>NZ_CP108676.1:2387500-7187500 GCF_045162825.1 Streptomyces prunicolor | reverse complement strand
CGGTCGCCTTCTGCTCCTTCGCACTGGGCAGCTTCGGCCTGCTGACCCTCGCCCTGAAGAAACTCGACGTGGGCCCCGCCTACGCCGTGTGGACCGGCATCGGCGCGGCCGGCACCGCGATCTACGGCATGGTCTTCCTCGGCGACCTGGTGTCGACGCTGAAGCTCGTGTCGATCAGCCTCGTCATCGTCGGGGTCATCGGGCTCCAGCTGTCCGGTTCCGCGCACTGAATCTGTCGGGGCGGGCATCTGTTGAGGCAGGCTTCTGTTGAGGCGGGCCATTTATTTAGGCGGGCCCAGCGCGCTGCGCACCAGTTCGCTCACGCCTCCCTCCCCCGGCGGCGCCGCCACACAGGACAGCGCCAGCCGTACGACGAGTTCGCAGGACCGTGCCAGGTCGGCGGTGTCCGGCTTGGCAGCCCCGGGTCCGGCGAGCGCGGCCACCGCACGGTCGCGGACGACGGCCACGAAGTCACCGGGTGAGGGCAGCGGCCCGTCGGCCCGGCGCTGTGCCGGTACGGCGGAGGAGGACAGCACCGCGGACAGGGTCGGCGAGGGCAGCCGTTCGCTCCAGCAGCCGGTGAGCATCGCCCGTACCAGCGCGTTCTCGCGGGCCGCGGAGGTGGTCCACTCGGCGGTCGCGGTCAGCCGCTCGCGGGCGTCCACATGGGCGCCGAGCGCCCGGTCGACGCCGACGAGATACCCGTCGGCCTCCCTTCTGACCAGCGCCCGCGCGAGCCCCTCCTTGCTCCCGAACTCGTTGTACAGCGTCTGCCGGGACACTCCGGCGGCGGCGGCCACGTCCACCATCCGTACGGTGGACCACGACCGGCGTGCCAGCGCCGTATAGGCGGCGTCCAGCAGGGATTCCCGCGCTGCAGGCATCATTCGCCTCCCTGGGGCGAGCGGCTCTGCGCCCAGATTTGACGCGCGCGGGGGCACTGTCAAGGGTTCGCGGCGGCGCCAGGGGGCGCACTTCGGCCATTGCGCGCGGGAGTTGGGGCGGGGTCGGGGCGGGATCCGGGCGAGGGCCGGAGCGGAGGTTCCCTCTTGATGATCTCCCCGGGGTCCCCGACCTCCCGTCCACCTCCCGTTTCGCCCACCGGACCCTGTAGCCCCGGCGCGACCCCTGAAGATACGGTTCACGCATGGCCGACTATCACGATGACCTGCGCCTCGCCCACGTCCTCGCGGACGCCGCCGACGCCGCGACGACCGCGCGGTTCAAGGCGCTCGACCTCAAGGTCGAGACCAAGCCGGACATGACTCCGGTGACCGAGGCGGACAAGGCGGCCGAGGAAGTCATCCGCGGTCATCTGCAGCGCGCACGCCCGCGTGACGCGGTCCTCGGCGAGGAGTTCGGCATCGAGGGCACCGGCCCGCGCCGCTGGGTGATCGACCCGATCGACGGCACCAAGAACTACGTACGCGGAGTCCCGGTGTGGGCCACGCTGATCTCCCTGACGGAGGCGGCGGAGGGCGGTTACCAGCCGGTCGTCGGCCTGGTCTCCGCGCCCGCGCTCGGCCGCCGCTGGTGGGCCGCCAAGGGCCACGGCGCCTACACCGGCCGCAGCCTGTCCTCCGCGTCCCGGCTGCGCGTCTCCCAGGTCTCGAAGCTGACGGACGCCTCCTTCGCGTACTCCTCGCTCACCGGCTGGGAGGACCAGGGACGGCTTGGCGGCTTCCTGGACCTCACCCGTGAGGTGTGGCGCACGCGCGCGTACGGCGACTTCTGGCCGTACATGATGGTCGCCGAGGGCTCGGTCGACATCTGCGCCGAACCGGAGCTCTCCCTCTGGGACATGGCGGCGACCGCGATCATCGTCACCGAGGCGGGCGGCACCTTCACGGGCCTCGACGGCCGCCCGGGCCCGCACAGCGGCAACGCGGCCGCGTCGAACGGCATCCTGCACGACGAGTTCCTGGGCTACCTCAACATGCGCTACTGAGCACCACGGGACGCCCGCACACGCCCCCAACCGGCCGCGCGCGCCCTCTTGTTGACCCGTGCTTTACCTGCGACTCTGAGAGCGCCCCCACTTGTGAACTTGTGAATCCGGTAACTAACGGACCCGGCCCGGCAAGCGACGGCCCGAGGTCCGCGTAGCGACACGGATTCCCCAGGAGGTGACCTCATCCCATGCCGCACCCGCACCCTTTGCCGCAATCCATGTTGGTCCGCGACGCCATGAGCACGGTGGTCCTCACCATCGGCCCCGCCCACACCCTCCGCCAGGCAGCCGCCCTGATGTCCTCCCGCCATGTCGGCGCGGCCGTGGTCCTCGACCCGGACGCCGGCGGCATCGGCATCCTCACCGAACGCGACATCCTCAACTCGCTGGGCCGGGGCCAGGACCCGGACACCGAGCGCGCCCACGCCCACACCACCACCGACGTCGTCTTCGCCACCCCGGCCTGGACCCTGGAGGACGCGGCGAGCGCGATGGCCCACGGCGGTTTCCGCCATCTCATCGTCCTCGACCGCTCCGAACCGGCCGGCATCGTCTCGGTCCGCGACATCATCCGCTGCTGGGCACCCGTACGACAGCAGGTTCCCGCCTGAAACCGGGCGGAGTCACAGTTGGACTCAGTCCAAGTCCAGCAGCCCTCCAAAGTCACACCTATTCGGGAACTGGTCAGCCTGCTGTTAAGCTGACCGGCATGAGTGACCTTCTGGAGCGGCTGCGCGGACGCGGATGGCGGATGACCGCACAGCGGCGCGTCGTGGCCGAAGTACTCGACGGCGACCATGTGCATCTGACCGCCGACGAGGTCCACTCCCGCGCCGTGGCCAAGCTGCCCGAGATCTCCCGGGCGACGGTCTACAACACGCTGGGCGAACTGGTCTCGCTCGGCGAGGTCCTGGAAGTCGCCACGGACAAGCGAGCCAAACGCTACGACCCGAACGCGCACAGCCCGCACCACCACCTGGTCTGCGCCAACTGCGGCCAGATCCGTGACGTCCACCCGGGCGGCAACCCCCTCGCCGACCTCCCCGACTCGGAGCGCTTCGGCTTCACTGTCTCGGACGTCGAGGTGACCTACCGCGGGCTCTGCCCGAACTGCGCGAGCGCGTAGCAAGTCCCTTCACAGGCCCCGGTATCCGTTCGACACGGACGCCGGGGCTTTGTGCTGCGTGCAGGCTTCCCGAATCTGACGGTCCGTCATATCGTCGTGCGGCACCCCCACCCGTAGAGACAGACAGACGTACCGCCCTCCGCAAGGAGCACCCGTGGGAGACCCGCACCCAAAACTCCACGCCACCCAGCTGACCCGCACCTTCGGCCGCGCCCCGCACCAGGTCCATGCCCTCGGTCCGCTCGAACTCACCGTCGCCCCGGGCGAGTTCGTCTGCCTGGTGGGCCCATCGGGTTGCGGCAAATCCACCCTCCTCCGCATCGCCGCGGGCCTACTGCGCCCGAGCACCGGCACCCTGGAGATCCGCACACGGAGCCCCCGCCCGGCGGCCATGATCTTCCAGGACTACGGCATCTACGACTGGAAGTCGGTCCGCGCCAACGTCCGCTTCGGTCTGGACATCCAGCGCGTCCCGCGCCGCACGGCCAACGCCCGCGCCGACGAGTGGCTGACCCGCATGGGCCTCGCCGACTTCGCGCACGCCTACCCCGCGACCCTCTCCGGCGGGATGCGGCAACGCGTCGCCATCGCCCGCGCACTCGCCGTAGAACCCGAACTCCTGCTGATGGACGAGCCGTTCGCCGCCCTGGACGCCCAGCTCCGCACAATCCTCCAGGACGAACTCCTCGACCTCACACAGACGTTGCACACCACCACCCTCTTCATCACACACAGTCTGGAGGAGGCGCTCGTGCTCGGTGACCGTGTGCTGGTGATGTCCGCGCGCCCGGGCAGGATCATCGCCGAACACCGTCCGCCGTTCCCCCGCCCACGCACCGGCGACATCCGCGACACCCCCGAATTCACCGCCCTGAAGGGCGAGTTGTGGGAGCTGCTGCGCAAGGAGGCGGTACCCGCATGACCACGATCGCCCCCGGCCGCGAGGAATCGGTCCTGGTCCGTCGCCCCGGCCCGCACGAACTCCATCCCGTACGCACCCACCGGCGCCGGCGCGCGCTGGAACTGTCCCTCGCCGTCGCCGTACCCCTCGCCCTGGTCCTGTGGTGGCAACTGGCCGCCACCCAGGGCTGGATCGACCCCCGCGTCTACCCGGCGCCGTCCACGATCTTCTCCGACGGCTGGGACCGGGCCACCGCGGGCGACCTGTGGCCGGACGTGTGGGCCACCACCCGGCGCGTCCTCGGCGGCTACGCGATCGGCACGGCGGCCGGCTACGCCCTGGGCCTGCTGATGGGCTCCCTCACCCTCGTCCGGGCCGCGCTGGAACCGCTGTTGGACGCCCTGTACGTCGTACCGAAACTGGCCCTGCTGCCCGTCTTCCTGAACATGTTCGGCCTGGGCGAAGGCCCACAGATAGCTCTGGTGGCCGCCACGGTCTTCTTCTTCGTGTGGATCTCGACGATGTCGGCGGTCCTCGCGATCCCCTCCGGCCACCGCGACGCGGGCCGGGTCTTCGGCGCCACCCCGTGGCAGATGTTCCGCCACGTCCTCCTGCCCGCCTCGCTCCCCGCGGTCCTGGTGGGCGCGCGGATCGCGGCGGGCGTGGCCGTCCTGGTCATCGTCGCCTCGGAACAGATCGCGGCGACGAACGGCCTGGGCCACCTGATCTTCGACTCCCGCGCGCTGTTCGAGAACGACGTGATGTTCGTGGGCATCGTGTGCGTCGCGGTCCTGGGCGTCGTCTTCTCCGAACTGGTGCGGGTGGCAGGCCGGTTGCTCACCCCGTGGGCACCGCGGGACCGCGGACGGGGGCAGTCGTGAGACGGCGTGCGTACGGTGTGGCGGTCGTCGTCGCGGCGGTGCTGGCGTCGGCGGGCTGTTCGTCGAAGTACGCGGGAGGCACCGAGTCGTCGAGCACCACGGTGGACACCCGCACCGTCAAACCGGTGGACGGCTGCGGCAAGTCGTCCTGGACGGACCCGGCGGACCTCTCCCCCACCCGCGCCCCGGCCCGCTGCCGGCCCCTCACCCCCTCCCCCCAACCCCTGGCCAAAACAAGGAAGTTGACGATCGCGACGGGAACGCTGAGCGCGGAGTACGTGGCCCCGCTCGAAGTCGCCGTCGACAAGGGCGAGTTCAAGAAGGAGGGCCTGGACGTCACGCTCAAGGTGCTCCCGACACCGGACGCGCTCCCGCTGCTGGCCAAGGGGGACATCGACGCGATGTGGGCGGCTCCGGAGGCGGCCGTCATGAACGGCGTCAAGGGCGGTTTCGACATCAAGTGGGTCGCCGGGAACTTCTCGCCCGACCCCGAGTCGAAGAGCGGCCTGTGGGTGAAGCTGAAGAAGGGCGAGGCGGCGGCCGACGTCCGGATGGCGGGCCGCAGGATGGGCACGATGATCGGCAAGGGCTCGGTGATCGCGTACCCCATGCAGAAGGCTCTCGCGACCCACGGCGGCGGCCTGGACAAGATCCAGTACCAGCAACTCGGCTCGGCCGACGTCCTCACCGCCCTCCAGAACGGCGGCGTCGACTCCGCCTGGCTCCTGGACCCGGTCTGGCGCAAGGTCGACGACAACCCCCAGTACGCCTTCCTGGGCGGCCAACCACGGGGCGAGCCCCTGGGCGGCATGCTGTACGGCCCCAGCCTCCTGAACGACGACGTGGGCGCCGGCGTGGCCCTCCTCCGCGCCTACATCCGCACGGTGAACACGTACTTCGCCGGCGACTACAAGAAGGACCCGTCCTTCGTCGCCTACCTGGCGAAACTCCTGAAGACGGACGAGGCGGTCCTGAGATCAACCCCGTCCCTCAGCATGGACTGGGAGATCCGCGCGGGCACGACGACGCGGTTGCAGGCCGCGTACAAGGCGGCGGACGTGTCAAAGGGGGCCGCACTGCCGGAATCCAGAACGGTGGACCGCTCCCTGTACGAGGAGGCGGTGGGCCACCAGCCGTAGAAACACCGAGGGCCGGAACCCTTTCGGATTCCGGCCCTCGGCCTTCAGTAGCGGGGACAGGATTTGAACCTGCGACCTCTGGGTTATGAGCCCAGCGAGCTACCGAGCTGCTCCACCCCGCGCCGTTGTGTTGCAACCGTACGCCAGACGGGCGGACAGAAGCAAATCGCTTATCAACCCAGGTCAGCTGCATCCAGCCCGTCCGGCGTTTGAGGACGAGGCCGTTCAGGCCGAAGCGGGGGTCTGGGGGCGGCAGCCCCCAGGGATGGGACGGGTAGGGGCGGCGGGGGCGAAAACTACGCCGTCAGCTCCTGCCGCAACGCATCCCGCAACCGAGCCGCCCGCTCAGAAACCTCCCGAGGCCCAAGCGTCACCGCCCGATCAGCCCACCGCTGCCCCTCCGCCAGCTCACCGCGACGCGCGTAAACCAGAGCCAATCGCAGCGCAGCCCGCCCGTGCCCCGCATCAGCGGCCCGAGCCCACCACACCGCAGCCTCCGGCTCACTCCCCTCCCGGGCCAGCAACAGCCCCAGGTTGAAAGCCCCGTTGCGCGACCCGGCCTCGGCAGCCTCCCGATACCACCGAGCCGCCTCGACGACATCGCCCCGCGCAGCGGCCAGCATCCCGACCCGAACCTGCGCCCGCCGATGCCCCTGAGAAGCCGCCCGCTCGTACCACTCCTCGCACTCGGTCTTCTCATGCACCTGCTCACCCAACTCATGCGCGGGCGCAGGCGGCCGCCGAGCATCAAGCACCGAGGCCAAACGGTAAGCCGCCTCCGCACTCCCCCCACCCGCGGCGCACCGCAGATGCCGCTCGGCCTCCCGCTCGTCCCCGTCCCGCAGCCGAGCGATCCCGACCTGCAACGCCGCCTCCGTATGCCCGGCAGCAGCGGCCCGCTCGTACCAGGGCAGCGCAACGCCCTCCTCACCGCGCCCGGCGAAGAGAATCCCGAGGTTGAACGCCGCGTCCACGCTCCCGGCCTCGGCCGCCTTGGAGAACCACGGCTCGGCCCCGGTCGCGTCGCCGCCCTGAAGCAGCAGCACGGCCAGCGCGTTGGCGGCCTCCCGGTGCCCTGCGTAGGCAGCCCGCCGGTACCACTGCTCGGCCTGCGCGGTGCGCGCCTGCTCGGCACACAACAGCCCGAGGTTGTAAGCGCCGTTCACATCCCCGGCGTCCATCGCGGCCCGGTACCACCGCTCGGCGGTCTGTGTCTCGCCGCGCTCGGCGTGCAGCGCGCCCAGCGCGTTGGCCGCGTTGCCGTCACCGTCCTGGGCGGCACGGAGCCACCACACGGCGGCGCTCTCGGTGTCGCCGGCGTCGCGCAGCAGGAACCCGAGCGCACAGGCGGCCCGCGCCTCCCCGTCCTTGGCGGACGTCAGATACCAGCGCCCGGCCTCCTTGAGCTCGCCCCGCTTCTCCAGGATCGCCCCGAGTTGCAGCGCGGCCCGCTGATGCCCACGCGCGGCGGCCTGCCGGTACCACTGCTCGGCCTCGTTCCCGGGATCCCCGGCGGAATCAGAGGTTCCGGAGGCCGAGGCGACACCGTTGTCAGCCCCACCGTCGTACTCGTACTCGTCCTCGTGCGGCCTACGGCGATCGAGTGCCCGCGCCAGCCGGTACGCGGCCTCGCGGTGCCCGCGCTCGGCGGCGGAGCGCATCCACTGCTCGGCCAGGGCGTCCCCGCGGTGCTCCAGCAGATCGGCGAGGGCGTACGCGCCCAGCGCGTGACCCTGTTCGGCGGACTGGCGCAGCCAGTACTCGGCGGCGGGCTCGTCGCCGCGCTCACGGTGGTACCGGCCGAGCGCGTGCGCGGCGGCCGCGGACCCCGCTACGGCCGCGATCCGCCACCAGCCGGCGGCGTCGTCGGTGTATCCGCGCTGGTGCAGGAGGACGCCGAGGTTGTTGGCCGCGGCCCGGTCGCCCTCGGAGGTGGCGGCACGCAGCAGGGGCTCGGCTCCGTCGAGATCACCGCGGCGCAGCAGCATCGCTCCGAGGACACTCGTCGCCTCGACGTCGCCGGCCTGCGCGGCGAGCCGTGTACGTGCCTCGTCGACAGCCTCCCCGTCACCGGTCTCGTCCCGGTCGGAAGGCTGCACAAAACGCCCTGTATCCAACAGAGTTGCCTTGTCCCCCATAACGTCCATCGTCGCACCACCTGCAACCTGGGTACACCTGGTATACCGCAGCCAGTGAGGTCTCTACAGCGTTTTGTCGACATGCCCACAGAGAGACAACACAAACACGGTTTCACCAAGTCCCCCCGGCGGCACGGCCGTCACCCTCGTCGGCACATGCGTTCGCACAGCGCGAAGGCCCGGATCCTTAGAGGATCCGGGCCTTCGCGATCAGTAGCGGGGACAGGATTTGAACCTGCGACCTCTGGGTTATGAGCCCAGCGAGCTACCGAGCTGCTCCACCCCGCGCCGTTGTGTTGCAACCGTACCACGGCGCGGGACGGACCTCCGACCTAGTGATCAACTGCCGCCTGAGCTGCGCTAACCACTCGAACTGCTCGGGCTGCTCGACGCACTGGGACTACTGCTCGGACTGCTGCTGGGACTCGCGCTGCTCTTGTCGCCGCCGCTGGACTTGCTTGCGGCGGCCTGCGCTTCCTCGGCCCGCTTCAGCGCGGCCTGAAGATCCTTCTGCGCCTGCCCGTACGCCTCCCAGTCGCCCTTCTTAAGCGCCGTCTGCCCGGCGTCGAACGCCTTCTGGGCGTCGCTCAACGCCGCCTGGACCGTCGGGTTGCCGGATGTCGGTGGACTGGTGCTCTCGTCCGGTGGCGTGGTCGTACTGCTCTCCGCCCCGAAGACCTTGTTGAGCCCCTCGTCCAGCGTGTCCTCGAAGGCGGTCTTGTTCCCGTAGGCCACCAACACCTTGCGCAGGAGCGGGTACTTGAGTCCACCACCGCGTACGTAGACGGGCTCCACGTAGAGCAGTCCCCCGTCGAGCGGCACCGTCAGCAGGTTGCCGTACTCGATGTCGGAGTCGCCGCCCTTGAGCAGCTTGATGGATTCGGCGATGTCCTGTTGGGAGTTGAAGGCGCTCTGCACCTGTTTAGGTCCGCCGACGGTCGTGCTGGTCGGCAGCTTCAGGATTCTGATCTTTCCGTAGTCGGCGGTACCGGCTTCGGAGTCGACCGACATGAAGGCGCTGAGGTTGTCTCTGCCGTTCGGTGTGAACGTCGTCGTCAACGAGAAGGCCTGCGCGGACTGGTCCGGCATCTTCATGCTCAAGTAGTACGGCGGCACCGCACTGTTGGACTGGTTCGTCGGGTCGTTCGGCACCTGCCACACCTCGCTGCCGCTGAGGAACGTCTGCGCGTCCGTCACGTGGTAGCGGGTGAGGAGTTCACGCTGGACCTTGAACAGGTCCTGCGGGTACCGGAGATGGGCCATCAGCGAGGACGAGATGTCCTTCTTGGGCTCGACCGTGCCCGGGAACGCCTTCATCCAGGTCTTCAGGACCGGGTCCTTGGTGTCCCACTGGTAGAGCTCGACCTTGCCGGTGTACGCGTCGACGGTCGCCTTCACCGAGTTGCGGATGTAGTTGACCTGGTTCTGCTGGGCCACCACCGTGCGGTTGTTGTTGGTCGCCGTCAGCGAGTCCGCCGTGGTGTCACCCAGGGTCGTACGCGAGGCGTACGGGTATCCGTTGCTCGTCGTGTACGCGTCGACGATCCACTGGATACGGCCGTCCACGACCGCCGGGTAGGCGTCGCCGTCGATGGTCAGCCAGGGCGCCACCGCCTCGACGCGGTCCTTGGGCGTGCGGTTGTACAGGATCCGCGAACCCTCGCCGATCGCACCGGAGTACAGGATCTGCGGCTCGTTGAACGCCACCGCGTACGCGGCCCGGTTGAGCGGGTTGGAGAGGTTGACCCCGCTCTTGCCCGTGTAGCTGGTGGTCTTCTCACCGCTGTCGTCGGAGTAGTCGATCTCCTTCTGGGGACCGCCGACGATCGAGTACGTGGTGGTCTTCTCGCCGTAGTAGATCTGCTGCTCGTACTTGCCGAGGTCACCCGTGGACGGCAGATCGGACTCGGTGAAGACCGGGCGGCCCTCGGAGTCGACCTCGGTGCCCTTGGCGGCGACCACTCCGTAGCCGTGCGTGTAACGGAAGTGGTCGTTGATCCAGTTGTTCTTCGGAATGCCGTTGAGGTTCAGCTCACGCAGACCGATGACCGTGTCCTGGTCCTTGCCGTCCTCGCTGTAGCGGTCGACATCCAGGTTGGTCGGGAACGCGTAGTAGTTCCTGATCTGCTGGAGCTGCTGGAACGTGGGCGACACGACGTTCGGGTCCACGATGCGGATGCTCGCCGTGGAGTCGACGTCGGACCGCAGCTTGGTCTTGTCCTTGGTGGTGCTCGTGCCCGAGTACTCCGTGACCTTGGTGTCGTCGATGCCGTAGGCCTCGCGCGTCGCCTTGAGGTTCTTCTGGACGTACGGGGCTTCCTTGGCCTGCTCGTTCGGCTGGACCGTGAACTTCTGGACGATCGCCGGGTACAGGCCGCCGATGAGGATCGCGGAGAGCACCATCAGGCCGAAGCCAATGACCGGCAACTGCCAGGTGCGCCGCCACAGAGTGGCGAAGAACAGCAGCGCGCAGATGACGGCGATGCAGAACAGGATCGTCTTGGCCGGCAGATACGCGTTCGCGTCGACGTATCTGAGGCCCGTCCAGTCACCGGTCGCCTTGAAGTCGCTGGATTTGACCGCGAGTCCGTACCGGTCGAGCCAGTAGGCCACCGCCTTGAGCGCGACGAAGATGCCGAGCAGCACCGACAGATGCCCGGTGGCCGCGGCCGTGGCGCGCGCGCCCGGGCTGGTGATGCGCAGGCCGCCGTACAGGTAGTGCGTCAGCGCGGCGGCGAGCAGCGAGAGGATCGCGGCGGCGAAGCCGAAGCCGAGCAGGAAGCGGTACCAGGGCAGGTCGAACGCGTAGAAGGACACGTCGAGGTGGAACTGCGGGTCCTTCTGGTGGAAGGGCACGCCGTTGACCCACATGAGCCAGACCCGCCACTGACTGGACGCGGACGCCCCCGCGATCAGCCCGACCAGGGCGGTGATCGCCAGAAGCAGCCACTTCTTGTAGGGCGCGATGCCCATGCGGTAGCGGTCGAGGCTCTGCTGCTCCATCGACATGGCGCTGAGTGGCGGGCGCAGGCGGTGCGCCAGCCAGATGTTCACACCGACCGCGGCCGCCATCAGGAGGCCGAAGACGAAGAACAGGCCGATCTTCGTCGTCAGGGTCGTCGTGAACACGGACGAGTAATGCACCGACCGGTACCAGAGCCAGTCCGTCCAGAAGCCCGCGAACATCGTGAACGCCATGCCGAGTACGGCAAGGACGCCCAGTGTCATGAGCAAAGTCCGGACGCGCCGGGACGGGCGGCCCACTCTGATCCGCGGCCCTTGCGGGCCTCCGCCGCGGTCCGGCATCTGGAAAGCCAAGGTGCGCACCTCGAAGTTCGCTGTTGGTCGCTGTCGTTGCGTCAGGTCCCCGGTTTCGGGGACCCTCCGTAGCCCCGCGTGATCGCGGGCCCACACCTATGCAACTTACTCACCGTTTACTCGGTTCCCGATTCCGGCCATGAACGAGGCAGGATTGTGACCATGTCCAACACTCCCATGGCAGCGAACCCCCTCACCCGGGCCGTACTCGAGATCGACGAGTACGCCGCCGGGCTCGGCTGGGACCAGCCCGCTCGCCTCTTCGCCCTGGTAGACACCGCGCGGCTGCGGGCCCAGGAACCCGGCCTCGCGGCCCAACTCGGCCTGCGGGACGAGCCCGAGACCACTGGTCTCACCCCGATCGAGCAGGAGGAGATCCCGGCCGGAAAGCCGCTGGACGAGTTCCTCGGCACGATCGCCTGGCCCGACGCGGTGGTCGGCTGCGCGCTCACGGTCGAGCGCCTGATGCTGCCGCCGTCCGCCGAGGCCTCCGTCCCGGACGGCCTGAGCGAGAAGAAGCTCACCCAGTGGGTCGCCCAGCACCCCGACCGCCAGGAGGTCCGGATGACGGTCGCGGTCCTGCGCGACGGCACCCGCGACTCGGCCCTGCGCCTGCGCGAGAAGGACTCCCCCACGGAGGTCCTCACGGGCGGCGCCCTGGTCCCCGGCCTCGCCGAGGCCCTGTCCGCGACCTTCGAGGACTGACGTCGTCCGCTACGACTCCGGTACGACTCCAGTTCCTTGCCTACGACTCCGGGGGCGCCCTCTGTGTGAGGGCGCCCCCGGAGTCGTAGGCAAGGTCTTCTTAAGAAGGGGGTCGTTCAGCTCTTGGTGCTGCACTTCGGGAGGTCGTCGGTCTTGCCGCTGTTGATCAGCTTCAGGTCGCTGATCGCGTCCTTGATGGTGTTGACCTTGACGAGCCTGAGACCGCTGGGGGTGTCCTTGGCAGCTTCGGCGCAGTTGTCGGCGGGCGTCAGGAAGTACTGGGCGCCCTTGCTGCGCGCGCCGACCGTCTTCATCGAGATGCCGCCGATCGGGCCGACCTTGCCGTCGTCGTCGATCGTGCCGGTGCCGGCCACGAACTTGCCGCCGGTGAGGTCGCCCGGGGTGAGCTTGTCGTAGATGCCGAGCGCGAACATCAGGCCGGCGCTGGGGCCGCCGACGTCGGCGAGCTTGATGTCGATGGTGAACGGGAACGTGTGATCGGTTCCGGCGGAGATGCCGACGATGGCGCGCTTGGTGCCGGTGTCGTCGGAGGTCGCGGTGGTGATCGTGATGTTCTTCGTCGCGGTCGCCGTCTTGTTCGCCTTCACGGCGGCGGCCTGCTCCTTGGCGGGCACGATCGTGAACACGACCTTCTCGCCCGGCTTGTGCTTGGTGACCAACTTGGCGACGTCGTCCGGCTGCTTCACCGTCGTACCGTCGACCGCCTTGATCACGTCACCGGCGTGCAGCTTGTTCTCGGCCGGGGTGCCCTTGACGACCGTCGAGACGATCACCCAGGACTTCACCGGGACGCCCAGCTGGTCCAGGGCGGCGACCTTGGCGCTCTCCTGGGACTGGCTGAACTCCTCGGCGTTCTCCTGGGTCGACTGCTGCTCCGTCTTGCCGTCCGGGTACAGCGTGTCGTGCGGGACGATCTTGTCGTCGTGGGCGAGCCAGCCGTACACGGCCTCGATGAGGTTCATGTTGTAGTCGGCGCTGGTGACCCGGACCGTCGTCATGTTCAGGTGACCGGTCGTCGGGTAGGTCTTCCGCCCGGTGATCTGCAGCACCGGCTCGCCGTCGTGGTCCCCGAGGGTGTTCACCGTCGGGCCCGGCGACATCTCCGCATACGGGACGTTGATGAGGACTCCCGCGCACAGGAGCGCGATCAGCATCAGGGTGGAGGCGAGCATCGTCGCGGTGCGGCGTGGCATGGCACGACAGTACGGGACGCTTCTGTCAGCGCACCGTCAGGGCCGCCTTCCGATCATGTGCCGGAGTGGGACTTCTCCATGGCCTCGCGGAAGCGGGCGTAGCCGTCCAGTTCCGGGCCGTCGCTGCGTACCTTGCGGGTCCGGTTGGCCCAACTGCCCCACAGGCCGGCACCTATCGCAGCCACCAGCGGAATCAACAACCAGGCGAGTGCCGCCATGCCGACCTCCCAACCCCACATGAGTGACCTCAACTGACTGATCAGCAGATTAGCCAGCCCCACTGACAACGCTCATGCCCGGGGGGCGGTTACGCAACCGGAGGGCGGCTGAGAAGTACGTGAGTACGCATCAACAGGCGCCGACCCGCCCTCCCGTCGCCCGACCGCCACCCCTCAACGACGGCGCTACGCGCCGACCCAGTCATCTGTGCCGTCGGAGAACTTCTGGTGCTTCCAGATCGGCACCTCGTGCTTGAGGTCGTCGATCAGCTTCCGGCACGCCTCGAAGGCCTCGCCCCGGTGCGGACACGACACGCCGACGACGACGGCCAGGTCCCCGATGCCGAGATCCCCCACCCGGTGGACGGCGGCCAGCGCCCGCACCGGATAGTCCGCGACGACCTTCTCGGCGATCCGCCGCATCTCCGCCTCGGCGCTGGGGTGGCAGGAGTACCCCAGGGCGTCGACATCGGCACCGCTGTCGTGATTGCGCACGGTCCCTACGAAGAGTGCCATCCCACCGGCGGCGTCATCCCCCACGGCCTTGAAGACCTCGTCCACGGAGAGCGGCGTCTCCCGGATCCCGATCAGCTTGATGGGATCCTGCGCGGCCTGCTCACCGGGATGGTCGATCGTGGGTGCCATGCCTCCATCGTGCCGCACCCCGCCGACAGCGCGGAATAGCACTTTCAACAGGCACGCGCGTGTGCCTGTTTGGAGCGTCCTACAGGAGCGCGCGTTTTCTGCGGATCGCGCCGCTCAGATCCGCCGTCGGGCCTTCCGCGCCCGTCGTACGACCGCCGCCGCGCCCAGCAGCGCGACCGTCGCGCCCGCGGCACCCGCCGCCGTGGCGTCCTTGCGGCCGAGTCGTCGTCCGACGACCGTGTGCCGCCCGGCGACCTCCTCCAACAGCTCGGCCAGCACTTCCTCATTGGTCCACTGCGGCCGCCAGCCCGCGTCGTGCAGCCGGCTCCCGCTCACCACCCAGGGGTACATCGTGTACGCCAGGTCGCCGGCCGGGGATGGGGTGAGCCCGATCCGGTGCAGCCGGGCCGCCGCGCCGAGCGCGACAGCGGACGGCAGCTCCATCCGGCGGATTCCGCTGAGCTCCTCGACCTCCTCCTGCTCCAGCCATCCGTCGCAGCCGACGGCCAGCTCCCCCTCGACCTTCTCCAGGACGGCGTACTCCAGGGCGCTGCACAAGTCCTCAACGTGGCAGAACTGCCAGGCGGGCCGCGACCCGGCCACCACCAGCAGCCGGGGCGACTCGAAGTACCTGGTCAGTGCGGTGTCGGTGCCCCCGACGAGCACTCCGGGGCGGACGACGGTGACATTGAGTCCGGGATGCGCCCGGGGCGCGCGCCGCGCGAGGCGCTCGACCTCCAGGAGGTCGCCGACACCGGTGGCCTCCGCGGTGGCGCGCAGCTCGGCGTCCTCCGAGAGCGGCAGTTCGTTGTCGGGCAACGCTCCGTAGACCATCGCCGAGGTGCACAGCACGACCCGGTGGACACCGGCGGCCGCGGCGGCGGTCAGCACGGTCTGCGTCCCCCGCACGTTGTACGCCGAACGGGCGGCCGGATCGGTCTCCAGATCGAGATCGAGCGCCAGATGGACGACGACGTCCGCGCCGCGCAGCTTCTCCGCGATGGCCGGATCCCGTAGGTCGAGGATGTGCCACTGCGCCGCGGCGCACTCGCCGCGCCGCTCGTCGATGGCGATGACCTGCTTGATCTCCTCGGAGGCGGCGAGCCGCTCGGTCAGCAGCGCCCCGATCCCGGACGCGGCGCCGGTGACCGCGACGACGGGCCCGCGGACGGCGGGACTGGTTGAGTGGTTTCGCGCTGCGCGAACCTGCGGATCTGGGGAACTCACCGGGCGTCTCCAGCGGTTGTCTTCAGTACGGACGCGCGTGACGCGTCCGGACCAGGTGGCATCCATCCTGCCGCAGGCCAGGTCTCGGCGAAGCACTGAGGCCCGATCGGCCCGCGGTGTCTACGCTGGGTGGTGTTGAAGGGCAGTCGTGCCGTCGGAGAGAACCGGCGGCCTTAACAGCCGAGGAATCCCGTGAGTGACACCCCATTCGGATTCGGCCTTCCGCCGGAGGAGCCGGACGACGGCGACGAGGGCAAGAAGAAGGACCAGGAGAGCGGTGGTGGTCAGGGACCGGCCAACCCGTTCGGTTTTGGCGGCCTGCCCGGTGCCGGCGGCTTTGGCGGCCCCGGCGCGGACAATCCGCTCGCAGCCATGTTCGGCTCGCTGAACCCCAATGACCTGGGCGCCGCGTTCCAGCAGCTGGGCCAGATGCTCTCGTACGAGGGCGGCCCGGTGAACTGGGACATGGCCAAGCAGATCGCCCGCCAGACGGTCTCCCAGGGCACCCAGGACGGCGTCAAGGACGCGAGCATCGGCCCCGCCGACCGCACCGCGGTCGAGGAGGCCGTCCGCCTGGCCGACCTGTGGCTGGACGACGCGACCTCGCTGCCGTCCGGCGCCGGCACCGCCGTGGCCTGGTCCCGCGCGGAGTGGGTCGAGGCGACCCTGCCCGCGTGGAAGGAGCTCGTGGACCCGGTCGCCGAGCGCGTCGGCGCGGCCATGGGTGACGTCCTGCCGGAGGAGATGCAGGCCATGGCGGGCCCGCTGATCGGCATGATGCGCTCAATGGGCGGCGCCATGTTCGGCACGCAGATCGGGCAGGCCGTGGGCGTGCTCGCGGGCGAGGTCGTCGGCTCGACCGACATCGGCCTGCCGATCGGCCCGGTCGGCAAGGCCGCGCTGCTGCCGCTGAACATCGAGGCGTTCGGCAAGGACCTGGGCGTCCCGCAGGAGGAGGTGCGGCTCTACCTCGCCCTGCGCGAGGCCGCCCACCAGCGCCTGTTCGCCCACGTGCCGTGGCTGCGCTCGCACCTGTACGGCGCGGTCGACGGGTACGCGCGCGGGATCAAGGTCGACACCGCCAAGCTGGAGGACGTGGTCGGCCAGTTCGACCCGCAGAACCCGGAGCAGCTGCAGGACGCCCTCCAGCAGGGCATGTTCCAGCCGGAGGACACCCCGGAGCAGAAGGCCGCCCTGGCCCGTCTGGAGACGGCTCTGGCGCTCGTCGAGGGCTGGGTGGACGCGGTGGTCCACGCGGCCGCGAAGCCGCGCCTGACGTCCGCCGACGCGCTCCGCGAGACCCTGCGGCGCCGTCGCGCGACGGGTGGTCCCGCCGAGCAGACGTTCGCCACGCTGATCGGCCTGGAGCTGCGCCCGCGCCGGCTGCGCGACGCCTCCCGTCTGTGGGCCTCGCTCACGGACGCGCGCGGTGTCGACGGCCGGGACGGCCTGTGGGCCCACCCCGACATGCTGCCGACGGCCTCCGACCTGGATGACCCGGACGGCTTCGTGCACCGCGAGCAGATGGACTTCTCCGAGCTGGACAAGATGCTCGGCGAGGCGGCGAGCGGCACCACGGAGAAGCCGAACCTGACGAAGGACGAGGACTCCAAGGACGACGACACCGAGTGAGCCTGTACGACGACGCGGTCCTCGTACTGAAGAGCTACGAGGACCAGACGGACCTGCGCCAGGCCTACCTGGACCACCTGGCCGCCCACCCGGACGGCATGTGGAAGTCCTGCCACGCCGGGCATGTGACGGCGAGCGCCCTGGTGATCGACCCGGAGCACGGCAGGGTCCTGCTGACCCTGCACAAGAAGCTGCGGATGTGGCTCCAGATGGGGGGCCACTGCGAGCCGGAGGACACCTCCCTGGAGCGGGCAGCGCTGCGCGAGGCCACGGAGGAGTCCGGCATCACCGGCCTCACCCTGCTCCCGGGCGGCCCGGTCCGCCTGGACCGGCACCCGATCCCCCCGCCGTGCCACTGCCACTACGACGTCCAGTACGCGGTGCTGGCACCCCCCGGCGCCGTCCAGGAGATCAGCGACGAGTCCCTCGACCTGCGCTGGTTCGCCTACGACGAGGTGGCGGCCGTAGCGGACGAGTCGGTGGTGCGGTTGCTGGAGGCGACGCGCGCCAGGCTGTGAAGGCCCGGGACGACGTGTAAGGGGCGCCCACTCTTGCGGGCGCCCCTTACGTTGGTTTTCCGGACCGTCAGCTCCAGGCGTTCCCCTGGTTCTGGGCGTGGGCGCCGTGCTGGCCCATGCCGAACTGGGCGGCGACGCCCTGGCCGATCGCGGCGTTCTGCGGGGGCAGGAGTTCGCTGGGCTGGACGAGCGCGTAGCCGCTGCCCATGAAGCTCAGCTCCCAGCCCTCGCCGGTGTTGCCGCGGCGCCGCCACACGCCCGAGGAGTGCGTCTGGGCCTGCATCTGGACGCGGAGGCCGGTGGACCAGGCGACGATCGCGTCGGCGTCACAGTTGACGTACTTGTCGGGCGTGACCTGCATCATCAGCGGTGCGCCCGAGGTCATCAGGGCGACCTTGCCGCGGCCGGTGATGTTGAGCTGGTACTTCCCGGAGCCGGAGATGCCGTACTGGCTGTCCACGGCGATGACCTCGTGGTGCAGCGAGGAGTCCATCGCGAGGACGTAGCTGCTGTCGACGGTCAGGCCGTCCTGTTCCACATCCACTACGTGGATGTGCTGGGCGAGGTTGGCGAGGAAGACCGTGCCCTGCCCGTGGCAGCGCATCAGGCTGAGGCCCTCGCCGGTGGCCGCACGGGCGTAGGCCTGCTGGGTGTTCTGGTACTCGGCGTCGAACTCGACGAGCCCCTGGTAGGCGACCATCGTGCCCTTGCGGGCGAGGATGTCGTCGTGGCCCTCTAGGACAATGCGCAGCATCTGCTTGTTCTGCAGGCTGTAGCGGTCCTGGGACTGCGAGTCGTTGAACGCGAAAAGCGGGCTCTGCATGGTGTCGTGTTCCCCCCTCAGCCCCGGAACCGGAGACGGTCGGTGCTGTCCTCGCTGGGCTGGACGACGACGATGCCCGTCCCGGAGAAGGCCATCTGGTAGGCCTCGCCGCTGCCGCGGCCGATCAGCGACTGCGCCTTGAAGCTGCGCTTGCCCTTCACCTTGAGGTTCGGGGACCAGGCGACGAGCGCGTCCGGGTCGACGTACGTCTCGTCCTCGCCACCACCGCAGTCGACGACGATCGGCTTGCCGCGGGAGGTCAGCGCGACCCAGCCCTGACCGGTGATCTTGGTGTTCCACAGGCCCTGCCCGGCGAACTTCGCGAGCCCCTTGACCCGCTCCACGCCCCAGGTGAGGTGGGAGTCGAAGGCGAGCAGGTTGGTGGCGTTGACGGAGATGCCGTCGCCGTTGAGGTTGATCACGACGACGTCGGCGCCGTAGTCGGCGAGGTAGAGCAGTCCGTCTCCGGAGCACTTCATCAGGGGTGCGCCCTCGCCGGTCATCCAGTCGCGCGCGATCTGGCGCACGGCCGGCGGGTTGGGCTCGTACTGGATGAAGCCTTCGTAGGCGATCATCGAGCCCACGCGCGCGAAGAGGTCGCTTCCGGTCTGCATGGCGACCTTCAGCATGTTGTTGCCGTGGTTCTCCATGCGGGCGGTGACGGGTGCGGGGGCGTAGCCCGCGAGCGGCTGGTTCATGACGGGCTCCCTCAGACCTCGTACGGCTGGACGACGATGAAGTTGCCGGGGGCGGCCCGGAACTGCAGGTTGACGCTCTCCCCGGTGTCGCCCGGATAGGCGTTGCGGCGCATCCGGACCTGGCTGGAGACGATCACCTGGGCTGCCGCGGACCAGGCGACGACCGCGTTGCAGTCGGCGAACGTGGTCGGCGTGACCGGCAGGACGACAGGCGAGCCGTGCGTCTTCACGACGATGGTGCCGGTCCCCTGGAACTGCATCGTGAACAGCGCGCCCCCGGGGATGCCGTGTCCCTCGATGCGCCGGACCTCGTACTGGAGGCTCTCGTCGAAGGCGAGGACGTTCTCGGCGGAGACGCAGATCGCGTCCCCCTGGAGCTCGACGGGGTGCAGATGCGTGGAGTTCTCGGCGAGGAACACCTGGCCCTGGCCCGTGCAGCGCATGAGCTGCATCTCCTGGCCGGTCGCGTTGCCGACGAGCCGTCCGGCGAATCCGGCGCCCTTGTAGCCGAAGTCGACCTTGCCCTGGTAGAGCACCATGCTGCCCTGGCGGGCGAGCACGGGCTGGCCGCCGATGCCGAGGTCGACGCGGATGAGCTTCTTGTTCTGCTGCGTCCAGCGCTGCCCGGTGGGCGTCTCCTTGAACTTCTCCAGCGCGGCCGACACACCGGCGCCCTGGGGAGATCCCTGGGGCACTCCGTAGCCGGCCGCCTGGGCCGGGACCTGCCCGTATCCGGGGGGCGCGGGAGGCTGCTGGCCGTACCCAGGAGGCGCGGGTGGCTGACCGTAGCCGGGGGGCGGAGTCGGCTGGCCGTAACCGGGCGGCGGGCCCGGCGCGTGCGGGGCCTGGGGCTGCGCGTAGCCGGGCGGCGGAGGCGGGCTCTGGCCGTAGGGCGCGGGCGCGGGACCCGGGGGCGGCACCGTGCCCACCCCGGGCGGGGTCATGGGCGCGATGATGGTCGGCGCGGCATGCACGGAGGGCGCGGGCGCCGGCGGGGGTGTGTACCCCTGCGCGACGGGCTGGGGTGCCGGGGCCGCGGGGGCGCCGAACGCGGGCGGGGCGAAGCCGGGGGCGGCACCGGACTGCGGCGGCGCGGGCTGCGCCTGCTGCGGCCCGGGCGTCTCCTCCTCCGCGACCTCGCCGCCGAAGTTCTTCAGCAGCGCGTCGAGGCCACCGTCGAAGCCCTGGCCGACGGCCGCGAACCGCCAGACGTCCTTCAGGTAGAAGTCGCCCAGCATCACGGCCCGCTCGGTGGTGAACTCCGAACCGTTGAACGAGTAGCGGGCCACCTCCTCGCCGCCGGCGACGATACGGACATACCCGGGGGCGATCTGGGACATCTGCCCGGCGCCGTCGAGGGTCGCCGTGAAAGCGAGCTTGTGGATCTGCGGCGGGATCTTGTCGAGCGTGACCCGGAAGGACTCCGAGTCGCCCGCCTGGGCACCCAGGAGCTGGATGGACTCCTCGGGGGACTTCGGCTGGTTGAAGAAGACGAAGTACCGGTCGTCCGAGAGCCGCTCCTCGGCGTCGAGGCCGAAGCAGCTGATGTCGAACGTCAGTCCGGGGCCCGTGATCTGCACACCTACGTACAGATCCGTGCCCGCGGTGAGGTCACTGATCTTGGCCTTGTGGCCGCGTTGGAATTCCCTGGCCATGCGTAACGACCGTCCCCCATCCCGATGCAAGTGAGTCGCGCCAGGCTAACGGCAATCACTGACACCGGAGGAAGTCGGTACAGACCCGGTACACAATCCCCCACAAGAGGGCCTCACTCGTCGCGGGCGCCCGGCGGATGGGGCAGCCGCTCGGCCGCGACCACGCCTTCGAGGTAGCCCTTGGCCCGCTCGGTGCGCGGATACGCCTCCAGGAGCCGCCAGAACCGCGGCCCGTGTCCAGGCACCAGGAGATGCGCCAGCTCGTGCAGCAGCACGTAGTCGACGACGTACTCGGGCATGCCCTGCAGCCGGTGCGAGAGACGGATGCTGCCCTCGGAGGGCGTGCAGGAGCCCCAGCGCGTGTTCTGGTTGGTCACCCAGCGCACAGAGGTGGGCCGGGCACGGCCGTCGAAGTACTGGGCCGACAGTCGCTCGGCGCGCTCGGACAGCTCGGCGTCACCGAGCACGCGTTTGCTTTCCTGGGCGGCCAGCTTGTCGAGCATGACGGTGACCCAGCGCTGCTCCTCCGCCTCGGACATGCGGGCGGGGATGAGCACGACGGTGCGATCGCCCTCGCGGTACGCGGAGACCGTTCTGCGCCGACGCGCACTCCTGCGGACCTCGATCGCGCTCGCCCCCGAGCCGCTTGGCGGCTGGCTCGTCGTACTGCGCTGTGGTTTTCCGGCGCTGTGCAGTGGGTCGGCGGGCACGCCACGACGTTACCCTCTGCACACGCGGGAAGTCCCGCCCCTGGGACGGTTCGGTGTCGATACCCCACCAAGCGTTTGATTCGTACGACGAATCCCCACACCCTGTGGATAACTTTCGACGCCCGACGGCGGAACCGTGCACGCTGGCATGACCGGCGGAGCACCGACCAGTTCCGCCGGCACACGGGACGTACTTCCTAGGGCTACGGGGGCCTGTCATGCATCCGATGGTGAAGCCCGCGCTGCGGCGCGGCTGGCGTGATCTCCACACCGTGCAGTTCGGGATGACACCGGCGCACGCCATGACTTTGGGCCCGATGGACACGGCGACGGGCAGTTTCCTGGACCTGCTCAACGGCACGCGCGGACTGCCCCTCCTGCGTGAGGAGGGGCACCGGATGGATCTGCCCGAGGGCCATGTCGACCAGCTGGTGAAGGGGCTGACGCACGCGGGACTGCTCGACGACGCGAAGGGCGGTGGGCCCGCGGCCGATGCCCTCCGTGCGAAGAAGGACGTCCTCGACCGGCTGCGCCCGGACCTCGCATCGCTCTCCCTGATCACCGGCGAGCCGGGCGAGTCGATGGGCCGTCTGGCGGCGCGTCGCGAGCTGCGCGTACAGGTGCGAGGCGCGGGCCGGGTGGGCGCGGCGCTGGCCGCGCTGCTGTCGGGCGCGGGGGTCGGCGAGGTCGACGTACGCGACGGCGGTCACACCGAGCCCTGGGACGTCGCTCCGGGTGGGCTGCCCGCGGAGTCGGTCGGCGAGCGCCGGGAGGAAGCGGCGCGCCGCGCGGTACGCCGGGCGGCACCGGACCGCCCGCCGCGCAGGACCTCGCAGGCCGCGGCGGAGGAGAGCGACCCGGGCTTCTCCCTGGTGATCCTCGCCCCGCGCGACGACGTCGCCGTGCACGCGCCCGACCCGGCCGCCGCCACCGGCCTGATCGTCTCGGGAACCCCTCATCTGTACGCCGGTGTCGTGGAGGGCACGGGAGTCGTGGGCCCGCTGGTCCTGCCCGGCGAGACGTCCTGCGCGGGCTGTCTGCACCACGCGCGCACCGACCGGGACCCGACCTGGCCGCGCCTGGTCGCGCAGTGGCGCTCCGGCAGGCAGCCGCAGGTGCGGCCCTGCGATCTGACGCTGGCCACTACCGTCGCCGGACTGGCTGCCGCGCACGCGCTCGCCTTCCTGGACGGGCAGTCACCGTCGAGCGCGGGCGCGCGGTGGGAGGTCTCGCTGCCCGGGCTGCACTGGCACGCGCGTCCGGTCTGGGCGCATTCCGCCTGCCCGTGCGGAGCCGCCGAGAAGGGTGCGGAGAAAGGTAAGGAGGGACACACCTCTACGGACGAGGATCGACACGCGACAATGGCAGGGAACCGGCCGTCGAGGGACGTGCGCCGTAAGGCAGACTCGGCCCGGCCGGCTGGGACTTGGAGGGCGCATGTCTGATCTTCCCCGGAAAGCGGTCACCCGTACCGCCAAGCTCGCGGCACTCCCGCTCGGCTTCGCCGGCAGAGCGACCTGGGGGCTGGGCAAACGGATCGTGGGCGAGTCCGCGGAGATCGTCGGCCGCGAGCTGCAACAGCGCACGGCGGAGCAGCTGTTCAAGGTGCTCGGTGAGCTCAAGGGCGGTGCGATGAAGTTCGGGCAGGCGCTGTCCGTCTTCGAGTCGGCGTTGCCCGAGGAGGTCGCCGGTCCCTACCGTGCCGCGCTGACCAAGCTCCAGGAGGCGGCGCCGCCGATGCCGACGCGCACCGTGCACGGTGTGCTGGCGGAGCGGCTCGGCGAGGACTGGCGCGAGCTGTTCCTGGAGTTCGAGGACAAGCCCTCGGCCGCCGCGTCGATCGGCCAGGTGCACCGGGCGGTGTGGCACGACGGCCGCGAGGTCGCGGTCAAGGTGCAGTACCCGGGCGCCGGCGAGGCCCTCCTGTCCGACCTGACTCAACTGAGCCGTTTCGCCCGCCTGTTGGGCCCGCTCATCCCCGGGATGGACATCAAGCCCCTCATCGCCGAACTCCGCGACCGGGTCTCCGAGGAGCTGGACTACGGCCTGGAGGCACAGGCCCAGCAGGTGCACGCCGAGGAGTTCGAGGGCGACCCTGATGTCATGGTGCCCGCGGTGGTCCACCAGTGCGACCAGGTCCTGGTCACGGAGTGGATCGACGGGATTCCGCTGTCGGAGGTGATCGCCGACGGCACCCAGGAGCAGCGCGACCGGGCAGGTCAGCTGCTGGCCCGCTTCCTCTTCTCCGGCCCGGCCCGGACCGGTCTCCTCCACGCCGATCCGCATCCGGGCAACTTCCGTCTGCTGCCCGCCGACCCGGACGGCAAGGGCGACTGGCGCCTGGGTGTCCTGGACTTCGGCACGGTCGACCGCCTCCCCGGCGGCCTGCCGACGCCCATCGGCGACTCCCTGCGCATGACGCTCGACGGCGACGCCGAGGCGGTCTACGAACTGCTGCGCACGGAGGGCTTCGTCAAGGATTCGATAGAGCTGGACCCCGATGCCGTCCTCGACTACCTCGTGCCGATCATCGAACCTGCCCAGGTCGACGAGTTCACCTTCAGCCGCGCCTGGATGCGCAGCCAGGCCGCCCGCATCGCCGATCCCCGCTCCCCCGCCCACCAGTTGGGCAAGCAGCTCAACCTGCCCCCGGCGTATCTCCTGATACACCGAGTGACATTGAGCACAATCGGCGTCCTGTGCCAGTTGGGCGCGACGGTGCGGCTGCGCGAGGAGCTGGAGGAGTGGCTGCCGGGGTTCGTGCCGGAGGACCCGGACGAGTACGAGGAGTTCCTGGACGAGGAGGAACCCGCGGCGGAGGCGTGAGCCGGAACTCGGACGGCGCGAGTCGGTTCGGTGGTGGCTCGGGGCGGTCCGGTGGTGGCGCGAGTGCGACCTACCACCAGGTGGAGTCCAGCCGTCCCTCGATCGCCCTGAGGTTCTCCCTGGCGCAGGTGTCGCAGAAGTAGTGCCGGGTTCCGTTCTCCACGGAGCAGATCCAGGTGGGCTGTGGGCCTTCGGACCGGGTGCCGCAGCGGGCGCACACAAGGGGCCGGGGCTCCGCGGTGGAGGCGCTGATGTCACTGCCTCCGGGAGGACTCGTCACGCGGCGACGATATCCCCGCGGCCGGGGATCGGCGGGCAGAACGCACCGCGGGGGCCGGTCCGTTCGGACGGACCGGCCCCCGCGAGGAGCTTTCGCCTCCCGAGGTCGGGAGGCCACCGCTTCAGGTGTGATCGGTTACTGCATGAGGGCCATGGCGAGCGCACGGCGGGCGCGCATCGAGGCACGCTCGGCCCTGCGCTGCATCCGGCGGGCGGCCAGCAGGTGCGTGACCTGCCGTTCCCGCTCGGCCTCCCGCAGACGCTCGTGCATATGCGCACGGGCCAGGGCTTCTGGAATGAGTTGCATCTCTCGGGTCCTGTTCTGGCGCGACTCGGTCGCACCCGGAGTGGTGAAGTCTGGGATCGCGGAGCCCACGGGCTCGCTGGGAGTGGACGGCTTCATCGGGGCCTGCTTCTTGGGGTCGTGCGTGAGGGGGCGGTCGATCGTTCCGAGGGTGATGGTCATGCCGTGACCGGGTTCTTGCGCGGACGGCCACGCGGCCGCTTGCGGGCCACGACGACACCCTGGACGAAGAGCTCGCCACCCCAGACGCCCCAGGGCTCGCGCCGCTCCTTGGCGCCGGCGAGGCAGGCCTCGATCAGCGGGCAGGTGCGGCAGAGGGACTTGGCGTACTCGACATCGGCCGGCGACTCGGCGAAGAAGACCTCCGGGTCGTAGGAACGGCAGGGGACGGGCACGCCCAGGTTCTCGATGGCGTCGTCGAGCGCGGTGAGCGTAGTGAGCGGAGTCAAGGTGGAGTCCTCCGTGAGGCCGGGCGGGGGGATCGTTTCGGAAGGCGGTACGGACGGGGCGTGCGCTTCGAGTTGCACGGTTGTTCTTCCTCGTCTGGTCGGTCCGGCCCTGTTGGGCCGGTTGTCGGCTTGGTACCGGGTTCTTTTCTTGTCCCGAGGCCCCTTCGCTCCGTCGTCCCCGTTCGGGGAAAACAGAAGGGCCGCGGATCCCGGGTGGGGTTCCGCGGCCCTGAAGGCGCCGGCCTGATCGATCAGGCTGGATCACTCCAGGGTTCTGGCCCACGGAAGGCCCACATCTGGTGGTGCTGCGTCGTCTGCTTCCGGCTTCCGGCACCGGGTGCAAAGGCATAGGCCTGCGCCTGTGCCCCTACTGCTTCCAGTGCCTTGGTCGGTCGCTCATTGCGCTCACGGATGGGAAGGACCGCGAGAGACACGGCGGACGCCGGACGGACGGCAGAGATGCCGGACAGACCGGTGCCCAGGTTCGAAACGCCGAGCATGCACAGGGAGACGACCGAGGGATCGGTCATTTTCACGGTGCTGATGGAGCTGGCGTTGATGCTGATCACTGGAATCGCCTCCTCTCGGCGTCTCGGGGGACCGGGGGTGAGACCGGTCCTACGGATATGCAAGTACAGCACGGAATCAGGGCCTTCGAGAAGGCCCCCTGTTCCCGTGTCTAAGAACCTATGGGGATTGCTG
Source organism: Streptomyces prunicolor (assembly GCF_045162825.1). NCBI lineage: Bacteria > Bacillati > Actinomycetota > Actinomycetes > Kitasatosporales > Streptomycetaceae > Streptomyces > Streptomyces prunicolor. Next base: position 7,161,441 of record NZ_CP108676.1, on the reverse strand, counting down.
GGGCATGCGCAAACTATTTTCTCGACGAGTTTGAATCAGTCCTCGCCGACACCCTCCGCAGGCTCCTGACCGCCGCAGATGGCCAGGACATCGGCCCCGTAGCGGTTGAGCTTGCGGACGCCGACCCCGGGGATCCTCGCGAGTTCGCCGTCGTCGTCGGGGACGGTCTCGGCGATCGCCATCAGCGTCTTGTCGGTGAAGACGCAGAAGGCGGGCTGCCCACTGAGCTGCGCCTGGACCTGGCGCCACTCGCGCAACCGCTCGTAGAGGCCCTCGTCCATGTCCGAGGGGCAGTCCTCGCAGCGCATCAGCTTCATCTCACCGGCCTCGGTGAGGGTGCGGCCGCAGACCCGGCAGCGGGCCACGGTGCGTTGCGTCCGGCGCGGTACGGCCTTGGGCGTGCCCGTGAAGCCGCGCTCGATGCCTCCGGGACCGACCGTGCCGGGTCTGCCCGCGCCGCCGGTCGAGCCGGGGCGCAGGCCGTCCAGGAAGCGGCTGGGGCGGCGGTTGGGGCGGCCGCCGGGTGAGCGGGAGAGGGCCCAGGAGACGTGGAGCCGCTCTCTGGCGCGGGTGACGCCGACGTAGAGGAGGCGGCGCTCCTCCTCGATCTGTTCGTCGGTCTTCGCGTACGTGATGGGCATCATGCCCTCGGCGACGCCGACCAGGAAGACGACGTCCCACTCCAGGCCCTTGGCCGAGTGCAGGGAGGCGAGGGTGACGCCCTGGACGGTCGGGGCGTGTTGGGCGTTGGCCCGCTCGTCGAGTTCGGCGACCAGGTCGGCGAGGGTGGCTCCGGGTTTGGCCGCGGCGAAGTCCTGGGCGAGGTTGACCAGGGCCGCCAGCGACTCCCAGCGCTCTCTGACGGCGCCGGAGCCGGCCGGGGGCTCGGTGGTCCAGCCCTCGCCGGAGAGGACGGCACGGACCTGGGAAGGCAGGTCGATGACGTCGTCCAGGAGGGAGTCGTTGCCGCCGAAGCGGGCGGCGCCGCGCAGGGCGATGCCGGCCTTGCGGACCTCGGGGCGGTCGAAGAACCGCTCGGCGCCGCGCAGTTGGTAGGGGACCCCGGCGTCGGCGAGGGCCTGTTCGTAGGTCTCGGACTGGGAGTTCGTGCGGACCAGGATCGCGATCTCGCTCGCCGGGACGCCCGCGTCCATGAGGTCGCGGATGCGGCGGGCGGCACCCTCGGCCTCGGCGGGCTCGTCGGTGTACTCGGCGTAGACGGGCTCGGGGCCCGCGGTGCGCTGGGAGATCAACTCCAGCCGGTGGTCGGCGGCCCGGCCTCGGGCCTGGGAGAGCAGGCCGTTGGCGAGGTGGACGACCTGGGGTGTGGAGCGGTAGTCGCGGACCAGCTTGACGACGGTGGCGCCGGGGTGGCGGGTGCGGAAGTCGAGCAGGTGGTCCGGCGTGGCTCCGGTGAAGGAGTAGATCGTCTGGCTGGCGTCGCCGACGACGCACAGGTTGTCGCGGTCGCCCAGCCACAGCTCCAGGAGGCGCTGCTGGAGCGGGCTGACGTCCTGGTACTCGTCGACCACGAAGTGCTGGTACTGCGAGCGGACCTGTTCGGCGATGTCGTGCCGGTCCTGGAGGACGGCGACGGTGAGCAGCAGGACGTCCTCGAAGTCGATGACCGCGCGGTCTCGTTTGACGTCCTCGTAGGTGGCGTAGAGCTGGGCGATCTCGGCGGGGGCGCGGGGGACGTCGCGGCCCGCCTTGGCCGCCGCGGCCGCGTAGTCGGAGGGAACGGTCTGGGTGACCTTGGACCACTCGATCTCCGCGGTGACGTCCCGCAGTTCGCCTCGGTCGAGGCGGATGCGGCAGGCGGCCGCCGCGTCGGCGACGAGCTGGATCTTGCGGTCGACGAGCCGGGGCATGCTGCCGCCGATCGCTTTCGGCCAGAAGTACTGGAGCTGGCGGAGCGCGGCCGAGTGGAACGTCCGTGCCTGCACTCCGGTGGCGCCGAGCTGGCGCAGCCGGCCGCGCATCTCGCCGGCGGCGCGGTTGGTGAAGGTGACGGCCAGCACGCTGGAGGACTGCAGGACTCCGGCGCGCACTCCGTAGGCGATGCGGTGGGTGATCGCGCGTGTCTTGCCCGTGCCGGCGCCCGCCAGCACGCACACCGGACCGCGCAGGGCGGTGGCCACCTCGCGCTGCTCGGGGTCGAGTCCTTCGAGCACCGCGTCGGCCGAGTCCGGTACCTGCGGGAAGAGGGAGGAGTGCGTTGCTGCTGTCACATGGCCATGCTGCCAGGTCGCCGGAGACAGGTGAGTCGGTTGTCCACAGGGAGGCGCCCGCAGTCGTACTAATGCGGCAGGCGTCACGTGCTGCGGGATACTCCCGGCGGGAATGGCAGCCGGGTCGCGTACGTTCTCACATCCGCGAGCACCCATCCCCTGAGCTGTTGAGGAGCGCGAGAAGATGTCGGGCACTGTGACGATGTACAGCACCACGTGGTGCGGTTACTGCCGTCGGCTGAAGAGCCAGATGGACCGCGAGGGGATCGCGTACAACGAGATCAACATCGAGCAGGACCCGGCTTCCGCGGCCTTCGTCGAGAAGGCGAATGGCGGGAATCAGACGGTGCCCACGGTTTTGGTGGTTCCTGCCCAGGGCGGCTCCGAGGTAGTCATGACGAACCCGAGCCTTGCCCAGGTGAAGCAGGCGCTCGGCGCCTGAACGACGCTCCGCGCGCGACTCCGCAGAAGGCGGCCCCTGGTCAGGGGCCGCCTTCTTTGTCGTTCGCAGCACGTTTCTCGTTTCTCGTTCGCCTCACGCGACCGGCTTGTCCCACACGGCCACGTAGCGCCACAGCAGCCGACGCCGGAACCGGGCCCCGGGCAACAGGCGCCGGACGCCTTCCCGGGCCTCTCCCCAGCACATGGCCGAGTTCTCGATCGGCATGCCGACGGGGCCGAGTTTCCCGCCGTTCCGTCGTGCCAGGAACCGGCTCACGGGCAGCCCACAGCCGCTGATCACCCAGTCCAGGAACGTGCGGTTGCACGCCAGGCCGACGATCACCAGTCGGCCGCCGGGGGCCAGCAGGCTCACCAGCCGTGACACGGCGTGCTCGAACTCCGTGTGGTGCACGACGGCGACCGCGCTGACGAAGTCGTACATGCCCTCGGCGAGTGAGGTGGCGTCGAGGTAGTCGGCCTCTACGAAGGTGACGTTTTCCGGCGGCACGTCCGCGCGGGCGAGCCGGATCATCTGCGGCGAGCGGTCCACGCCCGTCACCGATCCGGCTCTGCTCGCCAACTTGCGGGCCAGCAGGCCGTCCCCGCAGCCGACGTCGAGGGCGGTGCGGCAGCCGTCGGGCACGGCGTCCACCACCACGGGGTGGTAGTGGACGTTGTGGTTCCAGTACGGGTCGGCAACCCGCACCCCACTCATCCGCACCCCGTCATCCGCACCCCTTTGTCGCCTTGTCGCCTCAGACGAAGGTGCGCGTCGGCAGCGGCTTGCCGTACCAGAGCTCGATCAGTCGGGCCGCGATCGAGATGCCGTACGGCGGCAGCACCTCTTCGGACTCGAAGGCCGCGCGCAGTTCCTCACGGGAGAACCAGCGGGCCTCGTGGATCTCGTCGCCGTCGACGTTGATGTCGGTCGAGGTGGCGCGGGCCATGAAGCCCAGCATGAGGCTGGACGGGAAGGGCCAGGGCTGGCTGGCGACGTACTCGACGTGGCCGACGGTGATGCCTGCCTCCTCGAAGACCTCGCGGCGCACCGACTGCTCGATCGACTCACCGGGCTCCACGAAGCCGGCGAGCGTCGAGAAGCGGCCCTCGGGCCAGTGGACCTGGCGGCCGAGCAGGATGCGGTCCTCCTCGTCGGTGACGGCCATGATCACGGCGGGGTCGGTGCGCGGGTAGTGCTCCGCACCGCAGGCCGGGCAGCGGCGGATGTGGCCGGCTGCGGCGATCACCGTGCGCTCGCCGCAGCGGGAGCAGAAGCGGTGCAGGCGCTGCCAGTTCTCCAGGGCGACCGCGTGCACCATCAGGCCCACGTCCCGGGGCGACAGCAGCAGGCCCGCCTCGCGCAGGCCCGCGGGGCGCGCCGACTGGTCGATGCGGCCGGGCAGGGCGTCCTTCTGGAGGGCGAAGTAGCTGACGCCGTCGTCGTCGGTGCCCAGGAAGTAGCGGTGCGCCTCGGTGAGGGGGGCCTCGAAGGACGGGGTCATCACGAGTTCGGTCTTGCCGTCGGGTGTCTCGTCGATGAGGACCTGGCCGCCGGAGACCACGAAGCAGCGGGTGGTGGGGTGGCTCCACGCCGCGGCGAGCCAGGCCTCGTCGAGCCGGTGGTGGGCGGCTCGATCGATGCCGCTCGGGGCGGTGAGCGAGATGGGTCGGTCGGCTGTGTGGTCGGTCCAGGTGGTCACGGGTGCTTCCAACTCCCCCGGCAATGCGGATTGTTTCGGCGGGCGGTTCAGCGGGACGTTCGGCAGGAGGCGACCGGGTCCGGCGGGGACAGGGTGTGCGGGGCGGTTCTTCCAGTGTGCCCCGCGCGTAGCCGTTCCGGATCGCGGGTTCGTCAGGGTGCGCGGCGCCAGGTGTCGGCGAGGTCTCCCCACAGGTGGGCGGTGGTTTCGACGCCTTTGAGGAGGAGGTCGAGTTCGACCTTCTCGTTCGGGGCGTGCCAGCCGTCGGAGGGGACGGAGATGCCCAGGAAGAGGACGGGTGCCCCGAGGACTTCCTGGAGGTCGGCGGCCGGTCCCGAGCCGCCCTCGCGGGTGAAGAGGACCGGTTTCTCGAAGGCGCGGGCCATGGCGCGGACGACGGACTGGAGGGCCGGGTGGTCCAGGGGTGTCAGGCACGGGCGCGTGGCCGCGCTGAAGGTGATCTCCGGCCGGATTCCGTCGGGCACCTGCTGGTCGGCCCAGGCTCGGACGGCCTTCTCGATGTGGTCGGGATCCTGTCCCGCGACCAGCCTGAAGGACAGCTTCACCATCGCCGAGGACGGGATGATCGTCTTGCTGCCGGGGCCTTGATAGCCGCCGCCGATGCCGTTGACCTCGGCGGTGGGGCGGGCCCAGATGCGCTCCAGGGTGGTGTGTCCGGCCTCGCCGTGGGTGGCGTGCGACTTGGCGGTGCGCAGCCACTCCCTCTCGTCGAAGGGCAACTCGGCGAAGAGCTCGCGCTCCTGGTCGGTGAGTTCGACGATGCCGTCGTAGAAACCGGGGACCGCCACGCGTGCGTGCTCGTCGTGCAGCGCGGCGACGAGGCGGGCGGCGGCAGTCGCCGGGTTGGGCACGGCACCGCCGAAGGAGCCGGAATGGATGTCCTGGTCGGGGCCGTGCAGCCGGATCTCGCACTCGGCGAGGCCGCGCATGCCGGTGCACACCGTGGGGGTGTCCTCGGACCACATGCCGGTGTCGGAGACGATCACGGCGTCGGCGGCGAGCCGGTCGGCGTGCTGCTCGACGAGCGCCCGGAAGTGCGGGGAGCCGGACTCCTCCTCACCCTCGATCAGGAGCTTCAGGTGCACGGCCGGGGCGGTGCGGCCGGTGGCGGCGAGGTGGGCGCGGACGCCGAGTGTGTGGAAGAACACCTGGCCCTTGTCGTCGGCCGCCCCGCGCGCGTAGAGGCGGTTCTCCCGGACGACGGGCTCGAAGGGCTCGCTGTCCCAGCCGTCCTCGCGGGCGGCGGGCTGGACATCGTGATGGCCGTAGACGACGACCGTGGGTGCCTCGGGGTCGTCCGAGGGCCACTCGGCGAAGACGGCGGGGGCGCCCGGGGTCGGCCAGACCTCGGTGGTCGGGAAGCCGGTCTTCCGGAGTGTGGCGGCGAGCCAGTCCGCGCTGCGCCGGACGTCGGGCGCGTGGTCGGGCTGCGCCGACACGGACGGGATGCGCAGCCACTCGGCGAGGTCGTCGAGGAAGACCGCGCGGTGCTGCTCGATGTACGTGCGGACCGCGCTGACGGCACTGTCAACGGTGGGGCTCATGGTCACGAGCCTATCGGCCCGCACTGACATCCTCGGTGGGCGGTTCCTCACAGTTTGCTTGCGCGCCCGGCTCTTCCCGCAGCAGCCGCTCCAGGGCAGCCCGGTCCGGGAGGTTCTCCGGCCGTACGACCTCGCCGCCGCGCACGTACAGGAACGCGGCCGTGACCGCCTCCAGGGGCACGCCCTGCCGCTCGGCCCAGGCCAGCCGGTAGATCGCGAGCTGGAGCGGGTCGGCGGTACGGGTGCGGCTGGTCTTCCAGTCGAGGATCTCGTACGTCGTTTCGTCACCGTCGCCCTGTTTGTAGACGGCGTCGATACGGCCCCGTACGACGCGGCCGGCGATCGCGAGCTGGAAGGGGGTCTCGACCCGGTAGGGCGTGCGCTGGGCGTACTCGGTGCGTTCGAAGGCTTCCTTGAGGGCTTCCAGGTCGCGTTCGTCGGCGATCTCGGCTTCGCTGCCGGGCAGTTCGTCCGGTTCCAGCATGGGCAGGGTCAGCTCTTCGAAGCGTGACTCCACCCAGGCGTGGAAGCGGGTGCCCCGACGGGCGGCGGGTTGCGGCGGGCGCGGCAGCGGGCGCGCGAGTTCCTGCGCGAGCGCGTCCGGGTCGGCGGCCAGGAGCAGCAACTGGGTAGCCGTCAGGGAGGCCGGCAGGGGTACGTCGGTGACTCTCCGGCGGGCGCGCAGGAGTTCGCCGGTGAGGGCGTCGAGGTCGCGGTCCCAGGAGTCGATGGCGCGGGCTTCCTCGGGGGTGAGGGGCGTGCCGGGCGGTTCGACGGGGTGCGGGCGTGCGCCTCCTGGCGCACTGGAGTGTTCGGTGGCGTGCGGGGCCGTCGCCTGGTGCGGGACGGTCGGGCGATTCGTGGTCCAGGCGTCCCAGTCGGCGGGGTCCTCCTCCGGGAGGCTGCCTTCACGTTCGCCTTCGCCTTGGTCCTGGCCTTCGGCTTCGGAGAGCGATTCCTCGTAGGGAGGTTCCCCGAAGGGGGGCTCGTCGTAAGGCGGTTCGTCGTCGTCCGGGGGTGGGGGCCAGTCCGGGTCGTCGTGGGTGTTCGGGTCGTGGGTGGCCGCGGGGTGGCCCTCGTCGTGGGAGGCGAGGTACTCCAAGTGGTTCATGACCAGCTTGGCGGCCTTGTGGCGGTGGGCCATCGCCGCGTCGTCCAGGGGCAGCGGCCAGGCCTGGTCGGCGGTGGCCGCGTGCAGGGCGGGGTTCTCCTCACCCTCCTCGGGTACGTCCGCCCAGGCCTCGATCTCTCCGTATCCGGCCGCGCAGTGGTCGTACAGGGCCTGGAGGAAGTCGGAGGGGCCGCGGGGCTTCTTCTGGGTGGAGCCCCACCAGTGGCCGGAGCCGAGGAGCAGGGAGCGGGGGCGGGTGAAGGTGACGTAGCCGAGGCGGAGTTCCTCGGTGTGCTGGTGGTCCTTCATGTCCCCGTGGAAGGCCTTCAGGCCCTTGGCGTCCCAGGACGCGACGTCGGGCAGGGTGGCGGTGTCGCCGCGCAGCGCGTGCGGCAGGACCTTGCCCTGGGCGGTCCACTTCTCGCGGCCCTGGCTGCTGGGGAAGGTCCCGGTGACCAGACCTGGGACGGCCACGACGTCCCACTCCAGGCCCTTGGACTTGTGCGCGGTGAGGACCTTGACGGTGTTCTCGCCACCCGGGAGGGCGTTGTCGAGGCCCTTCTCGTACTGGGCGGCGGTGCGCAGGAAGCCGAGGAAGGCGAGCAGAGTGGCCTCGCCGTCACCCGCGGCGAAGGAGGCAGCTACGTCCAGGAAGTTCGACAGGGTCTCGCGGCGGCGGGCGGCCAAAGCGTGCGGGGACGCCGCGAGTTCGACCTCCAGGCCGGTGACGGCGAGGACGCGGTGCAGGACGTCCATCAGGGGGTCGGACAGGGAGCGGCGCAGGTCGCGCAGTTCGGTGGCGAGGTGGGCGAAGCGCACGCGCGCGTCCGGTGAGAAGGGCAGCCCGTCGTCGTCCCCGGTGCGGTCGGCGCCGTAGAGGGGTGTCTCCAGGAACGTGTCGAGGGCGTCGGCCAGCGATATCACTTCGGAAGGGTCGACCCCCTCGACGGCTGCGGCGAGTCGGCGGTCGGGGTCCTCGTCGTCGCCCACGCGCGTGTGGGACACGAGGAGCCGGGCGCGTCGGCCCAGGAGGGCGAGGTCGCGTGGGCCGATGCGCCAGCGCGGGCCGGTCAGCAGCCGGACCAGGGAGGCGTTGGCGCCGGGGTCCTGGAGGACTTCGCAGACGGCGACGAGGTCGGCGACCTCGGGCAAGTGCAGCAGCCCGGAGAGCCCAACTACCTCGACCGGGATGTCGCGGGCGACGAGGGCGCCCTGGATCTCGGCGAAGTCGGTGGCCGTGCGGCACAGGACGGCGATCTCGCCGGGCGCCTTCCCGGTCCGTACGAGGTGGGCGATGGAGTCGGCGAGCCAGTCGATCTCCTCGGTGTGGGTGGACAGCAGGGCGCAGCGGACCATGCCGTCGCGCTCTGCGCCGGGGGCCGGGCGGAGGGCCTCCACGCCCGCGTGCATGGCGCGCAGGGGTTCCGCGAGGTTGTTGGCGAGGTCGAGGAGGCGGCCTCCGCTGCGGCGGTTCTCGCTGAGCGACTGGCGGGCGGCGAGGCGGCCGTCGGCGTGCGCGAAGTGCTCGGGGAAGTCATCGAGGTTGGCGACGGACGCGCCGCGCCAGCCGTAGATCGCCTGGCAGGGGTCGCCGACGGCGGTCACCGGGTGGCCCGTACCGGCGCCGAACAGGCCTGCCAGGAGGATGCGTTGGGCGACCGAGGTGTCCTGGTACTCGTCGAGCAGCACCACCCGGAACTCGTCGCGCAGGATCTCGCCGACCTCGGGGCGGGTGCGGGCCAGGGTCGCGGAGAGGGCGATCTGGTCACCGAAGTCGAGCAGGTCGCGCTCGCGCTTGGCGGTGCGGTAGCGGCTCACCAGCTCGGTGAGTTCACGCCGCGCGGCGGCCGCCTCGGGGACCTTGCGCAGCTCGGCGTTGCTGAGCTTGCGGCCCTCCAACGCGCGCAGCAGCTCGGCATCGTAGGCGCGCAACTCCTCGGGGCGTACGAGGTGTTCGGACAGCTCGCCGTCAAGGGTGAGGAGGTCGCTGACGAGGTCCGGGAAGGAGCGGGTGAGCGCCGGATAGGGGCCGGGGGCCTCGCGCAGCACGCGTGCGGCGAGCTGGAAGCGGGTGGCGTCGGCGAGCAGCCGGGACGTCGGTTCGAGGCCGATGCGCAGGCCGTGGTCGGTCAGGAGGCGGCCCGCGAAGGCGTGGTAGGTCGAAATCACGGGCTCGCCCGGGGGGTTGTCCGGGTCGATGACGTCGGGGTCGGTGACGCCCGCCTTGATGAGCGCTTTGCGGACGCGCTCGGCGAGTTCACCGGCGGCCTTGTTGGTGAAGGTCAGGCCGAGGACCTGCTCGGGGGCGACCTGGCCGGTGCCGACCAGCCACACCACACGGGCCGCCATCACCGTCGTCTTGCCCGACCCGGCTCCGGCCACGATCACCTGCGGGGCGGGCGGCGCGACGATGCAGGCCGTCTGCTCCGGGGTGAAGGGGATACCGAGGAGCTCCTTGAGCTGATCGGGATCGGTGATACGGGCGGGCATGTCGGGAAGGCTAGCGGCGGCCACTGACAGTCGAGGACCAATCGCCCTCGGGGGCAGAAGAAGCGCAGGTCAGCACATGCGGTGCGATACGTCACGCGAGTTACTCGACGACGTGTCGTCCCTCGGGCCGCGCGCTGCACGAGGCCCGGAACGCGCAGTGCGTGCAGTGCTGCCCTGCCGTGGGCGTGAACCGTTCGTCGAGGACCTTGCCCGCGGCCGTGGCCAGCAGCTCACCGGCCCACTCCCCCTCCAGGGGCTCCTGGCCCTGGACCTTGGGCAGGGTCTCGCCGCCGTCCCGTTGCGCCGCGCCCTGACGCAGCTGGACGAGTTCGGCGCCGCCCGGTTCGGGGCGCACCCCGTCGAAGGCCTCGTCCACGGCGCCCTCCTGGACGGCGAGTTGATAGACGGCGAGTTGGGGGTGGCGCTCCACCTCGCGGGCGGTCGGCGTCTGCTTGCCGGTCTTGAAGTCGACTACGTAGGCACGTCCTTCGCCGTCCGCCTCGACGCGGTCCATGGAACCGCGGATGCGCACTTCGTAGTCGCCCGCTTCGAGGGTGACGTCGAAGTCGTGCTCGCTCGCGACGGGCGTACGGCCGGTGCGGACGCCGTTGGAGTCGACGTGCCACTTCAGGAAGCGTTCGAGCGCCACGCGCGCGTTGTCCTTCTCCTGCGCCGACTTCCAGGGCGCGTCGAAGGCGAGCGCGTTCCACACGGTGTCGAGGCGCTCCATGAGAGCGGCGAGGTCGGCGGGGGTGCGTCCGGAGGCGACCTCGTCGGCGAGGACGTGCACCACGTTCCCGAAGCCCTGGGCGGCGGTCGCGGGCGCGTCGGCCTTCACCTCGCGGCCCAGGAACCATTGCAGGGCGCAGGTGTTGGCGAGCTGGTCGAGGGCGCTTCCGGAGAGCACGACGGGCTGGTCGCGGTCGCGCAGCGGCACCTTGCTCTCGGTCGGGTCGTACATGCCCCACCAGCGGTACGGGTGCGCGGACGGGACCAGCGGGCGGCCCTCCTCGTCGGCGAGCGCGGCCAGCCGGGCCAGCCTCCGCGCGGCGGCCTCTCTGAGGATCTCGGACACGCGCGGGTCGACGGTCGTGGCGCGCAGCTCGGCGACCAGGGCGGCGACCGACAGCGGGCGGCGCGGGCGGCCGGTCACGTCCTTGGGCTCGATGCCGAGTTCGGTGAGGAAGCGGGAGGGCTGGTCGCCGTCGTCCGCGGGTGCCTTCACGGCGGTGACGACGAGGCGCTCACGCGCGCGTGTGGCGGCGACGTAGAACAGGCGGCGTTCCTCGGCGAGCAGGGCTCCCGGGGTGAGCGGTTCGGCGAGTCCGTCGCGGCCGATGCGGTCGGCCTCCAGGAGGGAGCCGCGCCGACGCAGGTCCGGCCACAGGCCCTCCTGGACGCCGGCCACGACGACCAGGTTCCACTCCAACCCCTTGGAGCGGTGCGCGGTCATCAGGCGTACGGCTTCGGGGCGTACCGCACGCCGCGTGAGGGTGTCGGCGGCGATGTCCTCGGCGTCGATCTCCTCCAGGAAGTTGAGGGCGCCCCGGCCCCCGGTGCGCTCCTCCGCGCGGGCAGCGGTCGCGAACAGCGCGCAGACGGCGTCCAGGTCACGGTCCGCGTTACGCCCGGCCGCACCGCCGCGCAGCGCGGCCCGCTCCAGGCGCCCCGGCCACGGTGTGCCCTGCCAGAGGTCCCAGAGCGCCTCCTCGGCCGTACCGCCGCCCGCCAGGCGCTCCCGCGCCTTGCGCAGCAGCGCGCCCAGGCGCTGGGCTCCCCGCGCGTACGTCGGGTCGTGCGCGACCAGCCGCTCCGGCTCGGCGAGCGCCCGCGTGAGCAGCTCGTCCGAGGGCGGCGGCACGGGGTTGCCACCGGCCCGCTCCTCCTCGCGCAGCGCCCGGCCCAGGCGGCGCAGGTCGGCGGCGTCCATGGCGGCGAGGGGGGAGGCGAGGAGGGTGAGGGCGGTTTCGGTGTCGAGCCAGGAGGGGGCGGCGGGCTCTTCGGGATCGGCTTCCGACGTGGCCTGTCCGTGCTCGTGCTCGGCTTCCGACGTGGCCTGTCCGCCGTCGGCTTCCGCCACGGCGTCTTCTACGTCGTCGGCCTCCCCCGCAGCTCGTACGGCTTCGGTGTCGTCCTCGGGCCGTACTGATGCTTCCGCTGCCGCCACCGCCCGCAATGCCGTCAGGAGCGGTGCCACCGCCGGTTCGTGGCGCAGGGGCAGGTCGTCGCCGTCGATGTCCAGGGGGACGCCGGCCGCCGTGAGGGCGCGGCGGATCGTGGGGATGGTCCGGGAGCCGGCACGTACCAGGACGGCCATGTCATTCCAGGGGACGCCTTCCTCCAGGTGCGCTCTACGGAGGATGTCGGCGATGTTGTCCAGCTCTGTGCCGGGCGTCGGGTACGTGTACACCTCGACGCGACCGCCGTCCCGTACCGGGGACAGCTCGCGGTGGGCGCGCACCTTCTGCGCCGGGAGCCGGGTCAGGGGCATGCGCTGGGTCAACAGCCTGGTGGCGGTCAGCAGGGCGGCGCCGGAGCGGCGGGAGGTCCGGAGCACCTCCACGGAGGCCGGGGTGCCGTCCGCGCGCGGGAAGGCGCTCGGGAACTCCAGGATGCCGTTCACATCGGCGCCCCGGAACGTGTAGATCGACTGGTCGGGGTCTCCGAAGGCGACGAGAGTGCGGCCACCGCCTGCCAGGGCGTGCAGCAGCCGTACCTGGGCCGGGTCGGTGTCCTGGTACTCGTCGACGAACACGGCGTCGTACTGCGCGGCGAGCCGCTCGGCGACCTCGGGGCGCTGGGCGAGGAGCACCGCGCGGTGGACGAGTTCCGCGTAGTCGAGCACTCCTTGGAGGTCGAGTACGTCGAGGTACTCGGCGAGGAAGGCGGCGGCGGCACGCCAGTCGGGGCGGCCGATGCGGTGGGCGAAGGCGTCCAGGGAGTCCGGGCCGAGGCCAAGTTCGCGGCTGCGGGCGAGAACCGCGCGGACCTCGTCGGCGAAGCCGCGGGTGGTGAGGCAGGCCCGCAGTTCGTCCGGCCAGCGCACATGGGCGAGACCGAGCCGCTCCAGGTCGGGCTGGCCGGCGAGCAGTTCCCGTACGGCGACGTCCTGCTCCGGGCCGGACAGCAGCCGTAGCGGCTCGACGAACAGGTCGCTGTCCTGGTGGGCGCGGACCAGGGCGTAGCAGAACGAGTGGAAGGTGGTCGCCCGGGGCGCGCGGGCGGCTCCGATGCGCAGTGCCATGCGGTCGCGGAGCTCGACGGCCGCCTTGCGGCTGAACGTCAGCACGAGGATCCGCGCGGGGTCACCTCCCCGAGCGATCCGGGCCGCGACGGACTCCACCAGGGTGGTCGTCTTGCCGGTGCCCGGACCTGCGAGGACGAGCAGCGGACCGGCTTCGTGGTCAACCACCGAGCGCTGTGGCGCGTCCAGACGAGGGGGAGTCGGCCGGGTCGGCGGGGTACGCACCAGTCGGTAAGCGCCACGGCTCCCCTGTCGCCCCTGGGGGTGCGACAGGCGCCTGGTGGAGGAAGAGGAGCTCACGTGGTTCGCCGGTCCTGGTGGGTGTGCTGGTTGCCTGACCACCGCGTGTGGAGAGCGGTGACCGCGAGGTGAGGGGGACAGGTGCAGCCGACGCTACGCCGACGGGTCGCGGGGAAGCAGGACTTCCGCGCGTTCCCTCACGGCTCGCGCGACCCTCGCGTCCCTCGCCCCTCGAACGTACGGCATGCGACGGACGTGCCGGGTTTCCCCCGTACGGGCCACAGGGCGCCCCGGGGCGCAGCCGATGGCGGAAGCTGTCAGGTGTGACCGTCCGCGCGCTCGCCGCCGTCCCATCGCGCCCGTTTCATGTCGACGCGCGGCAGGTGCCCCTCGGCGGATCTGCTCGCCTCCTTCAGTGGAGTGCCCTCCGCGCGGTAGTTGTCGAGCGCCCGCAGCTCGTGGCCCGGCAGCAACATGCCGTCCGCGCGGACGACCCGCCACCACGGAACGGCTCCTCCGTAGAGGGCCATCACACGGCCGACCTGGCGCGGCCCGCCCTCCTCCAGCCATTCGGCGACATCGCCGTACGTCATGACGCGCCCGGGCGGAATCCGTTCGGCCACGTCGAGGACGCGCTCCGCGTACTCGGGCAGCGCGTCGCCGTGCTCAGGGCCGGTGTCGTCCGGAAGGCTCTCCTCGCTCATCCGTCCCATCCTGCCGCACCCCACCGACAATGCGACGCGCTGGCGACTGTGCGTATCCCTCGCCCCGGAGCGGCGCGTGGGGCAGACTGTGCGCCCCCGCATTTGCACCCTGATGCCCCCGTGTGTCGGTGGGGCATGCCACCATCGTGCGGGCGGTGAACGGTGATACGAGATCAAGAAGAGACGATGAGACAGCAGGGTGTGCACCCCGAAGACGCGGAGGGCACCTCTGACGCTGCGTCGCGCCCGGACACCGCCGACGCCCACGAGCAGGAGCCCGTGGAGGCGCCCGCCGATCCCACCGAGACACCCGCGCCCCGCCCCGCACCCGGCCTCGGCGACTGCGACGACGACACGCACGCCGAAGAGGTCGAGGGCGACGAACCGCTGCTCCCCGCGCGCGTGCACCGCCCTTCCGATCTCATGCGCCTCCTGGTGGGCTTTCTCGCGATCGTGGTGCTGCTCGCGATCGCCGCGTTCGCGCACGGCACGACCTCGGGGCTCGAACAGGACATCAACAAGGGCACCGGACAGGCGCCCGACCTGCTGATCAAGATCGCGGGGCTGGCGTCCAGCATCGCCATCCTGCTGGTGCCGGTCGCCTTCGCGATCGAACGGCTGATCAAGCGGGACGGGCTGCGTATCGCCGACGGCGTGCTCGCTGCCGTTCTCGCACATGGAGTGACACTCGCCACGGACCTGTGGGTCGCCAAGGCCGCCCCGGGCTCCATCCAGGAGGCACTCACCCAGCCCTCCCCCGGTGACATCCACGCCCTCACCGACCCGGTGCACGGCTATCTGGCGCCCGTCATCGCCTACATGACGGCCGTAGGCATGTCCCGGAGGCCGCGCTGGCGCTCCGTGCTGTGGATCGTGCTGCTGCTCGATGCCTTCTCGATGCTGGTCACCGGGTACACGACGCCGTTCTCGATCATCCTGACGGTGCTGATCGGCTGGACCGTCGCCTACGGGACGCTGTACGCGGTGGGCTCGCCGAACGTCCGTCCTACCGGACGGACGCTGATGGCGGGCCTGCGGACGGTCGGCTTCCACCCCGTGGGCGCGGCCCGCGAGGAGGCCGTGGACACGGAGAACGGCGATCGCGGCCGACGGTACTTCGTGACCCTGGAGGACGGTCCACCGCTGGATGTCACCGTGGTCGACCGGGAGCAACAGGCCCAGGGCTTCTTCTACCGGGCGTGGCGGAATCTGACGCTGCGCGGCTTCGCGACCCGCAGCAGCCTCCAGTCACTGCGCCAGGCGCTGGAGCAGGAGGCCCTGCTGGCGTACGCGGCGATCGCGGCCGGAGCCAACGCCCCCAAGCTGATCGCGACCTCGGAACTCGGCCCCGACGCCGTGATGCTCGTCTACGAGCACACCGGCGGACGCACCCTCGACTCGCTCGCGGACGAGGAGATCACCGACGATCTGCTGCGCCTCACCTGGCACCAGGTGCAGGCACTGCAGTCGCGGCGCATCGCCCACCGCAGGCTCGCCGGTGACGCCATTCTGGTGGATCGTTCCGGCAACGTGATCCTGACCGATCTGCGCGGCGGCGAGATCGCGGCCGGTGAGCTGCTGCTGCGCATGGACGTCGCCCAGTTGGTGACGACGATCGGTCTGCGGGTGGGCGCCGAGCGCGCGGTGGCCTCGGCGGTCGGTGTCCTCGGGCCCGACGCCGTGGCCGACTGTCTGCCGATGCTCCAGCCGATCGCGTTGTCGCGCTCCACGCGCGCGACGCTGCGACGCCTGTCCAGGGAGCGCGCCCAGCGGGAGCGCGACGCGATCCTGGAGGCATCCCAGCAGACCAGGTTGGCCCGCGCGGAGGCGGCTTCGGAGGGCTCCACGCCCGTACTGGAGAAGCCCGACAAGAAGGCCGTACGGGCGGAGCAGCGGGCCGAGAAGCGGGCCATCGACGAGGCGTTGGACGAGGCGCGCGAGGAGGATCTGCTCACCCAGATCCGTCATCAGGTGCTGCTGATCAGACCGCAGGCGCACGTCGAACCGGCCCGTCTGGAGCGGGTGCGGCCGCGGACGCTGATCAGTTTCATCGCGGGCGCGATCGGTGCCTACTTCCTGCTGACGCAGCTCACGCACATCGAGTTCGGTCCGCTCGTCGCCAACGCCCAGTGGGGTTGGGTGGCCGCGGCCGTGCTGTTCTCGGCGCTGAGCTACTTCGCGGCGGCGATGGCCCTCCTGGGGTTCGTGCCGGAGCGGGTGCCGTTCCTGCGGGCCGTGGCGGCGCAGGTCGCCGGGTCGTTCGTGAAGATCGTCGCCCCGGCCGCGGTCGGCGGTGTCGCCCTGAACACGCGCTTCCTGCAGCGTGCCGGGGTGCGGCCCGGGCTCGCGGTGGCGAGTGTCGGCGCGTCTCAGCTGTTCGGTCTTGGCTGCCACATCCTGATGCTGCTGTCGTTCGGCTATCTGACCGGTACCGAGAAGACACCGTCGCTGTCGCCGTCCAGGACGGTCATCGCCGGTCTGCTGACGGTGGCGGTGCTCGTGCTCGTGGTCACCTCGGTGCCGTTCCTGCGGAAGTTCCTCGTGACGCGCGTGCGGTCGCTTTTCGCGGGTGTCATCCCGCGCATGCTGGACGTGCTGCAGCGGCCGCAGAAGCTGGTCACCGGCATCGGCGGCATGCTGCTGCTGACGGCCTGCTTCGTGATGTGCCTGGACGCGTCGATCCGGGCGTTCGGCGACCAGTCGACGTCGCTCAGCCTGGCCAGCGTCGCCGTCGTCTTCCTCGCGGGCAACGCGCTCGGTTCCGCGGCCCCGACCCCGGGCGGTGTGGGCGCGGTCGAGGCGAGCCTGACCCTCGGTCTGATCGCCGTGGGCCTCCCCAAGGAGGTCGCCGCTCCGGCGGTGCTGCTGTACCGGCTGCTGACACTGTGGATCCCGGTGCTGCCGGGCTGGCTGTTCTTCAACCACCTGTCCCGCAAGGGCTCCCTGTAGAGCACGTACGCGTACGCATTGAGCACGCGCGCGTCCACACACAGGGCACGCACGCGTGCGTACCTCGTACGGCCCGCACCCCGAGCGTCCCACCGGGTACGACCTCAGGATGGGGTCATGCCGACCCCCTCCCGGCTGCGTGCCGCTGCCCTGACCGCCACCGTCGTCCTGCTGTCCGCCACGCTGGCGGGCTGCGGCGGCGACTCCGAGGACAAGGATCCGACGGCCCAGAAGCTGAGCTGGAAGGACTGCCCGGCCCCGTCCGAGGCCGAGGGTGGCGGCGCCGCGCCGTCGCCGCTGCCGAACGGCACCAAGTGGCAGTGCGCCACCATGAAGGCGCCGCTCGACTGGAGCAAGCCCAAGGGCGACACGATCGGGCTCGCCCTGGTGCGGGCGAAGGCCAGCGGCGCCGCGAGCAAGCGGATCGGTTCGCTCGTCTTCAACTTCGGCGGCCCCGGCGGCTCGGGCGTCACCACGCTGCCCGCGTTCGGCGAGGACTACGCGACCTTGCGTACCCGCTACGACCTGGTGAGCTTCGACCCGCGCGGAGTGGGCCGCAGCGCCGGCGTCGAGTGCGAGAGCGACTCCCAGCTCGACCAGTACTTCCAGCAGGACGCGACCCCCGACACCACGGCCGAGCGCGCCAAGCTCCTGGCCAACACCAAGCAGTTCAACGCGGCCTGCGAGAAGAACTCCAAGAAGATGCTCCCCCAGGTGCGCACCACCGACGCGGCCCGCGACATGGACCTGATGCGCCAGGTCCTCGGCGACGACAAGTTGCACTACTTCGGCATCTCCTACGGCACCGAACTCGGCGGCGTCTACGCCCACTTGTTCCCGAAACACGTGGGCCGAGCCGTGTTCGACGCGGTCGTCGACCCCACGCAGAACTCCGAACAGGGCTCCCTGGGACAGGCGAAGGGCTTCCAGCTCGCGCTCGACAACTTCGCCGACGACTGCACGTCGAAGACCACGGACTGTCCGCTCGGCGACACCGCGCAGGACGTCAAGGACCGCATCGCCAAGCTGCTCAAGAGCCTCGACAGCAAGCCGATCCCGGGCATCTTCCCCCGCCAGCTGACCCAGACCGCCGCGACCAACGGCATCGCGCAGGCGCTGTATTCGAAGGACTTCTGGGAGTACCTCACCGAGGGGCTCGAACAGGCCTACAGCGGTGACGGCAAGGTCCTCATGGCGTTGTCCGACTCGATGAACGGGCGCAGCGAGAACGGCGAGTACAGCAACATCACCGCGGCGAACATCGCCATCAACTGCGCCGACGACAAGCCGAGATACAGCGCCGACTACGTGGAACAGAAGCTGCCCGAGTTCCGGGCCGCCTCCCCCCTCTTCGGCGACTTCCTCGCCTGGGGCATGGTCAGCTGCACCGACTGGGCCGTGCCGGGCGCCGCCGACCATCCCGACGTGAGCGCGGCCGGTTCGGCGCCGATCCTCGTCGTGGGCAACACCGGTGACCCGGCCACGCCGTACGAGGGCGCGCAGAAGATGGTCGACGCGCTCGGCAAGGGCGTCGCGGTCGAGCTGACGTACAAGGGCCAGGGGCATGGCGCGTACGACAGCAAGAACAAGTGCGTACAGAGTGCCGTGAACGGCTATCTGCTGAACGGGAAAGTCCCGGCGGCCGGCACCGTCTGCTCCTGAACCCGCCCCCGGAATACGGGCAAAAGCGCAGGTCAACAGGTTATCCACAGGCCGTCACGGGCTCGGCTCGTGCCGCCTACTATGGCCTGACCGCCATCCGCGGCGTGACGCGGACGGCCTGCGAGGGGGGAATGCACATGGCGCGATTCGCACGGTGGACGGCCCTGATGGCCGCCGCCGCACTGCTGACGGCCGGCTGTAGCAGCGGCTCGTCCGACGACGGCAAGGACGGCGCGGGCGCGGGGGACGCCAAGCCGTCCACGGCCGACTCGTCCTCTTCTTCAACGTCCGCCACGACCGCGCTGCCCGCGTCGCTGACCGCGCAGAAGCTCGACTGGGGCGGCTGCAAGGCCACCGCCGACTCGGCCGCGCCGAGCAGCGACTGGCAGTGCGCGACGCTCAAGGTGCCGCTGGACTGGGCGAAGCCGGGCGGCTCGACGATCGGGCTCGCGCTGATCCGCTCCAAGTCGACGGGCGGCGACCGCATCGGCTCGCTGCTGTTCAACTTCGGCGGTCCCGGCGGCTCGGGCGTGGACTACATGCCGGCGTACGCCACCACGGTCTCCGCGTTGCACGAGCGCTACGACCTGGTGAGCTGGGACCCGCGCGGGGTCGCCGCCAGCGAGGGCGTCCGCTGCCGCGGCGACAAGGCGATCCAGGCCGCCGAGGACATCGACGCCACGCCGGACACACCGGCCGAGGAGAAGGCCTACTTCCAGGACGCCACCGCCTTCGGCAAGGGCTGCGAGAAGGCCGCCGGAAAGCTGATGGCGCATGTGTCGACGACCGACACGGCCCGCGACATGGACCTGATGCGCCAGGTCCTGGGCGACACGAAGATGCACTACTTCGGCATCTCGTACGGCACCGAACTCGGCGGCGTCTACGCCCACTTGTTCCCGAAGAAGGTGGGGCGCCTGATCCTGGACGGGGTCGTCGACCCGAGCGCCGACACGGTGGGCCACGCGCTGAACCAGACCCGGGGCTTCCAGCGCGCGCTGGACGACTACCTCAAGTCGAGGGACCAGGACCCGGCTCAGGGTTCGAAGAAGATCGCGGCCCTGCTGAAGCGGATCGACGCCAAGCCGCTGGCGACCTCGACCGGGCGGAAGCTGACCCAGACGCTCGCGCTGACCGGCATCGTCCTCCCGCTGTACAGCAAGCAGAGCTGGCCCACCCTGACCAGCGCCCTGAACTCCGCGGAGGAGGGCGACGGTTCGGAGCTGCTGGCGCTCGCCGACGGCTACAACGACCGTGACAGCGCGGGGCACTACGGCACGACGACCCAGTCCCAACGGGTCATATCGTGCTTGGACGACAAGCAGCGGCCGACGCCCGCGCAGACGCAGAAGCGGCTGCCCGAGTTCGAGAAGATCTCTCCCGTGTTCGGCGACTTCCTGGGCTGGGACACGGCCGGGTGGTGTCACGACTGGCCGGTGGCCGGGCAGTACGACACCCCGGAGGTCAGCGCACCGGGTGCGGCGCCGATCCTGGTGGTCGGCAACACCGGGGACCCGGCGACGCCGTACGAGGGTGCCCGCAAGATGGCCGACGAGCTGGGCAAGGGCGTCGGCGTGGAGCTGACCTGGAAGGGCGAGGGGCACGGGGCGTACGGGAGCGGGAGCGACTGTGTGGACTCGACGGTGAACGCGTATCTGCTGAAGGGAGCCGCGCCCAAGGACGGGAAGGTCTGCGCCTCGTAGCGCGCACGTCCGCCCGGACCGTTGCCCGAGCCGCTGCCGTTTCCGCTGCCCGGGCAGCGGAAAGGGGCCCGGCACCTGTGGTGTCGAGCCCCTCCCCGGAAAGCGTGTGCCTAGTAGACCGGCTTGTCGGGCTCGATCTGGTTGACCCAGCCGATCACGCCGCCGCCGACGTGGACCGCGTCCGCGAAGCCGGCCGACTTGAGGACGGCGAGGACTTCCGCACTGCGGACACCCGTCTTGCAGTGCAGGACGATCTTCTTGTCCTGCGGGAGCGTCTCCAGGGCGGTGCCCATGAGGAACTCGTTCTTCGGGATCAGCTTGGCGCCGGGGATCGAGACGATCTCGTACTCGTTGACCTCGCGGACATCGATGATCTCGATGTTCTCGCCGTCGTCGATCCACTCCTTGAGCTGCTTGGGAGTGATCGTCGAGCCGGCGGCCGCCTGCTGGGCCTCCTCGGAGACGACGCCGCAGAAGGCCTCGTAGTCGATGAGCTCGGTGACGGTCGGGTTCTCGCCGCAGACCGCGCAGTTGGGGTCCTTGCGGACCTTGACCTGGCGGTACTGCATCTCCAGGGCGTCGTAGATCATCAGGCGGCCGACGAGCGGGTCGCCGATGCCGGTGAGGACCTTGATCGCCTCGGTGACCTGGATGGAGCCGATGGACGCGCACAGCACGCCCAGGACGCCGCCCTCGGCGCAGGAGGGGACCATGCCGGGGGGCGGGGGCTCCGGGTAGAGGCAGCGGTAGCAGGGGCCGTGCTCGGACCAGAAGACGGAGGCCTGGCCGTCGAAGCGGTAGATCGAGCCCCACACGTACGGCTTGTTCAGCAGCACGGCGGCGTCGTTGACCAGGTAGCGGGTCGCGAAGTTGTCCGTGCCGTCGACGATCAGGTCGTACTCGCGGAAGATGTCCAGCACGTTCTCGGCCTCGAGCCGCTCTTCGTGCAGGATCACGTTCACGTACGGGTTGATGCCCAGCACGGAGTCGCGGGCCGACTCCGCCTTGGAGCGGCCGATGTCGGCCTGGCTGTGGATGATCTGGCGCTGCAGGTTCGACTCGTCGACCTCGTCGAACTCCACGATGCCGAGCGTGCCCACGCCCGCCGCGGCCAGGTACATCAGCGCCGGCGAGCCCAGACCGCCGGCGCCCACACAGAGCACCTTGGCGTTCTTCAGCCGCTTCTGCCCGTCCATGCCCACGTCGGGGATGATCAGGTGGCGGGAGTACCTGCGGACCTCGTCTACGGTGAGCTCGGCAGCCGGCTCGACCAGGGGTGGCAGCGACACGGGGACTCCGTTGGTCGGTCAATCACTACAGTTGTTCTCCCCGTAACACTGCCATGCCCTTCTTCATTCCGAGACACCCGTTCCGATCCGCGAGACGATCTCGTCCCAGTAGCCGGGCATGGTCTCCCAGGGGTCGGTGCGGCCGCCGTGATCGGTGCGGTCGGTGAAGTAGATGGTCGAGGCGCCCTGCCAGCGGGCGATGCGCAGCGCCTCGTCGAGATGGCCGCGCGGGACGCCGTGCACGAAGTGGCAGAAGCGCTCGGGCGGGTGGTCGGCGGTCCACTCGGCCACCTGCGACCAGCGGTAGTCGCTCCACGGCCCGGAGAAGGTCACCAACTGGTCGGCGCACTCGGCGTATCCGGGGTGCGGGTGGGTGCCGTGCCCCAGGACGATGTGCGCGCCGTCACGGATCTCGCGGAGCGCGGTGACCGTGCGGCGGGCCTCGGGAAGCGCGGCCCGGTCGGTGGGACAGCGGTCCAGGAGGAAGCCGTCGACCTGGTACCAGTCGCGGTACCGATGTGCCTCGGAGATCAGATCGCCGAAGGTGCGGGCACCGTGGGCGGCGTCCAGGTGGCCGAGGACCCGGACGCCGGTGTTGCGGAGCCGCCCGGCCGCCTCCAGGCAGTGCGGGTCGGGACGGGTCCCCGGGCCGGAGGAGACGTTGAGGACGACCCAGTGCAACGGCGTTCCGGGGCGGGTGAGTTCACCCCATTCGGTCGGCGCGACCAGAGGATGCGCGTAGCCGGGGATGCCGAAGCCGGTGCGGACGCCGGTGGTCGCGGTGCCCGGGGTCGCGCTGGTCAGATGCGGCATGCCGCCTCCATCCAGATGTCGGCGAGGGACTCCTCCAGGTTGATCCGGGGCCGCCAGCCGAGCCGGTCGCGCGCGGTGCGCACATCGGCCTGCTGCCAGCTCCCGCAGCCGTCCGGGTACGGGTACGCGACCGGGGCCGCGTGGTCGGGATCGGTGCGGGGGTGCCCGATGGCCGCCCGCAACGGGCCGGGCGGGCCGTCGAGTTCGTGCAGCGCGCCGCCGTATCCGGCGACGCGGGCGAGGACGGCGGCGGCGTCGCGCAGCCGGACCGCGCGGCCCGAGCCGATGTTGATGACGCCCTGCGCGGCGGAGAGCGAGGCCGCGTGGACGGCGCGGGCCACGTCCCGTACGTCGACGAAGTCGCGTTGCGCGCCCAGGCCGCCGAGTTTGAGTTCGCCGTCGCCGGACTGCATGGCCCGGCGCATGGCCTCGGCGAGCCGGCCGAGCGGGGAACCGGCGGGGGTGCCGGGTCCCGCGGGCGAGAAGACGCGCAGCACCACGGCGTCGAGACCGGAGCCCAGGACCAGTTCGGTGGCGGCGAGTTTGCTGACGCCGTACGGACCGCCGGGGCGGGGTACGGCATCCTCGGCCGTGGAGGACCCGGGCTGGCTGGGGCCGTACTCCGCGCCGCACCCGATCTGCACCAGCCGGGCTCCGCAGCCGCTGCGGCGCAAGGCCTCGCAGACGGTGGCGACGGCGACGGTGTTGTGCCGGGTGAGTTCGCGGGCGCCGCCTCTGGTGGCACCGGCGCAGTTGATGACGACTCCGGGGTGGACGGCGTCCAAGAAGCGGGTGAGCGCTCCGGGGCTGCCGGTCGCGAGGTCGAAGCGGACGTCGGCGTCGTCGCCGCGGCCGAGCGCGGTGAGCTGGACGGCCGGGTCGGCGAGCAGGCGGTCGGCGACGAAGCGGCCGAGGTAGCCGTTGGCTCCGATCAGCAGGACCCTCATCGGACGGCTCCCGGGGCCGACTCTCCGGATCGGGAGGTGATCATCTGGTGTTCTCCTTCACAGGGTGATGCGGTTGCCTCCGGCGGTGGGGCCGGGCGCCTGCGGCTGGGTGACGCGTCTGGTTGGTGCGGGTCATCGGCGTCGTCACCTCGGCTCGTTCGCCGGCGCGTGCGCGGAGGCTCTGGTCAGCGTGCGGGTGGTGTGGAACAGGAGGGTCAGGGCGGCCGCTCCGCAGGCCAGGGCGGGGATGCCGCCGGGGCCCCAGGAGTTCAGGACGGTTTCCACGGTGGTGGCCAGGAAGCCGCAGCCGGGGAGCCGGCCGATGAGGTCCAGGGACAGGGCCGTCGCTTCCGTGGCCGCCGCCGCGCCGAGGGCGACGGTCGGGGCATGGGTGAAACCGTGGACGGTGAGGAGGCGGGCGAGCAGCAACAGGGCGCCGAGCGTGAGGGCCTGGGCGTACGCGGCGGGCTCGTCCAGGACCGCGCCGCAAAGCGCGAGGAGGACGGTCAGGGCGCCCAGGAACAGGGCGAACGTGCCGAGCAGCAGCGGTCGTACGGAGTCGGCGAAGTCCTCCAGACCGCGGCTCGTCGCAAGCTTGCGGCCGGCGCGTACGGCGAAGTGGTGGGCGCACCAGGCCGCGGGGGCGCAGGCCAGGGTGAGGGCCAGGACCGGTGCGGTGGCCGTGGACCAGGTTCCGCCCGCCAGTCCGGTCGGCAGACCGTCGGGGCCACCGTCGTCCGCGGCGCGGAGCAGTCCGTCACCGAGGAGGGCGTAGGCCAGCAGCCAGTACGTCCATAGGCGGGTGCCGGGGGGCGTGCGCCACGCGTGCGTGCCGGGCGGGTTGCTCAGCGGGCCGCGACCGAGGGCGACGCGCACCGCGAGCGCCACGGCGAGAACGCCGACGACGGCCGCCGTCAGCCGCGGCCGACCGTCCGTGAGCCGCACCCCGATCACCGCCGAAGCGCACAGGACTCCGGGCAGGAGGGCGAGTACGGCCCAGGCTGCGCGGGGTGGCTGCGCGGCTACGGCGTCGGAGTGCGGGGCCGCCGCCTCGTCGCGGGGCACGCGTGCGTACATCTCCTCGGCGAGCGCGAACACGTCCCGGTGCCGGAAGCGGGCGGCGGTGCGATCGGTGACGCCGTGGGCCTCCAGCCCTGCGGCGATCTCCAGCGGATCGACGGCCCGTTCGCACAGCTCGCGGTGACGGTGCATCAGTGCCTTGACCGGGTCGGCTGCGCCGCGGCGGGTGGGGGCGGGCTTGCGATCGGTCGCGCGAGGGATCGGTTCGGGCGCAGTTCGGGGGTGTGGCTGCTCGGCGTCGCGTGCGGGGCGGGCGGCGCGTGGAGCGGGGGCGGCGGTGATCGGGGCGGTGTCGTAGGCATCTGGGCCGACTACCGGCACGGCTTCGTCACGGTCTGCGGCGACACGGACGTCACCGGCGTCCTGGCCGGCGACCGGCACGGCTTCGTCACGGTCTACGGCGACACGGAGATCACCGGCGTCCTGGCCAGCGACCGACACCGCTTCGTCACGGTCTACGGCGCCCCGGACGTCACCGGCGCCCTGGCCGACAGCCGACAGCTCGCCCGGCGCCTCTCCCTTCACCCCCGGCACTTCTCCCTCCGCCCCGGACTCCCCGCTCTCGCCGAGCCACTCCTCCGAGCGTGCGTCCCACGCCTCCGCGCTGCCGGGTGTCCCGGGGCGGTCGAGTTCGCCGAGGCCGCTCATCGGGCTGCCTCCGTCGTCGGCAAGGGAGTTGTGGCGCGTACCGGCGCGCCCGTCGCCCAGGTGGGACCGCCGCGGGCCACGACGCGGGCCATGGGGCCGGTCCAGCGGCCGGGGACGTGGGCCTCGGCGGGGGCTGCGAAGGGGAGGGGCTCGCCTGCCTCGTCGAGGACGACCCGGCGTACCGGGGCGTGCGAGACGATCTCCAGGTAAATGCTGTGAAATGCCTCGATGTTCTGCTCGACGGTGAACAGTTCGAGGGCGCGGGCGCGCGCGGCGGCGCCCAGGCGCTCACGGCGCGCGGGGTCGCGCAGCAGGCTCACGCACGCTTCCGCGAGCGCCCGCGGATTGCGCGGGGGCACGACGAGCCCCGTACCGCCGATGACCTCGACCACCGCACCGACGTCCGTGGACACGGTCGCCCGGCCGCAGAACATGGCCTCGACCAGGCTGAGCGGGAAGCCCTCGACGACGCTGGAGAGGACGATCAGCGTGCCGGCCGCGTACGCCTCGGCGAGCGTGGGGGCTTCCGGGCCGCCGATCTCCTCGAAGGACACCGGGTTGTCGCCGACCGCGTGCACGCCCTCGGCCTCGTCGGGGAAGAGCTGTGCGGCCAGCGCCCGGCAGTGGCCCAAGTAGGCCTCACCCTCGATGCCGGACGGCGCGCCGACGATCCGCAGGCGTGCCTTGGGCTCCTCCTTGCGGATCTCCGCGAAGGCGTGGAGCAGGGAGATCAGGTCCTTCGCGGGTTCGATACGGCCGACCCACAGGAGCGTGTCCGGGTCCGCACCGTCGGGCGCCTCGCCCACCTCCGCGAAGCGGGACGCCTCCATGCCCGGGTAGACCGTGCGCAGTTTCGTCCGGTCGGCGCCGCAGCGTTCCTGCCAGCGGCGGGTGTGGCTGTTGCCGGGGGTGATCAGCGCGGCCCGCCGGTAGATCTCGGCGGCCAGCCTGCCGTGGAAAGCGGCGAGCAGGGCCCGTACGGCGGGCGGCGCGTCGGCGGAGGCCAGGTAGTGCGTCCGCAACTGCACGCCGTACTCGGTCACCAGCAGCGGTACGCCCGCGAAGTGCCGGGCGAGCAGTCCGGGCAGGGCCGCGGTGCCGCCGGCCGTCGCGTGACAGAGGTCCACGGAGCCGAGGGCGTCGTCCTCGTACCAGTCGAGCGAGAGGGGGCGCAGGGCGCGTTCCAAGTGCGCGGCGACGCTGAGGAGTTCGGGTACGCGCGCCTCGCGGGCCGTACGGAGTGCGCCGGGCGCACGACAAGCGCGTTCCAGCGCACGCACGGCGCTCTCGGAGCGCAGCGCCGCTACGAGTCCGCCCTCGTCGCGGGCGAGTTCCGCGAGTCCGTACAACGCGTTGGCGAAACGGTCCGCCACTTCGGCGGAGGGCTCCCCCAGCTCGCCCTGCACCCCGTCCGCCGCCTCCGGCGCCTGCCCGTCCCCCGCGCACAGCACGGCGGCCAGCTCCTCGAAGTTCTCAGCGAACCGCCGGCGCGCACGGCGCCCGAGCGCCGCCCCGTCGTCCTCTGCGGTCCACAGCGGCGCGGTACGCACCCGGTTGACCTGGGGCGGCAGTTCGAGCCAGCCCTCGTCCTCCTGGCGCTCGCTGCGGCTGAGCGCGTAGATGTCGAACTCGTGCTGCCCGAGCCCGCGTACGAGCCGGTCGCACCAGAGTCTGGCGTCACCGCTCACATACGGATAGCCACCCTCCGTAAGCAGTCCTATGCGCACGGGCACACCCCCGATCTCCCATATGGGGAGCCGCCGTTGACCCGGCGGCTCGCAGCGGGACGAACGTATGCGGACAAGGCGGTGGCGCGACGGACGGTTGTCCATCGCGCCACCAAAAGGGGTGAACGGTCGTAACTTTCCCGTGCGGTTCGCGTTCAGTCGCGCTAAGAGATCAATCGCGCACGGAACGTCAGACCGCTGGCGTGCCGTCGCTACGGTGCCGTAGCGACGAGGCGGTCACGTCGCGGGGACGGCACCGTCTCGTCGTGAGGACGGCACCGTTCCGTCGCGGGGACGGCACCGTTCCGTCGTCGCGACGGCACCGTCACGTCGTCGCCAACTCCCGTCGCGCCGCCCGCCGCCGGGCCGCAACCTGGGGATCAAGGGCCGGTACGGCGGCCAGGAGCTGCTTCGTGTACGGGTCCTTCGGGGCGTCGTAGACCTCGTCGGCGGGGCCTTGTTCAACGATTCTCCCGCGTCGCATCACCGCGACCCGGTCGCTGACCTGGCGGACGACGGCGAGGTCGTGGGCGACGAACACGAGCGCGAGGCCGAGTTCGCGCTGGAGTTCGCCGAGCAGGGCGACGACCTGGGCCTGTGTGGTGACGTCGAGCGCGGAGACCGGCTCGTCGCACACGATCACGCGCGGGTCGGCCGCGAGCGCCCGCGCGATGCCCACGCGCTGGCGCTGGCCCCCGCTGAACTCGTGCGGGTAGCGGTCGTAGTGCGCCCCTTCGAGCCCCACGCGCTCCAGGAGTTCACGCACGCGCTCCCGGATGCGCCCCTCGTCCCGCTCGCCACGCGCGCGCAGCGGGTCGGCGATCGACTCGCCCACGCTGCGGCGGGGGTTGAGGGAGGAGACGGGGTCCTGGAAGACCATCTGGACGTCGGGGCGGACCCCGCCGCCGGGCTTGATCTCGCCGGCCGTCGGCTTCAGGAGCCCGACCAGCATCCGGCCGAGCGTCGTCTTGCCGCTGCCGCTCTCGCCCACGATGCCGAGGGTCTCGCCCCGGTGGATCGTCAGCGACACGTCGTCCACGGCCGCGAACGCCCGCTTCCCGCGCCCGAATTCACGCCGGAGGCCCGTCGCCTCCAGGACGACCGCCTGGGCCGCCGAGGATGCCTCGGAGGGCGCGCGCGGCACGTCCACGCGGGGGACCGCGCCGAGCAGATCCCGGGTGTACGGCTCGGTCGGCGCGCCGAGGACGGTGTCCACCGGCCCGTGTTCGACGGCCCGCCCGTGCCGCATGACCAGGATCTCGTCGACGCTCTCGGCGGCGACGCCCACGTCGTGCGTGACGAGCAGCAGCCCCAGGCCGGTCTCCTCGCGCAACGTGTGCAGCAGGTCGAGGATCTGCGCCTGGACGGTCACGTCGAGCGCGGTCGTCGGCTCGTCGGCGATCAGCAGGTCCGGCTCGCAGGCCAACGCCATCGCGATGAGGGCGCGTTGCCGCATGCCGCCGCTGAACTCGTGCGGGCGCGAACGGGATCGCCGTAGCGCGTCCGGAATTCCCACCCGGTCCAGCACTTCGACAGCACGCGCGCGTGCGGCCCGAAGGGACACGCGCGTGTGCACCCGGTACACCTCGGCTATCTGGTCGCCGATCGCGTAGTACGGGTCCAGGGACGACAGCGGGTCCTGGAAGACCATCGCGGCCCTGCCGCCACGCAGCCGGTGCAGGTCCGCGTCGGACGCCTCCTGTACGTCGATGCCGGCGACGCGCACCGAGCCGCCGACGTCGGCACCCGTGCCGCGGTGCAGGCCCAACAGGGCCGAGGCGACCGTGGACTTGCCCGAGCCGGACTCGCCGACCAGGCCCAGCGCGGCGCCCTTCTCCAGCCGGAAGGAGAGGCCGTCGACGGCCCGCAGGGACCCGAACCCGACCGTCAGGTCGGTGACTTCCACCAAGGCGTCCACAGGACTCATGCCAGTACCCGGGCTCATGCGAGCACCACCCGTCGGTCGGCCACCGCGTACAGCACGTCCGCGACGGCGTTGGCGATGACCACGAAGAAGCCGATGACCAGGACCATGCCGACGACCACCGGCAGGTCGACGACATTGACGGCATGGACGAGTTCCTGTCCGATGCCGGGCAGCCCGAACAGCGTCTCGGTGAGCACCGCGCCGCCGACCGCCGAGCCGACGTTGTTGGCGTTGAGCGCGATGATCGGCGCGAACGCCCCGCGCAGCGCGTGCCGCCCGATGATCGACCGTTCACCGACGCCGTACGCGCGGAATGTGCGGATGTGGTCCTCGGCGAGCGTCTCCAGCATCGACGCCCGGGTGAGCCGGGCGAACGCGGCGGCCTCGATGAGGGCGAGCGAGAGCCAGGGCAACAGCAGGTTCCAGGCCCACTGTTCGGGGTCGTCGGTGAGGCCGACGTACTGCGGGAAGGGCAGCAGTTGGAGCTGCCCGCAGACGACGATCATCAGCACCAGGCCGATCACGAACACCGGGGTGGCGACGCCCGCGAGGGTGATGCCGGTCAGCAGGCGCTCGGTGAACCGGCCGCGCCGCCACGCCGACAGGACGCCCGTGCCGACGCCGAGGATCAGCCACAGCACCATCGCGCCGAACACGAGCGACAGGCTGACCGGCAGCTTCGCCAGGATCAGCTGGGTGACCTGCTGGTCGCCCTGGTACGACAGCCCGAGGCAGGGCGCCGAGCAGTGCTCCACGGAGGTGCCCGTGGAGTAGTCCTGGCCGACGAGGATGCCCTGGAGGAAGTGCCAGTAGCGGAGGTACAGCGGGTCGTCGAGCCTCAACTGCTGGGCCACCTGGTGCACTTGCTCCGGGGAGCAGCGCGGGCCGCAGGTGATCTGGGCGACGTTCCCGGGGGTGACGAAGAAGACCACGTAGACGATCACCGAGATGGCGAACAGGGTGATCACGGTGCCGATGCCTCGGCGCAGGACGAAGCCTCCGAAGCCGCTCATGCCGGGTCCTCCTTCTCGCCGTTGGCGTCGGCCGACTTGATCGTCTTGATGCTCGGATCAAGTGTTGACCGGCCGGAATCGGCGTCCACCGCGACCTTCTTGCCGCTCGCGTCCGCCTTGCCGTTCGCGTCCGCCTTGCCGTTCGCGTCCGCCTTCGCCTCGCGCTTCCGCCCCGTGCCGATGCGGAGGCGGGAGGCCGCGCGCGGGTCGAGGGCCGTGCGGATGCCGTCGCCCAGGACGGTCAGCGCCAGGACGGTGACGAAGAGGGCACCGGCGGGCAGCAGCAGGTACTGCGGTGCGGCCTGGTACCAGACGTCGGCGGCGGTGAGCATCTGTCCCCAGGAGGGCGTCGGGGGCTTCACGCCGACGCCGAGGAAGGACAGCGCGGCCTCGGTGGTGATGTTGATCGGTACGAGGAGTGCCGCGTAGGTGATGACGGGCGCGGCGAGCCCGGGCAGCAGTTCGCGGCGGGCGATGCGCCAGGTGCCCCAGCCGCTGAGCCGGGCGGCGGAGACGTAGTCGAGTTCCTTCAGGGTGAGCGTCTGGGCGCGCACGATCTTCGCGATGTTGCCCCAGGCGATGAGCCCGATGACGAGCGCGACGAGCAGGGGCCGCGGGAAGCTGCTGGGCACGATCGCGAGCAGCGCCAACGACATGATCATCAACGGCATCGCCACGATGATGTCGGTGATCCGGCTCAACAGTTGATCAACCCATCGACTGCCGAGCGCGGCCGCGACACCGATCACGACCCCGATGGTGACCTGTACGACGGTCGCCCCGAGCGCGACGCCGAGCGAGACCCGGGCGCCGTAGGCGAGACGCGCGAACAGGTCACGCCCTGTCTGCGGTTCGACGCCGAGCCAGTGATCGCCGGTGATGCCCCCGAAGGAACCGGTCGGCACACCTCCGCGCGCGGAGTCGATGAGCGAGGGGTGGTAGGTGAAGGGGTCCTGGCCCTCGATCGCGGTGAGCAGCGGCGCGGCGAGCGCGACCAGGACGAGCAGGGCGACGACGACCGCCGCGACGAGGGCGGCGCGCTGCGCTCGCAGCCGCCGCCAGAACTGACGGGCCCCCGAGCCCGCCGGGACGGAGATGTCCGTCCCGGCGGCCTGGGAGGCGACAAGTGCCTCACTCATGGGGTTACTTGACCGCGACCTGGGAGATGTCCAGGACGCCGGTCCAGTCGCTGATCACGACATTCTTGATGTCCTTGCCGACCAGTCGCTTGTAGACGGGGTGGAACAGCGGCACGGTCAGGGCCTGCTCGCCGATCTTCTTGTCCAGTGCACCCCAGCGCTTGGCGGCCTCGTCAAGATTCGTCAACTTGTTGATCGAATCAATCTCGGCATTGACCGACTTGTCATTGAGCAGGCCGGTGTTGAAGTTCGCGCCGTCCTTGACGATCTGGCGGCCGTCGAAGATCGGGGCGAGGAAGGGACCGCCGGAGGGCCAGTCGGCACCCCAGTGGGCGAGGAAGAAGCCCGGCTCGGTCTTGACGCTGTGGATCTTGTCCTTGTAGTCGTTGATCTCCAGGCCCTGCAGCTTGACGGTGATGCCGGCCTTCTTGAGCGCGTCCTGGATCGCGGTCGCGATCTCGGGGCTGGTCTCGAAGTCCTTGTCGTTGGAGTGCGTCAGGGTGACGGTGATCCCCTTCGGGTAACCGGCCTCCTTGAGCAGCTCCTTGGCCTTCGCCGCGTTGCCGGACGCGCCTGCCGGGAAGAGGTCGTAGGGGTCGTAGCCGAAGGACTTCTGGTTCGGCAGGAAGGTGGTCGCGGCCTCGGCCAGCGACGAACCGCCCGCCGCGTTGACCACCGACGAACGGTCGATGGCGTACGAGATCGCCTGCCGCACCTTGACGTTGTTGAACGGCGCGACCGTCGGGTTGAACGCGATGTAGTTCGTGTAACCGAAGTGCCCGGTGCCGACGCGCGCCGCGAGCTCCTTGTCACCGGTCACCTTGGCGAGTTCGGCGGGCCCGAGGTTGGTGTCCGTCGTCACGGCAGCGGCGTCCGTCCCCTGGGACGCGGACAACCGCTGGTTGATCACGGACGAGTCGAGCCCCGACTTCACGTCGATCTTGTCCGGGTAGGCCTTGCGCTCGGCGTCCGTGGCCGTGGACCAGTACGTGTTGCGCTCCAGGACGATCGTCTCACCGTCGTTCTGGTTGCTGACGACCTTGTACGGCCCCGACGAGATCGGGTGCTGCTCGTACTTCGTCCCCGTGTCCTTCGCCTTCGGGACGGGTGTGAACTGCGTCTGCGTGGCGAGATACGGGAACTCGCCCTCGGGCTTGTTCAGATGAAAGACGATGGTCCGACTGTCAGGAGTCTCGATCGCGCTGAGCCCCTTCTTGTCCTTGTACGGCCCCTGGTAGTCGGCCGCGCCGACCAGCCAGTCCCTCAAGTAGGGCGCACCGCCGGAGAGTTCGGGGGCGAAGGAGCGCTCGATGCCGTACTTGATGTCGGCCGAGGTGATCGCCGTACCGTCCTCGTACTTGAGGCCCTTCTTCAGGGTGTACGTCCACACGGTCGCGTCCTTGTTGGGGCGCCCGATGTCGGTGGCGAGGTCCGGGACGACCTTGGCGCCGGCCGCGCCGTTCTCGCGGTTGCGAGTGGTAAGGGTGCGGAAGACGAGGGACGGGACGTTGCCGCCGCCGGAGGTGTACAGGCGGGCCGGGTCGAAGTCCTCCTGGGGCTGCGAGTTCAGCACCGTGAGCGTGCCGCCCTTGTGGGGCGTGGAGTCGCCACCGGAGGCCTTGGCATCGTTGTCCTTCGGCCCGCAGGCGGCGGCGCCCGCTGCCACGGCCAGGCTGACGGATGCCACGGCCACGCGCCGGGCTATGACGGACGGTTGACGCATCGGAATGACGACCTCTCGGGGTGGTTTCTCGGGAACTCTCCGGGAGTTCTCGAATAGCGAGACGGATGGACGAGGGATGAGACGGAAGCGAACAGCCGTCTGCCCCGGCGTCAGGTCGTCGAAAAACCCTGCCAAGGTCCTACGGCAAGGGCATGGTGGTGCGGGTCGCGACACAAACGCCAGAGGCGGTGTTCAGCGACAGAGAATGTCGGCCACGCAGAGCGGGGTCACGCCGATGAGCGCCAGCTCGATGGCGGCGCGGTTCGGGACATGACTAGACCACATGCGCAAAAATATGATGGAAGTTGCGGCTCGTGTCAATGTGACATAAGCGTCGCCCGTCAACTGCCCGGGTACGGCCAGGGGTTCGCCAGGCAGTGGATCCCGTCGTGGTCGAGGAACTTGGTCTGCTGCTGCATGACCGGCGCCAACTCGCCGTCCTTGTCGCAGGTGACGTGCCCGTAGCCGAGACGGTGACCGACCTCATGGTTGATCAACATCTGTCGATACGCGTACATCTTGTCCCCATATGTCGACGACCCCTGCGCCCATCGATACGCGTTGATCATCACGCGTTCGGTGGCCGCCGAGTCGCACGACACATTGTCCTCGGTGGTGTCGAGCCCGGACTTGGCGCACCACGTGGCGGTGGTACCAGGACTGGCAAGAGTGATCACGAAGTCCGGTTTGCCCGTGTAGATCCGCTCGAAGGTACGGGCGTCGTTGTGGGCCCAACTCCGCTTGTCGTTCAGCGTCTTCTGCACGGCCTGCGCGAAGAGCGCGCCGTCGAGCCCGAGCCCCTGCTCCACATCCACGCGGTACGTGTACTTGCGCCCCTTACCGGGCGCCTTGTCGACACCGGGCACCGCGTCGAACTTGTCCGGCCCCTTGAGCTTGGCGCCGAGCGGGTACTTCTTGGCCATCTTCTGCGCGTACGTCAGGGCCACCAGGCGCGGCGTACTGGACGGGCTTGCCTGCGGCGAGGCCGTCTCTCTGGCATCCCGGGCCCGATCGGTCGCCGCCTGCGACCGCGCACCGTCGCCGTCACCGTCCTTGGCGACCTGCCCGGCGACGATGACGGCCAGCACGGTGGTGACAGCGGCGGCCGCGATACCGGTGTACGTCCGTCCCTTACGGCCCTTGCCGGGCGCGGGGCCAGTGCCGCTGTCGGCAGGGGGCGCGTCGTCGGCGTCGGTGTCGGCGTCGCTCTCGGGGGTCCAGTCGGTGACGGAGCCGTACGGGTCGGAGGGGTGCGTGGCGACACCGGTCCGAGGCGCGAAGACGTCGTCGCCGTCCGCTTCGAAAGCGTCTACGTAGTCCTGCCGGGGCCCACGACCGGCCTGCCCCCGTCGCCGGGGACCGGCTTGAGGAGCCTGCCGCTGCCGCGGTATGGGAAGCCCCGGCCCCGGCCCCGGCCCGGAGGGCATACCGGCGACGGGGGTCTGGGGCACGCCAGGGGCACCGGGGATACCGGACGCGCTCAGCGGGTCCCGAGAAGCACCGAGTGGCCCGCCCGGTCCCCCACCGGTCCGCCCCCTCAACTCACCCCAACCGCCCCCGGATTCAGACTGCTCGGGGTGACCGGAACGGGCACGGGGCGTGCCGTGGGCGGGAGTTCCGTCGGGCAGCCGGGGAACACCGCGCGCGGGAGTGCCGTCGGGCAGCCTCGGGAAACCGTGAGCCGGGGTGCCGTCGGGGAAGCGGGGGGTGCCGTGCGCGGGAGTGCCGTCCGGCGTGCGCGGAACACCACGAGCCGGGGTGCCGTCGGGCAGCCTCGGAAAACCGTGAGCCGGAGTGCCATCGGAGAAGCGAGGGGTGCCCTGCGCGGAGGTTCCATCCTGCACGCGCGGAACACCACGAACCGGAGTGCCGTCCGACAGCCTCGGAAAACCATGGGCCGGAGTGCCATCGGCCAACCGGGGAAACCCGTGGGCCGGTGTGCCATCCGGAAGCCGGGAAACGCCATGAGCCGGAGTGCCGTCAGCGAAACGCGGCGCACCCTGCGCGGACCAGCCGTCCGGCAAAGGCGGGACCCCGCGCGCGGGAGTGCCATCAGGGAGACGCGGGCCTCCAGGCAGACGCGAGTCTCCTACCGCAGGACTACCGCCGAAGAAACGCGGCGACCCGTGAGCCGGGGTCCCATCGGGAAGACGCGGCCCACCTTGAACAGGCGGCCGGCCGTGGACTTGAGTGGGCGGCTGACCCTGGGAACGCGGCACTCCATGGGCCGGCGTCCCATCCGGAAGGCTCGACGCCCCATACCCCGGATTTCCTCCCCCCGAAGGCTGCTGTCGGCCAGGTACCGGCATCGGACCAGGTGCCGATCCAGGCCCTCCAAGCCGAGGCCGACCCCCCTGCCCCTTTTGAGAACCCTGAGACCCTTGGGTCCCCTGAGACCCTTGGGTCCCCTGAGACCCCGGAGCGCCTCGCGTCTCCTGAGGTTCCCGGGAGTCCTGAGCGCCCGGCGCGCCCCGCGCACCCTTGCCCGCCCCTGTGCCTACATCCGCGGAGTCACCCTTCGCAGAGGACCTACGGCGACTATGGCGTCCCACGTCGCCCCCTCAACTCCCCGCGTTCGTATCGTCGTTGCCATCGCCCCCGGCACCGGACCCGGCGCCCGCGCCCGCACCGTCGGCATCACTCACCGTACTCACCGAACCGCCGCCCCGGGACCCCCGCGCACCGCCCGCGCCACCTCGGCCGAAACCATCCGTCTCACCGGCACGACGTCGCCGGACGGCACCGGCATCCCCAGAGCCGCCGGCACCGACTCCCGCCGCCTCTCCGGGCTGCCCAGGTCCGCCCAACTCCCCCGCATCCGCGAGAAGTTCACGGACCGCCGCCGCCACCGTCTCCGGGTACTCCATCATCGCGACATGCCCCGCGTCCGGCAGGGACAGCAGGCGGGAGTCGCGGAAGGCGCGGGCCGCGCGCTGGGCCATGCGGTAGCCGACCAGTTGGTCGCGGCCGCCGTAGACGAGGAGGGTGGGGGCGAGGACGCGTTCGGCCTGGCGCCAGAGGCCGTGTTGGCCGCCCAGGGTGTACGCGTTGACGATGCCTCGGGAGGAACGGGTCATCACGTCCCAGAAGTACGGCAGTTGGAGTCGTCGCTCCAACTCCTCGACCGCGTGGCGGAACGCCTCCGGCGTCACCATGCCGGGATCGCCGTAGCAGAGACCCAGGACGCCGCGGACGCGCTGTTCCGCGGTCCAGTCCCTGCTGATGCGGGTGAACAGGGACGCGATCCCCGGTACGCCCAGCAACGCCGTCGGTACCGCCGAGCGCTGGACGCGGATCTCCGGCAGGGCCGGGGAGATCAGCGTGAGCGTACGGACGAGGTCCGGGCGGACCGCGGCCACGCGGGTCGTGATCGCGCCGCCGAGCGAGTTGCCGAAGAGGTGCACCGGGCCGCGCCCGGCCGCGTCGAGGTAACGGATGACCGCGCGCGCGTGCCCGGTGACGGAGTAGTCGCCGTCGTCCGGTGGCGGGGAGTCGCCGAAGCCCGGCAGATCCAGGGCCTCGCTGTCCACCAGGCCGTCGAGCTCGGCCATGAGCTGCGACCAGTTCTGCGAGGAACCGCCGAGCCCATGGACGTACAGCGCGGGCGGCGACCCTTCGCGCACCGCCGCTCTCGACCGCACCGTCAGCGTGATCCCCGGCAGCCCGACCGACCTGAGCCGCTCCCCCTCGCCGACCCTGACGGGCGCCACCTTGGGGAGCACACTGGCGGCCGACACGGAAGGCAGCTCTGTCGAAGACATGCGGCAATGTTACGAGACGATCACGCAGTAGCTCGTGTGTTCGCCATCACAAGCCCCACGAAACCCCTCCCATGCCCTACCGGCAGCCCTCGCACGTCCTACGGCCGCCCTCGCAAGCCCTACGACGTCCGCCATGGCACCCCTGCCCGACGTCTCCTAGGCTCGTACACAGGAAGGGAGCCCGCCATGACCGTCGACCCAAGCGATCCCACGACGTTCGAGGACGAGAGCGACACCCCGTTCGACACCGAAGCCCCCGAGGACGACGCTCCCGAACAACCGACCGACGTCGACCCGAGCAAGGCCAACGAGGCCGACGTGGCGGAACAGGCCCGCGTCGTCCCCCTCGACGAAGACGACTATCGGTGACAGAACGACTACCGGCGACCTCAACCGGCCTCTTCAGTTCAGCAGGCGGACCGGGCCCCTTCAGTAAGAAGAAGCCACTTACCTCCGACCACCCGCGCCCCCTACATCCCCTTCTCGGCACATTCGCACGGCTTTCGCCATCGTCCGGTCCGTGAAATTCTGCGCTCGCACCGCGCACACCACGGTTACCGAAAAGTACGATGGCGGCGCGGCGCTCACCGCATGAGGACGACATTTGGGAGGCGGCGTGACAGCCATCGAGCAGACAGAGGCGGCGCGCCCGCGGGGCACCCGCCTGCCGCGCCGTGCCCGACGGAACCAGCTGCTGGGCGCTGCCCAGGAGGTCTTCGTCGCACAGGGTTACCACGCGGCCGCGATGGACGACATCGCCGAGCGTGCCGGCGTCAGCAAGCCGGTGCTCTACCAGCACTTCCCGGGCAAGCTCGACCTCTACCTCGCCCTCCTCGACCAGCACTGCGAGTCGCTGATCCAGTCGGTGCGGACCGCGCTCGCGTCGACGTCGGACAACAAGCAGCGCGTCCGAGCGACCATGGACGCGTATTTCGCCTACGTCGAGGACGACGGCGGCGCCTTCCGGCTGGTCTTCGAGTCGGACCTGACGAACGAGCCCGCCGTGCGCGAGCGCGTCGACAAGGTCACGAACGAGTGCGCCGAGGCGATCTGCGAAGTCATCGCCGAGGACACCGGCCTGTCACGGACCGAGTCGATGCTGCTGGCCTCGGGTCTGGGCGGCCTCGCCCAGGTCGTCGCCCGCTCCTGGCTGCACAGCGACCGCAGCGTCCCGCGCGACCAGGCGGTCCAGCTGCTGGCCTCGCTGGCATGGCGCGGCATCGCCGGTTTCCCGCTGCACGGCAGCGAACAGCACCACTGAGCGCCGTAGAACGGCGTTTGTTCCCGAAGGGTGTTCGCTCGTGGCGTTCTCGGCGCGGAACATGTACGTCCCCTCACCGGGCTAATGTGTGCTGGGTACGGCGCGGAAGATCGCGCACTTTGCTGACCGTCGGAGGGACATAGCGTGGAGGTCAAGATCGGCGTGCTGCACACGCCTCGCGAGATCGTTCTGGAGACCGGTCAGAGCGCCGAGGCGGTCGAGCAGGCCGTGGCCGAGGCACTGACCGGGAAGGCTCCGCTGCTGAGCCTGGTGGACGAGCACGGCCGCAAGGTCCTCGTCCCCGCCGACCGCCTCGCCTATGTCGAGCTCGGCGAGGCGGCCCCGCGCAAGGTGGGCTTCGGCGCGCTGTAGTCACAAACGGAACGAGGGGCCCGGCGACCGTGCAGGTCGCCGGACCCCTCGCGTTCCCACCGCTGGTTTCATCATTTTTTTCGCCACAGATGGAGCACAAGTCCCCCACAGGGGAGGATTGCATTCCGCAGGTCACGGGTATGACCGGCTACGACCGCACAACGCCGTCGGCCGTGGGAAGGACCCCCCGTGATGATCCTGGAAGCGCTCGGCTCCGCTGTGCTGGGTGTGCTGCTCGCGTGGGCGGCCACACACCGGCTCGCGCACCGTCTGCCGACCCGCCCCCTGGTGTTCTCCACGGGTGTCGCCGGAGCTCTTTTCGGCGACTTCGTCACCCACAGCGCGCTGGGCCCCGGCAGCGGCCTGCCGAGCCTGCTCGGCGCGGTGGTCGTCTCGGCGGCCTCGCTCTCGCTGCTCCTTCGACCCGCGAGGCGGCTCCGGGGACGGTCCGCCCCCGCATAGCCGTGGTTAGGCGGCGAGCCCCAGGGCTGCCATCCGCTTGGTGTGCGCCTCGGTGATCCGGGAGAACATCCGGCCGACCTCGGCGAGGTCGAAGCCGTCCGCCACGCCACCCACGAGCATCGTCGACAGCGCGTCCCGGTCGGCCACCACCCGCTGCGACTGCGACAGCGCCTCACCCATCAACCGCCGTGCCCACAGGGCGAGTCGGCCCCCCACGCGCGGGTCCGCGTCGATCGCCGCGCGTACCTTTTCCACGGCGAAGCTCGCGTGCCCCGTGTCGTCGAGGACCCCCAACACCAGCAGGCGGGAGTCCTTGTCGAGGCGGGCGGCAACCTCGCGGTAGAAGTCACTGGCGATCGAGTCGCCGACGTACGCCTTGACGAGGCCTTCCAGCCAATCCGAGGGCGCGGTCTGCTTGTGGAAGCCGTCGAGCGCGGCGACGAACGGCTGCATCGCCTCGGTCGGCTCGGCGCCGATCTCCGTGAGCCGGTCCCTGAGCTGCTCGAAGTGGTGGAACTCGGCCGACGCCATCTTCGCCAGCTCCGCCTTGTCCGCGAGCGTCGGCGCCAGCTTGGCGTCCTCCGCGAGCCGTTCGAACGCCGCCAGCTCGCCGTACGCGAGCGCGCCGAGCAGGTCTACGACCGCGTTGCGGTACTGCGGGTCGGCGGAGGCCGTGGCCCACTCCTGGGCGGCGACTCCAGTGGGTTCGGCGGGCGCGTCGGAGGCGTTGTCAGCGGTCGTCATGAAGCGCACAATAGCCCGCTCACAGCACGGCGGAAGTCCCTGGTCAATCAGTGTGACGACGACTACGTGACCAAATCGGCCAACGCATGTGCGTGATTCCGAGGTATGGTGGTAATGCGCCCGCCGAGTATTCGCCGGGCCGCACGAATGAGGATGCCCGGTCGGTGGCCCGATCGGCTCCGACCCGACAGCCCTCCTCGCCCGTACGGCACGTTGCGTACGTCGTTCGGAGGGGGACCCTCAGCGGTTCGAGCGCTAGAGCGTCGGCAGTGGTCCCGTGCAGTACGGCTTGCCCTCACGGGTTGTCCGTAAGGCAGCCGACGTCCCCGGCACGGTCCTGACACGACCCCCGCGCTCGCCTCGCACCGCGCACACAGAAGAGGCAGCACCCTGACTACTTTCCGAGAGCTCGGAATCCTTCCCGAGACCGCTGAGGCCCTTGAGGCCGTCGGTATCGTCTCCCCCTTCCCGATCCAGGAGATGACGCTCCCCGTAGCCCTTTCCGGCACGGACGTCATCGGCCAGGCCAAGACCGGCACCGGCAAGACGCTGGGCTTCGGCCTCCCGCTCCTGGAGCGCGTCACCGTCCCCGCCGACGTCGAGGCCGGCCGCGCCAAGCCCGAGCAGCTGACCGACGCCCCGCAGGCCCTCGTCGTGGTCCCCACGCGCGAGCTGTGCACCCAGGTCACCAACGACCTGCTGACCGCCGGCAAGGTGCGCAACGTGCGCGTCCTCGCCATCTACGGCGGCCGGGCCTACGAGCCGCAGGTCGAGGCGCTCCGCAAGGGCGTCGACGTCATCGTCGGCACCCCGGGCCGACTGCTGGACCTCGCGGGCCAGAAGAAGCTCGACCTCAAGCACATCCGGTCGCTCGTCCTGGACGAGGCCGACGAGATGCTCGACCTGGGCTTCCTGCCCGACGTCGAGAAGATCATCAACTTCCTGCCGGCCAAGCGTCAGACGATGCTGTTCTCGGCGACCATGCCGGGCGCGGTCATCGGTCTCGCGCGCCGCTACATGACGCAGCCCACGCACATCCGCGCCACCTCGCCGGACGACGAGGGCGCGACGGTCGCGAACACCAAGCAGTTCATCTACCGCGCGCACAACATGGACAAGCCCGAGCTCGTCGCCCGCATCCTGCAGGCCGAGGGCCGGGGCCCGGTCATGGTCTTCTGCCGTACGAAGCGCACGGCGGCCGACCTCGCCGATCAGCTCCAGCAGCGCGGTTTCGCCTCCGGCGCGGTCCACGGCGACCTCGGCCAGGGCGCCCGCGAGCAGGCGCTGCGCGCGTTCCGCAACGGCAAGGTGGACGTGCTCGTCTGCACCGACGTCGCCGCCCGCGGTATCGACGTCGAGGGCGTCACGCACGTCATCAACTACCAGTCCCCCGAGGACGAGAAGACCTACCTGCACCGCATCGGCCGTACCGGTCGCGCGGGCGCCAAGGGCATCGCGGTCACGCTCGTCGACTGGGACGACATCCCGCGCTGGCAGCTCATCAACAAGGCGCTGGACCTCGGTTTCCCGAACCCGCCGGAGACGTACTCCACCTCCCCGCACTTCTTCGAGGAGATGAACATCGCCGCGGGCACCAAGGGTGTCCTGCCCCGCTCGGAGCGCACGCGCGCCGGGCTGGCCGCGGAGGAGGTCGAGGACCTCGGCGAGACCGGCGGTCGCGGCGGCCCGCGTGGCCGGGGCGGTCGCGACGGCGGTCGTGGTGGCCGAGACGGTGGTCGTGATGCCGGCAGGGGCGGTCGCGACGCCAGCCGTGACAACACTCGGGACGAGTCCCGTTCCGCCGACACCGAGCGTGCGGCACGCACCCCGCGCCGCCGCCGTCGGACTCGCAACGGCGCCCCGATGGAAGGGACTTCGGCGGCTACGGCCGTGACGTCGTCCTCTCCGGAGGAGACCGCGGTGGCCGCGTCCGAGGACACCGCGACCCGCACCCCGCGCCGTCGTCGCCGCAACCGCAACGGAGCGACGGGAGAGCAGCTGCCGGCCACGACAGTCACCTCCACGCCCGTCACGCCCGTGGCCGAGGTCGCGGAGAGCGCCGTAGCCACGGCTGAGGGTTCGACCCCGGACGCCCCGACGTCGCGCCGTCGGCGTACGCGGAAGTCGGCGGAGCCGACGGTCGCTGTGGTCGAGGCCGAGGCAGTGACCCCGGTGGTCGAGGCCCCCGTGGTCGAGGCTCCGGTCGAGGAGACCAAGCCGCGCCGCCGGACCCGTAAGGCCGCGCAGGCCGTACAGGTCGCGGAGCCGGTCGAGGCCGTAAGCACCGCTACGACCGAACCCGCCGCCGTGGCCGCGGTCGACACGGCCGAGGCCGTCGAGGCCAAGCCGCGTCGGACCCGGGCGCGGAAGACCGCGGCTCCGGTCGAGGTCGTCGCCGTGGACACCGTCGAGGCCGTCGAGGAGACCAAGCCGCGTCGCCGTACCGCGACCCGCAAGGCCGTCGCCGAGATCCCCGCGCAGGTGGTCGAGGAGCAGGGCAGCGCCGTAGCGGCCGCGCCCCGGCGCCGTACCCGCAAGGTCGCGGAGCCGGTGGTGGAGATCGCGGAGACGCCGGTCGTGGCGGAGGCCAAGCCGCGGCGGACCCGGAAGACCGCGGCTCCGGCCGAGGTCGTCGCCGTGGACACCGCCGAGGCTGTCGAGACGAAGCCGCGCCGTACGCGCAAGACGGCCGCTGCCGTCGTAGTCGCGGAGGCACCGGCGGAGGTCGTCGCCGAGGCCAAGCCGCGTCGCACGCGCAAGGCCGCGGTTGCCGCCGAGGCTGCTGTGGACACGGTCGAGGCTGTCGAGAGCAAGCCGCGCCGGGCCCGTAAGACGGCCGCTGCCGTTGCCGTAGAGGCACCGGAGGTCGAAGCCAAGCCGCGTCGGACCCGTAAGGCAGCGGTTGCCGCTGTCGACACGGCCGAGGCCGTCGAGGCCAAGCCCCGCCGCACCCGTAAGGCCGCCGCCACCGCCGAGATCCCGGCGCAGGTGGCCGAGGAGGCGGAGGTCAAGCCGCGTCGTCGTACGACCCGCAAGGCCGCCGAGGCCCCGGTCGTGGCGGAGACGGCGGAGGCACCGGAGGCCAAGCCGAGGGTGCGCCGTCCGCGCAAGACCGCGGCGACGGTGGCGGCGGAGACCACCGAGGGCTGACCAGCTCAGTAACGCCGATGGCCCGGACCACTTCACGTGGGCCGGGCCATCGGCGTTCCCCGTGCCGCCCACCAGCCCGTTAACCCCGGTTACACCCTCCCGTCCCCAGCCCGCTCAGCCTCGGCGGTTAACCTCTACCCATGAGTAGGCCCCCCTCCTTCACTCCGCCCCCCGGTGCTCGCGCGTACCCCCTGCGGACCGCTCGCGGTGAGTTCGCCGTCGTGGACTCGCCCGTGGGCGACGGTGTCGAGCCGAAGGGGGTCGCACTGTTGCTGCCGGGGTTCACCGGGAGCAAGGAGGACTTCAACCCCTTGCACGAGGCGTTCGGGGCGCGCGGATACCGGACCGTGGCCGTGGACGGGCGGGGCCAGTACGAGACGGACGGGCCCGCTGAGGACGAATCCCCTTACGCCCAGGACGAGTTGGCGCGGGACGTGCTCGCGCTGGCCGAGACCGTGGGCGCGCCGGTGCACCTGCTCGGGCACTCCTTCGGCGGGCATGTCGCACGGGCTGCCGTACTCCTGGACCCCACGCCGTTCGTGTCGCTGACGTTGATGTCGTCGGGGCCGGCGGAGATCTCCGCCTCCCAGCAGCAGCGCGTGAAGCTGTTGCGGGACGCGCTCGCCGTGATGTCGATGGCCGAGGTGTGGGACGCGATCCAGGCGATGGAGACGCCGGAGGAGACCGAGACCGGCGGTGCGCTGGACGAGGGGCTCGACGACCGGGCGGACCTGCGCCGCCGCTGGCTGGGCACGAAGCCGGCTCAACTCCTGGCCGCGGGGCGCCAGTTGTGCGGAGAGCCGGACCGGGTCGCCGAACTGGCCGCCGCTGCCCTCCCCTTCCACGTCCTGTCGGGCTCGCGCGACGACACCTGGCCGGTGCCGCTCCTGGACGACATGGCCGTACGGCTGAAGGCGCGGCGGACGGTCATCGCGCGGGCCGAGCACTCACCGAACACGGACCAGCCGGCCGTGACGGCCAAGGCGATCGCCGACTTCTGGGACGACAACTCCCGCTAGACAGAGGTCAGTTCAGTACTGCGTCTGCAGGTGCTCCCAGAACCCGTCCCGCAGCGCCCGCCGCAGATCGGCCTGCCCGCGCAGCGAGTACTGCAGCAGCCCCTCCGCCTCGACCAGCAGATCCTGGTCGACGGACCCCGGCAGATACGGATGCCCGGGCAGCAGCTCGACCAGCGCTTCCCGCCCCCGCGCCGAGAGCCACTTCGCCGCGATCTGCGCGCCCACGAAGCGGACGTCGTCGCGGGTGGGCCGGGTGGCGGTGGCTTCGTAGACGGCGGACGCGCGCCGGGAGACGTACGGCTTGAAGAAGTCGAGGTCGAAGGTGCGCTGGCTGTCGACCTCCCAGAGGAGCGGCTCCGCCTGGTTACGGCCCTCCGGGGCCTCGATGCCCCACAAGTGGACGCGGGCGCCGTACCCTTGGGCCGCCTCGACCGCCGAGACCAGGTCCTCGTCGCCGCCGATGAGGGCCGCGTCGCTGATGGCGCGGTGCCGGGCGAGGGACTCCAGGTCGGAGCGGATGAGTGAATCGACGCCCTTCTGCTGGTTGTTGGCGTTGAGGTTGCCCAACCGCACCTTCACGTCCGGGAGTTCGGCGATCGACTGCTGCTCGGAGGTGTGGATGCGGCGCCGG
The DNA here is from genome assembly GCF_045162825.1 of Streptomyces prunicolor. Lineage (NCBI taxonomy): Bacteria > Bacillati > Actinomycetota > Actinomycetes > Kitasatosporales > Streptomycetaceae > Streptomyces > Streptomyces prunicolor. The sequence continues at coordinate 7,117,695 of NZ_CP108676.1, read as the reverse complement.
GCGCCGTCGTACCAGTAGACCCGCAGCAGCCGGCTGTCCGCGAAGATCGTGCGGGCCTTGTCGATGAGCGCCTCGATGAGGCCCTCGGTGTCGAGGTCGAAGGTGCGTCGGTCCTCGGTCCCGGAGACGAGCCGGCCCGCGGCTGCATACAAATACCCGGCGTCGACGAAGATCGCATGCGTCGAGGGCGTCTTCGCCACTTCGGCGAGCATGCGCTGCAGCAGCTCGTTCGTGCGGTCGATGCGGGCGCTGAGGGCCGCGAGGTCGTCGTTCATTGCCTCCATTGTCCCGGCGGTCACGCTGCGAACACAACCGGTCCCGGTCGGTCCCACGCCGATCTCTTACCGGTCAGTAATTAGGCGTGCGAAAAATTTCCTTAGCGTAGGGAATGTTTGTAACACGCATCCCGTTGACTACATACGTAACCAAGTAGTTCTCCTCAGGAGGATGACCAGACGAAGGGAGAAGCCCATGCGCTTCGAAATCATGCGTCTCGACGAGGTCGACGGCACCACCGTGGACAGCACCGTCGTGGACGCCGCCTCCGTCAATCGGATCGTGCAACAGGCCGCCGCCATTGGACAGCGCCTGTGGATCCGCCCCGCCGAGACCAAGGCCTCGTAACACTCAAGGCCGCGTAACACCCACGACGTAAGACCTACGACGTAACACTGACGACGTAATACCTACGACAGAGCCCGCGACCCTCATGCGGATCGCGACCACACTTCAGAGCCCCCGTACGGCACCGACGCCGTGCGGGGGTTCTGCGTTGCGCCGGGCGCCGGGAGCTCAGCTCGCGCGAACGACCTGGGTGATCCCGTTGATGATCTGCTGCACGGCGATGGCGGACAGCATCATCCCCGCGAGCCGCGTGACGAGCACGACCCCGCCGTCCTTGATGACCCGGATGATCAGCAGCGAGTACCGCATCACCACCCACAGCACGACATGGATGGCGAGGATCGCCGTCCACACCGACACCTGCGTGGCCACGCTGTCGGCCTTCTGCACGGCGAGGATGACGGACACGATCGCACCGGGCCCGGCGAGCAGCGGCATGCCCAGCGGTACGAGGGCGACGTTGACGTCCTTGGTCTGCTTGGGCTCGTCGGTCTTGCCGGTGAGCAGGTCGAGCGCGATCAGCAGGAGCAGCAGTCCGCCGGCGATCATCAGCGCGGGCACGGAGACATGCAGGTAGTCGAGGATCTGATGCCCGAGCAGCCCGAAGACGGTGATGACACCACCGGCGACACACACAGCCTGGAAGGCCATCCGCTTCTGCACCTTGGACGGTCGTCCGGAGGTCAGCGCGAGAAAGATCGGGGTGATCCCAGGGGGATCCATGATGACAAAAAGGGTCAGGAAGAGAGAGCCGAAGACGGCGACGTCGAACATGGGTGAGCCACAAGCCTTGCAGGTGAGAGTGAGCGGAGCCGAACGGACGGAGGCGGGGTCAGACTCCGCCGGCCCCCGGCACCGGGAAAGCCCCGGTAGCACGCCGCGTGATCTCGCCGTACACCTCGGGATCGGTCGTGTACTCCCCGAGCTGCACGCTCTTGCGGCTCCCGTGGTAGTCACTGGACCCGGTCACCAGCAGCCCGAGCTCCTTGGCGAGCCCCCGCAACCGCACCCGAGTCTCGGCATCGTGATCCATGTGCTCGACCTCGATACCGTCGAGCCCGGCGGCAGCCATCTCGGCGATCGCGGCCTCGGGCACGGTGTGCCCCCGCTTACTGGCGCCAGGGTGCGCGAACACGGTGACACCCCCGGCGGCCTTCACCAGCCGAATCGCTTCGAACGGATCGGTCTCGTGCTTGGCCACATGAGCGCGCCCACCGTCGGCGAGCCACTCCCCGGTGAACGCGTCATTCACCGTGGGCACAACACCCGACTCGACCAGCGCGGTGGCCACATGAGGCCGCCCGACGGACCCTTCCCCGGCGATCCGCGCAACCTGCTCCCAGGTCACCGGCACACCCAACTCCTGAAGCCGCCCGACCATGGCCCGAGCCCGAGGCACCCGATCGTCCCGAACCAACTCCCGCTCGGCGAGCAGCGCCGGCTCCTCCGGATCGAAGAGGTAGGCCAGCATGTGCATGGACACCCCGTCGATCCGACAGGACATCTCGGCCCCGGTGACAAGAGTGAGCCCCGAGGGCAACGCGTCGATCGCCTCCGCATACCCACGACTGGTGTCGTGATCGGTCAGCGCGACAACGTCCAGCCCAGCGGCGGCAGCGTTCCGTACCAGCTCAGCGGGCGTGTCCGTACCGTCGGAGGCCGTGGAGTGACAGTGCAGATCGATACGCACGACACAGACTCCAGACGGTGACAATACGAAAAGGGACCACTCAAGGGTAACGGCAACCCCGGGGGCCTCATGAACACCGCGTAGGGCAGCCGACCAAGGGGCGCGGGGCTGTGTCAATTTGCGGCTCCGCCGCGCGGGCGCGACCAGCCACAACAGGCCCGCACCCGCCCCACAACAGAACCCGCATTCCCCTTAGGCGCTACGGCTTCAGCAAGCGCGGCGACAACGCCCCACACGGCACCAGATCAACCTCAGCCCCCGCATCCCGCAAATCGGTCAGCACAAGCTCGTCATACATCAACAACCCCGACTGCTCAGGCCACACCACAGCCCACAGCCACAACCCCAACGCCTCCCCCGCGAACACCGCCCGATCATCCGGCGCCGTAGCGACATGCCACAACGGAGTAGGCCGCCCCGCAGCCAACAACTTCGCCTGCGCAGGCTTCTCGACGTTCATGTAAGGCCCAGGATCCGGCCCGTCGATCCCCGCATACCGCGCGCCAAGACCGACCCCCAGCTCCTCGGCGACAAGGATCAACTCCCCGATCCCACCGAGCGGCCCGGGCCCGGTGCACGCGACCGCCGTAGCCCGCCCCCCACTACGGTCGTCCCCCGCACAGGCCACCCCGGTGAACAGCCACCCGACCGGCAACGGCCACGGCATCCACACGGGCACCTGCGTGCGATGCACGACAACGCTGAGCGCCTCGACGCTGGGCGGGATCACGGGCTGCAGCGGATGCACCGTCCCGTGGACATCGCACTGCCAGGAATCGGCGAAGAGTCCGGGAGCCCTGACCCGGCCACCACACTTCGGGCAACTGGGTTCGCCCCTCATAGGGCCCCACGGTCCTACCCTCACTCCCCCACGTCAAGGACGATCACCCGTCCGGTCGGGACCACTCACGGAGCGAAACCGGGACCACTCACCGAGCGAAACTAGATGTAACTTGCATTCATTACCTTGCCTAACTTACTATGTGCATATACCAACCACTTGGGAGGAAGCATGGACGACCCCTTCGACAAGGGAGCCGACACCGGCACGGGCAGCATCCTGCGGCAGCCCAAGGCGGTCTGGGCCACCGCCGGCGCCTCGGTCGTCGCCTTCATGGGCATCGGACTCGTCGACCCGATCCTGCCGTCGATCGCCAAGGGCCTCGACGCCACGGCGAGCCAGGTCTCCCTGCTCTTCACCTCGTACTTCCTGATCACCGCCATCGCGATGCTGGTGACCGGCTTCGTCTCCAGCCGCATCGGCGGCAAGAAGACCCTGCTGCTCGGCCTCGCCCTCGTCGTGGTCTTCGCGGGTCTCGCCGGCACCTCGGGCTCGGTCGGCGAACTCGTCGGCTTCCGGGCGGGCTGGGGTCTCGGCAACGCGCTCTTCGTCTCGACCGCCCTCGCCGTCATCGTCGGCGCGGCGGCCGGCGGCAGCGCCGCGGCGATCCTGCTCTACGAGTCCGCCCTGGGCCTGGGCATGGCCTGCGGCCCGCTGCTCGGCGCCCTGCTGGGCAACCAGAGCTGGCGCTACCCGTTCTTCGGCACCGCGTTCCTGATGGCGATCGGCTTCCTGTGCATCACGGTGTTCCTGAAGGAACAGCCGAAACCCGCCCAGAAGACCTCACTGCTCGACCCGCTGAAGGCCCTCGGCCACAGCGGTCTGGCCTCCGCAGCCGTCTCCTCCTTCTTCTACAACTACACGTTCTTCACCGTGCTGGCCTTCACCCCGTTCGTGCTGAACATGACCCCGTACAAGTCCGGTGCCGTGTTCTTCGCCTGGGGCGTCCTGCTCGCCGTCTTCTCGGTCTTCGTCGCCCCGCGCCTCCAGGCCCGGTTCGGCTCCCTGAAGGTGCTCGGCGGTTCACTGGTGCTGCTCGCCGTCGATGTCCTGGTCCTCGGCTACGGCAGCCACACCACCGCCGTCGTCTGCACGATCCTGTCCGGCGCCTTCATCGGCGTGAACAACACCGTCTACACCGAGCTGGCCCTGGGTGTGTCGGACGCGCCGCGCCCGGTGGCGAGCGCGGGCTACAACTTCGTCCGCTGGTTCGCCGCCGCTGCCGCGCCGTTCTTCGCGCCGAAGATCGAGGGGTGGAGCAACATCCACATCCCGTTCGTTGTCGCGGCGATCACCGCGGCGCTGGGCGCGCTGGTGGTCCTCGTACGACGGAACGCGCTCACGCACGAGGCCGAGGAGCTGGAGCCGAAGCACGCGGTGGAGGACAGTGTCGCGGTGTTCGCCAACTAGCCGATCACCGGCCGACGTTGGTGAGCTCGTGGGTGAGCTTGCTCACTCCGGCTGGTCAGTCGAGCGGGACGGATTTACGGGACGGATCCCGTAGGTCCGTCCCGTTCGTCAGCCAGCGCTCCTGGAGGGCCTGGGCTCCGTGGACGCGTTTCCAGGCGGCCTCGTTCGGGGTCATGGGGAGCAGCGGCAGGAAGCGCACCGGGTCGAGGGGCTCGTCCAGGTCCAGGTCCTCGATCAGGCCGCCCGGCTCGGCGACCAGTACCGAGGTGAACGGGGCGCCGGGCCACAGCGGTTCGCCCACGTCGAGGGAGGCGCCGGGGGCCACGACCACGCCCTCGACCTGCGGGGACGCGGCGAGCACGGCGAGGGGCCGTAGCACCTTGTCGGTGTCGGCGAGGCCGCCGCGGACGGAGAGGACCAGCTCGGCGCGCGGGCCCGCGACCGGGTCGGCGAGCATCGCGGTGGGGTCGCTCATGGGCTGCGCGGACATGCCGAGGGTGGCGTAGCGGACGACGGTCCCGTCCTGGTTGTCGCCCGGGAAACGCAGGACCTCGACGCGGTCCGTGCCGAGGAAGGTGACCGCGGCGCGGGCGTCCGGATCGCCCAGCGCGGTACGCAACCGTGCCTCGACCAGAGCAAGAACATCAACCATGCGGCGAGCATAGAACTCGTCAGTACCGGGCAAAGCAGCGCCTTGACAGTTCAGTCGGCTGATAGTCTTGGCCGGTCGTTCGGGCAGCACGCAGAAGCGTCGCGATCACGTCCCGACGCCGTCGACACTCCCCCACGGGGGACCGGCCGGAGGAGGTGGGGCTGCAATGGACCGAAGTCGGCCTGGCAGTACCACCCGCTCTTCCGGCCGCTGATGTCGTCGCTCTGGCTCTGCTTCTAGCCTCCAGCCGGCTGTCGCCGCCTCTCGCACTTCTTCACTGTCGCGGAAGAGCACTTCGTTTCTTTTTCCTGATCTGCCTGATCTGCCTGATCCGTCCGGTGTGTTCGATCGGACCGATCTGTCTGTCTGTTCCGAAGTCAGTGCTTGTATCAAGTGCCTGTATCAGTAGCGAAGTTCGCCACCGCGACGGTGCGGTGCTCCCCGCTTTGTGGACGTGCCAAACATCCGCACTCAGGACGTCCCCATTCCGGGCAGTTCCAACCGTCGTTGGCGCCTTTCGTTGCTCGTCGCGAAGGAGCCCGCCATGTCGATGATCCGCGACCTGCGTGCCGTGGTCCGCCCGTCCCGTCCCTCCCTGCGCAAGGACGGCGGCGCGTACGACACGACCCGCGACCCCGGCACCCCCTCGGCCGTCGTCGACTGCGCCGTGTACCGCGACGGTGCCCGCGTCGACATCGGCAAGCCGCTCACCCCGCACGAGGCGATGCGTCTGGTGCGCCGTGACGGCGGCTTCGTGTGGATCGGCCTGCACGAGCCGACCGAGGCCGAATTCGCCGTCATCGCCCGGGAGTTCGGACTCCACCCGCTCGCCGTCGAGGACGCCGTACAGGCCCACCAGCGACCCAAGCTGGAGCGCTACGACGACTCCCTCTTCACCGTCTTCAAGACCATCCACTACGTCGAGCACGACCAACTCACCGCCAACAGCGAGGTGGTCGAGACCGGCGAGGTCATGTGCTTCACCGGACGGGACTTCTTCATCACCGTCCGGCACGGCGGCCAGGGTTCCCTGCGGGCGCTGCGGCACCGGCTTCAGGACGACCCCGAGCTGCTCGCGCGCGGTCCCTCGGCGGTGCTGCACTCGATCGCCGACCACGTCGTCGACGGCTATGTCGCGGTCGCGGACGCGGTGCAGGACGACATCGACGAGGTCGAGACCGAGGTGTTCACCCCGGGCCGCAAGGGCGGGGTCTCCCGCGGTGTCGACTCGGCGCGGATCTACCAACTCAAGCGCGAGGTACTGGAGTTCAAGCGCGCGGTGTCGCCGCTGCTGCGTCCCATGCAGCTGCTGAGCGAGCGGCCGATGCGGCTGATCGACCCGGACATCCAGAAGTACTTCCGCGATGTCGCCGACCACCTCGCCCGGGTCCACGAGCAGGTCATCGGCTTCGACGAGCTGCTGAACTCGATCCTCCAGGCCAACCTCGCGCAGGCGTCCGTCGCCCAGAACGAGGACATGCGGAAGATCACCGCGTGGGCCGCGATCATCGCCGTACCGACGATGGTGACGGGCGTCTACGGCATGAACTTCGAGCACATGCCCGAACTGCACGCGAAGTACGGGTATCCGGCGGTGCTCGCCTTCACCGTGACGGTCTGTCTGGCGATCCACCGCACGCTGAAGCGCAACGGCTGGCTGTGAGCGGCCTGGATAGGCTGAGCGCCATGACTAGCAGCGAGCTGCTCGACCAGGCCCTCGTCGAGGAGGCCACGAAGAAGTCCGGCCTCGTCTGGGTGGGCGGTCCCGGCGTCCCGGCACGTGCCCTGTGGCACGTCTGGCACGAGGGCGCGGCCTGCCTCATCGGCGACGGACCGGGCGAGCAGCCGTTGCCGGGGCTGGTCGACGGCGGCCCCGCCGAGGTCACGGTCCGCAGCAAGGACAAGGGCGGCCGGCTGGTCACCTGGACCGCGAAGGTCGTCGAACTGGCCCCGGACTCCGAGGCCTGGACGGCGACCGTCGCCGAGCTGAAGGGCAAGCGCCTCAACGCCCCCGACGGCGAGGCGATGACGGCCCGCTGGGCCCGCGAGTGCCGGGTGCTGCGCCTGGAACCGACGGGAGCGACGGCCGACCTGCCGGCGGGTTCGCTGGCGGAGCCTCCGCTGCCGACCCCGGCGACGACCCGTCAGCCGATCCCGGCGAGCCTGCCGCGCCTACTCCTGAAGAAACGCAAACGCCGGTAAGTACCTTCAGGAAGACGGCAGTTGCTTCCCGTAGTCGACAGTGTCGTCGTCCGCCGGCTCCTTCACCGTGAAGCTCTTGCCCCAGTCCGAGAAGGTCAGCGTGCCCGCGCCGCCCGCGCGGACCAGCCGGAGCGGATACGGCTTGCCCTCCAGGGACACGTCGAGGGTGCCGCCGGAGCCCTTGTCGCCGGTGATGCGGATCGTCCGGACGCCGTTCTGGTCGTGGTGTCCGTCCGTCGCGAGTGAGCCGTGCAGGGTCAGCAGACTGGAGAGGAGGACGTCCTTGTCCGTGAAACCACTGAACTTCTTGTACGAGGGGTCGCCCTGCGGCACCTTCACGTACTTGCCGTGGAGCTTGTCGCCGGTGCCCGAGTCCCCGTTGTCGTTCCAGAAGTCCGCGTCTGCCTTCAGGTACAGCTGCTCACCGATCCGCAGCAGCCCGAAGGTCGACCCCTTCGAGGTGACCGACCCGCTGCCGCCGTCGGACTTCAACCGCATGTCGAGCGTGTACGCCTTCCCGCTGGTGAGAACGGTCCCCGACAGCCGTACCGCGTCGGCGGCCCCGGCGGCCGTCACCGACGTCGACTGGATCTTGTCGGCGGCGAGCTTGCCGACCCCGTTGGTCCCCGCGTCCGGGTCCCCGCCGCCGCACCCCGTGAGGGTCAGGACACAGACCGCGCCGAGCAGCGCCGCACGACGGTTTCGGACCTGGGGGAGCGGAGTCACAGGTGGGTTGCCTTCCGTGCGGGGGGCGATGGCGTACGGCAGCGTACCGGGGCCGCGAGGCGTCGGCGGAGCCAGTCCGTCCGGACCGCCCACCAGCGCGGATCACATAGGGACGGGCTAGCCTGAAGCCCGTCCGAGCAGGCATTTCGGAACATCCGGAAACCCATCCGGAGACCCGTCCGGGAACCAATCCGGAAGCCGGAGAATCCATCAGCGGATCAGCAAAGAAAGAAGGAGGTGCGGCCATGGCAGCGGGCGCTCCCCGGGTCTTCGTCTCGCACCTCTCCGGTGTCGCCGTCTTCGACCCGAACGGCGATCAGGTGGGCCGCGTGCGCGACCTCGTCGCCATGCTGCGCGTCGGCCAGCGGCCCCCCAGGCTGCTCGGCCTGGTCGTCGAACTCTCCACCCGGCGCCGCATCTTCCTCCCGATGACCCGGGTCACCGGCATCGAGTCCGGCCAGGTCATCACCACCGGCGTGCTGAACGTCCGCCGCTTCGAGCAACGGCCCACCGAGCGGCTGGTGTTCGGCGAACTCCTGGACCGGCGTGTGACCCTCACGGAGACCGGCGAGGAGGTCAGCGTCCTCGACCTGTCGGTGCAGCATCTGCCGGCCCGCCGGGACTGGGAGATCGACCGGGTCTTCGTACGGAAGGGCCGGACCGGCAGCGCCTTCAGGAGGGCCAAGGGCGAGACCCTGACCGTGGAGTGGTCCGCCGTCACCGGTTTCTCCCTGGAGGAGCAGGGACAGGGCGCGGAGAGCCTCCTGGCCACCTTCGAGCAACTGCGCCCCGCCGACCTCGCCAACGTCCTGCACCACCTCTCCCCCAAGCGCCGGGCCGAGGTCGCCGCCGCCCTCGACGACGACCGCCTCGCCGATGTCCTCGAAGAGCTCCCGGAGGACGACCAGATCGAGATCCTCGGCAAGCTGAAGGAGGAGCGCGCGGCGGACGTCCTGGAGGCGATGGACCCGGACGACGCCGCCGACCTGCTCGGCGAGCTGCCGGAGGAGGACCAGGAGCGGCTGCTGAACCTGATGGAGCCCTCCGAAGCGGCCGACGTCCGCCGCCTGATGTCGTACGAGGAGCACACGGCGGGCGGCCTGATGACGACCGAGCCGATCATCCTGCGGCCCGACGCGACCGTCGCCGACGCGCTCGCCCGGGTCCGCAGCGCCGACCTCTCCCCCGCGCTCGCCGCCCAGGTCTACGTCTGCCGCCCGCCCGACGACACCCCGACCGGCAAGTACCTCGGCACGGTCCACTTCCAACGGCTGCTGCGCGACCCGCCGTACACCCTGGTCAGCGCGATCATCGACGACGACCTCCAGCCGCTCGACCCGAACGCGACGTTGCAGCTCATCGCCGGGTTCTTCGCGACGTACGACATGGTCGCGGCGCCCGTGGTCGACGAGACCGGGTCGCTGCTGGGCGCGGTGACGGTGGACGACGTGCTGGACCACATGCTGCCGGAGGACTGGCGGGAGACCGAGTTCCACCTCGACGAGGGCGAAGGCGAGAACGCGGGCGAGGGCGACCGCGAGAACGAGGCCGAGGCCGAGGCCGAGGTAGAAGCATCGGACGAGACAGCAGCGGCAGATACATCAGCAGACGCTTCGGCAGAGGCGGAGGAGGTGGCGGCTCATGACTCCTGAGCGCGAGTCCACGCGCGAGCGGACCCCGGCGGGCGCGACCGCCACCACCCGGACCCGGGCCCGGCTCGACCAGCCGCGCCCACCCCGGCGCCGGTTCCTGCCCGAGTACGACCCGGAGGCCTTCGGGCGGCTGTCGGAGCGGATCGCGCGGTTCCTGGGCACCGGACGGTTCATCGTCTGGATGACGGTCGTCATCATCGCGTGGGTGCTGTGGAACATCTTCGCGCCGCGCGATGTGCGGTTCGACAACTACCCGTTCATCTTCCTGACGTTGATGCTGTCGCTCCAGGCTTCCTACGCGGCCCCGCTGATCCTGCTCGCGCAGAACCGGCAGGACGACCGCGACAAGGTCAACCTCGAACAGGACCGCAAGCAGAACGAGCGGTCGATCGCCGACACCGAGTACCTCACCCGCGAGATCGCCGCCCTGCGCATCGGTCTCGGCGAGGTGGCGACCCGGGACTGGATCCGCTCCGAGCTGCAGGACCTGGTGAAAGAGATCGAGGAACGCGGCAACGGACGCGGGGACGGTCAGCACAAGCACGTCGTATTCCCGGCAGAACGGTCGCACGGACGTGACGTAGACGACCGGTGACCGACTTACCTGGGGCCCCGCGCGGCGCCGTACCATCGACCCTATGGCTACGGAAGACGCGGTGCGTGAAGCGCTGTCGACGGTGAACGACCCCGAGATCAACCGACCCATCACCGAACTGGGGATGGTCAAGTCGGTGGAGATCGGTGCGGACGGAGCGGTCGCGGTCACCGTGTACCTGACGGTCTCCGGCTGCCCGATGCGGGAGACGATCACGCAACGCGTGACCGATGCGGTCCTGGGTGTCGAGGGCGTCACCGGTGTCGACGTGACCCTGGACGTGATGAGCGACGAGCAGCGCAAGGAACTCGCGACCGCCCTGCGCGGTGGCAAGGCCGAGCGCGAGGTCCCCTTCGCCCAGCCCGGTTCCCTCACCCGCGTGTACGCGGTCGCCTCCGGCAAGGGCGGCGTCGGCAAGTCCTCGGTGACCGTGAACCTCGCGGCCGCGATGGCGGCGGACGGTCTGAAGGTCGGTGTCGTCGACGCCGACATCTACGGCCACTCCGTGCCGCGCATGCTGGGCGCCGACGGCACTCCCACCCAGGTCGAGAACATGATCATGCCGCCGTCGGCGCACGGCGTGAAGGTCATCTCCATCGGCATGTTCACGCCGGGCAACGCACCGGTGGTGTGGCGCGGCCCGATGCTGCACCGAGCGCTCCAGCAGTTCCTGGCGGACGTGTACTGGGGCGACCTGGACGTCCTCCTCCTCGACCTCCCGCCGGGCACGGGCGACATCGCGATCTCCGTCGCCCAACTCGTCCCGAACGCCGAGATCCTGGTCGTGACGACCCCTCAGCAGGCGGCGGCCGAGGTCGCCGAGCGCGCGGGCTCCATCGCCGTACAGACCCACCAGAAGATCGTCGGCGTCGTCGAGAACATGGCGGGCCTGCCGTGCCCGCACTGCGGCGAGATGGTCGACGTCTTCGGCACGGGCGGCGGCCAGTCGGTGGCGGACGGCCTGACCCGCACGACGGGAGCGTCGGTCCCCGTCCTGGGCTCCATCCCGATCGACGTCCGCCTCCGCGAGGGCGGCGACGAGGGCAAGCCGGTCGTCCTGACGGACCCGGACTCCCCGGCGGGCGCCGCGCTGCGGGCGATCGCCGGCAAGCTGGGCGGCCGACAGCGCGGCCTTTCGGGCATGTCGCTGGGGATCACCCCGAGGAACAAGTTCTAGGGATCTTCTTACGAGGTCTTACAGGGACTTCTCTACGACGATGGGGGCGCCGTCCGGTGAGACGGCGCCCCCATCGTCGTAACCGCTACTGGGCTGCGTAGGTAGCGATGTCCTTGATCATGGCGAAGCCGAGCCCATACGCGCTCATGCCCCTCCCGTACGCCCCCACGTGCACGCCCTCCTGAGTCGACCCGGCAAGCACCCAGCCGAACTCGGACTCGCGGTAGTGGAAGGGCGTGGGCACGCCGTCCACGGGGAGGGACAGGGTCGACCAGTCGTCGCCGGCGAGATCGTCGGCCAGTACCCACGCCGTCTCGGTCTGCTGCTCCAGCCAGTCGTCCCGCAGCGTGTGGTCCATCTGCCCGGGCCAGGTGAAGGACAGCAGCCCCACACCGGCGAGCCAGGCCGCTGAGGAGACCGAGGTGGCCTCCAGGAGGCCGGTACCGTCGGCGGTGCGCCGGGCGGGGTTGCCCGCGACGGTGACGACGACCGCGAACTTCTCCTTGTCCTCCGTGCCTTCGTTGCGTACGGAGGGCTCGTCGCCGTGCCCGATCGAACCGTGTTCGACGGCTCCGTCCGCCGCCATGCCCACCTGCATCAGCCAGCGCGGTCCCGTGAAGGCCTCGTCGAGGCCGTACCACGGGAAGGGCGCCAGCAGGTAGCCGTCGACCGTGCGCCGGGCGGAGGGGAGTGGTTGTCCACCCTCCGCGGCCGGCGCCTGCGCGCCTACCCGACTCGTCGTCTCCATGCTCCGGACGCCTCCTCGTTCTCGTCGGACCGGGGCGGCCCGCCCCCCTTCGGGCGACTCGCCCGGTCCGCACAACAACTCGGCAGCATAGCCACCTCGTGCGAGGCAGCCCGGAAAGCGCCCGGCGCGCGAGGCGCGAAAGGGCCGTGTTCAGGCCGTACGAGGGCGTGGCGGAGGTATGAGACGCGTCACGTGAGACGTGATTACGGAGGGGCTCGGAAGGTGCCCGGGAGGGTCAGGTGGCGTCCGCGTCGAAGGGCGGGCGCTCGTCCTTCTCCGGCTCCTCGGGCTTCTTGGTCATGTCGAGCCGGCCGCTGGACGACGAAGAGGAAGGCGAGGAGGACGAGGGGGTGTCCGCGCTCTGCACGGCCTCCGTGACCTCGGCCATCTCCTTCTTCAGGTCGAAGCCGTTGCGGATCTCCTTGAGCCCCAGTTCGTCGTTGTCCAGCTGCTTACGCAGGAACGTCTTGGGGTTGAGGTCCTCGAAGTCGAAGTCCTTGAACTCCGGACCCAGTTCCTCGCGGATGTCCGCCTTGGCGCTCTCCGAGAACTCTCGGATCTTCCGGATCGTCCGCATGACGTCCTGGATGACCTTCGGGAGCTTGTCCGGACCGAAGACGAGCACGGCGAGCACAATGATCGTCACCAGCTCGAGCGGTCCTATGTCATTGAACACCTGAAGCTCCTTGCGATGTCCTCGGTCCTCGGCCCTCGGGGTCTGTGCGGGTCTTCCGTGGTCCGGGCCGGGTCCACGGTACCCGGCGATCCCACCCGACCGGTACTGTCCCGCGGGCTACGAGTGGGTGTACGGGACCGGTTTTCCGGGTTGTTTGCCTAGTGGGACGGGTCGCGGGGCTCTCACCTGTGACGTTTCTGTCAATCACCGGCTCATCCACCGGTCGAGGACCCGAGAACGAGCGACACGGTCAGGTTTTTGCCGTCCCGGTCGAGGGTCAGCCGCAGGTGGTCGCCGGGCCGATGAGCACGGGTCCTGACGATGAGTTCGTCGCCGGAGTGGACGCGCTCGCCGTCGACCTCGGTGATGACGTCGCCCGCCTTGAGCCCGGCCTTGGCACCGGGACCGCTGGCGGTGACGGCGGGCCCGTCGTCACCGCCCTTCGTGGCGACGCGCGCACCGTCTCCCGTGTAGTCCATGTCGAGGGTGACGCCGATGACCGGATGCGTGGCCCTGCCGGTGTTGATCAGTTCCTCGGCAACACGCTTGGCCTGATTCACGGGAATGGCGAACCCGAGCCCGATGGACCCACCCTGCCCACTCTCCGTCCCGTCCCCGCCCCCGTCCCCGGCCCCGTCATCGGCGGACCGAATAGCCGAGTTGACCCCGACGAGCCGCCCGTCCGCATCGAGCAACGGCCCACCGGAGTTACCGGGATTGATGGGCGCGTCGGTCTGCAAAGCGTCGACATACGACACGTCACTCCCGTCCGAGGCCTCACCGCCGGCCGTGATCGGCCGCTCCGTGGCGCTGATGATCCCGGAGGTCACGGTGTTGTCGAGATCGAACGGCGCGCCGATCGCGACGACAGGGTCCCCCACCCGCACGTTGTCTGAATTCCCGAGCGGCATCGGCGTCAGCCCCCGCACCCCGCTCACCTGCACGACGGCAAGGTCGTACCCGGTGTCCCGCCCGACGACTTTGCCCTTGGCGGTCTGTCCCCCACTGAAGCTGACGGATATCGCCCCGCCACTACCGGCGAGCTCCACGACATGGTTGTTGGTGAGGATGTGCCCCCGGGTGTCCAACACGATCCCGGTACCGGTCCCCGACTCCGCATCCCCGCTCACATGCAAGGTCACCACACTGGGCAACGCCCGAGCGGCAATCCCGGCAACGCTGTCCGGCGCCCGCCCGGTGTCCGCCTTCCCGACCTGCGGCAACACAACGTCTCCACCGACCCCATCCCGCTCCAGATGCGCTCCTACGATGCCGCCGACCCCGCCCGAGAGAAGAGCGAGGGCGACCGCGGAGGCGACGAGGAGTTTCCGGGTGCGGGCGCGGTGCTGCTCGGGGGTGGGGGTTGAGGTGACGGCGCCGGTTTGTTGGAGGGGGGCGGAGGATGCCCAGGGGTCGTAGCGGTGCCAGGGGTTGGTGTTGGTGGTTGGGGTGGAGGCCGAGGTCGGGACGGAGGGTGCGAAGGTGCCGGGGGTCGAGGCGCCGGGGACAGGTAGTGCAGAGGTTCCGGAAGGCGGGGCGTCCGCGAGGTCCGCCGCTGGGGCGCCAGGAAGCGCGGCGTCGGCGAAAGACAGCGCGGGGGCGCCGGCAGGAGGCTCGGGACCGGTCTGCGTGGCCGGTGGGACGGGGGCATCCGGGACCGCACTGTCGGCGATGAGCGGCACGAGGCTGCCAGGAGACGCGGGAGCAGTCCGCGGCACCGGCGGAACTGAAACACCCAGGGGCGTGATGTCGGCGAACGATGGTGCAGGCGCACCAGAAGAAGCAGGAGCGGTCCACGGGACCGGTGGGACGGGAGTGCCGGGAGCTGCTGTAGCGGCCTGTGCGGCCACGCCGGGCGCAGAGGTCACCACCGGGTGCTGAACGGGCGGCGCGGGCGCCCACGGGCCAGGCTCGCCGTACGGCGGGGTGCTGTAGGGGTCGGGGTCGTGCAGAGGCTTGGGTCGATCGGCGGCCGGGAGGACCGCGCCGGGGAGTGCCGGGGGTTCGGGCACGGAGGGTTCGGGCACGGAGGGTTCGGGTTCGAAATCAGCGCGGGCGCTTACAGGCGCGGCGCCGCTCGGGGAGACCGACTCCGGGGGAGCGGACTCGGGGTGAGCAGACTCGGCGTAGGCAGACTCGGAAACGCGATCGGCGTCCACGGCCGCACTGCGGACCGGGGGTCCTGGCGCGGGGTGATCCAACTCGAAGTCACCACCAGCGTCTACGAGCACACCGCCGGGTGAAGACGCAGACGCAGGATGGTCCAACCCGAAGTCGCCCTCGCCGGAACCCACTTCGCCGCTCAGCCCCTCAACAGGCGCCCGCAACTCGAAGTCCCCGTCCCCGGCTCCCCGCAACACACCCGGCGGCCGCAACGCAAAGTCCCCGTCATCAGCCTCGTCAGCCTCGGCACCCCCGGTATCCGCACCGACATCCCCGTCGACGCCAACCCCACGGAACCCGGCATCACCCACAGCCCCCGGCCCAGCACCCACCGGCTCCGCCTCAACCACACGCGGTGTCGGACTCTCCGTAGACGTAGACGTAGCCGCACCCGGTGTCGGACTCTCCGTAGCGGCAGTCATAGCCGCACCCGGTGTCGAAGGCTCCGTCTCCCCCGCCCGGCGCCGCCCCCGCCCCCACCACTTCGTCCTCGCAGGCTCCGGTTCCCGGATCCCCTCGTCCATGGTCCCCCCACAACTGGCAGCGCCACCCCGTACTCCCCGGATTCAACCAGGTTCGCGGGTCGTGGCGCAGGGGCCGGTCAGTGGAGTGGGTGGGAGGGGGGTGTGGGGGTGGGAGAGGGGGACGAGGTGGTGTCGGGGGCCGGTGCGCGCAGGCCCGGGGTCATGGCCTCGGGGGCCGTGGACCAGGACGTGAGGGCGACCGGCGCGGTCGCGTTGAGCGGGCGTATCAGGGGGGACATGACCGCCGCCCCGGCCATCACCGGCGCGGTCAGCGTGTGCAGGACCTCGTCGCCCTGGACGGCCGCGGGTGACGGCACTCCGGGGAGCAGGGGGGCGGAGACGGAGGTCGGCGGGATCGCGGTGTCGCCGAGCATCGAGCGCTGGCTGGTGCCCTGGGCGAGCAGGGGGCCTACCGCTCGGCGACGCCCCGCGTCGGTGGTCGCCGCCGCGCCCGTGCCCTGCGTACGCGCCGGTGTCACCCCCGTACCGCCCCGCGCTTCCGCCGCCGTGTCGCCGGGCGCGACCGTGGCGACCCCGCCCAGCGCGATCGCGGCCAGCGAGACCGCCCCGGCGGCGACGAACGCGAACCGCATCCCGCGCGAGGCGGAGCGGTCGGCGTCGTGCCGGCTGACGTCATGGATACGGAAGCCTTCACGGGCGGACCGGGACGAAGACGGGGAGGGAGACGAAGGAGTCAGGGCCCTGGCCACGTGCGGGCCCGCAGGGACGTAGCCGAACTCGAACGCGTCGAGCGGCCCGTCTCTTTTGACGCCGAAGACACCGATCCCGGCGGCGAAGAGTCCCCCGCCGGGCGGCTCCTCGCCGTCCATGTCGCCGCCTCCCCCGGGGAGTCCCTGGAGACGGGCCAGGAAGCTCTCGGAGGGGGGCGGTGGGGCCATTTCCGCGAACACGTTCTTCAGTCGGCGCTGCGCGTCGGCCTCGGCCTTGCACTTCGTACAGGTGGCCAGATGCGCCAGTACGCGCTCGCGCGACTCATGACCGAGCTCCCCGTCCACGAGGGCGGAAAGTCGGTCTCCCAGGTGCTGCTCCGCAGGCGTAGGACGTGATCCACTCACGCGGTCGCGCCCCCTCCCCCCAGCGCGGGCACACGCGCCACGAAGGAACGGCGCTCGGCCCGTGCTTCCGGCGAGCGGTGCGCGAGGGCCTTGCGGAGCTGGGAGCGGCCGCGGTGGATCCGGGAACGGACCGTACCGAGCTTGACGCCCAGGGTCGCGGCGATCTCCTCGTACGAGAGACCCTCGATGTCGCACAGGACGACCGCCGCCCGGAACTCCGGGGCGAGGGTGTCCAGGGCCTGCTGGACGTCCGCGTCGAAGTGCGCATCGTTGAAGACCTGCTGGGGTGACGGCTCGCGGCTGGGCAGTCGCTCGGCCGCGTCCTCCCCCAGCGCGTCGAAACGGATGCGCTGCTTGCGGCGGACCATGTCCAGGAAGAGGTTGGTGGTGATGCGGTGCAGCCAGCCCTCGAAGGTGCCGGGCGTGTACGTCGACAGGGAACGGAAGACCCGGACGAAGACCTCTTGCGTCAGGTCCTCGGCGTCGTGCTGGTTCCCCGTCAGGCGGTACGCGAGCCGGTACACACGGCCGCTGTGGGTGCTGACGATCTCCTCCCAGGTGGGCGGAGTCCACGCCTGCCCGTCCGCGTCGGTGGAGAAGGTCGCGGTCTGGGCATGGTCAGCGGCGTGGCTGTGGTCAGCAGCGGTGTCGTTCACGGATTTCGGCCTGCCCGCCGATCCGAGAAAGCGCCGAAGCACTCCTCCCCGATCCACAGGTACAGCCGCACCTCCCCTGTCGGCTCTGGTGGTGTCCAGTGGAGCCCCTACCATAGCCACCTCGCCCGTTAGCTCCGGATAAGCGGTTTTACGAGAATTTGATACACGCTCATACCGACCTGGCGGTGGCGTGAGCCGACGCTCGTGACCCTGCCCGACGTCTTGCTCGACGTCGCGCTCGACAACCTGATCCATCGTCATCCCCCGCCCTTCCCTCCGGCCGCGTCCCCCAGTGCATTCCTCCCCCTCTAAACGCCCGGTCCCATCAGCAGGTTCCCGGCACCAACGGATACAGTCACGCCCAGGCAACCACGGGGACAGGAGAGGGTCATTACCGGCAACCGGCAGACGAGCTGGGCGTTCGCCGACGCCTATGTCGCCGAGGACGAAGCACTGCGCTGGGCCCGTGACCGGGCCCGCGAGGCAGGGCTGCGCTCGGTGTCGCCCGGCACGGGCGCCGCGCTGCGGATGCTCGCCGCCACCGTGGACGCGAAAGCGGTGGCCGAGATCGGAACCGGGACCGGCGTCTCCGGAATGCATCTTCTGTACGGCATGCGGCCGGACGGGGTACTGACCACTGTCGACCCGGAGCCGGACCACCAGCAGTTCGCCCGCCAGGCCTTCCGCGCCTGCGGCTTCGCCAGCAACCGGGCCCGCTTCATCCCGGGCCGCGCCCTGGACGTCCTGCCCCGGCTCGCGGACGCGGGCTACGACCTGGTGTTCTGCGACGGTGACCGGCTGGAGTTCCTGGACTATCTCGCTGAATCGTTGCGCCTGCTGCGTACGGGTGGCCTGGTGGTCTTCGAGGGCGTCTTCGCCAACGGCCGCACCGTCGACTCGAGCCCCCAGCCCACCGAAGTCCTCCGGCTGCGCGAACTGCTGCGCGCCGTGCGCGAGAGCCCGGAGCTGGTGCCGTCACTGCTCCCGGTGGGCGACGGCCTGCTCTGCGCCGTCAAGCGCTAGCCCCATCCCCATAGGCACCCAGCCCCCATAGGCACCGCTCCCCACAGGGAACTCCCAGGAAAGCAGCGACCCCGGCACCGTCTCGGGTGCCGGGGTCGCTGAAGGGGTATGGTCGCGTTCCGCCCCGTCAGCCGACGACCTTCTTGAGGGCGTCGCCCAGCGCGTCGGCCTCGTCAGGGGTCAGCTCGACGACGAGCCGCCCGCCGCCTTCGAGCGGAACGCGCATGACGATGCCCCGCCCCTCCTTGGTCACCTCGAGCGGGCCATCGCCCGTCCGCGGCTTCATGGCCGCCATGCTCGTTCCCCTTCCTGAAACCAGCTCATCGTCGCCGACGGCCCCATGGAGGGCACGCGCGGCCCCTAATGAGACACGCGTCACCGGCATCGAACACATTGCTTCCAGGCCATTATCCCGCATCTCAGGACCCGATGACCAACATCAGTCGGCATCGCTTGGGCAACGCGCGCGAGCAAAACCACTCAATTCGCCGATGTGACTGCGATACTTCGCCGCCGTGCGGACCTCGGCCGACCGAATCCGGAGCGGAATTCTTTGACGCAGGTCACACGTCCGGCCCGGCGCGTGGACGGTGATCTCCGCCATGCTGTCCTACGGACGTACGGCGTACCGACCGGTACGCCGGAGCCGCGACACCCGAGGGGATACGCCATGGCCGACACCGTGCTCTACGAGGTGAGCGACGGACTCGCGACGATCACGCTGAACCGCCCCGAGGCGATGAACGCGCTGAACATCGCGACCAAAGTCGCCCTCCGGGACGCGGTACGGACCGCGGCGGACGACGACGCCGTACGGGCCGTGCTGCTGACGGCGGCGGGCGAGCGGGCGTTCTGTGTGGGCCAGGACCTCAAGGAGCACATCACCCTGCTGGCGTCCGACCGGGAGGCCGGGACGGGGGCCACGATGACCACGGTGAAGGAGCACTACAACCCCATCGTGCGGGCGATCGCCGGCATGGCGAAGCCCGTGGTCGCCGGGGTCAACGGGGTCGCCGCGGGAGCCGGTTTCGGGCTCGCGCTGGCCGCGGACTACCGGATCGTGGCGGACACCGCCGGCTTCAACACGTCCTTCGCCGGTGTCGCCCTGACCGCGGACTCCGGAATCTCCTGGACGCTGCCGCGTGTCGTCGGACCGGGGCGGGCCTCCGACCTGTTGCTGTTCCCGCGCACGATCACCGCGCAGGACGCGTACGACCTGGGGATCGCCAACCGTCTCGTGCCCGTCGGTGAGCTGCACGCCGAGGCGGAGAAGGTCGCCCGGCAGCTGGCGGACGGGCCGACGGTGGCTTACGCGGCGCTGAAGGAGGCCGTGGCGTACGGCCTGACGCACACCCTTGAGGAGACGCTGGAGAAAGAAGACGAACTTCAGTCTCGGGCGGGCGCGTCGGAGGATCACGCGATCGCTGTGCAGGCCTTCGTCAACAAGGAGAAGCCGAAGTACTTGGGTCGGTAGGCGCCTACTAGGAGGCGTTTCTGGCGACGCATGTCTTCAGGTGGTCGTTCACCAACCCGCACGCCTGCATCAGTGCGTACGCCGTCGTCGGCCCTACGAACTTCAGGCCCCGCTTCTTCAGGGCCTTCGACAGGGCCGTCGACTCGGTCGTCACCGCCGGGACGTCCCCGAGGGTTTTCGGGGCCGGGCCCGGGGTCGGGGCGTGGGACCAGATGAAGTCGTCGAGTTCGCCCGGGGCCCAATCCGCCAGCACGCGCGCGTTGGCGATCGTGGCGTCGACCTTGAGGCGGTTGCGGATGATGCCCGCGTCGGCGAGGAGGCGTTCGCGGTCGGTGTCCGTGAAGGTGGCGACCTTGGAGATCTGGAAGCCGTCGAACGCGGCCCGGAAGCCCTCGCGGCGGCGCAGGATCGTGATCCAGGAGAGGCCGGACTGGAAGGCCTCCAGGGAGAGCCGCTCGTACAGGGCGTCGTCGCCGTGTACCGGGCGGCCCCACTCCTCGTCGTGGTACGCGACGTAGTCCTCCGTGGACAGTGCCCAGGGGCAGCGCAGGGCGCCGTCCGGACCGGCGACGGCCCCGCCCTCGCTCACTGCTGGTCGCCTTCGATCGGCTTCCGCATGGAGACGTTGGCGGTGGCCTGGGTCCCCGCCTGGGCGCCCGCCAGCGCGGACTCCAGGTCGGCGATCCGGGCGTCGCGCTCGGCGAGTTCGGCGGCGATGCGGCCCAGCGCGTCGTCCACCTCGGCCATGCGGTAGCCCCGCGCGGCGAGCGGGAAGCGGAGGGTCTCGATGTCGGCGTGGTTCACCGGCCGGTCCGGGGGCAGCGGGTCGTCGAGGCGCTCGGGCGCCACGTCGGGCAGCGGAGCGCTGTCGCCGCCGCCGATCACCGAGAGGGTCACGGCGCCGACCACGACGGCGAGCGCGACGACCAGGAACAAGAACATGAACATCTCTGAGGTCTCCACGGGCGTCGAGGTCGGACGTGCCGAAGCCGAATGTGTCAGGGTCCGATCGTGCCATGCGACGCTGACAGTTAGGGTCACAGGCGGCTGAAGACCGGTACGTACTAGGAGAGGTCACAGGGGATGCTCAGGCTGGGCAGGCGTGAATTCGACACGCACGAGCCGGTGATCATGGCGATCGTCAACCGGACCCCGGACTCCTTCTACGACCAGGGGGCCACGTTCCGCGACGAGCCCGCCCTCGCGCGCGTGGAGCAGGCGGTGGCCGAGGGCGCCGCCATCATCGACATCGGCGGAGTCAAGGCCGGGCCCGGCGAGGAAGTGACCGCCGAGGAAGAAGCGCGGCGCACCGTCGGCTTCGTGGCCGAGGTACGGCAGCGCTTCCCTGACGTCATCATCAGCGTCGACACCTGGCGGCACGAGGTCGGCGAGGCCGTCTGCGAGGTGGGCGCGGATCTCCTGAACGACGCGTGGGGCGGGGTCGATCCCCGGCTCGCGGAGGTCGCCGCGCGGTACGGCGTGGGGCTGGTGTGCACGCACGCGGGTGGCGCACAACCGCGGACCCGGCCGCACCGGGTGACCTACGACGACGTCATGGCCGACATCCTGCGCGTGACCCTGGGCCTTGCCGAACGGGCCGTAGAACTCGGCGTTCCCAGGGAGTCGGTGTTGATCGATCCCGGGCATGACTTCGGGAAGAACACGCGGCACAGCCTGGAGGCGACGCGGCGGCTCGGCGAGATGGTCGAGACGGGGTGGCCCGTGCTGGTGTCGCTGTCCAACAAGGACTTCGTGGGCGAGACGCTCGACAAGCCGGTCAAGGAGCGGGTGGTCGGGACGCTCGCGACCACCGCCGTGTCTGCGTGGCTGGGGGCGCAGGTGTATCGGGTGCACGAAGTCGCGGAGACGCGGCAGGTGTTGGACATGGTGGCGTCGATCGCTGGGCATCGGCCTCCGGCGGTGGGGAGGCGGGGGCTGGCGTAAGTTCTTTCGCCCCCGCCGCCCCTACCCGTCCCATCACTGGGGGCTGCGCCCCCAGACCCCCGCTTCGGCCTGGACGGCCTCGTCCTCAAACGCCGGAAGGGCTATTTACTACCGTCCCGCTTCCTTTGAGACCAGCGCTACCGCCTCGTCCACGTCGTCCGTCACGTGGAACAGCAGCAGGTCCTTCTCCGACGCCTTGCCCTGGGCGATGAGCGTGTTCTTCAGCCAGTCGACCAGGCCGCCCCAGTACTCGCTTCCGAAGAGGACGATCGGGAAGCGGGTGACCTTCTGGGTCTGTACGAGCGTGAGGGCCTCGAAGAGTTCGTCGAGGGTGCCGAGGCCGCCGGGCAGGACCACGAAGCCCTGGGCGTACTTGACGAACATCATCTTGCGGACGAAGAAGTAACGGAAGTTCAGCCCGATGTCGACGTACGCGTTGAGCCCTTGCTCGAAGGGCAGCTCGATGCCGAGGCCGACGGAGATGCCCTTGGCCTCCAGGGCGCCCTTGTTGGCCGCCTCCATGGCTCCGGGGCCGCCGCCGGTGATCACGGCCCACCCGGCCTCCACGAGGGCGTGTCCGAGCCGTACGCCCGCTTCGTACTCCGGTGAGTCCGGCTTGGTGCGGGCCGAGCCGAACACGCTGATCGCGGGCGGCAGTTCGGCCAGGGTGCCGAAGCCCTCGATGAACTCCGACTGGATCCGCAGGACGCGCCACGGGTCGGTGTGGACCCAGTCCGAGGGGCCGCCCGCGTCCAGGAGGCGCTGGTCGGTCGTGCTCGCGGTCACCTGATCGCGCCGCCGGAGGACCGGTCCCAGGCGCTGCTCCTCCGGTGGCTGCTGCTTGCCCTCGGGGTTGCCTGTAGCCATGTGCGCTCCCTCCACTTGCAGGTGTTTCGTACTTCAGCGTAGGTCTACGCGGGTTACGGAGGGGGGACATACGGATGTCAGGCGGTGAGCCAGTCCCGCAGTCGCCGCTCCGCCTCGGGGATCAGGGCCGCCTCGACGCGCTCGTCGACCTTGTGGGCGAGGAGTTGGGCGCCGGGTCCGTAGTTCACCGCGGGCACGCCGAGCGCGCTGAAGCGGGCCACGTCGGTCCAGCCGAACTTGGGGCGGGCCTCGCCGCCGACGGCCGCCATGAAGGCCGCGGCGGCCGGGTGGGTCAGGCCGGGGCGGGCCCCTCCGGTGTGGTCGTCGACGACGAACTCGTCGACCCCGCAGTCGGCGAAGTAGTCGCGTACGAAGGCCTCCGCCTCCTCCTCGCTACGGTCGGGCGCATAGCGGAAGTTGACAACAAGGGTGCACGCGTCGGGGATGACGTTGGTGGCCACGCCCCCCTCCACGCGTACCGCGTTGAGGCCCTCGTGGAACTGGAGGCCGTCCACTACGGGAGTACGGGGCTCGTACGCGGCGAGCTTGGCCAGCGCCCGCGAGGCCGCGTGGATCGCGTTGGAGCCCATCCACGCGCGCGCGGAGTGCGCCCGTTCACCCTTGAACTTCAGGAACACCCTGAGCGTGCCCTGGCAGCCGCCCTCGACCTGACCGTCCGTCGGCTCCAGGAGGACCGCGAAGTCGCCCTCCAGCCAGTCGGGATGGGCTTCGGAGACGTGCTTGAGGCCGTTGAGGTGGGCGGCGACCTCCTCGTTGTCGTAGAAGACGAACGTGAGGTCGCGGTTGGGGATCAACAACGTTGCCGCGATGCGGAGTTGGACCGCAACGCCGGACTTCATGTCGCAGGTGCCGCAGCCCCACAGGACGCCGTTCTCGTCGAGCCGCGAGGGGACGTTGTCGGCGATCGGGACCGTGTCGATGTGGCCCGCCAGGACGACGCGCTCCGTACGGCCGAGGTGCGTGCGCGCGACGACGTTGTTGCCGTACCGGTCGACCGTCAGGTGCGGCAGGGCGCGCAGCGCGGTCTCGATCGCGTCCGCGAGGGGCTTCTCACTGCCACTCTCCGAGGGGAAGTCGACGAGCTGCGCGGTGAGCCGTGCGGCGTCCAGCGTGAGGTCAAGTGCGGTGTCGGACATGGCGTCGACCCTAACCCGAAGGGTCTCTCCACCGTTTGTCCACACCCGGCGCAGCGGTAACAGGAGCCTCCGCTACCTTGTGGGGATGCTGCAGTCCCCCACCCCCAAGAAGCGTCGACGCGGCCGCCTCTTCAGGTTCTCCTCGGCCCTCGTGGTGCTGCTCGCGGTCGCGGGCTATCTGGTCGTCCAGTACGTCACCGGCGGCCGGGGCGGGCCCGGTTGCAAGGTGGTCTCCGGGAAGGACGACGGCCAGGAGTACGAGTTCTCCCAGGAGCAGACGATGAACGCGGCGACGATCGCCGCCGTCGGCACCGGGCGCGGGATGCCGGAGCGGGCCGTGACGATCGCGCTCGCGACCGCTCTCCAGGAGTCGCAGCTCGTCAACATCCAGCACGGCGACCTGGATTCGCTCGGCCTGTTCCAGCAGCGGCCCTCGCAGGGCTGGGGCACCAAGAAGGAGATCCTGGACCCCACATACGCGGCGGGCGTCTTCTACGAGCACCTGTCCAAGGTGGACGACTACCAGCAGCTCCCCCTCACCGTCGCCGCCCAGCGCGTGCAGCGCAGCGGCTACCCGGAGGCGTACGCCAAGCACGAACCCGAGGCCACACTGCTGTCCGCCGCCCTCACGGGTCAGGCGGCCGCCACGCTCACCTGTCAGGGCCTCCCCGACTCCACACAGACGGCCGTCGGCCCGGACGCCGTACGGGCCGCGCTGGTACGGGACTTCGGGCGTACGGTGCTGAAGGAGACCGGCGCGGAGGTGACCGCGAGCGGCTCGGCGTCGAAGGGCACGTCCAAGGCGAAGGCCGAGTCCACGCCCTCCCCCAGCGCGAGTGCGAGCGGCGGGAGCAGCACGGTGACCCTGCCGGTGCGGACCGGCAGCACGAGGACCGGCTGGCAGCTCGCGCACTGGGCGGTGGCCAACTCCTCGGAGCTGCACATCGAGCGCGTGTCCTACGCAGGCCGCGAATGGGCCGCCGGCAGCGCGGACGACCCGTGGCACTCGACCGCCACGAAGGCCTCCGGCGGGGTGCGGATAGTGACCTCGCAGCAGGGCGTGGAGAAGTAGCCGCGAGGTAGTGGCCGGGCAGTCGTACGGGTCGTCACCCGTAGGGGTTACGGGTGGTCGTTCCGGGTCCGGGTGCGCTCCGGTCGTCGGGCTGTCACCCTCACATGCGCCGGAACCCTTGATAACAAAGGGCTGTACGTATTTGACAGACTTTCAGACCAGGCGCTCTTTGTCCGTTTTTATCCGTAGCTGATTATGCGACGCATTGCCAACTCTTTACGTTGCCGCTCCGCAACCTTCGCGCGCTTCGAGCGGTAGTCACTGCGTCCGAGCCCGGAGATCAACACAAGGAGCATCATGTCCCTCCCCCTGACCCGCCGGATCGCCCGTGCCGCGCTGCTCGTCGCAGCGGGAGCGGCAGCCGGGGTCGGTGCGGCCGGCTCCGCCAGTGCGGCCCCCTCCCTGCCGGCCACCCCGAACCTGGGCGCGCTGACCGCCCTGGACGGGGCGAGCGTCGGCAACACGGTCGACGGCGCGAGCCAGAACGTCACGGGGGTCGCCGGCAAGTCCGGTGGCCAGACGCTGGAGAAGGCGGTGCCGGCCGCCGGGAAGACCGGCGGGAAGGTTGCCAAGACGGTGGCGCCGGCTGCGCAGCACGTTGCCGGGGACACGGCTGGGCAGGCGGGTGGCCTGCTCGGCGAGACGGCGAAGACGGCGACTGCGGGTGGCGGGTTGCCGACGGACGCGGTGACCAAGGGTGGGTTGCCCACGGCTCAGGAGCTGCCGTTGAAGGGGCTTCCGCTCGGCTAGTTCGGCCGCGTTTTAGTGTGCCTGCGTTGAAGGGGTCCAGGGATTTTCCCTGGACCCCTTTTTCGGTTGTTCGTCGAGTGCCAGCCGGTGGGGGCTTGTCGCGCCCACGCGGCGGAGCCGCAAATCGATACAGCCCCGCGCCCCTGGGGCAATTCAGCTCAGCCTGTTTACAGCTGCCCTTACTCGTTCGTCCGTAGCTGTCAGGGCCACTCGTACGAAGGTCTCGCCCGCCACTCCGTAGAAGTCACCCGGAGCCACGAGGATGCCCAGGTCGGCCAGGTGGGCGACCGTCTTCCAGCAGGACTCGTCCCTCGTTGCCCACAAGTACAGGCTCGCCTCGCTGTGTTCGATGCGGAAGCCGTGGGCCAGGAGGGCCTCGCGCAACGCCGTGCGGCGGGCCATGTACCGCTCTCGCTGCTCCTGGACGTGGGTGTCATCCCCTAGGGCCGCCACCACCGCCGCCTGAGTCGGCGCCGACGTCATCATGCCGCCGTGCTTGCGGATCTCCAGGAGCGGGGCCAGGACCGCCGGGTCGCCGGCGAGGAAGGCGGCGCGGTAACCGGCGAGGTTCGAGCGCTTGGAGAGGGAGTGGACGGCGACGATCCCGTCGTAGGAACCGCCGTTGACGTCCGGGTGGAGGACCGAGACCGGGTCGGCCTCCCAGCCGAGTTCGAGGTAGCACTCGTCGGAGAAGATCAGGATGCCGTGCTCGCGCGCCCACGCGACGATCCGGGTCAGCTCGTCCTTCGACAGGACCTTGCCGGTCGGGTTCGACGGGGAGTTGAGCCAGAGGAGCTTCAGGCCCTCGGGGTTCAGCTGTGTCGGGTCGTCGTAGGTCTCGTACTCGGCTCGGGCCAGGCGGGCGCCCACCTCGTACGTCGGGTACGCCAGGCGCGGGTACGCCACGCGGTCGCCGGGGCCCAGGCCCAGCTGGGTCGGGAGCCAGGCGACCAGTTCCTTGGAGCCGACGATGGGCAGGACGTGGCGGTGGGTCACGTCGCGGGCGCCCAGGCGGTGCTCCACCCAGCCGGTGATCGCGTCGCGCAGTGCCGGTGTGCCCCAGACCGTCGGATAGCCGGGCGAGTCGGCCGCGGCGATCAGCGCTTTCTGGATCAGCTCGGGAACCGGGTCCACCGGGGTGCCGACGGACAGGTCGACGATGCCGTCCGGGTGCGCCGCGGCCGTCTTCTTGTACGGCTCCAGCTTGTCCCAGGGGAAGGTGGGCAGGCGGTCGGTTACTGCGGACACGATGACTGACTCACTTTCTGGACCGTCGTACGGCAAACGCCTCGGCCCCGTAGGGCGCTGATCGGGCGTGATCAGGCCGTACGGGACCGAGGCGGCGCGTCTGTGCGGGCCGCTCTTACTGGTTCTGCGGCGGGAGCGCGGCGACGAAGGGGTGGTCGCGCTCGATCAGGCCCAGCTTGCTGGCGCCGCCGGGAGAGCCGAGCTCGTCGAAGAACTCGACGTTCGCCTTGTAGTAGTCCTTCCACTCCTCGGGAGTGTCGTCCTCGTAGAAGATCGCCTCGACCGGGCACACCGGCTCACAGGCTCCGCAGTCGACGCATTCGTCCGGGTGGATGTACAAGGACCGGGAGCCCTCGTAAATGCAGTCGACCGGGCACTCCTCGATGCACGCCTTGTCCTTGACGTCGACACAAGGCTGCGCGATGACGTAGGTCACGCTGTCGTTCCTCCTCGATAGGGCGCTGGCGGGCCTCCGTAGGCTCCGCCGCCAGGCGCGCTGGAGCGCGGCGTCGTCCATGCCCGCACCTAGTATCTCCGTTCCGGGGCGTGATCCATACAGGAGGGGTGAACTGACCTGTGGAAATCTCTGCGGCTGGACGTCTTGAGGTCCGGATCACCGCTGCTGACGTGGGTAAACGGGTGTCTGTCAGGCGCCTGGCAGGTACGGAAGACACGACGGAGAAGTTCACCGACACGGTGGGTGTTCTCACATCATGGGACAGCGGTGTGCTGACGATCACACGGAAGAGCGGCGAGTCCGTCCGCATTCCGGAAACCTCGCTGGTCGCGGGCAGGGTCGTCCCGCCCGCTCCGGCCCGCCGACGGGGACCGTCCACCACCTACCAGGAGCTGGCCCACGTCTCCGCGCGCGCCTGGCGGCCGGTGGAGAGCGAGCGGCTCGGCGAGTGGGAACTGCGCGCCGCCGCCGGATACACCCGCCGCGCCAACTCCGTCCTCCCGCTCGGCGATCCCGGCCTGCCCCTCGACGAGGCCCTGACTGTCGTACGACGGTGGTACGACGACCGGGGCCTGCCCGCGTACGTCCAGACCGCGACCGGCGGCGAGGGCACGCAGGAACTGCTCTGCGCCGAGCTCGAACAGCGCGGCTGGACCCGTGAGGTCACCGCCGAGCTGTGGGTCGGCGCCCTGGCCCCTGTCGCCGACCGCGCCGACGCGTCCGGGGTCGTGCTGTCCCGGACGGCCGACGAGGCGTGGCTGGCCCGCTATCAGCGCAAGGGGGTGAGCGAGGTGGCCCTGAAGGTGCTGGGGAGCGGGCCCTCGGTGTGGTTCGCGACCGTGCCCGGCGAGGGTGGTGAGGGTGGCCATGGTGCGGACTCGGCTCCTGCCGCTATCGGGCGGTGTGTCGTCGACGGGCGGTGGGCCGGGTTCGGCGCGGTCGAGGTCGATCCCGCGCTACGGCGACGGGGGCTCGCCTCGGTCGTCATGGCCGCGTTGGCCTCGCGGGCGTTGGAAGAGGGGGCGTCGGCCGCGTGGTTGCAGGTCGAGGCGGAGAACGTGGGGGCGCGGGCGTTGTACTCGGGGATGGGGTTCTCCGCGCATCACGCCTATCACCACTACCGCGACCGTCGCGACGGTTCGTCATGAGCGGGTTCGGGTTCGAGTTCGCCATGCCCGCGCCGCGGCCTCCGGCGGCCGAACGGGCCGCTGCGGTACGGCAGTTGTTCGCCGAGGAGGCTCGGGCCGAGCGGCCCGATCTTGCGACGTTGTGTCTGCTGGTGGGGGCCTCGGCGGACGGGGCGTTGGACGACGCCGGGATCGACTCGGTCCAGATGGAACTGGATCGGCTGGCCGGGCAGGTGCCGTATCGCCCCGGCGGGCCCGCGGCCTGGGCGAGCGCGTTGCGTCAACTCCTGGGCGAGCGGTTCGAGTTCCGGGGCTCGTCCGGTGACTATCAGCGGTTGGAGTCCTCGCTGCTGCACGAAGTGCTTCGGCGGCGGCGGGGGTTGCCGATTCTGTTGTCCGTGGTGTGGATGGAGGTGGCTCGGCGGGCGGGGGCGCCGGTGTACGGGGTCGCGTTGCCGGGGCATTTCGTGGTCGGGTTCGGGGCGGGTGAGGAGCAGGTGCTCGCCGATCCCTTTGATGGGGGGCGGGTGTTGTCCGGGGGTGATGCGGAGGTGTTGGTTGCGGGGGCGACGGGGGCTTCGCTGGAGCCCGGGATGCTGGTGCCTGCGGCGCCTTTGGAGGTTGTTTCTCGCGTCCTGAACAACATTCGGGCGTGGGCTGCGGCTCGGCCAGAGCGGTCCGATGTTGCCCTGTGGGCTGTTGAGTTGGCGTTGGTGTTGCCGTCTCATGCGGCTCGGTTGCGGTATGAGCGGGCTCAACTGCTCGTGCAGCGGGGGGATTTCCTCACCGGGGCGGCTGAACTGGATGCTTATGCCGAGGTGGTGGCGGTTGTGGATGAGCCTGCTGCTGATCGGGTGCGGGGGCAGGCTCATTCGGCTCGGGCAATGTTGAACTGACTTGCGCCTATTCGCCGTTGGGGCTTTGGCCGTCTTGCGTCAGAAGGCGCGTTGGGGCTGGTCGCGCCCACGCGGCGGAGCCGCAAATAGATACAGCCCCGCGCCCCTAGGGGGTTGCCCTTGGCCTGGGTTTTATAGCCAGCCCTTTTCCCTTGCGATGCGTACCGCCTCCGCCCTGTTCCTCACCGCCAGTTTCTGGATCGCTGTCGACAAGTAGTTGCGGACCGTGCCCTGCGACAGATGAAGGGCCTTCGCCAACTCCGCGTTCGTCGAACCGTCCGCCGCCGCCCGCAACACCTCGCGCTCGCGGTCGGTCAACGGGTTGGCGCCCTCCGCCAGAGCCGCCGCCGCCAAGGTCGGGTCGATGACCCGTTCCCCGGCGAGTACCTTCCGTACCGCTTCCGCCAGTTGGGCCGCCGGGGCGTCCTTCACCAGGAAGGCGTCGGCGCCCGCCTCCATCGCGCTGCGGAGGTAGCCGGGGCGGCCGAAGGTCGTGAGGACGACCAGCTTCACCTCGGGGAGTGCCTTGTGGAGCTGGGCCGCCGCCTCGATGCCCGTGCAGCCCGGCATCTCGATGTCGAGGAGGGCCACGTCCACGGCGTGCTGCCGTACCGCCGCCAACACCTCGTCGCCGCGCGCGACTTGGGCGACGACCTCGATGTCGTCCTCCAGGCCGAGCAGCGCGGCCAGTGCCTCGCGGACCATCGACTGGTCCTCGGCGAGGAGGACCTTGATCGTACGGCTCATGCCGGCGATCCTACGTCCGTCACGGCGGCCGGAGCTTCCGCGGGTACCCGTGCCACCAGCCGGAAGCCGTGTTTGAGGCGGGCCGCCTCCAGGGAGCCGCCGGCCTTCGCGAGGCGCTCGCCGAGGCCCGTCAGACCGTTGCCGGGGCCCTTGCCCGAGCCGCCGGTGCCGTTGTCCTCCACGGAGAGTTCGAGCATCGGGCCGTCCAGAGTCTGGCGCCGGACCAGTTCGACCACGCAGCGCTGGGCGCCGCTGTGCCGTACGACATTTGTGATCGCCTCGCGCAGGGCCCAGGCCAGGGCCGACTCGCTCTCCTTGGATACGGCGGTCAGGTCCGGGTCGGTGGGGAGGTCGGCCGTGACTCCCGCCGCCGTCAACGCGACTTGCGCGCCCGCCAGTTCGCCGGCCAGGCGGGGGCGGCGGTAGCCGGTGACCGCCTCGCGGACGTCCACCAGGGCCTGGCGGCTGACCTGTTCGATGTCGGCGACCTGCTGGGCCGCCTTGCCGGGGTGGTCGGGGAGCATCCGGCCGGCCAGTTCGCTCTTCAGGGTGATCAGGGACAGGGAGTGGCCGAGGAGGTCGTGCAGGTCTCGGGCCAGGCGCAATCGCTCCTCGTTCGCGGCCAGTTGGGCGACCGTCGCTCGCGCCTTGCGCAACTCGACCGTCGTGCGCACCAGTTGCCGTACGCCTGTCATCGAGTAGCCCACCAACAGCACGATCAGGAACAGGCCCCACGCGTCGTCGAGGTCGTCGACGAACCAGCCCGCCAGCATCATCGCGGCGGTGGTCAGTGGGATGGTCCAGTACGCGGCGCGCAGCGGGAGGGTCACCCCGCAGGTGACGGAGACGTAGACGAAGAGGCCGAGCCAGGCGTGGCCGAGGGAGAGGGTCAGGACGACGGCCAGTATCCACAGGACGGCGACCAGGGCGCCGATGAGCCGGCCGGAGTAGGGGCGGCCCATGGTGCGGAAGACGACTGCCAGGTAGGTCCCGGTGAAGGTCAGCAGGCCCGCCCAGCCGGCCGTGGTGGCCGGGGTGGTGTGGTGGTCGGCCAGCAGGTCCTGCATGGGTGCGCCGAGGAAGACCAGCCAGGGCAGGATCCAGACCAGCTTGCGCAGCACCTCGCCCCGGTTGCGGGGCGGCTGGCCGATCCGGATCAGCCGCTCCACCCTGGCCTTCTCCGGCAGCGGGTCCTCGGTCATCGCGCTCACGCCTTCAGCGTGTCCTTCCGGTACAGCCACGCCGCCCCGCCCGCGAACAGGGCGAAGTAGACGACGAGGAGGGTGACGTCCTTGGCGTGCGGCGACCGGCTCTGCTCGATCGCCTGGCCGAGGGCAGCGTACGCGTGCGTGGGCAGCCACTTCGCGATGTCCTGCAACCAGGTCGGGAAGGTCGTGGACGGGAACCAGAGGCCGCCGAGGATCGACAGGCCGAAGTAGACGATCATCGTGATCGGGCGGACCGCGTCCCCGGAGGCGAGGTAGCCGATGGCGACGCCGAGCGCCGCGAAGACCAGGCTGCCCGCCCAGATCGCGCCGGTCAGCGCGAGCCACTGCCAGGCGTCCAGCCGTACGTCCTTCACCAGCGCGGCGACGATGAACACGACCACGATGGACGGCAGGCTGACGACGGCGGCGCTGGCGGTCTTGGCGAGGACGTAACCGCGCCCGGGCAGCGGGGTCAGCCGCAGCTGCCGTACCCAGCCGTTCTCGCGCTCCTTGGCGATGCGCTCGCTGTTGCCCATCAGGACGGCGGTCAGGGCGCCGAAGGAGGCCATGGAGACCATGACGTACTTCGCGATGCTCAGGCCGGTGCCGTCGACGGTGCCGGTCTGGTTGGAGACGAGCAGGAAGATCACCGAGGGGTAGATCACCGAGAAGAACAGGAACTTGCGGTTGCGCAGGGCGCGGGTGAGTTCCAGCTTGATCAGGCTGTTCATGACTGCTTGGCCTCCTCGGCCTCCGTGATGGCGACGAACGCCTGCTCCAGACCGAGCCCGGCGACTTCGAGGTTGCGGGGGTAGACGCCGAGGGCGTAGAGCGCGTGGACGGTCGCGTCGGCGTCGGTGGACTGGATGCGGATCGTGTGGCCCGAGATGTCGACCGAGGTCAGGAAGGGGAGGGACCGGATCGGTGCCTCGTCGATCTCGCCGTCCAGGTCGAAGGCGATCCGGCGGGCGCCGGCCTTCGCCTTGATCTCGGCCGAGGTGCCGTCCGCGAGCAGGCGGCCGCGGTGCAGGACCAGCACACGGTCCGCGATCGCGTCGGCCTCTTCGAGGTAGTGGGTGGCGAAGAGGACCGTACGGCCCTGGTCGGCCTGTTCGCGCATGGTGGCCCAGAAGGCCTGCCGGGCGGAGACGTCCATGCCGGTGGTCGGTTCGTCGAGGACGATCAGGTCGCTGTCGCCCGCGGTCGCGAGGGCGAAGCGGACGCGCTGGGCCTGGCCGCCGGAGAGCTTGTTGACCTTGCGGTCGGCGATCTGCACGATGCCCGCGCGGGCAATCACGTCCGCGACCTTGTACGGCTTGGGGTGCAAGTCGCAGGCCAGCTTGACCAGTTCACCGACGGTGACCTCGTCCATCAGCCCGCCGCTCTGCAACATCGCGCCCACCCGCCCGGCGACGATGGCCTCACGCGGGCTGGTGCCGAAGACCTCGACCTTGCCGGTGTCGGCCTGCTTGAGGCCGAGCAGCAGGTCAAGGGTGGTCGACTTGCCGGCCCCGTTCGGACCCAGCAGGGCCACCGTCTCCCCCGGGTGCAGCACGAGCGACAGCCCGTCGACGGCCCGGA
Source organism: Streptomyces prunicolor (assembly GCF_045162825.1). Classification (NCBI taxonomy): domain Bacteria; kingdom Bacillati; phylum Actinomycetota; class Actinomycetes; order Kitasatosporales; family Streptomycetaceae; genus Streptomyces; species Streptomyces prunicolor. The sequence continues at coordinate 7,084,732 of NZ_CP108676.1, read as the reverse complement.
CACTGCCGTAACTCTTGGTCACCTGCTCGAACCCGACCACCGCTGTGGTCGCGGTCCCCGCTGTTGTCGTCATGCCACCCATCGTGGCCGCCGGGGGCCGGTGCCCGGCAGTGTCGGCGGTCCGGTGTCGCGCATGACAGATGTCATACGACGAGAGGGCCACCGGGTGTCATACGACGAGAGGGCCACCCGGCGCGGTGCCGGGTGGCCCTCTCGTGCGGTCGTGCGCTAGCTCGGGTCGGTGTCGATGACCGCGACCCGGTCGCTCGTGCTCGTCAGGGCCTCGCGCAGCGCGAGGTAGACGTCCTGTGGTGTGACGGCGGTCTTCTTGCCGTTGGCCCGGGTGATCAGCACGCCGTCGAAGGTCTGGCCGTACAGCTCCTTCAGGGCGTTCAGGTCGGGCTTGTCGACCAGCTTGCCGTTGACGGCCGTCACCTTGAGGAACTTCCACAGCGAGTTCTGCGGGCTCAGGGGGACCGCGTGCGCCGCGTCGGTCTGGACGGTGACCTTCGCGGACATGGCCGGCTTGGCGAAGGCCTTCATCTCGCGGTCGACCTCGGCGTTCGTGACCGTCGGCTGCCTGGTGGTCGTCGGGACGGTCACCGTGCCGGCCGTCCCGGTCTCGACCTCGCTGCGGTACGCGTCCTCCACGGCCGTGACGGAACCGGCCGCGTCGATCGCCTTGCCCGCCTTGCCGTAGACGGCGACCGCCTTGCCGGACGTGAACTGGATCGTGCCCTCGGTGACCGAGCCGGAGCCGGAGCCGCCGCCGAGGTCGGCGAGGGCGGCCTGGAGCTTCTCCTCGTCGGTCGGCATCTCGGGCTGGACGACCCGGTGCTGGCCGAAGAGCGAGCCGATCACGGAGACCGGGTTGTAGTCGCTGGTGGCGGCCTTGCTGACGGTGGTCGCGAAGTCGAACTGCAGCCCCGCCTGGTCCGGCTTGAGCGAGACCGTCTTACCGCCGACCGACAGCTTCAGCGGCTTGTTCACCCGGTCGCCGAACGCGTCGTCGAGCTTCTTGACGGCGTCGTCACGGGTGCCGCCGCCGATGTCGACGCCGAGCACGGTGGTGCCCTTGGGCACGTCGGTGTGGTTCATCAGCAGACCGGCGCAGTAGGCGCCGCCTCCGATGACGACCACGCCGACGACGAGCAGGACCAGCTTGCTGCGGCCCTTCTTCTTTTTCTTCGCGCCCTTGCCCGCGTTCCTGCCCGCGTTCTTGGCGGCGGGCGCGCTCTGCGAAGAGCCGGGCTCGGGCAGCTTCGGGGGCGTGTGCGGGAGCGGTCCGTCGGGGTGGGTACCGGTGCCGAACGGCGCGTTCCCGGCGCCGGGGACGACCGGCATGCCGCTGGTGACGGTGTGGCCGGAGACCTGGTCGGCGGGGGCGCCGTAGCCGGGGCCGCCGGGGGCGGGCTTCTGCGGGGTGAGGATCGCGGTGTCGTCGCTGAGACCGCCACCGGGGATCATGCCGCCGGGGCCGCCGGGGAGACTCGCGCCGCCGGGGCCCATTCCGGGGCCACCGGGACCGCCGGGTCCCATTCCTGGACCGCCAGGGCCCATGCCGGGACCGCCCCCCGGACCACCAGGGCCCGCGCCGGGACCAGCAGGGCCCCTGCCAGGAGCTCCGTGCCGGCCGGAAGTCGCGCCCGGACCACCGGGGCCACCAGGACCACCCGGTCCGGCGAATCCACCGGGACTGCCGGGACCACCGGGACCGCCGGCGCCGTTCGTGCCGCCAGGTCCAGGCCCGTCGGCGTAGCCGCTCAGCACGCTGGGCGTGCCCGGGGCTCCGCCGCCGCCCATGGGGCCGGGCGGGAGCATCAGGCCGTTGCCGGTGACCGGACCGCCGGTCGGGCCCGCGGGACCCTCGGGACCGCCCTGACCGCCGCGCCCGTTCGGGCCGTTGAAACCGTTGGGTCCACCGGGACCGCCGGGTCCACCGGGGCCCATGCCCTGGCCGTTCGGCCCGGGGAACTGTTCGGCTCGCCCGCCAGGGCCGTTGCCCCCGGGGAACCCGCCCAGCTCGCCCTGACCGTTGGGCTCGGGATAGCCACCCTGACCGCCTTGGCCGCCCTGGCCGTTGGGCCCGGGGTAACCGCCCTGCTGCCCGTTGTCCGAGAAGTACGGCAGGTCGTCGCGGCGCGGTTCGCCGGGGCCGCCGTTGGGGCCACCGCCAGTGGGGCGCGGCCCGTTACCGGCGGCCAGCGCTTCCGTCACGTCGAAGGAACCCGTGCCGCCACCGTGCCCGGGGGCGACCGGTCCGGCACCGGTGGCGCCGCCGATTCCGGCGCCGTTCGTACCGCCGTTCGTTCCGCCGCCCGCGCCGGGCTGACGGGTGGCGCCGGTGACGCTCATGCCGCCGACCACGCCACCGGGACGAGCACCGGTCGGCCGATTGCCACCGGGCGCACCGACAGCGGGCGCACTCGGGGTGCCCGCGGCCGAACCACCGGGAATTCCCGCGCCGTTGGTGCCGCCACCGCCCTGACCGCCCTTCGCGGGGCCGGACTTGCGGGGTGCGAACCAGTCGCTGGTCTTCTCCTCGGCGCCGGGCAGGGCGAGTTCGGTGGACGGCTCGACGACGCCGCCCGTGGGCAGCGCGGAACTCGGCAGCTGCACCTCGGCGGTCGTGGATCCGTCGCCGGACCCGGTGTCCGCGACGGGCGTGCGCACGACGACAGGCGGAATGGGCCGCGAACCGGGGATGTTGATCCGGATCCGGGTCGTCAGCGTCGTCTCGGTCTTGCGTTCGTCCGGCTGCGCGGCCGAACGCCCCGCATCCGTACGGTCGTCGGAAGCCGCAGGCGTCCCGTACGGCGGGGTCCCCGAGGGGTAAGCGGCTCCGCCGCGCCCGTCGGGCCCGGAGGACGGAGTGTCAGTTTCACGACTCAAGGCAGGTTCTCCCGGTTGGCTCCGCCGCCCGACACCCACGGGCGACTCGGCGGCGCGCACCACCATACTGGCCACTTCTTGGCGGTATCCCACGGCCGCTGGGGAAACCCACACCGGACTCGCACGCGCGCGTCACCGCGAAGTGGTACGTCACTTGCCAAGTCGGACGTCAGGGCTGCTTGGTTGCCGCCCCAAACCCAACGTGGCACAGATCACAGCTACAGCCATCCCGCCGAGCAGGAACAGATACGAACCGACACCCGCACCGAAGAGGAAGTCCCCTTCCGGACGGCTGGCGGTGAGCAGGACGACGGCCACCATCCAGCCCGCGGCGGGCGCCACCGCCCCACCTCTCCCGTCGGTCGCTCTCGCCCCGCCGACGAACGTTCCGGCCGCTCCCACGAGCGCGAGCAGCAGCCCGCCGGGGAACCACGCGGCCTGCACCAGCGCCCCCGCCGCCCCGACGACCGCGCCGAGCACGAAGAGTGCAAGGTAGGCCAACACCCGTAGCCCGGACGGCCGTTGCAGCGGCTGGGCAAGCAGACTCCCGCCGCCCTGGTTGGCACTCATCACAGACCCAGCCCTTCGAAGAGATCGGACTCAGTCGCCCCGCCACGCCCGCTGTTCACAGAGGATTGCACCAAAGATTGCACCAACTCGTAGTACTCGGTGGTGAAGAGGGGTTGCGCGAGCTCGTTCGACAGCGCGAAGTACGGCTGTTCCGGGGCCACTTCGAGCTGCGTGGCATGCGCGCGCATCGCCCCGATCTTCGCGTCGGCGTACGAGGTGCCGTCGATCACACTGGTGATCCGCGCGTCGTCCACGACACCCGGCACGTCACCCACGGCGGCCACCTCGGCGAAGGGCAGCTCCGGCAGCGCGTCACGCAGCCGCGCGAACCCTTCCTCTACGACGGTCCGCGGGACGCGATTCCAATAGACCTTGGCGATCGACTCCCCTGCCGCGGCGGCGAGTTCAGCCGCCCGCATGGCCACGCGGTGGGCCTGGATGTGATCGGGGTGGCCGTACCCGCCGTCGGGGTCGTACGTGACAAGAACCTGCGGACGCACCTCCCGAATGACCTCGACAAGATGTCCCGCGGCCTCATCGAGATCGGCCCGCCAGAAGCAGTCAGGGTCGTCGTTGTCCGAGGTACCCATCATCCCGGAGTCCCGATACCGCCCGGGCCCGCCCAGCAGGCGGTGATCGGTGACCCCGAGCGCCTTCATGGCGGCGGCGAGTTCCCGCTCCCGCTCCTCGGCCAGTCCGGCGCCCGACAGATGCCGCAGCGCGGGCGGGATGACCTCGCCACGCTCTCCGAGGGTGCACGTGATCAGTGTCACGTGCGCACCCTCGACCGCGTACTTGGCCATCGTCGCGCCGTTGTTGATCGACTCGTCGTCCGGATGCGCGTGCACCAGCAGCAGACGGCGGGCGGGCAGTTCGGTCATACCCCCACCCTACGAGGCCCTCACCCTGCGAGGACTCCGGCCTCACCCGTAGCGAGGCAGGTTGTCCGTGGAGATGGTCCAGTCGGCGATGGTGACGTCTTCGCCGTAGACGAAGTCCTTGCGGGTGGCGTAGCGGGGGCCGTCGGGGGTGTTGTGGATGTCGGTGAGGACGGCACCGGTACCGGTGCGTGGGTCGAAGACTGCGTAGGTGGGGATCCCGATCAGGGGGTAGTCGCGCATCTTGCTGACCCAGTCGTTGTCCGGATTGGAGCGGGAGACCACTTCGACGGCTGCGATGAGGGTGTGCGGGTCGAACGCCCCCGGCACGTCCATGTCCGTCCACGAGATCACCATCACATCGGGACGGCGCAAGATGCCTTCGGCTTCGCCTTCCACATCCGGTGCACCCGTGTGAGCGACCAGCCCCTCCGGCATGACGTCCTCAAGGCGCTTCCGAAGGTGCAGCACGGTGAGTGCGTGCGGCTTCACGGGGGACCTCATGTCGTGGACGATCCCTTCCTTGGTGATCTCGAATCTGCCCGGAAGGGTGTCGTCCATGGACTCAAGGAAGTCCCTCATGGCCCGGTAGAGGCGGGGAGGAATCGTCCCTTTCATTCTCATGCTAGGCGGCCTCCGGTAGATCGGTTCGGCAGTCGTGGCAGTGTCCCGGGGTCGGTGAGCGGAAGGCGCGGTCGCAGCCCTCGCAGTTCTGGAGGGGGTGCTGGACCGTCCGTGGCGGGGCCGGGGCGCGGAACGGTGGCGGGGGCGGCAGTTGCGCGATCAGCCGGTGGGCCAGGAGCGCTGCGGGGCGGCGGAGTCCCTCGGGTGGCAGATCTGCCGTCAGTGCGTGGCGTACGGCGGCGGGGCTTACGTCCCGCTCCAGCCAGGCCGCGACTCCTGGCGCCAGGTGGGCCGTGTCGCAGGCCGACAGGAGCAGGCGGGGGTCGTGGCGGCGGAGGCCCGCCAGGAGGTCCGTGGCCTGCTGGATGAGCGCCGGGGCCGGGTACGCCGGACGCGGTACGGCGGGCAGCGACTTGCGGGGCGCCCGTTCGCGGCGGGGCGCGGCTGCGGCTGCGGGCGCCTTCGAGGGTGCGTGCGGGTCTCTACGGCTGCTGCCGGGCTGGTTGCAGGAGATGGTGCGGGTGATGATGCGGCCGTCGGGGATGCGGTGCCGTTCGCGGCGGAGGTAGCCGTGGGTCTCCAACTCCCGTAGCGCGGCGGCGATTCGGGTCGTGCCCTCGGGGAAGCGGGCCGCGAGGGTCTTGATGTCGACGCGGGCGCCTGCGGGGAGGGACTGGATGTGGACGCCGAGGCCGATCGCGAGAGCCGACAACTCCGGGTGCTGGGCGAGGTGGTTGCCGATCACCGTGAAGCGGGCGGTGTGCCGGGCGTTGTCGTGCGTGAGTCCACCGGCGGGTGCGCTGTGCTGCTGGTGCCGCTGGTTCGGGTGTTTGTCGGCGGTGTGCCGGGACTGGGCGCGCGGGGGCGCGCTAATGTCGCGTGTATCCATCGGGAAGCTCGTATCTTCCTAGGTGGTCAGGCCCTCGCCTTGGGATTGCCGTCCCGGCGAGGGCCGTCGTATGTCTGAGGTTGTTGTGCAAAGCCTGAGTTGGTGCTGCGCTGAGCGTAGATCACGTAACCCGCTCGGAATCCAGCCCAGTTGGCGATGTTCACCCGGATGGGTGATCGTCGGGCTCGGCTGCCGGGAGGGTGGGGTGGGGCTTGGTGGGGGTCATTTCGCCGTCGTGGGTTCTTGGGAAAAAGCGCCACTTCCACCGGAGTTCGGGTTTCCGGGTTTCGGTGCGAGGTGCAGTTCGGCCCAGACCGTCTTGCGGGGGCGTGGTCCCGGGTCCCAGCCCCAGCGGTCGGCGAGCGCGGCGACGATCAGGAGACCCCGGCCCGACTCCGACTCCCCGTCCGGCGCCGGGACTTGAGGGCACGGCGGTCGGTCACCCCGGGTGTCGGTGACCTCGATACGCAGGATGCCGGCGATGACGTAGAGGGTGAGTCTGAAATCCCTGCCCGGTACGCGACTGTGCGTAGCCGCGTTGGTGGCGAGTTCGGCGACGATCTGGCGGGCCGGGTCCAAGGGAATTGCCCAGGACCGGAGTTGTTCGGTGGCAAGGAGACGGGCGAGGCGGGCGCCGCGGGGTGTGGGGGACAGCTGCACTGTGAAGTTGCGGGTGGGGTTGCCCAGTTGGGGTTTGGGCTGGGCTTCGGAGGTGGCGGTTTCTTGGATCACGTCACTTAGCGTGGCCATCCGTGACTACCGTGAACAGTGACTTGGCCGTTGCGTACGGTGACTGTCCAGGCGTTGTCCGGTCGTGTCCAAGCTGTCTGGACCGGTCGCGCGGGTAGGGGCGTCGCGGCACGGTCGTACGGATCAGGAGGGGTGCGGGATGAGCGAACCGGAGCAGGTCAACGGCGAGGTGGACGACCCGGGTTGGGAGGTTGACCCGGACGACGAGTGGGGACTGGCGGTCCTCGCGACGGTCGGGCGGCAGTTGAAGCTGCGGCGCGAGGCGGTGGGGATGCGGGTCGGGGACTTCGCGGTGGCGGTGGGGTACGGAGAGGACCTGGTCTACAAGATCGAGGGCGGGAAACGGATCCCGCGGCCCGAGTATCTGGACAAGTCCGAGGAGGTGTTGCGGGCGGACGGCCTGATCGCGGCGATGAAGGAGGACACCGCCAAGGTCCGATACCCCAAGAAGGTGCGGGCGTTGGCGAAGCTGGAGGCTCAGGCAGTCGAGATCGGCGTCTACGAGTGCAACATCATCGCCGGGCTGTTGCAGACGCCGGAGCATGCGCGGACCGTGATCGAGGCGGCACAGCCGCCGTACTCGCCGAGCGACGTGGAACGGAGCGTCGCCGCCCGGCTGGCCCGGCAGTCGGTCTTCGAGCGGAAGGACCCGGCCCCGTCGATCCACTTTGTGCTGGAAGAGGCGCCACTGCGCCGACAGGTTGGAGGCACAATGGTGTGGCGACGGCAGCTCGAACATCTGCTGGAGGTGGGGCGGTTGCGTAACGTCACGCTTCAGATCATGCCGACGAACACCGAGGCCCATCCGGGTCTGGACGGCAGGATCGAGTTGTTGAAGTTCCCGGACGGGACGGCGGTGGGACGTGCCGACGGCGGGTTCAGCGGTCGCCCGACCTCCGAACCAAAACAACTGCGCGTCCTTGAGCTGTGGTATGGCATCATCCGGGCGCAGGCTCTCAGCCCACGGGAGTCGCTGGCCTTTATCGAGCAATTGCTGGGAGAAACATGATCCGCAAGGCCCCCACCGGGGACAGCTCCGAACTGGCGTGGTTCAAGAGCAGCTACAGCGGCGGCACCCAGGGCGACTCCTGCGTCGAGATCGCCACCGTCCCCGGCACGGTCCACGTCCGTGACTCCAAGAACGTGGAGGGCCCCCGGTTCACGGTCACCCCGGCCGTGTGGACGGGTTTCGTGACGTACGCGTCCCAGCCCTGACCAACACCCACCCTCAAAAAGTGTGACACTTCCCGCCGAAGTGTCACACTTCCGCGGCTAAGGGTCCCCACCCGCTGGGAGATGAGTGATGCCTGAACTGACCTGGTTCAAGAGCAGCTACAGCAGCGGCCCCGATGGCGACTCCTGCGTCGAGATCGCGGTAGCGCCCCGCGCTGTCCACATCCGCGACTCCAAGACCACCGAGGGCCCCCGCATCGCCATCACCCCGGCCGCGTGGACGAACTTCGTGACGCACACGTCCCAACCCTGACCAACAACGTGCTCAGTCAACCGGCCGACCGGCGAACCTCATATCCGCGGAAGTCGAAGAAGCGCAGGCCGTCGATCACTGCTCCGGACTCGATTTCCTGCACGGTCCAGGGGTGGGCGCAGTAGTCATCGACCGCCACGCCTCCATGTTTGAGTAGCAGCACGACCAGCTGGTGAACCTCTGCTGTGCCGTCGATCCGACTGGAGATGTCGATCTGCACTGCCCAGGTGGGGTGGTGTCCGACGGCCCCGTCGAGGACCGTCACCTCGTCGGGCTCCCAGTCAGCGAAGAGGCAGCCGTTCTGCTCTTCGTCGATGTCGATGTAGAGGTTGCCGTCCAGGGTCCAGGGATGGCGCTGCCGGTTCAGGCGGCGATCAAGTGCGGCGACGGTCTCCGCTCGCCCACCTGCGGGGAACACGAACACTGTGCGCATGGATCGGAGCCTAAGGCTTGTCCCGCAATGAACTTCAGTGAAGATCCGACTGGACCTCGGTCAGTCGATGCCTTCGACAATGCGGAAGTCGCGCTCGACGCCGTCGGAGAGGGCGACCAGCGCCTCCTGGTAGGCCGCGCTCTCGTGCGCAGCGACAGCCTGCTCGAAGCTGTCGAACTCGACCAGGACGGTGCGCTCGGCGATTCCAGCGTCGTGTGCGACGACCCGACCGCCACGGACGAGGGGCCGCCCGCCCCCGACCCGGACAGCCGGACCGGCCAGCTGGTTGTAGGCAGCCAGCTTCTCAGGGTCTGAAATGGTGCGGTAGGCGCTGACCCAGTAGCCCTTGGGCATGGAACCTCCAGTGTTGGAATGAGTGCATCTGACTTACGGGGTGGTCTCGGACGAGCGTCGGCGGGCGGGGGGCGGAACGTAGTCACCGTGTGGGGAACGGGGTACCCCAGGGTTCCTCTTCCAGGAGGAGCCCGTTGGCCAGATAGCTGATGGTTCGGTACCAGCCGATCAGTACGAGCAGTTCCAGTAATTGAGCCTCTTCGTAGTGCATGCGCAGGGCATCCCAGGCGGACTGTGTGAGCTGGGTCGTGTCGATCAGTTCGTCAACCGCGTGGAGCAGTGCCGTGTGGCGTGGCGACCATGGAGCACGGACTGCTGCGTCGGGTTGGGTGGTTGCCCGGAGTTGCTCCGGGCCGAGTCCGGCCTGCGGCGCCAGGGTCGCGGCGTGGACGCCCCATTCATAAGCGCAGGCGGATCGCGCGGTCACGCGGGCGATGACGATCTCCCGGTCTGCGGCAGGGAGGAGTCCATGGCCCAGCAGTCCGGCGCCGAGGGCGAACATTCGTGAGGCCAGCTCCGGGTTGCGGTGCAGTACGCGGAACAGGGCGAGTGGCTCGTGCGGCACACCCGGCGGCATCCATCGGCGGAGCGCCCGGTCTACGTTGGCGGTGTAGGGCGGGGTGAGCGGTTCGATGCGTGGCATCGCGGCGCCTCCTGCTTCGATTTTCGAATCACTATGATGCTTCGATAACCGAAGCGCAAGGAGTGAGTATGGAAGCCAGCGCGCCACGTCCGGGTGTGCCAGTGCGGGGATCCGAATCCGGTCGTCCGGTGATGGCCGCACTCGACCTGCTCGGACGGCGTTGGACGATGCGGATCCTGTGGGAACTGAGTCAAGCTCCGACCGGCTTCCGTGAATTGCAGCGCCGATGCGAGCGCATGTCCTCCAGCGTGCTCAGTACCCGGATCGGGGAACTGTCCGGCGCCCGCCTGCTCGCCCTGGACGGCGATGGCTACCGTCTCACCCAGCTCGGCCAGGACCTCGTCGAGGCGCTGAGCCCGCTGGACGCCTGGAGTCGACGCTGGGCCGAGGAAATGGGACCCACGACTGCAGGAGGGCTGGAATGATCATCGCGTGGCCGGTCTGATCACGGCAGCGGTGCCGTCCTGGACAGTTCCCTTCAGCGCACCGAGGCCACATCTGGTCGCGCCCCTGCTACTGATCCCAGGTGTCGGAACCGACGGCATCGTTCGCGAACTCGCGGATGGCGTCGTCGACTTCCCACTGGTGGTCCCGGTCGAGCTGCTGGTAGCTCGCCTCGAACTCGTCCTCGGGCATCGTCTCGATGCTGGTGGACAGGATGACGACCAGCTCTTCCTGTTCGTCGAAACTCAGTGGTTCGGTGGTCATGTGCCCCTCCGGGGCGCTGACGGCCGCAGTGTCACCGGCCTGCCTCGCACGGAGGTAGAACAGGGCCACGCCTCCAACCACCGCTGCGGTTACGCCGATCGCCGCTCGGCCGGTGCGCCCGAGGCCGTTCCAGCTGTCAGTGACGCGCCGACGCAGGGGCGTTCTCTTGTCGCTGCCTTCTGACACCGGGTCGGATGGTGGTACGGACGATCGTGGCCCGTCAGTCATGCACCGCCCTTCGCCACAAGTGCCTCGAAGGCCGCCGCATCGCCTGCCTGCCCTGCGGCAATGCCCGGCCCCCCGTCTCCGAGGGGCCGACACCCGCTCAGAACTTGATGCTGCCGATCATGCTCGCGATGTTGGTCGTGAGATCGCTGATCGTGGGCGCGATCGTCGACGAGGCCAGATAGAACCCCAGGAGGACACAGACGACCGCGTGTCCGCCCTTCAGCCCTGATTTCTTGACCAGAAGGAAGACGACGATCGCCAGCAGCACCACCGCCGAAATCGAGAGTGCCACGGCGGCTCACCTCCAATGATCCCAGGGACTAGGGGGGGTCGGACTTTGGGGGCAATGGGGTCCATGGGGTGGACCCCTAGAGCAAATCGGTACAGCAAATCCATACAGGAGCCAGCAGGTTCATACCCACGCAGCGCTAGTGATCATAACTATCCGCGCTCGCGCATCGCTCGGCGCACAGCCGCACAAGGGGGCGCATGGCCAATATGGTCAGGGCATGACGACCGAGGCTGACTCCTTCCCCCGACGGCACGCCCGTACCCAGCGATTCACGCTCGGCGCGCCGCGCGCGTTCACCGTGTCACCTGACGGTTCGCGGGTCGTGTTCCTGCGCTCCCCCTCCGGCACGGACCGGGCGAACGCGCTGTGGGTCCTCGATCCGGCGGCCGGCACCGAGCGCGTGGCGGCCGACCCGCGCGCCCTCCTCGGCGGTGCCTCGGAACGCCTCTCGCCCGAGGAGCGGGCCCGCCGCGAACGCACCCGCGAGGGCGGCGCGGGGATCGTCGGCTACGCCACCGACAGCGAGGCCGAGTTGGCGTCTTTCGCCTTGTCAGGGCGGCTTTTCACGGCCGGGCTGCGGGACGGCACCGCGCGTGAACTCCCGGTCCCGGGACCGGTGATCGACCCCCGCCCCGCCCCCGACGGACGGCACATCGCCTACGTCACCGGCGGCGCCCTGCGCGTCGTAGGAGCCGACGGTGACGGTGACCGGGCGCTCGCCGAGCCCGAGTCGGAGCAAGTCACCTATGGAGTGGCTGAGTTCATCGCGGCCGAGGAGATGAGCCGTACGCGCGGCTTCTGGTGGTCGCCGGACTCGGAGCGGCTGCTGGTGGCCCGCGCGGACGACACGCCGGTACAGCGCTGGTGGATCGCCGACCCGGCCCATCCGGAGCGCGAACCGCAGCGGGTCGCTTACCCGGCGGCGGGCACGGCCAACGCGGACGTGCGGCTGTACGTGATCGGGCTCGACGGGACCCGCACGGAGGTCGTCTGGGACCGGGCGCGGTACCCGTATCTGGCGCGAGTGCACTGGTCAGCGGCGGGTGCGCCGCTGCTCCTCGTACAGGCCCGGGACCAGCGCAGCCAGCTGTTCCTCGCCGTGGAACCCGACTCCGGGGCGACCCGGATGGTGCATGCCGACGAAGATCCAATTTGGCTTGATCTTTTCCCTGGCGTGCCGTGCTGGAGCCCCTCGGGACGGCTCGTGCGGATCGCCGACGAGGGTGGCGCGCGGGTGCTCGCGGTGGGTGAACGCCTGCTCACAGGGCCGCAGTTGCACGTCCGCGCGGTGCTCGACGTCTCCGACGACAGCGTGCTGGTCTCGGCCTCGGCGGGCGAGCACGCGCCCACCCCGGAGACCGGCGAGGTACACGTCTATCGCGTCAACGAACTCGGCCTGGAGCGCCTCTCGCAAGAACCCGGCGTGCACTCGGCGGTACGCGCCGGGGGCGTGACCGTGCTGATCTCGGCGGTACCGGACCGGCCGGGCACGCAGGTCCAGGTGCTGCGCGCGGGCAGGAAGACGGTGACCATCGCGTCGTACGCCGAAGATCCCGGTATGACCCCGCGCATCACGTTCACCGAGGGGGGCGCACGGCGCGTCCCGTGCGCCCTGCTTATGCCACGGGACTACGACGGGGCCACTCCCCTCCCGGTTTTGATGGACCCCTACGGCGGTCCGCACGGCCCCCGCGTGGTCGCCGCGCACAACGCGCACCTCACGTCACAGTGGTTCGCCGACCAGGGGTTCGCGGTGCTCGTCGCCGACGGCCGCGGCACACCGGGCCGTTCACCGGCGTGGGAGAAGGCGATCCACCGCGACTTCGCCCTCTCCCTCGACGACCAGATCGACGCCCTCCAGGACCTCGCGAAGTCCCACCCGCTCGACCTCTCCCGGGTGGCCATCCGCGGCTGGTCGTACGGGGGTTGGCTCGCGGGGCTCGCCGTACTGCGCCGCCCGGACGTCTTCCACGCGGGCATCGCGGGCGCCCCGGTCACCGACTGGCGGCTCTACGACACGCACTACACGGAGCGATATCTGGGCGACCCGGCCAAGGACCCGGAGTCGTACGCGAAGAGCAGTCTGGTGACGGACGACGGGCTGTCCGCGCCCGCCGACCCGCACCGGCCGCTGATGGTGGTGCACGGCCTCGCCGACGACAACGTGGTGGTCGCGCACACCCTGCGACTGTCCTCCGCACTGCTGGCCGCCGGCCGCCCGCACGAGGTGCTGCCACTGTCGGGCGTCACACACATGACCCCGCAGGAACAGGTCGCGGAGAACTTGCTCCTGCTCCAAGTGGACTTCCTGCGGCGCGCTCTCAGCCTGGCCGGGCGGTAACACTCCACGGATCACCGCAGCCATTAATTGAGGAACCACGACGAAGCATCAGCCAGGTCCGCGAGAGCGGCGCCGGTTTAGGCGCAAAAAAGGGCAACGGACCGGGGCGACATGGCGCGCCCCGGTCCGTTTACGGCACCCGCACGGCCGTACGTCAATCAGGTTGACGTGTCCGTATATCGAGATCGGGTCGGCGGAGTTGCCTGTGTGTTAACGCGGTTGATGGCGGTTTGGGAGGTTATTCCGCCCCCTGATCAAGATCGTCCGGGGTCGCCTTGGGGGGTTCCTCCTGCGGTACGACCGTCTTCTCCTCGGCGAAGTGACAGGCCGAGTCGTGTGCCGCGGGGCCGCTCGCCAGCCGGAACTCGGCGGGCACCGCGAGCAGCGGCACCTCCATTGAGCAGCGCTCCTGCGCCTTCCAGCAGCGGGTGCGGAAGCGGCACCCGGACGGGATGTTCGTCGGCGACGGCACGTCACCCGCGAGGATGATCCGCTCCCGGTGGTCCCGCGCGTCCGGGTCGGGCACGGGTACGGCGGAGAGCAGCGCCTGGGTGTACGGGTGCGTCGGGTGGTCGTAGATCTCCTCGTCCTTGCCGATCTCCACGATCCGGCCGAGGTACATGACCCCGACCCGGTCCGAGATGTGCCGGACGATCGAGAGGTCGTGCGCGATGAAGATGTAGGAGAGGTCGAACTCGTCCTGGAGGCGGTCGAGGAGGTTGATGACCTGGGCCTGTACGGACACGTCGAGCGCCGAGACGGGTTCGTCGGCGACGATGACCTCGGGGCGCAGGGCCAACCCCCTTGCGATGCCGATGCGTTGGCGCTGGCCGCCGGAGAACTGGTGCGGATACCGGTTGATGTACTCGGGGTTGAGCCCCACCACGTCCAGCAGATCCTGAACTCGCTTGCGCCGGTCGCCCTTTGGGGCCACCTCGGGGTGGATCTCGTACGGCTCCCCGATGATGTCGCCCACCGTCATCCGGGGGTTGAGGGAGGTGTACGGGTCCTGGAACACCATCTGGATGTTGCGCCGGGCGGCCTTGAGCGCACGCCCCGACATACGGCTGATGTCCTCGCCCTTGAACTTGATCGACCCTTCGGTCGGCCGCTCCAGGTTGACCAGCATCTTGGCGACGGTCGACTTGCCGCACCCGGACTCCCCGACGATGCCGAGGGTCTCGCCCTTGTTGAGCGTGAAGTCCACACCGTCGACGGCCTTGACGGCACCGACCTGCTTCTTGAAGAGGATGCCCTGGGTCAAGGGGTAGTGCTTGACGAGCCCGGTCACTTCAAGGATCGGCTCAACTGTTGATCCTGTTACGGCTGTCGACTCAACCATTGAGGCACTCCCTCCAGAAGTGGCAGGCGCTGCCCCGGTGTTGATCCACCTCGTACAGCTCGGGTTCATCGGTCCGGCACACGTCCTGGGCCATCGGACAGCGGGGGTTGAAGGCGCAGCCGGGCGGGATGTGCATGAGGTTCGGCGGGAGGCCCTTGATGGCGTAGAGCTCCTGGCCCTTCTGGTCCAGGCGCGGGATGGAGTCCAACAGGCCGCGCGTGTACGGGTGGGCGGGCGCCTTGTAGATGTCGTGGACGGGGGCCGACTCGACGATCCGGCCGGCGTACATCACGGCGATCTTGTCGGCCACGTCCGCGACGACTCCGAGGTCATGGGTGATGAGGATGAGCCCCATGTGCAGCTCGCGCTGCAACTCGGCCAGCAGGTCCATGACTTGGGCCTGGACGGTGACGTCGAGGGCGGTGGTGGGTTCGTCGGCGATGATGAGCGCCGGCTCCAGGGCGAGCGCCATGGCGATCATGATGCGCTGGCGCATACCGCCGGAGAACTGGTGCGGATAGTCACGGACGCGCTGGGCGGCACCCGGGATCCGCACCCGGTCCATCAGTTCAACTGCCTTGGTCCGCGCGTCCTTTCGGGACATTCCCCGGTGCACGATGAACATCTCGCCGAGCTGGTCGCCCACGGAGAGCACCGGGTTGAGCGAGGACAGCGCGTCCTGGAAGATCATCGCCATCTCGGCACCGCGAACCTTGCGCCGCTCGTCTTCCTTGAACTTCAGCAGGTCCTTGCCCCGGAAGAGGATCTCCCCGCCGGTGATCTTCCCCGGCGGGGTGTCGAGAATCCCCATCACCGCCTGCGCGGTCACGGACTTCCCGGACCCCGACTCCCCCAGCACGGCGAGGGTCTCCCCCTCGTCCACGCTGTAGTTGACCCCGTTGACGGCCTTGGCGACCCCGTCCCTGGTCCTGAACTCCACCTGCAGATCCCGCACTTCGAGCAGCATGACGCCGGTCACCTCAGCTTCGGGTCGAGGGCGTCGCGGACCGCGTCGCCGAGCATGATGAACGCGAGGACCGTGATCGCCAGGGCTCCGGCGGGCCAGAGGAGCATGTGCGGGGCGTTGCGGATGTACTGGGACGCAGCCGAGATGTCGATGCCCCAGCTGACCGTGGGGGGCTTCAGGCCTACCCCTAGGTACGACAGGGTCGCCTCCAGGGAGATGTACGTGCCCAGGGCGATCGTGGCTACGACGATCACCGGGGCGACCGCGTTCGGGGTGATGTGGCGTAGCAGGAGGCGGGAGTTGGAGGCGCCGAGGGCGCGCGCGGCCTGGACGTAGTCGTTCTGTTTGGCGGTGATGACCGAGCCGCGGGCGATGCGGGAGATCTGCGGCCAGCCGAGCAGGACCATGAAGCCGATCACCGGCCAGACCGTGTTGCTCGTCACCACGGACAGGAGCACCAGGCCGCCCAGGACCACCGGGATCGCGAAGAAGATGTCCGTGAGGCGGGACAGGATCGAGTCCCATACCCCGCCGAAGAAGCCTGCGAGTCCGCCCAGCACCGAGCCGAAGATCGCCACCCCCAGCGTGGCGAGCACGCCCACCGTCACCGACGTACGGGTGCCGTACACCGTGCGCGTGTAGACGTCGCAGCCCTGGCCGTCGTAGCCGAAGGGGTGGCCCGGTTGGGAGCCCTCCTGGGCCTTGGCGAGGTCGCACTTGAGGGGGTTGCCCGAGGCGATCAGGGAGGGCCAGAGGGAGATGACCACCAAGAAGAGGATGACCAGCGCGGAGATGATGAAGACCGGGTTGCGGCGCAGGTCGCGCCAGGCGTCGGACCAGAGGGAGTGGGGTTTGCCGGACGGGCCGGTGCCTTCTGGGCCGCCTGGAGTCCTCTCCAGGGTTTCCGCCTCGCTCGTGGCGAGGTCCATGGCGCCGCCCATGCCGGTCCCGGCAATCGCGCGCTCCGGTTCGAACGGCTGCTCAGGCATAGCGGATCCTCGGGTCGAGTACGGCGTACAGGAGGTCGACCAGCAGGTTGGCGATCAGGAACACCAGGACCAGGACCGTCACGAAGCCGACCACCGTCTGGGTGTTCTGGCGGACGATCCCCTGGTAGAGCTGGTAGCCGACCCCGTGGATGTTGAAGATCCGCTCGGTGACGATCGCGCCGCCCATCAGGGCGCCGATGTCCGTGCCGATGAAGGTGACCACCGGGATGAGGGAGTTGCGCAGCAGGTGGCGGATGATCACCCGGTGTCTCGGGAGGCCCTTCGCCACCGCCGTACGGACGTAGTCGGAGCGGCGGTTCTCCGCGATGGACGTCCGGGTCAGCCGGGTCACGTACGCGAGGGAGACCGAGGCCAACACCAGCCCGGGGACGATCAGTTCGCTGAAGGTGGCCTCCGGTGAGACGGACGGTTTGATCCAGCCCCATTCGACGCCGAGGAGGAGTTGGAGCAGCAGACCGGTGACGAAAGTCGGGACGGAGATCACCACGAGGGTGAGCAGGAGCACCGTGGTGTCGATGGGGCGGCCGCGTTTGAGGCCGGTGAGCACCCCGAGCGTGATGCCGATGACGACCTCGAAGACGATCGCCACGACGGTGAGCCGGATGGTGACCGGGAACGCGGTCGACATCAGCTCGGTGACCTTCTGGCCGGTGAACGCCGTCCCGAAGTCACCGGTGAAGACGTTCCCCATGTAGGTCAGGTACTGCTGCCACACGGGCTTGTCGAGGCCGAACTCCCGCTTGAGCTGGGCGGCCGTCGCCGGGTCGCACTGCCGCTCGCCGCACAGGCCCGCGATGGGGTCGCCCATGACGTTCACCATCAGGAAGATCAACAGTGTGGCGCCGATGAAGACCGGGATCATCTGCAGCAGACGCCGGATTACGTACCGTCCCATGGGGGCTCCGGGGATCGTGGGGGCGGGCCGCGGCGGACCCGCCCCCGGTGCGACTCGGGCTCAGCTGACCTTGATCTCGTTGTAGACAGGGACGCTGAACGGGTTGAGCGCCACGTTGGAGAGCCGGTCGGAGTAGCCCGCGCTGCCGTTCTGGTACCAGAGCGGGATGGCGGCCATGTTGTCGCGTACGACTTCCTCGGCCTGCTGGAAGAGCTTGATCGCCTTGCTGGTGTCCGTCTCCGCGTTGGCCTGGTCGACGAGCTTGTCGAAGTCCTTGTTGGACCACAGACCGTCGTTCGAGGAGGCGTTGGTGTAGTAGAGCGGCTGGAGGAAGTTCTGGATGAGCGGGTAGTCCATCTGCCAGCCGGCGCGGAACGGGCCGGTCATCTTGTGCTGGCCGATCTGGTTGCGGAAGTCCGCGAAGGTGCCGACCGGGTTGCCGACGCACGCCTTGTCGTTGCCGAGCGCGTTGTTGATGGAGTTGCACACCGCGTCCACCCACTCCTTGTGCGAGCCCGTGTCCGCGTTGTACGTGATCTTGACCTGGCCGCCGGGAATGCCGCCGCCCTCCTGGACGAGCTTCTTCGCCTCGGTGGGGTTGTACTTGCAGGCGTCCCCGCACAGCCCGTCCTGGAAGCCGCCCTCGGTACCGAGCACCGGTGAGGTCCAGTCGGTGGCCGGGGTGCGGGTCTTCTGGAAGATCGTGTTGGTGATCTGGTCCCGGTTGATCGCCATCGACAGGCCCGTGCGGACCTTCTCCGAGCCGCTCTTGTTCCAGTTCTTGTCGTAGTACGGGAACGCGAGGGTCTGGATGATGCCGGCGGGCGTGTTGATGTACCGGCTGCCGAGGTCGCTCTTGACGTTCTTGAGCTGCGAGGCCGGGATGTCGTCGACGAGGTCGAGGTTGCCGGCCATCAGGTCGGTGTAGGCGGTGTTGTTGTCGGTGTAGACCTTGAGGGTCACGCCACCGTTCTCCGCCTTGTCCGTCCCGGTGTACCCGTCCCACTTCACGAGCTTCATCTGCGAGCCCTTGGTGTACGACGAGATCGTGTACGGGCCGTTGCCCACCGGCTTCTTCAGCCAGGCAGCGTGGTCCGAGAAGAACGTCGACGGCAGCGGGGAATAGGCCGCGTAGCCGAGGGTGTCCGGGAAGGTCGAGAACTTCTGGGTGAGCTTGATGGTGAAGGTGTCCGTGCCGGTCACCTTGAGCCCGGTGAGCGTGGTCGCGCTCTGCGTGCCGCTGTCGGGGTGGACCTTGTCGTAGCCCTCGATGTACCCGAAGAAGTACGCGTTCTTCTGGTTGTTCTTGAGGCTGGCGCCGTAGTTCCACGCGTCGACGAAGGACTTCGCGGTGACGGCCTCGCCGTTGCTGAACTTCCAGCCGCTCTTGATGGTGACCGTGAAGTTCTGCGAGTCCGTGGTGTCGATCTTGTCGGCCAGCATGTCCTCGGCCTTGCCGGTCTTCGGGTCGTACCGCTTCAGTCCGCGGAAGACCATGTCGAGGACCTTGCCGCCCTGCACCTCGTTGGTGTTGGCCGGCTCCAGCGGGTTCTGCGGGTCGCCCCAGGAGGCGCTGAGCACCGCGCTGCCGTCACCACCGCCACCGCCGCTACTGCTCCCGCCGCCCCCACAGGCGGTCGCCGCGAGGGCTACCGCCGCCGCGCAAGCGGCCCATTTGGCGTGCGTGGCTCCACGCATCGAGTGCCTCCTCAGGAAAGCCGTCCGGATCGATCCAGATCGATCCACTACCGGCCAATATCCGCACAAAAAGGACACCCCGCACACGCAGTCACTCGAATGCAGCACAGCCCGCGTGCGGGAGGGGTGACAGCACGTGGGCCGAGGCGGTCCCGGCCGCGTCAGGGCCCCACCAGGCACGCTTCAGTGGTTTGGACCAATAAACCTCCGATCGGTCCGTCAACTCCCTGTTTCCGCAGGCCACATGGGCTTTCATGCGCCGTTGACGGGCGCCGACCGCCGCTGATAGACACACTCTTCAACCCAGCCCGGCGTCACCAGCGCGAGGTCAGGACCATGAGCACTCAGGACCGGAACGGCACAGAGCACTCAAGCCCGAGAAGACCGCGGCCCCCCATACACCGACTGGTAGCCGGAGCTGCGGGCGCCCTGGCGCTCACGGCGGCGCTCGCCACCCCCCTCAATCCGGCACCGCAGCAGGCCGAGGCCAAGGCGGACAAGAGCGACAAGGTCCTCACCGTCGCCGTCGCGCAGAGCATGGACTCCTTGAGCCCCTTCCTGGCGGTCCGTCTGGTCAGCACGAGCATCGGCCGGCTGATGTACGACTACCTCACCAACTACGACCCCAAGGACAACCACATCGTCCCGGGTCTGGCCACCAAGTGGTCGTCGTCGGCGGACAAGCTGACCTGGACGTACACGATCCGCTCGAACTCGAAGTGGTCCGACGGACAGCAGGCCACCGCCGACGACGCGGCGTGGACGTTCAACAAGATGATGACCGACCCGGGCGCCGCCACCGCCAACGGCAGCTTCGTCACCAACTTCGAGAAGGTCACCGCCCCGAGCCCTACCCAGCTGGTCATCAAGCTGAAGAAGCCGCAGGCGACGATGACCGCGCTCGACGTGCCGATCGTGCCGCAGCACGTCTGGGAGAAGGCCGGCGACCTCTCCAAGTTCAACAACGACAAGAGCTTCCCGATCGTCGGCAACGGCCCCTTCGTCCTCACCGACTACAAGCCGGACAGCTACGTCCGCCTCAAGGCCAACAAGACCTTCTGGCGCGGGACGCCGAAGTTCGACGAGCTGGTCTTCCGCTACTACAAGGACCAGGACGCGGCCGTCGCCGCACTGCGCAAGGGTGAGGTCTCCTTCGTCGCCGGCTCCCCCTCCCTGACCCCCGCTCAGGCCGCCTCCCTCAAGGGCGAGCAGAACATCAAGGTCAACGACGCCCCCGGCCGCCGCTTCTACGCCCTCGCCACCAACCCCGGCGCCCAGGCCAAGGACGGCAAGCACTTCGGCGACGGCGACCCCTCCCTCCTCGACGAGCAGGTGCGGCACGCCCTGTTCATGGCGGTCGACCGCACGACCCTCATCGACAAGGTGTTCCAGGGCCACGCCGTCGAGGGCCAGGGCTACATCCCGCCACGCTTCTCCACGTACTTCTGGAAACCGTCGGCGAGCCAGGAACTCTCCTACGACCCGGCGAAGGCGGCCCAACTCCTCGACCGGGCGGGCTACAAGAAGAACGGCGACGGCAAACGCGTCGGCAAGGACGGCAAGCCGATCACCTACCGCCTGCTGTGCCACGCCACCGACCCCAACGACAAGGCGGTCGGCCAGTACCTCAAGGAGTGGTGGGGCAAGCTCGGCATCGGCGTGAGCCTCGACTGCCTCGACAACGTCACCGACCCCTGGCTCGCGGGCAAGTACGACCTCGCCTTCGACGGCTGGTCCGTCAACCCCGACCCGGACTTCGTCCTGTCCATCCACACCTGCGGGGCACTTCCGGCGACGCCCAAGGACATCGGCGCGACCGACAACTTCATCTGCGACAAGACGTACGACAAGCTCTACGCCCAGCAGTTGGCCGAGTACGACCCGGCCAAGCGCGCGGACATCGTCAAGCAGATGGAGTCCCGGCTCTACGACCTCGGGTACATGAACGTCATGGCGTACCCGAACTCCGTCGAGGCCTACCGCACCGACCAGATCAAGTCCATCGAGACGATGCCGAGCACCGCGGGGAACATCTACGGCCAGGACGGCTACTGGAGTTGGTGGTCCGCGGTACCGGCCGCCTCCGACGGATCGTCGTCCGGCGGGCTCTCCGGTGGTGCGATCGCCGGGATCATCGTCGGGGGTGTGGTCGTCGTCGGTGCGCTGGTCCTGTTCGGGCTGCGGCGCCGGGCGACGGCCGAGGACCGGGAGTAGCCGATGCGCCTCAACAGCGGTATGCGGGACGGCCGTTGATGGCAACTGACGCCACATCAGTACGGGTGGAGGAGACGGCCGGACCGGGAGCGGGCACCCGGTCCGGGTATGTCCGGTACGTGGCGGGCAAGTTGGGCGGTGCCGCCGTCTCGTTGCTCGCCGTGCTGGTCACCGGCTTCTTCCTGTTCCGGCTGATCCCGGGCGACCCGGTCAAGACGATGACCGGTGGCCGCCCGATCTCGGCCGGGCAACTCGCCGAGTACCGCCGCGAGTTCGGGCTCGACCTGCCGCTGTGGGAGCAGTTCACGGACTACTGCGGCAAAGCGCTCACCGGTGACCTCGGGACGTCGTACCAGTTCAAGGCGCCCGTCATCGACCGGATCACCGAGGCGCTGCCGAACACCCTGCTGCTCACCGGCACGGCCTTCGTGCTGTACACCGCGCTCGGCATGTTCCTCGGCACGCGCTCGGCGTGGCGGCACGGCAGTCTCTCGGACCGGCTCAACACCGGTCTGGCGCTGACCCTTTACTCCGTCCCCTCGTTCTGGCTGGGCCTGCTGCTGATCATCGTGTTCTCGGTGGGCGTGGGCCCGATCCCCGGGCTCTTCCCGACCGGCGGCATGGAGTCGGGCGGCAAGGAGGGGATCGCGTACGTGCTGGATGTCGCCCACCATCTCGTCCTGCCGGTGGTCACGTTGGTGGCGGTCGAGTACGGGCAGACGCTGCTGGTCACCCGCTCCGCGCTGCTCGACGAGATGGGCAGCGACTATCTGACGACCGCGCGGGCCAAGGGACTTCGGGACGACCTGGTCCGGCGCCGGCACGCGGTACCGAACGCGCTGCTGCCCACCGTCACCCTCGTCTTCGTCAACCTCGGCCGTACGGTCGCGGGAGTGATCCTGGTGGAGACGGTCTTCTCCTGGCCCGGCCTGGGCGGCCTGTTCTACCAGGCCCTCAGCGTCCCCGATCTGCCCCTGGTCCAGGGCCTGTTCCTCTTCTTCGCGTCGGCGGTGATCGTCATGAACACACTGGCGGACCTGGTCTATCCGCTGCTCGACCCCCGGGTGGGCCGATGACCACTCCCCCCGTCGTACAGGCCGGCCCGCGCGCGCTCGCTTGGCAGCGCCGCCGCCGGTCCGCCGTACGGTTCTGGACGCGGTACCGCACCCACCGCGCCGGTCTCGTCGGCCTGGCCGCGCTCGCCCTGTTCGCGCTGATCGCCCTCACCGCACCGCTCACGGTCGGCTCCGACGTGTCGAGCGTGACCGACGCGCCGGGCGGTCCGCTGGAGAGCCCGAGCACCCAATTCCCGCTGGGCACCGACCAGTTCGGCCGCAACCTGCTGGGTCTGGTGGTATGGGGGTCACGGGTATCGCTGCTCGTCGGGCTCCTCGCGGCGGTGCTGTCGGTGGCGATCGGCGCGGTAGTGGGGATCACCGCCGGGCACTTCCGGGGCGCGTACGGGACCGTGCTGATGCGGATCACCGACTGGTTCCTGGTCATGCCGACGCTGGTGCTGGCGATCGCGCTGGCCACCGTCATGTCCCGCTCTCTCGGGACGGTGATCCTGGCGATCGGCGTGACCACCTGGCCGACCACGGCCCGGCTGGTGCGGGCGCAGACCCTGGCGGTGGAGTCACGGCCGTACATCGAACGGGCACGGGCGCTCGGCGGCGGCCACTGGCACGTCATGTCCCGGCACGTCCTGCCCAACGTGATGCCCCTGATCCTGGCCCAGACGACCCTGATGGTCTCGACCTCCATCCTCACCGAGGCGACCCTCGCCTTCCTGGGGCTCGGGGATCCTACGGTGGTGTCGTGGGGCGGGCTGCTCCAGGACGCCCGGGAGGCGGGTGCGGTGAGTGCGGGCGACTGGTGGTATCTGATCCCGCCCGGCATCGCGATCGCGGCGGTCGCGCTGGCGTTCACGCTGTGCGGGCGCGCGGTGGAATCGGTCCTCAACCCCCGGCTGGGGGTGGCGGGTTGACCCTCCTTGAGGTCCGGAACCTGCACGTGACGTACCCGGGCGGTGTCGACGCGGTACGGGGCGTCGACCTGTCCCTGACGGCCGGTCAGAAAGTGGGCGTGGCAGGCGAGTCGGGCTGCGGCAAGTCGACCCTTGCCCTCGCGCTGCTACGACTGCTGCCGCCGGGGACGCGAGTCGGCGGGGAGATCCTGCTGAACGGGGAGGACGTACTGACGATGCGGTGGGGGCGGGTGCGGGCGGTCCGCTGGGCCGGTGCCTCGATCGTCTTCCAGGGCGCCATGCACTCCCTCAACCCCGTGCACCGCATCGGCGACCAGATCGCGGAACCGGTGCTGCTGCACCAAGGGGCGACGGCGGCACAGGCCCGCAAGCGGACCGGGGAACTCCTGGAACAGGCCGGGCTGCCGGCGTCCCGGGCGACCGCGTACCCGCACGAACTCTCCGGCGGCCAACGCCAACGCGTCATGATCGCCATGGCCCTGGCCTGCGCCCCGCAACTGATCATCGCCGACGAGCCGACCACCGCGCTCGACGTGATGATCCAGGCCCAGATCCTGAACCTGCTCGAACGCCTCGTCACGGACCAGGACTTGGGCCTGCTCATGATCAGCCACGACCTGGCGGTCCTCGCGGACCTCTGCGACCGCCTGGTGGTCATGTACGCGGGCCGAGTGATCGAGGAGGGTCCCGCGCGCGAGGTCTACGCGAACGCCCTCCACCCGTACGCCAAGGCCCTGTCGGCCTCCTTCCCGCACATCGGCGACCCGACCTCCCGCTTCGCCCCACGCGGCCTCCCCGGTGACCCGCCCGATCCCACGGAACTGCCCTCCGGCTGCGCCTTCCACCCGCGCTGCGCGGAGGCGTTGGACGCATGCGCGACGGACGACCAGCTTCTGCGGGAGGCCGGTCAGGGGCGGAGGGCGGCTTGTGTGCATGTGCGGGAGCTGACCGCCGATGTGCCGGAACGGGCCGTGGACACGGGGAGTACGCCATGACGACGACACCACCGGCGCCCCTCCTCAGCGCGCAGGGGCTGCATGTCGCCTTCCCCGCCCGGCACGGCGGTGCGCCCGCCCGGGCCGTGGACGGTGTCGACCTCGACATCCGGCCGGGTGAGGTCGTGGCGCTCGTCGGTGAATCGGGGTGTGGGAAGACGACGTTGGCGCGGTCGCTGCTCGGTCTGGTGGCGCCGACGGAGGGGCGGGTGACGTTCGACGGAGAGCCTCTGAAGTACTCCTCCCGCGCTCTGAAGGCCTACCGCAGACGGGTCCAGCTCGTCCTCCAGGACCCGAGCGGGTCACTCAACCCGCGGCACACGGTCTACGACGCGGTGGCCGAGGGGCTGCGCATCCACGGGGGCGCCGGTGACGAACGGACGGCCGTGGCGCAGGCGTTGTCGCGGGCCGGGCTCCGGCCGCCCGAGCGGTTCTTCCTGCGGTATCCGCACGAGCTGTCCGGTGGGCAGCGGCAGCGTGTCGTGATCGCCGGTGCGCTGGTCCTGGAACCCGAACTCCTCGTCGCCGACGAGCCGGTGGCCTCCCTGGACGCCTCCGTACGCGGCGAGATCCTCGCCCTGCTGCTCCGGCTGCGCACCGAACTCGGCCTGGCCGCGCTGGTGGTGACCCATGACCTGGGGCTGGCGTGGAACATCGCCGACCGGGTCGCGGTGATGTACCTGGGCCGGATCGTGGAGACGGGGGACGCGGAGAAAGTACTGACGGCGCCCCGACATCCGTACACCCAGGCCCTGTTGTCGGTTCTGCCCGAGGCACCCGGCGATCCCGTCGTCCTCTCCGGCGAGCCCCCGGACCCGTCCCGTATCCCGACGGGCTGCCGGTTCCGGGCGCGCTGCCAGATCCTGGCGAGCGGCGAGGCGGAGCGGGCGGGTGTCGCGCATCGGTGCCGGACCGAGGACCTGGAGGTGCTGGGCGGCGGCGGGGAGGCGCAGGTGGCCTGTCATTGGGCGCGGGCGTCGGAGCCGGACCCCGCGATCTGAGCAACACCCCTGTCCCGGAACGCCGATTCCCGGCACCGTAGGGCGGTGCCGGGAACCAGTGGCCGTACTCGTACTACGGGTCAGGCCGCGTGCACCACGTCCTTGACCTCGGCGAAGTGGCACGCCGACTCGTGGGCCGCCGGGGTGTCGGAGCCCTTGAAGCGCTCCGGGATCGCGAGCAGCGGCTCCTCCACGGCGCACTTGTCCTGAGCCTTCCAGCACCGGGTGCGGAAGCGGCAGCCGGACGGCGGGTTGGCCGGGGAGGGCACGTCACCGGTGAGGATGATCCGGTCACGGTGGTCGCGGGCCTCCGGGTCCGGCACGGGGACCGCCGACAGCAGCGCCTGGGTGTAGGGGTGTGTCGGGTACTCGTAGATCTGCTCGTCGGTGCCGACCTCGGCCATCTTGCCGAGGTACATCACGCCCACGCGGTCCGAGATGTGCCGGACGATGGACAGGTCGTGCGCGATGAAGATGTAGGAGAGGTTGAACTCGTCCTGCAGTCGCGCCATCAGGTTGATGACCTGTGCCTGCACCGACACGTCGAGCGCGGAGACCGGCTCGTCGCAGATGATGATCTCGGGGTTGAGCGCGAGGCCGCGGGCGATGCCGATGCGCTGGCGCTGACCGCCCGAGAACTGGTGCGGGTAGCGGTTGATGTACTCCGGGTTGAGGCCCACGACGTCCAGGAGGTCCCGCACCTTCTGGCGACGGTCCCCTTTCGGCGCCACCTCGGGGTGGATGTCGAAGGGCTCACCGATGATGTCGCCCACCGTCATACGGGGGTTGAGCGAGGTGTACGGGTCCTGGAAGATCATCTGGATGTTCCGGCGGACGGCCTTGAGGGCCCTTCCGGACAGCCGGGTGATGTCCTGGCCCTTGTAGAAGACCTCGCCGGCCGTCGCCGTCTCCAGGCTCATCAGGAGCTTGGCGACCGTCGACTTGCCGCAGCCGGACTCGCCCACGATGCCCAGGGTCTCGCCCTGGTGCAGGTCGAAGGAGATGCCGTCGACGGCTTTCACCGCGCCGATCTGGCGTTTTATCACGATCCCCTGGGTCAGGGGGAAGTGTTTGACGAGGTTGCGCACCTGGAGGATCGGCTCGCCGCGCTCGACGTTCGCGTCGAGGGCCGCGACGGCCTCCTCCTCCGAGTGCACCTCGGCCACCTCCACGTCGGAGACGTTCGGCGTCGCGTCCTTGGGCTCGTCGGCCTTGGTCGGGTCAGCCATGGATCGTCTCCTTCCAGAAGTGGCACGCGCTGGCGCGGCCGGGCAGTTCCGTTCCGTCCGCCTCGGTCACCGGGACCAGTGGCGGGAACTCCGTACGGCAGATGTCCTGCGCCCTGTCGCAACGCGGGTTGAAGGCACAACCAGCCGGTACCTTCAGCAGGTTGGGCGGCAGGCCCTTGATCGCGTAGAGCTCCTGGCCCTTCTGGTCCAGGCGCGGGATCGAGTCCAGCAGACCCCGGGTGTAGGGGTGCGCCGGGCGCTTGTACAGCTCGTGCACCGGTGCCGTCTCCACGATGCGGCCGGCGTACATCACCGCGATCTTGTCGGCGACGTCCGCGACCACGCCGAGGTCATGGGTGATGAGGATGAGCCCCATCCGGTACTCGCGCTGCAACTCCGCGAGCAGGTCCATGACCTGGGCCTGGACGGTCACGTCGAGGGCCGTGGTGGGCTCGTCGGCGATGATCAGGTCCGGCTCCAGGGCCAGCGCCATGGCGATCATGATGCGCTGGCGCATACCACCGGAGAACTGGTGCGGGTAGTCGTTCACCCGCGCCGCGGCGGCCGGGATCTTCACCCGGTCCATCAGCTCGATGGACTTGGCCTTGGCCGCCTTGCGGGACATGCCCTGGTGCACCCGGAACATCTCGCCCAGCTGGAACCCCACGCTGAGCACGGGGTTGAGCGAGGAGAGCGCGTCCTGGAAGATCATCGCGATCCGGGCGCCGCGCAGCTTGCGCCGCTCCTCGGCTCCCATGGTCAGCATGTCCTTGCCGTAGAAACGGATCTCCCCCTGCGGGATCCGGGCCGGCGGCATGTCGAGGATGCCCATGATCGCCTGCGCGGTCACTGACTTGCCGGAGCCGGACTCGCCGAGCACGGCGAGCGTCTCTCCGGAGTTCACGGTGTAGTTGACGCCGTTGACGGCCTTGACCACACCCTCGCGGGTCTGGAACTCGACGTGCAGATCGCGCACTTCGAGCAGGGGACCGGTGTTCTCGTGGTCGCCGGGGCGCTGGGCCGGAACGGCGTCCGTCGGGTCGATGATGGTCACGTACGCCTCCCTCAGCGCATCTTGGGATCGAAGGCGTCGCGAACCACGTCGCCGAGCATGATGAAGGCCAGGACCGTGATGCTCAGGGCGCCGGCCGGGAACATCAGCGCGTGCGGCGAGGTCAGGAACCTGTCCTGGGCGTCACTGATCATCACGCCCCAGGAGATGTTGGGGTACTGGATGCCGATGCCCAGGTAGGACAGGGCGGCCTCGGCGCTGATGTACACACCGAGGTTCATGGTGGTGATGACGATGACGGGGGCGAGCGTGTTCGGCAGGATGTGCCGGAACGCTATTCGCCACGATCCCGCGCCCAGTGCCCGCGCGGCCGTCACGTAGTCGTTGTACTTGTTCGAGATGACCTCGCCGCGCATGATCCGGAAGACCTGCGGCCAGCCGAGGAGCGCCATGATGAGCGACACCGACCACACGTCGCCGCCGCCCCAGATGGACATGATCAGCAGGGCGCCGATGATGAGCGGCAGACCCGCGAACACCTCGGTGATGCGGGACAGCAGCGCGTCTGCCCAGCCGCCGATGAGACCGGCGAGCATGCCCACGAGGCCGCCGATCAGCGTGGTGGCGGTGGTGGTCACGACACCGACGACGATCGAGTTGCGGGTGCCGTAGACGGTCCGCGTGTAGATGTCGCAGCCCTGCACGTCGTAGCCGAAGAGGTGCCCGGACGAGGGCCCGGTCATGGAGTTCTGCAGCTGGCAGAAGCCGTCGGAGAACGGGGAGCGCGCCGTGAACAGACCGGGTGCGATCGCCAGCGCGAGCAGGACCAGGATGATCAACGAGGTCACGATGAACATGGGCCGCTTGCGCAGATCCGCCCAGCCGTCCCGCAGCAGGCTCGCCTGCCGCGCCGCCGCCTTCTCCTCCGCCTCGATCTCCTTGGCGATGGCGGCCTCGTCGGTGGTGGGCCTTTCTATCGTCTTCTCACTCATAGCGGATCCTCGGGTCAAGCACGGCGTAGAGCAGGTCTACGAGGAGGTTGGCGACCAGGTAGATCAGCACGAGAAGGGTCACCAGGCCGACGACGACGGGCCGCTCCCGCAGGGAGACGGACTGGGCCAGCTGACCACCGATACCTGGCATGTTGAACACGCGCTCGGTGATGATGGCGCCGCCCATGAGCGCGCCCAGGTCGAAGCCCAGGAAGGTGACGACCGGGATCAGCGAGTTGCGCATCGCGTGCACGCCGATGACCCGCCGCGTCGGAAGGCCCTTGGCGATCGCCGTACGGACGTAGTCGGCACGGACCGACTCCCCCATGCTCGTCCGGACGAGTCGGGCGATGTACGCCATCGACGTCGAGGCGAGTACGACGGCCGGGAGGATGTAGCTCTGCGGCCAGCCGTGCTGGATGCCGGCGACCGGCGTGATCTTGAGGTTCACACCGAACTCCAGCTGCAGCACGGAGCCGAGCACGAAGACCGGGATCGAGATCAGGACCAGCGTCGAGATGAGTACGACGTTGTCGATGAACTTGCCCTTTTTCAGGGCGGAGAAGATGCCCGCGACGACGCCGATGACGGCCTCGATGGCGAACGACGTCAGCCCCAGCTTCAGCGTGACGGGGAATCGCTCGGAGACGATGTCCGAGATGGAACGCCCGTTGTACGTCTCACCGAGGTCACCGGTGAAGACGCCGCTGATGTAGTGCCAGTACTGCTGGTACAGCGGCTCGTTGAGGTGGTAGTGCGCGCGGAGGATCGCCGCGATGTTGGGGTCGGCGCGTTTGTCGCCGGCCAGTGCCTGGATCGGATCGCCGGGCAGAGCGAAGACCAGGCAGAAGATGATGAACGTGACGCCGAAGACCACAGGGATCACCTGTAGGAGACGGCGGGCGACGTATCGGCCCATGGGTGCTCCAGAGGGGGGTGCTCGACCCGACCGCGGCCGGGGGGAGGGCACGGTCGGACGGGAGACGGCAGCAGAGGTGAGCAGGGGAAGGCTATTCCTCCCCCTGCTCACCCCGTACTGCTGTGTCAGAACTGCTCAGAACCGGTTCAGCTGAGCTTGACCGTGTCCCACAGGATCTGGTGACCGGCGACCTTCATCGACTTGATCTTGTCGCTGAAGCCCGCGTTCATCGTGTAGAAGTACACCGGGATGTACGGCAGGTCCTTGAGCGCGACGTCGTCGGCAGCCTGGTACTTCTTGACGGCTTCCTCGTGCGTCGCGGCCTGGTCGCCCTGGACGAGCAGCTTCTCGAACTCCTCGTTCGTGTAGCCCGAGTAGTTGGAGCCGTTGGCGATGGCTTCCTTCGAGAAGACCGGACGGAGGTAGTCCTCCATGTCCGGGTAGTCCATGCTCCACGCCATACGGAACGCGCCCTGGTACTTCTTGGCGTCCAGGTCGTTCAGGATGGTCTGGAACTGCTCGAACGGCTTGGCCGTCACCTTGATGCCGAGAGCCTGCTGGATCTGGTTCGACACGGCCTCGACCCACTCCTTGTGGCCGCCGTCCGCGTTGTAGCCGATCTCCAGCGTGTTGCCCGGCAGCCCGCCGCTCTTCTTGTAGAGCTCCTTGGCCGCGCTCGGGTTGTACGTGCACGCCTCACCACAGGCGCCCTTGCGGTAGCCGTCGATGATCGGGCTGATGTAGTCGTCCGCGGGGGTACGGGCGCCGAGGAAGATCTTCGACGAGATCGTCTTGCGGTCGATCGACATCGAGATGGCCTTGCGGAGGTCCGCGTTCTGGAAGGCCTTGTTGTACTTGATCGGGAAGCCGATGTAACCGACGGCCGAGTCGGCCTCGTCGATGTAACGGCCGTCCAGGTCCTTGTGGTACGTCGGCAGACCCGAGGTCGGGATCGTCAGCAGGCTGTCGAGGTTGCCGGCGACGAGGTCCTTGTACGCGGTGTCCTGGTTCGAGTAGATCTTGAAGTCGACACCCTTGACCTCGATCTTCGAGGCGTCGGGGTACTTGTCGTACTTGACGGTGTCGATTTCCTGGTTGTGCTTGAACGTACCGCTCATCTTGAACGGGCCGTTGCCGATCGGAGCCTCGCCGAAGCCCTTCGGGTCCTTGAAGAACGCCTTGGGCAGCGGGACGAACGCGGTGAAGGACAGCTGCGAGGGGAAGGCCGAGAACGCGCCGTTCAGAGTGACCTGGAGCGTGCTGTCGTCGACCACCTTCAGACCGGACAGCTTGTCGGTCGTGGGCTTCTTGCCCTCGCCCGGGTTGAGGTCCGCGTAACCCGCGATGTGGCTGAACAGCGGGTTGGTCTGCTGGGCGTTGGTCTGGTTCGCGCCGTAGTTCCACGCGTCGGCGAAGGACTGGGCGGTCACCTTCTCCCCGTTGTGGAAGGTGTAGCCAGACTTCAGCTTGATCGTCCAGACCTTGTTGTCCTTGGACTCGATCGACTCCGCCATGGCGTTGACGACCTTGTTGTCGGCGTCAAGCTTGGTCAGCCCCGTGAAGAGGGCGTTGATGACCTGGCCGCCCTCGGTCTCGTACGTGTTGCTCGGAACCAGGCTGTTCTGCGGTTCGCCGATCTCCACCGAGATGACGCCGTTGCCCTTGCTGCCGCCGGAGCTGTCGTCGTCACCGCCGCCGCCACAGGCCGTTGCGCCCAGCGCCACAACCGCGGCTATCGCAACCCACTTGGCGCTCTTGGCACCACGCATGGGGGCTCCTCCTCATGAGTCCAATGGTTCATCACCTGGGAGAGCGCATGACACATCACCGTCACCGGTGCCTGAAATGGTCAAGTGCTCCCCGCGCTCGATGAGTCGCCGCCAACAGCGAGTGACCCGTGATCCGAGCTCTACGCGCCTAACTATCTGCCATGACGGGTGACCGAGCCACATTCGCAAGGTCTCGGTTCGATCACACCTGACGCGTACATCTTCCAAAATCCGGACAAAGGGTTTGGTGAGAGATCCCTGCGAAACGGACTTGTTACACACCTATCGGGCCTGAATGTCCGCATGCCGAACGCCGGGCCGGTGAAAATCCAGTTGCGGTTCCGCGAACGTTGTGTAGTCAACATGTCCGCACGCCAGGAGCGTTCGACCGGCGGCTGAAGGACATGGACAGGATCTCGCCAACGGCAGAGTAGTGCGGACGGACCGACCTGTGCGGATTCTGGGCAAGGACAAGGGTTATCCCTGTATTCAGCCGCCCTCGTGCGGATACCGGTCCGCGAACATCGCGGTCCAGCCGTGCTCTGCCGCCGCCTCGACCAGCGCGTCCGGTTCGGCACGGCTACCGCTCACGTGGAAGGCCAGGTGGTTCAGCCCGGGCCGCGTCCGGTCGTGGGCGGTGTCCGGGCGCAGTGCCGGTGACCGCTCGATCACGAGGTGCGTCTCCGCTCGTGGTGATGACCGGGCACGCCTTCCAAGTCCTCGTCACCGACGAGGAGTTGCGCCTGGCGCTGCGTGCGGTACGGGCCGCCCTCGCGCCCGAGGGGCGGTTCGTCTTCGAGACGCGGAACCCGGCGGCCCACGCCTGGGAGACGTGGACGCCCGACCGGGAGCGCCACCTCACCGCTCAGGATGGCTCTGTCGTACGGGTGTGGCACGAGGGGTCGAGGGTGCGCCGGTCGCGGACCGGGTGACGTTCACCGAGACCTTCGCGGGCGGGTGTCGGCCCCAGCCGCGGGTCAGCCGGACCACCCTGCGGTTCCTGGACGGCGAGGCCCTGACCGGGTTCCT
Source organism: Streptomyces prunicolor (assembly GCF_045162825.1). NCBI lineage: Bacteria > Bacillati > Actinomycetota > Actinomycetes > Kitasatosporales > Streptomycetaceae > Streptomyces > Streptomyces prunicolor. The sequence goes on along the minus strand of NZ_CP108676.1, from coordinate 7,052,585 downwards.
CGCCGGGGCCGGACTGACGGTCGCCGAGCGGTACGGCGACTGGGACCGGAGTCCGCTCACCGCCGCGAGCCCCGAGATCATCACCGTGGCCCGGCCGACGCACTGAGCCCGGGCGCCCCCAAATCGGAGGCGCCCGGGCTCAGTTGGGCTCTACGGGTATGCGTCAGCCGTGCTTGGCGCGGCTCGCGGAGCGACCGCGCTCCTTCTGGTCCAGGACGACCTTGCGGATACGGACGGACTCCGGGGTCACCTCGACGCACTCGTCGTCGCGGCAGAACTCCAGGGACTGCTCCAGGGAGAGCTTGCGCGGCGGGACGATCGCCTCGAAGGAGTCGGCGGCGGCCGAGCGCATGTTGGTGAGCTTCTTCTCCTTGGTGATGTTCACGTCCATGTCGTCGGCGCGCGAGTTCTCGCCGACGATCATGCCCTCGTACACCTCGGTGCCGGGGTCGGTGAACAGCACACCGCGCTCCTGGAGGTTCGTCATCGCGAACGCGGTGACGGCACCGGCGCGGTCGGCGACCAGCGAACCGTTGTTACGGGTCGTCAGTACGCCGAACCACGGCTCGTGGCCCTCGTGGATGGAGTGGGCGATGCCCGTGCCGCGCGTCCCGGTCAGGAACTCGGTACGGAAGCCGATGAGACCGCGGGACGGGACGACGAACTCCAGGCGGACCCAGCCGGAGCCGTGGTTGGACATGTTGTCCATCCGGCCCTTGCGGACGCCCATGAGCTGCGTGACCGCGCCCATGTGCTCCTCGGGCACGTCGATCGTCATGCGCTCGACCGGCTCGTGCACCTTGCCGTCGATGATCTGCGTGACGACCTGAGGCTTGCCGATGGTCAGCTCGAAGCCCTCACGGCGCATCTGCTCCACCAGGATGGCCAGCGCCAGCTCACCGCGGCCCTGCACCTCCCAGGCGTCGGGGCGCTCGGTGTCGAGCACGCGCAGCGAGACGTTACCGATCAGCTCGCGGTCCAGGCGGTCCTTGACCTGACGGGCGGTCACCTTGCGGTCCTTGACGGCCGCCTTCGCGGAGGCGCCCTTGCCGGTGCCGCCGCGGCCGACCAGCGGCGAGGTGTTCGTACCGATGGTCATGGAGATCGCCGGCTCGTCGACCGTGATGAGCGGCAGCGCGATCGGGTTCTCGGGGTCGGCGAGGGTCTCACCGATCATGATGTCCGGGATACCGGCCACCGCGCAGATGTCACCGGGGCCCGCCATCTCGGCCGGCTTGCGGGTGAGCGCCTCGGTCATCAGCAGCTCGGTGATGCGCACGTTGGACATCGTGCCGTCGCGCTTGATCCACGTGACGGTCTGGCCCTTGCGCAGCTCGCCCTGCTCGACGCGGAGCAGCGCGATACGGCCGAGGAAGTTGTCCGCGTCCAGGTTGGTGACGTGCGCCTGGAGGGGGGCGGCCTCGTCGAACTCGGGGGCCGGGACGTGCGACAGGATCGTGGTGAAGAAGGGCTCCAGGCTGTCGCTGTCCTGCGGGACCGTGCCGTTCTCCGGCTTGGTCAGCGAGGCGACACCGTCACGCGCACACGCGTAGACGATCGGGAACTCGATCTGCTCCTCGTCCGCGTCCAGGTCCAGGAACAGGTCGTACGTCTCGTTGACGACCTCGTCGATCCGGGAGTCGGGGCGGTCCGTCTTGTTGATGCACAGGATGACGGGCAGGCGCTGCTGGAGCGCCTTGCGCAGCACGAAGCGGGTCTGGGGCAGCGGGCCCTCGGACGCGTCGACGAGCAGCACCACCGCGTCCACCATCGACAGACCGCGCTCGACCTCGCCACCGAAGTCGGCGTGGCCCGGGGTGTCGATGATGTTGATGGTGATGACGTCGCCGCCATCCTTCGGGTGGTACTTCACGGCCGTGTTCTTGGCCAGGATCGTGATGCCCTTCTCACGCTCCAGATCGTTCGAGTCCATCATTCGGTCGTCGAGCGACTCGGCGGCGTGCGCGGCGAAGGCACCGGCCTGCTTCAGCATGGCGTCGACGAGGGTCGTCTTCCCGTGGTCGACGTGGGCGACGATGGCGACGTTGCGGATGTCGTGGCGCGTGGCCATATTGCGGCGAACTCCCGGAGAGTGAGGAAGGCCTGCGCGTACGTCTGTGTTACGCGGACCCTGCCGGGCTGGACACGCCACGGCCTTACCCCATCGTACGTGGCGTACGGGGAAGGGGCCTCCGCAGGGCATTACGGGCGACTGCGAGACCGGTCACGTACCCGGATCCCGGGCGGCGCCGCGTGAAAGACCGGCAACAGGTCGGCGACAGAGGCCGCTGCTGGAATTGATCTCGCCGGCCCACCGCGGTGCGGTCGGGTCGGCAGACCGTTGGCCCCGGAAAAGTACCGAGGGGCCACGTCCTCAAACGACCTTGGCGTCGAGATCAGGAGGTTCACAGGTGCTAGGACGAGTGGCGGCAAAGATGGCAGCGGTGCTGCTCCCGCAGACGGTCGCAGCGGCTGCCTGCGCACCGGACGAGTGCTACAAGTGCGTCGGTTCCACGCTGTACGCGTGCTCTTACACCCCTCAGTGCAGCTTCTCGTGCACGGCGCAGACCAAGCCGGTGGCCTGCCTCACCGGCCGTCCGCTCGGCTTTTCCCCGTGGTGCTGACGCCGCTCCGGCGAGCGACACCGCTTCGGCGAGCAGCTCCGCTTCGGCGAGCAGCGTGAACGAGGAGTGGCAGCCGGCGTCCGGCTGCCACTCCTGCCGCGACGAGGGAGGCATCCGATGACCTGGTACGTCACAACAACGTTGTGCGGTGCGGCGGCAGTCGGCGTCGCGGGCGCGGTGCTGCTGCGACGCGCCTACGTGGTGATCACCGTCCAGGGCATGAGCATGCATCCGACGTACGCACCGGGAGACCGGGTTCTGGTCCGCCGGGGTGCGGTTCCCCGTCGGGGCGACGAGGTGGTCGTGGAGTCCCCGGACCGGCGGACGCTGCGGTGGCGGACCCTTTCCCCGCTTTCCGAACCCTCCGGTCTCTCCGGTCTCTCCGGTCTCTCCGGTCTCTCCGAGCGGCAGTGGCTGATCAAGCGGGTCGTCGCCGTGTCGGGAGATCCGTGGCCCGCGAGGGGGGCGGCCCGTATCCCCCCGGACCACTTCTTCCTCCTCGGGGACAACGCCGCGTCCAGCTTCGATTCGCGGCAGATCGGACCGTTCGCGACGGACCGCGTCCTGGGCAGAGTATGTCGGCGACTCTGAAAGACGAGACAGATACGCATGGCCATCCTCTACATCCTCAGTAAGTTGTCACTCGCTTCGGCATTCACGTATTCGTTCGCCGCAAAAGTACGGGCCCCGGAGACACTCGTCGGGCAACTGGGTCTGGTGGTGCGGTTTCCCCGGCCCTGGCTGTGGGCCCTCGCGTTGAGCGTGATGGCCGGAGAGCTGATATCCGTGTTGGCTCTGCTCACCACGGACACATTCGGGTTCGTCGCTTCCCTGGTGCTGCTGATTTCCTTCACCGGGTATCTCGCGACGATCATCCACCGGAAGCAGGCCGTCAGTTGCGCCTGCGCCGGAGACTCCGGCACCCCTGTGTCGTCGACCCATATCGTGCGGAATTCTCTCCTGCTGCTGCTCGCCGCCGCCGGTATTCTGCTCAATCCGGTAGGAATCGGCGACAACTGGGTTTATTACGCGATGGCCTTCGGGCCCGCCGTCCTGCTCGGCGTCGGTCTGCTGCACTTCGCCGAGATCGTGCAGTTCTTCACGTTCGACGTCACGGTTAGTCAGTGAATAGCGGCCAGAGAGCACGTATCCGGATGATGGACGCGTGACTGTGTAGATCATCACAGACTTTGCGGCACCCGATCTGGAAGCCGGAGCACCGACCGTAAACACCCGCTCCGGGGCCCCACCGCACCCGCCGAAACCAAACTCGCCCAAAGTGAGAAGGGAAGGCTCCAAGTGATGATCCAGCTCTTGGGCTGCGTGGAACTCTGTACAGCCGCGGGGGAACGAGTTGGCATTCCGGAACGGGCCAGACGGCTCCTCGCCTCGCTGGCCTGGAGCCCGAACACGTTCGTCCCGGACCGGACCCTGGTCCAGCAGGTGTGGGACGACGAGCGGCCCCGGCACCCGCGCGACGCCCTCTACACCCAGGCCGCCCGGCTGCGAAAGGCCATCCGGGACTGCCAGTGCATCGGCACCCGCGCCGACCTGCTCCGACGCCGGGGCGGATACGTGCTGGCGATGGCGAGCGATGTCGTGGACCTGCAACGGTTCCGTGATCTGGCGCGGGCCGGGGTGAACCACGAGCGGGACGGCGATCCGCAGAGCGCTCTGCGGGTGCTCGGGAAGGCGCTGTCCCTCTGGCACGGGGAACCGCTCTCCGACATCCACTCGCCGTGGGCCGACACGGCGCGCCTGACACTGCAGCAGGAGTACCGGGCCGCCGCGCTGCTGGCCGCCGAACTGAGTCTGTGTTGCCGGCGGCCCGAGGAGTGTCTGCCGCAACTCCTGCAGCTGACCTCGCTGCACCCGCTCGACGAGAGCGTCGCCGGAATGCTCATGATCGCGCTGCACCGCAGCGGCCGGCAGGACGAGGCCCTCAACTGCTTCCAGGACATACGCGACCGCATGATCGAGCAGATCGGCGACGAGCCGGGACCCCGGCTGCGCGGGCTCCACCAGATGGTGCTCCGCCGTGACGCGGAACTCACGTCCGCGACGGACACGGCCAGGTTGGAATCGCTCACCGCCCATTGAGGCGGACGCCCACGGCAAGGCCTTCCCCGCCGAAAGGCGGCTGAAAGACCCCCGACAGCCGGGCACGAAAGGCTGAGGGGAATCGGGACGACTCCCCGCCACAGCAATCCTGAAGGAGAGAGCGATGCTGTTCACCATGGTCATTCTGGCGCTCTTCGCGGCCTGCGCGAGCTGCCTGCTTTCCGTAGCCGTGGCGCTGCGGGTGAAGAAGGCGATCGATCCGCTCATCGAGGAGGGGGCGTTCAAGCCGACCCGGCGCCTTCCGGTATCCCTAGGGACCAAGATCTCCACATACGGGGAATTCACCGACATGCGGGGGGAGAAGATCTCCTTCCCGACGGAGTCGGACGGTCCGTGGATTCTCGCCTTCCAGTCGACGTCGTGCTCCGGCTGCAAGTCGCAACTGCCCTTCTACAAGGACTATCTGAGCCAGCTCGACCTTCCCCGCGAGCGCGTGTTCTCGTTCATTTCCGGGGACTCGGCCGGCCTGGGCGAATTCGCCGACGAGATCGGCCAGTTCGCCACCATCGTCCCCGCCGACGACACCGTCGACGTGGGAACCGACCTCGGGGTCACGACCTGGCCGGCCTATCTCGTCGTCGCACCCGACGGTTCGGTGGTGTTCTCCAGCGAGTCCGCCGCGGCACTGCCGGAACTGGACCTGGAGATGGACGAGTCCGCGGCCGTCGCCTGACGACGGATTCCGCGTGTGATCACACCTGAGTGCAGAAAGGAGAGGGAGTCGCATGCTCATCGCGGCCGGTGTTGTGGCACTGCTTCTGGCGGGGGTGGGACTCGCCCTGTCCGTGGTACTCACGTTCCGGGTGAACCGTATGCTCGACCATCAATTCGATACGGCGAAGTGGCGCCCCGAATCGATTCCGAAAGGCACCCTCGTCGGCGACTATCCCAAGCTGGTCGACGTGGACGGGCGGCCCTGGCAGCGGGCCGGCGAGGACGACGAGCCGTGGGTGCTCTCCTTCCTCTCCATGAGTTGCACAGGATGCAAGGAGCAGATGCCGCGGTATCTGAAATTCCTGCGCGACCACAATCTCTCGCGGGAGCAGGCGATCTCCGTGGTGGTCGGCGACGATTCCGACCTGGAGGCGCTGAACACGGAACTGGGTGCCACGAGCCGCATCGTCCGTATCGAGGAGGCCGCGCAGATCGTCGTCGATCTGAAGGTGACGACATGGCCCACGTACGCGATCGTCGCTCCCGATTCCACGGTGGCGTTCGCCACCGGGAGCGTCACCAGGCTGGCACACCGCGGACTCGCGGTCTGAACGGCGCGGGCAGACCGTCATGGGGCAACTCCCGGTCGGGGAGGGGGAGATGGGGATGGGGGACAAGGTGACACAGCGGGCGGAACGCCGGCCCGGTCGGGCACAGCGGTACGCGGGACAGGTCGGAGCCCTGGCGGGCGTCACGGTCCGTGCGGGCGGGTTCGCCTTCACCGCCGCGCCCTGGCTGCTCTCCGCGTATGTGGCCGTGTCCTTGGTCCAGGGCGCGCTGCCCGTCGCCGTCGCCTGGCTGACCAAGAGCGTCCTCGATCACATCACGGGCGGCGCGTCGCTCGACTCGACGATCGTCCCGGCACTGGGTCTCGTCGTCACCGGTCTGCTCACCGGCGCCCTCCCCCACTTCGCGACCTATGCCCGGACGAGCCTGAGCCGGCGGGTGGGTCTGCGCGCCCAGGCCGGGCTGTTCGCGTCGATGGGCAGGCTGCCGGGGCTGGCGAGATTCGAGGACGCGCACTTCCTGGACCGCCTGCAGATCGCCAAGCGGCAGGGCGGTGGCGAGGCTCTCTACCTCGTGGATCACACGCTGGGCATGGCGACGGCCGCGCTGACCATCTCCGGATTCGTCGGCTCGCTGTTCGCCACGGCTCCTGCCCTGGGCATCGTCGTGATGCTGTTCGGCCTCGCCGTCGTGGTCGCCGAGGTCTCGCTCTCGCGCGAGCGCGTCGACCTGGTGCGCGCGACCACCCCCGACGAACGGCGCGAGCTCTTCTACGAGCAACTGCTCACCGACGTCGAGGCCATCAAGGAGATGCGCCTGTTCGGCATCGGGTCGATGTTCCAGCAGCGCATGCTGTCCGCTCGTACGCGCATCAACAGGGCCCGGGACTCACTGGACCGCAGAATGCTGCGCGTGCAGGCGGTCCTCGCGCTGGCCGCCGCGTCGATCGCCGGGTGCGGACTGGTCTGGGCGATCGCCGTCGCCTGCCGGGGCGAGCTGTCCGTCGGCGATGTGACCATGCTCGTCGCCGCGGTCTCGTCGATACAGGGCGCCCTTGCGGTGCTCGCGGCGAGTGTGGCGAGCACCCATGAACTCGCGGCCCTTTTCCAGCAGTTCATGGGACTCCTCACCGTCGAACCCGACCTCCCCCTGACACCTCATCCGGAAAAGACACATCCGCTCCGGCAAGGAATCGAACTCCGGGACGTCTGGTTCCGATACGGCGACGATCAGGAATGGGTCCTGCGGGGCGTGAACCTCTCGATATCCGTGGGCGGGACAACAGCGCTCGTCGGCCTGAACGGAGCGGGAAAGTCGACCCTCATCAAACTCCTCTGCCGTTTCTACGATCCGACGCGCGGCGCGATCCTGTGGGACGGCACCGACATACGCGAGCTGGACATCACCGAATACCGGAACAGGATTGCCGCCGCGTTCCAGGAATACATGCGCTACGACATGACGGCGCACGAGAACATAGCCATCGGGGATCTGACCGCGTGGCAGGATTCCCCGCGGGTCAGGCGGGCCGCGCACCGCGCCGGTGTCCACGAGGCCCTGACACGACTTCCCCGCGGGTACGAGACGCAGCTGTCCAGAATCCATGTCCTCGAATCGGCCACCTCCGGTGACGAGCCCGGTGTGTTGCTGTCCGGGGGACAGTGGCAGCGGGTGGCGATAGCGCGGGCGCTCCTGCGGGAGGACCGGGACTTCCTCATCCTCGACGAGCCGTCGGCGAGCCTCGACCCGGAGGCGGAGCAGGAGATGCTGGCGACACTGGCCGGGTTCCGGAAGGGACGCACCAGCCTGCTGGTGTCGCATCGGCTGGGGGCGGTGCGGAGCGCGGAGAAGATCGTCGTGCTGGCCCGGGGCCGGGTCGTGGAGTGCGGCACGCACGAGGAGCTGATGGACCGGGCCGGTATCTACGCCCGCCTCTTCGCCGCCCAGGCCTCGGGCTATGTCGATCGCGAACCCGTCCCGGCCCGCGAATGAGGCCGGTAAACGACTGGCTTTCCGCCCGACGACCCCCGTCCCGGCCACAGAAACCTCTTGCTTCGGCCACAGACGCCATGCTACTTACGGGCTCTTACCCGGCCACCTGTGCCGCGGCCAAAGCGTCCTTAGGGGGAATATGGCCGACATATTCGGACAGACGGAATCCAAAGGTTCAGTTACCTCTCGTTATGTGCTCCTGGGCGCCTTCGCGGTCCGGGACAATGGCCGGCCCGTGGATGTTTCACGACCCCGTCTCCGGGCCCTTCTGAGCCATCTGCTGTTCCATGCCAACACGACGGTGAGCCTGTCGCAGATAATCGACGCCCTCTGGGGGGAGAAACCACCGCACACCGCCCGGGCCCAGGTCCACAACGCCATTTCCGCACTGCGTTCCGAACTGCCCGGACGATTCACCAAGGGGCTGGTCACCGATCCCGGCGGCTACCGTTTCCGCATCGCCACCCATGACCTGGATCTGCTGATTTTCAGGAGCCTGCTGGAATCGGCGGACCGGCAGCGCGGTGATCGTACCGAGGCCATCCGGCTGCTCCGCTCGGCACTCGGCCTCTGGCGGGGAACCCCCTTCACCGGTGTCCACGCGCCGTTCGTCGAGACCGCCTGCGCCCGCCTGGACGAAGAGCGTTTCCGTGCCAACGAAATGCTCGCCGACCTCGAAATGACGGAGGGCTGCCACGCGGATTCCGTACCGAGACTGACCAGTCTGCTCGCCGAATACCCCGCCCGCGAGTCCCTCGCCGAACGGCTGGCGCTCGCCCTCTACCAGAGCGGCCGGAAGATCGACGCGCTCGCCGTCCTGCGTGACATGCGGCTGCTTCTCGCCGAGGAATACGGGCTGGACGTCCGACGGCGCGCACAGGACCTGGAGTCGGCGATCCTGCGAGGAGATCCAGCGCTGGAACCGCCGGAAATCTGGCGCTCAACGGAGACCGGGGCCCCGAGGCCCGCACACCTCGAGCTCTCGCTCACGGCCACACCGGCGCGGCCCAGGTCGTAGCCCCCGGCCCGGCACCGCGCACCGTACGACGGCCGCCGCCCCGCGAGTGACTGCGGGGCGGCGGCCGTACGTGTCGTACGGGGAAGAGGCCTGCGCAGGGCCCGGCGGACCCTGCGGAGGGGTGGGGTCAGGCCTTCGCGGCGACCGAGTCCGCGCCGCAGGAGAGGCGGGCCGCCTCACGAGCCGTGGCGTTTCCAGTGCTTTCGGTGCATTCGAGGACGCCGGAGATCGGGACGATCCAGCTCTCCGCGTGCCCGGTGGTGACCTTGCCTCCGGGGCAGGTGTAGCGGAAGTCCGCCTCCACGACCCGCACGGCGGCGTACTGCACGAACCGCCCGGCCCCGTCCAGCGTCCCGCCGTCGTCGGCGTTGAGTTCCGGTCCCTTGCTCCCGACCTCCGTGAACGCCCCCACATAGTCGCCGTCGGAGTCGATCTCGCCGATCTTCCTGCCCAGGGAGGTGAGGATCTCCTTCGCCGCCGGGGCACCGGGCCCGGCCTGCACCGCGACCTGGACCGTGGCCAGTCGCCGCACCTTGTGCTTCAGCGGGCCGCCGCCCTTGCCCAGCGTCTCCACGTCCGAGACCCCGAGCAGCCGCGTCGGCTTCTCGATGTTGATCCAGGTGTACGTGCCGTTCGCGCATGCCTTGCCGGCGACCGCGGGCTGCGCCTCCTTGGTGCCGGCCGTCGCGCTGCCGCTCGTCTTTCCCGCGTCACCGGATCCGCTCGTACAGCCCACGGCCCCGGCGAGCAGCGCCGCGAGTGCGAAACCCACGGCCGACGTCCTTCGTGTTCCCCCGTACATGGCCACCCCGTTGTTCTCGTTGTCCTCGTCGTCCTCGTGAAAAGAGGACGCCCGCTGTGATCAGGATTGCGTCACTCTGACCGAGCACAGCGGGCGGGGCAAGCGAATTGAGGCGATTCTGAGGCTTCCGGCCGGATCAGCTCCCGGACGACGGGCTCGGCGACACCTTCGCCCCCTTCTTCAGGAAGCCCATGTCCTCGTAGACCGGGGTCTGGAAGCCGAAGGAGCCGGCGTTGACGACGGTCCTGCGGGCGGCCGTGAGCTGGGGGCGCTGGTAGAGGGGGATCGAGCCGGCCGCCGCCCAGATGCGGGCGTCGGCCTTGCGGACCAGGGCGGCGGACTCGTCCTCGTCGAGGGTGGAGGCGGCCTGGTCGAAGAGCTGGTCGACCTGGTCGGTGCCGACGCGGGTGTAGTTCTGCTCGACGTTCAGGGAGCCGTCCGCGGCCGGGACCGGCTTGGCGAAGATCGGGCGGGCGTCGGTGGCCGGGAAGGCGGACGCCGGCCAGGAGTAGAGGGCGAGGTCGTACTGGCCGGACGCGATGTGGTCCTTGAAGTAGCTGTCGTCGGAGACCTTGGTGATCTCCGTGCGGATGCCGACCTTCTCCAGCATCCGGGAAATGCTGTCGGCGACCGCGCTCAGCGACTCCGAGCCGGTGCCGGAGGGGAGCACGAAGCGCAGGGTGAGCGGCTTGCCGTCCTTGGCGAGCACCCCGGTCTTCGCACCCGCCGGGGCGGCCGTGCCCTTGGGGGCGTACGCGCCGGGCGCGCCGCCCTGCTTCACCTTCCGGCCGTCGTACTGCTTGCCGTCGGCGAGGTGCTTGGAGCCCTCGTCACCGCCGTGCCTGGAAGCCTTGTCGTGCTTCTTGGTGTGGTCCTGCGGGTCCTTGTTGTCCTCGCCGACGATGTACTGCCCGTCGGAGCCGCCCTCGGAGTCGGCCTCGTCGTCCTTCTTGCTCTTCTTGCCCTCGGCGCCGGCGGCCTTCTCGCCCTTGTCCTTGAGCGGCCCGCCGGGCACCCAGCCGGCATCGGTGAGCAGCGCCTGCGCCTCCGTGGTGTCGTGGTCGCCGAGCGCGCCGCTGTTGTCGGCGTACGCGACCTGCCCGGAGAGCGCGAGGTGGCTGCCGACCGGCACGGCGGGCAGACCCAGCGGCGCGAGTACGACCTTGGCCAGCGCCGTACGGTCGAGCGCGCGGGCCACCGCACGCCGGACGCGCTCGTCGGCGAGCGGGCCCTCGGAGCCGTTGAGGGCGAGCTGCGTGTAGGCGGGCTCGAAGGAGCGGCGGACGGTGAAGGCGCGCAACGCGTCCTGCTGACGCAGGTACTTGGCGAGCGCCTTGCGCTGCTTCTTGCCGAGCTTCTTCTGCTGCCGGCTCTCGTTCTTGTTCTCGTCCTTGCTCGTGGGGCTCGCGCTGGCGCCCTGGAGCGGGGTGTTCGTGCCCTTCGCGCGGCCCGCGAGCGCGATACGGCTCGCGTCGGCGGGGTCGATCTCGGCCAGGTCGACCGTGCCGTCGGCGAGCGCGGCGGCCCGCTTGTCGAGCGGTACGGCGTGCAGCACGATCTCGGAGAGCTTCGCGGGCCGGCCCCACCAGTGCGGGTTGCGGGCGAGGACGATCTCCTTGTCCTTGCGGTCGATCTTCTGCACCCCGAAAGCGCCGGCGGTGACCTTCAGCTTGCGGCGGGCGCCGTCGTTGAAGGCGTCCGGGGTGCCCATGACGTCCTTGGGGTACAGCGGCGAGAACAGCGACTTCCAGTCGGCGTACGGCCTGCTGAAAGTGACCTTGACCTCAAGGTTGTTGGCGCCGCGCTCGATCTTCTCGATGCGGTCGTAGCCGGCGTTGCGGGCGGTCCAGTACGCGGAGTCCTTGCCGGACAGGGCGCGCCACTGGGCGGCGAAGTCGGCGGCGCCGATCTCGCGGCCGTCGCTCCACACGGCCTGCTGGTCGAGCTTGTAGAGGACGACCTGCTTGGGCTCGGTGTCGACGACCTTCGCGGACTCCAGGTAGTCGGCGTCACGCTGCGGCCGGCCCTGCGCGTCGAGCCGGAACATCGCGGGCAGGACGGCCTGGGCGACGCGGGTGGTGGCGTCGTCGGCGTCCGACTGGAACGTGTTGAGGGTCTCCGGTACGTCGTCGACGGCCCAGTTCAGGGTGCCGCCGTCGGCGACCAGGTCACGGCCGACCGGCGCGATGTCCTGTCCGGCGAGCGGCTTGCCGGACTCGTTGTCCGAGCTGCACGCCGCGAGGGTGGGCACCGCGAGCGCGCCCGCGGTGAGGAAGGCGACCGAGCGCATGACCGCGCGCAGTCTGACGCCGTCGTGGGACATCACTGCTACCTCCGGTAAGCCGCGGGCTTCTGATCACTTTTGGGCGTATATGGAGCTGATCAGATCTTTGCGGCCACTGAAGAGGAAACGGTTCAGCCTTTGAGGGCGACACGGCGAGGGGCGCCGGGAAGCCCACCCGTGCGGCGCAATGTTCGAATCTGCCCCCGTACACACCAACGCACCCCGGCCAATCCGTGCACACCGCTTCCCACCGGCAGGTGTGGCGCGCAACACTCGCAGGCGCATGAACGTTGCCGTCCAGGGCCGACGCCCACGGAAGCGAGGTCATGTCATGTCCGTGCACGACGAACTGACGTCAGTCCAGCGCTGTCTCGACGACCTGTTCAGGTCGGTGGGGCGGCTGGAGAACCAATTCGGCAGCGGCGGCCTGGAAATGCGCAGGGTCAAGGCCGACGCCGACCGGCTGCGCGAGAGTGTGGCGCTGCTGCGCGATGCCGCACCAGGGATCGAGCGCCCCCGGCGCCCCGATCTCGTCCCCATCTCCGACGCCCCGTACGACAAGAGCCTGTGGACGGACACGGACGACGAGGGACTCGGCGCCCACCACGGCCCCGGCCACTGAGCGTCCCCAGCAACCGACCGGAGTCTTCAAGTTGGCCACTGGTACGGAACCCCAACCGAAGAGCGGCGGCGTACACACCGGTACGCGCGCCGCGATCGCCGCCCCGCATCTGCGGACCGACCGCTGGTGGCTGGCCCCGGCCGGCACCGCCGCCGGACTGCTGGCCTTCATCGTCTACTCGACGTGGCGAGCCTTCGCGGACTCGAACTACTACGCGGCGCCCTATGTCTCGCCGTTCTACTCACCCTGTCTGGCCGACCGGTGCAGAACCATGCACGCGGGCCCGAACGCCGACCTCTTCGGCAGCTGGTGGGGCATCTCCCCCGCCATCATCATCCTGATCTTCCCGCTCGGCTTCCGCCTGACCTGCTACTACTACCGCAAGGCCTACTACCGCGGCTTCTGGGCCTCGCCCCCGGCCTGCGCGGTGGCCGAGCCGCACAAGAAGTACAGCGGCGAGACCCGCTTCCCGCTGATCCTGCAGAACATGCACCGGTACTTCTTCTACGCGGCGCTCCTTGTGGCGGGCACGCTGACGTACGACACCGTGCTGACCTTCCGCGACGAGCACTACCACTGGGGCCACATGGGCCTGGGCACCCTCGTCTTCGTGGCCAACATCGTGCTGATCTGGGCGTACACCCTCTCCTGCCACTCCTGCCGGCACATCGTCGGCGGCAAGCTCAAGCACTTCTCCAAGCATCCCGTGCGCTACAAGGCGTGGAAGTTCGTCGGGAAGCTGAACAACCGTCATATGCAGCTCGCCTGGGCGTCGTTGATCAGCGTGGCGGCCGCCGACTTCTACGTGTACCTGGTCGCCTCCGGAGCCTTCAATGATCCGCGCTTCTTTTAGATTGGCAGGGGCCTTCTGATGTCCGTGGTCGAGCGACAGGAGTGGGACGTCGTCGTGGTCGGTGCCGGCGGCGCCGGTCTGCGGGCCGCCATCGAGGCGCGCGAGCGCGGAGCCCGTACGGCGGTGATCTGCAAGTCGCTGTTCGGCAAGGCCCATACGGTGATGGCCGAGGGCGGCATCGCGGCGGCGATGGGCAACGTCAACTCCCACGACAGCTGGCAGGTCCACTTCCGGGACACCCTGCGCGGCGGCAAGTTCCTCAACCAGTGGCGCATGTCGGAGCTGCACGCGAAGGAAGCCCCGGACCGGGTATGGGAGTTGGAGACCTGGGGCGCCCTCTTCGACCGTACGCAGGACGGCCGGATCTCGCAGCGCAACTTCGGCGGCCACGAGTACCCGCGCCTCGCCCACGTCGGCGACCGTACGGGACTTGAGCTGATCCGCACGCTCCAGCAGAAGATCGTGTCGCTCCAGCAGGAGGACTACAAGGAGACCGGCGACTACGAGTCCCGCCTGAAGGTCTATCAGGAGTGCACCGTCACAAGGGTGTTGAAGGACACTGCATCCATGGGCGGCTCCGCCGCGGGCCGGGTCTCCGGCGTCTTCGCCTACGAGCGCGAGACGGGCCGCTTCATGGTCCTCGAAGCCCCCTCCGTGGTGATCGCGACCGGCGGGATCGGCAAGTCCTTCAAGGTGACGTCGAATTCGTGGGAGTACACGGGCGACGGCCACGCGCTGGCACTGCTCGCCGGAGCGCCCCTGCTCAACATGGAGTTCGTGCAGTTCCACCCGACGGGCATGGTCTGGCCGCCGTCCGTGAAGGGCATCCTGGTCACGGAGTCGGTGCGCGGCGACGGCGGAGTACTGCGCAACTCCGAGAACAAGCGGTTCATGTTCGACTACATCCCCGACGTCTTCAAGGAGAAGTACGCCGAGTCGGAGGCGGAGGGCGACCGCTGGTACGAGGACCCCGACAACAACCGCCGTCCCCCCGAACTGCTCCCCCGCGACGAGGTCGCCCGCGCCATCAACTCCGAGGTGAAGGCGGGCCGCGGCTCACCGCACGGCGGGGTCTTCCTGGACGTGTCGACGCGGATGCCGGCGGAGGTGATCCGGCGCCGACTCCCGTCCATGTACCACCAGTTCAAGGAGTTGGCCGACGTCGACATCACGGCGGAGGCGATGGAGGTCGGGCCGACCTGTCACTACGTGATGGGCGGCATCGCGGTCGACTCGGACACCGCGGCGGCACGCGGAGTGGAGGGGCTGTTCGCGGCCGGTGAGGTGGCCGGCGGCATGCACGGCTCCAACCGGCTCGGCGGCAACTCCCTTTCCGACCTCCTGGTGTTCGGCCGCAGGGCGGGCTGGCACGCGGCGGACCATGCGGCCGACCTGGCGGAGAGCCGCCCGCTGGTGGACGACACGGAGGTCGACCTGGCGGCGGCGGAGGCACTGCGCCCCTTCTCCGCGGAGGGCCCGGAACCCGGCCAGGAGAACGGCCGCACACCCGAGAACCCGTACACCCTCCACCAGGAACTCCAGCAGACCATGAACGACCTCGTCGGCATCATCCGCCGCGAGGGCGAGATGGAACAGGCGCTGGAGAAACTGGCGGATCTTCGAGTACGGGCCCGCCGGGCGGGAGTCGAGGGCCACCGGCAATTCAACCCCGGCTGGCATCTCGCCCTGGACCTGCGGAACATGCTGCTGGTCAGCGAGTGCGTGGCCCGGGCGGCGCTGGAGCGCACCGAGTCGCGCGGCGGACACACCCGCGAGGACCACCCGGGCATGAGCCGCGACTGGCGCCGCATCAACCTGATCTGCCAACTGACCGATCCCAACGGCGGGTTGGCGGCGGCGGACCCGGTGTCCGGCCAGATCTCCCTGACCCGCGAGACCACCGAACCCATCCGCGCCGACCTGCTCGCCCTCTTCGAGAAGGAAGAGCTGGTCAAGTACCTCGCCGAAGAGGAGCTGTACGAGTGAGCAGCTACGAGGCCCGTTTCAAGGTGTGGCGGGGGGACGTCAAGGGCGGCGACCTTGAGGACTTCAAGGTCGAAGTCAACGACGGCGAGGTGATCCTGGACATCATCCACCGCATCCAGGCCACCCAGGCCTCCGACCTCGCCGTGCGCTGGAACTGCAAGGCGGGCAAGTGCGGTTCGTGCTCGGCGGAGGTCAACGGCCGCCCCCGGCTGATGTGCATGACCCGCATGTCCGTGTTCACCCGCGAGGAGACGATCACGGTCACCCCGCTCCGCGCCTTCCCCGTGGTCCGCGACCTGGTCACGGACGTCGGCTTCAACTACCAGAAGGCCAGGGAGATCCCGTCGTTCGTACCGCCGGCGGGGGTCGCGGCCGGCGAATACCGGATGATGCAGGAGGACGTCGACCGCGCGCAGGAGTTCCGCAAGTGCATCGAGTGCTTCCTCTGCCAGGACACCTGTCACGTCGTCCGCGACCACGAGGAGAACAAGACGGCGTTCGCCGGCCCCCGATTCCTCATGCGGGTCGCGGAGTTGGACATGCACCCGCTGGACGCGGCGGCGGACTCCGGCCTGGACCGCAAGAAAACCGCCCAGGACGAACACGGCCTCGGCTACTGCAACATCACCAAGTGCTGCAGCGAGGTCTGCCCCGAGGGCATCCACATCACGGACAACGCACTGATTCCCTTGAAGGAACGGGCAGTTGACCGCAAGTACGACCCGCTGGTGTGGCTGGGGTCGAAGATCGGGAGGCGTTCTTCGTAGGTCGGGCGGCGACGCCGACCAAGGCCGGCCGCGGTCTCGGTCTCGGTCGGCGGGCTGGTTCTCATCGCTCGCCTCCCCACGCGTGCCGCTCCGCGTCCCGGAGCCAGGTCAGATACCAGCCCGCGAAGCCGGCCCGGGCACCCTGCAACGGCACGATGCCCTCGTCGGCGGCCCGGAGGTCGTCCCAAAGCGTGCCGCGCCGGGGGCCGTTGAGGACGAGGAGTGTGAAGTAGCCGCAGCCCTGGTGGTTCAGACAGAGGGTGCCGGCCGCGAGCCGTTCGTCCAGGGAGTCGTACTCCCGCTCCCAGGTCTCGTACGCCGCCCGCCGCTCCCGCTCGTCGGCGGGTGCTCCCGGCGCGCCCTCGTACGGTTCGACGTCCGAGTGGGCGGCGAGGCGGTCGGCGAAGTCCTGGTCGACGACGGGCGGCTCGGTGCCGGGGCGCCAGGGCTCGCGTTCCGGGTCGGGGCGGAGCAGCCCGTACTCGGGGCCCGCCCCGCTCGCACCGACCTCCAGCAGGAAGGTCCGGTACTCGTCGGGCAGTCGGATGCCCAACCTGGCCTCGATATCCGTGACTTGCTGCCTGGTCAGGACGTCGGCCGGCTTGAAGGCATGCTCGTGCGCGCCGAACACCTTGTCCCGGTGCGGAGCCGCGCTCAGCGCCAGGACCCGCTCGCGTACGCCCGCCCAGACGTCGACGCCGGTCACGTCCGCCCCACGAGGGACAGCGCCTGCTGGAGGTTGTGTTCCGCGATGCCGCGCATGAACTCCGGGTCGTGGAAGTCCCCGACGTCCAGGAGACGAAGGGGGCCGACCACCAGGGAGAGGTGCATGGCCAGGCGGTAGAGGCTCAGGCGGTTGGCGTCGAGGGCCTCGGTACCTTCGGTGCGCAGGGCGTCGTAGTGGCGGCCGAAGCGCAGGCGGAGGAAGACGTGTTCCCATTCCGCGTCGAAGTACATCAGGCCTTCGATGTCGATGAGGGCGAGGTCGCCGTCGGGGGTCACGCGGACGTGGTCGGGGCCGAGTTCGCCGTGGATGAGGGCGGGGCGCACGGTGCGGTGGTGGATCCGCGCGGCCAACACCCCCAGCCAGTCGGCCAGTTGGGCGTGTACGGCGGTGACTCGGGGCTCGCGTGCGGTGAGTTCGGCGAGGTCGCTCAGGGCGCGTTCTACGACGACCTCCGTGCACGAACCGCCGTACGAGGAACCGCCGTTGTCGACGACGGCGACCTTGCCGAAGCACGGGCCCGTGCAGGCGTGCAGGGTGTCGAGCAGGGCCGCCATCCGCTCCAGCGCATCCGCCTTCGGTACGGCGGCCGGGGCGCCGTCCAGCAGGTCCTCCAGGGTGCCGCCCGGGAGGTCCTCGACGATCGCCACGTCCGCCGGGAGGTGGGTGTGCGTGGGATCGGCGTGGAGGAGTCGGGGCGCGCGGACGCCGGCTGCGGCGAGGCGGTTCGCCGCCCCGGTGAAGAGGGTGAGGCCGGAGGCGTGCGAGAAGGGGTCTCGGGGGTCGCCGGGGCCGGCGTCCCAGAGATCCTCGTCCGGCGACCAGACGTAGGCCACAGCGGTCGAACGGTCCTGGAAGGCCAGGCGGTAGACGCCCTTCTTCGAACCGCCCCGGAGGCGGGTGACGTCGTTCAGCGTGTGGCCGACGGCGTGGGCGAACGGGGCCAGGTCGGTGCGGGTGAGGGTCTTGCGGGTGGTGGTCATCGGAGCGCGGGGCGCTGCGCGCGCCACTGGAGTGCACCGCCGAGGGCGATCAGGGCGAGCGCCGTCGCGGCACCCGCGTCGCCCAAGGCCAGGGAACTCGCCCACCAGCGCAGGGAGATCCCGGTCGCCATGCCCGACGCGAAGACCAGCTGGCCGTAGCCCCACAACTCGGGCCGTACGACCCGGCCTTGCAGCGTCGGCAACATGCGGCCGGTCGTCACCGCGACGACTCCGCTCACGGCCATCAGCGCACAGGCCGCCGCGGCCAGTACCGTCCACACCATCGCCCACCCCCATCGGACCTGGCCGATCATCGCACCCCGGGCTCCGAACAGCGCGGTGTTTTCAGGGAACTTGAGCGTGTGCGCCTATCGCACCCAGCCCTCCCGGTACGCCGTCCAGTCCGCCTCCGTCGCCGCGAAGTCGACGTACAGGGCGACACCGAAGTTCGTACGGTCCGCGTCCGTGCGGGACAGGCCGAGGCGTACGCCGCGTACGGCGGCGGGGACGGTCTCGGCGGCGCCATGGTGACCGAAGCGGTTCTCGTGGAAGAAGGGCAGGCCCATGAGGAGGTCGGTGGAGTCCGGGGTGACCTCCAGGGCGAGTGAGGTCTGCTGGGCGACGTAGCCGCCGTAGAGGCTCTGGAGGGGTTGCATCGTGTCGTACGACATGACGGCGATCTGGTCGACGCGGCGGGCTACCTGGCCGAAGTACGCCTGCGACCACCACTTGGGGTGATTGGTGACGGTGCCCCAGAAGGAGTGGAAGGCGGGGAGCGGGTCTATCTGGTGGGCGGCGACGGAGAGTTGGGCGTGGTTCGCCTGGGTGACCTCGTGGAGTCGGTCGAGGAGGTCGAGGTAGTTCGCGTCGCCCGAGTGGAGGGGTTCCAGGTCGAAGTGGGCGCCCTCGAAGCCGGCGGCGAGGATCTGGCGGGTCGAGGCGACGATGGCTGTGCGGGTCGCGGGGTTCTGCAGGCGCAGGCCGTCCGGGCTCTCGGTGGCGAGCTTGTCCCCCAGCCAGGCCTGGACCCGGACCCCGGGAAGTTCCCTGTGCACCGACTCGATCAACCACGCCGCCCTGGGATAGTCCGACTCCGGGAGGGTGCCGTCGTGCTCCAGGGGGCCTGAATGGACGTACAGGTCGCGGATACCGGTGCTTTTCAGCCGCCCGGCGAGCGCCGCGATATCCGCGTCGGTCTTACGCCCGTCCACCCACGCATGGCCCAGCCAGATCGCGTCCTGATCCCTGGTGTACGTACCGTCGGCCGGCTCGCCGGTGTAGTTGATCCGAAGGGCGGTCTCAGCACCGAGGAGTGGCAGCACCAGGGCAAGCACAACAGCGAGGACACTCCGCCGAACCCACTTCGCTCTCCCACCCCGCCCACCCGTACTACTTTCGTCGTCGGGTGCGGGTGGCCCTTGTGGAGGTACGACACCGTCGGCGACCTCGGGTGAGCCGGTCCCCACAGCCCCGCCGGTCCCCACAGCCCCGCCGGTCCCCACAGCCCCGCCGGTCGCTTGGCTCCCGTCGTGATTCCCCGCCTGTGTTTCCTCCCGCTCGGCTCCGTCTCCGACCGCCGGACGGGCCTCGACGTGACCTTCCTGAGCCTCCAAGCGAGCGGCCGCATCCTCATCACCGGCCCTCGGGCCCGTCGGCGCTCCCGTCTCCCCCGCCTTCAGCCCCGCTGGCGCTTCCGCCGCTCCGGCCTCGGGATCCGCCGACGCGTCCGTGTCCTCAGACCCCGATCCTGCGGGCGCCCCCGGACCGGCCGTGGCGTCCCCGGCCTCCGCACCTGGGGACGCGGTTCCCTCTTCGATCACCGGGTCAGCCGACGTCTCCGTTTCGTCCTCTCCCGCCCCGGAACCACCAGACACGTCCCCCTCCCCAGCCTCCAGTTCCGCCGCCTGCGCGTCTCCCTCACCAGCCCTCGGCCCCGAGCCAGTCCCAGACCCCGAGCCAGCCCCCGCCCCCGTACCCCCTACACGCCGCATCCCCGCGTCACCCCTCCCCATAGCCGTACACCCCTCACCTCACTCGCCCCCGTACACCTCACGTCCCACCCCAGGCCCATCCCGGTCGCGCGCCCGCATTCCTGCTCATACGCTCCGAAATGTGACGTCATCCTTGATACGGGGCCGGCCGCGGCGCGGGACCTCCCACATATCCGTGCGGGTGGCACATGCCGTGTTGGGTGGGGCCGTCGGGGTCGTGTGGCTGGTGTTGCCGGTGATGACGATCAATGCGGAGGTTCCGGTTGCGGCCACCGGCGGTGGGGCCGTCGCCGTCGCGGGCGGGCCGGGGCGGCAGGACGCCGAGGGGGGTACATCCGCCGCCGACCTCGTCCTCCCCCTCGTCGCCCTGGGCGGAGTGGGCGTACTCGCGGGGTACGGGTACGTGCGCCGCACCCGTAGGGCCCGTACCCGTACGACTCCCGGCGTCGGTGTCGGTGTCATATCAGCCCAACCTCCTGTCACCCCGCTCCCCGTACTCGAACGCCAAGCCGGCGCCTCCCTCGTCCAGGCCGACGACTGCCTGCGCACCAGCCGTGAGGAACTCGCCTTCGTCCAGGCCCAGTTCGGGGACACGGCCATCGAACCGTTCGTACGGGCCCTGCGGGACGCCGAGCGTGAGCTCTCCGCCGCCTTCGCGATACGCCTGCGCTACGACCAAGGGGTCCCGGAAGAAGACGCCGCCCGGCGGCACGCCCTCGCCGGCATCGTCGGACGGTGCGCCGAAGCCGGGCGGCGACTGGATGCCGAAGCACCGGCATTTGATCAACTCCGGGCGCTGGAGGAGGAGTTGAATGCCTCCCTCGGCATCGCAGAGGCACGGTTTCGGGAACTCGCCGGCCGTGCGGGAAGCGTGGACGCCACACTCGCCGACCTCCACGCTCGCCACCCGGCAACCGCGACCACCACCGTCACCGGATACGTCGAACAGGCCAAGGACCGGCTCGTGTTCGCCACCACGCACCTCAACCAGGCCCGCCAGGCAGCCGACTTGGGAGACACCGGCCAAGCGATACGCGACCTCCGCGCCGCCGAGGGAGCCATCAGTCAGGCCGACACCTTCCTCAACGACGTCGACCGGCTCGCCGACTCACTCGCCACCGCCGCCGAGTTGGTGCCCGCCACACTCACCGGCGCCGAATCCGACATCACAAGGGCAACGGCCACATCACCAACAGGGCCGCTCCACACCCACCTCGCCCACGCCCACGCCACCCTCGCCGCCGTACGGGAGGAACTGGCCGGCGACCGCCCCCACGGCTACGACCCCCTCGACGCCCTGCGCCGCATCGTCCAGGCCCTGCTGCCCCTGGGCGGGACACGGGACGGAGTCCTCGGCGCCGCCGCGTGGCTCGTCGGGCGGAGTGACGTCGGTTCGGCGGACGGTTTCATCGCGACGCACCGGGGTGCCGTGGGCGTAGAAGCCCGCACCCGGCTGGCCGAAGCGGAGCTGCTGCTCACCACCGACCCCGCCGCAGCCGACGTACCCGGGTTGGAGGCCCGGGAGTTGGCCGAGCAGGACGTCCGTGTGCATGGGAACCCGTACGCCGGTGCCGTCGACGCGCACACGAGCGGGGTCGGCGGGGCGGTCCTCGGCGGGATCCTCCTCGGCGAGGACCCGGACGGCGGCCCACCCCTCTGCTTCGGCGGACCGGCCACCCGCAAACGCCGGGGCGTTCCGCCGACGTAGAACACCACAGCCGGGACCAGCCAAAGCCGCCAGAACCGTCAGAGCGGGCAGAACCGTCAGGGCGGTCAGAACCGTCAGAACAGACTGAGCAGCGCCTCCGCCGGGTCCACCATCCCGTTCTCCCCGTCCGGCAACGGCAGTTCGAACCACACCGTCTTTCCGCGTGGCGTCCGGCGGGAGCCCCACGCCGCCGACAGCAGGCCGACCAACTGCAGGCCCCGGCCGCCCTCGTCCGTGTCGCGGGCGCGGCGGCGGCGCGGCTGGACCAGGCCCGCGTCCCAGACCTCGCACACCAGGGTGCGGTCCAGGAGGAGACGGAGCCTGATCTCGCCCTCGCCGTACCGCAGCGCGTTCGTCACCAGCTCGCTGACCAGCAACTCGGTGGTGTCGATGAGGGGTTCGAGGTCCCAGGACTGGAGGCGGGCGCGGGCGTACTCGCGGGCGCGGCCCACGCTGCGTGGTTCGCGCGGCAGGGTCCAGTCGCCGACGGAGTCCTCCGGCAGGCCCTGGACGCGGGCCATGAGGAGCGCGATGTCGTCCTCGCCGTGGTGGGTGTCGAGGGTGCTGAGGACGTGGTCGCAGACGTCCTCCAGGTCGCGGTGGGTCTCGGCGTTCAGGGCCGCCGCGGTGGACGGGTTGCCGTCGGACGAACCACGCGTCGCCGGGTCGGTCAGGGCGCCCACGAACGCCTGAAGGCCCTCGTCCAGCGGGTGGTCGCGGGATTCGACCAGTCCATCCGTGTAGAGCGCCAGCAGCGCGCCTTCGGGGAGTTCGACCTCCACCTCCTCGAAGGGCTCGCCGCCGACCCCTAGGGGCATGCCGGGCGGGACGTCCAGCATCAGCGCGGCCTCGCCCGGTTCCACCAGGACCGGCGGCAGGTGGCCCGCGTTGGCGAAGGTGCAGCGCCTGGTCACCGAGTCGTAGACCGCGTAGATACAGGTCGCGAGGTATACCTCCGCCAGGTCCGCCTCGCGAGGGCGGCGGGCCGCCCTCGTCGCCTGCTGGACTCCGCCGGGGGTGCCGAGGCCCCGCGCGATCTCGTCCAACGCCGAGAGGACTTCGGCCGGTTCGAGGTCCAGGAGGGCCAACGTGCGGACGGCCGTGCGGAGTTCACCCATGGCCACCGCCGCGCGTAGACCCCGCCCCATCACGTCGCCCACCACCAACGCCGTGCGGTGGCCGGGGAGTTCGATGACGTCGAACCAGTCGCCGCCGACCTCCGTCGCCGCGTTCCCCGGAAGGTAGCGGCAGGCGATGTCGAGGCCGGATGCCTCCGGGTCGCCGGGCGGGAGCAGGGACCGTTGCAGTATCAACGCCCGTTCGTGCTCGCGCCGGTACAGCCGCGCGTTGTCGATACAGACGGCGGCCCGCGCCGCCAGCTCCACCGCGAGATCCCGGTCCCGGTCCCCGAACGGCTCGCTGCCCTTCGTACGGGCGAACTGCACCAGTCCTACGACGGTGTCGTGGGCGACCATCGGCACAGCCAGCGTGGACTGGACCGGGCCGCCCTCCTCGGCGGGGACGTACTGCGGGCGGGCGGTGCGCAGGGCGTCCGCGCAGGGCGAGTTGAAGGGGTAGTGGTGGACCGCGCCGATCGCGACGGGTGCGCCGCCGCCCACGAAGGGGGCGTCGGAGACCGCGCTGGCGAAGGCCACCCGGCGGAGTTCCGCGCTGCCGTCGGCGCGGCCGGGCGGGGTCTCGTCGCCGGCCAGGAGGCCCTGGTAGAGGTCGACGGTCGCGAGGTCGCAGAAGCCGGGGACGACGACGTCGAGGAGTTCGCGGGCCGTGGTCTCCAGGTCGAGGGAGTTCCCGATGCGGGCGCCGGCCTCGTTCAGAAGGGCGAGATTGCGCCGCGCGGAGGCGGCCTCGCGGGCGGCTGCACGGCGGGCGGTGACGTCGGTGCCGAGCCAGGCGATGCCGATGGGGCGGCCGCTGCCGCTGTGCACGCGGTAGAGGTTGATGGACCAGTGGCGGCGCTCTTCGGAACCCGGCACCAGGCCGGTGACGTGCATGTCCGTGATGGAGTTGCCGGTCTCCAGGACGCGGCGCAGGGTCGCGGTGACCCGCTCGGCCTCGGGGCTCTGCAGATAGTCCTGGACGCCGTTGCCCCGGTGGTCGTCGGGGGTGCCGCCGAAGGTGTTGGCGATCTGCTGGTTGGCCCGCCGGACCCGCAGGTCGGGATCGATCAGCAGGAACCCGAACGGAGATTGACCGAATATCGACTGCGAGGCGGCGAGATCGGTCTCGATGCGACGCAGGATGCGGACGTCGACGACGATGCAGACGGCAGCCCGCTCACCCTCCTCGGTCCGGGTCGGCATCACATAGACCTCGGCGAGCCCCTCCTTGCCCGGCTCCCCCTCCGGAGTCTCCGGCACCTTGAAGGGGACCACTCCGGTCCACTCCCGGCCGTCCAGGATCTCGGCCATCTTCCGCTGGCCGCGCTCGTGCAACTCGGGGTCGACGAAGGCCTCGATGGGATCCATGCCCACCGCGCGCTCCGTGGGGATGCCGAACAGCTGCTCGGCCCGCAGGCTCCACTGGTCGACGAGCCCGTCGGGGCCTATGGAGAAGGAGGCGACCTTGATGTAGTCGTAGATCGAGCCGGGTGGGCTGCTCTGCCACATGGCGTCGCCGACGGTCATCGCGTCGCCGCCGGACACACCCGACATGACGTCAGCGGCGGTCAGGCTGTCGCCTCCGGGCACGTCGATGTGACCCGCGGCCTCAGCCCTCGCGCGGTCCGACGGGTCCTCGGACTCCGTGGCCTTCGCTGGTATCTCGCTCACGCGAACCGTCCCCTCCAGCTCACCGCGTCCGGCACCGGTCACCGGGGGCGGCTGCCCGCAGTATCCAGCACTACGGCGCCGCACAACACGGTGTTCACGATCACAGGACAATCCCGATGCATTTCGGACCGGCCTGCGACAACACTCCCAGTCTTCTAACCAGCGGACACGCAGTCGAACCACGCCGATCGACAACCGTCACAGGCCTGAACCAGTCGATGGACACCATTGTCCGGTTCGTACAGCCGGCCGAGGCATCGCTTCACCCCGGGACCGCCAGCTCGAACCATACGATCTTGCCCGCTCCGCCCGGTCGGGTACCCCAGCGGACGCAGGCACCGGCGACCAGTTGGAGACCCCGGCCGCTCTCGTCCTCGGGGCGGGCGACGCGCTCGCGGGGCGGGTCGGGCAGCGGATCGGAGACCTCGACCAGCAGGACTCCGTCCGGGCCGACGGGGCGGACCAGCCGGACGCCGATGGGTCCGGTGGCGTGCCGCAGCGCGTTGGTCACCAGCTCGCTGACCAGCAGCGCCGCGATGTCGGCGAGGGCGTCGAGGTCCCAGTCCCGCAACTGGCCGCGGACGGCGGTGCGTGCGGTGCGGACGGCTCCGGGGTCCGCGGGAAAGGTCCACTCGGCGCAGTCGCCTTCGGTGTCGATCAAGCCGATCACATCCCGGGCCAGCCAGCTCACCCATGTCCGATTTCATGGGGTTAATGGGCACATACCCGATATTCAGGGCCCGGTACCGCCCCGGAGGGCGCACTGTGGCACGAACGGCGTACGCCGAGTCCGCCGCGCTCCGCCATCCCGGCCTACGTCATCCCGGCCCACGACGAGTCCGAAGCGGCCCGGCAGCCCTGCGCACGGCGACGAGTTCAGCGCGCCCCGGCCTCGACGAGCGCGAGCGCCTCCCGTACGGCGGGCACGTCCTGGTCGAGCCAGTCGACCGTCCAGATGTCGGCGGGAGCCAGCCAGCGCAGTTCGTCGTGGTCTTCGAGGGGCGCGGGCTCCGCCGAGCCGGGGAGCAGCCGGGCCGTCCAGACCTGGAGGACGTACGGCGGCTTCAGCGGCCACTCCCCCGGGACGCGCTCCACGGTCTCGGCGTCGACGCCGAGCTCCTCGCGCAACTCGCGCACCAGCGCGGCATCAGGGCGCTCGCCGGGTTCGACCTTGCCGCCGGGGAGTTCCCAGCGTCCGGCCAGTTCGGGCGGAGCGCTGCGGCGGGCGGCGAGCAGTCGGCCGCCGTCGCTGCCGCCGTTGCCGTCGAACAGGGCGGCTCCGACCACCACGATCCGTGTCGTCATGCGCCGGAGCCTACGGGGTGCGAGGGTGCGGTCAGTTGCGGGTGGCGTCCTCACTCTGTCCGATCCGCTCGACCCAGTACAGCTGCTTGTGGCCGCGGTCGTCGAGGCTGTCCGCGATCTTCTGGGCCTCCGCGCGGGTGGCGTATCTGCCCACGCGGTAGCGATTGCGATTGCCGTTGTCGTCCTGCCGTATCACGAGCCAGGGCAGGGTGATCGTGTCGTCGTTCATCGCCATCGCGCCCCTCCGCCTCCTGCTCGCGGTTCGTGCCGTACCCCACCCCATAAGGAAACCGCAATCCGCATATGCCGGAGCCTACGCCTAACCTTCACGCAGCGAATACGAGTTTTCACAAAGAGGTACGCAACCAGCCAGGACGGAGGGGGCGCACGATGACGAACGCGCCGTTGGCGCACCTCGATGCATCCGGTGAGAGGCACGCTACAGGCGTCGTGAACGACCTGCGAGAAAGACCGGAATCCAACGGCGCCCAGGGCAGGGCGAATTGGTCGGTTCCGGCGACAAATGCCGTATGGGGTGGACTACTTCACGCTGAGCGCACTACGCGGTGCGCTACTTGACCGGCAAGTGGTAGGCGATCCGGTAACGGTCGGCCGGGACCACCACGTCGGCCGTCTCCACCGGGCGGCCCGAGGCGTAGTACGTGCGCTGGATGACCAGGACCACATGCCCGGGGACTCCCCCCAGGGAGAGCAACTCCTCGGAGAGGCCCGGCCGGGCGCCGACCTCCTCGGTGACGTTGTCCACGACGACGTCGATGGCACGCATCCGCTCGACGACCCCCATGCCGCCGAGCGGCCCCTCCTCGGGCAGCATCACCGGCGTACGGCCGGTCACCGCGAGGGGCTCCCAGGACGTGGAGAGCATCATCGTCTCGCCGGCGTCCCGGAACACGTACTTCGTGCACATCACGCGGTCGCCGGGCTTGAGGGCGAGCCGCTCGGCGATCGTGACGCTGGCCTCGGCCTGCTCGCTGCTGGACTCCCAGGTGCCGCGCGCCTCCCCCTCGGCCTGCTCCTGCCGGAACGGGGTGGCCCCGGCCGGCGGCCGAAACCCGGAGCGGGACACGCGCCGCGGCACGGGACGCTCGCGCACATACGTCCCCGACCCGGAGCGGCCCTCGACCAGCCCTTCTGCCATCAGCACCTTGCGCGCTTCGAGCGCGACCGTGTCGGAGACCCCGTACTCCTCGCGAATCCTGGCCTGCGAGGGCAGCCGGGTGTGCGGGGGCAGCTGGCCGTCGACGATCTTCTTGCGGAGATCACCCGCGACGCGCAGATACGCCGGCTGCTCACCGAATGTCACTGGCCGCTCCCATCAGGTTGTACAGACAGCAACAGCCTGGCAACCGTGGGTTGTGCCATGCAAGCAAAGGCCAGAGAATCACTCGATGTGATGACTTATCCCCGGTGTGGGCTTTACCCAGGCACTTTCTCCCCGCTATAGGAGCCGTCACACCTCCATGCCGCCGGCGCCTCCCCCGCTGTCCTCGCCACCGTCGTTCTCGTCGTACGCGGGAGGGGTCGTGGCGAGCCCCAGAGCCTTGCGTGCGGTGACCGACTTCTGGGGGTCGATCAGGTCGGCGCCCTTGTCGTAGTGGGCGTAGAACTCGTCGGCGTCGGACGCCTTCGCCGCCTTCGCCCACTCCTTCTGCGCGGCCCGCAGATCCTTGACCAGGGCAGCGGCCGGTTCGGCGGAGGTGCCGGACCACTCATGGCCGTCGAGCAGATCGGCCTGCTGGGTGAGCGCGGTCGAGACCCGGCCCGCCCAGGCCTTGTGCCCCGGCAGGTCGTCCTCGACGTACTGCGCGTCCGGTGCCGTGTCCAGCGCCGAGTTGAGGACGTGGGCCGCCTTCAGATACGCGACCTGGTCGGAGTCGAGGTTCGTGGCGTCGTTGCGCAGCGAACCGCCGGGCAGGCTCGCCTCCTCGTCGGTGTTGCCGAACACGCAGGTGATCTCGCGGTCGCCCAGGCTCCAGCTCTGCGAGGTCGGGGTGACGTAGTAGATGTCCACGTCGTCGGGTACGGCCCAGCCGTCCATGGCGTAGGCGTCCTGGAGGGCGTAGCACTTGTCGTCGGCGGTGGCGGTGACCTTCTTGTCCCCCGGATACGAGCCGCTGCCCATCCGGACCACGGCGAACACCTCCCCGTCGTGCTCGCCGTCGCAGGACACCACGTCGAAGTCGTACGTCATGCCCTCCAGCGAACCGCTGGGCGCGTCGAAGCACTCGCCCTTCACCGGGGAGGCGCTCGCGTTGTTCCGCGCGCTGTCCTTGACGTCGTCCCAGAACCCGGTCGCCGCGCCGGTCACCCCGAGCACCCCCACCACCAGCCCGAACGCCGACAGCACCATGCCGGTCGCCGCCATGCTCCGCCCACGCTCGCCCCGCTTCTTGATCTGGTGCAGCGCGATCAGCCCGAGGACGAGCCCGACACCCGGCACGCAGCACAGGATCCCGAGCACGAGCGCGGCGACGGACATGCCGTTGAGGGGCGCGGGGTTGTTGTACGGGGTGTAGCCCTGGGACCAGGTCTGGTAGGGCTGGGGGCCGTAGGGGCTCGGGGGACCCGGAGGGGTCTGCACGCCTTGGGGGTACGGGGCGTAGGGGCTCTGCGGCTGTGTGCCGTACGGGGGTTGGGGCGGAGGCTGCGCGCCGTAGGGGGTCTGCGGGGGCGGGGCGTAGGGGTCCGCCGACGGCGGGGCGTACGAGTCCTGCTGCGGTGGGGCGTACGGGTTGTACGGGGTGGACGCCTGAGGGTCGGGAGCCGGGACCGGGGGCTGGTCCTGGGGACCTTCGGGACCCTGAGGGGGCGGGGGTATGGACACGGGTACCGTGCTCCTGGTTCAGGCGGGGATCTCCGGGGGGAGAGCTGGAGATCTTCAGATGCGGAACTGACGTACGACTTGGCGCATGGTAAGCGCGAGGTGAGCGGGGGTGGAATGCGGGTTACGCGAGCGACCGTGCAGGCCGTGAACGCGCTTACGGCGCGGTGGGCCGGGGTCGCCGACGGCGGCACGGTGTTCTCGGCGGCCGGGGTGTGGCCGTTGCTGGCTCTGCTGGCGGACGGCGCCGGGGGTGCGGCGCGGGCGGAGCTGGCGGACGCGGCTTTCGCGCGGCGGCGGTGACGGCCTTCGCCGCCATCCCCGGCGGTGCCCCGCCCGACCTTCGCCACGTGACCACCACCGTCACCGCCCGCTTCGACCGCCCCTTCGCCTTCCTCGCCCTGCACCGCCACTCACGGCTGGTGCTGGCGGCGGGGTGGGTCACGGAACCGGAGTTGTACCCCGAGGAGGACTGGGACTGATCGTCGCGGCTGATCGTCGGGGCTGCGCACCGGGGGCTGCGCGGCCGACGATAGCCTTCCCGTACGCGATCTTGCGATGGCGAGGTGGCGCGGTCTTGTGTCACGGAACTCACGGGGGCGGAATTGGGAGCGGTGCAGGGAACGGCGGTCGGCGGCACGGCAGTTGACGGTGCGGCGCTCGGGGGCGCGGTCGAGGCGGCCAATCGGCTGACGGCGCGCTGGGCGGGCTCGGTGTCCGGCGGCACGGTGTTCTCGGCGGCCGGGGTGTGGCCGCTGCTCGCGTTTCTCGCCGACGGGGCGTCCGGCGCCGCGCGGGCGGAGCTGGCGGACGCGGTGGGCATGCCCGCCGACCAAGCTGCCGCCGCCGCACGGGAGTTGCTGGCCCGGATGGCGTCGATACCCGGCCTGAACTCCGCGCTCGGCCTGTGGACCAGGCGCGAACTGCCCCTACGGGAGGGATGGCGGGCCGGGCTGCCGGCGGACACGCACGGTGTGCTCACCGAGGATCTCCCGGCCTGCCAGCAGGCGTTGGACGCCTGGGCCGCCGAGCGGACGGACGGGCTGATCGAGCGGATGCCGGTCACCTTGGACGAGGACGTGCTCATGGTCCTGGCGAGCGCGCTCGCGCTCCGTACCGAATGGCCGCGCCCCTTCAGCGAGTTGAGGCTCCGCCCGGACACCGGCCCCTGGCAGGGACGGCAGTTGGTGGGCCTGCACCGCACCGGCGTTCGTCTCGACCGGGTCGGCGTGGTGGGCGGCCCGCACGGTCACGTCACCGAGCTGAAAGTCCCCGGCGACAACGGGATCGACGTCCACCTGCTGCTCGGCGAACAGCGCATGACGCCAGGTCAGGTGCTGGGCACGGGAGTTGACGTGCTGGCCCGCCGACTGGCGGTGGTCCCGAGCGGCCAACTCCCGTACGGCGAGGTGGGACCGGGCCTGCTCGTCGAGCAACAGCGGTGCACCACACCGCGACCGCCCGAGCTGTACGTCACGACGGTGGCGTACGACATGCGGGCGCGGCACGATCTCCGGGGCCTGCACGGCTTGTTCGGGCTCACCACGGCGATGGACAGCGGGGACGGCCACTTCCCCGGCATCAGCCCGTCCCCGCTGGCCATCGGCCAGGCCGAGCAGTCCGCCGTGGCCCAGTTCGGCGCACTCGGCTTCCGTGCGGGCGCGGTGACCGCGATCGCTCCGGTCGCCGGCGGCGCCCTGCCCGACCTCCGCTGCACGACCACCGTCGTGAAGGCCCGCTTCGACCGCCCCTTCGGCTTCCTGGCCGTACACCGGGAGTCCCGCCTGGTCCTGACGGCGGGCTGGGTCACCGATCCGACCCCGTACGGAAGGTAGGGGACCCGGGGCCGGTTGCGCTCCGTACGTGGTAATCCCCCGCGCGCTTCCCACCCTCGCCGCGCGGGGCAGCCCATCGTCGAACGGTGCCCAAACCCACCCGCCTGCTGCTCCCGCTCCTCGCCGCCGCCCTGCTCCTCCCCCTTCCCCTTACCCCGGCGTCCGCCGCACCCCGCCCCCATCCCCGTGCCGACTGCGGCGCGCGCGGCTGGGCGCCCTCGGCCACCCGCATCGACCCGGCCGACACGTACCACCCCTACGTCGGCAACGGCTATCTCGGCACCCGCGTACCGCCCTCCGGTGCCGGCTACGCCGCGTCCGGTGAGAAGACCGGCTGGCCGCTCTACACCCCGCGCTACGACGGCGCGTTCGTCTCCGGCCTCTACGCCCGGGGCCCCGCGAACACCGCCGGCCGCGAGGCCCTCGCCGCGCTCCCGAACTGGACCGGCCTCGACGTCACGGCGGGCACGGAGACCTACGGCGGCGCCGGCACCGGCCGGGTCAGCCACTACCGCCAGACGCTCGACCTCCGCTGCGGCTACGTCCGCACGTCCCTCACCTGGACCACGAAGGACGGCCGCCGCACCGACCTGGTCTACGACGTCCTCGCCGCCCGCGACGCCCCGCACACCGGCGCCGTACGCCTGCGCGTGACCCCGCACTGGGACGGCGAACTCACCCTCACCGACCGCCTCGACGGCCGTGGCGCACGGCGCGTCACACAGACGGACGGCGGCCCGGTCGGCGACCGCACCATCGGCGTCGCGTTCCGCACGGACGGTACGCATGTCGACGGGGCCGTGGCGTCCGTCCTGGAGGCACCCGGACACGTCCAACAGGTCGATAGGCAGGGAGAGTTGAGTGCCAGTCAGGCAGCCGTCCTCCCCGTCCGTTCCGGTCACAGCTACACCGTCACCAAGTACGTCGGCGTCGACACCGCCCTCACCTCCCGCGACCCGCGTTCCGCCGCGCAGGACGCCGCCGGGTGGGCCGCGGGGCGCGGGTGGGACGCGCTGCTCGCCGCGCACACCGCCGCGTGGCGGGCGCTGTGGTCGTCCGACATCGAGGTGCCGGGCCATCCGGATCTGCAACTCTGGGCCCGTTCCGCCCAGTACGGGCTACTGTCCGCGCTGCGCCCCGGCGCCCGGAACAGCATCGCGCCCGCAAGTCTGACCAGCGACAACTACGCGGGCATGGTCTTCTGGGACGCCGAGACCTGGATGTTCCCCGCGCTGCTCGCGACCCACCCCGACCTCGCCCGCCCGGTTCTCGAATACCGCTACCGCACCCGCTCGGCCGCCGCCGAGAACGCCGCGAAGACCGGGGTGAAGGGCCTGTTCTTCCCGTGGACGAGCGCGAGTCACGGGAAGCTGTGGAACGAGTGCCAGAGCTGGCAGCCGCCGCACTGCGTCACCCAGAACCACCTCCAGGGTGACATCGCACTGGCCGCCTGGCAGTACTACCTCGCCACCGGCGACCGCAGCTGGCTCCGCACCCAAGGCTGGCCCCTCCTCAACGGCCTTGCCCAGTACTGGACTTCGCGGGTCACGAAGAACTCCGACGGCTCGTACTCGATCAAGGAGGTCGCCGGACCCGACGAGTACAGCAACGGCGTCAACGACGGCGTCTACACCAACGCCGTCGCCGCCACGGCCCTGCGCGCCGCCACCGACGCGGCCCGCACCCTGGGCACCGAAGCCCCCGCCGACTGGCTCACCATCGCGAACCGGCTGCGCATCCCCTACGACCCGAAGCGCAAGATCTTCCTCCAGTACGACGGCTACGGCGGCTCCCGGATCAAGCAGGCCGACACCGTGCTGCTGATCTACCCGCTGGAGTGGCCGATGCCGTCGGGTGCCGGTGCCGCCACCCTCGACTACTACGCCCAGCGCACCGACCCGGACGGCCCCGCCATGACCGACGCCGTCCACGCGATCGACGCGGCGGCGATCGGCGAGCCGGGCTGTGCCGCGTACACCTTCCTGCGGCGGGCCTACCAGCCGTTCGCGCGCGGCCCGTTCGCCCTCTTCTCCGAGTCGCGCGGCGACAAGGCGGGCGCGTCCGACCCCCTCGCGGGCTCCCCCGCCCAGGACTTCCTCACCGGCAAGGGCGGCTTCCTCCAGGTCTTCACCCACGGCCTCACCGGCCTGCGCCTGCGCCCCGACGCCCTCCACCTCGACCCGAGCCTGCCGCCCCAACTCGCCGACGGCGTACGCCTGTCGGGGCTCAGCTGGCGCGGCCGTACGTACGACATCGCGATCGGGGCGAGGACGACGACGGTACGGCTGCGGTCCGGGGCGCCGTTCACGCTGGACACCCCCGAGGGGCGCCGCACCCTCTCCGGCACGGTCACGCTCAAGACCCGGCGCCCCGATCTCACCCCCACCACCGACCTGGCCCGCTGCCGGCCCGCGACGGCGACCTCCTCGGAGTCCGGCCTCTACCCGGAGGCGGCGGTCGACGGCAGCCCCGCGACCACCTGGTCCCCGGCCACCGACAGCGCCACCCTCACGGTCGACCTGGGGCGGACGGTGCGCGTCGGGACGGTGCGGCCCACGTGGACGAAGAAGCCGGGGGCTTACACGGTCGAGGTCTCGGCGGATCGCCGCACCTGGCACACGCCCGACGGGACGCCCGCCCGGTACGTCCGCGTCACCGTACGGAGCGGCGGCAAGGGTGCCGCTCTCGCCGAACTCGACGTGCGCTCGTGACGGCCTAACCACCGGCCGAACACCCCTGAGGGCACGGTCAGTTGGCGGTCCCCGTCGCCAGCCTCCGCTGCTCCTCCTCCACGATGCGGCGGGCCAGCGAGGCGTCGGATATGTCGATCGCGTCCGGGGTGGCGTCCGCGAGGGCGCTGCGCCGGGCGAAGGCGTCGAAGAGGCGGTCCTTGTTCTTGAGGATGGTCAGGAGCCGGTCGTCCACGCTGTCGGTGGCGAGCATGCGGTGCACCTGGACCGTGCGTATCTGGCCCATGCGGTGGACGCGGGCCACGGCCTGGTGCTCCACCGTGGGCTTGACCTGGGGTTCGCAGAGGATGACCAGGGAGGCGGCCTGGAGGTTGAGGCCGACCCCGCCCGCCTCGATCTGTGAGAGCAGCACGGCGTGGCCGGGGGCCTGGGTGAAGTCGTCGACCAGTTGCTGTCGGCGGGCGGGCGGGACGCTTCCGGAGATGGGCCCGAACACCCCCTTCTCCAGGGCCTGTTCCACCGCGGCGAGCACGTCCCGGAAGTACGAGAAGACCACCACCTTCACCCCGTTGTCCGCCGCCTCGGTGACCAGCTCCCGCAGGCGCTGCAACTTCGCGGACTTCTCGGTGTCGGCGTAGGCGGCCCGGCGCATCGCCATGAAGTTGCCGTCGCCGACCGCGCGGTCGTACGCCTCGCGGTCGGCGACGCCGAGCTCCACCCACTCGTCGACCTGGACGAGTGCGGGCAGTTCGGTGAGCACGTCCTCCTGGTTGCGGCGGAGATAGGCGGGGGCGACGGACTTGCGGAAGGCGTGCGGTCCGGCCGCCGCGGTGCCGTTGCGGACGGTCGGCAGGAGTTCGGGGCGCAGGTGGCGGACGAGGGTGCGGAACTCCTCGACGTGGTTCTCCATCGGCGTGCCGGTGAGGAAGAGGACGCGGTCGCAGCGCTCGGTCCACAGGGCGACGGATTTGGCACGGCGGGTGTCCGGGTTCTTCACGTAGTGGGCTTCGTCGACGACGAACATGCCCGGGGTGGGACCGGCGGGCGCCTCGGTCCTCGTCCTCCTGCCCTTCGGTGACTTGTCGACCGGCGCGGGCAGGGTGTGCAGCGTGTCGAAGGTCGTGATCGCGACCCCGCCCCGCTCGCTCCACTCCCCGTAGGCGTCCTGTCGGTCCGGGCCGTGCACGGGCAGTGCGCGCAGGGTGCTGCGGGCGCTGATCTCGCGGGTCCAGTTGATCAGCACGCTGGCCGGGCAGACCACCAGGAAGTGACTGTGCCCCTCGGCCGCGAGATGGGCCAGCGCGGCGATGGCCTGGACGGTCTTGCCGAGCCCCATCTCATCCCCGAGGACGACCCGGCGTTGCGCAAGGGCGAACCGGGCGCCGAAGGACTGGTATCCGCGCAGCGAGACCCGGCGATGCGTGTCGTCCAGCGGCTGGGCGTGCACCCGCTCGGCCAGCTCCGCCGGCAGGAAGCCCTCGCTCGCCGCGAGGTCCGGCTGCTGCCCGTCGACCGCGGCGAGCTGGCTGTAGTACTCGGCGGACCGCAGCTCGAAGTCGACCCACGCCTCGATGTCGGAGACCGGCGGGCGCAACAGGTCGGTGGAGGCCTGCGCGATCAGCAGCCGTACGTCCTTGGCGGACGGGTCGGCGACCAGTTCGTGCAGTTCGGTGACCGCGGCGAGCGCACCGTCCCGCCTGCGCCGACCGGCGAGTGCCAGCAACAGCCTGCTGCTGGCGGGCCGGGCCACGGGCAGCAGCGCGCCGAGCCGTTCGTCGAGCCGGGTCGCGGCGTCCAGGGCGCGGCGCAGCTCGGGTCCGGCCTCGACGAGCCGTTGCAGCGCGATGACCAGGGCGGTGGTGCGGGGTTCGGGGTGGTCGACGTCGATGCGCACGGAGACGGTCTCGGCGACGGCCCGCGCGATCTGCCGGGCGGCCGCGAGTGCCCGGTCGGCGGTCTGCTGTCCTACGCCGGGCAGTTGCCGCAGCTCGTACCGGCTCGCCTCGTGCACCGCGCGCACGGAGGTGAGCCCCGCCGCCTCCACGGCCCCGAGCCGCAGCCGCCCCTCGGTGACGTCCTTCAGCCTCGCTACGGGGATGGACTCCAGCTCCTGGGCGACGAGTTCGGCCCGCAGCGGCTCCAGTGCGGAGCGGACGGTGTCGAGGGCGCGGGTGTGGTCGGCACGCAGGGCGCGCGCCACGTCGTAGAGCCGTGTGCCCTGTACGCACAGCTCCCTGACCCGTCGGCCGACCCGCGGCGACTCGCCCTCCATGTCACCCCCCGCTCCCCATTGGTCTCCCTGTGCGCACAATCGTGGCACGCGCCACTGACAACGGGGACGAGAGCAGTCAGGCCAAGGGTTCCGGCCCTCCGTCAGGCGTCGAACCCCGTCGCCCGCGTCCGCTTCTCCCAGGCCGCGATGTCGCCGCGCACCTGCTCCAGATGCTCGAGCACGGCGTCGACCGCGTCGTCACCCAGCGGCAGGCGGAGCGGGGTCTCCTCGGCGTCCAGCGCGGCCAGGATGAGGGCTGCCGCCTTCGCGGGGTCGCCGGGCTGGGCGCCGTGGCTGTCGGCGGCGGCATCGCGGGTCGCGCTCACGTTGCCGTACACGCCGCTGTCGGTACTGGTCCTCGCCCGGCCGCTGTCGAAGAAGGACGTGCGGAAGGCGCCCGGTTCGACGATCAGCACCTTGATGCCGAACTCGGCGACCTCGTCCACGAGCCCCTCGGACAGCCCTTCCAGGGCGAACTTCGTTCCGCTGTACGCCGATACGCCCGCGAAGGACATCTGCCCGCCCATGCTGCTCATCTGCACGATCGCCCCGGAGTGCCGCTCCCGCATGAACGGCAGCACCGCGCGCGTGAGGGCCGCCGGACCGAAGACATGCAGGTCGAACAGCTCTCGCAACTCCCGGTCGGTGGTCTCCTCGAAGGCACCGACATGCGCGCGCCCCGCGTTGTTGACGAGTACGTCGATCCGCCCGTGCCGCGCCACCACGTCCCGTACGGCGGCCTCGGCAGCCCCCGTGTCGGTGACGTCCAGGCGCAGGGCCTCCATCTGGTCGGGCCGCGCGGCGACGAGATCGTCCAGCCCCTCGGTCCGCCGCGCCGCACCGACGACTACGTCACCGGCGGCGAGCGCGGCCTCGACGATCGCCCGCCCGAAACCGCTGCTCGCGCCGGTGACCAGCCACACCTTGTTCATGACGTCTCCCCTTGAGATCCCGGATCTCTGTTGTCCAACTGCCGACCAGCCTGCGCCCGCCCCCGATCGCCCGTCCAAGACCTACGCTGATAACCAATGGCTATGACGACGGACGTCCACGTACGGGACCTGCGCTACTTCGTCGCCGTCGCCGAGGAGCTGCACTTCACGCGCGCGGCCGAGAAGCTGTACGTCTCGCAGCCCGCGCTGAGCAAGCAGATCCGGGCGCTGGAGCGGCAGTTGGGCGCCGAGCTGTTCCGGCGTGACCGACAGGGCGTGGCGCTCACGGCCGCCGGTGCGGCCCTACTGCCGTACGCCCAGCGGGTGTTGGCGGTCTGGGCGGAAGGTGCGGCGGCGCTGGCGGAGGTGGGCGCGGCCGAACGCAGCACCCTGGTGGTCGGCATGAGCACCAGCCCCGGCCGGGGTGGCCTGCTGCCCGCGATCCGCTCGCGCTTCACGGCCGCGCGTCCGGAGGCGAACGTACGGCTGCGGCAGGTGAGTTGGGACGATCCGACGGCGGGGCTCGCAGACGGCGACGCGGATGTGGCGTTCGTCTGGCTGCCGTTGCCCGACGCGGAGCGCTACGGCTGGACGGTGGTCGCCGAGGAACCCCGCCTGGTCGCGCTCCCGGACACCCATCCGCTGGCCGCCCGCGCGGAGGTCGACTTCGCGGACCTCGTCGACGAGCCGTTCCTCGCCCTGCCGCCCGACGCCGGCCCGTTGCGCGACCACTGGCTCGCCCTCGACGAACGCGGCGGCCGACTACCGCGCATCGGGGCGGAGATCGCGAGCACGGAGGAGACGTACGAGGCGCTCGTCGCCGGTCTCGGTATCTGCCTGGTGGCCACGGGCAACGCCCATCTGATCACCCTCGGCGGTGTCGTCACCCGCCCGGTGCACGGCATTTCACCGAGCCGTTACGCCCTTGCCTGGCGACGGGAGGACGGCGTACGGCCACTGGTGCGGGCGTACGCGGAGGCGTGCCGGCTGGTGGCCCCTATGCGATCGACTGATCGCCCTTGACCTCCCGATCACAGGGCTGGTCGCTGCCGCCCGGGGTCTCAACGGCCGTGGGTTCAGGTGTGGTTGTGGGGGTGGGTGCGGGTGATGACGGTTCGGACGGTGAGGACGGTTCGGACGGCGAGGACGGTTCGGACGGGGTCGTGGGCTCCGGGGTGACAGGATCCGGGGTCTCCTTGACGGGAGCACTCGGCTCCGGCGTCGGGTCCTCGCTCTTGGGCGGCGTGGGAGCCGGTTCCGTCGGCTTCGGGTCCGGCTTCGTCGGTTCCGTCGGCGTCGGCTCCGGCTTCGTGGTCACCGGTGGAACAGGAGTTGGAGTCGGCGTCGGCGTCTCGGTCGGAGGTTGGGTGGGATCCGGAGTCGGATCCGGAGTCGGCTCAGTCGTCACTGGCGGCGGCTCAACAGGAGCCGTAGGAACAGGAGTTGCGCCACCATCCCCCACCGGCGTCACCGTCGACCCGCCCCCGGTGTCGCCAAGAACGGCCGGCGGCACGGCACTTATCGCCCCGTCCGCCACAGGCGCCGTGGGACCACCGCGGTCGCCCGGTGTCTTCGAGGGCTTCGCCGTGCGCGGCTCGGACGCCACCGGTGCCTGGGAGACCGGGACTTCGGTCACCGGGCCCTTGGCGACGGGGACTTCGGTGGCGTCGCCGCCGCCGAGGAGGACGCACACCGCGACGGCGCCCGCCACGGCCGTACCGACGGCGGCCGCCATCTGGGTCTTGGACGCGCCGACTGCCGCATGTCGTACGCCGTGCAGGAACCCGGCACCATGACCGCCACCCGCCGTGACGGCTGCCGCACCCGCGGAACCCGCACCGAACGCGAGCAGGAACTTGCCCGCGCCGCCGAGCACGAACACGAGCAGGGCCGGTGCCACGAGCGCGGGCAGCCGGTCGTTGGCGCGCATCAGGGCGGCGAGGCGGGCGCGGCAGTCGTCGCACGCGTCGACGTGACCGAGGATCCGTTCCGACTGCCGCTCGGTGGCGGCGCCGCGCACGTACGCGGGCATCCGGGCCCAGTGCACCTGGCACGCGGGATCGTCCGGGGCGCCGGTCTGGGCGCGCAGGAACGCCTGCCGCATGCCTTCCCGCGCGCGGTGCAGCAGTACGGCCGTCGCGCCCTGCTTGGTGCCGAGTTGGGGACCGATCGCGGCCAGCGGCAGCCCCTCCGCCTCGGCCAGCCACAGCGCCTTCACCCACCGCTCGGGCAACTGCTCAAGTACCCGCACCAGCAAGTCCGTTGAGGACACCTGCTCGGCGGGATCGCCCCCTTGGGCGTGGACGTGCACATGGTCCGCGTCGGTCCGCTCGTCGACCTGCGGATCGCGCGGCGTCTCGCGGGCGGCGCTCCCCGCGGCCGTGGCGAGGTGCTTCACCGTGGTCATGAGGTACGCCGGTACGTTGTCGATCTCGTGCCCGGCGGACAGCCTGCGCCACACCCTGAAGTGCGCCTCGGCGACGAGGTCTTCGGCGACCCAGGTGTTCCGGGTGAGCGAGCGGGCGTAGGCGACGAGGCGCGGCTGCTGCTCCTCGTAGATCCGGGCGTACGCGGCGGTGGGACCGTCGTTCATGGCAGCAACGCTCCAGTTGCCAGTGGGGCGGGGAAGGGTTTGTACCCTAGATGGCAAAACTTTCAATTAAAGTTGCAGTCGTTCCACAAGGTGATGCAGGTCACATAACTCCCGTACGAAACGGCGTAATCAAGGGCCCCTCCAGGTGATCAAGGAGGTGCGTCGACACAACCGGCCGCCGCCCGCCGCACCCGAATCGGAGACCGCCCATGCGCCACCTCACCCTGGAACAGCCCACCAGCGCCCGCCTGATCGCCGACGACGACCAGGAGTTGGCCGTCACGGTCACCCTGCGGTACTCCTCCGGCGACCCCTTCGCCGTCCAACTCCTGTTCCCCGCCTGGATATCGCTCGACGGCAAGAAGGTGACCTGGACCTTCGCGCGGGCACTCCTGGAGGAGGGTCTCGACACCCCCGCCGGGATGGGCAACGTGCACATCAGGCCATACGGCCCCGCCCACACGGCCGTTGAGTTCCACTCGCCCGAGGGCATCGCGATGATCCGCTTCGACTCGGTCGCCCTGCACCACTTCCTGCGCCGCACGTACCGGGTCACCGAGCCGGGCCGCGAAGCCCTGGAACCGTCCCTGGACCGAGGGCTCGCCTCGCTGCTCGACGGCGCGTGACGTGCGTGCCGAAGCCGCTGCCGCGCAGCGCGGGCCGGGTTGTCAGTGGCGGCTGCTTTCATGAGGTCATGAGCACCGTGCACGAGGTCGCCGCACTCCTCCCCGCCCCCGCCGAACTCCGCGTCCACCTGCGCGCGTTGGCCTTCCTGGACGCGACGATCGGCGACGATCCGCAGTTCGTGGACCACACCTTCGACGCCGACTGGGGCCCGGACCAGGAGGCGGCCCTGATGGACAACGGCTCGGGGGACGACTTCTCCGTCCTCTTCACCCCGGCCGGAGTGCTCATCCGCGGCTTCGACCACGAGTCGGCGATGAGTCCGTACGGGACGGAGGACGAGCAGGTCTGGCCCGGTGTCGTCGACGAAGTGCCTGTCACACTGCGCCCGTTGCTGGACGACCCCGCGTTCGTCGACGCGTACATGGGCGTCTCCCGCGTCACCGCCTGCCTGTGGCGCGAGACCGGCGACACCGCGTGGCGCACCGGTTCGGCCATCGACTTCCCGGCCGGCAACCCGGACCCGGACGGCGCCGGCCACCTCTTCCGGCTCCTCACCCACCGCTCTCCGGAGACGGTCCGGGCCCACTTCGAGGACTACTACGAACGCCCTGTCCCCCTCGACCCCGTCCGCCACGTCCTCGCCGGACACCCGGTGACCCCGGCGATCACCGCGGCCCTCAACCCGGCCGCCGGGCGGGAGTGACACGGGGCGATTCCCCCTCCGCCGGTCAGGCCGCCTGCCGCGCGGCGCGTCCCCGGTCGATGACGTCCCTGCGGGTCACCCCGAGGTACACCACCAGTCCGAGGATGACCGCCAGGAACAGCACGCTCGTGACGACGGTGCCGAAGCCGAGGCCGCCGTCTCCGGTCGACTGGGAAAGGTAGTCGCCGATCGAGGCGCCCAGCGGGCGGGTGAGGACGTACGCGATCCAGAAGCTCCACACGGCGTCCAGGCCGAGGGCGAAGTGCGCGACCGCGACCGCCCCGATGGCCAGGCCGAACAAGACCGCGGCCGGCCAGTAGCCGAGGTTCATGCGCTCGGAGACCAGGTCACCGGCGGCGGTGCCCAGCGCGAAGGTGAACAGCACGGCGAGCCAGTAGTAGGCCTCGCGGCCGGTGGTGTCGATGCTGTGGATGGACAGCGTCCCCGCACGCCGGTGCCAGACCACGAACACGACCACGAGGGCGACGGCGAACACCGCGGTGCTCGTCTCCAGCGGCACGCCCATGTTGTCGGTCAGGTTGTCGCTGATGAGCGTTCCCACGACGCTGATCAGCGCCACGGCGAGCCAGTAGACGCCGGCGCGGTAGGCCCGCGTACGGAACTGGACCGCCAGCACCACCGCCAGCAGCCCGCTCATCAGCACCGACACGCCGGTCAGGCCCAAGCCGGCCTTCTCGTTCAGCAGGTCCGCCGCGGTCTCGCCGACCGTCGTGCACAGCACCTTGATGGTCCAGAAGTAGGCGGTGACTTCCGGCACCTTGTTCCAGCGCGGCCGAGCAGCACCGGGCACGGCGGTCTCAGCGGTCTCAGGGGTCCCGGAGATCTCGGCGGTCTCGGAGGGTTCGTATGTCATGCGGCCCGACCGTGCCAGCGGACACCTGAACACATCCTGACTGCCGTACGGCGCACCCCCGCACCGGCATCGTCTACAGTTCCGTAGACCGTCTACAGGATTGTAGTCAGAGCAAGTCGGCGGAGTCGGGGAGGACCATGCGCCGGACCATCCTGGTCGTCGAGGACGATCACGCCCTGCGGGACGTGCTGATGCGCGGGCTGCGGGACGAGGACTACGACACCGTCCCGGCACCGGACGGCGCGACCGCCCTGCGCCTGGCCACCGCCGGCGTCTCCGCCGTCGTGCTCGACATCGGGCTGCCCGACGCCGACGGGCGGGACGTGTGCCAGGCGATGCGGGCGAACGGGTTCCGCTCCCCGGTCATCTTCCTCGGCGCGCATCACCGGTTGCCCGACCGGCTGTCCGGGTTCTCCGCCGGGGGCGACGACTACCTGTCCAAGCCGTTCCACCTCGCCGAACTCGCGGCCCGCCTGCGGGCGGCCCTCAGACGGGCGGCGCCACCGCCCGCCGCCACAGCGGGAGACCTGGTCCTGGACGCCGTCCGGCACACGCTCGACGTCCGGGACACCCGGGTCGACCTGACACCGACCGAGTTCCGCCTCCTGGCCGCGCTCATGGCGGCCTCCGGCGGCATCGTCGCCCGCCGCGAACTGATCCGCGCGGGCTGGCCCGAAGGGGCCCAGGTCCACGACAACACCCTCGACCAGTACCTGACCCGGCTGCGCCGC
Organism: Streptomyces prunicolor; assembly: GCF_045162825.1. Classification (NCBI taxonomy): domain Bacteria; kingdom Bacillati; phylum Actinomycetota; class Actinomycetes; order Kitasatosporales; family Streptomycetaceae; genus Streptomyces; species Streptomyces prunicolor. Next base: position 7,010,696 of record NZ_CP108676.1, on the reverse strand, counting down.
AAGCTCCGGCAGGCGGGCAGCGCCCGGACGGTCGGCACGGCCCGTGGAGTCGGCCACCGGCTGTCGTGAACGGGGTCCGTCGCCCGGCCCCCAGCCCCTGCGGGCCAGCTCTCCCTCGTCGCACTTCTGACCGCCGCGGCGCTGATGCCGGTCCTCACCGTGGCGTTCGACTCCGTGGCCCGGCACCGCCTCCAGCACCAGGCGGACGACGAGCCGCGCACCCGCGCCGCCACCGTCGACACCCGGGATACGACGCTGCGTGTCCTGGAGAGCGCGAACGACGCGTTCCTCGACGCCGACGTCCGGATCCACGCCGGCCGACATCCGCAGGAACAGCCGCCCACCACAGGCAAGTTGACCCGCCCGGCCCGCGTGCGGATCCCGGCGACGGTCACGGTGGTGCGGGTCCCGGCCTGCCGCCGGCGCGCCGTCCGGCCCGCTCCGCGGGCGGCGAGGTGACGTACGGCTCCGCACACGCCCCGGGGGCACGGCTCGTGGTCGGCCTGCCCGCCGGACGAGAACGAGGCGCGCCCCGGACTCACACGGCAGGGCGTCGTGCTCTCACGCCGGGGCGTCGTGCCGGATGTCCTTGCGGGAGGCGGCGAGGTAGCCGACGAAGCCCAGAATGGCCACCGTCCAGGACAGCGTGACCGGGCCAAGTCCCCAGTCGAGCCCGCCCCGTTGGTGGCCGACGGCCATCCAGTCGGCGACGGAGGCGCCGAGCGGGCGGGTGATGACGTACGCCGCCCAGAACGCGGCCACCGCGTTCAGCCCGCCCCACCGGTGCGCGAGGGCCGGAACCGCGATCGCGGCGCCGTACAGGAAGGCGGAGCCCAGATAGCCCAGGCCGATCGTGGCGGTGAGGTCCCCGCAGGCCGTGCCCAGCGCGAACGTGGCGAGCACGGTGGCCCAGTAGAAGACCTCGCGGCGCCGGGTGTGGATGCTGTGGATCGACAGGGTGCCCTCGCTGCGGTACCAGAGAGCGAAGACGGCGGCCAGGACGACCATGAAGAACGGCGTCGAGAGCGCGTACGGCACACCGAGGCCGACGTGCAGGACGTCGGCGGCCATCGTGCCGAACACGCTGACCATGACGATCGCCGTCCAGTAGATCCAGGCCACGTACCGCCGGACGGCGAACTGCACGGCCAGGGCGGCCACCAGGGCGATGCCGCCGAGGCCGACGGCGGGGATCGGGCCGAACGCGTGGGCCAGGAAGTCGGAGGCCGTCTCCCCCATACCGGTTGTCAGCACCTTGATGACCCAGAAGTAGACGGTCACCTCCGGCACCTTGCTCGCCGCGTGCCGGATGCGGCGCGAAGGCCGGTCGTGAGTGAGGTGATCCGTCGTCATGGCAGGCACGATGACATGGCGAACGGCGGTTGCCCCAGACCCCTTTGCCAGAGCTTTGGGGCTTTCGGTGCATGAGTTGCCCAAGACCCCTCCGAGCCTGAACACAACCTGAAAGCACAGGTCAATGCCCTGGTCGGAGGGGTCCGGCAGGTGGTAGGCGCAGCGCGGCAGCCGCTATCCAGGGGCGACCGCACGTCCCGTCTGCGGCGAGATCATCCCGGCGCACAGATTGCGTGCCGCCAACCCCTGCGCGATCCGCGGAATCGCCGCGACCGTGTTGGCCGGCCAGTCGTGCATGAGGATGATCTGGCCATTGGTGAGCCGGGCCGCCGCCTGGACGATCGCGTCGGTGCTCGCGCCGTTCCAGTCCTGCGAGTCGACGTCCCAAATGATCTCTTTCAGACCGTACTTGGCCTCCACGGCCTTCACCGTCGCGTTGGTCTCGCCGTACGGCGGCCGGAACAGCTTGGGTGTGCCGCCGCCCGCGGCCGCGATGGCCTGCTGGGTCCGGGAGATCTCCGAGTCGATCGTCGCCTGGGTCTGCTGGGTGAGGTGCGGGTGGGTGTAGCTGTGGTTGCCGACCCACATACCGGCGGCGACCTCGGCCTTGACCTGCGCCGGGTAAGCGGCGGCGTACTGGCCCTCGTTGAACGTCGTGGCCCGAAGACCGTTCTGCTTCAGCGAGTTGAGCAGGGCGGGCGTGTTGCCGGACGGCCCGTCGTCGAAGGTGAGCCCGACGTAACCCCCGCAAGTGGCAGCCTGCGCCGGGGTGTTCACGCCGGCGGCGAGGGTGCCCGCGGCGGCCAGGGCGATGACGGCCGGCGTGGCGACCAGGGATCGTAACGCGCTGGGTTTCATGTGAAGTGGTCCCTCCAGTCTGGGGAGTTGGAAGGTGGTCAACTCACCGTGATGTTGGAGTTGCCGCTGCTCTGGTAGCCCTCGGTCGCGAGGATCATGTAGTAGCTGAAGCTGCCCAGCGGCATCCCGGCACGGGCCCAGGCGTCGAAGTGGTTGCCGGTGGTGATGGTGCCGCCGGTGCGCTTCGACTGCCGGACGCTCCAGTACTGGTCGAAGGTCTTCGTGCCTTCCACGGAGGGGGCGTTGTACCGCGTCGTCCTGTAGATGTCGTACGTCCCGCCGTCACTGGTGACGGTGCCCTTGTACGTGCCCGTGGGCCGGTAGGTGCCCCAGTTGTCGACGATGTAGTACTCGACGAGCGGGTTCGACGTCCAGCCGTACAGCGCGAGATAGCCGTTGCCGGACGGGTTGAAGCTCCCCGAGTACGTCACGCTCCGACGGCTGCCGTTGCTCCAGCCCTTGCCCGCGACGAAGTTGCCGGTGTTGCTCCACGTGGTGCTGTAGTTGCCGCCGGAGCCGAGGTTCATGGAGACCGACCCCTGGGAGTCGGTCCAGAACGAGTAGTAGTAGCCGTTGTTGGTGCCGGTCTGGTTCGTGGTGATGACCGTGGCGGCCCCGGCCGTGCCGGGCAGGGTCATCATCGCCAGCAGGGCCAGCAGCAGGGCGCAGGCGCCGCTGACGGACAGCCTTAAGCGGTTCGACGTGCGTGCGGGTGTGGTGTCCATGCCGCGTCAGTGTTGGTATGACCCTGCCAACTGTCAATAGTTTCGGTTCCGAATACGAAATATTCGTAGCCGATCAGCGCTCGACACCTTGACGAATTACCCAGCTCAGACGCCACATTGAACGATTCACCGCAGAAATTCCCCGGACACAACAAAGGATCAAGACTCATAAGTCGAATGTTTTCGATCGAATGTTTCGAAGAATTCTCCGATCATCGAACCGCCCCCTTCGTTGGTCATGATGGACCGCATGACGGCACGCATGACGGACCGCTATCCCACGGTCACCCAGGTCACCGCATCGGCGCGGCGGCTGGTCTCCCGGTATCCCGGGACCTGCCGGCTGCGCCGGATCGGGAGGTCCCGCGCGGGCCGCCCGATCCTGATGCTGTCCGTGGGACACGGACCGCATCACGTCCTCGTGGTCGCCGGCCCGCACCCCGACGAGCCGGTCGGCGGCGCGACCGCGCTCGTGCTCGCGGAGCAACTCGCCCGCGGCGACCGCCTGTCCGCGGCGACCGACCTCACCCTCGTCACCTGGGACATCGTCCTGTGCCTCGACCCGGACGGCGCAGCGGTGAGCGAGGCCGGAACCCCGGAAGCCACAGCCACGCCCACCCGCACCCCCACCCCCACCCTCCGGCACTACTACCGCACCACCTACCGCCCGATGGCCGCGGAGCAACCGGAATGGGCACCGATCATTTCGCGCCAACTCCCGGAGAGCCGGGCACTGTTCGAGGTCATCGACGACCTACGACCATTCCTCCAGTGCTCGCTGCACAGCACCGATGTGGGCGGCAGCTGGGTCCAGTTGACCCGCGACCTCCCCGAACTGGCCGCGCCCTTCCGCGCATCCGCCGCCGAACTCGGCATCCCCCTCCAACACGGCACGTACGACGCCCTGTACTGGGAGAACCCCAGCCCCGCGGTCTACGTCCTGCCCCCGCCGGACAGCACCGCGCGCCTGGCGGCCGGCTCGGAGAACATCGGCGCGTCCACCTGGTGCGCGCCCCTGCGCTACGGCGGTGTCACCGCGATCGTCGAAGTCCCCATGTGGGCAAGCGACTTGGCCGAGGACCCGACCCCGCACCCGGAAGCCGAACACACCCTCCGCGACCTGGCCGACCTGGTCCTGGACGGCGGACGCCAGGTGACCGCCGTACTCGAAAAGGCACGTACCTTCCTGCCGGCGACCCAACACGACTCGCTCAGACGGGTGGTGGAGTGGATGGCCGACGGCCTCTACGACATGGTCGCCAACTCCTGGGCACCGCTGGCCCGTCAGGCCGCCGCCGCGTCGGCCGACGACGACCCGAGGCGTCTGACGACGGCTCAGATCGCGGCCCTGAACATCGTGGCCCGCCGCCAACCGATCCGCGCGGCAGGCCTGTTGCTACGACTCCTGCGGGCATCGGACGACAGGGCCGCCCCGGCGCTGTACCGCAAGTTGGACGAACTCTTCACCGCGTGGTGCACGGATACGGAAGAGGCGCTGCGGGTGCGCTGGGTACCGGTCGACCATCAAGTGGAACACCAGGCGCGTACGGTTCTGGCCGGGGCCGAGAGCGCGCTGAAGGCTCTCCGCTGACGACGTGACAGACCCGTACGCGAGCCCGCGGGCCCTTCCCCTCACCGCCGCCCGGCGAGCAACGCGGCCACCCCGAACTCGAACCGCTCCTCGAACGACGCCGGCGCCAGATGCCCGGCCACCCGGTGCAGCGCGGGATGGGTCGCCTCGGAGATCGCACGGGCCAGGACGTCACCCAACGGGCGGTGATCCACGGCCTGTTCCTCCTGGGTGAGACCGAGGGCGAAGTAGACGACCGCCCATGAGGTCCACGCGGCCTCGCGATCGCCCAGGCCGCATGCCAGCAGCGCCTCGACCAGGCTCTCCGCGAAGGACAGGGTCATGGGCTCGGCGGCGTAGGTGCCGACCACGAGTGCCGCGCCGTCGCGGTGGGACAGCAGGGCGCGGCGGAACCGGCCGGCCAGTTCGCGGGCCCGTTCGGCGGGGACCTCCGGCAGGCCGGTCAGCGGGATCTCGCCGATCACGGCGTCCGCCATCAGCTCCAGCATCCGGGCCTTGGTCTTCACATGCCACTGCACGGTGTTGATCCGCACGCCGAGCCGGTCGGCGACCGCGCGCGTGGACACCGCGTCCAGGCCCTTCTCGTCCAGGAGGTCCAGCCCCGCGCGGATCACCGCGGCCGGATCCAGTCGGTCGCTCTGTTGCTTGTTGGTCACCGACCTAGTTTACTTCACCTCAAGACTCTAGGTCAGCGACCAAGGAATGGGGATCTCGTGGGTGCACAGCAGGTGAACACAGCGCGGGTGAACACAGCGCAGGCGGAAACGGCGCGGACGGAAACGGCGCAGGTCGTCATCTCCGGAGGCGGCCCCGTCGGCCTCTGGCTCGCCGCCGAACTCCGACTCAACAACATCTCCGTCACCGTCCTGGAACTCCGCACCGAGATCGACGACCGCTCCAAGGCGCTCACCGTGCACCCGCGCGGCGTCGAGGTGCTGGCCTCGCGCGGGATCCACCAGCGCTTCCTCGACGAGAGCCTGAAGATCTCCACCGGCCACTTCGCCAACCTGTCCAACCGGCTCGACTTCTCGGTCATGGACACCCCGTTCCCGTACACCCTGTTCATCCCCCAGGCCCGTACCGAAGCGCTCTTCGAGGAGCACGCCCGCGGGCTCGGCGCGGACATCCGGCGCGGGCACCGCGTCACGGGTTTCACCGAGCACGCGGACTCGGTGACCGTCCGGGTCGAGGGGCCAAAGGGGCCGTACGAGATCGAGACGGAGTACATCGCGGGCTGCGACGGCACGCGGAGCACCGTGCGCGACGTCGCCGGGATCGAGTTCCCCGGCACGGACTCGCGCTACCTCGGCTGGCTCGGTGACGTCCTCTTCGACAACCCGCCGGCGCCCGGCTTCAACCGCTTCACCGAGCGCGGCGGCCTGATGATCGTGCCGCTGCCCGACAACCGCTGGCGCATCGCGGGCACCAGCCCGGACAGCGCGACCACCGAGTGGCCCGGCGACTTCACGATGGACGAACTGCGGCAGAAGGTGATCGACATCGCCGGCGAGGACTTCGGCATGCGCGACCCGTCCTGGCTCTCCCGCTACGGCAACGCCACCCGCCTCGCCTCCCACTACCGGCGTGGCCGCGTCGTGTTGGCGGGCGACGCCGCGCACCAGCACTACCCCACCGGGGGCGTCGGCATGAACGTCGGTTTCCAGGACGCCTTCAACCTCGGCTGGAAGCTGGCCGCGACGATCGACGGCTGGGCCTCGGACGGGCTCCTCGACAGCTACCACTCCGACCGCTACCCGGTCGGCGAGCAGCTGATGGAGCACAGCCGCGCGCAGACCTACCTGTTCCACGCCTTCACGCCCGAGGGGATGGCCCTGCGTGACCTGCTGAGCCGGATGGTCCCCGAGTCACGGGAGTTCAGCGACGTACTGGCCGGCCGGCTGACCGCGCTCGACGTCGCCTACCCGAGCACCGACCCGACGGCCCACCCGGTGACCGGCACCCGCGCCCCCGCCCTCCCCCTCACCGACACGGACAGCACGCTGTTCGGCGCGCTGCGGGCGGACTCGTACGTCCTGCTCGACCTCACGGAGGACGACGCGCTGGCCGACCGCGCCCAGCAGCGGGTGACGGTGCACGCCGGCGCACCCGACCAGACCCGGCCGGCCTGGGCGGACGTACGCGCCGCCCTGATCCGCCCCGACGGACACGTCGCGTGGGCGTGGACGGAGGAGGACGACACCAAGCTGGCGGCACAGGTGGACGCGGCCATCACCACGACCCTCAACCTCTAGGCGGGACCGGACTCATGGATCTCGGACTGAAGAACAAGGTGTACGTCGTCACCGGCGGCACCCGCGGGCTGGGCTACGCCGTCGCCCGCGAACTGGTCGCCGACGGCGCCAAGGTGGTCATCACCGGCCGCGACGAGAAGCGCGCCGCCGAGTCGGCGGCCGAGCTGGGCCCGAACGCGGCCGGAGTCGCCGTCGACAACTCCGACCCGCGGGCACCCCGTCAACTGATCGCCACCGCAAGGGAGTTGTACGGCGCCTTCGACGGCATCCTGATCAGCGTGGGCGGCCCGCCCGCGGGCGAAACGGCGGCCACCACCGACGAACAGTGGCAGGCCGCCTTCGAGTCGGTGTTCCTGGGCGCGGTACGACTGGCCCGAGCGGCGGCGGCGGAGCTGGGTGCCGGGGGCGTGATCGGCTTCGTCCTGTCGGGCACCGCCCACGAACCGGCCCCGGGAATGGCCATCTCCAACGGCCTCCGCCCCGGCCTGGCCGGTTTCGCCAAGTCCCTGGCCGACGAACTGGGCCCCCGCGGCATCCGCGTGCTCGGCCTCCTCCCCGGCCGAATCGCCACGGACCGCATGCGCGAACTGGACGGCCTCGCCCCCGACCCCGACGCGAGGCGGGCCGGCAACGAGTCGGCGATTCCGCTGGGGCGGTACGGGACGCCGGAGGAGTTCGGACGGGCGGGGGCGTTCTTGCTGTCGCCGGCGGCGTCGTATGTCACCGGGGTGATGGTTTCGGTGGATGGTGGAGCGCGGCACGGCTTTTGAGCGGCTGCTGGGAGGCCGTTGAGCGGCCGCCGAGCGGCTTCGGAAAGTGGTCGGTCTCGGGGCGGGGCGCGGGGGGCGCCCCGCCGACGGTGATCACCGCCGGACCGTCAGTTGGAGACCCGGCGTCCCCTCCAGACCAGAATCGCCTCGCCCACGAGCGCGAGGATCACCAGCACCGCACAGCATCCGAAACCGAGCAGCCCGGTCGCGACCACATAGAGCGAACCCGGGTCCGTGCACGCCCAACTGGACGAGCAGGTGACGGTCCCCGGGTCCGCCCGCGGCCCCAGCGCGGCCCAGCCGATGACGACACAGAGCACGGAGACGGCGGCCGCGCCGGACAGCAGGAACCACCGGACCCGCCGGGTGCCCCACCACGACAGGATCCATCCCACGACGATCACCGCCGGCAGGATGAAGACGTAACCGGGGACTATGTCCACTGTGCATCTCTCCGCGACATCGAGGTGAGGCCGGTCTGCCGCTGGGTGATGTGGTTGCCCATGTCGATCAACCCTACGGTGAGGTGCTTGACGGTCGGCAGGTCACCCGTCGGCTTCCGGGTCCTCACCTCCAGGCCGAGGTCGAGCCGGTGAAGGAGGTCAAGGGGCTGGCGGACACCTGGTGGCGGAGACGTCCTGCGGGTCCAGCGAGACGGCGTAGCACGCGGCCGCGGGAGCGGCGCCCGGTCCGACGCTGCTCAGCGTGATCCGCGCCGGGCAGTAGTACCACCGCTTGCCGTTCGTCCATTCGAAGCGGTTCCACACACCGCTGATCTCCGGACCTCACGGCGTGGCGACTCCGCCGAAGGTGTGCGGACGTCCGGGCTGGAGGCTCCGCCGGTCGGTCGGGCGCACGTTCTTGTGGTGCACGGCCGCGGTGGCATGGGCGGGCCCGGCGACCAGGTCGTACGGGTAGAGCACGGGGAACGCGGTCCCCACGACGACCACCGGGTCACTGCCGGCGGGCAGGGCCTCGGTCAAAGTGACCGTGCAGGCGGTGGCCGCGGTCTTGGGGTCGGTGGTGACGGCGCTCCTGACGCGCAGCCGACGGTCGCCCACGGTGGCGACGGCCTCCGGCAGCGGTGAGTACAGCCGGGGGTAGTAGCCGATGGCCACCTGGGTCCCGGCCGACAGATCCGTGCCCGCGTGCTTGACCTGCACGGCCAACTGCCCGGGAAACGCGGCCGGTTGGACACCGACGCCCAGCGTCACACCTCCGAGTACCAGGACCTGCCGACGGCCGACCTTCGGGTCGAACATGTCATAGGGCCCGACTCCGAAGAGCCGGACCCTATCTGAGCTGCATGTTTGCCAGCTCAGCGACGTGGCGATAGGCCACCCGCTACACGTTGAACCGGAACTCCACCACATCCCCGTCCTGCATCACATAGTCCTTGCCCTCCATACGAGCCTTCCCCTTGGCCCGCGCCTCCGCGACCGAGCCCGTCTCCACCAGGTCGGCGAAAGAGATGACCTCCGCCTTGATGAAGCCCTTCTGGAAGTCGGTGTGGATGACGCCGGCGGCCTCGGGGGCGGTGGCGCCCTTCTTGATGGTCCAGGCGCGGGATTCCTTGGGGCCTGCCGTGAGGTAGGTCTGCAGGCCGAGGGTGTCGAAACCGACGCGGGCCAGGGTCGTCATGCCGGGCTCCTCGACGCCGACCGACTCCAGGAGCTCCATCGCCTCCTCCTCGTCGAGCTCGGCGAGGTCCGCCTCCAGCTTGGCGTTGAGGAAGATCGCCTCGGCGGGGGCGACCAGGGCGCGCTGCTCGGTCTTGAAGTCCTCGTCGACCAGTTCGTCCTCGTCGACGTTGAAGACGTAGAGGAAGGGCTTGGTCGTCAACAGGTGCAGGTCGTGGAGGAGTTCCTCCTTGCCGGAACCCTGGACGATGCCCTGCGAGAAGAGGGTGTCGCCCTTCTCCAGGATCTCCTGCGCCGCCTCGACCGCAGCGACCTTCGGGCCGATGTCCTTCTTGATGCGCGACTCCCGCTGGAGGCGCGGCAGGACCTTCTCGATGGTCTGCAGGTCGGCAAGGATCAGCTCGGTGTTGATCGTCTCGATGTCGTCCTTGGGCGAGACCTTGCCGTCGACGTGGACGACGTTCTCGTCCTTGAAGGCACGGATGACCTGGCAGATCGCGTCGGACTCACGGATGTTCGCAAGGAACTTGTTGCCCAGGCCCTCGCCCTCCGACGCGCCCTTCACGATGCCCGCGATGTCGACGAAGTCGACGGTCGCCGGAAGGATCTTCTGCGAGGAGAAGATCTCGGCCAGTTTCGTCAGGCGCGCGTCGGGGACGCCGACCACACCGACGTTCGGCTCGATCGTGGCGAACGGGTAGTTGGCCGCCAGCACGTCGTTCTTGGTCAGGGCGTTGAACAGGGTCGACTTGCCGACATTCGGCAGACCGACGATTCCGATCGTGAGCGACACGTTGCGACTTCCCGTACGTGAGTGGCGTGAGAGCAGTGGAGGAGACCGGCTGGGGCTACGGAGACTGGGGCCCGGGGCCGATCCACCAGTCTACGGCGTGAGCCGCGCCCTCCCGGCTTCGCGTCGAACACGTGGCCAAGCTCTGCCCATCGGCGTGTCTGAGGACCTATTCGGCACATAAACCGACCTAAGTTGGTCCAGTGGAGCAACACAGGACACGACCCCCACAGCCCGGCGCGAGACGCGGGGCCCCGCCCCTTCCCCCGCAGGCGGGCCGGGGCCCGAACGGCGGCCCCGCCCGCACGACCCGCACGAACCCGCAGGCCCGCGGCACCGCACAGCGCCGCCCGGCGGCCGTACGACGCCCGAGCCCTACGGCGGCCGAGACGGTACGTCAGCTGCCGAACCCCCGGCTCACCGGGCTCGGCGGCGGGCTGTTCTGCGCGGCCGTGATGTTCGTGCTCGGGTGTATCGACCAGTTCCTGTTCGGGGCGTCGTTGACCGTGTACGGCGTGCTGTTCGTGCCGGTGTGCGTGCTCACCGCGGTCTGGATCCGGCGCGGCGACCTGCTGACCGCGCCGGTCGTCGTACCCATCGCCTTCGCCGTCGGCCTCATCCCGGTGGCCGACGGCAGCGGCGGCCTCGCCAACCGCCTGGTGGGCGTGTTCACCGGCCTCGCCACCCAGGCCGGTTGGCTGTACGGCGGGACGCTCGTCGCGGGGCTCATCGCGACGGTCCGCAGGGTTCGGCTGCTGAGGCGTCGCCGACGCGCGTGACTGCCGTAGTCCCTGTGCCGTTCGCCGTCACGCGCGCGGCACCCGCGCGCGTGACTCCCGGGGATGCCGAGGCCTAGTCGTCCCCCGCCGCGTGCATCGCCGCCCCCACGATCCCCGCGTTGTTCTGCAACTGTGCCGGGACGATCTCGGCCTTGATGTCCTCGATGAAGTGCAGGAACTTGTCGGCCTTGCGGCTGACTCCGCCGCCGATGATGAAGAGCTCGGGCGAGAACAGCATCTCGACATGGGCGAGGTACTTCTGGACGCGGTGCGCCCAGTGCTCCCAGGTCAGCTCGCCGTCCTCCTTGGCCTTGCTGGAGGCCTTCTTCTCGGCGTCGTGGCCGTTCAGCTCAAGGTGGCCCAGTTCCGTGTTCGGCACGAGGATGCCGTTGACGAAGAGGGCGCTGCCGATGCCGGTGCCGAAGGTCAGCAGGATCACCGTGCCCTTGCGGCCCTGGCCGGCGCCGAAGTGCATCTCGGCGACGCCCGCCGCGTCCGCGTCGTTGACGACCGTCACCGGGAGGCCGCCCAGCCTGTCGCTGAACAGCGCGCCCGCGTCCGTGTCGATCCAGCTCTTGTCGACGTTCGCCGCCGTACGGATCGTGGCACCGCCGGTGACCACACCTGGAAACGTGAGCCCGACCGGTCCCGTCCAGCCGAAGTGGTCGACGACTTCCTTCACGCCGTCGGCCACCCCGTCCGGTGTCGCCGGGTGCGGGGTCAGCACCTTGCACCGCTCTTCCGTCAATTCGCCCTTGTCCAGGTCCACAGGGGCGCCCTTGATCCCGGATCCACCGATGTCCACGCCGAAGATCTGCATGGATCCACGCTACGACGAACGACTGACAGTCACTGCCCGGAGGGTGCCGTACGGTCCGAACCGGTGCGCTCGGCGACCAGTGCGGCCGCCTCTTCGCGCAGGTCACGGCGGAGTTCCTTGGGCAGCGAGAACGTGATGGACTCCTCGGCCGCCTGGACCAGCTCGACGTCCTCGTAGCCACGACCGGACAGCCACTCCAACACCTGTTCGACCAGGACCTCCGGCACGGAGGCGCCCGAGGTCACGCCGACCGTGGTCACGCCCTCCAGCCAGGCCTCCTCGATCTCGTCGGCGAAGTCCACCAGGTAGGCGGCGCGGGCGCCGGCCAGCTTGGCGACCTCGACGAGCCGTACGGAGTTGGAGGAGTTCTTCGAGCCGACCACGATCACCAGGTCGGCCTCCTCACCCATCTGCTTCACGGCGAGCTGGCGGTTCTGCGTGGCGTAGCAGATGTCGTCGCTGGGCGGCGAGATGAGCTGCGGGAACTTCTCCTTCAGGGCGTCGACCGTCTCCATGGTCTCGTCGACCGAGAGGGTGGTCTGGGACAGCCATACGACCCTGGACGGATCCCGCACCTCCACCTTGGAGACGTCGGACGGGCCGTCGACCAGGGTGATGTGGTCGGGGGCCTCTCCGGAGGTGCCGATGACCTCCTCGTGGCCCTCGTGGCCGATGAGGAGGATGTCGAAGTCCTCGTTCGCGAAACGGACGGCTTCCTTGTGGACCTTGGTCACCAGGGGGCAGGTCGCGTCGATGGTGGCGAGGCGGCCCTGCTTGGCCTCGTCGTGGACGACGGGCGCGACGCCGTGCGCGGAGAACATCACGATGTTCCCCTCGGGGACCTCCTCGGTCCGCTCCACGAAGACGGCGCCCTTCTTCTCCAGGGTCTGCACGACGTACTTGTTGTGCACGATCTCGTGCCGGACATAGATCGGAGCCCCGTACTGCTCAAGGGCTTTCTCGACGGCGATCACGGCGCGGTCCACGCCCGCGCAGTAGCCACGGGGGGCGGCGAGCAGGACACGGCGGCCAGACGAAGCAGTCATGCGTCCCATCGTAAGGCCGCGCCCGACGGGTCAAAGATCGCGCCCTTGGGGAGACTGGCGTGGGGAGACTCGCGGTGGAGTGGGAGGGGTGGGGGCCGGGCACGACGTACGGGAGACACGAGATGGCGGACACGGGCACGGATACGACGACTGCGGCCGACGGCGGGCCCCAGCTGCGGCGCAGTCTCGGTTTCCGGGATCTCGTCGTCTACGGGCTGCTGTTCATCGCCCCCATGGCGCCGGTCGGCGTGTTCGGCACCCTGGACGCCAAGTCGCACGGCGCCGTCGCGCTGGTCTACATCGTGGCCACGGTCGCGATGGCGTTCACCGCGTTCAGCTACGCGCAGATGGTGCGGGTCGTCCCTCAGGCGGGCTCGGTGTTCGCCTACGCGCGCGTGGGGCTCGGCAAGGAGGCCGGGTTCATCGCCGGCTGGATGGCGATGCTGGACTACATCCTGATCCCCGCCGTCGCCTACCTCTTCTCCGGGATCGCCATGAACGCGCTGGTCCCGGACGTCTCCCGGTGGGTGTGGACCGCGCTGGCGGTCGTCATCACGACCTGCCTCAACCTCTGGGGTGTCCGGGCGGCGGCCCGCGTCGGGTTCCTCGTCCTCGCGATGGAGATCATCGTCCTCATCATCTTCATCGTGTCGGCGATCGTCGTCCTCGCACGCGACGGCGCCGAACGGGGCTGGCTGTCACCGCTGTCCGGGGACGGCACGCAGGGCGCGTTCGCGCTGTCGGCGGTGATCGGCGCGGTCTCGGTGGCCGTCCTGTCCTACCTGGGCTTCGACGCGGTGGCCACCTTCGCGGAGGAGGTCACCGGCGGCTCCGAGAAGGTCGCCAGGGCACTGTTGTTCTGCCTCGCCCTGGCCGGCGTGCTGTTCATCGCCCAGACGTACCTGGTCGCCCTCCTGGAGCCGACGACATCCGCGCAGCTGGCCGCCGACGCGGGGAAACAAGGATCGGCGTTCTACGACGCGGTCGATGTCTCGGTCGGCAACTGGCTGCACAACCTGGTCGCCGTCAGCAAGGCGATCGGCGCGGCGTTCGCGGCGCTGGCCGGGCAGGCGGCGGCGGGCCGCCTGGTCTTCGCGATGGCCCGCGACCGACGCCTGCCCCGCGCCCTGTCGAAGACCGACGACGGAGTACCGCGGGCCGCCCTACTCTCTACGGCCGTCATCACCCTGGTCGCCGCGGTCTGGGCGGCCCGCCGCGACGACGGCCTCGACCACCTGGTCTCGGTCGTCGACATCGGCGCGCTCACCGCGTTCACGCTGCTGCACGCGAGCGTGGTGGGCTGGTTCGCGGTACGGCGACGGGGCGGACCGGTGGTGTGGTGGCGGCACGTGCTGGTACCGGTGCTGGGAGCGGCGATCACGATCGCGGTGATCGTGGAGGCGTCGGGGACGGCCCAGGTGGTGGGGGCGATCTGGCTGGCGGTCGGGCTGGCAGTACTCGCCGTGCAGTCTCGCGCGGCGATCCGGCAGTAGATACCTGGTGTGGGTGGGGGCGGGCGTCTCCTGGGGGCTCCGCCCCCAGACCCCCATCGGCCCTGAAGGGGCCTCGTCCTCAAACACCGGACGGGCTGATTTCGCCGACCTGGGTCAAGCAGTGACCGTTCCGCCCCGCCCCCACCCCGCACCTCGACCCCGTTGTCAGAGGCGGCCGTTACTCTCGGGCGCATGGCTCTCAACACGGCTCCGGACGCGCCGCTCCCCGTCGGTGAGGTCTCCCGGCTCATCGGCGGGTGGATCGATCGGCTCGGTGCGGTGTGGGTCGAGGGGCAGATCACCCAGTTGTCGCGGCGGCCCGGTGCCGGGGTCGTGTTTCTGACGTTGCGCGACCCGTCGTACGACATCTCGGTGAGCGTGACGTGCTTTCGGCAGGTGTTCGACGAGGTCGCCGAGGTCGTCAGCGAGGGCGCGCGGGTCGTCGTCCTCGCGAAGCCGGAGTGGTACGCGCCACGGGGGCAGTTGTCGTTGCGGGCCACCGAGATCAGGCCGGTCGGGGTCGGGGAACTCCTCGCGCGGCTTGAGCAGTTGAAGAAGTCGCTGGCCGCGGAGGGGCTGTTCGCGGCCGACCGGAAGAAGCCGTTGCCCTTTCTGCCGCAGCTGATCGGGCTGGTCTGCGGACGGGCCTCGGCCGCCGAGCGGGACGTGCTGGAGAACGCGCGGCATCGCTGGCCGGCGGTCCGTTTCGAGGTGCGCAACGTGCCCGTGCAGGGCGTGCACGCCGTGCCGCAGGTCGTGCAGGCCGTGAAGGAACTCGACGCGCTCGACGGCGTGGACGTGATCATCGTGGCGCGGGGCGGCGGCAGCGTGGAGGACCTGCTGCCGTTCTCCGACGAGCAGCTCGTACGGGCCGTGTCGGCCTGCCGTACGCCGGTGGTGTCCGCGATCGGGCACGAGCCCGACAACCCCCTCCTGGACTACGTCGCCGACCTGCGCGCCTCCACCCCCACCGACGCCGCGAAGAAGGTCGTACCGGACGTCGGCGAGGAGTACGAGCGCGTACGGCAGCTGCGCGACCGGGCGCGGCGGTGTGTCGTCGCGTTCGTGGACCGGGAGGAGCGCGGGCTGGCGCAGGCGCTGTCGCGGCCGTCGATACAGGATCCGCACCGGATGATCGACGAACGCGCGGATCATGTCGCCGCGCTCCTCGGCCGGGGCCGCCGCACGCTCGGCCACCTCCTGGACCGCGCCGACTCGGAGCTGACCCACACCCACGCGCGCGTGGTCGCCCTCTCTCCCGCCGCGACCCTGAAGCGGGGGTACGCGGTGCTGCAGCGGGCCGACGGGCATGTCGTCCGGGACCCGGAAGAGGCGAGCGCGGACGAGGTGCTGCGCGCGCGGGTCGCCGAGGGCGAGTTCACGGTTCGGGTCGAGGCGTAGTTCCTGTTGATGCATAGGGTGGGCGGATGACCAGCAAGGTGACGGAAGAGTCGCTCGGGTACGAGCAGGCACGCGACGAGCTGATCGAGGTCGTACGGCGGCTGGAGGCGGGCGGTACGACCCTGGAGGAGTCGCTCGCGCTCTGGGAGCGGGGCGAGGAACTGGCCAAGGTGTGCCGACGCTGGCTGGACGGCGCGCGGGCTCGGTTGGACGCGGCGCTGGCGGAGGAAGAGGAAGACGGCTCGGCCACGGAAGCGGACGGCGACGGCGAGTAGCGAGAGCGGGCGGCTCTCGCGGGCTGGCGGGCTGGCGGGCTGGCGGGCTGGCGGGCTGGCGGGCTGGCGGGCTGGCGGCAGCGGATCGTAAGTAGCGCCGGCTGTCGGTGGACGGCAAGCCGCAGCGGCCGCCAGCCGGCGCAGCGACGGCGAACAGCTAGCAACGGCCAACAACCCAGGACCGGCCGAGGACTGTCAGCGGACGGCGAAACCAAACGCCGACAACCAGCGGCGGACGGCGAACAGCGCACGCCGGCAGCGGACAGCGCGTCGCGGCGACCGCTGGTTGGCAGCGTCGGCGATCAGTTGGCAACTGCTGGCAGCGGACGGCGAGTTGCGACAGCCGGTGGCGGATGGCGAGGCGCGCTCGCGGACACCCGTCAGTGACGGCGGCCAGCCAATACCCACCGCCGCCTGCTGCTACCGGGGACGCCGACCACTCACCAGAAAGAACAACAGCAGCCCCCTGGCGAGCCACCCCAGCGGTATTTCCCTGTGATGCGGATCACCATGCTCCGGTTTTGGTTGAACGTTGAACGTCTCATCGCGTACGGTCGGTCTCGTCAGCCTATCCGGACCACGGTCCGGTTCCGGTTTCCGGCCACCCCGAGGAAGTTCACGTATGTCTCTCGTCCTTGACCCCACCGCCCAGGACCTGCTGTTCCGCGAGGCCCGCACCGCGAACACGTTCACCGACGAGCCGGTGACGGACGAGCAGGTGCAGGCGATCTACGACCTGGTCAAGTACGGCCCGACCTCGATGAACCAGTCGCCGCTGCGCATCACCCTGGTCCGCTCCCCCGAGGCCCGCGAGCGCCTCGTGCAGCACCTCGCCGAGGGCAACCAGAAGAAGACCGCCGCCGCCCCGCTGGTCGCGATCCTCTCCGCGGACAACGAGTTCCACGAGGAACTGCCGAACCTGTTCCCGCACTTCCCGCAGGCCAAGGACGCCGTCTTCGGCGAGCGTTCGGTCCGTGAGGGCAACGCCGCGCTGAACGCCGCCCTCCAGGCCGCGTACTTCATCATCGGCATCCGTGCCGCCGGCCTCGCCGCCGGTCCGATGACCGGCCTCGACTTCGCCGGCGTCCAGAAGGAGTTCCTGGACGGCGACCACACCCCGTTCGTCGTCATCAACATCGGCAAGCCGGGCGAGGACGCCTGGTTCCCGCGCTCCCCGCGGCTCGCGTACGACGAGGTCGTCACCACCGTCTGAGCACCGACCGACAGCGGCAGATGACATGACGAAGGCCCCCGGCACCGCGCCAGGGGCCTTCGCCGCAACCGTCCGTCTACTTCGTCCGCAGCGCCTTCGCCATCTCCGTCAGCTGCGCGAACGACCCCGTGCCCGCCACGACCGTCGTCGAGCCCTTGTCCGCCAGCACGAGGGCGTCGTAGCGACCGCCGGTGTAGCGGGTCCAGGTGCGGCCGTCGATGGTCTGGGTCGTCTTCGTCGCGGCGCCGCCCTGGCTCGCGGTGTCGACGAAGTCGGCCTGCTTCTGAGTCGACTGCTCTATCTGCACGTACTGACCACCGGGGGCACTGAACCCGAGGTGCCAGGCGTTGAACGCGGCGCCGTCGTAGCTGACCGAGGTCGCCTTCCAGCTCGTGGACAGGCCCTCGGGGGCCGCCACCGGGTACGGCGCCGCGCGGCGTGCCGTGAGCAGCTCCACGCGGTAGTCGACCCGCTTGATGTCTGGAGCGTGGTCGCTGTGCGGGATGAAGATGTAGACGACCGCCGCCGCGATCCCGATCAGGCCCAGGGAGAGGATCATGTCCCGGACCGTCTTCTGCTTGCCGTTCGAACCTGCCACGTCCCTATCGTCGCAGGTGCCCTGGTCCGCTCATCCGTGGGGCCCCCTGCTCATTTTGTCTGCCTGGCGATAGAGTCGGGGCCATACCCTCATCCGGCCGTCGTCGTATCAGAAAGGTGCGCTCCGATGACCGAGCATCATCATCTGCCGTCCGAACTCGAAGTCCCCTCCGAGGCCCCCGACCGCAACCTCGCCCTGGAACTCGTCCGGGTGACCGAAGCCGCCGCGATGGCCGCGGGCCGCTGGGTCGGGCGCGGTGACAAGAACGGCGCCGACGGTGCCGCCGTGCGTGCCATGCGGACCCTCGTCTCCACCGTCTCGATGAACGGCGTCGTCGTCATCGGTGAGGGCGAGAAGGACGAGGCGCCGATGCTCTTCAACGGCGAGCGCGTCGGTGACGGGACCGGGCCGGAGTGCGACATCGCCGTCGACCCGATCGACGGCACCACGCTCAACGCCAAGGGCATGCCGAACGCGATCGCCGTGCTGGCCGCCGCGGACCGGGGTTCGATGTTCGACCCGTCCGCCGTGTTCTACATGGACAAGCTGGTCACGGGGCCCGAGGCCGCCGAGTTCGTCGACATCGAGGCCCCGATCTCGGTGAACGTCCGCCGGGTCGCGAAAGCGAAGCGGGTCACGCCCGAGGACGTCACCGTCGTCGTCCTGGACCGGCCGCGGCACGACGGCATCATCAAGGAGATCCGGGAGACCGGTGCGCGGATCAAGCTGATCTCCGACGGCGATGTCGCGGGCTCGATCCTGGCGCTGCGCGAAGGCACCGGCGTGGACCTGCTCCTCGGTATCGGTGGCACCCCGGAGGGCATCATCTCCGCCTGTGCCGTGAAGTGCCTCGGTGGCGTGATCCAGGGCAAGTTGTGGCCGAAGGACGACGCCGAGCGGCAGCGGGCGCTGGATGCCGGGCACGACCTGGACCGGGTGCTCACCACCGGTGACCTGGTGTCCGGGGAGAACGTGTTCTTCGTCGCGACCGGGATCACGGACGGGGAGCTGCTGCGGGGGGTGCGGTACCGGTCGGAGACCGCGACCACCGACTCGATCGTGATGCGGTCCAAGTCCGGGACGGTGCGGCGAATCGATTCGGAACACCGGCTGAGCAAGCTGCGGGCGTACAGCGCGATCGACTTCGATCGGGCCAAGTAACCACGACGCGGGCACGAAAAAAGCCACGACCGCAGGGTCGTATCTGAAAGCCACGACCGCACGGTCGTATGTGAAAGAGGCGCCCCCGGTGCGGTGGGGGCGCCTCTTCTACGTCGGTCAGCCTGCCGCTGCTATGCGGCCCGCCGCGCGGGCCTTCTGGAGTTCCAGGTCGCGGCGGCGGCGCCTGGCCAGGACCACGCGGCGTTCGGCGGCGGTGAGGCCGCCCCAGACGCCGTACGGCTCGGGTTGCAGGAGCGCGTGCTCTCGGCACTCGACCATGACCGGACAGCGGGCGCAGACGCGCTTCGCGGCGTCCTCGCGGGAGAGTCGGGCGGCGGTGGGTTCCTTGGAGGGTGCGAAGAACAGGCCTGCCTCGTCGCGCCGGCACACCGCTTCGGTGTGCCAGGGAGCGTCTTGGTCCCTGTCTCGCGCAGGCACCCGCTGAGCCGGAACAGCAGCTACCTGCAGGGACGAATGCGGCGGTTGCAGCACGGTCTACTCCTGACGACGGCTTCGCGAGCGAGAGACGATGCAGCAAGGCCTACCCGCTGTGCGCGCGCCTATGCACTGAGTTCCGAACCGCTGGTTTTCGGGCGCTTCTGCGCGATGTCAGGGCCGTACGGGCGTGGACCGATCAGCTCCACATGTGTCCCGGTTCACAACCGTCAACGGTCCAGGTGTTTGCGCAAATTCTTGTCGACCTTGCGCTGAACCCGATCGAGAATGTCCGCAACGAGCTTGCCCCGCTTGGGTTTTGCCTCGATGTTTCCGAGTACGGCCCACCCGTCGACGAAGACCACGGGCGCGTCCGGCTCCAGCGAATCCAGCGTGTCCACCTCGAAGTTGCCGAGGACTCCGCCGCCGGTGCCGCGCAGCGACACGTTCTCCGGGACGCGGATCTCGACGTTGCCGAAGACCGAGATCGCCTTGATGACGACCTGCTGGTACTCGAAGATCGCCTCGCTGAGGTCGATCTCGACGCTGCCGAACACGGCGTACGCGTGCATACGACGGCCCGCGCGCCAGCGGCCCTTGCGCATCGCGGCACTGAACACCGCCACCACGTTCTCATCGGCCTCGGCCGGGATCGCGCCCTCCGTCGGGCGGTTCGGGGCGGGGCTGTACGACGGGGTCGTCGCGCGGTGTCCATGGGCGGCCGGCAGATCCTGGATGAAGACCTCCAGCTCGCCGACCGTCTTGGCGCTCAGCACCCCCTCGACCCGCTCGGCGTGCTCCTCCGCGTCCAGGCGGCCCTCGGCCAGGGCCTCGCGCAGGATGTCGGCGATGCGGTCACGGTCGGCGTCCGAGGCGCGCAGCGACGGGGCGGCGGGCGCGGGCTGCGGGGCCGTGGGCGCGGATGCGGGCTGCTTCTGAAGGTCCACGGCAGCAGCGTACCGAAACGCGATAGATCGCGACTAGGGGTGTGGACGGCGGGTGTGGACAACGTTGGCGAGACGGCACTGCCCGGAGGAACTGAGCCTTACCTCACAAGCTCGGTGTCAGTGGCAGGTTCTACGCTGGTCGGTGCCTGCCAATGGCGGCCGGCCGTGCTGTCTGTCGAGTGAGGAATGGGCGACAATGCCTGAGTTCGCGTACACCGATCTGCTCCCCATGGGAGAGGACACCACCCCGTACCGGCTGGTGACCTCCGAGGGTGTCTCCACCTTCGAGGCCGACGGGCGGACGTTCCTCAAGGTCGAGCCCGAGGCGCTGCGCAAGCTGGCGGCCGAGGCGATCCACGACATCCAGCACTATCTGCGGCCCGCCCACCTGGCCCAGCTGCGCCGGATCATCGACGACCCCGAGGCGTCGAACAACGACAAGTTCGTGGCGCTGGACCTCCTGAAGAACGCGAACATCGCCGCCGCCGGTGTACTGCCCATGTGCCAGGACACCGGTACGGCGATCGTGATGGGCAAGCGGGGGCAGAACGTCCTCACCGAAGGTGAGGACGAGTCGGCGCTGTCGCGCGGTATCTACGACGCGTACCTGAACCTCAATCTGCGGTACTCGCAGATGGCCCCGCTGACCATGTGGGACGAGAAGAACACCGGGTCGAACCTGCCCGCCCAGATCGAGCTGTACGCGACCGACGGCGGCGCCTACAAGTTCCTGTTCATGGCGAAGGGCGGCGGCTCCGCCAACAAGTCGTTCCTCTACCAGGAGACGAAGGCGGTCCTCAACGAGGGCTCCATGATGAAGTTCCTTGAGGAGAAGATCCGTTCGCTGGGGACGGCCGCCTGCCCGCCGTACCACCTGGCGATCGTGGTCGGCGGTACGAGCGCCGAGTACGCGCTGAAGACCGCGAAGTACGCCTCCGCGCACTACCTGGACGAGATCCCGGCGGAGGGTTCGGAGTTGGGGCACGGGTTCCGGGACAAGGACCTGGAGCAGAAGGTCTTCGAGCTGACGCAGCGGATCGGCATCGGGGCGCAGTTCGGCGGCAAGTACTTCTGCCACGACGTGCGCGTGGTGCGGCTGCCCCGGCACGGGGCGTCCTGCCCGGTCGCCATCGCCGTGTCCTGCTCCGCCGACCGGCAGGCCGTCGCGAAGATCACCGCCGAGGGTGTGTTCCTGGAGCAGTTGGAGACCGACCCCGCGCGGTTCCTGCCGGAGACCACCGACGAGCACCTGGACTCCGCCGAGGAGGGCGTCGTCCGCATCGACCTCAACCAGCCCATGGACGACATCCTCGCCGAGCTGACCAAGTACCCCGTCAAGACCCGGCTTTCGCTCTCCGGGCCGCTCGTCGTGGCGCGTGACATCGCGCACGCCAAGATCAAGGAGCGGCTCGACGCGGGCGAGGAGATGCCGCAGTACCTGAAGGACCACCCCGTGTACTATGCGGGGCCCGCGAAGACCCCTGAGGGGTACGCGTCCGGGTCCTTCGGGCCTACGACCGCCGGGCGCATGGACTCGTACGTCGAGCAGTTCCAGGCGGCGGGCGGCTCCAAGGTGATGCTGGCCAAGGGGAACCGGAGCAAACAGGTCACCGACGCGTGTGACGCGCACGGCGGCTTCTACCTCGGGTCGATCGGTGGGCCCGCGGCGCGGCTCGCCCAGGACTGCATCAAGAAGGTCGAGGTCGTCGAGTACGAGGAGCTCGGGATGGAGGCGGTCTGGAAGATCGAGGTCGAGGACTTCCCGGCGTTCGTCGTGGTCGACGACAAGGGCAACGACTTCTTCCAGAACCCGGCGCCCGAGCCTACGTTCACGCATATTCCGGTGCGGGGGCCTGGGTTGGGCTGAGCAGGTGCCGGACGCCCGCCCCTGGCGACAGCGGAGGCGGGCGTCTCAGGTCGGGCCTCACTGTGCGCCGCGCCGTCACTCACCGCGGCGGGCGCGCTTCCACCGGACCTGCCAGGGCAATGCGGTTGTTCGTGATGTCAACGGGGCCTGCCCGGCCCTACCCTGATGGCCTGTCACTCTCGGGGGAGCACGAATGACGTTCGACCAGTCCTCCTGGCAGCTCCACAACAGCCGGGTCTTCAACATCGCGGGCGATCTGCGTCTGACCGAGCAGAGCGGACCGGCGGAGTTCGCCGAAGCGGTCGCGGAACTGCGGTCACGTATCGGGGCGTTGGAGGGCGTACCGGAGTCCGAACGCGCTGCTCTCGACGCGGAACTCGCCGACATCGCCGACATCGCCGGGGACGCCCTCGGGGGCGCGGGTGAGGCCGGCCACGGTACGTCGTCCGCCGAACCGGACGCGGAGGACTCAGACGCCCCGGAGGACACCGAGGACGCGCCCGACGGGACGGACGACGCCGTCACCGGCCGGCTGACCCGGTTCGCCAACCGGCTGCGTGCCCTGCGCGGCACCGCCGCCGCGGCCGCCGAACTGGGCAACACCGTGGACGAGCTGGCCCGCTGGGCCGGCGGCCACCACTTTTGATCGGCCCCGTGCGATGCGGGGATCCGACGCGGCACAACCGGGCTACGAGCAGCCGAACTGGCATCCGGAGACGGTCATCAACGCGGGCGCCGTCCACTTTCCGGGAAGCGCCGGCCAATCGCTCGGTGGGACACCCGAGGGCGTCCCACCACCGCCTCCGGACGCCGCGGGCTTCCGACGGTCACTGGCCCGGCTGCTGCTGCGGAAGCTGACCTCCACGCTCGACGAGATGCACTGGCTGGACGACAAGTTGGTCGAGCTGTCCGCGATCGTCGAGGACGTGGACGGCCGTACGGTGACCGGTCGCCGCCGCGGTCCGCTGCGGTGGCGCGAACGCTCGGCCGTCAGACCGCTGTCGCAGGTACTGGCCCACCCCGAGACCGACCTAATCCTGCTCCAGGGCGGCGCGGGCGCGGGCAAGAGCGTGGCACTGCGTCAGCACGCCATGTCGCAGCTGGCGGAGATCGCCGAGGGCCGCGACCCGGAAGGGCCCCTGCCGCTCTACGTCAACCTCCGCGAACTCAGGGCGAAACCCCATGAGATCAATACCGATGTACTGCGGCGGTACATCATGGCGCAGACCGGACCTCGGGGCAGCACCGCCGTCGCGACGTACTTCGCGCACTGCTTCACGGAGGACCTCCAGCAGCGACGGGTCACCCTGCTGCTCGACTCCTTCGACGAGATCCCGGCCGTACTCGACAGTCCGACGATCGACGCCGCCGTGGCGCCGTACATCCAGACCGTCATCGAACTCGTCGAGGGCGGCGGGCGGTGTGTGGTCGCCGCACGGGAGTACAAGGGCCCGCGCGCGTCGGGCTGGACCCGACTCCAGCTCCTCGGCCTGGATCCGGAACAGCAGGAGAGGTTCCTGCACAGGCTCGGTTTCAAGGAGGCCGACTTCGCGCGTGTGCAGGCACTGCTGACGGACCCGCGCCGGGGGTTCGCGACCGAGCTGCGGAATCCGCTCAGCCTGCACCTCCTCGCCACGTACGTACGGGAGATGGACGCCGTACCGGACCGTCCGAGCGCGTTGTTCGAGGAGTACGCCGCGTCGCGGCTGCGCAAGGCACTGCCGTCGACGGTCGACCGTGACGGCCATGACGGCCATGACGGCTTTGAGACCGCCGGACGGGCTCGCGGACCGCAGCGTCGGATCGAGGACTTCCTTGCCCGCTTCGCGTTCCAGCTGACCGGGACGCGGGGCGGACTGTCCGTGGACGAGCGAACCTTCCGGGACGAGATCTCCCGGGCCGCCGGGGATCCCGCGACCCGCGACCTGATGATCCATGTGCTGGCGGAGTCACGGATCCTGGTCTCCTCGCCGGAAGAGCCGATGGGGAGCGAGAGCGGCGCGGGACCCGCCGAGCAGTCCGGCCGCAGGGTGTTCTTCGGCCATCGACGCGTCCTGCAGTACTTCGCCAGCCGGTACGTGGCCGAGCATCCGTCGGCCGTGCCGCCCCGCGAACTGGCGACGAGCGGGCAGTGGCGTGAGACCGCCGTGACCGTGCTCCAGGACGGTACGGCCGAGGTCACGGACCCACTGCTGGAGGCACTGAGCGAGGTCCTGGCCGACGAGCGGGACCAGGCGGACCGGGCCGGCACGGACGGGTTCACCTGGTCACCGAGGGCCGTACACACGCTGGAACTGCTGACGGCCGCCTACCAAGGGCGGCCGGAGTTGCCGCACGCCCCCGTGCGGACGCTGGTCGAAGACCTGGTGGCGAGGGCGTGGAAGCACGGCAGCATCAGCGACCGCAAGTTCGCCCTGGACTGCATACCGCTGCTCTCCGAAGGAATGCGTCAGTCGTACGTGGACTCGGCGTTCGCCGGAACGAGCAACTGGCTGCGGATGACGGCTTTGCGGGACTGCGCCATGTTGCCCGCGGTGCCGGAGACGGTACGGAGAGCCGTCCGCAGGCTGCTGATCACGCGCCTCGGGGAGCAGAAGACGACGCCCTCGGAGACACGAGCGTTCGACGGGGATCTGCGGCGGTTGCGCGTGGACGAGGATCTGGTCGCGCTGCGGAAGGTGGTGGACTGGGCGCCCAAGGGGGTGTTGTTCTGGGGCACGGTCAGCACGCTGTTCCTGTCCTTCTCCAACGGGTCGCGTCCGGGGACCATGCTGGCTGGCCTCGTGATGGGCTTGTGCATGGCTCTCGGCCCTACCTGGATCCTCTTCTGGTACGTCCAGGTCAGCGAGCCGCTGTCCTACGGAGCGGGGCGGCGTCTGCCCCACAGGATTCTGGAGCAGGGCGGCCTCCGAAAGGTCAGGATCGGGTTCGGACGGCTGACGGCGACCATCGCCGTGGGAATCGTTGCTCTCTGTGTACTGGCGCTGGGGATCCTGGCCCTGCTGGTGTTCCAAAGAGAGGACTCGTTGGTCGGGGGACTGGTCTGGGCACTACTGACCATCCACGCCACCCTGTGGGGTCCCAACCTCCTCTACGCGGTTCGTCGGGCCTCTCCCTCCTGGCGATTCAGCGTGGCGAGAGTGGTGTTCTTCATGCCGTACGTCCTTGTGTTCGAAAACCATCTGGTCCGCAGGTTGTTGACGAACAGACTCGCCATGCGCACCGCGTCGGTAGCCGTAGCCATCGCAGCGGCGCTCGGCCTAGCGAACGTCGTCATCTACTTGCTGACAGTGGTCCGGTCCGTACCATGGGTGCTCTACATCCTCGTTGTGGTCAGCGGTGGACTACTGGTCTACATGTCCGGACCCCCACTGTTCCGCCGCGCCATCCGCCCCGTTTACCGCGAACTCCGCCGCCACCGCGCCCTGACCCGCGCCATCGCACAGGGATCCCCCGGCGGCCCCGCCTTCTTCACCGCCCTGTTCGGCCTCCGCGACGCGGACGAAGCCGCCGCGTACGTGGTGGGCATCCGTACCGTGCCACGCGGCGCCCCCCTCGACCTGGACCGGCAGACCCTGCGCCGCTGTATCGCCCTCCTTCAGGGTGGGTCCCCCGCCGGGGCCGCACCGGGAATCTCCCCCGAAGCCCTCGACCAGCTCGCCAAATGGCAGGGCGACAGTCGGCTTCTCGACGAGCTGGGGCGGCTGGACGAGCAACTCCGTACCCGCTGACCAGACCATTCGACGGACCGCCCCCGGAACATCCCCGCCCTCCCGGTCGATATACAGGTATGAGCGATTACCGCATCGAGCACGACTCCATGGGCGAGGTACAGGTCCCCGCGGACGCGAAATGGCGGGCCCAGACCCAGCGGGCAGTGGAGAACTTCCCGATCTCAGGGCAACGCATCGAGCGCGCCCACATCGAGGCGCTGGCCCGGATCAAGGGTGCCGCCGCCAAGGTGAACGCCGAACTGGGCGTGCTCGACAAGGACATCGCGGAGGCGATCCAGGAGGCCGCGCGTGAGGTGGCCGGCGGGAAGTGGGACGAGCACTTCCCGATCGACGTGTTCCAGACCGGGTCCGGGACCTCGTCCAACATGAACACCAACGAGGTGATCGCCACCCTCGCGACCGAGCGGCTCGGGCGGGAAGTGCATCCCAACGACCACGTCAACGCCTCGCAGTCGTCCAACGACGTGTTTCCGTCCTCCATCCACATCGCGGCCACCGGTGCCGTCATCCATGACCTGATTCCCGCGCTGGAGCATCTCGCCGGCGCGCTGTCGCGCAAGTCCGTCGAGTTCGCCGATGTGGTGAAGTCCGGGCGGACCCACCTGATGGACGCCACGCCCGTAACCCTGGGGCAGGAGTTCGGCGGGTACTCGGCGCAGGTGCGCTACGGCGTCGAGCGGCTGCAGGCCTCGCTGCCGCGGCTCGCCGAACTGCCGCTGGGCGGGACCGCCGTCGGGACCGGGATCAACACCCCGCCAGGCTTCTCCGCCGCCGTGATCGCCGAGGTCGCGCTGGTCACCGGGCTGCCGTTGACCGAGGCGCGGGACCACTTCGAGGCGCAGGGCGCCCGGGACGGGATCGTCGAGACCAGCGGGCAGCTGCGGACCATCGCCGTAGGGCTGACGAAGATCGCGAACGATCTGCGGTGGATGGCGTCCGGGCCGCGGACCGGGCTCTCGGAGATCTCGCTGCCCGATCTGCAGCCGGGGTCGTCGATCATGCCCGGCAAGGTCAACCCGGTGATTCCGGAGGCCGTGCTGATGGTCGCCGCGCAGGTCGTGGGCAATGACGCGACCGTCGCCACCGCCGGGGCCGCCGGCAACTTCGAGCTCAACG
This sequence comes from Streptomyces prunicolor, assembly GCF_045162825.1. NCBI lineage: Bacteria > Bacillati > Actinomycetota > Actinomycetes > Kitasatosporales > Streptomycetaceae > Streptomyces > Streptomyces prunicolor. The sequence goes on along the minus strand of NZ_CP108676.1, from coordinate 6,983,832 downwards.
TGATGCTGCCGGTGATCGCCAAGAACGTCCTGGAATCAATCAGGTTGCTCGCGAACGTCTCACGGCTGCTTGCCGATCGGACCGTCGAGGGGATCGTCGCGCACCGGGAGCGGGCGCGTGAGTACGCCGAGTCCTCGCCGTCCGTCGTCACGCCGTTGAACAAGTACATCGGGTACGAGGAGGCCGCCAAGGTCGCCAAGAAGGCGCTCGCGGAGCGGAAGACGATCCGCCAGGTCGTGCTGGAGAACGGCTACGTGGAGCGCGGTGACCTGACCGTCGCGCAGCTCGACGAGGCTCTCGATGTCCTGCGGATGACGCGTCCGTAACCAATGGTCGCCCTGGCGTGAACCGTGACGCGCACCGCAGCGTCGTATGCCCGGGGCACCTAATATCTCTTCATGACAGACGGTGGAGCGGTACGAGCGGTGGAAGCGGGTACGTCTACGGCCTTCTGGGCGCCCGGGGATCAGATCCTGTGGCGCTATCGGGAGAACGCGGGCGACCGTTTCCACATCGCGCGGCCCGTGACCGTCGTCCGCGATGACGAGGAGCTGCTCGCGGTCTGGATGGCGCCCGGCACCGAGTGTGTGAAGCCGGTGCTCGTGGACGGTACGTCGGTGCACGGGGAGCCGCTGGAGACCCGGTACACGAAGCCGCGTACGGTCCAGCGCGACCACTGGTTCGGGACGGGTGTGCTGAAGCTGGCGCGGCCCGGTGAGCCCTGGTCGGTGTGGCTTTTCTGGGAGCCCGGATGGCAGTTCAAGAACTGGTACGTGAACCTTGAGGAACCGCAGGTCCGTTGGGACGGCGGGGTCGACTCCGTGGATCACTTCCTGGACATCTCCGTCCACCCGGACCGCAGTTGGCGCTGGCTCGACGAGGACGAGTTCGCGCAGGCCCAGCGGGACGGGCTGATGGATCCCCAACTCGCCGAGCGGGTACGGGAAGCGGGCTGGTCCGCGATCGAGACGATCCGTTCGTGGGGGGCACCGTTCGCGGACGGTTGGCAGCACTGGCGCCCGGATCCGTCCTGGGCTGTACCTTCACTTCCGGAGGACTGGGACCGCACCCCCGCGCACATGTCCACATGAGACCCTTGATGCGCCCCCGGTGCGCAACCGTAGGATCGTCCTCCGCAAGGGCACCGCACAACTCCCGGGGCATGTACCGGGACTGACCAGACGTCACCGAGGGGCGGCAGGACGTGAGCGAGGGGTATCAGGGCACCATCGGATCGGGCCACCGGTCCGCCGGTGACACAGGAACAGCCTCTGACCACGCGGGAATTCCGTTCCTGGGGCACGTATTCCGGGTATCGGCATTTCAGCGGGACGATCCGCACGTATCGCGTGCGGTCCCGGACGGACGGATTCGACACGCGTGACGGAGCACCCCACCTCCTTCGAGCGCCCCGGCGGCGCCGACCCCGCAGACCCCCGCGGGGCGCTCCTGCACACCTCGACGCCGTCCAGGCCGTCCGGTGGCGCCGGCTTACCGGCACAGGCACGCACCGGTGAGCCGCCTCCGGCGCCGGGTACGAGCACGTCCCGCGCCAAGGGGAAGGACCCGGCAGGTACCCCTGTGAAGCCCGACACCGCAGGTGGCTCCGAGCACTCCCAGCCCTCGGCCGCCGAACCCGACGCCCACCGCCCGCGCCCTTCGCCCGACGGCATCCCGGCCCAGCCGGGCGTCGGCGAGGTCTCCGACGCCGCCGCCAAGGAGCGCCGTACGGGGCAGGGGCTGCCGCCCGGCGGTCCCATGCCCATGCGGCGGGACGGGGACCGGCTGCGCTTCGTGGGCGCCGCGACCCGGCGGATCGCCCGTGGCATCGACCTCGACGAGATCGTCATGGGGCTGTGCCGGGCGACCGTGCCGACGTTCTCGGACGCGATCCTGGTCTATCTGCGCGACCCGCTGCCGGTCGGCGACGAGCGGCCCACCGGGCCCGTCGTGCTGCGGCTGCGCCGCACCGACCGCATCCCGGAGGAGCGGGACACTGAGAACGGCTTCATGCCCGCGATACAGCCGGAGCAGCCCTCCGAACTGTCCGCGGTCACCGCCGAGTTGTGCGAGGTACGGCCCGGAGGTGCGCTGAACGAGGTGCTGCGGGGCGTACGTCCCGTCTTCGCCGACTCTCCCGCCGCCCGCGCCGCACTGCCCGAACTGCTCGGTGAGGGCGGCGAGTTGATCGTCCCGGCCGGTCAGCGCGCGATCCTCGCGCCGCTGCGCGGCCGGCGCCGGGTGATCGGCGCCGCGCTCTTCCTGCGCCGCCCGGAGCGCATGGCGTTCGAGGCCGACGACCTCCTGGTCGCCGCCCAACTCGCCACGCACAGCGCGCTGGGCATCGACAAGGCGGTGCTCTACGGCCGCGAGGCGTACATCGCCGACGAGCTCCAGCGCACCATGCTCCCGGAGACCCTGCCGCGCCCCACCGGCGTCCGGCTGGCGTCCCGGTACCTCCCAGCCGCCGAGACCGCACGCGTCGGCGGCGACTGGTACGACGCGATCCCGCTGCCCGGCAGCCGGGTCGCCCTGGTCGTCGGCGACGTCATGGGCCACTCCATGACCTCGGCCGCGATCATGGGCCAACTCCGCACCACCGCACAGACGTTGGCGGGTCTCGACCTGCCCCCGCAGGAGGTCCTGCACCACCTCGACGAACAGGCCCAACGCCTGGGCACCGACCGCATGGCGACCTGCCTCTACGCGGTCTACGACCCGGTCTCGCACCGCATCACCATCGCCAACGCGGGACACCCGCCGCCGGTGCTCCTGCACCTCGGCGGCCGGGCCGAGGTGCTGCGGGTGCCGCCCGGCGCCCCGATCGGTGTCGGCGGCGTCGACTTCGAGGCCGTGGAGCTGGACGCCCCCGCGGGAGCCACCCTCCTGCTGTACACGGACGGGCTCGTCGAGTCGCGGCTGCGGGACGTCTGGACCGGGATAGAGCAGCTGCGCGAGAAGCTCGCCGCGGTCGCGCAGCTCACCGGACCCGATCATCCGCCGCCCCTCGAGGCCCTGTGCGACGAGGTGCTCGACATGCTCGGCCCGGGTGACCGGGACGACGACATCGCGCTGCTCGCCGCCCGCTTCGACGGGATCGCGCCCAGTGACGTGGCGTACTGGTTTCTCGACCCGGAGGACTCGGCTCCCGGCCAGGCCCGTCGGCTGGCCCGGCGTGCGCTGGCCCGCTGGGGCATGGAGGACATGAGCGACTCCGTGGAGCTGCTGGTCAGCGAGGTCGTGACCAATGCCGTGCGGTACGCGTCACGGCCGGTCACCCTGCGTCTGCTGCGGACCGATGTGCTGCGCTGCGAGGTCGGGGACGACGTGCCTCAGCTGCCTCGGCTGCGGCAGGCGCGGGCCACCGACGAAGGCGGACGTGGGCTGTATCTGGTCAACAGACTGGCCCGTCGGTGGGGAGCCACCCGGCTCAGCACCGGGAAGGTGGTCTGGTTCGAACTGAACCGGAATTAGACATCGTCCAAAAGTTGCCGACATACCGGCGTCGGAGTTGACTGCTGGGGTACGCGAAGCGAAAGCGACCTACTTTCTTCCGAACAGGAGGACGCTCGTGACGCAGGCACCCCAGCACACTCCGTACACCACGAACAACGTCGGTATCCCGGTGGAGAGCGACGAACACTCGCTCACCGTCGGACCCGACGGCCCGATCCTGCTCCAGGACCACTACCTCATCGAGAAGATGGCTCAGTTCAACCGGGAACGGGTCCCCGAGCGGGTGGTGCACGCCAAGGGCAGCGGAGCGTACGGCTTCTTCGAAGTCACCAACGACGTCAGCCAGTTCACCCGGGCCGACCTCTTCCAGCCGGGCAAGCGCACCGAGATGCTCGCGCGGTTCTCCACCGTCGCCGGTGAGCAGGGCTCGCCCGACACCTGGCGCGACCCCCGCGGCTTCGCCCTCAAGTTCTACACAGAGCACGGCAATTACGACATGGTGGGCAACAACACCCCGGTCTTCTTCGTCCGGGACACCATCAAGTTCCAGGACTTCATCCGCTCGCAGAAGCGCCACCCGGCGACCGGGCTGCGCAGCAACGACATGCAGTGGGACTTCTGGACCCTCTCCCCCGAGTCGGCGCACCAGGTGACCTGGCTGATGGGCGACCGGGGCATCCCGAAGACGTACCGCCACATGAACGGCTACAGCTCCCACACCTACATGTGGATCAACGGCGCCGGTGAGCGGTTCTGGGTGAAGTACCACTTCAAGACCGACCAGGGCATCGAGTACCTCACGCAGGCCGAGGCCGACGAGCTGGCCGGGTCCGACGGCGACAAGCACCGCCGTGACCTGCACGAGTCGATCGAGTCCGGGAACGCGCCGAGCTGGAGCCTCAAGGTCCAGATCATGCCGTTCGAGGACGCGGCGGACTACCGCTTCAACCCCTTCGACCTGACGAAGGTCTGGCCGCACGGGGACTACCCGCTGATCGACGTCGGCCGCATGACCCTGAACCGGAACCCGGACGACTACTTCGTCCACATCGAGCAGGCCGCCTTCGAGCCCTCGAACCTGGTGCCCGGCATCGGCCCGTCCCCGGACAAGATGCTGCTGGGCCGGCTGTTCTCGTACCCGGACACCCACCGGTACCGGATCGGCCCCAACTACGCCCAGCTGCCGCCGAATCGGCCGCACTCCCCGGTCAACTCCTATGCCAAGGACGGCCCGATGCGGTACGAGGCGTCCAACACGGCGCGGCCGTACGCCCCGAACTCCTACGGCGGACCGGCGGCCGACTACGGCCGGTTCGGTGACCCGGCGAGCTGGCAGACCGCCGGTGAACTGGTCCGCGAGGCAACGAAGTTGCACCGCGAGGACGACGACTTCGGGCAGGCCGGCACGATGGTCCGCGAGGTCCTCGACGATGCCGCCCGCGACCGCCTCGTCGCGAACATCACCGGTCACCTGAAGGCCGACGTGTCCCGCTCGGTCCTCGACCGTGCCCTGCAGTACTGGCACAACGTCGACAAGGAACTCGGCGACCGGATCGCCGCGAACTTCGCCTAGCGGTACGCGAGTTCACCCAGCGGCACGCAGAGAGGGCGCCCGGCGAAGTGCCGGGCGCCCTCTCTGCGTGTGACCTGACTACTGGCCGCGTGACCCGACTACTGGTCGAGCTGGTCGAACGGGTTGTCCGTGTTGTCGTCGCTCGGTGTCGTCGGCGAACTGGTCGTCGGCGTCGGGGTGGGTGTCGGGGTCGGCGTCGGAGTCGGGGTCGGCGTGGGTGACTCCGAAGTCGGGGTCGGGGACGGCGACTTGGTCGTCGGCGTCACGGACGGTGTCGCCGACGGGGTCGGGGTCACCGTCGGCGTGTAGTCCGGCTCGACCGCCGCGCCCTGGTCGGTGTCCAGGTCGAACTTGCCGTTCGCCTTGGTCACTCCGAACATGTACGTCGCCCAGATCTGCGCCGGGTAGCCACCACCGTTGATACGGCCCGGGTACGGGATGAGGCCGGTGGCGCCGGTCAGCGTCACCTGTTGGCTCGCCTGCTTGGTCCCGACCGCGCCCTCGCCGAACAGGCCGACAGAGGTGACCAAGTCGGGCGTGTAGCCGGTGAACCAGGCCGACTTGTTGTTGTCGGACGTACCGGTCTTGCCCGCGACCTGCTGCCCGTCGCGCTTGCTGTTCTCGGCCACCGACTTCTTCGCCGTACCGTCGTCGACCACACCGGTCAGCACCGAGGACACCGTGTCGGCGGCCTCACGCGGGATGACCTGGGCGCCGATCGGGTTCGGCATGGTGATGTTGCGCGTGTTGTGCGCGACCGACTTGATGAGGGCCGGGGTGACCTTCTTGCCGTGGTTGTCGAAGGTGGCGTAGACACCGGCCATCTCCATCGGGCTCGCACCCATGGTGCCGAGGGTCTGCGCCGGTACGGCCTTCAAGTCGCCGGTGTCCATGCCCAGTTCGCCCGCGGTCTTCATGACCTTGTCCATGCCGACGTCGACACCGAGCTGCGCGAAGACGGAGTTGATCGACTTGTTCATCGCCGTCTGGACGGTGACCTTGCCGTAGTCGACGTCGTCCTCGTTCTCCGGCGCGAACGCGATGTCGCTGCCCACGACCGGGCGCTTGCTGGTGCCGTCGTAGAGCGTCTTGGTCGTGATCGTCTTGCCGGACTGCGTCTTGGCCTCGTCGGCCAGGGCCGCGGCCAGGATCACCGGCTTGAACGTGGACGCGGGCTGGTAGTCGGTGCGGGTCGCGTTGTTCTGGTAGTGCTCCGTGTAGCCCGCGCCGCCGTACATCGCCACGACCGCGCCCGTCGTGGGGTTCACGGAGACCGCGCCGGGCTGGACGTTCGCGTCGACCTTGCGCTTCTTGGCATTGAGCTTGCTGGTCAGCTGGGACTTGACCGACTTCTCCAGCTGGGCCTGCTTCTTCTTGTCGATGTTGAGCGTGATCGTCCAGCCGCCCGCGTCGACCAGCGCCTCGGCCTCCTTGGTGTTGGCGGCCACGCCCTGCGAGATCAGCTGCTTCTCCAGGGCCTGGTTGGCCGCGAACACCATGTAGCCGTTCTGGCCCTCCATGCCGGCCTCGGCCTTGGGCGCCTTGGGGACCGGGAACTTCATCCCCTCGCGCTCGGTCGCGCTGAGCCACTTCTGCCCGACCATGTTGTCCAGCACGTAGTTCCAGCGCGCCTGCACCAGCTTCCGGCCGGTGTCGGTCGCGGCCTGCCAGTCGTACTGGTTCGGCGCCTGCAGCAGCGCGGCGAGATAGGCGCCCTGCTCGACCGTGAGCTTCTTCGCGTCGACCTGGTAGTAGGCCTGGGCGGCGGCCTGGATGCCGTAGGCGCCGCGGCCGTAGTAGCTGGTGTTGATGTACCCGGCGAGGATGTACTCCTTGGACTTCTCGCGGTCCAGCTTCAGCGAGATGACCATTTCCTTCAGCTTGCGCGTGACGGTCTGGTCCTGCGTCAGGTAGTAGTTCTTCACGTACTGCTGGGTGATCGTCGAGCCACCCTGCGCGCCCTTGCCGGACAGCGTGTTGAGCAGGCCGCGCGCGGTGCCCTTGAGGTCGACGCCGGCGTCCTGGTAGAAGGTCTTGTTCTCGGCGGCCACGAACGTCTCCTGCACAGGCTTGGGCACCTGTGAGAGGTCCACGTTCTCGCGGTTGACCACGCCCTTGCGGGTCAGGACCGAGCCGTCGCTGTACTTGTAGATGTTGCTCTGCAGCTTCGCGTCGGCATTGCCCGCGGGGATGCTGATCATCATGTAGAGCACGATGAAGGCACCGATGCCCAGCAGGCAGAAGCCGAGGAAGGTGCCGAGGATCTTCTTCCAGGTGAAGAGCCTGCGTATGAAGCTCTTCCCGTCCTTGGCGCCCTTGCCGTCCTTGGCGCTCTTGCCGTCCTTGACTTCGGTGGCGCTCGTGGCTGCCGTGCCGTCCGCCCCTGACGAGCGGCGGGTCTTGGGCGCCGCGCGGTGTCCACCGCGCTGACGCGCTCGTCTCTCTTCCGCTCGTCCCATGAGTCCGTTCCGCTCCGCTTCGCTCTCTTGTGCTCTGGTGTCACACAGGTTCGCCCGTCAAGTCAGCTCAGAAAGCTAACACCAGGAGTTATGACAAAGGGCTGTCGATCCGGTCCATTACGGACGTGACAATCAGCACCCGTCCTTATGGAACCGACGTACGAGAGGGGTTGAGGGTTGCCGTACCCGGGTAAAGTGATATCACTTTGATTCAACCAAGATACGGGGGACCATCATGACCACCGAAGTACCCGCAGACGTACCGGACATGCCTGCCCCGCGCGTGCGGGAGTTCGCCGCGCACAGCATCGGCGGCGGGCTCGCGCTCGTCCTCGGCCTGACCGGGTTGCTCGTCTCCGCCGGGCTACTGGTCACAGCCGGTGCGGTCGACGCGGGCGGCGCCAAGGCCGCGCTGATCATCGGCGGCATCCTCGTCCTGCTCACCGCGTTCATCGCGATGCGCGGGCTGAACACGGTGGCGCCGGGCGAGGCGCGGGTCGTGCAGCTCTTCGGGCGGTACCGGGGGACGATCCGGCAGGACGGGCTGCGCTGGGTGAACCCGTTCACCTCGCGCACGAAGATCTCGACCCGCGTCCGCAACCACGAGACCCCGACCCTCAAGGTCAACGACGCCTACGGCAACCCCATCGAGCTCGCCGCGGTCATCGTCTGGAAGGTCCGCGACACCGCGCAGGCCACCTTCGAGGTCGACGACTACACCGAGTTCGTCGCCACCCAGACCGAGACGGCCGTACGGCACATCGCCATCGAGTATCCCTACGACGCCCACGACGAGGGCGGGCTCTCGCTGCGCGGGAACGCCGAGGAGATCACCGAGAAGCTCGCCGTCGAACTGAGCGCCCGGGTCGAGGCGGCCGGCGTCCAGATCATCGAGTCCCGCTTCACGCATCTCGCGTACGCGCCCGAGATCGCCTCGGCGATGCTCCAGCGACAGCAGGCCGGGGCGGTCGTCGCGGCCCGGCGGCAGATCGTGGACGGGGCCGTCGGCATGGTCGAGGCGGCGCTGGCCCGGATCACCGAGCAGGACATCGTGGAGCTGGACAACGAACGGAAGGCGGCGATGGTCTCCAACCTCCTGGTGGTGCTGTGCGGGGACCGGGCGCCGCAGCCGGTGCTGAACACGGGCACTCTGTACCAGTGACCGAACCTTCCGAGGCCTCCGAGGCGAAGCGCCGGCCGCAGCAGCGCAAGCAGGTGCTGCTGCGGCTGGACCCTGCGGTGTACGAGGCCGTTGCGCGGTGGGCCGGGGATGAACTGCGGTCCGCCAACGCGCAGATCGAGTTTCTGTTGCGCAGGGCTTTGGCGGAGGCGGGTCGGTTGCCCGGCGAGGCCGGACCTCTGCCTCGTCGTGGTCGGCCTCCTGGGGGCTCCGCCCCCAGACCCCCGTCGGCCTGAACGGCCTCGTCCTCAAACGCCGGACGGGCTGGATGGTGCAGACCTCTGTGTGGCAGAACCGTGACAATCGGCCCCCACCTGCGGACTCATACGGGCCGCCATGATCTACACACCGTGCGTATACACGCCAGGTATACCCCGTGTGTAGAGTGCTCCGCATGTCCATCGGTCACACCCTTCTGGGGCTCCTGGAGTCCGGCCCGCGTCACGGTTACGACCTGAAGCGGGCCTTCGACGAGAAGTTCGGTCACGACCGGCCGCTGCACTACGGCCAGGTCTACTCGACGATGTCCCGACTGCTGAAGAACGGTCTCGTCGAGGTCGACGGGATAGAGGCGGGCGGCGGTCCCGAGCGCAAGCGGTACGCGATCACCGACGCCGGGATCACCGACGTACAGCAGTGGCTCGCGACGCCGGAGAAGCCCGAGCCGTATCTGCAGTCGGCCCTCTACACCAAGGTCGTCCTCGCGCTGCTCACCCACCGGAACGCGGCCGAGATCCTCGACGTGCAGCGCTCCGAGCATCTGCGCAGCATGCGCATCCTGACCGACCGCAAGCGCAAGGGCGACCTCGCGGACCAGCTGATCTGCGACCACGCCCTCTTCCATCTGGAGGCCGACCTGCGGTGGCTGGAGCTCACCGCCGCGCGCCTCGACAAACTCGCCGAGGTGGTTGCCAAGTGACGACACATCCCGCCGGTTCCCTGCTCGCGGCCCATGAGCTGCGCAAGGCCTACGGTCCGACGACCGCGCTGGACGGCGCGGAGTTCTCCATCCATCCCGGTGAGGTCGTCGCCGTGATGGGGCCCTCCGGGTCGGGGAAGTCGACGCTGCTGCACTGTCTCGCCGGGATCGTGCCGCCCGACTCGGGCTCGATCACGTACAACGGGCAGGAGATGGCGACCATGAGCGACGCCCAGCGCAGTGCGCTGCGCCGCTCGGAGTTCGGGTTCGTGTTCCAGTTCGGGCAGTTGGTGCCGGAGCTGACCTGCGTCGAGAACGTCGCCCTGCCGCTGCGGCTGAACGGAACGCACCGCAAGGAGGCCGAGCGGGCCGCGCTGAACTGGATGCAGCGCCTTGAGGTCGACGACCTTGCCAAGAAGCGGCCCGGTGAGGTCTCCGGCGGGCAGGGGCAGCGCGTCGCCGTCGCCCGTTCGCTGGTCACCAGCCCGCGGGTGCTGTTCGCCGACGAGCCGACCGGCGCGCTCGACTCGCTCAACGGCGAGCGCGTGATGGAGCTGCTGACCGAGGCGGCCCGGTCCACGAACGCGGCCGTCGTGCTGGTCACGCACGAGGCACGGGTGGCCGCCTACTCGGACCGCGAGATCGTCGTACGGGACGGCAAGTCCAGGGACATGGAGCGCATCGTATGAACTCGCGTCAGTGGGCGGCCGATCTGGCCATGGGGGTGCGGTTCGCCTTCGGCGGCGGGCGTGAGGGCTGGGTACGGGCCGTACTGACGGCTGTCGGCGTCGGGCTCGGGGTGGCGCTGCTGCTGCTCACCACCGCACTGCCGAACGCGCTGTCCGAGCGGGACGCGCGGGGCAACGCCCGGATGGACTTCACGTACAGCGGGAAGCAGTTGGCGAAGGCGGACAACACCGTCGTCGTCGCCGACACGGACACCACGTTCCGCAGCAAGGACGTCCGCGGCCGGCTGCTGGAGCCCGAGGGCGCCAAGGCGCCGCTGCCGCCGGGGGTCGCGAAGTTCCCCGCGGTCGGCGACATGGTCGTCTCCCCCGCGCTGGAGAAGCTGCTGAAGTCGGACTCCGGGAAGCTGCTGCGTGCGCGGCTGCCCTACCGGATCACCGGCACGATCGGGCAGACCGGGCTCATCGGGCCCGCCGAACTCGCCTACTACTCGGGCGGGAAGGGACTGGAAGGGCGTCAGTCCGGCGGCACCGTCGAGCGCATCAACTACTACGGGCCCTCCCCGGGCAACACGCCGGACAAGCTGGACCCGGTGCTGCTCCTGCTGATCCTGATCGTGTTCATCGTGCTGCTGCTGCCGGTCGCAGTGTTCATCGCGGCGGCCGTGCGGTTCGGCGGCGAGCGCCGGGACCGGCGGCTCGCGGCCCTGCGGCTGGTCGGTGCGGACGGGCGGATGGCACGCCGGATCGCGGGCGGCGAGGCGCTCGCGGGGGCGCTCCTCGGGCTCGTCTTCGGCACCGGATTCTTCCTGGCCGGGCGGCAGTTGGCGTCGCTGATCGACGTGCGGGACATCAGCCTGTACCCCAGCGACCTCAACCCGTCGCCCGCGCTCGCCCTGCTCGTCGCCGTCGCCGTGCCGGCCGCGGCCGTGCTGGTGACGCTGCTCGCGCTGCGCGGGGTCGTCATCGAACCGCTCGGCGTGGTCCGCAAGGCGAAGCCGCCGCGCCGCCGGCTGTGGTGGCGGCTGCTGCTGCCACTGGCCGGCCTCGCGATGCTCTACCCGATGACCGGCAAGGGCGACTCCAACGGCAACTTCAACCAGTGGCTGGTGATCGGCGGCACGGTCCTGCTGCTCGTCGGCGTCACCGCGCTGCTGCCGTGGGTCGTCGAGGCCACCGTGGCCCGGCTGAACTCCGGCTCGGTGTCCTGGCAACTCGCCGTCCGCAGGCTCCAGTTGAGCAGTGGTACGGCCGCCCGGATGGTCAACGGCATCGCGGTCGCGGTGGCCGGGGCGATCGCCCTGCAGATGCTGTTCTCCGGCGTCCAGGGCAACTACACCAAGCCGACCGGCAACGATCTGCGCCGGGCCCAGATGGAGGTCACCGTCGCCAGCGGCACCTCGCTGGCCGAGGCCGACCACAGGCTCGCGGGGACCAAGGGCGTGCGCGATACGTCGGCCATCTCGCAGACCACGATCGGCGAGCGGGCGAAGAACCCGGACGACGTGGCGGAAGTGGCCGTCGGCAGCTGCGCCCAGCTGCGTGCGGTGGCCCACCTGACGGCCTGCCGCAACGGTGACGTCTTCCGGCTCACCGGCGGCGCCGACCCCGGGGCCACCGCCAAGACGGAGCAGCTGGCCAGGGCCGGCCGGACGGTGTACTTCGACCCGTCGTACGACGAGATGCCGAGCGCACCGGCCACCTGGAAGATGCCGGCCGGAGTGAAGACGGCGACCCACCGCGAGGACCCGAGCGGCTACGCGCGTGACGGACTGCTGATCACCTCGGGCGCGCTGCCCGCGAACGCGGTGAAGGGCCTGGACCAGAAGGTGTTCGTCTCGCTCGACCAGTCGGTGCCGGACGCGAGCGACTACGCGCGGAACACCGTCGCGGCGATGGACCCGCTGGCGGACGTGTTCGTCATGTCGGCCAACGACGAGTCGCCGCAGTTCCGTTCGATCCGCACCGGGCTGTTCATCGGGGCCGGCTGTGTGCTGCTCCTCATCGGGGCGAGTCTGCTGGTGTCGCAGCTGGAGCAGTTGCGGGAGCGCAGGAAGCTGCTGTCGGCGCTGGTCGCCTTCGGCACCCGGCGGCGCACGCTGAGCCTGTCGGTGCTGTGGCAGACGGCGATCCCCATCGGGCTGGGCCTGGTCCTGGCCACGGTGGTGGGGCTGACGCTGGGCGCGGTGCTGCTGAAGATGAGCGCCACGGCGATCCGGATCGACTGGGCGAGTGTGCTGGCCATGTCCGGCATCGGCGCGGGGGTGGTCCTGGCGGTGACCCTGCTGAGCCTGCCGCCGCTGCTGCGGATGATGCGGCCGGACGGGCTGCGCACGGAGTAGTCCGCCCGCAGCCGCCCGCCCTCTTCGGTCAGAGCCCGTACTCCCGCACCACGCGCCGGACTTGGGCGAAGAGCATGCCCACGTTCACGGACTTGCGGCAGACGACCACGGCGACGACGTCCTGTTGCTCGGTCATCCGGACGAACAGATGGGTGAGGTTCTCGCTGTTGACGAGGATCTCCTGGAAGTAGTGGTGGTCGCTGGTGATCCCGCGACGCTCTTTGAAGACGTCCTCGATCATCGCGACCGTCCGGCCCTGGAACAGGTCGAGGGTCGCACCCGCCAGCAGGTCGAGGACCTCTGGCGGGTGATTGTCGATGGTCTCGTACGACAGCAACATGCCGGTGGACATGTCGACCACACCCGAGGCCACGCAGTCGGGGGCATCGGTGCGGAGGGTTTTGACCAGGCCCATCACCTGGTCGGAGAATCCTGGGGTCATACGTTTTGTCGCCATCCCTTCACACTCCTTCTGACGCCTTCTCAGTGAGGATCGACTCGATGCGGTCCAACGTCGGCCGGGCCGCGAGGTGCAGCCGGTCCACGTCCATCCCCTCGTCGCCGAGCACCACCATCAGCGCGGTGTCGCCCACGGCGTAGGTCGCGGCGCAGCCGTGACTGCCGTACGTCACCGTCTGGCGCAGCGTGCCGCGGTCGGTGGCCGCGGCGGTGCGCCGGGCCAGGCCCAGGCCGGCCGCGGCCAACGCGGCGAGGGCCTCCGGGTCGATCGTGTCGGCGGTGTCGGCCGCGATGAGCAGTCCGTCGGCCGCCGTGAGCGCGGTGTCGGTGATACCGGTCACCTGTTCCCGCAAGGTGCGCATTTCCAATGTCAGGGCTTTGTGATCCACTTACTCAACTCCCCTAAAACTGATCGCATTTCGTCCGTCGTGTTCATTTCGGGGTTCCGTTCCGCATCCGGAAGAACCCTTTCCAACCCGCCCCGCTCTTTTCGGGGACGAGAGTTTCGGTGATGCCGCTGGCGCCCGGATTCCGCCGGGGCAGGGCGGTGGGCGCGGTGAACTGCGGTGCCGCGGGCTCCGGTTCACGACGGCGTACGACAGGCGCCTCGGGCGGCAGCCGGACCGCGATCGGCGCGGGTGCGTCCGCACACTCCAGCAACCCCTCGGCGAGCATCCGCGCGACCTCGGCGGTCACGGTGTAGACCGCGCGCCCGGTACGGAACGCGAGATCGCGTGCGGTACGCCGACCGTCGACCTGGCCGAGCAACTCCCGTTGCAGCAGCCCGAGTCCGGCCTCGTCGAGGACATGCGCCGGGGGCCGCGGGCGTTCCCGGTCGGGGCGTACGGGATACGGCAGCGCGGCGATCGCGGCGGCTTTCCGGGCCGCGTCCTGGAGCAGCCTGACCGATGGCTCGCCGAGCGCGACGGGGGCGAACGGCCGCTCGTCCGGGGCGAGTTCACAGTCGTCGACGTCCCCGGCAACGACCGCGAAGGCCGCGTCGTGGAGGGCCAGCACACACACGATCCGCAACTGGGCGGCGCCCGCGTACCCGTGGGCGATCAGCCCGTCCAGCGGCCAGCGTGTGCCGCCCGACTCCCTTACCAGATCGGCCCATTGCTCCCCGCCGATCCGGCCGGAGCGCAGCAGCAGCGCCTCGGGCCCTGGAGCACCGGGACTCTCCACGGCGACGACGAGCCCGCGCCGCAGATGAAAGGTGCCGCCGGGCCTGCCGGACACCCGCAGCCCCCCGGTGAACTCCTCGCGCCCACAGGTCGCGAGAGCCCGCACGAGCAGGTCGTGACCGGCCCGGCCGAGGGAATCCCGAATGCCCGACATCACTCCCCTAGGCTTTTCGTACACGCAACTGACGTGTAGCGCTCAGGGGTGAAGGTGTATCAGTCCGCGCGCATATTCCGGACGGGTTCTTGCTACCTGCCTGCGGGTGACGGAAGTTGAGAATTCCCGCCGTTCGACTTCCTTTGTCCGACGCTCATTTGACCGAACAGGGGCGGGTCAGGCACTGCCGCCCAACACCCTTACGGGCAACGGTCGTAGCGCCTCACGCAGGGCCGCGGCCAGCTCCTGGTACTCGGCACGGCGGGCCGCTCCGGTGCGCATCGCGAGGGCGATCCGGCGGGTCGGGGCGGGCTCGGTGAAGTACCCGGTGAGGAGCTGGTCGCTGCGGGTCGTCTCGACGCGCACGGCGGTACGCGGCAGGAGGGTCACCCCGAGCCCGCCGGCGACCAGCTGCACCAGCGTGGACAGCCCGGCCGCGGTGGTGGTGACCGGCGCGTCCGCCCGCCCCGCCTCCCGGCAGATGTCGAGCGCCTGGTCGCGCAGACAGTGCCCCTCGTCGAGCAGCAGCAGGTTCAGCTCGCGCAGCGCCTCGCGCGGGATGCCGGACCGGCCGCCGAGGGGATGATCGAGCGGGGTGACAAGCACGAAGTCCTCGTCGAACAACGGGAGTTCGACCACCCCGGGCACCCCGAGCGGCACGGCGAGCAGCAGCAGGTCGAGGCGCCCGGTGGTCAGCCCTTCCAACAGGTTCGCGGTCTGCTCCTCGTGCACCTGGAGATCGAGGTCCGGGTACCGGTCGTGCACCAGCCGCAGCACGGTCGGCAGCAGATACGGCGCGACGGTCGGGATGACCCCGAGCCGCAGCGCCCCGGTGAACGGCGCCCGTACCGCCTCCGCCTCCGCCATCAGCGCCCCGACCTCCTCCAGTACCGCCTTCGCCCGTACGGCGAGCCGCTCACCGGCGGGCGAGAGCAGCACCTTGCGGGTGGTGCGCTCCAGGAGGGTGACCCCGAGGGTGTCCTCCAGCGCGGCGACGGCACCGGAGAGGGCGGGCTGGCTCATGCCGATCGCGGCGGCGGCGTCCCGGAAATGGAGGTGCTCGGCGACCGCGGAGAAGGCCCGCAGCTGGGCCAGGCTGGGCTGACGCCTCTTACTCGTATTACTAACGGTCACTGATAACCGCCTCCGATCAACACGACCAAGTGTAGCTATTTCCACAATCAATGCACGTTGTGCCAGGATCGGGGCCGACCAACCCACGAGAAGCACCCATTCCGCTGGGGTGTTCCTCCGCTGCAAGGAGAGCCCGTGCTCACTGTCGGTGACAAGTTCCCGTCGTTCGATCTGACCGCCTGTGTCTCGCTGGAGAAGGGTCAGGAGTTCGAGCAGATCGACCACAAGACCTACGAGGGCAAGTGGAAGATCGTCTTCGCGTGGCCCAAGGACTTCACCTTCGTGTGCCCCACCGAGATCGCCGCCTTCGGCAAGCTGAACGACGAGTTCGCCGACCGTGACGCCCAGGTACTCGGCTTCTCCGGCGACTCCGAGTTCGTCCACCACGCCTGGCGCAAGGACCACGCCGACCTGCGCGACCTGCCGTTCCCGATGCTCGCCGACTCCAAGCACGAGCTGATGCGCGACCTCGGCATCGAGGGCGAGGACGGCTTCGCCAAGCGCGCGGTGTTCATCGTGGACCAGAACAACGAGATCCAGTTCTCCATGGTGACCGCGGGCTCCGTCGGCCGTAACCCGAAGGAGGTCCTCCGGGTCCTCGACGCGCTCCAGACGGACGAGCTCTGCCCGTGCAACTGGACCAAGGGCGACGACACGCTCGACGCGGGCGCGCTGCTCGCCGGGAAGTGACCTGACATGTCACTGGACACCCTGAAGTCCGCCATACCGGACTACGCCAAGGACCTGAAGCTCAACCTGGGTTCGGTCATCGGCAACTCCGACCTGCCGACGCAGCAGCTGTGGGGCACGGTCCTCGCTACGGCGATCGCGTCCCGATCGCCGCTCGTGCTGCGGGAGTTGGCGCCCGAGGCGAAAGCGAACCTGTCGCCGGAGGCGTACAGCGCGGCCAAGTCCGCCGCCGCGATCATGGCGATGAACAACGTCTTCTACCGGACGCGTCATCTCCTCTCCGACCACGAGTACGGCACGCTCCGCGCGGGGCTGCGGATGAACGTCATCGGCAACCCCGGGGTCGACAAGATCGACTTCGAGCTGTGGTCGTTCGCCGTGTCCGCGATCAATGGGTGCGGGATGTGTCTCGACTCGCACGAACAGGTGTTGCGCAAGGCGGGTGTTGAACGCGAGGTGATCCAGGAGGCGTTCAAGATCGCGGCTGTTGTGGAGGCGGTGGGGGTTACGTTGGAGGCGGAGGCGGTACTGGCCGCTGAGTGACTTCGGCTGTCCGTCCGGCTGACCCCCGGACCTTTGCCCACCACCCGCCCGTTTACCGGCAGTTGAAGGTGAACCTTCCGAGAAACGGTAAACGGATGGGTGGTTGGGAAATTTTACGGCGCCTGGTCCGACGGTTCGGGATCTGCCGGCAGTGAGGACACCGCCGTAGCCCCCCGCCCCGGTTCCTGGGAGTACGACTTCAGGTAACTCACCACCGTGTTCAGCACCGCGACCAACGGCACCGCCACCACGGCTCCACCGATCCCCGCGACCATCCCACCCGCGGCGACCGACAGGACCACCGCTAGCGGGTGCACCCGGACCGCGCGGCCCAGGATGAAGGGCTGGAGGATGTGGCCCTCGATCTGCTGGACGGCAAGGACCACGGCCAGCGTCAGGGTCGCGGTGAACACGCCCTGGGTGACCAGCGCGACGACCACCGCCAGCGCGCCGGAGGCCACCGCGCCGACCAGCGGGATGAACGAGAACAGGAAGATGAACACGGCCAGCGGCACGGCCATCGGTACGCCGAGGAAGTAGATGCCGACGCCGATGCAGACGGCGTCGATGAGAGCGACTATCACCGTGCCGCGGACGTAGGCCGTGAGCGTGCGCCAGGCGCGAGGACCCGCGCCCGCCATCGCCGGCCGGGCCGCCGCGGGCACCAGCTTCAACGACCACTGCCAGATCTTCGGGCCGTCGTAGAGAAGGAAGAGGGTCGAGAAGACCGTCAGGAGGATGCCGGTCAGCGCCTCGACGATGACCTGGACGCCCTCCAACCCCGCCGAGGTGATCTGGTCGGTGTTCGCGCCGATGGCCTCGCGGAGGTTCTTGGCGATCTGGTTGATCTGCTTCTCGGTGACGTGGAACGGGCCCTTGAGCAGCCAGTTGCGCAGGTCGTCGACGCCGTTCTGGACCTGGTCGGAGAGGTTGTCGATGTTCGCCATGACCTGCCAGGTCACGAACCAGCCGATCAGCCCCATCACGACGAAGCCGAGGATCGCGGTGAGGGCGGTGGCGACGCCGCGCGGGAAGCCGTAGCGGATCAGGCGGGCCACCGTCGGCTGGAGCAGGGCCGTGATGAGGAGTGCGGCTACGAAGGCCAGGACCACCAGTTGGACGGCGCTGATGACGCGCATCAGGATCCAGACCGTGCCGGCCAGGATCAGCAGCCGCCAGCCCGCTTCGGCGGCGACGCGCACGCCCCAGGGCACGGCGAGCGCGGGGTCGGGGCGGTCGCGGGCGATGGTGACCGGTACGGGTTCCCGGGGTTGGGGGTGTTCGGGGTGGTCCGCGGGCGGTTCGGGCGCGGTGTCGGCGTCTTCCTTCGCCACCTCGGCGCGACGCTCGTCCAACCGCTCCCCCATCTCGCTCAGTCCGGCGCCGACCTTGCCGAGCCATCCTGGTACTCGCGACATGAATTGTCCTCTTCCCCCGTCTTGCCCCACTACTCCCCCCTGGAGTCGCTGCGTGTCCGACCGTACAGGGCGAAGGCCCCTCCCCCTATGACGGGGAGGGGCCTCGTGAGGTTGAGAGCGGGCCGGACCGGAACGGACGTCCGGGCCGACGCCGGTACTAGTACCAGCTGTTCGCCTGCCAGAAGGACCAGGCCTCGCACGGGCTGCCGTAGCGGCTGTCCATGTAGTTGAGGCCCCACTTGATCTGGGTGGCCGGGTTCGTCTGCCAGTCCGAACCGACCGAGGACATCTTGGAACCGGGCAGGGCCTGGAAGAGGCCGTAGGCGCCGGAAGAGGCGTTGACCGCGCGGTAGTTCCAGCTGGACTCGTGGTCCACGATGTTGCTGAAGCACTGGTACTGGCCGCTGGGCACCATGGAGGCGGCCATCGACTGGATCTGCGCGACCGTGTAGGAGCTCTGCACGGGGAAGCTCGACGAGGAACTGCCTGCCTTGGCGGCAGCGGCCTTCGCCTCTGCCTTCTCCTTGGCGGCCTTCTCGGCCTTCTCCGCAGCCGCCTTCTTGGCGACGGCGGTCTTGGCGGCGGCCAGGCGGGCCGACTCCTCCGCGTCCTTCTTGGCGCTCGCGTCGGCCTGGATCGCCTGGGCGTCGGCCTGCTGCGTCAAGGAGGCGGTCTGTACCTGGGCCTGCTGACCCGAGGGGATGTCCGCCAGGAGCGTGGTGTCGGCTGCCGTCGTCTCGGCGTCATTGTTCTGCGCCTGTGCGACGCTGCCCGAGGCAACGCCTACGACGCTTCCGACGGCGGTGACCGCGGTGGCCGAAGCCACGGCGAATCCCCGGACCGAAATCCGGCTCACACGGTTTCCTTCCAGCATCGTCCGCTTCGGTGACCCTGGCGGACGCAATCGTGCCCCTGATCGCTGGCCTCCCAACTGCGGGGTCACGGGAGGCACGGGCCCGGTGGGCAACTCCCGCTCGGGGAGCGCCGCGTGGAGAGCGGGCGGCATACGACTTCGCTGTGGAGTTGGCTGTGATGCTCAAGTGGTGCATACCGCTGGGGGTACACGTGTGTCGTATGCGGGGCCTGACAGGAATGAGACTCTGCCGTAACCGGACGCCGGGTGGCAATTCTGAGTTGCGTGTGAAAGCTCACATCCCGTTTGCCCCACGGGATTTCGAGAAACAGCGAGACGCGAAAGCGCCGCCCCGCTAAGCTCATCGGCTTCGCGGGACGGCGCCAACTGCCCTGAATTACCTCAGATTTGACCGTCCTCCAGCATTTCGGTCACAAGCGCCGCGATCTGGGACCTCTCGGACCTCGTGAGGGTCACATGCGCGAAGAGCGGGTGGCCCTTCAGCTTCTCCACCACGGCGACGACACCGTCGTAGCGACCGACCCTCAGGTTGTCCCGCTGGGCCACGTCGTGGGTGAGGACCACCCGCGAGTTGGCGCCGATCCGGGACAGCACGGTCAGCAGGACGTTCCGCTCCAGGGACTGCGCCTCGTCCACGATCACGAACGCGTCGTGCAGCGAGCGGCCGCGGATGTGGGTGAGGGGCAGGACTTCGAGCATCCCGCGGGCGGTGACCTCCTCGATGACCTCGCGGCTGGTGACCGCGGACAGCGTGTCGAAGACCGCCTGGGCCCAGGGGCCCATCTTGTCGGCCTCGGAGCCGGGCAGATAGCCCAACTCCTGTCCGCCCACCGCGTACAGCGGCCGGAAGACCATCACCTTCTTGTGCTGGCCGCGCTCCAGTACGGCCTCCAGGCCCGCGCAGAGCGCGAGCGCGGACTTGCCGGTGCCGGCCCGGCCGCCCATGGACAGGATCCCGATGTCCGGGTCGAGCAGCAGATCCAGCGCGATGCGCTGCTCCGCGCTGCGGCCCTTGATGCCGAACGCCTCCCGGTCGCCGCGGACGAGACGGACGTTGCCGTCCGCCGTGACCCGGCCGAGCGCCTTGCCGCGCTCGGACTGGATGGTGAGACCGGTGTGGACGGGGAAGTCGGCGGCTTCCGGGACGTAGACGTGGCCCTCCTCGAAGAGGATGTCCACCTGTTCGCCGGGCAGGGTCAGTTCGGACATTCCGGTCCAGCCGGAGGAGCCCGTGATGGCGAGTTCCGCGCGGTACTCCTCGGCGAGGAGTCCGACGGAGGACGCCTTGATCCTGAGCGGAAGGTCCTTCGACACGACGGTGACGTCGTACCCCTCGGCCTGCAGGTTGCGGGCGACCGCGAGGATGCGGGAGTCGTTGTCCCCCAGGCGATAGCCGCTGGGCAGCACGCTGGGGTCCGAGTGGTTGAGCTCGACCCTGACGGTGCCGCCGAGTTCCCCGATCGGGATGGGGGCGTCGAGGCGACCGTGCCGGACGCGGAACTCGTCCAGCATGCGCAGGGCCTGCCGGGCGAAGTAGCCGAGTTCGGGATGGTGCCGCTTGGCCTCCAGCTCTGTGACCACGACGATCGGCAGCACGACTTCGTGCTCGTCGAAGCGGTTCAGTGCGTTCGGGTCGGCCAGCAGAACGCTGGTGTCGATGACATAAGTGCGCCGGTCAGGCAGACGGCGCTTTGTGCTGGTCACCACGGAAGGACGTACCCCCTCGGAAGAGGTCGGGGAGCGACGGAGAGGAGCTGGACCGGTCCAGGCCCCATTGCGCGGGCCGAGAACCGGCCCTCCGCCTCGCCCGTACTGACTGCACGGTCGAACTGGTGCAAAGGGCCTCCCGGGCGGACGGCCCCGTGCCGTCCGCTGAGATACGACACCCGTGGTTCGGGCGTCGACCTGCTTGGCTTATGCCCTCGAACATGCGCCGCCATGCCACGGCATATGACGGCGCCCTGGTGAACTCCTTGTTACTTACGTCCCAAGGGGGGTGGTCCCGGCGGATCCAGGTGCTCTGTCCGTCATTCGCCGTAGCGGCCCGATCATTCTCCGCCACCGCCCGTCACGTGCTGTTACGGCCGCGTCATCCGCCGTAACGCCGGTGTCGCGCCGCGTAGTCACGCATCGCGCGCAGGAAGTCGACCTTGCGGAAGGCCGGCCAGAAGACCTCACAGAAGTAGTACTCGGAGTGGGCCGTCTGCCAGAGCATGAATCCGGACAGCCGCTGTTCGCCACTGGTCCGGATCACCAGATCGGGGTAGGGCTGGGCGCCGGTGTAGAGGTGCTTGCCGATGAGGTCGACGTCCACGTGCTCGGCGAGCTCCTCCATCGAGGTGCCCTTGTCGGCGGCGTCCAGGATCATCGAGCGGACCGCGTCGGCGATCTCCTGGCGGCCGCCGTAGCCGATGGCGACGTTGACCAGTATCCCGTCGACGTGCGCGGTGGACTCCTCTGCCTCCTTGAGGACGGACTGCATCCCGGTCGGCAGCAGGTCGAGGGTGCCGACGTGGTGCACACGCCAGCGACCGTCCGCGGCAAGCGAACTGACGACGTTCTCGATGATGCCGAGCAGCGGGCCGAGTTCTTCCTGGGGGCGGTCGAAGTTGTCCGTCGACAGCAGCCAGAGCGTCACGACCTCGACGTCCGTCTCGCTGCACCAGCCGAGGAACTCCTCGATCTTCTCGGCGCCGGCCCGGTGTCCCATCACGGTGGTCGAGCCCGCGGCCTTCGCCCAGCGCCGGTTGCCGTCCATGATGACGCCGATGTGCTTGGGCACCTGCTCGTGGTCGAGATGGCCTTCCACCCTGCGTGCGTAGAACCTGACCAGCAGTCGGCGCAGGGTGTCGCGCAGGTTCACGTGTTGTCAGCCCCTCCGTGGATGGCAGTCCCCGGCGTCGAAGCCTACCCCCGCTGGAGCCCTGTTCCCCCAAGGGGTGTCTGGGCTCATCCCGGTTCGGCACGAAGGTCGGACCCGACCGATGTGTGGACGGTCGCCGCACGGCACAGAAACGCTCGACGCGCGGCACAAAAAAATCGGGCCGGTCCGTGGGGGGGATACGGACCGGCCCGAGGGGGGGTTTCCACCATAACCCTTCGTAAGTGATGCTGCGTGCATCGGCGTGCCACAACTACTCTCCGAAACCGTCCGACGACGCGTCGGGGGGTGCGGAACCCCCGATTCCGGCCCTGATCATGGCCGATTCACAGCGGATTCCAAGGAGAACGTGGAGAAACGTGGAGGTTTTCCGCCGCCCCCCGGCATGTCGCTCTCAGGGGTGACGCCGTCAGCGAACGTCGGCTTGACGGGGCAGGGCACCGCGCAGCCCCCTCCACCGCGCGGTGCCGACCGCGCAGCTTTGCTCACGCGAATTACCTTGGTCTGAACTTACGCGAGGTGACGGGTGGGACGCGAGTCGATCCCGATAACGATGTGGAAAACCCGTGCACATATGAGGGACGTGATGTGACGTCGCCCGGTGCGTCTTATTCGGTCGGCTTGCGGACGTCGAAGAGGTGGCGGGTGCTGTACGTCACGAACGGGCCCGTGGACTCGATCTGCTCGTGCAGGGCGCGGAGTTGGGGCTCGTACGCCTCGACCGTGAAGTCGGGGACCATCCAGATCACCTTGCGGAGGAAGTGGACGACGGCCGCGATGTCGTGGAACTCCATGCGCAGCCGCTCGGCGCGCAGCTCGACGATCGCCAGGCCGGCCGCCTCGGCGCCGGCCCGCTCGCGCTCGGGGTCACGGCCGTTGCGCAGGTCCTCCGGCTGAGGGCCCAGGAAGTACTCGACGAGTTCGACGGCACTGCCGGGGCCCACGTGCTGGGCGAAGTACGTGCCGCCCGGGCGCAGGACGCGGGCGATCTCCGGCCAGTTGGCGCGGACCGGGTGGCGGCTCAGGACCAGGTCGAACGCGGCGTCGGCGAAGGGCAGCGGGGCGTCCTCGGCCGCGGCGACCACCACGACACCGCGCGAGCGGAGCAGCTCGGTGGCCTTGGCGACGTTCGGCGGCCAGCCCTCGGTGGCGGCGACGAGCATCGGGGGCTGCGCGGCGGCCCGGCTCAGCGCGAAGTCGAAGACCTCCCCGCCCCCGGTCTGGACGTCCAGGGCGGTGGTCGCACGGGAGAGACGGTCCCCGGCGGAACGCGCGTACCCCCACGAGGGACGCGCCTCGGTCGCCCGGCCCTCGAACCAGGAGAAGTCCCAGCCCTCGGTGGGAACGGCGACGCCTTCCGCCACGAGCTCTTCGAAGCTGCGCGTACTACTCGTGCTGCTCCCGCTGTTGTCCATGGGGCGATGGTCGCAGGGGGTTGTCAGTGGGCGCTGCTAATTTCGGAAGCATGGCGAGCGATGGCACCAACACGGCTGCGGACGACGGGGATATGGGCAGCGGGGATACGGGCAACGGGGATACGGGGCTGCCGTTCCACGGCGACGAGAAGGCGACGCTGCACGCGAACCTGGACCGGGTTCGGGACGCGGTGCTGTGGAAGCTGGACGGGCTGGACGAGGAGCAGGCCAGACGCCCGATGACACCCTCGGGCACGAGTCTGCTCGGGCTGGTGAAGCATCTGGCGTCGGTGGAGTACGGCTGGTTCGTGGAGAGCTTCGGCCGCGAGGTGGAACCGCTGTGGTTCGACCCGTACTCGGACGAGGACATGCGTGCGGGCCCGGACGAGACGACGGAACAGATCGTCGCCTTCTACGGCCGTGCCCGCGCCGCCGCCGACCGCGTGATCACGGAGCTGCCGCTGGACGCGGCCGGCCGGCCGCCGTGGCGGAACCACTCCGTGTTGCTGCGCTGGGTGCTGGTCCACATGCTGGAGGAGACGGCGAGACACGCGGGGCACATGGACATCGTGCGGGAGTTGATCGACGGGGCGGCCGGGGATCATCGGCCGGAAGCGTAGCTCCGGGGGCGGGGATCATCGGCCGGCGGAGGCGTAGCTCCGGGGGCTGGGGTCGGGGGGCTGGGGTCGGGGGGCTGAGGTCGGAGGGCTGAGGTCGGGGGTCTGGGGACGGGGTCTGGGGTCGGGGGCCGATGTTCAGGGGACCAGTGCCCTGACCTCCTCCGCCGCGAAGCGTACGAAGGCCTCCGGGTCGGGTTCGTCGCCGGTGGGCTGGAGGATGACCGTGTCGGCGCCGGCCTCCGCGAGGCGCTGGACGGCCTTCGCGACGGTGCCCGCGTCACCGGCGACACCTAGGTCGGGGACCGACTCCAGCCCCTCTTCGGCGAGTTCGGCGCGGAGGCGTGCGGCGGCGTCGGGGCCGGTGGCGGTGAGGAGATAGACGACGACCTTGTGCGGCTCGGTGCGGCCGGCCGACTCCCGCCCCTCGTCGATGAGTTGACGGGCCCGGCGGACGCCGTCCGGTGCGGTGCTCGCGGTGAGGATCGTGCCGTCCGCTGCCGCACCGGCGAGGCGGAGGGTGCGGGGGCCGGTGGCACCGGCGAGGATCTCGACGGGGCCGGTCGGCGGCCAGTCGAGGGCGACGCCGTCGAGCTTGACGTAGCGTCCGTCGGTCGTGAGGCGCTCTCCGCGCAACAGGGCGCGCAGCGCGTCGAGATGCTCGCGCAGCAGGGTCACCGGGGATTCGACACGTGCCCCGACCTGGCCCATCCAGTCCTGCACGCCGTGCCCGACGCCGAGGATCGCGCGCCCGGGGAACAGCCGGTCCAGCGTGGCGACTTCCATCGCGGTGATGGCGACGTTCCGCAACGGCACCGGCAACAGGCCCACCCCGACCCGCACTTGCTCGCTCCACGCGAGCGCGGCAGCGGCGGCCGAGATACCGCCCTCCCGGAAACAGTCCTCCCAGAGCCAGAGCTCTTCGAGCCCGGCGGCATCGGCGAGTCGGACTACGGCTCGCAGTCGCTCGGGGGGTAGTTGGGGACGGAATACAGCGCCGAGTCCGGTCATGGGTTCTTCCTATCCGGGGAGAGTGCCGTGGACAACAGCTTTACGAGTCCGCGGAGTTGGGGGTCACGCGCTCGTAGCGCAGGAGGACGACGCCGTTGCCGAAGGTGCGGGACTCGGTGAGGCGGAGTGGGGTGCGGGTGTCGGAGACCGGGAACATCGGCTTGCCGCGGCCGAGGACGATCGGGTTGACGTACACCTTGATCTCGTCGACGAGGCCGAGGCGGAGGAAGGTCGCGGCGAGGTCGGCGCCGCCGAGGGCGAGGTCGCCGCCGGGCTGTTCCTTGAGGGCCTGTACTTCCTCGGGGACGACCTCGGGCACGATGGTCGTGTTCCACTCTGCGGGGCCGCTGGGCAGGGTCCGTGAGTACACGATCTTCGGCATGTCCCGCCAGATGCGGGCGAACTCGGCCATGACCGCCGGGGTGTCGGGGTCCGCGTCGGCGGTGGGCCAGTAGGCGGCCATCAGTTCGTGGGTGACACGGCCGTCGACGAAGGCGCCCATGTGCTTGAGGGTGTCGTTCATGTGCTGGTGGAGTTCCTCGTCGACCATGTGCCAGTCGATGTCGCGGTCGGGGCCCTCCATGTAGCCGTCGAGGGACACCGTCATCATCAGGCTGATCTTCCGCATGGGCGCACCGCCTCGTTCGTGGTCGGCCCCGCTCGGCGCCGGGTTCCCCACCGTCTCACGCGACCGCGAACGCCCCCAGCAGCAAACCGGTGAACGCTCCCCCGAGCATGAACGGCCCGAGCGGGATCGCCGTCCTACGGCCCGCCCGGCGCAGGGCGACCATGCCGAGGCCGTAGACCGCGCCGTACAGCACCCCCGCGAAGGCGCCCGTGACGAGCACCGGCCAGCCGTACCAGCCGAGGGCCGTGCCGAGGCCGAGGGCGAGTTTCACGTCGCCGAAGCCCATGCCGGCCGGGTTGAGGAGGTACAGGACCTCGTAGGTGGCTCCGAGGGCGAGACCGCCGTAGAGGGCGGTGGGCCAGGAGCCGGCGGCGGCGGGGAGTGCGGCGGTGATGCCGAGGAGGGTGAGGGTGGCTGCGGCGAGGGGGAGGGTGAGGACGTCGGGGAGGCGGTGGACCCTGAGGTCGACCAGGGCGAGGAGGACGGCGACGGGGGTGGCGAGCAGCCAGACGAGGAGTTCGGGGTGGGGGCCGGTGGCTGCGGCGAGGGTGGCGCAGACGAGGGCGGTCGCGGCGGATACGGCGGGGGTGCGGGGGCCGTAGGGGCCGCAGTGCGCGTTGGTGGTGTCGGTGGCGCAGTGGGCCCGGCCGAGCCAGCCGTCGAACGGGCCCGTGATCGGGTGGCCGTCGGGGCACTGCCCCTTCCAGGGTTCCTCGGGGTCCACGGAGAGGCGGTGGGCGGCACGGGGCAGCAGGAGGCCCGACCACGCGCCCCACAGGGCACCCATGACGATCAGAATCAGGCGCACGCCGGGACGATATCCGGATACGGCGGGCGGGGCATGGGTCCGTGGGCCCATTGACCCATGGACCCATGCGGGGCCTAGTCCCGTGTGGGTACGGTCGGTTGGCACCGGATCCGTCGTGGCTCGTGGTGCTCGTGGTGCAGGAAGGTGACCTGACATGGGACGACGCTGGAGTGACGGGCGCGGGAAGCTGATCGTGCAGGGCGCCGCGGGGACGGTCGCCGTACCGCTGGAGCTGGCGACCTCGTACCGGGCGCGCACGAAGGGGCTGCTCGGGCGGGACGCGATCGACGGGGCGATGCTGCTCTCGCCGGCGAGCAGTGTGCACACGTTCCGGATGCGGTTCCCGATCGATGTGGCGTACCTGGACCGGGACTTGAAGGTCGTCGCCGTCCACACGATGAAGCGGGGGCGGTTGGGGCTGCCACGGGCTCGGGCGCGGCATGTGCTGGAGGCGGGGGCGGGGGTCATGGCGGGGTGGGGGGTGCGGGTGGGGGTTCGGGTGACTGTGGAGGGGGCGGAGTAGGCAGGTCCCTAGGGGCTTGCGCCCGGTTCCAAGGGGTCACGGTGGGTCACGGTGGCAGTGTGCCGTCGGCTGTCAGTCGGGCCAGGGCCTCGCGGCTGCGGGGGACGGTGTCGTGCCAGCGGAGCATCGTCACAGCCCGGTCGGTGACGAACCCGAACCGGGCGTACTGCTCCGCGAGTTCCATGGCCCACGGGGTGACGAGGGTGTCGTCGTCGACGCACATGCCGAGCCAGGTGAAGACCTCGCCGGCGATCCAGCCGCTGATCCATGTCACCCAGCGCCGGGTGAAGCGCGCGGCCTCCTCACTGTCCGGATCGGACGGTACGCCGGGGATGCCGAGCAACGCGCACTCCCGCATCGCCTCGGTCATCCGCTCCTCGGTGACCAGGTTCGCGTACGGCATCAAGTGCCGCATCACCACCCGGACTTCGAGCCAGGCGGGCTCGTCCCCGTCCCCGTCTTCGTCCTCGTCCTCGTCCTCGTCTCCGTCTCCGTCTCCGTCTCCGTCACCGGTCCAGTCGGGGTGGGGGACGGGTTCGGGCACGGGTGCGGTCGGCGCGCAGGCCTGGAGGATCGCGCGGGCGAGCGTGATGTTGCCGTCGGATTCCGGGAGTTCGGTGGGCCATTGGAAGCCGGCGGCCCAGCTGTAGGGGAGTTCGCGTACGGCGGTCGGCAGCAACGGGTGTTCTCCCTCCGCCAGTTGCCGTCGGGTCACCAAGGGATGGTCCTCGGGCTGCGGTTCCGCCACCAGCGCTCGGTCGCCGGGTGGTCGTCGGGATCCGTACCGTTGCGGAACTCGTCGTCCAGACGCGTCAACGCCGTACGGAGGGGCTCGGTGTGTTCGGTGTCGACCTCGGTCATCAGGCGGGCCAGGTCGTCGCGTGCCTGGAGGTCGCGCAGGAAGAGGTCCTCGCGGTATCGGCCCGACGGGTTCCAGTCGGCGGCCAGGCGGCGGACGAGCCGTTCCCATACGCGGAGGTTGTAGTGGACGCGTCCTTCCACGCTCGCTGTCGTTCCCGTGGGGTACGTGCTCAGGAAGGCATCGGCGACGGGGGTCTGGATGGGCTCTCCGTCCAGCGCTTCGGGGAGGTACTCCACCGTGGCGCGCGGAAGGTCGGTGACGGGTTCCTCCACTGCGTCGACCCGGTACGTCGTGTCCTCGTCGGAGTCGATCGTCTCCAACCGGCAGCGCACGGCACGGCCGTCCGGCACGGCGACCCAGTAGGCGCTGTCCAGGCCGAGGTCCTGCGCGGGGTAGAGGACCGACGTCGCCGTCCGGACCGCGAGTCCGTGCGCCAGGTCCGCCTCCGTGCGGGCGCCGGCCGTCCCGTCCTCGACGGAGAGGTCGAGTTCCAAGGCCAGATCACCGAGCGGCAGGACGCGGTAGGTGCACAGGACGGGTGCGTCCCAGCGCCGCGTCTCCTGGTCTCCGTCCCGGTCGGCGACATCGACCGCTTCCGCCGCCACGCCCAGCAGATCCGAGAGTGCCCTGCGGAGGTCCGCCGGCCCGAGGTCCGTGACGGTGAAGACATTCGCGATCACTTGTACGTCCCGTCGTAGACCTGCTTCGCCTTCGCCACCTTCTCGGGGTTGTTGACGAACTTGGGGTCACGCTGCAATTGCTGGGATTTGCCGAGGTCGCCCTTGTTCCGGACGATCTCCTTCAGCGCAGCGTATTCAATGCGGTCCATGTCGACCAAGCCTGGGCCGGAGACCGGGAAAACCGTTCCGTTGTCCTCGACCCGGTACTTGCGGCCGTTGATCTCGTACGTGTTCCCGTCGGCCGAAAGCGTGGCTCGGTTCTTCGCGATGCCCTCGATATCCGCGCGGACCAGGTCCTCGTTCCCGCGAAGGATCACGGTGTTCGCTTCCTTGACCTGACCGCTTCCCGCTCCGCTGATGGTGTGCCGCTTGTTGGGGAACCTCAGCGTCTTCCCCCGCGCGGGGCCGGCGACGTCGTCCCCCGCCTCCCAACGGTCCGCCGCCTTGTCGGCCTCGTCCGCCTGTTTGCGGGCCTCCTCGGCCTCCTTCTCGGCGTCCTCGTCGCAGCCGTCCTCGGCCAGGACGATGTACGGGGAGGTGGCGGTTGCGAGGACGGTGGTGCCGGTACCGGGAGACCCGGTGAGGTTTCCAGGGGTGTCGGGGACATTGCCGTCGTACGGGATACGGCGGCTGGGCGCGCCGATCGTGCAGCCGGTCCTCTCGGCCTTCCGCTCCGCTTCCTCGGCGGCAGCGTCGGCTTCCTTGGCGGCCTTTTCGGCGCCCGTCGCGTCGCCCGCCTTGGCCGCCTTCTTGGCGTCCTCCGCCGCCTTGGCCGCCTTTTCGGCGAGTTCGCCGAGCTTTCCCAGTTTGCCGATCTTGCCCAGGTCGCCGACTTTCTCGACGATCTTCGCGCCGTCGTAACCGGGAATGAAGAGGGAACCGACGTTCCAGAGGACGTGGCTGACCGCGCGGGTCTTGTCGCCGTTGTTCCAGTCCTTGGCGACGTCGTCCCCGATGAACACGTCGTAGAGAACCGTGCCGCCCGTCTTGACGGAGGCACCGGTCCAGTCCCACAGGGCGCCGCCGTAGTCGCCGTCGGACCACTTCTTGCCGGCGTCCTTGGAGTTCTGCGACCAGTCCTCGCCGAGTTGCTTGCCGTAGTCGCCGATGCCCTTCAGGGTGTCCATCGGGTGGCTGACCATGTCGTAGATGCCGGTGAGGTCGCCCCAGACTCCGTCGACGAAGATGCCTTGGCCGACTTGTTTGACCTGGTTGCCTGCGCAGCCGAAGAAGGCGCCTACGCCGGAGAAGCAGCCCTCGTCCTTCTTGTCGTCCTTGTCGTCGGCGGGGGCGGGCTTCTTGTCGTCGGTCTGGTCCGGGTCGGTGGTGGTGGTCGTGCCGGTGCCGCCTGAAGTCCCGCCGTTGCCATTGCCGTTGGTGTTTCCGTTGTTGCCGGCGTTGTTGTCACCGGCGGCTGTGTCCGTGCCGCCGCCCGTCGAAGCGGGGCAGGCCATGCCGGTGACCTTGCAGACCTCCGACTGGATGCCGCCGAAGATCTGGGTACCGAGGCCGGTGACCAGCAGGGCGGTGATGAGCGCGGCGACGATGGCGATGAACCCGGCGTACTCGACCGCCGTCTGCCCCTCGTCCCGGCGCCAACGGATCAGCCGGGACAGGGAGAACGGGCGGCGCTCGACGCGCTCCGGTCCGGCGAGGTCGTACCACTGACGGCTCTCGGGGCGGGACAGGAACAGGAGGATGAGGATCGGCAGGAGGAGTTGCAGGCTGCCTCGGGCGGATCCGGAGGCGAGGTTCACGACACCGCCGAGGATCAACCAGCCCTGTACGGCGACGAGTCCACGCCGGACGCGGACCCCGCCCTCCCGACTCCGCCGGGCCAGCCACCAGCCGAGGACGCCGGGTGCGGCGGCGTACGCGACGAGGGCGATGACCTGTCCGTCGAGGGCGTCGTACGACGTGGCCGTCATGAGGACGCCGAGCCCGCCGACGACGGTGACCGCGAAGAGGGCGTGCACCAGCACCAGTGCGGTGGCGAGCGGGGCGGGCATGGTCCTACGCCCGGTCAGCCCACTTCCCCCGTCGGCTCCGCCTGCTCCTCCGGTTCCTCCGATCGAGGCCATGATTTCCCCGTCCCCCGATATCGCTCAACACCACTGGAGCTACCAGAGGTTAGGGACGGGACGGATGCCCGAGATGGGCCCGTGGGCCCAAACCTGTACCCAAGTGCCGGGTGGGCCCGGCAACGAGTCAGAACTTGCCGGTGTGGTCCTCCGCGCGGTGCCCCAACTGCCCGCGGAATGCGGCGTGGAAGCCCGTGTTGAGCGGTGGCCAGCCCCAGAAGTCGAAGGCGAGGGCGCCGAGAACGAAGCCGGACCCGAAGTCCCAGTCCGTGACCGGTACGGCGGTCGCGCAGGCCGGGCAGGCGACGCTTCCGCCGCCGGTGTCCTTCCACACGGCGATACCGTCCCGGAACGGCCGCCAGATCTCCTGGTCCGCCTCGAACCGTTCCGGGTAGTCGATCACCACGGTCCGCGCGGCGCAGGCCGGACAGATCGCGGCGTCGGCCTCGTCCGCCCCCTGGCCCTCGACGTAGTAGTGGCGCCCGGTCATGACCGCCACCGGCCCGGGCAGCCACCCCGGATCCGAGGGATCAGCCACCGCCCGGCGCCAGTTGGGCCCCGGAACGTACCCCGTGTCGGTGCCTGGGCTGTACACGCCGTACCTCATCCGCTCCCGCGTGATCAGGCCCTCGGTGACCATCCACCCGACCATGCGCTCCGCGAGCGCGCGGGCGTCGGCCTCCGTCACCTCGACATCGACGATTCGCTGAAAGTGGCTACCCATGGCTTACCCGCTGTCCCTCGCTCAGCTCTCCGTGCGTGGGAACGTCACCTCGACCCTTCGGTTCTTCTTGCGGCCGGCCTCCGTCGAGTTGTCGGCGATCGGGTACTGCTCGCCGTAGCCGCGTACCTCGAAGGTGATGCCCGGGTTGTTCAAGTCCGAGTCCAGGACCGCCTGTACGGCGTCGGCGCGCTGCTTGGACAGGACGTCGCCGTGTGCGGACGAGCCGAGGTTGTCCGTGAAGCCGAAGACCCGGACCGTCGACGCGTTCTGCTTCTTGATCTCCGAGGCGATCGTGTCAATACGGGACTTCGCCTCGGCGCTCAGCTTGGCGCTGTTCTTGCTGAAGAGGACCTCGGCCTGGAGGGCGAAGGTCACGTCCGAGTTGGTGTCCTCACGGCGTTCCTCACCGCCCTGGTCCTCGACGACCGACTTGATGTCCAGGACCTTGGCGGCGGCGAGCGTCGCGCCCTCGGGGAGTTTCAGGTCCGGGTCGTTCGGGTCGACCTGCACCGGGGCGGAGGCGGAGGCCTCGGTGCCCGGTGGGACGCTCGGGCTCGGGGTGTCGTCGGCGTGCGCCGCCACCGCGCCGACGATGTTCGCGGCGACCATGATCGTGGCGGCGGTCACGACCAGGGCGAGACGGGGAGTGGTGGTCACGGTCGCGTCACCCGGAGATCTTGATCGTGCCGACGGAGAACGTCGGTAGTTCGAAGGAGACTTCGGTGGTGGTGGACGGGGGGGCCGGGAACTGCATGAAGACGACCTTTGTGTCGCCTGCCTTGATCGTCGTGATGCCGGTGGTGGTGAGCGGCCTGCCGTCCGTGTCACGCAGCACGTAGTAGCGCTTCTTCCCCTTGGAGTCCACAAGCGTGGCCCCACCGAAGGACTGGCCGTTCTTCATGATCTCGGTCTCGTTGCCCGTGAGTTGGGAAGAGATGATGGCCGTCTTGCTTCCGTCGTTCCGCAGATCCGCGTTGACGGTGACGAAGCCTCCGGAGTCCCGGTCCGCGGAGGTGATGTCGAGAACCAGTCCGTCAGGGCCCCTGAGTTCGGCCAACGGCTCGTCCGACTGGCCTTCCTGAGCACTCGGGTTGGAGCCACCGCCCTTGGAAGCGGAAGCGGTCGCGTCAGGCTTCTTGCCGTCGTCGCCTGCGCCGCAGCCGGCCATACCGAGGGCCAGACCGGCCGCGACGGCCGCCGCAACCATCCCCTTACGGGCCTTCGTTGTGAACCGAATGCTCATGACTCCGCTTCCTTCATCACTCGTCGCTCGCTTGTCAGTCGGCCAGATGGACGTCGAAGAGGTCCTCGGGTTTGGGCAGATCGGTGAGATCCGTCGGGTCGAGGTCCCAATCCCTGTCCTTGCAGGTGAGCTTCGGCAGCACGTCGTCCCCGGCATCCTCGCCGAGGGGTGGAAACGTGCAGAGCGGCTCGATCACAGCGGTGGCGTGGGCTTTCGAGAACGTGTTCTCCGTGCCGGGGACGATCGAGTCTCCGACCGGTTTGTCGCTCTCGACGCTGACCTCGTAGCTCAAAGGGGGCCCCGGTATCGACTGGCACCCGGACCCGGTCATGTGGGCGTGGTTCTGGCCCGCGAGTTGGTCTGCCCGCCCGCACGAGTCGACGAGTCCCGCCACGGTGCCGTCGAAGATCTCCTGCCACTTGGTCGGGTCGAGTACGTTCTCCACCCACTTGCCCGCAAGTTGGTCCCGGGCGTCCTGGGCCGCCGCGAGCGCCGCCGCGTCGGCGGCCGTCTGGGTACCGCCCCGGTTCACCGCGGCCTGGCCGACCGCGACGTAGGCGAACGCGAGAAAGAGCAGACCCGCCACCACCGTGATGTAGATGGGGAAGGCCTGCCCTGCGTCGCTGTGCCTACGCGGCCGCATCAGGTACCGGTTACCTCGGTGATCTTCGTCGTGATCGCGTCGTAGATCGACTTGCCGATGTCCGTACCAGTGATCGCCAGCACGATCGCCACGACCACCGCGATGATGCCCAGGTACTCCACCGCGGTCTGGCCCTTGTCGCTGCGGGCGGCGCGAGCCTGAAGGTACGTCACGGTGGTGTTGATCCAGTTGCTCATGCTGTTCCCCTCCGAGTGACGCGTTACCGGCTTCCTCGTCGCCGGTGCCGCTTTCGACATGAGAACGGTATGCCCGAATCAGCGGCGCGTCAGAGGGTCCCAGGGCCCAAAATCGGGCCCAATCGGAGTCCCGTCCTTCGCTCTGGGCCCGTCCGTCGCCGAACCGGGGCCGTGGGCCCGGCAGTTGGGTCCCTCGTCGCGGTGTCACGCGTCACCCCAGCCCTCGGGCCGAACCCGGCGCCGTACCAAGCCACTTGGCGGCGGCCTCGGAGCGGCTGGTGCTGTGGAGCTTGGCGAAGATGCGGTTGATGTGGTTCTTGACGGTCTTCTCGGAGATGAAGCAGGTGGCGGCGATCTGCTGGTTGGTCATGCCGGACGCGATGTGGTCCATGATCTCCGCCTCCCTCGCGCTCAGTTGGAACCGTGACCTGTCCAAGGATGACTGTCTCACAGGTGGTTGCAATCGCGAAAGGGTTTCTGGTGAATTCAAGCGGGAGCGAGGCATCAAAGGGGTTGTTCCATTTGCAGCCGCACCTAGTTGAGACTCGTAGGAGCCCAGGCCCTCGGGCAGTGGCGGGCCGGTTCGCTCCTCTCGTAGCTGTGCCAGCAGTGCGCCCGCCGCCGATGGCGTGAAATGGGCCCTGCCCTGCCTGATGTCCCTTACGGCGGCGACCAGTTCGTCCGCCGTGAACTCGCCGTGGACCAGATAACCGCCCGCCCCGCGCCGCAGCGCCTCCCGGACGATCTCCGACTCCCTGCTGTACGTGAGCATCACGACCGGGGCGATCCGTACCAGGTACGGCAGCGCCGAGATGCCGTCCACGCCCGGCATACGGACGTCCAGCAGGATCACGTCGGGGCGGTGGAAGTGGGCCGCCTCGTACGCCTCTCTGCCGTCCGTCGCCTCCGCTACGACCGTGATGTCCGCGCGGCCCGACAACAGGGCCGTCAGGCCGGCGCGGACCACCGGGTTGTCGTCGGCCACGACGACCCGGAGGGGTGAAGTCGGGGCCGGTCGCGGGAAGTTGCCGAAGGGGTTCGGTGGCGGCTGGGGAGCACCGGGGTGGGGCGTCGTGGGGTCCGGCATGGCTGCCTCCTCTCAGAACTCTCAGGTCTCTCAGGTCGTTTGTGTGTGTGGAGGGTGAGTACGGCTGTGGGTCGCTTACCTCGTCAGGGCTCCCAGGGGGAGTTCCAGGCGGACCTCCGTGCCCGCGTCGTGGCCGCCCCTGCCGATGCGGATACGGGCGCCGACCGACGCCGCCCGCTCGACCATGCCGACCAGGCCGAAGTGGCCCGCCCTGCGCAGCTGTTCCAGGGTGGTGCCGGCGGGCAGGCCGCGGCCGTCGTCGTAGACGCTGATGCGCAGGAGGTTGTCGTGGACCCCGGCCTCCACGTCGACCTTGGTGGGGGTCGCGTGGCGGTGGGCGTTCTCCATCGCTTCCGTTGCGATGGTGAGGAGTTGGCGGGCCACGGCGGGCGGGACCGGCGGTACGCCGTGTTCGCCGGTCGGGCGGTAGGTCGTGGGCAGGCCGGTCCTGGTGCTGAAGTCCCTTGTGCGGGCAGCAAGTTCGACCAGTACGTCCGTGCCCTCGTCCGGGTCGGCCTCGCGCCGTAGGTCCGCCAGGAGCTCGCGGGATTCCGCCGCCGCCCTGCGCGCCGAGCGGGCCACCAGTTCCGCCTGTTGTCTGATCAGGGTCGGGTTCATGTGGTCCGCGCCCGCCGAACCGGCCAGGCCGTCCGCCGCGAGTGCCACGCCGTGCAGGGTCTTCGCCACCGAGTCGTGCAACTCCCTTGCCAGGCGAGCTCGTTCGGCGCCTACCGCCTCCGTTACGGCTAGCCGGGCCTGGACCGTCGTCAGCGCGGTCGTGGCTTCGCCGAAGCGGAGCATCAGCTTGCGCAGGGTCACTCCCACCGCGCCGGCGATCACACACAGGCCGGGGAGCAGGAAGAACTGCGCCACGCCCTTGTGCGCGTCCGCCGCGGCGGTCTGAGCCAGCGCCAGGATCAACGCCTGGAGGCTCGCGAAGGCGGCGGCGCCTCGCCAGCCGTAGACGATGCCGGCGAGGAGGGGGGTGCAGACGCTGACGTAGGCGAGCGTGCTGGTGGGCCCTGCCGAGATCAGGAGCAGGGAGCCGAAGAGGGTGTCTACGGCGAGGAGGGAGGGGTGGCGTAGGAGCAGGGGGCCGAAGCGTTCCCAGTCTCGGAACAGGGCGTAGGAGGCCATGAAGGTGACCACTACTGCTGCGCCTACCAGGCGGGTTGCTACGCCGGGGGTGGCGTTGAGGAGGGCGGAGGGGGCGGCCAGGGCGATCATCGCCAGGCGGAAGCCGAAGACCTGCCTGCACATTGCCTGCAGCGCACTGATCTGGATGGGGAGGGCCACTCCCCGGCCTTCGGCCGGGATCGTGTTCCCACCCGCACCACCCGTTTCGCCTTCGTTGTCGGGTGCGGGTGGCCCCTGTGGGGTGTCCTCGCCGTCGGCGGCCAACCGTTCCAGACCCGGCTGTGCCGGCGGCCTCGGTACCCCCGGGAGTCGACCGCCCACCCGTGGCCATCCCGCCGGCAATGCCGGCGTCACCGAAGTCACCGGAATGTCCGACGCCCCCGACCGCACATGCTCCGGCAAGACCGTCCCCGCCGGCGGTGTCGTGATCTCCGTCGGTCTGGGGCGGCGGCGCAGCAGTCCCGTACGTGCGCGTTCGTCCGTGGTCGCCATCGGTCAAGTCGCCCCCGTCCCCGTCTACTTGCCCGTGAGGGTGCTGAAGTCCGTGCCGGAGCCGAGCAACAGCCCCGCGCCCAGCAGCAGCAGCGTGGCCGGGACCATGAACGTGGTGATCATCATGGTGGCCTTGGGGACCGCGCGGGCCGCCTTACGACGGGCGTTCTGCGCGTCCGTGCGGCGCATGTCCTTCGCCAGCGACACCAAAGTGTCCACGATCGGCGCCCCCAGCTCCTCCCCCTGCTGCAACGCCGTGACGAACATGGCGACTTGCTCGCTGTCGTTCCGGCGCCGGAGCTCGGCGAAGGCGGCGCGGCGGCTCATGCCCAGGTCCATCTGGCGGAGGGTGATGCGGAGTTCGTCCGCCCACGGCCCTTCGTATTTCGAGGCGACGCGGTCCAGGGCCTGGCGGAAGCCCAGGCCCGCGCTCACCACCACCGCGAGGACGTCGAGGAAGTCCGGCAGGGTCCGTTCGATCACGTCCTTGCGGATGCGGATCGCCGACCAGATGCCGACCTCCGTCCAGAACGCGCCGAAGGCGAACAGGATGAGGGCGACGATGTAGTGCCCTTCGAGCAGCATCAGCAGGCCGCCGAAGCCGCCGAGGAAGCCGTAGACCGCCCGGCGGGCCGCGTAGCGGTCGATGGTCAGGCCGCCGGGGTTGCCCGCGAGGTCTATCTTGCGGCGGTACTTGGCGACCATCCTGGGGCCCATCAGGCGCAGGACCATCGGGGCGTAGCGCATACCCATGCGGTCGATGAGGGAGTCGACCGCGCCGGTGCGGGTCGCGCCGACCTCCAGGGCCAGGACGAGGTCGCTGGGGAGTTTCGCGTCCGCCCGATACATGCGGATGCCCGCGAAGACGCCCCACACGCTGAGGCCCATCACCAGGCCGAGTACGAGTGCCACCATGTCTGCTCTCCTCCCCTCAGACGTCGATGCGGGACAGCCGGCGGATGAGGATGAAGCCCACCGCGTACAGCCCGAACGCGATGATCACGCAGGCCTGGCCGATCGGGGAGCCCGTCATCCGTTCCAGGGCGCCGGGTTTGACGCCGTCCATCAGGAAGAGGGCGCCCACGCCCATCACCGGAACGGCGTACGCCGTCATGTTGACCTGGGAGAGCTGGGTGCGGACCTCGCGGCGGGTCTCCTTGCGTTCCTCCAGGGTCTCCGTGAGGTTGCGCAGGGCGCTCACCACCTGGCCGCCCGCCCGGTTGGAGAGCACCAAGGTCGTTACCAGGACGACCAGTTCGCGGGACGGGAGGCGGTCCGCCAGTTCGCTCAGTGCGTCGTCCATGGAGGCGCCCACCGCCAACTGGTTTGCCACCTTGGCGAGTTCCTCCCCGGCCGGTGCCTCCAGCTCCTCCGCCGCCATGCTGATCGAGGTGCGCAGCGCGAGGCCCGCGTGGGTGGCGTTGGCCATGATGCGGGCCAGTTCGGGGAGTTGGTTGATGAACTTCTCGATGCGCTTCTGGCGTTGCCAGTTGAGGAACTGGAACGCCACCCCGATGCCCAACAGGCCCGCTATCGGCCCGAAGAAGGGGGCGAGCGAGGCCTGTCCGATCAGCCAGAGCGCCGCCACCGTGCCCAGCATGTAGACGAAGAACTCACCCGGCGTCATGTCCAACCCCGTTGCCGCAAGGCGCAGTTCGAGCTGCCTGCCGAGCCGCGTACGGCGCAGTCTGCGGTCCAGGTCGCGGAAGCGGCGGACGCGGCCCACCTGGATCTGGCCGGTCGAGGAGAGGCGGTCGACCAGAGCCGCGCGCTGCGCCCTGCCCGTGGCGTAGGCGTGCACGCCGGCGACACCCAGGACGCAGGTCAGCAGGGTGACGCCGGTGGTGAGCGTGACGATCGTCTGGAGATCCATGGGGTCGGTCCCTACCTACTGGCTTCTCTGAGGGCGAGCTGTTCCGCGGTGTGGGCGACGCCGAAGGCCTGCGGGAGGGGCTGGCTCGCCATGTAGAGCCGGTCGGCGGTGCGGCGGGAGAGCGGGAAGTACTCGAAGGTGCCGTAGACCCGGCCGTCGGCGGAGATGGGCTGCGGGCTGAAGCGGGCCACCGTCGCCAGCCGGTACGGCTCGCTGCCGTGGCTGTCGAGGAGGGCGATCTCGGTGATGCGGCGGGCGCCGTCGGCGAAGCGGGTGAGTTGGATGATGACGTCGATGGCGCTGTTGATCTGGTCGTGCAGGGCTTCGAAGGGGA
The DNA here is from genome assembly GCF_045162825.1 of Streptomyces prunicolor. NCBI lineage: Bacteria > Bacillati > Actinomycetota > Actinomycetes > Kitasatosporales > Streptomycetaceae > Streptomyces > Streptomyces prunicolor. The sequence continues at coordinate 6,945,525 of NZ_CP108676.1, read as the reverse complement.
CCTCGACCTCGGACATGGACGCCAGCGTCTTCAGGCGCATCAGCGCGTCCTCCGCGCTGTTGGCGTGGACGGTGGCGAGTGAGCCGTCGTGGCCCGTCGACATCGCCTGGAGCATGTCGAGGGACTCGCCGCCTCGGACCTCACCGACCACGATCCGGTCGGGGCGCATCCGGAGGGAGTTGCGGACGAGGTCGCGGATGGTGACCTGGCCCTTGCCCTCGACGTTCGGCGGGCGTGCCTCCAGGCGGATCACGTGCGACTGCTGGAGCTGGAGTTCGGCGGAGTCCTCGATGGTGATGATGCGCTCGGTCTCCGGGATCAGGCCGGAGAGCGCGTTGAGGAGGGTCGTCTTCCCGGTGCCCGTCGCGCCCGACACGATGATGTTGAACTTCGCGTGCACCAGGCCCGCGAGGAGATACAGCATGTGCTCGTCCAGCGAGCCGAAGCCGACCATCTCCTGGAGCGTGAAGGAGCGCGGGAAGCGGCGGATCGTGAGCGTCGCGCCCGTCAGCGAGAGCGGCGGGATGATCACGTTGACGCGTTCACCGGACGGCAGTCGCGCGTCGACCATCGGATTCGACTCGTCCACGCGGCGGTTGACCGTCGACACGATCCGCTCGATGGTCTGCATCAGCTGGTCGTGCGAGGGGAAGCGGAGCGGCAACTGCTCGACCCGGCCGCCCCGTTCGACGAAGATCGCGTCCGGGCCGTTCACCATGATCTCGGTGATCGACGCGTCTTCGAGGAGCGGTTCGAGTATGCCGAGGCCGAGCGCCTCGTCGACGACCCGGCGGATCAACTGCGAGCGCTCGACGGTCGAGAGGACCGGTCCCTCACGGCTGATGATGTGCCCGAGCACCCGCTCCAGCCGGGCCCGTCGCTCGGCGGCGGCCAGCGCGCTCATCTCCGCGAGGTCGATCTCCTCCAGGAGTTTGGCGCGGTACGTGGCGACCATGTGGCCGTCCTCGCCCCGATGGCCGTTCTCCTCGGGATGGTTGACTCGTTCCCGCAGGCCCATGAGTGCTGTGCTCCTTGCTCCGCGTTCAGTGGTCGAGCGGCATGGTGGCGGTCTTGCTGGCGTCTCCGAAGCCGTCGTAGCCGGGGATGACCGACGGGATGTGGATGGTGGCGGTGACCGTGACCGAGTCGTCGCCGAACGACGCCGGGCAGCTGACCGAGAGCCAGTCGCTGACGGCCTCGCTGCACGCCGGCTGGGCACCCTGTCTCAGCGAGGCGCTGCGCGCTCCGGCCCGGGCCGCCGTCCCCGCCTGCTCCGCGGTGTACGCGACCAGCCCGAGCTGCACCGCCGCCAGCGTGACGAGGAGCAGGACCGGGATGAATCCGAGGTATTCGATGGCGACTTGACCGCGGTCGCGCGCTCGGAGGCCGTGGAACATGTCAGTCCTTCGCCTCCTCTACGGCGCCCGCGTGGCCGTGCACCGTGAAGGGGAAGCCGATCGCGCCCGGGAAGAGGACGGGCACCTTGAGGTCGACATCGGCCGTGACGAAACCCGTGCCTCCGCAGGTCACCGTGGCGTCCCCCTTCCACGGGCCGTCCAGCTTGTCGAGACCGGCCTGTTGGCAGGCGGCCTCCCGATCCCCCGGGGCCGCGGCCGTCCCCGCCCGCACCGCCTCGTCCGCAGCATTCCCCGCGAGCGTGAAGGTGTACCCCAGCAGCACGAACTGCCACATCAGCACCAGCGTCAGGATGATCAGCGGGGTCATGCCGAGGAACTCGATGGTGACCTGGCCCCGGTCCCGCTCACGCCAAGAGATCACAGCCATACGCACGTTCGTCCCCCGTTCACTCTCTCCGGCGCCGGAAGCTCACCGAGCCGCGGTCGCCGCCGCCTCGCAACCGCCCGCTCTTCTGGGCGACTTCGGGGACCTTGACCAGTCCGAGTTCGCCCGCGAGACCCCAAAGGGCCTGTTTCACCACGCTCTTGTTGTCGAGTTCGTGGAGGCGGCCGGCGTCCACCGCGCCCTGGAGTTCCTTGAAGTTGGCGGGGATCGCGGTGGCGGCGACCGCCGTTCCGGTGATCCGCTGGATGAGGGCGGGCTGGATCTCCGTACCGCGTGTGTACCGGTTGACGACGATGGTCGTCTCCTCGGCCTTGCGGATCTGCAGCCGGTCCCACATGCGGACGGTGCGCTTCGCGGCGCGTACGGCGACCACGTCCGGGGTGGTGAACAGCAGTGCCGTGTCGGCCATTTCGACAGCTGCCGCGCTCGCGCCGCTCATCTGGGCGCCGCAGTCGATGACGACGACCTCGTAGCGGGAGCGCAGCGCGCTGACGATCTGCCGGGCGGCCCGGTCGGTGACCTCCTCGCCGCGCTCGCCCTCGCCGGGGGCCAGCAGCAGCGCCATCCCGGTGTCGTGCCGGAACACGGCGTCGGCCAGTACCCGGGGTGAGATGTCGGTGATCGCGGCGAGGTCGACGACCGAGCGGCGGAACTGGACGTCCAGGTAGGAGGCGATGTCCCCGGTCTGCAGATCCATGTCGACGAGCGCGGCGCTACGTCCCGACGCCTGGGCGGCGAGGGCGAGTTGGATCGCGGCGAGGGTCGCGCCGACCCCGCCCTTGGACCCGCTGACCGTGACGACGGTGCCACCGACGCCGGTGAACACGTCGCCGCCGTGGCCCAGATGGCGCCGTACGCCCACCGACCAGGCGGCGACGGCCTGGACGCGGTTGGCCAACTCCTCGTAGCTCAGCGGGAGGGCGATCAGGCCGCGGGCGCCGGAGTCCATGGCGGCCTGGAAGAGGCCGGGGCTGGCGTCCGTGGTGACGAGGATGACGCCGACCGCGGGGAAGCGCAGCGCGACCTCGCGGACCAGCTCCAACGCCGGGACGGGACCGATGCGTTCATGCACCACCACGACCTCGGGCAGCTCGTCGACGGACTCGGCGGCGAGCCGGGCCAGGGTGTCGATGAGCTGCGTCGAGTCGGCCACCGGGGCCACCGGGTCGGCGTCCGGGAGCTGACTGAGCAGGGTCGTGATGGCGCGGATGGCGTCCGCGTCTCCGACCGCCGGAAGAATCCTGGTGGGCATACGGGCCTCTCACTTGTCCTTCGCGAGTTCGTACGTCCGGTCCTGCTCGGGCACGGTCGTGGCGCCACCGGGTGCCACCAGCGCGAGCCGCACCCGCTCGGCGAACGACTCGGCGTAGGTGATGCGTTGGGCGTCGAGCGTGGAGAGCGCGAAGGTGATCGGTACGCCGTCGGTGGACGTCTGCTGGTTCTTGTCGCTGTTGCTGCCGGGGTCGAGGGCGGTGATGTGGCCGACGTCGATCACCTTCGCGTTGGTCACGATGATCTTCGACTGGTCGGGGTCACCCGCTTTCGCGCCCTCGAAGGTGGCGTAGACGTTGACCGTCGAGCCCGGGGTGATCTTGCCGGCGACGCCGGTCGCCGCGTCGATCATGATGGCGACCTCCTGCTGCCCGGGCTGCAGGGCCGGCTGGTCGACGATCATGTCGGTCTGGAGCAGGGAGCCCGCGCGCAGCGTGGTCACGGCGATCTTGCCCGAGATCTGCCGCAGATCGGTCACGGCGTTGTCCGAGAGCCATCGCTTGGGCATCTCGATCTTCTTGAACTGGGCGGCGGTGAGGGCCGTGTACGGCGCCACGTTGTCCTTGACCTGGTACGCCGCGACCTCGGGACCGACCTTGGACTTCACGTCACGGATGACGGAGAGGACGCCGGCGAACGCGCCGAGGGCGCAGATCACCGACAGGAGCAGGAGTATCACGCCGCGGCGCTGACGGGAGTTCATGAACCGTACGACCTCATTGGGGGATATCGGTCAAGCGGAGACGAGCGGATCGAGCGGATCGAGCGAGAGGGAACCGGGTCTGGCGGATCGTGTGCTGTAAGCGTGTCCTGTGTGTTGAGGACTTATCCGCTCGATGTTTGGTTCTCGTGAACGGGCGGTGTGGCGGAGCAGAAGACACAACGGTCGCCGATGACGTCGATGCCGCACCAGTGGCACACGGACTGCCGTACAGAGGTGACCAGTTGGTACAGCACCGACAGGTCGGGCAGATAGGTACAGAACTCGATCAACTTGCTCGTGCCCCACCAACTCACCGATTCGGCGGGCAGAGTGGCCTCGCGCAGCCCCATCGCGTTCCACGCCGGGGCGAGGGTGGTGCCGATCCAGTCGGACTGCAGCTGCCCCTTGGCGACCAGCATCCAGGTGGCGAACTCCGGCCCCTCCAGGGTGACTCCGGGAGCGATCCGGACCAACTGCGGCTCGGGGTGGGCGATCACCGCGAACTGACTGCCGGGCACCCAGGACTTGGCGTGCTGCTTGAGGCCGACGGGGACCCGGTCCAGTTTGGTGACCGAGCCGAGGACCGCGCCGGCGTGGATGTAGTGGGTGAGCAGCCGGCCGGCCGAGGCGAGCACGCCGGGACTGAGGTCGCAGGTCGCGAGCTGCCTCAACTGGCGGGCCAGGACGGCGAGTCCGAGAGGGGGCAGATTCGGACGGAACAGGGCGATCCGGTCGCTCTCCAGGATGGACCGGATCGTGTGCAGCCGTCGGTCCACACCCTCGGACACGGCCTGCGAGGACACGACGACGACATGCCCGTGCTGGTCGATCAGGGCCTGCATCTCCGACAGCGCCTGGTCCAGCGGTCGTTGATCGAGGTCCCGCAGGACGACGGCGGGCAGGGTCCGTTCGTCCTGTGCTGGCAGCGCCATGTCGGCGCTGGTCACGGCAATGGCAGTTGGCACGCGCAGCTCCCCGTCTCACGCCTGTCGGCCCACCGGCATTACTCCGGCACACCGAGTTGACTTCATTGCGTGACTACCTCAGCACTGTAACCACGCCCCTGTGACCGGAGAACAGCGTTTCTGTAGCTGTGCGGCAACTGTCATCGCACACAACGCGCCAAAACGGGACAGGTCGAGCATCCGATCGCGACGGGAACGCCGAGATCCGAGTCGGCGAAGTTGGTCTGGACCTCTTGACATCAGATTGGTCTGGACCAACTCTGGGACTCCCAGCGGTGGCCACCGTCGGCACAGTCACAGTCACAGTCCCCTCCAAACTCCCCCACCGGAGGCATCAGTGGACCGCGCACCAGGCACGCCCGTCCTCAGGAAAAGACGTCTGTGGGCCGGGGTCGCCATGGCCGCCCTCGCCCTCTCCTTCGCGGGCACCGGCCAGGCGTCCGCCGCCGACATCAACAACGCCAAGAACGCCGGCTTCGAGTCGGGCCTGACCAACTGGACCTGTACGGCGGGCAGCGGCACGACCGTCTCGTCCCCGGTCCACAGCGGCGCCTCCGCGCTGAAGGCCACCCCGGCCGGCCAGGACAACGCCCAGTGCAGCGAGTCGGTCGCGGTGAAGCCCAACTCGACGTACACGCTGAGCGCGTGGGTGCAGGGCGGCTACTCCTACCTGGGCGTGACGGGCACGGGCACGACGGACGTCTCGACCTGGACGCCCGACACATCGGCCTGGAAGCAGCTCTCGACGACGTTCACGACGGGCGCCTCGACCACGTCCGTCTCGGTGTACACGCACGGCTGGTACGGCCAGGCGGCGTACTACGCGGACGACATCTCGGTCTACGGCCCGGACGGCGGCGGTGGCAGCGACCCGGCCCCCACTGTCCCGGCGACCCCGACGGGTCTGACGGTCCCCTCGACGACCTCTTCCTCGGTCTCCCTCGCGTGGAGCGCGGTGTCGGGAGCGACGGGCTACAACGTCTACCGCAGCGGCACGAAGATCACGGCGGTGACGGGAACGTCCGCCACGATCACGGGACTTGCGGCCTCCACCTCGTACTCCTTCCAGATCACGGCGACCAACTCGGCCGGTGAGTCGGGCAAGTCGACAGCGGTGACGGGCACGACGACGGCGACGGGCGGCGGCGGAAACGGCACCCTCCCGAAGCACGCGGTGACCGGCTACTGGCAGAACTTCAACAACGGCGCGACCGTCCAGAAGCTCTCGGCGGTCTCCTCCCAGTACGACATCATCGCGGTGGCCTTCGCGGACGCGACCTCGACGCCGGGCGCGGTCTCCTTCACGCTCGACTCGGCCGGTCTCGGCGGCTACACGGTCGACCAGTTCAAGGCGGACATCGCGGCCAAGCACGCGGCCGGCAAGAAGGTCGTCATCTCGATCGGCGGCCAGAACGGCACGATCTCGGTGAGCGACTCGACGTCCGCGACGAACTTCGCCAACTCGGTCTACTCCCTGATGCAGACGTACGGCTTCGACGGCGTCGACATCGACCTGGAGAACGGCATCAACGCGACCTACATGACACAGGCGTTGAGGTCCCTCTCCTCGAAGGCGGGCTCGTCCCTCATCATCACGATGGCCCCGCAGACGATCGACATGCAGTCGACGTCGAACGCGTACTTCCAGACGGCCCTGAACATCAAGGACATCCTCACGGTCGTCAACATGCAGTACTACAACAGCGGCACGATGCTGGGCTGCGACGGCAAGGTCTACGGCCAGGGCACGGTGGACTTCCTCACGGCCCTCGCCTGCATCCAGCTCCAGGGCGGCCTCTCCCCGTCCCAGGTGGGCCTGGGCCTCCCGGCCTCGACCAGCGCGGCCGGCAGCGGCTACGTCTCCCCCACCATCGTGAACAACGCCCTCGACTGCCTCACCGCCGGCACCAACTGCGGCACCTTCAAGCCGTCGAAGACGTACCCCGACCTCCGGGGCGCGATGACATGGTCGACGAACTGGGACGCGGCCGCGGGGAGTTCGTGGTCGAACTCGGTGGGGGCGCATGTGCACGCGCTGCCGTAGCGACCGTAGCGAACCGTGGTGAACGAGGAGTGCGACCGAGCTGTCGGGTCGCACTCCTCGGCGTCGGGCCGGTCAGTCCTTGTCGTCCGCGTTCTCGGCGAGCTTCTCCACCAGCCCCCGCGCCTTCTCGACCCCCGTGTCGATCTGCTCGCTGTGCTTGCCGTCCGTCTTCTCGTCGATGAGGTCACCGGCCTTCTCCAGCCCGTCGGTGATCTTGTCACCGTGCTCCTCGGCGATCTCCTCGGCCTTGTCCTTGAGCTTGTCCAGGTCCCGCAGGTTGTCGAACACGACAGTTCCCCCTCGCCGCAACGGCCTTGCCCGGTCAGGGACATGGTCCGCACGACGGACCCGGAGAACAAGGTGGCCCCACCCCGAATGCCCCGGCGGGCGGAGGTGCGGGACGGGCGCGTTCGGGGCGTACCCGTCTCGCGTCAGTCTTCCGTGCAGTACGACGGCGCGGCGGGCGCCGCCGGAAAGACCGCCTCCCCGTCCAACCACCCCTGAAGCCGCTCGGCCAGGGTGAAGTCCTCGGGGAACAGCGCCTCTCCGTGCCACGGACACCGGGCGTTGGGGTCCCACCCCCACATCCGGCCCTCCGGGGTGCTGAAGTCGACGAGGGACCAGATCGCGCAGCCCCACGTCAACAGCGGTACGACGGAGGGCGGGTAGCCAGGGGTGCTCCGGCGCCAGCCCCGGTACTCCGCGACCAGCAGATCGGCGTCGCTGTACCTGTACGGCTCGTCGGCGAGAGACAGCGCCTCGCCCCAGCGGCCGAACCCGCCGTCGGCGACCTCCAGATAGATCCGCTTGAGGAGCGGCGGCATCGGATACCCCACCGCGGCCTCCAACTCGGCCACGGCCTCCGGCGGTGCGGTCGGCGGCCGTTCGCCCGCCGGGTAGCGCTCGCGGATCGCGTGGATGATCTCGTCCTCGGTCATACCGACATTCGTAGCAGCCGCCACTGACAACGCGGCCGGCACGAACTGCCGCCCGAACTGCGGCCCCAACTCCCGCGTCACGGCCCGCCGGAGGCCATCGGCCCGAACGATCGAACCGACCCGATCGGCCCCGCCGATCGAGCCGACCTGAAACATTTCTGTGAGCCCACCGCATCAGTACAAGTGAGGGCGGTGCCGGAACCGGGACCGCCGGGGCAGGGGGGATCAGGCATGAGACGACAGGAACGTGCCGACGCGTACGAGGAGTTCGCCGCCGCGCGCGCCGGGCATCTCTACCGGTCCGCCTGTCTGTTGACCGCCGGGGACACGCATCTCGCCGAGGATCTGGTGCAGGAGACCCTCGGCAAGCTGTACGTCGGCTGGGGACGGCTCTCCCGGGTCGGCAACCCCGCCGGGTACGCCCAGACCGTCCTCACCCGTACCTACCTCGCCCATCAGCGGCGCCGCAGCAGCACCGAGCGCGCCACCGACCTGCTGCCCGACCTGCCCGACCCCGGCGCCCCGGGCGCGGACACGCCGTTGCGGCTGACCCTGCTCCAGGCCCTCTCCCGGCTGCCCGCAAAAGACCGGGCCGTGGTCGTCCTGCGGTACTGGGAGGACCGGTCCGTCGAGGAGACCGCCGACGTCATGCAGGTCAGTTCGGCCGCCGTACGCACCCGGTGCGTCCGCGCGCTCGGCCGGCTGCGGGAGCTGCTCGGCGAGAACCTCGACGAATACGCCCGCCCCTGAACACCCCCGCTCCTTTCGTCCCTCACGTCATCCCGCCTGCCAACTCCCTTACGCGAAACGGTGGTCCGCCATGCCCGACGCCCAACACAGCGACCTCCTCGACCCGTTCGAGGAACGGCTCACCGCCGGTCTGCACGACGCGGGCAACGCCTTCGAGACCGACCGCGCCGCACTCGTCACCGCCGGCGCCCTCAAGGGACGACGGCACCTACTACGCCGCCGGAACGCCGCCGTCATGGGCGGCGCCGCCGGTATCGCCCTCGTCGGCGTCGGCGGCGCGCTGCTCCTGCCGAGCGGAGACCCCGCCAAGGCACGGGGTTCCGCGGCCACTTCCACCCTCGCCTCAGCCTCCGCCCCCACCCCCGTCTCCGCCGAGACCCTGACCCGTACGCTCGAACACCAGCTCGTCGTCGGCAGGGGCGGCACCTACGGCGAGTTCACGAAGATCGAGGCCCGTGGCACGGACGAGGGACTGTCGCCGTACGTCCGACTCGTCTTCAACGACGGCAAGGGCGCGGCGGCCGTCAGTCTCACCATGGACCGGATCCAGCCGGGGAGCGACGACGCGCGTCAGATCACCACATGCCCGGGGAAGGCGTTCACGCACTACGACGCGTGCGGCACAAGCAAGTTGGCGGACGGGTCGGTGGTCATGGTGCTTCAGGGGTACGAGTATCCGGACCGCCGGGTGGACACCAAATGGTGGAACGCCGAACTCGTCACCCCGCAGGGCCAGCACGTGAGCGTGAACGAGTGGAACGCCGCCGCCGAGAAGGACGCGCCGATCACCAGGCCCCAACCGCCGCTGTCCGCGGCCCAGTTGAGGAAGGTGGCCGCCTCGAAGGTCTGGCGGGACGCGATCGACGCCATGCCGGTGAACCCGAACTCACCGACCACACCGTCGAGTTCGAGCACGGGCGCCGCCGTGTCCGTCACCTCCACGCTGCGGACGCTGGTGCCGAAGGGCCTCGCGGTGTCCGAGGCCGGCGACCCCGGCGACACCGGGTTCGGCTATCTCGTCGTCGACGACGGCAAGGGCAAGACCCTCGTACAAGTCAACGTCCAGACGGACATGGCGGATGTCGAGGGCGAGCTGTTCGGCTCCGACGCCGAGGTCCTGTCCGACGGCACGAAGGTCGCCACGCACCAGGGACCGGGCGAGAAGGGCGGTACCGGGGTCGTGATGTGGACCGTCGACACCATGCGGCCCGACGGAAGCCGGGTCGTCGTCAGCGCGTTCAACTCCGGCTCCCAGGACACCGCCGCGACCCGCAAGTCCCCGGCCCTGACCATCAAGCAGCTCCGGGAGATCACCCTCAGCCCGAAGTGGCGGTAATCCAGCCAGCGACTTTTGACGCCCTTGACCTGACCATGCCAACACATCAACATAGGCGGCACACAGGAACGCTCACGCGAACAGCTCACCCGAGCACCTCACGCGAACACCCCACCCGCACGCCGTACTTCACGCACGTCGCACTGAAACACCCCCCACCTCCAGCAAGGAGATTTCATGCGACTCCGAATACGCGGCTCAGCCCGAAGCGGCACCCGTAGCGGCAGACGCACCGCCGCGCTCGCCGCCCTGATGGCCCTCGCCCTCGCCGCCCCCGTCACGGCGGCCACCGCGTCCAAGGCCACCGCCGACAGCACGCGCCAGGCCGCTCCGGCCGCGGACGACATCCGCCAGTACGAGATCCACGTCGACCACAACACCCCGGTCACGCGGACGGCCATCGCGGCGGCCGGCGTCACCGTGGACGAGTCCGACGAGGAGACCGTGGTCGTCTCCGGCCGCGCGGCCCAGATCGCGAAACTGCGTCAACAGGGTTACACCGTCTCGCTGTTGGGCTCCGCCCCGGACCGCTCCTCGGCCGCGGACACCGCACGGCTCCTCGACTTCCCCTCGGCCGACGCGAAGTACCACAACTACGCCGAGGCGAACACGGAGATCGACCAGCGGCTCGCCGCCTACCCCGGCATCATGAGCAAGAAGGTCATCGGCAAGTCGTACCAGGGCCGGGACATCGTCGCCATCAAGGTCAGCGACAACGTGGCAACCGACGAGAGCGAACCCGAGGTCATCTTCACGTTCCACCAGCACGCCCGCGAGCACCTCACGGTGGAGATGGCGCTGTACCTGCTGCGCGAGTTGGGCGCGGGCTACGGCACCGACTCCCGCGTCACGAACATCGTGAACAACCGCGAGATCTGGATCGTGCCCGACCTCAACCCGGACGGCGGCGAGTACGACATAGCGACCGGCGCCTACCGGTCCTGGCGCAAGAACCGCCAGCCCAACTCCGGTTCCAGTTACGTCGGTACGGACCTCAACCGGAACTGGAACTACAAGTGGGGCTGCTGCGGCGGCTCTTCGACCTCGACCTCGTCCGAGACCTACCGGGGTGCGTCCGCCGAGTCGGCGCCCGAGGTGAAGGTGGTCGCCGACTTCGTACGCAGCCGGGTCGTCGGCGGGAAGCAACAGATCACCGCGGGGATCGACTTCCACACGTACAGCGAACTCGTGTTGTGGCCGTTCGGGTACACGTACTCCGACACGGCGACCGGGATGACGGCGGACGACGCCGCCGCGTTCAAGGCGGTCGGGCAGAAGATGGGCGCGAGCAACGGGTACACGGCCGAGCAGTCCAGCGACCTGTACATCACGGACGGTTCGATCGACGACTATCTCTGGGGCAGTCAGAAGATCTTCGACTACACCTTCGAGATGTATCCGACGTCCAGTTCCGGGGGTGGGTTCTACCCGCCCGACGAGGTGATCGAGCGGGAGACCTCCCGGAACCGGGACGCGGTGTTCCAACTGCTGGAGAACGCCGACTGCATGTACCGGTCCATCGGCAAAGCGGCCCAGTACTGCGGCTAACCAGCCTTGTACTGCGGATGGTCAGCCCTTGTCCTGCGGTCGGCTAGTCCTCGCGGACCTCTGCCTCCGCCGCGGCGAGCGCCGCCTCGTCCACCTCGGCGGACTCGTCGTCCTCGTCCTCGGCGCCGTCGTCGAAGTACGCGTCGAGGACCGCGTCCAACTGCGTCTCCCACTCGGTGAACCGGCTCCTGGCCGCCGCCTCGATCTCGATCGGGAACCAACGGCGGTCAGGAGTGTGCACCGTGATGGTGAACCGCTTGCCGAAGCGCGGGGTCTCGGTCTCCACGGCACCGATCTCGTCCCAGCGGAACTCGCACGCCTGGTCGTCCAGGCGCAGTCGTACGCCCTTCTCGTCCGCGACGATCTCCGCACGACGGTCGGACGCCTCGAAGACCGGCCCGTCGGACGATTCCTCGTCGGCCTCGTCATCGGCCTCGGACTCGTCATCGGCGTCCTCGGCAACGGCCTTCTCGGCCTCCGCCTCGGACTCCTCGGCCTTCTGGACCGACGGCTTCTCGCCCTCGGACTCCGCCGGCTCCTCCGGTGTCGCCGGCTCCTCGGCCTTCGCGTCCTCGGGCTCCGCGCCCCGCGGCTTCGCGTCCCCCGGCTTACCGGAGGACACGGCGGGTGCGGTGAGCCCCGGGATGAAGGCCGGGTCGAAACCGGCACCCTTCACGGGCTCGCCCTCCAGGGGCTGGCTGCTCGAACCTATGCGCTGCTCCACAGCGCGAAGTATGGTCGACGATCCTGTGTCGGGCACAGCCAGCCCCAATTTTGTTATCAGACGCCTACAAGCGGCTTACACGAACACACTGAGCACAGCGGCCACCGCGAACCCCGCCACCGACAGCACCGACTCCAGCACGGTCCACGTCTTCAGCGTGTCCCGCTCGCTGATCCCGAAGTATTTCGCGACCATCCAGAAGCCCCCGTCATTGACGTGCGAGGCGAAGATCGAGCCCGCCGAGATGGCCATGATGACCAGCGCGACGAAGGCCTGCGAGTGATCGCCCTCCGCGAGCAGCGGGGCCACGATGCCCGCCGTCGTCACGATCGCCACCGTCGCCGAACCCTGTGCGACCCGTAGTACCAGCGAGATCAGGTACGACAGCACGAGCACCGGCAGGCCTACGTCGTGGAAGGTGTCCGAGAGCGCCTGCGCGACCCCGCTCGCCTTCAGTACGGCGCCGAAGACCCCGCCCGCGCCGACGACGAGGATGATGTTGCCGACCGGCTTCAGGGACGCGGTGGAGACGGTCTCCAGGGACTTACGGGACCAGCCGCGCCTCAGACCCAGGAGGTAGTACGCGAGGAGGAGAGCGATCGTCAGGGCGACGAAGGGGCTGCCGAAGAACTCCACCACCGAGCGGCCGGTCGACGGGTCGAAGGCGATCGACGAGAAGGTGGCCGCGAGGATGAGCACCAGGGGCGTACCGATGATCGCGAGGACCGTGCCCAGCGACACCGGCTTCTCCTGCGGTACGACGCCGGACTCCCGCTGTTCGTCGATGACCGCCTGCTTCGCCTCGGCCGCCGCCTCGACCATGTCCTGCGGTACGGCCACGAAGATCCGCTTGCCGATCCAGGCGGCGTAGGCCCACGCGGCGAGCACGGCGGGGATGCCGACGACGATGCCCATGAGGATGACCCAGCCGAGCTGCACGTGGAGCAGGCCGGCCGCGGCCACCGGGCCGGGGTGCGGCGGCAGGAACGCGTGGGTCATCGACAGACCCGCGAGCAGCGGCAGGCAGTACAGCAGGATCGACTTGCCGCCGCGCTTGGCGGCGGCGTACACGATCGGCGCGAGGACGAAGATGCCGACGTCGAAGAAGACCGGGATGCCGAAGATCAGGCCGGTCAGGCCCATGGCGAGCGGCGCTCGCTTCTCGCCGAAGAGATTGAGCAGCCGGGACGCCAACACCTCGGCGCCGCCGCTGACTTCGAGGATCGCGCCGAGCATCGTGCCCAGGCCGATGATGATCGCGACATGGCCGAGGATGCCACCCATGCCGGACTCGATGGTGGAGACGGCGTCCGATCGCTGGACCGTGCCGAAGAGTTCGGTGACCGAGAGGCCGGAGAGCAGGCCGACGGTTATGGAGACGGCGAGGAGGGCCACGAAGGGCTGGAGTCTGACCTTGATGATCAGGAAGAGAAGGAGCGCGATCCCGAGTGCGGCGACCGTCAACAGGCCTGCTGTGCCGTCGAGTAGGAGAAGCAGGCCTCCGGTGTGGGGTGGTGTCGCGGGGGCGGTGCCGGCGAGCGGTAGGGACATGTGGGGGTCCTCTGGGTCGTAAGAGCATGGGACTTTCGGGGCAGGGGGGATCGCGGCGCGGCACCCCGAAGGGCGCCGAACCGTCGTACGGTGTGCGGGAGTTGGGGCGGTATCAGCTCAAAGGGCTGGTCAGCTCAGGACGGCCAGCGCGTCGATCTCGATGAGCAGCCCGGCGGGCAGGCCGACGTAGACCGTCGTGCGCGCGGCGGGGATCTCGACGCGGCCCTCGAAGTACTCGTTGTAGACGGCGTTCATCTCGGCGAAGTGGTCCACGTCCGTCAGATAGACGCGGATCATCATCGCGTCCTCCCAGCTCGCGCCGCCCTCCTCCAGGACCGCCTGGACGTTGGCGAGGGTCTGGAGGGTCTGCTCGCGCAGGGTCGGGCCGGCCGGCGTCGGCGGCTTGCCCTCCTCGGCAGGGAGGAAGCCGACCTGGCCGGCGACCTGGAGGATGTTCCCCTTGCGGACGCCGTGCGAGAACTTCGCGGGCGGGGTGGCGTGGGTCTTGGGCGTGAGCGCGGTCTTGTCCGTCATACGAGGTCCTTCATGCGGGGTCGTTTGTGGGGGTCACTGGGGTCCTGCCCGAGTACTCGCCACTGATGGCGTCCGCCGTGCGACGGACCAGTGGAAGCAGGGTGAGGAGTTCGTCGGCGGTGACGACGACATTGGGCGCGGAGACCGACATCGCGGCGGCCACCCGTCCGTCGGCGCCCCGGATCGGCGCGGCGACACAGTTGATGGACTCTTCGTGGCCGCCGAGGTCGGTGGCCCAGCCCTGTTCCCGCACTTTCTCCAACTCCCTTAGGAAAGCAGGGGCGTTGGGGGTGGAGCGGGCGGTGTACATGGGGTATTCGAGCTTGTCGGCGAGCACCCGGCGCTCGCCCTCCGGCAGGTCGGCCAGCAGCAGCTTGGCCACGCCCGCGACGGTGATGGCGACCGGCTTCCCGATCCGCGAGTACATCCGCACCGGGTAGCGGCTCTCCACCTTGTCGATGTAGAGGACCTCGTTCTCCTCGTACACCGCGAGGTGGACGGTATGACCGCACTGTTCGTTCAGCCGGACGAGATGGGGGTGGGCGATCTCGCGGATGTCGAGGTTCTCCATCGCCTCCTGGGCGAGGGCGATGAGGCGCGCGCCGAGGCGGTAGCGCTGGTCGGACTGGCGGTAGACCAGGCCGTGTTCGTGCAGGGTGCGCAGGAGGCGCAGGGCCGTCGACTTGTGGACGTCGAGGCGCTCGGCGACCTGGCCGAGGTCGGCGGGGCCCTCGGCGAGCAGCGGCAGGATACTGAGCGCGCGGTCGACGGTCTGACTCATGGCGTACATACCTCCTCGTCGGCCCAGTCGGCGGCGTCGGTCCAGCCGGGGCCGAGTCGAAGTCTCCCCCACGCCTGCTCGTCCAGGGCGACCAGCCGGTCGGCGTGGTCACGGACCGGGGGCGCGGCGAGGTCCCCGGGGACGGTGAGGGCGGCGGCGGCCGTGAGATGCCCGTGCCGCAGCCGGTCCCGTACGGGAAGTCCCCGCAGGGTCGCGGAGAGGAACCCGGCGGCGAAGGCGTCCCCGGCGCCCACCTCGGCGACGACGTCGACGTGCGGCGCGGGCACGAAGGTGGTGTCACCCCGGTGGAAGACGGTGGCCCCGCGTCCGCCCTGCTTGACGACGAGCGTCTCGGGGTCGGGGAACGCGTCCCGTACGGCATCGGCCCCGACCAGCCCCCAGACCTCGGCGGCCTCGTCCTCACCGACGAACACGAGGTCGGCGCCGCGCGCCAGCTCCAGCAGCACGCTCGGCCCGTCGGCCGAACGCCCCAGCGCCGGGCGGTGGTTGACGTCGAAGGAGATCAACGGGCGATGCGCACGGATCGCGGTCAGCTCACGCACCAGCCCGAGACAGTCCTCGGACAGCATCGGGGTGATCCCCGACAGATGCAGCACCCGCCCGGCCCGTACGGCGGCCAGGTCCACGTTCGCCACGGCCATCGCGGAGGCGGCGGACCCGGCCCGGTAGTAGGCGACTTCATGCGCGTCGGTGGCCCGGTCCCCGGCGGTGCGGAAGTAGATGCCGGTCGGCCGCGTGGGATCACGCCGTACGGCGGACACATCCACCCCGTACCCACCGATGGTCTCGACGAGATGATCGCCGAACCCGTCCGCCCCGACCCGGCTGACCCACCGGACGGTGTGCCCGGCGGCGGCCAGCACGCACGCGACATTGGACTCGGCGCCGCCGATGGCGCGATCGAAGGACGGCACGTCGGCGAGGCGGCCCGCCCGGCTGGGTAGGAACGTGACCATGGACTCGCCCAGCGCTACGACGTCCACGACGTCACGGGCGGCGGTGGACTGTCCGTCGGCGGTCACGATGGTGATGGCTCCTCGTCCGGTGCGCCGGGGGCGGCGGCTCCGTTGACCCGGTGTTGGGCGAGATGTTAGACAGCGGTAAGCGATATACGCAATGAAGGTTGCAGAGATTGCAACACTCCAGCTCAGGGAGGCCCCATGGTCCGCGACACCGGTACCGAAGCGCTCGCCCGGCTCGCCGGGGAACGCGTCGACCACCGTTTCAAGGGCCTCCCCCCGGACGCGGACGGCGTCACGGTCGCCGAGTTGTCGGCCCAGCGCCGCAACCTCTTCACCGACGGCTTCACCACCCCCGTCCTCGCCCTCTCCGCCGAGCGCCTGGACCACAACCTCCGCCTCATGGAGACCTACGCGACCCGCCACGGCCTCGCCTTCGCCCCGCACGGCAAGACCTCCATGGCCCCCCAGCTCTTCCACCGCCAACTCGCCCACGGCGCCTGGGGCATCACCCTCGCGGTCCCCCACCAGGTGCGCGTGGCAAGGCAGTTCGGCATCGACCGCATCTTCCTCGCGAACGAACTCGTCGACCCGTCCGCCCTGAAGTGGATCTCCTCCGAGCTCGACACCGACGAGGACTTCCGCTTCATCTGCTACGTCGACTCCGTGCGCGGGGTCGAGTTGATGGACGCCGCCCTGCGCGGCGCCGCCCGCCCGCTGGACGTCGTCGTCGAACTGGCCGCCGGCGAGGGCGCCCGCACCGGCGTGCGCACGGAGGCGGAGTGCGCGGCGGTCGCGGACGCGGTGGCCGCCGTGGGGACACTGCGGTTGGTGGGGGTCGCCGGGTACGAGGGGGAGGTGCCGGAGGCGGATCCGGAGCGGGTGCACGCGTGGTTGCGGCGACTCGTGTACCTGGCCGTGGAGTTCGACAAGGGCGGGCGTTTTCAGGGAGTTGACGAGATCGTGGTCAGCGCGGGTGGCAGCGCGTGGTTCGACGCGGTGGCCGATGTCTTCGCCGAGCTGCCCGAACTCTCGCTGCCCGCACTGAAGTTGCTGCGCTCGGGCGCCTACGTCTCGCACGACGACGGCCACTACCGCGAGATCACCCCCTTCACCCGCATCCCCGAAGAGGGCGCTCTGGAGCCCGCGTTCCGGCTCTGGGCGCAGGTCGTCTCCCGCCCCTCCCCCGAACAGGCCTTCGCCAACGCGGGCAAGCGGGACGCGGCCTACGACCTGGACCTCCCCTTCGCCCAGGTGGTCCGCAGGGACGGCACCGAGCGCCCGGCGACCGGCGTCGAGGTCAGCGGCCTCTCCGACCAGCACGCCTGGCTGCGGACGACGCCCGAGGCAGATCTGGAGGTCGGGGACTGGGTCGGGATGGGGCTGTCCCACCCCTGTACGTCCTTCGACAAGTGGCAGTTGATTCCGGTGGCGGAGGCGGACGGGACGGTCGTCGACTACATCCGCACGTTCTTCTAGAGGCCGCACAGAGGCCGTATCGGACCCCGCTGGAGGCATGGGCATGGAAGAGCTGGTCATCCGGGACGCGGACGTCGTCGACGGCAGCGGCGGCCCGTCGTACCGCGCCGATGTGGTCGTGGACGGCGGCCGGATCGTCTCGATCGTGCAGGAGGCCGCGGCGGCGGGCTGTCAACGCCCCAAGGCACGGCGGGAGTTGGACGCGGAGGGCCTGACCCTCTCCCCCGGCTTCATCGACATGCACGCCCACAGCGACCTGGCGTTGCTCCGCGACCCGGACCACAGCGCCAAGGCCGCGCAGGGGGTGACCCTCGAAGTCATCGGCCAGGACGGGCTGTCGTACGCCCCCGTCGACGACCGCACACTCGCCGAGGTGCGGTCGACGATCACCGGGTGGAACGGGTACGGCGACGACATCGACTTCGACTGGCGGTCGGTGGGCGAGTACTTGGACCGACTGGACTCTGCTTTCGAGGGCCGCGGCATCGCAGTCAACGCGGCCTACTTGATCCCGCAGGGCACGGTCCGGATGCTCGCCGTCGGCTGGGAGGACCGGGAGGCGACGCCCCAAGAGCTGGACCGGATGCGGCAGTTGGTCGCCGAGGGCATGGAACAGGGCGCGGTCGGCATGTCGTCCGGGCTCACCTACACGCCCGGCATGTACGCAAAGGACGCCGAACTCACCGAGCTCTGCCGGGTGGTGGCGTCGTACGGCGGCTACTACTGCCCGCACCACCGCTCGTACGGCGCGGGCGCGCTGGAGGCGTACAGGGAGATGGTGGAACTGACGAGGGAAGCAGGCTGCTCCCTCCACCTCGCCCACGCCACCATGAACTTCGGCGTGAACGAGGGCCGGGCACCGGAGTTGCTGACCCTCCTGGACGAGGCGCTGACGGCCGGCGCGGACATCAGCCTGGACACCTACCCCTACACGCCCGGCTGCACAACTCTCGTGGCGATGCTGCCGAGTTGGGCGAGCGAGGGCGGCCCGGAGGAGATCCTGCGGCGGCTGGCGGACGACGAGACCGCCGACCGTATCCGCCACCACCTGGAGGTGATCGGCTCGGACGGCTGTCACGGGGTGCCGATGGAGTGGGACACGATCGAGATCTCGGGGGTCACGGATCCGGCGCTGGCGGAGTACGTGGGCCGCCGCCTCGACAACTGGACAACGGCCCGTCACCTGCTCCTCGCCGACCGGCTCGCCCCGTCGATCCTCCAGCACGTGGGCCACGAGGAGAACGTCCGGCAGATCATGCGGCACCGCGTCCACACCGGCGGCTCGGACGGCATCCTCCAGGGCGCGAAGCCGCATCCGCGGGCGTACGGCACGTTCCCGGAGTATCTGGGCCGGTACACAAGGGAGTTGGGCGTGCTGTCCCTGGAGGAGTGCGTGGCGCACCTGACGTCCCGCCCGGCGGCGCGCCTGCGCCTGCCCGACCGTGGCCTGGTCAAGGAGGGCTACCGCGCGGACCTCGTCCTCTTCAACCCGCAGACGGTGGCGGCGGGTTCGACGTTCGAGGAGCCGCGCAGACTGCCGACCGGCATCCCGCATGTGTTGGTCGACGGCCGCTTCGTGATGGAAGACGGCCGCCGAACGGACGAGCTGGCGGGCAGATCAGTACGCCGGGCGCCATAACGCCGTGCTTTTAGGGGCGCGGGGAACTGCGCGACCAGCCACGACGCACCCGCAGACGAAGACGGCTCACCCAGCGGAGCGCTACGGCTTGGGCAGCGTGCAGGTGGACGCGCTGAGGGCGAGCACGTTGGCCGAGGTGAAGCAGGCCGGGATGTTGTAGGTCTCCTCGGCGTAGTTGATGCCCTCGCGGACGGTCACCGTGCCGTTCTCGGAGACCTCGCACGGGTTGTTCTCGGTGCAGGTCTCGCCGTCCTCGTTGCCCGTGTTGTTCACGGCGACGACCTGGCCGGTGCTGGTGTCGATGACCGGGGAGCCCGAGGTGCCGCCGATGGTGTTGCAGGCGGAGGTGTAACGGACCGAGTCCTTCCAGGTCCAGTCGCCCTCCTTCAGCCGGTACACGAACCCGTCGATGCTGCAGCTGTAGATCGTCTTCCAGTAGCCGGAGACGACCTTGATGGCGGTGCCGGCGGTCGGGTGCGTGGCGCTCACGGTGAGCGGGCTGATGCCGTACGCGCTCTTGATCGCCGCGTACGTGGTGGTGGTGCGGTAGATCGTCACGTCCGTGTCGGTCATCGTCGAGTAGACGACCTGGTTGGCGCGGAGCGTGGCGACCTTGGTGCCGGCCGAGTTCAGCAGCCCGAAGGTACGGCTGGAGGACTGGCCGGTGATGACCTCACCGGGCTCCGGGAATCCGGTCTCCAGGCAGTGGCCGTTGGTCATGACCAACGCCGGAGCGGTGTCGGTCGAGTTCGGGAAGCGGATGACCGAGCCGGAGCAGTTGCTGAGCGAGACGATGCCGGCGAAGTCGACGGTCACGGCCGCCGCCTGGGGAGCGGCTTGGGGCGCCGCGACCGCGGGTGTCACGCCCGCCCCGGCTATCGCCAGGGTGGAGAGCGCGGCAAGGAGAGGCTTGTTCATGTGGGGGTCCCCTCTTATGACGAGGCGACCGGAGATCTTCCGGCCGCCGTCTTTTTGTCATGGGCATTGTGATCGTTGAGGGGGGTGGGGGCAAGGAGCGGTTTCAGGACGGGGGTTGGCGGATTTCCACGCATGCGCTGTCGATGTCGATGCCGTGGCACAGCATCCTGCTGTCGGTCGCGATCAGGGCGCCGGTTGAGCGTCACGACGCCTGCCACAGCGGCGCCCTGATCATCCGCGCGCCACGGAACGCGTCAAGGGTCGTGACATCCTGGCGCGGTGCTTTTGAGTGACCACGTAAACAGCGTCGAACTCCGCCCGCTGCGCTATCAGTTCGCCGCGACCCGAGGCAACCGCTACGACGACAACTGGCTCGTCGTCGGCGGCAAGGTGACTACGCCCGAGGGCGGATGGTCCTTCGCCGACCCGTCTCTGCTGACCCACGAGGCCCGCGAGATCGCCGGCTGGCTACGGGGAGCGGCCCAGGGGACAGTGGCCGTCACCCGACCCGACGCCGAGGGCTACGTGTCCCCGGACACGTGGTTCAACGAGCCGGTCCTGGCCTTCAGCCTCGCCGACCGGAGCGAGGCCGGGGCAGTGGTCCGCGTGCACCTCTCCCTGGAGGCGGCTCCCCCCTGGCGGCAGGGAGATCACCGAGTGGACATCTACCAGTACTTCGTGAATCTGCGCGTGGACCCAGCCGCGCTTCTCCACGCAGCCGACCAGTGGGATCTCGCCCTGGCCTCCTTCCCCACCCGCTGATCGACGTCAGTCCCACCCGGGCTCCCGAACGACACCCGGCGATAACAGTCGAAACCGGCGCGTCTCATGTGGCGGAAAGCACGAGCCAAGTCTCGTTACCCCGCCGTAAGCTCACCGACATGCAGGTGATCCAGTCGACCAAGCTCTCCAACGTCTGTTACGAGATCCGGGGCCCGGTTCTCGAAGAGGCGATGCGTCTGGAGGCGGCAGGCCACCGCATCCTGAAGCTGAACACCGGGAACCCGGCCGCGTTCGGGTTCGAGTGTCCGCCCGAGATCCTGGAGGACATCCTCCGGAACGTGTCGTCGGCGCACGGGTACGGCGACGCCAAGGGGCTGCTGGCCGCCCGGCGCGCGGTGGTCATGCACAACCAGACCCTGGGCATCGAGACGGACGTAGAGCACGTCTTCATCGGCAACGGCGTCTCCGAGCTGATCGTCATGGCGATGCAGGGGCTGCTCGACGACGGCGACGAGGTCCTCGTGCCGTCGCCGGACTACCCGCTGTGGACCGCCGCCGTCTCGCTCTCCGGCGGCACCGCCGTGCACTACCGCTGCGACGAGCAGTCCGACTGGATGCCCGACCTCGCCGACGTGGAGCGCAAGGTCTCCGACCGCACCAAGGCGATCGTCATCATCAACCCGAACAACCCGACCGGCGCGGTGTACGACGAGGAGATGATCAAGGGCCTCACCGACATCGCCCGCCGCCACAACCTCCTCGTCTGCTCCGACGAGATCTACGACAAGATCCTCTACGACGGCGCCACGCACACCCCGACCGCGAAGGTCGCCCCGGACCTGCTCACCCTCACCTTCAACGGCATGTCGAAGGCGTACCGGGTGGCCGGATACCGGGTCGGGTGGATGTCGATCTCCGGGCCGCGCGCGCACGCCGACTCCTACATCGAGGGTCTGACGATCCTGGCCAATATGCGGCTCTGCGCGAACATGCCCGGTCAGCACGGGGTCGTCGCCGCGCTCAGCGGGCGGCAGACCATCAACGACCTGGTGCTTCCGGGTGGGCGGCTGAAAGAGCAGCGGGATGTCGCGTACGAGCTGTTGACCCAGATCCCGGGTGTGACCTGCGTGAAGCCGAAGGGGGCGCTGTATCTGTTCCCGCGGCTGGATCCGCAGGTCTTCAAGGTCAAGGACGACCGGCAGCTGGTCCTCGATCTGCTGCGCCAGGAGAAGATCATGGTCGTCCACGGCACGGGGTTCAACTGGTCCGAGCCCGATCACTTCCGGGTCGTGACGCTGCCGTCGGTCGGGGATCTGCGGGACGCGGTGACGCGGATCGGGAACTTCCTGGACGGGTACAGCCAGCCGTAAACATCTTCGATCAGGTTTCTTCCGGCCAAATTTTCGGCCAGCACAACTTTAGACGAGATCTAAGCTAGGATGGTTTCCTGTCTGAGCACAGGAGACCATGCCATGTACGAACCGATCCGCACGAAGTCGGTCCACAGCACGATGGCCCGCACCCCTTCCTCCGACTTTCCGCACCGGTCGCGCGAGGAGGAACTGGACATTCAGCTCGCGGGGCATCTCGCTGCGCTGCTTGCGGTGACCGATGAACTGCGGGCGCTGGAGCCTTCCGACGAGCTGGATGTGGCTGCGGAGCGGCTTGCCGGTCAGCTCACTCGGTTGCGTGGGGGCGCCTCGCCGAGCCGGGCGTCGGCTGCGGCCGCTTCTACGTCCCGTCTGGATGCGCTGCACTTGAAGGCGCACGCGCTTGCCGGGCGGGCGTTGGTTGTTGCGGCGTCGCGTGCGGATACTGCGGCGGCGATTTTGTCTGCCGAGCGGATGGATGCGCATGCGGTGACTGTGGTCGCCTGAACTGCGGTGCCTATTCGCCGTAGGGGTTCTGTGTTCTTGCGGGTGCGCGCCCGTCGTGGCTTGTCGCGCAGTTCCCCGCGCCCCTAAAGGGACGCTTCTCTGAACCGTGTTGATCCGGGACCCGGCCGACACCTCCCGTTCATCCCTTTCCTCGGGGAATGTTGGGTTCCGCGAGCACGCTGCCTCTCGTGAGACGTATCGCAGGAATCGTCCTCGCGGTGTTGCTGATCGGCGGAGTGGTGGCAGCCGTCGTAGCGGGCCGGGACAACGGGGACAAGGGCACGGCAACGAAGACCGTGCGTGGTGTGATCGGTTCGGAGAAGGCGGACTTCTTCGCCGATCCCGATGTGGTGAAGGCCCTCGCCGCCAAGGGCTTCACCGTGAAGACGGAGACCTCCGGGTCCTGGGCCATGGAGGGGCTCAACCTCAAGGGGTACGACTTCGCCTTCCCTTCCAGTCAGGCGCCGGCCGACGCGCTCGCCGCCAAGTACAAGGTCCAACAGCCCTTGCCACGGCCCTTCTACTCGCCGCTCGTCGTCGTGGCCCACCGCAGCGCCGCCCAGGTCCTCGCGGACAACGGGCTCGCCACGCTGGACAGCAGCAAGGATCGCGGCACGCTGAAGATGGCTGCCTATCTCGATGCGGCCAAGGGCGATCGGACCTGGCAGCAGCTCAAGGGGGCCTCGAAACACGGGGAGTTGACCGGCACCCTCTACATCGCCACCACCGACCCCGAGACCTCCAACTCCGGTGCTCTGTATCTCGCCGCCGCCTCCTACGTCGCCAACGGCGGGCGGGTGGCGGCCAGTAGCGCCGATGTCGACCGCACCGCTCCTCTGATGCACCAGCTGATCAGCGTGCAGGGTGCCCAACAGTCCAGCTCCGACGCGCCGTTCAGGGACTTCATCAGCGGCGCCGGCAATCCGCTGGTCCTCGTGTACGAGTCCCAGGTGGCCTCGCTGCTCCTCGACAAGCAGCCGGTCGGCGACCTCGTCGTGCTCTACCCGGACACCACGGCCAACAGCGACCACACCGTCGTACCGCTCACTCCGGAGGGCCGTGAACTCGGTCAACTCCTCAGCAGCGACCCGGCGTTGCGCAAGCTCGCCGTACGGCACGGGTTCCGGCCGCAGGGGGACACCGCCGAGTTCGTCGCGGCCACCGCCGGCCACTCCAGCTATCTCAACCAGACGCTGACCGGCGTCCGGCAGGCGCCCGTGCCCACCTCGACGGTGCTGCACGACATGGCGCGCCGGGCGCGCGGTTGAACGGGGGGACCAATCAATATGAGCAGCAGCTTCAACACCAGTCAGAACAGCAGTGAACACACTCTCAGCGGTGACGACGTCTTCACTCTCACCCCGCCGGAGGCCGTGAAGCCCGTTCCGAAGGAGAGGGCCGGCGGGCTCGTGCCCGTCGACGACAACGTCCGTACGGACATGGTTCGCAAGGCCGCCGCCTACGTCGAAGGGCTCGCCTCTCTCGACGCCCGCTCGCCCGAATTCGCGGGCAAGGTCGGGGAGATCAGCGCGCTCGGCGCCGGTGAGATGCGTACCGCCACCGCGCAGTCCAACCGGATGCTGGAGCGGACGGTGCGGAGTCTGCCGTCCAAGGGCGGGGACGCACAGTCACAGGTCGCCGGGTCGCTCGTCGAACTCCGGCGCGTGGTCGAGGACTTGGACCCGCGTGATCTGTCCGCCTCCAAGGGGCGGAAGTTCCTGTCCCGGCTCCCCGGCGGCAACAAGCTGCGTGACCACGTCGCCAAGTACGCCTCCGCGCAGGGGACTCTCAACAAGATCGTGGGCTCGCTCCGCGGCGGCCAGGACGAACTCCGGCGCGACAGCGCCGCGTTGCAGACCGAGCGGGTCCGCCTCTGGGAGACCATGGGCAAGTTGCAGGAGTACGTCGTCCTCACCCAGGCCCTCGACACGGCCGTCGAGCAGCACATCTCCGGCGTCGAGTCGGCCGACCCGAGCCAGGCCGACACCCTGCGCGCGGACGTCCTCTTCCCGGTCCGGCAGAAGCACCAGGACCTGCTGACCCAGCTCGCGGTGTGCGCGCAGGGCTACTTGGCGATGGATGTCGTACGGCGCAACAACGACGAGCTGATCAAGGGTGTGGATCGGGCGGCCACGACCACCGTTTCCGCCCTCCGGATCTCGGTCATGCTCGCCTCCGCGCTCGACAACCAGCGCAAGGTCGTCGACCAGGTCAACGCCCTGCGCGGTACGACCGAGGACCTCATCCGGGGCAACGCGGAGATGCTCTCCACCCAGAGCGGCGAGATCCAACGCATCGCGGCCGACCCGGCGGTGGGCGCGGAGACGCTCCGCACGGCCTTCCAGCAGATCTACCGCACCCTCGACGCGATCGACACCTACAAGGTCCAGGCGACCGAGGTGATGGCCGCGACCGTGGAGTCCCTGACCTCCGAACTGCAGAACGCCGGCACGTACTTGGAGCGCAGCCGGTCGCAGAGCGCGCTGGAGGGTGGGCTCGGATGAGACGCCTTCTCGCCCTCGCAGTGAGCACAGCCGCCCTGTTGACCGCGTGCACCTCGCAGCCCGAGCAACCCGCGACCGACAACGCCCCCAAGCCCGGAACCCTCCGCGTCCTCGCCTCCAGCGAACTCAGCGACATGACCCCGGTGTTCGACCAGGTCCGCAAGGACACCGGCATCACCATCCGCCCCACCTACATGGGCACCCTGGATGCCGTGGACCTGTTGGCGAAGGGCAAGGTAGACGGTCAGTACGACGCGCTGTGGCTGTCGTCGAACGACTATCTGCGGCTACGGCCCGACGCGGCGAAGAAGGTCGTGTCCGAGACCCCGATCATGTCCAGCCCGGTCGCGATCGGTGTGAAGACGGCCACCGTCACGGCACTGGGCTGGACGCCGGACAAAGTCACCTGGTCGCAGATCGAACAGGCCGTCCAGGACGGCAAGTTGACCTACGGCATGACGGACCCGGCGCGTTCCAACTCCGGTTTCTCGACCCTCATCTCGGTCGCCTCCGCCCTCTCCGGCGCCCAGTCGGCGCTCACCGACGCGGACGTCACCAAGGCGACTCCCCGGCTGAAGCAGTTTTTCAAGGGGCAGAAGCTGACCTCAGGTTCCTCGGGCTGGCTGGCGACCGCCTATCAACGCCGCGGCAACGTCGACGCGTTGCTCAACTACGAGTCCGTCCTCAAGAGCGTCCCGGGCCTGACGGTGATCCGCCCGAGCGACGGAGTCGTCACCGCCGACTACCCGTTGACCTCCCTCGCCTCGACGGACGCCACGACCCGCGAGAACGTCCGGCGCGTGACGGCGGACCTGCGCACGGACGCCCTCCAGCGGCTCATCACCACCCGCACGCACCGCCGCCCGGTCGTCCCCTCCGTGCCGCCCGCGTCCGGCCTGGACACCAGCCGACGGCGTGAACTCCCGTTCCCCGGCAGCCAGTCCGTCGCCGACGGGCTCCTCGACTCGTACGAGAACAAGCTGCGCCGGCCCTCGCGGACCGTGTACGTCCTCGACACCTCGGGCTCGATGGACGGCGACCGGCTGTCCCGGCTGAAGAAGGCGCTCACCGATCTGACCGGCGACTTCCGGCAGCGCGAGGAGGTCACGCTGATGCCGTTCGGGTCGGGCGTGAAGAGCGTGAAGACGCATGTGGTGAGTCCGAGTGATCCGCAGGCCGGGCTCGATGCCATCCGCGCGGACACCAAGGCGCTCAGCGCCGACGGGAACACCGCCATCTACACCTCGCTGGAGAAGGCGTACGAGCATCTCGGCACCGGCGGCGACACGTTCACCTCGATCGTGCTGATGACCGACGGCGAGAACACGACCGGCGCCAAGGCGAAGGACTTCGACGGCTTCTACCGGCAACTCCCCGCCACTCAGCGGGAGATACCCGTCTTTCCCATCCTCTTCGGCGATTCGGACAAGACGGAGCTCCAGCACATCGCCGACCTGACCGGCGGCCGGCTCTTCGACGCCCAACAGGGCTCGCTGGACGGCGCCTTCGAGGAGATCCGTGGCTACCAGTAGTAAGTTCCTGGGCTACTTGGAGTCCCGCAAGAACCTCACCGGCAGCGCGTGCGGACTCCTCGGGCTGGTGCTGACGTTCGTGGGGGTGGCGGGGCCGTACTGGCCGGTCGTGGTCGTGGGGCTGTACGGCGCCGGTGCGCTGATCGCACCGCCGGAGCGGCCGCCGCTGCCCGACTTCCCGGACCCGTCCGCCCAACTGGAGGAACTGCGGGACGACTTCGAGAAGCTCGGCGGTTATCTGGTGGACGTCGAGTTGCCGCCTGCCGCCGCCGGTCGGCTCACCGAGCTGACCCAGCTCCTCGCCGGGCTCCTCGATCCGCAGGTCACGCATGACCTCGCGCAGGATCCGGAGGGCGTGCACATCCTGTCGCGGGCGATCCGGCAAGACGTACCGGAGGCGGTCGACACGTTCGTACGGACGCGGTGGTGGACGCGGTTGGCGCCGGGTGCCGAGCCCCCCGAGCGGCATCTGGAACGGCAGTTGACGGTGCTTCAGGAGGAGGCGCGGGGGTTGGCGAGGGGACTTCGCGAGGCCGAGGAGCGGCGGCAGGAGACGCACACCCGGTTCCTGGAGGAGCGCGGGCGTTCTCAGGACAGGTGACCCAGCACGATCAGGACCAGGACGACCAGGAGCAGTACGCCGAGCACTTTCAGGAGGCCGAAGCGGTCCTCCTGCGCCTGTGGGGTTGCGGGAGGCGCCGGGATCGTCGGCCGTACCGGCAGGTTGAACGCGTCGTGTCCCGTCACCTCCGCCCGCGTGCACCACGGGCAGGTCGGGAGGTGGGAGCCGTAGGCGTGCAGGGGGCGGGCCCGGCAGAGCTGGACGCGGGAGCGTTCCTGGTCGAGGGCGCGTAGCCAGACCTCCGGGGTGGGGCGGGCGGAGGGGGCGTGGACGCCCGCGCCGAACGCCGTGTGGGCCAGGGTGAGGAGGCCGGGCGGCAGGACCGAGGGGTCCACGGTGCCGCGTGGGATGACGACCGCCTCGGGGCGGACGACGTAAGAGACGCTCGCGGCGATGTTGTCCTTGACCGTCGACTCGGGGGTGCTGTCGTGCGGGACGCCGCCGAAGGGGTGGTTGCCGGCGGTGAGGAGCTGGTAAATGAGCACCGCCAGCGCGAAGTTGTCGCTCTCCTCGGTGGCCGCGGCGCCCGACTGGCGTTCCGGTGAGGAGTAGTCGGTGGTGTGCATCAGGCACGGGAAGGGCTCGGCGGTGACCGGGTCGGTGAAGGCGATGGAGTCGCAGTCGAGGAACGTGACGAAGCCGTTGGCGTCCACGACGACGTTGCTGCTGGAGAAGTCGCCGATGACGAGGTGGTCGTAGTGCATGCGGGCCGTCATGAAGGCGAGGTTCCAGGCGACGCCGAGCAGGAAGCGCCAGTCCGCGCGGTCGCCGAACAGGCGCAGGCGCTGGACGCGGGTGAACAGGCCCACCAGCTGGACGTGTTGGGGTTCGCCGAAGCGGCGCATGGCGTAGCCGAGGAACTCGCCCTCGGGGCTGCGGGCCATGGCGGTGGGCCAGGCGAGTTCGGGGGGCTGGTTGGCGTCGGTGGGGCGGGCGGACAGGGGTGACATGGTGAGCATGCGGGTGAGGCGGCGCTCCAAGTCCGGGCCGGGGCGGTCGCGGTAGAGCTTGACGACGATCGTGTCGTCGCCCTCGACGGGGAAGACGGCCGCCTGGCCACCGCCCTTGAGCGGGAGTTCGGCGAGGGTGACGGGCTTGCCGTCCAGGTGGACCGTGCGGCCGGTCACGGGGTCACCGCGCGCACGGCTCGCAGGAGGGTCTTGTCGTCGGCGTTGAGGCTGGTCAGCCGGTCCGACCTGAGGAGGGCGGCGAGGCTCTCGTGCGCTGTGTCGGTCACCGGTCCCGGGGTGTCGAGGGAGCCCAACACCGCTTCCACGAAAGAGGTGTTGGGCTGGGGCGGGCCGCCGCCGGAGAGGGAGAGGGCGGCCTGTGCGAGGCCGTCGGTGGAGAGCAGGACGCCGTCCACGCGCGGGTCCGCCACGCAGTCGGTGCGCAGTCGGCGGGGTGCGTCGGGCGAGGTGAGGAAGACGGTCTCGTTGCTGTACTCGCTGACGGCGGGCGGCTGCGGGAGGAGGTGGAACTGCCGTTCCCCGTCCTCCGTTCCGGCGCGCACCACGACGAAGCCGTCACCGACGCTGAGATGGCCCAGCCACCCGGGCGTGAGGACCACGACGGTGAGGGTCGTCGCGTAGTCGGGGGCCGTGCTGCCGTAGGTGTCCAGGAAGATCTTGCTGACGTCGTCGAAGGCCTCCGCGAGCAGCTCGTGGACCTCCTCCCCCGGCGGGCAGCCGGACGCGGCGGCCGCCCGGCGGCGGAAGTGCTCGGCCGCCAACTCGACGGCGTGCAGGGCCCCTTGGTCGGAGTGCGGGCGGCTGCCCGCGCCGTCCGCGACGGCGAGGACCGACACGGATGCCGAGGCCGTGTAGGTGCAGGCGTCCTGGCAGGGCGTGCCGGTACGGCGGTGCCGGTAGCCCTCGACGCTGAGGCCGTGGATGCGCCAGGGCGAGTCGGCCACCGCTCAGCTCTCCCAGGCCGGGCGCTGCGTCTTGAACTGGCTGAAGATCTTCTCGAAGACCTCGTCGCCCGCGCCCTTCTGCTCGGCGTTCGCGCTGGCCGACATCATCTGGAGCAGCTCACGGAACGGGAAGCCCTGGATGCGCGCGTTGAACTTCGGCGCGAAGGCCTGCAACACCTGCTCGCCCCGGTCCGTGATACCGCCGACGCCGATCGCGTAGAGCCGGAAGCGGCGGGCCTGTTGCTCCTCGGCGAGGACGGGCAGCAACCGGTGCCAGGAGTCGGTCAGGTGGCCGGTGGTGTCGGTGGGGAGGCCGTCGGTGACCAGGCAGATCTGCGGGCGGTAGTACTGGAGTCCGGAGGCGCGCAGCTCCGCCTTGCGGGCCGCGACGACATGCATGGCCAGTTCCAGCGCCTCGGTCATGAGGGTCACGCCGGACGCGGTGAACCGGGGCGCCTGGAAGGCGTGCGCGGGGACGAAGGGGTTCAACGGGGCACGCGGGTCGAGGAGTTGGGGACCGCGCCAGGCGCCGACGCCCCGGCCGCCGAAGGTGATCACGGCGACCTCGACGCTGTAGCTGAGGGAGACGTCGTCGTGAAGTTCCCGGGTCCACTCGGCGAGCGCGTCGTTGAGCGACTGAATCGGCGCGCCCGCCATGGAACTCGACGTGTCGAGGCACAGCACGAGCGGCAGCCGTTGCGCGTTGTTCTCGAACTCGATGTCGGCGTACTCCGCCGGCATCGTGGGCGGGTATTCGCTGTGCATGGGCGTCTCCTGGTGGCACGAGCGGTACGGGGACGAGCAGTTGGGAGGTCACGAACCGCCGCGCGCGTGATGCCGGGCGGCGGGCGGGAAGGCGTACAGGACGTCGGAGTCGGGTTCGTGGGCGTCGGTGACCTCGACGTACGCGCCGGGCACGGGCGGGGTCCGGTCCGGTTCGGCCCACACCGCGCGGTACAGGACGTGATCGAGTTCGACGTAGCCCTGCGGGTGAAGTGCCGTACGGACGACGGCCGTTCGGGACGGGCCGGGGCGGGGGCCGACCTGGCGGCCGTAGGAGACGGGGGCCGGTGCGGGTGGGACGGGCCGTAGTCGGGCGGTGGTCTCGGCGCTGGTCTCCTCGGAGGAGACCTCCGTCGCCGGGGTGCGGGAGCGGCGGACGGCGAGGACGAGGGCGAGGAGCAGGAGGAGGAGTACGGCGGTCAGGGCGAGTTGCAGGACTCGCGTGTGGTCCGTGGACTTGTGTCCGCCGAGTTCGGCGACGCCCACCTTCTTGTCGATCAGTTGGCCGCCGGTGAGCGAGGACTTCTTGAGCGCCTTGCACAAGTCGCCGTCACAGGTGGGGAGTTCGGCCAGTGTCCTGTCATCCAGGCGGTCGATCCGGGCGTCCCGGTCGACCAGCGCCTGGCCGGCCAGGACGATCAGCGCGCTGCCGCCCTGGCCGGTGTGGACACCGGCCGGTACCTGGACCCGAAGGTTCTTGAGGTCCCGGCGGACGGCGGCCTGGCCGCCCTTCTGGCCGGCGTCGAAGCCCAGCGGCTTGTTCAGCGTGACCGTGACCACGGCCCCGTCGTCCAGCGCGTCCTGCCAACAGCCCAGCCGCGTCGGAAAGTTCTTGCCGCAGTCCGCGCGCGCCGCGGCCGCCGCCCCCGTCGGAATCACCGCGATCAACAAGCCGAACAGCAGGGCAGTGAACAACGTATGTCTCATGACGACCCCCCGTTGGCGCCCATAGTGGAGCCAACAGGCGGGTGGCCGAAAGGGGTTGACTGAGAATGCTCAATTCATTTCTACAGCTGGAAAACCTGATGGCAACGGGTGAACATCTGTCGCGCCCGTTCCACCCAATCACTGGCCAGAACATCGAAGTCGGCCTGGGAGATCCGGCAGGTCAGCGGGAGGTCGCAGACCCCGGCGAGGCACGGTCTCGGTCCGCGTACGTCCCAGACCGAGAGCATGGGATTCAGCTGTTCGGTGTTCCACGCGTTCGACGCGGCGGCGGCGATCGCCAATTGATCCTTGCGCAGAGAATGACCGTCGGTGACAAAGGCGACAAGGAGTCTTTTCGTGGTCATGAAACGCACGGTGAGCGTACGCCCGGACGCCTCTAGATCGAATTGCAGGGAGAGGGAATCGACCTCGCTCTCGACGTGGTAATTCCGGCGGGCGCCCCAGGTGTGCGTCAACTGCCGCCAGGACGAGCCGATGTCGTAGTCCCGGCCGGGCGGGAGGGAGGCCTCAGGCGTCGCCACGGACCACCGCCCGCGTGACCATGTCGTCGGTGAGTCCCGCGTCCAGCAGTGCCTGCGCGTGCAGCAGCAGACAGGACGGCACCGGCAGGCTGGTACCGCCCCCGCGCCGGGCCGCCAGTTCACTGCGGCGGACCTCGATCGTGCGGGCGACGGCGGGCGGCGGCCACACCCCGGCACGCGGCTGCGCGAGCAACTCACCGAGCAGCAGATCGAGTTGGGGCCGGTCCTCGGGTCGCTTGGCCAGACAGCGCGCGAGCAGCGGCCGTAGACCCGCTGGTACGCCGTCGAGTTCGGGTGGGCGGTGTACGACCCGCAGGCTCACCGCCTCCCCCGCGCCGAACGGCGGGCGGCCGGTCAGCGCGTACACCAGGACACCGGCGAGGGAGAACACATCGCTGGGCGGGCCGATCCGACCTGCCGTCATCTGCTCCGGCGACATGAACGGCGGGGTCCCGACGACGATCCCGGCCCGGGTGAGGCTCGGGGCGCCCTCGACGCGGGAGATGCCGAAGTCGATGACGCGGGGGCCGTCCGAGGCGAGCAGTACGTTGGCCGGTTTGAGGTCGCGGTGGACCAGGTTGGCTGCGTGGATCGCCTGCAACGCCTCGACGAGGAACGCGCCGAGCCTGCGGACCTGCGCCTCGGGCAGTGGACCGTCGGCACGAACGGCCTCGGCGAGGGAGGGGCCGGGCACGTACATCGTTGCCAGCCAAGGGAGTTCGGCCTCGGTGTCGGCGTCGACCACGGCCGCCGTATAGGCGCCGCTGACCAGCCGGGCGGCGGCGACCTCGCGGGCGAAGCGCTCGCGGAACTCGCGCTCCGCGGCCAGTTCGGGCCGTACGACCTTCACCGCCACCTCGCGGCCGGCCGGTGAACGGCCGAGATACACCCAGCCCATCCCGCCGGAGCCGAGCCGCCCGGTGATCCGGTACGGCCCCACGCTCAGGGGATCGCTGACCGGTGTGCGCACCCCGCTCACCTCGCTTCGGGGTTCGTTGCAGGTTGTCCCGAGTGTCCCCCGAAATCCCTTCTCGGGCGGGGAGATGAGCGAAATGGCGGCCAGGGCGCGCATCCGGCGCGGGCGGGGCACCTTAGTTGAAAAGTGTGACACTTCTCGCGAAAGTGTCACACTTTTTCAACTACCCACCCCTACCCCGGCCCGCTGACGGGACGAGACGGGACGGGTGCCACGAGGTTCAGCCCAGGCGCTCCACCAGCGCGCGGTACTCGTCCCACAGTTCCTTCGGCGTGTGGTCGCCGAAGGTGTTGAGGTGGTCGGGGACCAGGGCGGCCTCTTCGCGCCACACGTCCTTGTCGACGGTGAGCAGGAAGTCCAGGTCGGACTCGGAGAGTTGGAGCCCCTTGGTGTCGAGGGCACCCTTGGCCGGCAGTACGCCGATCGGGGTCTCGACGCCCTCGGCCTTGCCGTCGAGGCGTTCCACGATCCACTTCAGGACCCGGCTGTTCTCGCCGAAGCCGGGCCACACGAACTTGCCCGCGTCGTTCTTGCGGAACCAGTTCACGTAGTAGATCTTCGGCAGCGTCGCCTGGTCGCGGCCCTTGGCCACATCGACCCAATGGCCCATGTAGTCACCCATGTTGTAGCCGCAGAACGGCAGCATGGCGAAGGGGTCGCGGCGCAGCTCGCCGACCTTGCCCTCGGCG
The DNA here is from genome assembly GCF_045162825.1 of Streptomyces prunicolor. Lineage (NCBI taxonomy): Bacteria > Bacillati > Actinomycetota > Actinomycetes > Kitasatosporales > Streptomycetaceae > Streptomyces > Streptomyces prunicolor. The sequence goes on along the minus strand of NZ_CP108676.1, from coordinate 6,912,470 downwards.
GCGGCGGTCTTCTCGGAGGCCACGTTGGCGCCGAGGAAGACACCGTGGTTCCAGTCGAAGGACTCCGTCACCAGCGGTACGGCCGAGGCTCGCCGGCCGCCGAACAGGATCGCCGAGATCGGCACGCCCTTGGGGTCCTCCCACTCGGGCGCGATGATCGGGCACTGCGCGGCGGGCACGGTGAAGCGGGCGTTGGGGTGGGCGGCGGGCGAAGTGGACTCAGGCGTCCAGGAGTTGCCCTTCCAGTCCGTGAGGTGGGCCGGAGTCTCCTCCGTCATGCCCTCCCACCAGATGTCGTTGTCGTCGGTCAACGCCACGTTGGTGAAGACGGAGTTGCCCCACAGCGTCTTCATCGCATTGGCGTTGGTGTGCTCACCGGTGCCGGGCGCGACGCCGAAGAAACCGGCCTCGGGGTTGATCGCGTAGAGCCGGCCGTCCTCCCCGAACCGCATCCAGGCGATGTCGTCACCGATGGTCTCGACGGTCCAGCCGGAGATGGTGGGCTCCAGCATGGCGAGGTTGGTCTTGCCGCAGGCCGAAGGGAAGGCCGCCGCCACGTACTTGGACTCTCCCTGCGGCGGGGTCAGCTTCAGGATGAGCATGTGCTCGGCGAGCCAGCCCTCGTCCCGCGCCATCACGGAGGCGATGCGCAGGGCGTAGCACTTCTTGCCCAGCAGGGCGTTGCCGCCGTAGCCGGAGCCGTAGGACCAGATCTCGCGGCTCTCGGGGAAGTGCGAGATGTACTTGGTGGAGTTGCACGGCCACGGCACGTCCGCCTCGCCCTCGGCCAGCGGCGCTCCGAGCGTGTGCACAGCACGCACGAAGAAGCCGTCGGTACCGAGTTCGTCGAGGACGGGCTGTCCCATACGGGTCATGGTGCGCATGGAGACGGCGACATAGGCGGAGTCGGTGATCTCGACGCCGATCGCGGAGAGGTCCGAACCGAGGGGGCCCATGCAGAACGGGACGACGTACATCGTCCGGCCCTTCATGGAGCCGCGGAAGATGCCCTTTTCTCCCGCGAAGATGGCCCGCATCTCAGCGGGAGCCTTCCAGTGGTTCGTCGGCCCCGCGTCCTGCTCCTGCTCGGAGCAGATGAACGTCCTGTCCTCGACCCGGGCGACATCGGTCGGGTCGGAGGCGGCGTAGTACGAGTTCGGGCGCTTGATCGGGTCGAGCTTCTTGAAGGTGCCCTTTTGGACGAGCTCCTCGCTGAGCCGCTCGTACTCCGCTTCTGATCCGTCACACCAGACCACGCTGTCCGGCTGGGTCAGTTCGGCGATCTCGTTCACCCACGAGACCAGTTCTTTGTGCTCGGTTGGAATGACGGGGGGAGCCGCGATGTCGCGCGCCACGATTGCTCCTATGGTGAGGGATTTTGTCCTTGTTGCCCCGTGGGGGCCGCGACCCGGATGCTTCACGATGGTCGATCTTGGCGCTCATCCGGTGCCGACCGCACTCATTTGATCATCCGACGGGTCCGCCCATATGTCCAGAGGGCCTCACATACGAGCGACGTGAGGATCGCCACTCATCTGGAACTCGCCGACATGTTTTCCGTGCGTCACCACCGCTTCACCCCGGGTACCCGGGCGTCGGCAACGCATGAGAGAGTGGCCACTTCTGACCCCTCATCTCGCCGCACTGACACGTAACTTACGGTTCCGTAGGTACGATTGAGCGCATGACTGCGTCCGTCCCCGACGCGCCCACGGACACGCCGACAGACGGCCACGGTCCCTCCGCGCTCTCGATTCCCGACCACGTGAAACCGAAGCTGCGCGGCTGGCTGCACCTCGGCATGTTCCCGGCCGTCCTCATCTCGGGCCTGGTGCTCACCGCTCTCGCCGAGACCCCCCGGGCCCGCATCGCCTGCGGGATCTTCGCCCTGACGGCCTGCCTGCTCTTCGGAGTCAGCGCGCTGTACCACCGGGGCGACTGGAGCCCGCGCATGGACGGTGTCCTGCGCAGACTCGACCACGCCAACATCTTCCTGATCATCGCGGGCACGTACACGCCCCTGACGATGCTGCTGCTGCCGGGCGCCAAGGGCGAATGGCTGCTGTGGAGCATCTGGGCCGCCGCGGCGGCGGGCATCGCCTTCCGTGTCTTCTGGGTCGGCGCACCGCGCTGGCTCTACACCCCCTGCTACATCGCGATGGGCTGGGCGGCCGTCTTCTTCCTGCCCGACTTCATGCGCGCGGGCGGCATCGCCGTCCTGGTCCTGGTGGTCGTCGGCGGACTGCTCTACAGCGCGGGCGGGGTGATCTACGGCATCAAGCGGCCAAATCCGTCACCGCGCTGGTTCGGCTTCCACGAGGTCTTCCACTCCCTCACGGTGGCGGCGTTCCTGGTGCACTACGTGGGGATCTCCCTGGTGGCGTACCAGCACGGATAGCACCCGAGACACCTTCTCCTCATGGCCACGGCTTTCGAGCCGTGGCCATTTTTCATGCCCGTTCGCCTGCCGGCCGCCCGATCGCCATGTTTTGACATCAGATCCCGGTTGACAGCAACCATCTTTTGAGAGCTACTCTCATTTCATGGCTACTGTCACTCAACCCAACGACGTGCGACGCGACCCGCGCCGCTGGTGGGCCCTCGGGGCCCTGGTCGCGAGCATGCTCACGCTCGGCTTCGACACGACGATCCTCAACGTGGCGCTGCCCACGATGGCCGGTGAGCTGGGCGCCACCACCGGTCAGCAACAGTGGATGGCGGACTCGTACGTCATCGTCTTCGCGGCCCTGATGCTCCCCGCGGGCCTGCTCGGCGACCGCTTCGGACGGCGCCGCATGCTGATCGCGGGGCTCGGCATCTTCCTCGCCGGTTCCGTGGCCGGCGCCCTGGCCGGTGACGTGAACTGGGTCATCGCGGCCCGCACGGTGATGGGCGTCGGCGCGGCCCTGGTCACCCCGCTCGCCCTGTCCGTGCTGCCCTCCCTCTTCGGCCCCGACGAGCGCACCAAAGCCGTCGGCGTCATCTCCGCGGCCTCCTCGCTCGGCCTGCCGCTCGGCCCGATCATCGGCGGCTGGCTGCTCAACCACTTCTGGTGGGGCTCGGTCTTCCTGGTCAACATCCCGATGGCCGCGATCGGCATAGCGGCCTGCGTCTTCCTGCTGCCCGAGACCAAGGACCCCGCCTCCCCCAGGGTCGACACCCTCTCCACGGCGTTCACGGCGGCCGGCCTCGGCGCCCTCATCTACGCGATCATCGAGGCGCCCAGCCGCGGTTGGGGCGACCCGCTGATCGTGGGCATGCTCATCGGATCCGCGATTCTGCTGGCCGCGCTGGTGCTGCGCGAGCGGCGCATGGAACGCCCCATGCTCGACATGACCCTGCTCAGCCACCGCGGCTTCCTGTTCAGCTCGATCGCGGCGACCTTGGTCATGTTCGTCCTGTCCGGCCTGCTGTTCGTGCTGCCGCAGTACCTCCAGGCGGTCCTCGGCAACGACGCGCTCGGCACCGGCGTCCGGCTGCTGCCGATGATGGGCGGCCTGATCATCGCGGCCCGGGCCGCGCAACCGCTCGTCAACAAGTTCGGCTCCCGTGCCGTGGTCTGCGCGGGCCTGGTGGTCCTGGCCTTCGCCGCGCTGCTCGGCAGCCGTACGACGGTCGACTCCGGCTACGGCTTCACCGCGCTGTGGCTGTCCATCACCGGGTTCGGCTTCGGCTTCTCGATCGTCCCCGCGATGGACGGCGCGCTGGGTGCGCTGCCCCGCGACCGGGCCGGCAGCGGCGCCGGGCTCCTCATGACCATGCGCCAGGTCGGCGCCGCGATCGGCATCGCCCTGCTGGGCAGCCTGCTCGCGAGCACCTTCCGCGACCGCCTCGACGTCACCGGGCTGCCCGCGAAGGCGGCCGACACGGCCGGGGAATCGGTCATAGCGGCACACATGGTCGCGCAGAAGGCGGGCTCGACGGACCTCATCTCCTCCGCGAACAGCGCCTACGTCCACGGCATGGGCCTGGTCCTGCTGGTGTGCGGCGTCGCGGCCCTCGTCACCGCCCTGCTGTCGGCGGCGTTCCTGCCGAACACCCCGGCCGCGCCCACCAAGAAGGAGGAGGCCGAGGAAGACCCGGCCACTGCCGTGGCCATCGCTCTGGCGGATGCCGGACAATGAGCAGCATGACGGCAACACCCTCCCCCTTCAGCCCCGCCGAACGCCCTCAACTGGGCCTCCGCGAGCGCAAGAAGATCAAGACCCGCGAGGCGATCCGCACCGCGACGTACGCACTGGTCAAGGAACAGGGGTACGACGCGACCACGATCGAGCAGATCGCCGAGCGCGCCGAGGTGTCGCCGTCGACGGTCTTCCGCTACTTCCCCACCAAGGAAGACATCGTCATCACGGACGAGTTCGACCCGATCATCATGGATGAGCTGCGGGCCCGGCCCGTCGACGAGCCGTGGATGGTCACCCTGCGGTACGTGATGCTGAAGGCCATCAAGTACGGCATGAACGAGGACGAGGAGACCTCCCGGCTCCGGACCCATCTGATGGTCCAGGTCCCGGCGGTGCGCTCACGCATGATGGAGAGCATGTCGGTCACCGGCAACATGCTCTGCGAGTCCATCGCCGAGCGCACCGGCCGGGACCCCGAGAGCCTGGAGGTACGCGTCTACGCCATGTCCCTGGTCGGCGGCCTCATGGAGACGTCCCTGTACTGGGCGGAGAACGGCCACCGGGACGACTTCTCGGGGCTGGTGGAGCGCACGCTGAATGTGCTGGAGCACGGGCTCACCGAGTGAACCCGTGCTCCGGCAGCAACTACCCCTTCTTCTTCACGGTCTTGACGTCACCCTTCCCACAAGCCACCCCGTCCTTGTTCGGGTCGAGCCGCAGCGGATCGTCCTTGCCGTTGACCTTCAGGCGGCCGTAGTCGTTCTGCTGGAGCCATGAACAGCGGGCCGCAGTAGTCGACTTGACCTCCTTCGGGAAGACCGTCGGGACGCAGACGTTGATCGTGCCGTAGTGGCGGTCGCAGCCGGAGATGGTCGGGCTGACCTTCTGCGAGACGCGCTTCTTGCCGGGCTCGGTGACCTTGCCCGTCAGAGAGTCCGCGAAGGAGTGGACGTGGGCGGAGGCGGTGTCTGTAGTGAGCGCCGAAGGGCCTTGCAGGTGGACCCACTTGGCCACCGACGGGACTCCGTTGGCGTCGACCGCGAAGAGCATGTACCAGCCGGGCGGGGCCAGGTTGGGGTTGCTCGTCACGTTCAGGTCGACCGTGTTGCCGTTCACCGAGAGCGGCAGATCCACGAACCGCTGGTTCGGGTCCGAGGAGTGCGTGACCGCCGCCGGGCGGATCAACTCGGCCTTGGCGATGGGCCGGTCGACGGTGATCGTCTGGGTGTCGCCGTACTCCCACTCATTGTCGATGACCGAAGTGATCGTCGGCCGCGTGCCCTTGAGGAGATACGGCGGGGTGTAGATCGACACGTTGTGGTTCCAGGTGCCGTTGCCCGGGTTGTCGCCGGTCGACATCACCCGGCCGTCCGGCAGCAGGAACGAGGAGGAGTGGTAGCCGCGGGCCTCGGGGTCGGCGGCCACCGGGTCGAACGTCGTGGTCGCCGGGTCGAAGATCGACGCCTCGTACACCGGGTTCGCGCGGTTGTGCAGTCCGCCGCCCGTCTCCAGGACCGTGCCGTCCGGCAGGATCACGGTGGACACGTACATCTTGCCCTGGGCGCCGGTCTCGGCCACCGGGCCGTTCCCCAAGTCGACGGTCCCCTGCGGGATTTGGGGACCGACCGTGTACGTCGGGTTCGCGGCCTTGAGGTCGATGATGTCGGTCAGCCGGTTCGCGTCCGGGTTGGAGTCGATGTTGCCGCCGCCGACGGTGAGGACCTTCTGGTCCTGCGCCGGAGGCAGCAACACGCTTGCGGACTGGTCGCGTTCGTCCTTGTTCTGGAGTCCCGACACCGAAGTGATCGTGTTCGCGCCGTAGTCGTAGATCGCGCTGCCCGTCCCCGGGATGTTGTTCCCGAAGACATGGCTGCCCGTGTAGAAGAGCCGGCCGTCCTGCATCAGGACCATCGACGGGTACAGCCCCCAGTACGACCAGGTCTGGTTGACCTGCGACAACGGCAGCCACTTCTGCTGGGCGTCCGACCAGTACTCGGCGGTCACCGACCCCGTCGAGTCCTCGCGCAGCCCGCCGAAGGAGATGACGTCACCGTTGCCGAGCTCGGTCGCCGACGGGTACCAGTGACCGTCGTTGAGGTCGTTCGTCTTGCTGTACGTCTCGGTCACCGGGTCGAAGATGTACGAGTCCTTGTACCCCTCGTACCCGTGCGAACCGTCCGCCGCCGGGAACGCCTTGTTGCCGCTCAGCACCAGCACCCGGCCGTCCTGCAACTGGATGTGCCCCGAGCAGAACATGTCCTTCGGCGTCGGGATCACCTTGTACGTCCCGGCGACCGGGTCGTACACCGCGCTCGTGAACGTCCCCGCGTCGAACTGCTCCTCGCTGTTCCCGGAGCCCGCGATCAGCAGCACCTTGCCGTTGTTGAGCACGACGGAGTGCATCGAGCGCACCGGGTTCTGGGTGGGCAGTACGTCCCAACGGCCGTTCGCGCACTCCTCGGCGGTCGCCGTGCAGGTCGCGGGCGGAAGCGTGTCCGGGACCTGGTCCATCGTGTAATCGTCGGTGGTCGCGGACCCGGTGCCGTAGACCGAGACACCCCAGGTGATCCGGTCGGTACCGGCGGGCACCTCGGGCGTACGGACCGTGGCCTGGGTCCAACTGCCCTGCATCTCCAGGGTCTTGAGGTCGGTCCAGTACTGCCAACCGGCCGTCGCGTCATGCCGGAACAGCGTGATGTTCGCGTCCGGCGTGGTCGTCTTGTACCAGAGCCCGAGGTCGTACTGCTTTCCCGCCGTCACCACCGGCGCGCACCCCGTCGACTCGGTGATCAGCGCCTTCCGGTCACCGTCGACGCGCCGCGTCACGGTGACCTTCATGGCCTTCGAACCCGAGTGGGCATCCGAAGTCGTGGCGAAATCAAAGTCGTTGTCGCCCCAGCCGGACTTCTCCCAGCAGGACGGCATCCCGTCAGTGCCCGCCGTCTCGAAGCCCGGGTTGATGACGAGGTTCGCGGCCTCGGCGGACTGCGGCGAGGTGAGCAGCAGCCCGGCGGTCAGGGCGCCCACCCCGACGAAGGCGGTTCTTCTGCGGTACTTGTTCACACGGCTCTCCTTGGTGCTGTACGACTCTCCTTGCGGCTCCCTTTGCGGCGCGGGAGGTAGACCAACGCCTCTGTGCCCACGAAGCGCAGGACGAAGGTCATGACCAGCGCGAGCGCGGTCGCCGACACGGCGCCCATGCCGAACTTGTGGACGAACAGGGCGATCAGCGGGATCCGCAGCACCAGATCGGCGTTGGCGAGCAGCGCGAACCGGCCCGCCCGGTCCCACCAGTTGCGGTGCACGCGCCGGTCGCGGAACAGGAGGTGCTCGATGAGATAGAAGTTCCAGGCCACGCCCAGTTGGTTGGCGAGGATCTCGGCCGGGACGTAGTGCATGCCCGTCTTGGTCAGCGCCCACAGGCCGACCAGGTTCGGGATGAAGCCGGTGGCGCCGATCAGGCCGAACACGATCATGCGCGCGACCGGCGAGGCGGTGCGCAGGCCGAGGAGGTGGCGGAGGAAGCGAAAGCCTTCCTGCGCCGTCGATTTGGACTCCCCGGCGAACCGGTCCTGGAAGACGAACGGCACCTCGGTGACCTGGCGCGGACGGCTGCGTACGGCGAGTTCGAGCAGGATCTTGTAGCCGAGCGGCTTGAGCGCCTCCGCCGTCACCGCGCTGCGCCGGATCGCGAAGAAGCCGCTCATCGGGTCGCTGATACCGCGGAGTTTGCGCGGGAAGAGCGTCTTGGTCAGCCAAGTCGCCCCGCGTGAGACGGCGATGCGGTATCCGCCCGCCAGTCCTTCGCGGCTGCCGCCCTTGATGTACCGGGAGGCGACGACCAGTCCGGCGTTCGCGCGCTCGCCGGTGCCGACCAACTCCGGTACCAGGGACGGCGGATGCTGGAGGTCACCGTCCATGACGACGATCCAGTCGGACGTCGCCGCCTTGATCCCCTCGACGACCGCGCCGCCGAGCCCGCCGACCGCCTCCTCCCGGTGCAGCACGGTGACCGGGAACGGGCAGTCCTGCGCCGCCTCGGAGATCACCTCGGGGGTGTCGTCGGTGGAGTCGTCCACGAAGACGACCTCACAAGGCAGCCTGGTCGGCACCGATTCGGTGATGCGGTGAAGCAACTCCCGTACGTTCGCGGACTCGTTGAAGGTCGGTACGACGATGGTGACGGCGCCGGGCTCGGCGAGCTCCGCGCCGCGTACGGCCGGGTCGCCCAACTCCCCGGGGACTGTGGACTCTTGGCTCATCACTGGGCTCCCACGGTCTCGGGCTGGATCTGCCGGATCTCGATGCGGTCGTCGCCGGTGCCGAAGGTGGCGACCGGGGTGGAGTGCTCGATCGCCGCCTTGACGTTGGGCAGGTCGACCGCGTCGCGCCGTACCGTCGGGGAGGCCACCACGTAGTCGATGTCCTTCCAGCCGTGCGGCAACGTCTTCGTCACGGCGGGGTCGAGATCGGCCTTGTAGAACCAGATGACCCCGAGCCCGGGCCGGTACCCGGCGTGCACCAGGTCCAGCCAGAGCGCGTCGTCGACGAGGACGCGGGTGTCCTTCGGGTCGGCGACCTCGGTGGACAGCCACTGGGAGGCCGCCCGGTAGGGAGCGTTGGCGTCGGTGGTCATGGCGGTGCGGTCGCCGTCGTACCACTTCGGTACGACATAGGCGCCGGCCGCGATCGCGAGGACCACGGCGAGCGTGTACCGGCCGCCGGTGACGTACCGTTTCTCCCCCTCGGCGCGCCATCTGCGCAGCACCGCGTGGGCGACGGAGGCGGTGCCCCCGGCGAGCACGAGCGCGAGGAAGGGCAGCGCGCCGATGATGTACATCGCGGGCAGATAGCCGTTGGGGCGCATCGAGACCAGGGCGAGGATCGCCACGGTCATGGCCGGTCCGGCGAGCGAGCGGGCGGTGACCGACCAGCGCCAGGTGACCAGCAGGAGCAGGGCCCCGGCGAGACCGCCCAGCGGCAGGACACGGTCGTAGTAGAGCCAGGAGTGGAGGACGCCGTAGGAGCCCGTGCCCTGGTCGAGGATGAAGCCCGAACCCGGTCTGGTCATCTGGTACTTGAGGCCGTCCCACAGCGAGACGTGGCCGCTGCCCGGCAGCAACTCGCCCTTGAGCAGGGCGAAGAGGGGGTACGCGAGGCCGATCAGGACGCAGGCGGTGATGGCGCCGGTGAGCGCGAACTTGCGGGTGTCGCGGTGTCCGTGGCGCCACATGGTGAGCAGCAGCGCGGGCAGGACGATGAGCATCGTCTCCTTGGTGAGGACCGAGGCCGCACCGGCCAGACCCGCGCCGAAGTGGTGCCAGAGATGGCGACTTGGGGACGCGGCCAGACAGAACGCGAGCAGCATCCACATCACGGCGATGTTGTCGAGGAAGATCTCCCGCTGGAGGATCACGGACAGCGGGGAGAGCCCGAAGAGCACCATGCCGAGTCCGGCCGCCCAGCGGGGGAGCGAGAGGCGGCGGGCGAGGACGTAGACGAGGACCGCGCTGATCGCGCTGATGACCAGCATCGCGAGGCGCATGGTGCCGACGGTCATCGAGTCGGGGCTGAAGTGCGCGGGGATCCAGGTGAGCAGGGCGATCTGGATCCAGCCGAGGGGCGGATGGTCGTACCAGTAGGTGTAGTGGGCCAGGCCCGTGCCCTGTTGGACGGCCCAGGCCTGGGCGAGGTAGGTGCCCTCGTCGTCGCTGAGCGTCGGGTAGTCGGCGATGTTCCAGCCCTGCACGACGAGGATCGCGACGAGGAGCAGGCCGCAGAGGAGCAGGTCGGAGCGGGAGGAACGGAGCCGCGAAGGTGGCGCCGTTCGACTGGCCGAACCGGTTTCAGGCGCAGGCTGCCGCTGCGCGGGGACCGTGGTGGTCACCGCGGGGAGTGTGGAGGTCACGCAGGAACGTCCTCTCGGGTCACTGCGGTTTCGGTGAGATGCGCGCCGACGTGGGAGGTCAACTCCCAGTCGTTACGGCCGCGTTGCTCACGCCACACTGCGCGAATCGCGGCTCCGGCGAGGAGCACCTGGTAGAAGGGGCCGCCCACCACGAGCTTCAGATAGTGGACGGCGCGGACGCGGAGTCCGTACTGCTTGCCGAAGTCGTGCAGGCCGACGACCTCGAACACGAAGGTGACGGCGGCGGTGACCAGCGGCAGGAAGGTGAGGAAGGCGATGCCGACCGGCACGTCGAGGAAGAGCGCGACCGCCGCGTTGAGCGGGATGATGACCCCGGAGAAGGCCTGCAGGAACGGCGTCATCAGTGTGTAGCGGGCGAGCAACCGCTGCCCGAATCCCGGGAGTTGCTTCCAGTCCTTCTTCCGGTAGACCTGAAGGAAGCCCTGGTTCCAGCGAGTTCGCTGCTTGAGCAACGACATCAGCGAGCCGGGGGTCTCCTCCCGGGTCACCATGTCGGAGTCGTAGGCGACGACGACCTTCTTGCCGACGCTGGACAGCCGGACGCCCAAGTCGCAGTCCTCGGCAAGGCAGTTGGGGTCCCAGCCGTCGGCCTCGCGCAGGACGTCGGTCCGTACGAAGACGGTGTTGCCGCCCAGCGGGATGAACCCCTTCTGCGCGTGCAGATGCAGCCGGGACCGGAACCAGAAGAAGTACTCCAGGCAGTTGCGCAGGCTGTACCAGCTGGAGTGGAAGTTGATGAGCTGGACGCCCCCTTGGACGACGTCCGCTCCCGTCGTCCGGAACGCGTGGTCGACGTGGGCGAGCAGCGCCGGATGGACCTGGTCCTCGGCGTCGAAGACCCCGACGACATCGCCGCGGCAGTGCGGCAGCGCCGTGTTCATGGCCTTCGGCTTGTTCTTCTTCTCGTGCGTGTCGACGACGACACGGACGCGCGGGTCGCGCTCGGCGGCGCTGTTGGCCACCGCCGCGGTCTCGGGGTCGTCGTGCCCCACGATCACGATGATCTCGAAGTCGGTGTGCGTGGACTCCAGCAGCCGCTGGATGGTGTGGTCGAGCACGGCCTGTTCGTGCCGGGCCGGCAGCAGCAGGGAGAACGAGACGTGCTCGTCCCCGTCCGGGCTGCTGAATCGGGTGGAGGCGAGCACTTCGGGCGTACGCCACGCGTGCATCTGCCACCACAGGGTGAAGGCGGCCATCCAGAACAAGGCCAGCGAAACGACAGCGATGAAGACGGACGTCAGCAAGACAGATCCCCCCAGATCCAAATACCCCCTGGCGCGACGGTGAGTTACATCCGTCGCGGCACGAGGCAGAGACTATGGGCGATCTGTGAAGTGAGCAGGTGATTTCAGTGAAGAGCGTGTTTCATCACAATGAGGCTCCCAGATGAGCATTTCTCGCACTGGTCGCGTTTGGGGTGGTTACGACTCTGGCGTTTCACCTGGTCAACGCGGTGCGCAGCCGCTCGGGGTCGGTCGTCGGCGCGTCGCAGGTAAAGTTACGGCAAACGTACGCGGCCGGTCCACCGTCGACCAGGGGCCGGTCGGCGAGCAACGGCAGCTCGTCACTCTCCGCCACCCCGAAGGCGACCACCGCCCCGGGCGCGGTCCCCAGAAGTGCCGTACGGTGCAAGGCTTTTGCACCTTCGTCGCCGAGCGAGGGGCCTACGACGGCGACCTCGCGCGGCCCGTCGAGATACGCCTCGGCGACGGCCAGCCCCCACCCGATGAACCGCGGCACGCGCGGTCCGAGCGCCTTCACGACCCCCAACGCCCGTTCGGCGGCGGTGCGATGGGGCTCGGCACCGGTCTGCGCGGCATAGCTCAGCAGCGCGCCCGCGGCGGCGGTCCAGCCGGACGGGGCGGCGTTGTCGGTCGGATCCTGCGGCCGCCGGATCAACTGCTCGGCATCGGCGGCGGTGTCGTACAGGGCCCCCGACTCGTCGACGAACCCGGCGAGAACATGGTCGAGCAGGAACCCGGCGAACTCCAGCCAGACCCCCTCCCCCGTGACCGAGGCGAGCGCGAGGAAGCCCTCGGCCACATCGGCGTAGTCCTCCAACACCCCGACGTTGGCCCCGACTTGGCCGTCCTTGCTGGTGCGGGCGAGCTTGGCGTGCTCGTCGAGATGCAGGCGTACGAGGAGATCGGCGGCGGAGACGGCGGCCTCGACCAGGTCGGGGCGGTCGAAGTAGGCGCCGGTCTCGGCGAGCGCGGCGATCGCGAGGCCGTTCCAGGCGGCGACCACCTTGTCGTCGCGGCCGGGCGCGGGCCGCTGCGAACGGGCGTCCAGGAGACGGCTCTTCACGGACTCGATCTTCTCGGCATCGAAGACCCCTTCGCTCTGCGGGAGTTGAAGAACGGACTGCCCCTCTTCGAAGGTGCCGTCCTCGGTCACGCCGAAGTACTGGGCGGCGAGTTCGGCATCCGCCGCTCCGAGGACCTCGGTGAGCTGCTCTGGCGTCCAGACGTAGTAGGCACCCTCGACGTGCTTACCGGTCCCGTCGTCACTGTCGGCGTCGAGGGCGGAGGCGAACCCGCCCTCGTTCGTACGGAGTTCACGCACGAGGAAGTCGGCGGTCTCGACGGCGACGCGCCGGGCCAGCTCGGAACCGGTGCTGCGCCACAGGTGGGCGTAGACCCGGCAGAGCAGGGCGTTGTCGTACAGCATCTTCTCGAAGTGCGGGACGACCCAGTCACGGTCGACGGAGTAACGGGCGAACCCGCCCGCGAGTTGGTCATAGATCCCGCCGCGGGCCATCCGCTCGCAGGTGTCCCGGGCCATCTCCAGGGCGCCCTCGGAGCCGGTGCGGGCGTGATGGCGGAGCAGGAACTCCAGTGCCATGGACGGCGGGAACTTGGGCGCGCCGCCGAATCCGCCGCGCTGCGGGTCGTACTCCCGCGTGAGCCCGAGGAGTGCGCCGGACAGCTCCTCCTCGCCGGGGGCCTCGGTGCCGCCGTAGTCGATCTGCCGCTGGGACAGATCCCGCGTGATCTTCCCGGCGACCTCGGCGACCTCGTCCCGCCGATCGGTCCACGCACTGCGCACCCCCTCCAGCACCTGCCGGAAGGAGGGCATGCCGTGGCGGGGCGCGGGCGGGAAGTAGGTCCCGAAGTAGAAGGGCTCGGCATCCGGCGTCAGAAACACGGTCATGGGCCAGCCGCCCTGACCGGTGGCCGCCTGGACGGCCTCCATGTAGACGGCGTCGACGTCGGGTCGTTCCTCGCGGTCGACCTTGACGCTGACGAAATTCTCGTTGAGGTAGTCGGCGGTGGGCTGGTCCTCGAAGGACTCGTGGGCCATGACGTGGCACCAGTGACAACTGCTGTACCCGACGCTGAGCAGCACCGGCCGGTTCGTCCTCCGCGCCTCGTCGAAGGCCTCGGGCGACCAGGGCCACCAGTCGACGGGGTTGTCGGCGTGCTGGAGCAGATACGGGGAGGTCTCATGGGCCAGTCGGTTCACGCCCCTCACCCTCTCACGTCGCTCACCGGCGGCCCGGCACAGGACAGTAGGCTGAGCCGAGCAGCACCGGAACCTTCGGGCATCCTCTGAGGAGGTACGCCATGACCGCCGAGATGGTCGTGCCCGCCTGGATGCACACGCAGATCAGCGCGGAGCAGTACGTCTCCTGGTCCGAGGAGCCGTGCGCCGGCATCGAGATCGTGGACGGGATGGTCGTGGTGGGCCCGAGTGCGTCCAAGCGACACACCCGGCTGGCCCGAATCCTGGCCAATGCCCTGGACGACGCCGCAGGCCCGGACTGGAACGCCGACACGGACTTCGATGTCCGTCTTCAGGACGTTCCGCTCACCAACCGGCGTCCGGATGTCGCCGTGTACCGGGCGGAGACCATCGATGTCACGCCCACCCGCCCCGAACACGTACTCCTGGTCGTCGAGGTCGTATCGCCCGGCTCCGAGACCACGGACCGGATGGTGAAGGTGGACCAGTACGCCAAGGCCGGCGTCCCCTTCTACTGGCGTGTCGAGCAGGCCGCCACCGGTGTCCCGATCGTCTGCACGTACGTTCTCGACCCTGCCACGAAGGCGTATCGGGACGGCGAGATGTTCACCGGTGTGATCAAGGCTGCCGCGCCTTTCGCCGTGACCGTCGACCTGGGATCCGTCTGACGAGCGGCGTTCCCTCCGCTTCCGCTTCCTCACCGCGAACGATCGATCGTCACGGTGCATGGTCGATCGTCACGGCCAACGGTTGATCGTCGCCCTCTCGCGCTCCCGCCTCCCCCGAAGGACACTCATAGGCAAGGAAGTTGCCGCCGGAGGGGGACGTGACATGCGGGACAGCCATCGGACCGATGCCGAGCGGCTGTTGGCTCGGGCCGTGGAGGAGGAGGTGCGGCGCTCCGGCGGGCGCACCGACGGGCAGGTGCTGCTGGCGCGGTCCCGGGCCGCTCTGGACGCGATGGCCCAGACGGCGGCCGAGGAGTACCAGGCCTATACGGGGGCGCTGGACGAGGCCGCGGCCGGACAGGTCAGCTTCGGGCAACGGTACGCCAGGGAGGGTGGGTCAACTCCCCTGCTGGTGGCGGGCGTTGCCGCGGTCGCCGCCGTGGTGGCCGACCTGGCCCTCGGTACCGACACGGGTACGGCGTTCGGCGCCGGGGTGACCGTCGGCGTCGTCGGTGCCGCGGCGACCGTCGTGAAGGTGACCGCCTCCCATCTGCCCGCCGCGCATCACCGCGCCGGGGCCGCGAGCCAGCCCGGTGGCCCCGAGCAGCTGCGGTTGCAGTGGCTGACGGCGTTGGAGGTGCGGGGCATCCGGCCGTTCCTGGACCAGCAGCGGGTGCTCGCCGCCTCCACCGGGCCGACGAAGAAGCCGGGTCCGCAGTTGCGCGGTGCGGACAAGAGCGCGGCGGCGCGCAGGCGGAGTGTGCTGGAGCAGTCTTTCGGTCAACTTCCGGATGCCGTGGGCGCGTTCGCCGGTCGGCGGGTGGAGTTGGCCCGTATTCGGCAGTTGGTGCAGGCGGCTCGGGCGAGTACGGAGACCCGGCCGACCGTGGTCGTGCTGCACGGTGCGCCGGGTTCGGGGCGCACCAGCCTCGCGGTGCGGGCCGCGCACGATCTGCGGGACCACTTCCGCGGTGCCTGCGTGGTGGACCTGCGCGGCGACAGCCCGGGCGAGCCGCCGCTGCCCACCCGTGACGCCCTGCTGCACCTGCTCAACCGGCTCGGCGCACCCCGCGAGCAACTGCTCTTCCGCGAACGCTCCTCCCCCGACCAACAGGTCAAGCGGCTGGGCGAGTTGTACCACCAGCAGCTGACCGGCCTCCCGGTGACGATCGTCCTCGACGACGCCTCCGACGTCGCGCAGGTGGCCACCCTGGTGCCCGAGCGCTCGGACAGCCTGGTCGTGGTCACCGCCCGCAAGCCCCTCGACCTGCCCGCCGAACTGGCCGCCTGGGTCCACCAGTTGCCGGTGGAGCCGCTGGACGCGGCGGGCTCGGAGGAACTGCTGGGCGCGGCGGCACAGGACGGTTCGG
Source organism: Streptomyces prunicolor (assembly GCF_045162825.1). Classification (NCBI taxonomy): domain Bacteria; kingdom Bacillati; phylum Actinomycetota; class Actinomycetes; order Kitasatosporales; family Streptomycetaceae; genus Streptomyces; species Streptomyces prunicolor. The sequence goes on along the minus strand of NZ_CP108676.1, from coordinate 6,896,911 downwards.
AGCCGTACGACGCCGAATCCGACGAGCGGATCAGGGAGTTGTGCGGCGGGCTGCCGCTGGCCCTGCGGATCGCGGGCTCGTCCCTCGGCCCGCGTTCACCCCGTCAACTGGCCACGGACCTCGGCGCGTACGGTCCGGTGGAGCCGGTCGAGCGGGCGCTGTGGCTGCGCTACACCGACCAGTCGGACCAGGGCCGCAGGCTGTTGCGCCGACTCGCACTGGCCGGCCGGGCCTCGCTCGGCGCGGCGGCGGCGGCCGCCCTGCTGGCCACCGACGACACGGAGGCCACCCGCCAACTGGACGCCCTGTCCCGGGCGGGCCTCATCGACCACGTCCGCGGCACCCGCTACCGCCTGCACGACCTGGTCCGCGCCTTCGCCCAGGCCCGCCTCCTCGACGAGGAGGAACCCTCGGAACGTACGGCCGCGCAGGAACGGTTGATCGTGAACTACGGCGAACTCGCCGACTCCGTCCTGCGGTTGGTCGACGGCAACATGTCGACGCGCTCGGACCGCTTCGGCCCGCACGGCTTCACCTCGCTCGACGAGGCGCTGCGCTGGCTGGACGACGAGTCGAGCTTCATCACCTCGACACTGCGGCACGCGGAGGGCGTCGACCAGGGCGCCGTACTGAATCTGCTGGGCGCGCTGTGCGACTACTGCCTGCTGCGCGGCGACCTCTACCGCCTCGGTGAGATCAGCGAGTTGGCGCAGGCGGTCGACCAGGGGCTGCTGCTGCGCTCGGTGCAGTGGCGCACCGGTATCGCGGCCCGGCAGCTCGGCGAACTCGACAAGGCGCGCACCACCCTCACCTCCGTCGTCGACCTCTACATGGAGGCCCATCACGACGCGGGCGCCGCACGCGCCCTGTGCTCGCTGGGCATCACCCTCCACCACCAGGGCAACCTCACCGAGGCCGCGGCGAAACTCCGCGAGGCCCTCGACCTCCAGGCCCCGCCCCAACTGGCCACGGACCGCGCCTGGACCATGCACGCGCTGGCCGCCGTGGAACGCGACCGCGGCCGACTCCCCGAAGCCATGCGGCTGTTGACCGAATCCCTGGTCCTGCACCACGCCGGCGAATCCGTCCACGGCGAGGCCTGGGCCCACTTCCAGCTCGGCCAACTCGGCCTGCGCATGGGCGACATCCCCCGCGCCGAGTCCGAACTCACCACCGCCCTCGGCCTCTACGGCCGCACCCGCGACGCCCGCGGCGAGGCCTGGGCCCTGACCCAGCTGGCCCGCGCCCGACTCGTCGCCGGCGACCCGTCCCCCGCGGTCGACGGCCTGCGCCAGGCAGCCGCCCGGCACCGCGACAACGAGGACGCCCGCGGCGAGGCCTGGACCGTCTACTACCTGGGCCAGGCCCTGGAGGAGACCGGCAACCTCGACCTAGCGGTACGCGAGCTGGAACGCTCCCGCACGATGTTCTCCCGCATGCGCGACGTCTACGGCCTCGCCTGCGCCCGGCACCACTCGGCACGCGTCACCCGCGACCAGCGCGCCGCGCAGACCGGTTCGCTGCGCAACTCCGGCTTCGCTCGCCAGCTCCTCGTCGACGCCCGCGCCGACTTCCAGCGCATCGGCGTCGCCCACGGCGAGGCCTGGACCTGCCTGGAACTCGCGGTCGTCGACGCGGGCAACGCCCGTACCCCACAGGCACTGACACTGTGCGACGAGGCCCTGAGCCTGTTCACCTCGTACGGCGACCACCGCGGCGAGGACTGGGCCCACTTCCTGCGCGCCACGCTCCTGCCGTACGCGGCCCCCGGCGGGGTCGAGGTCGGCACGGCCGTCGCCCAGGAGGAACTGGCCCAGCTGTCCCGCACCGGCAACCCGTACCGCGACGAGAAACTCCACGACTACGTGGAGGCGTACCAGCTGCTGCTGGAGCGGGGCGTGAACCTGGAGGCGGGCTGGCAGGCGTGGCGGCTGGGCATGGTGCCGAGCCGGCATGCGCGCGAGGTGATGGGGGTGGCGGTGTCCGGCACCCCCTGACCTCCCCCGGCCTCCCCGGACCGGCCGGGTCAGCCCCGCTTGGCCTTGGGCTCGGCAGGGGCGGACCCGGAGCCGGCCTTCGATTCCGCCGTCGATTCCGCGGTCGACTCGGCCCTCGGGTCCGCGCCCTCCTTGAAGTCGACCTTGTTCATCTGCTTGCTCATGGACTTCATCAGGCCCCAGACGGCCAGGGCCATCACCGCGAACACGATGAAGCCGAGGACGCCGGGGGTGACCTTGTTCTCGTCGACCTCGGCGAGGGGGACCAGGTGCGTCATTGCCAGGGCTGCGCTTGAGCTCATGTCAGGCATTGTCGCGGATGCCCGCAAAGAGGTCGTCCTCGGGGAGGGAGCTGGCGACGAGGGACTTCGCGAGCTCGTACTCCTCTGTCGGCCAGACCTCCTTCTGGAGTTCCAGCGGCACCCGGAACCAACCACCGTCGGGGTCGATCTGCGTGGCGTGCGCGAGCAGCGCCTTGTCCCGGATCTCGAAGAACTCGGCGCAGGGGATGTGCGTGGTGAGCGTGCGCTCGGTGTGTCCCGACTCGTTCCAGCGCTTGAGCCACTCCTCGTACGGCGACTCCAGGCCGCGCGCCAGCAGCGCGTGGTGCAGGGCCTCGGTGCGCTGCCGGTTGAAGCCCTGGTTGTAGTACAGCTTCTGCGGCTCGTACGCCGGGCCGTACTCCGACTCCGGATACTTCTCGGTGTCCGTCGCGCCCTCGAACGCCACCATCGAGATCTTGTGGGTCATGATGTGGTCGGGGTGCGGGTAACCGCCGTTCTCGTCATAGGTGGTGATCACCTGCGGACGGAACGAACGGATCTGCTTCACCAGCTCACCGGCCGCCTTGTCGACGTCCTCCAGCGCGAAGCAGCCCTCGGGCAGCGGCGGCAGCGGGTCGCCCTCGGGCAGCCCCGAGTCCACGAAACCGAGCCACTCCTGCTTGATGCCGAGGATCTCGCGGGCCTCGTCCATCTCCTTCTTGCGCACCTCGTGGATGTGCTCCTCGATGTACGAGTCGCCCTGGAGCTTCGGGTTGAGGATGGAGCCGCGCTCCCCGCCCGTGCAGGTCACGACCAGCACGTCCACCCCCTCGGACACGTACTTCGCCATGGTGGCCGCGCCCTTGCTCGACTCGTCGTCGGGGTGCGCGTGGACGGCCATCAGTCGCAGCTGGTCAGTCAAGACTCAATCCTCAGTAGGTCGGCGCCCCGGTGTATTGGGGTGCGATCGGCGCTTCTATAGTGACCGAATCCGGGGGCGAATAATTCCGGGGGCCCGCTTCTACGGCCCCTTGCCGAGAGGACGATCATGAGTACGGCGAGTACGCGACTGCCCGAGGGCCGTTACGGCCGCTCGTCGGACGAGCGTGCCGACCACAAGCTCAGGATCGCCGGTGCCGTCTGCGCGGCGGCCGTGCTCGCCCTGGTCGGCTATTTCGCCTACCACTATGTCGTCGAGGCCAAGATCAGCGCCGAGGTGATCACCTTCCAGGCCTCGGGCAACGAGGTCAAGGTGCATCTGGAGGTCCACAAGGACTCCGGGACCACGGGCTACTGCACCCTGCGCTCCCAGGCCGCCGACCAGTCCGAGGTGGGCCGCGCCGACTTCCACTTCGGCGGCTCGGCGACCAGCATCGACAAGGTCGTCACCCTGCGTACGACGGCCAGGGGCACCACCGCCGAACTGCTCGGCTGCCACTCCGACTGACGTCACCCTCGTTACGTAGGCGCTGACCAGCGTTGACGTATATCTGACGGCTTATGTCCTCCCCCTGACGCCGTTGAATTGTTAGGCTCGTGGTTTCGCCCTTCCATGAAGGAACATTCTTCTGGGTAGGGCGATGCTTTGTATTCCCAGTACCTACGAGGAGCACCTGTGACCCAGACCAGCGAAGACGTCACCTGGCTCACGCAGGAGGCGTACACCAAGCTCAAGGACGAGCTGGAGTACCTGTCTGGTCCCGCGCGCGCCGAGATCACCGTGAAGATCGCGGCCGCTCGCGAGGAGGGCGACCTGCGCGAGAACGGCGGGTACCACGCGGCCAAGGAGGAGCAGGGCAAGCAGGAGCTCCGCATCCGCCAGCTGACCCAGCTGCTGGAGAAGGCCAAGGTCGGCGAGGCCCCGGCATCGACGGACGGCGCGGTCGCGCCCGGCATGGTCGTGACGATCGCCTTCGACGGCGACGAGGACGACACGACGACCTTCCTGCTGGCCTCGCGCGAGTACGCGAGCGCCGACATCGAGACCTACTCGCCGCAGTCCCCGCTGGGCTCCGGCGTGCTGGGCCACAAGGTCGGCGAGGTGGCGCAGTACGAGCTGCCCAACGGCAAGAAGGCCTCGGTGACGATCCTCAAGGCCGACCCGTACAACGGCTGACCCGCGAACAACGGCTGACCCGCGAAAGCGGTCCATCGCCTTCGACGAGCCCCCGGCGACCTTGTGGCGCCGGGGGTTTCGTCATGCTCGGGCAGGCGCCTCGCGTGCCTTCTCAGGCCGTGGCCGAGCGGTACTTCCGCACCGCCAGCGTCCGGAATATGAGGATGATCAGCAGCGAGTAGATCAGTGAGGCCCACACCGGGTGCACCATGGGCCAGGCGTCGGAGGGCGACTGTCCCGGGTTGGCGAAGAGCACCCGGCAGGCCTGCACGGTGGCGCTGAAGGGGTTCCACTCGGCGATGTGGCGCAGCCACGGGGTCATGTTGCTGGTGTCCACGAAGGCGTTCGAGATGAACGTCACCGGGAAGAGCCAGATCAGCCCGCCAGAGGTGGCCGCCTCGGGCGTACGGACGGTGAGCCCGATCAGGGCGCCGATCCAGGTGAACGCGTACCCGAGCAGAAGCAGCAGCCCGAAGGCACCGAGCACCTTGCCGGCGTTGGTGCCCCCGTCCGATCCGACCCGCCAGCCGACGAGCAGGGCGACTATCGCGAGCACCAGCAGGGTCAGCGCGGTCTGCACGAGGTCCGCGAGCGTCCGCCCGGTCAGCACCGCACCGCGCGCCATGGGCAGCGAACGGAACCGGTCGATGAGGCCCTTGTGCATGTCGTCGGCGATGCCCGCGCCGGAGCTTGCGGTGGCGAAGGTGACGGTCTGCGCGAAGATGCCCGCCATCAGGAAGTTCTTGTAGTCGGTGGCGCTGGTGCTGCCGCCGATCTGCATGGAACCGCCGAAGACGTAGGTGAACAGCACCACGAACATGATGGGTTGAATGAGCCCGAAAATTACCATTTCGGGAATTCGGGACATTCTGATCAAGTTCCGCTTGGCGACGACCAGTGAATCGTGCACGGACTGGCCCAGCGCGCTGCTCGGCGCCGCGATCGGCGCGGCATCGGTGACGGCACTCACTTCGCGGCCTCCTTCTTCTGCTTGCGGTCCTTGGGGGGCTGGTTCGCTTCCGTGCCGTTCTCCTCGGCCTTCTCCTCGGCCAGGTGGCCCGTCAGAGACAGGAAGACGTCGTCGAGGGTGGGGCGGCGCAGGCCGATGTCGTCGATCTCGATGCCGCGGGAGTCGAGCTCGCGGATCACCTCGGCGAGGAGCTTCGCGCCGCCGGTGACGGGGACGGTGAGCTTGCGGGTGTGCTCCTCGACGGTGGTGTCGCCCTTGCCGAAGCCGAGGAGGACCTCGGAGGCGATCGCGATGTGGTCGCGCTCGTGCACGACGACCTCGACGCGCTCGCCGCCGGTGCGGGCCTTGAGCTGGTCGGAGGTGCCGCGGGCGATGACGCGACCGTGGTCGACCACCGCGATGTCGTGCGCGAGGTGGTCGGCCTCCTCCAGATACTGGGTGGTCAGCAGGAGTGTCGTACCGCCGGAGACGAGCTGCTTGATGACCTCCCACAGCATCTGGCGGTTGCGCGGGTCGAGGCCGGTGGTCGGCTCGTCCATGAACATGACCGGCGGGGAGACCACGAGCGCCGCCGCCAGGTCGAGCCGACGGCGCATGCCTCCGGAGTAGGTCTTGGCCGTGCGGTCGGCGGCGTCCGCGAGGTTGAACTGGTCGAGCAGCTGGTCGGCCCGGGCCTTCGCGGCCGTGGCCTTCATCTGGTAGAGCTGGCCGACCATTTGAAGGTTCTCCCGGCCGGTCAGGTATTCGTCGACCGCGGCGAACTGGCCCGAGAGGCCGATGGAGCGCCGTACCTCGTTGGGCTGCTTGAGCACGTCGAGGCCGGCGACGAGCAGCTTGCCGCTGTCGGGGCGCAGCAGGGTGGTCAGACAGCGGACGGCGGTCGTCTTGCCCGCGCCGTTGGGCCCGAGCAGGCCCAGCACGGTGCCCTCGGGGACATCGAGGTCGACGCCGTCCAGAGCTTTCACATCGCCGAAGGTTTTCACCAGGCCTTCGGCATAGATGGCGCCTGGCATATCAGTCTCCACGTCGTCGGGGATTCTTTGAAAAGCCTAGGTATGTGTCTTTTGTTCTGCCCGTGGGAGCGGCAGGCTTTCGCCGGCGGGCGACACGAGACACACCATAACGCGATGTATCGCGTCTCTCAACAGATTTTCTCGAACGAGTGACAGGGCAGGGGACGGGAGGCGCGGGAACAGCCTCTGACCTCAGTCGATGACCGTGTAGCCCGCGTCGCGCAGGGCGTGGCCGACCTCGGCGCAGTGCACCGGACCCTTCGTCTCCAGATGCAGCTCGACCTCCGCCTCCGTGAGCCCGAGCCGCGGATCGGTCCGGACGTGACTCACATCGAGGACGTTAGCGTCCACCACTGACAACACCCCGAGAAGCGTCGCGAGGGCCCCCGGCCGGTCCGTCAGCCGCAGCGTCACGGCCAGGTAGCGGCCCTGCGCTGACATGCCGTGGCGCAGGATGCGGTTGAGCAGCAGCGGGTCGACGTTCCCGCCGGACAGCAGCGCCACGACCGGTCCCTCGAAGCCCCGCGGATCGCTCAGCAGCGCCGCGACCGGGCTGGCACCGGCCGGCTCGACGACCAGCTTGGCCCGCTCCAGGCACAGCAGCAGCGCGGCGGACAGCTCGTCCTCGCTGACCGTGCGGACCTCGTCCACCAGATCGGCGACGATCCCGAACGGCACCTCGCCGGGGCAGCCGACCTTGATGCCGTCGGCCATCGTCGCCGGGTTCTTGATCGGCACCGGGCGACCGGCCGCCAGCGAGGGCGGGAACGCCGCCGCGCCGGCCGCCTGGACGCCCACGATGCGCACGTCGGGCCGCAGCGCCTTCACGGCGACCGCGACACCGGCCGCGAGCCCGCCGCCGCCGATACCGACGACGATCGTGCGCACCTCGGGGCACTGGTCCAGGATCTCCAGGCCCACCGTGCCCTGGCCCGCGATGATGTCCGGGTGGTCGAAGGGGTGGATGAACACCGCGCCCGTCTCATGGGCGTACTCCTGCGCGGCGGCCAGTGTCTCGTCGACCACGTGGCCGTGCAGGCGCACCTCCGCGCCGTACTCCTTGGTGGCGCTGATCTTCGGCAGGGGCGCGCCCTTGGGCATGAACACCGTGGAGCGCACGCCCAGGAGTGCGGAGGCGAGGGCGACTCCCTGGGCATGGTTTCCGGCGCTCGCGGCGACGACACCGGCGGCGCGCTCCTCGGGGAGCAGTCCGGCGATACGGACGTAGGCGCCGCGGAGCTTGAACGAGCCGGTCCGCTGGAGGTTCTCGCACTTGAAGTGCACCGGCGAGCCGACGAGCTGGGTCAGGTGCCTGCTGCCTTCCATCGCGGTCACCCGCGCCACGCCCGTGAGCATCTTCTGGGCGCCGCGCACATCGTCGAGGGTGACGGGTCGCAAGGAGTCAGCCGTGCTGTAGCTCATGACTCAAGCATCGCAGTTCACAGGCGCACGCCACGGCTGTGACCAAGCTCCGAGACTGGTTTGCGCAGCGCCGGTACGGGCCGCCTTCCATCCGCGTACCCTGTCCCCCAACCCAGCACCCCCTTCATGAAGCGAGCCCCCGGCCATGCCCACAACACCTGAAATGTCGATGGACATGACGACCGTCGGTGAACCCGGTCTCCTCGACACGCTGCAGCACGAGGTGGCGGTGTTCGCGCGCCGTGCCGAACAGACCCGGCTCGGCGGAGTCGGACAGGTGCGCAACTCCATGGACCGCGCCGCGTATCTGCTGCTCAACCGCCTGGACAAGGAAGGTCCGATGGGCGTCAAGGCGCTCGCCGCGAGCATGGGGATCGACTCCTCGACGGTCACCCGGCAGGTGGCCCCGCTCGTCGACACCGGGCTCGTCAAGCGCACCTCGCACCCCGAGGACGGCCGCGCGGTGGTACTGCAGCTGTCCCCGCGCGGGCAGTCGCGGCTGGAGGAAGTCCGGTCGTCCAGGCGTCAGTTGATGGACGAGCTGACACACGACTGGGCGCCGGAGGAGCGCGAGGTGTTCTGCGCGCTCCTCACACGCTTCAACAGCGCCCTCTCCGCGCGGATGGCGGTCCCGGGCAACGAGCCGCCGTCCGCTTCCTGACCGCCGGCTTCCTGATCCGGGCACACCGCGCGTGGTGCCCGACTCCCGCCCCCTTCGTACCGAACTCTTGACCTCGCGGCGGCCCTGGCCTCATATGAAACCGGGTCCTTCAGGGGGGAGGCTGCGCGGTGCGAGAACGGCAGGCGTCCCAAGGCGCCCGCCGGGCCCGGGAGTTCGAGGCGTTCGTCGCGGGCGCGGCAGGGCGGCTGCTGCATGCCGCCACGCTGCTGACCGCGGAGGCCCCGGACGACAACCCGCGCGCGCGGCGCCTGTTGACGCTGTCCCTGGCCCACACCTACGCGTGCTGGGACCGGCTGCGCGGCGAGGACCCGTACGACCGCGCCCGCCAGTACCTGGCCACCCGCTTCGCCCGCACGGCCTGGCACCAGTACGGCGGCCTCGGCCGGGCCCGCCCCCATCCCGGCAGCCCGCTGGGCGCGCTGGTGCCCCAGGAGCGGCTGATCGTCGTGCTCAGGTTGTACGAGGGGGTCGCCGAGGAACAGGCCGCCGCGCTGCTCGGCCTCTCCACGGAACGGGTCCGGGCGATCTGCGAGCGGTCGACGGCGACTTTGCTGCATCCGCCGCGCGGTCCGGCGCCGAAGGTGGCGGGGGCCGAGGTGGTGCCGTCATGAAGCCCACGAGGCCTGTGCGGCCGCGGAGCGGGGATACGCGCGCGTGAACAAGCCCGAGCGGGAGGCGACCGTACGGCAGCTCATGGAGCGGACTCCGCCGCAGGTGCCACCGGAGCTGTACGCGGACGTCCTGCGCCGCGGCGGCCGGATGCTGCGCCGCCGGAGGGCCGCGCGGCGGCTGATGTGGCTGCTGCTGTGGTCGGCGGTCGTGGCGTTCACCGTGTGGGCGCTGATGGTCCATCCCTGGGTGGAGCCGCCGTCGGAGACGACTCCACCGCTGACGGGTTGGTGAGACCGTCGGCCGACAGGTCCTAGCCCAGGGCCTGCTGCAGGTCCTCCAGGAGGTCCTGCACGTTCTCGATGCCCACGGAGAGGCGTACGAGGTCGCCGGGGACCTCCAGGGCCGAACCGGCCACGGACGCGTGCGTCATGCGCCCCGGGTGCTCGATCAGCGACTCGACGCCGCCCAGGGACTCGCCGAGCGTGAACACCTTGGCGCGGTTGCAGACCTCGACGGCCGCCTCCTCGCCGCCCTCGACCTGGAAGGAGACCATGCCGCCGAAGGACCGCATCTGCTTGGCGGCGACCTCGTGACCGGGGTGCTCCGGGAGTCCCGGGTAGAGAACGCGCGTCACGCGTGCGTGCCGGGTGAGCATCTCGGCGACCTTGGTGGCGTTCTCGCTGTGCCGGTCCATGCGCACCGACAGCGTCTTGGCGCCGCGCAGCACCAGCCAGGAGTCGAAGGGCCCGGCGACCGCACCCATCGCGTTCTGGTGGTACGCCAGTTCCTCGCCGAGCGTCTCGTCGGCCGCGATCAGCGCGCCGCCGACCACGTCCGAGTGACCGCCCATGTACTTGGTCAGGGAGTGCACGACCACGTCGGCGCCGAGGGCCAGCGGCTGCTGGAGGTAGGGCGTCGCGAAGGTGTTGTCGACGACGAGCTTCGCGCCCGCGTCCCGGGCGAGCTGCGCGACGACCGCGATGTCGGTGATGCCGAGCAGCGGGTTCGAGGGGGTCTCGACCCAGATGACCTTGGTCTTCGGGGTGATGGCGGCCCGTACCGACGCCGGGTCGCTGGTGTCGGCGACCGACCACTCGACGCCCCACCGGGAGACGACCTTCGCGAACAGCCGGAACGTGCCGCCGTACGCGTCGTTCGGGATGACGACGTGGTCGCCGGGGCTGAGCAGCGTACGCAACAGGCAGTCCTCGGCCGCCAGTCCGGACGCGAACGCGAGGCCGCGGCGGCCGCCCTCCAGGGCGGCGAGGTTCTCTTCCAGGGCGGTCCTGGTGGGGTTGGCGCTACGGCTGTACTCGTAGCCGCCGCGCAGACCGCCGACGCCGTCCTGCTTGTAGGTCGAGACCTGGTAGATCGGCGGGACGACCGCGCCGGTCAGGGGATCGGCGGTGTTGCCCGCGTGGATCGCGAGGGTCTCGAAGTGCTGACTGATGTGCCTGTCGCTCATGAGCCCCGAGCGTAGTGCGCCTGCGGGGTGGACGACGATCCGGAGGTTTTCCACAGGGTCGCGGGGGCAGGGCGGCGGCGGTGTTCCCCGGTGTCGAGGGGCGGTGCGGCGGCGGTTTTCCACAGGGCGGTGGACCGGGTTCGCCAATTGTCGGACGCGTCTGGTTCGCTTGTGGCATGGAGATTCTCTGGGTCCTGATGGCGCTGGTCATGATGGGCTTCGTGCTGGTCCCGTTCCTGCGGCGCAGGCGCGGGGCGATCGAGCAGGTCTCGCCGGGCCACCCGGACGCCGCGGACCCGGCGACCTACGGCTTCGCGCCCGAGGAGGAGCTGGACATCCGCATGCCCGGCCCCGACCAGGACCTGCTGGACGTCCTCGACCTGGTGCAGCGCACGCAGGACTACCGCGCGGCGATGCAGTTGCTGGCCGGCACGGAGATCACGGGCGAGTTGCGCTGGCAGCGCGTGCAGGCCTTCGCGGGCGCCGCCTCGCTGGAGTTGCAGCAGCGGCCCGGCGGGGTCAGCGAGACGCCGGGCGGGCAGTGGCTGCGGGTGTGGCGGCTGGAGCACCCGAAGGACGCGGGCGGCGCGGCCGTCCACGCGGAGTTCCTGGTGCAGCAGGCGTGGCGTACGTCGACGCGGGGGACGGACGAGTTCCGGATCATCATGGAGGAGGCACGGGACGCCTGCGGGCAGGCGGCGCTCCTCTCCCCCGGTGACCCGGTCCCGTACATCGTCGAGCTGTCGGTGGCGCGCGGACTGACGTATCCGCAGCCGGAGTTCGAGCAGATGTGGCTGAAGATCCTGGACCGCGCTCCGGCCCACATGGGGGCGCATCTGGCGGCCCTGCACTACTGGTGCGAGAAGTGGCACGGTTCGCGCGCGCTGGCGAACTCGTTCGCGGAGGCGGCCGCCGCGCGGGCCCCGCAGGGGTCCCTCCTCGCCGCGATGCCGCTCTTCGCGGTCTTCGAGCACCTCCCCGAGGTGAACCTGGTCAGCAGCTTCTACCAGAGCGAGGTCGTGGAGAAGGCGATCCACGGCGCGCTCTTCGCCGTCCACGCGGCCCGTCCCGACGACCCGATGCTGGCGCACGTCCGCCATCTCCTGGTCTTCTTCCTGGTCCGCGCGGAGCGTTGGTCCGAGGCGATGAACCAGCTCATACACATCGACGGCCACGTCGGGGCGCTTCCCTGGACCCTGTCCCCGGACCCGGCTGGGGAGTTCGCGGTCTACCGGGCGCTCGCGGTGGCGGGGTACGAGGCGAACGGCGGGAGTCCGGCGAGCCTGCCGCGCTGAGTGCGAAGTGCTGCGCTGAGTGCCGGGTGCCGCATCGGGTGCCAGGTGTCGAGCGCTGGGCGCCGGGGCGGTCGTACACGAAACGGGTCGTACTGACAGGAAGGTGGAATTCTCGGAGGGGCTCGCCCGTTCACGAGGTGCGGACCCTCGTTGTGGCCCGATTGGAGATCGTATGTTCCTGCACAGTCGTACGCCCCAACTGCCGTCCCCCGAACAGGCTTTGCAGGGTCGGCCGGAGCGGGTGTTCACGGTCCCCGATCGCCACGCTGTTCTCGGCGGCCCGTTGCTCGGTCCGTACCCCGAGCACTTGCAGGTCGCCGACTTCGGACTGGGGTGCTTCTGGGGTGCGGAGCGCACGTTCTGGCGGCTCCCGGTGGGGGTGTGGACGACGCTGGTCGGTTACCAGGGCGGGTACACCGAGAACCCGACGTACGAGGAGGTCTGCTCGGGCCTGACCGGTCACACGGAGGCGGTCCGCGTGGTCTACGACCCGAAGCTGATCTCGTACGAGCGGCTCCTGAAGACGTTCTGGGAGTCGCACAACCCGACGCAGGGCTTCCGTCAGGGCGGCGATGTGGGTACGCAGTACCGCTCGGCGATCTACACCCACACCCCCGAGCAGGCCGCCGCGGCGGAAGCGTCCCGCGCCGCCTACCAGCGGGTCCTCACGGGCTCGCGCTACGGCACGATCAGCACGGAGGTACTCCCGGCGCAGGGGCGGGAGTTCTATCCGGCCGAGGGGTACCACCAGCAGTACCTCGAAAAGAATCCGGCGGGCTACTGCGGGATCGGCGGCACCGGAGTGTCCTGCCCGATAGGCGTGGCGCCGACCGATGGCTGACGGCTCCGCGCCCACCGCGCAGCAGGCGTTCACGTCATTGATGCGGGCGCGGATCGCTCCCGGTCTGCGTGCGCTCGGCTTCAAGGGTTCGGGGCAGACGTACGAACTGCCCCACCTGGAGACCTGGGCGCTCATCGGCTTCCAGAAGGCCGCGCGCACCACGGCGGGGCAGGTCGAGTTCACGCTCAACGTGACCGTGGCCGACAAGCTCGGCTGGGCCCAGGCCCGCAGACGCGAGCCACACCTGCCCGCCCGCCCCAGCCCTAACACCGTGTACGGGCCCGCGGCCTGGCACAGCCACATAGGCCGACTCCTCCCCGCGGACCGCGACACCTGGTGGACCATCTCGGCCACGACCGACCCGGAGCCGGTTGCCCGTGGGGTCATCAGCGCGGTGACGGAGTATGCGTTGCCTGCCATTCGGGAGCGGCGGCGCTCATGAGGGGCGGCTGCTGTCCGCCGTAGCGAACGGCAGTCGCAGGTGAACGGCCGTCGAAAACCGGTGGCTTTGTGTGTCGCTCGGCCCGCACCCTGTACGCCATGGAAGAACCGCAGCGCGGAATCCGTGCGGTCCACTCGGAGTCCACGATCACCGTCTACCAGGCGTATCCCCCGGACATCGGCCTGCCCGCCGCCCGCGAGGGCCGCTTTCCCGCCGCGTGGAAGCGGGACCGGATGACATGGATCAAGCCGTCGTTCCTGTGGATGATGTACCGCTGCGGCTGGGGCGCGAAGGCGGGGCAGGAGACCGTCCTCGCTGTCGAGATCAGTCGTGACGGCTTCGAGTGGGCGCTGCGACACGCGTGTCTGTCGAGTTACGTCAGCGGGGTGCATCCCGACCGGGCCGCCTGGCAGCGTGAGTTGAAGCATGCGCCCGCTCGCGTGCAGTGGGACCCGGAGCGGGATCTGCGCCTGCAACCGCTGCCCTACCGTGCCCTGCAACTCGGTCTGTCCGGTGAGGCCGTGCGCCGGTACGCGGACGAGTGGGCGGTGGCCATCCGGGACGTGACACCGCTCGCCCATGAGATCCGGGCGCTCGTCAGCGGTGGTGACCTGGACTCCGCCGCCCGACTGCTGCCCCGGGAACGACCGTACCCACTTGGAGACGGACCGGACGGACTCCTTGCCCACCTGCAGGGATGACGGATGAGCACCGGCGACGACGGTCCCCCGGAGCGAACAGCGCCGGTGCCGCTACGCTCCCGTGTCGTGCAGCAGACGCGTCTCGACACCGCCCGGATCCGGGCCGCTCGCCGGGTGATCGACCCGGTGTTTCTCGACACGCCGCTGTACCGCTGCGAGGCGTTGGAGCCCGGTCTCGGGTGTGCGGTGAGTATCAAGCTCGAAACGGCGAACCCGGTGCGCAGTTTCAAGGGGCGCGGCACCGAGGTGGTCGCGAGTCTGCTGGCCGAGCAGGGTCCGCGGGCCGTGGTGTGTGCCAGTGCGGGCAACCTCGGTCAGGCCCTCGCCTGGTCCGGTCGTGGCCGGGGGCTCGATGTGACCGTCGTGGCGTCACGCTTCGCGACCGTGGCCAAGCTCGACCGCATCCGTGCGCTGGGCGCCACGCTGGAACTGGTGGACGGCGACCACGAGTTGGCGCGGGAGCGGGCGGCGGACATCGCGCGGTACGACGGTATCCGGCTGGTCGAGGACAGCCTGGACCTCGAGACCTGCGAGGGCGCGGCGACCATCGGCCTGGAACTGCTGGAGCCAAAAGGACAACAGGCTGAACAGACGGAACTGGCCGAACTGGCCGAACTGGCCGAACCGGCCGAACTGACGGGCACCGCGCCGCCGTTCGACACCGTCCTGATCGCTCTCGGCGGTGGGGCGATGGCCACCGGCGTGGGGCATGTGATGAAGGCCCTGGCGCCCGGCGTCGAGGTGATTTGTGTGCAGCCGCTGGGCGCACCCGCGATGACGCGCTCGTGGCACAGCCGGCGCGTCGTCACCACCGACTCGACCGACACCATCGCCGACGGCGTCGCCGGCCGGCGCCCCATCCCGGCCGTCCTGGACGATCTCCTGTTGGTCGCCGACGATGCCGTCCTGGTGCGCGAGGAGTCGATCATCGCCGGTATGCGGATGCTCCTCGACCACGCCGGCCTCGTCGTCGAACCGTCGGCCGCGCTCGGCATCGCGGCGGTCCTGGAAGACCGTGACCGTTTCGCGGGCCGGCATGTGGTCACCATCGTGTGCGGCAGCAATGTCGACGTGGACGCCTATCACCGCTGGATCGGCTGTCACCGCTGAGTCGGCGCGGCTCCCCTCCCGCACAGAGCCTGACCATTGCCCGCCCGACTCCCGACGCCCGACTCCCGACGCCCGATGCGCGTCGTGAAAGGCTGCAACGTGACCCACTACTTGCGCTTCTTCTTCGAGGCCGGCGTAGACACCCCGTTGTGGCCGGACGACATGGACAGTCCCTACGGCTACCCCTGCGAGGTCGAGCGCCTGCCGATCACCCCGGCCACCCGGGCCGAGCTGACGAGGCTGAGCGACTGGTACCAGTCGTCGATCGACTGGGACTATCCGCCGAACCCGTCCCCGTGGTCCGACGAAGAGCTGCAGCTGTTCACACAGCGGGCGCAGGCCGCGCTGGAGGCGCTGCGCCGTGAGTTGGGCACCGGCTGGGTGGTCCGGGACGAGAGCCTGTTGTAGCCGCCGTTCCCTCTCGCCGTGTCAAGCATTTCGACCTCGTTCACAAAGACCGGCGGCCACCCCAGCAACGCCCTACGATCCCGCGCATGTTGATGCGTCGCGCACTACGGATGATCATCGTGCTCGCTGTGGCTCTCGCCGGAGCGATCGGGGGTGGGGTGGGGACTGCGCAGGCCGAGGGGAACCGGGGCTCGGGCGGCTCGTACGATCGGCAGTTGCTGTTCTACAACCACTCCTTCGGCGTCTTCGACCGGGAGACCGCCGACGCCATCGAGCACTCCGACTACCTGCGGGAGTTCGCCAACTTCCAGGTCCGCACCACAACCGGTAGCGGCGGCCAGACCTGGACCGGCCGCTATCTGATGGGCCGCGAGACCTACCTGGAACTGCTCGGCATCGGTGACGTCCCCGGACAGGACGGGACGCTCGGCTCCGCCGGGCTGGGCCTCTCGGTGGAACGCGCGGGCGAACTGGCGACGGTCAAGGAACGGCTGAAGGCCGAGGGGGTCGCCGAACCCATCGACTTCCTCCAGACCAAGGACTTCGGTGACGGTGTCCCCGTGCCGTGGTTCGACGCAGTCCTCACCGACACCCAGTACGACGCCTTCGATGCCTGGGGGATGGAGTACCGGGCGGAGTACTTCGCCGATCCGCGCAGCAACACCGAGCCGCCGAGTTTCCCCGGTGACGTCGGCCGGGAGCGCTACCTCTCCGACGACTACCGCACCCACCTCATGCGGGACGTGACCGCCGTCCGGATCGCGGTCACCGCGGGCGACCTCGGCGACACCGTGCCGCTGCTGCGGGCCGGCGGGTTCAGCGTCCGGACCGTGACGGGCGGGGGCGTCGTCGCGGAGGGCGGCGGCACCACGATCCGGCTCGACGTCGTACCCCGGGAACAAACGGGATACCGGCAGGTCGACATGTCCCTCAACCGGCCCGTGAAGGACCGGCACGTGGAGCGGATCGGCAACTCGACCCTCACCGTCGGCCCCGGCAGCCGTGCGGTGTGGACGTTCGCCGAGAACGGCACCACCGCCCGCTAGACAACACGTGCGCCCCCTTCCGCCGAAGGAAGGGGGCGCACGCCTCTGGATGCCGTACCGCTACGGTCCGGGACCGCCTCGGCGTCAGCCCTCCGCGCGGGCCGGCAGCCGCCACCCCGGCCGCGGGAAGTGGCAGGTGTAGCCGTCCGGGTACCGCTGGAGGTAGTCCTGGTGCTCCGGCTCGGCCTCCCAGAAGGGGCCGACCGGCTCCACCTCGGTGACGACCTTGCCCGGCCACAGGCCCGACGCGTCCACGTCCGCGATCGTGTCCTCGGCCACGCGCTTCTGCTCGTCGTCGACGTAGTAGATCGCCGAGCGGTAGCTGAGGCCTATGTCGTTGCCCTGGCGGTTCTTGGTGCTCGGGTCGTGGATCTGGAAGAAGAACTCCAGGAGCGCGCGGTAGTCGGTCTGCTCCGGGTCGTAGAGGATCTCGATGGCCTCCGCGTGCGTGCCGTGGTTACGGTACGTCGCGTTCGGCACGTCTCCCCCGGTGTAGCCGACCCGGGTCGCGGTCACGCCCGGGAGTCGGCGGACCAGCTCCTCCATCCCCCAGAAGCATCCGCCCGCAAGCACGGCCCTCTGCGTCTGCGCAGCCATCGCGACCCTCCAATTTCCGTCAGCTCGATCACTCGGGCAGCTGGGTCGGCTCGGTCACTCGGCTCGTACGCCGCCGGCCTCCCTTACCCAGTGTGCTCAACGCATGAGGGCCCCGCGCGATTCCGCGCCCGGCGACCTGCTCACCTCCCCCGCCTCACCTCCGCCCCTCCTCCCCTACGCCCCCGGCGCCCGGAAGCCGCCGATCCGCTCCTCCAGCAGTTCCGCCAGCCGCAGCGGGGTCCGGTCCTCGAACATCGGCCCGACGATCTGCACCCCCACCGGCAGCCCCTCCGGCGACCGCCCCGCCGGTACGGCCGTGGCCGGCAGCCCGGGCATGGTGGCCAGGCCGGCCCACACGAGCTGGTCGAGGTAGGGATACTCCACGCCGTCGATGTCGAGTCGGCGTGCCATCAGGTCGGGGTCGTGGTCGTGCGGGAACGCGGGAGTCGGCGTGACGGGACACACCACGGCGTCGAACTCGCCGAAGAGCTGCCGCCAGCCGCGCCGGTGGAGCTCACGGCGATGGTTCGCCCGGATCCAGTCCCGGTGGCTGAACACCATGCCGCGCAGCCGCGCCGCGTCGAGGCTGTGGTCGTCCGCGCTCAGTCCGGCGGCGCGGGTGCGGAAGTACTCGTACGCCTCGACGGGAAAACCCGCGGCGGCGCCCGAGAAGTGCAACTGCGCGTAGATCAGCGCGGCTTCGGTCAGGTCGGGCAGTAGCGGGGTGTGCCGTTCGACGCGGGCGCCGGCGTCGGCGAGCGCGTCGGCCACCCGGTTCACGCCCGCCCGCACCGCGGCCCCGGTCGCGATGAGCGGATGCTCGTCGAGGACCAGGACGCGGAAGTCGCCGAGCCGCTCGTGGCGCGCGGGTGGCAGCGTCACGTCGTACGCCACGCCGTGGGTCAGCGGGTCCGGTCCGGCCATGACGTCGAGCAGGAGCGTGAGGTCGCGGGCCGTGCGCGCCATCGGACCGACGACGGCGAGGTCGGATTCGACCGGGAGGGCCTGCGCGGTCGGCGGGACCATGCCGCGGCTCGCCGCAAGACCGAGCGTCGGCTTGTGCGCGTAGACACCGCAGAAGTGCGCGGGCGTGCGCAGCGAACCCCCGATGTCGGATCCGATGGACAGCGCGCCGAACCCGGACGCCAGGGCCGCCGCCGACCCGCCGGAGGATCCTCCCGACGTACGGCCGTGATCCCAGGGGTTGTTGGTGGTGCCGTAGATCTCGTTGAAGCTCTGCACGTCCTGGAGGCTCAGCGGCACATTGGTCTTGCCGAGCAGCACCGCACCGGCCGCCTTGAGCCGTGACACCTGTACCGCGTCCTGGGCCGGCAGATGGCTCCGGTGCGTCGGCATGCCCCAGGTCGTGGGCAGCCCGGCGATGTCGTACGACTCCTTGACCGTCACCGGAATGCCGAGCAGCGGCCGGTCCTCGCCTCGGGCGCGGGCCCGGTCGGCGGCGTGTGCGGCGGCCCGGGCGCGGTCGAAGTCCGGCACGCAGATCGCGTTGATCGCCTTGTCGTGCCGCTCGATACGGGTGATCGCCTCGTCGGTCAGTTCCGCCGAGGTCACCTCGCCGGCGCGCAGGGCGGTGGCGAGCTCTTCGGCCGTCGGGAAACTCCACGGATTCTGCTTCATGGATCCGACCGTAACGACCGTGGGGAGGGGCCACGAAATGCCGCTTCGCGCAACGGAGTTGACGTGCCGGGTCCAGGGCCTGTCCGGGCGGCCGACGCGTGGGTGCCGCTGCTCAGCGCCTCGTCTCGTACCTGCTCAGGACCACGCCGCCGGGAAGTGTCCGGGTCTCCACCAGGTTCAGGTTCACCCAGCTGTCCAGGGCGGCGAAGAACGGTGTGCCGCTGCCCACCAGGACCGGATGGGTGGCGATCGCGTACTCGTCGATCAGCCCGGCGCGCATGGCCGCCCCGCCGAGTGTCGCGCCGCCGATGTTCATCGGGCCGCCGTCCTCGGCCTTGAGCCGGGTGATCTCGGCGATCGCGTCGCCGGTGACCAGGCGGGTGTTCCAGTCGACCTTGTCGATCGTCGAGGAGAACACCACCTTCGGCGTGTCCCGCCAGTTCCGCGCGAACTCGATCTCCGCCGGGGTGGCGCCCGGCTGCTGGTCGCCGGTCGGCCAGTAGGAGCTCATCGTCTGCCACAGCTTGCGCCCGTACAGCGTCAGGTCACTCGCCTGCTCGTGGCCGAGCCACCACTGGAACAGCTCCTCGCTCGGCGGTCCGCTCCAGCCGATGTCGTCGCCGGCCGTGGCGATGTAGCCGTCCAGGGTCAGGTTCATGCCGTAGATCAGTTTCCGCATGGCTCAGCCTTCCGTCCGTGGGCTCCGGCGGGTGGACCGGCGCGGCGCGGGAAACTCATCGGTGCGCGATCCGGGCTCGCCGGCCGCCCTCGTGCTCGGGGCTCAGCGTGGTGTACCCGGCCGACTCGGACAAGCCGACATGACGTCCCGATCGAGGCGGGCACGCGTCAGCCGCTCTGTGACAGCCCTTCGACACGGTCCTTCACGAGCGCCGTGTACTGCGCGGACATCT
The DNA here is from genome assembly GCF_045162825.1 of Streptomyces prunicolor. Taxonomy (NCBI): domain Bacteria; kingdom Bacillati; phylum Actinomycetota; class Actinomycetes; order Kitasatosporales; family Streptomycetaceae; genus Streptomyces; species Streptomyces prunicolor. Next base: position 6,877,382 of record NZ_CP108676.1, on the reverse strand, counting down.
TGTCGACGTAGGTCTGGAGGTTGAACTGGCGCTCGACGTGTCTGCGCCCTTCCTGGCCGAGTCGGCGGGAGAGGACCGGGTCGAGGAGCAAACTCCTTACCCGGTCGCTGAGTTGATCGAGGTCTCCCGGCTTCACCACGTATCCGGTCCGGCCGTGGACGACGGTCTCCGGCAGGCCGCCGGTGGCCGTGACGACGACGGGGCGGCCGGCGGACATCGCTTCGAGGGGGGCGAGTCCCAGCGGCTCCGGGTAGTCCGAGGGGTAGACGACGACGTGGGAGCGGGCGTACAGGCCCGGCATCTTCTCCTTGGGGGTCGGCACCAGGTCCACGTGGGAGCGCAGTCTCAGCTCGTCGATCAGCTTGTTGAGCCGTACGAGGAAGCCCTGCTGTTCCTCGTGCCAGTCCACGACCTCGTGCGGGCTGGTCAGCACCAGGCGGACGGGCAGCCCGCTCTGTCTGAGCGCGCCCACCATGCGGACCGCCAGCTCCGCGCCCTTGTCCGGGAAGAGGCGGGCCGGCAGGAGCACGGTGCGGGGGCCGTCCTCCCGGGCCGGCGGCAGATCGCGGAACCGGTCGGTGGCTATGCCCAGGTAGATGCGGCGGGCGCGGATGCCGAGGTGCGTCCGGCAGGCGAAGGCGAGGTATTCGGAGACCACGAAGTGGCCGTCCCAGGAGGCGCAGAACTGGGCCGTCCAAGGGTCCTCGGGCCAGATGCTGTGGTACGTGTGCAGCAGCGGCGTGCTCGTGCGTTCCCGGAGCCGGTTCAGCGCCAGGGCCGGTACCGGGGAGAAGTGGTGCAGGTTGTGGCCGTGCACGAGCTGGATGCCGCGGGTGTCCACCACGCGGGCGAGCCATGCGTACAGCTCGGCGGCCTGGCGCTCCTCGGCGGGCGTCACCCATCTCCGCGCGCCCCGGGTCCCGCCCGCGCCCGGAGTGCCGCCGCGGTACTCGGCCAGCCGTAACAGGCGATGGCTGAGGACCTCGACCTGGTCGACCGGCTGCGGCCGGAGTTCGCCGGTCAGCAGGGTCACCCGGTGTCCCCGCTGCGCCAACGAGGCGGCGTAGTCGGCGAGATGGGATTCGACACCGCCGACCGTGGGCGGAAAGGCCCAGTGCACGAGGGCTATGGAACGCCGGCTGTCCGTTGGCCCGCCACGTACCACGTGTCTCCCTCTCCTCGGGGACCGCTCTGCCTCAGGTCGTGCGAGAACCTCAAGTCGTGCGAGACCCTCAGGTCGTGCCAGAGCCTCAGGCGTCGATGCGCCATTCCTCGGTGTCGATGCCCGATACCCTCACGCCGCCGTGGAGGTCGACGGTCACGTCGACGGATCGCTCGCCGAGCCTCAACCCCCGGACAGCGTAGGGGGATTCCAGGCCCATGCGTGAGGGCGCGATCGGCCGTAGCGTCAGCCGGCGGTCGGGGACGTCGGCGTCCACCCGGAGCATCGCGGAGCAGAGCAGTGCCGCCGCGGCGGCCGCCCAGGCCTGCGGGCGGCAGGAGGGCGGATACGGGGCCGGCCGGTCGAACCGGGAGTTCGCGTAGACCGCGTAGAGCTCGGGCAACCGGTGGTCGAAGTGCCGGGCCGCGTCGAGCATCCCGTCGAGCAGGGTGGCGGCCTCGTCGACGAACCCCGTGGCGGCGAGCCCGTGCACGGCGATCGCGGAGTCGTGCGCCCAGACCGATCCGCCGTGATAGCCGAACGGATTGAATCCGGCCAGGTGCGCGGAACGGGTGCGGATCCCCCAGGGTGTCCGCAGTCCGTCGGACATGAGCGCCTCGGCCACCGCCCGGTGCTCCTCCTCGCTCTGGAGGATGCCGGAGTTCAGCAGGTGCCCCATGTTGGAGGTCCGGCCGGTGACGGGACGTCCGGCGCCGTCGACGGCGATGGCCGGATAGCGCCGGCCGTCCGGCTCCTCGACCCAGAAGGACCGCTGGAAGGCGGCACGGATGCGGCTCGCCCGGTCCAGCCACACCTGTGCCTCCTTCTTGTCGTCCTGGAGCGCGGTGAGGAGTTCGGCGTAGCCCACGGCGGCCTGGTAGGCGTACCCCTGCACCTCGCACAGGGCGATGGGCGGGTCCACGCGGCGCCCCTCGGCGTCGCGGATCGCGTCGGGCGAGTCCTTCCAGCCCTGGTGCAGGAGACCGTCGGCCCTGCCCTTGCCGTAGCTGATCAGGTCGTCGGGGCCCAGGGTGGCCGCGACCCACTCCATCGCCGCCCGGGCCTGCGGCAGCAGCAGCCGCACCTCTTTCTCGGCGAGACCCCATTTCCAGGCCTCGTGCAGGAGGACGACGAAGAGCGGGGTCGCGTCGACGGACGCGTAGTAGCGGGCGGGGAGCACCATGCCGTCCCCGTGCCGGGTCTCCGTCGGCCGCAGCTCGTGCAGGATCCGCCCGGGGGCCTCGTCGGTGAACGCGTCGTGGTGCCTCCCCTGCCGGCCGGCCAGGGTCCGGAGGGTGCCGCGGGCCAGCTCGGTGCCGAACGGCAGCATCATGCGGGCCGCCCAGATGCTGTCCCGGCCGAACAGGCCGAGGAACCACGGGCATCCGGCGGCCACGAACTGGTTCTCGCGCCCGTCGGCGGAAGCGGTCGGCTCGGCCAGCCGCAGCGCCTCCAGGTCGGCCAGTCCCTTCGTGAGCAGAGCGGCCATGCGCTCGTGCCCGGTCACCTCGACCGGCCCCCAGGGAGCGGGCTGCCGCGGCGGTACCGGATAGTCGGCCACCGTCGTGGTCCCGCCCTGCACCACAAGTCGTACGGACCACTCTTCACCCGACCTGAGCAGCAACTCCCAGCGGAATTCGGCCAGTCCGGGCCGGTGGTCGTCCAGCGTGATCTTCGGTTCGAGCCCACCGCCGTTCAGCGGGACGGGCTCGGCCCGAAGCACGACCTCGCTGTTGTCTCGCGGGCTGTGCCAGCGCACTTCCGGAGCGAGGCCTTCCCCCAGTTCGCCGGGGATGTCGGTGGCCGGGACCCCCGCCTTGATCGTGGCCACGTCGGCGAGGTCGGTGGCGGCCACCACGGAGAGGATGAACCGCGCCGCCTCGGGGCCGACGTTCTGCACCAGAACGACGTCACCCGAATCCGCTGCCGGCTCCGGCTCCGTCACCGCGACGCCCGGACGCCTGACCGCGCGTTCCCGCGTGACCAGCAGCCAGGGCGCGGAGGTCGGGTCCTCGGAGGAACGGCACACCGCCTGGAAGAACGCCTCACGGGAGCCCTCGGTGCGATACGCGACATGCTCCGGTTCCTGGTCGTCGACGAGCAACCGGAGCGTGTGGAGGAGCCGTTGGTCCTGGTCGTAGAAGCCGTCGACTCCCGTTCCCCGCAGCTGTCCGTCCCGGGGCGACAGCGCGAACGACGGCGCGGCCAGGCAGATCACCGAGTCGTCCAGAAACGGCTGACGGCCCGGCAGGAGGGGAGCGGAGTCGATCACGGATGGCACCTTTCCAAAACGCTGCGAGGCCAGCTGCGCCGGTGCCGGCTCGGCCCGTCGAGCTTGCGTCGCACCCTCCCGAAACGGTGGGGGAGTTCGTCCGGAAAAACACCTGAACAGCCACTTGATGGTGAGTCACGATAACGGCTCGCCGACGCGACAGCCATCATGCGGCGCGGCGTCCGCCGTTCGCAGGAGGTTTGCGCAAGGGAGCAGAAGGTTTGCGCAACGGGGGCGTCAAGACCCGCTTCCCGCCTCATACTTGTTCTTCCAAACGGGGAACGGTGTTGGGCGGGGGGATCCCATGCGCCGTAACAGTCGGGGCGCACGACGTCTGAATCAGGTGCTCGCGGTCGCGGGCGCGGCGATCGCCGCGGGCGCCCTCGCCGGGGTCAAGTTCGTCGACGGCTGGCTGCAGTTCCTGGTGATCTGTCTGCTGGCCCTGGGCACCGGCCTCGGCGCCTACTCCGGGCGCGCCTTCCAGAAACAGGCCGAGGGGCTCCCGCCGCAGGTGCTGATCAGTCATCCGCACGGTGACGAACCGTGGGCGCACTGGCTGGCCTGGCGGTTACGCCGCAGCGGGTATCTGACCTCCACCCGGCCGTGGGCGACCGCGGAACACCAGGTGCCGCCGCCGCCCGAGGTGGCCCCCGATCATGAACTGATCATTGTTTCCCGGATGTTGGACGACGTGAATCACCATCCGGGACAGAGTCCGGGGCTGATCCGCATCGCCCGGAGCCGCAGCAGATCAGCCCTCGTTCTGGTGACCGCGCACCACAACCCGCCGTTGACGAGGTGGGCCGGCTGCGAGGTGCTGACGCTGGCCGGGCGCTCCGCCGACGACGTGGCGGCCACCGTCGACGCCCGTCTGCACCAGGCCGGCGCGGTGCCGCTCCCGACGTACACGGCCCCCCACGTCGTCGGCGAGGTCGAGCCGCGCTATCCGGCGCTGGGCCCGCTGATCAGCAACTTCGACCGGCGCGGGGCCTCGCACTTCACGGCCCGGCGCCGGGAACTGGCCCTGTTGCGCGAGGTCCTGGGCACGGTCAACGTCACGGGCGATGTACGGACGTGCGCGATCCACGGGCTCAGTGGCATCGGCAAGACCCGGCTGGCGCTCGAGTACGCCCGCCGGTACGAGGACCTCTTCGACGTCATCTGGCGGGTCGACGCCGCGCACGCCCCCACCGCCCGCGCCAGCCTCCTCGATCTCGCGCACCGTCTGCACACCGCCCGTGACCAGCCCGCGGGCGGCACGGTGCACGGCGACGACCGTGATCCCGAGCAGACGCTCCAGCAGTTGCTGTCCCACGAGTTGCCCCGGACGAGAGCGCTGCTGATCTACGACGGGGCCGAGGACGACTCCGCCATCCGCCAGCTGCTGCCGGACGCCGGGGACGGCGGTCAGATCCTGATCACCTCGGTCAACCCCGTGTGGCAGCGGAGCGCGCCGCGCCACCGCATCGCCCTGGAGGCGTTCACCACAGCGGAGGCCGTGGCGTTCCTCAGCGACGCGAGCGGCATCGCCGACGAGGACGGACTGGCAAGGATCGTCGACCAGTTGGGCCGGCTGCCGCTCGCGCTGGAGTCGGCGGCGGCGTCGCTGCGTGACGATCCCGATATCGAGGGGTATCTGCGGGCACTGGAGATCCGCTCGCGACTGGCTCCGTCCACCCGCCCGGAAGCGAGCCGCAGCGGCGCCCCCGCCTGGATCCTCTCCTTCAAGCAGGCCGAGGAGAAGGACGAGGTCGTGGGTCTCCTGCTACGGCTGTGCGCCTTCCTGGCACCGCAGGGCATCCCCGGCTACTTCTTCGAGGCCGACGGCGAGCGCACCGATCTGCTGCCGGAGCGGCTGCGTGTCGAGGTGGCGCACCCGGCGCGGGGCCGCCGTATCCGGGAGACCGCCAGGAACTCCTCGCTGCTGACCGGCGAGGCGAAGCTCGTGATGCACGCGCAGGTGCAGGCGGTGATCCGCAAGGAGATGTCCGTCGCGGAGCAGACCGAGCACGCGCGGGCCGCGGTGTGCCTGGTCAACGGCTGGTTCCCGGAGGACCCGGACCGGGAGGGGACCTGGCCGCAGTGCGTCGAGCTGCTCCCGCACGCCCGGGCCGTGCTGGACCACTGCCGGGAGCTCGGTGTCGTCGACGAGAACACCTCGACGCTGTTGCAGAGCATGGGCGAGTACTTCCGCGTGCAGAGCGACCGCGCGGAGGCGGAGCGGCTGCTGACCGAAGCCCTGGCACAGCGCGAGGGGCTGGGCGGCCGCCGCAACTCGCTCGTCGCCAACACCCTGGTCTCGCTCAGCCAGCTCAAGCTGCTCAGCGCCGAACTGCTCGAAGCCCGCACGTTCGCCGAGGAGGCGCTCGCGATCCGCGCCGGCATCGACGGCGACCGCGACCCGCGCACGCTGGAGAGCCGGATGCAGCTCGGGCGCGTCCTGCGGGAACTCGGCGACTTCGAGGGGGCGTCCGAGGCGGCGGAGCAGACACTGCTGCGCCTGCGGAGACTGGGCGAGCCCAACCCGGTGAAGGTGGCCGACGGCCTGTGCGATCTCGGTCTGGTCCGCTGGCGGCAGGGGCGGCTCACCGATTCGGTGCGCCTGCACCGCGAAGCGCTGCACTTCCTGGAGCAGACCCCGGGCGGCAGCGAACCCGCGCGCCGCAACCCGATGGCGTTCGTCCACCAGTCGCTGGGCCTGGCCCTGCTGGACTCCCACGACCTGGAGGGAGCCGAACAGCATCTGCGCACCGCCCTGGACATCCTGGAACGCGCCGGATACGCGGCCGGACACCCCGTCGTCCTCTCCTCGTCCGTCCATCTGGGCGAGACGCTCCGCCAGCAGGCGGCGAGGTTCCGGGGCCACCGCGACCGGCGCTCCGCCACCGCACGTGAGCGGTCGTTCCCGGGGGAACGCGAGGCGGAGCGGCTGCTCGCGGAGGCCAAGCACATCTTCGACGAGGTGCTCTCCGCACCCCATATGAACGGCGACCGGGACCACCCCGACCGGGCCTGCGCCCTGGTCCGCTACTCGCACCTGCTGCACGAACTGGGCAACAGCGAGGCCGCGATGACAGAGGTCACGAACGCGATCGGCATCTACACCGGCAAGTACGGTGCCCAGCATCCCTATGTGGCCGAGGCCCGCTACCGCAGGGCACTGATCCTCAAGGGATCCGGTGGACTGCCCCAGCGCTGGCAGGACGATCTGGTGACGGCACGGGAGATCTACGGCCGGATCCACCCCGCGGACCATCCCCTCATCGAGCAGATCGAGGAGGAGCTGCGGGACATCCCCTGAGGGCGTCCGGACCGACCTCGACGGCCGTTCAGGTGCCGGCGTCCGTCACCCACGATCACTGTGCAAAGTAGATGACCAGCGTCTGCTCCGGCTGTTCGGCCAGGTGGAAGGCCGTGTAGGTGTAGGTGACCGGGGTGCTGCGGCCCGGTGGGCGCAGGCGTTTGTGGCCACTGTGGCGGGCCTGTACCTCGTAGTCGGGCCACCAGGTGCGGGCTTCCTCGCTGTGTTCGTGTAGTTCCTCGATCAGCCGGGTGTAGCGCGGGTCGGCGGGGTGCCGGCCGGACAGGGTGCGCAGACGGGCCAGCAGACCTCTCGCCTCGGGTTCCCAGTCGGCCAGGACGTGCCGGGCCAGGGGTTCGAGGAACACCCAGCGCAGGAAGTTCGGCGGGCGGTCCGTCGGCGCGGTGAGGTTCGGGAACAGGTCGGCGGCGGGCTGGTTGTGGGTGAGGACGTCGTAGTTGCCGTCGATGACGTACGCCGGGTGCGGGTGCAGGAGGAGCGGGACCGAGGCCACCTCGGGGGTGAGGGGTGCGGAGGGCCCGCACTCGTCCGGCGGTGCGTGGTGGCCGGCGAGCCGGAGCAGGTGACCGCGCTCGTGCCGGTTCAGCCGGAGGGCCGAGGCGAGGGATTCCAGGACCTGTTCGGAGACACGGATCTCCCGGCCCTGTTCCAGGTACGTGTACCAGGTCGCGCTGATGCCGGCGAGCAGGGCGAGTTCCTCACGCCGCAGCCCCGGTGTGCGACGGCGACCGGTCCGCGGGAGGCCCACCTCGTCCGGTGTGACGCGCTCTCTGCGGCTGCGCAGGAACGCGGCCAGTTCCTGGCGTTGGTCCGGCTGGGTCGACATCGCGTGTGGCACCTCTGGTTCCAGAATAAGCAGCTTCTGGATACCAGGCTAAGCGCGCTCCACACTGAGGCCAAGTAACCGAGTGAATGTACGGGCGACAGGAGGAACACCATGTCCGGAATCGACGGCAAGGTCGTGGCGATCACCGGTGCCGGCAGCGGTATCGGTGAGGCGACCACGCTGCTGCTGGCCGAGCGGGGTGCCCGGGTGGTGCTGGGCGGGCGCCGGCTGGAGCCGCTGGCGGAGGTGGCGGCGCGGATCGAGAAGGCGGGCGGTGTCGCCGTACCGATCCGCACCGACGTGACCCGGCGCGAGGATCTGCACGCCCTGGTCGCGCTGGCCCGTGAGCGGTTCGGGCGGCTCGACGTGCTGTTCGGCAACGCGGGCGTCGGCCCCATCTCTCCCCTCGACGATCTGCGGGTCGACGAGTGGGACGAGATGGTCGACGTCAACGTGAAGGGGCTGCTGCACGGGATCGCCGCCGCGCTGCCGGTCTTCCGCGCCCAGGGCTCCGGCCACTTCGTCACCACGGCGTCCACGGCCGGGCTCCGCGTCGCGCCGAACATGGCCGTGTACGCCGGCACCAAGTTCGCGGTCCGGGCCATCTGCGAGGGGCTGCGCCAGGAGGCCGGCGCCTCGGTACGGGTGACCACCGTCTCCCCCGGCGTGATCTCCACCGGCTTCGCGGAGGCCTCGACGAACAGCCGGGTCAGGGAACAGATCACCGACATGCGGGACCGGCTGGCGATCCCGCCCGACGCGATCGCCCGGGCCGTCGCCTTCGCGATCGAGCAGCCCGCCGCGGTCGACGTGAACGAGATCGTCGTACGACCCACCGCCCAGGCCTGACTCCCCGCGCTCAGTACCGCACGGCCCCTCAGTACCGCACAGCGCTCTGCGCCAACGGCGGATACACCGCGCTCGGCACCCCGTCCACCGTCGCCCCCGCGTACTTGAGCATGTCGCCGACCTGATGGTTGAGGTCGTGGGGGAAGTTGAGGGTCGGCGTGGACACCTCGTCGAGGGTGGCCGTCTGGGCCCGGGTGAGGTGGACGTCCAGGGCGGTCAGGTTGGCTTCCAGGTGGGCCAGGGTGCGGGGGCCGATGAGGGTGGAGGTGACGCCGGGGCGGGACTGCACCCAGGACAGGGCTACGGCGGCGGAGGTGGCACCCGCCTGTTCCGCGACCTCGGCGAGGGTGTCGATCACCGTGAACTGAGCGGGAGTTGGGGCACCCAGGACCGCCGAACGCCTGGTATCGGCGGGAGTTGAGCCGCCGCTCGTGTACTTCCCGGACAGATAACCGCTCTTGAGGGGGCTCCAGGGCAGTACAGCCATCCCGGCGTCCTGGGCCAGCGGGATCAACTCGCCCTCGATGGTGCGTTCCAGGAGCGAGTACTCCAACTGGAGTGCGGTGACCGGGGTCCAGCCGCGCAGCAGTGCCGTCGTGTGGGCCTTCGCGGTGAACCAGGCCGGGGTGTCGGAGAAGCCGACGTAACGGATCTTGCCCGCCGTCACCAGGTCGTCCAGGGTGCGCAGGGTCTCCTCGACCGGGGTGGAACGGTCGTGGTTGTGCAGCCAGTACAGGTCGATGTAGTCGGTGCGGAGGCGGCGCAGCGAGTCCTCCAGCTGGCCGATGATCGCCTTGCGGCTCGCGCCGCCGCCGTTGGGGTCGCCGAGGTGGAGGTTGCCGTAGAACTTGGTGGCCAGGACCAAGCGGTCGCGCAGGCCGGGGTGGGCGGTGAGGAAGTCGCCGAGGATGGCCTCCGAGTGGCCGTTCGTGTAGAAGTTCGCGGTGTCGATGAAGTTGCCGCCGCGGTCGAGGTAGGTCCGGAGGATCTCCTCGGACTCCTTCACCCCGCAGCCGAAGCCGCCGTCCTCGCCGAAGTTCATCGCGCCCAGACAGAAGGGGCTCACCTTGAGGCCGGAACGGCCGAGACCGACGTACGAGTCGAGTGCCATGAAATGCTCCTCTGAGGAGTGGGTGGGAAACCGACTCCTTGAGCACACCACTGTGAGCAGGGCAGTTGTTAGGGCGATACCGCCGGGCTCTTGCACGATCCTGTCGAATCGACTCGCCGACGGGCGGTTGCCGGCCGGCGAGGCAGGGTGCTTTGATCGGACGTGTCCCCGAACGCACATCTGCATGAGCTGCGCGCCCTGATCGACCGGCACGCCTCCCGCCCCCGCCCGCTCGGCGTCGACGGCCTGCTGCTGACCCGGGCCGACCGACCGGAGGCGCCGACCGCGAGCCTCGCCCGTCCCGTGCTGGCGATCGTCGCGCAGGGCTCGAAACGGCTCACCCTCGGCGACCGCGTCCACGACTACGGCGCCGGGCAGTACCTCGTCGTCTCGGTCGATCTCCCGGTCGCGGGCCACTACACGCAGGCCGGCCCCGAGAAACCGTTCCTCGCCTGCGGCCTGGCCCTCGAACCCGCGAAGATCGCCTCCCTGCTGCTCGACACGGGGACCACCCCACTCCCCCGCGGCACGACCCCGCACGGTCTCGCCGTGTGCGACGCTTCGGCCGAACTCCTCGACGCGGCAGTGCGTTTGCTACGGCTGTGCGACCGTCCCGGCGATGCACCGGTGCTCGCCCCGCTGATCGAGAAGGAGATCCTGTGGCGGCTGATCACCGGCGAACAGGGCGCGCTCGTACGGCAGATCGGGCTCGCGGACAGTCAACTCACCCATATCGGCAGGGTCATTCGCTGGATCCGCGACCACCACACGGAGACCCTCCGCATCGAGGACCTGGCCCGGCTGGCCGGGATGAGCGCCTCCCCCTTCCACCGCCACTTCCGCGCGGTGACCGCCCTGACCCCGATCCAGTACCAGAAGCGGATCCGCCTCCAGGAGGCCCGGCTGCTCCTGATGAGCAGCACTGAGGATGTCGCCGACGTCGGCTTCGCGGTCGGCTACGACAGCGCGTCCCAGTTCAGCCGCGAATACCGCCGCGCGTTCGGCAGCCCACCGGGGCAGGACGCGGTACGGCTGCGGGGCGGGGTCGACAGGGCGTGACAGGGGCCAGGGGAACGGAACTCTCCGACGGCAAGTTAAGGTAAGCCTTACCTGGCCGGATGTGATCGGAGAGACAGTGATAGTGCGTGCGTTCAAGAGGAAGGCTGTCACGGCGTTGGCCGCCGTGTCCGTCGTCGGGGGGTTGCTGGCCGGGTGCTCGTCGTCCTCCGCCGACAACGATGCCGAGAAGACGGGCGACGGCCGGCAGAACAAGGTGATCGGTGCCTCCGAGGGCCCCGACGCCGCGCCGAGCACCCTCGCGACCGGCATGGGCTCGGACAACGACACCGACGGCACCTTCCCCCGTACCGTCACGCACTTCGAGGGCAGGACGACCATCAAGTCGAAGCCGACGAAGATCGCCGTGCTGAGCACCGGCCAGCTCGACGATCTGCTCTCGCTCGGTACCGTCCCGACCGCCACCACCCGCGCCGACAACGCCGGACTGGTCCCCGACTACCTCGCGGACGCCTTCCCGGCGGACAAGTCGAAGCTCGCCGCGATGACGGACGCGGGCACCCGCCAGGCGCCCAACCTGGAGACTCTCGCCGCCGCCAAGCCCGACCTGATCCTCGCCAACGACTCGCTCGGCGACCTCTACCCGAAGCTGTCGAAGATCGCCCCGACCGTCATCACGGCCGGCAACGGCATCAACTGGAAGCGCGATCTCCTCCTCGTCGGCGACGCGATCGGCAAGGGCCAGCAGGCGCAGAAGCTGCTCGACGGCATCGTCGAGGACGCCCACGAGAAGGGCGAGGCCCTGTCGAAGACCTCCGTGTCGATGCTGCGGTTCACACCCGGCCGCACCCGGATGTTCGGCGTCTCCTCCTTCACCGGTTCCATCGCCGTCGACATGGGCCTCGACCGGCCCAAGTCCCAGCAGTTCAAGGCGATTTCGGAGGACATCGGCGCCGAGAGCATCGACAAGGCCGACGGCGACTGGATCTTCTACTCCGTGCAGGGCGACGCGGACAAGACGGATGCCGCGAGCGTGCTCGCCGGACCGCTCTGGAAGTCGATGAGCGCGGTCAAGGCCGGACACGCGGTGAAGGTCGACGACGACCCCTGGTACCTCAACGCGGGCCCGACCGCCGCCCGCCTCGTCGTCCTCCAACTCGCCGAGGACATCAGCAAGTAGAGAAGCAAGCAGAGAGACGGACAGCGAACACGTCGTGAGCGTCAAACGCCTCGCCTGGCCGGCGGCCACCCTCGCGGTGGCCGCCGCCGTGCTGCTCAGCCTCGCCGTCGGCACCCGCCCGGTGCCTCCGTCCGCCGTCCTCAACGCCCTTCTGCACGGCGGTGGTTCACCGGACGCGCTGGTCGTACGGTCGCTACGGCTGCCCCGCACCGAGATCGGGCTGACAGCCGGTGCCGCACTCGGCGTCGCGGGCGCCGCGCTCCAGGCCGTCACCCGCAACCCGCTCGCCGACCCCGGCATCCTCGGCCTGAGCCAGGGCGCGGCGGCCGGCGTCGTCCTCGCCATCGCCACCGGCCTCGCGAGCGGTTTCAGCGGCTACGTCTGGTACGCCTTCGCCGGTGCCGTCCTCGCCGCCTGCCTCGTCTACGGCATCGCCGCGCGCGGCCGGGGCGGGGCCTCGCCGGTGAAACTCGCCCTCGCCGGTACGGCGTTGTCGGCGATGACCGCCGGTGGTACGACCGTCGTCCTGACCTCCAGCTCCGCCACCCTCGACCAGTTCCGGTTCTGGCAGGTCGGCTCGCTGAGCGGACGGGACGCCGACACGGTCGTGGAGATGCTGCCGTTCCTGGTGGCGGGGGCCCTGCTGGTCCTCGCCTGTGCGCGCGGGCTGGACGCGCTGGCGCTCGGGGACGAGACGGCGCGGGCGTTGGGGCATCGGGTGGGGGTCGTGCGGGTGAGTGCGGCGCTCGGGGCGACCCTGCTGGTGGCGTCCGCGGTGGCCGCCGCCGGGCCGATCGCGTTCGTGGGGCTGGCCGTCCCGCACCTGGCCCGCCGCCTCACCTCCGGCGGCCACCGCACCCTGCTCCCGCTGTCCGCGCTGCTCGGCGCCGCGCTGCTGGTCGGCGCGGATGTGGCGGGGCGGGTCGTGCGGGCGCCCGCCGAGGTGCCGGCCGGGGTGATGACCGCGTTGGTGGGGGTGCCGGTGCTGGTGGTGTTGGTACGGCGCCGGGGAACCGCCGTATGAGCAGCGCCACCGGTGTCAGTGTGCTGCGCCCTCACCCCGCCGTCTCCCTTCTCCTGCACCGTCGTTCGGCCGTGGTGGCCGTAACTCTCGTGCTGGCGCTGGGCATTGCGATGACCGCCGCCGCCTGTTTCGGGCAGACCTACATCTCGCCCGCCGAGGTGTGGCACACGCTGCGTACCGGTTCCGGGCAGTACGACCTGGTCGTCAACGAGTTGCGGGTTCCCCGGATCGTGCTCGGGGCGCTGGTCGGGGTCACCCTCGGGCTCGCCGGGGCGCTCGTGCAGACCGTCACCCGGAATCCGCTGGCCAGTCCGGACGTGATCGGCGTCGGGCACGGTGCCGCCGCCGCGACCGTGCTCGCGCTGTCGGCCGGGATGGTGAACTCGCCCGGTGCCATGCCCGCCGTCTCCGTCCTGGGCGGACTCGCGGCCGCAGCCCTCGTGTATGTGCTGGCGTGGCGGCACGGGATGCAGCCAAGTCGGTTCGTGCTGACCGGAGTTGGCATCGGGGTCGCGCTGTCGGCCGTGGTGCAGCTGTATCTCGCGGACAGCGAGTTGCAGGCCGCCGAACAGGTCAAGCTGTGGCTGACGGGCTCGCTGAACGGGCGGGGCTGGGAGCAGGCGGGGCCGCTGGCCGTCGTACTGCTGCTGTCGCTGCCCGCGTTGGTGTGGGCGAGCCGGGCCGTGCGGCCGCTGGGGCTCGATGCCGACACCGCGGCCTCGCTGGGGGTGCGGGTGGACCGGACGCGGCTCGCGCTGACTGTGCTCGGGGTGGTGCTGGCCGCGACGGCGACGGGGGCGGCCGGGCCGATCGGGTTCGTCGCGCTGACCGCGCCGCAGTTGGCCCGGCGGCTCACCCGTACGCCTCAACTGCCGTTGGTGTGCTCGGCGTTGACGGGCGCGGTGATCCTGGTGGCGGCCGATCTCGCTGCCCGCACGGTGTTGCCCCCGCTGGAGGTGCCGGTGGGGGCGCTCACCTCGTTGGTCGGGGGGCCGTATCTGTTGTGGCTGTTGGGGCGGAACAGGGTGGGGGGCTGAGGTTCGTCGGCGGCTGCGGACCGGTGGGGGCTGGTCGCGCAGTTCCCCGCGCCCCTAAAAAGCGCCTGGCGCTTCCCTACTCAGGGGCGCGGGGCTGTATCGATGTGCGGCTCCGCCGCGTGGGCGCGAGCAACCACGACGCACCCGCACTCGACAACGCGCCCCAAAGGGGCGCGGGGAACTGCGCGACCAGCCCCGACGCACCCGCACTCGACAGCGCACCGGGCCCCGGAGCAGTACAGCTCCGGGACCCTCACTGAACGAGGCCGCCGAGTCAGATCGTGGCCGTGTCGATCACGAACCGGTACCGGACATCGCTGGCCAGCACCCGCTCGTACGCCTCGTTGATCTGCTCCGCGGAGATCAGCTCGATCTCGGCGCCGAAGCCGTGCTCGGCGCAGAAGTCCAGCATCTCCTGGGTCTCCTGGATACCGCCGATCCCGGAACCGGCCAGGGTCTTGCGGCCGGCGATCACGGAGAACAGGTTGAGGGAGACGGGCTCCTCGGGGGCTCCCACGTTCACCAGCGCGCCGTCCGTCTTCAGCAGCGAGAGGTACGCGCCGAGGTCGAGCGGGGCCGACACCGTGGAGATGATCAGGTCGAGGGTGCCGCGCAGCTCCTCGAAGGTCTTCGGGTCGCTGGTCGCGTAGTAGTGGTCGGCGCCCAGCTTCAGGCCGTCCTCCTGCTTGCGCAGCGACTGCGAGAGGACCGTGACCTCCGCGCCGAGCGCGTGCGCGATCTTGACGCCCATGTGACCGAGGCCGCCCATGCCGACGATCGCGACCTTCTTGCCGGGGCCGGCGTTCCAGTGCTTCAGCGGCGAGTACAGGGTGATGCCGGCGCAGAGCAGCGGCGCGGCCTCGTCCAGGGCGATGCCCTCGGGGATGCCGAGGACGAAGTTCTCGTCGACGACGACCTTCTCGGAGTAGCCGCCGTAGGTGGGCTCGCCGTCCTTGCCGATGGCGTTGTACGTGCCGACGCTGCCGCCGGTGCAGTACTGCTCCAGACCCGCCTTGCAGTTGTCGCACTCGCGGCAGGAGTCGACCAGGCAGCCGACGCCCACGCGGTCGCCGACCTGGAACTTGGTGACGCCGGGTCCTACCTCGGAGACGATGCCGGCGATCTCGTGGCCCGGGACCATCGGGAAAATGGCCTTGCCCCAGCCCTCTTGGGCCTGGTGGATGTCCGAGTGGCAGATACCGGCGAACTTGATGTCGATCAGAACGTCGAACTCACGTACGGCCCGGCGCTCGATGGTGGTGCGCTCCAGGGGAGCCTTGGCGGCGGGGGCTGCGTATGCGGCGACTGTAGTCATGCCGAGAGTCTCCTAGCGGGGGGATGCGCGCCCGGCTGCCTTCCGGCCGGGCACGGAACCAAGCCTGCCCGAAAGTCCTGTGGCTACCCAGGTCACGCCTCTGCGTACGTCCGCTGTGCCTACCACCAGCGAGGTCAGGCTCCTGGGCGTACGACCGGGAATACTGGAGCGTATGGACGAACAGCCCGAACCCGCCACCGAGCCCGCGGTCGACGCCGGACGGCCCCTGGACCGGCGTGCCGAGCTGAGCGAGTTTCTGCGCACCCGGCGGGCCCGGCTGAAGCCGGAGGACGTGGGGCTGCCGGACTTCGGGCGGCACCGCAGGGTGCCCGGGCTGCGCCGCGAGGAGCTGGCGCAGCTGGCCGGGGTCTCGGTGGCGTACTACACCCGCCTGGAGCAGGGCAACGGGCGGAACGTGTCGGCGGAGGTCCTCGACGCGATCGCCCGCGCCCTGCGCCTGTCCGACGCCGAGTCCTCGCACCTCACCCACCTCGCGAAGCCGAAGCAGCACAAGAAGAAGCCGTCGCCCCCCACCCAGCACGTGCGCACTCCGCTACGGCAGCTGCTCGACTCGATCGACACGGTCCCGGCGTACATCTCGGGCCGCCGCTCGGACATCCTGGTGTGGAACCGGATGGCCGCGGCCGTCTTCGGCGACTGGTCACAGCTGCCGCCGCAGGAGCGGAACTGGGCGCGGCTGGTGTTCCTGCGGCCCGAGTACCGGGAGCTGTACGTGGACTGGGAGCAGAAGGCCACGGACATCGTCAGCATGCTCCGCATGGACGCGGGCTGCCACCCGGACGACCCGCGGCTGTCCGCCCTGGTCGGCGAACTCTCCGTCAAGAGCGAGGAGTTCAGGCGCATGTGGGCCACGCACGACGTCAAGGAGAAGACCTACGGCGTCAAGCGCCTCCACCACCCGCTGGTCGGCGACCTCACCCTCAACTTCGAGGGCTTCCGCCTGGGCGACGGCTCCGAGCAGTCCCTGATCACCTACCACGCGGAGCCCGGCTCCCCGTCCGCCGACGCCCTGCGCCTGCTGGCGAGTTGGGGCACGGACGCGACCCGCGTGGGCACCTCGGCCCAGCGCCCCGACCTCACTCCGTGACACCCGGATCCGCCCGCATCAGCCGCCGCATCGCGGCCGGCCGGGGCTCGGCCTCCTTGAGATCGAGCAGGGCTTCCTCGGCGCTCTCGCCGTCCCGGGCGAGGCCACGGTCCAGGCGCTTCACGGCGGCGTCGGCGCCCGCGAGGACCTCGTTCACCGACCGTGAGGCGTCCAGCACGCGCTCGGGCACGGCCATCTGCGCCTCGGCGTACCGGTCCCGGTAGTCCCGCCGCGCCTCCTCCAGCTGATCGCGCTCCAGCTCGGTGTAGACACCGTCGCGGAGGCGATGCAGGGCGTCCTTGAGCAGCGTGTGGAACTGCCGCGAGGCTCGGTTCATGAGCGTATAGGCGTTCCGCCGCTCCTCGAACCGCCGCCTGCGCTCGGCGAGTTGGACCTCATCAGCGCGCTGCCGTGCGGTGAGGCGCTGGCTGAGGACGGGGGCGAAGAGGGTGCCGAGCACGCCGACGACGGCGGTGATCGTGGCGGTGACGGCGGCGGTCATAGGGGGCCCTATGGCACCTCCGAGACGCCGACGTCACCCCTGATAGGGCGGCATCGACCCCCAACTCCAGCGCGGCACCGGCTGCTTGGCGGGCGGTTGCGCGTCCGGGCCGGAGAAGTACACCGCCAACCGCGTCCCCCACTCCACGTACGCGAGGAACGCCGACCGGAACTCCGCGTCGGTCGGCAGGCCCGCGTCGTCCGCCGCGTCCTGGACGAGGTCGACCCAACGGCGGCGCTGCCGCTCGCTGATGTTCCTGCCGAAGTGTTTGGCGACCATGTGGCCGTGGTCGCCCTGGGTCTCGGAGTAGGTAGCCGGGCCGCCGAAGACCTCGCCGAGCCAGAGGGCGACGTGCTCGGCGTGCTCGGGAGCCAGTCCGGCGAAGAGGGGTGCGAGGAGGTCGTCCTTGAGCACCTTGTCGTAGAAGACCTCGGTCAGCCGGGAGAAGGCCTCGGCGCCGCCCGCCCAGTCGTACAGGGTGGGGACGGCGGAGCCGTCGCCGCGGACCGGGGTCGGCTCGTAGTGGCGCATCTCCTCGACGTCCTCGACGTACGGGCCGATCTCGGCGAGGAACGGCGGAAACAGCTCCGACCCGCGGAAGCCCTCCAGGTGTGCCTCGGTCGACGTCCAGGTGATGCGCAGGACGAAGCGCTCGGCGTCCTCCTCGCAGCGGGCCAGCTCGTACGCCACGCACTGCGGGGCGGCGGCCAGCTGTCGTGCGGCACGGGTGTAGGCGGCCAGGAACTGTGCCGACCGCTGCTCGGGGATGCGGTATCGGATGTACTCGACGGTCTGGGCTGTCATGGGGCCACGGAAACACGAGGGGCCCGCCGGAAGCTGCACTTCCGGCGACCGGTTCGCTACGGGCTCACTCCACCTCCTCAAGGGGACCAAATAAACAGTCCACAGTGAGGACCTTTTACGGGATAAGGTTCCGCGCATGGGTATGAACAGGCCGGACGGCCGTCCTCTGCGGCTCGCCGGAATCGCCGAAGCGGCACTCATCTACCAGGCCGACAAATCACAGACCCGCCGGCTCCTCTCCCGCGACGGAGCCCCCGAGCCCATCGACACCATCGCCGTCGGCCCCGTCTACGACCGCGAGGATCTCGAACGCCACGCCGCGGCCCGGTCCAGGAAGCCTGGCCGCCCCGAGAAGGACGAGGAGCGGCTTCCCGTGCACCTGGACGACACCGACCCCATGTGGGCCAGGCACGACGGCGGCTCGGGCCACGACGGCGCTGACTGGAAGGACACCGACCAGGCCCGGGCCGTGGCGTACTACCTGGCCCTGTCGAGGCGCGCACAGGAGATCTTCGACTATCTGCGGTCCACCCCAGGCCGCCTGGTCTCCAGTGACGAGATCGCGGAGCGGTTCGGCCTCAACCCGGACGGCACCAAGAACAACCCCAACGTGGTGGCCGGATATATGAACACCACCGGCCGGGCACGCAGGGAGGCCGGACGCCGCTTTCCGTTCTCCTGGTGGGAGACCGCGAGCGGCGCCCACTACGCGGTGAAGCAGTCCGTCGCCGACCTCTTCGACGCGGCCCTGACAGCGGAGGCGCCGACACGGCAGCGGTGACCGGAGCCGTGCGTGGGAACCACCACGGCACTGTCCCGCCCCCACTCGGATCAGGGGCTCGACACGGCCTCGCACAGTTCGCGGTAGGCGGCCGTGACGTCGCCGAGGCGCAGTGTGGTGATGTCCTCGATCGACGGGGTGCCCGAGCCGCCAAGGGCCTCGTACACGCGCAGGTCGCGCGAGGCGGCGGCCTTGCGGCACAGTTCGCGTACGAAGCGGCCGTTGCCCAGCTGGTCGATCAGCGCGTCGCGGATGGCGTCGTCGCAGGCGGATCGCAGCGCCACCGCGGCGTCCTCGGCCAGGACATCGCCCTGCGCCGCCACCAAGCGCTGCGCGATGAGGACCAGTTCGGGCGCGGTGTACGACGGGAAGTCCACGCGGGTGGTGAAGCGCGAGGCCAGGCCTGGATTACTGGCCAGCAGTTCGGCGATCTCGTCCGGATAGCCGGCCAGGACCACCACCAGCCGGTCGCGGTCGTCCTCGGCCCGCTTGAGCAGCACCTGCAGCGCCTCGTCGCCGAAGGCGTCGCCGCCGGAATAGCCGCTGTTGGACAGTGCGTAGGCCTCGTCGATGAACAGCACACCGTCCAGAGCCGAATCGATCGTCCTGGTCGTCTTGATGGCGGTCTCGCCGAGATGTTGCCCGACCAGGTCGACGCGCTGGGCCTCGACCACCTGCCCCTTTTCCAGCAGGCCGAGTCCGGCGAACAGCTTGCCGACGATGCGGGCGACCGTGGTCTTGCCCGTACCGGGAGGCCCCGCGAAGACGAAGTGCTGTGGGGCAACGGCGGATGGCAGGCCTTGCTGCCTCCGGATCGCCGACATGCGCAACTGGGCCGTCAAAGTGCGGAGTTGGCGCTTGACGGGTTCGAGGCCGACCATGTCGTCCAGCAGTGACATCGCTTCGGCCAGGCTCTCTTCCCTGAGCACCGAGGCGTCCGGGCCCCCGCCCGCCGCCGTGGTGGTCGGTGGGGAATCGCTCCGGGGCCGTACCGCCGGTGTCGGCAGGGACGGTTGCGCCGGGTGGGCCGCGGTTCTGGGCACGGTGGCCCGTGCGCGCTCCGCCACGTCGCCGAGCCCAGGGAAGCAACGGAAAGCGTACTGGTAGTCCCGCAGCGCCTCCTCGTCCTGCCCGAGCGCCTCCTTGGCCAGGCCGCGCAGATACGCCACCTCGCCGTCGAACTTGCTGCCCGCGGCGAATTTCAGAGGAAGCGGCGCCAGGACGTTCAACGCCTCGTGGAACACGGCCTGTTCGATCAGCGCTCGCGCCACATAGAGCTGGGACTCGTCCCGCAGAAAAGCGTCGGTGATGTTCCGCGAGAAGTTCAGCACGAGCGGCCAGTCGCGCTTGAGGTGGGCGTACCTGGTACAGATGAACCGCGTCTCGTCGCAGTCGAGAAACGCGGTCTCGAGGGACTGCCAGGCCTCGTCGAGCCGGCCCTCGGCCAGGAACCGGGCCATCCCCGCCAGCCAGAGGTCGCGATGCGTCTCCAGCCGGAACGTGACGTAGAAACCGAGGTCGAAGCGGGACTTGAGAGGGGTGCTCAGCTTGGCGCGCAGCGCTCCGAACGACCGCGCGTTCCATGTCATCCGGTCCACGGCGTCGTCCTGCCGGTACCCCGACGCGTGCAGTCCCAGCCAGGCGTCGGCGGCCGACGGGTCGTGCCGCAGTGCCTCCTCGAACCGACGCCCGGCGATGTCCGCACGGCCCTGTCGCAGGAAACCCACCGCGTCCGCCCAGGCCCGCTCGCACTTCCTGAGGTCGCCCCACGTTCCCGACACTGCCTCTCCCCTCATGCGGAGATCCAGTTTCCCATGCACGCACAAGCGGCCTGTTCCGGACTCGAAGTCCCGAACAGGCCGCCGGCGTCACGGACTTACTTGCCGTAGTACGCGTTGTAGATCGAGATCGTCGACTTGTTGCCCTTCTTGTCGGCGATCTTCGCGTGGAACGAAATGGCCTTGCCCTTGGCCGGGTTGGTGACGGTGATCTTGCCGTTGACCACGTTGACCTTCTTCCAGGTCTGGCCGTAGTCGTACGACACCCACACGCCCAGGGACTTGAGGTTGCGGCCGGCTGCCGCGCCCTCGACGGTGACCGGGATCGTCGCCTTCTTGCCGGCCGCGACGCGGCTGTCCAGGCCGGTGGCCGCGTTGAACCGGGCCGTGGAGATCGGAAGCTTGGCCACGTCGGAACCGGTCGGCTTCTTCGAGGAGAACGTCCAGCTCGCGTCGATCCGGGTGGAGGCGGCGGCGACCTTGACACTGCGGATCACCGAAGTGGTCAGCTTGTACGAGGCGTTGGCGGCCGGGACCTTGAACACCCCCTCGCCGAGCAGCGGGTCCTTGTTGGAGCCCACCTTCGTGCCGTTGCGGTACAGGGTCGTGTTGACCGAGGTGAACAGCGACGAGCCCGCGTGCTGCGCGGAGTCGGCGAACAGCGGCACGAATCCGGAGATCTCGTTGCCGGCGCGGTACACGCCGTAGACGGCGTCGAGGTGCGGGCCGAAGACCGCCGTGTTGAAGGTCCTGGTGTATGTCTGGCCGGCCTTGAAGGTCTCCGGGCTGTTCGAGACGTAGTAGGACTCGGCGATCGGGAAGCCGTCCGGGTCGAGCGCGGCGCTGTCCTGCTCGAAGTCCAGCTCCCACTTGACGCCGTTGACGGTGGAGACGTGCAGCGTGCGGGTGCCGGGCAGCGGCTGCGCGAGGGTGGAGGCGGAGGCGCCGGAGCCGTTGCTCAGATAGCCGAAGGCGTAGAGCAGCCCCTTCTTGCCGCTCGCCGCGGCGCCCATGCGGCCCTTCACCGTGGCGAGTTCACTCGCCTTGTAGTGCTTGGTGTAGCCGGTGGCGAGCTGCTTGACCTTGCCGCCGGTCGTGGTGTCGTACTGCTCGTCGGCGCCCTTGGTGAAGTGCGCGTCCCACTGCTCGGAGAGCGAACCGTCGGTGATCTGCGGACCGAGGTGCGCGCTGCGGAAGTTGGCGTACGAATCCAGGAACCAGCTGAAGGAGGCCGCGCCGTCGGACGTCTCGATCGTGTAGGCCGGTGACGCGAAGACCGACTTGGCTCCGGCGTCCGGCACCGTGACGTCGACCGGCTTCGCGGTGCGGGCGTCGATCGTGAGCGAGGTGTTCTTGGCGATGTCCAGCTTGGGCCGGGCGAGCCAGTCGGCACCCTTGGTGAAGTCCTCCGGGTCCACGAAGATCCCGGTGTCGAGGACGTAACCGCCCTTGGGGACACGGACCTTGACGGTGCCCGAGGCGTCGTAGGGGCTGGCGTAGCTGCCGCTGCCGAGACCGGACATGCCCACCAGCGTGGCGGAGTAGTACTTGGCGGCGCTGCCGTCACGGTTGATGAACTTCAACGTGAGGTCGTACGACTGGATTTCGCGCACCACGGCCGCGGCCGTACGGACACTCTGCCCGCCGCCCGTCGCCGTCACATACGCGGAGTAGGCACCGTCGAGCGTGCCGCCCAGCTTGGTGTTGACGGTCAGGCCGACCGAGGCCGTGCCGCCGGCCGGTACGGTCACCGAGGTCTTGGCGAGCTTGAAGAAGCCCGAAGGAGCCGCCTGGCCCTTGGGGTTGGTGGCGGCCACGGCGAGCTTGAGGGTGACGGCCGCGGTGCCGAGGTTGCGGTAGGTGACCTGCTTGGTGACCGGGGTGTCGTCGGTGTGCGGCCACTGCTGGACGCCGAAGCTCTCCGACACCGGGTCGGCGATGACGCTCTGCTTGATGGCCTTGTCGACGGCGATCCGGCCTGAACCCTGCTGGAACGGCGTGTAGTTGCCGCCCTTCGCGGACCCGGTGAGCGCGCCCTTCAACTCGGCGTAGCCCCAACTCGGGTGCTCCTGCTTGAGGATGGCGGCGGCACCGGCGACATGCGGGGTCGCCATCGACGTACCCGAAATGGTCAGGTAGCCGGGCGGGTTCTCGCCGACCTCCTTGTCGATGACGCTGCCCGGGGCCGCGGCGGCGGTGATGTCGACGCCCGGCGCGGTGACGTCGGGCTTGATGGCGCCGTCGCCGACGCGCGGGCCGGTGGAGGAGAAGCCGGCGAGCTTGTCGTTGCCGTCGACCGCGCCGACCGTGATGGCCGCGTCCGCGCTGCCGGGCGAACCGATCGACTCCGGGCCCTCGTTGCCCGCGGCGATCGCGAACAGGATCCCCTTCTCGGCGGAGAGCTTGTTGACCTCCGCCTCCAACGGGTCGATCCCCGGGGTGTCCTGGCCGCCGAGGCTCAAGTTGACGATGTCGGCGCCCTGTTGGGCCGCCCACTCCATGCCGGCGAGGATGCCGGAGTCGTCACCGGAGCCGTTGTCGTCGAGGACCTTGCCGTTGAGGATCTTCGCGTCGGGCGCGACACCCTTGTACTTGCCGTTCGACTTCGCACCGGTGCCCGCCGCGATCGAGGCGACATGCGTGCCGTGCCCGAAGTGATCGTTCGCGTCGGTGGCCGTGGAGAAGTTCTTGGACTCGATGACCTGGGTCTTCAGGTCCGGGTGGTCGGCGTCGACTCCCGTGTCCAGTACGGCGATCTTGACGCCCTTGCCCGTGTAGCCGGCCGCCCACGCCTTCGGGGCGCCGATCTGCGGCACGGACTTGTCGAGGCTGGCCTTGCGGACGCCGTCGAGCCAGATGTGCGCGATGCCGGAGGCCGCCTTGTCGCCGTTGGTGACGGCCTTCCACAGCTCGGGCGTGTCCTGCTGCGGGGTCTGCACGGCGTCGGCGTTCAGCGTCTTCAGGGACTGGCGCAGCCTGCCCGCGTCCCGGACGTCGGCCTTGGTGGCGGTGGCGGCGCCCTGGTAACCGACGATGACCTTGAGGCCGGCCTTCTGGGAGGCGCGCTCCGCCGACTTGTTCAGCTCGGTGACGTCGAAGAGCCGCTGGTCGAGCTTGCCGGACGCGACCAGCTGGGCCGCGTCCACGGGTATGACGAGCGTGTGCCCGTCGAGCTTGCGGACCTGAACGGGTATGTGTTCACGGCCCTTCGCCGGCTCCAGACCGGCGACCCGGCCCTTCGCGTCGAGGGTGACGCGGTCGCCGGTGATCAGGGTGATGTGGTGGCTGCCCTTGAGCCGGGCCTGTGCGGCACCGAGTTGGGTGGCACCGGTCTGCGCGGCACCGGCCGCACGCTGTTCGGGCTTCGCCGACGCCGGGGTGGTCATTCCGGCGGCGAGGGCTACGGCGGCGGACGCGGCGACGGTGGCCGCGCACGCTCTCTTCACGTGTCTGCGCAAGGCTCCCCCTGGAGCTGAGGTACCGGGCGAATTCCCCGTTCACCCGGCCGGGGGAAAGCCCGCACGCACGTGCGCGACACCCCCCGGAATACGCAGTATGCCGAGGGGTGATCACCCGCTCAAGAGATGAGAGGAGGGTAAGAAAGCGCTGCCGCGAACTGTTACGCCGTCGCCCGAACTCCGTTACGCAGTCGATGGGTTCAGCTCGCGAGAACTCCGGTAGGGCTCCGCCGAGTCCCTCACCTGAGCGCCGAACTCCCTTGCGTGGATGCCGAGTTACTTCGACGCGGCGTTCTCCTTCACCGTGATCTTGCCCTTGCGGATGGTGGCGAGACGCGGCGCCTTCTTCGCGATGGCGGAGTCGTGGGTGACCATGATGAAGGTCAGCCCGTGCTCCTTCCACATGCGCTCCAGTACGTCCATGATCTCGTCGCGCATCGACTCGTCGAGGTTGCCGGTCGGTTCGTCGGCGAGCAGCACCTTGGGCTGCTTGACGAGCGCGCGGGCGATGGCGACGCGCTGCTGCTGTCCTCCGGACATCTCGCCGGGGAGGTGGTTGGCCCGCTCACCCAGGCCGACCGAGACCAGCGCCTCGGCGGCCCGTTCGCGCCGGATCTTCGCCTTCATGCCGAGCGGCACGAGGGCGGTCTCGACGTTCTCCTGGGCGGTGAGCGTCGGGATCAGGTTGAAGGACTGGAACACGAAGCCGATGTTCTCGCTGCGCACCTTGGTGAGCTTGGCCTCGGACAGCTTCGCCAAGTCGACGCCGTCCAGGACGATTTCGCCTGCGGTGGGGCGGTCGAGGGCGCCGATCATCTGGAGCAGGGTGGACTTGCCGCCGCCGGTCGGGCCTTGGATGACCAGGCGGTCGCCGTCGCCGATGGTGAGGTCGATGCCGTCGAGGGCGTGGACGGTTTCCTTGCCGCGTGAGTAGAGCTTGGTGACGCCTCTTAGTTCGTACATGGTCCAACTCCTGGAGAAGTAAAGGGGGTTGGGGCCCGTCGTGGGACGGGCCCCGTTGCGCCGCTTTCGTCTGCAGCGCCGTCGTGGCTGGTCGCGCAGTTCCCCGCGCCCCTTTGGGGCGCGCTGCAGTGACCGGCATTGACCAGGTGCCGACTACTCGACTCTGCGCAGGGCGTCCGCCGGGCGGAGTCGAGACGCTCGCCAGCCGCCGAAGGCTCCGGCGATCAGGCCGCCGGCCACCGCGAGGCCTACCGCGAGGGCGATGGTGGTGGCGTTGACGGGTGCGGTGAGGGCGACGTCGAGGGTCTTGGCCGCGGCCTGCCGGCCACCGCCGAAGCCGCCGCCGCCACCGCCGGGTCCGCCGCCCGCGCGGCCACCGGCGGCGGTGCTGCCGAGGGAGGCCGACAGGGTCGGGCTGATCGCGGTCACGACGTACGCGCCCGCCAGGCCGAGCGCGATGCCGAGGACGCCGCCGACCAGACCGTTGACGACGGCCTCGCCGACCACCTGCCGGGTCACCCGGCCGGACTTCCAGCCGAGCGCCTTCAGCGTGCCGAACTCCCGTACCCGGCGCGAGACCGCGGACGAGGTGAGCAGCCCGGCGACCAGGAACGCGGCGATCAGGACCGCGATCGACAGCCACTTGCCGACGCTGGTGGCGAGGGAGGAGGCGGTGGACAGGGACCCGGAGACGGTGTCGGCGAGGTCGGCGGACGTGGTGACCGTCGTACCCGAGACATTGCCCTGAATGGTCTTCTTGACGGCCGAGATCTGCTTGGAGTCGGACGCCTTGACGTAGATCGTGGTGACCTTGTTCTTGTCACCGCTCAGGGTCTGCGCCTGCGTCAGCGGGATGTACAGGTTGGCCGCCGCGTCACCGCTGGTCGCGGTGGCGATACCGATGACCTTGTACTTGACGCTCTTGATGGTGACGGTGGAGCCGACCTTGAGCTTCTTCGTCTTGGCGTACGCCGAGTCGGCGACGACGACCTTGGAGTTGGCCTCGGCGGTGGTGAAGGTACGGCCGCTGGTGATCTTCGAGGAGGTCAGCGGGCCGAGCGCGGGCTTGGTGACGTCCGTGCCGTAGACCGAGTACGAGTTGATGTTGAAGTTGGCGCCACCACCGGTGACCTCGCCCTGCGGCGCACCGGTACCGCCGCCGCGGTTACCGCCGCCGCCCCCGGTGCCACTCCCCTGGTTCTGCTGGAACTGGCCGCGGGTGAACTGCCCGTCGACCTTGACGACGTTGAGGCTGAGCCCGCCGACGGCGTCGGATACACCCTTCTGCCCCGCCACCTTGGTGACGGTGGTGGAGGCCAGGGTGGTGAAGCCCTGGACCATGACGCGGTCACTGCTCTGCGTCTTGCTGGAGTCGTTGTTGTTGGCGTCGAACTGGAACCGCGGCTGCTGCGAGGCGCCGGCGGTCGCGGTGGCCGCCTTGGTGACGGTCATGTCCGTACCGAGTCCGTACAGCGACTGGAGGACCTTGTCCTGGGCCTTCCCCATGCCGGAGGACACGGAGTTGACCACGATGACCAGCGCAATGCCCAGTGCGAGGCCGGAGGCGACGACGAGGGCCGCTTTTCTGCGGCGGCGCAACTCGCGCCTCAGGTAGGTGAAGAACATGGCCCGCAAGCTAGGTACAGCGCGTGATGATGCCATAAGGCCGACATAAGAGAACGATGAGAAGGCTGTCCGTGACCAAAGAATGAGCCCGCGCGGGGCTGTCAATGGGCTCGCGCTATGCGCTGCTTTACGGCACTTGCGGCGCCGACCGTGGCCCGTGGCGGGTATCCGCGTTGCCGTACGCGATGTGCTGGTGTGATGATTTCACCCATGTCTGATCGCGGGGGAAACGACATGGAGAGCAGCGGGGAGACCGGGGACATACGACGGTCCCGGCTGTCGGACTACGCGGAGATGAGCACCCCGGAGCCACCACCTGCACCCCCAGCCGGTCGCGACCCGCTGAGCAGCGATGTCGTCGCGCGCGGCCGGCGTGAATTCGCGGTACTGCTGGGCGAGTTCCGTCGTACGGCGGTATTGGTCCCCACGGACGAGGACGACGCACCCCTGGTCGGCGATTTCGGCGGAATCCGATGGATCTACGCGTTTTCGAACGAGTCGGCGTTGGCGAGGTTCGCGATCGCGAGGGGTGAAGTCGGGCAGGAGTGGCCGTATCAACGGCTGCTGGGAGCCCGCTTGTTGGACGCGACGGTGCCGGCTGTGAACGCTGCGGGTGTGCCGTGCGGAGTGGCGCTGGATGTGGGTACCGAGGGCGAAGGGGCGCTGTTTCCGCCGGTGTTGGGGATCGTGCCGGAGGCGGCGGCGGTGGACGCAGACACAGACACAGACGGGATACGGGGATGAGCGGGGACGCGGGCGAGGACATCAAGGCGGCCGGGCTCGACGAGATCGCGCAGGGGATCACCCTGGTGCTGGGCGAGTTGAAGGACCTGGGCATCGACAGCCTGGCCGGAGCGGGCCGAGGATTCTCGGAACTCGCTCTCTCCGGGCTGGAGTTGGGCAACGAGGAGTTGCTGTCGGGGTTCACGTCGTTCTGCGAACGCTGGGAGTGGGGCGTGCGCGCGCTGGTGAACGAGGGCAACAACTTCGCGACGGGCGTGGGGCTTTCGGCAGGCACGCTGTACGAGACGGACCAGTACATCCAGGGCACGATGAAGATCGCGGTGAACGCGGGGATGGGCAACCCGTACGCGTCGGAGGACGAGGTCACCCAGCAGAGCTGGGGCGACCTGATGCGCAACAACGAGTACACGGGCGGCGTGGATTACAGCGCCGAGTCGATGGACAAGGCGCTGGACAACAGCGGGCAGGCGTACAAGGACGCGGCGCGGGACGTGATGACCTCGCACACGTTCAGCCCGCTGGGCCCGGGCCTCAACCCGGCCAACCTGGCGAGCGCGGCGGGGCTGAGCGGTGACGAGTACAACGACATGCTCGACGGCCCGTTGGGCCCGTCACCGGAGGAACGGGCGAAGGCGGCGGAGGCCGCGCAGACAGCACAGGAACAGGCTCAGCAGGGCGGGGACGCGGGCTGATGGGGATCGGCGATCTGGTCAACTCCGGTCTGGGCAAGGTCGGCGATGCGGTCGACGCGGGCAAGAAGCTCACGGGCGAACTGGTCGACCAGGGCACGGACGCCGCCGGCGACGCGCTGGACAAGGTCGGCGCACACGACCTAGCGAACAAGGTCGAGAACGCGGGCGACCGCATCGCCTCGGACCTGGGCGCGACCCCGGGCGAGCAGCAGTTGGGCCAGAGCGACCAGCCGAAGGACCTGGTCCACGGCGACGCGAAGGCGATCAGGGCGACGGCCAAGAACCTGACCGATTTCTACACGGCCTTCGACAAGGTCGGCGACGGCATGCGCAAGCTCAACTCGTCGTCCTGGCAGGGCGAGGCGGCCGAGGCGTTCCGTAAGAAGTTCGCGATGCATCCCACGAAGTGGCTCCAGGCGGCGGACGCCTGCGACGCGGCGGGCCAGGCGCTGTCGACGTACGCGGAGACGGTGGAGTGGGCGCAGGGGCAGGCGCGGGACGCGATCGATCTGTACGGCCCGGGCAAGAAGGCATCGGACGCGTACAAGGCGGACGTAGCGAAGCACAAGGACGACGACAAGAAACAGGAACCGTCAACGGACCCGGGCGCCACCGGAATGCAGCGCGCCCACGAGATCCTGAACGAGGCCCGCCGCCAACGCGACGAGGCCGCCCGCACGGCATCGAGCGCGGTCCGCAAGGCCCTGGCCCACGCCCCCGCCGAACCGCCCCCGCTCACCCAGCTCAAGGCGGACGCGGTCGACGGCTACCAGGCCGTCAACACGGAGATCCTGCACTTCGACGCCGGCGTGGTGAAGGGCACGGCAGGCATCCTGAACTTCGCCCGCGGCCTCAACCCCATGGACCCGTACAACATCACGCACCCGGCCGCGTACGTCCAGAACGTCAACATGACGCTGGCGGGCCTGGTTTCGACGGCCGCGCACCCCGAGCGGGCGGCGAAGACGATGCTGGACGACTTCATGAGGGACCCGTCGGAGGGGCTGGGGCGGCTACTGCCGAACCTGGCCGGGGACGGGGCGGGGTTGGAAGCAGGGCTGGCGCGGCTCGCGGCCAAGGAAGGGCTGGAGGGGGCGGCACAGTCAGGCATCCGTCGGACGGTGGAGGAGTCGGCCGAGAAGGCGGCGGCGAAGCCTGCGGAGGGCACGGTCTCGGACGGCCCGGCGCAGGTGACCCGCGACCAGAAGGCCGTGGAGAGCCGCGGTTCCGACCCCATCGACCTCGCCACCGGCAAGATGTATCTGCCGCAGACGGATGTGACGCTGCCGGGTGCCCTGCCCCTGGTCCTCAAACGGCGGGTGGAATCGGGCTACCGCCTGGGCCGTTGGTTCGGCCCGTCCTGGTCCTCGACCCTCGACCAGCACCTGGAGATCAGCTCCACGGGTGTCGTCTTCGTCACCGAGGACGGCCTGCTCCTCCCCTACCCGCACCCGGCCCCGGGCCTGCCCACGCTCCCGAGCCACGGCCCGCGCTGGCCCCTGCACCGCGAGGACGGCGGCTACACGGTCACGGACCCCCGGACGCGCCGGGTGTGGCACTTCAGCGACCACACCGAAGGCCTGGCGGTCCTGGAGCAGATCGACGACCGCAACGGCAACTGGATCACCTTCGAGTACGACAGCGAGGGCACCCCCCTCGCCGTCGCCTCCAGCAGCGGTCACGAGGTCCGCGTCACGACGACAGAGGGCCGCATCACAGCCTTCCAACTAGCGTCAACTGGCGATGAGTTGAAGCGCTACGGCTACACGGACGGCAACCTGACCGCCGTCGTCGACTCCTCCGGCCTGCCCCTGCGCTTCACGTACGACACATCGGGCCGGGTCACTTCGTGGACGGACACCAACGGCCGCGGCTACACCTACGAGTACGACGACCAGGACCGCTGCACGGCCGAAGGCGGCTCCGCGGGACACATGAGCCTGCGCGTCACCTACGACGACACGGACCCGGAAACGGGCCACCGGGTCACGACCACGACCACCGCCGCGGGCAACGTCCGCCGCTTCCTCGTCAACGACGCGTACCAGGTCGTGGCGGTGACCGACCCACTCGGCGCGATCACCCGGTACCGGCGCGACCGCTACAACCGCCTCCTCTCCGAGACGGACCCGCTCGGCCACACCATGACGTTCCGCTACGACGAGAAGGGCAACCTGCTCGCCGTAACCCGCCCCGACGGACGCGAGTCGAAGGCTGAATACAACGAACTCGGCCTGCCGACAAGGCTGGTGAGCCCCGACGGCACGACCGTGCGCCAGTCGTACGACGCCCGCGGCAACCGCACCTCGGTCACGGACTCCCTCGGCCACACCACCCACTTCACGTACGACGAGGCAGGCCACCTGACGACGGTGACCGACCCGCTCGGCCAGACCACGACGGTCCACTGCGACCGCACCGGCCTCCCGCTGCGGATCACGAATCCACTCGGTGGGGTCACTCGCTATGAACGTGACGGTTTCGGCCGACCTGTCACACTCACGAACGCACTGGGTGCGACAACCCGCTGGGAGTGGACGGTCGAGGGCCGCCTGTCCCGCCGCACGGCACCGGACGGCACGACGGAGTCCTGGACGTACGACGGCGAGGGCAACTGCACCACGCACACCGACCCGCTGGGCGGCATCTCCCGCTTCGAGTACACGC
Organism: Streptomyces prunicolor; assembly: GCF_045162825.1. Classification (NCBI taxonomy): domain Bacteria; kingdom Bacillati; phylum Actinomycetota; class Actinomycetes; order Kitasatosporales; family Streptomycetaceae; genus Streptomyces; species Streptomyces prunicolor. The sequence continues at coordinate 6,847,144 of NZ_CP108676.1, read as the reverse complement.
ACTTCGACCTGTTGACGTCCCGCACAGGCCCGGACGGAGTGCGCTACGAGTTCACCCACGACAAGGAACTCAACCTCACCCGGGTCACCAACCCCCAAGGCCTGACCTGGAGTTACGACTACGACGCGGTAGGCCGCCTGATCGCGGAGACGGACTTCGACGACCGCACCCTCACCTACACCCACGACACGACAGGCCGTCTGACATCCCGCACGAACACCCCCGGCCAGGTCATCGAGTTCGAACGCAACGAACTGGGCCAGGTGATCCGCAAGGACGCGGCCGGCCAAGTCACGACGTACGCCTACGACATGACGGACCAACTCGCCCAGGCGACCGCCCCGGACACCACCCTGACGATCCTGCGCGACCGCCACGGCCGAGTCCGCTCGGAGACGGTCGACGGCCGTGAACTGACCTACGCGTACGACGAGTTCGGCCGCCGCACCGGCCGTACGACCCCGACAGGCGGGACCACGACCTGGTCCTACGACGCCACTGGCCGACGCACCGGCATGACGGCCTCGGGCCGCTCCATCGACTTCACGTACGACGAGGTGGGCCGCGAACTGACCCGCCAGGTGGGCGAGTTGATCACACTGGAGCACACTTTCGACGCCCTCGGCCGCCTGACAACCCAGTCGGTCATCGGCGCAACGGGCATCTCACTCCAACACCGCGCCTACACCTACCGAGCCGACGGCAACCTGACGGCGATCGACGACCAACTCGCCGGCACTCGCCGCTTCGACCTGGACGCGGCGGGCCGGGTAACGGCGGTCCACGCGGCGAACTGGACCGAGACATACGCGTACGACGAGGCGGGCAACCAAACGCAGGCGTCCTGGCCGGCGGGCCACCCGGGCCAGGAGTCGACGGGCGACCGCGCCTACACCGGCACCCGCATCACCCGCGCGGGCAACGTCCGTTACGAACACGATGCCCTGGGCCGTATCACCCTGCGCCAGAAAACCCGTCTCTCCCGAAAGCCGGACACCTGGCGCTACGAGTGGGACACCGAAGACCGCTTGACGTCGGTGACGACTCCGGACGGAACTCGCTGGCGCTACACGTACGACCCTCTCGGCCGCCGCACGGCGAAGTCCCGCCTGGCCGCCGACGGCGAAAGGGTCGCAGAACGCGTGATGTTCACCTGGGACGGCACAACCCTGTGCGAACAGACCACCACGTCCCCGGACCTGCCCAACCCGGTGATTCTCACCTGGGACCACCAAGGCCTGCGCCCGATCACCCAAACAGAACGCATCACTGCCGCAGACGCCCCGCAAGACGAGATCGACTCCCGCTTCTTCGCCATCGTCACCGACCTGGTGGGCACCCCGACCGAACTCATCGACGAACAGGGCGACATCGCCTGGCACACCCGCACGACTTTGTGGGGCACCACGGCTTGGGCAGCCGACAGCACCGCGTATACGCCGCTTCGCTTCCCGGGCCAGTACTTCGACCCGGAAACGGGGCTGCATTACAACTTCTTCCGGCATTACGACCCGGAGACGGCGCGCTATCTCACCCCCGACCCTCTCGGGCTGGCTCCCGCCCCGAATCCGGCGACCTACGTCGTCAACCCCAATATCTGGAGCGACCCCCTCGGACTCGCCCCCGATTATCCGGAAAAGGTCGGACGGGGCCTCGAAGAGACCAAGGCAAAAGCATTGCGGGAAGCCGGAATTCCGGAGGGCGCGGTGCCACTGGAGGTGAACCCGTACGTTCCGGCCACGACACCGGAATGGCAGGGATCCAAGCAGCTCATGAATGAGAATCACGAGCCGATCTACTACACAGAAGAGGTGTACGAGCATCCCAACGGGCAGGACCTTGTAGTGTTCCAGGACCACTGGTTCGGACATCAGAAGCTCGGTGAGCCCGGCTACCAGCCCACACACCTCCATGTGCGGCCCTTCGAGGACACCCGCAATGGTCAGATCCCCGGCTGCGAGGAGCATTATCGCTATGACCTTTGACGCTTTTCTCGTGAATCGGGAGGTACTGCAGTCGCTCTACGGGAAGGTCCCGGACCTGAGCGAGGTCAGGATCCGTTCGATCAACCTGAACTGGCGTGGGCCCAGCGTGACGCTCCGTGTCGATCTGCCATGCTTTCCCGGCTCCGCACCTCAGGAGTGGATCGACGAGCACATGGACACGGTCCAGTGCCAGTTCCGGTTCCTGGCCGTGGACACCATCTCCCTGACCGCGTGGGATCCGCCGGCAACGGCCGGAATCGAGATGACCCCCCATGGCACAGAACGACGTATGCGGGTACAGGCTGATGGCCACGGAGTGAAATTTGCGTTCGATTGCAGCGACTCCATCACCGTCGGCCACGTGAGCGCCTTCAGGAAACAGGCGGACGGATCGGACGACGAGCAGCATCTCTTCATGAGCAAGATCGATTCCTTGCGCCACAACCACCTACCCGCAATGGATGAGAAGACCTTCTATGAGCGCTGACTGGTTGCAACTCCTCACCTTGCCGGAATCGTGCGATCTCTTCTATCTGCACATCGATGAACGAGAAAACTCGGCGACCCTTGGGTTCGACACAAGAAGTCTCCCATCGAACCCTCCCGCCGAGTGGGATGGAAAGAGGTTCAACGCTTTCGAGTATTACCTCGTCTTCGTGGATATCGCGGGGCTACGAGTCACCGGGTGGGGCCACACCGAGGCCCGTGAAGTCAACCTGACCGCTCAGGAGGACGGATCGGTCAAGGTTGTGCTCGGGACCGAGACATCCGGGGTCAGATTCCAGGCGTCAGCAGTTCGCCTGACCAAGACACGTGGTTACCGCGCTTCAGACACTCCGTGACGTGACAGTGCGCACCACACGCCCATCGACGGCTGGCACCCCGATCATGCTGCCCTTTCGCGTGCCCTACCAGAGGGTGGACGGTCCCGTGAGAACCCAGCCGGCGTCGGTGGGCCTGACCCAGAAGCTCAATGCCACCTCGATCACCTGCGCGCGGTAGGTGAACTCGACGTAGAAATTGCTGCCGGTGTGGCCCCAGTGGAAGTCCGCGAGATCGAGTTCGCCGAGCCAGGACAGGTCCTGCTCCCACTCGTCGGCAGCAGGGCTGCCGCTCGCCTCGTCCTCATCGGCACTCGCTTCGACGGAACCGGTCCACAGCGACTTGAGCACATGCTGGACGGGGTGGTGATCGATGAGCTGTTCAGCCTCAGAAATCCTCCCGGCCCGGAGCAGGCTGAAGTAGCCGCGAACGACCACTTCGACATCGGCCCTGGCAGGATGCTCCGTCCAGATCTTCACCGCGAGATCATACGAGTTCGGTGCCCCGAGCACCCCACCCCCGAGCTCAGGCCGAACATGGAGAGCGCTCAGTGTTACCGCACCACCGGCGAGAGGACCTCCAGTCATGGCATCAGCCGAGCAGCACCACCTGACAGGCAAGGGAAGGGCGGCGATCGAGGCGTTCCTCCACGGCCAGGAAGCTGACCAGATGCCCCATCCCGGCGGCACGCTGCTGGCCCATCTGGGGCGTGTTCAGGGCCTGTTGGCGGACTGGGGAGCGGATGCCGTCGTCCAGACCGCGGGGCTGTGTCACGCGACGTACGGTACGGACGGCTTCGCACCGGCCCTGCTGCCCCTCTCCGACCGGGCCACGCTCGTCACGCTGATCGGCGAGCAGGCGGAGTCCCTGGTCTACCTCTACGCCGGCTGCGACCGCGGCGCTGTCTACCCTCGCGTCGACGGCACCACGGAGTTCGCCTTCCGGGACCGCTTCACGGGCCGCGAACTCAGTCCACCCGCCGACCAGTTGCGGGCGTTCTTCGACATCACGGCCGCCAACGAACTGGACGTACTGGCACACAACACGGAACTGGCCGAGCGCTACGGCCCAGCCCTGCACGCGCTCCTCACCCGCGCGGGCACCCTGCTCTCCCCCGCCGCCCGCGAGGCCGTGTCCCGGCAACTGGGCTGACCTCGGATCAGCTCAGCTCACCTCAACATCCCCTTCCGGCAAGGCTGTTGAGTCCGTCCAACTCGCACCACACGGTCTTGCGGTCTGCCCCCTGCTCTACGCCCCAGCGCTGTGCGAGCGCGTCGAGAAGGGCCATACCCCTACCGTGTTCGTCCGTCGCGGTCGCCCGGAGCAGCAACGGCAACGCCCGCGGGTCCGGATCGGTGACCTCGACCCGGGTGCGACCGTCACCCGTGTCGAGGACGCGCACAGTCACCGGGGTCCCCTCCCCCACGTGCTCGATCACGTTCGTCACCAGCTCGGTTGCGCAGAGGCGGACGTCGTAGTCGTGATGCCGGAGGTGATGACGCAGTTCCGGTACGGCCTTCGGCGTGGCGAGCAGGCGGAGTTCGAGGCTCACCGTTCCGCCGCCTTGCGGAGGGCGGCGGCGAGTTCGCGGGCGGTGGGGACGTTGCAGTTTCCGAGCGTGATGAGGCCGACGCGCGGGGTGTAGGCGCCGGCCTGGGTCACCAAGTCCATGCCGAGGGAGGGGAGTTTGATGCCGTGCAGGTCGAGGGCCTCGCGGAGTTCCTCGACGCAGAGGGTCGTGTCGTAGGGGTCGGACATGAACGGGTGCCTCCTGTGCGCTCTGTGACGAACTCCTCACAGAGTGGCGTTCCGCTGGCTACCGTAAAAGAGGTTTCGCGTTCGCGACCGGGTCAGCGGAGGAGGGCAAGTGGTGGCACGGGGCAAGGACATCGACGGCTCGATGAGCGTTCCGACCTTCTACGGCAAGGAGTTGAGGTGGAAGCGGGAGGAGGCGGGGCTGTCGTTGGAGACGTTCCTGAAGGGCAGCTTCTACGGCAAGTCGTACCTGAGCGACATTGAGCACGGCGAGCGGAGGATGCCGCTGGATCTGGCTCAGCATGCGGATCAGAAGTTGGGGACGGACGGGTTCTTCGAGCGGAACTGTGAGGTTGTGCGGAAGGCGCGGAGGGGACCGCATGCCGCGTACTTCGAGAAGGCTCTGGAGGCGGAGAAGCACGCGGAGTCCATCGAGCTGTGGTCCCCCATCATCTTCCCTGGCCTGCTCCAAACGGCCCCGTACGCACGGGCGTTGGTTCAGGCGACCCACCCGACGGCCTCCGGCGAGTGGGTCGAGGAGAAGGTGACGGCCCGCCTCGCCCGCGCTCGCCTCTTCGAGGAAGACCACACCACTCCGGAGTACTGGGCAGTCCTGCACGAGTCGCTTCTCTCCGACCCGATCATCTCGCCGCTGGAGATGGCCGAACAGCTCGACCAGATTGTTGAGTTGGCGGAGCGGCGTCGGATCACTCCGCAAATCATTCCGCGGACATGTGGGGCGTATCCGCTGAAGGCCGCCTCGATCATGGTCATGACCTTCCCGGACGCCCCGCCGTTGATCTACACCGAAGCGTCGTACAGCGGTGACACCATCGACGATCCGGCCCTCGTGAAGCAGTACCGCAAGGCATACGATCGGCTCAGGGCCGCCGCACTGTCACCAAAGGCGTCCCTGGCGATGATCAAGGCAGCGGCAGAGGAATACCGAAATGGCAAGCAACCGGACCGACTTGAGTAACGCGCTCTGGTTCAAGAGCAGCTACAGCAACGGTGACGGCGGGGAATGCGTAGAGGTCGCCCACAACCTCCCCGGCCTCGTCCCCATCCGCGACTCAAAGGCCCCGCACCGCCCCGCCCTCATCCTCACCACCCCCGCCTGGGCGCCCTTCATCGCCGCCCTGAAGACCCACTGACAACCAGCCGCCCCCCTCCACAAGCCCCCCGTGAAAGTGTGACACTAAGCCCAGAAGTGTCACACTTCCACGAAGTAGGTCCCGTCCTCTCGGCTTCGAAGGTCAGAGCGCCGAGCCCGCCTTCGGCCGCGCTCAAGCCCCCTGTTGACGAGTCGGGGTTGCTGCGGGCGCCGCACCGGTATCGTCCTCGGTGAAGAGGAACGAGCCCCCGCCACGGCGGGTATCCGTGACAGGGGCTCCGGCTACCTGGTGATCCACCAGAGCCACCACCTCCTCACGTGCTTGGCCCACGATTCCGGCAGCCATGAGTCCGCCTCCCTTTTCTCAGGGAGGCGGACTTGTTTGTACCCGGGGTAACGAAAAGGCGGCCACCCCCACTCAGGGGCAACCGCCTTCACACGTATCGGAGTTGACGGGTCAGATCAGACCGCCGACCCCGCCTTCCACTGTGCCCAGTCCATGTTCCAGCCGTTGAGGCCGTTGTCCGGAGACACCGTCTTGTCGCCGGTGTTGGAGATGACGACCACGTCGCCGACGATCGAGTTGTTGTAGAACCACGCGGCCGGCATGTTCTTGTCGCCCGCGCCCTTCACGTCCTGCAGGCCCACGCAGCCGTGGCTGGTGTTGACGGAGCCGAACACCGAGGGCGAACCCCAGTAGTTGCCGTGGATGAACGTGCCGGAGCTGGTCAGGCGGATGGCGTGCGGGACATCCTTGATGTCGTACTCGCCCTTGCCGTCGTCGTCCGTGAAGCCGACCGTCGCGCCGTTCATGCGGGTCTGCGTGAACTTCTCCGACATGACCATCTGGCCGTTGTACGTGGTGTGTTCGGGAGAGCCCGCCGAGATCGGGATGGTCTTGACGACCTTGCCGTCCTGCTCGACCTTCATCTGCTTGGACTTCGCGTCGACGTACGAGACCTGGTTGCGGCCGATGTGGAAGGTGACCGTCTTCTGCTGCACGCCGTAGACCCCGGAGGCGCCCTCCACGCCGTCGAGCGCGAGCTTCAGCGTGACGGTGGAGTTCTCCTTCCAGTACTCGTCGGGGCGGCAGTCCATGCGCTGGGTGTTGAACCAGTGGCAGACTACTTCCTGGCCGCTGGTGGAGGTGACCGTGATGCCCTTCTGGACGGCGGCCTTGTTCGTGATCGCCTTGTTGAAGTTGATCGACACCGGCATGCCGACGCCGACCGTCGAGCCGTCCTCGGGCGTGAAGTTCCCTATGAAGCTGTTGGCCGGGGAGACCGTGGTGAAGGAGGCGTTCTCGTGGGCGGCGAGCCCGGCGGAGTCCTTCGCCGTGGCCGCGAGCTTGTACGTGGTCGAGCGCTCCAGCTGGGCGCTCGGCTTCCAGCTGAGCTTGTCGGCGGAGATGGTGCCCGCGACGGCCTTGCCGTCCGCGGTCGTCATCGACACGGCCGTGAGCGTGCCCTTGCTGACGGTGACGGCGGCCGAGTTGTTGATGGAGGCGTTGTCCGAACCGTCCGCCGGCGTGATCTTGATCTGCGCCTCGGAGGACTTCTTGGCGGCCGCCTCGTCGGCCTTGGACTGCGAGCTCTGGCTCGAATCGCTCCCGGACGACTTGTCGTCGCTGCCGGAACACGCCGTGAGCACGAGCACACCGCCGAGCAGTGCGGACGCGGCCACAAGACCCTTGCGCCGCTTACTGTCCGTCATCACACGTTTCTCCATCGTTGCCGAAAAACCTGAAAACCCCGGGCGCCCCGTAAACAGTTTCTTAAGAAACCAACGCTACGACTGCCGCATCCCGTTCCGCTTCCCCGCCAGGTGTGGGGCACACCACGTCCACCGTGGCCCCTGACATCACTGAGACGGCGAAACCCCGGGCAGCGGTTGCCGCCCGGGGTCACCTGCTCCCGCGCACGGCTCAGCCGACCACTGCCGTCCCGTCTGCTTCCTCATCGCCGTCGACATCATCCTCGTCGAGGTCCCAATCCGGCGAATCCGGGTCGTAGTCGATCTCCTCACTGCTCCACGAGGCCTGGGCCAGTTCGACCCCGGGCATCTCGCCCACCAGGTCGAACGGGTCCACGAGGTAGGCGAGAGCCTCGGCGGTGTCTTCCGTCACAGCGGTCTCGGCGTGCCCGCGCTCGTCGCCGGGAAGCTCGGGATCATCGGCGATCTTGGCCAGCGCGGCCTTGGTCACGGCGTCCTCGTTCTCGACTTCAAGAACGAGTTCGACACGAAGGCGTACAAAACGTGATGTCTCTGGGGTGCTCATGCCGGGAGCGTACGGCCCACAGCTCCCGTGACTTTCCCGCGACCCGCACAGTTCATTAGCATCGCTCCACACGGCCAATTCGCCAGCGCCACAAGGGGATCGATATTCCGTGTCAACCGCTCGTCGAACGATGCTGACCGCCACCGCCGCAGGCACCCTGCTGGGCGCCCTCTGGTTCGTCCCCTCCGCCAACGCGACGGTGACCGACCAGGCCAGAGTGGAGACTTCGGCGACGCCCACCTCGCAGGTCACCCAGCAGGCACGGGTCACCTCGACGGCCAACGCCGCCTCCTCCGAGAACACCCAACTCGCCGACACCGGCAGCCCGAACACCACGCCGTACATCGTCGGAGGCACGCTGTTCCTCGGCCTCGGCGCCGGTTTCGTGGCGTATTCGGTACGACGGGAACGGCTGGGCTTTTAAGTTGCTTGACGTTTACTTGACTTAAGCTTCATAGTCCGCTCATGAAGAGATCATCGGGCATACGACTGTGCGCCACCGTCGCCGTGAGCGCACTGTCGCTGGCCCTCATCACCGGTTGCTCCGACGGCGGTTCGGACAAGGCCGAGAGCAACACCGAGAACGCCGCCCAGGGTTCCGAGAAGAACACCGGCAAGGCGCACACCGCCGCCGAGTTGAAGAAGCTGATCCTCGCGAAGAGCGATCTCGTCGGCTACGAAGTCGCGCCGGTCGACAAGTCGGTCCCGGCCACCAAGAGCGCCGTCACCGTCGACAAGCAGCAGTGCCAGGCGCTGGGCTGGGCCATGGCCGCGCAGGCGCCGGGTGACGCCACCTCGGCCACGAACGAGACGGCCACCGAGGCGAAGAAGGCCTCCGCCTCTCCCTCCAAGTCCGGGGACGACCTGAGCGACAAGGAGTTCGAGGACGCGTTCAACGCCGCACTGGACCACCCGGTCACCATGATCGGACTGTCCTCCTACGAGGGCGACGGCGCGGAGAAGGCGTTCAAGTCCGTCTCCGACGCGGTAAAGAGCTGCTCCGGCGGCTTCGCCCTCACCGTGGGCAAGGACAGCACGAAATACACCGGGGTCGTCGCCGAGAAGGCCTCCAACAGCGGTGACGAATCGGTGGCGTTCGGCGCGATCAGCGTCATGGAGGACTCCGGCGGCCAGAAGGGCACCGTGCACACCGAGGTGGTGCGCCACGGCAGCACCCTCGTCACGTACTACACGGTCAACTTCGGTGCCCTGATGGCGAACAAGGCCTACACCGTGCCGTCCGCCGTGATCGACGCACAGTCCGCCAAGCTGAAGTGACGCACGGGGCCCGGCCATTGCCATGGCGGGGCCCCAACTCCCCTACCGCAGCGGCCCGGTGACCTTCTCCACGGCCTCGACCACATGCCCGCCCCGCACGAACGCGTCCGCCGCGGCGAGGTCGGGAGACAGGAACCGGTCCGGCCCGGGACCCTCAACTCCCGCTGCCCGTACGGCATCGATGACCGCCCGCGACGCCGGCGCCGGCGCCAGCCCCTCCCTCAACTCCACGGCGCGCGTCGCGGCGTACAGCTCGACGGCGATGATCCGGGTGAGGTTGTCGACGGCGGTGCGCAGCTTGCGTGCGGCCGACCAGCCCATGGAGACGTGGTCCTCCTGCATCGCGGAGGACGGGATCGAGTCGGCGGAGGCGGGCACCGCCAGCCGCTTCATCTCACTCACCAGCGCGGCCTGCGTGTACTGGGCGATCATCAGCCCTGAGTCGACACCGGCGTCGTCCGCGAGGAACGGCGGCAGCCCGTGCGAACGGTTCTTGTCGAGCAGCCGGTCGGTACGGCGCTCGGCGATCGAGCCGAGGTCGGCGGCGGCGATGGCGAGGAAGTCGAGGACGTAAGCCACCGGCGCACCATGGAAGTTGCCGTTCGACTCGACCCTCCCATCGGGCAGCACAACGGGGTTGTCGACGGCCGACGCCAACTCCCGCTCGGCGACGAGCCGTGCGTGCGCGATGGTGTCCCGCCCGGCACCGGCGACCTGCGGAGCACACCGCACCGAGTAGGCGTCCTGGACGCGCGGCGCGTCGTCCTGGTGGTGCCCGGTCAGCTCCGAACCGGCAAGCACGGCAAGCATGTTGGCGGCACTGGCGCCCTGCCCGGGGTGCGGCCGGATGGCGTGCAGCTCGGGCGCGAGCACCTTGTCGGTACCGAGCAGTGCCTCCAGGGAGAGGGCCGCCGTGACGTCGGCGGACTTGTAGAGCATGTCCAGGTCGGCGAGGGCCATGACCAGCATGCCGAGCATGCCGTCGGTGCCGTTGAGAAGGGCGAGGCCCTCCTTCTCACGCAGCTCGACAGGCGCGATCCCGGCTTCCGCGAGCAGCTCACCAGCGGGCCGTACGCCCCCGTCCGGACCCTCGGCGTCGCCCTCGCCCATGAGCGTCAACGCGCAGTGGGAGAGCGGCGCGAGGTCGCCGGAGCAGCCGAGGGAGCCGTACTCGTGGACGACGGGCGTGATCCCGGCGTTGAGCACGTCGGCCATGGTCTGCGCGACCTCGGGCCGCACCCCGGTGTGCCCCGAACAGACGGTCTTGAGCCGCAGGAACATCAACGCGCGCACGACCTCCCGCTCCACGCGCGGCCCCATCCCGGCGGCATGCGAACGAACGATGTTGCGCTGCAACTGGGCCCGCAGTTCCGGGCTGATGTGCCGCGACGCCAACGCCCCGAACCCGGTACTCACCCCGTACACGGGCTCCGGCTTCGCGGCCAGCGCGTCCACGATCCCCCGCGCCGCAGCGAGCGCCGCGACAGCCTCGCCCGAAAGCTCGATCCGGGCGCCCCCACGCGCCACGGCGAGAACGTCGGACGCGGTGACCCCGGACGTCCCCACCACCACAGTGTGCATATCCATATTCAGGAGCGTACGCATTGAATGCAGCGATGTCACTAGCGGGGAGCGGGTTAGACCCTTACAGACAGGTCACCGGGCGCCGGAGTCGGTGAGCCGATCCGAGCGGACCGTCGACCGCGTACGGCGGCAAGGCGACGTGTCGGGGGGCCGCCCGCAGCGGTCGGCGCGTCAACACGGGTGAGTCGGTGAGCGACGGTTCCCGCGCCGATCCGAGGACGGATACCCCCCGGCGCGGCGCCGACCCACAACAAAAGGCCCGGCGACCCACCACGCACCCGCACCCACCCACAAAGCCGCACCCCCCAACCACCCACCCACGTCACGCCCGCCGCCCCCGGAACCGCCGCCGCTCGGCAGGCAGCTCCGGCGTAGGAGAGTCCGCAAGCCGCACCACAGGATCATCCGGCCCGTCCCGCCCCGCGACCACCGGCCTGTCCGCGCGGAGCGCCTTCGCGCGGTACTGCGCCGCGTCCGCCAGCCGGAACAACCGCCGCCCGGAACGCACCGCCCCGATCGGATCCTCCGTCGACGCGACCCCGCACGCGACACCTTCACCCAGCTCCAACTCGGCGGCCCGGCGGCACAGTTCGATCGCCGCGTCAACCACCTCGTCGGCGGGCGGCCCGACCGCGAGCAGACAGAACTCGTCCCCGCCGAGCCGCGCGGCAAGCGCACCCGGCAGCATCGCCCCGCACAACGACAGCACCGAACCGAAGCGCTCCAGCAGCCGGTCCCCCACGGCGTGCCCCCGGGTGTCGTTGACGCGCTTCAGCCCATTGAGGTCACACACCACCAGGCTGACCACGACCCCGTCCCGCCGATGCCGCTCGATCGCCTCGTCGAGCCGCACGTCGACGGCACGGCGGTTGGCGAGCCCGGTGAGCGCGTCCGTGAAGGCCAGCCGCCGCGCCTCCTCCAACCGCTCGGTCTGCGCGATCCCGGCCGCGACGACGGAGGCCAGCACGGTCGCGAAATCGGCGTCCCCCCGGTCGAACACGGCCGCACCGACCGGCCGCGCCACATACAGCTCCCCCCACGCCCGCCCGTGCAGCACGATCGGGGCGACCACACAACATCCGCGCCTACGACGCCGTAGCGCCGCCACGCGCTGGTGGCAGTAGCCGGGGCTGCCCGCGGCCGGGCCCTCGGCGGTCTCGACCCAGGCGTTGGGCTCGCCGCCGCCCGCCCACCGTTCGTGCAGGAACTCGGTGATCTCCGGGAACTGGTGCACCGGATAGGTCTCGCCGTCCGGGAACTCCTCCTCGCCCTGGGCCCGCTCGCCCACGTTCACCAGGACCCGTAGTCGGCCCAGCTCCCGCTCCCACACCGACAGCGCGGCGAAACTCCCGTCCAGCGCCCGGCACGCGCCGGATGCCGCCGCCCGCCAGGACTCGCGCGGGGTGTGCGCCGCCGCCATCCCCTGCGCCAGCTCCACCACGGCCGCCAGCCGCCTGTCCTCACCCATCACTCCAGGCTAGGGAGGTTTCGGGCATAGCGGGACATTGATGCGGCGAACAGGTGTCGTGAAAGTTGGGTTGCCTATCGGGTGCGGGTCCGGTGGGGGCTGGTCGCGCAGTTCCCCGCGCCCCTGGGAGGTTGGGGCTGACCGGGTTGGTGGGCGGCTCCGCCGCGTGGGCGCGACCAGCCACAACGAACCCGAACCCGGCAACGCACATAAGCCCCCTCTTACTCCCCCGGCCACTCCGGCGTCCGCTTCTCGTTGAACGCCGCCACCCCCTCCGCCCGATCCCCCGAGAACGCCACCGACCGCCACGCCGCATCCTCGACCTCAAGCCCGGCCCGCAGATCCAACCCATGCCCCAACCGCAACGCCCGCTTCGCCGCCCGCAGCCCGACGGGCGAATTCGCGGCGATGCGCGCGCCCAGGGCCAAGGCCTCCTCGCGGTCCTGCCCCGGCTCCACCAGGACGTCCACCAGGCCCAGTTCCGCCGCCTCCGCCGCCGCCAACCGCCGCGCGGTGAAGATCAGTTCGGCCGCTCGGGCCGCGCCCACCCGCCGGGGCAGCAACTGCGTACCGCCACCCCCCGGAATCACACCCACCGACACCTCCGGCAGCCCCACCACAGCCGTACCGTCCGCCACGATCAGGTCGCAGGACAGGGCGAGTTCGAAGCCGCCACCGAGGGCGAAGCCGTGAACCGCGGCGATCGTCGGCATGGGGAGCTCCAGGACGCCGGTGTACGCGCCGCGTGCGAGCGGGCGCTGCCGTACGAGTTCCGCATCGCTCAACGAGTTGCGCTCCTTCAGGTCCGCGCCCACACAGAACGCCCGCTCGTGCGACGAGGTCACCACGGACACCCGCACGTCCCGGTCCGCCGCCAGCGCCGCGCAGGCCGCGGCGATCGAGCCCGCCATCGCCGTGGAGACGGCGTTCATGGCCTTGGGCCGGTCCAGGACCAGTTCCGCGACATACCCGTGCCGTCGCACCAGCACGAACTCCCCGAACCGCGTCTCGGACCGCTCCTCGCTCATGACCGCCTCCTGGTTAACGTGGGTTAACAAACCTCGCCCCGATCATCGCATGCGGCCTCCCCGTTCGGGTGACATCCCACCCAACTCCCGCCGCACCGCCCGTAGAAGCGCATAACGTGCGTCCGCCACACCACAGGGGAGGGATCGTGACGACGACCACGAAGGCGGAGCGGGCAGCGGACACCGAGGAGATAGCAGCGCCGCTCCAGAAGACTCCGCGCGGCCGGCACCGCCGCCCCCGCCCCCGCAAGGTCCTGCTCGCCGTCGGAGGGCTCGCCGTGGCCGCCGGGGTGCTGAGCCTCGTACGGCTGGCGCCCGAGTCGGGAGTCGGCGGGCTGGGCACGGCGGAGGCGGAACCCCGCCCGGACCCTGGCAGCGGTACCAGCGACGGCACCGACCGGCCCGCCAACGCCGCCGCGACCATCAGCGCCGACCCGACCGCGATCCCGACCGCGACCTCGGTGATGGGCGGCGTTACTCCGACCCCTACGACTACGACGACCTCCGGGGTCGTACCGACCCCCTACGCGACCGCGACACCCACGACCGCCGCGGACCCGACGACGATCCCCGACACAACCACGGCGGCCACCACGCCACCCGCACCTCAGGAACCGGCGCCCCACCCGTCATCGACCACGGCACCCACGCCCACCCCGAGCCGGACCGCCAACTCCCCGGCGCCCGCCCCGAGTCGACCGAGCCTGTGCGTGCCGATCATCGGCCTCTGCGTGGACGGACTCGCCAACCACTGAGCGAAGCAAGCGAGTTGGTGCTACGCCGGTGACGAGTCCCGGCGGGTGAGCAGCCAGGGTTCGACAACTCCCAGGCCGCGTACGGGGCGTTGCCACATCGGCTGGAGGGCGAAGCGGTAGGTCGGGGGCTCCTCGCCCTCCTTCTCGGCCTTCGCCGCGGCTTCCGCCGCCTCCGCCTCGGAGGCGGGGGCCTCGCCGCTGCGGATGAGTTCCTCGGCGAAGGCGCTGTCGACGAGGACCGCGTCGCGAGGAGCTATCGACGTGAGCCGGGAGGCGAGGTTGACCGTCGTACCGAAGACGTCGCCCATACGCGTCGTCACCGTGCCGAAGGCCATACCGACGCGGAGTTCGGGCATGGTCTCGTCGTTCGCCATGGTCTCGATCAGGAGCAGCGCGATCTCCGCGGCGACTCCGGCGTCGTCCGCGGAGTAGAGGACCTCGTCGCCCAGGGTCTTGATCAGGCGCCCACCGCGCGCGGCCACGAGGTCGGCGGCGGTGGTCTCGAAGGCCTCGACGAGTTCGCCGAGTTCCTCCTCCTCCATGCGGCGGGTGAGCCGGGTGAAACCCACCAGGTCGGCGAAGCCGACAGCCAGCCGCCGGTCGACCATCTCCTCGTCGTCACCGGCCTGGACGACCCGGCCCGCCGAGGCGGCGAGCTGGCGCCGCCAGACGTAGACGAGGAACTCCTCCAGCTCGGGCAGCAGCAGCTCGATGATCGGGTACGTCACCTCGGTGCGGGACATGCCCGGCTCCGGCGGCTCGGTCAGGCCCTCCAGGAACGAGTCCATCTGCCAGCCGGCCAGCCGCGCGGTGGTCTGCCCGGTGGAACGGGCCACCTGCACCGCCATCGCCTCGCTGAGCAGCCCCGCCTCGACGAGACCGGCCAGCCGCCGCAGCGCGAGGACGTCCGCCTCCGTGAACGCCTTGGCCTGGCCGACGTCGGCGAAGCCCATGGCCCGCCAGAAACGCGTGGCC
The DNA here is from genome assembly GCF_045162825.1 of Streptomyces prunicolor. Classification (NCBI taxonomy): domain Bacteria; kingdom Bacillati; phylum Actinomycetota; class Actinomycetes; order Kitasatosporales; family Streptomycetaceae; genus Streptomyces; species Streptomyces prunicolor. The sequence continues at coordinate 6,832,102 of NZ_CP108676.1, read as the reverse complement.
AGCTCCATGGAGACGCCGGCGGTGCGGGCCGCCTGGAAGGGGGTGTAGCGGCGCTCCGCGCCGAGGATGAGGCCTTCGAGGCGCAGCGCGAGCGGGTCCTCGCCGGGCTCGGCAGCACCTTGGGGGTCCCCCCGGTCGAGCGGAGCCGAGACTGGGGGAGGGTCCACCCGGCCGTCCGCGTCCGCGCCGGAGCCCGTGTCGTCGACGGTCACGCCTGCTGCCCTTCCGATCTGCCACGGTCAGGTATCGACCGGGCCCAATGCTACGGCAGGTGTGGGCCAGCTCACTCCGTGAGTCACACGGGAAGAGTCGCCACAAGAGCGGTCGGGGTCACGCGGGGCGCAGGTGGACGATGTCGCCCGCCCCCACGGGCTCCTGCACGCCGTCCTCCGTGGCCAGGACGAGCCGCCCGTCGCCGTCGATCGCGACCGCCTCCCCGGTGATCGACCGGTCCCCGGGCAGTTCGGCCCGGACGACCCGGCCGAGCGTGGCGCAGCCGGCCGCGTAGGTCTCCTGGAGGCCGCTCGCCACCGGGTCCCCGCCCGCCGCACGCCACTTGTCGTACCAGTGCTCCAGGGACCGCAGCACCGCCCGCAGGAGCGGATCGCGGTCCGTGGCGACCGCCCCGGCCAGGGCCAGGGAGCCCGCCTGGGGCACGGGCAGCTCGTCCTCGCGCAGGCTGACGTTGATGCCGACGCCGACGATCACGGCGTCGTCGCCCGCGCGCTCGGCGAGGATGCCGCCGGCCTTGCGTTCTTCGCCGCCGACAGTCACCAGCAGGTCGTTGGGCCACTTGAGTGCCGTGTCCACGCCGGCCGACCGGGACAGGCCCGTCGCGACGGCGACCCCGGTGAGCAGCGGCAGCCAGCCCCAGCGGGCCACGGGAACATCCCTCGGCTCCAGGAGCACGGAGAAGAACAGGCCGGAGCGGGCCGGTGCGGTCCACTGCCGGTCGAGGCGCCCGCGCCCGGCGGTCTGCTCCTCGGCGACGAGCACCGCACCTTCTTCGGCGTTCCCCGCGAGTGCCAGGGCCATGAGGTCGGCATTGGTGGATCCGGTGCGCTGCACGACCTCGATGTCGCAGTAGAGGCCCCCGTGGCCGCCGTCCCGCACCAGGCCCTTGCGCAGTGCCGCGCCGTTGAGCGGCGGACGGTCTAGGTCGGACCAACGACTGCTGTTCGCGTCTGATGCATCTCGCGGCGTCATGCCAGCCACCCTAGGTGTGTGTCGTGCAAGCCACCCAAGGTGTGTTGTACGCCGCACTGCCGATCGGTAGGCCCGCCACTACTCTACGGATGAGTAACCCGTTCCCCTTTTGAGCAGGCAGGGAGCCGCAATCCCGATGTCCGAGCCGGAAGCGCCTCAAGAGATCGACATCCACACGACCGCCGGGAAGATCGCGGATCTTCAGCGCCGTATCCAGGAAGCGACGCACGCCGGCTCGGCACGTGCGGTCGAAAAGCAGCACGCCAAGGGCAAGTTGACGGCCCGTGAGCGGATCGACCTGCTCCTCGACGAGGACTCCTTCGTGGAGTTCGACGAGTTGACCCGGCACCGCTCCACGGACTTCGGCCTGGAGAAGAACCGCCCCTACGGCGACGGAGTCGTCTCCGGCTACGGCACGGTCGACGGCCGCCCCATCGCCGTGTTCTCCCAGGACTTCACGGTCTTCGGCGGCGCCCTGGGCGAGGTCTACGGCCAGAAGATCGTCAAGGTGATGGACTTCGCGCTGAAGACGGGCTGCCCGGTCATCGGCATCAACGACTCCGGCGGTGCCCGCATCCAGGAGGGCGTGGCCTCGCTCGGCGCGTACGGCGAGATCTTCCGCCGCAACACGCACGCGAGCGGTGTGATCCCGCAGATCAGCCTGGTCGTGGGCCCGTGCGCGGGCGGAGCGGTGTACTCCCCCGCGATCACCGACTTCACGGTGATGGTCGACCAGACCTCGCACATGTTCATCACCGGCCCGGACGTCATCAAGACGGTCACGGGTGAGGACGTCGGCTTCGAGGAGCTGGGCGGAGCCAGGACCCACAACTCGGTGTCGGGCGTGGCCCATCACATGGCGGGCGACGAGAAGGACGCGATCGAGTACGTCAAGCAGCTCCTCTCCTACCTCCCGTCCAACAACCTCAGCGAACCCCCGGCGTTCCCCGAGGAGGCGGACCTCACCGTCACGGACGAGGACCGCGAGCTGGACACCCTGGTCCCGGACAGCGCGAACCAGCCGTACGACATGCACACGGTGATCGAACACGTCCTGGACGACGCCGAGTTCTTCGAGACACAGGCCCTCTTCGCCCCGAACATCCTCACCGGCTTCGGCCGGGTGGAGGGCCGCCCGGTGGGCATCGTCGCCAACCAGCCCATGCAGTTCGCGGGTTGCCTGGACATCGACGCGTCCGAGAAGGCGGCGCGCTTCGTCCGCACCTGCGACGCGTTCAACGTCCCGGTCATCACCTTCGTGGACGTCCCCGGCTTCCTCCCGGGCGTCGACCAGGAGCACTACGGCATCATCCGCAGGGGCGCGAAGCTGATCTACGCGTACGCCGAGGCAACGGTCCCGCTCATCACGGTGATCACCCGCAAGGCCTTCGGCGGCGCCTACGACGTCATGGGCTCCAAGCACCTCGGCGCCGACCTCAACCTCGCCTGGCCGACCGCCCAGATCGCCGTCATGGGCGCCCAGGGCGCGGTCAACATCCTGCACCGCCGCACGATCGCGGAGGCGGAGGCGGCAGGCGACGTAGAGGCGACGAGGGCCCGCCTGATCCAGGAGTACGAGGACGCCCTCCTCAACCCCTACATCGCGGCCGAACGCGGCTACATCGACGCGGTGATCCTCCCCTCGGACACCCGCCGCCACGTCGTCCGGGGCCTGCGCCAACTCCGCACCAAGCGCGAGTCCTTGCCCCCGAAGAAGCACGGCAACATTCCCCTGTAGAGGCCTGTAGAGGAGCGCCCGCCATGAACATCAAAGTAGTACGGGGCAACCCGACCCCGGAGGAGCTGGCCGCCGCTTTGGCGGTAGTAAGGGCGCGAGCAGCAGCGGCAACATCAACCCCGCCCGGCCCTCCGAGGCAACGCGACGCCTGGTCCGACCCATCACGAATCGCGGGCGCGAGGCTCCCCGACCCGGGGCCCACTGCATGGACCCGCACTTTCTGGCCGGGCTAGGGGGACAGGTCTTTAGGGGCGCGGGGCTGTGTCGATTTGCGGCTCCGCCGCGTGGGCGCACAGAGGAACAATTCAGGGCACCAATTTGAGTACCCGTACTCAGGCGCCCACCCCACCCAAGCCGCACGCTGGTGCCATGCTGTGGTCCGACCCCGACAACGAGCCTCCCAAAGACCTCCGGGAGACGGAGGTCATGTTGCGGCGGCTAGGAATCCTCATGGCACTGGCGATGGTGCTGGCGATGATCGTGCTCGGGTTGTCCGTCTGAGCCGAGCGCAGCACACCGCACCCGCCGATACGCTGAACGCATGACAGATCAGCCGCGCCGCCGACTCGTGCTCGCCTCCCAGTCCCCCGCCCGGCTGGGCCTGCTGCGCCAGGCCGGGCTGGACCCCGAGGTGATCGTGAGCGGGGTCGACGAGGACGCCGTCAGCGCCCCCACCCCGGCCGAACTGGCCCGCGCCCTCGCCGAGGCCAAGGCCTCCGTCGTGGCCGCGAAGCCCGAGGTCAAGGGTGCGTTGGTGATCGGCTGCGACTCCGTGCTCGACCTGGACGGCGAGGCCCTCGGCAAGCCCGCCGACGCCGAGGAGGCCACCGCCCGCTGGAAGTCGATGCGCGGGCGGGCCGGGACGCTCCAGACCGGCCACTGCGTCTACGACACGACGAGCGGCCGGTACGTCTCGGCGACCGCGTCCACCGTCGTCCGCTTCGGCGAACCGACCGACGCCGAGGTCGCCGCGTACGTCGCCTCGGGCGAACCCCTTTACGTCGCCGGGGCGTTCACGCTCGACGGCCGTTCGGCACCGTTCATCGACGGCATCGACGGCGACCACGGCAACGTAATTGGCATCAGCCTGCCGCTCGTTCGCCGCCTGCTGGCCGAACTGGGCGTCGGCATCACGGAGTTGTGGGCGCCCTCGGAGAGCTGAGTCAGCCGAGACACCTGAGACAGCCAAGACACCTGAGGCAGCTGATCAGGACGGACTGGGGGCGGCCGGCGGGAGGGCAGGCGCCGGGTCCCTGCCGGGCGGTGGCTCGGGGCTCTCCTCGGACGGCCCCTGCTGACGGTCGTACGTCATCAGGAGCAGGACGACGAGTGCGAGTACCACCACCATGAACACGAAGGCGCCCGGGCCCACCAGGCCCCACGCGAACGCGCCCAGCAGGCCGTGCACGACGGCCACGCTGATGAGCAGGATGCGGCCGAGGCCGGCCGGGGCGCGGTCGCGCAGGGCGACGAGCAGGGCGACCACTCCGCACAGGGCGAAGTAGAGGCCGAAGACGATTCCGCCGGCCTTCGAGGAGATGGACATCGCGTCCGGGTCGAGGCCGGCCAGGGACATGTCCTGGCGGTCGACGACGATCCCGAGGAACCAGTTCAACGCGGCCACTCCGAGCGCCTCCACGAAGAGGACGAGCGCCAAGATCCATGCCACCGGCCTGCGTATCACCGGCCCCCACCCACTTTCGACTACCGCTCGATCAGGAGCCTTGTTACCCCAAGTACGTTCGAGACAACCCGAACGCTACTAACGGGTAAACCGCAGGACAAGGGTTGTGATGGGGGCAAAGAATCATTGGGCCATTCGTAGGGACTCCACAAAGAAACGGCGTGGCGCGCGGCACGCTCTCACAGAGACCTTGCCCACACCGGGGAGCTAGGGTTTCCACGAGGAGTCCTGCGTACCGAGGTGCGACAAGGGATTTCGCGGGTCGAGCGGACCCCGCATCACGCTCCGTGTGGGCAAGCTCACCACTGGGGACGGGTCGATGCGTCGTGTCGGCAGTCCCTAAACTCGGCTTGTTTCAAGGAGGGAGCCTCAATCGTGCGCAAGGTGCTCATCGCCAATCGTGGCGAAATCGCTGTCCGCGTAGCCCGGGCCTGCCGGGACGCCGGGATCGCGAGCGTGGCCGTATACGCCGACCCGGACCGGGACGCTCTGCATGTCCGCGCCGCGGATGAGGCGTTCGCCCTGGGCGGTGACACACCGGCGAGCAGCTACCTGGACATCGGCAAGGTCCTGGGCGCGGCCCGCGAGTCCGGTGCCGACGCCATCCACCCCGGCTACGGATTCCTGTCGGAGAACGCCGAGTTCGCCCAGGCCGTGCTCGACGCGGACCTGATCTGGATCGGCCCGCCGCCGCAGGCGATCCGGGACCTCGGTGACAAGGTCGCCGCCCGGCACATCGCCCAGCGCGCCGGTGCCCCGCTGGTGGCCGGCACGCCGGACCCGGTGTCGGGCTCGGACGAGGTCGTCGCGTTCGCCGAGCAGCACGGGCTGCCCATCGCGATCAAGGCCGCCTTCGGTGGCGGCGGCCGCGGTCTGAAGGTGGCCCGCACGCTCGAAGAGGTTCCCGAGCTGTACGACTCCGCGGTGCGCGAGGCGGTCGCCGCTTTCGGTCGCGGCGAGTGCTTCGTCGAGCGCTACCTGGACAAGCCGCGGCACGTGGAGACCCAATGCCTGGCCGACTCCCACGGCAACGTGGTCGTCGTGTCGACGCGTGACTGCTCGCTCCAGCGCCGGCACCAGAAGCTGGTCGAGGAGGCGCCCGCGCCGTTCCTCTCCGAGGCCCAGGTCGCCGAGCTGTACTCCTCTTCGAAGGCCATCCTCAAGGAGGCCGGCTATGTCGGCGCCGGGACCGTCGAGTTCCTCGTCGGCCAGGACGGCACGATCTCCTTCCTTGAGGTCAACACCCGCCTCCAGGTGGAGCACCCGGTCACCGAGGAGGTCGCCGGCATCGACCTCGTCCGCGAGATGTTCCGCATCGCCGACGGCGAGGAACTCGGCTACGGCGACCCCGAACTGCGCGGTCACTCCTTCGAGTTCCGCATCAACGGCGAGGACCCGGGCCGCGGCTTCCTGCCCGCGCCCGGCACCGTCACCACGTTCGCGGCGCCGTCCGGTCCGGGTGTGCGCCTGGACGCCGGTGTCGAGTCGGGCTCGGTCATCGGCCCGGCGTGGGACTCGCTGCTCGCCAAGCTGATCGTCACCGGCGCGACCCGCGAGCAGGCGCTCCAGCGGGCCGCCCGTGCGCTGGACGAGTTCCAGGTCGAGGGCATGGCGACCGCGATCCCCTTCCACCGCGCGGTGGTGAGGGACCCGGCGTTCGCCCCCGAACTCACCGGCTCCGCCGAGCCGTTCACGGTCCACACCCGCTGGATCGAGACCGAGTTCGTCAACGAGATCAAGCCCTTCGCGGCCCCCACGGACGCCGAGGCGGACGAGGACGCGGACCGCGAGACGATCGTCGTCGAGGTCGGCGGCAAGCGCCTGGAGGTCTCCCTCCCGGTCTCGCTCGGCATGTCCCTGGCCCGCACCGGCCTCGCGGCGGGCGCCAAGCCGAAGCGCCGCGCGGCCAAGAAGTCCGGCCCGGTCGCCTCCGGCGACACCCTCGCCTCGCCGATGCAGGGCACGATCGTCAAGGTCGCGGTCGAGGAGGGCCAGGAGGTCAAGGAGGGCGACCTCATCGTCGTGCTCGAAGCCATGAAGATGGAACAGCCCCTGAACGCGCACAAGTCCGGCACGATCAAGGGACTTGGCGCGGAGGTCGGCGCGTCCCTCACCTCCGGCGCCGCGATCTGCGAGATCAAGGACTGATCCGGCGGTACGTCCAGAGGTGCCCGGCCGACAGGAACAGCCTGTCCGCCGGGCACCTCTGTAATGTGACGGGACAGTGCCTAGGAGGGCAGGTGGGACCCATGGCCGACACAGCCAGGCCGCCGGCGGGGCTGCGTGCCGACGCCCGCCGCAATTATGAACGGCTGCTGACCGAGGCCCGGGTGTGCTTCGCCGCGCACGGTACGGACGCGTCCCTGGAGGACGTGGCGCGGCGTGCGGGTGTCGGTATCGGCACGCTGTATCGCCACTTCCCGAATCGACAGGCCCTGATGAGCGCGGTGTTCGAGGACGCGGTGGGTGAACTCCTCGCGCGTTCCCGGGAGTTGCGGGACGCGCCGCAGCCGTGTGTGGCTCTCGTGAGCTGGCTGCGGGAGATGGTGACGCACGCGAGCGAGTACCGGGGGCTGGCGCGGGCCTTGATGGCGGTGACGTACGACGACACGTCGGCGCTGGCCAGGTGCAGTGGCCCTATCCGGGAAGCGGGGGGTGCGTTGCTGTTCCGGGCGCAGGAGGCGGGCGATGTGCGTGGTGATGTGGAGATCGGCGACCTTCTCCAGCTGACCCACGCGATCGCCCTCGCGGCTGAGGGCAACCCTGGGGATCCTGAACTGGCGGACAGGTTGCTGACGTTGACGTTGCGGGGACTGAAGCCGTAGGGCAGGTTCGGTTTTCGGGTGCGGGCCGGTGGGGGCTGGTCGCGCAGTTCCCCGCGCCCCTAAAGACATGGGCCGGCCCGGGTTTTTAAGGGGCGCAGTTCCCCGCGCCCCTTAAATGCAGGTCGGCTGAGACGGGGCCGTCTTTTAGGGGCGCGGGGCTGTATCGATATGCGGCTCCGCCGCGTGGGCGCGACCAGCCACGACGGCGCCGCACCCGAAAACCGGACCCGCCACCGACGCGATCAACGCCTCCGCAGATCGGCCACCCTCGCCGCACGCTCCCGCTCAGGAGACTCCCCGCCGAGGACACCCGCTGCCCTCAACCCCGGTGCGCCGCCCGGCACTTGACCCCGTCGCGGCGCCGGAAGGGGTACGTCCCGGCGGCGTTGTTCCCGCGTCGAGGGCTGTTCACCCCCCTGGCTTCCCGAACCGCCGGCCACGGCGATCTGCACCCCCTGGTCGGCCAGCGCCTGCAACTCCGTTGCCGCGCGGTCGTCGTGGCCCGGGGGCTCGTCGGTGACGAGGCGGGTGATGACGTCCGTGGGCACGGTCTGGAACATGGTGTCCGTACCGAGCTTGGTGTGGTCGGCCAGGACGACGACCTCGGCGGCCGCCTGGACGAGAGCCCGGTCGACGGACGCCGACAGCATGTTGGACGTGGAGAGACCGCGTTCGGCGGTGAGGCCGCTCCCGGAGAGGAAGGCCCGGGAGACGCGCAGGCCCTGGAGGGACTGTTCGGCCCCGCTGCCCACCAGCGCGTAGTTGGAACCGCGCAGGGTGCCCCCGGTCATCACGACCTCCACGCGGTTGGCATGGGCCAACGCCTGGGCCACCAGAAGGGAGTTGGTGACCACGGTCAGACCGGGCACCCGGGCGAGCCGACGGGCCAGCTCCTGGGTGGTGGTACCCGCCCCCACCACGATCGCTTCGCCCTCTTCGACGAAGCTCGCGGCGAGATCGGCGATGGCCGTCTTCTCGGCGGTCGCGAGATGCGATTTCTGCGGAAAGCCGGATTCTCGCGTGAACCCGCCCGGCAATACCGCACCGCCATGTCGGCGGTCGAGGAGTCCTTCTGCCTCCAGTGCGCGCACGTCCCGCCGTACGGTCACTTCGGAGGTCTGGACGACGCGGGCGAGCTCACGGAGCGATACGGCCCCATTCGCTCGCACCATTTCGAGGATCAATTGGCGACGTTCTGCAGCGAACACGAAACTGACAGTAACCCCAACGACCGTCTGCTTTCAGGTGTTTGCGCCGAATAACGGAAGTTGTTCGTACAGCAGGACCGGAAGTGGTATAGGGCCTAGTCTCGCCGCCTATGCCGCCCGAATGGTCGACAACTCCCCGTGACCAGCGGGGAGTCCGTTTCGGCTCAGACTTCGCCCGTCGCCTTCCGCGTGTGCAGCTGCCGGGCCACCTCGGCGATCGAGCCCGAAAGAGACGGGTAGACGGTGAAGGCGTTCGCGATCTGTTCGACCGTCAGGTTGTTGTCGACGGCGATCGAGATGGGGTGGATCAGTTCCGATGCACGCGGCGCCACGACCACACCGCCGACGATGATGCCGGTACCCGGGCGGCAGAAGATCTTGACGAAGCCGTCCCGGATGCCCTGCATCTTCGCGCGCGGGTTGCGGAGGAGGGGGAGCTTGACGACGCGGGCGTCGATCTTGCCGCCGTCGACGTCGGCCTGGGAGTAACCGACCGTGGCGATCTCCGGGTCGGTGAAGACGTTCGACGACACCGTCTTCAGGTTGAGCGGGGCCACCGCGTCGCCCAGGAAGTGGTACATGGCGATACGTCCCTGCATCGCGGCCACCGAGGCGAGCGCGAAGATCCCGGTCACGTCACCGGCGGCGTACACGCCCGGAGCGGTCGTACGCGAGACCTTGTCGGTCCAGATGTGACCCGAGTCGCGCAGCCTGACGCCCGCGTCCTCCAGGCCCATGCCCGCGGAGTTCGGGATGGCGCCGACCGCCATGAGGCAGTGCGAGCCGGTGATGACCCGGCCGTCGGCGAGGGTGACCTCGACCTTGTCGCCGACGCGCTTGGCGGACTGGGCGCGGGAGCGGGCCATGACGTTCATGCCGCGGCGCCGGAAGACGTCTTCGAGTACGGCGGCGGCGTCCGGGTCCTCACCGGGGAGGACCCGGTCGCGGGACGACACGAGGGTGACCTTGGAGCCGAGGGCCTGGTAGGCGCCGGCGAACTCGGCACCGGTGACACCGGAGCCGACCACGATCAGCTCTTCGGGGAGTTCGGTGAGGTCGTAGACCTGGGTCCAGTTCAGGATGCGCTCGCCGTCCGGGCGGGCGTCGTCCAGCTCGCGGGGGTGACCGCCGGTCGCGATGAGGACGGCGTCGGCGACGAGGGTCTCCTCGGTGCCGTCGGCCGCCTTGACGATGACCTTGCGGGAACCGTCGATGGCCTGCATGCCGTCGAGCCGGCCCCGGCCGCGCATGACACGGGCGCCGGCCCGGGTCACGGACGCGGTGATGTCGTGCGACTGGGCGAGCGCGAGGCGCTTCACACGCCGGTTGACCTTGCCGAGGTCCACACCCACAACCCTGGCGGCCTGCTCCAGAGGTGGGGTGTCGTCGGCGACGATGATGCCGAGTTCCTCGTACGACGAGTCGAAGGTGGTCATCACCTCGGCCGTCGCGATAAGGGTCTTCGACGGGACGCAGTCGGTCAGCACCGACGCCCCGCCCAGACCGTCGCAGTCGACGACGGTCACCTCCGCGCCGAGCTGCGCTGCCACCAGCGCCGCTTCATAGCCGCCGGGTCCGCCACCGATGATCACGATCCGAGTCACGTACCCCATTGTCCCGCACGCTTCAAGGTGCTTCCGCCCGGGGGCGACGGGAGGTGCGGTCGCCGGGGCCGCGGAGGGCCTTTTCGGCAGTCGGCTCGGGTACCGGTGAGTACGGAAGTCCGGGGGGCTCGGGTAGCGGTGGTGGCGGAAGTCCGGTCGGCTCGGGTACCGGTGGTTACGGGAGTGGCGGGTGGTTCCGCTGCCGTACTCTCGAAGCATGTCGCTCTACGCCGCGTACGCCGGCAATCTCGACGCGCGGCTGATGACCCGCCGCGCCCCGCACTCGCCGTTGCGTGCCACGGGCTGGCTGAACGGGTGGCGGCTGACCTTCGGCGGCGAGCACATGGGCTGGGAGGGCGCGCTCGCGACGATCGTGGAGGCGCCGCGCTCCCAGGTCTTCGTCGCGCTGTACGAGATCGCGCCGCCCGACGAGGACTCCATGGACCGGTGGGAGGGCGTCGGCCTCGACGTCTACCGCCGGATGCGGGTCCGCGTGCACACCCTGGAGGGCGAGGAACCCGCTTGGGTGTACGTGCTGAACGGCTACGAGGGGGGACTCCCGTCGGCGCGGTACCTCGGTGAACTCGCCGACGCCGCCGAGTCCGCGGGCGCGCCGCACGACTACGTGATGGAGCTGCGGAAGCGTCCCTGCTGAGGGTTCCGTACGGCTCTGCTGAGAGTTCCTCACGGCTCTGCTGAGAGTTCCGCACGGATCTGCCGCGGGGTCCCCGCGATTCCGCTGAGGGTTTCCCACACATAACGCCCGTCACAGGTCTCGTTGGAAACGACAAGACAACGATCGCCATCCCGTGCGCTCTGTCATCTACGCGCGTAGGCCCAGACCAGCTACGCTCATCCGCGTGAACGCATCTCTTCTTCCGGACGACATCCAGGGCGACCCCCATGCCGCCGCTGACGCCGCCGCCACGCGCCTGCGCGAACTGACGGGCGCCGAGACCCACGACGTCGCCCTTGTGATGGGCTCCGGCTGGGGACCGGCCGTCGACGCGCTCGGCGTTTCCGAGGCCGACTTCCCCGGCACCGAGCTGCCCGGTTTCCCGCCGCCGGCCGTCGAGGGACACGGGGGCAGGGTCCGCTCGTACAAGATCGGTGACAAGCGCGCGCTGGTCTTCCTCGGCCGTACCCACTACTACGAGGGCCGCGGTGTCGCCGCCGTCGCGCACGGGGTCCGTACCGCCGTCGCCGCCGGCTGCAAGACCATCGTCCTCACCAACGGCTGCGGGGGGCTCCGCGAGGGTATGCGGCCCGGCCAGCCGGTCCTGATCAGCGACCACATCAACCTCACCGCTACGTCCCCCATCGTCGGCGCGAACTTCGTCGATCTGACGGATCTGTACTCGCCCCGGCTGCGCGCCCTGTGCAAGGAGATCGACCCGGCGCTGGAGGAGGGTGTCTACGCCCAGTTCCCCGGGCCGCACTACGAGACTCCGGCGGAGATCCGCATGGCTCGGGTGATCGGCGCGGACCTGGTGGGCATGTCGACGGTGTTGGAGGCCATCGCCGCGCGCGAGGCGGGTGCGGAGGTGCTGGGTATTTCCCTGGTGACGAACCTCGCCGCGGGGATGACGGGTGAGCCGCTGAACCACGAGGAGGTTCTTCAGGCGGGCCGGGATTCCGCTTCGCAGATGGGGTCGCTGTTGGCCCAGGTGCTCGGCCGGTTGTAGGCACCGTCCCCCAGGGGGCTCCCGCCCCCTGGAACCCCCGGATGTTTCCCACCCACCCACACGTCTCGGGCATTTAAGAGGCGAGGCAACAGACCGTCCCGGTGACCCGGGATGCAAACGCGACAGACCATCTCGGCGAACCGAGAAACCGACGCGACAAACCCTCCCGGCGAACCGAAAAGCCGACGCAGCAAGCCAAGAAGCCGACGCACCACCCACCCCACGAGAGGTTGCCCCGACGTGCACGACGACGAACTCATCGCGCGGGCCAGGACCTGGCTCGCCGAGGACCCCGACGCGGACACCCGTGACGAGCTCGCCAAGCTCATCGAAGCCGGGGACGTCGCCGAGCTCACCGAGCGCTTCCGCGGCACCCTCCAGTTCGGCACCGCCGGCCTCCGGGGCGAACTCGGCGCCGGGCCCATGCGGATGAACCGCGCGGTCGTCATCCGGGCCGCCGCCGGACTCGCCGCGTACCTCAAGAAGAACGGCCACACCGACGGAACCGGAACCGTCGTCATCGGCTACGACGCCCGCCACAAGTCCGCCGACTTCGCCCGCGACACCGCCGCCGTGATGGTCGGCGCCGGGCTCAGGGCCGCCGTACTGCCCCGCCCCCTCCCCACCCCCGTACTCGCCTTCGCCATACGGCACTTGGGCGCGATCGCGGGTGTCGAAGTCACCGCCAGTCACAACCCGCCCCGGGACAACGGTTACAAGGTCTACCTCGGCGACGGCTCCCAGATCGTGCCCCCGGCCGACGCGGAGATCGCCGCCGAGATCGACGCGGTCAACTCCCTGCACGACGTGCCCCGTCCGGACACCGGCTGGGAAACCCTCGACGACGCCGTCCTCGACGCCTACCTCGCCCGCACGGACGCCGTCCTCTCCCCCGACTCCCCCCGTACCGCCCGCACGGTCTACACGGCGATGCACGGCGTCGGCAAGGACGTGCTGCTGGCCGCGTTCGCCCGGGCCGGTTTCCCCGCGCCCGTGCTCGTCGCCGAACAGGCGGAGCCCGACCCGGACTTCCCGACCGTCGCGTTCCCCAACCCGGAGGAGCCCGGCGCGATGGACCTCGCCTTCGCGCAGGCCCGCGCCACGGACCCCGACCTGATCATCGCCAACGACCCGGACGCCGACCGTTGCGCCGCAGCGGTGAAAGCCGACGGCGACTGGCGCATGCTCCGCGGCGACGAGGTCGGTTCGCTCCTCGCCGCACACCTCGTACGACGCGGCGCGCAGGGCACCTTCGCCGAGTCCATCGTCTCCTCGTCCCTCCTCGGCCGTATCGCCGAGAAGGCGGGCCTCCCCTACGAGGAGACCCTCACCGGCTTCAAGTGGATCGCCCGCGTGGAAGGCCTTCGCTACGGCTATGAGGAAGCCCTCGGTTACTGCGTGGACCCGGACGGCGTGCGCGACAAGGACGGCATCACGGCCGCCCTCCTCATCACCGAACTGGCCTCGGAGTTGAAGGCCGAAGGGCGCGATCTGCTCGACTTCCTCGACGATCTCGCCGTGGAGCACGGTCTGCACGCCACCGACCAACTCTCCGTCCGTGTCGAGGACTTGAGTGTCATCGCGGACGCCATGCGGCGGTTGCGCGAGCAGCCGCCGACAGCGCTCGCCGGGCTGGCCGTCACCAACGCCGAGGACCTGACCGAGGGGACGGCGAAGCTCCCGCCCACGGACGGCCTGCGCTACACCCTCGACGGTGCCCGGGTCATCGTCCGGCCCAGCGGCACCGAGCCCAAACTGAAGTGCTACCTGGAGGTCGTGGTCCCCGTCACCGCGCACGCCGACCTCCCGGCGGCCCGCGCGCAGGCCGCCGAGACCCTCGCGACGATCAAGCGGGACCTGTCGGCGGCGGCCGGTATCTGAGCCGTAGCGGAACACATGGGGTGTCCCCGTCCGTCCGGGGCACCCCGTGCTCGTCCCGCCCCGTGGTCAGGACAGCCAGCGGGTGACGAGCAGCGCGGTCCAGGCCAGCCCGAGAAGCACGGCGAACGGCCACAACTGGCGGCCCCGTTCGCCCACTTCGCTCTCGCCCGTGGGACGCAGGGCGGGGTCGGCGATCATCGCGGAGAGTTCGGCGGCGAGGGCGTCGTAGGGGTGGATCAGTCCGCGCCGGCGTTGCCACCAGGCCCAACGGGGCGCGGCCACCGCCCAGTTGTCGCCGTCGCGTACCCGCAGCTGGAGTTCGAAGGATTCCCGGCGGGCCACGCGGAGCTCGTCCCAGGGGATGTGGCGCGGGGCGCGCAGCCGGTTCAGCCAGATGCCGGTGCGGTCGGCGGTGATGCGCCAGCGCAGTTTCACGGGGACGCGGACGGCGCACATCAGGCCGAAGAGGAGCAGCAGCCCTCGGAACCAGAGGCTGTCGTCGATCCCCAGCAGGAAGTACCCCAGACACCACTGCACGGTCAGGAAGCTCGCCAGCCAGTCCACCGGCCCCGCCCGCCAGCGCCGTACCGGCACCACGGCGGTCCCCGCCCGCACGGTCGCGGCCAGTTCCTCGTCCCGGGCCTTGCCCTGGGCCGCCCGGACCGCCGCCCGCTTCTCCCGGGCGATCCGCCGCCGCGCGGCGCCCGCCGCCAACGGCCGTACGGGCCCGGTCGACCACTCCGCCACCGGCGGCTCACCGGGCTCCGCCGCCGCGCAGACCAGCAGGATCTCGGCGCCGTCGTAGGGGGTGCCGTACAGGACGGCTTCCCGCAGGGGGACGGGAGCGGCGGTCGCGGGCGCGTCGAGGAGTTCCTCCGGCTCCTCCACCTCCGCCTCGTCGTTGCCCTCCCTCTTTTCTTCCGCCCTCGTCGCGACCGTGAACAGCGGCCGTAGCGCCTCCGTGTCGTCCGTCGCGTAGATCACGGCGTCCTGGTGGTCGTCCTTGCCGACGAGGACGCGCAGGACGGGCGCGGGTGTCGCGCGCAGCGTGCGCGCGCGGCGTCGGCCGAGGGCTCCGGAGAGGAGCATGGTGAGTGCCAGGCCGACGATGAACAGGCCCTCCGCGAGCGCCACTTGGCGGTCGCTCGGCCAGCGCCACAGATCGGCGGTGGCGAGCAGGACGACACCGGGTACGCCCACACCGGCCCCGAACTTGAGGAAGAGCCCGCCCCGCCGCACCCGCCCGTCCGCGTCCGGCGGTACGGCCGTGACCCCGCCGGCCGTCGCCAGGGCGCTCCGCCACTGGTGGGCACGCGCGCGTGCCCGTAGCTCGGTGGCCGTCACGGAGGCCAGGACCAGCAGGGCGGCACAGATCAGGGCCGTCCACGACAGCTCGGTGGCCCGTATCGCGACCAGTGCGATCAGGACGGGCGCGGAGAACCGTACGACCTCGGGACGCCACAGCGACCACATGACCTGGAGCGGCAGCAGCGCGGCCAGTTCCGGGGGCAGGTCCGTGGTCGTCAGCAGGGCGAAGGCGACCAACACGGCGCACCAGAGGGCCAGTTCGAAGGACCATCGCCGGGGCCGGACCGGCACCCACCACGGCACCGCCGCGTCGGCCCACACGCGCGCGTGCTCCGCGTTCCAGGGCACGCACCCCTCGGGTATCGCGGAGGGGGGCAGCAGCGACGGCTCCTGGACGTTCGTGGTCATGACATCCCAGAGAAAGAGGAGAGAAGCGTGCGCGGGGAAGAGGGGAGGAAATGCGGGCAGGGAGCGTGGGCGGTGCCCATCCAGTCTGCCCGCCCGGTCAGCCCATCCAGTCTGCCCGCCCGGTCAGCCCATCCAGTCTGCCCGTCCGGTCAGCCGGTCCGGTCAGCCCGTCGCCAGCAGGATCGCCAGCAGTACGGCCCCGGCGACCACCGGCGCGATCACCTCGTACGCCCAGCGCACGGTGATCTCGCCCTGCGCCGACTCCGCCTGCCCCTGGTCCTCCAGCAGCTCGCGCAGATCGGTCATGACCTGGTCGGACTCCGCGCGCGTGGACCCACCCTGCACGGTCCCGCCGCCGAGACCGAAGCCCGCGGACCTGCCGAAGGCCCCGGGCCTGCCACCGCCGCGCTGCGCGTCCCCCGTACGCCCCGCGTCCGCCGTGGCCCGTGCCTCGCGCCGCGCCGCCTTCTTTCGGGCGCGCAGCGAGACCGGGATCGCCCACAGCTGGAACTTGGCGCCCGCCGTCGTGAGGACCTCGTTCGAGTAGCCGGACCGCAGTGCGGCGATCTCGCCCCACGGCAGTACGACGATCCGGAACGGGTTGCGGATCCGCAGCCGGTCCGGGTTGGCGTACACCGCCGGGCGGAGCGTGAACGCGACGATCAGCGGTACGACGAGGATCATGCCCGCCAGTGCGAGCCACGGCGTGCGGCCGTTGCCGGTCACGAGGGCGTCGATGCCGAGCCAGCCGACGATGGCCAGCAGCAGGACGCCGCCGACGATGCCCGCGGGTGAGCGGTGGATCCGGTCTTGGGGGTCGGCGTCGGTGTGCGGGGTCGTCATGGTGCGATTGTGCCTCAGGGGTCCGCCTGATCGCCGTTGGGGTTGTGTGCGTTTGCGGCCTCAGGTGCATCGTGGTTGCTCGCGCAGTTCCCCGCGCCCCTTCAGGGCGCGATATCTCACCCGGGCTGTACAGCCGCTACGCGCGTAGATATGCTCGTCTGGTGACCATGCCCACCACTGCACCTGCTGCTGCACACTCACTCGGCGAGGTGACGGCGTCGGACAGTACGCTGCGCCGTTTCCTTCACGGGCTGCCCGGCGTCGACGCGGTCGGCCTGGAGGCGCGTGCCGCCTCGCTGGGGACCCGTTCCATCAAGACCACCGCGAAGGCGTACGCCATCGACCTCGCCATCTCGATGGTCGACCTGACGACGCTGGAAGGCGCGGACACCGCGGGGAAGGTCCGGGCGCTCGGCGCCAAGGCGGTCCGCCCCGACCCGACCGACCGCACGAGCCCCTCGACCGCGGCCGTCTGTGTCTATCCGGACATGGTGGCCACCGCGAAGGAGGCCGTCGCCGGTTCCTCCGTGAAGGTCGCCTCCGTCGCCACCGCGTTCCCGGCCGGCCGTGCCGCGCTCGCCGTGAAGCTGGCCGACGTGCGCGACGCGGTCGCCGCGGGCGCCGACGAGATCGACATGGTCATCGACCGCGGGGCGTTCCTCGCGGGCAACTACATGAAGGTCTACGACGAGATCGTCGCCGTGAAGGAGGCGTCCGGGGCGGCTCGCCTCAAGGTCATCTTCGAGACCGGCGAACTCTCGACGTACGACAACATCCGCCGCGCGAGCTGGCTCGGCATGCTGGCCGGCGCGGACTTCATCAAGACGTCGACGGGCAAGGTCGCCGTCAACGCGACGCCCGCGAACACCCTGTTGATGCTGGAGGCGGTGCGCGACTTCCGCGCCCAGACCGGCATCCAGGTCGGTGTGAAGCCCGCGGGCGGTATCCGTACCTCCAAGGACGCCATCAAGTTCCTGGTCATCGTCAACGAGACGGCGGGCGAGGACTGGCTGGACAACCACTGGTTCCGCTTCGGCGCGTCCTCGCTCCTGAACGACCTGCTGATGCAGCGTCAGAAGCTGGCCACCGGCCGCTACTCCGGCCCCGACTACGTGACGGTGGACTGACCATCATGGCTACTTTCGACTACGCACCGGCCCCCGAGTCCCGCTCGGTCGTCGACATCGCGCCCTCCTACGGCCTGTTCATCGACGGCGAGTTCACGGAAGCGGCGGACGGCAAGGTCTTCAAGACCGTCTCTCCCTCCACCGAAGAGGTCCTCTCCGAGATCGCCCAGGCGGGCGAGGCGGACGTCGACCGCGCGGTGCAGGCCGCCCGCAAGGCCTTCGAGAAGTGGTCGGCGCTGCCCGGCTCCGAACGCGCCAAGTACCTGTTCCGCATCGCCCGGATCATCCAGGAGCGCAGCCGCGAACTGGCCGTCCTGGAAACCCTGGACAACGGCAAGCCCATCAAGGAGACGAGGGACGCGGACCTCCCCCTGGTCGCCGCGCACTTCTTCTACTACGCGGGCTGGGCCGACAAGTTGGACCACGCCGGCTTCGGCGCGAACCCGCAGCCGCTCGGCGTCGCGGGCCAGGTCATCCCCTGGAACTTCCCGCTCCTGATGCTGGCGTGGAAGATCGCCCCGGCCCTCGCGACCGGCAACACGGTCGTGTTGAAGCCCGCCGAGACGACCCCCCTCTCTGCCCTCTTCTTCGCGGACATCTGCCGCCAGGCTGGCCTCCCCAAGGGTGTCGTCAACATCCTTCCGGGATACGGCGATTCGGGCGCCGCGCTGGTCGCGCACCCGGACGTGAACAAGGTCGCCTTCACCGGTTCCACGGCGGTCGGCAAGGCGATCGCCCGCCAAGTGGCCGGCACGACCAAGAAGGTCACCCTCGAACTCGGCGGCAAGGGCGCGAACATCGTCTTCGACGACGCCCCCATCGACCAGGCCGTGGAGGGGATCGTCACCGGCATCTTCTTCAACC
This sequence comes from Streptomyces prunicolor, assembly GCF_045162825.1. NCBI lineage: Bacteria > Bacillati > Actinomycetota > Actinomycetes > Kitasatosporales > Streptomycetaceae > Streptomyces > Streptomyces prunicolor. The sequence goes on along the minus strand of NZ_CP108676.1, from coordinate 6,813,721 downwards.
AGGGCCAGGTCTGCTGCGCGGGCAGCCGACTCCTCGTCCAGGAGTCCATCCAGGACGAGTTGTTGGACTCCCTGAAGCGGCGCCTCTCCACCCTCCGCCTCGGCGACCCGCTCGACAAGAACACCGACATCGGCGCGATCAACTCGGCCGAGCAGCTCGCGCGGATCACCACACTCGTGGAACAGGGCGAGGCGGAGGGCGCCGAGCGCTGGTCCCCGTCCTGCGAACTCCCGTCCTCCGGCTACTGGTTCGCCCCGACGCTCTTCACGAACGTCACCCAGGCGCACACCATCGCCCGCGACGAGATCTTCGGCCCGGTGCTGTCGGTGCTGACCTTCCGTACGCCCGAGGAGGCGGTCGCGAAGGCCAACAACACGCAGTACGGCCTCTCCGCCGGCATCTGGACCGAGAAGGGCTCCCGCATCCTCGCGGTCGCGAGCAAGCTGCGCGCGGGCGTCATCTGGTCCAACACGTTCAACAAGTTCGACCCGACCTCGCCGTTCGGCGGCTACAAGGAGTCGGGCTACGGCCGCGAGGGCGGTCGCCACGGCCTGGAGGCGTACCTCGATGTCTGACGCACGACTGTCCGTCTTCAAGACCTACAAGCTGTACGTCGGCGGGAAGTTTCCGCGTTCCGAGAGCGGCCGGGTGTACGAAGTGACGGACCCCAAGGGCAAGTGGCTGGCGAACGCACCCCAGTCCTCCCGCAAGGACGCCCGCGACGCGGTCGTAGCGGCGCGCAAGGCGTTCGGCGGCTGGTCCGGCGCGACGGCGTACAACCGCGGCCAGATCCTCTACCGCATCGCCGAGATGCTGGAGGGCCGCAAGGACCAGTTCGCGCGTGAAGTCGCGGACGCGGAGGGCCTGTCGAAGTCCAAGGCGGCCGCAGTCGTCGACGCGGCGATCGACCGCTGGGTCTGGTACGCGGGCTGGACGGACAAGATCGCGCAGGTGGTCGGCGGCGCGAACCCGGTAGCGGGCCCGTACTTCAACCTCTCCTCCCCCGAGCCGACGGGAGTGGTCACCGTCCTCGCACCCCAGGAGTCCTCCTTCCTGGGCCTGATCTCGGTCATCGCCCCGGTGATCGCGACCGGCAACACGGTCATCGTCATCGCGAGCGAGAACTCCCCGCTCCCCGCACTGTCGTTGGGCGAGGTCCTGGCCACCTCCGACCTCCCCGGCGGAGTCGTCAACGTCCTCTCCGGCAGGACGGCGGAGATCGCGGCCCCCCTCGCCGCCCACCAGGACGTCAACGCGATCGACTTGGCGGGCGCGGACGAAGTACTGGCGAAGGACCTGGAGATCGCAGCGGCGGACAACCTCAAGCGAGTCCTCCGTCCACAGCCTGTGGATTACACGGAGACTCCGGGCACCGAACGCCTGACGGCTTTCCTGGAGACGAAGACGGTCTGGCATCCGACGGGCTCACTGGGAGCAGGCGGCTCCTCGTACTGACGCAGGGGGCGTGTTAACGCGGGGGGGCGTGTCATATCAAGCGGCCGCAGGCCGCTTGTCCAGGGGCGCGGGGCTGTGTTCAATATGCGGCTCCGCCGCGCGGGCGCGACCAGCCACAACGGGCCGTCACCCGGCAACGAAACCGCAGCTCCCCACCCCTCCCCCGCAATCCCTCAACCCCCCAACAGCCCCGTCACCTGTCCAACCACCGGCATACTCCCGATCGACTGAGCCTCAGCCACCGGCCCCGTCAACGCCTGCGAGGCAAGCGGCTGAAAGTCGGCGAGCTGGGTCGCAACCCCGTTGTCGAGCGGGTCAACACCTGTCCCCGCAAGGGGGTTGGGCTTGAGCCCGGCAACCGGCCCGGTGACATACCCGACCGTCCCGGTGAGCGCACCAAGCCCCGCCGCCGGGTCGATCTTGCCCAGAGACGTGGGCCGAGTCCGCACCACGTCAGCCACTGGCGAGGTGTCCGCGGCGGCCGACGCCGCCCCCGCCCCGAGGGCGACTCCCGCGGTCGCGAGGGCGACGAGGGCGCGCTGGGCGGTCGGATGCTGAGGGGACGTGTGTCGTGCCATTGCTGGTGCCACCTTCTGGTGCGCAGGGTAATCAGGTCAGCACGAAGGGTAGTTGACGTGTGATGCGCGTTCCACTGCCGACCCGCGGGGTCGGCAGGACGTACGGAATGCGTCAAACTGGTGTCCCGTGAGCATCCTTTCCCCGTCACCGGCCCGTGTCGTGCTGCTGTGCGGCCCCTCGGGTTCCGGCAAGTCCCTCGTCTCCGCCCGGTCCGGCCTCCCCGTGCTGCGGCTCGACGACTTCTACAAAGAGGGCGACGACCCGACGCTGCCGCAGGTGGCGGGGAGTTCGGACATCGACTGGGACCACCCCGACTCCTGGGACGCGGACGTCGCGGTCGCCGCGATCGTCGAGCTGTGCCGCACGGGTCGTACGGACGTGCCGGTCTACGACATCTCGCTCAGCGCCCGTACGGGCACGGAAGCGGTCGATGTGGGCCGGACCCCGTTGTTCATAGCGGAGGGCATCTTCGCCGCCGAGGTGATCACCCGGTGCCAGGAGTTGGGTGTCCTCGCGGACGCGCTGTGCCTGAGCCGGGGTCCGATGCGGACCTTCCGGCGTCGCTTCCTGCGGGATCTCCGGGAGGGCCGTAAGTCCGTGCCGTTCCTGTTGCGGCGCGGGTGGCGGCTGATGCGTCTTGAGCGTTCGATCGTGGCCCGGCAGACCGGACTCGGCGCGTACGCCTGCGACAAGGACGAGGCGCTGGGACGGCTGGCCGCGGCGGCGGTGGGCCGGCGCCCGGCACGAACGAATGCGGCGCCTTCTCCGTCGTAGGGCGAAAGACCTGCCCAGGGAGAGAAGGACGCCGATGACAACCGCCCTCCGGACCGGCCGACGGCTGATCGTGACGACCGCGCTGCTGGCCGCCGCCGTCGGATGCTCGGACGGGGGATCCTCGGCGGCCTCCTGCTCGGGCCTGGTGACCTTCCAGAACCGCGGCTATCTCCCGGCCGTGAACGTGGACTTCACCGTCGGCGAGAAGCTGGGCGCCGCCACCGTCCCGGAGTGCGACGACACGAACCATCCCGATGCCGCCGTACCGGAAGGGAAGACCACCGCGTACGCGGTCGAGGGGATGGATCCCTCCCTCGCCATCGCCGTCGGTGACACGCCCGCGGAGGCGACGCTCATGAGGGTCCACGAAGAAGTCCGCTGACCGCACACGAAAGAGCGGGACTGGACGGACCCCCCGGCCCTCCAGTCCCGCTCTCCCCGTTCCCCCGTGGTACTTCCCCCGTGTTTCCCCCCATGGTCCCCGTGACCCCGTCGGCACCCCCCGGTACCGATCCCCCGTGGTCCCCCCGGACCTCCCCCGTTACCTATCCCCCCCGAACCCTCAGGCGACAAGCTCCCCGAAGGCGTCCTCCTCGTCACGGCCGAAGCTGAGGACCTCGTCCTCACGCATACGGCGGAGCGACCGCCAGATGCTGGACTTCACCGTGCCGACACTGATGTCGAGGATCTCCGCGATCTCCGGGTCCGTGCGGCCCTCGTAGTAGCGGAGGACCAGCATGGTGCGCTGGAGTTCCGGCAGCCGGGACAGCGCCTGCCACAGGACCGCGCGCAGTTCCGTGCCGCGCATCGCGTCCGTGTCGCCGGGCGTCTCCGGCAGTTCCTCGGTCGGGTACTCGTTCAGCTTGCGGCGGCGCCACGCGCTGATGTGCAGGTTCGTCATGGTGCGGCGGAGGTAGCCCCCGACCGCGGCCTTGTCGCTGATCCGGTCCCATGCCTTGTACGTCGAGAACAGTGCGCTCTGGAGCAGGTCCTCGGCCTCGAAGCGGTCGCCGGTCAGGTGGTAGGCGGTTGCGTACAGGGAGGCGCGGCGCTCCTGGACGTAGGCAGTGAACTCCGCCTCCGACAGCGAGCGACGCTCCCCCGTGTCCTCCCTGTACGCGCTTCCCCCGTGCGCTTCCCCCGTGTGCGCGTCAACCACCGTCATGAACCCGGTGTGCTGACGCCCGGCACCGCGAACGCACCCCCGCCCGCTCACGGCACCGGACTTCTCGGAACCCCGGGTGACATCGTGCAGACGCGTGATGACTGCGTTGTTGCTGGTGCTGTGCAGCGTGTTCATCTCGCGCCCCCCGTAGTGGACTTGCCCGGTGTTCGGATGTTCCGGCGTGGTTCCTTGCCTGTGCCGAAAATCCTGCCGGGGTCACTTCATGGGCTTGTCCGCCGACTGTCACAGAGCTGTCACAGGGGTCGGTCTCTGTAGCTGCCCTCAGAAAACGGACAGTCCGGTCACAGAAAAGGGCGCTACGGGTGCGCACACGTACCTACAAGGGCTACGTACACGTACAGGTGTCGAAACCCCACCCCCACATGGGCCAGAATGAGGCCCGTGCCTTCCCTGTTGCTGATCGAGGACGACGACGCCATCCGGACGGCCCTGGAGCTCTCGCTGACGCGCCAGGGACACCGGGTAGCCACCGCTGCCAGCGGCGAGGACGGTCTGAAGCTGTTGCGTGAGCAGCGGCCGGACCTGATCGTGCTGGATGTGATGCTGCCCGGCATCGACGGTTTCGAGGTGTGCCGTCGTATCCGGCGCACGGACCAGCTGCCGATCATTCTGCTCACAGCGCGCTCCGACGACATCGACATCGTCGTCGGACTGGAGTCCGGTGCCGACGACTACGTGGTCAAACCCGTGCAGGGGCGCGTCCTGGACGCCCGCATCCGGGCCGTGCTGCGGCGCGGGGAACGAGAAGCCAACGACGCGGCGTCGTTCGGTTCGCTCGTCATCGACCGGGCCGCGATGACCGTCACGAAGAACGGCGAGGACCTCCAACTCACGCCCACCGAGCTGCGGTTGCTGCTGGAGCTGAGCCGGCGGCCCGGACAGGCCCTGTCCCGGCAGCAGTTGCTGCGCCTGGTGTGGGAGCACGACTACCTCGGCGACTCGCGGCTGGTGGACGCCTGTGTCCAGCGGCTGCGCGCCAAGGTCGAGGACATCCCCTCGTCCCCGACCCTCATCCGTACCGTGCGCGGCGTCGGCTACCGCCTGGACTCGCCTCAGTGACCGACGCACCAGGGGGGATCCGCGGCTGGCGCCCGGGTCGTAAGGGAGTTCTGTGGCGGCTGCGGTTCACCAGCCTGCGTCTCAGGCTGGTCGTGGTGTTCGGCCTGGTCGCGCTGACGGCCGCCGTGTCCGCGTCCGGCATCGCGTACTGGCTCAACCGTGAGGCGGTCCTCACCCGCGCCCAGGACGCCGTCCTGCGCGACTTCCGCCAGGAGATGCAGAACCGCGCGGGCGCCCTGCCTGCGCACCCCACGCAGGACGAACTGATGCGCACCGCGGGCCAGATGGCCAACAGCAGCCAGCGCTTCAGCGTCCTGCTCGTCGGCGAGGACGCGAACGACAAGGCGGTCTACGGCAACTCGGGCGGCCTGAACGGCTTTTCGCTGGAGGACGTGCCCAAGTCGCTGCGTACGGCGGTGAACAAGCAGCAGTCGGTGACCGACGGCAACAAGGAGCCGTACCACCTGTACTGGCAGCGGGTCACCGAGCACGGCACGCCGTATCTGGTGGCCGGGACCCGGATGATCGGCGGCGGTCCGACCGGTTACATGCTCAAGTCCCTTGAGCCGGAGGCGAAGGACCTCAACTCCCTCGCCTGGTCGCTGGGTATCGCCACCGGGCTCGCGCTGATCGGTTCCGCGCTGCTCGCGCAGGCCGCCGCGACGACCGTCCTCAAGCCCGTGCACCGGCTCGGCATCGCCGCGCGCCGGCTCGGCGAGGGCAAGCTCGACACCCGGCTGCGGGTCTCCGGAACCGATGAACTCGCCGAGCTGTCACGGACGTTCAACCAGACCGCCGAGGCGCTGGAGAAACGGGTCGCCGACATGGCCGCCCGCGACGACGCCTCGCGCCGGTTCGTCGCCGACATGTCGCACGAGCTGCGCACCCCACTGACCGCGATCACGGCAGTGGTCGAGGTGCTCGAAGAGGAACTCGACGCCGAGACCGGCAGCGTGGACCCGATGATCGAGCCCGCCGTACGGCTCGTCGTCAGCGAGACCAAGCGGCTCGGTGACCTCGTCGAGAACCTGATGGAGGTCACCCGCTTCGACGCGGGCACCGCCCGGCTCGTCCTCGACGACGTCGACCTCGCCGACCAGATCACCGCGTGCATCGACGCCCGCGCCTGGCTGGACGCGGTCGACCTGGACGCCGAGCGCGGCATCCACTCCCGGCTCGACCCGCGCCGCCTCGACGTCATCCTCGCCAACCTCATCGGCAACGCCCTCAAGCACGGCGGCTCGCCGGTCCGGGTGTCGGTGCGGCTGGAGGACGACGAACTCGTCATCGCCGTGCGAGACCACGGCCCGGGCATCCCGGAGGACGTCCTGCCGCACGTCTTCGACCGCTTCTACAAGGCGAGCGCCTCCCGGCCGCGCTCCGAGGGCAGCGGCCTGGGTCTCTCCATCGCCCTGGAGAACGCCCGATTCCACGGCGGCGGGATCACCGCCGCCAACTCCCCCGAGGGCGGCGCGGTGTTCACCCTGCGGCTGCCGCGGGACGCCTCCGCACTCACGGAGGAACCCGGCGCCGAGAACGGCGAGAAGAGCGAGGGCGCCGGCCCCGAGGAGACCGCGTCATGAACGTACGACGCCGCTACGGCACCGCGCTGGCCCTTCCGTTCCTCGGCCTGCTGCTCGCCGGGTGCGGGATCCGGGCCACCGAGGTGCCGACCGACTTCGGGGCCGCGCCGTCCCGGGTGCCGTGCACGCTCACCGAGCCTGACGTGTCGCCGCAGGCCGCGCGCGGGGTGCCCGTGCAGGTGTTCCTGCTGTGCGGGTCGTCGCTGGTGACCGTCGACCGGGCCGTACAGGTGCCGGACGGCACGGCGGACGCGCAGCGGCGGGTGATCGTGGCGCAGGGGCTGCTGGACCAGCTCGCCCAGGCGCCGTCCTCGGGCGAGCGGGACGCCGGTTACACGACCGACGTGCGCGGCGGCATGACGGTGAGCGGGCCGGGCGCCAAGGACCCCAAGGACGCGCTGCGGCTGAGCAATTCACCGGCCGACCTCACGTCGTACGCGCTCGCCCAGCTCGTCTGTACGTTCTCCGACTCGGCCGCGGCCGAGGGCGACGGCTCCGTGATCCTCGGCGGCCCGGACGCCGCGCCCCTGCGCCGCTACGAGTGCACGGACGACGTCCGCACCGACCCCGGCACCAAGGCACCGCCGTCCAGCGAGGTGACCGGCGGCTGAAGCCGCGTACGCCCCGGAGGTGAACGGGGCGCGAAAAGGGGCGTGTGGCGCAGGCCTCACCCTGGTGCTTGGCACCTACCCGGAACCGATCGTGCCGGAGAGGGCGTCTTGTGGTGCGTGCAGCGTGAAGGCTCCATCGGCGGCAGCGCCGCGATTCGCATCCGTGTGACAGGAGGTGTCCTCCTCGTCGCACATCTCGTGCTCGTCGCCTGGGTCACGCTGCGTCCCCGGGACGTCCCCTGGGTGATGCCCCCGAATCTGCACCCGCTGGCCAGCATCCGGGCCGATCTGGCCATGGGCTGGCCGGAGGCGTCGAAGCGGATCGGTGAGGGCCTCGCGCTGCTGGCCCCGCTGGGTGTCCTGCTCCCGACGGTCAGCGGCAGACTCCATGTCTCCCCGCTCGCGTCCTTCGTCCGTACGGTCGCGGCGGGCGCCCTGATCTCCCTGGGCATCGAACTGCTCCAGACCGGGGTGCCGGGCCAGGTCGTCGACATCGACTCGCTGCTCATGAACACGGTCGGCGTGGCCCTCGCGCACGCCGCGATCGTCCCGGCCGCCCGCGCCTGGCTCCGTCGCCGGGTGGAGAGTCCGCTCCCCGCGACCGTCCTCCAGGAGGAAGCGTCTCAGGGGCGGACCCCGACGATTCCCAGGGTCGGCATCGCACCGTAGAGCGACGCGGGGTGCGCTGCGACTCCGTACGGTTGAGGACAGATGAGGCAGCCGCAGGGGAGGCCTCGGAGAGACGCTCACGAAGGAGCCCACCATGGCCGCCATTGCCCGCCCCACCCAAGGCCGCATGATCGGCGGAGTGTGCGCAGCGCTGGCGCGGCGCTTCGGTACCTCCGCGACCACGATGCGGGTGATCTTCCTGCTCTCGTGCCTGCTGCCCGGTCCGCAGTTCCTGCTCTACATCGTGCTGTGGATCCTGTTCCCGTCCGAGGACAAGGTGCGCACCGAGGCCTGGTGAGGCCTCGGTCCCTGTGCCCCGATACGCACGTACGCCGATGGGGCGCACCCTCTCGTCCGGGGGTGCGCCCCATCGGCGCGTTCAGGGGGCGGGCTCAGCCCAGGGGGACGCCGTTCAGCGGCAGGCCGTGGGTGGGCAGGCCCGTGTTCGACAGCGGGAGGCCGCCCAGCAGCCCGGCGACGGGCGCGGTCGGGCCGTCGGAGAGGACCTTCTCGGCGGCCGGCTGCACGGCGGACAGACCACCGGCGAGGGCGGGCTGCGCCTGGCTCAGCGCCTGGCCGGCACCCGGCAGCGCCTTGGCGACGTTCTCGGCGGGCAGCGTGTGGGTCACGGCACCCAGCGCCTGGGTGGCGTCCGGCACCGCCGGAGCCGCGCTCGCGGCACCCGCGCCTACGGCGGCGAAGGCAGCACCGAGAGCGGCGACACCGAGGGTCTTGGCAGCAGACTGCTTCATGGTGAATGCGTCCTTGAATGGGATGACGGGGATGTGAGCGGTCCAAGACCGTAAACACGCGGAGGCACCCGCCGCAAACATCGAAATGCGGACGGATTGTGAACACCCGCCCGCATTCCGGGCCTCCCACTCGACCCCGCTCAGCCCTCTTCGGGTACAGAACCGCTGGTGGAGGCGGTCTGCCGGAACAGCCATTCGGATTTCAGCTCGGCATATCCGGGCTTGATCACGTCATTGATCATGGCGAGTCGTTCATCGAAAGGAATGAATGCTGACTTCATAGCATTGACGGAGAACCACTGCATGTCGTCGAGCGAATAACCGAACGCCTCGACAAGGTGCTCGAATTCCTTGCTCATGCTGGTGTGCGACATGAGGCGATTATCGGTATTGACCGTGGCGCGGAAGTGCAGCCGGCGCAGCAGCCCGATGGGGTGCTCGGCGTAGGAGTCGGCGGCGCCGGTCTGGAGGTTGGAGCTGGGGCACAGCTCCAGCGGGATGCGCTTGTCGCGCACGTACGACGCGAGGCGCCCGAGCTCGACGGAGCCGTCCTCCTTCACCTGGATGTCGTCGATGATGCGCACCCCGTGCCCGAGCCGGTCGGCGCCGCACCACTGCAGGGCCTGCCAGATCGACGGCAGCCCGAAAGCCTCACCGGCGTGGATCGTGAAGTGATTGTTCTCGCGCTTCAGATACTCGAAGGCGTCCAGGTGCCGGGTGGGCGGGAACCCGGCCTCCGCGCCCGCGATGTCGAAGCCGACGACGCCCAAGTCGCGGTAGCGGTTGGCGAGTTCGGCGATCTCCAGGGAACGGGCCGCATGCCGCATGGCAGTCAGCAGCGCCCCCACACGAATCCGCCGCCCGCTCTCCCTCGCCAGCAACTCCCCTTGCCGGAAGCCCTCGTTGACGGCCTCGACGACCTCTTCGAGGCTGAGCCCGCCGTCGAGGTGCTGCTCGGGCGCGTACCGCACCTCGGCGTAGACGACACCGTCCTCGGCGAGGTCCTCGGCGCACTCGCGGGCCACCCGGATCAGCGCGTCCCGGGTCTGCATCACGGCGACCGTGTGCGAGAAGGTCTCCAAGTACCGCTCCAGCGAACCGGAGTCGGCGGCCTCGGCGAACCACACGCCGAGCTTGTCCGGGTCGGCCTCGGGGAGTCCGGTGTACCCGGCGTCCCGCGCGAGTTCGACGATCGTCCCCGGGCGGAGACCGCCGTCGAGGTGGTCGTGCAGCAGAACCTTCGGCGCCCGGCGGATCTGGTCCGGCGTCGGGGTGTTCGGGGTGCTCTGGCTCGTCATTTCCGCACTCTAACTCCTACGCGCGTAGATCGCCCGCTGTACGAATCCGTCGATACGTAACGGTGACCGCGCGGAAGGATGGCGTACACGCTCGCTTCTGACACTGTTCTGTCATGGCACAGCAAGCGACGCCGGTCAGGACGGCCCGGCTGGGGAGAGCGCTCGGTCCCGAACCGACCTCGGTGAGCGGCGTGGTGCTGCTGCTCCCCGGTGGCGAGGAGGTGTCCAGCCGTAGACCCTCCCCCATGTTGGCGACGGCCTCCGTACGGACGTTGGGGCGCCGACTGGCCCGCGCGGGCGCGGGTGACGGGCTCGCCGCGCATGTCGTCCACTACCGCGTACGCGGCTGGAACGGCAGCGAGGCGCAGCTCGCGCACGACGCGGCGTGGGCGGTGGAGGAGGTCGTACGGCGGTACGGGGACGTGCCCGTGTGTCTCACCGGGATCGACATGGGCGCCCGCGCGGCGTTGCGCTCCGCGGGGCACGAAGCGGTGAACTCCGTTGTGGCGCTGGCTCCTTGGCTGCCCGAACAGGATGTGGCCGCGCCACCCGAACCGGTGAAACAACTCGCTGGGCGGCGGGTGCTGATCGTGCACGGCACGAACGACGAACGGACCGATCCTGAGCTGTCGTTCAGGTTGGCGGCTCGGGCGAAGAAGGCGAACCGGGACATCTGTCGGTTCGAAGTGCACTCCGACGGGCACGGGTTGCATCAGCATCGGCAGGAAGTGCACGCGCTCACCGAGGACTTCGTGATGGGGGCGTTGTTCGGGCGGGCGTTTTCTCGGCCTGTTGAGGATGCGCTTCAGGCTCCGCCGCCCTTGGGTTTGAGGATGCCGTTGGCTGCGGGGTTTGGGCGGTCGCTTCGTAGGGGCTGATCTTTCGTCGCGGAGTGCGGCCCGGTGGGGGCTGGTCGCGCAGTTCCCCGCGCCCCTGGGTGGGTGACCGCTACGTTGGTAGCAAGTTGCCCTTTCTTGCGAGTAGGAACTGCTTGAAGGCTGCCACCGGGGGTGTGTCTGGGTGGCCGTCCAGCCATGCGACGCCGATCTCTCTTACCGCCCTTGGAGCTGTGACCGTCAGTTCTGCAACTCCCGGGCGGGGGACGGCCGGTGGAGGTAGGAGAGCGACACCCAAACCCGCCGCCACCAGGCCCCGTAGGGTCTCCGCCTCCTCCCCCTCGAAGGCAATCTTCGGGCGGAAGCCGGCCTCCTTGCAGACGGCGTCGGTGATGCTGCGGAGGCCGTAGCCGGGTTCCAGGGTCACGAAGGTCTCGTCGGCCGCTTCTGCCAGGCGGATGCGCTTGCGTGTGGCCAGGCGGTGGTCGGCCGGGACGACTAGGCGGAGCTTCTGTACGTCGAGGCGGTGGGCCACGACGTCGGGGGCGTCGAGGGTCGGGGCGGTCAGGAGGCAGAGGTCCAGTTCGCCGGCGCGTAGGCGCTCCAGCATGGCCTCGCCGTAGTTCTGGACCAGGCTGAAGCGGACGCGGGGGTGGTCGGCGCGGAAGGCGCGGATGAGGCCGGGGACGGTTTCCGAGCCGAGGGTGTGGAGGAAGCCGAAGGCGACCTTGCCGGTGGCGGGGTCGGCGTCGGCGCGGACCTCGTCGGCGGCCTTCTCGATCTCGGCGAGGGCGCGGTCGACGGAGGTGAGGAAGGTGCGCCCGGCGGGGGTCAACGACACCGTGCGGCCTCTGCGCGCGAACAGGTCGACGCCCAGGTCCTGTTCGAGGCGGACCATCGCCCGCGACAGGGTGGACTGCGGGACCTGCATCTCCTGCGCGGCCCGCGTGACGTGTTCGGTGCGGGCGACGCCGGCGAAGTACGCGAGGCGGGGCGCGAGCAGCGCGACGATGTCTTCTGTGTCACCGGACGGTGACAGGTGAGCCTGTGAGCTGTACTGATGCACCATGGGAACGATTATGGCGTTTCCGTGCATTGGACGGATCAGCGGGCGTCTACGTAACTTCGAAGCATGCCTTCCGCCGATACCGGGGCGTCCACCGTCGTGGCCGCCACCAGCCCTCTCCCCGACTCCGACTCACGGCTGACGCCGGGTGGTCCCGGCTATCGCCGTATGAGCTTCGCGCTGTTCCTCGCGGGCGTGGCGACCTTCGCGCTCCTCTACTCCACGCAGGCGCTGCTGCCGCTGATCTCCTCCGGTTTCGCGGTGTCGGCGAGTGCGGCGAGCTGGACGGTGGCGGCCGCGACGGGTGGGCTCGCGTTGTTCGTCCTGCCGATGAGCGCGCTGTCGGAGCGTTTTGGACGTCGTACGGTCATGACGGCGTCGTTGGTGGTCGCGGTGAGCCTCGGGGTGCTGGTGCCGTTCGCGCCGTCGCTGGGCGCGCTGGTGGCGTTGCGGTTCCTTCAGGGAGCCGCGCTGGCCGGGCTGCCGGCCTCGGCGACGGCTTATCTGGCGGAGGAGGTGCGGCCGAAGGCGCTGGTCACGGCGATCGGTCTGTTCGTGGCCGGCAACAGCGTCGGCGGGATGAGCGGCCGGGTCATCACCGGGTGGGTCGCGCAGGAGTGGGGCTGGCGGGTCGCGGTCGGGGTGATCGGTGTCATCGCGGTCGGTTGTGCCATCGCGTTCCGGCTGCTGCTTCCGGCCCCGCGGCACTTCACGCCAGGTTCGCTGCGCCCGCGCGTCCTGGCCCGCACGGTCCGCGACCACCTCGCGAACCCGCTGCTGTGCCGCCTCTACGCGATCGGCGCGCTGTTCATGACGGTCTTCGGCGGCGTCTACACGGTGATCGGCTACCGCCTCACCGAGGCCCCTTTCTCGCTCCCCCAGGGCATCATCGGCTCGATCTTCCTGGTGTATCTGGTGGGGACCGTGTCGGCGTCCACGGCGGGGCGGCTGGTGGGCCGGCTGGGGCGCCGGGGTGCCTTGTACCTGGCGGGCGGTACGACGGCGGCGGGGCTCGTGGTCTCCCTCGCCGATTCACTCCCCCTGGTGCTGCTCGGCCTGGTCCTCATCACGGCGGGCTTCTTCGCGGGGCACGCGGTCGCGTCCTCGGCGGTCAGCAAGACGGCGACGACGGGGCGCGCGCAGGCGTCGGCTCTGTATCAGTCCGCGTACTACATCGGGTCCAGCACGGGCAGTACGGTCGGCGCGATGGCGTTCCACGCGGGGGGCTGGGCCGGGACGGTGGGTGTGGGGGTGCTCGCGGTGGCGGGTGTTGTCACGATCACTGTGTTGGGGTCGCGGGCGGCGCGGACGCAACGGGCGCCGGCACCGATGAGCCCGTCCGGCGCCTGAGGACGGGGCTCCACACCAATACCGGGTGCCCGGTTACCGCTCTGACCTGCACGTTCATTCACTCCTCGCGCCATTGTCAGTGGGCTGCGCTACGTTTCGGGGTAAGGGAAGAACGGCCACAGGGGTGGGTGGGCGAGACCATGAGTGACAGCGTTGTGACTACGACGGACGACCTCGATGTCAGGCTGGAGAAACACCGCGTCGAGCTGACCGGGTACTGCTACCGCATGCTCGGCTCGTCCTTCGAGGCCGAGGACGCCGTGCAGGACACGATGGTCCGCGCCTGGCGGAACTACGAGAAGTTCGAGGGCCGGTCCAGTCTCCGTTCCTGGCTGTACCGGATCGCCACCAACGTCTGCCTGGACATGCTGTCCGCCGGAAACAAGCGGGCTCGGCCCGTCGATCTCAGCGACTCCACCCCTCTCGCGCAGGCCGCGCTGTCGCCCCGCGCGGACAACACGTGGCTGGAGCCGATGCCGGACGCGCGGGTGCTGCCGACCGTCGCAGACCCCGCGGAGGCGGCCGTGGCCAAGGAGTCCGTACGGCTCGCGTTCATGGCCGCCCTCCAGCAACTGCCGCCCAAACAACGGGCGGTGCTGATCCTGCGCGAGGTGCTGGCCTGGCGGGCGAACGAGGTGGCCGAGCTGCTCGACACCTCGGTCGCGTCGGTCAACAGCGCGTTGCAGCGGGCTCGGGCGACCCTCGCCGAGCGGGACGACAAGGCGGCCGACGCGGCCGTGTCCGACCCGCTCGACGAGGAGCAGCAGAAGCTGCTGGAGCGGTACGTCGCCGCCTTCGAGGGCTACGACATGGCCGCGCTCACCGCGCTGCTGCACGAGGACGCCATCATGACGATGCCGCCGTTCGACCTGTGGCTGACCGGCCACGACGACATCACGGGCTTCATGACGACGATCGGTTCCGCCTGCGAGGGCTCGCGCCTGATCCCGGTGCAGGTGAACGGCCTGCCGGGCTTCGCCCAGTACAAGCCGGACCCGGAGGCGGGTGGTTACGCGCCCTGGGCGGTCCAGATCCTGGAGATCTCAGACGGCGGGCTCACCGGGTTCCACTTCTTCCTGGACACCAAGCGCTGGTTCCCGCTGTTCGACCTGCCCCTCCATCTCGAAGCGGAGTCCGACCAGGTCGAGGAGGGCGCGTAGTTCGGGGGCGGGGGCGCGGAGTCTGATCCGGCCGCCCCCGGTCCGCCGGGCGGTGAGTTGCAGCCGGGCCAGGAGATCGACAGTACCGAGTCCTGGCGGCCCGGGCCCGACGACCTCGACCAGGACGACTCCGGCTCCGGCACCGGTCGTCGCCTCCAGCAGTGCCCGTACCTCGGCGCACAGCCCCGCCACCTCGTCACGGGTGACGGGGCGGGCCGGCACGAGTACAGCGGGTGTCTTGGCGTCCACGATCGGTAGACCGGGTGGGCGGTCGTAACTCATCGGGGGCGACCGCCTAGGTTTGCTGTATGCCCCACGGATCAGCCCCGCTCTGGATACCCGATGCCCTCCCGCGCGCCGAAGTCGGTGCCGAGGGGGTGCCGTGCAGGGGGTTCTGACCGGGTTCGCGGTCATCGGTGTGGTGATCGCGGTCGGCTATCTGATCGGTGTGCGGGGTTCCCTCGGCGAACACGGGCGGGACGTCCTGACCAAGCTGGCCTTCAATGTCGCGTCCCCGGCGCTGCTGTTCACGACCCTCGCGCGGGCCGATCTGTCGGTGATCTTCTCCAGTGGGCTGCTCGTGACGGTGCTGAGCACGGCTGCGGTGGCGGGGGTGTTCGTGGTGGTGGGGGTCGTACGGGGCTGGGGTGTCGGCCGTACGACGATCGGGGCGCTGTGTTCGAGTTACGTCAACTCCGGCAACCTCGGGATTCCGATCTCGGTGTACGTCCTGGGCAATGCGTCGCTGGTGGCGCCGGTGATGTTGTTCCAGCTGGTGGTGGTGAGCCCGCTCGCGTTGACGGTCCTCGATCTGTCGGGGGCGGGTGAGAAGGGGCCTTTGTGGCTGCGGCTGCTTACGCCGTTGCGGAATCCGGTCGCGGTGGGGTCGCTTGCGGGGGTTGCGGTGGCGGGGATCGGGGTTCATGTTCCGGGCCCGGTGATGGATCCGCTCACCCTGATCGGGAACATGGCTGTGCCGGCGGTGTTGATCGGGTTCGGGATTTCGCTGCGGGGAAGTGCGGTTCCTGCGCGGGGCGTTGAGCGGGGGCCGGTGTTGTGGTCGGTTGCGCTGAAGTCGGTGGGGCAGCCGGTGATTGCTTGGGCGTTGGCTGTGGCTGTGTTCGGTATTCACGGGGCGGGGTTGCTCGACGTGGTGGTGACCTCGGCGTTGCCTGCTGCGCAGAACCTGTACACGTACGCGAGTCGGTATCGGGTGGGTGAGGGGTTGGCTCGGGACTCGATCCTGCTGTCCACGGTGTTGTCGGTGCCGGTGTTGGTGGGGATTGCTGCGCTGCTGGGGTAGGTGCGGTTGTTGTTTGCCTGCGGGTGCGTTGTGGCTGGTCGCGCCCACGCGGCGGAGCCGCAAATTGACACAGCCCCGCGCCCCTGGGAGAGCGGGTGGCCGGAGTCTCAAAGACCGGCCCCTCCCCGCGCCCCTAAACAACGCAAGACACCGGGATCCGAAGGCTCAGCCCCTCCCACACCCCTGGAAACTTCGAGGACCGGCACCTGAGAAGAACCGGTCCCGCGCCCCTAAAAAAGCAGGTGACCGGAGTCCCAAAGGCCGGCCCCTCCTCGCGCCCCAAAAGAACAGGTGCCCGGAGTCCCAAAGGCCGGCCCCTCCCCCCGCCCCAAAAACCGGAAGGACACCGGGATCCAAAAGCCCAGCCCCCTCCGCACGCCCCTGAAAAGCCGTAAGCGGGCCCGGACTTGCAAGCCTCAGCCCGCTTCCCCCCAGGCAAAGCGAAAGGGGCCGGAACCCTCGAAGTCCCGGCCCCTCCCCCGCGACCAACCACCAACCACCGATCAGGCGATGCGCTCCAGCACCACCGGCGAAGCCGTGAACGTAGTTCCCTCGGTGCCGATGTCGTAGGAGCCCTTCACCGCCTCCAGCGCGTACTCGAAGCGCTCCGGGGTGTCCGTGTGCAGGGTGAGCAAGGGCTGGCCCGCGGTCACCGTGTCTCCCGGCTTCGCGTGCATCTCCACTCCCGCGCCCGCCTGCACCGGGTCCTCCTTGCGCGCACGCCCCGCGCCGAGGCGCCACGCGGCGATGCCGATGTCGTAGGCGTCGAGGCGGGTCAGGACGCCTGACGTCGGGGCCTTCACCACGTGCTGCTCGCGGGCCACCGGCAGGGCCGCGTCCGGGTCTCCGCCCTGTGCCGCGATCATCCGGCGCCACACGTCCATCGCGGAACCGTCCGCCAGGGCCTTCGCTGGGTCGGCGTCCTTCACGCCGGCCGCGTCGAGCATCTCCCGGGCCAACGCGATCGTCAGTTCCACCACGTCGGACGGGCCGCCGCCTGCCAGGACCTCCACCGATTCGCGGACCTCCAGCGCGTTGCCTGCCGTCAGGCCCAGCGGGGTCGACATGTCCGTCAGCAGCGCCACCGTCTTGACGCCGTGGTCCGTGCCCAGGCCCACCATCGTCGACGCCAACTCCCGCGCGTCCTCAATGGTCTTCATGAACGCGCCCGTGCCGACCTTCACGTCCAGGACCAGGGAGCCCGTGCCCTCGGCGATCTTCTTCGACATGATCGAGGAGGCGATCAGCGGGATCGCCTCGACCGTGCCCGTGACGTCCCGGAGCGAGTACAGCTTCTTGTCCGCCGGGGCCAGGCCGTCGCCCGCCGCGCAGATCACCGCGCCGGTCGTGTCCAGTACGTGCAGCATCTCCTCGTTGGAGAGCAGCGCGCGCCAGCCGGGGATCGACTCCAGCTTGTCCAAGGTGCCGCCGGTGTGGCCGAGGCCTCGGCCCGAGAGCTGGGGGACGGCCGCGCCGCAGGCCGCGACCAGGGGGGCCAGGGGGAGCGTGATCTTGTCGCCCACTCCGCCCGTCGAGTGCTTGTCGGCCGTCGGGCGGGACAGGGACGAGAAGTCCATGCGCTCGCCGGAGGCGATCATCGCGGCGGTCCAGGTGGCGATCTCGCGGCGGTTCATGCCGTTGAGGAGGATCGCCATGTTGAGGGCGGCCATTTGGTAGTCGGCCACCTCCCCGCGGGTGTACGCGTCGATGACCCAGTCGATCTGCTCGTCGCTCAGTTCACCGCGGTCCCGCTTGGTGCGGATGACGGAGATGGCGTCCATCGAGACTTGCGCCATGGCTTGGCTTTCCTTCCGAACGTTCAGAAAATGTGCGGCCCCACTGAGGAGGCCGACGAGTTGCGTCGATGCCCGACTCAGCGGGGCCGTACGGGAGTTACCTGGTGAGATGGTCCGGCCCGAAGGCCTGCGGGAGCATCTCCGAGAGCGCGAGGATCCCCGCCGGTGTGTCCAGAAGCAGACCCGGGCCCCCGAACTCGTACAACAACTGCCGGCAGCGGCCGCACGGGACGAGGATGTCGCCCTTGCCGTCGACGCACGTGAAGTGCGTCAGCCTGCCGCCGCCGGTGCGCTGGAGGTTGGAGACCAGCCCGCACTCGGCGCACAGGCCGAGGCCGTACGACGCGTTCTCCACGTTGCAGCCGGAGACCGTGCGGCCGTCGTCGACGCGGGCGGCGACCCCTACGGGATAGCCCGAGTACGGCGCGTACGCGTGGGACATCGCCTCCCGCGCCTCCGCCCGCAGCTCTTCCCAGTCGACGGCCAGCTCGGCGGCGGGCGAGGTCACTTGCCCTGTCCCTTCCGGTACGGCAGGCCGTCCGCCTTCGGCATCCGCAGGTGCTGCGCGGAGAGTGAGAGCACCAGCAGGGTGACGATGTAGGGGCTGGCGCCGACCAGTTGGGTCGGGACCTGGTCCGTCGTGGCGTACCAGACGAACATCAGGGCGCCGAGGACGGCGGTGACGACGGCCGGGACGTACCGCTTCTTCCACACCATGTAGGCGCAGCCGGCGACGAGCAGGAAGCCGATCAGCAGGATCAGCGCGTGGACGTTGGTGGCGCCGCCGCGCAGGTTGAGGCTGTCGGTGTAGCCGAACAGGCCCGCGCCGAGGGCGAGTCCGCCCGGCATCCAGTTGCCGAAGATCATCGAGGCGAGGCCGATGTAGCCGCGGCCGCCGGTCTGGCCGTCGAGGTAGACGTTGGACGCGACGATCGACAGGAAGGCGCCGCCGAGGCCGGCGAAGCCGCCGGAGATGATCACGGCGATGTACTTGTACTTGTAGACGTTGACGCCGAGGGACTCGGCGGCCACCGGGTTCTCACCGCAGGAGCGGAGGCGGAGGCCGAAGGCCGTGCGCCACAGGATCCACCAGGTGGCGGGCACGAGGGCCACCGCGATGACGGTGAGCGGGGAGAGGTCGGTGATCAGGCCGCCGATCAGGCCCGCGAGGTCCGAGATCAGGAACCAGTGCTTCTCGTTGAGGGTGTCCAGCCAGCTCGACAGTCCCGGGATGTCGAAGGTGCCGAGCGAGTCGATCGGTGGGGACTGCTTGGCGGAGCCCTGCTCGGTGTTGGCGAAGGTGAACTTCGAGAGGTAGCGGGTGGTGCCCAGCGCCAGGATGTTGATGGCGACACCGGAGACGATGTGGTTGACGTTGAACGTCACCGTGGCGATCGCGTGCAGCAGCGCGCCGAGGCAGCCGCCGATGATGCCGAAGACGATGCCGACCCACGGGCCCCACTGGTAGCCGGCCCAGGCGCCGAACCAGGTGCCGAGGATCATCATGCCTTCGAGGCCGATGTTGACGACGCCCGCGCGCTCGGCCCACAGGCCGCCGAGACCGGCGAGGCCGATCGGCACGGCGGCGCGCAGGGCCGTGGACATCTGGCCGGTGGACGTGATGCCGTCCGCGCCGGTGATGAGACGGACGATCGACGTGAGGATGAGCGCGCCCGCGATGATCAGCAGGAGCACGGGGAGCGAGAAACGGCGGCCGCCCTTGCCGGGCTGCTGCGCCTGCGGCTTGGCGATGGTCGCGGTACTCATCGGGCCGCCACCTCCTTCTTCTCGGAGTTGTTGCGGGCGGCAGCGGCGAGTTCCTCACCGACGCGCTTCTGCTGGCGGCGCAGGCCCCAGGTGCGGACGACCTCGTACGAGATGACGACCGCGAAGACGATCAGGCCCTGCATGATCGTCGCGATCTCCTTCTGGTACGCGACCGGGGTCGCGTAGTCCAGGGCGGGAGACGCCTTGTCGAGGAAGGCCCAGAGGAGGGCGGCGAGGGCGATGCCGCCGGGGTTGTTGCGGCCGAGGAGGGCGATGCCGATCGCGGTGAAGCCGAGGCCCTCGGGGAAGGTGAGGCTGTAGGTGTGGCTGTCGCCGAGGAGCAGCGGCAGACCGGCGAGGCCCGCGACACCGCCGGAGATCAGCATCGCGGTGAGCGTCATGCGCTTGGCGTCGACGCCGGAGGCAGCGGCGGCGGACTCGGACTCGCCGGTGGCGCGCAGGTCGAAGCCGAAGCGGGTGCGGTTGAGGACGAGCCAGTACAGGACGCCCATGATCGCGGCGAGGAAGACCAGGCCGTAGATCTCGCCGACGTCCGAGCCCAGGTCGATGCCCGGGATCCAGCCGGACTTCTTCATGATGCCGGTCGTCATGTTGTTGCCGACCTGCACGCCCCACGTGTTGGTCTGCGTGAGGTAGAGGATCAGGCTGGTGGCGATCGCGTTGAGCATGATCGTCGCGACGACCTCGCTGACCCCGCGGGTGACCTTGAGGACACCCGCGATACCGGCCCAGAAGGCGCCGGTGAGGATCGCGACCAGGAGCAGCAGCGGCACCTGGAGGGCGGCCGGGAGCGCTACGTGCGCGCCGACGACCGCGGTCATCACGGCGCCGAGGCGGTATTGGCCGTCGACGCCGATGTTGAACAGGTTCATCCGGAAGCCGAGGGCGACCGCCAGGGCGGCGATGTAGTACATCGACGCCTGGTTGATGATCAGCACCTGGACGTCCGAGTACCCGATCTGCTGGAGCATCAGGTTGTACGGCTCGATCGGGTTCTTGCCCGAGGCGAGCAGCACGACCGAGGTCAGCAGGATCGCGGCGACCAGCGCCATGACCGGGCCGGCCACGGCGAGGAGCACGCGCTCCTTGTCGAACTTCTTCATCGGGCCTCGTCCTCCGGGGCGGCGGTGTCGTCCGCGTTTTCTACGGTGCTGTCCGCGCCGTTTTCTACGGTGCTCTCCGCGCCGTCTGCTGCTTCCTCGACGTGTTCGAGGTGACCGGACACGGCGCCGGTCATGGCCGAGCCGAGCTCCTCCGGTGTGACGGTGGCCGGGTCGGCATCGGCGACCAGCCTGCCGTCGTAGATCACGCGCAGGGTGTCCGACAGGCCGATCAGCTCGTCCAGGTCGGCGGAGATGAGCAGCACGGCCAGGCCCTCGCGGCGGGCCTCGCGGATCTGGTCCCAGATCGCGGCCTGCGCGCCGACGTCCACACCGCGGGTGGGGTGGGCGGCGATCAGGAACTTCGGCTTGTGGCTCATCTCGCGGCCGACGATCAGCTTCTGCTGGTTGCCGCCGGAGAGGGAGGCGGCGGTGACGTCGATGCCGGGGGTGCGGACGTCGTACTCCTCGACGATCCGGCGGGTGTCGGCCTGGGCGCCCTTGATGTCGAGCCAGACGCCCTTGGAGTTGGGCTTCTCGGTGACGTGGCCGAGGATGCGGTTCTCCCAGAGCGGGGCTTCCAGGAGGAGGCCGTGGCGGTGGCGGTCCTCGGGGATGTAGCCGATGCCGTGCTCGCGACGCTTGCGGGTGGCCCAGGACGTGATGTCCTCGCCGAGGAAGCCGATCGTGCCGGAGTCGGCGTTCTTCAGGCCGATCAGCGCGTCGATCAGTTCGGTCTGGCCGTTGCCCTCGACGCCGGCGATGCCCATGACCTCACCGGCGTGGATGGTGAAGGTGACGTCGTCCAGGACGCGCTTGGCGGTGCCGGTCGCGGGGGCGAGGTCGCCGAGGAGCCCGCCTGCGGTGGGCTCGGACTCGGCGCCCAGGGAGGCGCCGCCGGCTGCGTAGACGGTGAGGCTCTTGACCTCGATGACGGGGGTGTCGGTGACCGTGGACTCCGCCGTCTCGGGGGTGGGGAGTTCGCTGCCGACCATCATCTCGGCGAGCTGGCGGGGGGTCGTCGCGGAGGGGACGGCCGTGCCGACGGTCGTGCCGCGCCGGATGACGGTGATCTCGTCGGCGACCGACAGGACCTCGCCCAGCTTGTGCGAGATGAAGATGACCGCGAGGCCCTCGGACTTCAGCTCGCGCAGGTTGCTGAAGAGGGCGTCGACCTCCTGCGGCACCAGGACGGCGGTGGGCTCGTCCAGGATCAGGGTGCGGGCGCCGCGGTAGAGGACCTTGAGGATCTCCACGCGCTGGCGCTCGGCGACACCGAGGCTCTCGACGAGAAGGTCCGGGCGGACGTTCAGGCCGTAGCGGTCGGAGATCTCCTTGATCTTCTTGCGGGCGCCGCCGCCGATGCCGTGCAGCTTCTCGCTGCCCAGGACGACGTTCTCCAGGACGGTGAGGTTGTCGGCGAGCATGAAGTGCTGGTGGACCATGCCGATGCCGCGGGCGATGGCGTCGGCGGGGGACGAGAAGGTGACGAGCTCGCCGTCGACGGCGATCGTGCCCTCGTCCGGCTTCTGCATGCCGTAGAGGATCTTCATCAGGGTCGACTTGCCGGCGCCGTTCTCGCCGACGAGGGCGTGGACGGTGCCTTTGCGGACACTGAGGCGGATGTCGCTGTTGGCGACGACCCCCGGGAATCGCTTGGTGATCCCCACCAGCTCGACCGCGATCGTCGACTGATCGCCGAGTGGAGGGTTGCTGGACGCGTCGATGGCGAACTCTCCTCGTGGAAAGGGGCCTCTCTACGCGCGTAGCGCCCCTGCTTTAAATAGTGCCCGGACCTGATCGTCTTCTGTCTGGCATCCGATCCGTTCCGAGCATTCTGCCGCGCGAACGGGGTGCGTCCCTGCCGTCGATCTCCCGTCGTCCGCCCGGAGGGCGGGCCGCGCGGCGTCTGGTGCGTGCGATCGCAAGGCGCCGAAGCGTCCTCGTGGCGGAGCCACGTGGGCGTTTCGGCAACGCGGCGAGCGTGCGTGCCAGGCGTCGCGCGGCAGGCGGGAAATCGACGGCAGGGGCGCGTGGAGAGACATCCTCCCCACACCCCGTTCCGTGGCCGTAACGCTGTCATTACAGCGCTCTTTTGGCCATGGTCGTGACTGGCCTAGAACCAACGGTTCAGGAGGTCTTGACCTTGATCGTGCCGTCCTTGATGCCCGCCTCGGCCTTCGTGAGAGCGGCCTGCAGGGTGGCGTTGTTCTTGAAGGTCGGGTTCGAGTCGGCCAGGCCGACCGCGCCGTTGCTCAGCGAGCCGCGGATCTCGCCGCTCAGCGGCTTCTTGTCCTTGATGACGGACTTGGAGAGGTCGTAGACCGCGCCCGCGACGTTCTTCAGGGCCGAGGTGAGGATGTACGGCTTGTACTTGGCCAGCGCGGCCTGGTTGTACTGGTCGGAGTCGACACCGATCGCCCACACCTTGTGCGCGGCGGCGGACTTGATGACGCCCTGGCCGGAGAGACCGGCGGCCGCGAAGACCACGTCCGCGCCGGCCTCGATCTGACCGTCGGCCGCGGCCTCGCCCTTGTCGGGGCTGGAGAAGCCACCCTGCGCGGCGGTCTGGGTCAGGTACTGCGTCTTGACCGTGACGCCCTTCTTGGTGTCCTTGACGCCCTGCTCGAAGCCCGCCGCGAACTTGTGGATCAGCGGGACGTCCACGCCGCCGACGAAGCCGACGGTGTTCGACTTGGTGGTCAGCGCGGCGGTGACGCCGGCCAGGTACGAGGACTGCTCCTCGTGGAAGACCATGTCGGCCACGTTCGAGGCCGTGATGGTGTTGTCGTCGATGATGCCGAAGGTGATCTTCGGGAACTTCGCGGCGGCTTCCTTGACGGCGGGGGCGTAGGCGAAGCCGACACCGATCACCGGGTTGTAGCCGGACCTGGCGAGGGTCTCCAGGCGCTGCACCTTGTCCGCGTCGGACTCGTTGTCCTGCGGCTCGACGTCGCGGCCGCTGACGCCGAAGTCCTTCTCGGCCTTCACGAGACCCGCGTAGGCGGCGTCGTTGAAGGACTGGTCGCCCTTGCCGCCGACGTCGTAGGCAAGACCAATACCCTTGGACGTGCCGGCACTGCTGGAGCTGCTGGAGCTGGACTCGCTGGACGAGCTTCCGCAGGCGGAGACGGTTACTGCAAGAGCTGCGGTTGCAACGCCTGCAACCGCGATTCGGGACACCCGGCGCATGGAACGAGACTCCTTCGTGCAAGCGCCCAAACCAGGCGCTGGTTCCGCCGCAGCGTAACGCGCGTAGACCAGACGGAAAACCCCATCTGTCCGGTCCGTTATAGAGCTGTGGCCACAGATGGTGGCCAGCGTACGGACAGCCAGGCGCCCCTTGCGGGAGGCAAGGCCCGGGGCGTCGAACTCCCGTCGTCCGCCCGTAGGGCGGGCCGCGCGGCGTCTGGTGCGTGCGATCGCAAGGCGCCGGAGCGTCCTCGTGGCGGAGCCACGTGGGCGGTCCGGCAACGCGGCGAGCGTGCGTGCCAGACGCCGCACGGCAGGCGGGAGTTCGACGCCCCGGGCCTCGGGGCGCCTGGCTGCAACGATGCCCGTAGGGGCTAGTCCTGAGCCCTGACCGTGGCGGGTCGTACTACTTCGTGTTGACGGTGATCTTGCCGGAGATGATGTCCGCCTTCGCCTTGTCCACAGCGGCGACGGCGGCGGTCATGGCCTTGTACTTCGGGTTGGTGTCGGAGAAGCCGACGCCGTCGTTGTCGAGGCCGTAGCGGACCACGCCGGTCTTGGGCTTGCCCTCGTACACCGACTTCACCAGGTCGTAGACCGCGCCGCCGACGTTCTTGAGCGCCGAGCCGAGGATGGCGTCCTTGTACTTGGCCAGCGCCGCCTGCTCGTACTGGTCGGAGTCCACGCCGATGGCCCAGATGCCCTTGGCGGAGGCCTCGGAGATGACGCCCTGGCCGGAGAGACCGGCGGCGGCGTAGATGACGTCCGCGCCCGCGTCGATCTGGCCGCTCGCCGCGTCCTTGCCCTTGTCGGGGCTGGAGAAGCCGCCCTGGGCCGCGGTCTGCGTCAGGTACTGCGACTCGATCTTGATGCTCGGGTTGACGGACTTGGCGCCCTGGTCGAAGCCGGCCTCAAACTTGTGGATGAGGGGGACGTCCACGCCGCCGATGAAGCCGATGTGGTTCTTCTTGGTGGCCTTGGCCGCGGCGACGCCCGCCAGGTACGAGGACTGCTCCTCGTGGAAGACCAGGTCGGCCACGTTGGCGGCCTTGTCCTGCTCGTCGTCGATGATGCCGAAGGTGATGTTCGGGAACTTCGCCGCGGCCTCCTTGACGGCCGGCGCGTAGGCGAAGCCGACGCCGATCACCGGGTTGTAGCCGGCCGTGGCCAGGCTCTCCAGGCGCTGCACCTTGTCCGCGTCGGACTCGTTGTCCTGCGGCTCGATGTCGCGGCCGGAGATCTTGAACTCCTTCTCGGCCTTCTGGAAACCGGCGTACGCAGCGTCGTTGAAGGACTGGTCGCCCTTGCCGCCGACGTCGTAGGCGAGGCCGATGCCCTTGCCGGTGTACTTGCCGGACGAGGACGAGGAACTGTCGCTCGCCTTGTCGGCGTCCTTGCTGGAGCTACCGCAGGCGGTGGCAGCGAGGGCGATGACCGTTACGGCCACCGCAGCTTGGGAGAACTTCGTCCTCCGAGTTGTCTGACGCACAGCAAGCACTCCTTCGTCCCCACGGCACCGTCACCGGACCGCTTCCCCAAGCCGCCGCCTCTGTGGCGATTTCCGCGCACAGTAACGCGCGTAGACGAGGAGGGGAACGGGGTTTCTCCTTGCCGTTACCGGATCGTGCCGCCGCCGCGTTACGTTCACGCGCCGGTGGTTACACCCGGGTGACACAAGGGGACGTAGGGGTACCGAACGGGCACCCCTACGGCCGCCTGGTCCCAGGAGTCCCGCTCAGATCGCGCCGTCGATCAGCGCGGCGGCGGTGAACAGCTCCACGCCGACGGTGATCGCGGACTCGTCGGCGTCGAAGTCGCCCTGGTGGAGGTCCCGTACGGTCCGCTCCCCCGGGGTCCGGACGCCGAGCCGGGCCATGGCGCCGGGCACGTGCTCCAGGTACCAGGAGAAGTCCTCGCCGCCCAGGCTCTGCTCGGTGTCCTCGACGGAGAGCGGTCCGCGCCGTGCGGTCATGGCGTCCCGCAGCAGCTCGGTGACGAGCGCGTCGTTGACGACCGGCGGCACTCCGCGCACGTAGTCGATCGCGGACTTGGCCCGGTACAGCCCGGCGACCTCGTCGATCGCCGCGTGCACGATGTCGGGCGCCTGCCGCCAGGCGTCGAGATCGAGACACCGTACGGTGCCGGAGAGCTCGGCGTGCTGCGGGATGACGTTGGGCGCGTGGCCGGATTCGATGCGCCCCCAGGTGACGGACACCCCGCTGCGCGCGTCCATCCTTCGGGAGACGATCGCGGGCACGTCGGTGGCGACGCGGGCGGCGGCGGTGACGAGGTCGGTGGTGAGGTGCGGCCGGGCGGTGTGTCCGCCGGGGCCGTCCAGGGAGACCTCCAGCCGGTCGCAGGCGGAGGTGATGGGACCGATGCGCAGCCCGATCCGCCCGCTGTCCACCTTGGGGTCGCAGTGCACGGCGATGATCCGGCCGACCCCGTCCAGCACCCCGCACTCGATGGCGTCGGTGGCGCCGCCGGGCAGGACCTCCTCGGCGGGCTGGAAGAGCAGCCGTACGGCACGCGGCAGCAGGCCCTGCTCGTGCAGCCGGGCGAGCACGAGGCCGGCGCCGAGGACGACAGTGGTGTGGATGTCGTGGCCGCAGGCGTGGGCGCGGTCGGGCACGGTGGAGCGGTACGCGCACTCACTCTTCGTGTCCGGGATGGGCAGGGCGTCGATGTCGGCGCGCAGCGCGAGCATCGGTACGGCCGGGTCGCGGGGTCCGATGTCACAGACGAGGCCGGTGCCGATGGCGAGGACGCGGGGTTCGAGACCGGCGAGTTCCAGCCGGGCCTTGATCGCGGCGGTGGTCCGGAACTCCTGGTTGCCCAGCTCGGGGTGCATGTGCAAGTCGCGCCGGAACGCGACGAGTTCGGCACGCAGGTCCTCCGGCAGGGTGCCCAAAAGCACATTCCCGACGGATTCGACCTCGGACTCTGCCTCGGACTCTGGTGACATCAATTGCTTCACCCTCTGAAGGGTAGGGCGCCCGGGTGGTCAACTGACCCTCGATCAACAAAAGTTCAACCCGTTAGTCGAAGAAAATCTGACCGCCGACCGCATAGCCGCTTATGGAGATGGGTAGACTCCCCGCTTCTTCTGGGATACCACGCCTCACCACAGCACGGCGCGCCCCGTCCGTATCACGGACACGGCCACGGACACGGTTACCCAACGTGTCCCTTGGTAGGGTCCGCCGACGTGACCGACCCGAACGCGGATCTGACCGCGGACTTCATAGAGGCCACCCGCTCCTCCTACGACGCGATCGCGCCCGCGTACGGCGCCGAGCATCCCGACAGCCTCGTCGAGAGCCCCCTCGACCGCTCACTGCTGACCGCCTTCGCCGACCTGGTCCGTGCGGCGGGCGAGGCGCCGGTGGCCGACGTGGGCAGCGGCCCCGGCTACGTCACGGCACGGCTGAACGACCTGGGCATCCCGGCCTTCGGCATCGACATCTCACCTCGCATGGTGGCGCTGGCCCGCGAGGCGCATCCCCAACTCCGGTTCGAGGTGGGCTCGATGACGTCCCTGGACGTACCGGACGGAACGCTGGGCGGTGTCGTGGCGCTCTACTCGACGATCCACATCCCGGACGACCGCCTGCCCGGCGTCTTCGCGGAGTTCCACCGGGCCCTGCGGCCGGGCGGCCACGTCCTGCTCGGTTTCCAGGGCGCCGACGACGAACACCTGCACCTGTCGGAGCGCTACGGCCAGGACATCTCGCTGGACTACTACTTCCGTACTCCGGCCAGAGTCGCCTCGTTCCTCACGCAGGCGGGCCTGCCCCTGTACGCCGAGGTCCTCCGCAAGCCCCAGGGCGAGGAGAAGCGGCCGCGGGTCTTCATCCTGGCCTACAAGCCCCCGGCGGCCGACTGAGCCGTGACGGTGAGCGACAGCGGCGAACGCACCCCGAGCCGGGCGGCACAGTCGGCGACAGTGGCCGCCAGCCACCCCACCGCGTCGCAGGACCACTCGGCGAGCTCACCGCGCAGCGTCATGCCGTGCACGGCGATGTCGTCATCCCCGTACGTGAACACGTCCTGCTCCAAGTCCCGCAGATCCTGGGCGAGTTGACGCCCGACGGCCGGGATCACCGGATCGCGCCCGCTGTCGATGCGGACGTCCACCGGGGTCCTGGCCGCCGGGTCGCCCGCACCGAACCAGTGGACGGTCAGCATCGACGGTACGGCGGCCCAGGCCGGCCGGGCCGCCGGATCGATCCCCTGGACCGGCAGCAGCACCCGCACCGCGGACAGCCGCAGCATGCCGATCCGCATCGTCACGTCCTGGGCGCAGCGGAGG
Source organism: Streptomyces prunicolor (assembly GCF_045162825.1). Taxonomy (NCBI): domain Bacteria; kingdom Bacillati; phylum Actinomycetota; class Actinomycetes; order Kitasatosporales; family Streptomycetaceae; genus Streptomyces; species Streptomyces prunicolor. Next base: position 6,785,852 of record NZ_CP108676.1, on the reverse strand, counting down.
AACTGCTGGACGGGGAGCGGCCGTTCGGCCGTCACGGCACCGGCCTCGACCTGGAACCAGGAGACCCGTCCCGTACCGGGGGCGGCCTGCGGATGGCTCCCGGCGTCGTTCATGGCCCACAGCCCCGGGTTGCCCGCTGCCTGCCCCTCCAGCCAGCCCATCGCGAGCGACCGCTGGTGGAAGAGCTGATACGCGTCGTGCTCGGGGTCGTGCCAGGCGTGCGGGGTCAGCTCGCCGTACAGGGCGGCGAACAGGGTGCCGGCGGTGGGCGGGGTCGTGGGCGCGATTCCGGGTTGTGGTTGCACACCTTGAGCGTGCCAGGACGCCCCCGTCCGGACCGCCTTACGCCGCCGTCACCGCCGTCAGCCGATGCACGTCCCGCGCCGTCCCCGTGACGCCCGACAGGAACCCCTGCGCCCGGGGCGAGGCGTTCTCGGTCAGCCATGCGGGGTCGATGTCGCAGACCGCGACCCGTACGTCCGTGCCGACCAGGGCCAGCGGCAGGGTGTGGACGACCGTCGAGGGGAAGCTGAGGATCGTACGGCCGATGGGGCCGCGGCGGGCGATCAGTTCCAGGGGGAGGTCCGGGCGGACGATCTCCAGGCCCGTGTCCACCGCCAGCCGGTGGAGTTTCTCCGTGCTTTCGCGGCGGTGGGCGAAGTAGCGGGTCGCGCCGTGGGTCTTGGCGAGGGTGGCGACCGCCTCCAGATAGCGGTCTTTGTCGACAACTCCCGTTTCCACCAAGGACGTTCCGACCAGGTCCGCGCCCTTGGTGATGCGGGGCGGGCCGAAGGTGGCGCGGGTCCAGGCGAAGGCGTTGGCCGTGATCGTGACGCCCTCGGGGGTCGTCTCGATCGGCATCGACGAGAAGACCTCCACCTTGCGGCGGGTGCTCGGGGTCAGGCGGCGGCGGGCCACCGAGGAGACCGGGGCGAAGATCAGGTCGCGGGGGCCGGGGCGGCCGCCCTTGCGGTGCCAGCGGACCAGGCGTTCGCCGCTGGCCAGTTGGGCGACGAACTCCATCGTCGCGGTGCCGTCGTCGACCACCACCAGGTCCCGTGCCTTGGTGATGGTCAGCAGCAGTTGTACGTAGCGCGAGAACGGGTCGCCCATGACGATCCGGTCCGCCTTGCGGAGGAGTCGGGTGAGGCCGCCGATGGTCTGGAAGGGGGCCTGGGGTCCGCCCCGCGCCTCCTCCCAGCGCACGGTGTGGCCCTCGTCGCGGGCGAGGTCGGCCATGCGGCGCAGCTGGCCGCGGGTCATCGGGTCGGTCGGCGACAGGACCACGAGGGTGAGCCCCCCGCCGGGTGCCTCCTCGGCCCGGGGCGCACGCAGGTGCGCCCACTCCAGCACGTTCAGAAGCTGTACCGGACTCTCCACGAACGCGAGAGTGTGGGGGGTGAGGCCGGCGGTGCCGGCGTGGGGGCTCATTGTCGTACGACCGTCCCGTGACCGTAAGTGACGCTGGCGCTGGCGCTTGATGGTTCGGACAGACTCAGACCGCGACCGGCTCGCCCGCCGCCGCCGCGATCTCCGCCTCGGCGACCACGCCGCTGACGCGGCGCAGCTTCTTCATCGGGCCGAGCTCCGACTCGTAGACCTTCTTGACGCCGTCGCCGAGGGAGGCCTCGATGGTGCGGATGTCGCGGACGAGGCGGGTCAGGCCCTGCGGCTCGACCGACGCGGCCTGGTCCGAACCCCACATGGCGCGGTCGAGGGTGATGTGACGCTCGACGAAGGTGGCGCCGAGGGCGACCGCGGCGAGGGTGGTCTGGAGGCCCGTCTCGTGGCCGGAGTAGCCGATCGGGACGTTCGGGAACTCGGCCTGGAGGGTGTTGATGACGCGGAGGTTGAGCTCCTCGGCCACCGCCGGGTAGGTCGAAGTGGCGTGGCACATCAGGATGTTGTCCGAGCCGAGGACCTCGACCGCGTGGCGGATCTGCTTCGGGGTCGACATGCCGGTGGAGAGGATCACCGTGCGGCCGGTCGCGCGGAGCGAGCGGAGCAGCTCGTCGTCGGTCAGCGACGCGGAGGCGACCTTGTGGGCCGGGACGTCGAACTTCTCCAGGAAGGCGACGGCCTCGGTGTCCCACGGGGAGGCGAACCAGTCGATGTTCTTCGACTTGGCGTAGTCGTCGATCTGGCGGTACTCGTCCTCGCCGAACTCCACGCGGTGGCGGTAGTCGATGTAGGTCATGCGGCCCCAGGGGGTGTCCCGCTCGATGTCCCACTGGTCGCGCGGGGTGCAGATCTCCGGGGTGCGCTTCTGGAACTTGACGGCGTCGCAGCCGGCTTCGGCGGCGGCGTCGATCAGCTTGAAGGCGTTCTCCAGCTCACCGTTGTGGTTGATGCCGATCTCGCCGACGACGTAGACGGGGTGGCCGGGTCCTGCGGTCTTCGAACCGAACTGGCGCAGACGGGAGTTGTTGCTCATGACAGCGGGTTTCCTTACTTGGTGAGGGAATCGAGAGAGGGGCCGAGGATCCAGCTGGCGATCTCTCGGACTGCGCCGTCGCCACCGGGCACGGTGGTGACCGCGCGTGCGGCGCCGCGTACGACGTCGTGGGCGCTCGCGACCGCCACGGGCCAGCCCACGAGGGCGAAGCACGGGAGGTCGTTGACGTCGTTGCCGACGTAGAGCACGCGCTCCGGCGCGATGCCCTGCTCCTCGCACCACTGCTTGAGTGCGAGGTCCTTCCGGTCGATGCCGTGCAGGACCGGGAGTTGGAGCTTCCGGGCCCGGGCGGCGACGACCGGGTTCTGCTCCGAGGACAGGATCAGCATCTTGAGGCCGGTCCTGCGCAGGGCCGCGATGCCGAGGCCGTCTCCGCGGTGCACGGAGACGAACTCCCGTCCGTCGGAATCGATCAGCACCCTGTCGTCGGTCTGGGTGCCGTCGAAGTCGAGTACGACCGCGTCGATGTCGTCGGCGGTCGGGAGCGAGCCGGGGCGGTCCGCGTCGAAGAGCGGGGCCAACGCCCTTGCCCTGGCCAGCTCGTGGGGATCGTCGATCTCCAACACCCTTGCGGGGTCGGTGCGGACGAGTTCCGTGCGGCCGAAGAAGCGGTGGCCGACCTTGCGGAAGCCGGCCGCGTCCATGCCGTAGACCGCGCCGGTCTCCAGGAAGTCCTGGGGGCGGTCCTGCCGGCGCGGGCGGAAGGACTTGTCGTGGTTGACGCCGTAACCGCCGCTGGTGACAGGCGGGTTGGCGACCTTCGTGGCGCCCCCGACCTCGTCCGTGCGGGCGGGCTTGACGACCGGGGTCGCCTCGTCGTCCGCGTCGCGCCACACGAAGCCGTGGAAGGGGGCGACGGTGTGCGCGGTGTCGGCGCCGTTCGCGACGATCGCGTTCACGATGCCGTCGACGTCCTCGCGGACGATGAAGGGGCTGGTGCACTGGACGAGGAGGACGACGTCGACGGCCGCGCCGTGCAGCGCCTCGTGGGCGTCCATGGCGTGCAGGACGGCAGCCTCGGAGGTCGCGGTGTCACCGGCGATGGCGGCGGGCCGCAGCACGACCTCGGCGCCGGCCTGACGGGCGGCGGCGGCGATGGCCTGGTCGTCGGTGGAGACGACCACGTCCGTGACCAGTCGGCTGGCCCGGCACTCACGCACCGCGCGGGCCACCAGCGGTACTCCGCCGACGGGGGCGAGGTTCTTGGCGGGGACGCCCTTGGAGCCGCCGCGCGCGGGGATCACCGCGAGCACCCGGCGCACCGAAGCGCCTTGACCTGCTTGCGAGTTGGACATGGGCTCTACTCCTTGAGCAGAAATCTTGGCGTTCACAGCTCCCCCATCCGGCGGATGACGGGCGCCACGCGCTGCACGCCGTGGCGGTAGGCGCCGCGCGCGGCCCGGCGCACGATCTGCCGGACGGGGCCCGGCTCCTTGTCGGCGGCGGGGGCGCCGGGCAGCGGGGTGCCGTCCGGGCCGAGGTGGTGGCGGGCGAGGATGCCGGGCAGATAGCCGGGGGCGGTCTCGGGCGTGTAGTAGGGCGCGAGGGCGGGCATCCCGTCCCCGGCCAGCAGCTTGGTGATCCGCTCCCGGGCCGCGTCGAAGGCCGTCTCGTACGACCCCTCGGCGGCGACCCCCTGCCGGGCCACCCACTCCGCGTCCGGCACCGGCCGGTACCCGGCGTCGAGTTGGTCCCAGGAGGCGAGGCACCCGGAGCCCACGAAGTGGTGGTTGCCGAGCCCCTCGCGGATGCCGAGGTCGGTCAGCACGACGGTGGGGATACGGCGGTGCAGGGACTCCAGGGCGGCCGTGGAACTGACGGTCACCAGGAGGTCGGTGCGGTCGAGCACCTCACCCATGTGCCCGTACACCAGGCGGAAGTTGGCGGGCAGGTCCTTGCCCTGGACCAGCTTCTGGTAGGGCAACTCCTCGATGTGCGTGGTGTGTTCGCCGGGCTTGGAGCGCAGCTTGAGGAGGACCTCGCGGTTCGGGTGGAAACGGGCGTGCTGGATCGCCCTGTTGAGCAGGTAGTCGCGGTCCCGGCGGTTGTCCGGCACCGAGGGCTGCACCGCGAAGACGACTGTGTATGAATCGTTCCGGCCGCACTCGCCGGTGTAGGCGTCCCCGCCGAGGAACGGCAGGGCGACCTCGGTGACCGCGTCGGAGTCGGCGCCGACGCCGTCGTAGACCGCCTTGAAACGGTCCGCGTCCTGGCGGGAGTTGGCGAGGACGAGGTCCGCGCCGTGCCGCAGCAGCAGGCCGTCGGTGAGCTTCTCGTAGACGACACCGACGTAACCGGTGACGACCACGGGGCGCTTGGTGCGTCCGTCCCAGGCGCGGGCCAGACCGTGCAGCATCGCCTGGACCCCGCCGCCGACGAGGGAGAGCACGAGGAGGTCGTACTGGTCTTCGGGGCCCTTCTCCATGGCACGCAGGAACTCGACGGCGGTCACCTCGCGGAGGGAGTCCGCGGTGACGCCGACTTCCTTCAGCTGGCGGGCTGTTGGGGTGGCACGACCCCGCAGGAGGTACCCGTCCAAAGAGATGTCCGAATTCGGCGGAGCGATGCGGTTCGCGGTGAGCGAACCCCATTTCCACCGGGTGTCGGAATCCGCGAGGACGGCAACTCGCAGGGTCTGCGTTGCACTTGCTGGCACACCGAAGACGCTAGGAAGCGATTCCGTTGTTCGGCCCAACCCGAAGGCAACAGACGGTTAACAGCACACCGCTGAATGGCGAATCAGGGCGCCCGGGGCGCGAAATCCAACCCGCTTCATAGGTTCGCCACGCGCCGTTCATCCAATATCAAGGTGAAGGTAAAGACGGATGACGGGCCGCCACCTAACGTCGTCTGCGTGGTCAAGCTCTCCGTCATCGTGCCGTTCTACAACGTGCAGCAATATGCGCCCGACACGCTCAAGAGCCTGCGGGCGAACGCGCGCACGGACTTCGAATTCATTCTCGTCGACGACTGCTCGCGCGACGGGACACCGGACATTCTCGCGCGCGCGGAGCGCGAGCTGCCAGGAGCGGTGCATGTCCGACACGAGAAGAACGGAGGTCTGGCGACCGCGCGCAACACCGGGATCGACAAGGCCCGCGGGGAGTATCTGACGTTCCTCGACGGGGACGACTGGCTCGCTCCCGGGTACTTCTCCCAACTGGTGGACGCCATCGAGGAGTTGGGCTGCGACTTCGTGCGCACGGACCATGTCCAGTGCACCGCGCGGGCCCGCACCATCAACCGCGTGCCGCACGGCAGGCGCGGGGTCGTGCTGGATCCGCGCGAGGCGATCCTGCCCGCCGACCGGTCCACCTCCGTCGACTACGCGTACGCCTGGGCGGGGATCTACCACCGCCGGCTGGTCGACCGCGGCCTGCTCCACTTCACCGACGGGCTGCGTACGGCCGAGGACCGGCCGTGGATCTGGAAGCTGCACCGGGAGGCGGAATCGTTCGCCGCGGTGAGTCTGCTCGGTGTCTTCTACCGGCGCGGGGTCGCCTCTTCCCTGACCCAGATCGGGGATGTCCGCCAACTCGATTTCATTCGCGCGTTCGACCAGGTGATCGAGGAGACGGCGCAGGACCGGGACGCGGACAAACTGCTTCCCAAAGCCGTTCGCACCTATTGCGCAATCATTTCCCATCATCTGGGATCCATCGAAAGGTTCGAGCCGGCGGTGGCGAGAAAACTGAAGTCGATGAGCGCCGTCGCGCTGCGGCGGATGCCGCAGGACGTGGTGGACGAGGCGCTCGACTCCATGGACATCCAGCGCGCGACGAGGCTGCGCCGACTGCGCCGCCGTCCCGCCGCCGCGGGGGCCGCCGCGTGACCACTCAGATCTTCCTGGCGTCGACGCTGTACGGCACCGCGACGCTCGCCGCCGCCCTCGACTCCGACTGCTTCGGCCCGGCGGACCGGCGCATCCTCCTGGTCTGCAACAACGCGGCGACCCCGGAGACCACACCCGGCCTCGACGAGGCACCCGGCTTCGAGCGGCTGCGGGAGCGCTTCGACGACGTGCTGTCGTGGAACGAGACCATCTCCCCCTTCCACCCCGGCGGTTGGTCCCCGCGCCTGGACGACGTCCCGATGTGGGAGCGCCATCTGCGACTCCTGTGGAACCTCGGTGACGACCCCGTGGAACTGGCCGTCGAGTCGATCCAGGTCAACCCGGCGCTCGGCGTCAGCCAGATCTTCACCGGCGCCCCCGTCACCGTCTACGCCGACGGCCTGATGAGCTACGGCCCGACCCGCAACAAGATCGACCCGCTGGTCGGCACCCGGGTGGACCGCCTGCTCCACCTGGACCTGGTCCCGGGTCTGGTCCCGCTGCTCCTCACCGAGTTCGGCGTCGAGCCGGAGATCGTCCCGACCGACGCCTTCGTCAAGGTGCTCTCCGAACTCGGCGACACCGCCGAGGAGTTGCCCGCACTCCCCGACGAACCCGCCCTGCTGCTCGGCCAGTACCTCTCCGCGCTCGACATCCTCACCGCGGAGGAGGAAGAGGACCTGCACGTCCGGATGTTGCGCGGCGTGGTCCAACTCGGCCACACCCGCGTGGTGTTCAAGCCGCACCCCTCGGCCCCGGCCCGCTGGTCGCGCGCGCTGGAGCAGGAGGCGGAGAAGCTCGGCGCCGACCTCACGGTCCTGGACACCCCGGTCCTCGCCGAGGTCCTCTACCAGCGGCTGCGCCCCGTCCTGGTCGTCGGCTGCTTCTCCACGGCCCTGCTCACCGCCGGCGCGCTCTACGGCCTCCCGGTGGCCCGGGTCGGCACGGCCACGCTCCTGGACCGGCTGACGCCGTACGAGAACAGCAACCGGGTGCCGGTGACGGTCGTCGACGCGCTGCTGCCCGAACTCACGGACCGTACGGCGGTCTCCGAGCAGCGTCCGGGCCTGGACGTGGCGACGCTGAACGAGCTCGTCCGGGCCGTCGGCTACGCGATGCAGCCGAAGATCTACCCGCAGCTGCGCCCGGCCGCCGAGGGCTATCTGACCCGGCGCCTGGACTCGCACAGCTGGCGCTACTTCAAGCGCAAGCGCCTCACCTCGCTGGCGCTGCCCGGCGCGGTACCGGCCCAGCTCGCGTTCATCCCGCGCAACGCGACCGTGCGCCGGGTCGCCCGGCGCGCGCGGCTGCTGAAGCGGACCGTGAGCCGCTGACACACGGAGAACAGCGCGGGCCGGCTCCCCCGAGGAGTCGGCCCGCGCTGTTTTCCAGGCTCCCTACACGGGGGCCGTAGCCATGCCCCCATGAGGTTGTGTACGCCAAAACGAAGCCTGGATGAACGGCCGGGGACGGGGTGACGAAGGGTCGCGTCCGGGGCGTAAACCCGCCCGGATGTCGGACTAGTGTGCTGTGACCCAGCCCAGTCCCATCGAGGGGAAACCTGTGATCGACACGCCCGCGGACACCCGGGAGCACCCGACGGGCACCGTGGTCCGCGCCGTCCTGCCGCCGACCGCCGACGCGGCTCCCCCGTCGCAGCCGCCGCAGCCGCCCAAGCGCCGGGAGAGCCGACTACGCGCCCTGGACGGGCTGCGCCTGGTCGCCGCGCTGATGGTGGCGGCGTACCACTACGGCGGCCGGGACGGCGAGGTCGTGCAGGCCTGGGGCACCTCCCCGAGGCACCAGTTCCCCACCCTGCACTCGCTGTTCTCGTACGGCTGCCTGGGTGTGCAGGTGTTCTTCGTGATCAGCGGGTTCGTCATCTGCATGAGCGGCTGGGGCCGCCCGCTGCGCTCCTTCTTCGCCTCCCGCGCCTCCCGGCTGCTGCCCGCGTACTGGGCTGCGATCCTCATCATCACCGGCGTCTTCGCGCTGCCGGTGGTGGCGTACAAGGCCGCCGCGCCGAGCGACGTCCTGGTCAACCTGACCATGCTCCAGATGCCGTTGGGCGTCGACCGGGTACTGGGTGTGTGCTGGACGCTGTGGGCGGAGATCCGCTTCTACGCCCTGTTCGCCCTGTGCGTGGTACTGCCCGGCGCGAACCGGCGCCGCGTGATCATGTTCTGCGCCGGCTGGACGCTCGCCGCGGCGATCACCCAGGGCGCCAAGTCGCCGCTGCTGGACATCATCCTGATGCCGGAGTACGCCCCGTACTTCATCGGCGGCGTCGGCCTCTACCTCGTGCACCGCGACCGCAAGGACGCCTACGCGTGGGGCATCGTCGCCGTCAGCTGGCTGATCGGCCAGCACTACGCGGTGGCCAGGCTGTGGCACGCCCCGAACGACACGGCGTTCTCCAACCGCTCCGCCTGGGGCATCATCCTGGTCGTCACCTTCGGCTACGTCGCCGTCGCCGCGATCGCGCTGGGCTGGATGCGCTGGGCGAACTGGCGCTGGCTGACGGTCGCGGGCGCGCTGACGTACCCCTTCTACCTCGTGCACGAGCATCTGGGCTGGGTCGTCATCAAGGCCTACCACCGGACCCTGGGCATCCCGTCGTACGCGACCATCGTCCTCACGGTCGTCACGATGCTCGTCCTGGCCTGGGTGCTGAACCGCGTCGTGGAGGAGCGGCTGACGCCACGCCTGCGCGCGCTGCTGTCGACGCCGCGCAACTGACCGCTCGCCAGACCCCGCAGAACTCCGCGCCCGCCGCGGCCGACATATCGCTGTCGGTCGCGGCGGGCTTTTTCCATGGGAAACCCAGTTCATCTGGTGCACACTGAAAATACATGGAATATAAATTCCATACCTACGTCCTACGGAATTCGCAATTCCGCATTTCGCTTTCGAACTCCGGCGATCAAAACCCCCCTTGAACGATCATCAGGGACCTCATAGCCTTTCCAGGGGTCGGGGATGAACGACCAGTTCAGACTGCGTCCTCGGTTTCATCGCCCCCCTTTTCCGGCAAAAACTTCCACTGTTCAGCGCTGCGCCCTCGCAACAGCCCCCGTCCAGGCGGACGTACCGACCACCACCCGGCAACTCGGCTACCAGGGACACCGGTTCACCGTGCCGGACTCCTGGAAGGTGGTCGACCTCGCGAAGAACCCGGACGCCTGTGTGCGGTTCGACCAGCACACGGTGTATCTCGGGCACCCCGGTACGGACCAGGACTGCCCGAGCCACCTCGTCGGACGCACCGAGTCCCTGCTCATCGAGCCGACCGCCAACCCGGTGGACCGGCGGGGGACGGTGGCCGACCCCGTCGAGCGCGAGTACCGCGCCAAGGCGGACAAGGTGAGCGTCACGGCGACGTACGACACAAACCCGGCGCTCGTCCGGACCATCCTCTCCGGCGCCGGGGTCCCGGCGTCCGCTCCCCGCGTCCAGGACTCCGCGCCGAACGCAGGCCGCGTCCAGGACTCGGCGGCCTCACCGCTCCTCTCCGCGACCACCGCCGCCCTGCCGGCGACCGCCACCAACTACACCGGCAAGGGCTTCGACACCTGCGCCGCGCCCTCGTCCGCCGCCATGAGCGCCTGGCAGTCCAGCTCGCCCTACAGCGCGGTCGGCATCTACACCGGCGGCTCCCAGCGCGCCTGCGCCCAGCCCAACCTCACAGCGAGCTGGGTGCAGCAACAGGCCGACGCCGGCCGGCGTTTCGTCCCCGTCTACGTCGGCCCGCAGGCGGCCGCCGTCACCTCGCCGGCGAGCCAGGGCATCAGCGCCGCGAACGACGCCGTCAGCAACGCGGTCACCCTGGGGTTCGGCGCCGGTTCGACGCTGTACTACGACATGGAGGCGTACTCCTCGTCGTACAGCGCGAACGTGCCGGCCTTCGAGTCGGCGTGGACCGAGCAGCTGCACGCCCGCGGCTACCACTCCGGGATCTACAGCAGCTCCAGCTCCGGCATCAACGACCTGGCGGACAACTTCGGTTCGTACACCATGCCGGACGTCATCTTCTCCGCGCTGCGGAACGGCGCGGCGGACGCCGACGACCCGGTCGTGCCGAGCACCCGGTGGAGCAACCACCAGCGGATCCACCAGTACTCGGGCGGGCACGGCGAGACCTGGGGCGGCACGACGATCAACATCGACCAGGACTGCCTGGACGTCCAGATCGCCACGGACACCGCCACTCCGCACGGCCGGGTGTGGGACCGGGTCCGCAAGGGGACCCCCGGCAACTGGAGCGTCAGCAGCGAGGTCGACGGCAACGGCGCCATCTTCGGCACCTATCGACCGGTACGCCCAATGGCACTCTCCACGCCGGCACCAACGCCTGACGAATTCGCCTGCGGCAATTCCGCGGGAGACTTCGGCAATTCCGCAGGAGAGTGGGGCGTCCGGAACTCCCGCACGGGTGTTTCCCGGACGCCCCACTCAGGACCATCACACAGCGGGCTCACAGGAATTGGCTATTCGTTCACCTCGCGGCCCGATTGCGCGGGCGGTGTTGGGTAGACGCTGAGGAGTCCCGCACGGGCTCAGGCAGGCGAGCCCGTCCCCCTCAGGGAGTGTGCTGCGCCATGACCCCCACACCCGGCACGATACGACCGCCCCACCGGCTCGACGACGTTCCCGGCTGGTTCCCTGTTCTCGACCAGGTGCTTTTCGAATGGTTCCTGGACCGGCAGGAGTCGACGGGAACGCGGGGTGATCTGCTGGAAGTCGGGGTGTACATGGGCAAGAGCGCGATCTGCCTCGGCCGACACGGCCGCGAGGGCGAGAAGTTCACGGTGTGCGACCTCTTCGAGGGCGACGCGCTGGACGGCGCCAACCAGGCGGAGGCGACGAAGTCGTACGCCTCCCTCACCCAGCGCACCTTCGAGGAGAACTACCTCGCCTTCCACGAGACGCTCCCCCGCGTCCTGAAGGGCCCCAGCAGCATCGTCCCGGCCGAAGTCGCCCCGGCCAGCTGCCGGTTCGTGCACATCGACGCCTCGCACCTGTACGAGCACGTCCGCGACGACATCGGCGCGGCCCGTGACGCCCTGCTGCCCGGCGGGATCGTGGTCCTGGACGACTTCCGCTCGGAACACACGCCCGGCGTCTCCGTCGCCGTATGGGAGGCGGTGCTCTCCAGGGGCCTGCGCCCGATCTGCCTGAGCACCCAGAAGCTCTACGGCACCTGGGAGGACCCCGGTCCCGTGCAGGACGAGCTGCTGGCGATGGTGCGCGGGCGCGATGACTGCGACCTCAGCATCCAGCAGGCCGCCGGACACCGGATCGTCCGCCTCAAGTCGAAGAAGGGCATGCAGGCTCCGCCCTTCCCACCGTCCCGGTTCGCACACCGCTCGGAAGAGGTGGCGCCCCGGCCGGCGGCGGCAAAAGTCCCGCTCCGCCGCCGCCGCGGCACGGCCCGTGCCCGCCGCATCGCGGCCGACGTGCTGCCGCCGATCCTCACGCGAGCGATCCGCAACGGCCTCAGCCGGTCCTGAACCGCGCCTCGATACCGGCGACGACCAGGTCGAGCCCTTCCTCGAAGTGCCGGCCGTAATCCTCGAAGATCTCCGCGCCCGCCGCGGCCGACAACGGGAAGTCGGCCATCAGGCGGGCGCGTTCGTCCACGTCGTAGCCCGCCCGGCGCTCGTCCGGCAGCGGCTGGACACCCTGTTCCTCGCTGACGAAACCGATCGTGTAGAGGTACGACGTCGAGGTCGCGCGGACCGCCTGGGCGAGGGTGAAGCCGGCCTCCGTGAACAGGCGCAGCGTGCGTTCCATCTCCACGGCGTGCAGGGTTCCGGTGAAGCGTGAGCCGCTGAAGACCTTGGCGCCGTCGCGGTAGCCGAGCAGTGCGTCGCGCAGTCCTCGGTTGGACTTCAGCAGCCGGTCCCGCCAGGTGTCCTCGGCGGTGACCGGGGAGTCGGCGACCATCCGCCGGTACATCTCCGTGGCCATCTCGTCGAGCAGCGCCTGCTTGTCCTTGAAGTGCCAGTACAGCGCGGGCGCCTTGACGTCCAGCTCCTTGGCGATGGCGCGCAGGCTCAGCCCGTCGAGACCGACCTCGTTCAGCAGGCGCAGGGCCGTGTCCGCGACGCGCTTGCGGTCCAGGGGGGTGCGTCGTTCCGTACTCACGCTTGACAACTTAACACCGTTAAGGCCACCCTCGGAACCAGCCGCACTTAACAGCGTTAAGGAGACTGGATCATGACCGAGCACGTGGACGTGTCGATCGGACAAGTGGACGTACTGATCGTGGGCGCCGGCCCCACCGGACTCGCCCTCGGCGTCGATCTGGCCCGGCGTGGAGTGGACGCGCTGGTCGTGGAGCGCGGCACGGGGCTGTCCCCCGGCTCACGCGGCAAGGGCCTGCAGCCGCGCACGATGGAGGTCTTCGACGACCTCGGCGTGCTGGACGCGATCCTCGCGGCGGGCGGCGACTACCCGGTCGGGATGGTCTGGCAGGACGGCGAGCGGGTCGCCGAGCAGAACATGTTCGACCCGGCCGAGACGAACGAGGACTCGCCGTACGGCGCCCCGTGGATGGTGCCCCAGTGGCGCACCCAGGAGATCCTGCGGGCCCGGCTCGACGAGCTGGGCGGCCGGGTGTCCTTCGGCCGCGAGGTCACCGGGATCGCCCAGGACGAGGACGGTGTGACGGTCGCGTTCGCGTCCGGCGCCCCCGTCCGCGCCCGGTACGCGGTGGCCGCGGACGGCGGTCGCTCGGTGATCCGGCGGGCCCTCGGCATCGCCATGACCGGCGAGACCGTCGACCCGAATCCGATCCTGGTCGCCGACACCCGGATCACCGGCCTGGACCGCGACAACTGGCACATCTTCCCGCCGCGCGGCGACGAGGGCTTCCTCGCGATCTGCCCGCTGGCCGGGACCGAGGACTTCCAGGTGGTCGCCCAACTCCTGGACGACAGCGCGCCCGACCTCTCTCTCGACGGCGTGCGCAAGCTCGTCGCCAGCCGCTCGCATCTCGCCCCCGAGGACGTGACCGAGGTCCGCTGGGCTTCGGACTTCCGCCCCCGGGCCGCCCTCGCGGACCGTTTCCAGGAGGGCCGGGTCTTCCTCGCCGGGGACGCGGCGCACGTCCACTCGCCGGCCGGCGGCCAGGGCCTCAACACCAGCGTCCAGGACGCCTACAACCTGGGCTGGAAACTGGGCGCGGTGCTGCGCGGCCAGGCCCCCGCGAGCCTGCTCGACACCTACGAGGAGGAGCGGCTCCCCAACGCCGCCGAGATGCTCGGCCTGTCCACCAAGGTGCACCGGGGCGAGGCCCGCCGCGGCGAGGCGACCCGCCAACTGGGCATCGGCTACCGGGAGTCGAGCCTCACGGAGGAGACCCGGGCAGCCACGGACGCGCTACGCGCCGGCGACCGCGCCCCGAACCGCACCATCGCGGGCGTACGCCTCCTGGACGCCTTCCGGGGCCCGCACTGGACCCTGCTCGCGCTGGGCACGGCGGCACCGGCGGTCGGCGACAACGACGCCGTACGCGTCGTGGAAGGCCCGCCGACCGAGCCGTACGGAACGGGCCTCTTCCTGGTCCGCCCCGACGGCTACGTCGGCTGGGCGGGCGACACGGAGAGCGGCCTGGCCAAGTACACGGAACGCTTCGGCCTGAAGGCCTAGTTACACGGAGCTGGCCAGTGACAGCTTCACCGCGAAGCCCAGGAACAACGCCCCCGCCGCCGAGGTGGCCCCCGCCGCGAGCCGCCTACGCCGGCGGAAAGCCGTCGCCAGCCGGGTCCCGCTGAAGATCAGCGCACTGAGGTACAGGAAGCTCGCCAGCTGCGCGAAGGCGCCGAGCACGACGAACGACAGCGCGGGGTAGGCGTACCCCGGGTCGACGAACTGCACGAAGAACGTTCCAGAATCCAACTGCATGTACGCTCGCGCCCATGACCGCTACGAAGACCGCTCCCGAGTGGACCGCCGAGGAACTGGCAGAGCTAGCCGAACTCCAGGCCACGAACGATGCGCTGCCGGAGGGGGCGCCCCGTGGGCTCCTGTCGGTACGCCTGTCCATCCTCACCGAGGACACCACCAGCCCAGCCCGGCAGGAGCTTGACCTTCGTCGCCATGCCATCCGAGAGGGCATCAGGGTTGTCGGCGTAGCCAGGGACCTCGGAGTGTCTGCAACCAAGAAAGCACCTTGGGAGCGGAAGGAACTCGGGGACTGGCTCAACAACCGCATACCAGAGTTTGACCTCATTCTGTTCTGGAAGCTGGACCGGTTCATCAGGCGGATTTCTGACCTACACGAGGTCATCAAGTGGTGCGAGAAGTTCGGGAAGAACCTGGTTTCTCTTAATGACACGCTGGACCTGTCATCTCCCATGGCCCAGGCGATGGTGACATTCGTCGCAGCAGTTGCAGAGATTGAAGCCGCCAACACCAAAACCCGCGTTTCATCCCACTGGGAATACACTAAGCAGCAGGATCAATGGCGTATCGGTAAGCCATCGTTTGGCTACAAGACTGGCAGGGTGCGCGGGAAACTCCGCCTAGTACAAGATCCCAAGCAAGCGCGGGCAGTGCGCTATATGTACAAAGCTGCGATTCGGGGGGTTCCGGCAAACCGAATCGCTAAGGTCCTAGACAGGGCCAAGGTTCCGACCTACAGCAACGGGAAATGGAACAACCAGCAAGTTCTCAGGACCCTTAGGAATCCTGCCGTCAAGGGGATTCGCACGGAGGGAGGAACGAAAGCGGCCACCTACAAATCCACACCGGTACTGGACAAGAACGGCCAGGAAATCAGGGTCACGGATAACCCGATCCTGACTGATGAAGAGTTCGAGAACGTACAAGCAGCACTTTCCCTCCGCTCGAAGAACAAGCGCCATCATGAGAAGAACCGCCATCCCACCAGGTTCCTCGGCGTCATGAAACACCAGTGCGGTAGAAACATTAACGAAACGAACAACTACAGGACACTTTCTACCGGCGAAGTGAAAGAGTATCGGTACCTGCGGTGCCCCGAGTGCCGGAAGCCAGGGTTCGTGACACCGGACCCTGAACATGTGTACTCGGCTCTGGCGCAAGCCGTCTTTGAGGCCCTGGGGGATTTCGAGGTGATCCGCCGCGAGTACGCCCGAGGCGACGAGAACAGGCGTGAGCGGAAGCGACTGGAAGACTCCATTGCCTACTACATGTCCGGGCTGGAGCCCGGCGGAAGGTTCGATAAGGCCGGATTCATTCGCGAAAAGGCAGAGACCACGCTAGACGCTCTCATGAACGACTTGACGAAGATCGACCCGGAGTCCACAAAAGACAGGTGGGTCTACGAAAGCACCGGCATTACCTACAGTCAACATTGGAAGACCGGTGGCGTAGAAGCCATGGAAAAAGATCTACTGAGCGCCGGAATCACTTTCGAACTTGGAAAACAGGACGATGGGGAACTGTTGGGGCGGTTGATCATTCCGCACGATGTTGAGAAGCGACTGATCAGGATGGACAACAACTGGAGTTAGCCATACCGGCGCACTCCTCGAAACCAAAATACCCCCTCCAGAAGGAGGGGGCATTTCTTATGTCAACTCTCGGATGGATAGACGACATCAGCAACAACTCTCCGGTTACCATCCTGATCCTGGATCACGGTTACAACACGCATACTCCCCCTACCTCGACCCCGAGGACGTGCGCCGGGTGCTAGTGGTGAAGAAACCTTGCATCGCTCCCCCCTGGCGAAGTCAAAGGCACCGTTTAAACGCCCTTCCTTGAAACCGCCAGGGGCACGACGGTAGAAATAGCCAGCGCGCCCGCTTCGGCCTCAACCAGGCGGCAGGGCTGTAGCAGTCGCCACGCGCCCTCACGATTTGGAGAACCCGGAAAGATGAACTCCCGCGTAGACCACGACCTTTGGCGGCGCTGCATAGCCCACGATCCGTGCATCAGACAGAACACCTTCGCCGTGGGAATGGCTTTCTCGATGTTCGGGGACTACTCGGACGGGACGGATGTGTTTCCGTCCATGGCGACCATTGCTGAAATGGTCGGCCTGTCCAATGCAACCAAGGTCCATCCGCACCGTAGGAAGCTTGTCGAGTGCGGCTACCTCACGGATACCGGAATCCGCTCGGGCGCCGATACCGTCGTCTACTGCCTCACTGCCCCGGCTGAGGTGTTGACGGCAGTCAAGACCGGACCGGAGGGGCGCAAGCGTCAGAAGCCCGAGAATGGCCCTACGAAGGCCGCTGCGGCGGACCTTGACCGCTGGGGCCCCTCGGCCGCTGAACGGCCGTCCACAGCCCCTACCGGGCCGATTGATCTCACTCTTGAGCAGAAGCTTTGGTTCCTCGACGGAGAGGAACCGGGGGCCTGGCCGTGGCGCGAGATTCCTTACGCCTCGGCCGAACACGCCTATCAGCTCTATGCCGGGCAGGTAGCCCGCTAGTGCTCCTATGGGTACAGGGGATATACCCGAGCGGGTACACAATCTCATAGGGATCTCAATAGAGATCCCATATCTATAGTTCATAAGACGGTGTACCCCTTCGGGTACACCTATGCCCTGGCCGATCGAAGAGCGGGCAGAAAGCCAGGCTCCCTATCGGGGCTGACTCTGGCCAAGGCTGAAAGATCGAAGCCTGCGGAGCAGAGCGAACGACGAGAGCGTGACTCCTTCGGCCCGTGAGCCTTCAGAGTCTCTATCGGCCAAGGCCGAAGCGAACGACTCCCGAGAAGGGGTCGGAGCGGGAGAAGTAATCTCCTTCAATTTCAGCTATAGGCGCTAGCCGGCTGAGGCTATTCGGAGCCGACTACCAATGGAAAAAAGTAAGGGCTGAAGCCATCAGGCTCCAGCCTTACTGTTCGCGCTGCGGTACCGATCAAGACCTAACCGGATATCACATCACCCCTCGGAAAGAGGGAGGCACGAACACGCTCGACAACGTGCGCGTTCTGTGCCGCTCATGCAACACGAGGCAAGAGAACGACTGCCGGAAGGGCAAGAGGTACTAACGGCGAAATCCGAAGTCCTGAAGGTCTTGAACGGCTCGCGCCTCGAAGGATTTCTTTGCTCCTTCAAGTTCTTCCAACTTTCGCGCTAGTCCTTCACCAAACATGCGCATCTCCCAAGTTCCCATTGGGAAAGGACCCTGAGCCAAATATGAGTGCGCAAGCCTATGATCTTCCAGCTTCTCGCAGACAAAAAGCACAACAACAGTAGCAAGTCGCGCTGACTCATGAGTGTTCAGCGGTCCGGCAAGCGCAACTTCCGTTCGAGCATTTTCGATAGGTTTGACTGCGTCAATAAATACTTCCAACTCTGCAAGTATCGACTGCCCGTTAAGTAATCGCCTGACAATCTTCTCAAGCTGCAACTCGGCAGTTCCGAGAATTAGCAAGAAGTTCTTGTATCTCTCTTCCCGCTTGCCCCAACTCTCCTTCAGGTGCTCCGATCGAGCGCCAATTTGAGCCACCTCACGCGAGTACCGACCGCCTATGAAAGCCACCCCGGCGGCCGAAACTGATCCTGCTAGTGCGCCAAGCACCGCCGCCACCCCAGCGTCCATGGAGCGGATCGTAGCGTCTGGTAGGCCGGGCCAACACTGTCCCTGGCAGCCCAACGCATCCCTGGCTGGACTTCTACGGACAGGCCGCAATGGACCAGCATCCCCCACCACGCCAGGCGACGCCTTGTCAAGCTCCCTGGCTCAGATTCTTGGTCCCTAAAGGGGAGGGGAGATCCAAAACATTTTTGGGATCACTTTCCGCACCCGCGTCTTTCCCTCCCCGTGAACACGCGGGGGTTAGCCGGAACTCGTGGGACCGATAGGCGGTCCGCAACTCGGCCGAGGCGTTCGAAGGGTTCTCAATATTGAGCTGGGTAGCCTGTGAGGTTTCGTGCTACCTAACGGTTCTATGAAGGGTGAAAGCTGAACCTCGAAGAGGCATGGGACATGAAGAACACAGTCGAGCTGAAGTGCTGGGCTTGTGAGAAGCCCTTCGATATCGAATACGGCCCTGGCCGTCCACCCCGGTATTGCAACCCTTCCTGCAAGAATCAAGCTCGGCGCAATGCGCGCCGAGACCGCTTCGTTGAACGCGTAGAGCAACAGCGCGCAGCTCGCGCTAAAGAAGCCCTAGCCAACTAACAGAACTACAGACACAACAAAGCCGCCCCACCCGACTCCGGGTGCAGGGCGGCTTTTTCATGGCCTCTTCCGGCCAAAACCTCTAAGGAATATCAATGACTGACTGCCCTCCCCTGTTCAAGGCTCAGGCTAAGGCTGCTCTGGAGAAGCGTTCCCGTCTCGTTGCCGAGATGCGCTCTGTGAATGACAACAAGAATCTTTCCAACGCGGAGAAGCGTGAACGCATCGAGGAGCTTGACTCGGACATCAACGGCCTTGAGGCCGAGGCCCGAGATGCTGTCGAGCGTGGCGAACGGGAGGCCGAGGTTCGGTCGCTCATGACCCGCGCTGGCGGCCTGTTCGCACCGACCGGAAATCGGCATCAGGACAAGGGAAATTCGTGGCGCGGCCTGATGCCGTCCGCGAACGAGTACCGCGAACTTATCGCCGAGAATTCCCCGAGTAGCGGCGGCTATGTGGTGCCGTCCGAGACGGCTTCCAAGTACGTGGACGCGCTAAAGGCTAACTCGACCTTCCTCCGGGGTCTCCCTGCCGACAGCATAGTCCCGTTCAATTCGGAGACTTTCTCGGTTCCACAGCTTGTCTCTTCCACTGGCGGTGACTACGTAGAAGAGGGCCAGACCATCCCGGAAGGGGAAATGGTCTGGGGTGAGGTTAAGTTCGAAAGCCAGAAGATCGGCCGCATACAGTGGGCGTCGGTCGAGGTGCTGGAAGACAGCGCCGTCAATCTGCGTAACGTGATTGCTAGCAACCTTCTTCGTGACGCTAGCCTCAAGTTCGACGCTGATGCATTCACCGGTTCGGGGACCAATCCGATCAAGGGCATTCTTTCTCAGGGCGTCTCTACGACTCTTGGTTCCGGAAAGACGTCGATCACCTACGACGATTTGGCGGACGCCGTTGCCCGGATCGAGGCTATGAACGGAACGCCTTCGGTCGTATGGGCTTCCGTTGATATGGCTGCGGCTCTCCGAAAGGAAAAGGCCGCTGGTTCTGGCACCTACCAGGGTGGTTCTCCGGTTAACTCTCCTGCTTCCACTGCATGGGGTTTGCCGATCCTTCCGAGTGCCTTCCTACCGCCCAAAACTGTCGCGGTGGCTGATGGCTCGCGCATCATGGTTGGTATCCGCCGCAACGCCTCGGTAAAGGTTTCCGAGGACGCACGCTTCGATTCAGATCAAGTTGGCTTCAAGCTGACTATGCGAGTCGCTGGCGTTTCTCTGGCCGAGACTTCTTCGGTGCAGGTCGTGAAGGCTGCCACTAGCTAAGTAGCTGGTAGGGCAGGGAACGGTTTTCGATTGCCCCGTTCCCTGTCCTACGATAAGGAATATTCCTCGGGGGAAAGGTCAAAGCGTGAAGACTCCACTCGATGAGATCATGGCGTTGTCTACCCCCATTATCTCGACTGGCTGTCGAGTCTGGAAAGGGAAGACTACATCGCAGAGTGAGCCCGTTTTCGGGCGCGGCCGTAAAACTCTAGTGAAGAGATATCTTACGGCGAAGAAGTACCGAGGGCCGATCACCGCGAACACCTTCGAGAACCGGTGCGGGAACCAGCTCTGCATCACAGTGACTCACCTGGTCTTGCCCGATCGGCGCTGTTCCAAGAGATCACTGAAAGACCACTAAAACTTCAGGGGTACCCCGAGCCGGCTCGGGGTACCCCTGCTTTTTTCGTTTCACCCTAGAAGGCTTCGGATCATTCATCTTGCAGATATACAGAAGCCCCGCCCGCACGCCACGGGGGACGACGTACAGGCGGGGCCGTTCTCGGGCGTTCTGATCAGTGCGAGGCTTGTTCTGGCGTGCTCTGGGCACGCAGTTCAGTTCTGCTTCAAAACCTGTATCCGGTGAGGCGCCCGCCCGCGCACTGAGTGCACCGGACTTTTTCCCGACCATTGCAGGTGACACATCCGCCGAACCCACCGCACGCAGGGCACCAGACTTCGCGACTCCCGAAACACTCTCCACAGATCGCGGATACGCCGTTCAACCACTCGATAATGGAAGGGCGGCCATTGTCATAACCTCGCCGACCAGCCCTCGGCTTTTCGGGTGCGGTGGCCATGACCTAGTCCCCGTGCGTGCATTGCCGAACCCTGCGAGCCGCCTCGAAGCGAGCGGAGGCGTCACCGGCCTTCTTGGCCGTCTCCAATGCGGCAAGGGCTTGCGCGCACTGGTGGCACCCTTCACGAGGCTTGGCCTCGTACAGCCAATCATCTAGGGGCAGGTCGACGGCTTCGCCCGGATAGGTCATACAGCCACCCCCCAAACCGTCGCGGTGGGGAGCTTTCTCCCCTGACCCACGCCGCTATGCGGATGGTTGCTGATCTCTTGATTAGCACTCGTCACAGCTTCCAGCACGCCCGCTTCGCGGGCCACTTCTCGGGAATTCCCGAGGGCTGCGCACGTCATGCACCCCTCGACCCCGACAGGTTCAAGTCCGGGGATGTTCCTCGCTACTGGTCCGGAACTGGATTCAGCCTCCGACTTGTCCTCAAGCATCGATCGCCCCTCGGCTCCACGTCTGTCACGTAATGGTGCCGCGAAGCGTGCAGTCGAACGAGCTTTATTTGTGTTGTCGGGTAGGAATCACGAGCGGAACCTTTCGGCCCACTCGAACAGACGTCCCCTGCATTGATCCCCGAACAACGCCAAGCCTTCATATACGGCAAACTCATCTAGGTATGCCGATACATCCCGGTGGTCTCTGAATACCATTGCGCCCGTCTGTGTCTCGACGGTCACGATCCGCGTGTCATATACGGTGAAGGTATTCAACGGCCCTACCGACATATGACCTTCAAGCGGGATGACCCCGAGGTGAACGTTCGGCAGCAAGGAAATCGATGCCAGTCGGTCAACCTGCATCGCCATGGCTGCCGAGGGCAGGAATGGCCACCTAACGGCCTGCTCAGTAAGAATGAACGTGAAGCGTTTCGACGTATCGTATAGAACTGCCTGTCGCTCTAGCTTCTTGGCAATCGCCTTGCTGTGATCTCCCGGGATGTGGGCGAGACTCGCTCTCACATACTCGGGCGTTGCCAACAGCCCGGTAATCATCGACAGCAGGAAATACCGGAATTCTGTGGACGACTGCTCGAACCCGGCTAGCTCGTTCTGCTTCTTCTCTAGACCGGTTCGGCGCTGGTTCCAAACGTCTTGCCATTCGCTGTTTGCATTGCGCGCCAGGGCCGCGACTCGTGAAACGAGTTCCGGAGGTGCGTCCAGGGCTCTTAGAATTAGCTCAACATCAACTAGAGTGGGAGTTAGTTTCCCTCCTTCGATATTACTGATCTTCGTTTGACTCATATTGGACAGCAGAGCGAGCCGGGCCTGTGTGATCCCGGCTCGCTTTCGGAGCGTCTTGAGAGTGTCGGCTAGGTCCGCCTTGGACTGCCCCATCTCCTCTGGCTCAAACGTCAAGACCCTTCACGTACTCCTCAAAAGGTACCGACGCGGTCAGTGCGATGCGCTGATATTCGAGGTACAGCGCCACGTCGCCCTCGTACACTTCCCGGCCGATCTGCGTGCCGTCGTCCTCATAGTTCATGAGGACGACTTCCTTTTTGTCGAACATCCAGAAGTCTTGGACGCCCGCGAGGGGATTTCCTCGATCGGTCACGTCCATGATTCGGATGTCTTCTCCGGCCCATACGTGCGGCCGGTAATACATGAACTCGTACCTGAGGTATTCCGACAGGGGGCGAGTCACGATGTGTACGCGTCCCTTGCTCTTTCCTTCCCGACGCACCCTCTTGAGGTCTTCGGTGTAGGAGTTCGAGTGCGTGTGGGGGTCGATTCGATCACCCGCCAGAAAGGCCCGGATCTCCTCCTCTTCTTGAGGGACCCTGTATTCGGGCAGGGTCTCAAGTCGCCATGCTTCGCTTTGAAAGTCCCGGAACTTGGCTTGCCACGCTTCACCATCCAAGGGCACGAACGGCCTCCCTGAGTACCGATTCCGGGATCTCCACCAGGGTCTCACCCTGCGGAGGCTGGAAAGCCTCGGACAGGTCGCCCTGGACGATGATGGAGCCGCTTGCGGTTCGGTACACGTTGGGGCAGTCGTTCTGATTGCACTCACCGTTGCCGTTGCCGGTAAGGCGGGTCAGTTCTTCGCGGGCCATGCCGAAACCCCCTTGTGTCTGGCCCCAATTGGGGCCCTTGAACACGACCGTACGGGGGTCGCTCATGGTCGTCTATGCGGCATCGCCAATATTTGCGTTGTCGGGTACCGGCAGGTGGACGCGCAGGGGCTCACGCTGTCCGAGAAAGGCATGGGCACGTACGTCCTGCGGCCGGGGGAGCGGGACGCCCAAGGCGGGGCCTAGAGGGTTGGCAAAACCCTGAGGACCTCAGGACGTCTCAGGGCTACTCACGGCCTTGACGGTGAGTGGCTGTCGTTTCCGCCTGCTGGGCGTGCTGGCAAGCGCAGAGAACGGGGTGACCTTGGGGGGCTCCTGGGACTCCATGGGGAGCCTCTTGGGCAGGCCTAGGGCTCCCAGTGCCTCATGCTGCTCTTGGAGGCTCATTCGGGCGAACAGGACCGCAGCATCGTCAAGTTGAGACATGTCAGCCCCTACACGCTTGCCAGAGACAGCTTGACGGCGAACCCCAGGAAGAGCACCCCGGCGGCCGAGGTGGCCCCGGCGCTGAGCATCCTCCGGCGACGGAACGCGGCAGCCAGACGAGACCCGCCGAAGATGAGCGCGGACAGGTACAACACGCTTGCCAACTGGGCGAGTACGCCCAAGGTCAGGAAGCCCACGACCGGGTTGGACTCCGACACGAACTGCACGAAGAAGGCCACGAAAAACAGGATCGCCTTCGGGTTGAAGAGACTCACGACGAAGGCACGGCGGTAGGGCCGCTCCTCGGCCGCCTCCTCGGCGGGCGCCGCCTCCATAGCCGCCGCCCGCTCCTTGCGGCTGCGCCACATCGCCCACGCGGCCCGCAGCATCCCGAACGCCAGCCAGGTCAGATACCCGGCCCCCGCGTACTTCACGATCCCGAACAGCACGGCGTTGGCCTCCAACAGCGAGGCGACCCCGGCCGCGGAGAGCGTCATCAGCACGGTGTCCCCGCACCAGACACCGGCGGCGGCCGTGTACCCGGCCCGGGTGCCGCGCCGGGCGGCGACCGAGAGGACGTACAGGGAGTTGGGGCCGGGCAGCAGGACGATCAGGACCAGGCCGGCGAGGTAGGTGGGGAGGTCTATGACACCGAGCATGAGAACGAGTGTCGCACGCGCAGGACGCCGTTCGCGGCCTGTTATCCGGGGGTACGTGTCCGGGGTACGAGGCCGGTGAGACGACGGGGGTCCGCGATGCGTACTACGGGTATGGGGAGGCGTACAACGGGCATGGCGAGAGGGTTCGCCGCCGCGGCGGCCCTGTCGGCACTGGTGGCCCTGTGCGGCTGCACGGTGCAGGGCACGGACGCGGACGGCAAGCACCACTTGCCCGTACGCATCCAGCTTCCGGACAGCGGCAGTGGCAGTGGCACCGGTACCGGCGACGACAAGGCTTCCGCCTCCCCGCGCACCGCCCGCGCCGCGAACGTCCTCTGGGCGCGCGGCGACAGCGGCACGGACGTGCGCGAGTTGCAGGCGCGGCTACGGCAGGTCGACTGGCTCTTCGACGGGCCGACCGGGTCCTACGACGATCTCACCGAGCAGGCCGTCGCGGGTTTCCAGAGCAAGCGCGGGCTGCCGAAGACGGGCGAGACCGACACCGTCACCTGGCAGCGGCTGCTGAAGATGACGCACGCGCCGGGCAAGTGGGACCTGTATCTGATGGGCGGCCAGCCGGCCGGCGCGCCCGACCCGCGCTGTCTCACCGGCCGGGTGCTGTGCATCGACAAGACGAGCCGCACCCTGCGCTGGATGATCGACGGGCGGACGGTGTCGACGATGTCGGTGCGGTTCGGCGCGCAGTACACCCCGACCCGCGACGGTGTGTTCCAGGTCTACTGGAAGGCCCGGACGTGGGTGTCCACGCTCTACCACTCCCCCATGCCGTACGCGATGTTCTTCAGCGGCGGCCAGGCGGTGCACTACTCGTACGACTTCTCGATGCGGGGTTACGCGGGCGGCTCGCACGGCTGCGTCAACGTCCGGGACGAGGCGGCGATCGCGAGTCTCTTCGCCCAGGTGCGGACCGGCGACAAGGTCGTCGTCTACCAATAGGTGGATGAGGCGCGGGCGGGACCGGGGGAACGTGTCCCACCCGCGCCGTGTGCACGAGCCGTAGGTACGGGGGGAACCCCGGCTCTGTGCGTTGGCCGATGACCAGTCGGCTCACTCAGTACTGCGCCGCGGCGGCCGGAAATGTCACACCTGCCGCGAAGAAATTTCCACTCGCCATGAAACCGCAGGTCAGCGGCGTGCGCCGAGTTCAGAGCACGCTGTACGTCGGGCTCGGCGACGGGGTCTGCCGGGTCTCGGTGCTGGTGGTGTGCGTCGGGGCCGGGGTGGTGGACGGCGCCTGGCGCAGGAGGAGCGGGGCGAGGATCGAGGGGCCCGGGGTGGCGGCGCCTTGGTTGTTGTAACCGCTGCCACTGCCACCACTGCCGCTACCACTGCCGCCGTTGCCGCTACCGCCGTTGCTGCTGCCGCCGCCCGGTGCGAGCGGGGATATGTGCCCCTGCCCGTTGGTGTCACCGCTCTGGCCGCCGGTCTGGTCGCCGGGACCGCTCGAACCGTCGCCCTGACCGCCGCCGCTCTTGCCGTCACCCTTGCTGTCGCCGGTGCCGCCGGTGCTCTTGTCGTCCGTGTCGGTGCCGGTGTTCTTGAGCAGGCCGTTGCAGTACGTCCACACGTGGGACGTACCGCCCGCCGCGCCCTCCAGGGTGCGCTTGCGGCCGGGGGCCAGGGGCTTGCCGTCGCGCACGGCACGGCAGGACGAGGTGACCCCGCGCCACCACTTGCCGGAGCCGACGGAGTCGTCGCCGGAACCGGTGCTCGGCGTGGGGTTCGCGCCCTTGCCGGCGGCCTCGCCCGAGGAGTCGCCGGAACCGCCGCCCGCCTTGGGCGTGCCCGAGCCGCCGGTGCCGCTCGGCGCGGGCGAGACGAGGGTGCGGTCGGGCGGGGTGACGGCGGCGGAGATGGAGGAGGCGGGCGTCGGGTCGTCGTAGAACGGTGTCGGGAGGGCGCCCGTGCCGACGGCGGCCGCGACTCCGCCGAGCATGCCGACGGCGAGCGCGGCGGTCAGGCCGACCCGTACGGGTCTTCCCCAGCGTGGCCCCGGGAGGATCGCGGCGGGCCGCCCGAGCCGGACGAGACCGGCGTCGGAGGACGGACCGCGACCGCGCCTGGCGAGGGCGGCCCGCTCGACATCGTTGCCGGTGCGCGCCGCTCTGAAGGCGGTCAACGCGGCTTCCTCGCCCGGGAGTTCGACCTTGGCCGGCGAGGGTTCCACGGACAGCGCGCCGAGGGTTCTGGCGAGCCGGTCGGCCTGGGCGCGGGCGGCCGGGTCGACGGCTTCCAGGGACTCGCCGCGCAGCAGCAGTTCGGCGGTCTCACGGTCCAGCCATCGGCCGGGGGTCCGAGGGGTGTCCCCCGGAAAAGCAGAGCGCTCGTCGGCCATCACATGTCCTTCTGCGTCCGCGCGCGCGTATGCGTCACAGTGGCGGACGTCACCGCGCGGTCGCGCGGGTCTCGCTGGGGCGGCAGGGCGTCGAGGGCCGCGGCGGATTCCGGGTCGCCGCCGAGCAGTTCCGCGAGCCGTTTCAGCCCGCGGTGCGCGGCCGTGCGGACGGCGCCGGGCCGCTTGCCGAGGGTCTCCGCGGCGGTCTTGGCGTCGAGGCCCATCACCACGCGCAGGACGACGGCCTCGGCCTGGTCCTGCGGCAGCTGGGCGATGAGGGAGAGGGTGCGGTCGGTGGCCAGGGCCTCGATGGCCTCGCCGGCGGTGTCGGAGTCGGCGGCGCGGCCGGTGAGTTCGGTCTCGTCGCCGACTGTCGCGGGGCGCCGGCCGCGCATCCGTATGTGGTCCAGGGCACGGTTGCGGGCGATCCGGGCCGCCCATCCCCGGAACCGGTCCGCGTCCCCGCTGAACCGGTCCAGGTCCCGGGCGATCTGCAGCCAGGCCTCGGACGCGACGTCCTCGGCGTCCGGATCGCCGACCAGCGTCCGTACGTATCCGAGCAACCGTGGGTGCACCGTGCGGTACACAGTCCGGAACGCGGTCTCGTCCCCGTCCTGTGCCGCAAGCACCGCGGCGGTCAGCTCCGCGTCGTCCCCCAGCACGTGGTCCCTCGAATGGTGTTGGTCGCGTCCGCACTCCGGCGCGAAAGGCACGTTACGACCTGAAACTGTTCCTCGTCCATGTCCGTACAAGCCTCAACTACGTGGTTCGGCCCTGCGGTGTGACAGAAAACGCACCCACGGCGCTGTAAAAAGTACGGGCCGCCGCGCGGCCCGTACAGCGCGACGGCCGGGGCCTCTCCTGTGGGGGGTGGCGGCCCCGGCCGTCTCCGCGGTGCACGGCTCCGATCTGCGTCAGGGCTCCGTCCCGACGTGACGCCTGCGTCATTTCCGTTCCTTCTCGGGGAAGACGTACTCGTCGAGGATCAGGCCGGCGGCGACGGCCGCCGGGATGGCGACGAGGGCGCCGATGATGCCCAGGAGCGCCCCGCCGACCAGCACCGCGAGGACCGTGACCAGCGGATGGACGTCGACGGCGAACTTCATGGCCCTGGGCACGATGAGGTAGTCCTCGGCGATCCGGAAGACGACGTAGAAGACCGCGGTCGCGATCGCGACGGGCAGGGACACGGAGAGCGCGACGAGGCTGACGACGATTCCGGCGAGGGTGGAGCCGACGATCGGGATCAGGTCCATCAGGGCGGTGAAGATGCCCAGCGCGGCGGCGTACGGGACACCGGTGGCCGCGCACCAGCCGAAGGTCGCCACTCCGGCGATCCCCGAGGTGACGAGGTTGCCGAGCATGAACTTGCCGATCCGGTTCATGATTTCCTCGGCCATGCCCTCGACCCGCTCACGGCGACTGGCCGCTACGAACCGGTAGCCGAACTGTTTGATCGTCGGCAGGGCCGCCATGCAGTACAGGGTCACCGTGATCACGATCGCCGTGGACGTGACCGTGCTCAGGACCAGCTGGCCGGCGCCCACCACGCCTCCCGCCAGACCGGACGCTCCGCCTCCCGAGCCGATCTGCTCCTTGGCCTTCTCGACCACGTGGTAGCGGTCCTCCAGGCGGCCGATCGTGGACTGGTGGTTGTGGACCTGCTCCAGCCAGCCGGGCACCGCGTCGACCAGCGCGCCGATCTCCTTGGCGACCGGCGGAATGACCAGCGCCAGGAATCCGGCGAGCACGACGACGAACCCCGTCAGTACGATCGCGACGGCCCAGCCGCGCCGCAGACCCCGGCGCGTGAACCAGACGACGAGTGGTTCCAGGCTGATCGCGATGAACACGGCCAGCAGGATCAGGGTCAGCATCGAACTGACCCGCAGAACGGTCTGGACGGCGAGCCACGCCAGGCTCGCCCCCAGCCCCAGAGCGAAGCCGACCGTCACCCAGGACCGCTTGCGCCCACCGCGTGCGTCTCGCTGCGGGGGCTGCCGCGGCGCCTTCCGAAACTCCTGTACGGCGTCCGCCGACCCGGCATCGGAGCCGTTCACGTCCGGCCCTTCCGGCCCTTCCGGCCCGCCGTGCTCGTCCCGGGCGGACTCGGACTCGGACTGCGCAGACATCGCGACGCCTCTCTCGGCTGCCTCACCCGGGTGGTCGGCACCCGTCCCGGGTACCCAGGCACTCCGCTCGTACCGCGTCGCGCCATCCGCCTGTCCGGCCGACGCGTCGCGACCAGGTCACAACGGTGTGTGGCGTCAGACGCCGAGGGCGACGTCCCGGCGGACGATCTGTTCGTGGACGGCGTCGGCCTCGACGTACTCGGCATGGAAGTGGACGGCATGGAAGTGGACGGCGGCCGGGCCCGCGCCGACCCGTCGCGGTCAGTCCCTGGGCGAGACGCCGTGAGCCGGGCGTGGATGCGCTCGGCCCGTCAGTCGCGGGCGTCGTAGCCGAACGTGGGGTGCGAGTCGGAATGCATCGCCGGTTCTGTCGGGCCCCGGGGCGGGTTCGGGCGACCAGCCGGGTCTCGATGGTGCGCAGGGTGGAGATCACGACGTCGGTGTCGTCGGAATCGGTCACGGCCTCCGCAAGGGGGCGGCTCCAGACCTCACGCAGTCGTTGCAGGTTCTCCCTCGTGGGTGGGGAATGCCGGGACGGCTTCCCGCCTCGTCACCGCTTGCTGCTGAGCCGCAGATCGACCTCCTTCTCCTGGTCACCGGACGCCGCGCCCCAGTGGTCCACGGCGAACGCGGTGCTCAGGGCTTCGAACAGCTGGTCCACGGCGACGTAGCCGCCCTGCAGCGTGGCGGAGACCGAGCCCTCCAGGGGGATCGGATCGGTCAGGATCCGCTCCCGCGCCGGCTCGAACTCCGCGCTCCACACGGCGGAGTGGTCGCCCGCCTGTTCCTGGGGCACGTCGTCCGAGGGGCGGTCGGTGGGGAAGGCGGCCCGCAGGACGCCGAAGACGGTGGCGGCGTCCTCCTTGGACGCTCCGGTGAGATTCACGGTGGCCATCAGGCTCACTCTCCTTGGGTCGGGCGGGGCGTGGACGATCAGACGCACGCGTTCACGGTGTCGGCGGGCGGGTCACGGGGTGACGGTCACGGGGTGTCCGTTCCAGCGACGCACGCCTCGGCCCCACAGCGCGCGAGGCATCAGTCGGGTGGTTCGTCGGGGACGGGGTGCCCTGGACGTGCGCTGCGGGAATGCGCGGCGCCTTCCGCCCGGTGCCGGCCTCGTCCGTGTCGGGGATCTCCGGATCGGGGATCTCCGGGTCGGGGATCTCCGGGTCGGCGGTCTCCGCATCACGCCCGTCCGGCTCGCGCTGCGCTCGCTCACGGCGTTCTCGCTTCCTCGCTTCCTCGCTTCCTCGCTTCCTCGCTTCCTCGCTTCCTCGCTTCCTCGCTTCCTCGCACAGGGTGGGTGTCAGAGCCGGGTACCCCGACGGCCGACGACAAATCCGACCTCGACGCCTCTGACCTCGACGCCTCTGACCTGGGGTTCGTGCCGTGCGGACGTCCAGGGCATCGGCGGGACTGACCCGGCACGGCGGAAGGACGGGCGCCGGCAGAACGCCGGCACCCGCCCCTGTGCGCTGTGGTGACCGTCAGGCTCGGTGGTCTCCGTAGTAGCCGCCGACCTGCTCGTGGTAGCCGGCGTCACCGATGTGCTTGTCCTTGTCGAACTCGGGGGAGTTCTTGATCTCTTCCTTCGTGCGGCCGACGTGGACCGTCCGGTCCGCGATGTCGATGGAGGAGATGACACCGGCAGGGAGCAGAACCTGCTTGCCGAAGATCCACACTCCGGTGTCGACGACGATGTACGCGGCTCCGACGTCCTCGGAGTGCTTGTCGACCTTGCCGATCGAGCCGTCGCTCGCCTCGACCTTGAACCCGGTCAGGTCCGTACCCGTCTGGTGGCCCGACTCCGCCGGGTAACCCCACATGTTGTCCGTCATACAAAACCTCCCCTTGTAGGGCGTGAATACCGAGGAAGCCCGTCCGGTATTTCGGTGGGCGCCCCTCGGCAGGTCGAGTGCCCACCGTTTTCCGTCCCACACAATTTGAAATGTCGACTACGCGTCAATGGATCGCGAATCCGGCGCCACTCAAAATCATCGCGAGGAGAAGAAAAGAATCAACACAGCCATGCCGACTCCGCTTCCCGAAAGGCCGCGGTGCCCTCTTTTCCGTATGGCATGCGGGTGTTTTTCGGCCTCATTTCCACGGTACGTCGGCGTGCGCGTCGAGGCCGATGGACAGGTCAATGGACAGGTCAGAGGAAGCGTCGTACCGGCAGGACAGCCGCTTCCCTGACGCGCTGGAGCAGCGCGCGCCGTTTCCACCGTCCGGCACGGATGAGTTCGCTGTGCTCCAGGTCCTCCGTGAAGTGGCGGTCCAGCGTCGCCGTGAACGTGGGGTCCAGTACGGCGAGCATGACCTCCTCGTCGTGGTCCAGGGAGCGGCGGTTGAAGTTCGTCGAGCCGATGAGCGCCGTGGCCCTGTCGACGGTGACGACCTTGGTGTGGAGCATGGTCGGCTGGTAGTGATGGATCCTCACCCCGCATGCGGTGAGCTCCTCGTAGGAGCGCTGGCCCGCGAGTTGGCAGACCCTCTTGTCGGTGTACGGGCCCGGCAGCAGGATCTCCACCTCGACCCCTCGGCGGGCCGCGGCGCACAGCAACTCGATGAAGTACGCGTCGGGTGCGAAGTAGGCGGTAGCCAGCCGGATCCTTTCCTCCGCCGTCTCGATCACCACGCGGAGCAGGGTCTGCATGTCCTGCCAGCCGAAGCTGGCCGAGCCCCGGACGACCTGCACCACCGCATCGCCCTGCGGGGTGTGGTCGGTGAACCGGTCGCGGTCGTCGAAGAGTTCGTCGTGGCACTCGGCCCAGTTCTGGGCGAAGGCGGCGGCCAGTCCGTCCACCGCGGGTCCGGTCACCTGTACGTGGGTGTCGCGCCATTCGTCCGGGTTGCGGGCATCGCCGCACCATTCCTCGGCGATGCCGACGCCGCCGGTGAAGGCCGTCTCCTCGTCGACGACGAGGACCTTGCGGTGACAGCGGTGGTTCTGCTTCAGCGGAGACAGATACAACGGCTTGCGGAACCAGGCCACCTGCACGCCGGCCCGCTCCATCGCTTCCAACTGCTCCTTCTCGATGAGCCGGCTCCCGAAGCCGTCCAACAGCAGCCGTACGCGCACGCCTTCGCGCGCCCGCTCCGCGAGCGTGTCGGCGAACCGCCGGGCGATCTCCCCCTTCCAGTACACGAACGTCATCATGTCCACGGTGTGGCGGGCGGAACGGATCCGGCCCAGCATGGCGCCGAAGATCTCGTCGCCGTTGCGCAACGGGAGCAGCGCGTTGCCTTCCGTGGCCGCGATCCCTATGAGCCGTTCCAGCCGGCGTCTGGTGCGCCGAGCCCGATCGTCGAGGACGCCACCGACGTCCTCCGCACCGCCAGACACCTCGGACCTGACGGTTCCCGTCGTCTCGACGGTTCCCGTCGTCTCGGCGGACGCGTCGGCTGCGTTCTGCGTGTTTGGCATTGCTGCACCTTCCTGGACATCGAGCCGGAAGACAGAACCGGGAGGCCTTGTCCTTCGAGGGCATCCGGAACGGCATGGCTACTGGATCGACAACGGCACACGGACAAGGAAACGGACAGGGACACGGACCCGGACAGGCCCACCGTGCGGCGAACAGCAAGGCGGTCGCGGCGGCGGCCTGTGCGGGCTTCGTCGCCCGCGGGGTCATCTGCGTACTGATCGGTGTCCTCTCCCTGCGGATCGCCTTCCTCGGCGGGGGCAAGCAGGCCGACCGAGGTGGCGCGATCGCGGAGATCGCCCAGAAGCCCTTCGGCACAGTGCTGCTGTGGCTGCTGGGAATCGCCCTGGCCGGGATGTCCCTGTGGCGGCTGTCCGAGGCCGCCTTCGGGCAGGCGGGCCCCGACGGCGGCAAGCCGGGCAAGGGAGCGCTGTCGGCGGGCCGTTCCGTCTTCTACGGCTTCGTCGCGTACTCCGTGCTCGCCTACGCGGCCGGTGACAAGGGCAGCGGCAGCGGCAGTTCCGACCAGGACTCCCAGGACGTCATGGCGAAGGCGCTGGACTGGCCCGGCGGGCAGTGGATCGTCGGCATCGCCGGTGCCGCGGTGACCGGTGCCGGCGTATGGATCGCCGTCCGGGCGCTCCTGCGCAAGTTCGAGAAGCATCTGAAGATGGCGGAGATGTCCCGGACGACTCGTCAAGTCGTCGTCTCCTTCGGTGTGTTCGGCGGCACGGCCCGCGGCATCGTCTTCGCCACGGCGGGCGGCTTCGCCATCGCCGCGGCGGTCCGGCACAAGCCCGGCGAGGCCAAGGGCATGGACGACACCCTGCGTACCTTCGCCGGCACCCCTGCGGGACCCTGGCTGCTGGCTCTGATAGCGGTCGGCCTCATGGCCTTCGGGGTCTTCTCCTGGGCCAACGCACGCTGGCGCGAGGTCTGACCCGACGGGCGCGGGGCGCGGTTGTGGCACCCCATCACACGTCAACGGTGCCATGGCCCGCGTTCGCTACGCGTCAGCGTCAAGCCGTCGGAGTCAAGCGGAGCCGGAGGATGATCGGGGGCTGCTCCCCACCTCACCGGGGCGATACCTCACAGGGGCGACGAGGAGCAGCCGGTGTGTTGCGGATCGGTGCGGGCTAGTCGGTGGTGAGCATGCCCGCGCGGAGCTTGGCGAGGGTGCGGTTGAGCAGGCGGGAGACGTGCATCTGGGAGACGCCGAGGTGTTCGCCGATCTGGGCCTGGGTGAGTTCGTCGACGAACCGCATGTGGATGATGCGCCGTTCGCGGTCGCCGAGTTCGGCGATCAGGGGGGCCAGCGCGTTGAAGTCCTCGACGAGTTCGAGGGCGTTGTCGTCGAGGCCGATGAAGTCGGCCAGCGCGGCTTCGCCGTCGTCGCCGGAGCCGATGGCGGCGTCGAGAGAGGCGGAGTTGTAGCCGTTGGAGGCGAGCCGTGCTTCGACGACCTCGTCCTCGCTGAGGCACATCAGCTGGGAGAGTTCCTTGGTGGTGGGCGTGCGGCCGAGCCGGCTGCGGAGCTCTTCGGTGGCTTTGGCGAGCTGGACGCGGGCTTCCTGAAGGCGGCGGGGGACGTGGACGGCCCAGGATGTGTCGCGGAAGAAGCGCTTGATCTCGCCGGTGATGTAGGGGACGGCGAAGGAGGTGAACTCGACCTCGCGGGAGAGCTCGAACCGGTCGATGGCCTTGATCAGCCCGATCGTGCCGACCTGGACGATGTCCTCCATCTCGTCCTGGCCACGGCTGCGGAACCGCGAAGCGGCGTACCGGACGAGCGTGATGTTCATTTCGATGAGGGTGTTGCGCGCGTACTGGTACTCGTGCGTGCCCTCTTCGAGGACGGCGAGCTGGTCGAGGAACAGCCTGGTCAGCTGACGCGCGTCCTTGGGTGCGACCTGTGAGGGGTCCGCGATCTCCGGCAGCACCCGGGTCTGTGCGTCCGCCGTCTTCGTCACCGTCATGTCAGGCCCCTCCCGCGTTGTCCGGACTCCGTGCCGCCGGATCCTTGTCCGCCGACAATGATCGGCCTACCCGGGTTCGCGGAATGCACACCAGGTGATTTCAGAACGGGTCCGCCGACTGCTGTCGGACCGGGTCCCCCGGCCCGACCGTGTCGCGTCAAGTGCGGGACGGCCCGGACGCCCGGACGACCGACCGGGAGATCGACCGGACGACCGATGCGGGGCCGGCCGGAGTATCTCCGGCCGGCCCCGCATCCGGGCTGCTGCCGACGTCAGACGCAGCGCTGGGTCTGGTAGTAGCCGGCGACCTGCTCGTGGTACTCGGCGTCGCCGACGTGCTTGTCCTTGTCGAACTCGGGGGACTCCCTGATCTGGTCCCTCGTGAGGCCGACGTAGATCTTGCCCTCGGCCTGGTCGACCGTCTTCACGGTTCCGGCGGGCAGCAGGACGTGCATGCCGAAGATCCACACGCCGGTGTCGACGACGAGGTAGGAGGAGCTGACGTCGTCCGAGTGCTTGTCGACCTTGCCGATGCTGCCGTCGGTGGCCTCGACCTTGTATCCGATCAGGTCGGTGCCCATGGTGTGGCCGGTGGTCGGCTGGTAGCCCCAGATGTTGTCGCTCATGAGAACAGCTCCCTCATCGAGATTCTTTGTTGCTCCCGCAGTTGAACCGCCAGTTGAACCGCGGAGTCGTACCGGCGTTGTCGAATTCAGTGACGTCTCTTCAAATCTTCAGAAATGAGAGTGCCGCCGACCCTCCACGTGCCCTGTGGAGCGATCTTCACTCCTGCGGATTTCATGCGTTTCTCCGGCGGCCCGGAGCTTCGGATTCACCTATTTCCAGACAGGCAGGGGTGAGTGGTCATGGCTGCGGAGGAGAAGGCGAATGCCAAGGACGCCATCAAGCCCAAGTAGGGCAGCACTCCTGATCCCGGTCCCGGCAGCGTGACGAACTCGGCTACGGGTGGTCGGCGCCCTGTGCCGGTACGGGTCCCTGCGTCACCGGGCGAGGAGGGCGCTCACGGTCTTGCCGCCGGCCGCCTGAAGGGTCACGGCGGTGGCCTGGGCGAGGCGGTTGACCATGGGCCAGCCGAAGCCTCCCGTGCCGCCGTTCAGATCGGGGGTACCCATGCGTGGCGTCCGGGGGCTGCGGTCGTGCACGGCCACCTCGACGCCGTCCGGGTGTGCGGTCAGGTTCAGGGTGCAGGTACCGCCGCCGTGACGCAGGGCGTTGGTGACGAGTTCCGAGACGACCAGGACCACGGTGTCGGCGGCCTCAGCAGCGATCGGATGGTCGAGACCTCCGAGGAAGGCCCGGGCTCTCTCGCGTGCTCCGGCGACGGAGGTCACGGAGCGGACGGTCGCGACGTCGACGCTCATGGTGTTCATCAGGTCTCCCCGGTCTCTGGATCGTTGTCCGGTTCTGCCTGCCGGGTCTTGTGCCCCCGCCTGCGGCCCGTTAACCAGGCGGGGGCAGCAGGAGGTGCTGGTCCCGCGCACCCTCGCTCAGGAGCGCCGTGCCCGCATGGAAGCGCGCCTCCGCCCCCGGTCAGAGCAACTCACGCCACGCGATCCCGCAGGGACCAGGTTCCGCTCGCTCGGGCCAGGAGTGGCAACCCTGGCCGTCTCCGCGAGATCCGCACCTCCGACTTGGCACGATGCGGGCCCCCTGGGCCTCCGTGACCAACGGCGGGACCAGCGGCGTGACGAACGGCGTGACCAACGCGGTCGGACACCTCACGAGATCATCCCCGGGCCGATGACACCGCGGCGCTGATATCACCTCAGAGATAGGCGGTCGGGCCACCCGTGCTCCATGGTGGTCGTCAACCGCCCGCCCGACACAACGCGTCCCGAACGCCTCTCGTCGACCACCCACCTCTCTCCGGAGGCTGCCGTGTCCCGATGCCCCACCGACAACCACGACTTCAAGGCGACGCTGTGCGCCAAGCGCGTCAACGGCGTCATCCACGCCTGGACGAAGGCGAGTTGGGACGGCGCTGTCTGGTTCGTCGACCGGACCGGACTTCTGGACGCCGCCCGCTTCCGCCTGGAGATCAAGAAGTCGGTGAGCGGCACGGACCCCGTCGTGAAGTCCGCGAACTCGTACGGCACCACATGCAGGTCGGAGCACGGCAACACCGCCGGCAAGGGCTACCGGACGACCCCGTTCAGCGCCTCGCCGGTCGTCTGAAGCGTTGATCTCTTACTCCTGACTCCCGGCCGGGGGCGACCATACGGGGGTCGGCCGGGGACCGAGGCGAGCCGTGTCAGCGGCTCGACCGCGCGCATCCCATCCGCGCGGACCTCGGTCGGGCGGGGAGTCGTACCTCCCTTACGGCTCCCCGCAACTCCCACGGCCCGGACGCAACGCACCGCGTCCGGGCCGTGGTGATCTCCCGCCCGGAGCGGACGCGGCACCGCGCCCCGCTCCGGTCACTTCGTTTCCTCTGCTCGGGAGCCCTGATGGCCTTGTTCTGCGCCGCGTTCGAGGTGTCCACCCGCACCACGGCCGGCCCCCGCGTCCCGACCGGGCCCGGCACCGCGGCGGTCGTGGCCCCGGACGACGACTGCGGCTACGCGACGGCCCTGCTCCGCCAGGGCCGGCAGCCCGTGGCCGTCCACCCCGCGCCCCGCCCGCGCCCGTCCGTCCACGCCGTACGGGCGGACGGACCCTACGTGCGTACGGTCGAGCACTGCGGCTCGCTGCGGCAGACGGTCAAGGCGCTGCGCGCCCTGGACGTGTCCGCCGTCGTCGCCGGAAGCGCGGCGGGCATCGAGCTGGCCGAGCGGATCGCCTGGCACCTGGGCGTGCCGGGCAGCGATCCCGGCGCCGCGCCGCTGCGCCGGGACCACGGTGTGCAGGCCGCCGCGCTGGCCCGGGCAGGTGTCCCGGCCCTGCGCGGTGTGCGCACCACGAGCCTGGCCGAGGCCCTGCGCTGGGCGGCGGAACACCCGCTGGGCGACTACCTCCTGGCTCCGGCCGCGGCCGGAGTGCCTGTCGAGGCGGTGGTGTGCTCGCACGCGTCCGGGATCGGCTCCGCCTGGCCGGCGATGCGCCGGGCGGTCGCCCGCCACTCCGACGACCTCCACCTGGTGCTGTCCGAGCGTCCGCCCGGCCGCGAGTTCGTCGTCAACACCGTCACCCGGATCGGCCTGGACGGACTGCCGGAGCACACCGTCACCGACCTGTGGGCGCGGACCCACACGCCCGACGGACTCCCGGCCCGCACCGACCTCCTCGACCGGCACGCACCGCTCACCCGGGCCCTGACGCGGTACACGCTGCGCGTGCTCGACACGCTCGGGGTGGTGTGCGGCCCGGTCTCCAGTCGCGTCGCCTTCGGCGCGGGCCGGACGCCCGTCCTGGTGGGCGCGCTGGCCGTGCCCGGAGCGTCGCTGGCCGACGACGCGCTGCGGGCGGCCACCGGACGCGACCGTTTCGCCGACGCCCTGGACGCGGTGCTCGCCCCCGCTCCGGGCCGCCCCGTCCCCGCACCGACCGGCCGGCACGTCGTACGGGTCCACTTCCGCCCCCGCGCCGACGCGGTCGATCCGTCGCTGGGCCGCGTTCTGCGCGGGCTGCCCACCGTCGTCGCGGTGAGCCCCGGCCTGCGGGCCGGGGCTTCGGCCACCGACACCCCGGTCGGCGCCGAGGTGGTGCTCAGCGGCGCCGAACCCCGGGCCGTCGAGGCGGACTACCGCGTGCTCCGTGCCCTGGAACGCGAGGGCCTCTTCCCGGCGGACCGACCGTGACCCGCCCGGCAACCCCCTTCCCTTGTCCTCCCTCCTCCCTCCTCCCTCCTCCCTCCCCCCGTCCCCCGTCCCGTCGTCGGAGAGGCACCCATGACCACGTCCACACCGCCGTCCTGGTCCGCCGCCGGCCTCGACCACGCCCTCGCCAGGAGCCGCGCCGAGCAACGGGCCGCGCTCGGGCTCTACTTGCCCGTCGGCTACCCCACCCGCGCGGCCGGTCTTGACGCCCTGCACCTGATGGCCAAGCACGCCGACGTACTGCAGCTGGGCGTTCCGCACACCGACCCGGTGCTCGACGGCCCGGTGATCCGGCGGGCCGCCGCGCAGGCCCTCGACGCGGGCTTCCGTATGCGCGACCTGTTCGACGCCGCGACCGAGCTGACCGCCGCCGGCACCACCGCGGTGCTGGCCATGTCGTACTGGAAACCGATCGAGGTCTACGGACCGCGGGCCTTCGCGGAGGAACTGGCGGCCGCCGGTGTAGCAGGCGTGCTCGTCCCCGATCTCCCCGAGACCGAGACCGAGACCGACACCGAGACCGCAGCCGCGACCTGGCAGCGGGCCGCCCGCGCGGCGGGCCTGCACACCAGCACCCTGATCCCACCGCGCGCCTCCGACGCGCACCTGGCCGCGCTCGGCTCCGTCACCAGCGGTCTGATCCACGTCCCCGCCACACCCGGGTTGACCGGCGCCCGGCGCCCGCTCAGTCCCTACCTGCCGCATCTGGTACGGCGGGTGCGCACCCTCACCGGCCTGCCCGTGGCGGTCGGCATCGGCATCGGCACCCCCGACCAGGCCGCGCAGGCCTCCGCCTACGCCGACTCCGTGATCGTCGGATCCGCCGTGATCCGCCGGATGCACACCCAACCCGGAGCGGCGGCCGTCACCGCCGCCGAAGCCGCCCGCGACTTCGCGGAGGGCATCCGCCGCGCCCGGCCGCCCACGGCCTGACCCCACCTCTCAGTGCCGCCGGATCCGTCAGCGGCGGACGGGCTCCGCCGAGCGGGGTGGCCACGTAGAGGGCCACGGTCAACGGGCCGAATCCCGCCGAGGCCGCCCGCAACTTCGCGAAAGGCATCCGCCGCGGCCTGCCCCCGTCTCACCCCTCAACGCTGCCGCGCAGGCACCGCCGCCGAATCCGTCAGCGGCGGACGGGCTCCGCCGAGCGGGGTGGCCACGTGGAGCGCCACAGTCAGCGGGCCGAATCCCGCCGAGGCCGCCCGCAACTTCGCGAAAGGCATCCGCCGCGGCCTGCCCCCGTCTCACCCCTCAACGCTGCCGCGCAGGCACCGCCGCCGGATCCGTCAGCGGCGGACGGGCTCCGCCGAGCGGGGTGGCCACGTAGAGGGCCACGGTCAACGGGCGGATTCCGCTGAGGCGTTGCTCTCCCGGGTCTTCGTCGATCGGGGGCCAGATCGTGATCAGGTCCCGCTCCATGAGCATCTCCGCCGCCTGGACGCGCCAGCGGACGGTGCGGTCGCTGACGTGGAGCCGGCTCCCGGCCGCGTCGGAGTCGAATTCGGCGAGCACCCAGGCACGTACGGTCTGCAGGAGGTCGCGGCTGTCCGTCGCCAGGGGGCGCAGGAACTTCTCGGCCCAGGCCCGGACGGGGGCCACGCCGAGGACCTCGTCGAGCGAGACCTGGCGGTACGGCGACGGGTCGGCGCCGTGGGTGGCGACGATCTGGATCGCCAGGGAGACGACGATGCGGTCGAGGGTGCGTTCGGGGACGAAGCCGAGATCGGCGAAGACCTTCGCGACGCGGCGCTGGAGCGTGTTGCGGTGGATCCGGATGATGCGGGACGCCTTGGTGGTCTTGAACTCCAGGGCCATGGCCACGGAGCTGAGGATCTGCATACCGCCGGTCGCGGTCAGGACGGGGTCCAGCACCCTGCTCGCCCAGGCCCGTGCGAGATCGGCCGGGAGGATGTCGGCGAGACCGAGCACCTTCGTTCTGTTCACGATCATCTTCTCGGCCCGGTACTCGGTGCGGCCGAGCGCTTCGAGCGCCTCCGAGTAGGCGGCTCCCACGTTCGCCATCGGGTAACGGCTGCTGCCGCCGACGCTGACCCGGGCTCCGTCGAAGGTGGTGAGGAGCCGGCCGATGTCCTGCTCGGGATCGTGCTCGGTGTGTACGGGAACGATGCTGATGATGTGCTCGGGGTAGGCGGGACAGCGGACCGGGAGCGCGGTGTCGCCGAGGTCCTTCTCCACTTCCGCGAGGACCCGGTCGCGGTGTGCGGAGCCGCAGTTGATGATGAAGACCCGTGCCTCTTCGCTGTCCAGCAGGCCCGGCGACACTCCAGCCATGACGCGCTGGGCGTCGGTGACATGACCGGTCATCAGGAGCTGGAACACCGACAGGCGGATCTCGGTGAGGGCCTGTCGGAAGTCCGGCTCGCCGATCCGTCCCGACGGTGCCAGCGCCAGGGCGAGTGCGTTCGCCGCATGGACGACGAGTGCTCGTTCACTGTGCCCGAAGGGGTCCTTGAGCGCGACCGCGAGGAACTGCTCGCCGTCTCCGATGGATTCGACGCGGGCGAACAGGCCGGCGGGGGTGGTGAGTTGTCGGCGGTCCGGGTTCGTCAGTACGGAGGCCAGGGCGATCGGTGCCGTCGCCGGAGCCGCCGCGAGGATCTCCCCGCGTGAACCGACGACGACCTCCGCCTCGAGTTCCCGCGAGAGCAGGTCGGCGATGCTCTGGACCATGTCGGCGGCGGGTGCGCGGAGTTGGTCGAACAGGGAGCTGAGCCGGGCGACGTGCTGATGGACGGCGGCGGCGCTCATCTCGGTGACCAGGCCGGCCAGGGTGGTCTTCCACTGGTGCAGCGTCCGGTTGGAGGCCAGCAGCGGCACCTTGTAGTGAGCGGCGCCGGCTCGGACCGCGTTCAGGGAGTCGTCGTCGGGGAGTGCGCCGGTGACGACCAGACCGGCCGCGTGACGGGCGGCGAGGGTGGAGAACAGGCGGTCGCTGTCCCGCAGAAAACCGATATCGGAGACTATTAACACCCTCTGGATATTCTCCCCTATCCAGTCGGTATCGGACAGAAGGCGTACGGACTGGACCTCTCGGTCGGCGATACCGCCGGAGCATGCGCCAAGCCCGAGCTCCGGTATGTTCACAAGCTCCCGAAGGCCGATCATCGAGGTAAACACCACCCTTTCCCTATAACACCCTACCGGGCGTATTCATCCCGCTACGACGAGTCCGCACACCTTGTTCGTCTTCTTGTTCGTCTTCGAGCCCACGCTCCTGCGGAGGAGAGAAGAAAACGCCGACATGGGCGGGGCAATGCATGAATGGGCCGTGTTTGCCGGCGACGGTGGAAATCGGGGCGCTGAGGTCCCACAGCGCGTCGACAGCATTCTCGATCGCGGCCTCCGCGATCGAGGTGGCCAGACCCGGAGCCGGGCAGCGGTGCATTCCGGCCGACCACGCGAGATGGCTGCGATCCAGCGCGTCACCCCGTCCCGGGCGGCCGGGGTCCATCCCGGTGGCCGCGTGACTGATCAGGACCGGCACCCCCTGGGGGACCCGCACACCGTGCACGGTCTTGGGCCGGCGTGCGTAGTGCACCGAGGAGTTCGCCACCGGGCAGCGCACGGACAGGGTCTCGTTCAGGGCGGTGCGCAGGGTCACCGCGCCGCCGACCAACTGGCTCGCGTAGGCGGGCTCGGTCAGCAGGGCGTGCAGGGTGGATCCGATCCAGGCGGCGGTGGGCGCGGCGCCCAGGACGATCAGCGACGCGAGCTGGCCGACGGTCTCCTCGTCGCTGAGGGCGGCGGGGTGGGCCAGCAGGAACGACGTCAGATCCGTACCGGGGGTCTTCTTCTTCGTCCGGATCGTGTCCCGGAGGATGCCGGCGAGGTCGGTCCAGCCCAGCGTGGCGTCGGGTTCCGCGGCGGTGAGGGCGTGCACCGCGTCGCGCAGGGGGTCGGCCGTCTCGGGTGGGCAGCCCAGCAGTTCGGTGAAGGCGAGGGCGACGACCGGCTCCGCGTACTCCCGCATCAGATCCGCGTGGCCGCGGGCGGCGAAGCGCTGGATGAGCATGCGGGAGTCCCTTTGTACGCGGGCCCGTGTCTCGTGCGCGTCGATGCCGGCGAGGCACTCCTCCAGCGCCCGCCGCAAGCGCTCGTGGGCACGGCCCTCGGCACGCTGGACGCCGGGAATGACCATGTACGCGAGTTCGGCGGGGATGCGGTTGTCCGCGACCGCGCTCCAGTGCGCCGGGTCCCTGCTGAAGTCGGGGTCGGCGAGGAGTGCGCGAGCGGTGGTCCAGCTCGTGACGACCAGGGCGTGCACGCCCTCGGCGATCTCGGCCCACGCCACCGGTCCGGCGACCCGCAACCGGTCGTAGGCCTCGTGCGGGCGCTCGCGGAAGTCGTCGCCGAACAGCCGCGGTACGGGGTGATAGGTGTTCATGTCACGCTCCTCATCGGCCGGAGGATGTCCGCGACCAGGGCGATCAGGCCGGTCTTGGCGGATTCGAGATGACGTGCGTCGAGGTGGACGACGGGCCGGTCCGGCGGCAGGGACAGTGCGTCGCGCAGCACCGCCTCGTCGTAGAGCGGGGCTCCGGCGAACGTGTTGACGGCGATGACGTAGGGGACATCGGCCTCTTCGAGGAGTCCGATCGACTCGAAGGACTCCTCGATGCGGCGGGTGTCGACGAGAACGAGACCGCCCAGAGCGCCGTCGAGGAGGGAGCGGATCATGTCCGCGAATCTCGGCTGGCCCGGCGCGCCGAACAGGTAGACGACGATTCCGCCGCCGAGAGTGCGCCTGCCGAAATCCAAAGCGACGGTCGTCGTCGATTTGGTGGCGACATTCAATTCGTCGACCACCTGGCCCGCCCGGGTCAGACGCTCTTCCGTACGCAGCGGCGCGATTTCCGAGATCGCGCCGATATAGCTGGTTTTCCCGACCCCGAACGGCCCGAGGACGACAATTTTCACCGACCGCGTTCCGGCCGGCAGATAGGGAGCACTAAAGGCGTTCGAGACCATGGAGGACTCTTTCGAGGAATTCGGCCTCGTGGCACTGTGCCACGGGAACGAAGGGATCGGCTGCCAGCAGATGGCCGCTCGCCACCAACTCGGCGACCAGGGCGCGGACGACGCCTCCCGGCAGGTGCAGATGGGCGGCGACGTCCGCCACGGAGAGCACACCCGGCGCGCACAGCGCCATGACCCGCTGGGCCTGGGCCCGTAACCCCCGGCACTTCGCCTCGGGATCGACCGACAGCAGAGTGGCCAGATCCACGTGGACGCCCGCCGGTGCGGGGTCCGCGCCGATGACCGTGTGGGAGCGGACGACACCGCGACGGGAGTGGCCCGCGGCGGAGACCGGGCTCATGCCCGGTGCGGTTGGCGATCCCTGGACGCCAGGAACGGCTCCAGTGCCTTGGTCAGCTTCAAGGCCTTCGACAGCGCGAGTTGGGTGTTCGGGTGGACCACACCGCCCTCGACCGCGAGGGCGAGCCCGCTGTTGTGGCCGGCCGCCAGCACCAGGACGGTGTGCGTGCCGAAGTCGATCGTCTGCACGCGGGACATGGGAAGCGTGCCCGGGGCCACGTGGCAGAACTCCGCGAAGTTGCGCTGGAGGGAGTACAGGCCGGCGACCACGGCGCAGGACCGCTCGATCGCCTCGCGGCCGAGGCCGTCGGCACAGGCCAGGGGCAGCCCGTCGGACGAGAAGAGCACGGCGGAGACCACGCCTTCCCCCAGCAGGCCGTTGAGTTGGGGGCTCAAGTCGGCCGTGTCGGCCGTCGCGTGCTGGAACGCGGTCATTCCTGCGGTCACCCTTCCGTGGTGTGTTCGGTGCCGAATCCCTCGGCCAGGATGTGACTGAGCTGTTCGAACCCCTTGGTGAGTGCCGCTGCCTCGGGGTCGCTGATCGCGTGCTGTCGAGGCGCCGTGTCCTGGGGCCGGGCACGGCGCGGCTGCCGCTTGGGCAGAGCATGGGCCTGCGCCGGACCCGGGCCGGCCGCGGCCTGCGAGGACGGCTCGGCCGGAGCGTCGTGCACGGGATCCGGGGCCGACCGCCCGTGCCCACCGGAGCTCCACTGCGGAGCCGGGATCGTCTCCGCGCCCGTTGCCGGGACCGTCGCCGTATCCGCTGCCGGGATCGTCTCCGCGCCCGCCGCCGGGAACGTCGGAGGCGGTACGGGCCGCAGCTGGGCGGCCGACGGCGCCGCCCCCGCGCGGCGGGCGGGACCGTCCTCGTCCGCTTCCGCGGCCAGGCGTTCCGCCGGAATCAGCAGATCCGCGCGGACGCCGCCCGAGGCGGACGGCGACAGTGTCACGCGCAGGTTGTACTGGTGGATCAACCGGCCGATGACCAGGAACCCGAGCGAGAACGGCTCCGCGAGCGCGGTCACGTCCGCACCGCCCGAGGCCAACGCGCGCTCCGCCCGCTCCAGTTGCAGCGGATTCATGCCCAGGCCGCTGTCCTCCACGGTGATGCGGATACCGGCCCGCACCCGTTGCACATACGTGGAGGCCTTCTCCCCCGAGTAGGACGTGGCGTTGTCGAGCAGCTCCGTCAGCGCCACGATCACCGGTTCGACGATCAGCCCCTCGACCAGTACGTCGGCGGTCGCGGACTGGAAGGCGTACTCGACGGCGTCGAGGTGCGGGATCTGCCCGCGGGCGCTCTCGATGATCTCCAGGACGGAGCAGTTCGCACGCTGCACGCCGGGCCAGGAGTTGGCGAGGATCCGCAGGCGCTGCACGGTGTGGCCGGCCAGCGTGACGGCGTGGTCGATCCTCGCCAGCGCCTGCGGGGTGGTGCTGCCCGCGCCCTGGTCCTCATCGGCGTCGAGCGCCGCGTCGATGTCCCGCTGCGCCCGCGTCAGCGCGGCCTGGATCTCCTCCGCGGCCACCCGCACACCGGCACCGGCCGCTTCCTCGGCCTGCCGCCGCACATCCGCCGCGGTCTGCCGCAACAGCGTGTCGAGTACGGCGAGATATCCCGCGATCTCCGAGCCCTCCAGGGAGCCGTGCCGCAGTCCCGGCGT
The DNA here is from genome assembly GCF_045162825.1 of Streptomyces prunicolor. Taxonomy (NCBI): domain Bacteria; kingdom Bacillati; phylum Actinomycetota; class Actinomycetes; order Kitasatosporales; family Streptomycetaceae; genus Streptomyces; species Streptomyces prunicolor. The sequence goes on along the minus strand of NZ_CP108676.1, from coordinate 6,741,541 downwards.
GTGCCGCACCGGGACACCGCGGATCTCCTGGACCGCGGCGGGCAGGCGCCGCTCCACGAAGTGCTCGACCTCGCCGATCACCAGCTGCGCGTACTGCCAGTTGCCGGAGGCGTCCGCACGGGCCTGGTCGAGCTGATGCTGCCACTGGGCGCGGAGCTCGGCCGTCGCTGCCGTCCCGGCGTTGTTGCGCAACTCGGCGTCCCGCTGGGCGACTTCGGCCTCCCGCAGCCGGGTCCGGGCGGTCTTCAGATGCTGTACGGCTCGTCGCCGGCCCGGAAGCTGCGCCACCCACGTCGCCACCGCCGCCGCCACGGCACCGGACACAGCCACGGCCGCTTCGATGAATCCGGTCACAAGGGATGCGCCATTCTCGGGAGGGAGGGAGGGAGCGAGGAAGCCGGGGACGGAGCCGGGGCGGCGGCTGTGGGGTGCGGTCAGGCGGCCTCGCCCAACCCGTGCGGGAAGAACGCGAGGAACCGGCAGCCGACCGCCGAACTCGGGTAGTGCACGCTCCCGGGCCGGCCCGAGATGACCGAGCCCTTCGGCCAGGCGGCGTGACCGTCGTGGAACTCGCCGTCCAGGATGACCAGATGCTCCCACCGGTGATGCGGGTCCTCACCGGCGTTGGCGCCCGGGGCCATGACGTACTCCTGGATGACGGAGGGATCGTCCGGAGTGGCTTCCTTGATCGTCTTGACGGTGATGAACTCGGTCAGGGCGGTCGCCGGCACGTCGTGTGCCGAGGTGACGCTGAAACCAGGAAGCATGCTGTTCCTTCACGTTGGTGTGCGGCCGGGGTCGGTTCCCACCGGCGGGCGGCCGACTCACGGGGCCGCCTGGCCCTGGGAACATATGAGCCGTCGCGCGAGCCCCGCCAGCCCACAAGTGCACCGTTTTCACGGCTCCTCATTGCCGCGGTGCATCACGTCGATCTCTTTGTTGCCACCGTGCACCGTTGAGTCCTTCGGCATTGCCACGGTGCACCGCGGACCGTCGTTCCGGGCAGCAGCGAGGCGCGGTACGGGAGTGAACGGCGACGGGCGGCACCCTGCCGTGGTGCATTGCGGCAACAGGGAAAAGCGGAGTGGTGCACGGCGGCAACACATGCGCCGCCAATGTGCACCGCGGCAACCGGCGGGCGGCGAAATGGTGCACCTGCGGCCTAGCGGGGCCCGTGCGACGGCTCTTAGGTTCACAGGCCCAGGCAGTTACGGGAGCGCTGAATGCGCCCTACCGATGGTGGAGTCGTCGCCCATGATCAATGTCCATGCAACGGCCGCGGTCGTCCCCGGAGCCGGGACACCCGAGCACGCCAACGCCGACATCTGGCAGTAAACCCGCACCGGCACCGGTCAGTTGGACCGCACCATCAAGGAATTCACTAAGGAGTGGAAGTCCGTGTCAGGACTACGCACCGCCGAGATACCCGCGGCTGCCACGCGCACCCGGCGCTGCGCCGAGTGCGCCGGCCGACTGAGCAGATACAACAAGGAGAACAGGTGCGGCGCCTGTCTCCGGAGCCTGCCGACGAGCGCACAGGAATCGCTCCGCGTACCCGCGCGGGTCTGGGACGTGCCGGAGGTCCAATTCGCCCTGGCGGAGCGTGACTTCGGGAGACTCTGCACGCTGGTCCGGACCCTGGGGAACCTCCGGCAGGACGACATGGTCACCCTGACCGGATTGAGTCAGTCGTTCATGTCGATGCTGGAAACAGGCACCCGCCGCCTCACGAACATCGACAGAATCGTCGAACTCCTCGCCGGCCTGAACGTCCCGGTCGAACTGACCGGCTTGGTACTGCGACCACAGGCCGATCCACAGGCCGGTCACTTCCGTTCGCCCGGCCGGATACCGCCATCGCCCATGGCCCGCGCGATGGCATCCGTGGGCCACGGAGCGGTCGCCGGCCGGCCCTGCCCGGACGGTACGCGCTAGGCGGCACGCGGTAGCCGTGACCCTTCGGTACCGCCAACACCTCGTCCACACCGGGCAGTTGCCCGGCACGACCGGATCCTGTAGCCCGACACCCGCGTCATCGCTCGGCGCGACCACCCGCACCCCCGGCCCGAAGCCAACGGCCCCTACGCGAACCCTGCACCGCCTCGCCGCCCCGCCCCCTCGCACCGCCTGACCAGCGAACCTCTGCCCGGGCAGTGAAGACACCCCGCCCGCACGGCAGTTGACGATCATGGACATCGCGCCGCCCCGACCGGAGCGCCGAGGCCGGTACCTCCCGGCGTCGGAGGCCTCGGTCTCACGGCACCGTCAACACCCCTTACGGAGCCGACATGTTGACTCCGTGTTAACCCGATGGAGTGGCCGCTGATATCACGGTTGACGGTGATAGCATTCCGCCGTCTGCGACCTTGATCCACTTTTGTTCAGGCCCCGAGCCTGAACGCGGTCGTCTCTCCGCGTCGATCAGTCATGCAGTCCCCTGGACGGGTTGCGGATCCCTGCAAGGCGTACTCGACGACGCCTGCATGCCACGCGCCGGGAAAGGTTTCCATGACTCAAGACGTGCTTCTTTGGTGCCTGGTTGCGATAGCGGTGATAGCCATAGCCGCAGTCGTGGCACTCATGCTCCGCAGCAGAGCCCTGGGGAGGAGGAAGACGGAGTCCGAAGCCGCGCTGGAAGCGCGGCTGCGGTACGCCCAGGGTGAACTCGACCGCGCTCAGGCCGCCTTGGTGACGATGCGGGACGAGCAGGACGGTGTCATCCGCGAGGCGGGGCAGGCCGCCGAGGAGAACACCAAGGCGGTCCTCAAGGGCGCCGCCCGCTTCCTGCAGAGCCTCGCCGCCGAGCAGACCACGCTGCTGGACGGGGTCCAGCGCGAGTACGGCGGCCACGCGGTCCTCTCCGACCTGATGGACATCACCCACGCCAACGCCCAGATGGCCCGCAAGGCGCAGGGCATCGCCGTCATGTGCGGCGCCCCGCTGGGCCGCCGCAACCAGCCCGCCAGCGTCTACGACGTGGTCCGCAGCGCCCAGAGCCAGATCCGCAACTTCCAGCGGGTCGAGATCATGCAGCCCAGCGGCATCGCCCTGAAGGCCTCCGCGGTCGCGCCGGTCGCCCTGGCCGTCGCCGAACTCCTCGACAACGCCGCCAGCTTCTCCCAGGCGGACGCCCCGATCGAGGTCACGTTCCGGCAGGCCCAGAAGAACCTGTGCATCGTCATCGACGACGCCGGCGTAGGCATGGGCGACGAGGAGCGGCAGCGGGCGAGCGCGCTGCTGTCCGGAGAGGGCCTCCCCCGGCTGTCCCAGCTGGGCACCCAGCCCAAGTTCGGCTTCCCCGTCATCGGGATGATCGCCCGTCAGCACGGCTTCACGGTGGACGTCACCGGTGTCTCCCGGTACGGCGGCGTACGGGCCGTCGTCCTGCTGCCCGAGGAGCTGTGGACCATGGAGGAGACCCTGCCGCCGGCCACCGAGGCCCCCGTGAGCAGCATCCGGCCGATGGAGACCGGAAGGTCGGCGCGTACCGCGGGTGGTCTGCCGAAGCGCGGGTCCCGCATCTCGCCCACCAGCATCACCAACGGTGCGGAGCAGGCACCCCGCCGAAGTGCCCGGCGCGGCTCCGGCAGCCTGGCGGCCCTGCAGCGCGGTACGCAGACCGCGCGTGACACGGCCTCCTTCGACACCCAGACGCCCGGAGGGTCCGAAAACGCATGAGTACAGGAGACCTGTCCTGGATGGTCCAGGACATCGTGGACAACGTGCCGCGGGCACGGCACGCAGTGGTGCTGTCCGCGGACGGCATACCGCGCGGGTCCACCGACGACCTGACCGGCCAGGACGTGCGGACCATCTCCGCCGCCATGGCGGGGATGCAGTCGCTCAGCCGGGCCACCGCCCACTTCGCCGGACTGGCCCAGGACCGGCAGTGGATCCAGACGGTCATCGAGTTCCAGCACGGCTGGGTGTTCCTGATCGGGGCCGGGCAGGGCGCCTACCTGGCCGCCGCCGCGGAACCCGACGTGGACATGGAGCAGCTCTCGTTCCGGATGAACCGGCTGGTCTCCCGGCTGGGCAACAACCTCACCGCCCCGCCGCGGGTGACCCCCGGTGACGCGCCGCAGACCCTGGACCGCGCCTCGGCACTGCGGGACGCGGAGGGCGGGGCGGTCTTCCTGCTCGCGGAGCTGGACAAGGCGGTGGCGTCGGTGCCGGGCGCCGTGCACGCGCTGCTGCTCGGCGCGGACGGTCTGCCGCGCGGGGCGAGCGCGGGGATCGGCAGGAACCTCGCGGACACCATCTCGGCGGCCATGACGGGCATCCACGCCTACAGCCGGGCGACCGCGCCGTTCGCGGGCGGCCAGCAGGACGACGAATGGCTGCAGACGGTCATCGAGTTCGAGCACGGCTGGGTGTTCCTGATCGCGGCCGGCGAGGGCGCCTTCCTCGCCGCGGCCGCCGAACACAGCTGTGACATCGAGGAGTTCACCGAACGGCTGGGCGACACGATGCCGGCGCTGACCGCCGGGTCGGGCGCCAGGGGAGGAAGGACGGGCGATGAGTGACGAACTGGACGGCGAGCTGGAACTGACGGCCCCATTAGTCCCCCTCTTCGTCATCGCGCAGGGTCGCGCGCTGCCACGGGAGAGCGAGTACGAGCACACCACGATCATCACCGCCCAGGACGGTGCCGTAGCGGCCGCTCGCACGCTGGCCCCGGAGGCCCGCACGGTCATGGACCTGATCGCGGACGGCTTCCTCTCGGTCGCCGAGGTCGCCGCCCACACCCGGCTGCCCCTGGGCATCGTCCGCATCCTGTTGGCGCAGATGGCCGAGGACGGCCTGATCCATGTGCGCAATCCGGTGCCCCACGCCGAACGCCACGACCCCGTCCTGCTGACCGCCGTGCTCGACGGCCTGATGCGAATTCGAACCGGAGCGTAGTCCCGTGTATCTGGATCCCGACGTCTCCCGCTCCGTGAAGATCCTGGTCGTGGGCCACTTCGCGGTCGGGAAGACCACGTACATCGGAAGTGTCTCCGAGATAGAACCGCTCCAGACCGAGGAGGAGATCACCGAAGCCAGCGAGGGTCTCGACGACCTCTCCGAGACCCCGGACAAGACGACCACGACCGTGGCGATGGACTTCGGGCGTCTCACCCTGGGCGAGGACCTGGTCCTCTACATCTTCGGAACTCCCGGGCAGGAACGCTTCAAACAGATGTGGGAGGGGCTGTCCCGGGGAGCGCTGGGGGCGCTGGTCCTGGCGGACCCCGAGCGGCTGGAGGAGACGTTCCCCATCCTCGACCTGGTCGAGGCCTTCGGTCTGCCCTACGTCATCGGCGTCAACACGTTCGAGGGGAAGCACGAGTTCCCGCTGGACGAAGTGTGCGAGGCACTCAACATCTCGGAGGAGACCCCGGTCATCCACTGCGACGTCCGTGACCAGGACTCCTCTATGCAGGCACTCATCACGCTCGTGAAGCACCTCTTGTCCTCACTCGGCTAGGAGCCAGCATGCAACAGCCCTTCGACACGTCCGGGGCACCGGCCGGTTGCCCCGCGCACGGCAACCTCCCGCTGTACGGGTCCGGCTTCGGCTCCGACCCCGAGAACACCTACGCCCAGCTGCGCAAGCTGGGGCCCAGCGCCCCGGTCGACATCGCGCCGGACGTCGAGGTCGAGCTGGTGACCAGTTACGACGCGAGTCTGTACATCCTGCAGAACCCGACCCTGTTCGTGCGGGACTCGCGGCGCTGGAACGCCCTGAACGCGGGGAAGGTGCCCGCGGACAGCCCGGCCGTGCCCATGATGGGGTACCGCCCCAACGCCATGTTCAGCGACGGCGCGGCGCACGCCCGGCTGCGGCAGGCCGTCACGGACAGTCTCGCCACCGTCGACCAGGGCCGGATCGTCCGGTTGACGCAGCAGTCGGCCGACTACCTGATCAGCCAGTTCAGCTCCGAGGCCCTGGGGCAGGCGGAGTTGATGTCCGCCTACGCCCAGCCGCTGCCCCTGCTGGTCTTCGGTGAGCTGTTCGGCTGCCCGCCCGAGCTCGGCGACCGGGTGATCGCCGGCCTCACCGGCGTCTTCCAGGGCGTCCCGGGTTCCGACGAGACGCTGGGCGGCGCGGTCGCCGAACTGATCGCCCTCAAGCGCCGGGAGCCCGGTGAGGACCTCACCACCCGGCTGATGGTGCACTCCTCCCGGCTGACCGACGAGGAGGTGCTGCACCAGCTCGTGTTGCTGCTGGGCGGCGGAACCACGCCCCTGACGGCCTCGATCGGCACCAGCGCCGCGCTGTACCTCAGCGACGACTGGCCGACCGGTCTGCCGGTCGAGGACGCGGTCGTGAAGACGTTGTGGAACTACTCGCCGATCGCCAACTACGCGGGCCACTACCCCACGCAGGACGTCGAGTTGGGCGACCGGATCCTCCGGGCGGGCGACCCGGTCATGATCTCCTTCGCGGCGGCCAACACCGACCCCAAGCTGACCGCGCACCGCGAACAGCTCAGCTCCAAGGCCCATCTGGCGTTCGGCGCCGGCCCGCACGGGTGCCCGGCGAAGGATCCGGCGTTCATGATCACGGCCACGGCCGTCGAGTCCCTGCTCAACCGGCTGCCCGACATCGAGATGCGCGTCCCCTTCAAGGAACTCTCCTGGGTGCCGGCGCCCTGGAGCCGCGGGCTGATGACCCTGCCCATCCGGTACACCCCCCGCGCCGTGCCGTCCGTGACCAGGGCCCGGCCGGCCCGGCCGTCGTCCGCTCAGGTCGCGCCGACGCCCGCCGCCATGCCGCAGACGGTGACGGCCGGCCGTCCGTCGCACGCCGCTCCGCGCCCCAAGGGCGGGATGTTCAGCCGCTTCCGGGCCTGGGTGAATGGCGAGTGACGTGAACAACCTACGAAAGCACTGTGTTGTCGGATGACTCAAACACCCCACGGGTACGGATGGCGGCCGGCAGCCAGCAGCCACCATCGTGGGAGGCCTCACGACTCCGGCATCGGACCGTCGGGCCTCCACCTCCGTGTTCTCCCGTCTTCGCACGGCTGAGGGACAGGCAGATCCCTTCCCCGTCCACGCGGAACTCAGGGCGCGCGGCGCGGTCAGCCCCGCGCCCTGGGGCGGTCGCCTCGTGACCGGTTTCAGCACCTGCGACCAGGTACTGCGCAACGGCCTCCGGCTCGAACCGGACACCAGCTGACGGGAACACCAGCGTGCGGACAGCCGCTGGAGCGCCCCCTCCTCACTCGCGGCACCATCGAACAGCTCGGCCGCCGGGTGAGCCACATCCGACCCCGCCGCCGTCCCGTCCCGTCCCGCAGGACGCCTACAGGCCCCTACCGACCCCTGCCGCCCCCCGGCCGCCAGTCGTCCCGACGGCGCATCCTCCCCGGCCGGGTCCCGGAGTCCCGCGCCGCCCTGAACGCCGCCACTGCCCGCCGTTCCGCCGCGTCGTCCACGCCCCCGTCGCGCAGCGCCGCGCCCAGCAGACCCGGGAGACCGAGCAGACCCGGCAGACCCGTACCGCCCATGTCCCGGTCAGCCATGTCCGTCTCCGTCCCTTTCCGCTTCCCGTACGCCCAGTTCACGGGCCAGCCGCCTCAACCCCCGATAGGCGGCCGTACGCACCGCACCGGGCCGCTTGCCCAACACCCGTGCGGCGGCAGGCCCGTCGAGCCCCACGACCACCCGCAGCAGCACAGCCTCCGCCTGATCACGCGGCAACCCCCGCACCAACCCGAGGGCGTACTCCGTGGAGAGGGACTCCAGCGCCTGCTCGTGGGTGCTGTGCGGGCCCGGCAGTTCGAGTACGTCCTGTTCGAGCGTCGCCGGTCGCGGACGTACCCGCTGTCTTCGCAGGTGGTCCAGGGCCCGGTGCCGGGCGATGGTCGCCGTCCAGCCACGGAAGCCCGCCCCGTCGCCGCGGAACCGGCCCAGGTCCCGGGCGATCTCCAGCCAGGCGTCGGCCGCCACGTCCTCGGCCTCGTCGCCGACGAGCCCGCGCAGATACCCGAGCAGCCCGGGCTGCACGATCCGGTACGCGACCGCGAAAGCGCCGTCGTCGCCCTCCTGGGCCCGCGCGACGGCCGCGCCCAGTTCCCCGTCGTACGCGTGCCCGCGCCGGGGCTCGCCTGTCTGGCCCAAGGCCCGTCCTCGTCCGTACCGAGTGCGCGAAGAATCCGTACGGGCACAGCGATCCCCCTCAGCGATCCCCCGCACCCCCCATCGCCATCAGCGCCGCACCTCACAGAAACGTCACAGCCCGTCCGCCGCCCGACACATCTCCGGCCCGCCGACGGGGCACGGTCCCTCTGGCCCCGGTGTCCGTCCGCCCGTGGCGTCCCCGCGAACGAAGGAGACCCATGTCCGACCTCCGTATCGGTGTCCTCGGCTACGGTCTGCGCGGCAGCCTCGCCCGGGTCGCCCACCGCCCCGGCGCGGGCTCGCGGATCAGCGCCCTCGCGGACCCCGACCCGGCGGCCCGGGCGGAGGCGGCCCGCGACTTCCCAGGTGCGTCAACAACCGCCGACCATCGGGAAGTTGTCCTGTCCCCCCACGTCGACGCGATCCTCGTCCTGACCCCCGACCACACCCACGCCGACCTCGCCTGCGAGGCGCTGCGCGCGGGCAGACCCGTCCTCGTCGAGAAGCCGCTCGACATCACCGTCGAACGCTGCGACCGCGTCCTCCGTACAGCCCACCAGACCGGCACCCGCCTCTACGTCGGCCACAACATGCGCCACATGCCGGTGATCCGCCTCATGCGCGACCTCGTCGAGGGCGGGGCGATCGGCACCGTGAAAACGGTGTGGGTACGGCACTTCGTCGGCTACGGCGGCGACTGGTACTTCAAGGACTGGCACGCCGAACGCCGGTACAGCACCGGCCTGTTGCTCCAGAAGGCCGCCCACGACCTCGACGTGGTGCACTGGCTGGCCGGCGGCTACACCAGCCAAGTCCAGGCGTTCGGCGACCTGTTGGTCTACGGCGACAATCCGCACCGTCGCCCGCCCGGTGAACCGAAGACCCCCGACTGGTACACCGAGGACGGACACTGGCCGCCGCACACCCAGCGGGCACTCAACCCGGTCATCGACGTCGAGGACGTGTCGCTGGTCAACATGCGCCTGGACAACGGGGTGTTGGCCGCCTACCAGCAGTGCCACTTCACCCCCGACTACTGGCGCAACTACACCGTCATCGGCGACGCGGGGAGACTGGAGAACTTCGGCGACGGACCGGGCGCGGTGGTGAAGGTCTGGAACAGCCGCCGTTCGGGATACCGGGGGCACGCCGACGCCGAGCACATGGTCCCGGACGTCGCCGAGCAGGACGGCGAACACGGCGGCGCCGACCCGCTGTTGATCGACGAGTTCCTGCGCTTCGTACGGCACGGCGGGCGCACCGACACCTCGCCGGTCGCCGCGCGGATGGCGGTGGCCGCCGGGTCGGGTGCCACCGAGTCGCTGCGGGACGGCGGCACCCCGCGCGAGGTGCCGCCCCTCGATCCGGAACTCGTCGCCTACTTCGAGCGCGGTCAACTCCGGGCACCGTAGGGCTAGATGGGGGTGTCCACCGGCTGCTGCGGGGCCTCCTTCGCCACCGCACCCATGGTGGGCACCCGGTCCGTGTTCACCAGGACGCCCGCGATGAGCGCGGCCAGCAGGATCGAGGCCATCGCCCACCAGGTGGCGACGTTGAAGCCGTGCACCGCGGCCTTGGCCTCAAGGAGTTTCGGGTTCACGCCGGGGCCCGCGTGGGCGGTGGCGTAGCGGGTGGTGACCGTGGCGGCGATCGTGTTGAGGAGCGCCGTACCGATCGAACCGCCCACCTGCTGGGCGGTGTTGAAGGTGGCGGAGGCCGCGCCGGAGTCGCGCGGGGCGACGCCTCCGGTGGCCAGGGACACCGAGGTCATCATCGCCGTACCCATGCCGAGGCCGAGCATCAGCATGCCGGGCAGGATGTACGTGGCGTACGCGGGCTCCACCCCGACCTGGGCGATCAGCGCGAGCGCGCCCGCCGCGATCAGCAGACCCGGGACGATCAGGGTGCGCGGCGGAACCCTGTTGAGCAGCCGGGCCGCGACCTGGGTGGAACCGGTGATCATGCCGACGGTGATGGGGAGATAGGCGACGCCCGTCTTCACCGGCGAGTACCCGAGGACGCGCTGCATGTAGTACGTCAGGAACAGGAACACACCGAACATGCCGATGGTGACGAACAGGATGGTCAGGAACGCCCCGACCCGCTGACGGTCCTTCACCACCGACATCGGCAGCAGCGGAACCTTCGCCCGGGTCTGCCAGAACCCGAAGGCGCCGAGCAGCACGACCCCGGCGGCGAGCAGGGTCAGGACCAGTCCGTCGCCCCAACTCCGCGACTCCGCCTCGGAGAAGCCGTAGACCAACGTCAGCATGCCGAGGGAACCGAGGAGCGCGCCGGGTATGTCGAGGTGGGCTTCCGGGTGCCGGGAGCTGTCGCTGAGCAGGACCCAGGCACCGGCGAACGCGACCAGCGCGATGGGCACGTTGACGTACAAACACCAGCGCCAGTCCAGGTATTGGGTGAGGAAGCCGCCGGCAAGAAGCCCAACTGCCGCGCCCGCGCCGACAATTGCGCCGAACACTCCGAAGGCCTTGCTGCGGTCCTTCGGGTCGGTGAACGTCGTCGTGAGCAACGACAGCGCGGAGGGGGCCAGCAGGGCGGCGAAGACACCTTGCAGCGCCCGGGCGCCGAACAGCATGCCCTGATTGGCGGCGGCACCGCCGAGCGCGGACGCGGCGGCGAAGCCGATCAGCCCGATCATGAAGGTGTTCTTGCGCCCGGCGAGGTCGGCGATCCGGCCACCGAGCAGCAACAGCCCGCCGAACGCGAGGGTGTAGGCGGTGATGACCCACTGCCGGTTCCCGTCCGACATGCCGAGGTCGATCTGGGCGGACGGCAGTGCGATGTTGACGATGGTCATGTCCAGGACGACCATCAACTGCGCGAGCGCGATGACGACGAGCGCCCACCAACGACGGTTCTCGGCCATGGATCCTCCCCGGGTCCGGCGAACGCTCTCATCGTCCTCCCGCACCCCACTCTTTGGGAACGGTGGCGTCTCTTATTGCGCCGATTTTGCCGAGCCCCGCACCACCGAACTCGCCTACCGGCGAACGCCGTTCACCGCGTCCCGGCACAGCAGCCGCAGCGACCCGTGCCCGCCGAAACACCGCCGCGCCTCGTCGATGGGGTCCCACAGCCGCCCCTCCGGAGTACGCAGCCAGTGCTCACCCCCGGATGCCCACCACTCGCCACCGGTCTGCCGCGCGATCACCTCACCCGCGTACGCCCCGAACCCGCGCAACTCGCTCTCGATCGCGGCGTACGGCGCCCCGTCCCGCCGTATCTCCTCGATCATCCGGTCGACCCGCCACAGGCTCTGCGCCGAGTAGTCGAGCCGGACCCGGGCCCCCTCGCGCATGGTCGCCACGGCGTCGGCCGCCCACCGCACGGGCTGCGCGGCGGCCCTCGGCCTGTTCTCCTGAACCGTCATCACATGTGTCATCACACCGAGAAAACCTTGATGGCCGGGTGTTCCGGCACCCCGATCCGGGCATTTCCCCGGACCGGCGCAGGACCGCCCCACCCTCGCCGCACGACGATCACAGACCTCGCACCCGACTGCCGCTCAACTCCGGCCGCGCGCCCGCCGCGAGACCACCGCACGCAGGACCCGGCGCCCCTCCGTCGACACCGCGAGCACCTGGCGCAGTCCGCCGACGGCGGGGCCGGTTCCGTTTCCGGTTCCGGCGAGGAGTTCGAGGACGGCGATCTGGCGGCGCAGCTCGGCGGCGACGAGGGGCGACATTCCCTCCGTACGACCTTCACGGCGGGAGTCGACGTCGTCGTCGGCGGCGCCACCGGCCGGGACCATGACCTCCAGGAGCCGATGGATCCGCAGCGAGGCGACCGAGCAGGCATCGGCCCACTCCCGTACCTCGGTGCCGGCCGGAACCGTCGGCGCGGTCGCGAGCATCGTGCGGGCGAGCCGCACGGCTTGGTCCTCGCCGGGTTCCTCGAAGAGGCCGGGCAACTTGGCCCGCGCCTGCTCCAGGCACTCGCCCCACGTCTCCCCCACGGCCGGGTCGGCGAGGCTGGTCCACAAGGGCCGCAACACCTCGTCGTCGCCGCCCAACAACGGCACGCACCGATCCAAACAAGCCAGTCCACCGGCAGCCAGTGCGCGATCGTCGGCCTGCGCGATCAGTTCCACCAGACTCATCCAGACCTCCCTCGGCGGGGCCCCTCCCCTATGGAACCCGCGTTTCCCCTGACTGCGCGCCCCACCCCGGGAGTGTCACACGGGACACCCCCGGGCAGGCAGAAAAAACGGAAGAAGAGGTTTTCGGCCAACGGCCGGACACCTGGCCGAACGCGCTCAGAGCCCGACCGGAATCCCCGGCCCCGCCAGCGCCTTCTCGTGCTGCATACGGGTCAGCCGCAGGACGACGAGGATCGCGAGCGCGGCGGCCGCGACATGGAGGGCGTCGAAGATCATCGACTGGCCGGCGGCCGCCTGGATGGAGCCGGCGTCCTGTCCGTACTCCAGGTAGCTCACCCGGTCGACAAGGAGCGACAGGATCCACAGCGTCCACCAGACGTTGACCAGCAGATGCGGTCTGCGGGTACCCACCGGGCTGCTGGCGTCCCAGATCTCCAGGGTGATCCGGCGCGGGTACCAGAAGTTCAGCAGCGGCACGAACCACCCGACGACCGCCCACCAGGGCTTCATGCTCTGCTCGGCAGGATCGAACACCCCGGCGTTGCCTCGCACCAGCACGAACCAGGACAGATACACGATGACGCACACGAGCATCGAGCCCGACTGGGCTTTCCCGGCCAGCGAGTCGAGCGACTCCGCCGCGTTCGCACGCCCGAACACGGCACTACCGGACGCGCCGTCCACGAGGTCGCCCGTCACGTCGTACAGCTTGAATCCGGCATAGATGGCGAACAGATCGGCCGCGATGACGATCCCGAGCAGCGCGGCGGCGGCCCGGCCCAGGCCGACCGGCGAGCGGAGACGGGACACCGGTCTGGGCATGGGCATGGAAACGGACACCATGAAGCAACCCCCCGAGTGCGAACAAGCAGGGGGAACATACGATCCACCGGTCCCTCAAGTCCAACAGCATTCCGGCCGCGCCGACCGCCCCGCTCAACCCACCTTGTCCGCAAGCGACTTGAACTGCGTCCACGTCAGCGCCGGCGTCCCCGGATCCCACAGCTTCTGGACCGTGGCCCGCAACGGCATCCGGATACCGGCCGCGACCTGGGCCTGGGTCTGCGAGTTGGCGAGGTCGCACCACACCGCGAACGACCCGCCGAGGATCTGGCCGTCGTACTTGGCCGGTACCGCCGTCGTGCCGCGCAGCACCCGAGGCGTCCACTGCTCGTAGATCCGCCGCCCCGTCGGATAGACGAAGGTCTGCGGCTCGCCGAGGACGTAATAGAGGTACTCGTCGTTGTAGTTGAGGAGCTTGCGCCCCGCGCTCAGATAGGCGATGGGCTGCCGGGCGCCGATCTCCTTGCCCGTCCAGTACGCGACCTGGAGATCCTTGGCGGCCTGCACGGACGTACCCGCGAAGAAGCCGTCGTTCCACACCCGCATCGTGCGGTCGTGGTTGCGGACCGTGTCCGCGCGGTCGTTGAGCCAGCCGGTGGTGAGGTCGGCGACGGTGCCACCGGAGCCGTAGGCCTTCGTGGCCTCGGCCGCCAACTGCGGGAAGGATGCCTGGGGGTTGGCGACCGTGAGCGCCTGGTACTCGTCACCGCCGAGGTGCCACTGGTCCCCGGGGAACAACCCGGCGTACTCGTCGAGGAGTTCGTCGACGATCGCGGCGGACGCGTCCTTGGAGATGTCGATCGCGCCGCGCGTGGCGATGCCCGACACGTTCCGCAGTTGCAGATCCGGATGAGCGGCGAGCACCGCGCCCAGGTGTCCCGGTGAGTCGATCTCGGGCACAACGGTGATGTGCCGACTGGCCGCGAGATCGACGATCTGCTTCACCTGCGCCTTGGTGAGGTGATCCTTCGACACGACTTCCGGATGGCTGGTGGACGCGATCCGAAAACCCTGGTCGTCGGAGAAGTGCAGCCCCAGCTCATTGAACTTGAGGTCGCCCAACTCCCGTACCCGGTCCTCGATCCAGCCCGCGGTGAACGGCTTGCGCGCGATGTCCAGCATGAACCCGCGCCGCGGCTTGGCCGGTTGGTCGTGCACAACACCCTCCGGCGCCGTACCGCCACCGTGCACTTCCTGCTTGAGCGTCCGGGTCCCGTAGAACACCCCGGCGTCCGAGGGCCCGCTGATGGTGACCCGCCCCCCGCGCACGGTCATGGCATACGACTCCGGGTCCGCGCCCTCGTCGTCGTTCAGGGCCAGTCGTACGTCCCCGGCGCGCACGTCACTCGCCTCGCCGCCGTACGTGAGCCCCAGCTCACCCGCGATCAGCCGCCCCTCGTCGACGAGATCGGCGTCGTCGACGACGACCCGGTACCCCTTCGCGGGCCGCCAGCCAGGACCACGCGCGGGCGTATGGGAACGCACAGCGGGAATGGTGCGGGGCGTCTGCGACAACGGATACGACCGGGTCGGACTCGGACTCGGCGTAGGGGACGCGGAACGGGAGGCCGCGCCGCGCGAGGCGGCGGAGGTCTCGTCGGCGGACCCGACCGCCGTACCCCCAAAACCCCCCTCGTCCCCGGACGCGGCCCACAGCCCGAGGCCCACCCCGCCCCCGACCACCACGGTGGCCGCGGCGACCGCGATCAGCCCCCGCCGCTGCCTCAACGACTTCGACGGCTTCACCTGCTTCGCCGACGAGCGGCGCCTGTGCTGGCTCACGGCGCCAACCTACGGCCCCGGGCGGATCGCCGGTGTCCACCACGCGTTCCGAAACTCTCCCTTCCGGGTGAAATTCGGGCATCCGTCGGACACCTCATGACCACTCCCGATAACGTGGTGACGCACTTCTCACTCTTCAGCACCGCATCCCCTGCCGCACCGTCTCCGTGACGCGAGGATCCACACTGCCTGCGCCCCGCCTTCCCCAGCTCCCCGACCTTCCCGGCCGAGTGGCCATACCGGCGCTGCCCGAGCAGTCCCGGACGTCGCGGTACCCGAATTCGCTGGCGGGGTTCAACGCCGCGTCCCCCGACGACGCCCGCCACACCCTCCTCGCCTGCCTCCACAGCCTCCACTGGTCCCGCCGCCTCTCCGACCACCGCCCCTACCCCGACCTCGACTCCCTACTCGCCGCATCCGACGAGGCGGCGTACGACCTGACGGCGGGAGACCTGGCGGAGGCCTTGGCGGGCGAGTCACTGCCGGTCCTGCCGGACGACACGTACGAGGCCGCACATATGGCCCTGGACGCGGCCCACGCGGCATACGAGGCGAGGTTCGGCCACGTGTTCGTCATCTGCCCGGACGGCATTGCCCCGGACGAGGTCCTGGACCACGTACTGGCAGGCATCCGGTCACGATTGACGAACGACCCGGAGGAGGAACGGGTGGTGGTGGCAGAGGAACTCCGCCGCCTTGCAAGAGGGCGCTTGCTGCGTGTTTTCAGCTTTTAAGGGGCGCGGGGAACTGCGCGACCAGCCACAACGGCGCCGCACCCGGCATTCAACGCAATCCCCCACCCCAATAGCCGCCCGAAACTAGCCCATACGCGCACCTTTGGGTGCCATTTTGATCACACCAGCAGGCCCGCCGTAAGACCCACATCAACGGCTGGATACGATGCTGAGGGCCGGAGGACCGTACCCGGCCGGGCCCGACCGACAGAGAAGCCGGCGCGGCCCTAAATCCCCGCTCCCGGAGGGTTCTTCCGTGCCGGCTGGAACGCTGTACCGCGGCCGGGAAGGAATGTGGTCCTGGGTGGCTCATCGAGTCACCGGCGTCCTCATCTTCTTCTTCCTGTTCGTACACGTGCTGGACACCGCTCTTGTGCGTGTCTCCCCCGAGGACTACGACAAGGTCGTAGCCACCTACAAGACGCCGATCGTGGCACTGCTGGAGTACGGCCTCGTCGCCGCGATCCTCTTCCACGCCCTCAACGGCCTGCGCGTCATCGCCGTCGACTTCTGGTCGAAGGGCCCGCGCTACCAGAAGCAGATGCTCTGGTCCGTCGTCGGCCTGTGGCTGGTGCTCATGCTCGGGGCGATCTACCCCGTGCTCGGCCACGCCGCTCGTGTTCTCTTCGGGAGCTGACCCAGATGTCCACGACTGAAACCGCGACGTCGAACATCGGCCCCGTCGAGAGCGCGCCCGTCTACTCCGTAGACAACCCCGCGCCCCTCATCGAGGCCCCCCGCAAGCGCACCAAGAAGACCCCGAAGTCGACCCGGGGCAACTTCGAGATGTACGGCTGGCTCTTCATGCGTCTGTCCGGTGTCGTGCTGGTCGTCCTGGTCCTCGGCCACCTGCTGATCCAGCTCGTGCTGGACGGCGGTGTCTCCAAGATCGGCTTCGCCTTCGTGGCGGGCCGCTGGGCCTCGCCGTTCTGGCAGGTCTGGGACCTGCTGATGCTCTGGCTGGCGATGCTGCACGGCGCCAACGGCCTGCGCACGGTCATCAACGACTACGCGGAGCGCGCGAACACCCGGCTGTGGCTCAAGGGCCTGCTCTACACCGCCACGGTGTTCACCATCCTGCTGGGCACGCTGGTGATCTTCACCTTCGACCCGAACATCCGCTAGGCCATCGGGCTGAGGGACTGAGGAATTCTGATGAAGATCCACAAATACGACACCGTCATCGTCGGCGCCGGCGGCGCCGGTATGCGCGCCGCGATCGAGTCGACGAAGCGCAGCCGCACCGCCGTCCTGACCAAGCTCTACCCCACCCGCTCCCACACGGGCGCCGCGCAGGGCGGTATGGCCGCCGCGCTCGCCAACGTGGAGGAGGACAACTGGGAGTGGCACACCTTCGACACGATCAAGGGCGGTGACTACCTGGTCGACCAGGACGCCGCCGAGATCCTGGCGAAGGAGGCCATCGACTCGGTCCTCGACCTGGAGAAGATGGGCCTGCCGTTCAACCGCACGCCGGACGGCACGATCGACCAGCGCCGCTTCGGCGGTCACAGCCGCAACCACGGCGAGGCCCCGGTCCGCCGGTCCTGCTACGCGGCCGACCGCACCGGCCACATGATCCTCCAGACGCTGTACCAGAACTGCGTGAAGGAGGGCGTGGAGTTCTTCAACGAGTTCTACGTCCTCGACCAGCTGATCGCCGATGTCGACGGCGTGAAGACGTCGGTCGGCGTGGTCGCGTACGAGCTGGCGACCGGCGAGATCCACGTCTTCCAGGCGAAGGCCGTGATCTACGCGTCCGGCGGCTGCGGCAAGTTCTTCAAGGTGACGTCGAACGCGCACACCCTGACCGGTGACGGCCAGGCCGCCGTGTACCGGCGCGGGCTGCCGCTGGAGGACATGGAGTTCTTCCAGTTCCACCCGACCGGCATCTGGCGCATGGGCATCCTGCTGACGGAGGGCGCCCGCGGTGAGGGCGGCATCCTCCGCAACAAGGACGGCGAGCGCTTCATGGAGAAGTACGCGCCGGTGATGAAGGACCTGGCGTCGCGAGACGTGGTGTCGAGGTCCATCTACACGGAGATCCGGGAGGGCCGCGGCTGCGGTCCCGAAGGCGACCACGTCTACCTCGACCTCACGCACCTCCCGCCGGAGCAGCTGGACGCCAAGCTGCCCGACATCACGGAGTTCGCGCGCACCTACCTCGGTATCGAGCCGTACACGGACCCGATCCCGATCCAGCCCACCGCGCACTACGCGATGGGCGGCATCCCGACGAACGTCCAGGGTGAGGTCCTCACCGACAACACCACGGTCGTCCCGGGCCTGTACGCGGCCGGCGAGGTCGCCTGCGTGTCGGTGCACGGCGCGAACCGCCTCGGCACCAACTCCCTCCTGGACATCAACGTGTTCGGGCGTCGGGCGGGCATCGCGGCGGCGGAGTACAGCCAGAAGGCGTCCTACGTCGAGCTGCCCGAGGACCCGGCGCAGCAGGTCATCGACCAGGTCGAGCACCTGCGCAACTCCACGGGCACCGAGCGCGTGGCGGTCATCCGCCGCGAGCTGCAGGAGTGCATGGACGCGAACGTCATGGTGTTCCGCACCGAGCAGACGATCAAGACGGCGGTCGAGAAGATCGCGGAGCTGCGCGAGCGCTACCGCAACGTCTCGATCCAGGACAAGGGCCGCCGTTTCAACACGGACCTGCTGGAAGCGATCGAGCTCGGCAACCTCCTGGACCTCGCCGAGGTCATGGCGGTCTCCGCCCTCGCCCGCAAGGAGTCCCGCGGCGGTCACTACCGCGAGGACTACCCCAACCGCGACGACGTCAACTTCATGCGCCACACCATGGCGTACCGCGAGGTCGGCGACGACGGCACCGAGTCCATCCGTCTCGACTACAAGCCGGTCGTCCAGACCCGCTACCAGCCGATGGAGCGTAAGTACTGATGGCTACCCCTGTTCTGGACAAGGCGGAAGCGGCCGGCCAGCCCGAGCCCGGCTTCGCCGACTCCCCGTACATCACGGTCACCTTCCGGATCCGCCGCTTCAACTCCGAGGTCTCGGCGGAAGCGGTCTGGGAAGACTTCCAGCTGGAGATCGATCCCAAGGAGCGCGTCCTCGACGGCCTCCACAAGATCAAGTGGGAACTGGACGGCACCCTCACCTTCCGCCGTTCCTGTGCCCACGGCATCTGCGGTTCGGACGCGATGCGGATCAACGGCAAGAACCGTCTCGCCTGCAAGACCCTGATCAAGGACCTCAACCCCGAGAAGCCGATCACGGTCGAGCCGATCAAGGGTCTGACGGTCCTGAAGGACCTGGTCGTCGACATGGACCCGTTCTTCCAGGCGTACCGCGACGTGATGCCCTTCCTCATCACCAAGGACACGAACGAGCCGACCCGGGAACGCCTCCAGTCGGCGGAGGACCGCGAGCGCTTCGACGACACCACGAAGTGCATTCTGTGTGCAGCCTGCACGAGCTCCTGCCCGGTCTTCTGGAACGACGGCCAGTACTTCGGCCCGGCCGCCATCGTCAACGCCCACCGCTTCATCTTCGACTCGCGTGACGAGGCGGGCGAGCAGCGCCTGGAGATCCTCAACGACCGTGACGGCGTGTGGCGTTGCCGGACGACCTTCAACTGCACGGACGCGTGCCCCCGAGGCATCGAGGTCACGAAGGCGATCCAGGAAGTGAAGCGGGCGCTGATCACGCGGCGCTTCTGAGGTTGTTTTCTGTACGTCGTCTTCTTGTACGGCCATGAGGGCCCCGTTCCTGTTCTGGAACGGGGCCCTCGGGCGTGCGGGGCCACGATCGGGTGAAGCACCTCTTTCAGGGCTCCTGAGGGCTGCCCGGCCTACGATGATGCTCTCGACAACAGCCCACGGGAGGCACGTGATGTCCGCAGCACCCGTCGAGCAGCCGCACGGCGACCGGTCGCTGATCGCGGAGGCGAACAGCATCATGGATCGCCTTCCGGGCCGCCGCGTCGAGATCATCGGAGGCCTGATCCTCGTGACGCCATCTCCCGACGTCGCTCATTCGAGGGCGCTGAAGAAGGTGACTCGCCCTTTCGAGGCCGCTGGCCTCGATGAGAACGAGACCGAGGTGCACCAGGCCATCGGCGTCTGGCTGCCGGACGGCCCCGAGGACTACGCGATTCCCGATCTCTGCATCGTCGAAGCCGACATCGAAGACCACCTCATCGAGAACAACTGCTACGACCCCGTGGTCTTCCGACTCGTCCTGGAGGTCACCTCCAGCAACTGGAAGGCCGACCTCCGCACCAAGGTCACCGCGTACGCCCAGGCCAAGATCCCGGTGTACGTCATCGTCGACCGCAAACACCAGCACCTCCACGTCCTCACTGACCCGGCGGGGGACGATTACACCAACCACCGCATCCACGCCCCCGGCGAACTCGTCACCCTCCCCGACTCCCTCGGCGCGAAGGTCGCCCTGGACGTCGAGGAGATCCTCAAGGCGGGTCAGCCGAAGGGCGATTGAGGCTCAGGCCGCCGCCAACTCGCACCACAGCAACTTCCCGCCCATCCCGAAGAGATCGTCCCCGAGCGGATACCCGCCCCACGCCACGGCGTAGTGACCGACGAGGAACAGCCCCCGCCCTCCATCGGCGTCGACCGGAACCGACCGAAGAGGACCGGACCGCTTGTCGAACGGCGGCGGAATGTCCGGGTTGGCGTCCCAGACGCTCACCCGGAGGCGACGGGAGTCGAGACACCGCAGGCGGAGGGTGGCGGTGCCGCCCGCGTGACGATAGGCGTTGCTGACGAGTTCGGAGACCAACAGTTCGGCAGGATCGGCCAGTTGATCCATCCCGTGCCCGGCGAGTACGGCACGGACGGTAGCGCGGGCGATGCGTACGGCGCGGGGATCGTGGGGCAGTTGGAGGGCGTACGCCCACGTTGGCGGGGATACGGTGACCATGAACGCCTCCTGCGGAGGGGGTAGTTGAGCGGTTCGGAACTCACCGTAGCGGCGTACGTAGAATGGTTTCTACGAAACCTGCGAATACATCCGACGGTCCACTCGTGTGGGTGACCACAGGACGAGGGAGCGAAGCAGCATGCCACCACGGCAGACACCCACGGCACGCCAGATCCGCCTGGGCGCCGAGCTGCGGAAACTGCGTGAGCACGCGGGCCTCACCGCTCGCGCGGCGGGCGAGATGCTCGGCGCCAACCAGGCCCGGATCAGCAACATCGAGACGGGTCGCTTCGGTCTCAGCGAGCAACGGGTCCGCACCCTCGCGCAGAACTACGACTGCACCGACGAAGCCCTGATCGACGCGCTCGTAGCCATGACGGCGCACCGCGAGCGCGGCTGGTGGGAGGAGTACCGGGACACGCTCCCGCCCCGATTCCTGGACGTCGCGGAAATGGAACACCACGCCGTCGCGCTACGAGTGGCCCAGGTCATCAACATCCCCGGGCTGCTCCAGACCCCGGAGCACGCCCGCACCCTCTTCCGCCAGGCAGTCCCCACGCTCCGCCCGCACGAGATCGAGTACCGCATCTCCCACCGCATCAAGCGCCAGGCCATCCTGCACCGGGCGCAGCCGCCGCAATACACGGCGATCATCCACGAGGCCGCGCTGCGCATGCGGTTCGGCGGCGGCGAGGTGGCTCGCGCCCAGCTGGATTACCTCGCCAAGACCAGCGAACAGCCGCACGTCACGGTTCAGGTGATTCCCTTCGACGGCACCGTGTTCCCCACCGTCGGCCATGGCCTGGACTACGCCCACGGGCCGGTACCCGCCCTAGACACCGCACAGCTCGACGCGGCGCACGGCAGCGAACTCATCGACTCCGTCGCGCAGTTGACCAAATACCGACTGATCCTGGACCGCATGGAGGAGGTCACCCTCGAACCCGACGCATCCCGCGACCTCATCCACCGCATCGCCCAAGACACCTGAGAGCCGAGCCGTGACCCCACTCAACTGGCAGAAGTCCACCTACAGCGAAGAGGCCTCCTCCTGTGTCTACGTCGCCTCCGCCCCCACCGGAACGATCCTCCTCCGCGAATCCGACGACCCGGCCAAGACCATCCTCACCACCGGCACCCACCAACTCAGCGCACTGATATCAGCCTTCAGATACGAGCCGGATACCACCACGGCGAGGTGACACCGGTCCACGTCCCACAACCGGCCGACGTGATCGGGAGCCGTACTCGTACCGCCAGAGTCACTGATGGGTGCTCGCGCGGGATCGAAGTCACGAAGCCGATTCAGGAAGTCGAGCGTGCACTCGCCACGCGCCGCCCGCCCGCAGTCTCGCCTCAAGGCCATGTTTCCGCACCTTCAGGAACAGGGCCCCCGTGCGTTATTGGCTGCTTTGCACTCCTGCTGAACGGTTCGTTCTGGGCCCACACTGCCCTGTGAGGTGACGGCGTATGCCGGAGGGGGCACCGTGGCGGACAAGCTGAACGACAAGGAAAAGCCGAGACGGTACGGCTATGACGCTGCGATGAAGGATGCCTTCTTCATCGCAGCACCGCTCTTCACCGCCGCTGCACTCTCCCTGGCTGGTGTGGTGGCGGGCTCCGACGAGGCTTTCCTGTTGCCTGGGCCGACCCTGATCCTGCTGGTCGCCAGCGCCCTCGTACTGATCGCCGCCATTCAACTCAATTACTATGCGCGCCAGTTCGCCTTCAGCTTCAAGGACGTGGAGGACCGGCTGGGCCATGTGGACGCCTGGCAGCGCCTCCCTCCGCTTGAGCGCAATCAGAGATTCGCGCGCCGCTTGCGGGTGGCTCAACGCCGCTACAGGAGGTTTGCCAACTATTCGGCCCGCTGCTTCAACCTCGGGCTGTTGCTTCTTGGCCTCGGGGTGGCGTGCGCGCTGGCGCCATCCGACACCGCCAAGCAGCATATGGGGCGCTGGATCGCCGGCGGGCTCGTGTTCGCCGCGACGTGCCTGGAAGGCCTGTGGATCAGGTACCTGATCCACCGTGAACTCTCCGGAGAGGAAGACTGATGCTGTACGACACTGTCCTGCCCGGTGTGGAACCGCTGCAAGCGCATGTGTGCTCCGGCTGCGAGGTCGAGTTCAATGGTCCAAGGGTGCGCAGAAAGGAACTGGAACAGTCGCTCGACGGTCCAGCTGAGGACCTGAGGAAGTTCTTGAGCAGGTACGGGGACATGGTGGACCACGACCTGTCGAATTGCCCTCTGACGAACGTCCGGGCCGCGCTCATCGCCATCTCCGACGACACGGAGGAAGCCCTCCTCTGGGAAACGACCGTTCGCACGAAGCTCGGCGAACCTCTACTCCCCGACAGCCCCGCAGTTGAGCCGGACTAACATGTCGCCGCGGCTGCCTCCGGGGCCCGCACGACCCGGAGGCGGTAGCGGGCCATGGCGTACGGCAAGGACGGTGCCCGTACCTCGCGCGCCCGATTGTGGTTCGGTCTCCTTGCCGTGGTCATCGGCTGCTACCTCGCCGGCGATGCCGGACAACGGGCCCGCGTCGCGCTGGAGTTCGGTGCCCGGTGGTGGCCATGGGCCTTGCTGGGCCTGGCCGTTGTCAATCTGTTGCGGTCGATGCTGCCGAACGGCTCGCTCATCGGCCCGTTGCTTCTCATGGCTGTCGCCGCGGCCGGCCTCTCGACATCCAGCAACGTCGGCACCGCCACCGTGACGAACCTGGCGCTCCCAGGACTTCTGACGCTGGGTGGCACCGTGCTGGTGGTCGCCTCTTCCGGCCCTGAACAGAAGTCGAGTTGGAGCAGTGTCCTGACGACAGGTCGGGTCGTGATACCCCAGGACACGGGCAGGACGGTCACGGTCCGGGCCGTACTCGGTGAGTTGCGGGCCGACTTGACGAGTACGACGGAGGAGAGCCGGACCGTCATTCACGTCACGGCGATCGCCGGACATGTACGCGTGACCGTTCCCCGGGAGCGCTGGGTAAAGGTGCACTCGTCCGGAACCGTGCTGACGCACATAGCCGAGACAGGACAGAAGGCGGCAGAAGTTCTCGACCCCTCAGCCGGCTTCACCATCCACGTGCTCGGAATGTGTTCGGTGGTCGGCATCGTCAGAGTGTGAGCGACCACCACCGTGATCGTACGAGACCCGCCCGACGGCCTGCCCGGTGAACCGGTCCGAGACTGCGCCGAAGATCTCCTGCTCCGCCTGGTCATCGAGCGGCAGCGGGTAGTGCAGCGCATCCAACAACTCGAAGCGGTGCAGGTCGTACACCACATGCATCAGCCCTGAGTAGGCCTGCGCGACAATGACCGCGCCCTTGTACGCGACCGCTGCGAGCAGCAGCGCCCCGCCCCACAGCCACCACAAGTTCACCTCGTCGTAGACGGCGACCCCGGACACCACGGCCACGGCGAGGAAGCTCCAGCAGAGGTTGACGGACGTGTCCAGGGCATCTCTGGCCGCGCTGAGGGTGTCCGACATCCGGTCCGAGACCTGCATGTAGACACGCGGCCAGGAAGCAAGCGTGGAAAGGCCGTACCTCTCGCCCGCGCTGAGCTCGCCGGCACGCAGAGCGTTGCCGAGGGAAGTCGGCAACAGAACGCCCACGTCCGGGCGTGCTTTCAGCCTTCGCCCCGCATCCGCCCGCCTACGACGGGCCGTATCACCCCGGACGGCACCTTCGGCCCGCTCCCTCAATGCCTCCCAGCGGCGCCGCTGCACTTCGATCAGCACCCCGGCAAGCCCGGCCGTAGCCGGCCACCGGTCCCAGTACCCCTCCAGCACCCGCACCGCCCGCACTTGGAACGGCTGAAGCAACAGGGCCAGGAGTGACGTACACACGGTGAGAGCCACCAGGATTCCGGCCTGCCCACTCGGGTTTCCGGGAATCACCCGAGCCCAGTCACTGCGCCCCGCAAAGCTTCCGGCGCGCACCAGGGCCCCGAGGCAGGTCACGAAGAGCCCACACGGCACGAAACCGACCATCAGCAGCCGCCGCACGAAGCCGCCTCTCTCTACGGCCTGCTTCCCTCAGGCCCGCACCCGCCCCACACGCCCCTGATCCCTCATCAGTATCGCTTCCGGACCGTGTACACGGGAGGGGTACTCGTAGAGATCGTTCAGATCAGGCCGACGGACGTCCTGGACGCCGGTTGATCGCCGTCAGGTCGATCTCGAGGTCGAAGGGCACGGAGAGCTTGAGGCGGTCGTGGAAGATGCCGGTGAGGCCGTAGGACTTCGTCGCGGGGTCGAGTTCGTAGACGTAGACGACAGGGAGGCCCTTGTTCTCGTCCTGCTCGACCCGCCAGTAGTGGCGGACGCCCGCAGCCGCGTATTTGGGCGGCTTGATCTCGCGGTCTCGCTCCAGGGAATCGGCGGAGACGACTTCGACGGCGAGGAGCACGTCTTCCGGCTTGTGCCAGTTCTGGTCGGGGCCGAGGTCCGCTTCCCCGCGGATCACCAGGATGTCGGGCTCGGGCCGGTTCCTCCGATCCAGTTTGATGGTGAACTCCCGGTCGACGTCCAGGTCATCCGGTACCTGTTCCAACAGGCTGTGCTCAAGCAGGCGCATGCATCGCATGTGAAAGCGCGTCTGCGGGCTCATGAAGACGAGACTCCCGTCGATCAACTCCGTGTGCGGCGGGAGGCCCGGAATCCGGTCGAGGTCGTCCGCGGTCCAACCCTCGGCGGGCGGAATCGGCCAGCGGTACGCCGGCTCGTCGTCCAGCCCCTTCTCGGATGCGGCGCTCATCAGTGCTCCCATGGGACGGAGTCTCGCCAGTCCGCCCAGCGTACCGAGAGGGAATAAGGGGCGCTTCACCTCAACGGGTGATCACATGTTCGGCCCGCGGTCAGCCCCTCCTGACCCCTCACCTGCGAACACCTAACCTGACGACATGTCAGACGAAGAGTCGTACGAACTGCTCGGCTTCGACAACCTCCTCCTCCCCGTCGGGGACCTCACCGAGGCCGTCCCCTTCTATGAGCGCGCCGGGTTCACCGTCGGGTTCCGGCTCGACGAGGCCGGTATCGCGATCCTGAAGGTCGGCGGCGAGACGCCCGGAGTTCTCCTGCGGCAGGAGGACGGGCTCGGACACAGACCACCCCCCTGGCCCTCACCCCGCGTGTGGCTGGAGGTTCCGGACGCACGGAAGGCGGCCCAACACCTCACCACCGCCGGGATCCCCCTCCTCGACGCGCCGTTCTCCGTGGCCACCGGGTGGACCGTCGAGATCGCCGACCCCTGGGGCAACGTCATCGGGTTCACGGACTACTCGAAGCGGCCGGAGCTGGCGCGGCGGGTGTGACGCAGGTCCCAGCGCAGGAAAGTTGAACACGTTCAAAAATGCTCCTACAGTTCTTCCTGTCAGCACTTTTGAACGTGTTCAAGAAGGGGGAGGCGCATGGACCGCACGGTCATCGCCTACGTCATCTACCTGGTCGTCAGCATCGGGCTCACCGTCTGGGTGGCCCGCACGCTCAGCCGCAACGGGCGGATCTTCCTCGCCGACGTCCTCCGGGGGAACGAAAAACTCGCGGAGGCCGTGAACCACCTCCTAGTAGTGGGCTTCTACCTCGTCAACCTCGGGTTCGTCGCCCTGTACCTCAGCGGCGACGGCACCATCGAGGACACCCGGGGCATCTTCGAGGCCCTGTCGAAGAAGGTGGGCGTGGTGCTGCTGGTGCTCGGGGTGATGCACCTGGGGAACGTGTTCGTGCTGAACAAGATCCGCCGGCGCGGCGTGCTGGAGCACGAGCAGGTGCCGCCGGTCGGGCCGCAGGGCTGGGTTCCGCCGACGGCCGGGGCGTGACGGGGGTGGCCCCGGCCCTCGGCGGGACCCAGGACCGGGACGCCCAGCGCGTCCCGGTCCACGGGCTCACCGTCCTCTACGACGCCGACTGCTCCCTGTGCGCCTTCCTGCGCGACTGGCTCGTACGGCAGTCGCAGCTGGTGCCCCTGGAGCTGGTACCGGCGTCCTCCGAAGAGGCCCGGCGGCGCTTTCCCGGGCTCGACCACCGCGCCACCCTCGACGAGATCACCGTCGTCGGCGACTCCGGGCAGGTCTACCAGGGCGCCGCCGCCTGGATCGTCACCCTGTGGGCCCTGCGCGAACACCGGCCGCTGGCCCACCGGTTGAGCACCCCGGCCGGGGCCAGGATCGCCAGAGGCGCCGTGCTCGCCGCCGCCAAGTGGCGTGGGACGCAGTGGGGTCCCGGACGCTGGGGCGGCGGTGTGTATCGGCAACGGGACGGGTGGACGTACGACCCGAGCAAGGGGTGGTCGTACACCGGGCCGGGCTGCGCCGACGGCTCGTGCAGCACTGGATAGGCTCTGTCTCCGTGCCCGTGAAGAACGACAGCCCCGAAGAGGACGGCGGTACGCCCGCCAGGTCCGCGAAGTCCGAGCAGACCCGTGCGCTCATCCTGGAGACGGCCATGCGGCTGTTCCAGGAGCACGGCTACGACAAGACGACGATGCGGGCGATCGCCAAGGAGGCGGGCGTCTCGGTCGGCAACGCGTACTACTACTTCGCCGGCAAGGAGCACCTGGTCCAGGGCTTCTACGACCGTCTCGCCGAGGAGCACCGGCTCGCGGTCCGCGAGGTGCTGGACCGGGAGACCGATCTGGAGGCGCGGCTCGCGGGTGTGCTGCGGGTGTGGCTGGACATCGCGAAGCCGTACCACGAGTTCGCGGTGCAGTTCTTCAAGAACGCCGCCGACCCGGACAGCCCGCTCAGCCCGTTCTCCGCGGAGAGCGAGCACGCGCGCGTGCAGGCCATCGACGTCCACAAGGAGGTGCTGTTCGGGGCGAAGACCAAGGTGGCGCCGGAACTGCGGGACGTGCTCCCGGAGTTGATGTGGCTCTCCCAGATGGGGCTCGTCCTGTACTGGGTGTTCGACCGGACCGAGGGGCGCGAGCGGAGTTACCGGCTCGCGGAGCGCGGGGCCCGGCTCACCGCGCGCGGTGTGTCCCTCGCGCGCTTCCG
Organism: Streptomyces prunicolor; assembly: GCF_045162825.1. Taxonomy (NCBI): domain Bacteria; kingdom Bacillati; phylum Actinomycetota; class Actinomycetes; order Kitasatosporales; family Streptomycetaceae; genus Streptomyces; species Streptomyces prunicolor. The sequence continues at coordinate 6,714,040 of NZ_CP108676.1, read as the reverse complement.
GGTGCTGCGGCCCCTCGTCCTGGAGGTGCACGAGCTGTTCACGGACTTCCTGCCGGGCATGACCCACGCGCTGCCCGACCCGGCGAAGGCCAAGAAGAAGCAGGCGAAGCAGGAGAAGCGCGGGGCGCCCGCCGACGGACCTGCCGACGACGAACGCCCCTGAGCACTCAGGTCGGTCGACGGCGTCAGTTGACGGCGTCCACCTCGCCCTCCGCGAGCTCGACGTCGTAGACCAGCGGACCGTCCGCCACCGTCACCTTGCGGGCGATCGAGCCGTACGACGTGGCCGTCGTCGCCAGGAGGTAGGTCCCCGGTGCCGGGACCGACACGATGTACGAGCCGTCCGCCAGGGACTCGACGCGGTCCAGCTGGCGTCCCCCGGCCGTCAGCAGCGTCACTGACGCGCCCTCCACGGGCTCACCGTCCGTCGTACGGACAAAACCGTGTACGGCCGAGGACGGGCCCTCCACGGCGGCCGGAGCGGGCTCCTCGGCGGGTTCCACGGCGAGGTGCGGCAGGCCCTTGTCGAGCCAGCCGGGGAGCCACCAGTTGGAGTTGCCCAGGAGGTGCATCGCGGCCGGCACCAGGGCCGTACGCAGGATGAAGGCGTCCAGGGCCACCGCGGCGGCCAGGCCGACGCCCGCCGTCGCCGCGCCGGAGTTGCCGCTGAGGACGAAGGCCAGGAAGACGCAGACCATGATCAGGGCGGCGGAGTTGATGACGCGGCTGGTCTCCGCGAGGCCGACGCGCACCGCGCGGGCGTTGTCCTTGGTGTGGACCCACTCCTCGTGCATACGGCTCACCAGGAACACCTGGTAGTCCATGGAGAGGCCGAACAGCAGGGACAGCATGATGACCGGCAGGAAGGCGTTGATCGGGCCCTCCTTGCCGAGGCCCAGCATGTCCAGGCCCCAGCCCCACTGGAAGATCGCCACCAGGACACCGAAGGAGGCCGCCGCCGCGATGAGGTTCATCAGGGCGGCCGTCAACGGGACGACCAGGGAACGGAACGCGAGCAGGAGCAGCAGGAAGCTCAGGCCGATGATCGTCGCCACGAAGAGCGGGAGGCGGTCGCCCGTGACGGCCGCGAAGTCCTTCGAGATCGCCGTCACGCCCCCGACGTGACCGGTCGCGCCGGCCCCGGGGATCACCTTGTCGCGCAGGGTGTCGATCAGGTCGTCCGTCTGCACGGACTGCGGTGAGGTCTTCGGGACGACCTGGATCACCGTCACCCCGTCCGTGGGCGGCAGCGCGGCGACCTGGGCCACGTCCTTCGTCCCCTGGATGTCCTTCACCAGGGTGGCCGTGTCACCGCTCGAAGTGACCACCTGGAGAGGGCCGTTGAAGCCGGGGCCGAAACCGTCGGCCAGGAGGTCGTACGCCTTCCTGGTGGTCGTCGAGGTGTTGTCGTTGCCCTGGTCGGTGGCGCCGAGGCGCAACGACAGCACAGGGAAGGCGAGTACGGCCATGACGACGAGGGCGAAGGCGGCGATCCGGCGCGGGCGCTTCTGCACGGCGGCCGACCAGCGGACCGCGAGGTTGTCGGTGCGCTCCGGCTCGGGCCCGTCCGCGAGCTTGCGGCGCTGCTTGCGGCTGAGCACACGCGGGCCCAGGAAGCCGAGCAGGGCGGGCAGCAGGGTCGTGGCCGCCAGGACGCTCAGGACGACCGTGAGCGAGGTGCCGACGACCACGCCGTCCAGGAAGCGCAGGTTCGTCACCAGCATGCCGGCGAGCGCGATGCACACCGTGCCGCCCGCGAACAGCACCGCGCGGCCCGAGGTGTTGAGGGCGATGACCGCCGACTCCTCGGGATCGAGGCCGCGTTGCAGGCCGCGTCGGTGCCGGGTGACGATGAACAGGGCGTAGTCGATGCCGACGCCGAGGCCGATCAGGGTGGCCAGCAGGGGTGCCAGGTCGGGGATGTCGGTGGCGTGGCTGAGGAGTTGGGTGGAGAACAGGCCCGTGCCGACGCCGAAGATCGCGATACCGATCGGGAGCAGGGCCGCGTAGAACGAGCCGAAGGCCAGGAACAGCACGACGGCCGCGGCGAGGATGCCGACGCCCTCGGCTATGCCGCCCGGCGGCTCCTCCACGCGCTGGACGGCCTGGCCGCCCAACTCGACGTGGAGGCCGTCCTGTCGGGCGTCCCGCGCGGTGTCGACGACCTTCTGGACGAGCTCCTTGGGGACGGCGTTGGCCTGCTCGGCGAAGGTGACCTGCGCGTACGCGATCGTCCCGTCGGAGCTGATCTGTGTCGCGCCCCGGGCGCCCGAGTACGGGCCGGTGACGCCACCGACGCCCTTCATGTCAGCGATCCTGTCGAGCGCGGGCTGGATCCGGGCCCGTACGGACTGGTCCTTCACCGAGCCCGAGTCGACCTTCCACACCACCGTGTCGGTGTCGCCCGAGCTGTTCGGGAACGCCTTCTGCATCAGGTCGTACGCGCTCTTGGAGTCCGTGTCCGGGAGGGAGAAGACGTTCGCGTAGTCCGTCCCCGCCGTCGTCGCCGAGAAACCCAGGCCGAACAGTGCCCCCACCCACACCAACAGGACCACCAGCCGGTGCCGATAGCACCACCGTGCCAATGCCGCCACGCTCAACGCTCCTTATTCGAAACCGAGTTGAACAGCTCGGTCGCTCGGTCGGTCGGATGGTCCCCCAGGTCCTGGGCTACAGAATTGGCGGCGGCACGCACGCGTGGACATGCATCGGCCATGACTCTCAAGGAACTCCAAAGACCGAACCGGCCCGACTGTCAGTGCCCCGGCCGATACTGGGGGCATGACGGCTCCAGGAACCGTGCTGGTGGTGGAGGACGAACCGAGCATCGCGGACGTCCTCGCCATCGCGCTGCGCTACCACCGCTTCGAGGTGATGGTCGCGGGCACCGTGCGCGAGGCGCTCGCCCTCGCCGAGCGCACCCGCCCGGACTGCGCACTGCTCGACGTGATGCTCCCGGACGGCGACGGCCGCGCCCTGGGGCACGAACTGCGCGCCCGCAGGCCCGAGCTGGCGATCGTCTTCCTCACCGCGCGGGACGCGCCGGCCGAGATCGTCGGCGCCCTCGGCTTCGGCGACGACTACATCACCAAGCCGTTCGACATCGACGTGGTGGTCGCCCGCATCACCGCCGTCCTGCGCCGCACCCGCCCGGAAGACGTCCTCCCGCAGCGCCCGCCCCTGCGCTACGGCGACCTGGAGCTGGACGAGACGACGTACTCGGTGCACCGCGCGGGCAACTCGGTCGAGCTGACCCCCACCGAGTACGCCCTGCTGCGCTTCCTGGTGCGCAACGGCGGCCGGGTCGTGCCCAAGGAGCAACTCCTGCGTCACGTCTGGCAGTACGAGCACACCCCGCCGGAGTCGACCGTCGTCGAGACCTACATCAGCTATCTGCGGCGCAAGCTGGAGACCCTGGGACCTCCCGTGATCACCACGCGGCGAGGCGTCGGATACGGGCTCGCATGAGGAAGTTCCACCTCCCGAACTGCGAGCGCGGGGCCCACTCCCTGCGCGCCAAGCTGACCCTGGCGAACGTCGCCCTGCTGGCGCTCGGCATCGTCATGGCCACCGCCGTCAGCCTCATGGGCATGCGGCACTATCTGCTCGCCCAGGTCGACACCGAGCTGACCAAGTCCCGTGATTCGCTGAGCGGTTCGCAGCTCACCATTCCGCAGCTCAACATGCTGAGCACCCTGTCCGGCATCGGCGACCATCTGATGCCCCAGGAGAGCGCCGACTCACCGAACCCGGACAAGGTGTTCGCGGCGGTCGACTCCCAGGGCGAGGTGCTCACGATCGCCGGCTTCACCCCGACCACCGACCAGCGGGCGCTCGCCGCCGTCTTCAGCGACCCGGCCACACTGGCCGCCGACGGCACACCGCGCGACATCTCGCTGCGCCACGCCCCCTACCGGGCGATCGGGACCCGGCTCGCCGACGGCACGTACATCCTGATCGCGGCCTCCACCGGCGGCCTCCACAACGGCATGGCCAAGGCCCTCAAGCTGGACCTCGCCTTCGGCAGCCTGCTGCTCGTGCTGCTCGCCGCGCTGACCATGATGAGCGTGCGCCGCCGGATGCTGCCCCTGGAGGACATGGTCGAGACCTCGACGGCCATCGCCGAGGGCGACCTGACCCGCCGCGTGCCCTCCAGCCACCACCCCACCCAGGAGGTCGAGCAGCTGCGGGTCGCCCTCAACTCCATGCTCCACCAGGTGGAGTCCGCGTACCGCACGCGCGAGCGTACGGCGGCCCAGCTGCGCCGCTTCGTCGCCGACGCCTCGCACGAGCTGCGCACCCCGCTGTCGGCGATACGCGGCTACCTCCAGCTGTACGACAAGGGCATGCTGACCGAGCCCGACGAGCGCAGGCGGGCCTGGGACCGGATGAACGCGGAGGCGGACCGTATGGGCCGTCTCGTCGACGAACTCCTCACGCTGGCCCGCCTGGACCAGCGGCCCGAGCTGCGCTTCCGCAACGTCGATCTGAGCCGCCTGGTGCGCGACGCCGCCGAGGACCTGCGGGTGCAGCAGCCGGAGCGGCCCGTCACGGTCGGCGCCGACGGCTCCCTCCTGGTGCGGGCCGACGAGTCGGGGCTGCGCCAGATACTCGGCAACCTGGTGACCAACGTCCGCACCCACACCCCCGCCGACGTGCCCGTACGGCTCGGCGTGGAGCGCGAGGACGGGGTCGTACGGCTCTGTGTCGCGGACCAGGGTCCCGGGCTCTGCGAGGACGACGCGGCGCGCGTCTTCGACCGGTTCTTCCGGGCGGGCGGCGGTGCGGGCAGCGGTCTGGGGCTGGCGATCGTGCAGGGCGTCGTCCAGGCGCACGGCGGCGAGGTGGCGGTGCGGACGGCGCCGGGCGAGGGGCTCGCGGTGACGGTGACACTGCCGACGCGGACGCCGGTGCCGTCGTAGCGCACCCGGGGTGTCACGGGAGGTCGGCCGCCTGGACCAGTGCCCAGACCGTCTTGCCGTGTGTGCCGCGGCTCCAGACGCCCCAGGCGGCCGCGATGCCCTCCACGAGGTGGAGACCGCGGCCGGCCTCCTCCAGGGCCGTCACGACCCGCAGACGGGGTTCCAGGCGACCCTCGTCCGACACCTCTATGAGGCAGGAGCCGTCCGCGAGGGCCGTCACCGCCACCTCGAACTCCCGCTCCAGGAGCGGCCCGTGGCGTACGACGTTGGTCGCCAGCTCGGAGACGAGCAGCACCGCGTCCTGGAGCGCCGGATCATCGCTCCGGTGCCCCCAGTCCGTCAGGTGGTCCCGGACCCGGCGCCGGGCGAGACCCACCGAAGCCGGGTGCCGGGGCAGCCGGAAGGAGTTGCGTCTGACCACGTCGGCTCCTCACCCCCACACACCTCCGTCACATGGTGCTGCGTGCGAGGGCCGACCGGCGTCACTCGGACAAAAGATCGAACAAAGGTCAGCGCCCAAAGGCGTCAGATCCAGTCCAGCGCCCACAGCCGGAACACGCCGGTGCCGTCCGTGAGGTAGGAGATGCCGCCGACGTCCTCGCTGCTCACGACGTACTCCTTGCGCTGCCACAGCGGGATCAGCGGCACGTCCGCGGCCACGTCCGACTGGAGGTCGCGGAAGTCGGCGTCGACGCGGCTGCGGTCGGCGAACTTCTGGCTGTTGAGGATCAGTTGGTCGACGATGTTGTTGCTGTAGCCGGTGTTCATGGTGGAACCGGTGCCGACCAGCGGGGAGCCGAAGGTGTCCGGGTCGGGGTAGTCGGCGACCCAGCCGACGGCGTACGCGTCCAGCTTGCCGGTCGCCCAGCGCTTCTGGAAGTCGGTCCACTCGTAGCCCTTGACGTCCACCTTGAAGAGCCCGCTCGCCTCCAGCTGCTTCTTCAGCTCGGCGGCCTCCTCCTTGCCGGCCCCGTGCCCGATGCCGTACCCGTAGGTGAAGTGGACCGGGAGCGAGACGTCGGCCTCTTCGAGGAGTGCCTTCGCCTTCTTGGCGCTCTGGGAGGGGTAGTCGTCGAAGAAGGACGTGGTGTGGCCGACGATGCCGGCCGGGATCAGCGAGTACAGCGGGTCGACCGTGTCGTCGTACACCGTGGCGGCCAGCTGTTCGCGGTTGATCAGCCAGGCCATGGCCCGCCGCACGAGGACGTCGTGCAGGGGCGTGCCCTTACGGGTGTTGAGGTACAGGTTGCGGGTCTCGGAGCTGTCCGCCTCCGACACGCGCTGGTTCGGGTCGCTCGCGGAGAGCCCGGAGAGCATCTTCGGGGGCAACTGGCGGGTGGCCACCTGGACCTGCTTCGCCTGGTACGCCTTCTGCAACGCGTCCGAGTCGGCGTAGTACCGCAGCTCGATCGGGCTCCCGGTGTTCTTGACGGCACCCTTGTAGTGGCTGTTCGGCGAAAGGACCGCCTTCTTGTCCTTCGTATACGTGGACAGGGTGTACGGCCCGGTGCCGTCGACCCGGAAGCCGTTGCGCGGGGCGTCCTTCGGGTACTTGCTGCTGTCGACGATCGCACCGGCGCCGGTGGCCACCTTGAACGGGAACGTGGCGTCCGGCGACGACAGATGGAAGGTGACGGTCATCCCGGAGGCGTCGACCGAGCGGAGCGTGGAGAGCAACGATGCCGGACCCACATCCGAGTTGATCTTCTTGACCCGGTCGAAGGAGAACTTCACGTCCTCGGCGGTCATCGCGCGCCCGCTGGGGAAGGTGAGCCCCTCACGCACCGTACAGCGGTACGTCGTCAGCCCGCCGCCCACGAACGCGCAGCTCTTGGCCGCGTCCGGCACGGGTGTCGTACCGCCCGAGTCGAACGTCATCAGCGTCTGGAAGACGTTGCTGTACAGCGCCCAGGAACCAGCGTCGTACGCGGCGGCCGGGTCGAGGGACGTGACAGCGTCCGTCGTCCCGACCGTGATCGTCTTGCCCTTGCTCCCGTCCGAGGGCAGCAACTGCCAGCCCCCGACTCCCACGGCCGCCAGAACCAGCAGCGTCGCGAGAATCCGTATGCGAACCGACCGCATCGGTGTGCCCTCCCAAGGACCCTCCCGGGCCCCTCACATACGCCACTCCCCTAGTGGCGCGGATCACCTAACCACAGGAGTTTCACCCGGGGGAAGAGGGTTCTGCCGAGATGAGAAAGAACTTACCGACGGGTGTTAATTGCCCGTTTCACAGGCGACTCTCAGCCAGTACGCAGACTCGCCCGCCGCCACCAACTAGGCCTGCTTCGAAGCCAGTTCGACGACCGTGATGTCCGAAGGGGCTCCCACCCGCGTCGGCGGTCCCCACGCCCCCGCACCCCTGCTGACGTACAGCTCGGTGTCGCCGTAGCGCTCCAGACCCGCGACCGTCGGATTGGCCGCCGCCGCGATGAAGTTGCCGGGCCACAACTGGCCGCCGTGCGTGTGCCCGGAGAGCTGGAGGTCGACGCCGTGCTTCACGGCCTCGTGGATCTGCACGGGCTGGTGCGCGAGCAGCACGCACGCGCGCGTGGTGTCACGATCACCGAGCGCCTTCCCGAAGTCGGGGCCCTGGCCCTCGCTCTCGCCCTGGAGGTCGTTGACCCCGGCGAGATCGAAGCCGGGGAGTTCGGTGCGGGCGTTCTCCAGGGTGTGGATACCGAGCGTGCGGACCTCTTCCAGCCACTCTTCGGCGCCGGAGAAGTACTCGTGATTACCCGTGACGAAGAACGACCCGTGGCGCGCCCGCAGTTGAGCCAACGGTGCCGCCGCCGGTCCCAGGTTCTTGACGCTGCCGTCCACCAGGTCGCCCACGACCGCGATCAGATCGGGCTGCGTCGAGTTGATCGTGTCGACGACCCTCTGCGCGAAACCCCGCCCCAGGACCGGCCCCAGGTGGATGTCGCTGACGACCGCGATCCTGAACCCGTGCGCGGAGCGCGGCAGCTTGGCCAGCGGCACGGTGATCCGCTTGACGCTCGGCCCGCGCAGGACGCCATAGGTGCCGTAGCCGACGGTCCCGACGGCCGCGGCGGCGGCCGCACCCCCGACGACCCGGGAGACGAAGAGACGGCGCGAGGGAACGGCGAGCGGAGCACTCCTCCGCGGCGGTTCAGGCGCCGCCTCAGCGGCCGCATCGGGGACGGTCGCGAAGGCCGGGGCCTCGTGCTCTTCTACGCCCTCCTCGGCCCGCCCACGCCGTTCGAGGAACCGGCGCAGCAGCGGCCGTAGCAGCTCACCCGCGAGGACGGCCAGCAGCAGGTAGATCGCCAGGGCCATCCACAGGAAGCCGGGCCAGCCCAGGGTGCGCTGGAGCCAGAAGGGGGCGCCGCCGCGTTCGGCGGCCAGGGCCGCGATCATCAGCACCGGGCCGGCGATCAGTACGGCCGTGCCGGTGACGCGGGCGGGGCCCCACGCGCGCGTGGTGTCGCGGACGAGGCGGCGCCAGACGTACCAGTGCGCCCCTCCGAGGACGGCGACCGTGACCAGGACGACGAGAGCGATGACGACGATGGCCACTTCTTTATGAAGTCCCGCGCAGTGCGCGCAGTCCACGCAACCCGAGGCCCCCGATGACCGTCCCCAATACGAAGGAGACGATGGCGAGGGTCAGGTGCACCCAGAAGTACGCCGTCGGGTGGCCGTCGTCGAAGGCCAGTCCGCTGCTGTCCGCTACCAGGTTTTTGACGAAAGTGACCCAGATGACCCAGCTCCACACCCCGAAGGCGAGCAGGAACCAGGAGACGGGGCGGCTGAGCTTCATGAGTCCAGTATCGCCGTCGTCCCCGGGGGCCCGTGTCCGGGGTGGGGCCGGTGACGGGACTTCGGGTCCCTGGGCATGTACGTTCTCGTCCGTGCCCGCTCCACTGCAGACCACCAGGCGATCCCTGTTGGTGCTTTCCGCCGCCCTGTCGTCCCTCGCGCTCACCGCGCCCGTCGCCCTCGCGGCCCCGAGTCCGACACCGACTCCCACCACGAGTGCGACCGCGACCACGACTCCGAGTCCGTCGGCCAGTTCGTCGGTGACTCCTACGGCCACTCCCCCGGCGAACATGTCGTCGGTGGGCGGTACCCGGCTCGCCATGGCGGGGACGCAGGTCAATCTGACGGCCGGTGTCCCGGTGCTGCCGAAGGACGTGACCGCGCGGTCGTGGATCGTGAGCAACGCCGAGTCGGGCGCGGTGCTCGCCGCGCACAACGCGCACTGGCGGCTGCCTCCGGCGAGCACCCTGAAGATGCTGTTCGCGGACACCGTGCTGCCGAAGTTCCCGAAGACGACCGAGCACAAGGTCGTCGCGTCCGACCTGGCCGGCATGGGCGCCGGTTCCAGCCTGGTCGGGATAAAGGAGGGCGAGAGCTACACGGTCCACGATCTGTGGCTCGGTGTCTTCCTGCGCTCCGGCAACGACGCGGTGCACGTCCTGTCGCACATGTACGGGGGCGTCGACAAGACCGTCGCGGACATGAACGCGCACGCCCAGGACCTCCAGGCGCTGGACACGCGCGTGGTGACGCCGGACGGCTACGACGAGCCGGGGCAGGTCTCGTCGGCGTACGACCTGACGCTGTTCGCGCGCTCCGGGCTGCAGAAGAAGGACTTCCGGGAGTACTGCTCGACGGTGAGCACGAAGTTCCCGGGCGAGACCACGAAGGTGAAGGGCAAGTCGGTCCGCGGGACGTTCGAGATCCGGAACACCAACCGGCTGCTGAGCGGTGACTCGGACGTCTCGGTGTACCCGGGCATCGCGGGCGTCAAGAACGGCAACACCACCAACGCGGGCGCGACCTTCACCGGCGTCGCCGAGCGCAACGGCAAGGTGCTGCTGGTGACGGTCATGAACCCGGAGAAGGACGAGCACAACGAGGTCTACAAGGAGGCCGCGAAGATCCTCGACTGGGGCTTCCAGGCGGATGGGAAGGTGCAGCCGGTGGGTGAGCTGGTCGCGCCCAAGAACGTCCCTCAGGCGAGCGCACAGCCGGGTGCTACGGCCACCGGGGAGGCGGGGGGCGACACGGCCGCGAAGACGTCCGCGACGTCCGCCGCCTCGGCTTCGGAGGAGGAAGACGCTTCCGGCGGGGTCGGGATCGCGCTCGCGATCGTCGGCGGGCTGCTGGTGCTGCTCGCCGGCGGTGTCTTCCTGGTCAACCGGCGCTGGCCGCTGCCGGATCTGGTCCGCCGTCGCCCTCGTCCCTGACCTTGGGGTTCTCGGTCTCGTCGGCCGGGTCGTAGTCGTCGTCGTCCTCGGGCTTGCTGGGCGTCGCCGTCCAGGCCGCGCAGAACAGGACCAGCTTCGAGGTGAAGTTCATCCACAGCAGCAGCGCCACGGGGACGCCGAACGCGCCGTACATGCTCTTCGCGGCGACGCCCTGGATGTAGCCGCTGAGGAGCAGCTTCAGCAGTTCGAAGCCGACCGCGCCGATCAGCGCGGCCACGAAGAGCCGGCGGCGCGGGGGGTCGACGCCGGGCAGCAGGGTCAGGACGTACAGCAGGAGCAGGAAGTCGACGAACACGGCGACGGCGAACGCGGCGATACGCAGCAGGATCCCGCCCCAGCCGCCCTCCACCAGGCCCAGTTCGCCGCTGATCCAGTCGACCAGGGCGGAGGCGACCGTGGAGATGGCGATCGTCGCGAGGACGGCGCCGCCCAGGCCGATCAGCACCCCGGTGTCGATGAGTTTGCGCAGGAGGGGGTTCTCGTCGCGGTCGGGCAGCTCCCATACCGCGCGGAGGCACTCCCGCATCGAGCCGACCCAGCCGATGCCGGTGAACAGCAGGACGGCACCGGCGATGAGACCGATGGTGCCCGCGTTGTCCACCAGGGAACCGATGTTGAGCTGGTCGGAGATGCCGGGGACCTGCTCGGCGATCTTGTCCTGGAGTTCGTGCTGCTGATCGGTGCTCAGGGTGGCGGCGGCGATCGCGGCGGCCACGGTCAGCAGCGGGAACAGCGCGATGAAGCTGATGAACGTCATCGCGGCGGCCAGCTGCGACCATTTCACCCGGTCCAGCCGCTCGTACGACCGCCACGCGTGCGTGAGCATCAGGCGCGCCACCAGCGGCCCGATGAGGGGGAGCTTCTTCAGCCAGTCCATGATCCGATTCTGCCCTCGTCCGGGGAGACCGATGTGCGAGTACCCCGCAAACACGCGCGCGTGCCGTCATGGTCAGCGGCATCCGATTAATCGCCCATTCCAGGGAGGGCGTCGACGCCGCACGACCAACCGCCCATAAGCGGGCGATACGGTCACCGGCATGCGTCCTCCACAGTCCCTCCTCGTCCTCGGCGGTACGTCCCGGATCGCGCTGGCCACCGCCCGCCGGCTGATCGCCCGCCGCACCCGCACGGTGTGGCTGGCGGGCCGACCGTCGCCCTCCCTGGAGAGTGCCGCTTCGGAACTGCGCGCCCTGGGGGCCGAGGTTCACACCGTCGCCTTCGACGCGCTCGCCCCCGACTCCCACGAGACCGTGCTCGGCAAGGTCTTCGCGGAGGGGGACATCGACATGGTGCTGCTCGCCTTCGGCGTCCTCGGCGACCAGGCGCGGGACGAGCGCGATCCGGCCGCCGCGGTGCGGGTCGCACGGACCAACTACATCGGTGCCGTCTCCTCCGGACTGATCGCCGCGCGGGCGTTGCAGACCCAGGGACACGGCTCCCTGGTGGTGCTCTCCTCGGTCGCCGGCGAGCGGGCCCGCCGCGCGAACTTCATCTACGGCTCCAGCAAGGCGGGCCTGGACACCTTCACCCAGGGGCTGGGCGACGCGCTGCACGGCACGGGCGTGCACGTCATGGTCGTACGACCGGGGTTCCTCCGGTCGAGGACCATGGCCGACCCGAAGGCGGCCTCGCTCACCACCACCCCCGAAGCCGTCGCCACAGCCATCGAACTGGGCCTGCGCCGCGGCTCGGAGACGGTGTGGGTACCGGGGACGCTGCGCGTGGCTACGTCGGCGCTACGACACCTGCCACGGGGGCTGTTCCGGCGGCTGACGGTCTGACCGCGCCTGAACGGCTGCCTACTAGTGGCTGGGGATCGTGCCGCGCTCTGTGTGGGCCGCCTGGGGCGGTACGACGGCCGCGCCGAAGGCGAACTCGCGGAGCTTGCGCCAGACGCCGTCGGCGCCCTGTTCGTAGAGCGCGAAGCCGGTGCACGACCACTCCGCGCGGTAGTCGGCCAGCGCTTCGAAGGCGCGGTCCATCAACTCGTCGTCGATGCCGTGCGCCACGGTGACGTGCGGGTGGTACGGGAAGTGCAGCTCGCGCGCCATCGGCCCCGAGTCGTGGCGGATCTGCTTCTGCAGCCAGGTGCAGGCCGAGCCGCCCTCGACCACCTGGACGTAGACGACCGGGGACAGCGGCCGGAAGGTCCCGGTGCCGGACAGCCGCATCGGGAAGGGGCGCCCGGCGGCGGCGACATCGACCAGGTGGGCCTCGACCGCGCGCAGTTGTGAGGCGTCCACCTCGGTCGGCGGCAACAGCGTGACGTGTGTGGGGATGCCGTGCGCCGCGGCGTCTCCGAAGCCCGCGCGCCGCTCCTGGAGCAGGCTGCCGTGAGGCTCCGGGACCGCGATCGACACGCCGATCGTTACGGTCCCCACGTCGTCTCCTGTCGTCCTGTCGGTGGTCGTGATGGTGGTCCTGATGGTGAGCTGGGTGGCCACGCGCGCGGCCACCCGGCTATCGACTGTACGGCCACACCTGAGTTGTGGGCAGGCGCAACCGTAGTGATGTGCAGCGCTCTGTCCAGTGGTACGCGGTCGGTACTCGGGTGCGGTCGCGCGCTTCAGTGCTTGGCGGGCAGGAAGCCGACCCGGTCGTACGCCTGGGCGAGGGTCTCGGCCGCGACGGCTCGCGCCTTCTCCGCGCCCTTGGCCAGGATCGAGTCGAGCGTCTCAGGGTCGTCCAGATACTGCTGGGTGCGGTCCTTGAAGGGGGTCACGAACTCGACCATGACCTCGGCGAGGTCCGTCTTGAGCGCACCGTAGCCCTTGCCCTCGTACCTCTGCTCCAGTTCCGGGATTCCGGTGCCGGTGAGGGTCGAGTAGATGGTGAGCAGGTTGCTGACACCCGGCTTGTGCTCCGCGTCGTAGCGGATCACGGTGTCGGTGTCGGTGACCGCGCTCTTGACCTTCTTGGCGGTCGCCTTCGGGTCGTCGAGGAGGTTGATGAGGCCCTTCGGAGTCGACGCCGACTTGCTCATCTTGCTCGACGGGTCCTGAAGGTCGTAGATCTTCGCCGTCTCCTTGAGGATGTACGGCCTCGGGATCGTGAAGGTCTCGCCGAAGCGGCCGTTGAAGCGCTCGGCGAGGTCGCGGGTCAGCTCGATGTGCTGGCGCTGGTCCTCGCCGACCGGCACCTCGTGCGCCTGGTACAGCAGAATGTCGGCGACCTGGAGGATCGGGTACGTGAACAGGCCGACGCTGGCGCGGTCGGCGCCCTGCTTGGCGGACTTGTCCTTGAACTGGGTCATGCGGGACGCCTCGCCGAAGCCGGTCAGGCAGTTCATGACCCAGGCGAGCTGGGCGTGCTCGGGGACGTGGCTCTGGACGAAGAGCGTGCAACGGTCCGGGTCGAGACCGGCGGCCAGCAGCTGCGCGGTGGCGAGGCGGGTGTTGGCACGCAGGTCCGCCGGGTCCTGCGGGACCGTGATCGCGTGCAGGTCCACGACCATGTAGAACGCGTCGTGGGACTCCTGCAGGGCCACCCACTGGCGCACGGCGCCGAGGTAGTTGCCGAGGTGGAACGAGCCTGCGGTGGGCTGGATTCCGGAGAGCACGCGGGGTCGGTCAGAGGCCATGTTCACCATTCTCTCAGGTCTCGGGGACCGGTCCGGAACTGGTTCGGAAGAGATGTGACACGGGTGGGAACCGATCCGGCTCGGGCGGTGTACCAGATGTGTGAAGACGCGGGAGGGGGGCCGCATCGTCGATGAGGCCGCGGTGATCGCACGCGTACGCGCCGGAGAGCCGGAGGCGTACGCGGAGCTGGTGCGGGCCCACACGGGCATCGCACTCAGGGCGGCCGCGGCACTCGGGGCGGGTGCGGACGCGGAGGACGTGGTGCAGCAGGCCTTCGTCAAGGCGTACGGCGCGCTGGGCAGGTTCCGGGACGGTGCGGCGTTCAAGCCGTGGCTGCTGTCGATCGTCGCCAATGAGACGAGGAACACAGTGCGTACGGCGGCGCGTCAGCGCACGCTCGCCGACCGGGAGGCGGCGTTCGCGGAGGCCGAGCCGTTGATACCGGAATCGGCGGACCCGGCGGTCGCCACGCTGGAGACGGAGCGCCGCGCGGCCCTGCTGTCCGCCCTGGAGCAGCTGAGCGAGGAGCACCGCCTGGTCGTGACCTACCGCTATCTCCTGGACATGGACGAACCGGACACGGCCCAGACCCTGGGCTGGCCACGCGGCACGGTGAAGTCCCGGCTGAACCGCGCGTTGAAGAAACTCGGCCGATTGCTGCCGGATTTCCGGCCTCGGGAAGGAGGTGATGAGCGTGAGTGACGGACGGGAGTCGCACGAGGGTGCCCCTCAACTGCCGGACGAGTTGCGGGCGTTGGGGCGTGCGCTGGACGCGCGGCGCGGTGGCGGGGGCGAGGCCGGCGGGTCCGAGTCGATGGTCGAGCGGGTGCTGGCTCAGATACTGGCCGAGCAGATCCCGGTCCCCGTCCAGGAGGCCGGGCCGTCCGGGATCCGGGCGCGACTGCGCGCCGTCCGACGCTGGACGCGGATGCGTCGGCGGGCACTGGTGGCGGCCCTGTGCGGTCTGCTGACGGTGCTCGTGCTCACGCCTCCGGTGCGGGCGGCGGTCTTCGACTGGTTCGGCTTCGGCGGGGTCGAGGTGCGGTACGACCCGTCGGCGGTGCCCTCGGCCGGGGCCGAGGTGCCGGGGTGCGGGCGGTCGGTGACGCTGGCGCAGGCCCGTGAGCGTGCGGGGTTCGAGCCGCTGGTGCCGGACGCGTTGGGCGTTCCGGACGCGGTGACGGTGACCGGCGAGCCGCAGGGCCGCTTCCTGGTGAGCCTGTGCTGGCGGGAGGGCGGGCACACGGTCCGGGTCGACGAGTATCCGGCGCGACTGGACCCCGGCTTCGTGAAGACGGTGCGCGAGCCGCCGGAGTGGTTGTCGCTGGGCGGGACGGTCTCGCCGGACGGTGTGCAGGACCCGGCGCTGTGGTTCGCGCGCCCGCATCTGCTGAGTTTCTGGCTGGTGGACACGGACGGGGACCGTTATACGCGGGAGGAGCGGACGGCGGGGCCGACGCTGCTGTGGACCCATGCGGTCGGTGGGGTTCCGGGCGGGGATCTGACGTTCCGTCTGGAGGGCGTGGGGTCGAAGGGGCGGGCCGTGGAGATCGCGAGGTCGCTCGATCGGCGGAGGTAAGGAAGGAGGGCGAGTGACGCGAGTGGCGCGACGGGGGTAGGTGGCGCAACCCGTATGAGAAGTGCGAGTAGTTCAAGCAGTGCGGGCGGGGTGGGAACCCCGGCGGGCCGAGCGGTGTACCAGAAGTGACAGGCGGCTCGCGGGCGGGTCGTACGGGGATCGGCGGATGGGCTGGGTGGGGGTTCGGATGTCCGGAGGCTGGAGTGCGGGCGGGGCAGGCGGGAGTGCGAGCGAGGCTGGGAGGAGTGCGGGCCGGGCAGGGAAGAGCGCGGGCGGGGTTCGTGAACTGGCCGCTCTGAGTGGGGCGTTGGCGATGACGCTGGCCCTGATGGTGTGGGGTGCGTCGGACGCGGCGGCGGGCGGGCCGACGAGCGTGCTCGTGACGTCGCCGGAGAGCGGGCAGGCCAGGGGGCTGTACTACTCGGACGAACAGTACGGAAAACTCCAGCAGTTGCTCGGGCCCGAGGGCAAGGGCACGCGCGACAAGCCGCCCGAGGCCGATCTGGTCCACGCCCACCAGATCAACGTCACCTGGCTGGCGCACGACATATCGCCCTGGCGGATCGACCGGGTCTTTCCGGTCGAGTCCCGGCCGCAGGCGGTCTGGATCCACACGGCGGCCGATGTCCCGGAGAACACGAACCTGAACGGCTATTGGCACCGGGCCGAGCAACCCGCCCAACTGTGCGCCCTCTTCAAGAAGTTGGGCGTGCTGGGCAAGAGCACGGGTGACGGTTACTCCGGCATCTTCCCGGCGCCTTGGGAGCCGACCGAGCCCGCTCCGGCCACGGTCGCACCTGACTCCGACACGGGGACGGGGACGGGGACAGTAACGGGGCCAGGGGCGGGGACCACCACGGTGCGGGCCTCCCTGCCGGACAAGGGGCATGGCACCGACTGGTGGTGGGCGATACCGGGTGCGGCGGCCGGAGCGGTACTGGCACTGGGTCTGCGGCCGTTCGTCGCGCGGCTGCCGCTGGACCGGTGGCGAAAGGGTCGGGAGCCGGGGCCGAGGCAGGAGTTGCGGGACGTGTGAGGGGCGGAGGAGACGAGGACGGACGGAAGGGATGCAGGGGATGGACGGAGGGGGACGCATGGAACGTGGCAGGGGACGGGCGAGGTTGCGGGGCCTGCGTCTCGTGGCGGGGCCGGTGTTGATGGCTCTCGCCGGGGTGGCTCAGACCCACGCCCAGGCCCTCGGGACGGATCGGGCGTGGCCCCCGGCCATGGAGCAGGCTCAGGACCAGGCTCAGGACCCGCTCCGGGACATCCCGGATCTGGCGCTGGTCGTGACGGGTGACTCGGGCCGGACGGAGACGTGGCGCTCCGGGCAGTCGTCGTTCGCCCGCCTGTGGACGTTGTTGCAGCCGACCTACACGGGGACGGGGCGGGTGTCGCGGGAATGGGATGCCGGCCGGTATCCGGAGGTGCGGATCACCGTGGTGTGGGAGCTGACCGGCGTCGGGGGCTGGCCTTGGACGAGTCGGGCTCCGGGTGGTGATGTGGCGGTGGAGCGGGAGGACCAGTTGTTCGTGACCGCCGACGGCACACCGTGGGTGCGGACGGATCCGGCTCCGGAGGTGGCGGACGACGACATCCGCTGGCATCGGGCGCCGCGCGCGGTCTTCTCGCAGATGGAGCGGGCGGGGGTGCTCGGCGGAACCGACGCCGCCGGCAAGGCAGTTGGGGGTGGGGCCGGCTCTGCGGACCTTGCCGGACGTGCCTGGTGGGCGGTGGCGGGGGTGGCTGTCGGGGTCGGCGGCACGCTGCTGATACGTCGCGCGGCGGCCCGGGGTGAGGCCGGACCGCCGCGCGAGGAACCACGACAGGAACTCATCGATCTGTGAGAGTCGCCGATCTTTGACAACTCAAGAGCGTGAGCGTGGGTCAGCCGAGGTCGATCTCCGGGTACAGCGGGAAGCCGGCGACGAGGTCGGTGGCGCGGTGGGAGATCTCGTCCGCGATCTTCGGGTCGAGGATGTGCTGGGCCTTGGACGGCGCGCCCTTGCTGGTGGTGCCGGGCTCCGTGGTGGTGAGGACGCGGTCGATGAGGCCGGCGACCTCGTCCATCTCGGCGGTGCCCAGGCCGCGGGTGGTGAGGGCGGGGGTGCCGATGCGGATGCCGGAGGTGTACCAGGCGCCGTTCGGGTCGGCGGGGATGGCGTTGCGGTTGGTGACGATGCCCGAGTCGAGCAGGGCGGCCTCGGCCTGGCGGCCGGTGAGGCCGTAGGAGGAGGCGACGTCGATCAGGTTCAGGTGGTTGTCGGTGCCGCCGGTGACGAGGGTGGCGCCGCGCCGCATCAGGCCGTCGGCCAGCGCGCGGGAGTTGTCGACGATGCGCTGGGCGTAGTCCTGGAAGGAGGGCTGCCTGGCCTCGGCGAGGGCGACGGCCTTGGCGGCCATGACGTGCGGGAGCGGGCCGCCGAGGACCATCGGGCAGCCGCGGTCGACTTGATCCTTGAGGGAGTCGTCGCACAGGACCATGCCGCCGCGCGGGCCGCGCAGGGACTTGTGGGTGGTGGTCGTCACGATCTGCGCGTGCGGAACCGGGTCGAAGTCGCCGGTCAGCACCTTGCCCGCGACCAGGCCGGCGAAGTGCGCCATGTCGACCATCAGGGTCGCCCCGACCTCGTCGGCGATCTCGCGCATGATGCGGAAGTTCACCAGGCGGGGGTAGGCGGAGTAGCCGCCGACGATGATCAGCGGCTTGAACTCGCGGGCAGAGGCGCGCAGGGCCTCGTAGTCGATGAGGCCGGTGACGGGGTCGGTGCCGTAGGAGCGCTGGTCGAACATCTTGCCGGAGATGTTGGGGCGGAAGCCGTGGGTGAGGTGGCCGCCGGCGTCCAGGGACATGCCGAGCATGCGCTGGTTGCCGAAGGCCTGGCGGAGTTCTGCCCAGTCGGCGTCGGAGAGGTCGTTGACCTGGCGGACGCCCGCCTTCGCGAGGGCCGGGACCTCGACGCGGTCGGCGAGGACCGACCAGAAGGCGACGAGGTTGGCGTCGATGCCGGAGTGCGGCTGGACGTAGGCGTGGCGGGCGCCGAAGAGTTCGCGCGCGTGCTCGGCGGCGAGGGACTCGACGGTGTCGACGTTGCGACAGCCGGCGTAGAAGCGGCGGCCGATGGTGCCCTCGGCGTACTTGTCGCTGAACCAGTTGCCCATGGCCAGGAGGGTGGCCGGGGAGGCGTAGTTCTCGGAGGCGATCAGCTTGAGCATCTCGCGCTGGTCGGCGACTTCCTGGCCGATGGCGTCGGCGACACGCGGCTCGACGGCACGGATCACATCGAGGGCGGCGCGGAAGGCGGTGGACTCGTTGGAGAGGGCGGAGAGAGGCACAGAATTGTCGGGCATGGGGACCTCCGGACGTGGCGTTCGGCGTTCTCGGTACGGCCCAGGCGCACGGCACACAGTCCAGCTCGGGCCGCTCCCCGATGGTCGGTCCCATCCCAGCGCGCCAGTCACGGCCCATCGGTCAGCCTACCGGGCGGGCCGGACGGTGCGGCTCCCGCGTCCACCATGCGGGCGAAGATAGGAAAGGGGCACCCTCACCCCCGGGAGACGCCGTGACCAGTACGGAAGCCAGCAACGAAGCCGGTACGGAAGCCCTCATCGCCGCCGCCGAGGCGCACACCGCGCACAACTACCACCCGCTTCCGGTGGTCGTCGCCACCGCCGACGGGGCGTGGATGACGGATGTGGAGGGGCGGCGCTATCTGGACTTGCTCGCCGGGTACTCGGCGCTGAACTTCGGGCACGGCAACCCTCGGCTGATCGCGGCGGCGCAGGCGCAGTTGGAGCGGGTGACTCTCACCTCGCGGGCGTTCCATCACGACCGGTTCGGCGCGTTCTGCGAGCAGTTGGCCGAGCTGTGCGGCATGGAGCTGGTGCTGCCGATGAACACGGGCGCGGAGGCGGTGGAGACCGCGCTGAAGACGGCCCGGAAGTGGGGGTACCGGGTCAAGGGCGTGCCCGAAGGCCGGGCGAAGATCGTCGTGGCGGGCAACAACTTCCACGGCCGTACGACGATGATCGTCAGCTTCTCGACCGACCCGGAGGCGCGGGCGGACTTCGGGCCGTACACGCCGGGCTTCGAGATCGTGCCGTACGGAGATCTCACCGCGATGCGGGCGGCGGTCAGTGAGAACACGGTGGCCGTGCTGTTGGAGCCGATCCAGGGTGAGGCGGGGGTGCTGGTGCCGCCGGCCGGATATCTGGCGGGGGTGCGGGAGTTGACGCGGGAGCGGAACGTGCTCTTCATCGCGGATGAGATCCAGTCGGGGCTCGGGCGGACGGGGTGGACGTTCGCGTGCGAGCACGAGGCGGTGGTGCCCGACATGTATGTGCTCGGGAAGGCGCTGGGCGGTGGGGTGGTGCCGGTGTCGGCGGTGGTGTCGAGTGCGGAGGTGCTGGGCGTGTTCCGGCCCGGGGAGCACGGGTCGACGTTCGGCGGGAATCCGCTGGCGTGCGCGGTGGCGCTGGAGGTGATCGCGATGCTGCGGTCGGGCGAGTACCAGGCGCGGGCCGCGGAGCTCGGGAAGCATCTGCACCGGGAATTGCGGCAGTTGACGGACACCGGGCGGGTGACGGCGGTGCGTGGGCGAGGGCTGTGGGCGGGGGTCGACATCGCGCCGGCGGTCGGGACGGGGCGGGAGGTCTCGGAGCGGCTGTTGGACCGGGGTGTTCTGGTGAAGGACACCCATGGTTCTACGATCCGGATCGCGCCGCCGCTGATGATCAGCCGGGAGGACCTGGACTGGGGGTTGGGTCAACTCCGGGTGGTTTTGGGGGTGTAGGGCGCGGGGCCTCGGACCGGGGGCCTGGAGTCTGGGCCTGCGTCTGTGGCCTCGGACCTGGGCCTGGACTCTGGGGCCCGAACTCTGGGGCCTGGGTGCTCGTCCGGGGATCTCCAGAGATCGGTGAGAGGGTCCGCCCGGGAGGGCCGGGGCGATCTCATCTCCCCTACAGTCACTTTGTGCTCTTTGGAATGGTGTGCGCGCTCGGCGCGGCGGTCTGCTTCGGTACGGCGACGGTGTTGCAGGCGGTCGCCGCCCGGGCGGCCTCGACGGGTGGGGGCGGGGACGCGGCGCTGTTGCTGCGGGCGCTGCGGCAGTGGCGGTATCTGGCGGGGCTGGGGTTGGACGGTCTGGGGTTCGTGTTCCAGATCGCGGCGCTGCGGTCGTTGCCCATCTACGCGGTCGGAGCGGCCCTGGCGTCGAGCCTCGCGGTGACGGCGGTGGTGGCCGCGCGGTTGCTGGGAGTTCGGCTCCGCGGGACGGAGTGGGCGGCCGTCGGGGTGGTCTGCGCGGGGCTGGCGATGCTGGGACTGGCGTCCGGGGCGGAGGGGCACCGGGACGGGTCCATGGCCTTGAAGTGGGCGATGTTGGGGACGGCGGTGGCGGTGTTGCTGCTCGGGTTGGTCGGGGGGCGACTGCCGGAGCGGGGGCGGGCGTTGACGTTGGGGTTGGGGGCGGGGTTCGGGTTCGGGGTCGTCGAGGTGGCGGTCCGCTTGATCGACTCGCTGTCGCCCTCGACGCTGGTGAGCAATCCGGCGACGTACGCCCTGCTTGTCGGTGGGGGTGCGGCGTTCTTGTTGCTGACGACGGCGTTGCAGCGGGGGTCTGTGACGACGGCGACGGCGGGGCTTGTGATCGGGGAGACGCTCGGGCCGGCGGCGGTGGGGGTGGTGTGGCTCGGGGACCGTACGCGGGACGGGTTGGAGTGGCTGGCTGTGCTGGGGTTTTTGGTGGCGGTGGCAGGGGCGTTGGCACTGGCGCGGTTCGGAGAGGCGCCGGCGGTGGATCGTGCGGGTGAGCCCGGGTGACCGTCTCCGGGGGCTGCGCCCCCAGACCCCCGCTTCGGCCCTGAAGGGGCCTCGTCCTCAAACGCCGGACGGGCTGGAGGGTGTCGGCCTGCGTTGGAGAGGCGCCGGACGGGCTGATTTTGCGGGCCCGCGTTGAAACGGCAGACGGGATGATTTTGCCTACCCGCATCGAGAGGTGCGGTCCCGATGAAAGACCCTCAGAACACCCTCACGGCAGCACCCGGCACAACGCCTCCACCGCCCCCGCCCACGCATGGTCCGGCGGGGTGCCGTAACCCACCACCAGGGCGTCCAAGGCGGCAGCCACGGCGTGTTCGTGGCGGTAGAAAGACAGGGTGTGGAGGGCGAGGCCCTGCCAGGCGGCGGCCTGGACCACGGACTGTTCGGTGCCGGGCGGGAGGCTGAGGACGGCGTGGAAGCCGGCCGCGATGCCGGTGGCGTGGACGTCGGGGGCGTGCTGGGCGAGGGCGTCGACCAGGGTGTCCCGGCGGCGGCGGTAGCGCAGGCGGGCGGCGCGGACGTGGCGGTCGTAGGCGCCGGAGGTGATGAATTCGGCGAGGGTCAGTTGGTCCAGGACGCCGCAGGTGTCGATATCGCCCTTCGCCTTCGCGACCTCCTCGATCAGTGAGGGGGGCAGGACCATCCAGGCCAGGCGGAGGCCGGGGGCGAGGGACTTGCTGGCGGTGCCGAGGTAGACGACGTGGTTCGGGTCGAGTCCCTGGAGGGCGCCGATCGGCTGGCGGTCGTAGCGGAACTCCCCGTCGTAGTCGTCCTCCAGGACCAGGGCGCCGGTGCGCCGGGCCCAGTCGACGACGGCGGAGCGGCGGTCGTGGTGGAGGGGGACGCCCATGGGGAACTGGTGAGCGGGGGTGAGCAGGACCGCCGGTTCGTCCGTCAACTGTGCCGGGTTCGTGCCCAGTTGGTCGAAGGGGAGCGGGCGGGTGCGCAGGCCGGCCTCGTCGAGGATCTGCCAGTGCGCGGTCAGGCCGTAGGACTCCACCGCGATCGTGTGGGCGCCGCGGGTCCGCAGGACGGCGCCGAGGAGGCGCAGGCCGCTGGAGATGCCCGCGCTGATCAGGATGTGCTCGGGGTCGGCGCGTACGCCTCGGGCGCGGGAGAGGTAGGCGGCGAGGGCGGTGCGCAGTTCGATACGGCCGCGTGGGTCGCCGTAGCCGAGGGCCTGGTAGGGGGCGGAGGTGAGGGCGCGGCGGGCGGCCTTGAGCCACTCGATGCGGGGGAACGCGGCGAGGTCGGGGGTGCCGGGGACAAGGTCGTAGGCGGGGCGGCCGCGGAGGCGGCGGGGTGGGGTGGTGTCCGTGGGCGGGACGACGGCGCGCTCGGCGACGCGGGTGCCGGAGCCCTGGCGGGCGGTGAGCCAGCCCTCGGCGACCAGGTCGGCGTAGGCGTCGGCGACCGTGTTGCGGGCGATGCCGAGGTCGGCGGCGAGGGAGCGGGAGGAGGGCAGCCGGGTGCCGGGGGCGAGGCGGCCGGTGCGGACGGCGTCGCGCAGCGCGTCCGTGAGGCCTCGGCGGACGCCTGTGCTGGTGCCGGTGCCTGTTTGCGTGCCGGTTGGATCGAGGTGCAGGTCTACGCCCAGAGTGGCCCAAGATTTCGCCATGGAAATGGACCATACTCCTGGGCTGCCTGACTTCTAGAGTCGAGGACATGACCACAGCACACGAAGCTCCTTACGCCCCCGAACACAGCCCCCGCCTGGACTGGGCCAAGCACGCACCCGAGGTCTACAAGGCGATGGTCCGGCTCGACGCCGCCGCCCGTCGGGGCCTCGACCCGACGCTGCTGGAACTGGTGAAGATCCGCGCCTCGCAGCTCAACCACTGCGCGTTCTGCCTCGACATGCACACCAAGGACGCGCTCGCGGCGGGCGAGAGCGTGGAGCGGATCATTCAGCTCGGCGCGTGGGAGGAGTCGCGGCACTTCTACACCGAGAAGGAGCTGGCGGCGATCGAGCTGACCGAGGCGGTCACCGTGATCACGGACGGCTTTGTGCCGGACGAGGTGTACGAGCGGGCGGCCGAGCACTTCGAGGAGGCCGAGCTGGCGCAGCTGATCGCCGCGATCACAGTGATCAACGCGTGGAACCGGTTCGGAGTGAGCACGCGGATGGTGCCGGGGCACTACAAGCCGGGCCAGCACAAGTGACCGCGCGGACACGGCTGTTGGACCGTGAGGTCGGGCGGGCGCTGTCGTCGGTGAGCGCCGCCGCGAAGAGGGGGCTGGGCGATCCCGCGCTCGCCGAGCTCGTTGTGATCCGGGCCTCGCAGCTCAACCACTGCGCGTTCTGCCTGGACATGCATCTGGCCGCCGCCCGTGAACTCGGGGTGAGTGAACGGCAGTTGGACATGGTGGCTGCCTGGGAGGAGGCCGAGGGTGTCTTCGACGAGCGGGAGCGGGCCGCGCTCGCGCTGACCGAGGCGGTCACCGTGCTGACGGAGGGATTCGTGCCGGATCAGGTGTACGCGAGAGCCGCCGCGCACTTCGACGAGGGCCGACTCGCCCATCTCATCGGGCTGATCACCGCCATCAACAACTGGAACCGGGTGATGGTCAGCCGTCGTATCGAACCCGGGGGTTATCCGTCTTGAGTGGAGTCGAGGTCTTTCGGAGTCTGCATCGGCGGCGGCTGCCCGGTGATCCGCTGGTGCTGCCCGGGCCCTGGGACGCGGCCAGTGCGCGGGTGTTCGTGGAGGCCGGGTTCGCGGCGCTCGCCACGCCCAGTGCCGGGGTCGCCGCCTCGCTCGGGTACGAGGACGGGGCTGTGCCGGCGGACGAGATGTTCGCGGCGGTCGCGCGGATCGTACGGGCCGTGGATGTGCCGGTGTCGGCGGATGTCGAGGGCGGGTACGGGCTCGCGCCGAAGGAGCTGGTGGAGCGGCTGCTGGAGACGGGGGCGGTGGGGTGCAACCTGGAGGACTCCGAGGGTGGGGTGCTCAAGGATCCGCGTCAGCACGCTGATTGGCTGGCGGAGGTGCGGGCGGTGGCGGCGGAGCGGTTGTTCGTCAACGCGCGGATCGACACCTTCCTGCACGGTGACGGGAACCCCGAACGGGCCATTGAGCGGGCCGCGTTGTACGTCGCGGCGGGTGCCGACTGTGTGTATCCGATCATGGCTCCGGCTGGTGTGCTGCCGTTGCTGCGGTCCGGTATTCAGGGGCCGGTCAACGCGCTCGGGCGGCTGGACGGCGAGGGCCCCTCGCCCACCGCACTCGGTGAACTCGGGGCCACACGCGTCACGTTCGGGGCAGGACTCCAGCACTGGGCGGCACGCGCACTCCAGGGGAGGGCCGCCGAGCTGAAGCCGTGAACGGTGAACCGTGAACCGTGAAGGGGAAGCAGGGTCAGGAAAGCCAGGCCTTCCAGGTGGCGGGATGGTTGTCCACCCACTTCTTCGCCGCGTCGGCCGGGGACATTTTCTGGTCGGCGATCATCAGGGAGACCTCGTTCTGGTCCTCGGTCGTCCACTTGAACTTCTTCAGGAAGGCCGCCGCCTTGCCGCCGCGCTGGGCGAAGTCCGTGTTGAGGTACTTCTGCAGCGGGGTGTGGGGGTAGGCGCAGGCGACCTTGTCGGCGTCGGCGTCGCAACCCTCCTTGTAGGCGGGGAGTTCGACCTCCGTCATGGGGACCTTCTTGAAGAGCCACTGGGGTGCGTACCAGTAGGTGAGGAAGGGCTTCTTCTCCTTGGCGAACTGCTTCATCTGGGTGATCTGCGCGGCCTCCGAACCGGCGAACACCACTTGGTAGTCGAGCTTCAGGTTCGTCACCAGGGCCTTGTCGTTGGTGACGTAGGAGGGCGAGCCGTCCATCAACTGGCCCTTGCTGCCGCTCTCGGCGGTGCGGAACAGCGAGGAGTACTTGTTGAGGTTCTTCCAGTTCGTGATGTCGGGGTGCTGCTTGACCAGGTAGGTCGGGACGTACCAGCCGATGTGGCCGGTGACCCCGAGGCCGCCCGCGCGCGTGATCGTCTTCTTGTCGTCGACGTAGCGCTTCTCCTGGTCGGGGTGGCCCCAGTCCTCCAGGATCGCGTCGACCCGGCCCTGGCTCAGCGCGTCCCACGCGGGGACCTCGTCGACCTGGACGGTGTCGACGCGGTAGCCGAGCTTGTGCTCCAACAGGTACTGCGCGACAGCCACGTTGGCCTGTGCGCCGACCCAGGACTGGACGGAGAGGGTCACGGTCTTGGCGCCCTGCGCGTTGGCGAAGGGCGAGGCCTGCTTGGTCATGTCGGCGGCGCCACAGCCCGAGAGCAGGGCGAGGGACGTCGCCGCGGCCACCGAATAAGCCGTACGAACTCGCATGTCACGCTCCCTTCTTGGTGCGACGTTCCGTCGGTTGGGTCACCCGGTCGAGCATCAGGCCGAGGCAGACGATCGCGGCGCCGGCGACCAGGCCGGTCGCCAAGTCGCCCTGGGCCAGGCCGAATACGGCGTCGTAGCCGAGGGCGCCGCCGCCGACCAGGCCGCCGATGATGACGACGGCCAGGACGAGGACCACGCCCTGGTTGACGGCGAGGAGCAACGCCGGGCGGGCGAGCGGGAGTTGGATCTGCCGTAGCTGCTGGGCGCTGGTCGCGCCGAGTGAGCGGGCCGACTCCAGGGCGGCCGGGTCGACCTGGCGCAGGCCCTGGGTGGTGATGCGGACGACGGCGGGGAGGGCATAGACGACGGCCGCCGCCACGGCCGGTGCGCGGCCTACGCCGAACAGGGCGACGACCGGGATCAGGTACACGAACTGCGGCATCGTCTGGCAGACGTCGAGGACGGGGCGCAGGGCGCGTTCGACGCGGTCGCTGCGGGCGGCGGCGATGCCGGTCGCGAAGCCGAGGACGAGGGTGACGGCCACGGCGGCCAGCACCTGCGACAGGGTGTCGAGGGACGGCTTCCACACACCGAGTACGCCGATCGCGGCCATGGCGAGGACGGCGGTGAGCGCGGTGCGCCAGGTGCCGATCACCCAGGCGAGGGCGGCGACGATCAGCAGCACCGACCACCAGGGCAGCCACTGCAGACCGTCGCGTACGGGGTCCAGGACCCAGGTGGTGAAGTGGCCGGCCCAGTCGGCGGTGCCGCCGAGGTAGGGGACGCCGGAGTAGAGGTGGGCGGTCATCCAGTCGACGACGCGGTTCACCGGTTCGGCGATACCCAGGGTCCAGCCGGAGGGCCAGTCCAGGGCGCCGGCGAGCCGGGCCACCACTGCTACGGCCACGGTGGCGCCGAGCGCGTACAGCCACGGGCGGAGAGTCGACCCCGGTTCACCTGCGGACGCGTCGGACTGTTCGCCCGCCGCCGCGGTGACGCGGTCCAGTACGACGGCCAGGAGCACGATCGGGATGCCGGCGGCCAGAGCCGCGCCGACGTCCACGGAGGCGAGCGCCTGGTAGACGCGGTCGCCGAGGCCTCCGGCGCCGATGACGGAGGCGATGACGGCCATGGAGAGGGCCATCATGATCGTCTGGTTGAGGCCGAGGAGGAGCTGCTTGCGGGCCAGCGGGAGCCGTGCGGTCAACAGGCGTTGGCGTCCGGTGGCGCCCAGGGAGTCGACGGCTTCCAGGACCTCCGGGTCGGCGTTGCGCAGGCCGAGCGTGGTGAGGCGGGCCATGGGCGGGGCGGCGTAGACGACGGTGGCGAGGACGGCGGCGGGGACGCCGATGCCGAAGACCAGAACGACGGGGAGGAGGTAGGCGAAGGCCGGAAGCACCTGCATGGTGTCCAGGACGGGGCGCAGTGCGCGGTCCGTGCGCTCGGAGAGGCCGCCGGCCAGGCCGAGCAGGGCGCCCACGACGACCGAGGTGAGCACCGCGACCACCATCAGGGCGAGGGTCTGCATGGTCGGGACCCACATGCCGAGCAGTCCGCAGGCGAGGAAGGCGACGCCGGTCCCGATCGCGAGCCGTATGCCCGCCACCCGCCAGGCGACGAGGGCGCCGAACGCGGTGACGCCCGCCCAGCCCGCGGCGAGCAGGACCAGGTAGACGGCGCGTACGGAGAGGACGACGGCGTTGCTGATGTAGCCGAAGAAGTAGAGGAACAGCGGGGAGCTGTCGCGGTTGTCGATGATCCAGTCGTTGGCCCGGCCCAGCGGACCGGACAGGTCGACGGTGAGGGCGTGCGGCCAACTCCCGCTGGACCAGTGCGCGTTGGCGAGCGGCACGAGGATCGCGGCGGCGAGCGCGAGCAGCAGGAGTTTGTGCGCGGCCCGGTGCCGGAGGACGCCGGGGAGGGCGAGGCGGGGGGCGGGTGCGGTGACCGTTGCCATCAGACCGCCCCCTTGCCGGTATCGGCGAGCTCCGCCCCCGCCACGACGTCCAGCAGCCGTGCGTGGTCGACCACGCCGAGACAGCGGCCGTCCTCCACGACACAGGCGGGCTTTCCGCTGCGGGACACGACCTTGATCGCCTCGGCGACGACCGCGTCGGCCGCGAGCGCACCGGGGTGCTCCTGGCCTCCGCAGTCCCCGGGCCGCATCGCCGTACGGACCGTCATGACGTCCGCGCGCGGGACGTCGCGCACGAACTCGCGGACGTAGTCGTCGGCCGGGGAGCCGACGATCTCCTCGGGGGTGCCGAGCTGGACGATGCGGCCGTCGCGCATCAGGGCGATGCGGTCGCCGAGCTTGAGCGCCTCGTTCAGGTCGTGGGTGATGAAGACCATCGTGCGGCCCTCCTCGCGGTGCAGCCGGATGACCTCCTCCTGCATGTCGCGCCGGATCAGCGGGTCGAGCGCGCTGAACGGCTCGTCGAACAGGAGGACTTGGGGGTCGACCGCCAACGCCCGGGCGAGGCCGACACGTTGGCGCTGACCGCCGGAGAGCTGGCCGGGGCGGCGCTGCTCCATGCCCTCCAGGCCGACCTTGGTGACGACCTCGGCGGCCCGGCGGCGGCGCTCGGCCTTGCCGATGCCCTGGATCTCCAGGCCGTAGGCGACGTTGTCGAGGACCGTGCGGTGCGGGAGGAGGCCGAAGTGCTGGAAGACCATCGCGGCGCGGTGGCGGCGGAGTTCGCGCAGCCGGGACTTGTCCATCGCGCGGACGTCCTCGCCGTCGATGGCGATGGTGCCGGCGGTGGGTTCGATGAGGCGGGTGAGGCAGCGGACCAGGGTGGACTTGCCGGAGCCGGACAGGCCCATCACCACGAAGACCTCGCCCTTGCGGACGTCGAAGGAGACGTCGCGGACGGCGGCGGTGCAGCTGGTGCGGGTGCGCAGGTCGGCGGCGTCGAGGGCGGTGAGTTCGGGGTCGGCGGGGACCTGGTCGGCCTTCGGACCGAAGACCTTCCAGAGGCCGTCCACCGAGAACACGGGGTTGCCGGAGGCGCCCGTGCTCATGCTCGTGGTCGCGGAACTGCCGGACGCGTCAAGGCCATTGGGTGTGCTGACGGTGCTCATCACGCACCACCTCCGATCAGGTCAACAGCCCTCTCGCCGACCATGAGCACCCCGATCATCGGGTTCACGGCGGGCATGGTCGGAAAGACGGAGGCATCGGCGATGCGGATGCCGTCCAGGCCTCGGACCCTCAACTCCGGGTCGACCACGGCCAGTTCGTCGGTGTCGGCACCCATGCGGCAGGTGCCGGCCGGGTGGTAGACGGTGTGGGCGACCTTGCGGGCGTACTCGCCGAGTTCCGCGTCGCCGAGGATCTCCGGGCCTGGGCACACCTCCCGCTTGAGCCAGCCGGCGAGGGGTTCGGTCTTCGCGATCTCGCGGGCGATGCGGATGCCGTCGACGAGGGTGCGGCCGTCGTAGTCGTCCTCGTCGGTGAAGTACCGGAAATCCAGGGCGGGTTTGACGGCCGGGTCGGCGCTCTCCAGGTACAGGCGGCCGCGGCTCTTCGGCTTGGGGATGTTCGGGGTCATGGAGACGCCGAACTCGGGGCGTTCGTAGCCGAGGCGCTCGGGGTTGTCGGTGAAGGGGACCTGGTAGAAGTGGAACATCAGGTCCGGGCCCGGGAGTTGGGGGTCGCGGCGCACGAACAGGCCCGCGTCGGAGTCCATCGCGGAGTTCTCCGGGATCGGCCCGTTCGTCTCCCAGACGATCACCGACTCGGGGTGGTCGAGGAGGTTCTCGCCGACGCCCGGGAGGTCGACGGCGACGGGGATGCCCAGCGCTTCGAGGTCCTTGCGGGGGCCGATGCCCGAGTGCAGGAGCAGCCGCGGGGAGTCGACGGCGCCGGCGCACAGGACGACCTCGCGGCGGGCGCGGACGAGGAGTTCCTCGCCGTCCTTGGTGCGGACGTGCACGCCTTCCGCGCGGGTGCCGTTCAGTTCCAGGCGGTGGGCCCACGTCTCAAGGAAAAGGGTGAGGTTGGGGCGCTCGTCCATCACCGGGTGCAGATACGCGACGGACGCGCTGGACCGCTTGTTGTTCTCGGGGTGGTAGGCGAGGTCGAAGAAGCCGACGCCGTCCGTGAACGGCGCCTTGTTGAAGCCCTCGACGCGCGGGACGTCGAGCGCCGCCTGGGCCGCGTCGACGAAGTCGCGGGCGATGGCGTTCCGGTCCTTCTCGTCGACGGGGACGATGTTGTTGAGGAGGCGGGCGTAGTACGCCTCCATCGAGATCGCGCCCCAGCCCTTCGCACCGGCCGCCTCCCACTCGTCCCAGTCGGAAGGCAGCGGCTTGAAGGCGATGAGGGTGTTGTGCGAGGAGCAGCCGCCGAGGACGCGGGCGCGGCTGTGCCGGATGTGGGAGTTGCCGCGCGGCTGCTCGGTGGTCGGGTAGTCGTAGTCCAGCTCGCCGCCGAGGAGGCCCATCCAGCGGCGCAGGGTCAGTACGTCCTCGCGGCCGACGTCGCTGGGGCCGCCTTCGATGACGGCGACGGTGACGTCGGGGTTCTCGGTGAGGCGGGAGGCGATGACGGAGCCTGCGGTGCCGCCGCCGATGACGACATAGTCGTACATGTGGTCGTTCATGTACTCGTTCTCAGGCATGGGGGTAGTCACTCCAGTCGGAAAGATCGAGGTGGGGGCTCGGCCCGCGAGGCGGCCGGAGGATCAGCCCGCGAACCAGCGCACCGGCTTCGGCGCCAGGTTCTGGTACACGTGCTTGGCCTCGCGGTACTCGGCGAGTCCGGCGGGGCCGAGTTCCCGGCCCACACCGCTCTTTCCGAAGCCGCCCCACTCCGCCTGCGGGAGGTAGGGGTGGAAGTCGTTGATCCAGACGGTGCCGTGCCGCAGCCGGCCGGCGACGCGGCGCGCGCGGCCCGCGTCGGCGGTCCAGACGGCGCCCGCGAGGCCGTACTCGGTGTCGTTGGCGAGCGCGACCGCCTCGTCCTCGGTGCGGAAGGTCTCGACGGTGAGAACCGGTCCGAAGACCTCCTCGCGTACGACGGTCATCTCGCGGTGGCACTGGTCGAGGACGGTCGGCTCGTAGAAGTAGCCGGTGGCGGGGCGGGCCGCGGTCGGCTCGGGGCGCTTGCCGCCGGAGCGCAGCACCGCGCCCTCGGCGAGTGCGGATGCGACGTACGACTCGGTCTTGGCGCGCTGCTGTTCGGAGACGAGCGGGCCGCACTCGACGCCGTCCTCGGTGCCGCGGCCCAGGCGGATCTTCTCGGCGCGGCGGGCGAGTTCGGCGACGAAGCGCTCGCGGACGGTCTCCTCGACGATGAGGCGGGCGCCCGCGGAGCAGACCTGGCCGCTGTGGATGAAGGCCGCGTTGAGGGCCTGGTCGACGGCGGTGTCGAAGCCCTCCTCGGTGGCGCAGGCGTCGGCGAAGACGACGTTGGGGTTCTTGCCGCCGAGTTCGAGGGCGACCTTCTTCACGGTCACGGCGGCGGCCTGGGCGACCTTCGTGCCGCTGATGAGGCCGCCGGTGAAGGAGACGAGGTCGACGTCGGGATGCTCGGCGAGCCGGGCGCCGACCGAGTGGCCGGGGCCGGTGACGATGTTGGCGACACCGGCCGGCAGCCCCGCCTCGACGAGCAGGTCGATCAGGGCGACCGTCGTCAGCGGGGTGATCTCGCTGGGCTTGACGACGAAGGTGTTGCCGGCCGCGAGGGCGGGCGCGATCTTCCAACTCGCCTGGAGCAGCGGGTAGTTCCAGGGGGTGATCAGCGCGCAGACGCCGACGGGCTCGTGCACGACGACACTGTGGACGTCAGGCGTGCCCGCGTCGACCACCCGGCCGGGGGCCTCGCCCGCGACGAGGTCGGCGAAGTAGCGGAAGGCGTCGGCGACACAGTCGATGTCGACGCGACCCTCCTCCACGGTCTTGCCCGCGTCGCGGCTCTCCAGCAGGCCCAGCTCTTCGCGGTCGCGCACGAGGAGGTCGGCGACGCGGCGCAGCAGGGCGGCGCGCTCGGTGACGGGGGTGCGCGGCCAGGCCCCCTGACCGCCGTCGAAGGCGGCGCGGGCGGCGGCGACGGCTATGTCCGTGTCCTTCTCGTCGCCCTCCGCGACCACGGCGAACGGCAGCGCGTCCGCGGGGTCGATGATCTCGCGCGTGGCGCCGGAGACCG
The DNA here is from genome assembly GCF_045162825.1 of Streptomyces prunicolor. Classification (NCBI taxonomy): domain Bacteria; kingdom Bacillati; phylum Actinomycetota; class Actinomycetes; order Kitasatosporales; family Streptomycetaceae; genus Streptomyces; species Streptomyces prunicolor. The sequence goes on along the minus strand of NZ_CP108676.1, from coordinate 6,682,433 downwards.
CTTCCAGCCACTCGCCGCCCGCGTGGATGGTCTTCCCCGGCTGCTGTTCCGTGTTCTCGGCCATGATCGGTATTGCCTTCCGTTCCTGTTCAGCGTCCCAGCGTCACCTAACTGTCACTCTCGGGGACTGCGTGCGCCTGCCCGGGACGTCCGGATGCATGCGCAATCCATGGCCGAAAGTGGGCCGGGTCACTGAACAGGGGGACAAAAGCCGCTAACGGTGCTTGGCCGACGCGGTTGCCCGAAGGCTGCCGTTGCGTTGGGTGCGGATGAGCGGTTCAGCGGATCACGGCGCGGAGCCGGTCCTGTGTCTCGTGCATCAGGTCCCGCGCCTTGACCGCGTGGGTCCCGACCAGGGCGCCGTCGCGTTTGGCGAATTCCCCGCCGACCAGGACCGTCTCGACGTCGGCCGGGCCGGCGCCGAGCACGAGCATCGCGACCGGGTCGCCGAAGCCGTCCAGGTGCGGCGAACGCAGATCGACGATGGTGATGTCGGCCTGTTTGCCGGGGGTGAGCGAACCGGTCTCGTCGGCGAGACCGAGTACCTGGGCACCGCCGAGCGTGGCCAGCCGCAGCATGTCCCGCTGGTGCAGCGCAACCTCGTGCACGAGTTCGTTGCGGGCGAGGGACTCGGCGTTGGCGCGCGAGCGTTCCGCGGCCAGCGCGAGGCGCATCTCGGAGAACAGGTCGGTCCCGGCGCTGCAGACGGTGTCGACCCCGAGTCCGGAGACGATGTCACGTTCCAGCGCTCGCCCGGTGGCCGGGTAGGTGCCGAACTGCATCAGCATGTCGGTGCTCGGGGTGATGGTCACGGTCCCGCCCGAGGCGGCGATCAGGTCCATCTCCTCGTCGGTCAGCTGGTTGGCGTGGATGTAGTTGACGTCCGGGCCGAGCAGCCCGTCCCGGCGCAGCGCGGTGACCGCGTCCGCGGTGCCGGCCATTCCGACGTGGATCGAGATCGGCAGGCCGAGTTCGCGGGCGAAGGCGAAGTCCTGGCGGTTGCGCTCCGGGGAGGTGAAGCACGGTCCGCGCAGCGCCATGCCCATTCGTAGCCGTCCGGTGCCGGTGGCGCTGTTGTCACCGTTGCTGCCGTTGCCGCTGCCGCCGGGGAAATGCTCGTCGCGCATGCGCCGGGCGTCGAGCGGGTGCGGCGGGTTCGGGTCGTCGTCGGCCGGACCGGGGCCGCCGTAGAAGAACAGGCCGCGGATTCCGGATTCGCGCAGGCCGCGCAGGTTGGCGTCGGCGTGGTCGGCCGACTGCAGTGCGTGGGCCCAGTCGCCGATCGTGGTGATTCCCGCGTCCAGCGCCTGCAGTGCTCCCCACAGCGTGCCGGCGTGGATGTCATCCGCAGTGTGGTGGAGGGAGATCCCGGTCAGGACGGCGGGTCCGTAGCCGTATCCGGTCATCTGCGGGGTGAACCCGGCGATCGCGCCCTGCCAGACGTGTCGGTGCGTGTCGATCAGGCCCGGGATCACCAGCCGGCCCCGCGCGTCGACGACCTCGGTGTCCGGCCCGGGGCGCAGGCCGACACCGATCTGCGTGATGACACCGTCCCGCACGCGCACGTCACCACCGGGCACATCGCCGAACGCGTCGCCAAGCCCGTCGCCAAGCCCGTCGCCAAGCGTGTCGTCGAGCGTCACGACGTGGCCACCGGTGATCAGGATTTCTTTGGACATCGTCGAACTCCGTTTCAGTTGACGCGACTTCGGGGTGGCAGGGCCGGTCGTATCGGGACCGGATCTGACGTACCGGAACCGGATCTGACGTACCGGGCCCGGACCTGACGTACCGGGCCCGGGCAGGTTCATCGCGACGCGTGGATCGAGACGCCGGTGAGCCGGGCGCAGTAGTCGAGCAGGGCGTCCTGGGCCTTCGCCTCGGACGCCTTGGCGGGCACGGAGCGCCGCTTCTGGTGGTAGAAGTGCCGGCCGGTGACTCGCGCGGCCTCGTCGTCGCTGACGGCGAGCCACGCCTGGGTGACCGGGCCCTGTGCCAGGTCGTCCGGAGCGCCGGGGCCGCCCATCCTGGTCGCGACCCACCCGGGTTCCACGGAGTTCGACAGCACGTCGGGCCAGTGCCGTGCGACACCGCGCGCGAGCAGGACGTCGAACAGCTTGCTGTCGCTGTACGCCTGGGCCCCGTTCCAGCGCCGGTCGGTCCACTGCGCATCCGACAGGTCCGCATCCCCACCGCGTGCCATGCCCGAACTGAGGTAGACCAGCCGGTCGGGCCGCGTCATCAGCGCGGTCAGCAGGTAGGGCGCGAGCACATTGACCGTGAACAGCTGGGACAGGCCGTCGACGGTCTCCACGCGGCGCGGCTCGCGGTAGCCGATGCCCGCGTTGTGGATGACGGCGTCGAACCGGCCCGCCGCGTCGGCCTGGGCGGCCACCGACCGGATCCCGTCGAGGGATCCCAGATCACCCACCAGCACGTTCTCGGCGGCGGGCAGGACCGCACGCGTATGCGCGGCCCGCGCGGTGTCGCGAGCGTGCAGGGTCACCGTGTGGCCCTGGCCGATCAGCAGGCGAGCGGCCATCAGGCCGAGGCCGTCGGAGGATCCGGTGATCAGGACGTGAGTCATCGTCGCACCTCCTTGAGGGCGTTCGAGATGTGTCTCGGGTTGTCGATATGTGCCCCGAGCTATCGACATGTGTCCCGGGTCGTCGGTCAGAACGCCAGCGACAGGCAGGAACCGGGGTTCGGCCCGCTGAACCGGGGTCCCGGCTCGCTGTCGCGGCACGTCCACTGTCGATCTGCCGGGGCCGCCCTGTCCAAGACCCTTTGCGTCCCCTGCGATGCCCACGGGGCATCAACCATGCCGCGCACCAGGAGAAGGACCGCCGGCGACGCGTCATGCCCAGCGGGCATCACAGCGCGCGAAACAGGTCTTGGACGGCACCGGCGACCAGGCCGCACGGTGGAGTCACACCTGAACGATGAACAGCGAACGATGAACAACGAGGGACGGCATGAAGATTTTCCTGACGGGCGGATCCGGCTACATCGGCCGGGCCACGATCGCCGAACTGGTGCGACAAGGCCACTCCGTGGAAGCACTGGCACGCAGCGAACAGTCCGCACAGGCCGTGACAGCCGCCGGGGCGATCGAGGTGCGCGGCGGACTCACCGACCTGGACGTGCTCAACCACGCGGCCGCCCGCGCCGAGGCGGTGATCCATCTCGCGCAGGCCAGCTCCGCGGACATGGACCTCGCCGGCGCCACGGCCATGCAGGACGGCGTCGGGGCCGGACCCTACGTGCACACCGGCGGCACCTGGGTCTACGGCGACACCGACGGCGTACGGGACGAGAGCGCACCGTGGAATCCGCCCGGCGTGGTGGCCTGGCGCAGGTCGGTCGAGGACACGGTCACGGCACGCGCCGCCGACGGCGGTCGCCCCGTCGTCGTACAGCCCGGGCTCCTCTACGGGGGCGACAACCGGCTGATCGAACATTTCTTCATCGCCCCGGGTAAAATCAGGGGCGCTGTCCCGTACATAGGTGACGGCGCCAACCACTGGGGTCTCGTGCACATCGACGACATGGCCACGCTCTACGTCGCGGCGCTCTCGGCGACGGCGGGATCGGTCTACATCGGGGTCGGCGAGGGCCACCCGACGATGAAGCAGGTCGCCGAAGCGGCGGCGCGCGGTGCCGGACTCGACGGCAGGACGGTCTCGATCACACTGGAGCAGGCCCGCGCCGAGATGGGGCCCGTCGCGGACGCGTTCGCGCTGGACCAGCGCCTCACCTCGGCCAAGGCTCGTCGCGAGCTGGGCTGGGCACCGACGCACGGCGACCCGCTCGCCACCTTCGAGCGCGGCTGATCACCCGGAGGAACCGCATGGACGTCGACCTGCGCAAGCTTCGCTACTTCCTCGCGGTGGCCGAGGAACTCCACTTCGGACGTGCCGCGGAGCGCCTGCACATCACCCAACCCGTGCTCTCCCGCCAGATCCGGGTGCTGGAAAGCGAGCTGGGCGTGGACGTGTTCAGGCGCGACCGCCGCAGCACCGTGCTCACACCGGCGGGCGAACAGCTCGTCCACGACGCCGGGCCCCTGCTGGCGAACGCGGACGCACTGCTGCGGCGGGTACGCGCCGCGAGCGAGAGCGTCACCCGCCTCACGATCGGGTTCATGCCGGGGATCACGTTGACCCCCGTCGTTCGCCTGCTGCGTGAGCGCCACCCCGGGCTGGACGTGCGGATGCTGCGCACCGGCTGGCACGACCAGGTGGAGGTGCTGCACGACGCCCGCGCGGATGTCGGCATCGTGCGGTTGCCGATCGACCCGGCAGGCCTGGAGATCAGGCCGCTGTACACCGAGCCGCGCCTCGTCATGGTGGCCTCGTCCCATCGCCTCGCCGGCAAGGAGACCGTGCGAGTCGCCGACCTGGCGGCCGATCACCTCCTGCAGGACCCCGACGCCGTCCCCGAATGGCGCGATATCGCGGTGGAACTGCGCACCGGTGAGCGCCGCCCGGTGCCGGCGATCCACAGCGTCGAGGAGAAACTCGAACTCGTCGCCGGCGGCCAGGGGATCGCCGTGATCCCGGCGTCCACCGCGAACTTCTACACCCGCCCCGGCGTCGAGGCGATCCCGGTCGACGACCTCGGCCCCAACCATGTCGCGGCGGCCTGGCCCACCGGGCGAACCACCGGCCTCGTCCAGGAGTTCGTCGACGCCGCCACCGCCCTGCTGCCCGAACAACCCGAACAACCCGAGCAGCCCGAGCAGCCCGAGCAGCCCGAGCAGCCCGAAGAAGCTCACTGAACAGGGGCACAAAAGCACAGACGCACGGAAGCCGCACCACGACCATGGACTCCCCCGATTCCTTTGACTAGAGTCAAAGAACTATGGAGCCAGTCACGAACCCGGTGTCACCTGCGGACGTAGCGGCCTTCCGGCACTTCAACCGCTACTTCACCCGCCGCATCGGCGCCCTCGACGACCACTACCTCGGCCAGGACCGCCCCCTCGGCGAGGCCCGGCTGCTCTTCGAGATCGGTGACGGCGTCTCGCTGCGCGAACTGCGCGGCCGACTCGCCCTGGACGCGGGCTACTTGAGCCGGATGGCGAAGTCCCTGGAGGCGCAGGGCCTGGTCCGGCTGACCGTGCCGCCGCACGACACCCGTCTGCGCCTGATCGAGCTGACCCCGGCGGGCCGCGTCGAGGTCAAGGAGCAGAACCACCGCTCCGACGCGCTCGTCGCCGACCTCCTCACCACCCTCACCGCACCCCAACGCACCGAACTCACCCACGCGTTGGCGACCACCCAGCGCCTCCTCCGCCTGGCCGGCATCACGGGCGCCCTCGTCGACGGCGCCGCCGAGGACGCCCGCGCCTGCCTCGACGCCTACGCCGCCGACATCGACGCCCGCTTCCCCGAGGGCTTCGACAAGACGGATCTCGTACGGCCCGAGGAGGTCACCGGGGACGCGGGCGCGTTCTTCGTCGCGTACGAGGAGGGGCGGCCGGTGGCCTGCGGGGCGCTACGCACCCTGGAGCCGGGCGTCGGCGAGATCCGGCACGTCTGGGTGCACCCCGCCGCCCGCCGCCTGGGCCTGGCCCGCCGCATCCTCACCGAGCTGGAACTGGCCGCCGTAGAGCACGAGTTCACTGTCGTACGGCTGGACACGCACGCGGCGCTCACGGAGGCGCAGGCGATGTACCGGGCGTGCGGGTACGCGGAGATTCCGGCGTACGTCGACCATGTCTACGCGGACCACTGGTTCGAGAAGCGGCTACAGAACCTGCCCGGGGCCCACTGACCGCTCCCCCGCCAGCAGCTCCCGTACGCAGGCGCGCAGCCACGCGTGCGCCGGGTCGGCGTCGTGACGCGGGTGCCAGGCCAAGCCGACCTCCAGGCCGGGGAGTTGGAGCGGCACGTCGAAGGTGACCAGGCCAAGGGAGTGGGCGATGGACACACTCCAGAGGCTGATCATGCCGACCAGGTCGGTGTCGCGCACCACGAAGAGCGAGGCGGGGAAGGTACCGACCGTGCCCACCACCCGGCGTTTCAGGCCGAGTTCGGCGAGCGCGGTGTCGACGGGGCCGTGCAGTTTGCCGCGGCGCGAGACGATCAGGTGGTCGGCCTCGGTGGCAAAGCGCTCGGGCGTCAACTCGCCTTCCAGCAACGGGTGTCCGGCCCGCACGACACCGACCATCCGGTCGTCGTGCAGCATCTCGACCCGCACCTCGGGCGCCGTCGAGTCGACGACACCGACCTCCAGGTCGGCGGTGCCCTGCCGCAGAAACGGCGTGTCCACATGGCTCTCGGCGAGGAACCGGACCCGGATGCCGGGCGCCTCGGCGGCGGCGCGGGCGAGCAGCCGGGGGCCGTAGAGCGCGGGGAACGAGTCGTGGCCGATGATCGTGAGCGTACGGCTGACGGTCCTCAGGTCGGTGTCCTGGCCCGGCGCGAAGAGGGCCCGCGCCCGTTCCACCACCGCGCTCACCTCGGCGCGTACGGCCAGCGCGCGCGGGGTGGGCACCATCTTCCGCCCGGCGCGCACCAGTACGGGATCACCGAGCGCCTTGCGGATCCGGCCCAGGGTGCGGCTCATCGCCGGTTCGGAGAGATGCAGCCGGTGCGCGGCGCCCTGCACGCTCTGCTCCTCCAGCAGCACATCGAGGGCGACCAGCAGATTGAGGTCCAGTCCCCCGGCCCTTCCGGATTGCGTCACACGCATTCGCCCCTTGCAAAGGTTGCACTGGAAAGCAGATCACTGCCGAGCCTACGGTGGCAGGGCACTCCACACCACACCGAAGCTCCCCGGAGGAGCCGTGCCCTCGTACGCCCAAAAGCCCGCCCTGAAACGGTCGACCCTCCTCGCCCTCTGCGCCTGCGTCCTCGTCGCGCAGAGCATGGTCGCCGCCATCAACCTCCTGATCCCGCAGCTGAGTTCATCGTCCCTGCACCCCTCGCACACCGAACTGCTGTGGATGGTCGACGCGTACGTCATCGTCTTCGCCGGACTCCTCATCCCGGCCGGAGCGCTCGGCGACCGGTACGGCCGCAAGGGCACGCTGCTCGCCGGGCTGACCCTGTTCGCCGCGGGCGCCGCCACCAGCGCACTCGCCCAGAACCCGGCGACCCTGATCGCGGGCCGCGGCCTCTCCGGCGCGGGCGCGGCGCTGATCACGCCCGCGACGATGTCGATCCTCGTCCACCTGTCCGCCCCGGAGAACCGGGCCCGCGCCATGGGCAGTTGGACCCTGTCCCTCGGCCTCGGCGGACTCGCCGGGAACCTCGGCGGCGGCCTGGTCGGCCAATTCCTGTCCTGGCGGGCCCTGTTCGGGGCGATGGTCCCCCTGGCCGCCCTGCTCGCCCTCGCGGTCACCCTCACCACACCCCGCACGGAACGGTCCCCGCACAGCAACCTCGACCCCACCGGCACCGCCCTCCTGACCACCGGCCTGGTCGCGATCCTCTTCGGCATCATCGAGGGCCCGGCCTACGGCTGGACCTCCCCGCGCATCATCACGGCGTTCGCGGCAGGCGCCGTACTCATAACGGCCTTCACCGCCCACGCCCTGCGCTCCCGCACCCCGCTCCTCGACCCGCGCGTCTTCACCTCCCCCACCCTCCGCGCGGCCACCCTCGGCACGGCCACCAGCTTCTTCGGCCTGTTCGCGCTCTTCTACGTCAACTCCCAGTACCTGCAAGAGATCAAGGGCTACGGCGCCGCCGTCACCGGCGTCGCGATCGTGCCGCTGACGATCGGCATCGCGCTCGTCCCGAAACTCGCCGTCCGCTGGTCGCACCGCCCCCGCCCGGTCATCGGCACCGGTCTCGCCCTCATCGGCCTGGGCCTGCTGGGCGCGTCCACCGCCGACGCGGGCACCCCGTACTGGACGTACGCCTGCTGGCTGCTCGCGATCTCGGCGGGCGCCGGGCTGTCCATGCCCGCGCTCACGGTCGGTGTCGTCACCTCGCTCCCGGCGCACCAGACGGGCCTCGGTTCCGGTCTCGGCACCTCGGCCCGCGAACTCGGCGCGGCCCTGGGCGTGGCGATCACCGGCACGATCCTGGCCGCCCACCCCGACCTAGCCCACGGCATGGCCCCGGCACTGCGCACGGTCGCCCTGATCGTCCTCGCGGCGACCGCGATCGTGATCGTCGGCCACCGCGACCGCAAGACCACCACACGCACTATCGCGTCCGACGGGGAACGCGTACTATCGCGTCCAGCCCGCCACTCCTGATCACCAACTCCCCCCACGCGCCACCCAGTCGAGGAGCCCCTGTGCCGTCCACCCTCCTGAACCCCGTCCTCGACCTGGTCACCCTCCGAGCCACCGTCACCGCGGCCGAGCCGATCACCGCCCGCATGCGCCGCCTGCGCATCGAGGGCGAAGCCCTCACCGGCCTCGACGTCCACCCCGGCCAACAGGTCCGCGTCCTGGTCACCGGCCTGACCCTGCGGACGTACTCCGTGTGGCGCTACGACCCGTCCGGCGCCGTCGAGTTGTGCGTGCTGGACCACTCCGAGGGGGGACCCGGGGGCCGTTGGGGGAAGAGCGTCGGCATCGGCGAGCAGGTGCGCCTGCGCAAGCCCGAGGGCACCTTCACGCTCCGCCCCGACGCCTCCCACCATGTCTTCGTCGGCGAGGAGACGGCCTCGGTCGCCTTCGGCGCGATGCTGGCCGCACTGCCGGAGAGTGCGCGGGTCTCCGGCGCCGTCGAGACGGAGTCGGCGGCGGACCGACTGCCGTTGGCCCACTCCGAGCGCCTCAACTGGCCGACCAGGGGCGGGACTTCACTCCCGGACGCCGTACAACACCTCGCCCCCGAACCCGGCGGGATCGCGTACGTCGCCGGGGAGGCCCGTACCGTGCAACAGGTCCGGCAGGTGCTCGTACGGGAGTTGGGCTGGGACCGGCGCTCCGTCCTCACGAAGCCGTTCTGGGCACCGGGGAAGAAGGGGATGGAGTAGGAACCCGCCCCCGCCCGAGGGCAGTTCGCCCACGCCTACCGGCAGTTCGCGCCCGCCGGGCAGAAGGAACCGAGCGCCGCGGTGAGCGGTGCGCGGACCACCGCGGGAGCGAGCGACTCGGGGCCACTGGACCGGACCGCGTAGAGCGAACCGTCCCCCGCCTCGAAGCGGTGGTCGATCACCCGACGCCCGCCCTTGCCCTGGTCGTCGTAGCGATAGGTGAGTTCGACCCAACCGGGGCCGGTGGCGCGGTCGATGACTTGATAACCGGGCTGGCGGGCGAAGCCGTAGCCGGGGTCGTTCTCCGCTAGATCCAGGGACTCGGCCGGGGAGTTCTCGGAGACGCGGAAGATCTGGAGGCGGCGGGTGCCGTCCGGGGAGTCGTAGGTGACCACCGGGGCCTTCGCGCCCTGCCGTTGGGTGCGGGTCCAGTTCTTGGGGACGTCGAGCGTGTAGCCGGTGGGGTCCTGGACCGTGCGGTACGACGAGTTGGTGCCGCTTGCGGCCACATGCTCACGGTCATGGTCGACGCGGCCGTGCGTGACGTACCAGACCCCTCCCCCGGCACCCGCGCCCAGCACCACCGCGAGCGCCACCGCGAGGACCAGCCGCCAGGCGCGACGGCCGGAAGCGGGCGCGGGGGCGGGAGTTGGAGCCGGGACGAGAGCCGGGACGGGAGCCGGTGGTGACACCCACGGCGGCGGGGTCAGCGAGGTCTGCGTCTCCGCCGTCGACCACACCGACCAGGGCGCCTGTCCCCGCTCCTCGCTCGGCCCGCGTTCGGCACTGAAGCCGCCCCAGTCACTCATCATGAAACCCCCGAATCACCCCGCCATGTACCGCTTGCGACGGTAGTGGCGAAAAGCGGAACGATCACAGTTCGTCGTAAACCGGGACAGGGCCCGTGCAGACCTGTGACAGCGAGGGGGCTGGAGGTGACGGTCAGGAGTTGTGAACTCGCTGTCCAATGAAGCGGGTTGGTCCACACTGTTGGCGTGGTCACCGCGATGCAGTCAGAGTTCGACGACGGTACGCCCGTACGATTCCTGCTCTCTCCCGCCCCACCCGGCGCGGCCTCCGGACGGGACGACGATCTCCCCGAGGGGATGGGGACGGCGGTGCCCGTGGCCACCGGGCGGCGGGGCGTCGCCGACTTCGCGACCGGTGCCCTGCGCCGTGCCCTGGCGCCGCTCGGCGTCCTGCTCCAGGAGGTGCACGGCACCGTGACCGCCGTACCGGAGCCGCCCAGCGAGATGAGCGTGACGTTCGGTGTGCAGGTCGGGCACGACCTGAAGTTCGGGATCGTGAGCGGCGGCGGACAGGCGCACCTCACGGTCACCGCGACCTGGCAGCCGTCCGGGGCCGGCACAGGCGCCGCGGCACCGGGCGCGGGGTGACCCATGAGCTGGTTCCTGCTGGCCGGGACGGCCGCCGACGACAACCCCGCCCACCATGTGGTGACCGTGCGGCGCAGGGACCACATCATCGCGGGAGCGGGCCTGATCGTCGGCGCCGACACCGTGCTCACCTGCGCCCATGTCGTCAACGACGCGCTGAACCGCCCCCTGTTCGACTCCCGTCATCCGGGACGGGAGCCGGTCCGCCTGGCAGTGCACGAGAAGCTCAGGCCCCTTCAGCACGACGTGTATGACGCGTATGTCGAGCACTGGATCCCGCCGCGTTCCGCGAACGGCGACGACGCGGGCAAGGGAGACGTCACCTGGCTCGGCGACCTGGCGGTGCTGCGGCTCCGGGAACCGTCCGGTGAGCTGCCCGCGCCGCCGCGCAGGACCGCGATGTCGCAGGAGCAACAGGTGCAGGCCTGGCACGGCAGCGGCCACGACGCCACCTTCGCCGACCTCACCGTCACCCTGCTCGCCGGACCCGTCGGCTACCTCGACGGAGCGCCCACCGGGATGGCCGTGGGCCCCGGCTACAGCGGCGGCCCCCTGTGGTCCCCGCACCACCGCGCGGTGGTCGGCCTGGTGGCCGCCGCCTTCCTGCCGGGCCGGGACGGCGACTCCGGAGCCCCGCTGCCGTACAGCCCCCAGGACATGACCCGGCGCAGCTGGGCCATCCCCTGGCAGCGCGTCGAGTCCGAACTGCGCGCGCTGGGCGCCCTGGACGCCCTCTCGCCCGAGCCCGTCGACCCCGAGGACCCCGCGTTCGGCGTGCTGGCGGACCTGGTCGCGGACCTGCTGCCCTCGGGGAACACCCGCGTCGAGTTCGGCCGCCGGCTGGCCCGCGCGTGCGACGTCCGGTACGGCAGTGACGTCACCCCGCCCACGTCCGAGGAGTTCGCCTCCTTCCTGCTCGCGCATCCACGGGCCCTGGCCGCCCTCGCCGCGGTGCTGCGCCGCGAACCCGGCGGCGCCTCCCGGCGCGTCCTGGCCGTGGCCGGTCTGGTCCGCTCCGCCAAGCTGCTGTCCCCACAGGAGTACGTCGAACTCCGCGAACGGCTGCGGCTGTTGGACCCCGCCGTACTGAGGAGGCTGGCCGAGGCGGTGCGGGCCGCGCTGCCGCACCTCGCGGTCTTCCCGGACGGCGAGGACCTCGACGCGCTGCTCGACCAGCTGGAGGCCCACCCCGGAGACGGTCGCTCCGCCGGCGGGGAGGCCAGGGTCCCGGCGCTGCTACGGGTCATGGAGTACGTGGCCGCGCTCTGTGTCGAGCCCCAGCAGTCGGAACTGCGCCTGTGGGCGAACGGGGTGGCCTCGCGGCTGGGTGTCGCGCAGGCCGCCCTGGACGAGCGGCGCTGGGACGCCAAGGTGTGGGCCCGCTCGGTGCGGGACCGTTCCGCACGCGGGCGGGTCCTGGTGGAGGTGACCCGGGCCGAGCGCGGTCGCCACCGGCTGGGCATCTGGTGCGACGAAGGCGCCGGGCCCCGGCGGGTGTCGGCCGAGAGCGTCGGATCGTACTCGGCGCCGGAGGCCGCCCGAGAGGTACTGCGGGTCGTCACCTCGCTCACCTCCCTCACCTCCGACGCCAAGGACGCCCGGCCGCCGCTGGTCGAGGTGCTCGTGGACCGCAAGAGCCTCGATCTGCCCGTCGACGAATGGAAGGCACGGGTGCCGGGCGAACTCGTGCCCGGTGTGCTCGGTGTGGAGTTCCCGCTGGTCGTGCACTGCCCCGAACTCCTGCGCCGGCACGGGCGTTTCCTGCCCCACTGGCGCAGGAGATGGAGCCGGCTCGACTCGGGGAGGACGTTCCTGGTCGACGAGTCCACCGACCCGGACTCGCTCTACCCGACGCTGCTCAACCAACTCGACACGGTCCGCGTCTCCGTGGACGTACCACCGGGTCCGCCCCGGGACCGGATCGTGCAGACGTGTCTCGTCCTGGGCATACCCGTGGTGGTGTGGGACCGCAGCCCGGAGGGGCGGTCCCACGCCGTCAAGCACATGGCGGACGTGGCCACCCGGGAACTGCCGGACGGGGTGCGCAGTTACCGCGCGGACGCCCTGGCCAACCGGCCCGAGTTCCCCGGCCGTCCGGTCCTGGCCTGGGCCGACGCCGATCGCACCGTGCCCCGACTCCAGCTGACCGAACCACAGGAGAGCGCATGACATCGGCTCCCGAGGCGGACTGGCGCCTCTTCCGCGGCGACGGCGTCCCCAGGGCCGTCGCGCTGCCGTCGGCCCCGCCGTGGCGCCGCTTCACACCGGTGCCGACGGCGCGCCCCGAACTGCCGTACCTCATCGAGCGGCAGCACGCGGACGTCGTCAACGCCGCGCTGCACCTGCGCCGTCCGCTGCTGGTCACCGGACCCGCCGGTACCGGCAAGTCCTCGCTGGCCCGTGCCGTCGCGCACGAGCTGCGCCTGGGCGAACTGCTGCGCTGGCCGGTCAACAGCCGCTCCACCGTCAAGGACGCCCTCTACCAGTACGACGCGATCGGCAGGCTGCGCGAGACGACCCTCAGCCGGGACGCCGGCGAACGTGAGCCGTCCATCGGCACGTTCGTCCGGCTCGGCCCGCTCGGCACCGCCCTGGTGCCGTCGGTCACCCCGCGCTGTCTGCTCGTCGACGAGATGGACAAGGGCGACGTCGACCTGCCCAACGACCTGCTCACCGTCTTCGAGGACGGCGTCTTCGACATCCCGGAACTGACCCGGCTCCCCGAGGACATGGCCGACGTCGAGGTACAGACCCACGACCACGGGGGCACCGTCCGGGTGCACCAAGGGCTCGTCCAGTGCGCGGAGTTCCCCGTCGTCGTCATCACCAGCAACGGCGAGCGGGACTTCCCGCCCGCTTTCCTGCGCCGGTGCATCCGGCTCCAGCTGCCGGTGCCGGACAAGGAGCGGCTGCGGGCCATCGTCGAGGCGCACCTGGGCGAGGAGGCGCTGCGCGCGGCGGACGACCTGATCGACGCGTTCCTGCGCCGCCGTGCCCCGGGCGAGCTCGCCACCGACCAGCTGCTCAACGCGGTGTTCCTGCGCACCGGCGGCGTCGACCTGAACGCGGAGGGGCTGCTCGACGCCGTACTGCACCAGCTGACCGGGGCGATGTGACCGTGGCGGGCGGCGAGGAGCGGTTCGGTGAGGCGCTACGGGTGCTGGCGGCCTGCGGCCACGACCTGGACGCCGACCAGATCCTCGACGTGCTGTGGCTGGCCCGCCGGCTGCCCGTGGGCGAGGACGCACCGCTGCGCCCGGAACCCTCCGCCGACCGCCCGCACCCCGCCCCGCCGTCCTCCCCCGAGCCGGAGCCACCCGCCGCCGAGCAGCCGCCCGACCCCGACGATCCGGGCCTGCCGGACCTGATCCCGCCGACCCTGTACGCGGCCGCCCGCCAGACCCCCGCCCCGCGGCCGCGGACCGGACGGCCCGGACCGGAACCGCGCAGGGCCATGCCGGTCCGGGTGCCCGAGGGCAAGGCGCTCGCCGACGAGCTGGCCGTCAGCCGGGCGCTGCGGCCGCTCAGGCGCCGCCTGGACAGCCGGCACCGCCTGGAGATCGACGAGGAGCGCACCGCCGCCCAGTTCGCCGAGACCGGGCTGCCGGACGTGGTGGAGCGCCCGGTGCGGGAGCGCTGGCTGCATCTGGTGCTGCTCGTCGACGACGGCCTGTCCATGCTGCTGTGGCACCGCCTCGGCGCCGAGCTGAGGGTCCTGCTGGAACGTCTGGGCGCGTTCGCGTCCACCCGGGTGCTCGGCCTCGACACCCGCGGTCGCCGGCCCCGGCTGCACGCGGGCCCGTTCCGGCCCGACAGCCCCGAACTGCCCCTGAGCACCGTCAACGACCCCTCGGGCCGCACCCTCGTCCTCGTCGTCAGCGACGGCATGGGTGCCGCCTGGCGGGCCGGCCCGATGCACGACCTGCTCGCCGGGCGGGCGGCGCACGGACCGGTCGCGGTGCTGCACACCCTGCCGCCCGAGATGTGGGAGGCGTCCGGCATCTCCGCCGAGCACTGGCGGATCACCACCCGCCGGATCGGCGGCGCCAACACGTCCTGGGAGATCTCCGACCCGATACTGCCGCCGGGTCTCGGCGCGTTCGACGGCGTGCCGGTGGCGGTGCTGGAGCCGACGGCGGCGGCGCTGCGCACCTGGGCACACCTGCTCGCGTCCCCGGGCACCTCCGCGGAACTACCGCTGCTGAACCCGGCAGGACGGCACGGCGCCGTCGCCGCCTCGCGCGACCTGGACAGCGCCCAGCACTTCCGGGACGCGGCCACTCCGGAGGCGTACCGCCTGGCGGCCCATCTCGCGGCCGTGTCGCCGCTGTCGGTGCCGGTGATGCGGCTGGTGCAGCGGGAGGTGCTGGCGGCGCGGCCCTCGCACCTGGCGGAGGTGTTCCTCGGCGGTCTGGTACGGCCGCATCCGGCGCCCGTACCGGGTCCGCTGCCCGCCAAGCACCGCGTGTTCGACTTCTCGGACGAGTCCAAGGCGGTGCTGCTGGACGCGGTACCGCAGGCCGAACTCCTGCGCACCGGGCGGCTGATCGGCCAACGCCTGAGTGAACTCGCCGGAAACTCCCCCGACTTCCCCGCCTGGCTGGCCCACCCGGACGGTTCCGCCCAACTGCCCGCCTCGCAGCAGCCGTTCACCAGCGGCGTGGAGCGACGGCTGCTCGCCCGGCTCGGGGTGTCCTTCGACCGTGCCTCACCGCTGCCTGAGCCACTGCGGGAGCGGATCGACGCCGGGCCGGCCGACGACTGGGGGCCGCTGACCGCCGAGGACCCGCTCCGGCTCGGCCCGTACGATCTGCGCGGACGACGCCGGGGCCGCCGTACGGTGCTCTACCGGGCCGTCACCACGGCCGGCCCGGAAGCCGTGTTGCGCGTGCCGCGGCCGGACCTGCCCGCCACCAACTCCCGGTTGCTGGAGGTGGAGGCGGAGGCGCTGACCCGACTCCAGGGGCTGTACGCGCCCGCGCTGCTCGGCACCGGACTGGCGGACTCCCCGCCGTGGCTCGCGATGGCGCCGATCGCGGACAGCGACGCGCCGCGCGCCCGGCCGCCCCAGCTCGTCGACTTCGTCAACGAGGCGATCCGGTCGGGCACCGCGCCCTTCGACACGCTGCGCGGGCTCCTCGTCGCCTATCACCTGGCCGGCGCGCTCGCCCTGTGCCACGCCTCGGGTCTGGTGCTGGCGGACCTCAACGCCGACGGCGTCTACGTGCTGCGCCGCACGGTGGTCCTCGGCGGCCTCTCGGACTGCGTCGTCGACGGACGTCATCTGGGCCCCGGCCCGGTCCCGACGGTCGCGGACAACATCCGCTCGCTGGGCGGACTGCTCCAACTCATCAGCACCAAGGCGGGGTTGCGCCTGGCGGGCCTGGCCGAGGGCATGCATCTGTGGCAGGGCGGCACCTGGGAGTCCCTGCGGAAGCTGGTGCTGCGCTGCCTCGACGCCGATCCCGCACTGCGGCCGACGGCGAGCGAGATCGCCGACCTGCTGGCCCGGTACATCGCCCAGCACCGGACCTCCGGTCCACCGACAGCTGCCGTACGGACCGACGCGCGCCCGGCGGCCCGGGTTCCGCTCACCGTGCCCCGGTCGGCCGGGAACCGCTCCGGCCCGTTCCCGCTGCGGACGCCCCGCTTCGGCTCAGGCCGCCGGGAGATGGAGGCGCGCCTGGAGCGGCTGCGGGTTCCGCTGCCGTACAGCAGGCGGCTGACCCTGCTCGGCGCCTATCACTACAGCGGGCGGTCCACGACGACGGTCGCGCTGGGCTCCCTGCTCGCGGCGGTGCGGGGCGAGCCCGTGCTGGCCCTCGACGGTGCCCCTTCGGAGGGCTCGCTCGACGTGTTTCTCGGCGACCGCAACCCGGGCACCGTGCGGGACCTCGCCGAGCTTCCGCCCCACCCGTCCTGTGACGCCGTGCGCGCGCTGGCCACCCCGCTCGCGTCCGGCCTCGACGTGGTCGCCCACCGCGCGCGCCGTTACGGCCCGAACCCGTTGCACGCGCAGGAGTACACGCGCGCGCTGGAACACACGGCGCCGTACTACTCGTTCGTGCTGACCGACTGGGCACCGCAGCGCCTGGACGCGTCGGCGGATGTGGTCCTGGACCACACGGACCGGCTGATCCTGTGCTCCGGCACCGCCGACTGGTTCCTCGACGGGGCCGTGCGGCTGCTCGACGCGGTACGGGAGGGGGGCCGCGGAGATCTGGCCGACGACGCGATCCTGGTGACCGTCCAGGCCGGCGGCCCGACCGGCACGCGGCTGCCCGCGGGCTTCGCCCGGCAGGTGGGCATCCGCCCGGACCGGATCGTGCACGTGCCCTTCGACAGCGCGCTGCGCATGAGGCCCTGGGAGCTGGACCAGCTGCGGGTGGCGACGACGAGCGCCTTCCTGGACCTCGCGGAGCTGGTCGTCGGGCCCGAGCCCGCCTGACCCCGCCGCACGCGAAGGTCCCCGGCCACCGCGTGGGCGACCGGGGACCTCGCGGAACCGGAATGTCAGATCAGGCCGAGGGAGCGGACCGCGTCGCGCTCCTCCTCCAGCTCCTTCACCGACGCGTCGATGCGGGCGCGGGAGAACTCGTTGATGTCCAGGCCCTGGACGATCTCGTAGACGCCGTCCTTCGTGGTGACCGGGAAGGAGGAGATGAGGCCCTCCGGGACGCCGTAGGAGCCGTCCGACGGGATGCCCATGGAGGTCCAGTCGCCGTCCGCCGTGCCGTTGACCCAGGTGTGGACGTGGTCGATGGCGGCGTTGGCGGCGGAGGCCGCGGAGGACGCGCCGCGGGCCTCGATGATCGCGGCGCCGCGCTTGGCGACGGTCGGGATGAACTCCTCGGCCAGCCACTTCTCGTCGTTCACGGTCTCGGCGGCGTTCTTGCCGGCGACCGTGGCGTGGAAGATGTCGGGGTACTGGGTGGCGGAGTGGTTGCCCCAGATGGTCAGGCGCTTGATGTCGGCGACCGTGGTGCCGGTCTTCTTCGCGAGCTGGGTCAGCGCGCGGTTGTGGTCGAGGCGGGTCATCGCGGTGAAGCGGTCGGCCGGTACGTCCGGGGCGGCGGCCTGCGCGATGAGCGCGTTCGTGTTGGCCGGGTTGCCGACGACGAGGACCTTGATGTCGTCCGCGGCGTTGTCGTTGATGGCCTTGCCCTGCGGCTTGAAGATGCCGCCGTTGGCGGAGAGCAGGTCGCCGCGCTCCATGCCCTTGGTGCGGGGGCGGGCGCCGACGAGGAGGGCGACGTTCGCGCCGGCGAAGGCGACGTTCGGGTCGTCCGTGATGTCGATGCCCTGAAGGAGCGGGAAGGCGCAGTCGTCGAGCTCCATCGCCGTGCCCTCGGCGGCCTTGAGCGCCGGGGTGATCTCCAGGAGACGCAGCTTGACCGGCACGTCCGCGCCGAGCAGCTGGCCGGAGGCGATACGGAAGAGCAGGGCGTAACCGATCTGGCCGGCCGCGCCGGTGACGGTGACGTTCACGGGAGTGCGGGTCATGGCGTTCTCCGTTATGACAGCTGGCGGTGGGGCGGCACTGCCCCGGGGTGCGGGACGTACAAATGATCGATCTCTTGGCGTCAAGAGATCCACCGGTCAGGCTATCGCGCATCCGCGATCCCAGACTCCCGGGTCCGTGTGGCCCACCCCACAGAACCAGGCTCCCCGCACAAACAAGGCGGCCGTCCGGCTCGGGAGAGGAACACCGGACGGCCGCCGTGGGGGCACCGGGGGTCCGGACTCCCGTGGGGGTACTTTCCGCCTGCCCCCGATCCGGAGTGGGCATTCCCCGCGTTCACAGAATCCCCACAGACCCTCGCCCCTAGGACCCTCCCCTAGGTGGTGCACCCCTTCTGCCCCGACGCCAGCGTCACGCACGCCTTCGCCTCGCCCGCGTCCTTCACGGCCACCATCGGGGTGTAGGCGATGGCGTCACCGCCCGCCGTGATGCTGTCGGCCTCCTTCGCGGTCCCCGCGCTGACCTGCACGGAATCCCCCACCACACCCGTGGTGATACGGCCCCACGCGGCACCGCACGTCTTGCTGTAGCGGACCTCGACGACGGTCGTGCCGACGGTCGCGGTCTTGGCGGTGGTCACCGCACCCGCGTCCGTGGTGCACCCCATCGCCTCGGCGTCCTTGCCGGTGCAGCCCGCGTCCACGCACTTCACCCCGGGCGGCAGCTGGGGGTCGGTACTGGCGGACGCCGAGGCCGAGGTGTGCGCGGCCCCGGCCTCCTTGTCCCCACCGCCCTTGTTGGTGAACAGGAACACGGCCCCGATCACGACCAGCACCCCGAGGACCCCGGCCCCGAACATCAGCGCCCGCCGCCCGACACCGGACGAGCCGGATCCACCGGACGGCCCGGACACCTCCGGTATACGACCCGGCCCGCCGGGCTGCGCCTGCCCCGCCACCGGCACCGGCCCGGACGGCACCGCCGCGGAACCGTCCCCGGCGCCGCCCGGCTGCTTCGGCCCCGAATACCCCGCGATCCCCCACGAGTTGGCGACCTTCGAAGCACTCTCCCGCACGTCCTTCGAGGCACTTTCCCGCACGCCTTCCCGTACGTCCCGGTCGGGCGCCGTCGGCTGTGGCGGCACCGTCGGGGACACTCCCGCCGGGCCCGCGATCCCCGGGGTCGCGGTGACGCTGCCGCCGCTCTTACGTGCCGTCTTGCCACTCGGCGCGCTCGCCGGAGGCGCCGCGGACTCCCCCAGCGCGTCACGCGCCTGGGAGATCCGGAGCGCCTCCATGGTCAGGTCGTGCCGCATCTCCGAGCGGCTCCAGGCGCGCTCGGCGAGCTCCCACATGGTGGTCAGATGAACGGGATCGGTGCCGGTGACCTCGGCCAGGGCGACGATCGCGCCCTTCGGTGCGAGGAGCCGGCCGTTGAGGTAACGGTCCCAGGATGTCTTGCTGTAGCCCGTGCGGTCGGCCACCGCCGCGATGCTCAGGCCGCTGCGGTCCACGAGCCTGCGCAACTGGCCCGCGAACTCTCTGACCTGCGGATCGAGTTCATCCGGCAAGGCCCTCCAACGAGGCATTGCTTTCCCCCCTCTGCCCTGAATTGCCCACGCTAACGCGGTTGTTGGTCGAGTTCGTTGCAAATCCGCAAACTTGTCAATACATCGACACACCGGACGCACAGCGGCGTTCACCCCAACACGACGACTCCCGCGACAGCCACGAGGAACATGAGGAGCAGCAGCACCAACGCGTACCGGAGCAGCCGCCCGCCGGGCCTGCGTTCCGCCTTCTCGGGCGGTGTGTCCCACCAGGGAAGAGTCGGATCGTCCCGGTACTCGTCCCCGCCCGCGCCCTCCGCCTTCGCGGACGACACCTCCGGTCGGGGCCAGGCCTGGACCGCCAACTCCCAGCGCACGCCGATGCGTTCGGAGTCGACGCCGGCCACCCGGCACAGGGCGAGCACGGCCTGCCGGGGCGGGGGCTGGGTGGCGTTGAGATAGCGGTGCCAGGAGGACTTGCTGTACGCGGTGCGCGCGCCGAGCGCCACCAGGCTCAGCCCGGTGCGGTCCTTGAGGAGGCGCAGCTGTTCCACGAAGTGCCGTACCTCCGCCGGGAGTTCGTCCGGCAGCGGCTGCCAGCCGCCCATCACACCTCCCCGGTGTCCTCGTAGCTGCCCTCTTTTGCCCGCTCCGAGCGAAATGACGATGCCGGAAGGGGAACGGTTCCCTCGTCGCCGGGCGGTGCGGAGCCCGTAGCGAAACGGTCACCTCCCTGCCACAGCGCACCGACAGGTATTGAGCGGGACCCCCACCGGGCGCCACGGTGAATGCAGACGGCGGCGCGTCCTTGCTCGGGGGAGGGGACGGGCCGCCGTCGTGCGTCGCGAACTGCCGGGCGCCGCGCGCCAGTTACTGCTTCCTGGTCGCTAGTTGCTGTTGACCGTGTAGTGCAGCGTGTCCTTCAGATACGGGATCGTCAGCCACGGCTTCGGCTGCGCCATCATCGCCAGCAGGACGATCGCGAGGCCGAGGATGCCGTAGGTGACGATGTCGGTGAAGCGGGAACGTACGGCGAGCATGCCGACGTCCGGCATGACCCAGCGCAGGACCGCGCCGGCCAGGAGCGCGGCGCCGATGAGCAGGGTGCCGTAGCGGAAGACGTCGAAGGCGGTCAGGAGGAGGCCCAGGCCGACCGTGCCGAGGATGGCGAGGATCGGCCACTGGCGGGCCGGGGCCGGGGCGTCGCGCGGGGCGGCCCGGCCGCCGCCCTCGGGGCGGGCGGTGTCCCGGGTGAAGAGGGGGAAGCGGCGGGTGGTGCGGCGCGGGTTCCCGTCGGCGTCGGGCGCGCTGATCGGGTCCGTGACCTCGATATCGTCCGCGTCCTGAGTGCCCTGGGTGTCCTCGGTGTCCTCGGTGTCCTCGGTGTCCTCGGTGTCCTCGGTGTCCTCGGTGTCCTCGGTGTCCTCGGTGTCCTCGGTGTCCTGGGTGTCCTGGGTGTCCTGGGTGCCCTCGGTCTTGCCGGGGTTGTTGTCAGGCGACACTGCGCTCCGCCGCCTCGACCACGTTGACGAGCAGCTGGGCGCGGGTCATCGGGCCGACTCCGCCGGGGTTCGGGGAGATGAAGCCGGCCACCTCGGCGACGCCCGGGTGCACGTCGCCCACGATCTTGCCGTCGGCGTTGCGCGAGACGCCCACGTCGAGGACGGCGGCGCCCGGCTTCACGTCCTCGGGGCGGATCAGGTGGGCGGAACCGGCGGCGGCGACGATGATGTCGGCGCGCTTGAGGTGCGAGGAGAGGTCGCGGGTGCCCGTGTGGCACTGGGTCACGGTGGCGTTCTCGCTGCGCCGGGTGAGCAGGAGCGGCATCGGGCGGCCGATGGTCACACCGCGTCCGACGACCACCACCTCCGCGCCCTTGATCTCCACGCCGTAGCGGCGCAGCAGGGTGAGGACACCGTTCGGGGTGCAGGGCAGCGGGGCGGGCTCGTTGAGGACGAGTCGGCCGAGGTTCATCGGGTGGAGCCCGTCGGCGTCCTTGTCCGGGTCCATGAGTTCGAGGATGCGGTTCTCGTCGATGCCCTTGGGAAGCGGGAGTTGGACGATGTACCCGGTGCAGGAGGGATCCTCGTTCAGCTCCTTCACCACTGCCTCGATCTCCTCCTGGGAGGCGGTGGCGGGCAGTTCGCGCTGGATGGACGCGATGCCCACCTGGGCGCAGTCCCGGTGCTTGCCGGCGACGTACTTCTGGCTGCCGGGGTCGTCCCCGACCAGGATCGTGCCGAGGCCGGGCGTGACGCCCTTCTCCTTCAGCGCCGCCACGCGGGCGGTCAGATCGGACTTGATCGCGGCTGCGGTGGCCTTGCCATCGAGAATTTGGGCGGTCATGGACCCATCCTCGCGGATGACGCCCTCAGGGTTCCAATCCGGGTACACCCCTGGGTGCACACGGATGCGTCCCCATGATCACTGATGTTGCACTTACACAACACCTATGGAATGCCGCTGGACAAATTCCAGCCTCGGCTAGAACGATGAACGCCGCAGTACTGCGGTAGGTGTTGGGGGGCAAGCCGCTCATCTTGTGACATTCCTCCGCGCGATCCGCATCGTCCCCGCATTGCCAACGGAGGAAAACCCGCCATGAGTTACGACCCGAACAACCCCTACGGGCAACCGCAGCAGAACCCCCAGCCGGGCTACGGCCAGCCTCAGGGCCAGCCCGGGTACGGCCAGCCCCAGGGCGGCCAGCCCGGCTACGGCTACCCGCAGGGCGCCCCCCAGGGTGCTCCCCAGGGCGTCCCGCAGCAGGGCTACGGCTACCCGCAGCAGCCGGCGTACCCCGGTTACCAGCAGCCCGGTTACGGCGCGACCCCGCCGTACGCGAACTGGGGCCAGCGCTTCCTCGGCACCCTGGTCGACGGCCTCGTCTTCGCCGTGCCGTACGCCCTGTACATCGCCGGCGCCGCCAGCAAGAACGCCGCGCTGACGGGCATCGGCGGCATCATCCTCCTCGGCCTCTTCATCTGGCAGCTGATCCGCGAGGGCCGCACCGGCCAGACGGTCGGCAAGCAGGCGCTGGGCATCCGCCTGGTCCGCGAGAGCGACGGCCAGCCGCTCGGCGTCGGCATGGCGTTCGTCCGCCGCCTCGCCCACTTCGTGGACGGCATCACCTGCTACATCGGCTTCCTGTGGCCGGCGTGGGACGCGAAGCGTCAGACGTTCGCGGACAAGATCTGCGGCACGATCGTGATCCGCACCCAGTAATTCACCGGTTCGCGCGTTTTCCCCGGGGGTCGTGTCACCACGTGGTGACACGACCCCCGGGCGTTTCTCCGGTTCTTCTCTGGTTCTTCTCCAGTTTCTCTCCGGTCTACGGCAGGAACGGCGGCGGCAAGACTGCCTGTACCCGGCAATGACTTCCCGACCGGTGCGGTGCGAAGATCACCCCTTGCCCAAGTCCCCTTCTCGTGAGGCAGGTTCACCAGTGAGACCCCTCCGTCGAGCCGTCCGCCACACCGCCCTGCTCGTCGCGGCCACCGCCGTCGCCCCGGCCCTCTTCCTCGCGGCCCCGGCACACGCGGCCGACGCGACATCCACGTCCACCGCCGTGGCCGCGTACACCCCGGTCGACCCGACGACCGTGGACACCCTGTCGGACGACGACCTACGGATCGCGGTCCTGCGCATCCTGGCGGACCCCGACTCCGGCAAGGGCGTCATCCGCGAGGCGAACGAGGCGCTCGACGGCACGGTGGACGACCTGCGGACCTTCCTGAAGACCGGTTACCGCCTGGCCCAGGCGGAGGACGACCGGGTCGCCGTCTTCCGCATCCTCGCCGACAAGACGATCAGCCCCGCCCTGCGCGCGGCGGCGGAGGCGGTGATCGACGGGACGCCGGAGGAGTTGCGGTACTTCATCGAGGTGGGCCAGTACGAGGTGGACGCCTAGACAGTCCCGGCCCAGTCGACGAAGGGCGCCCACGCGGGCGCGGGGATGAACAGCGCGGAACCGTCCGGGACCTTGGAGTCCCGGACGGGGACGACGCCGGGGAGGTCGTCGCGGACTTCGAGGCATTCGCCGCCGCTGCCGTTGCTGTAGCTGCTTGCACGCCAAAGGGCAGCGCCAGGAATGGCTCCAGCGACCTCGACACATTCGCCGCCCGTGCCGTTGCTATAGCTGCTCCTACGCCACACAGCAGTGCTCAAGTCAGGCCCTGTGCTTGCCATTTCCGTGATCCTCCGAGGTGGACGGCTAGGCAGTACCGGCCCAGTCGACGAAGGGCGCCCAGGCGGCGGCGGGGATGAGCAGAGCCGACCCGTCCGGGACCTTGGAGTCACGGACAGGGACGAGGCCGGGGAGGTCATCACGGACTTCGAGACATTCGCCGCCAGAACCGTTGCTGTAGGTGCTCTTGCGCCAGCTCAAGTCATGCTCGGTGCTTGCCATTTCGGTAGTCCTCTGCCGCTTGCTCGATCATGGTCAGGGACGCATCTGGCGGTAGCGCCGCGGCCCTGAGCAGATCGTACGACCTGCGGTAGTCCTTCACGAGGGCTGGATAGTCGATCAGTTGACCGCTGTGCAGACCCTCCGTGTACACCACGGGCGGCGCATCCGGGAAGGTCATGGTCCGGATCATGCCCATCATGAACGGGTGGGCCGCCGCCGTTTCCGGCAGGATCTGCAAAACGCCCTGATTGCGGTTGATCACCTGCCCAATGTGCTCCAGTTGGACCGCCATCCCTTCGGACGGCAGCAGCGGCTTACGGATCAGCGACTCGTGGAGCACCACCCAGAACGAAGGACGCTCGTCCCGCTCCCAGAGCTTCGCGCGGTCCAGGCGGGCCGTGACCTGCTTCTCGACGGTTTCCGGCGGCAGCCAGGGCAGCGAGGTACGGACAACCGCCTTGGCGTAGCTCGCTGTTTGCAGCAGTCCGGGGATGAGCATCGGCGCCCAGTCCTCAATCGACCCCGCGTGCTGCTCCATCTCGGCGACATCCGCGAAGTACTCCGCATGCCCCGACTGCTTCGCCTTCCGGGCGTCTTCACAACGCCGCTCGAAAAAGCCGTCCGTACCGAGCCGCCTGTCGACGTGCTTGGCGAGATCCAACGGCATCCGCCGCTCACCCCGCTCGATCAGGCTCAGAAACGGGATGCCAAAGAAGCTTCCCTCCGCCAACTGTTCGAGCGTCAGGCCCGCCTCTTCCCTCCTGAAGCGCAACTCCGCGCCGTAGAAGGAAGGGACATTCGCCGACGCGTCGGTGTCCTTGCGTGGGGGCACAACTCACCACCGCCTTTTGCCAGTTCCCGGGTGCAACCCAAACCTCTGTCACGGTACGAGATTCCGCGTCACTGTGTGAGTGATTCGTCACAGAGAGAGGCGTACGTCCATGACCAGCCCCTACACCCACGAGGCCACCGCCGAAGTAGCCGAACTCCAGGCCGCGTTGAAGACACACGGGATCATCCTGCCGTCCCTCGGGCTCGATCTGCCCTCCGTCGTGCAGTCCTACGGCGCCCCCCTCGTCGAACTCGGGAACTGCAACCTCGACACCGCCAGGGCCCTCACCGCCGCCCTCCGCAAGGCGGCCGACCGGTGACTCCGCTGACCCTGGAGCTCCTCGCCGTACCCAAGGTCGTGCCGGAGGCCCGCCGTGCCGTACGCGCACACCTCGGCGTCCCGTGTCCCGAAGTCCAGCTCTGCGTAAGCGAGTTGCTGACCAACGTGATCCGGCATCTGGGCGAGGGCACCCCGGTGACCCTGCGGGTGACGTGCGAAGACGGCCGTACTCGAATCGCCGTCACCGACCCGGAACCGTACGCCTGGCTTGTCGTACGCACGGCCGGACCCTACGACGAGAACGGGCGCGGGCTCGTGCTGCTCGGCGCGCTCGCCGTGGGGTGGGGCGTCGAGCAGGGGCCGGAGGGCAAGACGGTGTGGTGCGAACTCGACGCGCCGGCAGACGATCACGGCGGTCGACGCACGGAACACAGGGCGTCGGTGACGCGTCGCCGAGAGTGACCCCCCACCCCGACACCCTCCCCCCAGAAGTGTGACACTTCACGCCAAAGTGTCACACTTCCGCACCCACCCCCCTGCCCCCTCAGACTCGTTGGCGCCATATCACCTTTGCCGCATTCAACCGTGCGCGGGGCGAACGCCTCGAAGTCCCCAAGTCGCCCCACGTACCTGAACGCACGACGGCGGCCCATCGGAAACCGGACTCCGATGGGCCGCCGTCGCCGTACGCGTGATCCGACCAGGCTCACGTGATCCGACCCAGCTCAGTGGAAGAAGTGCCGCGTCCCCGTGAAGTACATCGTGACGCCCGCCTTCTTCGCGGCCTCGACCACCAGCTCGTCACGGACCGAACCGCCCGGCTGGACAACGGCCTTGACGCCGGCCGCGGTCAGGATCTCCAGCCCGTCCGGGAACGGGAAGAACGCGTCCGAGGCCGCGAACGAACCCCGGGCCCGCTCCTCGCCCGCCCGCTCGACGGCGAGTTTCGCGGAGTCGACCCGGTTGACCTGCCCCATGCCGACGCCGACCGAGGCGCCGTCCTTGGCGAGCAGGATCGCGTTGGACTTCACCGCGCGGCAGGCCTTCCACGCGAAGGCGAGGTCGGCGAGGTCGGCCTCGGAGAGCGCGTCGCCCGTCGCGAGCGTCCAGTTGGCCGGGTCGTCGCCGTCGGCCTGGAGGCGGTCGGTGACCTGGAGCAGGGCGCCACCGTCGATGGGCTTGACCTCGGCCGGGTGGGAGGGCGCGGCCGGAGCCTTCAGAACCCGGATGTTCTTCTTCTTGGCGAGGGCTTCGAGGGCGCCGTCCTCGTAGTCCGGCGCGACGATGACCTCGGTGAAGATCTCGGCGACCTGCTCCGACAGCTCCTTGCTGACCGGCCGGTTGACCGCGATCACACCGCCGAACGCCGACAGCGGGTCGCACGCGTGCGCCTTGCGGTGCGCCTCGGCGACGTCCGAACCGACCGCGATACCGCACGGGTTGGCGTGCTTGATGATCGCGACACAGGGCTCGTCGTGGTCGTACGCGGCACGGCGGGCGGCGTCCGTGTCCGTGTAGTTGTTGAACGACATCTCTTTGCCGTGCAACTGCTCGGCCTCGGCGAGGCCCGTGCCCGTGCCGTCGACGTAGAGGGCCGCGGGCTGGTGCGGGTTCTCGCCGTACCGGAGCGTGCTCTTGCGCTCCAGGGTGGCGCCCAGGAAGTCCGGGAACAGCGAGTCGTCCACGGGCGCGTAGGAACTCGCGAACCAGCCGGCGACGGCGATGTCGTACGACGCCGTGTGCTGGAACGCCTCTGCGGCGAGCCGCTTGCGGGTGTTGAGGTCGAAACCGCCGTTCTGTACGGCGTTCAGGACGTCGGCGTAGCGCGCGGGGCTGGTGACGATCGCGACCGACGGGTGGTTCTTGGCGGCGGCGCGGACCATCGACGGGCCGCCGATGTCGATCTGCTCGACGCACTCGTCCTGGGACGCGCCCGAGGCGACGGTCTCCTGGAACGGGTAGAGGTTGCTGACGACCAGGTCGAAGGGGGCCACGCCCAGCTCGTCGAGCTGCTGACGGTGGCTCTCCAGGCGCAGGTCGGCGAGGATGCCGGCGTGCACCTTGGGGTGCAGGGTCTTGACCCGGCCGTCCAGGCACTCGGGGAAACCGGTCAGCTCCTCGACCTTGGTGACGGGGACACCGGCCGCGGCGATACGGCCGGCGGTGGAGCCCGTGGAGACGAGCTCGACGCCCGCCTCGTGCAGGCCGCGGGCCAACTCCTCCAGGCCGGTCTTGTCGTAGACGCTGACGAGCGCGCGACGGATGGCCCGCTTGCCGCTGTCGATGTTCTCGGCGGTCACTGGATAACTACCTTTCGTCCCTCAATGCGATAGCCGTTGCGGGCGAGCCGCCCCACGACATCGACGAGCAGCGTGCGCTCGACTTCCTTGATGCGCTCGTGCAGAGCGCTCTCGTCGTCCTCGTCCAGGATCTCGACCACGCCCTGAGCGATGATCGGCCCGGTGTCGACGCCGTCGTCGACGAAGTGGACGGTGCAGCCGGTGACCCGGGCGCCGTACGCGAGCGCGTCCCGTACGCCGTGGGCTCCCGGAAAACTGGGCAGCAGGGCGGGGTGCGTGTTCACGACCCGGCCGCCGAAACGGGCCAGGAACTCCTTGCCCACGATCTTCATGAACCCGGCCGACACGATCAGGTCGGGCTCGTACGCGTCGGTGGCCTCGGCCAGGGCAGCGTCCCACTCCTCGCGGGTCCCGAAGTCCTTCACCTTGCACACGAACGTGGGCAGCCCGGCGCGCTCGGCACGGGCCAGCCCCTCGATGCCCTCCCGGTCCGCGCCGACGGCCACGATCTCGGCTCCGTACGCCTCACTGCCTGCGGTCTCGATGGCGTCGAGGAGCGCCTGCAGATTCGTACCGGATCCGGAGACCAGCACGACGAGGCGCTTGGCCACGGGCTTGGCGGCCACGGCGGGGCCCTTTCTCGGGGGAGCGTCGTCTTGTGCGGCCGACTCGTGCATCCGTACGTCTCGCGCGTTTACTTGTGCGTTCATACGAATGCTTCGCGCCCCGGGATACGGGGAAGTCTACGAAGCGGCCGACCGTCAGCAACGATACCGGCACACCGGACAGCCCCCACGGGACGGGGGCGTGGCCGGAAGGTAGCGTCTGGGGAGAGCGGGTTCGGGAACGCCGTTGTCGTGCGAGGCGTTCACGGAGTGACAGCTCACGTCGGAGAGACGTATTCAGCAAAGAGACGTATTCAACAAGGGGAAGACGCTCACTTGATGCCGGACCGCAGTCTGCGACTCCTCACGTTCCCCCCGCAGTCGTTGCAGGGAGGGGAGCGCGACACCGTGCTGCTCCGGGAGCGGCCCTCGTCGCCGCCCGACGCGCCCTCGGACGGGAAGAGCGGCGCCGGGCAGGACGACAACCCCTTCGCGCCGCCGCCCGAGGGCACCCCGGACCGGCCGTGGCAGCCGCGGCGCCCGGAGGGCCGCGAGGACGGCGACGCCCCGCAGGACGACGGCGGTCGTTCGCCGTGGGGCAGTCAGTGGAGCGACCAGCAGCCGGGGCGTTCGTCGGGCAACTTCGGCGACCGGCCCGGCGGGCCCACCGGACAGGGCGGCCCCGAGGGCCCGGGCACCGGCGGCCCCGGTCAGGGCGGCACGCGCTGGGACCCGACGGACCCGGCCCAGCGCCGCGCCCGTTACGCCCTGTTGAGCGGCATGTGGGCCTTCTTCTTCGTCCTCTTCGGCTGGCCGTACGTGGCCCTGCTGCTCGGCTCGCTGGCCCTCTACTGGGGCGGCAGCGCCCTGCGCGCCAAGCCCCGCACCGGCGACCCGGACACCCCGGCGGTGCCCGAATCACAGGCCCGCCCGCAGACGACGGCGGCGATCAGCGGCCTGGTCACCGCGTCGCTGGCGATCGCCCTGGTCGCCGCGATGTTCGTCGCGCAGCTGGTCTACAAGGACTACTACACCTGCGCCAACGACGCCCTCACGAACCAGGCCAAGCAGTCCTGCAACACGCTGCTGCCGAAGGAGCTGCGAGGGTTCCTGGGCACCGCCAACTGACAGGCGGTACTGGTCAGTTCGTCCCCTTCGTATCGTTCACATCGGGCGGCCGCGGCTCGTCCGAGCGTTCCGACGGCTCGGGCTCAGGTGACGTGGACGCCTCCCGCAAGGCCGCCCAGCGGGCCTCACGGGAGGCGTCGTCGTACCAGGGGGTGGGCGTCGGCTCCGACGGCACGTCGACGGGCAGGAAGTCGTACGGGTCGAACGTGGGGTCGTGGTCGTAGGCGATGTACGGCTGCTCGACGGGAGCCTGCGCCGGTACGGGCACCGGGACCGGCTGCCCCGCCTTCTTCGGCTTGCGCGCGAACCGACCCCGGCCGACCGCGAAGGGCCGCCGGAACCAGCGTTCCGAGGCACCGGGGACGGGGACGGGGGTGGGAGTGGAGGCGAGGGCAGAGGCAGGGGCGGAGGCGGCCTCAGCTTCCCGCGGCTTCCCGATAGTCGACTGCCCGCTCGTCGACTGCCCGCTCGTCGGCGTAGGCACCCGGCGTTCCCGCAGCCGCCACGCCCGCAGCCCGACCGCCGTAGGCACCGCGACCCCCGCGATCCACGCCAGCGCCGCACCCCCGGTCTGCCACCACACCGGCCCGAACCGCGCGAGCGCGGCACCCCCGAGCGGCCCGCCGGACAACTCCGCGAGCAGCGCCAGCACTACGGCACACAGGGCGGCGGCGAGCAGCGCGGTGGCGGCGGTGCGGCCCTGCGCCCAGGGGACCGGGGCTGAAGGAGCCTGCGTCGGCTGTTGGCGGAGCCCGGCACCGGCCGCCCTCCGCTTCGTCTCCTCCGGCAACTCGCCCGCGCCGTCGCCCCGTTGACCCGCGGTACCGCCCACCGCTACCCGTGCCACGAACCACCCCGCCGTCACCCCGGCCGCCACCGGCACCAGCGCCGCGAGCCAGTTCAGCGGGGTTCCGGTGCCCGCGTCCGGGACCGCGGCGAGGAGCGGGAACGGTGGGAGGAGCGGGGCCGGGGCCGAGGAGAGCGGGGCGACCGTGTGGTGCACGCCGAGCGCGAAACCGGGGCCGAGGGCGTAGGACGCTGACCACACGGCCGCGTTGGGGATCAGCGCGAGGCAGAGCAACAGCACGGCGAACCGGCCCGACAGGCCCTCCGTCAGCTGGAGGAAGGAGGTCCGGGCAGCGCCGCCGTGCCAGACCAGGGACGCCCCGAGCAGCAGCGCACCGCCCCCGACGAGGACCGCTGTACCGAGACCGGCGGCACGTGCGGCGGTGCCGATACGGGCCCGGGACTCACGGGCCTCCGGGCCGAGGACGAGCCGCCGCAACCCGGCCGGCAGCAGGATCAGCACGCTCAACACGGGTTCGCGCGGGCGCCCGTACGCCTTCCACACGCCCGAACCGGCCGCGCCCGCGGCGAGCAGCGGCAGGCAGATCGCGGTCCAGCTCCAGGAGGGGGAGAGTTCGCCGCCGGACGCGTAGAGGGCGGCGGCGGTGCCGACGGCGAGGTAGCCGAGGGCGACGCCGGTCCAGGCGGTACGGGCGGCGATCGGGGGCGGGCCTTCCGGGTCGTCCTCACCGTCTCCCCCTCCCAGCACCGCGTGCCGTGCCGCCCGGTGCAGCAGCCACAGTGGCAGGGCGAGGAGGAGGAGCGGGGTGACGCCCACGGGGGCGGGGACTCCGGAGAGGGTGTCGGCGCGGACGAGTTCGACGCCGTGCGCGAGGAGCCACAGGGCGGCGGCCATGTGCAGGGCGCCGCCGGGCCCGCTGTCGGGGTACGGCGAACTGATCCACAGCACCATCACGAGCACCGCGAACGAGCCGAGCCCTAGCCCCGCCGCGACCGCGCCACCCAAGAGGCTGGCGGCCAGTCCGGGGGATCGGTCGCGCATCCGGGTGAGCAGGGGCGACAACAGCGCTCGGCGGTGGGTCATCGGCATCACGCCCGCCATGCTCCCAACGACACGCGCTTTCTCGTCGTAACAGGCGAACCTCGGAAGTGTCGCTCAATATACGTTTATGTACTTTTTCGTACGAAGGGGCGTCCGGTGACGCAGAGCCCTGCAACCCCGCTCCCTCCGCCCAAGGAACGCCGACGCCTGCGCGAGGCGGGCTCGCTGACGCAGGCTCAGGTCGCCGAGCGGGTGGGCGTCAGCCGCGAGACGGTGCGCGCGTGGGAGACCGGCCGCACCAACCCACGCGGCCGGAAACGGGAGGCGTACGCGAAATTGCTCACCAGCCTGGGTGAAGAAGAGACCGTGACGAAGCCTCCGGCTATCGAGGTGGCCGAGGTTGAGGTGGTGAAAGTCGAGGTGGTCGAGGTGGTCGGGGTGGTCGGGGCGTTCGAGGGCAAGGCGGTGGACGACACCGCCGTACTCGAACCCGTCCCCGTCCTCGCCCCCGTACCGATCGAGAAACCACCCCGCGCTCCCCTGACACCCGCTCAGGCCTTCGACGCGCTCTACGCGTTCTGCGCCCCCGCCCTCGTACGGCAGGCCTATCTGCTGACCGGGCGGCGCGAGTTGGCGCGGGAGTCCGTCGAGCGGGCTTTCCAGGTCGCCTGGCAGCGCTGGCCCGAGGTGGCGGTCGACCGCGACCCGGCGGGCTGGGTGCGCTCGGTGGCGTACGAGTACGCCCTCTCCCCCTGGCACCGGTTCCGCCCCAGATACCGCCACCCGGAGCCCCCGCCCCCCGACACCGCCGACCGCGCCCTGCTGACGGCCCTCCTCAAACTCCCGCCGTCGTACCGCCGCACGCTCCTCCTCTACGACGGGGTCGGGCTCGGTCTCGCGGAGACCGCGGCGGAGACGGAGGCGAGTACGCCGGCGGCGGCCAACCGGCTGCTGCACGCGCGCGAGGCGCTCGCCGCGCAACTCCCGGACCTGTCCGATCCCACCGAGTTGCACCGGCGGATGACCGAACTGGCCTCCACCGGACGGCTGCACGCGGCCAAGCCGCCGACGGTTCGCTTCGTCGGCGAACGCCGGACCGTGTTCTGGACCCGGGCGGCGATCGCGTTCACGGTGGCGATCATCGGCGCGACGACGTTGACCGTGCGGACAGCTCCGACGCACTACGAACCGCCGGTGCCGTTGGGGCAGCGGGTGGAGGGGGTGCCGCCGCGGGTTGTGCAGGGCGCGTTGTCGGAGGAAGAGGTGGCTCTACGGGACCGGTTGCGGACCGGCATGACAAGCGGTCCGGAGAGACTGGCACCGCTGGGTCGGTAGTTCGTCGACTGCCGCCCGGTGGGGGCTGGTCGCGCAGTTCCCCGCGCCCCTTAAAAACGCAGGCTGACCCATGTCTTTCAGGGGCGCGGAGAACTGCGTCCCTGAAAAAGCGCAGGGCAGCCGGTGTTTTTTAGGGACGCGAGGAACGGCGTCCCTAAAAAACGCAGGGCAGCCGGTGCTTTCAGGGGCGCGGGGAACTGCGCGACCGGCCACGACACACACGCACCCGCCAAGCAACCGGACCAGGCACCCCATGACGCGCGATGGGCCCGCCCCAACCCACGGAGCGAGCCCATCAACGTTCAGCTAGCTACAGCTCAGCCGGCCAGGATCTCGCGGGCCAGCTTCGCCGTCTCGGTCGGGGTCTTGCCGACCTTGACGCCGGCGGCCTCAAGGGCCTCCTTCTTCGCGGCAGCCGTACCGGAGGAACCGGAGACGATGGCACCGGCGTGGCCCATCGTCTTGCCCTCGGGCGCGGTGAAGCCCGCGACGTAACCGACGACCGGCTTCGTCACGTTCTTCGCGATGAAGTCCGCCGCCCGCTCCTCCGCGTCGCCACCGATCTCACCGATCATCACGATGAGGTCGGTGTCGGGGTCGGCCTCGAACGCAGCCAGCGCGTCGATGTGCGTGGTGCCGATGACCGGGTCGCCACCGATGCCGACGGCGGACGAGAAGCCGAGGTCACGCAGCTCGTACATCATCTGGTACGTCAGCGTGCCGGACTTCGAGACCAGACCGATACGGCCCGGCTTCGTAATGTCACCCGGGATGATGCCGGCGTTCGACTGACCCGGGGTGATGAGACCGGGGCAGTTCGGGCCGATGATCCGCGTCTTGTTGCCCTTCGCGACCGCGTACGCGTAGAACGCGGCCGAGTCGTGGACGGCGATGCCCTCGGTGATGACGACCGCGAGCGGGATCTCGGCGTCGATCGCCTCGACGACCGCGGCCTTGGAGAAGGCCGGCGGTACGAAGAGGACGGATACGTTCGCGCCCGTCTTCTCGATCGCCTCGGCGACCGTGCCGAAGACCGGGATCTCGGTGCCGTCGACGTCGACGGACGTGCCCGCCTTACGGGGGTTGACGCCACCGACGATGTTGGTGCCGTCGGCCAGCATGAGCTTGGTGTGCTTCATGCCCGTGGAGCCGGTCATGCCCTGGACGATGACCTTGCTGTCCTTGGTGAGGAAGATAGCCATGGCTGTGTCTGTCCCTCTTCCCTTACTTCGCAGCCGCGAGCTCGGCGGCCTTGTCGGCCGCGCCGTCCATGGTGTCCACGCGCTGGACCAGCGGGTGGTTGGCGTCGGAGAGGATCTTGCGACCCAGCTCGGCGTTGTTGCCGTCGAGGCGGACGACGAGGGGCTTGGTGACTTCCTCGCCCTTGTCCGCGAGCAGCTGCAGCGCCTGCACGATGCCGTTGGCGACCTCGTCGCACGCGGTGATGCCGCCGAAGACGTTGACGAAGACCGACTTGACGTCGGGGTCGCCCAGGATGATCTCCAGGCCGTTCGCCATCACGGCCGCGGACGCGCCGCCGCCGATGTCGAGGAAGTTGGCCGGCTTCACGCCACCGTGGTTTTCACCGGCGTACGCGACGACGTCCAGGGTGCTCATGACGAGACCCGCGCCGTTGCCGATGATGCCGACCTCACCGTCGAGCTTGACGTAGTTGAGGTTCTTCTCCTTGGCGGCCGCCTCAAGGGGGTTCGCCGAGTCCTTGTCCTCGAGCGCCGCGTGGTCCGGCTGGCGGAACTCGGCGTTCTCGTCGAGGGAGACCTTGCCGTCGAGGGCGATGACCTTGCCGGAGGCGACCTTGGCGAGGGGGTTGACCTCGACGAGGAGAGCGTCCTCCTTGATGAAGGTGTCCCACAGGGTCACCAGGATCTCGGCGACCTGCTCGGCGACGTCGGCCGGGAACTTCGCCTGCGCGACGATCTCACGGGCCTTCTCGATCGAGACACCTTCGTTGGCGTCGACCGGGACCTTCGCGAGGGCCTCGGGGTTCTCCTCCGCGACGACCTCGATCTCCACGCCGCCCTGGACGGACGCCATGGCGAGGAAGGTGCGGTTGGTGCGGTCGAGGAGGTACGAGACGTAGTACTCCTCGACGATCTCGGGCGCGGTCTCGGCGATCATCACCTTGTGGACCGTGTGGCCCTTGATGTCCATGCCGAGAATGTCCGTCGCCCGGGCGACTGCCTCGTCCGGGGTGGCGGCGAGCTTCACGCCACCGGCCTTGCCACGGCCGCCGACCTTCACCTGGGCCTTGACGACGGACTTGCCACCGAGCCGCTCGGTGGCTGCGCGGGCCGCCTCAGGCGTGTCGATGACTTCACCGGCCAGCACCGGTACATCGTGCTTGGCGAAGAGGTCCCTCGCCTGATACTCGAACAGGTCCACGCGCTTCCGTCCTCAGTGATATCGCGGTTCGTTGGATGCGTGGGCGTGCCGCGAAGGGCAACGTGACGTCCGCTGTCACAAGGGAGGCGCACACGGTGACCGAGCGCGCGGCATGTCCGTCTCGCAGGTTATCGCTGCTTGCAGGGGGCCCCTAAATCGAGGGTCACACCTGAGCGGTGATACCTGTCACATGATGCCGGTTTTTGTGACACGGAGTGCCGCGGACGGGACGTTCGGGCAGGTCGTTCGGGTGGGTGTTCGGGCGCCTGGCAGGTGAGTGGGTGGCGCGCGAGTGGGTGGCGCGCGAGTGGGTGGGTGGTTCGGGCGGGGCCTCACCGGGTTGGGGTTGGCCCGGCGAGGCCCCATACCGTGAGACGCGCTCCGGACAGACCGACGGCATTCGGCCGTCCGGGGTCACCGCCTCACGGAGTCGGTCACTCCCCGTGCCGAACGGTCCGGGCGCAGACATTGCGTGCGGCCCGTGCACCCTGGATGGCCGCGGCGGCCCTGACCCTGGACTCCCTCGGGACGGAGACATGGGCGTCGACGAGGCGTCGTCGGAGTTCGGCAGGGGTGGTGTCGATGTTCGTGCTCATGCGCGCGTCGGTTCCTCAGGCATCGCAGAAATGGGGACATGGCGACATTCCGGGCAGCTCGACTGCCGGAAAGACCCTGCCTAGCCTGGGAAAACGGGAACGTCCCGGTACCTGTCCCGCGTCTCGCCCACGTCCGCACGCGCGGCGGCACCGGGCACGATCCGCACCGGCACCCGGTTGTCCAACGTCACGGCATGCGCGTCACAGTGCCGCGACGACCCGTTGTCCGCACCATCGGTGTCACCGTTGGGCGCCGGACGCTGGGTCGGGGTGTTTCCCGCGCAGGCCGACGGGGCGTGACGTACGACCGCATGCCCTACGGCGCCCAACGCATCGGCGGTGTCCGCGACGAAGCGCGGCCCGTACGTGGCGCCCACTCCCACCGTGACCTCGGCAGGCCTCGCATCCGAACGGTGCCCACCGCCCGAAGGCCGCGGGACCGACCGGACGGGCGTCGGCACCGACACCGGCGCCGTGTGCGCCGGAGGCGTCTGCACCGGAATCACCGGCTGACTCGGCACTGCGGGGACCGAGGGCAACGCGGGCAAGGCAGGCGGCGTGGGCAACGAAGGCGCCTCGGTCAACACCTCGGTCACCGTCTTCGTCACCACGTCACTCACGGGCCGCACGACCCGCTCCACGGCGTCCGAGACCGGAGCCAGCACCGGAGTGAGAACAGGGACCGAAGCCGGAACCGGAACGGGACCCGGCTTGACCACCTCGGGGGAAACCGGAGCCACCATCGGAATCACCGGCCGCTGCCCCAGAACCCCGTCCGCCGCCTGAGCCTGTCCCCCGAAGACAACGCCGAGCACGAACAACCCGCCCGCCAACAGGGCGACTTGCAACACCCGTTGGCGCACACGTCGCCCAACCGCCGTACGCATCACGCGCAGGGCGGCACCGGACAACGCGGCGGGCCAGTTCATGAGGCGACGATCCTTGCACGGGCCGCCCTAGGACACGCAACCCCCCTGTCCCCCAAGCCAGTTCGTCACGCGGTGTCCGGTATCGGCAACGGCCGTTTCTCGATCGCCGCCGCCATCACCTCCGGGAACAGATCGGGCGTACAGGCGAACGCCGGCGCCCCCAACGCGCCCAGCGCGGCGGCGTGTTCGCGGTCGTAGGCAGGCGTGCCCTCGTCGGACAGCGCGAGCAGCGTCACGAACTGCACCCCCGACGCCTTCATCGCCGCGACCCGCTTCAGCATCTCGTTCCGGATGCCCCCTTCGTAGAGGTCGCTGATCAGTACGACCACCGTCTCGGCGGGCCGGGTGATCTGCGACTGGCAGTACGCGAGCGCCCTGTTGATGTCCGTGCCGCCGCCGAGCTGGGTCCCGAAGAGCACGTCCACCGGGTCGTCGAGCTGGTCGGTGAGGTCGACGACCGCCGTGTCGAAGACGACGAGCCGGGTGTTGATCGACCGCATGGACGCCAGTACCGCCCCGAACACGGAGGCGTAGACGACGGACGCCGCCATCGACCCGGACTGGTCGATGCAGAGGATGACCTCCTTCTTCACGGACTGGGACGCGCGCCCGTATCCGATCAGCCGCTCCGGCACGATGGTCCGGTACTCGGGCAGGTAGTGCTTGAGGTTGGCCGCGATCGTGCGGTTCCAGTCGATGTCGTGGTGGCGTGGCCGGTTGACACGGGCGCTGCGGTCGAGCGCGCCGGTGAGGGTGGCCCGGGTGCGGGAGGCGAGCCGCTTCTCCAGGTCCTGGACGACCTTGCGGACGACCGCCCGCGCCGTCTCCTTCGTGGTCTCCGGCATCGCCTTGTTGAGGGAGAGCAGCGTGCCGACGAGGTGCACGTCGGCCTCGACCGCTTCCAGCATCTCCGGTTCGAGGAGCAGCGCGGACAGCCCGAGCCGGTCGATGGCGTCGCGCTGCATGACCTGGACGACGGAGGACGGGAAGTACGTCCGGATGTCCCCGAGCCAGCGCGCGACGGACGGCGCCGACGCCCCGAGCCCCGCCGAACGGTCCTTCGCCGCCCGCCCCTTGTCCTCCCTGCCGTACAGCGCGGCCAACGCCCCGTCCATCGCCGCGTCCTGCCCGGTCAGCTCGCACCCGGTGCCGTCGGCCGCGCCGCCCCCGAGCACCAGCCGCCACCGCCGCAACCGCTCCTGACCAGGCTGGCCGGGGTCCGCGACCCCGCCGACCGCGACCGCCTCGGCCGTCATCCGCGCGCCCCCGCCGTACGCAGCCCTTCCCACAGCGGTACGACCCTTACGGCCGTCACCGGGCGGTCCACGCCCCCACCGGCACGGGCCGGTTGACCTCTCTCCCCCGACCTTCCCTTGCCCTGCCTGCTGTTGCCGCTCGTCATCCCGCCACCCCCACAAGCTCGTTGTCGCCGTTGTCCACCACGTCGTCCAGCCCCAAGAGCAGCCGCAGCACCGGCACGACCGCGTCCGCGCGCCCGGCGTCCAACTCCGCCCCGAACCCGGGTATCCCGGCCGCCGTCGCCGCCGTACCCACCTGCTTCCCCGGCCCGCGCCGCACCAACTCCCCGAGTGTCCGGCGCACTCCGGGCTCGTACGACGAGAACGTTCGCCTCAGCAAAGGCAGTACGTCCGTGAACGCCTCCGCCGGCACCCCGGTCAGCCACGCGTCCACCAGCCCGAGCAACCGCTCGTCGTGCACGAGCAGCAGCCCGCCCCCACCACCGACGAACCCCTCGATCCACGCGGCCGCGTCCGCCGGCGGTGTCCCCGGCGAGAGCACCAGCCCCATCAGCCGGGCCGCCTCGTCCGGCCCCAACTCCCCCTCGTCCAGCAGGAGTCGAACGGCACGCCCCCGGATGACACCCGGCACGGTGTCCCGCGCGGAGAGCGTCCGCAGCACCGCGCGCCAACGGTCCCGCAGATCACCGTGCCCGGGTCCGGGGCCAGGTCCGGGGCCAGGTCCGTCGCCCTGCCCAGGTGCAGAGGTGTCACCATGTCCGTGTCCCGAGGCGTCGCCCAACAGCGCCACCGCCCCATGTACCGCGTCCACATGCCGCCGCATCTCCTCCGCGGCGTCCGCGTCGAGGGCCGCGCAGGCCGGGGGCAGGCCCACGAAGACCCGCTCGGCGAGGCCGGCCGCGACCTCCGTCAGCGCGCCGGTGTCGGTGCCGCGGACGTCGCCGTAGCGCAGCGAACGGACCAACGCGGGCAGCGCCTGGGCGAGATGACCGACGTCCGTGTCGAGGGCCGCGCGGTCGGCGAGGACCTTCATCACCACCGGGAGCGCGTCCGGCAGTTCGGCCAACAGGCAGCGCTCGGCGAGTGCGGTGACGTCGGCCAGGCTCTGCGCCCCGATCGCGTCCGCCTCCGCCTTCGCGGTCGCCGCCGCGAGCACGGTGGTCCCCCAGACCCCCGCCTCGGCGACCCGCACCGCCAACTCCGGCTCCCAGCGCAGCCGCCAGGTCTCCCGGAACGTACCCGTACTCCCCCGCGACGCGACCGGCTCACCCCACTCGATCCGCAGCAGCCGCAACCGGTGCAACAACCTGCTGCGCCCGGCGTCGGTCTCCTTGCGCAGGTCGAGCTCCAACTCCCGCTCCAGCGCCTCCGGTTTGATCCGCAGCTTGCGCTGCGACCGGTCGAGGTCACGCTGCAACGGCACGGCGGGCGCACCCGGCGGCACCTCGCCCAGCACATCCCCGACCACGAGCCGGTCGTGCACCAGCGCCAGCGGGACGTCCGAGCCCTCGCACATCACCGCGCGCACCGCATCGGTGGTCTCCCCGAGCCCCGGCAACGGCCTGCCGCGCATCACCGCAAGCGTCTCCGCAAGCCGTACGGCCTCGATGACATGGGCCGGGGAGACGATCCGGTCCTCCTCCCGGAACAGTCCCGCGACCTTGGTCATCCACCGCTCGACCGGCCGGTCCGGCGCGCCGAACAGATGGCCGTACCAGCCCGGCGAGTCGATGCCCGCACCGTATCCGCTGGCCCGCGACAGCCGACGATGCGTCCACGGCACCCAGGTCAGATCGGCCTTGACCTTGGGCAGCCCCTTCAGCAGCGCACGGTCCGCTGCCACGCCCGCCTTCTGCCGCAGCGCGGGCACATGCCAGGCCCCGCACACCACGGCCACGTCGTCCTCGAACTCCCGCTGCGCCGCACGCACTTGGAGCCGCATATACGCCTCCCGCACGAGATCCCGCTCGTGCCCGCCGACCCCGTACGTTTCGCGCAGCGCCCCCATCGCCTCCTCCAGCGCGGTGAACGGCGCGAACGCGTCCCGCTCCCCCACACCCCGGTGCTCGACGACGTCCTCCCACCAGCGCTCAGGATCGTCGTAACCGGCGGTCTCGGCGAGGACCGCGAGAGGGTCGACGCGGAGGTCCGGGGCAGAGGGGTCCGAGGCAGAAGGGGACTCAGTGGACGGGGTCGCGGCAGCCGGGTCCGGCGGCTCCTCTTCCCCCGTCAACTCGCCCTCGCCGTCGTCCTTCCCCCACGCCAGCGTGTGCGTGGCCGGGAGGTCGATGAAGCGGGCCGGGACCTGGTGCTCCAGGGCCCAGCGGATCGCGACCCACTCCGGGGAGAACTCGGCCAGCGGCCAGAAGGCCGAGCGACCCGGTTCGTCCACGGCGTGGGCGAGGAGCGCGACCGGCGGCCGCATGT
Organism: Streptomyces prunicolor; assembly: GCF_045162825.1. Lineage (NCBI taxonomy): Bacteria > Bacillati > Actinomycetota > Actinomycetes > Kitasatosporales > Streptomycetaceae > Streptomyces > Streptomyces prunicolor. The sequence goes on along the minus strand of NZ_CP108676.1, from coordinate 6,642,729 downwards.
CCTCGTCGGCGGCCAGCGGGATCAACGCGTCGGCCTCCGGCGGCCCTTCGATCAGTACGACCCGCGGCCGGGCCGCGTCCAACGCCGCCCGAACGGCCCGCGCCGAACCGGGCCCGTGATGCCGCACCCCGAGCAACAGCGGCCCGGCGCCCCGGCCCCCGCCCCCCTCAGTACCCGCCACGTCGTCCCCCTCCCCTCCGGATCCCACTCTCACTCCCGCTCCCGCACCAACTCCACGCGGAGTCGTCGTCGACCATCCCCCTGGAGTCGCTCACGCGCTCACCTCCCGGCAGGCCCGGTAGAAGTCCTTCCAGCCGTCGCGCTCCCGGACGACCGCCTCCAGGTACTCCTGCCAGATGACCCGGTCGGCCGCCGGATCGCGGACCACGGCACCGAGGATGCCCGCGGCGACATCGCTCGGCCGCAGCAGCCCGTCGCCGAAGTGGGCTGCCAGGGCAAGCCCGTTGGTGACGACGGAGATCGCCTCGGCCGTGGACAGCGTGCCGCTGGGCGACTTGAGCTTCGTACGGCCGTCCGCCGTGATCCCGTCGCGCAGTTCGCGGAAGACGGTCACCACTCGGCGGATCTCGTCGACGCCCTCGGGCACCGCGGGCAGGTCGAGGGAGCGGCCGATCTGGTCGACGCGGCGGGCGACGATCTCGACCTCGGCGTCGGCGCTCTCCGGCAGCGGCAGCACCACCGTGTTGAAACGGCGACGCAGCGCGCTGGAGAGGTCGTTGACCCCGCGGTCGCGGTCGTTGGCCGTGGCGATCAGGTTGAAGCCGCGGACCGCCTGCACCTCCTGTCCCAACTCCGGTATCGGCAGCGTCTTTTCCGACAGGATCGTGATCAGCGAGTCCTGTACGTCGGCCGGGATTCGGGTCAACTCCTCGACGCGCGCCGTCATCCCCTCGGCCATGGCCCGCATGACGGGGCTGGGCACGAGGGCGTCGCGGCTCGGGCCGTTGGCGAGCAGCTGCGCGTAGTTCCAGCCGTAGCGGATCGCCTCCTCCGGGGTGCCGGCGGTGCCCTGCACGATGAGGGTCGAGTCGCCGCTGACCGCCGCCGCGAGGTGCTCGGACACCCAGGTCTTGGCGGTGCCGGGCACGCCGAGCAGAAGCAGGGCGCGGTCGGTGGCGAGGGTGGTGACGGCGACCTCGACGATGCGGCGCGGGCCGACGTACTTCGGTGAGATCACCGTGCCGTCCGGCAGTGTGCCGCCGAGCAGATAGGTGGCGACCGCCCACGGCGACATCTTCCAGCGGACCGGACGCGGCCGGTCGTCCTGCGCGGCCAGCGCGGCGAGTTCGTCGGCGAACGCGTCCTCGGCGTGCGGCCGCAACGCCTCGTCCGACGGCTTCTCGTTCGCTTGCTCAGGCGTGGTTTCTACGGACACAGTCATGGCTGAGGCCCCCTCCAGCTCGGCCGGTTCGGATCTGGTGTCCACCTTGCACGACCCCACTGACAACGCGTTCCGACCTGCGAAAACGCGTTCGCGAAGCCGATGGCCGGATCGCTGACGGGCCGATTGTCAGTGCTGGGATCTACCTTCGATGACATGACTCAGCAGGGGGTGCGCTGGACGGCTGACCAGGTGCTGGCACTGGCGCCTGACGCAGCGTCACGCAAAGCGGGAAGCAAGCTCGGGGCGGCGGGGCCGTGGTCCGAGGCGGGCAGTTCTGACGAGGGGACGGTGTGGGGGCTGTGCAAGGGCAGTGGCAGCAAGCCGTATCAGACGGTCATCGACATCGCGGACGCGGCGGGGCCCGCGTACAAGTGCAGTTGTCCGAGCCGCAAGTTCCCGTGCAAGCACGCGCTGGGGCTGCTGCTGCTGTGGGCGGGCGAGGACGGCGCGGTGCCGTCGGGGCAGGCGCCGGGCTGGGCCGAGGAGTGGCTGGCGGGGCGGCGGAAGCGGACGGAGGAGAAGCGGGCGGCGGGGGCGTCCGGTTCCCCTGCCGCCGCTGATCCGGAGGCGGCGCGGCGCCGGGCGGAGCGCCGGGCCGAGCGGATCAGCGCGGGCGCGGGCGAGTTGGAGCAGCGGCTGACGGACCTGCTGCGCACCGGCCTGGCCTCGGCGGAGCAGGCGGGATACGGGCTGTGGGAGGAGACCGCGGCCCGCATGGTCGACGCCCAGGCCCCCGGACTGGCCGCGCGGGCAAGGGAGTTGGGGGCGATCCCGGCCTCGGGCCCCGGCTGGCCCGTACGCCTGCTGGAGGAGTGCGCGCTGCTCCACCTCCTCGACCAGGCCTGGCTGCGCCGCGAGCAGCTGCCCGACGACCTGGCGGCGACGGTCCGCTCCCGCATCGGCCTGCCCGCCGCACCGGACGGCCCACCCCTGCGCGACCACTGGCTGGTCCTCGCCCAGTACGACACGACGGACCCGAAACTGACGACCCGAAGAATATGGCTGTACGGCACGGACTCGGGCCGCACATCCCTCCTCCTCTCCTACGGCGCCGGGGGCCGCGCCCCCGAGTTGGCGCTGCCCATGGGGCTCGCCCTGGACGCGGAGGTGTCCGCGTTCCCGGGCGCCGGACAGCTCCGAGCCTCCCTGGGTGCGCAGTTCGCGGCACCTTCGCCTACGACGGAACGGCCGCAGGGGGTGACGACAGCTCAGGCCGCCGTCCACTACGGGGAAGCGCTACGGCACGACCCCTGGCTGGATTCGGTCCCGGTGACGCTGGACCGGGTCATCCCCACGCCGGACGGCGACTCCTGGCAACTGGCCGACGCCGACGCCGACTTGGCGCTCCCCCTCACGCCTACGGCCCGTTCCCGCCCCGGCCTGTGGCGGCTCGTCGCGCTCTCCGGCGGCGCCCCGGTCAAGGTCTTCGGCGAGCTGGGCCACCGCGGCTTCACCCCGCTGACGGCCTGGCCGGACGGGGCGGGAGAGCCGGTGTCGCTGTGCTGAGCCCACTCACCAACTCGACGGAAGGCACCGCATGAACACCACCCCCGCACCGGCGCCCCCGGCGGGCGACTGGGAAGAGCTCGTCACCACGGCCCTGCTCGGCACGGACCGCCGTACACCTGCAGGCTGCGCGCCGGGCCAGGACGCACCCGTGGCACTGCTGGACGCGGCGGCCGTGGAGACCGTACGACGACGGGCGGGCCTGAGTCCCGCGCGGGCGGCACAGCGCCCCGAGCCGGCCGCACCCGACGCGCGTCCGGCGTTGCCCACCGCGGCGGCCCGCAGGCTGGCGCTGCTGCTGGCCGACCGTCCGGGTACGGGCGGTGGGGGTCGTAGGGGCACCTCGCCGGATCTCATGGAGTTGCTGCCCCAGTGGCTCACGGCGGCCAACGCGCGCGGATTCGCCGCCCCCGTCCAGGCGTTGCCCGCGCTGCTGGACGCGGCCCGGGGGCGTACGGATCTGCGGCCGGCGGCGCTGGAGTTCGCGGGCCCGCGCGCGTTGTGGCTGGCTCGGCTGAACCCGGACTGGCGGTTCGCCCTGCGCGCGACACCGGGCGGCGGCACCGCCCTGCCGGATCTCGACGCCCCGGGCCAGGTCCAACTGCTCTGGCAGGAAGGGCTGTTCGCCGAGCGGGTCGCCCTGCTCGCGGCGATACGCGCGCAACGGCCCGCCGCAGCACGCGAGTTGCTCGTCACGACCTGGGCGACGGAGCGCGCGGAGGACCGGCTGATGTTCCTGGACTCGCTGCGGATGGGTCTCGCGGCCCAGGACGAGCCGTTCCTGGAGCAGGCGTTGGCCGACCGCAGCCGCAACGTACGCGCTACGGCTGCCGAGTTGCTGTCCGCGCTCCCGGACTCGGCGCTCGCCGCGCGGATGGCGGTCCGGGCGTCGGCCTGCGTGGCCGTCGACCGTACGCGCGAGGAACCGGGCCTGGTGGTCGAGGCGCCGCACGAGTGCGACTCGGGCATGGAGCGGGACGGTGTGGTCGCCAAAGCTCCGGCGGGGCGGGGTGAACGTTCTTGGTGGCTCGGCCAGTTGGTGGAGGCGACTCCGCTCGGGACCTGGGAGCGGCGGCTCGGCGGACGTACGCCCGCGGAGATCGTCGCGCTTCCGGTGGCGGACGACTGGCGGAGCGAGCTGCACGCCGCGTGGTGCCGGGCGGCGGTGCGGCAGCGGAACGCCGAGTGGTCACGGGCGCTGCTGGGGACGCCGTCCGCGCCGGAGGCGGGCGGGCCGGGGGCGGTGTCCCTGGCCGAGCGCGCCAAGCTGCTCAGCACGCTGGGCGGGGGTGAACGGGCCGAGTGGGTCGCCGGGTTCATCGGGGTGCAGGGGTTGTCCGAGGCGTTTCAGCTGCTCGGGGTGTGTGCGGTGCCGTGGGCTGCGCCGCTTGGGCGGGCTGTCGTGGACGCGCTCAACATCGCGCGGGATGCGGGGAGTTATCCGTGGAGTTTCAGTGGGGTGATGGGGCTGGCCGAGCGGTGTCTCGATCCCGCCGAGGCGAGTCGGCTGGACGGGTTGCTGGCGGTACCGGACGAGTCGGAGGACGCGGCGCCGGGAGCGGGGGGCTACTGGGCGGAGGCATTTCAGAGACTGGTTACTACGCTGCGGCTGCGGGCTGCCATGGCGGAGGAGCTGCACGCACCGTAGAAGCGGCGGGAGTCGCAGTCGCCGTAGAAGCTTGGGGGCTGTGCCCCCAAACCCCCCTTCGGCCTGAACGGCTCGTCCTCAAACGCCGGACGGGCTGAAATGTCACCGGTGTCCAGTAGCGGAGCCCTGTCGCACGTTCTCCCGCACCCAGTCCACGATCGCCTGCGTCGTCGCCCCGGGCGTGAAGATCTCCGCGACGCCCTTCTCCTTGAGCGGGGCGATGTCCGCCTCGGGGATGATTCCGCCGCCGAAGACGAGGATGTCCTCCGCCTCGCGCTGCTTGAGGAGGTCGATGACCGCGGCGAAGAGGGTGTTGTGGGCGCCGGAGAGGATGGAGAGGCCGATCGCGTCGGCGTCCTCCTGGATCGCGGTGTCGACGATCTGGTCGGGGGTCTGGTGGAGGCCGGTGTAGATGACCTCCATACCGGCGTCGCGCAGCGCCCGCGCGATCACCTTGGCCCCGCGATCGTGGCCGTCGAGCCCCGGCTTGGCGACCACCACGCGGATCGGACCGGCTGCCACACCCATCACTGCCTCCATGAAGCGACTGCGTTCATCCCTACCCACGGGTACCGCGGTACCCGCTTCAGTGCGGGAAGTGAACGAACGTTATCTCCAGCATCCCGCAACCGGCAGTTTCGCGGCGGATACCGAGGGGGAAATCACACGATGGGACACGTTCACCGCGCAGCGTTCCAGCGGGAACAAGCGCAACGGGAGCCGCAACGAGGTCGCCGTACCACCGCGCCGCAGGCCGCGCGGGGTGGGGGTAGGGCGCATCGGCACAGGCACGAGGGGTACGCCGCGCGCACCCCTCGCCGCACCACCGGTGATCCTCGCCGTGGCCTCCCACGAGGGCACACGGGGGACGGAGCTGTCGTTCCGTGTGCCGACAGGAGGTCGGCCATGAAGGTCACCGGGGTTGCAGCGCCCTTTCTCCCTCTATGTCAGCGCCTCCTGCCCAGCAGGCTGGCGGGCCTCTCGATGACCCTCCTGAAAGCGACCGCCCTGGAGATCGTGATCCTCGCGGGCCACCTTCTCCTCTATCCCTCCGGCATGGCCCAGGAACGCCGGGGCCCCCTGCCCGAGCTGCCCTCGCCCCAGGACGCGACCCAGCTGCCGACCGAGGCGAAGCCCCCGGTGGTGCTGCTGCACGGGTTCATCGACAACCGCTCGGTGTTCGTGCTGCTGCGCCGTTCCCTGGCCCAGCACGGCCGCCGGCAGGTCGAGTCCCTGAACTACTCGCCGCTGACCTGCGACATCCGCACCGCGGCCGAGCTGCTCGGCCGGCACATCGAGGAGATCTGCGAGCGCACCGGCAGCCGGGAGGTCGACATCGTCGGGCACAGTCTCGGCGGGCTGATCGCGCGGTACTACGTGCAGCGGCTCGGCGGTGACCTGCGGGTCCGCACGCTCGTGACGCTCGGCACCCCGCACTCCGGCACGGCCGTCGCCCCGCTGGCCAACGCCCACCCGATCGTCCGCCAGATGCGTCCCGACTCGGCGGTGATCGAGGAACTGACCCGGCCCGCGCCCGGCTGCCGTACGCACTTCGTCAGTTTCTGGAGCGATCTGGATCACCTGATGGAGCCGCTGGAGACCGCCTGTATCGACCACCCCGACCTGATCGCCCAGAACGTCCAGGTCAGCGGCATCGGCCACCTCGCCCTGCCGGTCCACCCGGCCGTCGCGACCGGCATTCGCCAGGCTCTCGACACCCCGCTGCCGGAAACCTCGGCCGCGAACCGCACCACCGCCCGCACCACCGCCCACACGGGCACCCACGCCGGCGGCCTGACAGTGGCCTGACGGGGCACCGACAGCGGGCCCACAGCCTCACGAAGATCGAACGCTATTCGAACCCAAGGCCAAACCCGTGCCCGTCGTCCCCCGAAACACGGCCGAATGCCCGTTTCCGGCTGACGCGAAACCTGACGAAGATTGTCGTGCCCGCATACTGCCGGGTACAGTCCACCGCACTGCTCTGGCAGCCCCTGTTGTCGAGGCGAATAGAGAAGTTGGTGAACGATCGTCACCCGTCGGGGACCATGACCACCCCGGCCCCGGCTTCCGATGCCACCTCGGCGCACTACGCGTCGTACGGCGGGCAGGACGCCCAGTACGGTGACTTCACCACGTACGGCGACCACACCACCACGGGTTTCCCTCCGGGCGCGGACGGCGCCCAGGCCACCGCGAGCTTCGCCACCGACCCCCTCTTCGGCGACATGCCGGGCAACGGCCACAGCCCCGGCCACGACACCGGGTCGCACCCCATGGCTTCGCAGGCCACCGGCGCGTACGACTCCTCCGGCTGGTCCACAGGTGCCCAACACACCCTGAACTACGACCCGTACGTGGCCCAGCACCACGCCGCCTACGACACGGGCGCCTACGAGACGACGGCCTGGTCGGCCGACTACCAGCAGCTGTCCGCCATCCCGCCGCAGACCGGCGCCCCCGACATCAGCGGCCAGTGGGACGCGAACGCCTGGCTCCAGCCTGACCAGTCGGCTCATTCCGCAGCCGCCCCCGCCGACCAGACCCAGCAGTGGGAATGGGGCACGCAGACCTTCGACACCGGCGCCTACGACGCCACGCAGTGGAACGCCGACGGCAGCCCCGCCGACGCGACGACCACCTTCGAGCAGGCGTCGTACGACGGGACGCACGAGGGCACGTACGACGAACCCGCCCCGGAAGACGGCGAGTTGACAGGCGAGTTGACCGCCACCGGCGAGATGCCCGCCCTCGACGAGGCCGAACCGGAACAGGACACCCCCCAGCCGCACCCCGAACTCCTCGACGACCAGGAGGAGTTCACCCCGTCCGCGACTCCCGTCGGCTCGCGCGCCGCGGCCCGCAACGGGAGCCGTTCCCGCCGTCGTACGCCCCCGAAGCGGTCCGCGCTGATGACCATCGCCGTGCCGTCGGCGTGTGTGATGGGTGTCGCCGGCATCGCCGCCGCGTCCGTGGGCACGCTGACCGGTGGCAGCGACACGACGGCCTCCGCCTCGGACGCGACCACGGTCAAGCCGTCCGTCGCGAACAACAAGCTGGACGCCCAGATCAAGAGCCTGTCGGCCGGTGCCGACGACTTCGCCGACCGGGCCAGCCGTACGCAGGAACGTATCGACCTCAAGGCCCAGCAGGAAGCCGAGAAGAAGAAGGCGGCGGCGGAGGCGGCCCGCAAGGAGCGGTTGCGCCCCAAGTACGTGCTGCCGGTGACGCAGAAGGGCCTCAGCGCCTACTTCGGCCAGGCCGGCGTCAACTGGATGTCCGTGCACACGGGCATCGACTTCCCCGTCTCGTACGGCACCAACGTGATGGCCGCGACCGACGGCGTCGTCTCCACGAAGTGGAACAGCGCCTACGGCAACATGCTGATCCTCACCGAGAAGGACGGCACGCAGACCTGGTATTGCCACCTCTCCAGCTACCGGGTCGCCTCCGGTACGACGGTGAAGGCCGGCGACTCGATCGCGTACTCCGGGAACTCCGGCAACTCCACCGGTCCGCACCTGCACTTCGAGGTGCGCCCGGCGGGCGGGGCGGCGATCGACCCGCTCCCGTGGCTCCGCAGCCACGGCCTCGACCCGACCTGAGCCGCCCCCGTCGGCCCAACTCCCTTACGGGCAGCCCCTTTTAAAGGCGGCTAAGGGCGACTAAGGGCAACTCCCCTTACGGGCTACAGCTTTTCCACCGGCGCGTACCGCAGCAGCAGCCGCTTCGGCTTGGGTTCCCCGAAGTCGACCGTCGCCTCCGCGTTCGCCCCCGTGCCCTTCACGCCGACCACCGTGCCGAGTCCGAACTGGTCGTGCGTGACCCGGTCGCCGACGGCCAGCGCCACGACCGGCTTCTCCGAGGTGCGGCGCGTGGCGAAGCCCGAGGCACCCGACGCGGAGGAACGCGAGCGGGACGAGGACAGCGAGGACGCGATGCCCGAGGCCGGACCCGTCGACGGCGGAGCCGCCATCGCGCCGGTCCGCTTCCACTCCACGTGCGCCGCCGGGATCTCCTCCAGGAAGCGGGAGGGCGGGTTGTACGACGGCTGTCCCCAGGCGCTGCGCAGCGACGAGCGGGTCAGGTAAAGGCGTTCCCGCGCGCGCGTGATGCCCACGTACGCGAGGCGCCGCTCCTCCTCCAGCTCCTTGGCCTGGCCGAGGGCGCGCATGTGCGGGAAGACGCCGTCCTCCATGCCGGTGAGGAAGACAACCGGGAATTCGAGGCCCTTGGCGGTGTGCAGGGTCATCAGCGTGATGACTCCGGAGCCGTCCTCGTCCTCGTCGGGGATCTGGTCGGAGTCGGCGACCAGCGCCACCCGCTCCAGGAAGGCGGCGAGCCCGACGGGCGTCTCGCTCTCGCTCTCCCCGCCGCTGTTCTCCTGTTCGAACTCCAGGGCTACGGCGGCGAGTTCCTGGAGGTTCTCGATGCGGGTCTCGTCCTGCGGGTCGGTGGAGGCCTGCAACTCGGCGAGATAGCCGGTGCGTTCGAGGATGGCCTCCAGGACCGTCGCCGGGCCCGCACCGGAGTCGACGATCGTACGGAGGTCCTCCATCAGCGTGTTGAACTTCTTGACCGCGTTCGTCGACCGCGCGGCCATGCCGTAGGCCTCGTCGACGCGCTTCAACGCCTGCGGGAAGCTGATCTTCTCGCGCTGCGAGAGGGCGTCGATCATCGCCTCGGCGCGCTCGCCGATGCCGCGCTTGGGGACGTTGAGGATGCGGCGCAGCGGGACCGCGTCCTCCGGGTTGGCCAGAACGCGGAGGTAGGCCAGGACGTCCCGGACTTCCTTGCGCTCGTAGAAGCGGACGCCGCCGACGACCTTGTAGGGCAGGCCGACGCGGATGAAGATCTCTTCGAAGACACGGGACTGGGCGTTCGTCCGGTAGAAGACGGCGACATCGCCGGCCTTCGCGTCACCCGCGTCGGTGAGACGGTCTATCTCCTCGGCGACGAACTGCGCCTCGTCGTGCTCCGTGTCCGCGACATAGCCGGTGATCTGCGCGCCCGCGCCCGCGTTGGTCCACAGGTTCTTGGGGCGGCGGGACTCGTTGCGCTCGATGACCGCGTTGGCGGCGCTCAGGATCGTCTGTGTGGAGCGGTAGTTCTGCTCCAGGAGGATCGTCGTCGCGTTCGGGTAGTCCTCCTCGAACTGGAGGATGTTGCGGATCGTCGCACCCCGGAAGGCGTAGATCGACTGGTCGGCGTCGCCCACGACGCACAACTCGGCGGGCGGCAGGTCGTGTTCGCCGGGCGGGACGTCGACCGGGTGCTCGGAGGTGCCGACCAGCTCGCGCACGAGCGCGTACTGCGCGTGGTTGGTGTCCTGGTACTCGTCGACCATGACGTGCCGGAAGCGGCGGCGGTAGTGCTCGGCGACGTCCGGGAAGGCACGCAGCAGGTTGACCGTCGTCATGATCAGGTCGTCGAAGTCGAGGGCGTTGGCCTCGCGCAGCCGCGACTGGTACATCGCGTAGGCCTGGGCGACGGTCTTCTCGAAGCCGTCGGCGGCCTGGGCGGCGAAGTCCTCCTCGTCGATCAGCTCGTTCTTCAGGTTGGAGATCTTGGCGCTGAAGGACTTCGGGGGGAAGCGCTTCGGGTCGAGGTCCAGGTCGCGGCAGACCAGGGCCATGAGGCGCTTGGAGTCGGCGGCGTCGTAGATCGAGAACGAGGACGTGAAGCCGAGCTTCTTCGACTCGCGGCGCAGGATGCGGACGCACGCGCTGTGGAAGGTCATCACCCACATCGCGTTGGCGCGCGGGCCGACGAGCTGCTCGACGCGCTCCTTCATCTCGCCCGCGGCCTTGTTGGTGAAAGTGATCGCGAGGATCTGCCCGGGGTGCACGTTGCGCTCGCCGAGGAGGTAGGCGATGCGGTGGGTGAGCACGCGGGTCTTGCCGGAGCCGGCGCCGGCCACGATGAGCAGCGGGGTGTCGGAGTGGACGACGGCCGCGCGCTGGTTCTCGTTCAGCCCGTCGAGCAGGGCCGCCGGGTCGACCACCGGGCGTGGGGCGCCGTCCCGGTAGTGGGCGTCTCTGCTCGCGGGCACGTCGAACTTCCCGCCGAACAGGTCGTCCGGAATCTGCTCCGGTCCGTGCTCGTCCTCGGGCGGGGGCGGAGGCTCTCCCTCATGGGCCCGAGGGGCCTGGAGATCCGCCAGGAAGCTGTCGTCAAAGAGGCTGCTCATCGCTCTCCGAGTTTAGGGCGCCGCACTGACAACCGGCCGCCACCCCAGGAACTCGGGAAAATTCACGGACCAGAACCGGTCGATCACGATCAGCGATGGCCGGTCTCGCACGTGATCGAGGTCGCTGAGACATGTCAGGCATATCGAACATCAACCTTCACACAAGCCACACGAATTGGTTAGCGTGCGTTCAAGCCGCACGCCCCCGCCGACCTGGGGTGAACCGGTCCAACTCCCTTTCGTGGCACGGACCGTAGGGCACCATCTGGAAGGAGTCGCCTCCTTTGGCATCGTCGCACCGCAAGCCGCGTTCCGCGGGCTCGCGCATCGCAGGCATATGGACCCCCGTCGCCGACGACGGCGATCGGAGTCCCGGAGAGGTCGAGCAGAAGATCGACGACCTCTACCGGCGGGCGGAGTCGGCGACCGAGACGTACAACGCGGCCAAGCAGCGCAAGCGCGCGGACAGCCTCCTGGGCGACGTGGCCAGGCGCGCGCAGCGGCTCAACTCCGTGCGGGAGCGGCTGAGTTCATTCACCGCCGCGCAGTACCGCGCCGAGGCCACCGCCCCGGACGCCTCGACCTTCCTGCTCCCGGACACCCCGCCGGACTACTTCGAGCAGGCCCAGCTGATGAGCCGGCTGACCAGCCGCCAGAAGGACGCGGTGCGTCACGAGACGACCGAGGGTCTCCAGACCTCCGACGGCGCGCAGAGCGACCTGAGGACGGCCAAGGCAACCGTCCAGAAGAAGCTCTCCACCGCGCGCGAGCTGCTGTCGCAGCCGACCGAGCAGAAGCAGCGGCAGGAGGCCGCGGCCGAGGCGGCGGCACTCGCGAAGCAGCGGGCGGAAACGGCGAAGGGCACCCCTTCCGACTCCTCGTACGCCACCAAGGCGGCCAAGGCCGTCGCCTTCGCCCGCGCCCAGGTCGGCAAGCCGTACGTCTGGGGCGCCGCCGGTCCCGGCTCGTACGACTGCTCGGGCCTCACCCAGGCCGCCTGGAAGGCCGCCGGATTCACCCTCCCGCGCGCCACCACCGACCAGGCCGACGCCGGCACGACGGTCTCCCTGGCCGACGCGCAACCTGGTGACCTGGTCTTCTTCCACGAGGACAGCAGCCACGTCGGCGTCTACGTAGGCGACGGCACGATGATCCACGCCCCGAAGCCCGGCGCCTACGTCCGCGAGGAGTCGATCCACCACGACGGCACGGCGATCATCCACAGCGTGGTGCGACCGGCCTGAACGGAGTCCGTACCCGCGCGTGAGCGTGTTTTCGAGCGCCACGCACGCGTGCAGGTGTTTTTGACCTCCACGCGTGCGTGGCCCCTCGTCCGCACCAGGGCGGCTCCCTAGCATCGGCCCATGTCCGATACCGGTGTCTCCCGTTTCCGCGCCTGGTGGGCGCAGCGTCCGCCGGCGGCCGGGGCCGTCGTGATGGCGACCGCGATCGTGTCGGTCGGCCTGCATGTCACCGGGTACGAGGTGCTGTCCCGTATCGCCTTCGCGGTGGCCTGCGCCTTCTGGCTGGGGCTGGCCGCCGACTTCGCCGTACGGCTGCTGCGGGACCGGCGGCGGTGGCTCGCGGACGCGGGGACGCCCGGCGCGCTGACCGCCACGGCCGCGACCGCCGTACTGGGGACGCGGTTCTCGGCGGCGGGCTGGCAGACGGTGGCCGAGGCGCTGCTGGCGGCGGCCGCGGTGCTGTGGCCTGGGCTGCTCGTGCGGGTCGTACGGAACTGGCAGGGGCGGATGCCCGGGACCGTGTTCCTCGGGTGTGTGGCCACCCAGTCGCTGGCCGTGCTGGGGGCGACGATCGCCGGGGCCGAGTCGGCGGCCTGGCTCGCGCACACGGCGTTGGTGCTGTTCTGGTTCGGGCTGGTGCTCTACGGGTTCGCGCTGGCCCGGTTCGAGTGGCGGCAGCTGATCATGGGGGCCGGTGACCACTGGATCGTCGGCGGCGCGCTGGCCGTCTCGGCGCTGGCCGGGTCGAAACTGATCGCCGCCGACAGCGCCCGCCTGTACCTGTGGAACTCCGACGACCGGGGCGTCCTGCGGGCCGTGACCGTGGCGCTGCTGGTGCTCGACGTGGCCTGGTGCGTGGTGCTGGTGGCCGCCGAGGTCGCCTGGCCCCGGCCGCACTTCGACGTGCGCCGCTGGTCGACGGTGTTCCCGCTCGGGATGACGGCGGCGACCATGTTGTCCGTGGGCACCGCCGTGGACGTCTCGTGGCTGCGGACGCCCGGGGAGGTGGTGCTGTGGATCGCGGTGGCCGCGTGGCTGGTGGTCGCCGCGGGGACGGTCCGGTACTACGTCGCCGGCTCGTCCGGGGTCACGTCCACAGGACCGCGATGAAGATGTTCACCATGGTGAGCCCGCCGACCAGCGCGAACTGGCTCTTGTCGACCGTCTCTTCGTCCCGCTTCACATAGACGAGGCCGAGGATCACGATCAGCAGCGCGAGCTTGATGCCGATCTTGATGTTGTTGACGTGCTGATCGTCGGCCTGGTTGAGGCCGACCAGGATCGCGCCGGTGACCAGCATGGTCAGCGCGCCGTGCAGCATGCCGGGGACGAAGCGGGCCGTGCCCTGGCCCATCGCCTTCATCTGGGTGAGGAAACCGCCGAGCAGCGCCGCGATGCCGATGATGTGCAGGCCGACGAAGAGATGGATGAGTACGTCCATGGGGCCGGAGCCTAATCAGGGGCTCCGGGACCGACCGACACCGCCCCTCGTTACCGCCTCCCGGCCCTTGCATATATGCGGCCCATAGCACCGTGCCGTCCCGCCCCGCGTCGGAACCGCCGCATCGGTCAGCGCGCCGTGCGAAGGCGGCGGACCCGGGCCGGAATCACAGTCACCTACGGTCAATTCCCGGTCACCTCATGTCAGTTGCACACATGCGTTACCGCGCCGTCACCATCAGGTTTAGCGTCCTCCACCAGGTGACCGGCTCCCCACCGCCGCCCGGACCAGGGGCGGCAGTCGGCCACCACCGCCGAAGAATGTCCGGCGGCGGCCCGCTCCCCCTGTGCGGGCCGCCGCCGGACGCGCAATCGCCCGCTCCCCCGGCGGTCGTACGAAAGGACGTGCAGTCCACGTGGCAGCGCACCGCAAGCCCCGACAGCGCTCGCTCAGCGGCAATACAGCCCGTACGGCGGCGACCATCGCCCTCGCGGGCGCGGCGACGGCGACGGGCTTCGACGGGACCTCGCACGCCGAGCCACAGCTGACACCGACGCAGGTCAAGGCCAAGGTGGACAAGCTGTACCAGGAGGCGGAGGTCGCGACCGAGAAGTACGACGGCGCAAAGGAGAAGGCGGACGCGGCCGAGAAGCAGCTGAACACCCTGCGGGACGAGGCGGCCCGCAAGACGGAGAAGCTCAACTCGGCCCGGGACTCGCTGGGTTACGTCGCCGCCGCGCAGTACCGCAGCGGCGGGATGGACCCCGCGGTGCAGCTCATGCTCTCCAGCAACCCCGAACGGTATCTGGACGGCGCCGAGTTCGCCGACCGGGTGGGCCACCGGCAGACGGCGGCCGTCGCCCTCGTACGGCAACAGCTGCGGGAGATCGAGCAGTTGCGCGGCGCCGCGCACATCGAGCTGACCTCGCTGAAGTCCCGGCAGGCCGAACTCGGCAGGCAGAAGAAGACGATCAACGGCAAGCTGGACCAGGCACGCCGACTGCTGTCCGGGCTGACTCCGCAGCAGCGGGTGCAGGTCGTCGAGGCGGGTGGCACCGGCCGCGCGTCACGGTCGGCGACCGCGGCACGGGGCGCGCTGGCCGCGCCCGCTTCCTCCGCCGCCGCGTCCGACGCCCCCAACTCCCGTGCGGCGGCGGCCGTTTCCTACGCCTACCAGAAGCTCGGCAGCCCCTACGTCTGGGGCGCGACGGGCCCCAACGCCTTCGACTGCTCGGGCCTCGTCCAGGCCGCCTACAGCTCCGCCGGTGTCTCCCTGCCCCGCACGACCTACGCCCAGATCAACGCGGGCCAGCGGGTCTCCCGGTCCGAACTGCGCCCCGGCGACCTGGTGTTCTTCTACTCGGGCATCAGTCACGTCGGCATCTACGTCGGCGACGGCCAGATGATCCACGCCCCGAACCCGACAGCTCCGGTACGGCTGGCGCCGATCGACCAGATGCCGTTCGCGGGGGCGACCCGGGTGGTGTGAACCCCGAGTGAACTCCCTTACGGGGTACGCCCCTTTCGGACCCGGGTCACACCAGCCGCCGCGCCGTCGCCCACCGCGTCAACTCGTGCCGGTTCGACAGCTGGAGCTTCCTCAGCACCGCCGAGACATGGGACTCGACCGTCTTCACCGAGATGAACAGCTGCTTGGCGATCTCCTTGTAGGCGTAGCCGCGCGCGATGAGGCGCAGGACCTCGCGCTCGCGCTGGGTGAGGCGGTCGAGGTCCTCGTCGACCGGCGGGGCGTCGGTCGACGCGAACGCGTCGAGGACGAAGCCGGCCAGGCGGGGCGAGAAGACCGCGTCGCCCTCCTGGACCCGGAAGATGGAGTTGACGAGGTCCGTGCCGGTGATCGTCTTGGTGACGTAGCCACGCGCACCGCCCCGGATCACCCCGATCACGTCCTCCGCCGCGTCCGACACGGACAGGGCGAGGAAGCGGACGGGCTGCTCGGCGTCGCTCATCAACGGGGCGCAGCGGCGCAGGACTTCGACCCCGCCGCCACCCGGGAGGTGGACGTCGAGGAGGACCACCTCGGGGCGGGTCGCGGTGATGACCGTGACCGCCTGGTCGACGTCCGCGGCCTCGCCGACGACCTCGACCCCGGTCTCCTCGGTGCGGCCGATCTCGGCCTGGACCCCCGTACGGAACATGCGGTGGTCGTCGACGAGGACCACGCGCACATGACGCCCGCCCGCGCTCCCGCCGGTCGGCTCCGCCGGTTCGTTCGTCTCGGTCGCGTCGCTCATGACGTCTTCTCCGCCCTCTCCATCTCCAGCTCGACCTCGGTACCACCGTCCGGCACCGCGCGCAGGCGTGCCGTACCGCCGTGGCGCTCCATGCGGCCGATGATCGATTCTCTGACGCCCATACGGTCGGCGGGTATCGAGTCGAGGTCGAAGCCCGGTCCGCGGTCACGGACGGACACGAAGACCGTCTTCCCCTCCACCTCCGCGTAGACCTGTACGGCGCCGCCCTCGCCACCGTACTTGGCCGCGTTCACCATCGCTTCGCGCGCGGCCTGCATCTGTGCGCCGATTCTGTCGTCGAGCGGGCAGTCGCCGACGATGACGACCTCGATGGGGACGCCGTGCTTGTCCTCGACCTCGGCCGCGCTGCGGCGGACCGCCTCGGCGAGGGTGTCGGGTTCGTCGGCCTCGTCCTTGCCGGTGCCCTCCGGTTTGTAGAGCCAGGCTCGCAGGTCGCGCTCCTGGGCGCGGGCCAGGCGGCGCACCTCGTTCGGGCTCTCCGCGTTGCGCTGGATCAGGGTCAGGGTGTGCAGCACGGAGTCGTGGACATGGGCGGCGACCTCGGCGCGCTCCTGGGCGCGGATGCGCATCAGGCGCTCCTCGGAGAGGTCCTGGGTCATCCGCACGAGGTACGGGCCGGCGAGCAGGGTGATGCCGACGAGGACCGCGAGGGCCGCTTGGAGGACCGAGCCGAGGTGGCTGGCGGAGCCCTGCAGCACGAAGATCGCGGTGGCACCGGCGGTGACCAGCAGGACGCCACCGCCCGCGCGCAGCAGGCTGAGCGTACGGCGGCGGCTGCCGACCTCGGCCCAGCGGGCCCGGCGGGCGTTGTCCGCCTGGCGCCAGACGAGGGCGACGCCCGCGCCGACGAGGACGGTCGGGAAGAGATAGGCCTTGGCGCCGCTGCCCAGGTTCACATTGCCGACGAAGACCAGCGCGACGACGACCATGAGGAGCAGGGCGACGATCTGGCCCTTGTCCGGCTTGCGGGCGACCAGTCTGCGGCGGCCGTCCGGCGAGGTCTCGGTGGAGACGAGCGACGGGGGTCGCTGCCCGGCGACGCCGCCGACGCCGAGCGGCACGAAGAACCAGAACGAGGCGTACAACAACGCCCCGAGCCCGTCCGCGAGGAACAGCCCCACGAACACCAGCCGCACCCAGATCACCGGCAGCCCGAGATGCCCGGCGAGCCCCCGCGCCACGCCACCGAGCCAGCGTCCGTCACTGCTGCGGTAGAGCTTGCGCGGCGGCCGCGGGTCCTCGACGGGCAATGCTGCGGCTTCCGGCATGCCACCGATGTTCACACGCCCCGCCGTCCGGGGCATCAGGGTCGACCCCCGAGACTCCCCTGATCTTCGAATACGGCGCGCTCGGTCCGTGAATTCAGCGCGCTCGGCCCGCGAAAACGGCGTGCCGCGGGGGTTCTGACGGGTTGCCGGATGGGGAAGCGGTGACAGCGGTCCGTGGGTCGGTGGCGGCTGCGGCTGCGGCTGCGGCTGCGGCTGCGGCTGCGGCTGCGGCTGCGGCTGCGGCTGCGGCTGCGGCTGCGGAGGATCTCAGCGCCACCGGCACACGAGCCGGTCGCGGTGTCGGTCGCGATGTCGGTCGCGGTGGCACGGGAGCCCGGCGGACAACCGGCCGCCCGCGGCAACCACGCCCGCCCGGCGAACAGCTCGCGGCACGGCCCACCGACGCGCACCACCGCCCCTCGGACACTCCCCCGGTCCGGATCAGGGCCGATTTCAGGGTTCGGCCAGGGTCGTCCCGACTGCCATCGGCGGCTCGCGCCGGGCAGCATGGACGCATGACAGATCACGAGCACGCCGCGACGGGTCCGGGACCCGGCTCCGGCCCACGTCCGCGAGCGGGCGGCGGGCCGCAGGACGCCGTGCCCGGCGCGGGTGCCGCCTCGTCGCCGGGTGCGGTGCCCGGCGGCGGCACCGCGACCGCGGCACCGCACCGGTTCCGGCGGGACCGGCGGTCGAAGGTGCTCGCGGGGGTGTGCGCGGGGCTGGGGCGGCAGTGCGACATGGACCCGGTGATCTTCCGGATCACGCTCGCCGTGCTCTCGGCGACGGGCGGCATCGGCCTCATCTTCTACGGCTTCGCCTGGCTCTTCGTCCCGTACGACGACGAGGAGGAGAACGAGGTCCGCAAGCTCTTCACCGGCCGCGTGGACGGCCAGGCCCTGGCCGCCGTGCTGTTCGCACTGGTCGGCTGCGGTGTGTTCCTGTCGATGCTGAACAACGCGAGTGTGCTGACCTTCGCCGTCGTCCTCTCCCTTCTGCTGGCGGGCGCGGGGTACTGGTCGCAGCAGCGCGGCGCCCCCGACCCCGACCCGCTGGCCGCACAGGCGGTCGCCGACGCCCCGCCGGAGGCCCAGGCGCCGCCGGTGCCCGCCGCCTATCCCTCCTGGTGGCGGGATCCGATCGTCAAGGACGGCACGCACGTCGGTGGCACCGGCTATCTGTGGGGCCCCGGCGACTCCCGCGACCGTGACATCACGGACGTGCTCGACATCCGCCTCGGCCCCTCGTACCCGCACTGGCGCGAGGATCAGCGAACCCCGCGCCCGGCGCCCCCGAAGCAGCGCGGCCCGCGCTGGATCGGCGGCTGGGTGTTCCTGCTCGCGCTGTGCGCGGGGGCCCTCGGCACCGCCGCGAAATGGGACGACCAGGCGCTCGGCACCAGCCTGCAGGCGGGCCTGGCCTGTGCGCTCGTCGTCTTCGGCCTGGGCATCGCGCTCAGCGCCTTCCTGGGGCGTACGGGGGCGGGCTCGGTGTTCCTCGCGATCGTCACGGCCGGCCTGCTCGCCGCCTCGGCGGCGCTGCCCAAGGACCTCACCACCCACTGGGAGCACCTCACCTGGCAGCCCGCGGCGGTGGCGGACGTACAGCCGAAGTACGACCTGGGGAACGGAGTGGGCACGCTCGACCTGACCCGGCTGCGGCTGACCAAGGGGCAGACGGTCGCGACGGACGCCGAGGTGGGCGTCGGACAGCTGAAGGTGATCGTGCCGTCGGACGTGACGGTGAAGCTGAGTGTGGACGTACGCGTCGGGGACATCCAGTTGCCCGGTGACGACAAGAAGGACGTGGACGTGGAGCCGGGCAAGCACCAGCAGGTCACCCTGACCCCGGCGACGGGCGTCAAGAGCACCGGCACGCTGGACCTGGACCTCCAGGTCGGCGTCGGACAGGCGGAGGTCAGCCGTGCTGCGTCATGAGTTCCAGCCCGGGAAGCTGGTCGCCGGTCTCGTCCTCGCCGCCGCCGGCGTGCTCTACGCCGGGGACGCGGGCGGGCTGTGGGCGACCGAGTGGTTCGCGGTGATCCCGCTGGTCACGTTCGGCCTGATCCTGGCCGGAGTGGTGGCGGGCGTCAACGGCGCGATCCGCAGACGCCGAGGGGCCGGCCGCAGGAACACGGCCGACCCTGGTCCGGACATATCCGGCTGACGATCACCTACGAACCGGACCGACGGCTACCGGTAGCCGCCCGCCCGTTGCCTTCGCCTGCCGCGGATCGCCGCGTCCAGGGAGAACACGGAGGCGCCCGCGAGGACGAGGGGCAGCCAGGCCATCAGGTAGGCGAGGTCGTTGCCGTAGTAGTAGGGGTCGTTGGCCCAGCTGATGGTCAGCCACAGGCTGAGCGAGATCAGCGCGCCGCCGAGCGCGGCGAGCCGGGCCAGCAGGCCGATCAACGTGCCGATGCCGACGGCGAGTTCACCGAAGGCGATGGCGTAGCCGAAGCCGACGGGGTTCTTCAGGGACAGGTCCACCAGGGCCGGGATCGCCGACGAGTCGCGGACCGCGCGCATCGTCTCGCCGATCGAGCCGGCGCCGGAGGACTTCATGAAGGCGCTGTCGGTGAGTTTGTCCAGCCCCGCGTAGATGAAGGTGACGCCGAGAAAGACGCGCAGTGGGAGCAGGGCGTATCGAGTGGCGGTGTCCCGCCAGTTCCGGTCGCCGTCGAGGTACGGGGTTTGCGTATCCATCCGAGTGCTGTGAGTCATCGCCCTTAGCCGCCTCTCGCCCGCTGTGCCGTGACCCCTCAACAGACCATACGTACGAAAAGGAGGACCCGCTCAATCATGCTTCGACGAATTCTTGCGACTTCGGCCAGGTTCGTACGGTGGATGGCTCATCGACGACGTCAGTCCGTCACGTCGACCACGCAGGCGTTCGTCTCCACGCCCGCCGCGGTCACGACCTGTACCTCCACGCGGCCGGGCTCGACGTCGGCCGGGACGGGGACGGTCAGGAGGGTGTCCGTGGGGTTGGAGAAGCCGCCGGCGACCGGGACGAGGGGGACGTGGACGTTGACCGGGCCGATGCGGACGACCATGCGCGAGAGGCGGTCGGCGGTCTGGGCGCCCGGGGGTACGAAGCCCGCGCCGCGGATCTCGATGTCGTCGCCGGTGCGGATGGGGGCGTCCAGGTCGCCCGCCTCGCGGGAGCGCACCACCGAGAGGATGACCGGGCGGCCGCCCTCCGCGTACTTGCCGGCCAGGTATGTCGCGGCCGAGATCAGCACGACCACCGCCAACCCCCAGGGCAGGTCGGGCAGTTGGTCGGGGCGGCGGGCGAGGCGTACGGCGACGAAGACGAGGGCGACGGCGCTGATCGCGACGTACTGGATGTCGGCGAAGGTGCCGCGGCCCGAGTCGTCGGTGAGGAGGTCGGCGGCGCGGGGGCGGTCGGCGGGCAGTTTCTGGAGGCGCTGGCCCAGTACGCGCAGGCCGACGACCCGGCGGACGAGTACGGCGATCGCGCAGACCACGGCGAGGACGGTCACCACACCGGCACCGCGGGCGAGTTCGAGGCCGGAGATGAGGGCGTCGCGTTCGACGTGGTCGGAGGCGGCGGCGAGCCGGCCGGCCAGGACCAGCACCGCGTACGCCACGAACAGCACCCAGGAGACGGCCACGGCACGGGAGGTCGACAGCCGGTTGTCCTCACCGATCACCGGGGCCAGTGCTCCGCCCCGCGCGCGGTGGAACCAGGAGGCGGCCGTCACCGTACCGGCGACCATGAGCGCGGCCAGCAGTCCGGCCGTGCGGGCCGCTGTCCAGCCCGCGCCGATCGCGGTGAGCGCCTGCACCAGGAGCAGCATCACGAAGGCGCCCCACACCGCGAAGGCCGTGCGCTGCCACAGGCGGGCCAGCCAGGCGCCGCCCTCGGCGCGACCGCGTTCGGCGACGACGTCGGCGGACTGGGTCAGTTCGTCCGAGACCCACTGGCGGGAGGCGGACGCCGAGTGCGCCACCGCCGCAGGCAAACCCTCGCCGGCCGCGAAGCCGTCCCGCTTGACGAGGAACGCGGCGACCGCGCGCCGATGCCCCTCGCGTGCTCCGTGCGGGCAGTCCCCGCAGGCGCAGCCGCCTCCGTGGGCACCGAGGTGCTCGCCGCCCTGTCTCGCCTCCTGCACCGCCACGCCCGACGCCTGCCTTCCCCATGCCCCTTGGCCCGTGACCCCGGGCCCTCACGTTCGGCGGCCGGCTCCGAAGCCTTTGGCCACCGCCTTGCAACTCCCGCACGACAACAGCGGATTGTGCCCTACGGGACACGGCCCGCGTCCGGCAGGTCTGGTCAGCGCGGGTGAAGTGAGCGCCGCCGTGTTGACCCGGCTGCGAGAATTTGCGTATGGCCGAGATCATCCAGCGCGACGGGACCTGGGCCTTCGACGGCACAACGGTCCGTATCACGCCGGGACTTCACCGCTCCGTGCCACTGTTCCGGCAGACGTACGGGGAGATCGCGGTGCCCCTCGAAGCCGTCGCGGGCGTCGTCTACGAACCCGAGCGCAAACGTGGCCGGCTGCGCCTGAGACTGCGCGAGGGCGCCGACCCGCTGCTGCAGGCGACCGGCGGACGGCTGCCGGACCCGGCGGATCCGTACCGGCTGATCGTGGACATCGACCGGTCCGGGGTCGCCGAGTACGTGGCGGAGGAGATCCGGCACGCGCTGCTCCTGGACCAGATCCCCAAGGAACCCACCAAGGCCTATCTCCTGCCCGGCCCGCCGGTCCCGGTCTCCGTCCGCTCCTCCGACGGCACGGTGTCCTTCGACGGCGCCCAGGTGCGCATCGACTGGGCCGACACCTCCGAGCGCGTCAAGCGTGCGACCGGGCCGCGCATCGTCGCGGTCGGGGACCTGGTCCAGGTGGAGTGGTTGCCCAACTCCGGTTACGAGGACGGGTTCATGCGGTTCGTGACCCGCGAGACGGTGTTCTCCAAGCTGCCGCCGGAGAAGGACCCGTACGCCCTCGATCTGTGGGGCAGCACCCGCCGGGATCTGCTCACCGCGCTGGTGGCGACGGCGGTGACGGCACGGCTGCCGCACCCGTCGGCCCGGGAACTCGAACGCGACAACGGCGAGTTCACGGACCGGCCCCGGCGGGCGGCCACCGTCCCGCCTCAGGCCGACCATCACGACGTACTCCTGCGCAGGCTGCGGGAGTTGGGCGAGCTGCACCGGGAAGGGGTGCTCACGGACGAGGAGTTCACGATGACCAAGGCGGCCGTGCTGCGGGGTTTCCGGTAGGAGGAGCCTCAGCTGAGGAGATCGGGCTCGCTGCGGCTGATGTCCTGCCACAGGGGCTGGTAGTTGATCCACGCGACGAGGTCGCCGCCGGTCTGTTCGCGGGTGGCGACGGCGAGTTTGTGGTCGATGAGGAGAGGTCTGCCGGCCGCTTTCGCGAGGAGCTGGACCTGGCAGGAGCGTTCCATGGACAGGAACCACCAGGCCGCCGCGTCCACCGAGTCGCCCACGGTGAGCAGTCCGTGGTTGCGCAGCACGAGCGCCTTGCGCGAGCCGAGGCCGGCGGCGATCCGCTTGCCCTCCTCGGCGTCGACGGAGACGCCGCTGAAGGCGTCGTAGAGCGCGTGGTCCTCGTAGAAGGCGCAGCTCTCCTGGCTGATCGGGTCGAGGAAGTCGCCGAGGGCGGAGAGCGCGCGGCCGTGCACGGAGTGGCAGTGGGCGACCGAGACGACGTCCGGGCGGGCCGCGTGGACCTGGGAGTGCACGGTGAACGCGGCCTGGTTGACGTGGTGGCCGCCCTGGAGGACCTGGCCGTCCGAGTTCGCCAGCACCAGGTCGCTCACGGTGACGTGCCGGAAGGGCATCCCGAAGGGGTTGACCCAGAAGCAGTCGCTGAACTCGGGGTCACGGGCGGTGATGTGCCCCGAGACCCCGTCCTCGAAGCCGAGCCGGCCGAACAGGCGCAGGGCGCCCGCGAGCCGCTCCTTGCGGTGCCGGCGTTCGTCCTCGACCGACTCGTGCATCGGCGGCATGGCGAACTGCAGCCGGTCGGTGGGCAGGGGGGAGGGCGGGGTCGGCCCGTGCATCGGTCCTCCAGCACTGGGTTCCTGGTTACCGGCGGAAGTTACCGTCAGTGAGGCGAAAAGGGCAGTGGTGTTCTGTAAAGATGCGGCACCAAGCGTGCCCGGCGTTCCCCAATCCGGACAGTGGATGTCGGGTATCGGCGGGACAGTGACCGTATGACATCGAACTGGGCGGTATTCGTCGCCGCGGAGCCCGACCTCGCCGCGACCGTGGAGGAGCGCTTCGGTGCCTTCACCCACCACGTCCTGGCGACCCTGCGCAAGGACGGGTCGCCGCGTACGAGCGGGCTCGAAGTGCGGTTCCTGGACGGTGAGTTGTGGTTCGGGATGATGCCCGACTCGCTCAAGGCGTTGGATCTGCGGCGCGATGCGCGGTTCGCGCTGCAGGCGAACCCGGGGGCGGGTACGGAGATGGGTGGCGGGGATGTGCGGGTCGGCGGGCGGGCGGTGGAGGTGACGGATGCCGGGGTGAAGGGGGCGTACAGGAAAGAGGTGGAACCACCGGAGCCGTTCCACCTCTTCCGCACCGAGCTGACGGAGGTCGTGCGGACCTACGTCGAGGACGAGACGTATCTCGTCACTCAGGTCTGGCATCCCGGAGAACCGGTGCGCACTCTCAAGCGGACCTGAGCCTCAGGAAAGGCCTACTCCCACTCGATGGTGCCCGGCGGCTTCGACGTGATGTCGAGGACGACCCGGTTGACGTCGGCGACCTCGTTCGTGATGCGGGTGGAGATCTTCGCGAGGACGTCGTACGGCAGGCGCGACCAGTCGGCGGTCATGGCGTCCTCGGAGGAGACCGGGCGCAGGACGATCGGGTGGCCGTAGGTGCGGCCGTCGCCCTGGACGCCGACGCTGCGGACGTCGGCGAGGAGGACTACCGGGCACTGCCAGATGTCGCGGTCGAGGCCGGCCGCGGTCAGTTCCTCGCGGGCGATCGCGTCGGCCTCGCGGAGCAGGTCGAGGCGGTCCTTGGTGACCTCGCCGACGATGCGGATGCCGAGGCCGGGGCCGGGGAAGGGCTGGCGCTGGACGATCTCGTCCGGGAGGCCGAGCTCCTGGCCGACCATCCGGACCTCGTCCTTGAACAGCTTGCGGAGGGGCTCGATGAGCTGGAATTCGAGGTCTTCGGGGAGGCCGCCGACGTTGTGGTGGGACTTGATGTTGGCGGTGCCGGTGCCGCCGCCGGACTCGACGACGTCCGGGTAGAGCGTGCCCTGCACCAGGAACGCGACCTCGGGGCCCGCGTCCGCGATGATCTCGGCCTGCGCCTGCTCGAAGACGCGGATGAACTCGCGGCCGATGATCTTCCGCTTCTGCTCCGGGTCGGAGACCCCGGCGAGCGCGGTGAGGAAGCGCTCCTCCGCGTCCACGACCTTCAGCTGTACGCCGGTCGCGGCCACGAAGTCCTTCTCGACCTGCTCGGTCTCGCCCTTGCGCATCAGGCCGTGGTCGACGTAGACGCAGGTCAGCTGGGAGCCGATGGCCTTCTGGACGAGCGCGGCCGCTACGGCGGAGTCGACGCCGCCGGACAGACCGCAGATGGCGCGCTTGTCGCCGACCTGCTCGCGGATGAGGGCGACCTGCTCGTCGATGACGTTGCCGGTGGTCCAGTTCGGGGTGAGGCCCGCGCCGCGGTAGAGGAAGTGCTCCAGGACCTGCTGGCCGTGCGTGGAGTGCATGACCTCGGGGTGGTACTGGACGCCGTAGAGCTTCTTCTCGTCGTTCTCGAAGGCGGCGACCGGGACGACGTCCGTGGACGCGGTGACCGTGAAGCCCTCGGGGGCTGCGGAGCAGGCGTCGCCGTGCGACATCCACACCGACTGCTCGTCCGGGGTGCCTTCGAAGAGGGTGGAGGACGACTTGGAGACGTGCAGTTCCGTACGGCCGTACTCGCGGGCGCCCGTGTTGTCGACGGTGCCGCCGAGGGTCGTGGCCATCAGCTGGAAGCCGTAGCACATGCCGAAGACGGGGACGCCGGCGTCGAAGAGTTCGCGGTCCAGGCGGGGGGCGCCCTCCGCGTACACCGACGAGGGGCCGCCGGAGAGGATGATCGCCGCCGGGTTCTTGGCGAGCATCTCGGCGACCGGCATGGTGCTCGGCACGATCTCGCTGTAGACCCGGGCCTCGCGGACGCGGCGGGCGATGAGCTGGGCGTACTGCGCGCCGAAGTCGACGACCAGGACGGTGTCGGGGGCGGGGGTCGCTGCTGACACGGGGGCCTTCCGGCGGTTGGGCGGGGGTCTTGGGTACCGATTCTAACGGGGCTCGGGTGGGACACCTGGTCGTCCCTGGGGGCTCCGCCCCACCCCGCCCAACTCCGCCGGCTCCCCCGGTACCGTCGGGCGCCCTCAAAAAACTCTGTGCCATACTCCCCCCATGCTCACGCACCCGACCTTCCTCTTTACCTATGGCAACCGGCCCGCCGGCTGCCATGGTCGAGCTGCTTGAGTTACTGACAAGCGACTTTCCAGGCGCCCCGGGCCGACAAGGCCCGGGGCGCCTGTCGTTCTCCGGGGGTTGTCGGACCGGGGTGGCCGTTCCCGACGAGGAGACCCTTATGACCACCAGCACACCCGAGCAGACCGCCACCACGCCCGAGCAGACCATCGCCGACGCCCGTGACCGCATCGACGCCCTGGACGACCGGATCATCGGTCTGATCCAGGAACGGGTCGCCGTGTCCGCCGTCGTCCAGGACGCGCGGATCGCCTCCGGCGGGCGGCGGGTGAGCCTGACCCGGGAGAACGAGATCCTCAGCCACTACAGTGCCGCGCTGGGCAAGCCCGGTACCTCCCTGGCCATGACGCTGCTCGAACTGTCCCGGGGTCGCATCTGAGGCCGGTCGTATCTGAGTTCGGGCCGCTCTCACCCGTACGGCGCGTGACCGCCCCGCGAACCGCTTCGTTGGGGTGGTGTCCGCGCCAGCCAGGGGCGGGCCCGAAAGAACCACGCGTGGCTCGGCTGGGGCGATGAGACGTACGGATCGTGCCGTGCGTCGTGGGACCTCGCTCCAGGGTCGTGACCGGACGGCAGGGGACAGCAGCCCGGTCACCCAAGAGAACGGTCGGCTCCGGGGACGCCCGGGGCCGCCCGGCGGAAAATGCAAAAATGCACAAAGCCGGATCGAACGGTTGCGGAGGCCGCGTCCATCCAGCACGATGCGTAGAAAGCCCCTGAGTGTTCCGAGCACTCCCGGGCTCCCAAGTCCCCATGCACGCAATCGCATTGGGCATCGCACCACGGTGCACTGTCCCATCGCCAAAGGTCGAGACCAAGCGTGCGCCCCATGTGCGCCGGGGCGCCTACCCGGTGCACTTCGGACAACTTCACACAGCGGCGCAACCCCCCGGCGCCGCTCCCCAGGCACCGGCGCTGCCCTGACGCCGGTGCTGACGGAGAAGGGCCCCGCGGCTCCGTCCCGCGGGGCCCTTCGCTTGCCCGTCAACTCACCTGCACTCCAACTCGCTTGCCCATCAACCCGTTTGCCCGTCAGCCGGTAGGCAGCGCCAGCTCACCAGCCCTCACGTCCGGCTCACTGTCCCGCAGGACTCGTTCTCGCCCGCGCTGATGTCCTTGCTGCGGTCGTACGGGTCTGTCGTCGGGCCCGACGGTGCGGCGCCCGTGGGCTCGTCCGACGCGGAGTCCGAGGAGAAGGCGGGGTGGAAGTAGCCGTCGTAGACGTCGCAGGCGCTGTTGCCGAAGTCCGCGTCGTAGTTGACGACGCTGAGGCGGCCGGGGGTGACCTGGTAGCGGGCGGGGTCGAGGAGTTCGAGGTCGATCTCGCGGCGCACGATGGTGCGGGTGACCTCGGTGGAGCCGTCGGTGCGGGACACCGGGTAGACGAAGGTGTAGTCGGCGTGGATCTCGACGCCGGAGTGCTTGCTCTTCTTGAAGGTGATACGGCCGCGGGTCTTCACGACGTCACCGACGAGCCGTACGCCCTTGGGATCGAAGCGGCTGAAGAACATCAGGGGGTCGTGGGCCTTGGCCGGGGTCTTCAGGGACGTGTTCAACTCGTCGAACATGCCCGGCTGTTGGGGGTCCAGCACCGCGAGCGCGGCGGTCGGACGGGCGCCGGCGATCACCTTCGGGTCGAGGTTGGCGGCGACGAGGAACTTCTCGGCCTGCTGGAGGGCGAGTTGGACCCGTTCCTTCGAGAGCGCGCCGATGGCCGTCGCCTTCGGCAGGACGATGCCGGCCGCGCCGTCGGCCCAGTTCAGCGCGGGTGAACCGGCGAACGGCCGGTCCAGGGTGGGGGTTTCGGGGTCCACGGCGGAGGGCGCGGCGGTCGGGGCCGCGGTCTCCGGCGCGAGCGGGGAGGCCGCGGCGGCGTCGGGACTGCTGCCGTCACCCTGATCACCCTTGCCGAACGGGTCGCCGGGGATGAGCGACGGCTTCATCGCGACCACGGCGACGGCTATCGCGAGCGGGACACCCAGGGCGGCCCGCCAGCGGCGCTTGCGCTGGGCCCGCCCGTTCATCTCCTGCCAGGCGGGGCCGGTCCGCCAGCCCTCGGGCTCCTGACGCTTGCCCTTGCCCTTACCCTTCCTCGTCCCCTTGCTGTCGTCGCTCTGCTTCAGCCGCTCGGTCACCTCACGGGCGCGGGCGGACGGTTCCTTCGGCGCGGAGGCGCGGATCTCGCGCTCCGTGTCGCGGGCGAACTGTTCCCAGACATCGTCGGGGATCTCCGGGTGCGAGGACGGTTCCTCGGCAGGCTTCTCAGACACGTCCCCAAGTTCTAGACGTTCCGAAAGCCTGTTCACAAGAAGAACTTGGGTGTGACACAGCCCACATAAAAATCCCGTGAGGATGGGCACAACCGTTCGCAGGTTCAACGGGTCTCACCTGCATAACCAAGGGCCACACCCGCGCCCCACACGCGGAGCCCTCCGCCCAGTGTGCTGCGCTGCCGCAGCACACCGGACTTCTTGAGGACTTCATGAAGCTTCGCCGTGCCATGGCCGCGGCGGCCGCGACGGCCGTCATCGCTCCGCTCGCCCTGCTGTCCGCGCCGGCGGCGTTCGCCGACTCCCCGGACACTTCGTCCAGCAGCCCGGCGGCCGAGGACGGCACGCCGGCCGCCGAGGACAGCACCCCGGCAGCCGAGGACAGCACGCCCGCCGCGGACGACAGCACCCCGGCAGCCGATGACAGCACTCCGGCCGCGGACGACAGCACGCCCGCGGCGGACGACAGCACCCCGGCCTCGACGGGCACCCCGACCGGGAGTTCGTCGCCCACCCCCTCCGCGTCGCCGACCAAGCCCGCCGACGACTGGGACCCGTACGCGGACTGCAAGACCTTCGACGTGGACGAGAAGCTCACCGCGTCGATCACCGGGCTGCCGAACAAGATCGTCGCCGGTTCCGGCTGGCACACCTTCAAGTTCGTGGTGAAGAACGGCTCGGACAAGGACCTCAGCAACGTCTGGATCAACGCGCTCACCGAGTACAGCGACGACACCAGCGAGGACTCCTCGCTGTACCTGAACCTGGCCGACATCCAGCTGAAGCAGGACGGCAAGTGGACCGACTCCTACCAGCAGACCGTCGGTTCCGGGAACGACAAGACCACGCTGTCCGGGAGCATCGTCGCGGTCCTTCCCACCCTGGAGAAGAAGTCCTCGACCACGCTCGACCTCCGCGTGCAGATCAAGCGCGAGGCGCCGGCGGGCTCGTCGTTCGCCCTGAGCCAGGCGGTGTACGCGGGCAAGGGCAAGTCCTGCTACGGCAACGGCGACTACTACGACTTCTCCGTGCTCGCCGCGGGCAGCAGCACGGGTGACGTCGGCGACGCCACGCCGAACGGCAAGAAGCCCTCGGGCGCCGACGAGGACCTGAAGCCGCAGGGCGCGGTCAACGAGGCCACCGGCAACCTCGCCGAGACCGGCTCCAGTTCCGCACTGCCGGTCATCGGCCTCGTGGGCGGTGCCGCGGTCGTCGCGGGTGCCGCCGCGGTGGTCATGGTGCGCCGGCGCAAGACCGGAGAGAGCGCGTAACACGTAGCTCGCCGCACAAGGAAGGACCTGCGCTCGGAGGGGGGCGCAGGTCCTTCTGCTTGTACTGAAGCGTTGCTGTCGAATGCCTTGCTACGGCTTCGTCCGCACCGTCGGCATCCCCAGGAACGGCAGCTTCAGCGCGCCGAACGCGCCCTCGGGGACCGCCGGTTGACGCGGCTCCACCGGCTTCAGGCGTTCGTACGACAGCCCTTGCTCCGGGCGCGGGTCCGGCTCGCCCTTGTTGGGCCAGTACGACATCGCGCGCTCGGCCTGCGCCGTGATGGTGAGGGACGGGTTGACGCCGAGGTTCGCGGAGACCGCCGAGCCGTCGACGACCGAGATGCCGGCGTGGCCGTAGAGGCGGTGGTACGGGTCGATCACGCCGCTCTCGCGGGAGGCGCCGATGGGGCAGCCGCCGAGGAAGTGGGCGGTGAGCGGGGTGCCCATCAGTTCGCCGACGTTCGAGCCCGCGAATCCGTTGATCTCGGCCGCGATCGCCGCCGCGCCCTCCGAAGCCGCCCTGATCTGCTTGGGGTTGGGGGCGCCGTGTCCCTGACGGGCCGTCAACAGCCCTTTCCCCACGCCGTCCGGTTTCAGGTACGTCGTCAGGGAGTTGTCCAGCGACTGCATCACCAGGCCGATGATGGTCCGCTCCGACCAACGGCGGTTGGAGAGGGAGCGCAGGACGAGGAGAGGATGCCTGGCCGCGTTCGCGAGCCAGCCCAGCGCCCTCGACGAGCCCTCCGCGTACGGGACTTGGAGGATCGAGAGGCCGCCCATCGAGTTGGAACCCTTGCCGTAGCGGACCGGCTCGATGTGGGTGTTCTCGTCCGGGTGGATCGAGGACGTGATGGCGACTCCGCGCGTGAAGTCGACCTGCCGGGTGCCGGTCGCCTTGCGGTAACGGCGGCCGGTCGTCTGCGCGCCGACCAGCGCCTCCGAGTTGGTGCGGGTCAGCTCACCCAACTTCTCGGAGAGGTACGGCAGTTGGCCGCCCGCCTTCATACGGTGCAGGAGGGTCTGGGTGCCGTAGGTGCCGGCGGCGAGGACGACCCGGCGGGCTTTGAAGGTACGGCCCTTCGACGTGCGGCGCGCGTCGGTCGGCAGCGTGGCGATCGCGTAGCCGCCCTGCGAGTCGTCGGTGACCGACACGACCGTCGTCATCGGGTGGACCTTCGCGCCCGCCTTCTCGGCGAGGTAGAGGTAGTTCTCGTTCAGGGTGTTCTTGGCGCCGTGGCGGCAGCCCGTCATGCACTCGCCGCATTCGGTGCAGGCCTTGCGGGTCGGGCCCGCGCCGCCGAAGTACGGGTCGGCGGCCTGTTCGCCGGGGCGTGCCTTCGTGGTTCCCTCGGCGTCCTTGCCGTCGCCGAAGAAGACGCCGACGGGGGCCATGTGGAAGGTGTCGCCCACGCCCATTCGCTGGGCCGCGGCCTTCAGGTGTACGTCCGACGGGGTCATCGTCGGGTTGAGGCGTACGCCGAGCATGCGGCGGGCCTGGTCGTAGTACGGGGTCAACTCCTCTTCCCAGTCGGTGATTTCGCGCCACTGGGGGTCTTCGAAGAAGGGCTTCGGCGGGACGTAGAGGGTGTTGGCGTAGTTGAGGGAGCCGCCGCCTACGCCTGCGCCGGCGAGGACCATGACGTTGCCGAGGAGGTGGATGCGTTGGATGCCGTACATGTTGAGCTTGGGGGCCCAGAGGTAGTTCTTGAGGTCCCAGGAGTTTTTGGGGAGCGTCGACGGGGTGAAGCGGCGGCCTGCTTCCAACACGCCGACGTTGTAACCCTTTTCCGTGAGGCGTAGGGCGGTTACCGAGCCGCCGAAGCCTGATCCGACGACTAGGACGTCGTAGTCGTAGGTGTCCTGGGGCACGGGTTCTCCTCGTTGAGTTTCGCGTGCGGGTGGATCGTGGTTGCTCGCGCAGTTCCCCGCGCCCCTAGGTAACTCAGCGCAGCCGGAATGCCTTCATCGCCCGGAGACTCCTGCTCATGAACTGGGCGTACGCCTCGTCGGTCATTCCCAGCGAGGGAGCCATCGGCAACAGCCGCTGCTGCGCGACCGTTTGGGCCTCCGTGTACTTGAGGATGCCCTCGGAGCCGTGGCGGCGGCCGAGGCCGGAGTCCTTCATGCCGCCCATCGGGGACTGGACGCTGCCGTAGGCGGAGGCGTAGCCCTCGTTGACGTTGACCGTGCCGGTGCGGAGGCGGGCGGCGATCGCACGGCCCCGGCTGCCGTTCTTCGTCCAGACCGAGGAATTGAGGCCGTACGGCGTGGAGTTGGCCTCTTCCACCACCTCGTCGTCCGTCTTGAAGCGGTACACGGAGACGACCGGGCCGAAGGTCTCCTCGGCGCAGACGGTCATGGGGGCCTCGACGCCGTCGAGGATGGTGGGCTCGAAGAAGTACGGGCCGATGTCCGGGCGGGCGACGCCACCGGCCACCAGCTTGGCGCCCTTGGCGACCGCCTCGTCCACGTGTCGGGTGACCGACTCCAACTGCCGCTCCCCCGCCAGCGATCCCATGTCCGCGCCGTACGCCAGCGACGTGCCGAGGCGCATCGCCTTGGTGCGGGCGGCGAAGCGGTCCAGGAAGGTGTCGGCGATCGACTCGTGGACGTACAACCGCTCGATGGAGACGCAGAGTTGGCCGGCGGAGGAGAAGCAGGCGCGGACCGCGCCCGCCGCCGCCTTGTCGATGTCGGCGTCCTCCAGGACCACCATGGCGTTCTTGCCGCCGAGTTCGAGGGAGACGCCGATCAGGCGTGCGGCGGCGGCCTGCGCGACCTCGCGGCCGGTGCGGGTGGAGCCGGTGAAGGAGACGTAGTCGGCGTGCTTCACGACCTCGGGGCCGACGACCGGGCCCTCGCCGAGGACGACCTGGAAGACCTCGGCCGGCAGGCCCGCCTCGATGAGGAGGTCACGGGCCCACAGGGCGGTCAGGCAGGTCTCGGTGTCCGGCTTCATCACGACCGCGTTGCCCGCCGCGAAGGCCGGGAGGGCGTCGCCGACGGAGAGTTCGAACGGATAGTTCCAGGGGGCGATCTGCCCAACCACCCCGCGCGGATGCCGGAGTTCGGTGACCTTGGTGAGGGTCGGGACGGCGCCGGTGTGCCGCTTCGGCTTGAGGTAGGCGGGGGCCTTGCGGCCGTAGTGGCGGGCCGCGACGGCGACGGCCTGCACCTCCTCGTGCGCGTGCAGCCGCGCCTTGCCGGTCTCCAGCTGGATCAGGTCGAGGACCTCGGCCTGGCGGGCGAGGACGAGATCGTGGAAGCGGAGCAGCACGGCCGCGCGCTGCCGTACCGGCGTCTGCGCCCACAGCGCCTGCGCGGCGCGGGCCGCGTCGAAGGCCTTCGCCACGTCCTCGGGTGTGGACTCGGGCAGGTCGGCGAGCTTCTCACCGGTGAACGGCGAGTGGTTGGCGGTCCGGCCGGAGCCGACCACACCCTTCGTGAGCTGGGCGACCAGCTCCGGGGTGACCACATCGGCGGCGGTACGGGCGCCTGTGGGGACCGGCGCGAGGGGGTTCGTGCCGGTCGTCGTTTCCGTACCGGTCTTTTCCGGGGCCTGCGAGTCCGTCATGTGCGGCAGGGTATGCCGCGACGGGAGGTTTGGGTACCCGTCGGTAATCGGGATTCACCGAGCACACACACCGCGCCAGTGATCACTGGCAACGAATGTGCTGATCAGGGCGTTGTACGGGGATGATCACCGCAGGATCGCCACCGGATCACTTTTCCGGGAGGGTGAGCCGGGCACGGGCGCCCTTGAAGAGCGCGGTGCCCTTCTTCTCCGCCGGTGTGCCCTTGGGCATGTCCACGCGCAGCTCGTACATGCGCTGATCGGCGGTGCGGACGATCAGGGCCATCGCGCGGGTGGGGACGCCCGACTGTGCGTAGGTGGTGTCGGCGAGGACCGCGTCCTTGTTTCCGCGGAAGCCGGTGCGGGTGTACTGCGGGTTGGACGTGCCCCGGCCCAGGGTGTGCGCTTCGGCGAGGGGCGAGTCGGCGGCCTTGTCCCATTCGGTGAGGCGGACGCGGAGGGCGCCGGCGCCGTAGGTGACCGTGCGGCTGCCGGCTGCCGCCTGTGTCTCCAGAAGCTGGTACTGGGGCGGGAGGAAGAGGACCGCGCTCATACCGTCCCGCTGGTGGGCGGTCCAGGAGTCCGAGTCCTTGCCGAGGAATCTCTCCAGGACGGTGCCGAGGACGAGGCCTGCCAGGAGGAGTACCCCGAGGGTGAGAAGGGCGCGCCGGGGACGGGACTTGGGCCTGGGTTCGGGTTCGGGTTCCGGTACGGCGTCGCGGACGGTGGCCGCCTCTTCAGGCGCTTCGGGCTCCGTGTCCTGAACCGTGACCGCCGGCTCCGGTACGTCCTTCCCCGCGGCCACCGCCTCCAGTACCGCGCCGACCTCCTCCGCCCCCGGCCGTTCCTCCGGGTCCCGCGCCAACATCCGTACGACCAGCGGCCCGAGAGGCCCCGCCCGGGTCGGCTCGGGTGGTTCGCCGGCGAGGATCGCGCCGAGGGTGGACTCAACAGTCGTACGGCGAAAGGGAGATGCCCCTTCGACGGCCGCGTACAGCAGTACACCCAGGGACCACAGGTCGGAGGCCGGGCCGGTGCCGGTGCCCGACATGCGCTCGGGGGCGATGAACTCCAGGGAGCCCACGAACTCCCCGCTGACGGTGAGGAATTCCTCCCCCTGGATGTGCGCGATGCCGAAGTCGGTGAGGACGACGCGGTCATGTGGGCCCAGCAGGACGTTGGCGGGTTTCACGTCCCGGTGCACGATCCCCACGGCGTGCGCGGCGCTCAGGGCACCGAGGACGGCGCGGCCGATGCGCGCGGCGTCGGCGGGGGTGAGGGGGCCGCGCTTGAGCAGCTCGTGCAGGGACTCCCCGCGTACCAACTCCATGACGATCCACGGGAGTTCGTCCTCGATGACGACATCGTGGATGGCTACGGCGGAGGGATGGTCGACCCGGGCCGCGGCGCGGGCCTCGCGGTAGAGCCGGTGGGCGGCGCGCTGGAACTCCTCGTCCTCCGGGTCACCGGGCAACCGCGGTTGTTTCACGGCGACTTCGCGGTCCACGAGTTCGTCGTACGCCCGCCATACGGTGCCCATGCCGCCGGAGCCGATCCGTTCGAGCAGCCGGTAGCGACCGCCGACCAGACGTTTGTCGCGCACCTGTTCGCCGACTTCGCTCATGCACCATCAGTACCGTGCCGGGTACGGCCTTGTCGACGCGCGTCCTGCTACCCGAGCACGAGCCTGCCACCCTCCCGCCGAACCTCCGCGACACCGGTGCCGCCGAAGTGCGCCGGAATCACCAACTCCCGCTCATCAGCGGCCCGTTCGAGGACGCGCCGACGACTGTCCGCGGCCTGCCGGGGATCGAGACAGAAGCAGCTGCTGCACTCGGGATGCGGAATCTGGACCGGGCTGTGCAACAAGTCCCCTACGAACACCGCCCGTTCACCGCCGGAGGCGACCCGCAGGACGGACGACCCCGGGGTGTGCCCGGGCGCGGACTCCAACGTCAGCTGCTCGTCGACGCGGTACGTGCCGTCCCACAGGGTCGCCAGCCCGGCACGGTGCACGGGCGCGACGCTGTCCTCGTAGGTCAGGCGGTCGTCGGGTCGTACCGCACCGCCGAAGTTGTTCTCGGGCCCGAAGTGGAAGTCGTCGGCGGCGGGGAGGAGATACCGCGCGTTCGGAAACATCGGCGCCCAACTCCCGTCCACGTCATGGGTGTTCCAGCCGACGTGGTCACCGTGGATGTGCGTGTTGACGACGACGTCGACCTCCTCGGGCCGGACGCCGGCCCGCGCCAGCCGCCCCGGGAGGTCGCCCTGACTCATGTGGAACAGCGGATTTCCGGGCCGTTCCCGCCCGTTGCCGACCCCGGTGTCCACGAGCACGGTCCGCCCGGCGCTGCGCACCACCCACGTCTGGAGCGCCACCACCACGCGGTCGGTCTCGGGTTCCCAGTGGTCGGGCGCGAGCGTCTCGCGGAGGTCCTGCCAGACGCCGGGTGGCAGGTCCGGGACGAGGGTGCGGGCGGGGGCGTAGGGCTGCGCCCACTCGACGACTCGGACGACTTCGACGTCACCGATCATGAATTTCTCTACGTTGTCCTCGGTCATGGAAATCAGCGTAGAGAGCATCCAATGAGCGCTTCAATGCGCCGATGGCTCATCTGGATACGCAGACAACTCACCGCTGCTGTCCCTGGCGTAACCTGGCCGCATGGACGTGGTGAGCGACGCGATCTCCGCCGTACGGACCGGGCGGCCCTCCTCCAACCGGCTGCGCGTGGGCGGCAGTTGGTGCACGCGGCTCGCACCGTACGCGGGTGCCGGGTTCCATGTCGTGCTCGCGGGTGGCTGCTGGCTGGTGCCCGACACGGGCGGTGAACCGGTGACGCTGGGTGCGGGGGACGTCGTACTGCTGCCGCACGGTGCGGGACACGTGCTGGCGGACTCGCCCGGTGACACGGCGCGGGCGGTGCCGTTCGAGGAGATGCGGCGGCCGGCCGGGGGCGGGGACGGGCGCGAGGTCGAGTTGCTGTGCGGGAAGTACCGGCTGGACCGGAGCCGGACGCATCCGCTGATGGCGGAGCTGCCGGAGGTGGTCCATCTGCCGAACCGGGTCGGCCGCCATCCCGAACTCCGGTCCGCCGTCGACCTGTTGGCGAACGAGTTGGACGAACGGCGGCCGGGAGCCTGCCTGGCGCTGCCGAGCCTGCTCGACCTGCTGCTGATCTACATGGTGCGGGCGTGGATGTCCGAGGCGGAGACGGGCAGTTGGCCGTCGGTGCTGAGCGATCCGGTGACCACGGCCGCGCTACGGGCCCTGCACTCGGACCCGGCCGCCCCCTGGACCAACGACCGGCTGGCCGCGGCGGCGGGCGTGTCCCGGGCGACGCTGGCCCGCCGGTTCACCGCGCTGGTGGGGCGGGCACCGATGGCGTATCTGACGTGGTGGCGGCTGACGTTGGCGGCGACGCGGCTGCGCGACACGGACGCCTCGCTGGCGGTGGTGGCACGGGAGGCGGGGTACGGCAGCCCGTACGCCCTGTCGCACGCGTTCAGCCGGGAGTTCGGGGTGACGCCGGGGAAGTACCGGGTATCGGCGGGGAGTTCGTAACTATTCTCCCTCGCCGTCCGGACCGTCGTCGTACTCCTCCGCGAGCCGCAGCCCGAGATCGGACTCCCATTCCAGGGCCCAGCGCCGCAGTTCCGCGATCTCCGCCGCGTCGAGTCCCTGCGCCGCGAACTCCTCGTCGCTCACCCAGACGACACTCTCCAGGCGGTCCCGCAGCCCGAAGAGGTCGAAGTCCGTTCCGCCGTCGCGCAGGCCCAACTGCTCCAGTTCCACGGCGGAGTAGCGGTGGCGGGCGGTGTACACGTCGATCACATCGGCCGGCAGACCGCGGTCGCCGAGCGCGCGCACGCTCACGACCGCGACCTCGGCATCCGTACCACCGCTCACAACCTGTCGACGTCCAGGTTCGCGATCGCCGTCTTCGCCACCTCGCGGCCGCGGGCGGTGAAATCGCCGTCGCCGGGGTAACTGATCGTGAGGCGGTACATGTCGCCGACGGTGGTCTTGTAGTAGAGGATCTGCACCTCCCAGGGAAGGGCGTCCTGGGTGTCATCGGTGTCGTAGGCGATCGTGTTCATGGCTGCGGGCCTGCCCCGATAGGTACCGGTCGGCTTCGGTCTGGTCTTCCCGCCCTTCGCCATGTCGAGTTCGGAGCTGCCGCTCTCCTTGAAGTCTCCGTTGTCGTCGTACATCTGGGCGGCGGCCGAGTCCTTGATCTCGTGGAGGGCGTCCTCGGACTTCCGGTCGAGGAGCAGGCCGATCTGGATACTCCCGCTCAGGTCCGTGTACGTGACCCAGTGGCCCTTGTCGGTCTTCCGGTCGGGCACATCGCGCGTGTACTTGGCGGGAACCGCGAGCGTCGCCGCCACGTCCGTCTCGCGGTGCTTCTTCCAGTCGGACGGGAGCGTCCGCGATCCGGCGAACGGGTTCGCGATCAGCAGATACGACGCCGCCACCGCCACCGCGACGACCGCCGCACCGAGCCCGAACCACGTCTTGCGGCCCGGCCGAACTCCCCTTGCCGTACTGGGGCGTTCGACGTACCGCACCTCCTGTGTGGGCACCGGCGCCGGCGGGTTCGCCACCGATTCCAGCGCGGTGCGCACCTGGGCCGCGTTCGGGCGGCTCGCCGCGTCCTTGGCGAGGAGGGCGGTGATGAGGTCGGCGAGCGGGCCCGGTGCCGAAGTCGGCGGTGCGGGCGCGGAGTTGAGGACCGACTGGAGGGTGGCGGGGGTGTTGCTGCGGCGGAACGGCGAGACGCCCTCCGTCGCCGCGTACAGGACCACGCCGAGGGACCACAGGTCGGAGGCGGGGCCGGGGCGCTGGCCCAACACCCGTTCCGGCGCGATGTATTCGGGCGAGCCGACGAAGCCGCCGGTGTCGGTCAGATTCGTCTCGCCCTCGATCTGCGCGATGCCGAAGTCGGTCAGGACGACGCGGTCGTGCCGGCCCAACAGGACGTTGTCCGGCTTCACATCACGGTGCAGGACGCCCGCCGCGTGTGCCGCCTCCAGCGCGCCCAGCACCTGAAGGCCGATCCGGGCCGCGTCGCGCGCGTCAAGGGTGCCCTCCTGCAACGCGTCGCCCAGCGAGCGGCCGGTCACCAGCTCCATCACGATCCACGGCTGACCGTCGACGACGGCCACGTCATGCACGTTCACGACCGCCGGGTGGTCGAGCCGGGCCGCCGCGCGGGCCTCGCGACGCATCCGTTCGAAGGCGTTGGCGCGTTCGCGTTCGGGAAGGTGGTCCGGGACGCGCGGCTCCTTCACGGCGACCTCGCGGTCCACCGTCTCGTCCTTGGCCCGCCACACCGTGCCCATCCCGCCGTGCCCGAGCTTGCCGAGCAGCCGGTAGCGCCCGGCTATGAGGCGTCCGGTGCCGGGTTCCGGCGAGGGGGCGGGGGCGGGGGCGGCAGCCGCGTACGGGTTGTTCGGGTGCGGCACCGGCGTGGGCACGGCCAGCCGCGGGTTCGGCGGTTGCAGTGCGAAACTCGTCGGCTCGTCGGCTCCGTTTCGGGCTCCCCCGTTGCTGCTCATGCGTCCATCCATATCGCGCCAAGCGGCGCCGTAGCCACCTCTGGTGCTTTCCGGTCACAGAGCCGTGACGCGGGATGTCCCATATATCGGGTTCATGCCCGTGCGAACGTGTCGAGTGCGACGTCGAAGTACTCCTTCGCCTCCCGCACCTTCCCGACCGGCGCCGACACCCACACGTCGTACATCCGGCCGTTCTCCTCCCAGGCCATGTCGTAGGTGTGCCGGGGTCCTTCCGCCGTGCTGAAGCCGTTCCAGCTGAACTCCCACAGCGCGGCGGGGTGTCCGTAGTGCGTGGTGTCGGTGACCTTGCCGTCGTGGTAACCGGGGTTCGTGTCCGCCCCCTTGGCCGCCGAGCGCTTCATCACCGCGAGCGGGCCGCCCTGTTCGGGGTCGGACATCTTGATGCCGAGGCGGAAGGTCTCCCCCGGCGACATGTAGAAGATGCGCTCGCCCTGCGGTACCCGCACGAAGTCCTCCGGTACGGCGAGGGAGAAGCCGTCGGGATCGTGGGCGATGCGGTAACCGGAGGGCGCGGTGGGGGTGTTGGGCGTGGCCGAGGGTGTGGGTGTGGGTGTGGGTGTTGGTGTTGGTGTGGAGGACGGTGACCGCGTACCGGCACTCGTGGAGGTCAACGGCGCCGAACTCACCGGCCCGGCGGCACCCCCGTCCCCGTCCCCCCGTATCAACAGCGCCGCCGCCGACACCCCGGCCCCCGCCATCGCCGCGACCAGCAACGCGGTGACGAGCACACCGCGCCTGGTACGCCGGGGCGACTGCTGCTCGGCCGTGGCGGAGGGCGCGGGGGCGGGCGGCATCGCCGGAGTGGTCAACTGCCCTCGAGGTACGTCCCGTTGGGTCGGCGTGTAGCCCGGCGTCGGGTGTGCCGTACGGCCGGACGACGTGGCGCTCGGTGTCCGCCCGGTGTCCAGGAAGGCCCGCAGCATCCGCTCCGCCTCCGCCGCCTCCAGCCGCCGTTCCGGATCGCGTTCGAGCAGTCCTCGTACGACGGGCAGCAGCGGCCGGACCTGCTCGGGCGGGCGGAACTCGTCGAAGACGACCGCGTGCAGGATGCCGCCCAACGAGTCGCGCCGGAACGGCGATTCACCGCTCAGGATCGTGCACAGCAGCGCGCCCAGCGACCACAGGTCGGACGCGGGACCGGTCCGCAGGCCCGACATGCGCTCCGGCGCGGTGTACTCGGGCGAGCCGACGAACGCACCGCTCTCGGTGAGCGTCGTAGCGCCCACGACCTGCGCGATACCGAAGTCGGTCAGCACGACCCGGTCGGCTTCGGCCTCGTCGGAGGCGGTCCCCAGCAGCACGTTCGCCGGTTTGATGTCCCGGTGCAGGACGCCCGCCGCATGCGCCGTGCGCAACGCGCCGAGCAGGGCGATCCCGATCCGCGCGCCCTCGGCGGCGTCGAGCGGGCCACGGGTGGAGATCAGGTCGGCGAGCGAACCGCCGTCGAGCAACTCCATGACGATGTACGGCTGTTCGTCCTGCTCGACGACATCGTGCACGACGATGACGTGCGGGTGGCGCAGTTGCGCGACCGCCCGTGCCTCGCGCAGCGTACGGTCGCGCTGCCGACGGGCCTCCTCCTCGGAGAGGGTGTCGTCCTGGGCGATCTCCTTGACGGCGACCTGGCGGCCCAGCAGTTGGTCGGTCGCCCGCCACACGACGCCCATGCCACCGCGCCCGAGCCGCTTCTCCAGTCGGTAACGCCCGGCGATCACCCGGACGTTGTCCCCCTCGGTCCCCATGCGCACCATCATGACGCAACCGGAAGCGGTCAGCCCGAGTTGGGGCTCCAGCTCTGCAGGACCGACTTGAACTGCGCGCTGGTCTCGGCCCAGTCGGCGGCCGGGGACGACATGTAGATCGCGAACTCGACGCCGTCACGGGACATGTACGTCTCCTCGATGGCCCGCCGCGGCCCCGGGTAGGGGGTGTCCTTCGCCTGCGCGGTCCAGGTGTAGTCCCAGAGGGAGCCCGGACGGTCGCGGTAGGTGTTCTCCTGCAGGGTCACCCGCTTGTAGTCGACCAGGCGTTGGAGCTGCACCTCCAGGTCCAGTTGGTGGTCGTACGCGGTGGGGAAGTCCGGTGAGGTGTCGAGGGCGATGCGGACGAAGTGCTCGCCGTTGTCGGGCGTGTAGTCGACCTGCTTGATGCTGCCGTCGTCGCTGACGCCGTAGACCTTCCGCTTCCAGCCCTTGGGGAGGGAGATGTCGAAGCCCCAAGGGTCGTGGTGCACCTCCCAGTTGGCGGGAACGGAACCCTGCACCGGGGACGCCGTGGCGTCGACCCCGCTGGGGCTCGGACTCTGCGAGACGCCGGAGCCCGGGCTGGTGCCGCTCTCGTCGCGGTCCTGGTTCCACTTCTGCAGCCCCAGCGCCGTACCGCCGCCGACGAGCGCGGCGAGGACGACCACCAGGACGACCGAACGGAACCGGCGGCGCTTCGGCCGGGCGGGCGGGACCGCCGTACCGCCGACGAGCGGCGTGTGGTGGGTGGTCGGCCCGGTCGCCGACGGGTACGGCGTCGCACCCCCGGTCGCCGACCCGTACGGATTCACACCCGAACCGGAACCGGAGCCCGAACCCGGACTGAAGTTCTCCGCCAACCCGCCCTGCCGCGAGCCCACTTGCTGGGTCGGCAGCCACTCCTCCGCCGCCCGCGGCCGCCGCCCCTCGGCCGCCTCCGCGAGCATCTGCTCGGCTTGGTCGGCGTCGGGCCGTAGCGCGGGGTCCTTGTTCAGCAGTGCGGCGATGACGGGGGCGAGCGCACCGGCGTTCCGCGGCTCGCCGGCCTCCTCCTCGACGACGGCCTGCATGGTGGACAGCGGCGAGGTGCGGCGGAACGGAGAGCGGCCCTCGACCGCCGTGAAGAGCGTGGCGCCCAGCGCCCACAGGTCGGAGGACGGTCCGGGGTCGGCGCCGCGGACGCGCTCGGGGGCGAGGTAGTCGACGGAGCCTACGACCTCTCCCGTGCGCGTGATGGTGCTGTCGCCCTCGATCTGCGCGATGCCGAAGTCGGTGAGCAGCACCCGCCCGTCCTGCCCGAGCAGCACGTTGCCGGGCTTGACGTCACGGTGCAGGACACCGGCGGCGTGCGCTGCGCGCAGGGCGCGCAGCACCCATATGCCGATGCGCGCGGCCTCGGCCGGCTCGATCCGGCCCTGCTCCTTGACCTCGTCGGCAAGGGAGTTGCCCTCGACCAGCTCCATGACGATCCATGGGCGGCCGTCGTGTTCGAGTACGTCGTGCACGGTGACGACGGCCGAGTGGTTGATCCGCGCGGCGGCGCGCGCCTCGGCGCGGGTGCGCGCCAGCAGCCTCGGCTGGTCGCTCTCGGACACATAGAGCGCGGCCGTCAACTCCTTGATGGCGACGGCCCGGTGCAACACCTCGTCGTGCGCACGCCACACCCGGCCCATGCCGCCGCTGCCGATCGACTCGGCCAGCCGATAGCGCCCCGCGAGGAGCAGGCCCTGCATCTGATTCACGTTTCCCCGCAATGCTCTTGACAGGCTCAGCGTAAGGACAGGCCCTCGTGCAGGGAACCGGCGGGGTACCACGGAGACCGCACTGTGACGGTTGTCGCTTCTGCGCCCGAACGGGAACCAGCGCGCTCCGGCGCGCCGCCTTCGCAGGTCACCCGGTGTACTGGTAGGTCGACGACGCCTGCTCGTACAGGCGTGTCACCTCGTCCCGTTGAGCCTCCGGGCCGCGTACCTGCACGATGTGGTACCTGCCGTTGATGAGGAACGCCATGTTGCGCACGAACAGATCACCACCCTGACTGTCCGTCCAGGTGAACTGCCCCTCGGCCATGGTCTTTCCGCCCACCGTGATGGTCCGCAGCCCGGTCGCGGTGGCCCAACTGGAGTTGCGGTACGGCTGCAACTCGGCCTCCTTGTCCCGCTGGTAGACCATCGGGTCGCTGCCGTTCGTCGTGGCGCTGTCCCGTCCCGCTACGACGATGAGCTCGAAGTCGCCGTGGGAGTAGACGACTTGGCCGCTCCCGTTCTTGGGCGTACGGGTCCAGCCCTTGGCCACGGCGAGCTGGAACCCTTCGGGGTCCTTGCGCAGCACGAACCCGTCGGCGACGTTCGGGTCGGTCGATGTCTGGCTCGAACTGGCGGATGTGGAAGGGGTGTTGTGGCTGCTGGGCGAGGTCTGATCGGGCTGCGGCTGACTGCTCGCCGCGGCCGAGGACTGGGAGGGCGCGGCACTGACGTCCCCCGCGGTCCCGGTCCTGTCCCCCTGCCCGGCTCCGGTGTCCTCCCCGGCCTTGGGCAGGAAGAGCATGGCGTAGGCGACGGCACCGGCGAGCAGAAGGAAGATGAGGATGACCAGGGTCCGCCCCAACCTCCGTGGCGACCCTCCGACTTCCTGCTTGGCCCGCTTGTGCCGACCGTGCGGACTGGTCGCGGGCAGCCCGGCCCGCCGCCTGCGCACCAACTCGCCGCGCCGCCGCACGATCGGCAGCCGGCGCGGGTCGGTCGGCGGGGTGGCGACGACATGGGTACCGGCCTCGGGCTCGGGCGCCGAACGCACCAACGACCGTAGCCAGCCCCGCAGTTCCTCGAAGTCGAGCCGCTCGGTCGGGTCCTGCCGCAACAGGGACTCCACAACGGGCCTGAGTGGCCCGCACTCCTCGGCGAAGGCAGGCGGCTCCGCACACACGAGCTGCACCAGCTCGGCCGTCGACTCCTCCGGATAAGGCGCATGCCCCTGTACGGCCCGGAAGAGCAGCGCCCCGAGCGCCCACAGGTCGGTCGCCGGCCCGATCGGCGCGGCCAACTGCCAGTTCTCATGCACCGGCACGGCCTGCTCGGGCGCCCACCGCTCGGTGACGGGCCCCACGACCGTCATCCGCACCTGCCGCGCCCGCTCGGCGGCGAGCGCGGTGGCGGGACCACGGCGAGCGGGGGCACCGACGGAGGCGAGGTCGTCCCAACGGGCGGGGGTTTGGGGGGAGTTACCGGAGTTGCCGGGGGCGGGCCCGTCGTGTCCGGGGAGACGGGGGTTGCCGGACGAGGAGACGCCGGGCTGTCCGGCGAGCTGACCGGCGGCGGGGGTGAGGGCGCCGTAGGTGGAGGTGTCCGGGGTGTGGGCGGAGGTGCCTGGGCGGTGGGCCGCGGTGTCCGGGCCGTAGGCGGAGGTGCCCGCGCCATGGGCCGCGGTGTCCGGGCCGTAGACCGCGCCGTCCGCTCCGCGAGCCGAGGCGCCCGCGCCGTGAGGTCGGGCCTCTCCGCCGTAGGCTGAGGCGTTTCCCCCGTAGGCCGAGGTGTCCGCGCCGTAGGCCGAGGTGTCCGCGCCGTAGGCCGAGGTGTCCGCGCCGTAGGCCGAGGTGTCCGCGCCGTAGGCCGAGGTGTCCGCGCCGTAGGGACGGGCGTCGCCGCCCTGGGGTGAGGCGTCCGGGCCGTGGGGACGGGTGTTGCCGCCGCCGGTCGGGGTGCCCGCGCCGCCGTAGGGACGGGCTTCGCCGGAGTAGGCCGAGA
Organism: Streptomyces prunicolor; assembly: GCF_045162825.1. NCBI lineage: Bacteria > Bacillati > Actinomycetota > Actinomycetes > Kitasatosporales > Streptomycetaceae > Streptomyces > Streptomyces prunicolor. Next base: position 6,599,055 of record NZ_CP108676.1, on the reverse strand, counting down.
CTTCGCCGCCCTGGGGATGAACGTCGCCGCCGCCGGTCGGGGTCTCCGCGCTGCCGTAGGGACGGGCCTCCCCGCCGTAGGCCTGGGCGTCCGGGCCGTAGGTGGAGGCGTTCCCGTCGTGAGGACGGATGTCTCCGCCGCCGGTCGGGGTGCCTGCGCCGTACGGACGGGCCTCGCCACCGTAGGCCTGGGCGTCCGAGCCGTAGGCCGAGGCCTCCTCGCCATGCGGACGAACGTCGCCGCCACCCGTCGGAGTGCCCGCGCCGCCGTAGGGACGAGCCTCGCCGCCGTAAGCCGACGGGTCCGGGACGGGGAACGTGTCTGTCGGGGACGGTGCGCCGGGGCGAGGTGCCGCGCCGTGCCAGGAGGTGGTGTTGCGGACGCCGTAGGGGTCGGCTATCTGGCCCGGGGGCGTGGTACCGGCCGTGTGTTCCACGCCGTTGCCGCCGGCGTACGGCAGTTGGGCCGAACCGTTGGCCTGGGGGGCGGCGCCGCGCTCGCCCTCCACGGCGGGGCGGGCGCCGGGCAGCGCCGGGCGTCCTGGTTGTTGGGTCTCCTGTACGCGGGCGGCGGCTCGCGCGCCCGCGCGGTACGCGGCGATCGCGCCGGCCCGCGCGGCCCGGACGTCACCGCCGGCGTCCGCTTCCCTGCGGGCCAGCTCGGCGGAGGACGCGCTCGCGCCACCGCCCTCCACACCGACTCCGGGCAGCCCTCCGGCGGCCCGCGCCTCGATCGCGGCCCGCCGGGCGGCCTCGGGGTCCACGGCACCGGGGCCTACGGCGCCGGCGGCCGCATCGGCGCCGGTTCCGCCACCCGCGCCGCCGAAGCCGATCGCCCCGCCGCTACTGGCGCCGCTGCCACGGGAGTTACCGGGGACCGTAGGAACCGTAGAGCCGCCGGGAGCCCTGGGGCCGGGGGGAGCGGTCGAGCCCGCGGGAGGGAGGGAGCCGCCCGGGGCCGTGGAACCCGCACGCGGCACAGAGCCGCCCTGGGCCGTAGCACCCCCGCGCGGCGCAGAGCCGCCCTGGGCCGTAGCACCCCCGCGCGGCGCAGAGCCGCCCTGGGCCCGGAAACTCGCGGGTACCGCTGCCCCGCCACCGCGCCGGCCTTGCTCCCCGCGTCCGCCCTCGTCGCCGTCCTGGACCGGCACCGGGTCGTAGCCGCACAGCGCCTCCTCCGCCGCGCCGACCGCGAGGCCGGTCAGCATCACGCGGCCGTCGTCGCAGACGAGCACCGTGCGGGCGGTGATGTTCCGGTGCACCCAGCCGTGCGCGTGCAGTACCCGCAGCGCCATCAGCACGTCGGCGGCGACCTCGGCCGCCCGGTACGGCGACAACGGCTTCTCGACCAGCAGCGCCGACAACGGCTGGGCGGACACCAGTTCGCTCACTATCCACAGCGAACCGCCCTCGGCGAACACGTCGAAGACCTGGTCCAGCCGGGGATGGTCGGGGATCCGCGCCGCGGCCTGCGCGGCCTCGACCGCACGCCGTACCGCCGGATCGGAGGGCCGCCGCGTGGCGGTCCGCGCCGCGGTCGGCCGCCGCGCCCCGCGATCACGCGCCGTGAACCCGTCGGGCAGCCCGTCCTCGCCGAGCACCTCCGCCTCGACGACCTCCGGCAACGGCACCTGGCGTACCAGGACTTCCTGCCCGCTGTACGTGTCGAAGGCCCGGGTCTCGGTGAGTTCGTACTCGTCGGAGGGCGGCAGCGGCAGGCGGTAGCGGTCGGCGAGCACCCGACCCGCATAGTCGTCCACGTTGCCTCCCCCGGCCGCCCGGTTGGTCAATTCCGTTCGCCTTGCGGCCCGTTCCGCCCACATACCTGGATGCGTACGGTCCGCAACCACTCACGATACGTGCCGGAGGCAAGCCACAAAGAGGGGTTGACGGATCTGGCGCGCCAAACCCGCGCCCACTCGCCTCACGACTTCGGTTCGAACGTCTTTGTCAGGGTCGTCCAGGTGTCCTTGCGGAGCTCGCTGCCCCAATTGGCGTCTTTCGCGGTGTACATGAGGGCATATCCGAGATGACTGTTGACGACGAACCCGCGGTCGATGGTGCGGTACTTCGTCCCGCCGTCCTCATAGGTGAACTCCCAGTCGGCCGTGTTCCAGCTCCGGTAGTCCACCTTCTCTATTCGGATCCGTGTGTACCCGGAGCGCGTCATGTACTGCTCCTGGTTCTTCCAGTCCGCCACCGGATTGCCCTTCGGCGTACTGGTCCAGGCGACCAGCAGCTTCTGCCCGTCCGGCCCGGTGAACCGGACCCCCGCCGAGTCGGTCGACTGGTACGACCACCCGGCGGGCAGCCCGATCGAGAACCCCTGGCTCCCCTTGTACGTCTTCACGACCGCGGCGCCGCCCGAGGAACCGTCCGCCTCGTCACCGGTCCCGCCGGACGCGTTCGTACCCGAACTCGCCGTGTTCCCCGCGGCCGGTGCCGTAGCCGTGGAGTCGGTCTTCGCCCCGCCCGTGCTCCCGGTGTCGCCGTTGTCCTTCTTGGTGTCGTCGGCACCCGCGCTCGCGCTCGCACTGGCGCTACTGCCCGCCTTGGCACCGCTGTTGCTCTTCGACCCCTTCGAGCCGCTGCCACCATCGCCGTCACCGAGCGTGAGCGCCAGCACGACACCGAGCACCGCGAGCACGATGACGACCGCGATGATCACCAGCGTCCGCTTCGGCACCACGTCGGTGATCGGCGCCCTCGGCACCGGCCGCGGCGGCAGATCCGGCGGCGTCATCACGGGCCACCCTGAACTCCGGCCACCGGAAGCCGAGTTGGCGGACCGGGTGCTCGACTCGTGCGTCGGGCCACCCAGGTCGCGGGCACCGGAGTCCCGCAGTCCCGTCTCCCGCAGCCCGGCCGCCTGCCCACCGAGATCCCGCGTACCGGGGCCACTTGTACCCGAGTCACGCGTACCCGAGTCCGACGCACCGGCCTTCGCCGCCGAGCCGGCCGCAGCACCCGAGCCGGCCGTAGTCCCGGAACCAGCGCCAGCACCGGCACCCGCCGCAGTTCCCGCACCGGCCGACGTCCCGGGACGGGTCGCCGAACCAGAAGCACCCGCCGACCGAGCCGAAGGCACCCCGGGCGTCCGAGGCCCGGCAGCGGCAGACCCCGAACTCCCGTCGGCAGCCGTGCTCTTCGCGCCACCGGAGCCTGCGGTCCCAGCAGCACCGGAGCCACTCTTGCCCGAAGTACCGGCGACGCCGGCCGAACCAGCCCCGGCAGCGGCAGCCGCGCCGGCACCCGCACCAGAGCCACCCGGCTTACCGGCAACGGGAGTTGAAGCCGCACCAGAACCCGAACCCGCAGCCGGACTCGCAGTCGGCCCCGGACTCGTAGCAGAACCCGCGGCCGCCGCAGCCGTGGCCGCCCCGGCCCCCGCCGAACCCCCCGCGGCCTTCCGCATGGACCGCAACGCCCCACGCAACCGCTCGGCCCCGGCCGAAGGACCCGAACTCCCGCTCCCGCCACCGCTCTTCTTGCCGCCGGACTCCGCGGGCCCCGGCTGCGCGGGCAACGGAACCACCCTCGTCGCATCCGCCGCCGGCTCCGGCTCGGCCGCCTTGGGCTCGGGCGCGTGGATCACCGCGTTGAGCATCGCCCGGGCACCCGCGTCGTCGAGACGCTGGGCCGGGTCCTTGTTCAGCAGGCCGTAGATGACGTCCTTCAACGGCCCGGCGTTCTTCGGCTCCTCCAGCGGCTCGGTCATCACCGCGGTGAGCGTGGCGATCGCGGAGCCCTTGTCGTACGGCGGTGCGCCCTCGACCGCCGCGTACAACAACCCGCCGAGCGACCAGAGATCGGCCGCCGGACCGGGCTTGTGCCCGCGGGCCCGCTCCGGGGAGATGTAGGAGGGCGCGCCGACGAGCATGCCGGTGGAGGTGATCGACGGGTCGCCCTCGACCTGCGCGATACCGAAGTCGGTGAGCACGACCCGGCCGTCCTCGGAGATCAGCACGTTCGACGGCTTCACGTCGCGGTGCAGGATGCCCTCACGGTGCGCGGACCGGAGCACGTCGAGTATCGCGAGCCCGACCTCCGCCGCGCGCCGCGGCTCCAGCAGGCCGTCCTCCCGGATGGCCTCGGCGAGCGACTTGCCCTCGACCAACTCCATGACGATCCACGGCCGGTCGTCCTCGTCGACGACGTCGTAGACCGTCACCGCGCTGGTGTTACGGATCCGCGCGATGGCCTTGGCCTCGCGCAACGTCCGTGTGATCAGCCGCCGTTTCTCGTCCTCGTCGATGCTGGACGGGAACCGCAGCTCCTTGACGGCGACCGTCCGGCCCAGGGTTTCGTCCTCGGCACGCCACACGGTGCCCATGCCTCCGCGGCCGAGCACCCCTCCCAACCGGTACCGCCCGGCGAGAAGACGCTCGTTCTTGTCCCGACGAGTGTCCTGACGGGATGTCCCCGCCCGCTCCGCCTCCGACATGCGTCCCCTCATGCAACCCGCCCTGACAGAGCCTCCATTGTCCCCCACCGAACAAGTGCCCAACGCCCAGGGGGCCTCTCCCCGCGCACCGACGGCGCATCCCCGCGCATATCCGCCGCAGGTCACACAGCCAAGTCCGGCAGGATGACCCGCGAGAACGGAGGTCCGCGATGCCCACGCCTCGGACACTGCTGGCCATTCCGCTGTCCCTGACCCTCCTCTGTCTGTCCACGGCCGCCTCGCAGGCGGGCCCGGCGCCGAACACAAACGCCCTGGTCCGACTGCTCGTCACCCGGGGCAGAGCCCCCGCCGCGGCGCTGCTGGCCGACGACAGCACAGGCTCCCTCGGCGCACCGACCGGGACGGACCGCACGGACGCCGGGACGAACCACGCACTCGGCACGACGGCCTACGCACAGGCCGGACCGGGCATCAGCCGCGCCGACCACTTCCGCGCCGGCAGCATCACGAAGACCTTCATCGCGACCGTGATCCTCCAACTCGCCGCCGAACACCGGCTGTCCCTGTCCGACACGGTGGAGCAGCACCTGCCCGGTCTGGTACAGGGGGCGGGCAACGACGGGCGCGCGCTGACCCTCCGCTCCCTGCTCACCCACACCAGCGGCCTGTACGACTTCACCGCGGTCACCGGGGGCACGGTCCCCGTCTCCCCAACTGAGGCCGTCCGTACGGCAGTCACCCACCCTCCGGCCGATCGCGGCCGCTTCTCCTACTCGAACACCAACTACGTGCTGCTCGGCCTGGTGATCCAACAGGTCACCGGCAACTCGTACGCCATCGAGGCCGAGCGCCGCATCATCGCTCCGCTGCGTCTGACGGGCACCTCCTTCCCGGGCTCCCGCACCACTCTTCCCGCACCGCACGGCCGCGCTTACGCCGCCGACGGCTCCGACGTCACCGATCTCGACCCGCGGGTGGCCGGCGCCGCGGGCGAGCTGGTGACCACGCTCGCCGACCTGGACCGCTTCTACTCGGCCCTGCTCGGCGGCGGACTACTGCCCCCGCGCCGGCTGCGCGAGATGCTCAACACCCGTACCGCACACGGCTCGTACGGCATGGGCCTGTTCCCCGTGAAGCTCCCGTGCGGCATCACGGTGTGGGGGCACAACGGCCGTATCTCGGGCAGCTACGTGCGCACCGCAGCCACCGTCGACGGCCGGCATGTCCTCACCTTCCGTGTGAACACGAGCGAGATAGCGGACCCCGGTCTCGAACCGGCCCTGCTCGCCGCCGAGTTCTGCCCCCGCACCTCGTAGAACGGCCGGGTTCCGGACAAAGATCCCAGTTCACGACACTCGTTCGAGTGAAGCGGGCTGTGAGCGCGGCGGACTTCGGGGGACACCGGCTTCGGGCGAAACCGGCCGCACCCGGCGGACCCGCAACCGGCCTACAGCGGCGCGATGTCCGGCGCCCCCAACCGCGCCGCGTCCGCCGTCAGGTCGTCGGGCTGGCGTTGCGACTCCCGCTCGGCCTCCACCCGCTTCTCGTAGTGCTCGACCTCGCGCTCGATCTGGTCCTTGTCCCAGCCGAGCACCGGCGCCATCAGCTCGGCGGCCTCACGGGCGCTGCGCGTACCCCGATCGAAGGTCTCGATCGAGATGCGGGTGCGACGGGTGAGGACGTCGTCCAGGTGCCGTGCGCCCTCGTGCGAGGCGGCGTAGACGACCTCGGCGCGCAGATAGTCGTCGGCGAACTGGAGGGGTTCGCCGAGCGTGGGGTCCTTGGCGATGAGGTCGAGGATCTCCTCCGCCATCGACCCGAAACGGTTCAGCAGGTGCTCCACGCGCACCACATGGATGCCGGTCTTCGAGGCGATCCGCGCCCGCGCGTTCCACAGCGCCCGGTACCCCTCCGCCCCGAGCAGCGGCACGTCCTCGGTGACGCACTCGGCGACCCGCATGTCGAGCCCGTGCACCGCCTCGTCCACGGCGTCCTTGGCCATCACCCGGTACGTCGTGTACTTGCCGCCCGCCACGACGACGAGCCCCGGCACCGGATGCGCGACGGTGTGCTCGCGCGACAGCTTGCTGGTGGCGTCCGACTCACCGGCGAGCAGCGGACGCAGCCCCGCGTACACGCCCTGGACGTCGTCTCTGGTCAGCGGCACCGCGAGCACCGAGTTCACATGCTCCAGCAGATAGTCGATGTCGGCGCTGGACGCCGCCGGGTGGGCCTTGTCGAGGTCCCAGTCGGTGTCGGTGGTGCCGACGATCCAGTGCCGGCCCCAGGGGATGACGAACAGCACGGACTTCTCGGTGCGGAGGATCAGCCCGCTGGTGGAGTTGATGCGGTCCTTCGGGACGACCAGGTGGATGCCCTTGGAGGCCCGGACGTGGAACTGGCCGCGCTCCCCGACCATCGCCTGGGTGTCGTCGGTCCACACACCCGTGGCGTTCACGATCTGCTTGGCGCGGATCTCGTACTCGCCGCCCGCCTCGACGTCCTCCACCTTGGCGCCGACCACACGCTCGCCCTCGCGCAGGAACCCGGTCACGCGCGCGCGGTTGGCGACTTTCGCACCGTACGACGAGGCCGTGCGCACCAGGGTGGCCACATAGCGGGCGTCGTCCATCTGAGCGTCGTAGTACTGAAGGGCGCCGACCAGCGCGTCCTTCTTCAACGCGGGTGCCACACGCAGCGCGTGACGACGGCTCAGGTGACGGTGTGTGGGCAGACCCCGCCCGTGCGCGCGGGCCATGGACATCGCGTCGTAGAGCGCGACGCCCGAGCCGGCGTACAGACGCTCCCAGCCCTTGTGCTGGAGCGGATACAGGAACGCCACTGGCTTCACCAGGTGCGGGGCGAGCCGCTCCAGCAGCAGTCCGCGTTCCTTGAGTGCCTCGCGGACGAGGGCGAAGTCGAGCATCTCCAGATAGCGCAGACCTCCATGGATGAGCTTGCTCGACCTGCTCGATGTGCCGGACGCCCAGTCGCGCGCCTCGACCAGTCCCGTGGACAGGCCGCGCGTCACGGCGTCCAGGGCGGTGCCCGCGCCGACCACGCCCGCACCCACGACGAGCACATCCAGTTCCCGCTCGGCCATTCCCGCCAGTGCCTCGGCTCGCTGCGCCGGACCCAGTGTCGCTGTCCTCACCGCTGCCTCCCGCTATCGGTAGCGCCGGCCGCACCCGTTCGGCGAAGCCCGGTTCGTATCCCTCCTGCCCAAATTCTGACCGGGTTGCCCGACTTCAGCCACCACTCGCCCCCAGCCTGTGGACAACAATCACAGGACTGCCGAAAAACACAGCCGTCCAATCCCGCATAACGGTCATATTTACTCCTAGTCTGACATTGCACTCGCTCGTTCTGTCCACAGGGCTTGCGCACCTGTCCCACTTCGGTTATCTGTCCCGCTTCGGTATCTGTCCCACTTCGGTTATTGGGAAGGACGGCCCACGCCATGCCCGCAGATCTCGCCGTCATCGGACTCGGTCCTCTCGGCCTGCCCCTGGCCCAGGCCGCTGTCGCCGCCGGCATCGCCACGGCCGGCTTCAAGACCGGCCCCGAGGTCGGCTCCCTCAGCCCCGCCGAACTGCGCCGGATGCTCTCGGGGGGCTTCCGGCCGGCCACCAACCCCGCCGAGCTCGGCCGCGTACGCACCGCCGTGATCTGCGCGCCGACTCCCCCGGACGCGGACGGCAACCCCGACCTCAGCCAGGTGGAGACGGCCGCCCGCGCCCTCGCGGCCCACCTGCGCCCGCACACCACGGTGATCCTGGAGTCACCGGTGCACCCCGGCACCACCGAGAACTTCCTCCGCCCCCTCCTCGAAGAGGGATCGGGCCTCCGCGCGGGCCGCGACTTCCACCTCGCCTACTCCCCCAGCCGCGTCGACCCCGGCAACCGCGACTTCACCCCGGCCAACACCCCCAAGGTGATCGGCGGCCTCACCCCCGCCTGCACCGAGTCGGCCGCCGCCTTCTACGGCCGTCTCACCGACAAGGTCGTACGCGCGCGTGGCCTGCGCGAAGCGGAAACCGTGCAGCTACTGGAGACCAATTTCCGGCACGTCAACATCGCCCTCGTCAACGAAATGGCAGTCCTGTGCCACGACTTGGGCGTCGACCTCTGGGACGTCATCCGCTGCGCCGAGACCAAACCGTTCGGCTACCAGGCCTTCCGCCCCGGCCCCGGCGTCGGCGGCCACGCCGTCCCCCAGGACCTCACCGGCCACGGCCCCCGCCCCCTCCGCATGGTCGAACTCGCCCAGCAGGTCAACAACCAAATGCCCCGCTACGTAATCCAGCGCGCCGCCACACTCCTCAACGAGCACGGCAAGTCCGCGCGCGGAGCACGGGTGTTGCTGCTCGGCGTCACCTACAAGGCCGACCTCGCCGACCAACAGGGCACCCCCGCCCAGGAGATCGCGATCCGCCTGATGGAACTCGGCGCCTCCGTCAGCTACCACGACCCCCACATCCCGTCCTGGAGCGTCCTCGACCGCCCGGTCCCGCGCGCGGACTCCCTCTACGAGGCGGCTGCCGACGCCGACCTGACGATCCTGCTCCAGCAGCACCGGACGTACGACCTCCAGGGCCTGTCCGTGAAGGCGCAGTTGTTGCTGGACACGCGTGGGGCGACACCGACGGGCGCGGCACACCGGCTCTGAGCACGAAAACGACTGGTCACAGGGTCACGTCGACCTGCTAACCTCCCCACACTCGTCGCACAGCTGTCGCATATCTGCGCGCACGCGACTCCGCTTCACTTTTCCTGTCATCACATCCCGTGGGGGGATCTCTGTCATGAGCCAGTCAGCCACGCCACCACAGCAGCCACAGCCGCAGCCCGAGGCACAGGCCCAGCCGCAGGCGCCTGCGCAGCCGCAGCCGGTCGACGGCAACCCGTACGCCCAGCAGCCCGGCGCCGTACCGCCGCCGGCCCCGAACGCGCCGTACGCCCCGCCCGCTCCCCCGAAGAACAACATCGTGGTCGGTCTGCTGACCGCCGTCGCCGCGGCCCTGGTCGCCGCCGGCATCTACGGCGTCGTCATCGGCACCACCAAGCACGAGATCGGCTGGGCGGCGGTCGGTGTCGGCTTCGTCATCGGCCTCGCGGCGGGCAGGCTCGGCGGGCGCAACCCCGTGCTCCCCGCGTTCAGCGCTGTCCTGGCCCTCGGCTCGGTCTACCTCGGCCAGCTGATCGGCGATGCGATGCTCATCGCGGACGAGTACGGCGTGAACTTCAGCAAGGTGTTCTTCGACCACTTCGGCGTGGTCCAGGACGCTTGGAAGGCCGACTCCGACCCGCTCACCTTCGTCTTCTTCGCCATCGCCGCGTTCGCCGCGTTCTCCGGCACCAAGAAGGCGGCGCTCTGACCCCGGCGCGCGGGTGGTGCAGGGGGGCGCTTGAGGCGGGGTGTGCGTCGGGGGCTGGTGGCGTGCGACTCGCGGCGCCGGTACCGTAAGAAGCAGGTGGAGCCCACCGCAGCGGTCACTGCGGCAGGCTCCTGAAAAGTGAACGGAGTGTCCACCCCTAGTTCTTATAGGGGTGGCCGCTCACTTTCCTCCATAGATCCACAAGCTGCACCTCCTCCGGAACTTCACCAGCCGAAGCCAAGTTCGGTCCCAACGGGTGGGCTTGCGGTGACGACCCATGGGTGCGCGCCCTTCCACGACGCCACCCATTGACCCGGTAGGCGGCTCGTCGGAACTCGGGCCGGGCCCCGAGAGCCCGGGTCCGGAACGATGTCCCTGGAAGGGGGCGGCCCAGAGAACTGGGGCGCCGATCAAGGACACTAGCCACCCGACACGGCCAAACGGCTCACAATCACCCCGAACGCAACCGTGCGCCCCCCTAGTCCCAACACGCGCCCCACCACCCCCACTTGAGCACGCAAAAGGGCCCGGACCACCCAGGCCCGGGCCCTTCGAAGCGTCGTAGAACCGCCTACCGCCTACCGCTTGTGCTGCGAGTCGGCCACCGTGACCTCGACCCGCTGGAACTCCTTCAGCTCGCTGTACCCGGTCGTCGCCATCGCGCGCCGCAGCGCCCCGAAGATGTTCATCGAGCCGTCGGGGATGTGGGACGGGCCGGTGAGGATCTCCTCGATCGTGCCGACCGTGCCGAGGTCGACCTTCTTGCCGCGCGGGAGTTCCTCGTTCACCGCCTCCATGCCCCAGTGGTGGCCCTTGCCCGGCGCGTCCGTGGCGCGGGCGAGCGGGGAGCCCATCATGACCGCGTCCGCGCCGCAGGCGATCGCCTTGGGGAGGTCGCCGGACCAGCCGACACCGCCGTCAGCGATGACGTGCGCGTACCGGCCGCCGGACTCGTCCATGTAGTCGCGGCGGGCGGCGGCCACGTCCGCGACCGCGGTGGCCATCGGGACCTGGATGCCCAGGACGTTGCGCGTGGTGTGCGCCGCGCCGCCGCCGAAGCCGACGAGGACGCCCGCCGCGCCGGTGCGCATCAGGTGCAGGGCCGCGGTGTACGTGGCGCAGCCGCCGACGATCACCGGGACGTCCAGCTCGTAGATGAACTGCTTCAGGTTCAGCGGCTCGTGCGAACCCGACACGTGCTCCGCCGAGACCGTCGTACCGCGGATGACGAAGATGTCCACGCCCGCGTCGACGACGGCCTTGGAGAACTGGGCCGTGCGCTGCGGGGAGAGCGCGGCGGCGGTGACCACGCCCGAGTCGCGCACCTCCTTGATGCGCTGCCCGATCAGCTCCTCCTTGATGGGAGCGGCGTAGATCTCCTGGAGGCGGCGGGTCGCGGCGTCCACATCGAGGCCGGTGATCTCGTCGAGGAGCGGCTGCGGGTCCTCGTAGCGCGTCCAGAGGCCTTCGAGGTTCAGTACGCCGAGGCCGCCGAGCTCGCCGATGCGGATCGCGGTGGCCGGGGAGACGACCGAGTCCATGGGGGCGGCCAGGAAGGGCAGTTCGAAGCGGTAGGCGTCGATCTGCCAGGCGATCGAGACCTCCTTCGGGTCCCGCGTACGGCGGCTGGGGACGACGGCGATGTCGTCGAAGGCGTACGCCCGGCGGCCGCGCTTGCCGCGCCCGATCTCGATCTCAGTCACGTGTGTGGCCTTTCCTTCTTGCGTCTCAGCGTCTTCCAGTATCGCCGACGGGTACGACAAGGGCGGCCCCGGTGTGTCCGGAGCCGCCCTTGAGGAAGCCTGCCGACTACTTGCTGCGGCTGTAGTTCGGTGCCTCGACCGTCATCTGGATGTCGTGCGGGTGGCTCTCCTTGAGGCCCGCCGACGTGATCCGGACGAAGCGGCCCTTGGTCTCCATCTCCTCGATGGTGGCCGCGCCCACGTAGCCCATGGTCTGGCGCAGACCGCCGACGAGCTGGTGCAGCACGTTGGCCAGCGGGCCGCGGTAGGGCACCTGGCCCTCGATGCCCTCGGGCACGAGCTTGTCGTCGGAGGCGACCTCGGCCTGGAAGTAGCGGTCCTTCGAGTACGACCGGCCCTGGCCGCGGGACTGCATCGCGCCGAGCGAGCCCATGCCGCGGTACGACTTGAACTGCTTGCCGTTGATGAACTGCAGCTCGCCCGGCGACTCCTCGCAGCCCGCGAGCAGGCTGCCCAGCATGACCGCGTCGGCGCCGGCGGCGAGCGCCTTGCCGATGTCTCCGGAGTACTGGAGGCCGCCGTCACCGATGAGCGGGACGCCGGCCGCGCGGGCGGCGAGGGAGGCTTCGTAGATCGCGGTGACCTGCGGGACGCCGATACCGGCGACGACGCGGGTCGTACAGATCGAGCCGGGGCCGACGCCGACCTTGATGCCGTCGACACCGGCGTCGACCAGGGCCTGGGCGCCGTCACGGGTGGCGACGTTGCCGCCGATCACGTCGACGTTCACGCTCGACTTGATCTTCGCCATCCAGTTGAGGGCGTTGCTGTTGTGGCCGTGCGAGGTGTCGACGACCAGGAAGTCCACACCGGCCTCGGCGAGGGCCTGGGCGCGCTCCAGGGCCTCGGGGCTGGCGCCCACGGCGGCGCCGACGATGAGGCGGCCCTCGGCGTCCTTGGCGGCGTTCGGGTACTGCTCGGCCTTGACGAAGTCCTTGACCGTGATGAGGCCCTTGAGGATGCCCGCCTCGTCGACGAGGGGGAGCTTCTCGATCTTGTGGCGGCGCAGCAGCTGCATGGCGTCGGCGCCGGTGATGCCCACCTTGCCGGTGACCAGGGGCATCGGGGTCATGACCTCGCGCACCTGACGGGAGCGGTCGGTCTCGAAGGCCATGTCGCGGTTGGTGACGATGCCCAGCAGCTTCTTGTTGCCGTCGGTCACCGGGACGCCGCTGATGCGGAACTTGGCGCACAGCGCGTCGGCCTCGGCGAGCGTGGCGTCCGGGTGCACGGTGATCGGGTCGGTGACCATGCCGGACTCGGAGCGCTTCACGAGGTCGACCTGGTTGACCTGGTCCTCGACGGACAGGTTGCGGTGCAGGACGCCGACACCACCCTGGCGGGCCATCGAGATCGCCATCCGGGACTCGGTCACCTTGTCCATCGCCGCGGAGAGCAGCGGGATGTTGACCCGGACGTTGCGCGAGATGCGGGACGAGGTGTCGACCGCGTTCGGGAGCACGTCGGACGCGCCCGGCAGCAGCAGCACGTCGTCGTAGGTCAGCCCTAGTGTCGCGAATTTGGCGGGCACTCCGTCGACGTTGGCAGTCATGACACCTTCCCCAAATGGCCTTGATCGGTGCGGATGTCCATGCTAACGGGAAGCAGGGGCCCCGAATTCCACGATTCCACGGCTGTGACCGACTCCGGGCTTCGTATGTTCGTACGTGATCGGTCGGCCGACTGTTCAAGGAAGGCGCTGCCACTCAAGGCGCACTCATCGCGCCAGCGGCCGTCTCCGAAGGGGCAATTGGCCGCCCCGGAGAGCCGCGCCCTACTGCTCGGCCAGTGCCCGCAGTCGGCTCAGCGCCCGGTGCTGGGCTACCCGGACCGCACCGGGTGACATTCCCAACATCTGGCCGGTCTCCTCCGCCGTGAGACCTACGGCGATGCGCAGCAGGAGCAGCTCGCGCTGGTTCTCCGGGAGGTTGGCCAGGAGTTTCTTGGCCCACTCGGCGTCACTGCTGAGCAGGGCGCGCTCCTCGGGGCCGAGGGAGTCGTCCGGGCGCTCGGGCATCTCGTCGGAGGGGACGGCCGTGGAGCCCGGATGACGCATCGCGGCGCGCTGGAGGTCGGCGACCTTGTGGGCGGCGATGGCGAAGACGAAGGCCTCGAAGGGGCGGCCGGTGTCCTTGTAGCGGGGCAGTGCGAGGAGGACGGCGACGCAGACCTCCTGGGCGAGGTCCTCCACGAAGTGCCGTGCGTCGCCCGGGAGTCGGGACAGCCGGGTGCGGCAGTAGCGCAGGGCCAGTGGGTGGACGTGGGCCAGCAGATCGTGGGTGGCCTGCTCGTCTCCGTCGACCGCGCGAAGGACGAGTCCACCAATCGCCCCTGGGGCTCTGGCCGCCTCGTCGTCACGCATCGGTCCATGGTGCCTTGCGGCCGAAGGGTCCGTGGCACCGCGTCCGTTGTTGTGCACCGAAGCGTTATGAGCAGGTGCGCCGGAACTCATCTCCTGCGCCCTCCCCTCCCGCTCGACCGACTCGTCCCCGAGGAACTCCACATCTCAAGGATGCGGCATCCGCGGCGAAACGAGCAGCGGGCACCCGGCGGGCCCCTTTGCCGCCCCCGCCCACCATGAGGTAGGCGGGGATTGTCGTACCCCCGCTGCAACCCACTGACCTGGTCCTAACGGACCAGACCCCACCGGAAACCGAGCGCCACGGCGTGTGCCCGGTCCGAGGCGCCGAGTTTCTTGAAGAGCCGCCGTGCGTGTGTTTTGACGGTGTCCTCGGAGAGGAACAGCTCACGACCGATCTCCGCGTTGGAGCGGCCGTGGCTCATCCCTTCGAGGACCTGGATCTCGCGCGCGGTGAGCGTCGGCGCGGCGCCCATCTCGGCCGAGCGCAGCCGGCGCGGGGCCAGTCGCCAGGTCGGGTCGGCGAGGGCCTGGGTGACCGTGGCCCGCAGTTCGGCGCGCGAGGCGTCCTTGTGCAGATAGCCGCGGGCGCCGGCCGCGACCGCGAGGGCCACGCCGTCCAGGTCTTCGGCGACGGTGAGCATGATGATGCGTGCGCCCGGGTCGGCGGACAGCAGTCGCCGCACGGTCTCGACACCGCCGAGTCCGGGCATGCGGACGTCCATCAGGATGAGGTCCGAGCGGTCGGCACCCCAGCGGCGGAGGACTTCCTCGCCGTTGGCCGCCGTCGTCACGCGCTCGACACCGGGCACGGTCGCGACCGCGCGGCGGAGCGCCTCTCGGGCAAGCGGGGAGTCGTCACAGACGAGGACGGATGTCATGGCCGCCCTCCGCAACTGATGCGCGTCACCTTGAGCCTCCAGGCTGGTACGAAATCGTCACCTGTGCGGTCGACCGACTCGGACGCCTGCCCGAGCACTTGTTGTTTTCAACCGCCTCGCACTCTCAACGACGGTCACTCGAAAGAGTTACGGGGCCGTGTGCCATCTTCGGCACTCTACGTGAGGGTGCGGACACGGTGGAGGCGTGCGCGGCCGACCCACAAGCTTTCATCACAACCGGTGCCCCATTCAGCCCTATTTCTTCCCTTTTGCTGGTGTCTGAGGCTAGATTCGCAATGAGTCATATTTTCATCTCCTTAGATCGTAGTTGTACGGTCGTGGACACCGTATCCGCCCATAACGGCTACAAGGGGTCACGCAATGGCAGATTTCTCCCGCCTTCCCGGACCGAACGCGGACCTGTGGGACTGGCAGCTCCTGGCTGCCTGCCGAGGGGTCGACAGCTCGCTCTTCTTTCATCCCGAGGGCGAGCGCGGTGCGGCACGAAGCGCTCGTGAGAACTCGGCCAAAGAGGTCTGCATGAGGTGCCCGGTCCGCGCACAGTGCGCGGCGCACGCGCTGGCGGTGCGCGAGCCGTACGGCGTCTGGGGCGGCCTGACCGAGGACGAGCGCGAAGAGCTCATGGGGCGTGCCCGCAACCGGCTGGTGTCGGCTTCGGCCGCCGGGGACATGGCTTCGAACAACTGAAGGAACGTTTCTCCAACTAGCTCTCCACCAGGGGTACGCGCACGCGTGCCCCCCTATTTTTCGCGGCCTACTGGCCTACTTTTCGCTGGCCGCCCGCGCCAGCTGGTCGAGGGTCGCCGCCACCGCCGGTACCCGCGCCAGGTCGGGCAGGGTCAGCGCGACGATCTCCCGCCGCACCGCCGGTTCCAGCGTCACCGTCCGCGCTCCCCGGGGCCGTACGGACTCGATGGCGAGCTGGGGCAGTACGGCGACGCCCAACCCCGCGCTCACCAGGCCGACGACCGCCGGATAGTCGTCGGTCGCGAAGTCGATGCGCGGGGTGAAACCGGCACGCTCGCACACCTCGACCAACTGCCCACGGCAGCGCGGGCAGCCGGCGATCCAGGGGTCGTCGGCGAGTTCGCCGATGGCGACCGACCGCACACGCGCGTGCCGGTGTTTTTCCGGGACCAGGGCGACCAGGCGGTCGCTGAGCAGGTGGCGTACGACCAGGTCGGACCAGTCCTCCGCGCCCGCTGCGGTCTCGTAGCGGAAGGCGAGCGCGATGTCGCAGTCGCCCTCCCGGAGGAGCTCGACGGAGTTCGGCGGCTCGGCCTCCTCCAGGGAGACGCGGGTGCCGGGGTGTGCGGCGCGCAGGGCGGCGAGGGCCGTGGGGACGAGCGTCGAGCTGCCGCTGGGGAAGGAGACCAGGCGGACCCGGCCGGCGCGCAGGCCCGCGATCGCGGCGACCTCCTCCTCGGCCGCCGTCAGCCCGGCGAGGATGCCGGCGCCGTGCCGGACCAGGGCCTCGCCCGCCTGGGTCAGGCGCATCTCGCGGCCGGTGCGGATCAGCAGCGGGGTGCCGACCGAGGCCTCCAGGGCCTTCATCTGCTGGCTGACGGCGGGCTGGGTGCAGCCCAGTTCACGCCCGGCCGCCGAGAAGGAGCCGGTGGCGGCGACGGCGCGCAGCACACGGAGATGTCGGGCCTCGATCATGCGCCGAGCATAAGTGCCCCTTGGGGGTGGTGGCGAATAATGTGGCGCACCTTTGGGATGGTCTCGTCTACCGTGCCGTCATGAAGCTTCTCTCGCTGAATCTGGGCCGGGCCACGGCCGTGCCGTACACGGAGCAGCCCGAGGGGGTGACCGGCATCGACAAGCGGCCGACCGACGCGCCGGTGCGGGTGAGCGCGCCCGGGCCCAAGGGCATCGCCGGGAGCGGGCTGGCCGGGGACGCGGTGTGTCATCGGCGGCACCACGGGGGCGACGACCAGGCGGTGTACGCGGTCGCGCGCGAGGATCTCGACGGCTGGGAGCGGGAGTTGGGGCGCCCGCTGGCCAGCGGTTCCTTCGGGGAGAATCTGACGACGCTGGGGGTCGACGTGTCCGGCGCGCTGATCGGCGAGCGCTGGCGGATCGGTTCCGAGGTGGTCCTGGAGGTCACCTGCGGGCGGATCCCGTGCCGTACGTTCCAGGACCATCTGGGCGAACGCGGGTGGGTGAAACGGTTCACCGTGAAGGGTGCGCCGGGGGCCTATCTGCGGGTGATCGAACCCGGTGAGATCCAGGCGGGGGACGCGATCGAGATCGTGCACCGGCCCGACCACGAGGTGACCGTGGCGCTTCAGTTCCGGGCCGTGACGACCGAGCGGGAGCTGCTGCCGCGGCTGCTTCCGGCGGGCGAGGCGCTGCATCCGGAGTCGCTGGCGCAGGCCCGGAAATATGTCGCGGAACACCCGGGCTGACCTGGTGCCGCGGCCCGTTCGACACGGTGTTCGACACGTGTTCGTCACGGATCTGGAGGGGCTGTGCAGAGATCGGACCGGCTTGCTCCGGGTCACTAATCTTGCGCCATGACAACGGCATTGATTACGGGATCGACCGCGGGGATCGGTGCCGCGTTCGCGCGGCGGCTCGCGGCGGACGGACACAACCTCGTGCTGGTGGCGCGGAACACCGCGCGGCTCGGGGAGCAGGCGACCGAACTGCACGACCGGCACGGCATCGAGGCGGAGGTGCTCACCGCCGACCTGGCCACGGACAAGGGCATCGAGACGGTCGCCGCCCGCCTCGCCGACCGCAAGAACCCCGTCGACCTGCTGGTCAACAACGCGGGCTTCGGCAACAAGGGCCGCTACCTCGACGTATCCATGGCCGACGAGCTGAAGATGCTCAAGGTGCACTGCGAGGCGGTGCTCCGGCTGACCAGCGCGGCGACCGAGGCGATGCGGGAGCGCGGGCGCGGCGGGGTCGTCAACGTGGCGTCGGTCGCCGCCTTCGTACCACGCGGAACGTACGGCGCCTCGAAGGCGTGGGTCGTGCAGTTCACGCAGGGCGCGGCCAAGGACCTGGCCGGCAGTGGCGTACGGCTGATGGCGCTGGCGCCGGGTTTTGTGCGGACCGAGTTCCACGAGCGGGCCGGGATGGGTACGGACAACATCCCGAACTGGATGTGGCTGGACGCGGACAAGCTGGTCGCGGCGGCGCTCGCGGATCTGGCGCGCGGCAAGTCGCTGTCGATCCCGGACCCGCGCTACAAGGCGCTGATGGGGCTAGTGAAGATCACTCCGCAGGCGGTGCTGGGCGGGATCACGTCGAAGACCGGGCGGAAGTACGGGCCGCAGTGACGGCAGCCGCCTCGATGGGGGGCGGGCTCGGTGATGGCAGTCGGCTCGACCACGGCGGGCTCGGTGACGAAGGTTTCGGTGGAACGCGAAGGCCCGGCACCCCCTGAGGGGCGCCGGGCCTTCGACGTACACGTACTACGGGTTCACCGACTCGCGTCAGTGGGAGTGGCCGTGGCTGTGACCACCGGCGGCCGGCTCCTCCTCTTCCTTCTTCTCGACGACCAGGGTCTCGGTCGTGAGGAGCAGGGAGGCGATGGAGGCGGCGTTCTCCAGGGCGGAGCGGGTGACCTTGACCGGGTCGATGACGCCGGCCTTGACCAGGTCGCCGTACTCGCCGGTCGCGGCGTTGAAGCCCTGGCCGGGCTCCAGGTCGGCGACCTTGGCGGTGATGACGTAGCCCTCGAGGCCCGCGTTCTCGGCGATCCAGCGCAGCGGCTCGACGACCGCGCGGCGCACGACGGCGACACCGGTGGCCTCGTCGCCGGTCTTGTCGAGGTTGCCCTCGAGGACCTTGGCGGCGTGCACCAGAGCGGAGCCACCACCGGAGACGATGCCCTCCTCGACCGCGGCGCGGGTCGCGGAGATGGCGTCCTCCAGACGGTGCTTCTTCTCCTTCAGCTCCACCTCGGTGGCGGCGCCGACCTTGATCACGCACACGCCGCCGGCCAGCTTCGCGAGGCGCTCCTGGAGCTTCTCGCGGTCCCAGTCGGAGTCCGTGTTCTCGATCTCGGCCTTGATCTGGTTGACGCGGCCCGCGACCTCGGAGGAGTCGCCGGCACCGTCGACGACGGTCGTGTCGTCCTTGGTGACCGTCACGCGGCGGGCGGAGCCCAGCACGTCCAGGCCGACCTGGTCGAGCTTGAGGCCGACCTCCTCGGCGATGACCTGACCGCCGGTGAGGGTGGCGAGGTCGCCGAGCATCGCCTTGCGGCGGTCGCCGAAGCCGGGGGCCTTGACCGCGACCGCGTTGAACGTGCCGCGGATCTTGTTCACGACCAGGGTCGACAGGGCCTCGCCCTCGACGTCCTCGGCGATGATCAGCAGCGGCTTGGAGGCGTTGGCCTGGATGACCTTCTCCAGCAGCGGCAGCAGGTCCTGGATGGAGCTGATCTTGCCCTGGTGGATCAGGATGTACGGGTCCTCGAGGACCGCTTCCATGCGCTCCTGGTCCGTCACGAAGTACGGCGACAGGTAGCCCTTGTCGAAGGCCATGCCCTCGGTGAAGTCCAGCTCCAGACCGAAGGTGTTGGACTCCTCGACGGTGATGACACCGTCCTTGCCGACCTTGTCCATCGCCTCGGCGATGAGCTCGCCGACCTGGCTGTCCTGGGCGGACAGACCGGCCACGGCGGCGATGTCGGCCTTGTCGTCGATGGGCCGCGCGGTGGCGAGCAGCTCGTCGGAGATGGCCTTGACGGCGGCGTCGATGCCCTTCTTCAGGGCGGCCGGGGAGGCACCCGCGGCGACGTTGCGCAGGCCCTCGCGGACGAGCGCCTGGGCGAGCACGGTGGCGGTGGTGGTGCCGTCACCCGCGATGTCGTTGGTCTTGGTCGCCACCTCCTTCACCAGCTGGGCACCGAGGTTCTCGTACGGGTCGTCGAGCTCGACCTCGCGGGCGATGGTGACGCCGTCGTTGGTGATGGTGGGGGCGCCGAACTTCTTGTCGATGACGACGTTGCGGCCCTTGGGGCCGATCGTCACCTTGACCGTGTCGGCAAGCTTGTTGACGCCGCGCTCGAGGGCGCGACGGGCGTCCTCGTCGAACTTCAGGATCTTCGCCATGGGAGCGGTTCAGCCCTCTCGGAAAACGTGGGTGAAACGAACCACGCCCCCGACGCCCGGCTTCATAAGGTCGCGGGGGCCAGGGGCGCAGCTCACTGCAAAACTGGGTGTAGCTCGGTATATCCAGGTGGTACCGGTGGTACCGGGTGAGCTACTTCTCGATGACCGCGAGCACGTCGCGGGCCGAGAGGACGAGGTACTCCTCGCCCTGGTACTTCACTTCGGTGCCGCCGTACTTGCTGTACAGCACGATGTCACCGGTCTGGACGTCGAGCGGCAGGCGCTCGCCGTTCTCGAAGCGACCCGGGCCCACGGCGAGGACGACGCCCTCCTGGGGCTTCTCCTTCGCGGTGTCCGGAATGACCAGGCCAGAGGCCGTGGTCTGCTCGGCTTCGAGTGCCTGGACCACAATGCGGTCCTCGAGCGGCTTGATGGCAACCTTGGAGCTGGCGGTCGTCACGATCCGACCTCCCCCTTCGGAGATCTCACGGGGTTAACTGTCTGAGGTGGCGACCAGGTGGATCCGTCGTCGCGGGTGCCGGACCTGCCCGTCGCTATTGGCACTCTCCAGGGGGGAGTGCCAGGTCTGAGACTATGACTGCGATTAGCACTCGGTCAAGCGGAGTGCCAATGCCCGCGGCGCTTGAGCGGAATTTTTCAGTGCCCTGGGCTGTGTGGCGGGGGTGTTGGTGTTGCCGTCTCCGGGGGCTGCGCCCCCAGACCCCCGCTGTCGGCCTGCGGCCTCGTCCTCAAACGCCGGACAGGCTGATGGTGTCCGCCTGCGCTGGAAAGGTGCCGCCCCGTAGCGTCTCCCCATGCCTCCCCGGTCCCCCGCGCTTCCCAGTCCGCCTTCCCTCGGTGCCGACTGCTGCGCGGTGGCCGTCCTGATACCGGCTGAAGTCGCCCTCGTCTTCATATCGGCCCTGACGGTGGCGCTGATCGGGTCCCTCTGGGCGGCGGTGGCGTGGCTGGGTGTGCTGGTGGTCGCGGCTCTCGCCGCGGCCGTCGTCCTCTTCCGGCGCGGGTATCAGATCAGCGCCGCGGCACAGGTGCTGGCCGTCGCGGTACTCCTGGGTACGACGGCAGAGACGTGGCCCCACGGGTAGGCCCCCTGTCTCAAGCAGCCCTGTCTCAAGCAGACCCGTCCCAAGTGGCACTCAGAGGTAGTCCTCCAGGCGCCCCACCGTCAGCCCCCGCTCCTGGATGCCACGCAGCAGTCTGGCCGTGCTGTCGGCCGGGCCCACCTGGACGATGTCGCCGGGGGTGAGGTGGTGGTCGCCTCGGGCGTAGGTCAGGGTTCCGGTCGTCGTGGAGGCCCGCCAGAGGACCAGGGCGGAGACTCCGCAGTCGGCCGCGGCACGGCGGGTCGTCGTGTCGTACGTGCCGTAAGGGGGCCGGAGCAGCCGGGAGTCGGGCCGGGGCCGGTGGCCGCAGATCTCGCTGCGCTGGGTGGCGTAGGGCAGGCCGGCGAAGTGGCCGTGTCGCGGTGCGGTGGGGAACACCGTGACCGGGAGCCGTAGTTCGCGGACCAGGTCGGCGAACCTCGGGTCCCGTCGCGTGTCCGCGCCCGCGCCCTGGGCGTCGTAGGTCAGGAAGACGACCTTGTCGTGGGTGCGGACGTGGTCCACGACGGGTGGGAGGCCCGGGCCCGCCGAGCGGGGGGCGGGCCAGGGGGAGGGTTTCGGAGCGGGGGCCAGCGGGGCCGTCAAACCCCAGTGGCGGTACGGCTGTTCGCGGGTCGGGCCGTGCGGGTGGACGCGCTGGGCGGCCTTCTTGCCGAGCCGTTCGATCGGGTCGACGGACTGGGCGCAGCCGGTGAGGAGGGTGGCCGCCAGAGCGACGGCCACCGGTACCCGGACCCTCACAGGTAGTCCTCCAGGCGAGCCACCGCGTACCCCTCCGCCGTGACCTTGCCCAGGAAGCGGCGCATGTCGTCGACCATCGTGCCCTTCCAGTCCGCACGGCCCCGGAAGTGCGTCAGGACGATGTCACCGGGGTGCAGCGACCGGTCGTCCTCGCGGTACTCCCAGTGGTCGACGAACACCTCCTCGTCCCAGATCGGGGCGTACTTGATGCCGCAGGACTTCGCGGCTACGAGGGTGTCGTGGTTGTAGTTCCCGTACGGCGGCCGGAAGACCGTCGGGGCCTTGCCGAACTGCTTCTTCATGATGTCCTGCATGCCGCAGATCTCACGCTTCTGCTCGGCGTACGACAGGCCCGGCAGATACGGGTGCGTGAGGGTGTGGTTGTTGATCGTGTGGCCCTGGGCCTGCATCTTCCGGAAGTAGCCGTAGTCGTCCTTCACCAGGTAGTTGCTGAGGAAGGCCGTGTACGGGATCTTCAGGTCGCTCATCATCCGCAGGAACGCGGGGTCCTTCTCCTCACCGTCGTCGATGGTGAGGAAGACGATCTTCTGCTTCGTGGGGATCGTGGTGAAGACCGGCGGGAGGTTCAGCTCCTCCTGGTCGTCCACCTCGAAGCCCTTGCGCGCGGTGATCTCCGGCTTGTGGGCGGGCGCCGGCAGGGCCTGGAGGGGCACCTTCGCCAGCCCCCAGCGCTTGGCCGCCGCAACCCGCGCGGCGTACGCGGCGCGCAACTTGGTCGCGTAGGAGTCCAGCGCGCGGGCCGGGGGGGCGTGCAGGGGCTGCGCGCCGGGTGCCGGGTGGGCCGGGTGCGCGGTCGTGCCGGAGCCCGGCTGGCCGCAGCCGGAGGCGAGGGCGGCGAGTGCGAGGGCGGCCAGCGCGCCACGAACGCCCGGCTTCCACCCTCGATTCCCCATGCGTTCACGCGTCCGATTGATGTCATTTTGTACGACTACTCGCATGGGGTCGGATCATTTCAGTCCCCGGCCCCGATCCCGCGCCGACACCGCCAACACACCGCCACCGGAGGCACACCGTCCACCGACTGGCCCACAATGTCCCGGTGAACGACCCCGTACTCGCCTTCGCCGCCCTGCTCACCCCCGAGGGCCGTGCCCTCCTCGACGAGGTCCACGGCACCGATCCGGCCAAGGAACTCGCCGTCGCCACCCGCCTGCGCCGCGACCACCCCGCCGACCTCGTCTCGGCGGCCCTCGGCCAGGCCCGGCTGCGCCAGCGGGCGGCGGTCGCGAAGTTCTCGCCCGAGGACGCCTCACGCATGTTCTTCACCCCGAACGGCTTCGAACAGTCGACCCGGGCGAGCGTCGCCACGTACCGCGCCGGCCGACTGCTGGACCTGGGTGTCACCTCCGTCGCCGACCTGTGCTGCGGAATCGGCGGCGACGCGATCGCGCTGGCGCGGGCGGGGGTACGGGTCCTGGCCGTGGACCGCGATCCGCTGACAGTTGCCGTGGCGCGGGCCAACGCGGAGGCGCTGGGGCTGGCCGAGCTGATCGAGGTGCGGGAAGCGGATGTGACGGAGGTGGACACGTCCGCGTACGACGCCGTCTTCGTCGACCCCGCGCGGCGCGGCGGCCGGGGGCGCATCTTCGATCCCGAGGCGTACTCACCGCCCTTGTCCTGGGCCATCGGCGCGGCCACGACGGCCCCGCTCGCCGCGCTGAAGATCGCACCCGGGGTACCGCACGAGGCGATCCCAGGGACGGCCGAGGCGGAGTGGATCTCGGACGGGGGTGACGTGAAAGAGGCGGTGCTGTGGTTCGGGACAGGTGTGCGGGCGGGGGCAGTGCGGGCAACTCTCCTCCCCGGACCGCGAGTTCTGCACGGACGGGGACTTCCGGACCCTGAAGTCCGTTCCGTGGGGCGGTACTTGTACGAGCCCGACGGCGCCGTCATCCGCGCGCACCTCGTCGCCGAGGTCGCGGAGGAGGTCGGGGGCGGGCTCGTCGACGAGACCATCGCATATGTGACGGCGGACGAGCTACGGCCGACCCCGTACGCCTCGGCCTATGAGATCACCGATCAACTCCCCTTCGGTGTAAAGAAGTTGAAGGCGCTACTGCGGGAGCGGGAGGTGGGCGTGCTCACCGTGAAGAAGCGGGGGTCGGCTGTCGAACCGGAGGAGTTGCGGCGGAAGGTGAAGCCTCAGGGGCCCAACTCGGCGACGGTGTTCCTTACTCGGGTGGCGGGAGCGCCGGCGATGTTGATCGGGCGGCCTGTCTGACGGTCAAAGGTCGTGGACCCCCTTTGCGCTACGACGCCTCCGCCGCCCGGCGCAGCAGGAGTTGGCGTTCGCGTTCGTTGCGCGCCAGCGAAGCCGCCCGTGTGAACTCCGCCTTCGCCTCCGTCGTACGGCCTAGGCGGAGGAGCAGGTCGCCGCGGACGCTCGGGAGCAAGTGGTAGTCGCGCAGGGCGGGTTCGGTGGCGAGGGTGTCGACGATCTCCAGTGCCGGGGCCGGGCCCTGTGCCATCGAGACGGCGACCGCGCGGTTCAACTCGACCACCGGGGACGGGGATCGGGCGGCGAGGAGGCCGTACAGGGTCGCGATCGTCGGCCAGTCGGTCTCGTCGTAGGTGTACGCGTGGGCGTGGCAGGCGGCGATGGCGGCCTGGAGGGCGTAGGGGCCCGGGGCGCCTGTCGCCACGGCGTCCGCGCGGCCCAGGGCGGTGATGCCGCGGGCGATGAGGAGGCGGTTCCAGCGGCGGCGGTTCTGGTCCTTGAGGAGGACGGGGTCGCCGTTCGGAGCGGTGCGGGCGGCCGAGCGGGAGGCCTGGAACTCCAACAGGGAGGCCAGCGCGTGGACTTCGGGTTCCTTCGGCATCAGGCCGGAGAGGAGTCGGGCCAGGCGGAGGGCGTCCTCGCAGAGGCCGGGGCGAAGCCAGTCGTCGCCTGCCGTCGCCGCGTAACCCTCGTTGAAGATCAGGTAGATGACGTCCAGGACGGAGCCCAGGCGGGCCTCGCGGTCGGGGCCGTAGGGGACCTCGAAGGCGACGTTCCTGGTGGCGAGGGTGCGTTTGGCGCGGACGATGCGCTGGGCGATCGTCGGCTCGGGGGCGAGGAAGGCGCGGGCGATCTCGGGAGTGGTGAGGCCGCCGAGGAAGCGCAGGGTGAGGGCGGTGCGGGCCTCCGGGGACAGGACCGGGTGGCAGGTGGTGAAGACCAGGCGCAGGAGGTCGTCGTCGATGTCGTCGGGGGCGGCGGGTTCCTCGGGCGGGGCCGTCGTCTCCAGGGTGCGGCCGATCTCCTGGAGCTTGCGGGCGTAGTTCTCGCGGCGCCGGATCAGGTCGACGGCGCGGTGCCTGGCCGTCGCCATGAGCCAGGCGCCCGGGTTGTCGGGCACGCCGTCCCTCGGCCACTGCTCCAGCGCGGCGACCAGCGCGTCCTGCGCGAGTTCCTCGGCGATGCCGACGTCGCGGACCAGGCGGGCCACGGCGGCGATGATGCGGGGGGACTCGATGCGGAAGACGGTCTCGATGGTGCTGTGCGGGTCCACGGCGTTGCCGCGCGGGTCCGTGGCGTTGCGGGGCGGGGTTGCGGTGGGTTGTGATTCCGGAGTCACAACCCACCATGCAACACCCCCGGCGGCCTCAGACCAAGGAAGGCCGGGAAAGGCCACGGAAACCGCGCGAAGCCGGGGAAGGCTCAGCCCTCCGCGATCTCCCGCACCTCGCACGTCACCGTCCAGAACTCCTCGTGGACCTTCAGGAACCGCTTCGTCCACTCGATCGCCTCGGCCATGTCCTTGCACTGCATGAGCGCGTAGCCGCCGACGACCTCCTTGGACTCGGTGAACGGGCCGTCGGTCACGGAGATCTTGCCGCCCTCCCAGTGCACGCGGGCGCCCTGCGCGGTCGGGGTGAGACCGGCGGTGTCGAGCATGACGCCGGCCTTGGTGATCTCCTCGATCAGCTCGCCCATGCGCTGCATCAGCTCGGGGCTGGGGCCCTCGGCGGGGGCGGTCTTCTCGTCGATCTGCACGAGGGAGAGGTAGCGGGGCATGGTGACTCCTCGGGTCGTTCGCTGACGTTCTCTGACGGTGTCCGACCGGGCTCTTCCCGGCCTTTCAACCATGCGTCGAACGAGGGGCGAGCGGATCGACACACTCGCCGGAATTCCCCGAAGATTTTTTCCGCCTCCGCATCTACGCAGGTCAGCGCAGTGACTCCCACAGATCGCTCGCCGCCGGCTCCTTCGCGACCACCCGGTTCGGGTCGGACGGTGCCGTGACGTTCGGCATCGTCACCGTCGTCACCGCGTCCGCCGACAGGCCCTTCACACTCTGGCCGAGGCTGATCAGTTCGCTCAGGGAGTCGAGGCCGGTGTCGGTGGTGAGGCTGTCGGTGACCGCGTCGGTGACCTCGTAGAGCTTGGTGGGGTCGGTGAGGAGGTCGTTGGTGGAGATCTGGGTCAACAGGGCCTTCACCAGCATCTGTTGGAGACCTATTCGGCCCAGGTCGCTGCCGTCGCCTATGCCGTGCCGGGTGCGGGCGAGGGCGAGGGCCTGCTTGCCGTTGAGGTGGTGGGTGCCCTTCTTCAGGTGCAGGTGACTGTCGTCGTCGTCGATGTCCTGGGTGGTCGTCACCGTGACGCCGCCGAGCGCGTTGACCAGCTTCGCGAAGCCCGCGAAGTCGATCTCTATGTAGTGGTCCATACGGACGCCGGTGATCGACTCGACCGTCTTGACCGCGCAGACCGGACCGCCCACGGAGTAGGCGGTGTTGAACATCGCGCTGTACGCGACGGACGTGGAACCGCCCGACGACAGCGGGCAGGACGGGCGGGTGACGAGGGTGTCGCGCGGGATGCTGACGATCGTGGCCTTCTTACGGCCCGCGTCGATGTGCACGACCATCGCGGTGTCGGAGCGGGCGCCGGAGCTGTCGCCGCCGCCGAGTGCCTTGTTCTCCTTGCCGCTGCGCGAGTCGGAGCCGAGGACCAGGATGTTCAGGGAGCCGGTCGGCACGGGGGCGGCGGACGCGGACGCGGCGGCGGAGGGTGTGGTCACCGCCTTCGCGGGGCGGTCGGCGCCGAGCGCGCTGTCGATGTCGACGCTCTTGATGTTGCTGTTGAGGTGCCAGTAGGCCCAGCCGGCCGTGGCGACACCCAGGACGAGGGCACCGGCCAGAGTGAGGCCGGCGATCTTCAGCACTCTCGATCGCCGGCCCACTCGTCTGTCGTCGTCGGCGTTCTCTTTGTCCGTCACGGGGAGGAACGTAAGTCCGAATTATTAGGAGAAAGTTAGGGGAGACGTCCTGAGACGGTTTTCTACGGAAAATTTCACGGTTCTCAGTCCCGTCTCACTCCCCCGCGCTCCCCCACGCGGCTCTCCCCGCCTCCCTCATCCCAGGGTCACCACCGGTACCGGGTTGCTTCCGCTCCAGGACGCGTTGAACCCGAACGACACCGAACCGCCGTCCGGAACCGTCCCGTTGTAGCTCGCGTTCGCACAACTCACCGTCGTGCCCGACTGGGTGCAGGTCGCGTTCCAGGCCTGCGTGAGCTGCTGGCCGGCGCCGTACGTCCAACTCGCCTTCCAGGACGACAGCGAGGCCCCGGAACAGGCGATCGTCACCTGCCCGGTGAACCCGGTGTTCCACTGACTGCCCACGCTGTACGTCGCCGAGCACGCCCCGGTCGGCGGCGGGGTCGTGGTCGTACCGCCGAGCGCCTCCGAGAGGCCGTAGTACGCCGGTTTCGGCGCGTAGCCGGCGTCGTACGGTGTCGCCGCCCCGTAGCCCGGGAACGTGCTGTCGACCCAGGAGTCGGAGTCGGTGAAGCCCCAGACGGTGACGTTCACGCAGCGCGTGACGGCGACGCAGGCGGCCATGACGCTCTTGAAGTCGGCCTTCTGCTGGGCGAGTTTGGTGCTGTCGGCCGGGAGCGCCATCCGTACGTCCAGCTCGGTGATCGCCACGTCCACGCCCAGGTCGGCGAAGCGCTGGATGTTCTGCTGGAGGGTGGCCGGGACCTGCCCGAGGATGAGGTGGGCCTGGAGGCCGACCCCGTCGATCGGAACGCCCGCCGCCTTCAGGGACTTGACCAGGTTGTAGAGGGCGGTGGACTTCGCGTTGACGCCCTCGACGTTGTAGTCGTTGATGTAGAGCTTGGCGGCCGGGTCGGCCGCGTGGGCCCAAGTCAGCGCCTGCGCTATGTAGTTGGCGCCGAGGCCGTTGTACCAGAGGGTCGAGCGGTAGGTGCCGTCCTCGTTGAAGGGTTCGTTCACCACGTCCCAGGCGGTGATCTTCCCCTTGTAGCGGCCGACTTCGGTACTGATGTGGTTCTGCAGCAGGCTGCTCAACTGGGCCGACGTCCATGTGCCGTTGGTCAGCCAGCTCGGGTTCTGGCTGTGCCAGACCAGGGTGTGGCCGCGCACCTGCTGGTTGTGGGCCTGCGCGAAGGCGACGATCTGGTCCGCCTCCGACCAGTTGAAGCTGCCCTGCGTCGGCTCGACCGTCTCCCACTTCATGGCGTTGCCGGGAGTGAGCGAGCTGAACTGACTGCCCGCGATGGCGCCGTACGTGCCGGTGAGCTTGGAGCCGGTGACCGCGGTGCCGATGACTTTGCCCTTCGCGGCGGCGAGGTCGCGCAGCGGGGTGTCGGCGGCGTGCGCGGCGGGTGCCGCGAAGAGCATGACGGCGCCGGTGAACAGGGCCGCCAGGGACAAGCCGGTTCTCAGAGATCTCATGCGGGTGCCTCCGAAAGTTTCGGTTGTGCAACCGATTGGCTTCGGAGGAGTGTGGGGCGACCGACCCCACTCGTCAATACGTCACCTTCCGGCCACGCACATCACCGCCATGCCACCTTCCGGCCACCGGCGTCACGCGGCGGGCGGTGCCGTACTGCTCCGCACCACCAGGCTCGTCGCCAGCTCCACCCGGCGCGCCGCCGAGGACTCCCCCTCGCGCCCGAGGTCGAGCACCAGCTTCGCCGCCGCCTCGGCCATCTCGGTCAGGGGCTGTCGTACGGTCGTCAGCGGCGGGCCCACCCAACGCGCCACCGGCAGATCGTCGAAGCCGACCACGCTCAGGTCCTCCGGGATGCGCAGCCCCAGCTCGCGCGCGGCCTCGTACAGACCGAGGGCCTGGAGATCGTTGCCGGCGAAGACGGCGGTGGGTCGGTCCGGGCGGCGCAGCAGCTCAAGCCCCAGCCGGTAACCGGCCTCGTGGTGGAAGTCGCCGGTGGTGATCAGCGAGCTGTCGACCGGCAGCCCGGCCGTCTCCAGGGCGGCCCGGTATCCGTCCACCCTGGCGCGGCTGCACATCATCCGGGACGGTCCGCTGATCGCGCCGATCCGGGTGTGGCCGAGTTCGACCAGGTGCCGGGTGGCGGCGAGCCCGCCCTGCCAGTTCGTCGCACCGATCGACGGCACATCGGCGCCCGGGTCACCGGCCGGGTCCATCACCACGAACGGGATGGAACGGCTGGTGAGCAGCGCCCGCTGCGACTCGTCGAGCCCGGAGAGGACGAGGATCACGCCGTGCGGGCGGCGGGCGGCGACCTGGTCGGCCCAGGTCCGGCCCGGGGTCAGCCGCCCCGCGCTCTCGCTCAGCACCACGCTCAGCCCGGAGTCACGGGCCACGTTCTCCACGCCCCGGATGACCTCCATCGCCCAGGCGCTCTCCAGCTCGTGGAAGACCAGGTCGATCAACGGGGAGCGGGTCGCCTCGGCGCGGCGGCGCCGGTAGCCGTAGACGCGGAGCAGGTCCTCGACGCGGGTGCGGGTCGCGGGGGCGACGTCGGCACGGCCGTTGAGGACCTTCGAAACAGTCGGAGCCGACACTCCGGCCTCGCGGGCGATCTCGGCGAGCGTGGCGGTCTGGGTCGGCCGACCCGCTGTCTGGGTTTCGGCGGAATCCGGGGCTGTCATGGCGGCGATCGTATCCCTGCGCGACCTCTTGACGAACCCCCCAGCGCGCCTTAGGTTCCCGGAACATTCGTAGAACGGCTCGAAACATTCGCACGAGAGGTGCTGTCCATGGAGCCCAACACGTCCAACGGCGGGCGTACGTTCAGCAGGCGCTGGGTGCTCGGCGCCGGTGCCACCACCCTGCTCACCACCGGGCTCACGGCCTGCGGCTCCAGCGACAGCACCGGCGACAGCGGCACGGTCACCGCCTTCGTCTACGGCGACGACGCGGTGAAGGTGCAGGTCAAGGCCGTCACCCGGTTCAACGCGTCGGCGGCGGCGAAGAAGGCCAAGGGCAAGATCAAGCTGGAGAAGGTGCCCGGCGCCGACTACTCGGCCAAGCTGCGCACGGCGATGGGCTCACCGAACGCGCCGGACGTCTTCTTCAACTGGGGCGGCGGCTCGATCAAGGCGTACCAGGAGGCGAACCAGCTGGTCGATCTCACCGACACCATCAAGTCCGACCCGGTGCTCAAGGACGGGTTCCTGCCGTCGGTGCTCGCGGCGGGCGCGCTCAAGGGCAAGAACTACGGCATACCGATGCGCGGGATGCAGCCGGTCATCCTCTTCTACAACAAGACCGTCTTCGCCGCGCACAAGCTCCAACCGCCCACCACCTGGGCCGGGTTGCTCGCCATCAACAAGAAGCTCAAGGCCGCGGGCATCACCCCGTTCGCGCTCGGGGGCGCCGATATCTGGCCCGAGTTGATGTGGCTGGAGTATCTGGTCGATCGGATCGGTGGGCCCGAGGTTTTCGACAAGATCAAGAACGGGGATGCGTCCGGTTGGGGGGACCCGGCGGTTCTCAAGGCTGCCGAGACGGTCAAGCAGCTCATTGACGACGGGGCGTTCGGCAAGGGGTTCAGCTCTGTGTCGTATGTCAATGGGGGTGCGCCCGCGGTGTTCGCCAAGGGCAAGGCGGCGATGCATCTGATGGGGTCGTGGGAGTACTCGACGCAGCTCGGGAAGTTTCCCGACTTCGCGAAGAGCAACCTGGGGTGGTTCGCCTTCCCGAAGTACGAGGGGGGTGCGGGCGACATCCGAAACGTGGTCGGGAATCCCACCAACTACTGGTCCGTGAACGCCCGTACGGGTAACAAGGACGCGGCGATCGCGTTCCTCCGTGACTGTGCGTCGGAGGCGTATGCGAAGGATCTCGTTGCCAACGGGGATATTCCGACCACGTCCAACGCGGAGAAGCTTCTCGACTCCTCACCCAACCCCGAGTTCGCGAAGTTCCAGTACCAAATGGTGCAGCAGGCGCCTGCGTTCACGTTGAGTTGGGATCAGGCGGTGGATCCGGATGTGTCCACGCCGATGCTGACCGAGATCAACAAGTTGTTTGTGGGGAAGAGTTCGCCGGAGCAGTTCGTGGCGGCGCTCAAGGGGTTGAAGTGAGTAATCGCTCCGCGGCGGGGGTGGTTCGTCGGGTGCAGGTGCGTCGTGGCTTGTCGCGCCCCGCGGCGGAGCCGCAAAAAGACACAGCCCCGCGCCCCTATAGGGGCGCTTCACCTCACGCCCTCTTGGCTGTGCCCGGTGTGCTGTTCTTTGTGTTCTTCGCCGTTGCGCCCATGGTTCTCGCTGTGTATCTCTCCTTCACCACTTGGAACGGGCTGGGCGACCCCAAGCCCGTCGGGTTCGCCAACTGGCAGAAGCTGCTGCACGACTCACGCCTCACCCAATCCCTCACCGTCACCGTGCTGTTGACGGTGACCAGCTGGGCTTTCCAAACCGTCGTGTCTCTGCTCCTCGGTGTCTGGGCCGCCGGCCGTCAGCGCAACCGGGCGATCCTCTCCGCAATCTTCTTCGTGCCGTTCCTGCTCTCCTCCACCGCCATCGCGTTGCTCTTCTACGCGCTCCTCGACCCGAACTTCGGTGTCATCCACCAGGACACACTGGGCTCCACGAGCGGTGCGTTTCTCGCGATCGTGTTTGTCGGGGGGTGGCAGTTCATCCCGTTCCACACGCTGATCTATCAGGGCGGGGCCCGGCAGATCCCCGAAGTGCTCTACCAGGCGGCGGCAATTGACGGCGCCGGTCGCTACCGGCAGTTCTTCTCGATCACGTTGCCCCAGCTCCGCAACACGGCCACGACCTCCAGCGTGCTGATGATCGTCGGCTCGCTCACCTACTTCGAGACCGTGCTGATCCTCACGCAGGGCGGTCCCGGCACGGACACGGCGATCCTGCCGTACCTGATGTACGAAGCCGGCTTCAAGAGCTACGACTTCGGATACGCGAGCGCGATCGCGACCTTCCTGGTCGTCATCGCCACCGCGCTCTCCCTCGTCCTGGTCCGGCTCACCGGTTTCGGCGCCATGCGCAGTACCCGCGAAGGGATGTGACGGAGTGTCACACGACACGTTGCCGCGTCCGGTGAAGACGGCGGAGGAACCCGTGCCGGAGCAGCCGACCCGCAGGCGCCGGCACTGGACCAGGCGCCCCAACCCGGTCGCCGGGCTCGGGTCCCTCCTCTGGCTCGCCGTCGTCATCGTCCCGATCTACGCGATGATCTCGGCGTCCCTCACCCGCCAGGACAAGGCCCTCGGCAACAACGCCCTGAAACCGCCCACCGATCCGACCTTCGCCAACTACAACACCGTTCTGCACAACGGCTTCGGCCACTTCCTCGCGAACACGGCACTGGTCGCGGCGGCGGTCGTAGGAATCGTGCTCGTGCTGTGCGTGCCGCTCGCCTACGTGGCCGTACGCACGAGGACGGTCTGGTCGAGCGGGGCCTTCCGGCTGTTCCTGATGGGAGTGGCGATCCCGGCGCAGGCAGTCGTGGTCCCCCTGTACCTGATGATCGCCAAACTCGACCTGTACGACAGCCTGTTGGCGGTCATCCTCCCCACCGCCGCCTTCGCGATGCCGGTCTCCGTGCTGATCCTGACCGGCACGCTGCGGGACATCTCGGAGGACCTGTACGAGGCGATGGCGCTCGACGGGGCGTCGGCGACCCGGATGCTGTTCCAGCTGGTCATCCCGATGACCAAGGGCGGTATCAGCACGGTCGTCATCTACGCGGCGTTGCAGGCCTGGAACGGCTTCCTCTTCCCGCTGATCTTCACCCAGTCCGACGGCCCCCGCGTCCTCACGCTCGGACTCTTCAACTACGTCAGCCAGTTCGGCGTGAACATCCCGGCGCTGCTCGCCTCGGTCGTCCTCTCCGGCATCCCGATCTTCGCCGTCTACCTGGTGGCCCGGCGTGCCCTGGTCGGCGGCCTGATGGGCGTGGGCGGCAAGTGAGCTGCCCCAACTCACCTTTTCCGAACGGAGTTTCATGACCACCGCCCCCTGGCGCGACCCCGCCCTGCCCGCCGCCGTCCGCGTCGACGACCTGCTCGCCCGGATGACCCTGGAGGAGAAGACCGCCCAGCTCTACGGCGTGTGGGTGGGCGCCGCCACGGACGGCGACGGAGTCGCCCCGCTCCAGCGGGAGATGACCTCGGACTACGACTGGGACGAGCTGATCACCCGGGGGTTGGGCCAGCTCACCCGTTCCTTCGGTACGGCGCCGGTGGACCCGGAGTTGGGCGCGCAGGCGTTGGCCCGCGCACAGCGCCGGATCGCGGCGGCGGGGCGTTTCGGCATCCCTGCGGTCGCCCACGAGGAGTGCCTGGCGGGGTTCACGGCGTGGGGTGCGACGGCGTACCCGGTGCCGTTGGCGTGGGGCGCGAGCTTCGACCCGGGGCTGGTCGAGGAGATGGCCCGGCACATCGGCGCGGACCTGCGCGCGGTCGGCGTCCACCAGGGGCTCGCCCCGGTCCTGGACGTCGTACGGGATCCGCGGTGGGGCCGGGTGGAGGAGACGATCGGTGAGGACCCGTATCTGGTGGGGACCATCGGGGCGGCGTATGTGCGGGGGCTGGAGTCGGCCGGGGTCGTCGCGACCTTGAAGCACTTCGCCGGGTACGCGTCGTCGGTGGGGGCGCGGAATCTGGCGCCGGTGCGGGCGGGGGTGCGGGAGTTCGCGGACGTGGTGCTGCCGCCGTTCGAGATGGCGTTGCGGGAGGGCGGCGCGCGTTCGGTGATGGCTGCGTACAACGAGACGGACGGTGTACCGGCCTCGGCGGACCCCGGCCTGCTGACCCAACTCCTGCGGGATGAGTGGCAGTTCACGGGGACGGTGGTCGCCGACTACTTCGGCATCGGCTTCCTGGAGACGCTGCACCGGGTGGCGGGCAGCCCGGCGCAGGCGGCGCAGGCGGCGCTGGAGGCGGGGATCGACGTAGAGCTGCCGACGTTGAAGTGCTACGGGAAGCCGTTGGTGGAGGCGGTGCGGGCGGGGGAGATCCCGGAGGCGTTGGTGGACCGGGCGGCGCGTCGAGTGCTGGTGCAGAAGGCCGAGTTGGGGTTGTTGGACGAGGACTGGTCGCCGGAGCCGACCGGGCGGATCGACCTCGACTCGACGGCGAACCGGGCCCTGGCCCGCCAACTGGCCGAAGAATCGGTGGTGTTGCTGGACAACCCGGACAGTCTGCTGCCGCTGGCGTCGGACGCGCGCGTCGCCGTGGTCGGCCCGCGGGCGGCGGACGCGCTCGCCATGCTCGGCTGCTACTCCTTCCCGTCCCACGTGGGCACGCATCACCCCGAGGTGCCGATGGGCATCGACATCCCCACGGTGCTGGAGTCACTGCGGGCCGAACTCCCGGACGCCAAGGTGACGTTCGCGGAGGGGTGTGACGTCTCCGACCCGGACACCTCCGGTTTCGAGGAGGCGGTGGCGCGGGCGGCGGAGGCGGATGTGTGCGTGGCGGTACTGGGCGACCGGGCGGGCCTGTTCGGACGCGGTACGTCGGGCGAGGGCTGCGATGTGGCGGACCTCCAACTGCCCGGGATCCAGGCCGACTTGCTGGACGCACTCGTGTCGACGGGCGTCCCGGTGGTCCTGGTCCTGCTCACCGGTCGGCCCTACGCGCTGGGCCGTTGGCACGGCCGACTGGGCGCGGTGGTGCAGGCGTTCTTCCCGGGGGAGGAGGGCGGCCCGGCAGTGGCGGGAGTACTGGCGGGCCGCGTCAACCCGTCGGGCCGCCTGCCGGTGAGCGTTCCGCACGCGCCGGGCGGCCAGCCGTGGACGTATCTGCAACCCCCGTTGGGCCTGGCCGACGAGGTCAGCAGCCTCGACCCGACCCCGCTGTACCCCTTCGGCCACGGCCGCTCGTACACGACGTTCGCGTGGGAGCCCACCGAATCAAGGGAGTTGGAGATCGCCACGGACGGCTCCTGCGACCTGACGGTCACCGTCCGCAACACCGGCGACCGCACCGGCACGGAAGTCGTCCAGCTGTACCTGCACGACCCGGTCGCGTCGGTCACCCGCCCGGACGTCCGCCTGATCGCTTACCAGCGACTGGAGTTGGGCCCCGGGGAGTCGACGAGGGTGACCTTCCACTTCCACGCGGACCTGTCGGCGTTCACCGACCGCTCGGGGCGCCGGGTGGTCGAACCGGGCGTACTGGAGCTGAGGTTGGGGGTTTCCAGCGCGGAGGTGCGGCATACGACACGGCTCACTCTGACGGGTGCCGTGCGGGTGGTGGGGGCGGAGCGGCGGTTGCGGTGCGAGGTCGGCGTCGATGAGTGACGCCCCCAGCCGCCTCAGGCGCTACCCCCTGGCCTTGCGCCGGTTCGCCTGTATCAGTGCCCCCACGCCGAGCGCCGCGAACCCCACGACCAGGAACGTCACGACTTCCAGCAGCGGCGGCAGCGTGTGCTCGGTGACGAGGGACGTGATCGTCATGGCCACGGCCATGAAACCGAAGGACAGGACCACACGCTTCAAGAAGAGCCTCCCGACAGTCTGTTGGGTGATGTGCGACGGAAGCGCCGGGGGCAGAACCCTAGTTACTCACCCACCGACTCGAACCGCCACCGGTGCACCGCCCGCATGACCAACTCCCCGTCCGGCTCGGGGAGTTCGGGCAACTCGGTATCGTACTCCGCGTCCCACCACGTGATGACAAGAACCCGGTCCTGAGGCGCGCGCAGGAACTCCCGGCGCAGCGGCTCGGCCGGGAGCCGCTGCTCCCGTGCCCAGGCAAGCAGATCGTCGCCCCGCCCCGGGACCGCCCGCGCCTCCCACATCAACGCAACCGTCGTCACGAGTACAGGTTCTCCTTGCTGACCTCGTGCACGTGATCGTGGTCGTGGTCATGCGAGTGGCCGGGGACATGCGGGTCCGTCACCGGGAGGGACGAATCCGCCGAGAGGTCCCAGTCCGACGGGGTCCGATTCCGCGCCACCATCTCCGCGCCCAGCGCGGCGACCATCGCGCCGTTGTCCGTGCACAGCTTCGGGCGCGGTACGCGGAGGCGGATACCGGCGGCCTCGCAGCGTTCCGCCGCCAGCGCGCGCAGGCGGGAGTTAGCGGCCACGCCGCCGCCGATCATCAGGTGGTCGACGCCCTCGTCCTTGCAGGCCCGTACGGCCTTGCGGGTCAGGACGTCGACGACCGCCTCCTGGAAGGACGCCGACACATCGCGCACCGGCACCTCCTCCCCCGCCGCCCGCTTCGCCTCGATCCAGCGGGCCACGGACGTCTTCAGCCCCGAGAAGGAGAAGTCGTACGCCGGGTCGCGCGGCCCGGTCAGCCCGCGCGGGAACGCGATCGCCGTCGGGTCGCCCTCCTTCGCGTACCGGTCGATGACCGGCCCGCCCGGGAAGCCGAGGTTCAGGACGCGGGCGATCTTGTCGAAGGCCTCGCCCGCCGCGTCGTCGATCGTCGCGCCCAGCGGCCGTACGTCCGAGGTGATGTCCGAGGACAACAACAGCGAGGAGTGACCGCCGGACACCAGCAGCGCCATCGTCGGTTCCGGCAGCGGGCCGTGTTCCAGCTGGTCGACGCAGATGTGGGAGGCGAGGTGGTTCACGCCGTAGAGGGGCTTGCCGAGCGCGTAGGCGTACGCCTTGGCCGCCGAGACGCCGACCAGCAGGGCTCCGGCCAGGCCGGGGCCCGCCGTGACCGCGATGCCGTCGAGGTCACGGGCGCTCACGCCCGCGTCCTTCAGCGCGCGCTGGATCGTCGGGATCATCGCCTCCAGGTGGGCGCGGGACGCCACCTCCGGTACGACCCCGCCGAAGCGGGCGTGCTCGTCGACGCTGGACGCGACCGCGTCCGCCAGCAGGGTGGTGCCGCGGACGATGCCGACACCGGTCTCGTCGCAGGAGGTCTCGATGCCCAGGACGAGCGGCTCGTCGCGTGAGTCAGTCATGGATCTCGGTTCCTTGTACGGAAGGTGACCCCGCAGCGGAGCTGCTGTCGGGATCTGTGGTCAGGCGCATCACCAGGGCGTCGACGTTGCCCGGCTGGTAGTAGCCGCGCCGGAATCCGATGGGCGCGAAGCCGAAGCGCTCGTACAGCTTCTGCGCGCGGACGTTGTCGACGCGGCATTCGAGCATGATCTCGGCGCACTCGAACTCGCTTGCCGCGGTGAGGAGTTCGGTCAGCAGCGTGGAGCCGAGGCCGGTGCCCCAGTGGTCGCGGGCGACGGCGATGGTCTGGATGTCGGCCTGCTCGCCGGCGGTGGCGAGGCCGGCGTAACCGATGACCCGCACGCCGCTCCCGGTCTCCGCACCGTCCACCTCGGCCACCAGGTACCGCCGGGTCGCCTCCGCCCCCCGCGCATGCGCCAGTTCGGACCAGAACATGCCCCGGGACCAGGCGTCCTCGGGGAAGAGTTCCTTCTCCAGCTCCAGCACGGGATCGATGTCCCACCAGCGCATCTCGCGCAGTCGAGGGCTCACGGATTCGGTCACTTGGGGGTGACCACCTTGTAGTTCTTGGGCACCTGGGCGTCGGGACGGCGCAGGTACAGGGGCCGGGGCTCGGGGAGTTCGACGCCCGCCGCGAGTCTCTCGGCGGCCAGCGACGCGAGCGCGGCGGCGGACACGTGCTCGGGCTCGTGGGCGGCGGGGAAGGTGTCCGGGTAGAGCAGCGCACCGGCGCCGACGGCGGGCAGCCCGGCCACCTGCTCGGCGATGTCGGCGGGCCGGTCCACGGCCGGGTCGGTGAGGCGGGTCCGGGAGTCGGCGTAGCGCGCCCAGTACACCTCCTTGCGCCGCGCGTCGGTGGCCACGACGAAGGGGCCGTCGAGGTCGGTGGCGTAGGCGAGGCCGTCCAGCGTGCACACACCGTGCACGGGCACGCCGAGCGCGAGCCCGAAGGTGTCGGCGGTCATCAGGCCGACCCGCAGCCCGGTGTAGGGGCCGGGGCCGATGCCCACGACGATTCCCGTGACGGCGTCGAGCGTGAGCCCGGCGCCGGCGAGCACGTGGTCGACGGCCGGGAGCAGCAGCTCACCGTGGCGGCGCGCGTCCACCTGACTCGACGAGGCGATGACGGCCTCGCCGTCGTGCAGGGCGACGGTGACGGCGGGGGTGGCGGTATCGAGAGCGAGCAAGAGCACGCAAACAGCCTACGGCTCCGGCGCCGCGAGCACGGCCGCCCCGGTGGGCCCGGCCCCGGCTGCTACGGTCACCTAGGGTCACCGGACTTACGGGACGTACGGGACCGTACGGGGCACCGTCACAGGACGTAGACGTAGAGACGCGGAGGTGGGCGCTGATGGCCGGCAGCAGCTCGGGAATCGTGGCCGGGCTCACCGTGGCGGCCGTCGCCACGGTCGGTTTCCTCGCCTATCAGGCATCGGCGACCGTCCCGCCCGGGCTGGGGAACTCGGCCCGCGCGAACGCCTCGCCCGCGGCGGTCGCCACCTCGAAGGCACCGCGCGACAAGAAGAACCCCGCCGCGCTGCCCGCCGGTTCCGGCAAGGGCGAGCGGGTCGTGTACTCGGTGGACGACGACCGGGTGTGGCTGGTCGCCGAGAACAACAAGGTCAACCGCACGTTCAAGGTCACCCCCGGCACGGTGGACCCGGCCACGGGCTCCTACGCGGTCACGTCCCGCTCGAACGCGATCACCGGCACCGACGGCACCCCCATCCAGCACGTCGTCCGCTTCACCAACACGGACAACGTCGCCATCGGCTTCAGCGCGGCGCTAAGCGGCGCGACGAACGAACCCGACCCCACGACCAGGTCCGGCGGCATCCGCGAGTCCATCGAGGACGGCGCGGCCATGTGGGAGTTCGCGACGATCGGGCAGTCGATCGTGGTAATCCGCTAAGCAATTCAATTGGGGGCAGGGCACCCCCTAGGGGCGCGGGGAACTGCGCGCCCAGGCACAACGCGCCCGCAGCCAAACGACTACGCGGCTCTTTCCTGCTCAACCGGCGGAGCCACCGGCTCCGGCGCGGGAGGCGGCGTAGAAACGGCCTTGACCGCAACCCCCGCCGCCAACAGCTCCCGCATGGACACCCCAGCGAACGCATACGGCCGCGCCCACTCACGCTGGTTCTCTGAAGCCGACATGGACGCCTCCTGGGAGCCGGGGGCAGACGTAGTTAGGTAGACCTAACTACGAACTGGATACCATGTGACCACGCGCAAGACCCCGAACGCAACATCTTGCCGACACCTTGTCGGAACCCACACTCCTGGCACCTCCCGGTCAGCCCCCGAGCACGCCCAGTTCAACCGCGGCCCACCGCGCACCGAGCCCGGTGACGGTCACATGCCGTACCTCGTCGGTCGTGTCCCCGACGGCCCGGTGGATGACGAGCGACAGCCGGTCGTCCGTCAACTCCTCGACCTTCCCCTCACCCCACTCCACGACGATCACGGACTCGGGCAGCGAGACATCGAGATCGAGGTCCTCCATGTCGTCGAGCCCGCCGCCCAGCCGATACGCGTCGACGTGCACAAGCGGCGGCCCGTCACCGAGCGAGGGATGCACCCGGGCGATCACGAAGGTCGGCGAGGTCACCGCCCCCCGCACTCCGAGCCCCTCCCCCAGCCCCCGGGTGAGTGTCGTCTTCCCGGCGCCCAACTCCCCCGCGAGCATCACGAGGTCGCCCGCGCGCAACAACTTGGCCAGACGCAGCCCCAACTCCCGCATCTGCTCAGGGGAGTTGACGGTGATCGATACGGACAGGGGCTCAGCCGCGTTGTGCGGTGCTGCTGGTGCTTCCATAACCACTTACGGTAGCGCCTGCCGGTACGGCACCCGCGCGGGTGAGCAGGTCGGCGAGGCGGTCGGTGACGACCTCCGGGTGCTCCAGCATGACCAGGTGCCCGGCGTCCGGCACGAGCACCAGCTCGGCGTCCGGCAGCAGGTCGGCGATGGCCTCGCTGTGCTCACTGGGCGTGACGAGATCGCCGATCCCGGCCAGCACGAGCACCGGCATGTCCTTGAAGTGGGTGAGGGCGGCGGTCTTGTCGTGGTCCGTGAACGCCGGGTAGAACTCGGCGACGACATCGATCGGTGTGCCCTCGATCATCCGCTCGGCGAACCGCGCGACCGCCGGATCGACGTCCCGCGAGGCGAACGAGTACCGCTTGATGATCCCGGCGAACAGATCGGCGGTGGCCCGCCGCCCCCGCTCCACCAGCGCGGCCTGCTGCCCGAGCGCCTTCAGCACACCCGGCAGCACCCGCCGCACCGCGTTGACCCCGGCGACCGGCAGCCCGAAGTTGACCTCGCCGAGCCGCCCGGAGGACGTACCGACGAAGGCGGTGGCGACGACCCGGTCGCGGATCAGGTCGGGGTACTGGTCGGCGAGGGCCATCACCGTCATGCCGCCCATGGAGTGCCCGACGAGCACGATCGGCCCCTCGGGCACGGCCGCGTCGATCACGGCCTTCAGGTCGCGCCCCAACTGGTCGATGGTGAGCGGCATGTCGTCTTCCAGCTGCGCGACCCCGCGCTCGGAACGCCCGTGGCTGCGCTGGTCCCAGTGCACGGTCCGCACGACCCCGCGCAGGGCGGCCCGCTGGAAGTGCCAGGAGTCCTGGTTCAGGCAGTACCCGTGACTGAAGACGACGGTGACGGGGGCCGGCGCCTTCCGCCCGAAGAGCCGCCGCCGCTTGGGCGTCACGGCGACCTCCGACTCGATGTCGTCGACCTCGTAGTACAGCTCCGTACCGTCGTCGGCGCGGGCCGTACCAGGCGTACCGCGCAACGAGCCGTACGGCCCGGTGGAGTCGAGCGCCAGCCGGGCCCGCTCGCGCATCCCGCGCCCGACGGTCATCCGCTCTATGGCGACACCGGCCGCGGCACCGGCGGCGATCACACCTATCGCGGCACCGGCGATACCGGTGACCTTCCGCCAGTTCCCGCCCGCCCCCGCGGCGGCGGAGGCGACCGCAGCGACTGCCTCCGCACTGCTCTCGCTCACGTGCCGCTCCTCTTCACGTCAGAACCCTGCGCTACGTCGTCTCCCTCATACCCGGGAATGATCTCCGGAACGACCTCGGGGCCGACCCCGGGACCGCCCTCACCGACGACCTCATTGACGTAGACGCGGGGAACGCGTGTTCCGATGCGGGTCACGATCTCGTAGGCGATGGTCCCGGCGGCCTGCGCCCAGTCCTCGGCGGTGGGCTCACCGTGATCACCGGCCCCGAACAGAATCGCCTCCGCCCCGGCCTCCAGCTCGTCCCCACCCAGGTCCACGACGAACTGGTCCATGGCGACCCGCCCGGCGACGGTCCGCCACTTCCCGCCGACCAGCACCGGCCCGGTGCCGGAGGCGTGCCGCGGGATGCCGTCCGCGTACCCGACGGGGATGAGGCCGAGGGTGGTCACGCCCGGGGTGACGTAGTGATGCCCGTAGCTGACCCCGTGCCCGCCCGGCACCTGCTTCACCAGCGCGACGGATGCCTTCAGGGACATCACCGGCCGCAGCCCGAAGTCGGCCGAGGAGCCCAGCTCGGGGCTGGGCGAGATGCCGTAGACGGCGATGCCGGTCCGGACGAGATCGAAGTGCGCGTCGGAACGGGTGAGCGTGGCAGGCGAGTTGGCGATGTGCCGCACCTCGGCCCGCACCCCACGCTCCTCCGCGTACGCCACCATCTCGCGGAAGAGAACGAGTTGGGCGTCGATGGAGGGATGCCCGGGTTCGTCGGCGCAGGCGAGATGGGACCAGAGCCCGGTGATACGGAGAAGCCCGTCGGCCTCCGCGCGCAGAGCACCGCCGACCAGCTCGGCCCAGTCGTCGCCGGGCTGACAGCCGTTACGCCCGAGCCCGGTGTCGGCCTTGAGCTGCACGCGCGCGGGAAGCCCGACGGCACGAGCGGCGTCGACGACCTCCTCCAAGGCCCACATCCCGCTCAGCGACACATCGAGATCGGCCTCGATGGCCTCCCGCCAGGGCCCGCCCGGGGTCCACAGCCAGCACATGATCCGCACACCGTCGGGCAACCCGGCGCGAGCACGCAGGTCAAGCGCTTCCTCAGGCGTGGCAGTACCGAGCCAGGTGGCCCCGGCCGCGACGGCCGCGCGGGCACACGGCACCGCCCCATGGCCGTAGGCATCGGATTTCACCACGGCCATGAGGGCCGCGCCCGGCGCGAGGGCGCGCAGGGCACGCACATTTGCCCGCAGGGCGCCCAGATCGATCTCGGCGCGGGCGCGGAGCGGTGCGGTGAGCTGTGTCGCTGTCTCATTCATGGCACCCCCAGTGTCTCAGAGGGGACTGACACCCCCTCTGAGCCCTCCTTGTTCCCTAGTTCCCGGGCCGGTGCCCCCACACGTACACACGGTCACCCTTCTTGAGGACTCCCCAGAGCTTGCGGGCGTCGGCCAGTCGCAGATTGACGCAGCCCCAGGAGCCGACGGTGGTGTAGATGCTCCCGTAGACGGCGTGGAAGGCGATGCCGCCGTCGAAGAACTGGGCATACGGCATAGGGCTGTTGTAGAGCGTCGACCAGTGGTTCTTGTGCTTCCAGTAGATCTTGTGCCAACCGCCCCGGGTCACATGCCCACCGCGCCCACTGCGCATCGGCACCGGCCCGAAGACGACCTTCTTCCCCTTCTGCACCCAGGTCAGCTGCCGGTCGAGATCGACACAGGCGACCCGGTAGGAGCGGACGGGACACTTCCGCGCGGCGTTCGGATTCTTCTTCGCACCGATCAACTGCATCCGCGCCCAGGTGACCGGCCCGGCGAACCCGATCGCGGGCTTGATGCCCTGCTTCTTTTGAAAGGCACGAATGGCCTTGCAGTCGGCACCCGACTGCCTGCCGTCCACCTTCAGCTTCAACCACCGCTCCACGCCCCGCTGATACGGCCCGGCCTGCTTGCTGCAGCTCACCTTCGCGACGGCGTCCCCGATCGGCACGTACTCGACGAGCGCGTAGGTCCCCGCGGCGGCGTTGTGCGGCTCGACCCGGTCTTCTTCAGCGCTGGGCGTGTACACCTTCGGCGGGAGCGCCTGATCAGGCGTGTCGATCTGCCACGGCTGATACGGCCCGGGCGGCACCCCCGGCACCAACTCGCTCTCCCCGGGCCCCGCAGCCGGCGGCACCGGCCCGTCGGCTGCCCAGGCACTACCGGCCCCGACGGGGAGAGCGATCACCGCGGTGAGCAGCACCGCGATACTTCTGTGCGCGATTCGTGTACTGATCATGCGATCAGAGAAACGTGGCGGTACGACGGGACGCGGGTGCCGCGCGGAGGGGTCACCCTTATTGACGAGCGCGAGCCCTTTCAGCACAGGCCAGCTGTATTCAGCCCGTCCGGCGTTTGAGGACGAGGCCGTCCAGGCCGAAGCGGGGCTCTGGGGGCGCAGCCCCCAGTGATGGGACGGGTAGGGGCGGCGGGGGCGAAAGAAACTCAGCCCCGCACATCCCGCCACGCGACCCGAACCGCCTCAGCCACATCATGCGCCCCCACCGGCGCCCCATCCGCAGCCAACCTCCCCGCCAGCCCATGCAGATACGCCCCCACACTCCCCGCGTCGAACGCCGACAACCCCGCCGCCAACAACGACCCCGCGAGCCCCGACAACACGTCCCCGCTCCCCGCCGTAGCCAGCCACCCGGTCCCGGTCGGATTCACCCGCACCGCCCCACCCCCCGGGTCGGCAACGAGCGTGGTCGACCCCTTGAGCAACACAGTCGCCCCATACCGCCCAGCCAGCTCCCGCACGGATTCCAACCGAGCCCCTTCAACTTCCCCCCGAGGAACCCCGAGCAACGCAGCCGCCTCCCCCGCATGAGGAGTCATCAACGTCGGCGCCCGCCGCCCCCGCACCGCACCCGCATCAACCAACCGCAGCCCGTCCGCATCAATCAGCACAGGCACATCAGCGGTCACCACATCAGCCACGGTCGAGGCGTCATCACCACCCCCGGGCCCGACAACCCAGGCCTGCACCCGCCCAGCCTTCAGCGGCCCACCCTCCGACACCAACACCTCAGGAAACCGAGCGATCACCGCATCAGAGGCCGGCCCGACATACCGCACGGCTCCCGCCCCACCCCGCAAGGCCCCGGCAACGGCAAGCACGGCAGCCCCCGGATATCGCCCGGACCCGGCGGCGATCCCGACAACCCCCCGCCGATACTTGTCACTCTCGGCCCCCGGCACGGGCAACAACCGCGCCACATCCGCATGGTGCAGGGCCTCCAACTCGGGC
The DNA here is from genome assembly GCF_045162825.1 of Streptomyces prunicolor. NCBI lineage: Bacteria > Bacillati > Actinomycetota > Actinomycetes > Kitasatosporales > Streptomycetaceae > Streptomyces > Streptomyces prunicolor. The sequence continues at coordinate 6,554,907 of NZ_CP108676.1, read as the reverse complement.
TCGTCGGGCAGTTCACCCCCGAGCCCGATGTCGACGAGCCGCACGGCCCCGGCGTACTCCCGCGCGGGATCGATGAGCAACCCAGGCTTATGAGCCCCGAAGGTGACGGTGACATCGGCCCGCACGGCAGCCCCCCGCACCTCACCGCTGTCCGCCTCGACCCCACTGGGCAGATCTACGGCGACGACGACACCCCGGGAGTCCGAGGCAAGCCCCGCCAGCCGCGCGGCATCGGGCCGCAGCCCGCCCCTCCCTCCGATCCCGAGAATCCCGTCGACGACGAGATCGGCGCGGAGGACGGTCTCCTCGGCATCACCGGCCGCGACGGTACGACCGCCCGCCCGCAGCAGCGCCGCGAGCCCGCCCGGGTGGGTGCGCTCGGGCGCGAGCAGCACGGCCGCGACCGCCGCGCCCCGCCGAGCCAGCCGCGCCCCGGCGTACAGGGCATCGCCCCCGTTGTCCCCGCTCCCCACCAGCAGCACGACCCGACTGCCGTAGACCCGCCCCAGCAACTGGGCGCAGACAACGGCCAGTCCAGCCGCGGCCCGCTGCATGAGCGCACCCTCCGGAACCCGCGCCATCAGCCTCTGCTCGGCTGCCCTTACCGTCTCCACGCTGTACGCAGTACGCATGCGTTCGAGTCTGCCCCGGAACCGCCCGCACCCGCACCCGGGTGAGCCACCCCGACCGGCGGCCGCGGTCCCCGCAGTCACCCCTCCGCAATAACCACCGCAGAAGCCACCCCCGCGTCATGGCTCAACGAAACATGCCAGGACCGCACTCCCAGCTCGGCAGCCCGAGCCGCGACAGTCCCGGTAACCCGCAGCCGGGGCTGCCCACTGTCCTCGACGTACACCTCGGCGTCCGTCCAGTGCAGCCCGGCCGGCGCGCCGAGCGCCTTCGCGAGGGCCTCCTTCGCGGCGAAGCGCGCGGCGAGGGACGCGTTCCCCCGCCGCTCCCCACTCGGCAACAACAACTCGCTGTCCAGGAACAGCCGCCGAGCCATCCCCGGCGTACGGGCCAACGACGCCGCGAACCGGTCGATCTCGGCCACATCGATACCAACCCCGATGATGCTCATGCCGAGCACCCTATGACCGCGTCGTCCCCCGTCCCACCTGTCACAGACGGCTGCTAACCTGCGGCAACTCGCACCACACGCACGACATCAAGCGCACGACACCACACGCATGACACCACTCACGTTCGCGCGCCCTGGGGGGCCAGTAGGCGCGCCGTGGGTTCAGGATTCGCCAGGGGGCGGAGCATGACCACCACGCGCACGACGACCGACGACGACGAAAGACCCGTAGCTCTGTCGGAACCGGTCGACGACCCGTTCAGCACGCTGCCGGACCTCACCCCGCTGCGGGACGCGGCCCGAGCAGGCGACTGGCAGGCGACGCAGACCTTCTTCACCACCCTCGGCTCGACCGGGAACCCGGTCGAGAACTCCGCGGAGAAGATGTCCTTCGCCGCGGCCCAACTCGCGGGCCTGGACGGCGTGGAGACCTACCTGGAGCGGGCGGCGGCCGAACACCCCGCAGACCCCCTCCCCCGTACCCTGCTCGCGGAGCGCTACATCCGCATCGGCTGGGCCATCCGCAGCCGCTACCGCGCGGAGCACGTCTCGCGCGACCAGTTCGACCAGTTCCACGACTGGCTGCGGCGGGCCGAGCGGCTGCTGATCGACGTGTGCGCCGAGCAGCCCGACAACCCCGCCGCGTGGACCGCCCGGCTGCTCACCGCCCGCGGCCTGGAACTCGGACAGACCGAGGCCCGCCGCCGCTACGACCGCCTCTCCGCCCACCACCCGCACCACTTCCGCGCGCAGTCCCAGCTGCTCCAGCAGGTGTGCCCCAAGTGGAGCGGTTCCTGGGAGGCGGCGCACGCCTTCGCCCAGGAGTGCGTGGCCGCGGCCCCCGGCGGTTCGCACGCCGGGGCGGTGGTCGCCGAGGCGCACATCGAGCACTGGGCGGCCCTGGACGGCGTGGAGCAGCGCACGTACATGCGGAGCGTCTCGGTGCGCGACGAACTGCGGGCCGCCGCCCGGGCGTCCGTGCTGCACCCCGACCACGCCCCCGGCTGGAGCTGGATCACGGCGGACAGCGCGTTCGCCCTGGCCTTCTCGATCGGCGGCCATGTCGAGGACGCGGCCGCGCACTTCGTCTCCCTCGAAAACCGGGTGAACGAGTACCAGTGGCAGTACCTGCCCGGCTGGCAGGCCGCGTTCGTGAAGTACCGCAAGTCCGCGCTCGCGACGCTCTAGGGGGAGCCGACGATGACGACCACCGAGTTCGCGCCGGAGGCCCTCTCCGGCCTGATCGGCTGCACGACCACCCAGGGCATTCCCACTCTCTACGCACCGCGCCAGGGCGGCCAGGTCACGGCCGGTCTCTTCTTCCGGGTGGGCCGCGCCGACGAGACCCTGGCGACGGCCGGGCTCACCCATCTCGTCGAGCATCTGGCCCTGCACCGGCTGCAGTTGGCCGACCTGCACTTCAACGGCGCGACGGCGAACACGTACACCCTCTTCCACGCGACGGGCGACGAGGACGAGGTCGTGACGCACCTCAACAGTGTCTGCGCGGCCCTGCGCGACCTGCCGCTGGCCCGGCTGGACACCGAGCGGGAGATCCTGCGCACGGAGGCCGCGAGCGGCAAGAACGGCGCCAACTCCCAGCTGCCGCTGTGGCGTTACGGCGCTCAGGGCTACGGACTGTCCAGCTACAGCGAGTTGGGCACCTGGAGCGTGACGCCGGACCAGGTGAGCGACTGGGCGCGGACCCGTTTCACCCGTGAGAACGCGGTCCTGTGGATCACGAGCGAGTCCGTCCCGGACGGCCTGGACCTCACCCTGCCGACAGGCACCCGCCTCCCGGCCCCGGCGGCCACCAGCGCCCTCCCGACGACCCCCGCGTACATCTGCGGCGAGGACGGCCACGTGGTCCTGACCTCGGTCGTACGACGGTCGACGGCTGCCGCGGTCTTCGCGGACGTACTGGGCCGGGCGCTCTTCCAGGACCTGCGCCAGGAGGGCGGTTACTCCTACTCGGCGGAGGCCGACTACACCCCGCGCGACGCCGACTTCGCCACGCTCACCGCGTACGCCGACGCGCTGCCGCAGAAGCAGGACGCGGTGGTCGGCGGCTTCGTCGACACCCTCGCGCGCCTCCGCAACGGCACCATCGCACAGTCCGAACTGGACTCCGTCCGCGGCAAGATGCTCAAGATCTACGACGTCCCGGACTTCGCCGCCGCCTCACTCCCCGGATACGCCCTGAACCTCCTCCTCGGCCACCGCGTCCTCTCCCCCGCCGAGCACCGGGCCGAGTTGGCGGCGGTCACGGTCGCGGACCTGCGCGAGGTGGCCCGCGAGGCATGGGCGTCCACCCTGCTCCAGGTCCCGGGCCACCGGGGCGTGGACTGGGCGGGCCTGACCGTGGCCCCGCAGTACTCCGCGACCACGGTCACGGGCAGCGGGCACAGATCCCTGGAGAACGAGGACGTCACGCTGGTCATCGGCGAGGAGGGCGTGAGCGTCACGACCCCGCGCGGCGCGGTGACCGTCCCCTACGGCACCTGCGTGGCGATGACCACCCGTCCCGACGGAGCCCGCGGACTCACGGGCCCCGACGGCTTCGCGATCACCGTGGAACCGGCGTTGTACCGCGACGTGACACCGGACCGGATCGCGACGATCGACGCGGCGGTACCGGCGGCGGCGGTGGTACGGCTGCCGGCCCGCGCTCCGGAACACATCCCGCGGCCTCGGGAGAGGGCACCGCGGCCCCGGCCGTCCAAGGACTTCGGCCCGGCGACGTGGGTCCCGACGTGGCTCCGTACCGTCGGCGGCTGGCTGCTCGCCGTGGTGGCGGCCACGGTTGTCCTGTTCGGTGGATTCACGATCGTCCTCCAGTTCATCGGGCCCGACGGGGACTTGGGCGGCGCAGTCGCCGTCGCCCTCATCGAGGTCCCACCGGTCATGCTCCTCCGGAGGCTGTACCTGGTGCATCGCATGCGACGACGACGATGACCCGGTGATGGCCCGGTCCGGGCGTACCTCTCAGGTCAGCAGTGCTGGACTCCGGAACGTCGAGGCACTACCCAACTGCCAACTGCCCATGGAAACCGGCCGAGTTCAGGCGGCGTCGAGGGCCCCGGTGATCTTGCGGACCATCTCCAGCATGACGGGGCCGGGCTCGCCCTTCTTGGGGCGGACGGCCGCTTCGAGGGCGACGAGGACGGTGCCGCGGAAGTTGTCGGCCTCGGCCGGGTCCTGCTTCTTGAGCAGGCTCATGGCGGTGGTGAGGGCCGGCAGCACCTGATCGGCGATCTCGGCCACGGACTTCCCGTCCAGGTTCGGGATCTTGGAGTTCTCGGCGAGCACGTACCCGACCGGCCCGGTCGCCGAGGCCAGGGCGAGGCTGCCCTGGGTGGCGATGCGGTGCGGCGAGCCGGTGGTGGCACCGGCGGCGGCCATGAGCGTGATGGCGCCGTACGCGGCGGTACGGAGGGTGAGCTTGTCCTGGTCGGTGAGGTTGATGCCCATGGTGATGTGCTCCTTGGATTCGTCAGGCCGTTACGCCCCGGGTCGGGGCTCGCATCGCCTTCGTTCTGGAACAGAGCCTGCGCCCACCCGGTTTCACGACGCCCTCAGCGCGCTTTCAGCGGAGCGCAACTAGCCTGAAGGCCATGCATCAGCCTCGAAGGCGCGACCGGCGACCCGCTCATCGCGCGGGGACGGCCCAACACCGGTTTCCGGCCTTGGTAGTTGAGGTCGAGGGGGCCGACGTGCTGATCGTCGGCTACTTCTCCGGCAAGCAGCGGGACTGGGCCGCGCTGATGGACGCGGCGGCGCGGGCGTTGGAGGAACGCGGTGCGCGGGTCGTGGGCCGGATCGTGCAGCGGCGGGGCGTCTCGGCCGGCGGCGCCAGGAAGATGGCGTTGCCCTATTCCTCGCGAACTCTCCTGACGTACGGCAAGGTTCGCGAGGCGGCGACACTCCGGGAGCGGACGAACGCCGACGCGGCGGTCTTCGTGGGCGACCTGACGCAGCGTCAACGTCGCGTGCTGACCGGGATGTTGGGCTGCCCTGCAGTAAGTCTCGCCGATGCGCTGACATCCGGGGCATCCGGGGCATCCGAGGCATCCGGCTGAACAACCCTTAAGCCGCGTCGAGTTCGCACCAGACGTACTTGCCCCGGTTGCCGTTCCGGGCGAGGGGCTGCCACCCCCACTGCGCGGCACAGGCCTTGACGAGGGCCAACCCGCGCCCCTCCTCCGCGTCAAGAAGCAGATCGAACGTCCCCGGCGGCTCGGGCGGCCGAGGATCGGCGTCCCAGGCCCCGACCTTGAGCACCCCGCCCGCCCACCCCACGCGCAACGCGACCGGACCTTCGGTATGCCGTACGGCATTGGCGACCAGCTCGGCGGCGACGAGTTCGGCGGTGTCGACGAGACGGATGAGTCCGTGGACGGTGAGGATCAGTCGAAGGGTACGGCGGCTGACGGTGACGGCGCGGGGGTCATTGGGGACGTAGAGGGAGTACTCCCAGGGTTGTTTTTCAGGCATGGGTCAACTCCGTTGGGGTGTAGGGGAGTTCAGGCAGATTTCGTGCGGTGGCTCCGCCACGGCCGTCATGGCAGGACGGAGTGGTGCACTTCCGCAGCGTGTGCGTTGCCTCACCAACGGTAGGGATAACCTGTCATCCCAAGCAAGCCGATCGCGTAATCTGCCCCCAAACGAGGAGGAGCAACCGATGGTCCTGAGGCGCGAACCAACGGCACGTCAGATGCGCCTGGGGATCGAGTTGCGCAGACTCCGCGAGGCAGCGGGACTCACCGCCGTCGACGCTGCGTCCCTGCTCGGTACCGGTCGCGTCCAGATCAGCCACATCGAATCCGGGCTGACAGGCGTGAGCGAACAGCGACTTCGCCGCCTGGCGTCCCACTACGCCTGTACGGACGAGGAGTTCGTCGACGCGCTGGTGGCGATGGCCACGGATCGGACGCGGGGGTGGTGGGAGGAGTACCGGGGCTTGTTGCCGACGCCGTTCCTCGACCTGTCCGAGCTGGAGCACCACGCCCGATTCCAACGCCACGTGGCCATCCTGTACGTGCCGGGGCTGTTGCAGACGGAGGACTACACACGTGCGGTGTTCTCCTCCAGACTTCCCGAACTCACCAATGAGGAAGTGGAGTTGCGCATCCAGCACCGGATGACACGACAAAAGACCAACGTCCCGTACGAGGTGGTGCTCCATGAGGCGGCCCTACGGATCAGGGTCAGCAACCGCGCCACCTCGCAGGCTCAACTCGCGCAGCTTCTTACGCTTTCCGAAGCGGACCACATCACCCTGCGCGTCATCCCCTTCGACGTGGACGACTTCGCCAAAGCCTCCAGCACGATGACCTACGTGGGTGGCCCCCTGCCCAAGCTGGACACAGTGGTGCGTGACGCGCCCCACGGGTCCGTCTTCATCGATTCCGAGGCTCAACTCAACACCTACCGAAGGAGCTTCCGTAGAGTGGTGGCCGCGTCACTCGAACCCGAACAGTCGCGCAAGTTCATCCACAAACTGACCAAGGAACTGTGAGGCATCGCATGGACAACTGGCGGAAGTCGTCCTACTCCGGCGAGGGCGACGGCAACGAGTGCGTAGAGATCGCGAACTCCCCCACCCACGTAGCCATCCGCGACTCCAAGACCCCGGCCGACCACACCCTTACCATCCCGGCCGACGCCTTCACCACCTTCATCGAAACCCTGAAGGACGCATGACGCCCGCCGCCGCCTGGCGGAGGTCCTCCTACTCGGGCCCAGGCGACGGCAACGAGTGCGTAGAGATCGCGAACTCCCGCACCCACGTGGCGATCCGCGACTCAAAGACCCCAGCCAGGGCCACCCTCACGTTCCCGACCGGAGCCTTCATCCCCTTCATCGCGGCCCTAAAGCCGACTCACTCCGCTCACTCCACCGTCACCGACTTCGCCAGGTTCCGAGGCTGATCAACTTCGTTCCCCCGAGCCGTAGCCAACTCACAAGCGAACACCTGCAACGGCACGGTCGCCACCAACGGCTGCAGCAACGTAGGCGTGGCCGGGATCCGGATCAAGTGGTCGGCGTACGGAACGACCGTCTCGTCCCCCTCCTCCGCGATCACGATGGTCATCGCACCGCGCGCCCGGATCTCCTGGATGTTGGACACGATCTTGTCGTGGAGTACGGAACGCCCACGGGACGACGGCACGACCACCACCACCGGCATCCCCTCCTCGATCAGAGCGATGGGCCCGTGCTTCAACTCCCCCGCCGCGAAGCCCTCGGCGTGCATGTACGCCAACTCCTTGAGTTTCAGGGCGCCTTCGAGGGCAACGGGGTAGCCGACATGCCGGCCCAGGAACAGCACGGTGTTCTTCGACGCCACCGACCGCGCCAACTCCCGTACCGGCTCCATCGTTTCCAGCACCCGCTCGACCTCACAGGAGATCTGCGAAAGGTCCCGGATGACGGCCTGGATCTCGTCCCCCCACTTCGTGCCCCGCACCTGACCGAGATACAGCGCGACCAGATAACACGCCACCAGCTGCGTCAGGAACGCCTTCGTCGACGCCACGGCGACCTCCGGCCCGGCGTGCGTGTACAGCACCGCGTCCGACTCACGGGGGATCGTCGACCCGTTGGTGTTGCAGATGGCCAGGACCTTCGAGCCCTGCTCCCTCGCGTGCCGTAGCGCCATCAGCGTGTCCATCGTCTCGCCGGACTGGGAGATGGCGATGACCAGAGACCGTGCGCCCAGGATCGGGTCCCGGTACCGGAACTCGCTGGCCAGCTCCACCTCGCAGGGGATCCGCGTCCAGTGCTCGATGGCGTACTTGGCGATCAGCCCGGCGTGGAAGGCCGTGCCGCACGCGACGATGACGACCTTGTCGATCTCCCTCAACTCATGGACAGGGATGCGGACTTCGTCCAGAGACAGCAGGCCGGCCGCGTCGATGCGGCCCAGCAGCGTGTCGGCGACCGCCTTCGGCTGCTCGGCGATCTCCTTGAGCATGAAGTAGTCGTAGCCGCCCTTCTCCGCGGCGGAGGCGTCCCAGTCGACGTGGTACGAGCGGACCTCGGCCGGGGCGCCGTCGAAACCGGTGACCGTCACGCCGTCGCGGCGCAGCTCGACCACCTGGTCCTGGCCCAGTTCGATCGCGGAGCGCGTGTGGGCGATGAACGCGGCGACGTCGGAGGCGAGGAACGCCTCCCCTTCCCCCACTCCGACCACGAGCGGCGAATTACGACGCGCGCCCACCACCACATCCGGCTCGTCCGCGTGCACCGCGACCAGCGTGAACGCGCCCTCCAGGCGCCGGCACACCTGCCGCATCGCCTCCGCCAGATCCGCGCACGCCGAGAACTCCTCGGCCAGCAGATGCGCGACCACCTCGGTGTCCGTGTCGGAGGCGAGATCGTGCCCGCGCTCGGTCAACTCGGCCCGCAGACAGGCGAAGTTCTCGATGATGCCGTTGTGGACGACCGCCACGCGCCCCGCGTTGTCGAGGTGCGGGTGGGCGTTCGCGTCCGTCGGGCCGCCGTGTGTGGCCCAGCGGGTGTGCCCGATTCCCGTCGAGCCCGCCGGCAGCGGGTGGTCGACCAGTTCCTTCTCCAGATTGACGAGTTTCCCGGCCTTCTTGGCCGCCGCCAGCCCGCCGTCCGCTAGCACGGCGACGCCCGACGAGTCGTAACCCCGGTACTCCAGCCGCTTCAGTCCGGCCATCACCACATCGAGCGCCGACTGCGACCCCACGTATCCCACGATTCCGCACATGCGCCGCAGCCTAGGCTGCGAAGCCCGTCCGAACACGGCACTTCGTGCCCGATTTCGGAAATTCCGGCCATGGTCGAGAACCGGCCAAGTCTGCGCGCCGCATCCCCTCCATCGCCACAGTTAGAACACAAGTGCGGCACAGGATTCCCCTAGGGACGGCACGGTTCCGCGGGTCGTGACGCCGGCCGCCGATCGTGGGCCACTTCGCGCCATCCGGTACGAGCGGCACTCAAAGCCCTTGCTCGGAACACTCGCCACCTGCCTAAAGTGACGCGCGCTTGACTGGCTCTTGACCAGGCCATAAGCGTTCAGTTCAAGCCAGCGATCAGCGACCGGGGGAACACGTGTCGCCGCGCCACGGGGGGACACGTCGCCATGCCGTACTGCCGCACGCGCGCGCTCACCGGAGTGGCCGCGCGCCGCCTTCCCCCCGACAGGGGATACACGCATGCGCCTCAGACGCGGCCGACCGCCGAGAGCACCAAAAATACCGAGAGCACCGAGAGCACTGGAGTCGAAACGATTCCCCACGGCCCTCACCCGGCTCCTCCCACCCGTCCTCGCCACCGCGCTCCTCGCCGGCATAGCCGTCGGCTCGGGCCAGGTCCCGCCCGCCGACGGGCAGGACGCCACCCCCGCGAGTGACAGCTACCCCTGGTACGACGACACCGCCGCCGAGCAACTGCGGCAGGACCAGTGCCTGATGACCGACGTCCTGCGGCTCGGCGGCACCTCCATGGCCACGACCGCGCAGAACGCCCTCAACCAGCCGCAGGACACCCTGCACACCCTGGCCGACCGCGCCCACTGGGAGCAGACGCCGCTGTCGACGGCGTACCAGAAGGACCGCGACTTCTCGGCCCGCGAACTCAACGAGATCAACGCCCTGCGCGACGCCTGGAAAGCGCCCGTCACCGGGCTGAACACCCCGGCCGGCTTCACCGAGACCGGCTTCCACTGGCCGCCCGGCACCAACAACGACGGCCTGCAGAGCTTCTACGGCCAGACCGGCCTGACCCAGTGGATCTCCGACCGTTTCTGGCAGAGCGAGGGCGACTTCTACGAGGACTCCACGCCCCCCGTCGACACGGCGACGCTCCAGGCCGTCGACGCCCTGGGGACCCCGCGCTACACCGCCGACCCCGACCCCGGCCTGCCGAGCGGTGAGTGGAAACGCGCCCTCACCGAGCGGGACGCGTTCAGCTGGATGCACGGAGGCCCGGGGCGGCACACGGACGCCGACGACGCCCGGATCTTCCTGGAGTCCGGCGGCTTCCCGCGCACCGCGCCCGAACCGGACAGCGCCGAGTACCGGATCGCCGTAGAGAATCTGAAGACCAGGTTCGCCACCTGCGCCTGGCGCGACCCGCTCGACCCGAACGGGGTGTTGAGCGCCGCCGGTGCCACCGCTGCTGCTGAATGGCAGCAGGAGATCAGCTCCCAGGCGACCCAGCGCAACCAGATCCTGGACGCGAACAAGACCGTCGTGGAGGCCCTCGCCACCGCGTCCAAGTCGCTCGGCGATCTGCTGGGCCAGTCCTGGGCCGCCGACCGCATCACCCGCTGGCAGGACTACTGGTCCGACGGCGGGGTCGGCTGGGTCGGCGACGCGCCGACCGCCATCAAGGTGCACGCGGCCGCCGGCAAGTGTCTGGAGGTCCAGGACGCCGCCAAGACCGACGGCGCCGCGGTCCAACTGAACACGTGCTCCACCGCGGCCGCGCAGAAGTGGGAGATCTTCGGCGACGACAAGGGCCTGCACCTGCGCAACCTCAACTCCCTGAGGTGCCTGGACGTCGCGGGCAACAACCCGGCCAACGGCACGAAGATCCGGCAGTTCACCTGCAACAGCTCGCCCGCGCAGACCTGGGAGTTCAACCTCCGGGCCACCTCGGCCCTGCAGAACACCGGCACCGGCAAGTGCGTCGACCTGGCCGCGTACACCGTGGGCCAGGACAGCCGGCTGTGGGACTGCAACAGCAAGGGTCCCCAGCAGTACGACGTCACACCCTCCGGCCACACCGGGACCGTGCCGCCGGCGGCTCAGTTCCTCAAGGCCACGACCGGCCTCGCCAAGGCCCGCGCGGCGGCGGCCAACAAGCTCGCCGACATCAAGGCCCAGCTCACCGCCGCGCAGAAGGCGGCCACCGCCTCGGACACCGCCGAGCAGGCCGCGTACACCGTCGCGGACACGAACGGCGCGCCCCGGGGCCGCGGACTGCTGGTCGGTCAGCAGAAGGCGCAGGTCACCAAGGGCGCGGTCGCCGCGCTGGACGCGATGGTGAAGGCGGGCACGACCGCCGAGGCCGCCACCCGCGCCGCCGTCGCGGACAGCGCGACCATCACCCAGCGGGCGCTGGCACAGGCCGCGCAGGTGAAGGCCGAGTTCCGCAAGAAGGCCGCCGAGAAGGCCGAGTTGCAGGCCAAGGCCGCCGCCGACGCGGCGAAGATCCACCGCGACAACGCCAAGAAGGACAAGGAGACCGCGGAGGCCAAGCTCACCGTGGCCCTGGGCGCCGAGGGCGACGCGAAGGCCGCCGCGGCCGACGCGCACGCCAAGCGGCTCGCGGCCGAGTCCGAGGAAGCCACCGCGAAGGCGGAGAAGGAGACCGCCGAGGCCAAGCAGGCGGAGGCCAACCAGCACAAGCAGACGGCCCAGGCCGAGGCGACCAAGGCCAAGGACGCCAAGGACAAGGCCGAGACCGCCGAGCAGACCGCCCAGAGCAGACGGGACGACGCGGTCGGCGCCCGCGACAAGGCCAAGGACAAGCGGGACGACGCGTGGGAGGCCGAGCAGAAGGCCGACGCGGCCCGCGCCAAGGCCGACGCCAAGGGTGCCTACGCCGACTCCCTGGACGCCGGTGACGCGGCGGACGCGGCCCGAAGTGCCGCGAACGAGGCGGACACCCAGGCAGGCAAGGCCGAGACGGCCGCCACGAACGCCCGTACCGCGGCGAACGCCGCCACCCAGGCCGCCGCCGAAGCGGACGCCGCCGCCACCCGGGCCGAGGCCGCCGCCAAGCGGGCCCGCGCCGACTCGGACGCCGCCCAGGCCGCCAAGCTGAAGGCCGACGCCGCCGTACGCACCGCCACGGCCGCGGTCGCCGACGCCATCAAGGCCGCCGCGCACGCCGCCGAGGAGGCCAAGACCGCGGTCCAACTGGCCGACCAGGCCGAGGAGTTGGCCAAGACCGCGAAGACCAACGCGAACGCGGCGCTCAAGGAGGCCGCCACCGCCCGGGTCGCCGCGGCGAAGGCAGCGGGCTTCGCCCATGTCACCGCCCAGGCGGCGGTGGACGCGACGACGTCCGCCGAACAGGTCGCAGCCCCGGCCAACGACGCGATCCAGCTCGGCTCGCCCTACCTCACCACCGACTCGGCCGCGGGCCTGGTCGTCCTGAGCGGGCAGTCGTCCAAGACGATCGCCGAGCAGCAGCAGGCCGTGGCCGCCGCGCACGCCCGCAACGCGTCCGAGGAGGCCGCCGCCGCCCAGGCCATCGCCGACCAGGCGACGGGCGACGCCAAGGCCGCCCTCCAGCACGCGGCCAACGCCGCCGGCTACGCCAAGACCGCCCGGGGCTACGCCCAGGAGGCCCTCGGCTACGCGGCCGACGCGGCGGACGCCGCCGCCAAGGCCGCGCAGTCACTGACCCGCACGATCGAGTACGACCGTCAGGCCACCGAGGACGCCGCAGCGGCGGACGCGGCAGCCGGCCGCGCCGAGGGCTACGCCACCTCCGCCCGCTCCGCCGCCGACCAGGCAGCCCTCGACGCCGCCGCGGCCCGCGCGGCAGCCACCGAGGCCGAACAGGCGGCCAAGGACGCCCGAGCGGCGGCCGACCGCGCCGACACGGCGGCGACGGAGGCGGAACAGGCGGCGAAGGACGCGGACAAGTACGCGACGGAGGCGCAGGCAGCGGCCGATTCCGCCGAGCGGAAGAAGGCCAACGAACAGGTCGGCGCCGGTGCCGGTACCGGAGTGGGCGGCACGTTCTACGTCGTCGACGAGGACACCGTCGAGATCACCGACGCCAAGCAGCACGAGCCCTGCGAGATCAAGCCCGGCTTCGAGGGCTGCACCGTCACCTTCACCGTGACGTTCAAGGCCACGGTGGACTTCTACCTGTGCACCAACCCCGACGTGCCGGCCACCGCCGCGGGCTGCCCGTCCGAGGACACCGTTCCGCTCGACCGGAAGACCTTCACCGGTCTGAAGAAGGACGTCACCCGCTCGTTCAGCAAGCTGGAGATCATCCAGCAGACCGTCGTCTACCAGATCCTGAAGGCGGTCCTGGTCCAGGACTTCCTCGACTGCTGGCACGGCAGCGCGAGCGGCTGCGCCTGGGCCGCGAGCAACTTCATCCCCGGCAAGGCCTTCGAGAAGGCCGCCGAGCTGATACGCGCGCTCGACGCCGCGATGAACACCGGAGTGGGTGTCCGGGACGCGTTCAACGCGCTGAAGGCCCTGGACCTGGACCCGGCGACGCTCCACGACATCGAGAAAACGGTCAACCTCTACGAGGACATGGTCACGTCCTGCCGTTTCAACAGTTTCCCGGGATCCACCCAGGTACTGATGGCCGACGGCAGCCGCAGGGCGATCAGTGAGGTCCGCCGTGGCGACCTCGTACTCGCCACGGACCCGGAGACCGGAAAGGACCGCGCGCAGCAGGTCACCGCGACCTACGCCCACGGCACGGACCGGCTGATGAAGATCACCCTGTCCGGCGGCTCCAGCCTGACCAGCACCAGCGGTCACCGGCTCTACGTCGCCGGGCGCGGCTGGGTGCACGTGTCGGAACTGCGCACGGGCGACAGGCTCCGCGCCCCCGACGACACCCTGCACGCCGTCACCGGTCTGCGGTCCCTGACCGGCCGGGCGTCGAGCCGGGTCTACGACCTGACCGTCGAGGGGACGCACACGTTCTACGTGCGCACCGAAGGCACCCGGGCGGCGGACGTGCTGGTCCACAACTGTGTGAACCTCAGCGACGAGACGGCGTTCCCCTCATCCGGGGCCCATACGTTGTCGCGACACGTCAATGTGACCGCGGACGACGCGATCAAATTCGCCCAGGAGAACCAACGGAAGAACCTCGGCTCGATCAGCGCGGTGTGGACCAACGCCGACATCGCCCAGCAGGCCGTCGACCGCGTTGTCTCTCAACACTTCTTCCCCAACGGCAAACGAAGGCAGGCCAGTTTCGACGCCCTGAACAACTTCCTCAAGGGAAAGGGGGACTGGGGAAAGGTGAAGGAGTACGTGATCACGGGACGATGGGACAAATACCCTTCCTTGGGCACGATCTACGGGGCTGACGAATCCGTGGCAGCCGCGGGAAACCAGGTCCGAGTGGTTCTCCATCGCCTCCCCGGCAAATCCGGACACGCGGGGTACATCGTCTACACGTCGTATCCGCTGGAGAAGTGACGGCTGGTCGGGCCCGTCCCCGCACCCGGGGACGGGCCCGACCGGCACCGCTCCACAAGACAGGGCAGCACACCATGACAAGACAGCGTGAACAGTTCTTCCAGTTCTACGAGGACGACTTCGGGCTCAGCGCGCTCGCCGGAAAACTGGCCTCGGCCACCGCACCCGACGTCGTACAGGCACTGGAGTCAGCCGCCGAGGTGGCCGCCGACTGCGAAGGCGAAGGCGCCATGGATCTCGGCACGGACATCCGTTACCTGCTCGACTCCGGTCTGCCGGACGAGACACTCCGCGCGGCCTGGCTGGCGGCCACGCACGAACGCTTCGACCCGGCGGACTTCGGGACGGACCTCCACGGCTGGCTGACCCGGCTCGCGGAGCTGTACCCGTCCCGGCCCCGCAAGAGGCCTCAGGTGTACTGGCCCTCACCACCGCACCCCGAGTTCGCGGAAGAGGAACTGCGCGAAGCCGTCGTAGCGGAAATACGAGCAGCCGCCCCCGAGTTGAGGCGCGCGCTGGCCCACAGCGGTGCCGGCGGAGCCTTGCCCTCGACAGTCCCCGAGGCCCTGGAGGCCATCGCCGGGCAGGCCGACGGGGAGACCGGACTGCGCCTCTTCCTCCGCATCCTGAAGGTGTGGGCGGTACCGGTCGGCAAGGAACAGTACGACCGCCTCATGGAGCTCACTTCGGAAGTCGGCTATCCAGGACCACTGGTCTACGACGGCCTCGACATCCAGTGGCTGCCCCTCGACCCGACCCGACGCGACCGCTCGGGAGACTTCGGCATCTCGGTCCTGTCGGAGCGCTTCGCCACCTACTGGGAGGAGCCCACGGTACGGGAGGCCGTGGCGCTCGCCGCGACGTTCGACAACACCGCGGAGACCCCGGGCACCGCGGCGGCGCTGCTGTTCGAGGACGCCGTCCGCCTCCTGAACTCCCCCCTGAGCGCCGACACCCTCACCACCCTGTGGCTGGCCGTGTCGGACCGGGGCCTCGACATCGACCAGATCGACATCGACGGGCGGGACTGGCTCCGCCTGATCGCGGACGTGAGCGAGGAGCGCCTGCGGGACGTCGCCCCCTCCTACACACCCGTCGTAGGACCGGTGCGGACCGCGCTCACCCAGCCGGTCCTGGAGGCGATCGACGAGGCGACCCCGGATCTGGCCACCCGAACCGTCAGCGCCCACCGGCTGGGAATTCCGGGCGCGGCCGCGGTCGACGCCGTACGGGAGGTCGTCACCCACGCCGACCCCGACCTCGGATACCGGCTGTTCCTCCGGCTGCTCAACGTGCTCTCCGTACCGCTCACCACGAACCAGTACGCCGGTTACCTCGCACTCGGCGAGCGGTTCGGCTACGGCGCGTCCCATGTGCCGGATGTCATCGAGCACCTGACCTACGAGAACTGATCGGACGACGGGGAAGGCGACGACAACGTGACCGACCCCACCCACCACCCCGTTCAAACTCCGTTAACAATGGACTGTGATCTCTCCGGTCTCCCCGATGCCCCGGAGCGCCCACCGGCACAAGCCGGAGGCGACTCCCTACGTCGACCTCACCCGAGCCGAGTGGAGCGCGCTGCGCGACAAGACGCCGCTGCCGCTCACCGCCGAGGAGGTCGAGAAGCTGCGCGGCCTGGGCGATGTCATCGACCTCGACGAGGTGCGTGACATCTACCTCCCGCTGTCCAGACTCCTCAACCTCTACGTCGGCGCCACGGACGGCCTCAGAAGCGCCCTGAACACCTTCCTGGGCGAACAGGGCTCCCAGTCCGGCACCCCGTTCGTCATAGGCGTCGCCGGCTCCGTGGCCGTAGGAAAGTCGACCGTGGCCCGGCTCCTCCAGGCGCTGCTCTCCCGCTGGCCCGAGCACCCCCGCGTCGAGCTGGTCACCACCGACGGGTTCCTGCTCCCCACCCGGGAGCTGGAGGCGCGCGGGCTCATGTCGCGCAAGGGCTTCCCCGAGTCGTACGACCGCCGCGCGCTCACCCGCTTCGTCGCCGACATCAAGGCGGGCAAGGACGAGGTCACCGCGCCCGTCTATTCGCATCTCATCTACGACATCGTCCCCGACCAGCGGCTCACCGTCCGCCGCCCCGACATTCTCATCGTCGAGGGGCTCAACGTGCTCCAGCCCGCGCTCCCCGGCAAGGACGGCCGTACCCGCGTCGGGCTCGCCGACTACTTCGACTTCAGCGTGTACGTCGACGCGAGCGCCGAGGACATCGAGCGCTGGTATCTGAACCGGTTCCGCAAGCTGCGCGCCACCGCGTTCCAGAACCCCGACTCGTACTTCCGCAAGTACACCCAGGTCTCCGAGGACGAGGCCGTCGACTACGCCCGCACCCTCTGGCGCACCATCAACAAGCCCAACCTGGTGGAGAACATCGCCCCCACCCGGGGCCGCGCCACCCTCGTCATCCGCAAGGGCACCGACCACAAGGTGCGACGGCTGAGCCTGCGCAAGCTGTGACACCGCGGGAGAGGCCCGTCGACGCGGCCTGTTAGAAAGGCGTCATGCTGCACCTGCGCCTCATCACCCCCGCCGACCGGACCGACGCCGTGGTCCGGCTCATCGAGACGACCGTCGGCACCGCACACCTCGTCGTCCTCCCCGGCGCCGCCCGCAACCCCGCCGGCGATGTCGTCATGTGCGACGTCGCCCGCGAGGCCGGTGACGAACTCATCGGCGCGCTACGGGAGTTGGAGCTGGACCGGACCGGTTCCATCGCCGTCGACAACATCGACCTGTCGCTGTCGGAGCGGGCCGACAAGGCCGAGGACGAGGCCCCCGGCGAGGGTGCCGACGCCGTGCTGTGGGAGCACCTCGCCGACGCGACGCACGAGGAGTCGACGCTCACCGTCACCTACGTCGCGTTCCTCGCCGTCGCCACCATGCTCGCGGCCTGCGGTGTGATGCTGGACAACGCGATCCTGATCGTGGGCGCGATGGCCGTGGGACCGGAGTTCGGGCCGCTCGCGGGGATCTCGACGGCGTTGGTGCAGCGGGCGCCGCGCCTGGTGTGGCGGTCGCTGTGGGCGTTGCTGGCCGGGTTCGCCGCCGCCATGGTGCTTACGGCGGGCTTCAGTTGGCTGATGGACGTCCTGGGACTCTTCGACCGGTCGATGATCGACGGGCCCCGGCCCAACACGGCTTTCATCTGGAATCCCGACTGGATGTCCTTCGTCGTCGCCTTCCTGGCCGGCATCGCGGGCACCCTGTCCCTCACGTCCGCGAAGTCGGGTGCGCTGATCGGCGTGGCGATCTCGGTGACGACGGTCCCGGCCGCCGCGAACGCCGCCGTCTCCCTCAACTACACGGACTACTCCCAGACTTGGGGCTCCACCTGGCAGCTCCTCGCCAACCTCGGCGGCATCGTGCTGGCCGGCACGCTCACGCTGCTCGCCCAGAAGGCGTTCTGGGCCTGGCAGCGCAAGCGCACCCCCGAACCGGCTTAGCCCAACGCCGACTTCACCGCATCCGCCAACCGCCCCGCCACCGACCGCGCCTGGTCGATGTCGGCGGCCTCCACCATCACCCGCACCAGCGGCTCGGTACCCGACGGACGCAGCAACACCCGCCCGGTGGAGCCGAGTTCACGCTCCGCCTCGGCGACCGCGGCGGCCAGATCGGCAGAGGTGCCGACCCGCGTGCGGTCCACGTCGGGCACATTGATGAGCACCTGCGGCAACCGCGTCATCACGGACGCGAGATCCTTGAGCGTACGACCGGTGTCGGCGACCCGCGCCGCCAGCATCAGGCCGGTCAGCGTGCCGTCGCCGGTGGTCGCGTGGTCCAGGATGATGACGTGCCCGGACTGCTCGCCGCCCAGCGCGTAGCCGTGCTCCTTCATCTCCTCCAGGACGTAGCGGTCGCCGACCGCGGTCTGGACGAGCGTCAACCCCTCGCGCTCCATGGCCAGTTTGAAGCCGAGGTTCGACATGACGGTCGCGACGACGGTGTCGGAGCGCAGTGCGGAACGCTCCCGCATCGCCAGCGCGATCACGGCCATGATCTGGTCCCCGTCGACCTCTTCACCGGTATGGTCCACGGCCAGGCAGCGGTCGGCGTCACCGTCGTGCGCGATGCCGAAGTCGGCGCCGTGCTCGACGACGGCGGCCTTGAGCAGACCCAGGTGGGTCGAGCCGCAACCGTCGTTGATGTTCAGCCCGTTGGGGTCCGCGCCGATCGTGATGACCTCGGCGCCCGCGCGCGAGAACGCCTCCGGGGAGACCCGGGCGGCGGCGCCGTGCGCCTCGTCGAGGACGATCTTCAGCCCGTCGAGCCGGTTCGGGAGCACGCCGATGAGGTGGGCGACGTACTGGTCGAAGCCTTCGTTGTAGTGCCGGACCCGGCCGACGCCCGAGCCGGTCGGGCGGTCCCAGGGGGCGCCGGTGCGGTGCTCGTCGTAGATCTTCTCGATCCGGTCCTCCAGCTCGTCGTCGAGCTTGTGCCCGCCGCGCGCGAGGAACTTCAGCCCGTTGTCGGGCATGGCGTTGTGGCTGGCGGAGAGCATCACACCGAGGTCGGCGCCCAGCACGCCGGTGAGATACGCCACCGCGGGGGTGGGCAGCACACCGACGAGCAGTACGTCCACTCCCGAGCTGGCCAGGCCCGCGACCACGGCGGCCTCCAGGAACTCCCCGGACGCACGCGGGTCCCGCCCGACCACGGCCGTCGCCCGGTGGCCCGCGAAGGTGCCCGCCTCCGCCAGCACATGCGCCGCCGCGACGGAGAGCCCGAGGGCCATCTCGGCCGTCAGATCCGCGTTGGCGACACCGCGCACGCCGTCCGTGCCGAAGAGTCGTCCCACTTGTCCTCCTGAGGAAGGCGAGAGTCCTGCAAGGCCGAAGTCCTGCAGAGCTGAGGTCCTACAAAGCTGAAGTCCTGGATTCCAGGCATACGAGGCCTGTTCATCCGATCACACAAGCCTTTGAGCGTCTTGTGCCGTTATACGCCCCCGGCTGTGATAAACGAACGCCCCGACGGCACAAGTGGCGTGCCGCCGGGGCGTTCGGAGTACAGACAGCAGGCGAGATTTAGCGCTTGCTGTACTGCGGGGCCTTGCGGGCCTTCTTGAGACCGGCCTTCTTGCGCTCGACCGCACGGTCGTCGCGACGGAGGTAACCGGCCTTCTTGAGGGCGGCGCGGTTGTTGTCCACGTCGGCCTCGTTCAGCGCGCGGGCCACGCCGAGGCGCAGGGCACCGGCCTGACCGGAGACGCCGCCACCCGAGATGCGGGCGATGACGTCGTAGCGGCCGTCGAGCTCGAGCACCTTGAAGGGCTCGTTGACTTCCTGCTGGTGGACCTTGTTCGGGAAGTAGTCCTCGAGCGTGCGCCCGTTGACCTTCCACTTGCCGGTGCCGGGCACGATGCGAACGCGCGCGATGGCGTTCTTGCGACGGCCCAGGCCGGCGGCCGGCTGCGGGTCGCCGAAGCGGCCGGCGAGCGACTCCGACGTGTACTCACCCTCGACGGGGACGTCGGACTCGGTGGTGTAGCTCTCGATGTCGACGAGCTCGGTCTCGGTCTCTTCGACCGGCTGCTCAACGGTGGTCTCGGCCACGGTTCTCCTCAGATTCTTTTCTGTCTTAGGGGGTGTGTGGCCGGAACTACTGCGCGACCTGGGTGATCTCGAACGGCACCGGCTGCTGGGCAGCGTGCGGGTGCTGGTCGCCCGAGTAGACCTTCAGCTTGCTGATCATCTGACGGCCCAGGGTGTTCTTGGGGATCATGCCCTTGATGGCCTTCTCGACGGCCTTCTCGGGGTTCTTCGCCAGCAGCTCGTCGTAACGGACGGAGCGCAGACCACCCGGGTAACCGGAGTGGCGGTACGCCAGCTTCTGGGTCTTCTTGTTGCCGGACAGGTGAACCTTGTCGGCGTTGATGATGATGACGAAGTCACCCATGTCCATGTGCGGGGCATAGGTCGGCTTGTGCTTGCCGCGGAGGAGGTTCGCAGCAGTGGTAGCCAGACGGCCGAGGACGATGTCCTGGGCGTCGATGACGTGCCACTGGCGAGTCACATCGCCGGGCTTGGGGCTGTACGTACGCACTTCGCAGCCTTCTTCTTCAGTGGATGGGTGCTGACACATGGCATCACTGAAGCGATCGTGCAGCTGGGGACGACAATGGCCGGGGACGAAGCCCGTATGCCGCCCACTGGAAACTGCTCCAGGGAACCTACGTAAGGGCCTCTCGTGTGAGAACGACCAAGCCGATACGCATAACAAACCGTAAGAGTACCCGCGCCGCCCCGGACGGGTCAAAACGCGGTGAGACCGGTCAACACCGGCAGCGGACAGCGACCACGAAACCACTTACCGTGAGATCCCCAACGTCAGTTGCCACAGGCCTCATTGAGGCGCACCGGTACCGCCGTCGCCCCGTCTAGGATGCGACCCATGAGCTTCGGACAGGGGGGACCCCAGTCCCAGTGGGATCCCTGGAAACCCAATTCGCAGCAGCCGTGGGGCGGCAACGTCGACGACGAGACCCCCGACTGGGCCGCGCTCGCCGACCAGGCGGAGACGCGCAACAGGCGCAAGCGGCTGCTGCTGATAGGCGGCGGCGCGCTCGCGACCGTGGCCGTCGGCACGGCCGTGGCCATGGCCGTCGTGTCGGCGAACGACGACACGAGCGCGTCGGGCAAGCCCACCAACCTGCCCGCGAGCGCCTCCGTGCCCAGCACCGACGCCACCTCGCCGTCCTTCGCGCCGACCAGCGCGCCCCCGCCGCTGAACCCCGAGGAGTTCATCTCCAGCAAGGCGAAGGACACGGCACCGCTCAGCCCCGCGACCCTTTTCCCGGGCACCCAGCTGACGGTCGCCTCGACGGTGTACAAGAAGGGCCCGACGGCCGACACCACGAACTGCGCCTCGGTCGCCTCGGGCACCCTCCCCAAGGTCCTCACCGGGAACGGCTGCACCCGCGTCATGCGGGTCACGTACACCAAGGACAACATCGCGGTCACAGTCGGTGTGGCCCTCTTCGACACCGAGGCACAGGCGACCAAGGCCAAGGCCCAGGCGGACACCAAGAGCGCCGTCAGGTCACTGTCCGGCAAGGGCGTCAAGGCCTTCTGCGACGGCTCGATCTGCCGTACGACGACCAACGCCTACGGCCGCTACGCCTACTTCACGGTCGCCGGCTTCACCAGCGGCACGGACGTGACGACGAAGGACACCAAGGTCTTCGCGATCGGCGACGACCTGGGCAAGTTCGCCTTCGACCAGATCCGCGCCCGCGGCGAGGCCCAGGCTTCGGCGGCGGCCCAGCAGTAACCGGGATGCGGGTTCGGCTACTGCTGGGCCGTGCAGGTGGGCGCGGCGCCCCTTGATCCACTTCACCCCGGGGCTTCGATAGGGTCGGCCGCACGCGCCATCAGGCGTGCGATCAGCCGACCGACCTGCACAAACACGGGGTTCACGCATGAAGTTCCGCAAGAGCGTCACCGCTTCGATCATGGCAGCCGACGTCGCCCTGACGCTGGCCACCGCCGGGACGGCGTCCGCGTCGACGTACTACGCGTTCACCGGCGGCAAGGCCAAGTTCACGTCCAAGGGCGAGATCCTCAAGGTCTGGGACACCAAGGCGGGCAGGACCGGCATCCTGGTCTTCGTCGAGGACGTGTCCGCGAAGAACCCGACGCTGGACAAGTGCGCCGTCCTGGGCAAGGGCAGGACGAAGACCTGCAACATGAGCTTCAAGAACGGCCACAAGCTCAAGATCGACGTCTACTCGTACACGAAGCAGAACAACCCCGACACGTACAAGCTCGTCGCCAGCTGGACGGACAAGGCGTAACCGGCGTAGAGGGACCCGGAGTTGGGCCCACGGGCCCAACTCCTCAGTGCACAGTGCCCCGCACCCGCCGCGCCAGCAACTGCCGCTCCGCCAACAGCCCGTCCGCCGGATAAGCGACCTCTTCCAGCGTCAGCCCATGCGGCCGTACGACATGCACGGCACTGTCCCGCACCCCCGCGTCCAGCACCTTCCGCGGCCACTCCGCACCCCGATGCCCGTCCCCGACGAACACCAACGCGCCCACCATGGACCGCACTTGGTTGTGGCAGAAGGCATCGGCCCGAACCTCGATCTCGACGACACCATCGCCCCGCCGCCGCACCTCGAAGTCAAAAATCTCCCGAACGGTCGAGGCCCCCTCGCGCTTCTTCGCATAAGCGGCGAAGTCATGCTCCCCCACAAGGGACTTGGCAGCGGCGTCCATCACATCGACCTCCAACTCCCAGTCGTGCCACAGCACATGGTTCCGCAGCAACGGATCGACTCCCCCCGGCCGATCCCCCACCCGATACACGTAACGCCGCCACAGGGCCGCGAACCGCGCGTTGAAGCCCTCCGGAGCCTCCGCCACGCCCCACACCCGCACATCCTTCGGCAACCGCCCCGCAAGCCGCTTCAGCAGCTTCTCCCGGTGCTCCGCCCACAACTCCCCCGGCAGATCGACATGCGCCACCTGCCCCCGAGCATGCACCCCGGCATCGGTCCGCCCGGCCACGGTCAGGTCGTACGCCACCGCCCCCGACCGCGTCACCGTCCGCAGAGCATCCTCGACCTCCCCCTGCACGGTCCGCCGCCCCCCGGCCTGCTTGGCCCATCCGGAGAACGCGGTCCCGTCGTAGGAGAGATCGAGTCGTACGCGGACGTAACCAGGCTGAACTTCGTCACTCACCCCTGGATCCTTTCAGGTACACAAAAGCGGGCCCGTCCCAAGAAGGAACGGGCCCACTGAGGCGCCCCTTCAGGGGCGCGGGGAACTGCGCGACCAGCCACGACGGCGCGGCAGCCAAAGAACGGTGTTACGCGTCCTTCGACTCCTCGTCGGCCTCAACCTCAGCCGGCTTCGCGTCCTCGACGACCTCAACCGGAGCCGCAGCCTCGGTGTCCTTCGCCGCACGCTTGGTCGCGGCCTCGGCCTCACCGGTCGCAGCCTGCGCGACGGTCAGGGCCTCGACCAGCTCGATGACAGCCATGGGCGCGTTGTCGCCACGACGGTTACCGATCTTGGTGATACGGGTGTAACCACCGGGACGGTTCTCGTAGCGCGGGCCGATCTCGGTGAAGAGCGTGTGGACGATGCTCTTGTCCGTGATCACCTGAAGCACCTGACGGCGGTTGTGAAGGTCGCCCTTCTTGCCCTTGGTGACCAGACGCTCGGCGTACGGCCGCAGCTTGCGGGCCTTCGCCTCGGTGGTGGTGATACGGCCGTGCTCGAAGAGCGCCTTCGCGAGGTTCGCGAGAAGCAGCTTCTCGTGCGCGGCACTGCCGCCCAGACGGGCACCCTTGGTGGGCTTCGGCATGGTCTTTCTCCTCAGGTTCTGCCCCGGCCGTATCAGGTACCAGGGTCAGTATCCGAGCGGGCGGTCGCCCGTCGGAGATCCGGACAAGCCCCGAAGGGGCAAGTCCGGAAGGGGCGCGGGCGGTGTCACTATGCGACTCCGTCGCGTGGGCGCGACCAGCCACAGCACACCCGCACCCGAAAACCGATCAGTACTGCTCGGTCTCCACGAAACCGGCGTCCACGTCATCGTCCGCGCCAAACGCGTCCGCCGCGGCCGTCGGGTCGAATCCGGGCGGGCTGTCCTTCAGGGCCAGGCCCATGCCGGCCAGCTTCGCCTTGACCTCGTCGATGGACTTCGCACCGAAGTTGCGGATGTCCAGGAGGTCGGCCTCGGAACGAGCCACGAGCTCACCCACGGAGTGGATGCCCTCGCGCTTGAGGCAGTTGTACGACCGAACGGTGAGCTCAAGCTCCTCGATCGGCAGGGCGAGATCAGCGGCAAGGGCGGCGTCCGTCGGGGACGGGCCCATGTCGATGCCCTCGGCGTCGATGTTCAGCTCGCGGGCGAGACCGAACAGCTCGACCAGGGTCTTACCGGCCGACGCCATGGCGTCACGCGGCCGCATGGCCTGCTTCGTCTCGACGTCGACGATCAGCTTGTCGAAGTCGGTCCGCTGCTCGACACGCGTGGCCTCGACCTTGTACGTGACCTTCAGCACCGGCGAGTAGATCGAGTCGACCGGAATACGCCCGATCTCCTGACCCACCTGCTTGTTCTGCACGGCGGAGACGTAACCGCGGCCACGCTCGACCGTGAGCTCCATCTCCAGCTTGCCCTTGCCGTTGAGCGTGGCGAGGACGAGGTCGGGGTTGTGCACCTCGACACCGGCCGGGGGCGCGATGTCGGCGGCGGTGACCAGACCCGGGCCCTGCTTGCGCAGGTACATCACGACCGGCTCGTCGTGCTCCGAGGAGACGACGAGCTGCTTGATGTTGAGGATCAGGTCGGTGACGTCCTCCTTGACGCCCGGCACGGTGGTGAACTCGTGCAGAACGCCGTCGATCCGGATGCTGGTGACAGCGGCACCGGGGATCGAGGAGAGGAGCGTACGACGCAGGGAGTTGCCGAGGGTGTAGCCGAAGCCCGGCTCCAGCGGCTCGATCACGAACCGGGAGCGGAATTCGTCGACGACCTCTTCGGTCAGAGACGGGCGCTGAGCGATCAGCATGTGATGAATCCTTCAGTCATGGACACCCACTATTTGATGTCCGACTAGTACTGCAAGGGTACGGGCGGCACGCCACCGAAGTGCCATACCGCCCGAAACCCAAGACAACCGTGCGTCAGACGACGTCAGACGCGGCGGCGCTTCGGCGGACGGCAGCCGTTGTGCGGGGTGGGGGTGACGTCCTGGATGGAGCCGACCTCAAGGCCAGTGGCCTGGAGGGAGCGGATCGCGGTCTCGCGACCGGAGCCCGGGCCCTTCACGAAGACGTCAACCTTGCGCATGCCGTGCTCCTGCGCGCGACGGGCGGCCGACTCGGCGGCCATCTGCGCGGCGAAGGGGGTGGACTTGCGCGAGCCCTTGAAGCCGACGTGGCCGGCGGAGGCCCAGGAGATCACGTTGCCCGAGGGGTCCGTGATCGAGACGATCGTGTTGTTGAACGTGCTCTTGATGTGCGCGTGGCCGTGAGCGACGTTCTTCTTTTCCTTGCGGCGCACCTTCTTGGCAGCGCCCTGACGACCCTTGGGGGGCATCTATTACTCCTACGGGGAGGTGGTCGGTCCTACAGCGAAGACCGCTGGTGAAGCGTTGTCCGCTGCGGACTACTTCTTGCCCGGCTTCTTCTTGCCGGCGATGGCGCGACGCGGACCCTTGCGGGTACGAGCGTTCGTGCTGGTGCGCTGACCGCGAACGGGCAGACCACGACGGTGACGCAGACCCTGGTAGCAACCGATCTCCACCTTGCGGCGGATGTCGGCCTGGATCTCGCGACGGAGGTCACCCTCGGTCTTGATGTTGGCGTCGACGTACTCACGAATCGCGACGAGCTGCTCTTCCGAGAGGTCGCGAACGCGGGTGTTGGGGTCGATGCCGGTCTCGGCCAGCGTCAGCTGGGAAAGGGTCCGACCAATGCCGAACACGTAGGTGAGGGCGACCTCCACGCGCTTTTCGCGCGGGATGTCGACACCGGAAACGCGTGCCATTCAATGGCTCCAGTTGATCTTCGGAGGTCTTCCGCAGAACCGGATCCCAGCCGCCGGCCTCTTCGTTCGAAGAATTGGTACGGCGTGGGTCCCCAGCCTCCGAGCCGGGGGTGTCGGACGCCTACTACGCCCGGGTCCTGCGTATGAACATGTATTGCTCGCGTCGCGCGAAACTCTGCGAAAGATGCAGAGGGAAGGTCCTGCGTCAGCCCTGGCGCTGCTTGTGGCGCGGGTTCTCGCAAATGACCATGACCCGACCGTGACGGCGGATCACCCTGCACTTGTCGCAGATCTTCTTGACGCTCGGCTTGACCTTCATTGGTGAGGTTCTCCGGGTCAGTTGCCTTCGGCGCCGCTTGCGCGGAACCTGGGCAAGATCTACTTGTAGCGGTAGACGATCCGGCCACGCGTCAGGTCGTACGGAGACAGCTCCACCACGACCCGGTCGTCAGGGAGGATGCGGATGTAGTGCATACGCATCTTGCCGCTGATGTGTGCCAGGACCTGGTGGCCGTTCTGGAGCTCCACCTTGAACATGGCGTTCGGGAGAGACTCGACGACAGTGCCTTCGATCTCGATGGCACCTTGCTTCTTGGCCACGCTTCGCCCTTCGAATCGACTACCTTGATCGACTCAGTGCGTCCCCTTACGGGGTGCATGCGGACATGCGGCTGCACGAGAGCCGACGAGTCAGTCTACGTCAGGCCACTCGGAAAGACGAATCGAGGAAGGATGCCCGAAGACAGAGATCATTAAGCACAGGGCGCTGCAATGCCCTTGTTTTTAGGGGCGCGAGGAACTGCGCGACCAGCCCCCACCGGGCCGCCAGACAGCCAACTACGCGAGCGGATCCGGCGCAGCCGTGATCCCATACTCAGCCAGCTTCGCCTTACCACCATCAGGAGCCGTCAGCACAAGGGGCCCCTCCTCGGTCAGAGCAACCGAGTGCTCCCAGTGCGAAGACCAGGTCCCGTCCGTCGTGATGACCGTCCAGTCATCCGAGAGAACCTCGGTCTTAGGGGTACCCAGAGACACCATGGGCTCGATGGCGAGGCAGAACCCCGACACCAGCTTCGGCCCCTTGCCCCGCCGCTTCTCGACGTAGTTCAGCAGGTGAGGATCCATGTGCATCTCGGTACCGATGCCGTGACCGCCGTAGTCCTCGACGATCCCGTACTTACCCCCACCCGGCTTCGGCTGCCGCCGGATGTACGTCTCGATGGCCCGGGAGATGTCGACGAGCCGATTACCGAGCTTCATCGCGGCGATCCCGGCCCACATCGACCCCTCGGTCACCCGCGACAGCTCAAGCAGCTCCGGAGAGTGCCCCGAGCCCACGAACGCGGTGTACGCCGCGTCCCCGTGCCAGCCGTCGATGATCGCGCCGCAGTCGATGGAGATGATGTCGCCGTCCTTCAGCACGACCTCGTCGGACGGGATGCCGTGGACGACGACCTCGTTCACCGAGGTGCAGATCGTGGCCGGGAAGCCGCCGTAGCCGAGGAAGTTCGGCTTCGCGTTGTGGTCCGCGAGGACCTTGCGGGCCACCTCGTCCAGATCCTTCGTGCTCGCGCCGGGCACCGCCGCCTCACGCGTGGCCGCGTGGATCGCGGCGACGACCAGCCCCGCCTCGCGCATCTTGGCGATCTGCTCGGGGGTCTTGATCTGCACCATGGGGGCCTGCGCTCTCCGTCTTCCGCGACACAAAAGAATGGCCGTACGACGCAAGGAATGGCCGTACCCAAAAATAGCTGTACACAACAGTACGACCGCGGCACCCCTGCGGGCACCGCGGCCGGATCTGTCAGCTGACTACTTCGCGTTCTCGTCCTCGCGCTGCAGCGCGTCCAGCGCCCGCTGCGTGATCTCGTCCACCGGACCGAGCGAGGAGATCGTGACCACCAGGCCCTGGGCCTTGTAGTAGTCGATGATCGGCTCGGTCTGCGTGTGGTAGACCTCCAGGCGGGTGCGGACCGTGTCCTCGGAGTCGTCGTCGCGCTGGTAGAGCTCGCCGCCGCAGACGTCACAGACGCCGTCCTGCTTCGGCGGGCTGTACGTCACGTGGAAGACGTGACTGGAGTCCTTGCGGCAGATGCGGCGGCCGGCGATGCGCTTGACCACCTCGTCCTCGGAGACCTCCAGGTCGAGGACCGCGTCCAGCTTGATGCCCTCGGTCTTCAGCAGCTCGTCCAGCGCCTCGGCCTGCGACACATTGCGCGGGAAACCGTCCAGCAGAAAGCCGTTGACGGCGTCCGGCTGCTCCATGCGGTCCTTGGCCATCGCGATGGTGACCTCGTCCGGGACCAGGTTGCCCGCGTCCATGTAGGACTTCGCCAGTTTGCCGAGTTCCGTGGCCTGACTGATGTTGGCACGGAAGAGGTCGCCCGTGGAGATGTGCGGGATGTGCAGCGTCTTGGCGAGGCGCACAGCCTGCGTTCCCTTACCGGCACCCGGCGGCCCGACGAGGACGATTCGCATCAGCGGAGGAACCCTTCGTAATTGCGCTGCTGGAGCTGGCTCTCGATCTGCTTCACCGTCTCGAGACCGACACCCACGATGATCAGGATGCTGGTCCCGCCGAACGGGAAGTTGCCGCTTGCGTTGAAACCGACCAACGCCATCGTCGGTACGAGAGCGATCAGACCCAGATACAGCGAACCCGGCCAGGTGATCCGGTTGAGTACGTAACTCAGGTACTCAGCGGTGGGCCGGCCAGCCCGGATGCCCGGGATGAAGCCACCATACTTCTTCATGTTGTCGGCGACTTCCTCGGGGTTGAACGAGATCGCCACGTAGAAGAACGCGAAGAAAACGATCAGCAGGAAGTAGCTGACCAGGTAAATCGGGTGGTCACCCTTGGTCAGGTTGGTCTCGATCCAGGTCTTCCAGCCGGACGTGCTGCCGGAGAACTGAGCGACCAGAGCCGGGATGTAGAGCAGTGACGACGCGAAGATGACCGGAATCACACCGGCCTGATTGACCTTCAGCGGGATGTAGGTCGACGTACCACCGTAGGAACGGCGGCCGATCATGCGCTTCGCGTACTGGACCGGGATCCTGCGCTGGGCCTGCTCGACGAAGACCACGAGGCCGACCATCACCAGGCCGACGAGGATGACGGTGCCGAACTCGATCCAGCCGCCGGCCAGCGTGCCCTGCTTCTTGATGGCCCACAGCGCGGACGGGAAGGTCGCGGCGATCGAGATGAACATGAGGATCGACATGCCGTTGCCGATGCCGCGGTCGGTGATGAGCTCGCCGAGCCACATCACGACGCAGGTGCCGGCGGTCATGCAGACGACCATGGTGATGGTGGTGAAGATCGACTGGTCCGGGACGATCTGATTCGCCGTCGGGCAGCCCGAGAAGAGGGCGCCGCTGCGGGCGGTGGCCACCAGACCGGTGCCCTGGAGGATGGCGAGCGCCACGGTCAGATAACGCGTGTACTGCGTGATCTTCGCCGTACCGGCCTGGCCCTCCTTCTTGAGGGCTTCGAGGCGCGGGATCACGACGGTCAGCAGCTGCAGAATGATGCTCGCGGTGATGTACGGCATGATGCCGAGCGCGAAGATCGTGATCTGGAGCAGCGCGCCACCGCTGAACATGTTGACCAGACCGAACAGACCCTGGTTGCCGTTCGAGACGTCGATACAGGTCTGGACGTTCTTGTAATC
Source organism: Streptomyces prunicolor (assembly GCF_045162825.1). Lineage (NCBI taxonomy): Bacteria > Bacillati > Actinomycetota > Actinomycetes > Kitasatosporales > Streptomycetaceae > Streptomyces > Streptomyces prunicolor. The sequence goes on along the minus strand of NZ_CP108676.1, from coordinate 6,525,463 downwards.
GACGCCCGGGATCGGGATGTGCGTACCGACTCGATACACCACGATGATGGCGAGCGTGAAGAGCAGCTTCTTGCGCAGGTCGGGTGTCCTGAACGCCCGGGCGAACGCGGTGAGCACGGTGCCTCCTGCGACCCCCGCGTGTGCGCGCGTGAGGTGACGACTAAGTGTGGTTGATGGCCTGTGGAACGAGATTACGGCATGCCAAGACGACGCTGGGTACCAGCCGCACAGCCTACCTACATCGACGCCCCTAGGGGATACCGATCGAACGTCCCATGAGTCACGACTACTGAAAAAACGGCCGGGGTCGACCCTCTGTAGAGGGCCAACCCCGGCCGCCGTTGCTGACGTTGGTCAGGCTCGGTCCGAAATGTCAGACGAGCTCGGTGACCGTACCGCCCGCGGCAGTGATCTTCTCCTTGGCGGAGCCGGAGACGGCGTCAACCGAAACCTGCAGCGCCACGGAGATCTCGCCCTGGCCGAGCACCTTGACGAGGCTGTTCTTGCGAACGGCACCCTTGGCGACGAGACCCTCTACGGTGACCTCGCCACCCTCGGGGTACAGCGCGCCCAGCTTGTCGAGGTTCACGACCTGGAACTCGGTCTTGAACGGGTTGCGGAAGCCCTTGAGCTTCGGAAGACGCATGTGGAGGGGCATCTGGCCACCCTCGAAGCGCTCCGGCACCTGGTAACGGGCCTTCGTACCCTTGGTTCCACGACCGGCCGTCTTACCCTTCGACGCCTCACCACGACCCACACGGGTCTTGGCGGTCTTGGCGCCCGGGGCGGGACGGAGGTTGTGGATCTTGAGCGGGTTGTTCTCCGCCATGATCAGTCGACCTCCTCAACCGTCACGAGGTGGCGGACGGTGTGCACCATTCCGCGGAACTCGGGGCGGTCCTCCTTGACGACCACGGTGTTGATCCCCTTGAGACCAAGCGACCGCAGTGTGTCACGGTGGTTCTGCTTGCTGCCGATGTACGACTTCGTCTGCGTGACCTTGAGGCGAGCCATTACGCACCCGCCCCGGCACGTGCACGAAGGAGAGCCGCGGGGGCGACGTCCTCGAGGGGCAGACCGCGGCGGGCCGCGATCTCCTCGGGACGCTGCAGGCCCTTGAGGGCCGCCACGGTCGCGTGCACGATGTTGATCGCGTTGGACGAGCCGAGCGACTTCGACAGGATGTCGTGAACGCCGGCGCACTCGAGCACCGCACGCACCGGGCCACCGGCGATAACGCCGGTACCGGGGGAAGCAGGCTTGAGCAGGACGACGCCCGCGGCCTTCTCGCCCGTGATCGGGTGCGGGATGGTGCCTTGGATACGGGGGACCTTGAAGAAGTGCTTCTTGGCCTCTTCAACACCCTTGGCGATCGCGGCCGGCACCTCCTTGGCCTTGCCGTAACCGACACCGACGGTGCCGTCACCGTCGCCCACCACGACGAGCGCGGTGAAGCTGAAGCGACGACCACCCTTGACAACCTTGGCGACGCGGTTGATCGCGACTACGCGCTCAACGTACGCGGTCTTCTCGGCGGCAGCAGCGCCGCCGTCACGGCCCTTCCGGTCCCGCCGCTCGCCGCCACCGGCACCGCTTCCACGGCGCTGGGGTCCAGCCATTGGATTACCTCTCTCTTTCCGCTAGCTACGGAAGCGACTAGAACTTCAGTCCGGCTTCGCGGGCGGCGTCCGCCAGGGCGGCGATGCGCCCCGCGTACTGATTGCCACCGCGGTCGAATACGACAGCCTCGACACCGGCGGCCTTGGCGCGCTCGGCGACCAGGGCGCCGACCGACTTGGCCTGCGCGGACTTGTCGCTCTCGCCGCCGCGGATCGAGGTGTCCAGGGTCGACGCCGACGCCAGGGTGTGACCCTTGATGTCGTCGATGACCTGGGCCACGATGTGGCGGTTGGAGCGGGTCACGACCAGGCGCGGACGCTCAGCCGTACCGGAAATGTGCTTCCGGATGCGGATGTGACGACGCTTGATGGCAGCACGCTTGTAAGCGTCGCCCTTAGCGATCTTCGTACCGTATGCCATGGCTTACTTACCCGCCTTTCCGACCTTGCGCCGGATGACTTCGCCCTCGTACTTGACGCCCTTGGCCTTGTACGGGTCGGGCTTGCGCAGCTTGCGGATGTTCGCCGCAACCTCGCCGACCTTCTGCTTGTCGATGCCCTCGACCGAGAAGTGCGTCGGGTTCTCGACCTTGAACGAGATGCCCTCGGGCGCCTCGACCGTGATCGAGTGGCTGTAGCCGAGCGCGAACTCAAGGGTGGAACCCTTGGCCGCGACGCGGTAACCGACACCACTGATTTCGAGCTTCTTCACGTAACCCTCGGTCACGCCGGTGATCATGTTCGCCACCAGCGTGCGGGACAGGCCGTGCAGGGCCTTGTTCTGACGCTCGTCGTTGGGGCGGGTGACGCTGAGCACGCCGTCCTCACCCTTGGCGATGTCGATCGGCGCAGCGACGGTGTGGGTCAGCGAGCCCTTGGGGCCCTTGACCGAGACCGTACGGCCGTCGATGGTGACGTCCACGCCGGCGGGAACCGTGATGGGGAGCTTGCCAATACGCGACATAGCTTCTTCCGATTCCTTTCCGCTACCAGACGTAGGCGAGAACTTCTCCGCCTACGCCCTTCTTGCCGGCCTGCTTGTCGGTGAGGAGACCGTGCGACGTGGAGATGATCGCCACGCCGAGGCCACCGAGCACCTTGGGCAGGGAGGTGGACTTCGCGTAAACCCGGAGACCGGGCTTGGAGATCCGCTTGATGCCCGCGATGGAGCGCTCACGGTTCGGACCGAACTTCAGCTCGAGAACGAGGTTCTTGCCGACCTCGGCGTCCTCGACCTTCCAGCCCGTGATGAAGCCCTCCTGCTGGAGGATCTCCGCGATGTGCGACTTGATCTTCGATGCCGGCATCGTCACGGAGTCGTGGTATGCCGAGTTCGCGTTCCGCAGACGCGTAAGCATGTCTGCGATCGGATCAGTCATGGTCATGAATTGGCCTTCGGCCTCTCTCGCCGGGGTTTCCTGGTGCGCCATCCCTCTCCCTGAACCGAGACGGGGCGGGTGCGGCGCGGTGGACCTACGGCGTAGTAAGTCGTATGGGCGGCAATCAGGCGCCCAACCCTCCTAGCCTAAGCCATGGAGGGGTGGGCACCTGACCGTGCCCTCTGCTTACCGAGAGCTTCGGGAGTCCGGAAGTACCGGACTACCAGGAGCTCTTGGTCACGCCCGGCAGCTCGCCACGGTGAGCCATCTCACGAAGGCACACGCGGCAGAGGCCGAACTTGCGGTACACGGAGTGCGGACGGCCGCAGCGCTGGCAGCGCGTGTAGCCGCGTACTCCGAACTTGGGCTTACGAGCAGCCTTGGCAATCAGAGCCTTCTTCGCCATCTCGCTTACGCCTCCTTGAAGGGGAAGCCGAGGTGACGGAGAAGGGCACGGCCTTCGGCGTCGTTGGTCGCCGTGGTCACCACGGTGATGTCCATACCCCGGACGCGGTCGATCTTGTCCTGGTCGATCTCGTGGAACATGACCTGCTCGGTGAGACCGAAGGTGTAGTTGCCACGACCGTCGAACTGCTTGGGAGACAGACCACGGAAGTCGCGGATGCGCGGAAGCGCGAGCGACAGGGTGCGGTCCAGGAACTCCCACATGCGGTCGCCACGGAGCGTGACGTGGGCACCGATCGGCTGACCCTCGCGCAGCTTGAACTGCGCGATGGACTTGCGGGCCTTGGTGATGGCCGGCTTCTGACCGGTGATCGTGGTCAGGTCACGGACGGCACCGTCCATGAGCTTGGAGTCACGGGCGGCGTCGCCGACACCCATGTTCACCACGATCTTGACGAGGCCGGGGATCTGCATGACGTTCTCGTAGGAGAACTCCTCACGCAGCTTGCCCGCGATCTCCTCGCGGTACTTCGTCTTGAGGCGCGGGCTGGTGGTGGTAGTCATCAGATGTCCTCACCCGTCCGCTTGGCAACGCGAACCTTGTTGCCCTCGTCGTCGAAGCGGTAGCCGACACGCGTGACGACCTTGTTGCCGTCCTTCTCAACGACCAGCTGGACGTTGGAGACGTGGACGGGCGCCTCGGTCGTGACGATGCCGCCGGCCTGCGAACCCTTGGCGGTGGGGCCGGCCTTGGTGTGCTTCTTGACCCGGTTGACACCCTCGACCAGGACGCGGTCCTCGCGGGGGTAGGCCGCAATGACCTTGCCCTGCTTGCCCTTGTCCTTGCCGGTGATGACCTGAACCGTGTCACCCTTCTTGATCTTCATGCTTACAGCACCTCCGGAGCCAGCGAGATGATCTTCATGAACTTCTTCTCGCGCAGCTCGCGCCCGACCGGGCCGAAGATGCGGGTACCACGAGGGTCACCGTCGTTCTTCAGAATGACGGCGGCGTTCTCGTCGAAGCGGATGTACGAGCCGTCCGGACGGCGGCGCTCCTTGACGGTGCGAACGATGACGGCCTTGACGACGTCACCCTTCTTCACGTTGCCACCGGGGATCGCGTCCTTGACGGTGGCGACGATGACGTCACCGATGCCCGCGTAGCGGCGACCGGAGCCACCGAGCACACGGATGCAAAGGATTTCCTTCGCACCAGTGTTGTCGGCGACACGCAGTCGCGACTCCTGCTGGATCACGTCTATCTCCTGTTTGTCTGCCGGTTCCCGGGGCGGGTGCGCAACTTACACACCCGCCCCGAGCCTGGCGGAACTGTCCTGCGGGGTTAGCCCCGCAGGAATTACTTGGCCTTCTCGAGGATCTCGACGATGCGCCAGCGCTTCGTCGAGGACAGCGGACGCGTCTCCATGAGGAGGACGCGGTCGCCGACGCCTGCGGCGTTCTGCTCGTCGTGGGCCTTGAGCTTGTTCGTACGGCGGATGACCTTGCCGTACAGCGCGTGCTTCACGCGGTCCTCGACAGCGACGACGACGGTCTTGTCCATCTTGTCGCTGACGACGAGACCCTCACGGGTCTTGCGGAAGCCGCGGCTCGCGGTCTGCTCTTCAGTCACGTTGCTCTCGCTCATCAGGCGCTCTCCACCGTCTCGATGCCCAGCTCGCGCTCACGCATCAGGGTGTAGATCCGCGCGATGTCCTTCCGGACGGCCTTGAGCCGACCGTGGTTCTCGAGCTGACCGGTCGCCGCCTGGAAGCGGAGGTTGAACAGCTCTTCCTTGGCTTCGCGGAGCTTGTTGAGAAGCTCCTCGTCACCCAGTTCGCGCAGCTCGGACGCCTTGGTACCGGCCGACATCACGCTTCACCTGCCTCGCGCTTGACGATCCGGCACTTCATCGGCAGCTTGTGCGCTGCGCGAGTGAGGGCCTCACGGGCGATCTTCTCGTTGGGGTAGGACAGCTCGAACATGACCCGGCCCGGGTGCACGTTCGCGATCCACCACTCGGGAGAACCCTTACCGGAACCCATGCGGGTCTCGGCAGGCTTCTTCGTGAGCGGGCGGTCCGGGTAGATGTTGATCCAGACCTTGCCGCCACGCTTGATGTGGCGGGTCATCGCGATACGGGCGGCCTCGATCTGGCGGTTCGTCACGTACGCCGGCGTGAGGGCCTGAATGCCGTACTCGCCGAACGAAACCTGCGTACCGCCCTTGGCCTGACCACGGCGCTTGGGGTGGTGCTGCTTGCGGTGCTTGACCCTACGGGGGATCAGCATTTCGGTCAGGCCTCCGTTCCACCGGTAGAAGAGGGCGCGGCCTCGACCGGAGCGGCAGCCGCCGGAGCCTCGGCCTTGGGGGCCTCGGCAGCGGGAGCAGCCTGCTGCGGCTTGCGGCCGCGGCCGCCACGCTCGCCACCACGGCCACCGCCGCGGGCGGGGCGGTCGCCGCCGCCACCCGCGCCACCGCGCGCCGGGCGGTTACCCGCACGGGCAGCGGCGTTCTCGGCGCGGACCTCGGCGATGTTCTTGACGTCGCCCTTGTAGATCCAGACCTTCACACCGATACGGCCGAAGGTCGTCTTGGCCTCGAAGAAGCCGTAGTCCACGTTCGCGCGGAGCGTGTGCAGGGGCACGCGGCCCTCGCGGTAGAACTCCGAGCGGGACATCTCGGCGCCGCCGAGGCGACCGCCGCACTGGATCTTGATGCCCTTGGCGCCGGCCTTCATGGCGGACTGCATGCTCTTACGCATGGCCCGACGGAAGGAGACGCGGGAGGAGAGCTGCTCGGCGACGGCCTGCGCGACCAGCTGGGCATCCGTCTCGGGGTTCTTGACCTCGAGGATGTTCAGCTGGACCTGCTTGCCCGTGAGCTTCTCGAGGTCGCCGCGGATGCGGTCGGCCTCGGCGCCACGGCGGCCGATGACGATGCCCGGACGTGCCGTGTGGATGTCCACGCGGACGCGGTCACGGGTGCGCTCGATCTCAACCTTCGAGATGCCGGCGCGCTCCATGCCGGACGTCATCATCCGACGGATGGCGACGTCTTCCTTGACGTAGTCCTTGTACAGCTTGTCGGCGTACCACCGGGACTTGAAGTCCGTGGTGATGCCGAGCCGGAACCCGTGCGGGTTAACCTTCTGGCCCATTACCGGGTTCCTTCCTTGCTGCTGACGACCACGGTGATGTGGCTGGTCCGCTTGCGGATCCGGTAGGCGCGGCCCTGGGCACGCGGCCGGAACCGCTTCAGGGTCGGACCCTCGTCGACGTACGCCTCGGAAATGACGAGGCTGCCGGCGTCGGTGTGGTCGTAGTTGTGTGCGGCGTTGGCAATGGCGCTGTCAAGCACCTTGCCGACCGGCACGCTCGCGGCCTGCGGGGCGAAACGCAGGACCGCCTGAGCCTCCGTGGCGTCCATGCCACGGATGAGGTCCACCACGCGGCGGGCCTTCATGGGCGTGACGCGGATGTACCGCGCCTGGGCCCTGGCTTCCATGGTTGTCCCTTCAGTGTTTGTCATGGTCGGTCGCCCCGCGCTAGCGGCGCTTCGACTTCCGGTCGTCCTTGACGTGACCCCGGAAGGTGCGCGTCGGCGAGAACTCGCCGAGCTTGTGGCCGACCATCGACTCGGTGACAAACACCGGGATGTGGGTCTTGCCGTTGTGCACCGCGATCGTGTGGCCGAGCATGGCCGGGACGATCATCGAGCGGCGGGACCAGGTCTTGATGACGTTCTTGGAGCCGGCCTCGTTCTGTACGTCCACCTTCTTGATGAGGTGGCCGTCGACGAAGGGCCCCTTCTTGAGACTGCGCGGCATCTAAACCCGCTCCTAGCGCTTCTTGTTCGTCTTGCGGCGGCGGACGATGTACTTGCTCGAAGCCTTCTTCGGCGAGCGAGTACGACCCTCCTTCTGACCCCACGGGGAGACCGGGTGGCGACCACCGGAGGTCTTGCCCTCACCACCACCGTGCGGGTGGTCGACCGGGTTCATCGCGACACCGCGGACGGACGGGCGAACGCCCAGCCAGCGCTTGCGGCCGGCCTTGCCCCAGTTGATGTTGCTCTGCTCGGCGTTGCCGACCTCGCCGACCGTGGCGCGGCAGCGCTGGTCGACCAGGCGGATCTCACCGGAAGGCATACGAAGGTGGGCCATCGTGCCCTCCTTCGCGAGCAGCTGCACGGAGGCACCGGCGGAGCGGGCGAACTTGGCGCCGCCACCGGGACGGAGCTCGATCGCGTGGATCGTGGTACCGACCGGGATGTTGCGGAGCGCCAGGTTGTTGCCCGGCTTGATGTCGGCCCCGGGACCGTTCTCGACGCGGTCACCCTGCGACAGGTTGCGGGGGGCGAGGATGTAACGCTTCTCGCCGTCCGCGTAGTGCAGCAGCGCGATGCGCGCGGTGCGGTTGGGGTCGTACTCGATGTGCGCGACCTTCGCCGGCACGCCGTCCTTGTCATGGCGACGGAAGTCGATGACGCGGTAGGCGCGCTTGTGTCCGCCACCCTGGTGGCGAACGGTCACACGACCGGAATTGTTACGGCCGCCCTTGCTGTGCAGGGGGCGAACCAGCGACTTCTCCGGCGTGGACCGCGTGACCTCGACGAAGTCGGCGACGCTGGAGCCACGGCGGCCCGGCGTAGTCGGCTTGTACTTGCGGATTCCCATTTCTCAGTCCTCGTCCGATATCGGACGATCCGACCCGCTTACGCGGCCGGACCGCCGAAGATGTCGATACGGTCGCCCTCAGCGAGGGTCACGATCGCGCGCTTGGAGCCCGCGCGCTGACCGAAACCGGTCTTGGTGCGCTTGCGCTTGCCCTGGCGGTTGATCGTGTTGACCCCGGTGACCTTGACCGAGAAGACCGCCTGGACGGCCTGCTTGATCTGGGTCTTGTTGGCGCCCGGGGCCACGATGAAGGTGTACTTGCCCTCGTCGAGGAGCGCGTAGCTCTTCTCCGAGACGACCGGCTTCAGCAGCACGTCACGGGGGTCCGTGAACGACTTGCTGATCGGCGTCTCGACAGTGTTCTTGCCCTCGGTCTCGTGGCGCTTCGCCTTGGCGATGCGCGCGACCTTCTTGGCCTTGGCGGCCTTGGAGGCGATGCTCGGGTGACGCGTAGCCATCAGGCTTCGCTCCCTTCGGTGTCAGCGGCCTGGGGGCCAGACACGAAGGACTCGAAAGCGGCCTGGGTGAAGACCACGTCGTCCGAGACGAGAACGTCGTACGTGTTCAGCTGGCCCGGCTCCAGGATGTGGACCTGGGGCAGGTTGCGCGCGGAAAGCAGCGCGGCCTCGTCGGAGCGCTCGATGACCAGGAGCACGTTCTTGCGCTCGCTGACCTTGCCGAGGAAGCTCTTGGCGGCCTTGGTGGAGGGGGTCTCGCCCTCGATCACGCCGGTGATGACGTGGATGCGAGCGTTGCGGGCCCGGTCGGTGAGGGCGTGGCGCAGAGCCGCGGCCTTCATCTTCTTCGGGGTCCGCTGCGAGTAGTCGCGCGGCGTGGGGCCGTGGACGACGCCACCGCCGGCGAACTGCGGGGCGCGGGTCGAACCCTGGCGGGCGCGGCCGGTGCCCTTCTGGCGGTACGGCTTCTTACCGCCACCGCGGACCTCGCCACGACGCTTGACCTTGTGCGTGCCCTGACGGGCGGCGGCCAGCTGTGCGACGACGACCTGGTGAAGCAGCGGAATGCTGATCTTCTCTACGTCGAAGATCTCGGCCGGGAGCTCAACGGTCCCGGCGTTGTCGCCGGAGGGCGACAGAATGTCAATGGTGCTCATGTCAGGCCCCCTTGGCGGCGGTACGGACCAGGACGAGGCCGCCGTTCGGACCGGGGATGGCTCCCTTGATGAGGAGCAGTCCCTTCTCCGCGTCAACAGCGTGAACGGTCAGGTTCTGGGTGGTGACCCGCTCGTTGCCCATGCGGCCCGCCATGCGGACGCCCTTGAACACACGGCCCGGGGTGGCACAGCCACCGATGGAGCCGGGAGAGCGGTGCTTGCGCTGGACACCGTGGCCGGCGCCGAGGCCCTTGAAGTTGTGACGCTTCATGACACCGGCGAAGCCCTTGCCCTTGCTCTTGCCGGTCACGTCGACCTTGACGCCGGCCTCGAACACCTCAGCGGTGATCTCCTGGCCGAGCGTGTACTCGGAGGCGCCCGCGGTGCGGATCTCGACGAGGTGGCGACGCGGCGTGACATCGGCCTTGGCGAAGTGACCCTTGAGGGGCTTGTTCACCTTGCGCGGGTCGATCTCGCCGAAGGCGATCTGGACCGACTCGTAGCCGTCGGAGTCATTCGTACGGACCTGGGTCACGACGTTCGGGCCGGCCTTGACGACGGTGACCGGAACAACACGGTTGTTCTCGTCCCACACCTGCGTCATGCCGAGCTTCTCGCCCAGGATGCCCTTGATCTGCTTAGCCATCTTCAGCTCACCGATCCCTAGAGCTTGATCTCGATGTCGACACCGGCCGGGAGGTCGAGTCGCATCAGAGAGTCAACGGTCTTGGGGGTGGGGTCGAGGATGTCGATCAGGCGCTTGTGCGTGCGCATCTCGAAGTGCTCGCGCGAGTCCTTGTACTTGTGCGGCGACTTGATGACGCAGTACACGTTCTTCTCAGTGGGCAGCGGCACCGGGCCCGCGACCGACGCACCAGTGCGCGTCACCGTCTCGACGATCTTCTTCGCCGAGGAATCGATGACCTCGTGGTCGTAGGCCTTGAGCCGGATGCGGATCTTCTGTCCCGCCATGGCTACTCAGTAGTCCTGTCTCTAGTAACGCTCTGCACCCCGGTAAGTCCTTCTGCTCTCTGCGATTCCTCCGACCCACGCGGTCGGGTGTGTCGCGCTCTCACCGACACAGAAGTCCCAAGGTTCGGAACTTCCCTACTGGGAAAGCACGGCCCTTCCGGAACCGCAAGCCGAGGGCGAAGAAGCCCACCGGGTGCCTGGCCGGCGCCGCACTGACACTTCCCGAAAGATTCCCGTACGTCCGCCCCAGCGCTGCCGTGAGGCAGTTGGGACGACGAGTACCGTGGGACTCGCTTCCGGTCCTCCCGACGGGAGGCGCGCAGCATCAACACTCGACCGAGCAACTCGGACAGTCTGCCATATGGGGCAGTGCCTCCGCCAATCGAGCCGGAGAGAATACCCCGGGAGTGACGTAGGTCAAACGCACGCCCGATCGGACCGGGGCGAGTCGGGCGCCCGCGCCCATGATCTCCGCCAGGGGTGTTGCCCCCTACCTCTTGAGGCCTACGCCCGCCGACTCACCCCTGCCCCGAGGCACCGACCGACCGGAAGCACCGCGAGTACAGGTTCACCTCGATGAGCGGCTCGTGGCCGTCCAACCCCTTGAGCCAGGTGACTTCGGCCTGGCTGAGCGTCTTCTCGTGGACAGCCAGGATCTGCGCGTTCTTGTTCCTGCTCCCGTCGTCCCCGACCTTCTCGATCTTCCAGCCCTGCTCGGGGAGTCCCTGGCGCAGATTGGCCATGCCCTTCTCCAGCACGTCGTTCCCCACCCCGTACGCCGACCAGGGGTGCCGGATCCTGTTCAACTCCGCCGAGCCACCGTCACCGGACTCACAGGGCTGAACGTTCGGACCCGGTTCGGTGACCTTGCTCTTGATGGCCATGACGTCGAAGATCTGGCTGGACAGGTTCGAGATCTCCCCCTTGACCGATTCGGTGGACCGGGACTTCGGCTCGTAGCCCAACGAGTTCTCACTCCCCTGAGAAGAAGACGAACAGCCTGTTGCCAGCACGAGGGCGGACGCGGCGATCAATGGTCCTGCACCTGGGGGAAATCCCCTACGGGCAGTAACTCCCCTGCGGGGCTGGGGACCTTCAGTCCTCCAGAACGACATCTCCGTACCTTCCTGTGATCACCCGAGCCTGGTTCTCCAGGCTGAGCGACGCTTGCTGACCGTCGGTGTCCCAGAATCCGCCGTGATCGGGCGAGTCACTCTTCATCACGTTCCCGCCGAACGAGTCGTCGGTGGGAATGGTCAGCTCGTCGCCGAGCCCCACCAGACGACCGCCCTGACGCACGATCTCGTCGTTGGCAGGTGCGCCCATCGCCCAGACATGATCCGCACCGACGCCCAGGTCAGCCGCATGATCCGCTTGAACACCAGGGCTCCCCGCGAACATGTAGTCGTCGACGGCCTCGGAGTCGCTCCAAGTCCCGGACTGGGCGGAGACACCGACGACCGTGCTTCCGTAGCTGTGCCCGAGGACCGTGGTGTGGGCGGCGTTTCCGGAGGCTTCTTCATGGGCTGCCCGGTTTCCCTGGAGGAAGTCGTACAGACGCGGACCTCCCTCCTCGGCGTACTTACCGCTGGTCGCCTGCGGAGCGATGCTGTCCGGCGCGTTGTAGTCGAGCCACGTGATCGTGGACACGTTCTGGCTCGGGGCGAGTTGGGCGCTCTCAGCCCACAGGGTCTCCCCACGACCGAGGTCCCCGTGGGAGTCTCCCTCCCCGATCTTTTCGAGTCCGGCGAAGGTACCGGGGACATACACCGCCACATGGTCGGCGAGATCCGGATTTCCGTTGGCGAGGATGACCTTTCCATCGCCCAGCCCCACGGGGTCGAAGCCGAGCAGGTACGCCTCGGGCAGGCCCCCTTCGCCGGTCCGGTCGAAGCGGTCCTGGATGTATCCCATGCCCTTGAGCGTCTGCCTCAACTGCTCCGGGCGGTCGCCGTACTGCCTGTACCAGTCCATCCACTCATCGGTGTGCACCTTTGACGGAGTCGGGCCGGAAGTGATCCACGTCCACTCGTTGGCGGGAGGACTCGGGATCGAGTCCAGTTCCGTCTGAAGCCTCGCCCGTGTCTCGTCGAACACCACGCGGTTGGCCTCGTCGCGGACCGCGGACGGCAGTCCGTTGAGTTCTCCCACTGTCTTGGGGTCAACGGACATCCACGCGGCCCGCTCCTCCGCCGTGAGCCCCTTCCACCACTCCGCGTTGTCCTCCGGACTGCCGTCCTTGGGCCGCTGGGGCAGAGAGTCGAGATATTTCCCGCCCGCTTCCCGCACACCGCTCGTGTCGGAGGACGCGTCGGCCCAGTCCTTGTCGGACACGGTCAGATCGTCGTCGGCCTTCAACGCCCGCAGCTTCGGGGCCCACTTCTCGTCCGCCTCCGTGGCTTCCTTGAGGGCACCGGCGATCTGGTCCGCGTAGTCCTGGGCGAGGCGGTGGTGGGGATTGGGGTCGAAGTTGGCCGCCTGGCGGCCGACCGCGGAGGCCGTGCCGTCCGTGAGGCCGCTCACCGTGCCGCCGTCGGGGATCTTGCCGTCCTGGTCCTTCTCCCCCGCCGGCGGATAGGTGATCGAACCGTCGGCGTTCACGGTGAGCTTCGCCGCCCGCGCGCCTTCGAGCGCCGCGTCGAGCTTGCTCCTGGCCGCGCCCAGCTCGTACGAGAACGCCTCGAGCGCCGTACTGACAAGACCGCACTCGACCTGGATGTAGTGGAAGTTCTTGCCCAGCTCCGTCAGCTGTTTGACCGCCGCGGTCGCGGCCTCGCCCTTCAGCGAGTTCCTCATGGCCACGGCTATCTGGTTCTCGATACGGTCCTTGACCGCGCTCGCCATGTCGGAAGTGCTGCGGTATCCGTCGGCCGCCTCCGAGTACTCGGTCGGCTTCAGGGCCCTCAGTGTCGCTAGATCCATGACGACTCGTTACCGCCCCTTGTCCTGGCCGCCGACAGCCGGGGTGTCCGCGTACTCGACCTCCAGGTTGCCGAGCTCAACCTCGACCGCCTCATCGGTCTTCAGCTGCTCGTTGCCCGCCTTCTCCAGCAGCCCCGAGAGCTTCCCGCAACGCGCGCTGACGTTCTTGACGTAGGTCTCCCATGAGCCGTAGACCTCCTTCTGAGCCGCTGCGGTCACGCAGCCGGAGTCTTCGCCGAGACCTTTCTGTCCGTCCGTCAGCTTCCCGAACGCCTTGCTGATGTCCTCACGGAGCGAGCCGACGTCGTCCCCCGCCTTGGCCCAGTCGCGTCGGTTCGACACCAACTGGCCGCCGGAACCACCCGGGTCCATCGGTACGTGGTTCAGCTGCATCCGGGCGGAACTCCGTTCAGCCGCCGCGGTTTTGAGCTGCTCCCACTCCTCCCACGCCATGCGTAGCCCCTCCCCGTGTCGCTTGGCATGTCACCGAGGGATGCGAACACACGATCGCATCGCTCACCGTTCGCAACGTACCGTAGCGACACCGCACCCCCTGCCTCATCCGCATCGGCCACCACGGCGTCTGAGTATCCGTACTCAGCCGGAAGAGGGATGCCGGGTGAATCCGTGGGCCGTCGGTCACGAGGTGGGGGGTTTGCCTCACCCCGACGCACCGGTTTGCCGGATGGTTCGGGTGGCGTCCGGTCGGTCACGGTGGTGGGGCAACAGGTACGGAAAGCCACACCACGGGGAGAACCGCACGTGCGTATCGCCGCCGCCACCGCCATCGCCACCGTCCTGACCCTCACCGTCGGCACAGCCGCACCGGCCGCCTTCGCCGGCGGTGCCGAGCCGAGTGAACGGCCTGTGGCGCACGGACGGCTACGGCACGGTCCTCGCCCTCGGCCATGGGACGTATCAGGAGTACCAGACCACCTCCGTCAGCTGCCTCCGGGGCGACTCCGCACGGGAGACCGGCCCCGGCACCTACACGGTGGGCGGTGACGTCCTGACCGTGCGGCTCACCCAGGATCGCGACCACGCCACGATTGGCGCGGACAGCTCGGTGGGGCATCGGAAGCTGCGCCGTATCAAGGCCCTGCCGGCCGCCTGCACCCGCCCGACCCCGAAGGGCCCGCCGGCCTCCTTCGACGTCTTCTGGCAGTCCTACGAGGAGAACTACCCGTTCTTCGCGGCCAAGGGCATCGACTGGCACGCCGTACGGGACGAGTACCGGCCGCAGGTGCACAAGGACACGACCAGGGCGGAACTGTTCGACATCTTCAGCAGGATGGTGCGTCCGCTGTACGACGCGCACGTCGCGGTGCAGGACGGCGACCGCGTGTTCGCCGAGGGCCGTCCTGGCACCGAGGTGCCGAGCGAGCAACTGGACGCCAGGGTCAAGAAGTTCATCGTGGCGCGAGATCTGGCGAACGCCCCGTACCGACGGGACTTCGCCAACGGCCGTATCACGTACGCGGATCTGGCGGGCGGCGGTCGTCTCGGCTATCTGCGGATCTCGGGCTTCGGTGGTTACCTGGCCGACGAGAAGGCGTCGTACGCGGCCCAACTGGCCGAGTTGGAGCGGGCGTTGAACACCGTCCTCACGCCGGAACGGTCACGTCACCTGCACGGACTGATCATCGACCTGCGCATCAACGGCGGCGGTTCCGACGCCCTCGGCATCCACATCGCGGAACGCCTGACCGACAGCCCCTACGTCGCCTACGCCAAGCGCGCCCGCAACGACCCGAAGGACCCGAGCCGGCACACACGCCCCGAGCCGGTCCCGGTGCTTCCGGCCCACGCCCCGCGCTACACCGGCCCGGTCGCCGTCCTGACCGGCGGCTCGACGGTGAGCGCGGGCGAGACTTTCACCCAGGCGCTGATCGACCGTCCCGGCCGGACGGTCCGCATCGGGCAGCCCACGCAGGGGGTCTTCTCCGACGTCATGGAACGCGGGCTCCCCAACGGCATGACGGCCTGGCTCCCGAACGAGGAGTACCTGACCGACTCGGGCCGGACGTTCGACGGGACGGGGATTCCGCCCCAGGTGTCGGTGCCGGTGTTCACGGAGGAGGAGTTCAGGGAGGGGCGGGACTCGGCGTTCGATCGGGCGGTGAAGGCCATGGCCCGCGGCTAGGTGGCGGGCAGCTTCGTGGGAACCGTGGGGTTGTTCCGGCAGGCGAATGTCTTCGCCGTCACACAGGCGGGGTTCAGCAGGTACCGCAGGTGAGGTCCGGTGTCGGTGTTCCCGGTGAGGGTGTCGGTCATGGAGCCCGCCAGCGGCACACCCGTCTCCTGGGTCGCGGGGGCGCCGGATGCGCCGGACGCATCAGATGCGTCGGACTTCTCGTCGAACGGGGAGTCGAAGGGAAGACGGACGCGCCGTAGCTGATCGACAGGCGGCTGGTGTGCGGCTTCTGGTCCTGGACCACGATGCGGCACAGCTCGGAGGGCAGGAAGGGGGAGACCGCCTTGCTGCTGGGATCCCGTGACCTGGCGTCGTCGTAGAAGGCGGCCTTGAGGTCCTTGAGGTCCTTAACGTCCACCAGCCCGGTCTGCCGCGCGCTGCTGTCCTTGACCCACTGCTCGCCGGCCGTGCCCAGCAGGTCCTGGCAGCTCTCCCGGGTCCTGTCGCCGGTTCCGGTGTCTTTCGTGGCGCCGGAGCTGCACGCCGACGCCGATCGCGGCACCGGCCACGGAGTTGCGACACTCGCCCTGTTTCTCCAACTCCCGGTTGACCGCTCCCTCTACGTCGCCGTACTGGTGCCCGATCGCCTCGATACGGGCCTCGTCCAGCAGACCGTGCATCGAGACACTGTGCAGCCCGGCCTCCTCCTTCTGTCGAGGTGCCGGGTCGCGCCGTGTTCACCGGCACGCCGGGGAGCGCTCAACTTCCTTGGTGTACGCGATGATCAGCTTCTTCATGGCGGCCGCGTCCTCGTGCTCCGAGCCGGAGGCCTGGATGGCTGTGTAGAGGATCTGGTCGTCGTGCTCGCTGCTACGGCAGTTCTCCGTCCTGCCGAACGCCTGGTTGCCGGAGTAGGCGAAACGGCCGTCGTCCGTCCGGTGC
Organism: Streptomyces prunicolor; assembly: GCF_045162825.1. Lineage (NCBI taxonomy): Bacteria > Bacillati > Actinomycetota > Actinomycetes > Kitasatosporales > Streptomycetaceae > Streptomyces > Streptomyces prunicolor. The sequence continues at coordinate 6,509,299 of NZ_CP108676.1, read as the reverse complement.
TCCGGGTTGTCCTGAGTCAGCCCCTGGGCGAACTGGAGCACGGTCATGTCGTTCCACCACTCCTGAGCGGCGTAGACGATCCGCTTGCCGTCCACCGACACGGCGCATCGTGTGGCTGTGTCGGTGTGGACCGTCTCCTTGGTCGAAGCACTCCTGCCGGCCGGAAGGAACTCGGCGAGCTCTCCCGCGTCGACGGCGATGCCGCACAGGGACTTGGGTGTGGCGTACTCGCGTTTCTGCTCGGGCTCGGAGCAGCCCGAGATCCCGATGACGAGTGCGGACAGTGCCGTGGCAGCCACTGCGCGACGGCCGCGCCCAGGGGTCAGGATCGGATTCATGGCGTTCTCGCAACTGGTTGGAAGTCAGGGAGTGGTCGTGCTGCCGGGAGCTTGGCCGTCCAAAATGGCGCGGGCGTTGATGTAACCCTGACGAGAACCCTCTCGGGCCCATGTTCCTATGTCGTCGGAGTTCGCCAAGTGGTATCTGTCGGCCGCGGACTGCGCGCCGAGGGCGACGTATTCGTTGTTCTGGGACAGGCCCGCTTGCCAGCGATTTCCCATTTCATTGGCGGCAGCGGCAAGCGCATGCCCTTCGGCGTCCTTGAACACCCTTTCCAGAACCACGCTGGTGACCGTTCCCGCCGCACCGCCGGCAGCCGCACCGACCCAGGGTGTCGCGACGAACGACGTCCCGACGCCGACGACCGTTCCGACGCTGCCGGAGATCCAGTTCTTCCGCTGCGAGACGCTGTAGTCGTAGGCGTCGTCCTGGTCGCCGCCCGGTTTCGCCACCTCCTCCTGCCGCCCGAGGCCCAGCACGCCCGACACTTCACCGGTCCGCTCGGAGATGTACTTGACGGTGGTCTCCTGGTCCTGGGAGAACCGTTGATCCGCCGGAAGATCCGGATCGAGGTGATACGCCATGAGCTTGGACATGTAGGCTTCTTGACCGACTTCGACGGCGGCATATCCCGCGGAGTTCTGGCCGACGGCGAAAAGGAACTTGCTCACGTCCCGATGGTGGACTCCGGAGTCCGTGCCGGCGATCGGATAGAGCTTCTGGATCTGGTCCCAGTCGTCCGAATCCCTGCTCACGTCGGTCGTGGCCCGGTTGATGTCCGGGAGATATTCGGAAGCCATCTGCCCCATGCTGTCCGACATGTAGTCGCGCTCGGTGAGCCGTTCCGGATCGTCACCCACCGAGGAAACGATGGCATTGAAGAGCTTGGCCTGTTCCTTGTCGTGCGCCGGGGTGTCCAGTGTCGGGATTTCACCGGCCGGGTGCCCGGTCGTCGCGGCTTCCAGGGCCGACGCGAGGTTGTTCCGCCCGTCGTCGCTGCCGTCGCCGCTGAAGTCGTTCTCCATCGCGTCCGGCCAGTGGCGTTCTTCGAAAAGGTACGTGAAGTTGGAGACGGCCTCCTTGTGGTCGTCGTCCTTCGGGATGAAGTCGTCGTTGAAGAACTCGGTGGCGGCATCCGGGCTGTTGGAGAGTCCCTTCAGATATCCACTCATCGGGTCCCACCCCGTATCGCCGGCCATCCGGTTGAGATAGGGGTCGAATCCCAGCTGCTGCCAGGCGGTGTGCTTGCCGTCGCCGGTGAACTTCCGCTCCGTGGCCATGAGTCGGTCGCCGTACTCGGTCATGAAGGAGTCGTCGTAGTCGCCCGCGCGCATGAGGTTGCTCATGACCTGGAAGCCCAGGATGTTGCCTCGATGACCGACCCGCTGGTCACCGAGTTCGATCACGTCGCGTTTCCACTGCGTCATCGCGGCCGCATCGCTCTGGCTCGCCGTCGCCAGCGTCAGACTCAGGTTCTTCTGCAACTCACCCAGTTGTTCCCGCCGTTCCCGGGTGAGATCGGGCGCCACCTGCGGATCCGCGACACCGGCCCAGAACTCCAGAGTCCTCTTCGGCCCGAGGTCGGTGGCGAAGCGCTCCGCGAACAGTGGATCGTCGTGATATTCCTTCAGCCCGGCATTCAAACGGTCGAATTCCTGGACCGTGAGCTCGTCCGGGTCCTTCTTCGCCAGCTTCGCCAACTCATCGGCTTCCCGGACCGCGTTCGCCGCGGTGTCACGGTCTTTGTAGTCGGTGTCGGCGAAGCCCGTCGCGGCCTGGTCGGCGATGGCTTTGAGGACGGTCTCGGCGGAGCTGTCGCTCTCTCCGGCCTTCCTGAGGATCTCCTGCACCTCGTCGCGCAGTGCCGTGACGTCGCTCTCGTCATGGTCCGGGACGGTGGTGCCCTTCGCCGCCCGGTCAGGATGGATGTTCATGGTGACCGTGAAACGTCCGTCACCGGTGCCCACCACGGTCAGGTTCTTCTTCAGACCGCGATCGATGGCCGCGTTGAGATCTTTCTGATACTGCTTCAGCTCACCGACCGTGTCACTCAGAATGCGGTGGATCGTTCTCGCCTGGGTGTGGGCATCTGTGAACTCACCGGCGGTCTTGCCGATGAACTCCTTCGTGATCTGAGCGTTCATCCCGGCCCAGTTGGCGGTGTTGGCGGCCTGATGCAAGCCGTCCTCCGCCTGTTTCCTCAGGTCCGCGAGATTGCTGACGAGTGTCGACCAGTCGGTGACGGCCTCGTCGACGGCGGAGAAATTGGCGAAGCGCAGGGTATCGAGATCCACAGGTAACGGTCCTCAAACGAGATACGAGCGATGAGCCGACGGACGTCCCCGTCCCGTCACCCTCCGCCCCCTCCGCTGCCTCCGCCGCCTTCGCCCTTGTCCTGCTTGCTGTAGTCGTTCTTCGCCCCCGGCGCACCGACCCGCTCGTCGAAACCGGCATCCAGGGTGTCGATGCTGCTCATCTGGCGCTGGATGTAGTGCTCGTCGCCGGCATGCACCTTCTTGGTGGTCTGCATATGGTTCGAGATCTGAGCGCAGGCGTCCATGAGCGACTTCAACTGCTCGTCCCAGCGATCGGACACATGCCGCAAACCGCCCCCGAGGGCGAACCCCTGCTGCAACAGATTGCCCGCCGCGGTGTCACTGCTGGGAATGCTGACGCGCGCCCTGTCCCACAGCTGGTTGTACAACTCGTGGGAACTCTTGCCGATCTTGACCAGATCGTCGTGCCCGACCTTCAGATCGCCCGTCTCGCTCGGCGTGACGTACGGCCCGTACGTGCCGCCCCCGTCGGGCACGCTGTTCAGTTGCGTACCGACCGGCGTGTGCTTGGCCTTGAGCTGTTCCCACTCGTCCCACGGCATGAGTGAGCCCCTCCCCCGTATCCACATCAGTTGGTATGACGCTAGCAAAGCAGAGGCAAAGCAACTCCATATTTGTCGGCTTTATGACGCCTTGGCACCCGGTGAAGGTTTCGAGGAGCCACACCCACGCCAAGGCCAACTCGGGCGGCTGCGCGGGGGAACGCCGACGCCTAGTGCTGTGACCGCATAAGTTCCCCGGGTTGAGTCAGGTTGGGGTAGTTGGAGCGGGCGATGGAGAACTGCCTCAGCGGTCCGAAGTGCGCCTCGATCGGGTTCGCCCACGAGGCGTGGATCGGCGTGAAGCACAGCTCGACCTTGTTCTTCGTCGCCAAGCGGCAGATGTCGCAGCCCTTGTGGGCGGACAGGTTGTCGAGGATCACTGGGAAGACGGGGCACTGACTGCATCCATCGAGACGTAAGAAGTGGAAAGCACGGATTCGTTTCTGAAGGCATCTCGTCCAGTGGCAGCGGCGTGTTTGCACCAGGGACAGGCATTGAGGTGTGAGCCATAGGTGTGGCACGGACGGGCGCTGCACACCTTGACTCGTGGGCGTTCTTCGTCCAGAGCGCGTAGCCAATCTGCGGCAGTTGGACGCTTCGTCACGTCCCGGGCACCCGGGCCGAAGGCGGCCTGGGCCGGCCTCAACGGCGACGGAGGCAAAACGGCGGGGTCGATCCTGCCGGCCGGCATGGCCGCGAGTTCCGGAGAGGCGACATAGGGGACGGTCTTGCCCACGTTGTAGCGGGGTGCGGGACGGCCGCTCTTGGTCCCAGGCGGCCGTCCGGGACCGGCACCAGGAGGTTGGGGAACACGAGCCGGGCAAAGGAGGTGGGCTCGGATGTTTCTGCCCCCTGCCCCCTGCCCCCTGCCCCCTGCGGACCCTGGCCTGAGTGAGGCGTTCGGGCGGGCCTGGTCGGCGCCGACACCCCGCGACCGGATGCAGCAGCCGCGCAACTAGATCCAAAACGCCCTTAGTTCACTAAGCGCCAGCAGCGGCGCCGGAACGCACACCCGATTCCCAGTCGCCGAGCAACTCCACCAGCTCTTCGGGTCCACCACCCGCGCCATCGCCACCGCCTCGTCATACGTGTCTTTCTCGACCGGCTCACCAGCGCTGAAGCTGTTCCTCGCGTGCTTCGAGGAGCGCCGCCAGGCTGGAATGCAAGGGCGGCCAGGTGCCGTAAGGCGCCAGGGTGTTGGGAGGCAGTGCATTAATGGCGATCGCCAGTTGAACCGCCAGGTGGTGTTGTCCGATCACTGCGAGCCAGCCTGCACACCAAGGCAGCGGCTGGGCACCGTCCGTCTGGTCGAGTGGGCAGTCCACGACAGGGGCCGTGAAGGGGGCCGGCTCGCGAGGTCTGCCGTCGGCGCGTGCCAGCATCTTCATATCGTGATCCGATGTGGCAGTGAGATCGGTATCCGTACGCCACAGGCACTCGGCGCAGGGACGGCTTCGAGCGTTGTAGGTCTCACCAGGTTCAAAAGCCAGGACCGTGACGTGTACGGCATCGTCGGTATGCGGTCCGCCGGCGTGCTCCACATTCATCTCCCATGGCCTCGGCGCCCTGATTCGGACAGCTAGGAAACGCTCTTCCATTCCTGTTCACTGAGAGGTGCCCCGGTCAGGTGGGGTCTCCTCGGGCCGAAGAGCATGGGGACGAGCATGTCCGGTGAAAAGAGCCGGGTGGCGGGTTTCTCCAGGCTCATCACGTCCAGCAGGGCGCCGAGGGCGCGCGGGTTGCGGGCGCCGGTGGCCACCGCCTGGTCGACGAAACGGGCGAGGAGCCTCTCCAGGGCGGTGGGGGGCGTGTCGGTGGCTCCGGGGTAGAAGGCGTCCTGTCCGACGGCGAGGTCCCAGGCCGCGGCAACCGGGCGTGCGGCGGCACGCTGGAGACGCTTCGCGGTGCCGGGTGCGGTGATGCTGGTGGTGCTGGTGGTGCGCAGAACGTCCCGGACGGCGATCGCGCACTGGGCGGCGACTGACAGTCCGTGGCCGTAGACCGGGTTGTAGGCGGCGATGGCGTCACCGAGGACGACGTAGCCGTCGGGCCAGCGTCGCGTCTTCTCGTAGTAGCGGCGGTGGTTGGAGGTGCTGCGGGTGGTGGCGATGTCTCCGAGCGGTTCGGCGTCTTTGAGGACGTGGCCGATGACGGGGTCGCCGAGGTGGCGGGCGAAGTCTTCGAAGGAGTCCGGGTCGTCGGTCGGCTCTCCCCCGCGGGTTCCGGCGAGGGTGACGATCCACTGGTTGTCTTCGATGGGCAGGATGATGCCGCCCTGGCCGGGGGCCTTGGCGGGGTTGGCCTGGACGTTGACGAGCGGGAAGCGGATGTCGGCGCTGGTGCCTGGGGCCCGGTAGCGGCGGGTGGCGTAGGCGACGCCGGCGTTGACTTCACGTTCGGGAGTCTTGGGCAGACCCAGTCCTTCGAGCCATGCGGGACTGCGGGAGCCGCGGCCGGAGGCGTCGATGACGAGGTCGGCGGTCAGGATGCGTTCGTCCCCGCTGCTGCTGACGCGCAGCCCGGTGACTCGGGTGGCATCGCCGACGAGTCCGAGCGCGGTGGTGTTCTCCCGGATCGTGACGTTCTCCAGCGCCCGGACACGGGCACGGAGCACGGAGTCGAGAAGGTCACGGGAGCAGACGAGGTTGCGGTGATGAGTCGCGGTGAAGCGCCGGAACCAGACTTCGTTGGGTGCCCGGGAGACCATGTCGCCCATGATGTGGACCAGTCGGCCCCCCTTGGCGAGGACGTCGTCGGTGACGCCGGGCAGCAGGTCGTTGAAGGCGCGTACTCCGCCGCTCCACACCAGGTGAGCGTGCCGGGCTTGCGGGACGCCGCGGCGGGGTTCGGCCCCATCGGGCAGCACGTCGCGTTCGACGATGGTGACGTCGGCGAACTCGGCCAGGGCGGCTGCCGCGAAGAGTCCGGCTGCGCTTGCCCCTATGACGACGACGGCGGCGGGGCGGCTGTTCGTGGTTCTACGAGGCATATGTATCGGCGCTTTCTGTGCCGGTCACCCGCTGGCGGATGCCGTCGACGAGGCGAGGGTGATGCAGGACCTGCGCGATCGTGTCGATGTGCTCGTGAATGTCCGTGCCGAACTCGAGCTGCTGTTCCGTGAGGCGCTCCGGGCGGGACACACCGCTGCGGTGGGCGTCGATGGCCGCGCAGACGGTGACGGCGCGGGCCACGTCGTGGGCCTTCTCCTCGGTGTAGCCGGGGGGTGTCGCACGGTGGGCTCTCTGGTAGAGGTCCTGGTCGAAGTAGGGGACCAGGACCCGCAGAGCGTCGTGAATGCGCTGTTGGCGCTGCACCAGGCGGAGGTCCAGCGGCACCCAGAGGCCGAACCGGGCCGGGGCGGAGGAGGGGGTGACCTCGCGCACGGCCCGCCACAGTGAGCGCAGGCGCCAGTACTCGCGCCGGTCATGGACCCATTTCTGCTGGAGGGGGCCGGCCTGGGGAACGATGAACCCCATGGCGACGAGTGCGCCCGCCAGGAGGGCGAAGGGCGGTGCGACGTTGGTGCTGAGAGTGTCCCAGTCGTGCCCCGACCAGCGGGCGCCGATCGCGATCAGCTTCACCACGTCGAAGACGAGTCCGGAGCCGAAGCCGAGCAGCAGGAAGACCACGCCCGATCTCAGCCAGCGGTTCTCGACCTCGGGGAACCATTTGACCAGCATGTAGGTGGCGACCAGGGACGTCGCCATGTGAGCGCCCAGGTACAGGAGGATGTGCTCGCTCATCCAGGGGGTGCTGGCGTAGTAGGTGTCGAGGTCGTAGATCCTCGGCTCGGGCACGCGGGCCAGCAGGAAGGTCACCCACAGCATCACGATGATGCCGGCGTAGATCCAGTAGATGCGGCGCATCCGGCGTTGTCGCCGGGCAGAGGGTTCCTCCCGCCATCGCATGATCATGGTGAGGGCGGTGGCGCCGAACGCGGTCAGGAACGAGTAGGCCCAGGGCGATGCGATGTTGGGGACGCCGGTCAGCTGGTTGAGGCGTTCGATGTTGACGGGGGTGATGACGACGAGTACGGCCGTGGCGAAGGCCAGCAGGAGCGTGGTGGCCTTGACGTTGGGGTCCCGCCAGGCGCGCACGATGGTGGGTAGTTTGAGGAGGAGAGCGATCGCGAGGAACGCGGTGGGGAGGGCGTAGGGGATGTGGAAGTACGCACTCACAAGAGGCTGCCGCCGCGGTTGAGGAGGGAGAGGTTTATTCGTCCCTCGACGGTCGCGTCGCTGACCGGTCCTTGCGCGTACTGTCCCTTCATCCAGGTCCGTACTGCCCTGCCGAAGAGGAGGCCGAAGGTCTCCGCGTCCACCTCGTGGTCGTCGGCGGAATGGGCCCGGGCTGTCAGAGTGAGGACAGCCTCCCTGGACACGTCGTATTGGTCGAGGATCTGTTCGATAGCGCGGCGGACTGTTTCGGGCGGCGGAGGAGCGCCGAGCGTGCGGGCGGCCGCGGGTATCCCGCCGGTGTGATGGCCTGCGCTCCCCGCCTCCTCGTGCCACAGTTCGTGGCCAAGAATGACGAACTGGGCGCCAGGGGCAGTAGCCGCCTCGACGACGATGAGGGATCGGTCGCCGAAGTCCAGGCATACACCGGACATCCCGGCTTCCGGCGGGAACGAGTGGAACTTGAGCTCGATGGGCCGACCTTTGCGGACGCTCATGGCCCGGCAGAATTCCTCCATCACGGCCCGTGGTTCGGCCGGGCGCTGAAGTGATTTCGACGCTTCCTCGCCTAAATCGCTGAGCAGTAACTTCATCGCCTTGGTGCTCACGCGCCGGACTCCCCCTTCTGTGGCAGCACCGACTGCAGCACTCCCTTGAGGACACGTTCCACTTGTTCCCGTGTCAGGTCACCGTCCTGCCTCATATGCGCGCTTTCCACTCCGTACTCGCGCATGAGTAGCGACAGAGGATCCGTGTCGGAACCCTCCAACTCCCGCAGGGTGGGCAGCAGTACGCGGTTGAGCGCTTCGTCGGCCGGTGCGGTGAAGAAGCGCTCGCCGCCTTCGACGCGGAAGTACGCCGCCAGGTGGTGCAGGAGATCGACGTTGGGCATCTTCTTGCCCTCGCAGACACTGCGCGCCCAGACATCGGAGATCCCCAGCGAGTCACGGAGGTCGGCGGCCAGGTCCGACGCGCGTTTACCGTTGTCGGCGAGATAGGCGGCACTGACCACCTTCATGCGCGCGCAGACACGATCGGAGACCGAATCGGGCGTCGGCTTGCCGCCCTTCACCAGGCGCTTGATGACCGTGTCCGGCAGGGCCGTCTTCGCGGCCAGAGTCTGCACGTCGAAGATATCCGCGCGCTTCAGGCCTCGTTCGGTGATCAGCTCGTCCAGACGTCGAAGCGTCTCGGGTAGCGATGTGGATGACTCCAACGAGGTTCTCCCTACGGGCCCTTGGGGGCGGCGGCTCCCGCACATGTGCAGGGCAGCGTACGCGCAACCACCCACGCGCCACAACGATCGTTTATTGGCCACATACGATCGTTTAATTCCCGACATTCTCCCCAGATGGGGCCAGACCCATCTCTGGAGCCCGCACGTCGCCCCTCCTGCCCAACGACCATCGACTAACGATCGTTTATAAATTTATAACTATCGTTGACACACAGTGTTTGGTCGTAGCAATATCACCGGGCAGCGGAGGTGAGACACCCTTGCACGCGCCACACGCGCCGAACTGCACTCGCTGCACGGAGCGCTGTTCCCGCCCGTACGGCACCGGGCACTCTCGGCTGCTTCCGGGCGCCCCTTCCCCCTAACCGGGGAGGTCCGGGAGTGCCGGGCAACCGTCGTCCGCTTCGCCGGTCGTGCTCACGCGTCCAGCCCCGTCCGCGTATGCGCCAACGTCACCGAGCGGTCAACCCGCCCGGAAGACAGCGCGTGCAGCACCTCCCGGCACCGCAGACCGACCGCCCGGCCACCTCACGCGCCTCTCCCGACGCTCCCACCCCAGGAAGGAAGCGCTCATGAGTAAACGTCCGCTGCCGAACGGCCGCAGGCCAGACCACCGGAGAAGCCGGTGGCGCGCCGCTCCGGCCGCCCAGACGCCCCCGCCCCGGAGGTGCTCCGGCCCCGGAGCACCTCCCCGTGCATGACCCGCAGGCCGCCCTGCCCGCCCTGTCCGCCCTATCTGCCCTGGTGCCGGACCTCCCCGACGAACCCTCACCGGTGAACCTGTTCGGAGTCGCCGCGGGCGAGGTCACGAACCCCGGCTTCGACCTCAAGCGGCTGCGCCGGGTCCGGCGCACCGACGCACCGCCGGAGAACACCCCATGACCACCGGCCCGCTGGAAAGCCGCAGGTTGTCGGCGTCAGACTGGAACGCGTGGGCCGCGGCTGTCCCGCCGACGGCCGTCAGCCCCGCCGAGAGCGCGCTCTTCCGCGAGGCTGTTCACCCGCGTCCCGGCATGACCGCCGTCGATCTCGCGTGCGGAACGGGCGGGTGGACACGCCAACTTGCCTCCTGGGGCATCACGGTGACCGGCTACGACTTCTCCGACGAGGCACTGCGGTCCTGGTCGCACACCGTGGCATGACCCGCGATCAAGCTGTCGCAGAGGTCCGCTCCTGGTACCGCAAGGACTTGGCCAACGCCTGTCAGAAGCTGGCGACCGTCCTCGCCTCCTCCTGGGAAGCGCCCCCGCACGTCATGGACGGATACTGCAACGGACTGCTGGCGACCACCGCCGCGTTCCTTGCCTGGAACCAAGTCACCGACCGCTACTCGGTCGAGGTGTCGTCCCGGTACGCGCCCGCCCTCTCACAACACGCACGTCCCTAACCTGCTGCACCACTCGGCGGGACACCATCCAGCCCTCACAACCGCCAACCGGCGAACCTATGCGGCCACAGCACCGGCGGCTGCGACAGCTCCGGCGATCGCGCTGCCCGTAGCCGACCTCGCCCGGGCCGGCATCCGAGCCTTTCAGGTCGCGCATCAGTTGGTCGACGCGCTTCGGGAAGGCCGTGAAGGACGACAGATCGGTGGCGGCATTCGGTGGCGGCAGCGCCCTTCGCCGCGTCACTCGGCGGCGCATTGTCCGCTCCGTGCGTTCCTCGATACCCAAGCATCATCGCCCACTTTGACTCCACCCAAGGACAGTCCCATTTCGCTCCGTCTCGCAAGCGGTCGGAACGGGCCGGTCAGCTGGGCCAGGGGACGATCCCCGCGAAGAGGATCACCGAGAGTACGACCGTGCCGGGTGCGAGGGCGGCGAACAGGCGGCGCCGGTTGACGTTCTCCTCGGTCCGCGGCAGGACCCAACTGACCAGCAACAGCGCGACGGAGGCCAGAAGCCCCACCTGAAGGAACGTGAAGGCGGTGTCGAACCTCTGGGTGAAGCGCTCCGCCTCCACTCCGTCGCAGGCGTCGCAGGCCATGGGTGAGAGGCCGCCGATGATGTAGGCGACGAGGGCGGCGGGCAGGGTGACGATCGTCGCCATCAGCGGCCCGACCCATGTACCGCGTACCGAAGTGCCCTGTGTGATCGACATGCGTCCAGCCAACTGCAGGGCGCGGGGCGGCACATGAGCGCTCGTACTCATTCATGTACTCGCTGCACACCGAGACAACGTCACCTGCACCCCAAGGTCTTGAGCGTCGCCGGGAAGTAGGCCCGCATGAACTTCTCGATGTCCTTGCGGTGGGTCTGGTCCATGAGGCCGATTTGGGGGACTTGGAGGGTGAGGGTGAAGTATTTGCCGCCGTTCGTTTTGCAGGGGGCGATCGAGATGGCTCCGTCGGTTCCGATGATTGTCTTGTAGGTGAAGTCGATGGCGTGTGGATCCGTGACACGCGAGACCGATCCCGTGTTCTTGGCCAGATACATGAGGTCTGTCGCGCTTTCGCGCCATGAGAAGCGGAAGCCAAGCACCACCTCTCGTCCGGACAGTACGAGACAAGGGGCGGTGATCGCCTCGGCTCGGTCGACGCGATCGTATTCATGCCAGTCCTCGGTGGACTTCACGAGCGGACGCGCAAGACCGGGAGCAATACGCGTTCCGCAGATCACGCCTGGAAGCTCTCTGTCGGTGGAACTGCCGCAGGACACGACAAATACGGATGAGAGGAACAGGATCGGGCACGCAAGGCTGATGCGGAGGCGCATCTTCACTTGGACCGCTCCCCGGACATCCCGGTCGCATGGGCAATACCGTCCTCAGCCGATCGACTGATCTCCGCCTGCGGATCGAAGTACACGCCACCCTTTTGCGGATGCACCTTTCTCCATTCTTCAGCAAGTGCCATCAACTGACCGTTCCTCGCGGAATAAACGTTGACATTATGATCGGCTTGCGCCTGGTCGAGCCTTCGCTGCTCATCCGCAAGCCACTCGCCCGTCACATAGTCAAACCCCATCTGTACGTCACCACTAACGACAGGGATATAACCGATCGCCTTATCGAACAACGGCTTGCTCTCGAACGCCGCGGTCTTCGGGTCCCCAGCAGCCTGCACCCGGGCCTCCTCGAGGAAGCCAACAGTGCGGCCCACCTGGCTCAAGGAATCGGCCGAGTTCGAGTGGTCGCTATGAATGGCTGACACCATGGCCTGATTCATCCCGCCGTTCAACGTGCCATACGCCCCCTCATCCTTGGACACCTGCTTCACAACCTCGAAGAGTCGATGCTGATCCAAAGGCGACTTGGCGACGGCGACCTCACTCATGGAGGCATGCACCACACCCCCATGATTAACAAGCACGTTGGCCATCGGCTCCCGCAACGACGCCGGAAACTCATCCCCCTTGTCCGCCAAATACGTGAGCGCCGACTTGAACACCGCATCGTTGGTCGCCCGATCCCCCACCCGCCCCCCATGCGGATGCGCAGGATCGATCCCCGTGGCCCCCGCCTGCAACGCCGCCCCGAACCCCACCCGATCGTCCCCGTCCAACCGAGGCACATAACGACCGCCCTTCGACATCCCCTCGTCATTCAGGGTGACATTCCAGTCGCGGTCATTCATCAGGTACTTCATGTGGGCGTCGGAATGGAGATACCGCGCCGCCTCCGCCGGGTCCCGGCTCATGATGCCGAGCATCCCGTCGACGGGGTCGTTGGCGAACCACCCGCCACGCGCCCCGGCGTAAGTACCCTTCACCTGCCAGACCCCGGGGTGTTTCTTCTCCGCCGCGATCATGTCGTCGGTGAGATCCTCGACCATCGCCGGGGCGTAGCCGTGACCCTTCTGCATCAGCGTCACGAGGGACTGGTACCCGACGGCCTTGTCCAGATGGAGCCCCTGCGCATCCGTGGCGAAGTGCTCCAGACCCGCGTGCCGTATACCCGCACGCCACTTCCGGTACCAGTCCGACCTCGTGTGTTTCGTGGCCGTGGCGAGCGCGTTCGCCAGGCCCGTCTCGATCACCGAGTACGTACCCGTACCCGCACCACCCTGGATGTGGATGCGGTCGTTCAGTTCGTTCGTGAGCTTGATCGTGCCGGTGGGGCCCAGGTCGTCCAGGACCATCCGCGAGAACCCCTCGTCCTCGCTGTTGTCGCGGAACGACCGTTCCAGCTCTGCGAGTTGAGTGTCCGTCAACTCACCTCCCCTGCCCAGCTTCCGCAGGTACCTCTCCGTCTCCTCGGCCTCGTACGCCTCGACGTCACCCATCGCCCTGCCGTTGAACCCCCGCCCCCCGGCCAGCAGTTCGGAGTCGATCACGACACCCGCCAGCGCGATCCGGACGCCCTCATCCGCGTCCGTCACATCGCGTACGGCCTTGGTGATCCGGTCCTGCCACGGCTGTACGGCGTGCGGGTCGCCGGGGGTGTCCGGCCGGCCCGAACCCGGGCTCACCACCCCGGCCTCCGACACCTTCATGCCCGCCCGGACCGCGTCCCACCGCGCCGCCACCACCCGGCCCCGCAGCTCCACGAACCGCTCGTGCGCGTCCCGCAGCAACGACGCGATCCCCTTGGCCTCCGTCTGCGCGTACTGGAACTCCTTGAGCGTGACGTCGAACCGGGCGTTCGCCGCGTCGGCGCTGAGCCCGGTCCACGACGTACTCATGGAGATGCCGTGCACATCCCGCCGGTACGCCGCCTCCTGCTTCTCGAACTCCCCCGCCATACCGTCCCAGCGCTCGGCCGCGGTGGTCAGCGCGGCGAGGTCGGTGGTCATGATCTCGTGATACGTCGGCATGCGCCCAGTTGCCCCAATAGCTCCGCTGACCCAATGACTCCGCTGACCCAACAGCCCGTTGACGTCAGAGCATGTCCAACGCGGACTGCTCCCGCAGTTTCGACCCCGCCGCCAGATCCGTACTCGTCAGCACCGCGCTCCCACTCCGCAACGCGCCCTTCTCCGCACCCAGCCGGTCCATCAGGTTCCTCACCTGGTCCACCCACGCCCCGTGCGCCTTCTTCAGGGCCCCCGAAGTCACCCACCCCTCCCCGTCCTTCGCGGCGAACTCCCGTACAGCGGCACCGTTCTCGTCGTCCACCCAACGCCCCGCCGTACGCGTACCGGGCTCGATGTGATCCTCGATCGCCCGCGCCGCCGCCCGCTTCTCACCCGGCGAGGAGGCAAGATCCTTCCTCGGCGCCGAAACGCCCAACTCCCCCGGCACACCCCCCACATCCGACACCCGCAGCGCACCCGACCCACTCGACCCGTTCCACGCACCCACTGAAGTCCCCTCGCTACACCCGCCGACTCTCCAACGGCCCCAGGTACAGCGCCGGCAGACCCCCCGTGTCGATCACGAGCCGCTGCAGCACCACCGTCGGGTCCACCATCCAGAACCTCAACCGGTGAACCCCGGCCTTCGTCACGGAGTGTTTCGTCGCCGTCGCGTTGACGTTGTCGGAGGTGTTGCGGGCCCACAGCGCGTTCAACAGCCCGTCATCTGCACCGACGTTGATGTCGACGGTCTCGATCGGCCCGGCGTCGAGCGAGACGCCGTAGCGCAGACCGCCCGTAGGCAACGCAGGGTTACGAGGGGACAGATACGCCCACACCGTCACCTCACCCCCGGAAGGCACCGACACCAGACTCACCTCGTACTCCAACCGCGGCGAATCCACCCCACCCGGCGTCTGCCTGGGCAGCGTCACCGGCCACGGCGTCATCCCCGCCCCGGTACGCCCCGTACGCCCGATGCCGTCGATACGACGCCACCCACCGACCGCCCGGTCGTAGTGCTCCCCGTCGATCGCCACGTACCCGCCCGCCTCCACGAACCCCCGCAGCCCCCGCCCCGCCGGCGTCTCCGCCACGCAGGAGACAGTGACCGACTCCCCCGCACCGTGCACCGTCAACGACCCCCGCGCACCCGAACCACCCCAACTCCCCGGCACCCGAGCCCAGTTCACCCCCACCTCCACCCGCACCTGCCGCTCGACCCGCCCCCGCGGCCGATCCACCACCAACCACGGCACCGACACCTCAATCCGGTAATCGAAGGCCGTACGCCCCCGGTTGAAGACCTCGACATACTGCTGCGGCCGCGTCTGATACGGACTGAAGGCAGGCAGTACGGCCGCACCCGCACCCGCACCCGCACCCGCACCCGCACCCGCACCCGCACCACCAGGCCACGCGTCCTCCGAACCATCCACCGCCACCCCCAACCCCACCCCCACCCCCACCGGCACCGCAATCCGCCGCACAGCCGGGAACAACACATCCGGCAACGCCACGTTGTCCCTCTCCGGCTGCTGCCACCCGGCATTCGGCCCGTACCGCTCCACATCCCCGTAGTCGATGTGCGGCTGCGTCTGGAAACCGGCCCACTTCCCGCCCGCCACCGCCGAGTTGAAGCGCTCGGCCAACGCGAAGTCCGTCTCCAACCCCACCTCCGCCGCATCCGCGAGGTCGTTCGTCGCGGCCCGACCCTGCGCCGCGTACAGCAGGTTCGTGAACTCGGCCGACCGCAACCCGTACAGGTTGGCCGTGGCCTGCACCTCGTACCCGACGAGTTCGAACCACGCGTCCCGCACCCCATCCGGCAACCGCCGCCCGATCCGCTCGGACCGCCGCCCCAGCTCCCGCCACTCCTCCGTGACCCGCTCCAACTCCCGGTGCCCGAAGGCGAACGGCGTCTGCTGATCGTCGTAGACCACCTGGCCGTCGACGAGAGTGATCCGCCGGTTCAGCAGCTCCGGCTTGCGGCGCGCCTGCAACTGCCCGTACGCCGCCAGCACGGAGGCGATCTCCTGCGCCTGCCCCGCCCCGAAGTTCTGCCGCGCGTAACGGAGTTCCCAGCCCGGAAGCTCATCGGCATCCCAACCCTCGGGATTCCAGGCGTAGTTGAGGAAGAACTCGGTCGGCAGCTCGTTCCCCTTCAGGTCGCCCACGTTCGCGACCCACAACCCGCGATTCCCGTACGCGTACGCCGCGTGCAGCTGCTCCCACACGTTCCGCAGGTTCGCCGTGTCCACCCACTTGTAGTTCCGCCCGGCGCCCACGTAGTCGAAGTGGTAGTACAGGCCGTAGCCCCCAGCCCGCTCACCATCCCCGGCATCGGGATGCTTGCGAACGTTCCCCCAGTTGTCATCGGTCAGCACGACCGTCACGTCATCCGGCGCCCTCAACCCCCGGTCCCAGTACCGCTGCACCTCCTTGTACAACGTCTACACCTGCGGAGTCTCCGCCGCCGGCCGCCCCGTCACCTCCTCGATGATCTGCCGCTGCGCCGCGATGATCTCCTGCATCAGTTCGATGCCGTCGCCGTCGGGCAGGCTCGTGTCGCCGTTCCCGCGCATGCCGAGCGTGACGACGCCCTCGAAGCCCTGGTCGACCATCCGCTGCACTCCGGCCCGCCAATAGGCGCGTATCGCCGGGGAGTTGAGCCGGTACGACCACTCCCCCGTCCCGCCGTACGGATCGTGCCCCGGCGTCACGATCGCACCGGAGGAGTCCCGGACGGCGGCCACGGCATGGCGGTTCCACTCCTCGATCCCCCGCATCATCGGCGCCTCGTGCGACGTGCCCATGACAATCCCGTACTTCGCAGCCCGCCGATGGTTCTCCGGGTCGTCCTCGGCGAAGGCCCGGCCCCACACCGCCGGCCAGAGGTAGTTCCCCTTCAGCCGCAGCAACACCTCGAATACCCGGCCGTAGAAGTCCGCGTTGAAGCCGCCCGGATATCCGGGGGCCTTCCCCGGCCCGAAGTACTCCGGCGCCCACGTCCCCAGCGCCGGGTTCTCGTCGTTGATGAAGAAGCCGCGGTATTTCACGACCGGCGTTCCCTGCGAGTACCGCCCCGGCCGCACCCACACCTCGTCCCGCCGCGTCGGCGGCACGTCGTCCCACCAGTACCAGGGCGAGACCCCGATGCCGTACGACACGTCGTACGCACCGAAGATCGTGCCGCGCGGGTCGCTCCCCGCGACGACGAACGCCCGCTCCACACCCGGCATCGGCCGCTCGACCACCGTCTGCAGCGAGGTCTCCCACCGGCCCCGCACCCCGGACACGTCCAGCTTCCCGGCGGCCACCAAACCGTCGATCAGCGCGCTGCGCCCGATCGTGCCGACCAGCACCACCTCACGCGCATCCGCACGCGCGAGCGTGCTGCCAGGGCGGACGCCGGTGACGCGTTCGATGTCGTCCCTCAGGTCCCCTGCTACCCGTACGACTCCGGGGTGATCGTCAGGGTCCACCACGACCGGTGCGCCTACGAGGGGGAACGCACCCGTCGTACGCGAGAAGGAGATGTACGCACCGGCATCGACAGGTCGCGGGACCCTCGACGCCAGCACCGGCACCGCGGCAACTCCCGCCCCCAGAACGGCCCTTCGACTGACGGACGCAGACATGGCACACCCCTCCACACCTAATTTGGTCAGCGGCATGACAAATGGTGGGACGACTGGAGGGAGGGGACAACGGGTCGTACCCGCCGAATAGTTTCGTAACAGCAGCCGGGGAACAGCAGAGGGGCCCGTACGACCGAAGTCGTACGGGCCCCTCTGGAAAAGCTACCTGGTCAGATCAAGACTACTTGTTGATCTTGGTGACCTGGCCGGCGCCCACCGTGCGGCCACCCTCACGGATGGCGAACTTCAGGCCCTCTTCCATGGCGACGGGCTGGATGAGCGAAACCGTCATCTCAGTGTTGTCGCCCGGCATGACCATCTCGGTGCCCTCGGGGAGGGTCACGACGCCGGTCACGTCCGTGGTGCGGAAGTAGAACTGGGGACGGTAGTTGTTGAAGAACGGCGTGTGACGGCCACCCTCGTCCTTGGACAGGATGTACGCCTGGGCCTCGAACTCCGTGTGCGGGGTGACCGAGCCGGGCTTGATGATGACCTGGCCGCGCTCGACGTCCTCGCGCTTGATGCCACGGAGGAGCAGGCCGACGTTCTCGCCCGCCTGGCCCTCGTCGAGCAGCTTGCGGAACATCTCGATGCCGGTGACCGTGGTGGTGGTCTTCTCCTGCTTGATGCCGATGATGTCAACGGTCTCGTTGACCTTCAGGACACCACGCTCGATACGGCCGGTGACGACCGTACCGCGACCGGTGATCGTGAAGACGTCCTCGACGGGCATGAGGAACGGCTTCTCGGTGTCACGCGGCGGGGTCGGGATCGCCTCGTCGACGGCGGCCATCAGGTCGAGGACCGTCTGGCCCCACTCCTTGTCGCCCTCGAGCGCCTTGAGCGCCGAGACCTTGACGACCGGCAGGTCGTCGCCCGGGAACTCGTACTCGGAGAGGAGCTCACGGACCTCGAGCTCGACGAGCTCCAGGATCTCCTCGTCGTCCACCATGTCGGCCTTGTTCAGGGCGACGACGATGTACGGAACGCCGACCTGGCGGGCCAGGAGCACGTGCTCCTTGGTCTGCGGCATCGGGCCGTCGGTGGCCGCGACCACGAGGATCGCGCCGTCCATCTGCGCGGCACCCGTGATCATGTTCTTGATGTAGTCCGCGTGACCGGGGCAGTCGACGTGGGCGTAGTGACGCGTCTCGGTCTGGTACTCGACGTGCGCGATCGAGATCGTGATACCGCGCTGGCGCTCCTCAGGAGCCTTGTCGATCTGGTCGAAGGCCGAGGCCTCGTTCAGGTCCGGGTACGCGTCGTGCAGCACCTTGGTAATGGCGGCCGTGAGGGTCGTCTTACCGTGGTCGATGTGACCGATGGTGCCGATGTTGACGTGCGGCTTAGTCCGCTCGAACTTTGCCTTCGCCACTGGGGTCCTCCTGCGGAGTGGTTCTGGTACGCCTTACTCATCGGCGCCAGGTGATCTTTGCTGGGATGCCGTCCGCCGGGGTCTGCCCTCCCGGGTGAGCCCCGGCGGTCGGTGTCAAGCCTAAAGCGTGCAAACGGTGTGTGTTACTCGCCCTTGGCCTTCGCGATGATCTCCTCGGCGACGTTCCGGGGAACCTCGGCGTAGGAGTCGAACTGCATCGAGTAGCTTGCGCGACCCGAGGTCTTGCTGCGGAGGTCGCCGACGTAGCCGAACATCTCCGAGAGGGGCACGAGGCCCTTCACGACACGTGCACCGGCACGCTCCTCCATGGCCTGGATCTGACCACGGCGGGAGTTGATGTCGCCGATGACCTCACCCATGTAGTCCTCGGGCGTGGTGACCTCGACGGCCATCATCGGCTCAAGGAGCACGGGGCTGGCCTTGCGGGCGGCCTCCTTGAAGGCCTGCGATCCGGCGATCTTGAAGGCGAGCTCGGAGGAGTCGACCTCGTGGTAAGCACCGTCGAGAAGCGTGATGCGGACACCCGTCATCTCGTACCCGGCGAGGATGCCGAACTGCATGGCCTCCTGCGCACCGGCGTCCACCGACGGGATGTACTCCCGCGGGATACGGCCACCGGTGACCTTGTTCACGAACTCGTACGCCGGGCCGTCCGACTCGGTGATCGGCTCGATCGCGATCTGCACCTTGGCGAACTGACCGGTACCACCGGTCTGCTTCTTGTGGGTGTAGTCCACGCGCTCGACGGCCTTACGGATCGTCTCACGGTACGCGACCTGCGGCTTGCCGACGTTGGCCTCGACCTTGAACTCGCGCTTCATACGGTCGACCAGCACCTCGAGGTGCAGCTCGCCCATACCGCCGAGGATGGTCTGGCCGGTCTCCTCGTCCGAGTGAACGTGGAAGGAGGGGTCCTCCTCCGCGAGACGCTGGATGGCAATACCCAGCTTCTCCTGGTCACCCTTGGACTTGGGCTCGATGGCGACCTGAATGACCGGCGCCGGGAAGTCCATGGACTCCAGGATGACCGGGTTCTTGTCGTCACACAGCGTCTCACCGGTGGTGGTCTGCTTCAGGCCCATGACGGCGACGATGTCGCCGGCGCCCACCGCCTCGATCTCCTCACGCTTGTTCGCGTGCATGCGGTAGATCTTGCCGATGCGCTCCTTCTTGCCCTTGACGGAGTTCAGCACCGCGGTGCCAGTCTCCAGGCGGCCCGAGTAGACCCGGACGAAGGTGAGCTTGCCCAGGTGCGGGTCGCTCATGATCTTGAACGCGAGCGCGGACAGCGGCTCGTCCACGGACGGCTTGCGCTTGACGACGACCTCGGGGTCCTTGACGTCGTGGCCTTCGATGGCCTCGACGTCCAGGGGGGTCGGCAGGTAGCGCACGACCGCGTCGAGCAGGGGCTGGACGCCCTTGTTCTTGAACGCGGTGCCACAGAACACCGGGGTGACCGTGATGCCGTTGGACTTGCCGGACGCGATGGTGACGCGACGGATCGCGGCGTACAGCTGCTCCTCGGTGGGCTCGATGCCCTCCAGGAACAGCTCCATGATGTCGTCGTCGTTCTCGGCGACGGCCTCGACCAGCTTGCCGCGGTACTCCTCGGCGGCCTCGGCGTGCGTGGCCGGGATGTCGACGACGTCGTACATCTCGCCCTTGGCAGCCTCGGCGGACCACACGAGCGCCTTCATGCGGACCAGGTCCACAACGCCCTTGAAGTCCATCTCGGCACCGATCGGAAGCTGCATGATCAGCGGTACCGCACCGAGGCGGTCCTTGATCATGTCGACGCAACGGTGGAACTCCGCGCCGGTCCGGTCGAGCTTGTTCACGAAGCAGATGCGCGGGACGCCGTAACGGTCGGCCTGACGCCACACCGTCTCGGACTGCGGCTCGACACCGGCGACACCGTCGAACACCGTGACGGCACCGTCGAGGACGCGCAGCGAACGCTCCACCTCGACCGTGAAGTCGACGTGCCCCGGGGTGTCGATGATGTTGATGGTGTAGTCGTCGTCCTCGAGCGGCCAGTGACAGGTGGTGGCAGCAGAGGTGATCGTGATGCCACGCTCCTGCTCCTGCTCCATCCAGTCCATGGTGGCAGCGCCGTCGTGGACTTCACCGATCTTGTAGCTGACGCCGGTGTAGAAGAGGATCCGCTCAGTGGTGGTCGTCTTGCCCGCGTCGATGTGAGCCATGATCCCGATGTTGCGGACCCTGGCCAGGTCAAGTGAAGTGGTAGCCATAAGGCTTCGGTCTTCTCTCGGTCTCGTCGTGGGTAGCGACTACCAGCGGTAGTGCGCGAAGGCCTTGTTGGACTCGGCCATCTTGTGGGTGTCCTCGCGCTTCTTGACGGCCGCACCGAGGCCGTTCGAAGCGTCCAGAAGCTCGTTGAGCAGACGCTCGGTCATGGTCTTCTCGCGACGGGCGCGGGAGTAACCGACCAGCCAGCGCAGCGCGAGCGTGTTGGCGCGACCGGGCTTGACCTCGATCGGAACCTGGTACGTCGCACCGCCGACTCGGCGGGACTTGACCTCAAGCGTGGGCTTGATGTTCTCCAGCGCGCGCTTCAGCGTGATGACCGGGTCGTTGCTGGTCTTCTCGCGCAGGCCCTCCATGGCGCCGTACACGATGCGCTCGGCGGTGGAGCGCTTGCCGTTCAGCAGCACCTTGTTGATCAGGGAGGTGACAAGAGGAGAACCGTAGACCGGGTCGATGATGACCGGGCGCTTCGGGGCGGGGCCCTTACGAGGCATTTTCTACTTCTCCTTCTTGGCGCCGTAGCGGCTGCGGGCCTGCTTGCGGTTCTTGACACCCTGGGTGTCGAGCGAACCGCGGATGATCTTGTAGCGAACACCGGGCAGGTCCTTCACACGACCGCCACGCACGAGCACGATGGAGTGCTCCTGCAGGTTGTGTCCCTCACCCGGAATGTAAGCGGTGACTTCGATCCCGCTGGTCAGACGCACACGCGCGACCTTACGCAGGGCCGAGTTCGGCTTCTTCGGGGTGGTCGTGAACACACGCGTGCAGACGCCACGACGCTGGGGCGAACCCTCGAGTGCGGGCGTCTTGTTCTTCTCGACCTTGTCCTGCCGGCCCTTCCGGACCAGCTGCTGGATCGTAGGCACTACTTCTCCGGTTTCTGTGTGCCGATGGTGAAGCTAACCTGGAACGTCGCCGACCCACGCGGTCGGGTGTGTCGAATCCCGCAGACTTTCGCCGGTGAGCAAAAGGGGCGCAGATTGCGGTGGCCAGTGTCGGCTCCCTTAGTGCGGTTCAAGGCACGCACGGGAGCCAGGGCACACCCCAGGCACAAGGTAGGAGCGTACCTACCTCATTCGCTGCGGTCAAAACAAATGGGTGCCACCCACGGCTCGACACGCAAGATGCCGAAGCCGCGCCCCGTCCGCGATCTTCGAATCTACGGCGACTCCGCCGCTCCGAGCTCTCCGCTCCAGGGTACGGAACCCCCGGCCACAGCCCTCAGGTCGAGCTCGCCGCCGCCGCGATCAGCAGCAGCATCATCAGCGCCCAGCCCGTGACCGCGAGCCAGCCGAAGACCAGGCCGGTCAGCGCGAGGCCGTCGCCGCCCTCGTCGGTTCGCTGTATCTCGGCGCGGGCGGTGTGGCCGAGGATCACCGCGGGGATGCCGGTGAGGCCCAGCGTCGGCACGACGAGAAGGCCGCAGACCAGCGAGCCGACCGCCTTGCCGTTGGTCGGCGGCACCCGGGGCGGCAGGAACGTCGGCGGCACCGGCCGGAAACCCGGCGGCGGTCCCTGGAGGACGGGCGTCACCTGTGGGCCCTGGGGCAGATCGGCGACCAGCAGCATCAACTCGCCCACCGTACGGGCGTCGTAGGCCCGGGCGACCCGCTTCTCCAGCTCGTCCTCCCGCAGCCGCCCCTCGGCGAAGCCGGCCCGGAGCACGTCCACCGCCCGCTCCCGGTCGGCGGTCGCGGCCAGCATCGACGCCCCGGCCTGGGCCGGCGACGGCTGGTGCGGTCCTGGCCACTGCCCCTGCCACGGTGTCGGGTACGACACGGAACACCTCCCCCGGCGCCGGAGACCGAATGCCTCCATGATGCTCCAACGCATCGAAAACGGCACGGGTTCCCCACAGGGACCGCAAGAGGTCGGCCACCCCGCCCGCGTATAGAGGGGAGCGGGGTGGCCGGTGTCAGCGGGAGCGGCGGGTGGTGCGTTCCGCGGCGAACACGTCCTCCAGCCGGAACAGTTGTGACCGCCCCGCCCTGCCGACCGGCGTCAGGCGCCCGAGCTGGACCCACTTGCGGATGGTGGCCGGGGCGACCCCGGCCTCCTGCGCGGCGAGCGGTCCGGGGATCAGCATCGGCGCTTCGGTCCTCGTCATCGGCTCCACTCCCCCTCGTCCCAGCGGTGCCGGTAGGCCGGGTCGTCGTGGCAGCCGCAGTCCGGCGCCGGGCAACGGCACGCGGGGTTCACACAGAGCACGGCCCCGCGCTCCGGGAACGCCCGCAACGAGACCGAGTCGCACACCAGGAGCGCCACGATCTGGCTGCTCGTCCCCTGGGTCAGCGGCAAGCTTCAGGGCGGTTTCCACGTCGACGACTTCCCAACTGCCTTGCTGGGCGGCCTCATTGTCCGCGCGTCCGTCTTCGTACTGCCGGTCCTCGGCCCACGGCCGGTCGACCAGGCGCCGTAGCGACACGGCCGTGACCGCCCCTCAGCGGGACCGGTGAGGAGAAGGGTCCGGATCCGCCGATCTCGTAGGGGCGGTTCCGGATCCGCACCCGAGCCCGAAGGTGCACCACACCTGCTTCTCGTCGAACCCCGTACGGCGCCACCCCCACCGCCGCGCCAACGCCTCGACGAGCCGCAGCGCCCGCCCGCCCTCGTCCAACAGGTCAGCGCGCGCGGGCAGTCCGGGCACGAGCGCGGGGGCCTGGTCGGTCACCATCACCCGCAGAAACGGCGGAGCGAACTGCCGCCCGACCCCGAGGGTCAGCCCCAACCCGGCGAGCCCGCCACCGTGCCGTACGGCATTCGTGCACAGCTCCCCCACGGCAAGCTCGACGGAGTCGGCCAACTCGCCCAGTTTCCAGTGCTGTTGAAGCCAGACGCGGGTGCGGTGCCGGGCCTCGGCGACGGGGCGGAGGGGGTCGAGGGCGGAGGTGCCCAACCGACGCGGGTGGGGGTGGTGTTGAAGGGCGGGAGATCCATCGTTCACCTCGCGGGGAGTCGATGAGTGGCTTGCGCCATACCGTAGCGGCGATTTCCAACCCGTGAGACCAAATTAACCCCAACAGGTTGAATTTTGGTGTTCGATGGACGGGCCCGACACCGGTGGGCACACTGTGCGCGAGCGAGGAAAGGACGACATGGCACCGAGGCAGACCCCGACAGTCCGGCAACGCCGTTTCGGCGCCGAGCTACGACGGTTGCGCGAGGCCACCGGCATGTCCGCGCCGCGAGCCGCCGAACTCCTCGGCACGGACCGCACCACGATCTCCAACACGGAGGCGGGCCGCTTCGGCATCAGCGAGCAGCGCCTACGGCGTCTGGCCGCCATCTACGAGTGCGACGACCCGACGCTGATCGACGCGCTGGCCTCGATGACGGGCGGGCGCAGCGGAGGCTGGTGGGACGAGTACCGGGGCAAGGTGCCGCCCGACTTCCTGGACCTGGCCGAACTGGAGCACCACGCGGCGTCGCTGCGCACGCTCCAGACCGCCCATCTGCCGGGCATGTTCCAGGTCGAGGACCATGCACGCGCGCTCTTCGACCTGTTCATCCCGGCGCTGCCGCGCCTGGAGGTGGAACTGCGCATCGCCCAACGCCTCGCCCGTCACTCGGTGATCACCAAACAGCCCCCGGTGCGGTACCAGGGCGTGATTCACGAGGCCGCGCTCCGTATGCGGGTGGGCGGCCGGCAGGTGGCCCGCGCACAGCTCAACCACCTGCTCTCGGAGAGCGAGCGGGACAACGTCACACTCCTCGTGATCCCGTTCAGCGCGGGCGGGTTCCCCATGGCGGGCGACTCCGTGCTCTACGTCGCAGCCGACAGCCCTCACCTGGACACGGTCCAGTTGGACTCACCCACCGGGGCCGTCTTCTTCGATGCCCCCGCCCAACTGGCCAACTTCCGGCGCCGTGTGGACGCGGTCGAACAAGTAGCGTTGAATCGCAGCCAGTCGAGGGACGCCATCCTCGACATCATCAAAGAGCTGTAAGAGGAAGAGCCGCCGTGCCCGAGTTGAAGTGGATCAAGTCCTCGTACTCCGAGGCATCCGCCAACAACTGCGTCGAGATGGCGACCGCCGGCCCCCTCATCGCGCTCCGCGACTCGAAGCACCCGGAACTGCCCTGGACCACCGTGAGCCGCGCGGCATGGCTGGAGTTCACCGGCGCCCTGGGAACCGGCGCGCTGCCCGAACGGTGAGCCCTCGGCACCAGGAGGATGTGGCGCGAAAGTGTGACACTCCGCGCCGAAGTGTCCGATTTTCACGGG
Organism: Streptomyces prunicolor; assembly: GCF_045162825.1. NCBI lineage: Bacteria > Bacillati > Actinomycetota > Actinomycetes > Kitasatosporales > Streptomycetaceae > Streptomyces > Streptomyces prunicolor. The sequence goes on along the minus strand of NZ_CP108676.1, from coordinate 6,484,405 downwards.
CAAGGGTCCCGGAGCTCCGGCAAGGCCGCACCGCTCACGTTCGAAGAGCCTCACGCCACGGCACCGATCACGCACAACAGAACCCCCACCCCAAACAGCACCAGTCCTCCCCCTTCCAGCAACAGGACGACCGGCCACTCCTTCTCGAAGTCGAGGTCTTTCCGGAGCCCCGTTCGAGCACGCTTCGGGTTCCGGGCATCGTAGACAGCTGAAACGACCGTGCCCGTCGGCCCCGGAATTCCGGGCAGGTACTCATGGAATTCTGCCTGGACATCCCCCTCAGGCAGGCACACATCGAAGTACATCCGGTTCTTCGACCCGCTCGCGTACTCCTCGCGCCGGAAAACCGCCTCTCCCTCGACGCCGTGATCCCTCAGGGCACGCATGAGGCGATATTCCGCGTAACTCCCCGACTGCGCCAGCAAAGCGAAAACACCGAACAGTGCAAGAACAATTCCCAGACTCAGCAGGATGCTCACTGCGCGCCCACCACCTGACGGCCTCAGTAGAAGAAGATCGCGAGCGCGGCGCCCACGATGATGAGCGTCAATCCCGGAACCCAGAAGAACACCACCATGCCTCGTTCTTCGGAAGAGTCGATTTCCGCGAGACTGCCGGTCTTGGCCCGCTTCGGCTTTCTGCGGTCGTACACCACCGGAACGACCGTGCCCACGGGCCCCCTCGGCTCTGGCCCGACTTCGATGAAGTGTGGCGGTGCGTCCTGGGGCGGGGCTCCCGGGATGCGGATGTGGTAGTAGACGCGATGCCCACTGCTAATCCATTCCTGAAGGTCGGACACCGCCTCCCCTTCGACACCGCGACGCTCAAGATTTCTCAGCTTCATAAACTTCACGAATCCCCCTGAATTCGCGAAACAGAGCAGTGCTCCAATGCCCATCAGGACGAATCCCACACCCGCGATGTCACCCATCGCGTCCTCCTCTGGAGTGTGTACGAGGCTGTCGATTAATCACCTGAACGCCGGGTCGGCCCGGCGCCGGTTGCGCGATGAAGAAATACCAGATCTGCGTCTTTCCCCCCACTCGGCTCGATCGAGAGAATCACTGAAGGTTACGGGGGAAGCGCACAGTCAGACCATCTGAGGCAGCACGACGCCTGCGACAAAAACCACCAGGCCGCTGTAGCCGAAACAGAAAACGGCGATTTTTTCCGCCCTGTAGTCGATGTCTTTCAGAGACCCGGTCTTACCGCGTCGCGGATTGCCTCTGTCATACACAACGGCGACAACGGAACCGAGAACAATCTCGCCTCGCCGAATGTCATCGAACTCGACTTTGGAATCGACTTTTGAATCGGTTCCGTCAACGCTGATTTCGTAAGAAACACGATAGTTCCCCGAGCCGGCGTACTCCTGAGACTTCGCAAGCGCCTCGGTTTCAACGCCGAACCGGGCCAGCCGACGAAGACGGCGATACTTCAGAAATATTCCCACTTGGGAAACGGCGGCAGCAAAACCGACCATCACCATAACGCATGCGGCAACAAAGAGGAACGTCGAGTTTTCCACGGCACCATACCCCATTCATCACATCACAGGCCACCGTTGCAGACCAAAAAGAGTTCACCAATTCGAGCCCGCAGCGCGACAATTCAGTCACACTGCACGCATCGATGGACCGAAAACCCGGGAATCGGCAAGCATCTCGGTTTCGAGAATTATTAGTGAAATACCAGAATGTGCACCAGCCCCAGGCCGATGCACGCGAACCCAGTACCCCAGAACGCCTTCACACCGCCCCACTCGTCGGACAGGTCGATGTCCGCAAGCTTTCCCGTCCTGGCCCGACTCGGTTTCCTGGAGTCATACACCACCGGCACAACCGTACCCACCGGTCCCTGCGGCTCCGGGCCGACCTCGATGAATCGGGGCGGCGCGCTCTGAGGTGCGGCTCCCGGGAGTCGGACGTAGTAGTAGACGCGATGTCCGCTGCTGATCCACTCCTGAAGCTCCGACACCGCTTCGCCCTCAACACCGTGGCGTTTCAGATTACCGAGAACAATCAGGAAAACTCCGGCCATGGCCAGGATTACACTCACCACATCCCTCCTCGACTCGACTCCATAACATTCCAGGTTTCGCAGTTCCAGAATCAAGAACCTCAGCCGTGGGCCGAACGCTCAGGGTGTGAATCTGAAGAAAAACACCATGAGCCCCTCAGCGGCAACCCCTGCGCTGGCACACAGAAAGAATCTCATGAACGAATACCCGGTCAACCGCTGTCGCCATCCGAGGAAAAACGCGAAAGCGAAGTAGAAACAAAGCAGTCCAGCAATAAGGAAACAGCTCCCGATAACCCAGAACAGGAAACCCACCACCTCTCCCCCTCAATCCCATATTCCCACATTCCCACATTGGATCTTCGAGGGTACCGAGAATCCGTCACGCGAGCAAGACCCAGAACCACCGGTCACTTCGACTCGAAGATTTCCGAGCTGAAGGCAGCGATCGAGAAGGTCGGGAATTCCGCCGGGGCATCCGAAAAGAAAGAGGAGAAAAACAAAGGCGCCCTGGCGACGTTGAAGAACCTGATACTGAATGTCACGGGCCGGCTCTCGGGAAGTGATCGCCGGTACATCGGACGGGACGACAACGGCCGACTGGGACTCCGGCCGGAACGTGCCTCCGGAGAGATGCAGCAGGCACAGCAGGCGGCCGGTCGGCAGTTCCGTCAGCGGACACAACAGCTCGGCCGCCGCGCCCCTGGGGTGCCCTCGGCCGCCAACTCGCCGAGCACGAACAGCGGTTGGACGCCCTGGAACGCTCCCGCTGGCCACTGGCGAGCATCGGCGCGCTGGCCGCCGTAGCGACGGTCGTGGTCACCGGGCTCGAAATCACCGCGCGCTGACCCAACGCCGAAGGGCGGTCACCCCGTACGAAACGGGGTGACCGCCCTTCAGTTCAACTCAGGCTGCTCGCCTACTGGTTGTACGGACCGTAGTCGTAGTCCTCCAGCGGGACGGCCTGGCCGGAGCCCGTGCCGAACGGCGAGTAGTCGATGTCGTCGTAGCCGACGGCCGAGTACATCGCGGCCTTGGCTTCCTCGGTCGGCTCGACCCGGATGTTGCGGTAGCGGGACAGGCCCGTACCGGCCGGGATGAGCTTACCGATGATGACGTTCTCCTTGAGGCCGATCAGGGAGTCGGACTTGGCGTTGATCGCCGCGTCCGTCAGCACCCTGGTCGTCTCCTGGAAGGACGCCGCCGACAGCCAGGACTCCGTGGCCAGCGAGGCCTTGGTGATACCCATGAGCTGCGGACGACCGGAGGCCGGGTGACCGCCCTCCTGGACCACACGACGGTTCTCCTGCTCGAAGCGCGAACGCTCGACCAGCTCGCCGGGCAGCAGCTCGGCGTCGCCGGACTCGATGATCGTCACACGGCGGAGCATCTGCCGGATGATGATCTCGATGTGCTTGTCGTGGATCGACACACCCTGCGAGTTGTAGACCTTCTGGACCTCGCCGACCAGGTGGACCTGGACGGCACGCTGACCCAGGATGCGCAGCACGTCGTGCGGGTTGGTGGCACCCACGGTGAGCTTCTGGCCCACCTCGACGTGCTCGCCCTCGCTGACCAGGAGACGGGCACGCTTCGAGATCGGGAACGCCGTCTCGTCGCTGCCGTCGTCCGGGGTGACGACGAGCTTCTTGGTCTTCTCGGTCTCCTCGATCCGCACGCGGCCCTGGGCCTCGGAGATCGGGGCGACACCCTTCGGCGTACGAGCCTCGAAGAGCTCGACGACACGGGGCAGACCCTGGGTGATGTCGTCACCGGCCACACCACCGGTGTGGAAGGTACGCATCGTCAGCTGGGTACCGGGCTCACCGATGGACTGGGCGGCGATGATGCCGACCGCCTCACCGATGTCGACCAGCTTGCCGGTGGCCAGCGAGCGGCCGTAGCACATGGCGCAGGTGCCGACGGCGGACTCGCAGGTCAGGACCGAGCGGGTCTTGACCGTCTCGATGCCGTGCTTGACCAGCTCGTCGATGAGGACGTCGCCGAGGTCGGTGTTGGCCGGGGCCAGCACCTTGCCGTCGACGGTGATGTCCTCGGCCAGCGCACGGGCGTACACGCTGGTCTCGACGTTGTCGGCCTTGCGCAGGACACCGTCCGCGCCGCGCTCCGCGATGTGCAGCTTGAGGCCGCGGTCGGTGCCGCAGTCCTCCTCGCGGATGATGACGTCCTGGGAGACGTCGACCAGACGACGGGTGAGGTAACCCGAGTCGGCGGTACGGAGGGCGGTGTCGGCCAGACCCTTACGGGCACCGTGGGTGGAGATGAAGTACTCCAGCACGGACAGGCCTTCACGGAAGGACGCCTTGATGGGACGGGGAATCGTCTCGTTCTTGGCGTTCGACACCAGACCACGCATACCCGCGATCTGACGCATCTGCATCATGTTTCCTCGGGCACCCGAGTCGACCATCATGAAGATGGGGTTGGTCTTCGGGAAGTTCGCGTTCATCGCCTCGGCAACCTCGTTGGTCGCCTTGGTCCAGATCGCGATGAGCTCCTGCGTGCGCTCTTCCTTGGTGATCAGACCGCGCTCGTACTGCTTCTGGACCTTCTCGTCCTGCGCCTCGTAGCCCTTGACGATCTCCTTCTTCGCCTCGGGAACGACGACGTCGGAGATGGCCACGGTGACACCGGAACGGGTCGCCCAGAAGAAGCCGGCCGCCTTCAGGTTGTCGAGCGTCGCCGCCACGATGACCTTGGGGTAGCGCTCGGCCAGGTCGTTGACGATCTCGGAGAGCTGCTTCTTGCCCACCGAGTAGTCGACGAACGGGTAGTCCTCGGGCAGCAGCTCGTTGAAGAGCGCGCGGCCCAGGGTCGTACGGAGGCGGAAGGTGTCACCCTGCTGCCACTCGGGCTCGCCCTCCTCGCGGACCGGCGGCACCCAGCCACGCGGCGGGATGGTGCCCACCGGGAAGCGGATGTCCACGGCCGACTGGAGCGCCAGCTCGCCGCCGTCGAACGCCATCGTCGCCTCGGCCGTGGAGCCGAACGCGCGGCCCTCGCCCTTGACGTCGCGGAGTTCACCGTCGGTGGTGAGGAAGAACAGACCCAGCACCATGTCCTGGGTCGGCATGGTGACGGGACGACCGTCGGCCGGCTTCAGGATGTTGTTCGAGGACAGCATCAGGATGCGGGCCTCGGCCTGCGCCTCCGCGGAGAGCGGCAGGTGGACGGCCATCTGGTCGCCGTCGAAGTCCGCGTTGAACGCGGTGCAGACGAGCGGGTGGATCTGGATGGCCTTGCCCTCGACCAGCTGCGGCTCGAAGGCCTGGATGCCGAGGCGGTGCAGCGTGGGCGCACGGTTCAGCAGAACCGGGTGCTCGGCGATGACCTCTTCGAGGACGTCGTAGACGACCGTGCGGCCGCGCTCGACCATCCGCTTCGCCGACTTGATGTTCTGCGCGTGGTTCAGGTCCACCAGGCGCTTCATCACGAACGGCTTGAAGAGCTCCAGCGCCATGGCCTTCGGCAGACCGCACTGGTGCAGCTTCAGCTGCGGGCCGACGACGATCACGGAACGCGCGGAGTAGTCCACACGCTTGCCGAGCAGGTTCTGACGGAAGCGACCCTGCTTGCCCTTGAGCATGTCGCTCAGGGACTTCAGCGGGCGGTTACCGGGACCGGTGACCGGACGACCACGACGACCGTTGTCGAAGAGGGCGTCAACGGCCTCCTGGAGCATGCGCTTCTCGTTGTTGACGATGATCTCGGGCGCACCGAGGTCGAGAAGCCGCTTCAGGCGGTTGTTGCGGTTGATCACACGGCGGTACAGGTCGTTCAGGTCGGAGGTCGCGAAGCGGCCACCGTCCAGCTGCACCATCGGGCGAAGGTCCGGCGGGATGACCGGGACGCAGTCGAGAACCATGCCCTTGGGGCTGTTGGAGGTCTGCAGGAACGCAGACACGACCTTCAGCCGCTTCAGCGCACGGGTCTTCTTCTGGCCCTTGCCGGTACGGATGATCTCGCGAAGCCGCTCGGCCTCTTCGTCGAGGTCGAAGGACTCCAGGCGCTTCTGCAGCGCCGCGGCACCCATCGAACCGTCGAAGTACGTGCCGAAGCGGTCACGCAGCTCGCGGTAGAGGAGCTCGTCGCCCTCCAGGTCCTGGACCTTGAGGTTCTTGAACCGGGTCCACACCTCGTCCAGGCGGTCGATCTCGCGCTGCGCACGGTCGCGCAGCTGCTTCATCTCGCGCTCGGCACCTTCGCGCACCTTGCGGCGCACGTCGGCCTTGGCACCCTCGGCCTCGAGCTCGGCCAGGTCGGTCTCGAGCTTCTTGGCGCGGGCCTCGAGGTCCGAGTCACGCCGGTTCTCGACCTGCTGACGCTCCACGGAGACGTGCGCCTCCAGCGAGGGCAGGTCACGCGTACGGCGCTCTTCGTCGACGAACGTGATCATGTACGCCGCGAAGTAGATGACCTTCTCGAGGTCCTTCGGGGCGAGGTCGAGCAGGTATCCCAGACGCGACGGGACACCCTTGAAGTACCAGATGTGGGTGACAGGAGCGGCCAGTTCGATGTGGCCCATCCGCTCACGGCGCACCTTGGCGCGGGTCACCTCGACGCCGCAGCGCTCACAGATGATGCCCTTGAAGCGAACGCGCTTGTACTTGCCGCAGTAGCACTCCCAGTCCCGGGTCGGACCGAAGATCTTCTCGCAGAAGAGTCCGTCCTTTTCGGGCTTGAGCGTGCGGTAGTTGATGGTCTCAGGCTTCTTGACCTCGCCGTGGCTCCACTGACGGATGTCGTCAGCGGTGGCCAGACCGATCCGGAGCTCATCGAAGAAGTTGACGTCGAGCACTATGCGTCAATCCCTCTCAGGGTTGTAAGTCTTGGGGTCTGATACGGGGGTCCTGGGGCCGGAGACCTGCGTGGCGCAGGTCTCCGGACTCCCGTCAGACCTCTTCGACGCTGCTCGGCTCGCGCCGGGACAGGTCGATGCCGAGCTCTTCCGCCGCGCGGAAGACGTCCTCGTCGGTGTCGCGCATCTCGATGGACATGCCGTCCGAGGACAGCACCTCCACGTTGAGGCACAGGGACTGCATCTCCTTGATGAGCACCTTGAAGGACTCGGGGATGCCGGGCTCGGGGATGTTCTCGCCCTTGACGATGGCCTCGTAGACCTTCACGCGGCCGGTCACGTCGTCGGACTTGATCGTCAGCAGCTCCTGGAGGGCGTAAGCGGCGCCATAAGCCTCAAGCGCCCACACCTCCATCTCGCCGAAGCGCTGACCACCGAACTGCGCCTTACCACCCAGCGGCTGCTGGGTGATCATCGAGTACGGACCGGTCGAACGGGCGTGCAGCTTGTCGTCGACCAGGTGGTGCAGCTTCAGGATGTACATGTAGCCGATCGAGACCGGCTCCGGGAACGGCTCGCCGGAGCGGCCGTCGAACAAGTTGGCCTTGCCGGAGGCCTGGACCAGGCGGTCGCCGTCGCGGTTCGGGATCGTGGCCTCGAAGAGACCGGAGATCTCGTCCTCGCGGGCACCGTCGAAGACCGGGGTCGCGACGTTGGTACCCGGAGCGACCTGGTCGGCGCCGATGACCTGAAGGCGCTTCGCCCAGTCCTGGCTGAAGCCGGAGACGTCCCAGCCGCGGCTGGCGAGCCAGCCGAGGTGGATCTCCAGGACCTGTCCCGGGTTCATTCGGGACGGGACACCCAGCGGGTTCAGGATGATGTCGACCGGGGTGCCGTCCTCAAGGAACGGCATGTCCTCGATCGGCAGGATCTTGGAAATAACACCCTTGTTGCCGTGGCGGCCGGCCAGCTTGTCGCCGTCGGTGATCTTGCGCTTCTGCGCAACATACACCCGGACCAACTGGTTGACGCCGGGCGGCAGTTCGTCGCCCTCCTCGCGGTCGAAGACGCGGACGCCGATGACCTTGCCGATCTCGCCGTGCGGCACCTTCAGCGAGGTGTCGCGCACCTCGCGCGCCTTCTCACCGAAGATCGCGCGGAGCAGGCGCTCCTCGGGGGTCAGCTCGGTCTCACCCTTGGGCGTGACCTTGCCGACGAGGATGTCACCGGCGACGACCTCGGCACCGATACGGATGATGCCGCGCTCGTCGAGGTCGGCGAGGACCTCCTCGGAGACGTTCGGGATGTCCCGGGTGATCTCCTCGGGGCCGAGCTTGGTGTCACGGGCGTCGACCTCGTGCTCCTCGATGTGGATCGAGGAGAGGACGTCGTCCTGTACGAGGCGCTGCGACAGGATGATCGCGTCCTCGTAGTTGTGACCCTCCCACGGCATGAACGCCACGAGCAGGTTCTTGCCGAGCGCCATCTCGCCGTTCTCGGTCGCCGGACCGTCCGCCAGCACCTGGTTGGCGACGATCCGGGAACCCTCGTCCACGACAACCTTCTGGTTGACGGACGTGCCCTGGTTGGAGCGGGAGAACTTCGCGAGGCGGTACGTCGTGTACGTGCCGTCGTCGTTGGCGGTGGTGATGTAGTCCGCGGAGACCTCCTGGACCACACCGTCCTTCTCCGACTTCAGGACGTCACCGGCGTCGACCGCACAGCGGTACTCCATGCCGGTGCCGACCAGCGGCGCCTCGGACTTGATGAGCGGCACGGCCTGACGCATCATGTTCGCGCCCATGAGGGCACGGTTGGCGTCGTCGTGCTCCAGGAAGGGGATCATCGCGGTCGCGACGGACACCATCTGGCGCGGGGAGACGTCCATGTAGTCGACGTCGTCACCGGGGACGTAGTCGACCTCTCCGCCACGACGGCGGACCAGGACGCGGGACTCCTCGAACCGGAAGTCGTCCCCGAGCGGCGCGTTGGCCTGCGCGATGACGAATCGGTCCTCTTCGTCGGCGGTCAGGTAGTCGACCTCGTCGGTGACGACACCGTCGGTGACCCGGCGGTACGGCGTCTCGACGAAACCGAACGCGTTGACCCGGCCGTAGGAGGCGAGCGAGCCGATCAGGCCGATGTTCGGGCCTTCAGGGGTCTCGATCGGGCACATGCGGCCGTAGTGCGAGGGGTGCACGTCACGGACCTCGAAGCCGGCCCGCTCACGGGAGAGACCACCCGGGCCAAGAGCCGACAGGCGGCGCTTGTGGGTGAGACCCGACAGCGGGTTGTTCTGGTCCATGAACTGCGACAGCTGGCTGGTGCCGAAGAACTCCTTGATGGAGGCGACGACCGGCCGGATGTTGATCAGGGTCTGCGGCGTGATCGCCTCGACGTCCTGGGTCGTCATCCGCTCGCGGACGACTCGCTCCATACGCGCCAGGCCCGTACGGACCTGGTTCTGGATGAGCTCGCCGACGTTGCGCAGACGACGGTTGCCGAAGTGGTCGATGTCGTCGGTCTCGACGACGATCGAGGCGCCGTTGTCACCGACGGTCTCGGTCTCGCCGGCGTGCAGCTTCACCAGGTACTTGATCGACGAGATGATGTCCTCGACGGTCAGCACACCGGCGTCCAGCGGGGCCTCGCTGCCCAGCTTCTTGTTCACCTTGTAGCGGCCGACCTTGGCGAGGTCGTAGCGCTTCGGGTTGAAGTAGAGGTTCTCAAGAAGCGTCTGCGCGGCCTCGCGGGTCGGGGGCTCGCCCGGACGCAGCTTGCGGTAGATGTCGAGGAGCGCGTCGTCCTGGCCCTGGGTGTGGTCCTTCTCCAGGGTGGCGCGCATGGACTCGTACTCGCCGAACTCCTCCAGGATCTGCTCGGTCGTCCAACCGAGAGCCTTGAGCAGGACGGTGACGGACTGCTTGCGCTTGCGGTCGATGCGGACACCGACCATGTCGCGCTTGTCGATCTCCATCTCCAGCCAGGCACCCCGGGACGGGATGACCTTGGTCGAGAAGATGTCCTTGTCCGACGTCTTGTCGATCGAGGAGTCGAAGTAGACGCCCGGCGAACGGACCAGCTGCGACACGACGACACGCTCGGTGCCGTTGATGACGAAGGTGCCCTTGTTGGTCATGAGCGGGAAATCGCCCATGAAGACCGTCTGGGACTTGATCTCGCCGGTCTCGTTGTTGGTGAACTCAGCGGTTACGAAGAGCGGGGCGGCGTACGTGAAGTCGCGCTCCTTGCACTCGTCGATGCTGTTCTTGGGAGGTTCGAAACGGTGGTCGCGGAAGGTCAGCGACATCGACCCGGAGAAGTCCTCGATCGGAGAGATCTCCTCGAAGATCTCCTCCAGACCGGACTTCGTGGGGACGTCCTGACCCGACTCCAGAGCCGCCTCGACCCGACTCTGCCAGGCGGAGTTGCCGAGCAGCCAGTCGAAGCTCTCGGTCTGCAACGCGAGCAGGTTGGGAACCTCGAGGGGCTCCTTGATCTTTGCAAAGGAGATGCGCAGCGGGGCGGTGCTGGCGCCGTTGTTCATATTCGCGGTCGAGGCAGTGCGCGAGGCGGCCAAGAGGGGGTCCTTCCGAGGGCTCGGACTCACTACGCGCGTACCGGCCCCTCTCAGGGGCAAAGAGACATGGACTTCCTGAGACGGCCCGGAAAGGCCAGGTCAGAGTTGGTCCGGTCATCGATGCTCAAGTGAGGGCATGCCCCTGGTGACGGGCAGGGAGCAGCTAACAGGCAGCGCAAAGGGTCAGTGTAGCCACTTGGCGCACTGATGTCCAGCCCCGCTTTTTTGAGACCCTCGTCGTGCTCAACACCCTCGGCAAGCTCACGTCCTCAACGCGTTGATACTGCCCTCTTCGCCGCCGATCCATGCCTCGGATTCGGATCGTTGTGACGACGCGTCCTGAGAATTGCGCGCTGCGTGCGGTTCGTCAAGGCCTCCATGGCCCACACCACATACCACCAGGGATGCTTGGAGGCACGAAGAAGATCACCATACTCCGCGAACCCCTGATCGCAAGGCTGCCGCTCACCCGACCCAGGAACGCCGAAGAGCGACCACCCAGATGGATGATCGCTCTTCAGTGCTCAGGCGTTACAAGGTCCTTGGGACCTCGTCCACGACCTGGACGGAGTTACTTGACCTCGACCGAGGCGCCGGCGGCCTTGAGGGACTCGGCGGCCTTCTCGGCGACGTCCTTGGCGACCTTCTCGACGACGGGCTTCGGGGCGCCGTCCACGAGGTCCTTGGCCTCCTTCAGGCCCAGCGAGGTCAGCTCACGCACGACCTTGATGACCTGGATCTTCTTCTCGCCGGCACCCGTGAGGATGACGTCGAACTCGTCCTGCTCGGCCTCGGCCTCGACGGCAGCGGCCGGGCCGGCGGGGGCGGCGGCAACCGCGGCGGCGGCGGTGACGTCGAACTTCTCCTCGAACGCCTTCACGAACTCGGAAAGCTGGATGAGGGTCATGGTCTCGAACTCGGCGAGCAGTTCGTCCTGGGTGAGAGCCACGATGGCTTCCTTCCACTAATTTCGGCTGGTGCCGGTGTGTACATGTCTGGCGGGCGTACGTTCGGCCCGCTACGACCGTTGCCTTGGGCGCGGAGCCTCAGGCGGCGGTCATGCTGCGAGCCGAATTACTCGGCACCGCCCTGCTCTTCTTGCTTGGCGCGAAGGGCGTCCACCGTGCGGACGAGCTTCGACGGAAGCGCCTGGAAGAGCTGCGCAGCCTGAGTCTGCTTGCCCTTGAAGGCACCCGCCAGCTTGGAGAGCAGAACCTCGCGGGACTCGAGGTCCGCGAGCTTCTTGATCTCGTCGGCGGACAGCGCCTTGCCGTCAAGGACACCGCCCTTGATGACGAGGTTCGGGTTGTCCTTGGCGAAGTCACGAAGACCCTTCGCCGACTCCACCGGGTCACCGGTGATGAAGGCGACCGCCGTCGGACCGTTGAACAGGTCGTCGAGCGTAGAGATCCCGGCCTCGTTGGCCGCAATCTTGGTCAGCGTGTTCTTCACCACGGCGTACTGGGCGTTCTCACCGAGCGAACGACGCAGCGTCTTGAGCTGCGCCACGGTGAGACCCCGGTACTCGGTCAGCACGGCGGCGTTCGAGTCGCGGAACTGTCCCGCGAGCTCGGCTACCGCGGCAGCCTTGTCGGGCCTTGCCATAGAGCGTCGGCCTCCTTCCGGGTGATGAGGACCGCTCAGAAGGGGCTGGGACAGAAAAAACGCCCCGGCGCAGGCGCACGGGGCGTAGCTCGACCGGAAACAACACACGCAATGCATGTGAATTCCGGGAACACATCCAGTTCACCTGCGCAGGTCGTCCACTGTTCAGCGGATCCTTCGGTCACCACACCCTGTGACAGGCGCGGCAACGACCAGCGGTCTTTGGCTTCTCCCGAAGAGTACGGGACCCCCATAGGCCCAAGCAAATCCGCCCGTACGGCGCAGCGGCTCCACCGCCTCAACGGCTCCACCGGTGAGCAGCAGGGCGACAAGTGCCCCTCCCAACCCCCGTCCCCCGCAACGGAGTTGAGCCCGCCTCAGGAGCTCGTGCCGGACCCCGTCGCCGTGTCACCGCTGCCCGGTGTCAGGCCCTGCTTCTTCAGCAAGGCCGTGAAGTCCTCGGTGTCGTCCGCCGGAGGCACGGTCGCGTCGACCTTCACGCCGTAGTCGCTGTAGTAGGCGGTCTGGCTGTACCGGCCGGACGACATCGCGCCCTTCTCCACCTTCTTGACCAGCAGATTCTGGGCGTCGACCCAGATGTCGACCTGCGCGGTGGAGACGCCGGTCGCGGTGAGCTGCTTCTTCAGGCCGGCGAGCTGGCTCGCGGTGAGGTTGGAGTTCTCGGTGGCGAGGTCGGCGACGTTCACCGTGCCCGAGTAGTGCGTGGTCCGCCGGCCGCGCACCGACTCCGTACCGACCTTCTCGACGTCTCCGGAGGCGAGCAGGAGCTTCACCGACTGGTTCGGCGTGGAGTTCTGCATCTGGTCCCTGAGGTACGCGCCGGAGCTGCCGCCGAGCTTGGCCAGGTCGTCGTAGTCGTACTTGAGCCAGTGCCTGCCGCCCGCCTGCGCGGCGAACTTCTCGCCCATCTTCGCGTAGTAGGCGTCCGGCAGATAGCGGGCCTCCATCGATGTGCTGCCGGCCGCGCGCATCGTCTGGGCCACCGTGCCGCCGGTGTACGTCATCGTGAGGGTGCCGGTGATGCCGTCGTCCCAGGCGAGGTTGCCCTTGGCGTCCATGGACATCACCGAGCCCAGGACGGTGGAGGACTCGACCTTGGCGGAGTCCGCCCTGTCGGTGGACTGCTCGGCGCTGCGCAGGGCCGCTATGGAGCTCACCAGGGTCGCGCCCTTGCCCGCGGCCTTGTCGTCCTTGCCGGAACCCCCGGAGGACCCCATGGAGTCACAGGCGGCCACCGAGGCCAGCGCGCTCGCCACCGCGATCGAGAGGCCCACCCGGCGCACGGTCGTGCTCTTCATCCGTCCCCACCCCTATGCCATTGCTGTGCCTGCCAAGAACGCTAGCGCAGCCCACTGACACCCCGTACGAAAAGGGGCGAGCCCCGCAACCCGAAGGTTGCGGGGCTCGCCCAAGTGCTGACGCGTACGCGACGCGGCTACCGAGGTGAGCGCGAGGCTCAGACGGCGGCCGGGTCCTCCTCGACGAGGAGGTTGCGGGTGCGGTTCGGGTCGAGCGGAATGCCGGGGCCGATCGTGGTGCTGATCGCGGCCTTCTTGATGTAGCGACCCTTGGCGGCGGACGGCTTCAGACGGAGGATCTCGTCCAGGGCCGCGCCGTAGTTCTCCACCAGCTGGGTGTCGTCGAAGGACGACTTGCCGATGATGAAGTGCAGGTTCGAGTGCTTGTCGACGCGGAACTCGATCTTGCCGCCCTTGATCTCGTTGACGGCCTTGACCACGTCCGGCGTCACGGTGCCGGTCTTGGGGTTCGGCATGAGACCACGGGGACCGAGCACGCGGCCCAGGCGGCCGACCTTGCCCATGAGGTCCGGGGTGGCGACGACGGCGTCGAAGTCCAGCCGGCCCTTCGCCACCTCGTCGATGAGTTCGTCGGAGCCGACGATGTCGGCGCCGGCGGCAGTCGCGGCCTCGGCACGGTCACCGGTCGCGAAGACCAGGACCCGGGCGGTCTTGCCGGTGCCGTGCGGGAGGTTCACGGTGCCACGGACCATCTGGTCGGCCTTGCGCGGGTCGACACCCAGACGGAAGGCGACCTCGACGGTGCCGTCGAACTTGGAGGTGGAGGTCTCCTTGGCGAGACGGACGGCCTCGAGCGGGGCGTAGAGCTTCTCCCGGTCGATCTTGGCGTCCGCAGCGCGGAGAGACTTGCTGCGCTTGCTCACTACTGCTCCTGTGTGTGTCTGAGGAGTCGTGGTACGGGCCGAGCAGGCCCCGCCACGGTACTTCTACGGGGTGAAGGTCAGCCCTCGACCGTGATGCCCATGGAACGGGCGGTGCCGGCGATGATCTTCGACGCGGCGTCAAGGTCGTTGGCGTTCAGGTCGGGGAGCTTGGTCGTGGCGATCTCACGGACCTGCGCCTGGGTGATCTTGGCGACCTTGGTCTTGTGCGGCTCGCCCGAGCCCTTCTCGACACCCGCGGCCTTGAGGATCATCTTCGCGGCCGGCGGAGTCTTGGTGATGAAGGTGAAGGAGCGGTCTTCGTAGACCGTGATCTCCACCGGGATCACCCAGCCACGCTGCGACTCGGTCGCCGCGTTGTAGGCCTTGCAGAACTCCATGATGTTGACGCCGTGCTGACCGAGCGCGGGGCCGACCGGCGGAGCCGGGTTCGCCGCACCGGCGTTGATCTGGAGCTTGATGAGCCCCGTGACCTTCTTCTTCTTGGGAGGCATTGCTCTCCGGGTCCTCTCGTTCGGGTCCTGCCTGCACCCGGGTTGTTCTCCCGCACGCAGGCATACCGCACAACAATAGCGGGTAAGAAGCCATGCCCAAAAACGAGAAAGGTCAGGGGGCTCACTTGGAACCCACCTGACCTGACTGCCCTAGGGGCGCGGGGCTGTGTCGATATGCGACTACCGTCGCGTGAGCACGACCAGCCCCCACGCACCCGCGGCCGAAGTACTAGTTCTTCTGAATCTGATCGAACGAAAGCTCGACCGGCGTCTCACGGCCGAAGATCTCGACGAGACCCTTGACCTTCTTCGAGTCGGCGTTGATCTCGTTGATGGTCGCCTGCAGCGTCGCGAACGGCCCGTCCGTGACGGTGACCGAGTCGCCCACCTCGAAGTCCAGCACCTGGACCTCGACCTTGCGCTGCGGCATCGGCTTGCCCTCGGCCTCGGCGGCCTCACGCGCGGCCTTCTCCTCGGCCTCCGGGGCGAGCATCTTGACGATCTCATCCAGGGTCAGCGGGTACGGGTCGTAGGCGTTGCCCACGAAGCCGGTGACACCGGGGGTGTTGCGGACGACGCCCCAGGACTCGTTCGTCAGGTCCATGCGGACCAGGACGTAGCCCGGGAGCTTGTTCTGCTTGATGGTCTTGCGGTCGCCGTTCTTGATCTGGACGACCTCTTCTTGCGGCACCTCGGCCGCGAAGATGTAGTCCTCGACGTTCAGCGAGACGGCGCGCTGCTCCAGGTTGGTCTTCACGCGGTTCTCGTAACCGGCGTACGTGTGGATGACGTACCACTCGCCGGGCAGGAGACGCAGTTCCTCGCGCAGGGCGACGACGGGGTCGACGGGTTCGGCCGGCTCGGCCTCTTCCTCGTCGTCCTCGGCCGTGGCCTCGTCGTCGAGGTCCTCGGTCGCTTCCGCGTCCTCGTCCTCGACGTGTACGGCGGCTTCCTCGGCGGGCTCGCCCGCGTCGGCGTCTGCAGCCTCGACCTCGTCAAGGTCCTCGTCCGCGCCCTCGACGATGTCGAGTTCGTCTTCCACGGACTCGTCCGGCTCGACGGCCTCGTTCAGGTTCGGGTCAGACACGTGGCTGCTTCTTCCTGGATACATGGGGGTGGAACACGCGAAAGGGGCGCCGGTCAGGGCGCCCTTCGCTTCCGGCCTCAGCCGAAGACGTACTTCGCGGCGTGATTGAGTCCATAGTCAATCACGGTCACAAGACCGATCATGATGACGACGAAGACGATGACCACCGTCGTGTACGTCGTCAGCTGGTTGCGCGTCGGCCAGACGACCTTGCGGAGTTCCGCGACGATCTGGCGGTAGAAGGTTCCGAGGCGCTTCAGCGGGCCCTTCTTGGCGCGCTTGCCGCCCTTGCGGGCCTTCTTCTTGGACTCCGACACCTCGTCCTGGGCATCAGGCATGTCGATGGAGCCCACGGCGTCCGCCATTCATCCTCACCTGTTCCCGGGTCGTGGCCGTGCCGCGCCCGGTCTGAGCCGCACGGCGATGCATTGCTGTACGTACATGCGCTGCGCACACATCCTGGTGAAGGTGTGTGTAGCAGGGCCGGAGGGACTTGAACCCCCAACCGCCGGTTTTGGAGACCGGTGCTCTACCAATTGAGCTACGACCCTTTGTGACGTCCCCAACGTACCGCATCCGCCCGGGTGCTCGGTGTGCACCAGGTAGGGCGCGGCTGTTGAAGGCCAACGAGCTAGGAGTGTACGTGTTCCGTGGCCGGTCGTCGAACAGAAAGTGCCTGTACGGGGATTGCCGGAGGAAGATCGCCCAGGCCTGGGCGGAAAACCGGACGGTTGTTCAATGCCTTCCCGATCCTGTTCAGTCTGTGAAACCGGTGTGCCGGGCGGGTTTCCGGTCTGAAACGATGGACCCCATGAGCGCCTCAACCCCTCCCACCGAGCGCCGGGTCTCCGCCCGAGTCGGCGCGATCTCCGAGTCCGCCACCCTCGCCGTGGACGCCAAGGCCAAGGCCCTCAAGGCCGCCGGACGTCCGGTGATCGGCTTCGGCGCCGGTGAACCGGACTTCCCGACTCCGGACTACGTCGTCCAGGCCGCCATCGAGGCCTGCTCGAACCCCAAGTACCACCGCTACACCCCGGCCGGCGGTCTGCCGGAGCTGAAGGCCGCGATCGCCGCGAAGACGCTGCGCGACTCGGGCTACGAGGTGGACGCCTCGCAGATCCTGGTCACCAACGGCGGCAAGCAGGCCATCTACGAGGCCTTCGCCGCGATCCTCGACCCGGGCGACGAGGTCATCGTCCCGGCGCCGTACTGGACGACGTACCCGGAGTCGATCCGTCTCGCGGGCGGTGTCCCGGTGGACGTCGTCGCCGACGAGACGACCGGCTACCGCGTCTCCGTCGAGCAGTTGGAGGCGGCCCGCACCGAGAACACCAAGGTCGTCCTCTTCGTCTCGCCGTCCAACCCGACCGGCGCCGTCTACAGCGAGGCCGAGGCCGAGGCGATCGGCCGCTGGGCCGTCGAGCACGGCCTGTGGGTCATGACGGACGAGATCTACGAGCACCTGGTCTACGGCGACGCGAAGTTCACCTCGCTGCCCGCGATCCTCCCCGAGCTGCGCGACAAGTGCATCGTGGTCAACGGCGTCGCCAAGACGTACGCCATGACCGGTTGGCGGGTGGGCTGGATCATCGGCCCGAAGGACGTCGTCAAGGCCGCGACCAACCTCCAGTCGCACGCCACGTCGAACGTCTCGAACGTGGCCCAGGTCGCCGCGCTGGCCGCCGTCTCCGGCAACCTGGACGCCGTCGCGAAGATGGGCGAGGCCTTCGACCGCCGCCGCAAGACGATCGTGCGGATGCTCAACGAGATCGACGGCGTGCTCTGCCCGGAGCCCGAGGGCGCGTTCTACGTCTACCCGTCGGTCAAGGAGCTGCTCGGCAAGGAGATCCGCGGCAAGCGCCCGCAGGACTCGGTCGAGCTGGCCGCGCTGATCCTGGAGGAGGCCGAGGTCGCGGTCGTCCCGGGCGAGGCCTTCGGGACCCCCGGTTACCTGCGGCTGTCGTACGCCCTGGGTGACGAGGACCTCGTCGAGGGCGTCGGCCGTATCCAGAAGCTGCTGGCGGAGGCCAAGGACTGACGTTTTTCGTGCTCCACGCGCGTGTGCGGGCCGTTTCCCTCCGGGGAGGCGGCCCGCTGCTTTGTGCGAGCAAGACCACGATCGGGGAAAGCGGTACCGGGACGACAGGAACGTACGGCAGGATTCCCGGATGGAGCACGTACGTGATGTCTCTGAACTGCCGAAAGCCCATCTGCACCTGCACTTCACCGGGTCAATGCGGCCCACCACCGTGCTGGAGCTCGCCGACAAGTACGGGGTGCGGTTGCCCGACGCCCTGACCGAGGCGCTGACCAGTGGGGAGCCGCCGAAGCTGCGGGCGACCGACGAGCGGGGCTGGTTCCGTTTCCAGCGGCTGTACGACGCGGCGCGGTCGTGCCTGCGGGAGCCCGAGGACATTCAGCGGCTGGTCCGCGAAGCCGCCGAGGAGGACGTCAGGGACGGCTCGGGCTGGCTGGAGATCCAGGTGGACCCGACGTCGTACGCACCGCGCCTGGGCGGGCTGATCCCGGCCCTTGAGGTCATCCTGGACGCGGTGGAGACGACCTCCCGCGAGACCGGGCTCGGGATGCGGGTGCTGGTGGCCGCGAACCGGATGAAGCACCCGCTGGACGCGCGCACGCTGGCCCGGCTGGCCGTGCGGTACGCGGACCAGGGCGTGGTCGGCTTCGGCCTCTCGAACGATGAACGCCGGGGTATGGCACGGGACTTCGACCGGGCCTTCGCGATCGCTCAGGAGGGCGGCCTGCTGTCGGCACCGCACGGCGGCGAGCTGGCGGGCCCGTCCTCGGTGCGGGACTGCCTGGACGACCTGCACGCGACCCGGATCGGCCACGGGGTGCGCGCGGCGGAGGACCCGCGGCTGCTGAAGCGGCTCTCCGACCGGGGCATCACCTGCGAGGTGTGCCCCGCGTCGAACGTGGCGCTGGGCGTCTACGAGAAGCACGAGGACGTGCCTCTGCGGACCCTCTTCGAGGCAGGCGTTCCGCTGGCGCTCGGTGCCGACGACCCGCTCCTGTTCGGCTCCCGGCTGGCCGCCCAGTACGAGATCGCCCGCCGGTACCACGGTTTCTCGGACCGCGAACTGGCCGAACTGGCCCGGCAGTCGGTCCGCGGATCGGCCGCCCCGGAGGACATGAAGACCAAGCTGCTGTCGGGCATCGACGACTGGCTCAGTGCCCCGGTCGCTTGAAGTGGTCGTACGGCGGATACGGCTTGAAACAGATCAGGACCTCGTGCGGATGCCCGCCGCCGCGCGTGGGCTCCAGCTCGTGTTGCAGACTTCCCATGAACGCCGACCGCCCCTTGGCGACCCCCTTCTCCCGCGGCCCCCAGCCGGCCGCGTGGGCGAAGTGGGTGGCGGCGGTGGCGAGGACGTCACGGTCGCCGATGAGGAAGTACGTACGCGCGTGCGTGGTGTGCCTCAACTGCCCACGGGCGTACGGCCGCTCCTCCCACGCGCGCGCGTGGCGCTCGGTACGGGCCTCGTCCGTGCGGACGGTGAGCGGGGTGCCGCGCCCGAGTGCGCGGCGCAGTTCGGGCCACTTGGAGGGGCGCAGGCCCGCCTCCGAGTGGGCCACCACCAGATCGACCAGCTCCCCGCACCCCTCGTCGGGCGGCACGCTCTCACGCAGCGGGATGTGCACGATGGTGTGCCGCGAGTAGGCCGCGAACGAGAACAGGCCCGCGAGTCGGCTCAGCCCGTCGTGGTCCCCCATGAGCATCCCGAGCGGCGCCTGGTCACGCAGTGAGGTGTGGCGCAGGGGGTGCCCGGGCTGGACGACACGGTGTTCGTGCGGGCCGATCCGGGGTCTGAACTGGCGGAGTCTCAGCTCCATGTGGGGTGCCTCATGGGGCAAGGGTCGTGGTCAGGAGGGGTTCTCGGCAACGGAGATTCCGCCCAGCAGCGTCCTGGCCAGGCGGGACGCGAACTCGTCCACGGGCGGGCGTACGCCGTTCTCCGCCGCCTCGTAGGCGAACGCGCGCTGTGCGCAGGCGCCGAGGAGGAGGGAGGCGGCCGCGAAGGTGTCCGCGTCGGGGCGGACGCGGCCGGCGGTCTGTTCGGCGCGGAGATAGGCGTCCAGGGCCTCGATCGGCTTGTGGGGGCCCGAGCCGAGCCGGCGCAGCGCCTCGTCGTGGCGGCGCTTGAGCTGGGTCTCGGCGTACAGGGAGGCCGCGATCGGGAAGCTCTGCTCGTAGAAGAGGGCCGCCTGGCGGGCGATCTCGGTGAGGTTGTCCTCCAGGGAGTGCCGGCCGGGCTCGGCGGCGAGGCTGCGCAACAGCGGGGTCAGCCGGGGCAGCCGTTCCGTGAGGACGTGGATGAACAGCTCCTCCTTGCTGGCGAAGTACTTGTAGAGCGCGGCTTCGGAGCAGTCGGCGGCCTTCGCGATCTCCTTGGTGGTCGCTTTGGCCAGGCCGACGGTGAGCATCAACTCGTGGGCGGCGTCGAGGATGCGGACCCGGGCGGGTTTCTGCGCGGCGGGCTCCGCGGCCTGTTTCTGCTGCATGGGGCCCAAGGATTCCATGTCCGGTCCGTTCGGGCTTGACGGGTGGGTGAGTACTTACCCACCCTAGAGGGAGGCAGGGGTGAGTGAACGCTCACCCACCTCGTTCAACGGCAGGAGTGCGCCATGAAGCTCACCGTTTTCGGTGCCACTGGAGGCATCGGTCAGGAGATCGTCCGCCAGGCGCTGGCCTCGGGCCACGAGGTCACGGCGGTCGTACGGGACCCGGCACGGCTGACCGTGCGGGGCGCGGACCTTGAGGTGTTCCGCGCGGACCTCACCGACCCGGAGGCGGTGCGCCCGGCGGTCGCGGGCCGGGACGCGGTCCTGTCCGGGCTCGGGGCGCGCAGCCGCAAGGACGCGGGGGTCGCGACCCGGCTCACACGGACGGTCCTGACGGCCATGGAGGCGGAGGGGGCGCGCCGGGTGCTGGTGGTGAGCGCCGGTCCGATCGGCCCGGACCCGGAGGGCGCCGGGCTCCTCGACCGCACCGCGCGCGGGCTGATCTCGGCCCTCCTGAAGGATGTCTACGACGACCTACGGGAGATGGAGGCGGCCCTCGCCGCCAGCGCCACGGACTGGACGAGCGTCCGCCCGCCACGCCTGCAGAACAAGCCGGTGACGGGCACGTACAGGAAGGTCGTGGGCGGCTTCCCGGACAAGGGGCGGTTCATCGCGCGGGCCGATGTCGCGCACGCGATGCTGGCGATGACCGACGATCCCCGGACGGTGAAGCAGGGGGTGGGGGTGGCCTACTAGAGCCGGTCCTGCGCGTGATCAGCGGGTAGGTAGCCTGCGGGCCATGCCTGATCCCTCGCCTTTCGCCGTCCCCACCCGCTTCGACGGTGCCTCGGGCCGTGTCGCACTCGTCGTTCCGGGCGTCGGTTACTCGCCCGCCAGGCCGCTGCTTCACTTCGCTCGTGGCGTGCTCCTCCAACACGGCTGGACGGTCCAGGAGTTGTGGTGGCAGATCCCCGACGGCTTCTCCCGGTTCACCGTGGACGACCGGGTCGCGTGGGTGGAGCAGCAGGTCTCCCAGGCCGTCGACGCGGAGGCGGGGGCCTGTCGCCTCATCGTCGGCAAGTCCTTGGGCTCGCTCGCCAGCGGCATCGCCGCCGATCGGAATATCGCGGCCGCCTGGCTCACTCCGGTCCTGACCACCGACCATGTGGCCCGCGCTCTCCGACGAGCCGAAGCGCCGACTCTCCTCGTCGGCGGAAGCGCCGACAAGCTGTGGGATTCACGGACCGCCGAGTCCCTACGACACGACGTCCTGGAGGTCCCCTCAGCGGATCACTCCCTGGAGCTGGCGGACGACGCCGTGGGATCCGTCGACATATTGCGGCAAGTCATCTCGCGGCTCGACGACTTCATCGGCTCTCTCGACCACTAGGGATCGCCGGAGGAGATCGCCCCTACAGGGCTTGGCTGTCGAGGCTGACGCCGACCGTCACCGGTTCGTTGACAAGCGTGATCCCGAAGGTGTCGTGGACGCCGGCGACGACCTCGCGCGCGAGGGTGAGCAGGTCCGCCGTGGTCGCCTCGCCGCGGTTGGTGAGGGCGAGCGTGTGTTTGGTGGAGATGCGGGCGGGCCCGCTGCCGTACCCCTTGGTGAAGCCCGCCTTGTCGATCAGCCAGGCGGCGGAGGTCTTGGTGTGGCCCTCCCCGGACGGGTACGCGGGCGGCTCCGCGCTGTCCCCGAGGCGCTCCTTCACGCGCGCGTGGAACGCGGTGAACTGCTCGTCGGTGAGGATCGGGTTGGTGAAGAAGGAACCGGCCGACCAGGTGTCGTGGTCCTCGGGGTCCAGGACCATGCCCTTGCCGGCGCGCAGTGCGAGCACGGTCTCCCTGGCCCGCGCGAGGGGCACGCGGTCGCCGGGCTCGACTCCGAGGACACGGGCCGTCTCGGCGTACTTCACCGGGGCCGACAGGCCGTCCGCGTCTTCCAGTTCGAAGCGGACCCGCAGCACGACATAGCGCTCGGGGTCGGCCTTGAAGCGGCTGTGCCGGTAGGAGAAGGTGCACTCCTCGTTGGTGAGGGTGACCGTCCCGCGGGTGGTGCGGTCGTAGGCGACGACCTCGCTGATGGTGGCGGAGACCTCCTGGCCGTACGCCCCCACGTTCTGGATCGGGGTCGCACCGGCCGACCCGGGGATCCCGGCGAGGCACTCGACCCCGGCGAGCCCGGCCTCCACGGTGCGGGCGACCGCGTCGCTCCACACCTCACCGGCGGCCAACTCCAGCCGCGTGCCGTCAAGTTCGAAACCCCGCGTGGCGATACGCAGGGCGGTCCCCTCGAAGCCCTTGTCCCCGATGACGAGGTTCGACCCGCCTCCGATGACCAACAACGGCGTCCCGGCGTCATCGGCCGCGCGCACGGCGTCGATCACCTCGGCGTCGGTGCTCGTGGTGATCAACCGGGTCGCGGGACCGCCCAGCCGGAAGGTGGTGAGGGGGGCGAGGGGAGCGTCGTGGAGTTCCTGCACGCGCTCAAGACTACGAGACGGGACTGACAAGTCCGGGGGGCGGCGGGGTGTGGCCCGCGGTTTCGGCGCGGGGCGTGTCCAGCACCAGCATCCCATCCGGCACGGGTCACACCTCCGGCACCGGGACGACCAACGCCTCCGGCACCGTTCGCCGTATCCGGCGCGAGCCCCCGGCATTCGTCCGGATCGCTCACCTCCGCACAGCCAACTCCTCGACCATCACGGCCTTGACGCCCGCGACAAAGCCGAGCACACGCATCCGCCCGACCACACCACCGAAGCCGCACGCACGCGTAGAGCCCCGCCAACGACGACAAGCCCTCGCACGCGTGAAGCTCCCCCGGCAACGGCAGACACCGCCCCCCATGAAGCCCCACCGGCGAAGCCGCACGCGCGCGTGGGGCCTCACCGGCAAAGGCGGGGCCCCACGCGTGCGTGCCAGGTATCCGGCTCAGCGACCGGCGTTCTCCAGTACCGAGTCGGACTCGGAAGCCCCGGCCGAGTCCGAAGCCCCCACCGAACCAGACGCCGCCGCAAGCTCCGCCGCCCGCCGCTTCGTCGGGATCAGCAGCGTCGCGACCCCGGCGAGGGCCACCACCGCGGCCCCGGTGACCAGCGCGGGCTTCAGGCCGTCGACGAAGGTCTGCGCGGTCTGGTAGCCGCCCTGGGCCGAGAAGATCGACGCCATGATCGCGATGCCGAGGGCACCGCCCACCTCGCGGAGCGCGTTGTTGGCGCCGGAGGCGATGCCCTGCTCCTGGGGGCGGACGCTGGACATGACCAGGTTGGAGGCCGGCGCGAAGAACAGGGCCATCCCGATGCCGCTGAGGATCAGGCCGGGCAGCTGAGCGCCGTAGGAGACGTTTGTGGTGACTACGTAGGACATCCAGCCGAGACCGGCCGCCTGGAGGAAGAGGCCCGCGGCGACGACCGGGCGGCCGCCGATGCGGTCGGAGAGGATGCCGGCGATGGGGGCGACGAGCATCGGCATACCGGTCCAGGGAAGCATCCGCAGGCCCGCCTCGGTGGGCGAGTAGCCGAGGACGCCCTGCATGTACTGGCTGAGCAGGAAGATCGAGCCGAACATCCCGAGGAACATCAGCAGGCTCGCGGCGTTGATCCCGGAGAAGGCGCGGGAGCGGAACAGCCGCATCGGGAGCATGGGGTTCTTGGCGTTGACGCTGTAGATGATGAAGCCGGCGAACAGCGCGCTGCCTGCGAACAGTCCGGTGAGGACGAGCGAGCTGGTCCAGCCGTCGGCGGGCCCGCGGACCAGGCCGTAGACGATCCCGAAGAGGCCGCCGCTGGCGAGCAGAGTGCCGGGGAAGTCGAGCGGGGCGCCGGTGCCGTGGGACTCGGAGAGGCGCAGGCGGGCGAGCGGGATCAGGGCCAGGCCGAGCGGGACGTTCAGCCAGAAGATCCAGTGCCAGGAGATGTGCTCGGTGAGGCTGCCGCCGATGAGGGGTCCTGAGGCGACGGCGAGTCCGTTCACCGCGCCCCATATGCCGTACGCCATCCCGCGCTTGGCGACGGGCACGGCCGCCGTCAGCAGGGTCAGTGTCAGCGGCATCATGATCGCCGCGCCGACGCCCTGGACCGCGCGGGCCGCGATGAGGGACTCGATGCCGGGTGCCATGGCCGCGGCGGCGGAGGCGAGGGTGAAGACGGTGATGCCGACGAGGAAGAGCCGGCGGCGCCCGAACCGGTCGCCGAGTGCCGCGCCGAACATCAGCAGGACGGCAAAGGTGAGCGTGTAGGCGCTCACGGTCCATTCCAGGTCGCCCAGCGCGCCCCCGAGGTCCTTGCGGATGGACGGCAGGGCGGTGGTGACGACGAGGTTGTCCAGGGCCGCCATGAATCCGGCGACGCTGGTGATGACGAGGGCCCAGGCCGTTCCCCCGCGACGTGCGGTTGGCTGTGACATCGCTCCCCCAAAGGGTGCTCGTACCGATGATTAGTTATTGATGACTAACTTTGCCGGGCATGAAAAGGCGCAGAATCCGCCCCTTGCCCGCGACTACGACTTCTCCAGCCGACCGGTGACCCGGGCCTCCGGATACAACCCTTCCCAGACCCGGTGCTCGGGTGGAAAACCCATGGCCGCAAGGGTGTTGATCAGCATTCCGTACGCCATGAAGGTCGTGGTCTCCTCGACATCCGCCCCCAGCGGCAGATGCACGATCTCCCAGAGCTTCATCCAGCCGTTCCGCACGACCTCACCGAACTCGTGGTCACCCTCCGCCTCGGCGGCGGCCACGGTGATGTAGGTCTGCATCTGCATCTGGAGCTTCTCGGGATTCTCCGTGATGAGCCGCACATAGGCGTCGGCCATGGCATGCAGGGCGTCCTCGCCCTCCAGCCCCTTGGCCGCCTCCTCCAGCGCCCGGCACACGTCCGCCACACACCGCAGCGAGGCCGCCGCGAAGATCGCCTTCTTGCCCGGGAAGAGCCGGAAGAGATACGGCTGCGAGACACCGACCCGCTTGGCGATCGCCTCGGTGGAGGTGCCGTAGTACCCCCGCTGCGCGAACTCGGCGATCGCCGCGCGGACGACGCTCTCGCGCCTCTCTTCTGCGCTCATCCTGACCATGCGAGAAAGTTAGTACTCAATCACTAACTACGTCAAGGGGTGGCGCGCTGCAGGCTCCCAGGGAGTCGCGCGCCGTTCCGCGCTGTGACGCGACGCACAGGCGGGACGGCTCCGATCCCGGACGGCGTCACTGCCGGTGACCGATTCGGCCCGGCCGACCCACACGTAAGGGGCGCCCGCAATAGCGGACGCCCCTTACCTCGCCTCACGCCAGTCGTACGACCGCCCGTGACATCCCGAGCACCTTCTGCCCGGCGCTCATCGCCACCAGGTCCACGCGCACGGTGTTGTCGTCGAGCTTGGCGGCGACCTTGGCGCTGACCTCGACGGTCGCGCCCTGGTCGTCGTTCGGGACGACGACGGGCTTGGTGAAGCGGACGCCGTACTCGGCGACCGCGCCCGGGTCGCCGGTCCAGTCGGTGACCACGCGAATCGCCTCGGCCATGGTGAACATGCCGTGCGCGATGACGTCCGGGAGCCCGACCTCCTTGGCGAACTTCTCGTTCCAGTGGATCGGGTTGAAGTCCCCGGAGGCGCCCGCGTACTGGACGAGGGCGGCGCGGGTCACGGGGAAGGTCTGGGCCGGCAGCTCGGTGCCGACCTCGACGTCGTCGTACGCGATCTTCGCCGTCATGTCAGTTCTCCTCCGCCGCGCGGGCCACGAGCTTGGTCCAGGCGGTCACGACGTGCTCGCCGGCCTCGTCGTGGACCTCGCCGCGGACGTCCAGGATGTCGTTGCCCGCGATCGACTTGACCGCCTCGATCGTGGAGGTGACCGTCAGGCGGTCACCGGCGCGCACCGGCCGGACGTAGACGAACTTCTGGTCGCCGTGCACGACCCGGCTGTAGTCGAGGCCCAGCTGCGGGTCCTGGACGACCTGTCCAGCGGCCTTGAACGTGATGGAGAAGACGAAGGTCGGCGGGGCGATCACATCGGGGTGACCGAGCGCCTTCGCGGCCTCCGGATCCGTGTACGCCGGGTTGGCGTCGCCCACCGCCTCCGCGAACTCGCGGATCTTCTCCCGGCCCACCTCGTAGGGGTCGGTGGGCGGGTAGGTCCGCCCCACGAAGGACTGGTCGAGCGCCATGGCCCGTACCTCCTGATGTTCCTGCTGCCGTATGGCCTGCTGCTGAGTGGCCTGCTGTGTGGGGAACGACGCGAGGCCGCCCCCAGACTTCGGGGACGGCCTCGTGTACGAGCCTGATTCTTATCGCGTTTCGCGATGCGCGGTGTGCGCATTGCAACGCGGGCAGTGCTTCTTCATCTCAAGACGGTCCGGGTTGTTACGCCGGTTCTTCTTGGTGATGTAGTTCCGCTCCTTGCACTCCACGCAGGCCAGCGTGATCTTCGGGCGGACGTCGGTGGCAGCCACAGGAGTGCTCCTTGACGAACGGATGGGACTATGAACGCATAACAGAGTAGCCGATCGAAGGACCGACCCCGCAATCGGCTACTGTCAGTAGCGGTGACCGGACTTGAACCGGTGACACAGCGATTATGAGCCGCTTGCTCTACCGACTGAGCTACACCGCTGTGATGCGATCGGTTCCCGCCTTGCGACGAGAACCTCACACACCAGAGCCCCAATACGGAATCGAACCGTAGACCTTCTCCTTACCATGGAGACGCTCTACCGACTGAGCTATTGGGGCGAGCGATGAAGACATTACACGCTCCGCAGCCGTTCGCCCAAATCCGTTTCGCGGCACCGCTCCAGCCGCTTCCAGGGCCCTCCCAGAGGCCTCAAGGGCCCCTCCCATATGGGGGACCACACCGGTACGACTATTGCGCTCCTCCCGGCCGTGAGCGGATCACCGCCCTAGGCTCGACTCACTCTGTGTGATCTTGCGCCCCTTTGCGCAGTCCCCAGTCCTGAGCCCCGAAGCCCCGAGCCCGCGAAGCCCTGAGCCCCTGGAGCGCGATGCCCGACAGCCAGCCCCAGCCGCCCCATTCGTCGTCTGGTCCGTCGGGTTCCTCAGGCTCGTCGGGACCGGCCGACCCGGCCGCGCTTCTGCTGTGCGGGGCCCGGCTGGCCGACGGCCGGACCGTGGACGTACGGCTGGGCGGCGGGCGCATCGAGGCGGTCGGCACGGCCGGCAGCCTGGCGACGGACGCCACGCGCGCGTGCGGCGCACGCGTGGACCTCAGCGGCTACCTCCTCCTCCCGGCCCCTGCCGAGCCGCACACGCACAGTGACACCGCCCTGTCGGCCGAGAACGGCGGACCGGTCTCCTACGACCCCCAGGACGTCCAGCGCCGCGCCACGGAGGCCGCGCTGCTGCAACTCGGGCACGGGGCCACGGCGCAGCGGGCACACGTGCGCGTGGGGGACGTTCAAGGGCTGAGCGCGCTGGCCGCCGTACTGCGGGCGCGGCGGGCGCTGCGCGGGCTGGCGGAGTTGACTGCGGTGGCGATGCCCCGGCTGCTGACCGGGGTGGCGGGTGCGGACGGGCTCGCGATGCTGCGGGACGCGTTGAAAATGGGTGCCTCCGTAGTGGGTGGTTGTCCAGATCTGGACCCCGATCCCACCGGGTACGTGGAGGCCGTCCTGGAGGTCGCGGCCGAGCACGGCTGCCCGGTCGACCTGCACACGGACGCCGCCGATCCGACCCGCCTGGCCCGGCTGGCGGCCGTCGCGGGCGGTATGCGCCCCGGAGTGACGCTCGGCCCGTGCGGCGGCCTGGGCCGGCTGCCGGCGGACACGGTCACGCGCATCGCGGACCAACTGGCCGCGGCCGGCGTGACGGTGGTCTGCCTGCCGCAGGGCGGCTGCGGCGGCGTCGACCGCCGGGGCACGGCTCCCGTACGACTGCTGCGCTCGGCCGGCGTCCACGTGGCCTCGGGCAGCGGCGCCCTGCGCGACGTGTCCAACCCGGTGGGCCGCGGGGACCCCTTGGAGGCGGCCTACCTGCTGGCCTCGCGGCACGGGATGCGGCCCGAGGACGCCTACGACACGGTGAGTTCGTCGGCACGCGCGGCGCTCGGCCTGCCCGAGGTACGGGTCGAGGCGGGATTTCCGGCCGAACTGCTCGCGGTGCGCGGCGACCGGCTCGCGGGCGCGCTCTCGCTGGCGTACAGCCGGATCGTGGTGCACCGGGGGCGCGTGGTGGCACGGACCAGCGCGGTGCGGGAGTACTGCAACACGGCGGCGGGCTCGGAGTTGGGGCTGCCCCGGCAGGGGCGGGGCGAGTTGTCGTGAGCGGCTGCTGTTGCGCCGGGGCGTACGCCTGAGGCGCTGCGGCTCGGGCCCGCGCGCCCGGCGCGTCCCTCGCGGGTGTGCGCCGCTGGGACGCGGCTGAAGTCATGCGGCGCGTGCGGCCGTCCGGGCGTACGGTCGAAGGCATGCGCATTGTCATCGCTGGGGGTCATGGTCAGATCGCGCTGCGGCTGGAGCGCCTGCTCGCCGCGCGCGGTGAAGAGGTCGCGGGCATCATCCGCAACGCCGAACAGAGCGACGATCTACGGGCGGCCGGCGCCGAACCGGTGTTGCTCGACCTGGAGTCGGCCTCGGTCGAGGAGGTCGCGGCGCAGTTGCGGGGCGCGGACGCGGCGGTCTTCGCGGCGGGCGCGGGCCCGAACAGCGGCACGGCCCGCAAGGACACGGTGGACCGGGGTTCGGCGGTGCTGTTCGCCGACGCGGCGGTCCTGGCGGGCGTACGGCGCCATGTCGTCGTGTCCTCGATGGGTGCGGATCCGACGCACTCCGGGGACGGTGTCTTCGACGTGTATCTGCGGGCCAAGGGTGAGGCCGACGCGTATGTACGCGGCCTGGACGCCCTGGACTGGACGATTCTGCGCCCGGGTTCGCTCACGAACGACGCCGGTACCGGGCTGGTCCGGCTGGAGGCCCACACCGGTCTCGGGTCGATCCCGCGCGACGATGTGGCCGCCGTACTCGCGGAGTTGGTGGAGACCCCGGCGACGGCCGGCCTGACGCTGGAGCTGATCGGTGGATCCGCGCCGGTGTCGGTGGCGGTGAAGTCGGTGGCGGGGAACTGAGGGCCTGGGGAACGGGGTTCCCTGCCGGCTGGTGCCTCGCCGTCTAGAAGAGCGGCATCTGGCCGGGGAACTCCGGGACCACGTACCCGTCCAACGCGGGCTGGGCCGCCCCGAGTTCCGCCTGGCGGCGGGACCCGGGGCACGAGACGAGGTCCCCGCTCTCCCGCGCGCCGGGCGGGTCGTGCCGCGCGAAGCGGCCGGCCACGACGGCGATTTCACGACGGCACTCGGGGCAGCTTCTGCGGCGAGACGACATGGGATCAGTCTGCCCCGCCGCAGGCCGGGTCGGCTGTCGAGGCTCGCTCGGGCGCGTTCAGCTGTGGGCGACGGTGAGGCCGTAGAAGGCGACGCGGGCGCCCTTGGTGGTGCTGTCGGAGGACGACTGGTTGTAGGAACCGGCCTTGAAGTACTGCTTGTAGGCGTTGAAGGACGACGGGATGGCGTAGTGCGTGGTGCTCCCGTTGACCGTCAGGTTGATGGTGTTCCCGCCCGAGACGCCGATCGTGTAGCTCCACGTCTTGCCGACCGACACGTTGCCGACGGTGTGCAGGGTCTGGCCGCCGGAGGGCGAGTTCTCCGTGCCGAGGACGATGTCGCCGCTCGACCGGTAGTACAGCTCCAGCAGCGGCTTGGTGGACGTGCCGCCGGTGCCGAGGTGGATCTGGCCGACGCAGACGTTCGAGGTGACGGATACGACCCGTAGCGTCGCCTTCATCGTGTGGGTGCCGCTGAGCGACCAGTCGGCGGCGCTGCCGCTGCGGTTCATCTCGCGCAGTTCGGAGCGGGCGTAGTTCGAGTTGGGGGTGGTGACGCCCTTCTCCGGCGCCCAGAAGGTCATCGCTCCGTCGCGGGTGTCCGTGTAGAAGTACGAGTCCTGGAACCCGTTGGCCCCCTGGAGCCGCGACGACGAGATCGTCGTGGGCGAGCCGGGGGAACCGATCGGCTCCTGGAGCTGCCACACCCCCAGGTCGAAGTTCCCGCCGGGCGCGACGGTCGGGTCCGCCAGGGGTGCGGCGACGGCGTGGGTGGTGTTGCCGACGGCGGTACTGCCCGATGCGGCGGGGGCCGTGAGGGCGAGGCCGCCGGTGACGGCGACGACGGTGGCCAGGGAGGTGAGCAGCGTACGCATGCGCATGGGGGGTGCCTTCCTGTCTGCTCTGTGGACTCGGTTGGCGCACGCCCATGTGTTCACATAGATGAACTTTGTGTTTCAACATGAACGCGGTGTCGCGACAGTAGGACCGTGGCACGGGCACGTCAAGACTGGCGGCGGAGCAAGGGGGTGCCGCGGAGAACGCTCCAGGAACGACGAAAGGGTCTGTGATCAGCATTGCTGCTGATCACAGACCCTTCGATCATGTGGCGGCGCCAGGGTTCGAACCTGGGTAGGCTAAGCCGGCAGATTTACAGTCTGCTCCCTTTGGCCACTCGGGCACACCGCCGGGGATGCTGCCCCTCGAACCGCTTTTCGGCGGTGCTCCGTGGCAACGACATAAACGATACCCGATGCCCAGGGGTGCTTCGCCACCCGATTGACCGGCGCTCGGAGGGGAGGGGGTGGCTACGCTTATGCGGATGCGGCCCGGGGCCTACACCGGGCTCGGCGGCTGCCCCCACGCACGCCGATACGCAGTGACACGCATCGATACGCACCCTGATACAAGGAGCCACAGGACATGGCCGACTCCAGTTTCGACATCGTCTCGAAGGTCGAGCGGCAGGAGGTCGACAACGCCCTCAACCAGGCCGCCAAGGAGATCTCGCAGCGCTACGACTTCAAGGGCGTGGGTGCCTCGATCGCATGGTCGGCCGAGAAGATCCTCATGGAGGCGAACTCCGAGGAGCGGGTCAAGGCGATCCTCGACGTCTTCCAGTCCAAGCTGATCAAGCGCGGCATCTCGCTGAAGGCGCTGGACGCCGGTGAGCCTCAGCTCTCCGGCAAGGAGTACAAGATCTTCGCGTCGATCGAGGAGGGCATCTCCCAGGACAACGCGAAGAAGGTGGCGAAGATCATTCGTGATGAGGGTCCCAAGGGCGTCAAGGCCCAGGTGCAGGGCGAGGAACTGCGGGTCAGCTCGAAGAGCCGCGACGACCTGCAAGCCGTGCAGGCCCTGCTCAAGGGCAAGGACTTCGACTTCGCCCTGCAGTTCGTGAACTACCGGTAGAAGCCGTTCGTGAACCATCGGTAGAACCACGCTTCGCGCGCCGCCGCGCGCGAGTACCGCGTACGAGGAAGGGTGGGCACCCGTCGGTGCCCACCCTTCTCGCCTGCTGGCTGCGGCATGGGGACGCGCTAGTTGCGCGAGTTGCCGAACAGGATGCGGTAGGCGATCAGGAGGACGAGTGCTCCGCCTATCGCCGAGGCCCAAGTGGCGCCGTCGTAGAAGTTCTTGGCGACCGGGTGGTCCAGCCAACGGGCTGAGATCCAGCCGCCGATGAACGCGCCCGCGACGCCGATGATGGTCGTACCGATGAAGCCGCCCGGGTCGCGGCCCGGCAGCAGGAATTTGGCGATGGCTCCGGCCAACAGTCCCAGGATGATCCAGCTGATGATGCCCATGCCGTGAACCTGCCCTTTCGCGCTGTGCTTGCACTGATCCGGAGCTGTGAATTCCGCCCGAACAGGCTGTGTTCGTAAGTCCTTGCGCACGGCCTGTGCCTGCATGTTCTGCCGTGTCGGTGAACAAGACGTCACGGATGCGTGTGGTGGTTGCAGGCATTGAGAGCGGGGCTCTGTGGTGGTGATCGGTGTGGGAGAGGCACAGGGTGCGGGAGCCGCTCAGGATGGCCAGGGCCAGTCGGGGTCCTGGTGTCCGCTCGCGCGGTTGGCGAAGTACTGCGTGACGGCGGCGGGCCCACCGGCCGGTGCATTGTCGAGCAGGGGCAACAGGCCGTACTCCGGGCCGAATCCACCGTCTCCTATGCGCGAGTAGAGCGCCGCGAGCAGCGGGGGCAGGCGGAGACCCACGGCGGCCTCGGCGCGGGTCACCGTGGCCTCGTCCACGGGGGCGGGGAGTGAAGTCCAGCCCGACGGGCGGGTGTTGCGGGCCTCGGCGGCCACCCGTGTCAGCAGTTGCTGCTCGTTCTCGGTCATGGCTTCATGGTGCCGCGCGCCACTGACAATCGGGCCGGCCTGTGGACAACCCGGCGGTTGTGGAAAAACTGCTGGCAGTAAGCCTGTTGGGGGGCGTGCGGAGCGTGTGGCGGAGCGTCAGGCCAGGCGGACGTCGACGTGCCTTTCGGCGAGGAGCGCGAGGAGTTCCTCGAACGTCGGTGGGCGCCGGCCGGTGTGCGGGGTGACGCCGAGGCAGGTGCGGGCGACGGCGGCGTCGTGCCAGACGAGGGTGAGTGGCGTGGTGGCTCCCCAGCGACCGCGCAGGCAGTCGTTGAGGGCGTCCAGGCCCCAACCGAAGTATCCGGCGGGGCCGTTCACCGCCTCGCCCAGGGCGCAGAAGAAGCCGGGTGCGTCGGTGATGTGGCTGCCGTCGAGGTGGTAGGTGATGCCGCGCGGTCGATCCGAGGTGCCGTAGGCGTGGTTCGCCAGGGCCGTGTCGAGCCAGAAGCGGCGGCCGTCGGCGTCGCAACCGGCCCAGCGGCCGGGCTCGGCGGGGCGGCCCTCACCCCACAGGTCCCACACCTGCCGTGCCGCGAGCGGTGGCCGCTCCGACCAAGGGTCGAGGGTGAGGTCCACCAGACCCGGGCCCCGCGCGGACGGGATCCAGGCCCGTAGCTCGCCCTCGGCGGCGGGCTGCACGGGCCGGCCGGACGAGTCGATGCGCACCACCTTGGCGTGGCCGAGGTCCTCTTCCCCGCCGTCCAGCGCCGCCCGCAACGCGCCGCGCGGGGAGCAGCCCAACAGGCGCAGGGGAGGCTCCAGTGGTTCGGGCCGGTCCTCCTGGACGTGGGCCAAGTCCCGGCAGGCGCCCCATGGTTCACCGTCGGCGCCCGATATCCGGTAGCCCGGGGACAAGGGCGGGCACTGCGGATAGTCGTAGGGGTTGTCGTCGGACTGCCGCCCCTCGACGGTGACGTCCCTCAACGACAGGTCGCGCGCGCAGGGGCGGTCGCCTACGACGCGTACGTCCTCCAGCCACCACTCGCCGTCTCCCCCGCCGGCCTTGTCGAGGGGCTCCAGGGTGAGCAGGCCGAGCGGCGCCGAACCGTCGGCACGCGCGCGTGCGAGGGCTGTTCGCAGGTCGCCCTCTGGTGCGCAGCCGAGGAGTTCGTACGTCCCACGCGCGGGTGGGGGTGGGTCGGCGAAGAGGTCGGCGGCGTCCTCGCACAGGGCCCAGGTCTGCTCGTAGCCGTACTCGCCGGTGAACTCGGCCTCTTCGTCGTACGACAGCAGGACGTACTTCGGCGCCCCCACCCCTGCCCGCCGTCAGCGGGTGGCGAACGGCTGGTCCGTGGGCACGATTTCGCGGCCCAGGGGGAACAGCGAGACCGGGATCAGCTTGAAGTTGGCGATGCCGAACGGGATGCCGATGATCGTGATGCACATGGCGATGCCGGTGACGATGTGTGCGAGGGCCAGCCACCAGCCCGCGAGGATCAGCCACAGGACGTTGCCGACGCAGGAGGGGGCGCCCGCGTCCCGGCGCTCGACCGTCGTGTACCCGAAGGGCCACAGGGCGTAGACGCCGATACGGAAGGCGGCGATGCCGAACGGGATACCGATGATCGTGATGCACAGCAGCGCGCCGGCGAGCAGGTATCCGAGGAACAGCCAGAAGCCGCTCAGGACGAGCCAAATGACGTTCAGGATGGTTTTCACTGAGGGCGACCTGCCATCTTCTCGAGCCGGGCGATGCGCTCCGCCATCGGCGGGTGTGTCGAGAACATCTTGGAGAGTCCCTGGCCCGGGCGGAAGGGGTTCGCGATCATCATGTGGCTCGCGGTCTCGATGCGGGGCTCCGGGGGCAGCGGTAGCTGCTTGGTGCCGGCGTCGAGCTTGCGCAGCGCGCTCGCGAGGGCGAGGGGGTCTCCGGTGAGCTGGGCGCCGGACGCGTCGGCCTCGTACTCCCTGGAGCGACTGATCGCCAACTGGATGAGGGTCGCCGCGAGGGGGCCCAGGATCATGATCATCAACATGCCCAGGATGCCGGGGCCGTCGTCGTCGTTCGAGCGGCCGATCGGGATCAGCCAGGCGAAGTTGACCAGGAACATGATCACCGAGGCGAGCGCGCCGGCGACCGACGAGATCAGGATGTCCCGGTTGTAGACATGGCTCAGTTCGTGGCCGATGACTCCGCGCAGCTCGCGCTCGTCCAGGATGCGCAGGATGCCTTCCGTGCAGCACACGGCGGCGTTGCGCGGGTTGCGGCCCGTCGCGAAGGCGTTGGGGGCCTCCGTGGGCGAGATGTACAGGCTCGGCATGGGCTGGCGGGCCTGGGTGGAGAGGTCGCGGACCATCCGGTACAGGGCCGGGGCCTCGAACTCGCTCACCGGGCGGGCGCGCATCGCGCGTAGCGCCAGTTTGTCGCTGTTCCAGTACGCGTACGCGTTCGTGCCCAGCGCGATCACGACCGCTACGACGAGCCCCATGCGGCCGAAGAAGCTGCCGATGACGATGATGAGTGCGGACAGTCCCCCGAGGAGAACTGCGGTCCTGAGCCCGTTGTGCCGGCGGTGCACGGTACGCCCTCCAAATCGTGCAGCAGGGGAACCCTTTGCTTGCTGATCTCTGATGCCACTGGTGCCGTGGTGTCACGTCCAGTGGACCCTCCCGTACTGGTCAACGCCAGGCGGGGGGCTCTAGTTCCCTTGTGCGTACGACGCCGGGGGTCGGCCGTCCGGGTGAGGACGGTGGTATGTGCCGGTGGCTCAGAAGAGTCCGGTGTCGGCGAAGCGCAGGACCAGTTGGGGTGCTCCGGAGAGGGCGATTCCGAGGGCGCCGGTGAGGGCGAGCGCGGCGGTGAGGGGCGCGGGGACGCGGTGCTCGGCGTGTTCGTCCTCGGGGGCGCGGAACAGCAGGGCCGTCCACTGGAGGTAGTAGAAGAGCGCGATCACCACGTTGACGGCCATGACGACGGCCAGCCAGCCCAGGCCCGCGTCGACGGCCGCCGAGAAGACGGTCACCTTGGCGAAGAGCCCGATGACACCCGGCGGCAGCCCGGCGAGGCACAGCAGGAAGAAGGCCAGGAGCAGGGCGGCGAGCGGGTTCGACGCGTACAGGCCCCGGTAGTCGCTGATGCGGTTGAGAGCTCGGCTACGGCCCACCAGGGCGGCCACTGCGAAGGCGCCGAGGTTCACGGCGGCATACATGAGGGCGTAGGCGACGGTGGACCCGATCGACTTCTGGGCGTCCTTGGAGTACGCGGCGGCGGCGATCGGTACGAGGAGATAGCCGGCCTGGCCGACGGAGGACCAGGCGAGCAGTCGTACCGCGCTGTACGCGCGCGTGGTCTGTTGGCGCAGGGCGCCCAGGTTGCCGACCGTCATGGTGAGGGCGGCCAGGGCGGCCAGTGCCGGGCCCCACACGTCGGCGTACGACGGGAAGGCGACGACGGTGACGAGGATCAGGCCGGAGAAGCCGACCGCCTTGCCGACGACCGACAAGTAGGCGGCGATCGGGAGGGGCGCTCCTACGTAGGTGTCGGGTACCCAGAAGTGGAACGGGACGGCGGCCGTCTTGAAGGCGAAGCCGACGAGGGTGAGGGCGACGCCGGTCTGGGCGAGGGTGTGGAACTGGCCGTCGACATGCTGGATGCGGTCGGCGATCCGGGTGAGGTACAGGGTGCCCGTGGTGGCGTAGACGAAGCTGACGCCCATCAGGCTGACCGCGGTCGCGGTGACCGAGGACAGGAAGAACTTGAGGGCTGCTTCTGCGGACTTCTTGTCGCCGTGCCGGATGCCGACGAGGGCGAAGGCGGGCAGGGAGGCGACCTCCAGGGCGACGATCAAGGTCGCGAGGTCGCGGGAGGCGGGCAGGAGGGCGGCGCCCGCGGCGGAGGACAGCAGCAGGAACCAGTACTCCCCTTCGGGGAGTCCCTTGTCGGCGTCCTTCAGGGTGGTGATCGACAGAAGGGCAGCCAAGAGGGCGCCGCCGAGGACCAGGAACTGGATGACCAGGGTGAAGCGGTCCGCCGTATAGCTGCAGGCTGTCGCGTCGCCGGTGAGGCAGAAGGTGGCGCGGTCGCCGTCCAGGAGGGGCAGCAGCATGAGCGCGGAGGCGGCGAGGCCCGCGACCGACACCCAGCCCAGGAGCGCTTTCCTGGCCTCCTGGAGGAACAGGTCGGCGACGAGGACCACCAGGCCTACGACCGCCGTGACGGTCGGCGGTGCGATCGCGAGCCAGTCGACGGACTGGACCATCGACTCCGCGAGAGGCTGGGCCAGAGCGCTCATCGGGTGCCTCCTGAGAGGAGCTGCTGCACGGCCGGGTCGGTCAGGCCGAGGAGTGCCTTCGGCCACAGGCCGGCGGCGACGGTGAGGGCGACGAGCGGGGTCCAGGCCGCGAACTCGTACGTCTGGACGTCTGCGAGCTTCGGCGCTTCCTGCGCCACGGCGCCCATGCAGACGCGGCGGACCACGGCGAGCATGTACGCGGCCGTCAGCAGGGTGCCGAAGGCCGCGATCGCCATGAAAGTGAGGAACGCGGGGCGGCTGAGGTCGGCGGCGGGCTTGAACGCGCCGAACAGCGCCAGCATCTCGCCCCAGAATCCGGCGAGTCCGGGGAGTCCGAGCGAGGCGACGGCGGCGAAGGCGAGCAGGCCGCCGAGGCGTGGTGCCTTGCCGTAGAGAGCGGCGCCCGACTCCTCCGCCAGGGTGTCCAGGTCAGTGGTGCCCGTGCGGTCCTTGAGGGCGCCGACGAGGAAGAAGAGCAGGCCGGTGATGAGGCCGTGGGCGATGTTGGCGAACAGTGCGCCGTTCACGCCGGTCGGGGTCATCGTCGAGATGCCGAGCAGGACGAAGCCCATGTGGCCGACGGAGGAGTACGCGATGAGGCGCTTGAGGTCGCCCTTCGCGCCCTGTCTGGCGAGGGCGAGGCAGGCCAGGGAGCCGTAGATGATCCCGACGACGGCGAACGCGGCGAGGTACGGCGCGAAGGTGTGCATGCCGTCGGGGGCGATCGGCAGCAGGATGCGGACGAACCCGTACGTGCCCATCTTCAGCATCACGCCGGCCAGCAGGACCGAGCCGACGGTCGGGGCGGCGGTGTGGGCGTCGGGCAGCCAGCTGTGCAGCGGCCACATCGGCGTCTTCACCGCGAGCCCGATCCCGATCGCCAGAACGGCGATGACCTGCACAGATGTGGTCAGCGACCGGCCGTTGTCAGTGGCGAGTGCCACCATGTCGAATGTGCCCGCCTTGATTCCGATCAGGAGCAGGCCGAGCAGCATGACGACGGAGCCGAGCAGCGTGAAGAGGATGAACTTCCAGGCGGCCTGGGTCCGTTGGGCACCGCCCCAGCGGGCGATGAGGAAGTACATCGGGATCAGGACGGTCTCGAAGGCGAGGAAGAAGAGGATCAGGTCGAGGACGGCGAACGTGGCGAGGGTGCCGGACTCCAGGACGAGGATCAGGGCGACGAACGCCTTCGGGGACGGGCCCGTAGGCATCTTGAAATAGGAGTAGAGCGCGCAGAGGAAGGTCAGCAGCGCGGTCAGGACCAGGAGGGGGAGGGAGATGCCGTCGATGCCGAGGTGGATGCGCACGTCGAGTGCGGGGATCCAGCTGATGTCGGTCGTGGCCTGCATCTTCGACGGATGGTCGTGGTCGAAGCCGAGCGCGAGGACGATCGCGGCGATGAGGATCACGCCGGTCACGGTGACGCCGTGCCGTAGTACGGCCTGCTCGGGCGACTTCCCCTTCAGTCCCGGTGGGGCGGGCAGCAGAGCGGTGACGGCGCCGAGGAGCGGGCCGACGACGATGAACGCCAGAAGGACCTGCATCACGGACTCGTTGATATCGATCACGCCTGCTCACGCTCCCGTGGCGACGAGGAGGACGGCGACCGTCAGGACGACGGTGCCGGCGAGCAGCGCGCTCACATAGGTCTGCAGATTGCCGGTCTGAGCGCGCCGTACGGCGGCTCCGAGCAGGCGGGGCAGGGTGCCCGCGCCGCGTACGTAGGTGTCGACGACCTCGCGGTCGAGGAACCGTACGAGACTCGCCGCGGCCAGCACCGGGCGGACGAACAGCGCCCCGTAGACGGCGTCCAGGTGGAAGCCGGAGGCCGCGTGGCGGTGCAGCGGGCCGAGCAGGAGGCGGCCCGGATCTGCCGGGTCGGGTGCCGAGGCCACGTCTCCGTAGGCGGGCGTATGGCTCGCGATGGCCTCGGCCTCGACGAGTCCGGCGTCGCCCTCCGGGTGGGCCGCGACCGCACCCAGCGGTGCGCGGGCCGCGAACGCGGTGGTGTGCCGCCAGGCGCCGTAGGTGACGATGCCGCCGACGAGGGCGACGCCCGTGCCGAGGACGGACGTGGTGAGCGTCGGGGTCAGGTCGTGGCCGTCGAACCAGTCGGGGAGCACGCGGTAGGCGAGTCCACCGAGGGCGAGGGACGGGACGGCGAGGACCCACAGCACGGCGTTCATCGCCACCGGCTGCCTGCCGTGGTCGGGGGCCTCAACTCCCCGTCCGTGGAAGGCGAGCAGCCACAGGCGCGTCGCGTACGCGGCGGTGAGGAGGGCGGCGAGCAGGCCGGCGCCGAGGACGATCCAGCCCGCGGCGCCGGGGATGTGCGCGGTGTCTCCGGTGGCCGCGTGTTCGGCGGCGCCGAGGACGGACTCCTTGGAGAAGAAGCCGCTGAAGGGCGGGATCGCGGCGAGCGCGAGGAGCGCCACGGTCATCGTCCAGAAGGCGTCGGGGACACGGGCGCGCAGGTTGCCCATGCGGGACATGGCGGCCAGCGAGTTGGTGCCGGAGGCATGGATGATCACGCCGGCCGCGAGGAAGAGCAGCGCCTTGAAGGCGCCGTGTGACAGGAGGTGGAAGACGGCGGCACCGCGGTCGCCGACAGCCAGGGCGCCGGTCATGTAGCCGAGTTGACCGATCGTCGAGTACGCGAGGACGCGCTTGATGTCGTCCTGGGCGAGCGCGGCGAGGCCCGAGCCGGCCATCGTCACGGCGGCCATGACGGCGAGGACGACCATCGCGGCCGAGGAGGCCTCGAAGACCGGGAGGAGACGGGCGACGAAGTAGACACCGGCGGCGACCATCGTCGCGGCGTGGATCAGCGCGGAGACGGGGGTCGGGCCCGCCATCGCGTCGGGGAGCCAGGTGTGCAGCGGGAACTGCGCCGACTTGCCCGCCACGCCGGCCAGGAGCAGCAGGGCGATCAGCGTCGGGTGGTGCAGCCCGCCGCTCGCGACGGTGCTCAGGACCTCGGTGATGCGGAAGGACCCGGCGTCGGTGGCGAGCGCGAACAGGCCGATCAGGAAGGGGACATCGCCGAGTTTGGTGACGAGGAAGGCCTTGATGGAGGCGGCGCGGGCCTCCGAGGTCTCCCAGTAGTGGCCGACGAGGAAGTAGGAGCAGATGCCCATGACTTCCCAGCCGACCAGCAGCACGATCAGGTCGCCGGAGTAGACGACGAGGAGCATCGCGGAGGTGAAGAGGGAGACGAGCGCGGCGTACGAGGGGTAGCGCGGGTCGTCGCGCAGGTAGCCCGTCGAGTAGATCTGCACGCAGGTGGCGACGAAGGCGACCAGGACGGCGACGAGGGCGGCGAAGCCGTCGATGTGCAGGGCGAGTTCGACGGGTACCGAGCCGGTGGGCGTGAGTTCGGTGGCGGAGTCGATGGCCGCGTCGCCGCCCTGCCGTACGGCGACGACCGCGGCCAGCGCGAGTGCGGCGAGCGACGGCAGGACGGCGAGCGGGCGGACGAAACCGGGGGCGATACGGCCCAGGAACAGGCCGGCCGCGGCGCCCAGGAACGGAAGGAGGGGGACGAGGACGGCGAGGGTGGTCGTGGTCACGCGGTGGCCTCAGCCTTCTCGGCCGCGGGGGGCTCGGTGCCGTCGCTGTCTGAGCCGCCGGGGCTGGACCCGCCGGTGCTGTCGGGGCCGCCAGTGTTGTCGGAGCCGCCAGATCCGTCGGGGCCGTCGGATTCGTGGCCCTCGGCGGTGTCGCGGAGTCTGTCGATGTCCGAGGTGCCGCGGCCTCGGTAGACGGCGAGGACGATCGCCAGGCCGATGCCGATCTCGGCGGCGGCGATGGCGATGGTGAACAGGGTCAGGGCCTGGCCGGAGTGCAGGTTCTCCTCGGCGGTCCTGCTGAGCCAGACGTCGAAGGCGACCAGGTTCAGGTTGACGGCGTTGAGCATCAGCTCGACCGACATCAGGACGAGGATCGCGTTGCGCCGGGCGAGGACGCCGTAGATGCCGGTGCAGAAGAGGAGGGCGGCGAGCACGGCGGGATAGACGAGGTGCATCAGCGGGTTCCCTTCTGCTCGGTGGGGGTGGTGTTCTGCGTCGTTTGGGTGGTCGGGGTGTTCCGCTCGGTCGGATCGTTGCCTTGCGACCGGCGATTTCGCCTGAACGTGTGATTACGGGAATCCGGGACGGATGGGGAACTACCGGTCGCGGCTCGGGAGTTCACAGGGGGAGAGCTCAGCTCCGACTTCGTCTTGCGGGACAGGACGATCGCGCCGACCAGGGCCGCGAGGAGAAGGACGGAGAGGGCCTCGAAGGGGAGGACCCAGTTCTGGAACAGGCTCGCTCCGGTCACCGCGGTCGAGCCGGCGGCCGGACCGTCCAGGTCCATCCAGGTCGCGCGGAAGGCGTCGACGACGACCCACACCAGGGCCGCCGCGGCGGCGACGGCCACGGCGAGGGCGGCCCAGCGGTTGTCGGAGTCGGCGTCCGGGGAGCGGCCGATGGGGGCCTTGGTGAGCATCAGACCGAAGAGAAGGAGGACGACGACGGAACCGACATAGATGAGGACCTGCACCCAGGCGATGAACTCGGCGGTGAGGAGGAGGTATTCGACGGCGAGCCCCCCGAGGGTCACCACGAGCCATAGGGCGGCGTGCACCAGCTGCTTGGTGGTGACGGTGACGAGGGCGGCGCCGAAGGTGACCAGACCGACGAGGAGGAAGGCGATCTCGACGCCGGTCGGTGAGAGAAAGCCGTGGGTTTGAGGGGCGGC
The DNA here is from genome assembly GCF_045162825.1 of Streptomyces prunicolor. Lineage (NCBI taxonomy): Bacteria > Bacillati > Actinomycetota > Actinomycetes > Kitasatosporales > Streptomycetaceae > Streptomyces > Streptomyces prunicolor. Next base: position 6,442,893 of record NZ_CP108676.1, on the reverse strand, counting down.
GAGGGTTGCCGTGGCGGTGAGGGTTTCGGCGAGGGTCACGACTGTCCCTCCGGCGGGTCGGCGGGGTCGGCGGGCGTGACGTCTGAGGACGCGGGCTTCAACGGGTCGGCGGGGTCCACGGGCTTGGGCTGCGTGGCCTCTACGGGCTCGGCCTCCGGCGGGTCGGCGGGCTCGGTCTGCGCAACCTCGGCGGGCTCGGCATTCGCAACCTCGGCGGGCTCGGCATTCGCAACCTCGGCGGACCTGGTCTGCGCGGACTCGGTGACGTCGGCGGGGTCGGCGGGCGTGGCCTCTGCGGGCTCGGCCTTCGTAGCTTCAGTGGCCTCGGCAGGCTCGGCCTTCGTAGCTTCAGTGGCCTCGGCAGGCTCAGTCTTCGCGGCTTCAGTGGCGTCGACAGGCTCAATCTTTGCGGCTTCAGTGACTTCTGCGGGCTTGGGCTGCGCGGTCTCGGGAACCCCTGCGGCCGGCGTGGCGGCTTCTGCGGGCCCTGCGGCTTCCGCAGCCTGCCTGGCGCCTGTGGGCTTGGACTGCGCGGACTCCGTGACCTCGGCGGCCTGCGTGGCCTCTGTCCGCTTGGGCTGCGCGACCTCTACGGGCGCTGCAGTTGCCGGGGCCTGCGTGACCGTTGCCGCGGTCTGCGTGGCCGTTGCCGGGGCCTGCGGAGCAGTTGCCGGGGTCTGCTGGGCAGTTGCCGGGGTCTGCGTGGTCGCTTCGGCTTCCGCGGCCCGGGCTGCCTGAGTGGCTGCCAGCTTCTCGGCTGTTTTGTGGGCGGCGGCGATTTCCTTGGGTTCCTCGGCGCCGGGGTCGAGGGCGGGTGGGGCCGGGACGGTCCACATCCACTCGCGGAGCTTGTCGCGTTCGTGGGTGAGTTCGTGGATGTCGGTCTCGGCGTACTCGAACTCCGGGGACCAGAACAGCGCGTCGAAAGGACAGACCTCGATGCAGATACCGCAGTACATGCACAGGGAGAAGTCGATGGCGAAGCGGTCGAGGACGTTGCGGCTGCGCTCGCGGCCGCCGGGGGCCGCCGCCGGGACCGTCTCCTTGTGGGAGTCGATGTAGATGCACCAGTCGGGGCACTCACGGGCGCAGAGCATGCAGACCGTGCAGTTCTCCTCGAACAGGCCGATGACCCCGCGGGTGCGGGGCGGGAGGTCGGGCTGGGTGTCCGGGTACTGCTCGGTGACGGTCTTCTTCGTCATCGTGCGGAGGGTGACGGCCAGGCCCTTGGCCAGACCGGAGCCCGGGATCGGGGCCACTACAGGAACACCACCTTCACGATGCCGGTGAGGGCGATCTGAGCGAGGGAGAGGGGGACGAGGAGAGTCCAGGAGAGCTTCTGGAGCTGGTCCTCGCGCAGCCGGGGATAGGTGACGCGGAGCCAGATGACGACGAAGGCGAGGATCCCGGTCTTCAGCAGGGTCCACACCCAGCCGAGGCCGTCCGCGCCCCACGGGCCGTGCCAGCCGCCCAGGAAGAGGACGGTGGTCAGGCCGCACAGGACGACGATTCCGGCGTACTCGGCGAGGAGGAAGAGGGCGAAGCGGAGACCGGTGTACTCGGTGTACGCGCCGAAGATGATCTCGGAGTCCGCGACCGGCATGTCGAAGGGAGGGCGCTGGAGTTCGGCCAGGCCCGCTACGAAGAAGACGATCGCGCCGACGATCTGCCAGGGCAGCCACCACCAGTGGAAGGCGCCGAGGATGCCGGGGAGGGAGACCGTGCCGGCTGCCATCGCCACGGAGGCGGCGGTGAGCAGCATGGGGAGTTCGTAGGCGAGGAGTTGTGCGGCGGTGCGGAGGCCGCCGAGGAGGGAGAACTTGTTGGCGGAGGCCCAGCCGGCCATGAGCGAGCCGAGGACGCTCACGCCCATCACCGCTAGGACGAAGAAGATGCCCGCGTCCAGTACCTGGCCGACGGCGCCCTCGCTCGGGCCGATGGGGATGGCGAGCAGGACGAGCAGGTACGGGAGGAGGGCTACGGCGGGGGCGAGTTGGAAAATACGGCGGTCCGCGCCCGTCGGGACGATGTCTTCCTTCTGGGCGAACTTCACGCCGTCCGCGACGAGTTGGGCCCAGCCGTGGAAGCCACCGGCGTACATCGGGCCGAGGCGGCCCTGCATGTGGGCCATCACCTTGTGCTCGGTCTGGCCGACGATCAGGGGGAAGGTGAGGAAGACGACGAAGACGATCAGGAGTCGCAGGGCGACGTCGAGCACGTCGTTCACTGCGGGCCTCCTGCGGGGGTGTCGGGGGTGGGGTCTTCGGGGGCCGGGCCTTCCGGGGTGGGAGGCAGATCGGTCCGTTCAACTGCGTCCGGGGCAGGTGCAGTTGCTTCCGGCTCAGGTGCAGTTGCTTCCGGGGCAGGTGCAGTTGCTTCCGGGGCAGGTGCAGTTGCTTCCGCGTCCGGCTCGCTTGCGGGCGAGTCGGCTTCGGGTGACGGTCCGTCGGCCGGCTCCTTGGCAGGGCTCGGCTCCGGTTCGGGCTTGGGCTTGGGCTCGTGCTTGGCCTCGGGCTGGTCGAAGGCTGGGCGGGCGCTGTGCCACGGGGCGTCCGCGCTGCGGGAGGCAGTCGGGGGCTGGGCGGTGCTGCCCTCTCGTGTCGATGCCGGGCCCTGTGACGGTTCCGCCGCAGGTGTCGGCTCAGGTTCCGCCGCAGGTGTCGACGCCGGTTCCACCGCAGGGGACTGTGCCGGTGCCGGTGTCTGTTGCGATGCCGAGCCGTCGCTCGCGCTGCGGGACCGGCGTGGGGCTGCTGCGGCCGACCCTTGTTGACTCGCCGAGCCCTCCGAAGCGCTGCGCGCCCGGCGCGGCCCAGCAGGCGGCACCGCACCCTCACCCGAAGGCACCGCACCCCCACCCGGCGCGCCCTGACTCACCGACCCCTCCGAAGCCGAACGGGCTCGCCGCACAGGGCGATCACCCCCCGCACGCACCGAACTGTCTCCCGCGCCTCGCGCCAAGGACTCGCCTGCCTCACCCGCCGGAGACTCGCCCGCCCCGCGTACCGGAGACTCACCCACCCCCCGCACCGGACGCTCACCAGCAGCACGTACGGGACGCTCCCCCGCCCCCCGCACCGGACGCTCCCCCGCAGCACGCGCCGCACCCCGGGCAGGGCGAGCCGGAGCCGCCGGAAGCTGGCCCTTCAACGGGCCCCATTCGTTCGGGTCGGGCACGCCCGGCGGAAGCATCTGGCGGCGTTTCGGGCCGCCGTGGTCCGACTCGCCCGGTTCCTTCGCGCCGGGCCACGCCTTGGCGACGCGGGCGGCGAGGACGAAGTCCTTGCGGAGGGGGTGGCCTTCGAAGGTTTCCGGGAGAAGGAGGTGGTCCAGTGCCGGGTGGCCCTCGAAGTCGACGCCGAACATCTCGTGGGTCTCGCGTTCGTGCCAGGCGGCGCCCGCGTAGACGTCGACGGCGGTGGGGAGTGCCGGGGTCTCGTGCGGGACGGTCGTACGGACGAGGAGTCGGCGTACCGGTGCCAGTGCCACGACGTGGGCCGAGACGCGGAAGCCGGTGCCGGGTTCGTCGACCGCGCTCAGCCAGTCGAAGTAGGTGCAGCCCAGGTCGTCGCGGGCGGTGCGGAGGGCTGCGAGCCAGGTGGTGGGGGGTACGTCGACCGTGAGGAGTTCGTAGGACTCCTCGGCCGTGGCCTCCGTACCGAACAGCTCCTCGACCGGAACGGGCAGCCAGCCGACGGCGGTCATCGGGCATCCTCCGAGCCGGAACCGGAACCGGAACCCGAGTCGGAGGACAAACCCGAATCCGAATCCGAACCCGCACCCGCACCCGCACCCGCACCCGCACCAGCACCAGCACCAGCACCAGCACCAGCACCAGCAGAATCCCCTCCAGGCGCCGGCACCGGCCCCGTCACCAACCCGCTCTGCAGTGCCGCCGTCGAAGGACGCGCCCCCGCAGCCCCGTACCCGTACCGCTCCCCCAACGACTCCCGGGCGATCTTCTCCTGGAGTTTGAGGATGCCCTGGAGGAGTGCCTCGGGGCGGGGCGGGCAGCCGGGGACGTACACGTCGACCGGGATGATCTGGTCGACGCCCTTGGTGACGGAGTACGAGTCCCAGTACGGGCCGCCGCAGTTGCTGCACGCGCCGAAGGAGATGACGTACTTGGGCTCGGGCATCTGCTCGTAGAGGCGTTTCACGGCCGGGGCCATCTTGTCCGTGACCGTGCCGGAGACGACCATCAGGTCGGCCTGGCGCGGGCCCGGGGCGAAGGGGATGACACCCAGGCGGATGAAGTCGTGGCGGGCCATGGACGCGGCGATGAACTCGATGGCGCAGCAGGCGAGACCGAAGTTGAAGACCCAGAGGGAGTAGCGGCGGCCCCAGTTGAGGACCACCTTCATCGGTTCGGGGGCGAGGCGGGCGAGGGCGCCCAGGCGTTTCGGCTCCGGCAGGAACACGGGCTCTGGGGTCACGTCCTCGGAGGTCACAGCCTCGGGGGTCACGGCCTCGGGGGTCACGTCCATGCCAGGACGCCCTTCTTGTAGGCGTACAGCAGGCCCACGGCCAGGAAGCCGAGGAAGATGAACATCTCGACGAGGGTGGCCGCGCCGTAACCCGGCGCGGCGAAGACCGTCGCCCAGGGGAAGAGGAAGATCGAGTCGACGGCGAAGATGACGTACAGGAACGCGTAGACGTAGTACCGGACTTGGGTGTGGGCCCAGCCCTCGCCGACGGGGTCGACGCCGCACTCGTACGTCAGGAGTTTCTCGGGGGTGGGGACGACCGGGCGCAGCAGGCGGCCCGCGCCGAAGGCCACCGCGACGAAGAGCACGCCGACGACGGCGAGCAGCCCCACGACGGAGTAGGACCGGAAGTAGTCGGCCGAGTCCGCCGCGACGACCACGGCCGGCTCCCGCAAGGACCCCGGAAAGAACCCCGACAAGCTCCCCGGCAACATCTCCCGCAAGTCCGACCCCTCCTCCACCGCACGGGCTTCCGCACGGGTCCGCACGGGCTGCCCCACGGCCCGCTCCGGTGAACCGGTGCCCCCGTGACCCATGTGAACTCTGTGTTCGACGATCTGTACGCACGGGAGTCTAGGCCCTGTTAAAGGCACGGTAAGCAGCCCGTCACGGCTTGAGATCCGCCCGGAAGGACGGGACGGACGCGATGGTGGGGTTTTCCCCAGGGGACCCGGGCGGCGGACCTCATGGCGCTGGAGCGCGTCGCGCGGCACGCTGGCCCATATGACCGTACGCATCCCCTACGCCGACCCGGCGGCACCCGGCGGCGAGCTCGACGCTCTCGACGATCTCGACGAGCCGCTGCCGCCCGCCCGCTTCGCCTACGACAGACACACCTGGAAGGAGATCGCGCATCTCCTCACCAATCTGCCGGTGTCGGTGTTCGGCTTCGTCTATGTGGTGACGATGCTGGCCATCAGCGCCGGGATGACCGTCACCGTGGTCGGATTTCCGCTGCTCGCGCTGGGGTTGATGGGCGCGCGGCTGATCGGGAGGTTCGAGCGGGGCCGGGCCCGGCGGCTGCTCGGGGTCCGGATCGACGAGCCGAGCCCGTTGCCGTGGCGCAAGGGCGGCGGGCTGCTGCAACGGGTGTGGATGGCGCTGAAGGACCCGGTGGGCTGGCGGACGGTGTTGTACGACGGAATGCGGTTGCCGTGGGGCATCGTCACCTTCACCGTCACGCTGACCTCGCTGTTCGTACTGTGGCCGGTACTGCCGTTCATCGCGCGCGGGCTGGCGAACGCGGACCGGGCGATGGTGCGCGGCCTCCTCTCCCCCTCCGACGAACTGGAGCGCCGTATCGCCGAGTTGGAGTCCGACCGGGGTGTCGTGGTCGACACGGCGGCGGCGGATCTACGGCGGATCGAGCGCGACCTGCACGACGGGGCACAGGCCCGGCTGGTCAATCTGGCCATGGGGCTCGGGCTGGCCAAGGAGAAGTTGCTGGAGGGCCAGGCCGACGAGCAGGTCGCCGCGATGGTCGACGAGGCGCACGGCGAGGTGAAACTCGCGCTCCAGGAGCTGCGGGATCTGGCGCGCGGGATCCATCCCGCCGTCCTCACCGACCGCGGGCTGGACGCCGCCCTGTCCTCCGTCGCCTCGCGCTGCACGGTGCCGGTGAAGGTGACGGCCGACATCGGCGCACGCCCGGCCGCCGCCATCGAGGGCATCGCGTACTTCACCGTCTCCGAGCTGCTGCAGAACATCAGCAAGCACAGCGGTGCCCGTACGGCGTCGGTGGACGTGTGGCGTTCGGAGGACCGCCTGCTCATCCAGGTCTGGGACGACGGCCGCGGCGGCGCGAACCTCGACGGCGGCACCGGCATGCGCGGCCTCGCCGACCGACTCGGCGCGGTCGACGGCCTGTTCGTCCTCGACTCCCCACCCGGCGGACCCACGACGGTCACGGCGGAACTGCCCTGGCGGGAACGCGACCGGACCACCGACCCGGGCCTGAGGTAGGGAAAACCCCCCTTCGAGGACGCCGACGGACTCCATGGCTCGTGGACCTGCGACCGAGCAGTGTGGAGATACGAAAGCACGGCTGCGGAAACGACTAGAACAGGACGACGCCGATGGCCACGGAGTACGGGCAGGGGTACCGATCGCACGGGACGGTCGCCGCCGACGAGCGGACGCGGCGCCGGCTGCCGACCGCGCTGCGCGCCCCCCTGGAGGCGCGCCACTGGCGCGAGTTCGGCTACGTCCTGCTGAGCCTGCCGATCAGCATCCTGCTCTTCACCTACGCCGTCACGATGGTGTCGCTCGGCGCGGGCCTGCTGATCACCTTCCTCGGCGTTCCGGTCCTGGCGGGCGCGCTGGCCGGCTGCCGCGGCTTCGGCGCGCTGGAACGGGCCCGGGCCCGCAGGCTGCTCGACCTGGACATCGCCGACCCCGAGCCGCTGCGCATGAAGAAGAACGGCCCGATGGCCTGGATGGGCGCGGTCCTCAAGAGCGGCGCGTCCTGGCGCCATCTGCTGTACGCGCTGCTGCACCTCCCGTGGGCGGTCTTCTCCTTCGCCATCGCCCTCACCGTCTGGGCGTACGGCTGGGCCATGCTGACGTACCCGCTGTGGTTCTGGCTCTTCCCGATGTACGGCGGTGGGGGCGGCCTTCAGCTCTACGGCGACGAGCACCACCGGATCTATCTGGACAACCCCTTCGAGATCACCGTGACCGCGCTGGTGGGACTGCTGTTCACGCTGGCCACGCCGTGGATCGTGCGGGCACTGACGCTGGTGGACCGGGGCCTGGTGCACGGCCTGCTCGGCCCGTCGAGGCTGGCGACACGGGTCGTGGAGCTGGAGTCGGACCGGGGTGTCGTGGTCGACACGGCGGCGGCGGATCTACGGCGGATCGAGCGCGACCTGCACGACGGGGCGCAGGCCCGGCTGGTGGCCCTGGCCATGGACCTCGGGCTGGCGAAGGAGAAGCTGACGGAGGATCCGCAGGCGGCGGCGCGGATGGTGGGCGAGGCGCACGGCGAGGTGAAGACGGCGTTGCAGGAGCTGCGGGACCTGGCGCGCGGAATCCATCCCGCCGTCCTCACCGACCGAGGACTGGACGCCGCCCTGTCCTCCGTCGCCTCGCGCTGCACGGTGCCGGTGCAGGTGGACGTGGATCTGCCGGCGCGACCGGCGGCCGCCATCGAGGGGATCGCGTACTTCACCGTCTCAGAGCTGCTGCAGAACATCAGCAAGCACGCGAAGGCGACCTGGGCCGCGGTGGATGTGTGGCGGGTGGAGAACCGGCTGATGCTTCAGGTCGTGGACAACGGGGTGGGCGGCGCGGATGCCTCCGGCGGTTCGGGGTTGGCCGGTCTTGCCGGGCGGCTCGACGCGGTGGACGGGATCCTGGTGGTCGACTCACCGGCGGGTGGGCCCACCCGGATCACGGCGGAGTTGCCCTGGCGGGGTTGAGGGGACGCGGGGTTGAGGGTGCGGGGAGTTGAGGGCTTGAGGCGTCGAAGGGGCGAGCCCGCTGCCCTGCCCCCTGGGGGCTGCGCTGGAAGTCAGACGCCAGACAGGCCAAAGGAACCCGAGGAACCCACCGCCTCCACCGCCTCCACCGCCTCCACCGCCTCCACCGCCTCCACCGCCAGCACAACCTTCCCCCTGTTCCGCCCCTCCCCCAGCAACCGATGCGCCTCCGCCGCGTCCGCCAGCCCGTACTCCTCCGTGACATCGACCCGTACCGCACCGGAGGCGGCCAGTGCCAGCGCGCTCAACGCGTGGGCGCGGACTGTCGTCGGGTCTCGGCGGGCCAGGTCGCCGATGTTGTAGCCGGTCAGGGTGCGGTTGTGCTTCCAGATCGGGAGGACCGGGAGCTGGAGATCGGGATGGCGGGCCGCTTCGCCGTAGACCGCGAGGCGGCCGAAGGGGGCCAGGACCTCGAAGCTCGCCAGGCGGGTAGGGCCGCCGACCGGGTCGAGGACGATGTCGACGCCCCGGCCGGAGGTGGCCGCCAGGACCGCCTCCGGGAAGCCCTCGCGGAGGAGGACCTCGTCGTAGCCGAAGGCACGGCGGGCGTACTCCGCCTTCTCGCGCGTGCTGACGGTGCCGTAGACCTCGGTCGTTCCCAGGGCCCGGGCGAGCTGCGCGGCCACGCCGCCGACACCGCCGACCGCCGCGTGGACGAGGACCGTGTCGCCGGGGCCGATACGGGCCGCCCCGGCCAGCACGCCGTACGCCGTCGTCAGGACGAGCGCGGCGGCGCCGGCGGTGCGCTGGTCGAGGCCGTCGGGGAGCGGGAGGACGAAGGCGGCCAGGGCGACGGCGTACTCCGCGTAGCCCCCGCCGTCCGGGAGGTACGCCGCCACCGCGTCCCCGACCGACACCCCGGTCACGCCCTCGCCCAGCGCGGCCACCCGGCCGGACGCCTCCAGACCCGTGACGGTCTCGCCGTCGGGTTCGCCGAAGTCGCCCAGGCGGTGCTGGATCTCGCCGTAATTGACGCCGGCGTAGGCGACCCGGATCAGGACCTCGCCGGGGCCCGGCTCAGGGTCGGGGAGTTCCACGAGGCGCAGTACCTCGGGTCCGCCGGTCTCCTTGAACGCGCTCGCCCGCATGGGCCCACCCCTCCGTGTCCGGTACCCGGCGCCCCGGTGATCGGGACCAGGCCGTGTGGGGGACAGGAACCGGCGGGACCCTGCCTCTATTCCGGTCGCCCGGACGCACCGAGGTCCGAACCCTGGAATGCTGGACCTGTCGTGTGGACGGACGCGAACCGACGTGGGCCGGCAGGGCGGGCAGTGGGGGGCCGAACATCGTGGAGGACAGGGTGCGCGTGGTCATCGCCGAGGATTCGGTGCTGCTCAGGGAGGGCCTGACCCGGTTGTTGACCGACCGCGGGCACGACGTGGTGGCCGGGGTCGGTGACGGGGACGCGCTGGTGAAGACCATCACCGAGCTGGCCGAGCAGGACGCGTTGCCGGACGTGGTGGTGGCCGACGTACGGATGCCGCCGACGCACACCGACGAGGGCGTGCGGGCGGCGGTGGAGCTGCGCAAGGCTCATCCGGGTCTCGGCGTGCTGGTGTTGTCGCAGTACGTGGAGGAGCGCTACGCCACCGAACTGCTGGCCGGTTCCAGCCATGGCGTCGGCTATCTGCTCAAGGACCGGGTGGCCGAGGTGCGTGAGTTCGTCGACGCGGTGGTGCGGGTGGCCTCGGGGGGTACGGCGCTCGACCCGGAGGTGGTCGCGCAGTTGCTCGGGCGCAGCCGTAGGCAGGACGTGCTCGTACGGCTCACCCCGCGGGAGCGCGAGGTGCTGGGGCTGATGGCCGAGGGGCGGACGAACTCCGCGATAGCCCGGCAGCTGGTGGTGAGCGACGGGGCGGTCGAGAAGCACGTCAGCAACATCTTCCTGAAGCTGGGCCTGTCGCCGAGTGACGGGGATCACCGACGTGTTCTGGCCGTCCTCACCTACCTCAACTCCTGACATTTTCCTGCCAAACTGACACCGTGTCAGCTGTCCGGCCGCCGACCGGCGGTTGTTCACCGCCGTCAGTCACCTGTCAGCCGAGTCCGAGTACCAGACAGCGCGATCCGAGAACCAGACAACACAACGGGAGCGTCTTCAAGGCAAGCGTCGGGGGGCGAGAAATCATGACAAGTCAGGGCGTCAGGCCGTCTCAAAACAGCGTCCATCATGCGAACGGCCGAAGGAAGGCGACCCTTACAGACGTAGGGTTGATCCTGGGAGGGTCGGCGTGACGACCATGCCCGGACAGCGTCCTCGAAGAGGAGGTCCAGTTCAGTGACCAGCCAGGTCAGTAGCCCAGCGGAGCAGGCCGACGGAGCCGACAGCACGTTGGTCGGGGAACAACGCAAACCGGCGGGGGTGAAGGACGTCCAGCGCCTGGACCGGGTGATCATCCGGTTCGCCGGTGACTCGGGTGACGGTATGCAGCTCACCGGCGACCGCTTCACCTCGGAGACGGCGTCCTTCGGGAACGACCTCTCCACCCTGCCGAACTTCCCGGCCGAGATCCGCGCCCCCGCAGGCACCCTGCCGGGGGTTTCGTCGTTCCAGCTGCATTTCGCCGACCACGACATCCTGACCCCGGGCGACGCGCCCAACGTGCTGGTCGCGATGAATCCGGCCGCCCTGAAGGCGAACATCGCCGACGTTCCGCGCGGCGCGGAGATCATCGTCAACACGGACGAGTTCACCAAACGCGCGCTGCAGAAGGTGGGTTACGCCGCCTCGCCCCTCGACGACGGGTCGATGGACGGCTACAGCCTGCACCCCGTGCCCCTCACCACCCTCACCGTCGAGGCGTTGAAGGACTTCGGTCTCACCCGCAAGGAGGCGGAGCGCAGCAAGAACATGTTCGCGCTGGGCCTGCTGTCGTGGATGTACCACCGGCCGACCGAGGGCACCGAGAAGTTCCTGAAGTCGAAGTTCGCGAAGAAACCCGAGATCGCGGCGGCCAACATCGCGGCTTTCAGGGCGGGTTGGAACTTCGGCGAGACGACGGAGGACTTCGCGGTCTCCTACGAGGTCGCCCCGGCCGCCACCGCCTTCCCGACCGGCACCTACCGCAACATCTCCGGAAACCTGGCCTTGTCCTACGGCCTGGTCGCCGCGTCCCGACAGGCGGACCTGCCCCTCTTCCTGGGCTCGTACCCGATCACCCCGGCCTCGGACATCCTGCACGAGCTGAGCCGGCACAAGAACTTCGGCGTACGGACCTTCCAGGCCGAGGACGAGATCGCCGGCATCGGCGCGGCCCTGGGCGCGGCCTTCGGCGGCTCCCTCGCGGTGACGACGACGTCCGGCCCGGGCGTGGCCCTGAAGTCGGAGACCATCGGCCTCGCGGTCTCGATGGAACTCCCCCTCCTCGTCCTGGACATCCAGCGAGGCGGCCCCTCCACCGGCCTGCCGACCAAGACCGAACAGGCCGACCTGCTCCAGGCGATGTTCGGCCGCAACGGCGAGGCCCCGGTCCCGATCGTCGCCCCCTGCACCCCGGCCGACTGCTTCGACGCGGCGATCGAGGCGGCACGCATCGCCCTCACCTACCGCACCCCGGTGATGCTCCTCTCGGACGGCTACCTGGCCAACGGCAGCGAGCCCTGGCGCATCCCCGACATCGACGAACTCCCGGACCTCACCGTCCAGTTCGCCCAGGGCCCGAACCACACCCTGGACGACGGCACCGAGGTCTTCTGGCCCTACAAGCGCGACCCGCAGACCCTCGCCCGCCCCTGGGCCATCCCCGGCACCCCCGGCCTGGAACACCGCATCGGCGGCATCGAGAAGCAGGACGGCACGGGCAACATCTCCTACGACCCCGCCAACCACGACTTCATGGTCCGCACCCGCCAGGCCAAGATCGACGGCATCGACGTACCGGATCTGGACGTCGACGACCCGCACGGCGCGCGGACGCTGGTCCTCGGCTGGGGCTCGACCTACGGCCCGATCACGGCGGCGGTACGACGGCTGCGCGGGTCCGGCGAGTCCATCGCCCAGGCCCACCTCCGCCACCTCAACCCCTTCCCCCGCAACCTCGGCGCGGTCCTCAAGCGCTACGACCGGGTGGTGATCCCCGAGATGAACCTCGGCCAGCTCGCCACGCTGGTGCGGGCGAAGTACCTGGTGGACGCGCACTCGTACAACCAGGTGAACGGCATGCCGTTCAAGGCTGAGCAGCTCGCCACGGCTCTCAAGGAGGCCATCGATGGCTGAGACGTCCACGGAAGGCACGGGCACGATCGAGGCACTTTCACTCGTCCCCAAGGCCGAGGCAGTGCAGTCCATGAAGGACTTCAAGTCCGATCAGGAAGTGCGCTGGTGCCCCGGCTGCGGTGACTACGCGATCCTCGCGGCGGTGCAGGGTTTCATGCCGGAGTTGGGCCTGGCCAAGGAGAACATCGTCTTCGTCTCCGGCATCGGCTGCTCCTCCCGCTTCCCGTACTACATGAACACGTACGGCATGCACTCCATCCACGGCCGCGCCCCGGCGATCGCGACCGGACTGGCGTCCTCCAGGCGGGACTTGAGCGTCTGGGTGGTCACGGGCGACGGCGACGCCCTCTCGATCGGCGGCAACCACCTGATCCACGCCCTGCGCCGCAACGTCAATCTGAAGATCCTCCTCTTCAACAACCGGATCTACGGCCTGACGAAGGGCCAGTACTCGCCGACCTCGGAGGTCGGCAAGATCACGAAATCGACCCCGATGGGCTCCCTGGACGCCCCCTTCAACCCGGTGTCACTGGCGATCGGCGCGGAGGCGTCCTTCGTGGCCCGCACGATCGACTCGGACCGCAAGCACCTGACCCAGGTGCTGCGCGAGGCGGCCGCCCACCCCGGCACGGCCCTGGTCGAGATCTACCAGAACTGCAACATCTTCAACGACGGCGCCTTCGACGCGCTGAAGGACCGCCAGCAGGCCGAGGAGGCGGTGATCCGCCTGGAACACGGGCAGCCGATCCGCTTCGGCGCGGACGCTGCGCGCGGCGTGATCCGGGACGCGACGACGGGCGACCTGAAGGTGGTCGACGTGACCCCGGACAACGAGTCCCAGATCCTGGTCCACGACGCCCACGCAACATCCCCGACCACCGCCTTCGCCCTGTCCCGCCTGGCCGACCCGGACACCCTGCACCACACCCCGATCGGGGTGCTGCGCTCGGTGCAACGCCCGGTCTACGACACGCAGATGGCCGACCAGCTGGACACGGCGATCGTGCAGAACGGGAAGGGTGACCTGGCTGCGTTGTTGGCGGGCGGGGACACCTGGACGGTTGTGGGCTGACGGTTCCGCTCGTACGGCTGGAGGGCCTGGGCGTGATGCCCGGGCCCTCTTGCTCTGCCTACATCAGGCGTCGGGGATGTCCCGCTTGGCGCGGATCAGGGTCTCCCGGGTGATGACGACGATGCGCTCGTGATCGGCACGGGAGGCGTCGGAGGGGAGCGACTGGTCCAGTTCCTCGGTTCGGTCCGTCCCGATGACCGCGAAGTCTCCGTCGGCCAGCTCGAAGAGGTCGGGACAGTTTGCGCCGGACGTAGAGCCGCGCTGACTCGGCGGGTCGCCAAGGCGGCGGACTATTCGGGCGGACGAGGGCTCGTGGCTCATATGCGTGGGCTCCTCTCGGGCGGGCACACCCTCAAGCCAGCCAACCGAAGCACGTCAGCTCACGTCTCGGACGCCGGCCCGATCACCCACCACTCGTCCAGATCGTCGAGCCTTTCTTCCATCACGGCATCGATGGCTCTGCCGATCCGGGCTTCCAACGACTCCTTCGGCAACACACTCCGGCCCTCGGAGGTGCGCTGCCAGTACTCCGCGAACACGGGACTCTTGCTCAAGTACTTGAGGTGCCCGAGCAGTTCACTTCTGTCGATGCCGCCGATGCGGTAGTTCAGAAGGATCAGCGCGTACTGCTTGTTGGCGAAGGCCAGTTGACGGCGCTTGTCCGCGGACACGCCGTCCGGGACACCCAACACGTCCGCGAACAAAGGCTCTTCGATCGCCCGGTCCAGTTGCTCGCCGAAAAGGCGGTGCAGCCGGATGCGGTTCGCGTTGCGCAGCTCCTCCGCCATGAGACCGACCTGGCGGGCCAACTCCCTTATGGCCTCGGCCTGTTCTGACGCAACCATGCCGACCAGCCTGCCCGCCCCCGAACGCGGCGCGCGAGGCGGAGAGGGGGCGCACGGAAGGACGCACCGCGCACAGGGCAGGACTAGAGAGCGCCGCCGGTACCGGCTCGCGCCTTCGCCGCGTCATACGCCTCCCGCGCCTCCAGCACCTCCCCCATCCGCTCCGTGGCCCACAGGGCCAGCCCCCGCACCTGCTCCGCCGCCTCCCGCCCCAGCTCGGTCAGCGAGTAGTCCACCCGCGGCGGAATCACCGGCTTGGCATCACGGTGGACCAAGCCATCCCGCTCGAGCGTCTGCAGGGTCTGGGCCAGCATCTTCTCGCTCACCTGCCGCACCTGCCCGACCGCCCGGCGGAGTTCGCTGAAGCGGTACGGGCGATCCAGGAGCTCGATGAGAACCAGGACGCCCCAGCGGGACGTGACGTGTTCCATGATCAGGCGGTGCGGGCACATCGCCTCACCCACCGTGCGGCCACCGGCCACCTCTACACTTACTGCCATGCCAGTACCTTACTTCAAAGTGGGTACTTTCCACGAGTTAGCGCCTCCCCTAGGGTTAGTGACACGCACCGCACCACGCCGCACCCCTACAAGGAGCTGTCACTCATGAGCATCGTCGTCACCGGAGCCACCGGACACCTCGGCCGTCACGTCGTGGAGCAGTTGCTGGAGAAGGTTCCGGCCGACCAGATCACCGCTGTCGTCCGGACGCCGGAGAAGGCCGCCGACTTCGCGGAGCGCGGCGTGAAGATCGCGGTCGCGGACTACAACACCCCCGAGACCTTCGACAGCGTCTTCGCCGCCGGCGACAAGGTGCTGCTGATCTCCGGCAACGAGTTCGAGAAGGGCCGCGTCGGGCAGCACAAGGTCGTCATCGAGGCCGCCAAGGCCGCCGGTGTCGCGCTCCTCGCCTACACCAGCGCCCCCGGCCCCCTCGCCGCCGCCCTGGCCGACGACCACCGCGGCACGGAGGAGGCACTGCTGGCGTCCGGAGTGCCGTACGCCCTGCTCCGCAACGGTTGGTACAACGAGAACTACACCGAGAACCTCGCCCCCGTCCTGGAGCACAGCGCCGTCGTGGCCGCCGCCGGTGACGGCCGGGTCTCCTCCGCCTCGCGCGCCGACTACGCCGCTGCCGCCGTCGCCGTCCTGACCGGCGAGGGCCACGAGAACCAGACGTACGAACTGGGCGGCGACGATGCGTGGAGCTTCGCCGAGTACGCGGCCGAGCTGAGCCGGCAGACCGGCAAGGAGATCGCCTACAACAACGTGCCCGCCGAGACCCTGATCGGCATCCTCACCGGCGCCGGACTGCCCGAGCCGTTCGCCGCGATCCTCGCCGGGGTCGACACGTCCATCGCGCAGGGCCAACTGGTCGTCTCCAGCGGCGACTTGTCCCGTCTGTCGGGTCGCACGACCACGCCGATCCGCGAGTCGATCGCCCTCGCGCTCAAGGGCTGACCCACCTCCGGGGGGCCTCTTCCCTCGTCGATCGTGACGCCGTCGAGGCCCCTGCCCACGAGGCCACCCAGGCGCCGGGGCCGTCGATGCGGATGGCGACGGCGCCGCGCAGGGTCAGGATGCTGTGGACGCCCACCCCTCGGCTGTCATGACCGTATGGCGATACGGCCATGACAGCCGAGGCCGCCCGGCGCTACCTTCATGCTGGCCGCATCGGCGCGGCCGGGCGGCAGGGCGCGTACGAAGGAGGGGCCCGTGAGCGGGAAGCCGAGCGGGAGGCCGAAGGGCGAGCAGCACCACATAGGACTGCTGAACGGCTTCGCGGCATACGGCATGTGGGGCCTGGTCCCGCTCTTCTGGCCGCTGCTCAAGCCGGCCGGCGCCGCCGAGATCCTGGCCCACCGGATGGTGTGGTCGCTCGCCTTCGTCGCCGTGGCACTCCTGGTGATCCGGCGCTGGGCCTGGGCCGGTGAACTCCTGCGCCAGCCACGCAAGTTGGCCCTCGTCACGATGGCCGCGGGTTTCATCACCGTCAACTGGGGCGTCTACATCTGGGCCGTGAACAGCGGCCGCGTAGTCGAGGCCTCGCTCGGCTACTTCATCAACCCCCTCGTCACCATCGCGATGGGCGTCCTGCTCCTGAAGGAACGCCTGCGCCCGGCACAGTGGGCCGCCGTCGGCGTAGGCTTCGCCGCCGTCATCGTCCTGACCGTCGGCTACGGCCAGCCACCATGGATCTCCCTCACGCTCGCCTTCTCCTTCGCGACGTACGGCCTGGTGAAGAAGAAGGTCAACCTCGGCGGCATCGAATCACTGGCCGCGGAGACGGCGATCCAGTTCCTGCCGGCGCTCGCCTACCTGCTGTGGCTCGGCGCGCACGGCAAGGCGACCTTCGCCCAGGAAGGCGTCGGCCACGCCACGCTCCTCGCCTCCACCGGCATCGTCACCGCCCTCCCCCTCGTCTGCTTCGGCGCGGCGGCGATCCGGGTCCCGTTGTCGACCCTGGGCCTGCTCCAGTACCTGGCGCCGGTGTTCCAATTCCTGCTCGGCATCTTCTACTTCCACGAGTCGATGCCCCCCGCACGCTGGGCGGGCTTCGCCCTGGTGTGGCTGGCGCTCGTCCTCCTGACGACGGACGCGTGGCGCACCGCGCGCAGGGGCAGGGCGGCGGCAGCAGCAGCAGCAGCGATCCCACAGGAGAGGCCCCCGACCGGGAGCCCGAACCCGGTGGGCACGGCGGACACGGTAGAGGCGTAGCCCCGCAGGCACACCGCACCGATGCCAGAGTGAAGGGCATGACACAGACGCCCGCACCCCCGCCCACCCCACTCCACTGGAAACTGGTCATCGACGCGGCGGACCCCCACGCCCAGGCGGACTTCTGGGCCGCAGCGCTCCACTACGAGCCCGAGGACAACAGCACCCTCGTCCAACAGCTCCTGAAAATGGGCGCGTTGCCCGCGGCCGCGACGGTCGACTTCCACGGCCGCCCGGCCTTCCGCGACCTGATGGCCGTACGACACCCCGACGACCCGTACGACAAGGAGCGCGGCACGGGCCTAGGCCGCCGACTCCTCTTCCAACGCGTACCGGAACCAAAAACCACCAAGAACCGCCTCCACCTCGACCTGCACCCGGGCCCGGACCACCGTGAGGCCGAGGTGGAACGCCTGACAACCCTCGGCGCGAGCGTCCTGCGCCGGGTGACGGAACCGGCCGGCTCCTGGGTCGTGATGACGGACCCCGAGGGGAACGAATTCTGCGTGGCCTAATTCTGCGTGGTCTAGGCGGCGGGCTTCACTCAGCAGCCCTGCGGGCACGCTCCGTGAGGCGCCCCATACGAGCGCGGGCGGACTCCAGTTCCTCAATGTCTTCTACGGCGGGGCCGTCCTCGGTGGTGAGTTCGGTCCACAGGTCGATGAGGTCGCGGCCGAGGGCGAGGCCCTGCTCCGGGTCGCGTACGGCACGCCAGGCGGTGGCCGCGCTCTGGACGTTGCCGTAGGCGGCCTCCGCGTCGTGGGCGCGGTGGCGGATGCGGGCGAGGTCGAGGGAGAGGTGGAAGGCGTGGAGCGGGTCACCGGCCAAGTAGGCGATGTAGGCGGCGAGTTCGCGCAACCGCAGCACCTCGGGGTGCTCGGGACCGAGAGCGCCCGCCGCGTCCGCGACGGTCCGCTCCGCCAGCCCCGCGGCCTCGTCGATCCGCCCCGCCTTGACGGCGTCGTTGATCCGCACCATCGGCTCGATGAGGAACGCGGTCCCCGCGCCGTCGGTGGTCACCGGTTCGTCCCCCAGCACGGCCTCGGCCACGGCGTCGAACCCACGCGCGGGCGTCGGCTTGGGGTCCGGTTCCGGGGCGGTGAGGGCGAGGTCGGGAATGGGGATGGCGGCGGGCCGGGAAGCACGTTCCGGAGCGACAGGCGGTACGTCCGCGACCGACCGCGCGTCCACGAACGGCGGGACGTCCGACACCGACTGCCCGCCCACGGCCGGCGGTACATCCACTACCGGCGGCACATCGGTCACCGGCGCCGCGTCCATCACCGGCGGCGGCCCGAACGCCCCCGTGGGCGCCTGGACCGACCCCAGCGGAGCACCCCCCTCGGCCGACTCAGGCACGGCGTGCAACGGGAACGTGGGCGCCGACTCCCCCGCCGACTCGGGCACAGCCCGCAACGGAAAGGTAGGAACCACCTCCCCCTCCACCCCCGGAGCGAATACGGCCCGCAGCCGATGAGTAACCGGGTCACCACTCACCCCACCACGGCGATCCTCAGGCTCCCGCGCCACTTCCGGTTCCGGTGCCGGTCCTACGACGTCCGCAGATACCGCCGGCGGCAGCGCGGGCACCGGCGGAACCTCACCGGGGGCACCCCCCGCACCGACGATCGCCCACGGCTCGGCCGAGAAGTGACTGGACCCGTCCGGATCGATCTGGAGCGGAACGACGTACCCGATCCGATCGTCATGGACGGTCGCGCGCACGGGGTGCCCCGTGGCCGAGGCAATGCGATGGAGATGACTCAGAACCGTCTGCTGGATCTCCTCCCCCGCGACGACCGCGACCGGCACTCCACCGATCGACGCACCCCCGGCGCCCGTGCCGTCCACAGGGACGCGTACCTCGAAAGGTGACGCGGCGGGTGCCGAGCGTGCGGCTCGCTTCTGTTCCCGCTTCTTCTCGCGGCTGAGTCGAGTCATCGGTTCCCTCACTCGCATGCGTCGGGGAGGCGGCCCGCGTTCCCCAGCGTCAAGATCCGTTCGTACGCGTACTGTTGAGTCTCGCCGTTCCCTTCAGGTTCTCAGGTAACCGCGACGTCACAGCCTCGTCCCAGGAGTTCCGTGAGGACCGGCGGGACCACGAGGGAGGAGCTGGTCATGCAGACAGGTGGACGGCAGGGCCCGGAGATCTGGCTCCGCGGACCGGTACCGCTACCGGTGGCCAACGCCCCGCACGCAGAGGCACCGGAAACACCCGAGCGCCCCTCCAGTATCCCCGCCCGTATCCCCGCCGGCATCGCCACCACCCCACGCCGCCGCTTCTCCTGGGTCGCCACCCACGGCGGCACCGGCGTCACCACCCTCGCCTCCGTCTACGGCGGCCAGGACTGCGGCCGCGACTGGCCGGGCCCCGAGGACCCACCCTCGATCCTGCTCGTCGCCCGCACGCATGCCGCAGGGCTGGCCGCGATCTCCCGCGCCCTGGACGTCTTCCGACGCGGCGAGGCACCGCCCGGGCTCGACCTGGACGCCGTAGTCCTCGTAGCGGACGCACCCGGAAGACTCCCCCGCCAGCTCGCCCACTACGTCAAGGCCATCGAGTCGATGATCGACGTCTACCGAGTCCCCTGGGTCCCGTCCTGGCGCATCGGCGACCTCACCGGCGACCCACCCCGCGAAACAGAAGCGCTGGCCAGGCTCACACGGGCAAGCCGCCACCCCCGCTGACAGCCACACGCACCCCCCATTCACCCGCAGCCGCCAAACCACGGGAGCGGGTCGTGGCGGTACGGCGCAGCCCGCCGCGTACCCGGCACCAACCCGTTCAGCCGTGGTGACAGACAGAGGGGCCCGACCAGCGGCGGGCTCGCCGTACCGCCACGACCCCGACCCCACCACACACCCGCGGGCGCCCCCACCCACCCGCAGGCACCCCACCCCCCGCAGACACCCCATGGACAGATGATTGCGCGCGCATATAATGCACACAGCTATAACCGCCGCGCGCCGACCACCCCTGGGGGACCCATGACCCGCCGCTTCCTCTTCGTGCTGGGCAGCGCCCGCCCGGACGGCAACACCGAACTCCTCGCCCGCAGGGCCGCCGAACAACTGCCGGCGGAAGTCGAGCAGCAGTGGGTGAGTCTCACCGAGCACCCGCTGCCCGACTTCGTGGACCTGCGACACGACAAGGACCACACCCGCCCCACCGAGGGCAACACCGCGCTGCTGCTCGACGCCACCCTCGCCGCGACGGACATAGTGATCGCCTCGCCGCTGTACTGGTACTCGCTCTCCAGCCACACCAAGCGTTACCTGGACCACTGGTCGGCCTGGCTGCGCACCCCCGGCATCGATTTCAAGGCGACGATGGCCGGCCGCACCCTCTGGGGAGTCACCGCTCTCGGCGACGACGAACCCGCGGTCGCCGACCCGCTGATCGACACCCTCTACAACTCGGCCGCGTACCTGAAGATGCACTTCGGCGGGGTCCTGCTGGGCAACGGCAGCGCACCCGGCGACGTACTGAAGGACACCGACGCACTGACCCGAGCGAAGACGTTCTTCGCCCAGGACGCCCCGCTCGCCCGCTTCCCTACGCCGTGATGTCCTACGCCGTGATGTCCTTCGCCGTGAACCGCGCCCAAGCCGCCGACCCGAACACCGCCGCGTACAACGCCTGAAGGCCCAGGTTCTTCACCAGGTCGTCCCAGTAGACCGGTTCGCGCATGAGGTCGGCGAAGGACAACCAGTAATGCGAGAAGAAGTACGGCTGAAGCGCGTGCAGTTGAGGAATCTGATCAAGAATCTGAACGGTGATCAGCAGCCCCACGGTGGTAGCCATCGCCGCGATCCCACTGCTGGTCATGGTCGAGATGAACAACCCCAGGGCAGCGATACCGACAAGAGAAGCGGCGACCACGAGCGCGATCAACAACGCCCGCCCCAACCCCTCCGCGAAGCTGATCTGCGTACCGGAGATGGTCGTCAGATCCCCCAACGGAAAGAGCAACGCGCCCACCGTCAGCGCCGACAGCGCCACGACCAGCGTCGCCACCACACAGAACGTCATCACCGTCGCGTACTTGGTGAGAAGCAACCGAGTACGACCGGCCGGCGCGACCAGGAGATACCGCAAGGTCCCCCCGCTCGCCTCGCCCGCGATCGAGTCGCCCGCGACGACCCCGATGGCCATCGGCAGAAAGAACGGAAGCGTGGCGGCCAACGCGGTGAACACCAGGAACAGCCCGTTGTTGGTGATCTGCGCGATGAACGCGGGCCCACCGCCCCCGTCCCCCCGCCCAGCCCCGCCCCCATCCTGCGTCTCCACCTTCACCGCGATCCCGACCAGAATCGGCACCGCGGCCAACACCCCGAGCAACGCAAGCGTGCGCCACCGCCGAAACGTGGTCACCAACTCACTGCGCAACAACCCGAACGTCCACACAAATCGCGGCGCCCGCACCGCAAGATCAGCCTGCGACATCGAACCCCTCCCCCGTGAGCGCCACGAACGCGTCCTCCAGCGAGGCCCGTTCAACCCCGAACCCCCGCACCCGCACCCCGGCGGTCACCAACGCCTCATTCACCTCGGCGAGTTCACGATCAGGCGGCTCGGCAGTAACCCGCTCCTCCGCCACGACCACATCCGCCAGCCCCAACTCCTTCAGCACCCGCGCCGCGTCCCCGACATCAGGCGTGGTCACGAACAACCGCCCCCGCGTCCCCGCCGCCAGCTCGGTCACCGAGCCCTGTGTGATCAGCCGCCCCTGCGCCATCACGGCCGCATGCGTGCAGACCTGCTCGATCTCATCAAGGAGATGCGAAGACAGAAAAACGGTCGTACCGTCCGAGGCCAACTCCCGGATCAGAGACCGGATTTCACGCATCCCCTGCGGATCGAGCCCATTCGTCGGCTCGTCCAGAACAAGCAGCTCACGGGGCTGAAGCAAGGCAGAGGCAAGCCCCAGCCGCTGCTTCATCCCCAGGGAGTACGCCTTCGCCTTCTTCCCGGCGGCAGCCGTCAGCCCCACCCGATCCAGCGCGGCGGCAACGCGGGCCCGCCGGGTACGGGGATCGGCGGTCGGATCGGCGGCGTCGTACCGAAGCAGATTGTCGCGACCGGACAGGAACCCGTACAGCGCGGGCCCCTCGATCAACGCACCGACACGAGGCAGAACCGTACGCACGGACCTCGGCATGGCACGACCAAGCACACGGGCCGTCCCGGAGGTGGGTTCGATCAACCCCATCAACATCCGGATGGTGGTGGTCTTGCCCGACCCATTGGGCCCGAGGAAGCCGAAGACGCTGCCCGCCGGGACGGTCAGGTCGAGACCGTCCACGGCGAGCTGTCCGCCGCGAAAGCGCTTGGTGAGTCCACGGGTGGCGATGATGCCGTCACCTGGGTCCGCCTGTTCCGGCACTTCAGCGGACGGTCCGCCCATCGACTCCCTCAATTCGTCGTGCCCCTACGGCAGTTGATCAGCCGCCGGTACTTACTTCGCCGCGTCAGCCGCCTTGACCAACGCACTCTTGGTCACCGCGCCGACGTACACCTTGCCGTCATCCGTGATCAGGGCGTTGATCAGCCGGGTCGAGTACACCGTGCCCGAACCGAAGGAGCCCTTGACCTGGTCCCCGAGCGAGCTGAGGAACCCGCCGAGGTCCCCACCACCGGCCGAAGAGCCGGTCGGAACGCCCTCGCCGCCGGTCTCGAAGACGGCGATGGAGTTCCAGCCCTTGCCGATGACCGTGGGATCGTCGGCGCCCTTGGCGAGGCCCTTGTCCGTCTTGCCGCTCTTGTCGTCCTTGCCGAACGGGGCGGAGTGGTCCGGAGTCGCCTTGCTCGGGCTGTCCTCCGTGGTGACCTTCGCCCCCTTGGGCGTCTTGAAGTCGAAGGTGGAGGCAGCCGGCTTGCTGAGGCTGAGCTGGGTGAAGCCGACGTCCACGACGGCCGCGCCGCCGCTCGCCGGGGTGAGCGTGAACTTGAGCGGCAGGCCGGTCTTCGCGTCCACCGCGATGCTGATCGCGCCGACCGTCGTACCGGACTGCTTGGGCTTGATGACCAGCTTGTAGGCGTCGCGCCCGGCAACATGCTCCGTGCCATCGACCGTGACGGACGTCGTGTCGTCGACCGACTTGAGCGCCTCGTCGGTGAGCCCCTTCGGCGTCGCCCGGGTCTCGTCGCCCTTCGAGGCATCCGCGGCGGTCGTACCGTGGAAGACCTCGTTCGACTTGCTGTCGTAGCCCCAGACGTCCTTGCCGTTGTGGATGAGGCTGTACTCCGCCGCGTTCTCCAGCAGGGAGACCTTCTGCTTGTCGGGGCCGTCGGCCGCGACGCGCAGGGTGTGGGTGCCGCTGGCCAGCTCGGTGAGCTTGGCGGTCGGGTCGGCGGAGGAGCCGTCGCCGGACTTCGTGGCGCCGGACAGCATGCTGCTCTCCAGGCCGCCGAGGTCGGGCAGACCCAGGTCGGTGCTGATCTTCACGGTGCCGGACAGCTGCTGGACGTCCGACTTGGCGATCTTGTTGATGAGCTGCTCTGCGGTGATCTTCGGAAGGTTCGGGTCGCCGGAGTCGGCGAGCGCCGGGACCAGTCCGATGGTCGCGGCCGCCACCCCCACCACGGTGACCGGGACGATGTACCGCGCCGCCCTGCGCCGCCCGGCCCGGAGCTCGTCGCGCTCTCCGGTGTCCGTGCTGTCGTCGGTTTCGTACGGTGCCATGTCTGCCTTACCTCCGTCGTCGGCGGCGGCTAACCCTTGTTGTACTCTCCCCCAGTTCTCGGCTTCGCTCGAACCGGGAGGGGCCCCCACCACCCTGAGCCGCCATTCTCACCCGAATCGGTGAGGAGTGGTGTTTTCTCTGTTCTCCATCTGACCAAATCGCCGAGGGATAAGCGTCAGACCCGGGAGGCAACTCCACGTACTCCTGCGGTATGACACACGGAGGCGGCGCCTCCCCAAACCCTTAGGGGGAAGACGCCGCCTCCGTACGGCAGTTGCTCAGGACCTTTTGCGCAGGACCCTTTGCCCAGGACCTCAGCCCGCCCGATGCACCACCGCATCGCACATCTCCAGAAGCGCGACCTTCGCATCGCACTCCGGAAGCGGAGCGAGCGCCGCGCGGGCGTCCTCCACGTACCGGACGGTGTCGCGGCGGGCCTGCTCCAGGGCCGGGTGGACGCGGAGCCGGGTGAGCGCCTCGGCGTGCCGGGCGTCGTCCGTGAGGTCGGAGTCGAGCAGTTCGCACAGGGCGATGTCCTCGGCGAGACCCAGGCGGGCCGCCCGCTCCCGGAGCAGCAGCACCGGCAGCGTGGGGATGCCCTCGCGCAGATCCGTGCCCGGGGTCTTGCCGGACTCCTCCCCGTCGGAGGCGATGTCCAGGACGTCGTCGGCGAGTTGGAAGGCGACGCCGAGCCGCTCGCCGTACTGGGTGAGGACGTCCACGACCGTGTCGTCGCAGCCGGACATCATCGCGCCGAAGCGGCAGGCGACCGCGACCAGGGAGCCGGTCTTGCCGCCGAGCACGTCGAGGTAGTGCTCGACCGGGTCGCGCCCGTCGGAGGGGCCGGCGGTCTCCAGGATCTGGCCGGTGACGAGGCGTTCGAACGCCTCGGCCTGCACCCGCACCGCCTCGGGGCCGAGATCGGCCAGGGTGTGCGACGCGCGCGCGAACAGGAAGTCGCCCGTGAGGACAGCGACCGAGTTGCCCCAGCGGACGTTGGCGCTCTCCACCCCACGGCGTACGGTCGCCTCGTCCATGACGTCGTCGTGGTACAGCGTGGCGAGGTGGGTCAGCTCGACGACCACGGCCGAGGGCACGACACCCGGCGCGTAGGGGTCACCGAACTGTGCGGCAAGCATCACGAGGAGCGGCCTGAACCGCTTTCCGCCCGCGCGCACGAGGTGCTGGGCGGCCTCCGTGATGAAGGGGACCTCGCTCTTGGTGGCTTCGAGCAGACCCTCCTCGACTGCCGCCATTCCGGCCTGGACATCGGCTTCCAGAGCCTGGTCCCGCACGCTCAGCCCGAACGGCCCGACGACGGTCACGAGGGGTCTCCTGTCTGCTGGTGTCCCTGGGCGGTCACACGGATTGTCGATAGGTCGCTGGTATCACTCAAGTCAGCGTATCCGGTCAGCTTTCGATCACCCATGCCGCCCACCCCGTCCAGCGGGGGCGGTATCGGATCACGACCGGTATGTTTTCGATCACCTGATAAGAACGGATATTTATCGACTTACGCGGAAGTAGTGGATGGTGTCTCGAACCGCACTGGAAGCCGAACCCGACGACCAACCGCCCCCCGAGGACGACCACGCCTTCTTCGGCCAGCCCAAGGGGCTGCTCACGCTCTCCGGGCTCGAGGTCTGGGAGCGCTTCTCGTTCCTCGGCATGCAGGCCATCCTCGTCCTCTACTTCGCGGATACCGTCGCGCACGGCGGCATGGGCATGTCGTCCGGAACGGCCGCGTCCGTGTCCGCAGCCTACGGAACACTGGTCTATCTCGTCTCGGTCGCGGGCGGCTGGCTCGCGGACCGCATCCTCGGCTCGTACCGCGCGGTGCTGTGGGGCGGCATCCTCATCGCCTGCGGGCACTACTCGATGGCGGTCCCGACCGCCACGATGACCTGGGTGGGCCTCGGCCTGATCAGCGCCGGCACCGGCCTGCTCAAGCCCAACGTGGCCACCATGGTCGGCAAGCTCTACCGCACCGAGGACGAGCGCCGGGACGCCGGTTTCGCGCTCTACTACATGGCGATCAACATCGGCGCCTTCGCGGGCCCGCTGATCACCGGCTGGCTCGGCGACCACGAGGGCTGGCACTGGGGCTTCTCGGCGGCCGCGGTCGGCATGACCTTCGGGCTCATCCAGTACGTCGCAGGGCGCCGTCACCTGGCCGGTCGCAGGAACACCGCGGAGTTCGCGCTCGCGCCGGACGCGCTGCGCCGCGCGGTGCGGCTCATCGTCGTAGGAATCCTGGCGGCCGCCGTGCTCGCGACCGGCCTGGCCCTCGCCGGCTGGCTCACGATGGGCCGCTTCGTCGACCTGCTCACCGTCATCTCGGTCATCGCTCCCGTCGTCTTCTTCACGGTGATGTTCACGAGCCCACGCGTGACCCCCGCCGAACGCGGCCGACTGCGCCCGTACATCGTGCTGTTCCTGGCCTCCACGGTCTTCAACTTCATTCTCTTCCAGGCCTATTCGACGATGATGCTGCTGGCCGCGTCGAACGCCGAGACGACCATCCTGGGCTTCGACTTCCCCGCCAGCTGGTACGCGAGCGCGCTCGGTGCCTTCGAGGTCGGCCTCGCACCCGTGGTCGCAGCCCTCTGGGTCCGCATGGGCCGCAGCCAGCCGCACGCCTCCAACAAGATCGCGATCGGCGTCGTACTCGGCGGCCTGTCCTTCCTCCTGATGGTCCTGCCGACCAGCGGGCACAGCGGCGACGCCTACCGCATGTCGGCCTGGTGGATCGTCGGCTCGTACTTCCTGCTGGGGCTCGGCGACATCCTCCTGGAGACCTCCGGCATGTCGGCCACCACGAAGCTCGCCCCGGCCGCCTTCTCCAGCCAGACCATGTCCCTCTGGTTCCTGTCCCTCGCCCTCGCGAACGGCATCCAGGCCCAGACGGTGAAGCTCTACGACGACGTCTCCAAACCGGCCTACTTCGGCGTCAACGGCGCGATCGCGGTGGCCGCGGGCCTCGCGGTGATGGCCGCGGCGCCGTGGCTGCGCCGCACCATGCATCCGGTCCACTGAACCCAGGGGTCCCCTCATGCGCATCCGTACGTCCTTCCCCCACGAGACGGCCCGCGAGGACATCCGCATCCCCCTCACGGACGGAACACGCCTCTACGCGCGCGTGTGGCGCCCGGTGACGGACGAACCCGTCCCCGCGCTCCTCGAATACCTCCCGTACCGCCTGACCGACTGGACCGCGCCCCGGGACGCCCAGCGCCACCCCTGGTACGCGGGCCACGGCTACGCCTCCGTCCGGGTCGACGTGCGCGGGCACGGCAACAGTGAGGGTGCCCCCGGCGACGAGTACGACGCGCAGGAACTCGCCGACGGCGTGGAAGTGGTCAACTGGCTTGCCGCGCAACCCTGGTGCACCGGCAAGGTCGGCATGTTCGGCATCTCCTGGGGCGGCTTCAACTCCCTCCAGATCGCGGCCCTCGCTCCCGAGCCGCTGAAGGCGATCGTCACGGTCTGCTCGACGGACGACCGCTATGACAACGACGTGCACTACATGGGAGGTTCGGCCCTCGCGGTCGACCTGCACGCCTGGGCGGCCACCATGCTCGCCTTCGTGGCCCGCCCGCCGGACCCCGAGTACGCGGGCCTGATCTGGCGCGACATGTGGCTCAAGCGCCTCGAACAGATCGACCCGTTCATCCACACCTGGCTCGCCCACCAGATCCGCGACGACTACTGGAAGCACGGCAGCGTCTGCGAGGACTACACCGCGATCAGCGCGGCCGTCCTCGCGGTGGGCGGCTGGCACGACCCGTACCGCGACACGGTCCTACGGCTCGTCGAACGCCTCCCGCCGGACCGCGTACGCGGCCTGATCGGCCCCTGGTCCCACCAGTACCCGGACCGCGGCCTGCCGCCGGGCCCCGCGATCGGCTTCCTCCAGGAGACCCTCCGCTGGTGGGACCACTGGCTGAAGGGCGAGGACACCGGCGTCACGTCCGACCCCCTCCTACGGGCCTACGTCAGCGACTCCCACCCGCCGGCCACGGTCTACGACACCCTCCCGGGCCGTTGGGTCGGCGAGCCCGCGTGGCCCTCGCCGCACGTGAAGACGACGACGTACGGCCTCCGGGGTGCGCCTGTGATCGTCCGCTCGCCCATGCACACGGGCGTGGACGCGGGCCGTTTCTTCCCCTTTGGGAACGACGCCGATCTGCCGCCGGACCAGCGGGACGAGGATGCGCGCTCCGCGTGCTTCGAGTTCGAGGTACCGGCCGAGACGTGGGTGCTGGGGCGGCCGAGGGTGCGGCTGCGGCTGACCTGCGAGGTGCCGCGCGGGCAGGTGATCGCCCGGCTGTGCGACGTGGCCCCCGACGGCGCCTCGACCCTGGTCACCCGGGGTGTGCTGAACCTGTCGGCGCGGCACGGGCGGGACCGGGCGGTGCCGTGGACGCCGGGCACCACCGAGGACGTGACCTTCGAGCTGAACGGCATCGGGCACGCGTTCCCGCCCGGGCACCGCATCCGGCTCGCGGTGTCGTCGGCGTACTGGCCGTGGATCTGGCCGCAGCCGGAGTCGTCGACGGGGTTCACGCTGGACCCGGAGGGCAGCGCGCTCGAACTCCCCGTGCGGGAGCAGGAGTTGGCGGGCGACATTCGCTTCGAGGAGCCGGAGGAGGCTGAGCCGCTCGGGGTCAACTACCCGGCGACGCTGGACGAACCGCGGCCCGAGCGGCTGGTCGTACGGGATGTGGCGAAGGGCGAGTGGCGGCTGGAGGTGGACCCCCGGTACGGCGGCACGCGCGTGTACCCGGACGGGCTGGAGTTCACCGAGGACGCGTTGGAGACGTACACGATCGACGAGTCGGATCCGTTGTCGGCGCGCACCCGGTCGGACTGGTCGATCCGGCTGCACCGGCCGGAGCTGGGGTGGGACACGACCGTGCGGACGCGGTCGGAGATCACTTGTGACGAAACGGAATTTATTACCTCGAACGAGGTCATCTGCACCGAGGGCGAAGAAGTGATCTTCCACCGCACATGGGAGAAAAGGATTCCGAGAACTGCCAGTTGAGGGCGAATGCCCGATTTGCCGTTCTTAATCCTCCCGTGAGTTGGGTCACGCGTTTCTGTGCGTGACCTGTGTCCCGGTCTGCCCGCGTTTTCCCTTACGGCATTTGACAGTTGACCCTTGGCTCGCGCAAAGGATCAAGTGCCCCATACGCCTCAGACCAAGGTCAATAGGGGTTAGGTGTGATTCCGCCACTTGTTCCGGACATGTGCTCTCGCATAGTTTCCCGGCCTGTCGAGCGGAACGCCGAATCCTGCCGCCGCCCGGCATCCCAGTCACGAACTTCTCGCACGGCAGGAGCGGGGGAACCAGGTAAGTCGCCGGGCCGGTCGTCGCGACCGGAACGGCTTGGGGTTAAGTCACGTCCGCAAGGGCGCGGCCGGGCACCTCCCAGCCCGAACCCGACAGCTCACCTCGCAGGCGACGGAGAGGAACCTCGTCATGCCTGCATCCGCTCAGTCCCGCCGCGCCCGCCTCGTCCGCCGTGCCGTTCTCACCGGTACCGGTGTCGCGATCCTCGCGCTGCCTGTCGTCGGTGCGACCACCGCGTCCGCGGCCACCACGTCGACCACCACCGCCTCGACCACGCTTGCCGGGTACCCCAACACCCTTGACGGGTGGATTCGGGAGTCGCTCGCGATCATGGCGCAGAAGGGGATTCCGGGTACGTACAACGGGATCTACCGGAACGTGATCCGTGAGTCGTCCGGTAACCAGTACGCGATCAACAACTGGGACTCCAACGCGGCGGCCGGTACGCCGTCGAAGGGGTTGCTTCAGGTGATCGACCCGACGTTCAACGCGTATCACGTTGCCGGGACTTCGTTTGATCCGTATGACCCGGTTGCGAACATCACCGCTGCTTGTAACTACGCGGCGGCCGTGTATGGGTCCATCGACAACGTGTACGGCGCCTACTAGAAACTGTTGGGCCAGTCACGACGGGTTGTTGTTTGTCTGCAGCGCCGTCGTGGCTGGTCGCGCCCGCGCGGCGGAGCCGCAAATAGACACAGCCCCGCGCCCCTAAAAGACGGGCTCGTTTCAGCTGAAGAGTCTTTCCAGTACGGCCGCGATTCCGTCGTCCTCGTTCGAGGACGTCACCTCGTTTGCCACCGCCTTGAGTTCGGGATGAGCGTTGGCCATCGCCACTCCATGCGCTGCCCAGTCGAACATCGGGATGTCGTTCGGCATGTCGCCGAAGGCGATGGTGTCGGACGGGGTCAGGCCCAAGTGGCGGGCAGCCAGGGCCAGTCCCGTCGCCTTGGTGATGCCGAGTGGCTGGAGTTCGACGGTGCCGGGGCCCGACATGGTGACCGAGGCCAGGGAACCGACCACCGAGCGCGCCGTGGACGCCAACTCGTCGTCCTCCAGGGCCGGGTGACGGAGCAACACTTTGCTGATCGGCTCGCACCACAAGTCGTCGCGCCTGCCTACCCGTACCGCCGGAAGCGTGGGGTGCGGCATCAGGTAGCCGGGCTCGATCAGGGTGAGGCCGTCCACGCCGTCCTGGTCGACCGCCGCGTACACCTGGCCCACCTCCGCCTCGATCTTGCCGAGCGCGGTCTCCGCCAACTCCCGGTCCAGGGTGACCGACCAGAGCAGACGGTCCGCGCCGGCGTCGTACAACTGCGCGCCCTGTCCGCACACCGCGAGCCCTCTGGAGCCAAGGTCGTCGAGGAGGGGCCGCACCCTCGGGGCGGGCCTGCCGGTGACGACGAGGTGCCGGGCACCGGCCTCCGCCACCCGCCGCAGTACGGCGCGGGACCGGTCGGAGAGGGTGTCGTCGCCGCGCAGCAGCGTTCCGTCCAGGTCGGTGGCGATCAGTGCATATGCGAGGGGGGCGGCCATGATCAGAGAATACGGATGGAACGCCCCACCGACTCGACACGAACCGGACGGCTCCTGCCTTCACCGGCTAGCCGGAGATGCCTCTGCATTCACGCCGAGGATGAATCCGGCTTCTCAGGCAGCAGAGCAGGGGTAGTCGGATCACCGCCGGGCGATCCAGCGTCCGCCAAGACGGCAGCGAGCCCGACCTCGATCAAGTACAGGATCTCGGAGTTGATGGACCGCCGGTCGGCAGCCGCTTGAGTGCGGACCCGAGCATGCAGGTCGTCAGGGAAGCGGACATTAAAATTGACCATGCAGCCACCATATAGCTACTGTGCAGCCATGACGGCATTACAGGTGGCCGCGGAGGATGCCGGGCACGCCCGGTACACCTTCCGCATCCGCATGTCTTCCACCGCCCGTTCCGGCCTTGAAGGCGAATGGGCGCGGTGCCGGTGGGTGTGGAACGAATCCGTGGCCACGTCCCGCGAGGTCCACGGCCGCAACAAGGTCACAGGCGAGAAGACAACATGCGGCCCGGCACAGCTCGACAAGATGCTGACCACAGCCCGAATCTCGATGGCGTGGCTACGTGAGGGCTCGTCGGTTCCCCAGCAACAGACCATCCGCGACTTCAGCAAGTCCCGAGCCAAGGCAATGAAGGACATCAAAGCTGGCTTGCCGATGCGGCAGCGGGCGGGAATGCCCCGCCCGAAGAAGAAGCGCGAGGCACTGCCGAGCCTGAACTACACGAAGCGCGGCTTCCGCCTGAAGCACGGCCGCCTGCACCTGGCCGGGGGCATCGTCCTGTCACCGGTGTGGTCGAGGGACCTGCCCGCCGAGCCGTCCTCAGTCCGCGTGTACCAAGACAGCCTGGGGCACTGGTACTGCTCGTTCGTAGTCCCCGCCGAGGTACAGACGCTGCCGGGGACCGGCCGGGTGATCGGTGTCGATTGGGGTGTGAAGGAGACCGCGACCACTACGTCCGACACCCACGACCTCCCGCATCCGCAGCACGGGAAGCGGGCCCAGGCCAGGCTGTCGCGGTACGACCGCATGGTGGCCCGCCGCAAGCCGAAGAAGGGGCAGGCCGCCTCGAAGGGCTATCGCGAGGCGAAGAAGTGGCGGGCAAAAACCTACGCAAAGGTCACCAGGCAACGGCAGGACACCAGCCGCAAATGGGCCAAGCAAGTAGTACGTGATCACGACGCCGTGGCAGTGGAGGATTTCCGCCCGAAATTCCTCGCGAAGTCGACGATGGCCCGCAAGGCCGCCGACGCGGCGATCGGCGCCACCAAACGGGCTCTGCTGGAGATGGCCCGCAAACACGGCCGGATCGTGTACCTGGTGCACCCGGCCCACACCACCATGGACTGCGCCACCTGCGGAGCGAGAACCAAGCACGCACTGCCGCTGTCCGAACGCACTTACACCTGCACCACATGCGGAAGCGTCTCTCCCAGAGACAAGAACTCCGCCCGTGTGATGCTCGTCCGGGCTGGTCTCAACCCGGCTGGTGTCGAGGGCGTAAGACCTCCAGGAGCCGCGCTCCCGGAGGCGGCCTGAGCCAGGAATCCCCTTCATCTACGAGGGGGAGGATTCAAATGCGTGTACCCGTGTTCCGGTTGGTTTGACAATTACGACCGTTATGCCGACTCCCGTACCACCAGTTCCGTAGGCAGAATCACGCCCGCCGTGTCCTCGCCGGCGATCTGGGCCAACAGCATGCGCACCATCTCGGCGCTGATGCGGTCGTAGGGCTGGCGCATGGTCGTCAGGGCCGGGGTGATGGACGTGGCCGCCGCCGAGTCGTCGAAGCCTCCGACAGCGATGTCATCCGGGACCGAACGGCCGGACTGTTGGAGGGTGTTGACCACTCCCAGGGCCATCAGGTCCGAGGCCACGAAGACCGCGTCTATGTCCGGAGCCTGGGCGAGGAGTCTGCGGGCCGCTTCCTCGCCGCCCGTGCGGCGGTAGTCGCCCTCCACCACCAGCGTCGGGTCGTGGGGCAGGCCTGCCTCCGTGAGGACGTCCCGGTAACCCGCCAGGCGGTCGGGGCCGCCCGGTGCGTCGAGGGGGCCGGTGACCATGCCGATGCGGCGGCGGCCGCCCGCGATGAGGTGGCGGACCATCTCCTGGGCGCCGTCGCGGTCGGCGGCGGCCACGTAGCTGTACTTGGAGGCGGTGCCCAGCGGCTTGCCGCAGGCCACCAACGGGATTCCCGCGTCCCGGAGTTCGGCCGCGACCGGGTCGCCGCTGTGGTTGGAGACGAGGAGGACGCCGTCCACGTGACCCGAGGTGATGTACCGGGTGAGGCGGCGGCGTTCGTCCTTCGAGGAGGCCAGCATCAGCAGGAGCGGGATGTCGTGGCGGGCCAGGTGTTCGGTGCAACCCCGCAGCAGGACATTGAAGTTGGGGTCCTCGAAGAACTTCTCCTGCGGCTCGGTGAGGAGGAACGCCACCGAGTCCGAGCGTCCGGTGCTCAGGGAGCGGGCGTGCCGGTTGACGACGTAGCCCGTCTTCCTGATCGCCGTCTCCACCGCGGTGCGGGCGGCCGGTGAGACGTAGTGGCCGCCGTTCAGGAACCGGGAGACGGTCCCCCGGGAGACGCCTGCCTCCCGGGCCACGTCGTGGATGGTGGGTGGTTTGCGGCGTCCGTTCGGACTGGTGGCCATGGTCCTCGTTCTGCTGGTTCAGGTGCGGTGGGGGGAGGCACTGCGCTCAGCTCCGTACTTACCTCAAGCCTTGACCGATCCGCTCAGCAGGTCCAGGGACCAGAAGCGCTGGATCACCAGGAACAGCGCGATCAGCGGCAGGATCGCGAGGAAGCAGCCCATGATGACCAGGGTGTAGAGCGCCGGTTGGGAGGCGCCCTGGGTCAGCAGGGTGTAAAGGCCCAGCGTGATCGGGAACTTGGTGTCGTCCGCGAGCATCACGTACGGCAGCAGGAAGTTGTTCCAGATGCCGACGAACTGGAACAGGAACACCGTGATGAGTCCCGGCATCATCATCGGTACGGCGATCCGCGAGAAGATCCGCCACTCGCTCGCGCCGTCCATGCGGGCGGCTTCGAGGAGTTCGCCTGGTACGGCGGCGGCCGCGTAGATACGGACGAGGTAGACGCCGTAGGGGGAGAGGATCGACGGCAGGAGCATCGACCAGTACGAGTCGGCCAGGCCCAGCTTCGAGAGGAGCAGGTACTGCGGGACCGTCAGCACGATGCTCGGGACCAGGACACCGGCCAGCATCAGCTTGAAGATGAACTCCCGTCCCTTGAAGGCGAATCGGCCCAGTGCGTAGCCGCCGCCGGCCGAGACCGCGGCGGAGAGCAGGGCGCCGCCGCCCGCGTAGAGGAGGGAGTTGGCCATCCACTGCCAGTAGATGCCGTCCCGGTAGGAGCTCAACTCCTTGAAGTTGGCGGCGAATCCGGTGCCGGGGGCGAAGGTGAACGTGGAGAACAGTTCGCTACGGCCCTTGCTCGCCGCGATGACCACCCAGACCACGGGGATCAGGCAGTACAGCGAGCCGAGGATCAGGACGAGGGTGGGTACCCACGCGGTGCGCTTCGGCTTGGTGAGGCCCGGGCGGGCGTCGGTGGCGGTGAGGGTGAGAGGGGTCATGCCCGGTCCTCCCGGGTGTAGCGGTCGGAGACGCGCAGCAGCGTGAAGGAGAGCGCGAAGGTCGCCAGGGCCAGCACCACGGCGGTGGCGGAGGCGCCGTAGATGTCCGACCTGAAGAAGGCGGCGTCGTAGATGGCCATCAGCGGACTCCAGGATCCGGAGAGGCCGTTGGTCAGCGGCTTGAGGGCCATGGGCTCGGTGAAGACCTGGAGCGTGGCGATGACCGAGAAGAAGAACGTGAGCACCAGCGACGGCATCACGATCGGGATCTTGATCCGCAGGGCGATCTTCAGGTCGGAGGCGCCGTCGATCTTCGCGGCCTCGTAGATCTCCTGCGGAATCGCGCGCAGGGCGGTGTAGATGACGATCATGTTGAAGCCGGTGCCGCCCCACACCGCGATGTTCGCGAAGGAGAGGTACAGGTTGCCGCCGTCGAACAGGTCCGGCTGCGGGAGGTTGAACTCCCGCAGCAGGTAGTAGAAGGGGCTGACCGTCGGGAGGTACAGGAAGCCCCACATCAGGGCGGCGATGATGCCGGGGACGGCGTACGGCAGGAAGATCGCGAGCCGGGCGAACTTGGCGCTGCGGGCCTGCGGGGTGTCCAGCATCAGCGCGAAGACCAGCGCCAGACCGAGCATCGTGGGGATGACGATCAGGCCGTAGCCGAAGGCGCGCAGGACGCTGTGGCCGAACTCGGAGTCGTGCAGGACGTCGGTGTAGTTGCCGAGGCCGTTCCACACCTGCTCGCGGGCGCCCTTGCCGAGGCCGATGCCCTTGACCTGGACCTTGTGGAGACTGAGCCACACCGCGTACCCGATCGGTACGACGGTGAAGGCGGCGAACAGGAACAGGGCCGGTACGAGGAACCAGTACGGCGCGCTGCGGCCACGGCGGCGGAGGCGGCGGGGGCGGACGGAGGTGGCGGTGCCGTCCGCCAAGGGCCCGGCCGTCGTCCGGTCGGAGCCCTTGAGCGGAGTGGCGGTCATGCCTCGGTCACCTTGAAGCCCTGCTTCTTCATGTCGGTGAAGGTCGCCGACTGCATGGTGGCGAGCGCGGAGTCGAACTGGGCGGACTTCTTCGCCTTGCTGGCCTTGCCGAACGCGTCGCTGAAGGTGTCGTAGGCGACCTGGACGTTCGGGCCCCAGGCGGAGGCGGCCGTGGTCGCGGCGATCTTCGCGGCCGTGTCGTAGAAGTCGGTCTGGTTCGGGAAGAACGCGGGGGCCGTCAGCACCGAGCCGGACTGGCCCTTGGTGGCCGCCGGGTAGATGGAGACCTCCTTGACCAGGGCGGCCAGCGCCTCCGCGTCGGTGTTCAGCCAGGTCGCGAACTTGGCCGCGGCCTCGGCGTGCTTGGAGTCGGTGGAGACGCCGGTGGAGGAGCCGCCCCAGCTGCCGGTGACATCCTCGCCCGTGCTCCACTGCGGCAGCGGCGCCATCCGCCACTTGCCCTTGGTGTCGGGGGCCGAGCTGATCAGCACGCCGGGTGCCCACACGGCGGAGACCCAGCCGAGGTGGGTGCCCTTGTTCAGCGCGCTGCTCCAAGCCGGCGTGTACATCGGCTGGTTGTCGATCGCGCCCTCCTGGACGAGCCCGCCCCAGAAGTCGGTGACCTTCTTCGTCGCCGCGTCGTCGATCCCGACGGTCCACTTGCCGCCGTCGCCCACGGTCCACCACTTGGCACCGGCCTGCTGCGCCAACCCGGCGAACAGACCAGGGTCGTTGGCGGAGAACGTCGTCAAGTAGGCGTCCGGGACTGCCTTCTTGGCGGCGCGGGCGGTCTTGGCGAAGTCGTCCCAGGTGGCCGGGACGGTGAGGTTGTGCTTCTTGAACAGGTCCTCGCGGTAGAAGAACATCAGCGGCCCGGAGTCCTGCGGTATCGCGTACACGGCGTCGGTGCCGAGCGTGACCATGCCCCAAAGTCCCTCGGCGAACTCGGACTTGGCGGACTTCGCGTACTTCGAGATGTCGGCGAGCACGTCGTTCGAGACCAGCGTCGGCAGCGACTGGTACTCGACCTGGATCAGGTCGGGGGCGTTGCCCGCCTTCTTCGCGGTGATCAGCTTGGAGACGATGTCCTTGCCGGCCGCCTGCTTGGACACGGTGACCGTGATGTCCGGGTTCTTCTTGTTCCAGATCGCGGCGACCTTGTCCATGTTCGGCGCCCAGGCCCAGTAGGTCAGCTTGACGGGCCCGCTGCTCTTGCCGGAGTCGTCGTCGGAACCGCCACAGGCGGCGAGGGTGCCCGTGAGGCCTACGGCTGCTGCCCCGGCAAGAATGCTGCGCCTGCTGAACTGGTGGCGGTGGATCGACATCTTCATCTCCCCTGACTGAGTGCGAGCCGGCCTCGGATGTGTCCCACCTGCTCCGCACGGCTCTGTGACCGTGCACAGTAGAGAATTGTTTCGGACCCTTGTCAATGGATGAACCGTGGGGTTACCTACTTGTTGCTGACGGATGGACGCCGCAACCATCCATGTGCACGATCACAGAATCACTCGCTTTTCCGTCGCCTCAGTCGCCGATCCCCGGGAGTGAACCCATGCCGTCCCCCGCCCCGCACGACCGTCTGCCGCTCGCCTTCGGAGGTGACTACAACCCCGAGCAGTGGCCGCAGGAGGTCTGGGAGGAGGACGTACGGCTGATGCGGGAGGCCGGGGTCACGGCGGTCTCGCTCGGCGTCTTCTCCTGGGCCCGGATGGAGCCGCGTCCCGGTGAGTACGACTGGGAGTGGCTGGACACGGTGATCGGCCTGCTGCACGCGTCCGGGATCTCCGTGAACCTCGGCACGCCGACTGTCGTCCCGCCGGCGTGGTTCTACCGCGCGCACCCTTCCTCGTTGCCCGTGACACGCGAGGGAGTCCGCCTCGCCTTCGGCTCGCGGGGCGCGATATGCCACTCGAACCCCGACTACCGGGCGGCTGCGGCCACGATCACGCGGGCGCTGGCCGAGCGCTACGGCAGCCACCCGGCGGTGGTGTTGTGGCACGTCCACAACGAGTACGGCGCCCCTGTGCTCGCCTGCTACTGCGATGTGTGCGCGGCGGCTTTCCGGGGCTGGCTGCGTGAGCGCTACGACACCCTCGATGCCCTCAACCGGGCCTGGGGAACGGCGTTCTGGGGCCAGCAGTACGGCGACTGGGAGGAGATCACTCCGCCCCGGGCGACCCCGTCCGTATGCAATCCCACCCAGCAACTCGACTACCACCGCTTCGCCGACGCCCAGGCCCGCGCCAACTTCGTCGCCGAGCGGGACATCCTGCACCGCCTCTCCCCCGGCGTCCCCGTCACCACCAACTTCATGGTCGCGCCGAGCCAGGGCCAGACCGTCGACTACTGGGCCTGGGCGAAGGAGGTCGACCTCGTCACCAACGACCACTACCTGATGACGGACGGCCGCCGTACGCACGTGAACCTGGCGCTGGCTGCGGACTTGACCCGCTCGGTGGCGGGCGGCGGCCCGTGGCTGCTCCTGGAACACGCCACGTCCGGGGTCAACTGGCAGCCGTACAACCCCGCGAAGCGTCCCGGTGAGATGGCGCGGAACTCACTCGGGCATGTGGCGCGGGGTTCCGAGGGCGCGATGTTCTTCCAGTGGCGGCAGTCGCAGTCGGGGGCGGAGAAGTTCCATACGGCGATGCTGGCGAACTCCGGTACGGACAACCGGGGTTGGCGCGAGGTCACCGAACTCGGGAAGCGCGTCGCGGACCTCGCGGATCTACGGGGTACGCGGACCCGGGGTGACGTGGCGATGGTGTGGTCGTGGGACTCCTGGTGGGCGCAGAGCCTGGAATGGCGGCCGAGCCAGGATCTGGACGCGCGGGAACGGTTGGATTCGTTCTACGAGGCCCTGTACGACCGGCACTTGACGGTGGACTTCCTGCCGCCGACGGGGCTGTCCGACCTGGACCCGGAGCGGTATCCGCTGCTGGTGGTACCGCAGTTGTACGCGGCGCCGGTCGGGGTGGGGGCGGATCTGGAGCGGTACGTCTCGCGGGGCGGGACGCTGTTGGTGTCCTTCTTCTCCGGGATCGTCGACGAGAACGACACCTTGCATCCGGGCGCGTATCCGGGGGCGTTGCGGGACGTACTCGGGCTGACGGTCGAGGAGTTCGACCCGTTGCTGCCCGGGGAGACGGTGTCGGTCCGGGGTGCGGACGGTGCGCTGTACGAGGCGGATCTGTGGTCGGAGGTCGTGATTCCGGGTGCGGGTTGCGAGACGGTCGCCGCCTTCGCGGACGGTCGTACGGCGGGAGGGCCCGCGTTGACCCGGTACGCGCTGGGGTCGGGGGCTTCCTGGTACTTGGCGACGCGGCTGACCGGCGCCGACCTGGCCGCCGTCGTCGACCTCGCTCTCACGGACGCGGGGATCACGCCGGTCGATCTTCCCCGCGATGTCGAACTCGTCGTACGGGAGGGCGAGTCGGGGACGTTTCGCTTCGCGGTGAACCACACCGGGGGCGAGGTGAAGGTGGTGCTGCCGGACGGGAGTCGGGCGGCGGTGCCGGCGGGCGGGGTGGAGGTCTTCCGGGACCCGCGCTGACCAACTGGCGTGTGGTGGGGCTCAGTTCTGGTGTTTCTCTTCTGTGGTTTCTGTTCGGTGAAAGGGAACTTCGTGATGCGCAGACGCAGTGTTCTTACGGCGGCGGGGGCGGCGGCACTCGCGGTGCCGGTGCTGGGCACGGTGCCCGCTGTGGCGAGTACGGGGGGTGGGGCGGACCGGCGCCGGTTGGAGATCCGGGGGATGGACATCTCGTCGCTCCCCAAGGACGAGGCGTTCGGGGCGATTTATCGCCGGGCGGACGGTCGCCGGGACGATCCGATCCGCATCCTGGCCGACGCGGGTGTCACCCACGCCCGCCTCAAGGTCTGGGTGAACCCGGCCGACGGTTACAACAACAAGAAGCACATCCTGCCGTTGGCGAAGCGGTTGCGCCGGGCGGGGATCGGCATCTGGGTCGACTTCCACTACTCCGACACGTGGGCGGACCCGGCCCACCAGAGCAAGCCGGCGGCCTGGGCGGACCTGGATGTGGCGGGCCTGACGCGCGCGGTCTACGACCACACCGCCGACGTGTTGGGCGCGTTGCGCCGCCAGGGCACTCCGGCGGACCTGGTCCAGATCGGCAACGAGATCAACGGCGGGCTGCTCTGGCCCACCGGCAAGAACTGGGGTGACGACGGCGGGGGTTGGGGCAACCTGACGACGTTCTTGAAGGCAGGTCTGAATGCCGCCCGCGACACGACCCCGCGTATCCGCACGATGCTGCACATCGCCTCGGGCGGCGACAACGGCACGTCGCGTTGGTGGTACGACAACGTGGTGGCCGACGGGGTCGACTTCGACATCATCGCCCAGTCGTACTACCCGTTCTGGCATGGCACCCCGGACGCGGCGTCGGCCAACTTGGCGGATCTGGCGGCCCGTTACGACAAGCCGGTGCTGATCGCGGAGACGGCGTACCCGTTCACGTTGGAGAGCGAGGACGCGACGAACGACATCATGTACGACGCGTCGCAGCTGACTCCGGGCTACCCGGCGACCCCGGCCGGCCAGTCGGCGTGGCTCCGCACGGTGGCCGACCTGATGGCGAACGTGCCCGGCAACAAGGGCCTGGGCTACTGCTATTGGGAAGGCGTCTGGACGTATCGCAAGGGGGATGGTTGGGACCCGGCGGATCCGACGTCCGGCAACGCGTGGGAGAACCTGGCGTTGTTCGACTTCCAGGACAGGGCGTTGCCGGGGTTGAGGACGCTGGGTCGTTATCGGTCGTAGAGCTGCTCGTGCGGTGACTTGTCCAGAGTTTGTCCGATGCTGTCTTGGCGGGTGGGACAGTTCGTACGGGTAGTGGCCGTCGCGGCACGGTCGTACGACGGAGGGCGCGGGATGAGTGCCGAGAGCGAGCCGGAGCAACTCAGCAGTGAGGCCGACGAACTGGGTTGGGAGGTGGACCCGGACGACGAGTGGGGGTTGGCGGTCCTCGCGACGGTGGGGCGGCAGTTGAGGCTGCGGCGCGAAGCGGTGGGAATGCGCGTCGCGGACTTCGCGGTGGCGGCGGGGTACAGCGAGGACCTGGTCTACAAGATCGAGGGCGGGGAGCGGATTCCCCGACCCGAGTATCTGGACAAGGCTGAGGAGGTGCTGCGGGCGGATGGACTGATCTCGGCGATGAAGGAGGACGTGGAGAAGGTCCGGTACCCCAAGAAGCTCCGCAGGATCGCCGAGTTGGAGGGGAGCGCGGTCGAGATCGGGGTCTACGTCGGTCTCAGCATTCACGGACTGCTCCAGACGCCGGAACACGCGCGAGCGCTGTTCGAGGCACGCCAACCGCCCTACCCGGACGCCGAAGTGGAGCGCCTGGTCGCCCTCCGCGTGAAACGGCAGAAGGTCTTCAGCAAGAGCCCCCTCCCCTCGATCAGCTTCGTGCAGGAAGAGGCGGCGCTGCGTCGTCGCGTCGGAGGGACAATGGTGAGGCGTCGGCAGCTCGAACATCTGCTGGAGGTCGCGCAGTTGCGCAATGTCACACTCCAGGTGATGCCTACGGAAACCGGCGCGCACCCCGGTGTGGATGGCAAGATCGAGTTACTGAAGTTCGCGAATGGCACTGTCGTTGGGCGTTCCGATGGGGCCTTCAGCGGTCGTCCGACTTCAGCCCCCAAGGAACTCCGCGTTCTGGAACTGCGGTACGGCACCATCCGGGCCCAGGCTCTTACGCCGGGGGACTCACTCGCCTTCATCGAGCAACTGCTGGGAGAAACATGATCCGCAAGGCCTCAGCCGACGCAACCTCTGGGCTGGCGTGGTTCAAGAGCAGCTACAGCGACGGCACAGAAGGCGACTCCTGCGTCGAGGTAGCCACCACCCCAGCCACCATCCACATCCGCGACTCCAAGCACAGCCCCCAGGGCCCCCACTTCACCGTCACGGCAACCACGTGGACGACCTTCGTGACGTACACATCCAAAGCCTGACCCCCCACCCACCCCACTCCAGAAAAGTGTGACACTTTCCGCCAACCTGTCACACTTCCCCAGCTAGGGTCCCCCGGGCATGCGGAGGGAGACAGCATCGCCGTACTCAGGGCTGAATAGGCTCGCCGGGAGCCCGAGCGGGGTCATAGTACGTGCGAGCGAACGCGTCGTTGGCGCGGTGCACGGTGTCTGGTTCAGGCGGCGCCGGCCACACGCTGAGGAAGTGCTCTTCCACCGGGGTGTCGCCTTGATGCGCGTCGCCTTCATCGCGTCCACGCGCCTGCACGCGGACGCGATACCAACCCGCCCCGGCCATCGCGAAGTTCCCCGCATCCTTCTGCAGACCTCCGCTCCATTGGAACAGTTGCAGGACGCCACTCGTACTGCAGATACTCACGTCCACCACGGTCTCCCACTCCTCACCCGGCAGCGGTGGTTCAGCCGCGCACTGCCGGGTGGTCAGACGTATCCAGCCGGTGTGTGTGCCGGCGTGCACCGTGAGATGTTCCGGGCCCCCTGCCGCCAGGCTGTTCCCCGCGAAGATCCGCTGGACCGTGTCGGTGTCGTCGTACACGCTGAGAAACTCGTCGCCCTGCAGGTAGTACTGCCCATAAGCGACGAACATGCGATCCGAAGTCCACGTCGTGTAGCGCATCCACCGGATCATGCCCTGCCCCACTGACAACGCGCGGCGAAGACCTGGAATGCATCATCGAGGCATGTTCACCCCCGAACAACGCGACCGCACCCGCGCCCAACTCCTCGCCCACGCCGAGTCCGACGACTCGATCACCGGCTTCGCCTACACCGGCTCGCACGCCACCGGCACCGGCGACCGCTGGTCGGACACGGACATCGTGCTGGCGGTACAAGGCGAGGTCGCGGACACGGCGAACCGCTGGACGACCTGGATCTACGACGAGTTCGACGCCCGTCACCACTGGGACCTGAACGTCGGCGCCACCACCGTCATCCGCGTGTTCCTGCTGCCCGACTGGGTGGAACTGGACCTCACCTTCGCCCCGGAGTCGGAGTTCGGCGCCCGGGGTCCGGCCTGGCAGACACTCTTCGGCACCCCACACGAGCAGCCACCGTTTCCCCCGCCCGACCGCGACACAGTGATCGGCTTCGCCTGGCACCACGCCCTGCATGCCCGCATCTGCCTTGAACGGGGCCGCAGTTGGCAAGCAGCGCACTGGATCAACGCCCTGCGCGACCAACTGATCACCCTGGCCTGCCTACGCCTCGGCCTCCCCTCCGCCTATTCAAAGGGCGCCCATCTGCTGCCCGACGAAGTCACCACCCCACTGGAGTCCACCCTCATCCGCTCCCTCACGGACCCCGAACTCCGCCGCGCGCTCACCGCAACGATCACAGCCACCACAACCGAACTGAACCTCTCCGACCCCCAACTCGCCGCCCGCCTGCACCCGATGCTCACGGAGCTGACGTAACTCATGGGCACAACCACCCACATCGACCTCACCCACGTCCCACCCGGCCGGGCCACCCTCACCGACCGCCGCACGCAACGGAGTTGGACGGTCGACCTCGCCCCCTTCCACCTCGGCACCCTCCCCGTCACCCAGGCGCAGTACGCCCAGGTCACCGGTGAACACCCGAGCACCGCACAGGGCAACGACCGTCTCCCCGTGGAGACCGTGTCGTGGCGGGACGCGGTGCTCTTCTGCAACTCCCTTTCCCAGCAGGAGGAGTTGACCCCGGCGTACGACTTCGACGCCCAAGGCGAACCCGTCCTACGCGAACCCTCCCCCGACGGCTACCGCCTCCCCACCGAAGCCGAGTGGGAGTACGCGTGCCGGGCCGGGACGAGCGGCCCGCGCTACGGCCCCCTCGACGACATCGCCTGGCACCGCGGCAACTCCGCCGAGCGCCCCCACGAACCGGGCACCCGACTCCCCAACCCCTGGGGCCTGCACGACATGCTGGGCAACGTATGGGAGTGGTGCTGGGACCTCTACGACCCCGAGGTCTACGGCACCTACCGCGTCCTGCGCGGCGGCGGCTGGTTCGACGAGCACTGGAGCTGCCGCGCCTCCGTACGCCGCCGAAGCCACCCGACCTTCCGCGTGGACGACGTCGGCTTCCGCGTCGCCCGCTCCCCAACGAGCTGAGCCCAGTCGCCAACTACCCGTGCGCGGCGGCCAGATGCTTCGCCAACCGCGGCGACGCGAACTCCGTCCCGCACACGAACCGCATCACCGGCCCGTACGACGACGCCGACGGCAGCCCCGTGAAGTAGACGCCCGGCACGGACGACACATACCCGGCGCCAAGTTTCGGCGTACCCCGGCTCACCGCCAGCTGGGTCCGCAGCTCATGCCCGAGGAAGTCCATCGCCGCGATGTCCACCCGGTACCCCGTCGCGGAGATGACGTGATCGGCGGTGAGTTGCTGCGTCCCTCCGCCCGGCGTCGCGACGGTGAGTACCGGGCCGCCGTTCGCCGCGCCCGCGCCCCCGTCCGGCTCCGCCCGTACGATCCGCTCGACCTCGCTGACCTGCACCTTCCCCTCGAACCGCTCACGCAGCCACCACGCCCCGAGCGGCCCGAGCACCCGGCGGACCAGGTAGTGCCGGGTCTGCTCGGGGAGGTAGCGGTACGGCTGGGGGTAGTAACTCAGCGCCCACAGCGACCACGCCCGCCCGAACGGTGACTCGGGGCGCAGCTTCGGCTGCTTCCACGGCGGTGCGCCGAAGGCGACCCGGCCGTGCCCGCGCGAGACGATCCGCACGTTCGCGCCCGCCTCCGCCGCCAACGCCGCCGTCTCCAAGGCGGATTGACCGGCACCGACGACGATCAGCTCCTTGCCCTTGAACCCGCTCAGGTCGTGGTGCTGCGAACTGTGCGAGACGGGACCGGTGGGCGCGGGCCCGTCGACCGCCGCCGCGGCCAACTCCGGCGGGAGATGGGCGAGGCCGGACAGCCCGGTCGCGACCACGACCGCCCGCGCCGTGAACAACTCCCCCGAGTCCAGCTTGAGTTCGAAGCCGCTACCCTTGTTCCGGCCGACATTCCGGTCGATGGAGACGACCCGCACCCGCTCCAGCTCGGGCACCAGCTTCTGCTGGAACCACTCGCCGTAGGCGATGAAGGTCTCCACCGGGATGATGTCCTCGTCGGTGACCAGGCGGGCGATGCCGGCCGCGTCGCAGTAGTCGACGAGGTTGTGGCCGGGCTGCGGGGCGTCGAGGTTGGAGGCGGCCGGAGTCGACTTCAGGAGCATCCCGGCGGGCATGTGGTCCCGCCAACTGACCATGGGCTCGCCGAAGACACGGACCGGAATGCCGCGCGCCCGCAGATGCGCGGCGGTGGAAAGGCCGAACGGCCCGGCGCCGATGACTGCTACCGGTTGAATCACGAAGTCCCTCCCCAGGACGTCAATTCGTCACTTCGTGCCGGGGCCGCTGCTCGAACTCGCGTGCCCCTTGCGCTACTTGCTCGCTGCTGGAGTTACTGCTTGCCGCTACTGGTGCTGCTGCCGCGCCGGTTGGTGCGCCACAGCTGATACAGATGCCTCGCGCCCGGCCGCACGAAGCGGGCCAGCATCGTGAAGAACGGCCGCAGA
This sequence comes from Streptomyces prunicolor, assembly GCF_045162825.1. Lineage (NCBI taxonomy): Bacteria > Bacillati > Actinomycetota > Actinomycetes > Kitasatosporales > Streptomycetaceae > Streptomyces > Streptomyces prunicolor. Next base: position 6,398,340 of record NZ_CP108676.1, on the reverse strand, counting down.
TCGTCACCCGCGAGCCAGGCCAGCTCCGTCCCGCTCGCCGTCGCCGGTGCGTGCGGCGTCGTATAGCCGCTGCGGCGGTAGGCGAGGAGGGCGGGCAGGTCGATGTTCTCCACGATGTACCGGTGTCCGGCGCGCTGTTCCCCCTCCGGGACGGAACGGCCGGTCAGGTCGAGGTGCATGGCGCGGACCACGTCCACCCCCGACTCGTTCTCGAAGAGCCGGAACTGGGCGCCCATGCGGGGGTTGAAGTCGAGCAGTTTGTACTGACCGTCGCGCCGGTCGAAGCGCAGGTCGAGGTCGATGATTCCGGTGAAGCCGATCTGTTTGATGAAACGTGCGGCGAGGTCCGCGAGTTCCGGATTGTCGACTACATATGCATTTGCCGTCATGCCCGCGTGCGGCGGCCAGGAGCGCACCTTCACGCCGGTGAACAGGGCGAGCGGGGTCGAGTCCTGGTCGAAGTACGCGTGCACGATCCAGTCCTCGGCGTCCTCCCTCGGCAGGTACTCCTGGAGGATCACCCCGGGATGCTCGCCCCAGTCCCGGGCGAGCGTGAGCAGCCCCTCGCGGGTCGCGATCCTCGTCGTACCGTTCACGGCCGGCCGTGAACGCCGTACGAACGCCTCCCTGTTCTTGGCCACGATCGGGAAGCGGGCCTTCTCCGCGAAGTCGACGATGTCGTCGTGCGACTGCGGGAAGGCGGCCGCGGGGCTGGGTATGCCGTGTTCCACGCAGAGTTCGTGCAGGCCCTGTTTGCTCGCGAGGTGACGCGGCAACTCCCGTTCCACACGCGGGAAGAGGAAGCGGGAGCCGAGCGTGTCCTGGTGCTCGGCGATCAGGACGGCGGCCTCCTCGTCGGTGGGGATGAGGACCGTGGGCCGACCGATACGGCGGCCGATGCGCAGCAGGCCCTCGACCAGTCGCCCGGGTTCCTCCGTGCCGGTCGTCGGCCACACGAACGCGCGCTCCAGATAACGGGACGCGGCCGCCGGCGTGTAACGGTCCTCCGTGATCGCATACATCGGCACGCCGAGGCGCCCGAGACTCCGGATCGCGCCCACCCCACCGTGATGCAGCGGATAGTCGCCGAACTTCACGATCAGGCCCGGCACTTCGCGGTCGGCCTCGAAAGGCACACTGCTGGTGCGCTTGGCCACGGGTCCCCCCACGTGTCCCCCCTACAGACCGGACCCACCCCGTCCGTGTCCCCCAAAGGACGCTAAGCCGGAATTGCCTCCTCCGACAAGGCCTTTTCGGACATTGCGAACTCTTTAGACACTGCCGGTTCCCGCAACTCACCCGTAACGTGTGGCGCGGCCACATGCGAGTACGCACGAGAGTGAGGCAGCACCTGATGCCCCCCTTCGATCTTCCCGAGGGCGACCCCTTCGGCCCGCACAACCTTCCCTACGGCGTCTTCTCGCCCGCCGGCTCGGACCGACGGACCGTCGGCATCCGGCTCGGCGACCACGTGCTCGACGCGGGCGCGGCGGCGGAGGCACTCGGCTCCCCGTACGTCTCCCTCCTCGCGCACCCCACCCTCAACCCATTGCTCGCCGCGGGCCACACGGCCTGGTCCGACGTCCGCCGCGCGCTGACCGCGTGGGTGACGGTGCCGTCCCACCAGGAGACGATCACCCCGTATTTCCACCCGCTCTCGTCGGTGACCCTGCACCTCCCCTTCGAGGTCGCGGACTACGTCGACTTCTATGCCTCGGAGAACCACGCCCGGAACGTCGGCCGCATCTTCCGCCCCGACGCCCCCGACTCCCTGACCCCCAACTGGAAGCACCTGCCGATCGGTTACCACGGCCGCTCCGGCACGATCGTGGTCTCGGGCACGGAGGTCGTACGCCCCTCCGGCCAGCGCAAGTCCCCGTCCGACCCCGCGCCGGTCTTCGGCCCGTCGGTCCGCCTGGACATCGAGGCGGAGGTCGGTTTCGTGGTCGGGACGCCGTCGACGATGGGCGAGCCGGTCGCCCTCGCCGACTTCCGCGAACACATCTTCGGCCTCTGCCTCCTCAACGACTGGTCGGCACGCGACATCCAGGCCTGGGAGTACGTCCCCCTCGGCCCGTTCCTCGGCAAGTCCTTCGCCACCTCGGTCTCGGCGTGGATCACCCCGCTGGACGCGCTGGAGGAGTCGCGAGTAGCACCGCCGGAGCGCACCCACAACCTCCTCCCCTACCTGGACGACTCGGCCGAGGAACCCGGCGGCTACGACCTCCGCATCACCGTCGCGATCAACGGCCACACGGTCTCCGAGCCACCGTTCTCCACCATGTACTGGACGGCCGCACAGCAACTCGCCCAGATGACGGCCAACGGCGCCTCCCTGCGCACCGGCGACCTCTACGGCTCCGGCACGGTCAGCGGCCCGACGGAACGCGAGCGGGGTTCGCTCCTGGAACTGACCTGGAACGGCCGCGACCCCCTCGAACTCCCGGACGGCAAGCGGACGTTCCTGGAGGACGGGGATGTGGTCACGCTGTCGGCATGGGCCCCGGGCGCGGACGGCACGCGCGTGGGCCTGGGCGAGGTCACGGGCCGGATCGTGGCGCGGGACTGAGACCGCGGGGACGGTGAGGTCGGCGGAGTCCGAGGCGCGGGGGCCGGTGGGTGTGATGAGTTCGGTGGTCTCTGTACACCTGACTCCGACCGCCCGTGCAGTCATACTGACGGCGGGCAGCACACACGTCAGGTGCGCGCCCTCGGGTAAAGCCGCACCCGCGCCTGCTGATCGTTCCGTTCCTCCCCTTCCTTCCGTTCGTTCCGCTGACCAGGATCCGGAGCCCGTGGCATGACTGTCTGCCTGCTCCTGCTGAGCGTCGTCGCCCTCTCGGCCGCCGTGCCGGCTCCGCGCGCGCTGACCCGGGCGCTGTGGCCCGAACGGGAACCCGTGATCGGCCTGTGGGTGTGGCAGTGCCTGGTCGCCACGGTCCTGCTCTGCTGCCTGGCCGCCCTGGTCCTGGGCGCGGCCGCCGTCTTCCACACCGTCCGCGATCATGTCTTCGCCCCCGCTCCCCCGGCCGTCACCGCGGCCTACGACCTCTCCGCCGCCCCCGTCTGGGCGGTCGCCCTCACGCTGTCACTCGCCTGCGGCGCCGCCTGGACCACCGCGATGCTGGCCCGCGAACTCGCCGAGGCCCGCCGCCGCCGAGGCCAGGCCCGCGCCCACCTCGGCGAACGCGCCCCCGACCTACCGGCCGGCCTCCCCCCGGCGCGCGGCCCCTTGCTCGTCCTGGAGGACGAGTACCCGGACGCCTGGTGGATGCCCGGCCATCCGCCCCAACTCGTCGTCACCACAGGCGCGTTGCACCGTCTCACCGGCCACCAGCTCGACGCGGTCCTGACCCACGAACGCGGTCACGCCCGCGCCCACCACGACTGGCTCCTGCACCTCTCGACCGCACTGGCCTCGGGCTTCCCGCACGTACCCCTGTTCGCCCACTTCTGCGACCAGACCCACCGCCTGGTCGAGCTGGCCGCCGACGACACGGCCTCCCGCCAATGCGGCCACCTGACCACGGCGTTGGCGCTCATCGAGCTGAACAACCACCGAGGCGTCCTCTCCTGCGCCTCCAGCCACCGCCTCCTGGGCGAACGCGTCAACCGCCTCCTGGACCCCCGCCCGAGGCTCGGCCGCCGTCACCGGGCCCTGACGACGACGGTGGCGACCCTGGTCCCGCTGCTGCCCCTGCTGATCGTGTTCGCACCGGGGCTCACGGCACTGGGCTGAAACCCCGGTCTCACTGTCCTGGGCTGAGCGCCAGGCGCTGCCGTCCCTGGGCCGACGGCCGAAGCAGGCTCCCTGCACCCCGGCCCCGGACTTACGACGTCGCGCCGACACTCCCAGCCTGACCGCACTGGGCTGAGGAACGTACCGGGGACCACCCACGCCCCAGTCCGGGCCCCAACACCCCGGTTCCCAGCCCTACATCCAGTCCTCGGGCTCCGGCTCCTCATCCATCTCCGGCCAGTAATCCGCCCCGGGATCAACATCCTTCGCCACCCGACCCGACGCGGACGCCGACGCCTGTACCCGCGCCGGTGCTGGCGTCCGCGCCGGTGCTGGTGCCTGCACTTGCACCGCAGCCGGAGCCGAAGCCGGAGCCACGACCGGCGCCTCACCCAGCCCCGCCAGCACCCCGATCACGCCTTCCCCGTACGTGGCCAGCTTCTTCTCGCCGACCCCGCTGATCTCCCCGAGCTGCCCCACCGACGTGGGCCAGATCGTCGCGATCTCCTTGAGCGTGGCGTCGTGGAAGATGACGTATGCCGGAACTCCCTGCTCACGCGCCTGTTCCGCACGCCAGGCGCGCAGCGCCTCGAAGGCGGGCTGCAACGCCTCGGGCAACTCCACCGCCGCGGCCTTGGCCTTGCGCTCACCCCGGCCCGAGGACGAGGACCCCGACCGCGAGGAGCCCGCGGGCTTCTTCGGCTCCTTGCGCAGCGGCACGTCCCGCTCGCGCCGCAGCACCGTGCCGCTCGCCTCGGTGAGCACCAGCGTGCCGTACTCCCCCTCGACCGCGAGCAGCCCCTGCGCCAGCAACTGCCGTACGACGCCCCGCCATTCACCCTCGGCCAGGTCCTGGCCGATGCCGAACACGGACAGCTGGTCGTGGTCGAACTGGATCACCTTGGCCGACCGGCGACCCATGAGGATGTCGACGATCTGCAGGGCGCCGAACTTCTGGCCCCGCTCCCGCTGCAGCCGCACCACCGTCGACAGCACCTTCTGCGCGGCGACCGTGCCGTCCCAGGTCTCGGGCGGAGTGAGGCAGGTGTCGCAGTTGCCGCAGCCCGCCGCGTCCGGGTCCTGGCCGAAGTAGGCGAGGAGTTGGCCGCGTCGGCACTGCGCGGTCTCGCACAGCGCGAGCATCGCCTCCAGGTGGGAGGCGGCCCGGCGGCGGAACGCCTCGTCGCCCTCGCTGGACTGGATCATCTTGCGCTGTTGTATGACGTCGTTCAGGCCGTACGCCATCCATGCCGTGGAGGGCATTCCGTCACGCCCGGCACGACCCGTCTCCTGGTAGTACCCCTCCACCGACTTGGGCAGGTCGAGGTGGGCGACGAACCGTACGTCCGGCTTGTCGATGCCCATGCCGAAGGCGATGGTCGCGACGACGATCAGCCCGTCCTCGCGCAGGAACCGGGACTGGTGCGCCGCGCGGGTGCCCGAGTCGAGGCCCGCGTGGTACGGCACCGCCTCGATGCCGTTGCGCGACAGGAACTCGGCGGTCGTGTCCACGGACTTGCGCGACAGGCAGTACACGATCCCCGCGTCGCCCGCGTGCTCCTCCCGCAGGAAGCTCAGCAGCTGCTTCTTGGGGTCGGCCTTCGGCACGATCCGGTACTGGATGTTGGGCCGGTCGAAGCTCGCCACGAAGTGCCGGGCGCTCGGCATGTTCAGCCGCTGGGTGATCTCCTTGTGCGTCGCGTCCGTGGCCGTCGCCGTGAGCGCGATCCGCGGGACGTCCGGCCACCGCTCGCCGAGCACCGAGAGGGACAGATAGTCGGGGCGGAAGTCGTGACCCCACGACGACACACAGTGCGCCTCGTCGATCGCGAACACCGAGATCTTGCCGCGCGAGAGCAGGTCCAGCGTGTTGTCGAGCCGCAGCCGCTCCGGCGCGAGATAGATCAGGTCCAGCTCGCCCGCCAGGAACTCCGCCTCGACCAGGCGCCGCTCGTCGAAGTCCTGCGTCGAGTTCATGAACCCGGCGCGCACCCCGAGCGCCCGCAGCGCGTCCACCTGGTCCTGCATCAGGGCGATCAGCGGCGAGACGACAACTCCCGTACCGGGTCTGACCAGGGACGGGATCTGGTAGCACAACGACTTGCCGCCGCCGGTCGGCATGAGGACGACGGCGTCTCCGCCCGCCACCACATGCTCGATGACCTCTTCCTGCTCGCCGCGGAAGCTGTCGTAGCCGAAGACGCGGTGGAGCGTGGCCAGCGCCTCGCTCTCGCCCTGTGCCGCCGGCGTCCGTACTTCGGTCGTCACAACCGTCCCGCCCATCCCGTGCATCGCTCGTCCCCCGTACGTCGTCCCTCGACCACTGCGTCCACGATAGGGCTCCGCGCTGACAGCGTCGGAGTTATCCACAGGCTGGCGGCCGTTACCGAGTGTGGTCATTCGAATGGCGCCCATCACATGGCGCGACTACTGCGGCCGGAACATGCTGCTCGGGCGGGACCGCGGAGGCCCGCCACGCCCCGAACGGACGGCGCGCCGTGCGTGCGGACGCCTCCCGAAAGTCCAAGGAGCCCCACCATGTCCCCTCGGTCCTCACGGTCCCGTCGCCCCCTGCGGAGCGCCGTCACGACCGCGATCACGGTGGCGACGGCCGCGGCCGTCGCACTGATCGCCGCCCCGGCCCACGCGGCGTCCGACCCAGACCCGTCGGTGTGGACCGAGCTGAGCAAGACGACTCAGGCCACCGCCAAGTACGGGTACGAGGGGTCCGCGGCGAGCGGCGGATACGCCCGCACCGACACCTGCGTCGCCGACCCCGCCGAGGGCGGCATGGGCTACCACTACGTCAACCCGGCGAACATCGACTCGGTCGATCCGCAGAAACCGGCGGCCCTCGTGTACGCGGACGGGTCCGACTTCACCGACGGGCGCAAGCTGGTCGCGGTGGAGTGGATCGTGAAGGACTCGGGTCAGGCGACCGCGCCGACGCTGTTCGGGCAGACCTTCCAGAAGGACCAGCTCCCCGGCTACTTCACCCTGCACGCCTGGCTCTACAAGCCCAACTCGGCGGGCCTGTTCGCCGCTTGGAACCCCGAGGTCGTCTGCCCGACGGTCTGACCGCACGCACACGAAGGCCCCGGCTCCCTCGAAGGGAACCGGGGCCTTACGCGTGTGCTCAGCAGCCTGCGCTCAGCGGACGAAAACCCCCGCCTGGTTCGCCAGGTCCAGGAAGTACTGCGGGGCCACACCGAGGACGAGCGTCGCCGCCACGGCCACCCCGATCGTCGCCATGGTCAGCGGGGACGGCACCGCGACGGTGGGACCGTCGGGCCTCGGCTCGCTGAAGAACATGAGCACGATCACGCGGATGTAGAAGAACGCCGCGATCGCCGAGGAGAGCACACCGACCACGACCAGCGGGGCCGCGCCACCGGCCGCCGCCGCCTTGAACACGGCGAACTTCCCGGCGAAGCCGGCCGTCAGCGGAATGCCCGCGAAGGACAGCAGGAACACCGCGAACACGGCCGCGACCAACGGCGACCTCCGCCCGAGCCCCGCCCACTTCGACAGGTGCGTCGCCTCGCCACCGGCGTCCCGTACGAGGGTGACGACCGCGAACGCGCCGATCGTCACGAACGAGTAGGCACCCAGGTAGAAGAGCACGGACGAGACACCGTCCCTGGTGGTCGCGATGACACCCGCAAGGATGAACCCCGCGTGTGCGATCGACGAGTACGCCAGCAGCCGCTTGATGTCGGTCTGGGTGATCGCGACGATCGCGCCGCCCAGCATCGTGATGATCGCCACGCCCCACATGACGGGCCGCCAGTCCCAGCGCAGGCCCGGCAGCACGACGTAGAGCAGGCGGAGCAGCGCTCCGAAGGCGGCGACCTTGGTCGCGGCGGCCATGAAGCCGGTGACCGGGGTCGGTGCGCCCTGGTAGACGTCGGGCGTCCACATGTGGAACGGGACCGCGCCCACCTTGAAGAGGAGCCCCATGACGATCATCGCGCCGCCGATGAGCAGCAGCGCGTCGTTGCCCATGGTGTCGGCGAGGGCCGGGTTGATGTTGGTGATGGAGCCGTCGACGACCTGCGCGATCGTGGAGTACGACATCGAGCCCGCGTAGCCGTAGAGCAGCGCGATGCCGAACAGGGTGAACGCGGAGGCGAAGGCGCCGAGGAGGAAGTACTTGACCGCCGCCTCCTGCGACAGGAGCCGCTTGCGGCGGGCCAGGGCGCACAGGAGGTAGAGCGGGAGGGAGAAGACTTCCAAGGCCACGAACAGGGTCAACAGGTCGTTGGCCGACGGGAAGACCAGCATGCCGGCGACCGCGAAGAGCAGGAGCGGGAACACCTCCGTGGTGGTGAACCCGGCCTTGACCGCCGCCTTCTCGCTGTCGCTGCCGGGCACGGACGCACCCTGCGCGGCGAACGAGTCGACCCGGTTGCCGTGTGCCTCGGGGTCGAGCCGCCGTTCCGCGAAGGTGAACAGGCCGACCAGTCCGGACAGCAGGATCACGCCCTGCAGGAACAGTGCCGGTCCGTCGACCGCGATCGCGCCCATCGCCGCGATGTGCGCCTTGGTGGTGCCGTACCCGTCCGCCGCGAGCGCCACAACCGCCGCGAAGGCGGCACAGAGCGCTACGGCGGACACGAACACCTGGGCGTAGTAACGGGACTTGCGCGGGACGAACGCCTCGATCAGGACCCCGATGAGCGCCGCACCGAGGATGATCAAAGTGGGCGACAATTGCGCGTACTCGATCTTCGGCGCGGGGATCTTCGCGATCGGGTCGGCCGCACCGGCCGCCGTTGTCCACAGGCTGTGGACGGCTGTTGCGCTCACTTGGCCGCCTCCACCGAGGGCTTGGGATCCTTCTTGTGCACGTCGGACAAGGTCTGCTTGACCGACGGGTTCACGATGTCCGTGACGGGCTTCGGGTAGACGCCCAGGAAGACCAGCAGCACGATCAGCGGGGCGACGACCAGGAGTTCACGCGGCCGCAGGTCCGGCATCGAGGCGACCTCGGGCTTCACCGGGCCGGTCATCGTCCTCTGGTAGAGGACGAGGGTGTACAGCGCGGCGAGGACGATGCCGAAGGTCGCGATGATCCCGATCGCCGGATAGCGCGAGAACGTGCCGACCAGGACCAGGAACTCACTCACGAAGGGCGCGAGTCCCGGCAGCGACAGGGTGGCCAGACCGCCGATCAGGAAGGTGCCCGCGAGCACCGGGGCGACTTTCTGCACCCCTCCGTAGTCGGCGATCAGACGCGAGCCGCGCCGCGAGATCAGGAAGCCGGCGACGAGCATCAACGCGGCTGTGGAAATACCGTGGTTGACCATGTAGAGCGTCGCGCCGGACTGGCCCTGGCTGGTCATCGCGAAGATGCCCAGCACGATGAACCCGAAGTGCGAGATCGACGCGTACGCGACCAGCCGCTTGATGTCCCGCTGCCCGACCGCGAGCAGCGCGCCGTAGATGATGCTGATCACGGCGAGGACGAGGATGACGGGCGTCGCCCACTTGCTGGCGTTCGGGAACAGCTGGAGGCAGAAGCGGAGCATCGCGAAGGTGCCGACCTTGTCGACAACTGCCGTGATCAGTACGGCAACTGGTGCCGTCGCCTCGCCCATCGCGTTGGGCAGCCAGGTGTGCAGCGGCCACAGGGGCGCCTTCACCGCGAAGGCGAAGAAGAAGCCCAGGAACAGCCAGCGTTCGGTGTTGGTCGCCATGTGGAGCGTGCCGTTGGCTCGCGCCTGCGCGATCTCCGCGAGCGAGAAGTTCCCGGCGACTACGTAGAGGCCGATCACGGCCGCCAGCATGATGAGCCCGCCGACCAGGTTGTAGAGCAGGAACTTGACCGCCGCGTACGACCGTTGGGTGGCCGCCGCCTCGTCGCCGTGCTCGTGCGCGCTGTCCCCGAAGCCGCCGATGAGGAAGTACATCGGGATCAGCATGGCTTCGAAGAAGATGTAGAAGAGGAAGACGTCGGTGGCCTCGAAGGAGATGATCACCATCGCCTCCACCGCAAGGATGAGGGCGAAGAAGCCCTGGGTGGGCCGCCAGCGCTTGTTGCCCGTCTCCAGGGGGTCGGCGTCGTGCCAGCCGGCCAGGATCACGAACGGGATCAGCAGGGCGGTGAGCCCGATGAGCGCGACCGCGATGCCGTCCACGCCCAGCTCGTAGCGGACCCCGAAGTCGGCGATCCAGGCGTGGTTCTCGGTGAGTTGGTAGCGGTCGCCGCCCGGGTCGAAGCGCACCAGGACGGTGATGCCCAGCGCGAGCGTCGCCAGTGAGACGAGCAGCGCCAGCCATTTCGCGGCGGTGCGCTGCGCGGCCGGGACGGCGGCCGTGGCCACCGCCCCGAGGGCCGGGAGCGCCGCCGTCGCTGTCAGGAGGGGAAAGGACATCGGTATCAGACCGCCCTCATCAGCAGGGTCGCGGCGACGAGGATGGCCGCACCGCCGAACATCGAGACCGCGTACGACCGCGCGTAGCCGTTCTGCAGCTTGCGCAGCCTTCCGGAGAGGCCGCCCATGGAGGCCGCCGTGCCGTTGACGACGCCGTCGACCAGGGTGTGGTCGACGTAGACCAGGGAGCGGGTGAGGTGCTCGCCGCCGCGCACCAGGACGACGTGGTTGAAGTCGTCCTGGAGGAGGTCGCGGCGGGCGGCCCGGGTGAGCAGCGAGCCGCGCGGGGCGACGGCCGGGACCGGCTTGCGCCCGTACTGCGCCCAGGCGATCCCGACGCCGATGACGAGGACCACCATGGTGGCCAGGGTGACCGTCAGGGCACTGACCGGGGAGTTGCCCTCCTCGTGGCCGGTGATGGGCTCCAGCCAGTGCAGGAAGCGGTCGCCGATGCCGAAGATGCCGCCGGCGAAGACCGATCCGAAGGCCAGCACGATCATCGGGATCGTCATCGTCTTCGGGGACTCGTGCGGGTGCGGTTCGTTGCCGTTCTCGTCGGGCTGCCAGCGCTTCTCTCCGAAGAAGGTCATCAGCATCACGCGCGTCATGTAGAACGCCGTGATGGCCGCGCCCAGCAGGGCCGCGCCGCCGAGGATCCAGCCCTCGGCGCCGCCCTTCGCGAAGGCCGCCTCGATGATCTTGTCCTTGGAGAAGAAGCCGGACAGTCCCGGGAAGCCGATGATGGCCAGGTAGCCGAGGCCGAAGGTGATGAAGGTGACCGGCATGTACTTCCTGAGGCCGCCGTACTTCCTCATGTCGACCTCGTCGTTCATGCCGTGCATGACCGAACCGGCGCCGAGGAACAGCCCGGCCTTGAAGAAGCCGTGCGTCACCAGGTGCATGATCGCGAAGACGTAGCCGATGGGGCCGAGTCCGGCGGCGAGCACCATGTAGCCGATCTGCGACATGGTCGAGCCTGCGAGGGCCTTCTTGATGTCGTCCTTCGCGCAACCGACGATCGCACCGAACAGGAGCGTGACGGCGCCGACGACGGTGACGACCAACTGTGCGTCCGGTGCGGCGTTGAAGATCGCTCCGGAGCGGACGATCAGGTACACGCCCGCGGTCACCATGGTCGCCGCGTGGATGAGGGCCGAGACCGGGGTCGGGCCCTCCATCGCGTCGCCGAGCCAGGACTGGAGCGGCACCTGGGCGGACTTGCCGCAGGCGGCGAGCAGCAGCATCAGGGCGATGCCCGTGAGTTTGCCCTCGGAGGCGTCACCGACGTGGCTGAGGACCGGGCCGAAGGCGAAGGTCCCGAAGGTCGTGAACATCAGCATGATGGCGATCGACAGGCCCATGTCGCCGACCCGGTTGACCAGGAAGGCCTTCTTCGCGGCGGTCGCCGCGCTGGGCTTGTGCTGCCAGAAGCCGATCAGCAGGTAGGAGGCGAGACCGACGCCTTCCCAACCGACGTACAGCAGAAGGTAGTTGTCGGCGAGGACGAGGATCAGCATCGCCGCGAGGAACAGGTTCAGATAGCCGAAGAAGCGGCGCCGGCGCTCGTCGTGCTCCATGTACCCGACCGAGTACAGGTGGATCAGCGAGCCGACACCGGTGATCAGCAGGACGAAGGTCATCGACAGCTGGTCGAGGCGGAAGGTGACGTCCGCCTGGAAGCCCTCGACGGGGACCCAGGTCCACAGGTGCTGCATGAGCGTCCGGTGCTCGGCGTTCTTCCCCAGCAGGTCGGTGAAGAGGACGACACCGATCACGAAGGAGGCGGACGACAGCGCCGTGCCGATCCAGTGGCCGACGGCATCGAGCCGCCGGCCGCCGCACAGCAGGACGACCGCTCCGAGCAGAGGCGCCGCTACCAGCAGCGCAATCAGGTTCTCCACGATTCAGCGACCCCTCAGAGCTTCATCAGGCTGGCGTCGTCGACCGAGGCCGAGTGGCGGGAACGGAACAGCGACACGATGATCGCGAGCCCGACCACGACCTCCGCGGCGGCGACGACCATCGTGAAGAAGGCGATGACCTGACCGTCGAGATTGCCGTGCATCCGGGAGAAGGTGACGAACGCGAGGTTGCAGGCGTTGAGCATCAGCTCGATGCACATGAACACGACGATCGCGTTCCGCCTGATCAGCACTCCGGTGGCGCCGATCGTGAACAACAAGGCGGAGAGATAGAGGTAGTTGACGGGGTTCACTTCGACGCCTCCTCGGTCCGCTTGAGGTTCGCCGGCGCGATCTCGGTGCGCTCCAGGCGCTCCTCGGCGCGCTGCTCCAGGGCCCGCAGATCGTTCAGCGCCTCGCTGGACACATCGCGGATCTGGCCGCGGTCACGGAGCGTCTTGCTGACCGTGAGCTCGGACGGGGTGCCGTCGGGCAGCAGGCCCTGGACGTCCACCGCGTTGTGCCGGGCGTAGACGCCCGGGGCGGGGAGCGGCGGGAGGTGCTTGCCCTCGCGGACGCGCTGCTCGGACAGCTCGCGCTGGGTCTTGGGCCGCTCGGTGCGCTCGCGGTGCGTGAGCACCATGGCGCCGACGGCGGCCGTGATCAGCAGGGCGCCGGTGATCTCGAAGGCGAACACGTACTTCGTGAAGATGAGGGCGGCCAGGCCCTCCACGTTTCCGTTGGCGTTGGCCGTGCTCAGGCCGTCGAACTGCGTGAGCGAGGCGTTGCCGATGCCCGCGAACAGCAGGACACCGAAGCCGAGCCCACAGAGAAGGGCCAGCCAGCGCTGGCCCTTGATGGTCTCCGTCAGGGAGTCCGCGGCCGTGACGCCGACCAGCATCACCACGAAGAGGAACAGCATCATGATCGCGCCCGTGTAGACGACGATCTGCACGATGCCCAGGAAGTAGGCGCCGTTGGCGAGGTAGAAGACCGCCAGGATGATCATGGTCCCGGCGAGCGAGAGCGCGCTGTGCACCGCCCTCCGCATGAGGACCGTGGACAGGGCGCCGATCACCGCGACCGTGCCGAGGATCCAGAACTGGAAGGCCTCGCCGGTGGAGGTGGAGTAGGCGGCGGCGAACTGCGCGCTCATGCCTCCACCCCCTCTTCCTCTGGCTTCTCGCCCTTGGAGACGGCTACTTGGGGCACCGTGCCGGGCGCGGCCTCCGTCACCAGGCCCCGGTAGTAGTCCTGCTCGTCCATCCCCGGGTAGATGGCGTGCGGGCTGTCGACCATGGTGTCGTCGAGGCCCGCCAGCAGCTGTTCCTTGGTGTAGATGAGGTTCGCGCGGCTGGTGTCCGCGAGCTCGAACTCGTTGGTCATCGTCAACGCGCGCGTGGGGCACGCCTCGATGCACAGGCCGCACAGGATGCAGCGGGCGTAGTTGATCTGGTAGACGCGGCCGTACCGCTCGCCCGGCGAGTAGCGCTCCTCGTCGGTGTTGTCGGCGCCCTCCACATAGATGGCGTCGGCGGGGCAGGCCCAGGCGCACAGCTCGCAGCCGACGCACTTCTCCAGGCCGTCCGGATGGCGGTTGAGCTGGTGCCGTCCATGGAACCGGGGGGCTGTGGTCTTCTCCTGCTCCGGGTACTGCTCGGTCAGCCGCTTCTTGAACATGGCCTTGAAGGTCACGCCGAAGCCGGCCACGGGGTTCTGGAAGCCAGGCTTCGACTGCCCGGTCTCCTTTGGCTCCTCAGCCATCGGACGCCTCCTTTCCATCCAGAGATCCGTCACTGCCAGTATCCGAGCCACCACTGACAATCAGCTCCCGCTCGCGTCGCGAGGGGCGCCGAGGCACCGGTGGCAACTCCTGTCCCGGCAGCGGCGGTACGGGGAATCCGCCCGCCATCGCGTCGAACCCGGCGGGTTCCTCGGCCAGTTGCGCGTCGTCCTTGGCCTTCTGGCGGAACATGTCCGCGATGAAGGACAGCAACAGCAGGACGAGCACACCGCCGCCGATGTAGAGGGCGATGTCGGCGAAGTCGTAGTTCTCGTTCTTGAGGGTCCGTACGGTCGCGACGAGCATCAGCCAGACCACGGAGACCGGGATGAGGACCTTCCAGCCGAGCTTCATCAACTGGTCGTAGCGCACGCGCGGGAGCGTGCCGCGCAGCCAGATGAAGAAGAACAGCAGCAGCTGGACCTTGATGACGAACCAGAGCATCGGCCACCAGCCGTGGTTCGCGCCCTCCCAGAAGGAGCTGATCGGCCACGGGGCCCGCCAGCCGCCCAGGAAGAGCGTGGTCGACACCGCGGAGACCGTCACCATGTTCACGTACTCGGCGAGCATGAAGAGCGCGAACTTGATGGACGAGTACTCGGTGTTGAAGCCGCCGACCAGGTCGCCCTCGGACTCCGGCATGTCGAAGGGGGCACGGTTGGTCTCGCCGACCATCGTGATGACGTAGATGATGAAGGAGACCGGCAGCAGGATGATGTACCAGCGGTCGTGCTGTTGTTCAACGATCGTCGAGGTCGACATCGACCCGGAGTAGAGGAACACCGAGGCGAACGCGGCGCCCATCGCGATCTCGTAGGAGATCATCTGGGCGCAGGAGCGCAGGCCGCCGAGCAGCGGGTAGGTGGAGCCGGAGCTCCAGCCCGCCAGGACGATGCCGTAGATGCCGACCGAGGCGACCGCGAGGATGTAGAGCATCGCGATCGGCAGGTCGGTGAGCTGCATCGTGGTGCGGTGGCCGAAGATCGAGACCTCGTTGTCGGCGGGCCCGAAGGGGATCACCGCGATCGCCATGAAGGCCGGGATGGCCGCGATGATCGGCGCGAGGATGTAGATCAGCTTGTCCGCGCGCTTGACGATCAAGTCTTCCTTGAGCATCAGCTTCACGCCGTCGGCGAGCGACTGGAGCATGCCCCAGGGGCCGTGCCGGTTGGGGCCGATGCGCAGCTGCATCCAGGCGACGACCTTGCGTTCCCAGACGATCGAGAACAGCACGGTGATCATCAGGAACGCGAAGCAGAACACCGCTTTGACGACGACCAGCCACCAGGGGTCGCGGCCGAACATGGAGAGGTCTTCGGCAGCGAGGTACGGGTACGGGCTCATGCCTCCACCTCCTTGGGGGCCTCGCCCGCGAGCGTGGCCGGGCCGATGCGGACGAGTGCGCCGGGCAGCGCCCCGGTGTCGGAGGCGACGCCCCCGCCGGTGGAGTTCAGCGGGAGCCAGACCACGCGGTCGGGCATCTCGGTGATCCGCAGCGGGAGTTCGACGGTTCCGGAGGTGCCGGTCACGGCGAGCGCGTCGCCGTCCTCGACGCCCGCCTCGGCGGCCGTGGCGGCCGACACGCGCGCGTGGGCGGCGTGCCGGGTACCAGCGAGCGCTTCGTCGCCCTCTTGGAGCGCACCCTGGTCGAGCAGCAGCCGGTGCCCGGCGAGCACGGCCTCCCCGGCGGCCGGCCGCGGCAGCACACCCGCAGTCTCCAGCGGATCGCTGGCCCGCGGCCCGTCCCAGGCCCCGAGCCGGTCCAACTCCGCGCGCGCGGTGCGCAGATCGGGCAGCCCCAGGTGTACGTCCATGGCGTCGGCCAGCATGTGCAGCACACGCGCGTCCGTGGGGGCGAGGGTGCGGGTCATCTGGTCGGGCTTGAGCGCGGCGTCGAAGAAGCGGACCCGGCCCTCCCAGTTGAGGAAGGCGCCCGCCTTCTCGGCGACCGCCGCGACCGGGAGGACGACGTCGGCGTGTTCGGTGACCTCGCTGGGCCGCAGTTCGAGCGACACCAGGAAGCCGACTTCGTGCAGTGCCGCACGCGTGCGTGCCGGATCGGGCAGATCGCCCGGCTCCACACCGGCGACGAGCAGCGCCCGGAGTTCACCACCGGCGGCGGCCTCGACGATCTGGCCGGCGTCGCGGCCGTAGCGGTGCGGGAGTTCGGCGACGCCCCAGGCGACGGCGACCTCGTCACGCGCGCGCGGGTCGGTGGCCGGTCGCCCGCCCGGCAGCAGCGACGGCAGCGCGCCCGCCTCGATCGCCCCGCGCTCCCCGGCCCGGCGCGGAATCCACACCAGCCGGGACCCGGTCGCGAACGCGGCCCGTACGGCGGCGGTGAGACCCCCGGCGACGGCGGCCAGCCGTTCACCGACGACGATCACAGCACCCTCGGTGCGCAACGCCTCGGAGGCACTGGCGCCGTCATCCTCAAGGCCGACCCCGCTGGCGAGCGCGTCCAGCCACTCGGTCTCGGTGCCGGGAGCGGCAGGCAGCAGGATGCCGCCCGCCTTGTCCAGTCCGCGCGTGGCGTGGGTGGCGAGCGAGAACACCCGCTGCCCTTGCTTGCGCGAGGCCTTGCGCAGCCTCAGGAAGACGCCTGGCGCCTCCTCCTCGGACTCGAACCCGACCAGCAGTACGGCGGGCGCCTTCTCCAGGGAGGTGTACGTGACGCCGTTGCCGTCGAGGTCCCGGCCACGGCCTGCGACCCGGGCGGCCAGGAAGTCGGCCTCCTCGCTGCTGTGCACCCGCGCGCGGAAGTCGATGTCGTTCGTGTCGAGCGCCACGCGCGCGAACTTGCTGTACGCGTAGGCGTCCTCGATGGTGAGGCGGCCACCGGTCAGCACACCGGTGCGACCCCGCGCGGCCGACAGGCCCTGGGCGGCGGCCTCCAGGGCCTCCGGCCAGGACGCGGGCTCCAGGACACCGTCCGCGTTGCGCACCAGGGGCGTTTGCAGCCGGTCGCGCTGCTGCGCGTACCGGAAGCCGAAGCGCCCCTTGTCGCAGATCCACTCCTCGTTGACCTCGGGGTCCACGGCGGCCAGGCGCCGCATGACCTTGCCGCGCCGGTGATCGGTGCGGGTCGCGCAGCCACCGGCGCAGTGCTCGCACACGGAGGGCGTGGAGACCAGGTCGAAGGGGCGGGAGCGGAATCGGTACGCCGCCGAGGTGAGCGCGCCCACCGGGCAGATCTGGATGGTGTTCCCGGAGAAGTACGACTCGAAGGGGTCGCCCTCACCGGTGCCGATCTGCTGGAGCGCGCCCCGCTCGACCATCTCGATCATCGGGTCGCCCGCGACCTGGTTGGAGAACCGGGTGCAGCGGGCGCACAGCACGCACCGCTCGCGGTCCAGGAGAACCTGGGTGGAGATCGGGACGGGCTTCTCGTAGGTCCGCTTCCTGCCCTCGAAGCGGGACTCGGCGTTGCCGTGGGACATGGCCTGGTTCTGCAGGGGGCATTCGCCGCCCTTGTCGCAGACCGGGCAGTCCAGCGGGTGGTTGATGAGGAGGAGCTCCATCACGCCGTGCTGGGACTTCTCGGCCACGGACGAGGTGAGTTGGGTCTTGACGACCATGCCGTCCGTGCACGTGATCGTGCAGGACGCCATCGGTTTGCGCTGGCCCTCGACCTCGACGATGCACTGCCGGCAGGCGCCGACCGGGTCGAGGAGGGGATGGTCGCAGAACCTGGGGATCTCGATGCCGAGTTGCTCGGCGGCGCGGATGACCAGGGTGCCCTTGGGCACGCTGATCTCGGCGCCGTCGATCGTCAGCGAGACGAGATCCTCGGCCGGGACCGCCGCTTCGCCCCCTCCGGAGGGGGCGTTCGTGGTCACCGTCATGCGTTCACCTCCGTGCGGTCGGCCCAGGCCGTGGACTTGGCCGGGTCGAAGGGGCAGCCCCGGCCCGTGATGTGCTGCTCGTACTCCTCGCGGAAGTACTTGAGCGAGGAGAAGATCGGCGAGGCGGCGCCGTCACCGAGGGCGCAGAAGGACTTGCCGTTGATGTTGTCGGCGATGTCGTTCAGCTTGTCGAGGTCGGACATGTGGCCCTTGCCGGCCTCGATGTCACGCAGCAACTGCACGAGCCAGTACGTCCCTTCGCGGCACGGGGTGCACTTGCCGCAGGACTCGTGGGCGTAGAACTCGGTCCAGCGGGTGACGGCACGCACGACGCAGGTCGTCTCGTCGAAACATTGCAGAGCCTTGGTGCCGAGCATGGAACCCGCGGCACCCACTCCTTCGTAGTCAAGAGGGACGTCGAGGTGCTCGTCGGTGAACATCGGCGTGGAGGACCCGCCCGGCGTCCAGAACTTGAGGCGATGCCCGGCCCTGATCCCGCCGCTCATGTCGAGCAGTTGGCGGAGGGTGATGCCGAGCGGCGCCTCGTACTGACCGGGACTGGTGACATGGCCGCTGAGCGAGTAGAGCGTGAAGCCCGGGGACTTCTCGCTGCCCATCGACCTGAACCATTCCTTGCCTTTTTGCAGAATGGCGGGAACTGACGCGATCGACTCGACGTTATTCACAACAGTCGGGCACGCATAGAGGCCCGCGACCGCAGGGAAAGGGGGACGGAGCCGCGGTTGACCACGGCGGCCTTCGAGCGAGTCGAGCAGCGCGGTCTCCTCACCGCAGATGTACGCGCCCGCACCCGCGTGCACGGTGAGCTGGAGGTCGAGCCCGCTGCCCAGGATGTTCTCGCCTAGGTAACCCGCGTCGTACGCCTCGCGTACGGCCTCGTGCAACCGCCGCAAAACAGGGACGACTTCACCACGCAGATAGATGAAGGCATGCGACGACCTGATGGCATAACACGCGATGACAATGCCCTCGATGAGGCTATGCGGGTTCGCGAACAGGAGCGGGATGTCCTTACAGGTCCCCGGCTCCGACTCGTCGGCGTTGACAACTAGATAGTGTGGTTTTCCATCCCCTTGGGGAATGAATTGCCATTTCATTCCGGTGGGGAAGCCGGCGCCACCGCGACCGCGCAGACCGGAGTCCTTCACATACGCGATGAGGTCGTCCGGCGACATGGCGAGCGCCTTGCGGAGCCCCTCGTATCCCTCGTGCCTTCGGTACGTGTCCAGAGTCCAGGACTCGTCCTCGTCCCAGAAGGCCGACAGGACGGGTGCGAGCAGCTTCTCGGGGCTGTGGTCTTTCAGTTCGGGTGCCAAGGTCATCACTCCCCCTCCTCGGCGACAGGCCCCGCCGGGTGGGCGGGGTCGGAGGCCGACGTGTCCTGCGGCGCATCGTGCGAACTGAGGTGCTCGGTCGTCGGCGACTGGTCCCGCGGAGCACCGGAGCCCCGCGGATGGACCACGCGCGCGGGTGCGGTCTCTCCCTTGGCCAGGCGGAGGCCCACCAGTGACGCGGGTCCCGCACCGCCGCTTGCCTCGACGGCCCCTGGCCGCTCGTCGGGGAAGCCGGCGAGGATCCGCGCGGTCTCCTTGAAGGTGCACATCGGCGCCCCGCGCGTGGGCTCCACCGGAGCTCCCGTGCGCAGGTCGTCGACGAGGCGTCGGGCGCTGGCCGGGGTCTGGTTGTCGAAGAACTCCCAGTTGACCATCACCACCGGCGCGAAGTCGCAGGCCGCGTTGCACTCGATGTGCTCCAGGGTGACCTTGCCGTCGTCGGTGGTCTCACCGTTGCCGACGCCCAGGTGCTCCTGGAGCGACTCGAAGATCGCGTCGCCGCCCATCACCGCGCACAGGGTGTTGGTGCAGACCCCGACCTGGTAGTCACCGCTCGGCCGGCGCCGGTACATGGAGTAGAAGGTCGCCACGGCGGCGACCTCGGCCGTCGTCAGCTCCAGCAGGGTCGCGCAGAACTGCTGTCCTGTGCGCGTGACATGACCCTCCTCCGCCTGCACGAGATGCAGCAACGGCAGGAGGGCCGAGCGGGAGTCCGGGTAGCGGGCGATGATCTCCCGCCCGTCGGCCTCCAGTCGGGCCCGGACGTCGTCCGGGTAGGCGGGCGCGGGCAGTTGGGGCATGCCCAGACTGACGCCCTGCTCCGAAGAACTGGTGGTCACCGGTCGACGCCTCCCATCACGGGGTCGATGGACGCGACGGCGACGATGACGTCGGCAACCTGGCCGCCCTCGCACATCGCCGCCATGGCCTGAAGGTTGGTGAAGGACGGGTCCCTGAAGTGGACCCGGTAGGGGCGGGTGCCTCCGTCGGACACGGCGTGCACCCCGAGTTCGCCCTTGGGCGACTCGACCGCCGCGTACGCCTGTCCCGGCGGGACGCGGAAGCCTTCGGTCACCAGCTTGAAGTGGTGGATCAGGGCCTCCATGGAGGTGCCCATGATCTGCTTGATGTGGTCGAGCGAGTTGCCCAACCCGTCCGGCCCGAGGGCGAGTTGGGCGGGCCAGGCGATCTTCTTGTCGGCGACCATGACCGGGCCGGGCTGCAGCCGGTCCAGGCACTGTTCGACGATCCGCAGCGACTGGCGCATCTCCTCAAGCCGGATGAGGAAGCGGCCGTAGGAGTCGCAGGTGTCGGCGGTCGGGATGTCGAAGTCGTACGTCTCGTAGTCGCAGTACGGCTGCGCCTTGCGCAGGTCGTGCGGGAGGCCGGTGGAGCGCAGGATCGGGCCGGTGGCGCCGAGGGCCATGCAGCCGGCCAGGTCGAGGTAACCGACGTCCTGCATACGGGCCTTGAAGATGGGGTTCCCGGTGGCGAGCTTGTCGTACTCGGGGAGGTTCTTCTTCATCTTCTTGACGAACTCGCGGATGTGGTCCACCGCGCCGGGCGGCAGGTCCTGGGCGAGTCCGCCGGGGCGGATGTACGCGTGGTTCATCCGCAGGCCCGTGATGAGCTCGTAGATGTCGAGAATCATTTCACGATCGCGGAATCCGTAGATCATGATCGTGGTGGCGCCGAGTTCCATACCGCCGGTGGCGATGCACACCAGGTGGGAGGAGAGCCGGTTCAGCTCCATCAGGAGCACCCGGATGATCTTCGCCCGCTCGGTGATCTGGTCCTCGACACCGAGGAGTTTCTCGACGGCGAGACAATAGGCCGTCTCGTTGAAGAAGGACGTCAGATAGTCCATGCGCGTCACGAACGTGGTGCCCTGCGTCCACGTGCGGTACTCGAGGTTCTTCTCGATACCGGTGTGCAGGTAGCCGATGCCGCAGCGGGCCTCGGTGACCGTCTCGCCGTCGATCTCCAGGATCAGACGGAGCACACCGTGCGTGGAGGGGTGCTGGGGCCCCATGTTGACGACGATGCGCTCGTCGTCGGCCTTGGCCGCGGACTGGACGACCTCGTCCCAGTCGCCACCGGTGACCGTATATACGGTGCCCTCGGTGGTCTCGCGCGCCGAAGCGGCCGACGCGGCGGAAGCGGATGCTGACTGCGTGCTCACGAGTACGACCTCCGCTGGTCCGGAGCCGGGATCTGGGCGCCCTTGTACTCGACGGCGATGCCGCCGAGGGGGTAGTCCTTGCGCTGCGGGTGGCCCGGCCAGTCGTCCGGCATCATGATCCGCGTCAGGGCCGGGTGACCGTCGAAGATGATCCCGAAGAAGTCGTAGGTCTCGCGCTCGTGCCAGTCGTTGGTCGGATAGACCGGGACCAGGGACGGGATGTGCGGATCGCTGTCCGGGGCGCTGACTTCGAGGCGGATCAGCCGGTTGTGGGTGATCGAGCGCAGGTGGTAGACGGCGTGCAGCTCGCGGCCCTTGTCGTGCAGGTAGTGGACCGCGCTCACGCCCGTGCAGAGCTCGAAGCGCAGGGCCGGGTCGTCGCGCAGGGTCTGGGCGACTCGGACCAGGTGCTCGCGCTCGATGTGGAAGGTGAGTTCACCGCGGTCGACGATCGTCTTCTCGATCGCGTTGCCGGGCAGCAGACCCTGTTCCTCCAGGGCGCCCTCCAGTTCGTCGGCGACCTCGTCGAACCAGCCGCCGTAGGGCCGGCTCGCCTCGCCCGGCAGGCGGACCGAGCGGACCAGGCCGCCGTAACCGGAGGTGTCGCCGCCGTTGTTGGCGCCGAACATGCCGCGCTGGACGCGGATCTCCTCGCCCTCGCCGCGCTGGCCGGGGAGGTTGGAGGCGCCCGAATCCTGCTCCGGGTCGGCTCCGTTGGTGCCGTTCGCGTCACTCACCGCAGCAGACCCTTCATCTCGATGGTGGGCAGTGCCTTGAGCGCCGCCTCCTCCGCCTCGCGGGCCGCCTCCTCGGCGTTCACGCCGAGCTTGGAGGACTGGATCTTCTGGTGGAGCTTGAGGATCGCGTCCATCAGCATCTCGGGCCGTGGCGGGCAGCCCGGGAGGTAGATGTCGACCGGGACGATGTGGTCGACGCCCTGCACGATCGCGTAGTTGTTGAACATGCCGCCCGACGACGCGCAAACGCCCATGGAGATAACCCACTTGGGGTTCGGCATCTGGTCGTAGACCTGCCGCAGCACCGGCGCCATCTTCTGGCTGACCCGGCCCGCGACGATCATCAGGTCCGCCTGGCGGGGTGATCCGCGGAAGACCTCCATGCCGAAGCGTGCGAGGTCGTAGCGTCCGGCGCCGGTCGTCATCATCTCGATGGCGCAGCAGGCGAGTCCGAACGTGGCCGGGAAGACGGACGCCTTGCGTACCCAGCCCGCGGCCTGCTCGACGGTGGTCAGCAGGAAACCGCTCGGCAGCTTTTCTTCGAGTCCCATGAGTTAAAGGCCCCTCAGTCCCATTCCAGGCCGCCGCGCCGCCATACGTACGCGTACGCGACGAAGACGGTGAGCACGAAGAGCAGCATCTCCACGAGCCCGAAAACACCCAGGGCGTCGAAGGTGACGGCCCAGGGGTAGAGGAAGACGATCTCGATGTCGAAGACGATGAAGAGCATCGCCGTCAGGTAGTACTTGATGGGGAAGCGCCCGCCGCCGGCCGGCGTGGGGGTCGGCTCGATGCCGCACTCGTACGCTTCGAGCTTGGCCCGGTTGTATCGCTTCGGACCGATCAGCGTGGCCATGACCACGGAGAAGATCGCAAAGCCTGCCCCGAGGGCTCCCAGTACGAGGATGGGCGCATACGCGTTCACCGCTCCTCGCTCCTCTCAGTCGGCACTGACTGCTGGCGATGGCATCGGGTCCGCTTCCGGCTCACGCGCCACTCAACCCCCGTTCGTCCCAACGAAGATCGAGAACATGTGAAGCAGGTCACAAGCCCAACTGCCTCGCATCTTATGCCCGGCGCTCTGTGATCTGCGACACGGGGTATTACACAAGCTTTGTGATCTCCACCACCTGACAGTGGATCATCAAGCCGGGCTAGCGGCGATCTTCGCACGTGAAGCGTCCGACTGATCACCAGAGGTGACATTTCCGCTCGTCATCGCAGGCCGAGGGCGGCATCTCAATATCAAGAGGCTTCCCTTGCATGCAAATTGGAGTTGGACGGGACCGCTTGATAGTGGAGGCCCGTTCACACATCAGAGGGAAGCGCGCGGCACGGTGTGGACGCGTGCACACGTTCACGAAGTCACCCGCTCGCGGTACCCACGCAGGACGCACGCATTCCGGTAACCGTTCCGTGACCTCCGCCACACCCATGAGAGGCGCATGAGAACGGGGCTTGGCCACCTGTCCCAACAGGTGGTAGGCGCCGGGCAATTCGGGCGTACCGATGAAAGACCGTGATCACGGGCCTGATCAGACAGGTCCGCAATGTCCGTTACGGCGTCAATAAGGAACGACACACCCGGGGTTGATGGGGCCCATTGAACAATTGTGGCGCAGCACACGTTTCTTGAAGGTATGGAGGAGCCCCTGATACCGGTTGGTCTCATGTCCCACACCGCTCACATACGCAGCCATCGGAAACCCCGCCGCAGCGCGACGACGAACATCGCCGTGCGGGCCGGAGTTGCCGGTGGCGTTCTCAGCATGGCGGCGGCTGGTGCAGCCTCGGCCAATGCCGCCGAGACGACGCAGACCCTGCAACTGCCCACCCTGACCGCCGATCTGTCCACACAGGTCGCCCAGTCCGCCGAGGCCACGCAGCAGGCCGCGGCGAACTACCAGCTGCAGGCCGAGCGCGACACGGCGGCCGCAAACGCCGCGAAGCAGGCCAAGGCGGACCTCGCGGTCGCCAAGAAGAAGGCGGAGGCCAAGAAGAAGGCCCAGGAGGCCGCTCGCAAGGCCGCTGCGGAGCAGGCGGCCTCGCGCAGCTCCGAGAGGACCACCCTGGCCTCCACGGCGACCACGAGCGCCTCCACGAGCACCAGCTCGTCGACGGCGACCGGTTCGGCCGCGACCATCGTGGCCTTCGTGAAGGCGCAGATCGGCAAGTCCTATGTCCTGGGCGCCACCGGCCCCAGCGCCTACGACTGCTCCGGACTCGTCGGAGCCGCCTTCAAGCAGGTCGGCATCAGCCTGCCGCGCGTCTCCCAGGACCAGTCGACCGCCGGTACTCAGGTGTCCCTGAGCAACCTGCAGGCCGGCGACATCCTGTACTGGGGCAGCGCGGGCAGCGCCTACCACGTGGCGGTGTACGTGGGCGACGGCATGTTCGTCGGCGCGCAGAACCCCTCCACCGGCATCGTGGAGCGGCCGCTGTCGTACGACATGCCGACCGGTGCGGTGCGGGTGCTCTGAACCCGCGCACGACGCCGTGAGCATGGGGCCGCTGCCTCGGGGGCAGCGGTCCCCTCGGCGTACCCCGAGGGCGCTCCCGGCCTTCCCTCTACCGGAGTTCGCGGCTCTCCTGAAAGGCTCTCTTCTCAAGGTTCTCAAGTTCGGCTAACCAGACGGCCGGACGCCAAACCCGAGGAGAGCAACTCATGCCACGAGTCTTCGTCCAGGGCAGCCCCGTCGACTCCTATCCCCGGCCCGCGCCCGAGGCCGGACGCGGTTCCGTGCGACGCGTCACCGAGGTCGGTGAAGAGGTCCTGCACCGGCCGTGCCGGGACGTCACCGAGTTCGGGCCCGACCTCGCCGCGCTCATCGACGACATGTTCCTCACCATGTACGTCGCCGACGGAGCCGGCCTGGCGGCCAACCAAGTGGGCGTCGATCTGCGCCTGTTCGTGTACGACTGCCCCGATGACGACGGTGTCCGGCATGTCGGACACATCGTCAATCCGGTCCTCGACCCGCTCGACCCGACCGGGCGCCGGCTGCTCGACGAGGGCGAGGGCTGCCTGTCGGTGCCGGGTGCGGTGATGGACGTACCGCGTCCGGACCGGGCCGTGGTGCGCGGGCTCGACAAGGACGGCGACCCGCTTGTGATCGAAGGCACGGGGTACTTCGCGCGCTGCCTCGCCCATGAGACCGACCACGTCAACGGCCAGGTGTACCTGGACCGGCTCTCCAAGCGGGACCGCAAGGAGGCGCTGCGACAGGTGGCGGACCGGCGTGACGAGGTGTTCGCCCGCCGGGCCGCCAAGACGAAGGCCCTGACCGCCTGATCACCACCAGGACCGGGCCTGCCGCTACGCCTTCGGCGCCACCTTGCTCAGCCCGTTGATGATGCGGTCCATCGCGTCGCCGCCCGTGGGATCGGTGAGGTTGGCCAGCATCTTCAGGGTGAACTTCATCAGCAGCGGGTGCGTCAGTCCGCGCTGGGCCGCGATCTTCATGACCTTCGGGTTGCCGATCAGCTTCACGAAGGCGCGGCCCAGCGTGTAGTAGCCGCCGTAGGTGTCCTTGAGGACCTGCGGGTAGCGCTGCAGGGCGAGTTCGCGGCTCGCGGGGGTGGGGCGGGCGTGGGCCTGGACGATGACGTCGGCGGCGATCTGGCCGGACTCCATGGCGTAGGCGATGCCCTCGCCGTTGAAGGGGTTCACCAGGCCGCCGGCGTCGCCGACCAGCAACAACCCCTTCGTGTAGTGGGGTTGACGGTTGAAGGCCATCGGGAGGGCGGCGCCGCGGATCGGGCCGGTCATGTTTTCGGGGGTGTAGCCCCAGTCCTCGGGCATGGACGCGCACCAGGCCTTCAGCACCTCGCGCCAGTCCAACTCCTTGAAGGAATCAGAGGTGTTGAGGACACCGAGGCCGACGTTCGAGGTGCCGTCGCCCATGCCGAAGATCCAGCCGTAGCCGGGCAGCAGGCGGTCCTCGGCGCCGCGGCGGTCCCACAGTTCCAGCCAGGACTCCAGGTAGTCGTCCTCGTGGCGGGGCGAGGTGAAGTAGGTCCGTACGGCCACGCCCATCGGGCGATCCTCGCGGCGGTGCAGGCCCATCGCGAGGGAGAGGCGGGTGGAGTTGCCGTCGGCGGCGACCACCAGGGGCGCGTGGAAGGTGACTTCGCGTTTCTCCTCGCCGAGCTTGGCGTTGACGCCGGTGATCCGGCCGGTGCGCTCGTCGACGATCGGGGCGCCGACGTTGCAGCGCTCGTAGAGGCGGGCGCCCGCCTTCTGGGCGTTGTGGGCGAGCTGTTCGTCGAAGTCGTCGCGCTTGCGGACGAGGCCGTAGTCGGGGAAGGAGGCGAGTTCCGGCCAGTCCAGCTGGAGGCGGACGCCGCCGCCGATGATGCGCAGGCCCTTGTTGCGCAGCCAGCCGGCCTCCTCGGAGATGTCGATGCCCATGGCCACGAGCTGCTTGGTGGCGCGCGGGGTGAGTCCGTCGCCGCACACCTTCTCGCGCGGGAACTCGGTCTTCTCCAGCAGGAGTACGTCGAGTCCGGACTTGGCGAGGTGGTAAGCGGTGGCGGAGCCGGCTGGCCCCGCGCCGACGACGATCACATCGGCGGTGTTTTCGGAGAGGGGCTCGGTCACGGCGGGATCTCCCCAAGTTCGAAATCTGCGTGCCGACCGGCACTGGACATGGGCAGTCTATTCAGCGCCACTGATCACCAGGCTGAAGGGCTGCCCCGTGAACCGAGCTCTCCCCCCAGTACGGCTCCGCGTCCCGACCGACGAGGACGCCGTCGCCTGGCACCGGACCTTCGACCACCCGGACGTCATGGAGTTCCACGGCGGGAGATCCGCCGAGCTGTCCGTCTACGAGGAGCTCACCGCCCGCCAGCGCCGGCACGACGCGGAGCGCGGTTTCTGCCTGTGGACCATGCTCGACGAGACGGACCGGGTGATCGGCTTCACCGGCGCCCAGCCCTGGCCGGGGGACTGGGGACCGAAGGGTGAGATCGAGATCGGGTGGCGGCTGGGGCGGGAGTTCTGGGGCCAGGGGTATGCCACCGCGGCGGCGGAAGCGACCCTGGAGCGGGTGCGGGCGGCCGGGGTGCCGAGCGTGGTGGCGATGGTGCTGGCCCGCAACACCCGGTCGATCGCGGTGACCCAGCGGCTGGGCATGCACCTCGCCGAGGTCTTCACCACGCCCTCCCGCGAGGAGGAGGGCCACTGTTACCGGCTCGAACTGTAACCCAGAGTAACCAACAGCTACAGAACGACACTTGACGCTTCCAATCGGTACCGGACCGGGGTTACCCTTCCGGTACCGCTGGGGGTGACATCTGTGGGCATAACACCCAAAACACCTGAAGTGCGCGTACCGCGGCTCGTCGGCCTGATGGCCGTGGACGCGCGAGAGACGGCCCAGTCGCGCGGGCTGTTCATCAACTCTCCGGACCGGCCCGACTTCCATCTCGCCGTCGTCGACTACGTCGTACGGCAGTACCCGCAGCCCGACGCCGAGGTGGCGCGGGACTCCGTGGTCTACGTGTGGTTCGACTTCGGTGAGGGCGACGGCGGGGGCGGTATGCGTGAGCCGCGCATCCCCCGGCCGCCGAGCGGCGGAATGCAGCGCGAGCTGGACGAGCCGCCGGGCGACGCGTTCTTCGAGACGGTGATCACGTAAGCGGGGTCGGGCCGAGGGGCCGGGCAGGCGCGCTCGGGAACCTCAGCACCGCCCACCGCCGAAGCCCTCCTCGGGATCCCGCCCCCGAAGCCCCACTCAGACCTGCTTGAAACCCCGGTGCAGGGCCACGATCCCGCCGCTGAGGTTGCGATAGGCGACCTTCGACCAGCCGGCCTTACGGAGCCGCTCGGCCAGTGCGGGCTGGTCGGGCCACGCGCGGATGGACTCGGCGAGATAGACGTACGCGTCCGGGTTCGAGGAGACGGTCCGGGCGACCGGCGGCAGCGCGCGCATCAGGTACTCGGTGTACACCGTGCGGAACGGCGCCCAGGTCGGGTGCGAGAACTCGCAGATCACCACCCGGCCGCCGGGCTTGGCCACCCGGTACAGCTCGCGCAGCGCGGTATCCGTGTCCTGCACGTTGCGCAGCCCGAAGGAGATGGTCACGGCGTCGAACGTGTCGTCCTTGAACGGCAGCCTGGTCGCGTCGCCGGCCGTGAGCGGCAGCCAGGGGTGGCGCTTCTTGCCGACCTGGAGCATGCCGAGGGAGAAGTCGCAGGGCACGACATAGGCGCCGCTGCGGGCGAAGGGGAGGGACGAGGTCGCCGTACCGGCGGCGAGGTCCAGGATCTTCTGCGCGGGGCGGGCGTCGACCGCCTTCGTGACCTCCTTGCGCCATCGGCGGTCCTGGCCGAGCGACAGCACGTCGTTGGTCAGGTCGTACCGTTCCGCCACGTCGTCGAACATCGAGGCGACTTCGTGCGGCTGCTTGTCCAGGGATGCGCGGGTCACGGGCCCATTGTGGCAGTACGGGCCGGGCATCCCGAAGGCGCCCGGCCCGTACTCACCCACCAACACATGCTCCGGCCCGCAATCACCCACCACCACATGCCTACGACGGCAACAGTCTCGGTTTCTTCTTCGCCGCCACGTCCTCCACCCAGCCGCACAGCACGATGAAGACGGCGATCAGAATCCAGCCGATGCCGAACATGAACCACTGGCTCCCCAGCGGCAGCCACTTCTCGAAGGCGGGCACCTTCCAGAACTGGTCGGTCAGCGGCACCGCGAGCACCAGCGCGATCTCGTGCCACAGATAGATCGTCACGGCCCGCGAGTTGAAGATCGTGACGATCCGGTCGAGCCGCTTGAACCGGGTCAGCCAGGCGAAGTCGATGTTGAAGTAGGCCTTGGCCCACATCAGCAGCATGACGTAGCCGGCCGACCAGTAGGTCTGGGCGAGCGGGTTCTCGTCCAGGTCGTAGGTCCCGGCCTCGGCCTGGTGCGTGAAGGCGTACCAGCCGCCGAAGGCGATCGCGGCGACCGACAGCGTGACCACCAGGAAGGGCTTCAGCTTCTGGAGCACACCGTCGCGGTGCGCGAAGCCGAGGATCCAGCAGAAGAGGTACGTCGACAGGTCCCACAGCGCGTTGCCGAACCGGTTGTCCGGCCCCGCCCACACGTACTTGAGGACGACGATCGGCACCAGCGTCAGCAGCAGCACCGGAATCGGCGCCTTGCGGAAGATCCACAGCAGCACCGGCGACAGCATCACGAACCACAGATACGTCCGCAGGTACCAGAGGATCTCCCAGGCCTGCATACCCCAGGCGTTGCCCGGCGGATCACCGACGGGCACGATCCAGAAGACGATCTGCCAGCCCGGCATCCAGTCGTGGATCATCATCGCGACGAGCACGAAGAAGCCCCAGAACCAGAACGGCGGCAGCAGCCTCCGCATCCGGCTCTTGACCACCTTGAACGCGGGCCGCTCCAGCGACTTCGCCATCAGCGTCCCGGCCAGCCCGAACATGATCCCCATCGAGGGGAACACCATCCCGCACCAGGCCCACCCGAAGGTGTGGTACGTCACGACCCGGATCAGCGCGACGGCCCGCAGCGTGTCGAAGTACCGGTCCCGGCCCACCTTTTGAGGCACGGGCGCCGGCTCTTCGGCAACCTCTTCGACCACCGGCTCCGGCTCGACCACCGGTTCCGGCTCGGGCGCCGGCTCCGGTTCTACGACCGGCAGGGGCGCCGTCGCGTACGGCGGCTGCCCGTGGTCGGCGTACTGCTGCTGCTCGTAAGGCTGTTGGACGTACGGCTGTTGGACATACGGCTGGGGCTGGCCGTACTGCTGCGGATGGCCGAACCCCTCGTAGCCGTACGGTTGTTGGGGTTGCTGGGGCTGTTGCGGCGGGCCGTAACCACCCCCGTACCCCTGTTGTTGCTGTTCCCAGCTCATCAGCTCGCCCCCGCCGGTGTGCCGACCTCGCCGGTGCGCTTGAGTTTCTGCCAGCGCAGCCGGCCGCCGGTCAGGGCGGTGATGCTGGAGTGGATGAGGACGAGGTACATCATCTGGCGGTAGGCCAGTTGCTGGAGCGGCATCATCAGCAGGTAGCGGTACTTCTCCCGGTCCAGCCTGAACGCGTAGGCCGCGCACAGGAGTTGAATGCCGAGCACCGCGAACCACATCGCGAGGGACGCCCAGAAGTCGACGAAGATCATCGAGTAGACGGTGAAGACGTCGATCAGCGGGGCGAAGACCGGCGTGATGATCTGGAAGATCACCACCAGGGGCATCCCGACCCGGCCGAAGCGGCCCGAAGGACCCTTGTCCGTAAGGGACTTGCGGTGCTTCCACAGCGCCTGCATGGTGCCGTAGGACCAGCGGTAGCGCTGCGACCAGAGCTGCTTGAGGGAGGCCGGGGCCTCGGTCCAGGCCTTGGCGTGCTCCTGGTAGACGACCCGCCAGCCCTCGCGGTGCATGGCGATGGTGATGTCCGTGTCCTCGGCGAGCGTGTCCTCGCTCATGCCGCCGACCTGGAGGACCGCCTCGCGGCGGAACGCGCCGATCGCGCCCGGGATGGTGGGCATGCAGCGCAGCAGGTCGTACATGCGGCGGTCGAGGTTGAAGCCCATCACGTACTCGATGTGCTGCCAGGCGCCGATGATCGTGTTGCGGTTGCCGACCTTGGCGTTGCCCGCGACCGCGCCGACCTCGGGATCGGCGAAGGGCTGCACGAGGTGTCGTACGGTGTCGGGTTCGAAGACGGTGTCGCCGTCCATCATCACGACGATGTCGTAACTCGCGCTGCGCACACCGTTGTTGAGGGCGGCGGGCTTGCCCGCGTTCTCCTGGCGGATGACCCGGACGTTCGTCATGCCGAAGGAGCGGGCCGCCTCGCGGGCGATCTCGGAGGTGCCGTCCGAGGAGCCGTCGTCGACGACGATGACCTCGATCGGGTGGGTGCTCTTCGCCAGCGACTCAAGGGTGTTGGCGATGCACTCCTTCTCGTTGTACGCCGGGACGATGACGGTCACCGGGCGGGTGACGGTCGGCCCCCAGCTGAACCTGCGTTTGTTGCGCTGTCTGTAATGGCGCCGGGCGAGGATCAGCATCATCCCGAAGCGGCTCATCACGGCGACGCCGACGACGGTGAGGCCCGCCGCAAGTCCCGGCACCACCCACTCGGCGACCGCGACGGCGTAGATGAGCGCCTTCCCCTCGTAGAGGGTCATGCCGGTGGCCTCGCGGTGGGCGCCCTGGAGGACCGAGGTCCCGTTCCTGGAGCCGTTGCCGTTGCCGTTGGCTCCCCCGGCGCCGCCGGCCGCGGCGGCCGAGTCGACGGGCGTCTGGCCGTTGCCCGCGCCGGTGCCGGCGGTGCCGCCCGGTGCGGCGGAGGGCGCGGCGGAAGGAGCCGCGGAGGGCTGCGCGCCGGCCTCGACCGAGCCGGTGCTCGTCCCGGCAGCCGCACCCGCGCCTGCCCCCGCACCGGTCCCGCTCGCCCGCTCGGCGGCGTTGTTCTTGGCGATGGCGCCGCTCACGGTGGTGAACGTGTAGCCCTTCGCCTTCATCTTCTCGATGTACGTGGGCAGCGCCTTCATGGTCTGCGAGCGCACACCACCGGCGTCGTGGAACAGCACCGAGGAACCCGAAGTCCCGGACGGCGTCGCCCACTTGATGATCTTCGCGACACCGGGCTGCTTCCAGTCGTCGCTGTCGGTGTCGACGAAGACACTGGTGTAGCCGGACGCGCCGAGCTTCTTGTAGACGGGGTAGCTGTAGTTGTCGATCGCGTCCGTCTCCGAGGAGTACGGCGCGCGGAAGAGCGTGGTGGTGATCCCGGCCGCGCCCGCGAGCGCGAGCTGGGTCTGCTCCATCTCCCGCTTGATACGGGCGTCGCTCTGGTAGGAGAGGTCGACGTGGGTGAACGTGTGGATGCCCACCTCCTCACCCTGCGAGACCATCTGCTTCACGATGCTCGGGTAGCGCGAGACCATCGAGCCCACCAGGAAGAACGTGCCCGGCACGTCGTACTTCTTGAGGATCTTCAGGACCGTGGGCGTGTAGGTGGGGTTCGGGCCGTCGTCGAAGGTGAGGACGATGGTCTTCTTCGGGATGGTCTGGGTGACCGGTTTGCCGTTCCGGAAGGTCAGGATCGGGCCGCCGTTGAGCACCTTGTCCGGGACCTTGCTGGCGCTCGCGCCGTCCCGGACGCGTTCGTCGCCGCCGACTTCCGCGCGCAGGTAGCCGTCGAGCAGCATCACGCAGGTGAGGCCGAGGAGAAGCAGCAGGGCGAGAATCACCCGGGGTCGCTGGAGCGCGGAGGCCTTGCCGGCCGCGCGTTCCATCCGGGTCGGGGCGCGTCGGCGCCCGCGCGAAGGAGTCGTCGTAGTCATGGCTGCGGTGGTGCTCCGGTCAGTGTGCGGTGGCTGAGGAGGACGGGGCCGCACCCGTGGGGGTGCCCGAGGGGATGTCGGTCGGGGCGCCGGTCGGAACACCGGAGGGCGCTACGCCGCCTCTGCCGCCGTTGGGGCCGTAGCCACCGCCGGGAGCCGAACCGGCCTGGCCGCCGCCGAACGGCAGCAGCGAGGAGGGGTTGAGAGAGATGCCCCAGCCCATGAACGCCATGCCGAGTACGAACGCGTACCCGAGGCAGACGGTGCCCATGAGGAGGCCGATCCGGCGCAGCACCTTTGACCGGCGGCCGGAGTTGTCAACGAACACGGGACCTTCAGCGGACCCGTTGCCGGCTTTGCGGCGGCGACCCCGCGCAGAGGCGCGGTTATCGATGGCGGACTCGGATTGCATTCCCCAGACATTAGGCCGCCTTTATGTGACCAAAACTCTGATTCTCTTGTGAGCCCGCCAAGAAAAACGCCGCAACCTGTGCCTTCTCTTAGAGAACCCAGGAAGTGCCTTATGAACGGCCGGTGTCAGTAGTGTCCCCAATTTTCCCCTTCGTCGCCCGGCTTGACCGTTTCGCGCATCGATACCCGTGGGTTTCCTATGTTTTTTCTGTCTTCGTGAGACACAGCCCCGTGTGCTTCATTTAGCCTTCGGATTCCGACTCTGTTTCCATCCTGAGACAGAAATCACCGTCCCCACGCGGAAAGGGTGCATGCTCATATGAGGAGTTTCCTGAAACCGGCGGCCGGGCTCACCTGCTTGTTTGCCCTCGCGGTCACCGGATGCTCCTCGAGCTCCGACGACTCGTCGGACTCGGCCCCATCGGCAACACCGAAGACCAGTACGACGCCGTCCGCGAGTGCCTCCTCGACGCCCTCGTCGACCACGGCCTACGCGCCGTACGTCAGCGTCACGACCGCCGCCGACATGGACAGCGCGGGGTCCCCGTCGACGTACAACCTCGCCTTCGCCATCGCCAAGGGCAGCACCTGTACGCCGGAGTGGAACGGTACGACGGCGATCGACAACTCGGCCGTGAAATCCCGGATTTCGGCGCTCAAGACCTCCGGTGCGACCGTCCGGGTCTCCTTCGGCGGGGCGTCCGGCAAGGAGCTGGCGGAGACCTGCACCAGCGCGACGGCTCTCGCGAAGGCGTACGGCGAGGCGATGGACGCGGCCGGCTCCACGCAGGCCGACTTCGACATCGAGGGCGACGCGCTGACCGACTCGACCTCGGTCGCCCTGCGTTCCAAGGCGATAGCCCTGCTCCAGAAGGAACGCACCGACCTCAAGGTCTCCTTCACCCTCCCCGTGATGCCGTCCGGCCTCGACTCCGACAGCCTCGCGCTGCTGGAGTCGGCGAACGACAACGCGGTGGAGGTCTCCACGGTGAACATCATGACGATGAACTACGGCGAGTCGTACACGGCTGACATGGGCGACTACGCGATCACGTCCGCTACGGCCACGCACACCCAGTTGAAGAAGGTGTTCGGGCTCTCGGACGCGGGGGCCTGGCAGGGGATGGCGCTCACGTCGATGCTGGGCGTGAACGATGTTTCCGGGGAGACGTTCTCGCTCTCGGACGCGGCGCAGGTGCGGACGTTCGCCGAGTCGAAGGAGATCGCGTGGGTGTCTATGTGGTCTACGTTCCGGGATCAGCAGTGTGAGAGCGGATCGTCCGATGATGATGCGGCGACCGATTGCAGTGGGGTGACGCAGAGTTCGGGGGCGTTCGGGGAAGCGTTTGCTGGGTGACGGGTGCGTTGCCGGCTGACGGTTCGTTGTGGCTGGTCGCGCAGTTCCCCGCGCCCCTAAAAACCTGCACCTAGCGGCGCCTGTGGACTAGCCGACCTGCGCACACCGTTGCGATGCATACGCCGGCCTCGTCGAATACGGCCAGGTCGGCACGGCCGAGGTCTGCAAGAACCGTAGGGCGTGGGGCGGCCAGGATCGCGACATCGTTCCGCTGTGCCGCCGCCCGGAGTTCGGGTGAGTCGACGTGTTCCGCCAGGACAGCCGTAGCACCTGACTTCAGCACGGCGTGGATCCGCTCCCGCGGGCTCGGGGCGTCCGGGAGTGGCCCTTCGTGGACGCGGGCGGGACCCAGCACACCGGGCCAACTCCGCACCCGGGCGCCGGGAAAGCGGTCCTGGACCTCCGCCAACGTCCCCACACCCACGACCCGGGCACCCTCGACGGCGACGGCACCGCCCTCGTCCGCCGTGTGAATCGTCAGCACAGCAACCCCAGTTGGAGCACAGGAGGCCTAGTTGGCCGACAGGAGCTTCAACTCCGGGTGGGCCGTGCCGCCTTCGATCGCCGTGGACGAGATGTGGGACATCACGCGCTCGTCGACGGGGTCGTTCGCCGGGTCGTCGTGGACGACGATGTGCTCGTACGTCGTGGCCCGCTGGGCGGGGACGCGGCCCGCCTTGCGGATGAGGTCGATGATCTCCATGCGGTTGGAGCGGTGCTTGGCACCGGCGCTGGAGACGACGTTCTCCTCCAGCATGATCGAGCCGAGGTCGTCCGCACCGTAGTGCAGGGAGAGTTGGCCGACCTCCTTGCCCGTCGTCAGCCAACTGCCCTGGATGTGGGCGATGTTGTCCATGAAGAGACGCGCGATGGCGATCATCCGCAGGTACTCGAAGAGCGTGGCCTGCGTGCGGCCCTTCAGGTGGTTGTTCTCGGGCTGGTAGGTGTACGGGATGAAGGCGCGGAAGCCGCCCGTGCGGTCCTGTACGTCGCGGATCATCCGCAGGTGCTCGATGCGCTCGGCGTTGGTCTCGCCGGTGCCCATGAGCATCGTCGACGTGGACTCGACGCCCAGGTTGTGCGCCGCCTCCATGATCTCCAGCCAGCGCTCGCCGGACTCCTTGAGAGGCGCGATCGCCTTGCGGGGGCGAGCGGGGAGCAGCTCGGCACCGGCGCCCGCGAAGGAGTCGAGACCGGCCGCGTGGATCCGGGTGATGGCCTCCTCGACGGAGACCTTCGAGATGCGAGCCATGTGCTCGACCTCGGACGCGCCGAGGGAGTGGATGACCAGCTGGGGGTACGCGCCCTTGATCGCGGCGAAGTGCTTCTCGTAGTACTCGACGCCGAAGTCCGGGTGGTGTCCGCCCTGGAACATGATCTGCGTGCCGCCGAGTTCGACGGTCTCCGCACACCGGCGCAGGATGTCGTCGAGGTCCCGCGTCCAGCCCTTCGCGGTGTCCTTGGGAGCGGCGTAGAACGCGCAGAACTTGCACGCCGTGACGCACACGTTCGTGTAGTTGATGTTCCGCTCGATGATGTACGTCGCGATGTGCTCCGTACCCGCGTACCGACGCTTGCGTACGGCGTCGGCGGCGGCGCCGAGCGCGTGCAGCGGGGCGTCGCGGTAGAGGTCGAGGGCCTCTTCGGGGGTGATGCGCCCGCCCTCGGCGGCACGGTCGAGGACGGACTGAAGCTCGGCCTTCTCGGTCACCGGGAGGTCCCTTTCGTCAAGGGTTGCGGACGGGCAGGTGGTGCTGACGGACCTTGTCAGCCTACGCCAGCGGATTTACCGCCCCGCCCTCAGGCCGTGTATGCGCCGACCAGCAGCCCGAGGAATGCACCGGCGAGCAGAAACGGCCCAAAGGGGACGACGATGCCCCGGCCGTCCCGCCGCCTCCGGGCCGCGAAAGCCCCGTAGACCGCCCGCAGCAGGAACCCCGCGAACGCGCCCAGCATCACCGTCGGCCACCCGTACCACCCGAGCACGACCCCGGCCCCGACCGCGAGCTTCACCTCGCCGACGCCCAGACCGCCGTCCCCGGGATCGAGGCGCGACAGCCCGAAGTACCCGGCGCCGAGCGCGAGGGCCCCGAGCAGCGCGGTCGTCCAGTGCCCGGCGTGCTCGGGCACGAGGGTGACGACACCGAGGAGGGCGAGGGCGGCACCGGCGAGGGGAAGCGCCAGGCCGGTGACGCCGACGGACAGGACGGCGGCGGGCGCGAGCAGCAGCCACACCGCCAGCTCGGGCCGCGTACCGGTGGCGGCGGCGAGGGCAACACACACCAGCACGACCAGGAGCGCGGTACCGACACCGCGCCGACCGACCCGCGCCACCACCGCCCCCGCACCCGCGCCCCACACCCCCGCGAGGGCGATCAGCAGCTGGTCGTAGTCCACTCGACGGCCCCGACGCCCTACTTGACCTTGGCCAACCGCGCGGTCGGCGAGCCCTCGGCCGAGCTGTCCGACGCGTACTTGAGGTCGTCGCCGACGGGGGTGAGGGTGACGGTGTGGGCGGCCTGGTTGCAGACGCTGCGGTTCGACGTCGCGCCCGCGGCCGAGGCGACGAGCCGGGTCTTCGTCACCTGCTTCAGGGTCAGTACGTCGTCGCAGACGCCGCCGAGCTGGTCGGTCTGGCGGAGGATGCCCAGCTTCTGCCCCACGCCCACCTTGGCGATCGTGATCCGGAAGGTCCCGTCGGCGAGCGTGCCGCCGAGGGCGGTGCCGTCGCCCTGCCAGGTGCCGAGGTAGGAGTCGGGGATGGACTGGAGTGAGGAGCCGTCGCCCGCGCTCGGAGTACTGGTACTGGTCGGCACACTGCTCGTCGTACCGCCCGGCGCGCTGCTTGTCGTCGGCTTGGTGGCGGAGCCCGCGGAGGTGTCCGTGCCCTTGTCGCCCGGCTGCATCCAGTACAACAGCACCGGCACCAGCGTCACCACCGCCAGTGCCCCGGCGATGGAGAGCGCCACCGCGCAACCGACCCTGCGGCCACGCCCGTTGGGGCCGGGAGCCGCCGTGGCGGCGACGGAGACGGAGAGCTTCCCGGGGTGACGACCGGAGGCCGGGGGGACGGTGTCGTACGGAGCCGCGTCACGGGGTTCGGGTACGAACCCGGCCGGCCCCGCAGGCGACTTGGGCATCACCGGCGCCGGCCCGAACGCCCCGACCCCCGCCCCCACCGACGGACTGCTGAACCCCACCGGCCCCGAAGGCACGCCCTCGGCAACCCCCGCCGCCTCAAGATTCAGCAGCTGTACGGCACTTCGGCTGACCTGCTCCACCAAGGTCCCCGGCAACCACCCCCCGGCCACCAGCCGAGCCGCCCCGTCCGGAGCGAGCCACCGTCCCACCTCGCCCGGTGTCGGCCGCGCGGCGGGATCCTTCGCCAGACAGGCACTCGCGAGCTCCCGCAAGTCCCCGTCCATCTCACCGAGTTGGGGCTCTTCGTGGACGACCTTGTAGAGGAGCGCGGCAGAGGAGTCACCGGGGAAGGGGGAGGTACCCGTGGCCGCGTAAGCCAGCACCGCACCCAACGAGAAGACATCGGAGGCGCCCGTCGCCCCCTTCCCGAGGATCTGCTCGGGGGCCATGTAGCCGGGCGAGCCGACGGAGACGCCGGTGGAGGTGAGGGAGGCGGTGCCCTCCGTGGCGCGGGCGATCCCGAAGTCGATCAACAGCGGCCCGTCGAGGGTGAGAAGCACGTTGGACGGCTTCACGTCCCGGTGCACGAGCCCCAGTTCATGGACGGCCGTCAGCGCTTCCGCGAGCCCCGCACCCAGCGCCCGTACGGTCGCCGTGGGCAGCGGTCCGCCGTCCGCGACGGCGGCGGAGAGGGAAGGCCCGGCGGCGTAGGCCGTGGCCACCCACGGCACCGCGGCCTCGGGATCCGCATCCAGCACCGGGGCGGTCCACGCACCGCCCACCCGGCGTGCGGCGTCGACCTCGCGGCGGAAACGGGCGCGGAACTCCTCGTCGAGCGCGAAGTGCGGATGCACGATCTTGACCGCGACCGTACGACCGCCCGCGCTGCGCCCGAGATAGACCCGGCCCATCCCACCGGACCCGAGCCGTCCGAGCAGCCGGTAGGGCCCCACGACCGTGGGTTCGTCGTCTCCGAGCGGCTGCATGCCGTCCACCCCTCCCCCGTACGACTTCCAGGTCCCCCGTACGGCTTCCAGCAGGGTAGTGCGCCGCACCCCTCCGCCACTTACGTACTTACGGCTGGAGCAGTTCCACGTTCACGTCGGCCGGGAAACCGGTCGTAGGTCCGACCCGGCGGGCGAACTCGGCGACGGCGGCAAGCTGGGGCGCACCGAAGCGGAAGTCCAGCGTCGTGAAGTACCGCTCCAGGACGGTCTCGTCGAACTCCTCCCAGCGGGCGGCCTGTTCGGCGACCTTGCCGACCTCTTCGAGGGAGAGGTTGCGGGAGTCGAGGAAGGCCTCGTGGACCTTGCGGGTGATGACCGGTTCGCGCTCCAGGTAGTCGCGGCGCGCGGCCCACACGGCGAAGACGAACGGCAGCCCGGTCCACTCCTTCCAGAGCGAGCCGAGGTCGTGCACCTCCAGGCCGAAGCGGGGCCCGTCGAGCAGGTTGGCGCGCAGGGCGGCGTCGCCGATGAGGACGGCGGCGTCGGCCTCCTGCATCATCAGGCTCAGGTCGGGCGGACAGGTGTAGTAGTCGGGCTGGACGCCGTAGCGCTCGGCGAGGAGGAGCTGGGCGAGCCGGACGGAGGTCCGCGAGGTCGAGCCGAGGGCGACCCGGCGGCCGTCGAGCTGGTCCAGCGGGACCTGCGAGACGATCACGCAGGACATCACCGGGCCGTCGCAGCCGACGGCGATGTCGGGGAAGGCGACCAGGTCGTCCGCGTTGCGGAGGAACTCGACGAGCGTGATGGGCCCGATGTCGAGGTCGCCCCGCACCAGCTGCTCGCTGAGCTTCTCCGGGGTGTCCTTGGTGAGCTCGAAGTCGAGAAGCGTGCCTGTTCTCGCGAGCCCCCAGTACAAGGGCAGGCAGTTCAGGAACTGGATGTGGCCGACGCGCGGCCGGGTGCGAGAATTGTCCACAACGCGAGGCTAGACCTCATGCGGTACGCTCCATACTTCGGCCCCGCAGTCAAGCCCCCGGCGATCTTCAAACGTCCGGGTGATGTGATCTTGGCCTCTATTGCTTTCGGCTGCCCAAGTGCTAGGCTCGCCGCAAGTTGCAGTTTGGTTTCCCTTGCAGTACAGAGCCTGCGGAGCATGTAACCGCGGGCTCTTGTCGTTTTCAGACGTATGCAGTAGTGCGGGACTTGTTTTCACACTTGCAGGGTTCTGGAGCAGGGCAACCCTTTGGGCCCAAGGAGGGCTTATGGCTACCGGAACCGTGAAGTGGTTCAACGCCGAAAAGGGCTTTGGCTTCATCGCCCAAGAAGGCGGAGGCCCCGACGTCTTCGTTCACTACTCCGCGATCAACGCGAGCGGCTTCCGCTCGCTGGAGGAGAACCAAGCGGTCTCCTTCGACGTGACCCAGGGCCCGAAGGGCCCGCAGGCGGAGAACGTCACCCCCGTCTGAGTCACCTGATCGCAGTCATTCGGTCTCGGAGCCTGGTGCTTTGATCCGGAACGGATAGCAAGACCCAAGGAGCCCCGCGCCGCAAGGCGACGGGGCTCCTGCCTTTGCCCCCGGCGGTCGGGCGGTTGAGGGCCGCTTGTCGCCGGGCACGTTGTCAGTGGGCGTCGATAGGGTCCCCGGCCATGACATCGACGCCGACCAACTCCCCCTCTGGTTCCACCTCTGACTCCCCCTCCGCCGAAGCCGACTTCGTGACCGTCATCCGGACTTTCTACGACGCCGTCGCCGAGGACTACGCGGAGATGTTCGCCGGGGAGCGGACCGAGCCGCGGGACGGGGCGGCGCTGGCCGGCTTCGCCGGGCTGGTGACCCGTGCCGGGGGCGGGCAGGTGGCCGACCTCGGCTGCGGGCCGGGCCGGACGACCGCACATCTCGCCTCCCTCGGCCTGGACGTCTTCGGCCTCGACCTGTCCGAGTCGATGCTCGCGATCGCGCGCCGCGAGAACCCGGGGCTGCGCTTCCGGCAGGGCTCGATGCTGGACCTGGACCTCCCCGACGGCACACTCGCGGGGGCCGTCTCCTGGTACTCGTCCATCCACACTCCGGTGGACCAACTCCCGTCCCTGTTCACAGAGTTCGGCCGCGTGCTGGCACCGGGCGGGTATCTGCTGCTCGCCTTCCAGGCGGGCGACCGGCCCCTCACCCTCGACCGGCCCTTCGGTCACCCCGTACGCCTGGACTTCGAACGGCGGCGACCTGAGCGGGTGGCCGAGTCGCTGGGGGCGGCGGGGTTCGCGGTGCGGTCGCGGACGGTGCGGGAAGCGGACGAGGAGCTCGGGGAGTCGTCAGCGCAGGCGTTTCTTGTCGCCCGGAAGCCGGTGGAGCTCGGCTGAGGCTTCCAGGAATCGGCGGGCACCGACCTCGCTGGGGTATTCGCGGACGGCGAAAGCGGCGGCCAGCGTGCCGACGCTCCATGCGAAGAGCGCCGGTACGACGGGGATCACGAGCAGCGCGGGGATGAGGGCGGCGCGGCCCAGGTTCTGGCCGCGCTGGGTGTCGTAACGCTTGTTCATCCAGGCTTGGGCAGGGGTGGGCGGGTTCAGCAGCTTCTTACGGATGGCCCGGCGCTGCTGCACCCAGCCCCAGACCGCGAATCCGCACGAGGCGGCCACCTGCGTCCAGTCCCACACCGGGCGCAGGAACGGGGGCAGGTGGACGCGGAACGATTGGTAGGACTCGACGACGACGCCGCACATGATGGACATCATCACGAGCCAGAGGAGTGCAGCGGAAGCGCGTCGCAGCCAGTAGAGCGCGCCGCGCCTGTACCAGGTTCTGCCGAGCCCGGGCAGCTTCGGGATGTCGGAGGGGATCATGTTCCGGACGGGTGCTCCTGCAGCCAGCGGCGGGCGCCGACCTCGCTGGGGTATTCGCGGACCGCGAACGCGGCGATCACCCAGCCGACGCAGCCCACCGCGAGGGCCGGCGCGACCGGTGCCGCGACCAGCCAGAGGGCGCGGCCCGCGACGGCCAATCCGGTGGAGCGCCGGGTCTCGTCCCGTTTGGCCCGGCGGGCCTGGCCGGGCGTTGGCGGGTCCAGCAGCTTCTTGTGAAGGTCCCGCCGCTGCACCCGCCACCCCCAGGCAAAGGCCACGAAGGACAGGACCGCCTGCGCCCAGTCCCACACCGTGCGCACGGTCGACGGCAGGCTCGTGCGGAAACTCCCGTAAAGGACAAGCGCGATGTAGCAGAAGAAGGCCAGCACCAGGAGCCAGAGGAGGGCTCCGGAAGCCCGACGCAGCCAGTAGCGCGTGCCGCGCTCGTACCAGGTGGTGCCGAGCCCGGGCAGGGCGGGAATCCGGGCCGGGGTTCCGGAAGGGGCCTCAGAAGATGCTTTTGATGCCATGCCAGACGTCATCCTTCAGTCGTACGAAGTCATGCCCGGTCTCCGTCATGACATGGCCCGTGCCGTGCAGCACGCCGCCGACCACACCGTGGTCGTGGATGTCCTCGCTCCAGTGCTCGTGGAACGCGTGGTCGATGACCCCGGTTGCCCCGACGACGATCGCGCCGCCCACTCCGGCCACGACGATCGCGGGCGCTTCGAAGGGCGCGGCGGCTACCAAGCCGGCCGTGATGGCCGTACCGGCGACCAGCCCGGCCACGTTGGCACCCCCGTCCACCGCCACGGAATGCTGCCAGGACCACCCCTTGTCATGGTCCTCGGAGGCCTCAAGCAACCCGCAGGCACCGGCCGCGGCGACGTCCAGTACAGGGACCTCCTTGAGGAAGTCCGGCAGCTTGTCCAGGCTCTCGCCCGCGCGCAACGCGTCTGCCGCATCGGCCAGTTTGACGTTCAGGGCACGGTCGTAGGGCAGCTTGGTGCTGCCGTAGTCGGCGCGGGCCATGTCCTCTTCCAGCGACTGGACCCTGGCGACGGCGTCGGCGTAGGCGCCCTTGGCGGGAAAGTCCTTGGGGAGGGAGCGGCCGGCCTTCTGGAACGCCTTGCGTTCGGAGCGGAGTTCCTTCTTGGCCGCCTGCGCCTCGGACTTGGCGTCGTCGATCTTCGTGCGGGCCTTGGCGCCGCCGGCCCGCGCGTCCTCGGCGTCGAAGGCGTACAGACCGCGCAGATAGTCGACGACGGTGATCTTGTCGCCGGCGGTCACCTCCGCCTTGCCGGTCACCTCCGCGTACAGCCCCTGCAACTGGCCCGCCGCCGCCAGCCGCGCCTTCTGCGCCGTGTGCAGAACCTCCTTGCGCACGGTGTCGTAGTCGCCCATCGCGGAGATCGTCTTCTGCTCGTCCGCGCTGGGCGGAGTCGAGGTGGTCGTCGGCAGCGGTACGCCCTTGTCCCCCATCGCGACGCCCTTCTTCGCCGCCACGTGCTCGGCGTTCTGCAGGGCCGTCTCGCAGGTGGAGAGCGCCTCGGCGAGCGTGTCCAGGATGTCGCCGGCCTCATGGACGAGGGCAGCGAAGGCACCGGCGGTCACGGCGTCCTCGGTGTACGTGGCACGGAAGGACTCCGCCGACTCGCCCTTCCAGCCCGTGTCGTCGACCAGGGCGTCCACCGCACGGGTGAGGGGGCTGATGACGTCGTCGAGCTTGTCCTTGGCGTTCTTGTACGTAGTGGCCATCGTGCGGAGTCCGCCGATGTCGCCGCCGACCCAGCTGTCGCCCATCAGCCCTCCCCCACCATCAGGTCGTCGAACACACCGTGAACGTCGATGTCGTGCCGGCGGAAGGAATCGCGGGCGTACGCGACCTTGTCGCCCCGGTCGTCCAGTCGGTCGGCGAAGCCGATGTGGAGGGCGACGATGAGATCGGCGACCTCCTTGATGGCATGGTCGAGGGCGGCGTCCCCACCGCTCACCACGGGCGGGGCCACCTGGTCGTGCAGCTTCCGATAGTCCGTGGCCTGGTCGTGGAACGTCGTGGCCATCGAGGTCAGGTCACTCATGACCGCTTTGAAGTCGGCCGACATCAGCGCACCTCCCGCGCGTAGGCGGCCAGATCGGCCAACTGCCAGTTGGGTGGTCCGGGAGCCACCCGCGGGTCGAGCAGCACGGTGACTCCCCGCTCGCCCACTCCTTCGGCCAGCGGCCCGAGCGAGGTGGCGACCCACGGCTGGGCCTCACCGAGCGCGGCTACCAGCTTCTCCAGGGTCGTGAAGGCGAAGGCCACGGTCCCGGCCACGTCGGCGGGGTGCGCGAAGAGCTCGTACGCGATGAACGGCACCCGGACCGGACGGCCGTCGTCGTACGTCGTGTCGACGTGCCGAGGATGGGCGGGCACGAACACGGGCGTCTCGTACGGCGGAACACCCGGCCTGGGACCCGGTCGACCATCCGTCGCCGCGCGAACCGTCGGTCCCGCCTCCGCGTAGTCGAGCAGACTGGAGCGGCGCGGCTCGGGCGGTGCCGGCAACGGCCCCTGCGTGTAGTCAAGAAGGCGTGAACGGTTCGGCTCCCCCACCGCCGTCTCCTCTTCCCCGTGAGTCGACCGTGAGTCATCGCGGCCACTGTGGACGTCTTCGCGCCATTACAGTAGCCACCGCACGAGCGCCCAAATCCGGCTATGTCAGGCCTGCGAACCCGTTGCATGCGCAATGCATACGGCCGCTTGGCCCCGGCCTGGTCATCCCTTGACCCCGCGATGACCAGGCCGCGACAGCCAGGACGGCGGCTCTACGACCAGCGCGCTACGACCCCTGCTACAGCGCCCCCGCCAGATCCAGCGCCGCCACATACCCGAACGTCATCGCCGGCCCGATCGTCGAGCCCGCGCCCGCGTAGCTGTGCCCCATCACCGCCGCGCTCGCGTTCCCGGCCGCGTACAGACCGGGGATCACCGAACCGTCCGCCCGCAGCACCCGCGCCCGCGCGTCCGTCCGCATCCCGCCCTTGGTGCCG
The DNA here is from genome assembly GCF_045162825.1 of Streptomyces prunicolor. Lineage (NCBI taxonomy): Bacteria > Bacillati > Actinomycetota > Actinomycetes > Kitasatosporales > Streptomycetaceae > Streptomyces > Streptomyces prunicolor. The sequence continues at coordinate 6,354,368 of NZ_CP108676.1, read as the reverse complement.
AGGTCGCCGGGGACGATGCGGAAGGCGTAGTACGGGGGCAACCACAGGGGAGCCAGGCAGGAATTGGGGAGGACGGACGGGTCCGTGTAGTAGTGGTCGTACGTGCTGTTGCCACGCCCGAAGTCCGTGTCCTTGCCGCTCGCCGCAAGGGAGTTGAAGCGGCTGACCGTCGACCGGAGGGCCGCCGCCGGGACGCCGATCGAGGTGGCGAGGGCGTCCAGGCTCCACGCCTTGTACGCCGCCCCCGAGCTGTACCAGTCGTCGGGGAAGGTGAACGTCGGCAGGACGTCCTTGAACAGGTACCGGTTGCGGTAGTTCTGGTCGACGATCAGCCAGGCCGGGATGTCGGGGGCGGCGGCGTCGCGGTCGTACATGATGTGGACGACGTCGCTGTACGGCGCGGCCTCGTTGACGAAGCGGGAACCGGCCTGGTTGACCAACAGGCCGCCGGGGAGGGTGCGTTCGGCGAGGCAGAAGTACGGGTCGCCGGGGATGGGGATGGTGGGGCCCCACCAGGCGTCGTCCATCAACGCCAGGGCCGCGCCCGCCCGTTGGCCCGCCTGGATGCCGTCACCGGTGTTCTCCTTCGCGCCGACGGTCCAGTCCGTGCCGATGGGTTGGCGCTGGTACTGGGCGCGCATGGCCGCGTTGTGCTCGAAGCCGCCGGAGCCGACCACGACCCCGCGCCGGGCGCGGACGAGTCCGGCGGTTCCGTCGCGCGTGACCACCGCGCCGGTGACGGCACCGCCCTCCAAGTACAGGTCGGTGAGCGGGGTGTTGAGCCACACCGGTACCTGCGCCGACTGGAGTCCGGCGCGCAGTCCGGCGGCGAGGGACTGGCCCATGGTGAGCGGCTTCTGGCCGAGCAGCGCCGCCTTGGTCCCCCGGGCCAGGCACTCGGTGGCGACGGCCGCGCCCTTGACGCTCACCGCGGCCAGGTCGAGCCACTTGTAGTCGGCGCTGAAGACGACCATGCCCGAAGGGACGGCCAGATAGGGCGGGTTGAGGTGGGCGAGTTCGGTGCCGAGGATGTTGCCGTCGAGCTGATCGGGCTCTATGGAACGGCCGCCCGGGAGCCCGCCCGGCAACTCCGGGTAGTAGTCGCTGTATCCCTCCATCCAGCGGAAGCGCAGCGGGCTGTTCGCCATCACGAAGGAGATCATGGCGGGGCCGTGGGCGAGGAACGACTGCCGGCGGTCCGCCGGGACGTCGGTGCCGACGACCGCGGAGAGGTAAGTGGCGGCTTTGGCAGGGGTGTCGGGGACTCCGGCCGCCAGGATCACCGGGTTGTTGGGGATCCAGATCCCGGCCCCCGAGCGCGCCGCCGATCCCCCGAACGTCGGCGCCTTCTCCACGACCACACAGCTCAGGCCCTGCTTGGCGGCGGTCAGCGCGGCCGTCATCCCGGCCGCTCCCGCCCCGATCACGACCACGTCGTAGGTACCGAGGAGGGGAAGGTCCGCGGCATGGGCTGTGTGCTGCACCCCGGCGGCGACAGCGAGCGCGGCGACCGCACCGCCCGCCAACACACGTCTTCTACCGGGGAGTTGTACCTGTCCGTCCGCGCTCGTGGTCATGGCCGCTCCAGCCCGACGAGGAAGTGGGCTGGGAATGTCGCGCGGGGGTCTTGTGAAGTCAATAACCAGGGACCGGGTGCGGGCGTCAGCAGTCGGTGGCCCACGCCCTCACCGGATCGGACCAACACGCCCCCGCCCGCCGCCTAGTTGGCGTACAAGCCCTCGATGTCCTTCGCGAAGTCCCGCATGACGACCTCCCGGCGCAGCTTCATCGACGGGGTCAGATGGCCGTCCGCCTCCGTGAAGGCGCCGGACAGGATGCTGAAGCGGCGGATGGACTCGGGGCGGGAGACGAGCTTGTTGGCGTCGTCCACGGCCCGCTGCAGGACCGCGACCAACTCCTCGTCGTTGACCAGGAGTTCGGCCGGTACCGGGTGCTTGCCGTTCATCTGGCGCCAGTGGGTGATGCCTTCGGGGTCGAGGGTGATGAGGGCGGCGATGTAGGGACGGCGGTCACCGACGACGATGCACTGGGCGATCAACGGGTGGGAGCGGAGCCAGTTCTCCAGCGGGGCCGGGGCCACGTTCTTGCCGCCCGCGGTGATCAGGATCTCCTTCTTGCGGCCGGTGATGGTGAGGTAACCCTCGTCGTCGAGGCTGCCGATGTCGCCGGTGGCGAGCCAGCCGTCCTGGGACGCGGGGACCACACCGTCGCCGTGCGGGTCCCAGTAGCCCCGGAAGACCTGGCCGCCGTGGAGCAGGATCTCGCCGTCCGAGGCGATGCGGACCTTGGTGCCCGGCATGGGCCAACCGACCGTCCCCAGGCGGGGTTTGAGCGGTGGGGTGCAGGTCGCCGCCGCCGTCGTCTCGGTCAGGCCGTAGCCCTCGAAGATCTCGATGCCCGCGCCGGCGTAGAACGCGGCGAGCCGGCGGCCCAGCGGGGAGCCGCCGCAGATGACGTAACGGAGCTTGCCGCCAAGGGCGTTGCGGATCTTGCGGTAGACCAGCGGGTCGTAGAAGGCGCGGGCCGTCTTCAACGGGCGGCTCGGACCCGACCCCGTGCCGGACTGGCGGGCCTCCAGCGCCTCGCCGTAGCGGATGGCGGCGTTCGTGGCGCGGTCGAAGACCTTGCCCCGGCCGCCCTTCTCCGCCTTCGCCCGGGCGTTGTTGAAGACCTTCTCCAACATGTACGGGATGGCCAGCAGGAAGGTCGGCTGGAAACTCGCCAGGTCGGCCAGCAGGTCTTCGGACTTGAGGCTCGCGGCATGGCCGAGGCGGACGCGGGCGCGGACGCAGGCGATCGCGACCATGCGGCCGAAGACATGGGAGTAGGGGAGGAAGAGGAGCGTGGAGGGCTCTTCGTTCGGCTTGTTCTTGAAGACGGGGTAGAGGAGTTCGATCGCGTTGTCGATCTCCGCGAGGAAGTTGCCGTGCGAGATCGCGCAGCCCTTGGGGCGGCCCGTGGTGCCCGAGGTATAGATGACGGTGGCGAGCGTGTCGGGCAGCAACACCCCACGCCGTACGGCGACTTCCTGGTCCGGGACGGTCCGGCCCAGCTCGGCCAGCCGCTCCAGGTGACCCTTCTCGAAGACCCACATGTGGCGCAGGTCGGGCAGCCGGGGCGTCTCCGGACCCAGCGCCGCCGCCTGCGCGACCGTCTCCGCGGCCATCGCGACCGCGCCCGTGTCCTGGAGGATCCACCGGATCTGGAAGAGCGAGGAGGTCGGATAGATGGGGACGGTGACCAGACCCGCCGCCCACGCGGCGAAGTCGAGGAGCGTCCACTCGTACGACGTCCGGGCCATGACCGCGATCCGGTCGCCCGGCGCCAGCCCCTCCGCGATCAGCCCCTTGGCGACGGCCTGCACCTGCTCGGCGAACTGGGCCGCCGTCACGTCCTGCCAGTTCCCGTCCTCGTCCTGCCTGCTGAGGACCAGGTGGTCCGGGGTCAACGCCGCGTTCTCGAACGGCACGTCGGCGAGCGAGCCGTGGGTCGCCGGCGGCACCAGCGGCGGCACGGACACCTCCCGCACGACGCCGTCCAGCCGCCGGATCTCGGGCTCGACGAGGACCGGCGCGCCGTCGTAGTCGTGGCCGGACGGGTAGGCGAGGGACATGGCAGCTCCTGTGGCGTGCAGCTTGTACCGCTCTGCTGCATTAGGTACGCATGGTGCGTACCGAGGCGTTCATCCCGGCCCGCGGGTCGGGGTGTTACCTCGGGTTAGGTCGCAGATCGTACGGGCCCCGCGTGGGGAGTTCGTGCGGTTTCGGGGGTGGTAGCGAGCCGGGCCTGTGCAACCTCGACGGGTTCACGGCACTTTGTCGGCCATGGATCAGCCGTACGTCGGCCGTGTGCCGCCTGCGCGTCACCCATGCACCCACCAAGGGCCGTCCGGCTCGCCCCACTTGGCCTTACCTGCGGTAACCTTACTGCGAAGTAAGCCGAAAAGAGCCGCCCAGGACGCCACCCGGGAGTGGGACATGGCCAACCCCTATCCGCCTCTCACCGACACCCCCGCGCTCACCCCGCTCCTCCTCCGCGGCGCCTTCCTCTCCCCCTTCAAACGGCCCCGCCCCGACGCCGAGTTCCCCCGCACCCGCCTGGTCCTGCCCGGCGTCCGCGTCGACCTGGCCAAACTCGCCGCCTACGAACGCGTCTGCGGCTTCGCCACCGGCGACGACGCCCTCCCCATCACCTACCCGCACGTCCTCGGCTTCCCGTTGGCCATGCGCCTGATGAGCTGCCGGGCCTTCCCGCTCCCCCTCCTCGGCCTGGTCCACACGTCCGTCGAAATCACCCGGCACACGGCGGTACCGGCCACCGGGGAGTACGAACTCACGGTCTACGTCGACGAGTTGGCCCCGCACCGACGCGGCACCGAGGCGACGGTCACGACCGAGATGCGGGCCGGGGGCGCAAGCGAAGGTGGGACCGCGGGCGAGGTCGTATGGGAGTCGCGGAGCACCTATCTCGCCCGGCACCACCGCCCCGGCACACCCACCCCCACGCCCGAACTCCCGCCCACCCGGGCCCCGTTGCCCACGGTCGCCGAGTGGCGGCTCGGCGAGGACGTGGGCCGGCGCTACGGAGCCGCGTCCGGCGACCGCAACCCCATCCACCTCTACCCGCTCACCGCCCGCCTGTTCGGCTTCCCGCGGGCCATCGCACACGGCATGTGGACGGCGGCCCGGTGCCTCGCCGCCCGCGGCACCCCCGAACGCACGCTGGTACGGGCCGAGTTCAGGGCACCGGTGCTGCTGCCGGGGACCGTGGAGTACGCGGCGCTCGACGACCGCTTCGCGTTGCGGGACGGGGCCGGGCGGGTGCACGTGGAGGGATTCGTGCACCCGGTCGTTGCCTGAACCCCCATGAACAGTGGGCGAACAACACATGTCCGCCCACATTCGACGGATCACGAAATCCCAGGCGGACAAGGGGCCTTGAGGTTTCCGCACAGGAAACCCCCAGCTCACCCAATGAGCTTTCAAGGGATCACTCATGCACTCCTCAGGGACGCTTCTTACCCTCGGCTCACTTCGCCGGACCCGCCAGGAAGGGCCCCTGAGCCATGCCGCCCAGACGCATAGCCGTACTCGCCGACTCGGACACCCGCTGGAAGTGGGGCGCGTCCGTGGCACGGCAGATCGCCCCCGAGCACGCCCTCGACGCGTACTTCCTGCGCGGCCGGTCGACCCCCACGGAGCGCCAGCTCGCCGAGATCGGCATCGAGCCCGACACCCGGCGTGAACTCCCCACCGCCGCACTGGTCGACGACCCGGAACTGGCCGAAGCGGACATCGTCGTCATGGCCGTCTCCGGCGGCACGGTCCTGGCCCTCACCCACAGCCTCGGCCTGGCCTGGGCGGGCCGCGAACACCGGCCGATCACCGTCACCGGCTACGTCGGCGTCGTCTACGAGAAGATGATCGACGGACTGCTGACCCGCGGCGGGAGCGACATCGTCCTCGCCAACTCCGCCTACGACGCACGCCGGTTCGGCGCCGCGTTCGCGAGCGTCGGCATCGACCCGGAGTCGGTGGTGGAGTGCGCGCTGCCGTTCCTCGGCGGCGAGCCCTACCAGCCGTCCACCGACCGGCCGTTCACCCTCACCTTCGCCGTCCAACCGTCCGTCCCCAGGAGCAAGCAGGACCGGCTACGGCTCCTGGAGCGGGCCGCCGCACACGCCCGGCGCCACCCCGACCGCCTGGTGCTGATGAAACTGCGCAGCCTCCCCGGCGAGCACACCACCCACGTCGAGGCCGACCCGTACCAGCTCCTCGTCCAGAACCTGGCCGAACCTGCCCCCGCCAACCTCCAGTTGGTCTACGGCAACATGGGCGAGGTCCTCGACCGCACCGACCTGCTGGTGACCGTCAGCTCCACCGCCGCGCTGGAGTCGATGCAGCGGGGCATCCCCACCGCGATCCTCACCGACTTCGGCGTCCGCGAGGCACACGGCAACCACTACTTCATCCACTCCGGTTGCCTGGCCTCCTGGGACGAACTCGACGCCGGCGCCCAGCCGTTGCCCGACCCCGCCTGGGCGGACGCGCAGGGCATCGGCAAGAGCGACCCCTACGCCGCCACCCGCGCCCGCGTGACCGCGCTGCGCGCTGCGGGACCGCTGCCGACCCTGCGCCACTACTACACCCCTCAGCGCGCCGGCATCTACCTCTCCGGCCTGCTCACCCGCAACGGCTTCGACGAGAAGGGCCGCCCGCTGACCGACCCGCTGGGCGCCGCCGACTCGGGCCGGGTGAAGAAGGCGGTACGACGGGTCGCCCGGCGCGGCGCCAAGGCGGTGTACCGGGTGGGGTATCAGCGGGTCGCGCCGACGTTGCGCAAGTGGGGGGCGGTGTGAGGCGAGCGGCCCGAGGCGAGCCGTGTGCGTGAGGCCGTACCCGGTGCTAGCGGTCCTCGATGTCGGCCGGCGGTGACCAGGGCCGCCCCTCCATCAGGTTGCCGAGCCCTGCCCAGGCGAAGTTCATCAGGGTCGCCGCGGCCTGCTTGGCGGTGACGCCCGGGGTCGCGTTGGACCAGGCCGCGAGGGACTCGGCGGCACCGACGAGGGCTTCCGCGAGGCCGGCGACCTCACGGTCGGCGAGGTCGGGGTCGCGGTGCGCCTCACGGGCGGCGACCGCGATCAACTCGGTGACGAACGCGACGAGTTCGGCCCGCATCGCCGCCACCTCGGCCGCGAAGGGCTCGCCGTGGGTGCGGGCCTGGAGATGCAGCACGGACCAGCCGTCCGGGTGCCGCGCGGTGTGACTGAAGAACGCCCGCAAGCCGTCCCAGAGTTGGCGGTCGGCGGGCGAGGCGGTGTCCACCCCGGCCCGTACCGCCTCGGTGAGCGCCTGGCCCTCGCGCCGGATGCACGCGGTGAACAGGTCTTCCTTCGAGTTGAGGTAGAGATACACCAACGGCTTTGACACGCCCGCGAGTTCGGCTATCTCGTCCATCGACGCGGCCATGTAACCGCGCTGCCCGAAGGTCTGCACGGCGGCGTCGAGCATCTGCTGCTCACGGACCGCCCGCGGCATCCGTTTGGTCTTCACGGCACCCATGGGGCAAGGGTAGTTGGACCGGATCGCGCGGCTGCCGACAGCAGGTGCAGCAGGGGTGCTAGGAAGCCTGACTCTGCGGACCGGTCGCGTCCACCGTCGCGTCCACCGTCTCGTCCTCCTGGCTGCGGTTGGCGTCCAGGTTGGCCTTCATCCGGTCGACCCGCTCGACGATCTGCACCGAGGCCCGGTCCCGCACCCCGCGCAGCACCACGAAGCTGATCGGCGCCGAGATCACCAGCGCCAGCAGCACGATCCACATGCCGTTGGACTCGCCGAAGCCGCGCGGGAAGACGCCGAGGTAGACGAGGCCCCAGACGACGCCGAGACAGCCCGCGAAGACTCCGAGGCGCCACAGTGTGTAGCGGAACATCTCAATCCACTCTTCCGTAACGAACAGACTTACCCGAACAGTGCCATCCAGTGAAGCACGCGCCGCCCCCGATCTTCCGGCGGGGTGCGTGGCTCACAGCAGCGGCAGCAACATGAGGATGTCGTCGCGATCGTCCCCCGGGGCGACGCGGATCGCGCCGGGCACCCGCCCGACCTCCTTGTAGCCGCAGGAGCCGTAGAACCGCTCCAGGCCGTGGCCGCCCCGGCAGGTAAGCCGGATCGCCTCGATGCCGTCGAGGCCTCGGGCGGCTTCCTCGGCGGCGGCGAGCAGATCCCGCCCATAGCCCTTGCCCTGGTGGCGGGGGTGGACCATCACCGTGTAGAGCCAGATCCAGTGCCGCATCAGCCGGTGCGTGTTGAACGCGAGGAACACGGTCGCGGCGACCGTGCCCGTCTCGTCCCGGCCGACCAGCAGCCGGGTCCGGCCCTCCACCATCGCGACGAAGTGCTTCACCAGCTCGGGCCGTATCTCGTCCACCGTCACCGGTGCGACGAAACCGACCGAGCCCCCCGCGTTGGAGACGTCCGCCCAGAGGGTGAGGATCTCCTCGCGCAGGGCAGGGGTTATCGCGGGGTCCAGTTCAAAACTCAGTGCCATGGGGCTTTCTTCACACTCGCATCGGCTGCGGCGACTCACGCCGCGCCGGGTCCGGGCCGTCGTACTCGCGGATGATCTCGTACCGCGTGTTCCGCTCGACCGGCTGGAAACCGGCGTCGCGGATCAGGTCGAGGAGGTCGTCGCGGGTGAGCTTGTTCGGGGTGCCGTAGTTGTCGGCGTCGTGCGTGATCTTGTACTCGACGACCGAGCCGTCCATGTCGTCCGCGCCGTGCTGGAGGGCGAGTTGGGCGGTCTGGACACCGTGCATGACCCAGAAGACCTTGACGTGCGGGACGTTGTCGAAGAGGAGACGGGAGACGGCAAAGGTCTTGAGGGCCTCCGCACCGGTGGCCATCTGCGTACGCGCCTGAAGGCGGTTCCGGACCTTGCCGTCCTTCATGTCCACGAAGTCGTGCTGGTAGCGCAGCGGGATGAAGACCTGGAACCCGCCGGTCTCGTCCTGGAGTTCACGCAGCCGCAGCACGTGGTCCACGCGGTGGCGGGGCTCCTCGATGTGGCCGTAGAGCATGGTGCACGGGGTCTTGAGACCCTTCTCGTGCGCCAGCCGGTGGATCCGCGACCAGTCTTCCCAGTGCGTCCGGTGGTCGACGATGTGCTGCCGGACCTCCCAGTCGAAGATCTCCGCGCCGCCGCCGGTGAGGGATTCGAGGCCGGCCTCGATCAACTCGTCGAGGATCTCCGACGCCGACAGCCCGGAGATGGTCTCGAAGTGATGGATCTCCGTGGCCGTGAAGGCCTTGAGGGAGACCTCCGGGAGGGCCTTCTTCAGCTCGCTCAGGGAGCGCGGGTAGTAGCGCCAGGGGAGGTTCGGGTGCAGCCCGTTGACGATGTGCAGCTCGGTGAGGTTCTCACCCTGCATCGCCTTGGCGAGCCGGACGGCCTCCTCGATGCGCATCGTGTACGCGTCCTTCTCGCCCGGCTTGCGCTGGAACGAGCAGTAGGCGCAGGACGCGGTGCACACGTTGGTCATGTTCAGGTGGCGGTTGACGTTGAAGTGGACGACATCGCCGTTCTTCCGCGTCCGCACCTCGTGCGCGAGTCCGCCCAGCCAGGCCAGGTCGTCCGACTCGTACAGCGCGATGCCGTCCTCACGGGACAGCCGCTCACCGGAGCGGACCTTCTGCTCCAGCTCGCGCTTGAGCCCGACATCCATGCCCTTACCTCTTCCTAAGACAGCTTGCTAAACGGTACTCCCCCACCCTTCGGGCGGGAGGTGCCCCCAAACGGCGCTTCGCGCCTAGCCCGCTACGCCTCTTCGGGCAGCTCACCGACCCGGTTCTCCCACTTCGTGGAGAGCACGATGGTGGTACGGGTCCGGGACACACCCTTGGTCCCGCTGAGCCGCCGGATGGTCTTCTCCAGCCCGTCCACGTCCGGTGCCCGCACCTTCAGCATGTACGAGTCCTCGCCCGCGATGAACCAGCAGTCCTCGATCTCACTGAGGTCCTTCATGCGGCGCGCGACGTCCTCGTGGTCGGCGGCGTCGGAGAGCGAGATGCCGATCAGGGCGATGACGCCGAGGCCGAGGGAGGCCGAGTCGACGGTCGCGCGGTAACCGGTGATGACACCGGCCGCCTCCAGCCGGTTGATGCGGTCGGTGACACTGGGTCCCGACAGGCCGACGAGGCGCCCCAGCTCCGCGTAGGAGGCCCGGCCGTTCTCTCTCAGGGCCTGGATGAGCTGCCTGTCCACCGCGTCCATGCGATCGATTGCCTTCCGGTGATGACGATGACGATGAAGGTGATGCCGAGAATGTGATGCCGATGAAGATGGATGAATACATGGATGAATACGTGGGTGCCGTACGTCAGTTGGTGGTGTCGGCGGTGCGGAAGCCGGCGCCGAGGTCGCCCTTCCACCGCCGGTACAGCTCGTGCTCGACCCCCGCCGAGTCCAGGACCCGCCCGGCGACGAAGTCCACCAGGTCCTGGATGTGGGTCGCCCCGGCGTAGAACCCGGGCGAGGCGGGCACCACGGCCGCCCCCAGGTCGTCCAGGGTCACGAGGTGCCGCAGGGTCTGCCCGTTCAACGGCGTCTCGCGTACGGCGACCACCAGCCTGCGCCGCTCCTTGAGGGTCACGCTCGCCGCCCGCTGCAACAGGTCCTTGCTCAGCCCGAGGGCGACCCCGGCGACACAGGCGGTCGACGCGGGCACGACGATCATCCCCTTCGCGGGGTACGACCCCGAGGACGGCCCCGCCGCGAGGTCGCCCGCGCTCCAGTGCCGTACGGCGTCGAGGTCGCTCTGGAAGGTGCCGGGCTTGCCGTCGGCGCCGAGGGCCAGCCATTCCCGCAGGTCGTCCCGCCAGTGCGCGTCCCGGAAGGAGATCCCCGTCTCGTCGAGGAGCGTGAGCCGGGACGCCCGGGACACCACGAGGTCGACACTCTCGCCGGCGTCGAGGAGCGCGCGCAGCACGGCAGCCGCGTATGGGGTGCCGGAAGCGCCGGACACCCCTACGATCCAAGGCGTACGCCGCGTCTCTCCTGGCTTGACTGGGTTCACGACACCGAGCCTAGCTGGCGTGGCGGGGCGGGAACCGGGCAAGGGGGCCGGGGCGTTCTTCTGTGGGGACGAGTGGACTCTGGGGGGTGCCATGTCCGGTACGGAGTTGGGGTGGTCGCAGGGCGACCGCGCGAAGGCCGCGGCCAAGCTGATGGTGGGCTGGGTCGCGCTGTTGTGGCTGCTCGAAGTGGTGGACGTGGTGTCCGGCCACGCCCTGGACAGCCTCGGGATCATCCCGCGCGAGCCGTCCGAACTGATCGACATCGTCCCGGCCGCGTTCATCCACTTCGGCTTCGCGCATGTCGCCGCGAACACGGTGCCGCTGCTGGTGTTCGGCTTCCTGGCGGCGCTGGGCGGCATCCGCCGCTTCGTCGCGATCTCCGCGCTGATCATCGTCGCGGACGGCCTCGGGGTCTGGCTCATATCCCCGGCCCACACGAACACGGCGGGCGCGTCGGGCCTGATCTTCGGCCTCTTCGGCTTCCTGCTGGTCAGCGGTTTCGTCGAGCGCCGCGCGGTGGGCATCGTCGTAGGCCTGCTGATCGGCGCGGTGTGGGGCACGTCGATCCTGTTCGGGCTGGCGCCCACGCAGTCGGGGGTCAGCTGGCAGGCGCATCTGATCGGGCTGGCGGCGGGGGTGGGGGCGGCGTTCGTGTTCCGACGCCGGGCCGTCGGTCGTGGAGTGGTTCAGACCTGACGGCGGGCTTTCGGGTCCACCGGGAGGTGAGCGGTGGGGATCGTGAGCTTGCCCAGGGGGGAGTCGACGGTCAGGTCGGGGCCATAGGGGGCGGTGTCACGACCCCGGTAGCCGTCAAGGCCCGGGTTCCACATCGTGACCGCGTGGCCCTGCAAGGGGTCGAGGATCACGTAATTGGCGATGCCTCGGGAGGCATACCAGCGGGGCTTGATCTCGTAGTCGCGGCGGACGCTTTCCGGCGACACCACTTCAGCGACGAACTCGATCAGATCAGCCGGGTAGGAGCTGCGGTTCTCGTCCTCGGCCTCGGCCGGAATGACCGCGATGTCCGGGCAGAACTCGTTGGCCTCGTCGAAGGGGAACGCCACATCGCTCACCAGCGCCCACTCCGGCGGAAGCTGTCCCTCAAGGCTCGCTGACACCCTCAGGATCGTCTTCCCGTGGAACGGCCTGACCGGGTTCATCACGATGCTGCCCTCGACAATCTCCGTCAGATAGCCGGGGAACATGTCCTCCAGCTTGCTGAGCTGCGAGTGCAGGCGGTCAAGGTCCGAGACGGTCACGGTGGCCTCCCTGGGGTCCTGCCCTCGATGGTAGGCCGCACGCTACTCACACGGTCAGACCCCGAACCAGAAGATCGAGAAGCGCACACACGAACAACGCAATCCCGATGAACCCGTTGACGCTGAAGAACGCCCGGTTGAGCCGGGAAAGATCATGCGGCCGGACGATCGAGTGCTCGTACAGGAACGCGCCCGCGACGATCAGCAGCCCGAACCAGAAGAACGCACCGGCGCCGGTCGCCGCGCCGTACCAGGCGAGGAGGGCGGTAGTGATCGCGTGGCAGACGCGGGCGCCCCAGATGGACGCCGGGATGCCGAAGCGCGCCGGCACCGACATGACGCCGATCTCACGGTCGGTCTCGATGTCCTGGCAGGCGTAGATCAGGTCGAAGCCGCCGATCCAGATGCCGACGGCGAGGCCGAGGATCACCGCGTCCCAGGACCACTCGCCGGTGATCGCCAGCCAGCCGCCGACCGGGCCCATCGCCTGGGCGAGACCGAGGATGGCCTGCGGGAAGTTCGTGAACCGCTTGCCGTAGGGATAGACCACCATCGGGATCACCGCGATGGGGGCCAGGGCCAGGCAGAGGGGGTTCAGCAGGGCCGCCGAGCCGAGGAACACGACCAGGGCGACGAGCGCGCCCGTCCACGCGTGCTTGACCGACATCGCGCCGGTGACCAGCTCGCGGTGCGCGGTGCGCGGGTTACGGGCGTCGATCTCCCGGTCGATGATCCGGTTGACCGCCATCGCGAAGGTCCGCAGCCCCACCATGCAGATGGTGACCAGGAGCAGCCGCCCCCAGTGGATGTTCCCGTCCAGCTCGAACATCGCGGTCAGCGCGGCGATGTACGCGAAGGGCAGGGCGAAGACGGAGTGCTCGATCATGACGAGGCGTAGGAACGCCTTGGTGCGCCCCGGCTGCGGGATCGCGGCTGATGCGCTGCTCACGAAAGTCCGTACTCCTTCCACCGGCGGTCGACCTTCGCCGCCGTCTCCGGGTCGGACAGCACCATCTCGGGCCAGCCGCCGTCCCGCGTGTAGCCCTCCTCGGGCCACTTCCTCGTCGCGTCGATCCCCGCCTTGCCGCCCCAGAACTGCTGGTAGGAGGCATGGTCGAGATGGTCGACGGGTCCTTCCACGACCGAGAGATCGCGGGCGTAGTCCGTGTTGCCGAGGGCCCGCCACGCGACCTCGTGCAGATCGTGAACGTCGCAGTCGGCGTCGACGACCACGATCAGCTTGGTCAGGGACATCATGTGCGCACCCCAGACCGCGTGCATCACCTTCTGCGCGTGCTTCGGGTACTTCTTGTCGATCGAGACGATCGCGCAGTTGTGGAATCCGCCCGCTTCGGGCAGGTGGTAGTCCACGATGTCCGGCACGATGATCTTCAGCAGGGGGAGGAAGAAGCGCTCGGTCGCCCGTCCCAGCGGTCCGTCCTCCGTCGGAGGCCGGCCTACGACGATCGACTGAAGCAACGGCCGCTTCCGCATCGTGACGCAGTCGATGGTCAGCGCCGGGAACGGCTCCTGCGGCGTATAGAACCCGGTGTGGTCCCCGAACGGCCCCTCCGGCAGCATCTCGCCGGGCTCCAGCCACCCCTCGATGACGACCTCGGCCTGCGCGGGCACCTGCAACGGCACGGTCTTGCAGTCGACCATCTCGATCCGCTTGCCCGCGATGAACCCGGCGAAGAGGTACTCGTCGATGTCACCGGGAAGGGGCGCGGTGGAGGCGTACGTCACGGCGGGCGGACACCCGAAGGCGATGGCGACCGGCAGCCGCTCGCCCTTCCTGGCCGCGACCTGGTAGTGATTCCGGCTGTCCTTGTGGATCTGCCAGTGCATGCCGATGGTGCGCTTGTCGTGCCGCTGGAGCCGGTACAGCCCGAGATTCCGGACCCCGCTCTCCGGGTCCTTGGTGTGCGTGAGCCCGAGGTTGAAGAAGGACCCGCCGTCCTGCGGCCAGGTGAAGAGCGCGGGCAGGTCGTCGAGGTCGACGTCGTCACCCGTGAGCACCACCTCCTGCACCGGCGCGTCCTTGACCTTCTTCGGCGGTACGTGGGTCATCGACCCGAGCTTCCCGAAGGCGTCCCGTACCCCCACGAACCCCTGCGGCAGCTCGGGCCGCAGCAGCCCGCCGATCTTCTCGGAGATGTCGCCGTACGACTTCAGCCCCAGCGCCTTCAGCAGCCGCCGGTCGGTCCCGAAGACGTTCATGGCGAGGGGCATCGAGGACCCCTTCACCTTCTCGAAGAGGAGCGCGGGCCCACCGGCCTTCTGCACCCGGTCGACGATCTCCCCGACCTCCAGATAGGGGTCCACCTCGGCCTTGATGCGCTTGAGGTCTCCCTCGCGCTCCAGTGCCCTGAGCAGGGAGCGAAGATCGTCGTAAGCCATGTGTCCAAGTATCTGCCACCCGCTAACCTGACCCCGTCACCGGGGCCGTCTCACCACTCAGGAGAATCTCGCCACCATGCTCAGGTATCTGCCCTTCCTGCTGGTCCTGGCTCTGTGGATCTACGCCTTCGTGGACTGCCTGAACACGCCCGAGGAGGACGTGCGGGGTATGCCGAAGCTGGCGTGGGTGTTCGTGATCCTGCTCTTCGGCGAGGTGCTGGTCGGCCCGATCGCGTGGCTGATCGCGGGCCGGCCGCGGCGCACGGCGGACGGGGCGGCGGAGACGCCGGGCCAGTGGATCGCGCCGGACGACAACCCCGAGTTCCTGAAGTCCCTGAACAAGGACGACCTCAAGGACGACCCCAAGCCCGAGTAGACGTGAAGTGAGTACGTGCAGGTTGTACGCCGGTGAGCGGCCCGGTACGGACAATGCGCCTCTGGGCCCGGACCGGCAGGAACCGGACACTTACCTCGCATGACGACTGCTCCCGCCGACTCAACCGGCACCCTCGCCCCCGAATACGGTGACAAGGTCATCGCCGTGGAGACGGCCGGTGCCGAGCCGATCCCCGACGCCGAACGCCACGGCAGCCCGCTCCAGCTCCTCTGGACCTGGGCCTCCCCGAACATCGAGTTCGCGACCGTCTATATCGGCGTGATCTCGGTCCTCTTCTTCGGCCTGTCCTTCTGGCAGGCGACCGCGGCGATCGTCCTGGGCACCGGCCTCGGCGCGATCACACAGGGCTTCCTCTCCCTGGACGGCCCGCGCTTCGGCGTCCCGCAGATGGTGATCGGCCGCTTCTCCTTCGGCTTCCGCGGCAACATCATCCCGTCGGCGGCCAACGGCCTTGTGGCGGGCGTCGGTTGGTTCGCGGTGAACAGCGTGAGCGCGGCGTTCGCACTGAACACACTGACGGGCCTACGCCCCCTCCCGTCCCTCCTCCTCGTAGTAGTGGCCGAGATCCTCATCGGCTTCATAGGCCACAACTTCGTGCACACCTTCGAGAAGTACGCGTTCCCGGCGCTGGCGGTGATCTTCCTGCTGGCCGGCGTCTGGACCTTCAAGGACGCACACCTCGGCGGAGGCGGCACGGGCGGCGGAGTGGGCGGCTTCCTCCTGGCGCTCAGCGCGGCCTGGGGCTACGCGGCGGGCTGGAACCCGTACGCCACGGACTACGCGCGCTACCTCCCCCGCACGGCGAACAAGTTCAAGACGATCCTGTACCCCGCCCTCGGCCTCTTCGTGTCGGTGACGTTCGTGGCAGTGATGGGAGCGGCTTCAGCAACGCTCCTGGCCCCCAAGGACGCCACCCCGACGGCGGCCTTCACCGGCCATCTCCCCTCCTGGCTCGGCAACTTGGTACTGCTCGCGATCATCCTCGGCGCGATCTCGGCGAACGCCCTGAACGTCTACTCCGGCGCGATCTCCCTCGCCGCGCTGGGCCTGAAGCTCCCCCCGTGGCTGAACCGCAGCGTCCTGGTCGTGGTGTCCGGGGTGGCCGGTACGGCGGCGGCATGGGCGTCGCTGTCCGACGCGGGCTCGGCGTACGAGGCGTTCCTGCTGGTGATCGCGTACTGGGTGGCACCGTGGCTGGGCGTGGTCCTGGTGGAACGCTGGTTCCAGTCCCGCACACCCACCGAGGAACTGGCCCCCCGCCTGACCGACCCGACCTTCACCAACTGGCCAGGCCTGGCAGCCCTGTTGATCGGCATCGGGGTCTCGGTCCCGCTCTTCTCCAACCAGGAGGACTACGTCGGCTACGTCCCGAAGCACTGGCCGTCCTTCGGAGACAGCACGCCGATCGTGGGCTTCGTGCTGAGCGCGGTGCTGTACGTGGCGCTGCGCAAGGTGCTGGGCCCGAAGGGCGGGGTTCACTCTCAGCCCGCCACTGCCGACACTGCCGACGCCTGACCCACGTACTCGACCTTGATGTACCGGGCGTTCTTCGCCCCGTACGCCTTCTTGATGATCGGCTCGGCCTTGTCGGGGTCATCGACCCCGACCTGGACGAACCCCCGTACATTCACGCCGACTTGGCGCATCCGGAAGGTGCCGTCCCAGCGTTTCATGTCGTCGCCGATGCGGTCGGAGAGCTTGTCGAGGCTCTTCCGGCTGACGTCGGAGTCGTGCAGGCGGACGGTCACGCCCTTCATCGCCGCGCCGCAGACGGCGGCGTCGAAGCGGGCGGAGGGGATGCGCCAGACGTCGAGAGTCTGCGTCCTGTCGTCCACGGACAGGCCGGTGTAGACGGCCACGTAGGCGCCCGCCCCCAGCGCGTCGACGTGACCGGCGAGGCGGTACATGGGGTTGTTGTCGTCGTGGGTGGGGAGGCCGCCGACGGGCCGGGTGCCGACGCACCGCTCGGAGGCACTCGCCTTGGGCGCCTTGGGCACTTTGGGCACCTGGGACACCTTGGGGGCGGCCACGTCCACGTCGGCGTGGCCGGTCTCCAGTTCGTCTACGTACAGAGCGGCGCCCAGCACCACTCCCGCGGTCGCGACGGCCGCCACGATCCAGCTGCGATTCCTCATGCGACTGCGACGCCGGAGCGGGCAAAAGGGTTCAGGCCCGGTCGTCCAGGCCCCGGCCGTCCGCGCGCAGCACAAGGCCCAGCAGCCCGGGAAAACGCCCCTCGAACTCTTCCCTGCGCAGCCGGTTGACCCGCTTGGGCCCTTCGTCGCGCTGCTCCACGATCCCGGCGCCGCGCAACACGGCGAAGTGATGACTCAGCGCGGCCTTGCCGACGGGCACGTCGAAGCTCCCGCACGTGCGCGACCAGTCGTCGGACCCCGCCAACTCCCTTACGAGGGTGAGACGTACGGGGTCGGCGAGCGCGGCGAGGGCGGTCTGCAGGGGGACGTCGTCGGGGTGGGTGTGTTCGGGGGCGGCCCGATGACTTCCGGTGGTGCGGTCTCGCTGCGCCATGCCGTCCCCCCGTTCCCTCTCCCTCGTTCCCACGCGCTCTCGCTTGCGGGGTGTTCGACGAAAACCATACACTCGCGAGTGTTCGCTTTTCATTGAACAGTCGAGCGGGGAGTCCGGCATGCGCGCGGTCGAGATCCAGGAGTACGGCGGTCCCGAGGTCCTGAAGGTCGTGGAGACGGAGGTCCCGCGCCCCGGCCCCGGCCAGGTGAGCGTCGACGTGGCGTACACCGGGGTGAACTTCGCCGACCTCAAGGCGCGGGGCGAGGGATACCGGGTGCCAAGTCTCCCTTTCGTACCGGGACTTGAGGTCTCGGGCCGGGTGCGGGAGGTGGGTGAGGGCGTCGAAGGTCTTGCCCTGGGCCAGGAGGTGGCGGCTCTGACGGCGGGCGGCGCGTACGCGGAGGTGGTCGTCACCGACGCGACGACAGTCTTCCCCCTCCCTGAGGGCGTGGACCTCCGCACGGCCGCCACGCTCCCCACGGTCCTCCCGACCGCGTACGCCCTCGTGCACTCGGTGGGCCGACTGCAACCCGGCGAGACGGTACTCGTGCAGGGTGCGGCGGGCGGAATCGGCACAGTGGTGGGGCAGTTGGCGCGGGCGGCGGGGGCGGGTTCCGTGTACGGGGTCGTATCGAGCGCGGCGAAGGCGGAGTTCGCGCGGGGGTACGGCTACGACGCGGTGTTCGTGGGCGAGTTCGAGGCGCCGGTGCGGGCGGCGACGGCCGGGCGCGGGGTGGACCTGGCCCTGGATCCGGTGGGCGGCGACACCCTCAGGCGCAGCCTCGCCTCCCTCGCGACCTACGGCCGCATGGTCTCCTTCGGCAACGCGAGCTCGGCGAAGCCGTGGCAGGTGGGCCAACCCGAGCTGTACCCCGGCGCCTTCTCGGTCTCCGGCTTCTCGATCCTGACCCTGGCCCAGAACGATCCCGCGGCGCTACGAGCCCTGACCGAGCGAGCGTTCGCGACGGTGGTCGACGGCGCGGTGTCGTTGCCGGTGACGGCGGAGTTCGGGTTGTCGGAGGCGGCGGAGGCGCATCGGGTGATGGGGGCGCGGAGGAGCACGGGGAAGTTGCTGCTCAGGGTGGGCGCACTGAGCAGCTGACCGGGCCTGGAGCGGGATCCTCGGTACCCTCGATACATGGACTACGCGAAGATGCGCACGATCGCGGAGGAGCTCGGGGCATACGCCGAGCACCTTGAGGGGAGCTGGAGCGTCGAGATCGGCCCATCGGGCCCGATACTGGCAATGATGTGCCCGTCGAAGCGACACGAGGGCACGATCCGGCGCATCTGCAAGCAGTTGGACGAACAGCTCCTGATCACACATCCCGGCTACATCTGCGCCAGCGGGCCCGAGATCGAGCACCCGTCGATCGGCCGCATGCGGCGCCCGGACGCCGTCGTCATCCCGGAGGACGTACTCGACGAGGAAGGCCTCGCAGTCGACGCGACGCAGGCGCTGGCGGTGATCGAGATCGTCTCGCCGTCCAACCCCAACAACGACTACGTCGAAAAGCTCGCCGACTATCCCGCCATGGGCATCGCCCACTACCTGATCGTCGACCCTCGCACCGGCACCATCGAAGTCCACTCCGATCCGTGCAGGACCGGGTACGCGCGTAAGGACCCCTACATCTTCGGGGACGCGGTGCCCTTTGGCCCCTGGACGGTAGACACGTCCGTCTTCCGCCGGTACGGCAAGGCGGGGAACGACGTCAGCGAAGAGCAGCCGTGAACGCCGACCAAGCAGCACGCGTGACGACCAGCACCGGGCCCTCGACGAGCTTGCTGTCACGCACCGGCACCACGGCGCGGAAAGCGGGGGCGATTTCCACGCAGTTGCCGCCGTTGCTGTCGCTGTAGCTGCTCTTGATCCAAGTCGCCGCGCCGAGCTGGTGCCTGTCCATGGTGCTCGTAACCCTCCATCACGTCGCTGATCAGAGCGGCGGATTCGCGGGCCGACGGGATGTCCGCCCTGAGCACATCATAGGCCTGACTGTGGCCCGCGAAGACGGCTGGATCGTCGTTGAAATGCCCCCTGTCCAGCGACTCCGAGTACACCCATTCATGCCCATCGGGCAGCTTGATCAACGACATTGAACCGCTGGGGCGAAGGAGCCCGAAGAGAGCCGCAGGAGCCACCTGGATACGGATGTTGGGGCGTCGCCCGACAGCTAGCAGGTGTGCACACTGGTCTCGCATGACCTTCGGCGTACCCACGGCGTTACGCAGGCAACTCTCGTCCAGGACAGCGACGTACAGCGGACCGTCCTCAGCAAGGAAGCGCGGTTGGCGACTCAACCTCGCCCGGACGCGCTCATCCACCTCGTCGCCGCTCGCGATCCGGGAGAACAAGGCATGCGCATAAGCCGGCGTCTGCAACATCCCCGGCATTACGCGCTCTTGATACTCGCGCAACGCCACAGCCTGGGCATCCATCTCAGCCCGCTTCTCGAACCAATCGGGGTGCTGGACCTCGGGATACCAGTCGATCTGGCGCCACATCCGCAGCAACGCCCCACCCGTGTGCAGGACTTCGTCACACGACTTCGCGAACGACTCCTGCGGAACCCGTGTCCCCGCCTCGATCTTGGCCACATGCGAACGGTCGCAGTGGAGTTGCCGGGCCAAAGCCTCCTGCGTGAGCAACTCGGTCTCGCGATAGAAGCGGAGTAAGTCACCGAACAGCACCGCGTTACTGACTCCGCCCGTGGCCTCCGCATTGCGATAGGTCACCGAACCCGCCCCCCTCCGTGGCAATAGCCCAATGGCACGCGCCAAGCATTGATACGCACCGTTCCCCTGGGCGACTCTCAATACACCCAGAGTGATGAAGTGGCCCCGGAGTGAACATGGTTGAGCCGATGGCGAAGCGAATCGAACAAGGAACGCTCGTTTACGACATCAGTACGAACAAGGTGGGGGAATACCGAGGCAAGGCAGGGCCCTACGCGATGTTGCGCCCGCTCGGCGGCGGCCGGGAGTGGGAGGCCCCGCCGGAAGCCGTACGCCCGGCAACACCCCAGGAACGGCTGATCGCGAGCGTAAAGGCGGCCAACTCCCGCTCCTGGGTGGGCAATTCAGTGCCGTACGACATCTCCATGCCCCCCGCCCCCGTACCTGACTGCCAGCCCTGCTTCGACTTGGCCGCATTCCGGGACGACGCCCGCGCCCGCAACGACGGCACCGCCGAGACCGACGCGAACGTCCTACTGCGCCGGCACCAACACCGGGACCACGACATCCGACACCGCCGAATCTTCCGCTACGTGCCGTACTCGATCGTCCAAGACCCCACCGCGGAACCGGAGTACGAGGCCCACTGCGTCTCCGGCGACGACCACGACTGCGACGCCACCTCCGGCCCTCACGCCAACCCGACCGACGTAGAGGAATGGCAACGCAAGCACACCCAGGAAACCCGGCACACCCGCTACCGCCGCAGCTTCGCGGACTACGCGGTACTGGAGCCGCAGCCTCAGGGATGAACAGGCCCCCACGCCAACACGTGACCGTCGGACCACTCGCTTCTTGGCCAGTGTCGGGCTTCCACGGCCCGAGTAAAGGGCGCTCCGCTGCGCTACGCGTCGCCTGCGGCGATGGCCCTGCGGGCCACCCTTGACTAGGGCCGCTCCAGCCCGTTTCAGAAGCGAGCGAGCGGCCCTGAAGAACGGGTGGCCAGGCATGAACGCCCTTACCTGCACTGCATTGTCGGCCGGGGTGAGGGGACGCGCTCGCGCCTCGCCAGCACGCCGGGCCCGCTTAGCGACTACCGCCCGGTGGGGACTTGCTGCGCAAGAAGCCAGGGACCAGCAGGTCAGAAGGCCAGGAGGCCAGGAGGCCAGGAGGCCAAAAAAAGCAAGAGGCTCTGGGGAGTTCGCGGCCGAGGGGAACGGGCGGGCAAGGGGGCAGTTCTACGATGCGGGCATGGGGGAGGGGGAAGGCTGCGAGCCGACTCTGGGTGACGCCCCGGGCGATGACCACCCCCGTCCGCCGATCGCCCCCCGGGTACCCACCCCGCAGAAGTGTGACACTTAACGGGAAAGTGTCACACTTCTCCAACCCACCTCCCCCCTCCCCCTCCCCCTCCCCCTCCCCCTCCCACCCGCCGTTGGCCGCTGAGCCGACCCGGCGTGCTGGCGAGACGCGACCGCGCATCCCTCACCCCGGCCCACGACGCAGTACGGGCAGGGAATGCAGACCTCGGGTCTCTCCCACCGGCAGGTAGCCGCTGAGCCAGCCCGGCGTGCTGGCGAGGCGCGAGCGCGTCCCCTCGCACCGGCCGACAACGCAGTACAGGTAAGGGGATGTGTGCCTGGCCACCCGTTCCTCCGGGCCGCTCGCTCGCTTCTCAAACGGGCTGGAGCGGGCCGAGTCAAGGGTGGAGCGGAGCGGAATCGGCGCAGCCGACGCGACCGCAGGGAGCGCCCTTTACTCGGGCCGTGGAAGCCCGACACTGGCCAAGAAGCGAGTGGCCCAACGGCAACATTCCAACTGCCGGGACACCAACAAGGCCCCGCCTCAGGACAGAGCAAGGACGCAGAACTCGTGCCCTTCCGGATCCGTCAAACACGTCCACGAGACATCACCCTGGCCTACGTCGAGGTCGGAGGCGCCGAGGCCCCGAAGCCGTTCCACCTCCGCCGCCTTGTCATCACCGGGATACGGCAACAGGTCGAGGTGGATACGGTCCGGCACGGTTTTCGGGTCAGGCACGCGGAGGAATTCCAGGTACGGCCCAACACCCTCGGCCGAGCGCAACGACGCCTGGTCGTCGGAGACTTCAAGCACAGCCCAGTCCATCGCCCCGCCCCAGAACCGGGCCATCGCTCGCGGATCCACACAGTCGACGACCACTGCGGCGATCGGCCCGGTGTCGCGGTAGATCTCCCGAGGTTCCAGCACGCAGAACTCGTTGCCCTCCGGATCGGCGAGGACCGTCCACGGCACATCGCCCTGGCCCACGTCGACGGGCGTCGCACCCAGGGACCGTAGGCGCGTGATCAGCTCCGCCTGGTGGGTCGTAGACGCGGTGGCGAGGTCGAGGTGAAGGCGGTTCTTCGTCGGCGGCTTGGGGTGCGGGACGGGGATGAGGTCGATGCCCAGGCCGAGCGGTTCGGGCCAGACGAGGCCGCCGCCGGGGCCGACGTAGGTCGTCACGCCGGGGCTGAGCACGCCCCAGCCGAGCGCCTCCCCCCAGAACCGGCCGAGCCCCGAACAGTCAACAGCCTTGATATTCACCTGAACAGGACGCAGCGCCATGCCGCCGATCCTATGCACCACCCACACTCAGCCCGCCGGACCCACGGCCATCCGTATCCCCCGAGACGGACGGACGCGGGCCCGGCTACCACCAAGTCTGGACCGGCGGATGGTCACACCGGAAGAGGTTTCCAGAAATCTGCTCTAGAAATTCACTCTAGAACCGAGTTCCCAATACGCTGTCCCGCATGAGCCCCAAGCAACACCGCGGCGAGGTCACCGCAGACCTGCTCCTCGACGCCGCGCTGCGCCTGTTCGCGGAGCAGGGCGAACAGGGCCTCACCGTCAACGCCGTGACCAAGGCCAGCGGTGTCAGCCTCGGCAGCCTGTACCACCACTTCGGCAGTCTGGACGGTCTGTTCGACGCGCTGGCGCAGCGCTGGCTGAGCCGGCTGCTGAGCGAGTTGATCACCGCGCTCCAGGCGACCCGCACCGCCCGCACCGGCATCCGCGCGATCGTACGGACACATCTGACCTTCGTCCGCGAACACCGGGACGCCGCCCTGCTGTTGCACTCCGCCAGAACCGACCAGCGGAACATGATCCAGGCCAGAGAACTCCGCGACTCCCAGGAGGCCAGGCTCTCGGTGTTCGCCACCTGGGTCCAAACCCACGTCGATTCAGGTGAGTTGGCTCCGCTGCCACTCCCCCTGCTGGAGACCCTCGTCCTGGGCCCACTGGTCGGCGTGGTCCGCCGCTGGCTCTCCGGTATCGACGACATCGAACTCGACCTAGACGAGGCCGCCCGCATCCTCCCGGAACGGATCTGGCGATCGGTCGCAGCGGACTCGAAGTGAAGTAACTACTGAAGTACCCCCGGGCTATGGACAATTCAGGGCGAATTTTGACACGGTCAGGTGTCATGCCCCTCACCGCAGACCTCAGCACAGACCTTGCCTTCTACGCCGCCCAGAGCCCGTACTCCGACCCCGGCGCCCTCGCCCACCACTACGCCGACCTCCCGCGCGACCCCGCCCAACTCGCCCGCATCACCCGTGACTTGCTCATCCACCGCCTGGAAGACGCCTTCTACGACCACACCCACCCCACCGACCGCCTCCACGACGACGCCGAGACCCGCTACATCGACGACACCCTGCGGATCCTCGTCGCCCGCAACCCCGCCCCGCTCACCCTGCGGCGCGCACCCGGCGACCGGTTCGTCGGAGTGTGCCGGGACTTCTCGCTGTTGCACTGCTCGTTCCTGCGGCACCTCGGCATCCCCGCCCGTATCCGCTCCGGCTTCGCCGACTACTTCAACTCGCCCGACACCGACGCCTCCCAGCTCTTCCACGGCGATCATGTCGTCACCGAGTACTGGGCCGGCGACCGCGGCTGGCTCCTCGCCGACTCCCAGCTCACCGACTCCACCGTCACCGACCACTGGAACGTCGACTTCGACCCGATGGACGTACCGCGCGAGCGTTTCCTCGTCGCCGGCGAGGCCTGGCAGGCCATCCGCACCGGCGGCGCCGACCCGACGACCTTCGGCCTGCACCGGCCGGAGGAGGGCCCGTTCTGGGGCGAACGATTCGTCGCGGGCAACATCCGCCTCGACCTCGCCGCCCTGAACAAGGTGGAGACCCTGTTGTGGGACGTGTGGAGCGAGGACGAGGGCAAGCCCGGGGAGCCGTTGCCCGAGGCCTCACGCGCGTTCTACGACCGTGTCGCCCCGGTCGTCAGCGGCGAGGTCGCCTTCGACGCCGTACGGAAACTGTTCACCGAGGACGACACCCTGCGCACCCCGCCCACCGTGACCTGCTACGCCCCCTTCAACGGGCCCAGCCAAGTCACCCTGCGCCAGGCCGACTTCTAGGCCACCGTCCGCAACCCCCGCACCTGAGCCGCCCCCATCCCCCGCACCACCCGATGTGCGCACACCGCCGCCAGCAACTCCCCCAGCAGATCCGGGTCGTCGATCTCCAGGCCGAGCAACGACTCGATACGTTCAAGGCGTTGGTAGAGGGACTGGCGGCCGATGTGCAGGAGGGCTGCCGTCCGCGTG
Organism: Streptomyces prunicolor; assembly: GCF_045162825.1. NCBI lineage: Bacteria > Bacillati > Actinomycetota > Actinomycetes > Kitasatosporales > Streptomycetaceae > Streptomyces > Streptomyces prunicolor. Next base: position 6,329,921 of record NZ_CP108676.1, on the reverse strand, counting down.
GGCGAGCAGCCGTGCCGCAGATGCACTTCCAGCGTCCGTACCAGGTCGCTCGGGTGGGCCGCCTCCCACGCCAGCAGCGGACCCAACGCGTGCTGCACCAGTCGCGCCAACCGGTCCCGGTTCGCGTCGACACCGCCCCGCGTCAGCTCCCGTTCCAGGGCCAGCGCTCGTGCCGACGTCACCAACGGGCCCTCGGGGGCGGCAGGTTCGGCCGCCGGGACCGTCAGGGCGAGTTCCAGGGTCGTACGGGCCGCCCGTAGCGTGTCGCTCCAGCGCAGCCAGCCGCTGCCGGTGTCAACCGCGTGGCCGACCGCCACCGTCAGGCCGGGGTCGGCCGCCGTACGGAAGGCCTCCTGGACCGCGCGGATGGGGTCGCCGGAGACGGAGCCGGGGAGGGCCAGCAGGGCCAGTACGTCGCCCGGGAACGCCGCCCGCAGCACGCTCGCGCCGCCCAGCAGCCGTACCGCCCGGTCCACGGCCGTCACGTCCCGAGCGCCGTGCACGGAGACCCCGATCAGGCGGGCGCCCGGACCGGGGTGGAAGCCGGCCAGGGCCGATCGGGCCTCGACCTCTGGCTGGTTCAGCGCGGCGCGGTCGGCGAGGTCGGCCAGGAGGGCTGCCGTGTGGTCGTCGCCCCACGGGCGTACGACCGAGCGGCCCGACAGGCCCCGGGCCACGATCGCCCGGTTGGCGGCCTCGGTGATCCGTACGAAGGGGACGACCCGGTGGAGGGCCAGGAGGGGAAGGCCCAGGCGGCGGGCCTCGTCCGTGACCTCCGGGGGCATGGTGGGGAGGGAGCGGCCGATCTCCACCGCCAGGCCGGAGGCACCCCGGGCCGCCAGCTCGCGGACGTAGCGGCGGCGGATCTCGGCGTCCGTGTCGGTGAGGCCGAAGCCGTTGGTGAGGAGGAGTTCGCCGCCGTCGAGGAAGTTCGCGCCCTCGTAGACCTCGCTGGAGTGGACCCAGCGCACGGGGCGGTCGAGCGCGGCCTCCCCGGCCAGCAGTTCGGGCTCGGTGGCACGGACCGGGTCGAGGGTCAGGACCTCACGGAGGGTGAGTGCGGGCACGGGAACCTCCAGAGGCGCGGACAGTTCGTCCGGGTACGGGTTGCGGGGAGAGTACTTTCCGCACGTTGCCCTCGTGTTTCGCCCACTGGAGAGTGAAGACATGAAGCCTTTGGATCAGGCACAGGCGAGCGCCTGGCTCGCCACCGCCGTCGCGGAGGCCCGCGCCGGGCTCGGCGAGGGCGGCATCCCGATCGGCGCCGCGCTCTACGGCGCCGACGGCACCCTGCTCGGGCGCGGCCACAACCGGCGCGTCCAGGACGACGACCCCTCGATGCACGCGGAGACGGCCGCGTTCAAGGCGGCGGGGCGGCAGCGGTCGTATCGAGGGACGACCATGGTCACGACCCTCTCGCCCTGCTGGTATTGCAGTGGGCTGGTGCGGCAGTTCGGTATCTCGCGGGTTGTGGTCGGCGAGGCCGCCACTTTCCACGGCGGGCACGACTGGCTCGCCGAGCACGGTGTGGAGATCGTCCTCCTCGACGATCCCGAGTGCACCTCGCTGATGCGCGACTTCATCAAGAACAACCCGGCACTCTGGAACGAGGACATCGGTGACTGAGCCCCAGACCAAACCCCGCATCCCGACCATCGATCTCGGGCCCTGGATCGACGGGGATGAGGAGACGCGCAAGAACATCGCCCGTACCGTCGACGACGCCCTCCAGACCGCCGGGTTCCTGCTCGTCACCGGGCATGGGGTCGACCCGAGTCTCCGGTCCCGGATCCGGGAGGCCGCCCGCGCCTTCTTCGCCCTCCCCGTCGATGTGAAAGAGGCCTACTCCGCCAAGGTCGGCGGGCGCGGCTGGCTCGGGCCCGGTGCCGAGGCCAACGGGTACTCGGAGGGGACCGAGACCCCGCCCGATCTGAAGGAGTCGCTGACCTTCGCCACGCACCGGCCCTTCGAGGACCCGGAGATCAACGCCGAGTGGTACGCGCCCAATGTGTGGCCGACGGAGATCCCGGGGCTCCAGGCGCTCTGCGAGGAGTACCTCGACCGGATGGGCGAGCTGGAGAAGCAGCTGCTGTCGCTGCTCGGGGTCGCCCTCGGGCTCGAAGCCGACTTCTTCTCCCAGCACATGGACCACCCGACGTACGGGTTCAACATCAACTGGTACCCGGGGGTCGAGGTCGTCGGGGAGCCGGAGCCGGGGCAGTTCCGGATCGGGCCGCACACCGACTTCGGGACCGTGACCATCCTCGACCGGCAGGCCGGGAAGGGGGGACTGCAGGTCTTCACCGACGAGGGCGGGTGGGAGGACGCGCCGTTCGACCCGGCGGCGTTCACCATCAACATCGGTGATCTGATGGCCCGTTGGACCGGGGACCGGTGGCGGTCCGGGCGGCACCGGGTGCTGCCGCCGCCCGCCGACTCGCCGGCGGAGGAGCTGATGTCGCTCGTCTACTTCGGCGAGTGCACACCCGGCACGCTCGTGGAGTCCCTGCCCGCGCCGGTCGGACGGGTGGCGTACGACGCCGTCGACTCGCATGTCTATCTGCGGGAGAAGCTGGACTCGATCACCGTCGACTGACCGTCGACTGACCCAAGAGTCCGGACGCGTTCCGACATTTTCGTAACTCAACGGACACCACGCGATCTGGTCCGAAACAACTCCCCCTATTTACCCTGGTGTTGATAGACAGGTTCCGGTGCCAGGCGACCGCTCAGGGGGAGATGCGGTGGGTAGAGGGCTGCATGGACGCGGGGCGCTGTTCGAGGCACAGCCGCCCGGTCTCGCCTCGCGCCTGATCGGCCTGCGCCCGTACGAGCTGCTCACCTCGCCGTACGAACACCCGGAACCGCCCTTCGTGGTGCTCGCGGGCGCGCGCGGACTCGGCAAGAGCATGGCGCTGGCCGAGTTGCGGAGCGCGTACCGCGGGCACACGCCGGTCGCGCTGATCGACTGCGAGGCCGACCGGCTCACCCGGCTGCCGGACGGGCGGCCCGCCGCGACCTGGTCGCCGGTGTGGCAGGCGCTGGCGTCCATCGCGGAGCAGCTGCGGGAGCCGGTGGTGCACGGGGCCGGGAGCATCGACTTCCCGCGGCTCGAAGCCGGGCTGCTCGCCGTGTGCGCGACCGGCTGGGGTGCTCAGGACGAGGACAGCGCCCGCGAGGAGGCCCGGCGCATCCTGCTGCTGAGCGACCCGGCCCGGCGCTGGGCGGTGATCGCGCAGGGCTGGGCCGGGAAAGTTGCCTCCCGGCTCATCGCCAACCTTTCCGGTACGGGGCCGGTGGGCCAGGCCGTCATCGAGGCGACCCTGGACACCCTCTTCGAGCTGGTGTGGACGCCGAACGGGCTGCTGAAGGCGGGCGCCGACTGGTACCGCGCCTACCCGGGTGCGAGCGGTGACGCCAAGCGCGGGCTGATCGAGATCGCCCGGGACTTCCGCGCCGACGGCACCTCCCGCGCGGACGCCGAACGCTGGCTGCTGCGCGCCCTGTTGGCCGATCTGAGCGACACCTACCGGCGCCGGTGGGAGCGAATGCGCCGGGTCGGGCGGCCCGTCGTCCTCGTCGACAACGTGCAGTCGGGGCCTGGTCCGGGGCTGATGAAGGCCGTACTGAAGGAACGTGCCGACGGAGTCGGGGACCAGGTCGTCTTCTTCGCCGCTCTGCGCGGCCACCGTCACCCCGAACTGCCGGACGCCGTACGGCATCCGCTGCCGGAGATGGCCCGCGCGAGCGGGTGGGTGCCGGGGGCCTCGCCCTCGTCCCGGGCGCTGTTGGTGACGTTGCCGGCGCTGACTCCCGAGGAGGCGCGGCGCGTCATCGCCGACGTCTGTGCCACCGACACCGACACCGACGGCGCTACGCGTGTCGAGGTGCCGCCCCAACTGCCGTACGCCATCCACCGTTTGACGGCCGGCAGTCCGTTGGGGGCCGCAATGCTCGGGCAGGCCGTACGGCAGAACCGGCCCGTGGGGGCGGTCAGTCCGGGTGAGTTGCTGACCGCCGGGATCGAGCGGGAGGGGGACGCGGAGCGCGATCGGCGGCCCGTGTACCGGGAGTTGCTCGACCGGCTGGTGCCGCCGGGGCTCGCGGAAGAGCTGGCCGTGCTCGCCACCGCGCACGACGGGGACTCGGCGCGGGCGCTGGCCGAGGCCCGGCTCGGGGACAGTTTCGGGGCGGCCGGGGTGAACCGGCTGCGCACCCAGATCACCGCGGAGGGACTGCCCCCGGCCGAGGGCTACTTCGTCGGCGACCCCTTCCTGCGCACCCTGCTCCTGCTCCGCCTGCACCTCGACGACGCCGACCACGGCCGCTGGCGTGCCGTCCACCGCTCACTCCTCTCGCACTACGACGGCCTGCCCGGCAACCCGGACACCCCGGCCCGCGCCCGCTACCGCCTGCACCACGAACTCGCCCTGGGCGACACAGCGGACGCGGTCGCGTATCTGCGCAACACCTTCCGCACCATCACGCCGTACGCCTGGCTGGAGACACTGCTGTTCGTCACCGCCGCGCCCTACTACCACGCGCACGATCCGCACGGCCGGGACATCGGCGCGCCCGGCGACCACCGCAAGGCCGTCGCGCTCGCCCGCACGGACGCCGAGGAGGACCCGCCGCCCGGCGTGGACCCGGCCCTGCATCTGACGGTACGGCGGCTGCTGCACGCGGTGTGGCAGGTGACGGATCCGCTGGTGCTGCCGGACGAGGAGGTCGCGGGCCGGATGCACTTCGATCTGGAGCAGTTGTCGAACATCTGGCCCGCGGGCAGCGAGCCGCTGTGGCGGGCCGCCCAGCAGTGGCCCGAACAGGCCCTGGCCGGGCGCCCGTTGCGGGTGCCGGGCGGCGACGACCGAGACGGGGGCGGGCGATGAGAGCGTGGCTGCACGAACTGGTCCAGCGGATCAGGACGCTCCCGATCTACCGCTACACGGCCCTCGTGCTCGCCGCCGCGCTGGTCTTCGGGCTGGTCCAGCTGACCCGCACCCTTCTGCACGACGACCGTTCCTGCGCGGCCGGGGTCGCCCGGCCCGAGGACAGTAGCGAGTGCGTGGGGGTGTCGACCTCTTCGTTCAACTTCGGGCAGCGCCAATTCGCCGACACCATCAGGGCGATGGACCGCGAGAACCGCTCGCTGAAGGCCGGCACGTACGTCACCGTCGCGCTCTTCGAGCCGTTCACCGCGACCGACGCCGACACCATGAACGACGTGGGGCACGAGCTGCAGGGCGCCTATCTCGCCCAGTACCAGGCCAACCACGACGACAACGGCGAGACCCCGTACATCCGGCTCGTGCTCGCCAACCCCGGTGCCACGGGCGCCTATTGGGAGCGGACCGTCGACCGGATAGTGACGATGACGACGTCGTCCGACCGGCTGCGCGCGGTCACCGGCATAGGGACCAGCAGCGACAACAACAAGAAGGCCGTGGCGGAGCTGACCCGGCGCGGTGTCCCGGTGGTCGGTACCTCCATCACCGCCGACGACCTCGCCAACGGGCAGCAGGGCAAGGACCCTTACCCCGGTCTCGCCCGCGTCTCCCCCACCAACACCGACGAGGCGCACGCGCTGGCCGCCTTCGCCAAGGTGACGGCGGACCGGGCCCTGCTGGTCTACGACAAGCCCGGCGACCCGTACACGAAGACGCTCCAACAGGCCTTCGCCGGACTGCTCAAGGGCTCGCCGTACGGCTCCTGGCCGTTCACCCCGCCCGCCGACCGCAGCCAGGAGGGCAGCACGCCCAACACCTTCCGGCAGATCACCGACCTCGTCTGCGACACGGACGCCAAGCTGAACACCGTGTTCTTCGCCGGACGGCACACCCAACTCCGGCAGTTCATCAACGCGTTGGGCCGCCGTGGCTGCCAGTCCCGCACGTTCACCGTGCTCACCGGCGACGAGGGCTCGTACCTCACCGGCGACAAGAAGCTCGACCGCAGCGCCCTCCAGCACGGCGTCTCCGTCCGCTACACGGCCCTCGCCCACCCCGACGCCTGGGTCAACAAGCCCCCGGCGACGGGTGGTTCGGCCCAGGACACCCAGGACCTGAAGAAGCTGGTGGCCACCGCCAGGACCTCCCCCGTCGGCCCGATCGGCCCGGCCTCCCTCGACGACGGCCAGGCGATCATCGCCTACGACGCGATGCGCCTCACCGTCCACGGCATCCGCGAGGCCACCCCCGACCAGCAGAAGATCCCGCCCCTGGCCGACGTCGGCCTCCAATGGCCGCAGGTGAAGGGGTCGTTGAGGGTGAACGGGGCGAGCGGCTGGATCTGCCTGGACGTCCACGGCAACCCGTACGACAAGGCCGTACCGATAGTGGAACTCACCCCGAAGGGCACCGCCCGCTTCGTGAAGATCGCCTGGCCGGAGAACCGGCCTCCGGGGAAGGAGTGCCTGCCTCCGGCCTGAGCACCGCGGTTTCCTACGGCCTCAACACCCCTGTTTCCTACGGCCGTTCGCCCGCCTTGTCGACGATCGCCCGGCGCAGGACGGCGGTGTTCGCCGTGACCGTGCCCTTCTTCACGCCCGCGTTGTCCTTGGTGGCCACCTCGCGCTCGCCGAGGAACTCGTAGGTCTTCGCGTCGAAGATCCACTCGTCCCGGAGCGGGTTGTAGGGGTCGGTCCGGGCGATGGCGACACCGGGGCGCCCGGTGGCGTCCTTCACCCCCTCGACCGTCGCCACTCCGGGAATCCTGGCCACCGCCCGGAACAGCGCCGCGCTCTGCTTCGGCGGCACGACGGAATCGCGGAGGAGATCGCCGACCAGCACGAACATGGCCTGGTTCTTGTCATCACCGCCGTACTTCGGGGCGGTCGTGGCCAGGTAGTCGTACATCGCGTCGGCGTCGGTGGGCAGCGTCTTCACGTGGTTGTAGAAGGACGAGACGTCCCAGCCGGCCTTGCCCGGCTTCACGTCGACCGGGACGGAGTGTGACCCCATGCCCGCCTGCCGCACCAGCCCGACGTGCAGGCCGTCCACCGACATCCACACCTCCTGCCGGTGCAGCGGATCGATCGTGGCCTTCGTCCCCTCCCCGTCGTGCCCGTACGACACCTGGCTCTCCACGTACACGAACTGGTCGTCGCGGACCGTGCCGTAGGACTTCTCGTGCTCGGCCGCGAGCGCGATGTCCTCCAGGAGCGCGGCCGTCGACTTCCGGGGCGGCTTCGCGGGCGGCGTCGGCGAGGAGCCGGACGAAGGCAGGACCACGAAGGCGACGGCCGCGGCGGTGGCGACGGCGGTCGCCGCGATCGCGGGCCGCAGCCACTTGTTCCGCCGGGGCGCGGGCGCGCCCTCCTGGACAGCTGCAGCCTCGTGCCGGATCTCGGTCATCAGATGCTCCTTGAGGAGTCGGTGACGGCCCGGCGGAAGGTCTCTCTCGGGGAGTTCCGGGAGCTGGTTCATCGCTTGTCCTCCCTCAGGGGCCCGACCGCACTGCCGCGGTCACCTTTCATCTGTCCGCCCCTCGGGGGGAGTTCCGTACTTTTGAGATATTTCGCGAGCTTTGCGCGCGCCCGCGAGAGCCGCGACCGTACGGTCCCCACGGGCACCCCGAGCGCCTCGGCGGCGGCCTGGTAGTCGAGCCCGGACCACACGCACAGGGCGAGCACCTCGCGTTCGGCACGGCGCAGGGTGGCCAACGCGGTGCGTACGAGGGCGAGTTCGGCCCGGTCGTCGAGGCGGGTGGCGACCTCGTCGGCGAAGTCGCGCTCGACCTCGTCACGGGGCAGCCGGGAGAGCGCCGCCGCGTGTCTTCGGGCGGCGCGGCGGCTGTTGCGCGTGACGTTGGTGGCGATGCCGAGCAGCCAGGGCCGTAGCGAACCGCCCTCCTCGTCGACCTTGCCGCGCAGGCGCCAGGCGTCCAGGAAGGTCAGCGACACGATGTCCTCGGCCTGCGCCCAGTCCCCCGTGAGCCGGAAGGCATGGTTGTAGACGGAGCGTGCGTACGCGTCGAAGAGCTCGCCGAAGGCGTTGTGATCCCCCGCGCGGATGCGTTTCCTCAACCGCAGATTCGTATCCACACCCCTTTACCTGTCCGGACGACGAAGGCCGGTTCCGGTGACCCATGTCACACGGAACCGGCCTCTGCCGTAAGGGAGTTGCGGCTTCGGGATACGGCTTACACGCCGGCGTAGGAGTGCTTGCCGCCGACGAAGATGTTGACGCCGTAGTAGTTGAAGATCCAGCAGCCGAAGGCGATCAGGGCCAGGTAGGCGGCCTTGCGGCCCTTCCAGCCGGCCGTGGCGCGGGCGTGCAGGTAGCAGGCGTAGGCGACCCAGGTGATGAACGCCCAGGTCTCCTTCGGGTCCCAGCCCCAGTAGCGGCCCCAGGCCGACTCGGCCCAGATCGAGCCCGCGATGATCGTGAACGTCCACAGCGGGAAGACGGCCGCGTTGACGCGGTAGGAGAACTTGTCGAGGTTCGCCGAGGCGGGCAGCCGCTCCATCACCGAGGTGGAGAAGGCGCCGGGCTTGCCGCCGTTCGCGAGCTTGCTCTCGTACGAGTCCTTGAAGAGGTAGAGCAGCGTGCCGACGGCGCCCACGTAGAAGACCGCGCCGCAGATGATCGCGGTCGAGACGTGGATGTACAGCCAGTACGAGTGGAGGGCGGGAACCAATTGGTCGCTGGCGGTGTACAAGACGGTGACGGCGATGCCGAGATCGAGGAGGACCGTCGTGACCAGGAACAGGCCGAGCCAGCGCACGTTCTTCTTGAGCAGCAGCAGCGTCAGATACACGCCGACGGCGACCGTGGAGAAGGTGATGTTGAACTCGTACATGTTGCCCCAGGGCGCCCGCTCCACCGAGGCCGCGCGGGCGATGACGCCGCTCAGCTCGATGAGGAACGCGAGCACCGTGAGGGACACGGCGATACGGCCGTAGAGGTCGCCCTGTTCGTCCCCGCCGTGCGCACCGGGACCGTCCGGCACGTCACGCGAGCCGGACGCGGCCCGGACGACGACCTTCGGCCGCTCCAGCACGGCGGTGCCGCCGGCGTTCTGCACGGTGACGGCGGGCGCGTCCGCCTTCTTCGCCGCGGCACCGGTCAGCGCGGCGGCCGTACGGCCGATCTTGCTGCGGCTGCCGAAGGTCCATTCGGCGATGTACGCGAAGAAGGCCAGGGTGTAGACGGCCATCGACGAGTAGATCAGCGTGTTGCTGAGGTTGGCCAGGTGCTCGTTGGTGGCAGCGGCCAGATTGGTCACGGAGGCGATGTCGGTTGCGGCGGCGAGAGTCACTTCTCAGCCCCTTCGGCGGGTACGGGCGGTTCGACGCCGGAGTCGGAGTCGTGGGTGTCGGCGTCGGAGTTGGGGGTGTTCGGGTCGTCGGCGGGGGGGTTCGGGGCGTTGGCTGGCCGCGAGGCGTCGGCGGTCGTCGAGACGTCGGCCGTCTTCGGGGCATCGGCGGCCTTCGGGCCGTCAGCCGTCTTCGGGCTGTCGTCGGTCGTCGAGGCATCGGCGGCCCTCGACTCATCGCCGGGCTGCGAGACGTCTGCCGTCTTCGAGGCATCGGCGGGGGTCTTCGGGCCGTCGGCGGTCGCCGAGACGTCGGCAGTCTCCGTGGCGTTGGCCAGCTTCGGGGCATCGCCGGTCTTCGAGACGTCGGCCGCCTTCGAGGCATCGGCGGGCTGCGAGGCGTCGGCCGGCTTCGTCGGGGCCCGGTCGTGTACCAGTGCGGCCAGGTCGCCGAGTTCCTCGGGGAGTTTCGCGGACTCGCTGCGGCCGAGGCCGGCCATCTCGACGACCGTCACTCCGTCAGCGCCGCGCGTAGCCCGCACCCAGACGCGGCGGCGCTGGATGAACAGGGAGCCGGCCAGGCCGAGGATCGCGGTGAGCGCGCCGGCCAGGGCCCAGGTGGTGCCGGGCTGCTGGACGACCTGGAAGCCCGCCCACTCCTTGATCTGCTTGTCGAAGGTGATCGACCCGGCCCCGTTCGGCAGCTTCATCGTCTCGCCGGGCAGCAGCTGGGCCTTGAGGATCTTGCCCTTGGAGTCCTTGTACTGCTTCAGGTTCTTGGTCTCCAGCTGGTACACGTTCTGCGGGATGCCCGAGTTGACGCCCAGATCACCGTGGTAGCCGGTCACGTTGAGCACCGGGTAGTCGAGCCCGGGGTACTGGGAGAACATCGTGCCGCTGCCCTTGGCGTACGTCGGCACGAACAGGGCGGCGAAACCGAGCTGTTCGGCGACGCCCTGGGCGTTCTTGTAACCGTCGAGGACCTTGATCGCACCCTGCGAGGTGACGTTGGAGTCGATCGGCAGCATCGGTACGGCCTGGTGGAAGACCACGTTGCCCTTGCCGTCCCGGACGGTGACGACCGGGGCGTAGCCGTGGCTGACGAGGTAGACCTTCGAGTCGCCGATCTCCAGCGGCTCGTTGACCTTGATGGTGTGCTTCTCGGACTTGCCGTAGGCGCCGAGGCTGTAGGTGATGTCGGCCTGGAAGGTGCTCGGGGTGCCGCGGTTGGGGCCGGTGCGCTCGTACGTGCCGATGAAGTTCTTCAGGTTGAAGCTGAAGGGCACGAGGTCGTCGTCGCTGAAGAGGTTGCCGGACTTGAAGTCGTCGTACTGGGTGAGGGTGTTGGAGAAGCCGTCGCCCTCGACGATCAGCTTGTCGCCCTCGGACTTGAAGAGCTGGCCCCAGGCGAAGGCGATCAGCATCACGATCAGCGCGAGGTGGAAGAGGAGGTTGCCGGTCTCGCGGAGATAGCCCTTCTCGGCGGCTACGGCGTCCCCGGCGATGTGGGCGCGGAAGCGGCGCTTCTTCAGGGTCGCGAGGGCGACTTCGCGGACCTGCTCGGGCTCGGCGGCGGTGCGCCAAGTGGCGTACGCGGGAAGGCGGTTGAGCCGCTTGGGCGCGCCCGGCGGGCGGCCGCGGAGCTGGCCGACGAACTGCCAGGTGCGCGGGATGATGCAGCCGATGAGGGAGACGAAGAGGAGGACGTAGATCGCGCCGAACCAGGCCGAGCCGTAGACGTGGAAGAGGCCGAGCTTCTGGTAGATCGGGCCGAGCGTCTTGTGCGCGTCCTGGAACTCGGAGACCTTCAGCGCGTCGGTGCCGGACTGCGGGATCAGGGAGCCGGGGACCGCGCCGAGCGACAGCAGGAACAGCAGCATCAGCGCGACCCGCATCGAGGTCAGCTGGCGCCAGAACCAGCGCGCCCAGCCGAGCACTTCACGGCCGGTCCAGGCGAGCCGGCCGGTGAGGCCGGGGGCGCGGTTGCCGCCGAAGGAGCCGGGCATGGCCGTCTCGACGGGGGCCGTGGAGAGCTGGGAGCCTGCGGCGCCGAGGTCCTGGTCGTCGCCGGAGGAGTCGGCCCGGGGCGAGTCGGCGGGCGTCTCGGCGGGCGAGTCGGCGGTCGTCTTGCTCATCGATCAGATCCCTACAGTGAAGCCGTCGGACCAGCCCTGCATGTCCTGCACCAGCGCGTCCCAGGCGCCGGTGAGCAGCAGCACGCCGGTCACGATCATCATGGTGCCGCCGACGCGCATCACCCAGACGTAGTGGCGCTTGACCCAGCCGAAGGCGCCGAGGGCCTTGCGGAACGCGACCGCGGTGAGGACGAAGGGGACACCCAGGCCGAGACAGTACGCGACGGTCAGTATGGCGCCGCGTCCGGCACCCGCCTGGGTCATGGAGAGCGCCTGCACGGACGCGAGGGTCGGACCGACGCACGGCGTCCAGCCGATGCCGAACAGCGCGCCCAGCAGCGGAGCCCCTATCAACCCGGTCGTCGGCCGCTTGTGGAAGCGGAACTCACGCTGGGTCAGCCAGGGCATCATCCCCATGAAGAACACACCCATGAGGATCATGAGCACGCCCAGCGTCTTGGACAGGACGTCCTGGTTCTCCTGCAGCGTCTGCCCGAAGTAGCCGAACAGCGCCCCGCCGGACACGAACACAGCGGTGAAGCCAAGGACGAAGAGGGAGGCGCCGGCGACCATCCGGCCCCGCCGGGCGTCGCCCAGGTCGGTGCCGCTGACCCCGGTGACATAGGAGAGGTAGCCGGGAACGAGCGGGAGGACGCACGGCGAGAAGAAGGAGACGAGCCCACCGAGTACGGCGATCGGCAGGGCGAGCAACAGGGCCCCGCTGAAGACCGTCTGGTTCTGGCCCGGCAGGGCGGCGGCGGCGAGCAGCACGTCAGCTCACTTCTCCGCGATGACCGGGTCGAGCATCTCGCGCAGCTTCTCCTCGCTGAGTGCCTGGAGTGCGCGCGCCGCGATCTTGCCGTCCCGGTCGATGACGATCGTGGAGGGGATGGCCTGCGGGTTGAGGGTGCCCTTCTTGAAGCGGAGCATCAGCCGGCCCGTCGGGTCGTAGAGACTCGGGTACGGGACCTGGTACTTCTTCTCGAACGCCACGGCCGGGTCGGTGCTGGTGTCACGGGTGTTGAGGCCGACGAACTGGACGTCCTTGTCCGCGGTGGCCTTGGCGACCTGGACCAGGTTGTCCGCCTCGGCGCGGCACGGGGAGCACCAGGAGCCCCACACGTTGACGACGAGGACCTTGCCCTTGTAGTCGGCGGTGTTGAGGGTCTTGCCGTCGATGGTCTTGCCGGACAGGTCGGGGGCGGCCTGGCGGTCGCCCTTCTTGACGGTCGCGATGCCGTCGGAGCCGGTGATGAAGTTGGTGTTGCCCGAACCTCCGGAGGTGCCTCCGGAACTGCACGCGGACAGCACCAACGCGGCGACGGCAACACCGGCGGTCGACAGGACGGCGCGGCTACGGGCGCGACTGGCGGCACTCATGTGAAAAGTTTCGCATGCCCGTTCTGGGGATCTTGCGCGCCCCCCTCAACGGCGTACGGCGGGCGGAAAACCGCATTTCAGACGGCATTTCAGGCGGCGTCTCCGGTGGCCGTGGAAGAGGCGCTGGGGCTCGCGGCCAGGAACGACTTCCAGCCGCCGGCCGGTGCCTGGCCGACGTCGAGGGTGCGCAGCTTGGCCAGCACCTCGGGCTTCTGCACGTCGATCCAGTCGGTGAACTGCTTGAAGGAGACGAGCCGTACGTCCTCGCCCTTCTCCTTCAACTGGGCGATGTGCTTGAAGGCCTGCTCGACGGCGTCCATGTAGATGCCGCCGTTCCAGTGCTCGAAGTGGTTGCCGATGAAGAAGGGGGCGCGGTTGGACTCGTAGGCGCGCTGGAAGCCGGATATGTAGGCCTGCGCGGCCTGGGTACGCCAGCCCGGGTAGTTGTAGGCGGGCGCGTTGGTCGAGTTGACCGACTGGTTGGCCAGCATGTTGTAGTCCATCGAGAGGACTTCGAAGCTGTGCCCGGGGAAGGGGACCGCCTGGAGCGGGTAGTCCCACACGCCGTTGCGCTTCACGGGCCAGACCTGGCGGCCGCCGGGCGAGGAGGCGTCGTAGCGCCAGCCGAGGGAACGGGCGGTGGGCAGCAGGTTGTCCTGGCCGAGGAGGCAGGGCGTACGGCCGCCGACGAGCTCCTTCTCGTAGTCGAAGGGCAGGGACGGCAGGTCGGTCCAGCCGGTGTTGGTGCGCCACTCCTTGACGAAGGACTTGGCCTGGTCTATCTCGCTGCGCCACTGCTGGGGCGTCCAGTTGCCGACCGTGCCGAAGCCGGAGCAGAAGTGGCCGTTGAAGTGGGTGCCTATCTCGTGGCCCTCGAGCCACGCACGGCGGACGTTGGTGAGCGTCGCCTTGACGTGTTCGTCGGTGAGGTAGCCGATGTCGGAGGCGCCCCGCGCGTTGTTCGGCGGGTTGTACAGGCGCTTCTTCGACTCGGGCAGCAGATAGATGCCGGAGAGGAAGAAGGTCATGCTCGCGCCGTGCTGCTTGGCGAGGTCGAGGAAGCGGGGGAACAGTCCGTTGCCCACCTCGCCCGCGCCGTCCCAGGAGAAGATCACGAACTGCGGCGGGGTCTGCCCGGCCTCCAACGGCACGGGCTTGGCGGGCTGCTTGGGCTGCACGCCGGTGAAGGACGTGGAGCCGTCACCGATGGGCTTGGCCCGGGGCTCCAGGGACTTGGTGGGACCACCGGAGGACCCCTTCCCGGAACCGCCGGAGCCGGGCTTCGACCCGTCCGAACCGAGCGTCCCGCACCCCGCGAGTCCTACGGCCGCCGCGGCGCCCGCACCGACTCCGAGCGCTCCTCGTCGAGTGAGACTCCGCATTGTTTCCCCATCCGTCGCGTCCTCTGTGGTCTACCTGTGAGAGGACGCGCCGGACAAGAAAGTTCACCGTTAACGATGTGGGTTGCGAAACAAATGTCACAGGGCTGTCACCAGCCCTGCCCCTGACGAGTGGTCAAACCCGCCTTTCCCGCCTTTCCCGCCATTCCCCTCTTTGTCAGGCGCCGAACGCTTTGTCCTTCCCCTTGACGGGCTTGGCGCCCGCGAGGAGATGGGCCGGGACGAGATCACGGGCCGGCTCGGTGTAGCCGACGGACACGATCTTGTCGGCGCGGTAGGTGAAGGTCGTCAGGGAGGCGAGGGTGCACTGCCGCTTGCGCGGGTCGTGCCACAGCCGGCGCCGCTCGACGTACGACCGCACGATCCAGATCGGCAGCTGATGACTGACCAGCACCGCTTCATGCCCGCGCGCGGCGTCCTTGGCGGCGTCCAGCGCGGCCATCATGCGGACGACCTGGTCGACGTAGGGCTCACCCCAGGACGGCTTGAACGGGTTGACCAGGTACTTCCAGTTGTCCGGCTTCTTCAACGCCCCGTCGCCGACCCCGAAGGTCTTGCCCTGGAAGACGTTGTCGGCCTCGATGAGCCGCCCGTCGGTCGCGAGGTCGAGCCCGTGCGCCTTGGCGATCGGCGTGGCGGTCTCCTGCGCCCGCTCCAGCGGGGAGGCGACGACGTGCGTGACATCGCGGGAGGAGAGGTGCTCGGCGACCCGGTCGGCCATCTGCCGGCCGAGCTCGGAGAGGTGGTAGCCGGGGAGGCGCCCGTACAACACCCCTTCGGGGTTGGCGACTTCGCCGTGCCGCATCACGTGGACGACGGTGATGTCGCTGGTGTTGTCAGTGGAGTTGCTGTTCGTGCCGGTCATGCCGCCGTGGCCTCCGCCGCCGCTCGGGCCGCCGCCGGGAGGGCGTCGGCGATCCGCTGGATGGCCCGTTCGTCGTGGGCCGTGGAAACGAACCAGGACTCGAAGGACGAGGGCGGCAGATAGACGCCGCTCGCCAGCATCGAGTGGAAGAAGGCGGTGAAGCGGTACGACTCCTGCGCCTTGGCGTCCTCGTAGTTGCGCACGCTCCGGTCGGTGAAGAACACGGAGAACATGTTGGAGGCGTTCTGGATCCGGTGCGCGACACCTTCCTTGCCGAGCGCCCCGGTGACGAGCGACTGGATCTGCGCCGATACGGCGTCGATCGTGTCGTAGGCCGCGTCGTCGAGGAGGCGCAGCTGGGCGAGGCCGGCGGCGGTCGCGACCGGGTTACCGGAGAGGGTGCCGGCCTGGTACACGGGCCCGGCGGGGGCGAGGTGCGCCATGATGTCGGCTCGCCCGCCGAACGCGGCGGCGGGGAAGCCGCCGCCCATGACCTTGCCGAAGGTCATGAGGTCGGGCGTGACCCCGTCGATCCCGAACCACCCGGCCCGGCTGGTGCGGAACCCGGTCATGACCTCGTCGGAGATGAAGAGGGCGCCGTTCTTCGAGCAGGCGTCCTTGAGCCCCTGGTTGAACCCGGCGACGGGCGGCACGACGCCCATGTTCCCGGGCGAAGCCTCCGTAATAACGCACGCGATCTCACCGGGATGCCGGTGGAAGGCCTCGTTGACGGCTTCGAGGTCGTTGTACGGCAGGACGATCGTGTCGCCGGCCTGGGCGCCGGTGACGCCGGGGGTGTCGGGCAGCGCGAAGGTGGCGACGCCACTGCCCGCGGCGGCGAGCAGCGCATCGACGTGACCGTGGTAACACCCGGCGAACTTGATCACCTTGGGCCGCCCGGTGAACCCTCGGGCGAGCCGGATGGCGGACATGGTCGCCTCGGTCCCGCTGCTGACGAGCCGCACCTGCTGCACGGGCTCGACGCGGGCGACGATCTCCTCGGCGAGCGCGACCTCGCCCTCACCGGGGGTGCCGAAGGAGGTGCCGCGCGAGACGGCGTCGTGGACGGCGGCGATCACGTCGGGCTGGGAGTGCCCGAGGATCATGGGACCCCAGGAGCAGACGAGGTCGACGTACTCGCGCCCGTCGGCGTCCGTCAGATAGGGGCCGTTGCCGGAGACCATGAACCGGGGCGTGCCGCCGACGGCGCGGAAGGCGCGCACCGGGGAGTTCACGCCGCCCGGCGTGACGACCGACGCACGGTCGAAGAGAGCCTGCGAGACGGGTGCGTCGTAGGGATACGGCAGGGCGTGCGGCGCCCCGCTCGCCCCTCCGCTGGGCGTTCCGCTTGGCGTTCCGCTTGGCGTTTCGGTCATGACCTGCGACTTCTCCAGCTTCTCGGACTTCTGGGGGCGTGCGGGGGCTTCTCGGAATTCCCGATGTTCTTCGGGTTCCTTCAGCCTTATTCAGCCTTATTCAGCCTTATTCAGCCTTATTCAGCCTTATTCAGCCTTATTCAGGTTTCTTCGTGCTTCTTCGGGCTTCTCGGTGTTCTTGGGCTCCGGCGACTCGGTGCCCTCCTCAGGGTAGGCGGCGGGAGTCCGGGCAGGGGCCCCCACCCGTCTGCGAGACTGGGACCTGATACACACGGATACACACAGCTCATGCGGGCGTCCGGTCGGGCGCACGGTGTTCAGGGCTTGCGCAGATCCTGCGGACAGGTGTTTCAGCGCACGTTTCGGCGGGCGGCCGTGGGGGAGGTCACTGACACGATGATCGGGTTGCGCGGCGAGGGCCACGCGTCCTGGAAAAGCAGTCGGGTGGAGATATGCATCGCGGTGGCGGACTGGGCGAGGGGACTGACGACCTGGGTCCTCGGCGTGCTCGGCGGGGGAAGCACCGGCGCGACGCGGAGGAGGCCGCCGAGGCGGCACGGCAGAGTGGTCCCGGATCCGGTGGGTCAGCTGGGTCCGGTGGATCCCATGTGGGTTCGGGTGAGTCGGATCGGGACGAGCTCCGTATCGAACGTCGGATCGATCAGTTGCGGGCGGGGAGCAGGAATGGTGGTCGGGTGGGGGTGACGTACAAATACTTCGGCGCACCCGACGGCGCGACCGCGGCCCGCGTCCCGATCTCGATGCGCCCCGAGGAACTCGGCGGCGACGAGCTCGGGATGAACGGCATGTTCACCAAGATCAAGCCGGAGACGATGGCCGCGATGGTCCTCACCGGCATCGAGGGCGTCCCGCTCAACAAGGTGCCCCCGCTGGAACTGGTCGTCCTGCACCCGGACTACGCGGTCGTCAAACTCCCGATGACGGTCGTCGACCCCCTGCGCGGAATCGGCGAGGAGGCGGTCGGCGCGGCGGCGTTCATCTGGTCGACGGTGCCGGACCGGGGTGGGCCTCGGGATGCGTTCAATGTGTACCAACTGCTGCACGAGTGGCAGGACTTCAGCCATCGGCTGCATGAGGCGGGGCATCAGCCTTATTGCTTGGTGTGGCCTTGAGTTGAGGGTTTGTGGTGTGTGTGGCGGGGTTCTCGGACCCCGCCTTTTTCATGTCCCGGTAGGGGCCGTCAGGCGACAGCTCAGTACGTCACGGGCACATACGTGACCCCGAAACGGAACTCCCGCTGCCGGCCGGGCTCCAGTGACAGGGCGTTGGCGTACTCGGGACGGTTGAACGCGTCGGTGGGTACCTCGACGGGTTCCAGGGCGATGGACGCGCGCCGATCGCGAGCCAAGGTGTCGCCGGTGAACACGTGCATGTAGCCGCCGTACTGCCACAGCCGTAGTTCGTCTCCGGACGCGAGGTCGCTCAGTACCGTCTCGATCCGGCCGTCGGGTCCGGGGGTCAGGTCTGCGAAGCAGGCGTCGATGACGGCGGTGCCGAGCCGTCTGGGCGTGCGGAAATCCATGTCGGGGCACTGGTCGAGCGGCAGTAGGGCCTCCTTTCCGCGCAGGGGGATGAGGGAGGCGTCGGTGCGGATCAGGGTGTCGGCGGGGATCTGCAGGACGAGGTCGTCGATGGGGCGGGGGTGGGAGCGGGAGAGGAAGAGGGTGAAGTAGGGGTGCCAGCCCGACGCGTAAGGGGCGGTGGTCTCCCCTACGTTCGTCGCCCGGATCTCGATGCCCAGCTCGCGGCGCCCGATCGTGTACTCCACGTCGAGGTCGAGCGCGAACGGGTAACCGGCGTAGCGGCCCGGTCTGATGCTCGTGCTGCGCAGGAGCAGCCGCGCCGAGTCGGCCGTCAGGGTGGCCGCGACGAGCCGGAACGGCGCTTCGCGCGCGAAGCCGTGGTAGATAGTGCGGTCCTCGACGCGGCCGGGCAGCAGGTCGTGGTCGCGGCCGTCGTGGTGGTAGCGGCCGTTGGCGACGCGGTTGGAGAACGGGGCGAGCAGGCCCGCCCGTACGCCGTCCTGCGAGAGCAGTTCCGCCTCGTCGCGGTAGCCGTCCGTCAGTTCGGTCAGGTCCGTCCGTTCGGTCAGGTCCGTCAGTTCAGTCGGTTCAATTGGTTCCGTGAGCTGCCCTGCCGCTCCGCGTGCGACCTGCCAGCTCAGCAGCGTCGCCCCGCGCAGGGCGAGGACGACGCGTACGGCACCGTCCGGCGCGGAGACGGTCACGGTGGGTTCGGCGCCGAGACGGCCTTCGGTGATCCGGTACTCGAAGGGCATCCGAGGCTCGTCGGCCGTACCGCCCCCGCCTGTCACCCGACTTCCGGAACGAGCCCCTTCACCCCCACCCCCGCCCGTCACCCCGCCCCCACAACAAGCCACCTCACCCCCATCACGCCCCGTCACCCCGCCTCCGCAACAAGCCTCTCCACCCCCGTCACCCCCGTCACCCCGCCTCCGCAACAAGCTTCTTCGCCCCCGTCATGATCGCCACCGCATCCTCCATCGAATGCGACTGCGGGGTGATGACCCCGGCGCAGCCGCCGAGGCGTTGGATGTGGATGCGGTCGGCCACGTCGAAGACGTTGGGCATGTTGTGGCTGATCAGGATGACGCCGAGGCCCTGGTCGCGCAGGTCGCGGACGAGTTTGAGGACCTGGCCGGTCTCGCGGACGCCCAGCGCGGCGGTGGGTTCGTCGAGGATGACGACCCGGCCGCCGAAGGCTCCCGCGCGGGCGACGGCCACCGACTGGCGTTGGCCGCCGGAGAGCGTCTCCACGGCCTGGTTGATGTTCTGCAGGGTGCTGATGCCCAACCGCTTGATGTGGTCGGCCGCCTGACGCTTCATCTCGCCGGTGTCGAGCATGCGGAACACCGAGCCGAGCACACCCTTGCGGCGGATCTCGCGGGCGAGGAACAGGTTGCTGGCGATGTCCAGCGCCGGGGCCACCGCGAGGGTCTGGTACACCGTCTCGATGCCGGCCTCGCGGGCGTCCTGCGGGCGTTTGAAGTTCACCTCGGAGCCGTCGACCAGGATGCTGCCCTGATCGGGGACGAGCGCCCCGGAGAGGCACTTGATCAGGGTGGACTTGCCGGCGCCGTTGTCGCCGATGACGGCGAGGACCTCGCCGGGGTAGAGGGTGAGGTCGACGTCGTTCAGGCCGACGACCCGGCCGAAGACTTTGACCAGGCCCTTGGCTTCGAGAACGGGCGCGGAGGCGGGGGTGGAAGTGGGGGCAGTCGTCATGCCTTCACGCTCCTGATCCACTGGTCGACGGAGACAGCCGCGATCACCAGCACGCCGACTGTCAGGACTTGGTAGTTGGGGTCGATCCCGGCCAGCGCGAGGCCGTTGACGAAGACCTGGACGATGAGTGCGCCGATCAACGAGCCGAGCACCACGCCGCGTCCGCCGAACAGGCTGGTGCCGCCGATGACAACCGCGGTGATGGACTGCAGGTTGGCGTTGAGGCCGCTGTTCGGGTCGCCGCCGCCGACCCGGCCGACCAGGATCCAGGCGCCCACCGCGATGGCGAACCCGCCGACCACATACGCGCTCAGCAGGACCCGGTTGACGGAGATGCCGGCGAGGCGGGCGGCCTCGATGTCGTCGCCCACGGCGTACAGGTGGCGGCCCCAGGCGGTGTAGCGCAGCGCGTAGCCGATCACCGCGTACAGGGCGATCATGAGCAGGACGCCGGTGGTCAGGTTCAACTGCCCGATGGAGACCGTGTCCGCGCTCCACATCAGGATGTTGCCGGGTTGCAGCGAGACGGTCTGGCCCTTGGCGTAGATGAGTGTGATCGCGGTGAAGATGCTGAGGGTGCCGAGCGTGACGATGAACGGTGGCAGCTTGATTCTCGTCACCAGCAGCCCGTTGACGGCCTGCGCGGCGATGGCTACGGCCGCTCCCGCGAGCAGGGCCAGCACGCCCGGCACGCCGTTGTCCGCGACGAGTTTCGACATCAGCAGCGAGGCCAGCACCATGACCGCGCCGATGGACAGGTCGATGCCGGCCGTGAGGATGATGACGGTCTGGCCGACGGCCAACGAGCCGATGACGGCGACCTGTTGGGCGACCAGCGACAGGTTCTGCAACGCGTAGAAGCGGTCGTTGATGAGGGAGAACACGATCGCGGCGAGCACCAGGACGATCGCCGGACTGAGTGCCGGCTGACGGTGCAGCACCGACTGGATGCGCTGGGCCGGCGTGGCGGGCCGGTTGAGGAAGTCCTCCGCCGGCGCCGGTGTCGCTTCACTGTCCACGTGGGTGGTCACAGGGGGTCCTTCCGGTTCGTTCCCTCGTGCGGGCCTTCGTAGGAACTCATGAGGTACGGGCTCATGACGTACGGGCTCATCGGCTCGTACGGTGCGGGTGCTCCGCCGGTGTCAAGACGGCTACCGGCACCGGCGGCCCACCCGACCGATCAACCAACCAACCGACCGGATCAGCTCCCCCAACAAGCAGAAGCAGCCTGCGCCGGCGACTGCACCGTCAGCCCCCCGAGCGCCTTCGCCGCGACCAGCGCGGTACCGGTGTCGTAGAACGACTTACCGTTCGTGACACTCGGCTTGCTGCCGCCGCGGGCCAGCTTCGCGATGGAGCTGACGCCGAGGGCCGCCATCTTCCCCGGGTACTGCACGGCGTCGGCCGCGAACTTGCCGCTGGTGACGTTCTTCAGGCCCGAGCAGCTGCCGTCGATCGCGTAGATCGCGACGCTCTTCTCCTTGCCCGCCGCCTTCAGCGCGTTGTACGCGCCCTCGCCCGCCGGTTCGTTGATGGCGTAGACGACGTTGATGTCCGGGTTGGCCGAGAGGCAGTTCTCCATCGCGGTGCGTCCGCCGTCGATGGCACCCTGGGTCGGCTGGTGGCAGGCGATCTTGTACGTGCCGCCCGCGCCGCCGGTGTACTTCCCGGACTTGGCCTCCTTGCCGTTCTCGGTCTTGCTGCCCGGGTCGATGCCCATGCCCTCCAGGAAGCCGTGGTCGCGGTCGATGTCCACCGAGACGACCTGGTTGTTGAACAGGTCGAGCATGGCGATGACCGCGGGCTTGCCGTTCAGGGCCGCCGCCGCGTACTGGCCGTCGAGCTTGCCCGCCTGCTCGTTGTCGGTGGCGTAGGTGATGTCCGCGACGTTCGCCGGGTTCGGTGCGGTGTCCAGGGCGATCACGAAGAGGCCGGCCTGCTTGGCGCGCTTGAGCGCGGTGTTCACCGCGTCGCCGTTGGTGGTGATCAGGATGCCCTTGTCGCCGCGCGAGACGGCGTTGTCGATAGCGGTGATCTGGGTCTGGGTGTCACCGTCTGACGTGCCCGCCGCCACCGTGAGGCTCACCTTGTCCTTGGTGGCCTGCGTCTTGGCGTCCTTCTCCATGCTCACGAAGTACGGGTTGCTCAGCGTCTTCAGGATCAGTGACACGCCCACCTTCCCGCTGCCGGACGACGAGGAGCTGGAGTCGGAGGAACCGCAGGCCGCGAGGGTGGCGCCGAGGCAGATGGTGACGCCGACGGCTGCCGCCCGGGTGCGCCGACTACGGAGGCCCGATGTCGGGGTGGTGGAGAGGTTCATGACGTGATTCATGACGTGATCCCTTTCGAGCCGGCCCTTGGTCGACGCTGAGACAACGTTGACTCGACGGGATAGTGGTCCCGTATGGACGAGCGCGTCAAGACACTGGTAAACATGCGTCGGCAACGAGTCGGTAACGCAGAATCAGTTGGAGACAACGATGACCCTGGGCGAGCCGCCGTCGCCGTCCCCGCGCAGCCGCCCCACCATGCGCGAGGTGGCGGCACTGGCAGGCGTCGCCATCAAGACGGTCTCCCGCGTGGTCAACGAGGTGCCCACCGTCGATCCGGCCATCGTCGCCCGGGTGCGCGAGGCGGCCGACAAACTGGGCTACCGGCCGAACCTCACCGCCAGCAGCCTGCGCCGCGGGGACGGTCGTACGGCCACGATCGGGATGCTCGTCGAGGACTCGGCGAACCCTTTCTCGGCGGCCCTGAGCCGCACCGTCGAGAACGTGGCGCGCGAGCGCGGAGTGCTCGTGCTGGTCGGCAGCCTCGACGAAGACCCGGCCCGGGAACGGGAGTTGGCGCGCGCTCTCATCGACCGGCGGGTCGACGGCCTGGTGATCGTGCCGGCCGGCCGTGACCACAGCTATCTGATCAGCGAGCAGCGGTCGGGCACCTGCCTGGTCTTCGTCGACCGCGAGCCCAGCCTGCTCGACGCGGACACCGTCCTCTCCGACAACCGGCAGGGCGCCGTCACCGCCGTCAACCACCTGCTGAAGGCCGGCCACCGCCGTATCGCCTACCTCGGCGACCGCGCGACCATCTCCACCGCCGCCCAGCGTTTCGACGGTTACCGGCACGCCCTGGAGGTCGGGCACATCGAGTACGACGACGAGATCGTCCGGCACACCGGGGCCAGCGAGGAATCGGCGATCACCGCGACCGAGCGGTTGCTGGCGCTGCCGAACCCGCCCACCGCGCTGTTCACCAGCCAGAACCTGGTCACCATCGGAGCCGTACGCGCGCTGCGCGCCCTCGGCCTCCAGGACACCGTCGCCCACGTGGGCTTCGACGACTTCCCCCTGGCCGACCTCCTCAGCCCGGGGATCTCCGTCATCGCCCAGGACGTCGAGCAGTTGGGCAGGACGGCCGCCGAGATGCTCTTCCGCAGGCTGGACGGCGACCGCTCCCCCACTCGCGCCGTCACCATTCCGACCCGGCTGATCGAGCGGGGATCGGGCGAGATCACGGCACTCGCGCCATCACCGAGGGCGTCGACCTGACGGTCTCCCGGAAGCCGTCCTACGGCCGACGGGAACTTCGGGAACCGTATTGCCCGGTGTGGCCCTGACCCCGACGGCAGACATGTCAGGATGATGATCTGACAGCCACTGACCAAGACGGAGCCTGGCCCCATGACCTCTCCCAGCGGGGACGGCAGTGGCGCGCAGCCACTGCTCATCGACACCAGCAAGCCCCACCCTGCGCGGATGTACGACTACTTCCTCGGCGGCAAGGACAACTATCCGGTCGACCGGGACGCCGCCGAGCAGTTCATCAAGGCGGCGCCGGAGGTGCGGGAGGGCGTGCGGGCCAACCGGCGCTTCATGCACCGGGCCGTCCGGCACGTCGTCGAGGAGGGCGGGGTACGGCAGATCATCGACATCGGGACCGGACTGCCCACCGAGCCGAACGTGCACCAGATCGCGCACGCCATCGCCCCGGACACGCGGATCGTCTACGTCGACAACGACCCGATCGTCAGCACCCACTCGATGGCCCTCATGGAGGACAGCGACACCTCGGTCATCCTGGCCGACCTGCGCGACCCCCGCTCGATCCTCGACCACCCCGAGGTGCGCGAGGCCATCGACTTCGACCGGCCGGTCGCGGTCCTGCTGGTCGCCGTCGTCCACTTCCTGTCCGACGAGGGTGACGACCCCTACGGCATCGTCGCCACCCTGCGCGACGCGCTGCCGGCCGGTTCCTACCTCGTCCTGTCGCACGCCACGGGCGACGTCCACGAGGACGGCCGGCACGACGCGGCGTCCGTCTACAACCGGGCCACCGCCACCCTCAACCTCCGCTCCCACGCCCAAGTCCTGGACTTCTTCGGCGACTTCACCCTCGTCGACCCGGGCCTGGTCCGCGTCACCCACTGGCGCCCCGAGGAGACTCCGGCCCCCGGCGCCGCGCCGATCGGCATCTACGGCGGGGTGGCCCGCAAGAACGCCTAACGATCCGACCGGAACGACGACTCAAGGACCGTCTCGCGCAGGAAGTCGGCCAACAGGGCCGTCACCTCAACCGGCCTTTCCAGGCTGGGGAGATGACCGGCCCACGGCAGTTCGACATGCCGGGTGTCGGCGAACAGATCCGGGAGCCGGGCCGCGATCAGCCGGAAATCGGCCAGGTCGCGGCCACCGGAGACGGCGAGACACGGCGCCTTGACCGCCGCGAGATCAACCTCCACCCTGTTCCGCCCGGCCCCCTCGGGAGCGGCCAACTGCACGTCGAAAGCCCGCCGTTGCATCCCCCGCACCGCCTCCCGGGCCGCCTCGTCGGCGTCCGGCCCGAGCCAGGTCTCCACGTTCAGTTCTACGGCCCCGTCGACATCGCCCGCCTCCAGCAACTCGTCCTCCCGCTCGCCGAACTCCCGTAGCGCATCGGTGGGTTGATGCCCCGGCAGCCCGGCACACAGCAGCGCCATGGCGGTGACCCGGTCCGGACGGCGCGCGGCGATCTCCACGGCGACTTCTCCACCGTAAGAGGAGGCGATCAGGGCCGCGCGCTCGATACCGAGGGCGTCCAGCAGGTCGAGTACGTCCTCGGCGTCGTTGTGCCGCCGATCGGGCAAGGGAGTCTCGCCGAAGCCGCGGAAGTCGGGGCGCACCACCCGGTATCCGGCGTCGACCAGGGCCGACCACTGCGGATCCCACATCCTTCGGTCACACACCCCGGAGTGCAGCAGCACCAAGGCGGGACGATCGTCTCCGGTCGCGTCATTGTCGTTGTCGTAGGCATCGTCGTAAGCGAGAGTCATGCGGGCGACCCTAGGGGGCGAGGGATCGAAGCGCCCTAGGATTTCGCGGCGTCGGCGTACGCATCGGCGTCGGCCCCTCGCCCGGTGATCAGTCGCCGATGGTGATCGTCCTGCCCTGCCGGGCCGGCAACGAGAAGCCCAGCACGGTGCTCGTGTCGCGCAGGGTTTCCGGAAAGGCCGCCACCGCGCCGATGCCACGGGCGCGTTCGAGGCGTTGCGGGCGGGTCAGGGTGAGACCGAAGTCCTTGGTGAGACCGGCACCGTCCAGCAAGTCGCAGAGGAACAGCATGTGTTCGTCGAGGGGTACGCGCTCGGCACGGACGGCGCGGACGCCGTTGAGCAGGACGGCGCGGAGGGCCGGGTCCGGGTGGTGGCGGGTTCTGGTGAGGAGGGTGCCGGGTCTGTGGCGCAGTACGCCCCGCTCGGTGAGTGCGGTGGTGTGCAGTGCGAGCGCTTCCCGGCCGCGTTCTCTGAGCCAGCGGGTCACTGTCAGGGGGCGGGGGGTGAGGGAGGTGGTGCGGGTGTGTAACGCGGAGAGCAGGTCGTCCGCCCAAGTAAGGCCTGTGCCAGGCGTGTTGGGCATGGTGGGCACGTTGGGCCCCAGCTCGATCTCGCCTCGCAGCTGGTAGATCTCCAGGCCCAGTTTCCTGGTCTTCCTCGGTCTGATCAACAGCCTTCTCCTGAGGGCCAGTTCACCGAGTTCCGCCGCCGCGCAACCGGCCGCTGTTTGTGCGGAGTTGGGCACCCTGCCGTTCTCCCCGTACGACAACAGGGTGAACTCCTCGGGCAGGGACAGGCGTTGGAGCGGTGCGGGTCCGAACATGCGGTGCATTCTGCATGGCGGGGCGGCCGTCCAGGGTCAGGTCGCGGTACCGGGCAGGTCGAACCACACCGCCTTGCCCTCCGGGCGGGACGGGCCGTCGTACGGTACGGCGACGCCGTGGCCCCAACTGCCGCGGGTGAGGGCGTCCGCGAAGCCGACCACCCCACCACCCTCCGCAAGCCGGGGTAATTTCTAACCAGTCAACACGGATGAGAGTGGTTAGATTTACCCCCAGCCTCCAGGAACCCCAACCACCCGCTCCCCCGACCAGGCACCCCACCCCCTCGTGGCGGCAACCCGGCGAGCCCCTCACACCCCCGCGTCACCCGACCCTACTGATCCACTCCCGACGCACAGCCGACAAGCGCCGCGAAAGCCAGGCCCCCGTAGTCACCCCCAGTGCACCCGCCGTTCACGTCCCCCGCGAAACATGCGCCACATGAGACGTTTCACCCCCGCCCTGGTCCTCGGCATGACCGCGCTCCTGGCCACCCCGTTCGCCGCCCAGGCCGCCCCCGGCGGCAGCTACGGCAACGCCCACACCGACAGCTTCGGCACCAAGGCCGTGTACGCGCCGGAGCAGAACTCCCGCTCGTACCAGAAGGTCCCGGCCGGCTTCACCCCTGTCTTCACCGAGAATGTGTCCCGGCACGGATCCCGTTCCGCGACCGACAGTTCGGACGGAGACCTGATCCTCGCGCTCCTGGACAAGGCGCAGTCCGAGGGCCAACTCACCGCGAAGGGGCGGGAGTTCGGGCCGAAGGCGCAGGCCCTCGAAGCCGCCATGAGCACCGTCGGGTACGGCGACCTCAGTGCGCGCGGCAAGGAGGAGATCCACGACACCGCCGTACGGATGGCGAAGCGACTGCCGACCCTCTTCGCGTCGATCGCGAAGAACAAGGAGCCCATCGACGTCGTCAGTTCGGGGCAGGGGCGTGCCGTCGACAGCGCCAACCTCTACGGCGCCGCCCTCGCCCAGACGGACCCCGACCTGACCTCCCTCATCGGCACGACCCGTACCGACAAGGACCTCCTCTACTTCCACAAGGCCGACGGCGGCGCCGCGTACCGCGACTACATCGCCAACGACAAGCGCCTCGCGACCACCCTCACGTCCGTCACCGACCAGCCGAAGACGCACCGCGCCGCCCGCGACGTACTGAAGAAGCTCTTCAAGCCCGCGTTCGTGGACCGGATCACCGCGGGCGAGTTCTCGTCGATCGGGACCGACGTCGAGGCCGCCACCGCCGTCTACAACCTGTACGCCATCGCCCCCGCGATGAGCGAGGAGAGCCCGGGCGGCAAGGGCTGGGGCATGGACCGGTACATCTCGGCGGCCGACGCCGACTGGTTCGGGTACATCTCCGACGCCGAGGACTTCTACGAGAAGGGTCCCGGCTTCGCGGACAGCGACATCACGTACAAGATGGCGAACGTCCTGCTCGACGACTTCTTCAAGAAGGCCGAGGCCAAGCGCGACGGCACGAGCGACCTCGGCGCCGAACTCCGCTTCACCCACGCCGAGGAGATCATCCCGCTGGCCGCGCTGATGGGCCTGCCCGGCAGCACGAAGGGCGTCACCACGGCCAAGCCGTACACCTACGGCAGCAACCCGTGGCGGGGCGCGGCCGTCGCCCCCCTCGGCTCGAACATCCAGTGGGACGTGTTCCGCAAGGGCAACACCTACCTCGTCCGCATGCTCTACAACGAGAAGGAGACAGCGTTCAAGACCGGCTGCCGTCCCGTCTCCAAGGGCAGCAAGTTCTACGACCTGAACGAGCTGGAGCGCTGCTTCGGCCGCACGGGGTCGAACGACTGACCGGCCGTACGCGGTACGGGCAGCCCCCCCCGGGACCCTCTCCGGAAAAGTGTGACACTTTCCGAGGAAGTGTCACACTTTCCGGAGACACCTACCCTCCCCCGCCCAGAGCCCGTCAGCCTCGACCGCGTGCCCCGGGTCCCGGGTCCCGGGTCCCGGGTCGCCGCCCCGAACTCCCGCCCGCTTATCCCGGCCCGCCGGTACGCGGCGACCGCGGCCTTGTTGTCCGCGTCCACCATCAACGCGGCCCGCCCGTACTCCCGTACAAGAGCGTCCACGACGAACCGCGAGACGGCCGCGCCCAGGCCACGCCCCCGCGCCTCCGGACGCGTCACGACCCCGGCCATGAAGCCGCACCCGGCCCCCGACCACGCGTCTCCGGCCACCGCGAGCAACGTGCCGGCGCCGTCGGGGTCGTAGGCCCCGGCCCAACGGCGTGTTCCGGGGCGGCCGGGCTGGGCGTAGGAGTCGGGGAAGCAGTGGTCGAAGACCGTCGCCGCTTCCTTCTCGCCTCTCCCGTCGAGCCACGCGACTCCCTCCGGTACATCGGGCGGCGGGGCCGTCGTCTCCATCCACAGGAACCCGGGTCCGTCGGCGGCCGTCAGTCCGGGCGTCCCGCGTACCAGCGCGGCGATCAACTCCGCGTCCCCGAACGGGCGGTAGCCCGGTCCGGTCGCCGCCAGGACCTCGTCCCGTACGAGAACGAGGGCATCCGCCTCCTTCCCGTCGACCGCGATCCGGTCCCGGCCGGAGAGGGCGGGGCTGGCCACCGCCATCGCCGAGCCGTGGCGGAAGACGCGTACGCCGGGCCCGAGTCGGCCGTCGGGCCGCAGTTGTGCGGCCCAGAGCAGGTGTCCTACGGCGTCCCTGTCGTCGAGTCCCTCAGCCTCGGCCACGTGCGCCCGGCCCCGGGTCCACCACGCCCCCCACCGTGAACCCGATCACCGACCCGCCGCCCTCCCGCCGTAGCGCGAACGGTGCTCCGCCGTGGGCCAGGGCCACCTCGCGGACGATCGAGAGGCCGAGGCCCGAGCCGGGGAGGGAACGGGCGTCCGCCGCGCGGTAGAAGCGGTCGAAGATGCGGAAGAGGTCGGTCTCGGAGACCCCGGGGCCTCGGTCGAGGACTTCGACCCGGACCGTGCCGGGGTGGGCCGGGCCCGAGATCGAGATGTCGATCGCGGTCTGGCCCGCGCGGTCGAACTTGGCCGCGTTCTCGACCAGGTTGGAAATCGCGCGCTGGAGCATGCCGGGGCGGCCGTCGGTCGTCGTGTCGCCGCTCGCCCGGACGGTGATGTCACGGCCGGTGCGGCGCCGGGCGAGGCCCGCCACGTCCTCCGCGATGTCGGCCAGATCGACCTGCTGGGGCGGTTCGGTGTCGGACTGGCCGGCCGCCAGATCCACCAACTCGTTGACCAGGTCGGTGAGTTCGCGGGCCTCCTGACTCAGGTCCGCCACCAGTTCCTCTCGCGTGGAGGGCGGCAACTCGTCGATCCGCCGCAGCAGGGAGATGTTCGTACGCAACGACGTCAGCGGGGTGCGGAGTTCGTGGCCCGCGTCCTGGATCAGGCGGCGCTGGTCCTCCTCCGACTGCGCGAGGCGGCCGAGCATCCGGTCGAAGGCCCTGCCCAGGCGGCCCACCTCGTCGTAGCCGGTGACCGGGACCTGGACGCCGAGCCTGCGGGTGCGGGCCACGTCCTCGGCCGCCGCGGTGAGGATGATCAGGCGGTGGGTGATACGCCGCGCCAGCCACCAGCCGCACAGCCCGGCCAGCACGACCACCGCCGCCATCAACACGAACGTCCGCTGCTGCAACGCCCGCAGCAGATCCTCCGTGTCGCTGAACTCCTGCGCGACCTGCACCGCGCCCCGCCCCTGGCCGAGCGAGACGGTCGCGATGCGGTACACGTCCTCGGCTACGGCGACGTCCTTGTGCTCCGCCGTCTTCCCGGCCACCCGGTCGCCCGCGATCGCCCGGTCGTCGCCGGTGACGGGCAGCGCCGGGCTGCCGCTGTCGAGGACACCGCCGTCCGGCCCGAGCACCTGCACATCCGTACGGGCCGGCCGCACGATGTCGTGGCCGGGCGCGGAGGAGGAGAAGTCCTCGGTCGTCATCTGGTGCGTCCGCACCTCGTCCTGCAGATCCTGGACGACCTGGTCGAACACGGACTCCTGGTCGACCCGGACCAGCCGGGCCGCCGCGCCGTACGACAGCACGCCGACGAGGAGCGTGACGGCTGCGGTCACCGCCGCGAAGGACAGCACGAACGTGGTGCGCAGCGAGGCCAGCCTGGGCCGCCGGCTCACCACCAGCCGCCGCAGGCGTGCGCCCACTCAGTCCTCCCGCAGCACGTAACCCACGCCGCGCACCGTGTGGATCAGCTGCGGCGCGCCGGGCTCGTCGAGCTTGCGGCGCAGGTAGCCGACGTAGACGGCGAGGTTCTTGGAGCCGGGGCCGAAGTCGTAGCCCCAGATGCGGTCGTAGATCGTGGAGTGGTCGAGGACGATGCCCGCGTTGCGCACGAGCAGTTCGAGGAGCTCGAACTCGGTGCGGGTCAGCTCCAGTTCGCGCTCGTCGCGCCAGACGCGGCGGGCCTGGAGGTCCATCCGGAGGCCGGCCGCCGCGATCTGCTTGTCGGAGGGGACGAAGGCCGACGAGGAGTACGGCTGCGGTCCGTCCCTCAGTACGTCGGCGGCGGCGCCGGACGAGGCGGGGATTCCGGGGGTTCCGGGGACGCCGTTCGCCGGGACCGGGCTGGTGCGGCGGAGCAGGGCGCGGAGCCTCGCGAAGACCTCCTCGACGTCGAAGGGCTTCACCACGTAGTCGTCGGCGCCCGCGTCCAGGCCCGCGATGCGGTCGGCGGTCTCCACGAGTGCCGTCAGCATGAGGATCGGGGTGCGGTCGCCCTCGGCGCGCAGTACCCGGCAGACCTGGAGGCCGTCGATGCCGGGCATCATCACGTCGAGAAGCAGCACGTCCGGTGGGGTGCGGTGGGCCTGCGCGAGCGCCTCGACACCGTCGGCGACCGCGGTCACCTGGTAGCCCTCCAGGGTCAGGGCCCGCTCCAGGGCATGACGGATGGCACGGTCGTCTTCGGCGAGCAGCACAGTCTGGGGCACGCTACCCAGTGTGCCAAGGCCTCCGGCGGTTGACCGGTGGGGGCAGGTCTACGATCACCCTTTTTACCTGCCTCTCACCGAGCTGGGCGCAACCTGGGTTTAGCTCCTACCGTCTTCTCACGGTCGGGGCTGGCTGGTGTCCCTGGGGGCTGCGCCCCCAGACCCCGCTTCGGCCCTGAAGGGGCCTCGTCCTCAAACGCCGGACGGGCTGATATTCAGTGCCGCGAGTTGGTCTGTGAACGGTACGACCGTCGGCTGCTTCGTCGGCCGTGCTGTCGACAAACCCCTCATCAGCGCCCCCAGCTCCCCCGCCGCCCGCTCGATCCGCTCCGGCAGACCCTCCGCACCCCAGTCCTCGGAGGCGGCGTAGACCCCGGTCGGGACGACCACGGCGCGCAGGTGGGCGAACAGCGGGCGCAGGGCGTGGTCCAGTACCAGGGAGTGGCGGGCGCTGCCGCCCGTCGCCGCGATCAGCACCGGCCTTCCGGCCAGCGCGTCCTTCTCCAGTACATCGAAGAAGGACTTGAACAGTCCGCTGTACGACGCCGAGAACACCGGTGTCACCACGATCAGCCCGTCCGCCTCCGTCACCGCGTCCAGCGCGGCGGCGAGCGAACGGCCGGCGAAGCCGTTGGTGAAGTTGTGCGCTATCTCGACCGCGAGGTCACGCAGCTCCACGACCTGTATGTCGACGGGGGTCCGCCCGTCCACCGCCGCCGCCAGCCGGTCGGCCAGCAGACGGGTGGACGAGGGAACACTCAGCCCCGCCGAGACGACTACGAGCTTCATGCGACGGTCACCCCTTCCGAAGCCTTTTCCGATGCGGCGGCCTTGGCGGACTTCAGCGACTCGTGCGTCGGGGCCTCCGGTGCGTCCGCCGGACGGTTCACCGCGAACTCCTTGCGCAGGACCGGTACGACCTCCTCGCCCAGCAGGTCGAGCTGCTCCAGGACCGTCTTCAGCGGGAGCCCGGCGTGGTCCAGCAGGAACAGCTGGCGCTGGTAGTCACCGGCGTAGTCCCGGAACGCGAGGGTCTTCTCGATGACCTCCTCCGGGGAGCCGACGGTCAGCGGGGTCTGGTCGGTGAAGTCCTCCAGGGAGGGCCCGTGGCCGTAGACCGGGGCGTTGTCGAAGTACGGGCGGAACTCCCGGATCGCGTCCTGGGAGTTCTTGCGCATGAAGACCTGGCCGCCGAGTCCGACGATCGCCTGCTCCGGCGTGCCGTGGCCGTAGTGCGCGTACCGCTCCCGGTACAGCTCGACCATGCGCTTGGTGTGGTCGGCCGGCCAGAAGATGTTGTTGTGGAAGAAGCCGTCGCCGTAGAAGGCGGCCTGCTCGGCGATCTCGGGGCTGCGGATCGAGCCGTGCCAGACGAACGGCGGTACGTCGTCCAGCGGGCGCGGCGTCGAGGTGAAGCCCTGGAGCGGGGAGCGGAACTTGCCCTCCCAGTTCACGACGTCCTCGCGCCACAGGCGGCGCAGCAGGGCGTAGTTCTCGATCGCCAGGTTGATGCCCTGGCGGATGTCCTGGCCGAACCACGGATACACCGGGCCGGTGTTGCCGCGGCCCATCATCAGGTCCACCCGGCCGTCGGCCAGGTGCTGGAGCATCGCGAAGTCCTCCGCGATCTTCACCGGGTCGTTGGTGGTGATGAGGGTGGTGGAGGTGGAGAGGATCAGCTTCTCGGTCCGGGCCGCGATGAAGCCGAGCATCGTGGTGGGCGACGAGGGCACGAACGGCGGGTTGTGGTGCTCCCCGGTCGCGAAGACGTCGAGCCCGACCTCCTCGGCCTTCAGCGCGATGGCGACCATGGCCTTGATGCGCTCACGCTCGGTCGGCGTCCGTCCGGTGGTCGGGTCCGGTGTGACATCGCCGACGCTGAAGATCCCGAACTGCATGGTCGTTCACCCTCCAGGTTGTTGATTATTCAACTATACCCTCCAACGGCCACCCCCTCACACATATTCCGCGCACTGTCAGTGGGCGGACCTACGATCCGTACATGGCCGCCCCGCACCGCGACACCCGGAGGACAGCCGACGACACCCGCGGAATCGTCGACCCCGCCGAGCTCCTCACCCGCGTGCACTTCCGCCGCCCCGAAGCCGCCGAGCCCCTCCGCCCGTACATCGAGCACTACTGGCTGATCGACTGGGACCTGACCGAGCCCTACGTCTCCCACGTCGTCCCGCACCCGGCCGTGCACATCGTCTTCCAGCGCCTGGCCGGCGAGGACGCCTTCGTCGAGATCGCGGGCATCCCGCACGGCCTCTTCGCCCAGAAGCTAGAGGCGAAGGGGCGGGTCTGCGGGATCAAGTTCCGGCCCGGCGCCTTCCGTGCCGTCGCCCCCGACCGGCCCGTGTCGGAGTGGACCGGGCTGCGGGTCCGGCAACCCGACGCACTCCCGGACATCGACCCCGCCACGATCCTCGACCCCGCCGACGAGGCCGCCCGCGTCACCGCCCTGGACTCCTTCCTCCTCGCCCTCGATCTCCGCCCCGACCCGCAGGCCGAGCTCGCGACCACCCTGGTCGACCGCATCCGCACCGACCGCACCATCCGCCGCGTGACCGACTTCGCCCACGCCGAAGGCCTCTCCGTACGACTGCTGCAACGCCTCTTCGCCGCGTACGTCGGCGTAGGCCCCAAGTGGGTCATCCTGCGCTACCGCATCCACGAGGCCCTGGAGCGGGCGGGCGCCGAGGAGCCCGTGGACTGGGCGGGGCTGGCCGCCGACCTCGGCTATGCCGACCAGGCCCACCTGGTCCGGGACTTCACGGCGACGGTCGGGGTGACACCGACGGCGTACGCACAGGGCGTGCAGGGCGCACAGGGCGGGCGCTGACCAACGCATCGCGTTAATCCGGTTGACCGGCGAAGGGCTTCTCACGCACATTTATCTGCGTGACACAGACAATGCGCGACGCAAACAATGACCCCGGAGAACCCGAGCGCCCCGAACGCCCCAGAGAACCCGAAGGCCTCGAACACCCCGGAGAACCTGAAGGCCTCGAACACCCTGAAGGCCCCGGACACCCCGAACGCCCCGGACACCCCGGACACCCCGGACACCCCGGACACCCCGACAAACCTCCCCTCCCCGCCCGCACCCGCTGGGCGATCCTCTCCGTGATCCTCGCCGCCGATGTCCTCGACCTCCTCGACTCGACGATCACCAACATCGCGGCCCCGACCATCGCCAGAGACCTCGGCGGCGGCCCCGCCCTCGTCCAGTGGCTCGGCGCCTCCTACGCCCTCGCCCTCGGCGTCCTCCTCGTCCCCGGCGGACGGCTCGGCGACCGGTACGGACGGCGGCGGGTGTTCCTCGTCGGTCTCGCGGGGTTCGTCGTCGCCTCCCTGGCCTGCGGGCTCGCTCCCGGCCCCGTCTTCCTGGTCGTCGCCCGGCTCGTGCAGGGCGCCTTCGGGGCGCTGCTCATCCCGCAGGGCTTCGGCATCCTCGGGGCGAGCTGGCCGCGGGACCAGATCGGCAAGGCGTTCAGCCTGTTCGGGCCGGTGATGGGGCTGTCGGCGGTGGGCGGGCCGATCCTCGCCGGGTTCCTCGTCGACGCCGATCTCGGCGGCCTCGGCTGGCGCCCCATGTTCCTCATCAACCTCCTCCTCGGCGGCGCCGCCCTCCTCGCCGCCCTGCGCCTCCTCCCCCACGACACCGGTGACGGCACCGCCCCCGTGGACGGCCCCGGCTCCGCCCTGATCGCGGGCGCCGTGCTCGGCCTGCTCGGCGGCATCATCTACGGCTCCGAGCACGGCTGGACCGGGCCCGCACTCGCCCTCCTACTCCTCGGCCTCGCCCTGTTCGCCGGGTTCTGCCACCGCCAGCGCACCGCGCCCGAACCGCTCATCCGCCCCTCCCTCCTCCACAACCGCGGCTTCACCGCGGGCCTCCTCCTCGGCGTCGTCGCCTTCGCCGCCGTCGCCGGTCTCCTCTACGTCATCTCCCTCTACTTCCAGCAAGGCCTCGGCCGCTCCCCCGCGGGCACCGCCCTCGGCCTCGTCCCGCTCTCGGCCGGCATCGTCGTCGCCTCGATCGCCTGCTACCGGCTCATCCACCGCCACGGCCGCCGCCTCGCAGCCACCGGCCTGCTGATCATCCTGACCGGCTGCGGTCACCTCGCCGCACTGGTCGCCAACTCCGGTACGGGGGTCGGCGGTTGGGCCCTCGTACCGCCCCTCCTCCTCATCGGTCTCGGCATGGGCACCTGCTTCGGCACGATCTACGACGTCACCATCGGCGACATCGAACCGTCCGAGGCGGGCAGCGCCAGCGGCTCGCTCAACGCGGTGCAGCAACTGGCCAACGCGATCGGCGCGGCGGCCGTAACCACCGTCTATTTCGCGGCAGTCGGCGGGGGTACGACCCACGCGCTCCTCGTGAGCCTGGGTGTGGTCGGCGCTGCCGTCGCCCTGTGCCTGTGTCTCGTGCGGCTGCTGCCGCGCGCGGCGCCGGCCGACCATGGTCACTGAGCACCGACGGGCACACCCGCACGCTGGTAGCTTTCGCAGCGGTCGGACGGCGGCGGTCACCGTCTCCGGAAACAGCGACAGTCACAGCAACAGCGCCAGCGACAGCGGGAAGAGAGCCCCCGGTGAACCGAACTCAGAGCGCTATTCGGTGGTTCACGGCGGACAACAACCCCATCCAGGTCTTCGGGACCGTCGTCGGTATCACCGTGGCCGCGCTCGTGGTGCGGCCGATCGGTCTGTCCGGGACCGGGCTCGCGGTGCTGTGTCTGCTTGTCCTGGTCTCGCTGATGATGTGCACGCGGCTGATCCCCGAGGGGCGGCTGGGGCCCGGCCCGCAGCTCGCGGTGCTGTGCGTCTGGTCGGCCGGGGCGGCGGCGCTGATGGGTCTCGACCGCTCCGGTGCGGCGGCCCTGTTCGCGTACTTCGTCACCGGGCACGCCGGATACCGGCTCGACAGCCGCCGTTCGCTGCCCTTCGCGGCGGCCACCAGCGCCCTGTGCGCGGGGGTGCTGCTCCTGCCGTGGGGCGGCCACGGCACCTCGTGGATGGTGGGCGCCTTCAGCGGGATCACCGTGCTGGTCGGTCTCTCCAACCGCGCCCACACCGAGGCGTTGCGCTCTGCGCGGGCCGCCGCCGAGCAGGCGGAGCTGGCCTCGCGGGCCGAGGCACGGGCCGAGGCGCTCGCCGAGCGGGCCCGGATCGCCCGGGACGTGCACGACGTACTGGCCCACTCGCTGGCCGGGGTGAACATGCAACTGGAGGTCACCGACGCCCTGTTGGAGTCCGGTGACATCGAACGGGCCCGGCAGGCCGCCCAGCGGGCGCAGAGCCTGGTGCGCTCGGGGCTCACCGAGGTGCAGCGCACGGTCGGGGACCTGCGGGAGGACGCGCTGCCGCTGGTGGAGACCCTGCGGTCCATGCTCGGCTCCGTCTCCGACGCCGGTACCCTGACCGTCGACGGGCCGCCGCGTGAACTGCCCGTCCGCCTCGCCCAGGTGATCGTGCGCTGCGCCCAGGAGGCGCTGACCAACGCGCACAAGTACGCACCCGGCGCCCAGGTCCGCATGCACCTGGAGCACCGCCCGGACGAGACGGTCTTCGAGGTGGTCAACTCCGCGCCGCCGGAGGGTTCGCGGCCGTTGGCCGGTGCGGGGAGCGGGATGGGGTTGGTCGGGATGCGCGAGCGCCTCGACCTGGTGGGCGGCACGGTCACGGCCGGGCCGATCGTGGACGGCGACGACGCAGGAGGATGGCAGGTGCGCGTGGTGATCCCCGGATGAGCGACGAGCGACAGGAACCGGGACAGGGCCAGGGACAGGGACCGGGCGAGCGACAGCCCATCGTGCGGGTGGTGGTGGCCGACGATCAGACCGCCGTCCGCGAGGCGCTGGCGACCGTACTGGATCTGCAGCCCGGTGTGGAGGTCGTGGCGACGGCGAAGGACGGCGGTGAGGCCGTGCTGGCCGCCGAGGCGTACGCGCCCGATGTGATCCTGATGGATCTCAACATGCCGCGGATGGACGGGGTCGAGGCCACCCGGCTGGTCACCGAGCGGTTCCCGCAGGTCGCCGTCGTCGTGCTCACCACCTTCGCCGACGAGGAGTACATCCTCGCCGCGCTCGGTGCCGGTGCCCGCGGCTACCTCACCAAGGAGTCCGGCCGGCAGGACATCACCCGCGCGGTGCGGGTCGCGGCGGCCGGGCAGTCCGTGCTCGACCCAGCCGTACGGGACCGGCTCGTCGCCGCCGCCGCGCGGGGCGGTGCCCCCGTCGAACGTACGGGCACGGGACTCGCCCCGGATCTCACCCCCCGGGAGATCGAGGTGCTCACGCTGATCGGTGAGGGCCTCACCAACCGGGGGATCGCCGAGCGGCTGGTGGTGAGCGAGGCCACGGTGAAGACGCATATCAACAACCTCTTCTCCAAAGCGCATCTGCGGGACCGGGCGCATGCCGTGAAGTACGCGTTCATCCACGGACTGGTGAAGACCCCTGGGTGAGCGCCGCCCCCTGGACCCCGGCCGGCAGCAGCCGGACGCGGGCCAGCAGCAGGAACACCCGGGTGAGGACCATGGCCAGCGCCATGATGACGAAGAACGGTGCGATGGCGTCCTGCACTATCTGGTGCTCCACCATGAACGTGCCGAGGTGGTCGCGGAACCAGGTGTTGTGCTCGGCCAGGTAGATGAACGCGACGCGCAGGGCGACCACCGCCGTCCAGATCGCCACGAACCCCGCACCGCACCGGGTGTGCACCTGCCCCGAGGCCGGGTCGCGCTCCACTCCGGTGGTGAAGGTCGCGACGACCCCGCAGGCCAGCCCGATCGCGGCACCCACCAGATAGACGACCACGTCGACGTGCTGGGTGGGCATCCCCCGCAGATAGAAGTACCCGACCGCCGACACCGTGCCGATCGGCATCAGCACCTTGTGCAGGTCGTACTTCCGGCGCCCGTACTGCGTCAGCATCATCACCGCGAAGATGCTCCCGCTGATCGTCAGCGCCTGCTCCATGTCCGTCATGACGTCCCACTCCTCGGTCTCCGGCGGTGTCCCCGCCTCGCGTTTTCCTGAGTCCGACTCTCCCGCCGCAGCCGGGAAAGCTCCCGGACCCACGGGTGGATTTCCGGGTGGAGACGCGAGGTGGAGCCTCCCCCTAGGGGTCTCTCAGGGCCTGTCCGGCGGATCCGAGGATCCGATCCCGCCGGACAGGCCCCGGCCCCGCTCCCGAGAAGCACTCAGCGCTTGAGCGTGAAGGTGAAGTCGCCGGTGAGTCTGGCGCTCAGCCGGACCACCGACACGAGGTTCCCCTCCTCGATGAGCCTCCCGACCTCGGCCCGCGACAGACCGCACCCCTCGGCGATCAGCCGCACCGGCCGGACCGGGATCCGCGCCGCGAAGCACACCGACACCTCGATCACCTCGCGGTCCATGAAGTCCGTTCCGCCGGTGTCGAGACGCCAGGCGCCGTCCCAGTCGAGGGCGATGCGATTACGGCGCCGCAGCACCGGATCCTGGAGCAACTCGGCTGCCAGGGCCGGGTCGTTGGCGTGCAGCCGGTCCAGTAGTCCGGGTGGTACGGAGCGCACGTTCGCCCGCTCCAGGACCGTCAGTTTCGTGGTGTCCCCGCAGCCGGTGCAGAGCGCGAGGAGCCACGCGTCGATGAGCTTGTGGTGGGCGTTGACGCGGAACTTGCCGTTCGCCCGGAAGCGTTCGGACGCGCACGCGTGGCAACGGCGGAGGATGAGCGGAAGGTGGGTGGGCATGACAAACCAGGTCGTGAGCACAGAGGTACACCGGTTCCGGTGAGAAGTCCGCAGCAGAAAGGGGCGCGGCGCACAGGCGCGACGCGCGACAGATCAGCACTCGGGAGGTCTCACACGGTGTACAAAGCGGCACGTCCTCGCTCAGACGACTGGATTCGGCAGCACGATAGCGGCGCACGACGGCGCCGCTCAACGGGTTTTCGGCGCCTCCGGCGCTACACGTCCCCCGCCCGCAAGCGCGCGATCTGCCGCCCGCTGAACTCCACCGTCCGCCTCATGTGCCCGACGATCACGGCGAGTTCGGCGTCGTCCAAGTCGTCGAACAGGGTGAACCAGCCGCCGCCGAGCCGGTTCCACATGCGTCCGAACTCGGTGATCTTCTCCGGCACGGTCGCCACCAGCACCCGCCGTCGGTCCTCCGCGTCCCGCTCCCGGACGACGTACCCGGCCCGCTCCAGCCGGTCCACGAGCCGGGTCGCCGACCCGGTCGTCAGGCCGGTCAGCTCGGCGACCCGGCCCGTGGTCACGGGCCCGGCCTCCAGCGCGAGCAGGTTCAGACACTGCAGATCGGTGGGGTGCAGCCCGAGCCGGTCGGCGACGGCCTGGTTGAACAGGGCGTACGACGCCATGTACCGGCGCGATACGGAGGACAACTCGTCCAGCAGCCGCGCCCGCGCGTTCCCGGACATGTCATACCCCTCGTCGCCTGTGCCGTTCCGTACGTGCCGTAGGTGCCGTGCGGAGATCGAGATCGTACGACGCGCTCGCGGGCCTGGCTCCGCAGTACTAGGGGTGGGGCTCAGAAGTAGTACGTGTCACCGGTGTCCAGGACCAGCACCCGCTGCTGGTCGTTGGCCCGGTTCCCGTCCACCGCGCCCCCGCCCCACACCGTGTCCAGCTCCAGCAGCACCTCGGAGGACGCGTCCCGCAGCCGTACCCGCAGCTCGATCCGCTCGCCCACCGCGTCCGCGGCCAGCGCACCCGTCCGGCACACCACCACCCGCTCCCCCGACCGCGCACACCCCGTCGGCAGCGTCTGCGCGTCCGCGAGCGGCTTCGACCAGCGCAGCCGTACGGTCGCGTCGGGCACCGCGGACGGGCCGTGGTTGCGCGGGGTGAACCGCACGTCGACCCGGCCGCCGGTCATGGACGCGGAGCCGTGATACGCGAGATCCGCCTCCGGGCCCGGGATGTCCGGGTGACCCGCTAGCCCAGGGGCCGCGCCCGTCACCGCCAGCACGGCAGCCCCTACAGCAAGAGTCCGTAGTACCCGTAGTACCCGCATGCCATCCGCTCCTCAGTACGCCACGCCTCCACGGCTGCACACCGCCATGGTGGTCGTACGGATGTATCCCACGCGGAGCGTGCGACAGGCGCCGTCCATCAGGTGACAGGCGGCGTGATTCGATGGCGGCCATGCTCGTCCTCCGCTCCGCAGCCCTCTTCGTCGTCGCCGCCGTCTTCGAGATCGGCGGCGCCTGGCTGGTCTGGCAGGGGGTGCGCGAACACCGCGGCTGGCTGTGGATCGGCGGCGGGATCATGGCCCTCGGCGTCTACGGCTTCGTCGCCACCTTCCAACCCGACGCCCACTTCGGCCGCATCCTCGCGGCCTACGGCGGGATCTTCGTCGCCGGTTCGCTGGCCTGGGGCGCGGTCGCGGACGGCTACCGGCCCGACCGCTGGGACATCACCGGCGCCCTGATCTGCCTGGCCGGGATGGCCGTGATCATGTGGGCGCCCAGGGGGAACTGACCCGGCCCCCCGGAACCGGCCCCCCTATCCTGGACGGAGTC
Source organism: Streptomyces prunicolor (assembly GCF_045162825.1). Lineage (NCBI taxonomy): Bacteria > Bacillati > Actinomycetota > Actinomycetes > Kitasatosporales > Streptomycetaceae > Streptomyces > Streptomyces prunicolor. Next base: position 6,289,637 of record NZ_CP108676.1, on the reverse strand, counting down.
GTACACACGATCTCGTTGATCCATACGATCGATCTCGTTGATCCGTCCCGAGGAGCAGCCCATGGCCACCGCCGCACCGTCCGCCGCCTCCCGTATCGCGGTCGTCACCGGGGCGAGCGGTGGAATCGGCGCCGCCACCGCCCGGCAGCTCGCCTCGGCCGGTTACCGCGTCGTCCTCACCGCCCGCCGCAAGGACCGCATCGAGGCGCTCGCCGAGGAGATCAACACGACCGGCGGCCAGGCCACGGCGTACGCCCTGGACATCACCGACCGGGCCGCCGTGGACGAGTTCGCGACCGCCTTCAAGACGATCGGCGTCCTGATCAACAACGCGGGCGGCGCACTCGGCGCCGACCCGGTCGCGACCGGCGACCCCGCCGACTGGCGCACGATGTACGAGACGAACGTCCTCGGCACCCTGAACATCACCCAGGCCCTCCTCCCCGCCCTCACCGCGAGCGGCGACGGCACGGTCGTGGTCGTCTCCTCCACGGCGGGACACGGCACGTACGAGGGCGGCGCGGGCTACGTCGCCGCCAAGCACGGCGCCCACGTCCTCGCCGAGACCCTGCGCCTGGAGATCGTCGGCACCCCGGTGCGGGTCATCGAGGTCGCGCCCGGCATGGTCAAGACGGACGAGTTCGCGCTGACCCGCTTCGGCGGCGACGCGGAGAGGGCGGCGAAGGTCTACGCGGGCGTCGCCGAGCCCCTCACCGCCGACGACGTGGCCGACACCATCACCTGGGCGGTCACCCGCCCCAGCCACGTCAACATCGACCTCCTCGTCGTCCGCCCCCGCGCCCAGGCCTCGAACACCAAGGTCCACCGGGAGCTGTGATGCCCGACCAAGAGGGCGACCCGGCCGGTCCAGTTGGCCCGGACAACTCCCAAGAGACCCTGGACAAGCGCCGGTTGGCCGAGGAGACCAGGAACGAGCGCAAGGTCTGGTACTTCCTCGGCTACTTCCTCTTCGGCATCCACATCGTCGCGTTCGTGATGATCTACGCGGTGACGCACGCCCCGAACAAGTAGGCGCAGCCCACTAGTTGGCCATCCAGATCTCCGCTAGGCCTTCCGCTGCTGGAAGATCCACGCCCGGATGTCCTCGATGGTGTAGGCGATCGGCCAAGTCGAGTTGTGCTCGACGCCGTTCGCGTTCGCCTTCCCTCCAGCCAGGGTCGAACCCTTCTTGAACGTGGCGTAGTTGACCGTCGTGCCCTTGGCCGCCATGGCCTTGACGTCCGCGGCGAACTCCGCCGCACTGGACTGACCGTCCCAGACCGCGCGGCTGACCTTCGTCCCGGCCTTCTCCACGACGGCCATGATGGCGTTCTCTCCGGGATAGGCCTTGGTGTCGCCCTGCGAGACGGTGACCCAGAGGTTCTTCTGCGCCAGCGGCGCGGCCTGGGCGGAGGGCCACTGGCCGGCGACGACCCATGAGGCCGCGAAGAGGTCGGGGTACTTGATGTTCAGGCCGAGGGTCATCATCGCGCCCATGGACTGGCCGGTGGAGTACAGGCGATCGGTGTCGATGCTGTACTTCGCGGTCAGTGACCTGACCAGGTCGACCGTGGTGTCGAAGAGCGTCGTCGGCTTGTAGTCGTCGCCGACGACCACCTCCGGGTACTGGGGCGCCAGCACGAACGCCGGGCGCTCGGCCTGGTCCTCGGGGGATGCCCAGCACACCGCGCCCAGGCCCTGTACCAGCGTCGCCCGCACCGTCGTGGTGATCAGGCTCGCGTCGTGCATGAAGAGGACGAGCGGATAGGACTTGGTCCGGTCGTAGCCCTTGGGGATGTAGAGGTTGTAGGGCAGCGACCTGCCGGTCTTCGAGTCCTTGTACGTGAACTGCTCGAAGTCGTCGACGATCAGGTTCACCGTCCTGCTGGTGCCGACCTTGGTGTCACCGGCGGCGTAGCCGGTGCCGCCGGTGGTCGTGACGGTGCCGGCCTGGGTGACGGTGCCCTTCGCCGCCTTGATGGTGGCCGGTCCGCCCGTCGAGCCCACCTGCGGACCGGGAATGACGTAGGGGCTGCTCGAAGAGGACGCCGAGGGCTCGCTCGACACCGAAGCCGAAGCCGAAGCCGACGCCGACGCCGACGCCGACGCCGACGGCTGAGCGGTCCCCGGCGCGCCCCCGCCGCCCGACCCCACGCCTCCCCACAGCAGGGCGCTCTCGTCATCGGCGGACAGTTCGACGATGACGTACGTGCCGTCGGTGCCCTGATCGGCCGTCGCCGCGCGGGAGTTGGCGTAGACCTTGGTGACCGTACGACCCTCGACCTCGAAGGAGGACACCGAGAGCTTGGACGTGTCGATCTCGGTGTCGTACTCGACGGCGACCGCGATGAATTTCTGGCCGTCGCCGTAGACCTTGGTGAGGGCGGTGGCGCTTTTCATGTGGCTGGTTCCGCTCCCCGAATCCGACTTCGAATCCGCATCACAAGCGGCAAGGCCCGTGGTGGCCACCATGGCCGTCCCCAGAACCTGTCCTAAAAAGGCGCGCCTTGTAGCCATGACCTTGGCCTCGATTCAGTTCAGGGACTTGATGACGCGACCGATTCGGGAAGCCGCCTTCTCCGCGGTGCCCTCGATATAGAAGCCGTCGACCGCCGCATAGGTGACGTGGTCGAAATTCCATTTGTCGGGCATGTTCTTGGCGCCGCCCTCGAACATCGACATGACGAACGTGCTGGAAAAGGACGAGTTCTCACGGATCGCGGTCGCGGTCGTGGTGGACAACTCCGGCTCCACACCCGCGAAGACACCCTTGCCGACCTGGAAGACCCAGAGCGGCACCTGGGCGGTACCGGTGGGCGTGAAGGTGACGGTCTTGGTGGGCGCGCCGGCCTGCGGGCCGGTGACCTGGGTGGTGGTGATGTCGTCGGTGACCAGCCGCACCACGACCTGCTTACCGCTCTCGTACGTGCCGATCCCCTGCGCCACCCGCACGATCTCGTTCCCGAGCCGCTCGCCCTGCGCGGTCAGCAGCGCGAACCCGGCGTCGTGCAGATCGACGCCGTAGGTCCAGCCCTTGTCCTTGTCGATCGTGTACCGCTTCGAACGGTACGCCGGGAACTGGTCACCGCACGCGCCCACCAGCCAGAACCCGACGGCACCGGGGTACTGCGCCTCGACGTGCGTCATGGCCGCGCCGGCGAGGTCGGCGGTGATCGGCAGGGTGCCGTCGGCCATGACGGAGTCCTGCATCACGCAGGACTGCACGTTGTAGTTGGCCAGGACGGCGATCGGGTTGCCGTCGAGGTCGTTGAACCGGGCGACGTACACGCCCTTGTCCGACGGCAGTTGCTCGTTCACGCCGAGCCAATAGCCGTCGGCGGTCAGGACGTTGCGGTTGACGTTGACGTCAACCCGACCGGAACCGTAGCCGACCTCGGCGTCCTGGAGGTTCTTCACGGCGTCGGCGACGGCGGACTTGGTGGCGCCGACGATGTTCTGCACATACGCGGCAGCCCCGGCCGACGACGAACTCGCCTGCACATGCGGCGCGGAGAAGCAGTGCGTGACGGTGACCATGATGTTCGCGGCGGCGATACCGGTCGCCGCGGTGACGGCGTCCCGCATCAGCGCGATCGCCTCCGCGCTGATCGAGGTCAGATCCAGCACGGCCAGCGCGATACGCCGGGACCCGGACTCCACCAGCAGGACACGGACGTTGAGGTCGTCGTGCACGGCGGTGAAGTTGTCCAGCGGCAACAGCGAGGCGGCGGGCGTGAACGTGGCCTTGCCGACACCGACCTTCAGCCCACCGGAAGCCTTAGTGGCGGCCTGGGCCGAGGTGGCACTGCCGAGGGCGGTCGCCGCGAGGACGCCGACCGCCCCGGCGGCCACAACGGTCCGCCGACTCAACTCGCTCTGATTCCCCTGCCGTTCAATCATGTGCTGTCCTCCGAGACGCTGCGGGTGGGGGTTGGCTAACACCCGGGCAGCATCACAGCGAATTTCGAGGCCAGCAATGAGGGGCGCGTGCAACCAATGCTTTCGCTGATCGAGCGCGTGAATGGAGAACGCATTTGACGTGCGACGGCGACGGAAATCCACAGCAATAGGCCGCGAATTCACAGCGATCTCAGAGGAGTTGCAGAGCTGCGGAGCTCAGCCCTTCACGCACACAACCTGCTTCAGCTTCGCCACCACCTCGACAAGGTCCCGCTGCTGATCGATGACCTGCTCGATCGGCTTGTACGCGCCCGGGATCTCGTCCACGACGCCGGAGTCCTTACGGCACTCCACACCCCGTGTCTGCTCCTCCAGGTCCTTCACCGAGAAGCGACGCTTGGCCGCGCTACGGCTCATGCGCCGACCGGCGCCGTGCGAGGCCGAGTTGAAGGACTTCTCGTTGCCGAGGCCCTTCACGATGTACGAACCGGTCCCCATCGAACCCGGGATGATCCCGTACTCGCCGGAGCCGGCGCGGATCGCTCCCTTACGGGTGACCAGCAGGTCGACACCCTCGTAACGCTCCTCGCTCACGTAGTTGTGGTGGCAGGAGATCTCCGGCTCGAAGGTCGGCTTCGCCTTCTTGAACTCCTTGCGGATCACGTCCTTGAGGAGCGCCATCATGATCGTGCGGTTGTACTTCGCGTACTCCTGCGCCCAGAACAGGTCGTTGCGGTACGCCGCCATCTGCGGGGTGTCCGCGATGAAGACGGCGAGGTCGCGGTCGACCAGGCCCTGGTTGTGCGGGAGCTTCTGGGCCGTGCCGATGTGGTGCTCGGCCAGTTCCTTGCCGATGTTCCGGGATCCGGAGTGGAGCATGAGCCAGACCGAACCGTCGCCATCTATGCACAATTCTGTGAAGTGGTTGCCGGATCCGAGCGTTCCCATCTGCTTTTGGGCACGTTCCTGACGGAATTTGACCGCTTCGGCAACCCCGTCGAACCGCCCCCAGAAGTCGTCCCACCCCCCAGTAGCCAGCCCGTAGAACCGCCCCGGCTCCACAGGACTGTCATGCATCCCCCGCCCCACCGGAATCGCCTGCTCGATCTTCGACCGCAGCCGCGACAGATCGCCGGGAAGATCGTTCGCCGTGAGTGACGTCTTCACCGCGGACATTCCGCAGCCGATGTCGACCCCCACCGCCGCCGGGCACACCGCGCCCTGCATCGCGATGACCGAACCGACCGTCGCACCCTTGCCGTAGTGCACGTCCGGCATGACCGCCAGGCCCTTGATCCACGGCAGGGTCGCGACGTTGCGCAGCTGCTGGAGCGCGCCCTCCTCAACCGTCGCCGGGTCGGCCCACATGCGGATCGGGACCTTCGCGCCCGGCATTTCCACGTACGACATATCGCCCTCATTCCCCCGTGGGTAATCAAAAAAGCTCAAAAGCCATACATCGCAAAACCGGCGCCAAGGTCAACGAAAGGGACAGCGGACCGGCGTCAACAGCTGTACGTGCGATAGACATTGTCTCCAGGGGGTCCCCCGGTGCGGCAAGCGATTAACCAGCGGGGACACTGGCAGACCCTGGATCGTTGAAGGGGTCGAGGGGCGCGGAACACAGCCGACACCCCCCACCCCGCAACCGTCCGACACTCACCCGACACCCCGTCGAGAGGAGCCCGACCGTGCAGCGGAAGGCCTACGTACCCGGCACCGCCGCGCTCCTCGTGGCGCTGCTGGCCGGCTGCACGAGCGGCTCGGCCGACAGCGGTACGACGGACGACGCGAACCCGGGCGAGGCCGGTACGGCGACGGCGGTGGCCCAGCCCGGCAAGTACCGCACGCTTCCGGAGCCCTGCGGCGTGGTCGGCCACGGCACGCTGGACTCCCTGCTCCCCGGCATCAAGCAGATCACGGACGCGGAGCAGCGCGAGACGGCGTACGCGGGCGAGGCGACGCTGACGTACGACACGGACCGCAAGGTGGGCTGCCGGTGGAAGGTGGAGTCCACGGACGCGACCGACCACCTGCTGGTCGACTTCGAGCGGGTGGTGTCCTACGAGAACGCCGTGAGCGACGACAACCAGGCGCAGACGATCTTCGCGACGAAGGAGACGGCGGCGGATCTCCCGGAGCCGACGGCGAGCGCCACGGCGTCGGACTCCGCGTCGGGGTCGGACTCGGCATCGGCGTCCGGGTCCGGGGCCGGATCGGCGTCGGGTTCCGCGACGCCCTCCAGCTCCGCCTCCGCCACCCCCTCGTCCTCCGCCACCTCCACCTCCTCGTCCTCCACGTCCGCCTCCGGCTCGACCTCCGCCTCCGCTTCCGTCTCCGCCTCCCCCACCGGACTCCAGCCCCGCACCCTCGCCGATCTCGGTGACGAGGCGTTCCTCGACGACGCGTTGAGCAGTTCGGGTTCAACGGCCCAGCAGCGCACGGTGACTGTGGTGTTTCGCACGTCCAACGTGATTGTGACCATCGAGTACGAGGAGCAGCCGGCGACCGTCGGTGTCGTGCCGGACAGCCAGAACATGCAGGACAGGGCGCGGAAACTGGCCGCGCAACTGGCCGACTCGCTCAACGGCTGAGGCGTCCGGGAGGGCCGTTCGCGGGGTCACGCAAAGGCCGTGAACGGAGACCGCACAGCTGACTCACCGCGTACCGTGGCCCCTCGGACCCGATCCGACGGCAGGAACCACGAGCGTCATGAGTGAAGGAACCATGCATCAACCAGCACAGCGAGAGCACAGTGACCAGCAGCGGGCGAAGCGTCTGAGCCGCCTCCTTGTCTGCGCGGCCGCCGTCCCGGTGATGCTGATCGCGGCCGGCTGCTCCTCGGACTCCGGCTCCGGCGACGGCGCGGGCAAGGAGACGGCAGGCCTCGGCGCGACGACCTCCGCCGACGCCACCGCCGCTCCGACGGTGCAGGCGGCGGCGTACCAGAAGCTGCCCGAGCCGTGTGCGGTGCTGTCGAAGAAGACGTTGACCGACCTGGTGCCGAAGGGCGCCAAGTCCGGCAAGGAGGGCACGTCGAGCGACGTGGCGTCGCGCGGCAGTTGCTCCTGGACGAGCCTGGACAACAACGGGGTCAAGGGTTCGCAGTTCCGCTGGCTGAACGTGTCGTTGCTGCGGTTCGACTCCTCGCAGACGCAGGGCGAGGGCGACAAGCTGGCCGCCGCGTACTACGCGAAGCAGGTGCAGGAGGCGCAGTCCGTCACCGGCGCGAAGAACGCCAAGTCGGAGCCGGTCGCGGGTGCGGGCGACGAGGCGACGGCGGTGCGCTACGACCTGAAGAAGAAGGAAGGCGCCTTCAAGCAGCAGACGGTGGTGGCGCGGGTCGAGAACGTGGTCGTCACGATCGACTACAACGGCGCGGGCCTCGCGGGCGAGAAGGCGCCGAGCGCGGACACGTTGACGAAGGCGGCGGAGAAGGCCGTGAAGGAGGCGGTGGCGGCGGTCACGTCGGCCAACGGCACGGGCGGCGGCACCGGAAGCGACACCGGCACCTCCCCCTCTTCCTCGCCCTCCCCCTCCAAGTCGGCGTCCAAGGGCGCGAGCGCCTCTCCTTCCCCCTCGGCCACCAAGAAGAGCTGACCGTCACATCCACATCACGTTCGGGCCTCAACTCGCAGGTCAACTCGCAGGTCAATGAAGCGTTTTGACGAAGCCCGGCCCCTTCGCGGGTCGGGCTCCTGACAGACCGGCACCCAGGACGCCGCACACATGTGCCACCCTGTTGCGCGCAACAACATGTAAGGGGAGGGGAGTCCGGGTGTCCGCGCCCATTCAGCTCACACGTATGCACCGGGTGCTCATCGGCGTGGTGGTCTCCGGTGCGGTCGTCATCGCCGGTATCGGCTTCGCCGGTTCGTACGCCGCCGTGCGCGAACTCGCCCTGAAAAAGGGCTTCGGGAACTTCGCGTACGTCTTCCCGATCGGCATCGACGCGGGTATCTGCGTCCTGCTCGCCCTCGACCTGCTCCTGACCTGGATCAGGATCCCCTTCCCGCTGCTGCGCCAGACGGCGTGGCTGCTGACGGTCGCGACGATCGCGTTCAACGGCGCCGCGGCCTGGCCGGACCCGCTGGGTGTCGGCATGCACGCGGTGATCCCGATCCTGTTCGTGGTCTCCGTCGAGGCGGCCCGGCACGCGATCGGCCGGATCGCCGACATCACGGCCGACAAGCACATGGAGGGCGTCCGGCTCACCCGCTGGCTGCTCTCCCCCATCCCGACGTTCCTGCTCTGGCGCCGCATGAAGCTGTGGGAGCTGCGCTCCTACGAGCAGGTCATCAAGCTGGAGCAGGACCGCCTCGTCTACCAGGCCCGCCTCCACTCCCGCTTCGGCCGCGCCTGGCGCCGCAAGGCCCCGGTGGAGTCGATGATGCCGCTGCGCCTGGCCCGCTACGGCGTCCCCCTCGCGGAGACGGCCCCCTCGGGCCTGGCCGCAGCGGGCATCGAACCCGTACTGCTGCCCCCCGCCCCGCAGTTGGAGCCGGCTCGCGAGCAGGAGCAGCCGACAGCACCGGCCGTCCAGAACACCCCGGCACCGGTCCGCGAGCAACTCCCCGCCGTCGAGGAGCACCAGCAGCCCGAGCAGCCGGCGGACCACCCCGAGCCGCAGAGTCAGTGGCTCCAGGCGCGGGACCCGCAGACGGTGGCGTACCAGGGCGGCTACGACCCGACGTACGACCCGGACTCGGCCTACCGCCAGTGGTACGCGGAGCAGCAGCAGGCCGAGCAGTTCCAGCAGTACGAGGAGGAGCAGCAGCGGTTCGAGCAGCAACAGCAGCCGTTCCCGCAGCAACAGGGGTTCCCCCGGCAGCAGTTCGAGGAGCCCCCGCTCCCCGAGCCGGAGCCCTCGCCGGAGGACACGGGCACGTTCCCGATCCCGGCGGGCCCGGGCCGTACCCGTGAACTGGGCGCGGGCGGCGGCACGGAGCCGACCGACGAGGACTTCTACCTCGTCTTCAAGAAGTCGATAAACGGCGGCAGCGGCTATCCCACCGCGGGCCAGTTCAGGGATGACGTCGAGGCGACGTACAGCATCAGGCTGCCCTCGCGCGAGGCCGACCGGATGGTGACCCGCTTCACCACCCGTCACGCGGCACAACTCGAAGAAGAACACATCGCCTGAAACGACCGAAGGGCCCTCGGAAGAGGGCCCTTCGTCGTTGCCGGTGTTCCTACTCCCCCAGCAGCCTCCGCACCCGCTCCTGCCCGACCGCGAGCAACAGAGTGGGCAGACGCGGCCCGGTGTCACGACCGACCAGCAGGTGGTAGAGGAGGGCGAAGAACGTCCGCTGGGCGGTCTTGATCTCCGGCGGGAGTTCCTTGGCGGTCGCGTCGGCGGAGAAGCCGGCCTGGACCTTGGGGACGCCGTAGACGAGGTGGCTCAGGCCGTCCAGGGACCAGTGGTCGGCGAGACCGTCGCGCAGGAGTCGTAGGGACTGCTGGGAGGGCTCGTCGAGGGACTTGAGGAGTTCCGTGTCGGGTTCCTCGCGCACGATGGTCCGCTGGTCGGCGGGGACGTGCGTGTTGATCCAGGCCTCGGCCTTGTCGAGCCGGGGGCGGACCTCGTCGAGGGTGGACAGGGGGTGGGCGGGGTCCAGTTCGCTGAGGATGCGCAGCGTCTGGTCCTCGGCCCCGGCGGTGATGTCGGCGACGGACGCGAGGGTCCGGTACGGCAACGGCCGGGGTGTGCGCGGGAGTTCACCGGCGGCGGTGCGCACGGCACGGGCGTGCGCGGCGAGGTCGGCGGGCAGGGCCGCGCCCTCCGCGACCTTCCCGTCCAGCTTGTCCCACTCGTCGTAGAGCCGCTGGATCTCCTGGTCGAAGGCGATCTTGAAGGACTGGTTGGGGCGGCGGCGGGCGTAGAGCCAGCGCAGCAGCTGCGGTTCCATGATCTGGAGCGCGTCGGCCGGGGTGGGGACCCCGCCCTTGCTGCTGGACATCTTGGCCATGCCGCTGATCCCGACGAAGGCGTACATGGGCCCGATGGGCCGCTCGCCGCCGAAGATCCCGACGATCTGCCCACCGACCTGGAACGAGGACCCCGGGGACGAGTGGTCGACACCGCTCGGCTCGAAGATGACGCCCTCATACGCCCAGCGCATCGGCCAGTCGACCTTCCAGACCAGCTTGCCGCGGTTGAACTCGCTGAGCAGGACGGTCTCGGTGAAGCCGTCCTCGGTGCAGACGTACGTCAGCTCGGTGCTGTCGTCGTCGTACGCCGTGACGGTGGTGAGGTCCTTGCCGCAGCTGCCGCAGAAGGGCTTGTACGGGAAGTACCCGGCGGAACCGGAGCTGCCGTCATCCTCCTCGGCCGCACCGGACCCGGCCTCGGCCTCCAGCTCGGCGGCGTCTACGGCCTTCTGCTGCTGCTTCTTCGGCGGGGCCTTCTTGGTGCGGTACTGCTCCAGGATCGCGTCGATGTCGCCGCGGTGCTTCATGGCGTGCAGGATCTGCTCGCGGTACACGCCGGAGGTGTACTGCGCGGTCTGGCTGATCCCGTCGAACTCCACACCCAGCTCGGCGAGGGAGGCGACCATCGCGGCCTTGAAGTGCTCGGCCCAGTTCGGGTGGGCGGAGCCCTTCGGGGCCGGTACGGAGGTCAGCGGCTTGCCGATGTGCTCGGCCCAGCTGGCGTCCGTCCCCTCCACCCCGTTGGGCACCTTGCGGTAGCGGTCGTAGTCGTCCCAGGAGATGAGGTGCCGGACCTCGTGGCCCCGGCGGCGGATCTCGTCGGCGACGAGGTGCGGGGTCATGACCTCGCGCAGGTTGCCGAGGTGGATGGGGCCGGACGGGGACAGTCCGGACGCGACGACGACAGGTTTGCCGGGGGCCCGACGCTCCGACTCCTCGATGACCTCATCCGCGAAACGGGAGACCCAGTCGGTGGTCTCGGTGCTCTGAGCCACGATCGGCACGTCCTTCTTTCTGGCACGGGGCAGCCGGTACGGTCGCACGACTGACCGTTTCATTGTCCCAGGCGACCTCACTTCCACGAAAACGCCTTTTCCAAGCCCGTGACTGTGGGTGGGGCCGGGTTGGGGGTGGGTGGCTTCGGTTGTGTGCGGGGTGCGGGCCCGGTGGGGGCTGGTCGCGCCCGCGCGGCGGAGCCGCAAATCGATACAGCCCCGCGCCCCTAACGGCATCAGGGTTCGCGGGGTGAAGGAGTGCTGGGGCTGAGGCGAGGCGCGAGCCTTGGATGGCGGCGCAGCCGCCTTCAAGGGGCGCGGGGCTGTATCGATATGCGGCTCCGCCGCGGGGCGCGACCAGCCCCCACCGGCCCGCGGCCAAAAAAACCGCTTCACCCCCCGTGGGATACTGACCGTGTCTACCAAACCCACGAGGAGAACGGCTACCACCCCATGACCTCGGTCACGTCACTCACCGACCAAGTCCACCAGCACCTCGCGACCGCCCTCACGGCAACCCTGCCGGAGGCCGACGCGGACCCCCTGCTGCGACGGAGTGACCGTGCCGACTTCCAGGCGAACGGCATCCTCGCCCTCGCCAAGAAGACCAAGGCCAACCCCAGGGAGCTGGCGACCCAGGTCGTGGCGAACGTCGTCACCGGTGACGTGATCAAGGACATCGAGGTCTCCGGCCCCGGCTTCCTGAACGTGACGATCACCGACCAGGCGATCACCCGGAACCTCGCGGAGCGCTACGCCGACGACACGAACCGCCTCGGTGTACCCCTCGCCGCCCACCCCGGCACGACGGTCATCGACTACGCCCAGCCGAACGTGGCGAAGGAGATGCACGTCGGTCACCTCCGTTCCGCGGTGATCGGCGACGCCCTCGTCCAACTCCTGGAGTTCACCGGCGAGTCGGTGGTCCGGCGGCACCACATCGGCGACTGGGGAACGCAGTTCGGCATGCTGATCCAGTATCTGGACGAGCACCCGGGCGAGTTGGACCACGGCGACGCGGAGATCACCGGTGAGGAGGCGATGTCGAACCTCGACCGGCTCTACAAGGCGGCACGCAAACTCTTCGACTCCGACGAGGAGTTCAAGACGCGGGCCCGGCGCCGGGTGGTCGACCTCCAGGCGGGCGAGCCGAACACCCGTGCCGCGTGGCAGAAGTTCGTGGACGAGTCGAAGATCTACTTCTTCTCCGTCTTCGAGAAGCTGGACATGGAGATCCGGGACGCGGACATCGTCGGCGAGTCGGGGTACAACGACATGCTGGACGAGACGTGCCGCCTCCTGGAGGAGTCCGGGGTCGCGACGATCTCGAACGGCGCGCTGTGCGTGTTCTTCGACGAGATCAAGGGCCCGGACGGCAACCCGACCCCGCTGATCGTCCGCAAGTCCGACGGCGGCTACGGCTACGCGGCGACGGACCTGTCCGCGATCAGGGACCGGGTCTTCAACCTGAAGGCGACGAACCTCCTCTACGTCGTCGACGTGCGCCAGTCCCTGCACTTCAAGATGGTCTTCGAGACCGCGAAGCGGGCCGGCTGGCTCAACGACGACGTGACGGCGTACCAGTTGGCGTTCGGCACGATCCTCGGCAAGGACGGCAAGCCGTTCAAGACGCGTGAGGGTGTGTCGGTGAAGCTGGAGGACCTCCTCGACGAGGCGGTCCAGCGCGCCACCGCGGTCGTCCGGGACAAGGCCGAGAAGGTGGGCCTGACCGAGCAGGAGATCGTCGAGAACGGCCGTGACGTCGGCATCGGCGCGGTGAAGTACGCCGACCTGTCGACGTCCGCCGTACGGGACTACAAGTTCGACCTGGACCAGATGGTGTCGCTGAGCGGTGACACGTCGGTGTACCTCCAGTACGCGTACGCCCGTATCCAGTCGATCCTCCGCAAGGCGGGCGGGGCCCGGCCCTCAGCTCACCCGGAGCTCGAACTGGCCCCGGCGGAGCGGGCGTTGGGCCTGCACCTGGACCAGTTCAGCGAGGTGGTGGCGGAGGCGGCCAAGGAGTACGCCCCGCACAAGCTGACGGCGTACCTGTACCAACTGGCGTCCACGCTCACGACGTTCTACGACCAGTGCCACGTGCTGTCGCCCGACAACGCCCCGGAGGTCGTCGAGAACCGCCTGTTCCTGGTGGACTTGACGGCGCGGACGTTGCAGCGGGGGATGGCGCTGCTGGGGATCAGGACGCCGGAGAAGCTCTGAAGGTTCTTGGCGGTGTTCATGAGTGTGCCCCGTCCCCTCCCTAGCGAGGACGGGTCGCACTCATGAACGGCCGTTGTTTCAGGCGTTGTCACCGTCAGACGGCGTTGGCGAAGTTCTTGAACGCGGCCCAGGTGCCGGAGCCGGCGTCGATTGCGCCGGTGTGACCCCAGTAGCTCTGGACGCTCGACGGCGACACGCTGAGCCAGCTGGAGAAGACCACCGCCGGAGCTCCCAACGTCCAGGTGCATACCCAGCCGAACTCGGGCCGGCCGGGCACCCCGCACAACCTCGGCACGTAGCACGCCCCGGGCGAGTACATCCACTTCGTCGGCCACGACGACACGTTCGTGCCGGAGGCCCTTGAGCGGCTGCACTAGACGCCGAAGGCGCTGTGGCCCTCGCAGAGCGCGCCAGCGAGGTGAAGGCCCGCAACGAGATCGGCGGACCGCGCGAGGAGGACGGCCGTCTGGTCGCCGACGTCACGCTGAACCTTCTGCGCGGGGACGGCGAGCCACTGGTCCTCGTCGAGCGGGACGAAACGCTGTACCTGAACCCGGAGTTGCTCGACGGAGTGCCGGGCGCCGAGGAGAGCGGGCAAGTCCGCGACCCGTTCCGGCTGGCGCACGCGGAGCTGGTGGTCAAGGACCAGGACCGCGAGGACTGGTGGTACCCGGAGGGCGACCTGGAAATACGCCTGCGCCCGCTCGGCGACGGCCGTTCGCAGCTGGTCGCCGTCGGGCGGCTGTCGCTCGCCCCCGAGCGGCGGGCCGGCGTCCGCTGGAGCGCGGGATTCACGACGTGTGGGCATACGTCCGACTGCTGGGCGTGGACCGGCTGGTGCGGGTGACGAGTGACGGCCCCATCGCTGGCCCGGCACTGACCGGTGGGCGGCTCGCGCTGCCGTACTGGACGGTGGGGGTCAGCTCGCCCTCGACGTGGACCAGTGTCGACGCAGCCTCGGCCCCGACACTGTCGGAGCCGCCGCGACGAACTCCGAGTGCGGCAAGGGGAGTTCATTCCCGCTGCCGTACGTGGCGGCGACGGCGGACTCCGCCCCGGCCTGCGTGAAGGTCACCGTCGCGACGCTGGCGGTGAACGCCGAGCTGCTCCCCTCCCCCACTTCAACTACCCTTTGTCAGGCTATCGCCATTGACGTCACCGTTGCCTCTGGAGCCCGCCGAATACGGCGGGCTCCAGAGCATTGCGACTTCAGCTAGGGAGCCCCCCAGGAGTAGCCCCAGACTCCTCAGTCACCTTTCTGAAGAATCCGTCGACATCACTGAGTGAGAGCGGACTGCACGCAGCCTGAAGTACGTTTCCATCACTCCAAGCAATCATCCACCCTCCTCCCGCAAGGTCGCGCCTGAAACGCTCAACAAGGACACCCTCCAGGTTCGTTTCGCAGACATCAATCTCGACATGCCATCCGGGATTGTCCGTCGTTGTTAGCCTGATGCCGAACTCGTGCTCCCATTCCCCATCACAATTGGACGCGTACCACGACTGGATGAATTTCATTCCTCTATCCTCCTCACGGACACCCAAGCGGCTTCTCCCAATCTTCGAGGGCACGCGCATCGCCACCATTCGGCGAATTAATGTGCGGCGTTTCGATCTTTGTGCCGTCCGCATTCGTATGAGGGGGTCCTTGCAAGTCGAACCGTTTCACCAGTTCGAATGGAGCAGGATTGCGAGGATTCGATTGCGGCGCCCATTCTGCATACTTTTTCACTCGACCCGTCGTTCCATCGAGCTGAAACGTGGTGTGCGGCCCTTCAGCGTCATAATTCGGCCGTTGTCCGGGCTTTCTACCCGCATTGTGGACGAGGAGTGATACATCCCCCGCTAGCACATAGTACGTGTGCAGGTCACGGACGGTGAGGTTGTACACCGTAGCGGTCAGTACCGTCCACCGCTCCACTGCGGTGATCTGGACATGCGTTCCCGCACTGGTGCGCAGCCAGGATCCGGACGTGAGATCGGTGGCCTTGATCCACTGACCGAGTTCCGCTACCCAGAAGGGATGTCCGTCGGTCGCGGTGACCGACGCCGTTCTGGAACCCTTCTCGCCGTCGATGTCGACGGTGACCTTGACGAGGTGCTTGAGTCCCGTGCCCTGGATCTGAGCCGTGACACTCTCGGCCTTGGCCTCACCCGTCTCCGGATCGGTGGCGAGGACCTTGTCGCCGATGTCGACGTCTTCGATCTTCTTCGTCGAACCATCGGCCATCAGCACACTGGTGCCGGGGGTGAAGCTGTTGGGGACCTTGCAGGCCTTGACGGCGTCCTCGGCCGCTTCCGCCGCCTTCTTGCTCTTCTTCCAGTCCTTGAACCCGTCCCACAGCTTCTTGCCCAGCCCGACGATCCGCTTCCCCAGCGCATACGCCTTGTCGACCCGCCAGAAGTACTTCGAGACCAGCTTGCCGATCGGGCCGCCGCCGATGAGCGACGTGACGACGTTCGCCGCGGTCGCGCCGCAGGAGCCGAGGCTGCCCGTCGTGAAGCAGTCCAGCGCGTCCGTGATCCCCAGTTCGTCGGCGATGATCTTGCCGAGTTCCTTGGCGATCGCGATCGCCTTCGCCTTGGCGGCGTCCTCCTTCTTACGGGCCTCGTCCGCCTTCGCCTTGGCCGGTGAGGAGGAGGTGGCGTTGTTGTTCGTGCCCCCGTTTCCGCTGCCGGAGTCGTCCCAAGTCGAGGCCGTGCCGGTCTCGTTGATGGTCTTGATGGTCTTCGCGGTGCAGGTGAAGTCCGGGAAGCAGCTCTCCAGACCCGTGGGGTCGCTCTTGGAGACCGGACTGTTGTTGGCGTACGCGTACCCGTTGATCTGCTGCTGGTCCGTGTAGTCGACGATCGGGTCCGCCGAGATGAACCGGCCCGTGTCGGCGTCGTACTCCCGCGCACCCAGCGTCGTCAGACCCGTGGACGCCTGGATCGTGCCGCCCACGAAGCCCTTGTCGTTCACCCAACCCGTCGAGGAGGACGACGACGAGTCCCGCGCGTTGCCGAACGGGTCCGTGCGCCGCCGCGTCGTCGTGCCCGTCTTCGCGTCGACCGCCAGTTCCGCCGTGCCCTGGTGGTCCGAGGCGAGGAAGTGGACGCCGTCCGCCTCCCGCATCGCGACCGTCGCGCCGCCGAAGCTGTAGTACCGGGTGGCCGTGACCTTCGCCGTGGACTTGTCGTAGTGGAGTTCCATGCCGGGCAGGTAGAACGTCTTCTCCGTCGGCGCGTCCTGGAGAAGCCGTTCACCGGACGCGTCGTACTTGTACGACGTCACCGTCCCGTCGGCGTTCGTGACCGTGGTCAACTCGCCCTGCTTGTCCCAGGTCAGGGACTGGGTGTCACCGGACAGGACCCGCGTCGCCGTGTTGCCCGACGCGTCGTACGTGTACGAGTCCTGGGAGGTGACCTGCGGGGTCGTGGCCGTGGCGTCCGTCTTGGTCGTCACCGACGACACCGTGTGCGGGCCCGAGTCCGTGCCGTTGGGGCCGGAGCCGTCGCCGTAGACGTACGAACGGGTCGACGTCGCCGCGCCGTTCAGACCGTGCCGGGTCTCGCTCTTGCGGTTGCCGAGCGTGTCGTAGCCGTACTCCGTCCAGAACGGCGAGACGCCGCCGACCGTCGAGGAGGACGCGCCCGAGGCGCAGGCTGACTCCGAACTGCCCGTGCCCTTCGCGCCGTTGGGCGTCACCGACGACGTCCACGTGTCGGACAGCCGCTGGAGGCCGTCGTACGTGAAGCACTGCACGTCGCTCGTGCCCCCGGTCGGGGTGTCCGCGATCGAGAGGACGTTGCCGGAGGCGTCGTACGTGTAGTCGGCGTCGTACGCGACGCTCGACGCTCCCTCCACGTCCACCCGCGAGTTGGTCAGGCGGTCCGTGCCCTGCTCGAAGGTGTTGGTGATCCACGTCTTCTTCGCCGTGGACTCACCGGTGTACAGCTCCAGTTGCTCCAGGTTCGACGTCGGCGAGTACGACGCGTCCGTTACGTAACTCAGGCCTCCCAGCGATGAGTTGAGACCCACCGGACGCTGGAGGTCGTCGTAGACGTACCCCAGCGACTCACCGGACAGGTCGGCCGCCGCGGGCAGGCCCTCGCCCTGGACCGAACCGTCGCGGTTGTACTGGGTCGTGTACTCGTAGGTGCCGCCGAGCTGCGGCTCGGCCGTCTTCGACAGGTAGTACTTCGTCGAGGTCGGCTTGAAGTCGTTGGTCTCGTCGAGGACCGGATAGGTCACCGACGAGTAGACCGCGCCGTCCTTGTACGTGTAGACGCCGTACAACTCGCCCTTGGCGACCGTGTCGTACTTGGTCACCGAGAGCCTGGTGCCGGTCGTCGCCTCGCCCTGCCAGGTCGAGACCGCGCGGCCCAGCTCGTCGTAGAGCGTCGACGTCTTGTCGCCGTTGACCGTGGCCGACGTCTGCCGGTCCAGGTCGTCGTACGTGAAGGACGACGAACCCGTGTCGGGGTCGACCGCCGTCTTCTGGCGGCCCAACTGGTCGTATGTGTAGGACCAGTTGTTGCCCTGGTCGTCCGTGACCTTCGTCAGCTGACCGGCCGGGTTGTAGCCGTACGACGTGGTGACCGCAGGGCCGTCCGTCGGGTACGCGATCTGGGCCGTGGACAGGTCCCGGGCGTTCGTGACCACCGTCGTCTTCGTGCCGCCGGCCGGCGGGGTCGTGGTGACCCGGTCGCCGCCGTACGCGTACGTCGTGCGGTACTTCTCCGTGCCCTGGACCTTGAAGACCGACGCCGTGGCGCGGCCCGCTCCGTCGTACTCCGTGACCGTCGTCGCGTCCAGGTCGGCGTTGACCGGGTCGAAGAGGGTGGCCGACGGGGCGCCCGAGGCGTAGTAGGTGTCGTTGACCTTCACCACGCGGCCGGAGCCGTCGTAGAGCGTGTCGGCGACCATACGTCCGCCGCCCGCGCCCTGCGTCTGTTCCTGACGTGGCCTCAGATAGCCGTCGTACAAAGACCATTCGCTGCCGTACGTCGCACCGTCGGCCTGGATCTTCTGCGTGTGGACGGCAGTTGGGCCGTCGCTCCCGCGCACCAGGTACTCGTACTTGAGGGAGGCGGTGAAGCTCGACGCCTTGGGGCGGTCCGGGAGCCAGACCGACACCAGGCGGCCGAGACCGTCGTAGGCGAGGTCCGTGCGCTTGCCGTTCATGTCGACCTTGGCACTCGCCAGGCCCCACTGCGGCGCGTACTCGGTCGAGGTGGTCCAGCCGTCGATGTTGGTGACCGTCGACTTGGTGGCCAGGCCGTAGGTGTCCGTGTAGGCGGTGGAGGACGTGTACTGCGTCGACGAGGACGCGGTGGTCGCGTCCTTCGCGACCAGCGGGCGGCCGTAGTCGTCGTACGTCGTCACGGCGGTCGTCTGGTACGTCGCCGTCGTGCCGCTGTACGCCGAGAGCCGCTTCGTCGTGGTCGCGTCGCCCTTGGTCGGGGCGGCGCCCAGCGTCGTCGAACCGTCGTAGTACGTCAGGTCGTCGGAGATGACGTCCTTGGTGCGGTCGGGGGTGGAGGAGCAGTCGACGCCGACCTTCTCCACCCGCGAGACGTACGCGTAGAGGTGCAGGCTCGCGCTGTCGGCGTACTCGGTGCGGGTGCACTGGTTGTCGGCGACGCCGACCTCGCCGTCGTCGTCGACCTGGGTCGCCCGGCCGGTCGTGCTGTCGTACGTCGTCGTCGACTTGGTGTGCCGCCAGCCGCCCACCGCGAGAGCCGTGTACGTGTCCGTCGAACCCGTCGACATATAGCGTGACTTGCGCGCGCCCCAGCTCTCCGTCTGGGTCCCGGTCACGCTCGTCCACGGCACCGTCACCGACTTCTCGGTGACCGCGGAGCCGTTGTACGTGATCGTCTCCAGCTCCTGGCCGGACTTCCAGTCGGTGTCCTCGTAGGAAACGCCGTTGGAGTCGGTGACGCTCGCCGAGCGGGCGTCGCCGTCCTTGTCGACGTCGCCGTCGAGGCCGCGGAAGAAGACGTGCTCGGTCTTGGTGTTGGCGGCGGAGTTGGTGCCGTCGGAAGTGACGACGGTGACCTTGCCGTAGCCGCGCCAGTCGCTCCAGGTGCGGTCCTCGTCCTTGGTGATGCCGTCGGCCGGGTTCTTGCGCCAGCCCGCGTCACCGCCGTAGGTGTACGAGGTGACCTGGTCGGCGGTGTCGCCGGTGAGGTCGGTCTGGACGACCGAGGCGACCACGTACTTGTGGAACCAGTCGACGATCGTGTCCGTCGCGCCCGGCGGAACCCACTTCACCGGGAAGCAGCGCTTGGTGGAGGAGTCCTCGGCCGGGACGGTGCTCGTCGTGCACTGGGTGTCGGCGTAGTTGACGCTGAGCGCGCCGCCCGTCTCGTTGACCACGCCGGAGAGGCGGAAGCGGTAGAACGGCTGAAGGTTGTCGCCGGTCGTGTCCACGCGGTTGGCGAGCTGGGTGCCGTACAGCTCCACGGAGGGCACGGACACATCGGTGCCGACCTTGCCCGTGTGGTCGATCTTGCTGAGCCAGAGGGACTTGGAGCCGTCGCCGTTGTCGGTGAAGACGTGGGTGAGGCTCCACTCGTCGACCGGGGTGTAGGTCGCGTCACCGGTACGGATCTGTGTGGTGACCTTCGTCAGTTCCTTGCGGGTCCAGAACGTCGGGGAGTTCTGGCCGGGGCACTTGGTGTCGACCTTGCAGTTCTGGTCCCAGGGGACGTCCGGCCAGTCGGCGGCCGTGGAGTCCGTGAGCGCGGCTGCGGAGCAGTCCGTCAGGGAGCCGATGCAGCGCTCGGCCGTGGTGAAGACGACCTGCGCGGCCGGCTTGGTGGAGTACACCTTGCCCGCGCGCTGGCCGTAGTCGATGCGCTTGAGGTAGCCGCCGCGGATGTACGCCTTGCCGTTCTCGGTGGTCTTCAGGCCCTGCGTGTAGTAGTTCGTCTCGGTGCCGTAGTAGTACGACATGACGTCACCGTGCGGGTCCACGACGTAGTCGAGGTTCCAGCGCCAGGCCTGGGTGCAGTAGGCGTCGGCGAACGTCGCGTTGTAGCAGGGCTCGCCCGAGTCGTCGCCGTAGACGGGCGTCGTCCAGGTGGAGGCCGTCTCCTCGTTGCCGCTCGCGTAGCCGGGCAGCTGGTCGAGGCCGAAGAAGTACTGGGTGCCGTCGCCGGTCGTGATCTTCCAGTACTCGCCGTTGTTGTCGCCGTTGGTGGCGCCGGTCAGGTGCTCGACCTTGGAGTTGTCGTCGGAGCTGATCCGCCACGCGCCGGTCGTGTCGTCCTTGATCAGCTGGCCCGAGGTGCCGCCGGCGAGGGCGATCGTGGCGTTGTCGTACGCCCAGCACTGGTCGCCGTTGGTGTCGTCGTGGCCGTCGTCGGCGCAGGCCTTGTAGCTGCGCTCGATGTAGCCGGGGTCGTAGGTGAAGCCCTGGCCGATCCACGAGCCCTGGTTGTTCGTGGTCGCCGTCTGGCCGTCTATGGACTGGGAGTTGTAGCTCAGTCCGACGGTCGGCTGGAGGCCGCCGGGGACCGGAGGCGTCGTCAGCGGATAGCTCCACGTGAACGCGCCCGACGAGGTGTCCACACCCCACTGCGAGGACGCGGCCAGGCTCGTCGCCTTGTAGTCGCCGCCCTCGCCGCCGCTGCTCGCGGTGGCCGCGAGGACGGTGGCGGAGGAGTCGGCGGACGCCTCCAGCAGTTGGCTGGAGGGGCCCGAGGTGTCGCCCGCCGCCTGGACGGTCGCCGAAAGCGTCTGCTGCGCCGCGTTGTTGGTGCTCTTCAGATACGTCGGGGTCGAGCACGCCTTCTTCTCGGGCGTGGTCAGGACGCACTCGGGATACTGGACGAGCTGGAGGCGCGAGCCGTAGCCGCCGCCGTAGGCGTCCGCGAAGTCCGAGTAGTCCAGGGCGACTTGGGCCGCGCCCTGCGCCGCGTCCCCGTCGCTGCGGGCCACGGTGAACAGGACGCCGTCGACGCCCGCCGCCTCGGTCGCCTTACGGCCGAGGACCTGGACGCGGACGGAGTCGGCCGCCTTCGTACCGCCGGCCGCCTTGGCGGTCACCGGCAGCCCCTTGGCCTTGGCCGCCTTGCCGGACAGGGTGAGGTCCGCGCTGCCCGCCGCCGGCCAGTGCGTGGTGTCGGCCTTCTTGACGGCCGCCTTCTTCGCCTGGTCGGTCTTCTTGAAGGTCTTGGCCGTGGCGTTCTCGCCCCGGACCGGGTCGTCGAGGTTCGTCTGGGTCTTCGGCTTGGTCAGGCCCGTGTCGGCCGTGGCCTCGGGCACGTACTGCGGGAGCAGACCGATGGACAGCGCCAGTCCGAGGACCAGCGCCGCCCGTCTGCGCCCGCTCCGCCAGACCGGTCGTGTGGACCGGTACCAGGGAGACTGGGACATCAACTCTCCTAGTTGATAAAGGGGAACGGCCCGTCAGGCCAAAGGCTTTGTCGGTTCGGGCCGAGGTCGACGTCGGTTCAGGCCGAGGACTCGTCGATGCTGTCGCCGCCCGGCAGCACCGCCACGAGCGCCACCAGCGAGGCGTCCAACGGCCCCTGGTACATGCGGACTTCGTCGACGGCGCCGGAGAAGTACTCGCTCGCCGTCGTCCCGGTCAGCGTCCGGCCGACCTGGAGGCTCGTCGTGCTGAAGTCCCAGGTGTTGTCCCAGGAGGCGTCGGCCACGGCGGTGCCGTTGACATACAGGAGCACGTCACCGAAGACCGCGTTGTAGACCAGCGAGAGGTGGTCGCCGTCGCCCTCCGAACTCGGCGGGTCGACGTTGTCGAGCAGCGACGTGGTCACCGGGGTCGCCGAGTCGGCGGAGGTCACCACGAGCTGCCAACGGGCGCTGGCGGCAACGTACTTGACCTTGATCGCACTGCCGTTGACACCGGTCAGCGACAGCACCGTCTCGTCCGCCGTCGGGCTGGCCGAGGCGAGCCGGGCGCGGGCGGTCACGGTGAAGCTGTCCTGCGCGGTGAACGGTCCGGTCGCCGCGCGGGTGGCGTAGGCGGAGGTGCCGTTGAGGGCCAAGTGCCCGTCGCCCCACAGGGGTTCGGCCGGCGGCAGGCAGTCGGGGTCGGCCTCCGGGTCGCAGGAGTCGTCGGGCAGATAGACGGAGGCACCGCCGCCCAGCGTCAGTCCGGTACCGCCGCCCGTCTCCGGCGAGACTCCACCCGAAGCGGAATCGAGCTGCCAGTAGGCGAGTTGGTGCGGCTGGATGCCGCCGAGCTCCTGGCCCTCGGTGGGCGGGATGACCCGGTCGTGCAGCTTGACGTCGGCGACGCTGCCCTTGAGCTGGTTGGTGTAGCCGTCGAGGGCGAGCTTGCGGCCGATCTGCACACCGCCGGTCGCACTCCACGTGGTGTGGCGGGCCTGCACGTCGTCGGCGACGAGGACGCCGTTGACGTACAGCATCATCTTGCCGAGTTCGGCGTCGTACACCCCGATGAGATGGGTCCAGCTCCCGGCGACAGCCGCGGCGCCCGAGACCTTCCAGGTGCCGAGCGACTCCATGTCGCTGACCGGGATGCGGAAGGTCCAGGACGCGGTGTCGACGTCGTAGCCGAGTTCGAAACCGGGCTCGGCGGTGCCGTCCTGGCTGACGACGGTGACGTTCGAGGTGGGCAGCGTGGGCAGCATGACCCAGGCGCTCACGGAGAAGGTCTTGCCGGTGTCGACTCCGGCCGTGCCCGCGTCCAGGTAGGCGTTCTCGGTGCCGTCGAAGGAGGCGGCGGTGTCGGTGGAGCCGAGCGGGCCCGCCGCGCCGAAGGTCACTCCGGAACCGGCACTCGCGTCCGGGGTGTCGCTGCTGCCCGCCGCCTTCGTCGACCCCTTGGCGTCGCCGAGGGTCCAGCCGGCCACGGGGGCGCGGCCGTCACTGACCAGGAAGATATGGACAGTTGGCGTCTTCTGCGCGTTGCCCGCGCCGTCGATCGCGGTCACGTGCAGGGCGTAGGTGCCCTCGCTCGGCGGCATCCAGCGGACGGTCGCCGGACCGCCGGTGGACTCGGCGGCGATCGTCTTCTTCGTGTTGTCGGCCTTCGGTCCGGTGAAGTAGTACGAGTACGCCGTCACGTCGGTCGACGGCGAGTCCATGGTGAAGTTCCCGTAGTCGCCGACGCCCGCGTGCCAGGCCTCGTCGTCCGGGTACGCGGCCGAGCTGATCGCGGCCGAGGCGGGCTTGCTGGTGTCGTAGATGAACTCGCAGCGGGTCTGGTCCCCGTCGGTGGACCAGGCGCCGTACGACTGCTGGTCGTAACCGCGCACCGCCCAGGCGATGGTGGTGTTCGCCGGAATGGTGAAGCCCGCCTCGCCGTCGCCCGAGACATCGCTGCCGACGGTGTAGAAGAACGTGGCGACGCCCGTCTGTTCACTCCAACTGGAGTCCACCGTGGTCTTCTTGGCGGTCATCGCGTAGTGCGTGACCGCGTTGCCGGAGCTGTCCGTCCAGGTGACCTTGAACTGGGCCTGCAGGGTCTCGGAGTTGGAGCCGGTGTCGCCGTGGTCGTAGTCCCGGATCACCGCGGTGACCCGCGGGGCCTGGGTCACGTAGTGCTCGGTGGCACTGCCGTACTCGCACGAACCGCCCGGCTTCATCTGCAGGTCGTCCTGGACCGGCTCCAACGGCGGCCGGTTGTACGTGACTTCGAGGTGCGCGTTGCCGCAGAAGCGGCGCCAGTACGAGGTGTCGGACTCGACTCCGGCCTTGAGGCGGAACGTGGTGGTGTCCCAGCCCTTGTCGGCCGCGGTCTGCACGGTGCTCGTCGCGTCGAAGCGGACGTTCTGGTTGGTCGAGGTGCAGGAGCCGGCCGTCTGCGTGGTCGACTGGGTGTCCACCACCGCCTTCGAGGAGGGCTGGTTCGCCCAGTCCGTCGACGAGTTGATCGCGCTGGCGCCCGTGCTGTTGACGCGGGCCAGCTGCACATCGCGGGCCGAGGAGCTGTAGGTGAAGACCTGCGTCACCGCGAACTCCGCGCTGATGATGTCCTTGTCCGCGAAGCTGCCGGTCGGGATCGCGAAGAACTGCCGCTTCACGTCGGAGGAACTGGAGCAGCGCGCCGAGACGTTGGACGGGCACAGGCCTACGCCCTCGTCGTCGTCGAACTTCCAGAACGAGTCGCTCGGGGAGTCCGAGGACACCATGGTCCAGCTGCTGCGGTTGGCGGTCTTGATCACCGGGTCGATGTAGACCGGGTAGACGGTGTCCTCGTCGGCGAGCAGAGCGGCGTCGGGGGTGAGCGTCATCGTGTCGGACGTGACATCCACGGCGACGTCGGCGACCTGGGCGCCCTCGGGCGGCGTGACCGCTTCCGTGTCGGCGCCGGTTCCGGTGGCCGACGGAGATGCGGAAGGAGACGGAGTGACCGTGTCACTGGAGTCCCACATCAACGGCTGGGGTGCCTCGAACACGGCGCCCCCGGCCCCGGTGTCGGTCGCTTCCAGGCCGCCACCCTCGGTCTCCGCCAGGTCCAACGACGTTGTATCGACGGGGAGTTGGAGCTTCCGAAGCTCAGAACCGGCCGCCGCCTCGGCATCCTTCACCACGAGCACGTGCGAGAAACCCTCGGCGCTCGCGGTGACCTTGAGGTCGACTCCGTCCAGGACGTTCTTGTACGTCGCGGTCGAACCGTCGATCGTCGGCGCGGGCAGTTTCCCGGGCCAGTCGAGGGAGAGCGAACGCCCGTCCTTCTCGATCTCGGCGAAGGTCGTGTCACCGCCCCCGGAGAAGGCCATCGCGGACAGCGCGGCCTTCGGGGCGTAGGTCCCGTTCTTCTGCTTGACCAGTGTCGTGTCGATGTCCGTCCACTTGCCGTCGACGCGGGTGCGGACCGGCTGGACGTACTCGGTGGTCGTGAAGGTGCCGTCGGGGTTGGCGACGGTGGTGCTGCGCTCGTCGCGCAGGCTCTGGATCTCGACGGCCTTGCCGGACTTCTTGGCCTTGGCCTGGGCGGCGTTCGCCGAGAGGGACGTGGTGGTGCTCGCGTCGGTGCCGCTCGTGCCGTCCGCTGCCGGGTGCTCGGCGGCGGGGGCGGGGAGGGCGTTCAGGCCCGCGGTCAGCAGGGCCGCGATGGTGGCGGCGACGATCAGGGGGCGGCGGCCGGGTCTCGTACGCGTGCTCATGGCGCTCTGCTCTCTTCTCTTCCGTCCGCCGCTCATCGGATCGCTCCGAGTGCCGCGCCCGCGTCGGGCAGACCGCCCGCGCCGGGCTGGTAGGTGGTGGTGCCGACGCTCGTGGTGCCGTCGACGTCCGTCCAGCGCGTGACGTAGAGGACACCCTTCGACGTGTCCGAGGCCTTGCTGAAGGGCACGCCCACATAGAGGTTGGTGTTGCCCGCTCCGAGTGCGATGCCCGTGTAGTCCCGGGCCGTCGCGGTGCCGGGCAGCCCCGAGCCGCGGGTGAGTTCCTTGTCGGCCGCGCCGATGGCCGTGTCGAGCGGCCGGAAGATGTGGACGGCGCCCGCGTCCTTGACCGTGGCCGTGTCCTTGCCGGGCTCGCCGACGGCGAGGCGGACGTTGGCCGAGACGGTCACGACGGTGGTGTCGGTGTTGGCGATCGCCACCCGCTGGCCCATGAAGTCGCCGGCGGCCGCGTCGCCCTCGGCGTCCGTCGCGTTGCCGTCCGCCGCCGCGACCTGGGTGTAGGCGCCGGACGGCTGGACGCGTACGACCAGCATCCCGCCCGCGTCCGCCAGCGTCCCGACGTCCTCGCCGGGCATCCCGATGGCGAGCAGCACGTCGGAGTTGTACGTCTGGTCACTCGGCCGGTAACCGGTCATGGAGACCGAACTGCCGAAGCCGTCGCCCGCCTCGGCCGCGCCGGCGATCCCGGCGCTGTTCTGGTCCAGGCCCAGAAGTGGCGTGGGCATGCCACCAGAGAGAGTGTGGCTGAAGACCGCCACCCCGCCGGCGAACTCCTCGGTGCCGATGGCCTCCCCGGGGCTGCCGACCGCGAAGTAGCGGTTGGTCCCGGCCAGCGAGTAGCCGAACTTGTCGTTCGTCTCGACCTCGCCGGGCACCCCCGGATCCTTCTCGGTCACGCCGATCGTGGTGGTGCCCTGGCGGTACTCGATGGAGCCCGCGTCCCCGTAGGTGGTGCTGCCCACCGGGACGTTCTCACCGGGGACCCCGACGACCAGATACGGCGTGCCGCTCGCGTTCGCGCCCGCCTTGATGGCGAAACCGAACCAGTCGTACGCCTCTGTGGTGCTGTTCGCGTTGAAGGCGGCCTGGCTGTATCCGTCGATCACGGAGCCCGCGCCGATACCGGTGGCGGAGCCGTGGACGACGTAGACCGCCCCGGCGTCGACGAGATTGACGCCGCCCTTCACGACGTCCTCGAACGGCGTGCCCACCACCAGGTCGGTGCAGCCGTCGCCGTCGGCGTCGTACGTGTCGTAGGCGGATCCGAAGCCGTCACCCGCCTCCGGTGTCGCGGGCATTCCGGTGGTGGCCTGGGATATCTCGGACACCCCCTTGCCGCCCCCGAGGACCACGCGCACGAGCCCGGCCTTCTGGGCTCCGTTCACCGTGGCGTCCGGGTCCGCGAGCACCGTGTCGGTCACGCCGTCGCCGTTGAAGTCGTTCGATGTCCCCGCCGTGCACGTGGCAGCCACCGCCGGTGGCGATGCCAGTGTCACGACCCCCATAGCGGCCAGGCACAGACCGGCCAGACCGGCCAGCCCCCCGGCCAGATGCGTGCGAGTACGCACACCCCACCCCTCGTTAGCCTTCCGGGTAAGACCAGGTAAGGCCACCCTGTGAATGACGTAAGAGGAGACTAAATACGAGTTAAATAAAGACCGTCAAGGACATTTCAGAAACTGGCTGTACACAGCAATCACACAGGGTGTGACCATCTTCACCTCCGGGGCGAAAAGCCACACCCCTCACATCT
Organism: Streptomyces prunicolor; assembly: GCF_045162825.1. Classification (NCBI taxonomy): domain Bacteria; kingdom Bacillati; phylum Actinomycetota; class Actinomycetes; order Kitasatosporales; family Streptomycetaceae; genus Streptomyces; species Streptomyces prunicolor. Next base: position 6,262,721 of record NZ_CP108676.1, on the reverse strand, counting down.
CACGGCAAGCCAGTAAGCCGACAGTTCACCAGGCCTTCATCGGACGGTAGGGTCCGTGGAATGCCGAGAGTCAAAGTCAGCGTGATCGTTCCCGTCTACAACACCGGGAAGTACGTCGACGAGTGCGCGCCGTCGCTGCTGGGGCAGAGCCTGCCGGCCGACGAGTACGAGGTCATCTACGTCGACGACGGTTCGACCGACGACACCCTCAGCCGCCTGGAGAAGATCGCCGCCGGCGCCCCGAACGTCCAGGTGCACACCCAGCCCAACTCCGGCTGGCCCGGCGCTCCCCGCAACCTCGGCATGAAGCACGCCAAGGGCGAGTACATCCAGTTCGTCGACCACGACGACACGCTCGGGCCCGAGGCCCTGGAGCGGCTGTACGAGCACGCGAAGCGCAACAACGCGGACGTGGTCCTCGGCAAGATGTCCAGCACGATGGTGCGGCCCCGGCGGCTGTTCCGGCACACGGTGGACGCCTGCACGATCGAGAACGACGAGCTGACGCAGAGCATGTCGCCGCACAAGATGTTCCGGCGCGCGTTCGTCGAGGAACACGGGCTGCGATTCCCCGAAGGGCCCTGGATTCTGGAGGATCTCGCCTTCGTCAGCGCCGCTTATCTCAAGGCCGAGCGCATTTCGATTCTCGCCGACTATCCCGTCTATTACTGGATGAAGCGGGACGACGGCGGCAACAACACCCAGCACCGTTTCAATCCGCGCCACGGTTTCTGGCCCAACACCCGTACGATCGTCCGCCAGATCAAGGACGGTACGCCCGCGTCCGACGACATCGACGCACTCCAGAACCGGCTCCTCCACCGCCTCTACCACGTGGAGATCCTTTCCCGGACCCGCGAACCCGAGATCCTCCGCGAGGACCCGGCGGAACAGCGGCAGCGTTTCGAGGCGGCACGGGAGGTGGCCCTGGAGGAGTTCCCGGCGGCCGTACGAGAGGGTCTGCCCGCGGTGTCCCGGCTGCGGGCGGAGTTGCTGGAGGCCGGTGACTTCGACGGCGCCGTGACCCTCGCCGAACGCATCCGCGAGGTCAAGCCCCGCAGCCAGGTGAGCGACCTGCGCTGGGCGGACGGCCGACTGGTCGCCGACGTCACGCTGGACCTCCTGCGCGGCGACGGCGAGCCCCTGGTCCTCGTCGAGCGGGACGGAAAGCAGTACCTGGACCCGGAGTTGCTCGACGGTGTGCCGGGCACCGAGGACGGCTGGGAGGTCCCCGATCCCTTCCGGCTCGCGTACGCGGAGCTGGTGGTGAAGGACCGGGACCGCGAGGACTGGTGGTACCCCGAGGGCGACCTGGAGGTACGGCTGAAGCCCCTCGGGGACGGCCGTTCGCAGGTGATCGCCACCGGTCAACTGTCCCTGGACCCCGAGCGGTTGGCGGGTGGCCAGCCGCTGGAGCGCGGCGTGCACGACGTGTGGGCGTACGTCCAACTGCTGGGCGTGGACCGGATGGTGCGCGTGACCAGCGCCGACAGCACCAACACCCCGGCCGCGACCCCGGCACTGACCGGCGGCCGCCTCGCGCTGCCGTACTGGACGATCAAGGGTCAGCTCGCCCTCGACATCGACCAGCGCCAACGCAAGCTGGGCCCCGACACGGCCACGGCCGCCGCGACCAACTCCGAGCGCCGCGAGGGCAGTTCACTCCCCCTGCCGTACGTGGCGGCGGCGCCGGACGCCACCCCGGTCCGCGTGAAGGTCACCGTGGCGACGCTCGCGGTGACCGCCGAGCTGCTACCCGGTACCGATGCCAGTAACGGTACGGCCCAACTCCGCCTCCCCGCCCGCCTGAAGCTCCCCTCCGGCCGCCACCCGATCACCCTCCCGAAGACCGCCGGCCCGCTCGCGTACGCGGTCGTACGCGACGGCACGGTGCTACGGCTGGAAGGTCCGGGGTACGAGGCCGGGAGCGGGCGGCGCCTCCTCGACTCGGTCGGGGACAACCGTCAAGTACGGCGGGTGCGGCGGAAGTTGGGGCGTTAGGGCGCCGACCGATGACCAGTGCCGACTCATATACGGGTTCCGACTCATATACGGGTTCTGACGATGCCGCGGTCGCGTCAGCCGCCGCACGCGCCGGTGCCGATGTGGTCCGCGCCCTCTACGGCCGACGGCTCGACCGCATCGACAAGGGTGCCGGGGACTTCGCCACCGCCGCCGATGTCGAGGCGGAGGCGGCGATCCTCGGCGTCATCCGTGCCGCACGGCCCGATGACGCGGTGCTCGGCGAGGAAGGCGGGCAGCGGGGTGCCGCCGACGCCGTGCGCCAGTGGCTGGTGGATCCCCTGTGCGGCACGCTCAACTACGCCGTCGGCAACATGCTGGTGGCCGTCAACGTGGCACTCCGCGACGGGGCTGCGGCGGTGGCCGACCCGTTCAGCGGCGAGGTCTTCTTCACCGACGGGGAGACCGCCTGGGTACGGCGGGACGGGGCCGACGACATCCCGCTGACGCCCACGCCCGCCACCCGCCTGGTGGACGTCAACCTGGACCCTCCGTTCCCGAATGCACCGGTGTTCCGGGCCGTGGAGCTGCTGGCCCACCCCGATTTCGTCGACCGTTTCCGGCCACGCGTCGTCTCCACGACGCTGGCGCTGGCCTGGGTGGCCGCCGGCAAGCGCGCCGCGTATGTCACCGATGGCGGCGACCTCTCCGGGAGCGTGCATTTCGCGGCCGGTATCGCCCTGTGCCGGGCCGCCGGTTGTGTCGTCACCGGGATCGACGGCGCCCCGATCGGCGAGGCGGGTCGCGGACTCGTGGCCGCCGCCGACGAGGAGACCCACGGGCTGCTGATGTCGATGACGCGCACCCGAAGCTAGCGGCTGGCGGCTGGCGGCTAGCGGTACGACCGCACGGACACCGGAGCACCCATCAGACGGCGGCGAGGCCGTTGAGGAGTCGGCCGAGTTCCGTCGGCGCCTGGATGTGGCCCAAGTGGCCCTGACCGGCAAGCTCGCGGACTTCGGCGTGGGCCAGGCGCCGCCGCACGTCGTCGAAGGACGTTCCATAGGGATCCGCCCCCCGATTCAACTGGCCGATGATCAGGTCGACTTGACCCGCCCGGCGGGCCAACGCCTCCGGAGGCCGCAGCGCGTTCAGCGCGCCCAGCTCGGCGCGCAGCGGTCCGCTCAGGCGGCGCAGGGTCTCCCACGTCGGACGATCGGCCCGGAGCTCCTCGACATGCGCCGCGCTGAAACCGGAGATCCGCCGATTGACGATCTCGACGCTGCGGTCCCAGTCCGCCGCCTCCTCCGCGGCCTCCAGGTCGGGCAGCGCGTGACGGCCGAACGGCACCATCACCGGCTCGTACGCGATCACTTGACGTACCGGACGCTCGTCGGCGGACAGCAACGCGATCAAGCCGCCGTAGCTCCAGCCGAACAGCGCCCGCGCGCCGCCGAGTTCGTCGAGGACCACGCCCAGGTCCTCGACCTCCGTCCGCATCGAGTAAGAGCCAGTCAACGGACCTGAGGGAGTACGCCCCCGGCGATTGACGACCGCCACCGAGGGCCACGCGTCGACGGCGCCCGCGACGCGGGACCACGAGCACGCGTCACTCATCACGCCCGGGACGACGACGAGACCCGGAACATCCGGATCGCCGTACACATCGACCGTGACCCAACTACCCCTGCCTACCGGCATTCTCTTCTGGATCGTTCGCTCCATAAAAGCATTATGGAGCGAACGCTCTACAATGCAAACGTGACCGCACGCGCACCCACACCCACGCCCACACCCACCCGTGGACGCCCCCGAGCCTTCGACCGCGACCGCGTGATCCTGGACGCCGCCCGCCTCTTCTGGCGGCGGGGCTATTCCGGCACCTCGACCCGAGCCCTGACCGCGGCCCTCGGACTCTCCACCTCCAGCCTCTACGCCGCTTTCGGCAGCAAGGCCGGACTGTTCGAGGAGACGGTGCGGACCTACGCCGAGCGGTACCGGGAGATCTATCAACAGGCCGTGACCGAGGACGACTTCGGGACCGTTATCGAGCGCATCCTCATCGACTCGGTCCACGAGTTCACCCAGCCGGACAGCACGCACCCCGGGTGCCTCATCAGCAGCGCCGTGATGACCGACAGCACCGGCACCCTCGACACCAGCGCCTACGTCGCCGAACTCCACCGCTCCAACAGGCAGTTGCTCCTGAGCCGCGCTGAACAAGCGGTCGAGGACGGCGACTTGGCCGACGGGACCAGCGCGGTGGCGTTGACGGAACTCGTCCAGACCCTCTGGCACGGCCTGTCCGTACGGTCCAACCTCGGCGCGCCCCGCACGGACCTGATCGAGGCGGCCCAGCTCGCCCACGAACTGATCCGCCGCCACCTCACGGCTCCTGCTCGGTGACGAACTCCGCCCACACCACCTTCCCGAAGTCCCGTTCCCGCACGCCCCACTTGTCGGCGAGCGCCGATACGAGCAGCAGCCCGCGCCCGCCCTCGTCGCTGTCCCCAGGGTGTGCGTCGATGCGTGGGACACCACCCCCGCTGTCGTGCACCTCGGCATGCAGCACCCGCCCGTCGCACCGCAGCAGCAGCCGGAACTGACGCCCCGGCGGCACCCCGTGCACCAGCGCGTTGGTCGCCAACTCGCTGACGCACAGCAGCACATCGGCGCCGCGCTCGGTCCCGTCGAGTCCCCAGGCGGCCAGAAACGCGTGAGCGAAATCCCTGGCGGCGGGAACGGACCGGCGTTCGCGCCGGAAGAACTTCTCACTCAGGTTCACGGGACAAGAGTTGCGTAGCGTCACTACTGTTGACAGGGCGTGAGCCCTGGTCTCCATTTTGTACGGGTGGAGTACGGGTTCGTGCGGGGTCCGAAACGGGTGGATGTGGGGAGCACCACAGCATGAACTCCAAGAAGAACCGCTCGACGATGCGGCTGCTGGGCGCACAGGTGAAAGCGGCCCGCCAGGCCGCCGGGTTGACGCAACGCCAGCTCGCCGAGCGGGCCATGGTCGACGAGGAGACGATCGCGTCGGTCGAGCAGGGTAGGCGCCGGTTGATGCCGTCGCTCGCAAAGACGCTGGACAGGATCCTCGATACGAAGGGGACGTTCGAGGCGGGCGTCGACAATCTGCCGGAGATCGACCAATTCCCGCTCTACGCAGAGGAGTACATGCTGCACGAGCGCGAGGCCATCGCCTTGTCCTGGTACGACAACGCGGTCATCCCGGGTCTCCTGCAGACCACGGAGTACGCCCGCGCGGTCCTGGCGGAACGCATTCCGGCGTACGACGAGGACGAGATCGCGGCGAAGCTGGCGGGCCGTATCGAACGGCAGGAGATCCTGCAGCGCAAGACCCCGCCGACGATGAGCTTCGTCATCTGGGAGCCGGTCCTGCACCTTGGCATCGGCACACCCGAGGCCCGCCGCGAGCAGCTCCGGTTTCTGCGCGACTGCGCCGAACTCCCGGGCCTGGCAATCCAGATCCTGCCGATGAATGCGTCCTCGCATGCGGGACTGGCAGGCCCCTTCATTCTCCTGGAGACACCGGACCACCAGCACCTGGCGTACGCCGAAGGCCAACGCGGCAGCCAGTGGGTTTCCGACCTGGATGAGGTGTCCATCCTGGCGCGCAAATATGCGATGCTGCGGTCACAGGCCCTGACACCCCAGGAGTCCAGGGGCCTGCTGGACCGTCTGCTAGGAGATCAATGAGCACCGCACTTGAGTGGTTCAAGTCGAGCTACAGCAGCGACGAAGGCGGCGCCTGCCTCGAAGTCGCCTACACCTGGCGCAAGTCCAGCTACAGCGGCGACGAGGGCGGCCAGTGCGTCGAGGTAGCAACCTGCCCCCACACCATCCACATCCGCGACTCCAAGAACCCGGACGGCAGCGGGCCGACGCTCCAACTCGGCCCCGCCGCCTGGGCGGCGTTCACCTCCGCCCGATAGGTACCCCACAGAAGTGTGACACTCCGCGCCAAAGTGTCACACTTTCTCAAGTAGCCCCCCTCCGGCAGGCCTCAGCCGAGGACTGCACCGCTCGCCTCCGATCAGCCTTGAAGCGAAGTCTCCCGTCGGCGCCGTACGGGAGACGAACGCGAAGTGCTGGGCGATGGCCGGCCGGTCCCAGGGCTCGCCGTCGGCGTCCACCGCGCTGTTCGCGCGCGCCGCCGCCTGGCACAACACCGAGACGAACAGGCGCAGATGACCGGCGTCGAGCAACAGGTCCGCGTCGCCGATGACGACCGCGATTCCCCTGCCGCCGTGCCACGAGCCGTGCAGATCGTCCAGGCAGTCGACCATCGCGTCCCAGTTGCGCCCGAAGTAGCCGGGAAACTCCAGCGTCCGGGCGAACGCGGCGAACAGGGAGACCAGCTGCCGCTCCAGAAGCACGTCACCCTGCGGAGCGATGACGACCCACGGCTCCTCACGCCGGGTGAGGTCGTAGACAGTCATCAGTCTCCGGTCAGGTGCAAGTAGGAACTCTCCGTGATCGCGACCTTGGACAGTTCGATCACCCGGTCCACCACGGGTGTTCGCCGGTCACCGGGTACCGCCTCCAACTCCTCGACCAAGTGCATGAGTTGGACCCGGTTGAAGGTGGTCTCCCCGTGGGTCATGACCCCTCGGCGGAGACTGTCCCAGGGGCTCGCCTGGCAGAGACGCCGGAACGACTCCTCGCGGTCGTCCGAGAGATGCGCGATCTCTCGCCCCCGGCGATCCAGGATGTATATCCCGAGACTCATGCCCGTCCCTCCGCTGTCAGTGCCCGCCTCTACAGTTTCCGGCATGGCGACCCTTCCCAACCCGCTGCCCACGCTGGCGGCAGACCCGAGCGGCAGCTCGCTCGGGCTTGAACTCCCTGCCGGGAGACTGATCGACGTGACCGCCGAAAGCCCGGCGGACGAACCGCTGTTGTGGTGTGCGGACGAGCCGGCGAGGCCCGGAGGCTGGGCCTCGCTCCAGCCCGCGCGCCGGGCCGCCGGGCTGCTCCCCGTGCTGCTTGAGGGGGACGGCGGCGAGGTGGGCAGGCCCGAGGAATGGCAGTTGCTGCCCGACCGGGCGTCGTACCCCGGTGACCATGACGCCGAAGAGGTCCTGGAGGAGTTCTGGGAGGAGTACGCGGCGGACGAACCCGCCCCGGACGCGGACCACCCCGGCGGGGAAGCCGTCGCCGAGGCGGTCGTGGCGGACCTCGGCGAGCGGGCGACGTCCGACGGGACGCTCGCGCCGTACGGTCCCGAGTGGCCGGGGCTCGCGCCCGCCGCCGGGCAGGTACCGGCCGTCGACCCGGACGCCCACGCCACCGAGATCGCCGACTCCCTTGTGGAGAACGGCACTTGGTTCAAGGAGCCGCGCCTCGCGCTGGTACCGGCCCGCCGCAGCGCGGACATACCCGCGGCGATCGGCTGGACCGGCGCGATCAACTACGAGGGGGACGTGGCCCGTCTCTGTGCCGTCCTGCGCTCCTGGGAGGACCGCTTCGGCATCCGGGTCGTGGCCCTCGCCTGGGACCACTTGACGGTGTCGGTGGCGGCCCCGCCCACGACACAGGAAGAGGCCGAGGCGATCGCCGCCGAGCACTTCGCCTTCTGCCCCGACAACATCACCGGGGGCGACTACAACACGCTGCGCGTGTACGCCCAGCACCAGGTGCTCGACCAGCGGACGTGGTCCTTCTGGTGGGACTGACCCGGGACCTGGCGGGGCTGACGGGGCTGACCTGAGGCCGTCGACGCACGCCGAGTGGTGGTGGTCAACCGCGCGGGGTACGTTCGAAAAGGTTGTGCACGGTGCGGTGGAGTACGCGGACCGGGCGGTCCACAGCCTTTCGAACGCCCTGCGGGAGAGGTGTCCCGACATCACGGACCACGAGGCGCGAAGGTCCAGGCCGCGCTGCCCGGGGGACCGGACGCGCTGTATCCACAACTGCACGGTGGGCGATCGCTGGTCTGACGCACCCCGTCGCCGGTCCGGCGCGGCGCGGGAGACACAGCCCATCGGAGGCGAGGCGCTGATGACCGAAAGCGAGCCGAACCAATCCGAACCCCCGGACCGAACCGAGGAGTTGGCCGGCCAGACCGTCGTCGTGATCGGCGCGAGCTCGGGAATGGGACTCGAGACCGCGCGTCAGGTCCGGGCCGCGGGTGGGCAGGTGATCATGGTCGCCCGCGATCCGGAGCGGCTGGAGCGAGCGGCCGCGGACATCCGGCCGCTGAGCACCGCCACCCTGGACGCCTCGGACACGGACCGGCTCCAGCGGTTCTTCGGCGACCTGCCCCACCCGGTCGACCACGTCATATCGACAGCCGGCGGCCCGCTGTACGCGCCCCTGGCCGACCTGGACCTCGCGGCGACCGGCCGGCACTTCGGCGAACGCCTCACCATGACACTGGGCATCGCCAAGTACAGCCGGGGCAGAGTCCGGGACGCGGGAACGCTGCTGTTCATCGGCGGTACGGGCGGTCGCCGCCCCGGCATCGGCAGGTCCGTCACCGCCGCGATGACCGCCGCCCTTCCCGCCCTCACCGCGAACCTGGCCCTCGAACTCGCGCCGATCCGGGTGAACCTCATCGCCGCCGGATTCGTCGACACCCCCTTGTCGGCCTCGCTCCTGGGCGACGGGATCGAGGCACGCCGTGAAGAACTCCGCGCCTCGCTCCCCATCCGCCGGGTCGTCGGCCCACAGGACGTCGCCGCCCTGGCCGTACACATCATGCGCAACGAAGCGCTGACGGGCGCGACGTACGACATCGACGGCGGCCAGCAACTGTTGCCCCAGTGATCACTTGTTGCCCCAGTGATCACTGCTGCGTCGCCGGCTCCAACGCCTCCACCGCCGCTGCCGCAGCCGTCGAGTCCTGGCCGTAGAAGATGTCGATGTCGACCTCCTCGCCACCCATCGTCAGGGTGTCCCACGCGCCGCTGAGGACGAGCATGCGCAGGGTCCGCGACTCCAGGGTCTGGAGGCGTTCCAGGATCGCCTCGTCGTCCGGCATGCCCGCCAGGCGGGGCGCGAGACGGTCGCGGATCGCCGCCATGCGGGCCAGCAGGGTCGCCGTGTCCGCCTCGCGGTCGGGCTCCTCCGTGATGCCGTCGATGCCGTGGTCGATGATGTCCTTGATGGCCCAGGTGACGCCCTGGTCGTCGGTGGTGACCATGGCCTTCCAGGCGCGGCTCTTGTGCCGGTACTGGAGCATCGACATGGCCGCTTCGTGCCGTAGGAAGTCCGCGTCCCGGAAGGGGCGGCCGTTCCAGGCGCTGTTGAGGGAGCGGGCGAGGGAAATCGCCGACGCGAGGCCGCTGTTGAGGCCCCGGCCCGGCCAGAAGTGGATCGAGTTGGCCGCGTCGCCGAGCAGGAAGCCGTAGGTGCCGGGCGAGTTGACGGTCGGGGGCAGCAACTCGGCGGAGAAGCGCGGGCGTTGCACCATGTCCAGCCGGAAACTGGTGACCGCGCTCAGGTCCTGGTCCGAGACGTCGAAGAGCCGTAGCCCCTCGTGCACGCGCTTCCACAAGGGCGATCCCTTGATGAGCGCGGGCAGGAACAGCGTGCCGTGGGTGGAGCACTGGAAGTCGCCGTGCTCGTCGCGGTTCATCAGACACGGGCGGGAGGCGATGCACTCCTCGAAGACCCGGCGGACCGGGTCGATGCCGATGACCTCCCCCAACTCGGTATCTGTCAGCCTCATGTTGAGGAAGCCCTCGCCGCGCAACGAGTTGAGCAGGAAGCGGTTCTGAGCGACCGTCAGCAGGATCGCCATCGGGTCGGGCAGCTCCGACTTCACCCGCAACCCGAGGACCACGTCCCGCAGATGGACCCCGTCGAGGGAGTAGATGGACTCGTCGGCCTTGCCGAACCGGGCCGCGAAGTGCTCCCGCGTCCGCGACCGCCCGCCGTCACAGATGGCGAGCACATGCTGCGAGGCGAGTTCGTCGCGCTGTTCCGCCGGGTCGAACTTGGCCGGGATGAGCCGTATGCGGTCCCGCTTCTCGTTCGCCAGCTCCAGCAGCTTGTCCTCGATGTAGGCGATCCGCATGTTGCGCGGGTGGTGGTCGCCGATCGAGTCCGGGCCCGACGGCCACATCTCGGTGAAGTGCTCGGGGTCGAAGAGCCGCTCCTGCACGTACTGCGGCCACGCGAGGTACTGCCGACTCTGCACGGTCACCACCTGCTGGCGCCGCACATTGCCTTCCTCCTGGCTCTTCCACACGACCTTGCGGCCGTCCCTCCGCCACCGGCCCTCATAGACGGTGATCTTCACCTGCGCGCCGAGGAAGTGCTCCAGCAGCAGGGCCATGGACAGCCCGACGGGCCCCCCGCCCACGACGGTGACCCGCAACAGCGAGCCCTCTTCCTCCGGGTGAGTCACGGAGCGGGGCAGGTTGAGCGCCATGAGGGTCTGCATGGCGTCGGCGACCTCGAAGCGGAACTCCTGGTCCCCGATGGTGATTTCGTCCCCGGGCTGCAACAGCCGGGACTCCACCTCCTCCCCGTTGACCTGCGTGCCGTTGCTGCTGCCGAGGTCGCTCAGTACGTATCCCGTGTCCTGGTCGAAGACGATCTCCGCGTGGAAACGCGAGACGCTCGGGCTGGCGATGACCACCGTGTTCCCCGCGTTGCGTCCGAAGGTGACGCGGGTGTCGACCATCGGAATGCGCTCTCCCGCCAGCAGACCCTCACGTCCGACGAGCACCGGTGCCATGGCATTTCCTCCCAGGGTTCAACTCGGCGCATTTCCAAGGGGATTCACCGATTCAAGGACCTTCGGCCACCATAAGCGCACTACCCAGGGATGGAATCCCCCAGCCCTCCCCTCAGCCCCTCCCCCAACCTCCTGAGCCCCTCCCGGATCTCCCCCGGCGGCTGCGTCACGAAGCACAGCCGCATCGTCGACCGCTCGGGCTCCCCGGCGTAGAAGGGCGCCCCCGGCACGTAAGCCACGTCCTGCCGCACGACCCGAGCCAACAGTTCCGTCGTGTCGTACGACTCCGGAAGCCGCGCCCACAAGAACATGCCGCCCTCGGGCCGCTCCCAACTGGACTCCTCCGGAAGAGCGTTGGCAAGCCCCTCCAGCATGGCGTCCCGCCGCTCCCGGTACACACCGGCCACCCGCGCCACATGCGCGTCCAGGTCGTTGTCCGCCAAGTACCGCGCCGCGGCGAGCTGGTTGACGGTCGGGGTGTGCAGATCGGCGGCCTGTTTCGCCACAACACAGGCGCGCAGCAAGGCGGCAGGCGCGCGCAGCCACCCAAGTCGCACCCCGGGGGCCATCACCTTGGAGAAGGAACCGAGCAGCACCGTACGGTCCGCCGCCCCCTCCTGCGCGGCGATCCACGGCAACCGCGCGCCCTCGAAGCGGAGTTCGCCGTAGGGATCGTCCTCCACGATCCACAGCCCGCGCCGCGCGGCGACCGCGGCGACGGCGGCCCGGCGGTCGGCGGGCAGGGTGCGGCCGGTGGGGTTCTGGAAGGTCGGCACGGTGTAGAGCAGCTTGGGCCGCTCCCGCACGACGAGTTCGTCCAGCGCCTCCGGGTCCAGCCCGTCACGGTCGCCGGGCACACCGACGACCCGCGCTCCGGCGAACGCGAACACCTGAAGTGCCGCCAGATAACAGGGACGTTCGACGAGGACGACGTCCCCGGGTTCCAGCAGCGCGGTCGCGAGCAGCGAGAGCGCCTGCTGCGAACCGGTGGTGACGAGGAGATCATCGGGCTCGGTGGGCAGCCCGCGCGCCGAGGTCCGCGCGGCGAGCGCCTCCCGCAGCCCCGGCTCACCCTCGGTCGTCGCGTACTGGAGCGCCCTCGCGGGCGTCTCGGTGAGCACCGCCTGGTACGCGGCGGCGATACCGGCCGCGTCGAAGAGTTCGGGGGCCGGCAGCCCGCCCGCGAAGTTGATCACCTCGGGGCGGGCGGTGACGGCGAGGATGTCCCGCACCGGCGAACCACCGATGACACGGGCACGCGCGGCGAGCGGTGGCAGGGCAGCAGGGGCGGGGGCGAGAGTCGGCTCGATGACGGTCATACCGGACAGCGTAGAAAGGTACGTGCCGCCTACAAGCAGGTTTCCGGGATCCGGACAACCGTCGGGGCGGGTCAGGCCTTCTTGCCGGTAGCCCCATACACATTGATGTCGTCATCGGTCACGTCGTTGATGTCCCGGTAGGTGATCTTCTCGATGTCGTCGAGGGTCTCGAAGTACGCCTGCTCCACCACCGGCGGCGCGGGCGCCGGACCCGGGTGCCACTGGTGGGCCGGGACCACACCGGGCTCGTCCAGGGTGATGCCCGGGGTCTCGGTGAAGAACCGCTCGACCTCGTCCTTGGTACGGAACACGAAGGTGAACCCCCGCTCCGTGTACGTCCGTTGGACCGCACGGGTCGGGATCGGATGCATCTCGTCGGTGAGATGGCTGAGCACCAGATGGCTCCCCGCGGGCAGCACATCCACCAGCTCACGCACCAGCGGATACGCCTCCTCATCCTCGACGAAGTGCAGGATCGCCACCAGCAGCAGGGCGATCGGCTCGTTGAAGTCGAGGGTCTTGGCGGCCTGTTCGAGGATGTCGGCCGGGCGGCGCAGGTCGGCGTCGATGTAGTCGGTACGGCCCTCGGAGCTGCTGGTGAGCAGGGCGCGGGCGTGCGCGAGGACCACCGGGTCGTTGTCGACGTAGACGATCCGCGACTCGGGGTCGATGTCCTGCGCGATCTGGTGCACGTTCTCCGCGGTGGGCAGCCCGGTGCCGATGTCGAGGAACTGGCGCACCCCGTGCTCCTGCGACAGCCGGGTCACCGCCCGGCGCATGAAGTCCCGGTTGTGCCGTACGTCGAGATAGCCGCGCGGGTTGGCGGCGAGCGCGGCGGCGGCCGCCTCGCGGTCGACGGGGTAGTTGTCCTTGCCGCCGAGGAAGACGTCGTAGACACGGGCCGGGTGCGCCTTGGTGGTGTCGATCCTCCTTCTCAGCTCGGCGGGGTCTTGGCTGAGGGCGTCACCGGGCATGCGCGTCTCCCAGGAGAGTGAGTCGTTCGAAGGACAACAACCGGAGCAGTGGTCAACAACCTAACTCCCGCCGGGACTTGATGGTGCCCAGTCCGCGGGACCGGCGCCCGGTCCCCTTCCCACGTCCCACAACGTGCCCGCGCGGACCGGCATCCCCGCAGGTCAGCACGGTCGGGACGGTCCCGGCGTCCCGAATCCGGCGACAGCCATGGACCCCGCCCCACCCGACCGCCCAAGCTGCACCCGATGACGCACTCCGCTTCCCCGGGAGGAACCCATGCCGCCCCGCACCACCTGCCCCCGCATCCGCGCCCGCGCCCTGGCCACCGCGACGGCCGTGCTCGCCGCGGCGCTGCTGCTCTCGGGGTGCAAGGACGGTATGGGCGTACGCGACGAAGGCCCGTCGGGCGTGAGTCCCACGTCGTCGGTGTCGACGGGGTCCACGCCCTGACGGGCCTCGTGGCGGGTGCGATCAGGCGTGCGCCGGGATCCCGCCGACTTCCTTCGGGTTCGGGCCGTACTGGTTGGCGCCGGGCGCGCTGTCCGTGCAGGTGAAGACCAGCAGGGTGATCGGGCCGGCGATCGGGATGATGGCGAAGAGCAGCCACCAGCCGGACTTGCCGGTGTCGTGCAGGCGACGGATGCTGACGCCCACGCCGGGCAGCAGGATCGCGAGGTAGAAGAGGATCACGAGGTACGGGAACTTGATCACCACACCGATGACGCCCAGGACGACCGCGAAGATCGCCGCGAACAGGGAGAACATCCAGTACTCCTTGCGACGCGCGCGCCCGCTGAATACCGCGTACTTCTTCAACGCCTCGATGAAATAGCTCATGGTGTGTCCCCCAGGGATCGACGTCCAGACCGTCCAGAACGGAGCAGGCCAGGCGCAGAAGGTAAGGACACTGATGCGCACGCGTCAAATCCACATAAGTGCTGGACACAGAGGGCCAATTGGTGCCACATCCCCCCACACCGACCATCACTTTCGGGCCAAACCCCACTCCCGCCCCGAACCGAGATCGCCTCGAAGCCGGAACGACTTCGAAGCGTTGCCTATTGACGGGCGTTCAGCGGGGCGGGCTCCGGCGATCAGCGCAGCTTCTGCGCCGCCTCCACCGCCCAGTACGTGAGGATGTTCTGCGCCCCGGCCCGCTTGATGCCGGTGAGCGCCTCGAAGATCGCCTTGTCCCGGTCGATCCAGCCCTTCTCGGCGGCGGCCTCGATCATCGAGTACTCGCCGGAGATCTGATAGGCGGCGACGGGCACGTCCGAGACCTCGGCGACCTTGGCCAGGATGTCGAGGTAGGGCCCCGCCGGCTTGACCATCACCATGTCGGCACCCTCCTCCAGGTCGAGCGCCAACTCCCGCATGGATTCCCGTGCGTTGGCCGGGTCCTGCTGGTACGTCTTGCGGTCCCCCGTGAGCGAGGAACCCACGGCCTCACGGAACGGCCCGAAGAACGCGGACGCGTACTTGACGGAGTAGGCGAGGATCGCCACGTCCTCCCGCCCGATCTGATCGAGCGCGTCCCGCACGACCCCGATCTGCCCGTCCATCATCCCGCTGGGCCCGACGACATGAGCCCCCGCGTCGGCCTGCACCTGAGCCATCTCGGCATACCGCTCAAGGGTGGCGTCATTGTCAACGCGCCCAAGCTCGTCCAGCACGCCACAGTGCCCATGATCGGTGGTCTCATCAAGACAGAGATCGGACATGACGAGCAACTCGTCCCCGACCTCGGCCCGCACATCCCGCAACGCGACCTGCAGAATCCCATCAGGATCGGTCCCAGGAGTCCCCAGGGCGTCCTTCTTGGACTCCTCCGGCACCCCAAAAAGCATGATCCCGGAAATCCCGGCGGCAACAGCCTCAGCGGCAGCCTTCTTCAAACTGTCCCGAGTGTGCTGCACGACCCCAGGCATGGCAGAGATCGGCACCGGCTCACTGATCCCCTCGCGCACAAAGGCAGGAAGGATGAAGTCGGCAGGATGCAACCGCGTCTCGGCAACCATGCGCCGCATCACGGGGGAGGTCCGCAACCGCCGGGGCCGCGAGCCGGGAAAGGATCCGTACATCGTCATGGCTTCTACGCTACGCCCGCCTCAGGGGCACCTTTGCCGACGGTGAGTCGGTGCACATTTCGGCATAGGTTGCGGATACTTCGGTGCGCTCCCATGCGTTTCTCGGGTGCACTTTCCAGCACCTTACAAACACGGGCCGGCTTCACTCAGCCCGTCCGGCACCTTACAAACACAGGCCGCCACCACCCAGCCCGTCCGGCACCTTACAAACACAGGCCGCCACCACCCAGCCCGTCCGGCGTTTGAGGACGAGGCCGTCCAGGCCGAAGCGGGGGTCTGGGGGCGGCAGCCCCCAGGGATGGGACGGGTAGGGGCGGCGGGGGCGAAATATCCCCGCGCCCCCAGCCCCCCACTCACCGCAACCGACCCCTCAACCTCAGGTCGTACGCCGACGCCGCGCACCAGGCCGACGCTCACTGGGCCGAGTAACCGGATCCCCCGCCTCCTGAGCCGCCGCCCGCCTACGCAACCCGAAGTTCGCCAAGGCCTCGGCCAACTTGTGCACAGACGGCTCCGGAGCCATCACATCCACCCGCAGCCCATGCTCCTCGGCGGTCTTCGCCGTAGCAGGCCCAATACACGCGATCACCGTCACGTTGTGCGGCTTCCCGGCGATACCGACCAGATTCCGCACCGTAGAAGACGACGTAAAGAGAACGGCATCAAAGCCACCCCCCTTGATCGCCTCCCGCGTATCGGCAGGCGGCGGCGAGGCCCGCACAGTCCGGTACGCGGTCACGTCATCCACCTCCCACCCGAGCTCGATCAGCCCGGCGACCAGCGTCTCCGTAGCGATGTCAGCACGAGGCAGGAACACCCGGTCGATCGGATCAAAAACGGGATCGTAAGGCGGCCAGTCCTCCAGCAACCCAGCAGCAGACTGCTCCCCGCTG
Organism: Streptomyces prunicolor; assembly: GCF_045162825.1. Taxonomy (NCBI): domain Bacteria; kingdom Bacillati; phylum Actinomycetota; class Actinomycetes; order Kitasatosporales; family Streptomycetaceae; genus Streptomyces; species Streptomyces prunicolor. The sequence goes on along the minus strand of NZ_CP108676.1, from coordinate 6,246,775 downwards.
GGCACCAGATCCGGCTTCACACCAAAGGCAACAAGCGCCTTGGCGGTCGACTCCCCCACAGCCGCGACCTTGATCCCGGCAAAGGCACGAGCATCAAGCCCGTACTCCTCGAACTTCTCCCGCACGGCCTTGACGGCGTTCACCGACGTAAAAGCGATCCACTCATACCGCCCAGTGACGAGCCCCTTGACCGCCCGCTCCATCTGCTGAGGCGTCCGAGGCGGCTCGACAGCGATCGTCGGCACCTCGTGCGGAACAGCCCCGTACGACCGCAACTGGTCGGAGAGCGACGCCGCCTGCTCCTTAGTACGCGGCACGAGCACCTTCCAGCCGAACAACGGCTTGGACTCGAACCACGACAACTGGTCGCGCTGCGCGGCGGCGGACCGCTCACCGACCACGGCTATCACCGGCCGGCCACCTTCCGGGGACGGCAGCACCTTCGCCTGCTTCAGCGTCTGCGCGATCGTCCCGAGCGTCGCGGACCAGGTCCGCTGACGAGTGGTCGTACCAGCCACTGTGACGGTCATAGGCGTATCAGGCTTACGACCGGCAGCCACCAGCTCACCAGCAGCCGAAGCCACGGAGTCCAGAGACGTCGACACGACAACCGTGCCGTCCGACGCCCCCACCTCCGTCCAGCACCGGTCCGACGCGGTACGGGCGTCCACGAACCGGACGTCCGCCCCCTGCGCGTCCCGCAGCGGAACACCGGCGTACGCGGGCACGCCGACGGCCGCCGCGACACCCGGGACGACCTCGAAAGGCACACCCGCGGCGACGCAGGCGAGCATTTCCTCGGCGGCGTACGTATCTAGTCCGGGGTCCCCGGACACCGCACGTACGACCCGCCTGCCGCCCCGCGCGGCCTCCATGACAAGATGTGCCGCATCCCGCACAGCGGGTAGGCCAACGGTTGTTGACGCACCGTCAACAACCGTTAGTTGAGGCGTGCCTGTGCCCGGGAGCGAGCCCGAAGAAGGACTCGGATCCGGATGCACGACGGCTACGCCGGGTCGGGCGTGCGCACGTACGACGTCGAGCACCTCGTGCTCGGCGACGAGAACGTCCGCGTTCGCCAGCGCCTCTACGGCGCGCAGTGTGAGCAGTCCCGGATCTCCGGGTCCGGCACCCAGGAAGGTGACGTGCCCGTGTTCAGGACCGGCGGCGGGAAGAGTGGTGGGGCTCACTTGGCTTGCTCCCCCATCAGACCGGCCGCGCCCTGGGCAAGCATCTCGGCGGCGAGTTCGCGACCGAGCGCCAGTGCTTGGTCATGCGTCTCGGGCACGGGACCGGTGGTGGACAGCTGCACCGTACGCGAACCGTCGGTCGTGCCGACTATTCCGCGCAGGCGCATTTCCTTGACAATCTGCCCGTCGGCCAGCAGGTCGGCCAGCGCGCCCACAGGGGCGGAGCAGCCGGCCTCCAGGGCGGCGAGCAGGGACCTTTCGGCAGTCACGGCGACCCGCGTGAACGGGTCGTCGAGCTCACCGAGTGCCGCGATCAAGTCCGCGTTGTCCGCGGCACATTCGATCGCCAGTGCCCCCTGGCCGGGGGCGGGCAGAACCGTGTCGACCGACAGGAAGTCGGTCACGTCGTCGAGTCGGCCGATCCGGCTCAGTCCGGCGGCGGCCAGGACCACGGCGTCCAGCTCACCGTCCCGTACGAAGCCGACGCGGGTGTCGATGTTCCCGCGGATCGGAACCGTCTCGATGTCGAGGCCGTGGCTGCGCGCGTACGCGTTCAGCTGGGCCGTGCGCCGGGGGGAGCCCGTACCGATGCGCGCCCCGCGGGGCAGGTCGGTGAACTTCAGGGCGTCCTTGGCGACGAGCACGTCCCGCGGGTCCTCGCGCTCCGGGATCGCGGCGAGCACCAACTCCGGGTGCTGCGCGGTCGGCAGGTCCTTGAGCGAATGAACCGCGAAGTCGACCTCACCGCCGAGCAGCGCGTCCCGCAGCGCGGTCACGAAGACCCCGGTGCCGCCGATCTGGGCGAGGTGCTCGCGGGAGGTGTCGCCGTAGGTGGTGATCTCGACGAGCTCGACAGGCCGTCCGGTCACCTGGCTCACGGCGTCCGCCACCAACCCGGACTGGGCCAGGGCGAGTCTGCTTCGCCTGGTCCCGAGCCTCAGTGGTGCCCCTTTTCCCTGCTCCCGCCTCCGGGGCGCCTCAGCCGGTGTCGAGAGACCGACCGTGCTCAGCCCTTCGGGCCTCCGCGCGCTCGGTCTCTCGACACCGGCGCGCCCCTGCGGCTCACGCGTGCTTCTCATGCTGGCCCTCGGTTCTTGCTGATCTCAGAGTCTTCTACGGCCCTGGAGACGGAGGCCACCGTCTCCTGGTCCAGGTCGAACAGGGTGCGCAGCGCGTCCGCGTACCCGGCGCCGCCGGGCTCGGCCGCGAGCTGCTTGACCCGTACGGTCGGCGCGTGCAGCAGCTTGTCGACGACGCGTCGCACGGTCTGGGTGATCTCCGCGCGGTGCTTGTCGTCGAGGCCGGGCAGCCGTCCGTCGAGCCGGGCGATCTCACCCGCGACGACCTCGGCGGCCATGGCGCGCAGGGCGACCACGGTCGGCGTGATGTGCGCGGCCCGCTGGGCTGCCCCGAAGGCCGCGACCTCGTCGGAGACGATACGCCGGACCGCGTCCACGTCCGCCGCCATCGGAGCGTCGGCCGAAGCCTCGGCGAGCGACTCGATGTCCACGAGCAGCACCCCGGCCAGCCGGTGCACGGCCGCGTCCACGTCCCGCGGCATCGCGAGGTCGAGGAACGACAACACCGGCGCGGGGCGCGGGATATGGGCGACCGGTTCGGGCCTGCGCCGCTCGGGGATCCGTCCGACGGTCGTGGCCATGGCGGCAAGTTCGGTGATGAGTTCGGCCTCGGCCTCGGGCGAACGCCGGGCCGCCTCACGCCGGTCCAGAGCCGTACCGCCGGCCCAGGCCGCGTGCTGCTCCAGCGTCGCCGCGTCCATCCCGGCCACGGCGGCCTCCCCCATCACGGAGAAGCCACTCGCCGCCTGCACCGCGGAGAGGTCCAGCGGACACCCGTCCTCGGTCCCGACGGACGTCGGCGGAAGCTCTTCCCGCACGACCTCCGCCACGGCCGTACGACCGACCGCGGCGTCCTGTGACACCCGGCCCTCGACCGCTGCGGCGACCGTCTCGGCCGTCAGGACAAGCCCCGTCGCGCCCGTGCAGGACACGGCGACATCGGCACGTGTCAGCTCGAACGGCACCGAATCCATCGGTACCGCGCGGGCGGACACGTCCGTTTCGGGGCTCTCGGTGATGATCTGGGCGAGCCGCTCGGCGCGGTCGGAGGTGCGGTTGGCGACAACGATCTCGGCGACCCCGGCACGCGCGAGGGTCGCGGCGGCCAGCGACGACATGGAGCCGGCGCCGATCACCAGGGCCCGTTTCCCCTTCGCCCAGGCCTCAACTGGCGCCCCGGAAGAGAGCTGTTGAAGGCCGAAGGTGACCAGGGACTGGCCCGCACGGTCGATGCCGGTCTCGGAGTGGGCGCGCTTGCCGACCCGGAGGGCCTGCTGGAACAGCTCGTTCAACAGCCGCCCGGCGGAGTGCAGTTCCTGCGCCTTGGCCAGGGAGTCCTTGATCTGGCCGAGGATCTGGCCCTCGCCGACCACCATCGAGTCGAGACCGCAGGCCACCGAGAAGAGGTGGTGGACGGCCCGGTCCTCGTAGTGCACGTAGAGATAGGGAGTGAGCTCGTCCAGGCCGACCCCGCTGTGCTGGGCGAGCAGCGTGGACAACTCCGCGACGCCCGCGTGGAACTTGTCCACGTCGGCGTAGAGCTCGATGCGGTTGCAGGTGGCCAACACCGCGGCCTCGGCGGCCGGTTCGGCGGCGACCGTGTCCTGGAGGAGCTTGAACTGGGCGTCCGCGTTCAGCGTCGCCCGCTCCAGCACGCTGACCGGCGCGCTGCGATGGCTCAGCCCTACGACGAGGAGACTCATGCCGGCATCACGGCGGGGACGTCCCCGTCAGGGCCCTGCTCGGCGGAGTCGTCACGACGCGCGGCGGTCGGGTGCGCCGCCTGGTTGGCGGCCTCCTCGCCGGCCTTGCGCTGCTCGTGGAAGGCGAGGATCTGCAGCTCGATCGAGAGGTCGACCTTGCGGACGTCGACGCCGTCCGGGACGGTCAGCACGGTCGGCGCGAAGTTCAGAATGGACGTCACACCGGCGGCCACAAGACGGTCGCAGACCGGCTGGGCGGCACCGGCGGGGGTGGCGATGACGCCGATGGAGACGCCGTTGTCGCTGACGATCTTCTCCAGCTCGTCCGCGTGCTGCACCGGGATGCCCGCGACGGGCTTGCCGGCCATCGCCGGGTCGGCGTCGATGAGCGCGGCGACCCGGAAGCCGCGGGAGGCGAACCCGCCGTAGTTGGCGAGCGCGGCGCCCAGGTTTCCGATACCGACGATCACGACCGGCCAGTCCTGGGTCAGGCCCAGCTCGCGGGAGATCTGGTAGACGAGGTACTCGACGTCGTAGCCCACACCGCGGGTGCCGTAGGAACCCAGGTACGAGAAGTCCTTGCGCAGCTTCGCGGAGTTGACCCCCGCGGCGGCCGCGAGCTCCTCGGAGGAGACCGTGGGTACCGAGCGCTCCGAGAGTCCGGTCAGCGCGCGGAGGTACAGCGGGAGACGGGCGACGGTGGCCTCGGGAATCCCTCGGCTACGGCTCGCCGGTCGGTGAGTTCGGCCAGTTGCCACGGTGCTCCTGCGGGTAGAGCGGGGCTGTGGGCGGTCACACGTACCCAGACCGCCCCGTCGGAAGCAGGCTATGTCTTTGTGAACGCGTGCACAAAGATGGTGTCCGATTTGCCCGGGCAACGTGACCGGGGTCACGCGCACGCGTCCCAGACGTATTCCAGGGGGCAAAACCGCCACACTCCTCGTAATTCCCGCCCCCGAGACCAAACCGCCGTCGATCCTAAGCGACGTTCGGGCGCGCGTTGAACTACTTGGTCAGTTCCCGGCGCAGACGGGCCTCGTCCACCCGCCAGAAGGTGTGCTGTTTCCCATCGATGAGCACGACCGGAATCTGCTCCCAGTACTCGTCGTGGAGTCGCTGATCCTCGGTGATGTCCTTCTCTTCCCAGGGGACCCCGAGGTCGGCGCAGACCTTCTCGACGACGAGCTGCGCGTCCTCGCACAGATGGCAGCCGGGCTTGCGGATGAGGGTGACGAGATGACTCATGCACACCATTCTCGCGCCACCGAAGCACTTCTTTAACGGCCCGGTCGCGGAGAGTTCACAGCCTCCGAACCTCTCGGCTCCGGAACCACCGAACAAACTGGCTATGCTCACGACATGGCCGCTCTCGGATGGCTCACTCCCCGTAGGCGCTCCGCCACGGCGCGAAGTGTGTTGGCAGGCGAGGCCTCTGCGGAGGCAGCGCGCAAGTCGTCGCAGGACGCGCAGGACATACAGGACGCCCTCGCGCAGGAAACAGCAGCTGAGGAACCGGAGTTCCCGGTCCTCGGCGACGACAGAGCGGCCGCGTTCTTCGACCTGGACAACACCGTCATGCAGGGCGCGTCGATCTTCCACTTCGGCCGCGGCCTGCACAAACGGAAGTTCTTCGAGACCCGCGACCTCCTCAAGTTCGCCTGGCAGCAGGCCTGGTTCAGGCTCGCCGGCTCCGAGGACCCCGAGCACATGCAGGAGGCGCGCGACTCCGCGCTCTCCATCGTCAAGGGCCACCGCGTCGCCGAACTCCAGTCGATCGGCGAGGAGATCTACGACGAGTACATGGCCGAGCGCATCTGGCCCGGCACCCGCGCCCTCGCCGAGGCACACCTCGCCGCGGGTCAGAAGGTGTGGCTCGTCACAGCGGCCCCGGTGGAGATCGCCAACGTGATCGCCCGCCGCCTCGGCCTCACCGGCGCCCTCGGCACGGTCGCCGAGTCCGTCGACGGCGTCTACACCGGCAAGTTGGTCGGCGAACCCCTGCACGGCCCCGCGAAGGCGGAGGCGGTACGGGCGTTGGCGGCGGCGGAGGGCCTGGACCTCTCGCGCTGCGCCGCGTACAGCGACTCGCACAACGACATCCCGATGCTCTCGCTGGTCGGGCACCCCTACGCCATCAACCCGGACTCCAAGCTGCGCAAGCACGCGCGCGAGCTGGACTGGCGGCTGCGCGACTACCGAACGGCCCGCAAGGCGGCCAAGGTCGGCATCCCGGCGGCGGCCGGCGTCGGCGCGGTGGCGGGCGGCACGGCCGCGGCGATCGCTTTGCATCGCCGACGCCGGTGACGCGGTAAACACAGCCAATCCACGAGTCGTACCCGCGTAACCCCCTGTCCAGTCACGTTGGCTGCACACGGCCACAACACGCCCCGGTCCCTGACTGAATTCGGACCGTTCTGATCAACAACCGGTCACTCTGCGGTACTTGATCGGGCGTCAACCGGTTACAGAAGCGACGTAATCGATGATTTGAGCAACTGGGTGTAGCAGCGCCTGCACGAAGCGTTATTCTCCTCAGACGCAATCCGGTACCCCTCCGTCGCTACGACGGGTGAATGTTCCGGTACTGCACGTGATGGAAGCTCTGCCTCTGGGAGTCCCGTGTACCCACACGTCGGGGTTGACGCCTCGGGCCTGGCTACGCTGCGCGCAACGGTCCAAGACCTGTTGCGCGGCTTCGTCCCCACCGCGTACGCCGTCCCCGCCGCCTTCGCCACCACCGCACCCGTAGGCCCGTGCTATGCACTGGCCGACGGCGGCGCGGCTGTTGGCAGACGAGGGCGCTCGGCCGGCGCCGCCACCGCACGCCGTCCGGCCGCTGACAGCGACAGCGCCCGGATGATGGACCTCGTGGAGCGTGCCCAGGCCGGCGAAGCCGACGCCTTCGGCCGCCTCTACGACCAGTACAGCGACACTGTGTACCGGTACATCTACTACCGAGTGGGAGGCAAAGCCACCGCCGAGGACCTCACCAGCGAGACCTTTCTGCGCGCCCTGCGCCGCATCGGCACGTTCACCTATCAGGGCCGTGACTTCGGCGCCTGGCTGGTGACGATCGCCCGCAACCTGGTCGCCGACCACTTCAAGTCGAGCCGCTTCCGGCTGGAAGTGACCACCGGCGAGATGCTCGACGCCAACGAGGTCGAGCGCTCCCCCGAGGACTCCGTCCTGGAGTCCCTGTCGAACGCCGCACTGCTCGACGCCGTACGGCGGCTCAACCCGCAGCAGCAGGAGTGCGTCACGCTCCGCTTCCTCCAGGGCCTCTCCGTCGCGGAGACCGCCCGCGTGATGGGCAAGAACGAGGGTGCGATCAAGACCCTCCAGTACCGGGCCGTGCGCACTCTCGCCCGGCTCCTCCCGGACGACGCCCGCTGACGGCACACGCTCGGTAGCGCCCAACTCGCGCTCAGTGAAAGTCCGTTGAGTTCGCGGTCGGATCATCCGTCGTCCGTAACCCAAGTGCCGCGCCACTCGTTGTGCGGGATACAGGCTCCCTGTGGTCACGACCTGACCCTCCCCGATCACTCGATCGTGTGGATGCGGTCAGGCTGTGCAACCCTCAGGACCCCCTGGGGAGTCGACCGTGATGACGCGAGAGGAGGTGCCGCCAGTGATCGCGAACGTATCGGCGCACCGGCGGGCGAACGCCTTCGCCCAGGCCCTGGATGAGGAGCAGTCCGACCGGGGTACGGCGGCCGAGCAGTCCGAAGGACCGGCTCCGGCCACCCCGGCTGCTGCGGAACAGACCGAGCAGGGCCGCATGCTGGCCTTCGCCACCGGTCTCGGCGAGCTGCCCAAACCCGTACTGGACCCCGAGGTCAAGGTGGTCCAGCGGGCTCAGCTGGTCGCCGCGTTCGAGGCCATGCTGCAAGGCGAGGCACCCGCACCCTCGGTACCGGAGCAGCGCTCCCCCCGGTCCCGGGGTACGCACCGGGCCACCGGTCTGGGCAAGCTGCGACCGCGGTCCCGGCTCACCAAGGGCCTCGCGGCCGGCGGACTGAGCGTCGGGGTCGCCGCGGGTGCCTTCGGCGGAGTGGCCGCGGCGAGCTCGGGCGCCCTGCCCGGTGACTCGCTCTACGGCCTGAAGCGCGGCATCGAGGACTTCAAGCTCAACTACCTGTCCGACGGCGACGACCAGCGCGGTGTGGCCTACCTCGACCAGGCGTCCAACCGCCTGAGCGAGGCACGCCGGCTGATCGAGCGGGACCGCAGCGGCCACCTCGACCACGAGCAGCTCGGCGAGATCCGCCGCACGCTCGCCGGGATGACCCACGACGCGTCCGAGGGCCACCGCCTGCTGCACGAGGCGTACGAGCAGGACCCGAACTCGCTGGGCCCCATCCAGGCCCTCTCCGCGTTCTCCCGCTCGCACCGCGAGGCCTGGGGCGCCCTGCGCGACCGCCTCCCCGTCCAGCTCGGCGACGTCAGCGACCAGGTCTCCTCGGTCTTCGACGCCATAGACGAAGAGGTCGCCCCGCTCCAGTCGCTGCTCCCCCAGCCTCCGGCGACGGCCCCCGGCACCGGCAAGCACCGCGCGCCGGGTACGACGTCCACGGGCGGCTCGACGGGCTCGCACCGCTCGACGGCACCGAGCACTACCGACGACTCCTCCGAGACCAGCCACTCCAGCACCCCGAGTTCGTCCGCCACCGCCGGCGACGGCCTCCTCGGCGGCAACACGGGAGGCCTCCTGGACCCCCCGAAGGCCACCGGCACGGAGTCGCCGTCCGCGAGCAAGCCGTCGATCACTGAGCCGGATGTCACGCTGCCACCGCTGTTGCCGGGCTTGCTGCCGGGCTTGGGCATCGACAGCGAGGACGCGAATTAGCCCGATGGGCGCCCTTCCAGCGAGGGGCGCCCATCGTTTTTTAGGGGCGCGGGGAACTGCGCGACCAACCCCCACCGGCCCGCAGCCAAGGAACTAAGGAACTGCGGAACCGAGACTAGAAAAACACCGACCGCCGCTGCACCAGCAACTTGTACAACGTGTGCTGGATCTGTTCCCTCACCTGGTCCGTGAGGTTGAACATCAGCATCGGGTCCTCGGCGGCCTCCGGCGGGTAGCCGGCCGTGGGGATCGGCTCGCCGAACTGGATCGTCCACTTCGTGGGGAGCGGGATCGCACCCAGCGGACCCAGCCACGGGAACGTGGGCGTGATCGGGAAGTACGGGAAGCCCAGGACGCGGGCCAGCGTCTTCGAGTTGCCGATCATCGGGTAGATCTCCTCCGCCCCGACGATCGAGCACGGGATGATCGGCGTGCCCTTGCGCAGGGCGGTGGAGACGAAGCCGCCGCGGCCGAAGCGCTGGAGTTTGTAGCGCTCGCTGAACGGCTTGCCGATGCCCTTGAAGCCCTCCGGCATCACACCGACCAACTCGCCCCGGCCCAGCAGCCGTTCGGCGTCCTCCGCGCAGGCCAACGTGTGACCGGCCTTGCGGGCGAGTTCGTTGACCACCGGGAGCATGAAGACGAGGTCCGCCGCGAGGAGCCGAAGGTGCCGGCCCGCGGGGTGGTTGTCGTGGACGGCGATCTGCATCATCACGCCGTCCAGCGGCAGCGTCCCGGAGTGGTTGGCGACGATCAGCGCGCCGCCCTCCGCCGGGATGTTCTCGATGCCCTTGACCTCGACCCGGAAGTACTTCTCGTACAACGGGCGCAGCGCCGGCATCAGGACCTCGTCGGTGAGCTCCTCGTCGTAGCCGAAGTCGTCGACGTCGTAGTCCCCGGTCAGTCGGCGGCGCAGGAACGACAGGCCGTGGGCGACCCGGCGTTCCAGGGCGCTCTGGAGACTCTGGATCTCCTCGTCCTGCGGCTTCTCCGGCTCTTGTTCCTCACGCGTCACAGGAACATCATCCTGCGCGAAGTCCCGGCCCGGCAGGGGCTGGACCTCACGGACCAGCGCGGGTTCGCCGTTCTTGCGCCGGTTCCCCGTGCTCCGGCGCCGCTGCGGCCGCTGCACGCCGTTCGCGCGGGACCGGTCGTCGTCGAACGGAATGACCTTGGCATCCGCCATCGTTGATGCGCTCCTCAGTTGGCGCTCGGCGTCGGGGGGTGGCCACTGCCCGACTTGGACAGCGCGGCGATCCGGTCGACGGCTCCCGCGAGGACCTCCGGCGGCAGCAGCCCCGGGCCCTGGCTGCGCGCGAAGTCCGCGAAGGTCTCGGCGGTCGTGTACTTCGGCTTGTACCCCAGCGTCTCGCGCATCTGGACCGTCGACACGACCCGGCCGTGGGTGAGCAACCGGATCTGCTCCGGGGAGAAGTCCGTCATCCCCAGCGTACGCACCAGGGAACCGGCCCAGGTGACCGCGGGCAGCAGCAGCGGCACGGTCGGGCGGCCCAGGCGTCGCGAGCACTGGGAGAGCAGCAGGACGCCGTCCCCGGCGATGTTGAAGGTGCCGCTGTTGAGCGTGCCCCGCTCCGGGTCGTGCGAGGCGATCCGCAGGACGTCGATCACGTCGTCCTCGTGCACGAACTGCAGCCGCGGGTCGTAGCCGAACACGGTCGGCAGCACCGGCAGCGAGAAGTACGACGCGAGCGGCGAATCCGCCGTAGGACCAAGGATGTTGGCGAACCGCAGCACGCACACGGCGACGTCGGGGCGGCGGCGGGCGAAGCCGCGCACATAGCCCTCGACCTCGACGGTGTCCTTCGCGAAGCCGCCGCTCGGCAGGGACTTCGGCGGGGTGCCCTCGGTGAAGACGGCCGGGTCGCGCGGGGCGGAGCCGTAGACGTTCGTACTGGACTTCACCACCAGGCGCTTCACGACCGGCGACTTCTGGCAGGCGCCGAGCAGCTGCATGGTGCCGATGACGTTGGTCTCCTTGACCGTGGTCCGGCTGCCGCTGCCCAGGGCGGTGCCCGTCACGTCCATGTGGACGACGGTGTCGGCGCCCGACTCGGCGAGCACCCGCGCGATGGTGGGCTGCCGGATGTCGGCCTGGATGAACTCCGCGCCCCCGAGATGGTGCCCGGGCGGAACCGCGTCCACGGCGATCACCCGGTCGACCCGCGGATCACGCTGGATCCGCCGTACGAACCGGCCCCCCAGCTGACGGGCCACTCCGGTCACGAGCACGACCTTCCCCAAGATCAGCGCCTTCCTTCTGAGTTACCCGTGTGCGGCCAACCTAGCGGTTCGGTGTTGCGCTGTGATGACCGCCCGACCGACGAAAGTCCGGAACATAACTGTGGCCCCCCACCGAATTTGGTGGGGGGCCACAGGAGACGCTCTCGCTGCGTCGCGTCGCCTACTTCTTGTTACGACGCTGAACGCGCGTGCGCTTCAGCAGCTTGCGGTGCTTCTTCTTAGCCATCCGCTTGCGCCGCTTCTTGATAACAGAGCCCACGACTACCCTCGCTCACTTCTCATCACTCGGTGCTGGGCATCATGGGCCCATACGACCTACAAGGGGCCAGCCTACCCGTCCGAGCGCTGAGGTCGTAATCGAGGTATCGCCTCAGGCTGTCTCCACCCCCACATAACTCTCGCGAAGGTACTCGTGTACCGCTTGCTCGGGGACGCGGAAGGACCGCCCCACCCGGATAGCGGGCAGATGACCGCTGTGCACCAACCGGTACACGGTCATCTTCGACACTCGCATCACCGAGGCGACCTCCGCCACGGTAAGGAACTGAACCTCGTTCAGAGGCCTCTCGCCAGCTGCAGCCATGACACACCTGAACCTTCCGCACTCGACGGTCACCGGCTTCCCCTTCCGGTGACTCTTCGTCGTTGCGTGCTCACTCCCCAATGTAGGGGCGTGTGATGCGAGTGGGGAAGAGGTGCACCCATCGGCGGCCTACTGTGACAGACACGCTCGATTGAGTACGTAGCGGGTAAGCGGGCGGTAGTAAGCGGACCGCACGGCGTCATCAAGTGGAACTACCACGGACACCGACCCCTCGGCCTCACCCACGAAGAGTGCGGGGTCGTCGGTGTCAGCCAGCCCAATGGCCTCAAACCCCAGCTGACCTGCTCCGCAGACCCACCCGTGGTCTCCGATCACCAGCTCCGGAAGCACCCCGCCGGCCTCCGCCGCCGCACCCAGCACGGTACGAACCGGCAGCGGTGAGTGCGTGTGTGCGCCGGGCTCACAACCGGTGCGTTCGGGGCCCGGTTCGCGGACCAGACCGACCCCCTGGACGTAGTCAAGGTTGTACGTGCGTAGACCGAACCGGGTCGTTATGTCGACAGAGCGACCATGCGCAGGGGTGAGAACAGCACACCCCGCCGCCGACAAGGCGTCCGCCAACGCGGCGTAGAACCCGAGCAGTCGATGCGGATGTCCGGTCCCGAGAAGCACGGCCCCACTCCGTTCCGCTACCTCCCCCAACCGATCGGCGAAGGCGTCCAACGCGGCCAGAGTCCGCTCCGGATCGATCACATCATGCCCGGAAGTGTGCGCAGGGTCGGCCGAAACCCCACACTTGTCCGCCATCAGCCCGATCAAGTCCCCCTGCCCCCACGTCCATTCGGGATCGAGTCCGATCAGCACCCGGGGATCCCGGGCCGCGAAGGCCCGATAACTCCGCAGGCTCTCCTCCCGCGAGGTCGCCACGGGTCCGGCCAGCCGGGCGGCCAGCAGATGGGCGCGGAGGGCGCCGGTGGTCAACACGGGAGCGATGCTGACGGACCCGGCACCCCGGCACGACGAAAACCCCGGAAACGCCGCGCGGTTGGCGTAACGCCGGTGACAGAACGGTGACAAAAGGGGCCACAACTGTCGTACGGCTTCCCGGGTCTCACCTTGCGTGGACGGAACGACCAACCGTCCCAAGCAAGTTGATCATCACGCACGCCAACAGGGGGAACACCACGATGAAGATGAAGCTGTCCCGTCGCACCACGACCGCCGCCGCCCTCGCCACCCTGGCACTCGGCGGCACGGTCGCCGCCACCGCCCCGGCCTCGGCGGCCACCACCACCAAGGCAGCAGCCGCAGCCACCTACAACGGCGCCTGCGGCACCGGCTACAAGGTCATCGACTCCACGCCGGTCGGCAACGTCGGCAAGGTCTTCCTGACCTGGAACGAGTCGACCGGCAAGAACTGCGCAGTGACCATCCGCAACACCCCGGGCGCGAAGATCCACATGGCCGTCGAGCTCAACATCGCCGTCAACTACGAGCACAACCCGGTCGTCGACAGCGGCCAGTACACGTCGTACGCCGGCCCCGTCTACATGTCCGCTCGCGGCTACTGCGCCGTATGGCAGGGCGTCATCGGCACGGCCACGGGCGGCGACTCCGGCCACTGCGGCTGACGCACAAACGCCGGGGGCGGTTCGACCGACCGCCCCCGGCGACCACTTCCCAGCACAGGCCAGCAAATCCAGCCCGTCCGGCGCTTGAGGACGAGGCCGTCCAGGCCGAAGCGGGGGTCTGGGGGCGGCAGCCCCCAGGGATGGGACGGGTAGGGGCGGCGGGGGCGAAAAATCCCCGCGCCCCCCGCCCCCACCCACCCGCACATCCACCGCAGACCTACGCCAACAACCCCCGCAACGGAAACACCGCCCGCCGCGCCGCCACAACAGCCTGATCAAGACGGTCGGCGGGGTCATACCCCGACTCCCAGTCGGCGTAGGCCACCGGCCACCGCCCATCAGTCATCCGCTGCGGCCCCAACTGCCGCGTCCGAGCAAACACTTCCTGCCGCCACCCCTCAGGAATCACCGCGTCCGGCGCAATCTCCTGCCCCGCAGCGATAGCCACAAGATGCGTCCACGACCGCGGCACGACCTCCACCACGGCATAACCACCCCCACCGAGCGCGACCCACTTCCCGTCGGCGTACTCGTGCGCGAGCTCATGACACGCGACCTGCACAGCCCGCTGCGCATCCAACGACACGGCGAGATGAGCAAGCGGATCCTCGAAGTGCGTATCGGCCCCGTGCTGCGTCACCAGCACCTGCGGCCGAAAGTCCGCGATCAACTCCGGTACGACAGCGTGAAAGGCCCGCAACCACCCCGCGTCCCCGGTCCCGGCCGGCAACGCCACGTTCACGGCCGACCCCTCTCCCCGCCCCGCCCCGGTCTCCTCCGGCCACCCGGTCTGCGGAAACAACGTCCGAGGATGCTCATGCAGGGAGATCGTCAACACCCGGGGGTCCTCCCAGAACGCCGCCTGGACCCCGTCCCCGTGATGCACGTCCACATCGACATACGCGACCCGCTCGGCCCCGAGCTCCAACAGCCGCGCAATAGCGAGCGAGGCGTCGTTGTAAATACAGAACCCCGAGGCAGCCCCCGGCATAGCGTGATGCAGCCCACCCGAGAAGTTCACGGCATGCAGCGCATCCCCGCCCCACACAGCTTCCGCCGCCCCCACCGACTGCCCGGCGATCAGCGCGGACACCTCATGCATCCCGGCAAAGGCAGGATCATCCATGGTCCCGAGCCCATACGCCCCGTCCGCGGACTCCGGATCGGCCGAGGCCGCCTTCACCGCCTCGACATAGTCCTCCCGGTGAACCAGCCGCAGCGTCGAATCACCGGCGGGCTTGGCCGCCACCACGTCCACGACCTCATCCAGCCCGAAGGCATCGACGAGTCTCCGGGTCAGGTCGAGCCGAACCGGGTCCATCGGATGGTCCCGGCCGAAGTCATAGCCCGTTACTGCCTCGTCCCACATCAGCTGTGCGCGCCCGCTCATGCCCGTCACCGTACCGGCCCTCCTGCGGCGCGAACGAGCGGGCGTACACCAACGTCACCAGCACCAACACCATCGGCACGAGCATCGCCCCGCGATAACTCCAGGCATCACCCAACGCCCCCACCAACGGCGAACCGATCAGAAACCCCACGTAATTGAACACATTGAGCCGCGCGATAGCCGTATCCGAAGCGCCCGGGAACAACCGCCCGGCCGCCGCAAAGGTCTGCGGCACCAACACACACAACCCGAGCCCGACCAAGGTGAACCCGAGCATCCCGACCCCGGCCCCTGGCGCCACAGCCACCACACCGAACCCCACCGCGGCCACCACCGCCCCCAGCCGCACCACAGCCGCGGCCCCGAACCGCCGCACCCCAAGATCCCCGATCCCCCGCCCGACCAGGCACATCACCATGTAGACGTTGTACGGAACGGTCGCGACCTGCTCCGAACTCCCCAGCACGTCCTTCAGATACTTCGCACTCCAGTTGGAGACGGTCGAGTCCCCGATATAGGCGAAGGTCATCACCAGGCACAGGGGCAACAGCAACTTGAAAACAAGCGACCCCGCCTCCGCACCCTCACCCTCGCCCTCCGCACCGGGCGCACCCCCGTCGACGTACCACCGACTCCCCACAAAGGCGGCCGGCAACAACACAGCCACAACCGGCAGATACGACACCCACAACGCGAGATGCCAGTGCGCCCCCGCCCAAGCCAGCGAGGCCCCCACGATCCCACCCAGGCTGTACGCGGCATGGAAGCTGAGCATGATGCTCCGCCCGTACGTCCGCTGCAGACTCACCCCGAGCATGTTCATCGAGGCATCCAGCGCACCCACGCCGAGCCCGAACGCCCCGAGCGCGACGGCCAGTTCGGCCATGCTGTCGCCCGCCCCGACCCCGAGCAGCGCCAGGAGGACGACGGGCTGGGACCAGCGCAGCAGCACGCTGGGCCGTATTCGCTTCACCAGCTGCTCGGTGGTCACACTCCCGACCCCGGCGAGGATCGGCACGGCGGCCAGGAAGACGGGCAGCAACCCGTCCGAGACCCCGTACCGGTCCTGGATCGCCGGGATGCGGGTCACGAGCAGCGCGAAGGTGGCGCCCTGAGCGAAGAAGCTGAACGCCAAAGAGGCCCTACCGCGCCGCAGCACATCTGTCATGGCGGCGAGCGTAAGGGCCCCGGCGTACTCGTGGGTAGATCCAGCCAAAGATGAATTCGGCTCACCTTTACCGAGCGGCGACCAGCGAGGGCACAACCGCAGGTGAGGGGACGTCCCCGCCCTTCAACTCCGCATCGATCATCTGGGCCATCGGCCCGACGGCGACACCCCCACTGACCACGGACGTCACGCCGATCGTCCCGATCATCACGACCGTGCCGAGCCACACCATGGTGTCCACGGGCAGCGTGTACACGCCGACGATCCGCGCGACACACTCGGCGAGCAACATCACACCCCACACCAGCGAGAAACGCCGCTCAGCCCGCCGAAAGGCCGCCGACCCACTCAACAGCCGCTCGAACGCGGCCTCCCGCTCCGGACTGCCCTTCACCAGAAAGGGCTTCATCCCGGCGGTCATCATCGGCTTCCCCATCACCACGGACACGAGGATCCCGATCCCGACGACACTGCTGATCCCACTGTCCTTGGCGAGCATCAGCCGCGGATCACCGGCCACAAAGCTGAGCAGCAGCCCGACAACATTCACGAAGAGAATCAGCACGGCGAAAGCATTGATGGTCCGCTCGGCGACAACCCCCCACACGGTCCGCACCGCCGGCACGACACTGCTCCACCCCAGCGCCGCCACGGTGCCCATCCCGAACCCGCTCTTCAACAGGTAGTACGACCCGATCGGCACCGCCACATCCGCGAGAAGCGGCCCGAAGTTCTTCCTCATGGACCCCGTGTTCGTCGTCATGCCCTCAGCCTGCCGCGAGGCACCGCCCCGTCTGTAGAGCCGATCATCCGGACCTCGACATGACAAATGTCAGTGCCCACGATGCCTCAGCTCATTCCAACAACCCAACCAACTGCCCCATGTCACCAAAGAGTTGACGAGCCCCCGAAAGCCGCTCGGCCGGAGTCATCGCAGTGAAGCCATACACATCCATCCCAGCGGCAACACCGGCCCGCACCCCCAGCGGACTGTCCTCCACGACGACACACCGCTCCGGCGCGACGCCCATCCGCTCGGCCGCGTACAGGAACAGATCCGGCGCGGGCTTCCCCCGCCCCACGTCCTCGGAGCTGAACACCCACTCCTCCTCGAACCACTCGTCCAGCCCCGTGGTCCGATGCCCCACCCGAATCCGCTCATGACTCCCGGACGACGCCACGCAGTACGGCACTCCGTCCGCGACCAGCCTCTCCAGCACGTCGACGGCCCCGGCGACCGGCTTCAACTCCCGCTCGAACGCGGCGAACACGCGGGCATGGAACACCTCGTCGAAGTCGTCCGGCAACCGCTGCCCGGTCCGCTCCTCGACGAGATCGTGGACGCGGTGCATCGCGGCACCCATGTAGTCACGGAGGGACTCCTCGTAGGAGGTCGGGTGCCCGAGCTCGGTGAGATAGCCGGCCAGGAGCCTGTTGGAGATCGGCTCACTGTCGACGAGGACACCGTCGTTGTCGAAGATCACGAGGTCATAGCGCATACCACTGAGCCTAAACGCAGAAAACCCCCGTACCGGATTAACGGTACGGGGGTTTTCGCAATATTTGTTCGGCGGCGTCCTACTCTCCCACAGGGTCCCCCCTGCAGTACCATCGGCGCTGTAAGGCTTAGCTTCCGGGTTCGGAATGTAACCGGGCGTTTCCCTCACGCTATGACCACCGAAACACTATGAAACAGACAACCGCACCACACCCGGTGGCCCCGGGCATGGGGTTGTTCGTGGTTTCAGAACCAACACAGTGGACGCGAGCAACTGAGGACAAGCCCTCGGCCTATTAGTACCGGTCACCTCCAGCGGTTACCCGCCTTCCAGATCCGGCCTATCAACCCAGTCGTCTACTGGGAGCCTTAACCCATCTAGTGGGTGGGAACACTCATCTCGAAGCAGGCTTCCCGCTTAGATGCTTTCAGCGGTTATCCCTCCCGAACGTAGCCAACCAGCCATGCCCTTGGCAGAACAACTGGCACACCAGAGGTTCGTCCGTCCCGGTCCTCTCGTACTAGGGACAGCCCTTCTCAATGTTCCTGCGCGCGCAGCGGATAGGGACCGAACTGTCTCACGACGTTCTAAACCCAGCTCGCGTACCGCTTTAATGGGCGAACAGCCCAACCCTTGGGACCGACTCCAGCCCCAGGATGCGACGAGCCGACATCGAGGTGCCAAACCATCCCGTCGATATGGACTCTTGGGGAAGATCAGCCTGTTATCCCCGGGGTACCTTTTATCCGTTGAGCGACGGCGCTTCCACAAGCCACCGCCGGATCACTAGTCCCGACTTTCGTCCCTGCTCGACCCGTCGGTCTCACAGTCAAGCTCCCTTGTGCACTTACACTCAACACCTGATTGCCAACCAGGCTGAGGGAACCTTTGGGCGCCTCCGTTACTCTTTAGGAGGCAACCGCCCCAGTTAAACTACCCATCAGACACTGTCCCTGATCCGGATCACGGACCCAGGTTAGACATCCAGCACGACCAGACTGGTATTTCAACGACGACTCCACCTGAACTGGCGTCCAAGCTTCACAGTCTCCCAGCTATCCTACACAAGCCGAACCGAACACCAATATCAAACTGTAGTAAAGGTCCCGGGGTCTTTCCGTCCTGCTGCGCGAAACGAGCATCTTTACTCGTAGTGCAATTTCACCGGGCCTATGGTTGAGACAGTCGAGAAGTCGTTACGCCATTCGTGCAGGTCGGAACTTACCCGACAAGGAATTTCGCTACCTTAGGATGGTTATAGTTACCACCGCCGTTTACTGGCGCTTAAGTTCTCAGCTTCGCACACCCGAAAGTGCACTAACCGGTCCCCTTAACGTTCCAGCACCGGGCAGGCGTCAGTCCGTATACATCGCCTTACGGCTTCGCACGGACCTGTGTTTTTAGTAAACAGTCGCTTCTCGCTGGTCTCTGCGGCCACCCCCAGCTCACGGAGTAAATCCGATCACCGGTGATGGCCCCCCTTCTCCCGAAGTTACGGGGGCATTTTGCCGAGTTCCTTAACCATAGTTCACCCGAACGCCTCGGTATTCTCTACCTGACCACCTGAGTCGGTTTAGGGTACGGGCCGCCATGAAACTCGCTAGAGGCTTTTCTCGACAGCATAGGATCATCCACTTCACCACAATCGGCTCGGCATCAGGTCTCAGACTATGTGAGTGGCGGATTTGCCTACCACTCGTCCTACACCCTTACCCCGGGACAACCACCGCCCGGGATGGACTACCTTCCTGCGTCACCCCATCACTCACCTACTGCAGGTCTGGTCCGTCGGCTCCACCACTTTCCATTCCCCGAAGGGTCCGGAACGGCTTCACGGACTTAGCATCGCCTGGTTCAATGTTTGACGCTTCACAGCGGGTACCGGAATATCAACCGGTTATCCATCGACTACGCCTGTCGGCCTCGCCTTAGGTCCCGACTTACCCTGGGCAGATCAGCTTGACCCAGGAACCCTTAGTCAATCGGCGCACACGTTTCTCACGTGTGTATCGCTACTCATGCCTGCATTCTCACTCGTGAACCGTCCACCACTAGCTTCCGCTGCGGCTTCACCCGGCACACGACGCTCCCCTACCCATCCCAGCGGGCGTTGGCCCTATTGCTGAAATGACACGACTTCGGCGGTACGCTTGAGCCCCGCTACATTGTCGGCGCGGAATCACTAGACCAGTGAGCTATTACGCACTCTTTCAAGGGTGGCTGCTTCTAAGCCAACCTCCTGGTTGTCTCTGCGACTCCACATCCTTTCCCACTTAGCGTACGCTTAGGGGCCTTAGTCGATGCTCTGGGCTGTTTCCCTCTCGACCATGGAGCTTATCCCCCACAGTCTCACTGCCGTGCTCTCACTTACCGGCATTCGGAGTTTGGCTAAGGTCAGTAACCCGGTAGGGCCCATCGCCTATCCAGTGCTCTACCTCCGGCAAGAAACACACGACGCTGCACCTAAATGCATTTCGGGGAGAACCAGCTATCACGGAGTTTGATTGGCCTTTCACCCCTAACCACAGGTCATCCCCCAGGTTTTCAACCCTGGTGGGTTCGGTCCTCCACGAAGTCTTACCTCCGCTTCAACCTGCCCATGGCTAGATCACTCCGCTTCGGGTCTTGAGCGCGCTACTGAATCGCCCTATTCGGACTCGCTTTCGCTACGGCTTCCCCACACGGGTTAACCTCGCAACACACCGCAAACTCGCAGGCTCATTCTTCAAAAGGCACGCAGTCACGACGCATTGAGTAAACTCAATGCGCGACGCTCCCACGGCTTGTAGGCACACGGTTTCAGGTACTATTTCACTCCGCTCCCGCGGTACTTTTCACCATTCCCTCACGGTACTATCCGCTATCGGTCACCAGGGAATATTTAGGCTTAGCGGGTGGTCCCGCCAGATTCACACGGGATTTCTCGGGCCCCGTGCTACTTGGGTGTCTCTCAAACGAGCCGTTGATGTTTCGACTACGGGGGTCTTACCCTCTACGCCGGACCTTTCGCATGTCCTTCGCCTACATCAACGGTTTCTGACTCGTCTCACAGCCGGCAGACTGTGAAAGAGAGATCCCACAACCCCGTATACGCAACCCCTGCCGGGTCTCACACGCATACGGTTTGGCCTCATCCGGTTTCGCTCGCCACTACTCCCGGAATCACGGTTGTTTTCTCTTCCTGCGGGTACTGAGATGTTTCACTTCCCCGCGTTCCCTCCACATACCCTATGTGTTCAGGTATGGGTGACAGCCCATGACGACTGCCGGGTTTCCCCATTCGGAAACCCCCGGATCAAAGCCTGGTTGACGACTCCCCGGGGACTATCGTGGCCTCCCACGTCCTTCATCGGTTCCTGGTGCCAAGGCATCCACCGTGCGCCCTTAAAAACTTGGCCACAGATGCTCGCGTCCACTGTGCAGTTCTCAAACAACGACCAACCACCCATCACCCCCGGTCTGTACCGGAGTTCACTGGGGTCGGCACTGAAGGCAGCTTGTTACAGCCGTGCCCTCAGACACCCAACAGCGTGCCCGGCACCGTCGTCACTCGAGGTCAGCTTTCCACGCTCCGAAGAGCAGTACTTGCAGCCCGAGATGACGGACAGTGCCGAATAATCAACGTTCCACCCTTGAGCAACCACCGTCGAACGTGTGCCGACGTAATGGCCCTGGACCACTGAGCAAGCTCAGCGGCCTAGATGCTCCTTAGAAAGGAGGTGATCCAGCCGCACCTTCCGGTACGGCTACCTTGTTACGACTTCGTCCCAATCGCCAGTCCCACCTTCGACAGCTCCCTCCCCACAAGGGGGTTGGGCCACCGGCTTCGGGTGTTACCGACTTTCGTGACGTGACGGGCGGTGTGTACAAGGCCCGGGAACGTATTCACCGCAGCAATGCTGATCTGCGATTACTAGCAACTCCGACTTCATGGGGTCGAGTTGCAGACCCCAATCCGAACTGAGACCGGCTTTTTGAGATTCGCTCCACCTCACGGTATCGCAGCTCATTGTACCGGCCATTGTAGCACGTGTGCAGCCCAAGACATAAGGGGCATGATGACTTGACGTCGTCCCCACCTTCCTCCGAGTTGACCCCGGCGGTCTCCTGTGAGTCCCCGTCACCCCGAAGGGCACGCTGGCAACACAGGACAAGGGTTGCGCTCGTTGCGGGACTTAACCCAACATCTCACGACACGAGCTGACGACAGCCATGCACCACCTGTACACCGACCACAAGGGGGGCACTATCTCTAATGCTTTCCGGTGTATGTCAAGCCTTGGTAAGGTTCTTCGCGTTGCGTCGAATTAAGCCACATGCTCCGCTGCTTGTGCGGGCCCCCGTCAATTCCTTTGAGTTTTAGCCTTGCGGCCGTACTCCCCAGGCGGGGAACTTAATGCGTTAGCTGCGGCACCGACGACGTGGAATGTCGCCAACACCTAGTTCCCACCGTTTACGGCGTGGACTACCAGGGTATCTAATCCTGTTCGCTCCCCACGCTTTCGCTCCTCAGCGTCAGTAATGGCCCAGAGATCCGCCTTCGCCACCGGTGTTCCTCCTGATATCTGCGCATTTCACCGCTACACCAGGAATTCCGATCTCCCCTACCACACTCTAGCTAGCCCGTATCGAATGCAGACCCGGGGTTAAGCCCCGGGCTTTCACACCCGACGTGACAAGCCGCCTACGAGCTCTTTACGCCCAATAATTCCGGACAACGCTTGCGCCCTACGTATTACCGCGGCTGCTGGCACGTAGTTAGCCGGCGCTTCTTCTGCAGGTACCGTCACTTGCGCTTCTTCCCTGCTGAAAGAGGTTTACAACCCGAAGGCCGTCATCCCTCACGCGGCGTCGCTGCATCAGGCTTTCGCCCATTGTGCAATATTCCCCACTGCTGCCTCCCGTAGGAGTCTGGGCCGTGTCTCAGTCCCAGTGTGGCCGGTCGCCCTCTCAGGCCGGCTACCCGTCGTCGCCTTGGTGAGCCATTACCTCACCAACAAGCTGATAGGCCGCGGGCTCATCCTGCACCGCCGGAGCTTTTAACCCCCACACATGAGTGCAGGAGTATTATCCGGTATTAGACCCCGTTTCCAGGGCTTGTCCCAGAGTGCAGGGCAGATTGCCCACGTGTTACTCACCCGTTCGCCACTAATCCCCACCGAAGTGGTTCATCGTTCGACTTGCATGTGTTAAGCACGCCGCCAGCGTTCGTCCTGAGCCAGGATCAAACTCTCCGTGAATGTTTTCCCGTAATCGGGACCACACACACGAGAGCGGAACAGTCAGGCGGAATAAGCCCGACCGTTCACAGCGTCCTCGCTGTATGTTTTCTTCAAAGGAACCTCGCCCCAACCATCAGATGATGACTGGAGACGGGGTATCAACATATCTGGCGTTGATTTTTGGCACGCTGTTGAGTTCTCAAGGAACGGACGCTTCCTTTGTACTCACCCTCTCGGGCTTTCCTCCGGGCTTTTCCCTTCGGTCTTGCGTTTCCGACTCTATCAGACCGTTTCCGGTTCCGATTTCCTCGGTGCTTTCCAGGTTTCCCTTTCCGGCGGTTCCGACTCTATCAGATCCTTTCGGGCCTGACTCCCAGTCAGAGTGGGCTGCCATCCCGGCCGTTGGGCCGTTCCGACGAGTGAGACTTTAGCGGAATCCTGAGTCCCGAGCGAATCGGGGGGGTGCGTCCTTTCGAACACGGATTCCTCATTTCGCAAATACGCATGGCAATACAACGCGACGACGGATCGTCGATTGTTTGTAGGTACTTGCGGAATGGCTGTCCGGGGACCGACCGGAGTCGGCGCTCACGTCGGACAACTCGGAGAACACTACGTATGCGGTCAGGGCGTGTCAACTCCGCTCCGGAGAGCACCGTGGAGGCGTACGCTCGGTGACGTGACTACGCATACGTGCACCCAGCAGTGGTGGGCCGCCTGACGGCGGCCGTACACACGTATGTACTCAACGGCCGCCGCCTCGGCGGCCGTTCGCGTTTCTCCCTCCAGAGGGTCGGCCGGCCGGGTGCGGCGGTCTCGACCAGGAGGTAGCGAGATGACACGGGTCTTCAGTGGGGTCAAGCCGACCGGGCACCTGACGCTGGGGAACTACCTGGGCGCCATTCGGCGGTGGGTCGACGTGGATCAGCGGCAGAGCGACGCGCTGTTCTGTGTGGTGGATCTGCACGCGCTGACCGTGGACCACGATCCGGCGCGGGTGCGCAGGCTCAGTCGGCAGGCGGCGACGTTGTTGCTGGCGGCTGGGCTGGATCCCGAGCTGTGCACCGTGTTCGTACAGAGTCATGTGGACGAGCACGCGCGGCTGTCGTACGTCATGGAGTGCGTGGCCACCGACGGTGAGATGCGGCGGATGGTCCAGTACAAGGAGAAAGCCGCGCGTGAGCGGGAGCGGGGCGGGAGTGTGCGGCTGTCCTTGCTGACGTATCCCGTGCTGATGGCGGCGGACATCCTGGCGTACGGGACGGACGAGGTGCCGGTCGGGGACGACCAGACGCAGCATGTGGAGCTGACCCGGGATCTGGCGGTGCGGTTCAACCAGCGGTACGGGCACACGTTCGTGGTGCCTCGGGCGACGCGGCCGGGGGTGGCGGCTCGGGTGATGAACCTCCAGGAGCCGACTTCGAAGATGGGGAAGTCGGACGACGCCGGGCCGGGCATCGTCTATCTGCTGGACGAGCCCGATGTCGTACGGAAGAAGGTCATGCGGGCCGTGACCGACAGTGCGGCGGAGGTCGTCTACGACCGGGAGGCGCGGCCGGGGGTGGCCAATCTGCTGGAGATCCTGGCCGCTTGCGGTGGTGGGAACCCCGAGGACCTGAGCGGTGTATATGAGTCGTACGGCGCTTTGAAGAAGGACACGGCGGAGGCCGTGGTCGAGCTGCTCAGGCCCGTGCAGGAGAGGCACAAGGAGTTGTGCGCGGATCCCGCTTATGTGGAAGGGGTGTTGCGGGATGGGGCGGAGAAGGCGAGAGAGATGGCGAAGCCGATGGTCGACAGCGCCTATCGAGCCATCGGGCTTCTGCCTGCGTAGCGGACCGGCGCCGGCTGACCGGATAGCCGGCCAGCCATCTGTCTGGCTGGACAACTAACTAGCTGTTTCCGGAGGCCAGTTCGCGGCTGCGGTCGCGGGCTGCCTCCAGTGCGGCGATGAGTGCGGCGCGTACGCCGTGGTTCTCCAGTTCGCGGATGGCGTTGATCGTCGTGCCGGCGGGCGAGGTGACGTTCTCGCGGAGCTTCACCGGGTGCTCGCCGCTGTCGCGGAGCATGACGGCGGCGCCGATCGCGGACTGGACGATGAGGTCATGGGCCTTGTCGCGCGGCAGGCCGAGCAGGATGCCCGCGTCCGTCATGGCTTCGACCAGGTAGAAGAAGTACGCCGGGCCGGAGCCGGAGAGAGCGGTGCAGGCGTCCTGCTGGGACTCGGGGACGCGGAGCGTCTTGCCCACGGCGCCGAAGATCTCGTCGGCGTACGCGAGATGGGCCTCGGTGGCGTGGCTGCCGGCGGAGATGACGGACATGGCCTCGTCGACGAGGGCGGGGGTGTTCGTCATGACACGGACGACGGGGGTGCCTGCGGCCAGGCGCTCCTCGAAGAAGGAGGTGGGGATGCCCGCCGCGCCGCTGATGACCAGGCGGTCGGCGGGGAGGTGCGGGGCGAGTTCGTCGAGGAGGGTGCCCATGTCCTGCGGCTTGACCGTGAGGATCAGGGTGTCGGCACTCTTCGCGGCCTCCGGGTTGGTGACCGGGGTGACTCCGTGGCGGGCGCGGAGTTCCTCGGCTCGCTCGGGGCGGCGGGCGGTGACCAGGAGGTCGGCCGGGGCCCAGCCCGCTCGGATCATTCCGCTGAGCAGGGCTTCGCCGATCTTGCCGGTGCCGAGGACTGCGACTTTCTGGGTCATGGGGTCATCCTCGCACCGGCAACGGGCACGGGGCGGTGGCTGTCCGGCTGGCGGAACACCGTTATGCCGTGCGCCTCCTCAGGGTCGCCGCGCCCAGGCACAGCACCAGCAGGGCGCAGCCGGCCACGATCAGGGCGTCGCGGACGAAGGTGGCGGTCATGTCCGTGTGTTTGAGGACCTCGTTCATACCGTCGACGGCGTACGACATGGGCAGGACGTCGGAGATGGCTTCCAGGACGGGGTGCATGTCGGAGCGGGGAGTGAAGAGGCCGCAGAGGAGGAGTTGGGGGAAGATCACCGCCGGCATGAACTGGACGGCCTGGAACTCGGAGGCGGCGAAGGCCGACACGAAGAGGCCCAGGGCGGTGCCGAGCAGGGCGTCGAGGAGGGCGACCAGGAGGAGAAGCCAGGGGCTGCCAATGACGTCGAGGCCCAGGAACCAGACCGCGAGGCCGGTCGCCAGGGCCGACTGGATGATCGCGAGGAAGCCGAAGGCCAGGGCGTAGCCGGCAATCAGGTCGCCCTTGCCCAGGGGCATCGCGAGGAGGCGTTCGAGGGTGCCGGAGGTGCGTTCGCGCAGGGTGGCGATGGAGGTGACCAGGAACATCGTGATGAGGGGGAAGATGCCGAGGAGTGAGGCGCCGATGCTGTCGAAGGTGCGCGGGCTGCCGTCGAAGACGTAGCGCAGCAGGACGAGCATCAGGCAGGGGATGAGGATCAGCAGCGCGATCGTGCGGGGGTCGTGGCGGAGCTGGCGCAGGACCCGGGCGGCGGTGGCTGTGGTGCGGGAGGCGCTGAGGGCGCGGGCCGGGGCGGGTGCGGTGGTCGTCGCAGCGGCTGTGGTGGTTGTGGTTGTCGTACTCATCGGGTCGTCTCCTTCTGGCGGGCGGTGGATACGGCCTCGTCGACCAGGTGCAGGAAGGCCGCCTCGACCGTGTCGGAGCCGGTGGCGGTGCGGAGGGCGTCCGGGGTGTCGTCGGCGAGGATCTCGCCCTCGCGCATCAGGAGGAGGCGGTGGCAGCGCTCCGCCTCGTCCATGACGTGGGAGGAGATGAGGAGGGTGGCGCCGCGGGAGGCGGCGATGTCGTGGAAGAGGGCCCACAGGTCGCGGCGGAGGACGGGGTCGAGGCCGACGGTGGGTTCGTCGAGGACGAGGAGCTCCGGGGTGCCGAGGAGCGCGACCGCGAGGGAGACGCGGCTGCGTTGGCCGCCGGAGAGGTTGCCGGCGAGGGAGTCGGCGTGGGTGGTGAGGTCCACGTCCGTGATCGCGCGGGTGACGTCGTCGTGGCGGCGGGTGGCGGCGGCTCGGCCGGGGTCGAGGATCGCGGCGAAGTAGTCCATGTTCTGACGGACCGTCAAGTCGTCGTAAACGGAGGGGGCTTGGGTGACGTAGCCGATGCGGGTGCGAAGGGTGGGGTGGCCGGCGGGGCGGCCGAGGACGTTCAGGGTGCCGGTGACCTTGGCCTGGGTGCCGACGATCGAGCGCATGAGGGTCGATTTGCCGCAGCCGGAGGGGCCGAGGAGGCCGGTGATCTGGCCTCGCGGGACGGTGAAGTCGAGGGCGCGGAGGACCGTGCGGGGGCCGCGGGTGACGGTGAGGGATTCGGCTTGGACGGCGGGTTCGGGGGCTGTGCCGGGTTCCGTGCCGGGTGGGTCGGCCATGTAATTCATCATGTGATGAATAATGCTCTCGGGCGGCACGGCCGTCAAGCGGGTGCGCGGGACGGCGCAGGCGCGTGGTGGCGTGATCGGAGTGGGGTGCTCCGGTATGGATGCCTCCGCGTTCACGGGGTGGCAACACGGAGGGGGTGCGCGGCCAACTCGCTTTCCTGACAATGGATTTCAGTTCGCCGTGCCCTCCCCCGGTGCGGCGCCCACGCATCTCCCGTCTGGCTCAGTCCTGTCTTCGGAGGTGCCGTTGTCATGCGTGTCGTGCGCTGTCGTGTGAGCAAGGCCGATCTGTTCGCTTCTCTTGTCGTCTTTCTCGTCGCGCTCCCGTTGTGTGTGGGTGTGGCGATCGCCTCCGGGGTGCCGGCCGAGTTGGGGCTGGTCACCGGGATCGTCGGTGGGCTGGTCGTCGGGGCGTTGCCCGGGAGCAGCCTGCAAGTGAGCGGTCCGGCTGCCGGGCTGACCGTGCTCGTGTACGAGGCCGTGCGGGCGTACGGCGTCGAGGCGCTCGGGGTGCGGGTGTTCGCCGCCGGGGTGGTGCAGTTGGGGCTCGGGGTGCTGCGGCTCGGGCGGTGGTTCCGGGCCGTGTCTTCGGCCGTGGTGCAGGGGATGCTCGCCGGGATCGGGCTGGTGCTGGTCGCCGGGCAGGTGTACGCGCTCGGTGATGTCGCCGCGCCGGCGGGCGGGGTGGGGAAGCTCGCCGGGCTGGTGTCGTTGCCGGGGGCGGTGGATCCGGTGGCGTTGTCAGTGGGGGGTGCCACCATTGCCGTACTGCTGCTGTGGCCTCGGTGGGGGCGGGGGGCTCGGCTGGTTCCCGCGCCGTTGGTGGCCGTGGGGTTGGCTGCGGTGGTGACCGGGGTGTTCGACCTGTCGGTGCGGCGGGTGGAGGTGCGGGGGCTGGTCGGTGCCGTGCGGGTGCCGGAGTGGGGGGATTTCGGGCGGCTTACGGAAGTGGGGGTGATCGGGACGGTCGTGGCGTTCGCGTTGATCGCGTCGGCGGAGTCGTTGTTCAGCGCGGCGGCGGTGGACCGGCTGCACCGGGGGCCGCGGACGGATTACGACCGGGAGTTGGTCGCGCAGGGCGCCGGGAACGTGGTGTGCGGGGTGCTCGGGGCGTTGCCGATGACCGCGGTGATCGTGCTGAGTGCGGTTGGGGGTACCCCCTCTGGGGGAGTCCGGGCGGGCACGCGGACGAAGGCGTCGCGGGTGTTGCACGGTGGGTGGTTGCTGGTGTTCACGGCTTTGTTGCCCGGGGTGTTGGGGCTGGTTCCGGTGGCGGCGCTGGCGGGGTTGCTCGTACATGCCGGGTGCGGGCTCGTGCCGGTGCGGCAGGTGCGGGGGTTGTGGCGCGGGCATCGGGGTGAGGTGGTCGTGCTCGGGGTGACCGCGGTGGCGATCGTGGTGGGGAATCTGCTTGAGGGGGTGCTGGTCGGGCTGGCGTTGGCCGTGGCGAAGACCGCGTGGGACATCAGTCATGTGCAGGTGGAGACGGAGGACCTCGGGGACGCGGGGATCGTCGTACGGGTGCTGGGGCATGCGACGTTTCTACGGCTGCCGAAGCTGTTGGACGCGTTGGAGGGGTTGCCGGGTGATCGGGTGGTGCGGCTGGAGTTGGGTGGGTTGCGGCATGTGGATCATGCGTGTGCGGCGGCGTTGGAGGGGTGGGTTGCTGGGCAGGGGCGAGGGCGAGGGTCGGGGCCTGGGCTGGGGTTGGGTGAGGGGGTAACGGCCGTGCGGGGAACGTGAATTGGCGTTGACGGATCGGCGAGTTGGCGAGTTGGCGAGTTGACAGTCGGCGATTGCCGGGGTGGGGCGTGCGTTGACTGGCGGTGCGGGTGGGGTGGGGCCGGGTTGGGGGTGGGGGTTCGGGTTAGTTGCGGGGGGGGCGGGTGCGTGGGGGCTGGTCGCGGCCGCGCGGTGGAGCCGCATATCGACACGGCCCCGCGCCACCAAGGGCGTCAGGGTGGGCGGGGTGATGGGGCGGGCGGCCGTCAGGGGGTCAGGTGGTCAGGGTGTGAGGGCTACGACGAGTTCCACGACGTAGGTCTCCTCGACGGTCTCGTCCGGGAACACGGTTCGCAGGTGGTTCCGCTCTTCGGTGAGGAAGGCGTTCGTGCTGTCTTCGTCGTGGACCAGGAAGACCGAGTGGCTGCCGATGTTGGCCAGGTGTGTGTCGATCGGGACGTGGCGGCTCCAACGGACCCTCCGGTGGGCGAAGTTGAGTCGGCCGGTGGGATCGGCGAGCGCGGTACGCAGGCCGCTGCCGTTCTGCTCCACGACGGGGTCGATGCCGAAGTGAATTCGGATGCGTTCCGACTGTTCGGCGATCCACGGCACGTCGACGGCGTTGGTGTTCCACCACAGCGCGAGTGCGCCGCCCGGGCGCAGCACGCGGAGCGCTTCCGGGACCGACTTGGTGGTGTCGGTCCAGTGCCAGGCCTGGGCGTAGGTGAGGAAGTCGACGGAGTGGTCGGTGAGGGGGAGGGCGTTGCCGTTGCCCCGGACGATCGGGACGTCGGGGAGGGCGCGGCGGAACTGGGCCGCCATGCCGTCACCGGGTTCGATCGCGACGACCTCGGCGCCGCGGGCGTGCAGGAGGGAGGTCGCGATGCCGGTGCCCGCGCCGACGTCTGCGACGCGGGCGCCGGTGAGGGGGTGACCTGCGAGTTCCTCGATGGCGTCGAAGAGGGCGGGTGGGTAGGAGGGGCGGTTCTCGGCGTACTGGGCCGCGGCGGCGTTGAAGGAGTGGGCTCGGGCGGCGGGAGAGGGGGGCGAGGAGTGCGACGAGGTGGTCATGGGGCCATGGTCGCTGGGGTGGGTGTGGGGTGCAGGGGATTTTGGTGACAGATGGGGTGGGGAGAGGAGGGGGGAGAGGGGAGGAGCGGGGCCGGGGTTGGG
This sequence comes from Streptomyces prunicolor, assembly GCF_045162825.1. Classification (NCBI taxonomy): domain Bacteria; kingdom Bacillati; phylum Actinomycetota; class Actinomycetes; order Kitasatosporales; family Streptomycetaceae; genus Streptomyces; species Streptomyces prunicolor. Next base: position 6,216,976 of record NZ_CP108676.1, on the reverse strand, counting down.
CCGGGCCGGGCCGGGAAGCGTGGGGGTGCCAGGGGAGGGTGCCGGTGGGGTGGTGGCCGTGGTTTGGTGGGGCGACGGTTGTGGTTCAGCCGGGGTGATGGTGGTTCACCGGGCAGCGGTTGAGCGGCCGGAGCGGCGGTGGTTCGGCCGCCTATGACCACCCAAGACACCTCAGGTACCGAGTTCCTGCGAGCCGGAGACTCCCAAGCCGCCGTACCCACTCAAGAAGCGCATGTCGCCCAAGTCGCCCACGACACCTGGGTCACCCCAGCCACTCCGGTGGTCCTGGGCACCCCGCTCACCCAACGAGCCCCAACTGCCGGACACTTCGCAGCTCCCCAGATACCGAAGCTTGCCGGGTGTCGAATCTTCCCCGGTGTCACACCCCCGGGTAACGAAAGCCCCAGCTCAAGACCGCCGGCGCTTCTTAGAAGGATTCCCGGTGCGGCGCTTCGTGCGCTTCTCGTGTTGGGTCTGGGCCGCCTCGTACTCCTGGCGGTGGAGGTTCTCGCTGGGGGCCTCCACCAGGGAGCGGGCGAAGTACGCGAGGAGGGAGCCTACGAAGCCGATGGCCAGGAGGCCGCGGAGGGAGGCCTGGCGGTCGGGGTCGGGGCGTTTTTTGAAGGCTTCCCAGGTGTGACCGAAGGCGAGGGCGCTACAGATTGCGAACATCGCGATGACCAGGAGGGTGACGAAGCTGCCGACGTCCGCGATCTGGATGCCCTGGTAGGCGAAGCGGAGGATCAGGCAGGCGGCGATGGCCGCAAGGAGTGAGCCGGCGGACGCGGCGATACGGCGTGCGGTGTAGCCGTCGTCGTGGTTCACCCAGGTGGTGCCGAAGAAGCGGAGGGGTTCGGGGCGCGGGCCTGTCTGTGTGCCTGTGCCTGTGCCTGCGCTCGGGGAGCCCTCGGGGGTGTCCTGGGTGCCGGTGCCTGTCTCGTCGTTCACGGGACGATTATGGCTCCGGGGGTGGGCGGGGGCTCCCGTTGGGGCTGTTCGCGTGTAGTTGTCGGTGGTTGTACGGAACTGTGTCGCGCCGGCCGTGACCAGTGGGCCCGGCTCCAGGAGAAGGGCTCCGGATCACGGTCGGCGCGATGGTGCGGTCAGGAGCAGTGCGGGCGGACGTAGCCGTCGCTGCCGGTGTTCACGTACGCGTCGGAGATGTACTCGCCGTCGTCGATGTTGTCCCAGATGTTCGTCGTGCCGTAGTAGCCGGTCACCGTGGTGCCCGGCGTCTGGCAGTAGATCGGGACCTGGGAGCCCTCGGCCAGGACGCGGACGATGGTGTAGCCGGTGCCCGGGCCGCTGCGGACGTTGACGCGGGTGTTGGGCGCTATCGAGTAGTAGTGCAGGGCCGCCGCCGCGGTCGTGACGGCTTCCGTCGTGCCTTCGCCCTCGACCCCTTCAATACGGTCAACAGACATGAAAAACCTCCCCCGTTCGCCCCCATGACTGCCATGGGGTCCCGATGATTCCCCTAAAACACGCCATGAAACATATGTGCGCAACTCGCACGCGGAAGCCAGCAAGCCGTCTCTGTCCCGCACGGGTCATCGACTAGGCTCCGTGCGTCGCGCGCGCGGACGATCAGCACGGGGGTGGTTCCATGGCGCCACAGCACGGCACCGGAGCGGGCGCGGAAGCGGAACTTCCCGAGTACGCCGGTCACTACCGCCTGGAGTCCTGCCTGGGCTCCGGCGGCATGGGCGTGGTGCATCTCGCGCAGAGCACCTCCGGGATGAAGGTCGCCGTGAAGGTCGTCCACGCGGAGTTCGCCCAGGACCCCGAGTTCAGGGGGCGGTTCCGGCAGGAGGTGGCTGCCGCGCGGCGGGTGAGCGGGGCCTTCACCGCGCCGGTGGTCGATGCCGATCCGGAGGCCCAACGGCCGTGGATGGCAACGTCGTTCATCCCCGGGCCGACCCTGTCCGAGCATGTGAAGCGGAACGGGCCCATGGCACCGGGTGAGTTGCGCCGGCTGATGGCGGGACTGGCCGAGGCGCTGCGTGACATCCATCGGGTCGGCGTCGTACACAGAGATCTCAAGCCGAGCAACGTGCTGCTCGCCGAGGACGGGCCGAAGGTCATCGACTTCGGTATTTCCCGGCCGAAAGACAGCGAACTGCGCACCGAGACGGGCAAGTTGATCGGCACGCCGCCGTTCATGGCACCGGAGCAGTTCCGGCGGCCCCGGGAGGTCGGTCCGGCCGCCGACATCTTCGCCCTCGGGTCCGTACTGGTGCACGCGGCGACCGGGCGCGGGCCGTTCGACTCCGACAGCCCGTACGTCGTCGCCTATCAAGTCGTCCACGACGAGCCGGACTTGGCCGGTCTGCCGGAGAACATCGCGCCGCTGGTGCTGCGTTGCCTCGCCAAGGAGCCCGAGGACCGGCCCACGCCCGACGAGTTGATGCGTGAACTGCGGTCCGTGTCGGCCTCGTACGACACGCAGGCGTACATACCGGCACCGCGGCGGACCGGTGCCACGCCGGTGCCGGAGCGCCGTACGGAAGAGACGGAGGAGCCCGAGCAGTCCGAACGGCGGCGCGGGCCGCGGCTCGGCAAGCGGTTCGCGCTCGGGGCGGGCGCGCTCGGGCTGGCCGCGATCGGCACGGTCGCCTCGCTCCAGTTGTCCGACGCCGGTGACACTCCGCCGAAGGGCACCACCCCGCACGCCACGTCCAGCGCCGCGTTCGGCGGGTGGCAGGCGACCCCGGTCTCCAAGAAGAGCACGCCCCAATGCTCGTACGGGGCAGGGAAGTTGCTCTGTGCGCAGCCCGGGGTGGTGTTCGCCCTGGATCCGTCCGACGGGCGGGTGCTGTGGCGGCACTCCGTCGCCACGACGCACCGGAGCGGGCCGCCGGTCCTGTCGGGCGGCCTGGTGCAGCCCTCGTTGGACAGCGGCCGGCGACTGGAGGCGCTCGATCCGGCTTCGGGCAAGGTGCGTTGGCAGCAGACCGTCCCCGCGTACACCGGGCTGGCGGACGCCGGCGGCATGCTCCTGCTCACCCATGCGGACGGGACGGTCACGGCGGTGGACGCCGCTTCGGGCGCCACGAAGTGGAGCCACCGGATTCCGGGCCAACAGGCGCCGTACTTCACCTCGTTCACCGGGGACCCGTCGGCGTACGCGACGAACACGTCGGACGACGGGGCGAACACCCGGGTGACGGCGGTGGATCCGGACACGGGCGCGGTGCGCTGGGACGCGCGGCTGAAGGGGACGTTGAAGCCCGTCGGCACCGCGGGCGGGTCCTTGTATCTCCTCTCGGTCGACACCGTCTACGCGTCCACGAAGGCCGTGGTCCGCTACACCCCGGACACCGGAGCCGTGCGGCGCGTGACGCTGCCGCTGGCCCTCGACCAGGGTCACGGGACCGTGCGCGGGAACGTCGTCTATGTCATGGGGGCCGGCGGATCGCTGGTGGCCGTGGACATGGACGCGCGCAGGCAGGTGTGGAGTCTGGAGACGGCCGTACAGCGGGGGTCCACACCGGTCGCGGACGGACGGCAGGTGTACATCACCGCCGCGGACGGGCGGTTGCTCGCCGTGGACGCCCGCGCGGGCAAGCTCGTCGGGCAGACGCCCGCACGCCTCGACTCCAACTCGGACCAGATCAGCGCGGCGCTGCCCGAACCCGTCCTAGCGGACGGTCGCGTGTACGCCGCCGCGCCGGACGGCACGGTCTTCGCCGTCAACTCCCGTGCGCCCGGGGCCTGGTAGCCGCAGCAAGGCCAACTCCCGTACGTCTGGCGGCTGGTGGCCGTAGAAAAGCCAACTCCCGTACGCCCGCGGCCCGGTAGCCGTAGAGAGGCCAAGTCCCCAAGGCCCGACGGCTGGTAGCCGTAGAAAGGCCGACTCCCGTACGCCCGGGGGCTGGTAGCGGCGGCAAGCGAACGGGCCGCCCCCGTCGCAACGGAAGCGGCCCCCACAACGCGACGGGCCTCAGCCCAGCTTGCTGACGTCCCGCACGGCTCCCCGGTCCGCGCTGGTGGCCATCGCGGCGTACGCGCGCAGCGCCGCCGACACCTTGCGCTCGCGCTGCTTCGGGGCGTAGCGCCCGTCCAGCGCGGCCTCGCGGCGGGCCAACTCGGCGTCGTCGACGAGGAGTTCGATGGTGCGGTTCGGGATGTCGATGCGGATGCGGTCGCCGTTCTCGACGAGGGCGATGGTGCCGCCGGAGGCCGCTTCGGGGGACGCATGGCCGATCGAGAGGCCCGAAGTGCCGCCGGAGAAGCGGCCGTCGGTGATCAGGGCGCAGGTCTTGCCGAGGCCGCGGCCCTTGAGGAAGGACGTCGGGTAGAGCATCTCCTGCATACCGGGGCCGCCCTTGGGGCCCTCGTAGCGGATGACGACGACATCGCCGTGCGTCACCTGTTTGTTGAGGATCTTCTCGACGGCTTCTTCCTGCGACTCGCAGACGACGGCCGGGCCTTCGAACGTCCAGATGGACTCGTCCACGCCTGCCGTCTTCACGACGCAGCCGTCGACCGCCAGGTTTCCCTTGAGGACCGCGAGGCCGCCGTCCTTGGAGTACGCGTGCTCGGCGTCGCGGATGCAGCCCTCGGCCGCGTCCTCGTCCAGCGCCCCCCAGCGCTCGGACTGCGAGAAGGCCTCGGAGGAGCGGACGCAGCCGGGCGCCGCGTGCCACAGTTCCACGGCCTCCGGAGAGGGCGAACCGCCGCGCACGTCCCACGTCTTGAGCCAGTCCGCGAGGGACGGGCTGTGGACGGAGTGGACGTCCTCGTTGAGCAGGCCCGCGCGGTGCAACTCGCCCAGCAGGGCCGGGATTCCGCCCGCGCGGTGCACGTCCTCCATGTAGTACGTGCGGTTCTTCGCGACGTTCGGGGCGACCTTCGCGAGGCACGGCACGCGACGCGAGACCGCGTTGATCTCGTCCAGGCCGAACTGGACGCCCCCCTCCTCCGCCGCGGCGAGGAGGTGCAGGATCGTGTTGGTGGAGCCGCCCATCGCGATGTCGAGTGCCATGGCGTTCTCGAAGGCGGCGAAGGTGGCGACGTTGCGCGGCAGGACCGTCTCGTCGTCCTGCTCGTAGTAGCGGCGGGTGATGTCCATCACCGTGCGGGCCGCGTCCTGGTACAGGCCCTTGCGGGCGGTGTGCGTGGCGAGGACCGAGCCGTTGCCCGGCAGCGACAGGCCGATGGCCTCGGTCAGGCAGTTCATCGAGTTGGCGGTGAACATGCCGGAGCAGGAGCCGCAGGTCGGACAGGCGTTCTCCTCGATGTTGAGGACGTCCGCGTCGGAGATGCTCTCGTTGGCGGCGTCGACCATCGCGTCGATCAGGTCCAGCGTGCGGACCGTGCCGTCCTGCAGCGTGGCGCGCCCGGCCTCCATGGGGCCGCCGGAGACGAAGACCGTCGGGATGTTCAGGCGCAGTGCCGCCATGAGCATGCCGGGCGTGATCTTGTCGCAGTTGGAGATGCAGATCAGGGCGTCGGCGCAGTGCGCCTCGACCATGTACTCAACCGAGTCCGCGATCAGGTCGCGGGAGGGCAGGCTGTAGAGCATGCCGCCGTGGCCCATCGCGATGCCGTCGTCGACCGCGATGGTGTTGAACTCGCGCGGGATGCCGCCGGCCGCGGTGATCGCCTCGCTGACGATCCGGCCGACGGGCTGGAGGTGGGTGTGGCCGGGCACGAACTCCGTGAAGCTGTTCGCCACCGCGATGATCGGCTTCCGGCCGATGTCCGCACCGGGTACACCGGAGGCGCGCATAAGGGCGCGTGCGCCCGCCATGTTGCGGCCGTGGGTGACTGTACGGGACCTCAGCTCGGGCATCGTCGATCGCTCCTTCAGACAGATAGGGCTGCTAACGAGCGTACGCCGGTCATCCAGGGGGCGGACACGGTGTCCGCATCTCGGGACACACGTCTCACACGGGAAGCGTGACGACGGGGCTCAGGAGATCACCGGCTCGGGGATCACCGGCTCGGCGATCACGGCCCGGTCAGATGCCCCTGCACCACCGGCGCGACCCGCGCGATGATCAGCTCCACGTCCGTCGAGGCGAGCGGCTCGACCTTGATCACGTAGCGCAGCATCGCCGTACCGACCAGCTGCGCCGCCGCCAGCTCGGCGCGCAGTTCCGCGTCCGGGAGGTCGAGCTGGGCGGCGACCCGGCCCAGCACCTGGGCGACCACGAGCCGCCGGAAGACGGCCGCGGCGGCTTCGTTGTTGACGGCGGAACGGACGACCGCCAGCAGCGGCTTACGGGTGGCGGGGTTCTCCCAGACGCCGAGGATGAAGCGGGTCAGCCGCTCGCCGACACCGTCCAGCGGCCCGTCGGCCACCGCCGCCGGCGCGTTCGTCGCCGGGGCGAAGGCGACCTCGATGGACGCCTCGAAAACCTGCTCCTTGGTACCGAAGTAGTGGTGCACGAGCGCCGAGTCGACCCCGGCGGCCTTCGCGATCCCCCGCACGGACGTCTTCTCGAAGCCCCGCTCGGAGAACTCCTCCCGGGCCGCGGTCAGGATGCGGTCGCGGGTGTCGGCGGATTCCGTACGAGGGGGTCGGCCCCGGCGCTTGGCGGTGGCGTCGGTCACCGCCGGGGCACCTTCACGGCCGAGGCGAGGTGCAGCCGGGTGAAGGCGAGCGCCTCGGCGAGATCGGCCTCGCGTTCGGCGCTGGACATCGCGCGCCGGGTGTTGACCTCGATGACGACATGGCCGTCGAAGCCGGTCGTCGCGAGCCGCTCCAGCAGTTCGGCGCAGGGCTGGGTGCCGCGGCCCGGGACGAGGTGCTCGTCCTTGTTGGAGCCGTTGCCGTCCGCGAGGTGGACATGGCCGAGCCGGTCGCCCATGCGCTCGATCATCTCGGTCGCGTCGGTGCGGGCGGTCGCGGTGTGGCTGAGGTCGATCGTGAAGTGCCGGTAGTCCTCGTTCGTCACGTCCCAGTCGGGGGCGTAGGCGAGCATCTCGCGGTCGCGGTAGCGCCAGGGGTACATGTTCTCTACGGCGAACCGCACATCCGTCTCGTTCGCCATCCGCCAGATCCCGCTGACGAAGTCCCGCGCGTACTGGCGCTGCCAGCGGAACGGCGGATGCACCACGACCGTGCTCGCGCCGAGCTTCTCCGCGGCGACCTGGGCGCGCTGGAGCTTGATCCACGGGTCGGTCGACCACACCCGCTGCGTGATGAGCAGGCACGGCGCGTGCACGGCGAGGATCGGGACCTGGTGGTAGTCGCTGAGCCGGCGCAGCGCCTCGATGTCCTGGCTGACCGGGTCGGTCCACACCATCACCTCGACGCCGTCGTAACCGAGGCGTGCGGCGATCTCGAAGGCCGTCGCCGTCGACTCCGGATACACGGACGCCGTGGACAGCGCGACCTTCGCATCCGGGATGCGCACGACTGGTTCTGCCACGGAGGACAGACTACGGGGCGGCGCTTTGCGCAGGGGAGCCGGTTGCTGTGCACGCCCTGTGCGGGGTACGGCAACCGGCCATCTCCGACGCGGGGCCGCGTTGTGGCGATACTTCATGCGGGTTCGATACGTCGGGTACGGGGCGGGCGTTCAGTGCGGCTCGGCCGGTGTGCGGCCGCGGGGACCTTCATTGTGCGTCTACGGGTTCTTCGTTCGTGTGCGGCGCCGTTGCCGGGGGCTCTGCCCCCGGACCCCCGATCGGCCCTGAAGGGGCCTCGTCCTCAAACGCCGGACGGGCTGATCAATGCGGGCCGGAGTTGGTAGGTGCTGGACGGGCTGGGCGGTCGGAGTTGCGACCACGCGCGCGTGCGTCACGGCCAGACGCATGTGCATCACCTGGCCAAGCAGACCAAGGCGTCGACCCGCCCCGCACGGACAGCCACGCCGGTGCATCACGACCACGCGCGCGTGCACCCCAACTACACGCTCGCGTCTCCCCTACGGCCACGCACGCACGCCCCGGCGAACAGCCGCCCGCGCCTACGTCACCGCTGCACGCTCACGCCACCGGCAACGCCCACGCGCGCGTGCACCACACCCCCACAGCCACAGCCAGCCACGCGCCCATCCCGCACCGGCACCTACACCCGCGCCTACGCCGACGGCATCTGATCCAGCCCTGACGACATCTGATCCAACTGCCGCAGGATCACGCCCTCGCGCAGTGCCCACGGGCAGACCTCCAGCGTCTCCACGCCGAAGAGATCCATCGCGCCCTCGGCGACCATCGCGCCCGCCAGGAGCTGCTCGGCCCGGCCTTCGGAGACTCCGGGGAGGACGGCGCGCTGGGCGGTGGTCATGCCGGCGAGGCGGGGGACCCAGGCCTCCAGGGACTCGCGCTTCAGCTCGCGTTGGACGTAGAGGCCGTCGGCGGAGCGGGCGGCGCCGGCCAGGCGGGCGAGTTGCTTGAAGGTCTTCGACGTGGCGACGACGTGGTCGGGGGCGCCGAAACGGCTGAACTCGCCCACCGTACGGGCGATCTGGGCGCGCACATGGCGGCGCAGGGCCCTTATCGCGTCCGGTTCCGGCGGGTCGCCGGGGAGCCAGCCGGCGGTGAGGCGGCCCGCGCCGAGGGGCAGCGAGACGGCCGCGTCGGGCTCCTCGTCGATGCCGTAGGCGATCTCCAGGGAGCCGCCGCCGATGTCGAGGACGAGGAGCTTGCCGGCGGACCAGCCGAACCAGCGGCGGACGGCGAGGAAGGTGAGCCGGGCCTCCTCGGCGCCGGTGAGGACCTGGAGTTCGACGCCGGTCTCGGTCTGCACGCGCGCGAGGACGTCGTCGGCGTTGCTGGCCTCGCGGACGGCGGAGGTGGCGAACGGGAGGATCTCCTCGACGCCCTTGTCCTCGGCGGCCTGCAGCGCCTCGTGGACGACGCCGACGAGTTTGTCGACCCCTTCGGGGCCGATCGCCCCGTCCTCGTCGAGGAGTTGGGCAAGGCGGAGCTCCACCTTGTGCGAGTGCGCGGGCAACGGGCGCGCGCCCGGGTGTGCGTCCACCACCAGCAGATGCACCGTGTTCGATCCCACGTCGAGGACACCGAGTCTCATATACGGAACGCTACTGCCACCTGCACGATCCAGAAGGGGCGGGGCGCAGCCCCTCGTTGAGGGGTGGTGGTCGGGTGGCGGGTGGGACGGTCCCCGGAGCGGTGTCTGGGCCCGCCTCCGGCGACTTACCCTGGACGCGTGCCAAAGACGAAAAAGGCGAAGACCGACAAGGCGGCCAAATCACCCGGCGATTCTTCGCCGGTGACGTCGGCCAAGTCCCCGAAGCCCCCGAAGCCGTCGACGAAGAAGGCCCTGAAAGCCGACGAGAAGGGGCTCGACTTCGCGCGCGCGTGGGTGGAGTTCCCGGATCCGGCGGACGAGGAGCAGCTCTTCCGCTGCGATCTGACATGGCTGACCTCTCGCTGGAACTGCATCTTCGGAAGCGGCTGCCAGGGCATCCAGGCGGGCCGCGCGGACGACGGCTGCTGCACCCTGGGCGCGCACTTCTCGGACAAGGACGACGAGAAACGGGTCGCCGGGCATGTGGCGAGGCTCACGCCCGACATCTGGCAGCACCACGACGAGGGCGTGGAGAACGGCTGGACCTCGGAGGACGAGGACGGCGACCGCCAGACCCGCCCCTACAAGGGCTCGTGCATCTTCCAGAACCGCCCCGGTTTCGCCGGCGGCGCGGGCTGCTCGCTGCACATCCTGGCCGTCAAGGAGGGCCGCGAGCCCCTGGAAACCAAGCCGGACGTCTGCTGGCAGCTGCCGGTGCGACGGACGTACGAGTGGATCGACCGCCCGGACGACACGCGTGTGCTCCAGGTGTCGATCGGCGAGTACGACCGCAGGGGCTGGGGTTCCGGCGGCCACGACCTGCACTGGTGGTGCACGTCGGCGACCTCGGCGCACGGCGCGGGCGACCCGGTCTATGTGTCCTACGGCCCGGAGCTGACCGAACTGATGGGCAAGGCCGGCTACGACCGCCTGGTCGAACTGTGCGAACAGCGCCTCGCCTCGCAACTCCCGCTGCTGGCACCGCATCCGGCGGACCCGGTCGCCTGAGGGACCGCGACTAGGACGAGCTCGGGTCGCCGTCTTCGGGCGGCGGCGTCGAGCCCCCCGGGTCGGCGGAGGACGAGTCCGTCGCGGTCGGTGTCGGGGTCGGGTCGGCGGACGTGGGCGGCGGGTCGCTGGGCGTGGGGTCGGTCGGTGCCGTGCTCGTGGGCGTCGGATCCGGGCTCGACGAGGGCGGGTCGCCGGGATCGGTGGGGTGTGTGGGGTTGCCGGGGTCGGTCGGGGCGGGTGCGGTGCCGTAGCCCTCGATCGAGACGATGGCCCCGGCCGGTGAGACGGCCACGCGCGCGGTCCAGTGGCCGGAGGGCTCGCGCAGATGGTCGACGTACACCTTGATCGTCAACGATTCGCCCGGTGCCAGGGTTCCCGAGGACTGGCTGAGGTAGAGCCAGGGCGCCGCGGTGGTCGCGGACCAGCGGACCGGGGCCGAGCCGGACGCGGTGAGGGTGATGAGCGTGGTGTCGCTGCTGTTGGCGGCCGAGACGGCGAGCTGCCCGGCGCCCTTCTGACCGGCGCCGGTGACGCTGATGACCTCTACGGAGACATCGTTTTTGCCGTTCTTGCCGGGCCGCGGGCTCGTGCCGGCGTTCCCGGTGTTCTCGTAGCCGCCGCTCGCGACCGCGCCCTCCAGGGCGTCGGGGCCGTGCTGCTCGCTGGCTGTGGCGGCCCGGCCGTCGGCACCCTCGCCGGTCGGCGTACCCCGGTAGGCGGCCCACAGGGCGAGGACGGGCGCCGCGATGACGGTGGCGACGACGGTCGTCGTGACGGCACGCGCGCGGAGGCGGTCTCTTCGGGCGGCGCGGTCCTTGGGGTCCATCGGGAAACCGCGCCGGTCGAAGCGGGGTGCGGCGGCGCCACGCGCGCGTGGGAGGTGCGCCATGGCGACATGCAGGGCCGCGCGGGGCGCCTCCAGAACGGGCAGTTCGGCAGGCGTGACACTCGCGCCGGGCCAACTGCCAGGCACCGCGCGCTCGGCGGTACGACGGCAGTGCGGGCAGTCGTCGACGTGCCGGACGAGTTCGCGGCGCAGGGCGCTGCTCAGCACCAGCTGATGGTCACCGGTGAGACGGGCGACGCTCGGGCAGCTCCCGGTCTCGACGACGGCGAGGGCGGCACGCGTGCGTTCCACCTCACAGGCCGCGGCCGCCAGCAGCTCCCGTGCTGTGGCGAGGTCCATGCCGAGAACGGCGGCGACCTCGTGGGCGGCGAGCCGGTGGCGCACGGCGAGTTCGAGCGCCTCGCGCTGCTCCGGGGTGGTCCCGGCGGCCTCCGGCCAGGCGAGCAGGGCGAGTTCACGCCGCCGCTGCTCACGCACCTCCTCGGAGAGGGCCGGTTCCTCCACCTCGCTGCGCCCCACCGCGTGCGTTCCCTGACGTTTCTGCTTGGCCTCGGCCAGCTTGCGCAGACACGCCCAGCGGGCCAGCGCGTACAGCCAGGCCCGACGGTCACCGGCCGTCTCCGGCACACGCGCGCCCCGGCGTTCGGCCAGCGCCAGCACGTCCCCCAGGGCGGCGGTCGCGGTGTCGTGGTCGCAGAGCACGGAGAGGCAGTACGTGAACAGGCCGTCCAGATACGGCTCGTAGCGCGCGGGCGGGCGCTGCGCCAGCGTGCGCGCCGCAGCGCGGTCACGCGCCTCCCGATGCGCCCGGTGTGCGCCGGTGGTGCGGGTCGAGGTCTCCGGACTGCTGCTCATCACCCGTGCGACCGTAGGCGGCGGGCCATGCCCCCTTCCGCCCCCTTGAGCACTTTTAATCCGTACGGGTGAAACGATCCCTCAAAAGGGGACAGGCACCCTGACCTCCATGACTCGTTCTCGACGGACAGTGGCCGGATACCGAAGAGGCACGCCCCGACCGCCGACCGCGTTGTCAGTGGCGGCGGTTACGGTTCACGCATGGCTGCCCGTACGAAGACCACCAAGGACCGACCGTCCTACCGCTGCACCGAGTGCGGCTGGCAGACGGCCAAGTGGCTGGGCCGCTGCTCCGAGTGCCAGGCATGGGGCACGGTCGAGGAGTACGGCGCGCCCGCGGTCCGTACGACGGCACCCGGCCGCGTCACCACCTCGGCCGTCCCCATCGGCCAGGTCGACGGCCGCACGGCCACCGCCCGCTCGACCGGCGTCCCCGAGCTGGACCGGGTCCTCGGCGGCGGCCTGGTCCCCGGAGCGGTCGTCCTGGTCGCGGGCGAACCGGGCGTGGGCAAGTCGACCCTGCTCCTCGACGTAGCGGCGAAGTCCGCAAGCGAGGAGCACCGCACGCTCTACGTGACAGGCGAGGAGTCGGCGAGCCAGGTCCGCCTGCGCGCCGACCGCATCAAGGCGATCGACGACAACCTCTACCTCGCCGCCGAGACCGATCTGGCCACGATTCTGGGCCACTTGGACGCGGTGAAGCCCTCCCTCCTGATCCTGGACTCCGTCCAGACGGTGGCCTCCCCGGAGATCGACGGCGCCCCAGGCGGCATGGCCCAGGTCCGCGAGGTGGCCGGCGCCCTGATCCGCGCCTCCAAGGAGCGCGGCATGTCCACCCTCCTGGTAGGCCACGTCACCAAGGACGGGGCAATCGCGGGCCCCCGCCTCCTCGAACACCTAGTGGACGTAGTCCTGTCCTTCGAGGGCGACCGCCACGCCCGCCTGCGCCTCGTACGGGGCGTCAAGAACCGCTACGGCACGACGGACGAGGTCGGCTGCTTCGAGCTGCACGACGAGGGCATCACGGGCCTGGCCGACCCGAGCGGCCTGTTCCTGACCCGCCGCGCGGAGCCGGTCCCGGGCACCTGCCTGACCGTCACCCTGGAGGGCCGCCGCCCCTTGGTCGCCGAGGTCCAGGCGCTCACGGTGGACTCCCAGATCCCCTCCCCCCGCCGCACCACTTCGGGCCTGGAGACGTCCCGGGTCTCGATGATGCTCGCGGTCCTGGAACAGCGGGGCCGCATCAGCGCCCTGGGCAAACGGGACATCTACTCGGCGACGGTGGGCGGAGTGAAACTCTCCGAACCGGCGGCAGATCTGGCCATCGCCCTCGCCCTGGCCTCCGCGGCGAGCGACACTCCCCTCCCCAAGAACCTGGTGGCGATCGGCGAAGTAGGCCTCGCAGGCGAGGTCAGAAGGGTCACGGGCGTCCAGCGCAGACTCTCCGAAGCACACCGTCTGGGCTTCACCCACGCCCTCGTTCCGAGCGACCCGGGCAAGATCCCCGCAGGCATGAAGGTCATCGAAGTAGCCGACATAGGAGACGCTCTCCGGGTCCTTCCAAGGTCCCGTAAGCGAGAGGCCCCGCGGGACGACGAGGACCGCCGGTAGACTTTGCCCTGGTCTCGCCCGTCCGTATGAACCACGTACGCGAAACGGGAGCACCAGAAAAACCTGCGACCCGAGGAGTGCAGTGGCAGCCAACGACCGGGCGTCAGCTCCCGGAAAGTCCGGCGGGAGCTCCGGTGCCGATGGCCTGATGCGCGCCTCACTGAGCGCCGTGGCACCCGGCACGGCCCTGCGCGACGGCCTGGAGCGAATCCTCCGCGGCAACACGGGCGGACTCATCGTGCTCGGTTCCGACAAGACCGTAGAAGCGATGTGCACAGGCGGTTTCATCCTGGACGTGGAGTTCACGGCCACGCGCCTACGAGAACTCTGCAAACTGGACGGCGGCATCGTAGTCTCGTCCGACCTCTCCAAGATCCTCCGCGCGGGCGTCCAACTGGTCCCCGACCCGAACATCCCCACCGAAGAGACAGGCACCCGCCACCGCACGGCGGACCGAGTGAGCAAACAGGTCGCCTTCCCCGTGCTCTCCGTCTCCCAATCCATGCGCCTGATCGCCCTCTACGTAGACGGCCAACGCCGCGTCCTGGAGGACTCGGCGGCAATCCTGTCCCGCGCCAACCAGGCCCTGGCCACCCTGGAGCGCTACAAGCTCCGCCTGGACGAGGTGGCGGGAACACTGTCGGCCCTGGAGATCGAGGACCTGGTGACGGTCCGAGACGTCTCGGCAGTGGTCCAGCGCCTGGAAATGGTCCGCCTGATCGCCACCGAGATCGCGGAGTACGTACTCGAACTGGGCACGGACGGCCGCCTACTCGCCCTCCAACTGGAGGAGTTGATCGCAGGCGTGGACCCGGAACGCGAACTAGTAGTACGCGACTACGTCCCCGAGCCCACGGCCAAACGCTCCCGCACGGTCAACGAGGCACTGGCCGAACTCGACGCCCTCTCCCACGCCGAGCTCCTCGAACTCCCCACCGTGGCCCGTGCGTTGGGCTACACCGGCTCCCCCGAGGCTCTCGACTCGGCGGTCTCCCCCCGAGGCTTCCGCCTCCTGGCCAAGGTCCCGCGCCTCCCCGGCGCGATCATCGACCGCCTGGTGGAGCACTTCGGCGGCCTCCAGAAACTCCTGGCGGCAAGCGTCGACGACCTACAGACGGTCGACGGCGTAGGCGAGGCAAGGGCAAGAAGCGTCCGAGAGGGCCTCTCCCGCCTGGCGGAATCGTCCATCCTGGAACGCTACGTATAACCCGACGTCAGGTCAGTCACTCGCCAGCACGAACGAGATCTGCGCCTTGGCGAACCCGGAGGCCTGCGCCTCCACCAGATAGGTCCCGGCCCCGGCCGACCCGGCGGCCGGAGTCGCACACTCGGGCGCACTCGGCTTGCGGTCCCACTTCAGGGTGTACGTCACGCTGCTCCCGGCGGACACCCGGTAGAAGACACTCCCGGAGCCCTTGGGGCAGTCGGCGGACGACCAGAAATCAGCGCTGCCCCCCGCCTCCGTAATCGTCAACACCGCACTCTTGGGCCCGAGATCGACCTTGCAGTCACTGCCGGAGGAGTTCTTGGCGGTGAGCACAAAAGTAGGAGTCTGATCCGGCGAGTACGAGTTGTGCAGACTCCGCAGACTCAACTGCACAGCGCCGGCAGTGCAGTTGGGAAGCGTGGAGTCGGCAGGAACCGTAGTCCCCGTACTGCTACCGCCGTTACTACCGCCACCGGACCCACCCGCCCCGGAACCCCCACCACTCGCCCCAGTCGCCCCACTCGCGCCACCCGACGACGCACCCGAGCCACTCGATCCACCCGCACCGCTCGAACTACTCGAGCCGCTCGACTCATCGCGGCCGCCGGGGTGTTGACTGATGGCGGGACCCGATCCCGACGGCCCGGCAGTGATCGTAGGAGCCGGAGTCTTACCGTTCTTGGCCCCATCGGCACCGTTCTTGCCGCCCCCGCCACCGGAGTTGACGATCCAGGTGATCAGCAGCGCCAACAAGGCGACCACGGACACCATGAGGACCCTCCGTCGCCAATAGATGGAGGAGGGAAGCGGCCCGACCGGATTGCGCAGTGATCCCACGGCGCAAACTGTACGAGAGATCGGCGAGTTACCTCGCCCCACCCGCCGCCCCAGCCCCAACTTTTCCGGATCATCATCCCGGTAACCCCGCCTGGAATGGCCCGGGATGGACCACAGGCCCGCAGCCGCCGACGAACGGGAGCGGGTCGTGGCGGTACGGCGCAGCCCGCCGCGTACCCGGCACCAACCCGTTCAACTCTGACAACACCAGAGGGGCCCGACCAGCGGCGGGCTCGCCGTACCGCCACGACCCCGACCCACCCACCAACCGTGGCAGGATCGAACCCGCCATGACTGCGCCCACGAACCCCCCGCACACCACAGCCGCGACGTCCGCCACATCCACGACGTCCACGACACCCGCCACCTCACCCGATGGAGCCCGCCTCCACACCCCGGTCATCGACTGGTTCGAGGACAACGCCCGCGACCTCCCCTGGCGCCACCCCGACGCCGGCCCCTGGGCCGTGATGGTCAGCGAGTTCATGCTCCAGCAGACCCCGGTCAACCGCGTCCTCCCGGTCTACGAACAGTGGCTCGCCCGCTGGCCCCGCCCCGCCGACCTCGCCAAGGACGCCCCCGGCGAAGCCGTCCGCGCCTGGGGCCGCCTCGGCTACCCCCGCCGCGCCCTGCGCCTCCACGGCGCCGCCACCGCCATAACGGAACGCCACGGCGGCGACGTCCCCACCGACCACGCCCAACTCCTCGCGCTCCCCGGCATCGGCGAATACACCGCAGCCGCAGTCGCGTCCTTCGCCTACGGCCAGCGCCACGCCGTACTGGACACCAACGTCCGCCGAGTCTTCGCGCGCGCGGTCACCGGCACCCAGTACCCCCCGAACGCAACGACAGCCGCCGAACGCAAGCTGGCCCGCGCGCTCCTCCCCCAGGACGACGACACCGCAGCCCGCTGGGCCGCCGCGTCCATGGAACTCGGCGCACTCGTCTGCACCGCGAAGAACGAGACGTGCCACCGCTGCCCCATCTCCGCCCAGTGCGCGTGGAACCTCGCCGGCAAGCCGGACCACGAGGGCCCGGCCCGCAAAGGCCAGACATACGCGGGCACGGACCGTCAGGTCCGCGGCAAGCTCCTCGCCGTACTCCGCGAAACGCACACCCCCGTCCCCCAGTCCGCACTCGACCGGGTGTGGCACGAGCCGGTGCAACGGGCCAGGGCACTGGACGGCCTGGTGTCCGACGGCCTGGTCGAACCCCTCCCCGACGGCATGTACCGACTCCCCGCGACCCGCACCTGACACACGGTCATTTCACAGACAAAGGCCCGCCCCACAGGAAACTCCTCGCTCCCGCAACACTCCCGCCAAGCCCAAATCACCCCACACCCACCCCAAACGCCCCACCCCCTTACCCCCAACCTACTTCCGTTACACAACCGACGGACAGCCGAGCGCTCTCCGCAGGCTGCTCCGCACAGTGCCGTGACAACCCCTCCGTAACTTCATTTGCGTACCGCAGACCGGCGGGACAGCAGCAGAGGACAACCGGCAGCAGGCAGGTCGGAAACGGGGATGGAGGCGGTTGATCATGGCGCAGGGCGAGGTGCTCGAATTCGAGGAGTACGTCCGCACCCGACAGGACGCGCTGCTGCGCAGCGCCCGCCGATTGGTGCCGGACCCGGTCGACGCCCAGGACCTGCTCCAGACGGCGCTGGTACGGACGTACGGCCGCTGGGAGACCATCGAGGACAAGCGCCTCGCGGACGCGTACCTGCGCCGCGTCATGATCAACACGCGTACCGAGTGGTGGCGGGCCCGCAAGCTCGAAGAGGTCCCCACCGAGCAGCTGCCGGACGCGAGCGTCGACGACGCGACCGAGCAGCACGCGGACCGGGCGCTTCTTATGGACATCATGAAAGTTCTCGCACCGAAACAGCGCAGTGTTGTCGTCCTGCGACACTGGGAGCAGATGTCCACCGAAGAGACGGCCGCCGCCCTGGGCATGTCGGCCGGTACGGTCAAGAGCACGCTGCACCGGGCGCTCGCCCGGCTCCGGGAGGAGCTGGAGGCCCGCGACCTGGACGCACGCGCGCTGGAGCGTGAGGAGCGGGAGCGTTGCGCGGCCTGAGCGACGACACCCCTGGTTCCGGCCCGAGTCACGACCCCACGGGGTCGGGCCCGAGTCGGCGCCCCACGGGGTCCGGCCCGAGGGACCCCCTCGGGCCCGGAAGGGTGCGCGGAACCTTGGAGGCGGCGTTCACGGCGATGGTCGTGCTCGCGGCCCTCGCCCTTTTGGTGTCGGGCTGCGCCACGGGCGGCACCGGCGCGCGTGACGAGGGCCCGGCGCACTCCGACTCGGTGGCGGGCGTCGCGGAGGCCAAGTCCCCCTCGCCCTCCGCGACCGTCGACGACCACGTGGACGCGGTCAAACTCGTCATGAACGACCCGAAGGTCTCGTCGGCGGTCAAACACGAGCTGAAGCCCTGCGTGGCCGACGAGTACGCGGTCGACGTGTCGTACGGCATGCTGACCGGCGGCACCGCGAACGACGTCGTCGTCAACGTGATGACCTGCGGCGATGCGGTGGGGATCGGCTCGTACGTGTATCGCGCGACGGGTGGGACGTACGAGAATGTGTTCAAGGCCGAGGAACCCCCGGTCTACGCCGAGATAGACCGCGGCGATCTGGTCGTCACCAAGCAGGTGTACGAGAAGGGCGACCCGGTGTCGAGTCCCTCCGGGGAGAACGTGATCACGTACCGCTGGACGTCGGGCCGTTTCGTCCAGGAGTACAGCACCCACAACGAGTACAGCAACGCGGTCGGAGGCGACGCGTCGCCCGCCCCGAGCAAGAACTGATCCGGACCGGATCCGAACCGGATCAAACCCGAGCCGGACCAGAACCGAACCGATCGCAATCGAACCGGTCGGAACCGAACCAGCCGAATCTGAACCGATCGGACGGCCCGATCCGATCCATCAGTGAACGCGGACGCCGCTTCGGGCGTCCCATGCTTGAGAACGACCCACACGAGGACTGAGAGCACCGGGATGGCAGACCAGACCCACGTCCTGTTCGTCGAGGACGACGACGTCATCCGTGAGGCCACCCAACTCGCCCTGGAGCGGGACGGCTTCGCGGTCACGGCGATGCCCGACGGGCTGTCGGGCCTGGAGGCGTTCCGGGCGAACCGCCCCGACATCGCACTCCTCGACGTCATGGTCCCCGGCCTGGACGGCGTGAGCCTGTGCCGCCGTATCCGGGACGACTCGACGGTCCCGGTGATCATGCTGTCGGCGCGCGCGGACTCGATCGACGTCGTCCTCGGCCTGGAAGCGGGCGCCGACGACTACGTCACGAAGCCCTTCGACGGCGCCGTCCTGGTCGCCCGCATCCGCGCGGTCCTGCGCCGCTTCGGACACGCGAGCGGCAGCGACCGTACGACGGACACGGAGTCGGCCCCGGAAGGCGGCGGAGTGCTCACCTTCGGCGATCTGGAGATCGACACCGAGGGCATGGAGGTGCGCCGGGCCGGGCAGCCGGTGGCGCTGACGCCGACCGAGATGCGGCTGCTCCTCGAATTCTCCTCGGCGCCGGGCACGGTGCTGTCCCGCGACAAGCTCCTGGAGCGGGTGTGGGACTACGGCTGGGGCGGTGACACCCGGGTCGTGGACGTCCATGTGCAGCGGCTGCGCACGAAGATCGGCCAGGACCGGATCGAGACGGTCCGCGGCTTCGGCTACAAGTTGAAGGCCTGAGCAGGGGTATGCGGGGGAATTCACGGCGCAGGGTCCCGTCCTTCCTGGACAGAGCGGGCATCCGTACAGGCCTGAGATGGAAGCTCAGCGCGGCCATCGCGCTGGTCGGCACGCTGGTCGCGATCGCGCTCAGCCTGGTCGTGCACAACGCGGCCCGGGTCTCGATGCTGGACAACGCGCGCGACCTCGCGGACGAGCGCGTCCAGATCGCCCAGCGCAACTACGAGCTGTCCGGGCGGCCGAACTTCCCCAGCATCAAGATCAACGACCCGAGCCTGCCGACGGCGCTGCGCGAGAAGGTCGAGGAGGGCCGCCGGGCGACGTACGTCACCGACCGGCCGCACGGGGTGCCGGACATCTGGGCGGCCGTACCGCTCAAGGACGGCCGGGTGCTGTCCCTGCACACCGGGTTCACCGACCGCAGCACCGACATCCTCAAGGATCTCGACCAGGCCCTGGTGATCGGCTCGATCGCGGCCGTGCTCGGCGGCAGCGCGCTCGGTGTCCTGATCGGCGGCCAGCTCTCGCGCCGGCTGCGCAAGGCGGCGGCCGCGGCGAACCAGGTCGCCAAGGGCGAGACGGACGTACGGGTGCGGGACGCGATCGGCGGGGTCGTACGGGACGAGACCGACGACCTCGCGCGCGCGGTGGACGCGATGACGGACGCGCTGCAACAACGCCTCGACGCGGAACGAAGGGTCACGGCGGACATCGCGCACGAGCTGCGCACCCCGGTGACGGGCCTACTGACGGCGGCCGAACTGCTCCCGCCCGGCCGCCCCACCGAGTTGGTCCTGGACCGCGCGAAGGCGATGCGCACGCTCGTCGAGGACGTGCTGGAGGTCGCCCGGCTCGACGGGGCGTCCGAGCGGGCCGAGTTGCAGGACCTGATGCTGGGCGAGTTCGTGAGCCGCCGGGTGCTCGCGAAGGACCCGGACGCGATGGTGCACGTCGTGCACGAGTCGGTAGTCACCACAGACCCGCGCCGCCTGGAACGCGTCCTGTTCAACCTCCTCGCCAACGCGGCCCGGCACGGCAAGCCGCCGATCGAGGTCTCCGTCGAGGGCCGGGTCATCCGGGTCCGCGACCACGGCCCCGGCTTCCCCGAGGAACTGCTCGCGGAGGGCCCGAGCCGCTTCCGCACCGGCAGCAAGGACCGCGCGGGCCACGGCCACGGCCTCGGCCTGACCATCGCGGCCGGCCAGGCCCGTGTCCTCGGCGCCCGCCTGACCTTCCGCAACGTCCGCCCCGCGGGCGCACCGGACCACATCCCTGCGGAGGGCGCGGTGGCGGTGCTGTGGCTGCCGGAACATGCACCGACGAGTACGGGGAGTTATCCGATGCTGCCGTAGCCTCCGGCGGTTGACCGGGGATGTCCGGTACCGGTGTGGCTATCGGCGGCTGGGCGATGCTGCGGTAGCCGTTCGGGAGGGTGTCGGCACCGCCGGGACTCAGAACGGGACGGATCGGATCGGAGCCGCGGGGACTCGGAGCAGGACTGAACCGTCAATACGGCGGCGGGACGGAACCGTCGACGAGGGACGGGCGCGGGTCGGAGCCCTCAGGCGCGCTCCCCGCCAGCAGGGCCACCAGACCACCGCTCCCTCTCACACGCTCCCCACCATGACCTCCTCCCCCCGAGACGGCGCAGCCCCGCCCTCCCGACCCCCGAAGTACCTCTCCGCAAGCTCCACGGCAGCCACATGCCGCACCTCCCGGAACCCGCACGCGCGCCCCAGCGCCAGCATCTGTTCCGGGGTGAAGAAGCTCAGGAACGGTGTGCCGGCGGCACGAGCGCCCCGCACCGCCACCTCCAACTGCGCGCGCTGCTCCGGCTCCACGTCGTCCACGGGTCGTAGGAACGTGGTGACCAGGGTGGAGCCCGGGGCGAGTCCGGCGACCCGGCGGAACATGGCGGTGATCGCGTCCAGGGTGAGGTACATGGTCACGCCGGTCGCGGCCACGACAGCAGGCCGCCCGGGATCGAGCCCGGCGGCGACCAGCTGCCCCCACCAGTCCCCTTCGAAGTCGACCGGCACGAACCGCAACCAGTCCGGGAGGTCATACCCGAGCTCCGCCAGCCGCCGCCGCTTCCAGACCTGAGTGCCGGGCTGCTCAACCTCGAACACCCTTAGTCTCGCGCCGAGTTCGGGCCGCCGCTGAGCGAAGGTGTCAAGACCGGCGCCAAGGATGACGTACTGCTCCACCCCCTCCCCAGCCTGCTCCTCCACCACGTCCTCAACAAAGCGGGCCCGCGCGACGATCGACGCACGAATCCGCCGCGTGGCCTCGACGTCCATGTCAGGACGCTCACGCCACTCCTCCCCCGGGTCGGCGAGCCGCAGCCCGACCTCGTCCTCGATGACGTGCGGCGCCGGATCGGCCTGGACGTGCAGGGCCCGCCACAGTGCGACCCGCACGGCCGTGTGATCCGGCTCGACCTCAGCCACAGCCTGCTCCCGGCCCCTCCGGCTCATCCGAAGTCCTTCGAGAGGTCCAGTTCCACGCTGCGCTCGGTCAGCGAGTACCAATTGCCGCTGTCGTCACGGAAGATCGCCTCGATGCCGTACGGCCGCTCGGTCGGCTCCTGCAGGAACTCGACCCCGCGTGCCTTGAAACTCGCGTGATCACCGCGACAGTCATCGGTGGTGAACGCCCCGGCACCCAACACACCCTTGCTGACCAGCTTCTTCAACGCCTCGGCGGACTCGGGGTCGAGACCCGGGCCGTCCAGGCTCATCAGCGTGAGCGCGAGGCCGGGCTGGTTCTTGGCGCCGACGGTGACCCACCGCATGTCGCCCATCGAGATCTCGTCGCGGACCTCGAAGTCGAGTTTCTCGGTGAAGAAGGCCTTGGTGCGCTGCTGGTCGAAGGTCCACACGGTGGCGATACCCAAGCCTTGGATCATGACTCCGCACTCCTGTCGGGTGAGGCTGCTTCCTGTTGGCCACCGTAAGCAGGGCGCCCGGCGCGACGCTTCTTCAAAGTTGCGGTGGGGAAACCACCGGCCCAGAGCATCGCGTAGCACCCGGGAATGAGCGCGGCCCCACGTCCCACATGCTTGGCCCGGTACTCGCTCGGCGTCAGCCCGGTCCGCGCCTTGAACCCCGCCGAGAAACTCCCGAGGCTGCTGAACCCGACCAGATGGCAGATCTCCGTCACCGAGAGATCGGCGCTACGGAGCATCTCCTCGGCCCGCTCGATCCGCCGATGCGTCAGATACTGCCCCGGCGTCTCGCCGTACGCCTCCTTGAAGGCCCGGATGAAGTGGTACCGCGAATACCCGGCATGCGCGGCCACCACCCCCAGATCGAGCTCCGGCTCGGCCCAGTCACGATCCATGGCGTCCTTGCCAAGCCGCAACTGCCGCATTTTGTCCATACAACCGATGGTGGCACGCCCCACTGACATCGACACTGGTCGATCATCGCCCCGTCCAGCGTTTGACGACGAGGCCCCTCCAGAGCCGATCGGGACCCGAGGCCAGAGCCCCCACAGACCCGCAGCCGCCAA
This sequence comes from Streptomyces prunicolor, assembly GCF_045162825.1. Classification (NCBI taxonomy): domain Bacteria; kingdom Bacillati; phylum Actinomycetota; class Actinomycetes; order Kitasatosporales; family Streptomycetaceae; genus Streptomyces; species Streptomyces prunicolor. The sequence continues at coordinate 6,194,390 of NZ_CP108676.1, read as the reverse complement.
CGAGACGGGAGCGGGTCGTGGCGGTACGGCGCAGCCCGCCGCGTACCCGGCACCAACCCGTCCAACCCTGACAACACCAGAGGGGCCCGACCAGCGGCGGGCTCGCCGTACCGCCACGACCCCGACCCACCCCCACACCCCCTGCGGGCGCCCACCCACACACCTGCACGCCCACCCACCACCAGCCGGCACCCACCCCCACACCTGCACGCCCACCCGCACCCGCACCCGCACCCGCACACAAAGAAGGCCCCCCGGGGCGGACACCAACCGGGGGACCTTCAGCTCACTGTCGGCGCATCACACGACCTCGACGATCGACGTCGGCGCCACCGCTTCCGCGCCCTCGCCCTCGCCCGAACCCTCAGCCTTAGGCCCCGCCCCCTTCAGCGGAACCTCCTTCACGAACACCGAAGCCACCACCGCGACCACAGACACCACCGCCCCCAACAGGAACGCGGAGTGGACACCCGCAGACACCGCATGCTGATACGCCTCACGCGCAACCGCCGGCAACTTCGCCAGACTCGCCGCGTTCAGCGTCGCGGACTGCTCGGTCACCTTGGACCCCAACGCCCCGGCCCGCTCGGCCATGACGTCCTGCACCCGGTTGTTGAACAGCGCCCCCATGATGGCGACACCGAACGACGAACCAAGCGTCCGGGACAACGTGCTCGTAGAGGAAGCGACCCCCATGTCCTTCATCTGCACACTGTTCTGCGCGACCAGCATGGTGATCTGCATCAGACAGCCCATACCGAGCCCGACGACGGCCATGAACACACCGGACATGAACCGAGTCGTATCGGTGTCCATGGTCGACAGCAGATACAGCCCGACCACCATCAGCACACTGCCGACGACCGGAAACACCTTGTACCTACCGGTGTTGGTGGTCACCCGCCCCGCGACCATCGAGGTCACGAGCATCGCCCCGAGCATCGGCAGCAACAGCAACCCGGAGTTCGTAGCGGACGCGCCCTGCACGGACTGCTGGTACAGCGGCAGGAACAGCGTCGCACCGAACATCACGAACCCGGTGATGAACCCGATGATCGCCATCAGCGTGAAGTTCCGGCTGCGGAAGATGTGCAGCGGTACGACCGGCTCGGCCGCCTTGGTCTGCCAGAACACGAACCCGACGAGCGAGGCCACACCGAGCCCGATCAGTTCCATGATCCGCGCGGACGTCCAGTCGTACTGCGAACCGCCCCACGTGGTGACGAGCACGATCGACGTGATGCCGACGGTCAGCAGCCCCGCACCCAGGTAGTCGATCCGCGCCTGCGACCGCTTCTTCGGGAGGTGCAGTACGACACTGATCGCGGCGAGCGCGACGACGCCGAGCGGCAGGTTGATGTAGAAGGACCAGCGCCAGCCCCAGTTGTCGGTGATGGTGCCGCCGACCAGCGGTCCGCCGATCATCGCGAGCGCCATGACGCCGGCCATCATGCCCTGGTACTTGCCCCGCTCACGCGGCGGGATGAGGTCGCCGATGATCGCCATGACGCCGACCATCAGACCACCGGCGCCGAGACCCTGGATGGCCCGGAACCCGATCAACTGCCCCATGTCCTGCGCCATGCCGCTCAGCGCGGAACCGGCGAGGAAGATCACGATCGAGGTCATGAAGGCGCCCTTGCGCCCGTACATGTCACCGAGCTTGCCCCACAGGGGCGTGGAGCTGGCCGTGGCGAGCGTGTAAGCCGTGACGACCCACGACAGATGCTCAAGCCCACCCAGCTCACCGACGATCGTCGGCATGGCAGTGCCCACGATCATGTTGTCGAGCATCGCGAGCATCATCGTGATCATCAGCGCGAGCAGAACGACCCGCACGCTCTTCGGCTGTTTACCGTCCGCCTCCGGCCCGGGCGCCCCTGGCCCGGCCTCGACCGTCTGTGTGTCCGCCATCTTTCCCACTCCCCTTGATACCGCCACCGTCCGGCTACTTACTTGCCGCCCGGCTAGTTGACTACACTCAGGGGAAAGTAGACCCGTAACTAGCCGGGCGTCAAGTAAGTTTGCTGGAGCATGAGACGAATGGGCGGCACCATGGACGGCACCAAGCGGCAGCGTCGCGGAGACACCCGCCAGCGCATCCAGGACGTGGCGCTCGAACTCTTCGCCGAGCAGGGCTACGAGAAGACCTCGCTCCGCGAGATCGCCGAGCACCTGGACGTCACGAAGGCGGCGCTCTACTACCACTTCAAGACCAAGGAAGAGATCCTCGTCGGCATCTTCGAGGACCTGACCCGGCCGATCGAGGAACTGATCGAGTGGGGCCGCGGCCAGCCGCACACCCTGGCGACCAAGCAGGAGATCGTACGGCGCTACAGCGACGCGCTCGACGGCGCGACCCCGCTGTTCCGCTTCATGCAGGAGAACCAGGCGACGGTACGGGACCTGCGCATCGGCGAGCGCTTCAAGGAGCGGATGCGCGGCCTCCGGGAGATCATGATCGACCCCGAGGCGAGCCTGGTCGACCAGGTGCGCTCGCTCAGCGCGATCTTCACGCTGCACGCCGGCATGTTCGCCGTGCACGACCTCGAAGGCGACCCCGAGGAGAAGCACAAGGCCGTCCTGGAGGTCGCCACCGACATGATCACGCAGGCCCACGCGGGCACGAAGCCCGCCCAGGACGGGTCCTAGACGGACAGACCTACGGGTCCTAGACGGACACACCCTTGCCGCGCAGGAACGCGACCGGGTCTATGGCCGAGCCGTAGTTGGCGGTCGTACGGATCTCGAAGTGCAGGTGGGGGCCGCTGGAGTTGCCGGTGTTGCCGGACCGGGCGATGTGCTGCCCGGTGCTGACGACCTGGCCGACCTTCACGTCGATGCGCGAGAGGTGGGCGTACTGGGAGTACGTGCCGTTGCCGTGCTTGATGACGATGGCGTTGCCGTACGCGGCACCGTCACCGGCGCCGTTGCCGCCGGCCTTGACGACGGTCCCGCCGTGCGCGGCGACGACGTTGGTACCGCTGGCCACGGCGAAGTCCTGCCCGCTGTGGGTGGACTGCCACATACCGCCGGCCTGGGCAAAGCTCGCGGAGAGCGTGTACTTCTTCACCGGGTCGACCCAGGAGGCGGCGACCTTCGCACTGACGGCCTTGGGCGCGACGGCCGAGGAGGCAGCGCTCGCGACCCCGGTGCCCAGCACGGCGGTGGCTCCCAGTCCGACGGCCAGGACGGCCACCCGGGTGCGGAGCGAAGACGTACGGGAAGAGCGGGACGTGGCGCGCTGGAACATCGGAACCTCACGGGGGACGGGGACAGAAAAACCACCCGGCACACATACGGCCGCCGGATGGCACGTTCCTTGGTAACCCCGGACCCCACGGACCCCCAAACCCCCCCTTCTACGACGGAACCTAGTACTTCACCCCAAAACTTCACGCTTCTTGACAGAGTGCCCATGCATCCCGATTCAGCCCCCTGGAGGGCGAAATCGGTCATTCGGTTCCACGAATCTCAAGAAAAAAGTCCCTTTTGCCCTGATCGAGGCGTACGACTACCTCCCCTAGTAGGGGGCGATTCGCCTGTGCGGCTTGTCACCGGCGGGGGCGATCACCGGTACGGGGAATGTGACCGGGACTACCCTGAACCTTCAGCCGAGGGGGAGGGGGACGGCTGTGGACCCGTCAGTAGTCGGTACGAAGTTGGCCGCCGGACTCGTCACACCACTGGTACGCAAACTGTTCGTGTCCGAGGGCCCCGGCGCGGGCCTGGTGGAGCGGCCGGTACGGCTGTCCGCGCTGGTGTCCTTCAAGGGCGAGAAGCGAACCCTCGGCGAGAAGGAGTTACGCAAGCTCGTCCGCGAACTGGTGCACCGCGCGGCCCGCGAAACACGTGAGGCGCCCCTGGACACGGCCGAACTGGAAGCGGTGTCCGACGCCCTCGAACGGACCCTGCACGCCCTAGGCGACCTGGACCTGGACGACGTACAGGCCGTACGCCTGGGCCACGAAGAACTGGCCGCGAGGCTGTCCGCACAAGCAGGAACCAAGGCTCTCCTACGACACCTCAGCGCAGACTCGGCCGCCCTGTTCGGCCATCTCCTGGACAGCGCCTGTCTGCACATCCTGCACTTCTTCACTCAGCGGTCGGCCTTCGTGGCCCGCACCCTCGTCGCCCAGAGCCGCCGCCTCGACGAACTGATCACCCGCACCGACCTCCTCCTCGAACGCCTGACGTCCCGCACGGCACAGGACGCGGACTTCGAGGAGCACTACACGCGGTACATCGCGTCGAAGCACAGCAGCCTGACCATCTACGGCATCGATCTCAACGAATCCTGCGACTGGCCCCTGGACACGGCGTACCTGAGCCTGGAGGCGACGCGGGACGCGGAGCGCGAGGTCCGGGTGCTGCCACCGGACGATCTGCTCGCGCTGGGCGTGGACACGAACGTCATGCTCTCCGAACGCCGGCTGCCGTCCACCCCGCAGCCCGTCGAACAGGCGCTGGCCGGCCACGAGCGCGTCCTGCTGCGCGGGGTCGCCGGCTCCGGCAAGACCACGCTCGTCCAGTGGCTCGCCATCACCACCGCCCGCCAGGAACGGCTCACCGGTCAACTCACCCACCTGATGGGCCGGTTGCCGCTCGTCCTCCCCCTCCGCACGCTCACCCGGGGCGGCGCCCGACTGCCCGTCGCCGACGACTTCCTGCGCGCGGTGAGCTGCCCGCTCGCCGGCTCCCAGCCGCCCGGCTGGGCGGACCGGGTGCTGACGGCAGGCCGCGGACTCCTGCTGGTGGACGGAATCGACGAGGTCCCGGAACAGGAACGTGCCCGTACCCGACGCTGGTTGGCCGACCTCATCACCGCGTTCCCGGGCAACCTGTGGCTGGTCACCTCGCGCCCCTCCGCCGTACGGACCGACTGGCTCGGCGGCGACGACTTCACCGAACTGACCCTCTCCCCCATGAGCCGCGACAACATCGCGGTCTTCGTCCACCGCTGGCACGAGGCGGCGGGCGCCGGTCCGATGATGGCCGAAGCCCTGCTCACCGCGACCCGCACCAAACAGGACCTGGGCCGCCTCGCCACCAACCCCCTGATGTGCGCCCTGATCTGCGCCCTCCACCGCGAACGCCGAGGCTTCCTGCCCCGCGGCCGCAAGGCCCTCTACGACGCGGCCCTCTCGATGCTGCTGGAACGCCGGGACCGGGAACGCGAGTTGACGGTGGAGCTGGACGAGGAGTCCCAGGTCGAGTTGCTCCAACGCCTCGCGTACTGGCTGATCCGCAACGGCCGCGCCGAAATGGACCGCACGGACGCCCTCAACCAACTGGAACGCCTGCTGCCTTCGATGCCGTACGTCTCCGCGCAGGGTTCGCCGGAGGAGATCCTGCGCCAACTACTGGACCGCTCAGGCCTGTTGCGCGAACCGGCGGCGGGAGCGGTGGACTTCGTCCATCGCACGTTCCAGGACTATCTGGGGGCGCGGGCCGCCGTGGAGGAACGGGACTTCGACGTACTCGTCGAGCATGCGCATCTCGACCAGTGGGAGGACGTCGTCCGGATGGCCGTGGCCCATGCCCGGCCGGATGAACGGGCGCGGATTTTAAGGGGGTTGGTGGGGAGAGGGGACCGGGAGGAAGAGTTCCGGAGACGCCTTCATTTGCTGGCCATGGCTTGTCTGGAACATGCGGCGAAGTTGGATCCGGCGGTGCGGGATCAAGTTGAGCGCCGGGCCGGTGAGTTGATTCCGCCGCGGAATGCCTACGAGGCGGAGAAACTGGCCGAGTTGGGGCCGATCGTCCTGGAGTTGCTGCCGGGACCGGAGAACCTGACCGACGACCAGACGGCAAGCTACGTCGTCCTCACCGCGTGCCTGATCGGTGGGGATTCCGCACTGCCGTTCCTGGTCCGGTACCGGGACAGCGACAGCCGGTCGGTGCTCCAACAATTGGGCTCCTACTGGGACAGGTTCGACACCGAGACGTATGCGAGCGAGATCGTCCAGCACCTCCTCGGAACCCCGGGGATATCCATCCTGGTCCGTTCACCCGAAGAACTCGGGGCGCTGAGCCGTCTGGGAGGACATGCCTACGTCGAACTGCATGGCAACTTCAGCCGTGATCAGATCGTGGCCGCCCTGGACAAACAGCAACTCAAAAGGCTGGCTCTGAGGCACAACTCCGTGGTCGCCGACCTGAGTTTCCTGAGTGGCTATCAGCGCCTTCGCTCCATCTCCCTCGAAGACTGCCCTGAAATCAGCTCTCTCGCCCCGCTGGCGCACATGACCTTGGAGGGGTTGTTCCTGGTCGATCTGCCGGGAATCTCGGACCTGACCTCTCTGCGTGAACTCACCCAGCTCACCCAGCTCAGCCTGAGTGGGGGAGCGAAATGGCAGGGGCTCGACGTCCTGTCACCTGCGGCACCGCTGGAGAGTCTCTTCCTCCCCCGGAATGCCCACGGCCTGAGCGCACTCACGCGTTATCCGCAGCTGTATCAACTCGGGTTGAACCTCGACACACCGCTCACCCGGAACGACTGGCAGGCCGTCACAGGCCTGGAGAACCTGCTGATCCTGACGTTGAGCGCCGCGGAACTCACCGCTCTCGCAACCGACGGAGTCTCTCTGGAGACCGTGCAGAACCTCTACACCACAGGACAGTCACCAGATCTGCGAGCCACCGTCGCGGTCTTCCCCTGGCTGCTCACCCTGTCCGTCACCGTCGCCGAAGAACTCGACCTCACCCCGCTCGCTTCCCACCCCACCCTCCGGCAGGTGAGCACCCCACCCACCTGCCGCCTCCTCAACGCCGACAAACTCCCCGCCACGATCCAACTCAACTGACGCAAGCCTCTATACACCTACCGTCCAGTAACCCTACGGTTCCCCTCACGCCACCCTCGCCCGCGACCATGCCATCTGCAGCAACCGGCAGCGCACAGACGTGAGAGGAACCCCCACCCCCATGACGAGACGACGCCCCTGGGCCCGCCGTACCGCCACCGTCGCAGTGACCGCGACCGCCCTCGCGACGCTGACCCTCCCCGCGGAAGCCGCGACAACGGCAAGCACCACCGCCGCGACCGCCACCGTCGACTACGACACCTGGCAGGCGGACTGCCAGACGGTGATGAACGAGGCCCTGCCCTACCTGAAGCAGCGCATCGCGGCCACCAAGCCGGGCGAGAAGCAGGCGATCGTCTTCGACATCGACAACACCACCCTGGAGACGGACTTCGGCTTCAGCTGGCCGCAGCCCGCCAACAAGCCGGTCCTCGCGGTCGCCAAGTACGCCCAGGAGCACGGGGTTTCGCTGTTCTTCGTCACGGCCCGCCCCGGCATCATCTACCTGCCGACCGAGTACAACCTCGAACACGACGGCTACGACGTCGACGGCCTCTACGTGCGCGGCCTCCTGGACCTCTTCAAGGACGTCGCCGACTACAAGACGGCCCAGCGCACCGCGATCGAGAACAAGGGCTACACGATCATCGCGAACATCGGCAACAGCGCCACCGACCTGTCGGGCGGCCACGCCGAGAAGACCTTCAAACTGCCGGACTACGACGGCCAGTTGTCGTGACCCGTTAGGCTCCGTCCGTTCGCTCGACGACGGGGGTGAGGCGGCGGATGGAACCCGCGGTACTCGGTGGCAAGTTGGCGTCAAGCCTGATCACACCGCTGCTGAAGAAACTGTTCGTGCCCGACGCCCCCGGCGCGGGCCTGGTCGACAAACCGGTCCGCCTTTCCTCCCTCGTCTCCTTCAAGGGCGAGAAACGCACCCTGACGGAGAAGGACGTCCACAAGCTCGCCGCCCACCTGGTCGCGCGGGCGGTGGACTCCCCCGGCGAGGCCCCCTTCCCACCCGACGAACAGACCGCCGTGGCCGACGCGTTGGCCCGCCGCCTGCTCGCCCTGGGCAACCTGGACATGGACGATGTCCAGGCCGTACGCCTCGGACACCGGGAACTGGCCCGGCAGTTGGAGTACGGCGCCCCGGCCCCCGACGGACTCTCCACCGACGCCCGCCACTTCCTCGGAAACGCCACCGAGTGGGCCTGCCTCCAGATCCTGGAGTTCTTCACCCGCCGCTCCACGTTCGTGGCCCGCACCCTCGTCGAACAGACCCGCACCCAGGCCGAACTGATCGCCCGCGTCGACGAGTTGATCGCCCGCAGCCCCCGCCCCGGTTCCCAGGACCGCGCCTTCGAACGCCGCTACCTCCCGTACGTCGCCGAGCGCCACAACCACATCACCATCTACGGCATCGACCTCCGCGACTCTCCGGACCGCTGGCCCTTGGAGGTGGCGTACCTCAGCCTGGAAGCAGCGGAGACGGAGGAACGGCAGCTCCCCGACGAACACCCGGGTGCCGACTTCACTGTCCAACTCCCGGCCGAGGACGCCCTGTCGACCCACGACCGGGTGCTGCTGCGCGGCGACGCGGGTTCCGGCAAGACGACGCTGGTGCAGTGGCTCGCGGTGACGGCGGCGAGGGACGGCGACCGCATCCCGTACGTCCTCCCGTTGCGCACCCTCATCCGAGCCGGCCAACTCCCGTCCCCCGAAGCCTTCCTGTCCTCCACCGGCTGCCCCCACACCCCACCCGAGGGCTGGACGGAACGCGTCCTGACCGCCGGCCGCGCCCTGGTCCTCGTCGACGGCCTGGACGAGATCCCGTCCGCCGACCGCAACCGCACCCGCGACTGGCTCCAGTCCCTGATCCGAGCCTTCCCGGGCAACCGCTGGCTCCTCACCTCCCGCCCCAGCGCGGTCCGCCCCGACTGGCTGGCCGGGGAGGGCTTCCGCGAACTGACCCTGGTCCCGATGCGCCGCTCCGAGGTGAAGACCTTCGTCGAGCGCTGGCATACGGCGGCACAGGCCCCGGAGTACGAGGGCCCGCTTCTCGACTCCCTGCGCACGAAACGGGACTTGGCGCGGCTCGCCACGAACCCCCTGATGTGCGGCCTGATCTGCGCCCTCCACCGCGAACGCCGGGGCTATCTCCCCACGGGCCGCAAGGAGTTGTACGACGCGGCTCTGACGATGCTGCTGGCCCGCCGGGACCGGGAGCGGGGCATGGGCGCGCTGGAGGGAGCGGAACTGGGCGAGGAGGCTCAGCTGGAGATCCTCCAACGCCTCGCGTATGCCCTGGTGTTGAGCGGCCGCACGGAGATGGACCAGGAGACAGCGGAGGGAATCGTTGAACGATGCCTGCCCACGGTCGCCGGGCAGGGCGACGCCAGGACGGTACTACGGGACCTTCTGCTGAGAAGCGGCCTGCTCCGCCAACCCGCCGACGGCGTCGTCGACTTCGTCCACCGCACCTTCCAGGACTACCTGGGCGCGCGGTACGCGGTGGAGGAGGGCCACCTCGACGTCCTCACCAGCCGCGCGGACGACACCCAGTGGGAGGACGTCATCCGCATGGCAGTGGCCCACGCCCGGCCGCGCGAACGAGTCGTGGTGCTACGGCAGTTGCTGGCCCGGGAGGACCCTCGGCTGACGCTGCTGGCACTGGTCTGCCTGGAGCATGCGACAGCACTGGATCCAGCGGTACGAGCCGAGGTCGAAAGCCGTTCGGCCGCGCTGATCCCACCGCGCACCACGGCGGACGCGCACACGCTGGCGGATGCCGGGCCGCTGGTTCTGGAGTTGCTGCCAGGACCCGAGGGGCTGACGAACGACGAGGCCCGATGCGTCACGGTCACCGCCTCGATCCTGGGTGGGCAGGAACCCGAGGGCGCGATGGCGGTACTGCGGCGCTTCCGCGACCATCCATCCTTCGACGTACGGCGTCAACTCGCGGGCACCTGGGACCGGTTCGACACCCGCGAGTACGCGGTCGAGGTACTCGACCATCTGGTCCGGGACGATCTCTTCGTACGTTGCTCATCGCCCGAACAGCTGGCGGCACTGCGACTGATGCGCCCTTGGCGCAGGTTGACGATCAACGGATCACCCGACCTCGGCGAGGTCATCGATGCCGTCCCTGATCTGGACGTGGTCGACCTCCTGAGCCTTGAGCACCACACCACCATGTCCACTCTGGACGCGGTGCCGGCCTTCCGGTCGCTGAGCGCATTGTGGCTGCAGGACTGCTTCGGTGTCCGGGATCTCGGCTGCTTGTCCGAACTGCCTCTCACGGACCTGGCGTTCAACCGCATCGCCGATCCGTCGGGCCTGCCGGCTCTGCGCGGGCTCACCCGGCTCTCCCTGGACCAGCCGTTCGAGGGCGATCGCCTTTCCGACCATCTGCCCTTGGACGCACCCCTGGAGTACCTGTTCCTGGGCCAGGAAACACTGGCCACGACCGGTTTGCGCGGTCTGGAAGGCTGGCCGACACTCACCTCGCTCAGCCTCGGCAGGCCGTCCGCCGTCATGGGCGCCGTGGACTGGGGGCAAGTGGAACGCCTGCCCATCCTGCGGAACCTCGTCCTGAACACGTCCCTCAACCACTACGCCCTGGAATTCATGCCGGAACTTCCCTCCGTCGAGTCCCTCTCCGTTCCCTCCCAGCGCACGGGCGACAAGTACTTCCGCATCCTCGCCTCCCGCCTCCCGGGCCTGCGGACGATCACCCTCAAGACGTCAGGCAGAAGGGGTGTCCCCCTCGACTCCTACGCCGAATTCTTCCCCAACGCCCAAGTAACCGACGACCGCCTCTAACCGCACCGGACAAGCAAAAGGGGCCGGTGCCCAAAAGCACCGACCCCTTCCCAACCGTAAAACCCAAACCGCTGAGCCTTACGCCTCCTTGCTCAAATTCGGACCCGCGCCACCAGCGGCGGCATCCTCGATCGGCGGAACATCCGGCAGCGCCGACTTCTCCTCACCCCGGAAGGTGAAGGTCTTCGCGTCGCCCTCGCCCTCGACATCCACGACCACGATGTGACCGGGACGCAGCTCGCCGAAGAGGATCTTCTCCGAGAGGGTGTCCTCGATCTCGCGCTGGATCGTGCGCCGCAGCGGACGCGCGCCCAGCACCGGGTCGTAACCCTTCTTGGAGAGGAGCTCCTTCGCGGCCGAGGAGAGCTCGATGCCCATGTCCCGGTCCTTGAGGCGCTCGTCCACCTTGCCGACCATCAGGTCGACGATCTTGAGGATGTCCTCCTGCGTGAGCTGCGGGAAGACGACGACGTCGTCGACACGGTTGAGGAACTCGGGGCGGAAGTGCTGCTTGAGCTCGTCCGAGACCTTGTTCTTCATGCGCTCGTAGTTGGACTTCGTGTCACCCGTGGCCGCGAAGCCCAGGTTGAAGCCCTTCGAGATGTCACGGGTTCCAAGGTTGGTCGTCATGATGATGACCGTGTTCTTGAAGTCCACGACCCGGCCCTGGGAGTCGGTCAGGCGACCGTCCTCCAGGATCTGGAGAAGGCTGTTGAAGATGTCCGGGTGGGCCTTCTCGACCTCGTCGAAGAGGACGACCGAGAACGGCTTGCGACGGACCTTCTCCGTGAGCTGGCCGCCCTCTTCGTAGCCCACGTATCCGGGGGGCGAACCGAAGAGCCGCGACACCGTGTGCTTCTCGCTGAACTCCGACATGTCGAGGGAGATCAGCGCGTCCTCGTCACCGAAGAGGAACTCGGCGAGGGCCTTGGACAGCTCGGTCTTACCGACACCGGACGGGCCGGCGAAGATGAACGAACCACCGGGACGCTTCGGGTCCTTGAGGCCCGCACGCGTACGACGGATCGCCTTCGAGAGCGCCTTGACGGCGTCCTTCTGGCCGATGACCCGCTTGTGGAGCTCGTCCTCCATGCGGAGGAGCCGGGAGGACTCTTCCTCGGTGAGCTTGAAGACCGGGATGCCGGTGGCGGTCGCGAGGACCTCGGCGATCAGCTCGCCGTCGACCTCGGCGACGACGTCCATGTCGCCGGCCTTCCACTCCTTCTCCCGCTTGGCCTTGGCGGCCAGGAGCTGCTTCTCCTTGTCGCGGAGGGAGGCGGCCTTCTCGAAGTCCTGCGAGTCGATCGCGGACTCCTTGTCGCGGCGGACGCCGGCGATCTTCTCGTCGAACTCGCGCAGGTCCGGCGGCGCGGTCATCCGGCGGATGCGCATCCGGGAACCGGCCTCGTCGATCAGGTCGATCGCCTTGTCCGGGAGGAAGCGGTCCGAGATGTACCGGTCGGCCAGCGTGGCGGCCTGCACGAGGGCCTCGTCCGTGATGGAGACACGGTGGTGCGCCTCGTAGCGGTCGCGCAGACCCTTGAGGATCTCGATGGTGTGCGGCAGGGACGGCTCCGCGACCTGGATGGGCTGGAAGCGGCGCTCAAGAGCGGCGTCCTTCTCCAGGTGCTTGCGGTACTCGTCCAGGGTCGTCGCACCGATGGTCTGCAGCTCACCGCGGGCCAGCATCGGCTTCAGGATCGAAGCGGCGTCGATGGCACCCTCGGCGGCACCCGCACCGACCAGCGTGTGCAGCTCGTCGATGAACAGGATGATGTCGCCGCGGGTGCGGATCTCCTTGAGGACCTTCTTCAGGCGCTCCTCGAAGTCACCGCGGTAGCGGGAGCCGGCGACCAGCGCGCCGAGGTCCAGGGTGTAGAGGTGCTTGTCCTTGAGGGTCTCGGGCACCTCGCCCTTGACGATGGCCTGGGCGAGGCCCTCGACGACGGCGGTCTTGCCGACGCCGGGCTCACCGATCAGGACCGGGTTGTTCTTGGTGCGGCGGGACAGCACCTGCATGACCCGCTCGATCTCCTTCTCGCGCCCGATGACCGGGTCGAGCTTGGACTCACGAGCGGCCTGGGTGAGGTTCCGGCCGAACTGGTCGAGGACCAGGGACGTCGAGGGGGTGCCCTCCGCAGGGCCGCCGGCGGTGGCGGTCTCCTTGCCCTGGTAACCGGAGAGCAGCTGGATCACCTGCTGCCGCACACGGTTGAGATCAGCGCCCAGCTTGACCAGGACCTGGGCGGCGACGCCCTCGCCCTCACGGATCAGGCCGAGCAGGATGTGCTCCGTGCCGATGTAGTTGTGGCCCAGCTGAAGGGCCTCGCGGAGCGACAGCTCCAGGACCTTCTTGGCTCGGGGAGTGAAGGGGATGTGGCCGGACGGAGCCTGCTGGCCCTGTCCGATGATCTCCTCAACCTGCTGGCGGACCGCCTCAAGCGAAATGCCGAGGCTCTCCAGGGCCTTTGCGGCGACACCCTCACCCTCGTGGATCAGGCCCAGGAGGATGTGCTCGGTGCCGATGTAGTTGTGGTTGAGCATCCGGGCTTCTTCCTGAGCCAGGACGACAACCCGCCGCGCGCGGTCGGTGAACCTCTCGAACATCGTTAATCGCTCCTCAGAGCGGTCAGGCAGTAAGGGGACGCTCCCCTCCCTGTCCTTCCGCAGCTTAGTCCCGCAAGCGGGGACCGCTCATTCCAACTGCCGACACCGGACCGAGAACCAACACTGCCTCCTGAACCGTAACGCCGACATCTGCTCCAACCTGATGGTGCGAGACGATGTTCCCGCAGGCCAGGCAGTTACCCTCACCATGAGTACGCCGATGGCGAACGTGAGACGCCCTTTTCTGCGTGTCGCCCCCTCCCACTAGGGATTGTCTTACCCGCACGGACTGACACTCCATGCCGTTCGCACTGGTTCCCTCCGCTACGGGCGAACAACGTTGCGCCGCGCCGCACCTCCGAAGGCCCCCTTTTCCGGCACCCAGCGCATCGACCGGACCACCCAGCGTAACTCCCGGCCCGCTTCGGCGGTTGCTCTTGGCATGGTTCGCACAGTCCCCCCTCTCAACACCGTCCCGCTCCCCCGACGCCCACTCGATCCGGACGACCGACAGCGGGACTGGTACGAGAACGAACTGGGGTGGCGCACGGTGCCCGGAGAGCCGCTACGGCTCGTCACGGGCCTGCGCTTCGACGTCCTGGACGTGCCGGTCGAGGCCGGAATCGCGGCGCTGTGGCGGCTGGGACCCAGCTCTCCGGTGGCCGTACGGGGCGACCGGATGCGGCTGCTGGTGGCCGCAGGCAGCGCGGAGGAACTCCCGGGGCTGCTGGACTGGCTGGAGTGGGGCGCTCTGGCGCCGACGCTGGATCTGGTGGCCCTCGGCGCGGACGGGCACATGGAGGCGCCGCCGTTCCCCGGAGCGAGGCCGATGAAGGGGGACCCACTCCCCGCAGGCAGCGCTCGTCCCTTGCAGGGGGCCGCCGTATGGCTGCGACCCCCCGAGCCGGGGTGCGAGGTCGAGGCCTCGCTGCCGACAATGCCGGCCGTGGGGGGCGTGGGGGACGCCCCTGATCTCGTACGACTTGTGGACACGGTGGCCACACAGTGCCACCGGGTACGGCTGCGGCGCTCGTGCGCTCAGCCGTTGGCCTTCTCGTAGGCCTCGCGAATGGCCGCGGGAACACGACCGCGGTCGTTGACGTCGTGACCGTTCTCCTTGGCCCACGCGCGGATCTGCGCGGTGTCCTGGCTGCCACCGGAAGCGACGCGCGCCTTTCCGCGACCACCCGAAGCGCGGCCACCGGTACGGCGCCCACCCTTCACGTAAGCCTCGAGAAGTCCACGGAGCTTGTCCGCATTCGCGGTGGTGAGATCGATCTCGTACGTCTTGCCGTCCAGCGCGAACGTCACCGTCTCGTCCGCCTCGCCGCCGTCGAGGTCATCGACAAGAAGGACCTGAACCTTCTGTGCCACCGGATTTCCTTTCATCGATTACTTGCGGGTCTGGGGTCTGCGGCGTCCGCCGTTTCGCCGTCCCCTGTTATATGCAGTACTGCACTACGTCGGAAAGCAAACCGCTTTTGCTGGAAAAACACAAACCCCTGGGAGAGTCCGAGTGACCTCCCCCGTCCAGAAAGATGCGCGTTTCGGACATAGGGAACCTGGGCAGGGCGACCCGACCGAATTGAGGGTCGCGATCACAGATGCAGAAGCATCCGACTGTTGCCCAAGGTGTTCGGTTTCACTCGTTCGAGCCCGAGGAACTCCGCCACACCCTCGTCATAGGAACGCAACAGCTCCGCGTAGACATCGGTGTCGACGGGTGTCTCACCGATCTCCACGAAGCCGTGCTTCGAGAAGAAGTCCACTTCGAAGGTGAGACAGAAAACGCGACGAACGCCTAGCCAGCGAGCCGTGTGCAGCAACTTCTCCAGCAACTGATGACCTACACCGGCACCCTTCAAGCCCGGCTTCACCGCGAGAGTGCGGACTTCCGCGAGGTCTTCCCACATGACATGCAGTGCCCCACAGCCGACGACCTCGGCGTTGTCGTCCCGTTCGGCGACCCAGAACTCCTGGATGTCCTCGTAAAGAGTCACCGTCGCTTTGTCGAGCAGGATGCGACCGCGGACGTAGGCGTCAAGGAGTCGGCGCACCGCCTCGACATCGCCGGTCCTGGCCCGCCGGACGGTGATGGCTTTCGCGGTGACTTCGGGGTGCTCTGCTGACATGAGCGGACGCTATCGCCCGCCACCGGAGGGCGCGGAGCCGGGGTTCTGGACGCCATCCGCGGGTTCGGGTGTTTCCGGTCCCTGGACGATGCGTACGGCACTGCGCAGGGCCTCACGCTGTTCGTCGCTCATCATCCCGAAGAACGCGACGAGAGCGGCGGCGGGGTTGTCGCTCTGCGACCAGGCGTCGTTCATCAGTGCCGCTGAGTAGGCGGCTCGTGTGGAGACCGCCTCATATCGATACGCCCGGCCTTCCGCCTCACGACGCACCCAGCCCTTCTGATGGAGATTGTCCAAAACGGTCATCACCGTGGTGTACGCGATCGACCGTTCCTGCTGAAGGTCTTCCAGGACTTCTCGAACGGTCACCGGGCGGTTCCACTTCCACACCCGCGTCATGACCGAGTCTTCGAGTTCTCCCAATGGGCGAGGCACAGCTCAGAACCATAGTGGAAAAGGCACAAAAAGGGCGTACGACTCGGAAAGCACGCGCACGCGTGCGGGAGTCGTACGCCCTTGAAGGCGCTGTCCGAAGACGCCGCCTGAAGACGCCGCCGAAAGGGGAAGGTTCAGGCGTCGGTGGTCGACGTGGTCTGGCGGGCGCTCTCCGCGCGCGCGATGGCGGCGTCGACGGCCGCGTCCTCCTTGGCCTTCATGGCCCCGCCCTGGGTCTTCACGATGACCCGGATCAGTCCGATGAAGAACACGGCCATGACGACCGGGGGCACGAGCGCGGAGACATAGTCCATGCCGTCCAGAGTAGTCACGGGCCCGAAGGAGGACGGGGTGGGGTCGGTTCAGCCGGCGGCGAGTTGCTGCGGCGGGTTCGCGGGAGGTGATGCCGGTTTGCGCCGGGGGAAGACCTCGCCCGGGGTGGGGATGGGCCGGGACGGCTTCGGCGCCGCGGGCACGGGCGTGGGCGCCGGCCGCTCCACGGGCTTGCGTACGGGCTCCTTGGCGTCCTCCCCGACCGGTTCTCCGTCGGCCGCACGAAAGCCGCCGGAGAGGCCTCCAGGGAGCGCCAGCAGGCGGATGCGCGAGGCGGGGACGGTCGGGGCGGGCAGGGCGGTCGTCCGGCGGGCCAGGCGCGCGCGTACGTCCTGCTCGGCGAGGGCGAGGCAGCGGTCCAGGAGAGCGGCCGCCGCCGGGTTCCCGCGCAGCGCCCGCAGCGCGGAGAGATCGTCGACATCCGGGCGGTACCCGGCGCCGAGCGCCTCCTCCAGGAGCGTGAGGTAACCGGCGGTGGTGCCGGGCAGGGCGGCGCGGTACCGAGCGAGGTCGGCGACCAGGAAGGCACGCAGCCGAACCCCCTCCCTTACCGCTTCGTCGAGCGATTCGGCGAGCCGGAGACAGTCCTTGACGTCCTCGGCCGAGGCGGTTCGGGGCTGGAGGGCGAGGGCGAGAGCGCGACGGAGCACACGCAGCTCCTCCGCACCGAACGCCATGCCGCCGCGGGATCCGTATGGCGTGGGCATGCGGCGACGATACGCGCTAATCAGACAAATTCGACATAGGGGGTGGGTGTGGCGCGAGCTTTTCGCCCGGCGGACGGGCGGCGGCGTCGCTAAGCCGCGCGCGGGGCAGGCGCATTGCGGCGCGGCACTACGGCTCTGTCGAGTGCGACGGTGCCCTCCTGCGGGCGGAAGCAGCTGGGGCTCCTTGTAGACGCGTGCCCGAGCGACGCCTACGGGGCGGGGTGTCGGCCCGGCGGTCTACGGCCCGCTCGCGCACGCGGCACCAGCACCTCGTGGGCGCGCCTGAGCGACGCCCGCGCGCGGGCGGGGCGCCGCCCGGCAGCCTCATCCCTCACCCCGGCGCCACCTCACATCCGCGAGACGTTCCGCTCGTACACCAGCCGCAGGCCGATCAGTGTCAGCCAGGGCTCGTGCTCGTCGATGACCGAGGCCTCGCCCAGGACCATCGGGGCCAGGCCGCCGGTCGCGATGACGGTGACGTCCTCCGGGTCGTCCGCCAGTTCCTTGGCCATGCGGGTGACGACGCCGTCGACCTGGCCGGCGAACCCGTAGACGATGCCCGACTGCATCGCCTCGACGGTGTTCTTGCCGATCACGCTGCGCGGCCTGGCCACCTCGATCTTGCGGAGCTGAGCGCCCTTGACGCCGAGTGCCTCGACCGAGATCTCGATACCGGGGGCGATGACTCCGCCGATGTACTCCCCGCGCGCGGAGACCGCGTCGAACGTGGTCGCCGTACCGAAGTCGACGACGATCGCGGGGCCGCCGTAGAGCTCGACCGCGGCGACCGCGTTGATGATGCGGTCCGCGCCGACCTCCTTGGGGTTGTCGGTGAGGATCGGGACGCCCGTCTTGACGCCGGGCTCGACCAGGACGGCGGGCACGTCGCCGTAGTAGCGGCGGGTGACCTCGCGCAGTTCGTGCAGGACGGACGGGACGGTGGCGCAGATCGCGATGCCGTCGATGCCGTCGCCCAGCTCCTCTCCGAGGAGGGGGTGCATGCCCATCAGGCCCTGGAGGAGTACGGCGAGTTCGTCGGCGGTGCGGCGCGCGTCCGTGGAGATGCGCCAGTGCTCGATGATCTCCTCGCCGTCGAACAGGCCGAGGACGGTGTGCGTGTTGCCCACGTCGATCGTGAGGAGCATGACTACTGCGCCTCACGGAGGTCGAGGCCGATGTCCAGGATCGGCGCGGAGTGGGTCAGGGCGCCTACGGCGAGGTAGTCCACCCCGGTGTCGGCGTACACCTTGGCGTTGTCCAGGGTGAGCCGGCCCGAGGCCTCCAGAGCGGCGCGGCCGTGGACGACACCGACGGCCTCGGCGCACTCACCGGGCGTGAAGTTGTCCAGGAGGATCAGGTCGGCGCCTGCGTCCAGGACCTCGTGGAGCTGGTGCAGGGTGTCGACCTCGACCTCGATCGCCACGTCCGGGAAGGCCTCCCGTACGGCCTTGAAGGCCTGGGCTACGCCACCCGCGGCGACCACGTGGTTGTCCTTGACGAGGGCCGCGTCCGAGAGGGACATGCGGTGATTGACGCCACCGCCGCAGCGGACCGCGTACTTCTCCAGGGAGCGCAGCCCCGGCGTCGTCTTGCGCGTGTCGCGGACCTTCGCCTTCGTGCCCTCCAGGGCATCGGCCCACGCGCGCGTGGCGGTCGCGATACCGGAGAGGCGGCACAGGATGTTGAGCGCGCTGCGCTCGGCGGTCAGCAGGTCACGCGTGCGCGTGGTGACCGACAGGAGCTTCTGTCCGGCCTCCACGCGGTCGCCGTCCTCGACGTGCCGCTCGACCTCGAACTCGTCGGTGCAGACCACGGAGACCACCGCTTCGGCGACCCTGAGGCCCGCCACGACACCGGCCTCGCGCGCGGTGAAGTCGGCGGTGGCGACGGCCTCTTCGGGGATGGTCGCCACCGTCGTCACGTCGACGCCGCCGGCCAGGTCCTCCTGGAGGGCGACATTGGCGATGTCCTCGACCTCCAGGGGGTCGAGTCCGGCGTCGGCCAGCAGCTCGGCGAGCGCGGGGTCGAGGCCGCACTCCATGTACTCCGCGTCGGCGCCCTCTCCACAGGCACAGCCGTCGCCGCAGCCACCGCTGTCGGCGAGGGGAAGATCGTGGGTGCTCACTTCTGTCACTGCTCCTGGGGACGGTGCTGCCGGGTCGGGGGGAAGTCTGCGGTGTCCGTGGTGTGTACGGCCAGCGTGCGGTCCGGATTCAGCCGTACGACGGTGTGGCGGCGCCATGCGCTGTCGTCGCGCTCGGCGTGGTCCTCGCGCCAGTGGCAGCCCCGGGTCTCCTCGCGCCGGGCGGCTGCGGTGACCAGGACGCGGGCGACGCACAGGAGGTTGGTGGCCTCCCAGGTGTCGACGCCGGGCTCGGCGGTCTTGCCGTTCTCATCCAGGGCGTCGCGGGCGTCGGTGTGCAGCTGCTGTAGTTGTCCTGCGGCCCTGGCGAGGGAGTCGGCGGAGCGCAGGACGCCCGCGCCCTCGGTCATGATCCGCTGGATCGCGAACCGGGTCTCCGGGGCGAGCAGCGGGTGCGCGGGCTTCTGGGGGTGCGGGACCGGCTCGGGCACACGCGCGTGGAGGGCGTTCTCGGCCTGGTTCCCGGTGATGTCGGCGACGATCCGCTCGGCGTAGACGAGGCCTTCGAGGAGGGAGTTGGAGGCGAGCCGGTTCGCGCCGTGCACGCCCGTGCAGGCGACCTCGCCGCACGCGTACAGGCCGGGGACGGTCGTATGGCCCCGTGAGTCGGTGCGGACGCCTCCGGAGGCGTAGTGGGCGGCCGGGGCGACCGGGACGGGCTCGGTGACCGGGTCGATGCCGTGGCTGCGGCAGGCGGCGAGGATCGTCGGGAAGCGGTGCTCCCACATGGCGGCGCCGAAGTGCCGGGCGTCCAGGAACATGTGCTCGGCGTCCTGCTCCAGCATCCGCCGCGTGATGCCCTTGGCGACGACGTCCCGGGGCGCGAGCTCGGCCAGTTCGTGCTGGCCCACCATGAAGCGCACGCCGTCGGCGTCGACCAGGTGGGCGCCCTCACCGCGCACCGCCTCGGAGACGAGGGGCTGCTGGCCCTCCGCGTCGGCACCGAGGAACAGCACGGTCGGGTGGAACTGCACGAACTCCAGGTCGGAGACCTCGGCACCCGCGCGGAGGGCGAGTGCGACCCCGTCACCCGTCGACACGGACGGGTTGGTGGTCGCCGAGAAGACCTGCCCCATGCCGCCGGTCGCGAGGACCACGGCGGGCGCGTGCACCGCGCCCACACCGTCGTGCTGGCCCTCGCCCATGACGTGCAGGGTGACGCCCGCCGTACGGCCTTCGGCGTCGGTCAGGAGGTCCAGCACGAGCGCGTTCTCGATCGTGCGCAGGCCACGCGCGTGCACGGCCTCGACGAGCGCCCGGGAGACCTCCGCGCCGGTCGCGTCGCCGCCCGCGTGCGCGATGCGGCGCCGGTGGTGGCCGCCCTCGCGGGCCAGCTCCAGTCCTCCTTCGGAGGACTCGTCGAAGTGGGCGCCGGTCTCGATGAGCCGTCGTACGGCGTCGGGGCCCTCGGTGACGAGGATCCGTACGGCCTCCTCGTCGCACAGGCCCACGCCGGCCACCAGGGTGTCGTCCAGGTGCTGTTCGGGCGTGTCGCCCTCCCCCAGGGCCGCGGCGATACCGCCCTGTGCCCAGCGGGTGGAGCCGTCGTCGAGGCGGGCCTTGGTGACGACGACCGTCCGCAGCCCGGCCGCCTCGCAGCGCAGGGCCGCGGTCAGACCGGCCACTCCGGAGCCGACGACCACCACGTCCGCGTCGATGGACCACCCGGGGGCGGGTGCGTGCAGTCGTATGCCTGTGCTGGTCACGAGGCGGCTCCGAGGGTTCCGAAAGCGAGTGGGATGTTGTCGATCAGCCGGGTCGTCCCGACCCGGGCGGCGACGGCGAGGACGGCCTCCCCGGTGAAGTCCTCGTCGACGTCCGTGAAGTCGGAGGGGTCGACCAGGGCGAGGTAGTCCAGGGCGAGCGGCGGGTCCAGGCGGGCGGCGTCGTCGAGGACCAGGCGGGCGGCGGCGCGGACGGAGGCCGGGTTGCCGGGGCCGGGGGCGGCCTTGGCGACGGCGTGCGCGTCGGCCGCCGCGCGGGACTCCCCTATGGCGCTGAGCGCCTCGGCACGCGCGTGCGTGGCGGGCACTTCGCGGGCCCGCGCGCGGAGCGCCTCCTGGGCGGCGTGCCGGTCGCGGCCCGCGAACAGGGCCTGGGAGAGGGCGAGCGCGGTGCGCCGCTCCCGGGGGGACAGATAGCGGTTGCGGCTGGAGAGGGCCAGGCCGTCGGCCTCGCGCACGGTCGGCACGCCGACGATGTCCATGCCGAAGTTCAGGTCGCGCACCATGCGGCGGATCAGGGCGAGCTGCTGGGCGTCCTTCTGGCCGAACAGGGCGGCGTCGGGGCGGGTGAGGTGCAGCAGCTTGGCGACGACGGTGAGCATGCCGTCGAAGTGGCCGGGGCGGACCGCGCCCTCCAGGCGTTCGCCCATGGGGCCTGCCGAGATGCGCACCTGGGGTTCGCCGCCGGGGTAGACCTCGTCCACGGAGGGGGCGAACACGACGTCCGCGCCCGCCTGTTCGGCGATCTTGAGGTCGGCGTCCAGGGTGCGCGGGTAGCGGTCGAGGTCCTCGCCCTTGCCGAACTGCAGGGGGTTCACGAAGACGGTGACCACGACCTCGCCGTCCGGTCCGGCGATCTCACGGGCCGTGCGGACCAGCGTGGCGTGGCCCTCGTGCAGGGCGCCCATCGTCATCACGACGGCTCGGCGACCCGTACGCGTGCGTGCGTGGAGTTCGTCGGCGGTGCGCAGCAGGGTGGTGGTCATCCGGCATCTCCCTCGGTGCCGTTGGCGAGCACTCCGAGGAGGTCCTCGGCGAGTTCCGGCTTCAGCAGCCCGTGGGCCAGGGCCCGGTCGGCGGTCGCGCGGGCCATCGCCAGATAGCCGGCGACGGTCTGCGGGGCGTGCTTGCGCAGCTCGGTGACATGCGCGGCGACGGTGCCTGCGTCCCCGCGCGCGACGGGGCCGGTGAGCGCCGCGTCGCCGGAGCGCAGGGCGTTGTCCAGGGCGGCGCCCAGCAGCGGGCCGAGCATCCGGTCGGGGGCCTCGACGCCGGCCGTGCGCAGCAGCTCCATGGACTCGGCGACCAGGGTCACCAGGTGGTTGGCGCCCAGCGCGAGGGCCGCGTGATAGAGCGGGCGGCTCTCCTCGGCGATCCACTCGGGCTCGCCACCCATCTCGATCACCAGGGCCTCGGCGGCCAGCCGCAGCTCCTCGGGCGCGGTGACCCCGAAGGAGCACCCGGCGAGCCGCTGCACGTCCACAGGAGTGCCCGTGAACGTCATCGCGGGGTGCAGGGCCAGGGGCAGCGCGCCGACCCGCAGAGCGGGGTCCAGGACCTTCGCGCCGTATCGCCCGGAGGTGTGCACGAGCAGCTGCCCGGGGCGTACGGCCCCGGTGTCGGCGAGGCCCTCCACGAGCCCGGGCAGGGCGTCGTCCGGGACGGTCAACAGCACCAGGTCGGAGCGCTCCAGGACCTGCGCGGGCGTGACGACCGGCACGTCCGGGAGCAGCAGCGCGGCCCGTCGCCTGGACGCCTCGGACACCCCGGAGACGGCCACCGGGCGGTGCCCGGCCAGTTGGAGCGAGGCGGCCAGCGCGGGGCCCACCCGGCCGGCGCCGACAACACCGACGGCGAGCCGCGCGGGGCGGTCCTTGGGCTCTGGCTGTTGGAATGTACTCACGCGACGGCGGCCTTCCCGTTCCAGTCCGCTCCGGGTACCGGACGATTTCTCGTCATGTTAACGCGATCGGTTCGAGGGGCGTCCGGTTGTCCACAGGCTGTGGGTTGTCGCACAGTCGTGCCGTGCGGGAAAGCCTGGGGAAATCCGGGTGCTCCCGCGGACCCGCGCCAGGCATCATCCGGGGCATGAGCGATACGGCGGACCAGGACGTGGATCAGGCGGAGCAGGGCGAACAGGGAGCGGAGCGGACAACCGAAGAGGAACGCCTCCTGGCGCGCCGCAAACGGCGCCTCGGCGCGAACCGGAACGCGGAGCGCACCCTCGCCCGCCTCGGCTTCCTGGGCACGCTCAGAGAACGGCTCGCCTTCCTTCAGGAGGCCGCCGAGCTGTACGACCTGGACGAGACGTCCGACATGTACGGCGGCGGCATAGGAGAGACCCTGGAGAAGCGGGTCGCCGAACTGCTCGGCAAGGAGGCCGCGGCCTTCTTCCCCACGGGCACGATGGCCCAGCAGGTCGCCCTGCGCTGCTGGGCGGGCCGTACCGGCAACCCGACCGTCGCCCTGCATCCGCTGGCCCACCCCGAAGTGCACGAAGGGGACGCGTTCAGCCAGGTCAGCGGGTTGCGTCCGGTCCACGTGACGAGCGAACCCCGCCAACCGACCGCCGCCGAAGTCCGTGACTTCCCGGAGCCCTTCGGGACGCTGATGCTCGAACTGCCCCTCCGGGACGCCGGTTTCCTGCTGCCCTCCTGGGAGGAACTCTCCGCTGCCGTCGGGGCCGCGCGCGAACGCGACGCGGTGGTCCACTTCGACGGCGCCCGCCTGTGGGAGTCCACCTCCCACTTCGGCCGCCCGCTCGACGAGATCGCCGACCTCGCCGACAGCGTCTACGTGTCGTTCTACAAGTCCCTCGAAGGCCTCGGCGGCGCCGCGCTCGTCGGCCCGAAGACCCTCATCGACGAGGCGAAGACCTGGCGGCACCGTTACGGGGGCATGGTCTTCCAGCAGTTCCCCACCGCGCTGACGGCCCTCGCGGGCCTGGACCGGGAACTGCCCCGGCTGCCCGACTACGTGGCCCACGCGCGCGTGGTCGCCGAGGCACTGCGTGAGGGGTTCGCGGCGGCCGGGGTGCCCTGGATGCGCGTCCACCCCGAGCAGCCGCACACAAACGAGTTCCAGGTCTGGCTGCCGTACGACCCCGACACCGTCGCGGAGGCCGCGATCCGGCAGGCCGAGGAGACGAAGACCGCCCTCTTCTCCAACCCCTGGGACGCGAAGGGCCCGGGCCTGGCGTTCACCGAGGTCTACGTACGGGCCGCCGCCCTGGAGTGGACGGCCGAGGACGTGAAGGCGGCGGTCGCGGACTTCGTGGTCCTGCTCAAGGAGGAGGCGGGCCGCTAAGAGGCAGCGGGGCCGGGTCGGCAGCGGACCACGGGAGCCACCCGCCATGAGGGCGCGCATGGCGGTCGCGGGCTGTCAGCCGGCGGAACGGGAGCACGGGCGGAACGCGAGCACGGGCGGATCGTCCGCAGCCGGCACACGCGCGTTGTCATCCACCGGCGCGCAGGGGCCGACGGCCATGAAAGGCGTGCGGAGCACGAGAAAGCCGCCGGTGGGCGGAACGCGGAACCGGCCGTCAGCGCGGCGGCACACAAAGCTGCGGTACGAGTCGCCGATACGCGCGCGGGCCGACGGCGGCCGGAACGTCGACGCTGATGTCAGCCGGGCGGAACGCAAGTTCAGGTGCCCGTCGTCGGCACGCGCGCGGGCCGTCAGCAAGCAGAACGCGCCCGCGGGTTCAGCCACCGGCCCAGAGCCCGCCGTAGCCGACCATGAGTCGGGCGTTCCGCGACGACCGCGCGGAACTGCCAGTAGCCGCGCAGCTCGCGGGCGGCCTGCCAGTCGTGGGTGCCGGGCGGGGGCGGCGGGGCCTCGCCGAGCCGCTGGGCGCGGTAGGTGTCCAGGAGGTACTGGCTGGGTGACGCTCATGTCTCCAGGCTGCGCCGCCGGCCGGTGGCTGTCGCGTCGATTGACGGGCGCCGTCAAACGAGGGGGGCGTTGTCAGTGGCGGGGTGCACGATTGGGGACATGAGCGTGCACATCGACATCACCGGGCTGCGGCAGGAGCGGATCACCTTCGCGCCCTCACCCCTGGGCGAGCTGTGCATGGCACTGCACGCGATGTCCGAGCCGGGGCACCACCCCGGCCTCCAGGGCTGGGTGACCGGCGTGACCGCGCGGCTCGATCCGCATCTGGCCGACCGGATGTGCGAGGCGGACTTCCTGTGGCGGTCGACGTTCTCCGACCTGTTCGTGCCGTACGCGGGCATCCCGGGCCGCAGCACGCTCCCCGGAGCCACGCTCGCCGAGGAGCTGGACCTGCTGGACAAGCTGACGGACGAGCAGTTCGTGGACGCGGCCATGGAGTTCACCACCTGCGCGACCTCCTACAGCACGGGCGGGCCCGGCCCGCTCACCGACGCCGGGATCCGGCGGCGCGCCCTGGAGCAGGCGGCCGCGCGCGGTCCGCATCAACTGGCTTTCACCGAGCGGCTGTTGGCCGACCCGCCGCGGACCAGGGCCTGGCTGCGGCAGTTCCTGGAGGACTGCGACGAGGCGTTCTTCGCGGAGACCTGGTCCCGGATGCACCACCAACTGGCCACCGACGCCCGCCACAAGACGGACCTCCTGCACCGCAAGGGCCTCGCGGAGGCCCTGACGTCGATGTCCAGCGCGGTGACCCTCGACGAGAGCGCCACCCGCATCACGATCGACAAACTCGGCACCGGCCGTACGGCGACCCAGGACGGCGGCCTCCTCCTGGTGCCCACGACCCTGGGCTGGCCGCATCTGACGGTCCTGTACCGGTACGGCTGGCAGCCCGTCGTGCACTACCCCGTGCTCAACACCCCGAAGATCGCCGCACCGACCTCCCTGGAGCAGCTGAATCTGCGGATGACGGCTCTGTCCCACCCGGTCCGCATGCGCCTGTGCCGCAGCCTGGCCCGCAGCGCGTTCACCACCAGCGAGCTGACCCAGGTGCACGGCATGACCGCCCCCGAGATATCCCGCCACCTCGGCGTCCTGAAGAAGGCCGGCCTGATCACCACCCGCCGCCGCGGCCGCTACGTCCTGCACCAGCTGGACGTCACGATGGTGGCCCGCCTGGGCAGCGACTTCCTGGAGGGCATCCTCAGGTAACCGACCAACCGACCAACCGAGCAGCTAACCGACCTACCGACCAGCCGACCCCGGGCAGCAAACCCTCAGCCGTGCCCGCCGGCCCGCACCAGCCCCGTCTCGTACGCCAGGACGACCACCTGCACCCGGTCCCGCAGGCCGAGCTTGGTCAGGATGCGGCCGACATGGGTCTTCACGGTCGCCTCGGACAGCACCAGGCGGGCCGCGATCTCGCCGTTGGACAGGCCCTGGGCGACGAGGATCATGACCTCGCGCTCGCGCTCGGTGAGCCGCTCCAGCTCCTTGTGCTGGGGCTCCTTGCCGGTGGAGGGCAGCATCGGGGCGAAGCGGTCCAGGAGGCGGCGGGTCGTCGAGGGCGCCACCACGGCGTCGCCGCTGTGCACGGAGCGGATCGCGGTGAGGAGCTCGCCGGGCGGCACGTCCTTGAGCATGAAGCCGGAGGCACCGGCCTTCAGCCCGGAGAAGGCGTACTCGTCGAGGTCGAAGGTGGTCAGGATCAGCACCTTCGGCGGGTTCTCGCCCTGGCAGATGCGGCGGGTGGTCTCCACCCCGTCCAGCTTCGGCATACGGACGTCCATCAGCACCACGTCGACCGCGGTCGCCGCCAGCACCTGAAGGGCCTCGACGCCGTCGCCCGCCTCCGCGACGACCTCCATGTCCGGCTGGGCGGCGAGCACCATCCGGAACCCGGTGCGCAGCAGCACCTGGTCGTCGACGAGCATCACGCGGATCGCCATCGGGTCCTCTTCCGTTCCATCAACAGGATCGTTCAACAATTGGCTCAACAAGTCGTTCGACGACCGGTCGTTCAACAGGTCGTTCAACAATTCCTTACAGGTGTCACTGCTCGGCGTACGAAAGATCAGTGGGTGGGTTTCAGTGGCAGCAGCGCACTGATACGGAAGCCGCCTCCGGGCCGCGGTCCCGCGTCCAGCGTTCCCCCGACCATGCCCACCCGCTCACGCATACCGATCAGACCATGCCCCTGGCCGTCCGCGCCGCCCTCCTCGTAGAGCTCGTGCGGGGCTCCCTTGCCGTCGTCCTCGACGAGCAGCCCGAGGCCGTCGTCGAAGTAGACCAGCCGCACACTGGCGCCCGTGTTCGGGCCGCCGTGCTTGCGGGTGTTGGTGAGCGCCTCCTGGACGATCCGGTACGCCGTCAGCTCGACGCCGCTGGGCAGCGGGCGCGGGGTCCCCTCGACCTTGAAGTCGACGGGCAGTCCGGACGTACGGCACTGCTCGACCAGGTCGTCGATCTGCTCGACGTCCGGCTGCGGCACGTACTCACCGGCCTCCTTGTGCTCGCCGGTGCGCAGCACGCCCAGCAGGCGGCGCATCTCGGCGAGGGCCTGGCGGCCGGTGGAGGAGATCGTCTCCAGGGCCTTCTTCGCCTGGTCCGGCGCCGAGTCGAGGACATAGGCGGCGCCGTCGGCCTGGACCACCATCACCGACACGTTGTGCGCGACCACGTCGTGCAGCTCGCGGGCGATCCGGGCGCGCTCGGCGGCGACCGCGACCTTCGCCTGCGCCTCGCGCTCCTTCTCAAGCCGCGCGGCGCGCTCCTCCAGCTGCGCGAAGTACGCGCGCCGGGTGCGCATCGAGTCGCCGAGCACCCAGGCCAGCGCGAACGGCACCGTCTGGAAGATCGCCAGCGCGACCAGCCCGGCGGAACTGGTGTGCTCCTGGGGCCAGCGGATCTGCGCGAGGGTCGCCGCGGACAGACCGGAGGCCAGGGCGAAGCGGGAGGCCCAGCGGGCGCCGACCGCGGCGACCGTGTAGACGATCACCAGCATGGCGAAGTCGGCCACCACGGGCTCGATGTCGAGGACCAACTGCGCGAGTCCCGTCGCCCCGGCCAAGAGGAGCATCTTCTCCGGCCAGCGGCGGCGCAGCGCGATCGCCACACACATGACGGCGGACGCCGCGATCGCCCCGGCGGCCGTCCCGTGCCGGCCCGACGCGTAGCTGGTACTCGCGATGCTCACGCCGCTCAGCCCCAGCAGGAAGACAGCCCAGAAGGTGTCGACCCATGTCGGGTGTCTGCGGAGGAAGTCATAGAGGCGCTGCACGTAACCCAGCGTAGGGATGCGTGCGGTGTGCCGGGGTCAACCGGAGGATCGATCCGTATACGCCCCGCGTACTCCCCAAGGTGGAGGCCCCGTTGTCCTCTGCACTTACTCTGACCACGTGACGGAAGACACCACGGCCCGGTGGCGCGGCTGGCGGACGGCGGCCGAGGAGGCCCTGTACGGGCCCGAGGGCTTCTACCGCAGGCCTGAGGGACCCGCCGGACACTTCCGTACGTCGGTGCACGCGTCGACGCTCTTCGCGGGCGCCGTGGCGCGGCTGCTGTGCCGGGTGGACGAGTCGCTGGACCGACCACCCGAACTCGGCTTCGTGGACCTGGCCGCCGGCCGCGGCGAACTGGTGACCGGCGTGCTCGCCGCGCTGCCCGCCGAAGTGACCGCACGCGTGCGTGCCTACGCCGTCGAGATCGCCGACCGCCCCGTAGGACTCGATCCCCGCGTCGAGTGGCTGCCCGAGCCCCCGAAGGGGATCACCGGGCTGCTGTTCGCCAACGAGTGGCTGGACAACGTGCCCGTGGAGGTCGCCGAGGTGGACTCCACCGGCGTACCGCGGCTCGTGCTCGTACGGCAGGACGGGGCCGAGCGGCTCGGGGAGCCGGTG
Source organism: Streptomyces prunicolor (assembly GCF_045162825.1). Lineage (NCBI taxonomy): Bacteria > Bacillati > Actinomycetota > Actinomycetes > Kitasatosporales > Streptomycetaceae > Streptomyces > Streptomyces prunicolor. The sequence continues at coordinate 6,165,885 of NZ_CP108676.1, read as the reverse complement.
GCCGGTGCGGAGGCCGCGTGGCTCGCGCGGTGGTGGCCGCTGGCGCCCGAGGAGGGGCTGCGTGCCGAGATCGGCCTCCCCAGGGACACGGCCTGGGCATCCGCCGTCGCCTGCGTCGACCGGGGACTCGCGATCGCCGTCGACTACACGCACACCAGGGGCACCCGCCCCCCGTTCGGCACGCTCACCGGCTTTCGCGAAGGCCGCGAGACGGCACCCGTACCGGACGGCTCCTGCGACCTCACGGCGCACGTGGCACTGGACGCCTGCGCGGAAGCGGGCGCGCTCCCCGGCGCACGCCTGCTCACACAACGCGCCGCCCTGCGCGCCCTCGGCGTCACAGGCGCGCGCCCCCCGCTCACGCTGGCCTCCACCGACCCGACAGCGTACGTCCGCGCGCTCGCGGGCGCCGGCGAGGCGGCCGAACTCACCGCGACCGGCGGACTCGGCGACTTCGGCTGGCTCGTGCAGTCGGTTGGAATTCCGGACCCGCTCGACGAGCCGTGACTCGCCAAAACAGTGAACAGCCCCTACTGGGCCCCTACTTGTCGATGTCCCCGACCACGAAGAACAACGACCCCAGGATCGCCACCATGTCCGCCACCAGCGTCCCCGGCAGCAGCACCGCGAGCGCCTGGATGTTGTTGTAGGACGCCGAGCGCAGCTTCAGCCGGTACGGGGTCTTCTCGCCCTTGCTGACGAGGTAGTAGCCGTTGATGCCGAGCGGGTTCTCGGTCCACGCGTACGTGTGCCCCTCGGGCGCCTTCAGGACCTTCGGGAGCCGCTGGTTGATCGGACCGGGCTCCAGTTCGGCGAGCCGGTCGAGGCAGGCGTCCGCGAGGTCGAGCGCGTTGTGGGTCTGCTCCAGGAGCACCTCGAAGCGGGCGAGACAGTCGCCCTCCTGGCGCGTGACGACCTTCACGGTGTCCTGGAGTTCGCCGTACGCGAGGTACGGCTCGTCGCGCCGCAGGTCGAAGTCGACGCCCGAGGCGCGCGCGATGGGCCCGCTCACTCCGTAGGCGTGCACGGCCTCCGCCGACAGCTCGCCCACCCCGCGCGTGCGGCCCCGGAAGATCTCGTTGCCGAGCACCAGGTCGTCGAAGCGGTCCATCCGGGAGCGCACCGCGGCGACAGCCTCACGCGCGCGTGCCGTCCAGCCCAACGGGACGTCCTCCTTGAGGCCGCCCACGCGGTTGAACATGTAGTGCATGCGCCCGCCGGAGACCTCCTCCATGACGTTCTGGAGGACCTCGCGTTCCCGGAACGCGTAGAACACCGGGGTGATACCGCCGAGTTCGAGGGGGTACGACCCCAGGAACATCAGGTGGTTGAGCACCCGGTTCAGCTCGGCGAGCAGCGTGCGCGTCCACACCGCGCGCGGGGGCACCTCCATGCCGAGCATGCGCTCCACCGCGAGGACGACGCCCAGCTCGTTCGAGAAGGCCGACAGCCAGTCGTGGCGGTTGGCGAGCATGATGATCTGGCGGTAGTCGCGCGCCTCGAAGAGCTTCTCGGCGCCGCGGTGCATATAGCCGATCACTGGCTCCGCGTGCTGAATGCGCTCGCCGTCCAGGACGAGCCGCAACCGCAGCACACCGTGCGTGGAGGGGTGCTGGGGGCCGATGTTGAGCACCATGTCGGTGCTCTCCGCGGCGCCGCCGATCCCGACCATGGTCTCCGTCGTGGGAGTCATGGACACAGTCTCTCGTACGTACGCTTGCGGCATGGAAACGGGGACTGCCGCGCAGGACGACGCGGCGCGCGAGCCGGTGTGGACCGGGCTGCCGCCGGGGCTGCTGAAGATGCGACGGCTGTTGCTGGTGGTGTGGCTGGGGCTGCTGACCGTGATCCTGGGCGTGCTCCTGAATCTGTTCGCGGGGCCCGCCTGGGCGGCGTTCGCGCTGCTGCCGCTCGCCCTCATCGCGTGGGGCTGGGTGCTGCTGGGCCGCAACTGGCGCTCCTGGAGGTATGCCGAGCGCGCCGACGACCTGCTGATCAGCAGGGGTGTGCTGTGGCACCACGAGACGATCGTGCCGTACGGGCGGATGCAGCTCGTGGAGGTGACCTCGGGGCCCGTGGAGCGGCACTTCGGGCTCGCCAGCGTGCAGTTGCACACGGCGGCCGCGGCGACCGACGCGACCATCCCGGGGCTGGTCCCGGCCGAGGCCGAACGGCTGCGCGACCGGCTCACCGAGCTGGGCGAGGCCCGATCGGCGGGGCTGTGACGACGCCGGGCGCCGACAAGGACGTACCCGAGGCCACCGAGGTCGTACGGGAGCAAGTGCCGCTCGTGGAGCGGCGGTTGCATCCGGTGACGCCGTTGCGGCGGGCATGGGCGCCGGTCGCCGTCATCATCGGGTGGGCGGTGCACGACCCCAACCAGGCGCAGGAGCAGCTGACCCGGCTGACCACGGTCACGCTGCTCATCGGGCTCGCCGTGTTCGTCCCGGCCGCCGCCCTGTACGGCTTTCTGACCTGGTGGTTCACGCACTTCGCGGTGACCGACACCGAACTGCGCATCCGTACCGGCCTGTTGTTCCGGCGCACCGCGCACATCCGGCTGGAGCGCATCCAGGCCGTCGACGTGACACAGCCCCTCCTCGCGCGCGTGGCGGGCGTCGCCAAGCTGAAGCTGGACGTCGTAGGAACCGACAAGAAGGACGAACTCGCCTTCCTTGGAGAGGGCGAGGCGCGGGCGCTGCGGGCCGAACTCCTCGCGCGGGCGGCCGGTTTCGCGCCCGAGACCGCGCACGAGGTCGGCGAGGCGCCCTCACGGCAGCTGCTGCACGTGCCGGCCGGTGTCCTCGCGGTGTCCCTGGTGCTCACCGCCGCCACCTGGGTGTCGCTGGCCGCCGCGCTCGTCGTACCGCCACTCCTGTGGTTCGCCACCCACAGCGTGTGGACGGTCCTCGCGACCGCGCTGCCGCTGCTGGGCGCGGCGGGCGCGAGCAGTGTGGGGCGGTTCGTCGGGGAGTACGACTGGACGGTGGGCGAGTCCCCGGACGGGCTGCGCATCGACCACGGGCTGCTGGACCGCACGCACGAGACGGTGCCCCCGGGACGGGTGCAGACCGTGCGGATCGTGGAACCGCTGCTGTGGCGGCGGCGCGGCTGGGTGCGGGTCGAACTGGACGTGGCCGGGTCGTCCAACTCCGTACTGGTACCGGTCGCCCCGCGCGAGATCGCCGAGTCGGTCATCGCGCGCGTGCTTCCCGGCGTGACCGTGCCGCCACGCGAGGCGCTGTCCCGCCCGCCCGGCCGTGCGCACTGGTGCGTGCCGCTGTGGTGGCGTGGCTACGGCCTCGCGGTCACCGACACGGTGTTCGCGGCCCGGCACGGACTGCTCCGCCGCAGCCTGGCGCTGGTGCCGCACGCGAAGGTGCAGAGCGTACGGCTCACGCAAGGGCCCTGGGAGCGCTTCTGGCGGCTTGCCGAGGTCCATGTGGACACAGGGGCAAACAAGACCGTCACAGCGCGTCTGCGGGACGCGGAGGAGGCCGCGGAGCTGCTCAGGGGGCAGGCCGAGCGGTCACGGACGGGCCGCCGGGACGCCCGCCCGGACCGCTGGATGGCCTGACGTCACGTCAGGCCCCGTTCAGGAAGCGGCGCTGCGCAGGCCGTGGAGGTTGATCTGCTCGGTCTCGTCGTGTGCCGTCAGGTCGATGATCTGGCCGACACCGACATCGCGCGACCGCTCGTCGGCGGGCTTGAACTGCCCCTCCGCCTCCGCCTTGTGCACGGCGAGGGCCTCCTGGCCCACGACGTCGGCGAGATCCTCGTTCTGTACGGCGTCCATCGCGGCGGTCGTCGCCCCCTTCTGCATACCGAAGAAGTCGAACCCGCCCTCGATCATCGGCCGCCGTACGGGAGACGCCGGTACGACCGCCACCGCGGTCGGCACGGTGAAGTGCCCCGACGGGTGCGCGGACTGGGGCAGTTGGGCGGGCTGGGCGGGCTGCGCGGCCGGGGGAACGGCGGCCGCGTGCTCATGCCCGTCGACCGCCTCGGGCTTCCCCTCCGCCTCGTCCTCCTGCGCGGCCTCCGAGTCGGCACCGCCGCTGTCGGCCGGCACCGGGGCGGGCCGGGCCCGCGCGGAGTCCTTCGAGGCGAGGTTCTTCGGCGCGAGGTTCTTCGGCGCAAGGTTCTTCGGCGCGGGGACGTTCGGCTCGGGGTCCTGGGGCTCGGTGTCCTTCGGCGCGGAATCCTGAGGCTCGGGCGCCGGGGTCTCACCGTCGTCGTCGAGCCGGACCAGCGCGGCCTTGGCCCGCAGGAACAGCTTGGACCCCTCCGGGGAGAACACCGTCGACCCCGCGGGCTTCTCCGCGACGGGCTCCTTGACGACCTCGGCCGTCTCCGACTCCTCGTCCTCGGTGTCACCCTCGGCGTCGGCTTCGGCGTCCGTCTCACCCTCGGCGTGCGTCTCGTCCGCGGAGTCGACCGAAGCAGCCACAGCCTCGGTACCGTCCGTCGCGACCTCGTCGTCCTGGAGCTCCAGGTCCGCGGTGGCGTCCACGTCCGCCGAGGCGTCGTCGTCGCCGTCCACCGCGACCGGTGGCAACGCGCGCGTGGGTTCCGCGGCCTCTATCTCCAGCAGGCGGCGGCCCTCCAGGGCGCTCGCGCGCTCGGTCTCCGCCGTGGCGTACCGGCGCAGCAGGGCCGCGTGTTCGTTGCGCAGGCCCGCCAGCTCCGTGCGCTTGGCGCGCAGCTTGTGCTCCAGCTTGACGCGGAGTTCGCGCGACTCGTCGAGGTCGGACTCGAGTTCGGCGAGCCGCTCCTCGTAGCGCCATTCGTCGCTCGTACGCGCGCGTATCAGGTCGGCGACCTGCTTGCCCGCCTGTGTGTCCCAGCGGCGCATGAACGCCGCGCCGACGAGCGCGGTCGCGGCGGCGATGGCCGCGACTATGCGCAGCGCGGCCGGTTGCGAGAAGACCCAGGGCCCGAAGGCGCAGACGAGCGACACGCCTGCGATCGCCGAGGGGGGCAACAGCCGGTGCAACGGCGGGGAATGGCGGTGACGTCCACGTGGCATGGCCAGAAACTTACCGCGCGTAGGCGAATGATGGTGCCCCGCCCGGTAAAAACACAGTGACCCCTATTCCCTCACACGGGTTCGGCGGTCACATTCACCCGCCGGAGAGCCGCCCGCCGATCCACTGGAGAGCCGCCGGGATCTCCCGTCGCCAGGTGTTGAAGTTGTGCCCGCCGCTGTCCAGGATGATCGACGCGATACGGGTGGAGTTGTTGGCCCGCACCTGGTCGATGAATTTCAGGGTGTCTTTGTAGTTGTGTTCCCCGATCTTGCTGCTGGTGACGAGCAGTGAGGTGTCGGGCGCGGGCCGGTGCTTGAGGTACCACCACAGGTCCGCCTCGTTGCGCAGCGTCCCGTTCCCCTGGAAGAGGTCGCCCGTGGTGGGGTCGCTCGGCGCCTTGTAGTACGGCGAGAGGCCGACGCCCGCCGCGTACACCCCGGGGTGGTGCATCGCGAGTTTCAGGGCGCAGTAACCGCCCGTTGAATCGCCGATGATTCCCCAGCTCCCGGGCTTTTTGCCCACCCTGTAGTGAGCCAGTACGGCATCGGGCAGGTCCTTGGCGAAGAACGACTCGGTCTGCGGACCGCCGGGAACGTCGACGCACTCCGTGTCGCGCGGCGGCGCCACCGTGGGCCGCATCATCACCAGGATCATCGGCTTCATACGCCCCTTCTTGGTCAACTCCAGGGCCGTGCGCGGGTAGTTCAATTTGTCGACGAGTGCCTTGGCGGTGCCCGGGTACCCCGTGAGGACGACCGTGGCGGGGAATGTGCGCGTGCGGTACCGCGGCTGGAAGTACTCCGGCGGCAGGTAGACGTAGGCGGGGGTGGCGATATGGGTCGTACGGCCCACTATCTCGACCCGCTGCACCTGGCCCACGCTCTGCGGCAGAAAGGCGCCGCCCGGTGCGTCCACCCGCCGGGTCTCGACCACGTGGAGCGGTCCGCCGGCGCCCTGGAGCGCCGTGTGGTCGACGACGACGCCCTGGGCGGTCTCCTTGCCGAACAGGTCGGCCCAGCTGGCGTAGAACCCGAAGGCCTGGTTGGCGCCGAGGCCGACGGAGACGAAGAGCGCCAACTGCGTTGCCAGCAGCAGGCCCACGCGTCCGCTGACGGCCCGCCAGTTGCGTCTGGCCAGGCGCGGCCACAGCCATACTGTGCCGATGAACAGCAGCACGGCGCACACGACCGCCAGTACCAGCACTTTCCTGCTCGTGAGTCCCATCAGCTGTCCCCACCTGCGCTTCCCGCCCATGGCGCACGCAAGTTTCGCGAACGCTTGCCCCGGGCTTTCCTCTGCCTTTGAACCGGCTTTTCGGTAAGGAAGGAACCTCCTTCCTCTAGACACCGTCCTAGAGGGCGCAATGTCGCCGGATGCCCGAATCGGGCCCGGATCCAAGGTCTCTCGCAGAACTACGGGATGCGATGTCTGTCAGGATAGATGGGGAAATGTCGGGTGGGGTTCCGAGCCGTTCAGGCCGAGTCCGGCGCATAGTCCGAGGTCCGCGCCCCGAGGTCGTTCCCACGCTCGTCGCCAGGGCCTGCGCCCTGGTCGGCCTGCTGGACATCGCCGCGGGGGTGTTCCCGCGCTTCCGGCACAGCCGTATGCACACCATGGCGGAGGTGCTGCCGGGGGCGCTCGGCCCCTTCGCCGCGGCGCTCTCGCTCAGCGCCGGCGTGCTGTTGCTGCTGCTCGCGCACGGGCTCAGGCGGCGCAAGCGGCGGGCCTGGCGGGCCGCGGTCGCGCTGCTGCCGGCGGGTGCGGTGGCGCAGTTCGCGTACCGGCACTCGCTCATAGGAGTGGTCATCTCGGCGGCGCTGCTCGCGCCGCTGCTGCTGCACCGGGACGAGTTCCGGGCGCTGCCCGACCCGCGCAGCAGGTGGCGCGCGCTCGCCAACTTCGTGCTCATGGGCGCCGGTTCCCTCGTCCTCGGACTGGTCATCGTCAGCGTCCACTCCAAGCGCATGGTCGGCGACCCGAGCCTGGCCGATCGGATTACGCACGTCCTGTACGGCCTGTTCGGCTTCGAGGGACCGGTCGACTACGAGGGCAGCACCTCCTGGACGGTCGCCTTCTCGCTCGGCGCCCTGGGGCTGCTCACCGCCGTGACGACGATCTACCTCGCGTTCCGGCCCGAGCACCCGGCCGCACGCCTCACCCCGGAGGACGAGACGCAGCTGCGTGCCCTCCTGGAGAAGCACGGCCGCCGCGACTCACTCGGTCACTTCGCGCTGCGCCGCGACAAGGCCGTCGTGTTCTCGCCCAGCGGCAAGGCGGCGGTGACATACCGCGTGGTCTCCGGGGTGATGCTCGCCAGCGGTGACCCGATCGGTGACGTGGAGGCCTGGCCGGGCGCCATCGAGCGGTTCATGGACGAGGCGAAGGCCCACTCCTGGACGCCCGCCGTCATGGGCTGCTCGGAGACGGGTGGCGAGGTGTGGACCCGCGAGACCGGCCTCGACGCCCTCGAACTGGGCGACGAGGCGGTGGTCGACGTGGCGGATTTCTCGCTCGCCGGGCGCGCGATGCGCAACGTACGCCAAATGGTGAAGCGCATCGAGCGGGCCGGCTACGAAACCCGGGTACGGCGTGTACGTGACCTCGGCGAGGGCGAGTTGGAGCGGATCCGGCTCGCCGCGGAGGCCTGGCGGGGCACCGACACCGAGCGCGGCTTCTCCATGGCGCTCGGCCGTATCGGCGACCCGGAGGACGGCGACTGCTTCATCGCGACCGCCCACAAGGCGGACGAACAGCCGGGCGAGTACGGCGACTTGAAGGCGATCCTGCACTTCGTGCCCTGGGGCACGGACGGCATGTCGCTGGACCTGATGCGCCGCGACCGCGCGGCGGACCCGGGGATGAACGAGCTGCTCATCGTGGCCTCCCTCCAGGCGGCACCGAAGCTCGGCATCACGCGCGTGTCGCTCAACTTCGCGATGTTCCGCGCGGCACTCGCGCGGGGCGAGAAGATCGGCGCGGGCCCGGTGCTGCGCGCCTGGCGCGGACTGCTGGTCTTCCTGTCCCGCTGGTTCCAGATCGAGTCCCTGTACAAGTTCAACGCGAAGTTCCAGCCTCGCTGGGAACCCCGCTTCGTCGTCTACCGCGCCTCCGGCGACCTCCCCCGCATCGGCTTCGCAGCGATGCAGGCGGAGGGCTTCGTCAACCTCGCTCTCCCCCTCCCCCGCTTCCTCCGCCGCCGCACGGCCACGGCCCCGGCCTGCACCCACGGCCTGGCGGAACGGGACGCACGCGCGGCCTGACCAACGGCCCCGTTCCGGGCGGAAACCTCAGCTACGGCTGGGGGTACCGCCCGGGCCGGGCCGGAGGTCTCCAACCGCCCGGCCCGGAGGCCTTCACACGGACCACGTGGCCCTACAGCCACGGACACGCTCCGGTCCGCCAAAGGTCGCCCCGGACGACCACGGCAAAGGCCGACGCCCGCCGGCAGGCGCTCCGAGGTCGCAAGCCCGTACGGCACAGCCGAGCACCACCACCGCCAAGACGGGCCGCCACCGGACGGTCCACGGCCGAGCGCCCACTCACCGGCTCCCGCACCCCTCCCCCTGCGGACCAGCCCCCTTCCACCCGGCACGCAGGGCCGTACCCCCCTCGCTCTGGGCCTAGGCTGAACGTATGAGCAAGCAGAGCGGACGCGCGCGCGTCACGGGTCTTCCGGAGTGGGACCGGTGCGCGGTCATGGGAGTCGTGAACGTCACCCCCGACTCCTTCTCCGACGGCGGTCGCTTCTTCGACACCACGGCCGCCGTCAAGCGCGGCCTGGACCTGGTCACCGAGGGCGCCGACCTGGTGGACGTCGGCGGTGAGTCCACCCGCCCCGGCGCCTCCCGCGTCGACGAGGCCGAGGAACTCAAGCGCGTCATCCCCGTAGTGCGCGGCCTCGCCTCCGAGGGTGTCACCGTCTCCGTCGACACCATGCGCGCCTCCGTCGCCGAGCGCGCCCTCGCCGCCGGCGCCGCCCTCGTCAACGACGTCAGCGGCGGCCTCGCCGACCCCGCGATGATCCCGGTCGTCGCCGCCTCGGGCGCCCCCTTCGTCGTCATGCACTGGCGCGGCTTCCTGGAGGGCGGCAACGTCAAGGGCGTCTACGACGACGTCGTCACCGAGGTCGTCGACGAACTGCACGCACGCGTGGAGGCCGTTCTGGCCGGCGGTGTCGCCCCCGACCGCATCGTCGTCGACCCGGGCCTCGGCTTCTCCAAGGACGCCGAGCACGACCTCGTCCTCCTGGCCCACCTCGACCGTCTGCTCGTCCTCGGCCACCCCCTCCTGGTCGCCGCCTCCCGCAAACGGTTCCTCGGCCGCGTCCTCGCAGGACCCGAGGGAGCGCCCCCGCCCGCGCGCGAGCGCGACGCCGCCACAGCCGCCGTCTCCGCGCTCGCGGCGCACGCCGGCGCGTGGGCGGTGCGCGTCCACGAGGTCCGCGCCACCGCCGACGCCGTACGCGTCGCCCGCGCCGTCGAGGGAGCGCGCGCCCCCGGCGCCCGACCCGCCGTGCACACCGACTCCGAGGCCGCCCTGTGACCGCCCCGCACACCGACGTCGAGCAGGTGGAACTCGCCAACACCGCGTTCTACGAGACGCTGGAGCGCGGTGATTTCGACGAGCTGTCCGCGCTCTGGCTGACCCCGGCCGACCTCGGCGTCGACGAGGAGTACCACGACCCGGCGGACAGCGGCGTGATCTCCTGCGTGCACCCGGGCTGGCCGGTGCTGACCGGCCGCGGCGAGGTCCTCAGGTCGTACGCGCTGATCATGGCGAACACCGAGTACATCCAGTTCTTCCTCACCGACGTGCACGTCTCGGTGACCGGCGACACCGCGCTGGTCACCTGTACGGAGAACATCCTCAGCGGCGGCCCCTCCCCCGACGACAGCGACGAACTGGGCCCGCTGGTCGGCCAGCTCGTGGTCGCCACGAACGTGTTCCGGCGCACCCCCGAGGGCTGGAAGCTCTGGTCGCACCACGCGTCCCCGGTTCTGGCCGAAAACGACGAGGACGACAGCGAGGACACCCCCACCTGAGTGGGTAGGCGCCCCCTGGGAGAACCCGTCGCAACCCGTCGGGACCAAGAAGTGGTTGGAATCACGAACGTGCGGGTAGGGGCGGCTACCGACCCATGAGCCACCGGGTTCCCCAGGGGAAACGCTCGATGAACCCTCTGGCCCCGGACAGTGCCCGCGCCCTCGTGGCCGGGCATTGTCAGTGCCCGCAGGTAGATTCGTTCGAGGCCGGGGTACCGCCCGCACACGGTACGAACCAGCCACCACCGACGATTGCAGGAGTGATTCGCGTGGATCGTGTCGCGCTGAGCGGCCTGAAGGCCCGCGGGCACCACGGCGTGTTCCCCAAGGAACGCGAAGAGGGCCAGACCTTCATCGTGGACCTCGTCCTGGGCCTGGACACCCGGCCGGCCGCCGCCGACGACGACCTGGCGAAGACCGTGCACTACGGCATCGTGGCCGAGGAGGTCGTGGCCGTCGTCCAGGGCGAGCCCGTCAACCTCATCGAGACCCTCGCCGAGCGCATCGCGCAGACCTGCCTGAAGCACGAAGGGGTCGAGGAGGTCGAGGTCCGCGTCCACAAGCCGGACGCCCCGATCACCGTCCCCTTCGACGACGTGACCGTCACCATCACCCGGAGCCGAGTATGACCTTCTCGTTCACCGAGGGTCACAGCGACCCGACCGTCCAGCCGGTGCCCGCCTCCGTGGTGCAGCAGGTGGACGCCGCCGACACCACCCTCAGCAACCCGAGGCGCGCCGTGATCTCCATCGGCGCGAACCTGGGCAACCGCCTGGAGACCCTCCAGGGAGCCATCGACGCCCTGGAGGACACCCCCGGCGTCCGCATCAAAGCCGTATCGCCGGTCTACGAGACGGAGCCGTGGGGCGTCGAGCCCGGCAGCCAGCCGTCGTACTTCAACGCGGTCGTCGTCCTCAAGACCACCCTGCCCCCGTCCTCCCTGCTGGAGCGGGCGCACGCGGTCGAGGAGGCCTTCCACCGGGTCCGCGAGGAGCGCTGGGGCGCGCGCACGATCGACGTCGACATCGTCGCGTACGCCGATGTCGTCTCGGACGACCCGGTCCTGACGCTCCCCCACCCGCGCGCCCACGAGCGGGCCTTCGTGCTCGCCCCGTGGCACGACGTGGAGCCCGAGGCGCAGTTGCCCGGCCGCGGCCCGGTGGCCGTTCTCCTCGACACCGTCACGCGTGACGGTGTGGCGCCCCGCAAGGATCTGGAACTCCGGCTGCCCGAGTAGTCGTTAAGGTCGAGACGACCACTACGCCCGGACAGGGCACGGGGAGCTGAAGGAACACCGTGAGAGAGCTGCGGATCAGGGTGCTGGCCGGCGTGTTCGTGATCGCCGGAGTGCTGTCCTGGGCGGGGGCCAGGCTGTGGAGCGCGGTGGGGACCCTGCCGAGCGTCCCGCTGGCCGCGCCCATCGTCCTCGCCGTGATCGCCGTGGTCCTGCTGGCCACGGCGCTCTCCCTGCGCGCCCGCCTCAAGGCCCAGCGCGAGCGCCGCCCCGGCGCCAAGGGCGTCGACCCCCTGATGGCCGCCCGCGCGGTCGTCTTCGGCCAGTCCAGCGCCCTGGTCGCCGCCCTCGTCGCCGGCATGTACGGCGGCACGGGCGCCTACCTCCTGGAGTCCCTGGACATCCCGGCCCGCCGAGACCAGGCCATCTACGCCGGCTTCTCGGTCCTGGCAGGCATCGCGGTCATAGTCGCCGCGATCTTCCTGGAGCGGGTCTGCAAACTCCCGGAGGACGACGACAACAACGCGGCGGGCGCAACCCCGGTCACCTGAGGCGCCCCAAACGGGACTGGTCAGCGCCGGTCGCTGAGGCGCCCCAAAGGGGCGCGGGGAACGGCGCGACCAGCCACAACGGACCCGCACCCAACCGACGGCCCCCCTCAGCGAGCCATGATGAGACTCATCGCCTCGTTACGGGTAGCCGGATCCCGCAACTGCCCCCGCACCGCAGACGTGATGGTCTTGGCGCCGGGCTTCCGCACCCCCCGCATCGACATACACATGTGCTCGCACTCAACAACGACGATGACCCCCCGCGGCTCCAGAATCTCCATCAGAGAGTCCGCGACCTGCGTAGTGAGCCGCTCCTGCACCTGCGGCCGCCGCGCATAGACATCCACCAGCCGAGCCAGCTTCGACAACCCGGTGATCTTCCCGTCGGCGGACGGGATGTACCCGACATGGGCAACACCCACGAACGGCACCAGATGGTGCTCACAGTTGCTCAGCACCTCGATGTCCTTCACCAGGACCATCTCGTCGTGCCCCAGATCGAACGTCGTCGTCAGCACATCCTCGGGCTTCTGCCACAACCCCGCGAATATCTCCTTGTACGCCCGCGCCACCCGCGCCGGCGTCTCCCTGAGCCCCTCCCGGTCCGGGTCCTCCCCGACCGCGATCAGCAGTTCGCGTACGGCGTTCTCGGCGCGCTTCTCGTCGAAGACGCCGATCGCTCCCTCGCCGTCCAGCGTCACGGGGTCGGTCATGTCGTGCCTCGTTCCTGTGCGGGTCGCGCGTGTGCGGACACACGCCTCAGTTGCGGGCATATGGAAAAGCCGCGCCCCCCAGGCTAAATCCAGGGGGGCGCGGCTTCCATTTCGAGCCGTGTGAGACGCGCGTCAGTTCTCGGGGCGCTCCTCCGGGGCCTTCTCCAGCGTGGGAGAGGACTCGGCGGTCGCACCGGCGGTGATCGCGGGACCCGCGCCGTTCGAACCGTTCGTCAGTGACAGCTCCTTGGGGGAGAGCACCGGCGGGCGGGTGGACGGCGTACGGCGGGAGGAGCCGGTCCAGGAGGGACGGGCCGGACGCCGGATGATCGGAGTGAAGATCTCGGCGATCTGCTCCTTGTTCAGCGTCTCCTTCTCCAGCAGCTGGAGCACGAGCGCGTCGAGCACGTCACGGTTCTCGACCAGGATCTCCCAGGCCTCGTTGTGCGCGTTCTCGATGAGCTTCTTGACCTCTTCGTCGACGAGCGCGGCGACCTCTTCCGAGTAGTCGCGCGGGTGCGACATCTCCCGGCCCAGGAAGGGCTCGGTGTTGTCGCCGCCGAACTTGATCGCGCCGAGGCGCTCGGTCATGCCGTACTGCGTGACCATCGCGCGGGCCGTCGCGGTGGCCTTCTCGATGTCGTTCGCGGCGCCCGTGGTCGGGTCGTGGAAGACCAGTTCCTCGGCCGCGCGACCGCCCAGCATGTAGGCCAGCTGGTCGAGCATCTCGTTGCGCGTGGTCGAGTACTTGTCCTCTTCCGGCAGGACCATCGTGTATCCCAGAGCACGGCCTCGGGAGAGGATCGTGATCTTGTGCACCGGGTCGGAGTTCGGGGAAGCCGCCGCGACCAGGGCGTGTCCGCCCTCGTGGTACGCGGTGATCTTCTTCTCCTTCTCCGACATGATCCGGGTCCGCTTCTGCGGGCCCGCGACCACACGGTCGATCGCCTCGTCCAGCATGGAGTTGTCGATCAGCTTGCGGTTGCCTCGGGCGGTGAGCAGGGCGGCCTCGTTGAGGACGTTGCTCAGGTCCGCGCCGGTGAAGCCCGGCGTACGGCGTGCGACGGCCGACAGATCGACGTCCGGTGCGACCGGCTTGCCCTTCTGGTGGACCTTGAGGATCTCCAGACGGCCCTGCATGTCCGGGCGGTCGACCGCGATCTGGCGGTCGAAGCGGCCGGGGCGCAGGAGGGCCGGGTCGAGGATGTCGGGCCGGTTCGTCGCGGCGATGAGGATCACGCCGCCCTTGACGTCGAAGCCGTCCATCTCGACGAGCAGCTGGTTCAGCGTCTGCTCGCGCTCGTCGTGACCACCGCCGAGGCCGGCACCGCGATGGCGGCCGACCGCGTCGATCTCGTCGACGAAGACGATCGCCGGAGCGTTCGCCTTGGCCTGCTCGAACAGGTCACGGACTCGGGAGGCACCGACACCGACGAACATCTCGACGAAGTCGGAACCGGAGATCGAGTAGAAGGGAACCCCGGCCTCGCCCGCGACGGCGCGCGCCAGCAGGGTCTTGCCGGTGCCGGGAGGGCCGTACAGGAGTACGCCCTTGGGAATCTTGGCGCCGACGGCCTGGAACTTCGCCGGCTCCTGGAGGAACTCCTTGATCTCGTGCAGTTCCTCGACGGCCTCGTCGGAGCCCGCGACGTCCGCGAACGTCGTCTTCGGGGTGTCCTTGGTGATGAGCTTGGCCTTGGACTTCCCGAAGTTCATGACTCGGGAGCCGCCGCCCTGCATCTGATTCATCAGGAACAGGAAGACGACCACGATGAGGACGAAGGGGAGCAGCGACAACAGGATCCCGACGAAAGCGTTCTGCTTCGTCGGCGACACCGTGTAGCCGTCCGGAATCTGCTTGTCCTGGTACTTGGTCTGCAGCGTGGCCGCGAGGTCCACGCCCTGATCGCCGATGTAGCTCGCCTGGATCTTGGAGCTGCCCTCGATCTTGACGCCGTCCTTGAGCGTGGCCTTGACGGTCTGCTCGTCGCCGGTGGTGATCTTGGCCGACTCGACCTTGTTGTCATTGATCGCCTGGACGATCTGGCCGGTGTCCACCGTCTTGTAGCCGCCGGACGAGCCGACGACCTGCATCAACACGACCACGGCAAGGACGGCCAGCACGATCCACATGACCGGCCCACGGAAGTATCGCTTCACGTCCATCCATACGGAGCGAGAACGCTCCGTCCCTCCTGCCATAGTGAGTTTGATAAAGACAGTTCTTCTGACCGTACCCCAGCCATGTTGCCCGAAGTCTCACGGGACGGCTGGGAGACGCGTCTGCATGCTCCAACGGCGCGAAACCCGCTGGGGTTCCCGATCGTCTTACAGGGCTTGGGCCGAGTGGCTCTAGCCGCCGTAGACGTGCGGCGCGAGCGTACCGACGAACGGCAGGTTGCGGTACTTCTCCGCGTAGTCGAGGCCGTAGCCGACGACGAACTCGTTCGGGATGTCGAAGCCGACCCACTCCACGTCGATGGCGACCTTGGCCGCCTCCGGCTTGCGGAGCAGGGTGCAGATCTTCAACGAGTCGGGCTCGCGCGAGCCGAGGTTGGAGATCAGCCAGGACAGGGTCAGACCCGAGTCGATGATGTCCTCGACGATGAGGACGTGCTTGCCCTTGATGTCGGTGTCGAGGTCCTTGAGGATCCGCACGACACCGGAGGACTGGGTGCCCGCGCCGTACGACGACACGGCCATCCAGTCCATGGTGACGGGGGTGGACAGCGCCCGGGCGAGGTCCGCCATGACCATCACCGCGCCCTTGAGGACGCCGACGATCAGCAGATCCTTGCCCGCGTACTCCGCGTCGATCTTCGCGGCGAGCTCCACGAGCTTCGCGTCGATCTCTTCCTTGGTGATGAGCACCGACTGGAGGTCGTCACCCATGTCTTTCGCGTCCACCCGCATCACTTTCGGTCGTCCAACCGGCTACTACCTGGCCCCTCCCCCGGAGGCCCGGAGGGGGTGTCGATTCAGCCTTGCCGAATCACCAGTCTGCCACCCTGGCGCTGGGCGACGACCTTGCCCGGGAGATTGATGGCTCCCTGGCCGCGCCAGCCGGTGATCAGGCGGTCGACTTCCTCGATGTGCCGGGCGAACAGCGAACCGGCCGGGGCGCCCGCCTGGATGGCCGCGCGGCGCAGGATGCGGCGGCGCACTGCGGGCGGCAGGGCGTAGAGCTTGGCGCACTCCAGGAGGCCGGTGGCGTCCCGTACGGAGGCCTCGGCCTGGCTGGCCCAGGTGTCGAGGGCGTCGGCGTCGTCCCGGGACAGCTGCGCCGTACGGGCGAGCGCTTCTACGACCCCTTTGCCGAGCGCCTTTTCCAGGGCCGGCAGGCCCTCGTGGCGCAGCCGGGAACGTGTGTACGCGGGGTCGGCGTTGTGCGGGTCGTCCCAGACGGGCAGCGACTGGACCATGCAGGCCTTGCGGGCGGTCTGCCGGTCGAGTTGCAGGAAGGGGCGGCGGTAACGGCCGTCGGCCCCCGAGACCGCGGCCATCCCGGACAGGGAGCGGATGCCCGAGCCGCGGGCGAGGCCCAGCAGGACGGTTTCCGCCTGGTCGTCGCGCGTGTGGCCGAGCAGGACGGCGGCGGCGCCGTGCCGGGCGGCGCAGGCGTCGAGGGCGGCGTAACGGGCGTCCCGGGCGGCTGCCTCGGGGCCGCCCTCGCGGCCCACGGTCACTGACGTTGCTTCTACGGGGTCCAGGCCCAGTTCGCGCAGCCGTAGAACGACTTCGTCGGCGCGCAGGTCGGAGCCGGCCTGGAGGCCGTGGTCGACGGTGATGCCGCCGGCCCTGATGCCCAGCTTGGGGGCTTCGAAGGCGAGGGCGGAGGCGAGGGCCATGGAATCGGCGCCGCCGGAGCATGCGACGAGCACGAGCGGCGAGGGCGGGCGCTCGTGCGAGGTGTGCCGGGAGGCGCCGACGGTCTGCAGGGCCTCGTGGTCGGTGAGGATGTCGTGGAGGACGCGGCGGACCGCCAGGCGTATCGCCGCGACCGCAGGATGGGGACCCATGTCCGGTTCCCTTCATGAAGTTTTCGGGGGGTTGGCCCGAGGTTCGGTCACTCAGAGTGTGTAGATGGTGACAGAACCCGGGCGTTCCCCGAGCATCGCACGCCTACCCATCGCTCACGGTCCCTCGGACGGGTGATTGCAGGGGCGTTCGCCTGCCGTCGGCCGAATCCGTTTCACCACATCCGCGACCGGTTCACGACTCGGCCTTGCGATGCACCCGCGCGACCCAGTCCGCCGGTTTGGCGATCTCCGTCTTCGTGGGCAACGTGTTCGGGGAGGTCCACACACGGTTGAAGCCGTCCATGCCCACCTGTTCGACGACCGCGCGTACGAACCGCTCGCCGTCCCGGTACTGCCGCAGCTTGGCGTCGAGGCCGAGCAGCTTGCGCAGCGCCGAGTCGAGCCGGGAGGCGCCCTTCGCGCGGCGCTGCTGGAACTTCTCGCGGATCTCCGCGACGCTCGGCACCACGTCCGGACCGACGCCGTCCATCACGAAGTCGGCGTGCCCCTCCAGGAGGGACATCACGGCGGTGAGCCGGCCGAGGATCTCCCGCTGGGCGGGCGTCTGCACGATCTCCACGAGGGACCGGCCCTCGTCGTCCTCCTCGCCCTCGGGGCGCCCGCCGGCCAACGACTGGGCGGCCTCCCGGATGCGCTCCAGGACCGTCATGGGGTCGACCTCGGTCTCCCCCAAGAACGACTGGATCTCGCCCTCCAGGTGGTCACGCAGCCAGGGCACGGCCGTGAACTGCGTGCGGTGCGTCTCCTCGTGCAGGCACACCCAGAGGCGGAAGTCGTGGGGCTCCACGTCGAGTTCGCGCTCCACGTGCACGATGTTCGGCGCGACCAGCAGCAGTCGCCCGCCCTTCGCCCCCGCCGGAAGCTCGCGGGACGCCGGGGCGAACGTCTCGTACTGCCCGAGCACACGCGAGGACAGGAACGACAGCAGCATGCCCAGCTCGACGCCGGTCACCTTGCCGCCGACCGCACCGAAAACGGCGCCCCCTGGAGTGTTGCCGCGCCGCTCCTGCATCTTGTCGAGCAGCGGCTTGAGGACCTCCCGGAACCCGGCGACGTTCGCCCGCACCCAGCCGGGGCGGTCGACGACCAGGATCGGGGTGTCGTGGATGTCGTCCGTACCCATCCGGGTGAACCCCCGGACGTGTTGCTCCGAGGCCTTCGCATGCCGGCGCAGCTCCGCGACGACGGCCCGGGCCTCGTCACGGCTCACCTCGGGGCCCGGCCGCACAAGTCGGGTCGCGGTCGCCACCGCGAGATTCCAGTCGACCATCTCGGCACCACCGATGCTCGTCATGCGTCAACCGTACGTGAGCGCTGCCACTTGAGGCAGGCCGCGAGCGTCGGTCAGGTGAGCGCCTGTTTGAACAGCACCCGGTTACGAGCTGCAGCCGCAGGCCGCCAACGCCGTTGCCGTGTGGTCCAGGGCTGCCTGGGCCTCCAGGGCGTTCGTCGTGTTCGACGTCAGGAAGGCGAAGGCCAGGAGTTGGCCGTCCTTGTCCACGACCGTGCCCGCCAGCGTGTTGACGCCCGTCAGCGTGCCCGTCTTGGCCCGCACCACGCCCGCCGCGCTCGTCGCGTCCGTGTAGCGGGTCGTCAGGGTGCCGGTGAAGGCGGCGATGGGGAGGCCGGTGAGGACCGGGCGGAGTTCGGGGTGGGCCGGGGAACCGGCCTTGACCAGCAGGGCGGTCAGGAGGTCGGCGGTAAGGCGGTCGTCGCGGTTCAGGCCGCTGCCGTCGTTGAACACGGCGCCCTTGACCGGGAGTTGAAGCTTCGTCAGCTGGGCCTGGATCGCGGCGGCGCCGCCGTCGAAGTCGGTCGGCTTGCCTGTCGCGACGGCGGTCTGGCGGGCCAGTGCCTCCGCGATGTCGTTGTCGCTGTTGGTCAGCATCCGTTCGACGATGTCGGACAGCGGGGGCGAGGAGACCGTGGCGAGGGTGGCGGCGCGGGCGGTCGCCTTCGAGGGGCCCGGAGACGTCGTCCTGATGCCGTGCTTCTTTAGGAAGCCCGCGAACTTCTCGGCCGCGTCCGCCGCCGGGTCCGTCACGCGCAGCACCTGGCCGCTGGACGAGTCGTCCGTACGGCCCTCGTCGGCCATCAGGGCGCTGACCGGGGCGAGGTTCTCGTTGGCCCCGATCGGGTGGAGTTCGGCACCGGAGTACAGGGTCTTGTCGTACGACAGCGTCACCTCGCTCACGCCGCGCTTCTTCAGGGCCGTCGCCGTGCTGTCGGCGAGGGCGCGCAGGCCGGCCCAGCCCTCGGCGTCCTGGTGGGCCGTCAGGGTGGGGTCGCCGCCGCCGACCAGGACGAGTTCCTTGGTGTCGGGCTCCAGGGCGGTGCGGGTGGTGAAACGGTGGTCGGCGCCCAGGGCGGAGAGGGCGGCCGTCGCGGTGGCGATCTTCGTCGTGGAGGCCGGGGTCAACGCGTCGTCGGCGCCGACTCCGTAGAGGCGCTTTCCGGTCGAGACGTCGACTACGGCGGCCGTGTGGCGGGTGCCGAGCGCCGAGTTGGCCAGGAGGGGGTTCAGGACGTCCGCGAGGGCCGTGCCGGTCGGGGCCGACTTCACCGAGTTGGTCGAGCCACCGAGGCCGACCAGGACGGATGCGGCGCTGGGGGCGGGTCGGGGTGCCTTGGCGGACGTATCGGAATTACGGCCGTGATCTACGCCACCTGAACGTTCCTGTGCGGCTGCGTAGTCCCGCTCGGCCGTACGCTGACCGGTGGAGTCCCAGGGACCGGCGGCGGTCACCACACCGGCGGCCAGCGCCATTCCGGCGGTGGCGGCGACGGCGGTGAACTGCCAGGTCCTGTTCGGCCGCGGCAACTTCGCGACCTGTGGTGACACGGATCCGACGAGCCGGGCGACCTTCGGTGACACGGCTTGATGGAGCCGCGTGACCTGTGGTCTCACGGCTTCGGTGAGTCGCGCGACCTGGGGCGACACGGCTTGTGCAACCCGTGTGACCTGCGGTTTCACGGATTGTGCGGCCCGCTTGAGACGGGGCCGGACGGCTCGCGCGACCCGCTTCACCTGCGGTCTCGCGGCCTGCCAAGGCCTCAGCTCCGGCACGACCACCAGCCCCTTTCGCGATCACACACCTGCGTGAGGGACACTTAACCACCAGAAACATGTGCTGATCATGGAGGAGCCACCGGTGGAGTTCGACGTCACGATCGAGATCCCGAAGGGTTCGCGGAACAAGTACGAGGTGGACCACGAGACCGGTCGGATCCGCCTGGACCGTCGACTCTTCACCTCGACCAGTTACCCGGCCGACTACGGCTTCGTCGAGAACACTCTCGGCGAGGACGGCGACCCGCTCGACGCGCTGGTCATCCTGGAGGAGCCGACTTTCCCCGGCTGTCTCATCAAGTGCCGCGCGATCGGCATGTTCCGGATGACCGACGAGGCCGGCGGCGACGACAAGCTGCTGTGCGTCCCGGCGTCCGACCCGCGTGTGGAGCACCTGCGTGACATCCACCACGTGTCGGAGTTCGACCGCCTGGAGATCCAGCACTTCTTCGAGGTCTACAAGGACCTGGAGCCCGGCAAGTCGGTCGAGGGTGCCAACTGGGTGGGGCGCGTGGACGCCGAGGCGGAGATCGAGCGCTCGTACAAGCGACTCAAGGAGCAGGGCGGCCACTGAGCCCCTTGCGCACAAACGGGCCGCACGCACACGCGTGCGGCCCGCCCGCCCGTCGCCCGACCACCACCCCTCAACGAGGCGCTATGCGCCGCCCCTCCAGATCGTCTGTGCGCATACTGAGGATCACTGGAGGCGTCGTACAGGGAGTGCCACGGAGTGACGGAAGCGGAGGACCGCAAACCGCAGTCGGACGAGGCCAGGAGCGCCTTCACAGCTCCGGCAGGCGTCGAAGCGGCGGTCATGGCGTCAGCTGACGGGGAGTCGTCCACGACCTCTGAGTTCGCCGTTCCGAGCGGGCTCGACGTGACGCCCGCGCCGGCCGTCGAGGACTCCGAGGGGTCGGCGTTCAATCCGCCCAGCCTCTACAGCGCGCGCAAGGCGCCGCCCGCCTTCACGCCGCCGACCGGGATTCCCGTCGTCAGCCTCACCAAGGACGTGCCCTGGCAGGACCGGATGCGCACGATGCTGCGGATGCCGGTGGCCGAACGGCCCGCGCCGGAGCCGATCCAGAAGCCGGACGACAGCGGCCCCGCCGTACCGCGCGTGCTCGATCTGACGCTCCGCATCGGCGAGTTGCTGCTCGCGGGCGGCGAGGGCGCGGAGGACGTCGAGGCGGCGATGTTCGCGGTCTGCCGCTCCTACGGCCTCGACCGCTGCGAGCCGACCGTCACCTTCACCCTGCTGTCGATCTCTTATCAGCCCTCCCTGGTGGACGATCCGGTGACCGCGTCCCGGACCGTACGGCGCCGGGGCACCGACTACACGCGGCTCGCGTCCGTGTTCCGGCTGGTCCAGGACCTCAGCGACCCGGAAACGGCACTCTCCTTGGAGGACGCCTACCGGCGGCTCGCGGAGATGCGGCGCAACCGGCACCCGTACCCCGGCTGGGTGCTGACCTCCGCCAGCGGGCTGCTCGCGGGTGCCGCCTCCGTGCTTGTCGGCGGTGACATCATCGTGTTCTTCGCCGCCGCGCTCGGCGCGATGCTCGGCGACCGGCTGGCGTGGCTGTGCGCGGGGCGCGGGCTGCCGGAGTTCTACCAGTTCACGGTCGCCGCGATGCCGCCCGCCGCGATAGGGGTCGCCCTCACGGTCGCCAACGTCGACGTGAAGGCCTCCGCGGTCATCACCGGTGGGCTGTTCGCCCTGCTGCCCGGGCGGGCCCTTGTAGCGGGCGTACAGGACGGCCTGACCGGCTTCTACATCACCGCGGCGGCCCGGCTCCTGGAAGTCATGTACTTCTTCGTCGGCATCGTGGCCGGCGTCCTGATCGTCCTGTACTTCGGCGTGAAGCTCGGCGCGCAGCTCAATCCGGACGTGGCCCTCGGCAGCTCCGACCGGCCGCTGTGGCAGATCGGCGCGTCCGTCCTGCTGTCGCTGACCTTCGCCGTACTACTCCAGCAGGAACGATCCACCGTGCTCCTGGTGGCCCTCAACGGGGGTGTCGCCTGGTCCGTCTACGGGGCGATGCGCTTCGTCGCCGAGATCTCGCCGGTTGCCTCTACGGCCGTCGCGGCGGGGTTGGTCGGGCTGTTCGGGCAGCTGCTGTCGCGGTACCGGTTCGCGTCGGCGTTGCCCTACACGACCGCGGCGATCGGGCCCCTGTTGCCGGGGTCCGCCACGTACTTCGGGCTGTTGGCGATCGCGCAGAACGAGGTCGACAAGGGGCTGGTGTCGTTGGCCACGGCGGCGTCCCTCGCCATGGCCATCGCCATCGGGGTCAATCTGGGGTCGGAGATCTCGCGGTTGTTCCTGCGGATTCCGGGGGCTTCCGCGGGGGCGCGGCGGGCGGCCAAGCGGACCAGGGGGTTCTGAGCGCCTAGTAGCTCGGAGCCCTGGATCGTTGGCGGGTGCGGGTCCGTCGTGGCTGGTCGCGCAGTTCCCCGCGCCCCTTAGGGGCGTACAGCTAACCCTGTTGGTAGCCCTGGCCCTGGTTGTCGTACGGCGGGTACTGCTGGTTGCCGTACGGCTGTTGCTGCTGGGGCTGGTATGTCTGCTGGGGATACGGCTGCTGCTGTTGGGGCTGGGCGTAGTACTGGTCGTAGCCGTTGTTCTGGTCGTAGCCGTTGTTCTGGTCGTACTGCTGCTGAGGTTGTTGCTGCTGGGGCCTGTCCACTCGACGTAGCTGCGTCGTCGAGTCATCCATGATCACCGGGAACGGCTGGGTCGCGGCCGGGTCGCCGGGCTGCTCCTGGTGGGGGCCCTGGGGGTCCTTCTTGGTCTTGGAGCGGGCGCGGAGGAACTCGATGATGATCGGGACCACGGAGATCAGGGAGATCAGGATCAGGATCGCTTCGATGTTCTTGTGGACGAAGTCGATGTTGCCGAGCCAGGAGCCGAGCAGGGTGACGCCCGCGCCCCACAGGACGCCGCCGATGACGTTGAACGTGATGAAGGAGCGGTACTTCATGCCGCTGACGCCGGCGATGATCGGGGTGAACGTGCGCACGATGGGCACGAAGCGGGCCAGGACCAGGGACTTGGGGCCGTACTTCTCGAAGAACGCGTGCGCCTTGACCACGTTCTCCTGCTTGAAGAGGCGTGAGTCCGGGCGGTTGAAGAGCGAGGGGCCGACCTTCTTACCGAAGACGTAGCCCGCCTGGTCGCCGAGGATCGCGGCGACGCAGATCAGCACGACGGCCGCCCACAGCGGGAAATCGAGGGTGCCCGCGGTGATCAGCAGGCCGCAGGTGAACAGCAGGGAGTCACCCGGCAGGAAGAACCCGATGAGCAGGCCGGACTCCGCGAAGACCACGAGCAGGAGGCCCCAGATTCCGAACCGGTCGAGCATGGTGTTCGGATCGAGCCAGCTCGGGCCGAGGGCGAGCGTCATCACGGTTCCGGGCTCCTGAGGGGTGGAGGGAGGTGCCAGCGTCCAGGTACAGCCGCACAAAGCTATCAACGCGATGTGTCCGTCCCAGGTTCCACCGGTGGCTCCAGGATGCACTGTGCACCCCATAGGACAAAGCTGTGAGCCATGGGTATCGATGAATACGGCGGCGGCCAGGGGCCGCAGGCCGATGTGCTGGTAGTGACGACGAACGACATCCCCGGGTACCGGGTCGAGCAGGTGATCGGCGAGGTCTTCGGACTGACCGTGCGTTCACGGCATCTCGGCAGCCAGATCGGCGCCGGTCTGAAGTCGATGGTCGGCGGTGAGCTCAAGGGCCTCACCAAGACCCTCGTGCAGACCCGCAACCAGGCCATGGAGCGGCTGATCGAGCAGGCACGCGCGCGTGGGGCCAACGGCGTCCTGGCGTTCCGCTTCGACGTGACCGAGGCGGCGGACGTCGGCACCGAGGTGTGCGCCTACGGGACGGCGGTGGTCCTGGCCCGGGAGTAGCGGTACCCCCGGGCCAGGCCCCTAGGAGGAGCTGTGACGGGACGCGTTCGCCAGGATCGCGTCCCTCAGGTGCTCGGCCAGTCCCGGGGCCATCGCGTCGTAGAACGCCTTGAACCGCTCGTCGGAGACGTACATCTCGGCGAGACAGGTGTGCATCTCGTAGGAGCACTCGTAGAACCAGCGGTCGATGTGCAGGCGGTGTTCCTCGGCGAGGTCCATCGCCCGTTCCGCCGTGGGGAGTTCACCGGTGGTCACCAGGCCGGCGTAGCGCTCGCTCCAGGCGTCGACCTCGGCCTGGAGGCGTTTCCAGTCGGCCTTCGTGTAGCGGGCGGCCCTGCGCTGGGACTCGGCGTAGGCCTCGGTGCCGCCCCAGCGCTGTTCGGCCTCTTCGGCGTACTGCTCGGGGTCCTTGTCGCCGAAGACCTCGAAGCGTTCCTCGGGGGTCAGGTTGATGCCCATAGTGCGTGCCTCCATGGCGTGCTCCACGGCCTCGGCCATCTTCTGCAACTTCTCGATCCGGGCGGTCAACAGCTCGTGTCGGCGGCGCAGATGCGCGCGCGGGTCCGTCTCCGGGTCGTCGAGCAGGGCCGCGACCTCGTCGAGCGGAAAGCCGAGTTCCCGGTAGAACAGGATCTGTTGCAGCCGGTCGAGGTCGGCGTCGCCGTATCGCCGGTGACCCGCGCGGCTGCGCTCGCTCGGGACCAGCAGGCCGATGTCGTCGTAGTGGTGCAACGTGCGCACGGTGACCCCGGCGAACCCGGCGACCTGCCCTACGGAGTAGGAGTCCTGTCCTACGGAGTAGCTCACTTTCCGTTCCCTTCTTGTGTCCGCGCTCCACGCTGAGGCCTCACGCCACGTGAGGTGCAAGCCTCACGGCCCCGTAGTGCTCGCATTCTCAAGATGTTTGGTCCGTTTTGCCCGCTTATGGTGAGCCCGTGGCCCAGGACAGCGCGCAACAGGCACCAGCCGCCCCTACGACCCCGGCGCGCACCCTGCTGCCGTTGATCGTCCCCGCTCTGGTCGTGGGCGTGCTCGCGAGTCTGCTCTTCATCGGGGTCAGCGAGGCGGCCGAACAGCTCCAGCACGTGCTCTGGAAGAACCTCCCCGACGCCCTGGGCATCGGCCGCTACTCGGTCCTCTGGATGCTCGTCATGCTGACGGCCACCGGGATGGTGGTCGGGCTGGTGGTGTGGAAGGTACCCGGGCACGCGGGTCCCGATCCGGCGACCACCGGCCTGGAGGCCGTACCGCTGCCCCCAGGGGTACTGCCCGGCCTCGTCCTGGCGACCGCGCTGATGCTCGCGGGCGGGCCGAGCCTGGGTCCCGAGAACCCGATCATCGCCGTGAACGTGGGGCTCGCGCTGTGGGCGGGGCGCAGGCTGGCTCCGCGGGTGCCGGGCGGGGTGTGGGGGGTGCTGGCCGAGTCGGCGACGATCGGGGCGCTGTTCGGGACGCCGGTCGCGGCGGCGCTGCTCATCTCGGAGGCGCTGGCCGCGCGGAACACCAAGGGCGCGCTGTGGGACAACGTGTTCGCGCCGCTCGCCGCGGCCGGGGCGGGTGCCATGACGACCACCCTGGTGGCCCATCCGACCTTCGACCTGCATCTGCCCGCGTTCGGCAGGCCCGGCTGGGGCGATCTGCTGACCGTCCTGGTGCTGCCGCCGCTGGCAGCGGCGCTCGGCATGGCGGCCGTCTACCTCTTCCCGTACGCCCATGGCGCCTTCTCCCGCCTCAAACACCCCATGCTGACGCTGCCGGCCGGTGGACTGGTCCTGGGCCTTCTGGCGGCCCTGGGCGGCCATCTGACGCTCTTCAAGGGGCTGGACGAGGTCGGGGAGCTGGCGGCCGATCCCGAGGGCTGGTCGGCGGGACAGTTCGCGACGATGACCGTCGTGAAACTCGCGGCACTGCTGGTCGCCGCGTCCTGCGGCTTCCGGGGCGGCCGGATCTTCCCTTCCGTCTTCATCGGCGTCGCGTTCGGCCTCTTCGCCCACGCGGTCGTACCGGCCGTGGACCCGGCACTCGCGGTCGCCGCAGGCGTCCTGGGCATGCTCCTGGCGATCACCCGACAAGGCTGGGTGAGCCTGTTCACGGCCGCGATCCTGGTGGCCTCCCCGGCGATCCTCGCCCTTCTCTGCATCGGCTCGCTGCCGGCCTGGCTGTTGGTGACCGGGAGACCGCAGATGCAGTTGCGCGCGGACGGAACTCCGGTTCGCTAGTACCCGTTGGTTCTTTTGATCCTTATCGGAGGCACGCCCATGCCGTTGCACAAAGGTCCCGAGCAGCCGGACGAGCGCCCCATGTCCGTGAACCCCTTCTACGGAGAGGCCAATCCGGTCGGCGGCATGACCGAGGCCCCGCCCAAACACCGGCTCCCGGAAACGCCGTTGCCGCCGATGACGGCCGTGCAGCTGGTGCACGACGAGCTGATGCTGGACGGCAACTCCCGCCTGAACCTGGCGACTTTCGTCACCACCTGGATGGAGCCGGAAGCCGGCGTCCTGATGGCGGAGTGCCGGGACAAGAACATGATCGACAAGGACGAGTACCCCCGCACCGCGGAGCTGGAGAAACGCTGCGTGGCCATGCTCGCCGACCTGTGGAACGCACCGGATCCCTCAGCCGCGGTGGGCTGCTCGACCACCGGTTCCAGCGAGGCCTGCATGCTCGCCGGAATGGCCCTGAAGCGCCGCTGGACGCAACGCAACAAGGACCGCTACCCGGCCGCCCGCCCGAACCTGGTGATGGGGATCAACGTCCAGGTCTGCTGGGAGAAGTTCTGCAACTTCTGGGAGGTCGAGGCCCGCCAAGTCCCCATGGAGGGCGACCGTTTCCACCTGGACCCCCAGGCCGCCGCAGAACTCTGCGACGAGAACACGATCGGCGTGGTCGGCATCCTGGGCTCCACCTTCGACGGTTCCTACGAGCCGATCGCCGACCTGTGCGCCGCCCTCGACGCGCTCCAGGAACGCACGGGCCTCGACATCCCGGTCCACGTGGACGGCGCGTCCGGCGCCATGGTCGCCCCCTTCCTGGACCCGGACCTGATCTGGGACTTCCGCCTCCCGCGCGTGGCCTCGATCAACACCTCGGGCCACAAGTACGGCCTGGTCTACCCGGGCGTCGGCTGGGCCCTGTGGCGCGACAAGGAGGCCCTCCCGGAGGAACTCGTCTTCCGCGTCAACTACTTGGGCGGCGACATGCCCACCTTCGCCCTCAACTTCTCCCGCCCCGGCGCCCAAGTAGTCGCCCAGTACTACACATTCCTACGCCTGGGCCGCGAGGGCTACCGCGCGGTACAGCAGTCCACCCGGGAAGTGGCCCGCGGCCTGGCCGACCGCATCGAAGCCCTCGGCGACTTCAAACTCCTCACCCGGGGCGACGAGTTGCCGGTCTTCGCCTTCACCACAGGCCCCGACGTCACGGCGTACGACGTGTTCGACGTCTCCCGCCGCCTACGGGAGCGCGGCTGGCTGGTCCCCGCGTACACCTTCCCGGCGAACCGCGAGGACCTCTCGGTCCTCCGGATCGTATGCCGCAACGGCTTCTCGGCAGACCTCGCAGAACTGTTCCTGGAAGACCTGAGCCTGCTGCTCCCCCAACTACGAAACCAGCCATACCCCCTGACCCGCGACAAACAGGCGGCAACCGGCTTCCACCACTAGACGAGCGGAGGCCGGAGCGGCCGGCAGGTGGGCGGACCGCCACCCGCGTACGGCGAGAAGGTGCCGTGTCGGGGGATGTCCGCCCGCAGCGGTTGGCGCGTCAACACGGGCAAGTCGGTGAATGCCGGTCCCCGCGCCAATCCGAGGACGGACACCCCCCGGCGCGGCGCCGCCCCACAACGCACCTCAGGCGAACCACCCACAAACCCGCACTGAGACACAAAGCCGCACCCCACACCACCTAGGGGCGCGGGGAACTGCGCGACCAGCCCCCACCGGCCCGCACCCGACAACTCACCCCCCAAGCCCCCGAAACCGCCGCACCGCCAGCGGAAAGAACACCACCAGCAAACCCACCGGCCAGACCACAGCGGCCCAAACGTGCCCCGATTCGCCCCCGGGCCCACCGAAAAGCTCACGTACGGCCGTAGCGGTCTGAGACATCGGATTCCACTGAACAACCACGCCCAGCCACCCAGGCATGGCAGCAGGCGTAGCCAACGCATTGGACAGAAACCCGACCGGCCACACCAGAATCTGCACGGCCTGCACCATCTCCGGCCGCCCCGCCACCAGCGCCAACTGGATCCCGACCCACAACATGGCGAACCGGAAGAGCAGCAACAGCCCCACGGCGCCCAGGAATTCACCGGGCCCGGCATGCGGCCGCCAACCGAGCCCGAGCCCGACCCCGATCAGCACGACCAGCCCGATCGCCGACTGCAACATGTCAGCAGCCGAACGCCCCACCAGAACAGCCCCGTCAGCCATAGGCATCGACCGGAACCGGTCGATCACCCCTTTGTTGAGATCCTGCGTGACGGCGAGCATCGTGCCCTCCAGCCCGAAGGCCATGGTCAGCGCAAGCATCCCAGGCACCAGGTAGTCGACGTAGTCGCCCTCGACCGCCCGCCCACCACCGATCAGATACCCGAACATCAACAGCAGCATCACCGGGAAAACAAGACTCACCACCACCTGCACGGGCTGCCGCGCCCAGTGCGCGAGTTCACGCCGCGTCATGGTCCAGGAATCGGTCAGAGCGTAGGCACTCACACGGCCTCCTTCACGTTCGCACGATCGCCCGCATCCGCCCCGTCACCGTGCCCCGTCAGATGCAGAAACACCTCGTCCAAGGTCGGCCGCCGCAACGCCACATCCTCGGCATCGATCCCGCCCTCCTCCAGCGCCCGTACGACCCCGGAGAGCGCCACCATCCGGTCGGAGACCGGCGCACTGAGCAGCCGCCGATCCGCATCGACCCGAACGTCGGCCGCAGGCAACGGCAACAGGGCGACAGCAGCGCCCAGTTGACCCGCGTCACGCAGAACGACGTCGATACGGTCACCGCCCGTACGGGACTTCAGCTCGTCCGGGGTGCCGTCGGCGATGACGCGCCCCCGGTCAACTACCGAGACCCGATCGGCGAGTTGGTCGGCCTCCTCCAGATACTGGGTCGTGAGCAGAACCGTCGTACCCCCACCGACCAGGGAACGGACCGCCGACCACACCTCGGCACGCCCGCGCGGATCGAGGCCGGTAGTCGGCTCGTCCAGGAAGAGGATCTCCGGCGCGGTGACGAGCGACGCGGCGAGATCCAGCCGACGCCGCATACCCCCGCTGTAGGCGCGAACCGGCTTACGACCGGTGTCGGCGAGGTCGAAACGTTCCAGAAGCTCATCGGCACGCACACGCGCGCGACGGGCACCAAGATGATGGAGCCGGCCGAACATCTCCAGATTCTGCCGACCACCCAACTCCTCGTCCAGCGCCGCATGTTGACCGAGCAGCCCGATACGAAACCGAACCGCGCGAGCCTCGCTCAGCACGTCGTACCCCGCGACCTCGACACGCCCCGAGTCGGGCCGCAACAGGGTGGACAGAACACGGACCAGAGTGGTCTTGCCCGCGCCGTTGGGCCCGAGCACCCCGTGCACGGTGCCGCGCGCGACCCGCAGATCGAGCCCGTCCAACGCCTTCTTGACCCCCTTGGAGCCGTCGCCCCCCTGAGCCCCCTCAGCCTTCCGGCCCTTCTTACCCCCGTACGTCTTGTGCGCGTCCTCGACGATGATCGCCGCGTCGGCCACTGAACACTCCCTCGCTAGTCAAGTTTGACTACTCACCCGAAGACATCGAAGGTAACGCCACCGAAGGCATTAGTCAAACTTGATTAGTGGACTTGATCAGCGAGCGTCCCCGGGATGCCGCTCCCCCGTCGCGTACGGGTTCTCCTCGTCGTCCCGCAGGACACCGACGAACGGCGCACCCTCCCCCGCGAAGGTGTACGCCCCGCCCTCGATGCGGTCGATCAACCCCTGGGTCCACGCGGCCTCCGCATCGGCCGTGTGGATCCAGAGGTTCATGATCTCGCCGATGTGGCCCAGCGGTTCGGGGCCTCCCTCGGGGATGTAGTACTCGGTGACCGAGGCCCGCCACTGGGCGATCCCCCGGGTGCGCTCCTGGAGCAGCGCCACCACCTCGGCCCGAGGCAGGTCGACGATGCCCCCGATGGCGGCCGACTTCACATCCATCTGCTGGTCGTACGACGACAGCGCCTCGCGCAGCAGCCGGAAGTACTCCTCGGTGCCCCAGTCGGTGATCTCGTACTCCGTCCGGGGCGGACCCCCGACAGTGGACGGCGCGATCTCGTGGGCATGCAGGAAACCCTGCTTGGCCAGCTGTTTCAGCGCGTGGTAGATCGAACCGGGCTTGGCGTTGGACCACTCGTGCGCGCCCCAGTACTCCAGGTCGTTGCGCACCTGATAACCGTGGGCCCGGCCGTGCTGGCGCACGGCGTTGAGCACGAGGAGACGGATCGCTGACATGGGCTCAGCGTAGAACCCGCCAGGTCAGCCCCCGGTCGTACCCCGCTCCTTCGCGACCAGCTCGAACGCGGTGGCGCCGTCGAGGGACTCGCGGATGATGTCGGCGTGACCGGCGTGCCGGGCGGTCTCACGGATCAGGTGCAGGCACACCCACCGCACGGAGACACTCCCCTCGGGGAACCAGGGCTGGTCAGGCAGCGGGAAGGTCTCGTCGAGGCTGGGCACCGAGCGGATGTACGCCTCGGTCTCGGCGGCGACCTTCTCCCAGTACGCGAGTTGCGACTCGACACTCTCGCCGTCGACCAGTTGGAAGTTCTCGTGCCAGTTGGTCTCGTCCCGCTGAACCGCCGGCGGCTCCTGCTTCGCCCGCGCGATCCAGCCCTGCTCGACCTCGGCGCAGTGCTTGAGCAGCCCGGAGAGGGAGAGTTCGCTCGCGCTCGGCCTGCTCGCGGCCTGCTCCTCGGTCAGCCCGAGCAGCGCCCTGCGGATACCGCCCCGCTGCTCCTCGATGAACGAGAGCAGCGCCCCGCGCTCGTCGCCCTGCGCCTCTGCGGGTACGTGCGTGACCATGACCGTCGCCTTTCGCCGATACCGGCAGGGAGCGTGTCCCCCTGCCCGACACCGACGAAGCTACGGGCCATCGAGGTCAGCTTCTGTCCTCAATGGCCCGCAGAAAGCACATGTCCAGAACCGAACGCACATGCCTGGAACCGGAAGCACCTGACTAGAACGGGAACCCGCTCCGCCCGTGCTGCACCGAGATCCACTTCAGGCTGGTGAACGCGTCCAGCATCGACTCGCCGTTGAGGCGGCCCAGACCGGAGGCCTTCTCGCCGCCGAAGGGGACGATCGGCTCGTCGTGGACGGTGCCGTCGTTGACGTGGAACATGCCCGTGTCGATCTGCTTGGCGAAGTTCACGCCGCGCTCGATGTCACCGGTGTGGACGGCGCCGCTGAGACCGTACGGCGTGTCGTTGACGATGCTCACGGCCTCCTCCTCGCCGTCGAACGTGATGAGGAAGGCGACCGGGCCGAAGACCTCCTGGCGGAGCAGGTCCGAGTCGGCGGGCAGGTCGGTGAGGACCGAGGGGGCGACCAGGTTGTCGGTGGTCGTGCCGTGGACCAGAGCCGTCGCGCCCTCGGCGATCGCCTGCTCGACGACACCCGAAAGGGCGTCCGCCTGCTGGGAGTTGATGACCGGGCCGATCACCGTCTGCGGGTCGCGCGGGTCGCCGACCTTGAGGGACTTGACCTTGGTGACGAACTTCTCGGTGAACTCGTCGGCGATCGACCGGTCGACCAGGACACGGTTCGCCGCCATGCAGACCTGGCCCTGGTGGACGTAGCGGCTGAAGACCGCCGCGTCGACCGCGTAGTCGATGTCGGCGTCGTCGAGGACCACGATCGCGCTGTTGCCACCGAGTTCGAGCACCGCGCGCTTGAACTGCGAGGCGCAGACGGTCGCGACGTGGCGGCCGACCTTGTCGGAGCCGGTGAAGGAGATGACCTTCGGGATCGGGTGCTCGATGAACGCGTCGCCGATCTCCGCGATGTCCGTGATGACGACGTTGAGCAGACCGCCCGGCAGGCCCGCGTCCTCGAAGATCTTCGCGACCAGGGAGCCGCCGACGATCGGGGTGTTCTGGTGCGGCTTGAGGACCACGCCGTTGCCCAACGCCAGTGCGGGGGCTACCGACTTGAGGGAGAGCAGCAGCGGGAAGTTGAAGGGGCTGATCACGCCGACGACGCCCACCGGGACGGTGTAGACGCGGTTCTCCTTGCCGTCGACCGGCGAGGGGATGATCCGGCCCTGGGGGCGCAGCGCGAGGTGGATCGCCTCGCGCAGGAACTCCTTGACGAGGTGCAGCTCGAAGCCGGCCTTCAGGAAGGTGCCGCCGAGTTCGGCGACGATCACCTCGGAGATCTCCTGCTCGCGGTCCTCGATGATCCGCAGGGCCTTCTCGAACACGGCACGGCGGGCGTAGGGGTTGGTCGCGGCCCACTTCTTCTGGGCGCGGGCGGCCGCCTGGTACGCCTCGTCGACCTCGTCGACCGTGGCTATGGTGATCGACGCGAGCTTCTCGCCGTCGTACGGGTTGAAGTCGATGATGTCCCAGGAGCCGGTGCCCGGGCGCCACTCACCGTCGATGTACTGCTGAGCCAGGTCGGTGAAGTAGGACGACATGTGATCCCTCAATCGCTCAAATCGTCAGCAGACACGATCAGTTGCAGACACGATCAACAGCAGACCGGGCGATCCCTCACGATCATCACGGTCTGATCACACGTCATCGTACTTGTGTTTCAAGAGAGTTGGAGCAGTCCCCGAAGAAGATCCCGGCTCTCGTCCGGGCCCGGGCTGTCCTGCTGAAGCTCCTTCAGCGCCTTCTCGTACTGGGCCACATCCTCGGACTTGTCCAAGTAGAGCGCGCTGGTGAGCTGTTCGAGATAGACGACGTCCGAGAGGTCCGACTCCGGGAACGACAGGATCGTGAAGGCACCGGACTCGCCCGCGTGACCGCCGAAGCCGAACGGCATCACCTGGAGGCGGACGTTGGGGTGCTCGGAGACCTCGATCAGATGCTGCAACTGACCGCGCATCACCTCGCGGTCGCCGTACGGGCGGCGCAGGGCGGCCTCGTCCAGGACGATGTGGAAGTCCGGCGCGTTCTCGTTCACCAGGTACTTCTGCCGTTCGAGTCGCAGCGCCACCCGCCGCTCCACGTCCGCCTCGCTCGCGCCCTTCATGCCGCGCCGGACGACCGCGCGGGCGTAGGCCTCGGTCTGGAGGAGTCCGTGGACGAACTGCACCTCGTAGACACGGATGAGGGAGGCGGCGCCCTCCAGGCCCACATAGGTGGGGAACCAACTGGGCAGGACGTCCGAGTAACTGTGCCACCAGCCCGCTACGTTGGCCTCCTTCGCGAGGGAGAGGAGTGAGATGCGCTCCGCCTCGTCCGTGATGCCGTACAGCGTCAACAGGTCCTCTACATCCCGGGTCTTGAAGCTCACTCGCCCCAGTTCCATGCGACTGATCTTGGATTCGGAAGCGCGGATCGAGTACCCCGCGGCCTCCCGGGTGATCCCACGTGCTTCCCGCAGTCGCCTGAGTTGCGAGCCGAGCAGCATCCGCCGCACCACCGATCCGGGCTCTCCCGCGCTCACGTTCGCCAGCCTCCCCAACCGTCTTCAGGGGCCGCAGTCTGCCACTAAAACACTTCGAGCAGTACTCGTTCGATTACAGAAATGGAAAGAAGGGACGCCTGTTCACAGGAAGTTGTCAGGAAGACATCAGGAAGAAGCAAGGCCGGAGCGCGAGAACGGCGTGAAGTTGGTGGAAAAAATGGCCAACAAGCGGTACGGGAGGGTCCAATTCGGTCAGCTGCACGTGCATCTGCCCTTGCATCTGCTGTACGCATCCGAAACCATGGTCTCGCGCCACCGCTGCATCGCAACGACCGCGAATTCCCGGGAGTGCCTCGCATGGGGACGAATGGATCGACCATGCTCGAGCCGTTACGGCAGGGCCTTCCGCCACTGGACCCGTCCGCCGTGTCCAGTGCCGCTTCTTGTGCGTTGCCCGCCCGCTACGAAGCGGTGCGCGAGGCACGGCAGTTCACCCGTCGCACACTCGACCAGTGGGACATCGGCGACCGTTTCGACGACGTCTGCCTGGTCGTCTCCGAACTGGTCACCAACGCGCTGCGGCACGCGCTGCCGGCCAACACCCCGCGCGTCCCGGAGCAGAACCCGCCGGTACGGCTGCACTTGATGCGCTGGACCGAGCGGCTGGTGTGCGCCGTGCGCGACCCCAGTCACGACAGTCCCATCGCCTGCGAGTCGGAGGACTTCTCGGCGGAGTCGGGCCGCGGCCTGTTCCTCGTCGACTCGTTCGCCGACGGCTGGGGCTGGCACCCGCTGGCGGGGACGCTCAGCGGCAAGGTGGTCTGGGCGCTGTTCCGCCTGCAGGACGAACCGGCACAGAACAACGCGTGAGGAACCGCGGCTCTTTTTCGGGCCGCGGTTCTACGCGCGTTGCCGTCGCGTGGGCAGGTCGGAGCGCTAACCCGCTGTCAGGTGGTCGAACTCGCCGTCCTTGATGCCCAGGAGCATCGCCTCGATCTCGGCGCGGGTGTAGACGAGCGCCGGGCCGTCGGGGAAGCGCGAGTTGCGTACGGCGACGTCTCCGCCGGGCAGCCGCGCGAACTCCACGCAGGACCCTTGCGAGTTGCTGTGCCGGCTCTTCTGCCAGGCCACTCCGTCCAGCTGCGTGGCAGCCATGCCGTTGTACACGTCGAACCCCAAGTACACGCTGTCAACGCGGTGGTCCACAGGTCGCTCCCGGTTGTGCACTGGCTGGTGTGGCCATTGATGCAGTGGTCAACTGTTCCGGATCATAGCCCTGTTCATGTGCAGATGCATGAGCAGATGCACGTGCACGGGGTGTGGTCCTCCGGTTACAGCTTTGACGACCGCTTTACCGATGCCGTTCCAGCGTCTGCCCAGGACCGGGCAGGACATGTACTAGGGAAGACGTGTACGAGGGCCCTTGTGTTCCATCCGGGCGGCTATCGGGTCGAGTACGGCAACAATGCCATCTCCCGGGCGTTCTTGATCGCAGCCGCCAACTGCCGCTGCTGCTGCGCCGATACGCCGGTGACCCGTCGGCTGCGGATCTTGCCACGGTCGGAGACGAAGCTCCGCAGCAGCGCGGTGTCTTTGTAGTCGATGTACGTGACTCCGGCCGCTTCCAACGGATTACGGCGGGACTTGGCAGGCCGGCGCGCGGACTTGAGGTCGGGCTTGCGGTGCACGGTCAGATCTCCAGAAGGGTGTCGAAGGCGGACGGGATGCGTTTCCAGGCGCTACGGCCCGCGGCGTACTCGGTGTCGGTCAACAGGCAGGACTCCAGGAGCAGTTCGAGCCCGTCGCGGTCGAGGCCGGGAGACGTGAACACGAGGTGCTGACAGCAGTCCCCGTGCTCCGGATGCCAGTCGAGCGCGGCGGCGGCCCGACGCACCGGCGGCACCAACTCCCAGGCGGCGTCCGGCAACGAGGCGAGCCACGGTCCCGCACTCTCGACGCACAGCGCACCCCCGGCCGCGTCCCAGTGCAGCAACGAGTCGGGCTTGTCCGCGAGCCAGAACCGCCCGCGACTCCGGGCTGCGGCACAGGTGATGTACTCAAGTGCCGCGTACAGCCGCTCCGGGTGGAAGGGGCGGCGCCGATGCCAGACGAGGGTGGTCACGCCGTGCGCGTCCGCCTCGACGGGGAGCAGGGCGCAGGCGGGGTGTTGGGCGGCGGCTGCGGCCTCTACGTCGAAGCCGGCGAGGGCTGCGTGGGCGAGGACGCTGCGTGGGGGTGGGTTGTTCGGGTTGTTTGCCGGGTGCGGGTCGGTGGGGGCTGGTCGCGCAGTTCCCCGCGCCCCTGGGGGGTTGGGGGTGGGCGAGGTGGGAGCGTGTGCCGGGGTGTGGGCGGGGTTGGCCGGGTCGTCGCGCGGAGGCGATGCGGGGATCGCCCGGTCGCCGCGCAAGGGCAGGGTGTGGTTCGCCGGGGTGTCGCGGGCGCCCTGGATACTTCTGCTCCTCGGCAAGTCGCCGCCCCCGACCGGTACTTGGCGGGCCGTGGGGTGCAACTGGGCCAGTAGCTCGCGGTCTTCGTCGTCGGCTTCGGGCGAGTCGAGGACGGTGAGGACGGGGGCGTACTCCAGTTGGCGGGCGAAGGTGTCCGCGATCGTGCGTTCGTCCGTGGCCGCCGCCGCTAGGCCGGCTTCGGCGAGGTCGTCGCCATTGGCCAGGTACGGGAGGAGCAGGGCCGGGTCTACGGCGGTGATGACGCCGGTGACCGTGAGGCCGCCGGACGTGATCACCTCGGCCATCGCCTTGGGCTCCACGGAGTCCCACAACTCGACGACGGCGAGGGTGACTTGGCCGGCCGCGGCCAGTCGGCGCAGTTCCGGGACCAGGTCCTCGCGCAGGGCGCAGCACGCGCAGTCGTTGACCAACGGGGTCTCGCCCGCGTCGAGGATGCCCGTGGCGTCCCTGATCGTACGGACGACGGTGCCGGCAGTCGCCGTAGCGAGGTCGTGGTGGAGTACGACGCTGCCGGGGACGTCGTGGAGGAGGCGGGCGACGGTCGCTCTGCGGGCGTCGGCGTGCAGGCCGGCGACGATCGCGACGGAGAGGTCGGACACGGTCAGGCCTGCTTCCCGTACCGGCGCTCGAAGCGCTCCACGCGGCCGGCCGTGTCCAGGACGCGGGCCGTGCCGGTGTAGAAGGGGTGGCTGACGTTCGAGATCTCGACGTCCACGACGGGGTACGTGTTGCCGTCCTCCCACTCGATCGTCCTCGCGCTCGTCATCGTCGAGCGGGTGAGGAAGGCGTGGTTCGCGGCGCGGTCCCGGAAGACGACGGGGCCGTAGGGCGGGTGGATGTTCTCGCGCATCTCGGTCAGCGCTCCTCTCGGAAGTCGACGTGGCGGCCGGCGGCCGGGTCGTACTTGCGCAGGGTCAGGCGGTCGGGGTTGTTCCGGCGGTTCTTGCGGGTCACGTAGGTGTAGCCGGTGCCGGCCGTGGACCTGAGTTTGATGACCGGGCGGAGTTCGTTGCGAGCCATGCTGATACCTTACTGAAAATGAATTCCATTAGCAGCACCGGCTACGGCCCCGATCGAGGAGAGGTACGTCACTCGTGTCCGCCCACTGCATGCTGACCGGCGCACAGCCCGGCTTCGGCAACCGCATCTCCCACTCCCACCGGCGCACCTCGCGCCGCTTCGACCCGAACATCCAGTCCAAGCGCTATTGGCTGCCCGGCGAGGGCCGTTACGTACGGCTGCGACTGAGCACCAAGGGGATCAGGACCGTCGACACGATCGGCGTCGAGGCGGCCGTGGCCCGGATCCGCGCCCGGGGGGTGCGGATCTGATGGCGAAGAAGAGCAAGATCGCGAAGAACGAGCAGCGGCAGCGAGTGGTCGCGCGATACGCGGCGCGCCGGGCCGAGTTGAAGGAGATCATTCGGCGGCCCGGCTCGACGGAGGCCGAACGGGCTTCCGCCCAGCGGGAATTGAGGAGTCAGCCGCGTGACGCCAGCGCCACCCGGGTGCGCAACCGCGACCAGGTCGACGGGCGGCCCCGCGGTTACTTCCGTGCCTTCGGGCTGTCCCGGGTGAACCTGCGCGGACAGGCTCACAGCGGATACCTACCCGGCGTCCGCAAATCCTCCTGGTAGCCCCTGGTAGCTTGCTCCGGTCGTTCCGGCCAAGGCCGACCGGGCGGCCGTCCGGCTACGACTTGGGAGCTACCAGTGACTACGGCGAGTTCGAAGGTGTCCAAGGTGTCGACCATGCGGAAGGCGTCGACCGTGTCCAAGGTGTCGACGGTGCGGATCGTGGGCGCTGTCGCCGGTCTGGCGGGCGCGCTCGTGCTGACCGCGTGCAGTGGCGGGGATTCCAAGGACGGCGCCTCGTCGTCGACGCCGAGTGTTTCGGCGACCTCGACCTCGACCGCGACGGCGGATTCGGGAGGTTCCGGCAGCAGCAGCCCGTCGGCCGCGTCCGACGGGCTGCAGGGCAATTGGCTCGCCACGACCGACGGCAAGGCGGTGGCCCTGGTGATCACCGGCAAGCAGGCCGGGCTCTTCACCACCAGCGGGAACGTGTGCAGCGGGACCGCCGGTGAGGAGGCGGGTATGCAGATGATCCACCTCAAGTGCACGGACGGCAGCAAGACCCGGGCCACCGGAATGATCGGCTCCGTCAGCAAGTCGGGGCTCGCGGTCACCTGGTCGGGGAGTCTCGGCAAGGAGACGTACACGCACGCGGAGGGCGACAAGTGGCCGTCGGAGCTGCCGACGGCGAACTTGGGGTCGTAGACCTGGCGTAGCCCTGAAGTAGTACCCCTTGAGGCATAGGCCTGTCAGCGGAGTGGGGTTCCGTGCGGGATGATCCCCTCATGCGCACCATTCCCCTCGCCGTCGCCGCACTCGCGTCGGCTCTGCTTCTGACCGCCTGCGACAGTGGCAGCGGCGGTGGTTCCTCGGACAGTGACAGCAAGAACGGCTCCGCCTGCTCGTTCGACGGAGTCGGCGTCCAGGTCGGGCCCGCCAGTACCGCACCGTCCGCCGGTGACACGGGCGAGGTTCCCGTCTCGCTCACCAACCAGAGCAAGCCGTGCACTCTGGACGGCTTCGCCGGCGCCTCCCTGGAGGGCGGCGGCACCAAGGTCGCCCTCGCCACACAGAAGGGCGCCAAGGCGCAGAAGCTGACGCTCGCCAAGGGCGACGCGGCGTCCTTCACCATCACCTACGTACGCGGCGCGGCGGGCGGCAAGCTGAGCCTGGCCGCGACCAAGCTGGTCATCACCCTGCCCGGCAGCAGCGACACCGCGAGCTACAAGTGGTCGTACGGCCCCGTCCAGGGCAAGACCTCCGCGAGCGACTCGGACGCCTCGGTCAGCGCCTTCACCCAGGCCGGCGACTGACCCCGCTCGCTCAAGACAGCTCGTCAGTCCAGTGGCGGCCGGGCCCTGACCTGGGCCCGGTCCGCCGCCTCGGCGCCCTGTGTCCAGCCCGCCTCGTCGGTGACCCCGCGCAGGCGGGTCGTGGTCGTCTCCGGGAACATCGCGTCGACGCAGTCGGTGACGGCGACCTCGCGGGTGGCGAGCACCGGGAGCAGGTCGTCGGTCATCTGCGTCCCGGCGGCCCGCGCCAGCCGGTCCCCGATGCGGTGGGCGTAGGCCGCGAGGAAGGACTGCCGGAAGGTCTTGGTCCGCCGGCGGCCGCCCGCGCGCTGGGCCGCCTCCGCCCGCGTCATCGCGGTCGTGGCCTGTACGAGGAGCGAGGTGTAGAGGAGCTCGACCACCTCCAGATCGCCCTCGAAGCCGACGACGGTCGAGAACCCGAAGGCCTCGTTCCACACGGCCCGGCAGTGGTTCGCACCGGCGACCGCGTCCAGCAGCACCGCCTTCGCCTGTTCGTACGGCGCCTCGACCCCGATCCGGCACGCGCCGGGCGCGTCCTTCGCCGGCGCCTGCGCGTCGAGCAGCGCCTCGTCGATGCTGTGCCGCGCCATCAGCTCCTGCGCCTTGGCGCTCAGCGCCTCCGCCTCCTCCGGGAACCCGGTCGCCTCCGCCTTCGCGAGCAGCGCGCGGATCCGGGTGAGCATGCGGGAGGCGGGCCGACGGTTCTCGTGCCGTTTCGGTGCGTGCTCGTCGAGGGGTTCGAGGCTCGGCAGCCGCAACAGCAGGCGGTACAGCTCCAGCACGGTGGTGGCGTGCGTGAAACGGTCCGTGCGGGGCGGCGGCGCGGCGACGGCAAGCTCGTCCAGCTGGGCCGTCCACCGGGGGCCGCGCGCCCGGTCGTCCGGCGCCTGCGCGCGGATCAGCGCCGAGACGATCCGTACGTGTACGTCGTCCAACTCCCGCCGGACCAGCCGTACGACATCCGCGGGCTGCCACCCGCGCCGCCAGGCCGCCGCGACGAACTCACGGCCACGGCGATCGAGTTCGGGGTCCGCGGCGGGGTCGGCGGCGAGGATCGAGGCGCCCGCGTCGAGGGCGTCGTGGGTGTCGGTGTACAGGGCGGCCTCGAAGGCGCGCTCCACGGGGTTGGCCGGGTTGTCGGGGTTGGTCGAGCTGCTCACGTCTTGATCGTGTCATGGGGTGGTGGGGGGCGAGGTGCGGGACAGTGGCCGTGGACGAGGTGGCGCCGGCCGGGCCTCGCCGCTGCGCTCCCTTCGCGGGTGCCGGAGGAGCTTGCTCATCCACACCCTGTGGATAACCAACTCTCGGCAGGGTTGGGGGTGTTGGGCGACCCGTGGCTGGATGGACGTCGTGGAGTGGATGCCTGCGCCCCACCAACTCCCCTCCCTGGCCGACGCGTTGGCGAGCAGGGCGGGGGCCGGTCGAACAGGTGTCAACCGCGGGTTGACAGTACCGCACTGTCAACCTACGGTTGACACATGACGACCAACCCGAACGTCACCTCATCCGTACGTCTCGACGACCTCATCGACGCCATCAAGAAGGTCCACCCCGCACCGCTCGACCAGCTCCAGGACGCGGTGATCGCCGCCGACCACCTGGGCGACGTGGCCGACCATCTGATCGGGCACTTCGTGGACCAGGCCCGGCGTTCCGGTGCCTCCTGGACGGACATCGGCAAGAGCATGGGCGTCACTCGGCAGGCGGCGCAGAAGCGGTTCGTGGCGAAGGAGTCGGCGGACCTCGATCCCAGTCAGGGGTTCAGCCGGTACACCCCGCGCGCCCGCAACGTGGTCATGGCCTCGCACAACGAGGCCGTCGCCGCCCGCAACCCCGAGGGCCGCCCCGAGCACCTGGTCCTCGGTCTGCTGGCCGAACCGGACGCCCTGGCGGGCAAGGCGATCACCAGGCAGGGGGTCCTGCTGGACGCCGTACGCCAGGCGGCCACCGCGGCGCTCCCGCCGGCCGCCGACGAGGTTCCGGACCTCGTCCCCTACGGCCCCGACGCCAAGAAGGTCCTGGAACTCACCTTCCGCGAGGCCCTGCGCCTGGGCCACAACTACATCGGCACCGAACACATCCTGCTCGCCCTCCTGGAGCACGAGAACGGCGAGGGCGTGCTGAACGGCCTGGGCATCGACAAGCCCACTTCCGAACGGCACATCTCCGAGATGCTGCACGCGCTGCAGGACTGAGCCGCAGGAGGGGGCCGATCCGCAGGTCACGGGGATTGTCAGTGCCGCCTGCCACACTCGCGGACATGACCGATCGCTGGGCGCTCGCTCCGGCCGAGGGCGGTGGTGCGGAGGTCGCCGCCCTCGGTCCTGACGGGCTGCCCGTGGGGGCGGTGGGGCGGGAGACGGATCTAGTCGAGGCCGTGCGTCGGCGACCTGACGTGGGGCGGTGGGTGTGGCGGTCCACGGCCGAGGTGTATCCGGTGCTGCTCGCCGCGGGAGTGCGGGTGGAGCGGTGCTACGACGTGGAGGACGCCGAGACGCTGCTGCTCGGGCACGAGGGGCGGCACGGTGAGCCCAGGTCGGCCGCCGCCGCGCTGGCCAGGTTGCGCGGCGGGGCCGTACCGCCGGATCCGCCGCAGCGGGCCGCCGAACCGGGCGCGCAGCCCTCGCTCTTCGAGCCGCAGAGCGTCCACCTCCCGCTGGCCGACCTGCTCGCCGTGTACGCCGAGCAGCAGCGGCGGCACGACGCCACCACCCACCCCGACCGGATGCGGCTGCTCACCGCCTCCGAGTCGGCGGGGATGCTGGTCGCCGCCGAGATGAACCGGTCGGGGCTGCCCTGGAGCGCCGATGTGCATCGGGAGCTGCTGCACGAGTTGCTGGGCGAGCGGTACGCGGGCGGGGGTGAGCCGCGGCGGCTCGCCGAGCTGGCCGACGAGGTGTCCGCCGCCTTCGGGAGACGGGTGCGGCCCGATCTGCCGGCCGACGTGGTCAAGGCCTTCGCCGAAGCCGGGATCAAGGTCAGGTCCACCCGGCGCTGGGAGATCCAGTCCCTCGACCATCCGGCCGTGAAGCCGCTGCTGGAGTACAAGAAGCTGTACCGGATCTGGGTCGCTCACGGCTGGTCCTGGCTCCAGGACTGGGTGCGGGACGGGCGGTTCCGGCCGGAGTTCCTCGCCGGCGGGACGGTCACCGGGCGCTGGGTCACCAATGGCGGGGGCGGGCTGCAGATCCCCAAGATCATCCGGCGGGCCGTGGTCGCCGACCCGGGCTGGCGGCTCGTCGTCGCCGACGCCGACCAGATGGAACCGCGGGTGCTCGCCGCGATCTCCCGCGACCCCGGGCTGATGGAGGTGGCCGGCCGCGCCACCGACCTCTACCAGTCCGTGTCCGACCGCGCCTTCTCCGGCGACCGCGACCAGGCCAAGATCGCCGTGCTCGGCGCGGTCTACGGCCAGACCTCCGGCGACGGCCTCAAGAACCTCGCCGCGCTCAGACGCCGGTTCCCCAAGGCGGTGGCGTACGTCGACGATGCCGCGAAGGCGGGCGAGGAGGGGCGGCTCGTGCGGACCTGGCTGGGGCGGACCTGCCCGCCGGTGGCCGGGGGTGAGGACGCGGCGGAGGAGGCGGGCATCCCCCAGGACGATCCGGTCACGGCCCCCGCCGATCAGGGCTGGGTGCCCGGTTACGCCTCCACCAACTCCCGCGCCCGGGGCCGTTTCGCCCGCAACTTCGTCGTCCAGGGCAGCGCGGCCGACTGGGCCCTGCTGATGCTGGCCGCGCTCCGGCGGTCCTGTACGGAGCTGGCGGCCGAGCTGGTCTTCTTCCAGCACGACGAGGTGATCGTGCACTGCCCCGAGGACGAGGCCCCGGCCGTGGCCGCCGCGATACAGGAGGCGGCCGACCTCGCCGGGCGGCTGACGTTCGGGGAGACGCCGGTGCGGTTTCCGTTCACGGTGGCGGTGGTTCAGTGCTACGCCGACGCCAAATAGGGCCTACGGCTGCGGTGTGCGGGGCCTGTCGCTGAAGTGGCCCGGGTCTACGGCTGCGGGGGTCGACGCGCGTCACGCTGCGACAACAGCTCGCCCAGCTCCTGGACGACAGCCTTCTCGTCCGTCCCGTCGAGTGCTTCGAGGGCCGCCCGCCATTCCTCGTACGCCTCCTCCACGCGGCCCTGTTCCCTTAGCAGCAGGCCGAGTTGGTGGCGGGCCAGGCCGCCCATGTAGCGGTCGGCGCGGGCGTCGGCGCGACGGATCAGTTCGGCGCACTCGGTGTCGGCGCGTTCGGTGTAGTTGTGGTCGGTGCAGGTGTCCTCGGTGTCGGCGCGTTCGGTACGGCCGAGGATGCGCAGGGCGCGGACCAGGCCGAGGCGGGTCTGCGACTCGCCGTGCCAGTCGCCGTGGCCGCCGAGGATGCGCAGGCTCTCCTCGAAGTGCGGTACGGCGGCGGCCGGTTCGCCGAGGGCGAGATGGGCGTAGCCGATGTTGCAGTGCGCGGAGTGCTGCACGATGACGGCGCCGATCTCGTCGCCGATGGCGAGTGAGCGGCGGTGCTGTTCGATGGCGGCGCGGGGGTCGGTGTGCTCGTACAGGTTGCCGAGGTGGCTGTGGGTCACGGCCTCGCCGTACGGGTCGTTCAACTGCCGTGAGTGGGCGAGGCTTTGGCGCAGGGCGACCCCGGACTCGGCGTAGCGGCCCAGGCCTTCGAGGAGCAGACCGCGGTTGTTGAGGCAGCGGCGGATCCAGGAGACCGTGTCGAGCCGCCACCAGATCGCGAGAGCCTGGTCGTTGAGGACGAGGGCCTCGTTCTGCCGGCCGGTCAGGAAGTGCAGCCCGGCGAGATCGCCCAGCGCGTACGCCTCCGCCGCCGCGTCCCCGAGGCGCCGCGCCGCGCTCAGGGCGGCCCGGCCGAGCACCTCCATCTCGGCGACGCGGCCGCTGCGCAGGATGTAGGGGAAGAGGAGGCGGACGAGGGTGGAGACGTGGGCAGTCCGGTGGAGGTCGACATCGGGGGTGTCGTGGTACCGGGTCACGAGCGTCACCACGTTCTCCAGCTCCAAGTCGCCCCAGGCGAAGGCGTCTTCGGGGCGCGGGAAGGGGGCGGTGGCCGCCACCTCGGCGGCGTGACCGGGGGGCTGCGCGGCGGTCGGCCGGCGGCGGTCGTCCTGGTCCAGGCCCGGTTCGACGATCGCGGTGAGGGTGCGTTCGGCGCGGGCGGCGTACCAGGCGAGGGCGGTTGCCGTGAGGTCGGTTTCGGTGGTGACGGCTCGGGAGGGGGCGGTTTCGAAGGGGGTGGCTTCCATGAGGTCGGTGTCGGCGCGGGCGGCCCTCGCTTCCCTGTCACCTCCCTTACCCCTCTCCCCCGCCAACTCCCCTCCCCCCTCCGCCAGTTCGCGGGCGAAGTCGCGGACCAGGTCGTGGGGGGTGTAGCGGCCGTACGCCGTCTCCTCCAGGAGGGCCACGTCGACGAGGCGGTCGAGGGCGGACTCGGTGCGGCGTTCGTCGGTGCCGGCGAGGCGGGCGAGCAGGGGTGCGCCGTACGACGGGAGGTCGAGGGCGCCGATGTGGCGCAGGGCGCGGGCCGCGGCCCGGTCGGTCCCGCGCTCGGAGGCGGCGAGGGCGTCGTGGGCCACGGCCAGGGAACGGCGGACGCTGAGGTCGTCGTACTCCAAGTGGTGCAACCGGCTTTCCGTGGCGGCCAGTTGACCGGCGAGGAAGTCCGGGG
This sequence comes from Streptomyces prunicolor, assembly GCF_045162825.1. NCBI lineage: Bacteria > Bacillati > Actinomycetota > Actinomycetes > Kitasatosporales > Streptomycetaceae > Streptomyces > Streptomyces prunicolor. The sequence goes on along the minus strand of NZ_CP108676.1, from coordinate 6,121,640 downwards.
TGAGGGCGCTGCGGGCGGCCAGCCGGGCGGCGACGACGCGCAGGGCGAGCGGGAGGCGGCCGGTGAGTTCGACGAGCGGGTGGGCCGCGTCGAGGCCGTCGCGGCCGGAGACCGCGCGCAGCAGGGCGGCGCTGTCCTCGCCGGACAGGGGCGCCAGCGGGAAGCGGCGGGCACCGTCGAGCGCGGTCAGCGGCGAACGGCTGGTGACGATGACCGCGCACCCGGTGCCGGCCGGCAACAACGGCCGTACCTGGGCGGCGTTCTCGGCGTCGTCCAGCACCATCAGCGTGCGGGTGGGGGCGAGCAGGGAGCGGAGCAACGCGCTTGCCGCGTCCGGGTGTTCGGGGATGTGCCGGGGTTCGGCGCCGAGGTCACGGAGCAGGGCGTGCAGCGCCTGGCCGGCGGCGAGGGGGGTTCTGCCGGGGGTGGCGCCGTGCAGGTTCACGTACAACTGGCCGTCGGGGAAACGGTTGCGGAGCTCATGGGCCGCGTGCAGCGCGAGGGCGCTCTTGCCGACGCCTGCCATGCCGCTGATGACGGCGAGGGGGCGGGGGATGGGCTCGGTCGACGGCGGCGCGAGGGTGTCGTGCAGGGCGCGGAGGGTGTCGGCGCGGCCGGTGAAGTGGGCGGGGAGGGGCGGGAGTTGGGCGGGGCGGGGGGTGGGGGGTGAGGCGGGTGACTGGGGAACGGGGGGCTGGGGAGCGGGCTGGGCCCGGCTGTCGGGGGCGGTGGAGTCCGGGGCATGAGGTGCGGTGGAGTAGGGGACACCGGGTGCGCTGGAGTCGGAGACGCCGGATGCGGTGCCGTCGGAGACACCGGGTGTAGTGCCTCCGGAGACGCCGAGTGCGGTGCCGTCGAAGACACCGGGCGCGGTGGACGTGTTCGCCGGCCCGTCCACGCCGCCGACCCCACCGGCCGCGCCGACCCGGCCAACCTCGCCGACCCGGTCGACCCCGGTGAGACCACTGTCCGCCACCCGTTCCTCGACCGCCGCCCCCTCTCGCGGCGGCTCCGCACGGACCCCCTCCTGAACCTCGCCCGCCCCCTCCCGAACCCCCGCTCCCCGCAACACCTCCACATGCGCCCCCCGCACCCCCGCCCCCGGCTCGATGCCGAGTTCCTCGATCAGGCGGTTGCGCAGGTCGCGGTGGACGGCGAGGGCCTCGGCCTGGCGGCCGGTGTGGTGGAGGGCGAGCATCAACTGGCGGTGATAGGACTCACGGAGCGGGTGGTCGGCGACCAGGGCGGCCAACTCCGGTACGAGAGCGCCGAGTCGGGCGCCACCCAGGGCCAACTCGGCGTCGTAGCGCCATTCGAGGGCGAGGAGGCGGGCCTCGGTGAGGCGTTGGGCGAAGGCGTAGCCGCCGAGTTCGGCGGGGAGGCCGCTGAGCGGGGTGCCGCGCCAGAGGGCGAGGGCCGCCGTGCAGGCGTGGACGGTGCCGGGCCAGTCACCGGCCGCGTGCGCGGTGCGGGCCGCGGCGACGTGGGCCTCGAAGACGTGGACGTCCAGTTCGCCCTCGTCGACGCGGAGCACATAGCCGGGCGGTACGGCCCGCAGCCGCTCGGGATCGTCGAGGAGTCGGCGCAGCCGGGTCACGTGGTTGTGCAGGGAGGCATGCGCGGACGCCGGCGGTGAGCCGCCCCACAGCGCGTCCTTGAGGGCGTCGACGGAGACCACCCGGCCGGGTTCCAGGAGCAGCGCGGCGAGCAGGACCCGCACCTTGGGGCTGCCGATGGGGTGCGAGGGATCGTCGCGGCCGGGAGAATTGTCGTAGCCGGGCGAATCGTCGCGGCCGGGGGAATTGCCGTAGCCAAGGGCCTTGAAGAGGACGGGCGTGCCCAGCAGTCCGAACCGCAGCTCGCACCGCATCACACCGACCCGTCACCTTTCCGCGCGGCCTCCCGCGCTCTCGCGGCCGTGCTCCGCGGCGGAGGTCTCCGCCGTCCTGGCGGAATTCCGCCCTGTTCACGGCGGTTTCCCGCCACCTTGCCCGGGCTGCCGAGGGCCGGAATCCGTTGCCGTACCGGCCGTTCCCCGCTACCGCCCGGCGACTTCAGGCCACGCGGCGCGGGAGCATCGTGCGCACCCTTGGCCACATGTTAGCGATTCGTTGGTGCGACCTGATGTGATCACATCATCGGATCTGGCCCGAGGGTGCGCGCGTACGACGCGCAACTCGGGGGAGTGTCGCCGTCGTGGCCGGGTCCGGGGACGCGAGGGGCCCCGGTCGGCGGAGGTGATCGACCGGGACCCTCGTCCCTTACGTCCGAGGTACTACGGGCACAGCTGAAGTACTACGGGTCGGTCAGCTACCCCTGATACGCCTGGGGTACTACGGGTCGGTCAGATGACGGGCGGGCGCCCCAGCCGCGTCAGCCGCCACACCGTCCGCCAGCGCATCGGCCGCCGCTCCCCCGCCGATTCGCGTACACCCTCCACGAACCCGCCGAACCAGGCCCGCAGCCCGGCGACCGACCGTGTCCGTACGAGGGTGAGCAGCGTCCAGATGCCCAGGTGGACCGGGATCAGCGCGAACGGGAGCCGGCGGCGGACCAGCCAGACGCGGTTGCGGGCGGTGACCCGGTAGTAGATGGCGTGCCGGGCGGGCGAGGTCTTGGGGTGCTGGAGGAGCAGCTCGGGGGCGTAGAGGATGCGCCAGCCGGCGTCGGCGGCCCGCCAGGCGAGGTCGGTCTCCTCGTGCGCGAAGAAGAACTCGGCGGGCCAGTCCCCCGTCTCGGCCAGCATGGCCATGCTCAGCGCGTGCCCGCCGCCGAGGAACCCGGTGACGTACCCGCCCTCCATCGGGTCCCCCGCGCCGACCCGCGGCACATGGCGCCGCTGGGTCTCCCCGTGCTCGTCGGCGATCCGGAAACCGACGATGCCGAGGCGGTCGTCGGCGGCGTACAGGTCCCGTACGCGGCGCAGCACGTCGGCGTCGACGAGGAGTCCGTCGTCGTCGAGTTCGACTACGACGTCCACGTCACCGAGCGCGCGGAGCCGGGCCAGGCCCACGTTGCGGCCGCCGGGGCAGCCGAGGTTCTCGTCGAGGTCGATGGTGGTGACCTCGCCGGGGAGGGAGAGACGGTCGGCGAACTCGGGGAGCCGGCAGCCGTTTCCGACGATCACGACGCGGGTGGGCGGGAGGTCCTGCTTGGCCACGGACTCAAGCAGCGCGTCGACCTCGGCGGGCCGGTTTCCCATGGTCACCACGGCGACGGCGATCCTCGGTCCGACCACGTCGCTCACTCCATCCGGCACGTCGCTCGCTCCATCCGGCCATCCGGCGATGCCCGCGCCCTGACCGCGCGACACTCACCGTTCACCAAGATGTTGCCTCACGTCGGCCGGTGCCTACGACTCAAGTTCATTTTGCGGGACCTTTGTTGTGGCTTTGCCGGTTTTCCCTCCGCCGAACGAACTTCAGCCCCGACCAGTCCTCCCCCAGCGCGGCGACCTTCACATCGACGACACCGAGCGGGAGGAAGAGGTCGCGCAGGTCGTTCTCGGTGATGTCACTGACGTGGCCCGCGGCCTTGCGGGGCCAGGCGATCCAGAACATGGCGGTGTCGGCGAGGCCGAGCACCAACTCCGTTGCTTCCGCGCCCAGTTGGTGCCGTTCCCGATAGAAGGCGACGGTGACGTCCGCGCCCCGGGGGCCACCGGCGGTGACTTCGCAGTCGTCGGGGAGTCCGGGGATGGTCCAGTGGTCGGGGGCGTGGTGCAGGTGGAGTCGGTGACCGGGCTTGACGCCGATCTTCTTGGCGAGGGGGGTGGCGGAGTAACCTCCGGCCGCCATAGGGGAATTGCTCATGACCTGCCCTTCGTCCCGTGCACCGTTGTGAGGAAGTGACGCCCGGTTCACCTGATGATCCAGGGGCGCTGTTAGCCTCCTGTGCATCTTGCATGGGGGGACAGCCGGGGGGCTGTGCACACTTCACGGTACCGGCCGAGGCGTACCCGCACTCGGCCTTCGGTCGCCGCCGTCCCGCCACGCCCGCCCTGTTCTCGTCCAGGAGGCCGCGTTGGCCCGTCGTACCACCGCCCGTGGCATTGTCGCCGCGCTGGCGGTTCTTGTCGTGACCGCCGGTGCCGGGCCGCTGTCCGTGCCGGCCGGTGCGGTGGGGAACACCCCTGTCGCGGCGGAGACGGTCTTCCAGTCGGACCGCTATGTTCCGCGCGCCGACCAGCTGTACTCGGCCGGTCCAAGCGGCTATCTGCATGCGCGGGAGGGTGCTTCGGGATACCTCTGGACGTCGTACGACACCGGCACGACGACCGAACTCGGCAGCCTCCCCAGGATCGGCATCCGCGCGTACCTCGGCTCGTCGTCCGACATCGTGACGGATGTCGTCTCGTCCACTTCGAAGGTCGTCCTCAGGGACATGGCCGCCGGTACGAGCACGGACGTCGCCCTCACACACGGCACGTACCGGGCCACGTTCGGCTCCCACGTGCTGACCGAGGCACGGGTCGGCGGCAGTCGCATGATGTATGTGTACGGCGACGGCGCGCCCGCCGACGGCACACCGGTCGACGGGTGGCCGACCGGGATCTCCGACTACCTCGCCGTCATGGGCGGCGACAGCGGCACCGCGGTCTTCAGCTACATCCTGGGAGACCGGTACCACTTGGCTTCGGTGGACCTCGCCGCCGCGAAGGTCACCGCCGACGTGACCGTGTCCGCCGCCCCGGCGGGCGTCGCACTGAGCGCGGACAAACTGGTCTGGTACGCGTCAGGCGGCACCACCGCGCACATCCTGGACCGAGCCGACCTGTCCGCCGCCGGGACGACCGTGACACTGCCCGGCACGACGGGCACCCCCACCCTGGGCATCGCCGGGCGCTGGCTGGTGGTCGCCCGTTCCGTGACGTCGGACGACTACTCCGACTCCTCCGGCAAGCAGTTGACGGCCGTCCCCCTCGCGGGCGGCGACGCGGTCACCCTGCTCCGGCACGCGAACACCTCGGTCACCCCGACACCGGACGGCGGCCTGCTGGTCGCGGGCGGTGCCGACTCCGCGCACTGGGCGGTGCGCAAGGTCACCGACACGGGGGCGGACGCGCCGACGCTGACGGAGGTGACCGCCGTACCGCCGATAGCGGCGACGATCGACCGGCTGTCGCTGCAGAACGGCTCCCTGGTCACCGACGAGCGCAACTCCAGCTTCCTGGGCGCCTATTACACCCGGCAGGTCTCGGTCACCGGCACCTCGTACTCGCCGAGCGCGCCGGTCTGGCAGACCTGGGACGGCCGCGGGACGGGTCCGTACGCCACCGGCGAGGGGCACGCGGTGACGTTCACCGCCGGCTCCGGTGACCCCTCCGAGTCGCTCGTCCAGTCGATCGACTCCGACCCGGTGGGCTTCTATCTGCCCTCCGCCTCCGGAACCGTCCTCGACGTCTCCGGCCGCTACGCCGTCGTCAACGGCACCTCCCCCACCAAGCAGTACGTCGGCGACCTCGGCGTCTACGGCGACCTCAAGCCCATCGTCACCCGCTCCGTCACCGCCGCCTCCGTCTGGGGGACCAAGCTGTGGACCCCGGGTACCGGCAACGGCGTGGTCACCGCGAAGGACCTGAAGACCGGCAAGACCACCGACACCCTCAGCACCGGTGCCCCGTGCGTCGCCAAGGAGCTACAGGTCGTAGGCCGTTGGGTGTACTGGTCCTGCGGGCCGACCGGCAAGGCCGGTGTCTGGGACCGTACGGCGAAGAAGAACATCACCGTGCCGTCCGGCGAGGCGCTGCTCGGCGACGGTTATCTCGTCCGGCACGACACCGCGGCCGGGACGCTCCAGCTCACCGCCTTCGCGGGCGGCACCGCGAGCACCCGCACGATCGGCGCGCTGGCGGCGGGCGCGGGCAACTCCAGCCTGCGCGGGGTGAGTTGGACGGTGGACAAGTTCGGCGGACCGGCGGCCTACGTCGACGCCGACCACCGGATCCACTTGGTGCCCAGCGGGGTCGCCCCGCAGCCGCTCGCGATCACCGAGTCCGGGGCGACCGACAACACCTCGGGGCCCGGCGCGCTCAGCAGCCCGTGGTGGCAGTACCGCGCGGTGCTCTCCCGGCCCGCCGCCTCCTGGACGGCGACCCTGACCAGCAAGGCCACCGGCAAGGCGGTCCGGACGTACACCGGCGGCGAGGTGGACGGCACCCTGACCGCCCGCTGGGACCTCCGTAATACCGCGGGCGCGCTCGTCCCCAACGGGACGTACACCTTCAAGCTGACGGCCGCGCCCGCCGACAGCTCGGGAGCCGCGCTGACGACGTCGCAGACGGTGCATGTCTCCACCGGGGCCGCCGTCCGCCGCGACTTCACCAACCACGACTCCTGGGGACCCGACGGCATCGGCGACGTCCTCACCCTCTCCTCGAACGGCGTCGTCAACTACCGCCCCGGCAACGGGACCGGCGGCTTCGCCGGCGCCATGGCGGCCTCCGGCTGGCCCTCGACGGTGACCCTGATCCCGTTCGGCGACCTCAACAACGACCGCCAGAACGACGTCCTCGTCCGCTTCGCGAGCGGCGAACTCCGCGTCTACCGCACCTACCGCGGCCAGACCCTCCTCACCTCCACCCCGCACACCTCGCTGGGCACCGGCTGGAACCAGTACAACGTGCTGACCTCCCCCGGCGACCTCACCGGCGACGGCCGCCCCGACCTCATCGCCCGCAAGACGTCCACCGGCGAGGTCTTCCTCTACAAGGGGACCAGCACGGGCAAACTGTCGGCGCGGGTGCGCATCGCGACCGGCTGGTCCGGTTACAAGAAGATCGTCGGCATCGGCGACTTCAACGGCGACGGCCGCGGCGACCTCCTCGCCCAGGACAAGTCCAACACCCTCTGGCGCTACGACGGCAACGGCGCCGGCGGCTTCAAGTCCCGCGTGAAGCTCGCCACCAGCTGGGGCTCCAGCTACAACGCCGTCATCGGCGTCGGCGACCTCACCGGCGACGGCAGGCCGGACCTCGTCTCCCGCGACACCGGGGGCACGGTGTGGCGCAACTCCGGTGACGGGGAAGGGTCGTTCGGCCCACGCACGAAGATCGCGACGGGCTGGCAGACGTACAAGGGCCTGTTCTGACCCCACCTGTACCCGTAGTACCCCTACAGGTACAGGTGGGGTACTACGGGTGCTTTCCACGACAACGGCGCCCCGTCTCGGTCGAGACGGGGCGCCGTGTTTCCGCGTACGTGTTTCCGCTTACGTGCCTTCGGGTCAGCCCGCGATGTCGAAGGTCGCCGCCTTGGACACGAACGTCGTGTCGCCGTCCTTGGCGGTGGCGAGCGCCGAGACGTACCAGGTGCCCTTGGCCGCCTCGGCCGCCTCCTTCTTGGTGACCTTGAACGTGTAGGTGCAGCGGGAGGTGTCGTCCGAGGTGCTCTTGCACGTGGCGGACTCGACGGACCGCAGGTCCGCCTCGGTCGGCTTCAGCTTCGAACTCGCGGGCCAGGCAACGACCTTGAGGCCCTTGATACCCGAGTTGTCGCTGACGTCCACGGTGTAGGTGAAGGAGCCGGCGCCGCTCGCGGAGGGGGCGGTGTAGTGGGCCGAGCCGTTCTCCAGGGCCGGCTTCTCGGGGGCCGCCGAGGCGGCCGACGCGGCGAGCCCACCGGCGACGACTCCGCCGACCGCGGCGACGCCGGCGAGGGAGAAGAGGAGAGTGCGCTTGGTCATGGACATGGGAGGTCCCCCTGTGAGGTGTGGATGGTGTGGGAGGCGGTGGTCGACCGCTTCCCTCGATGTGATCGAGCCTAGGAGCGGGACGGGGTCCGGTCCTCGGGCGGAAGGACGGTTGCCGCGTCGAACCAGAGATAGAGAAGGGCGGGACCGTAATCCCCCTTCCGCCTGACCCAGGCCCCTCACCTGCACCCATAGCCTTTGAGTGTCATGAAACGAACCGACGACCGGCTGCTCCCGGTCCTGCTGATCTGTGCCCAGGCCCTGGTGTGGCCCGTGGCTCCGCTGCTGCGCGGCACCGTGCCGACCGCGGCCGACCTGCTCGTGGCCGCGCTGGTCGCGGGATCCGTGACGGCCGCGCTCGCCCTGCGCCGGACGCGTCCGGTGATCACGCTCATCGTCGTCGCCGCCGCCTGCGCGGTGGGCGCCGGCCCGCTGCCCCTCGGGGCGATGGCCGTCTTCGGCACCGCGGGCGTCGCGCTCGCCCTGTTCACGGTGGCGACCGAGCGCGACACCTTCACCACGGTCCTGTGCGTGGTCACGCTCGCGCTCTGGCAGTTCCTGCAGAACATCACCCTGCACGGGCTGAGCGACAACAACGGCCTCGACCTGGTCCTGATCGCCCTGCTCTACGCCACCGCGTGCGGCGCGGGCTTCTCCGTACGCCGCACCCGCCGCGCCCGCCAGGCGGCCGAACTCCTCCTGAACCGCGCCGAGACCGAGCGCCACCGGCTCCCGGCGGCCGAACGGCGCCGTATGGAACGGGAGTTGCACGACGTCAGCGCCCACCATCTGACCGCCGTGGTCGTCACCGCCGGCGCCGCGCTCGGCCTGCGCGAACGCCGTCCCGAACTCGCCGCCGAGGCACTGGAGTTCGCGACGGAGACGGGCCGCGAGGTCACCCGGGCACTGAGCGCGGTACGCGCCCCGGCCCCGTCCCGCGAGGAACTCCCGTCCCCCGAGGAGCGGTTGCACTCCCTGATCGCGGGCTTCCGCCGCCTGAACCAACCCGTCGAGTTCGAGATCGACCCCCTCCCCGACGGCGCCGTGGCGGACGCGGCCTACGGCATCGTCCGCGAGGCCCTGACCAACGTGGCCCGCCACGCCCCCGGCGCCCACACAACGATCACCGTCCGCTACGGCGACACCCGCACCGACGTCGTGATCACCAGCGCGGCACCCCCGTCCGGCACCCCGGCCCACGGCGCGGGCCTGGGCGGCGGCCGAGGCCAGGGCTTCCTCCGCTCCCGGGCCCGGGAAACAGGCGGCACCCTGACCACCGGCCCCACACCGGAAGGCGGTTGGGAGGTCCGCGCGATCCTCCCCGGCCGTACGGCGACCCCCGTGGAACACGTCGTCCCCCGCAGCTACCGCGCAGCCCAGATCGTCGCCGCGCTCGGCCTGTGCTTCCAGCCCCTGCTCCCGGTCCTGATCATCCGCGCGGACTCGACATCGACCAGCACGCACGTGTCGGCGGGAGTCCTGTTCACCCTGCTGGCAGCAGCCCAGGCGGTAGCCCTGCTGTGGCTGCGCAAGGCACCGAGAACAGTCCAACTGGCCCTGATCGGCTTGGCGTTGCTGTGGCCCCTGGCGATGAGCACGGGCAACTACACGGGCCCGGTACTGCTACCACCAACACTGAGCATGGTCGCAACGAGCGTGGCGGTAGGGGCTTTTAAGGGGCGCGGGGCTGTATCGATTTGCGGCTCCGCCGCGGGGCGCGACCAGCCCCCACCGGCGCGCACACACCAACTACCTCAAGTCCCCCTCTCTCTGTTCCTACTTGCAGCCACAGCCGCACACACCATCGCCCTGACGATCGCCGTCCTACACCGCGGCACGGCTCTCCCCACCTGGGCGGTAATCCTGTTCGCAACAGCAGGGGTGTCACTCGTGATGGCCACCGCACACTGGATCGGAGCCCTCCTCGCCCACCGCAACCAAGCAACCCAGGGCACCCAAACAGCACAACTCGCCACCTGGACAGAGGAAGCCGTAAGAGACGCCTGGGCAGAACGCCGCCGTATCGCAGCGGGACTGGAAACCACCGTCCTGGCCCGCACCGCAGACATGATCACGGAGGCAGAGGCAGGCCACCTGGACGAGACAGCGACCCGCGCCCGCGAGGCCCTCGCAGCGATGCGCGCCCTCCTGGACGCAGTCCGAGACGCCGACGAAACAACAACCCCCGACCTACGCCCCCAACCCACCGTCCAGGCCCTCGACTTGCTCGCCCAACAGTGCCGAGCCACGGGCAGAGACGTACAGATACGCCTCACCGACCGCGTACCCGACCGCCTCCCCACCGAGGTGGACCTCGCCGCCTACCACGTCGCCGAAACCCTGCTGGCGACCGGCGACAACGACCCCGCCGTACTCGAACTCGACGCGGACGACGGTACGTTGACGATCACAGCCACCGGCGTCCCGCGCGCCGCCGACCCCGCCGTACGGGCCCGCCTGACCGCACGGATCGCGCCGCTCGGCGGCACCCTGACGGCCGGGCACCCCCCGGGCACGGTCCATCTCCGGCTGCCGCTCGCGGCGCCGGACGACGAGGAGAGACAACGATGAGCCTCAGGGTGCTGGTCGTCGACGACCAGGGCATCGTCCGGGCGGGCTTCGCCGCCGTGATCGACGCCGAGGACGACATGACGGTCGTCGGCGAGGCCGCCGACGGCGCCACCGCGGTGGTGCTGGCCGCCGAACTCGCCCCGGACGTGGTCGTGATGGACGTACGGATGCCCGAACTGGACGGTATCGCCGCCACCCGGATCATCACCGGCAAGGAGAACGCGCCGCGCGTCCTCGTGCTGACCACCTTCGACCTGGACGCGTACGTTTTCGACGCCCTGCGCGCGGGAGCCTCCGGCTTCCTCCTCAAGGACGTGCACGCCTCCGAACTCCTGGACGGCATCCGGGTGGTGGCGAGCGGCGAGAGCGTGCTCGCCCCGTCCGCGACCCGGCGGCTGATCGGCCACTACGCGTCCGGCGCGGGCACCGGTTTCCGTTCCGACGCCGAGAACGGCCCGCGCGAGCTGGAGAGCCTCACCGGCAGCCAGCGCAACGTCCTCGCCCTGCTCGCCTCCGGCCTCAACAACGCGGAGATCGCGGCGGAGTTGGACATCACCGTCGGCACCGTCAAGTCCCACGTCAACGCCCTGCTCCGCAAACTCGGCCTGCGCGACCGCGTCCAGGCCACGATCCTCGCCTACGACCTCGGCATCACCCGGCCGAACCCGCCCGGCGCCGACCACCTCTGACGACCTGTCATAGACCGCGATCGACCAACAACCCCTCACTCACCGACACTTAGGAGTACAGCCATGCCCAGTACCGACGCCAACGCCGCCGGTTCCCCGCTCCACCGGCTCGGCCGGAACCTCCGCAACCCCTTCGCCCTCGGCTACCTCGCGCTCTGCGTGGCGCTGCTCGTGTGGACCGTCGTCGTGAGCGTCATGGACGACTCGGGCGAGTCCATGGCGGGCGTCGTCCCGGTCCTGGCGACCGCCCCGGGCAGTCTCGTGTTCCTCGTACTGCCGGACGGCAAGGCGATGTTCTTCGTCGCCGTCGCCATCGGCGCACTGGTGAACGCCTCGGTCATCGGCTGGTGCGTCCGCGCGCTGCGCCGCGGCAACCAGGCGGACCCGACACGCTGACCCGACCCGCTGAACCCCGGGCGGGACTAGGCTGGGGGCGCGGTGTTCGCCCTGCTTCGCATCGGGCCCAACCACCGCGTCGAAGGACTGCGGCATGAGGCACGCGCCCTGCACCACGCACCACCCGGCCACAACCCCTGAAGAACGGCCCCTGTTGACGGCCGTTTCCCCGCCGGCCGACCCGGCTCTGCTCACCGAGATCGTCCAACTTCGCGCTCAGAACACCCAGTTGGCGCTGGCCCTGGAGACCCGGGCGGTGATCGACCAGGCCTGCGGCATGGTGATGGCCCTGGCACCGTGCTCCAGCGGCCGGGCCTGGGACCTGCTGGTGGGCGTCTCCCAGCACTGCAACATCAAGCTCCGGGTGGTGGCCGCGGCACTGGTCGCCACGACGGAGGACAGGACGCTACCGGCCGAGATCCAGCGGGAGTTCCGCCGCGCCCTGCGCCGCCTGCACGCGGCGGACCGGCCATGAAAGATCACGTGCGGATGGGACGGCACCGGGAGCTGTGGTTCCAACTCTCCGGTGCCTTCGTCCAGAACGGCCGACGGACGCCCCTGCTGAGTAGCCCGGCCCGCGCGACCTAAACTACCCAGGTCGTTGGGTCCGGTCGTTGTGCGCCAGCCCGTCCGGATGGTCCTCCGTACGCTCACCGAGCGGAAGTACCAGCACGCGTACGGGAGTTGGGTCGTCCTCGCGCTGGATCCGCCCCACCTCCCGCCAGCCCCAGCCCTGGAGCGCGGCCAGGGTCCGCCGGGCGGACTCGTCCACCAACGTGACGCCCAGCGAGGCCTGGTGGTCGGTGAGCAGACTCTCCTGCATCCGACGGGCGAGCCCGTGCGCGTGCTGGTGCGGATGGACGAGGGTCTCCAGGATCGCGAACACATGCCCGGACGCGGTGAGTTGCTCCAGGTTCTGCGGCAACGGTCCGTCGAACCCCTGCCACCACGACCCGTCGCGCGGGACGGAGAAACCACAGACGCACCCGGCCAGGGCCTCCGCCTCGGCGACGAGCATGTCGAAGCCGGGCAGTTTCACGTTGTCGGCGAGCCGGAGCAGGAACTTCTGCCGGTCGTTGAACTCCTCGCCGGCGTCGGCGTCGGAGGACTCCACATACAGATCCGCCAGGTCCTCCCGCGCGCCCTCGGCCTGCCAGCGGTTCAGCCGGCGCAGCCGCACCGCGTCCACGACGGACGGCTCCGAGCCTTCGAACGCGTGCGGACCGGGCGAATCGTGAGATGGCCACGGGGTATTCATGAGGCGCCTCGGTTCAGAAAACTCGATGGGCGATACGGCGCCGGGGTCTGGGACGTCTGTACAGCAGCATAACCGCGCATGCCACGAATACCCGTTCGAATGAACCTGTTTGAAGCCGCTCCGCCCGGGCACCTGTCCGGTGTGCTTCGGACCGGAGGCACCCCCCGTGGGAGCGGTGCTGCCTGCTCCCCAGAGTGCTGCGGTCCGCCGACCCCACGGTGCGTGACACCACCGAAGAGGGAGCACGTCCCCATGCAGCCCGACCGCACCCCCAAGTCCCGTACCACCAGACGGACTTACGACGACTCCCCCGACACTGCCGAGGCGTTCCGCCGTATCGCCGCACTGCCGGACGGTCCGGAGCGGGCGACGCTGTGCCAGGAGGTGGTGTGCGCCTGGATGCCGATGGCCGTACGGCTGGCCCGGCGCTTCCGGCACCGCGGCGAGTCCGCCGAGGATCTCACCCAGGTCGCCCAACTCGGCCTGGTCAAGGCCGTGTCGCGCTTCGACCCGAGCCTCGGCAACGCCTTCCCCAGCTTCGCGATTCCGACGATCCTCGGCGAGGTGAAGCGGCACTTCCGTGACGAGCTCTGGGTCGTCCATGTGCCGCGCCGGGTGCAGGAGCTGCGCGGCCAAGTCCGGTCCGCCGACCACGAGTTGAGCGCGACGCGGGGCGGGACGATCTCCGCCGTCCACGAGATCGCCACGCACACCGGCCTGACGGAGGCCGAAGTACGGCTGGGCCAGGGGGCGTTGGAGGCCTACACCGCCTGGTCCCTGGACGCCGTACCCGGTCACCCCACGGACGGCCACCCGCTGACCGACACCCTCGGCGACATCGAGCCCGACTTCGACCTGATCGTCGACCGCGAGGCGCTGCGCCCCCTGCTGCGGGCGCTGCCGGAGCGGGAGCGCGAGATCCTCTACATGCGCTTCTTCTGCGAGATGACCCAGGCCGGCATCGGCGCGCGGCTCGGCGTCTCCCAGATGCACGTCTCCCGCCTGATCACCCGCACCTGCGCCCGCCTGCACGCCCAGGTGATGGCCGAACCGCGCACGTTCAGGAAGGCGTCGTAACGCCGTCGCGGACGCTCGCCGCTTCGGCGACCAGCGCGCTCCCGGTCGACGTACGCAGCGGGTCGCTCGCGGCGGTCATCAGCCAGGCCGCCGTAGCGGGGTCCGTCTCAGGGGGTATGACGAGCAGGTCCCAGCGACTCGTCCGGTACGACAGGAGCAGCAGCTGGTGCGGGTCCTGCTCGGCCAGGAACCAGCCCACCTTCACGACATGCCCGTCGACCGGCACCTTGCGCGGGAAGTCGGCCGGCCAGTGCGTGGGATTCACCGTGACCCGCGTGATCCGCCCCCACAGCGGATCGAGCACGGCGACCAGCGAGGGAAGCTCCGCCCCCAGATCCCGGGACCGGGGCCACCAGGCACCGTCCAGCAGAGCCGGCGCGGAACCGAGGGGAGCCAGCGAGATACGGAGTGCGGCGGCTGATGAACCAGGTGCGACGGGGGCAACGGGCACAACGGGGGCAACGGGCGTAACGGGCGCAGTCATGACGCGAACCCTGCTCTGGGCCGGTCACGACCGGCCCGGCGTAATCGATCGCCGAAAACGACACGGGCATGGAGGCCGGTGCGCGGAATACCCTCGGTGACTTCGAGCGTACTCCTCAGGTACGTACCGGCCGCCCGCCGTTCCCGGCACTCCGCCTGCTCAGGCACCGCCCCACCCGGTCGAGTGGTCGTCCGGGTCCTCGGTCGCGTACAGGCTGGGCCCGAGGCGCGCGGCCAGGGTGTCGACCGCGATGTGCGTCGGGGTCACCGTCCCGCCGCCGTCGTCCGACGTCAGCTCGGCGTAGTACGCCGGAGCCGCCCAGTCCATCGGACGGTGGAAGAAGAAGTCGACCGTGTCGTCCGGATACTCCCCACGAAGCAGCGAAAGCACGGTCTCCAGGTCGTTCTCCGCGCCGTACCCGCTGATCACCACGGCGACCCGCCCCGACTCCGTCCGCCACACCCGTACATGCGCCGGGCCGACCCCCTGGCGGGGCGACCACGCGCCCTCGTCACGGATCAGCCGAGCCGGATGAACACCCTCAACCGCCATACAAAGCCCCCGCTTTCGACCCCGCCGTCATCGCGTACGACCCTCGTACTTCCGGCCGAGGCACGGCCCCGTTCCGTCACCCGACCGCCGTGATCTGCCCGTCCGCCTCCTTCAGCCTGCCCTGGCCGAGCAGTTCGTCGATGTCGGAGTCCAGGAAGGCACGGATGTCCCGGCCCATGCGACGCCAGCCGAAGAACTCGCCGGTGTGCCGGACCAGTTCGTCCTGCGACATACCCGGGCACTCCGCCGCGAGCTCATACAGCGCCAACTGCCGCTCGGCCGGGGCGATATACGCGGCCTTGCGGACGGCGTCGCCCTCTCCTGGAACGCGGGCGCTCAGCTCCTCGCGGCCTGCCACGTCGAGGAACAGGCCATCGACGCCGACCTTCCCCGAGCGGACGAGACCGCGCACCACGTCCCGTACGTTGTCGCGGATCCTGCTGCCCGCCCGGCCGACGCCCCACGCCTCCCGGGCACGCTGCACCAGCAGTTCCTCGTGGATGGGGCCCTCGATCCCGATGACCCTGGTCAGCAGCGTGCGCAGGGCCGGCCGGGCCTCCGGGGTGTGCAGTTCGTGCGGCGAGGACACGGTCATCTCGCCCGTCTCGTACAGGGAGCTCCACGGCCGGTCGGGCTCGGTGTCGACGGGAACGCGCTCATGGTCCGTAGGCGCAGGGGCAGTAGCGTGTGTGGCTGGTTGGTCAGTGCTGCCTCGTATGACGTCGCCCAAGGGCGTCCGGCCACCGGCCGGCCACCGAGACTGGCACCACAGGCGACAAGGAACCGGATCCCCGGATTGTCGGCCCTCCGCGCGGGGCGACGTCATCCAGGACGTTGTCCACACGGACACAAGATCGACTCACCGCCGTGGTAAGCGATCGAGGCCAGGGTCGCCAAGCGGGATCCGCTCACCCGCCGATGCCCGCCCTCACCGGCACCGGGCCGTCCCTGCCGGCGGCACCACCACGACCGGAGTCGTGAAACCCGGCACACATCCGACGCGCCGGCCGGGCCCGCAGCCTGCCCACCAATGGTCCGCCAAGCGAAAACGACCCACCAGTTGAAATGGCAACCAATACGGAAAGTCCATCTTAAGGGGATCTTTAGCGTCCCGGGCTAGCGTTGTTTCGAGCATGAGCTTGCCGATGACCGTGCGTTTTCAGTCAATGGGGAGGACTGAAGTGGAAATCACTCGACAGGCTGGCGAAAAGATGGGGGCAGTGGTCGAGGACTTCGATCTGGCAACTGCTTCGGACGAGGAATTCGAAGAGCTCAAGTCCCGGACATATCGCGAAAAGATCCTGGTGCTCAAGAACCAGGACCTTTCACCTGAGCAGTTCCTCGAACTCGGCAATAGGCTCGGTACTCCCGAGACCTACTACGAGCCGATGTACCAGCACCCTGACGTAAAGGAAATCTTCGTCTCCTCCAACGTGAGCGACGGGGAAAAGCAGATCGGGGTCCCGAAGACGGGCAAGTTCTGGCATGCCGACTATATGTTCATGCCAAACCCCTTCGGACTCACGCTGATCTACCCCCAGGTCATACCGACGAAGAACCGCGGAACCTACTTCATCGACATGGGGAAGGCCTATGAGAATCTCTCCGACGAGCTGAAGGCCACCCTGGCCGGCGCAGTGGCAGTGCAGAGCGTGCGCCGGTACTTCAAGATCCGCCCAACCGACGTATACCGCCCGATCTCCGAGGTCCTCGACGAGATCGAGGCCAAGTCGCCGGCGTCGCCGCACCCAGCGGTCTTCAAACATCCCGGGACCGGCGAGCAGATCCTCTATATCAGCGAGGGGTTCACCGCCGAACTGCAGGACGCCGACGGAAACCGGCTCGACGAGTCGGTCCTGAAGGACGCGCTGGAGGCCGTTGGTCAACTGAACCCGGCGGGCGATCACGAGAACATCCACCTTCAGACCTTCGAGCAGGGCGACCTTCTGCTCTGGGACAACCGCAGCCTTGTGCACCGTGCGTTGCACACCGCGACGCCGGAGCCCACCGTCTCGTACCGCGTCACCGTGCACGACCACCTCCCGTTCTACGAGGGCATCTCCGCCTGACCGGCACATTCCTGCACCTCACGATCGAGAAGGAGTCGTCATGACCACAGCGCAGCCGGCCTCCAAACATCCGAATCCGTTCGATGAGGCGTTCTTCAAGGACCCGTATCCGACTTACGCCGAGTTGCACAAGACGGGCGCGCCCCTGCACCGCGTATCCCTGTCGGACGGCAACGACGTCTGGCTCATCACCGGCTACGAGGAAGCCAGCGAGGCGCTCAAGGACCGCCGCTTCGTTCGCAACCGCCAGCATGCCGGCCCCGACTACCAGAGCGAGATCCTTCCCGAGATCGTCCGCTCCGGGAACCTGCACATGGAGGACGGCCAGCTCCACACCCGCCTCCGCCGCTTCATGAACTTCGCCTTCACCCCGAAGCGGGTCGCGGCCATGGTGCCCCGGATCGAGAAGATCACCGGAGAACTGCTCGACGCCATGGAGGCCGACGGAGGCGGCGACATCATGGACGGCCTGGCCGCGCCGCTCCCGATCGCGATGACCACAGGCATCCTGGGTGTGCCCGACGACCAGCGGGGCGACTTCCGCTACTGGAGCGACGAGCTCCTCGGGGGCGCGCCCGGGCGAGCCCGCCACGCCGCCGAGCAGTTGCTTGTCTATGTGCAGGGGCTCATTGACCTCAAGCGCCGCGAGCCGGCCGACGACCTGATCTCGTACTGGGTCTCGGCCAAGGACAACGAGGGCCAGCCGCTGACCGATCAGGAAATGATCGGCATGACGTTCTTCCTGCTGCTCGGCGGCTACGACACGACGGTCGGCCAAATCGGTGCCTCCGTGATCGCACTGCTCAAGCACCCGGAGAAGGCCGAGCAGATGCGAACCAATCCGGAGATCATCCCGTTCGCGGTCGAGGAGCTGATGCGCTGGGACGGCTCGACCCACAGCGGCATCCGGCGGTTCGCGGCCGAGGACGTGGTGGTCGGTGACGAGACCATCGCCTCCGGCGACTGCGTGCTGATCTCGCTCAGCGCGGCCAACCGCTGCCCGATGCGCTTCGCCGAGCCCGACAAGCTGGACTTCGAGCGCGAGGAGAACATACAGCTCGGTTTCGGCCGGGGCCCGCACCACTGCCCGGGCAAGGAGCTCGCCCGGCACGAGCTGCGCATCGCTCTGGGTGAACTGGTCCGTCGTTTTCCGAAGATGCAACTGGCCGTGCCCCCGGAAGAGATCGTCTGGCGCCCGTCGTACCTGATCCGGGTCCCGCACGAGCTGCCGGTGAGGTTCTGAAACATGACGACGACGCCGGATGCTCCGGGGACACCCCGCTGTCCGCACAGCGGGGTGAAGACCCCCTTCGACGCCGCCTACTTCGCGGACCCGTACGCCACCTACCGTCGTCTGCACACCGAGGGGCCGATCCACCGGATCAAGACGCCTGAGGGCTACGACGCCTGGCTGGTCACCCGTTACTCCGATGTGCACCAGTTGCTGGGCGACCACCGGCTGGTACGCCAGGTGCGGCACGCCAAGGGCGATTTCTACCGCTTCCCGCTGCCCGTCGAGTTCTCCAGGTCGCTGGTCCGCGAGGACCCGCCCGTGCACACGCGGCTGCGCCGGTACATGAACCTGGCGTTCGCGCCGAAGCGGGTGCGGCCCCTGCGGCCCCGAATCGAGGCGGTGACCGACGAGCTCATCACCGCGCTCGGTCACAGCGGCGAGACGGACCTGATGGCCAGTCTCGCCATGCCGCTGCCCATCACGATCATCGCCGAGATGCTGGACGTCTCGGCGGAGGAGCAGGCGGACTTCCGGCGCTGGGCCGACGCGCTCGTGGGCCTGGACCAGGAGGAGCTGCGCAAGGGCGGCATCAGCATGCTGAACTGCCTCTCCCGGCTGGTCGAGTTGAAGCGGAAGGAACCGAGCGACGACATCTGGAACGACTGGATCCGGGGACTCCAGGGGCAGGAGGAGCCACTGGAGACCGATGAACTGCTGGGCCTGGGCTTCATGGTCCTGCTGGGCGGCTACGATCCCACCGCCGGCGTCATCGGCTCGGCCGTCCTGCGGCTGCTGGAGGAACCGGATCTAGCACGGCTGCTGCGCGAGCGGCCGGAACTGATGCCGTCAGCCGTTGAGGAGTTCCTGCGGCTGCACGGCGCCAGCCACACCGCTGCCCGGAGGTTCGCCGCCGAGGACATCGAGGTGTGCGGCGAGACCATTCCGGCCGGAGCTGCCGTTTTCCTGTCGCTCAGTGCGGCCAACCGCGATCCGGAGAAGTTCGAGTTCGCCGAGGTCTTCCGTCCGGAGCGGTCGCCCAACCGCCACGTCTCCCTCGGGCAAGGACCGCACTTCTGCGCCGGCGCCGAACTCGCCCGCATGGAGATCACGGCGGTGCTGGAGGCCGTGTTGCATCGCCTCCCGAACCTTCGACTGACAGTACCGGCGGAAGAACTCAGGCTACGGCCCGGGTATTCCATACGGTCCCTCGAAAAGCTTCCTGTCATGTACTGAGCTCATCCTGGGGGTAATAAGATGCTGACCCGGTCCCAGCCATTGGAGCGGGCAACCGAATTCGCCACCGACGAGGTACTGCTTGAGCAGGTACTGAAGCCATACCGGCTCAACTGCCAATACCTCAAGTCCGCGGTGGTGAAGCTGGCCGACCGCCCCGGAGAGGCGGGACGGGTGTCGGCATCCTGTCATTTCGAGATCCCGGAGTCGTGCTACATCGATGACACCGGGCACTTCAACTCGGTCGAATTCAACATCTGCTACAACCAGATGATGTATTACGTGATCGCCAAGGTGGTGAAGGAGCGGCTCCTGGAGCCGCTCTCTTCCTGGAGCATGGCAGATTACTGGTCGCGTCAGCTTGCCGACTTCCTCATCACGGATTTCCGCAGCTCCTTCCGGCGTGCGATGCGAGGCGGGAAGTTCTCCGGCGAGTTCGAGATCCTCGCCCTCACCGAATGGGAAGGGGACGACCTCCACGAGGCGCTGCTGATCGCGCAGACCTCCTGCCGTTACTGGGACGAGAACGGCGGCAACTGCCATGGCGAAGTCCGCATAGCCATCACCAACCCAATGAGCATTCAGAATCAATCCTGAGGCATTCATGAAGAAGACCACGCCACTGGTTGAGCAGCTGCGCAGCCTTCCCCGGCCGGAGCGGCGTTCCCAGGTCGAGGAGCTGGCGCTCACCGAGTTCCGGACCGCGCTGCTCATGTCCGAGGGCGAAGACCTTCCGCTGGACCAGAACTACTTCGACCTGGGCCTGACCTCACTTCGTGTCACCGAGATCAAGCAGCGCCTGGAGGCACAGCTCGGCTGCGCCATCGACACGGCCGTGCTCTTCGCGGCACCGACACTGGACCGCCTCGTGGATTACCTGCAGAACGAGATCCTCCCGAAGCTGACCGGGGAGTCAACGGCATCGGAAGGGAGAGCGGCCAGCACCGTGTCACCCGGCCGCAAGGCACTGGTCACCGACCTGCTGAACGACCTCTACAAAGAGTGAAAGCACGCCTGGCCCGACCAACGAACTATTCCGGGGGGCGCAGCGCTGCCTCTGGAGCGGAGGAAACACCATGTCCAACCGGCGCCCAGCTGCGCAGGAAGAACTGGACGCTGCTCTCCAAGCGCTTCAGGAGCAGCAGCAAGTGCTCAGGGAATTGCTGCTCGAAAAGCACGAGCCCATTGCGATCGTGGGCGTCGGGATGCGTTTCCCCGGTGGGAACTCCACGCTTCCGGGCTTCGCCGAATTCCTTGAGCAGGGCCGGTCGGGTACGGGGCCGATTCCCGTGGACCGCTGGGACGTCGAGGGTTTCTCCTCGGGCGGCCAGGATGTGAAGGGGAAGATCCGCACGTTCGCCGGCGGATTCCTGGACCGGGTGGACCAGTTCGACCCGCAGTTCTTCAACATCTCTCCGAAGGAAGCGCAGTACATCGATCCGCAGCAGCGGCTCGCGCTGGAGACCGCGTGGGAAGCCCTGGAAGAAGCGGGAATCGACCCAAACAGCCTGCGGAACGGCAAGGGCGGTGTCTATGTCGGCGTCTCCACCGTCGACTACACCATCGAGGCGGACGCCCTCGCGTACGAGGAGCTGGACGCCAACATAGGTACCGGGACGGCGCACTCAGCGGTGCCCGGCCGGATCTCGTACTTTCTCGGCTGGCGCGGACCGAGCATGGCCGTGGACACCGCTTGCTCCGCCTCTCTGGTGACCCTGCACCTGGCCGCCGAGGGCCTGCGCCGCGGCGAGTGCGACATCGCGCTGGCCGGCGGGGTCAACGTGATCCACCACCCGCGCAACCACATCGTCTTCTCGCAGGCGAACATGCTCGCCGTCGACGGCGAGTGCAAGACCTTCGACTCCTCCGCCGACGGATACAGCCGCAGCGAGGGCTGCGGCATGCTCGTGCTCAAGCGGCTCACGGACGCCAAGCGCGACGGGGACCGCGTGCTGGCGCTGGTACGCGGTTCGGCCGTGCGCCAGGACGGCGAGAGCGGCGGCCTGACCGTGCCCAACGGCTCCGCCCAGGAAATGGTCATTCGCGCCGCGCTCGACAACGCGGTGCTGGACCCCGCGGACATCCAGTACGTCGAGGCGCACGGCACCGGCACCTCGCTGGGCGACCCCATCGAGATCGGAGCCATCCAGTCCGTCTTCGCCAAGTCGCACTCGAAGGCGGCGCCGATCGTCGTCGGCTCGCTGAAGACCAACGTCGGCCACATGGAAGCGGCGGCCGGCGTCGGCGGTGTGATCAAGGCGGCGCTGCAACTGCACAGCGGGACGATCTACCCGCACCTGAACATGACAACCCCCTCGGAGCACATCCCGTGGGACGACTACTCCGTCGAGGTGCCGGTCGACGGACGGCCCTGGAAGGCGGACACCCGCCGCGCCATCGTCAACTCCTTCGGCTTCGCGGGCACCATCGCCTGCGCCGTACTGGAACAGGCCCCCGCCTTCGCCACCGCCGAACCGTCAGTGACCGACGGGGGGCACGTCTTCACCCTCTCGGCGAAGAACGACAAGGCCCTGGCGCTCCAGATGGAGCGCCACCGTGCGCACCTCGCCGAGCACCCGGACCTGAGCCTGGCCGACGTCTGCTACACCAGCAACGTCGCCCGGGCCCACTTCGGCAGCAGGCTGGTGGGCGTGGTGAGTGACACCGAGGAACTGTCCGCGCTGCTCGCTCGTACCCCCACCGCCGGCCCCGGCCTGAGCAGGACCGCCTTCCTCTTCACCGGCCAGGGCTCTCAGTACTCGGGCATGGGCAAGTCGCTCTACGACGCCTACCCGGTGTTCCGGGAGCACCTGGACGCCTGTGACCGGCTCTTCGAAACGCGTGTCGGCCGGTCCGTCAAGGCACTCGTCCTCGGTGACGCCGCGGACCCGGAGGCGATCGACCAGACCTGCTACACCCAGCCCGCGCTGTTCTCCTTGGAGTACGCCACCGCACAGTTGTGGCTGAGTTGGGGCGTCCAGCCGAGCGTCCTGATCGGCCACAGCATCGGCGAGGTGGTCGCGGCGACCGTGGCCGGACTCTTCTCGCTGGAAGACGCGGTCCGGCTGGTCGCGGCCAGGGCCCGGCTGATGCAGTCCGTCACCGCACCCGGCGCGATGGTCGCCGTGGAAGCCGCGGGGAACGAGGTCGCCCCTCTTCTCGAAGCGTACGAGGACGTCGCCTTCGGTGCCTTCAACGCCCCCGGTCACTGCGTCATATCCGGCGGTGAGGCCTCCGTCGCGGCCATCACCGGCCGGCTGGAGGAGCGCGGTCTGCGCACCAGGCAGCTCGCGGTCTCGCACGCCTTCCACTCTCCGCTGATGGCAGAGGTCTTCGACGCCTTCCGCGAGGAGATCCAGGACATCACCTTCCGCGAGCCCGAATTCACCCTGATCTCCAACATCTCCGGCCGGGTCGCCGACGTCGCCGAGATGTCCACCCCCGAGTACTGGGTGCGGCACATCGCGGAACCCGTCAACTTCCAGGTCGGCATGGCCGCCATCGGCACCCGCGGCCGCCACGTCCTCATCGAAGTGGGCCCCTCGGGAACCCTGCTGGGACTGGGCAAGCGGATCCTGGACGCCAAGGAGCACGTCTGGCTCCGGAGTTCGGCGAAGGGTGACACGGACTCCTCGGTCATCCGGGCCTCGGTGGCCGAGTGCTACGCCGCCGGCCTGCGGATCGACTGGGAGGGCTACCACCAGGGGCGCGGTGGGCGGCGGACCGCGTTGCCGACGTATGCCTTCGACACCAAGCGGTACTGGCTGCCCATCACCGGCGACCGGCACTCCAAGGAGCGTGTGGTCGACGCCTCGCGGGCGCACCACCCGCTGCTCGGCGCCGAGGTGAGCACCGCCGCGCAGCTCCAGGACGGCGCACGCGAGTTCGCCGCCGAGATCGGTCCCGACCAGCCGTCCTACCTGGTCGACCACGTCATCATGGGACAGACGGTGTTCCCCGGCGCCGGCTACATCGAGATCCTGCTCGCCCTGCAGGAGGCGGTGTACGGCGAGAGCGGCCGCGTCCTGGAGGACGTGGCGATCCACGAGCCGCTGATCCTCTCGGACGAGCAGCGCACCGAGATCGGTACGCGGCTGCAGATGCTCCCCGGCGGCAGCGCGGAGGTCAAGATCCTCAGCCGGACACCGGGAGCCGACAACGCCATCGAGCGCTGCCACGTCACCGCCCGGATCGGCACGGAGTACACACTGCTTCCAGAGCTGCGGGAGGTCGCGGCGGAGCTGGAGACCAAAGCGGCGGCCGAGGGCCCTCCACCGCTGCCCCGCCGCCCTGACGACCTGTACGCGGAGTTCGCCGACCTCGGGCTCGAATACGGCCCGGAGTTCCAGCGCATCGAGCACATCGCACGCCAGGGCGACAGCGTCTCAGTCGCCCGGCTGCGCGGCCGGGCGGCCTACGCGCTGGAGCACCTGCCGCCGGTCGTACTCGACAACGTCACCCAGTCGCTGGCCGGGGTGCTGGACAACGGAAACACCTACCTCCCGGTCGGCTTCGGCCGCTTTCAGTTGCTGAAGAAGCCCAAGAGCGACGAGCTGCGCAGTTACGTGCGGCTCACCAGCGAGGAAAACGCCGACGGCGAGATGACCGCGGACATGCTCCTGACGGAGCACGGCCGACCGGTGTTCGTCGTGCACGGCTTCCGGCTGAAGAAGGTCACCGCTGCCGCGGGCGCCACCCCGCGCCGGCAGCTGTTCCACGAGCCGCGCTGGGTGAAGCGTTCCCTGGTACGCCAAGGCGGCGGCGAACGTGAGCGGCGCATCCTGGTGGTCAACCGGGGCGCGGCGGACTTCGAGTCCGTACGCGAGCGCCTCGCCACCAACGGCGCCTCGCTGACGTTCGCGCCGGACGCGAACGGAGCCGCCGGGCTGCTGGACGAGCGGCCCACCGACGTCTGCTGGTTCTGGAAGAGCGTCCCGGGCCCGGTCACCGCCGAGCGCCTGCGGGCGGAGTGCGAGGCCAACTACCGCGAACTGCTCGACCTCCTGGCGGCGTTCGAGAAGGCCGCGTTCGGGCGCGACCAGCGGCTGTGGCTGGTCACCGAGGGGGCCCAGCGGCTGCCCGGTGACTTCGCCGGCCGGCCGGGCCGCGCCTCGGAGGTCTCGCCCGCCGCGACCCTGTGGGGCCTTGGCCTCACACTGTGGAACGAGTACCCCACCTTCCAGGCCACGCTGATCGACCTCCCCGTCGGCGGCGACAGCCAGGCCCTGGCCGACGAGCTGCTGAGCGCCGAGCCGGACGAGTACCAGGTCGCCTTCCGGGACGGCAACCGGCATGTGCGCCGGATCCACCGCGCCGACCCGGCCGGTACGAGCGACGCCAACTTCGAGCTCGCCATCACCGAGTTCGGGGAGTTCTCCAACGTCCGGCCCGTGCCCGTCGAGGACTTGGCACCCGAGGGCGACCAGATCCAGGTCCAGGTGCACGCGGCGGGCCTGAACTTCAAGGACGTCCTCAACGTGCTGGGGCTGCTCAAGGCCCACGCGCAGGACAGCGGCATCGAGTACCAGCCGCTCGACCTCGGCTTCGAGGGGGCCGGCACGGTGGTCGCGGCCGGCCCCGACGCCGAGTTCCGGCCCGGCGAAGAGGTGGTGCTCAGCCACCTCGGCTGCATGAAGCGGCGCGTCACCGTGCCGTCAGCGATGGCGGTGCGCAAGCCCGCCAACATCGGGTTCGCCGAGGCAGCCGGACTGGCCACCGCCTATGTCACCGCCTACCACGCGTTGCACGACCTGGCCGGCATCAAGCGGGGTGACAAGATCCTCATCCACGCGGCGGCCGGCGGCGTGGGCCAAGCCGCGGTGCAGCTGGCCAAGCTCGCGGGCGCCGAGATCTTCGCCACCGCCAGCACCCGCAAGCAGGAGCTGCTGCGCGCCCAGGGCATCGAGCACGTCTTCGACTCGCGCACCCTGGAGTTCGCCGACCAGGTACTGGAGGTCACCGGCGGCAGGGGCGTCGACATCGTCCTGAACAGCCTGAACAAGGACTACATCACGGCCGGCATGAAGGCGCTCGGAGAGGGCGGCCGGTTCGTGGAGCTCGGCAAGATCGGCATCTGGTCGGCCGAGCAGGCACGTGCGGCGCGGCCGGACGTGAAGTACGACAACTTCGACCTCAGCGAGTTCGCGGCGGAGGAGCTGCAGAAGGTCAACAAGAACATCCTCCAGACGGTGGCGGGGCTGCTCTCCGAGGGTGCGGTGCAGCCGCTCCCGACGACCGTCTACACCCTGGACGAGATCGAGGAGGCATTCACGGTCCTCAGCCGCGGAGCCAACATCGGCAAGCTGGTGATCAGCTTCGAGCGGGAGGACGGCTTCCGTGAGCGTCCGGTCACCATCACGGCCGACCGCTCGTACGTGATCACCGGCGGCATGGGCGCCCTCGGGCTGGTGATGGCGCAGAAGCTCGTCGACCTCGGCGCCCGGGACCTCATCCTGGTCAGCCGGCGGGCCGTCCCGGAGGCGGATGTCGCGGCGCTCGCCGCCGAGCTGGGCGAGGGGGTACGGGCCAGCACGCTGCAGTGCGACGTGGCCTCGGCCGACGACGTCCAGCGGCTCGTCGACTTCGTGGCGGCCGGACCGCACCCGCTGGGCGGCGTCCTGCACACGGCCGGCGTCCTCGCGGATATGCCGCTCTCCTCCCTCACCTGGGAAAGCATCGACAAGGTCTTCCAGCCCAAGGTGTACGGGACCTGGCACCTGCACGAGGCGCTGCGCGACCTCCCGGACGCGCCGTTCTTCGTCGGCTTCTCCTCGATCGCCTCGGTGGTCGGGTCGGTCGCGCAGGGCAACTACGCGGCGGGCAACGCGTTCATCGACACACTCATGCAGTGGCGCGGAGCGCAGGACCTGCCGGGCCTGAGCATCAGCTGGGGCCCCTGGGCCGAGGTGGGCATGGCCGCGGAGCTGAGCGAGCAGCAGGCCCGCGGCATCGAGTCCCAGGGGATGAAGTTCCTCAAGCCCGCCGACGGCACCCGCTCGATGTTCAAGGCGCTCGGGAAGCCCGCCGCGCACCTGATGATCGGCGAGTTCGACTGGGACCGCTTCGTCTCGGGCCGGCTGGCAGCCAACGCCTTCTACCGTGAGGTGGCGGGAGCCGGCGGCGCCGGTGTCCGCACCGTCGACCTGGACGCGCTGCGCGCTCTGCCGAAGTCCGAACGCCTCTCCTCCGTCAACGGGTTGATCCGTACCCGGATCGCGGGACTGCTCCACTTCGAGGGACCCGACGACGTTGGCGTCAGCGCGAAGTTCCTCGAACTGGGCCTGGACTCGCTCAGCGCGGTGGAACTGAAGAACAGCCTCGAAGTGGCCCTCCAGGTGCCGTTGTCCTCCGCGATCGTCTTCGACTACCCGTCGATCGGGCTGCTCACCGAGTACCTGGAGCAGCAGCTCGTACCGCAGGCGGCGGCCGAGGACGAGCAGTCCGCGGACGACGTGGCGGCGCTCTCCGACACCGAGGCCGACGCCGAGCTCGCCGCGATGATGGAGCTGTGACCCGGTGAAGGAGTACATCGAGTCGTTGCAGGGGCTCTCCAAGTCCCAACTGGTGCTGCTGCTGGCGCGACAGCGCCGGCAGGAGACCGAGCGGATCGCCGTCGTCGGCATGGCGTGCCGGTTCCCCGGCGGCATCGACGGCCCCCAGCAGTACTGGGACGCGCTGCGCACGGGCCGCAGCGTCCTCGCCGAACGGGGCGGGATCCCCAAGGACTCCACCGGGCGTCCCCGGTGGAACGTGTCGGCGCCGGACCTGGCGCCGCTGGCGGACCTGCTCGCCCAGGGCGCCTACCTGGACGCCGTCGACCTCTTCGACGCCGAGCGCTTCGGCATCCCGGACGAGGAGGCGCGGTACATGGACCCACAGCAGCGGCTGCTGCTGACGTGTGCCGCCGAGGCGTTGGAGGACGCGGCGCCGTTCGACCGCCCAGCGGCCCGGGTGGGCGTTTTCGCCGCGGTGAGCACGGTGGAGTACAACTTCGCCGCGCTCCGCAATGGGCTGGGTGTCGAGGGGCTCTCCCCGTATATGGGCACCGGCGGAGCGCTCAGCGCGACGGCCGCCCGGGTCGCCGTCGGCCTCGGCCTGAACGGCCCTGTGCTGACCGTGGACACCGCGTGCTCCTCCGCCCTGACAGCGACCCATCTGGCCTCGTCGGCGCTGCGCCGCGGCGAGTGCGACGTGGCGATCGTCGGCGCCTGCCACCTGACGCTCGCTCCCTTCACGGCGGGGGTCTTCGAGCAGGCGGGAATGCTCTCGCCCACCGGACGCAGCCGCCCCTTCGACAGCGCGGCGGACGGTCACGTCCGGGGGGAGGGCTGCGGGGTGCTCGTACTCAGACGCGAGCGCGACGCGCAGGCCGCCGGCGACCGGCCGTACGCACTGATCAAGGGCAGCAGCATCTACCAGCACGGCGACCGGCCCACGATGGCGGCCGTCTCGTCCGTGGCGCAGCGCCGGGTGATGACGCAGGCGCTGCGGGACGCCGTCGTCGACCCGCTTCAGGTGCAGTACATCGAGGCCCAGGCCAACGGCTCCAAGCTGGGCGGGGTCATCGAGGCGGAGGCGATCGCCGAGACGTACCGGCGGGCCACGAACGACGCGCCGCCGCTGTACCTGGGCTCGGCCAAGGCCAACCTCGGTTACCTGGAGACGGCCTCCGGGGCCGCCGGGCTGATCAAGACCGCGCTCGCCCTCAACAACCGTGTCATCCCGCCACAGCCGGGGATCGACATCCCTGACCCCGCAGTGCCTTGGGCCCATACCGGCCTCCGGCTGCCCCGCACGGCCGTGCCGTGGCCCGAGGCCGAATCCCCGATGGCGGCGGTGAGTTCGTTCGGCTTCACCGGCACCAACGCGCATGTCCTGATGGAAGGGGGTACGGACCCGGAGCCCCGGCCCGCGCCCCACAGCACGTCGGGCCAGGGACGCCGCCACTGGCCCGACGACAACATCTGGAGCTGACACGGCAGTGCGGCGAAGCCCGGGAACGAGGAACCGAGGAGCAACGATGTACTTTCCGAACCTGCGGACGCTCGACGCGAGCGTGGCATTCCACGCCCGGCGCCGCCCGGATCACGCGGCCGTGCTGTGTGAGCGGCGAACCGTCACGTACGGCGAGTTGCATCGGCGCAGCAACCGCATGGCGCACGCGCTGGGTGCGGCCGGTGTGTCGGATCAGGCCAGGATCGGCTATCTCGGCAAGGAGTCGGAGCACTACTACGAGGTGCTCTTCGCCTGCGCCAAGACGGGAACGGTCCTGGTGCCCATCAACTGGCGGCTGACCGTCGGCGAGGTGGACCACATCCTGCGGGACTCCCGGACGGAATTCCTTTTCGTGGAGGAGGAGTTCCGCGCGCTCGCCGAAAAGGTGACCGCAGCACTTGCCCACCGGGTCCAGATCGTCGTCATCGACCAGGAGGGCGGCACGGGCGCGGGCATCCTCGGCTGGGCCGCCGACCACCCGGACACGGACCTGGCACGGTCCGTGCACGAGGACGACCCGGTCGCGCAGCTGTACACCAGCGGAACGACCGGGCTGCCCAAGGGAGTCGTACTCGCCCACCGCAGCTTCTTCAGGGTCCGGGACGCGCTGGCGTCCGAGGGGCTGTCCTGGATCGACTGGCAGGAAGGCGACGTGAGCCTCATCGGCATCCCCGGCTTCCATGTCGGTGGGCTGTGGTGGGCCACTCAGGGTTTCCACGCCGGCATCACCAACGTCGCCATGCGGATGTTCATCAGCGGTGAAGCGGTACGGCGGATCCGTGAGCTCGGCGTCACCACGGCGTGCGTGGTGCCCTCGATGTTGCAGATGATGCTCAGCGAACCGGAGGCGAGCAACGAGGACTTCGCGTCGCTGCGCAAGGTGGTGTACGGCGGTTCCCCGATCTCCGAACCGCTCCTGGAACAGGCCGTCGAACGGATCGGCTGCGACTTCGCGCAGATCTACGGGCTCACCGAGACGGGCAACACAGCGGTGTGCCTGCCGCCCCACGAGCACGTGGTCGGCGGCCCGCGGATGCAGGCGGCGGGCCGGGCGTACCCCGGCTTCGAGATCAAGATCGTGGACCGCGACGGCACCCGCCTCGCCGGACGTTCCGTGGGCGAGGTGTGCCTCCGCACGCCCGCGCACATGATCGAGTACTGGGGGCTGCCCGAGGCCACCGCGAGCACCCTGACGGATGGCTGGATCATCACGGGTGATGCCGGCTATCTCGACGAAGATGGGTATCTGTTCGTCTGTGACCGGATCAAGGACACCATCATCGTCGCAGGGGAGAACGTCTATCCGGCGGAGATCGAGAACGCGCTGACCAAGAACGAGGCGGTGTTGGAGGCCGCGGTGGTCGGCGTGCCCGACGAGCGATGGGGGGAGGCGGTCCGGGCGTTCGTGGTCCTGCGTCCCGGGATGACCGCGACGCCGCGCGAACTGATGATGTCGCTGAAGGGGAGGATCGCGGACTTCAAGATCCCGACCGGGTACGAGTTCATCGGCACGCTGCCCAGGAACCCCAGCGGCAAGATCCTCCGCCGAGAGTTGCGCGACAGGTTCTGGCAGGGGCAGCAACGTAAGGTCAACTAGGCGTGAACCAGCGGGTGTTCGTGGAGCGCAGGGGTTCACGAACACCCGCCGGTACGTGGTCCGGCCGCTCCCGCCCCCGGGTCCGGCTGCCCCTCTCGACGCCGGCCGCCCGCTGGCCGCCGGCAGGAATTCCAGGTGATTTGATGAGTTCGTCCTTCACTGCCGTCCGCAGGGTGCTGAACGCCGCCTCGTACGTCTCCCCCCGGCTGCTTGGCGGTTACGTGTGGCGGCTGTTCTGCGAGCCGGTCGCGCGCGACAAAGTGCGCGGCGCCCAGCAGCCGGTCCACGACCAGGCCGTGGTGGAGAAGATCACCGTGAACGGCAAGGACATGGTGACCTACCGCTGGGGCGAGGGCGGCAACCCGGTGCTGTTCATCCACGGCTTCGGCGGCCGGGCAGCCAACTTCGCCGGGTTCGTCCACGGGCTCCAGCAGCTCGGCGTCACCGCACTGGCATACGACGCCTTCGGCCACGGCGACTCCGGAGGCAAGGGCGTCACGATCCTGGACCACTTGGCCGTGCTGCGGCAGTTGCAGGACCGCCATGGGCCCTTCCGCGCGGTCATCGGGCACTCGTTCGGCGGCACCACGGGGTACCTCGCGCTGCGGCGCGGCATCAAGGCCGACCGACTGGTGTCCATCGCCTCCGTGGGCGAATTCGCTTCCCTGCCGGGCACGTTCTGCAATCAGCTGGGCCTGCGGCCGGTGTACGCGCGGGAACTGCGGCGCCGCACCGAGCTGCTCTTCGTGTCCGAGCCGGACCTGTGGAACGCCTTCTCGCCCGTGGACCGCCCGGAGGAGATCGAGCAGCCGGTTCTCGTGGTGCACGACCAGAACGACCGCGAGGTCGGCGTGGAGCAGGGCCACCACATCGTCGCCGCGTACGGCGACCGGGCCGAGTTCCTGCTGACGGAGGGGCTCGGACACCGACGGATCCTGGGCGACAGCACGGTGATCACCAAGGTGCTGGCGTTCGCCGTGGGCGATGAAGTGACACCTGCCGAGTAGCGCCCGGACTCGTCAGCAACCAGTAATCACGAACCTAGGTGAGAGCGATGACCAGCACTGTGCTGAGCCCCTGGAGCGAACCGATCGCCGTCGTCGGCATGGCCTGTCGGCTGCCCGGGGCAGCAGGGCTGACGAGCTTCTGGGACCTGCTCCGCGAGGGACGGGACGGCATCACCGAGGTGCCCTCCGACCGGTGGACGACGGGCGGGCCGTCCGCGCCGCAGCCCGGCAACACCGGTCGGGGTGGATTCGCGGACGGCATCGGCGAGTTCGACGCGGGCTTCTTCGGCATCTCGCCGCGGGAGGCCGCGTCGATGGACCCGCAGCAGCGGCTGATGCTGGAGCTGAGCTGGGAGGCCGTCGAGGACGCCGGCATACCCGGGCAGGACGTCCAGGGCAGCCCTGCCGGTGTCTTCTTCGGCGCCATCGCCGGTGACTACGACGCGCTGCTGAACCAGTACGGAGCGGGCAGCATCACGCAGCACTCCTTCACCGGGATGCAACGCGGCATGATCGCGAACCGGGTCTCGCACCTGTTCGGGCTGGCGGGCCCCAGCCTCACCCTCGACTCCGGGCAGTCCTCCTCGCTGGTCGCCGTCCACATGGCCTGCGAGAGCCTGCGCTCCGGCGAGTCCGAACTCGCGCTCGCGGGCGGGGTGCATCTCAACCTCGTCCAGGAATCGGCGCTGCGCGCCGACCGGTTCGGGGTGCTCTCACCCGACGGCCGGTGCTACGCGTTCGACTCCCGGGCCAACGGGTTCGTCCGCGGAGAGGGCGGCGCGGTGTTCGTCCTGAAGACGCTGTCCCGGGCGGTCGCCGACGGCCACGACATCATTTGTCTGATCCTCGGCAGCGCGGTCAACAACGGCGGCCGGGGCGAGGCCGTTGGCGTGCCCGACCCGGCGGCCCAGAGCGCGGTCATCAGAGCGGCTCAGCGCCGCGCGCAGGTCCAGCCCGGCGACATCCAGTACGTCGAGCTGCACGGCACCGGCACGGCACGCGGTGACGAGCTGGAGGCGTCCTCTCTCGCCTCGGTGTTCGCCGGATCACGGGAGCCCGGTTCCCCCCTGCTCGTGGGGTCGGCGAAGACCAACGTGGGGCACCTGGAAGGCGCTGCCGGCGCCGTCGGACTACTGAAGGCCGCCCTGAGCATCAAGAACGGCGAGATACCCGGGAGCCTGAACTACGCGTCGCCCGGGCCCCGCCCGCTCCATGGCGAGGCGGACCTCAAGGTCCAGCGCGGCAGCGGACCCTGGCCGCGTCCCGACCAGCGGCTGCTGGCCGGCGTCAGCTCCTTCGGCATCGGCGGGACCAACTGCCACGTCGTCCTCGGCCCGGCCCCCGAGGCCGCCGGGCAGGACGCGCGTCGGACGGCACCGGAGGCCATGGCCTGGCCGCTCAGCGCCACCAGCCGGCCGGCGCTCGAGGCCAAGGCACGTGACCTCTCCGAGCATCTGGCCCGCTTCCCGGACCTCCGGCCCGAGGACGTGGGCCTCTCGCTGGCCACGACGCGCTCGGCGATGGACCTCCGGGCAGTGGTCGTAGCCGGCGACCGTACCGAGTTCGGCGCGGCGCTCGACGCGCTTGCGGCGGGTGAGGCGGGCGCCACCACGGCGCGCGGCGCCGCGCGGCGCCCGGCCAAGGTCGTGTTCGTCTTCCCCGGCCAGGGATCGCAGTGGGCCGGCATGGCCCTCGGGCTGCTGGAGAGCTCCCAGGCCTTCCGGGAGGAACTGGAGGCGTGTGGACGGGCGCTGGCCCCGTACGTCGACTGGTCCCCGGCCGACGTACTGCGCGGCGCGCCCGGAGCACCGGGCCTGGACGAGGTGGAGGTCGTCCAGCCTCTGCTGTTCTCGGTCATGGTCTCGCTGGCCGCCGTGTGGCGCGCGCACGGCGTCGAACCCGACGCCGTTGTGGGCCACTCCCAGGGTGAGCTGGCCGCCGCTTACTTCTGCGGTGCCCTGACCCTGGAGGAAGCCACCCGCGCGGTCGCCCTGCGCAGCCGGGCCATCGCCAGGATCGCCGGGGCCGGCGGGCTGCTGTCCATCGCCCTGCCGGCCGACCGCGTCATGGCCTATCTGGAACGCTCCCCGGACGAACTGTCCGTGGCGGTGGTCAACAGCCCCCGGTCGACAGCCGTCGGTGGATCTCCCGAAGCGCTGGCCGCACTGGCCGCGGCCTGCGAGCGGGACGGGGTGCGCAGCCGCCTGATCCTGATCGACTACGCCTCGCACTCGCCTCAGGTCGAGGCCATCCGAGACGAGGTGCTCGACGCGCTGAAAGACATCTCTCCCCGCCGTTCGGACGTCCCCTTCTACTCCAGCACCGACGGCGGGCCCCTGGACACGCTCCGCCTGGACGCCGGGTACTGGTTCAGGAACCTGCGCGAGGCCGTGCAGTTCGAGCGCGCGACCAGGGCGCTGCTGGACACGGGACACAACGTCTTCATCGAGGTGAGCCCGCATCCGGTGTTGGTAGCCGGGATGCTGGACACCATCGAGGACGCGGCGCAGGCGTCCCCCGACGAGCCCGTCGAAGCCGCCGCCGTCGGCACCCTGCAGCGGGACGAGGGTGGCGTCGGGCGCTTCCTGCGGTCCGCCGCCGAGGCCTATGTTCACGGCGTCCCGGTCGACTGGGCACAGGGGTACGCCGGGACCGGCGCCCGCCGGGTCAAGCTGCCCGGCTACCCCTTCCAGCGCCGCAGGCACTGGCTGGCAGCCCCCCGGACACCGGTCCCCACCACACCTGCCCCCGCTGCTCCCCCCGGCGTACCCGCCGAAGCAGCACCGGAGGAGGAGCGGCAGGCCGCCGAGCGGCCGCATCCGGGGCCGATCGGCGAGCAGGAGGCACTGGGCCTCGTCCGCCGGCACGCCGCACTGCTGCTCGGACACGACAGCGCCGAGGCGATAGACGGCCGGCTGGCCTTCCGCGACCTTGGATTCGACTCCCTCAGCTCCGTCCGGCTGTGCCAGCGGCTTGTCGAGAGCACCGGCCTGAAGCTGCCCGTCAGTACGGTCTACGACTACCCGACGCCGCTCGCACTGGCCCGCAGAATCCGGCATCTGCTGTCGTCGTCCGCCGGCAGTGAAGCCGCCACGCCGGCTGCCGCGGAGGCCGAGGACGACCCGGTCGTCATCGTCGGCATGGCCTGCCGCTATCCCGGCGGGGTGGCGTCCCCCGAGGATCTATGGCGCCTCGTGGCGGAGGGTGAGGACGCCGTCGCGGACTTCCCGCCCGACCGCGGCTGGGACCTCGAGGGCCTGTACCACCCCTCGCCGGAGCACCGGAGGACCACGTACACGCGCTTCGGCGGATTCCTGTACGACGCCGCCCGGTTCGACTCGGCGTTCTTCGGCATCAGCCCGCGTGAGGCGCTGGGCATGGACCCGCAGCAGCGCATTCTGCTGGAGACCGGCTGGGAGGCGTTCGAGCGGGCCGGCATCGTGCCCGAGACGGTTCGCGGCACGCGCACGGGCGTCTTCATCGGGGCGTCGCCCTCCGGGTACGGACCGCCGCTCGGCGAGGCACCGGAAGATCTGGAGGGCTATCTGCTGACGGGGTCGAGCCCGAGCGTGCTGTCCGGCCGGCTCTCCTACACCTTCGGGCTGGAAGGGCCGGCGGTGACAGTCGACACCGCCTGCTCGTCCTCGCTGGTCGCGCTCCACCTGGCAGTTCAGGCTCTGCGGCGCGGTGAGTGCTCGATGGCGCTGGCCGGCGGGGTGACCGTAATGGCGACGCCCGGCATGTTCCTGGAGTTCAGCCGCCAGCGCGGCCTGTCGCCCGACGGCCGGTGCAAGGCGTTCTCCGCCGATGCGGACGGCACGGGATGGGGCGAGGGCGCCGGCGTCCTGCTGCTGGAACGGCTCACCGAGGCCCGCCGCCGCGGCCACCGCGTGCTGGCCGTGGTGGCGGGTACGGCAACGAACCAGGACGGCGCGAGTAACGGATTGACGGCACCGAACGGCCCCGCGCAGGAGCGGGTCATCCTGGACGCTCTGGCCGCGGCCCGGCTCGCCCCCGGCCAGATCGACGTCGTAGAGGCCCACGGCACCGGCACGGTCCTGGGCGATCCCATCGAAGCGGGCGCGCTGTTCGCCACGTACGGGAAGGACCGCCCCGACGGCCGTCCGCTGTGGCTGGGTTCGCTGAAGTCGAACACCGGCCACTCCCAGGCCGCGGGCGGGGTGGGCGGCATCATCAAGATGGTGATGGCGATGGCGCACGGCGTCATGCCACGCTCGTTGCACAGCGACCGCCCGTCCTCCCACATCGACTGGTCCGCGGGGAGCGTACGGCTGCTGCAGGAGGCGGTGCCCTGGGAGCGGACCGACGGCCCCCGCAGGGCCGGCGTGTCGTCCTTCGGTATCAGTGGCACCAATGCCCACGTGGTGATCGAGGAGGCGCCGGACCCCGGCCCCGAGACCGGTGCTCCGGCCCCGGAGTCAGCGACCGGGCCGGTCCCGCTGCCGCTGACGGCCACGAGCGCGGCAGCGCTGGGCGCCCAGGCGAACGCGCTCCGCGCCCACGCGGCGGCCAAGGACGCCGACCTCCACGACCTCGGCCACAACCTGGCCGCCACCCGCTCAACGTTCGAACACCGGGCCGTGGTGATCGCGTCGGACCGTACCGAGCTCTCCGACGGCCTGGAAGCCCTGGCGAACGATGCCCTCGCCGGGAACGTGACACAGGGCGCGGCGACGCCCGGCCGGGTCGCCTTCCTCTTCACCGGCCAGGGCAGCCAGTACCCGGGCATGGGCCGCGACCTGTACGCGGCTCACCCTGCTTTCGCCCGGGCCCTGGACGAGGTCTGCGCGCATCTGGACCCCCACCTCGGAAGCCCGCTCCGCGATGCGATGTTCGCCGGCGAGGCGGACGCGGAAACGGCGCTCCTGAACCGTACGGAGTGGACCCAGCCGGCCCTGTTCGCCTTCGAAGTGGCCCTGTTCCGACTGCTCGAACACTGGGGCGTCACCCCGGATCATCTGCTGGGCCATTCCGTCGGTGAGATCGCGGCCGCGCATGTGGCCGGAGTCCTGTCGCTGCCGGACGCATGTCTCCTGGTGGCGAGCCGCGCCCGTCTGATGGGCGGACTGCCGGACGACGGGGCGATGGTGTCGCTGGAGGCGGCCGAGCACGAAGTCACCGAGTGGATCGCGACGCACGGCGCCGAGCTGGACGTCGCGGCGGTCAACGGCCCGGACGCGACGGTCGTCGCGGGAGACGTGGACTGGGCGGTACGTATCCTGGCGGAGTGGCAGCGGCGCGGCCGCAGGGCCAAGCGGCTGGCCGTGAGTCACGCCTTCCACTCCGCGAAGGTGGAGCCGATGCTGGGCGAGTTCGCCCGGATCGCCGAGACCCTCGACTACCGTCCGCCGACGCTGCCCGTCGTCTCCAACCTGACCGGCCGGCCGGTCGAGGAGGCGACGCTGTGCTCCGCCGAGTACTGGGTCCGGCACGTGCGGCAGCCCGTGCGATTCCTGGACGGCATCAGGGCGCTGGAAGCGGCGGGAGTCACCAAGTTCCTCGAAGTCGGGCCCGACGGTGTGCTGTCGTCGATGGCGAAGGGCTGCCTGACGGCGACCCCGTCGGCCGTGGTGACGGCCGCCGCCCGCCGCAACCGGCCTGCGGAGCGGACGTTTCTCACCGCGCTGGCCGCGCTGTACGTCCAGGGGGTCGACGTCGACTGGGCGGCCGGGCTGTCCCGGGCAGGGGGCCGCACCGTCACATTGCCGACCTATGCCTTCGACCGGCAGTCCTACTGGTTGACCGCACCGGCGCACAGCGGCACCGACCTCGTCGGCGCGGGTCTCGAAGCGGCGGACCACCCGCTGCTCGGCGCGGCCGTCGAGCTGCCCGCCACCGACGGCGTCGTGTATACCGCCAGGCTGTCCCTGGACAGCCACCCCTGGCTGGCCGACCACGTCGTGCTCGGTACGGTCCTGGTCCCGGGCGCGGCGTTCGCCGAGTGGGCCGTGCACGCCGCCGCACGGACGGGCTGCGGCCGGGTCGGCGAGCTGGTGCTTGAGGCGCCCATGGCCCTGCACGAGGGGACCGCGCTCGAAGTACGGGTGAGCGTCGGTGGTGCGCAGGCGGACGGCCGCCGTGAGTTGACCGTGCACGCACGGCCGCGGGACGCGTCCCGCGGGGAGTGGACCCGGCACGCGACCGGCCAGCTGGAATCAGCGGACGCCGGGCGCCCGGCCGCTGCCCTGGCAGTGGAACAGAGCTGGCCGCCCGCCGGAGCCGACGCGGTGGACCTCGACGGGGTCTATGAGCGGTTCGCCGAACGTGGGCTGCGGTACGGCAGCGAGTTCCGCGGACTGCGGGCCCTGTGGCGGCTCGGGGACGAGCTCCTCGCCGAAGTCGAACTCCCCGGCAGCGAGGCCGAGGAGGCCCCCGGATTCCTTCTCCACCCGGTTCTCCTCGACGCCGCGCTGCACGCGGTCCTCGCGCCGGCACAGGAGCAGGACCCCGCCCTGCCCTTCGCCTGGCACGGGATCGAGACGTACGCACCGAGCGGGCGGCGCCTGCGGGTCCGTGCGACCCCGTTGCGCAAGGGCGGCGGATCCGGCGATCTGTCGGTCTCGCTCGCCCTCGCGGACAGCACGGGCCGCCCGGTGGCCTCGGTCGAGTCCCTGCGCTTCAAGCGGACCACGCCCGAACAGCTCGGCCGGGCGCTCGGGGAACGGCAGGGGGAGCTGTACCGGCTGGAGTGG
This sequence comes from Streptomyces prunicolor, assembly GCF_045162825.1. Lineage (NCBI taxonomy): Bacteria > Bacillati > Actinomycetota > Actinomycetes > Kitasatosporales > Streptomycetaceae > Streptomyces > Streptomyces prunicolor. The sequence continues at coordinate 6,084,077 of NZ_CP108676.1, read as the reverse complement.
CCGCTCGTCGCGGACCCGGCGGTCACCGGCGCGCCGGACGGCCGGTGGGCACTTCTGGGCAGCGACCACCTCGGCCTGACCGGAATGTTCAAGAGCGCCGGGACATCGGTGCATGTCTGCCCGGACCTGCTGGCTCTCGACAGTCTGGTCGGGGCCCCGCAGCCGCCGCCCGAGGCCGTCGTCGTCACGTGCGTGGGCGAGAAGGACACCGTCGACGAGGCGGTCGGCGCGGCGAGCCAGCGGGCGCTCAGACTGGTCCAGGAGTGGCTGACCGACGAACGGCTGGCGGTGACCCGGCTGGTGCTCGTCACTGCGGGGGCGGTCGCCACCCGCGCGGACGAGGAGGTGTCCGACCCGGCGGGCGCGGCCGTCTGGGGCCTGATCCGAAGTGCCCAGACGGAACACCCCGGACGATTCGTCCTGGTCGACATCGAACCGGGGGAACGTGGCGTGGACGGCCTGATCGGCGCGATCACCTCCGGCGAGCCGCAGGCGGCCGTCCGCGCCGGTGCCGTCCGGGAACCCCGCCTGGCGGCGGTCCGCGGCAGGCGTTCGGCAGCCGCGGTGGGCAACGGACCGTGGACACCGGACGGCACCGTGCTCATCACCGGCGGAACCGGCATGCTCGGCAGTCTGCTCGCCCGCCACCTGGTGCGGCGGCACGGCGTACGGAAGCTGGCGCTGCTGAGTCGGCGTGGCCCGGCGGCACCCGGCGCCGACAGCCTGGTGGCCGACCTGACCGCACTCGGCGCCCAGGTGTCCGTCCTGGCCTGCGACGCGGCCGAACGTCCGGCGCTGGCCGAAGCACTGGCGCGGCTACGGAAGGAAGCTCCGCTGAGCGCCGTCGTGCATATGGCGGGGGTCCTCGACGACAGCACTGTTACGGGGCTGACGCCCAAGCGGCTGCAGCATGTCCTGAAGGCCAAGAGCACGGCAGCGCTCAATCTCCATGAACTCACGACGCAGGACGCGCTGTCGGCGTTCGTCCTCTTCTCCTCGGTCATCGGCGTGCTCGGTGGCGCGGGACAGGCCAACTATGCTGCGGCGAACAGCGTCCTGGACGCGCTGGCACACCAGCGCAGGGCGCTCGGGCTGCCCGCCATCTCGCTGGCCTGGGGCCTGTGGAACCCCGACGCGGGAATCGCGGCGAGCCTGTCCGACGTCGACATCGCCCGGATGGCGCGGTCAGGCCTGGCACCGTTGTCCGTGCGGCGCGGGATCGAGCTGTTCGACGCCGCCCTCGCCTGTGATGAGCCCGTGCTCGTGCCCGTCGCGCTCGATGCCAAGGCACTGCGCACCCGGTCCGGCGGCCTCGCCAAGGTACTGGCCGGGCTGGCACCGGCAGGGGCGGCGCGGCCCGGGACGGCACCGCGGGTGTCGCTCCGGGACCGGACGGCGGCGCTGCCGGAGGCGGAACGGTCGTCCGCGCTCCTCTCGTTCGTCCAGGAGCAGATCGCCGCCGTGATGGGGTACGCCTCGGCGGACGCCGTCGAGCCCGAGCGGGAGATCTCCGACCTCGGCCTCGATTCGCTGACCGCACTCGAACTCACCAGCCGGCTGACCGCCGCGACCGGCCTGCGGCTGCCGGCCGCCCTCACCTTCGACCACCCCTCCGCCGCCGCGCTGTCGCAGTACCTCGACGAGGTGTTGACCAGGGAAGCCGTACCGAAGCAGCCGTGACCCCCTCCCCCGCCGTCCTCAAACAGAAACAGTGGGTATGAACCAGATTCAGGACGAAGGCACACCGCCCGAGGAACCCGGCCGCCGACAGATACTGCCGGCACTCGTGCTGGCCATGCTGGCCTTCAGCATGGTGCAGACCGCGGTGGTGCCGATCCTCCCCTCACTCGCGACGGGCGTGCACGTCTCCAGCGGCACGGTCGCCTGGCTGATGACCGCCAACCTGCTCGCGGCCGCAGTGCTCACCCCGCTGCTGGGGCGCTTCGGTGACCTCTACGGCCGCAGGACGATGCTTCTGGTCTCGCTCGGCGGCCTGGCGCTGGGGTCGGTGCTCGCGGTGAGCACCGAGTCATTCGCCTGGCTTGTCACGGCCCGCGTCCTGCAGGGCGCGGGTGGCGGTGTCCTCCCGCTGGCCATCAGCGTGGTGCGCAACCAGTTCCCGCCGCGCGAAGTTCCGGCCGGCATCGGGGCCGTCAGCGCCGCTATGGGCATCGGCAGCGCCCTCGGCCTTGTGGTCACCGGCCTGCTGATGGAGCAGTGGAGCTACAAGTCGGTCTTCTGGGCCGGACTGCTCATCAGCCTCGTCGCCATCGCCTGGTGCACGGCAGGCATCCCCAAGGACGTGGTAACCGATCACACCGTCAAGGTGGACCCGCTGGGCGCCCTCACCCTGGCCGGGTGGCTCTGCGCCCTGCTGCTCGCCGTCAGCCAGGGCAACAGTTGGGGTTGGGGCTCCGGCCGGATCATCGGGCTCTTCATCGCGGCCACGGTGATCGCGGCCACGTGGACCGTCATCGAACTGAAGGTGCCGCACCCCTTGGTGAGTATCCGGATGCTCGTGAGCCCCGTCGTGGCCATCACCAACGCGGCAGGTGCGGTGATCGGGTTCGGCATGTACGGGTGCTTCATGGTGATCAGCAACTTCGCCCAGACACCGGAGAAGACCGCGCACTACGGATTCAGCGCCGACGTCCTGCACGCCGGCGTGATGCTGCTGCCATCCGCCATCGGCAGCATGGCGGCTGCCCCGGTCGGCGCCCGGCTGATCACCACGCGAGGTCCTCGGATCCCCCTCTCGCTGGGCGGACTGCTCGCAGCGGTGGCGATGGGCTTCCTCGCCGTGGTGAATGGGCACCCGGCCGACCTCTATCTCGCCGCCGCGGTGTTCGGTTTCGGCGTCGGCCTTGCTTACACGGCCATGCCGGCCGCCATCAATTCCGCTGTCCCGATCGAGCAGAGCGGCATCGCCAACGGCATGAACGCGGTGTTCCGTACGGTAGGAGGTGCCGTGGGAACGGCTGTCCTCGGCTCCGTCCTGGCCAGTGACACCATCGAGGGCTTGCCGCTGCCCACCTTGGGTGCTTATCAAGAGGCCTTCTGGATCACCGCGACCGGCTGCTTCGTCGCCGCAGTAGCCTCTCTTGCTCTCCGCACCCCCCTCAGTTCGGTGAACTCAGGGAAGCCCGCTGTGCGGCAAAGCGACCCGGCCGAGAAGGCCGTCCCCTGACATGTTCTGGTCCGAGCCATCGGATGCAACGGATACAGCCCGGGTAGGTACCCGCGCGTGACGGAAGCTCAATCGACAATGCAGCAGAAGGACTTCATCATGACCGGGTCTCGCATCGTGGCCCTCGGCCACTACCAGCCACAGAAGGTGCTCACCAATGACGCCCTCGCGGAGATGGTCGACACGGATGACGAGTGGATCCGGAGCCGGGTCGGCATCCGTACCAGGCATGTGGCGGAGGCAGCGGAATCGGTGGCGGACATGGCGGCGGAAGCCGCTCGGAAAGCCCTCGCCAACGCGGGCTTGGCCAGTGCGGAGATCGATCTCGTCATCGTCGCGACCTGCACTTCCCACGATCGTTCTCCCAACGTGGCAGCGCGTGTTGCGAACCGGCTCGGTATCACGGCGCCTGCGGCACTGGACATCAACACGGCCTGCTCCGGCTTCCCGCACGCCCTGGCCATGGCTGACCTGGCCATCAAGGGCGGCTCCGCGAACAAGGCCCTGGTGATCGGGGTCGAGAAGCTCACGGACTTCGTGGACTGGTCCGACCGCAGTACCTGCGTGCTGGTCGGCGACGGAGCGGGTGCCGTCGTCGTCGCCGAGGCCGACACCGCCGAGATCAGTCCCGTGGTCTGGGGATCCGTCCCCGAGATGGGCAGGGCTGTGCTCATCGAGGGCAAGTCGGGCACCTTCTCCCAGGAGGGCCAGTCCGTGTACCGCTGGGCGACGACTGCTCTGCCGGAGATCGCCCGGACAGTGTGCGAGCGCGCCGGCATCAAGCCGGAGGAACTCGGTGGTGTCGTCCTGCACCAGGCCAATCTCCGGATCATCGAGCCGGTCGCCAGGAAGATCGGCGCGGTGAACGCGGTCATCGCGCGGGACGTCGTGGACTCCGGCAACACCTCGGCCGCGAGCATCCCGCTGGCGTTCTCCAAGCTGGTGGAACGGGGGGAACTGACCTCGGGGTCACCCGTGCTGCTCTTCGGGTTCGGCGGCGGCTTGTCGTACGCCGGCCAGGTCGTCCGATGCCCGTGACAGGTGAACCCACGGCCCGGCCCGGGATCGACACACCAGCGGTGCGTCACCCCTGAGGACCTGACCATGCCGGGCGGTGGCTCCCCCGCGGCACCCCCGTCATGGTCATGTCCACGCTCGCCAGCCGCGACCCCGGTGTCTTCACTGATCCCGAACGCTTCGACATCCGCCGGGAGTTCCGGCACCCTCACCTGAGGTTCGGCTGGCGCTGCGCAGCTGCGTCGGGTCGATACCGGCACGAGCGGAACTCAGCGAGGCGCTGACCATTCTCTCCCGGCGACCGACTGGTCCGGCGCTCGACGGCGAGACCGTGTGCAGTCGGCCCGACACCGTTCAAGGCCCGGTGACCCTGCCCCTTCGCCTCGACGCGGCGTAGCGGGTCGCCGCGACCGACCCGGGCATGACCCTCGTCGGCTGGACTGCTCAGGCTCTCGGGGCAGGTGCTGTCGCGTAGTCGTGGGCACGCTCCTGTCCCGAGAGGCCCCCGATCGCCCCAATGATCTCGTCGGTGACGGACCGGCGGACCTGCGCAGGGCGCGTACCGATGTCGAGTCCGGCGCAATGCAGCGGGCTGCCGAACTCCACGGTGATGCGGTGGTAACGGGGCAGCCGCCGGCCGACCGGCTGGAGTCGATCGGTACCGGTCAGCGCCACGGGCACCACCGGGGCTCCGGTCGTGAGAGCAAGCCACGCGACCCCGGTCCGCCCGCGGTAGAGCCGGCCGTCGAGAGAGCGTGTCCCCTCGGGATAGATACCGAAGGCTCGGCTCTCGGCCAGGACGCGTTCAGCCGCCTCCAGCGATGCCCGCGCGCCGCGGTGGGCGCCGCGGTCGACCGGGATACAGCCGAAGGTGCTGAAGAAACACCGCGTCAGGACGCCCTTCGTTCCTGTTCCCGTGAAGTACGTGTCCTTGGCCAGGAAATGGACCGGCCGCGGCGAAAGGAGCGCGATGACGATGCTGTCGATGAAGGACAGGTGATTGCTGGCGAGAATCACGGGACCGTGCCGTGGGACGTTGCTCCGGCCACGGACGACGGGCCGGTAGATCAGCCGTACCAGCGGGGTGAGCAGCAGCCGGGCGAGCGAGTAGAGCACCAGCAGTCCTTTCGTGGGCGGGTGACGCCTGGTCGGCTCCGCGGGCAGCCGGGTGAACAGGCGCACCGGGGGCGACTCGCCGCGTGCAGCCGACCCGGAGCGTGTGCGGAGTACGACGCAGCCGGGGCAAGGTGGTTCTCTTTCGTTCGGACCGCCCCAACGCGGCAGAGGCGAACAGATGTTAGCAACCGATCGGTCGGAAGGTAAATGAGGCGCAGGGCGGCTACCATGGACACTCATGAGCCCCCGGAACAGCGTTGCCGAGACGCGTCGCACCCGTCAGCGCATCGTCGACCGCAGCCTGGCCATCGCCTCGGTGTACGGCCTGGACGGCCTGACCATCGGCTGGCTCGCGACCGACCTCGGGATGAGCAAGGCCGGTGTGCTGGGCCACTTCGGCACCAAGGAGCGTCTCCAACTCGCCGTCGTCGACGCCGCGGCGGAGTTGTTCACCCGAGAGGTGCCGAACCAGGTGGCGGCCGATGTGCCACCCGGCCTGCCCCGTCTGCATGGGTGGTGCGATGCCTGGGTGTCGTATCTGGCGCGGGACGTGCTGCCCGGTGGGTGCTTCCTCACCGCGGCGGCGGCCGAATTCGACGGGCGGAGCGGCCCCGTGCGGGACGCCATCGCCGGCATGAACGACTTGTGGCAGCGCGACCTGCGCCTGCAAATCCGGCATGCGATCACCGCCGGAGAACTGCAATCGGACACGGATGCCGACCAATTGCTCTACGAGGTGGTGGGCATCATGCTGGCACTCAACCATTTCCTGCAGCTACAGCGCGACCGGTCCGCCCCGGACCGGGCCCGCAGGGCACTTCACCGGCTCTGGGACGGTGTGAAAATTCCTGTGCAGTAGTGATGACCAGAAGAACGCCCTGAACGATCGGCGGACAGGGCATTCGAGTCCTGAAACATCTCTGAACCAGCAGCCTGGCCGCCTTCTGTCAGGGCCAGTCATGCCCCTGACAGAAGGCGGCGTGCGGCATGGTCAACGCAAGGAGAATTGGGCGCCGACAACGCCGCGGTCGGCACCGGATTCGACCCAGGAATCGCGAGTGAGAATGGACTGCTGAATATGCTGTAGCTGCGGCCCGGGCTCGATACCCAACTCCTCGACCAGCATCCAGCGGACCCGGTCGAAGGTTCGCAGTGCGTCTGCCGTACGGCCACTGCGGTACAGGGAGATCATGAGATAGCCGTAAACGGCCTCCCAGCCCGGGTACCTCTCGATCAGCGAATACAGCTCGCAGATCAGCTCGCGGTGACGGCCCAGGTCCAGCTCCAACTGCAGTCGGCGCTCGTAGGCGTAGACATGCTTCTCGTCGAGCAGTCGGCAGATGCCCGCAAAAGCGGGCAACTCGCGGAAGTCCGCCAACGCCGGACCGCGCCAGAGGGCGACGGCAGCGCCCAGCGCGACGGACGCCGCTTCGAACTCACCGCCGCTTTGCAGATTGCGGGCCTGTGCCAGGTGCGCCTCGAACAGGTTGAGGTCGAGGGAGGAGTGCGGGAGCCGCAGTTCGTATCCAGTCGACTGGGTGGTGAGGACGGAGGCATCGAGGCCCAGTTCACGAAAGCGGCTTCGCAGATTGCAGATGTAGACGTGAAGTGCGGCGTGAGCGCTCCGCGGCGGCGTGCCCGACCAGATCGCGTTGATGAGCCGTTCCTGGGGAACTGCTGTCATATTATTGAGGCAGAGATATCCCAGCAAAGCGCGATTTTTCGGCGCCCAAGGCTTGACACTTTCACCATTGGATTTTTCTATTCCGAGCGGACCCAGAACACGAAAAAGCATGAATAGCCACCCCCGTGTCTATTTGAACACGGCAGGGGGAGCCCCCACCGTCGACGCTTCATCGTCAACGATTCCGCGGCGGCGGGCAAGCGGTTTGAGCATTACCTGAGGTTACGCAGTCAGCGAAAAAACGGAGAAGAGGCCGATATAGGCGCATTTGCCACCCACGACGCTTCGTTAGCTAACCAAATCGAACCAAGCCGTGCGGTGAGTGTATAGAGAATTCCTGTCCCACCCGTAACGGGCGGGCGACATTCACCGGGGCTTCACAGATGACTCCCAGAAGCCGTCGAGCCAGACCAAGATGTCCCGCATGACGTAGTGGTCCGCGTCCGGACGCAGGGCCGACAGCAGAAACGAGCGCGCGCCCTCCGCCGGCGCCCCCAGGACCGTGATGCGGGACTCCACGTCGCCGTCGGTGCGCAGGGGATGGAACTGCGGGGTGAGGTCCAGACCACCGGGCGCGAAGTCCGTGGCACCCGCACCGTGGTTGCGCCACAGGCGTACCAGTCCACGGTCCTGCAGATTGCGGTACAGGGGCCGTACGTCCACGCGCGGGTCGAAGGGATGCATGCGCGCCTCGACCCGCACGTCCAGGGCGCGTCGCGCACCCGTCTGCGGCCCCACCACGACCGTGCGGCCGGACGACTCCTCGTAGCCCATCCGGGCGTCCGGGCCGGTGCCCACATCCAGCAGCCCGTGCTTGACAAGCGCGGTGATCTTCGCCATGACCTCCGGCGCGGCCCCGTTGGCCAACCGGTTGTGCCGACTGGTGTGCCGACGCAGGAACGCCCGTTGGGAGGCTGCGGTCACCCCGGCGTCGTCCACCGCGTAGGAGATCACCGACCGCAGATCACGCCACACACCGTCGGACGCGGCTTTGTGTGGATTGCGCAGGTTGCCCTGGCGGGCCCATGCCTGGTCGCGGATCATGAACTCCAGCAGTTCCGCCCGGTACTCGGCAGGTGAGCTCACCGGGCCGACCGGGTGTACGGCCGCACGCCAGTCGAACCGGTTCCCCTCGATTTCTGTGTCCAGGGACCACGGCGAATCCCGGCCCTCAAGGACTCCGCCCGGCGGCAGCGAACGGTCCAGACAGCGCCGGACCTCGTACTGCACCGACGACCCGTACACCGTCCGGACCCAGTGCAGCAGCACGTCTCGAACCGACCATACGACCGTCTTCTGGGCGTCGAACAGCGCCTGTTCGCCGCGCAGCACCGGCAGCAGGATCCGCACGATGTCGTCCACCGCGGCGTCCAGCGCCGGCAGCAGACAGTCCTCGCCGCCGGGCCGCGCACCGGCCAGGAAGGCGAGGTAGGACGGCATCGCACGCTGCGTCAGCGGCAGCGCCGCGCTCGGTCCGAGCAGCGTCACATAGTGCAGGTGGGCCATCTCCGCCACCACCAGCGGCAGGACGTCCCTGTCGAAGTCGAGCTGCGACCGGGTGCGGTCCGGCGTGGGGTACGGCTGCCCGCAGTTCGCCCGGAGCAGGTCCACTGCCTCTTTGGTCAGAAACGTACCGGGGTGATCACCGGAGCCGTCGCCTGGCTTGTGGTTGTCGGGCCGGGCGAAGGTGAACAGCCCGGAACCGCTGAAGGCGACGATCGCGGCGGGTTCGGCACCGCTCGCCCGATACACCAGCCCGCGCCCGGGCTCCTCGTGGAAACTCCCGCCCCTCCCCTCGGTCAGGTGCAGGATCGTGTCGATGGCGGTGAGGCCCATGCCGGCGCAGCCGACCACGTCCGTCGGCCCGACGGTGCCCGGGCCGAGCAGCTCGTTCAACGGGTACGGGTGTGGCACATGCGAGGCGCTGCCGCGGGCCGTCGCCTCAGTCGGCCGGCGTCCCTCCGGGGACAGCCCCGGATCGTGGTAGGAGTGCCCGGTGAGCAGCAGCACCTCGTCGGCCGGATAGCGGGTGCCGTCCGCCGTGACGATCCGCAGTTCGGCACCGACGGGCTCGATGTCCACGACCTCCGCGTGGTGCAGGTGGAGGTCGGCACCGGGGTGCCGACGCAGGTCGTCGGCGAACGCCCGGAACATGTCGCTCAGCGCCAGCCCGTGCACATATCGCCGGGGCCAGTCTTCCGGACGCAGGTCGAAGTCCGGGTGCCCTGTCTCGGCGTAGCGGCGGCGGCACCACTCGTGCAGAGTCGGCCGCTCCTCCCGCGGTCGCAGCGGGCCGGCACCCGAAACGCTCTCGTCGGCGGCGAAACCCACCTGGCAGCCGATGCGGTTGAGGTAGCTGGTGCGGGCCTGCCCGGAACTGTGGGCCTGGCCGGCCCCGAACTCCCCAGTGCGGTCGAAGACCCGCACCTCCAGCCTGCGGCCTCCGAGCCGACCGATCGTCGCCGACAGCCTCTCGACGACGTACGTCGCCCTGGGCCCGCCGCCGACAAGAGCGAGCCGGTACGGGCGGCCCGGCGCGGTCGGGTGCGGCGAGTTCGGCGGCTCAGTGTGTGTGGTGGTCACCTCGTGCCCCATTCAGCGATGTCAGACATGTCGGCCAGGCCGGCCGACAGTCGGACTGGCAAGCGGTTCACGGTCCGCGCCCCGCAGGACGTCCGCGAGCGCGGCCAGGAAGCGGTCGATGTCGGCGGCGGTGATCCGGCCCATCGTCGACAGCCGCCAGTAGTCCGCGGACAGCCGCTCCTGAGCCCGGTAGATGACGAACCCGGCGGCGCGCAGGCCCCGGTGGAGTTCCTCGTAGCCGGTCCCGGCGGGCAGGCGGAGCGCGGTCAGCCCCACCGCGCGCCGGTCGGGCGGCAGCAGCAGTTCGAGACCAAGAGCCTCCAGACCCGCGCGCAGCCGCCCGGCCAGCGCGGCGTAGCGGGCATGCCGGGCCTGGCGCCCTTCGGTGAGGGCCAGGTCGAGCGCCACCTCGAAGGCGTAACAAGCCGGAATGCCCGGGGTGAAGGCAGGCAGGCCGGACTTCTCCTGGGCCGTGTAATGCCGGTGCAGGTCCAGGTAGTAGGTGCGGTTCGGGCGGTCGGCCAGCCGCTCGAACGCCGTTCTGGCGGCGCTGACGAAGGCCAGTCCGGGCGCGCCCTCAATGCACTTGTTGGCCGATCCGCACAGCCAGTCGACCTCTTCCCGGGCCAGCGAGATCCGTTCGGCGCCGACGCTGCTTACGGCGTCCACGATCACCTCGCGGCCGAGCTTGTGGGCGATCCGGGCCACGGCGGCGACGTCGTTGAGCATGCCGGTACTGGTCTCGTGCTGCACCATGCCCACATGGGTCAGCCCTGGGTCGGCGGCCAGGGCCCGCTCGACCCGGGCCAGGTCGACGGGCGTCGCCCAGCCCAACTCCAGCCAGTGGGTGCGGATGCCGTACGCGGCGGCGATGTGCTCGAACCGTTCGCCGTAGTGGCCGTTGTCGACAACGAGCAGCCCGCCGTCCGGCGGGACGGCCGAGCTGATCGCCGCCTCCACAGCCGAGGTCCCGGACCCGGTGAGGAGCACCGAGGTGTGCGCGTCGCCGCCACCGGCCACCAGAGTCGTCTTGTGCCGGATGCGGGCGAGCAGATCGACGAACTCCGGTTCCCGGTGGCAGAGGTCGGGGCCGGCCAGCGCGGCGCGGACCCGCTCGTCGAGGACGACCGGTCCGGGGTTCATCAGGACCAGTTGTTCGGCGGCATCGGCCGCGGGGAAGGACACGGGAACGGTCACCGGGCGAGCACCTCCATGAAACGGGCCGCCGACTGCGGCGGGCGGAGCGCGGGCCGGCCCAGCGCGGGGTCCGAACCCTGTCTGATCCGGACCCGGACCAGATGGGTGCCGCCTTCGGCCTGGGCGCTGCGCACCGCGGTGCGCAGGTGTTCCGCGTCGGACACGTCGTACGTGGCGCGGTAGCCGCTCGCGGCGGCGACGGCGCAGAAGTCCACGTCCGCCGACGCGGTCGGCTGGCCTCCGGTGGATTCGTAGGACTCGTTGTCGAGAAGGATGTGGCACAGGTCCGTACCGGTCTGGCGGCCGATCGCCGCCATGGCCTCCAGGCGCATCAGCGCGGCGCCGTCGCCGTCGAGAGCCGCGACCGGCCGGCTGGGCGACGCGTGCATCGCCACACCGAGAGCCACGCTGGAGGCGCAGCCCATGGAGCCGACGACGTACAGGTTCTCCGGCCGGTCGAAGTCACGTTCCAGCTCGCGGGCGGTCTTGCCGGTGGTGGCGACCAGCAGGGTCGCCGGGTCCATGGCCTCGACGACCCGGCCGATCGCCTCGGACCGCGGCATGAGGTGTGCGCGCGGGTCCGCCGCGCCGGCCGCAGCTGCTGGGCGGGGGGCGATGGCTCCCTTGGGCACGATGAAGGCGAACGGCAGGCCGGTGGCGGCCATGTGCGCGAGCGCGCCGTCCAGGCGGTCGCTGAGCTCCGGGAGGGTCTGCGGAAGCAGTTCGTTTCGGATGCTCATCGAGGTGAGCAGCTCGGGGGTGATCGCGCCCATCAGCTCGTGCTGCGGCTCGTCCGGCTGTCCGGGGCGGCCACGCCAGGTGACCAGGAGCAGGACCGGCAACCGCAGGGTGTGGCACAGCGAGGTGAGGGGGTTGACGGCGTTGCCGAGTCCGGAGTTCTGCAGGATGACCACCGGGCTGCGGCCGGCCAGCCGGGCACCGGCCGCGATGGACACCGCCTCGCCCTCGTTGGCACAGATGACGTAGTCCTCGGGGTGTTCCGCCTCCAGGCAACTGATGACCGGCCCCAGGAATGAGCAGGGCACACCGGTGAACGGCCCGAGGCCGCGTTCCTTGAGCAGCGCCACGACACCGTCTGCGGCCAACTGTGCGGGGACCGTGGTTCTCAACGTCCCGCCTCCGGTGCCGCGAACAGTGCGGCGGCCCGCTCGGCGTCCTCGGCAGTGCGCAGTTCCAGCCAGCCGGAGGCGATCTCGACCGCGCGGACCCGCACGCCGGCGGCCAGCAGATCCGCGATCAGGTCGTCCAGGGCGGCCGGGGCGGCGTCGGCGCGTCGCTTCTCGGCCGCCGCGCGCAGCGCCGCGAAGCCCTGCGGGGAGAAAACGGCGGCGCCCGCGAACTCCGCGTCGGAGTCCGGTCCCCCGATGCCCACGACCTCACCGGCCCCGCCCTGCACGACCCTGCGGCCGCCCTGTGCCACGGAGCTCAGCGCCAGCGGCAGCCCATCGTCCCGGCGCGGTGTGGCCGACACGTCCGCCAGGACGGCGACGTCGGCGGCGGCCGCGGCGAGCAGCCGCAGCGGCTCGGCCTCGACGAGCACATCGCCGCAGACGACCACGGTGGGGCCGTCGTGGGCCTCGGGCAGGCCGAGCAGCGCCTCCACGACCGACGTCTCGCCCTGCGCGCCGGTGAACGTCGTGTTCTCGGCGCCGCAGCCGCGCAGCGCCGTGGTGCGGTGGTCGCGCAGCGACGAGGGCGTGGCGTCGGCGGGCCCGGGGAGCACGACCGCGCGGAGGCGGGTCTCGTACGAGGTGACGAACACCGCCTCGTTCCGCTTGTGTTCGGCCATTCCCTGGAGGTCGAAGACGGTGGCCAGGGGAGCGATGCGGTCCTCGATGCCGGTGGTGCGGTCGTCCCGCAGGATCGACGCGAAGGCGTCGGTCACGGCCGTGATGCCGGCCCGCAGACCGTGGTTGGCGTAGATGACCATCTTCGCGCCGGCCGCGGCGAGTTCGGTCGCCGTGATGGTGTGGTAGGTCGTCGGGACCACGACCACCGGCGTCGGCAGCGTCCACTGCGCGAGGAAGTCCAGGACCGGCTCCGGCGAGGATCCCTTGGCGTGGATCAGCACGGCGTCGGCGCCCGCCCGGGCGTAGGCCTCTCCGCGGGAGAGTGCCTCGTCCATGCCCCAGCCCGCGATCAGCGCCTCGATCCTGGCGATGACCATCAGGTCGGGGGTGCGCTGCGCGTCCTTGGCCGCGGCCACCTTGCCGCAGAACTCACCCACGGAAGCGAGTTCCTGACGGCCCGGCACGAAGCTGTTGACCTTCGGGAACCGCTTGTCCTCGATCGAGACGGCGGCGATGCCGGACGCCTCGTAGCGGCGGATCATGTGCATCACGTTGTGCGCGTTGCCGTACCCGGCGTCACAGTCGGCCACCACCGGTATGTCGACCGCGGCGGCCAGCGAGGAGGCCACGCCCAGCAGTTCACTCATCGTGAGGATGTCGGTGTCCGGTACGCCCTGGGAGGCTGAAACCTCCAGACCGCTCGACCAGACGCCGCCGAATCCGGCGCCTTGGGCGAGCCGCGCCCCCAGCGGATTGTGGGCGCCGGCCAGTCGCACCACCCCGGGACGGGCGAACAGTTCACGCAGCCGGCGCGCCCCGGAGAGCCCGGCCGCCCGATGGATTTCCGTCATTACAGCACCCATTCCGAATTCTCCTTGCGAGTAAGGGCGGCGCAGCATCATTGGGCAGCCCCTAAATCTACAATTAACTGAAGGGACGAAAAAGCGTGGGAAATTAGAGCGAGGACAGCGACGGGCACATAGCTATTCAGCACCGTGCAGGTCGCGGACGCGGTCCTGGGCCACTGCATCCCGGCACACCGCTCGACGCTGCTGTTGATGGAACTGCGCGGGACGAAGGTCTCCACCGACTGCACCCACCTTGACGAGCCGTCCCGTCACTCCCGCACCCTGGCCAGGCGTTTCGCGGAACACCACGATGTCGTCCTCCGCTTCACCGACAACCAAGGTCCAGCAAGGCTTCTCCGGGAACTGCTGGCGAACACTCCAGCGCCTCTTCACCACCGGAGCCCGGACCCCGCACGCCCTCACACCCGACACCGCAGCAGCTTGACCGAACCACTCAACCCCGCTGAACAGCCACCGCCGGACAGCACCCCCAGAACTACCCCGCCCACACCGGTGCGGGAATCAGATCCGTACACCGGTCTCGGAAAGCACCGCTCGATGGGAAATCATCAAAGGACACGATTCAGGCCGGTCTGCGTCGTACCGGCTGTGCAATACGGCCGCAGGGCCGTTACCGGCCGCTCATCACCGTCTCCGCATATATGTCGACGTACTCCTGGCCCGACAGAGCCGAGATCCCGTCCGTGATTCTCGTCGTCACCGCGCGGCGGATCCGGCGGTCCGATTCCAGCCCGAGGTGCTCCGTGAACGTCATTGCGGGACCGAATCTCGCGTCGAAGCTCGCAACGTACAGCCGCTTGGCACCCTTGGGGTGCACCCGCTCCGTACCGATGAGGCCGCACGGAATCACCGGTGCCCCGCTGCGCAGGGCCAACCAAGCGGTGCCGGTGGTGCCCTTGTAGAGGCGCCCGTCCGGCGAACGGGTGCCCTCGATGTGGATGCCGACGCCGTTGCCTTCCGTCAGGACCTTCAGTGACAGTTCCAGCCCTGCCATGGTTCCCGCGCCGCTCGTCCTGTCCACCGAGATCATTCCGACGGATCGGAAGAACAGCTTCTGCAGCCGGCCCTTGACGCCCGGCATCTCCATCCATCCCTGCTTTCCGACGAAATACAATCGGCGTGGCGTCAGGAGCGCGATGAAAATGGAGTCGAAGAACGAGAGGTGATTCGCCGCGAGGATGAAGGGCCCGCTCGCAGGTATGTTGCGAAGCCCCTCCACCCGGGGGCGGATAACGAGCTTCAGCGGGATCAAGAGGATCCTTCTCAGCAGAATTCGAAACATGCGTCTGTCCTGTCCGTGCGAGGGGCTTTTCCAATGATAACGCGACCTGCTTAAGCGAGACTTATAAGTTGCTTTCAAAAGACATTGACTGATGCACTCGGCGACTTTCCGGGTAAGCTTCTTCCCGTCAAGTCAGTTCGTTCTCCACCGGATATGAGAGACCAGGAGCGCCGTGTCCGATCCCACCACACCTGATTCCGTACGCACCTTCATAGAGCAGGAACTCGTCGATTTCGGCGCCGAGCCGGAGGCTATTTCGGACGACATCTCACTGGACGCCCTCGACATCGACTCCCTCGCTGTCGTCGAGCTCGTCGCCTCGATCAAGCGGCGGTTCGCCGTCGAGATCCCCTTCGAGGACATCCCGCGCACCAGCACGGTCTCGGCGGTGTGCCGGTTGATCCGCTCCCGGACCGCGGCGGCCTGAGCCGCCGCGCAGCCGGCCCTCACGGACGTTCAGCGGTCGGTGGCGCGTACCGGCGGCGCTCCCACGGATACGCGGGCAGCGTCAGGACGCGGCGCGGCAGACCGGCGAACGACGGCTCGGCGCCCGGGTCCAGGAACGCGGCCGCCGGGCACTCCCGGTCCTCGGCCAGCTCCTCCAAGGCGGCCCGGGCCTGCTCCCGGCCGGTCGCCGCCACCCGCACCCGGGTGGCCAGCGCCGCCCTTCCATGCGTGAGGGTGTAGGCGAAGGCGGGGTAGTCCTCGTCCTTGACAGTGGTCAGGTGTGCGGCCAGCAGCCCGGCGTAGAGGCGCAGCGCGGCGGGCGTACGGGCGGACACCTCGAATCCGGTGACCTCCACGGCCTGGCCGGCCGCCGCGGTGGCGGACGCCTCCGCCCCGCCCAAAATGACGTGCGCGTTGGTGCCGCTCATCCCGAACGAGCTCACGCCCGCATACGCCCCGGCCCCGGCCGGCCACGGCTCCAGCCGGTCCGGCACCCGGAAGCCGGTGCCCACGAGGTCGATCCGCGGGTTGAGGGTGGTGAAGTGCGGCACGGGCGGCGCGGCCCGGTGCCGCAGACTCAGCATCGCCTTGAGCAGACCCAGGACGCCGGCCGCCGACTCGGTGTGGCCGAGGTTCGCCTTGGCCGCGCCGAGCAGCACGGGGGTCCCGCCGCCGGGTCGGCCGATCGCCTCGGCCAGCGCCTCCACCTCGATGGGGTCGCCGAGCGCCGTCCCCGTACCGTGCGCCTCCACGTACCCGATGTCCGCCGGGTTCAGCCCGGCGTCGGCGAGCGCACGTTCGACGAGCGCGGTCTGCGCCGTAACGCTGGGCGCGGTGAACCCCGAGGCGGCCCCGTCGTGGTTGACGGCCGACCCGTGGATCACCGCATGCACCCGGTCCCCGTCCCGCACCGCGTCCGCCAGCCGCTTCAGTACGACGACTCCGCAGCCCTCGGCACGGGTGAACCCGTTGGCGCGCGCGTCGAACGGGCGGCACATCCCGTCCGGGGAGAGCGCACCGGTCCGGGCCGCGAACTCGGTGGCCCGCGGGGACAGCACCAGGTTGACCCCGCCGGCCAGCGCGACGTCGCACTCGCCCGCGGCCAGCGCCTGACGGGCCAGGTGCACCGTCACCAGGGACGACGAGCACGCCGTGTCAACGGCGGCCACCGGCCCGGTGAACCCGAGCGTGTGCGCGAGCCGACCCGCCGCGAAGCAGTGGCCGTTGCCGGTCGCCCAGTACACGTCGGACTCCCCGGGCATCCACTCGCGGTAGTCCTGCCCGGTGACGCCGACGTACAGCCCGCAGGCGCCGCGGGGTCGGGCCAGGCCCGCGTCCTCCAGCGCCTCCCAGGCCACCTCCAGCAGCAGCCGGTGCTGCGGATCCAGGGCGCGGGCCTCACGCGGTGCGACGCCGAAGAACGGGGCGTCGAACTCCAGCACCTCGTCCAGGAACCCGCCCCGGTGCGGCACCTCGTCCCAGGCGTCTCCGAAGGGCTGGCGCCGATGCTCGGGGATGGGCCGGACCGCGTCGCCGCCGGCGGCCAGCAGCCGCCAGTAGCCGTCCATGTCGGCGACGCCGCCCGGGGCGCGCAGACCGACCCCGACGACGGCGACGGTCCGTGCCCCGCGCAGCGTGGCGAGTTCCGCCCGCAGCCCGCGGATGGTCTCCAACGCCCGGCTGACCGGCGTCGCCCCGGATGTCGTCGGCCCGCTCATCGCTGTTCCCCGTCCGTGAGTCCGGCCCCCACCCGCTCCATGAGCGCCTGGGACAGCGGCCGGAGACTGGCGTACGTCCACAGCAGCGTCGGTGACAGCTTCAGGCCGAATTCGACCTCGAGGCGGTTGCGCAGTTCCAGGCTCATCAGCGAGTCCAGGCCGAGGGACTTCAGCGGTGTCTCGCGGTCGATGGAGTCCGCGCCGATGCGCAGCACCCGGCCCGCCAGCAGCCGTACCCGCTGCTCGACCAGGTCGGCGCGGCCCTCGGGGGCGCAGGCGGCGAGCCGTTGCCGGAACGCGCCGGGCGTGGCCGAACCGGTGGACCGGCCGGCCGCCGCGAGCCCGCTCCAACTGGGCAGGCTCGCCGTCGCCGGATACGTCTCGAACCAGCGTCGCGCGTCGAGTGACAGATAGCCCACGACCGTCTCGCCGTCACACAGGAACTCCTCCAGTGCTCGCCAGGCGTCGGCCGCCGGGAAGGGGGCCATCCCACGGTCCGCGAGACGCGCGCCGCGGTTCTCGCTGACGGCGGCCAGTCCCACGGCCTCAAAGCTGCCCCACTGGACGCTCAGGCCCGGGCGGCCCGCGTGCCGGCGGGCGACCGCGAGGGCGTCGAGGTAGGTGTTGGCCGCCGCGTAGGCCGCCTGGCCGACGTTGCCCACCAGGCCCGCGGCCGAGGAGAACATGACGAAGAGTTCCAGCGGGTCGTCGGCGGTCAACCGGTCCAGATGGCGGGCGCCGTCCACCTTGGGCGCCAGCACCCGGGCGACCTGGGCGGCGTCCAGTCCCTGCACCACGCCATCGTCGAGGATCCCCGCCGCGTGGAACACGCCACGCAACGGCGGCAGTTCGGCGCGTATCCGGTGCAGGACGGCCGCCAGCGCCGCCTCGTCGGCGACGTCCGCCCGCGCCACGCTCACCGTGACGCCGGCCGCACGCAGCGCCTCCACGCGGGCGGCGGCCTCCGGGCCCGGCTCCGAGCGGCCCAGCAGGGCGAGGGCCGTGGCCCCGCGCTCGGCCAGGTGCTCGGCGAGCGAGAGGCCGAGCGCACCCAGACCGCCGGTGATCAGATAGCTGCCGTCGGCCCGGAAACTCCCGTACGACAACGGGTCCGCGACCACCCGGCGCACCAGGTGCGGCTCGTGCAGGACGAACTTGCCGATGTGGTCGCCGTGCGACATGGCACGCAGCGCCTCGGCCGCCCGGTCGAAGGTGAACGGGATGACGGGCAGCGGGCGGATGCGGCCCGCAACGACCTCGTCCCACACCGCGCGCAGTATCCGGGCGAACCGCTCCGGACGGCGCATCACCAGTCCTTCGACGTCGACAGCCGCGAAGCTGATGCTCTTGCGGAAGGGGCGCAGGTCGAGACGGCGGCCGCCGTGGATGTCCTTCTTGCCCACCTCCAGGAACCGGCCGTCCTCGGACAGCACGTCGAGACCCCGGGTCAGGGCCGCGCCCGTCAGCGAGTTGAGGACGACGTCGACGCCCCGGCCACCGGTGAGGTCGAGCACGGCGTCGGCCCACGCCAGGTCGCGGGAGTCGAAGACGTGCCGCACGCCGAGACCGCGCAGATGGTCACGCTTGGCGGGACTGCCCGCCGTGGCGATCACCTCCGCGCCGAGGAGGCGGGCGACCTGGACGGCGGCGAGACCGAGGCCGCCGGCCGCCGAATGGATCAGCACGCGATCGCCCGCCTCGACCCGGGCCAGGTCGTGCAGCGCGTACCAGGCGGTGGCGACGACCAGCGGCAGCGCGGCGGCCTCGGCCTGGGACATACCGTCGGGGACGAGGCGGGCGTGCGCGGCGCTCACCGTCAGGTGGGAGACCATCGCGCCGAACTTGCAGGCCACCACGCGGTCACCGACCCGGAACCCGGTGGTGTCCAGGCCCACCGCGACGACCCGGCCGGCGCAGTCCCCGCCGAGCAGGTCCTTGCCGCCGGATTCGTCGGGGTAGGTGCCCATCGCCTTCATCACGTCGATGAAGTTCAGGGACGTGGCGTCCACCTCGATCTCGATCTCGCCGGGGCCGGGCGCGCGGCGCGCCAGCGGCAGGAAGCGCAGCGACTCCCACTGGCCGGGCCGGGGACCGGGATGCAGCCGGAACGGCTGACCGGTCGTGTACGGCACGGGTGTCTCGGCGTCCGTGCCCGGTCCGGCGGTGCGCTCCAGTCGGCCCGCGAGCCGTCGGTCCGCCCGCAGCAGGATCTGGTCCTCCCGCCGTTCCGCGCGCAGTTCGCGTACCGCGTACGTCGTCCAGCCGTCCTCGGCCGCCCGGTCGACGAGGGCGGCGGCGAGACCCGGATGCTCGCCACGCAGGACGCGGGTGAAGCCCCAGTACAGGGCGGCGCCGGGGTCGGGCCGCTCGCCGGCCGTCGCTTGGGCGTGTGTGGTCAGCACGGTCAGGCGCGGTACGGTCGGCCGGTCGAGGGCCGCGCCCGCCAGCGCGGACAGCACGGTCAGCCCGGCCCGCTGCGCGGGCTCCCCGGCCGTGGCGTCGGGCGCGGCGAACAGCACGTCGGTGACGTCCGCCGTCCGGCGCAGCACCCCGGCCCAGGCGGCCCGGTCGGCGGCGTCCGCCTCCGGCAGCGTGACCCCTTCGACGCCCAGGGCGGCCGCGAGTTCCCGCACCGTGCCTCCCGAGGCTTCGGGACCGCACACCAGCCACTGTGCCCGGCGGCTCGCTTCCTCGCCCGGCTCGACCTCGTGGAAGCCGAATCGGTGCACCCGCTCCAGGGCGGGGTCGGAGTCGCCCTCCAGGGCCAGGGGGCGCAGTTCGAGTCCGGTCAGCCGGACCAGGGGGCGGCGGTCGATGTCGTACAACCACAGGTCGAGGCGGCCGTCGGGGCGGCGGCGGGCGTGCGCCCACAGGTCGGTGACGTCCGCCGGCAGGCCGGGGAGCAGGTCGATGCGGTCGACGCCGACCGGCACGACCGTCCCCGTGTCGTCCGACAGCGGGAGCGACAGTTGCAACGCGCCGTCCCACAGCGCCGGGTGGAGGGCGAAGCGGCGGGCGATCACCTGGCAGCGCTCGTCGAGCCGGAGCCGCCCGAGAGCCTCGTCGGCGGTGGAGTACAGCTCGCGCACGCTGCGGAAGGCGGGGCCGTACTGCAGGCCTCGGGCCGCGCAGGCGTCGTAAAAGGCGTCGGGGTCCATGGCCGGCGCCTGGAGCAGGGCTTCGGGGAACTCCGGGGTGGGTGGGGCGTCGTGCCCGTACGACACACGAGCCGTGGTGTGCCGGGTCCAGGCGTCGGCGCCCGTCGGAAGCGAGAGCAGCTCGACTCCGGCGCCGTCGGCCGCGTCCTCGCGCCAGAGGACCCCCAGCCGCAGGGCGTCGCCGGCGAGCGTCATGTCGTGCCGCAGGGCGAGGCCGGACAGCGCGGACGGCAGGCTGCCGGTGCGCGCGGAGGCTGTGCCCAGGCAGAGTTCGATGGCGGCGGCGGCGGGGACGACGACCGCGTCGTGCACCCGGTGGTCGTCGAGCCACGGGTGGGCGACGGCGTCGAGGTCGAGCGTGCCGTGCCAGGTGCCCGCCTCTGCGGGCACCGGCGCAAGCGGCAGGGCGAAGGAGACGGCGCGGTCCGCGGGCCGGCGTACGGAGTCCACCCAGTGCCGCTCCCGCTGCCACGGGTACGTCGGCACCTGCGCGTCCCGGACAAGCGGCACCCGTCCGAAGGGGGTGAGCCCCGACACGTACGCCCGGGCGAACGACTCGGCGAGGTCCTCCGGGGCACCCCGGTCCCGGTGCAGGGTGCCCTGGAAGGCCGGCGGCTCGGAGGCCGAGGCGCCGAGCTGCTCCAGCGCCGGGAGCAGCACCGGGTGGCCACTGATCTCCACGAAGTGGGTGACACCCTGGTCGATCAGGGTGCGGACGGCGTCGGCGAACAACACCGGGCGGCCCAGGTTCTCCACCCAGTACGAGGCGTCCATCTCCGGCCCGTGCAGCAGTTGCGTGCGCACCGTCGACATCAGCGGCAGCTCGGCCCGGCCCGGGCGGACAGGTGCCAGCACTTCGTGCAGTTCGTCGGTCAGGCCCCGCATCAGCGGGCTGTGGGAGGCGTAGTCGACATCGACCAGACGACAGAACGTGCCGTCGGCCTCCAGGAGTTCCTTGAGCAGCAGCACCGATTCGGTCTCGCCCGACAGGACGCACGAGCGGGGGCCGTTGTGCACGGCCAGCGCCACGCTGTCCTCGAAGCCTTCCAGCGCGGCGCGCGCCGCGTCCACGTCCAGGTCCACGGCGAGCATGCGGCCGGTGCCGGCGCTGGTGCGGAGCAGGACCGCGCTGCGCCGGGCCACGACGAGGGCGGCGTCCTCCACGGACAGGATCCCGGCGACGGTCGCGGCGGCGATCTCGCCCTGGCTGTGGCCGACGACGACGTCCGGTTCGACACCCGCGGCCCGCCAGACCTCGGCCAGTCCCACGCAGACGGCCCAGAGCACCGGCTGCACGATGTCGACCCGTCCCAGCCACGTATCCCCGGCACCCCCGGCGATGATGTCGGTGAGGTCCCAGTCCACGTGCGGGGCCAGGGCGGCGGCACAGCGGTCGATCGAAGCCGCGAAGACCAGGTCGCGGGCGTACAGGCACCGGCCCATCGCCGCCCACTGCCAGCCCTGTCCGGGAAACACGAAGGCGGTACGGCCGTGCTCCCGGGCCCGGCCGGTGACCACGCCGGGCAGCTCACTGTCGGGATCCGCGGCGAACTTCTCCAGCAGCGCGGTCAGTTCGCCCGTGTCGGTGGCCACCGCACCGGCCCGGAACGGGAAGTGGTCGCGTTGCCAGCCCAACGCCCCGGCCAGCCGCCGGGGTTCGGCGCCGGGCCGCCGGAGCGCGTCGTGCACATCGCGGGCCCGCTGGGCGAGCGCGGCCGGGGTGTGGCCGCTCAGCGGCATCAGGAAGGGTGCCGTCGTCTCGACAGGCGGTTCCACGACGGCGGCCCGCTCGGGCGGTGGGCCGGTGACGACGGCGTGGGCGTTGGTGCCGCCCCAGCCGAAGGAGCTGACGCCCAGATAGACGGGGCCGTCCTCGGGCAGCGGCAGCGGCTTCTGTACGACGTGCAGGTTGAGGTCGTCGAAGGCGATTCTCGGGTTGAGTTCGGCGGAGTGCAGGCTGGGCGGCACCACACCGTGTCGCAGGGACAGGACCACCTTGAACAGGCCGGCGAACCCGGCGGCGGCTTCGAGGTGGCCTATGTTGCTCTTCACCGACCCGACCGGAAGGGGCCGGCCGGCCCGCTGCGGGGCCTGGCCGAGAACCTGGCCGATGGCCGCCGCCTCGATCGGGTCGCCGCGCCGGGTGCCGGTGCCGTGGGCCTCGACGTAGGCGACCCGGTCGAGGGGGACGCCGGACTTCTCGTAGACCTGGCGCAGCACATCCTCCTGCCCTTCCTGGCTGGGTGTCACCAGGCTGGGGCCGCCGCCGTCGTTGTTGATGGCGCTGCCCACGATGACGGCGTGCACCCGGTCGCCGTCGCGCCGGGCACGGTCGAGCCGCTTGAGGTAGACGGCGGCCGCGCCCTCGCCCCGGACGAACCCGTCGGCGTCGGCCCCGAAGCTGGCGCAGCGTGCGTTCGGGGACAGCCCGCCGAAGTGGGTCAGCCCGATCGTCACCTCCGGGGTGACCATGAGGTTGGCCGCGCCGACGATGGCGCCGTCCACCTCGCCGCCGCGGATCGCCTGGCAGGCCAGGTGCAGGGCGACCAGCGCGGAGGAGCAGCCGGTCTCCAGGTTGAGGCTGGGCCCCATCAGGCCCATGAAGTAGGAGACGCGGGCCGAGAGCATGTCCAGGGAGGTGCCGGCGATGGAGTGCTGCGAGATCGGCACTCCGCGGTTGTTGCGCAGGTTCTCGTAGTCGTGCCAGATCCCGGCGCTGTAGACGCCGACGCGGGAACCGCGCAGCGAGGCGGCCGGTACGCCCGCGTCCTCCACCGCCTGCCATGCGGCCTCCAGCAGCAGCCGCTGCTGGGGGTCCATCTGCTCGGCCTCGCGCGGGGAGATGCCGAAGAAGGAGGCATCGAACTGCTCGACGTCCGCCAGGAATCCACCGCGGTCCTGGATCCGCTTCGCCGGGTCCAGGACCTCCTGGGCGTTCCAGCGGGCGGCGGGGACGGGGCGGATCGCGTCGCCGCCTTCTATGAGCAACTGCCAGAAACTGTCGAGGTCCGGGGCCTCGGGGAAACGCCCCGCCATCCCCACGATGGCGATCTGCTCTGCCGGGTCCTGCTTCACTTCCTACCTCCGTAACCCGGCGGCCGGATGCCCGGGCCGGGACGTTCGTGAGTTGTCTGGGGGCGTTGGCCCTGGCGCGGGACCCGCAGGACCACCGCAGACGCGCCGGGCCGGTCGTCCGACGTCAGGACCAGGGCCGCGGTGGCGGCGGGCAGCCGCTGGGGCGCGTCGCTCACAGCGAGTCGGGGCAGCACGGGATCCCAGTCGGCGAGCCCCACCGTCACAGGCGTCTCACCGACTGCCAACGCCTTTGCTGTCAAAGCCACTTGGAGCAGGGTGGTGGTGCCGGCGCAGTCCCCCAACGCAGCGCACGCGGTGAAGACCGGGATGTCCGCGCCGAGCGTCTTGTACACGGCGTGGGCCTCTGCCCGGTCGACCGGGCCGGAACCGTCGGCCGAGGAGCAGACGAACCCGACGGCCCCTGGCGCGAGGCCGGCCGCTGCCAGGGCGGTGTCGACGGCACGGGCCGCGGCCTCCCCGTCCGTGTCGCCGATGACGCCCAGGGCGGTACTCACGGCGGCGACCTCGGCGTGGATCCGGGCGCCGCGCTCGCGGGCCCGGTCGGCGTCCTCGACAACAAGGACCACCACGGCCTCGCCGGGGAGGGGACCGGTGCGTTCGGGCGCGAAGGGGCGCGGCAGTCGCGCGGAACGGCCGCCGGTGCCTCCGTCCACGGCACCGGCAGCCACGCCGGCGCCGAGCCTGAGCGGATCCAGCACGTCCACCGCCGCCACCAGCACCACCTCGGCCTGACCGGTGCGGACGAGGTCGGCCGCCACCGTCAGGGCTTCGGCTCCGGAGCAGCGGCCGGCCGTGACCGTCACGACGGGGCCCTCGGCATCCGCCGCGATGGCGAGGTCGGAGACGGCGGCGTTCAGGCTTCCCTGAGGGCCGGCATACGGGCTGACCAGGTCCGCCCCGAGGGTGAGACCGTCGTGGAGGACCTGCAGATAGCCCGTCAGGCCCGCTCCCGACGTGCCCAGGACGACACCGAGGTCTTCCGGGGCGGGCGCGCCGCCCGCGTCGAGTCCCGCGTCCTGCCAGGCCAGCAGGCCCGCCCGGGACACCAGCAGTGACTCGCGGCTCAGCGCGCGCAGCCGCCGCCGGCCGAAGGCGGACACGTCGGACAGGTCGTCGGAAAGCACGGCGGCCGACGCGGGATTCGTCCCGGGGTACAGCCCCTCGGGCGCGGCCACGTCCGTGACCGCCGTGCGCCCCGCCAGCAGCCCCTCCCAGGTGGCGTCGAGTCCCGCGCCCAGCGGGGTTGCCAGTCCCACGCCGGTGATGGCGGTCGATGTGCTCATGCTGTGTTCCCTCCGGAGCCCGGCCGGGTGAACACGGTGCAGGCCGTGTTGCCCCCGAAACCGAAAGCGTTGTTGACGACCACGTCCAGCGGTGCCTCCCGGGCCGCGCCGTACACGAGGTCGACCGCGCAGTCGGGGTCCGGGTCGACGAGGTTGGCGGTGGGCGGGATCACGCCGTCGCGCAGCGCGAGCACACAGGCCACCGCCTCGATCGCGCTGGCCGCGCCCTGGGTGTGCCCGAGCGCCCCCTTCAGGGAGGAGACGGCGGGGCCGCGTTCTCCGAAGACGGCCCGCACGGCCGCCGCCTCGACGCTGTCGTTCGACGGGGTACCGGTTCCGTGCGCGCTGATGTGCCCGACCCGGTCGAGCGGCACTCCGGACATGGCCAGGGCCCGCTCCAGCGAGCGGCGGGCGCCGCGCCCTTCCGGATGCGGTGCCGTCATGTGGTGGGCGTCGCAGGCGGACGCCCACCCGGCGAGCTCGGCGTACACCCGCGCCCCACGCAGGCGGGCGTGTTCGTACGACTCCAGGACGAGAGCGGCGGCGCCCTCGGAGACGACCAGTCCGGAGCGGTTGCGGTCGAATGGGCGCAGCGCGTCGTCGGTGAGCGAGCGCAGGCTGGCGAACATCATCATGATGCCGGTGGACAACTCGTCCGCCCCGCCCGCGACCATTACGTCGGCCCGGCCCGCCCGGATCGCCTCCGCGGCGTTCGCGAGCGCACTGTTGCCCGACGCGCAGGCGGTCGCCACGACCGAGCTGGGCCCGAGGAATCCGTGCTCCCTGGCGACGGCGTCGGCGAGATCCACGACGGGGCGTGGCCCCACGAACGGGGCCGCGCCCGCACCGCCCACGCCTGTGTCCGTGCCACGGTGGAACCGCGTCACCGCCGGTTCCAGCCCCGCTCGGTTCCCCAGCAGCGTTCCGAAGCACACCCCCGCCCGGGCCGGGTCGCCCGCCCACAGGGCGAAGCCGGCATCGGTGGTCGCCGCCACCGCCGCCGCGACCGCGAGCCGGATGACACGGTCGCCCCCCTCGCGCGGGGCGACGAAACCGCGTACCTCGCCGGCCAGCCGACCCGCGAAATCGGCGGCGTCCGGCCGGTCCAGCGGGCGCGTGCCGACGACTCCGCGTACCGCGGCGTCCCAGAAGTCCTCCAGCGTCTCCCCGATGGGAGTGAGGACGCCGAGGCCGGTCACCACCACCCGGGCGGAGTGATCCACCACTGCGTTCACCTGTGCTCCCTCAGATGCCGATTCCGCCGTCGATCTGGATGACCTGGCCCGTGATGTAGGCGGCACGGTCCGAGGCGAGGAAGGCGACCGCGTCGGCCACCTCGTCCGCCGTGCCGATCCGCCGCAGCGGGATGCCGGCAACGATCCTTCGGTGGGCCTTCTTGTCCAGGCCGGCTGTCATGTCCGTCTCGATGAGTCCCGGCGCCACCACGTTGGCGCGGATGCCGAACCGGGCCACTTCCTTGGCCAGCGACTTGGAGAAGCCGACGATCCCGGCCTTCGAGGCCGCGTAGTTGGTCTGCGAGGCGTTGCCGCGCAGGCCGGCCACGGACGACACGTTGACGATCGCGCCCCGGCGGCGGCGCATCATCGCCATGATCGCCGCCCGGCACACGGTGAACGTCCCCGTGAGGTTGGTGTCGACGACGGCGTCCCAGTGTTCCCGGTCCATCACGGCCAGGGGCATGTCCCGGATGATTCCGGCGTTGGTCACCAACGCGTCGAGTGCGCCGAGACGTTCCTCGGTCTCCTCCAGCCAGGCGCACACCGTGGCCTGGTCCGTCACGTCCACCACAGCCCCGTGTACCCGCACTCCGTGCTTCTCGGCGAGCTCCTCGAGCTCGGCGGCTCCGGCGAACGGGGTGCGGTGGCAGTAACCGACGTCGTATCCGTCGGCCAGGAAGCGCTCGACCACCGCGCGGCCGATGCCGCGGGAGCCGCCGGTGACCAGGGCCGTGCGGGTGCCGGCTGTCATGAGGACGCCTCGAACTGCTCGGCGAGCAGCGCGTAGGTCTCCTGCAGCGAGCGCACCTGCTGCAGGTTCGACTCGGTCAGCTTCACACCGTACTTGCGCTCCAGGGTCACCAGGATCTCCAGCGCCAGCAGGGAGTCGACGTCGAGCGTCTCCTTGAAGTCCGCGGTGTCGGTGACCTCGGCGACGTCGACGTCGATGACCTCGGCGATGGTGGCGCGCAGGTCTTCCAGGTCGAGGGGGGTGGTGAGTTCGGGCATGGCGGTTCCTCCGTCGTGGGTACTGGGCAGGGTCGGGGACAGCGGGGCCGGTCGGTCAGACGAGGCCTTCGCCGCCGTCGACGTCGATGACGTTGCCGGTGACCCAGGAGGAGTCACTGGCGGACAGCATGACGACGGCTTCGGCGACGTCCTCGGTCGTGGTGATCCGGCCGTGCGGGTTCGCCCCGCGGGCCCGATCGGCCAGGACGTCGCTGTTGGGGATGCGGACCAGGGCCGGGGTCATGGTGAGTCCGGCGCGCAGGGCGTTCACGGCGATGCCCGAGGGCGCCAGTTCCACGGCCAGCTGCCGGACATGGGAGACGAGGGCGGACTTCGCGGCGGACACCGCTCCGTAGCTCGGCATGACCCGGGCGTCGCCGCGGCTGGTCAACGCGAACACCTTGGAACCGCGGGTCAGCAGGCCCGCGGTGTACAGATCGCGCACCCAGTAGACGAGGCTGTGGCCCATGACGTCGACCGTCATGTCCATCTGCCGGGGCGTGATGACGTCCGGTTGTCCCTCCTGCGCGATGAACGGGAGCAGACTGCCGAACGCGAGCGAGTGCAGCAGCACCCGCACTCCGTCGGGGCCGGTCAGTTGGGCCAGTCGCTCGACGACCTCGGTACGCGTCTGCGCCTTCGCGGCGTTCAGGTTGTGGAACGAGGTCCGGACGCCGAGGGCGTGCAGTTCCTCGACGAGCGCATCGGCCTCCTCCTGCTGGGCGGTGGTGCCGAAGTAGACGCCGAAGACGTTGGCGCCCTCGCGGGCCAGGCCGAGGGCGGTGGCCCGGCCCATGCCGCTGGAGGCGCCGAGTATCAGGCACCACGATCCCTTGACGGATGACAGCATGCTTTCCTCTTGCTCGGTGGACGGGTCGGTGGGAAGGGCTTCCACGGGTCTCAACGGACGTCGATGGCGGCGAAGGCGAGGTTGCCTTCCCGGCAGGCGACGACCACGGCCTCGGGGCCCGGTCGGTCCGGCCGCAGGGCGCGGGCGAGCAGCTCAAGCGGGGCCAGTGCGCCCGCCCGGGCCGGGCCGGCCGCATCCGTCACCACGGTCGTACCGGCGCACCAGGCACGCACCGCCTCCGCGGCCGTGCGCGCCGTGGGCGAATCGTCGGCCACCAGGTGCAGGGACAGCGGGCGCGCCGGGCACACCCCGTCCAGCGCGGCCCGTACCGCGCGCCCGGCCCGCTCGCGCCCGGCCGGGGTGGCGGCGGCCCGGGGCGGCAGGAAGCGCAGCGCGGTCCGTACGACGGGTCCGGGGGCGTCGGCGGTCCGGGGCCGCAGGAGCAGCAGCGCGGCCCCCGACTCGGGTACGGCGTCGCCGGCCCGCGGGTCGGGTGCCTCGGTGGCCCCCGCGAGGACCAGGTCGCCGCGCCCGGCGGACAGCGCGCGGGCGGCCAGGTACACCGCTTCCAGACCGGCCACGCGGGGTGAACTCACGGTCAGGTTGAAGCCCTTGAACCGGTGTTCGGTGGACAGCTTGGCGGCGATGAGATTCACCGAGAAGAAGGGCACGGTCATGGGGCTGAGCGTGTCGAAACCTCCGGCGCGTACGGCCCCTGCGATGTCCGCGTGCAGTGCGGTCACGGCGCTGTTGGTGCCGACCACGATGCCGCGCCGCTCTTCGGCGTGCTGCTCGGGTTCCGCTTCGGCCAGCGCCTCCCGGGCGGCTGCCAGCAGGTAGTGGCAGGCCTCCGGCAGGTATCGGTAGCCGCGCCCCAGCCGGGTGCGGTGGTCGAACCACTGCGCGTCAGGCGGAAGTGGCACGGGCGGTACGACGAGACCGGCGCCGGTGACCGTTGCCTCGGCCACGGTGTCACGGGCGGTCACCGCGTCTCACCCCCGAACACCAGCGAGACGTTGCTACCGCCGAACGCGTAGGCGTTGAGCAGGATCCGGGGCCGCTCCAGCCGTACGGGGCCGGTCCGCGGCAGCCACACCGGGCACGCGGGGTCCTGCCGTTGCGGGGCGATGTTCGCGGGGACGAGCGCGTGCCGGCACATCAGGGCGGCGGCCACGACGGCGAACGCGGCGGCCGCACCCGCGGTGTGTCCGATGAACGCCTTCAGGCTGAACAGCGGTACCCGCTCCAGGTGTTCGCCGAGCACCTCACGCAGCACTCGGGTCTCCAGCACGTCGTTGTACTCGGTCCCCGTGCCGTGCGGCACCACGCAGCCGATGTCCTCGGCACTGTCCGCCGCCTCCCGCAAGGCCTCGCGGGCGGCCCGCAAGGGCTGGTCGCCCGCCGGGTCGGGGGCGGTGAGGTGATGGGCGTCGCAGCTCCAGCCGGTGCCGCGCAGTCGGCCGTACGACGGCCTGCCCGCCGCGGCCCGCGCGGACTGCACGACGAGCATCGCCGCGCCCTCCCCGAACACGGTGCCCCGGCGGTCGGTGTCGAACGGACGGCACAGCTCGGGGTCGTTCGCCCCGAGCCGGCTGAAACTGGCCAACGGCGCCCAGGACAGCGCCTCCGCACCCCCGACCAGCACGGTGTCGGCCTCGCCGCGGCGCACGATGTCCATGGCGACCGACAGGGCGTATCCGCTGGCGGCACAGGCGTTGCTGACGTTGATGTTGGTGCCGAACGCACCGAGTTCGCCGCCGACCTCGGAGGCGAGCCGGAACACCGGCGCCCATCCGGCCGCCGGGGACGACAGGCCGTCGCGCTCGCCGCTCTCACCGGCTGCGGTGCCGATGACCACAGCCATGTCGGCGGTCTCGTCCTCGCTCAGCCCCGCGTCTGCCATGGCCTGCCGGGCCGCGTGCAGCGCGAGCCGGGTGACCTGGCCGTGCGGCTCACCGGCCCTCGGTGACAGCTCCGGCCCGTCCGGCACCTGGTAGGCGAGGATGTCGGGCACCCGGTCGGTGAGCCCGGCCACCGGGGTCGGGCGGGGGGCCGCCGAGGTCAGCCCGGCCCAGAACGCGTCCACCCCCGTGCCGAGGCAACTGACCGCACCGAGCCCGGTGACATGGACCTCGGGGATCGTGTCGACCGCCATGTTCAGCTCACCTCCGCGGAGGTGACGGACTCGCTCACGAACGCGTTGACCGCGTCGGCGAACTCGCGCGGCTGCTCAGCCATCGGGAAGTGCCCGCAGTCGTCGAGTAGACGCAGCCGCCCGCAGGGCAACGTCTCAGCCAGGGCTACGGCGTCCTCCGGCGGCGCGAACCGGTCGTCACGGCCGGCCACGGCGAGGACCGGCAGGTTGAGTGCGGCGGTGTCGAGGAAAGGGCTGCGCAGGTAGCTGTCGTAGAAGCGGAGCCAGCCGTAGGGGCCGACCCGGTCGCGTACCAGCAGGGCCATGTCGTGCCGCATCCCGGGGTCCAGCGGGCGCGCCGAGGCGAGGCTCAGCGCCTCGTCGAACACGTCCTGGAAGATGCTCAGATAGTGCCGCGCGGTGTCCCAGTGGAAGTCCGCCGGGTCGCGCCGGTGGAAGGGCGACACCACCACGAGTGCAGCGGGGCGGGCCTGCGGGGGCACGGCGGCCAGGTGTTCCAGCGCCAGGAGCGCGGAGTAGGAGTGGGCGATCAGGACGTCGACGCCCCCGGGCACGCCGTCCATCGCCGCGCCGATCCAGTCCGCCGGGTCGCCGCCCGGCAGGCTCCACGCCGGTGCGCCGACCTGCCCCCAGGGCAGCTCCGCGGTCCACAACTCGACGTCGGGCGCGACATGCTGCTGGTACGAATTCCAGGTGGTGCTGGTGGCTGCCAGTCCGTGCAGGGCCAGCGCACGCACGGGGCGCTCATGTGTCGTGGCCCGCGTTCTCCGGACGACGACGTGAATCCTGCTCATGACTACCCCGCTCCCAACTCACAATGGCCCCCGCGGCTCTCGGCATACGACCGCGGACCGCCCGGAGTTGGAGCATAGGGAATTCCGCTTAATCTTCCCTTAATGACTGGTTGAACTGCTCGACGAGAATCGGATTTAAAAACCGTTGCCCGATGTCCGCAAGAAGTTCATAAGCCAGTTTTAAGAACCCCGAATTACGCTTCGTAAACGCTCGGGCAGTTCCGTGGTTCTCAACGGATCACATACGACAGGCCTGGCACGGATCAATCGAGGAGTGGCCTGATGCTCGACAAGGTGATCGACCGGCTGCATGACCCCGCGGTGTACGCGATGCCCGCGATGGCGCTGCTGATCGTCATTGAGCTGCTGGCGATCAAGTTCGGTGACGACCCGGACGGACGGCAGGGCTACGAGCTTCGGGACCACCGAGCGAGCGTCATCACCGGCCTCGGAGCGCTGGTCTCGTCCACCTTGCTGCGCACCGTGGCGCTGGCGCTGTACCTCCTGGTCTACGAGTACGTGGCGCCGTGGCATCTGTCGTCGACGGCCTGGACGACGTGGTTCATCGTCTTCTGGGGCGTCGAGTTCCTGCTCTACTGGTACCACCGGGCCGCGCATGCCGTCCGACTGATCTGGGCCGGTCACCAGGTCCACCACTCCAGCCAGTACCTGAACCTGTCCACCGCGCTGCGCCGCAAGTGGGCGCAGTGGTTCGAGAAGATGATCTGGCTGCCGCTGCCGCTCCTCGGCGTCCACCCCGCCCTGGTGTTCACCATGCACTCGGTGCACCTGCTGTGGGGACTGTTCGCGCACACCGAGAAGATCCGCAAGTTGCCGCGGCCCATCGAGTACGTCTTCGTGACGCCCTCGCACCACCGGGTCCACCACGGAAACGACCCGGAGTACCTGGACAAGAACTTCGGCAGCATCCTCATCATCTGGGACCGGGTCTTCGGCACCTTCCAGCCTGAGCTGCACCGGCCGACGTACGGCCTGACCAAGCAGCTGGAGAGCTTCAGTATTTGGAAGATACAGCTGCACGAGTTCGCCACCATGGTGCGGGACGTGCGTCAGGCCAAGACGTTCGGGCACAAGCTACGCTACGTCTTCGGCCCGCCCGGCTGGAAGCCCGCCGACGACGTCGGCCACACCGACCGCCCCGAGCCGAAGTCCGCAACCGTGGAGCTGCCCGGAGCCGCGACGTGAACCGACCGCACACCACGGCAGAAGCCACCCGGCGAGGCCTGCGCGGTCATCCCTGGCTGACCGTCCTCACCTTGTCCGTCGGCGCGATGATGGTCTCGCTGGACACGACGATCGTCACGGTCGCCCAGCCGGTCATGCAGGCGGACCTGCACACGGATCTCACTGGCATCCAGTGGGTCACCGACGCCTACCTCCTGGCCGTGGCCGTGCTCCTGATCACTGCGGGCCGGCTCGGTGACCGCTTCGGACACCGCACGGTGTTCCTGGTGGGGGCGCTGGGTTTCACCGCGTCGTCGGTGGCCATCGGCCTGTCCTCCAGTCTGGGCTGGGTGGTCGCCCTGCGCGCGGTGCAGGGCGTCTTCGGCGCGCTGATGCAGCCCGCCACTCTGGGGCTGCTGCGTAGCGCGTTCCCGGAGGATCGACTCAATCAGCCCATCGCGGTGCGCAGCGCCGTCATCGCCGCCTCCACCGCCGCCGGTCCGGTGGTCGGCGGTCTGCTCGTCGAACACGCCTATTGGGGCTGGGTGTTCTTTCTCAACGTTCCGCTGGGTGCCATTGCCCTGGTGCTGGGCGTCACCGTCCTCAGCGACGTGCGCAAGGAGGCCGCGGGCGGCCGCCTCGACCTCGTCGGCATGCTGCTGGTGGCCGGTGCCCTGGGTTCGCTGGTGTGGGGCCTGGCCGTGATGGCGGACGCGGGCTGGACCGCTCCGGAGGCGTTGTACTACCTCGCGGCGGGTGCGGTGCTCGGCGCCGCCTTCGTCGCGTGGGAGAGGCGCAATACGGACCCCCTGGTGCCGCTGCGACTGTTCCGCTCGGCGCCGTTCACCTCGGGTGTCGTCACGATGGCCGTGATGGGATGCGTGATGGTCGGCGCACCCTTCGTGCTGATCTTCTACCTGCAGAACGTGCTCGGTCTCTCGCCCTCCGAATCCGGTGTCCGGGTCCTGAGCATGACGCTGCTGATGATCGTGGGTGCACCACCCGCGGCGATGTGGATCGGCAGGGCGGGCCCGCGGATCCCGGTGGCCGTCGGACTGACCGTCATCGCGATGTCGATGTGCGCCCTGGCCGGACTCGACGCGGACTCCGGCACTCCGCAGCTGATCCTGTGCTTCCTGCTGCTGGGCCTCGGCTTCAGCCCGGTCATGGTGGGTGGTACGAAACTCGTCCTGAGCAACGCCCCGAAGGAGCTGTCCGGGGTGGCCGGCGGGATACAGCAGACGGCCATGCAGGTCGGGGGCAGCCTTGGCATCGCGGTCGTCAGCGCCATCGTCATGACGTACACGGCGGACCGGTTGCCGTCCCGGCTCGCGGCCGCCGGAGTCACGCTGCCGTCGGACCGGACCGAGGAGGCCGTACGGTCCGCGGCCGTCGGGCTGCCGCCCGACCTCGGCACCGGCACGGCCGCCCACGGTGTGCTGGAGCAGGTCGGCCAGTCGGTGTTCCTCGACGGAATGCAGTACGCGCTGCTGGCCACGGCCGCGGTGGCGGCACTGGGGGCCGTCGTGGTGGCACGGGCTCGGCAGGACTGACCGGCCACGATGCCGACCGGGATTGCCCTCGTGTCAACCAGCCCAAGGCCCCTGTGGTCTCGGCTCGGGGCAGTCCCACCGTCCATCTCGCCGAGGAGCTCGCACTGTTCCGCGTGGAGAGCGAGGAGTGGCTGACGGTGTTCCGGTTGCCGTCGCATGCTCCTGAGTTCCATCCGCAGGACGGCGTCTGGTCGTTGGTCGATCGGGGCCTGTCCAACTTCGCGGCCGCCGGCCTCGATCATCTGCTCGGCGTCATGAAGCACAGGCTCAAGAAGATCCCGTACCGGGCAGAGCTGATCGATGGCTGGCTCACCGAGACCGGATTGCCCCTGGGTGCCGGAGGACCCACTGAGCCGCCACTGCGAGTTCAACCTCAGCAGGCAACGCTTCTCAGCAATCACTCAACCTGGAAGCGCTTTTTGGTTCAGACCAAATCGACGATTGCCACACGCGCTGCCCCGTACTGGCGCCGCTACTACCACGACAAGAAGGGCTGGCTCCAGGACCTCGCCGACGGCGCCCGCGCCATGGCCAAGGCCCTGGACGCGTACGCCGACGCCGTACACGGAGCCAAGAAGAAGCTCGAACACGAGCTGGAGATCGTCGGCGCGACCATCGCCGTGGGCACCGCCCTGGCCGTCTTCACCGCGGGCATCTCAGAAGGCGCCGCCCTCGCGGCCGCGGCGACAGTCACCGAACTCGCCGGCACCCTCGGCGTCGCCGTCTCCACCGAGATCGCCACCATCGCCGGCACCACCCTGGCCACCGCCGCCTTCGCCGGCATCGAGTCCGTCACCGTGGACCTCGCCGTCACCCAGCCCATCGCCATGGCAACCGGCGAGCAGCAGGGCGGCCTCAACCTCGACGAGGCCCAGGATGCCGGGGTGTACGGCGCGCTGACCGGTGGTCTCCTCGGCGGAGCCGGCGCCACCTACCAGGCTGCCAGGGCCGGCGGGTTCTCCAGTTTCTTCGACGGCATCGACGTCGGCCTCGGGGGACCGCGCATGGCTCTCGCCGGAGTCCCGGGCGACCTCTCGGGAGTCTCTGGTGACCTCGCGAGCAGTGATGCGTACGCGATGCGAGTCAGCGGTTCCGGCGACGGTGCGGGTACCGGCCCTGGAAAGGGCCCCTGGTCCTCGGTGAGCAGTGTCGAGGGACCCGCAGCCGGCAAGGACCTCAAGCCCCCGAATCCCCGGCATACGGTCTCGGGGGCGGGCGGTGGCGAGGTCAAGAAGGTGAGCAGCATCATCCTTCGCGGCTACGAAAAGGACGTCAACCAAGACATCGCCGACATCGCCGCCGGCAAGGCCACCTACAACAAGGCCATCAGCCGCTACGAGATCAACGGACGCACGTACGGCGTCGAGGACACTGGAAGGGCCTATCCGGACAGCGGCACGGGCATCGCCAAGCTCGACGCGAACGAGTACGCCGCCCTGCAGCAGATCGTCAAGGCCAAGGGTGACCTCAGCGCTGCGCCGCAGTTGACCAGGAACCCCCGCTTCACAAACAACCCGGGCATCGTAGAGAAGGCCCTGGCCATCTACAACGGGACCTATCGATGACGTACAACCTCCTCACCGTGGAATCGCTCCACCTCGACACCGTCGCCGCGGCACTCGCGCGGTGCCTGCGCGTGAGCGTGCGGGACGTGGACGTCGCCGACGAGGACACCGACCAGGACCTGCGCAACTGGGATGCCCTGGTGCTGTGCGAGAAGACGATGGTGTCGGGCGATGTCTCCACGTCCCTGGACATCTACGTCCAGGATTCCGTGCAACCACAGCCCACCGAGCGTGAACTGGCCTCCGCCTTCGCGCGGGTGGTACCCGCTCTGGTCCTCTTTCCGGCGGAGGAAGCCCCGCCGAGTGCCTATTGGCTGGCGGCGGAGGACGGGCTTGTCACACGGGTACGGCTGAATGCCTCCGACGACGAGGAGCCGCGCTACACGATCGACACCGTCGAGGCCCCCGTGGCGCGGCTGCCGCAGGTTCCGGTGGCCCGTATCCCCGAGGTGGTCCGCGAGCAGCCGATCGCCACACCGCTCGCTGCCGCCTTCGACGCACACCTTCGGCGCTTCCATCCCGAGGAGAGCAGAACCCCGGGGACTCCGCAGTGGCTGGCGAACGATCGCCTGTGTGCCTGGGAGAAACTGGTCCGGCAGCTGGAATCGGACTGGGCGCCGTCCGGTTGGTGTCCGCCCGATCTCTACCGCGAACGCCTGGAAGCACGAGACGAGCTGGACCAGGTGCGGGATCAACTCTCCGAGAACGTAGTCGCGTTGCTTCAGAGCGCGCTTGGGCCCCTGGACGCGTTGTTCGCCGAGTTGACCGTGGAGGACGCCGGCCTGCTCCGCAAGGAGTTGCTTCGTCCGGACGACAGAGCCTCGGCACTCGGCTGGTGGTGGAACCGTCGCCCCGACCCGCTGCCGTGGTGACACGGCAGGGGCCCTCTGCCGACCCGGGCACAGTTGGAACATTGGAACACTCGATTGCCGGGTCGGCACAACAACCGTTCCCCTGCGTGCCCCCTGTTGCACGACTGAGCGGGAGCCGGTCTGCACGGCGGCTGCACGCTTGGCCACCAAATGGCCACCACGCCATTCCGAACTGGCCGAGACGGATCGACAACGAACGACAAAAGGCCGGTTCACAGCCCTGCAGGGTGCAATCGCCACCGACCGCCAACCTGGAACCTACGCATTACGACGCATAGACCACGCATACCCGTTTAGCCCGAATTCCAAGGCCAACGAAAACAAGAAGCCCCAGGTCAAAGGATCGACCTGGGGTTTCCCACAGAGCCGCCTTCGGGATTCGAACCCGAGACCTACGCATGACGAGACCATGAGCGATCGTGTTGAGCGGTGCCTGGTCGTGCTGCTCGGTGACGTTCCGCCTGTTCAGAGCTCATGCAACAGGCTGACCCGTGCCACCCCGTGACGCACCGTCCAAAGGCGTCTGTCCACCGGCTGTCCACCGGAAAGGTTGTCACTGACCCATCAGCAGGGCCGCCGCTTGGCTGCCTGCGGCGCTGCCGACCAGACAGGGAGACGAGCGGAGGTCGCTGTGGGACCTCTACAAGCCATCCACCTGCCCGTAGGGCGCAGCACACGCATCCCTGGGCGCAACGATGCCCCGCCGACCGGCACTTGGTCGACGGGGCATCACTGGTGTGGCGTCGGAACGCGTCAGCCGATGTAGCCGGCGACGTCCGCGATCACGTTGGTCGTGCTGTTGGTGTAGAAGTCCACCTTGCCGTCGGAGCCGACCGGCGCGATCACCTGGTTGGAGATCGTCTTGCCCTTCACCCAGTTCAGGTTGGAGGCCGTCGGGCGACTGCCGCCGTCGGCGAAGGCGGTGAGGTAGCCGCTGCCGGTGGTACCGGTGACGGTGACGGTGAGTACGACTGCCTTGAGGCCGGCCGGGATGCCGTCGGCGCCGGAGATCTGCAGGGCCAGGGTCTTGCCCGAGCCCAGGGCGGCCGTCTTGCGGGTGTCCAGGAGGCGCAGCGGGGTGACCGTGTCGAAGGTCGAGCCGCTGGTGGAGAAGTAGCCGGAGACATCGGCGATGACGTGGCTGGTGCCGTGGACGTAGATGCTGACGTTGCCGTCGCTCGCGATCGGCACGACCACGAGGTTGGGGATGGTCGTCCCGGTGGCCGACCAGTTGACGTTGGAGGCGGTCGGGCGGGTGGCGCCTTCGGGGTAGGCCTCCAGGTAGCCGCCGCCGACGGTCTGGGTCGCCGTCAGGTTGAGCACCACGGAGGTGGCGCCGGTCGGTACGCCGCCGTGGCCGCGGACCTTGAGGCTGACCACCGCGTTGGAGATCTTGGTGGTGGTGGAGATGCCGACCTTGGAGCGGGTGTCCAGCAGGCGGGCCGGGGCCAGCGCCGTGTACTTCGAGCCGGTGGTGCCGCTGGTGTAGTAGCCCTGGACATCGGCGATCAGGTGGGTGGCGCTGTTGGTGGAGAGGTCCACCACGCCGTCACCGGCGACCTTGACGGTCGTCGAGGCCGCGACGGTCTGGCTCGCGCCGGTCCAGTTGAGGTTGCTGGTCGACGGCTTGGTGGTGCCGTCGGCCCAGGCCGTCACCGAACCCGCGCCGGTGGTGCCGGTGACCGTGAGGTTGAGCACGACACCGGTGACGCCGCTGCTCGGGATCCCTCCGACGCCCTCGATCTTGACCGGGGCGGTGCCGCCCGCGACCAGGGGCTTGGTGGTCGGGATGGAACTGAGGCCCCAGCCGGTGCCGTTGCGGGTGTCCAGCAGGCGCTTGGGGCTGCTGAGCGGGTGGAAGGTGGAGGCGCCCGTGGCCGCCGTGCCCTTGGCCGCGCACAGTGCGGTGGTCAGGCCGGCCTCCTTGGGCGAGCCCAGGCCGGTGACCTCGTCGTAACCGGCCGCAGACGTGAAGCCGGTGGCGTACGTGGAGTTGTTGCCGCTGGTGACGTCCCAGAAGTTCGTCGGGTAGCTGCTCCGGGCGGCCTTGTAGAGGGCGTTGTTGAGGAAGCCGACCTGACCGTTGGCCTGGCAGGCAGTGCCGGCGTTGGCCTGGACGATCGCGGCGGCCCAGGTCGGGGCCGCGCCGCTGGTGCCGCCGATGATGGCGGGGAGGGGGCTGGCGGACTGGCTGTCGTCCTGGAGGTAGATCGGGTAGCCGGAGTACGGGTCCGCCAGGGCGGAGACATCCGGAACGGCACGCTTGGCGGTGGTGGCGACACCGCCCTGGTAGACGACGGGAGCCCAGCGCGAGGAGACGCCGCCACCGGTACCGCCGGTGTCGTTGTTCCACGTCGTCTGGGTCGCGCTGCTGCCCGAACCGGTCATCGTCGTACCGCCGACGCCGGTGACATAGGGCTGGCTCGCGGGGTCGTCGACGGCCTTGGCGGTGGAGCCGGTGGCGCGGTAGCAGTCGCTGGAGCCGTCGTCGCCCGAGGCGGCGACCACGCTCTGGCCCTGCGCGGCGGCCTCCGCGAAGACGGTGTTCTCGGCGTTCGCGGTCGCGCTGCTCTCGACCGCCTCGCACTCACCCCAACTGGTGGAGATGACCTGCGCCTGGTCGTCGGTGACCATCCGCTGGTAGACGTCGAGCACGTTCTGGTCGGTCGCGGACGCGGCGTCCGGGCCCTGGTAGTCGATGATGCTCGCGCCGGGAACCAGACCGATCAGGTCGTCGATGTCGAGCGCGGACTCCACGCCGACCGATCCGTCGGTGGCCGGTGCGCCGGCCCCTGCCGTCGTATCGACGTACACGGTGGAGACCGAGGTGCTGGTGCCGACGCAGGACTGGTACGCGGCGATGCTGCCGGCGTCGACGTTCTCCAGCTCGAACACGGCCACGGTCTGCCCCGCACCCACGGTGGCGGAGCTGGTCATCCCGTAGGTACCGGCCAGCTTGCCGGGGCTGTAGTAGTCGGTGCCGTCGGTGAGGCCCGAGCCGGTGAAGTCGGCGCAGAGCGCCGGGCTGTACGCGTTGGCGGTCACCGTGCGCGAGCCGCGCCCGGAGACGGTGGCGGAGCCGGAGCCGGTCCTGCTCGCGCGACGCGCCGCGGTGTGATGGCCGGCGACGGTGTTGACGCTGCTCAGGCCGACGACACCGGTCACCGACGCCGCTACGTCCGCGGGCAGGGAGGGGGCCGACGTGTTGAGGTAGTCGGTGGTGCCGTCCTTCAGCCGGACGTTCCGGAAGCCGGTGGCGAACGCGTGGGACGCCTGTGCGGCGGTGGCGGTGACCGGTATGGACAGACCGTCCGGGCTGACCTTGCCGGGAGCGAGACCGGCCGCCTTCAACGCCCGTGAGACCCCGGCGATGGTGGCCCGCGTAGGACCGAAGACCGAGGCGAACTGCCCCTTGGCCAGGTAGTGGTGGTACTGGGCGTTTCCTGGTGTGGACACCGCGGTGACGAAGTCCGCCAGCGACTGCGGGTCACGCGGTGCCAGGTTCACACTGAGGTGCAGCCTGGTTCCCGACGCGGTCGCGCCGGTCACCGTCGCACCCGCCGGGACGCGCGGAGCGGTCCCTATTCGCTTGGGTGCGTCCGATCCAGGCGTTCCCCCTTGTGCGACCGCGCCGTTGGCGGTCGCGGTGACAACGGCGAGGGCGACGGCAGCGGTGGACGCCGCCATGATCACCCTGGCCCGTCTGCCGGACTTGACTGCCGCGGGTCCGGGACGTCCCGGCGCGGCGTGGGCCTTCTTGGCCATGCAGAAATCTCCTAGAAACTGACGCACGATCACACCTGTGGCCATGACGATGGCCGAAGCGTCACTCGGGCCGTGCGGGTGCATCCGTGTCACCAGGCACGCAGGAGCTATCCCTCTTAACCGAAGTGTGCGCATTTCTTACCAGGACTGGACAGTTGCTGTCTCTGTTCGCCCGGGAACCATGAACGGATCTTTACGCCGGCGCCGCAGGGCGAGCGTGTGCGCCACGTCGTCGAGTACCGTCCGCGCTCTCCCGACCTCATGCCGGTCCGCCGGACGAGCGGCGGTTCCGGCCGGCGACCGCGACGAGTCGGCCGACAGCAGGAAACAGCCGCCGAAGGCCCATTACGGGACGCCAGTTGCGCGACACCGCTTTCCGCGGCCGAGGCAAGCCTCAAGCACCATGTACAACACATTGGGGCCCAACGGCGTCCCGCCAGGTGGTGCAGGGGATCAAAGAACCGGAATCCGCAGGCCAGGGACGGTCGCTGCGCCCGATCGGTTGTCCAACTCGCTTTACCGGGACGCTTCGTCGGCTGACACCCCCATGCAGATCGCCATGGGCCTCGAACCGGAACACATAGCGCTTGATCCCCTGCACCACGTCGAGGGACATGACCTTGCCCCCGCCCACGCCGCACGAACACACAGCGGCCAGACAGCCGTTGTCCGGCACCGCCACGGGCTCGGCTCGGTCGGCACGGGCAACCGCGACTTCTCCTCTCGGTCGCTTTCCGGGTTCGCCGGCGCCATGTCTCACTCGCCGCGAGTCAGCGCCCCCGCATGCCGCGTCGATGGCGACCGGACTCGATGAGCAGTACGTGCCGACCACCATGACAGGGCCGCGCAGATCGAGGGCGAACGCCAGTCGGTTCCCCACACCGGCGGTGCAACTGCGTACAGGCAGAGGCTGTTGGGGGCGTTCTCGACCGGTTGCGCCCCGCCGAAGAGACTCCCAGGAGCATAGGTGCCGACGTTGGACGCCGGACGGGACGCCCGTGAGCGTTCGCTTCCTCGCAGCCCCGCGGAAAGCAGACATCGGCGGCGCGGCCGAAATCGTGCCCATCTTCCACTGCGGACAGACCCTGGTACAGCGATTGCAGAAGCTCACAGGCACAGCGTTCGAACTTCGTTGGGTGGACAGCCTGTTCGCCCAACGCCCGGCGTGCGCAAGCCACGAGATCCATGAACATCCGCGCTTCGCGCACCTTGTGCCGTACTAGTTCCCGTTTGCCGCTCCGGCGCCCGGCGCGACGACAGGCCGCGCGCCGTGAGATCCGGAGGCGTCGAGAGCACCGAACCTGAAGAGTTGATCTCGCTCCGAAACGGACGCCACTCCCGCACGCATCGCAGCATCCGCTCCTTCGATGCCCTTGCCCCGATCGGATACCGCGCGCACTCACGACCAATCATCGCCAGGATCCGAGCCGGCCCAGGGAGCGGTCAGGACCGGACAGACCCGGCGACGCCGATCGTCCGATCGGAGACCGGTGGATTTCGCCCGTCGGCCAGGGGCAGCGAGAGTCTCCTGATGGAGTGTCACTCACGGCAGTCCACCGCTGTCCACCGGAACCCTTTACGCCACCATGATCCGTGCTCCAGGAGCAAGGAATTAACCAGTTCAGAGCGTTAGGTCGTCGATCTCGTCACAGAAACCAAACCTTCGACCCACGCATCACGACGCACAGCCGCTTGGGAGACACGTTCCTGCTCGCCCCAAAAGTTGCCCCCGCACCCGCAACTGAGACTAAAACTGAGACTGGGGACCGCCGCGCGGCCCGCGCTCAGCGCCGCCGCCGTATCCGAAAAAAGCAAAAGCCCCAGGTCACGGCGAGTGAGTCCTGAGGCTTCCACAGAGCCGCCTTCGGGATTCGAACCCGAGACCTACGCATTACGAGACCATGAGCCATCGTGTTGCGTGGTGTTCCGCCGTGCCGCGTAGTGACGTTGTGCCTGATCAGAGCACATGCAACAGGTTGACCCATGCCACCTGATGCCGCACCGCCCAAAGGCATCCGGCCACCGGCTGGCCACCGGGAAGGCCGCCACGGATGGCGAGAGCAGACGCCCTGAGATTGCAGGTCTCCCACAGACTCTTCGTCCGTGCGCTGGGTATCCCGCGGGTCGCTCCAGAGAAGGCCCCTTCCAGCGCGGCCGGTTGACTGTTCCCGAGACCGTCCTTCAGGTCCGTTCCTGACCGGCTAAGACCGTGTCCTATGTGGTGATCATTCGTTGGACTGGTCATGGGGCGGGGTACGTGGAGTTGGATTGTTCCGGATGGTCTGTGGGAGATCGCGAAGCCGCTGATCCCGCCGTCGAGAGTGCGGCCGCAGGGCGGCGGAACGCAGGACACGCCTGATGAGACGCTGTTCGCGGCCATCATCTACGTCCTGGTCAGCGGCTGCGCCTGGCGCGCTCTTCCGCCGTGCTTCGGGATATCGAAGTCGACCGCCCACCGCCGGTTCCTGATCTGGTCGAGAGCCGGCGTCTGGGGCCGCCTGCACGAAGCCGTGCTGCACCGCCTCGACGACGCCGGGCTCATCGACGTCACCCGCGTCGTCCTCGACACCGCCCACGTCAGGGCTAAAAAAGGGGCGAATACACAGGCCCGAGCCCCGTGGACCGGGGCAAGCCGGGCTCCAAGATGCACGTCCTGTCGGACGCGAACGGACTGCCCCTCCTTGTCGGCGTCTCAGCCGGCAACACCCACGACAGCGAAGGGCTGAAGCCCATGATCGAGGGTCACCAAACGAGACACGACCCCCACCGCGGCCGGTACTTCAAGCCCCAACGCCTCCACGCAGACAAAGCCTACGACCACGCCAGCCTGCGGAAATGGCTGCGCGGCAAGCGCATCGGAGTCCGGATCGCGCGCAAAGGCATCGAGTCCAGCGAACGGTTGGGGCGCCGCAGATGGGTGATCGAGCGCACCATGTCGTGGCTGTCCGGCTACCGCAGACTCAGTCCCCGTTACGACCGCCATCCCCGCAACTACCTGGCCTTCCTCGGTCTCGCCGCCGCCCTCTGCTGCTACAAACAGTTCGTCCGCCTCACCACATAGGACACGGTCTAAACCCCCTGGCCATCGACCAACCAGTGGTGACAGGATCCGCAGCATGACCTATGGAATCGAGTCCTACCCCACCCGATGAGCGCCCAGGCAGGCGGTGGAGTCCCCGCCCCTCGGCCCTCCCTGTACGCATACGCGCTGCGCCTGTACCAGTCGAAGCCCGACGGTCGACTGCCTCACGGTGGCCACCCCTTGCCTGACTCGCCGCAGAGGCGCGCAGCGCTGGGTTGGCGCGAGGCCGAAGCAGGTGTGCGGGAGACCATCGCTCCCCTGCTGTCCGATCCGGACACGGTCCGCGCCGCCGAAGAGATCCACCGCAGGCTGCACACGTTGGGCATTCGGGATCCTCATGTCCAGGCTGCGATGGCCGAGCTGCCCCTGGAAGACACAGCGGCAGCCCGTGCGCTCGGCCGCCATCTGACACGCACCGGCACCAGCACACTGACGGTGAACGTCGGCATCGCGCTCCTGGGTCGCCTCGGTGGGCCGGAGGACGTGCCCTACCTCAAGGTTCTCGGCCTGCTGAGGGTTCTCGCCCGTCCCGTGGTCGGCGCGCTCACCGCTCTCGACTGCCCGACACCAGCCCTGGTATGGCTGGCCGACCACGCCGAGAGCCGCGCGCTGCGCCACCTGATCGACGCGATCGCCGCACGCGATGACCACGAGGCCCGCACCTGGCTGCTCAACGCCCCTCTCGACTCAGGTGCTGTCGGACCTTCCACCGCCCGCAGGATTGCCAGGGCCGTCCAACTCGCCGACGTTCTCGGCGAGGAGCAGACCGACACCCAGGTCGTGGCCCAGGCCGGACGTCTCCTCTCCCGAATGACGGGACTGCGCGACTACCAGCCCGAGATCCTCAACTACCCACAGGCCACCACGGCTTACAACGCGTTCGTCGCACGTGCCTCCCAACTGCCCCCGACGCTGGACCACTACGCCATCCTGCTGTCCGTCGCCCTGGACCTGCACAGTGGCCCCAGCGTGCTCCTCGACTGGCAGCCGGGACAGCGGGAAGCCCACCTACGCGCCCTCGAAGCCATCCTGAGCAACCCGTCCTGGACAGCCGTCGCGGAGAGCGAGCCCGAGGAACCCACCGAACGCCGCCGGGTCCATTGGATACGGCGCGCGGCACGGCAGCCTTTCCACCGCGCGACCGTCTCCCGGTTCCGGGTGGAGGCCACCGTGCGGGACCCGGCAGACCCGGACACGGTCGAGGCACGGCTGTTGATCGACGGCCGACCCCTGGTACCCGAAGCATTCGGCAAGGGGCCGGCCAACTCCCCCGAGTACCTTCTCGACAGCGGCCGCCTGCGGGCCGCAACCGAGCCCCGAGAGGTGCAGCTCGCCGAGGCGTACTGCACCGAGGGCTGCTGCGGCGCGCTCTATGTGAC
Organism: Streptomyces prunicolor; assembly: GCF_045162825.1. Taxonomy (NCBI): domain Bacteria; kingdom Bacillati; phylum Actinomycetota; class Actinomycetes; order Kitasatosporales; family Streptomycetaceae; genus Streptomyces; species Streptomyces prunicolor. Next base: position 6,040,183 of record NZ_CP108676.1, on the reverse strand, counting down.
CATCCGCAGGGAAGACGACCAGGTGGTGTGGCGTGACTGGCGTCGCCCGCCGGCGCGGCACCCCCGCGCGGAACTCCCCGAGTACCGCTTCGACGCGGGCGACTACGACGCCGAGATCAAGCGCGCGGAGAACGACCGGTCCTGGTCCTGGCCGGCTCGAAACACCGCCCGCCTGATAGCCGCGGGGCTACGCGAACAACCCGATCTCCTCATCCGATGGGACGGCCAAGTCGGCTGGATCGGCACCGACTTCCACGACCAGGACTCGGCCATGGTCTCCTTCACGTACTGGCCGGGCCTTGCCTCCGGGCAGCAGGACGAGGACGGCCCCTGGTTGCAGTTCATCTGGAGTCTCCCCGACGACGGCACGCCCCCCGAGAAGCAGGCCTCTACGGCACTGCGGCAACTGGCCGAGCGGGACCCGAAGGCCTACGCACAGGTCAGGGGAGGCAGCCGCTCGCACGCCGAGGCACTCGGCTTCCCATGGCCCGAACCAGGAGGCCCGGAAGAGAGCGCCTGACCGGACTCATCCGGCCTGCGACGCGCTCCCCCACAGGAAAGGCGGCACGTCTCCGGGCGCGTCGCAGGTACTCAGCTGCCATAGACCCTGGCGGTACTTCTCCGGCCGATCCGTCCAATCCGTGCGGAGTCAGCGCCATCAGGCCGTACGGCGTATCGGGGTGCCAGGGCTGACGGACAGGGCACTGACGCCAATGGCCCGGGCCAGTGACCGCGGCCGACCTGGGCGCACAAGGCTGTTCGCCGGGCCTCGGGCGCCGCGCAGTAATCGCTCAAGTGCCCGTCGCCGACGCCGAGTTGCTCGGTCCGTCCAGCGCAGGACCGCTCGCGAGCCGACCTGACGCCAGGCCGAGTCCGCACCAAACCCCTGTCCATTTCCTGCGACTTGGGGCGATTTTCCGTCAAGCGTTGGCCAAAAAGGCATGCCCGCAGAGACCGAAAGTGGCGCCTGTCAGCGATCGCACACTCGTGAAGTATGCCCCTCTTTGTGACGATCATCGGGCTCGGTCAGCGAGATCTCGCCGGAGACCCCCTTTAGGGAAGACTTGCCTCCGCTTTGCTATACGCACAGTAACCACACAAGCGTACGTAAGGGTGATGTAAAGATCTGCTGCTCATAGCTTCACCAGCGGAAAGATCACGGGGGGTTGTCCGTGCACAGCAGATCAAGATCCGGCAGAACCAGCAGATCGAGGCGGTCTCGCCGGTCCCGTATACGGGCGATCGGCATGCTGGCCGCCGCCGCTCTGCTCGCAGAGTCGGCGCTGACTCTCTCCGACACCGGCGCGGCGGTCGCCCTTTCGGGCAGCAGCGCCACGGACGCCACCACCGCGGCCTCCGCGTCGGCGGAACAGTACGGCGCCGCCGAGGCGAAGGACGCCACCTCCGCCCTCCTGATGGCCCGGTTGCAGAACCGGAAGATCGAGGTCCTGTCGGAGCGAACCACGGACTCGACGACCTATGCGCTGGCCGACGGCAGCATGCAGACCGAGGCGTACGCGGGCCCGGTCCGGGTCAAGGAGGACGACGGGGACTGGAAGGACATCGACACCGATCTGTCCGATGTCGGCGCCGATCTGGAGCCCCAGGTGGCCGCCGCCGACATCGCGGTGTCGGACGGCGGTGACACCGACCTCGCCTCGGTCGCCAAGGGCGGCAAGTCCTTCGGCCTTGGATGGGAGGACAAGCTCCCGACGCCGACCGTGAAGGACGCGACCGCCTCCTACGACCTGGGCGACGGCCAGAGCCTGTCGGCGACCGCGCTGGCGCAGGGCTTCTCGGAGAACATCACGCTGGACAGCCAGCCGGCCGACTCCGCCGTCAGCTACCGCATCCCCCTGCACCTCAAGGGTCTGACCCTGTCTCAGGCCGACTCCGGGCACCTGCTGCTGAAGGACACCTCCGGCAAGCTGGTGGCCGAGGCACCGGCCCCGATGATGTGGGACGCGAGCAAGGACACCGCCTCCGGCGAGTCCGCGCACCAGGAGCAGGTCACCACCAAGGTCGAGACGGCCGACGACGGCACGCAGACCCTCGTCCTCACCCCGGACGCCACCTTCCTCGACACGGCCACCTACCCGGTCACCGTCGACCCCACCTCCACCCTCGCGGTGACCACAGACACCTGGGTGCAGACGCCGGACTACACCGACTCGCAGGTCTCCTCGCAGGAGTTGAAGTCCGGTACGTACGACAGCGGCAGCGACATCGCCCGCGCCTACCTGAAGTTCGACGTGTCGAAGTTCGCGGGCACGGACATCACCTCGGCGACGATGAAGCTGTACAACTACTACTCGTCGACCTGCTCGACGTCCGGAGCGGCCACCCAGGCCCGGCGAATCACCTCGTCGTGGTCCTCGTCCTCGGTCACCTGGAGCACCCAGCCCTCGACTACCACGACCGGGGTGGCAACCAACACCGGCCACTGGGGCTACTCCTCCTCCTGCCCGGCTGCCTGGTCGAACTGGAACCTGCAGAGCATCGTGCAGGCATGGGCGGACGGCTCCACCAACTACGGCCTTCAACTGCGCAGCGCGGACGAGAGCGACTCGACGACCTGGCGGCGCTTCCGGTCGGCGAACTACACCACCTCCGGGTACGCGCCGATGCTGGTCGTCACCTACAACTCCTATCCCTCGAAGCCGACTTCAGCGGCCGTATCGCCGTCCGCTGTCAACGCCTACAGCGGCAAGCGGTACGTGACGACCTACACGCCGACCCTGTCCGCGAAGGTTTCCGACCCGGACGGCTCCACCGTCAAGGCCCAGTTCGAGATCACCAACGACCCGGCCTACTCGGGCGAGACGTCGTACTCCTACACCGCCACCTCGTCGTCGGTGTCCTCCGGCGGGACGGCCACACTGGCCGTGCCGAGCGCGAGCCAGCTGGCCGGCGCGCATCTGCGGCTGCGGGTGCGCGGCTACGACGGGACGGACTACGGCGCCTGGTCGTCGTACGTCTACTTCGTGCCGAACGTCGCCAAGCCCGCCGCGCCCACGATCTCCTGCTCCCCTTATACGTCGGGGAGTTGGACGGACAAGTCGAGCAGCGGCGCGACCTGCACCCTGTCCACCACTTCCAGTGACGGCGCGGGCTACCAGTGGGGCCTGGACGACAAGACCGTCCCCAACAAGGCACTCGACACGACCGACGGCAACGGCGGCGAGTCGCAGACGGTCACCATCAAGCCGGGTAACGGCTGGCACACCCTGTACGCGCGGACCATCGACTCCGGCGGCAACATCTCCACCGCCACCACGTCCTACGCCTTCGGCGTGGGCAAAGCCGGCCTCGCGTCCCCGGTCACCGGCGACACCACGGACGACGACGTGACCTTGTCGGCCACCCAGTCCGGCGCGTTCACCGGAGTGACCTACCAGTACCGGATCGGCGACAGCGTCGACTGGCAGCCGATCCCCGTCACCTACGTGACCAAGGACGGCTCGGCCATCTCCTCCTGGCCGCTGTCCTTCTCCTCCTCCGCCAACCCCGCCGACCTCACCTGGGCGGCGACCAGCCAGCTCACCGACGACGGCCCCGTCCAGGTGCGGGCCCTGTTCACGGACGGCACCAACACCTACGGCACTGACACGGCCACCGTCACCATCGACCGCAAGGCCGACAACGCCACCATCAGCGCCGTCGGTCCGGGCTCCGTCAACCTGCTCACCGGTGATTTCGGCCTGGATGCCACCGACGCGAGCGCATTCGGCACCGCGGTGACCCGTTCCTTCTCCTCCCGTGACCCGCTGTCGGGTTCGGGCCAGAGCGGCCAGGTCGCGATCTTCGGCCCCAACTGGGCGTCCGGCATCACGGCTTCGGCATCCGACTGGACCTATGTGAAGCAGACGTCGACCACCTCGGTCGCCGTCATGGACGCCACCGGAGGCCAGACTGGCTTCACTCTCAACGCCTCCGGTGGCTGGACCCCCGAGCCGGGCTCGGAGAATCTCACCCTGAATCTCGCCAACAACACGTACACGCTGAAAGACTCCGACGGCGGTGTCACCACCTTCACCAAGGTGTCGAGTACCGCACCGACCTGGCAGGCGGCCACCTCCTACGCGGTGACCGGCTCCTCCGCGAACACCACCACCGTGGTCTCCCGCGCGGTCACGCTCTCCGACGGCGAGGTCCTCGCCGAACCGCAGTACGTCATCGCACCGACCAGCGCGGTGTCCGCCACAACCTGCGCCTCCGATCCGTCCACGGCGGACTGCCGGGTCCTGGAGTTCGTCTACGCCTCCGCCACCACCGCGACCTCCTCCGCGCTCGGCGACTACGCGGGCCAGGTCAAGCAGATCAAACTGTGGGCCACCGCACCCAGCGGCTCGGCCGCCACCGCGACCGCGATCGCCCAGTACGCGTACGACCCCTCGGGCCACCTCCGTGAGGCCTGGGACCCGCGCCTGAGCACCCCGCTGAAAACGGCGTACACATACGACAGCGCGGGCCGCGTGGCCACCGAGACCGATCCTGGCGAACTGCCCTGGACCTTCACCTACGACAAGGTCGGCACCAACGGCGACACCGGCGAGGGCATGCTGCTGACCGCCTCCCGCCCCACCCTGAAGGCCGGCACAACGTCGACCACCGACGGCACGGCGACCACCAGCGTCGTCTACGACGTCCCGGTCTCCGGCACCACAGCACCGAACCAGCTGGACTCCGCCACCACCTCGACCTGGGCCCAGCACGACAACCCGGTCTACGCCGCCGCTGTCTTCCCGGCCGGCCCTGTCCTGTCCTCACACGACGGATCCACCCTCACCTCCAGCGACTACACCACGGCGACGATCACCTACCTCGACGCCAACGGCCGCGAGGTCAACACCGCCGCGCCCGGCGGCCGTATCGCGACCACGGAATACGACGCCGACGGCGACGTCACCCGTGAATTGGCGGCAGCGAACCGCGAGTTGGCGTTGGCGACGACAACCAGTCCCGACCCTGTGCTCGCCGGAGCGGTCGCGGGCACGAGCAGCACCGCCGACGCGGCCGACCTGCTGTCCACCCTGTCGGTGTACACCACCGGCACGGACGGGGCCTCGCTCCTGTCCGACGAGTACGGGCCGTTGCACACCGTGACGCTCCAGCACGCCCTGTCCGGTGGTACGAGTGACGCCGACCTGGCCGCCGGCGCTGAAGTCCTGGCCCGCGCACACACCGCGTACGCCTACGACGAGGGCCGCCCGAGTGATGCCGGGGTTTCCGATCTGCTGACCTCGGTCACCACGGGCGCGTCCGTCGTCGACTACCCGTCCGACGGCGACACCGCGAAGTCCACCTACACCTACGACTGGACCACCGGCCTTCAACTGACCGCCGTCACCGACCCGTCCGGACTCGCGCTGACCACCACCTACACCTACGACAGCGGCGGCAACCTGCTGTCCACCACCGGCCCGGACAAGAACTCCACCACCCAGACCGTGACGACCTACTGGTCCGCGACCGGCTCCGGCACCTGCCAGGGCCGCCCCGAATGGGCCGGCCTCACCTGCCGCATCGCACCGGGCGCCACCATCACCGGAGGCGGCTCCAACCCGTCGGAACTGGTCACCAAGGCATACACCTACGACCGTTACGGCCAGGTCGACACGCTCACGGAGACCGCGAACAGCACCACCCGCACCACCGCGTTCACCCGCGACTCGGCCGGCCGGGTCACCAAATCGGCGATCAGCGGCGGCAAGGGCACCGACACCCCTGATACGACCTACACCTACGACTCAAGCACTGGTCTGACAGCCACCGTAAGCAGCAACTCACAGACCATCACGCACACCTACGACAGCCTCGGCCGCCAGATCGCCTACAACGACGGCGCGGGCAACACGACCACCACGACCTACGACAGCCGCAACCGCCAGGTCTCGGCCACCGACTCGGTGCCGTCCACCACCACGTACACCTACGACGACACCACCGGTTACCCGACCAAGGTCACCGACTCCGTCGCGGGCACCTTCACCGCCACCGGCTACGACGCCGACGGCAACCTCACCGGCGAGACCCTGCCCGGCGGCTACACCCTCAGCGAGACCTACGACACCACAGGCGCCGCCACCGGCCGCACCTACGCCGACTCCACCAAGACCACGGTCCTCGACGACCAGGCCGACTACACGATCACGGGCACCGAGTCCGGCCACACCGAGAACAACGGCGCCACCACCGGCACCGGCTACACCTACGACGCGGCCGGCCGTCTGACCCAGGCCCAGGACGACACCGGCCACACCTGCACCACACGCGCCTACACCTTCGCGTCCAGTACGAGTTGGGACCGCACCAAGCTCACGACGGACACCAGCGCGACGGACTGCGCCGACACCACGACCACCACGACCACGAGCACGAACCACACCTACGACAGCGCCGACCGCATCACCGACACCGGCTACACCTACGACGCGTTCGGCCGCACCCTGACCACCCCCGACGCCACCCTCACCTACTACACGAACGACCTCGCCCGCAGCGAGGCCACCAGCACCACCAAGCAGACCTGGACCCTGGACGCCGCCCACCGCCAGGCCGTGACCGCCAACGCCACCAGCACCGACGGCGGAACCACCTGGACCGACGGCAGCACGGCGACCAACCACTACGGCGACGACTCCGACAGCCCGACCTGGACCGCCGACTCCTCCGGCAGCGTCACCCGCTCCGTCCTCGACGTCGGCGCCGGCCTCGGCGCCACGACCTCGGCAAGTGGCGGCGTGACACTCCAACTGGCCGACTTGCACGGTGACATCGGCGTCACCCTGAGCGTCAGCTCGACCACCGCCACCGCGTACAACTACGACGAGTACGGCAACACCACCAACACCTCACGCTACGGCTGGCTCGGCGGCTCCCAGCGGGCCAGTGACACCCCGACCGGACTGACCCTGATGGGCCAGCGCCTCTACAGCCCCGCCACCGGCCGTTTCCTCCAGACCGACCCGGTCCCCGGTGCCGGCGCCACGGCCTACGACTACTGCGACGGCGATCCGGTCAACTGCACCGACCTCAACGGCCAGTGCCCCTCGTTCTGGAAGCACCCAGGCATGGCAGCCCTGTGCGAGACGGCGACGCTGGCAGTGGGCGTCATCATCGAGGGCGTCGGTGAGACGTTGTGTGCCGTCTACAGCTCCGTGCTCCTGTGGCTCTGCAGCGGCATCGTCACTGGCATCGCCTACGCGGCGAGTTGGTCCGTGGAAGCACTCTTCGACCACAACTTCAGCTGGGGCATGGCGCTGCAGAAATTCGTCGCCGGACTCGTCGTCGGAGGGCTGATGGGCGCGGCCGGCAGGAAATTGATGCGGGGGACACGCGGCACAGCCCTGGTGCACCGGCTCCAGGGGAGACTCACCTCACTCGGAGAACGTCTGGCCGGCAAACTCCAAAGGTTGACCGGCCACTCCTTCAAGATGGAAGAGCTCATGCATTACATCTCGGAGAAACTCGGGGGGCTGACCAGATGACGGCCAAGAAGGAGAACTCCGGCTGGCGATGGGTCCTCGTCCTGGCGTCCCTCTTCGGGGTGTTTGCCCTGCTGTACGTCCTCGACGCGACGTTCACCGGCTACAGCTGGTCAGATGTCGGCCAGCACCTCGCCTTCATGGCGGTGTTCCTGCTGATCGCCTCGGCCATCGTGTGGCTGAGGGGACGACGGCGGCGATGAGGCGGGAACCGGAGGGGAGAACGAGGAAGGTGCTCGGGTTGTCGCTGTCCCGCCTCGCCTTCGGGCATACATCCCCGAAGCGGGGAGACACCCTGGGAACCCTGGCCGAGGAAACAGAGCAGGCACGGAGCTGAACGGCTCCGGCCAGCGCTGCGTCGGGGCGAAAGCCACTATCTGCGGCATACTCGCCCCGACGTACGCCCTCGGCACAGCGGCTGTTCACCGGGGTGGTTGTGTGAGGTCTCGGGACATGTTTGACGGTTTGTCATCAGTAGATGCTTGACGTACTGGTGTGCGTCTCAGGGTGCTTTACGCCTTCTGGCTGTCCTCGCGTTGGGATACGACTCGGATTCTGCCGATGGGGCCGGAATTCCTCCGCTCCTCGACAGCGATCTCTTCGTCTTCGTGGAGGATGCGGAAGTGGCTGTCTTCGATGATGACCGTGACCAGCTTGCCGACGTTCTTCTTGCCGACCTTGAGGCGCTGGCTGGTGACCATGATCCGGCCGCTGGTCGCTCACGCGTCGCTGCACCCGTACAGTTCCGGTCGGCAATGCGGGCGCGGGAATGCGCCCGTCGGCGGTACCGGTTCCGGATTTGCTGTGCGGCCCAGTGAACTGCTTGCCGTTGTCCGTGCGTTGAGCGAGCTCGTGGCGGATACGGCGGGCGCCCCAACGAGGTGCTGCCGCCCAGTTCGCAGATCGCGGCCTCGACGGACGACGGCAGCCGGCTCGGACTGCCTACCGGTGAACCGTCCAAACGAGAAGCGAGTTGAACGCGCGATTGTCGAGGTACCACCACAGTCGTTCCCTTGTGTACCTCCAGCTACGCTCTGCCTGATCAGAGCACGTACAGCAGGTTGAGGCGTGCTACCTCGTGTTGCACCGTCCAAAGGCGTCCGGCCACCGGGCGGCCACCGGAGGGATGTCGCGGGCAGCAGGCAGCAGTGGTTACCAGGTTGTCGGGCTCCCACAGAACTGCCTGCACGTCCGGCCCCGCTACGAGTGGACAGTCTGAGGGGGAACACTCTCCATCCGGAATACCCCTGTGGCCGTTTCGATTGCTCCCCTATGTATCGATCGCGGGAGGGGGACGCTGATGGCCGACCTGATGCTGTTCCGGCAGGACGCCGATGGTCGGGATGTCGAGCTTCGGGGCTCGACGGTGGCGCTGGAGGTGGAGTTGCAGCGTCGGGTCGAGGCGGGGATGGAGTCGATGCTCGGCATCCGCTTCCTGGCTTCGGAGTACCCGACGGGACCGTGGCATCGAGGTCGGATCGACACGCTCGGGCTCGACGAGAACAACGCCCCTGTGGTGGTCGAGTACAAGAAGGGCTCCGACAGCGGCGTCGTGTCGCAGGCCGTCTCCTACCTGTCGTGGCTGGACTCGGCACGTCATGAGTTCGAGGCGCTGGTCAAGGAGAAGCTGGGCGCCGAGGCGGCCGAGGCGATCGACTGGCGGAACCCGCGGATGGTCTGCATCGCGGCCGGCTTCTCGCACCACGACCGGGTCGCGGTGCACCGTCTGCACGAGCGGATCGACCTGGTGCGGTACCGCGCCTTCGACGGCGGGCTGCTGAGCCTGTTGTTGATCGAGTCCGTGCCCGGTTTTCCCCGACCCGCTCCGGCCCAACGGCAGTGTCGGGAGCAAATGGAGGCAGCCGGTAGCGGCGAGGTCTGCGGGAAGCCGTCGGTCCAGGCGAACCCGAGGGCGCCCCCTGCTTGCCTGCAAGACCTGTACATCGAGTTGGACGAGGTGCTGACGGCTTGGGGTGAGGTCGAGGTGGCTGCGCTCAGGCACTACATCGCCTATCGGCGGATGGTGAATCTCGCCTCAGTGGTCTTCCGTCCGAAGCGCGAGCTGATCTTGGTCTATCTCCGGATCGCCCCGGACACGATCTCGCTGGAGGAGGGCTTCTCGCGCGACATGCGTGGCATCAGGCACCACGGGACGGGCGACGTGGAGGTGCGCATCTCCTCGGCTGCCGACTTGGAGAAGGCGGGTCCCCTGATCCGACGGGCATTCGCAGCCTGACCCATGCATCGGCGGGAACCACAGCTTGGAACAAGGGGTCGGCCCTCGCTGTCACGGTTCACTCCCGCGTCGGCGGGGACCGCTCCCCCGACTGGCACGGCGACAGCGCCGACACTGGTTCACCCCCACGTTGGCGGGGACCATGCCCTGCCGCACCGCTTCCCGGCATCCTGGTCCGGTTCACCCCGCGTCGGCGGGGCGCACTCCGACTACTACTGGACCTACTGCTTCGTCCCACACCGGTAGTTCGTTGCGACACGCTCAACTACACCATCATTGTGGGCTGTTGAGGACACACACTGGCGTGGTGGTAGAACCGATGAGTGTGGCCGGATCCTCTTTGGCCAAGGGCGTCACGTCCGTTGTCACGAAGCAACTCCAGTCCAAGTCCGGTGTGCGGCTGGGGAGCAGGGACGAGCGCCGTCAGGTGTATAAGCGGTTCCAGGACGGGGTGACCGACGTCTACACCCTGTTGATGTGGATCGTCCTGGAACAGCGCCTCTTCACGCTCCGGGTCGGAAAGACACGGCGTGGCTTCACGTGGCGGCCACACGCAGCCGAGCAGGCCGCGCGAGATGGCTTGCCTCAGCTCACCCAGGCGAACGCCGAGATGTTCAAGGCGTACATGGATCTGCGGCTGGTAGCGAATCCGGCGCCGCTGGACGCTGCGAACACGGTCCTCGACCGTCTGACGATGGTTCTGGACATGAACTTGAGCGCGACGGACGCCGTGTTGAGCAAGGCCCTAGAATGCGTGGTCGAAGCGCAGCGCGAGTTCACGGACGTTTGCCGCGACGATCTCTGGTACCTGCCTCAGCGGTGGCAGGTGTACCGGCCATCCTGGTGGAAGGCTCGAAGGCAGCAGCGCATGAAGCAGTCGAAGGGCTGAGGATGTCGCCTATTCGGCGAAGCGAAAGCCCTGCGGCACCAGCGACCAGTTGTAGAGGCGACGGCGTCACTTTGCGGTTCTGTTTCGCCGGGCGCATACACCGTACGACGACGCTCCGCCGCCTTTCCGGGACATCCATCCGCCGCCTCACCCTGTGGAGTGTTGAGCGTCGGTGCGGGACGGGTCATCCCGGCCAGACGGTGTAGACGGCTCGAACGGCCTTGGCCATGGCGGGAATGCCGGTCCACTCCTCGCGGTAGCTCATGCCTGTTGGCAGGTTGTCGGGGACGTTGTCTGAGGAACCGGTGTCGCCGCCCACCACGCCCCCCTTCGCGTCGTACAGGACGACCTGCTGGGTGACACCGCCGGCGACGGCGTCGTGGGTGCTGTTGGTGACCTTCACGGTGAGGTCGTACGAGTAGGGGGCGTTCGTGTTGGTGTCGCCGTGACCCTGTTTCAAGGTCAGCTCTTCGGTTCTGAGCATCGGCTCGTCGACAGCGCCGGCCTGCCCGAAGGCGTTCTTGGCCTCGGTGACCTGCACCTTGTTCGGGGTTCCCGTGAGCTTAGTGTCGAGGGCGCCCCCGCCGCCGAGGTAGCCGAAGTAGTCGAAGGAGGCACCGGCCGGGATGTTCGGGAGGACGGTCTGGTCGGAGCCCACGATCGTGCCGGTCTTGTCGAGGACGCGAGCGTCCAGAGCGACAGAGGCGTTGCTGCGCCCGGGGTTCTTCACCCGGGCGACATACCAGACCTGCGGCTCGTCGAAGAACGTACCTGTGTGATTCCAGGCCAGCCGCACGGTGGTCGCCGCGTCGGCGGCCTTGCCCGGCTTGTCGAGCTGACTGCCGGCAGCCGACGGCTTGCCGTCGCCGCTGCACCCGGTGGACACTGCGGCCGCGATGGTCACGGCGACGGACAGACTGATGGCGCGTCTCATCTGATTCCCCCAGGTGTGTTACTGCTGGGCGGGATGGTCCCACTGACCCCACAGGGGGTCAAATAGATCTAGAGAGGGGCTAGTTGGGACACGACGAAGCCCCGCGCTGTGGCCGGGCCTCGGCTTCTGGTGAGCGGAGCGACAGGGGCCGTTCTTCAGGCTCCCGGCAGCCTCAGCAACTCAGGGGCCCGTAGCCTGGGTCAGCTCCCATCCCTTCACGTCGCCCTCTGGTGGGATTCCTGGGGCGGACAAGCGCCGGTCTCGGGCGCCATTTCACTGGCAGCGGCCCGGTCACCCTTCAGCGTTTCTACGGACTCGGCGATGCCAGCGGCCATCTGTCTCTTGAACCGGTTGATCAATATTCGCATGAGCCCCCCGCGTCGGCGGGGACCACTGCCACGTGCGACCGCGATTCACCCCCGCGTCGGCAGGCCCACCACGGCACCCAGGCCGCGCGCCCGTGGGATGCCGGTTCGCCCCTGCGACGGCGGGGACCACTCGGTGATCGCCTTCTCCCAGGCCCCGTAGTTCGGTTCACCCCCGCGTCGGCGAGGTCCACTTACCGCGCAGCAAGACACTGACGGCCATCTGCTTGAGGCAGGCGGGACGGGAACGTGTGGAGCGCCCCCATCGAACGGGTCGGTCACGATGGGCGGCGCTGGCTTGACGGGGACGAGGACGCCGTCGCGGGACTGCACGGAGCACAGCGGGCGTCCGGCGAGCGCGCTGGAGATGATCCGGACGCTGGCGTGCGCGGCGATCAGCTTCATAGCGGCCTGCTCGTTGACCGGTACGCCGGAGGTTGTTGGTGTCATGAGCGAGCCGTTGGTGGGGATGCTGGAGTCGCCGAACTGGGTGACCGTGCGACGCTCGGCCGCGCGACGGAGCAGACTCATCGATCCACCGCCCATCCAACGAGCAGAAGCACCAGGCCGAGAGCTACCAGACCGATGATGGGCTCCCACCACCAGGAGGCGCCCACCAGACAGCCGAGACCAGCCAGGTCAACGAGATCGGTCACGATGCGGGGGATGCGCTCAGGCAGATGCCGCACTCATTCCTCCCCTCAACGTCGTACATCTAGGTATCGCCATGAACATTCGGTAAGCGATCGAATAGCCTGAATTGAAGGCAAACCGGGGGAGGCCGCCATGGCCAGCTTGATCATTTTCTTCGTGCCGATCCTGATCATGGGCCTGATCGCCCTTGCGATCATCGGGTTCATCAAGTCGGCGACAAACGGCAAGCACACTCCGTACGACCCCACCCGGCATGACGGTTCAACGTGGCGAACCACCGACGAGCTCGCCCGTATGAAGGCCCAAACCAGGTACCCGGGAGACGGTCGAGGGGACCGCGGGTACTGACAACTCGGGTGATTCACAGGTCTGCCCAGTTGAAGAACTGCGGTTCGGGTCCGGGTTCCGGGGCGGTGCAGGCGCGATCCAGGACGATGATCGAAGCGACCGCGAGGGCGATCTTCCGGGGTCTACCCTTGGCCTCCTTGAAGATCATCAGACCGCGCAATGTGTTGCGTACGACGGCGTTGGACACGTGACAGGCCAGGCGCGGGTCGCCGGAGTGAGTGAAGCTGCGGTTCATAACGCCCTCGAAGAACCGCTGGGTCGCCGGCACCATGCGGGCCGGGGACTGGGGAGGAACTCGACGACGGGCAGGCCCTCTTCTTCGAGGATCTGGTAGGTGCGCGCCCATCGGGCCGGGTCTCACACGATCTCGCGAACGTTCCACCGCCGACAGGCCTGCCGGATCGCGCCCTCGACGGTTCACCCCCGCGTCGGCGGGGACCACTAGGGTCCGTCTTCAAACTGATCTTGCCCAGAGCAGGAATGACGCGAGACTGACCGCTACCTCGTAGGAGGTGGCGGTCTTGTCGTATCTGGTGGCGATGCCGCGGAAGCCCTTGAGGCGGTTGAAGCAGCGCTCAACTACGTTGCGGCGGCCATAGATGTGACGGTCGAATGCCGGTGGCCGACCGCCGCGACGGCCGCGGTTGTGCCGGTGTCGCTGCTGGTCGGCTTTCTCCGGGATGGTGCAGGCGATACCGCGTTTGCGCAGGTAGGCGCGGAATCCTCGGGAGCTGTAGGCCCTGTCGGCGATGACCTGGTCGGGTGTGGAGCGGGGACGTCCACGTCCGGTCCGCGGAACCCGGATCCGTTCCAGGAGGGGACGCGCGCAGATGCTGTCGTGGCGTTGGCCAGGCGTCAGCAGGAGCGCGAGCGGGCCCTGACCTGGCGTCAGGCCCTTGTCGACTGGGCGCCGGTAATCGTCGCGGCCGTCGATGTACTGCGGTCGCTCTGGTCGTGACCACAGAGCCGGAAAGCCCCGCCGTAAGGTCCGTGCTCAGCAGTGAGCCCGGCCGATTGATGGGCGGCCGGGCTCGGTGACTGCTATACCCGCGAGGGTCTGATGCCGGAGGCCACCGGTGTCAGGCCCTTTCGCGGTGTCCGGGACCGCTCCGCCTCGGAGTGAGGTACCGGGTACCCGGTAGTCCTCTGCATCGTACGACACCGGGCCCGCGCCTTCTACGAGCAGGATCTCGACCTCGGGGAGCTGGAGCAGGGAGGCGAGTATCAGCCGGCCCGTACAGCCGAAAACGGTCAGGGCCAGTTGCGTTCCCGTTCGGATGCCCCCCGAGGGCCGGCACCGCCTCGCGCTCCGAGCACACCCAGAGATCGAAGGTCAGCCAGCACCCACACGGCCAAACGCGAAGACGAAGCCCCAGCAACGACTGTAGGGAGGCGACAACAACACAGCGGGGGTCACCCCGCACCAACAGCGCCCTCGGCCACCGCCGCCGCACGCCCTTTGCACGTTTGGCCACCGGAAGCCACACAGCCGGGCTTCCCAGCTGACACACGCCCCAGAAGCAAGGCCACACAAAAGCAAAAGCCCCAGGTCACGGCGAGTGAGTCCTGAGGCTTCTACAGAGCCGCCTTCGGGATTCGAACCCGAGACCTACGCATTACGAGTGCGTTGCTCTGGCCATCTGAGCTAAGGCGGCGCGCTGTCCACACCATGGTGCGATCAGCAACGTCGGAAAGTCTACACAGTTTCCGGGGGTGCTCCGTACACCCCCCGGAGGCACCCCCGAACACAGCCGCGCCGAGGCTACGAGCAGCGCTTCCCCTCCCCGGGCGGGGTCCCCCGGAGCAGATACCGGTCGATCGCGGAGTCGATGCACGCACTACCGCGCCCGTACGCGGTGTGGCCGTCCCCCACATACGTCAGCAGACGGGCCGAGGAGAGCTGGTGGGCCAGGGACTGGGCCCAGCGGTACGGGGTCGCCGGGTCGCGGGTGGTGCCGACGACCACGATCGGGGCGGCGCCCTTCGCCTCGATGCGGTGAGGTTCGCCCGTCGCCTTGACCGGCCAGTACGCGCAGTTCAGGGAGGCCCAGGCGAGGCCCTCGCCGAAGACCGGGGACGCCTTCTCGAAGGCGGGGAGGGCTTTCTCGACCTGGTCGGGGGTCGAGAACGCGGCCGGCAGATCGAGGCAGTTCACGGCGGCGTTGGCGAACATCAGGTTCGAGTAGCGGCCGTCGGCGTCACGCTCGTAGTAGCTGTCGGAGAGGACGAGGAGCCCCGCGCCGTCCTTCTCCTTCATCGCCGAGGTGAGCGCCTCGCGCAACTGCGGCCAGGCCGCCTCGTCGTACATCGCCGCGATCACGCCGGTGGTGGCGAGCGCCTCGCCGAGCTTGCGGCCGTCCGCGTCGCCGGTGGGGATCGGGTGCGCGTCGAGCTTGCGGAAGAATGCCTTCAGGTTCGTCCCGACCTTCGCGGGCGTCGTGCCCTTGCCGCCGAGCGGGCAGTCGGTCTGCCGTACGCAGTCCTTCGCGAAGGACTGGAACGCCGTCTCGAAGCCCGCCGTCTGGTCGAGGTTCATACGGCGCGCGGGCAGCGACGGGTCCATCGCGCCGTCCAGGACGACCCGGCCGACCCGGTCCGGGAACAGCCCCGCGTACGTCGCCCCGAGGAACGTCCCGTACGACGCCCCGACGTACGTCAGCTTCTTGTCCCCCAGCACCGCCCGCAGCATGTCCATGTCCCGCGCCGCCTCGATGGTCGAGACATGGCGCAGGACATCGGGCGAGTGCGCACCGCAGCCCTCCGCGAACTTCTTGTACTCGCCCACGAGTCGAGTGGTCTCGCGCTGGTCGTCGGGGGTCGTGTCGGTCTGCGTGAACGTGTCCATGGCCCGCCCGCCGAGACACTCGACGGGCTCGCTGCGGGCGACGCCGCGGGGGTCCATCGCGACCATGTCGTAGCGGGCGCGGACCTCCGCCGGGTAGCCGATCCCGGCGTACTGCTGGAGATAGCCGACCGCCGAACCGCCCGGCCCGCCCGGGTTCACCATCAGCGAACCGAGCGGCTTGCCCTTACCAGTGGCCTTCTTGCGGGCGACCGCGAGCCGGACGTCCCCCGCGGCGGGCTTGGCGTAGTCCAGCGGCGCCTTCATCGTGGCGCACTCGAATCCGGGGACACCGCAGGTGTGCCAACCGAGCTTCTGCCCGTAGTACGACGTCAAGGTGGACGGCGTCGACTGCGGCAGCGGGGCCAGTGCCACGTCGGCGGCCGGACTCGTCGCCGTCGTCGAACTCCCCGAGGAACACGCGGACACGAGCAGCGCGGCTACGGCGAGCAGCGTGCCGCCGGTCCGACGACCGCCTCGGCTCCGGCGACCTCGACTGACCTCGACCTCGCTGGGCCGACTCCGCTGGCTGCTCCGGCTGGGCCGGCGATGGGGGCGCCTGATCTGCATCGCATGAGCGTAACGCTGAGCGATCACTTGAATGCCCTGCGTGCGCGATCCACCCCGGACGAGTTACGCCGTCAATCCCACGCCCGAAAGATCAGCCCCCACTCGGCCCGCGCAGCCGCTTCAACCCGCTCTGAGCGCCAACGTCATGGCCTCCACCGCGAGCAACGGCGCCACATTCCGGTCGAGCGCCACTCTGCACGCGCCGATCGCCTCGATACGACGCAGCGTGGACTCCGGGGAACCGGCGCGCGCGAGCCGCTCCAGCGCGTCCTCGGCGTCCGCGTTGGCGATCGCCACCCGGGAACCGAACTGGAGGGCGAGGACATCCCGGTAGAACGCGGTGAGGTCGGTCAGCGCGAGGTCGAGACTGTCGCGCTGCGTACGCGTTCTCCGGCGCTTCTGCTTGTCCTCCAGGTCCTTCATCACCCCGGCCGTGCCCCGCGGCATCCGGCTGCCCTGGCCGCCGCCCATCGCGGCCTTCATCTCCTCGGTCTCCTTGTCGTCCATCTCCTCGGCCAACTGCTTCGCGTCCTCGGAAGCGGCGTCCACCAACTCCTGGGCCGCCTTGAGGCAACCGCCGACGTCCTCGACACGCAACGGCAGCTTCAGTACGGTCGCCCGGCGCTCACGCGCTGCCGGGTCCGTGGCCAGCCGACGGGCCCGGTCGACATGGCCCTGCGTGGCGCGCGCGGCGGCCGCGGCCACGGCCGGCTCGACGCCCTCCCGCCGGACGAGCAGGTCGGCGATGGCCTCGACCGAGGGTGTGCTCAGGTTCAGGTGCCGGCAGCGGGAGCGGATCGTGGGCAGGACGTCCTCGATCGAGGGGGCACAGAGGAGCCAGACCGTGCGGGGGGCGGGTTCTTCTACGGCCTTCAGGACGGCGTTGGCCGACTTCTCGTTCAGCCGCTCGGCGTCCTCGACGAGGATGATCTGCCAGCGGCCGGTCGCCGGTGACGTGAACGACTTGCGGACCGTGTCCCGCATGTCGTCGGCGAGGATCTGCGTGCCCACCGCGGCGACGGTGGTGACGTCGGCGTGGGTGCCGATCAGGGCCGTATGACAGCCGTCGCAGAAGCCGCAGCCTGGGGTGCCGCCGAGCGCGCGGTCGGGGCTCACGCACTGGAGTGCGGCGGCGAAGGCCCGCGCCGCCTGGTTGCGTCCCGCGCCGGGCGGCCCCGTGAACAGCCAGGCGTGCGTCATCTTCGACGCCTCCGGCGGGGCCGTACCGGTGGTCGCCGCGGTGACGAAGGCGTCGGCGTCCCGAGCAGCGGCATCGAGCTGCTCGCTCACCTTCTCCTGGCCCACCAGGTCATCCCACACGGTCATGGGTCACCGGCCCTTTCGTCACGTTTCGAGTTACGCGATCCATTGTGCGGGCCACCACTGACAACGGGGGTCGGGAGCGGCTCCAGCGCGCTGGATCAGGGTGCGGAGCGCGGGTCCGGAGGTGCGGAGCGCGGGTCCGGAGGTGCGGAGCGCGGGTCCGGAGGTGCGGAACGCGGGTCCGGAGGTGCGGAACGCGGGTCCGGAGGTGCGGAACGCGGGTCCGGAGGTGCGGAACGCGGGTCCGGAGGTGCGGAACGCGGGTCCGGAGGTGCGGAACGCGGGTCCGGAGGTGCGGAACGCGGGTCCGGAGGTGCGGAACGCGGGTCCGGAGGTGCGGAACGCGGGTCCGGAGGTGCGGAACGCGGGTCCGGAGGTGCGGAACGCGGGTCCGGAGGTGCGGAGCGCGGGTCAGCACCCCCGCCGCCGTCAGCCCCTGCGCCCCCGACCACGTCCACGCCCACGTCCGCCGCGCCCGGTGCCGTCGTCGTCCCGGTCGAAGTCGCCGTCCTCGCGCGGACCGAGCAGTTCGTCGGCCAGCGAGGGCAGGTCGTCCAGGGGAGTCTCCTCGGCCCAGTCGGGGCGCGGCCGGCGCCGGGGTGCGCCCTGCTCGTCGACCTGGGGCAGCTCGCGTGTGCGGTCCTCGCCGCCTTCGGTCCGGCCGGCCGGACGCTCGTCCCGGAAGAATCCCGCGGGCGCCCGGTCCGAAGGCCCCTGCCCACGCACCGGCGGCAGCACAGCCGTCTCATCGGCGGCATCGGACCGCACGGGCGGCAGTACGGCCGTCTCCTCCGCAGCCGACACCGGCGGCAGTACGGCGGTCTCGTCCGCGGCCCCCGCAGGAGCGGGCGGTTGCGGCAGCTCGGCCGTCCTCTCGGAGTCCCGTACGTGGGAGTCGCGCACCTCGGAATCGGGTGCCCCGGAATCCCCGGACACCGACCGCAGCACAGCCGTCTCGTCCCCGGAACCGGAACCAGAATCGGAACCGGAGCTCACCGGCCGCAGCACAGCCGTATCCTCCGCCGACCGCCCACGCGCGCCCGTGCCAGTACCCGCGCCCGCACCCGACGGCTTGACCACCGGCGTAGGCACGGTCGACGCCTCGGGCCTGCCCTCCGGGGCGGCCGGAATCACCGGAGCCGTCGGCTGGCGAGCCGCCAACTCCGCCGCGGCCGCAGCCTCCGCCGCCAATCGGCGAGCCTCCTCGGCCGCGAGCAGGGCCGCCTCCGCCTTGCGCTGCTTCTCCAGCCGCCGTGCCTCCGCCTCGGCGCGCAGCCGGGCCTCATCCTCGGCCTGCTTGCGGAGCCGGTCGGCCTCGGCCCTGCGGCGGGCCTCCTCGGCGGCGCGGGCCTCTTCCTCGGCGAGGAGGCGGGCCTTCTCCTCCTCGGCACGCCTGCGTGCGTCCTCGGCGCGCTGCCGGGCCTCTTCGGCCTGGCGCTCGGCCTCGCGGCGCTGGGCCTCCTCCAGCTCGCGCCGCTTGCGCTCCTCCTCCTCGGCGCGCAGCTGGGCGAGCTGCTCCTGGCGCTCGCGCTCCAGGCGCTCCTCCTCGGCCTTGCGGGCGGCCTCTTCCTCGGCCTTGCGGCGGGCCTCCTCCTCGGCGGCCTTGCGTGCTTCCTCCTGGGCCTTGATCTCGGCCTCGGAGAGCGGCAGGACGGTGTCGAGGCGGTGCCTGATCACCGTGGTGACGGCCTCCGGCTCCTGGCCCGCGTCGACCACCAGGTAGCGGCTCGGGTCGGCGGCGGCCAGCGTGAGGAAACCGGACCGTACGCGCGCGTGGAACTCGGCGGGCTCCGACTCCAGTCGGTCCGGCGCCTCGGTGAACCGCTCGCGGGCGGTCTCCGGGTCCACGTCCAGCAGGACGGTCATGTGCGGGACGAGTCCGTCGGTCGCCCAGCGGTTGATGCGGGCGATCTCCGTCGGGGACAGGTCACGGCCCGCGCCCTGGTAGGCGACGGACGAGTCGATGTAGCGGTCGGACACGACGACCGCGCCGCGCTCCAGGGCGGGCCGTACGACGGTGTCGACGTGCTCCGCGCGGTCGGCGGCGTAGAGCAGCGCCTCCGCGCGGTGGGACAGTCCCGCCGACGACACGTCGAGCAGGATCGACCGCAGCCGCTTGCCGACCGGGGTCGCGCCGGGCTCGCGGGTGAGCACGACCTCGTGTCCCTTGCCCCTTATCCACTCGGCGAGGGCCTCGGCCTGGGTGGACTTCCCGGCGCCGTCGCCGCCCTCCAGGGCGATGAAGAAGCCGGTGTTCGCGGGCACCGTGTCGGGGTCGTCGCCGCCGAGCAGCGCGTCCCGCAGATCATGCCGCAGCGGCACTCCCGCGCGGTCGTCGACCTTGGCCAGGACCAGCGCGGCGACCGGCAACAACAGTGCGCCGACCAGCATCAGGGTGAACGCGGCACCGCCGTGCGCGAACACGAACTTGCCGTTCTCCAGGCGGTGCGGGCCGATCAGCGCCGCCACCAGAGGGGCGATCAGCGCGCCGAGCGCCACCGCGACCCGGACGACCGCGTGCAGGTGCTCGGTCGTGCGGGGGCGCCGGTAGTCCTCGGCCTCCTGGTCGAGCAGGGTGTGCCCGGTGTTGGCGGCCACGCCCGCGCCGATACCGGCCAGCGCGACGATCAGCAGCACGGTGGTGACGTCCGGGACCAGGCCCGCGGCGAGCAGCGCGATGCCGGTGAAGGCGATGGCGAGGGTCAGCAGGCGGCGCCGGGACAGCGTCGGCAGCAGGGCGGGGGCCGTACGGATGCCGACCACGACCCCGCCGGTCAGCCCGAGGACCAGCAGTCCGAAGGTCACCGGGCCGCCGTGCAGATCCTCGGCCTGAAGCACGGACACGGCGACGGCGGCGGAGATCGCCGCGGCGACGGCCGCACAGGCGACCACGAGCAGCGCGATCGCCCCCGTACGGCCCTTGTCGACGCCGGTGCCCGTCCTGGGACGGCGCAGCCCTTCGAGCGGCGACCGCGCGCGCGGGGTGCGGATTCCGGGCAGTTCCAGGGCGGTCAGCACCGAGAGCGACGCGGCGAACAGCCCGGCGGCGACGTACGAACCGAGCGCGGCCTGGTGCTGGTCGAACCAGGCGACGCCCGTGCCCAGCAGGTTGTTGAGCAGGGCCGCTACGACGAGAGTCGCGGCGGCGAGGGGGATCGCCACGAAGCTCGTGCGCAGCGACAGCCGGCGCAGGGCGTCCATGTGGTCGGGCAGCGGCCGGACCGTGGCGCCCTCCAGCGGCGGGGCCGGCAGCAGGGCGGGCCCGGCGCTCTCGCGGCACACCGTCCAGAAGCGCTCGGCGACTCCGGTGACGAAGGCGGTCACCAGGAGCACGGCCAGTGCGTTGTCCGGAGTCCAGTCGATCCACAGCGGGGCGACGATCAGCAGCGCGGCCCGCAGACCGTCCGCGCCGACCATGGTCCAGCGCCGGTCGAGCGGCCCGTCCTGGGAGGTGAGCGAAGTGAGCGGGCCGAGCAGCACCGCCCCGAAGAGCAGCGTCGCCAGGATGCGCGCCCCGAAGACGGTCGCCACCGCGAACGCCACGCCCCGATAACCACCACCGAACGAGCCCTGGAAGATCGCCGCCTGGAAGGCGAGCACGACCAGGACCAGCAGGGCGAGGGTGTCACCGACACCCGTCACGAGCTGTGCGCTCCACAGTCGCTTGAGCTGCGGTTGGCGCAGCAGGGCGCGGACGGCACGCTCGCGGGAGTCCGCGACAAGGGCGTCGTCGGGGGCCGGCTGGTGGGCCGTTGGCTGCTCGGCTGGCGTCATGCTTTCAGCCTATCGGCAGCCACCGACAACAAGCCGCGCCCGCCCGGACCTGCGCACGCCCCGACACCAAAGTGATGCCGGGGCGTTCGTTTCGCGACCCTGCGGTGCAGGAAGCGTGCGGGTCAGTCCTCGGACGTCACCTTGGAGGTGGCCGTCTTCTTGGCCGTCGCGGTCTTGGCGGCGGTGGTCGTCTTCTTGGCGGCCGTCGTCGTCTTCTTCGCCAGGGTCTTCTTCGCCGTCGTCGTCTTCTTGGCGGGCGCCTTCTTGGCCGCCGTCTTCTTCGCCGGGGCCTTCTTCGCCGTCTTCTTGGCAGGCGACTTGGCCCGCTTCTCGGCGAGCAGCTCGTAGCCGCGCTCCGGGGTGATCTCCTCGACGCTGTCGCCGGAGCGCAGGGTCGCGTTGGTCTCGCCGTCGGTGACGTACGGGCCGAAGCGGCCGTCCTTGACGACGACGGGCTTCTCGCTGACCGGGTCGGTGCCCAGTTCCTTCAGCGGCGGCTTGGCGGCGGCCCGGCCGCGCTGCTTGGGCTGGGAGTAGATCTCCAGCGCCTCTTCGAGGGTGATCGTGAAGAGCTGGTCCTCGGCCGTCAGCGAACGGGAGTCCGTGCCCTTCTTCAGGTACGGCCCGTAGCGCCCGTTCTGCGCGGTGATCTCCACGCCCTCGGCGTCCTTGCCGACGACGCGCGGCAGCGACATCAGCTTGAGGGCGTCGGCGAGCGTCACCGTGTCGAGGGTCATCGACTTGAACAGCGAGGCCGTACGCGGCTTGACGGCGTTCTTGCCGGTCTTCGGGGTGCCCTCGGGGAGCACCTCGGTGACGTACGGGCCGTAGCGGCCGTCGCGGGCGATGATCTGGTGGCCCGACTCGGGGTCGGCGCCCAGCTCGAAGTCACCGCTCGGCTTGGCGAGCAGTTCCTCCGCGAGCTCGACCGTCAGCTCGTCGGGGGCCAGGTCCTCCTGCACATCGGCGCGCTGGTGGTTCTCGGAGTCCTTCTCGCCGCGCTCCACGTAGGGGCCGTAGCGGCCGACGCGCAGCATGATGTCGTTGCCGACCGGGAAGGACGACACCTCGCGGGCGTCGATCGCGCCCAGGTCGGTGACGAGTTCCTTGAGGCCGCCCAGGTGGTCGCCGTCGCCGTTGCCTGCCTCGGCGGCGCCGGTCGCCTCGCCCTCGCCGAAGTAGAAGCGCCGCAGCCACGGCACGGCCTGTGCCTCGCCGCTGGCGATGCGGTCGAGGTCGTCCTCCATCTTGGCGGTGAAGCTGTAGTCGACGAGCCGCCCGAAGTGCTTCTCCAGGAGGTTGACCACGGCGAAGGACAAGAAGGACGGCACCAGGGCCGTGCCCTTCTTGAAGACGTAGCCGCGGTCGAGGATCGTGCCGATGATCGACGCGTACGTCGACGGGCGGCCGATCTCGCGCTCTTCGAGCTCCTTGACGAGGCTGGCCTCGGTGTAGCGGGCCGGGGGCTTGGTGGCGTGCCCGTCGACCGTGATCTCCTCGGCGCTGAGCGCGTCGCCCTCGGCGACCTGCGGCAGCCGGCGCTCACGGTCGTCCAGCTCGGCGTTCGGGTCGTCGGCGCCCTCTACGTAGGCTTTCAAAAACCCGTGGAAGGTGATCGTCTTGCCGGACGCGCTGAACTCGACGTCCCGGCCGTCGGACGAGGTGCCCGCGATCTTCACGGTGACGGAGTTGCCGACCGCGTCCTTCATCTGGGAGGCGACGGTCCGCTTCCAGATGAGCTCGTAGAGCCTGAACTGGTCGCCGGTCAGGCCGGTTTCGGCGGGCGTGCGGAAACGATCACCCGACGGGCGGATCGCCTCGTGCGCCTCCTGGGCGTTCTTGACCTTCCCGGCGTACACGCGCGGCTGGGCCGGCAGGTAGTCGGCGCCGTACAGCTGCGTCACCTGGGCGCGGGCGGCGGTGATCGCCGTCTCGCTCAGGGTCGTGGAGTCCGTACGCATGTAGGTGATGTAGCCGTTCTCGTACAGCTTCTGCGCGACCTGCATGGTGGCCTTGGCGCCGAAGCCGAGCTTGCGGCTGGCCTCCTGCTGGAGCGTCGTCGTACGGAACGGGGCGTACGGCGAACGTCGATACGGCTTCGACTCGACGGACCGGACGGCGAACCGAGTGTCCTCCAGGGCGGCGGCCAGCGCGCGGGCGTTGGCCTCGTCGAGGTGGAGGGTGTTTGCGCCCTTGATCTGGCCCAGGGAGTCGAAGTCGCGGCCCTGGGCGACGCGCTTGCCGTCGACGGCCTGGAGGCGTGCGACGAGGGTCGACGGGTCGCTCGCGTCGCCCGCCCGGCCGGTGCCGAAGGTGCCGGTCAGGTCCCAGTACTCGGCGGAACGGAACGCGATGCGCTCGCGCTCCCGCTCGACGACGAGCCGGGTGGCGACGGACTGGACACGGCCGGCCGACAGGCGCGGCATGACCTTCTTCCACAGGACCGGCGAGACCTCGTAGCCGTAGAGGCGGTCGAGGATACGGCGGGTCTCCTGGGCGTCGACCAGGGGCTGGTTGAGGTCGCGCGGGTTGGCGACGGCCGCGCGGATCGCGTCCTTGGTGATCTCGTGGAACACCATGCGCTTGACCGGGACCTTGGGCTTCAGGACCTCAAGGAGGTGCCACGCGATGGCCTCGCCCTCGCGGTCCTCATCGGTGGCGAGGAAGAGTTCGTCGGAGTCCTTGAGCAGGTCCTTGAGCTTCTTGACCTGGGCCCGCTTATCGGCGTTGACCACATAGATCGGCGCGAAGTCGTGGTCGACGTCCACACCGAGGCGACGGACCTCGCCGGTGTACTTCTCGGGCACCTCCGCGGCGCCGTTGGGAAGGTCGCGGATGTGCCCGACGCTCGCCTCGACGACATATCCGGGGCCGAGGTAGCCCTTGATCGTCTTCGCCTTGGCAGGGGACTCGACGATGACGAGTCGGCGGCCGCCGTGTGCGGTCTCGCTGGTCGGGGACAACTTCGCTCTTCTCTCCGGTCGACGCTGGGGCCTCCCCCGGGGCAAGCGGCTCCGGGGAGGAGCAGGTGCGCTTCCGCGTCGTTCGGTACGTGCTCTCGGTGTCCCGGTGGGAGGCCTCGTAGCCGGAGCTACCAGGGCCTTCGACCGGTGCGGCGAGAATGCGTGCCGGGCGGCGTGGGGACGTGCCTGCATCTCCCCGGGATTGCTGAGTCCCGAGGTCGGGTCATGGTGACGCTGCGGAGTGTGACGGTACATCCCGCCCCCGTGTCAAACGGGAAAAGCCCGCAACGGCCACTCGAACGGTAACCCGACTACCGCCATTCCTGCCGCCCGGAGTCCCCACCGGCCTTTTCGGAGCCATCCGGACGGTGATCTCTTACTTGCCCGCGCCGCAGCTCCGGCGCGGCGCTCAGACGTGCAGGAAGCACCAGGTTCCGAGGAGCAGGGCGGCGATCGCGGCGAGGCTCGCGAGGGCCGCCGATGCGACCGGGTTCACACCTTGGGCGACGGGTTCGCGGTGCCGGACCCTGACCGCGGTCCACAGCAGCAGCGCGCCTCCGAACAGGGCGAACACCGACCCCGCGAAGATCGCCGGCCCACTCTCCATGCGTGTCCCCTCCCGACCCGGTACCCCGGTCCGGGAGGCTGGCACCCGTGGGCGACGGGCAGGCCAACCCCCGGTGAATTCGCGGCGGACAGCCCTCAGGCGGTCGTGCCGGAGGACGATATCGCCCCGGTCGTCCGGGAGCGGTCGGCCTGCCCCACAGTGCACACGACCGAGTTGAATCCGGCCTTCCAGTTGCTCTCGTCGGACAGATACCCGAAGACGGAACGGTCGGATCCGGGCGCCCAAGTCGACTCGAACTTGTTGCCGCACAGCTTGTTCCCCTGCTGCAGCGCCTCCTGGAACGTCATCGTCTTCGGGGCCGTCACGAAACCGATCACCTGGTCGGTGTGCTGATCGGCACAGTCGGTCAGGGTCGCGGTGAAGTAGGTCTTGTGGTCGACGTACGACCAGCAGTCACCGAGGCTCATGTCGGTGGTCCACACGTTCGACCCGGTGCTACGGAAGCGCCCTATCTCGCCGCCGATCGGCACATGCCGGCCGAGGACGAGGCACGCCGTACCGCCTCCGGCCGCCCCGAAGCCCGCCTCCGTCGGCGTGAGCGCGTAGACACCCGCGTCGGCCAGGGATCCGGCCGTCTCCCTCGCCTTCCCCGCGCACCGCTCGGCGCCGTGGTCACGCGCGTCGGCGAAGTCGCTCGCCGTGTCGACCGCCATCACCTGCCCGTCCGGAACATCGTGCGCACAGCTCACGACCCCCAGGTTCGGCCGCGACGCGAACGCCGTCCCGGTCCACACCGCGTGTACACAATCCCCGGTCTGCAGCGCCTTCTTGAGCCCGACGTCCTCGCCGTACGGATACGCGGATCCGGCCGCCGACACCGACGCGGACGGCGACGCCTTCTTCGTCGCCGCCGTGTCCTTGCCACCGCTCAGCGAGGTCACGGCCCACACTCCACCCACGAGGACCATCGCGACGGCCACGACAAGGGCGAGGACCGCCCCGACCGGCATCCGACGCCGATGCCCGCCGGGCGATCCGCCGCCGACAGGCCCCGGGCCGCCGGGATACGTCGGCCCCTGACCACCGGCGTACGGCGGCGTGGGCGCGCTGCCCTGGTAGGCCTCCGGCCGGGCACCCTGATAGCCGCCCTGGTAAGGCATCGTGGGGCTGTTCGCGTACGGATTCCACTGACCGTACGACCCGCCCCCACCCCCACCCGCGCCCGAACCGGCTTGCTCCTGCGGGCCGTACGGCGACGCGGCGCCTGCCGGGGTGTTCGGTGTGGTGGGAGTCGGCGGGGCGCCGGGAATCTGTGGGGTGCCGGGAGTGTGCGGGGTCTCCGGAGTCCGCGGGGCTCCCTGAGTGGGCCGACCTGTCGGCGTGGAACCCCCGAGGGCGACTGCGGGCGGGTCACCGAACGGCGCCGGGCTCTGATAGGTGGCCCCGGGCCCTCCTGGGGTTTGCGGGGCGTACGGGCCGCCTACGTAGGGGCCACCCATGGCGTATCCGGGCGGTCCGCCCGGGAGTTGACCCCGAGGTCCGCGCGCGGCATGGCCGGGTGCGCCGTCGGCGGCAGGGCCCGGCGCCCGATCAGCCGTAGGCCCGCCACCCGGGGCCGGTGCCGATCCGAAGCCGTCCGGCGGCGGGCCGAACCCGTCCGGCACCCGGCCGAGTCCGTCCCCATCCAGGTCCCGGCGGAACCCGTCCCCATCCAGGTCCCGGCGGAACCCGTCCCCATCCAGGTCCCGGCGGAACCCGTCCCCGTCCGCTCCCCGGCCGAACCCGCCCGGGGCCGACAGACTCCCCGGCGCCGCACCCACCGCTCGCCCCACCCGCTCCAGCCCACGCTCCGCAGTCTCCGGTGTCGACCTCAGCACCGGGTCCTTGACCAGCAACCCCTGGAGTACGGGCGCCAGTTCGCCCGCGCGGACGGCCGGTGTCGGTTCCTCGCCCAGCAGAGCCGTGAGCGTCGCGAAGTCGCCGTGGCGGTCGAAGGGGCCGCGGCCCTCGACGGCGGCGTACAGCGTGGCGCCGAGGGAGAACAGGTCGGCGGCCGGGGTGGGCGGCTCGCCGCGGGCCCGCTCCGGGGCGAGGTAGCCGGGTGTGCCGAGGATGCCCGCGGTGGCAGTGAGGCGGGGTTCGCGGGACTCGGGCTGGAGGGCGATGCCGTAGTCGGTGAGCAGCACGCGCGCGTACGGATCGCCCGAAGCGTTCGGTGCCAGAAGGATGTTGGCCGGTTTCACATCCCGGTGCAGGATGCCGATGCGGTGCCCGGCGGTGAGCGCGTCCAGGACGGCGAGCCCGATGCGGGCCACCCGAGCGGGCGGCAGCGGGCCCGAACGCCGCAGGACGGCTTGGAGGTCGACGCCGTCCGGGACGTACTCCATGACGATCCAGGGCAACCCCTCGTGCATCACCACGTCGTGCACGGTCGCCACATGGGGATGGCCGCGCAGCCGGGCCGCGTGCCGTGCCTCGCTACGGGCCCGCGCGATGCGCTGTGCGGGCTCGCCCACCTCCGTCGGGACGTCGGGCAGCGAGATCTCCTTGACGGCGACCTCGCAGGCCAACTCCTCGTCGTACGCGAGCCATACACGCCCCATGCCGCCCGCGCCGAGCATGCGCAGCAGCCGGTAGCGCCCGTTGACGACCCTGCCCTTGCCCTGATCCGGCGTATCCCCGGCCATCACGCCTCCCCCGAGACGGCGCGCCTCCCCCGAGGACGCGTGGAACCTGTCTCCGAAACTAGCCTCGCACCCGCCACTGACAAGAGGGGTTTTCCGGCACCGATCCGAACAATCTCGCCGGATGCGGACACATGCGGCTCAGTGCTGCGAGCAGGCCTCAGGCGTGACACAGGGGCGGGGAGGGGCTGGGACGCCGTACGGCAGGGCGGTCGGCGGATAGGGCTGGCAGGCGGACGGTCTGCGGCGTGGGGGACGGCCGGCCGTAGGGACGGTCGGCGGCGCGAGAGACCGGCGGCTGAGTCGCCGTCAGCCGCCTTGAGCCACCGCGAGCAGCCGGTCGGCAGAAGCGGGCGCCGACCGAGAGTGACCGTCCGATCGGGACCAACTCCCGTCCGGGAGCGGCCAGTCCGCAGAGAGCGAGGGGCCCGCTCCCGCACCGAGAAACGGTCAGCCGCCCCCAACCGGCCCTCGCCCCACGCCAATCAGCCGCCGGACACCAGTCCCCCACCGACTCCAGGAACCCCTGCTCCACTCACCCCACGGGCTCCAGGAACCCCTATTCCACTCGCCTCACCCCACCGGCTCCAGAAACCCCTGCTCCACCAGCAGCCGGATCTGCGCCGGCGTCCGATCGCGCAGCAGAACCGGGTCCTCGCCGACGAGTTGGGCAATGGCGTCCAGGATGCGGCCCGCGCTCAACGTGCCGTCACACACGCCCGCGAAGCCCGCGCCGACCGTGTCCACCTTGGTCGCGCGGCGCATACCGCGGTGCTGGCGGAGCACGACGTGCTCGGGGTCCTCGGCGCCGGGCAGGCCGACCTGTTCCTGGATGACCTCGTCGGCCAGCTTGAAGTGGGCGGCGAGCAGGGCCGCGTCGTCATGGGCGCGCAGATAGTCGACGCGGTCGAAGTGCACGCGCACGGCGTCGCCGAGCGGCTGCTCGACCGGGTGCGGCCACTCCTCGACGGTGATCGAGGGGGCGTCGGAGTCCGTCCTGCGCAGGGTGATCCAGCCGAAGCCCACCGCCCTGACCTTGCGCGCCTCGAACTCGTCGAGCCACGCGTCGTAGAGCGCCTCGTACGCGGCCGTGTCGCCCTGGTGGTCGCCCGCGTCCCTGAGCCACAACTCGGCGTACTGCGTGACGTCCTGGACCTCGCGCTGCACGATCCAGGCGTCGCACCCGCGCGGCACCCACGACCTGAGCCTGTCCTGCCAGTCCTCCCCCTCCACGTGCTGCCAGTTGGCGAGGAACTGCGCGAATCCGCCTTCCCGCAGCCGCTCCCCCGCCTCCTGAACGAGCGACCGGCACAGATCGTCCCCGCCCATTCCGCCGTCGCGGTAGGTCAGCCGGGCGCCCGGCGAGATCACGAACGGCGGGTTCGACACGATGAGTTCGTACGTCTCGTCATCGCGGACCGGCTCGAAGAGCGAGCCCTCGCGGAGGTCCGCGGCCGGCGCTCCGGACAGCGCGAGGGTGAGCGCGGTGATGTGCAGGGCGCGCGGGTTGACATCGGTGGCCGTCACGCGCGTGGCGTGCCGGGCCGCGTGCAGCGCCTGGATCCCGGAGCCGGTGCCGAGGTCGAGCGCGGCGGAGACCGGCGTCCGTACGGTGATGCCCGCGAGCGTGGTGGACGCGCCGCCCACCCCGAGGACGACGCCTTCCTCCCGGCTGCCGATCCCGCCGGCCCCGCCGACCGCGCACCCCAGGTCGGACACGATGAACCAGTCCTCGCCGTCGGGCCCGCCGTACGGCCGTACGTCCACGGTCGCGGCGACCTCGTCGGCGCCCACGGAGACCAGCCAGCCGCTCCCGACGCACTCGGCAACGGGCAGCACGTCCTCCACGCGTGCGTGCGGCACGGGCTGCTGGAGCAGGAACAGCCGGACCAGCGTCTCCAGCGGGGTGTCGCCTCTGGTCGCCCGGAGGGCCGGCACGGTCTCGCTGCGGGCCAGCGCCGCGTACGCGGGGGCGCCGAGCAGTTCGAGCAGTCCGTCGGCGGTGAAGGCGGCGCCGAGCAGGGCGTCCCGGAGCCGGGCGGCGACCTCCGGGCGGTCGGATGCGGGCAGGGTGGGCAGGCTGGAGTTACTCACACCTCCATTGTGGCCGCTCCCACCGACAACACACGTGGCACCGGCCGACAAGGCCCCCGCACATGCGAAGGCCCCGGCACGCACGCGTACCGGGGCATCTTTCAGCAACTGAAAGATCGCTGCCTACAGGGACTCCATCAGCGCCGGGAGAACAACCGCCTGCGGGTCAGGCAGCCGACGCCGAAGCCGCCGGAGTCGCCGTCTTGCAGGCCTCCTGCTTGGTCATCGCCTTGCCGACATCGCCCTCTTCGAGGGTCTTCAGGGCGTCGTTCCCGCTCGTGCTGAGCTTGTCCAGCGAGGTCGCGATGCCCTTGAGGCCGTCCGCGAACTTCGCCTGGTCCTTGGTGTCGAGCGCGTCCACCTGCTTCTTCAGGGTGGCGTACGACGTGGAGATGCCGTTGAGCTCGTTGACGGCGTCCTGCTGCTTCTTCGCGCCCTTGTCGACGTCCGGCGCCCCGGCGGTGTTCACGGCGGCCCCGATCGCCTTGTAGGCGTCGGACATGTCCTGGAAGGCCTGCGAGTCGGTCTTCTTGACCTCTTCCGGGGTGCTGTTGTCCGAGGTCTCCTTCTGGATCGCCGTGTTGGCGGCCTGGATCTTCTTCGCCTGCGGCTGCACCGCGACGCAGACCTGCTTGGCCCAGGCGTCCAGCTTGGCGTCGCTGTCGTCGCCGCTGCCACCGCATCCCGACAGCGCCAGTACCAGTACCGCACCGCCGGACAGTGCGACCGCGAGCTTCTTGTTCACCGGTTTGGTCCCTTCCATGGCTCTCGGCCCCGGAACATACACGGCGGACGGACCACACCCCCGGGCCCAAGGTCGGATAGGAGACCTTTTGAAGCCATTTGCACCAAGCGAGAGAAGGCTCACGACGAGGGCCTGAACACACACAGAACGGGCGGGCGGCGCCCACAACTCGCGCCACCCGCCCGCCCGTTGAGCAGGACTTCGTAGAACCGCCTACGAAACGACCGCCGGATCCGCCGACTTGGCCGTCCGTTCGCCGTCGTCACCGTCGTCCCCCACGGCGATCCCGCGCCGCTTGGAGATGTACACCGAGACGGCGATCACGAGGAACGCGAGGACCGCGATCGCGATCCGCACCCCGGTGTTCTTGTCGTCGCCGTAGCTGAACTTGATGACCGCGGGCGCGATGAGCAGCGCGACGAGGTTCATCACCTTCAGCAGCGGGTTGATGGCCGGGCCCGCGGTGTCCTTGAACGGGTCGCCGACCGTGTCGCCGATCACCGTGGCGGCGTGGGCCTCGCTGCCCTTGCCGCCGTGGTTGCCGTCCTCGACGAGTTTCTTCGCGTTGTCCCAGGCGCCGCCCGAGTTCGCGAGGAAGACCGCCATCAGCGTGCCGGTACCGATCGCGCCCGCCAGGAACGAGCCCAGCGCGCCGACACCGAGCGTGAACCCGACCGCGATCGGGGTCAGCACGGCGAGCAGTCCTGGCGTGGCCAGCTCGCGCAGCGCGTCCTTGGTGCAGATGTCGACGACGCGGCCGTACTCCGGTGTCTCGGTGTAGTCCATGATCCCGGGGTGCTCGCGGAACTGCCGCCGCACCTCGTAGACCACGGCCCCGGCGGACCGGGAGACCGCGTTGATCGCCAGCCCGGAGAAGAGGAAGACGACCGCGGCTCCGACGATGAGGCCCACCAGGTTGTTGGGCTGGGAGATGTCCATCATCAGGTTGAGTGGCGCGCCGGGTCCCGAGACCTTCTCGCCGACGTCGTTGGCGGCGGTCAGGATCGCGTCCCGGTACGACCCGAAGAGCGCCGACGCCGCCAGGACGGCGGTGGCGATGGCGATGCCCTTCGTGATGGCCTTGGTGGTGTTGCCCACCGCGTCCAGGTTGGTGAGCACCTGCGCGCCCGCGCCCTCGACGTCGCCGGACATCTCGGCGATGCCCTGCGCATTGTCGGAGACCGGCCCGAAGGTGTCCATGGCGACGATCACACCGACCGTGGTGAGCAGCCCGGTACCGGCCAGCGCCACCGCGAACAGCGCCAGCATGATCGAGGCGCCGCCGAGCAGGAACGCGCCGTAGACGGCGAGACCGATCAACAGGGCGGTGTAGACGGCCGATTCGAGACCCAGCGAGATCCCGGCGAGGATGACGGTGGCCGGGCCGGTGAGCGAGGTCTTGCCGATGTCCATCACGGGACGGCGGTTGGTCTCCGTGAAGTAGCCGGTCAGCTGCTGGATCAGCGCGGCGAGCACGATGCCGATGGCCACGGCGACGAGCGCGAGGATCCGCGGATCGCCGTCCTTGCCCTTGATCGCCGCGTCGGTGACGCCGTCGAGGGCGCCGTAGGACGACGGCAGATAGACGAAGACCGCGACCGCCACCAGCACGAGCGAGATCACCGCGGAGATGAAGAACCCCCGGTTGATCGCGGACATGCCGCTGCGGTCGGTACG
The DNA here is from genome assembly GCF_045162825.1 of Streptomyces prunicolor. Classification (NCBI taxonomy): domain Bacteria; kingdom Bacillati; phylum Actinomycetota; class Actinomycetes; order Kitasatosporales; family Streptomycetaceae; genus Streptomyces; species Streptomyces prunicolor. Next base: position 6,008,030 of record NZ_CP108676.1, on the reverse strand, counting down.
GCGTGGCGCCACCGCGAAGATGCCGATCATGGCGGTGATCACACCGATCGCCGGCACGAGCAGCGGGAAGGCGAGCCCGGAGTCGCCGAAGGCCGCCTTGCCGAGGATCAGCGCGGCGACCAGCGTCACGGCGTACGACTCGAAGAGGTCGGCCGCCATGCCCGCGCAGTCGCCGACGTTGTCGCCCACGTTGTCGGCGATGGTCGCGGCGTTGCGCGGGTCGTCCTCCGGGATGCCCTTCTCGACCTTGCCGACCAGGTCGGCGCCAACGTCGGCGGCCTTGGTGAAGATGCCGCCGCCGACACGCATGAACATGGCGATGAGGGCGGCGCCGAGACCGAATCCCTCCAGCACCTTCGGCGCGTCGGCTGCGTACACCAGCACCACGCACGAGGCGCCCAGCAGACCGAGCCCCACCGTGAACATGCCGACGACGCCGCCCGTGCGGAAAGCGATCTTCATGGCTTTGTGCGAGACGGCGGTGAGATCCTTTTCGGGCTCACCCTCCGCCGGGGTCGCTTCCCGGGCCGCCGCGGCGACACGGACATTACTGCGTACGGCGAGCCACATGCCGATATAGCCGGTGGTCGCCGAGAACACCGCGCCGATCAGGAAGAAGATCGATCGTCCGGCGCGCTGATTCCAGTCGTCCGCGGGCAGCAGCAGAAGCAGGAAGAAAACGATCACGGCGAATACGCCGACCGTGCGCAACTGCCGCCCCAGATAGGCGTTGGCGCCCTCCTGGATCGCCGTCGCGATCTTCTTCATGCTGTCGGTGCCCTCGTCGGCCGCGAGCACCTCGCGGACCAGGATGACCGCGACCACGAGCGCTGCCAGCGCCACGAGGCCGATCACCATCACGAGGATGCGGTTGTCGTCGGTCAGAACTGCGGCTGCGAGGGTTGTGGGGTGGTCAAACTGCTGAGGGGTAGAAAGCCCCGCCATTCGTCCTCCTTGACGCCTGTGCTGAGCTCAAGATGTGGACGGATTGTAGGTACCGGAACCTGATCAAAACAGTGCGCGGCAAACGGAATTGACCTTCGCATAGTAATGCCTTAAAAGCATTGATGCTTGATCAAATTATCGGGGCGACGATCTGGGCAATGATCGGGGCTTGATCGGAGCGGCGAACTACATTGATCGTGAATGAATTCACGAATTCTGCCGCACCGGGGAAACACCCGGGGCGCACTCTCCCGGAAATGCCGAAGGGCCCTGCTCAGCAGGGCCCTTCGGCTGTGGTGTGCGGCGATTTCTCAGGAAAGCATCGCGGCCGGCGGGGTGGTCGGCCAGGTCATACGGATCGATCCGCCGTGCTCCCCCGCGGTGACCTCGACGTCGTCGACGAGCCCGCTGATGACAGCGAGGCCCATCTCGTCCTCCTCGGTCTCCGTGTCCGGATCGTCGCCCAGGGACCCGGGCGCCTTGTCGCCGGGAGCCGAGCGCGGTGCCTCGTCGCCGACCTCGATGGAGAACTGCTTCTCCTCCTCGATCAGCAGCACCTTCACCGGGGCGGTGATCCCGCTGCTCTGGTGCAGCCCGACGGCGCGGGTACAGGCCTCACCTACGGCGAGTCTGACCTCGTCGAGTACGGCCTCGTCCACTCCGGCCCTGCGCGCCACCGCTGCCGCCACCAGTCGGGCGGTCCTGACGTGCTCGGGCAGCGCGCTGAAGCGGAGTTCAACGGTGGCCATGCATCCCCCTCGGGACTACGGGCGTGCTGTCGGAGGGCCGGGCCGCCGAAAGCCCGGTCCACCGGTCGTCTATACGGCCGATCGGGGAGCGGTCACACGCCGCTCCCGAAACGGTCGGTCAGTCGGTGGCCGCCACCGCTTCCTCGACCGAGGTGTGAATCGGGAACACCTTGGTGAGGCCGGTGATACGGAAGATCTTCAGAATGCGCTCCTGGTTGCAGACCAGGCGCAGCGAGCCCTCGTGGGCACGCACCCGCTTCAGGCCGCCGACCAGCACACCGAGCCCGGTGGAGTCGAGGAAGTCGACTCCCTCCATGTCCACGACGAGGTGGAAACTCCCGTCGTTCACCAGCTCGACCAGCTGTTCGCGCAACTTGGGCGCGGTATATACGTCGATTTCTCCACCGACCTCGACGACCGTACGATCGCCGACGGTACGGGTCGACAGGGACAGGTCCACGGATCCTCCAGCACCTTGCTATCGAGCGGTCATCCCATGGGACACCTCGGCAGAGCCCCCAGGACGGTTCGCCAGCCGCGATGGCATTCAATCACTTACCGCAGGGCGTGCACGACGCCTTGGCTCCATTGTCCGTCACGCCAGTGACACACTCGGTGCCGATGGCCAAGAATCAGCGATCCGATCGACCCTCGGCGAACCCGGTGTCCGGGCTCTCGCCAGGCACGGTTCTGGACCGGCTCGCGTCCGGACCGAGCCGGGCTTCGCGCATCACTCATACGGAGCACTTGCCCCCACGTGAGGGCCGCCATGCCGTCTGGCCTGACCGGATTCGCTCCGAGGTGATCGCCACCGTCCAGGAAGCCGGTATCGAACACCCCTGGGCCCACCAGGCACAGGCCGCCGAGCACGCCCTCGACGGCGAGTCAGTGATCGTTGCCACAGGCACCGCCTCGGGCAAGTCGCTGGCTTATCTGGTACCGGTCCTCTCCGCGCTCCTCGACGGCTCCGAGGCACCGAACGGCCGCGGCACCACGGCGCTCTACCTGGCACCCACAAAAGCCCTGGCAGCGGACCAACTCCGCTCTGTGAAGGAACTTTCACAACCGCTGGGCAATGCCGTTCGCCCGGCCGTGTACGACGGCGACACTCCGTTCGAAGAGCGCGAGTGGGTACGCCAGTACGCCAACTACGTCCTGACCAACCCCGACATGCTCCACCGCGGCATATTGCCCTCGCACCCGCGCTGGTCCTCCTTCCTGAAGTCCCTGAAGTACGTCGTCATCGACGAGTGCCACACCTACCGGGGCGTCTTCGGTTCCCACGTCGCCCAGGTACTGCGCCGCCTGCGCCGCCTCTGCGCCCGCTATGGCTCCTCCCCCGTCTTCCTCCTCGCCTCCGCGACCGCCGCCGAGCCCTCGGTCGCCGCCCGCCGCCTCACCGGCCTCCCGGTGGTCGAGGTCGCCGACGACGCATCACCGCGCGGTGAACTGGTGTTCGCCCTCTGGGAGCCCCCACTCACCGAACTCCACGGCGAGAAGGGCGCACCCGTCCGCCGCACGGCAACCGCCGAGACGGCAGACCTCCTCACCGACCTCGCCGTCCAGGGCGTCCGCTCGGTGGCCTTCGTACGGTCCCGGCGCGGCGCCGAGCTGATCGCGCTGATCGCCCAGGAACGCCTCGCCGAGGTCGACCGCTCGCTGGCCCGCCGGGTCGCCGCCTACCGCGGCGGCTACCTCCCCGAGGAACGCCGCGCCCTCGAACGCGCCCTCCACTCCGGCGAGTTGCTGGGCCTCGCCGCGACCACCGCCCTCGAACTCGGCATCGACGTCTCCGGGTTGGACGCCGTACTGATCGCCGGCTACCCGGGCACCCGCGCCTCCCTCTGGCAACAGGCAGGCCGCGCCGGACGGACCGGACAGGGAGCGCTGGCCATCCTGGTGGCCCGCGACGACCCCCTGGACACGTACCTCGTCCACCACCCGGAAGCCCTGTTCGACCAGCCGGTGGAGTCCACGGTCCTGGACCCGGACAACCCGTACGTCCTGGCCCCCCACCTGTGCGCGGCAGCAGCCGAACTCCCGCTCACCGACGAGGACTTGGACCTCTTCGGCCCGGCGACGGCGGACCTGCTCCCACAGCTGGAGTCCGCGAAACTGCTCCGCCGCCGCGCGAAGGCCTGGCACTGGACGCGCCGTGAACGCGCCGCCGACCTCACCGACATCCGCGGCGGGGGCGGCAAGCCGGTCCAGATCGTCGAGAACGGCACGGGCCGCCTCCTGGGCACGGTCGACGAGGCCGCCTCCCACGCGACCGTCCACGAGGGCGCGGTCCACCTCCACCAGGGCCGCACGTACCTGGTCCGCACCCTGGACCTGGAGGACTCGGTCGCCCTCGTCGAGGAGGCGAGCCCGCCCTACTCGACGGTCGCCCGCGACACCACGGCGATCTCCGTCCTGGAGACGGACATCGAACTCCCGTGGGGCCAGGGCCGGTTGTGCTACGGCTCCGTCGAAGTCACCAACCAGGTCGTCTCCTTCCTCCGCAGACGTGTCATCACCGGCGAAGTCCTGGGCGAGTCAAAACTCGACCTCCCCCCTCGCACCCTCCGCACCCGCGCCGTCTGGTGGACGGTCACGGAGGACCAACTGGACGCCGCCCGCATCAACCCCGAGATCCTCGGCGGCGCCCTCCACGCCGCCGAACACGCCTCGATCGGCATGCTCCCCCTCTTCGCCACCTGCGACCGCTGGGACATCGGCGGAGTCTCGATCCCGCTCCACCCGGACACCCTGCTCCCCACGGTCTTCGTCTACGACGGCCACCCGGGCGGCGCGGGCTTCGCCGAGCGCGCCTTCCACACGGCCCGCGCCTGGCTCACCGCCACCCTCCAGGCGATCGCCTCCTGCGAGTGCGACGCCGGCTGCCCGTCCTGCATCCAGTCCCCCAAGTGCGGCAACGGCAACGAGCCGTTGCACAAGCGGGGGGCGGTGCGGCTGCTCACGGAACTTCTGCGGGAGGCACCGGAGGATGTGCGAGCGGTGCCGGTGGAGAAGGTGGGCGAGGTTTAACGGGCGGCTGCAGCCGGCTCAGCGCGCCGGCAGGGCAGGAACCGGTGGAGGCGCAGGCACCGGTGCTGCCGGGGGCGGTGGCGGTACCGGCCCCGCAGGTCCCGCCCGTGACCTGACCTCCGCCGCGAACGGTCCCCCGCCCGCAGCCGCCGTCACATCCGACGTCTCCCCCACGACCGCGCACCGCACAAGCCGCGTCCCCTGCGCCCGAGCCACCCGCTCCGCCCGGGCGCAGGCCCCCGTACCGCCCTCCGCCCAGTGGTCGGCCGCCGCGAGCGCCGCGAGATCCGCACCGCCGGCCGCCCGGTGCCGGGCCACGACGGCCTGCCCCAGGGCCAGCACGACCCCGAACACGACACACATCACAGCCATCGCACCGAGACTCCACACGGTCGCGGACCCACGGTCGGCGTCACCGTCCGAGTGACGGGATCTCATATGCCGCCCCAGAGCCGGAATCACGCGCCCCAGAGTCGCGACACGGCACCTCACAGCGGCCCGGACACGGCACCTCACGGCCCCGCCCTCCCCTCGCCCACTGTCTCCTCCGCCAACGCCACGGCCTCCTCGCGCACTTCGAAGGGGAGCCCGCTCAGCACCGGCGGTTTCGCGACCACGACGACATGGACCTGGTCGCCCTCCCGGGCAACGGTGACCTTCGCGCCACGCGGTGCCGTGTCCCGGGTCACCTGGACGACCGCGCCGGCCGGGTCCTGCCGAGCCGCGGCCCGGGCGCCAGAGCGGGCCGCGTCCACGCACTGGATCTGCGCGGCCACCACGAGCAGCCCCCACACCAGCGCCATCGCGAACATCACCAGCACGGGCAGCACCACGGCCGCCTCCGCCGTCACGAACCCGCCGTCCCCGCCCCGGCGTTCACACCTTCGCATCGAGGGCCCGCTTCACGATGCTCTGCAACTCCGCGCTGACCGCACCACTGGTCACCACCTTGTAGAGCACCACCGCGAACGCCACCGCCGCGACCAGCCCCATCGCGTACTCGGCGGTGGCCATCCCGGCATCCCCGCGCGCCGAGGCACCCAACCGCGCCCGTACCCGCACCGCTCGCACGGCCCGAACCGCTACTGCCTGCATTGCCTGCACTGCCTTGTACATCTCAACCCCCGTGAGGTTCCTGTCGGTTCACTTGCTCGCTCGGCCAGCCGCTGAGGTTCAGCGATTGCCCGTCATCCGTCAGCCGTTCTTCGTCATACGTCCGTCACCACTCGCTCTCGCTCCTCCCGTCAGCCGCCACCCCCTCCCACCGCCCCGCCCGCGAGCCCAATCACCACGGGCAGCACGCCGATCGCGATGAACGCGGGCAGGAAGCACAGGCCCACCGGTGCGGTGATCAGGACGGCCGCCCGCCGGGCCCGTGCCGTCGCGGTACGGGTCCAGTCGGCGCGGGCCTCCGCCGCGAGCCGTGCGACCGGTCCGGCGGCGGGGAGCCCCGACTCGTCGGCCCGTTCGAGCAGCCGGGCCAGCGGGCCGGCGCCCGGGAGCGCCCCCAACCTCCGCCAGGCGTCAGCCGGTTCACCCCCGAGCCGCACCTCCGCCGCAGCACGCGCCAGCCGTTCCCCCACGGGCCCCGCAAGGGCCTCTCCGACGGCCTGGGAGGCGATCACCGGCGAGGCTCCGGCGGCGATACAGGCGGCCAGCAGATCGGCAGCGAGCGGGAGTTGGCGCGCGGCGGTCGCTGCATCGCGCGCGGCGACGGTGTCGTCGGCCACCTGCCGACGCCGCCACTGCCACAGCCCGACGGCGACAACCGCGCCCACCACCACCCCGGCGATCCCACCGACCAACACCCACCCGGCACCCATCACGCCCACCGCGGGCAACCACCGCCGCGCAACGTCCCGAGCCTCGAACCGCCGTACGGCAAACGACTTTTCCCAGCCCACCCGAGCTTCCCTAAGCAGCAGCCCGGCCAGCCGCCGCCGTGCTCTCCGCTCACATCGCACCCCGTCCAACCACCGCACCACCCACCCCACGACCAACACCGCCCCCAAGACCACCCCCAGCCTGTGGACAACTTCCACACTCACGCCGCCTCCTCTCTCCGACTCCGACCGACTTCCGCTTCCAGTTCCACGCCCACACCACTCCGTGCTCTCACCGAGCGCCGGATCCCCTCAAGCCCCACGACGACCAAGCGATCCCCGGTATCCCGCGAACGCTGATGCCCTTAGGCGCGCGGGGCTGTGGCGATATGCGGCCCCGCCGCGAGGGCGCGCCCAACCCCACGCACCCACACCCCCTCACCCCAACCCCCTTAGGGGCGCGGGGAACTGCGCGACCAGCCCCCACCAACCCGCACCCCGCACACAACCGAAGCCCCCACCCCCAACCCGGCAACCACCACCCCCGCTCACGCCACCTCCACCCCCCGCACGATCCGCAACGCCCACCACAACCCCAAGCCCTCCAGCAACCCCCCGACCACCAGGCACCCCACCCCCGCCCCGCTGTGCAACAGCACCCGCAACGGATCCGCACCCATCGCCGCACCCAGCAACAACCCGAGCACCGGCAACCCGGCGAGCATCACCGCGGTGGCCCACGCCCCCGCCAACTGAGCGCGAAGGTCGGCCCGTTGGTCCCGGTCGGCACGCAACGCCGCTTCGAGCCGGTCGAGTCCGGCCGCGAGCCCGGCGCCCTGATCCACGGCGACCCGCCAGCACGCGGCGAGCCCCACCAGACCGTCCGCGCCCGGTTGCCGCGCCGCCGAGGTGAGCGCACCCGGCACATCCCCACCGAACCGCGCCGCCGCCAACACCCCGGCCTGCGCCTCACCGAGCCCGCCGGAGTCGAGCGCCGCCCGCAACAACGCCTCCCCCGGCTGCCGCCCAGCCCGTACCTCCCCGGCGAGCGTCGAGCACAACGCGATCACCGCGTCGCCCCGCAACTCCCCCGCCCGCCGCGTCTCGCCGGCCAGCCGCACCCGCCGTAGCAACGGCACCCCGACCGCCCCCGCGACGACCGGAATGAACGAGGCACCCAGCACCGCCAGCACCAGCCCGGCACCCAGGGACCACCACTCGGCGCGCAACCGGCCCCGGATCCGCCGCAGTTCGTCCACGGCTCGCTCCCACGAGGGCGGCCCGGCGCCCACCACCCCACCCCCCGCGAACAGCAACTCCGCCCGCCGCGCCCCGGATTGCCGCCCGCCCATCAACCAGACCAGGCCCGCGACACACACCGCGACCACCCCGACCGACATCTCACCCATCCCCACGACCCTCACCGCTCCCGTTCGCTGTCACTACGTCCCGTCCCGCACACCGGAGTCCGTCGCCCACGCCGCCTAACCCCCGTCGCCTCCACCCCGAATCAGCTCCCGCAACCGCTCCCACCCCCGCTCGTACGCGAACGCCTCCGCGCCCCACCGCAGCGCCGGCACCGTCCGCACCAACCCCGACGGATCCCGCTCCAGGACATGCACCTCGGCGATCCGTCGCCGCCCGGCGCGGTCCCGTACGAGATGCAGGACCACCGACAGGGCTGCGGCCAACTGGCTGTGCAGCGCGGCCCGGTCGAGGCCGGCAGCCGTGCCCAGGGCCTCCAGACGGGCCGGCACATCGGCCGCCGCGTTCGCGTGGACAGTGCCGCAGCCGCCTTCGTGGCCCGTGTTGAGTGCGGCGAGGAGGTGGACACACTCCGGCCCCCGCACCTCACCGACAACCAGCCGGTCCGGTCGCATCCGGAGTGCCTGGCGGACCAGGTCCTGGAGCGTGACGAGCCCGGCGCCCTCCTGGTTCGCGGGTCTGCTCTCCAGCCGTACGACGTGCGGATGGTCAGGCTTCAACTCCGCCGAGTCCTCTGCCAGCACAATCCGCTCCCCCGGTCCGACCAGCCCGAGCAGCGCGCTCAGCAACGTCGTCTTGCCACTGCCGGTACCGCCGCTGATCAGGAACGAGAGCCGTGCCTCGATCAGGGCGCGCAGGATGCGGTCCCCGCCCGGCGGCACCGTGCCCGCCGTGACCAGTTCGTCGAGCGTGAACGCGCGCGGTCGTACGACGCGTAGCGACAGGCAGGTGCAGCCGACGGCGACCGGGGGCAGTACGGCGTGCAGCCGGGTCCCGTCGGGCAGCCGGGCGTCGGCCCAGGGCCGTGCGTCGTCCAGCCGGCGTCCGGCCACCGCGGCGAGGCGCTGCGCGAGCCGTCGTACGGCCGCCGCGTCCGGGAAGACGACGGCGGTCAGCTCCAGTCCGCCGCCCCGGTCGACCCACACCCGGTCCGGAGCCGACACCAGGACGTCGGTCACCGAGGGGTCGGCGAGCAGGGACTCCAGTGGGCCGCTGCCCACCAGCTCGGACCGCAACTGCTCAGCCGCGCCCAGTACTTCGGCGTCCCCCAGCACCCGCCCCTGCTCGCGCAGCGCCTGCGCCACCCGCGCGGGCGTCGGCTCACCCCCGCTCTCGGCCAGCCACCGCCGCACCCCGTCGAGCAACCCCGGCTCGCCGCTCACCCCGGCTCCACCCGAGGCCCATCGGTCCGAAGCGCCCACCCGCTTCACCGGGACACCTGCCGAACCGCCGTCCCCGAAGGAGGCCCCCCGCGACGCACCCGCCGAACTGCCCGTCCCGGCAAGCCCAGGCACTCCACTCCCCGCACTCCCGGTACGCCCCGCCAACCCCCTCATACGCCACCCACCTCGACCAACGCCCGCTCCAGGAACTCCCGGCAGAACCGTGCCAACGGCCCCCGCCCCACCGCCCCCGGCGGCGACTTGCCCTCGTGCGGCCGCAACAGCCCCGATTCGACCGGCACTTCACCGGCCAGCGGCAGACCGAGGAGGCGGGACACCTCGCGGTCGTCGAGGCCGGGGGCGTACGGACCTCGTACCGCCACGCGCAGGTCGCGCAGGACCATGCCGACGGCCGACGCCACCCGTCCGGCCGCCGCGACGGCGCGCAGTTCGGCGGGGACCACCAGGAGGCCCACATCGAGCTGGGCGAGGGCTTCGGCGACCCCGTCGTCGATACGGCGGGGCAGGTCGACCACGACCGTGCCGCCGCGCCGTCGGGCCGCGGCGAGCACCGCCCGCACCGCCTGGGGCGGGATGGCGACGCAGTCGCCGCGGTCCCAGCTGAGCACCCGGAGCGAGTGGAGTTCCGGAAGGGACTCCTCCAGGGCACCGCCGCCGACCCGGCCGCGCGAGGCGGCGAACGCGGGCCAGCGCAGGCCCTCTGCCGTCTCGCCGCCGAGGAGTACGTCGAGTCCGCCACCCAGCGGATCCGCGTCCACCAGGAGCGTGCGCAGCCCCTCACGCGCGGAGGTGACGGCGAGGGCGCACGCGAGCGTGGACGCTCCGGCCCCGCCGCGACCGCCGATGACGCCCACGGTGAGCGCGGGGCGACCGACGCCCTCGGCCACGTCGGCGATGCGGTCGACCAGCCACTGCTCGCCGTCGGGCAGCATCAGGACGTGATCGGCGCCGATCTCGACGGCTCGCCGCCAGACCCCGGAGTCGTCCTGGTCCCGGCCGACCAGCACCACCCCACGTCGGCGGGCGGCCCCACGCACCCGGCGGGCCGCGTCGTCGCCGACCAGGACGAGCGGCGCCGTCTCCCAGCCGCCCCGGCGCTCCGGCACCCCGTGATGGACTTCGGGCGTCGCGCCGGCCGCCGCGCACAGGCGCAGCAGGTCGTCGAGGAGCTCGGCGTCCTCGGTGACGATCAACGGTCCGCCCTGTCGCCCTCCGCCGGCGGGCGGCGGATCGTGTGTGACAGTTCCGGCCATGTTTTCCATCCCCCATCGCTGTGTCTCTCGCGTCACCCCTGCGGTCCCGCGATTTCCAAAGGTGTGGAGAACCGGCGACCGGCCCTCCATATGCACGGCCGACAGAAACCGGCCAAACGCGTCCGACAAACGGAACGGGCCATGAACTCGCCGCAAGCGAGGACGCGTTGCAATCACGGTGCGGGCATCGCGGAAATCATGTGGATCTTGGTCGAAAACTGTGGACAACTCCGGGCCTGTGAATATCGCCTTCACCCATACCGGTGACCCCAGTACTGCCCTCTGTGCGAGTTCCGCAGCGCAGTCCGCCAACTACCCACAGTGACGAGTCCCGGGCATGAAAAAGAGGCGGCACCAGCCGCCTCGGGATGGCCTCACGACCACGTACAGGGAGGGAAAACGCGTCCGGACATGCGACGACCCCCACCGGGGGGGAGAGTGGGGGTCGCCTTCACGGCCGACTCGGGGGGGAGGAGCCGGGCCGCGTTAGCACGGTCGCGAACGATCCGTGACTTCCATGGTGTACCCGAGAGGCCTCTCAGGCAAACCCACGCGCCTCACCTTACGCCGAATGGGCTGCGCCTATGCTCTGGGTTGTGGAAAACCACTCCTTGCCTCGCACAGCAGCCTTCTTTGACCTGGACAAGACGGTCATTGCGAAGTCGAGCACGCTCACCTTCGGCAAGTCCTTCTACCAAGGCGGACTGATCAACCGCAGGGCCGCCCTGCGGACCGCCTATGCGCAGTTCGTCTTCCTCACCGGCGGCGCCGACCACGACCAGATGGAGCGGATGCGCAAGTACCTGTCCGCACTCTGCCGCGGCTGGAACGTCCAGCAGGTCAAGGAGATCGTCGCCGAGACGCTGCACGACCTGATCGACCCGATCATCTACGACGAGGCGGCCTCCCTCATCGAGGAGCACCACACCGCCGGCCGCGACGTGGTGATCGTGTCCACGTCGGGCGCCGAGGTGGTCGAGCCGATCGGTGAACTCCTGGGCGCGGACCGGGTGGTGGCGACCCGCATGGTCGTGGGCGACGACGGCTGCTTCACCGGCGAGGTGGAGTACTACGCGTACGGCCCGACGAAGGCCGAGGCGATCAAGGAGCTGGCGCAGTCGGAGGGGTACGACCTCGACCGCTGCTACGCCTACAGCGACTCGGCGACCGATGTGCCGATGCTGGAGTCCGTGGGCCACCCCTACGCCGTGAACCCGGACCGCACGCTGCGCCGCGAGGCACTCGCGCGCGGGTGGCCGATTCTGGACTTCAACCGCCCTGTCCGGCTCAAGCAGCGGCTGCCCACGCTCTCCGTACCGCCCCGCCCGGCGCTGGTCGTGGCCGCGGCCGTGGGTGCAGCGGCGGCCACGGCGGGGCTCGTCTGGTACGCGAGCCGACGCAGGGCGGCGACCGTTTACGCCGGTTAGTGACCCTTTGAACGTAAAAGTAAAGAAGCACAGCGAGGGGTTCCGCTTCCCTCAGGGCTGGAGTACAAAGGATTCCACGGCCCGCGAGACCAAGGACATCCGAAAGGATCACCTTAATAACGCATTTGGCCCCACGGACCGCGCATGAACACCGAGCACCCACGCGACGTCGACCCGTCGATTACGGGCCAGCCGCACCAGGTGACGGGCAACGTTCCCGACCTGATGGGCAATATTTCGAGGACGCTTGGTAACCCGGTGGAACATGCCAGCGGCGGTACGAATCCTCGTACCGCCGCATCCCTTTGACGGCCCTCCAGTAGAGGGCCATTTCGCTGTCAGGCGGCCCCGCGCTGGAGCGCCTCGCACACCGCCGTCGACTCGCGCGCCCCCAGCTCGACAGCCCTGCCGCAGTGCGCGATCCAGGCGGCCATGCCCTCCGGGGTGCCCGATACGTAACCGTCCAGCGCCCCCAGATAGGCCGCGCGCCCCAGTTCGGCGTGGCCGACCTCCGCCGGGCACACGGACTTCGGGTCGAGGCCGCTGCCGATGAGGACGATCCGCTCGGCCGTGCGCGCGACCAGGCCGTTGTGGGAGGTGAAGGGGCGCAGGGCGAGCAGTTCGCCGTGCACGACGGCGGCGGTCACCAGCGCCGGTGCCGAGCCGCCCGCGATGATCAGGTCCGCGAGTCCGTCCAGGCGCCCGGACACCTCGGCCGCGCTCGGCAACGGCAGTTCGACGAGCGGCTCGTCGACCGGCTCGCCCTGCTGTCGCGGCCGTCCGACCTCGCCCTCGTTGCTCGCGGCCGCCACCAGGTGCAGCCGGGCGAGCACCCGGAGGGGCGACTGCCGCCAGATGGACAGCAGTTGGCCCGCCTCTGCGGACAGCCGGAGGGCCGCGCCCATGGTGCGGGCCTCCGCGTCGCCGCTGAAGTCGGTGCGCCGGCGCACCTCTTCGAGTGCCCAGTCGGCCCCGGACAGCGCCGCCGAGCCGCGCGCGCCGCGCAGTGCCGCCTCGGCGGTGAGCTCGTTACTGCGTCGCCGCATGACGCGGTGCCCGTAGACCCGGTCCACTGCCTTGCGCATGGACTCCACGGACTCGGCAACTCCGGGCAGCGTGCCCAGGGCCGCGAGCGGATCGGCGGTCGCGTCTGTCGTACTCATGAGTACGACAGTAGCCACCCCAGGGGCGCGCCCCACGATTGAGTGGTCTTCTTCACGCACACCTGCCACGCACAGCTACGTCACGACTACGCTTCGTGAACATGAAAATTGCTTTCGTCGGGAAGGGCGGCAGCGGGAAGACCACCCTGTCCTCCCTGTTCGTCCGCCACCTCGCGGCCACCGCCCAACCGGTCGTCGCCGTCGACGCGGACATCAACCAGCACCTGGGCCCCGCCCTCGGCCTGGACGAGTCCGAGGCAGCCGCACTGCCCGCACTCGGCGAGCACCTCCCCCTGATCAAGGACTACCTGCGCGGCACCAACCCGCGCATCGCCTCCGCCGACACGATGATCAAGACCACCCCGCCCGGCGAGGGCTCCCGGTTGCTGCGAGTGCGCGAGAACAATCCGGTCTACGACGCCTGCGCGCGACCGGTGGAACTCGACGGCGGCGCCGTCCGTTTGATGGTCACGGGCCCCTTCACCGACGCCGACCTGGGGGTCTCCTGCTACCACTCCAAGACCGGAGCGGTGGAGCTGTGCCTGAACCACCTGGTGGACGGGCGCGACGAGTTCGTCGTGGTGGACATGACGGCGGGCTCGGACTCCTTCGCCTCCGGCATGTTCACCCGCTTCGACATCACGTTCCTGGTGGCCGAGCCGACCCGGAAGGGGGTCTCCGTCTATCGCCAGTACAAGGAGTACGCCCGCGACTTCGGGGTCGTCCTGAAGGTCGTCGGCAACAAGGTGCAAGGCCAGGACGACCTCGACTTCCTCCGCGCCGAAGTCGGGGACGACCTGCTCGTGACGGTGGGGCACTCGGACTGGGTGCGCGCCATGGAGAAGGGCCGGCCGCCCCGGTTCGAGCTCCTGGAGGACGCCAACCGCCGCGCCCTGCGCCTGCTGGAGATCGCCGCCGACGCGACGTACGAACTGCGCGACTGGGAGCGCTACACGCGGCAGATGGTGCACTTCCACCTGAAGAACGCGCAGAGTTGGGGCAACGAGCGCACCGGGGCCGACCTGGCGGCGCAGGTCGACCCCGGGTTCGTGCTCGACGAGAGCGTCACCGCCACGGTGTGAGGCGCACCCCTTCTCGATCGCTCACTGCTTGACCGCCGGCGCCCCGGGGACGCCCTTCGGGGCCGGGGCGGGGCGGCCGGTCAGGAAGGACGTCCAGCCGGGCTTCGGTGCCTCGCCGACGTTCAGGGTGCGCAGCTTCGCCAGGGTCTGCGGGTCCTGGGCGTCCAGCCAGTCGGACAGCTGCCGGAAGGACACGCAGCGCGTCTCGGGCTTGTTGCAGACCTTCTCGATGACCTCGTCGAGGGCACGCATGTACGTGCCGCCGTTCCAGGACTCGAAGTGGTTGCCGATGACCAGGGGCGCGCGGTTGCCGTCGTAGGCGCGGTCGAAGCCCTTGAGCAGGCCGTCACGCATCTCGTCGCCCCACTGGTCGAACTTGTCGGGGTCGCCCTGGGTCTGTGTGCCGGACTGGTTGACCATGAAGTTGTAGTCCATGGTCAGCTGCTCGTAGGTGTGGCCGGGGAAGGGGACGAGCTGCATGGACAGGTCCCACAGCCCCTCCTTCTTCTTGGGCCAGATCTGGTCGTTGACCCCGCTGGTGTCGTAGCGGAAGCCCAACTGGCTCGCCGCCTTCATGAAGTTGGCCTGGCCCTCCAGGCAGGGCGTGCGGGCGCCGACGAGTTCCTTGTCGTAGTCGAAGGGCAGTGAAGACGCCTTCTTCATCCCGGAGTTGGTCTTCCAGGTCTTCACGAACTGCTTCGCCTGGGCGATCTCGCTCTTCCACTCGGCGACCGACCACTCGCCGACCCCGCCGTTCTTGCCGCAGAAGTGACCGTTGAAGTGGGTGCCGATCTCGTTGCCCTCCAGCCACGCCAGGCGCAGCTGCTTCACGGTGTCGGCGATGCCCTGCTCGTCGTTGAAGCCGATGTCCGAGCTGCCCGGCGAGTGCTCCGGGGGCTTGTACAGGTCGCGCTTGTCCTCCGGCAGCATGTACACGCCGCTGAGGAAGTACGTCATGTTCGCGTGGTTGGCCTTGGAGACCTTGCGGAAGTGGGAGAACAGCTTCTGGCTGTCCTCACCGGCGCCGTCGAAGGAGAAGACGACGAACTGCGGGGGCTTCTGACCGGGCTTGAGCCGCTCGGGTCTGGG
The DNA here is from genome assembly GCF_045162825.1 of Streptomyces prunicolor. Classification (NCBI taxonomy): domain Bacteria; kingdom Bacillati; phylum Actinomycetota; class Actinomycetes; order Kitasatosporales; family Streptomycetaceae; genus Streptomyces; species Streptomyces prunicolor. The sequence continues at coordinate 5,992,800 of NZ_CP108676.1, read as the reverse complement.
CAGATGCGGCTGCGCCCCGGTGTACGACGTGGAGCCGTCCCCGATCAGGCGGACTCCGCTCTTGGGTGCCGGGGCGGGCGCCGCCTTGTGCGGACCGTGCGCTCCGCGCGGGGAACCGTTGTCGCCGATCGCGCAACCGGCGAGCGACGCGGCACAGGCCGCGGCGATCACGGCGCCCGCGGTGATCCTCTGGGTGGCGGCCATGTCCGCCCACCTTCTTCCTTCGTTCGGACCGACGCCGATCAGGGCGTTTTCTGACGATGTGCCGGGAATCCCGGCAGCGCCGCCAAGGTCGCACGGGACCAAAGGTGGGATTAGTACGACAAGCCGATGAAATTGTCACTTCACTCTCTGAGGTGACTTATAGGGCCATTTGCCCGCAAATCCTATGCATGACCTTTACTCTGCATTACGATCCGTTTACCGAGCGTTGAGATATCCCGCCGCTGCACGCCGTGACCCCACGGCCGCGACCGACCCCCGCCATCGACGGGGACCACCAGTTCCGCGACCGCGCTGCCCCGGAGGAGACGGGAAGACATGTCAGCCTGCGTACCCACCCGCGCCACCGACTCGAATGCCAATGTGCATCGGACGAAGCGCGTCCACCCACCCCACAGCCCGCCGCCGCCCGCGCCCCGCCGCTTCCGTATCGCGGGCGCCGACGTGTCGGCCTCCATCGCAGTCTTCCTGATCGCCCTCCCCCTGTCCCTCGGCATCGCCCTCGCCACCGGCGCGCCCCTCCAGGCCGGCCTGGTCGCCGCCGCCGCGGGCGGCCTGGTCGCCGGTCTGCTCGGCGGCTGCCCCCTCCAGGTCAGCGGCCCGGCCGCCGGACTCACCGTGGTCACCGCCGACCTGATCCACCGCTACGGATGGCGTACGACCTGTGCGGTCACCGTCCTCGCAGGACTGGCCCAACTCGCCCTGGGCTGCGTGCGCGTGGCCCGCACCGCGCTCGCCGTCAGCCCCGCAATCGTGCACGGCATGCTCGCGGGCATCGGTGTCACCATCGCCGTCGCCCAGCTGCACATCGTGCTGGGCGGCACCCCGCAGAGCTCGGTCCTAGCCAACCTCCGCGCGCTGCCCGCCCAGTTGGCGGACCTGCACCCCGCCGACGTGGCGATGAGCGTGCTGACGCTGGCCCTTCTGCTGCTGTGGCCGCGCGTCCCCGGCCGGCTCGGGCACCTGATGCGCAAGATCCCGGCCGCGCTCGTCGCCGTCGCCGGAGCCACCCTCACCGCCTCCCTCACCGGGCTGAGCCTGGCCAAGGTCGACCTGCCGTCCTGGAGCAGCCACGCGCTGGCCGGGCTCCCCGAGGGGCCGGTGCTCGGGATCGCCGCCGCCGTCCTCACCACCACCCTGGTGTGCAGCGTGCAGTCGCTGCTCGGCGCGGTCGCCGTGGACAAGCTGGTCGCCGGGCAGCCCGGGCTCTCCGCACGCGTCGGCCGCTCCGACCTGAACCGCGAACTGCTGGGCCAGGGCGCCGCCAACATCGTCTCCGGCGCGCTCGGCGGACTGCCGGTCGCGGGCGTGGCCGTACGGAGTTCGGCGAATGTGCAAGCAGGTGCCGTGAGCCGGAACTCCACGATGCTGCACGGCGTTCTCGTAGTGGTAGCCGCGCTGCTGATGGTCCCGGTGTTGGAGCTGATCCCGCTCGCTTCGCTCGCCGCACTCGTGATGGCCGTCGGCATCCAGATGGTGTCCCTGCACCACATCCGCACGGTGACCCGCCACCGCGAAGTCCTGGTCTACGCCGTCACCACCCTCGGCGTGGTCTTCCTCGGCGTCCTGGAGGGCGTGCTCCTCGGGGTCACCGTGGCCGTCGCCGTCGCCCTCAACCGCCTTGCCCACACCCGCATCACGCACGACGAGAAGGAAGGAGTCCATCACGTACACGTCCGAGGGCAGTTGACGTTCCTCGCGGTGCCACGGCTCAGCCGCACCCTGCATCTCGTACCCCAAGGCACCCACGTCGTCGTGGAGTTGGACGGTTCGTTCATGGACCACGCGGCGTACGAGTCACTGCAGGACTGGCAGAACGCACACACCGCGCGCGGGGGCTCCGCCGAACTGACCGGGCGGCGTACGGGAGTTCGTGTCACCGAGCCTGACCACACCGGGGGCGAGGCGACACCGGCCGACACCGCGACCGGCTCGACCAGCGGCAGCGGCACGACGACCGAGGCTCCCGCCCGCACCACGGCTCCGGCTCCGGCTCGCGCCACGGCCGACGCTCCGACCGGCGAGCCGACGACGTCGACCGCCTGCCGCTGCCACCCCTGGACGCCCTGGCGCAACCACCAGTGCGACCACCCGCAGTCCGCCCCGCCCAGCGGACACCCGGGCAAGCCCACGGACCGTCCCGCACCCGGCACCACCACACCGGGCGACACCGGCACCGGCACGGACCCCCACCCCGGAACCCACAAGGACACCGGCACCGGACCCCACCCCGGAACCGGCACCAACCCCGGCACCGGACCCGGAGGTCACCAACTGGCCCGTGGCATCAGCGCGTTCCAGCGCAACACCGCACCCCTCGTGCGGGGCGAGCTGGCCCGGCTGGCCAAGGAAGGGCAGCGGCCCTCGCAGCTCTTCCTGACCTGTGCCGACTCGCGACTCGTGACGTCGATGATCACCTCCAGTGGTCCCGGCGACCTGTTCGTCGTGCGGAACGTGGGCAACCTCGTACCGCCGCCCGGCGAGGAGAGCGGGGACGACTCGGTGGCCGCCGCGATCGAGTACGCGGTGGACGTGCTGCGCGTGAGATCGATCACGGTGTGCGGGCACTCCGGGTGCGGTGCCATGCAGGCGCTGCTCAACTCCGAGCCCGGGGGCGCCCAGACGCCGCTGAAGCGGTGGCTGCGGAACGGGCTGCCGAGCCTGGAGCGGATGGCCGACGACGGCCGGCCCTGGGCGCGATTGACCGCAAGGGCGCCCGCCGACGCCGTGGAGCAGCTGTGTCTGACCAATGTGGTGCAGCAGTTGGAGCATCTGCGGGGGCACGAGTCGGTGGCTCGGGCCTTGCGGGAGGGGGCGTTGGAGCTGCACGGGATGTACTTCCATGTCGGGGAGGCGCAGGCGTACTTGCTGACCGAGGAGGACGGGGAGCAGTTGTTCGATGGGGTGGGGGTGGCGGATCTGTCGGCTTGAACCTCGTTCACCCGGCGTCCGTGGGTACGTAAGACCCTCGCCACACGCATCGCCCGCAGGTCCGATGACAGGTCTAAACCAATAATTCGGCGACCCTTGTCATCGGACCCCCGGGTCTGATGAGCTGGCCCGGGACACAACGGACACCCTGGGAAAGGCAGATGCCGTGAGCAACGAAAGCCTGGCCAACCTGTTGCGCGAGGAGCGCAGGTTCGCACCCCCCGCGGACCTGGCGGCGAACGCCAATGTCACTGCGGAGGCGTATGAGCAGGCCAAGGCTGACCGGCTCGGCTTCTGGGCCGCGCAGGCCCGGCGCCTGAGCTGGGCCAAGGAACCGAGCGAGACGCTGGACTGGTCGAACCCGCCGTTCGCCAAGTGGTTCAAGGACGGCTCGCTCAACGTGGCGTACAACTGCGTGGACCGGCACGTCGAGGCGGGCAACGGCGATCGCGTCGCCATCCACTTCGAGGGCGAGCCCGGCGACAGCCGCGCGATCACCTACGCCGAGCTGAAGGACGAGGTCTCCAAGGCCGCGAACGCCCTGCTGGAGCTGGGAGTTCAGAAGGGCGACCGGGTCGCCGTCTACATGCCGATGATCCCGGAGACTGCGGTCGCGATGCTGGCCTGCGCGCGCATCGGCGCCGCGCACTCGGTGGTGTTCGGCGGTTTCTCGGCGGACGCGCTCGCGACCCGCATCCAGGACGCGGACGCCAAGGTCGTCATCACCACCGACGGCGGCTGGCGGCGCGGCAAGCCCTCCGCCCTCAAGCCGGCCGTGGACGACGCGGTCGACCGCGCGGACAGCAGTGTCGAGCACGTGCTGGTGGTCCGCCGTACGGGCCAGGACGTGGCGTGGAACGACGAGCGGGACGTGTGGTGGCACGAGATCGTCGACCGGCAGTCGGCGGAGCACACGCCCGAGGCGTTCGAGGCGGAGCAGCCGCTCTTCATCCTCTACACCTCCGGTACTACGGGTAAGCCCAAGGGCATCCTGCACACCTCCGGCGGCTACCTCACCCAGGCCGCTTACACGCACCACGCGGTCTTCGACCTCAAGCCGGAGACCGACGTCTACTGGTGCACGGCCGACGTCGGCTGGGTCACCGGCCACTCGTACATCGTCTACGGCCCGCTCGCGAACGGCGCGACCCAGGTCATGTACGAGGGCACCCCCGACACCCCGCACCAGGGCCGCTTCTGGGAGATCGTCCAGAAGTACGGGGTGACGATCCTGTACACGGCGCCGACCGCGATCCGTACGTTCATGAAGTGGGGCGACGACATCCCCGCGAAGTTCGACCTCAGCAGCCTGCGCATCCTGGGCTCGGTCGGCGAGCCGATCAACCCCGAGGCGTGGATCTGGTACCGCAAGCACATCGGCGCCGACAAGACGCCGATCGTCGACACCTGGTGGCAGACCGAGACCGGCGCGATGATGATCTCGCCGCTGCCGGGCGTGACCGCGACCAAGCCCGGTTCCGCGCAGACCCCGCTGCCCGGCATCTCCGCGACGGTCGTCGACGACGAGGCCAACGAGGTCCCGAACGGCGGCGGCGGTTATCTGGTCCTGACCGAGCCGTGGCCGTCGATGCTCCGCACGATCTGGGGCGACGACCAGCGGTTCCTCGACACGTACTGGTCGCGTTTCCCGGGCAAGTACTTCGCCGGTGACGGCGCGAAGAAGGACGACGACGGCGACATCTGGCTGCTCGGCCGCGTGGACGACGTGATGCTCGTGTCCGGGCACAACATCTCCACCACCGAGGTCGAGTCGGCGCTCGTCTCCCACCCCTCCGTCGCCGAGGCGGCCGTAGTGGGCGCGGCCGACGAGACGACCGGGCAGGCGATCGTCGCCTTCGTGATCCTGCGCGGCACGGCGAACGCCGAGGACGAGAACCTCGTCGCCGACCTGCGCAACCACGTCGGCGCCGTCCTCGGCGCGATCGCCAAGCCCAAGCGGATCCTCCCGGTGGCCGAGCTGCCGAAGACCCGCTCCGGCAAGATCATGCGCCGCCTGCTGCGCGACGTGGCGGAGAACCGTCAGCTGGGAGACGTCACCACCCTGACCGACTCCACCGTCATGACCCTGATCCAGGACAAGCTCCCGGCCGCGCCCAGCGAGGACTGACCAGGACAGCGGACTGACCTGCGCATACGACGACGAAGGGCGCCCGGCGGCGAACATGCCGGGCGCCCCTTTCGCGCATAACGTGAGACCCGTAGAACCCGTAGACGTGCGACCCGTAAACCCGTAGACGTGCCCGTACGACCCGTAGAACCCCTAGACGCGAGATCCGCAGGACCCATCCCGCCGCATCTTAGGTAAGCTAAGTAAAGCGTCAAGGACGCGACAAGGTGCGCCGGGAAGTCTGGTCGGCAAGTGCTCTGTGCTGCCCGCCACCCCGGAGGTCTCCCCGTGACCGCGCCCCGCCCCACCGCCGCCCGCAAAGTGCTCGGACGGCTGTCCCTGCCCGAGCGGAACTTCGTCGCGGACGCGCTGCGCACCGAGACCGTCGGCGGTGTCCTCCTCCTGATCGCCGCGGTCACCGCGTTGATCTGGGCCAACGTCCCCGCCCTGCACGACAGCTACGAGAGCGTCAGCCATTACCACCTCGGCCCCGGCGCCCTCGGCCTGCACCTCTCGGTCGCCCACTGGGCCGCCGACGGCCTCCTCGCCGTCTTCTTCTTCGTCGCCGGCATCGAGCTGAAGCGCGAACTCGTCGCGGGCGACCTGCGCGACCCCAAGGCCGCCGCCCTACCGGTCGTTGCGGCCCTGTGCGGGATGGCCGTACCGGCACTCGTCTACACACTCACCAACCTCACCGGCGGCGGCTCCCTCCAGGGCTGGGCGGTGCCGACGGCCACTGACATCGCCTTCGCGCTCGCCGTCCTCGCGGTCATCGGCACCTCCCTGCCGAGCGCGCTGCGCGCCTTCCTGCTCACCCTCGCAGTGGTCGACGACCTCTTCGCGATCCTGATCATCGCGGTCTTCTTCACCGCCGACATCGACTTCGTGGCGCTCGCCGGGGCGGCCGTGGGCCTGGCCGTCTTCTGGCTGCTGCTGCGCAAGGGCGTGCGCGGCTGGTACGTCTACGTCCCGCTCGCACTCGTCATCTGGGCGCTGATGTACAACAGCGGCGTCCACGCCACGATCGCCGGCGTCGCGATGGGCCTGATGCTGCGCTGCACCACCCGCGAGGACGAGAAGCACTCCCCCGGCGAGCACGTCGAACATCTCGTACGGCCGCTGTCGGCGGGCCTCGCGGTGCCGCTGTTCGCGCTGTTCAGCGCCGGGGTCGCCATCTCGGGCGGCGCGCTGGGCGACGTATTCACCAAACCGGAGACGCTCGGCGTGGTCCTCGGACTCGTCATCGGCAAGGCGGTCGGCATCTTCGGCGGGACCTGGCTGACGGCCCGTTTCACCCGGGCCTCGCTCAGCGACGACCTCGCCTGGCCGGACGTGTTCGCGGTCGCCTCGCTGGCCGGCATCGGCTTCACTGTGTCGCTGCTCATCGGAGAACTCGCGTTCGACGGCGACCAGATGCTCACCGACGAGGTCAAGGCGGCCGTCCTCGTCGGCTCCGTCATCGCGGCCCTCGGCGCGACCGTGTTGCTCAAGCTGCGCAACGCCAGGTACCGCAGGATGTACGAGGACGAGGAGCGCGACGAGGACCTCGACGGCATCCCCGACATCTACGAGCAGGACGAGCCGTCGTACCACCTGCGCATGGCGGAGATCCACGAGCGCAAGGCCGCCGAGCACCGCAGGCTCGCCGAGGTGAAGGCCGCCGAGCGACGCGGGCTTGCCGAAGTGGCGGGCGGGGCAGGCGAGGACAACGACGGTCCGGCATGATCTGACCAGACGGTACAAACACATGCAGATGAGGGAGTACGCGATGAGCGCACCCGACGGCAGCCCGGTCGGCGCCGAACGCAGCATCGGCCAGTTGTTCGCCTCGGCGACGACCGAGATGTCCGCGCTGGTGCACGACGAGATCGCGCTGGCGAAGGCGCAGCTCAAGCAGGACGTCAAGCGCGGTGTCGCGGGCGGCGGCGCGTTCACGGTCGCCGCGGTGGTGCTGCTGTTCTCCCTGCCGATGCTCAACTTCGCGCTGGCGTACGGGATTCGGACCTGGAGCGGCTGGAACATGGCGCTCTGCTTCCTGCTCTCCTTCGCCGCGAACGTGCTCGTCGCGGTCGTCCTCGGGCTGGTGGGCGTGCTCTTCTTTAAGAAGGCGGCGAAGAGCAAGGGCCCGCAGAAGGTGGCCGCTTCGGTCAAGGAGACCGCGGGCGTCCTGGGCAACGCCAAGCCGCATCCCCGCGCGGCGATCGAGGACCGTGTCCCCGAAGCCATCGAGGCTGTGGCACGCTCGACCTCATGACGGACCCCGCCCATCCTTGGGCACAACCTGCTTCGGTCGTACGGCTCGACATTCCCGGCGGGCGCGAGGTGACCCACCGGGATGTCGCGGCCAACGGCGCCCGCTTCCACATCGCGGAGGTGGGCGACGGGCCGCTGGTGCTGCTGCTGCACGGCTTCCCCCAGTTCTGGTGGACCTGGCGGCACCAGCTGGGCGCGCTGGCCGACGCCGGGTTCCGGGCCGTCGCCATGGACCTGCGGGGCGTCGGCGGCAGCGACCGCACCCCGCGCGGCTACGACCCGGCCAACCTCGCCCTCGACATCACCGGCGTGATCCGCTCCCTCGGCGAGCCGGACGCCGCGCTGGTCGGCCACGACCTGGGCGGCTATCTGGCGTGGACGGCGGCGGCGATGCGCCCCAAGCTGGTGCGCCGGCTCGCCGTCTCCTCGATGCCGCATCCCCGGCGCTGGCGCAACGCGATGCTCTCCGACGTCAGGCAGTCGACGGCGAGTTCCTACATCTGGGGGTTCCAGCGGCCCTGGATCCCCGAGCGGCAACTCCTCGCCGAGGACGCCGAGTTGGTGGGCAAGCTGATCCGGGACTGGTCCGGCGCGAGCCTGCCCGACGACGAGGCGATCGAGGCGTACCGGCGGGCCATGCTGATCCCGTCGACCGCGCACTGCTCGATCGAGCCGTACCGCTGGATGGTGCGGTCGATGGCACGCCCGGACGGCATCCAGTTCAACCGGCGCATGAAGCGGCCGGTGCGGGTGCCGACGCTGCATCTGCACGGCTCGCTCGACCCGGTGCTGCGCACGCGCAGCGCGGCGGGTTCCGGGGAGTACGTCGAAGCGCCGTACCGCTGGCGGCTGTTCGACGGGCTGGGGCACTTCCCGCACGAGGAGGACCCGGTGGCCTTCTCGACCGAACTGGTCAACTGGCTGCAGGATCCCGAACCCGACCGGTGACCCACCACTGACCCATCGATGACCCGCCGATGACCCGTCAGTGACCGTCCCGCTGCGCCCGGTATCCGGATCTGAACACCTGTCCTACGAACGGCTACTTGCCTCGCGCATACGCCAATTGGGGTCCCAAGGGGTGGTTATCGACCTTGGGGCAGGGGCAGACGGAGGGGTATGGGCTGGACGCACGACTACAGTGACGCAGCACGCAATCGCCGCTCGGACCACGGTCTGAGCTCCCACCAACGGGGCGCCCCGCAACTCCAGGGCACAGACCTCAGGGTGGGGATCCCGCGCATTCTGCGCCGCCGGGCCCGCTGGGTCTCGGTACGGCTGCGTCATCCTCGAGGCTGACGCAGCCCCCCTTTAAAGAGCCGGGCTCACAGCGCGCAACTGTCGCTGTCCACCTGCTCGTTCGCGGTGCGCCCCTTGACGATGTCCGGCTGGATCTCGTCCGCGGTGAGCGCGTACCCGGTGTCGGGGTCGTCGAGGGACTTCGCGAAGACCACGCCGTACACCTTGCCCTCGGGCGTGAGCAGCGGGCCGCCGGAGTTGCCCTGGCGGACGGTCGCGTAGAGCGAGTACACGTCGCGGCGGACCGTGCCGCGGTGGTAGATGTCCGGGCCGTTGGCCGTGATGCGGCCACGCACGCGTGCGGCACGGACGTCGTACGACCCGTTCTCCGGGAAGCCGGCCACGATCGCGCTGTTGCCGCTCGTGGCGTCCTTGGTCGCGAACTGCAGGGAGCGCGCCTTCAGGTCCGGTACGTCGAGTACGGCGATGTCGCGGTGCCAGTCGTAGAGGACGACCTTGGCGTCGTACTTGCGACCCTGGCCGCCTATCTGAACGGTGGGTTCGTCGACGCCGCCGACGACGTGCGCGTTGGTCATCACGCGGCGGTCGCCGAAGACGAAGCCGGAGCCCTCCAGGACCTTGCCACAGCTCTGGGCGGTGCCCATGACCTTGACGATGGAAGCCTGGGCGCGGGTGGCGACCGCGCTGGAGGCGAGGGCCGGGTCGGGCGGCTGGACGTCGTTGATCGGCTCGTTCGCGAAGGGGCTGAAGACCTGCGGGAAGCCGTTCTGCGCGAGGACGGAGGAGAAGTCCGCGAACCAGGTGTCGGCCTGCGAGGGCAGCGCCCGGGAGACCCCCAGCAGCACCTTGGAGCTGCGGACCTCCTTGCCGAGCGTCGGCAGGGTGGTGCCGGCCAGCGCGGAGCCGATCAGCCAGGCGACCAGGAGCATCGCGAGGACGTTGACGAGGGCGCCGCCGGTCGCGTCCAGGGCGCGGGCCGGGGACCAGGTGATGTACCGGCGCAGCTTGTTGCCCAGGTGGGTGGTCAGAGCCTGGCCGACGGAGGCGCAGACGATGACGATGATGACCGCGACGACGGCCGCGGTGGTGCTGACCTCGGACTTCTCGGTCAGCGCGTCCCAGATCACGGGCAGCGTGTACACGGCGACGAGACCGCCGCCCAGGAACCCGATCACCGACAGGATGCCGACGACGAACCCCTGGCGATAGCCCACGATCGCGAACCACACGGCGGCGACCAGCAACAGGATGTCCAGCACGTTCACCGGTTCAAGCCTCGCCTCATGACTTCGCGATCACTCCAGGGCCGCCGGGGGTCCGGCCCGCCGCGACGCGGCTGTTGGATGCAGCGTCCCCCGGGAAGACACAGCACGACGGACACCTTGTCATGACCGCCAGTCGAGGGGGACCTGCTTCTCGGGGTCCCAGGGCCGCTCCCAACCGGAGTAGTGCAGCAGGCGGTCGATGACTCCGGCCGTGAAGCCCCAGACGAGGGTCGATTCGACCAGAAATGCCGGACCCAGGAAGCCGCTGGGGTGCGTGACGGTGACTCTGTTGGCCGGATCCGTGAGATCCGCCACGGGGACCGTGAACACGCGCGCCGTCTCGTTCGGATCGACAACGCCCACCGGGGTCGGCTCCCGCCACCAGCCCAGCACCGGTGTCACCACGAAGCCGCTCACCGGGATGTACAGCTTGGGCAGCACCCCGAAGAGCTGCACTCCGGCCGGGTCGAGCCCGGTCTCCTCCTCGGCCTCGCGGAGAGCGGCCCGCAAGGGCCCGTCACCCGTCGGATCACCGTCCTCGGGGTCGAGGGCACCACCGGGGAAGGACGGCTGCCCCGCGTGCGACCTGAGCGAACTCGACCGCTCCATGAGCAGCAGCTCGGGCCCCTGAACGCCATCACCCTCCCCGAAGAGGATCAGCACCGCCGACTGCCGCCCCGCCCCGTCCTCCGGCGGCAGGAACCGGCTCAGCTGGAGCGGCTCGACCGTCTCCACGGCGTGCACCACCGGATCCAGCCAGCCCGGCAGCCCGTCCTTGCTGAGCACCACACCCTGGGTATTGCTCGCGCGTGTCATCCCCCACCCCCGTTCCCACTGATCAACGCCCGATACCTCCGAGATCGTTCCGTCATCCGGCCCCCGATGTCACGCCGGTCCCCGTCACGTCGACCCGGTCACGCCGATCCCAGCGGCGGCGCCGGTTTGCCGCCCGCGTCCAGATAGGCCTGCGGCGGGTTCAGGCGCTGACCCGGATAGCCGCCCTTCTCGTACTTGAGCAGCTTCTTCGCCTTCTCCGGGTCGGTCTCGCCCTCGCCGTACGCCGGGCAGAGCGGGGCGATCGGGCAGGCGCCGCACGCGGGCTTGCGGGCGTGGCAGATACGGCGGCCGTGGAAGATCACGTGGTGGGACAGCATCGTCCAGTCGCTCTTCGGGAAGAGCGCTCCCACGGCGGCCTCGATCTTGTCGGGCTCGGTCGCCTCGGTCCACTTCCAGCGCCGTACGAGCCGCTGGAAGTGCGTGTCCACGGTGATGCCGGGCCGCCCGAAGGCGTTGCCGAGCACCACGAAGGCGGTCTTACGGCCCACACCGGGCAGCTTGACGAGATCTTCGAGGCGGCCGGGCACCTCGCCGCCGAAGTCGGCCACCAGGGCCTTGGAGAGCCCTATGACCGACTTGGTCTTGGCCCGGAAGAACCCGGTCGGGCGGAGGATCTCCTCGACCTGCTCCGGGTCGGCGGCGGCCAGGTCCTCGGGGGTCGGGTACTTGGCGAACAGCGCCGGGGTCGTCTGGTTGACCCTCAGGTCGGTCGTCTGGGCGGACAGGACCGTGGCGACGACGAGCTGGAAGGGGTTCTCGAAGTCGAGCTCCGGGTGGGCGTACGGATAGATCTCGGCCAGTTCGCGATTGATACGGCGGGCGCGGCGGACGAGGGCGGTGTGCGACTCGGTCTTCACGCCCGCCGTGACCGCCGTCTTCCGCGCCGATACTTTTGTCACCTTTGCCGCTTTCTTACCGCCGTCAGGGCCCTGTTCGCCCACAGCGGAATCACGAGGTACAACCATCCGCCCAGCCCCCTTGGCCTGTGCTCTCACCGGCGATTTGGACACCCGGCCAGCCTAGAGCCCGGCACTGACATCCGCCCCGGACCCCGAAGATCAGCCCCCAATTGGACCCCTGCCGCTTACCTCGGGACACCAGTGCGGCATCCTTGTGACAGATCACACTGTTTGGACGGTCCAGCAAAATGGGGAGCACGGTCCCCTGGTAACAAAGGGGAGCACCATCCCCTGAGCAGGTCGACAAGGAGAGAACTCGTGGACGACGTTCTGCGGCGCGCCCCGCTCTTCGCGGCGCTCGATGACGATCAGGCCGCGGAGCTGCGCGCCTCCATGAGTGAGGTGACCCTCGCGCGCGGGGACTCCCTCTTTCACGAGGGCGACCCCGGCGACCGGCTCTATGTGGTCACCGAGGGCAAGGTGAAGCTTCACCGCACCTCCCCGGACGGCCGCGAGAACATGCTGGCCGTCCTCGGCCCCGGCGAGCTGATCGGCGAGCTGTCGCTGTTCGACCCGGGCCCACGTACGGCGACCGCCAGCGCGCTCACCGAGGTCAAGTTGCTCGGCCTGGGCCACGGCGACCTCCAGCCCTGGCTGAGCGCCCGCCCCGAGGTGGCCTCCGCGCTGCTGCGCGCGGTCGCCCGGCGCCTGCGCAAGACCAACGACGCGATGTCCGACCTCGTCTTCTCGGACGTGCCCGGCCGCGTGGCCCGCGCCCTGCTGGACCTCTCCCGCCGCTTCGGCGTGCAGTCCGAGGAGGGCATCCACGTGGTGCACGACCTCACGCAGGAGGAGCTGGCCCAGCTGGTCGGCGCGTCCCGCGAGACGGTCAACAAGGCGCTGGCGGACTTCGCGGGCCGCGGCTGGCTGCGCCTGGAGGCCCGCGCGGTGATCCTGCTGGACGTCGAGCGGCTGGCGAAGCGCTCGCGCTAGCTTTCGTAGTTCGTACTTTTCGTACGTGTGGAAGGGCCTCGCTCGGCAGCGGGGCCCTTCGCGTATCACCAGGGGTGGGGATGTACGAGGACAAGGCGTCGGATTCGGCCTGGAAACACTCCTGGTGGCGAAGATCGGCGCGCCGACTGTGGAGAACACCCGACGCGACGGGCGACCTCGGCGGAAAGCCGCTGGGCCTGTGGCTGACGGACGACACCGTCGTCATCGCCCGCACCGACGGCCTACAGGCGTTCCGGACCGCCACGGGCCAACCGCTGTGGACCTGGCAGCCGCCCGGCGACCAGGTCGTCGGCCTGGTGTCCGCCGACGCCGAGGACGGCGTGGGGGTGGTGATGCACTACGACGACGGGCGCCGGGACGCGAAACGCGTCGGCCTCACCTCCCTGGCCATCGACACGGGCGAGGTCGTACGCCGCCGGAAACAGGACGCGGCCCCCCTGGGGCACCTCCCGGCCAAGGTCGCCCTCGGCGGGGGACTCATCGCGACGACCGGCGAGTCCTGGAAGGACTGGGATACGCGGCCGGTGATGCGCGCCCTCGACGTGGACACGGGCGAGATCCGGTGGAAGTACGACGTCACGGACGCGCGCGTGGAGAGCGTGTCCGTCCTCAGCGCGGACCCCTTCGTGGCGGTCCTGAAGACACGCGGCGCGCGCGGCGGACACCGGCTCCTCTTCCTGGACGACGGCGGTACGGAGGGCGTGACGCTGGCGCTGCCGGATGGCTACGAGCGGTTCGGCGAGCGGGTCGCCGTGACCGGTGACGTCCTGGTGGTGGGCCTGGTCCCCCGGGACAGGGCCGAACTCGACCGGGGCAACCGGCTCGGGGCGTACTCCCTCTCCTCAGGCGAGCTCCTGTGGGAGTGGCACGGCAAGGAGACCTACCAGGACGCCGTCTTCGCCCACCGCGGCCGGCTGCTGGTCGTGCACGAGTACGGCGGTCGCCTCAGCGTCCTCGACCCCGCCGACGGCCGGGTGGTGGCCCACCGCAGGCTGCGCGGCACCGCCTTCGACCCGCTCGTCGCCGCGTCCGGCGACCTGATCGCGGTGGGCTGCGAAGCCGGCGACTACAGCCACGGGTTACGGATGTTCCGCTGGAGATGACCCCGTTGCACGATCGCAAAAGCGCTCCCCGGGGACCCGTCTCCCGGCACAGTGACCCCATGCCCGAAACGGTCCACCACAGAGGACTCGACCCCCAGGGATACATCGAGCGCGAGGGCTCCCTGGGGCGCATCTCGCCCGCCTTCCGACCGGTCGTCGCCGCCGCGCGTGACCGGCTGATCGACCTCTACGGGGGACGCCTCAACAGCGCGTACCTCTACGGGTCGATCCCGCGCGGCACCGCGCGCGTGGGACGCAGCGATCTGGACCTGCTCGTGGTGACCCGGCAGGAGCCGACCGAGGAGGACCGCGCAGAGGCCCGGAACCTCGGCGAGGCACTCGACAAGGAGTTCCCGGAGATCGACGGCGTCGGCACGCTGCTGTACGGCCGGGCACGGCTGCTGAGCGAGCCGGAGACGTACGACCTGGGGTGGTTCGTGGCGTGCCTGTGCACACCGCTGCTCGGCGAGGACCTGGCCGAGGACCTGCCCCGCTACCGCCCCGACTCGCAGCTCGCCCGGGAGACGAACGGCGACCTGGCGCTGCTGCTCCCCCGCTGGCGCGAGCGCATCGCCACAGCCGAGGACACGGACGAGGCCCGGCGCCCCCTGGTGCGCTACATGTCCCGGCGCCTGGTCCGCACCGGCTTCACCCTCGTCATGCCCCGCTGGAACGGCTGGACCAGCGACCTACGGGAGATGGCAGAGGCGTTCGCCGTGTACTACCCGGAGCGGGCGGAGGCCCTGCGCAGGGCGGCGGAGTACGGATACGACCCGACGGGCGACGCGGGCGTCCTGCGGTCGTACGTCGACGATCTGGGCGCGTGGCTGGCAGAGGAGTACGCGCGCGTGCACGGCGTCAAGGCGTCACGCCCCGACTGACTAGATCAGCCCGTGTTCCGTGAGGTAGTCCAACTGGGCCAGGACGGACAGTTCCGCCGCCGGCCACAGGGAGCGGTCGACGTCCGCGTAGACGTGGGCGACGACCTCGGCCGGGCTCCGGTGGCCGTTCTCGACGGCCGTCTCGATCTGGGCGAGCCGGTGGGCGCGGTGGGCGAGATAGAACTCGACGGCACCCTGGGCGTCCTCCAGGACGGGCCCGTGCCCCGGCAGGACGGTGTGGACGCCGTCGTCGACCGTGAGGGACCGCAGCCGCCGCAGCGAGTCCAGGTAGTCCCCCAGGCGGCCGTCAGGATGCGCCACGACGGTCGTACCGCGCCCCAGGACGGTGTCCCCGGTCAGGACGGCCTGATCGGCCGGGAGATGGAAGCACAGGGAGTCTCCGGTGTGCCCGGGCGTCGACACGACGACCAGCTCCAGGCCGCCGACCCGGATCACGTTCCCGGCGGCGAGCCCCTCGTCCCCGAGCCGCAACGCCGGATCCAGCGCGCGCACCTTCGTGTCCGTCAGCTCGGCGAACCGAACGGCACCTTCGGCGTGGTCGGGGTGCCCGTGCGTCAACAGGGTCAGCGCGACCCGCTTGCCCGCCTTCTCGGCGGTGTCGACGACGTTGCGCAGATGCCCCTCGTCCAACGGCCCCGGATCGATCACCACCGCCAACTCGGAATCCGGCTCCGCGACGATCCACGTGTTGGTCCCGTCCAGCGTCATCGCGGACGCGTTGGGCGCGAGCACGTTGACGGCACGGGCGGTGGCGGGGCCGGTGAGAACCCCGCCACGTGGCTGGCCGGGGAGGGCGGCTGCGTCGGTCATGCGGGGGCGCCTTCTGTGGGGTCGGGTGGGGGTGGGGTGGTCATGCGGGTGTCCCACCTGCAGGGATGCGCTTCGTGAACTCCTCGTGGCCCGGCCAGGACAGGACGACCTCGCCGCCCTCCAGGCGGGCCCGGGCGAGGACAGGCGTCAGATCACGCTCCGGGGCCGACGACAACGCCTCGGCCGCGCTGCCGTACGGGATCAGGCCGCGCAGGGTCGCGATGGTCGGCGGCATCATCGTCAGATCGCCCTTGTCGTACGACGCCGCCGCCTCGCCCGGGGTGATCCACACCGTGCGGTCGGCCTCCGTGGAGGCGTTGCGGGTGCGCTGGCCCTCCGGGAGGACGGCCACGAAGAACCAGGTGTCGTAGCGGCGGGTCTCGAATTCCGGGGTGATCCAGCGGGCCCAGGCGCCCAGCAGGTCGGAGCGCAGGACCAGGCCCCGGCGGTCGAGGAACTCCGCGAAGGACAGGTCACGGGCGACCAGGGCGGCGCGGTCCGTCTCCCAGTCGGCGCCCGTGGTGTCGCCGACGACCGAGTCGGGGGTCGGGCCGGCGAGCAGGACGCCCGCCTCCTCGTACGTCTCCCGGACCGCCGCGCACACGATCGCCTGGGCCGCCGTCTCGTCGACGCCCAGCCGGTTCGCCCACCACGCGCGCGTGGGGCCCGCCCAGCGGACATGGTGGTCGTCGTCACGCGGGTCGACACCGCCGCCCGGGTACGCGTACGCGCCCCCGGCGAAGGCCATGGAGGCGCGTCTGCGCAGCATGTGGACGGCAGGGCCGGTGTCGGTACCGGTGTCCTTCAGGAGCATCACGGTGGCCGCCCGCCTGGGCTCCACCGGCGTGAGCCAGCCCTCCGCGAGCGCCTGTATACGCTCGGGCCACTCCGCCGGGAACCACTGACCGTTCGCCATGGGCGGAGGCTATCCCGTAGTGCGCGGATGTTCGAGAGGCAACAACACGCACCCCTGGACAGCCATGACGCCCGATCGCGCACCCCGGGACAGCGACTACGCCTCCGTCAGCTCCACCTGGATCTCGACCTCGACCGGTGAGTCCAGCGGCAGTACCGCCACGCCGACCGCGCTCCGCGCGTGCACGCCCTTGTCTCCGAGGACCTCGCCGAGGAGTTCGCTGGCGCCGTTGATGACACCGGGCTGGCCGGTGAAGTCGGCGGCCGAGGCGACGAAGCCGACGACCTTCACCACGCGCGCGATGCGGTCCAGGTCACCGGTGACGGACTTGACGGCGGCGAGGGCGTTCAGCGCGCAGGTGCGGGCAAGTTCCTTGGCCTCCTCGGCGGTGACCTCACCACCCACCTTGCCGGTGACCGGAAGCTTGCCGTCCACCATGGGCAACTGGCCCGAGGTGTAGACGTAGACACCGCTCTGCACGGCGGGCTGGTACGCGGCGAGCGGCGGGACGACCGCCGGCAGCGTCAGACCGAGCTCGGCCAGCCGGGCGTCGACGGCGCTCATGCCTTCTCCCGCTTGAGGTAGGCCACCAGTTGCTCGGGGTTGTTCGGCCCGGGCACGACCTGGACGAGCTCCCAGCCGTCCTCGCCCCAGGTGTCCAGAATCTGCTTCGTGGCGTGGACGAGCAGCGGCACAGTCGAGTATTCCCACTTGGTCATACGGCCGACTTTAGCCGCTGCGAACCGGCCGCCTGTGGTCGTGTTGTCCGTCGCGTTATCCACAGCCTCCCGCTTGGTTCGGGCGCGGACTGGTTAGGCTCGAAGACGTGAGCAGGCTCCAGGTCGTCAGTGGCAAGGGCGGTACCGGCAAGACCACGGTGGCCGCGGCCCTCGCGCTGGCCCTGGCCACCGAGGGGAAGCGGACGCTTCTCGTCGAGGTCGAGGGTCGCCAGGGCATCGCGCAGCTCTTCGAGACGGAGACGCTGCCTTATGAGGAGCGGAAGATCGCCGTCGCTCCCGGGGGCGGGGAGGTGTACGCCCTGGCCATCGACCCCGAACTGGCCCTTCTGGACTACCTCCAGATGTTCTACAAACTCGGCAGCGCGGGCCGCGCCCTGAAGAAACTCGGCGCGATCGACTTCGCCACCACGGTCGCGCCCGGCCTCCGGGACGTCCTCCTGACCGGCAAGGCCTGCGAGGCCGTACGCCGCAAGGAGAAGAGCGGGCGGTTCGCCTACGACTACGTCGTGATGGACGCGCCGCCGACCGGCCGCATCACCCGCTTCCTGAACGTCAACGACGAGGTCGCCGGGCTCGCGAAGATCGGCCCGATACACAATCAGGCGCAGGCGGTGATGCGGGTGCTGAAGTCGCCGGAGACGGCCGTGCACATGGTGACGCTGCTTGAGGAGATGCCCGTCCAGGAGACCGCGGACGGCATCGCCGAACTCCGGGCGGCGCGGCTGCCGGTGGGCCGGATCATCGTGAACATGGTCCGCCCCGAGGTGCTGGACGCGACCGACCTCGATCTCGTACGGGCCGTGCCGCGCACCGCCGTGGCGCAGGCGCTGTCCGCCGCGGGCCTGGGCGGGGCCCGACGCGGTGGCAACGCCGAGAAGCTGGTGGATCCGCTGCTCGCGCAGGCCGAGGAGTACGCCGAGCGGTACGCGCTGGAGCACGACCAGCGGGCCGTACTCGGCGAGCAGGGCCTGCCGTTGCACGAACTGCCGTTGCTCGCCGAGGGCATGGACCTCGCGGGCCTGTACGAACTCGCCACCGAGCTGCGGAAGCAGGGGATGTCATGAGTCCGGACCCGGCCCGCCCGCAGGACACCGCCCGCCCCCGCCAGGCTTCCTCCGCGCAGGACACCGCCCGCGCTTCCTCCGCCCGGGACTCCCGCTCCCACCACATCTCCCACGCGCGCGTGCTCGACGTCGATCCGCTGATCGACGACCCGGAGACCCGCATCGTCGTGTGCTGCGGCTCGGGCGGGGTCGGCAAGACGACCACCGCGGCGGCGCTCGGGCTGCGGGCCGCCGAGCGGGGGCGCCGGGTCGTCGTCCTGACCATCGACCCGGCCCGCAGGCTCGCCCAGTCCATGGGCATCGACTCGCTGGACAACACTCCCAGGCGCGTGAAGGGCGTCGACGGGGACGGCGAACTGCACGCCATGATGCTCGACATGAAGCGCACCTTCGACGAGATCGTCGAGGCGCACGCGGACCGCGAGCGGGCGGCGGCGATCCTGAGCAACCCCTTCTACCAGTCGCTGTCGGCCGGCTTCGCGGGCACGCAGGAGTACATGGCGATGGAGAAGCTGGGCCAGTTGCGCGCCCAGCACGACTGGGACCTGATCGTCGTGGACACCCCGCCGTCCCGCTCGGCGCTCGACTTCCTGGACGCGCCGAAACGTCTCGGCTCGTTCCTGGACGGCAAGTTGATCCGGCTGCTGACCGCGCCGGCGAAGCTGGGCGGACGGGCCGGGATGAAGTTCCTGAACGTCGGCATGTCGATGATGACCGGCACGATCGGCAAGCTGCTCGGCGGTCAACTCCTCAAGGACGTCCAGACGTTCGTGGCCGCGATGGACACCACCTTCGGCGGCTTCCGCACGCGCGCGGACGCGACGTACAAGCTGCTCCAGGCGCCCGGGACGGCGTTCCTGGTCGTCGCGGCCCCGGAGCGGGACGCGCTGCGCGAGGCCGCGTACTTCGTGGAGCGGCTGGCGGCCGAGGAGATGCCGCTGGCCGGTCTGGTCCTCAACCGGGTGCACGGCAGCGGAGCCGCCCGGCTGTCGGCCGAGCGGGCACTCGCCGCCGCGGAAAATCTTGAGGAGTCCCGCATTGTCGATCAGATGGGCGGGAAAGCTGGACTTCGTAACTCTCCCGACACGTACGGCAGTTCAGAATCTCCAGCTTCCGAGACTCAAGCTTCCGAGTCGCCCGCCTCCGAGTCTTCCGCTTCCGAGACAACAGCTCGCGCCGCAGCTCCTGACGAAGGCTCCCCCGCCGACACGGACCAGGAGCGGTCCGCCGCCACGGGCGACACGGACGGTCAGCCGTCCGACGACGAGCGATCCGTCGAACAACTCACCGCGGGACTGCTCAGGTTGCACGCCGAGCGGATGCGGCTGCTCTCCCGTGAGCAGCGCACACGTGACCGCTTCACCGCGCGCCACCCCGAGGTGGCGGTGGCCGAAGTCGCCGCGCTGCCCGGCGATGTACACGACCTCGCGGGGCTGCGGGACATCGGGAACCGGCTCGCGGCCGGTCGGCCGGAGCTGCCCGAGACGAAGGTCTGACGCGGAACCTCCGGGCGCGTGCCCCGGGGATCGCCCGGGGTCGGCCCCGAAGGGACCGGTGGGTGTCAGCCCACCGCCGCGTAGTTCTCGTAGATCTCGTCGTCGTCGAGGGGGATGATGCCGACCCCTCGTTCGTACTCGATACGCGCGGTCTCCAGTAGCCGGCGCCATGAAGTGACAGTGGGCCGCCTGCGCAGCAGTGCGCGGCGCTCCCGCTCCGTCATTCCTCCCCACACGCCGAATTCGACGCGGTTGTCGAGCGCATCGGCGAGGCACTCCGTGCGTACCGGACATCCGGTGCACACTGCCTTCGCCCTGTTCTGCGCTGCTCCTTGAACGAACAGTTCATCCGGATCGGTAGTGCGGCAGGCCGCCTGCGCACTCCAGTCGGTAACCCAGCCCATACCGGCGCCGTCCTCTCCCGAATCGAGGCTCCCCCACGGCGGCAGCGGCATATTCACCGCCGCCAGTTGAGGACGTTACGGAAGGTGGGCACAGCGCAACACCCCCTTCGGGCCCAATCTTGAATGGCCCGAACGGACTATGGGTAAGCGGCAGATCACCCGGGGGAGTGAGCTGACGACATGCGTGACTTTCCCGGCAAAGCGGGACAGTTGACATGCGCCACAAGGGGCACCAGGTGACACAGGAGGCGGATTCGGACACGCCCCCGACAAAAAAAGGGAAACGACCGGAACGATTCGGGGTCGCCGGACGTATTGATACGTGACCGCTCTGCTGTGACAGTTGAGAGCAGCTTAGGCCAAGGCCTATACACGTGTCCGGCGAATGAGAACGTAGGCTGCCCCTATGCCAAAAAAGCGCTCGGGTGGTGGTCTGTCCCCTCTGCAGCAGGCCACCAAGTTCCTCGGTGTCAGTGTTCTCGCCGGTGCCGTCATGGCCGGAATCGCGATGCCGGCGGCCGGCGCGCTGGGTCTCGCGGCCAAGGGATCGGTCCAGGGGTTCGACGACATCCCGGACAGTCTGAAGAGCCCTCAGCTGAGCCAGCGCACCACGATCCTGGACAGCAAGGGCAACCAGATCGCCTCGGTCTACTCCCGTGACCGCACGGTGGTGGAGCTCAAGGACATCTCGCCGTACATGCAGAAGGCGATCGTCGCGATCGAGGACTCGCGCTTCTACCAGCACGGCGCGATCGACCTGAAGGGCGTCCTGCGCGCCCTCAACAAGAACGCGCAGAGCGGCGGGGTCTCCCAGGGCGCCTCGACCCTCACGCAGCAGCTGGTGAAGAACTACTTCATCGAGGAGGCCGGTGACGACCCGACGAAGGTCGCGCAGGCCACTCAGCAGACGCTCGGCCGCAAGGTCAAGGAGCTGAAGTACGCGATCCAGATCGAAGAGAAGCTCGGCAAGAAGAAGATCCTGGAGAACTACCTCAACATCACCTTCTTCGGAGAGCAGGCCTACGGCGTCGAGGCCGCGTCCGAGCGCTACTTCTCGAAGCACGCCAAGGACCTGAACCTCCAGCAGTCGGCACTCCTCGCGGGCATCGTCCAGTCGCCCACGCGCTACGACCCGATCAACGACGAGGCCGAGGCCAAGAAGCGCCGCAACACCGTGCTGGCCCGCATGGCCGAGGTCGGCGACATCTCCAAGGCGGACGCGCTCAAGGCCGAGCAGAGCGACCTGGGCCTGAAGGTCAGCCAGCCGAAGAACGGCTGCATCACCGCGGTCAAGGGCGCCAGCTTCTTCTGCAAGTACGTCGAGAAGGTCTTCCTGAGCGACCCGGTCTTCGGCAAGACCAAGGAGGCCCGCGCGAAGATCTGGAACCAGGGCGGCCTGACGATCCGTACGACCCTGGACCCGCAGGCGCAGGACTCGGTGCAGGCCTCGCTCAAGGAGCACATCTACAAGTCGGACTCGGTCGCCGCGGCGGCCACCCTCGTCGAGCCCGGCACCGGCAAGATCCTCGGCATGGGCCAGTCGAAGCCGTACGGCTACGGCAAGAACGAGACCGAGTACAACTACTCGGTCAACGCCGACATGGGCGGCTCGAACTTCGGCTTCCCGACCGGTTCGACGTTCAAGCCGTTCGTCGCGGCGGCCGCGCTGGAGCAGGGCCTGCCGGCCACCCAGCAGTACCCGGCGCCGTACTCGATGGACTACCCGAGCCCCGTGTCGACCTGCAGCGGCAAGAACTGGGTCAACACGGGCGGCGCGACGGTGGAGAACGAGAGCGAGTCGGAGAAGGGTCCGTACGAGCTGAAGGAGGCGATGGCCAAGTCGGTCAACACCTACTTCGTGCAGATGATCTCCGACATCGGTCTGTGCCCCGTGGTGAGCATGACCAACAAGCTCGGCGTCGTGCAGGGCAACGGCGACAAGATCCCCGAGGTCCCGGCCATCGCGCTCGGTTCGAAGGGCCTCTCGCCGCTGACGATGGCCACCGCGTACGCGGCCTTCGCCAACGAGGGCACGTACTGCACCCCGATCGCCATCGAGTCCATCACCCAGAAGGTGGGCAACGAGCAGAAGTCGCTCGCCGTCCCCAAGTCCACCTGCTCGCGGGCGATGAGCAAGAAGACCGCCGACACCATCAACACCGTGCTGCGCGGCGTGGTCGACTCCGGCACCGGCCAGGAGGCCGGCCTCACCGACCGCCAGAGCGCCGGTAAGACGGGTACGACGGACTCCCGCAAGAACGCCTGGTTCGTCGGCTACACCCCGAACCTGGCCGGCGCGGTCTGGGTCGGCAGCGCCAAGCAGAACATCGAGATGACCGACATCCGCATCGGCGGCGTCTACCACGCCGAGGTCTACGGCGCCGACACCCCCGGCCCGATCTGGAAGGACGCCATGACCGGCGCCCTGGAGGGCAAGCAGGTCCAGAACTTCCAGCTCGTCAACATCCCGGACCCCGTCAAGAAGGACAAGGGCAACGACGGCGGCAAGAACAACGACAACGGGGGCGACGACAACGGCGGCGTGACCACCGACGGCGGCACCACCGGCACAACCGACGGCGGCACCACCCCGACCCCGACGTTCTCCCTCCCGGACGGCTTCATCCAGGGCAACGACAACGGCGGCAACAACGGCAACGGGAACGGCGGCAACCGGGGATAACTCCCCGTCGGTCACCCGCTGTTCAGGCTTTTCGTCTACGACGACGGGGGCGCCCCTTGTGAAAAGGGGCGCCCCCGTCGTCGTAGAGGCACTTCTTGTCCGCGGCCGGTGGGTCAGCCGGCGAGGAGCTTCTTCACCACGGCGGCGACGCGGCCGCCCTCGGCCAGGCCGGCCACCTTCGGGTTCACGATCTTCATGACGGCGCCCATCGCGCGCGGGCCCTCGGCACCGGCCGCCTTCGCCTCCTCGACGGCCTGCGAGACGATCGCGGTCAGCTCCTCGTCGCCGAGCTGCTTGGGCAGGTACTCGGCGAGGATCTCGCCCTCCGCCTTCTCCTGCGCGGCCGACTCGGGGCGCCCGCCCTGCGCGAAGGCGTCCGCGGCCTCGCGGCGCTTCTTCGCCTCCTTGGTGATCACCTTGAGGACCTCGTCGTCGGAGAGTTCGCGCTTCTCCTTGCCGGCGACCTCCTCCTTGGTGATCGCGGCGAGCGTCAGCCGGATCGTGGAGGAACGCAGCTTGTCGTGCGCCTTGATCGCGGTGTTGAGGTCTTCCTGCAGCTTCGACTTGAGCGTGGCGGTCATGGGTCTGATTCTCGCAGGTGCGCAGCCGGCTGCGCCCGCCGATTTACCGGGCCCCGGCCGACGGGGTGTCAGGCGTGTCAGTGGGGTCTGACACGATGGAGGAATGCGCGCGCGATATGGAGTACCTCTGGGAATTGCGGCGGCCGGCGCCGCCGGTCTGGTCTACGCGGCGGGCTTCGAGGCCCGCTCCTTCCGGCTGCGCCGGGTGACGGTCCCGGTGCTGCCGGCCGGGATGCGCCCGCTCAGAGTCCTCCAGGTCTCCGACATCCACATGGTCGGCGGCCAGCGCAAGAAGCAGCGCTGGCTGCGCTCGCTCGCGGGCCTGCGCCCCGACTTCGTGATCAACACCGGCGACAACCTCTCCGACCCGGAGGGCGTCCCCGAGGTCCTGGACGCGCTCGGCCCGCTGATGGAGTTCCCGGGTGCGTACGTCTTCGGCTCCAACGACTACTACGGCCCCACACCCCGTAATCCCGCCCGGTACCTGTTCGAGAAGACCGCGGGCCGCCACGGCCTGAACGGCAACCCGCCCGTCGTAGGAGCCATCCACAACCCGTGGGAGGACCTGCGGGACGGCTTCGACGCGGCGGGCTGGCTGAACCTGACGAACACGCGGGGGACGCTGAAACTCGAGGGCGCGTCGGTGGAGTTGACCGGCCTGGACGACCCCCACATCAAGCGTGACCGCTACGCGCGCGTGGCCGGCGGCCCGTCCGACGACGCCGACTTCTCGATGGCCGTGGTGCACGCGCCGTACCTACGAGCACTGGACGCCTTCGCCGCGGACGGCTACCCCCTGATCCTCGGCGGCCACACGCACGGCGGCCAGCTCTGCATCCCCTTCTACGGCGCCCTGGTCACGAACTGCGACCTGGACACGGACCGGGTGAAGGGGCTGTCCCGGCATACGGCGGAGGGCCGGACGTCGTACTTGCACGTGTCGGCCGGGTGCGGGACGAATCGGTATACGCCGGTGCGGTTCGCCTGTCCGCCGGAGGCGACGTTGTTGACGTTGGTGAGCCAGG
The DNA here is from genome assembly GCF_045162825.1 of Streptomyces prunicolor. Taxonomy (NCBI): domain Bacteria; kingdom Bacillati; phylum Actinomycetota; class Actinomycetes; order Kitasatosporales; family Streptomycetaceae; genus Streptomyces; species Streptomyces prunicolor. The sequence goes on along the minus strand of NZ_CP108676.1, from coordinate 5,968,267 downwards.
AGTAGGAGCGGGAGTAGGAGCGGGAGCGGGAGGTATCTCAGGACGTAGATACCGGGGGATACCGGGGAATACCGGCGAAACCGGGGGATACCGGGGGCTGCGGTGAGGTACCTCGTCCAGCCCACCCGTATCGCCCGATTCGTCCCCGCTGCCTAGCGTGAGGGCATGACCGCCCCGATACCCAGGGACATCCCGGACCTCCCCGCGGTACCCGGCATGCCCGCACTGTTCGCCTCGCCCGTTCCCGCCACCGCGGTGGTGGCCCCGTACCGTCGCCCGCTGACGGCGGTGTACCGACTGCTGGTCGCGTTGGTGGCGGCAGCGGCGGTGACCGTCGACCTGTTCCTCGGCAGCCCGATCCGGGTGCTGACCTACTTCACGATCCAGAGCAACATCCTGCTGGCCCTGGTCATGATCGCCACGGCCCGCCGAGCCTGGACCGCCCGCCGCCCCCTCTCCCCCCTGGTCACCGGCGCGGCACTGCTCTACGTCACGATCACCGGCCTGATGTACCACCTGATCCTGGCGCACGCGTCGACGCCGTTCGCGATGACGGGCGGCCCCGTCAGCGGCTGGCAGGCGGTGACGAACCACGTCCTGCACACGGTGATACCGATCGCGGCGGTGTTCGACTGGCTGTTCCTGACCGCGCCCGGCCGGCTGCATCTGCGGATGGCGGCGACGTGGCTGCTGTACCCGATGACCTACCTGGCGGTCTATCTGGCCCGGGGCGAGCTGATCCTCCCCGGCACACCGGGCCGCTACCTCTACACCTTCCTGGACGTCGAACAGCACGGCTACAAGAGCGTCCTGGGCAACGCCCTCCTCCTCGGTCTCGCCTTCTACGCCCTCTCCGTCCTCCTCGTGGCCATCGACCACGCCCGCCCCAACCCGATCCGCCACCGCGCCAAAACCGGATTTCGTCTCCAGCCACCGGTGGGCTAAAGTAAACGACGTCGCCACGGTGAGCAGCAGCTCGGGCAAGACAAGTGACGACATCGGGGTGTAGCGCAGCTTGGCAGCGCGCTTCGTTCGGGACGAAGAGGTCGTGGGTTCAAATCCCGCCACCCCGACAGCAAGACACCAGGTCAGGCCCGGTGCTGAGAGATCAGCACCGGGTCTGATTTGCGTTGCGGGCCCATTTGGGAGCCGACTGGGGTGATCTTCGGGATCCGACTCCCGGTCGCTTCCAGCAAGCAACGTTCGCCGCGCCTTGAGCTCGCTGTGCGCTGTGCGCGCTCGGGACGAGCCCATGTACGGCTTGTGCCAAGGTGTCAAGCAACAGCCCGCAGACGGTACGACGATCGCCATGCACCGATGGTCTCCGTTGAACGACCGGCAGCTCGCGCTCCTCACCCGAACCGGCCTGAACCGGCTCCGCGGGGGCAGCGTCCGAGAGTTTCTGAGCCAGAGGTACGACCGGCCCCTCCAACGCAGGAGCAAGCCACGCCATCGTCCGAGACGAAGCGGGCGCCGCGACGCGCAGCGACGCCCCCGCGGCCGACGCCGACGCAAATCGGTGCCGCTTTGATCGCGGAAGTGCAGCAGGCTGGACGGTTCCTCCGGATCCCGAACCCCAGCGACGAGGAACGGGCCCGCTACCGCAGGGCATTCGAGGCAGCTCGACAGCGCGCCCCCGAGGACAACAGCCTGTAACACAGCGGGCGGCGAAGGGGGACTCCTTCCTCGGCCTGCAGATGGCGGAGCGGGCACGGTCCGTGGACCGCCCGTACGCGGCGGAGCGACTGACGGACGTTCTCCTGAGCGTGGCCGTCTAAGGGGCTCGCGTTGCCGCGACCAGTTCGGTGACCTGTATGAGTCACCCCGTGACAAGACCAGTGCTCGCCCTGGTGTCGGTGCAGGTGACGGTTGAGTACGGGTACTCATGCGGGCCTCGCGAGGCCCGCCGGACGATGCTGTGCATGACACAGCGACACAATCGCCTCGGGCGGCGCCGGAGCCTCCTGGTCGGGTCGGCCGCGGTGCTGGCACTGGCTGGAGCGGTGGTAGGCATGGTGGGGGTTGCCCGGTGGTCCGAGCGGCTCTGGGAGGGCGACCCGTATCCCGTCGCGAATCCGGCCGCCACGGCGCAGCGGCTGGACGGCCACACTCAGACTGTCTACGACGCGCTTGGCCTGCCACACGCTCAACTGGATCCCGACTGGCCCGGAGGCGGCTCGGAGGTCGACGGCTGCTACTACCGGGGGCTGAAGCACTGGTCCGAGCAGCTGAGCGACTCCCCGCCGAGCCTGCCGCATGTCGTTGGCGTGGGCAATGAATGGGCGCTGAAGGGCGTCTCCCGTGACCAGGCCGTGTCCGCGTTGCGGCGTGTGCGGAAAGAGCTGACGCGACAGGGCTGGAAAGTCACCGCCTACGAGAACTCCCGCGCCTGGCTCAGTCTTGCGCTGACGCTCCCGGACACGGACGACACCGTCTCCCTTCAGACGTACCCGCGTGATCGCCTCCAGGTAAGTGCGTACGCCGACTGCGCCCGCTACCCGTCGGGCACGCCGGTGAACGATCTGGACGAGCCGGAGCTGCCTGCCCAGGGGGCACCGGCCCAACTGCGCGGATGAGGAGCGGAGCCGGTGCGGGTGCAGCCCTGGGTTTCGCCGGCGACCAGGCCCACGATGGCTGTGCCGGCCCACGGCCCGGCGACGGCGTGGCTGTCACGGAACTCAACTGGGCGGCGTCTACAGCCCTGTTGCCGACTGGCACTCCTCGCACCGCCGCGTAGCCCTCCGCGCGGTGTTGCCCGCGGTCGCGACCGCGGGACAGCTGCTGCCGAGGCGGTCCCAGAGCCCGGGCGCCGGGTCCGGGATCCAGCCCCAGCGCGGTGCCGTCACCAACTCTTCGACGAGGTGAGTGCATGCTCCGGGCAGGTGCGCGTACTGCGCGGACGAGATCAGGATCGTGTCCGCGGGGAAGCGTCGCCATTCCTGCCGCGGCTGCGAGGCAGAACGCGCCTTCGGCACAGCCCCGTCAGCTGGGCAACCACAGCCCAGCCCGATGATGCACTCACACCGTTCGCAGCGCTCTTCCTTCATAGCCCCACTCTTTCCGTTTCCCCGGCAGGGCTTCATGCCCCGCTTCGAAGACTCACACCGCTCCGGTGTCGGCCCGGTAGACGATCTGCCCGACGGACTCTGCGAACCCGAGTGACTTGTAGAACGCGCGGGCGTTCGGATTGTCGCGGTCGGTCATCCACTCGATGCGGCTACGCCCGGGACGTGCGGTGGCTACGGCGCGGAGTTCGTCCATGAGACGGGCGCCAACGGCTGGGAGCCGAAGAGGGCCTCCTCGACCTAAGTCCGGCGCACCTCGAACAGCTGGATCCCGGTCGTCTCGTAGAACCGTTCGAACTCCTCGATCAGCTCGGCGACACCGTGATATCCCGCTTCTCGGCGGGCCGGATCATCACGCTCATCGGCATCTCCCGTTCTTCGTCAATCGCTTCACCCACGCGCTCCTACGCGCGGTCCCGTCGTGGCATACGGCATGGCTACGGCGGCGGGGTGCTCGACGTGCAGGGCTCGGCCCATCCGTACTGTCGCAGGGAGCCCTGGACATGCCGGATGAGGTGCTCCAGCGGACACCTCTGGTGCTGCTCGTCGAGCGCGGCCCTGCCGTTCTGCCTGCGTATGAGCTTCGGATACCGAAGGGCCTCGGCGGAGGACTGGTTGACGACGTCGAGCCGGAGCCAGGAGGCGCCCTCCTAGACGGACCGCAGGGTGTCCACGTCCTCGTTGGTGCCGTCGGACTGAATGACGATGCTCGTCGGCGGGTCAGGCCGAACGTCTCCACCGCCCCGCGTACGCGGGGGCTGAGCACCACGATGTCTTCCAGCGTCCGGACGCTGTGCCGGCACTCGGGGCCGCCGAGCCAGGCGTCGTACACCCGGCTCGTCCACAGCCCGTACTCGGGCACGCTCGGGTCGTGGCGGTGCGGTGGATCGTCATGGGTGCCGTGCGGCAGGCCGAAGTCGATCACCGGCGGCTCGAAGGGGACCAGGTAGTCGTACCTCCACCGGGTCGTTGGGGCGTGCTGGGCATCAGCAGCGCGGTGCTGCTGGGAGCCGCGATCGCGGTCACTCCTGTCGCCCACAGACGACGGCCCGGACCTGGTGCCGTGTGAGTACACGTACTCAACCGCACTGGTGGCCGATACGGATGAGGCCCAAGATGCGGTAACGCTACTGTGCTTCTCGATCACCGCAGAGTTGCGGTCTCACTGTCACAAGCGCCCGGCGGCAAAGGGCTAGACACGGGGAGGGGCCACGCATGGCGTGGGAGGAGTGGGAGCAGCTCAAATCGGCAGCGGCTGAGCGGCACCCAACGCACATGCAGCTCAATCAGCTTCCTGCCGACCCTGGCGGCTCCACCGGCGGCAACACCGCAGGCGGCGCAGGAACCCTCAAGCACTCGCACGGGCCGTGGATGCGGGCCGCGGGTGCTGCCGACGATCTACGGACCAGTACTGGCAACGCGAAGACGGATTTGAGTTCCGCCCATGACGGTGTGGGGAGCGGGGCAGCGGGACTCACGAGCCTGGGCGCCTTGAGGTCCGTACTCGCTTCGTGGGAGAAGCGCCTGGGCGCGGTTCGGGATGAGTGCGACGCGCTGGGCCCCAAGTTGCGTCAGGTGGCCCAGGACATGGGTGAAGTGGACGTCGAAGTGGCCGCCCAGGCCGACTCCGTGAAGGTGACCGGCACGGGGAAGGGCGAGTAACCGTGGCGTCGACACTGACCTGGCAGCAACTCAGGGATCTGAAACTGTCCGAACTCTCTGACGCAGCCGATGGCTGGGGCGCTGCGTCCCGACATGCCGACTCCGCACATGAGCAGGTCGACAGCCGTATGAGCGGCCCACTCGCCAAGACCCAGGAGAGCGAGTCGGCGAAGGCTGCGGTGAAACGGCTCAAGCGGCTGAGCAACAACTACTACTACATCCAGGCCGAGTCCGGGCTCATTCGCGGTAGCGTCGATGGGTTGGCAACGGAATTGGCCACGCAGCGCAGGCATCTGATCGAGGCCCTGGACGATGCCGCGTCGCTCGGTTACACCGTCAACGAAAACGGCAGCATCGGGTATCCCGCCGGTGGAGAGAGTGGGCTGACTGGTGAGGAAGTCCCCGGCGGAACAGCCTACGGCGGGAACGGGCGGTTCGATTCGAGTAACCCGAGTCCGTCTTCCGGTAAGGAGGGGTTGTACCAGCAGGGGATGAGCGACAGCGAGGCTCAGCTCAAGAGCCCGAATCCGCATTACGCGAAGGCCAAGGACGTGGCCGATCGCCTCACTTATGCCGTCCTCCGCGCTCAGGAGATCGATGTTCGCTATTGCGGAGCGCTGGAGAAACTGAAGGCCCCGCCCGGATTGGGTGTGGACACCAAAACGTGGGCGGACGTGGCGTCCGATATCGATGCTGTTGACGCATCCGCGACACCTTACCTCAAGGATAAAATTCCGCTCGACAAGTCTCCTGCAGAGCGTAAGGCATGGTGGGATCATCTCACCTCGGACGAGCGTGAAGAGTATCTTTCCGCGTTCCCCGGCCTGATCGGAAATCTTGACGGTGTTCCGACGGAAGTCCGTGATGAGGCAAATCGGGAGAACCTGAAAGTCCTCATCGCGAAGCTCGAGGGCCAACATGACGACCTGTCAAAAACCCAGCTCGAAGGATTGAAAGGGATTCAGGAAAAACTCGACGAAGGCAGCAGCCCGCCAATGTTCCTGCTGGGCGTGGGAGATGAGGGGAACGGCCGGGCCATCGTAAGTTACGGAAATCCTGATACCTCAAGAAATGTCTCCGCCTATGTTCCCGGGCTTGGCACCACGCTTAATGGCGACTTCGCGGATGACACGGTCCGCCGGGCACTTCAAACGCAGAAGGGCGCTTACAAGTACGATCACTCAACTGCTTCTGTCGTCTGGCTGGGATACGACGCTCCTGGTTTCACCGAGGTGGCATCCACTACCGACGCGGATAAAGGTGCTCCCGCCTATCGCAGCTTCATGGAGGGTATAGAAGCAACCAACGAGAACAAGAATCCACATATCACGGCCATCGGACATTCGTATGGCTCTCTCCTGGTGGGAACGGCAGCCCGGGAGCACGGTGGAATCCCTGGCGTCAACGACATCATCCTTCTGGGAAGCCCTGGAACGGGTGCGCAGACCGCCAGCGAACTCAACGTCGGTAAGGGCCATGTTTTTGCTGCGTCGGCCGATAACGATCCAGTTTCTTTGCTTCCAGCCAAAAGCAGCCTTCTTGGTCCCGCCCCCGCCATCGTCAACTCTTTGGACGATGAGCGTTGGTTCGGCAGAGATCCCACCAGTAAGGAATTCGGCGCCACACGCATAGAGTCGGGAGACGGGCCACTGCCGCTTTGGCTCTCGGGCGATGGGCCAACCCCGGCCCACTCTGGATATTTTGATCCTGACAGAAACCCTTCGGCGGCCAACAATATAGCCAAGATTGTCGCTGGAAGATCAGATCACATCAAGGCGGAAGTACCTCGATGAAGAAGCAGCTTTCGGTCCGAGCGATCAGCGTTGCACTCACAATCCTATCCGTTGCGAGCTGCGGCGCGAGCAATGGAGATTCGGGAAACGTGAAGGGGAGCTCGAAAGTGGATATGCAGGGAGCGGCGGACGAGGCCGACAAATTGATCTATCAGACCCTCTCGACGGTGAAGCCCCCCATTCAGTGGACCCACGACACTTCGGATGACGGCAGTTGCGATGGCGGATCCAGTGGCTATGGAGATGTCACGCGCCGTGCAGTCGTGATGACGAAGGTTTCGGAGGCGAGAAGGGGTGCTCTTATCGGAATAATTGAGCGTTATTGGAAGAAGAATGGGCATAAAATTACAGACGTCAACTCGGACAAGGAATTCCCTGAGGTGTACGCTAAATCCGGCGATGACCTGCTGCAGATGAGCTTGATCGTCGGCGGAGAGGGGCAGTTCTTCCTCGACGTCCAAACTGCTTGCGTCAAGAAATCGGACGTTACCGCACCATCAACAAAAGCGAATGGTCCAAGCTACTACGGCAAAGCGATCCCGCGGCCCAACGCGAATGACGCCTTCTGGTCGTCCAACGCTCCAATCGCTTCCTCAACAGAAACGCCGAAGGCATAGCTGAGCTCATGACAGAATCCCTGGCGGGAAGTTGCCGGTACAGATGGCCTTAGGTCGCTCATTCTCAACCGGAAGAACCTCTTGAAGCCACGCAAACCGATGTTGATTGGTGGACTCCTGGCGGCGTTGGTTGCGCTTTCGGCGTGTGGGACAGAACAGGGTGGCGGGAGAGGCCGCGCCTCAACGCCGAAGCAATTCACGGTGAACGAGGAGCAGGCAACCGAGCGCGCAGAGAAAATCATTCACCAGGCAGTGGACGGCATGTCACCGAAGCCAAACTCGAGCAGGTGGGCGCCGCGCCGGTGGGAGCCTGTACTGCCCGGGACGATAGTGGCTCGGATGATCGGTTGCAGGTCAGCATCGCGTACAAGCTGACTGGAGTGCCGGGCGGCAAAGCCAAATCGCTGGTGCGGCAAGCCAGGGACGCCTGGGTGAAGCTGGGCTACAAGTTCCAGTCATCGGACGCAGATTGGTCCAAGCCTTTCCCTCACGTGAACATGCGTACCGAACCCGATGACTTCTGGATGGACGCCATCACCGGCGTGGTGAACCGGTCTGCGGGTGAAGGGCTGGCCTCCCTCGGTGTGACATCGCCCTGCTTCCCGCGCAGCGCCGGCGACCAGTCCACAGCCACCTCCACAGCCCTCCGGCACACGCAGGTCGACGAGCTCGCCGAGCATCGGGCCCTCGACCACTCCAGCCGGATCTACGAAGCTCTCCAGGCCCCGTACTCCCCAGCACAAGCGGGAGAGGGACCCAGCGCCCACCAGGACTCTGAAGGCCGCTGGGTCCACCATGCCTGGTCGACCTCGCCTCTTACGGAAGAGGAGACCGTCCGGGCGATGGCACGTACCCAGGCCTACTTCGAGAGCGCTGGATGGACCGTGCGTCATATCCCGACAGGCACGGATGTTCCCGCGATCGTCGCCCGCAACGCCGAGGACGAGAGCGTGGCACAGGTCGCCCCATCGAACACCGGCGCTGTGCGGGTCGCCGTGACAAGACCCGTTGTTCCTGGCGGAAGCACGCCGGTTTGAGTTCGTCTCTGGTTGAGGGAATCACGTGAGGCCGAAGGTGACGGCGAACTGCGGTACAGGGGCGGTGGAGGAGGAGCTGCGTGGTCGGCTGGTCCAGCGCCGACCTCCTGCGGACCGAACCGGTCGCCGACGCTCTCGGATCCGCCTGCCGTGAGCGTCGTCCCGCCCGTACCGCGACGTTCATCGGCAGAGCGGTGGCCCCCACCGCTCTGCGAAACGTGACCAGCGCTCAGTAAGACTCAGTAAGTCAACGCATCCTGCGCATCCGACACCCAGTACGTCACCTTCAGCGAGTCGTCCACGTACACGCCCTTCGCCGGCAGGGCCGGTGTCGCCGCCGGGCTGATGCTGTTGTTGTCGCGGTCGAAGAAGTAGACGGAGAGGGACTTGGCGGTGCGGCCGTTGGTGCCGGTGCCGTTGTCTCCGTTGGAGAGGGCGACGCCGGCGTAGCCCGACTGGCCCGGGGTGAGGGTGGTCACCGCCTGGGGCTGGGAGTCCTTCATGACCGGCGGTACGGACTGGGCGTCGTCGAAGTTGACGGCCGGGTAGTAGTAGAGGTCGCAGGTCTTGGAACCCGTGTTGGTGACGGTGAGCAGCATGTGGTTGATGGGGCGTGAGACCGTCTGTGCCGTCACCTTGGTGTTGGCGCCGCTGCACGGGATCCTGCCGCTCGTGGAGGTCCCCGAGCCCGAGCCCGAGGCGGAACCCGACCCGGAGCCCGAGCCCCCGCTCGTCTTGCTGCCGCCCGAACCCGTGCCGCCGCTCGAACCCGTGTTGCCACCCGACGTGGACCCGGTGGAACCGGTGGATCCCGTCGTCCCTCCGGTCTGCGCCGTCCCGCCCGTCTTCGTCCCGGACGGTGCGGGCGTCGCCACCGTGGAAGAGGTCGGGTTGCCCGCGCCCTCGTCCTGTACTCCCAGCTTGTCGTTGCAGGCGGTGAGCGAGAGCGCGGCCAGTGCGACGGTGGCGGCGGCGAGGAGGCGGGTGCGGGGACGGGCGGTGAACGCGGACATGGCTGTTGTGCCTTTCGGAAGGAGGGAAGTAGCCGCCGCCCAACCGGTCGGCGGGCGGCGTGCTTTGATGACCGCAGCTTGTGCCGCCTTCCGTCCCACCCGCTACGACAGCCGGCAGTTATGGGAACCTGGAACGTTCGCACCGGCTCTTACCTGGGGGAACACTGATTCCCTGGAACGCTCGACTGGAATGGGGGCAGGGTGGCAGGGCCTGAGGAGACCGCCGATTTCGCGGCACTGATACGGGAGCTCAAGGACCGGTCGGGGCTGAGCTACGGCGTGCTCGCGAAGCGGCTGCACATGAGCACGTCGACGCTGCACCGGTACTGCAACGGCGATGCCGTACCCACCGAGTACGCCCCCGTCGAGCGGTTCGCCCGGCTCTGCAAGGCGACCCCGGACGAGCTCGTCGAGGCCCACCGCCGGTGGATCCTGGCCGACGGGGCACGCCAGCGGGAGCGGCGGGCTGCCGCCGGGACGGGTACAGGGGCAGCGGCAGCGGCGACTTCGGGACCGAGCGCGAGCACCGGCACCCCCGCTTCCCCCGCCCCCTCTACTCCCACTCCCGCTCCCCCTAGTCCCACCCCTCCCGCTCCCCCGCCCACCGGCACCGAGGCGATCACCACCCCCGCGCCCATCCCCACCTCCGAAGCAAGCCCCCCCGAGACAGCCGAGCCCCCCAACTCCAGCCCCCGCACCCGCCGCCGCACCACCCTCCTCACAGCCGCCGCCGTAGCCGTGGTCGTCGCCGCCACCGCGCTCGTCCCCCGGCTCGTGTCCGGCGGCGACGGCGGCGGCGACCGGAAGCAGGACGCCGGGGCCGTGACCTCCACCGGACGCGGCGCCTCCCCCTCCGACCCGTCGAAGTCGAAGGCGAAGGTGACCTCCTCCCCCTCCCCCTCCACCTCGCCCTCCGGCAGCGCGAACCCCTCCGGGTCCGCCACGGCGAAGACCGGCACGTCCGCCACCCCGAGTGGCAGGTCCGACGGCGCCGCAGCAACCGCAGCCGTTCCGCTGACGGTGACCTCACGGCCGTACGCCTGGGAGAGTCCGTGCAGTCAGACCTACCTGGTCGACGAGGACGCGGCCAAGGTGCCGCCGCCGCCCACCGAGCAGGACGCCCCGAGCTGGGTGAGCGCGCTGGGGGCCGTGTCCGCCGACAGTCAGTACCTTGAGCTCACTGTTCAGGGCACCGGGCAGGACACCGTCGTACTCCAGTCGCTGAACGTGCGGGTGGTGCAGAGCGGAGCGCCGCTCGCCTGGAACGCGTACACCATGGGGTATGTGGGGGTCGGCTGCGGTGGCGGGGTGCCCACGCACTCCTTCGACGTCGGGCTGGACGCGACCCGGCCGGTGGCCACGCCGAAGGCCGGGCAGACCGGGCTGCCGTACAAGGTGAGCGAGAGCGATCCCGAGGTCCTGTACATCACGGCCGCCGCGGCCTCCCAGGATGTGCGCTGGTACCTGGAGCTGAACTGGACCAGCGGCACCCGGCACGGCGTGCTGCGCATCGACGACCAGGGGAAGCCGTTCCACACCAGCGGGATGAACGGGCGTCCGCAGTACGGCTATTCGCTGGACGACAGCGAGTGGATACCGCATCAGGCCGACTGAAACGACCACAACGCCGAAACCGGTACCCATTAGCCGGAAACGGCTCTCGGCATATCCCTTCCCGGCAGTAGGCTCGTCGTACGGCAGCCCCGGACCCCGGCCCTCTCCGTGCACTCTTTTTCCGCGCAACAGAGGCCCTGCGCAAGAAGGCGAAAGCCACTCTCTTACAGGGGAGCTGGGGCACATGCGCCCGCATCCTGATCTGTTCGACGCATCAGATGAACCAGATGAACTACGAGTGGTCCGGGCGCGCGGTGAGCTCGATCTGACAACCGTGCCCGCCTTCGCGCAGGAGTTGAAGGAAGCCCGGCACGGTACGGGGCGGCTCTTCCTCATCGTCGATCTGCTCGACGTGACCTTTATGGACGGCAGTGTTCTGGACCCGTTGTGCACGGCCTGGGAGGAGTGCCGTGGGCGGCTCGGATGGCTGCGTGTCGTGCACTCCCGGCCCGGTCCGTTGCTGGTGTTCCGGGCCGCCGGTCTGGTGGAGCGGTTCCCGCGGTACGCGAGTGTGCGGGACGCGTGGACGGGCGTGCTCGCCGACCGCGCGCTGGAGCGCCGGGCCACGTAGGGTACGGCGGAAGCCGGTCGGCACATCGTCTCGACGCGCCCCGGCGGCCGCGGAACGGAGCACGGTGATCAGCGACGGCATGGCCGAAGTCCTGCGGTCGCTGCGCCTCGGTCAGGGCGGCGATCCCGCGCAGGCCTGCGCCCGGGCGCTGGATGCCGCGGGCGTCGCCCTGTCGCTGCTGGTCGGCGCCGACCGTACGGCCGAGCCGCTGTGGTGCCATCCCGAACTGAGCGCCCGTTTCGAGGAACTCCAGTTCACGTTGGGCGAGGGCCCGGGCCCGGAGGCGGTCCGCACCGGTGCGCCCGTGCTGGAGCCGGACCTGGACCGGGTGCGCCCCGAGCGGTGGCCGGTGCTGCTGCCGGCCGCGCGTGACATGGGCGTCGAGGGTGTGTGCGGGTTCCCGCTGGGCATCGGGGCGATCCGGGTCGGCGTCCTGACCGTGTTGTGCGACGGCGACCGGCGGATCAGCGAGCAGCAGTACGCCGACGCCACCGCCCTGGCGGCCGCCCTGACCGGCGCGTTCCTGAACGGAACGGGGCGCGGAAACGGGCACGCGAACGGCACCGCACCCCGCCCGGACCGGATTCCGGACTGGCCGACCGGGCTGAACCGCCCCGTCGTGCACCAGGCCACCGGCATGATCAGTGTCCAACTGGGCGTGCCCATACAGGAAGCCCTGCTGCGCCTGCGGGCCCACGCCTACGGCAGTGAACGCCCCCTGGGTGAGGTCGCGGCAGACGTGGTCGCCCGCAGACTCCGCTTCGGGGACGATCTGGACGACGATATAAGCGGGCCGTACTCGCCCGACACTGGAAAAGGATGATCGCCATGGCCCGCGAACGACGTCTGGCCGAGATCTTCGTGGAGGTCGCGGACTCCCTGGTCGAGGACTTCGACGTCATCGACCTGCTGCACCGGCTGTCCGCGCGCTGCGTCGAGCTCCTCGACGTGTCGGCGGCCGGCATCCTCCTCGTCGACGCACACGGCGAACTGCAGATCATCGCCGCCTCGGACGAGCACACCCGCCTGCTGGAGCTCCTAGCGCTCCAGCACGACCAGGGCCCGTGCGTCGAGTGCTACCGCACCGGCGCCGCCCGCACCAACATCGACCTGACACGGACCGAGGTGACCGCGGCCTGGCCGCGCTTCGCGGCGCAGGCCCGCGAGACCGGGTACGTCAGCACGCACGCCATTCCGCTACGGCTGCGCAACCGGGTCGTCGGCGCGCTCAACCTCTTCCAGAGCACCCCGCACCGCCTCGGCGACGACGACATCGCGCTCGCCCAGGCGCTCGCCGACGTGGCCACCATCGCGGTGCTCCAGCAGCGCACGCTGGAGCAGTCGCACGTCGAGAACAGCCAACTGCAGAACGCGCTCACCAGCCGCATCCTCATCGAGCAGGTCAAGGGTGTGCTGGCGGAGCGCTGGAACACGTCCGTCGACGACGCCTTCACCGCCTTCCGCTCCTACGCCCGCGCCCGCCATCTGCGCCTGTCGGATCTCGCGGCGCAGATCATCGAGGGGGACTTCGACACCAGGACCATCCCGGCACCGCACGCGTCGTAGCCGCGTCGTGGCCGAGGTCAGGCGCGGCGGGCGGCGACCCGGTCCGCGGTCGGCCAGCGCACGTCGTAGACCCAACCGGCGCGCTCCATAAGGCGGATGACGGCGGCCGACGGGTCGATCTGGCCGCGGTCGACGCCGTGCCGGGCGCTGGTGGGGTCGGCGTGGTGGAGGTTGTGCCAGCTCTCGCCGAAGGAGAGCAGGGCCAGCGGCCACAGGTTGGTGGCGCGGTCGTGGCGGCGGGTGCGGAAGGGGCGCTCACCGATCATGTGGCAGAGCGAGTTGACGCTCCAGGTGACGTGGTGAAGCAGCGCGATACGCACAAGTCCCGCCCACAGCAAGCCTGTTACGCCGTACAGCCAGCTGCCGCCGATCGCCCAGCCGAGCCCGAACGGCAGCGCGAGGGTGAGCAGGCACAGCCACGGGAAGGCGCGGGAGACGGCCCGGATGTCGGGGTCGGCGACGAGGTCGGGGGCGTAACGCTCGGGCGGCGTCTGCTCGTTGCGGAACAGCCAGCCGACATGGGCGTCCAGCAGTCCGTGCAACTGGCCCCACAGATGGGTGCCGTAGCGGTACGGCGAGTGCGGGTCGCCGGGCCGGTCGGTGAAGGCGTGGTGGCGGCGGTGGGTGGCGACCCAGCCGATGACATCGCCCTGGAAGCTCATCGACCCGGCTACCGCGAGCGCGATGCGCACGGGCCGGATCGCGCGGTACGAGCCGTGGGTCAGCCCGCGGTGGAAGCCGACCGTGACGCCAAGACCCGAGATCGTGTAGAGCACGGCCGCGAGCACGATGTCGACGGGGTGGATCAGCCGCCCCCACAGCAGGCAGCCGGCCAGGCCGAGACCCACGAACGGCAGGACGACGATCGCCGCGGTGACGCCGACGTAGATCCGGCCTCCGCCGTCCCGCACGGGCGCCGGGCCCTCGTCCGGCGGGAAGGGGGAGGTGCCGTCGTAGGGCGAGGGCGGGGGTGGGGGATAGGTGTCCGGCAGAAGTGTGTCACTTTCACCGAAAGTGTCACACTTTTTCGGGGCAGGGCGTGGGGTGGAGACGGTGGCCATGCCAAACTCCTCGGCCTCGCTGCGGATGGCGCGGCCGGGGTCACGGGCTGCCCCTGTGAAGGGAAACGCGAGGACACGGCGCCGGAGCGGGACATCGGCGCGCGAAGGCCTCGGTCCTTCCACGGTACTCCGGCAAGCGCCGGAACGGGTCGGCCGGGAGCGCGTGACCGCCGCGTTGACACGAACCGTCGCCGCACGTTGACTGGCAGCACGGCGCAGGGCAGTGGCCGGTGCACGGACGATCCCAAAAACGCCTTCGGGCGGGACGGAAGCGACTCCCGATGATGTACGACCAGACACGCGCCCAACAACCCGCGGGCCAGAACCGCACCCCCTCCGAACGCCGCACCCCGGGCCCGGAGCCGCTGCTCCCGTCGAGCGAGCGGGACAAGGTCCTCCAGCGCCTGCGACACGCCCTCAACACCTTCGCCGACACCCCGCGCGACGCCCTCGCGGAGGCGGAGAGCGCCTACGACGAGGCCACCGCCCAGCTCGTGACCGCCCTCGCCGCCCGCCGCGACCTCCTGCGCGCCGCCTGGGCGGACCAGGACCCCGAGTCCCAGGCGCAGTCCCCGTCGGAGGCCGAGTCCGAGTCCGAGGAGTTCCGCAACGCGCTGCGGCAGTACCGCGAGATCACCCAACGGCTGCTCCAGCTCTAGCAGTTGGTCGTACGGGGAGGCCTCACGCGGAGGTCGGTGACCGTCATCCCGGGCCGCCGCTCGCCCGGATGATCGCCGACTCCACCGCTCCGACCCGCTCGGCCAGCACCCCGAGGGCCGCCACGGCATGGCTCAAGGGGTTACTCTCCTCCATGCCCCGCGAACGCACGTACGCCGCCTTCAACTCCCCCCAGCGCACGGCCTGTTCGGCGCTCAGCGTGCCGCGCAACTCCGCCAGCCTCAGCAGGTTCGCCTCGGCGCCGGTCCCCAGGGTCTGCGCCTCGGCGGTGTAGTGGTCGTCCAACACCGCCGACAGTTCAAGGGAGTTCATCACCGGCTCGATGCGCTGGGCGACGCGGTTCATGGTGCGATATGACCCCTGGAGCCGGAACGGCGGTTCCGTGCGCGCCGTGTCCGTCGTGGCCGCCGACGCCATGTACGCGGAGTTGACCGCGAGCACGGTGTCCCGGGCGGTGATGAGATGCCTCAACACCCCCACCATCCGGGCGAGTTCGGCGGGATCGCAGGCGTAGGACAGGCGGTCCGCGCGGGCGGTCGTGTCGCCCTCCGCCAGCCGGATCAGCAGGTCCAGGTCGGCGCGGTCGCGGCCGGCCAGCGGGGCGAGGACCGGGTTGGAGGTCAGCGCGTTCTCCAGGAAACTCCGCGCGAACACCGCCTCCTTGCCGGTCAGTACGTCGCCGAGGTTCCACACGTCGGCACGGTTGGCCAGCATGTCCGGCACCCGGAAACGCCCGCCCGACTCGGTGTAGGGGTTGCCGGTCATGCAGACGGCGAACCGTTTCCCCCGTAGGTCATATGTGCGCGGCGCCCCGTCCCACACGCCCTCGACCCGCCGCGTCGCATCGCACAACGGGATGAATTTCTGCAGGAGTTCGGGGGACGTGTGCTGGATGTCGTCGAGGTGGAGCAGCACGTTGTTGCCGGCCGCGAGCGCGAAGTTGACCTTCTCCACCTCCTGGCGAGCGGTCGCGTTCGGCGCCTCGGCCGGGTCGAGGGAGGTGACGCCGTGCCCGAGGGCGGGCCCGCTCACCTTGACCAGCACAAGCCCGAGCCGATCGGCGACGTACTCCATGAGGGTCGTCTTGCCGTACCCCGGCGGTGAGATGAGGAGCAGCAGGCCCCCGCTCGCGCCGGTACGCGGCCCCTCCCCCGTCGTACCGATCTGCCGCGCCAAGTTGTCGCCGACCAACGGGAGATACACCTCGTCGACCAGGCGCCCCCGCACGAACGACGACAGCACACGCGGCCGGTACTCGTCGAGGCGCAGCCGGGCACGTTCCGCCGCGACCAGTGCCGTACGGCGCCGCTGGTACGCGCGATGACCGGGAACGTCCGTCGCCCTGAACTCCCTGGTCCGGGCGAGGAGTTCATCGATCCGGAGCGACAGCACGCCCGCCTCGATACGCGGGTGCGTGCCCAGCAGTCCCCCGACCGTCTCCGTCAACCGCGCGTCCGACTCGTACCGCACGGCGTCCGGGCAGAGTTCGGCCGCGATCGCCTCCGCGAGGTCACCGGGGTCGGTCTCCGTGCCGGACGCCGTCGTGTACGCGGTCAGCCACGCCTCCACCAGCTGGCGGCGCGCGGTCAGTTCGTCGACGGCGAGCACATCGTCGTCGTAGGCCGAACTCCCCACCGTGCGGCGGAACTTGTCGAGCATGGTGCGTGCGGCGGCGCTGATCACGAAGCCCTCGGGGCCGGTGGTCAGTTCGTCGAAGAGGTACGCGGCGGCGGGCCCGCCGGTCCGCTCGGCCAGTTCCGTCAGGAAGTCGGCGACGGCCGCGGTCGGTCCGAAGGTGTCGCGGGCCCGCGCGAGCGAGCGTGCCCGACGCGTCCAGCCAGCCCTCGCCTCCGCGCTCGTGCCGTGCGTCCAGAACAGCAACGCCCTTGCCCGGGCGGCCGGTTCGTACCGCAGCAGGCCCGCGCCCTCGTACCGGCGGAGCAGCGCGATCAGGATCGCGGTCGCGTCGTGGTCGTGCACGCCGCGTTCGTAGCCTTCGTCGTACGACTCCTGCGCGGCCCGGCGGACCAGGGCGGCCAGGTCGGGCTCCTGGGCGAGGGCCTGGGCGCCGTGTTCGTCGAGGAGGCGGGCGGCGAGGTGTTCCGCGCGGTAGACGCGCGGCGACTCGGAGGGCAGCGGGCGGTCCCAGAACTCGCGGGTGGCCGCGAACTCCGGGTCGGTGACCGGGGTTCGGTAGTCCGTGCCGGTGAGGGCGAAGGCGAGACCGTCGCCGGCGGGGACCAGGGTGAGGTCGAGGGGCTCGGTGTTCACGGCGAAACGGTGGCGGCCCAGGCGCAGGGTCCGGCCGCCGTCCGTGTAGAGGTCGGTGCGGTCGCGCAGGGCACGGACCGCCTCCTCGCGGGCCGCCGCGAGCCGACCGGTCAGCTCCTCCGCCCTCATCCGGTCGCCCAGGTCCCGGAGTTGGTCGGCTGTGCGGCGGATCTTCGTCACCATCGGGTCGGAGGCGAAGTACGTACTGACCGCGTCGCCGTCGGCGAGCGTGGCCGCCCGGCGCCCGACCGTCTCCAGGACCCGGACCGCCGAGTCCGCCAACTGCTCTGCTCTGCGGGCGCGTTCGTCGGCCAGCGTCTGCTTGCGGGCGGAGAAGGTCTCGTAGATCTCGGCGCGTCTGCCGGTCAGTTCGGCGAGGAAGTCGTCGAAGTCCGCGAAGCGCGCTTCCAGGTTCTCCAACTGAACCAACAGCCGGGCGAGTTGATCGTCACAGGCCTCCGGTGTCGCCGCGTCCGCGAGCGCGCCGGTCACCGACTGGCCCAGCAGCGCGAACTCGGCCGCGAACTCCGCCCGGCCCTCCCGGTCCCGAAACTCCCTTCGCTGGGCTTCCAACGTGGCACGGGCCCGGTTGACCCCGCCCAGCACCTCGGCGATCCGCTCCAGGATCGACGTACGGACCGTGGCGTCACCGATGTCGAGCCCGGCGATCACCTCGGTCACCGTCCGCAGCCCGTCGGTGAGTTCGTCGAGCCGGGCGGCCACGGGCGCCGACTCGGCAACGGTACCGAGGGCCCCCGCCTCCGCGATCAACTCACCGATCACCTCATGGTGCCCGGCGAACGCGTCCTCCCCCGCCAGGAACCCGACCGCCCGCTGCCCGAACGCCCCGAGCTCCGCCTCCGCCCCGGCCGCCGACTCGTCGATCCGCGCGAGGTCCGCGTACCGCATCTCCTTCAACGTCAGCAAGTGCCCCTGCACACGCCGGAGTTCGGTCAGTCCCGCGACCCACCCCGCCGCATCCCGGGGCGCCTCACCCCGCAGCCGCCGTACGAGCCCGGTGAGCCGCTCCGTCGCCTCGGCGAGGGCGTCCGCCGCACGGGCGGTCAGCGTCCGGACCGTCTCGAACTCGGCCAGGACCTGCTCCGCCGTGACCCGGACGTCCCCCAACGGGCCGCCCAGATCCCCGAGTTCGGCGTCCCCGAGCCAGTGGTACGAGTCCGCCGCCCGGACACACGCACCGGCCAACGCCTCGTACACCTCCGCCGTGGGTTCCATCCCGGCCACCGCACCCGCGAGGGACAGACAGTCGGAGATCCCGCGCACGAGATCGGCGTTCCCGACCCTGAACAGCGGCCCGGACCCGACGAGTTGAGCGGCGGCATACGTGTCCGAGACATACGGAGTACGCCACACCCGCAACGGATGGACGCGCGCCGCCTCCCCCTCACCACCCCCGCGCAGCACCATCAACACACCGTCGTCGAAGAGCGCCCACCCCTGGCAGGACAACGGGCTGGCGACCTCCTTGCGGATCATGTTGTACGGCAGCAGAAGGCTCCGCCCCGGCACCCGCGCCCGGTACGCGAACAGCACGTCCTCCCCGTTGGGCGAACGCACCACCCGCTCCAAACCCAGCCCGGCAGTGTCCACTTCGAAGGTCTTCCACACCCCCGTGACCAGGCAGTACCCGCCCGGGAACACGATCCCCTGCTCCTCGGGCAGCCGCTGACACGACAGCCCGATCCCGTCGAGCCGCACGACGGACTTCGTGAGCGTGTTGAAGACCAGGTAACGGTGGGCCTCCTCCTTGTAAGGACGCACCCGCAGCAGCACCAGCGCCCCCACCCGCGCGTACGCGATCTCCGCGTCGGCCGGCGACTGCAGCGGTTCGTCCACCGGTTCGGAGTAAATCCCCTCCCCCGTCTCGGTGTTGTCCTCCACCTTGACGGTGAGAGTGCCGCCCACCGTTTCGACGTACAGCCCGTCCTGGATCCGGACGTGCGGATGCCGGCCGGGGACAAGGTCCTCACGGGTCGTCTCCGTCCAGTCGAAGTCGTACGGCGGCGGGAAGACGTGGTCGCGTTCGCCGTGCGCATCCAGGAAGGTCGCCGACCGGCCGTCCTCCGCGAGCGCCCAGCGCAGGACGCGGATGTCGTCGACCTTCTCTCCGGTACGGAAGACGGCCAGCAACTTGCCGTCCAGGCACCGGAGTTGGAGCAGCCGAGCCTGACGGTAGTACCGGTGCAGGGCGGTGAACTCCCGCACGAAGTCCGGGTCGTCGAGGAGTCCGGGTACGGCGTTCTCGGGCAGTCGGCGCAGGTCGTGACGGTCGTGCAGGGCGAGCACGTCGGCGACCGTCGCCTCCCGGGTGACACCGAGGGAGACCTGGCGGCCGAAGAGGAGGGTGTCTCCTACGGCGACGAGGTCGCGCGGCGTTGCCGGGTGCTCGGTGTCGAGGCGTTCGGTGCCGGTGAGTTCCAGGCGGGTGGAGCCGAACTCCTCGGTGCGGCGGGCGTTGAGCGCCTCCGCGCGGCGGGCGAGTTCGGCGGCCTGTGCGGCGAGGCGGTCGCGCAGGACCTCGTAGGTGCCGGTGTCCAGGCCGGTGGTCATGGTCCCTCTCAAGATCTCGCAGGAGGTGGGGTCCGGAACTGCCGTCCCCTGTGCGGCAGTTCCGGACCGTCGGTGGGGTCGGGCCGGTCAGGCCTTCGCCGGGTGCCCGTTGAGCGCGGTCAGCGGGGTGTCCGCCAGGCCCAACTCACCTGCCCTTTCCAGCAGTTGCCGCACCTGACCGGCGTTGGCCGTGTCCGAGGTCATCAGCTTCATCAGCAGCGCGGACACGGTGAGGTTCTGCACGTCGGCCGTGGAGACCGACCCGAGGACGCGGCCGAGGTCGTCGGCGATGTTCGACGTGCCGTCCAGCCAGGGACGCGCCAGCGCCTGTGCCGTCTGGGAGTTGGCGACGAAACCGTCGACGCCCTTGCCGAACGAGATCGACGAGATCAGCCGGTCGAAGAAGACCGAGTCGCCGCCGACGATGTCGATGTCGGCGTGCTCCAGGCCGGTCGCGAGGACCGTGGCCTGCGCCTCCGCGACCTGCCGCTGCACATCGAGCCCGGCCAGCCGGATCTCCTTCTCGGCCTGCAACCGCAGGCGGTACTCCTCGTGCCCGCGTGAGGCGTCGTCGAGGGCGGCCATCGCGGCGGCCTTCTCGGTGAGGCCCTCCGCCTCGGCCTTGAGCTTCTCGCCGATGCCGGTGGCTTCCGCGAGCGCGTTCGCCCGTACGCCTTCCGCCTGCGCGAGCACCTTCGCCTGCGCGCCCTCGGCCTCGGCGAGCGCCTTGGCCCGGGTGCCCTCGGCCTCCGCCCGCAGCCGGGCCTCGGTGCCTTCCGCCTCCGCGCGCAACCGCGCCCCCGTGGCCTCAGCCTCGGCGCGGCCCGCCTTCACGGTGACCTCGGCCTCCTTGTCGCGGACCTGGACCTCGGCGAGTCCGGCAGCCGCTGCCTCCGCCTGGATGCCCTCGGCGAGCCGCAGCTTGGCGCGGGCGTCGAGGTCGGCGGACTTCAACCGGGCCTCGGCGAGGGTGAGTTGCTCACCGGCGCGGTGCTTGGCGGCGGCCTCCGCGGCCTCGGCCCCCTTGATGTCCTTGACCAGCTTCTCCTGCGCCTCCGCCTCGGCGGCGATGATCACAGCCTGGCGGGTGCGCTCGGCCTCCTCGACGACCCGCAGCTTCTTGATCGCCTCCTCCTGCTCGGCGACCGTGCGGTCCACGGCGATCCGCTCCCGGACCACGTCGGCGACCTCGCGGCGTTCGGCCTCGACCTCCTTGTCCTTGGCGATCCCGGACAGCGAGGTCTCCCGTTCCCTCGCGATGACTTCGAGGAGGCGGTCCTTCTCGATGCGCTCGTTCTCGACGGCGATGACCCGCTCGCGGTTCTTCTGCGCGACGGCGATCTCGCGGGCCTGGTTCTCGCGCTGGACGCCGAGTTGCTCCTCGGTGCGGAGGAACGCGGCCTGCGCGCCCAGCCGTTCCTCCTCCTGCACCTTCGCGGTGGCGGCCTCCTCGCGCGCCCGCAGCACCTCCACCTCACGGCGCTGCTTGATCTCCGCCTCGGCCTGCCGGCGTTCCAGCTCCAGGATGGTCTCCCGGGCGTCGACGTTCTGCCGGGTGATCTCCTTCTGCTCGGTGCGCTGGAACTCGTTGGTGCGCACGTGCTCGATGGTCGTCAGCTCGGTGATCTTGCGGATGCCCTGTGCGTCCAGGATGTTCTGGTTGTCGAGCTGGGTCATCGGTGTCTGTTCGAGGAAGTCGATGGCCGCGTCGTCGAGGTGGTAGCCGTTGAGGTCGGTGCCGATGACCTGGATGATCCGGTCCCGGAACTCCTCGCGCTTGGTGTAGAGATCGACGAAGTCCAGCTGCTTGCCGACGGTCTTGAGCGCCTCGGAGAACTTCGCGGCGAAGAAGTCCTGGATCGCCACCGGGTCGCTCGCGGTCTGGGTGCCGATGGCCTGCGCGACCTTGATGACGTCCTCGACGGTCTTGTTGACCCGCACGAAGAAGCTGATGTGGATGTCGGCGCGGATGTTGTCCTGGCAGATCAGGCCCTCGCGCCCGGTACGGCGGATCTCGATGGTCTTCACCGAGATGTCCATGAACTCGGCCTTGTGCAGCACCGGCAGGACGACGGCACCGGTGAAGGTCACGTCGACCTTCTTCGTCTTGGAGACGATCAGCGCCCGCCCCTGCTCCACCTTCCGGAAGAGCCGGCCGACCACCAGGAGCAGGGTGAGCGCGATGAGCAGGACAACGGCGACGAACACACCGATGCCGACGGTGATGGCGTTCATGACATGGGTCCCCAAGGAATGAGAAGGGTGATGAAACGGGCGTGGGCCAACAGGGGTTGACCAACAGGCGTAGGCAACGGCCGTAGGCCAACAGACGTTGGCGGTCTATCCCGTCGTGCCCGGGCCGGTCCTCGGGTCCAGCGCGCTGTCGTAGGGCGCGACCCAGAAGAACTCGCCGGTCTCGTCGTAGGCGTAGAGCAGTCCGGTGCTGCCGCTGCCGAGCGCGCCCTGCGTCAGGTCGCCGTCCGGCTGCCGGACCTGGACCACCGCGGCCGAGCCGTCCGCCGACCTGACCTCGGCCTGGCCGAACCCGGCGTCCACCCGCCCAGTGCGGATGGTGCAGGTCAGCCCGACGAAGTCCAGCCGGGACGGCCCGTGTTCGTCGGGGAACAGGCGGTGCAGGGGTCGTACCAACAGCTTGGTCGCCTGCCAGGAGACGTACACCGTGCCGATCAGCACGAGCGCCCCGACCAGGATTCCGACCGGGCCCGAAGGGACCAGCAGCACGCTCGCGCAGTAGCTGATCAGCCAGCCGACGGCGACGAACAGCGAGAAGGCGAGAGTCACCGGCACCCCGCCGAAACCCCAACCTTCTTTGTGCGCACGGGAGTTGAGGTGAGCGTGGGCGTGTCCGTGGGCGTCCGCCGCGCCCAGCGCGACCAGCAGCCAGAACAGGACGACCACGATGAGCGCGGCGGTGAAGACGACGGTGGGAAACCCGATCGCGGCAGCGAGAAACGCCCCCATGATCCCGGCCCCCCGTTCCCCGACTCGCCCCGACACAGCCCACGGGGATCCGCGGATCGCGGAACCGGTGCGGGACACCTGCCGGTGTCCGGCACCGGAACCTTCCGCGGTGCTCCCCTGGCGCCATGGTGCACGCGGGGTGCGCGCCCGCGCATTGCCGGAACCCGGCAGTGTTCATTAGGGTCTTGATGCCGGTGGCGCGCTAAGAAAGCGTCACCGGGGCGTCAAGAAAACGGGGGGCGGAGTTGCCGGAGCGCGAAATACCCGAGCAGTATCTGGCGGGGTATGACCGGCTCCTGGCGGAGGTCGCCGGCACCGGACGTCGCCTGACCCGGGCCGAGTTGGAGACCCGCCGCGCCCTGGGCGAACAGGCCGCCGAGGCCGGCCACGGACTGCGCGCCCTGGTCAGCGCCCATCTCACCGCCACCCGCACCGCCTGGCCACAGACCCCCGGCGCCGCCGACTGCACCCTCGCCGCCATGCAGCAGGTGGTCGACGCCTTCACCGAGGGCTACGAACGCGCGCAGCGTCTCGCCGTACGACAGGAAGAGGCGGCACGACGGGAGTTCATCGACGACCTGCTCTACGGCCGCAGCGATCTGGGCCGGCTAGCGGAACGCGCCGAGCGCTTCGGCCTGCGCCTCTCCCACTCGCACGCGGTCGCCGTGGTCGAGGGTCCGACGCCGTACGACGAGAGCGCGCCGGTGCCGCGTCAGGTGGAGCGCGCGATGATCAGCCGTTTCGGTGACCGCAGCATCCTGCTCACCACGAAGGCCGGCCGGATGCTGTGCGTCGCGCCCGGCGACCAGGACGACATCCTCGCCCACTTCGCCAAGCAGTCGTACGCCGCCGCGGAGGGCGCCCGCGCGGCGATCGGCCGGCCGCAGCCGGGCGCGGGCGGGATCGTCCAGTCGTACGAAGAGGCCCTGAACACCCTCGAACTGGCCGAGCGGCTCAACCTGGACGGCCCCCTCCTGCGCGCCGCCGACCTGCTGGTCTATCCGGTGCTCACGCGCGACCGGCAGGCGATGGCCGATCTGGTCCTCGACGCGCTGGGGCCGCTCACGAAGGCCCGCGGCGGTGCGCGCCCGTTGCTGGACACCCTCTCGACGTACTTCGACTCCGGTTGTGTGGCGGCGGAGTCCGCGCGCCGGCTCTCGCTGAGCGTGCGCGCGCTGACCTACCGGCTGGAACGCATCAACCAGCTCACCGGCGCGGATCCGACGGACCCCGGCCAGCGGTACACGCTGCAGACGGCGGTCATCGGGGCACGGCTGCTGGACTGGCCCGACAAGGAGCTGTGACGGCCGTAGATCCATCCGGCCGCGACAGATCCATCCGGCCGCGACGCAAAGAGCGACCTCGCGCCCGGATGGATCTCGGCGGCGTGGTCGCTCGGGGTGTGCGGGGACGTGCGGGCGGAGGCGTCAGCCCAGGGTGGTACCGATGTACGAGGTCGATTCCGGGCCGGAGTCCGCGGTGGTGTCGGCGGTGCTGTCCTCGGCGGGGGCCGGCGAAGGCGCGGGCGCGGCGGGTGTCGCGGGCGCGGGCGGCGTCTCGTGGCAGGTGAAGCCGAGCCGGGTGAGGGCCCTGGTCACCTCGAAGGCGGTGAAGTCACGGCGGTCCTGCTTGGTGATGACCTCGCCGACCTGCTTGACCGGGTACAGCTTGCGACTGATGACGGCGCACTGGCCGGTGACGGGCTGCTCCGGGCGGATGCCCTTGAGCATGTCCTCCACCTCGCTCTTCGTCAGATCGAAGGGGTAACGGGCGATCACGCAGCGCATGGTGCCTCACCAAGGGTTCGAGCGGGAGGAGAGGGGAGGATTTCTCCGCGGGGAAAACCGGGAAGCCGGGGAAGCCGGAACAACGGCCGTGGAACGGCCCAGAACAACGGCTGGGGGAACGGCGGGTAAATGAGGAGATACGAAAAGGGACCCGCACCCAAGGTGCGGGCCCCTGTTTCGCAGCTTCGCGTGCTTAGGCGGGAACGATGTTCTCCGCCTGCGGGCCCTTCTGGCCCTGCGTGATGTCGAAGGTCACCTTCTGACCCTCCTGCAGCTCGCGGAAGCCCTGGGTGGCGATGTTCGAGTAGTGGGCGAAGACGTCAGCGCCGCCGCCGTCCTGCTCGATGAAGCCGAAGCCCTTTTCCGCGTTGAACCACTTCACGGTACCGGTGGCCATGTCTTAACTCCTAGGCAGTGCACGAGATCCGCACTTTACGAATCTCCTCCATCGCCGTGATGATCACCTGCACCGGAGGTCCGGTTCAAAATTGGCAACCACAACTGCAACTGAAGTCAGCCTAGCACGGAACCCATTTACCGGGCGGGGGAATTGGGCGGGAAAAGCGCCGTCCAAAACGGTGAATTTCTGTTTCGCCGACATCAGATTTTCTCACCGTGGGACGAGCCGCGCGGCTCGTCCCTTCGCTACGGCTCCTCGTTGCCACGCAGGACCTCGTTGAGACGCAACGCCTCGTCGAGGCGGTCCTCCAGGCTGATGATCCGGCACGCGGCCTCGATGGGCGTCCCCTGATCGACCAGCTCGCGGGCGCGCGAGGCCGTACGGAGCTGACGGCGCGAATAGCGGCGGTGACCGCCGTCCGACCGCTTCGGGTTGATCAGCCCGGCCTCACCCAGTGACCGGAGGAAACCGGGGGTGGAGCCGATCAGCTCGGCGGCCCGGCCCATGGTGTAGGCGGGGTAGTCGTCGTCGTCGAGCCGGTCGGCCGCGGGCTGCTGGCTTTCTGCGGGCATGTACACCTTTCCTGCGGGCCACCCGGGCGGGGTCGGCCTGCCGCGGGAGCTGGTTCCCCCGTACGGGAACTCTAGTCGCACCCGGCGAATCTCTGTCGCGGCGAACACAGATGTACTGCCACCGGTTGACGCTCTCAGTGGCGCAGAACCAGCACCTGGCAGGGGCCGGGGAGCCGTGGATCAAGAGCATCCGGGCCCGCCAAGGGGCTCCGTTCGGGGGCTCGTGCGGGGTCGGAAGGCCCCCGTACGGGTCCGGATGCCGCTCGTACGGACTCGGATACCGCTCGTACGGACTCGGACGCGGGGCCCGTCGCGACGTCCTGCCAGCCCCAGGCCCGGTAGGCCGCCAGGGTCTCGGTGTCGGTGTGGGGTATCAGGGTGACGCCGAGGGCCGGCGCGTGATCGGCGAGCAGCCGGCCCTGGAGGCGTCGGGCGAGGTTCCAGTCCCGGTCCTGGTAGTGGGTGCGCACGCGGGGCGGGACGACCATCCCGGAGACGGCGAAGAGTCCGCCGGTGACCGCGAGGCCGTGCAGCAGCCGGGGCAGCCGGGTGTCGTGGCCCTGCCACCAGGGATCGCCGACGCGCACGGGGAAGCCGTAGGCACAGGCCGTCAGGGTCGTGTTCTCGGCGATCAGCAGGACGAAACCTGGCCGTCGGACATCACCGGCCAGGCGCCGCAGGAAGGCGGTACGGGAACGGTTGCCGGTGCGCGCGCCGCCGCAGGTCTCCTCGTACAGCACGCCCAGGTCCTGGAAGCGGTCCTCGATCTGGCGTCGGCTGAGCGGGCGGACGCGGTCCCCTTCCCAGGGCGAGGGGCCGCGCTCGCGACGGGACGACCACGTCTGCTCCCCGCGCGTCCCGTCGGCGCCGCCGTGTCCGACGAGGGCCGCGGTCACCGGCCGACCGGGCACATTCACGGTCATGGGCTGAGCCCTGCCCCGGGCGCGGACACATCCGCCCCGGCGTCGTGGTTCGCCGAGAACGGCACCGGTGCGATCCGGCACACGAGAAATCCTCGGTCCTTTCACGGTACGCCCGCGGGCCGCGGAGAGCCTCGGAGTGCCTCCGGCGCAGGCCGGCCCGCGCGGGGCGGGAGTACGGTGAGCAGTACCGGGAGTTCTCCGCACCTCGGCTCTGGCGCCGTCGTCGTTCCCAGTGCACCACGGCACCGGACCGCCGCACGACGGACGGCCGGGGACAGGGACCGCGACATGAACGCGCCCACGGACACCCATAGTTCGCCCGCCACGGACACTCCCGCTTCTTCGCCGGACGTGGAGCAGGCCGCCCCGCCTCTCCTCCGGCTGCGCCTCGCACCGCACACCGCCGTACCGCGCCGCCTCGACGGAGCCTGGTGGCCGCACTCCTACGACGTGCTCACCGAGGTACCCCGGCTGCTCGCCGGGCTGCCCCGGACCTGGGGGCACATCGTCAGCGTCATGGTGAACGGGACGATCTGGTCCGGCGCCCCCGGCCGGATGCTCGTGCACAACCAGGTCGTACGACTGCACAGGACCACCGCTGTGCACGCCCCGAACACCGTCACGCTGCTCACCCCGGGCCGGGGCCGCTGGGACCTGCTGGTCGTACCGCCGGAGCTGACCGAGGAGGCCGCCGAGTCGATGATGGCGACCGCCGTGGCCAACGTCGGCTGAGCATGATGACCAACCCCGGCCGAGCACTGTGGCCAACCCAGCCTGAAACCAAGCCAGTTACTGGTTCCAGCTCTCGTCGTACGGGTCCTTCGGCGTCGGGACCGGTTTGGCCAGGGTGACCTGGAAGTAGGGGATCGGGCGGTTGTTGATGGGGTCCTTGGTCTGCTTGGCGCTGTAGGTGCCGGAGACCTCCAGCCAGGTGTCGGGCTGAAGTACCGGTGGGATCTTGCCCGTTAGCGCGATTTTGACCGGCTGAGCGTCCGCCGCGCAGCAGTTGAGGGCCATGCGGACGAGGTACGGGGAGCCCGACTTGTCCAGGGCTATGAAGCCGGTGACCTTGAGCCGGCGGGTGCCGAGGGAGCGACCGTGGTCGTAGACCGCGCGGGTCGCGTAGTCGACCAGTCCGATGGTGAGCGGGTTGCTGGCGGGGAGCTTGGAGAGGCCGTAGGGCTGCTGGATGGCTGTGCCCGTGCGGACCGC
This sequence comes from Streptomyces prunicolor, assembly GCF_045162825.1. Classification (NCBI taxonomy): domain Bacteria; kingdom Bacillati; phylum Actinomycetota; class Actinomycetes; order Kitasatosporales; family Streptomycetaceae; genus Streptomyces; species Streptomyces prunicolor. The sequence continues at coordinate 5,940,872 of NZ_CP108676.1, read as the reverse complement.
GCTGTAGGAACCGAGGGCCGGTGGGGCGACCAGGATCAGGGCGAAGAGGGGGAGGACCAGGAGCCAGGCGATACGGGGTTCGCGGTGGGCGTGGCCCTCGTGAGCGGCGTCCTCGTGGGTCTCGGTCTCGGTGTGGGCCTCCGCGTGGGCTTCTGCGTGCGCTTCCGCCTGGGCGGCTGCGGGCGCTTCCGCGTGGGCCTTCTCCATCCGTGCCCGGCGCCACTCGTACCAGGCCGTCGCCAGCGCGGCCACGATCAGGACCGCGCCGGAGAGCAGCAGGAGCGGCTGGAGGCCTGCCTTGACGTAGCGCAGGTAGAGGTTGGTGAAGCCCGCGTGCAGCAGGGCCGCGCCGACCAGGAACAGGACCGCCGCCTGTGCCTGCCGGTTCACAGGAGCACCGCCCCGGTGACGACCGCGCCCGCGATGGCGAGGACGAAGGTGGCCGGTGCGAAGCGCAGCGCGAAGCCACGGCCGAAGGTGCCGGCCTGCATGGCGAACAGTTTCAGGTCGATCATCGGGCCCACCACCAGGAACGCGAGTTTGGCCGTGAGCGAGAACTGGGTGAGCGACGCGGCCACGAACGCGTCCGCCTCCGAGCAGATCGACAGCAGTACGGCGAGGATCGAGAGGGCGAGGATCGCCACCACCGGGTTGTCGGCGGCCGTGCGCAGCCAGCTCGCGGGTGCCACCGCCTTGAGCGTCGCCGCCGACATCGCGCCGAGGACGAGGAACCCGCCGGCCTGCATCACGTCGTGCCGCACCGAGCCCCAGAACGCGGCCCCCTTGGTCTCCCCCTCGTGCGGTTCGTGGGCGGGCAGGCGCAGCCAGTCGGTACGGCCGATCCGCTGCCACAGCCAGCCCATCGCACAGGCCACGAGCAGACTGCCCGCGAACCGGGCGAGCACCATCTCGGGGTTGCGCGGGAACGCCACCGCTGTCGCCGTCAGCACGATCGGGTTGATCGCCGGGGCGGACAGCAGGAACGCGATCGCCGCCGCCGGGGTGACCCCCCGGCGCACCAGCGCCCCGGCCACCGGCACCGACGCGCACTCGCAGCCCGGCAGGATCGCGCCCGCCATCCCGGCCACCGGTACGGCCAGCACAGGGTTGTTGGGCAGCGCGCGGGTGAACCACGTGGCCGGTACGAACACCGCGATCGCCGCCGACAGCAGCACGCCCAGCACCAGGAAGGGCAGCGCCTGCACGACCACCGCCACGAACACCGTCATCCAGCTCTGCATCACCGGCGCGGACAGGGCCTGCCGGACCGGGCCCTGCGCCAGCACGACCAGGAGCAGCACCATGGTCAGCACGAGCGGCGAGTTGAGCTGCCAGCCGTCCTTCGCCGCCACGTCCGGTGATTTCTTGGCGGGCGCGGCCGACGACTCCTTGGCGGGCGCGGCCGGCGTCGCGGGCGCGGGTGGCTGCTGAGGCGGGTCCGTGGTCGGCGCGGCTGGTTCGGTGGTGATGGCCACGGGTGAGATACCTCCGGCAGACGCCTGTTTTCGCGAGTTTTGCTCCCTGTCTCTGCATACGGCAGTCGGGGCACGGGTGTTCAGCGGAATACTGGAACCACCCGCCTCCTTGGGGCAGTCTTTCCCCTCGTGGCGAGCAGCGTTCCGAATCAGACCCCTCCGGGCAACGCCCGGGCACACATGGTGGTGTGCGGCGACGACGCGCTCGCGCACCGGCTCGCCGTCGAACTGCGCAGTGTCTACGGCGAGCAGATCACCCTCGTCGTCCCGCTCTCCGAGGCCACCGCCCGCCAACCCGTCGTCGGCCGCGCGCGTGCCGCCTCCGCCGCGCTGCTCGACCGGGTCAACGCGGCGGTGGGCCGGGCCAACGGCAATGGCGGCACCGGCACCACCGCACCTCTCACCCCCGAACCCCCGCGCGGGGAACGGGTGTTGGAGGTCGCCGAGCTGACCGAGGCGGTGTTCGCCGAGGCGGGCGTGGAGCGGGCGACCGCGCTGGCCCTCGTCTACGACGACGACGAGACCAACATCCGCGCCGCCCTCACCGCCCGCCGTCTCAACCCCCGTATCCGGCTGGTGATCCGCCTCTACAACCGGCGGCTCGGCCAGCACATCGAGGAACTCCTCGACCAGGCCGCCGCGTTGGCGACCGGCGACGGGACGAGTGGCGGGACCGGCTCCGGGTTCGACACCTCGACCACCGTCCTGTCCGACGCCGACACCGCCGCACCCGCGCTGGCCGCCACCGCGCTCGCCGGTACCAGCAAGGTCGTCCAGACCGACGGGCTGCTGCTGCGCGCGGTGGAACGGCCGCCGCCGGGGCCCGGGCAGGTCGCCGACCCGGGGCTCGCCACGCTCGCCCTGCTGTCGGCGACCAGCAGCGACCCGGCCGGTGCGGACGGCTCCGAGGGCATGGGCGAACAGGGCCCGCGCCTGCTGCCCGACGCGGCGGCCGTCGCCTCCGCCACCGGGCGCGGAACGGTCGTCCTGGAGCAAGTGTCGTACGCCGGGCCGCAGTTGCCGGGCGGGCGCGGAGGCGGTGTCGTACCGGCGTTCTCCTCGCTGTTCTCGCGACGGCTGCGGTGGTCGCTGGCGGGCATGGTGGCGTGTGTGGTCGCGCTCGCCGTCTCGCTGTGGCTGGTGACCGGTATCCATCCCGTGCGGGCCTTCTACCTGACACTGCTCGACCTGTTCGCGATCGACGACCCCGCGATCGGGGAAGCCCTGGGCCGGCAAATCCTTCAACTCCTCTCCGGTCTTGTCGGGTTGCTGATGCTGCCGGTGCTGCTGGCCGCCGTGCTGGAAGCGCTGGGCACCTTCCGTACGGCGTCCGCGTTGCGCAAGCCGCCTCGGGGGCTCGGTGGGCATGTCGTGCTGCTCGGGCTCGGCAAGATCGGCACCCGGGTGCTGACCCGGCTGCGCGAACTCAACATCCCCGTGGTGTGCGTCGAGGCCGACCCCGAGGCACGCGGGCTCGCGGTCGCGCGCCGGCTGCGGGTGCCGGTGATCCTCGGTGACGTCACCCAGGAGGGCGTCCTGGAATCCGCCAAGATCCACCGCGCCCACGCCCTCCTCGCGGTCACCAGCTCCGACACGACCAACCTCGAAGCGGTGCTGTACGCACGGTCCGTGCGGCCGGATCTACGGGTCGTACTCCGGCTCTACGACGACGACTTCGCCACCGCCGTGTACCGCACCCTGCGCGCCGCGCACCCCGGCGCCCTGACCCGGAGCCGGAGCGTGTCCCATCTGGCCGCGCCCGCGTTCGCCGGGGCGATGATGGGGCGGCAGATCCTGGGGGCGATCCCTGTCGAGCGGCGGGTGCTGTTGTTCGCGGCGATGACGGTGGGCGGGCATCCCCAGCTGGACGGGAAGACCATCGCCGAGGCGTTCCGGGCCGGGTCGTGGCGGGTGCTTGCCTTGGACACGGCGACGCGGGACGCCGCCGAGGACGTACGGCGGTCGGGGTTGGTGTGGGACCTCCCCGACACGTATGTCCTGCGGAGCTCGGACCGGGTTGTGCTGGCCGCCACCCGTCGGGGGTTGGCGGAGTTGCTGGGGCGGCGGCCCCGGGACCGGGCGGGGACGTAGGGAGCGGGGAGTCCGGATCCCCGCTCCGCACGCGACTCGCGAGAAGAACAACCCTTTGGGAAACCCTGCCTACTTCCCCAAGTGCCGCTCCGCGAAGTCCAGTTCCAACTTCACCTGCTTGATCCGCTCGTCCACCACCAGCGACCCGTGCCCCGCGTCGTACCGGTACACCTCGTGCACCGCGCCCCGCGACTCAAGCCGCTTCACGTAGTTGTCGATCTGGCGGATCGGGCAGCGCGGATCGTTGACGCCGGCCGAGATGTAGACCGGGGCCGTGACCTCGTCGACGTAGGTCAGCGGGGAGGATGCCTCGAAGCGGGCCGGGACCTCTTCCGGGGTGCCGCCCAGCAGGGTGCGGTCCATGGCCTTCAGGGCTTCCATCTCGTCGTGGTATGCCGTGACGTAGTCGGCGACCGGGACCGCCGCGATGCCCAGGGTCCACGCGTCGGGCTGGGTGCCGATGCCGAGAAGGGTGAGGTAACCGCCCCAGGAGCCGCCGGTGAGGATCAGGCGGGCGGGGTCGGCGAGACCGGACGTGATCGCCCACTCCCGGACCGCCGCGATGTCCTCCAGCTCGATCAGGCCGACCCGGTACTTCAGTGCGTCGGTCCACGCGCGGCCGTAGCCGGTGGAACCGCGGTAGTTGACCCGGACGACCGCGTACCCGTGGTCGACCCAGGCCGCCGGGCCCGCCGAGAAGGAGTCGCTGTCGTGCCAGGTCGGGCCGCCGTGGATGTCGAAGACCGTGGGGAGCGGGCCCGTCGCGCCCGCCGGCTTGTGGACCAGGGCGTGGATGCGGCCGCCGGGGCCTTCCACCCACACGTCCTCCACCGGGACCGAGCCGGGGGACTTCAGGCCGGGCGGGTCCAGGACCACCTCGCCCGTCGTCGAGCGCACGGCGGACGGTTCGGCGGCCGACGACCAGAGGTACTCGACGCTGCCGTCGGGGCGGGCCGTCGCGCCCGAGACCGAACCGGGCGGTGTCGGCACCTTCTCCAGCTCGCCCGACGCGAGGTCGTAGCGGAACATCTCGCTGCGGGCCTCGAAGCTGTGCGCGATGAGGAGGGCCGAGCCGTCCGGGTACCACTCGGCGCTCACGTCGCCGGGCAGGTTCAGGGACAGGTCGCTCTCGCCGCCCTTGACCACGTCCCACACCAGGGGTTCCCAACGGCCGCGCCGCTGATGGCCGATGAGGAGGCGGGTGTCACCGTCGACCGGTGCGAAGCCGAGGACCTCCAGGCCCAACTCCTCGGTGCCGCCCTTGGTGTCGTCCAGGTCGGCGACCGCCGTGCCGTCCGGGCGCAGGACGCGCAGCGCGGAGTGCATCGCGTCGCCGTGCTCGGTGTGCTCGATGGCGATCAGCGAACCGTCGTGCGAGAGGTCGCCGACGCCCGCCGACTCGCGGTGCCGGTAGAGCAGCGTGGTCTCGTCACCGGTGCGGGCGAGGTGGATCGTCGTACCGTCCTCGTCCGTGGAGCGGCCGACCACGGCGGTCCTGCCGTCGCGCGCGAGGGCGAGCCCGGCCGGGTAGGACGGTTCGAGGCCGGGGACGGCGGGTTCGTCCGGTCCTCCCTTGAAGGGCTGGCGGCGCCAGACGCCGAACTCGTCGCCGTCCTTGTCGTCGAACCACCAGATCCACTCCCCGTCCGGGGAGAGCACACCGTCCGTCGTGCCGTTCGGCCGGTCGGTGACCTGGCGTTGCTCGCCCGTCGCCCGGTCCCAGGCGTACAGCTCATACGTCCCCGTCGCGTTCGACACGAACAGGGAACGGTCGGGTGCGTCCTCCGCCCAGTCGGGCAGGGACACTCGGGGCGCCCGGAAGCGCTTCTCCCAGTCCGGTGTGTTCTCGGACCCGTTGCTCTCAGTCATGGCCCCATACTGCCCGCCCACAAAGACATTGCACTGGTCGGATCCTCAGCCTGTGGATAACTTCGACCAAGACCCGGCCACAGCATTGCCGACACCCGGTGAACCATCGGGCGGACCTTCGGGCCGACCCCCGGGCCAAGGCCCCCACGACAGCCCCGTACCGTGGAAGGCGTGTACCGGTTTCTGCTGACATCGCGCTGGTGGGGCATCAACGTCTTCGTACTGCTCGCCATCCCCTTCTGCATCTTCATGGGGTCGTGGCAGCTGAGCCGGTTCCAGGCGCGCGTGGACAGCAGCCACCAGGCCACCAAGCAGGTCGAGACCGACCGCACGGAAGCCGCGCGCCCCCTCGCCGAACTCCTGCCCGTCGATCAGACCACCTCGGGTCGGCAGACCACCGCGACCGGCCGCTACGGCAAGCAACTCCTCGTCCCCGACCGCCAGTTGGACGGGAAGAACGGCTACTACGTCCTGACCCTGCTGCGCACCGACGACGGCAAGGCCCTCCCCGTCGTCCGCGGCTGGCTCCCCGGCAGGCCCGACGCCGCCAAAGCGCCGGCCGCGCCCACCGGCGAAGTCACCGTCACCGGCTCGCTGCAAGCGTCCGAGACGCCCGGCGACAACGGCGTCAGCGCCCAGGGCGGACTGCCGTCCGGCCAGACCGCCGCGATCAGCGCGGCCTCGCTGGTGAACCTGGTCCCGTACCACCTGTACGACGCGTGGATCACCCTCGACAAGGGCGACTCGGGGATGACGGCCGTACCGGCGACCGCGCCCGCGAACACCGGGCTCGACCTGAAGGCGTTCCAGAACCTCGGCTACACCGGCGAGTGGTTCGTCTTCGCGGGCTTCGTCGTCTTCATGTGGTTCCGGCTGCTGCGCCGCGAGGTGGAGTTCGCGCGGGACGCGGAGTTGGGTCTGGTGCCCGAGGACGAAAACGAGGACGAGAACGAGGACGAAGAAGCGGCCCACGCGACCGTCTGACGTGGCCCGACACCGCCGGGTCCCCCGACCCGGCCGACTGCTCGCGGACCGACAGTCGGTCTACGACCCGGCCAGCACACCCGTCCGGTAGATCGTCCCCGCGCACGCGTTGGACACCGTCGCCGAGACCGTCGGCGAGCCCGTCTCCGCCGTGTGGGAGACCACGACACTGCCGTCGAGCGTGCCGTCCTCGAGAAGCTGGGCCGACGTACCCGTGTCACCGGCCGTGGACCCGCTGCTGGTGCTGGTGTCCTCGCTGGGCGACGGGCTGGCCGTCGAACCGCCGGTGGTGGTGCCGCCAGTGCTGGTACTGCTGGTGGGGCAGGTCTCGGAGGGCACCCACGCGAACTTGACCAGATAGGAGGAACCCGGCAGGAGCACCAGCTGGGAAGGCTCCGTCGACGGGTCCGGCAGCCCGGCCGCCACGTCCCCGGAGCTGTGCTGCTTCACGCCGATCTTGGCGGAGTCCGCGGCACCCAGCGTCGAGAAGCCCACGGTTCCGGCGCCGCCGACCGTACAGCTCGTGGTGGACGTGTTGGTGACGGTGAACGTGCCGTAGACGGTGCCGCCCGTGTCGGGGGCGTCCACCGTCGAGTTGGTCGCGCCGAACTGCTCGGCCGTGCAGAGGGGCGCGGCCGTCCCGATGGTGGCCGAGGGATTGGCGGTCACCGTGCCGCGGCCGGTGGCCTTGCCCGTGCCGTCGTTCTTGTGGCCGCCCGGGTTCTGCGTGGCCCGCCCCGAGGTACCGCCCGAGGTGCTGGAACCGCCGTCCGGGTTCTTGCCCTGGCTGGTGCCGCCCTGCGCCTGTGAGCTGTTGCCCATGATGGACGGGTCGGCGTCGGAACCGGTGGAGTTCGAGACGTGCACGAGGGCCGGGATGGCGGTGCCGAAGAAGAGCACGGTGGCCGCCATGCCGACGAGGGCCTGGCGCTTGCGGGCCCGGCGGGCCGGTACCGCCTTGCGCAGGTGGTCCAGCGTGCCGTCGCGCGGCTCGACCTCCTGGACCGCCTGGTGGAGCAGTCGGCGCAGGGCCAGCTCGTCGGGGTCGAACCCTTCGGCGCCGAATACGGCGGCGCCGAATACGTCATTGCCGTGCGGGTCGTTGCCGTGCTCGTCGGGGCCCTGTCCTCCGGGGCCCGGAGGTCCTACGGGTCCTACGGGTCCTACGGGGTGCCGTCCCTCGATGTCCCCGGAACCCCCGGAGTTCTCAGGGTTCTCGGGGTTCCCGTCGAGGCTCGGCCCGTTGGGGCTCTGTTCGTCGGGGCCGTGGTTCACAGTTCCGTTCCCAGCATGTGTTTCGTTCGGCTGTTCCTTGCGCGCCCAGGTCGGACCGCGCCGGACGTCCCGCTCGCGCCGTTCACGCGAGCCGCTTCCCTCGGCGATGCCGTTTCCGTCGGCAGCGCCGTTACCGTCGGCCGTGCTATTTCCCTCGGCCGTGCCGTTTCCGTCGGCCTTGTCGCTCATGCCGTGGCCTCCATGGCGATCCGGAGGGCGGCGATCCCGCGCGAGCCGTACGCCTTCACCGAGCCCAGCGATATGCCGAGCGACTCGGCGACCTGCGCCTCGGTCATGTCCGCGAAGTAGCGCAGCACCAGGACCTCGCGCTGGCGGCGCTGCAGTCCCTTCATGGCCTTGATGAGGGAGTCGCGCTCCAGCAGGTCGTAGGCGCCCTCCTCCGCGCTGGCCATGTCCGGCATCGGCTTCGAGAGGAGCTTGAGGCCGAGGATGCGGCGGCGCAAGGCCGAGCGGGAGAGGTTGACGACGGTCTGGCGCAAATACGCCAGGGTCTTCTCGGGGTCACGGACACGTTTGCGCGCCGAGTGGACCCGGATGAACGCCTCCTGGACGACGTCCTCGCAGGAGGCGGTGTCGTCGAGGAGGAGTGCGGCCAGGCCGAGCAGCGAGCGGTAGTGCGCCCGATAGGTCTCGGTGAGATGGTCGACCGTCGTTCCGGCCGCGACGGCGTCGTCGACACCGTCACGCTGGTTCGGGATGCGGGCGGGCCGCGCTGCGGGCATCGGCGCGATCACCGGCATGCCGCCGGGCGCACGGGATCCACGCGGAGGCCGGAGGGCCGTTCCGCGTGCCGCAGTGAAGTCGAGTACCTGAGCCACGCCAGTTGGACACACTTCCCCCCTTGGGGGTTGTACGCGTCGGCCGTCACATTTACGTCAGACGAAACAGACAGTCCACACACCTGTCTGCCGTCACCGCCCACCTGCCCGGCGTCATCACCCACCCGTCTGGTGTCAGGCAGCACAACCGGCAGTGCGTCGAACACCCTCATGCCTACCCGCTCTTCCCCTGTGTCACGAAATGTCCGGGACGTCCCCACGTCCCTTACCGCATCACCACGCGCCCACCTGAAGGGCGTTCGCAAAGACGCTCCCCGCTCGCCGCGCGGTTGCGGAAAGCGGGGAGTGAAATCTTCGGATGCGGAGGTGGCTGGATTCAAGTGGTCCCAACCATTAATCCGGCCACATCGCGCACACTGATCCTACAAACCCGGGCGCCACTGGCCAGCGGATTTACGGCGGGGCAGGGCGAGTTGGGCCCGTGCTCAGGCCAGTTCGCGCGCCACCAGCTCGGCGATCTGCGCGGTATTGAGGGCCGCTCCCTTGCGCAAATTGTCCCCGCAGACGAAGAGTTCGAGCGCGGTCGGGTCGTCCAGCGCCCGCCGCAGCCGCCCCACCCAGGTCGGGTCGGTGCCCACCACGTCGGCGGGCGTCGGGAACTCTCCGGCGGCCGGATTGTCGAAGAGGACGACACCAGGCGCCGTAGCGAGAATCTCGCGCGCCCCGTCCACGGTGACCTCGCCCTGGAACCGGGCATGGACGGTGAGGGAATGCGTGGTGACCACCGGGACGCGCACGCAGGTCACGGCGACCGGCAGCGCGGGCAGCCCGAGGATCTTGCGGGACTCGTCCCGCACCTTCATCTCCTCCGAGGACCAGCCGTCCTCGCGCAGGGACCCGGCCCACGGTACGACGTTCAGCGCGACCGGCTCCGGGAACGGCCCGGTGTTGTCCCCGACGGCCCGCCGTACGTCACCGGGCTTGGTGCCCAGGTCCGTACCGGCCACGAGGGACAGCTGCTGGCGCAGGGTCTCCACCCCGGCCCGCCCGGCCCCGCTCACCGCCTGGTACGACGACACCACCAGCTCGCGCAGCCCGAACTCGGCGTGCAGCGCGCCCACGGCGACGATCATCGACAGGGTCGTGCAGTTCGGGTTGGCGATGATCCCGCGGGGGCGGTGCCGCACCTTGTGCGGGTTGACCTCGGGGACCACCAGGGGCACCTCCGGGTCCATCCGGAAGGCGCCCGAGTTGTCGACGACGACCACGCCCTTGGCGGCGGCGATCGGCGCCCACTGGGCGGAGACCTCGTCGGGGACGTCGAACATCGCGACGTCGACGCCGTCGAAGGCCTCCTCCGTCAGGGCCACCACCTCGACCTGCTCCCCGCGCAGGACCAGCTTGCGGCCGGCCGAGCGCGGAGAGGCGATCAGGCGGATCTCGCCCCAGATGTCCGCATGCTGGGACAGGATCTGGAGCATGACCGTGCCGACGGCTCCGGTCGCTCCCACCACGGCGAGCGTCGGACGCACGGTCGCTCCGGTTGTGGCCATCAGCGGCCGGTGCCTCCGTAGACGACGGCTTCGTCGCTGTCGGAGTCGAGGCCGAACGCCGTGTGCACGGCGCGGACGGCCTCGTTGACGTCGTCGGCGCGGGTGACCACCGAGATACGGATCTCGGAGGTCGAGATCAGCTCGATGTTGACGCCCGCGTCGGACAGGGCGGTGAAGAAGTCGGCGGTGACGCCCGGGTTCGTCTTCATCCCGGCGCCCACCAGCGAGATCTTCCCGATCTGGTCGTCGTAGCGCAGCGACTCGAAGCCGATGCCGTCCTTGTTCTTCTCCAGGGCGTCGATGGCCTTGCGGCCCTCCGCCTTGGGAAGGGTGAAGGAGATGTCGGTCAGACCCGTCGAGGCGGCCGACACGTTCTGCACGATCATGTCGATGTTGACCTGGGCGTCGGAGATCGTCCGGAAGATCACCGCGGCCTCGCCCGGCTTGTCCGGCACGCCGACGACCGTAATCTTGGCCTCGGAGGTGTCGTGCGCGACACCCGAGATGATGGCCTGCTCCACCTTCTGGTCCCCAATCGGCTCACTGCTGACCCAGGTGCCCTGAAGTCCACTGAAGCTGGACCGCACATGGATCGGGATGTTGTATCGGCGGGCGTACTCCACACAGCGGTGGAGCAGCACCTTGGAGCCGGAGGCGGCGAGCTCCAGCATGTCCTCGAAGACGATCCAGTCGATCTTCCGCGCCTTCGGCACCACCCGCGGGTCGGCGGTGAACACACCGTCGACGTCCGTGTAGATCTCGCACACCTCGGCGTCGAGCGCGGCGGCCAGCGCGACGGCGGTGGTGTCACTGCCACCCCGGCCCAGCGTGGTGATGTCCTTCTTGTCCTGGCTGACGCCCTGGAACCCGGCGACGATGGCGATGTTGCCCTCGTCCAACGCCGTACGGATCCGACCGGGCGTGACGTCGATGATCCGCGCTTTGTTGTGGACCGAGTCGGTGATGACGCCTGCCTGGCTACCGGTGAACGACTGGGCTTCATGCCCCAGGTTTTTGATCGCCATGGCCAGCAGCGCCATGGAGATCCGCTCTCCGGCGGTCAGCAGCATGTCGAACTCACGCCCGGCGGGCATCGGAGATACCTGCTCGGCGAGATCGATCAGCTCGTCCGTCGTGTCGCCCATCGCGGAAACGACGACGACCACTTGGTGGCCGTTCTTCTTCGCTTCTACGATTCGCTTGGCGACGCGCTTGATGCCCTCGGCATCGGCTACGGAGGAGCCTCCGTACTTCTGCACGACAAGGCCCACGTGCGCTCCTCGCTCAGTCCTGTGTGTCGGCTCAGTTTAACGAGCACCCGAAATTCGCTTCCGCGGTATCGCATGGTGAGATTCGGAAGCTTCGGACGCCCAGGTCAGCGCATGCCCACTTAAGGGGTGCCGGAAAAGTGCCGAGCGTCACAAGTGAGAGCTGTGAATTAAGTTTCAAGCATTAAGGTGCGCCGTGTGCGCGTACTTCTGGTGGAAGACGATGAGCCGGTCGCCGAGTCCCTGCGACGCGGCCTGATCCGCTACGGCTTCGAGGTCGACTGGGTCACCACGGGCGCCGCCGCCCTGGCCCACTCCGCCCCCTACGACGTCGTCCTGCTCGACCTCGGCCTGCCCGACACCGACGGCCTGGACGTCTGCAGGGCGCTGCGCGCCCGCGGCGACGTCCCGATCATCGTGATCAGCGCGCGCAGCGACGAGACGGACCGGGTGGTCGGCCTGGAGCTGGGCGCGGACGACTACGTCTCGAAACCGTTCGGGGTACGGGAGGTCATTGCCCGCATAAGGGCGGTGATGCGCCGAGCCCAGCCGCGGACGGTTTTGGAGGCCGCCGGCCCCGACGCCTACGGCACCCGCCTCACCATCGACCGCAAGGCCGCGCGGGTCCGCCTCGACGGCGAGGAGATCCCGCTCGCCCCCAAGGAGTACGACCTGCTGTCGTTCCTCACCGAGGAACCCGGCGCGCTGATGTCCCGCGAACAGATCATGGAAGCGGTCTGGGACGCGAACTGGTTCGGCCCGACGAAAACACTCGACGTCCATGTGGCGGCGCTACGGAGGAAGTTGGCGGGCGCGATCACGATCGAGGCGGTACGGGGAGTCGGTTTCCGCCTGGAGATCGTCACCTCCGGCGATGGATCGTCGCCGTCATGATCCGACAGCTCATCGTCAGCTACGTCCTCCTCGTGGCCGTGGCACTGACGGCCTTCACCGTGCCCGTCGCCTTCACGCTGACCGCCCAACTCCGCGGTGACACAGAGCAGTCGGTGGAGCGCGAGGCGAAGACCATGGCCCTGTTGCTGAGCGGCGACGCCGCCTCGCGCTCCGCCCTGGACCGCATGGTGGTGGCGTACGCGCAGGAGACCCCCGGTACGGCCGAGGTCCTGCCCGCCTCGCGCGCGAAGACCGCGACGCACTGGGGCGACGGGGAGTTGGAGGTGACGGCACCGGCGCGGCGCGACGGCCGGACGGTCGGCGCCGTACGCATCACGTACCCGACCTCCGACCTGACCCGGCGCCTGGTGCAGATCTGGGGTTTCCGCGCGATCCTCGCGGTAGGGGTCCTGGCGGTGGCGGCCGGCCTGGGCGCGATCGTCGCCCGCCGCCTGACCCGCCCCCTGCGCCAACTCAACGACATGGCAAGCAGGTTCAGCGACGGCGACCTGACCGCCCGCTCCCCCGTGACGGGCCCGCACGAGACCCAGACGCTGGCCAGGACGCTGAACCAGGCGGGCGAACGCCTCGACACCCTCATCGCCTCGCAGCGCATCTTCGTGGCCGACGCCTCCCACCAACTCCGCACCCCGCTCACGGCGTTGAGACTCTCGCTGGACAACATCGCGGACGGCGTGGACGACGAGTTCGTACGGGAGGACGTCGAGCAGGCGACGGCGGAGGTGGTCCGGATGAGCCGCCTGGTCAACGGCCTGCTGGTACTGGCGAGGGCGGAGGCGAAGGTGACAGCGGCGGAACCTCTCCCCCTGCGGGAGATCGTCGCGGAACGCCTCTCGGTGTGGAGACCGGCCGCCGACGAGCGCGGAGTACACATCGCGCTCGGGGGGAGTGTCGTCGACGGCCGGCCGCTGGTGCTGGCCAGTCCCGGTCATCTCGAACAGGTCCTGGACAACGTGCTGTCGAACGCCCTGGAGGTGTCACCGGACGGCGCGACGATCACCGTACGGTCCGAACTCCGTGGTGACGAGGTCGAGTTGACGGTGTCGGACGAGGGCCCCGGCATGTCCGACGCGGACAAGTCCCGCGCCTTCGACCGCTTCTGGCGCGGCCTGGGTCTCACCGGGCGCTCCGGTTCGGGCCTGGGCCTCGCCGTCGTACGCCAGTTGGTGACGGACGACGGCGGAACGGTGACCCTGCGGGACGCCCCCGGCAACGGCCTGTCGGTGGTCATCACCCTTCGGGCATCACCGAGGAGTGGTGGTTGACGATCAGCCACTTGCCGCCGCGCTTCTCGTACTCGTAGGTGTAACGGGCCTCGACGACACGCTTGGCGCCGGACTTCGGGTCGGTGAGCGTGAACTCGTAAATGCCGGTGTCTATCGCGGAGTTGCTGTCCAGCACGTTGACGATCGTCTCGACCTTCTTGCCGACCGGCTTGTTCGGCAGGAAGTGCTCGAAGTAGTCGACGATCTCGGCGCGGTCGGTGCGGATCTTGTTGGAGACGGTGGGCAGGAGCACGGCGTCCGACGCGTACCGGTTCGCGACCTTCTTCGGGTCACCGGTCTGGAGGGCGGCGTTCCAGCCGTCGAAGAGGGCGGCTATCTGCTTCTTGGTGGGCTTGGCCTCGTGCTGGGGGCCTGCGGTCGCGGCGACGGTGCCGAGGGTACCGAGGGCGAGGGCGGCGGTGACGGTGACGACGGCTGCACGCTTGCTGATGGCTCTGCGGGTCATCTCAACTCCAGTTGTACTGGTGCTCTTTGGGATGACTCCAGACTCTCTTTCCGCTGGTTAGGGCCCGTGCAGCGGACGTACAGGGGGCGGCCAGGGATCGGCCAATTAACGGGGTGTAGCGGGCCGTACCCCCTCCCCTGAATGATGTTGCTCCATGACCACCGACATACTCCTGGGCGGAATCGTCCTCCTCGGCGCTTCCGTCCAGTGGCTCACGGGCATGGGCTTCGCCCTGGTCGCCGTACCGGCGCTGGTCCTGCTCCTCGGCCCGTCCCAGGGGGTCGTCCTCGCGAACTGCGCCGCCGGTGCGATCAGTGTCGTAGGCCTGGCGGGCGGTTGGCGGCAGGTACGGGCCCGCGCGATGGTGCCGCTGTGCGCGGCGGCGGTGTGCACGGTACCGGCGGGCGCGTGGATGACCCGCCAACTGCCGCCACCCGTCCTCCTGTTGGTGATGGGAGGGTTGGTGACGGTCGCCGTCCTGCTGGTGATGCGCGGCGCCCGGGTGCATGCCCTGCGGGGCACCAAGGGTGCGGTCGCGGCGGGTGCGGCGGGCGGGTTCATGAACGCGGCGGCGGGGGTGGGCGGGCCGCCGATCTCCCTGTACGCGGTCAACGCGGGGTGGACGGTACGGGAGTTCGTGCCGAACGCGCAGTTCTACGGGGTCGTCGTCAACGCGTTCTCGGTGGCGGCGAACGGGGTGCCGTCGTTGAGTGGGGCGCGGTGGGTCGCGGTCGTCGCCGCGATGGTCGTGGGCGCGGTGATCGGGCGGGGGCTCGCGGGGCGGATACCTGAACCTCGGGCGCGGTTGCTGGTGTTGTCGTTGGCGTTGGCGGGTGGGGTCACGGCGGTGGGGAAGGGGGTGTGGGGGTTGTGATCAGTCGGCGAACTCCTTGAGGGGGTCGGTGTCCAGGGTGATGTTCACGGGGTCGGGGATCTCAACGGGGGCGCCGAACGGCGCGTTCACCTGTTGCCGGTAGCGGCCGTCCTCGGGATGAGTGAACACGGTGACTGTGCAGTCGTCGCGGTCGATGAGGAGGTAGACGGGAATACCTGCTGCCGCGTACCCGTCGGGCTTCTCGACTCGGTCGCGCTGATTCGTGTCGGAATCGTGCGACGTGACCTCCACGACCATCAGGGCTTGGTCCGTTTCCGACCACTCACCATGGCCTTTGAGGCTGCCCTCCGGCACGAGCACACCGTCAGCCCGGGCACGTCCCTTGCGGTATCGCTCCGTTTTCAAGCCGCGCTCTCCATGCAGCCACAGCTCGGGACGTTGCTGCATGCACAACCTCTGAAGCCACGCGATGATCTCGCTGTGGTCGCCATCCGGCACCGGCTTGACCTGGACCTTCCCATTGATGAACTCCAGCCACACGGTCTCGGGGGCATGGCGTTCCAACTGCTCGAACTCCTCGACGGACATCTGGGGCTGCTGCTCGGTCCTGGGGGTCATGGCGTCGCCTCCTCGACTCCATAGTGCCCCGACCGGCACGTCCTGCACGCTCATAGGCCTCCGCCCTCTCCTCCGTGCCGCTATCTCGACCGTCACGGGTTCCAGCGCCTCGGCGGGAGGCCGTTCGCGATGCGGTCGCGGTTGTCTCGGTAGTGGTAGTGGACGCGGTCCTCGATCGGCACGGAGCGGAACGTGTCGGGCACGGGTCCGCCCGTACGGCGTTCCAGCTTCTGCTTCAGGAAGCGGGCCGTCGTGGTTCCCAGGTAGGCGATGTCCTCGAAGCCCTTCTTGATCTCCTCCTCGCTCAGGTCCGGCTCCGCGCGGCACTCCTCGCACACGCCGTTGATGATCTTCGCCGTCCGCTCGTCGGCGTCGCAGGTGGCGCAGGCCATGAGCACGCGGGTCACACGGGCGCGGAGGGGGCGGGTCCCGGCGGCGTCGTCCTTCTTCGGGGGCATCTTGCTCTCCAGTCGGGTGCGGGCGAATCCGCCCGGGTTCGTGATGGTGGGTGGCAGTCCGTCGGTCAGCGCGCGGGCCATGTCGGCAGGGGTGGCGCCGCGTGTCAGCCACTCGGCGGCGAGGGGTTCGAGGGCTCGGCAATCGGCTTCGGAGAGGGACATACGGGGGTCTGTGGCGCGGAGTTGGACGAGTGCGCGGTACGCGGCGCTGGGCTCAGGGGTGGTGCGGGGGTCGGGGGTGGTGCGGGGGTCGGGGGTGGTGCGGGGTTCGGAGGTGGTGTTGGGCTCTGAGGTCGGGCCCGCCTCCGGGATCCCGTCGCTCTCGCTCCCGCTCGCCGGCTCGGGAGCCGGGTCCTCCGTCCTCGCCAGGCCCGGCTGGTAGTCATGCGTGACGTCCCTGCCGTGGCGCTCACGCGCGAACTCGGCCCACCACCGCGCCGACCTGGGCGTACGCGACCAGTACGTCCGCGTCACCCACCGCATCGAGTTGTCCTCGACGGTGATGTGTTCCTTGATCCAGCGCAGGTGGCCGACCTCGGTGAGGCTCTTGAGAGACGTACGGCAGGCCTGCTGGCCGTAGTGGGGATGCTCGGCCGCGATCACCTTGTGACCCATGGCGTGACCGTTGTCGAGGTGGTCGACGAAGACGGCGATCTCGGCGTCTCGGGGGAGCAGGTGTGCGAAGTCCGGGTCGGCGTGCGGGTCTTCGTCACCCGTGGCGCGTTTTCCGTAGCCCGTATTGGCCATGGGGTGCGACGGGGACGGCAGGGCAGGGCTAGGCTGGGCGTAAGCCACGATCGACTCTCTTCGATTCGTAGGTCTAGGCCCCGGAGCCGGTGTTGGTAGCACCGACCGGGGCCGATCTATTTGCTTGTTTGCCGCGAACCTAGAGTGGCTTTACCTTGCGGCGCAAGCCGATCATGGAATGTCACCCGTTCGGGTTAAACCCGCCTCAACTCACGTACAGGCTTGGTTGGTTGGTTTGTATTTCACCCAGCCCAGAACCCAAGAAAAGAGCTCGGAGCTCGGGGCTCGGGGCCCGGAGCCCGGAGCCCGGGGCTCAAGGATGCCGTTGGCGAATCCGGTGCGGCCGGGCCACCCCCTCCAGAAAAGTGTGACACTTCTCGCGAAAGTGTCACACTTTCTCAGCTGGGCAGGGTCGCCCCGGCCCGCTGACGGGATTGGCCAACAGGGTCCTCAAGCTCCGGGCTGAACTGCGGAGACGAAGGCCGTCCAGGCGGGGGCGGGGAGGGCGAGTTCGGGTCCCGCGGAGTTCTTGGAGTCGCGTATGTGGACGGTCAACTGCGGTGCGGGGAGGGCGACCTCGACGCAGTTGCCGCCCTCGTTGTCGCTGTAACTCGACTTGAACCACTTCAGCTGGTCATTCATGGCTGATCCACCATCCGTTCGACGAAACGGGCCGACTCAGCAGGGCTGAGAGCCTGCGTGCGGATCATGCTAAGCCGCTCGCTCACCCGGCTGACAACCTCCGGATCGGCCGACAGTTCGCTGGCGAACGGCCCCTCCGTATAGGCGAAGCGCTCGTGGTCGCGGGTCTCCAGCAGCACCATGGGTCCCATGAGCGCGTCGCTGGTGGCCCGTTCGAAGGGGAGCACCTGCACGGTAACGTTCCGCAGCCGGGACACCTCCAGCAGACGGCGCAGTTGTTCGGTGTCCACCTGAGGGCTGCGCAGCACCGCCTCGTAGAGGACGAAGCTCAGGGCCACCGGCGGCTTCCGCTCCGTGAGGATGGCCTGCCGCTCCACGCGCCCCTCGATCCGCTCCTCCACCGTCTCCTCGTCCAGGGGCGGGCAGCGGTTCTCGATCAGCGTGCGCGCGTACCCCGGCGTCTGCAACAGCCCCGGGACGACCGTGGTCTCGTACGACCAGTGGCTGATCGCCTCCTTCTCCCGCTCCATGAAGTCCTGAGCCCGCGACGGGAACTTCTCCTTGTTCAGGTAGTCCTTCGCCGCACTCAGCATGCCGTCCGCGTGGCACAGATCGTCAGCCGTGTCGAGCACTCGTGGCGTCGGCCTCCGTACGCCTTGCTCCATCGACTTGATGGTGTCCAGCGCGTAGTGGGAGGCGGCGGCCAGTTCCTCACGGCTGACGTTCGCCTTCGTGCGCCAGCGTTTCAGCTGGTTCCCGCTGTACCGCCAGGCCACAGGCGGCGGGGAGTTGGAATTGGCGTTGGACTGGCCCGACACAGCACCCACCTCCGACGGATACACCGCTGCGTGTATCACCTCAGTCACTACCGAGCGTAGCTTCGTGCGCGCCACCGTGTGACCATGACCGACTCAATTCACCGGCCGGACTGGATCCCCGCGTCCGGTCACCAACTGCGCCTCACCGGCGTCCACTTCGACGCCGTACGCATCGAGGGCGTACGGGGGGAACGGGTCGCCACACGTCTCATCGAGGCCGCCGACGGGGATGCGGGGCCCGTCGTCTGCGAGGCCGCGGGGTTCCGGTGGATGTACTTCCTGCTGGCGCCCGGGGAAGTACGCCGGCACAACTGGCCCCTGGGAGCACAGCAGTTCGGCGGCAGGAGGACGCGCAGCGTCACGTACATCGGGATTCCCGCGCTCGACGGCAACACCTGGCCACTGCGCTGGTACAGCGAGCCTACGGTCACGGCCCCTTTCGTGGAGGCGGGCCGGTTGCTCGCGGTGCTTTGAGGGGGCGGTCGGCTGATTCAGGACGCGTTCGCGCCGCGTCGGCCGGAACCCTGCTGGCGGGTGCGGTCGACGATGTCCACCACAGTGAGCGGCGCCTTGGGATCCGCGATCCAGCCTTCCTCGCTGGAGCTGCCCTTGGAGAGATACTTCGCGGCGACATAGACGACGACCAGTGCGTTCCGGAAGCTGAAGCCTTCGGCCACCCCTGTGCCCGTGGTGAACTCCGGCAGCTGGCCGCCGTGTCCCACCTGGGATCGGCTGCTCGCGCTGCTCGGCGCACTGACACTCGGGTCTGCCGTCCTGCCCCCCGCGCTTCCCCTGCTCGCCATGCTGTTGGCGGTGGCCAGGCTGGTGCCGCGCCAGAGGTAGACCCCGTGCTCGGATCCCTCCGCAACCATGCTTGCCACGGTCGAGTAGTCCGTGGGAGGAGTCAGCCGGCTGATCAACGTGTCGAAGTTGTCGTCATCCGAGTCGTAGTTGTCGCTGTCCGGGTCACGCTGCGTTTTCGAGGTCGCGTAGCGGGCCCGTTGCACCGATGTCTCCGTGCCGGACGACCTGGTTGTCTCCTGCGGCATCGCCCGCTGCACAGCGGGGGCGGGTTGCGACATGGCCCGTGCGGCGTTGGCCTCGGCTGCTTTCTCGAAGCGGTCGCTCGGATCGCTGACCTTGAGGCCGTCGCCTCCGGCAGTTCCGTCGACCGGGCCCGAGCGCTGCTGGATCACGTGCGTGAGTTCATGGGCCAGCGTGTGATCGTCACCGCCGTCCTTGCCTATGACGACATGATTACCCGAGGTCCAGGCCCGTGCGCCGAGTTCGGCGGTCGAACGCTGGGCCACGGCGTCGGTGTGCACCTTGACCTCGGAGAAGTCGGCCCCCAGCCGGGCTTCCATCTCCGTACGCTTGGCGGATTCGAGCGGGCGGCCGGCCGAACGCAGGACCGCTTCGGCAGCGGAACGCTGTACCGGCTGGTGCCCGCAGCCCTCGCCGTGCTGGTGCTCCTCCTCGGCTCGCTGAGCAGCCAGCAACTGCACCACGGCGGCATTGCCGATACTGCGCTGCAAAGCCATCAGGTCCCCGGACAGACCGGCCGCCGCCGGCGTCCGGGACGGCACCGGCTTCAGTGGCGTCCGCGCCGGAGACTGAGGGGACGTGCGGGCCTTGTCGTCGTAGCGCATCGGTGAGGACCTCTCCTTGGCTTGCCGGGAACTCCACCATGCCCAACCGCAGCGTGAAACCGCCTTGCGTGGATGCTGCTCCCTGGCGCAACGACCTTGCCCTTATGGGCAACCACCGTTGCCCATGGGTTTGCTCAACTCGCCAACTGGTGTGCTCAGTCACACCGATCCACGCCGGTCGGCTACTTCACCGGCCGAATCCCCAGCGGCCCCGCGATCTCCTCCGCCATCACAGCCCCCGCCTCGAACTCCAGCGTCTCGTCGCCCATGCTCACGTCCGTGTCCAGGCCGTCCAGTTCCGGGAGGGGCTGGTTGAGGCGGACGTGGGCTACCAGGGACTGGAGGGCGCGGAGCGAGGCCGAGGCGGTGGAGCCCCAGTTGGAGAAGTAGGAGAACTGCCACCACCACATGGCCTCCGTGGTGCGGCCGGCGCGGTAGTGGGCCATGCCGTGGCGGAGGTCGGTGATGACGTCCGCGAGGTCATCCGAGATACGGGCCGGTACCGGGGCCTTGCGCGGCTCGTAGGGGTCGAAGACCTCCGAGTACACGTCGATCGGCTCCAGCATCACCGCGAAGCGCTCGCGGATCTCGTCCACGTCCGGCTCCGGGCCCAGGTCGGGCTCGTAGCGCTCGTCCGGGAGGATGTCCTCGTGCGCGCCCAACCGGCCGCCCGCCAGGAGGAGTTGGGACACCTCCAGGAGGAGGAAGGGGACCGCGGAGTCCGGGTCCTCGCCCTTCGCTACCTCGAACACGGCCACCAGGAAGCTCTCGATCTGGTCCGCGATCTGGACCGCGAAGTCGTCCGGGTCCGGATCGGTGGCATGCAGCGTGGCGTCAGACATCTAGGAGTCGTCTCCCCTCGAAGGCGCGGCCGAGGGTCACCTCGTCCGCGTATTCCAGGTCGCCGCCCACCGGGAGGCCGCTGGCCAGGCGGGTGACCTTGAGGCCCATGGGCTTGATCATGCGGGCGAGGTACGTGGCCGTGGCCTCGCCCTCCAGATTCGGGTCCGTGGCAATGATCAGTTCCGTGACCGTACCGTCGGCCAACCGCGCGAGAAGTTCTCGTATACGCAGGTCGTCGGGTCCGACGCCTTCGATCGGGCTGATCGCGCCGCCCAGGACGTGGTACTTGCCCCGGAACTCGCGGGTGCGTTCAACCGCCACGACGTCCTTCGGCTCCTCGACCACGCAGATCACCGTGAGGTCGCGGCGCGGGTCGCGGCAGATGCCGCACAGCTCTTCCTGCGCGACGTTTCCGCAGGTCGCGCAGAAGCGGACCTTCGCCTTGACCTCCATCAGGCACTGCGCGAGCCGCCGTACGTCCGTCGGCTCCGCCTGGAGGATGTGGAAGGCGATCCGCTGCGCGCTCTTGGGACCGACGCCGGGGAGTCGCCCCAACTCGTCGATGAGGTCCTGGACCACGCCTTCGTACAACGGACTGCCTGCCCTTCCGTGGAGTCATGCGGTACGCGTGACACGTACGTACCGTAGTTGGCCGCGGCCTGTCTTAGAAAGGCAGACCCGGGATACCGCTGCCGCCGCCCAGTCCCTGCGCGAGCGGGCCGAGCTTCTGCTGCTGGAGGGTCTGCGCGTTCTCGTTGGCCGCCTGGACCGCCGCGACGATGAGGTCCGCGAGGGTCTCGGTGTCGTCGGGGTCGACCGCCTTCGGGTCGATCTTCAGCGCGCG
The DNA here is from genome assembly GCF_045162825.1 of Streptomyces prunicolor. Taxonomy (NCBI): domain Bacteria; kingdom Bacillati; phylum Actinomycetota; class Actinomycetes; order Kitasatosporales; family Streptomycetaceae; genus Streptomyces; species Streptomyces prunicolor. The sequence goes on along the minus strand of NZ_CP108676.1, from coordinate 5,919,457 downwards.
CAGCTCGCCGGAGCCGGTGACGGTGGCCTTGACCAGCCCGCCGCCCGCCTGTCCGTCGACCTCGGTCCGCGCCAGTTCCTCCTGCGCGGCCGCCAGGTCCTGCTGCATCTTCTGGGCCTGCTGCAGCAGCTGCTGCATATTGGGCTGGCCACCACCGGGAATCACGATCAGCTCCTGGTTTCGTACGGCTGTCAGTCGGTTGTCAGTCATGGATACGGCTGTATGGGCGCGGTTCCGCCCGCTCGGCACGAGCCTACGTGGTCCGGGCAGTCATCGCTTCGGCACTCTTTCGAGTGAGTCTTCATCGTGTCCTATACCTGATCAAGACCCACTTCCGGGCGGAAAAGAGGTGAAACCAGATCCTTCGCCACCCATTGGGCGGTAGGAAGGGGCGCGGTAGGAAGGGTCCGGCACATCAGCATCAGGTGTCACACGACGTAAGGGAGTGCCGGGTGGGTCAGCCGGAGATTCAGCCCGAAGGTGGCGATCTGGCCGGGCGGACGTTTCCGCTCGGGGACTGGGGCGAGCCGACGGCCCGGCTGGACGAGCTCTACCGGTGGGTGGAGCGCGGGGCTCTGGAGACGGCGGACCGGTATCTCACCGAGCGGGTGTGGAAGCGGCGCGGGGCGCGGGTGCTGCGCGCGGGCGCGGCGCTGGGCGCGGTGACGGGGGTCGCGCTGCCCCTGCTGGACCTCGCCGGGGTGGCGGGCGGGCTGGCCTCCTGGGGCTATCTGGCGCTGCTGCTGGGGGTGGCGTGCGTGGCCGGGGACCGGTTCTTCGGGATGACGTCCGGCTGGATGCGGGACGTCGCTACGGCGCAGGCCGTGCAGCGGCGTCTTCAGGCACTCCAGTTCGACTGGGCGTCGGAGGGCGTCCGGGAGTTCCTGGGCCCCGCGGAGGGCACGGCGAGCGAGGCCGCGGACCGGTGTCTGGGGGTGCTGCGGCGCTTCTCGGAGGACGTGACGGAACTGGTCCGGGTGGAGACCGCCGACTGGATGGTGGAGTTCCGGACCGGGTCGGGGCCGCTGGGCATCCAGTCGGCGGTGGTCCCCGGCAGCCGGCAGGAGGGAACCGTCGTCCAGGGCAGGTTCCCGCAGCCGCCGGGGCCGGGTGGGCCGGGGGGCGGGGGCAGCCGCCCGAACATGCCGAGGCAGCGGCCACCCGAGCCTCGGTGAGGTGGGCTCCGGCCCGATGTTCAGCCCGACGTCCAGCCTGACGTCCAGCCCACCATTCAGCCCGACGTCCAGCCCACCATTCAGCCCGACGTCCAGCCCACCGTTCAGCCCGCCTTCGTGTACGTCAGCTTCTCCCCGTTGCTGGTGCTCACGCGCTCCAGCGTGGTGTCCGACAGCAGGGTGATCTCGGTGGCGGAGCCCGGGTTGCAGGACGACAGCGGCTTCCCGGCGGTGACGGCGGAGGCACCGATCGCCAACGGGCTCTCCCCGCCCGGTTCTTGGGTCAGGTCGGCGCTGAACTCGCAGTGGTAGTTCGGGCCGTCCGCCACCAGGGTCAGCACGGGATCCCCCACCTTCCCCTGCCGGATGGTGAGTTGGCGGGTGTTGTGGCCCGTGTCGTTGTCGATGGACGCGTTCCAGGTGCCGAGGTATCCGCTGGGTACGGCGCCGGCGCCGGTCGGTGTGGCCGAGGGCGAGGCGGAGGGCGACGGTTTCCCGCTGGTCGTGGTCGGCCCCGGGGTCGTGGGCGCGGCGCTGGTGGCGTGACCGCCCGGACCGGCCGCCGTACGGCTGCCGTTACCGCCGCTCTTCATCAGCGCGTACACCGAACCGCCCGCCCCCAGCGCGACGACGAGCGCGACCACGACGAGCAGCGCGGTCGACCTGCCGTTCCGGCGCGGCGGCTGGGGTTCCCCGTACAGCGGGGCCGCCCCGACCGGCCCCGGGCCGTAGGGCGGGGTGGCGCCGAGGCCGCCGTTGTGGGGGTAGGGGTTGTACGGCACCTGCCCGCCCCAGCCGACGAGTTGGCGGGCCGGGGGCTGGGGATAGGTGTCGGGCGGTGGTGGCGGGGGGCCGTAGGCGGTGGAGGGCTGGGGGTGCTGTTGCGGGTAGCCGTAGGCCGGGTGCGGGGGCTGCGGGGGCTGCCGGGTCGGTGTACGGGGCGCTCCGGCCGGCACCTCGACCTCCGCCGGGAAGCGGTCGTCGGGCGTCGTCGGCGCGGGCGGCGCCGGGGAGGAGTCGTCGGAGGCCGGGGCGTGCTCGGGGGAGGCCTCGGAGACGGTGGCGGGCGGGATGTGGAGGAGGTCCGGCTTCTCCACGGCGGTGGGAGTGGGGGCGGAAACAGGGGCGGGAGGCGGAGTGGAAGGGAGAGGGGGAACAGGGGCGGAGGCGGCACCGGGAGCGGGAGCAGGAGCGGCAGCCGAAACAGGCGCGGCCTTCTCCAGATCCACCCGTTCCGCTTCCGCCCGTTCAAGCTCCACCCGTTCCCCTTCCGCCCGCTCAAGCTGCACGCGCTCCGCCTCCGCCCGCTCAGGCTCCACGCGCTCCGCATCCGCCCGCTCGGGCTCCACGCTCCCCGGATCGATCCTCGGCAGCTCCGCCGTCTCCGGGTCCTCCGTGTCCAGCAACTGCACCGCGTGGCGGCCGAGTTGGGCGACCAGCGTGCCCGGCAGCCACGGGTCGCGGGAGCGGCCGCCGGAGACGGTGTCCTCCGCGCCCGTGCGGTCGAGGATGCGGTGGAGGGTGGGGCGGGTCGCCGGGTCCTTGCGGAGGCAGTCCCGGACGAGGTCGGCGATGCCCTCGGGGACGCCCGACAGATCGGGTTCCTCCTGGGCGATGCGGAACATCAGGGCGTGGACGCCGCTACTGGAGCTGCCGAAGGGAAGGGTGCCGGTCGCGGCGTAGGCGAGGACGGAGCCGAGGCAGAAGACGTCGCTCGCCGGGGTGACGCGATCGCCCCGTACCTGTTCCGGCGCCATGAAACCGGGCGAGCCGACCAGCGAACCGGTCCGGGTGAGCCCGTCACCGGCCTGGGTCTCCAGGGCCCGCGCTATGCCGAAGTCGATGACACGGGGGCCGTCGATGGTCACCAGCACGTTGGACGGCTTGAGGTCGCGGTGGACGATGCCGGCCGCGTGGATGTCCTGGAGCGCGTGCGCGAGACCGGCCGCGAGGATCCGTACCGAGCGCTCGGGCAGTGCCCCGTGATCGCGCCCGACGACCTGGTGCAGGCTCGGCCCGGCGACATACCCGGTGGCCACCCACGGCACCTCGGCCTCGGTGTCCGCGTCCAGCACGGGCGCCGTCCAATGGCCCCCGACCCGGCGCGCGGCCAGCACCTCCTGCCGGAACCGCGCCCGGAACTCCTCCTGCGCGGCGAGGTCCTCCCGCACCAGCTTCACTGCGACCGTGCGCCCCCGGTCGGAGCGGGCCAGATATACGTGCCCCATGCCACCGGCGCCCAGCCGGGCCAACAGCCGGTACGCCCCGATCCGCTGCGGATCGCCCGCCCCCAGTTTCTCCACGACCGCGCCGCCTCCCCTGAATTCCCCGGTCACGCCCCGGTCACGCCCCGGTCACGCCCCGGTCGCACCCCCGTGCTCCACGACAGACCGAGAATAGTGCGGGGACAGGGCGGGATTGGCCGGTGCGGTGTCTACGGTTCCGTAACGGGAGACCGGCCCGGCCGACGGAAGCCCGGCCCCGCCCCACACCGGATCCCGCCCCCGCCCCACACCGGATCCCGCCCCCACCCCCGACAACCTGTCGCGGAAACCCCCCGACCACAGACAGGACGCCGATTCCGTTTCCGCATCGCGGACATTTACGCTCACCCGCATGACCCCTCAGCCCAACCCCCAGGCCGGCGCCGCCGTGAAGGCCGCGGACCGCGCGCACGTGTTCCACTCCTGGTCCGCGCAGGAGCTCATCGACCCGCTCGCCGTGGCCGGCGCGGAGGGGTCGTACTTCTGGGATTACGACGGCAAGCGCTACCTGGACTTCACCAGCGGGCTCGTCTACACGAACATCGGCTACCAGCACCCGAAGGTCGTCGCCGCGATCCAGGAGCAGGCCGCGACGATGACGACCTTCGCGCCCGCCTTCGCGATCGAGGCCCGCTCGGAGGCGGCCCGGCTGATCGCCGAGCGCACCCCCGGCGACCTGGACAAGATCTTCTTCACCAACGGCGGCGCGGACGCGATCGAGCACGCGACGCGGATGGCCCGGCTGCACACCGGGCGGCCGAAGGTGATGTCGGCGTACCGCTCGTACCACGGCGGTACGCAGCAGGCGATCAACCTCACCGGTGACCCGAGGCGTTGGGCCAGTGACGGTGCCGCCGCCGGGGTCGTGCACTTCTGGGCGCCCTTCCTGTACCGGTCCCGTTTCTACGCCGAGACCGAGGCGCAGGAGTGCGAGCGCGCGCTGGAGCACCTGGAGACGACGATCGCCTTCGAGGGCCCGGCGACGATCGCCGCGATCGTCCTGGAGACCGTTCCGGGCACCGCCGGGATCATGGTGCCGCCGCCGGGCTATCTCGCCGGGGTCCGGGAGATCTGCGACAAGTACGGGATCGTCTTCGTCCTGGACGAGGTGATGGCCGGGTTCGGGCGGACCGGTGAGTGGTTCGCGGCCGATCTGTTCGACGTCGTACCGGACCTGATGACCTTCGCCAAGGGCGTGAACTCCGGCTATGTGCCGCTCGGCGGGGTCGCCATCTCCGGCGCGATCGCGGACACCTTCGGCAAGCGCCCCTACCCGGGCGGACTGACGTACTCCGGGCACCCGTTGGCCTGTGCCGCGGCCGTCGCGACGATCAACGTCATGGCCGAGGAAGGGGTCGTGGAGAACGCGAAGTCCCTCGGTACGACGGTCGTCGAGCCCGCGCTGCGGGCGCTGGCCGAGCGGCACCCGAGCATCGGCGAGGTGCGGGGCGTCGGGATGTTCTGGGCGCTGGAGCTGGTGAAGGACCGGGAGACGCGCGAGCCGCTGGTGCCGTACAACGCGGCCGGTGAGGCGAACGCGGCGATGGCCGCCTTCGGGGGCGCCGCCAAGCAGCAGGGACTGTGGCCGTTCATCAACATGAACCGCACGCACGTCGTCCCGCCGCTCAACGTGACCGAGGCCGAACTGAAGGAGGGGCTCGCGGCGCTGGACGCGGCGCTTTCCGTGGCGGACGAATTCACCGTCTGATACGCCACCGAAAACGCCACGGAAACGCCACCGAATACACCTCTTAACGCCCGGAATGGGCGGGTCCGTTCATATGGTGCCCGCATTCGGGCAGGGCGGGAACCCGAACGCGTAAGGTGGCGTGCTCGTAGACATATACGAGTACGCCATCGAACGCGATGAGGGAGACGCTCCGACGATGCCCGGAGGAAGCAGCGGCAGCGGCGCCGTGACCCGCAGCACCCTGCGGCAGCAGATCGCCGACGCGCTTCGCGACGAGGTCCTGGCAGGCCGGCTCCAACCCGGCCAGGAGTTCACGGTGAAGGAGATCGCCGAGCAGTACGGCGTCTCCGCCACCCCGGTCAGGGAAGCACTCGTCGATCTCTCCGCGCAGGGCCTCCTGGAAGCCGACCAGCACCGCGGCTTCCGCGTCCACGAGTACTCGGTGACCGACCACCGCGGGATGATCGAGGCCCGCGCCCTGGTCACCGAGGGCATGTTCATGGCCCTCATGGAGGGCCACCCCGTCTTCGACCGCACCGAGGACCCCCGTACGGTCGCCGCGCTCGCCGGTGTCCGCCGCCGCGGCGAGGAGGCGCAGCGCGCCGCCGACGCCGGTGACCTCACCATCCTGATCGGCTACGACCTGCGCTACTGGCGCGAGTTGAGCGCCATGTTCGGCAACCCCTACCTCGGCGACTTCCTGCACCGGCTGCGCGTGCAGTCCTGGGTGTGCACGGTGCAGCATCTGCGCCGACTGAGCGATCTGCGCGGCCGCCTGTGGTCCGAACACACCGAACTGGTCGACGCCTTGGCGCGGCGCGACACCCTGGCCGCGCGCTCGATCGTCCTGGCGTACAACACGCACTCCCTCGACCTCATCGAGCGGCTGGCCGCCCGGTGACCGGACCGGAAAGGGCCGCTCCGGCCGTGGACAGTGCCTCCGTGGACCCCACCAGTTCCTCCGTGGACCCCAGTTCCTCCGTGGACCCCAGTGTCGCCGTGGACCTCAGTGTCGTCGTGCCCGCCTACAACGAGGAGCGGCGGCTCGGGCCCACGCTCGACGCGATCACCACATACCTGGGCGACAACGAGGGCCGCTTCGGCGACTGGGAGATCATCGTCGCCGACGACGGCTCCGACGACGGGACCCGCGAGGTCGTCACCTCCCGCGCCGATCCGCGCGTGCAGTTGGTCACCAGCCCCCGCAACCGTGGCAAGGGCCACGCCCTGCGCCTCGGCGTCGCCGCCTCGCGCGGGCACCGCGTGCTGGTCACCGACGCCGATCTGGCCGCGCCCATCGAGGAGTTGGAGAAGCTCGACAAGGAGCTGAGCGAGGGCCGTGCGGCGGCGATCGGCTCCCGTGCCGCGCCGGGCGCAACGATAGAGAGCCACCAGCACCCGGTCCGCGAACTCCTGGGCCGCGCGGGCAACTTGCTCATACGCCAGGCCGCGGTGCCCGGCATACGCGACACCCAGTGCGGCTTCAAGCTCTTCGAGGGCGACCGCGCCCGCGAGGCCTTCGCCGCCTCCCGTATCAACGGCTGGGGCATCGACGTAGAGGTCCTCCAGCACTTCCGCCGCGCGGACTGGGAGGTCACCGAGGTCCCGGTGCGCTGGGCCCACCAGTCCGGCTCGAAGGTACGACCCCTGGACTACGCCCGGGTCCTCACCGAACTCGCCCGCCTCCGCGCCCGCTCCCTGCGCCCGGTCGACATCCTGGTCGTCGTCCTCTTCCTCCTCATGTCGGTCGGCCTCTACTCGGGCCGCCTCTTCGACCCGAACCACCGCTACCTGGCCGACTCGCTCCAGGACCAGAACCAGTGGGAGTGGTTCTTCGCGGTCACGGCCGACAACGTCGCCCACTTCCACAACCCGTTCTTCTCCAACCTCCAGGGCTTCCCCGACGGCGTGAACCTCATGGCCAACACGGTCATGCTGGGCCTGTCGGTCCCCTTCGCGCCGCTGACCCTGCTGGCCGGCCCCGCGGTCTCGCTCAGCGTCTGCATGGCGCTCGGCCTCGCGGCCACGGCCGCCGCCTGGTACTGGCTGATCGTGAAGCGCGTCGTACGGCAACGGGCCGCGGCCTTCGTCGGCGCCTCGCTCGCGGCCTTCGCCCCGCCGATGGTCAGCCACGCCAACGCGCACCCGAACTTCGTCATCCTCTTCATGATCCCGCTGATCATCGACCGCGCCCTGCGCCTGTGCGCGGGCACGCGAGTGCTCCGCGACGGCATCGTCCTCGGCGTGATGGCGGCCTACCAGATCTTCCTCGGCGAGGAGCCGCTGCTCCTGGCGTCGATCGGCATGGTCCTGTTCGCCGCGTCCTACGGAGTCCTCAACAGGGAGGTCGTACGGGCGTCCTGGCGCCCGCTCCTCAAGGGCCTGGGCATCGCGGCGGCGGTCTGCGCCCCGATCATCCTGATCCCCCTCTGGTATCAGTTCGTAGGGCCGCAGAGCTACAAGAGCGTCCTACACGGAGACAACGCCGGCAACAGCCCACTGGCCCTCCTCTCCTTCGCCGAACGCTCCCTGATCGCGGGCAACGAGGTCCGCGCGAACTCCCTCTCCCTCAACCCCACCGAGCAGAACGCCTTCTACGGCTGGCCGCTCGTCCTCCTCGCCTTCGCGATCGTCGTACGCCTGTGGGAGCACGCCCTCGTCAAGGCACTCGCCTTCACGGCGATCGCGGCGGCGATCCTCTCCATGGGCCCCAAAATCCGCATCCCCCTCACGGACACGATCTACCCGGGCCCGTGGGCCCTGCTCGCCCACAAGCCGCTCTTCGAGTCGGTGATCGAGGGCCGGGTGGCGATGATCTGCGCACCGGCGCTGGGCATGATGCTGGCGATCGCGGTGGAGAAGCTGGCGGCGACGCGACAGATCGGCACGCAGTACGTGGGCCTGCTGGCCGTGTGCATGGCCCTGATCCCGATCATCCCCGCGCCCCTGAAGGCAGTTGACCGGGCGGCGGTACCGGCCTTCTTCACGGACGGCACCTACAAGTCGTACGTCCGCGCCGGCGAATCCATCGTCCCGGTCCCGCTCGCCGACCCCGGCGCCGCGGAGCCCCTGCACTGGCAAACAGCCTCCGGCCTCGGCTTCAAGATGCCGGGCGGCTACTTCAACGGCCCCTACGGCGACGACCGCATCGGCATCTACGGCGCCTCGCCCCGCTTCACTTCCAACATGCTGCGTGACGTGCGCTACACCGGCGTCATCCCCACCATCGGCAAGAACTGGCAGGCACAGGCCAGGACCGACTTCGCGTTCTGGCACGCGGGCGCCCTGGTGGTCGCTCCACAGCCCAACGACGACAAGCTCCGCACCGCTGTGGAAAAGCTGGTGGGCCGACCCGGTAAGTGGGTGGACGGCGTGTGGGTATGGGACCTGCACGAGGGGAGCTGACCCGGGCCGCACCGACTACTCTTCCCCCTACTCTTGCCTGACCACCATGCGAACACCACGCTGCGCAGCGAGTAACCGAGGAGCCCCTTTTGGCCTGTGACCTGTGGCTGGTCCCGCTCGTCGACGTGTTGTGCCACACCCCCGACAATCCGTTCGCCGAGGAGCTCGCGCTCTACAACTCGCTGCTGGCCGAGGCAGGACTGCCTCCGGTGCCGGTGTACCAGTACATGCCGGGCCTGTCCGGCGAGGTCGCCCCGGTCGCGGGCTTCGACTACGACGCGCTGCACTTCCTGCGCCGGGCCTACCTCCTCCAGGTCTGCGGTCTCCCGGTGACGCCGGTCGACGAACTGGGCGGCGACTACGAACAACTCCTGGAGATGTTCGAGACGACGGCCCAGCAGTCCCACCTGGTCTGGCACTACGACCACGCGGGCGCCTACGTCCCGGTCGACTTCCCGCACCCCCTCGCGAACGACGAACTCCTCGCAGGCGGCGGCCCATTGGGCTCCTCCCAAACCCTCCTCCGCGAGCTGGAGTTCGTCGCCCCGACGATCGGCATCGACCCGACGAACCCACCGGCGGCACCCCAAGCCCCCTCCGCTCCCACGGAGTTGGAGGAACCGGCCGTAGCGGCGCCGTACGACCCCAGCCCGTTCGCGCGAGAACGCCACGTCTGGCTGGGCCTGCACGCGGCGGCGACGCGGAGCCTGGCCCAGGGCTCGATGATCGTGTTCAGCTAGCGGTTTCGGTCGGCGGTGCGGGAGTTGTCCTCGGCCGCCGCCGCCATGTCCTGCGTACCGATGACGCCGAGCAGTTCGAGCTGGGCGGCGCCCTCGGTGCCGGGCGGGGCGGTGAACCACAGGAGGCGCTGACGGCCGTCCTCGCTGAACAGGCTGTGGCAGTCCAGCTCGATGACGCCCAGCGCGGGGTGCACGATCCGCTTGTGATCGGTGCGGCGCAGACCCACGTCGTGGGTGTCCCAGAGGGTGGCGAACTCCGCGCTGCGTTGCCGCAGCGCGGCGGTCATCCCGGCGACCTCGCTGTCACGGCTCCGGCGGGCGGCCACCGCGTGCAGGTCGGCGACGAAGACGCGTGAGTGGTGCGGATGATCCTCGGGCGGGTAGACCGCACGGGAGTCCGGATCGGTGAACCACCGGTACGCGAACCCGGTGGCCGGGCCGCGCGGCTCCGGCGCCCTGCCGAGCAGCGCCACCGCCAACTCGTTCTGTACGAGGGTCTCGTGCAGGTCGGTGATGACCTGGGCCGGGGTGGTGGCCAGCCGGTCCAACAGCCCGAGCAGGGCGGGCTGTACGTGCCGCGCGCCCGTGCCCCGCGCCGACTCGGGCAGCGGCCGGTCGGCGAGGTGGAACAGGTGGTCGCGCTGGTCACCGCCGAGCCGCAGCGCGCGGGCGAGGGCGGCCAGGGTCTGGGCGGATGGCTGAGCGCCACGCCCCCGCTCCAGCTCGGTGTAGTAGTCGGCGGACAGCCCCGCCAGCTGCGCGACCTCCTCGCGCCGCAGACCGGGCACCCGGCGCCGGGGCCCGACAGGCAGCCCGACATCGGCCGGCCGGACCCGGTCACGCCGGGACTTGAGGAACGCCGCGAGTTCGGGAAGGTTCACCCACTCATCGTCTCCTCTCCACGGGGTCCGAGCCAGGGGCCGCCAACCCCTGGGTGGGCTCAGCCCTGGCCGGGCGGGCGCCGCGGACGCAGGGTTGCCTCATACCCACACGGTCCCACCAGCACGAGAAATGAGAACACCATGCCTTTCGCGAACTTCAAGGTCCCTGCCGGCGCCCTCACCACGGAGCAGAAGGAGCAGATCATCACGCGTACGACGGACTTGTACGCCGAGATCTTCGGCGACGGCGCCCGCGCCACCACGCTCGTCCTGGTGGAGGAAGTCGCCGACGCGGGCTGGGGCATCGGCGGCGGCGTCCTGACCCTCGCCAAGATCCAGGGGACACCGCAGGAGTGAGCGCCTAGCGAATCTTGGAGAGCCCCTGCGCGACTTCCTCCGGGTTCATCACCGGGGTGTACGTCAACTCCGCACCCAGGTTCAGGAAGAACGGCTCGCTGATCGACGGAATGTCGGAGGGGTCCTCCAGATCGAAGAACAGGTAGGCGGTCCGCTTCCCGCCGTCCGCGGTGAAGTAGGCGGCCTCGGGCTTGATCTGCTCCAGGGACTCCTCCATGAGCTTCCCGAGAGTCCCGTTGCGGATGGCCTCGTTCCCCTTCTCCGTGTCCATGGACGCTTTCAGCATCATGCGCATCGCAGTCACCTTCTCCTGGTCGGCGTGCGCGGGGTGGACACATTCAGGATATGCCTGGACAAAGGGGGCGGCCCGGTGAGGGCGCCCCCTTTCCGTTCACCGCTGGTACGGCAACCGGATCGTCCGCACGAGAGGCATGTCCGCGTACGCGTCAGGGTCGACGGTCACGACATGCCGCCCGTCGGGCCAGTCGACAGTCGGCCGGGACAGATGGACCGCATGACCGAGCCGCCACTCCACCCCGTCACGCAGCAGCGCACCTACGGTGGACGCCCCCGAGAAGTCCAACTCGACGATCTCCACGGCGGGCAGAGACCCGATGCGCTCGGCGAGCCCCTTCCGCATACCGTCGGCGGCGGCCAGGCACAGCGCGGGAACGTAGACGTGCCGGGTGGGCCCGTGCTCGGTGTTCGCGACGAACTGCGAGGCGAGCGAGTTCCCCGAACCGAGCGCCAGCAGGGCTGACTCGTCGAAGACGACGCCGGTCGACCCGGCCTTCGCCCCGCTCACAGACTGCCCACGGGCCGGCCGGCCTCAAGGTCCTGCCAGACCTTCTCCGCCCGGTCATGATCCTCGTCGGTGAGCGTCACCCCGAAGTGCGTCTCGCAGTACGCCTTGGTCTCCTCGTACCGCTTCCGCAGCTCCTCCTGCGTGGGCGTGGCCCCCGCCAGCTCGGCGATGAGATCGCGCATGGTCATCCCACGCTCACGCGCCAGCACCATGAGGCGGTCACGGACAGCGGGGGCGACCTTGACAGTGGTGTCAGCCATAACGAAAGTATACTGCCGGTATACCGTATCGGCACTGTCGAGCAATGCGGTCATCGCACACCCTTCGGTTGGGTAGGCCCGTCCACACGGGGGCGCGGTCGGGAGTCCGGGATGCTCGTCAGTCCTGGGGCTGCAGGGCGGTCCGTAGCAACAGCGTGTGGACGAAGTGGTCCGGGGCCGTCGGGCGGTAGCGCCAACTCAGGGGCCAGGTCTGGCCATTGAGGGCCGGTACCGGGATGTACGACATGTGGTTCGGGCCGGCGGTGAGGCGGGTTACTCCGGGTGGCCAGGGGCGGTGGGACGTGCTGCCGACCGGGACCAGGAAGTAGACGGCCCTGTTGCCCGCCGCCTCTTCTACGACTGGACCCGGCGCCCCTCCTGTCATGCGCGCGAGCCTGTCCGCGAGGTCTCTGCCCTCGTCGCCGTCCACCCGTACCGCGTCGAACTGGACTCCCGCCTTGCGGAGTTGGATGCCGGTTGCGGGGATCCATTTCAGGTCACTTTGCGTATCCATGCGGATAGTTTCGGCGGGTCCGGCTAGCGTCTTCCATAACTCTGCGTCGACTGTCCGCGACGGTTGGACACGGGCGCGGAGTGTTGGTGACCGGTTGAGTTCGGTTGAGTCCGGGGGTGACCGCGATGGCGCGGACGGAGAACAAGTCGGAGGCGGGCGGTGCGGCGCATGTCGTCGCCGCCCTGGCGAAAGCGCTGCGTGAGCAACAGGGGCTCACGCAGACCGAGTTGGGCAAGACGATCGGTTACACCGGGTCGGCGATCAGCGCGATGGAGACCTGCGCGCAGCCCGCCAGCGATGACATGCTCGTCAAGCTGGAGGAGACGGTCGGGGCCGGGCTCGGGGTCTTCGACAAGGCACGCAAGTGGATGCTGCTGGAGAAGTACCCGGTCCGGTTCCGTGGGTTCGCGGAGATCGAGGCGGGGGCCATCACGATCTCGTCGTACGAGACGCTGGTCGTCGACGGCCTGTTCCAGACCGAGGCCTACGCGCGGGCGTTGATCGGCGGCGGCTATCCGCCAGTGTCCGAGCAGAAGCGGGAGGAACTCGTCGAGGCGCGGCTGGCCCGCAGGAAACTCTTCGACCGGGACCCGGCCCCGATGATCGAGCTGATCGTCGAAGAGGGCGTACTGAGGCGGCCGTTCGGCAGCTGGGACGTGCAGCGGGAGCAGTTGCGCTCGCTCGCTGAAGACGCGCAACGGGACAATGTGTGTGTTCAGGTGCTGCCGCTGGATCGCGGACTGCGCGGAACGTACGCGGGCGACCGTGGCGCCATGAAGCTCGTGGTGACCAAGGACCACGAGCACGTCGTCTACATGGAGATCGAGGACCAGGGCATCCTGGTCAGCGATCCGCCGGAAGTGTCCCAACTGACGCACCGCTATGCGAAGATCCGCGCACAGGCTCTGAGCCCCGACGACTCCCTGAGCCTCATCGAGCGGTTGGCAGGAGAAGAGAGATGAGCGGCACCCGCGCCCTGCGGTGGTTCAAGTCCAGCTACAGCGACAGCGGTGGCGGGAACTGCGTCGAAGTCGCCTACGACTGGCGCAAGTCCTCGTACAGCGACGGCGGCGGCGGGAACTGCGTCGAGATCGCCGCCTGCCCCCATACCATCCACATCCGCGACTCCAAGAATCCGGGCGGCGGGATCGTCACCGTCTCCGATGCGGCCTGGTGCACCTTCCTCGCCTCCCCCCACCCCTCCCCCGAAAAAGTGTGACACTTTCGGGGAAACTGACACACTTTTCCAAGACACCTACCTCCCCCCGCGCCAAGCTGCTCACATGAACAGCTCACAGCGGGTGCAGGAACCGCCCGGAATGGCCACCGTGTACCGCGCGACTCTGGACGCGCTGGCCGCGCGGGGGCCCCGGCGCACGGGCATCACCCACATCGCACAGCTGGCCGGCACCAACCGTCCGTTCTTCTACCGGAATTGGGCCTCTCCCGACGCACTCCTCCGCGATGCCACGATGCAGGAACTGAAACGTCTGCTGCACCTGGCCCGGGAAGTACCCGGCCCGTTGCCGCCACCGCGGTGTCTTGGAGTGCGCAGGGTGGTGCGGGCGGCCCGGCTGCTGCGGGAGCATCCGGTCGTCGCGGCGATGGCGCGGACCGAACCGGCGTTGACGTACGCCGCCGTCCTCCGTCCGGACACCCTGTGGCACCGGACGGCCCAGCACTGGCTGACCGAGCATGTGACCGCACATCTGCCCAGCGGCACCGAGCAGGACACGGCCACGCTCGCCGTGCTCACCACGGCAATGCCGTACGCACTCATCCCGCCGGAGGAGTCACCCGACACCGCAGCTGAACGTGCGGCTGTCGACGGGCGGTTGAGCCAAGCACTGCACGCCTGCCTCGGCCTGCCGCTCACCTGCCCCGACTGACCCGGCTGACCCGCGGGTCAGTGATCTACAGGTCCTGGAAGAGCCAGAGGGACAACGTCAGCACCGCGATGCCGCGTACCGCGACCAGCGCCAGGTTCGCACCGTGCAGTCGGACCACTCGAAGCCACAGGGTCCACGTCACCGGCAGTGACAGCACGACCGTGAGGAGCAGTGCCACCGGGGCAGGGTCGGCGTACAGGGCGTCGCGGTGGGCCCACAGCAGGTAGGTCCACCACGCGGCGGACGTCGCGGTGAGGAGCGACTCGGCCCAGAGTCCGACCAGTTCCTCACCCAGTGGCTTCAGCACAGGCTCGTCCCCCCGGCGATCAGCATCAGCGTCCCGGCCGCGGCGCCGAAGAACAGCCGTAGAACCACAGCCGACCCGTCGCCGTAGAGGCCCACGGAGACGAACACGGCGAGCGCTCCCTCCAGAAACAGGAGCGCCGCCAGGGAAAACCGTCTTCGACAGGACGTGGACGGAACCTAATGAATGTCCGGTGTGAAGAGGCCGCGAAGTTGATCATTCACAGCAACTCACAGGAATCGGCAGCCTAGAAGACCGCCGTCCCCGCCTGCGTCAGCTTCCAGTTGACCGCCGCGAAGTCCGCCGGGTCCAGCGCGCCCTTCGCCGTGACGTAGGCGATCATCAGGTCGCGGACCTGGTCGGTCGCGCTGTAGACGGTCTCCGCCGACGCGATGTGCGGGTAGCCGGAGCCGCCGTTCGCGCGGTAGTTGTTGACCGCGACGACGAAGACCTGGTCGTCCGTGACCGCCGTGCCGTTGTAGGTGAGGTTCTTGATCCGCGAACCCTCGGCCTGGGCGATGTCGATGTCGTAGGAGACGCCCGCCGCGACGTCGTACATGTAGTCCCAGAAGCTGTTGGCGTTCGTCAGGGTCGCGGTGTCGACCTTCGTGCCCGCCGGCACCTGGTGGTAGTACTTCGCCGCGTACTCCAGGTAGTCCTTGAGCTGGGCGCCCGTGAGCTTCTTGCCGTAGAGGGTGTTGTCGTAGATGTAGAGACCGGCGATGTCCTTGATCGTGACCGAACCCTTGGGGATGTCGGCCGTGCGGCTGAAGGGGGCCGCGACCGAGATCAGCGGGAGGGCCGCGTCGGCCGTCGAGAGGCCCGCCTTCACCGAGTCCATCTGCACCTGCTGGATGAAGTCCATGATCGGCACGTCCTTCCAGCAGGACTCCGCCGCCGAGAGGTCCTCGGTGCAGGTGCCGACGGACGTGTTGACGTACTTCACGACCAACTCGTGGTCGGCTTCCAGGAGTTTCTTGATCTCCGGGTCCTCGTCCACCGTGTTGGGGTTGAGGGTCTGGGCCGTCTTGCTGGTGATCTTCCACTGGCCGCGGACGAGTTCGAGCTCGAAGTCGAAGACGCTCAGGCGGTAGCCCCAGCAGTACGGCTCGGAGAGGAGGACGTCGTCGCCGGTCTCCTCGTTCTTCACCGTGTACGACGGGACCTCGACGTGGGTGTGGCCCACGAGGATCGCGTCGATGCCGGGGACCTGCTCGGCGACGAGGTTGGAGGCGTTCTCGACGTACGGGAGCTCGTCGCCGTAGGACGAACTGCCGTCCAGGCCCGAGTGGTCGGTGAGGAAGACGACGTCGCAGCCGAGCGCGCGCAGGCGCGGGACGTACTTCTTGGCCTGCTCGACCAGGCCCGGGAAGACCATCTTGCCGCTGACGTTGTCCTTGTCCCACAGGGCGATGCCCGGGTTGGTGAGGCCGAGGATGCCGACCTTGATGTCGGGGGCGCCGGGGACGCGGATCTTCTTCACGGTGTACGGGGCGAAGGCGGGGCGCAGGGTCTTCGCGTCCAGCGCGTTGGCGCCGAGCAGCGGGAAGTGACACTGCTGCTCAAACTTGCGCAGGGTGTCGATGCCGTAGTTGAACTCGTGGTTGCCGAGGGCGGCGGCGTCGTAGCGCATGTGGTTCATGGCGGTGGCCATCGGGTGCTTGGAACCGCTCGTGATGGGGTCCACGCGCGCGAAGTAGTAGCCCAGCGAGGTGCCCTGGATGATGTCACCGGCGTCGACGAGGAGGACGTGCCCCTCGCCCTTCGCCTTGCGCTGCTGCTTGATGAGGGTGGCGACGCGGGCGACGCCGACGGAGTTGCCCTTGGCGTCGGAGTAGGCCTTGTCCAGGTAGTAGTCCCAGTCGAAGACGTGGCTGTGCAGGTCGGTCGTGCCCAGGATGGAGAACGACCAGGTCTTCGGCTTCGGCTTGGGATGGGGCTTGGGGTGACGGTCGGCGGCCTCGGCCGGGGTCACCGCCGCCGTTCCCGCTACGGCCGCGACAGCGCCGGTGACGGCGGTCTTCTGCACGAACTCACGGCGATTCATGGGATTGACGGGCATTCAGGACTCCTGGAAGGGCGCAGAGAGCGGGTGTGGCGAGCGGGGCGCGGCGGGCTACCCGCGTAGATGCTGGCCTCCACCTGTTACCGGCGTAACCACGGACAGCCCAAGGGCCGGTCAAGGTTTCCCAAGACCGGCCCAAGTACCTCAATCGACCGCGGCTACGGCAGCCGCTCCGACCGCAACTCCAACCGCCGCCCTAGATGAACGAGTTGATCTCGATCGTCTCCGTGCGGCCCGGACCGACACCGATCGCGGAGATCGGTGCGCCGGACATCTCCTCCAGCGCCTTCACGTACGCCTGCGCGTTCTTGGGGAGGTCCGCGAAGGTCTTGGCCTTCGTGATGTCCTCGCTCCAGCCGGGCAGGGTCTCGTAGATCGGCTTCGCGTGGTGGAAGTCGCTCTGCGAGTACGGGAGTTCCTCGACGCGCTTGCCGTCGATCTCGTACGCCACGCAGACCGGGATCTCCTCCCAGCCGGTGAGGACGTCGAGCTTGGTGAGGAAGAAGTCGGTCAGGCCGTTCACGCGGGTCGCGTAGCGGGCGATGACCGCGTCGAACCAGCCGCAGCGCCGGTCACGGCCGGTGGTGACGCCCCGCTCGCCGCCGATGCGGCGCAGCGCGTCGCCGTCCGCGTCGAAGAGTTCCGTGGGGAACGGGCCCGAGCCGACACGGGTCGTGTAGGCCTTCAGGATGCCGATGACCCGGCTGATCTTCGTCGGGCCGACACCGGAGCCGGTGCAGGCACCGCCCGCGGTCGGGTTCGACGACGTCACGAAGGGATACGTGCCGTGGTCGATGTCCAGGAGGGTGCCCTGGCCGCCCTCGAAGAGGACCACCTTGTCGTCGTCCAGCGCCTTGTTGAGGAGGAGGACCGTGTCGGCGACGTACGGCTTGAGGCGGTCCGCGTAGGACAGCAGCTCCTCCACCACCTGCTCGATGGCGATCGCGCGGCGGTTGTAGAGCTTGGTGAGCATCTGGTTCTTGACGTCGAGGGCCGCCTCGACCTTCTGGGTCAGGATCGACTCGTCGTAGAGGTCCTGGACCCGGATACCGACGCGGTTGATCTTGTCCGCGTAGGTCGGGCCGATACCGCGGCCGGTGGTGCCGATCTTCCGCGTTCCGAGGAAGCGTTCGGTCACCTTGTCCACCGTCACGTTGTAAGGCGTGATGATGTGAGCGTTGCCGCTGATCAGGAGCTTGGACGTGTCGACGCCGCGCTCGTTCAGCCCGTTCAGCTCGGAGAACAGGACCGACGGGTCGACGACGACACCGTTGCCGATGACCGGAGTGCACTCCGGTGTGAGGATCCCGGAAGGGAGCAGGTGAAGGGCGTACTTCTGATCGCCCACGACTACCGTGTGGCCGGCGTTGTTGCCGCCCTGGTAGCGCACCACATAGTCGACTGACCCACCTAGCAGGTCCGTCGCCTTTCCCTTGCCTTCGTCACCCCACTGAGCACCGAGCAGCACAAGTGCGGGCACGCGCGTACACCCCTTCCGGGCGGGGCATGTCCAAGGTCAGAGACGTACGCGACACAGCGTGTGCCTCGTACGCCAGCGACCCTCGTCGGCCGCAACCCGTCGGACCGGATGCCCCGGAATAGACGAAGCCCCTGGCGCAATAGCGCAAGGGGCTCTTGCACAAAGATGCTACCCGAGGAAGCGAGGCATGGCCGAGGTGGCGACTTTCGCGACTTCAGATCAGCTGCTGATCGTCATCGATCCGGCCGCCCGGCGCACCGACGCGGAGTCCGTCCGCATCGCGAAAGACGTGCTCAGCGCGGGTGCGGCGACAAAGGTGTGCCTGCCGGAGGGGCCCGAGGAATTCGCCCGGGTACTGGCCCGGCGGGGTTCGCGACGGCCGGTGGTCGTCGGCGACGACCGGGCGCTGATGCGCGCGGTGTCCCTGTTGCACCGCCAGCGGGAGCTGGCCGGATGTGCGCTGTCGATGGTGCCGGTGGGGGGTGGGCTGTCCCTGGCGGGGGCGCTGGGGGTGCCTACGGGGGCGGTGGCGGCCGCGCGGGCGGTGCTCGACGGGGTCGTACGGCGGATGGATCTTCTGGTGGACGACAGCGACGGGGTGGTGCTCGGCGCCTTGCGGATTCCGTCGCTTCCTCCGATGCGGGAGGCTCCGCCGGTCGACCAGGAGGACGCGGTGACGGCGTCGTCCTCGTCCGGCTCCGGCTTCGGTTCTGGTTCTGGTTCCGGGCACGCGTCATGGCTGCGGACATGTCAGTCGCTGGTACGGACGCTGGTGCCGGTGCGGCCCTCGCGGGAGCCGCTCACCGGTGTGACCCGGCTCGCTCCGGCGCGGCTGCGGGTCGAGGTGGACGGGGTGACGCTGGTGGACCTGGACCAGCCCGTGGAGGGGATCTCCGTGACGCCCGGGGCGTCGGGGTTCGCCGAGGTGGAGGTGCGGCCGGTGTCGGTGGGGGCGGAGGCTTCGCCCTTGTCCGCGCGGGGGCGGACGGTCACCGTGTCCGGGGCGGATTTCCGGTACCGGGCGGATGCGGTGGTGAGCGGACCGGTGCGGACACGGACGTGGGTGGTGCGGGAGGGGGCTTGGGGGCTTACGTTGCCGGTGGCTTAGGGGGCTGGAAGCCGGTGGTGTCGAGGGGGCAGTCAAAAGGCTCGGGGATGTGGAGCTTCTCCCCGAAGGGCTTGGTGAAGCGGGCCTCGTATCCCTTGGCAGACGGCGACCCGAAGACGATGGCCTGCTGCTCCTGCATGTCGAGGACCAGGTAGACCGGGACGCCGGCCTTGCCGTAGGTCTCGACCTTGTCGGTGAGGTCGACCGCCCGGGTGGAGGGGGAGGTGAGCTCAGCGACGAAGGAGAGGGCTTCGCCGTCCAGGTGGTTACTCGTATGCCGGCTGACGCTCCGGTGCGCTGCATGAACGTCTGGGCCGTAGGCGCGCTCGGAGCCCGGAAACACGTACAGGAACGGATTGGCACTGATCCGATGTCCTTCGGGGAGGTGTGGCCGCAATTGCTCGCACACCAGCTCCAGGACGTCGAAGTAGTAGGCCTTCGACCACGGCGCCACGACGATGTTCCCCCTGATGATCTCGGCCTTGTAGCCGTCGGGCACATGCAGCTCGTCGAGGAGGTCCAAGAGCTCCTCGAAGCCGCCGCTGGGCTCAGTGCCGCTCATCACCGGTCGCTCTGCCATGAGTGTCATGATGCGCCCTCCCTTCGATGCGGACCAGCCGCAACTCAGAGTAGTCGCTCACTTACTTCCATGTGATCGGATTCATCCTTCAACCCCACCCCCGTGATCTCCAACTCCCTTGCCCTGCCCATCAACCCCGCCAACTTCCCCGCCGCCGTCTCATACGTCAGCCCAAGCGGCGGGCGGATGTTGGACAGGCAGTTGCGGTCCGCGTCCGTCGTAACCCCGGGCTTCGGCCGGTACGTCAGATACGCCCCCAACGAATCCGCCGCCGACATCCCAGGCCGCTCCCCGACGAAAACTACGACCATCGTCGCGCCCATCGCCGAGGCCACGTCGTCGCCGAGGGCAACCCGCGCCTGCTCCGCCAACACCACCGGAGCCACCCGCCACGCCGTCGGCAGCAACGCCGTCGTCGCTCGGACCATCGCCGCGCCGTGTTCGTGGACCGCCCGGCTGGAGAGGCCGTCCGCCACCACGAACACCACGTCCCACTCCCCCACCGGCAGGTGTGCGCGGTCCGCCGGGTCCAACCGGCGGCCCAGGTCCGGGCGTTGGAGGTAGGTGAGGCGGTCGGGGGCCGCGCTGCGGACCCGTACCGTCGGTTCGCCCCGCAACGCCTCCGCCACCACGTCCGGTTCGAACGGGGAGTGGACCGCGTCCCTCGCCGCCGCGTGCGCCGCCTGCAACTCCAGGCGGTGGTGGGTCGGGAGGCCGGTGCCCGCCCGGCCCAGGCCGATCCTCGCCTGGGTGTGTCGGCGCAGACTTGGCCACAAGTCCCGGTCCACCGAAGCCACTTGACTGGTCGTCATGCCGCCAGTTCCCTTCCGATCGCCGTCAACGGGTGAGTCGTACCGGACACGTCCCTGATCTCGCCGCCCTCGCCCAGCAGGCCGATCGAGCCGAGCCAGGCCTCGAACTCCGGTGCCGGGCGCAGCCCGAGGACCTCGCGGAGGTACAACGCGTCGTGGTACGAGGCGGATTGGTAGTTGAGCATGATGTCGTCGCCGCCCGGGGTGCAGATCACGAAGGACGCGCCGGCCACGCCGAGCATGGTGAGCATCGTGGCGATGTCGTCGTCGTCCGCGTCGGCGTGGTTGGTGTAGCAGATGTCCAGGCCCATCGGGAGGCCCAGCACCTTGCCGCAGAAGTGGTCCTCCAGGGCCGCGCGGAGGATCTGGCGGCCGTCGTACAGGTACTCCGGGCCGATGAAGCCCACCACCGTGTTCACGAGGAGCGGGTCGTAGCGGCGGGCGACCGCGTACGCCCGTGCCTCCACCGTCTGCTGGTCGACGCCGTGGTGCGCGTCCGCCGAAAGGGCGCTGCCCTGGCCCGTCTCGAAGTACATGACGTTCGAACCGACCGTGCCCCGGCCCAGCCCCCGCGCCGCCTCGTACGCCTCGTCCAGCAGCCCCAGCGTGACGCCGAAGGACGCGTTCGCCGCCTGGGTGCCCGCGATGGACTGGAAGACGAGGTCCACGGGAGCGCCGGACGCCATCAGGTCCATGCTCGTGGTGACGTGGGACAGGACGCAGGACTGGGTGGGGATGGCGTACCGCTGGATCACGCCGTCCAGCAGTTCCAGCAGATCCCGCACCGCCTTCGGGCTGTCCGTCGCCGGGTTGATGCCGATCACCGCGTCGCCGGAGCCGAGGAGTAGTCCGTCGAGGAGGGCCGCGGCGACTCCGGCCGGGTCGTCGGTGGGGTGGTTCGGCTGGAGGCGGGTGGCCAGGCGCCCCGGCAGACCGATCGTCGAGCGGAAGGCCGTCACCACCCGCACCTTCCGCGCGACCGCGACCAGGTCCGCGTTGCCCATCAGCTTCGACACCGCCGCGACCATCTCCGGCGTCAACCCAGGCGCTACGGCGGCCAGTTCACCGGCATCCGCCGCCAGCAGCCACTCCCGGAACCCGCCCACCGTCATACCGGCCACCGCCGCGAACGCACCCGTGTCGTGCGTGTCGAGAATCAACCGCGTCACGTCATCGGTCTCGTACGGGATCACCGGCTCGGCGAGGAACGCGGTCAGCGGTACGTCCGCCAGCGCCCAGCGCGCCGCCACCCGCTCCTGGGCGGACGAGGCCGCCAGCCCCGCCAGCCGGTCGCCGGAACGCTCCGGACTCGCGGCGGCGAGCAGGCGCGCGAGGGAGCCGAAGCGGTAGCGGTGGCCGCCGAGGGTGGAGGTGTACGTACTCATGTCGGCGACCGTACGAGGCGCGTGTTGCCCCCAGATTTCCTCAGATTTCTAAAGGTCTGGTTGACAAACATTTAACGTCCCGCAGTCCTTTCCCGACTCATTTGGCCTACAGAGTTCCGGTTCGAAACACCAGCCGAACGGCAGCGAGAGCAGCAGGAGAGGGGCCATCCGATGGCAGTGGACGAAGGGGTCGCCCCCGCGGCGAACACAAGCGAGGACGGCGCCGTTCACCGGCTCAAGCCCAACGCCATCGGCCTGCTGGGCGTCGTCTTCATGGCCGTCGCGACCGCCGCCCCGATCACCGCGATGACCGGCAACGTGCCCTTCATGGTCTCGTCGGGCAACGGCATAGGCGCCCCGGCGAGCTACCTCGTCGCAATGGTCGTCCTGGCAATCTTTTCCGTCGGCTTCACCTCGATGGCGAAGCACATCACCTCGACGGGCGCCTTCTACGGCTTCATCTCCTACGGCCTCGGACGCACCGTCGGACTCGCCTCCGGCCTCCTCGCCACCTTCGCGTACGTCGTGTTCGAACCGGCGCTGATCGGCATCTTCTCGGTCTTCGCCACCGGAACCCTCAAGGACCAGACGGGACTTGACGTCCCGTGGTGGGCCTGCGCGATCGTGATGCTCGCCGTCAACGCGACGGGCACCTGGTTCGGCGTATCGGTCGCAGAGAAGCTGCTCGTCGTCCTGCTGGGCACGGAGGTGACCGTCCTCGCGGCGATGGCGATCTCGGTCGCCCTGCACGGCGGCGGCCCGCACGGCTTCACCTTCGGCCCGGTCAACCCGGTCAACGCGTTCAAGGGAACGTCCGCCGGTCTCGGTCTCTTCTTCGCCTTCTGGTCGTGGGTCGGCTTCGAGTCGACCGCGATGTACGGCGAGGAGTCCCGCGACCCGAAGAAGATCATCCCCAAGGCGACGATGATCTCCGTCCTGGGCGTCGGCGTCTTCTACGTCTTCGTCTCCTGGATGGCCATCATCGGCAACGGCGAGACGGAGGCCGTAAAGGTCGCCTCCTCGGCGAACCCGCTCGCCCTCTTCTTCAACCCCACCGAGCACTACGTCGGCCACTGGGCGGTCGACCTCATGCAGTGGCTGATGATCAGCGGCTCGCTCGCCTGCGGCATGGCCTTCCACAACTGCGCCAGCCGTTACATGTACGCGCTGGGCCGCGAGGGCGTCCTCCCCTCCCTCAAGAACACCATCGGCCGCACCCACGCCAAGCACGGCTCCCCGCACATCGCAGGCTTCGTGCAGACCGTGATCAGCGCCGTCCTGATCCTCGCGTTCTGGGCCACGAGCAAGGACCCGGCCAACGCGATGTACGTCCTGCTGGCCATCCTCGGCACGATGGCGATCCTCGTGGTGCAGGCGGTGTGCTCGTTCGCGGTACTGGCGTACTTCCGCAGCCACCACCCCGAGAGCCGGCACTGGTTCAAGACGTTCACCGCTCCGCTGCTCGGCGGTGTGGCGATGCTGGCGGTGGTGCTGCTCCTGGTGTCCAACATGAGTGTGGCAGCGGGCTCGGAGTCCAACTCACCGCTCCTGAAGGCAACCCCGTGGCTGGTCCTCCTGGTCGCGGCAACGGGCATCGGCTACGCCCAGTACCTGAAGCACCGGGCACCTGAGCGCTATGCCTTGCTCGGCCGCACGGTCCTCGAAGAAACCAAGGAGCGCTGAAGATTTTTTAGGGGCGCGGGGAACTGCGCGACCAGCCCACCACCGGGCCGCAGACGAGTACAAATCTGCGGGAGCGTTGTGGCTGGTCGCGCAGTTCCCCGCGCCCCTTAAGTAGCTCCACCGAACCGCGTTTCACGGTGAACCCTCCACCGCTCCATCATCGCCGCGATCTCCCCGTCGACGAACTCGAAAAAGGCCAGCGTCTCTGCCATACGGCGCCCCGCCGGCGTATCCGCGCCGAGACTCGTGACCCCCTCGCCCAACGCCGCCTCCCACCGCTTGAGAACGGCCTCGCGGTTGGTGAGCGCCTCATACCACTGGTTGCCCTGAACCCGATACCGCTCGCGCCGTGAACCGGGTTCACGCTCGCGCGACACCATGTGCTGCTGCGCCAGATACCGCACCCCACCGGACACCGCCGCCGGACTGATCCGCAGCTGCTCCCCCAGCTCGACGGAGGTCATCGCCCCCTCGTCGGAGGAGAGCAGCGCCGCGAAGATCCGCGCAGGCATCCGCTGCATCCCCGCCTCGACGAGCTGCGCCGCGAAGGACTCGACAAACTTCGACACGGACTCCGCGTCCCGCCCACCGGATGTGTCCTTCGCACCAGATGTATCCGTCATGGAACCACCTTACCCGCGCTTCACACGCTTCCTTAACTTCACAAATTTCTGAAAGAAGCGTACGTTCGGCTCCATGACGAAGGCAATCACCGTCTCCGGACTGCACAAGTCGTTCGGCAAGACGCAAGCCCTCGCGGGTCTCGACCTGGACGTCGAGGCCGGCGAAGTGCACGGCTTCCTCGGCCCCAACGGCTCCGGCAAGTCCACGACGATCCGCGTCCTGCTCGGCCTCCTCCACGCGGACTCGGGCGCGGCCCAGCTCCTGGGCGGCGACCCCTGGACCGACGCCGTCGAACTGCACCGCCGGGTCGCCTACGTCCCCGGCGACGTGACCCTGTGGCGCAACCTCTCCGGAGGCGAAGTCATCGATCTCTACGGCAAGTTGCGCGGCGGCCTCGACAAGTCCCGCCGTGCCGAGCTGATCGACCGCTTCGAACTCGACCCCACCAAAAAGGGCCGCACGTACTCCAAGGGCAACCGCCAGAAGGTCGCGCTCGTCGCCGCGTTCGCCTCGGACGTGGACCTGTTGATCCTCGACGAACCGACGTCCGGCCTCGACCCCCTGATGGAAGAGGTCTTCCAGCGCTGCGTGGAGGAGGAACGCGACCGGGGTCGTACGATCCTGCTCTCCTCCCACATCCTCAGCGAGGTAGAGGAGTTGTGCGATCGAGTCAGCATCATCCGCAAGGGCCGCACGGTGGAAAGCGGTTCGCTGGCCGACCTGCGCCACCTCACCCGCACCAGCGTGACGGCCGAACTCACCGGCGCCCCCAACGGGTTGGCGTCCATCCCCGGCGTGCATGACCTCGACGTACAGGGTCATCGCGTCCGCCTCCAGGTGGAGGCAGACCAACTCAACGCTGTACTGCGGTCGTTGAGCGAGTCCGGCGTGCGCTCCCTGACCTCGAAGCCGCCGACGCTGGAGGAGCTGTTCCTCCGCCACTACCAGGAGACGGCATGACGGCCGCCGCGTTCCCCGCCCGCCCCGGCGTCAGCGGCTCGCGCCAACTGGCGGGCACCGGCGCCCTGTTGCGCTTCAACCTGCGCCGCGACCGCGTGGTGATCCCGGCCTGGGTGGCGGTGACCGGCCTGCTGGTCCTCTCCCTCCCCGGCTCCCTGAAGAGCGTGTACTCCACCCCGGCCGAACGAGCCGACATCGCCCGCCAGATGCTCGCCAACAGCTCGCTGCGCGCGACCTACGGCCCGGTGTTCAGCGACTCCCTCGGCGGCCTCACCGCCTGGCGCATCGGCGGCTACGCCGCGATCCTCGCCGGGATCATGAGCCTGGTCGTCGTCGTACGGCACACCCGTGACGAGGAGGAGAGCGGCCGCCAGGAACTCGTCTCCTCGGCGATGGTCGGCCGCCGAGCCCCGCTGACAGCAGCCCTGTTGACGGCGCTGGTCGCCAACTCCGCGCTGGCGCTGCTGATCACGACCGGTATGGCAGGCCAGGGAGCGGCGGGAGCGCTGGCCCTCGGGCTCGGCATCGGCGGAGTCGGCATGGTGTTCGCGACGCTCGCGGCGATCGTCGCGCAGTTCACGGACAGCGGCCATTTGGCGAAGGGCCTGACCGGCGGACTGCTGGGCGCGGCCTTCGTCCTCCGCGCGGTGGGGGACTCGACCACCAACGACGGCTCCTCCCCCGCGACTTGGATCTCCCCGATCGGCTGGCTGGAGAACCTTCGCCCGTTCGCGGCGGAACGGTGGTGGGTGCTGGCCCTGTTCGCGGCGGCGACCCTCGTACAGGGCGTAGTCGCCTACGAGTTGGCGGGCCGCCGAGACGTAGGAATGAGCTTCTTCCCCGCCCGCCCCGGCCCGGCCCACGGCCGCCTCGGCACAGCGGGCGCGCTGGCCTGGCGGCTCCAGCGGGGCAGCGTACTGGGCTGGGGCCTGGGCTTCCTCGCCGCCGGGGTCGCCTTCGGCGGCATCACGAAGGGCGCGGCGGACCTGGTCGGGGACAACGCCAAGACCCGCGAGATCATCGAGCGGATGGGCGGCCAGTCGGGCATCGAGGACGCGTTCCTGGCCACGATGGTCGGCATGTTCGGCATGCTCGCCGCGCTGTACGCGGTCTCGTCGGTCCTACGGCTGCACAGCGAGGAGACCGGCCAGCGTGCCGAACCGATCCTCGCGAACGCGGTCGGCCGGCTGCGCTGGGCCGCCGGCCACCTGACGATCGCCTTCGCCGGCGCGGTCGTCATCATGCTGCTGAGCGGCCTCGGCCTGACCCTGGGCTACGGCGCCGAACCGGGCCCGATCCTGGCCGCCACCCTGGTCCAACTCCCGGCGATCTGGACCCTGGGCGCCCTCGCGGTGCTGCTCCATGGAATCTCCCCGCGCCTGTCCCCGGCATCCTGGGCAGCGGCCGGACTGGCCCTCGCGCTCGGCTGGATCGGCCCCGCGCTGAACCTCCCCCAGGCGGTCCTGGACGTCTCCCCCTTCGGCCACCTGCCGAAGCTCCCGGGCGGAGACATGGCGTGGGGCCCGGTAGTCGTCCTCACGGCGATCGCCGCCGCCCTGATCGCCGTAGGACTGGCAGGTCTACGCCGCCGCGACCTCACCACCTGACCGAGAACACGACGGGGAACACGACGGGGAACACGACGGGGAACACGATCAAGAACACGACCGGGAATTCGACGGGGAATTCGACGGGGAATTCGACCGGGAACCTCCGGCGCCCCGCACGCGTCCGTCCCGGGCATGGGACAACGCGCGCAGGCCGCCGGAGGATGTCTGACCGCCGTGCTCGGCGCGGGAGTTGGGCTGGCGGTGTGGTCGTACGACGTCCGGGCCCGCTTCCAGCGCTTCGAGGCGAGCCCCGACTGGAGTGTCCTGTACGCCGAGTTGCCGCTGGCGGTGTTGGGTGGGGTCCTGGTGTCGCTCGGCATCTGGGTCGTGGTGCAGCGCGCCAGATAGCCCTCTCGGGCGGCACTCGACCGAGTTGAGAGGAAACGGCGTTGGACACGAGCGCGGAGGACCCCGTCGACCTCACGATGACCGCCGAGGTCTACGGCGTGCTGCGCGAACACGCCTGGATCGGGCAGGTCAGCGCGGACCACGACCTGGACGCGGACCTGTTCGGGCTGGCGGTCAAACGGGCCGCCGCCTACGGCTGGAGTTCCACCCGTTTCAGCGCCGGTGCCGAACTCGGCGGGCAGCGCTGGGGCCACGCGGACGCCGGCGGGGACTGGTCGCAGGACGGCCGGGTGCGGCAACTCGCGTGGCTGACCGTGTATCCCGCGACCAACCTGCGCGAACAGCACCTGCCCGTCCTGCCGTTGACCCGGATCATGGTCGATTCCCTGGGCCGCGTCGGCGAGTTGGACTTCATGGGGCTGACAGTGCGGGTGCCGGTGCGGCTCGCGCCGGACACCCGGTTCGACCTGGTGGGGGACGCCGACTGGTTCGCCCTGGCCGCACCGGACGCGCGGACGGAGGCGTCCGTCTCCGTCCTGCCCCTGTTCGACACCGTGGCGGCGGAGCGGGTGCGCGAACTCGTCGTCCAGCGCGGCCACGGACAGCTCCGCGCCGAACACCGAGCCGGAGCACGTGACCGTACGGCCTTCGTGTGCGCGCTGCCCGAGTGGACCCCGAACGCCGCGGCCTGGCTCGCGGAGGTCTTCATCGACGCGCTGCGCGCGGTCGGCGTACGCGACACGACGGAGATCGCGATCGTCCGAAACTCCCGAACTCCCCCTCACACAGCAGGAGTCACCGCCCCATGAGAGTCGGGATCACCGGACACCGCGGCCTGTCCGGCGAGGTGGAGCGGACGGTGCGCGCGCTCATCGAGGAGGCGGTCACGTCGTACCGCACCGGTACCGGAACCGGCACCGAACCCGGCAACGCGGGCCTGGTGGGCGTCAGTTGTATCGCCGACGGTCCGGATACCTGGTTCGCCCGGACCGTCCTCGACCACGGCGGGCGGCTCGAAGTCGTCCTGCCCGCCGCGAGGTACCGCGCCGACCTGCCCGCCTGGCACCACTCCACCTACGACGACCTCCTCCGCCGAGCCACGGAGGTCCACCGCACGGGACTCGATACCTCGGGCCCGGACGCCTACATGGCGGGCAGCGAACTCCTCGTGGACCAGGTCGACGTACTCCTCACCGTCTGGGACGGCCGCCCCGCCCGCGGCTACGGCGGCACCGCCGACGTCGTCACCTACGCGCGGGAGCACGACGTACCCGTGCAGGTCCTCTGGCCCGAGGGCGCCACCCGCGACTGACGTGCGGGGCAGGGCGAGTCAGGGCGAGGCAGGGCGGGGCATGGCGGGGCATGGCAGGACAGCGCAGGTGATCAGGCGTTGTCGACAGCCGCGGCGATCTTCCGGATCATGGCGGTCTCGGCGGGCCCTGCGCCGCCCTTGTGCGCGCGGGAGGCGGCCTCCATGATCGTGACGATGGTGGCGCGGAAGTTCTCGGCCTCGGCGGGTGCCTTGGCCTTGAGGAGGGTCATCGAGGCGGCCAGGGCGGTGAAGGTGTGGTCGGCCAGATCTGCGGTCGAACTGCCCTCCAGATCAAGGCCCTTGAGCTTCTCGGCGAGGACGTGACCGACCAGGCCGGTCGCGGACGACAGCGCCTTGCCGCCGGCCATGCCGGAGCGGGTGGAGGAGATCAGGCCGGGGTCGGCCGCCGCCATCAGGGAGACGACGCCGTGGGCCGCGGTCTGGAGGGTGAGCTTCTCGGCGGGGGTGAGGATCTCGGTGGGGGTGGTCTTCTCGGACATGGGGGTCTCTTTCGTTCGTTCGTGCAGGACGGGGTGGGGTGGGGTGGGGCGCAACTGCCGTAGGACAGTGGTCTGTTGAAGTGGTTGTTGAAGTGGTCTGTTGAGGTGGAGGTCAGGCGGCAACCTCGGCCTGGTTGCCAACTGCCTTGCGGGGCAGGGCCAGGCACAGGACCGCGCACAGCACGTACGCGCCGATCGCCCAGGGCCCCGCGTGCGTGATGGCGTCGGTGAGGCCCTTGTCCGCGTGGGAGAAGAAGGCGTTGCCGATGACGGCGACTCCGAGCGCTCCGCCGAACTGCTGGGCGGTGGAGAGGATTCCGGAGGCGCCGCCCGCGAGGTCGCTCGGTACGGTGCTCAGGATCGTGTTGACCAGCGGGATGATCAGGAAGATCAGACCGACGCCGGCCAGGAAGAGTCCCGGTACCAACGGCCAGGCGCCGGTGTGCAGTTGGGCGGAGTCCTGTGCCGCGTGCCGGACCCAGAACAGGCCGCCCGCCATCACCAGCGCGCCCAGGATCAGCACGCTGCGGCCGAACTTGGCGGCCAGCGGGTCGACGGCGGGGGCGGACAGGATCGAGCCCGCGCTGAAGGCGACCATCAGCAGACCGGCCTGCGTGGGGGTGTAGCCCTGGCCGGACTGGAGCCAGATGGTGAAGACCAGGAAGAAGCCGGACATGCCGCCGTAGAAGAGGAGTTGGACGAGCAGGCCTGCGCTGAAGGCGGGCTTCTTGAACAAGTCCGTGGGGAGGAGCGGGTGTTCGATGCCCCGGCGCTTCTCCGACAGCGTCAGCAAGGCGATCGCGGCCACGCCCGCCGCCAGGCAGAGCCAGCCCCACAGCGGCCAGCCGTTGGAACGGCCCTGGACCAGCGGGAGCACGATCGCTACCAGACCCGCGGCGAGAACCAGGTTGCCGGGCAGGTCCATGCGGCCCGTGAAGGCGTGGTCCTTGGAGGCGGGGATCCACTTGGCGCCGAGGACGAGGACCAGGGCGGCCAGCGGGAGGTTGATGACGAAGATCGTGCGCCAGCCCCAGCCGAACAGGTCCCAGTCGGTGAGAACGCCGCCGAGCAGCACACCCACGGCGGTGGAGATCCCGGCGATCGCGCCGTACAGGGCGAAGGCCTTGCCGCGTTCCTCGCCGTCGAACATCGTGCGGAACGAGGCGAGGATCTGCGGCATGATCACGGCCGCGGCCACGCCCTGGAGTCCGCGCGAGGCGACGAGCACCCCGGCCGAGGTAGCGAGCGCGCTGGCCAGGCTCGTCAGCGCGAACGCGGTGACGCCGAGCAGGAACAGCTTCTTGCGGCCGTAGCGGTCACCGAGGTGCCCGGCGATGATCAGCGTGGCGGCGAAGCCGAGCATGTACGCGGACACGGTCCACTGCAGGTCGGCCGGGGTGGCTTTGAGGCCCTTGCCGATGGAGGGCAGCGCGGTGTTCACGATCGATCCGTCGATCATGTCCAGCAGCGCGGCGAGGATCATCACGAACGCCGCCGCCCACCGTTTGGGATAGGGCACCGGCCCGCTGCCGTCGTCAGCGGCTACGTTCATGGGGTTGGTCGTGCTGGACGACATGGCGTGGACTCCTCGGGTCGGTCAGTTCTGCTTGACTTTCATACATCTTGGCTTTCAAGCTAATAACCGATAGTTACGATGCAGGGAGATATCTCGAATGTCAAGCGGAACGGAGTCGGGGTCGGGCTCAGGGGCGGTCGAAGCGCGGCTGGGCGCGGCCGTGCAGGCCTACCAGAGCGCCGTCGACGACTTCGACCGCGAGCTGGCCCGGCTCATGGGGGTCAACGAGACCGATCTGCGCTGCCTGGAGATCCTTTTCGCCGTCGAGGAGATCACCCCGCGTGAACTGAGCCGGCAGCTGGGCCTGACCACCGGGAGCGTCACCACGATGCTCGACCGGCTGGAGAAGCTCACCTATCTCACCCGCACGCCGCACCCCGACGACCGGCGCAAGACCCTGATCCGCGTCACCCCGGAGGCGACCCAGCGCGCCTTCGGCCTGATCGGGCCGTTCCTCGAAGACGCCGGGCGGAAGGTCTTCGACCGCTATACCCCCGAGCAGCTGGAACTGGTCATCGACTATCTGACCTTCTCCCGCGACATCCAGCAGCAGCACGTCGAACGGTTGCGGAAGACGCCCGCCGCCGGCCCGACCCGCACGGGCGGCCGACAGGTCCGGGGGCCCCGGGGCGGGTCGGCGACGTAGGTCCAACTCATGGGCTACGAAGGGCTGTTACTCCACCTCGACGCTCAGCCCCTCCAGCCCCCGGATCACGAAGTTCGGCTTGCGTTCCGGCTCCGCCGCCAGGCTCAGCGTCGGGGCGCGCTCCAGCAACGCCCCCATGGAAGCCGCCAGTTCGATACGGGCCAGGGGCGCGCCGATGCAGTAGTGGATCCCCGCGCTGAAGCTGATGTGCGGGTTGTCCGCGCGGGTGAGGTCCAGGCGCTCGGGGTCGGTGAAAACCGCCGGGTCGTGGTTGGCCGCGCCGAACAGCATCGCGATCTCCGCACCGCGCGGGATCGTCGTACCGTCGATCTCGATCTCGTCCAGCACCCACCGCTCGAAGAGCTGGAGCGGGGTGTCGTAGCGCATCAACTCCTCGACGGCGGAGGGGATCAGGGAGTGGTCCGCGCGCAGGGCCGCCAGCTGGTCGGGGTTGCGGAACAGTGCCCACCAGCCGTTCACCGTGGAGTTCACCGTCGCCTCGTGGCCCGCGTTCAGCAGGAGTACGGCGGTGGAGATCAACTCCTGTTCGGTGAGGCGGTCGTCGTCCTCGTCGTGGGCCGCGATCATGCCGGAGATGAGGTCGTCGCCCGGGTTCTTGCGGCGGGCCGCGATCAACTCGCGTAGATACGAGGAGAATTCGTTGGACGCACGGACCGCCTTCGCCGCCGTGTCCTCGGACGGGCTGAGTTCGTACATCCCGCAGATGTCCGCCGACCAGGGGCGCAGCGGGGCACGGTCCGACTCCGGGATGCCGAGCATCTCGGCGATGACTGCGACGGGGAGCGGTTCGGCCACGTCCGTCAGCAGGTCGCCGCCGCCCTTCGCCACCAGGGCGTCCACCAGCTCGGCCGCCAACTGGCTGACGTACGGCTTGAGTTGCTCGACCGTGCGCGGGGTGAACGCCTTCGAGACCAGGCGCCGGATGCGGGTGTGGTCCGGGGGCTCCAGGTCGAGCATGCCGTGGTCGTTGAGGGTGTGGAAGGGCTCGTGCTCGGGCGGGGGCGCCGTACGGTCGAAGTCCTCGTGGGTGAAGCGGTGTTGGTAGGTGCGGCCGAGACGGCGGTCGCGCAGGAGTGCCGAGACGTCGGCGTGGCGGGGGACCAGCCACTGGTCCGTCGGCTCGTAGTACGTGACCCGGCCCCGGTCGCGCAGTTCGGCGTAGGCGGGGTACGGGTCGGACACGAACGCCGGGTCCCAGGGGTCGAAGGCGAGGTCGTCAGCAGCTGCCATGCACGGACGCTAACCGGTGGACGAGCTTCTGACCAGGGGGTCCTGGCTGTTGTCCAGCGGATCTCGGGGTGTCTTGACCAGTGTCCACAGCCTTGTGGACCTGTGGTGAACGGTTGCGGGGCCCGGTCCTCCGCTCCCGACGCCGTTGGCCCACCCCGTCAGCGGGCCGGGGCAGGTGTATGCGGCTGAGAAAGTGTGACACTTACGCTGGAAGTGTCACATTTCTGAATCGGCAGCCCCACCGCGCCGGATGCGTCAACAGCGTCGAGGCCGCACGCACGCAGCGGCTCGCGCACAAGCTGCGGGAACTGCGCACCGCGTGCGGCGGGCCGTCGTACCGCGGGCTCGTCCGGTTCGAGCACGGTGACGAGGAGCTGTTCTGCGGGCGGGAACGGCTGGTCGGGGAGCCGTCCCTACCCCGGTCTCACCAACCTCGCCTCGTACGCGAACACCGCCGCCTGCGTACGGTCCCGCAGCCCCAACTTCACCAGGACGCGGCTGACATGGGTCTTGATCGTCGACTCGGCGACCACCAGCCGCTCGGCGATCTCCCCGTTCGACAAGCCCTGTGCGATGAGGACCAGCACCTCCGTCTCCCGATCGGTCAGATCCCCGTACGACCCCTGCTGCGCGGCCGGCATCAGGCGGGGTGTCTCGGACAGCTTCGAGAACTCCGTGATCAGCCGCTTGGTGACGGACGGCGCCAGCAGCGCCTCACCGGCCGCCACCACCCGTACCCCGTCGGCCAGTTGACGTGCCGAGGCGTCCTTCAGCAGGAAGCCGGAGGCGCCCGCCCGCAGCGCCTGGTACACGTACTCGTCGAGGTCGAACGTGGTGAGCACCAGCACCTTCGCCGCGCCGTCCGCGGCGACGATCTCCCGGGTCGCCTCGATACCGTTCATCTCCGGCATACGGATGTCCATCAGCACGACGTCCGGGGCCAGTTCACGCACCCGCTCGACCGCGTCGCGTCCGTTCACCGCCTCGCCGACGACCTCGATGTCCGGCATCGCGCCCAGCAGGACCGAGAAGCCCTCGCGCACCATCATCTGGTCGTCCGCGATCAGCACGCGGATCGTCATGCGTCACCTTCTCTCGCACCCGGTGCCGGTCCGCTCGCGCTCGGGACCGGTTCGCTCGCGCTCGGCATCGGCACCGGCAGGAACACCGTCACCTCGTAGCCGCCGCCGTCCGCCGGGGCCGTCGTCATCTCGCCGTTCAGCATGGAGACCCGCTCGCGCATCCCGGTGATGCCGTGCCCGGCGCCGGGCGAGGGCTTCACCAGGCTCGGCTCGGGCATCGGGCCGTTGACTATCCGCAGGCCGAGCCCGCCCAGCACGTAACCGATCTCGACGCGGGCACTCGCACCGGGCGCATGCCGCAGGGTGTTGCTCAACGCCTCCTGCACTATCCGGTACGCCGACAGTTCGACGCCCTGCGGGAGTTCACGCACCGCTCCCGTCACCGCCTTGTCGACGCTCAGGCCGGCGTCGCGCACATTGGCGAGCAGTCCGTCCATGTCGGCGAGGGTGGGCTGCGGGGCGTCGGGCGCCTCGTAGTCCTCCGCGCGGACCACGCCCAGGACCCGGCGCAGCTCGGTCAGGGCCGCGACCGCGTTCTCCCGGATCGTGACGAACGCGCGCTCCAGCTCCGGCGGCGGGTTCTCCACGCGGTAGGGCGCGGCCTCCGCCTGGATGGCGACCACCGACATGTGGTGGGCGACCACGTCGTGCAGCTCGCGGGCGATCGTCGTGCGCTCCTCCAGCAGCGTGCGCCGGGACCGCTCGTGCGCCGTGACCGTCTGCTGGGCGGTCACCTCCTGCCGGGCCTCGCGGCGTATCTGCCAGACCGCGACGCCGAGCAGGACCAGCGCGGAGCTGAACAGCACCTGCGCCGTGTCGGAGCGGAAGGCGCGGCCGTCGGAGACGTTGCCGGCGATGAAGCCGTAGACCGCCGTCAGTGCCCACATCCAGGCGGCGGTGCGCGGCCGGGTGCGTATGGCCACGATCGTCAGCACGAACAGATGACAGGCAAAACTGCCGGCCAGCCACGGCCACGAGTCGTCCCACTCGTTCGCCAGCATCGTGGCGACCGGGGTGGCGACCATGGACAGCCAGAACGCGCCGACCGGCCGCACCATGGTCAGCAGCACCGGCAGCAGGGCGAGCAGGCCGAGGATCGTGTTGCTGCCCGCGCCGCGGATCCCGTTGTCCGAGGCGATGAACATCGCGAGCAGGCCGGCCGCGATGATCAGGGCGTGCGGGCTCCAGGTCGCGTACTCCCGCTGCCTCCCCTTGAGGCGCCGGGTGAGCGGGCCCTCGGCGGTGGAGCGGGGCAACGGGCGGTAGGCGAAGGCGTCGTGGAGCAGGTCCTGCCGCAGCCCGCGCAGGGCGTCCGCGGCCAGCCTGAACTCCGGGCTGCGCGGCTTGGCGGCGGCGCCTGGCGGCATCTGCTGGGTCGTCTCGGTCACATTCAAAACGGTAGGCGGCGGGGCGGGTAGCCGTCGTCACCTGTGAGAAGGGTCCTGGGCCGTCCGTCTCAAGTACTACGGGTATGCCTGACGGGCTGGTTTCGCGGGCTCGGGCGGCTGCCGTGGTCGCCGTGGCTGCCCCGTGGTCACCGTGGCTTCAGCGGCCGCCGCCCGGCCGCACCAGTCCCGACTCGTAGGCGAACACCGCCGCCTGCGTACGGTCCCGCAGCCCCAACTTCACCAGGATGCGGCCCACATGGGTCTTCACGGTCTGTTCGGCGACGATCAGATGCCCGGCGATCTCCGCGTTCGACAGGCCCTGCGCGATCAGCCCGAGGACCTCCGTCTCGCGCTCGGTGAGATCGCCGACGCGCGACTTGAGCGGGGTGCGCGGTGTCCCGTTCAGCCGGGAGAACTCGGCGATCAGACGCCGGGTGACACCGGGCGCGAGCAGGGCGTCGCCGGCCGCCACCACCCGTACCGCCTCGGCCAGTTGATCGGCGGACGCGTCCTTGAGGAGGAAACCGGAGGCGCCCGCCCGCAGCGCCTCGTAGACGTACTCGTCGAGGTCGAAGGTGGTGAGCACCAGCACCTTGATCTGCGGGGTCGCGACGGTGATGCGGCGGGTGGCCTCGATGCCGCCGAGTTCGGGCATGCGGATGTCCATGAGGACGACGTCCGGGGCGAGTTCGGCGACCTTGGCCACCGCGTCCAGGCCGTCGACCGCCTGGCCGACCACCTCTATGCCGGGCTGGGCGTTGAGCAGCACGGTGAAGCCCTGCCGGACCATCTGCTGGTCGTCGGCGATGAGTACGCGGATGGTGCTGCTGGTGCCACCGGTGCTGCTAGTGCCGCTCGTCATGGGTTCTCGTCTCCTGTCGGGAAGATGATCTCGGGGACGGCGGATCCTTCGAGGTCAACGGGTTCGTCGGGGGGTGCGACACCGTCCCCGGGCAGGAACGCGACGACCGTGAAGCCGCCCTGGAACGTTCTCGCCGCGGTCAGGTGTCCGCCGAGCATCGTCGCGCGCTCCCGCATCCCGAGCAGACCGTGCCCGGCGCCCGGGGAGGGCGGGGCGGCCTGCTGCGGGCGGGAGTTGGTGACCGTCAGCTCCAGCCCCTCGGGGCCATGCGTGACCTCGACGACGACCGTGGACCCGGGCGCGTGCCGCAGCGCGTTGCTGAGCGCCTCCTGGATGATCCGGTACGCCGACAGCTCCACGCCGGGTGCCAGCGCCCGCGCCTCGCCCCTGACATCGCTGCGTACGTCGAGACCGGCGGCCCTGGTGTTCTCGATCAGCGCGTCCAGGCGGTCCAGGGTGGGCTGCGGGGCGTCGGGGGCGGCACCGGTGCCGGGGCCGCCCACGGCGTACGGGTCGTCGGGGTACTCCGGATTCGCCGAGCGGAGCACGCCGAGGACCCGGCGCAGTTCGGCGAGGGCTTCCAGGGCGTTCTGCCGGATGCCGTCGAGGTTCTCCTTGAGTTCCTCCGACGGGTTCTCGACCAGGAGGGGCGCCACTTGGGCCTGGATGGAGATCACCGACATGTGGTGGGCGACCACGTCGTGCAGTTCGCGCGCGATACGGCTGCGCTCCTCCAGGAGGGTGCGGCGGTTGCGCTCCTCCGCCGTGATCGTCACCTGCTCCACGAGCTGGGTACGGGCCTCGCTGCGACCGCGCAGGGCGGTGCCGACGAGGACGGCCACCGCGCAGACGGCGACCGCGACCGCACCTGTCGAGGAGTAGCTCTGGGCGCCGAGCACCCCTTGGATGACGAACGTCGTCAGCGCGGTCCCGGCCAGCGCGGCGAGGGCTCTGCGGGTGGGTACGCGCAGCGCCAGGAGCAGGAGCACGGCGGCCTGGACGATGATTTCGGTGGTGCTCCAGGGCCAGTCCGGGCCCGGCGACGAGCCGTCGGGCAGAGCGGCGTGGGGATCCATGGCCGCACGTGCGGCCAGCGCGGTGACAGCCGTCGCGGTGAGGGACAGGGCCCAGGCGGGGACGGGCCGACGCAGGGCGAGGACCAGGGCGACGCCCTGCCCGAAGCCCGCCAACACACCCTGGGGCACGCCTAGTTCGTACGCGCTCATCGTCTCGTCCATGCCGGCCAGGGAGAGGCCGAGGGCGGCAAGGGAGACGAGGACGTACGTGACGCGACGCAGCCAGCGGTGTCCCGGGAACAGGGTGGGTGCGGTGCGCGGGGGCTCGGCACCATCGGCGGCTGCGTTCATCTGGTCAACCCTAGGCACGGTGAGGGGTCTTCGCTCGGATGCGGGTGCGGGTGCGGATGTGGGCGCGGGTGCGAGTACGGATGCCGGTACGGACCGTGCGCGGGCGCGGATCCTGTTCGTATGTCCTGAACGCCGTCCAGCAGATCGTCAGGGCCAGTGCGAACACCGGGAGCCAGGCCACTCGGGCCGCGACCCACGTCAGGTCGTCGGGGCGGGTGTGCAGGCCGAGGAGGTGGCCCGCGGGGATGGTCGTGGCCGTGGTGGCCATCAGGGCTGTCTGGTGCCAGAGGAAGATCGTCATCGCGGAGAGGTTGACCAGGGCCACCGCCGACCAGGCGAGCGGGCGGCGCATCGTGCGGCGCAGCCGGTCACGGAGGAGCAGGGCCAGGCCGCACTGGGCCAGGCCGAAGGTGACGGCGGCCAGGGTCGGCGGGTCCAGGTTGGAGATCGTGCCGCCGGGGACGCCGACCATCGACGCCGGGTAGCCCGCCCAGAGGACGAGCGCCGCCGTCGCCGCCGCACCGCCCGCCAGCAGGACCCAGCCCGCACGGGCGCGCTCCAACTCCCCCCGGGTCCATGCCGCGCCCAGGGTGTACGGCACCAGCCAGCCGGCCGCCACGTTCACCCAGCCGAGCCAGGACGGGCCGCCCAGCCCGAAACGGATCAGGTCCACGTGCAGTACGACGGCCAGCGGCCACAGCGGGTTCAGCCGGGTCAGGAGCGGAGTGGCCGCCGTCAGCCCCGCGAACACGACCAGGAACCACAGCGGTGACAGCGCCAACTTGACCAGGGTGCGGACCGTTTCGAAGTCCGTGCCGGACAGGAGCAGCGCGACGGCCGTCACCGTCCACAGGGTGAGGACGGCTGCCGCAGGCCTGAACAGCCGGGACAGTCGGCCGGTCAGCCATTGACGGTACGTCGCGCCCCGGGCCCGCGCGGAGGCGTAACCACGGGTCGCCACATGCCCGCCCACCAGGAAGAACACCGCCAGCGTCTGGAACACCCAGGAGATGGGCGCCAGCCACGGCATGGCCTGCAACGGGCTGGCCGTGTGCAACGTGCCGCTGTCCGCGATCAGTGCCGTCACCAGCCAGTGGCCCAGGACGACACCGAGGATCGCGAAGGCGCGCAGGGCGTCCACGGCACGGTCCCGGCCGGGCGGGGTGGTGGCGTCGACGCGGGCGGCGCCGCGCCGTATGCGATCAGTGTCGAGCCGTATCTGCCGCATCCGCTGTACCCGCCGTATCCGCCGTGTCCCGTCCGTCATGTGGCTCAGGGTCTGCTCACGCATGGGTGACCTCCGAGGTCTCGCCCAGGACGATCCGGGCGAGGTTGGCCAGGGAGGCCGTGCCCGGGGTGAAGTAGTCGCTGTGGCCGACGTCGCCGGCCGCGAAGACCTGGGCGCCGAACACCGGGGACACCGGGTCGGTGCCGAAGCCGACGGTCGTGCCGAACAGGTCCGCGCTGACGTGCGGGACACCGCCGACCCAGTCGTCGGCGCCGCGTGCCGCCCAGACGCGGGCCGGGGTGTGCAGGCCGGCGGCGGAGTCAACTCCCGTACCGGGGCTGCCGATCAGGGCGATGTCGGACACGGCCAGACCGGGGGCGGACCGGCCGCAGACGACCGTGCCGTACGAGTGGCACACCAGCGTGAGGTGCGCCTCGCGACCGGTGATGGTGTGCAGCTGTCGTATGAACTCCCGTAGGTGTGGGGCCGCTTGGTCCGCTCTGGTCGGCGCCAGGACGGTGCTGCTCACCGTGCGCGGGGTGAGGTAACCGAGCCAGGACACCACCGCTGTACGGGAGTTGGGGGCCTCCCGGGTCAGTTGGCGGTGCAGGTTGAGCGCGGTCGCGCGGAAGCGGTCGTAGGTGTCGAGCGTGGTGTCCGAACCCGGGACCAGGACGGCCACGCGGTCGGCGTGCGCCAAGTCGCCGAAGACTTCGGTCGCTTGACCTGATCCGCGGCCGTCGAACGCGAGGAAGTCACGATCCGGATCGGCCATCCCACGGTCCGCCGCCGCACGACGGTCGTCGCCGTCGGCGCCGGCCATCCGGGACGCCTCGGCGGCATTGGCCCGGTTGGCGGCATACACCTCGTCCAACGTGCCCGCCGTGAGCGGAGGAAGGACGGCAGGCACCGGCGCGGGGATCTCCGGCTGCGCCGCGGCCGAGAGGGGGATCACCACGGCACCGGTGACGAACGCGGCAAGCAGGGCACGACGCCATCTGCCGGTACGGCGACGCCTGCTCGCCCGCGGCATGGCAGCCTCGGCAACTTCCTTACCCAGCTCGTCAGTTGCCACCTCGGCCACCCCCGACCCGAGCGCCGTCCCCGTGCCGAGCGCCACCCCCGCATCGAGCCCCGTCCCCGCCCTCATCCCCGTCTCCCCTCCCGGTCCGCCCGGCCGACCGCCGGGCTCATCTGGAAGGAAAATTACGGATCGGGGCACGTCGTCCGCGTCACGCCAGGGAGCTCACCTGCGTCGTAGCTCTCAGGTATTACGGGTATGACCGGGAGGACCGACCGACAACCGGCAGCCACCCACCAGCCCCCCACCACTCCCCCGGCCGCTCACCACGCCAGCTGTGCGATCTCCTCCGCCACCACCGCGCACGCGTCTGCCGCCGGGTCGATCAGCGGGAAGTGACCGACGTCCTCCAGCAGCGTGAGGCCGACGACCTCGCCGGACTTCGCCGCCGCGTCCGCGTAGGACTCGGCGACCGCCTGCGGGACGACGAGGTCGGCGCGGCCCTGGACGAGGGTGGTGGCGATGCCGGTGGGGAGCAGGAGCGTGGGGTCCGCGTACGGCAGGCGCTCGGCGAACTTGGCTTCGCCGCCCAGGAGTTGAGCGGCCGCTCCGTCGCACACCGCCAGCTTCTCGGCGACCGTGAAGTCGGCGATCGGGGCGAGGGCGATCACGCCGCGCAGCGCGGCGGGGGCGTCGGTGCGCCAGGGGGCGTCCTTCGGGAGGACGTGCCGGGCCGCCGCCCACAGCGCGAGGTGACCGCCCGCCGAGTGCCCGGTGATCACCGTGCGGCGCGGATCGGCCTGCGGCAACGCCTCCCGTACGAGCGCGGGGAGCGCGTCCAGCGCGGCGGCGACGTCGTCGAAGGTGTCCGGCCAGCGCCCCGCGACCGGGCCCCCGGCAGCACCCTCCGCGGAGCCAATCGCGGAGCCAATCGCGCTGCCCTGCGCGGGAATTGAGGTGCCTGCGGCAGGACTCGCAGGCCCCCGCCGGTACTCGACGTTGGCCACCGCGAAGCCCCGTCGCGCCAGGAAGTCCGCGAACGGGGTGATGTGTCGGCGGTCGTACGGGGCGCGCCACGCGCCCCCGTGCAGTACTACGACCAGGGGTGGAGCCTCGCCCGGCAAGCGTTCGCCGCGCGGGGCGTAGAAGTCGATCACCTGGTCGGGGTGGTCGCCGTACGCGGCGGTGCTGTCGGGGTCGACGGCGGGGTGCGAGAAGGCCGACTCCTCTTCTGCGACGGCACGTGCGGCTGCGTCGTCCGGCATGCTCCAACCTCTCAGCGACGATGGGGGCACCTCCCAGGCTTTCGGCACTGGGGGAGGATTTGGACGGTTCGGATGTTGCGGACCTGGGGAAGATTGCGGCCGTTGGCGGGACGCTACCAGGCCGGTGACGTGCGCGGACACGCGGATGTCACGCTGGGTGAGGGTTAAACGGTTCTGCTGTTTCGTTACGCTGACGCCGTGCCCGTCACGGCACCGAATCAGCACCCTCAGGAGCCCATCATGTCCCCCGACGCAGAACCCGAACCCGGCACCCTGCGCCCCGGTGGCCGCACGGCACGCGTACGTACGGCCGTACTGCGGGCCGCGGGTGACGTGCTGGCCGAGCGCGGTGTCGACCGGCTCGACCTCTCGGACGTCGCCCGGCGGGCGGAGGTCGGCAAGACCACGGTGTACCGGCGCTGGGGTTCGGTGCCCGCGCTGGTCGCGGACCTCCTCGTCGACATGGCCGAACAGTCGCTGCCGCGCGAGGAGACGGGTTCACTGCTCGGCGACCTGCGGGCGGGCGCCCTGCTGGTGCAGCGCACGCTCGCCGATCCCCGCCGGGGCGCCCTGTTTCGCGCCGTCATCGCCGCCGCGACCTGCGACGCCCGTACGGCCGCAGCCCTGCGCCACTTCTACGAAGCGCAGGTCACCGAGTGGGCGCCCTGTGTCGAACAGGCCGTAGCACGAGGGGAGTTGCCCGCCGGAACCGATCCCTCTCAGGTCGTACGGGCCGTATCGGCGCCCCTCTACTACGAGTTGCTGACCACCGGCACCGCCCCGGACGCCCCCGCCGCGGAGCGGGCCGCGCTCGCCGCGCGGGCCGCCGCCGTGGCAGGGGTGTATGTGCACGGTCAGC
Organism: Streptomyces prunicolor; assembly: GCF_045162825.1. NCBI lineage: Bacteria > Bacillati > Actinomycetota > Actinomycetes > Kitasatosporales > Streptomycetaceae > Streptomyces > Streptomyces prunicolor. The sequence continues at coordinate 5,878,161 of NZ_CP108676.1, read as the reverse complement.
GGCTGATGGGCTAGGTCGACAGCGCCCCGAAGGGGCGCGGGGCTGTGTCGATATGCGGCTCCGCCGCGTGGGCGCGACCAGCCCCCACCGGCCGGCGGTTCATCACTGCTCTTCCAGCGAAGCGCCCAGCACCCGGGCCGCCCGCTCCACATCCCCGAACCCCACGTACAACGGCGTGAATCCGAACCGCAGCACGTCGGGATGCCGGAAGTCGCCGACCACGCCCCGCTCGATCAGCCGCTTCATCACGTCCCCGGCGCCCTCGCACCGCAGCGCGACCTGGCTGCCGCGCTCCGCGTGGGCCACCGGAGTCACCGACTCCACCCGCCCGGCGGGGACGTACGCCCCCACGCACGTCAGGAAAAAGTCCGTCAGGGCAAGGGACTTGGCACGAACCGCCCCGATCGAGACGCCCTCGCCGTCTCCGTCGCCGTCCCACACATCGAGGGCGGCTTCGAGGGCGAGCATGGACAGGATGTCCGGCGTGCCCACGCGCCCGCGCAGGGCTCCGGTGGCGGGTTCGTACTCGGAGCGCATACCGAAGGGCTCGGCGTGCGAGTTCCAGCCCGGGAGCGGCGAGTCGAAGCGCCCCTGCACCTCCCGCCGCACATACAGATACGCGGGCGAACCCGGGCCGCCGTTCAGGTACTTGTAGGTGCAGCCGACCGCGAGGTCGACCCCGTGTTCGTCGAGCCCGACCGGCAGCGCGCCCGCGCTGTGGCACAGGTCCCAGACGACCACGGCGCCCGCCGTGTGCACCGCGGCCGTGAGCGCGGGCAGGTCGTGCAGCCGACCGGTGCGGTAGTCGACGTGGTTGAGGAGCACCGCCGCCGTACGCTCGCCGAGCGCGCCCGGCACCTCGGCCGGAGCCACCGGCCGCAGCGTGCACCCGGTCATCCGGGCCGCCGACTCAGCGATGTACCCGTCGGTAGGAAAGGTGGTGGCATCGACGACGATCTCGTCCCGCCCCGATCCGGCCGTCATCCGCACAGCAGCCACAAGTGCCTTGAAGACATTGACACTTGTGGAGTCGCCGACGACGATCTGCCCGGCCGCCGCCCCGACCAGCGGAGCGATCCGGTCACCGATCCGCTCGGGCGCGGTCCACCATCCGCTCTCGCCCCAGGACCGGATCCGCAACTCGCCCCACTGACGCCGTACGACGTCCTCGACCCGCCCGGGAACACCGACCGGCAGCGCGCCGAGCGAGTTCCCGTCGAGATACACAACGTCATCGAGGGCGAACTGCGCACGCACGCCCGCCAGTTCGTCGATGGCGTCCAACTTCTCTGCTTCTGCGGCAAGTTCAGACATGAGACCGCGCCGTCCACAGCTCGGGGAACACGTTCTTCTGGGCCCGCTTCTCCAGCCAGGCCACTCCGGCGGAGCCGCCGGTCCCGGTCTTGGCGCCCATCGCGCGCCGGGTGGCGACGAGATGGTCGTTGCGCCATCGCCACACCAGTTCGGCGACATCGGTCAACGCCTCGCCGAGCCGGGCGAGTTCGGCATCCGCGTCACCGGAGTAGAGGGCGGTCCACACCTCCTCGACGGCCTCCGACGGCTCGTACCGCAGCGTCACGTCACGCGTCAGTACGGCCTCGGGAACGGCGTGCCCGCGCCGGTCGAGGAGCCTCAACACCTCGTCGTAGAGGCTTGGTTCGTGCAGGGCCTTCTCCAACTCGGCGTGCACGCGCGGTGCTCCGCGGTGCGGGACGAGCATGGACGCGGACTTCTCGCCGAGCAGGAACTCCATCCGGCGGTACATCGCGGACTGGAAGCCGGAGCCCTCGCCGAGGGCGGCACGGTAGGAGTTGAACTGGGCCGGCGTGAGCTGGCCGAGGGGCCGCCAGGAGGCGTTGAGCGCGTCGAGTTCCCGTACGGAACGCTTCAGCGCGTCGATCGCGACCGGCACCCGGTCCTCGCGCAGGGCCCGCGCGGCGGTCTCCCACTCGTGGACGATGACGGTGAACCACAGCTCCATGACCTGGGTGGTGACGAGGAAGACCATCTCGCCGGGGTCGTCGGAGCGGGTGTGCTGGAGGTGGGTGAGGACGTCGGCCTGGACGTAGTCCTCGTAGGGGGTCGTCCCCTGGAAGTCGAGATGCGGGGCCTCGGGCTCCTGAGTTTCCTGAGCCGGTTGGGACATCGCTGTCTCCTGATGCGTACTCCGGGTAGCGGTCCGCCCCTGCCGTTATCGACACGGTGGCCCCGGTCCCCACCGGGCATCCTCCCCAATCGTCCCCCGAGACCGCAAGGTCCGCCTGGTCACACCAGGCGGACCTGCATCAATACCCACGCACTACGGGACTACGGGACTACGGGACTAGCCCAGCGTCTGGGCCGCCGTGGGCGAGGAGTCCTTCAGGAACTGGCTGCACCGCGCGTACTCCTCCTGCTCCCCGATCGCCTGCGCGGCCCGCGCGAGGCCGTGCAGGGCCCGCAGGAACCCACGGTTCGGCTCGTGCTCCCAGGGCACCGGTCCGTGCCCCTTCCATCCGTTGCGCCGCAGGGAGTCCAGCCCGCGGTGGTAACCCGTACGCGCATAGGCGTACGACTCCACGACACTCCCCCGCTCGAACGCGTCGTCGGCCAACAGCGCCCAGGCCAGCGAGGAGGTCGGGTACTTCGCGGCGACATCGGCGGGCGTCGCACCACTCGCGAGGAGGTCGCGCGGCCCGGGGTCTTCGGGGAGGTGGGTCGGGGGCGGTCCCCCGAGGAGGTTCTCGTGAATCGTCATGGGTTCCAGTCTCCCTTAGGGGCGGCGATTGCCTGGCATCCCGTCGCCGCCGGACGTCTCACCGCCGCCCGCCAACGCCCCCTACTCCCCTACTCCGCCTCCAGCCGCCCCTTCCCCACCTGTGGCTCCAACGGCGGAGCCGTGATCGACCCGTGCGTGAGGCACTCCGGCCGACGGCAGTCCGGTGCTGGACGGCGTACGGTCGCGAAAGCCACCACCGACCCCACCACCAGAACCCCCGCGCACCACAGCATCGCCCGGTTGAAGGCATGGTCGAAGGCACCCGCCGACCGGTACGCCTCCGGCCCCATCCCCGCCAGCAGCGGCAGCGCGGCCACCGCGATGAGGCCGGCCGCACGGGCCGCCGCGTTGTTGATGCCGCTGGCCAGGCCCGCGCGGGCGGTGTCGACGGAGGCGAGGACCGTGGCGGTGAGGGGGGCGACCAGGGTGACCATGCCGGTGCCCATCACCAACAGGGCGGGCAGGACATCGGCCAGGTACGAGGCGTCCTGGCCGACGCGCAGCATCAGCAGCATCGCTGCCGCGCACAGCAGGGGGCCGACCGTGAGGGGGATGCGGGGGCCGATCCGCTGGGCCAGTTCGCCCGAGCGGGCCGAGAACAGGAGCATCAGGGCGGTCGTCGGGAGGAGAGCCGTGCCGGCCTGGAGCGCCGAGTAGCCCGCCACGACCTGGAGTTGGAGCGCGGTGAGGAAGAAGAAGCCGCCGAAGGCCGCGTAGACGCAGAGGGTGACGAGGTTGACCGCCGTGAACTGGCGCGACGCGAAGATGCCCGGCGGCATCATCGGATCGGGGCGGCGCTTCTCGACGTAGACGAAGGCGATCCCCGCGGCCACGCCCGCGACGGCGGTCAGCGCGACCACCAGCGAACCGTTCCGCGCCTCGATCAGCGCGTACGTCACCAGCGCGAGCGCCACCGCGCCAAGGGCCGCGCCCAGTACGTCGAAGCTTCCGTGTTTACGGCCGTCCGCCGACTCGGGGACGTGTCGTACGGCGATGGGGACGCACGCCAGCGCCAACGGCACGTTGATCAGGAACACCCAGCGCCAGCCGGGGCCGTCCACCAGCCAGCCGCCCAGGAACGGCCCGATCGCCGCGCCGATACCGCCGAAGCCGGACCACAGGCCGACCGCCCTGGCCCGGTCGTCGGGGTGGAAGGAGGCCTGGATGAGGGCGAGGGAGCCGGGGGTGAGGAGCGCGCCGCCGATGCCCTGCAACGCGCGCGCGGCGACCAGGACACCCACATTGGGCGCGAGCCCGCACAGCAGCGAGGCCCCCGCGAACCACACAACACCCAGGACGAAGACCTTGCGGCGGCCGTAGCGGTCCCCGAGCGAACCGCCGAGGAGGATCAGACCGGCCAGCGTGAGCATGTACGCGTTGGCCGTCCACTGGAGGGCGGCCAGGTCGGCGCCGAAGTCGCGGCCGATGCGCGGCAGGGCGACGTTGACGACGGTGGAGTCGACCATGGCCATGCTGGAGCCGAGGACCGTGGTCAGCAGGATCCACTTGCCCTGGGGCGAGGCGAGCCGGACGTCGGAGGACATGCCCCAGGTATACAACGAGCCCGGTGCCGTAGCACCGGGCTCGCGAAAAGGGCGCCACAAACCCTCGTGAACGCCTCGAAGAGACGGTTACTTGATCTTCGTGCCCGTGGAGCGCAGGTGGGAGCACGCCTCGGTGACGCGCGCCGCCATCGACGCCTCGCCGAGCTTGCCCCAGGTGCGCGGGTCGTAGGTCTTCTTGGAGCCGACCTCGCCGTCGACCTTCAGGACACCGTCGTAGTTCTTCAGCATGTGGTCCGCGACCGGGCGCGTGAACGCGTACTGGGTGTCGGTGTCGAGGTTCATCTTCACGACGCCGTTCTCCAGCGCGGTGGCGATCTCCTCCGGCGTGGAGCCGGAACCGCCGTGGAAGACGAAGTTGAACGGCTTGCTGCCGGCCGGCTGGCCGTACTTCGCGGCGACGCCCTCGTTCAGCTCCTTGAGCAGCTCGGGGCGGAGCACGACGTTGCCCGGCTTGTAGACGCCGTGCACGTTGCCGAACGACGCGGCCAGCAGGTAGCGGCCCTTCTCGCCGAGGCCGAGCGCCTCGACCGTACGGATCGCGTCCTCGACCGTGGTGTAGAGGGAGTCGTTGATCTCGTGCGAGACACCGTCCTCCTCGCCGCCGGTCGGGGTGATCTCCACCTCAAGGATGATCTTCGCGGCGGCCGCGCGGGCCAGCAGTTCCTGCGCGATGGCGAGGTTGTCGGCGAGGGTCTCCGCCGAGCCGTCCCACATGTGGGACTGGAACAGCGGGTTGCCGCCGGCCTTCACGCGCTCCTCGGAGACGGCGATCAGCGGGCGTACGTAGCCGTCGAGCTTGTCCTTGGGGCAGTGGTCGGTGTGCAGCGCGACCGTGACCGGGTACTTCTCGGCGACGATGTGCGCGAACTCGGCCAGGGCCACGGAACCCGTGACCATCTCCTTGGCGTACTGGCCGCCCAGGAACTCGGCGCCACCCGTGGAGATCTGGACGATGCCGTCGCTCTCGGCCTCCGCGAAGCCGCGCAGCGCAGCGTGCAGGGTCTGGGTCGAGGTCACATTGATGGCCGGGTAGGCGAACTTGCCTGCCTTCGCCCGGTCGAGCATCTCGTTGTAGACCTCGGGGGTTGCGATGGGCATCTGTCCGCTCCTTGGGATGTGCGGGTTGGCGATCTTCGCGATCTGCGTACTACGGCCCTGACCTAGACCTTGGGTGCGACGTCATCGTCGGCCCCATCTTTCCAGACGCGGCCGGATGCTGAGAGTGGGCGGTCAGTCCAGGCCCAGCTCGTCCTTGGAGTAGGCGAAGAGATACGGCACCCCGGCACCCGCCTCGATCTTCTCGGCGGCACCGGTCGCCCGGTCCACGATGGTCGCGACGCCGACGACCTCCGCACCGGCCTTGCGCACGGCCTCGACGGCGGTGAGCGGGGAGTCACCGGTGGTGGAGGTGTCCTCGACGACCAGTACCCGGCGGCCCGCGATCTCCGGCCCCTCCACCTGACGCTGCATGCCGTGGGCCTTCGCGGCCTTGCGCACGACGAAGCCGTCCAGCTTGCGCCCGCGCGCGGCGGCGGCGTGCACCATCGACGTGGCGACCGGGTCGGCGCCCATGGTCAGCCCGCCGACCGCGTCGAAGTCGAGGTCGGCGGTCAGATCCAGCAGCACCTGCCCGACGAGCGGAGCGGCTTCCCCATCGAGGGTCACGCGGCGGAGGTCGATGTAGTAGTCGGCCTCAAGCCCCGACGACAGGGTCACCTTGCCGTGCACCACGGCCTTGTCCTTGATCTGCTGCAGCACCACGCCGCGTACGTCCGTCATGCCGCCCAGCTTAGAGGCGCGTCCAACTCCAGGTCATCGTGGCTTCGAGCGGCTCGATCGGGGTGACGAGGCGGGGCAGGGTGTTGAGCCCGTTCGGCGGCCCGGTCTGCGGTTCCACGCACACAGCGGCCTCCTGCTCGTCGTAGACGACGACCCACTCCTCCGGGCTCGTCACCTTCAACTCCAGCTGCCCCGGCCAGGTCAGCGTGACGTCCACACCACCGGGCATGCCGAAACAGTCGTCCCAGGGGCCGGGCTCACGGTCGATGCGCTTGCCGGTGGGGAGGTGGTCGTCGCCGCGCTCCTCCTGCCAGGCGGGGCTGAAGTCGACGGTCACGTCCTCGCCGCCGAGGTTCCGGTGGAACCACGGGTGCCAGCCGATCTGCGCCGGGAACGAGTCGCCGTACGCCTCCACCGCCATGGTGAGCTTCAGGGCGTCCCCGGTCAGCGCGACGACCTGGGTGACGCGGCCCGGGTGGGGCCAGGGCTCGACCAGGTCGTACGTGATGACCGCCTCGTCGGCCGACCTGCGGGCGGTGCGCCAGGCGCCGTCGCGGACGGTGCCGTGGATGGCGTGCGGCGGGGAGTTGAGGGGCATCTGCCGGACGGTCGTACCGTCCCGGAATCGCCCGTCGCGGATCCGGCCGCACCAGGGAACCATCGGGAAGCACCCGAACCGCTCGCCCTGGCGCAGCAGTTCGGTGCCGCCGACGCGGAGCCCTCCGATACGGCCGCCGTTGCCCGGCTGCACCGTCACTTCCGCGTCGCCCGCGGTCAGCGTGATCTCTTCGTTACTCACGGCACGACCCTACTGGGCTGATCGAAAGCGAAGGGCGCCGACCCTTCAACTCAACGGCGTTTGCGCAGGACCCTGTTGACCACGATCGCCGAGGCGAGAACCAGTGCGGCCGCGGGGGCCGCCCAGCGAAGGGTGGCGTTCGCCGACACGGTCTGCGGGGCGGGAACGGGGGCGTACCGCCCGCGCGGCGGCGCGTGGTCGACCTCCTCCGCGCTGCGCCCGATCATCGTGCGGCGGGCGTGAGCGGCTTCGGCGGGAAGCTCCGGGACGTCGGCGAAGGTCTCGGAGACGTGAGGTTCGTCCAGGCCACCGATGTCGGCGACGGTGTCGTCAATATCGTCCACGGTGTCATCGATGTCGTCGGCCGGCAGCGGATCGAGGGGCGAGGGCTCAGTCTCGAACTCCGGGGTGGGATCCGCGGGTTGGGGCTGTTCAGGCTCGTCCACGTCCGCCCCCAGGCTCTCCGCGAAGCGATCCAGCAGCCGGGTCGCCGCCCCCCGCACCGCGTCCGGCGCCAGTTCGGTGATCCGGCCGTCCGCCGTCGCCGTACCGTCGAAGGTGAGGGTGCAGCCACCGTCGGATTCGCGAACGCGCAACGTGAGCGCGAGTTTCACGGAACCGGTGCCGCGAGCTTCGGTCGCGTCCCCCTCGACGGCATACGTACCGTCGTCCTGCGCGGAGACGCGGACAGCCCCCCGGTAGGTGATGGAGTGACTGCCGATCCGCACCTTCAGGCGCCCGGCGACGGGTTCGGTACCGGCGTCCTGCTGAAAGCCGGGAAGGGCGTGCGCGACCCGGACGGGGTCGCCCAGCGCGGCCCGCAGTCGCTCGGCGGAAACCGGAACGTGCACCTCATGCTCCATGCTTGCCGAGCCTACCTAGGTTGACCGGGGCTACACCTGTCGTTGCCCTTAAGTGCGCCCGTGTTCGTGCGAGCACCCCTGCACAAAAGGCGCGCCCCCACAGGCCCGCAGCCGCCGACGAACGGGAGCGGGTCGTGGCGGTACGGCGCAGCCCGCCGCGTACCCGGCACCAACCCGTTCGACTCTGACAACACCAGAGGGGCCCGACCAGCGGCGGGCTCGCCGTACCGCCACGACCCCGACCCACCCACACACCCGCGCGGGCCCACCCACACACCTGCACGACGCCCACCCACCATCAGTACCGCGGATGCACCAACGTAGAAGCCGCCACCCCCGCCACCCGCGTCCGCTCCGCCGCCCGTTCCTCGCTCGCCAGCCCCGGCCCCGGCTCCGCAGGCGCCACCCCCCGAGTCGCCAGCACGAACCCCCAGTCCCCCGGAGCCCGAGACGCCCCGGTAGCCCGATCGGGCCCCGCCGCGAACCCCGAGGCGCGGCCCCCCACCCGGTACGGAACGGGATGAAGCCCAGCCGCACGGATCGTCGCGACCACCGTCCAGAAGACATGGCGCCGCGAGGCGACAGGCCCACCGTGCACGACCAGCCGCCCCCGATCGGCGAGAGCACGACGCGCAAGCCCGTAGAACTCCTGGGAGTACAGCTTCGTACTCGCGGTGATGCCCGGATCCGGAAGATCCGCGATGACCACGTCGTACGACCCCGGGCGGACCCCGCGCAGCAGGTCGAAGGCGTCGCCCGTAGTCACGTGGACGCGCGGATCGTCGTAGACGTGACCATTCAAACCGGACAGAGCAGGATCCTGCCGGGCCAACCGAACGACGCCCGCGTCGAGTTCGACGATGTCGACGCGACGCACACCCCGATGACGCAGTACTTCCCGCGCCGCGAGCCCGTCCCCACCCCCAAGCACGAGCACGCGCGCGTGCGGCCCGTTCATCGCGGGCCGGACGAGCGCCTCGTGGTACCTGCGCTCGTCCCGCCCGCTGACCCGAAGCCGCCCGTCGAGGAAAAGATCAAGAGGCCGACCGTGGTCGCCGCCGGTGAGGACGACCTCCTGGACGTCGGTCTGCAGCGCGACCCGGACGTCCTTGCCGTAGACGGCCTGCCGCGCGGCCCGTTCGAAGTCGTCGACCAGTACGGCGGCGGAGGCGAGCAGCCCGAGCACGGTGAGGTTGGCGATCACCAGCAGCCAGCGCCCCCGCCGGGTCAGGTCACGCCGGAACAACCCCAGGACCAGACACCCACCGGCGACCACATTGACCGTGCCGGTGAGCAGGGTGCCGGTCAGCTGTCCCAGGAAGGGCAGCAACAGAAAGGGAAACGCCAGGCCACCCACCAGCGCACCGACATAGTCCGCCGCGAACAGATCGGCGACCGCACCCCCCGCGTCCTGCCGCCGGATCCGCTGGATCAGCTCCATCAGCAGCGGAACCTCCGCGCCGATCAGCAGCCCGATGGCGAGCGAGAAGGCGACCAGGAGACAGCGCGGGCCCTGCGCCCACAACCCGCCCCAGTTCCCGGTCCAGGCGAAGACCGCGTACAGGGCCATCGCGCTGCACCCGCCGATCAGCGCGAGCGCCGCCTCGACCGCGCCGAAGCCGGCCGCCGCGTGCCAGCGCAGCCGTTTCGCGCCGAGCGAGCCGATGCCCATCGCGAACACCATGACGGACAGGACGACGGACGCCTGGGTGACCGAGTCGCCGATCAAGTACGAGGCGAGGGCGACGAGTTCGAGTTCGTACACGAGTCCGCAGGCCGCGCAGACGAAGACGCCCGCGAGCACCAGGAACCGGCCCGTGCCCGGCCGTACGGGCAGCCGCGCGGGGCCTGCCCACGGTGGCTGGGTACCCGGCCGGGCCGGCGCGTGCGGTTCGATCACGCTGCGACGTTACGTCACATGATGGGCACGCTTCGTCACCCACACGTGTGGAATGTGTTTACACCGGCGGGGGTCGGTGTCGGCCACACAGCTCATACAGGCGAGGGCACGGCATGCCCCACCGGCACAGGAACCGGCACAGGTACCCGCACCCCCACCCGAGTCCGGGTCGCCACGAGCTGCCCGTCCTGCGGATAGGCGTGCCAGGTGCGCCAGTGCACCTGCCCCTCGTGCCGCTGGGCGAGCATCGCGGTGAAGGCGTGCGGGCTGCCGGGAAAGACCCCGGCCAGGCCGTTGGGATGGTCGGCGACGAGGGCCAGCAGTTCCTGGGCGCGGCCCGCGAACTGCCCCGGGGACAGCACCTCGACCCGGGCCGCGAACTCGTACTCCCAGTCGCCGACCCGCTTGGCCACCCCGAGCGGCAACGGCGTACTGGAACCCGGGATGCACGCGACCGTCTCCGAACAGCAGCCCCGCTCCTCGTCCAGGAGTACCTGGTGGGACGCGCCGAGCAGTCTCAACTGGAGCTTCGCACCGGCCAGTTCGAGATCGAGCGTGGCCAGGGCGGGAAGCGGCTCGCGCCCCAGCGTCCAGGCGAGGTCGGCCGCGCGCGTATCGGTGTAGGAGGTCTTCAGGGTCGTGAGCATGGATCGGCTCCGCTAGCACGCAAAGAAAGGGGAGGTGAGGGGAGGTGTGGGGGTCCGGCACACCCCGGCCGACACCAGGACATCGGCCTGGTCAGCCCAGTAAGGAGAAGGTGTCTGCAGGCGCCCGAGGGGTTGCGTTGGGGCTGCGTTGGTGTTGTAGAGGGAATCATGAGCGGTGGCGCCACCACAGCGTTTTTACCCAACTTCGTGGGGTTTCCATCCCTCAGGGGGCTGCACAGCTCAACTGTTCAACCAAGGCGTACGCCCAGGCGTGTCAGGCGCGCGCCGGAGCGCCCGCCGGGAGCGATCTCCCGACGGGCGCCACGACCCCCGTACGACCCCCGTTCGACTAGCGTTCGCGATGCTCAGCTGCCCCGTGTCAGCTGTCACCGCGTCCGCTCAGCCGCCCCGTGCCAGCTGTCACCGCGTCCGCTCGCCCGCCCGGTGTCAGCTGCCCCCGCCGCAGCCGCCGCCACCCCCGCAGGACGACCCCCCGCCGCACGACGAGCCACCGCCACAGGACGAGTGCCCGCCGCCGCAGGAGTGGTGACCGCCCCCGTGATGCCCGCCGGAGTGCCCGCCGCCCGAGGACGACGTCCCCCCGTCCCCGGCCCACCAGCTGCTGCTCGTACCGGCGGCGCTACCGCCGTAGGACCCGCACCGCCGCCCCGATCCCTTGCCGAGCTTGACGGGCTTGTCCTCGCGCGCCGCGTTCACGACCGCTCCTACCAATGCCACTGCGACAATCGCAACCGCCAGGATGATGCCGAAAACCATGACGTCACCCTCCTTCCGATTCCCCCGAAGCGGCCCCCCGTGGGCGCCTCGTGTGGTGCGTGACACAGGGATGCCCGGTCGTCTCAGCTGCCAAAGCAGAGTTGAGGAACTCCAGAGCTTGGGCGCAGGATGACCGGCATGACCTCCACCGCACGCCCCCTCCTCAACCGCCGGCTCGCCGAGTTCGGGACCACGATCTTCGCCGAGATGTCCGCGCTCGCCCTGAAGACCGGGTCGATCAACCTCGGCCAGGGTTTCCCCGACACGGACGGCCCCGAGGAGATCCGCGAGGCGGCGGTCCGCGCGCTGCGCGACGGACGCGGCAACCAGTACCCGCCGGGCCCCGGCGTCCCCGAACTCCGCACCGCGATCGCCGCCCACCAGCAGCGCCGCTACGGCCTCTCCTACGACCCCGACGCCGAGGTCCTGGTCACGGCGGGCGCGACGGAGGCGATCGCCGCCGCACTCCTCGCCCTGGTCGAACCCGGCGACGAGGTCATCGCCCTGGAGCCGTACTACGACTCCTACGCGGCCTGCATCGCGATGGCGGGCGGCACCCGCGTACCGGTCACCCTGCGCCCGCACGAGGGGGCGTTCCGCCTGGACCTCGACGAGCTGCGCGCCGCCGTCACCGACCGCACCCGCCTCCTCCTCATCAACACCCCGCACAACCCGACCGGCACCGTCCTCACCCGCGAGGAACTCGCCGCCATCGCCGAACTCGCCGTAGAACGCAATCTGTTGGTGATCACGGACGAGGTGTACGAGCACCTGGTGTTCGACGAGGCCGAGCACATCCCGCTGGTGACGTTCCCGGGGATGCGGGAGCGGACGGTGTCGATCGGTTCAGCGGGCAAGACGTTCTCGTTCACGGGGTGGAAGGTCGGGTGGGTCACCGGCACCCCCGGACTGGTGTCGGCGGTCCGCTCGGCGAAGCAGTTCCTCACGTACGTGGCCTCGGGCCCGTTCCAGTACGCGGTCGCGGAAGCCCTCGCCCTCCCCGACTCCTACTTCGCCGCCTTCCGCGCGGACATGCTGGCCAAGCGGGACGTCCTGGCCACGGGCCTGGCAGCGGCGGGCTTCGAGGTCTTCCGCCCGGCCGGCACGTACTTCGTCACCACCGACATCCGCCCCCTGGGCCCGGAGCTCTCCCAGAACGGCGACGGCTTCGCGTTCTGCCGTGCCCTGCCGGAACTCGCCGGGGTCGTCGCCATCCCGAACGCGGTCTTCTACGACCACCGGGAGGAGGGCGCGCCCTTCGTACGGTTCGCGTTCTGCAAGAAGGTGAGTGTGCTGGAGGAAGCGGTGGGGCGGCTCCGCAAGGCATTCGCGGGCTGACCGTCGTCCGCCGTTCCGGCGCTTGCCTGCACCGCAGGGACCGACGTACAATTTCCTGTACGTGGAAGGAGGTTCGATCGTGAAGACCATGACGTATTCCGAGTCGCGCGCGCGGTACGCCGAGGTGCTCAACTCCGTCACCGACGACCGCGAAGAGGTCGTCATCACCCGGGCCGGACATGAGCCGGTCGTCATCGTCTCCCTTGAGGACTACGAGTCCCTGAAGGAGACGGCGTACCTGCTGCGCAGTCCGGCCAACGCCCGGCGCCTGCTCGCGTCCATCGACGAACTGGAAAACGGCGGCGGCACCGTGCGCGAGCTGGCAACCGACGGGTAAGGGCCGCGAGTTGAAGATCACCTTCTCCTCCCGTGCCTGGGAGGACTACCTATGGTGGCAGCTTCAGGACCGGAAGATCCTTAAGCGCATCAACGCGCTCATCGCCGACATCACCCGGAACGGCAACGAGGGCATCGGCAAACCGGAACCGCTCAAGCACGGATTCCAGGGCTACTGGTCGCGCCGCATCAACGACGAGCACCGGCTGATCTACAAGGCCACCGAGGACGGCGTCCTGATCGCACAGTGCCGCTACCACTACGAAAGCTGACGGGACTCGGGGGTCGGGCACAGCACCCTTGTCACACCTGACCCGCACCGCACACAAATAGGCGCGCGAACACGGAGTGGGGTGGGTCACCGGCACCCCCGGACTGGTGTCGGCGGTCCGCTCGGCGAAGCAGTCACCACCGACATCCGCGCCCTGCCGGAACTCGCCGGGGTCGTCGCCATCCCGAACGCGGTCTTCTACGACCACCGGGAGGAGGGCGCGCCCTTCGTACGGTTCGCGTTCTGCAAGCGGGTGGGTGTGCTGGAGGAAGCGGTGGACCGGCTGAGGAAGCTGGCCGGCTGAGACCAGGAGGCATGACGACCGACGGCCGTCCACAGGTTGTGGACGGCCGTCGGCCATACGCCATACAGGACTGAACGGGCCGAACCGGCTGAACCGGCTGAACCGGCTGAACCGGCTGAACCGGCTGAACGGGACTGAGGAGAACTACTCCTCGTCGCCCTCGTCCTTGGGGTTCTCCGCCGCCGCCTCGTCGACTTCCTCGGTGAGGCCGAGCTGTTCGACGAGCCAGCGGTCGAACTCGATCGCGGCCCGCACCCAGCTGACCGTCGAGGACACGAAGTGGTTCAGGTCGACGCCGGTGCCGACCAGCATCTGCGCCTCACCGATGAGACGGACGGTGCCGTCGTCGTGGGTGTGCGTGTAGACCTTGGGCCACAGGGTGCGGCGGTTCCAGTCGTCGATGGACTCAAGCAGCTGCGGCTTGACCTCGATGTCGTGCGGACGGTCGTAGAAGGTCCGTACCGAGAAGACGAGCTGGTCGTCCTCACCGCGGAACATGAAGTACGTGCGGAACTGCTCCCACGGCGCCGCGAGGTCACCCTCGTCGTCGACGACATACTTCAGCTCCATCTGCTCGAGGAGCTGCTTCACAAGGTCCTGATCCGGGACGACGGGGCCCGCCGGTCCTTGGGGGTTCGGCTCGGGCTGGCCCCCGAAGTTCGGAATCGAGGACGGGTCGATGCTCACCGTGTATTTCCCTTCGTACGGATCCCGCCATCCTCCCCCATGCGGGGAGGGGGGTGGCAACCCCTGCCGGGCCTGTCCGCCACGGGCTGACCGATATACGGTCATGCACATGCCTAGGGGGATGCGGTGGCCGCTGCGGGGGATGTGGGGGATGTGCCTGCTCTTCGTGGTGTGGGCGGGCTGGTGGTTCGCACAGACGATGCTCTACGCCGCCTCCAGTGAGGACCCGCCCGGCACCGTCGACCAGGCCGACTGCGCCGACGCCATGGACTTCTCCGGCGCCGCACTCCCCGAGGACACCCGGGACGCGCACTGCACCTCGTACACCTGGGGCGGCCAGGCGTACGACGGCAGTTTCCGCATGCCGCGCGCGGCGGTGCGCGGTTGGCTGACCGAGTCGTTCCCGGACAGTACGGGTATCCCCTGCGACGGGGACGACGACGAGTGCGTCCAGGTCCTCCGCGACCCGCACCCCCACCCGGCCCGCGCCTACGGCGTCACGGTGAGCGTGTACTACGAGGGCGGGTCCGCCGGGGACACCGCCCTCGTCACCTTCGACGCGAGTTCCTACTGAGCGCCGGGCGTCATGACCTGAACGCCGAGCATCACGACCCGAACACCGGGCGTCACAGCGTCTTCCCGCTCGCCGGCCCCACGATCAGCCCGTCCCCGAACGCGTCCACCCGCACCGTGTCCCCGTCCTTGACCTCGCCGGCCAGGATCTCCTTGGCGAGCCGGTCCCCGATCGCCGTCTGGACCAGCCGCCGCAGCGGTCGCGCCCCGTACGCCGGATCGTTGCCGTTGTCCGCGAGCCAGGTCAGGGCCTCGTCGCTGATCTCCAGGGTGAGGCGGCGTTCCGCGAGGCGCTTGGCCAGGCGGCCGATCTGGAGGGCGGCGATACGGCCCAGCTCCTCCCGGTTCAGGGCGGAGAAGACGACCATGTCGTCCAGCCGGTTCAGGAACTCCGGCTTGAAAGAGGCCCTCACCACCTGCAGAACCTGTGCCTTCTTCTCGTCCTCGCCCGTGAGCGGGTCGATCAGGAAGTTGCTGCCCAGGTTGGACGTGAGGATCAGGATGGTGTTCCGGAAGTCGACCGTGCGGCCCTGACCATCCGTCAACCGCCCGTCGTCCAGCACCTGGAGCAGTACGTCGAAGACCTCGGGGTGCGCCTTCTCCACTTCGTCGAGCAGGATCACCGAGTACGGGCGCCTGCGCACCGCCTCCGTGAGCTGACCGCCCTCCTCGTAGCCGACGTAGCCGGGCGGGGCGCCGACCAGTCGGGCCACGCTGTGCTTCTCGCCGTACTCCGACATGTCGATGCGGACCATGGCCCGTTCGTCGTCGAAGAGGAAGTCCGCGAGCGCCTTGGCCAGTTCGGTCTTGCCCACGCCCGTCGGGCCCAGGAAGAGGAATGAGCCGGTGGGGCGGTCCGGGTCCGCGATGCCCGCGCGGGTGCGTCGTACGGCGTCGGAGACCGCCTGTACGGCCTCACGCTGGCCGATGAGGCGGCGACCCAACTCCTCCTCCATGCGCAGGAGTTTCTGCGTCTCGCCCTCCAGGAGGCGGCCTGCGGGGATGCCGGTCCAGGAGCCGACGACGTCCGCGATGTCGTCGGGGCCGACCTCCTCCTTCACCATCGTGTCCTTGGAAGCTTCCTCCTCCGCTTGGGAGGCCTCCTCCAAGTCCCGCTCCAGGGAAGGGATCTCGCCGTAGAGCAGCTTGGACGCGGTGTCGAAGTCGCCGTCGCGCTGGGCGCGTTCGGCCTGGCCGCGCAGTTCGTCGAGCTTCTCCTTCAGCTCGCCGACCCGGTTGAGGGACTGCTTCTCCTTCTCCCAGCGGGCGTTGAGGCCGCGCAGCTCCTCCTCGCGGTCGGCGAGGTCGCGGCGCAGCTTCTCCAGCCGCTCGATCGAGGCCGCGTCCGTCTCCTTGTCGAGCGCCAGCTCCTCCATCTTCAACCGGTCGACGGAGCGCTGGAGTTCGTCGATCTCCACGGGGGAGGAATCGATTTCCATGCGCAGCCTGGAGGCCGCCTCGTCGACGAGGTCGATCGCCTTGTCGGGGAGGAAGCGGGAGGTGATGTAGCGGTCGGAGAGGGTGGCGGCGGCGACCAGCGCGCTGTCCGCGATGACGACCTTGTGGTGCGCCTCGTAGCGTCCCTTCAGGCCGCGCAGGATCGCGATCGTGTCCTCGACGGACGGCTCGGCGACCAGCACCTGCTGGAAGCGGCGCTCCAACGCCGGGTCCTTCTCGATGCGTTCGCGGTACTCGTCGAGGGTGGTCGCGCCGACCATGCGGAGTTCGCCGCGGGCGAGCATCGGCTTCAGCATGTTGCCGGCGTCCATCGAGGAGTCGCCCCCGGCGCCCGCGCCCACGACGGTGTGCAGCTCGTCGATGAAGGTGATGATCTGGCCGTCGGAGTCCTTGATCTCGGCGAGGACGGTCTTGAGCCGCTCCTCGAACTCGCCGCGGTACTTCGCCCCCGCGACCATCGCGCCGAGGTCCAGCGAGACCAGCCGCTTGTTCTTGAGGGACTCCGGCACGTCCCCCTTGATGATCCGCTGCGCCAGCCCCTCGACGACGGCGGTCTTGCCGACGCCGGGCTCGCCGATCAGCACCGGGTTGTTCTTCGTGCGGCGGGACAGCACCTGGACGACCCGCCGGATCTCCTGGTCCCGCCCGATGACGGGGTCGAGCTTGCCCTCGCGCGCGGCGGCCGTGAAGTCCGTACCGAACTTCTCCAGCGCCTTGTACTGCCCCTCGGGGTCGGGTGTGGTCACCCGGCGCCCTCCCCTGCTCTTCTGAAACGCGTCCAGCAGCTTCTTCGCGCCGGCCCCCTGCTGGGAGAGTACGTCCCCGGCCGCGCCGCCCTTCGCGGCGATACCGATCAGCAGGTGCTCGGTGGAGAGGTAGTCGTCGCCGAGCTCCTTCGCGCGCTCGTCGGCCTCCGCGAGCACCGCGAGCAGCTCACGGCTGGGCTGCGGGGGCGCGACCGTCGACCCGGTCACGCTGGGCAGCGAACCGAGCACCCGCTCGGCACCCGACCGTACGGCCGCCTGGTCGGCGTCGACGGCGGCCAGCAGGTCGGTGATGTTCTCGTTGTCCTGCCCTTCGAGCAGGGAGAGCAGCAGATGCGCCGGGGTCAGGTCGGCGTGCCCCCCGGTCACGGCACGGCTGCTGGCCGCGTTGATCGCGTCCCGGCTCCTGTTGGTCAGCTCGGCGTCCACGTTCGCGTACTCCTCCTCCTACGACCTTCGTGCACGGAATGACACGGTCAACGTGCACAAAGTTGAGTCTATTCCACTCAAGGCAGCGGCGGGGAGGATCGAGGGACTAAGTTCCGGGACCATGGCCGCATATCCGGTGGACCCGGGCGATCCCGACCCGTCGTACCTCAGCTTCTGGCGGGAACGACACCTGTGCACCCTCACCACCCCGCGCCGGGACGGCAGCCCGCATGTCGTTCCTGTCGGAGTGACATACGACCCGGAGGCGCGCCTTGCTCGGGTCATCGCGAACAAGTCGAGCACGAAGGTGCTGAACGTGCTGGCCGCCGGCCCCGAGGGAGCACGGGTCGCCGTGTGCCAGGTGGACGGGCGGCGCTGGGCGACGCTGGAGGGCCGGGCCTTCGTACGCGCGGAGCCCGATCGGGTCGCCGAGGCGGAGCGCCGGTACGCGGAGCGCTATGAGCGGACGCCGTCGCCGAACCCGTCCCGGGTGGTGATCGAGATCGAGCTGACGCGGGCGATGGGGAAGGCGGCGGGGAAGGCAGTGGGCAAGGGCTGAAACGATCAGTTCAGGCCACTGCGGCCGGTTCCATACCGGGAGATTCCACACAAACTGCAGCGGCGTCACCGTGTTCAGGTCACGGTGACGCCGCTGCGGGGGGAAGCACCTGAGCGATCTTTTACGACGGGGGAATCGCGTCAGGCACTGCGGGGGGTGGCTGAGATGGTCTGGACGTCGGGGGCATCCGTTTCCACCAGCCGGTGGTCTCGCTGGTCAAGATTCACAAAGATCATTCCGTACCGAATGGCACATCGCACTGGCTGCGGCGCCCCCCGGGGCCGTCGCAGACACCGGTACGCCCGTACGTCCTCGTCCTCGTCCCGCGTCACGACGACCGGCTCACCGAACACGGTCACCATGAGCGAGTCACCGCTGTGGGGGATGGCGGTGGCCAGGTCGATGAAGTGCCAGCCGGAGCGGTAGGCCGTGGCCATCTCGCGCCGGAAACTGCGGTCGTCCGGAGGAGTAGTCATAATCAGTCCCAGACGCTGTCAGACGGCATGTCAGGGGACGCACTGGCGGCCAACACGGTCCCCGCGGCCTGAGTCCCACTCGCTCGATGCACCTCGCCCTTCGCACCGGAGAGGCCGGCCAGTGCGCCGAAGGCCACAACGGTGGAGAAGGCCGTGACAAGCACCGAGCGAAGCAATCTGTTACGCATAATCGGCTTCGTCCTCACTTGAAGGTCCCCTCATTCCCCCGTCGAGTAAGACGATGGCTCATTCGGGCACGTCATGGCCACACGATCGGTGCATCATGTTCCTGCATGTTCAGGACCCTGGGGGGTGGAGATTTGGTGACAAACGGGACTAACGGCGCACATCCCCACGCGCTGACCGAACTGTGCGAGGAGGGCGACCGTCTTTATGCGACAGCCCTGCGCACCGGGCGCATCACACGGTCGGCTGTCGAGGCGGCACCCTGTCTCATGGAGTTCGCCCTCCTCCAGCCGGATCCGGAGGACGCCAACCTGTTGCGCCCCGTCCCCCCGGCCGTGGCGCTGGCCCAGCGGCTGCACCCCCTGGAACGCGAGATCAGCGAGCGGAGAAGGATGTCGGTCACGCTGGCCGACGCCTTCGAGCCCTTCATGGCCCTCAGCGCCCAGGAGACCGCGACGACCGACTCCTCGATCACGGTCCTGGAGGGGCTCGACCGGATCAACGCGGCGCTCGACCTGGCCACCACCCAGTGCCGGACGGAGATGCTGACGGTCCAGCCGAGTGGCCGCCGCCGCCCCGAGCACCGGCTCGTCGAGGGGCTGGAACGCGACAAACCACTGATCGAGCGCGGAGTGCGGATTCGCACCCTGTACCAGCACACGGCGCGCTACAGTCCCGACCGTCTGGGCTACGTGGACCAGTTCGTCAACGCCAAGGTGGAGTACCGCACCATCGACGAGCTGGTCGAGCGCCTGATCATCTGCGACGAGACCGTCGCCTTCATCCCCATCCGGGACGACCGCCAGGTCGCCCTGGAGCTGCGTCACCCGGGTCTCGTGAGCTACCTGATCAAGGTCTTCGAGTTCATGTGGAGCCGCGCGGTCCCGCTGAATGTCGGCGCCCCCTACGAAACCGCCCCCGACGGCATCACCGACATCCAGCACTCCATCGCCAAGCTCCTGATCGAGGGCCACGTCGACGAGGCCATCGCCCGCCGGCTGGGCATGAACGTACGGACCTGCCGGGCCCACATCGCGAAGCTCGCCACGGCCCTGGGCAGCGGCAGCCGCGCCCAACTCGGCTTTCTCATAGCCCAGTCGGGGATCCTGAACACGGACGACCCGGCACAGGGGGGAGACGGCACACCGTGACCGAGGCCCACACGCACGGCGTGGAAGACCTGTGCGAGGCCGGGACCGAGGTCTACGAACTCGCCCTGCGCGAAGGTCACGTGAGCCGCTCCGAGGCCGAACGGGCGCCCTGTCTGGCCGACTTCGGCCTGCTGAGCCACTCCGTCACGGACCTGCGGAGGCTGGAGCCGGTCGCCCCCGCGGTCGCCTTCCACCGGGTGCTGCGGGCCATGGAGGACCGCGTCGCCGAGGAGCGACGGCGCGAGCAGCGGCTGGCGGAGACGTTCGAACCCCTGATGCGGATCGACGGCCGCGGCGCGGCGACCGAGCGAGTCCCGACGCTCGGCGTCCTGAGCGGGCTCGACCGGATCGGCTCCGCCATCACCGAGGCGATGGCGGCCAGTTCGGGCGAGGTCCTCGCGATCCAGCCCCACATCACCCACACGACCTACACGGCCCCCGAGTTCCACGCCGAGGCGCTGGCCCGCGACCAGGCCCTGCTCGACCGCGGTGGCCGCATCCGTACGCTCTACCAGCACACCCTGCGCCAGGCACCGTCCATCATCGCCCGCTACGAACGGCTCCGCGGCAAGGTCGCGGCGCGCACCCTGGACGAGATCCCGGACCGCCTCATCGTCGTAGACCGGACCGTCGCCTTCATGCCCGCCAACGAGGACCGCACCCTCGCGCTGGAAGTCCGCAACCCCTCCCTGGTGGCCTTCTGCGTCACGGTCTTCGACCGGCTCTGGCACCTGGCCACGCCCTTGTTCCCGGAAGCCGCCCGGCAGCCCTCCCTCAACGGCATCACCCCCCGCCAACGCGCGATAGCCGGCCTGCTGGTCGAGGGCTACACCGACGCCGTGATCGCCGACCGCCTCGGCATGAACATCCGCACCGTCCGGGTCCACATCGCCAAACTCGCCGCCACCCTCGGCAGCGAAAGCCGCGCCCAACTCGGCTACCTCATCGCGGAGTCGGGAATCCTCAGACAGGTCCAGGTCCTCGGACAGGAGGGAACGGCAGAGTGACATCCACGCCCCACGCGGAGCACGGTGTGGAAGACCTGTGCCCCGCCGGATCGGAGCTGTACGCACGCGCCCTGCGCGACGGGTGGGTGCACCCCGCGGACGCCGACGCGGCTCCGTGCCTGCTCGACCACGGCCTGCTGCATCCGGCCGTCGCGGACCCGGACCGGCTGGAGCCGGTCGCCCCCGCCGTGGCCCTGCACCGGCTGCTGCGCACCTCGGGGGCGCGGATCGCGGACGAACGGCGGCGCGAGGAGCGGCTGACCGAGGCGTTCGAGCCGCTGATGCGGATCGACGGCGGCCGGACCGGAACGTCGGACACCGCGACGATCAGCGTCCTCAACGGCTTCGACCAGATCAACTCGGCCATCGCGGAGGCCGTGGCCGCGGCCTCCCGGGAGGTACTGGCGATCCAGCCGCGCAGGCGGAACCCCGAGTCCCTCGACATCAACCTCAACGCCCTCAAACAGGACCAGGCCCTCCTGGACCGCGGCGGCCGTATCCACACCCTGTATCCGCACGCGCTCCGTCACCAGCCCGCCGTCCTCACCCGCTACGAGCAGTTGCGGGGCGACGCCGAGGCCCGCACCCTCGACGAGGTCACCGACCGCCTCATCGTCGTCGACCGCACGGTCGCCTTCATCCCCGCCAACGAGGACCGCACCCTCGCCCTGGAAGTCCGCCACGCGGCCCTGATCACCTACTTCGTGACGGTCTTCGACCGCCTCTGGCACCTGGCCACCCCCATGTACCCGAAAGCGGTCCGACAGCCCTCCCAGAACGGCATCACCCCGCGCCAACGCGCCATAGCGAGCCTGCTGGTCGAGGGCCACACCGACGCCGTGATCGCCGACCGCCTCGGCATGAACATCCGCACCGCCCGCGTGCACATCGCCAAACTCGCCGCCACCCTCGGCAGCGAAAGCAGGGCCCAACTCGGCTACCTCATCGGGCGGTCGGGGATTCTCGATCCACCGGGGTGAGCTGCGCGGGCACGTCCGGCAGGCGTGATGCGGCGCCGTCCAGGCCCACCTGGGCGATACGGACGCCGAGTTGGGTACGGCTGGCCGCGCCCAGCGTCTCCGACAGGCGGGCGATGTGGGCACGGCACGTCCGCACGCTGATGCCGAGCCGTTCCGCGATCACCGCGTCCTGGTGGCCGTCCGCGAGCAGGGCGGCGATGGACTGTTCGCGGTGCGAGATGCCCTCGATGCCGGTGTCCGGCAGGGCGGCCGCGACCGGGATCGCCAGGCGCCAGAGGCGGTCGAAGACCGTGACGAAGTAGTCGATCAGCGCGGGGTGGCGCAGTTCCAGGGCCATCGTGTGGTCGGCGTTGGCGGGGATGAAGGCGACCGTGCGGTCGAAGAGGATCAGCCGGTCCACGACCTCGTCCAGTGTCCGCGCTTCCACCGCGTCGCCCATCAACTCCAGGTAGTTCAGCAGGCCTTGGCCGTGCCGGGCCACGTGGGTGTACAGGTCGCGCATCCGTACCCCGCGCGAGCGCAGCGCCAGGGCGCGGTGCAGGCCCTCCGTGAGTTCCGGCTCGCGGCGGATGCCGCCCGGCTGGACGGTGAGGACCTCGCCGGTGCAGGCCTCCGTGGCGTCGTCCATCGCGGCCTGGATGCGGGAGAGCCCGTCCAGGACGCGGATCGCGGCACCGCCCTCCAGCGACGCCGACGCCATCGCGGACGCCTGGATACGGCGGCCGAGACCGGCGTACCGCTCGAAGGCGGCGACCGCCGAACCCACCCGCCGGTGGCTCTCGCTGACCTCGTCGTAGACCCCGCGCAGCAGCCGGGTCATGACCTCCTGCGGGGCGGTCGGGACCAGCCAGGCCATGTCGTCGGGGTCCGGGTGGAGGAGGGCCAGCTCCAGCAGGCACGGCACCGGTTCGGCGTCCGTGCGCGGTACGCGGCCCCGCCGTACGGCCCGGGAGTACACGCGGTCCCCGGCGTCGCAGAGTCGGTCAGCACCGTGTGGATGCTCGTCCGTCCCGTGCCCGGCCATCGCCCATCCCACCCCCGGTTCCCGGCTCTTTGCAGCGCAACTATGCGCGGACAGGTCCTGCTCCGCAACACGGCTCCCCCTCGAACAGCCCCCGAAAACCTCCGATATCAACCGCTATCTCCCGGCCTCCACACCTCGCCTTGCAACAACCTGGGGGGTGACCGGCCAGTAGCGCCGAGTCCCCCGGCGTATCACTTTCCGCGTGAGCTGCCGGAAATCACTCAGAGATCACCGTGTTACGTATCGCACTTAACGTCCCCTCATGGCGGACATATTTGACGCATACGCATTGGCCGATGCGTGGGACGAGATGTTTGTGCGGCCGGGTGAGGTCAGAACCGCCTACGAGCCGGTACTGGCGGCACTCCAGCCCATCGAGCCGAGTGAACTGCGCTTCCGCGCGGACCAGATGGCCCGCGCGTTCACCGACCGCGGCGTGACCTACGCCTTCGCGGGCGAGGAACGGCCCTGGCCACTGGACCTGGTGCCGAGGATCATCGACGCGCTGGAGTGGGATCTCATCCAGCGCGGGGTGGCGCAGCGCGTACGGGCCCTGGAGGCCTATCTCTCCGACGCCTACGCGCACTGCCGCGCCTTCGAGGACGGGGTCGTGCCCTGGCGGCTGCTCCTCAACTCGGCTCATTTCCATCGGGCCGCGCAGGGGGTCGAGCCACCGGGCGGGGTCCGCATCCACGTCGCCGGCATCGACCTCGTGCGCGACGAGGCCGGGGACTTCCGGGTCCTTGAGGACAACGTGCGGGTCCCCAGCGGGGTTTCGTACGTCATCGAGAACCGCAGAGCCATGACGCGGATCTTCCCCTCGCTCTTCGCCGAGCAGCACGTGGTCCCCGTCGACGGGTACGCGCAGAAGCTGCTCGCCTCCCTGCGGGCCGCCGCGCCCGGCGGCACCCAGGACCCGCGCGTCGTGGTCCTCACCCCGGGACCGGGAAACGCCGCCTACTTCGAACACGCCCTGCTCGCCCGGCTGATGGGCGTGCAGTTGGTGGTGGGGCACGACCTCACCTGCCGCAACAACCGGGTGTGGATGCGGACCACGCGCGGCGAGGTGCCCGTGCATGTCGTATACCGGCGGCTCGACGACGACTTCCTCGACCCGCTGCACTTCCGCCCCGACTCGGTGATCGGCTGCCCGGGCATCATGAACGCCGCCCAGGCCGGGAACGTCACACTCGCGAACGCGGTCGGCAACGGGATCGCCGACGACAAGCTCCTCTACACCTACGTCCCCGACCTCATCCGCTACTACCTCTCAGAGGAACCGATTCTCCCCAACGTGGAGTCGTACCGCCCCGACGAGCCGGGCCAGTTGGAGGCGGTTCTCGACCAGATCGACCAGCTGGTCGTGAAGCCGGTGGACGGCGCGGGCGGCATGGGCATCGTCATCGGCCCCAAGGCCGACGCGAAGACCCTCGAACGCACTCGCAAAGCCGTGGCCGCCGACCCGCGCGGCTGGATCGCCCAGCGCCCCGTCGCCCTGTCCACCTCCCCCACCCTCGCGGGCGAACGCATGGCACCGCGCCACATCGACCTGCGCCCGTTCGCCGTGAACGACGGCACCGACGTCTGGGTGCTGCCCGGCGGCCTCACCCGCGTCGCCCTCCAGGAGGGCAACCTGATCGTCAACTCCAGCCAGGGCGGCGGCTCGAAGGACACCTGGGTACTCGCGGAGGGCCCCGCCGAACACCCCGAGCCGGTCACCCTGGACGGCGAACTGCCCGAGGTGGCACCCCGCCAGCACGGCCCCGACGGCAACCCCACGCTCGTAGAGGAAGGGGCGCAGCAGCAGTGAACGACGTGATCCTCTCCCGGATAGCCGAGGCCCTGACGTGGACGGGCCGTTATGTCGAGCGCGCGGACAACACCGGGCGCATCCTCGACGCCTATCTGCACCGCCTGTTGGAGGACCCCTGGCGCGACGAGGACGTGGCCTGCCGGTCGCTGTACGCGATTCTCGGGGTCGATGCGGGCGGTCAACGCGTGGACATGCAGCAGGTGTTGGACCAGCTCGCCTTCGACGCCCGCTCGACGTGCTCCATCGAGGGCGCGCTCGGCGCCGCCCGGCTCAATGCCCGCAGCGCCCGGGAAGCCGTCTCCTCGGAGATGTGGGAGTGCCTCAACTCCACCTGGCACGCCCTCGCCGACCAACGCCTCGCGGCCCGCCGTACGGGCCCCTACGCCTACCTCGAACTCGTGCGCAGACGCGCCGCGTTGTTCTTCGGCCTCGCGGACTCCACGATGAGCCGCGACGACAGCTGGCGTTTCGTCGTCCTGGGCCGCAGCCTTGAACGGGTGGACATGACCGTACGGCTGCTGTCGGTACGGGTGTTGGACGCGGCGCACGCGCCCGACTGGCCGACGCTGCTGAGCGCTTCGGGCGCCGACGAGGCGTACGCGCGGGTGTACGGCGGTTTCGGGGACACCCCGCGCGTGGCCGAATTCCTGCTGCTGGACCGGGACTTCCCGCGCTCGGCGCTGCACGCGCTGACGACGGCGGAGGAGTGCCTCACGGCGCTCGGCCGCCAGCGCCAGGACCCGGCCCGCCGCCCCATCGGCCGCCTCCGCACCCGCCTCGAATACCTCGACTCGCACGCCTTGGAGGAACAACTCCCCGCCCTCCTCAAGGACTTGCAGCACGCCTGCATGGCCTCGGCGGAGGCGGTCGCGGAGTTGTTCTTCCCGTACCAGGGCCCCGTCGAGTGGGCCCAGGAAGGAGCCTGAGATGACCCGTAGGCTTCGCATCCGCCACACCACCCGCGTGTCGTACGCCCAGGCGGCCGTCTCCTCCCACAACGAGGTGCGGATGACCCCGCTCACGCTCCCCGGCCAGACGACACTGGACGCGCGCGTGACGGTGAACCCCACGACCCCCACCTGGTCGTACTGGGACTACTGGGGCACCCAGGTCACCGGCTTCGACCTGATGGACCCGCACGCGGACCTCACGATCACCGCGTCGAGCCTCGTCGAGACGTCCCCGCCGGACCTCCTCGGCCCCTCCCCCACCTGGCAGGAGGTGACCGAACGGACCACTAACTCCCGCCTGTTGGAGTTCATCGGCCCCACGGTCCGTACGACGGTCCCGCCCAAGCTGCTGAAGAAGGCACGCAAGGCGGCGGTCGGCCTCGACCCGCACGAGACGGCGGTCGCGGTCTCGGCACTGGTCGCCGACCGGGTGTCGTACCTCCCGGGCGTCACCGGCGTGAACACGTCGGCCACCGAGGCCTGGGAACAGGGCGCCGGCGTCTGCCAGGACATCGCCCACGTGACCATCGCCCTGCTACGCGGCCTGGGCCTGCCCACGCGCTACGTCTCCGGCTACCTCCACCCCGAGAGCGAGGCGGAGCTGCACCGCCCGGTGGCCGGCCAGAGCCACGCCTGGATCGAGTACTGGGCGGGCGACTGGTGCGGCTACGACCCCACGAACCGGACCCGGCCCGACGAGTCCCATGTGGTGGTGGGGCGGGGGCGCGACTACGACGACGTGACGCCGCACAAGGGGATCTACCGGGGGGTGGCGGGCGGGCCGCCGGAGGTGACGGTGGAGTTCACGCGGGTGGCGTGAACTCCTTTGCGGGGCGGGCGGGTTGCTCGATCCTGTCCGCCCGGCAAGGGAGTTCAGCCCGGTGGACCCGCGATCCGCTCGACCAGCGCCCACATGCTGGTGGCGGGATTGACCTCGTGCTCCTTGCCGAGGGGTGCCAGCTTCCGGGCCCGCAGTGTCGCCATCTCCCACCCGTCCGCGAAATGGCGGAAGTCGAGGCGGGACTTGTCGTAGCGCGGAAGATGACGCGTCAGGTGCGGGAGCAGCTCGCGGTAGGTCCCCGCGTAGGCGGTGTGCGTGCCGAAATGCAGGATCAGCCACAGCTCGAAGCACGGGTTGGAGACGGCTACCTCGATCCCGGCCGTCTCCGCCAGCGAGAGGGCACTCGGCAGATCCTGGAACTCGTCGACGTCGAAGACGCACCAGACCTCGTCGAAGTCACCTCGCGACAACTCCCGTTGCGCGGATGCGTACTTGATGAGCTGCGATGGCGCGCACGACTTCGTGACGATCCGCACCGTGACAGCCGGATTGGCGACATGCGCGACCAAGCCGCGTAAGTAGTCGCTCTCGGTCACCTCCGCACCGCACACGACCAGCAGTCTTCGGCGGGCTTCCCGCTTCCCCGCAACGCGCCTCAAGTCCGACTCGAAGGCGGGACGGCGGCGCCCGCTACTCTTCGGGGTCCTCGCCACCGCTCCCCTCCCGCACGGCGACGGCGGCCGCGAACAACTCTTCGTTCAACAGAGGCACCGCGCCGTAACTGCCGCCGAGATAACGGCGTTCCCGGCTCTCCTCCTGCCGCGGCTTGAAGTCGGAGAGCGGGTAGAGCGTCGTCTCCCCGTATCCGTCCTTCTCGACGAACCACACCTGGTCCCGCTTGAGGATGTCCTCACCGCCACTGCGCCCGAGGAGGCTCGCGTCGTGGGTGGTGAGGAGGAGCTGTGCCCCCTGCGGATTGGTCGCCTCGTCCTGGAACAGCTTGATCAGATGCGCGGTGAGCCGGGGATGCAGGCTGGAGTCGATCTCGTCGACGACGAGGAGGCCGCCGCTTTCGAGTACGTCCAGGACCGAACCGGCGTACCCCAACAGGGCTTTCGTACCGGCCGACTGATCCTTGAGACCGAGCCGTACGGAACCGTGGCGGCCTCGTTGCTGCACCCAGACCTGGGTCGTCTCGCGCTGTGGCGTCCACATGCCCGACGCCGGGCCCGAGCTGTTGTCCGCAATCGCCTCCCCCACGACGTACGAGCGGACTGGACCGCTCATCTCATCGGCCACCACTCGCTCCACCCCCACGTTCTCGATCCCAAGATCCGCAGCTCTCAGGAGTCCGACGACGCCGGGCACGCGGGACGGATCAGACAGGAGCAATCCGGCCACGACGTTGAGGCGCATAGCCCGCCGCGTTCCGTCACGGAACCACACCCCGCGAGTGAACCACTCGTACACTGGACGTACCGCTTCCTGCCGGGACCTGGCAGCGACCGACATGAACAGCGTGTTCGGCTCGGTGATCTTCGTAACCAGCTCCAGCTCCTTGCGGGGCTGTTTGTCGCCGAAGGTGAAGTCCTCGCCGGCGCGCTGAAAGACGATCCGCTTGCGCCCGTGCGGGTAGCTGTACAGCCACTCGTCGACGACCCGTTCGTCATCGAGGCTGAACCCGTAGGTGTGCCGGACACCGTCCAGCGACAGGTCCACCACGAACCAGGACGGTTCCGCTCGGCACTCCTCGTCGAGCGCGAAGGCGAAGCGCTCGGTTCCGGCGCCCGGCTCGGCGTCCCGGTGCGAAGAGCGCACCATGTGCTCCATGTAGCGCAGAGCGTCCACCACGTTCGACTTACCGGCCGCGTTCGCCCCGAAGACGGCGACGACGGGGACCGCCTCCCAGTCCGTCCCTTCCGGGCGGTCCGCCTCGTACACGGGGCCGAGCAACAGTTGCTGCTCTTCCTTGATGGACCGGTGGTTTGCGACACGGAAGCTGAGAAGCACAGCTCATCACCTCCTCTGCGGGTCAGGGGGCATTCTGTGCGGGAAGATTGCAATATTCGATCCCTGGCCCCACCATACGGCGGGTCCCGCACCGAGGAAAGGCCAGACGCCTGACTGGGTGGCGATCAATGAGACCGGCCCAGCTCGAACCACACCCCCTTCGCGAACCGCCCCGCCCTCTCGTCCGCGACACCCCACGTGTCCGCCATCTCCGCGACGAGCGCGAGGCCTCTCCCCCAGCAGGCGATCGCCCCGGCCGCAGGGTGTGTGACGACAGGTGGGTCCGGACTCTCGTCGAAGACGCTGACCCGGAAGCGGGCGGGGGTGAGGCGGATGCGGAGCATGGCGGTGCCCTTGGTGTGCAGGTGGACGTTGGTGACGAGTTCCGAGGTGCACAGGGCCGCCGGCATGACGAGGGGTTCGCGGTCGTGGGTGAAGAGGACGGCGCGTACGAAGTCACGGCAGACGCGGGGTGCGGTGGCGTCGGCGGGGGCGAACAGGCTGTAGTCGTGGGTCAGTTGAGCGGGGCGGTGCGGGGCTCGGCGGGCTGGGTCCATGGGGAGCGGCTCCTTGGGGGTGAGGGGGTCGGGCCCGGCGATGGCGTCGCCCGCGGGGCGCGGGTGCTCTGTCGGCTTGTGGGCAGGGGGAGTTGAGCGGTTTCCCTACGTGACCGATTCCGCACTCAAGGTAGCGCGTAAGGTATTTCATTAACAACCTAATCGCCGGATCGGTGGACCAACTCCCACCACCAGGGCAGACTTTGGACACCCCGACGAGGAGAGACGCGTGGGACTACGCACCACCATCAGCGAGCGCCAGCGGCGACTCGGCTTCGAGCTCAAACACCTGCGCGAACAGGCAGGGTTGGCGGGCGGCGAAGCGGCCGAGCGGATCGGCATGGGCCGCGTTCAGCTGAGCCAGATCGAGACGGGCAAGACGACCGTCCTGACCCCAAGACTCCGTGAGCTCTGCGATCTCTACGGTTGTACAGATAAGGCACATGTCGAGGCCCTGGTCGCCATGTCCGAGGCGACCGGCAGGGGCTGGTGGAGCTCCTACAAGAAGCGCCGCAGCCTGGATGCGCTCAACACGGCTGAGCTGGAAGCGAGTTGTACGGCTCTTCGAGTGCACCAGTCGATGTTGATCCCGGGGCTCTTCCAGACGGCCGACTACGCCCGAGCCATCTTCGCCACCCCGGGTCTGGGCTTCGAGCGGAGCGAAGGCGCGCTGGAGTTCCGTATGAAGCGACAAGGCGTTCTCACCCGTGAGGACCCGCCCTCTGTGCATGCCGTGATCCACGAGTCCGCTCTGCACCTGCGGTTCGGCGGAGTCAGCGTGGTCCGAGAGCAGTTGCTACACCTCATCGAACTGGCGCGGCTACCCAACGTCACCATCCAGATCTATCCGTTCACCGCCCAGGCGCACCCCGCTCTTAGCGGCAACTTCGTCCACGCCATCCCAAGCGTTCCGGAGTTGGGCACCGTACTGCTCGAACTGCCCCTCGGCCTCACGTACTTGGGTGACAGGCAGAGCCTGGGCCGGTACGAAGAGCTGTTCCGGTACCTGTCGGAGAACGCCCTCGCCCCCGTCGACGTATCGTTGGCCCCAGAAACACACTCGGTGAAGGACTCGCTGGCACTCATCCAGCATGTGCTCTACACCCTCTAGGGAGGCCCCGATGACTGAACTCGCCTGGCAGAAGTCGACCTTCAGCGGCGGCCCCGAGGGCGAGTGCGTCTACGTCGCCCCCGCCCCAGACGGAACGATCCGCCTCCGCGAGAGCGACACCCCACACGTCACCCTCACCACCGCCCCCGAAGGCCTCGCCGCCCTCCTGCGACACCTCAAGTCCCGCAGCTAAGTGGTCGACTCTGGAAGTCCTTCGGGGGTTGACGTGGGGGTGGGGCCTGTGTTGGGTGCAGGTCAGTAAGAGGCCCCGTGAACAACCGTCGCCGCTACGCCCCGACTGGACCTGACACCACTACGAGTCGTCCTCCAGTGCGAAGCGCAGGTACCGTTCCGCGGAACGACGCACCGCAGCCGCCCCATCGGCAGTAACCACCCGCCCCCAGAACGCTCCATAGATGCATTCGAAGGTGAACGGTTCGACCAACGCGAGCGCGCGGCGGATGGTGCGCGGTCGCTCCGGAATGAAGTTGGGAATGCTGTACATGAAGCTGACCCACCGCCGGTCCATCACCACCATGAAGGTGTCGCCACTGAACAGCGCGCCGCGCCCCTCAGGGTCATCACCCCAATGCAGCACGGTGCCGCCGGCGAAGTGCGTGCCCGCGTTGATCAGCGTCATGCCAGGCGCGATCTGATGGGTGTCGCCGGTCCAGTACTCGATCACTGGATCAGGCCGCCCGACCCAGTCACGGTCCGCGGCGTGTACATACACCGGAACGTCGAAGGCTCGGCCCCACTCCGTCATCACGCCGTAGAAGTGCGGATGGCTGACGGCGATCGCGCTGATCCCGCCCAGCTTCTCGATCTCGGCCACAAGATCGTCATCGAGGTAGCCCACGCAATCCCACAACACGTTGCCAGACGGTGAGCGGATCAACAGCGCACGCTGGCCAACGGCCACCGACGGCACCGCACCGACCCCGAGCACACCGGGGCCCTCCTCATCGAACCGGCCGCGCCGGCCACCGGCGCGCAACTCGGCCAGTGTGGTCCACCGTTGGCCGTTCCAGCCGACATACTGCCGCTCGTCCAGGCAAATAGGGCAATCAGTGCGCGGTGCCCCGTACTGCACACCGCAGGTGCAGCAGATTGGAAGTTGAGTACCGGTTACGGACGAGACCGGCTTCGAAGACGACATCAGAGTCCTCCCTGTGTGTGAACTCCACCGAATTCCGCGACTGGCGATGTTTGCAACTATCGCCGAAGGGGCGTCGCTTTACGGTTGAGGTGGCCCCGCAGCCCACCGGTGCGAATAGTGGGGAGTGGGGCCATCTGAAGCCGGACTCGAACGGATGAGTGGGTCAGAGGCGGGCCGATTTAAGGTGGGGCCAATTGCAGGTGCTGGCCCAATTTCTGTAATCCGTGCACGCTGAGTCATGGCCGCCCAGCAGACCTGGCTAGAGGGCCAGCGTCTTGAGCGTTTCGTACGCCGCTGCCAGGGACTGTTCAGCCAGTGGCTTGAGGGGGGCCATCTGGGGCACGGTCGCCGCCAAAGTCAGCTCGGCGTGCACAAACGTCAAGTTGTCCGCGAGACCGATCGAGTGAAGGACGGCCCGAAGGTACGGCTCTTGGTAGTCCCATCCCTCACGGGGCGTACCAGGTGCGTACGAGCCGCCTCGGGCGGTGACCACCACCACGGACTTGCCGCTGAGCAGGCCGGGGTCGCCGCCGGGCGCCACCATGTGAGCCGGGGTGACGAGGCGGTCCACCCACGCCTTGATCGTCGACGGGATCGAGTAGTTGTACATGGGAATGCCGAGGAGCAGCGTCGTCGCTTCGCGTAGTTCGGCGGTCAGTGTCTCGCTGAGTGCCCGCTCCTCTGGGGGCTCACCGTG
The DNA here is from genome assembly GCF_045162825.1 of Streptomyces prunicolor. Classification (NCBI taxonomy): domain Bacteria; kingdom Bacillati; phylum Actinomycetota; class Actinomycetes; order Kitasatosporales; family Streptomycetaceae; genus Streptomyces; species Streptomyces prunicolor. The sequence goes on along the minus strand of NZ_CP108676.1, from coordinate 5,846,452 downwards.
TTCGCCGCCCGGGTCGAGAAGGGCTTCGCGGACGGCGTGCGTGATGTGTGGAATGGGTTGAGCCGCCAGGTCGCGGTAGGAATAACCGCCATCGGCATGATTCTGGCGCCACTGCGTGGCGAAGTGAGCGGACAGCTCTCGGGACACGGAGCCGGTCCGGCGAATACTCGCGTCAATGTGCAGGAGGAAAGGCATGTATTCGACCTCGGGGTTACATCAGGGCTGTCAAAGCTTCGCCACCGACAATCGCCGTCAGCAGTAGTGGCTCGGTCGCCGGTGTCGCTCATCACGGATGGTCATGGCCACACGCTCGCCAAGTCCCACGCGTATTCCCGTCGCCCTCTCAGCGGCGGTACGCAAGGACGACCGTAGACATTGACGCCGGCGTCAAGGCAAGCCGATGCATGACGCCTGTTGGCGCAGGCGTGACCGTCAGTCGTTGGGCGCGGGCGTTTTTGGTGGACCGCGGCGGTGCGGCCATGGGATGGTCCTCAACTCGGTCGCGGCGCCTGGGGTGTGGGCATGCCGTCCCCGAAAGGTCGGCTGCCCGCTTCCGTGCCAACCCGACCCGCCGTGCCCATCGTGTTGAACGCCTCCGAACGCCACCGGCTCAAGAAGATGGCACACGGCCACGTGCATGTGGATACGGTGCGTACTTGGCGCGGCCGGTTCGCCGCCGGCGGACTGCCGGCCCTGGCCGACCGTAAATGCTCCAGGCGTCCCGCCCGCTTCACCTCCGTACAGGTCTCCGAGGCCAAGGCGCTGGCCTGCCAACTCCCCGCCGAGACCGGCACGCCCCTGTCGCACTGGTCCTGCCCGGAACTGGCCGACGAACTGACCGCGCGCGGGATCACCGGCACCGTCTCGGTATCCACCGTGCGCCGTTGGCTGCACCAGGAAACGCTCAAGCCCTGGCAGCACCGGTCCTGGATCTTCATCCGCGACCCGGACTTCCGCGCCAAGGCCCAGCAGGTACTGGACCTGTACGCCCGCACCTTCGAGGGCATCCTGCTCGGCCCCGACGAGTACGTCATCTCCAGCGACGAGAAGACCTCCATCCAGGCCCGCTGCCGGTGCCACCCGACCCTCGCCCCGGGCCAGGCCCGGGCGATGCGCGTCAGTCATGAGTACGGCCGCGGCGGCGCCCTGGCCTACTTGGCCGCCTACGACGTCCACCGCGCGACAGTCTTCGGCCGCTGCGAGCCCAAGACCGGCATCGTGCCGTTCATGAGCCTGGTCAAACAGGTCATGGCCCAAGAGCCCTACGCCAGCGCGAAACGCGTCTTCTGGATCGTCGACAATGGCTCCTCCCACCGCGGCCAAAGATCCATCGACCGTCTGGCCGCCAGGTTCCCCAACGCCGTCCTGGTCCACACCCCGGTCCACGCCTCCTGGCTGAACCAGGTGGAGATCTTCTTCTCCATCGTGCAACGCAAGGTCGTCTCACCCAACGATTTCACAGACCTGACCCAGGTCCGAGACCGGCTCCGAGCATTCGAAGACCGCTACAGCGCCACGGCACAGCCGTTCCAGTGGAGGTTCACCACCACCGATCTGGACGAGCTGCTGGCCCGGCTCGACCGACACACACTCACCGACCGACAGGAAGAATCCTCCGTCGATCTGGCAGCGTGCTCAACCCCCGAAGGACTTCCGGGCCCGACCACTGAGGTCCGGCCAGGCACCCGCGGCCCGAGTCGCGTACGCGGGCAGCGCCGACGGCATGTTCGCCACACCCTCTGAGGAGGCCCGTATGTCCGAACCGCAGTGGCAGAAGTCCTCGTTCAGCGGAGCCCCCGACCAGAACTGCCTCTACGTCGCCCCCCGCCCCCGAAGGCCTCGCCGCCCTCCTGCGACACCTCAAGCTAAGGTCCGGGCCAGGCACCCGCGGCCCGAGTCGCGTACGCGGGCAGCGCCGACACCCGGCTCCGGCTCTACGCCATCGAGGCCGCCGACCGACCCGGCCCTACTTCAACTTGATGGCCGCGCACGCCGACTTGTAGGCCGACGTGCAGATGTCGGAGATCTTGTAGATCCCGTCCGCGACCACCGTCGTCTTGATGTTGTCCTGGGTCAGCGCGACCACGGACACCAGCTGGGCCGGGATCTTCTTGTTCGTGGGGCTGTCGACCGTGTCACGGGTCAGGGCGTCGAACTCGATGTCCCTGCCCTGGACCTTGGCGACCGCGATCTTCGCGGCGGCCTCGGCGAGGTCGGGGTACGGCTTGTAGACGCTCATGTACTGCTCGCCGGTGACGATCCGCTGCACGGCGCTGAGTTCGGCGTCCTGGCCGGTGACGGGCGGGATGTTCGTCAGGCCCGCGTTCTTCAGGGCCTTGATGATGCCGCCGGCCATGGCGTCGTTCGCGGAGTACACCGCGGCGATGTTGTTCTTGCCGAGCCTGTTGATCGCCTCGGTCATCTCCTGCTGGGCGATGACCGGGTCCCAGGCCTTGGTGTTGTAGCTCGCGGCGATCGTCACCTTGCCCTGCAGCTCGGACAGCGCACCGCCCTTGAACACCGCGGCGTTGGGGTCGGTCGGCGAGCCGTTGATCATGACGATCTTGTCGGAGGTGTCCACGTTGCTGCCCAGCGCCTCGACCAGGGAACGGCCCTGCACCTCGCCGACCAGTTCGCCGTCGAAGGAGACGTACGCGTCGATCGGGCCCTCGGCCAGCCGGTCGTAGGCGACGACCGGGATGCCGGCGGTCTTGGCCTTCTTCACCATGGTCCGGATGGCGTGCGAGTCGACGGCGTCCAGCACGATGATGTCGACCTTCTGGTCGATCATCTGCTGCATCTGCTTGTCCTGCGTGGCCGCGACGCCGCCCGCGTTCTCGTACTCGGCCTTGCCCTTGTTCGCGGTGAGTTCCTGGATCTTCGCCTTCATGATCGGGAAGTCGAACTCCGCGTACCGCGTGTTCGTCTTCTCCGGCATGAGCACACCCACCGTGATGTCGTTGCCCTTCGCCGGAGTCGCGTCCGTGCTGCTCCCCGACGAGTTGAGCACGCCACAGGCGGCCAGGGGGAGGGCCAGCGAGGACGCGGCCACGGATATGGCGATACGACGCATTGGGAGCTCACTTCTGGTGCCGTGCGGACGTGGGCGCAGCATTGCAACCCAGGTGACTGAAAAGCCAACGCGGCTGCGACCACCGGCGTCAAGCGGAACCGCTTAACGAGATGGCAACAGCATGTTCCGTTTGTTGTGTGGAGGTACTGCGAATCCTATCCAAACGCTCTTTACGCCCCCTCCACTCAACGGGAGTTCAGGAACGGGCAAAGATCAGCACAACCAACCCGGTTCCTCACTTGTCGTGATCGTCAACGGCCGTTCGCTGCCGTGCCGATCCGACAGAGGACCGAATGAACCCAGCCAGACACGCGACGGCCGCCGCCCTCGCCCTCGCCGTCGCGGGCGGCCTGCTCGCCGGCGCGACGACACCCGCCTCCGCGGCGGCGAGTTGCGCCTCCCCCGTCTACAAGCGCCAGCTCTTCGCGAACACCACGTTCAAGGGCGCCCCGAAGAAGACGGACTGCGACACCGCGATCGACCAGAACTGGAGCGGCGCCCCCGCCTCCGGCCTCCCGAAGGACAACTTCGGCGTCCGCTGGAGCGTGACGCGGGACTTCGGCTCGGGCGGGCCCTTCGCCCTCACCGTGTCCGGGCTCGACGGCATCCGCGTCTATCTGGACAACAGCCGCAAGATCAACCTGTGGTCCGACACGGCCGGTTCGCGTGCCAAGACCGTCAACGTGACGATCCCCAAGGGCAACCACACCCTGCGGATCGACTACGTCAACTGGACCGGCGCCGCGAAGGTCAAGTTCACGTATCCGCCCCGGACTTCGGCCACCGTCGACAAGGTCAAGCCGCTCGCCCCGACGGGCACGTCGGTGACGTACGCCTCCGCGACCGGCAGGGCGAAGCTCACCTGGTCGAAGAACAAGGAGCCGGACCTCGCCGGCTACCGGGTCTACCGGCGCCTGAAGGGCACCTCGTTCGGCACCAAGCCGCTCGCGACGACCACCTCCACGTCGTACACGGACACCCCGCCCGCGACCGGCGGCACGTACTACTACGAGGTCCGCGCCCACGACAAGGCGGGCAACCAGTCGGCGGGCGGCGCGGACAAGCCCGTCATCACCCCCGACCGGACCCCGCCCGCCGCGCCGTTCGTGGACCTGGACGGCTGCGCGGACCTCTCGCCCTACGCGGCCCCGCAACTCGTCACCACGGCGGAGAACAAGGCCGACATCGCCCTGTACGAGATGCAGCGCCTCGACACCGCGACGGGCAAGTGGATCACCGTCTACACCGGCACCAAGGGCGCGATCTGCGACACCACCTACCCCTCCGACGGCAGTGCCGTCACCTACCGGGGCCGGGCCCGGGACGCCGCCGGCAACTGGTCCGCGTACTCCGCCGCGACCAGGTTCACCACCACCGACCTGATCCCGCCGACGCCCGTCACCGGTGCCCGGGTCGAGTACCGGTCGGGCGTTCCGCACCTGGTGTGGTCCCCCGTCGACGGGGCGGCGAGCTACCAGGTCCTCCAACTCGACCCGGCGACCGGCGGCTGGCTCGACGCGGTGCCCGGCAAGGGCACCACCAAGGAGACCGACCTCGCACCGCGCCAGCTGGCCGCGGTCGCCGACACCTACCGGTACGCGGTGCGTTCGGTGGACGCCAAGGGCAACGCGGCCGCCCCCACGGAGATCACGCTGACGATGGCCGACCGGCCCGAGGCGATCCCGGCGTACGAGACGACCGCGACGCGGTTCGACGAGGGGGTGATGATCTCGTGGGCGAGCATCGACCCGTGGACCTTCGACGGCGGCCCCTTCCTCTCGTACCGGATCCTCCGCACCGACCCGGCGACCGGTGAGAGCACCACCGTGGACCTGTGCAAGCCGAACGAGCTGTTCAACGACGTCCTGGAGCCGCCGACGGTGTCCTGGACCTGGGCGACCGGTGAGAAGCTCCCCGCGTACGCGGGCGACAAGCTGCTCCGGGGCGGCTGCTGGGACATCTCGGGCGCGTCCGAGACGACGTACGAGTACCGGATCGTGACCGTCGACCCGTACGGTCACACCTCGCAGCCCGGCCCGGCCGCCACGGAGACCACGCCGGACACGCAGCGCCCGGCACCGGTCGAGAACCTGACCGCGCAACAGGTCCCGCTCGGTGTCCGCCTGAACTGGACCCCGCCCGCCGACGACGACGTCACCGGCTACGCGGTCTGGCAGAGCGCGACCGACCCGGAGACCGGCGAGACGGTCTGGCAGCGGAACTGCTGGAACGGGGGCTCATCGGCCGCGACCGAGGTCCTCTGCCCGACCGTCCCGGACGGCGCCACCCACGTCTACAAGGTCGCCGCCCTGGACGGCTCCCCGCTCTACGACGAGAACGCCAGTCCGGACGCCTACCACCCCGCCGATGTGTCCGTCACCCTGCCGGACACCCGCCCGCCGGGCTGGACCGGCACCAAGGTCGTCGAGGACCGCTACCCGGAGCTCTACGTCCGCTGCGGTGTCACCATCTACGACCTGCCGTGCGGTGACTTCACGGACTACCGCTGGGAGAAGTGGGACGCGACGGCCGGAGCCTGGACCACGTTCGCCACCGGCAAGGTCGGCAACCCGCAGTTCCACCTCGACACCACGGTGCACGAGGACCGACTCGCGCTGTACTACTACCGGGCGATCTACACCGACCCGGCGGGCCTGGAAGAGATCCGGGAGCAGGAGGCGTACGGCATCTGGGGCGACTGACCCGGACCGCACGTGACACGCAAGAAGGGGCCCGGAGGATCCTCCGGGCCCCTTCTTGCGTGCAAGCGTGGACGTCAGTCCGAGGACTGCTGCCGCTTCGGCCGCCACACCACCAGCGCGCTGGTCTGCTGGACCTCCTGGTACGGGACCAGGTCGCGCCGGTACGACGCGTGCACCGCGGCCTCGCGCTGCTGCATCGTCGCCGCCGCGCCCTCGACCGCCGACTGGAGTTCGGCGACGCGCTGCTGGAGCGCGACCACCTGGTTCTCCAGCTCGATGATGCGCTTGATGCCGGCCAGGTTGATGCCCTCGGTCTGCGACAACTGCTGGACGGTGCGCAGCAGTTCGATGTCGCGGGCCGAGTAGCGCCGACCGCGCCCGGCCGTGCGGTCCGGGGAGACCAGGCCGAGGCGGTCGTACTGGCGCAGCGTCTGCGGGTGCAGGCCGGAGAGCTGGGCCGCCACCGAGATGACGTAGACCGGGGTCTCCTCGGTCAGCTCGTACGGGTTGCGTCGACGGCCGTCCATCACTCTCATGCTCCCTTCGCGGCCTGGAACAGCTCCGCCCGCGGGTCCTCGCCCGCGGTCGCCTCTCGATACGCCTCCAGTGCGTCACGAGCATTCCCCGTGACGTCCTTCGGGACACTCACCTCGACGGTGACGAGGAGATCGCCCCGGGTGCCGTCCTTGCGGAAGGCGCCCTTGCCGCGGGCCCGCATCGTCCGGCCGTTCGGCGTGCCCGGGGGCAGCTTCAGCGTCACCGGGGGTCCGCCCAGGGTGGGCACCCTGACCTCGCCGCCGAGCGCCGCCTCGGTGAAGGTCACCGGGACCGTCACCGTGAGGTTGTCCTCCTTGCGGCCGAACACGGGGTGCGCGTCGACGTGCACCATGACGTACAAGTCGCCTGCGGGACCGCCCCGTTCACCCGGTGCGCCCTTGCCGCGCAGCCGGATGCGCTGGCCGTCCGTGACCCCCGCGGGGATCCGGACCTGCATGGTCCGCGAGGACTTGGCGCGTCCGCTGCCCTTGCACTCGATGCACGGGTGCTCGGCGATCAGGCCCCGGCCCTTGCAGTCCGGGCACGGGTCCGTGAGCGAGAAACCGCCGCCGGAGCCGCGCGCCACCTGGCCGGTGCCGACGCAGGTCGGGCACACGCGCGGTGTGCCGTTCTTGTCGCCGGTGCCCGAACAGGCCTTGCAGGGCTGCTGCGAGGACATCCGCAGCGGGACCGTGGCCCCTTCGATGGCCTCCGTGAAGCTGAGCGTGACCTCGGACTCGATGTCCTGGCCGCGCCGGGGCTGGGTACGGGTCGTGCCCGTACCGCCGCGGTTGAACAGGCCGCCGAAGACGTCACCGATCCCGCCGCCGAAGCCGCCGGCTCCCCCGGCGCCACCGCCGCCCTGGGCGCCGCCTCCGAAGAGGTCGCCCAGGTCGAAGTTGAAGTTGCCGCCGCCCGCGCCGCCCGGCCCCGGGCGGTAGCCGCCGTTGCCGAAGAGGGAGCGGGCCTCGTCGTACTCCTTGCGCTTCTTGGGGTCACCGAGGATGTCGTTGGCCTCGGAGATCTCCTTGAAGCGCTCCTCGGCCTTGGCGTTGCCCTTGTTGGCGTCCGGGTGGAACTCGCGGGCGAGCTTCCGGTACGCCTTCTTGATCTCGGCCTCGGTGGCGTCCTTGGGGACGCCGAGGACCTTGTAGTAGTCCTTCTCGATGAAGTCCTTGGTGCTCATCCTCGACGTCCCTCCTTCGGTCCGCTCGATACGTCGGCTGCGTCAGCTACGACGGTTACGTCAGCTACATCAGCCCTCTTCAGGGCCGTTGTCCTTCTCGTCGCCGGCCTCGGACTCGTCCTCCGCCTTGCCGGTCCCCGTGGCACCGGGCTGCGGCTCGGCGACGGCCACCCGCGCGGGGCGGATCGTGCGCTCGCCGATGCGATACCCGGGCTGCAGGATCGCCACGCAGGTCGTCTCGGTGACGTCCGGCGCGTACGAGTGCATGAGGGCCTCGTGGATCGTCGGGTCGAAGGGCTCGCCCTCCTTGCCGAACTGCTGCAGTCCCATCTTCGCCGCGGCGGTCTCCAGCGACTCCGCCACCGACTTGAAACCGCCGACGAGTTCACCGTGTTCCCGCGCGCGGCCGATGTCGTCGAGCGTGGGCATCAGCTCGGTCAGGAGGTTCGCCACGGCGATCTCCTTGACCGCGATCCGGTCGCGCTCGACCCGGCGGCGGTAGTTCTGGAACTCGGCCTGGAGCCGCTGAAGGTCCGCGGTGCGCTCTTCGAGCGCCTTGCGCACCTGGTCCAGCTGAGCGGTCAGACCGGCGATCTGTGCACTTGCGTCCCCTGCCGGGGCCGCCCCCTCCCCACTGCTGGAGGGGGCGGCGGCCTGCGGCTCGGCGTCGTCGGGGGTGGCGCCGGAAGGGACGTCGGGCTTCTCGTCGAAGCCCGGAGTCTCCTCCGTCACGCGGCACCGTCCTTGCGCTCGTCGTCCACGATCTCGGCGTCCACCACGTCGTCGTCCGCCTTGGGCGCCTCGGCACCCGGGGCGTCACCGCCCGCGGCCTGGGTGGCCTGGGCGTCGGCGTACATGGCCTGGCCGACCTTCTGGGAGACGGCGGAGACCTTCTCGGTGGCGGTGCGGATCTCGGCGGTGTCCTCGCCCTTGAGCGCGGCCTTCAGCTCCTCGACGGCGGCCTCGACCTCGGTCTTGACCTCGCCGGGGACCTTGTCCTCGTTGTCCTTGAGGAACTTCTCCGTCTGGTAGACGAGCTGCTCGCCCTGGTTGCGGGACTCGGCGGCCTCGCGGCGACGGTGGTCCTCGTCCGCGTACTGCTCGGCCTCCTGGCGCATGCGGTCGACCTCGTCCTTCGGCAGCGAGGAGCCGCCGGTGACGGTCATCTTCTGCTCCTTGCCGGTGCCGAGGTCCTTGGCCGTGACATGCATGATGCCGTTGGCGTCGATGTCGAAGGAGACCTCGATCTGCGGGACACCGCGCGGGGCCGGCGGCAGACCGGTCAGCTCGAACATCCCGAGCTTCTTGTTGTACGCCGCGATCTCGCGCTCGCCCTGGTAGACCTGGATCTGCACGGAGGGCTGGTTGTCCTCGGCGGTGGTGAAGATCTCGGACCGCTTGGTCGGGATCGTGGTGTTGCGCTCGATGAGCTTGGTCATGATCCCTCCCTTGGTCTCGATACCGAGGGACAGCGGGGTGACGTCGAGGAGCAGGACGTCCTTGACCTCGCCCTTGAGGACACCGGCCTGGAGGGACGCGCCGATGGCGACGACCTCGTCCGGGTTGACGCCCTTGTTGGCGTCCTGGCCGGCGGTCAGCTCCTTGACGATCTCGGCGACGGCGGGCATACGGGTGGAGCCACCGACGAGGACGACGTGGTCGATCTCGTTGATGGAGATGCCGGCGTCCTTGATGACGTTGTGGAACGGCGTCTTGCAGCGCTCCAGCAGGTCGGCCGTCAGCTGCTGGAACTGGGCGCGGGTGAGCTTCTCGTCCAGGTGCAGCGGGCCCTCGGCGGACGCCGTGATGTAGGGCAGGTTGATCGAGGTCTCGGTGGAGCTGGACAGCTCGATCTTGGCCTTCTCGGCAGCCTCACGGAGACGCTGGAGGGCCATCTTGTCCTTGCCCAGGTCCACGCCGTGACCGGACGCGAACTGCTTCACCAGGTAGTCGACGACCCGCTGGTCCCAGTCGTCACCACCGAGGTGGTTGTCGCCGTTCGTGGCCTTCACCTCGACGACGCCGTCGCCGATCTCCAGGAGGGACACGTCGAAGGTGCCGCCACCGAGGTCGAAGACGAGGATCGTCTGGTCGTCCTTGTCGAGGCCGTACGCCAGCGCCGCGGCGGTCGGCTCGTTCACGATGCGCAGGACGTTCAGGCCCGCGATCTCGCCGGCCTCCTTCGTCGCCTGACGCTCGGAGTCGTTGAAGTACGCCGGGACGGTGATGACCGCGTCGGCCACCTTCTCGCCCAGGTAGGCCTCGGCGTCGCGCTTCAGCTTCTGCAGGATGAAGGCGCTCATCTGCTGCGGGTTGAAGCTCTTGCCGTCCAGCTCGATCTTCCAGTCCGTGCCCATGTGGCGCTTCACGGAACGGATGGTCCGGTCAACGTTCGTGACCGCCTGGCGCTTGGCCACCTCTCCGACGAGCACCTCGCCGTTCTTGGCGAAGGCGACGACGGACGGCGTGGTCCTGGCGCCCTCTGCGTTGGTGATGACGGTGGGCTCGCCGCCTTCAAGAACGCTGACGACGGAGTTAGTCGTGCCCAGGTCGATGCCGACCGCACGTGCCATGGTTGATTCCTCCAGCAATGACTTGAGTGGAACGGACTCAAGTGTGCACGACACTCACCGCTGGGTCAACAGAGCTGAGTCGAGCAGGCTCAACTCTTATCCGTTCCTTACACGCAACTGCGCCCTGACCTGCGTAGATGCGGCACGCCGCGCCCCGTAGACAGTGACTTTAAGCAGTCCGAATACGACGACCAGGACCCCGCCCGCCACCCACGCGACGCCGGATTCGCTCGCCCACCCGTTGTGCACGAGCACCCCGACGAGCACCGAGGAGAACCCTCCGATCCCCGCCAGCACCACCGCCCCCTGCGGAGTGAGCCCCAACCGCCGCAGCCGGTGGGCGAGATGGTCGGGCCCACCCCGCAGCAACGCCCGCCCGGCGAGCCGTCGCGACAGCAACACCAGGACGGCATCCGCACTCGCGACGGCGGTGAGCGCGAACAACACCCCCGCACTGGACCCGAACCCGCGCCCGGCCTGCGTGATGACGGCGGCCGAGGCGAGCACGAACCCCGTGAACAGCGACCCGCACGCGCCGAGCGCGATCCGCGCGGGATGCCAGTTGTGCATCAGGAACCCGGTGAGCGCGGCGGCCAGCACACTGAGCAGCACCGCGAGCCCGTCCATCACTTCCATCGCGGCACAGGCCCCGACCCCGAAGGCGGTGACCACCCCCAGGGTCCCGGCGAGCCCGTCGGCGTGATCGAGCCCCTTGAAGGCACCGGCGACGAACACGATCCAGGCCACCGCCAGCAGCCCCCCGGGCACCCCGATCTCGCCGTACGGCACGACACAGGCCGCCGCCACGGCCGTACCGAGAACGAGGAACCGCGTCTTCAGCCGCCACACGTCGGCGACGAGCCCGAGCGCGGCGACGGCGGACCCGGTGCCGAGCAACCCGCCGACCCCGTCGCCGAGCGGCGCGACGCCGGTCCAGTGGCACGCCCAGGTCACCGAGACGACGGCGAGCACGACGGCGAGTCCCCCGAGCAGCGGTACCGGACGCGTCCGCCGTCTGCGGTCGACGATCCCCGCCCGCAGTGCGGGCACCCGGAGCAGTGCGGCGAGGACGGCGGCGAGGAGCAGGGCGGTCGTGGCGGCGAGAATCCCGTAGAGCACGGATCTAAATTAGACGCAAATGTACCAATTCAGTACGAATAACACGATCAGACCGTAACAAGCTTGAGAACGAGCCCGGAGCTGGCCTTTTTAGGCAACCCTCAGCGACACAGATCACCGCACGGCTGGCTACAGTGCGACGCAAGATAGGGGTAGTCTCGGTCGAACCGATTAAGTTACCGCTTAGTAATGTGCTGAGTGGTGATGCCATGACCCCTCGCAGGCCCGAGGAGCCCTGAAATGCAACTCGCCGCGATCATCGTGTCGCTGGTACTGATCGTGGTCGGTGTGGCGCTGTTCGCCCGCGCCGTCCTGCAGATCTACACCTTCATGCGACTCGGCCAGAACGTGCCAGCGGGCACCCGCACCGACGAGCCCGTGCAGCGCACCGTCACCGTGGCCAAGGAGTTCCTCGGCCACACCCGGATGAACCGCTGGGGTGTCGTCGGCGTCGCACACTGGTTCGTGGCGGTGGGCTTCTTCTCGCTGCTGCTGACGATCGTCAACGCCATCGGCCAGCTCTTCCAGGCCGACTGGCTGCTGCCGATCATCGGCGAATGGCCGCCGTACAACGTCTTCGTCGAGTTCATCGGCACGATGACGGTCATCGGCATCCTCGTGCTGATCGCGATCCGCCAGCTGAACAAGCCGAACAAGCCGGGCCGCAAGTCCCGCTTCGCCGGCTCGAACTTCCGCCAGGCGTACTTCGTCGAGGCCGTCATCCTCATCGTCGGCGTCTGCATCTTCATGCTGCACGCGCTGGAGGGCGCCCAGCACCACGTCGACGCGTACGAGGCGTCGTTCTTCATCTCGTACCCGGTGGTGTCGGCGCTGGAGCACCTGGACGTCTCCACGCTCCAGAACCTCACGTACCTCTTCGCCGGCGTGAAGATCGCGACCTCCTTCATCTGGATGATCACGGTCGCCCTGAAGACGGACATGGGCGTCGCCTGGCACCGCTTCCTGGCCTTCCCGAACATCTGGTTCAAGCGGAACGCGACCGGTGAGACCTCCCTCGGCGCCCTGCTCCCGATGACGTCCGGCGGCAAGCCGATCGACTTCACCGACCCGGGCGACGACGACGTGTTCGGCGTATCGCAGGTCGAGCAGTTCTCCTGGAAGGGCCTGCTGGACTTCTCCACGTGCACCGAGTGCGGTCGCTGCCAGTCGCAGTGCCCCGCCTGGAACACGGGCAAGCCGCTCTCCCCCAAGCTCCTGATCATGTCCCTCCGCGACCACGCGCACGCCAAGGCCCCGTACCTGCTGGCGGGCGGCGGCAAGTCGATGGAGGGCGAGGAGAAGGCGACGGAGGAGCAGCTCGCAGGCGTCCCCGCCGCTGCCCTCGCGGAGGCCGAACGCCCGCTGATCGGCACCCTCGAAGAGAACGGCGTCATCGACCCGGACGTCCTGTGGTCCTGCACCACCTGCGGCGCCTGCGTCGAGCAGTGCCCGGTGGACATCGAGCACGTCGACCACATCGTCGACATGCGCCGCTACCAGGTGATGATCGAGAGCGCGTTCCCGTCCGAGGCCGGGACGATGCTCAAGAACCTGGAGAAGAAGGGCAACCCCTGGGGCCTGGCGAAGAAGCAGCGCCTGGAGTGGCTCAAGGAGGTCGAGTTCGAGGTCCCGGTCGTCGGCCAGGACATCGAGGACCTCACCGAGGTCGAGTACCTGTACTGGGTCGGCTGCGCGGGCGCGCTGGAAGACCGTGCGAAGAAGACCACGAAGGCCTTCGCGGAACTCCTCCACATCGCGGGCGTGAAGTTCGCGATCATGGGCGGCGACGAGAAGTGCACGGGCGACTCGGCGCGGAGGCTCGGCAACGAGCCGCTGTTCCAGGAACTCGGCATGGAGAACGTCATGGCGTTGAACATGGCGTTCGGCGAGGAACTGGACGACGACGGCAAGGTCGTGGCCGAGTCGGCAAAGCCGAAGTCGGCGAAGAAGATCGTCGCAACGTGCCCGCACTGCCTGAACACCATCGGCAACGAGTACCCGCAGCTCGGCGGCGACTACGAGGTCATCCACCACACCCAGCTGCTCCAACACCTCGTGGACGAGGGCAAGTTGGTCCCGGTAACCCCGGTCGAGGGCATCATCACCTACCACGACCCCTGCTACCTGGGCCGCCACAACAAGATCTACACGCCCCCGCGCGAGATCATCGCCAGCGTCCCGGGCCTGCGCAACGAGGAGATGCACCGCCACAAGGAACGCGGCTTCTGCTGCGGCGCCGGCGGTGCGCGGATGTGGATGGAAGAGCGCATCGGCAAGCGCATCAACAACGAGCGCGTCGACGAGGCCCTCTCCCTGAACCCGGACATCGTGTCCACGGCCTGCCCCTTCTGCCTGGTCATGCTCACGGACTCCGTCAACGGCAAGAAGAACGACGGCAAGGCCAAGGAATCGATCCAGGTGGTCGACGTGGCCCAGCTCCTCCTCGACTCGGTCAGGAAGCCCTCCGAGGACGAGCCCCCGGCGGGCACCGCGGAACCGGAGAACGCCCCGGAACCCCAGCCGGTGAAGTAACAGCCCGATCCGCTACGACGGCGCCCCGCACCCTCCTCGGAGAGTGCGGGGCGCTGTCGTCGTAGGGGAAGGGTGTAGCGGGCTACACCCTTGATCCGGGAGAACGGTCCCTCGTGACGGCGAGCGCGCGGCGGAATCGTAGAGGTCAGAGATCACGCCCCTCCGATCCCCTCCGAAGGAACTCCCGTGAAGTCGCTGCTCGCCACCCTGAAGTCGCTCGTCGCCAACCTGCTGCTCTGGTCGTTCTTCGTCGGCGGCCTCGTCGCGAGCACGGCCTCCGGGGCGGTGCTGGACGGCACGGCGAAGACCGCGGCCACCTACACCGGTATCGCCGTCTCGCTGCTGGCCGGTTCACGCATCGCGAAGAAGCCGAAGATCAAGGCGTTCCTGTCGAAGCCGTCGACCCTGTGGTTCCTGTTCCTCTTCAACGGCGGTGTGGCCGCGCTGTGTTACTTCTCGATGGACGGCGTCAAGGGCATCGCGACGGCTGCCGGCATGGGCCTGGTCTCCCTGGGCGCGGCGGGAGGCCTGCTCGCGAGCCGCCGTGGGGAAGCGAACGCGGCTTGATACGTGGACGTTGGGCCACTCGCTTCTCAGCCAGTGTCGGGCTTCCGCGGCCCGAGTAAAGGGCGCTCCCTGCGGTCGCGTCGGCTGCGCCGATTCCGCTGCGCTCCACCCTTGACTCGGTCCGCTCCAGCCCGTTTCAGAAGCGAGCGAGCGGCCCGGAGGAACGGGTGGCCAGGCACACATCCCCTTGCCTGTACTGCGTTGTCGGCCGGGGTGACGGATGCGCGCTCGCGCCTCGCCAGCACGCCGGGCCGGCTCAGCGGCCAGCCCCGGGTGGGGACTTGAGCCATAGACAAGGTCGGAGGCAGGGCAGGCGGGAGGCCGGGGCGGTGAGGGGGGCCAGGGCGGTGGGTGGGTCGGGGAAGTGTGACACTTCCGCTGAAACTGTCACACTTCTGCGAACCGGGTACCCCGGGTACCCGGGGAGGGCCAGGGAGGGCCGGGCGGTGGGGGCCGTCCTCCGGGCCGCCGCCCAGAACCGACCCGACCCCGCCTACAGCCCGCAGCCCGCAGCCCGGAGCCCATGGCCCATGGCCCATGGCCTATTACCCATGGCCCCATGCCTACGGCTCAAGTCCCCACTCACCACTCACCACTCACCACTCAGCACTCAGCACTCACCACTCACCGTTGGCCGCTGAGCCGGCCCGGCGTGCAGGCGAGACGCGAGCGCGCACCCTCCACACCGGCCCACAACGCAGCACAGGCAAGGGCACTCGCAGCCGGCCACCCATCCCTCGGGGCCGCCCGCTCGCTTCTCCAACGGGCTGGAGTGCACCGAGTCAAGGGTGAAGCGCAGCGGAATCGGCGCAGCCGACGCGACCGCAGGGAGCGCCCTTTACTCGGGGCACGGAAGCCCGACACTCACAAAGAAGCGGGCGGCCCAACGGCCACTCCCCAACGTACGCAAGTGACAGCTCAGGGCGACGAGTTGAGACAGCGGCGGCTGCCAGCGCCACACCCGACCCGACAACCCCGCCCGCCTCCGAAGTCACGTACAACCATTGCGCACCATCACAGGTCTCCTGATCGCCAACCACCCGTGAAGTCAGGGACAACTCCCAGCAAACACGGACGGTCCGCACCCCATCGACGCGGATGCCAGCCACGCATCCCCCGCATGCCGCAGGAGAACCCCGCATGCACCAGAAGCATCACCCGCATCTGCGCCTCGCCCTCGCGACGGCCGCCGCTGCCGCGCTCACGGGCGGTCTGCTCACGCTCTCGGCGACGACGGCCACCGCCGCCGACTCGTTCAAGGTCGCCAAGGCCGACTTCAACGGCGACGGAATCGGCGACGTCGTGGCCTCGGCCCCCGGCGCCTCCGTCAGCGGCCACGCCAACGCCGGCCAGATCGTCGCGTTGTACGGCAGTGCCTCCGGCGTGACCTCGGCCAAGCGCTCGGTCATCAGCCAGAACTCCGGCACCGTGCCCGGCACGGCCGAGGCCGGCGACTACTTCGGCTTGGCGACGGCGTACGCCGACTTCAACGGTGACGGCTACGACGACCTCGCCGTGGGCTCGCCGTACGAGAAGGTCGGCACCGACACCGACGGCGGCGCCCTCGCGATCCTCTGGGGATCCAAGAGCGGCCTCACCGGCAAGAGCAGCGACGTACCGGACCCGGCCGTGTCCGGGCACGACAACTGGGGCCAGACCCTGGCCGCCGGCGACTTCGACGGCGACGGCAAGGCGGACCTGGCGGTGGGCAGTTCGGCCGCCACCCTCTACGTCTACAAGGGCGGCTTCAGCAGCTCCACCGGCAAGCCCGGCGGCCGTTACACGATCAAGCCCCCGATCCAGGCCGGCTCGACCGGCTTCCCGTACGGCCCGCGGCACCTCACGGCCGGTGACGTGAACGGCGACGGCCGCACCGACCTGGTGGTCGACGGCTACGAGACGCAGACGTCCAGCGGCTGGAACACCAACTACTACGTGCCCGGCGCCGCGAGCGGTCTGAGCATCGCGGGCGTGCAGACCCTCAAGCCCGGCATCGTC
The DNA here is from genome assembly GCF_045162825.1 of Streptomyces prunicolor. Classification (NCBI taxonomy): domain Bacteria; kingdom Bacillati; phylum Actinomycetota; class Actinomycetes; order Kitasatosporales; family Streptomycetaceae; genus Streptomyces; species Streptomyces prunicolor. The sequence continues at coordinate 5,830,165 of NZ_CP108676.1, read as the reverse complement.
ACCGGCATCGGCGACATCAACGGCGACGGCTACGGCGACATCGTCAGCGGCGCGGGCTGGGACGCCACGACGAGCGACGGTACGACCGTCCCGGACTCGGCGAACGGCGGCAAGGTGAACATCACCTACGGCTCCGCGTCCGGCCCCGCCTCGACCACCGGCATCACCCAGAACTCCGGGAACATACCCGGCAGTTCGGAGAAGGGCGACGCCTTCGGCTGGGACCTGGACCTGGGCGACGTCAACGGCGACGGCTACCAGGACGTCGTCGCCTCCGCCCCGAACGAGGACCTCGGCGCCAACACCAACGCCGGCATGGTCACGGTCGTCTACGGCTCGGCGAGCGGCGTCAACACCACCACCGGCGTCCAGTCCTTCGCCCAGAGCACGGCCGGTGTCCCCGGCGACGACGAGAAGAGCGACCTGTTCGGCGCCGACGTCAAGCTCGACGACGTCAACGGCGACGGCAAGGCGGACCTGCTCGTCGGCTCGTACGAGAACGGCGGCGACGGCGCGGTGACCTACCTCCCGTCCAACGGCACGAAGATCACCACGACCGGCTCCCGCTGGATCTCCGCGAGCGCCGCGGGCGTATCGACGTCCGGCACCCCGCAGTTCGGCTGCTTGTTCGCCGACTAGTCCCCAACTCGCCTTCAGCGCCGGGCCCGTGACCTTCCGTCAGGGGCCCGGCGCTCTCCCGTCCCCTCCATTCCCCCCTCCCCTCCTGGAGCCAACTCCCTTGCGCAGCCGCCCCACTTCCACCGCCCTGGCCGCCGCTCTCCTCCTCGCGGGCCTCACCCCGCTCGTGCTGACCGCCCCCGCGTCCGCGGCCACCGCCAAGTACTCCGACGACTTCAACGGCGACGGCTACCGCGACCTGGTGACCGCGGCGCCCACCGCGACCGTGGGCGGCAAGACGTCCGCCGGTGCCGTGGTCGTCAACTACGGCTCGAAGTCCGGCATCAGCGCCTCCCGCCGTACGGTCCTCACCCAGAACAGCAGCGGCATCCCCGGCTCCGCCGAACACGGCGACAACTTCGGCTCGGCCCTCGCCTCCGGGGACCTCAACAACGACGGATACGCCGACCTCGTGATCGGCGCCCCCGGCGAGGACCTCGGCACCGACACCGACGGCGGCACCGCGATCATCGTCTGGGGCGGAGCCTCCGGCCTGTCCGGCGGCCGTACGGCGGCCGATCCCGCCCCCACGGCCCACGACGCCTTCGGCCAGTCCCTCGCCGTCGGCGACTTCAACGGCGACCACAAGGCGGACCTCGCGGTCGGCAGCACGGGCACGGACGTCTGGGTCAGCAGGGGCGGCTTCACGAAGACGTCGGGCGCCGCGTCGAAGTACAAGGTCACCGCCCCGATCCGGACCGGCTCCGGCGGCGTCGTCTCCTTCGCCTCCGGCGACCTGAACGGCGACGGCACCGACGATCTCGTCGCCACCGTTGCCTACCTCGACGGCGCCACGGTGTTCCGGGGCGCCTCCTCGGGTCTCGCCTACGAGTCCGTACTGGACGAGGTCAGCGAGGTCGCGGCCGTCGGCGACATCAACGGCGACGGCTACGACGACGTGGTCACCGGCGAGTACTGGGGCGCCGTCGAAGGCAACCTCGGCGGTTCCATCGGCATCCACTTCGGCCGCACCTCGGGCGTCGACCCCGAGCCGGCCCAGACGATCGACCAGGACACGGCGGGCGTCCCGGGCGCCGACGAGACGAACGACGCCTTCGGCTGGTCGGTCTCGCTCGGCGACGTGAACGGCGACGGATACGCCGACGCGGCCATCGCGGCGGACTACGAGAAGATCGGCTCGGCCGACCTGACCGGCAACGTCACGCTGCTGCGCGGCTCGTCCACCGGCCTGACCGCGTCCGGCGCCCAGTCCTTCAGCCAGAACACGGCGGGCGTCCCGGGCGCGAACGAGGACAACGACCACTTCGGTTCGGCGGTCCACCTCGCCGACCTCACCGGCGACGGCCACGCGGACCTGTCGGTGGGCGCGATGGACGAGAACGGCGGGGACGGCGCCGTATGGACCCTGCGCGGTGCCACCACCGGCCTGACCACGAAGAACGCGGTCGCCTACGGCCCGTCGTCGCTGGGCGTCTCGACGTCGGGCGCTCCGCGGCTCGGCGTCGGAATGCTCCCGTAGCACTCCCTTAAGGCCCCTCCCGCCTTCCCCTTAGGGGATGTCACAGCTCGGCAGCAAAGCCCCGCCCGAAAGCCCCGGCCCGGCACGCGTCCGCGCGGAACCAGGTACGTTCGATGACGTGGCTGGATTCAGGATCGGACGCGGCGGCCGGGACGGCAGGGCCCCGCAAGCGCGCCCTCAACAACCTCCGTACGGGCAGCAGGCACCCCCGGTGCCGCAGGGACAGCCGTCGTACGGCTACCCCGCGGCCCCGCAGCCGTACCCGCAGCAGCAACCTCAGTACGGCAGCCCCGCGAACGGCGGCGGCGGTCGGCAGTGGTCCCAGGGGAACGCCGGAAACGGCGGCAACGGCGCCTACGGAGACGAGCCGGAGTACTTCGGCGACGGCGGCGGGTACGGCCAGGGCGGCCACCCGGGCACCCCGGACCCGTACGCGGCGAACAACCCGGGCAGCACCCAGGCCTTCGCCGTAGGGGAGGACCCGTACACCCAGGGCGGTACGTACCGCGCGGGCTCGGCCCAGGCCCCCACCGGCCCGGTCGGCCCCCGCCTGCACTGGAAGGACCTGCTGAGAGGCATCGTCCTCGCCCCCCAGCAGACCTTCCTCCAGATGCGGGACTACACGATGTGGGGCCCCGCCCTGATCGTGACGTTCCTCTACGGCCTGCTCGCGGTCTTCGGCTTCGACGGCGCCCGCGCGGACGCCATAAACGCCACCTTGGCGAACGCGGTGCCGATCGTCCTGATCACGGCCGTGGCCATGGTGCTGTCGTCCTTCGTCCTGGGCGTGGTCACCCACACCCTGGCCCGCCAGTTGGGCGGCGACGGAGCCTGGCAGCCCACAGTCGGCCTCTCCATGCTGATCATGTCCCTCACGGACGCCCCCCGCCTGATCTTCGCCATGTTCTTCGGCGGCGACGCGACCTTCGTCCAGGCCCTCGGCTGGGCCACCTGGGTAGCGGCGGGCACCCTCCTCACGATGATGGTCGCCCGCTCCCACGACCTCCCCTGGCCAAAGGCCCTGGGCGCCTCGGCGATCCAACTGATCGCCCTGCTGTCGATCGTGAAACTGGGCACGTTCTAGAGGTTTCTCCGCTACGACGAGGACGGGCTCCCATGTCACATGGGGAGCCCGTCCTCGTCGCGTAGTACGTGGGACCACAAGCCGTGGACAGTGGATATGGGACAGGGGAAATCGATTGTTCATGTGGCATGTCCATGCGGCAGGGTGTGGGCATGATGCGACCCGCGCGTGCGCTGCTCCCCCTTCTCCTGCTGCCGGTTCTCCTCACGGGATGCGACGCGGACGGCGGGACGGTCGCCGACAGCGCCGACCTCGACGCCGCCGCGCGCACCTGGGGCGTGGACCCGGAACTCGTCTATGTCACCGAGGTCTCCGGCTACACCGTGTTCCAGGCGTCGGTCGGCGAGTACGAGGACGAGTTCGTCACCGCGTACCTGGCCAAGGAGCGTTCCACCAAATTCGGCCTCTTCGCGGGTCACGACAGTCTGACAGCGGAGAACTGCACCAAGCAGCCACTGGGCGAGGTGACGGACAAGCCGGTCACCTGCGAGCACGACGGCGACGCCTGGTACCGCACAGCAGGTGAAAGCCACGAGTACGCGGTGCCCATCGACGCCGTGGTGGTTCATCTGATCGCGGACGCGGACAAGGTCGACCGCGCCGTTCTGCGCGAGGCGGCGGAGGCGGTCCACCGCCCGGACGACGCCGAGTTGGCGGCGCTCCTGCCGGCCCCCGACGGCGCGGACACCTGAGCGAAGGGGCCGGGGTTCCGCGGGATGCCGTTCCATGAGCGCCCACGTATCGGGACAGCAAGAGAGTCCCTCGCCGATCCGGCGGGGGACTCTCTCAGGGACCTGAAGAAGGTACAGGTCAGAGCGCTTCTTTTGACGGAGTGATCGGCTCCCCCGACTTACGTACTACGGGCAGGACACTCCACGGGAAGTTGATCCAGTCGTCGGTGCGCTTCCACACGTACTCGCACTTCACCAGTGACTGCGACTTCTCGTACACGACCGCGCTGCGGACCTCGGCGACGGTGTCGAGGCAGAAGTCGCGGACCAGTTTGAGGGTCTTGCCGGTGTCGGCGACGTCGTCGGTGATCAGAACCTTCTTGGAGGAGAAGTCGATCGCGTTGGGGACGGGGGCGAGCATGACCGGCATGTCGAGGGTGGTGCCGACGCCCGTGTAGAACTCGACGTTCACCAGGCTGATGTTCTTGCAGTCGAGGGCGTAGGCGAGGCCACCGGCGACGAAGACCCCGCCGCGGGCGATGCTGAGGATGACGTCGGGTTCGTAGCCGTCGTCGGCGATGGTCTGCGCGAGCTCGCGCACGGCGACGCCGAACGCCTCGTAGGTCAGGTTCTCCCGTACGGCACCCACGCTCACACCTGCGTCCGGTGGAAGTTGAGGAAGGAACGGGAGGCGGTCGGTCCACGCTGACCCTGGTAGCGGGAGCCGTAGCGCTCGCTGCCGTAGGGGAACTCGGCCGGCGAGGTGAGCCGGAACAGGCACAGCTGGCCGATCTTCATGCCGGGCCAGAGCTTGATGGGGAGCGTGGCGAGGTTGGAGAGTTCCAGCGTCACGTGTCCGGAGAAGCCGGGGTCGATGAAGCCGGCGGTGGAGTGCGTGACGAGCCCGAGGCGGCCGAGGGAGGACTTCCCTTCGAGGCGCGAGGCGAGGTCGTCGGGGAGCGATACGACCTCGTAGGTCGAGGCGAGCACGAACTCGCCTGGGTGGAGGATGAACGGCTCGTCGCCCTCCGGCTCCACCAGCCGGGTCAGGTCCGCCTGTTCGATCGACGGGTCGATGTGGGGGTAGCGGTGGTTCTCGAACACCCGGAAGTAGCGGTCGAGGCGCACGTCGACACTTGACGGCTGCACCATGGATTCGTCGTAGGGATCGATCCGGACCCGCCCGGCGTCGATCTCGGCCCGGATGTCCTTGTCTGAGAGAAGCACGCCCCGAGGATACGCAAGACGCGCGGACCGACCACAATCGGACGGACCCGCGCGCCAGCGACGACTACTGCGATACCGCTATGCCGCTGCTTCTCCTGCCAGTTCTACGGCTGCTTCTACTGCTTCTCCAAGGTCACCAGCACCACACTGCGGAGCCGGGCACACCGCGGACACCGCACGAGTCGGCCGGGGCCGAGCCGCTCCGCCTGCTGCATCGGGAACGAAGCGGTACTGAACACGTGCCCATCGGCACATCGGACGACGGTGCGCTCCATCAAGTCCATGAGTCCCTTCCCCAAGAGCCGCGCCCGGCTGCTGCTCGCCGAACGCCAAATGCCACATTACGGGATGAAAGGAGCGACTCTCCAGGCGGCACTCCGGCCCCACCCAGACCCTCTTCCACCCCTCCACCGTACGCCCCAACTCCGGCCCGCCGCAGCCGCGTCCGCCCTACGAAACGCAGTCGGGCCCCCATGGCCTCAGCGCCGGAGACCTGACATGCGGTACAGTGACGTGGCGTTCCGACACCGGTTCAACCGGCGTTTTTCGCGGGTGTAGTTTAGTGGTAGAACATCAGCTTCCCAAGCTGAGAGTGCGAGTTCGATTCTCGTCACCCGCTCTTTTTGAAGCCCCAGGTCAGTGGCCTGGGGCTCCTTCGTGCGAGGCCCTCTGTGGCATTTTCTAGCACCCGAGGGTCCCTGAGATTGGGCACGCGGAGGGCACGAGTTGCTTTCCGAGGGCCACCCACTCACCACCCCGGTCGCCGAAACGCGTCACTGACCTGCTGTTTCATGGCACCCACCGCGGCAGTCCCCGATGAAAGCCCTCAGCCCGCCGCGCCCTCCGCCGGACCGGCTGGCGGTTTCCGTACCACGGAGGGCGCGCGAGCCTGGACCTTGCCGCGTAAGACATGTTGTCTTACATTGATTGCATGGCTGACACCATCACGATCCGCAGCGACTCGGAGACCGAGCACGCTCTCGATGTTCTCACTCATGACGGCAGTTCACGCTCGGCGGCCATCCGCCGAGCCGTACTCGAAGCCGCTCTACGCAAAGAGCGGGCTGCCGCGATGCGTCGCGCCGTCCTACGTATGCCACTCGGCGAACCGGACGGCATCGACATCGCCGCGGAGATCGCCCGCGGCCGCGAGGACGAGCGCTGATGATCTATCTCGACTCAGCCGCCGTCGTGAAACTCGTCCACGCCGAATCCGAGTCGCAGGCATTGCGCAACTGGCTCGACGAACGGGCGGAGACCGGATGGACGAGTTCGGTTCTGGCGGAGATCGAGTCATCGCGAGCCCTGGCACGCTACGCCCCGGAAGCCGTCGCCCGGCTCCACCCGGTCCTCGACCTGATCGAGTTGGTGGAGCTGGATGCCGGCATTCGCATCTTGGCCCAGACCGTGAAACCGACGACCGTACGGAGTCTGGACGCCATCCACCTGGCAACGGCTCTCCGCATCCGCTCCCAGCTCACCTCATTCGTCACGTACGACAAACGACTGGCCGATGCCGCCCAAGCAGCCGGGCTGACCGTCGACATGCCCGCCTAAGACGTCGTTGCAGTGCAGGCGTGGCCCGGACTCGACCGGTGTGCTGCTGCGGGGCAAACCCGACGCCATCACCGCCGTACTGGCCGCACTCGACGACACCCCCTTCATCGACCTCTCCGCATCCGGCGACGAGATACCCGCCATCTCCTGGACCGAGCCCGGCTCCCGCGACGCCCTGGTGTTCCGTCGGCTCCCCTCTCCCCGGGCAGTCACCTCGGTGACCGCCTCCACAGTGCCCCACGTCTTCTCGGAAGCGACCGACTGGCGCCACGACGTCCTGACCGCGGCGGAACCGGCGGCCCTACAAGAGGCCGTCACCGCAACCGAGTTGGACGAGGCCGACCACGCCATCCTGGCGGAACTGCGCGACGACGCACGCGCCTCGGCCTCGGGCCGCTCGCACCACCTACCCCGACTCCACCCTCCGACGCCGCATCACCCGCCCGACCACGGGCAGCCAGTTGCTCACCCACGTCGTCATCGACCCGAAACGGCTCGGGCTCACCATCAACGCAACATCATGATGCGCGTCGCCCCGGACCGCCTCGACGCCGTCGGACGCTCCCTGGCGGCCCACCCCTCCATGCACCGAGCCCTCGCCACCACCGAACCGTCCGACCTGCACATCGCCGTCTGGATCCCCGCACCGGAGAGTTTCTACCGATTCATCACCCACGACCAGGCCGGACTCAGCGTCACCAGCGCGGAGACCGTCATCGTCGGCCAGGCCGCCAAACGACCCGGCTCGCTCACCACCACTCGTCACGGGGCCGGGCTCTCGCTCTTCATGGCGGCCTTCGTCCTCCGGGCCACCGCACGCTGATCCAGCACTGCCTCCACCGCGATCGGGAGCCGCCGGAAGGTTCAGCCGTGGAGTGGCCGGGCAGTGCACGCCAGAAGGCACCTTCGGCAAGTGCCTGCTGACGCCATCGACCTGGTACGGGATACTGCGGAACGTTGCGAACTGACGATCAATCACTGAGCTGGGGGCAAACAGTGGCGGGCGGGAACGATCCTTACGCACGGGAACTCGCGAGGCAGGCCAGAGAGCGGGAGAAGGCCCGGAAGGCCGCCGAGGCCGAGGCCAAGCGGAAGGCTCGCGAAGAGAAGCTGGCGTACGAAGCAGCCCGCGCCCAAGAGGCTGTCGACCGTACGAGCGTGGCCGAGCACGATGCCGAGCAGCTTTCCCGGCTGCTGCGTACGTCCGTCTTGGACGGGCATCCGCTGACGTTCGAGCGGTTGAGGCAGCAGTTCACTCCCGCGCCGTTCGTACCGCCCAAGGGCCGTGCCAAAGCCGCACCCTTGCCCAGGTGGGAGGAGTACGAGCCGCAGCCGCCACGGGGGCTGCTGGGTGCTCTCGGATTCGGACGAAAAGGGTACGACGCGGAGGTCGAAGCCGCTCGCAAGCAGTTCGACAGGGCGCTGCGAGACCACGCGCGCGACGAGAAGAAGCGCGCGGAGAAGCTGCAGAAGGCCCGCGCACAGCACGAGAAGGAAAACCGGGAGGAAGCTGCCCGGGTCGAGGCGTGGAACGCCACTCTTGAGGGGCGCCATAACGCATACCAGGACAGGGATGTCGACGCTGTCGAATGGTTCGCCGACCAGGTCCTGGCAGCCTCCGTGTATCCGCACGGTTTCCCGAGGAGCCACCAGGTCTCGTTTCAGGCGGACACCGGTGACTTGCTGATCGAGATCGACCTACCACTGGAAGACGTGGTGCCTGCGGCCCGTGCGTACCGGTACGTGAAGACCCGTGACGAGATCACAGCCGTCCCGAAGCCGGACAAGGAGCGCAAGGAACTCTACGCGTCAATCCTGGCCCAGACGGCCCTGCGTACCGTCCACGAACTCTTCGCCGCCGACACCGAAGGCGTAGTCCAGTCCGTCGCCTTGAACGGGCATGTGGCCACGATCGACCGCGCCACGGGGCGCAACGTCCATCCGTGCCTGATCACGCTCCAGGCTGATCGGGCCGAGTTCGGTGAGCTGGTCCTGACCCAGGTGGACCCGCGGGCCTGCCTGAAGCGGCTGCGTTCACTGATCTCGCCCAACCCGTACGAGTTGGAGCCGGTAAGGCCGTTGGTCACGTTCGACCTGTCCAAGTTCCGCCTCATGGACAGCCTGGACGTCGTGGCCGGCCTGGACAGCCGCCCCGTACTGATGGACCTGACCCCCACAGAGTTCGAGCACCTCATCCGGCAACTGTTCGAGGCCATCGGCCTGGACAGCGTGAACACACAGCCGTCGAAGGACGAAGGTGTGGACGCGGTCGCGATGAACACGGACCCGGTCATGAAAGGGCTGTGCATCATCCAGGCCAAACGCACCAAGAACGTGGTGCCGTTCGAGACCGTCTCCGCTCTCGCCGGCGTCGTGGAACACAAGCGGGCGGCCAAGGGCATCCTGGTGACGACCTCATGGTTCGGCCGGGCGAGCGAGGCGTTCGCCAACGAGCACGGGAGGCTCGAACTCCTCGACGGCGCCAACCTGGTCCACCTGTTCAAGGAGCACATGGACCTCGACGTCATCCCGGGCCCGACGCCACCGAAGCGGCGCCCGCGGTAAGCGCCACGGGCGTCGGCCCCGCTGCCCCTGCCACTGAATTGCCGAGAGAACCGCACATCGCGGTGAGTACGGTCATCACCACCGCTTCCGATCACGCACGGTGCCAGACTGAGCCTGGGGAAAGGGGTGCGCCATGGGGTTCGGGTTCCGAGTCGGGGTTCCTGGGATGAGTGTGCGGGTCTCGACGCGCGGGGTACGAACCTCGGTAGGTCCGCGTGCGGCAAGACTCAGCGTGGGCACCGGCGGGGCCAGGATGTCGTCAGGGCTCGGCCCCTTCTACGCGTCGAGTTCTCTGAGCGGAAACCAACGGCGAACGACTACGCGGCGGGCCTCGGGTCCCCGCGCTGTCGTCCCGTCCGCTGCTCACCTGGACCGGGTCCGGCGTCAGGCGGAGCGAGCGCAGCAGGAGGCCGAGCGCAATGCGGCCGTCACCCGGCTACGCGAGCTACGGCAGCAGATGACGAGCGTGCACCTGCAGTCGTTTCCCGCAGCTCACCCGCCGGAGATCCCAGCGGTACCCGCGTTGGGCTTGCCCTGGGCGCTCGCCGAGGCGCAGACGTTCCATCTGCGGGGGTTGGGCCGACTGGCCCGGGTCGAGCGGGCCGCGGCGCAGCAGCGCGCGCAACAGGACGCGTCCGTGTACCTGGCCGCGGAGTCGGCACGCCTGGAGGCGGTGTGCCGGCGGTTGTCCGGCGAGGCCCAGGAGTGGTGGCAGGCCCTGGTCTCCAACGACGAGGCGACGGTCTGCGAGGCGGTGAACACGGCCTTCTCCGACAACCCCGCCGCGGGCTGTGCCGTAGGAATGGACGGCTCGGTGCTGTCCGTTGTAATGCGGCAGCAGGACCTCGACTCCCTGCCCACCCAGACAGCCGGGCTCACGCCCAACGGGCGCCCGACCCTCAAGAACCTCACCAAGCGCGACCGGCTGCTGTGGTGGCTCACCACCATGGGCTCCAACCTCGTCGCCACGCTCAAGGAAGGCTTCGCCACCGCCCCTGGTGTCACCGCGATCGACCTCGCCGTGCTGACCCGCCTGCCGAACACCCAGCGTCTCGGCTTCGTCGCCTACGGCCGCTGGACACGACAGGCGGTCGAGTCCACACCCTGGCGCACCGCCGAGGACGCCCTGCGCTTCCTCGACATCGGCCAGGACGTCTCCTGCTCGGTCACCGCCACCGCATCGGGCAACCTGTCCAACACGATCAAGCCACTGGACACGACTCGTGTGCCGGGCCTCCAGGATCTGCTGGATCACGCCCAGGATGAGCCCGACGCAGGCGAGCCGTCGCTCGCCGACCTCGACATCAGCCTCGGCGCCAACACCCCGCCCGATGGCGCAACCTCGGTCGTCAATCCGTACCGGATCAGATCCTTCGCCGAGTGGAGACAAGAGACGTCGGCAGCACCGCCCACGATGCCGACCGTGCCGCCGGTGACCCCTGCCGCCCTGGTCCCTGGTCAGACCGTCGCGCTGCCCGAGGAAGCCTGGCACGGACTCGACATCGCCTTCCGATTCGCCGGAGCGGACGCCGACCTCACTCTCTTCCTCACCGGAGAGGACGGTCGCGTCGCCGTCGACGAGGACTTCGTCTTCTACCACCAGCCATCCGCCGCCGACGGCGCGGTGCGCCTGCTCGGCAAACAGCCCGAGGGACCGCACACCGTCGAGCGCGCCACCGTCCACTTGTCCGCGCTGCCCGAACAGGTCCGGCGGGTGGCCATCGCCATCAACATGGACGTCGACACGGGACTGACCTGCGGCTCCCTCACACACTCCGCCCTGCACATGGGCTGCATGACAGGCACCTGCTGGACATTCCAGCCGCCCGCCGACTCGAACATCCAGGCTATGGTCGTCGCCGAGCTGTACCGGCACATCATCGACCGCCGCCCCGCCTGGAAACTCCGCGCCGTCGGCCAGGGCTGGGCGGACGGCCTCGACGGCCTGGCCCGCGCCCATGGAGTCGACGTCGAGTGACGATCGGCTTTCAGCGCGGCATACACATCCGTAATTACGTATCCCGTTCGGCCGCGACGCCCGTGTAGTTGCCCGCTTGCGAGGTCAACCAATCGCTCCGAGACGTGCGGCTCCAACGGCCGTGCCCATAGCGTGCCCTTCAGAGCGGAAACTCACGGTCAACAGCGGTGCCAACACGCCGTCACGCCTGCCAGCCCCGAACGCCTCTGCGCAGGTCAGCTGCCATGCGACCGCGCAAGCGCCGTCGCTTCCAAGCTGAGAGTGCGAGTTCGATTCTCGTCACCCGCTCCAGAATTTGCCCCCAGGTCAGCAGCCTGGGGGTTGTTTGTTGTCTAGTCCAAAGCGACCTACCTCACCTTCCGCATGGCGTGCCAACTGGTCCTCTGCGGCGAGGTCTTGAAGGCGAATCGCATGCGTCCACGTGACGCGGAACCGGCCATTACTGTCAAGAACCGCAGGCCGGTCCTACACCCACGTGGTGCTGTCCACAGGGCGGTTCACGGGTGCTCGGCGGACGAAACCACGGGCTCCTGCCTGCCCACGCTGACCAGCCCTGTCTCGTAGGCGGCGATGACGGCCTGGACGCGGTCGCGCAGTTGGAGCTTGGCGAGGATGCGGGAGACGTGGGTTTTGACGGTCGTTTCGGCCAGGTGCAGACGGTCGGCGACTTCGACGTTGCTCAGCCCTTGGGCCATCAGGCCCAGGACTTCACGTTCGCGCGGGGTGAGCGAGGCGAGGTCGCGGTGGATTGTGGTGGTGTGACTGTCGTGGCTGTCCTGTCGCGTGCCGTATCGATGTTCGCCTCCGGCGCCGTATCGATGTTCGCCTCCGGCAAAACGCTCGACCAGGCGGCGGGTGACGGCTGGTGCGAGCAGGGCGTCGCCGGAGCGGATCGTGTGGACCGCGGAGATCAGCTGCTCGGGGGTGACGTCCTTGAGGAGGAAGCCGCTGGCGCCGGCCGAGAGTGCCGCGTAGACGTACTGGTCGAGGTCGAAGGTGGTCAGGATGATGACGCGGGGTTCGCCCGGAGTGCCGGTGAGAATACGGCGGGTCGCCTCCAGGCCGTCCATCTCGGGCATCCGGACGTCCATCAGAACCACATCGGGCCGAGTACGGCGGACCGCGTCGACGGCTTCGAACCCGTCGGTGGCCTCGGCGACCACCTCGATGCCGCCGGAGCGCAGGATCATCCGGAATCCGGAGCGGACCAGGGTCTGGTCGTCGGCGAGCACCACGCGCAGCGGCGGCTCGGTCACGGTGCCTCCAGGGGGATGAGTGCTTCGACACGGTAGCCGCCTGTGAGGCGCCGGCCGGTCTGCAGGGTTCCGTCGTAGACGGAGAGGCGCTCGCGCAGGCCGAGCAGTCCGCGGCCGTTTCCGGTGGCCGCGCCCGGGCCTGCGGGGCCGCCGGTGTCGGAGACTTCCACCCGCAGCCGGTCGGGGGCGTACTCGACGGAGACGGTGGCATGCGCCCCCGACGCGTGTTTGACCGTGTTGGTCAGTGCCTCCTGGACGACGCGGTAGGCGGTGAGGCCGATGCCGGGTGGCATGGTGCGGGCCGCTCCGGTGATCTTCAGGTCGACCGGAAGGCCGGTGTCCCGGACCCGCCCGATGAGTGTTTCCAGTTGCTCCAGACCCGGCTGTGGGGTCAGGTTCTCGGCACGGGTCGCGTCCTGGTCGCCGCTGTCCATGGTGAGCAGCCCCATGACGTGGCGCAGTTCGGTCATGGCGGCCCGCCCGCTCGCCTCGACGGCGAGCAGTGCCTCGTCGGCCTCGTCGGGGACGGCTCTCATGACCCTGCGGGCGGCGCCGGCCTGGATGACCATGACGCTGACGTTGTGGGTGACGACGTCGTGCAACTCGCGGGCGATCCTGGCGCGCTCTTCGTCTACGGCCCGACGCAGCGACTCCGCCTGCTCGCGTTCCACGGCGGTCAGCCGCGCGCGGCCCTCGTCGGTACGCACCCGCCAGGTGCGCAGGCCGTTGGCGGCCATCGCCAGCGGCCCGAGGATCCACAGGACCACGTACTCGTTCGGGACGATGCCCGGCTGGTACGGGTAGAGGTGGGTGGTGTCGGTACCCGACGTGTAGACCAGGAGGACCGCCGTCGGTACGGCCGCCAGGGTGGGAATCCGGTACGGGCTGTAGGCCGCGGCGCTGTAGACGGCGACGACGAGGGGGTAGAAGGTCAGTCGCTGAACGTCCTCCGGGGTCAGCAGCGCAAGACAGGTCACCGCGCACAACACGGCGAGCGGGTAGCGGCGGCGCCATACCAGGGCACCCGAGGTGACGAGCGCGAGGGCGCTCAGGGCCATCGCGGCATACGGTCCCGACGGGTGGATCGCCTTGCCCACGCCGGGCAGGACTTCGCGTACCTGATTGTCCGTCACGTCGATGGCGTAGTACACGGTGCTGACGGCGAAGGCCGCCGCCACGACCAGGTCGAACTGCCATCTGCGCCGGGTGAGTTGCGGCGCCGGTCCGGTCGGGCGCAGCGCATGGCGGGCCGCCTCCCGCAGCCGGTCCACCGCTGTCGTCCCGTTCGTCACCGCCACATTCTCGCTGTCCTCCCGTCCTCCTGGGATCCGTCTCAGCTATCACTCCTCGCACGCCGCCTACATCAGCCGACTACTTCTCAGGGAGGACGCCCGCAGGATCCTCGTTCCGTCGGAGGACCGGAAACGGCTCGGGCGAAGGACGTGGCCGGGGCGGGAGGCCGCCTAGCGTCCAGGGCGCCAGACGCGTGGACCCTAGGAGCCCTTCATGACCGAGCCGGTGATCGAACTGTGCGACGTGAGCCGCAGATACGACGACGGACCGCCCGCACTGCGGGAGGCGTCGTTGACCGTGCGGACCGGTGAGGCCGTCGCGATTCTCGGGCCCTCGGGGAGCGGCAAGTCCACGCTGCTCAACCTGATCGCGGGCCTGGACCGGCCGGACACGGGGACCGTCATCGTGGACGGCGTACGGGTCGACCGGTTGGGCGAGGCCGCGGCGGCCCGCTATCGGCGCTCCAAGATCGGCATGGTCTTCCAGTTCTTCAACCTGCTCGACGACCTGACCGTCGCGGACAACGTCGCGCTTCCCGCACAACTGGCAGGCACAGCCCGGGGCGACGCGCGTCGGCGGGCCGCGGAACTGCTCGAAACCCTCGGCATCGACCGGCACGCCCGCGCCTACCCGGGGCGGTTGTCCGGTGGTGAACGTCAACGCGTCGCCGTGGCCAGGGCGTTGATGAACCGGCCGCCGCTGATCCTGGCAGACGAACCCACCGGCGCGCTCGACACGGCCGCGGGTCAGGACGTCAGTCGCCTGTTCAGGGACCTCAACGCCGAGGGCCAGACCTTGGTCGTCGTCACGCACGATCTCGCTCTGGCCCGCTCGTGCACCGACCGCACGGTGCGGATCGTCGACGGCCGGATCGCCGAGGACGTCAGCGCGGAGGTGGCTCGATGAGCGCGCTGGGCCGGGTGGTGCGCTCGGGCGTAGGAAGACGCCGGGTGCAGACGCTGGTGATCGGCCTGACCGCGATGATGGCGGTCGCCGCGTCCGTCCTGGGAGGCTCGCTGCTGGTGGTCTCCGGCGCGCCGTTCGACGACGCCTTCGCCCGGCAGCACGGCGCGCACCTGTCCGTCGACTTCGACGCCGCCCGCACCAGCGCCGAGCAGGTGAAGGCGACCGGGCGCGCCGACGGGGTGGCGGCTGCGGCGGGCCCGTTCCGCGCGGTGTCGGTCACCCCACGCCTCCACGGCAGCGCGGACGCGTGGCCGATGACCGTCGTCGGCCGCGCCGATCACGACGGAGCGGTCGACGACCTCACGCTGACCGCCGGGCGCTGGGCCACTCGCCCCGGCGAGATCGTGCTGAACACGGACGCCTCGCTGTTTCCGACCCTCGGTCTCGAACTCACCTTCCCCGGCCTGCCCGGTGCCCCCACCCTGAAGGTGGTCGGCGCGGCCCGCTCGGTCACCGGGAGCGCCGACGCGTGGGTGACACCGTCCCAGGTCACCGAGCTCACCACGCCCGACCGCCCCGGCAGCTACCAGATGCTCTACCGCTTCACCGCCGCCGACACGGCCGCACGGGTCTCGGCAAGCCGCAAGGCCGTGACAGCGGAAGTCAAGGCGGTGACGGGGACGCAGTCCTGGCTCACTGCCAGGGCGTCCGCCGAGCGCGACACCGCGCTGTACGTACCGTTCCTCCTGGCGTTCGGCGTCCTGGGCCTGGTCATGTCGGTCCTCATCGTGGGCAACGTGGTCGCCGGCACCGTGGGGGCGGGGCTGCGCCGGATCGGCATCCTCAAGGCCATCGGCTTCACCCCGGCGCAGGTCGTTCGCGCCTACGTGGGCCAGGCCCTGATCCCGGCGGCGGTCGGCACGGCACTCGGCGTCCTCGCGGGCCACCTGCTGGCCGTACCGGTGATGTCCCAGACCGAGGACGTCTACGGCACCACCTCCCTGGCCGTCGCCCCCTGGGTCGACGCGGCCGTGGTCGCAGGCGTACTCGGCCTGGTCGTGGCGACCGCGTGGGCGAGTGCCTGGCGGGCCGGACGCCTGCGCACGGTCGACGCGCTCGCCGTCGGGCGTACCGCGCGGACGGACCGCGGCCGGTGGGCGGCACGCCTGGCCGGACGGCTCCCCGTGTCCCGGCCGATCGCCCTGGGGCTGACCCGCCCCTTCGCCCGCCCCGCCCGTGCCCTGAGTATGGGAACGGCGGTCCTGTTCGGCGCCGCCGCCATCACCTTCACCGTCGGCATGGGGGCATCGCTCGCCGCGGTGACGAAGGCCAAGGCCCACGACACCGCCGACGTCACCGTCGCCGCACCGCTGCCGGAACCCGGCCCCGACGGTCCGATCGGCACGACCCGCCCCGAGCCCGATCCGGCTGCCGTCGCCGCCGCGATCGACGCCCAGCCCGCGACCCGGACCTACTACAGCACCGCGACAGCCCGGGCCACCGTCCCCGGCGTCGCCGGCACCACCGCGGTCGTCGCCTTCACCGGCGACGCCTCCTGGGGCGGCTACACCATGGTCTCCGGCCGGTGGATCGCCGAGCCCGGCGAGGCCGTGGTGCCCACCGCCTTCCTCACCTCCACAGGTACGCACATCGGGGACACCGTCACTCTCGACGGCCTGGGCAAGGTGGTCACGGTCCGGATCGTCGGCGAGGTCCTCGACCCCCGCGACGACGGCATGCAGGTGTTCACCGACGCCGAGACGCTCGCACCCGCGCACCCGGACCTGACGGACACCACGCAGCACATCGCGGTGAAGTCCGGTACCGACGTGGCCACTTACGTCAACGCGCTGAACAAGAGCCTGAAGCCGCTGGGGGTCACTGCCCGGATCGGCCAGGCCGAAGGCGGCAGCGACATGGTCGTCACCCTGAACGCGCTGTCCGCGCTCCTGACGCTGATGCTCGTCGCCGTCGCAGCGCTGGGTGTGCTCAACGCCGTCGTGCTCGACACGCGCGAACGCGTGCGGGAACTCGGCGTCCACAAAGCCCTGGGCATGACCCCCCGACAGGTGATCACGATGGTCGTCACCTCCGTCATCGTGACCGGACTGGCCGGCGGCGCCCTGGGAGTTCCGCTCGGCGTCACCCTGCACGGCTGGGTCATCCCCGCCATGGGCCACAGCGCCGGCCTCGACCTCCCCGACTCCGTGCTCGCCGTCTACCACGCGGCCGAACTGGCCCTGCTGGTCCTGGGCGGCCTGCTCATCGCCGTCCTGGGCGCGCTGCTGCCCGCGAGTTGGGCCGCCAGGGTCCGCACCGCCACCGCCCTGCGGACCGAATAATGGTCCCTGCGCTGATGCCGTGCCTGGGCGGCAGTGATCAGCTTGCCGATGTCGGTGGCAACACCGGCCGCGCAGACCCAACTCATCCCCTGCTGGACTGGCCGCCTCCGTTCCGGTTCGACCAGACCTCGATCCAGGCGCTTGCACGCGGAACCAACGACAACCGCGAGGACGTGACGATGGAGGTGGCCTGAGCCCGGCGGAACGGGTGAGGCAGGCGCCTTCGGAAGATCTGGGGTGACGTCGATAGATCGTCGACCCTTGGCACCGGTCCTCATCAGCATCGCCGCCGCCATCAACCCGCACATGCCGATGTCCCGTGGCCGTGTGTGCGGTCGCGATGCCCCCGCTCAGTTCCTGTGCGCTGAGCCCTCTCGAGCCTCGAAGGCACCTCCCCGACCACCATCGGCTCATCCATCACAGCGCCGTGCCCATAGCGTGCCCTTAAGACCGGAGAACCACGGTCGAAAGCGGTGCGATCGCGCGCTCCCGGACGCCAGCCAAAAACACATAGTCCCAGCTCAGAAGGCACACACCTCCCCAGGCGCCGTCGCTTCCCAAGCTGAGAGTGCGAGTTCGATTCTCGTCACCCGCTCCATATGAAACCCCCAGGTCGATGACCCGGGGGTTCTTTGTTGTCCGGACCAGTGGGCGGGGCGCGCACCACAACCGCACCATAAGGGCGCTGCCAGCTGCCGGTAGGCTTCTCCTTGTGGTGCTGTACGCCGGGTCGGGTACGGCGCGGGCGGTGTCATGCTTCCCGCGTCAGCGGGGAAAGTCTCATCCATCACCGTGATGTGGACATGCGCCGACCCTTCCAAGTCCAACATCACCGCCGCCGGAGAGGCCCTCGCCGGGTCTCAGTGCGGTGACGGGACCGGCGCGTTCACCGCCGAAATACCGCACGCCAATATTGCGGGTCCCCGAACTCAGCTTCTACCGCCAGTACTTCGACCTCGTCAGTGCCGGCACCAAGACCATCGGGGTGGGTCAAGGGGCGTCGAGCAGGCCGGCGAGGAGTTGGAGGCGTTCGGCGTCGAGGCTGTCCTCGGCTGCGGTGCAGACCATGAGTGCGGGGCCCGGGTTGCCCGGTATCGGGTAGGCGTCCCAGTCCAGGTTGAGTTCGCCGACCCGGGGGTGGTTGAGGCGCATCTGGCCGCGGGTTGGTTCTTCCACGTCGTGGAGAGCCCACAGGGCGGCGAACTCGTCGCTGCGGACGGCGAGTTCACCGACCAGTTCGACGGCGCGGGGGTGGCCGGGGTCGGCGGCGACGTGCGTCCGCAGCATCCCGATCAGCTCGGCGACGGTGGCCGCCCGGTTCGGGCAGGTCCGGTCGGCCTGGGGGTGCAGGAACAGTGCCAGCATGTTCCGCTCCTTCTGGGGCTGGCGGGTGAAGTCGCCCAGCAGGGCGCCGCCGAGCGGGTTCCAGGCCAGTACGTCCAGGAAACGGCCGATAACCAGAGCGGGTGCGGTCATGCCGTGCAGCAGTCGTAGCGTGGTGTCGGGTACCTCCTCCGGCTCGTACGAACGCGGCGGTTGGGCCGGGTTGCGTGCGGCGGCGGCGAGGCTGTGCAGGTGGCGGGTCTCCTCGGCGGAGAAGTCGAGGGCGCGCGCGAGGGCGTCGAGGACCTGTTCGGAGGGGCGTACGTCCCGTCCCTGCTCCATGCGCTGGTAGTAGTCCGAGCTCACTCCCGCCAGCAGGGCCAGCTCTTCGCGCCGCAGTCCCGCGACGCGCCGCCGCGGGCCGGGTTCCAGACCGACGTCCTCCGGCCGCAGGCGAGTTCGGCGGGTGCGGAGGAACTCGGCGAGTTCGCGTCGGGGATCGTCGCTCATGGCGTGGGAGGTGTCGGTCACCGCGCCAGTATGCCGTCGGCACGGCCCGCGAGGGTGGGTCTGCCAGACCCAGGAAAAGGAGAACGACCGTGATGTCGCGTGCGGGGTCCAGCATCGGATCAACCACACAGCGGGCCACGGAAGGAACAGCGACATGAAGGCCGTTCAGATCACGAGTTTCGGTACGGCGGACGTACTCCAGGTCAACGAGGTCGACCGTCCCGCTCCCGGCTCGGGTGAGGTCCTGGTGTCGGTCGAGGCGTCCAGCGTGAACGGGCACGATGTGATCGTCCGGGCGGGGGAGTTGAAGATGGTGTCGGGGCGCCGGTTCCCGATCGGGGTGGGGCTGGACTTCGCCGGCGTGGTCGCCGCGACCGGCGCCGGCGTCGAGGGCTACCGGGTCGGCGACCGGGTGTGGGGGATGGTGCATCCCCGGCAGAAGCACTCCGTCGCCGGGGCGGCCGAGTACGTCGTGGTCTCCGCGGAGCGCATCTCGCACGCCCCGGCGGACCTCTCGTCGGTGGAGGCGGCCGCCTTGGTGGTCGCGGGTTCCACGGCGCTGATCGCGCTGCGCGACAGTGTGCGCCTGGTGAGCGGCGAGAAGGTCCTGGTGCGGGGCGCGGCCGGCGGAGTCGGCACGGCCGCCGTGCAGTTGGCGCACGCGATGGGCGGCCATGTGACCGCGCTGGCCCGCGACCGCCACGCCAAGCTCCTGACCGAGCTCGGTGCCGACGAGGTCCTCGACTACGGTTCCACCACCTCGGACCAGATCGGGCCGTTCGATGTCATCGTCGACACCGTCGGCACGGAACTGCACTGCTACCGCGGCCGGTTGGCCAAGGGCGGCCGGATGGTCACCGTCGGACTGTCCCCGTCCGCCATCGCGGCGATCGCCGCGTCGAGCGTGCACGGCTCCCGCCGTATCCGTACCTTCAGCGCCAACCCCGAGACTCCCGTGCTGCGCGATGTGGCCGACCGTGTCACCTCGGGCGCGCTGCGTCCGGTGATCGACAGTGTCTACCCGCTCGCGGACATCGCCGCGGCGCACCAGGCGTTCGAGCGCGGTGGCGTCGTGGGCAAGCACGTGGTGACGGTGCCGGGCGGCTCCGTCTGACGGAGTCCGGTCAGCGGGGATCGGTGCGCAGGTCGATGCCCCGGACCTGGGCGTCGGCGGTCACAATCCGCGACAGCCGCTTCCGGTCCGTTCCGGGAAGCGGCTCGACACACCGCTCGATCCGCTCGGCGAACTCGGCGGCGACCTGCTCCACGAGCTGTCGTCCGGCGTCGGTGATCGACACCTGGAACGAGCGGCGGTCGACGGTGCTGGGCGTGCGGGTGACCAGGCCCCGGCGCTGGGCGCGGTCGACGAGGCCGGTGATCGAGGACTTGTCGAGGCCGAGGTGGCGGCCGAGCTGGTTCATCGTCGGCTCCCGGTCCCGCAGTATCCCGAGCATCCGGGTCTGGACGACCGACAGGTCGTGCTGCCCCGCGATCTCGGCCAGGGCGCTCTGCACCAGGAACGACAGCTGGGCGAGGCCGTCGACCAGGCCGAGATCCTCGTCTTCGGGCGGGGGTACGGGCGGGGGCGGAGTGTCGCGGGGCGAAGTCATCTCCCGATTCTACTTGCAAAGGTACGTGGCACCTACTAATTTGATTTGTGTCACGAACTAAAACCTTCGTGTCACGTACCAACCCTGAGGAGAGCAGCCATGGACATCCGCGCCGCCGTCGTCAGCTCGTTCGGCACCCCGCCCCGCTACGAGTCCTTCGACCTGCCCGCGCCGACCGACGAGGACCAGGAGATCGTCGACGTCCTCGCCGTGGGCCTGCACCCCCGGGTCCGCACCGGCGCGTCGGGCAACCACTACACGAGCACCGGCAAGCTGCCGCTGGTCCCCGGAGTCGACGGGGTCGGCCGGCGTGCGGACGGTCGCCTGGTGTACTTCGTCGCCGATGACGAACTGGTCGGCCCGATGGCCACCCGGACCGTCATCGACAGCCGGCACAGCATCCCGCTGCCCGACGGGGCGGACGTCGTGAAGATCGCCGCCGGGATGAACCCGGCCATGTCGTCCTGGGTGGCGCTGCGCCGCCGGGTCCCGATCGAGGCAGGGCAGTCGGTGCTGATCCTGGGTGCCACCGGCAACGCCGGACAGATGGCTGTGCAGGTCGCCAAGCGGCTCGGTGCCGGGCGGGTCGTGGGCGCCGGACGGGACCGGGCCCGGCTGGCGACCCTGTCGGGTCTCGGTGCGGATGCGACCGTCGCGCTCACCGACGACGCCGACGCCACCGCGACGGAGCTGGCCAAGGAGGCGGCCGAAGTCGACCTGGTCATCGACTACTTGTGGGGCAAGCCCGCAGGTGACGCGATCATGGCGGTGCTGCGCGCCCGTGCGGACCGCAGCCGGGCCCTGAACTGGATCCAGATCGGCGCCATGGCGGGCCCGAGCATCGAACTCCCGTCAGTGGCACTGCGTTCGGCGAACTTCCGGCTCCAGGGCAACGGCCAGGGCGCGGTGTCGACCAGGACGTATCTGGAGGAACTCCCGTCCCTGGTCGAGGAGATCGAGAGCGGCGGCATCGCGGTCACCGCGCAGGCGGTACCCCTCGCCGACGTCGAGAGCGCGTGGAACGCGCCCGAGGTCCCGGGCGTACGCACCGTCCTGGTGCCCTGAACCCGTCCCGACCGTCCTGCAGTTCGTACCGGAATCACCCAAGGAGCCTGGAGCCATGTCCCCCACCACAGACACCGACGTCGTCATCTGCGGCACCGGCGCGGCCGGTCTGACCCTCGCCCTCGACCTCGCCCGCAGGAACATCGCCTTCCTGCTGATCGACAAGGCGCCGCACCCGTTCGTCGGCTCCCGCGGCAAGGGGATCCAGCCCCGCAGCCAGGAGGTCTTCGAGGACCTCGGCGTGATCGACAAGATCGTCGCCTCCGGCGGTGAGTATCCCGTCCAGCGCATCTACACCCCCTCCGGGCCCGTCGACCAGGCCGGCGTGGAGATGTCCGAGCCGACGCCCGAGGAGCCCTACCAAATACCCCTGCTCGTCCCGCAGTTCCTCACCGAGCGCCGGCTGCGCGAACGCCTCGCCGAACTCGGGCACGCCCCGCACTACGGCCATGAACTCGTCGGCTTCGACCAGGACGGCGACGGTGTCACCGCGCGCATCGCCACCGCGGACGGCGAACAGGCCGTACGGGCAACGTACTTGATCGGTGCCGACGGCGGATCGAGCTTCGTCCGCAAGACGCTCGGGATCGGCTTCCCCGGCAAGACCCTCGGTGTGCGGGCGATCGTGGCCGACGTGTACGTCGACGGCGTCCCGGCGGACGCCTGGCACCGGTGGGGCGAGGACACCGCCGGGCAGGTCTCGATGTGCCCGCTCTACGGCACCGACATGTTCCAACTCCAGGCCCCCGTCCCCTTCGACGTCGACCTGGACCTCTCGGCCGAGGGACTCACCGCCTTCTTCCGCGAACGCACCGGCCGCGACGACGTCGTGATCCGCTCCGTGTCCTGGGCCTCCGCGTTCCAGATGAACGCCCGGCTGGCCGACACCTACCGGCGCGGGCGCGTGTTCCTGACCGGCGACGCCGCGCACTGCCACCCGCCGACCGGCGGACAGGGCCTCAACACCAGTGTCCAGGACGCCTACAACCTCGGCTGGAAGCTCGCCGCCGTCCTCGGCGGCGCACCCGACTCCCTGCTGGAGACGTACGAGCAGGAACGCCGGCCCATCGCCCAAGCCGTCCTCGGCCTGTCCGAGAAGCTGCTCGAAGCGGCCAAGAACCGCGACATCCACCGGGGCCGCGAGGTCAGCCAGCTCGACCTCGGCTACCTGAACTCGCCCCTGTCACTGCACAGTTCGGGACGCGACAAGGGCGTACTGGCCGGCGACCGCGCCCCCGACTCGCCCGTCACCGGCACCGGCGGCCTCCCCACCCGCCTGTTCAGCCTGTTCCAAGGACCCCACTGGACCCTCCTCGGCCACGACGTCGACGACGCCTCCGCCCCGGCACCGCGCCCCGGCCTGCACATCCACACCATCGGCACCCGGGGCGACATCGTCGACAGCGGCGACCGCGTCCAGAGCGCCTACGGACTGTCCGCCGGGCAGTGGGTGCTCGTCCGCCCGGACGGATACGTCGCCGCCGTGGTCGACACCGCCGAACTCCCCACCGTAGAAGCCTATTTGGACACCGTCGGCGTCCGCCCCCTCACGGCGACGCGACCCACCACCACAGAAGCGAGCACCGACATGCCCACCAAGACCTCGCCCGCGAGCACCGGCACTCCCCGCACCCGACGGGAGCACCGGCAGGCCCGAAGCGCCGCCGAGCGGCGGCTCGACACCGCCCAACGCGAACTCCAGCAGCTCTCGCGCCAGGTCCAGCGCGACCTGCGCAGCGTCCGACGGCACGGCGAGACCACCGCCATCGTCGCCCGCTCCAACTTCGCCGAACTCGCGGTCAAGAGCATCAACCGGCTGACCGCCAACCTCCGCACCGACCGCACCGACCGCACCGACCAGTAAGCGCTCAGCTCTCGTAGGGGTCTCCAACGACACCTCACGGCCTCGGCGGCAGTCGAAAGGTCAGCCTGTCTGCGCTGGAGCTGGAGACTGGCGGTCTCGCCCCGGCCGTGTCGCTGACGCGCACCTGCCGGGCCAGGAGCGCGGTCACAGTCCAGTGAGGGACTTCGGACGGCTGACGCCCTCCCCATTGATCCCCGAATTCCCCCGTGGCGGCAGCCGTGTCCACCAGTCCCGTTGGGCTCCGCTGCCGGAGCCCTGTGCTTCCCCCACTTCCCGCAGCACAGAAAACGCGTACCCAGTGATCGACATCCGACATACAGCCGACGCCATGTTCGCCGTGTTCCACAGAAAAGGTCTCCCCCCGCACCTGCCCACTCTCGCGCGCGACGGCGCAGCGCCCCCTGACGGCACGTCGATATCCGCGGCCCCGTGGCAGTTCCTGCGAGTACGCCACAGAACAGGGCCGGCCCTGCGCGGCGTGGACGTCTTCGATCGCGGCCGGCGCGGGAGCGACGGCGTGGAGTGCCGCCACGCGAACACCCTTTTCCCGCCGTCGCGTTCCACACGCGACGAAATCGGAACCCCGACAGCCGCAGCCGCCCGGTCGGCCACGGACGGCGGTACGAACGCGTGAGGTCCAAGCTCGATCCACTGTCCATGGCGGCGATGGCGGTCACCGTGGTCTCCGTCTCGGCCACCGCCCCGCTCACCGCCGCAGCCACCGCCTCGCCGCTCGCCATGGCCTTCTGGCGCAACTGCCTGGGCTTCGCCGTACTCGGCCCTCTCCTGCTGTTACTGCGCCGTCGCGAAGTGCTGCGTGTCGCGCGGCGCGAGCGCGGCCTCCTGCGCCGGGAGCAGTGGCGACCTCTGGT
The DNA here is from genome assembly GCF_045162825.1 of Streptomyces prunicolor. Classification (NCBI taxonomy): domain Bacteria; kingdom Bacillati; phylum Actinomycetota; class Actinomycetes; order Kitasatosporales; family Streptomycetaceae; genus Streptomyces; species Streptomyces prunicolor. The sequence goes on along the minus strand of NZ_CP108676.1, from coordinate 5,805,884 downwards.
CTTCGGCCTCCTCGCGGCCACGTCGCTCGCCCTCCACTTCGCGGCCTTCATGACGAGCACTCGGCTGACCTCGGTGGCCATGTCCACGGCACTCGTCGCCACCCAGCCCGTCTGGCAGGCCCTCATCGCCGCGGGCCAGGGCGTGCGGACGTCCCTCCGGACCTGGGCGGGTCTAGCGCTCGCCGTGGTGGGAGCGACAGCGGCGGGCGGTCTCGACATCAGGTCCGGCGGTACGGCGCTGCTGGGGGATCTGCTCGCCCTCGTCGGGGCCATCGCCCAGGCCGGGTACACCGCACTGAGCGAACGGTCGCGGGCGGACGTGAGCACACCGCTGTACTCGACGTTCACCTCGCTGGTCTGCGGTCTGGAACTCCTCGCCGTCTGCCGGCTGGCCCACATCCCGCTGACGGGCTACGACAGATCCACGCACCTGTCGCTGCTCGGGCTGCTCGTCCTTCCCCAGATTCTGGGGCTCGGCTCGCTGAATTTCGCCCTCGGCAGGACATCGGCGACGACGATGAGCGTCCTGCTTCTGCTGGAGACTCCCGTGGCGGCGCTCACCGCGTGGTGGTTCCTGGGGCAGGGCATCAAGCCCGCGACCATGCCCGGGCTCCTGCTGATCATCGTCGGTGTCACGGTCGTGGTGACGAGCGGCATGGAACAAACGATGACACAGCGGGGCAGACACCGCCGTACAGGAACGGCGCCGTATCCGGCTCACGCCCCACACCCGCCCCAACCCTCGTCCGCACCGCAGCAGTTGACGTTCCCGGACTCCGCCGAACGGGATCCCAGAGTGGACTGGGCAAGGTACACAGGGGAGGACAGCCCGACGGTCACGCTCACGTATCACGGTGCGGGGGCGTTCGACACCCGGTTCTTGCGTATGCCGCACGTGGGGCAAGAGGAGTTGGGCCTCGACGGCCTCCACTGAGGCGTTGGTGTACCGCAGCCGAGGGCGGTACACCCCGATCGGATTGCAGTTTCGAGCGCGGCCGTGTTCCGGACCCGAACCCGGACAATGCACGCGCCGATACGGCAGGAACTCCACGGCGGCTTGTACGGAGCCACCACCACCCCGAAGGGCCCTCCACGTCTCGGAACCGACGGCGTGCCCATAGCGTGCCCTTAAGACCGGTGAACCACCGTCGGCTACGGCGCGACACTGCACCCTCGGACACCACGACCAGAGTCCATACGGCCAGTTCAGAGCCTTGTTCGACTCCGCAAGCGTCGCCACTTCCCAAGCTGAGAGTGCGAGTTCGATTCTCGTCACCCGCTCCAGAATTTGCCCCCAGGTCAGCGGCCTGGGGGTTGTTTGTTGTCAATCCAATTGGGTGTGGCTCTCCCTGAGCGAGATCGTCGTGGTGGGTTGTCCTCATGTATTCAGCGATGAAGGCGATCTGACGTCCCGACAGGACATCGGCCCCCGTGCGTGGTGGCCGAGTTCCCTGGCCCGGGATACCACCGGACACGGGACCGGGCCGAAGGCTCCGGCGTGACGACAGCGCTGTCCGTCGTACCGCCGTCGTGACCGGAGCAACGCGCTGCCCGGGCGGTGCGCCGACCCCGGATCCGGCCGACAGTAATCCGAACCCATTGGCAGCGCGGTCACCTCCGGGCGTTCCGGGGAGGGGACCTGTGCCTGATACCCACGGATTTTTTCGGACGTACGGTGCATCCGCCGGCCTGTGCCCGTACGAAGAGGTTGTGGAGGCGGCCGACGCCGAAGCGGACGATGCACGACCCGGACACCGTGCCTGTGGACAGGTATTCGGCCACGGCGCCGCAGGCAGCGGGCCGGGCCGTCCACGCCGCGAGGCCGTCCCCGGTCGTACGGAAAGGCACTCGCGGGTATCGCGTGCGGGGCCGTGGCCGAGCGGCAGCGGAACCGGGCGGCGCAGGCTTCATCGGCCCGTCGGGCCGCGACGCCCCGACGGGCACGGTCACCCCGTTGCGGAGATGATCGGACGACGAGACAACAGCGTCGGAGCAAGCGCGTGGAGGCAGGATCGTGAGCGCGGACGGACAGCGGAACGCGACCGACGCCGCGGAGGGACACGGCGGCCACGGGCCCGAGCGGCTGCACTGCCTGGTCACCGGAGCATCCGGCTACGTCGGCGGACGCCTGGTACCGGAGCTGCTGGAGGCCGGCCACCGGGTACGCTGTCTCGCCCGTTCACCGGACAAACTCCGTGACCACCCCTGGACCGGCGACACCGAGACGGTTCGCGGCGACGTCACGGACCCCGAGTCGGTCGCCGCAGCCATGCGCGGCATCGACGTCGCCTACTACCTGGTGCACGCTCTCGGTTCCGGCGCCGATTTCGAGGACACCGACCGCCGCGCCGCGCACGTCTTCGCCGAGCAGGCACGGGCCGCCGGTGTACGACGGATCGTCTATCTCGGCGGACTCACCCCGAAGGGCGTGCCCGAAAGCTCGCTGTCTCCCCACCTGCGTTCCCGGGCAGAGGTGGGACGGATCTTCCTGGAGTCGCCGGTGCCCGCAACCGTACTGCGGGCAGCGGTCGTCATCGGCTCCGGTTCGGCCTCCTTCGAGATGCTGCGCTACCTCACCGAGCGGCTGCCGGTGATGGTCACCCCGAGCTGGGTGCACACCCGCACCCAGCCCATCGGGGTGCGGGACGTGCTGCGCTACCTCGTCGGCTCCGCGACCATGCCGGACGACGTCAACCGGACGTTCGACATCGGCGGGCCGGACGTCCTCACCTACCGCGAGATGATGCGCCGCTACGCCCTCGTCGCCGGACTGCGCCGACGGCTCATCGTGCCCGTTCCGATCCTGACGCCCAGGCTGTCCAGCCACTGGGTCGGTCTCGTCACACCCGTGCCCGCCTCCATCGCCCGACCCCTCACGGAGTCCCTGCGCCACGAGGTCATCTGCCACGAGCACGACATCGCCCGCTACCTGCCCGACCAGCCGGGCCGGCCACTGCCCTTCGACCAGGCGCTCGCCCTGGCGCTCCAGCGCGTACGGGAGGCACAGGTAGTCACCCGCTGGTCGTCGGCCTCCGTGCCGGGCGCGCCCAGCGACCCGCTGCCCACGGACCCGGACTGGGCGGGCGGCAGCCTCTACGAGGACGAACGGCAGGCGTCGGTCGACGCGTCGAAGCAGGCGCTGTGGAAGGTGATCGAGGGCATCGGCGGCGACAACGGCTGGTACTCCTTCCCGCTGGCCTGGGCGGTCCGGGGCTGGATGGACCGGTTCGTCGGCGGAGTCGGCCTGCGCCGCGGACGGCGTGACGCCGAGCACCTGCGGGTCGGCGACTCGCTGGACTTCTGGCGGGTCGAGGAGATCGAGCGCGGACGGCTGCTGCGACTGCGGGCGGAGATGCGGCTGCCGGGCCTGGCCTGGCTGGAGATGTACGCGGAGACAGACGCCGACGGCCGCACCCGTTACCGTCAGCGCGCCCTGTTCCACCCCCGCGGTCTGCTCGGCCACGTCTACTGGTGGTCCGTCTCCCCCTTCCACGCAGCCGTCTTCGGCGGCATGGCCCGCAACATCACCCGGACCGCCACCAAGGACACCGACGGCCCCAGGCGTGCCCGTCGCGCAGTCGAGTGACGAGGAGATCAGCGACGTCGAACCCACGGTGCGGTGCCAGTGGTCACAGTGGCGGAGCATTGCATGCCCACCGCCCGCCACCAGCGTGACCTCGGCCCGCGCGCCGACCGCGCGGACTTCCGGTTCAGGGGTGATCCGTCGCTGCGCGCCCGACGGCTTGGTCTCCTGACGGCGAGAGGGTCGTTCGTCGCCCGCCCTCCCGCCGTCACACCGTCCGAATTCACCTGCGTTTTCATCGCTGTCAGGACCAATCCCCGGCCCGCGCAGGATCGGATTACGTCCGGAGATGTCCCAACCGCGGAGGGCGTTGTGAAAGAAGCCGTACACATCGGCAGAAACCCATCGATGGAGCCGGACCTGGAAGAGCTGGTGGGCCGCGTGGCCCTGGGGGACGAGCCCGCGTTCGCTTCTGTCTACGACGCCGTCGTGAGCCCGGTTCTGGGTGTCGTGCGTGCCGTGCTGCGCGATCAGGCACAGTCCGAGGAAGTGGCCCAGGAGGTTCTGGTGGAGGTGTGGCGTACCGCTCCGCGCTACCGTGCCGATCGCGGAACGGCGATCAACTGGATCCTCACCCTCGCCCACCGTCGGGCGGTGGACCGTGTCCGGCACGTGGAAGCCGTGGCCGCCCGGGACCACAAGGCCGCCCTGCTGGACCGTACGCCCGAGTACGACGAGGTGACCGAGCAGGTCGAGGCACGGCTGGAACGGGAACAGGTGCGGCGCTGTCTGCGCACGCTGACCGAGATCCAGCGCCAGGCGGTCACCCTGGCCTACTACCGCGGACTGACCTATCGCCAGGTCTCAGAGGCACTCGCCCTTCCGCTGGGCACCGTCAAGACCCGCCTGCGCGACGGACTCATCCGGCTGCGCGACTGCCTGGGGGTGACCGCATGACCACCGCCGAACTGCACCGCATGACCGGTGCCTACGCCCTGCACGCCCTGTCCGACGAGGAACGCGACGCGTTCGAGCGGCATCTCGCCGACTGTGAACCGTGTACTCAGGAGGCCGCCGAGCTGTGCGCCACCGCGGCCCGCCTGGGACTCGCCGTCTCTGTGACACCCCGGCGGGAGATGCGCGAGCAGGTGCTGCGCCGCGTCACGACCGTCCGTCAGGACTCCCCCGGCGAGTCGACGCCGATGCGTTCGGGCCGTGCCCGACTGCGAGCCGGACTGCTGTCGCGGTGGACGCTGGCCGCCTGCCTCGCGGCTGCTGCCGCGCTCGGCGGCACCACGGTGTGGCAGCACCAGCGGGCCGAGGACGCGCTCGGCCGGGCGCGCCAGGCCGAGCAGGGAACAGCGCAGATCAGCGCGGTGCTCGCCGCACCGGACGCCAGGACCAGGGTCGCGAAGCTGGCCGGCGGTGCCACCGGCACCGTGGTCGTCTCGCACGAGCGGGACCAGGCGGTGTTCCTCGCCGCCGGGATGGCGCATCCGCCGGCGGGGAAGGTCTACCAGCTGTGGTTCGACGACGGGGGCACCATGCGCTCCGCCGGTCTGATGGACCCCGGACTCGGCGACCAGGCCGTCCTGCTGCGGGGGGCCGTGGACGGGGCGTCGGGCATGGGCGTCACCGTCGAACCCGCGGGCGGCTCGAAGCAGCCCACCACCAGCCCGCTCGCCTTGATGAACCTCCCCGCCTGAGAAGGTGTGGCCCTGCCGCGAAGGGCGGGGCCACACCTCAGCGGGGCGGGCGCGGGAAGAAGCCGCTGGTGCGGGCCGCGTACTGGGCGTATCCGGGCCGCCGGGCCATGTGCCGCTCCAGCAGACGCTTCCCGCTGCCCCAGATCAGCAGGTAACTCATGACCAGCGGCGACACGACCGTCAGGGCGGCGGCCCCGGCGGAGTCACAGGCGATCAGCCACAGCCCCCACCAGACGCAGAAGTCGCCGAAATAGTTGGGGTGACGGGTGTAGCGCCACAGTCCCTGGTCCATGATCCGGCCTTTGTGGGCCGGATCTGCTGTGAAGCGGGCGAGTTGGGCGTCCCCGACCGCCTCGAAGCACACACCGAGTACGACGAGTGCCGTGCCGGCGGCGGCGAACGCGGTCATCGGACCGGGCACGTACTGCGCGGCCTGGACCGGCAGCGACACCAGCCACACGAGAGCGCCCTGGAGGAGGTAGACCATGCGCAGGGCGTACAGGTTCCGGCTGCCGGGGGCCTTACCGAGGAGTTGTTCGTAGCGCAGGTCCTCGCCGTGGCCACGGCCGCGCCGGGCGATGTGCCCGGCCAGCCGCAGGCCCCACAGCGCCGTGAGCGCGGTGACCAGGTAGCGGCGGCCCGGATCTCCCTCGCCTGCCGAGGCCGCGCAGCTCACGACGGCGACCACGGTGAAGGCGATTCCCCAGGCGATGTCGACGATCCGGTGCAGACCACGCCGTACGGCGATCGCGAACGTCACCAGCATGACGGCGAGCGAGGCCGCGGCGGCCCATCCCAGATTCACCGCGAAGGCGCCCCATGCGAAGCCGCTCACAACTGGGCCAGTCCCGCGTACCAGTCCCGAGGCGTCGTGGGCATGCCGGCATCACCGCCGGGTGCCGGCCGCACGCTCAGGATCTGGTCCACTCCCATCCGCCGTTCCTCGAACGCCAGGGCCCCGCCGACCAGATACAGCCGCCACACCCGGGCTGTCTCCTCGCCGACGAGCCGCACGAAGTCGTCCCACCGCTCCTCAAGAATGCGATGCCAGGCGGCGACCGTACGGACGTAGTGTTCGCGCAGCGATTCCGTCGAGCGGACCTCCAGCCCGGCCTCCTCCAGCAGGGCGACCGTCTCCCCCAGCGGGCGCATGTGCATGTCGGGGGCGATGTACGCCTCGATGAACGCACCGCCGCCGGGCGCCTTCGTCCCGCGGGACATCTGCTGCACCAGCACGCGTCCCCGCGGCCGGACCAGGCGGTGCAGGGCGGCGGCGAACGCCGGGTACTCGGCGTCCCCGACGTGCTCGCCCATCTCGACGGTGGAGACGGCGTCGTAGGTGCCGCCCGTGATGTCGCGGTAGTCCTGGCACACCACCTCGACCAGGTTCTCCAGGCCGCGCTCGGCGACCTGTTCGCGGACGTGGGCCGCCTGCTCCTTGGCCAGGGTGACGGCGGTGACCTGCGCCTTGTGCCGCTGTGCCGCGTACAGGGTGAGCGAACCCCAGCCGCAGCCGATGTCCAACAGCCGGGACCCGGGCGTCAGAGCGAGCTTGCGGCAGATCAACTCCAGTTTGGCGCGCTGGGAGTCGGCCGGGGTGAGGTCCGGCTCGTCGCTGGTCCAGTAGCCGCACGAGTACGCCATGGTCTCGTCGAGGAGGAGGCGGTAGAAGTCGTTGGAGAGGTCGTAGTGGTGGCTGATGGCGGCCCGGTCCCGGGCCTTGCTGTGCAGACCGCCGCGCAGCCGTGCCTGGGAGGCGGGGGCGGGCGGCCGTGGTCCGGCCGCGCCCAGCAGCGCGGCGGTTGTGGTGGCGCGGGCCAGGTCGGCGAGGCCGAGCCGTGGCGGGTGCAGACGGCGTTCCCGTGCGGCTGCCCACATGGCGCGCAGCCCCTGCGCCAGATCTCCCTCCACTTCGATCTCGCCGGTGACGTACGCCTGCGCCAGGCCCAGCTCTCCGGGCTGCCACAGCAGGCGGCGCAGGGCGCGCCGGGAGCGGACCACGACGACAGGTCCCTCGGCGGGGCCTGCTTCGCTGCCGTCCCAGGCGCGCAGCCTCACCGGCAGAGGTCCGCCCAGCGCGGTCTCGGCGAGCGCGGCCAATCGCTGGGCGGCACCGGTCCGGACAGTTGCGGTGGTGTTCATCGGGCGAGGCTCTCCTTGGTGAACAGGTACTGCTGCACGTCGAGGTACCCGGAGCGGAACCCGGCCTCGGAGTAGGCGAGGTAGAGGGTCCACATGCGGCGGAAGGTGTCGTCGAAGCCGAGCGCGGCGACCTCGTCGGCGCGCTCGGTGAAGCGTTCGCGCCACAGCCGCAGCGTCTCGGCGTAGTGCGCTCCGTAGCCGTCCCGGCGCGCGGTCCGCAGCCGGGTGTGGTCGTTGACGGCGTCGGCCACCGCCTCGACGGAGGGCAGCAGGCCGCCGGGGAAGATGTACTTCTGGATCCAGGTGAAGGTGGCCCGGCTGGCCAGCATCCGTTCGTGCGGCATGGTGATGGCCTGCACGGCGGCACGTCCTCCGGGGACCAGCCGGTCGTCGAGGGTGCGGAAGTACTCGGGCCAGAACTCGGCGCCGACGGCCTCGATCATCTCCACGCTCACGACCGCGTCGTACGTGCCGCGGGCCTCGCGGTAGTCGCACAGGTCGATACGGACCCGGTCGGACAGGCCCGCCGCGGCGACCCGTTCAAGGGCGAGGTCGCGCTGTTCGCCGGAGAGGGTGAGCGAGGTGACCCGGGCGCCGCGCGCGGCGGCGCGGATCGCGAGTTGACCCCAGCCGGTGCCGATCTCCAGCACCCTGCTGCCCGCCCCGACCTCGGCGAGGTCCAGCAACCGGTCGATCTTGCGGTGCTGGGCCGCCGCCAGCAGCTCCCAGCCGGCGGGAAGGGCACGGAACAGGGCCGAGGAGTAGGTGAGGGTGTCGTCGAGGAAGAGGGCGAACAGGTCGTTGGACAGGTCGTAATGGCGGCTGATGTTGGTACGCGCGCCGTCGGGGGTGTTGCGCTGGGCGTGCGGCTGACGCAACGCCCACAGCCCGCGCAGCCGCTGCAGCGGGGCCGGGATCAGGGTGGCCGCGTTGTGGGCCAGCACCGCGAGGACGGCGACCAGGTCGGGGGCATCCCACTCGCCGGCCATGTACGACTCGCCGAAGCCGATCAGCCCCTGGCCGCCGATGCGGCCGTGGAACGCCGCCGGGTCGTGGATCTCCAGCAGGGGGCCGCCCTGCCCGCAGGTGGTGCCGTCGGCGAGCTGCACACGCAGCGGCAGGCGTTCGAAGGTGCGGCGCAGTACCGCCGCTGTGACGGCCCTGCGGGCGAGGGATGTCGGCGGCGGTGCGGCCACGTCGGGCCAGCGGGCCGGGTCGACGGCTACGGGTGTGGACGGCGGGGCCGACGGCCGTACGGCGGGACGGTGTGCGGCGGTCGTCATGACGCGTTCTCCGGGGTGCGGTGATGGGGGCGGGGCTGGACGGGCAGCCGTCGCAGGTACAGGCGGATGCCGTGCAGGCGGATGGCGGCGGACACGGCGAGGGTCGAGAACGGGTGGCGCACGGCGAGCCGCAGCAGCGCCCACGGGGTGACGCCGTGGCGGTTCCCTCGGACGGTCGCGGTGAAGGGCCTGCCGCCGGCGCGTTCCAGGTGCACGGTCAGGTCGAGCCGTTCGCCGGGGCGGGGCAGGCGCATGCGGTAGCGGCCGTCGACGGGGAAGAACGGCGAGACGTAGAACTTCTTGTCGGCGCGTGCCGTGCCCGTCCCGTCGGGAAACAGCAGGTAGCTGTGGCGTTCGCCGTAGGTGTTGTGGACCTCGGCGACCACGCACCGCGGGGTGCCGTCGCGGTCGTGGCACCAGTACACGGTCAGCGGGTTGAACACGTGGCCGAATACGCGGGCGTGCGTCAGCATGACAACCTGCCCGCCGGCCAGGTCCACGCCGTGCGCGGCGAGGAAGGCGTCGAGCCCGGCACGCACGGACGGCTGGTCCCCGCCAAAGTGGTCGCGCGCGTCAAAGCGCGCCAACGGCCGCAGCAAACACGGGAGTTGGGGTGGGTTGTCGGGGTCGATCAGCCACATGTACGTGCGGTGGCGCAGCCCGTAGCGGACCGGTGCGGTCCGTACGTGGCTGATCGCACACCGGTAGAGGGCCGGCGGGGCACTCACCAGCGCACTCCCAGTGCCGCGGCGGCCAGGGCGCCGGAGCGGCACCCGTCCTCGTGGAAACCCCAGCCGTGGTAGGCCCCGGCGTAGGCGGTCACGGCGGTGTTCAACCCGGGCAGGCGTGCCTGCGCGGCGACCGACTCCGGGGTGTAGACGGGGTGTTCGTACACCATCCGGGCGAGCACCCGCTCCGGGTCCACCCGGTCCTGGCCGCCCAGGGTGACCACGTAGGTCTCGGGCGCCTCGAGGCGCTGGAGCCGGTTCATGTCGTAGCTGACGCGGACCTGGTCGGAGCCGGTCGAACAGGCCGGCATCAGGTAGTTCCAGGAGGCGCGTGCCCCCCGCGCGCGAGGAAGCAGGCTGGTATCGGTGTGCAGGAGCGTGGTGTTGCGGGAGTAGCGGAACGCTCCGAGGACCTCCTTCTCCCGCGGCGTGGCGTCGGCCAGCAGACGGACCGCCTGGTCCGGATGGGTGGCGACGACGACACCGCCGTACGACTGCGTGGTGCCGTCGTGCGTGGTGATGTCGACGCCGTCCGGATGCCGGCGCACGGCGCGCACCGGAGCCGCGAGGCGCACCGCGTCGAGACGTGCGGCGACCCGGTCGACGTAGGTGCGCGAACCGCCCGTGACGGTGCGCCAGGTCGGTGCTCCGGTCACGGAGAGCATCCCGTGGTGCTCCAGGAAGCGGAACAGGTAGGCGGCCGGGTAGCGCTGGGCGGTGGCGGCGTCGCAGGACCACACCGCCGATACGAGCGGGGTCATGAAGTGGGCGCGGAAGTAGGCGGAGAAGCCCTCCCGGTCGAGGAACGCGCCCAGGGTGCGGGGGCTGGAGGGTTCCCGCGCGAGCAGGCGGAGCGCGGCGCGGTGGAAGGCGGGCACCTCGGCGAGCATGCGCAGATAGGAGCCGCGCAGCGCGTTGCGCGGCCGGGCGAACAGCCCCGCGAGGCCACGGGCACCCGCGTACTCCAGCCCGCATCCCTCGCACCGCACCGACATGCTCATCTCCGACTCCTGCGTGGCGACGCCGAGTTCGTCGAAGAGGCGCAGCAGATGCGGGTAGGTGCGCCGGTTGTGCACGATGAACCCGGAGTCGACGCGACGGGTCACCCCGTCGCCGGCGGTCGGTTCGTGGGTGTGGGCGCGCCCGCCGAGCCGGTCGTCGGCCTCGTACAGAGTGACGTGGCAGTCGCGGCTCAGGACGTACGCGGCGGTCAGCCCCGCCACACCACTGCCTACGACGGCGACGCTCCGCCGCCCGCGTACACCGTCGCCGAGCGCCTCCCGCCGCTCCCCCGGTCCGCTCCCTGACACGCCTGACATCGCTTCTCCTCCCGGTCGGCCGCGGACAGTGGTCTCGCGCGTAATCCGAAGCCGCCGCGGGAGCGGATTGGCCAAATGGCCGATCTTCCGTCGAACCGGTGAGGAACACCCGACGCGACCCGAGCCGCGTCACGCGTTACGGCATACGGGTGCAATCGGAATCCGCCGTGATCACATGACATGGTTGCCGGTTGTCATACGGTCGTGACGATCAACCTTCTGCCCCAGCATCCGATGCCGTCCCACCCGCGCCGCCGGGACGGAAAGGCGCCTCTGCCCGCACCCGAGGAGCGCGCCCGGTTGCGCCGTGCGTGGCAGCTCAGCGACGAACAGGTCGCCGCGGCGTTCGGCGTGACCACCGCGACGGTGCGCTCCTGGGAAAGCGGCCGCACCACCCCGACCGGCCTTCGGCGGGCCGCCTACGCCGCGTTCCTCAGCGGCCTGGCCCAGGGACTGGCCCCCGCTCCGGCCGGGACCGCAGCCCTGCCGCCAGCCGTACACCCGCCTCGCAGGGCCGCGAGGCGCCGCCCGGTGCGGCCGGTCGAGCGGCCGCAGGCCCGTCCGGCACCCCAGCCGTGCGCCCCGCCGGTACGCATGACACCCGAGGTCGTGCCCGGGCGAACTCAGGTCGCGGTCGCCCTTCCCGTGGGAGCGGGTGCTGATCCGGTCGCACCCGCGCGCCGTCGCAGACTTCGTGTCATGGCAGCCGCTGCCTGCGCCTGGACCGTCTTCCTGCACCTCATGATCACTTCGCCGCCGCCGCACATGTAGGCCACCCCGCGGACGGGACGCGGGCAGCAGGTCAGACCAGGCCGGTGACGGTCACGCTGACCTGCGCCGGCATCGTCTCGGCGGGAAACAGCGCGGCCACGCGCTCCTCGACGGTGCGCCGGGCGGCGCGCGCGACATCCACGCCGCGCACGTGGCGGAGCGCGACGAGGCTGATCTCGACGCGCCAGGGCTCAGCCCCGCTGGGCCTGCTCACCCGCACCCCTGCCGACGCAGTGGCAGCCGTACTCCGGTCGGACCGGGGCAGGGCGGAGCGCAGCAGGCCGGTGAGCCCCGGTTTGAGGAACGCCACACCCGGCAGGTCCTCCACGGCGCGGGCGATCTCCTCGGTGAGCGTGGCGTGAACGGCGGTCCGGGTCATGAGGTGGAGCCTTCCTGGCTGTCGGCCGGGACGTCGACGAGATCGGTGATACGGATGTCCACCGACGCTATGGCCATGCCCAGCTCACGGTCCGCGGCGGCCCACACCTGTTGGCGAACCTGTTCCGCGAGATCCGGCAGGACAGCACCGGACGGCGCGTGGACGTCGAGACGGACCTCCACGGCGCCTGCCTCGTCGGCGTCCGGGCCGGGACCGAGGCGGCAGGAACCGGCCCGTACGCCGGGCACCCTCTCGGCGGCGGCGCGCAGGGACCGGGCAGCGACCGCTTCCATGATCCACAGATCCTCACCCGATTCCCCCAAGGGCATCGGCCGGCCTGGGCGAAGTTCGAGACGGACGACATCCATGACCCGTTGCGTCAGCGTCTCCACGTCGTCCCCCGACGGGTCCGCCGCATCGTCGCGCAGGCCGCGCACGGCGGTCTCGAGTGCTTCGAGCTCGCTCACGGCCCGTCGGCAGTGCGGGCAGGAGAGCAGATGCGGGTCCTGCGCCTGCTGCTCCCATGCCTCCCACGCGGAGGAGATCAACCGTCCGCACGCGAGGTGTTCGTCCTCGCTGCCGGGGGCGTCGTCGAGCGGGTCGTTGTGGGCGGTCATCGCCAGGCCCCCAGTGCTTGTGTCAGACAACGGCGTGCGCGGAACACCCGGGCGCGGACGGCCTCCTGGCTGATGCCGACCGCGTCCGCGATGAACTCGTAGGAACGGCCGTCCAATTCTCTCAGCACCCAGCAGGCCCGCTGCTCGGCCGACAGCAGGTCGAGGGCCTCCCGCACCTCGCGGACCGCGTCGCGCCCCTCCGCGATCCGGGCCGGCGACGTGGCGTGCTCGGCCGCGGGTACGTCACCGGCCGCCTCCAGCGAGGCCACGGGCCTGCGCGAGCGCAGCACGTTCAGACAGCGGTTGGTGACGATTCGGTACATCCACGTGCCGAAAGAGGCGTGGCCGTGGAACTCCGGCAGTCTCCGCCAGGCACTGAGGAAAGCGTCCTGGACGGCGTCCTCCGCCTCGACCCGGGTACCGAGCAGGCGGGTGGCCAGCCGGATCAGCGCCGGTGCGTGGCGCTGGACGAGGACGGCGAAGGCATCCTCGTCACCCTCCGCCGCCCGGACCGCCAACAGGGCGTCGTCCGTGTCGCCCCGGCTGTCGGGTGGTGCGCTCTGTGTGCGGGCCCCCACCACTGGGCGGCTCCTCTCGTCCGGTCTTCTCACGGTTGGACACTGCTGCGCCGCCCCCGTTACGCATGACTTCCGGGAACGGGCGCTCTACGGATGCCCCGAGTCGAGATCAGCCGATGCCGCGCGGCAGGTCGGCCCACACGGTGTGACCGCGGCGGCCATGCCGCTCGCCCCACGCCCGGCAGAGCGCGTCGACCAGCAACAGCCCACGGCCACCCTGGCTCAGGACGAAGGACGGATGTCTCCACCGCGCACTGACCAGCTCGATGTCGAAACCCGGACCCATGTCGGAGACCTGGACCCGCACCACCCGACCGCCCGCCTGCCCGCGCAGGGCGAGCGACAGCCGCACCGGCGCCGTGCCGTGGCCGTATGCGTTGGCCAGCAGTTCGCTGACCACGAGCAGACAGTCGTCGGCGAGAGCGCTCCGCCCCCACCGCGCCAGCTGTTCGCGTACGTCGCTGCGCACCGGGCCGAGACCACAGTCCGGCACGAGCGCGAGGCCCACAATTGAGCGTTCCATGATGGATCAACCCCTTTTGTTCTCACAGGTGATCCGTGACAGACACGACGCCGGATGGCCGCAGGGCCCAAGTTCCGCGTCGGAAAGCGGTACTCGGTACCGCCGCGACGCCGAAATCAGCGGGCGGCCATGAAATCTCGCCCGGCAGCAGAGAGCGAAATCCGACGTTCCTTATATCCGTAGCCGGATCAGATGCGGATTGGTCCGGAAAAAAAGTTCATCCGATCGGGTAGGCGACCAATCCGCCGGGCTTTCGGAGCCGGATTCCCCACGTGACCGACGACGAGAAGCAAACGCGACAGCGCCTCAGCTGGGCGCGCCTGACCCTGGGCGCGTGCAGCGGTGTGCTGGCCGGCCTCGCCTCGCTCGGCGTCGCTGAGCTGGTGTCGGCTGCGGTGCGTCCGCAGGCCAGTCCGGTCGTGGCGGTCGGCGGGGCGGCGATCGACCGCACCCCGGCCGCTGTGAAGGACTGGGCGATCCGGCACTTCGGAACCAATGACAAACTGGTTCTTCAGCTCGGAATTCTCGCGATGCTGGCGCTTTTCGCGCTGGCGCTGGGAATTGCCGCACTGCGTTTTCGGCGCAGCGGCGCTGCCGGTGTTCTGCTCTTCGGAATTGTCGGGGCGGTATCGGCCACCAGTCGGCCGGATTCGACGAGCCTCTCCGACGCGCTGCCCTCCGTGGTGGGCGCTATCGCGGGAGCCGCGGTGCTCTACGTCCTGGTGGGCCGCCTCGCCCGGCGGGTCCCGTCCGCGGAATCCGTTCAGGGCGAGCAGGAAGGCCCGCCTTCCGGCGCCGGCTGGGACCGCCGCGGCTTCGTGATCGCCGCGACGGCCGCTGCCGCCGCGTCCGCCGGGGCCGGCGTGATAGGCCGGACACTGAACGGGGCGAGCGGCCAGAACGCGGTCGCTTCACGCAACAAGGTCGTCCTGCCCCGTCCCGCCTCCGCAGCCGCCGCCGTTCCCAAGGGTGCCCAGCTGCGGATTCCCGGGATCAGCGCCTTCACCACGCCGAACGGTGACTTCTACCGCGTGGACACCGCCCTTGTGGTGCCCAAGGTCAACGCCACGACCTGGGCACTGCGCATCCACGGCAAGGGCGTCACCCGGCCTGTCACCCTCACCTTCGACGACCTGCTGCGGCGCGAACTGGTCGAGCGCGACATCACGCTCACCTGTGTCTCGAACGAGGTCGGCGGCCCCTACGTCGGCAACGCCCGCTGGATCGGCGTACGACTGGCCGATCTGCTGGCCGAGTGCGGGGTGAAGCCGCCGTCGAAGGGCGGCTCGGCCGACCAGTTGGTGGCGCGTTCCGTGGACGGCATGACGATCGGCAGCCCCGTCGAGGACGTGATGGACGGCCGCGACGCGCTGCTCGCCCTCGGCATGAACGGCGAACCGCTGCCCTTCGCCCACGGCTTCCCCGTCCGCATGGTCGTGCCCGGCCTGTACGGCTTCGTCTCGGCCTGCAAATGGATCAAGGACATAGAGCTGACGACGTTCGACGCCTACGACCCCTACTGGGTCAAACGCGGCTGGGCCCGCAAAGCGCCGATCAAGACCGAGTCGCGCATCGACACTCCCAAGCCGTTCGCCCGGCCCAAGACCGGCACGGTCATGGTGGCCGGGGTCGCCTGGGCCCAGCACCGCGGCATCGACAAGGTCGAGATCCGCGTCGACGACGGCCCCTGGCAGGAGGCCCGGCTGGCCGCCGAGGACACCCGCGACACCTGGCGCCAGTGGTCCTTCCCCTGGCAGGCCACCAAAGGCGGCCACACCCTCACCGCCCGCGCCACCGACCGCACCGGCGCGCTGCAGACCGACAGACGGACCAAGACCATCCCGGACGGTGCCAGCGGCTGGCACTCCGTGGTCGTCACCGTCGACTGACCCCACAAGCCACCTCTCCCCTTCCCCGTATCACCGCAGCTCAGGCTGCACCGACCCGCAGGAGAAACACCATGAGTACTCGTATCCGCCGTACCGCGGTCGTCCTCGCCGCCACCGCCGTACTCCCGCTGGCCCTCAGCGCCTGCGGCAGCAGCGGCAGCGACTCCGCGAAGTCCGACACCTCCACCAAGGCGTCCGCCACCGCCACCGACAACAGCATGAGCGGCTCCGACGCCACCACGGCCGACCAGCCCTTCGGCACCGGCTGCGCGGCCGTCCCGAAGAGCGGCTCCGGCTCCTTCGACGGCATGGCCCAGGACCCGGTCGCCACCGCCGCGTCCAACAACCCGGCGCTGTCCACGCTCGTGGCGGCGGTGAAGAAGGCGGGCCTCGTCGACACCCTCAACAACGCCCAGAACATCACCGTGTTCGCGCCGACCAACGACGCCTTCGCCAAGATCCCGAAGGCCACCCTGGACAAGGTCCTGGCCGACAAGGCCCAGCTGACGAAGATCCTCACCTACCACGTCGTCGGCCAGAAGCTGACGCCCACGAACCTGGAGAACGGCTCCTTCGACACCCTGGAGAAGTCGAAGCTCACCACCTCCGGCTCCGGCGAGTCCTACACCGTCAACGACTCCGCCAAGGTCGTCTGCGGCAACGTCAAGACAGCCAACGCCAACGTCTACATCATCGACACCGTCCTCATGCCGACCAGCTGACGCCCTCACGTGCAGGGTGCCGTAGAGGCGCCCTGCAGCCCGACTCCTGTGACGGGGAGAAAAACAGGGGGCCGGGGCAAGCGCCCCGGCCCCCTGGCACACCCCCCGCACCCCCGTCCGGCGAGCCGGCACACGAGCATCACAGCCCGGGCCGCGGTCGGGTCCCACTCCGCAGCCGCGGTCTCACCACGACCGTTCCGGACTTTCCAGCGCGACCGCCCAGGAGTGAGTGAGCTCATGAGCCTCCACGCCGATCTGCGCACTCTTGTCGGCGCCTACGCACTGCACGCTCTGCCCGACGACGAACGCGCCCTCTTCGAAGCACGTCTACGGGGCTGCCGGGCCCGCGCCGAGGAGGTGGAGGAACTCACGGCGACCACCGCCGAGCTCGCCGCCGCGACAGCCATCACGCCGCCTCCCGCCATGAGGCGTCATGTCCTGATGTACGCGGCCATGATCAGGCAGGTCTCCCCCTCCCTGCGCCGGCTCACCGGGCGGGCCGGGGGCACGGGGCTGCCGAGCGTCGCCGTGGCCGCCTGTCTGATCGCCGCAGCCGTGTTCGGCGCCGATACCGTGCGGGAACACCATCGGGCCCAGGAAGCCACCGCCGCCATCCGGCAGGTCCAGCGGCAGACAGACCGGCTCAGCGCCATCCTGGGGGCGCCCGACGCCAATGTACGCAAGACGGAACTGCCCGACGGAGCCCACCTGACGGTCACCCTCACCCGCGACCGTGAACAGGCCGTCCTGGCCGCGGCCGATCTGCCGGCCCCGTCCGGGGGCAAGGTCTACGAACTCTGGTACGTCGTCGGCGGGACGATGCGGCCGGCTGCTCTACTGGACCCTCACCACACCGGCCAAGCCCTCGTTCTGGTCGGTTCCGCCAGCGCCACCTCGGCCGTCGGCCTCACTCTCGAACCTGCCGGGGGATCCACGCACCACCCCACCTCCGGTCTCCTCACGCTGCTGGTCCTGCCGACATGACCGCACCTGCCGGCCGAAGGTAGAGGATCATGCCCGTGCTCTTCCGTATACGTGTGCTCGCCGTCTGCGGCACCCGACTGTGGTGCGCTGGGACGGGGCCGGTGACCGCGGGCACCAGCCGTGCCCTGCACGACGAACTGACCGAACGGTGCGCCGGAATGTCCGTGGTCGGACTCGACATGCGCGAACTCCGCCTGCCCACCCAGGCGTTCCTGCCCAGCGCGCCCTGGCCGGACGGCCCGGACACGATTCACCTGCTGGCACCGGACCTGCTGCGCTCCCGCACCGCCGACGACCAACGCGTGCAGTGGCATGCAGATCTGCACACCGCCTGGCAGGCATGGTCCGCCCTGACGCCCTGACGGCTGCCCACCGGCCCGGCACTCCCTCCTGCTCCCACACCGTCAGCCGCTCTACACAACGACGGGAACCGGACTGACCCACGCCTGGTGCGGTCCCTGCGCCTGCGGCTGCGGCACCTGACGTATGGCCGCCGCCGCGGTGCGGTGCCATGTACCGGCCCGTCGCATCATCCACAGACCACCGCGCCGGACGACCACCGTCCCGGCCCGGGCGCCCACCGAGCGCGCGCGCTCCACATAGCCCGCCGTACGCGTCCAGGCAGCCGTGCCGTCGTCCTCATCGACCAGGAGAACACTCCGGCCGGCCAGCTGCGCCACCGGCTCCCCAACCGGCAGCCACGGCGCCAGCGCCACCACTCCCCGCACATGAGGATGCACGGCGGCCCGCAACGCCGCACGGCCACCTATCGCATGCCCCAGCAAAACCACCGGGACGTCACCGGCCAACCGGCCCAACTCGCTCAGCGCCCGCAGCGCGTCCTGCTCGGCGTCCCCGTCGTTCCACCCCCGGCACCGATAGCGCACCTGCCCCAGCAGCGTCTCGTCCAACGACACGGCAGACGCCGCAGACCGCAGCACGGGCCGCATCCGCAAAGCCGCCAACTGCCAAGGGCGCGCGGGGCGATGTCCGACAACCGGTCCGCCATGCAGGACGATCACGGCTGCGCGTGTCCGGTGCGGCAAGTGGCGCACCCACAGCGCCGAGTCCGGCATCTGCTCCCACCCCACCGGCATGACGCCTCTCTCCTCGGCAGACGCGGATCCTGCTCCCTGGGGAATCCGTCGCCGCGGCCGTGTCTGCTTGCCCGCGTCTCCAACTCGATCGGGTGAACTGCGTGAGCGAGGAGACGGCTCGCGCAGCAGGGCCCATCGGCAAGTGACCGGGAGGAGACGGCGCGTCTGGTGGCCATCTGCCCGGAAACTGCCATGTCCGGTCCCTCATGGACCCCTTGCCCGAGGCGGGCTGTTCGGACCTTCCCCAGGGGTCGACCGGCCCTGTGCGCCACCGTGGCGAACGCTCACCCTGGGAAGCCAAAGAAGATCGACATCGACGGCGCGCTCCCCTGCCCCCGCAGCGGCCGGCGCCCCGCCCCGACGTACGAATGCGAAGGAAGGACTGCCGCGGATGATCACTGTCGTCGGGCCCGTCGGCCTCGCCGCACCGGTGCTCACGGCCCTGGAGGAACACCTCGTCTCCCCACTGGCCGAATTCGCCCGGACCGGCAGCGCCGTACACGTGCGCGCCGGGCACGGACTGCCGCTGGCCGCCGGACGTGCGGCACGCAGGGCAGGCCTGCGCCTTGTGACCGTGCTGCCCTCGAAGAACGGTGTCCCCGCCCAGTTGCGGGAGTCCGACCGCCTGGCGGCCGACGAACTGCTGCTGCTGTCCGAGCAAGTGCGCCTGCTCGACTACGACCCCACCCGACGCGACTACTGCACACGCGCGGAGGAACACCTGCTCGGTACCTGCACCCGGGTACTGGCCGTCTGGGACGGCTCACCCACCAACGGACGGGATGCCACCGCCCACTTGGTCGCCTTCGCCCGAAGCCACGGCTTGCACGTGGATGTCCTCCAGCCGCCGGGAACCCCGCGCCACCCGGCGCCCTGCCGGGAGTCGTCATGACCAGCCGGTCTCCAGGGGCATCCACCGCCCGGATGACCGAACTGAGCCGGGATGAGTCCCTGTCACTGCCGGCAAGCATCCCCTTGGGCCGCGTCGGCTTCATCCGCCAGGCACTCCCCGTGATCCGGCCGGTCAACCACATCGTCGACGGCGACACGATCATCATCCGCACCCACACGGACTCAGCCCTGATCGGCAGCTCCACCGTCGCCGAGGTGGTCGTGCACGAAGCCGACCACCTGGATCTCCTCGCCCATACCGGGTGGAGCGTCATGGTGACCGGGCGCGCCAGCCGCATCACGGCACCCCTCGAGGTATCCCGATATCAGAAGCTGCTCACCCCCTGGATCGACAAGGAAATGGACCACATCATCTCCATCGCGTCCGAGATCGTGACCGGCTTCCGCCTCGACCGCTGACAACACGACGCCCATCGCGAGACACCAAGGCACAAGGCCCCTTGACCTACAAGTCGCAGGGGAACAAGCACAGCAGAGTGCGAGGGCGGTCCGGCCGACCGTCAACAGCCTCCTCGGCTCGCCGCTTCCGCGCCCAGGAAACCGCGCCTCCATTCCGGCCAGGAAATGTCACGAAAGGACACTTCGTCACAAGGCGTCCGCCCTCGCTTCAGTCAATGCTGAGATATGCCATGGAACCAGGCAGGCGTGAGAGGCACCCCAACATGATCCCTGTGACTGAGGAGCCGTTTCGCGCATTGCTGGAGGCGGCTCCCGACGCGATGGTGATCGTGGACGACGCCGGCGTCATCCGCCTGGTCAATGCCCAGACCGAAGCCCTGTTCGGTCATCCCCGGAACGAACTGCTCGGCCGTCCCATCGAGATGCTGGTCCCGGAGCGTTTCCGCGCTCAGCACCCCGGTCACCGTCTGGGCTACTCCGCCAACCAGCAGGTCCGTCCGATGGGCGCCAACCTGGACCTGTACGGGCTGCGCCGGGACGGGGCCGAGTTCCCGGTCGAGATCAGCATCAGCCCGCTGCAGACCCCCGACGGGCTGTTGATCTCCGCCGCCGTGCGGGACGTCAGCGAACGCAAGGCCGCCGAAGCACGCTTCCGCGCCCTGCTGGAAGCCGCCCCCGACGCCATCGTCATCGTGGACGACACCGGCACCATCCAGCTGGTCAACGCGCAGACCGAGGCCCTGTTCGGCTACCGGCGGGAAGAACTCCTGGGGCAGCAGGTGGAAATCCTCGTCCCCCAGCGGTTCCACCCTCACCACCCCGCCCACCGGCACGGCTATGTCGACAACCGGCGAGTGCGTCCCATGGGCGCCGGGCTGGAGCTCTACGGGCTGCGCCGCAACGGCGTCGAGTTCCCGGTCGAGATCAGCCTCAGCCCCCTGGAGACCCCGGACGGCACGCTGGTCTCCGCCGCCATCCGCGACGTCACCGAACGCAAAAAGGCCGAAGCGCAGCTCGCCGAACTCTACGAACAGCAGCGCCATGTCGCCCTGACCCTGCAGCGCAGCCTGATGGGCTCGCCTGCCCCCCTGCCCGGCATGGACACCTCCAGCCGCTACTTCCCCGCACGCCAGGGAGCCGGCGTGGGCGGGGACTGGTTCGACCTGATCGCCCTGGGCGGCGGTCGCATGGGCGTCCTGATCGGCGACGTCATGGGCCGCGGACTGGAGGCCGCCGCCGTCATGGGCCAGCTCCGCTCTGCCTCCCATGCCCTGGCCAAGACCGGCATGCCGCCCTGGCAGCTGATGCGGGCCCTGGACGCGGTCGTCAGCGAACTGCCCGACCAACTCGTCACCTGCTGCTACCTGGTCCTGGACCCCGACGAGAGCGCCCTGACCGTGTGCTCGGCCGGCCACCTGCCGGTGCTGGTGGTGGATCCCACCGGACAGGTCCGCAGGCTCCCGGTCGATGTCAGTGTGCCGCTGGGCGTCGGCGACGTACCCCACCAGGAGACCCGCATCACCGTCCCGCCGAGCTCGGTGCTGGCCCTCTACACCGACGGCCTGGTGGAAACTCCCACCAGCGACATCGAGTTGCAGATCGACGCTCTGGCCATCGCTCTGGAAAAAGCCGTTGCCGATATGTCGTGCCTGGAGGGGGCCGCCGACTCCGTACTCACCGCCCTGCTGCCCGACCCCCAGGACTACAGCGACGACGTGACCCTGCTCCTGGCCCGCATCCCGCCCGCTCCGGTGACCGCCGTGTCCGCGCTCCTTCCGGCACAGCCCATCAGCGTGCGGGAAGGACGCCAATTCCTGCGCCGCACCCTGCAGGATTGGAACTGCGAGACCCTCACCGACACGGCCTGCCTGCTGGCCTCGGAGCTGCTGTCCAACTCGGTGCGCCACGCCTGCGACCCCCTGCGGCTGCGACTGCGCCGCACCCGGGACGAACTCCACATCGAAGTCTGCGACGGCAGCCCGGTCCTGCCCCGAGCCAGGACCGCGGGCCCCGACGAGGAGTCGGGCCGCGGACTGGCCCTGCTCGACCAACTGGCCTCAACCTGGGGCACCTTGCTCGCCGAGGAAGGCAAAGCCGTGTGGTTCTCGCTCCCCCTGCCCGGCTCTCCTCACCGCCAGGGCGAGAGCACGTCGGCAGACACGAGCGGCGCTCCGGAGTAACCACTCCTGCCCCAGGCAGCTCTCCCTGTCCCTGCGGAGCTGCTCTGTCGCACGTCGAATCCGGCGAAGTGAGCGCCCGTCGCCGAGTCCTGCCCTTGGCCGCGGCAGGAGCCTCCACCTCCGCCCCACCTGACGGGATGCACCCACCCCGGACTCCGATCGGGACCGGGCAGTCACAGGCGCTGAAAGCGCGCACACCGCCACGGGGATCCGTTGCGCCCGGGCGTGCGGCCCCGGACGGGCGCGGCCGGGCCGAGATTTGCCGGATACCCGCGTCACAGACGTGGCCGGATCGGGTCTGACGGTACGAGAGCAACTGTTGAACGAAGCAGAGGGGACGTGCCATGACCACGCAGACCGCACCGACTTCCCAGAACGTGTCCGCCCCGCAGACGCGCAAGCCCGCGCAGAGCACGACGGACGTGTCCGGCGGTGTCGCCGGGGTGGACCAGCCGGCCGCGAACCGCGGCCGCACCTCGATCGCCGATGTCGTCGTGGTGAAGGTCGCGGGCATCGCGGCCCGGGAGATCCCGGGCGTGTACGACATGGGCGGCGGCCTGTCGCGGACCATCGGCGCCGTCCGTGACCGGGTACCCGGCGGCCGGCCGAACGTGGGACGCGGGGTGAAGGTCGAGGTCGGCGAGCGCCAGACGGCCATCGACCTGGACCTCGTCGTGGAGTACGGCGTCCCGATCACGGACGTCGCCCGTGACGTGCGGGAGAACGTCGTCTCCGCCGTGGAGCGCGTCACCGGCCTGGAGGTGGTGGAGGTCAACGTCACCGTCAACGACGTGCACCTGCCCGAGGACGACGCCGAGAGCCAGACCACGGACTCCCGGGTGGAGTGATCGTTCCCACTGGCAGCAGGCCCGACAGCCGTAGAGAAGGGAACACGTGGTGAGCAGACCGGTCGTGGGGATGGCCGCCGGGATGGCGTTGGCCTTCGCCGGATTCTTCGGGGGCTTCGGGGCGTTCCTCCTCGTGGCCGCTCTGGGTGCGCTGGGGTGGGCGGTGGGCCACTGGTTCGACGGTGGCGGACGGATGCAGGATCTTCGGGACGCCTTCGAGCGGAGCCGTCGATGACCACGGCAGCACAGCGCGGCACAACGACCGTCTCGGACAAGGCCGTTCGCAAGATCGCCGAACGGGCGGCCGTCGAAGCGCTGCACGACCGTAGAGCCACGGTCGTGCACGGCATCGCGAAAGGCAGTGCCGGTGTGCGCGGGCGGCGGGCGGACGTGGCCGTCGATGTGGCCCTGCCCTATCCGGCTCCGCTGGCTGAGTCGGTACGTCGGCTCCAGGAGCATGTCGGCTCCCGCACCCGGCAGTTGACCGGCCTCGATGTCGCCCGGCCGCGGGTGGGCGTCACCGCCCTGACCCCGCTGTCGGCCGACAGCACGGCCACAGCACAGAAGGGGACGCCGGCCCACGTACCCACGGCGGCGACAAGCGGCACCCGCACTCCCTGGCGCCGGTGGTCGCAACGGCGGCTGCCGATGGCCCTGGTCACGCTGGCGGCGGCCGTGGCCGCCGGCGCCCTGGCCTTCGACATGGTCATGGTCCACACCGCGCAGCGACCGGCCGCCGCCTGGCGCACCGGGATCCTCCACCGGCTGGCGGAGCTCGGTCCCGGCGAACCCGCTGTCGTCGTCGGCTCCGGCGCGGTCGCCGTACTCGGCCTGCTGTTGGTCGTCCTGGCTCTGACACCTGGACACCGCGGGCTGCTCACCGTCGCCTGCGATCCGCGGTTGGGGGCGGCGGTCGACCGCCGCGCGGTCGCGGCCCTCGTGCGGGACGCCGTGGCCGCGACGGCAGGTATCGACGCGGTCACGGTAGGCGTCCGGCGCCGCCGCGTCGCCGTCCGCGCCCACCTCGCCTTCGGCGACCGCACGACCGCACGCGACGCGGCCCGTGAAGCGGCGCGCCGAACGCTGGAGAACTGCAGCCTGCGCCACGTACCCCGGCTGCGCGTCACCGTCCGACCGCAACCGTCCTGGGACCCGGCAACAACACCTGCGCCGGACGGGGGAGCAGCGCCGGGCGTACAGCCCACCGGAACCGTCCTCGAAGGAGCGAACCCCTGATGCCACGACTGCGCACGGTCCTCAACCGGACCGTCCTCGCCCTGGTCGGACTGCTCCTCCTCGCCCTCGCAGGACTCGTCCTCTCCCGCGCGCCCTGGGCGCCGCACCTTCCGACACCCTGGCCCCGGCCCGGCCCGCACGCCGTGCTCCTGAACGCGGACCGGCTCCCCCGCCTCCGGACCCACGGCTGGTGGACACCCACGGTCCTGGCGGGCTCGATCGCCGCGACCGCCGTGTTCGCCCTGTGGTGTGCCCGGCAACTGCGCAGCGGCGCCCGCCCGGTCGTGCCCCTGTCCGCACCGGACAGCGCCCTGCGGACCCGAGCCCTGGAAGACGCCGTCACCCACCAGGCAGTCGCCATCGCAGGAGTCGCCGGCTGCCGTACCCGTCTGCTGGGACGACACAACCACCTGCAGGTGAGGATGCGCGTGTGGCTCCACCCGGACACCACCCCCGCCGACGTCCTGCCCGCCCTCACCACCCTTGCCGACCGGACCGAGAGCGCCCTCGCTCCCCACACCGTCCGCACACAGGTCCGCCTCAGCGCCCGCTCACACCACGGCCGACGCATCCGCTGAAGCACACGCCGGTACCGTACGCACTGTTGACCAGGCCGAACGGAAGATCGTCGTCGATCTCACCCACTGACGGACCGGACTCGTTTCAGCATGGAACAGTCCGCCTGCTCCCACCAACTGCGGCTGCTGCGCAACCTCGGCCTGGTCACCGGAGAACGCCGCGGCCGCTCGGTCATCTACGCGCTCTACGACAACCACGTCGCCGAACTGCTGGAGCAGGCCCTCTACCACGTCGAACACCTGCGCCTCGGCCTGCGCGACGCCCCGGCGGAGGTGCCGACCACAGCGGCCGGGACCCGCTGAACCCTCCCCCGGCCCGACGTGAGCGCGGGACGACCGACGGCGGCTACGAACTTCACCTGAGCTTTCCGGTCTTCAAACACCCTGCTGCCGTCAGATGACCAACACCTCCTCGCAGACCCTCTCCCTGAAGTTGGCCCGCTCTGCCGTGCCGGCGATGTCCGCACCGGACAGAACCACGGTGCACTGGTCCCCTCCGAACTGCCTTCTCCCGGAGTTGGTCGGCCGCCGCTAAACCCTTCTCCGTGTACTCCTGCAACAACGCACCTCCGGCCGAC
The DNA here is from genome assembly GCF_045162825.1 of Streptomyces prunicolor. Classification (NCBI taxonomy): domain Bacteria; kingdom Bacillati; phylum Actinomycetota; class Actinomycetes; order Kitasatosporales; family Streptomycetaceae; genus Streptomyces; species Streptomyces prunicolor. Next base: position 5,780,892 of record NZ_CP108676.1, on the reverse strand, counting down.
GCTCACCTCCAGCGCTTTGCCAGTCGTCAGCCCTCAAGGGCGGGCCCGCACACACCCGAGTCGACGGCGTGCCCACAGCGTGCCCTAAAAACCGGTAAACCACGGTCAATAGAGGTGTGATCCCACGTAGTCGTGCGCCGCACCAGAGCACATACGCCCAGGTCAGAACCTACCCAGCCCGGCGAGCGCCGTCGCTTCCCAAGCTGAGAGTGCGAGTTCGATTCTCGTCACCCGCTCCATATGAAACCCCCAGGTCGATGACCCGGGGGTTCTTTGTTGTCCGGACCAGTGGGCGAGGTGCGCACCACAACCGCACCATAAGGGCGCTGCTAGTCCCGTATCTCGCGGGTCGCTGATTTATATGGCGTGACCGGTCCGCGTCGCCGCCCTGATCCAGGTCATCTGCCTGGCCCTGCTGGTCTTCCGCCTGATCGAGCGGCAGGTCAGACGGGCGCTCGGCCCCGAGGAGACCATGAGCGGCCTCTACCCCGACAACCGCCGCGTCCGCCCCACCGGGCGCATGATCTTCTACCACCTCAGCGAACTCACCCTGCCGATCGGCAACGTCACCGACCCGCCCACCGTCCAGATCACCGGCTCACCCTATGGGAGTACCGAGGAGTATGACCCCGTTGGCATCAACGGTGCAGCGATCGAACCGCGTTGGGATTTCATGGTCAGCGGTAGGCACGCTTCAGATGTGCAGGATGAGACTGGGGGTCGGGCCTCCTCCGCCTCACCACGTAGGACACCGTCCAACAACGGCTAACGCAATGAGCTGAGTTGTCGGTGGGTGATGAGACAGCGGGCGAGTTTGAGGAACGCTTCGTGGATGTCGGCTCGCCGTTCCCAGCGGATACACAGACGTCGGAAGCCGTGTCTCGTTCGCCGCCGTTCAGGCGAGACCACAAGCCCACTCCTGTACACCGACCATCGGCGGATGAACGCAGACGAACGCGCCCCACGCACTCCACCACCCCACCGCCACAGTTGGAAATGGTCTTGGTCCAACATTCGGAGATGAGCGACGGGCGCAAAGCAAGTGCCGGCGCACGCCCCATGGTTGAGAATGCCGCCATGCCCAACGACCTGGTGGCGTTCCTCAGGGCGCGCCTGGACGAGGACGCCGACCTGGCCCGGCGCCGTGACAGGGCCGGATTCTCCGCAGAACGGACCGCACACGGGGCCGCAGTCGACTTCGGCCGAGGTGATCCCACCAGCTTCCACACCGCGATCGCGCGGCACGCGGCCCTCCACGACCCTGCCCGCGTGCTGCGCGAAGTCGAGGCCAAGCAACGCGTGCTGAACCGACACACGCTCAGTCCCGCCGAAGACGACCCCGAGCGACCTTGGGACGACCGTGACGACTGCCAGTTCGACGGCGACCTCTGGCCCTGCGACGACTTACTCGATCTCGCCCTGCCCTACCAGGAACACCCCGACTTTCCCGAGCGCTACAAACCGAACCGGGCAACCATGGAGCGTGGCGACCACACCACAAGCGCACCGGACAGGGCGGGGAACAGCGGGGAATCACGGTGAAGAGGGCCAAGCTTGTCGAGGCCGCACCCGCACCGTTCACCCAGGTCAGCGGCCTGGGGGTTGTTCGTTGTCCGTCTCTCTACGCGGTCCGCCAAAGTGAGCGGCGACCGCCAGGAGGTTTCCGGACGAGCCGCCTCTTTAGGGATCCGGGTCCGTGCGGACCTGGCGATGCCCGATGATGGGCGGGCCATGACCAAGCTCCGTACGACGACGCGCCACGCGCCGCTGCCCGTTCTGCGGGCTGCCGTGTTCGCGCTCGTCGGGACGGTGTTCGGGGTGAGCGCGCACCATCTGGTCGCCGAAGGGCCGATGCCGTGGCGGCAGTCCGGATGGGCGGCGGCGGTGCTTTTCGTGATCGGACTGGTCGGTACGCGGCGTCCCCGTTCGCTCGCCACGGTGGTGGCGGTGTGCGGTGCCGCGCAGGCGGGGCTGCACCTGTGGCTCATGGCGGAACATCCGGACGGTTCGGCGGCCATGGCCATGCCCACGCACATGGCTCACGGCATGGACGCCCACACGGCCTGGCACGACCAGGCGCACGGCTCGCCGGCGATGACCGCCGTGCACACGGCGGCCGCCGTGCTCGTCGCCGTGCTCCTGCACCGCGCGGACACCGTCTGCTGGTCTCTGGCACGCGGGCTGGCCACCGCCGTCGAGGCGGCCCGCGCACGCATCGACCTGGCATGGACCCTGCTCAGCGAGCGGACGGCGGCGCCGGACACCAGGCTGCCCGCCCTTGTCCACGCCTGGCTGGAACGTCCGCCTCTCCAAGGGGCGGTACTCGCAGACGTGGTGGTACGGCGGGGCCCTCCCCAGGCGGGGCTCGCTCACGCCAACTGACCTTGCCGGGAACGCCGTTGAGGCTCCCCGCGCTCCCCCATGCCTGGAGACACCCATGTTCCGTGCCGCAAGCACGCACCGCACCGCCCGCCGCCTGATCCTGGTGACCGCCGCGACCGCCACCGCCGTCCTCCTCACCGCGGGCCCGGCCTCCGCCCACGTGGAGGTCGAGTCGGACAAGGCCCAGGCCCTCGCCGAGAACGTCGAGATCGCCTTCGACGCCGAGTCGGAGTCCTCCACCGCCGGAGTCACCAAGATCCGGGTGGTCCTGCCCGCGGGCATCGCGCCCGCCGACGTGGCCTACGGCGAGGGCCCCAAGGGCTGGAAGTTCACGGCCGCCGCCGACGGCTACACCGTCGAGGGCCCCGCCGTGAAGGCCGGTGCCAACGCCGAGTACTCCGTCGTCGTCAAACAGCTCCCGGACACCGAGGAGTTGGCGTTCAAGACGTTGCAGACGTACAGCGACGGCCGTACCGACCGCTGGATCGAACTCGACGAGAGCGGTGAGAACCCGGCGCCCGTCCTGAAGTTGAAGGCCGCCGCGCCGGGAGCGAAGCCGGTCAGCCCCTCCCCGACCGAGACCGGGACCGGAACCGGGACCGGGACAGCGGCCTCGCCGTCGCCCACCCCCGAGGAGACCGAGCCGTCCGCCTCCCCTGCCGCCCAAGCCGTGGCGAAGGACGACGACGGGTTGTCGACCGGCGCCTGGGTCGGTATCGGTCTCACGGTGGTTGTCGTGGCGGGCGGCGCCGTCTATCTCGTTCGCCGCCGGGGCGCCGCTTCCGCGTAGCCCCCGCGTAGCCCCCGCGCTGGGCCCGGCCGACCCGACAGCACACGGCTGCGGGCGCTGCGGGCGCTGCTCCCGGAAGCTACCTGACGTACCGCGCGGGCCGGGTGGCCGTGTGCAGCAGGTGTTCCAGGGGACCGCGCCTGAAGTGACTGCTCCACGCGGTGGCCAGCAGCATGGTGGCCGCGATGAAGGCGAGCAGCGCCGGCAGTCCGGACATCGTCTCGTCCTCCACGGCGGCCACAGGCCAGACGTCGGTCAGGAGCCAGAGGGCGACGATGTGCAGGACGTAGGCGGTCAGCGCCATCGCGCCGACCGCGGACACGGGTGTGGCCAGCCGGGTCAGGCGCGGCATCCGGTCGGCGACCGTCAGGCACCCGGCGATCACCACGAACGCGACGCCCGTGTTGCCGAGGACGGAGAGGGTCGTCTGGCTGTGCGGTGCGGCCACCAGGAGCCAGGTGAGCGGTGTGCCGTTCTCGGGTTCGCCGACCGTGTCGGACCACCAGGCCGACGACGCCGAACCGCCGCCCGTGGCCGACGAGATGACGCTCAGCGCGTGCGGGACGAGGTGCAGGGCGAGCCAGGAGCCGCCGTAGCCGAGAACCGTGAGGACACCGCCGGTCAGCGCGAGCCGGGATCGGATCCCGGGCCGGGTGAGGTCGAGGCGGGCCACCGCCATGCCCGCGATCAGGAACGGCGCCCAGGCCAGGGCCGGGTAGTCGCCGGTGAACAGCAGCTCTACGACGCCGTCCGTACCGCTGATCCGGGCCAGCGGGTCCGCCTGGATGACGGTGTCCGCCCAGCCGCCGTCCTCGATGGACTTCCTTATGGCGTAGAGGACTTGGGGCAGGATCAGCGCGCCGGCGGCGGCGATCTGCGCGAGGCTCGCGGCGCGTAGCCGGTGCAGTGGGAGGACGGTCAGGAAGAGCAGGCCGTAGCAGCTGAGGATCACCTCGACCTCGGTGCCCAGGGCGGTCAGGGCGTAGCCGAGCGCCAGCAGGGCCACGGCGCGGATCGCGACCCTCGTCACCGCCTGGCGTCCGGCGCGGCCGGGCCGGGGGTGGGGGCGGCCCGTGATGATGATCAGCGAGAACCCGGCGAGTACCGCGAACAGGGCGGAGGAGCGGCCTCGTGCGGTCTCCAGCAGGAAGCCGACGGGTCCGCCGACCGTGACGTCGGGGCCGACGTGGGCGGAGTACATACCGAGGACGGCGAGCCCGCGCGCCAGGTCGATACCGATCAGCCGCACGGTCGTTGGAGCGTCGGTGGGGACCGGGTGCCGCTCGGGTAACGCGGCCGGCGGCGCGGTGGGCGGTGCGTCGTGTGTCATGCCCTCAGGGTTCGCGGGCGGCGGGGAACAGCACACCCGGCAACCGTCCGGAGCCGGCCCGCCGACCGGCCGGAACCGCACCGGCCGACCGGCCGGTCCCTGCCGACGAAAGGCCGGAGCCGAACCGGTTCCTGCGGACGGGCGCGGGTCTGCGTGCTACCCCTCGTATTACAGGCAAGTTCCCGTATTGCAGGCAGTTCCCGTACTTACAGGCAGTTCTCGTATTACGGGCAGTTGAGGAGCGGAGCGCGCATGATCCGGGTACTGGTGGTCGACGACGAGGCTCTCGTCCGCACCGGCTTCACCCACATCCTCAACGCCGCGGACGGCATCGGAGCCGTGGCGGCGGTTCCCGGCGGTCAAGCCGTCCTGGCCGTACAGGAGTTGGGGCCCGACGTCGTCCTGCTCGACATCCGGATGCCCGACGTGGACGGACTGACCGTCCTGGCCGAACTCCGCCGACTGCCGGACCCGCCCGTGGTGGCGATACTGACGACGTTCGACACCGACGAATACGTCGAGGCGGCGCTGCGCTCCGGTGCCGCCGGTTTCCTCCTCAAGGACACCGACCCCGAGCAACTGCCCGCTCTGATACGCGCATTGGCCGAGGGCAGAACCGTGCTCTCGTCGCAGGTCGTACGCACGGTGGTGGACGGTTTTCTCGACCAGGGCGGGCGGGATCCGTACGCCGTCCAGCTCGTCGCCCGGCTGAGCGGGCGCGAGCGTGCCGTCCTCGCGCTGATGGCCGAGGGCCTGTCCAACACCGACATCGGCGAGCGGCTGCATCTGAGTACCGGCACCGTCAAAGGCCATGTCAGCGCCGTATTCGAGAAGTTGAAGGTCGACAACCGCGTACAGGCCGCGCTGGTCGCCGAACGGGCGGGCCTGCTCAGGCCGCCCGGAGACGGAGCCGCCCGATGAACCCGCGTCCGAGTCCCCGGCCGAACTCCCGTCGCCCGTCTGCCCTGTTGCTGGACGCGCTGCTGGTCTGCGTCGCGCTGCTGGACCTGTGGGTGAACCTCGACAGCGACAACCACCCGGCCACCGCCTACGGCCTGCTTGCCGCCCTGGCTCTCACCCTGCGCCGCCAACGGCCGCTGCTGGCCTTCGCCCTCACACTCCCCTCCGCGCTGATCGGCGACGCGGCGTTCGCCACGATGGCCGCGCTGTACACCCTCTCCTCGCTCTGCCGCCACCGCACGCTGCTCATCGGCTGCGCCCTGGCCTTCGCCACCGTCGACTTCATGCCCTGGCCGTGGACGTCCCTCGATGTCGACGAACTCGACGAGACCTACAGCCTGGTCCACCTCACCTACACCCTCGCCACGGCCGCCGCCCCGGTCTTCCTCGGCCAACTCGTCCAGGCCCGACGGGAGTTGACGCTTCGGCTCGCGGAGATCTCGGAGGCCCGCGAGCAGGAGCAACTGCTCAGCGCCCAGGCCGTGTTGGCGAAGGAACGTGCCCAACTCGCCCGCGAGATGCACGATGTGGTCTCCCATCAGGTCAGCCTCATCGCCGTGACCGCCGGCGCACTCCAGGTCGGCAGCCCGGACGCCGAGGCCAGAGCGGCCGGGGCCACGATCCGCCGGCTCAGCGTGCAGACCCTGGAGGAACTGCGCCACATGGTCGGCGTCCTGCGCGCCTCGGGCATCCGCCCCACCGAACTCACACCCCAGCCCTCCCTCGCCGACCTGCACCAGCTGATCGCGGTCAGCGGCATCGAGACGGAACTGGAGACCGACCTGCCCGACGGACTCCCGCCCACCCTCCAACGCGCCGTCTACCGCACGGTCCAGGAGGCACTCACCAACGTCCGCAAACACGCCCCCGGCGCCACCGCGACCGTCCGCATCCACCACCGGGACGGCACCCTCCGGACCACCGTCGCCAACACCACCGCCACCCGCCCCGCACTCCCCCTCCCCGGCGCCCACCACGGCCTCGTCGGCCTGCGCCAGCGCGCCGAACTCCTCGGCGGCACCATCACCTCCGGCCCGACGACCGACGGCGGCTACGAACTCCGCCTGGAACTGCCGTCCGACGACCCGCCGTGACCTCCCCATGCGCATGCCGGTCCGGTAGGTGGCGCACCACGACCGCGTCATGGGGCGGCATTCCTGGACGAACGGCACGGGGCGGCAGCGGACGCGTTGGTCACGCTCGGCGCCGGAGGGGTGGAGCAGTCGGTGCGGGAGGTGCGGGAGGTGATGGACACGGGGTCCCTGGTGGACTGGCGGCCGATCACCGCCGTACTCGGCCGGATCGGGGACGCGGGGTTCGACGGTCTGCTCCAGGGGCTCGTCTCCGCGCCCACCGAGGAGTCCCGCGAGCGCGTCGGCTTCGCGTTCTCCCGGCTCGGCGTGGCCGTCCTGGACCGTTACACCGTGGTCCTCACCCACCCCGTGCCGCTCGTGCGCCGTCAGGCCGTCCGTGGGATCGAGCACTGCGGGGAGGCAGGCCGGTCCGCCGCCGTCCTGCCGCCCCTGCTCGGCGACCCGGACCAGGAGGTCGCCCGGCAGGCCCAGGACACCCTGATCCGTACGCCGAGCCGGGCCTTGACGGGGTCGATCGCCGCGACGAGCCGGGCGAGCAGTTCGTCGGGGTCCGGCGGGACGGACCAAGTCGGCCTTCTTGCGGTAGTGCGCGTAGATCGACCCGGCCGAGAGGCCGGACTCGGCGATGATGTCGGCGATCTGGGGGCGCCGAAGTTCCTTGCGCGCGTCGGTGAGTCGCGGCACCACACCCCCCTCACAAAAAGAATCCCTGTTCTGCTTGTGGGGAGACGGGGAGACACAAACAGAATGTCCGTCAGTCTCCAGGCCATACTCTGATCCCCGTGAGGCAGGCAGGCGCTGGGAAGGATGATCGGCGATGACGCCCCTGAGCACCGGGGACCCGGAGACCGTAGGCGGCTATGCCCTTCTCGGTCGGCTCGGGGCGGGCGGCATGGGGGTCGTCTACCTGGGAGTCTCCCCCTCGGGGCGGCGGGTCGCGGTCAAGGTCGTGCGCGGGCCGTACGCCCAGGAGGAGGAGTTCCGGACGCGCTTCCGGCAGGAGATCGAGGCGGCGCGCAGAGTGAGCGGCGCCTTCACCGCGCCTGTCGTGGACGCCGACCCGGACGCCGAGCAGCCGTGGATGGCGACGCTCTACGTGCCGGGGCTCAACCTTGCCGAAGTCGTGCAGAAGGACGGCCCGTTGAGCCTGCGGGAACTGCGCGCGCTGGGGCTGGGGCTCACCGAGGCGCTGCGCGACATCCGGCGGGCGGGCCTGGTGCACCGCGACCTCAAACCGGGCAACGTCCTGATGACCGAGGACGGGCCGCGCGTCATCGACTTCGGCATATCGCGGGCTTCCGACCACCAGAGCCTCACCACGACCGGACGGATGATCGGCACCCCGCCCTTCATGTCACCGGAGCAGGTGGCCTCTCCCCGGGACGTCACCCCGGCCTCGGACGTGTTCTCGCTGGGGTCGCTGCTGGTGTTCGCGGCCGTCGGCACGGGACCGTTCGACGCCGACAGCCCGTACATAACCGGCTATCAGGTGGTGTTCGGGACCCCGGACCTCGGCGGCGTACCCGAAGCGCTCCTCGGCATCGTCGAGCGCTGCCTGGACAAGGACCCCGCCGCACGGCCGGAACTGACGGACATCCACCACATGCTCCAGGCGCTGCCGGAATCCGACGCCACCGGATCCCCGCGGACCGGACAGTCCGCACAGTCCGCGAGACCCCCGCGCGGCCCCGCTTCTCCGAGCGCGGCCCCCACCCCCGCGGCCCCCACCCCCGCGGCCGCCACGACCGGCATCGGCATCGGCACCGGCACCGGCGGGCGACGCCGGGCCCGGACGCTGCTCACCGGCCTCGGTGCGGTGTTGGCCGTCGCGGGGCTGTGTATCGGAGTGGGCGTCTTCGTGTCCCGTTCGGACACCGCCACCACCACCGCCACGGCCACCACCCAGGCCACCACCCAGGCCGCGTCACTGCCCGCCGGCTGGCGGCCGTGGCAGACGCCGTTGCGGTACGACGTGAAAGGCATCCCTCTCGACTACAACGGCCCTGGATGCGTGGCGGAGGGAAGCGCCCTGTTCTGCGGCGGTACGGGTTTCACGGCCGCCAGGGTCGACGCGGCCTCCGGCCGTACTCAGTGGCGGACCGGCACCCGCCCTCAGGGGGCGCAGCCGATCGGCGTCCGCGACGGGCTGGTCTATGTGTACGAGGATCCGGACGACAGCACCCGGCGCGTGGTGGCCGTCGACGCCACGACCGGGCAGCGGCGGTGGCAACGCGACATCAACAAGTCCGAGGACGCGGTCCTGTACGACGGCGGACTGCTGACCATGTCTCCCGACTACGCGTCGTTCGTGGCCTACGGGCCGTCCGGCAAGGAACTGTGGCGGGCGCCCTCGCTCGACGAGTACTGCACTCCGGCGGCACTGGGAGGCGCCCCCTACGCCCTGTGCTCGAAGGGCAACGAACCCGGCCAGGCCCCGGTCGAGCTGATGAGACTCGGCCCCGACAGCCTGGCCGAAACGGCCACGCTTCCCCAGAAGGCGGAAGCGCTCGGCGCCGTCGACGGGCAGCCCCTGTTCCTCGCCCCCCAGACCGCGAAGGACGTGTACGAAACCGGGTACGAACGGCCGTACAACGCGCTGCTGCGGGTGTCCCCCGCAACCCGGCAGGTCACACGGATACCGCTGGCGCACGCGCTGACCGGCGCGGCCACCCTCGTGGACGGCGTCGTCTACTTCGTCCGGTCCGACGGGACGGTCACCGCGGTGTCGGCGGACAGCGGCAGACAGCTCTGGCAGAACGCGACGGACGTGGAGAGTCTGTCCGCGCCCGCACTGTCGGCAACGTACAAGCGGGTCTATTTCGCCAACCGCTTCGGCTCCCGCCGGGCCCTGCCCAGCGCCTCGGTCAACTTCTCCTGCGCGTCATCCAGTTCGGCCCGAGTCCGGGCCAGCGCCTCGGTCAACTGCCCCTGCGCTTCGTCCAGTTCGGCCCGAGTCCGGGCCAGCTCCTCCTCCACCTTTCGCCGCTCCGTTCCGAGCGTCTCCCGCACCGCCTCGCGAGACTCCCCGAGCGCCTCCTCCACGGCCTCGCGGGACTCCTTCAGCGTCCTGGCCGCCGCCTCGGCCGCGAGGCTCGCGGACGTCTTCTCGGCGACCTGTTGCGCGGTTTCGGCGGCCGTGTCCTTCGCCGCCGCTGCGGCGGCCCGGACGATCTCGTCGGCGTGCGCGACACGTTCATCGGCGATCGTCCGGGCGACCTCGGCGGCGACGCGCCGCGACGTGGTCTCCATGGTCCGCTCGGCATAGGGCGATCTGGCGAGCGCGTCGGCACAGCGCATGACGGTCTCGCTCGCCATGGCTTCTGCTATCTGGCGGACTTCTGTCCGGGTGCTCTTCCGCATGCCGGGAAGTCTCGGGGAGGCCGCGCGGGACCCCTCCCGGATCCACGGCGTCCAGCACGGCGCGTCCGAGTCGCCGAGGACGATTCCGGGCTGGGACCTGATCCCGCTCGGCGGCACGGCCATTCCACCCGTAGGCCAGCGGTTCATGGCGCGGTGGCGCATGCTCGTGTCGAGACCGTCGGCTCGCCGCACGCCGTGCCGGTGTCGCGCCCCGGATCGGTGGTCCGGGTCGTGTTCGGTGCCGTCAGGCACTCCCGCCGACCGGCATGTGTGAGCTACCGAATCGATGAGAGGACACACCGTGGATCTCGGACTGAACGGGCAGGTGGCCGTGGTCACCGGCGCCAGCAGGGGGATCGGGCTGGCGATCGTGCGGGCGCTGGTCGCGGAGGGGGTCACGGTGTTTGCCGGGGCCCGGAACTCCTCGGCCGGCCTGGAGGAACTGGCCGCGAAGGGGAGCGTGCGGGTCGTACCGGTCGATCTGGGTGAGGCGTCGGGACCCGCGCGGCTCGTCGAGGCCGCAGGTGACCGGATCGACATCCTCGTCAACAACGTGGGATCGGCTCCGGCCCGTACCGGAGGATTCCTCTCGGTCACCGACGAGGAGTGGCTCACCACCCTCAATCTGAACCTCTTGGCGGCCGTCCGTACGACCCGCAGCGCGCTCCCGGTGATGCTCGCCCGGGGACGCGGCTCGATCGTGAGTATCTGCTCGGTCAACGCGGCGCTCCCCGACCCGGCGGTCATCGACTACAGCGCGTCGAAGGCGGCTCTCGCGGGCTTCTCCAAGGCCCTGTCCAAGGAGGTCGGCCCGAGGGGGATCCGGGTCAACACCGTCAGCCCGGGGCCGGTCGAGACCGATCTCTGGCTCGGGGACGGAGGCGTCGCCGCGACGGTCTCCGAGGCGACCGGCATGAAACCCCAGGACGTCATCGACAACGCCACGCGGACCACGGTCACCGGCCGTTTCTCCCGGCCCGCCGAGATCGCCGACGTGGTCCTGCTGCTGGCCGCGGACCGTACGGCGAACGTCACCGGCGCCGACATCACCGTCGACGGAGGCTTCATCCCCACCTGGTGAGCACATCTCCGGGCGCCCCATCCGAGGAGGGACGGAACATGAGCACCACGAACACCATGCGTGCCGTACGAGCCCACGAGCGCGGCGGACCCGAGCAGTTGACGTACGAGTCGGCCCCGCGTCCCGAACCGGCCCCCGGCGAGGTCCTGGTCGCGGTGCGCGCCGCGTCCATCACCTCCGGCGAGCTCGACTGGGACGCCAGCTGGACCGACAGCCTCGACGGGACGGGACGCGACCGTACTCCGGTCGTCCCCTCCCACGAGGTCTCGGGGGTCGTGGCCGCGCTCGGTACCGGCGTCACCGGCCTCGCCGTAGGGGACGAGGTCTACGGTCTGATCCCCTTCACCCGCGACGGAGCCGCCGCCGAGTACGTCACCGTCCCCGCGGACGTCCTCGCCGCGAAGCCCGCCCGGCTGGACCACGACACCGCGGCGGCCGTACCCCTCGCGGCGCTCACGGCCTGGCAGGGGCTCATCGGGCACGCGGGGCTGACGTCCGGGCAGCATGTGCTGGTCCAGGGCGGCGCCGGAGGCGTCGGTTCCTACGCCGTCCAGATCGCCGGCGCCCAGGGCGCCCGGGTGACGACCACCGCCCTGCCGCAGGACCGGGACTTCGTCACCCGGCTCGGCGCCGACCGGGTCGTCGACTACAGCACCGAGCGCTTCGAGGACCAAGTCGCCGATGTGGACGTCGTGTTCGACGCGGTCGGCGGCGAGACCCAGGCCCGCTCCTGGGCCGTACTGCGCCCGGGCGGCACCCTCGTCAGCATCGTGCAGCCCCCGGACCCGGAAGCGGCCTCGGCCGCCGAGGGCCGGGGCGTCTTCTTCGTCGTCGAGCCCGACCGCGCCGGCCTGGAGTCCCTCACCGAACTGATCGACGACGGCCGTCTCACCCCGGTGGTGGACCGGATCGTCCCCCTGTCGGAGACCCGGGCCGCGTACGAGGCGCTCGCCAAGGAACACCGGCGCGGCAAGATCGTGCTGCACGTGGGGGACGGCGGCTGACTCCGGCGGGGGGACGCCTCCTCGACCGGTGGACGGCATGGGTGGACGGCACGGCCCGTCCGGGCTTGGCTACCAGCAGCCCTCGACCGTGGCGGCCAGACCGTCCAGGCCCTGGGCGACGGCGGCGGTCGGCGCCATGCCGGTTGACGACCGCCCCAGGTTCAAAGTGCCCTGCCACAAAGGCAGTTCTACGGCGACGCGACTCAACTCGGATTGACGTGGCTCAACCCGGATTCAGGACATGCTGCCGGTGACCGAGAGGACGCTGCCGATCTTCGCGTCCTCGTAGAACCACTTGGCGTCGGTCGGGTCCAGACCCATCCAGCTGCCGCCGGTGCCGTGCGCGCCGGTGCTCTTCTCCTTGGAGGAGTAGGCGACGCCGACGTAGACCGGTTCGTTGCGGGCGTCGCGCAGTTCGACCGCGATGGACACCTCTGTGGTGTAGGCGGTTCCGTCGGTCAGTTCGGTGATGGTCACGACCTTGGTTTCGTGCTTCTTGTACACCGTCAACGGCCCTACGAGCTTGCGGCTGTCGGGAAGTCCGGAGGTCAGCGGCATGACCCGGTCCCCGACGATCAGCGCGCGCTTGCCGAGGGCGACCGTGCCGACGGCGACCGCGCGCGGGGCCGGAGTCGACGCCGCGCCGGAGGTGACACGAGGTGAGGGGAGAGCGTGCGTGGCGGCCGGAAGCTGACCCTCGTTCCCGTCCCCGGAGGAGCCCTCGGAGCCGGTGAAACCCGTGAAACCCAAGGTCAGCGCGGAGGCCACGAGCGCGACGGCCACCGCACCCGCGCCCAGGGTGCCCACCACGCGGCGGCGCCCCCGGCGCACGGCACGGCCGCGGATCTCGGCGCCGGTGAGCACCGGACGGCTTTCCTGTCGCGCGGCCAACTCACGCAGTTCCGCGGAGAGTTCGGTGGGGAGTTCGGTGGGGAGTTCTGACGAGGATTCCGACGAGAGCTCTGTGGAGGGTTCATCCGACACGGCCGCTCTCCTTCCGCACCGGGCCCGGTCCGCCGTCCGCCTCGTCCAGCACCAGATGCTTCGCCAACGCCGCTCTTCCCCGGTACAGCCTGGCCTTGACCGTCCCCACGGGCACACCCGTCTCGGAGGCTATCCGCTCGACACTCACATCACACAGATGGTGCAGGACGATCACCATCCGCTGGGCGTTGGGCAGTTGGCGCAGCGCGGCGACAAGTGCCGTGTGATCAGGGCCCGGTCCGGGCGTGGAATCGGGCGGTGGAGTACGCCGGACCAGCTCCAGCCAGCGCCTGGCCCGGCGCCACCGGCTGACCGCGAGTCGCATGGCGACGGTCCGGATCCACGCCTCGGGAGCCTCGTCCGCGAGGAAGTCCCGGCGCCGGTCCCAGGCTCGTACGAACGCCTCCTGGACCACGTCCTGCGCCTCCTCCCTGTCTCCGGTGAACGCCGCGAGCTGGCCGGTCAGTCGGGGAAACGCGGCCGCGTAGAAAGCGTCGAACTCGTCCTCGGTCATGACCTCACCGGAGTCTTGGAATTCCCGTGCAACCTGCCGCCCTCGCTGTGCGTACAGATCCCGAAGGCCGCGTCCGTCGACACCCGCCCCAGAGGAGAGACGACAAACACGCGTCCCTGGATCCACTTCCCCCACAGTCGTACCGGAGGACCCCCGAAGTGCCGCACTCCCCCGATGAGTTCGCCACGTACGCACACGCGCGCCTGCCCGAACTGGTCACCACCGCCCACCTGCTCTCCGGCGGTCCGGGCGACCCGGGCGACCCCCGAGAGGCGACCGAGTTGGTGCGGAGAACCCTGGTGAAGGTGTGCGCTCGGTGGCGCCGAATACCTCGGGACGACGTGGACTTCTATGTACGACGGTCCCTGGTCAAGGAGTATCTGCGCCGGGCGCGCCGCAGAAGGACCCGGTCCGCGCGGCAACGGGCCGTGCTCGTGTTGCTGCACTGGGAACGCCTGCCCGAGAAGGAGACCGCCCAGTTGCTCGGCTGCTCGACCGGTGCGGTCAGGAGCCGGGCCCGGCGCGGGCTGGCGGTCTACGGGGGTGATGCCGAGCGGCTGCGGGGACTCTTCACGGAGGCCGCCAAGTCCGCCGAGTCCGCCTCCGGAGGGGTCCCGTTCGACGTTCCGCTCGATGCCGTCGAGCAACGGGGACGGGCGCTACGGCGCCGTCGTAGAGGCGTGGTCGTGGCCGGCTGTGCGCTGCTGCTCGTGCCGGCGGTCGTGTTCGGCGCGGGCGGGTTCATGGGTGCCGGTTCGGCGGACGACGGGTCGGGCGGCGGGGCGAGCGACGTGGCGCAGAGCCCGACCCGGATCGTCGCACCCGGCGAACGGGTGGACGCCGTAACGGGAGTACAGGTCTGGCTGACCACCGACGGCAAGCACTGGTCGACTCCGGAACGGCCCAACCAGTTCCGCGCCCTGACCGGTGACAGCGGCAGGCAGGAGGAGCAGCCGAAGCCGGGCGTCTCGGCTCAACTCGATCCCATGAAGAGCGGGTATTTCCTGTCGGGCCTGTACCGCGGCCTGTCCGCCGACCCGGCTCGTGTCGAGGTCACCGTCGACGACCGAAGGATCACCGGTACGGTCCTCACGCTGGCGGGCAGCCCCGGCTGGGGCGTCTGGTACGCGCGCACACCGCTGACACCGGAGGAGTTGAAGTCGAGCTCCGTCGACGGCGGCCCGACCGTCACGGTGTACGACGCGGCCGGCAAGGTCGTCGCACGGGGCGGAGCGGACGAGTGAAGCCCCCGTCCGGCTCACCCCGCACCCGTGTCCGCCCCCGTGTCCACCTCCGCACCCGCGCCCGAGCCCACCTGCGGCGCGTCCCGCTCCGCCTGCGCCTCCGCCGCACCCGGGGCCGCCTGCTGCGCCGACTGCTCCTGACCCTTCTCGCACTGATCGCGACACTCTGCACGGCAGCGGTCGTCGCGTACCGCCTGACGGACATCCCCGACCCGCACCCCGAGACCGTCACGCAGAGCACGGTGTTCGTCGACGACAAGGGCTCCTACCTGGGCCGACGTGGCCCGGTCGACCGCCAGGAGATACCGCTCTCGCAGGTCCCGCGCTACGTCCAGGACGCGGTGATCGCGGCCGAGAACCGCACCTTCCGTACGGACGACGGCGTCTCGCCACGGGCCATCGCCCGCGCGGTACTGGCCTCCCTGACCGGCGGCGAACGCCAGGGCGGCTCCACCATCACCCAGCAGTACGTGAAGAACGCCCTGCTGACCCCGGAACAGTCCCTGTCCCGCAAGGCCCGCGAGGCCCTGATCGCGATCAAACTCGACCGCACCCGGTCCAAGGACGACATCCTGGCGGGCTATCTCAACACGGTCTACTTCGGCCGGGGTTCGGCCGGTATCCAGGCGGCCTCGCGCAACTACTTCGGCGTGGACACCCGGAACCTGACCGTCTCCCAGGGCGCGGCGCTCGCATCGATCGTCAACATCCCGTCGTACTACGAGAAGGCGGGCTCAGATCCGAAGGTGACCGCGACGCTCAAGTCCCGCTGGGCATGGGTGCTCGACGCGATGGCGACAAGCGGCGCCATCACGGCGAAGCAGCGCGCCGACGCCACCTTCCCGGCCTTCCGTTTCTATCCGCCGGGCACGACCGAGGGGCAGCGGCAGTACATGATCGACGTGGCGGCGAAGGAGGCCGCGGACCGACTCGGCATCACCGAGGACCAGTTGGCCCGCGGCGGCTACACCGTGCACACCACGTTCGACCTGGCCCTGCAGGACGCCACCACGGAGGCGGTGAAGAACCTCAAGGCCGGTAAGAGCGGCAAGCAGAACAAGGACGGCAAGGGCACCACGTTGCACACGGCCGTCGTGGCGATCAAACCCGGCGACGGAGCGGTCCGGCTGCTGTACGGAGGGTCGGACTACGCCCGGCAGCCGTTCAACGACGCGGTGGGCGGCGCGGTCGAGGCGGGAACGGCCCTGGACCCCTTCGGCACGGTCCGGCTCGACGGCCCCCTGACCGAACTGCGGAAAACCGCCGCCCCCACCCCCCTGAAACTGGCCTCGGCCTACGCGACCGCGGCAGCGAACGGCCTGTACGCGACCCCGTACACGATCACGAAGATCACCCGGGACGGACGCCAGGTGTACACCGCGCACCCTGACACGCAGCGCGCGCTGGACGAGAAGGAAGCGTTCATGGTGAACGCGTACATGTCCAAGACCGGGACGCCGGACAAGGCGACGGACAGGACGCCGGACAAAGAGGCGATCCCCTCGACCCCCACCGCCCAGAAGGCTCCCCAGACCTTCTTCACCGCCGGAGCAGGCGGCGGAATCACCCGCCGAACCCTCTGGTCCACCACCCAGGACCCCCAACTCACCCTGACAGTAGCCCTGTTCGCCGACCGCCCCGGCGAGAAGAAGAACACGACGGTGCCCGCCCAACTCCCGAACGATCCGTCGCCGGTCGAGTCCGCGGAGGAGACAGCGGCACAGATCTGGCGGCTGACTACCGGGGGGACGGGATAGAACAGGGCTCGCACGAGCGTAGGGCGGCGGCGCCGGCGGCATCACGGGTGCGCGTCTCTACCCTGAGGTAGAGGCTCCGGTCCTCCGTTGCGTCGACGACTGCTCGTCCGGGCGACGGAATGCTTACCGCCATGGACATCACTTCGCTCACCGTCGTACTCAGTGTGATCGTCGTCGTCTCGGCCTCGGTCCTCATCGCCTTCAACGAACCTCCGCTGTGGGTCTACGGGTTGAGCTGCGTGGGCTCGTTCCCGCTGAGCAGCGCGCTGCTCCACGGACCCGACTTCACCTCCGCCATCGAGGACGGTTCCGCCGCCGCGTGGGCCCTGCGGCTCGCCGTCACCGCCACCGTCACGGTCGTACTGAGCTTCCTCTTCGGCAAGGACTGCCGCGGTGGCGCCGAGGACGCCCCCGAGCATGAGCACACCACCGACGCGGCCCCCGCCCCGACCCCGGCTCCTCGTCCTACGGTTTGAGCGTGGCGGTGAGGGTGTCCGCCAGCCACTTCTCGTACGTGTCGTCGGACCAGCCCCGGCCCGCCGTGAGCTGGGTGTACAACTGCGGTCCCGCCAGCGCCCAGACGACGTCCGCGACCTGGGCCGGATCGACCTCCGGGGCCAGCGCGCCGGTCTCGTCGAGGTGGGTGACGAAGGCGGTCACGCCGGTCAGCCGTTCGCGCTCGGCGGTCTCCAGGACCTCGCCGACATCCGGCCCGGCCTGGGTCAGCAGGGCGAACAGCGGGGCGACCCGTTCATGGATGCCGCGCACGAACGCGCCGTAGAGCCGGAGTTTGGTGCTCAACTCCCTTGTCCCCAGGATCTGTTGGATCTGCGGGCGGTCTCCCATGGGGACCGGTTCGTCGTCCCCGGCCAGCGTGCTGTCCCACAGGGCCTTGACCAGGCCCGGCTTGCCGCCGAACGACTTGTAGACCGTCTCGGGGGAGACACCCGCGCGCTCGGCCACGGCCCGCACGGTCGTGGCGTGGTAGCCGTCCTGGAAGAGCAGCTCACGGCAGGCCGCGAGGACCGCGGTCCGGTTGCGGCGCGCGGCCTCGCGGCGGCCCTCGGAGTTGTAGGACCGACGAGGCGTTCCGTCCGGCATGAGCACACCCTCCAATTCTGTTACAGTCGACTGTATTGGATGCAAGCTGCTGCATCCAATACTACCCGGCTGCCGGAGGCCCGTATGTCCCGTCCCGCATCCACGCAGGTCGCACCCGGCGTCCATCGCCTCGGCGACCATGTCGTCACCTTCTACCTGATCGAGGACCCGGACGGTCTCGTCCTGGTCGACGCGGGAACGCCCGCGCACCTGGAGCAGTTGCGCACGCTGCTGGCCGAGCTCGACCGTTCCCTGACCGACGTCCGTGCCGTACTCCTGACCCATGGCCACGCCGACCACACCGGGCTGGCCCGCCCGCTGCGGGAAGCCGGCGCCGAGCTCTGGATCCACGAGCGGGACGAGGCCATCCTGCGCGACGGTCCGCGCAGCGCGAACCGCCATGCCAAGCCCGAGCGTTCGATGGTTCCTTACCTGCTGCGTCGGCCGTCCGCCCTCGCCGTTCCGCTACGACTGGCCCGCGACGGCGCCTTCACCGCGCCCGGGGTGCCGGGCGCGCGGGTGTTCGACGCCGACCAGGTGCTGAAGGACGTCCCCGGCGCCCCGCGGGCCGTCGCCCTGCCCGGCCACACGCCCGGCAGCGCCGCGTACGCCTTCGCCGACCGCGGGCTGCTCTTCACCGGCGACGCCCTGGTCACCGCCGACGGCTTCACCGACCGCACCGGGCCGACGATCGTGAGCCGCTGTTTCACCCACGACAGCGGGGCCGCGCTCTCCGCCCTCGACCGCCTCACCGAACTGACCGAACTGGACGCGGACCTGCTGCTGCCCGGTCACGGCGAGCCCTTCGCCGGAGGCGTCGCGGCCGCCGCCCGCCAGGCACGACAGTTCGGCGCCCACTGACCCCCGGACCCCGTGGACGCCGTCGGCCGATCCCGTCGGCTGGTCGGGGCAGCCCTACCCAGTTGAGAAAGTGTGTCACTTTCGCGAAAAGTGTCACACTTTTCTGGAGAGGGTGTCCCGGCCGCACCGGATTCGCCGACAGCATCCACGGCCCCCGACGCCGAGTTGGTCGTGATTCTTACGAACCCGGGACGTCGACCCGAACCGCACCTTATGTTCGTTTCATCCCCTCGATCTCGGTCTAGCGTTGCGAATCGTCCGGCGCCGAGCGTGAGCGCCCCGCCGGCCCCCATTCCCCTTTCCACAAGAGGAGTTCGCACGCATGTCTCTCGCCAGGGCCCGCATCTCCCGCACCCTCACCACCGGTGCCGTCGTCGCCGCAGCAGCACTCTTCGCCGCGCCCGCGGCCGATGCCGCCAACTCCCCTCAGCCGAAGGGAAGTTCGGTGGTGTTCGTACAGAGCGACGACACGACCGCGAACACTGTCGTCGCCTACGAGCGCGCCGCCGACGGCACCCTCACCCAGAAGGGCGTCCACGCCACCGGCGGCAAAGGCGGCATACTGCCCGGCACCGTCGCCGACCACCTCGCTTCGCAGGGCTCGCTCGCCTACGACCGCCACCACCATCTCCTCTACGCCGTGAACGCGGGCAGCGACACCGTGACCGTCTTCGCCGTGCGCGGCACGCACCTGCGGCGGGTCCAGGAGATCTCCAGCGGCGGGAGTTTCCCGGTCAGCGTCACGTTCCACGGCGACCGGGTCTACGTCGCCAACACACTCGGCGGCGGTTCCGTACAGGGCTTCGTGCGGACCGGCGAACGACTGGTGAAGGTCCCCTCCTGGAACCGCAACCTCGGTCTGGACAAGGCGACTTCGGCCATCGGACAGATCTCCTTCACCCCCGACGGTTCGAAGCTCGTCGTCACCACCAAGGCCTCGGGGCAGAGCATCGACGTCTTCCCGGTCGGCACGCACAGCGGACCGTCCGCCCGACCCGTGGTGACGTCCACCCCCGGCGCCGTACCGTTCGGTTTCGCCTTCGACTCCGCCGGACGGCTCCGGGTGACGGAGGTCGGCACCAACTCCGTCGGCACCTTCACAGTCGGCCGCGACGGCAGACTGACCGCCAAGGGCACCGTCCCGACGGGCCAGACCGCCACCTGCTGGGCAGTGACCGCCGGCAACCACCTCTACGTCTCCAACGCCGCCAGCGGCACCCTGTCCGGCTACCGGGTAGGCGCCCAGGGCCAGTTGACCGCACTGGGCAACACGGCCACCGACGCCGGCACGGTCGACGCGGCCGCCTCGTCGGACGGGCGGTACCTGTACGTCCAGACCGGCATCAAGGGCCTGGTGGACGAGTTCCGGGTCGGCGCGAACGGCTCGCTCACCGCGATCGGCTCGGTCGAGGTGCCGGGCGGGGTCGGCGGCGAGGGCATCGCCGCGGGCTGACCGACACCGGCACCGGCGCCAGCACCGACACCGACCACGGCAGGACAAGCACCGGGGCCCCCGCACAGCGGCCGGGGGCCCCGGACCCGTGCCCCCTCTTCCCGCCTCTCCTCGCCTCTCCCCGTTTTTTCGTCGGCACCGCATCCAATCCAAGGTCCCGGCGGGAACGGATGACGTCCGGACATGTCCCGACCGCGGAGGCCCTCGGTGAAAGAAGCAGTGCATATCGGCAGGAACCCGGCCCCAGGGCCCGACCTGGAGGAACTGGTCGGCCGGGTGGCACTCGGGGACGAGGACGCCTTCGCCGGTGTCTACGACGCCGTGGCGGCCCCGGTGCTGGGGGTCGTGCGGGCCGTACTGCGCGACCAGGCGCAGTCGGAGGAGGTGACGCAGGAGGTACTGGTGGAGGTGTGGCGGACCGCTCCCCGCTACCGGCGCGACCGTGGCACCGCCGTCAACTGGATCCTCACCCTGGCGCACCGCCGGGCGGTGGACCGGGTGCGCTCGGTGGACGCCGCGGCGGCCCGCGACCACAAGGCCGCACTGCTGGACCGGCTCCCCGAGTACGACGAGGTGGCCGAGCGCGTCGAGGCCCGGCTGGAGCGCGAACAGGTACGGCGCTGCCTGCGCACGCTGACCGAACTCCAGCGCCAGTCCGTCACGTTGGCGTACTACCGGGGCCTGACCTATCGCGAGGTGGCGGTGGCGCTGGCGATCCCGCTGGGCACCGTCAAGACCCGCCTCCGCGACGGACTGATCCGCCTGCGCGACTGCCTGGGGGTGACCGCGTGACGACCACCGGCCCCCACCGGCAGACCAGCCCGAACACCGCACACACGCTGCCCAACCGCCCGGGGGTGACCGCGTGACGACCATCGATCTGCACCGGCTGACGGGTGCCTACGCCCTGCACGCGCTGCCCGACGAGGAGAACACCGCCTTCGAGCGGCATCTGGCGGGCTGTGAACCCTGCGCGGAGGAGACCGCCGAGCTGAGCGCGACCGCCGCCCGCCTGGGACTCGCCGTCGCCTCGACACCCCCGACCGCACTGCGCGAGCAGGTGCTGCGCCGGATCACCGCCGTCCGCCAGGAGACTCCCGGCGGGCAAGTCCGGAGCCGCACCGCACGGGTCGGCCCGCGCACCCGCGCCCTGTCCCGCTGGGCGCTCGCCGCCTGTCTCGCGGCGGCCACCGCCCTCGGTGGTACGGCGATCTGGCAGCACCAGCAGGCCGAGGACGCCCGCGGCCAGGCGCAGCGCGCCACACAGGCCGCGGACGAGATCGCCGCCGTACTGGCCGCGCCGGACGCCAGGACGCGCGCCGCCGGGCTGGCCGGGGGTGCCACGGGGACCGTCGTCGTCTCGCGCGACCGGGACCGGGCCGTGTTCGTCGTCTCCGGGATGGCCCGGCCGCCGGGCGGCAAGGTCTACCAGCTGTGGTTCGACGACGCCGGGACCATGCGCCCGGCCGGCCTGATGAACCCCGCCCGCGCCGACCAGGCCGTCCTGCTGCGGGGCGCCGTCGACAGCGCGTCGGGCATGGGCATCACCGTCGAACCCGACGGCGGCTCCCCGCACCCCACCTCCGCCCCGGTCGCCCTGATGACCTTCCCGAGCTGAGACGGGCCGGCCCGGACGAGCCAGGCCCGCCCCGGAGCACCGACGCGACCCGTCAGACAAGCCCCGTGGCCGCCACGGTGACCCGAGGCGCGGACCGCACCGGTAACCAGGGCGTCCAGACGTCACCCGCCCTGATGCCCCACCCCAGCCGAGCCAGGCCCACCTCGGAGCACCGGCACGACCCGTCAGACGAGCCCGGTGACCGTCACCGTGACCCTCGGCGCGGGCCGCGTCGGGGCCACGGCGTCCAGGCGGCGCTCGACCGTGTCCCGGACACCGCGCGCCACGTCCACGGTCCTGGCCCGGCGCAGCGCGACGACGTGGATCTCGACGTGCCAAGGACCGTCGCCGTCCGGCGGAGTCATCCGCACCCCGGCGGGCGCCGCCCCCGGCCGCGACACCACCGACCGCAGCCGGTCGGTCAGCCCCGGCCGGAGAAAGGCGACCCCCGAGACAGCCTCGACGGCCTTGGCGACCTCCGCGGCCAGCGTCGCGTGCGCGGGCCGGCCGTACGGCGCGGAATTCTCGGAGTGCTGCGCGGTCATGCCGTACCGCCTTCCTGATCGTCATCGTCATCGTCATCGTCATCGTCATCGTCATCGTCATCGTCGTGGGACATCGAGCTGGGCACGAGGTCCGTGACACGGATATCAACTGCCGTGACTCCCATACCCAGTTCACGGTCCGCCGCCTCCCACACCCGTTCGCGCACCCGGGCGGCGAGTTCGGGCAGCGGGGCGTCGGCCGGGGCGTGGATGTCGAGGCGGACCTCCACCGTGCCGTCGTCACCACCACCGTCACCGCCGTCGAGGAGACGGCAGGAACCGGCCCTGACGCCCGGGACCGACTCGGCCGCCGCACGCAGCGCGCGGGCCGCGACCGCCTCCATGATCCAGAGATCCTCAGCGGGTTCACCGAGGGGCAGGGGACGGCCCGGACGCAGTTCGAGGCGTACGACGTCCATGATCCGCCGGGTCAGCGGCTCGGTGTCGTAGTCGGCGGCGGAGCTGTCCGTCTCCTCCCGCAGGCCGCGCACCACGGACTCCAGGTCGTCGAGTCCGTGCACGGCCTGTCGGCAGTGCGGGCAGGACCGGAGGTGGGGATCGTCGGTCTGCTGCTCCCAGTCGTCCCAGGTCCGCGACAACAGCCGTCCGCAGGGCAGGAGTTCGTCGTCGGCCTGGGCGGACGCGTGGTTCGACGGATCGGTGCGGTCGGTGCGGTCGGTCATCGCCAGGCCCCCAGTGCTTGAGTCAGAGATCGGCGGGCGCGGAAGACACGGGCGCGGACGGCCTCCTGGCTGATGCCGACCGCGTCCGCGATGAACTCGTAGGAACGGCCGTCCAGTTCGCGCAGCACCCAGCACGCGCGCTGTTCGGCCGACAGCAGGTCAAGGGCGTCCCGCAGCTCGCGGACCGCGCCGCGGCCCTCGGCGATCCGGGCCGGGGAGGTGGTGTGTTCGGCCGCCGGGACGTCGTCCGCCGCCTCGAGGGAGGCCACGGGTCTGCGCGAACGCAGCACGTTCAGACAGCGGTTGGTGACGATCCGGTACATCCAGGTGCCGAAGGCGGAGCGGCCCTGGAACTCCGGGAGCCGTCGCCAGGCGCTGAGGAAGGCGTCCTGTACGGCGTCCTCCGCCTCCACTGCCGTGCCGAGCAGGCTCGTGGCGAGCCGGATCAGCGCGGGTGCGTGCCGTTGCACGAGCACGGCGAAGGCGTCCTCGTCCCCCTCCGCGGCCCGGACCGCGAACAGGGCGTCGTCCGTATCCGCCACCACTGGGCGACTCCTCTCGTCCGGTCTGTCCGAGGGTTGGACACGGCCGCTCGGTGGCTGTGACGCGCGTACGCCCTCTTGTTTTTCCTCCGGAGCCGAAGCGTGCACGGATTGGCCGGAAAGGGATATTCATCCCATCGTGGGGCCGACCAATCCGCGCGCCTTTCGGGGCCGGATTCCCCACGTGACCAAGCCCGAGACCGCGCCCGAGAAGAAACCCACCAAAGCACTGCTGCCGCTCGCCGCGCTCAGCGGCGCGCTGGCGGGTTTCGCCGCGCTCGCGGTCGCCGAGGCCGTGGCGGGCGGGACGCGTCCGCAGGCCGGGCCGGTCGTCGCGGTCGGGGGCGCGGCGATCGACCGTACGCCCGCCGCCGTGAAGGACTGGGCGATCCGCCATTTCGGCACCGACGACAAACTCTTTCTCCAGCTGAGAATTCTCGCGGTACTGGCGCTTTTCGCACTGGCCCTGGGAATTGTCGCGCTGCGATTCCGGCGCACGGGGGCGGCCGGTGTACTGCTGTTCGGAGTCGTCGGCGCCCTCGCGGCGACCGGCCGCCCGGACTCCACCGGGATCACGGACGCGCTGCCCTCCGTGGCCGGCGCCGTCGTCGGGGCGGTGGTGCTGTACGTGCTCGTGGCTCGCCTCCGGCCCCGGGTCCAGCCCCAACCCCAGCCCCAGCCCCGCACCTCCCCGTCCGCTGCGGGATGGGACCGGCGCGGTTTCGTGATCGCGGCGAGTGCCGCCGCCGTCGGGTCCGCCGGTGCCGGGTTGCTCGGCCGTTCGCTGAGCGGTGCCGGCGGCCGGAACGCGGTCGCCTCCCGCCGGAACCTGGTCCTGCCGACGCCTGGCTCCCGGGCCCGTCCCGTACCCAAGGAGGCAGGCCTACGGATCCCCGACGTCAGCCCCTTCCTCACCGCCAACGCCGACCACCGTCAACGACTCCGCCAAGGTGGTCTGCGGCAACGTCAAGACCGCCAACGCCAACGTCTACATCATCGACACGGTGCTGATGCCCACCAGCTGACGTCGGCTTGATGCCGGTCGGCTGACGCCTCGAAGGATTTCCCGTGCCCGCCGCGTCACAGACGCGGCGGGCACGGGTCTGAAGAAGTGAGAGCACATCGGCCACGAGGCAGCGAACCAGACAGCCCACGAGGCAGCACACGAGACAGAAAGAGGTATGCCATGACCACGCAGACCGCACCGGTCGCCACCCAGGTCCGACCCGCCCAGGTCCGCCCGACCAAGGACCCGGCCACCACCGACGTCTCCGGCGGAGCCACCGGCGCCGACCAGCCCGCCGCCGACCGGGGCCGTACGTCGATCGCCGATGTCGTCGTAGTGAAGGTGGCCGGTATCGCGGCCCGAGAGATCCCCGGCGTGCACGACATGGGCGGCGGCCTCTCGCGCAGCATCGGCGCCGTGCGCGACCGCGTGCCCGGTGGCCGGCCCAACGTGGGGCGCGGGGTGAAGGTCGAGGTGGGCGAGCGGCAGACGGCGATCGATCTGGACCTGGTCGTCGAGTACGGGGTGTCCGTGATGGATGTCGCCCAGGACGTACGGGAGAACGTCATCACCGCCGTGGAGCGCATCACCGGCCTTGAGGTGGTCGAGGTGAACGTCACCGTCAACGACGTCCATCTGCCCGACGACGACGAGCCCGCGCACACCGGCGAGGCCCGCGTGGAGTAGAGCGGCCGGTCGAGGGCACGGGCAGGAGGGGTGGATCCGGTGGAGAGGTGGAGGTGGACGGGCATGAGCACACCGTTCGTCGGGATGATCGCGGGCATGGCCCTGGCGTTCGCCGGCTGGTTCGGCGGCTTCGGCGCCTTCCTGCTGGTGGCGGCGCTCGGCGGCCTGGGCTGGGCGGTGGGCCGGTGGTTCGACCGCGGCGGCACCGTCCAGGACGTACGGGCCGCGTTCGAACGGAGCCGCCGATGACCACCGCAGCACCCGCACCCGTACCCGCGGCCGCCTCACAGCGGGGTACCACCACCGTCTCGCAGCGCGCGGTCCGCAGGATCGCCGAGCAGGCGACCGCCGAGGCGCTGCCCGGGCGCGCTGCGCGAGCGACGGCGGCCGTACGGGGCCGGAGGGCGGAGGTGTCCCTGGGCGTGACGCTCCCCTATCCGTCCCCGCTGGCCGACGCCGTACTGAACATCCAGCGCCATGTGATGGACCGCACCCGGGAGTTGACGGGCCTGGACGTACCGACCGCGCGCGTCAACGTCACCTCGCTCGCACCCCCGAGGTACTCCCGCGCTCCGGTGTCCCCGACCGATGAGGCCAACTCCCCCAGCACACCCCGGCGTTGGTGGTCCGGTCGCCGAACCCCGACCGCCCTCCTGACTACGTCGGCGGCCCTGGCCTGCGGTGCGCTCGCCCTCGACCTGATCCAGGTGCACACCGCCCACAGCGCGGCGGCGGCCTGGCGCGTCTCGGCGGTGCACTGGCTGTCCGGACACGGCCCCGGAGACCCGGCCGTCGTGATCGCGGGCGGCCTGACGGCCCTGCTGGGCGTCTGGATGATCGTGCTCGCCGTCACTCCGGGTCTACGTCACCGTTCCACCGTCCGTACGGCGGCCGGACGCGTCGACGCCGCCGTGGACCGCTCGGCGGTGCGGTCCCTGGTCCGCGACACTGTGGGCGACGTGCCCGGCATCACGGCGGTACGGGTGCGGGTACGCCGCCGACGGATCACCGTACGGGCGCGACTCGCCTTCGGCGACCGGGCCGAGGCGTCCGCAGCGGTGACGACAGCGGCCCGCGCCGCCGTATCCTCCTGTCGGCTGCGCCGCGAACCCCGGGTACGGATCACGGTCACCCCGGAGCCGGTATGGCAACCGCCGACGGCACCCGACGCACCTTCCGTACCCAACACACCTTCCGCACCCTCCACACCTCCCGTACTCCCCGTACCCACAACCCCCCTCGCGGCCAAGGAAGTTGACCAGTGATCCGCACCGCCCACACGGCCGTCAACCGAACCGCCCTCGGCGCAGGCGGACTTGCCCTCCTCCTCACCGGTTCCTGGCTCGCCACCACGGACCGGGCGGTCGCGCACCGGTTGCCGACCTGGTGGCCCAACTCCCGCACAAACGCTGTGCTGTTGGAGCCAGACCGGCTGGCGCAGTTGCGGAGCGAGGGCTGGTGGACGCCCACGGTCATGACCGCGTCGATCGGGCTGACCGTGCTGTTCGCGTCCTGGGCTTTCGGGCAGCTGCGTTCGGGTTCGGGGCGGCGGATGGCACTGCCCTCCCCCGGCTGCACGGTACGACCGCGGGCGTTGGCCGAGGCAGTGACGGCACGGGCGACGGCCGTACCCGGAGTCGCACGCGGGCACGCCCGGGTACTGCCCCGACGCGGACGCCGCCTGGAGATGGAGCTGCGAGTGTGGCTGGCCCCGGACACGTCCCCGGACGCCGTACTCCCCGCCCTGCGCGCGGTAACGGCGGAAGCGGAGAGCGCGGCGGCGCCGTACACGACCCACACCCGACTCCGGCTGAGCGCCGCCACCCCGCGCCGGGGGCCCCATGTCCGCTGAGCCGTACGTCGGCCGGGTCCGCCGGATCGCCGGGTTCCGGCTACCGGCGGCCTGGTGGCCGGCGCTGCGCCGTACACCCGTGTCGCTGTGGAACGACGACATCTCGGACTACGCGGCGGCGCTGACGTACTACGCGATCCTCGCGGTACTCCCCGCGATGCTGGCGACGGTCATCGCGTTCGGCATGATCAGCCCGGAGACGGCCGAGGAGTTCGTCAGCCACGTCACGGCGTACGCCCCCGCCGACTCCGGTACGGAACTGCACGCGGCCCTGACCCACGTCCTGCGCACCGACCGCACGGCATGGCCCCTGCTGGTGGCGGGCAGCGTCAGCGCGCTGTGGTCGTCGACGAGCTACCTCGCCGTGTTCCGCCGCGCCCTGCACCGCATGCACGGCACCCAGGACCGCCGTTCCCCCTGGCGCAAGGCCCCGCGCATCGTACTGACCGCACTGGCCCTGCTCGGCCTGCTCCTGGTCGGCTCGCTCACGCTCCTGCTGACCGGCCCGCTCGCACAGGCCGTCGGCCGGATGGCGGGCGTGGACGAGACCGCCGCCTGGGCATGGGACCTGCTGCGCTGGCCGGTCCTGCTGTGTCTGGTCGCGCTCCTGGTCGTGGTCGTCTTCCACACCGGCCCGGCCGGGGCGAGCCGACGCGGGCACAGCCTGCCCGGGGGTGTGCTGGCCGCCGCGTTGTGGCTGATCGTCTCCGCGGGCTTCTCGACGTACGCGACGACACTGGGCGCCTACAGCAGGCTGTACGGGTCGCTGTCGGGCAGCGTCGTCTTTCTGGTGTGGCTGTGGCTGTCCAACCTCGCGCTGCTGAGCGGGGCGCAGTTCGCGGCGGAGCTGGCGAAGACGCGCGAGGCGTGACTCAGACGGTGCCGAACTTGCCCGCCTTGACGCCCGCTATGAAGGAAGTGAAGACACCGGCCCGGAAGCCGAGCACGGGGCCGGTTGGGTTCTTGGAGTCACGGACGGGAACGGTGCCGCGCGGGGCGACGAGGTTGGCAGCGACCTCGATGCAAGCGCCGCCGTTGTCGCTGTACGAGGACGTGAACCAGCGAGGGGTTTCGGTCGTCACGAGATGCCCTTTCGTACCTGTTCGATCATGGCCACAGACGCCGCCTGTGACAGCGATTCGGCCTGTAGCTGATGGTAGGCCGTCAACATGGGCAGCACCGACACGCTTTCGCGATCCAGATGCCCTTGAGACTGCGACTCGGCGTAGCAGGTCACGGACCGATCCGGCAGTGTCAGCAGGTAAACAGGCAGGTTGAACGGTCGCCGTTCCCCTATGTCGAACGGCGCCACCTGCAACATGGTGTTCGGCAGTGCGGCGAACTCCACCAGCCGCGCCAGCTGGGCTTCCATGACAGCGGCTCCGCCGACAGTCCGACGGATACAGCTCTCGTCCATGGTCAGGAACACCGTGGGGGGATTGATCCTCTCCAGCGCCGACTGCCGTTCCATCAGCAACTCGACGCGCTCATCGGCTTGTTCAGGGGTGATGGAGCCCCGCCGCACGCTGCTGTCCGCCAACACCCGTGCGTACTCCGGCGTTTGCAACAGCCCGGGGATGATGCCGATTTCGTACAGCCGGATTTCCACGGCCCGGCCCTCGTACCCGACGTACTCCGGGAAGCCTTCAAGGATCGCGGTGTTCCGCACGGCTCGCGCCTGCCGTTCGAACTTGTCCCCGGTCCCGAATGCCTTGTCCGTACTTGCCGAGAAGCGGGGTGTTGGCGGGCGCCGACCAATTTCGACGGCTGAAATATGCGCACTGGAATATCCCGTACGCATACTCAGGTCGTCCTGCGTCCAGCCGCGTTCATCTCGCATCCTGCGCAGATACACCCCGTACGCCGCCTGCGGTGACTGATCCGGGTCGAGCTCCTTGCGGTTGACCATGATCCACCTAACTTGCCTGCCAAACCATGCCAGTTGATGACCTCTCGACTCTAGGTCACTCTGAGCCGCGTCGGTAGTGGAACGACTACGGAGAGGAATGGCCCGTGGAGAGTCAGGAACCCCCTCAACTCCCCGCCCCCGGCACACTCTTGGTGGACGCACAGGACCGGATCGGCGAGTTTCGCGGCGAGTGGTGCGGGCTCTGGTCCCTGCGACCGGTAACGGGCGGAACCGAGTGGACCGTGAACCCCGAGGACGTACAGCCGGCGAACCCCCAACAGCGATTGCGTGCCGAAACCGCCCGCGCCAACGCCCGAAGCCGGGGTGAGGTGCTGTGACCGTCCCGATCCGCCGCACGTTCCGCTTCGTCGACTGGACGCTACGGCCCGACCACGACCCCGACGCCCCACCGCTGACGTACGCGTTCCGCTGCCTGGCCCTCAACGCCGACGAAACGGAGTGCGCCGCACGCTCGTCCCCGAGCAACGACCCGACAGAACCCCAGACTTGGGCCTTCGCCCACCTGCGCGAGCATCCCGGGCACACCAGTTACGCCGAGGTGATCGAGCGGCCGTGGGTGATGTGGGAGGGGGGTCCGGCGTGACTGGTCGCACCAACAGAAAGGTCGCCCGATGGATTGGCAACAGCACGCGGTACACCTCTCGACTCAGGTGACCGACCCTGTCTCTCGCTGGCGCGAGCCCGTAGCGGAAACTCCTCGCCATGAACTCGTACCCCGCTGGTGGGAGCGGGACGGTGTCGGCGGATGGCGTCTGAGGGACGGGGCTGCCGACCCCTCGGCGTGGACAGCAGCGACGTACGCAGATCGTTCGTTGATCACCAGAGTCGGCACGCTGCACGCCGACAAGGCCCAACTCACCGACCGTCTGCAGGGGTTGCCCACGTCATCCGCCACGCTCCCGAGCCTGGTGGTGCGAATGCTGCGACACGGGCGGCTCGCGGACGGGCTGTCGTTGCTGGACCTGGGCACCGGAGCCGGCGGGCTCACCGCGTACGCCTGTCACCGGCTCGGGGGCGGACACGTGACGAGTCTGGACATCGACCCGTACCTGGTCAGCGCCGCAGGTCAACGGCTCGCCTCCCTGGGCCACCACCCGACGATGGTCACGGCGGACGCCACCGAACACGTCCCGGGCTCGTACGACCGGATCGTCTCCACGGTCGGGCTGCCCGCCGGTCCGGGGCTCGCCCCCGTCGTCGCCGCTCTCGCACCCGGCGGACGGATCGCCACCACCATCGCCCGTACCTGTCTGATCATCACGGGGTGGAAGCGCGCCAGCGGTGCCGTGATGGGGCAGGTGGAACGCGATACCGCCGGTTTCATGCTCACCCGATCCGGAGACGACTACCCACCCGCTCTCACCGAACTGTTCACGCTCGCCCGTGAGGGGAGAGGCGAGGAGATCACCACGGGCGTCCATCCCGTGGTGGACCTGCCGAACGCGTGGGAGTTGAGTTCCATGCTCCAAGTCACCACACCAGGTGTGGAGTTGGACTACGAGCGGCGCGACGGGACCCGTACCGCCTACCTGGTCCATCCGGACGGTTCATGGGCCCGGGCATCCGCCGACGGAACGAACCCACCGGAAGTCCACCAGGGCGGACCACAACGTCTGTGGACCGCGCTGGAACGCATCCGCCACCAGCTCAACGCGGACGGCTCGCTGCCGTTGCTCGGCGCGCAGGTTCGCATCACACCCGACGGTGTCTGCCACCTGTCCCGGGGCAACTGGCACACGTCCATGGGCGCGCGATAGCCGAAGCGCGCTGAACGATCCCCTCCGCCGAGGCTCAAAACACCGCTCAGGGCATCGCTCAGGACACCGCTCACAGCACCGGAACCTCCCCCACCCCATAACCCCCCACAGGCAACGGCTCCGGCACACCCCCCGGCTCAAGCACATGGGCGACCAGCGCACCCGCCGTGTGATGCCAGAGGCCATGGCGGCGCAGCATCCCGTGGTCGCCGTCGGCGATGAACGCCAGGCCGGCCCGTGTCGCCCCCGCCTCCCGTGCCCGGCGTACGCAGTCCGCCGTCTCCGTGGGCGAGGTGACGTGGTCGCGTGCGCCGTGCAGGGCGACGATGTGACGCCCCGCCGCCTGCTCGACGGGTTCCCCCGCCGGCCACCACGGGGCGAGGGCGACCACGCCCGTCACCAGCGGGTGACCGGCGGCGCGGAGGGCTGCCCGGCCGCCCATCGAGTGGCCGAGCAGCACGGTCGGTACTGGGCCGGTGAGTTCGGCGAGGGCGTCCAGCGCGCGGAGGGTGTCGTGGGCCGCGTCCGCGCGGTCGCCGTTCCAGCCGCGGACGCGGTAGCGGACCTGAGCCACCAGGACTTCCTGGTACGGGAGTTGGGCGATCACCGCGCGTGCGACCGGGCCCATGCGCAGCGCGGCCAACTGCCAAGGCCTGGCGGGGCGTTCGCTCGTCTCCTGGCCGCCGTGCAGGACGAGGACGGCGGCTCGGGGGTGCGCGGGACGTCGGCGCACCTTCAACGGAGCGTGCTGATCGGCGTGTCGGATGCTGTCGTGCTGTGGCTCGATGAGGTGCTCCTAGCTCACTCGCGTCCCGGCGGGCGCGGGAGGAAACCGCTGGTGCGGGCACGGTACTCGGCGTATCCGGGACGGTCGGCCATGTGCCGTTCCAGCAGGCGTTTTCCGCTGCCCCGGGTCAGCAACAGGCTCATCACCAGGGGCGATACGACGGACACGGCGGCCGCCGCCGGGGAGTCGCAGGTGAGCAGGAACAGGCCCCACCACACGCAGAAGTCGCCGAAGTAGTTCGGGTGCCGGGTCCAGGACCACAGGCCGCGGTCCATGATCCGGCCCCGGTTCGCGAAGTCGGCGCGGAAACGGGCCAGTTGGGCGTCCCCCACCGCCTCGAAGCCGATGCCGACCGCCCACAGCGCCGTGCCGGCAACGTAGTTGAGCACCGAAGGCCGACCCGGCACGTACTGCGCGGCCTGCACGGGCAGGGACACCAGCCAGACCAGCGCGCCCTGGAGGAGATAGACCATGCGCAGGGCGTACGCGTTCCGGTTGCCGGGAGCCTTGGCCAACAGCCGTTCGTAGCGCGGGTCTTCGCCATGGCCCCGGCCCCGGCGGGCGATGTGCACCGCCAGCCGCAGCCCCCAGACCGCCGTCAACGCCGTCACCAGCAGCCGTCGTACGGGATCGCCCTCACCGGCGGAGACGGTGAAGGTCACACCGGCCACCGCCGTGAAGCCGATACCCCACGCGATGTCGACGATCCGGTGCACACCCAACCGCACCGCTACGGCGAACGTGACGAGCATGACCGCGAGGGCCGCGGCGGCGGACCAGGCGAGGTTGAGCGCGAACGCGCTCCAGGGGAAGCCGTTCACGGCCGGGTCACGCCCTCGGCGGCGTTCGGCTTGGTGAACAGGTACTGCTGGACGTCGAGGTAGCCGGACCTGAACCCCGCCTCGGAGTAGGCGAGATAGAACGTCCACAGCCTGTGGAAGACTTCATCGAAGCCGAGGGCCCCGACCTCCCCGGCCCGCTCCGTGAACCGTTCGCGCCACAGGCGCAGCGTCTCGGCGTAGTGGGCGCCGAAGGCGTCGCGGCGGGCGAGGCGCAGGCCGGTGTGGTCGCGGGCGGTCTCCTCGATCGCCTCGGTGGACGGGATGCGGCCGCCGGGGAAGACGTACTTGTGGATCCAGGTGAAGGTGTCCCGGGAGGCGAGCATCCGCTCGTGCGGCATGGTGATGGCCTGGAGCGCCAACCGGCCGCCCGGCGCGAGCCGTTGGTCCAGGGCGCGGAAGTACACCGGCCAGAACTCGGCACCGACCGCCTCGATCATCTCCACGCTGACGACGGCGTCGTACGTGCCGACTGCCTCGCGGTAGTCGCGCAGTTCGATGGAGACGCGGTCTTCGAGACCGGCCGCGCGCACCCGCTCCAGCGCCAGGTCGCGTTGTTCGCGGGAGAGGGTGAGCGAGGTGACGCGGGCGCCTCGGGCTGCGGCCCGCAGGGCGAGTTCGCCCCAGCCGGTGCCGATCTCCAGGAGCCGGGTGCCCTCGCCCACGTCGGCGAGGTCCAACAGCCGGTCGATCTTGCGGTGTTGGGCCGCCGCGAGGAGATCCTGGCTCGCGGGGAAGCCCCGGAAGACGGCGGAGGAGTAGGTGAGGGTGTCGTCGAGGAAGAGGGCGAAGAGGTCGTTGGACAGGTCGTAGTGGCGGCTGATGTTGGCTCGGGAACCGTCGGGTGTGTTGCGCTCGGCGTGCGGGTGGCTCAGGGCCCACAGAGCGCGCAGCCGTTGCAACGGCGCCGGGATCAACTCGCCCGCGTGCCCGGCCAGTACGGTCAGGGCGGCCACCAGGTCGGGGGCGTCCCACTCACCGGCCATGTACGACTCGCCGAACCCGACCAGGCCGTGGGTGCCGACGCGGGCGTGGAACGCGGCCGGGTCGCGGACGTCGATCAGCGGTCCGCCCTTGCCGACGTCCGGGGCACCGGAGAACCGTGCCCGGAGCGGGAGTTGGGCGAGGGCCCGTCGGACGAGGGTCGCGGTGAGCGCCGTACGGACGCGGGAGGCGGGCGGTACGGCGGCGATGTCGGGCCAGTGGGCGGGGTCGACGGCGGCGGTACGCACGCGGGGGGTGGTGCGGGGTTCTGCTGTCGTCATGTCACGTTCTCCGGGGCGCGGTGGTCGTCGGTTCGGGGCTGAACGGGCAGTCCCCGCAGGTAGAGGCGGATGCCGTGGAAGCGGATCGCGGCCGACACGGCGAGGGTGGACCAGGGGTGGCGCAGCGCCAGCCGCAGCAGCCGCGCGGTGCTCGCCTCGCGCCGGGTGCCGCGTACCGTCGCGGTGAAAGCCCGGCCGCCCTCGCGCTCCAGGTGGACGGTCAGGGCGAGTTGGGGACCGGGCGCCGGCAGCCGCATGCGGTAGCCGCCGTCGACCGGGAAGAACGGGGAGACGTAGAGCTTCTTCTCGGCGCGGGCGGTGGCGGAGGCGTCCGGGTGCAGCAGATAGCAGTGCCGTCCGCCGTAGGTGTTGTGCACCTCGGCGACCACGCAGCGCGGTTCCGGTCCCGGTTCAGGTTCCCCGTCGGGGCCGTAACACCAGTACAGGGTCAGGGGGTTGAAGACGTACCCGAACACCCGGGCATGGGTGAGCATCAGCACCCGGCCGCCGTCCAGGTGTACGCCGTGCTCGGCGAGGAAGGCGTCCAGTCCGGCGCGGATCGAGGGCAGGTCGCCGCCGGTGAAGTGGTCGCGGGGGTCGAAGCGGGCCAAGGGGCGCAGCGGGGGCGGGAGTTGGGGCGGGCTGTCGGGGTCGATGAGCCACATGTACGTGCGGTGCCGTAGCGCGTAACGCCGGGGCGCGGTCCGCACGTGCGCGATCGTGCAGGAGTACAGCGCCGGTACGGCGAGATCCGGGGCGGCGGTGGGTGCGGTCGCGGGCGCGGCGTTCACCACCGCACCCCCAGCGCCGCCGCGGCCTCCACACCCGACCGGCAGCCGTCCTCATGGAAACCCCAGCCGTGGTACGCGCCCGCGAACACGCAGACGTCACCGGCGAGTTCGGGCAGCCGCTGCTGCGCGGCCACCGACTCGGGGGTGTAGACGGGGTGTTCGTAGACCATGCGGGCCAGCACCCGGCCCGGGTCGACGCGGTCCTCGGCGCCGAGGGTGACCACGAACGTCTCGGTGGCGTCGAGGCGTTGGAGCCGGTTCATGTCGTAAGTGACCTGCACCTGGCCGGAGTCGGCCGTGCAGGACGGCATCAGGTGGTTCCAGGAGGCGCGGGCGCCCGGGGCGCGGGGCAGCAGCCGGGTGTCGGTGTGCAGGAGGGTGGTGTTGCGGGAGTACGGGAACGCGCCCAGCAACTCCCGCTCCAGCGCGGTCGGTTCGGCGAGCAGCCGGAGCGCCTGGTCCGGGTGGACGGCGATCACGACGGCGTCGTAGGACTCGGTGCTGCCGTCCTCGGCGGTGATGTCCGCGCGGTCGGCGTGACGTCGTACGGAACGGACAGGGGTGGACGTCCGGATCTCGCCGATGTGCTTGGCGATCCGGTCGACGTACGTTCCCGAGCCACCACTGACCGTGCGCCACACCGGTGATCCGCTCACCGACAGCAGGCCGTGGTGCTCCAGGAAGCGGAACAGATAGGCGGCCGGGTAGCGCTGAGCCGTGAGCGCATCGCAGGACCACACGGCCGACACCATCGGCGTGACGAAGTGGGCGCGGAAATAGGCGGAGTAGCCCTCCCGGTCGAGGAACTCCCCCAGGGTGAGGGCCTCTTGACCACCCTGTGCCAGCAGGCGCCGGGCCGCGCGGTGGAAGAGGGGCACCTCGGCGAGCAGCCGCAGATAGCGGGGGCGCAGGAGGTTGCGGGGCTGGGCGAAGAGTCCGGCGGGGCCGCGGGCACCGGCGTACTCCAGCCCGCAGCCCTCGCACCGGACGGACATGCTCATCTCCGACTCCTGCGTGGGGACGCCGAGTTCGTCGAAGAGCCGCAGCAGGCGGGGGTAGGTGCGCCGGTTGTGCACGATGAAACCGGAATCGACGCGGTGCACCCGCCCGTCGTGCGCCGACGTCAGTTCATGGGTGTGCGCGTGGCCGCCGAGCCGGTCGTCGGCCTCGTACAGGGTGACGTGACCGGACCGGCCCAGGATGTACGCGGCGGTCAGCCCCGCCACCCCGGAACCGATCACGGCGGTCCGGCGCCCGTACCGCGCTGTCCGCTCCATCGTCATCTCCGTCACGTGTCCTCCCGCCGGTCAGGGGTTCACGCGTAATCCGGATCAGGTCGGGCGGCGGATTGGCCGAAGGGCGAAACGGGTGGTGGGACGTCTCTAGCGGGTGGGGGCCGAGCCGTCGTAGACGTGACCGGGCGTGGCGATCTGGGTGATCGCGCGGGCGAGGAGGGTGGACGGCTCCTGGCCGCCGGTGGTGATGTCGGTGTTGATCAGCACGACCAGGGTCGCCTTGAGGGCGGGGAGGTACACGGTCACGGACTCGTAGCCCGGGATGGAGCCGTTGTGCCCGATCCAGCCGCCGGTCTCGAAGATGCCGAGGCCGTAGGTGAGGCCGGGGAATCCGGTCGGCAGCGTCTTCAGGCGCTGCTTCTGGGTCTCGGGGCTGAGCAGTTCCCCGGTGGCGACGGTCTTCGCCCAGCTGCGCAGATCGTGCAGGGTCGAGATCATCGCGCCGGCCGACCAGGCCCAGCTCGGGTTCCAGTCGGTGGAGTCGGCGACCGCGCCGGTCAGCGTCTGGTTGGTGTAGCCGTGCGCGTGCGGCTCGGGGAACTCACGGACGTTCGGGCCGTCGGGGAACAGCGTCTGGTCCAGGTGGGCCGGGCGCAGCACCCGCCGGTTGATGACGTCGGCGACGTGGTGGCCGGTGACCTTCTCGATCACCAGGCCGAGGAGGACCAGGTTGCTGTTGTTGTAGACGAACACCTTGCCCGGCGCTGCGGTGTTGCGGTGCTTGTAGCCGTACGCGAGCAGCTCCTGCGGGGTGAACGAGCGGGTCGGGTCGCTCAGCAGGTCGTGCGCGAAATCGGCGTCGGCGCTGTACGGGAACAGCCCGCTGCGCATCTCGGCCAGGTGGCGCAGGGTGATGTGACGGCCGTTCGGCACGCCGTGGACGTAGCGCGAGATCGGGTCGTCGAGCCCGATCCGCCGCTCGTCGACGAGCTGGAGCAGCGCGGTGACCGTGAAGGTCTTGGTCTCGCTGCCGATCCGCGAGTAGAAGTCGGTGCTCATCGGCTGCCGCGTGACCTTGTCGGCGACGCCGGTCGCCCGGACGTAACACCCCTTGCCCGGCATCCACAGCCCGACGGCGACACCGGGGATGGCGGCCTGCTTCCGGACGTCCGCGATGGCCTTGTCGAGGCGGGCGGTGACGCCGCGGCCGAGGCCGTCGGAGGAGCAGTGGTCGTGGTCGTGCGGGGCGGGGTGGACCACCGCGGTGGCGCTGGCGGAGGTCGCCATCACCGGGGCGGCCAGGACGGACGCGACCAGCAGCGCGGCTGCCAGGAGGCGTCGGGTGGGGGTACGTCGCATGTGGGGGCGCTTCTTCCGGATCGGGAGTGGGGCTGCCACGGCACCATCCGGAGTCGGGTGAGGGGTCTGCCTGCGGTGCGCACACCTGCGAGTCCACTCGTTCGGACCGATGTTCGGCCGCACGTGGGGTGCGCGGGGCGGCGCGCATACCCCGGCGGTCGCCCGGGCCGGTGGCCGCACGCCCCGGTTGCCCCGGCGGCGTGCGGTCGTCCGTGTCGTCAGGGGCCGGACTGCCACCCGGGATCGAGGCGGGTCAGTCTCCTGTCCTGGTCGGCGGTCAGGAAGTTCCGCACATGCGGCAGCCGTGCGGTGTCCAGGGTCCAGGACACGACCGTGCCCCGGCGCGGATGGCCCCGCGTGCGCCCGTCCGCCAGCCAGTCGAGGCAAGCGCCCACCACGGACCGGTAGTTGGTGCGGCTCGCGTTGTCCGATTCCAGGTCCGTGCCGTACCCCGGGCCCTGTTCGTGGGCCAGCGCCACCCAGGGTTCAAGGACCCGCAGCGCGATGTCCGGGCCGCCGCTGCGCAGCGCGCCGAGGACGAGGCCGAAGCGGTGGGAGCCCTCGGTGAAGTACGGGTCCTCGCGCATCGCCGCACGCAGCTTGGCGTCGGTCTCCTCCAGGGTCACGAGGGCGTCCCGCCGACGGCCCTTCATCAAGTGGTCCTCGAACGTCCACTCCAGCAGGTGGAAGCGGGCGAGGAGGGCGAGATACACGTCGTTCTCCCGCTCCGCCCCGGCCAGCAGGGCATCGAGTCGCGCCCGCTCCTCACCGTGCTGCCACGGCCAGGCGTGCCGGGGATACGTACCGCTCCCGCACTCGCCGCAGCGGCGCGGGATGCTCGGGCGGGGATCGGTGAAGTACCCGCTCCCCCCGCAGTCCGGGTCGTCGCACTCCCAGCCGCCGGCCAGGGCGCCCGGGGGCGCCTGGTAACCGTCCTTGCTGGGTGGCAGCCGCCTGGGCGCCAGGAGTCCGCGCAGGATCTCCATCGGCTCCCCCTCCTTCCGTTCGCACCCCGGCCGCGGCCGGGGCCTCGTCTCAGCCGACCTTGGCGTGGTGCTCGTTCGTGGAGTTCTGGCAGACGTAGCCGGAGTTGCCGCACCGCCGGCACGTCGTCCAGGAACCGACCTTTCCCTTGCACTGGGGGCAGCGGATCGCCCGTACCTTCTTGCCGCAGCCGCGGTCGGCGCAGTAGGTGTCCTTGTCGCCGGTGTAGCGCACGCCGGCCTCCGTTCCCGTACTGGATGGATGTCTTTGTGGATGTCCTGCCGAAGTGGCCGCCTGTGTGCAGGCCGCCGCCTCACGCCCCGAGGACCCGGCCGCGCTAGGCGGCCCTCATCTCCCGGTCGCGGGCGGCGCGTTCGGTGACGGTGAGCCGGCTGATCCGGCCCGAACGGCTGCCGGGCCGTACGCCCCACGGCGAGGAGGGCTGCCCTCTGAACAGCCATACGGCGAGCGTGATCTCCCAGCCGATCGCCTTGACCATGCTGGTCAGGAACCACTCCGGGCTGATGAGCATCAGCCCCGGCGAGACGCCGTACCAGAACGAGCCCCCCGCCCGCGCGTTGAAGGTCCACAGCGCGATCGCCAGCCCGAGCACATGCCCGAGCGCCAGCACCATCGCCATCGTTCTCCCCCTGCTGCTTGCCCAAGTACCCGTCCACACGGGCCGGTTCCTAGTTGGTACCGCGCGGGCGGTGCCGTGCCCCGGTGCGTTGCACAGCTCGCAGGGCGGTGCAAGAGAGGCCTTCGGGATACCGGAATTGGGGTATGGCGGTGACATTTGCCGACCTTGCCCCGGTACTGTCCGGCTCCTGCCAGACTGGCCGCATGGACGCACATGCGGCGGTCGACGCGGGTGCCGCACTGGGACGACGGGCCCGCGTCGCCTGGCTGTTACGGGTCAACCGCCTGCTGGCGGAGGAGAGACCGCTGAGGTCGTTACCGGCCTTCGCGGCGGCTTTCCACGGCGGGATGTACGACCGCGAGGTGAGCACCAGTACCGTCTCGCGCTGGGAGACGGGCCGAACTCCCGTTCCCTGGCGGGCGGTTCGCCGCTACGAGGAGTTGCTCGCCCTTCCCCGCAACACGCTCACCGCCACCGCGCGCACGGTGTGGCGATACTGGGCACCGGGTCCCGTCCTGGACGTCGACCCGGCGGGCCCCGCCACGAGGCCGCTGGAGGATCTGCTGGAGCAGGCGGTGTCCGGCGATGTGATGACCGGTGACGACTGGGACCAGCTGACGGACGGCCTGTGCGCGTGTCCCGACGCGGTGCTGATGCCGTCGGGCACCTGGTCCGTGCTCGCCGAACGGCTCGTCGAGGAGATGGTGATCGCCGACGACCTGCCGTGGATGCTCCGCTTCGAGTCGCTCAACCGGCTGCTCAACCACCGGCGGGGCGGCCGTACGGTCATCGCCGTGTGCGGCGGGATGGCCGCCGGACGGGCCCGGCTCACGGCCACGGAGATCGTGTGCGCCCTGGACAACTGTGCTCACCCCGACGCGGCCGACCTGGTGCTGAGCGAACTCACCGCGCCCAGCGGGCCGTTGGCACATCGCGGCGCGGTCATGGCGTGCTTCCGCAAGGTGCGCTACCGGCACTTCGACGAGGGCCAGCTGAGGACGCTGGTCCGGGCGGTGCGGGACTCCGCCGGTACCGGCCCGTTCGGCGATCAGATCGAGCCGCTGCGCGGCCATCTGTCCGCGGTGCACCCCGAGTACGCCCGCGCCGTGCTGGGCCGCCGCGGTACGACACGGCGGCACGGGGAGGGAGACAGGGCCGACCCGGATGCCCGTGCCCTCGTGGCGGCGGCGGTCCACCGGGTGACCGCGCGGCTGGGCACGGTCG
The DNA here is from genome assembly GCF_045162825.1 of Streptomyces prunicolor. Classification (NCBI taxonomy): domain Bacteria; kingdom Bacillati; phylum Actinomycetota; class Actinomycetes; order Kitasatosporales; family Streptomycetaceae; genus Streptomyces; species Streptomyces prunicolor. The sequence continues at coordinate 5,741,233 of NZ_CP108676.1, read as the reverse complement.
AACCCGACCGGGTGGGCGACCCCGCCGTACCGGCCGTGCTGGTCGCCGAGGCGCTGGCCAGTCCGCTCTTCGACATCCGGCTCTACGCCGCGTTCCTGCTCGCGGCCACCCCGTACCGCCCGGTGCTGGCCGACGCGCTCGCCGCGGAACTGGTCCGCCCCCTGGCCGTCCGGCACGAGGAACTCGCGGTGGTGCTGCTGGAGGCGCTGCGCGTCCTCGGCGACCACCGTCACCGGGGGCTGCTCCAGCGGCTGGCGGTCCTGTCGAGCGTGCCGCGACCCACCGCGTACGCCGCGGTGCGGGGCCTCGGCCATGTCGCCGCCGACCGCTCCACGGGCGACTTCCTGCGGGGTGCCGTCGCCCACCACCACGCCGCGTGGCTGACCGACCGGGACCCGGTGACCGCGGCCACGCTGGAGAGCCTGGTCTACGCGCTCGGCATGGCCTCGCGCGACGACCTGCTCACCTCGATCCTGACGGGCCCCGACTTCCTCCCGGTGGCCCGCACGGCCGCGGCCTGGTGGCTGGACATCCCGGCCCACCGGCGGGCCAGCGCCCTGCGATAGCCCCAACTCCCGCTCACTGAGCGCGAATCGCGTCGGCGGGCGGAGTCCGCAGCGCCTGCCGCGTCGGCAGCTCGATGGTCAGGAACGCCGTGACGGTGACCATCAGCGCAAGCCCGGGCAGCAGCCACACCGGCCCCGCCGGCCAGGGACGACCGAGGAAGCCCTGCCCCAACAACGCCAGCGGGATCGCGGAGAGCAGCAGTGCCGTGGTGAGTGCGGTGGCGGCGGTCACCGCGGCCTCGCGGCGCATCATCGCCCGGATCTGGCGGGGAGTTGTGCCGTTGAGCCGCAGCGCACCCAACTCCACCCTGCGCTGAGCGGTCGCCGCGACCAGCTTGTTGGCGATGCTGAGCAGCAGATAGACGAGCAGCACGATGATGGTGGCGAGGTTGATCCAGACCTCGGGCGGTGCGTCCTCAAGTCCGCCGGTGGAAGGGGAGTTGGCAGGCCCGAGGGTCAGTCCGGGACGGGCTGCGGCGAGAGCCGTGAGGTTCTGCCGCGCCTTCGCCGAACCGTCCGTACGGATCAGGAGGGACTGGTCGAGGGCCGTGGTCGTGTGCCCGGCGGCCAGATCGTGCGACAGCACCACCGTGCCGAAGCCGAGCCCCCGCCCGTACACGGCAACGACCTTGGCGGCGACGCGAGTTCCGTCCCCGAGGACCAGATCCACCGTGTGCCCCACCGTCGCGGAACGCGTCCGCGCGACATCACTGCTGACAGCAACTGTCGCACCGGACAACCGACTTGGACTGCCGTCCCGCACGTCGAGGTCGAGAACGCCCGCCGCGTCCGGCGTGAGGATCGTCGCCGAACCCGACTCGGCCACCGGGTCACCGAACTGCTGGTACTCCCACACCACGGTGGTCGTCCCGACGGACGCGGCGGCCTTCACTCCGGCCGTCTTCCGTACGGCGGCGAGGGTGTCGGCAGGAAGCCCGCCCAACGCGGGTGCGCTCAGCCGTAGTTGGGCCAGCGTCCCGGTGCTGGTGTCCTGGGCGGTGGCGGCCAGTACGGTCGTCTGGGTGAAGGTGTACGTCAGCACGAACACGACCGCCATGGCCAGCGTGGACACGATCCCCGCGTTGCGCAGGGCGTAGGCACGCAGGTTGGCCATCGCCAGCCAGGTAGGCGCGGAAGCCCCCGACCTCGTCGCTCGTGCCGCCGCACCGCCGATGCCCCGCACCAGCGCAGGGCCCGTCAAGGCCAGGCCGATCGCCCCGATGATGCCGGCGAGGGAGGTGGCCGTAGCGCCGATGACCGTGCGGGAGAAGAGCGGCAGGGCCGACATGGCAGTCGCTACGACCATCACGGCCACGCCGATACGGGTCCGGGCCCGCGACGGATCACGCGGCTCGCTGCGCGACTCGGCGACCGCCTCGGTGGCCGGCATCCGCGAGGTGCGCCACGCCGAGCAGCGGGCCGACACCTGAACGGCGAGGAGCATCAGCACGACGGCCGCGAGCGCGGGCAACGGGCCCAAGGTCAGGGGCAGTTCGGCCGGTATGACGCCCCGGTCCGCGAGCAGTCCGCGGAACTGTCCGGCCAGCAGATAGCCGAGCCCCACCCCGGGCGCCACGGCGACGGCGGCCACGACGGTGGACTGCGCGGCGGCCAACCGCCGAATCTGCTGCGGAGTTGCGCCGACGGCCCGCATCAACGCCAGGTCCCGCCGCTGCCCCCCGATCGCCACGGCCAGCGCACTCGCCATCACAAACCCGGTGATCAGCAGAACGATCCCGGAGAGCGACCCGGCGAGCAGCACCAGCAGCGAACGCGAAGCCCCGGCCCCGGGCGCGGCCGTGTCGCCCCGCTCGGCGCCGGTGAGGGTCAGCAGCCCGGTGCCCTTCAGCTTCGTACGGACCTCGGCGGCGACCCGTGCCTCGGCACCGGGCGTGGTGCGCAGACCGACCAGATCAACACGGTCCGCACGACCGGCCAGACCTGACATTCCTACGGCCGTCTTGTCGGCGAAGTAGACACCGGCGCCCGGGGTATTGACGACCGCTGATACGCGATAGCCGCTCGCGGGACGGGAGTTGACGACGACCTGGACGCGGTCACCCGGCTTGATACCGGCAGCGGCGGCGGTCGCACTGTCCACGGCGACCTCACCGGAACCGGTCGGCGCGCTGCCCTCGACATGCGTGTCGGCCAGCAGCTTCGTCGAGGACCAACCGTGCCCCGACACCTGAGGATCTCCGGACGACGACGCTACGACCCGACCGCGCGCGTCGACGAGAGCGGCCGGGAAGCTGATGTCGCCGACCGACGCGGTAACGCCCGGCAACTGGCCCAGTTCACCGACCAGTTGGGCCGGAATGCGACGCCGTTCCGGGAGGGCGAGCGCGAGGTCACCGGCCGGGTGGAACTCCTGGTCGGCCGCGACCACGACGGAGGCTCCGGCGAGGCGCCCGGCGGGAAGGTGAGAACGGAGGCCGGACTCGGCGAGAACGCCGGTGGCGGTGATGAGGGCCGCGCCACCGAGGACCGCGCAGGCAACGGCGATCAGCGCGGTGACGCGGTGACCGACCATCTGTATCGCGAGTCGGAACATGGCTCAGGCCCTCCCCAACTCGACGAGACGGGCGGCGAGTTCTTCGGCGGTCGGGGCCTTGAGGGCGTCGACCACGCGGCCGTCGGCCATCACCAGCACGTGGTGCGCGCGGGCGGCGGCGGCCGGGTCGTGGGTGACCATCACGACGGTCTGGCGCAGGTCGTTCACGAGGTCGCGGAGGAGGTCCAGGACCTCGTGGGCGCTGCGCAGGTCGAGCGCGCCGGTCGGTTCGTCGGCGAACACGACCGCCGGGCGGGCCACCAACGCCCTTACGACGGCGGCCCGTTGCTGCTGTCCGCCGGAGAGCTCGGCCGGGCGGTGGGACAGCCGGTCGGCCAGGCCGACGCGCTCCACCAGCGTGCGCAGCCAGTCGCGGTCCGCCTTACGGCCCGCCAGTCGGAGCGGCAGGGTGATGTTGTCCTCGATGGAGAGGGAGGGGATCAGGTTGTACGCCTGGAACACGAACCCGACGCGCTCGCGCCGCAGTTGGGTGCGCTTGGTCTCGTTCAGCCCGGCGATCTCGTGCCCGTCGATACGGACACTGCCCGACGTCGGGGAGTCGAGCCCGGCGGCACAGTGCATCAGCGTGCTCTTGCCGGAGCCCGAGGGGCCCATCACGGCGAGGAAGGTGCCGCGTTCCACGGTCAACGACACGTCGTCCAGGGCGCGTACGCCTCCGGGATAGGCCTTGCTGACGCCCTCCAGGGAGATAGCGGCGGTGGTCGTGGCCGTGGCTGTGGTGGCCGTGGTGTTCATCGCCGGCCCCGCAGGTTGCGTACGACGAGGGTGCCCGCGCACAGGACGGTGACCGCGCCGCACACCAGGTGCACCCAGGTGTCGGCGCCGCCGAAGGAGGCCGCCATGTTGGTGAGCGCGCTGGCCACCACCACGATCCAGAGCAGGGTGCGGGCGATGTCCCCGGGGCTGAGGCGGTCGGGATCGGTGGCCGTCGGCTCGGTCATCGGATGGGTCGTCGGATGGGTCGTCGGCTGCGGCATGGGGTGTCTCCCGAGGTCAGGTGGGTCTGGTGCCGTTCCTGCTGTCGTCACCGACGCTATGGATCGGCACCCCTCGCGGCCGATCCCGCAGCCCGCCCGGTTCGGGGTACAGCAGGCTGTACTCCCCTCTTTCTCCGCTCACGGAGAACTCCCGTACGGCATAGGGTCGTTCGCATGACAACGAGCGCGAGCGAGGCGGGCGGTGCGGCGGCCGTCCAACGCGAGAGCTTCAAGGACATCGCGCTACGGACCCTGAGCGCCGCGGGCCGAGCCGTCGCCCAGCTCGCCTCCGGCCTCAACACGGCTGTCCTCGCAGCGCTGTTGCTGCTCTGGCTGGCGGTCACCGCCGTGACGAGCGTCGTCGGGGTGGGGCTGCTGATGGCACCGACTCCGCTGCGCGCTCTGCACGCCCTGGCCGGCCGGGAACGCGCCCGGCTCGCCCGCCGGGGCCCCGAGGTGGTCGCCCCGCAGCCCCCGCCCACCCGGCTGCGGCTCGCCCTCGTCGACGCCACCACCCACCGCGAACTCCGGTGGCTGGTACGGCACTCCACCCTGGGGCTGCTGCTCGGGCTGCTCGGCGTCCTGCTGCCGATCACCGCCGTACGGGACACCGCGTTCCCGCTGTACTGGACGTTCATGCCGGAGAACACGACGGCCACGTCCCTGGGCATCGGCAACGCGCAGACCTGGCCGGACGCCCTCGCCGTGGCGCTGCTGGGCGTGGGCTGGATCGCCATCATCCTGGGACTGACACCCGGCATGGCCCGGCTCCAGTCGGGCCCCGGACGACGGCTCCTCGCGGCCGGTCCAGACGTCGATCTCTCCCTGCGCGTCGCGGAGTTGACCGCCACCCGAGCCGCCGCGCTCGACGCCCACGCCACCGAACTCCGGCGTATCGAGCGCTCGTTGCACGACGGCGCGCAGAACCGGCTCGTCTCCGTCGCCGTGTTGCTCGGCGCGGCCCGCCGCATGGTGGCCCGCGACCCGGCCGGTGCCGACGAACTCCTCGAACGCGCCCAGTCCGCCGCCGAGACGGCGTTGGCCGAGCTGCGGACGGTCGCGCGCGGCATCCTGCCGCCGGTGCTGGCCGACCGGGGGCTCGCGGGCGCGCTCTCCGGTCTCGCGGCGGACTGCGCGGTGCCGTGCCGGATCGACGTGGACGTCCCCGAGCGCTGCGCGGCCTCCGTCGAGGCGACCGCCTACTTCGTCGTCGCCGAGGCCCTGACCAACATCGCCAAGCACAGCGGGGCCCGGCACGCCACGATCACGGCACGCGGCAGCGGCGGGCGGCTGGTGCTGTCCGTGGAGGACGACGGCCAGGGTGGTGCCGACGCGGACGGCGGCTCCGGGCTCACCGGCATCCGCCGCCGGATCGCGGCCCACGACGGCGACCTCACCCTGACCAGCCCGCCCGGCGGACCGACCGTCCTGACCGTGGATCTCCCCTGTGGCCGGTGAGTTGGGGATCGTGACGAGCAAAGAGAGCCCGCGATGCGGGACTTGAGCAGTGGAACTTGAGCTGTGGAGCCTGAACTGTGAGCGTGGGACGTGAGACGACGTGAGGCCTGACATGCGGATCGTGATCGCCGAGGACGACGCGTTGCTGCGCGAGGGCCTCGCCCTGCTGCTGCGCGCCGAGGGGCTGGACGTGGTGGCCACCGCCGGCAACCCCGACGAGGCCCTGGACGCCATCGACGTCCACAAGCCGGACGTCGCCATCCTCGACGTACGGATGCCGCCGACCCACACCGACGAGGGGATCGTCGCCGCGGTCGAGGCCCGACGCCGGCGCCCCGACCTGGCGGTGCTGGTGCTGTCGGCATACGTGGAGCAGAGCTTCGCGACCGAGCTGCTCGGGGGCGGGGTGAGCGGTCTCGGCTATCTGCTCAAGGAACGGGTGGGCCGGGTCGAGGAGTTCCTCGACGCCCTGCACCGGGTGGCGGCGGGCGGCACCGCCATCGACCCGGAGGTCGTCGCCCAACTCTTCACCCGCTCCCGCCAGGACACCCGCCTGGAACGGCTCAGCCCCCGCGAACGCGACGTACTCGCCCTGATGGCCGAGGGCTTGGGCAACTCCGCCATCGCCGAGAAACTCGTCGTCACCGACGGCGCCGTCCACAAACACATCCGCAGCATCTTCGCCAAGCTCGACCTGTCCCCGACCGACCAGGTGGACCGCCGGGTCGCGGCGGTCCTGCGCTACCTGGAGGATCTACGGCGGCTGGGCTGAGGTTGTCCCCCGGCCCTTGGTACAGCTGGCTGTACGGCGGACCGGCCAGCGGGCTGGATCGATCACTGAGTGCCGTCTCCCTAGGTTGGTGAACACACCGCAAGCCGGTGCGAGCGACCACCAACTCCCAGGGAGACAACCCATGATGACGTTCCGTCAGCTCACCGTCGCAGCCGCACTGGCCGCCGTGGGACTCGGCCTCGCGACGCCCATGGCGAGCGCCACGGAGTCCCGCCGCAGCACGCTCCAGCAGAGTGTGGACGCGATCGAGAAGACGGGAACCGTCGCCGTCGTGGCCCAGTCGACGGGCCCGGACGGACGGCGCTACGCCACCACCGGGGTGTCGGACACGACCACGGGCCGGGCGGCCCGCGTCACCGACAAGTTCCGGATCGCGAGCAGCACCAAAGCATTCGTGTCGACGGTGATGCTCCAACTGGTCGGCGAGGGACGGGTGTCGCTGGACGACACGGTCGAACACTGGCTGCCCGGCACGGTGTCCGGGAACGGGAACGACGGAAACGCCATCACCGTAAGGCAGTTGCTGAACCACACCAGCGGACTGTTCAACTACACCGCCGACTTCCCCGCGATCAGCTCGGTGGCGGACTTCGAGGCGGACCGCTACACCACCTGGACCCCACAGCAGCTGGTCGGCATCGCGATGCGGCACGCCCCGGACTTCGCGCCGGGCACCCAGTGGGAGTACTCCAACACCAACTACATCCTCGCCGGAATGATCATCCAGAAGGCCACCGGCCACACCTGGCAGCAGGAGGTGACCCGGCGCGTCATCCGCCCGCTGGGCCTGCGCGACACCTCCGCGCCCGGCACCTCGGCCCGTATCCCCGGCCAACACCTGCACGGCTACTCGGACTTCGGCGACAGCGGCCCGACCATCGACGTCACCGAACTCAACCCGACGGCCGCCGGTTCGGCCGGCGCGATGATCAGCACGACCGGCGACCTCACCCGCTTCTTCTCGGCCCTCCTGGGCGGCAAGCTCCTGCACCCGGCCCAACTCGCCGAGATGAAGACGACGGTACGAGCCGCCTCCCTCGACCCCGTCTGGCCCGGCGCCCGTTACGGCCTCGGCCTGATGGAGATCCCCCTGACCTGCGGCGGCGTCTACTACAGCCACGCCGGCGACCTGATGGGCTACACCACCCGCGACGGAGTCAGCGCGGACGGCCGCCGGACCGTGGTCCTGGAGGCGACGGGCGACGGCGCGCCCGATCTGTCCACGGAGATGGCGCAGAACGCGCTGATCGACACGGAACTCTGCGCCACAGCACGGAAGTAGCGCCCGGCCTCAGCCGGCGGCTTCGACGAAATCGGGCCGCCGCATGCCATGGAGATTGCGGTACGCGGCCCTCCCCGGCGAGCTCCAGCCCTCCAGCAGCGCGGGATCGGGCCGGTACACCTCGACACCCAGCGGACGGCAGACGTCCAACGGATCGCGGGCGTCCGGACCCCAGAGCGGGACGGAGAGATCGCCGCCGGGGCAGGTGGACAGCGCGCACAGCAGATCGGTCTCGGCGAAGAACTCGAAGTGGTCGCCCACGCGCGCCGGGCAGTCCTTCATGAAGTACTGGTCGTCGTCGTTGAGGCCGGTGCACTGGAAGACGTTGAGCACGTCGTGCACGTCGAACTCCGTGAGCCCGTACGGCAGTACGGCCCGGACCAGGTTCGAGTGACAGTGGAAGTCGAAGTCCTCGCCGGTGAGCATACGGTTGACGTACGGGTCGCAACGGGTGCCCAGCAGATCGTGCACGCGTCCGCCGTCGCCGTCCACGCCGTAGTCCGCGAGGGTGTCGTCGGTGACTGTCAGCAGGGGGCGCAGGAACGGCAGGGTGGACCAGATCCGGTCGTACGTGGAGATGTGCGCGCGCTGCAACTGGCGGGTGCGGGCGGCCCACATGCGCTCGCGCGGGTCGTGCAGGTTCCACACGTTGAGGTCGCCGACCTGGGGGCCCTCGACGGTGACGATCCGGCACAGGTGCCCCTCGGGGACGGTCCAGGCGCGGCCGGAGCGGATCGGTATCTCGAAGGAGTCCACGAGTTCGTGGCGCACCCCGGCGAAACGGTCGTAGAAGGCACGGTCGACGTCGAGGGCGCCGCCCTGGGTGGCCTGGTAGGCGGCCGCCGCCTTGGACGGGGCGGGCGCGGGGGGCGCGGGGGGCGCTGTGCGGGAGGTCATCGCTTGCCTTTCGCTGCCGTGGTCGTAGGGGTCGTACGGGTCGTAGAAGGCGTACGGGCCGTCCGAGTACGGGTCGTAGGGGTCGTACGGGAGCTGGCGCGTACGGCATCCAGCACCATCCGCTCGGATTCGTCGAGGTAGAGCCGCAGCGCGGCCGTGGCGTCCATGCGCCGGCCGCCGCGGATCAGGTCGCAGATCTCGCGGTCACGGGCGACCCACGGTGCCTGGAAGGCGCCCTGGTCCGCCATCACCGCGAAGGCCAGACGGAGTTGGGCGATCGTCACCCGGAAGAAGCCGTCGAGGCGGGCGCTGCCCAGTAGGGCCACCAGCGACTGGTGGAAACGCAGGGACGCGGTGCCGACCTTGTCCCACGCCTCGGCGTCCACGGCGAGTTCGGCCGCGGCGACCTTGGCCTCCATCGCGTCGAGCAGCGGTTCCGGGGCGAGCGGGCTCGCGTCGACGGCGCTGAGTTCGAGCGTGCGGCGGGCGAGGTAGATGTCCGTGACGTCCTCGGCGGCCAGGGTCTTCACCGCCGTGCCCTTGTGCAGCTGCTGCACCACAAGGCCCTCGTCGTGCAGGGTGCGCAGGGCCTCCCGCAGGGTGTTGCGGGACACCCCCAGCTCGGCGGAGAGCGCCACGTCCCGCAGCGGGGTGCCGGGCGGCAGCTCACCCTCGACGATGCGTTCACGCAGCACATCGGTCACCAGGACAGGCCGTCCGGCGGCTGCCGCCGCGCCGTTCAGAGTCGACATGCCCCCACCCTAGCGCACGATCTGTTGAACAAAACAGGAGCGTGCCGCATGTGCGGCATCCAGGAAATTCCGACCTTTTACTTGACTGAAACACCCACCCGTCACCATCATCAGCAGCCAGATTGTTCAACAGTTTCGCTGTCAGTCTCAGTCTCCCGGTCGAGAGGCCCCCTCATGCGCGTGACCCTCCTCCGCTCCATCACCGCCGGCTTGCTCCTCGCCCTGTGCGGCTGTTCGAGCGGCTCTTCCTCGGCCGGTTCGGGCACGATGACCGCCGGCACCCTGACCGTGGGATCGGACCTGACCTATCCGCCGTACGCCTATCTCGACGGCAAGACCCCGGCGGGCTTCGACCCGGACATCTCGCGCGCCCTGGCGAAGGCGTCGGGGCTGAAGTCCACGTTCGTCGACACCCGCTTCGAGCAGCTCATCGCCGGGCTCGGGACCGGTCACTTCGACGTGATCGCGTCCGACCTGTACATCACGGACGCGCGCAAGAAGCAGGTCGACTTCATCCCGTACTTCACCACCGGCAACTCGATCGTGGTGCAGAGCTCGGGCGGCTACCGGCCGACCGTGGTCACCGACCTGTGCGGGAAGTCCGTCGCGGTGATCAAGGGCGGCCAGATCGTCGAGAAGCTGCGCGGCGAGGCGAGCACCCAGTGCAAGGCCAAGGGTGAAAAGGCCGTGGACGTAAGGGAGTTCGGCACCGATCCCGAAGGCACTCAGGCGCTGCTGTCCGGCCAGGTCGACGCCCAGGTCACCGACGGTGCCGTGGCGAAGGCGGCCGCCGACAAGACGAACGGCCGGCTCACCATCTCCTCCAAGTCCCTGATCTACCCGGTCCAGTCCGGACTGGCGGTCAAGCGCGGCGACACCGCCCTGAAGAAGACCCTCACCACAGCACTGGCCGAACTCAAGAAGAACGGCACCTACGCCGAGCTGCTGAAGAAGTACAACCTCGGCCAGGCTCAGGGGAGTTGACGGACGATGGGCAGCTTCGACTGGAGTTACACGTTCGGTCTGTTCGCGGACGCCGACCTGTGGCGGGCGGCCCTGCTCGTCGTCGAACTGGCCGTCTCCGCCTGGGTGATCTCCACGGCACTGGGCCTCCTGGTGGCCCTCGCCCAGCAGTCCCGCCTACGTCCGCTACGCCTGCTCGCCGCCGGATACGTCTGGTTCTTCCGCAGCCTGCCGCTGCTGGTCCTGCTGATCTTCGTCTACAACTCCCCGCAACTCTTCCCCGACTTGAGGCCCCTGCTCTCCAGCCCCTTCGCCGCCGGCCTGGTCGCACTCGTGCTCAGCGAGACCGCGTACATCGCGGAGATCCACCGCGGCGGCCTGCTCGCCGTGGGCAAGGACCAGGGCGAGGCGGCACAGGCACTGGGCATCCCCTACGCGGGAGTCCAACGCCATGTGGTGGTACCGCAGGCGTTCCGCGTCGCGCTCCCCGCGCTGGGCAACGAGTTCATCAGCATCCTCAAACTCACCTCCCTCGTCAGCTCCATCTCGCTCGCCGAACTCCTGCTGGTCGGCCAACGCCTCTACACCCAGAACTTCCTGGTCCTGGAGACCCTGCTGGCCGTAGCGGTCTACTACGTCCTCCTGGTCACCCTCTTCGACCGCCTCAGGGCCCTGCTCGAACGCCGCCTCGACGTGCGAAAACGCCGTACGAAAGCGGCAGTTGGCCACGTCCCCGAGGGCAGCGAGGTCCTGGCCGCACCGAGGCGGACCCGCCCCCGCACCCCGCACGAGGGCGAGGCGGTCGTGCGCGCCCGGGGCCTGCGGAAGTCGTTCGGCGCGGTGTCCGTCCTGAACGGCGTGGACCTCGATGTGCACCGCGGCGAGGTGGTGGCCGTCATCGGCCCTTCCGGCTCGGGCAAGACGACCCTCGTCCGCACCCTCAACCACCTCGAACAGCCCGACGCCGGCAACGTGGAGATCGACGGCCGCCCAATGGGCGGCCGGGACCGCGAACTCGCCGCCCAGCGCCGCCGCGTGGGCATGGTCTTCCAGCGCTTCAACCTCTTCCCGCACCGGACAGCCCTCCAGAACATCACCCTCGCCCCACTCCAACAGCGGCTGTACGAGGGCCGGTCGGCCGCCGAAGGCCGGGCGCGGGAGCTGCTCCGCAAGGTCGGCATGGACGCCCACGCGCACAAGTACCCGCACCAGCTCTCCGGGGGTCAGCAGCAACGGGTCGCCATCGCCCGGGCGTTGGCGATGGACCCCAGCGTCCTCCTCTTCGACGAACCGACCTCGGCCCTCGACCCCGAACTCGTCGGCGAGGTCCTCTCGGTGATGAGCGAACTCGCCGCCGACGGCACGACGATGGTCGTCGTCACCCACGAGATGCGCTTCGCACGGGAGGTCGCGGACTGGGTGGTCTTCATGGACCAGGGCCGCGTCGTCGTCCAGGGTCCGCCCGCGACGGTCTTCGACAACTCGGGGGAACCGCGCCTGGAACGGTTCTTCGCGGCGATCAGCACCGCGTGAGTTCGGCGACGTCGATGGGTTCCGTTCTTCGGTGTTCGGTCTCGGCGGCCACCTGTGCGAGAAGTCGCAGCGCCGCCTCCGACGCCGTACCGGAGTCGGCGGTCGCCACGACGATGCGCTGCCCCTCCTCCTGCGGAACGTTGAGGGTCTGGAGGTTGAGCCGCACGCGGCCGACGATCGGATGGTGCATGCGGTAGGTGGCGAGGTCCCACTCCCGCACCCGGTGCTCGGACCACATCGCGGTGAACTCCGCGCTCTTCATGGCCAGTTCGCCGATGAGTGCGGCCAGCAGGGGATCATCCGGATGCCGCCCGGCGGCGAGCCGCGGCTTCCCACCACGTCCCGGGCCTTCCTCGCCCAGTCTGCGTCGTACAGGTCCGAACGGCGCGTCTTCAGGAACTCGTCCAACTTCGGCTGTTCGTCCATGAGTTGAGCATCGGGCACGGAGTCGCGGGCCGGTCTGCCACCGGCGAAGGCGACCACGGTGTGCCGGTCTCGCAGATGACGACCGGGGTTGATTCAAGTCCCCTGTGCACCACGGCTGTTCGAACTGGCAAGTGGCGAAAAGTCCTGGGCGCGTTACATGAACCTGTTGAGCGGCGGGAGCGATGGGTAGAACCTCAGTGCGCGCGGCGGGCCCTCGGGGGATTTCTCCTGCCCGGACTGTGGCCTACCTCTGGCCTGTGGGCCGTTCGCGAGTACGTGCAGGTGGCAGGCCCTCAGGAGGAGGCGGTGTTGGCTGCGAGGAATGGCCAGATTGCGTGGCAGAAGAGCAGTTACAGCGGTGCGAACACTGAATGCTGCGAAGTCGCGAACCTCCCGGCCGAGATCCGGGTTCGTGACTCCAAGCGCCCAGAACGCGATGTGCTGCGGTTCTCCTTGCCGACATGGAGAGTCGCGCTAGCGTATTTCGGCAGGGGAGAGCCTGCCGGAGGCAGCGATGAACAGTTGTGATCCAGCCGATACCGCCGGGCATCCGAAGACCGGCCGTGGAGAACTGGCGAGATACTGCGTGGTGACCGGCCTGATCGCCGCGGCGGCGGGGGCGGGAGCGTCGTTGGTCGGCGGGACCGCGGTGGTACGTCTTGCGGTGTGGGCGCTGGTCCTCGTGCTGACGGCCGCGGGGGCCGGCTGGTGGTGGGCACGGGCACCGGCTACTGCTCATCGGTGGACGGTGGGTCTCTTGGCGCGTCCGGCAGGGAGGGCCGTACCGATTCAAACGCCTTCGCGAAAGTCCTGACGAGAAGGATGGCCGCACTGAAACTGCCGCCCACGCACGCCTCGGGCGGAATGCCCATCCGGATGCCCGCGTAAGCCACCAGGGTCAGCGTCGCCGAGGAGAACACGGCCAGCGCTGTCAGGTTGCGCAGCACCCTTATCAGGTCATTCGTGTGTGCCCTTCTGCGCCGTATGGCGTTGTCCGCGTCACCCTCGCGCAGACGTCGCAGCCGTGAACAGGCGTCGTCACTGGTGATGCCCTGGGCCGTGAGAGAGCCGAGCACCGACGGGTCGTGCGGGGGACTTGGACGTTCCCGACCGGCCGTCGTGGTGGGTGGTCGGCCGTTGCTCGGACCGGACTGCCGGTCCTTGCGCCTCCGTTTCACGTTCGCCATGGCCTGTGCCCCCGTCGGTGCTTGGTCCGCAATGCTCAGGAACGGTTCATTTGGTCGAGTAGATCGTCGATGAACGCGGCTGAGGCTTCGGGGTTCAATGCCTTGTCGGTCAGATCCTCGAAGCACTCCTGGTAGTGCGCGACCATCTCGCGGTTGTCCCGGTTGGTGAGCACACCGCCCGGTCCGGCCACGTACAGCACGTCCTCGTCGTCGTGGAAACCGAGGAGCAGGAAGCTGTCCTCCAGGCTCGCGTGGGCGCCCGCGCTCAGGGGCAGCACCCGCAACCCGATCTTCCCTTCGGCGGCAAGCTGTTTGATGTGTGTCAGCTGCCCGCGCATGGTGCCGGTGCCACCCACCAGGCGCCGCAGTGCGGACTCGTCGACGATCACGTTCACAGCCGGGCCGTCCTCCGAGAAGACGCGTTCCTGTCGGGCCGTGCGGAGGTCTACGTTGCGTGCGCGGGGCGTGGACGGAGGGGAGGCGCGGAAGAACGCGGTCATGTAGTCCGTGGTCTGCAACAGGCCGGGGATGAGCGTGGGGTGGTACGTGCGAATGCTGTCCGCCGCGTTCTCGTAGCCCAGGTACTGGGCGAACGGAGGGGCGATGACGTCGTTGTAGTCCGACCACCACGACTGGCCTTTGCTGCCGCGTGCCGCCTGTTCAAGCTCCTTGACGACCCCGCCGTCCGTCACTTCGTACAGGCGGAGCATCGCCTGGAGATCAGTGACGGACAGGCTCACCGTGCCCGCCTCGATACGGATCACTTTTGACAGTGACCACTCAAGACCGTCTGCGGCATCGCGTTGAGTCAGCCCCTGTTTGTCTCGCGCAGCCTTCAGCGCGAGCCGCAGCTTGCGGCGGTTCAGACTGGGGTCCGTGGCAGTGGGCATTGGGCTCCTTCTGGGACGCACTGACCGCGCCTCAGATCTGCCTGCCGCGCGACCAGCGCATTCGGGCATGGTCGAGCACAGCGCCGCAGCGCCGGCCCAGCCTCAGCATACGAGCTCGCGAGGCAAGTAGCACCTAGCCACAGCCGGATAGCTGTTTTCGAATAGGTTCCACTCAAATGGGTGCAGGCCGATAGAGGCCGTCGATATGAATGTTCCCTAAAAGCCACATGTCTAATCGACCACTAGAGCGACACCGCGTAAAATGTGTCGAACATCACGCCAGAAGGGGATTCACCCAGGTCAGGACATCACCCCGACAGCCTCACCCACTTGCGAGAAAAGTTAGGTAAGCCTTACCGTTCCCATTCGTACCACTCAGGGCCCCGACCACCCACCGGTCCGCCCGCGGCAAGCGCTCCACCGACGCAGCCTGGCCGTCCTCCGCCAAAACCGCTCACAGGACGGGCCCGTGAATCACTCCACCTTCGGTCTGTACGACCCTGCCCGCGACCACAGCGCCTGCGGCGTCGGCTTCCTCACCCGTCTCGACGGTGTGCCGAGCCACGACGTCATCGTCAAGGGCGACGAGGCACTCCGCGCCATCCCGCACCGGGGCGGGAAATCCGCCGAGGGCGTCGGCGACGGCGCGGGAGTGAGCGTCGACCTGTCGGTGGAGTTCTTCAGCGCGCTCACCGGCGAGGAGCTGCGCGCCGGGCACTTCGGCGTCGCCAACTGCTTCGTGCCGACCGACTCCGACCGTCCCGAAGCCGCCCTGCACCTCGTCGGCCGCAGCATCGCCGACCAGGGCTTCGACGTACTGCTCGTCCGCGACGTCCCCGTGGATCACAGCGTCGCCCGCCCCGCCGCCGAGCCGCACCAACTGCCCATCGTGCAGTGGGTGTTCCGCGCCCCGGCCGACTGGACGCGCGCCGATGCCGATGCCGCCGCCCACCGCGCCCTGCTCGCGATCGAGGCCGTCGCCTACGCCGACGACACCTACGCCGGGCTGTACCCGCTGTCGCTGAGCGCCCGGACCCAGGTGCTCAAGGGGCGCCTCAACTCCGGTGAGATCGTTGGGTACTTCCGCGATCTCCTCGACCCCCGGCACTCCGTCCGCTCCCTCTATTTCCACACCCGGTTCTCCACCAACACCGAGCCGCACCCCACCATGGCGCAGCCCTTCCGCCTCATGGCACACAACGGCGAGCTCAACACCGACCGCAAGAACCGGCTGAGCGACGAGGCCCTCGCCCGCGCCCGGACCCGGAGCATTGTTCGCCCACCCGGGCAATCGGACTCCAGTCGGCTCGATCAGACGCTTCAGAGCCGGGTGTTCGACGACGGCCTGGACCTCGTCGAGGCCGTCGTGTCGCTCATGCCGCCCGCCTGGGAGAACGACCGCACCCTGCCCGACGCCGTACGGGACATGCTCGAATACTTCTCGCTCTACGAGGAGAAGAACGACGGACCCGCCGCCGTCATCTTCAGCGACGGCGACGTCATCGGCGCCCGCCTCGACCGGCTCGGGCTGCGCCCACTCCGTACCGTCGAGACCGCCGAGTACCTGATGGTGGCCTCGGAGGCTGGTCAAGTCGCCTTCCCGGACGGGGAAGTTGTGCATCGCGGGCGGATCGAGGCCGGCGGCATGCTCGTCGTCGACCACCGCACCGGGCGCCGACTCCGCACCCGCGAGGTCCTCGACGCCCTCGCCACCCGCCGCCCGTACTCCCAACTCCTCGACGCCGCACGGGTGAACCTCGACGACCTCCCCGCCCCCGACTACTACCGCGGCACGACCACCCTCGGCTACGACGGCGATCTCGCCCTCGCCGGACGGTACGTGGCGTACTCGCTGAACCAGGAGAGCTTCCGCTTCCTGCTCGACCCGATGCTCGCCAACGGCTCGGAACGCATCTCCGCGATGGGCTACGGCAACGCCATCAACGCGCTCAGCGACACCGAGGGCGGCATGGCGAAGTACTTCTCGCAGCGCTTCGCCCAGGTCACCAACCCACCGCTCGACAGCATCCGCGAGGCCGACGGCATGAGCATGCGCGTCGCCCTCGGCCCCAAGCCCGACGGCACGGGGAGTGCGGGCAGCGTCGACGGACGCCAACTCGTCGTTTCCTCCCCCGTGTTGGGGCACCTCGACATGGTCCGGCTACGGGACCAGCGCATCGTCCCGCTGGAACGCTTCGACATGCTCTACGACCCGGTCGTCGGCGACGAGACCGCCAACGCCGATGCCTTGCGCACCGCGCTCACCCAACTCTGCGACGACGTCGAGCAGTTCGCGACCCGGCAGGGCGGCATCGCCGTCCTCACCGACCGCGCGATCTCCTCCACCCGCGCGCCGCTCCCCGTCATCCTCGCCGTCGCCGCCGTGAACCAGCGGCTTATCGAGACCGGGCTGCGGCTGCGCGTCTCGATCGTCGCGGAGAGCGGGCAGTTGCCGTCCTCGCACCATGTCGCCACCGCGCTCGGCTTCGGCGCCTCCGCCGTCTACAGCCTCAGCGCGCGACTGCGCGCCGAGGAGAAGCACCCGAGCGCACCGGCGCCCGCGGGCGAAGTCACCGAGACCGACCGGGCGTTGGCACGGTTCCGCAAGGCCGCCGAGAAGGCCCTCGCCAAGACCATGGGGCGGGTCGGGCTGTGCACGGCCGAGAGTTACATCGGCGGCGCGTTCTTCGAACCGAACTACCTCGACACCCGCGACGACGTCTTCGCGCGGGCCTTCCCGCACATGGACGCCCCGGTCGGCGGGGTCGGGTTCGCGCGGATCGCGCAGGCCGCGACCGAGTGGCACGAGCGGGCCCGCGCCGTAGAGACCGAGCAACAGGTGCCGCTGCTGGGCCTGTTCAAGGAACGGTCGGACGGCGCCGGGCACTCCTTCGGCGTCTCGGCGGTGCGCGGCTTCGGCGACATGGCCGAAGAGCGCCCGGAGTTCGGGCGCGAGAGCGACCCGGAGGGCCTCCGCCTCCTCACCCTCGGGCAGCTCGACGACGCGTTCGGCATCACCGACGCCGCCTACCGCAACACCGGCTACGACGCGCTCAGCGACGCCGAGATCGACGCATTCCGGATCACGCCCGGGTACCGCGCCTTCCTGCGGACCACGCACGAGGAGCGCTCGCGCCGCCCCTCCGCACTGCGTGACGTGCTCGCGCTGCCGGCCGATGTCACGGGGCTGCGCACGGCGGAGGAGTTCGCGCGCGAGCTGGGCCGGTTCTCCACAACAGGCAACGCCGGCATCACAGTTCGCGGGGTCACCGCGGAGACCGTGACCGACTCGACCTTCCGGCTGCGCCTCACCACACCGGGTCCCGACGCCGCCGCGCGTCATGCCGCCCTCGCCGAGGGGCTCGCGCACCTGGGCGAGGTCGAGACGGTCGCCGTAGGTACCGAAGGCATCGAGGTCACGGCCACCGGCACCGCCGCCCGCCTCCTCACCCTCCTCCACGGCGCCCCCGCCAGCCGCCAACTCCCCGACGTGCAACCGGCGCACGAGATCACCCGCGCCCTCGCCTCCGGCGCGATGAGCCACGGCGCACTCGTCGCCACCGCGCACGAGGCCGTCGCGCACGGCACCAACATGGTCGGCGCGATGTCCAACAGCGGTGAGGGTGGCGAACATCGGTCCCGCTACGGCACCATCCGCGGCTCCCGGATCAAGCAGTTCGCGTCGGGACGGTTCGGGATCTGGGCGGGCTATCTCGCCGACCCGATGCTCCAGGAGCTGGAGATCAAGATCGGGCAGGGCGCGAAGCCGGGCGAGGGCGGCCAGTTGCCCGCGCCGAAGGTCACCGTCGATATCGCGGCGGCCCGCGGCGGCACCCCCGGCATCGAGCTCATCTCCCCTCCCCCGCACCACGACACGTACTCCATCGAGGACTTGGCCCAGCTCATCCACGACTGCAAGGCCGCGCGCGTCCGGGTCATCGTGAAGCTGGTGTCCTCGGAGGGCATCGGCACGATCGCGGTCGGTGTCGCGAAGGCGGGCGCGGATGTCATCAACGTCGCCGGAAACACCGGCGGTACGGGCGCGGCGGCCGTCACCAGCCTCAAGTACGCGGGCCGTTCGGCCGAGATCGGCGTCGCCGAGGTCCACCAGGCCCTCGTAGCGAACGGGTTGCGGCAGAAGGTCGTCCTGCGCTGCTCCGGCGCCCACCAGACGGGCAGCGACGTGGTGACCTCGGCCCTGCTCGGCGGCGACAGTTTCGAGTTCGGTACGACGGCGCTCATGATGCTCGGCTGCGTCATGGCGAAGAACTGCAACGTGAAGTGCCCGGCCGGTCTCACCACCAACTCCGAGGCGTTCGAAGGCGATCCGCGCGCGCTGGCCCAGTACCTGCTCAACATCGCGCACGACGTCCGCCAGATCCTCGCCCGCCTCGGGCTCCGGTCACTGCGCGAGGCGCGCGGCCGTACGGACCTGCTCCAACTCCTCGACCACCCGGCGAGCGTGGGCCGCCTCGACGTACGGCACCTGCTCGCCCGCGTGCCCGAGAAGGTCATAGCCGAACCGGAGTACCTGGAAAAGGACTTCACCACCGACGACGCCCTCATCGAACGCGTCCGCACCGCACTCGTCGACCGACGCGAACCGACCCTCCTCGTCGACGGCATCCACCTCCGCAACAGCGACAAGTCGGTGGGCGGCCAGCTCTCCATCGACATCGAACGCCTGCTCAACCACCAACAGGCCCCCGATTCCCCCGCGTTCACCACCGACGACCGGGGCCGCCGCCGCCTCGTCGACGACGCGGTCCGCATCCGCACCACCGGCTCCGCCGGACAGTCGTACGGCGTCTTCTGCAACGACGGCATCACCCTCGAACACACCGGCACCGCGAACGACGGCGTCGGCAAGAGCCAGAGCGGCGGCCGGATCGTGGTCCGCGCCCCGGGTGGCGGCAGCACCGAGCGCGGCGGGAACGTCCTCGTCGGGAACTTCGCGCTGTTCGGCGCGACGGGCGGGCGAACCTTCGTACAGGGAGAGGCCGGTGACCGGTTCGCCGTACGAAACTCCGGTGCCACGGCGGTGGTTGAGGGCCTCGGCGACTTCGGCTGCGAGTACATGACCGGCGGTACGGTCCTCAACCTCGGCGGCTTCGGCAAGGGCCTCGGCAACGGCATGAGCGGCGGATTCCTTTACCAGTACGACCCGTCGGGCGAACTGGCCGACCGCGTCAGCGCCGACTCCCTGCTCGTGTTCCCGGTGACCGGCACCGCGCACGGCGCCTTCCACGAGGAGGCCGTACGACTGTTGCTGGCCTGGCATGTCGAGGCGACCAACTCCCCGCTCGCGGCACGCCTGTTGGCGGACTGGGAGGCTCAACGGCAGTACGTGTACTGCGGGATGCCCCGGTCACTGCTCCTCTACCAGGACGCCGGTGAGATCCTCGCCGCGGCGACCCGCAACGAGCTGCTCGACGAACTGGCGACCTCGATCGCCACCGACAAACTCCGTGCGTTCAAGGTCGATTACCGCGACCACCGGACCGTACTCGGCGGCCGTGCACCGGCCTTCGGCGACCAGGGCAGCGACGACATGTTCTCCCTCCTGTCGTCGTACACGGTGCTCGGCGTCGCACAGGACCTGGCGCTCCAGCGGGTGCCGGGCGCGAGCGGACCGGACGATCCACGGGTCACGGAGGCCGTCCGTAACCTCGTCCTCACCGAGGACTTCTTCGTCAAGCAGCGGGTGGTGAAGTACCTGCGCGGCACGCTGGAGCGGTTCGACGACGGCGAGTTGGCGACCCTGATCGCGAGCAAGCGCCTCGACGACTACAAGCGCGCCCTCCGCCAGCGCAACAACCTGAGCGTCGACGCCCCCGGCACCTACGGCTGGATCATCCACCAGCACACGAAGAACGCGGAGCGCGTACGCGCCGCCCGCTTCGACGAGTTGCTCGCCACGGCGGCGCTCGACGACCTCGCCGCCCGCCACACCCGCATCCCGCAGGCCCCGACCGAGACGGTGACCGCGTGACCCTCATGCCCCCGACCGGTGCCCTCATCCCGGCCGACGCACCGTTCTCCGCCCAACAGGAGTCGTGGCTGGCCGGGTTCATCGCCGGCATCGCGGCCGCCGGACGCCGGGAGAGCGCGTCGGCCACCGCGCCCACGGCCACGATCGACGTCCTGTTCGGCACCCAGACCGGCAACGCGGAGTTCCTGGCAGGTGAGTTGGTCGCCGCGGCCCGCACCCGCGGTCTCGGCGGCACCGCCACCGCGCTCGACGAGGTCACCCCCGACCAACTGGCCGCCATGTCGCACGTGTTGGTGATCACCTCGACCTACGGCGAGGGCGAACTCCCCGACAACGCGGCCCTGTTCTGGGAATCCCTCCAGTCCGACACGGCACCGCGCCTCGAAGGAGTGCGCTACGCCGTCCTCGGCCTGGGCGACCGCGGCTACGACGACTTCTGCCAGGCCGCGAAACTCATCGACACCCGCCTCGAACAACTCGGGGCGGGCCGACTCCACGAACGCGTCGACTGCGACGTCGACTTCGAGGACCCGGCGGCGGAGTGGACGACGACGGTCCTGGACCGACTGGTGGCGGAGACAGGCGCGACGGGCGAGCCGGGCGAGCCGCGCAGCAGTAGCGAAGGGGCCGCTGTTCCCCGCCCCCACTCCACCTGGAACAAGCGCAACCCGTACCGCTCCCGCCTCGCGGTGAACCGGCTCCTCTCCGCCCCGCACAGCGCGAAGGAGATCCGCCACTACGAGTTCGACCTCGGCGACAGCGGCATCACCTACGCGGCGGGGGACGCGCTGGCCGTCGTACCGCTGAATGACGAGGAGTTGGTCGGCGCCCTGCTGGAGCACCTGGGCGCGACCGGCGACGAGGAGGCTGCGCGGCTTTTGCGCACGGAACGCGAAATCCGCACCCCCTCAAAGGAGTTGATAGCCGAGCTGGCCGAACGCGCCCCGTCCGGCGAACTGGCGGCGGTGGTGGCGCAAGGCACCCGCTCCGACCTGGACTCCTGGCTGTGGGGCCGAGACGTCCTCGACCTCCTCCGCACCACCGACCGCGCCACCGCACCCACCCTGCCCGAACTGCTCCCTCTCCTAAGGCCGTTGCAGGCCCGCCAGTACTCGATCTCGTCGAGCCCGCTCGCCCACCCGGACCGCATCCACCTCACGGTCGCGTCGGTGCGCTACGGCGCCGGGCAACGCCGGTACGAGGGCGTCGCGTCGACGTACCTCGCGGATCGGGTCGGCGGCGAGGACGCGACCGTAGGCATATACGTGCAGCCCAACGCCTCGTTCGGCGTCCCGGCGGACGACGACGCCCCGATGGTGATGATCGGCCCCGGCACGGGCATCGCACCGTTCCGCGGCTTCCTGCACGAGCGCGCCGCGCGGGGCGCCTCCGGCCGCAACTGGCTGTTCTTCGGCGACCGCAACCGCGAGACCGACTTCGTCTACGAGGACGAGCTGAGCGAACTCCGGACGCGCGGCGTGCTCACCGAACTCGACCTCGCGTTCTCCCGCGACCAGGCCGAGAAGGTGTACGTACAGACCCGAATGCGGGAACGCTCAAGGGAGTTGTACGGCTGGCTGGAGGACGGCGCGCATGTGTACGTCTGCGGCGACGCCTCGCGGATGGCGAAGGACGTGGAGACGGCGCTGCTGGGTGTCGTGGCCGAGCAGCGCGGACGCGGGGACGACGACGCGGCGGAGTATCTCGCGGATTTGCGGCGGGCCAAGCGCTACGTACGGGACGTGTACTGAGGATGACCGACCAGCAGGGTTGTGGGTTCGAGGGATGCTGCGGGCGACGGGGCGGCAACAACAGCGTTGGCCGTAGCGGCAGTTCGCGGTTGATAGACGCGCGGATGCCGGAGTTGGCGCGCTGTCTGACGCTGTTCCAGTACGTCCAGGCGGTCACCGGCGGGCCGGTCGCCCGGATCGACCAGGCGGGCAGCTACGCCCAACCGAGCCTGCGCGGCGAGGCGTTCGCCGTCCGGCCGGGTTCGATCGCGCTGCGGATCGACGGCGCCGGGATCGACACGGCGGTGGTCGCGCGGGACGGCGACACGGACTCGGTCACGCTGCGCCTGCTCGACGCGGCGGGCCGGACCGTGCATCAGGGGCGGCTGCTGTCCGAGGGTGACCGACTGCTGGTCGGCCTGGCGCCCACGGTCCACGCCGGCGCGCGGGCGGCCGTAGCGTCGACGGCTCCCGAGGTTCCGACCTGGGAGGACGGCGATCAACTCGCCCAGCTGGACGCGGTGTTGACGGATGGCGGGGTGTCCCGGCGCGCCACGTTCCACCGCTATCGCGGTGGTGAACACCGGCCGATCGAGATCGACGTGGTGGCATCGGTGCTCGACCACGTCTGCTCCGTCGGACTGCCCATCGGGGTCGCGGTGTTCGCGCCGGCGGCCATGCAGGCGTGCGCGGGTCGCGTCCACGTCACCGATCGAACCGTGGGCGGGCGGGTGTTCGCGGCACTCGCGGAGAGCTCGGTGGAGATCGACCTGGCGGGTGTCCGGGCGTGCCATCTCGTGCGTTCCGCGGCGGCGCACGGTCCGACCTCGGCGCTCGAACTCGACGACGCGGACGGTCAATGCGTCGCTGTCATCACGCAGTTCGGGATGGTCGGGGAGGACGTGCACGCGGCGTGGGAGGATCTGGCGGCTTCGCTCCCTGACGCCTAGCGCGAGGATCTGACGGCTAGCGCGAGGATCTGACGGCTAGCGCGAGGATCTGACGGCTTCGCTCACTGTCGGCTAGCACTAGGAAAGACGCCTGGCACTAGGAAATGGCATCGCCTCCGAGCTGCCACATTTCATAGTTCCCGCATTCTGCCGTGATCTCGGCCGCCGCCTGAGCCGCGCTGTAGAAGTCATCGACCATCGGCGAGGTGCGCGAGGCCGCCACCGCGAGGCACACCTGGTCGGGCGCCAGATCCGGGATGGGCACATAGACGACGTCCGGATGTGAGGAGAACACGGACGCCGAACGGGCCAGGAACGAGATGCCCCGGCCGGCCGCGACATGCTCAAGCGTCTCGTCCACCCCGCGCACCAGGTACCCGGCGTTGGGGTGCGGGCGCCTGGTGGGCTGCGTGTTCGGGTCGGCGTGCCAGACCAGCGGTTCGCCGGCCAGGTCGGCCTCGGTGAGCTCCTCCTTGCCGGCCAGCCGGTGCCCGGCGGGCAGTACCGCCACCCGCGGCTCGGTGTACAGCGGGGTGACGCGCAGGCCGGTCTCGTCGATGGGCAGCCGCACATAGGCGACGTCGATGCGGCCGTCGAGCAGCATCGGGGCCTGGTCGTCCTCTTCGATCCGCTGCACGTCCACGATCACGTCCGGGTGCCGGGCCTCGAACGCTCGCGTCGCCGGGGTGACCGGGATGCCGGCCCGGAAACCGACCATCAGCCGCCGACTGCCGCGAGCGGCCACGGACACCCGGCGGCGGACCGCGTGCGTGGAGGCGAGCAGCGGACCGGCGTCGGCCAGCAACTGCCGACCCGCGTCGGTCAGCGCCACTCCGTGGCGATCTCTGATGAACAGCGAGGCGCCGAGATCCTGCTCCAGCGCGCGGATCTGCCGGCTGAGCACCGGCTGCGCGATGTGCAGCTCATCGGCGGCGCGGCCGAAGTGCAATCGGTCGGCCACCGCGACGAAGTAACGCAGTTTGCGCAGGTCCAGATCCAGATCCATGGCGCCTCCCGGCCTGGTGATGCATTCAGGGTATCACCACCACCAAAAGAAGTCTTGGACGCCGGCTCAGGAAAATGGCAGCCTGAATAGGTACCTCATGGGACCGAATAAGTACCTCATGGGACCGAAGCGAATTCGGCACGACAATTCTGCACAAGAATTCGGCACGAGAATTCGGCAGCGGAACTTGCCAGCAGGGCCCAGCTGCGGAAAGCAGGCACACCAATGAGCAGCATCAGCATCATCGGCCTGGGGAACATGGCCGGCGCCCTGGCCGGCCGGGCGCTGGCCGGCGGCAACGCCGTCGAGATCATCGGCCGCGACCCGGCCAAGGCCAAGGAACTGGCCGCCGCGCTCGACGGCGCCACGGTCGGGACGGCCGGCGCCGCCCCGGCCGGGGACATCGTGGTCCTCGCCGTGCCGTACGGCGCCGCGGCGGCGGTGGTGAGCGAGTACGGGGACGCCCTGCGCGGCAAGGTCATCATCGACATCACCAACCCCATCACCCCCGATTTCCAGAGCTTCGTCACCCCCAACGGCAGTTCCGGCGCGCAGGAGATCGCCAAGGCGGCCCCCGCCGGCGCGCAGATCGTCAAGGCGTTCAACACCCTGTTCTCCCATGTTCTGGCGGCCGGCCCGGCCGAGGGTCGCACCTTGGACGTGTTCATCGCCGGCGACGACGAGCAGGCAAAGGCACGCGTCTCGGCGTTCATCGAGAGCCTGGGGCTACGCCCGATGGACACCGGGAAGCTGCCCATGGCGCGGGCGCTGGAGAACGTCGCCCTGTTGCAACTGGGCCTCGTCGCCCACTCCGTCAAGCACACCGACTTCTCCCTCGGCGTCAGCATTCTCAGCTGACCGCACTCGCCTCAACTGGCCGCACTCGCCTCAACTGACCGCACCCACAAGGAGCAGCATCATGCGCGTTTTCGTCACTGGCGGGACCGGCCATTCCGGTTCGTACATCGTCCCCGAGCTCATCGCCGCCGGGCACGAGGTCACCGGCCTGGCCCGGTCGAACACCGCCGCGGCGGCGCTGTCCGCGCTCGGCGCGAAGGTACGTCGCGGCAGCCTCCAGGATCTCGACGGGCTCAAGGAAGCGGCCGCGGACTCCGACGGCGTCATCCACGTCGCGCATCGGCAGGACCTGCTCCCCTCCGGGGGGCTCGACGCCGTGGCCGCCGCGGAACTCCCGATCATGCTCGCGTACGGCGAGGCACTCGCGGGAACCGGAAAGCCGCTGGTCGCGGCGGGGAGCATAGGCTCGGGCGGTGACCTGGGCCGACCGGTCACCGAGGAGGACCCGGCCCTTCCCAGCGGCGACGAGTACAAGGGCACCCTGCGGGTTCGCAACGTCGTGGAAACCACCGTGGTCGGCCTCGCCGAGCAGGGGGTGCGGTCCTCGATCGTGCGGATCGCCAACATCGCGCACAGCACGACCGATCGCGCCGGCTTCCTCCCCGTGCTGATCGCGCTCGCGAAGGAGAAGGGTTTCGTCGGCTACCCCGGCGACGGCGCGACCCTGTGGAACGCCGTGCACATCAGCGATGTCGCCTCCTTGTTCCGCTTGGCGCTGGAGAAGGGGCCGGCCGGCAAGTACTGGCACGCGGTCGGGGACGGGGGCATCCCGTTCCGCGAGATCGCCGAGGCCATCGGCAGCCGTCTGGGCCTGCCCGTCGTCAGCGTTCCCGCGGACATCCTGATGGTTCCGGGATATTTCGGATTCCTCGCGAACATAGTCACGCAGAGCTACCCGGCGTCGAATCTCATCACCCGCCGGACTCTCGGCTGGGAACCCGCTCAGGCCGGCCTGCTCGCCGATTTGGACAACGGCCATTATTTCCCCGCCGGCTGACGGCTGGGACCAGAATCACAACGAGTCGGGAAATGGCAAGGGTTCACCGTTTCGGATACCCGTCAATTCATTCAGATACCCGATTCGGATATCTGCCAATTCACAGGAAGAGAGCACCCCTCATGAGCAGCATCACCCTCATCGGTACGGGAAACATGGCCCGCACCATCGGCACGCTCGCGGTGGCGGGCGGCAACACCGTCGAGGTCATGGGACGCGATCAGTCCAAGGCCGCCGACCTGGCCAAGGCTCTCGGCGACGGCGCGACGACGGGCCAGTGGGGCGCCGTCCCGGCCGGGGATATCGTCATCACCGCCCTGCCGTACGCCGGCGTCGTCCCGGTCGTCACCGAGTACGGGGACGCCCTCGCGGGCAAGGTCATCGTCGACATCAGCAACCCCTTCAACGCCACGTTCGACGGACTGGCACACAGCGAGGAAACCTCGGTCGCGCAGGAGGTCGCCAAGGTGGCCCCGGCCGGCGCCAGCGTGGTGAAGGGGTTCAACACCATCTTCCGCAACGTCCTGGAGAAGGGCCGGCCCAACGTCTTCATCGCCGGCGACAACGCACAGGCCAAAGCGGACGTGGGGGCATTCATCGAGAGCCTCGGGCTCCGCCCGCGGGACGCCGGCGGCCTGAAGATGGCGCACTGGCTGGAAGGAATGGGCCTGGTCACGGTGAGCCTCGCCAACAACGGGGTCGGCCACTGGGACTTCGCCCTCGGCGTCGACGAATTCACCGGCTGAGCCGTTTTCCCGCGGATTCTCGGCCTCGGCGGCCGACACGGCCATCCGGTATCCGCATCCGGCCGACACGGGTGGGCGAGGAGAGGACGCCCCCGCCCACCCGTTCGCCTCGCCCACCCGTTCCGGATCAGCCGATCTTGTCGGTGAAGCCCGCCGACAGGACCGTGTGGTGGGTGACCTTGCCCTTGCTGGGCCCCGCGGTCCACGTGAAGGTGTACTCCAGGATCGCGCTGGTCTTCGGGTCGACGATCACCCGGCCGACGCTCTTGGCCTCGGCGAACTCAACTGCCGTACCACCACGCCCAGTACTGTCCTTGACCTGGCCGACCAGCTTGACGCCCTTCAGCCCGGCCATCGCCTTGAAGAGTCCGGCCCGCAGTTTCGGGCCGGCCGGGGACTCGGTGAGCAGGCTGGCCGCCTGGTCGAAGGGCGAGATGCTCTTGGGCCGCGGCGGAGTCTGCAGCAGCGCGAGCAACTTCGCCGGGTCGGTGGTGAGTTGGCTCAGCCCGTTCCAGTCGAGGTCCTTCGGCCCGAGCTGCCAGTCGGGGTGCTGCCCCTTCTTGGAGGTCTTGCCGTTGATCACGAAGTACTGGTCCATGGACTGCGAGATATACGAGTCTCCGACCGTCGTCCGGTCCCTCCAGTACTTCCCCGAGGAGACCGACTGGCTGGCGGCCACCGTGGAGATGTCGTCGAGGAAGACGGACGCGGTGTTCACACGCGCCTCGCCGTGCGTGCCCGTACCCGCCGAGGTCGCACCGCTGTTGGCGTACGTCACCACACCGGTCGCCACCGCGGCTGTGGTCAGCAGCCCGATCAGCGCCCGGCGGCGCCCGGTCAGCCGCCGGATCGGCGTCACGGTGGCAACGCCGACCTTCGCTCCGGCCACCCCTTCCGTCGCTACGGCCGCCTCGACCTCCGCCAGCACCCTGGCCAACGCCCGCTCGGACAGCGGGTCGACGTGCCCCGCCGTCGCCAGTTCATCGGCACCGGGGAAGTCCAGCAGTGCGCCTCGCTCGTTCATACCGTTCGCCTCCGTGTCGTCGTACATGGTCATGCGAGGTCTCCCATCGCGGTCAGGTTCCGCCCCGCCGGGCGGGGCAGCGTGAGCCGGTCACGCAGTCGGCCGCGGGCCCGGTGCAGCCGCGAACGGGCGGTGCCCGCCGGGATGCCCACGACGGCGGCGGCCTCGGTCGGGGTGAGCTGCTCCCAGCTGATGAGGAGCAGCAACTCCCGCTCCTCAGGGGGCAGTTCGGCAAGTGCCCGGCGCAGCGCGGGAGCCATCGCGGCGGCATCCAACCGCTGGTCCACCACCTGCCAGGGGTCGGTGACATCCGGCCCCGGCGCGGGCTCCGTCCGCCCCGCCCGCCGCAGATGCTGGGCGAGCACGTTGTGGGCGACCCCGAACAGCCAGCCCCGGGCCGAACCCCGCGCCGGGTCGAACGTGCGCCGCGCGGCGAACGCCTGCAACCAGGTCTCGGCGAGCAGATCCTCCGACGCGGCGGGCATACGCCGGGCGAAGTAGCCGTGCAGGGCGGAGGAGTGGGCCTTCACGAGGTGGGTGAAGGCTGCCGAGTCGCCGTGCGCAGACCGGGCCAACTGGGCGTCGCTGTCGCCGTGTTGGACATCGTGGCCGTATTCGGCGTCGTGACCGCGTTCGGTGTCGTGACCGCGTTCGGCAGTGGTGCCGCGCTGGTCGTTGTCGCGGCGGTGGCGACGGCGGAGGCCGCCACGTCGCCGGTCACCCGGTTCAGCTGGTTCATCCGGTTTCACCGAGTCTCCGTTTCCGACCGCCGGACGACGGTCTCGCCCTGTACTTGTCATCGACCCCCAAGAGCGTTCGCGCACCCACCCTCACCACTACACAACCCCCATCATGAGAGTGAACTTGCATAAAGAGAGTCCACCCCCTACCTTAATGAGAGCCAGCTCTCAGCAAGCGAGAACAAGCGACAAGGACTCCTCACCATGACCACCCCTGCCTCCACCCCCACCCCCACCCCCACCCCCGCTCGCACCGTCGCCCTCCCCGGCGGACTCTCCGTCACCATCCAGGAGTTCGGCGAGAACACCGAAGGCACCGGCGTCCTGGTCCTGCACGGCGGCGCCGGCCCGCGCACGGTCGCAGGCATCTCCTCCGCCCTGTCCGAGCACGCGTACATCGTCACGCCGACCCACCCCGGCTTCGACGGCACGCCCCGCCCGGAACACTTCGACACCGTCGCCGACCTGGCCGTCGCCTACCTGGACCTGCTCGACACGCTGGACCTCAAGGGCGTCATGGTGATCGGCAACTCGATAGGCGGCTGGATCGCGGCAGAAATGGCGCTCCGCGACAACCAGAACCGCATCGGCACGCTCACCCTCCTGAACGCCGTCGGCATCCACGCCCACATGGTCGAGAACCGCGTCGTCGACCCGCGCACGATGGCCCCCTCCGACATCAGCCAACTCTCCTTCGCCAACGCCGAGTTCCGCCCCGACTTCGCGTCCTTCACCGACGAACAGCGAGCTGCGGGAGCCGCCAACCAGCAGACCCTCGCGATCTACGGCGGCGCCCACTTCACCTACGACCCGAAACTCCGCGCCCGCCTCCACCGGGTCACGATCCCGGTCCTGGTCGTCTGGGGCGAGGAGGACGGCATAGCCCCCCTCAAGTACGGCCGCGGCTACGCCGACTCCTTCCCCAACGGCCACTTCGCCCCGATCGCGAACGCGGCCCACTTCCCGCAGATCGAGGCGCTGGGGGCGACGTTGGGGGCGATCGGGGACTTCGTGAGCACGGTGGTGAAGCCTGGGGAGATGGACTGAGGTTGGTTCAGCTGTACAAGGAAGGCCCAGGTCGATGACCTGGGCCTTCCTGCTGCAGATGACGATCAACGGCACTCAGCCGAAGGAACCGTCCTCCCGGGCGGTGAACAGACCACAACCGTCATGCTCGAAACGAACTCGCCCGTCGAACGCCGACCCGGCCTGCGTGCAGACCCCCCAGTCCCGCCCCAACTCCCCACTCAACGCGATCCAGAACCGACACCCGCCGCACTGCGCGTCGTACCACTCATCCCGATATCCAGGCTGGCGAGTAGGCCTGTGCTGCACCTGCAACCAGCGCTCGTGACACGCATCGTCGTGTTCGCGATCATCACCCGTCCACGCACTGCCAGCCATGACGCGAACCGTGCTCAGGTCGCGGGGAGTTGATAGGAGAGGACGTACACGTCGGCGGCCATGATCGTGTCGCAAACCTCCACGGCGCGCCCTTCGCTGTCGTACGCGGTCCGGATGAGGTGAATGACGGGTACGCCAGCGGCGAGCCGGAGCGTCTTGACCTCGGTGGGCGAGGGCATCCGCGCGCGGATCTCCTCGTCGAAGTGGTCGAGATGGTGGCCGAGTTCTTCGAGGCGGGCATAGATGCCGCCGGGCCCGGGGTTGAGTTCGGCGATCTGCGTCCCGCGAGCAATGTCGAGAGGCAGATAGGAGGTGGCGAACTCGACTGGCTTCCCGTCCAGCAGATACCGACGCCGGCGGGCGAGCACGCGCCGTACGGAACCGAGCCGGGTGGAGATGTCCTGGCTGGCCTTCTCCTCCTTGACCTCCAGACTGTCGACCTGGGGATGACCGCCGGCGGCGTCGGCCTCGACGATGAACGCGGACTTGCCCTGCTCGCGATGCCGCCGAGCAAACCGGTCGGAGGCAAGCCGCCGCACAGGCGGCCGGGGCCGCACGAAGACACCCTTCCCATGCTCGGCATGCACGAGCCCTTCGCCCTGGAGGACGGAGAAGGAGTTACGGACGGTCATCCGCGACACTCCGTAATGCTCGACGAGGTCAGCCTCGGAAGGCAGCTTGTCCCCCTCCCCGAACCGGCCACGGTCGATGGCCTCGCGCAGCTGGTCGGCAATCTGCCGGAATACCGCACGATCACTCGTGGGATCGAGATCGCCAAGAATCCCGGACGGCACAGAGGTCACTTCGAGTACTCCTTTAGATATCTAGACAAGTGGCCAAGCGTAGTTGCTACGGTGGGAAACGCAGCCAGTCGAGAGGGCCGAGAAACGTGAGCACTGACCGTCCGCACTCCGTGAGCGTCGCCGGAGTCATCGTCGACGACCACGGCCGCGCCCTCCTGATCAAGCGCCGCGACAACGGCAAGTGGGAACCCCCCGGTGGCGTCCTCGAACGCGAGGAAACCATCCCCGAGGCCCTCCAACGCGAAGTCCTCGAAGAAACCGGCATCAAGATCGCGGATGGTGCCACCCTGACCGGCGTCTACAAGAACATGACCGGCCTGATCGTCTCCCTGGTCTTCCGCTGCCAGGCCGCCGACGGCACACCCACCACCGGGGACGAGACCCGCGCACTGCGCTGGGCCACCCGCGAAGAAGTATCCGAACTCGCCGACGAGGCATACGCGATCCGCGTCCTGGACGCACTCGACGCGGCGTCCCCGCCGGCCATCCGCGCCCACGACGGCGTGAAACTCGTCTAGCCCGAACCCGCTGCACATGGCGGCCTACCAGCACGAAGGAACTTGTATGCACGAGTATACGAGCACTGCGCGGGTCTGGGGACTCACTTGCCCAGGTTTCCCCGAAGAGGTCAGCCGGGCGCGGCGCTGGACCCGCGACATCCTGCGTGGCTCACCCCTGGCCGAAGACGCAGAACTGATCGTGAGCGAACTGAGCGCGAACGCGATCCTCCACACGGCGAGTGGGCGAGAGGCCGGCAGCTTCCATCTGGCGCTAGCGGTGTCCTCGCAGGTGGTCGCCTTGTCGGTGACGGACGGCGGGGGCGCCGGGACGGCTCCGAAGGCCGAGCACCAGGACCAGGAGGCCGAGCACGGCCGGGGATTGGGCATGGTCAACGCCATCGCACACCGGGTCGTGGTCCACGACAGCGACGGCGGTCACACCGTCACCGCGGAACTCTTCACGGACGTACGACGAGGAGGGCACCCGTGCTGAGCACGACGATCGACCCAGGTTTTTGGTGCGAGTGCTGGACCCGACACCTGGACGACGGCCAGCCGCCAACGCTCTTCGGCTCCTACGACGCCTACACAGAGACCGAGGCGAACAACTGGGTCTCCGAGATCCTGCGCACCATCTCACCGGCACTCGACTCCGACGCTTCCCAGGAGGCATGGGAACGGCTCTACGACCACCGCGTCAACACCCGACAGGCCCTGTTGCGCCGCGTGCCCTGGACGGTGTCCGTCATCCACGCCCGCACACTCATCACCTGGACCGTAAGCCCAGTGACCTTCCTACCGCTGGCGCACCGTCAGACCGCAGAACTCCCCACATGCGCATACGACTTCAAGCCCCACACGCCCCGAACGACCGACTGAGTTACAACTTTCTCTACTGGTTCAAGGCGGCTCGCTCCGCTCCCCGCGCGTGGCCCGGCCCCCGGCCGGGCCTGCGCTCCTGTCTCCGCCCCGCTCCAGCCCGGCCGGGGGCCGGGCCACGCCCTCAGTCATCCAGCCGCCCGAAGACCGAAGATACACAGTGGCTTGGGCGGCCAGTAGTGGGTCCTCCGTTGAGCAATGCCATGCCCTTCACCTTGCGACGCGACGACCGATCTACCAGGTATGAGGTCGCCGCAACTCAAGCACACGCAGCGGAATTGAGTTGCGGTAGAGCCGAGCACTCATAGCGTCGAGCGTTGTGAAATGCACCGGAGTAAGAATGATCCCGGCCGCACGCAACTCCTTACGAAACGAAGTCGCCCAATCTCGCCAGATCTTTCGCTGCGACGCTTCGAGTTTCTCCTGCTGCACTACAACTAGCTGCACGGACTCCGGATTAAGCCTTTCACCCGTGATCAATACACGCAACTGTTCGACCCACTCCCACCAATCAGGCTCCCCCTTTTGGACATTCTTAATATATTGACTAATGGACCTGACCATGACGTCGCTCACCATGTCGTGCAGGGAGGGCCGCCGAAGGCGAGAGGCCACATGTTCGGCAAAGTCAAGCGCATCCCGCTCGCTCGCGAAAGCCGCAACGGGATCGTTGACTACAAGAAGTTGCTTACTTACAGGAAAGTTGATCCGGAGGTCGGCCACCCAAAACCCTTCGCCTGGCGGTCTAGTGAGTGCAACGAGGTGCGTCACCTCGTGCCCCTCAATAGCCGCACGACGATTATCGGAAATATTGGGTATACGGACCACCGGGCTAACCTGAACCAAAGGATGCCTTGCACCAGGTCCTACGGCAGCGACATCACACGTCTGGCTAGTAACGATCGCCCAAGCACAACGGAAATCTTCGACTGAAATATGCACCCAATTAACAGGGGCGGATTCCCCATCGGAATCCGTACCTGAGTCAACCCCAGTAACCGGGTCCAAACCAGATGGGGCCGCCCATGGCAAGGTACAACCTGGAAGCAGGTCACCCTGCTTCCAGGCATCCAAAGAGACAACGCAGTCGTCAGACCAATCCTCAGGAATCAACGAGTCCAGGGTCTCAAAATCATCGCCCGCCTCGTCCTCAAACTTTGGAATTTCGGCCGAATCTGACATTTCGTCTCCGGTATAGCCGCTTTAACGCGGACGATCCTTCCCTCGAACACGAGTACCCGACTTCGCCTTAGCGACTTTCCCACTCAATCGCTGCGGCTTCACATCGGGAACATCAGGGTACTCGGGGCCAACTGCATCCATCATATCGATGCCGACCAGGGACCGACTGTACTCGCCACTCTGAGCCTTGCGTTCCAGAATCTCACCCATCAGGGCGTCAAAGTCTCCAGCTAGGAGAGCTTCGCGCCTGTGAGGGTCGGCAGCGATCCATAGTGGAAGATCGTCTTCCATAATCTCGCGAAGGTCACTGACGGCCTGGACCAGCGCCCAGAGTTGCCCCTGACTAGCCAGCCTTGGCGATACACTGCTTCCTCGCCATGAATAAAAGGTTCGATGCGCAATGCTGGCGGCAACGAGAACATCACGAACAGGAAGTCCCAGCAGTTTTGCTGCTTCGATTACGGCTTCAACCGCAGTTTCACCGGCCGAAGTATCAGCCTGCTCACCTCCCGCTTCCGGGTCACCCTCTGGGATCTCCTGACCGAGAATTGGGCTGATCCAGGCAAATTTTCGTCCAGCCCACCGCTCGATTTCAACATGCAGCTCACACGGATGCGCAGTCACTCTGAGATGAGGCATCAGTAGGAGCGGAACAGCTGGCGTGAGCGTCGTATCCCACTTTGCCATCACGTCTCGCAGGACTGAGTTAGCAAGCCCTGGAAGTTGAACAGAAGTACTTTCGACTCCCTGAGAATCTCTAGCTCTCTCATCCAAGCTGGAGAGTTCGACTACCTGACCCGTGTGCTGCTCTCCAGACTGCCTTGCCACCATCGCTGCATTCACGATTCCCCCCTAGTCTCGCGCTCGCTGTCTAGATGTTCCTCCGCTACTACCTTCCATGAATCTGGCTGGATAGCCTGCTTGAAAAGCGAAAGGGCCGTACGGTTGAGACGCTGACATGTATTGATGATGTCGGAGCTGGAAAATCGACGGGTCGAAGCATCGAAAACATCGATATCCATCAGGTAGCTGACGGAATTTTGCGCAGCCGCGTCGCGAAACGCTCCATGCCTAATCAATGCACCCTGACCTACGCCCAACGAGAGTTCAATCTGCTGCTGGGCGGAAGCGACCTTTTCACCAATAACAGGGTCGAGGATCGCTCCAAGGAAGGCGTCGGAGATACGTCCCTTCCATGCGCCTGGAGACTTAGCGTCAAGATCTACCAGTCGATTCACGTAGCGGACCCCAAGGCGATGCAAAAGCTTCGGCTTGAGATTTTCCTCTACCCCGGCCAGCAACGCCTCAAGAACTGGCCGCAGACTGACGCTCCATCGTTCATACTGTGAAGTCTGGACCACGATCGAGTCTGGCATAATCGTCGCCACCAATTGGCCGCCATCACACCCAAGTTGCCAACCTCGTGCACGCACCTGAACCTGAGGATTAGCCCCTGAAGCACTAATTTCAACAAGGAGTTCATTCTTCTGAGCAGGCTCAAGGGAAGTGAACTCGATTCCACACCCTTCAGCAAACTCTTTGATGGCAAGCGCTTCATCAGTAGAAACTGATTCACCCACACTCGCGAAGCGAATCTCGGCAATTGCAAGTTCAACGGGTGCATCACGCAGTAGAGCGCGACCCGCAGACGGCAAGCCGGCCAGTGGCACATCGGGGTCTGAACCGCGGACTGAAGTCACCTGCCTCGCCTCCCTGGTCTCGAACGGACCTGCACACTAGCTGCACACCCTTAGCGTACCCACTGCTGGCCCTGTGTGACGCTCTGAAAGTCCATCGATCAGAGGCTGACAGGAAGGTTCAGGCCACGACCACGACAAGACCACCGAGCGGACACAAGAGCAACGACTGTTGCCTCCCCGAGGTAGGAGTTCAGGGAGTGGAGCATGTCTGCGAGCTTTTGTCACAGACCAGCCCCACACACCGCTCAGGTCGCCAGCACACACCAAATAACGTGGCTGGTGCCGACGGGGGTACAGCGAGGCACACGCGCGCCTCCACAGTCAGCTGCCCCACCAACGTGGCTGACTGTCGTCGGCTGAGACTTAGACACTCCGGGGCCCAGCTCCGCCAAGAGACGTTCTAGGCGAAGCGACCGTGCCATTCGCGTGTCAGATTCTGCGGGGAGCCACGGGGAACAGCGGGTACCTATCCCGGGTGCAACCAAGACTCCAACGCCACTCCGCCGCAGGTCAGCGCAGCAACCGCCGCCAAGAAACCCGAGCTTCCCAAGCTCATAGCCTTGCGGTGGCCAGACCACGGTTGATGAGCGACGATTCCTGTTCAACAGATCTGGGTATCGCTGAGGGGTGCCCCGGCGGGGCAAGCCGTTGTGTGAGTGCAGCTTCCCAAGGTTGCGTGAGTACAGGTGCAGGTGGGGGACTCGTGGCGCGCCGCAAGACAGTAATGCAAGTGCTCGCCGAGGCGTACAAGGCGAAGCAGCAGGCCAAAGCTGCTGAGTTAAAGCGTGCCCAGCAGAAGGAACAGCAGGCAGCGAAGGCTGCTGAGGAGCGTCGACGCCGTCAGAAACGAGAGGCCGCCAAGGCCGAGACCGAGCATGCCCGTCTGTTAGCCGCAGGGGAGAAGCACCTCAACCGGGAACAGGCCGCACAGGCACGCGAGGTTGCCCGTATCGAGCGGGAGTTGGCTAAGCGCCAGGCTGAGCGGCAGCGCACTGCAGAGCAGCGGGAACGGGAGCAGGCTACCGCGGAGAAGGAGCGGCAGAAGCAGGCGCGCGAGACCCGATTAGCGCAGTTGAAGGATGAGGCAGAGCAACGCACGCTCCAAACCCAAGAACGCCTGGCGCAGCTCCGGGCGGTGCTGACGGACCGGCCCAGAAGACTGACGAGTTGGCACCCGTATGTCGAGCAGGCACTCACTGAGCGGGGCCCGCAGGGCGTGGCAGACGCTGTGGAGGAGGTGCTTAGTGGCTCGCCCGTACCCGAGGGGTGCCGAGCAGGTGCGGGAGCGGCCTATGTTCCGGAGGCTCAACAACTCCTCATTGAGGTCGAACTACCTCAGCATGAGGTAGTGCCGACCGTGACGGCGTACCGGGTTGTGGCCCAGCGGACCGAAATCGTCGCTCAGCCGCGTAAGGAGGCCGAGACCAGGGAGGCTTACCGCACTCTGGTTGCGCGCCTCGCCCTGCGGGCACTGGACGAAGCGTTCGCAACTACCCCACCCGATCTCGTCACGACTGTGGTGTTCAACGGGCATGTGAGTGCCAAGGACCGCGCGACCGGCCGTCCAGTGCACCCCTGCCTTGTAAGCGTGGTCGCCCGGCGTGAAGACTTCGACGAACTGGTACTGGACGAACCTCAGCTAGATCCGCAGGAGTGCCTCAAATACCTGGGCGCTGTCGTCTCCCGCCATCCGCACGATCTGGAGCCGGTGCCCCCAGTCGTGGAGATCGACCTGTCGAGGTACCGCATCACAGCGGATGCCGGCGCCGTGGCAGGGCTCGACAGCCGACCTGACCTCCTACAGATGGACCCCTACGCTTTCGAGCGGCTCGTACGCGAACTGTTCGAAGCGATGGGCTTCGAGACCTGGCGGACTCAAGGGTCTCGGGATGATGGTGTGGACGCCGTCGCTATACAGCGTGACCCAGTGGGGACCACGGTTTTCGCTATACAGGCGAAGCGGTCGAAGAACGCAGTGCCAGTTGAGACAGTCCGTGCGTTGGCGGGAGTAATGCACGACAAGGCTGCAAGCCGTGGAGTCCTGGTGACGACCTCATGGTTCGGCAAGGCAAGCGATGACTTCGCTCACCGAACGGGCAGGATGCAACTCATTAACGGACGCAACCTGAAGGCTCTACTCAAGGAGTACTTGAACATGGACGTCCTGATCGGCCTTCCGAAGACACCTCCAGGTTGGCAGCCCTCTGACGTCCAATGAGCCGTGCAGGTGGCCCAAGGGGCCAAGCCACAGCCCTGCACCACAACTTCATCGGATAGAGCGGGGAACACCGGGGAGTCACGGTGCAGGCAACCCGCCCCGGAGAAACCACGCTCCCGCTGTTCGCCCAGTTCAGCGCCCCAACCTGCCGCAAATGCCCGCAGCTTCCGAGGATTAGGGTTAGCAGCGACTGCCGCGTACGGCCAGATCACGACCTCGTACGATCAGCCGTCATGGCAGACACAGGCGGAGAACTCGGTTGGCTGGAGCAGTGGTACCAAGCTCAGTGCGACGGCGATTGGGAGCACGAATGGGGCGTTCGCATCGCGACGCTCGACAACCCGGGCTGGACAGTGCACATCGACCTTGAGAAGACGACGCTCTCCGGCCGGCCCTATGTGAGAGCGGACATCCAACGCAGCCACTCCGACTGGGTGATGGCGAAGGTGTCGGACGACGTCTTTCACGCATCCTGTGGCCCCCTCAACCTCAGCGAAGTACTCCGCCTGTTCCGCGAATGGGCCACATCAGTCAGCCAGGAGCTCTAGCCGCCCGATCAGCGCGAGCAGGGGCGGCCCGTCTCAATTTCCGTCTCATTCAGCCCCGTTCACGACCGTTCAGGCGAGACCCACAACCCTCCCGGCACCGACGACCGACCGCCCATGAACCCAGGTGAACGCCCCCGCACGCACCCCGCGACCCCACCACCACAGTTGGAAAGCGTGCACGGAATGCCAGCTACGCTGCCACCGGCTCCTGAGACCGGCTCAGGTCCGAGTGGTGGTTAGCTGGCTCCGGGGGCGCACCGGTGAGTATCTGGGACGTGAAGACGGACAGCGAGCGTGCGCAGTGGCTCTTCGTACCGCATGTCAGTGTGGGACCGCTTCGCTTCGGGATGGCTCCCGACGAGGTGAGTGCGGCTCTCGGCAGCAACGCCCCGGTCAGCCGCCTCGTCCAATGTTCGTCGGGCAACTACTAACTCGTCGAGGCGCAATTCACCAAGCTGGGGGTAACCGCCTACTACGGGACACGGCAGGCCTTGGCTTGCATAGCCGTTGATGCCCTTTCCGGCCCACAGGTCACGCTGGACGGCACAGCTCTCGTCGCCCGCGTACCGTCCGAGGCCGAAGACTGGCTGTGCAAGCACACGGAAGTTCATGAGTTGGACCTGATCTACACCCACGCGGCCGATCCAGGCTCGGAGGATCTTGGACTCATCCTGCGCGCTCAACGAGCGGGAGACATCGTTCTCAGCCAGCCCCTCTTCCTCATCCGCGAGTGGGCAGAGAACAGTTGGGACTGCATCCCCGGCGAAGAATGGTCAAGGTTCTGACGCGCACGACGCGACCGAACCACAACCGCACCAGATCCAGCGGGGAACCACGGTAAAAGCAACAGACCCCGGCGAGACCGCTGTTCGGCCGTTCGCCCAGTTCACCACCCGTATCGGCCTCAAATGACCGCAGCTTCCCAAGCTGAAGGCCCCGGAATGTGAGCCCCAAGTACCGTCACACCCTGGCCGTGCCAGCTCAGACCGGACGCGGGCCAGGCATGCGCGTCCGCGGTGGTGCCCGGTACCAGCCGCGTATCTGCGTCCGCAATGACCTGGATGTTCGCCCGAGAACCGATTGTTGGGCTGGTCAGCCGTTCCAAGCCGGCCAAGTCACTTGCTAGCGCTTTACCCGGCCACGGAGTGCAAGGGCGGCGAGGCCCAGCAGGGCGGGTTCGACGAGTCGGGAGAGCATTTCGGTGTAGGTGCCGGAAGTGGTCAACGATTGAGGTGCTGAGCGGAACACGACTGAATTAATCACTACGCGCACGGATTTCTCGAACCGCTCGGACGTCATGCGCCGGGTGAGCGGCCCGTCGGGGTTGACCGGATCGGTCGTACTGCTCGCCTGCGACACGCTCTGGCCGGTCGAACGGCCACCGGTGCCGGTCGTCGGGACGTCCTTCGGCAGGCCCCACAGCATCATCACGAGCACGGTGGCGACCATGGCCCCCAGCAGCCAGACCAGCGCCCGGGACGCGCGCAAGCCGTAGCCCGACACCGCCCAGTAGAGGGAGAGAAGCGCGCGCTCGGCGCGGGGCCGCTTCAGGTCATGGCGGCGCATCTCCATCTCGCCGTAGTAGAAGTCCGCGGCATCGGGCTCGTTCCTGCTGTCCTCGAAGGATTTACGGAGCTGCCGGTACAGCGGAGCCAGCGTCGACGGCTCCAGCACCTCCACTCCGGCGGGCGCTGCCATCCATGCGTCGTAGCCCCGCGCGGCGCGCCAATTCTGCTCCTCGACCAGGGTTCGCCGTACGGTCCAGCGCATCGGTATGCGCCCCTGTCGGAGCACGCCCGCGGGCGGAAGCGCGAGGGGGCAGTCGCCCTCCAGGCGCAGTTGATCGAGGTGCACGGCGCCGGAGAGCAGTCAGTGGGTGAGGTCAACGTTGTGCAGGACCAGATGAGCGGCATCCACACCACGCAGGGATGCCATGTGCACGCGCGCGTCTCGGCTGCCCAAGTCGCTTTCTTCCAGGGCGTCTTCGGTCCATTCGGTTCCGGTCCGGTCTCTGAAGGGAGCGGCCTGGGCAGTGATGCTCAAGGGATGCGCCAGAACTGATTCGCTGAGGTCGACGGTGGCGTACCGCAGCCGCAGGACCGCCTTCGCCTCCCATCGCGTGCGGGTGCACCACACCTTCCCCGCCGCTGCCTCGATGATGACGGGAGCGGCAAAGACCACCGCCGACAGGTCCAGGGACCCTGCGCACACCAAGGGTCCCAGCCGCGCGTCGTTTTCGAACCTCGCTCCGTCGAACCAGGCATGGCCACCGAAGCTGGCTCCCTGAAGGCCGATGTTCCCCAAGAACTGCGCACCGTCGAACGCGGCGTTGTTCAGGAAGCCGACCAGACCGAACCTGGCGTAGCCGGAGAATCGTGCTCGGTCGAAACGCGCCTCGTCGCCGAACCGGGCCTCGCCGAACCACGCGTCGCCGTCGAAGCGCGCGTCACGGAATTGGGCACCGCGGAACCGTGCGCGTTCGAACTGAGCGTTGCCGCTGAACTTCGTGGCCGCGAAGCGGGCGATGCCGGAGAACACCGCCTGCTCGAAGGCAGCTTCGTGCCTGAAGTGAGTGCCATCGAAGTCGGCGTCACCGAGGAATCGCGCTGCATCGAACCGAGCCGTCCCGAGGAGGGGGCGCCGGGTGTCGGGATCCCGGACGGCATCGAGGAGTCGGTTCAGGAGGTCTTTGGTGAGCGAGGTGCCACGGTGGTCGAGATCGCTGCCGGGCTCCAGACGCGTCAGGTAGGCAGCGCGGTGGCCGTCGCTGAGGTGGGCAAGACATTCGGCATGGGAGTCCACACGGCGGCCGAGGCAACCCGTCGGGGAGTCGACTGAGTTGGCGCCGCGTCCGCAATGCGGCCAGGGCGGCGCAGCCTCGGAGGGGTGAGTTGTGGAGTCGGGAGGGGACGTCACACCAGAGAGGGACGTGCAGGCCGGGGCGAGAGTTCCGCCAGCAGGCGGAGCTACAGCTACGGCTCAAAGCTCCAGGCCACTCGACATGGTCACTCCCTGATGGCGTAGCCCAGCCCGAACTTGATGGTGATTACACAGGATCCTACGGTGCCGGCGCCCGCAGCCCGTCTCAGTTTCCGTCTCATTCAGCCCCGTTCACGACCGTTCAGGCGAGACCCACAACCCTCCCGGCACCAACGACCGACCGCCCATGAATTCAGGTGAACACCCACACACACCAACACCCCACCCCAGTTGGAGAGCGTGTCGGGACCTCAACCGATGCCGCCCGCGTCCCTCCCGGAGAAGAGGGGGGCGGGGATCCACGGCCTGTAAACATAGTCCCGAGGTGGCTCCCGGGGACCTTTGTGCCCACCCCCCTTGACCGCGGACCTCGAAGGTTCTCTGACCGGTCTCACTCCGCCGGACAACCTAGCAAGCAGCACTGACAACGGCCCGGCACCAGGAGGACCGATCTACGAGATCCCCATCAAGCGGCAGTCCACCTCAACTCCCCAGGTTCGGCCATCCATCCTTGTTGGAGTAGCTCTCGAAGCAGTACCGGGTTGAGCGGTCCCACTCCTTCCCGGTAGCGAGTTCGTATGCCCGATCCGGTACATACAGCAGCCACTCCCCGTCCCACTCGGAGGCGGTGTAAGGGACGAACTTGTCGGCGTCGTAGAAGACGCCTTCCCATACGGCTTGTCCTGCGGCGACGACAGCGCAACGGGCGTACAGGAACACGTCGGCAGACTGCGGGAAGGGCCCGCCGTTCCGGTCCGTCATGTCGGCAACGGGAAGCATCCCGAACTTCTCTTGGTCCAGGCGGTACAGAGCCTCGGCATGTCGTTCCGCGAAGCCGATGATGTCGGGGACGGAGCGGCGGCTCAGCTCCTCGGCCAGGCGCTGGCAACTCGCCTGCGTGGCTTCGCCGTTCAGGGTGGCTATCAGCGCCCAGAAGGCGGCCCATGTCATTCTCACTGGCGCAGGATGTCAGAGCCGTCTGACATCAACGGCTGGCATCAACGGGCCGGCATCAACGGGCCGGACGGCGGCACACAGCAGCACCCCGGACAACCGTCGGACCAGTCGTGACGCGACCCCAGGGGCGGGTGTAGAGCGAACTCCCAAAGCGGGTGTACGCGAGCGCGCGCGGAGCCCTAGGCGAGTTGAGACGCCATGGCATCATCGGACGATGCTGACCGAGGAGGAAGCGCGCCGACTGGTGCTGGTCGAGATCGACGACGTGCGAGGCAACGTCGAGTACGACCTGCAGATCCTGCGCGTAGAAGTCCTGTCATTCGGGTGGCTCTTCTACTGGGGAGCAGTCCGGGATGACCAGAGCGGTCGGCGCCCTCGGCTGGGAGGCAACGGCCCCTTCCTGGTGGATCGCGAAAACGGGCGGTTGATCCGAACTGCCACCGGCGTTCCCATAGCCCGTCAACTCGCCGACTACGAGCGCCGATTGCGGCGCGAAGCTCACGCCCGGAACGCGGCAGCGAAACGCGACGCACGGCAGCCATGAGTGTCCAACTGCGTGACAACGCCGACGAACAACGGCGAACGAGCACGAACGCCTGCGGACCGTCAGCCCAGTTGAGAAGCACGCCGGCCCAAGGCAGCTCCCCCACCCAAGTCGCCTCGGGACCAAGAGGTCCAGAGTTCAAGGCCCCCAAAGCCAGCAGGCGCAATGCCCCTCGCTTCGCGAGTCGGGCGCTCCTACCGTCAGGCCAGCGCCGGCATGAAGCCGCCGCGCGCAGTACCCGACGACAGCAGGACGGACCAGTCGAGTGCGTCGGGCAGCCGGTCCAAAGACAGAACGACTGCTCCGCCGGCCTGCTCGGCATCCGCGCACCAGTCGCCCATGCCGCCAGATGCCGATGCCGTGCCATCGTCGGCCCCGCCGACCACCGGCGCAGCGAGAGCGGGGACGACGAGCCCGTGGTCCCCAGGTCCGTCCACCACGCACAGGGTGAGTCGGGGAACGATGCTCCAGCCCTCGCACAAGGGCACCGCCGCATCCGACACGGTCAGGAGCGGCAAGGCGTCGTGGAGAGGCGCCTCGGCCAGCAGGAGCACGGGCGTGGCACCACGGACGAACAGCGTGTTCTCAGGATCCAGCAGCACGGGACCACTCTCGCAGACCGGGGCATCGGGGCCGTAGCGGGGTTCCGAGGCGGCCGGCGAGCACGCGTCGTCCAGGCCACAGTCATCGAAGCAGCGCCTGACATCCATCGTTGACATCAACGCCCATGGACCGCTGCGGCGTTGGGCGGCCGCGGCATCGAACAGCTGCGGATGACACTCGTACGCGCGGCCGGGTGCGGCCG
The DNA here is from genome assembly GCF_045162825.1 of Streptomyces prunicolor. Lineage (NCBI taxonomy): Bacteria > Bacillati > Actinomycetota > Actinomycetes > Kitasatosporales > Streptomycetaceae > Streptomyces > Streptomyces prunicolor. The sequence goes on along the minus strand of NZ_CP108676.1, from coordinate 5,698,372 downwards.
CAACTCACAGCTGCCGATGGTCAGTTGTGACCGTGCGGACAGTCGGTCACCGAGAGCCGGTGTTCAGGACCGCCGACGAAGCGCGGTGCTCCTCGCAGACAGCCCACCAGCTCTCGCCACCCTTGTCCTTGACCCGCACGCTCCAGCGCGCGCAGCGCTGTGCACGGAGAACCCCATGCACAGCGCTGCATACACAGGTCAACGCTCCAACTAGCCGCAATTGCCCGCAAGTTACCCCAAACCGAGGCCTCCGTCGTAGCCACGGGTGAGCCATCGCGGCTCCTCTGGGTGACGCCACCCCCGGCAGCGTGACTGACGCCGGTGGCGGGTGGGCGGCGAGGTACACGCATCGGACACGGCCTTCGACCTGTCCGGCCCTGGTCGAGTCGAGGCCCCGGTCATCTCGACGTCGAGACCGACCGACGAACAGCTCTACTCCCCGCCGTCAGCCGGCTCCGGCAGCAACAGCGCGTAGTAACGAACAGCCGTGAACACCTTCGGCTCAGGCAGGTTCAGGGCCTTCATCGCCGCCGAGGCGGTCTCGTGGCGCTCCCCGTTGACCCGGATCTCACACTCCATCGCGCCAGGTCGCCCGCCGTAGAAGACCTTGACCCCGTTGAAAAAAGGCGATTCCAGGTCCGCGGTGAACGTGTCCGCGATGCGGGGCAGAACGTTGGTGTCGAGCAGCGCGCTCTGCAGGCGCCGGTTCTCGGCGACGTCGAGTCCGAAGCCGATCGCCCCGGAGATGATCGAGTGCCAGCCGGAAACGCCGCGCTCGTCATCAGGGCCCACGTGGTCCGCGAAGCGTCCGCGCGGATCGAGGAGTTCGAGCATGCACGCGCCCGCCGTCTGCACCCACGCGTCGGCCGCCTTGCGGGGATCGCCGGACATCGCCACGACACAGTCCATGAAGCAAGGAACATCCGGCTGGACGCTCACGTCCGGCAGCGCGACGAGGTCGTAGTGGTGGCCGCCCCCGTGGTGGGGCGGCGCCACACCGACCGCCCAACCGCCCGGACTGCTCAGCGAGTTGCCCTTGAGTTCGATACCCCGCGTCATACCCGGCGCGTATTCCTCAAGGCTCGCTTTCACCAGGGCGAGGAACTCAAGATCGGGCAGACGCTCTTCAGGCGGCTGGGCCTCGCGCGCACGGCGTCGTATCCAGGGCATGCGGTGGATCTTACTGAGCCGCGATAGGGCGTGGATGCCGTGTGGAAGTTCCGTCCGTGGAAGGCCAGTTGAGGAAGGGGCACAGATCCCCGGTAGGTCAGGGGTGAAGAACTGAGCTTCCCAAGCTCATGACTTACTTCGGTCTCGGATACGCGGTGGCCACCTGGCACCTGGCTCTGTACCTTGCTGCCATGACCGACAACCGAAGGGGCAATGCCGCGTAGGCGCCCATCAGCCCTGCGGGATGACCTCCCAGTCCGTTCCCCGAGGCGGCGACGGTACCCGTTCATCGATGGCCTTTCAGGAACCTGCACCGCTGACCTGCGTCGGCTGGAGCGGACACGCTTCTGGCCCGAAGCCACGGAAGAAGCGTTCTGGCACTGGCAGGCCTACGCTCATGGCCCCCTCAGACAACTTGTGGATCCACTCGCAGGTCCCGATTGCCGCATCCCTGAGTGCGGGTGTTGTGGCGCCGGCTTCCGCGACCACCTCGAAGCCGTGCTGCACGCGCTGCCCAGGAAGAGCGCGCGTGAGTTGCGCGCCCTGGTGCGGGCCCTCGACAAGAAGATTCTCGCGAGGGCCAAGGTCATCCCGGCCGACAGCCTGGACGTGCCATGGTGGCGAGGCCGGCTCTAGGGCCATGGGCGACATCGGCGACCATCCCATGAACCCTTGAGTGAGCGATTGAGCCCTTGAGTGAGCGATGCTTGAGCATGTCCACCGAACCCAGCGCTGCTCCGCCGGCCAACACGCACGTCAGTACGGTCACCGATGGAGTCGCCACGGTCTTCACCTGGGAAGAGGGCGCACGCATCGAAGTCCGCAACCTGGGCCGGGAGATCGTCGTCGAGGCCAACTCCGCAGGCCTGAAGACCCTGGCCGGCCACCTCCTTTCGCTCGCCCAGGACGGCACACCGGACGGCGCGCATCTCCACCTGGAGGAGAACAACGGGCTCGAAGCGGGGTCGGCGAGCCTGGTTCTGGAGAGGTGCGACGGCAACTCACCACCGCCCGAAACTCGTTGAGTACTCCCGCGGTCGCCGCCATAGGGTCCAACCATGAGGAAGCACCCATGGTTCGACGTCGACGACCCGGACGACGACTGCGAGTTCACCGACGACGAGAGAGCCTTCGCCTCGGCGCTGAGCGGGCACTGCATGGCCTGGGCACCGGCCGATGTCGCCGGGGAGGTCGGGCGACCCGACGACTGGGAGGCGCTGCTCGCCTACGTCAGTCTGTCCGACCGGGCGGACCCCCGGCCGCGACACCTGATCGATCTGGGTGTGCACCTGGTCGGTGACCGTGTCCGGGGCGATCGGCTGCACAGCCAGCTGTACACGCTGCCGGATCGGCTCCACGCATGGGCACTTGACGCCACCGGACCGACGGACCAACTCGCCCAGGTTGCCGCCGACTGGTTCCGCACCGTCCTCGACAAGCCGATCGTGCTGTACGTCTGGCTCCACGAGGGCTATGCCTACGCGGCGCGCTACGCCTTCGCCGACAGTGGTGAAACGCTCTGCCAAAGCTACGCGGAGGCAGAGGCACCGCACGGCCAGGCAGCCGAGCTGACCGCAGCGGGACATGTGCACGGGAAAGGGTGGATCCAGACCATCGGCCTGCCAACTCCCAGTCTGTACCTGCATATTCGGGGCGACCTCGACAAGGGCAGCGTCATACCCGGAGTCCCGGCGGCGACCAGGCGCGGTCCCCTTCCAGGGCCTTGGTACGAGTGAACGCCCTCCTCGCCCTCCTCGCCGTCCCGTCATCCCGTTTCCCCTCCGGACGCCCTACTGCCGGCCCATCCCACTGTTCCGTCGGGTGGCGCCTCCACCGGAGGTCAAGCGCCCGCATGGCGGCAGTTTCCGCCGACAGCCAGGCTGAGGTGCTCGTTCCCCTCACAGGTCATCGGAGCCGGCGACGGCTGGACCGAGACCCACGGGAAGGTGGGCGATCGCGAGGGCGACAGCTTGTTCCGCGGTCTCGGCTTCACCGATCACCCCGTCGTGGAGGAACTTCCGAACCTGATAGGGACGGCCCTCGTACGCGGGGCTCACAGCGACCTCGACCGGGGACGAATGGCTGGTGCAGGCACTGAAACCCAGCGTCCAGTGGCTGGAGAACGCGGACAGCTGCCGCAGCATCGGCTCCGCGTACGCCGCTTCCACGAGCAGGCCGAACTCGGGGAAACCGGGCTCACTGGCAGCTTGCTCCCGCAACAGCCGCCACTGAAGGCCGACGACTGCGGCGGGACCGATCTCATGCGCCATCGCCCGTTCGTCCGAGGACAGAAAAGGGAAGAGCTCGTGCAGTTCGCCCAGGCTCCTGCCTTCCCCCCAAGCCACTGCCGCCAGAACGACGTCCCTGAGGTCTGACGTCGATCCCCCGACAAGTTCGACTCCTCGGCTCCTTCCACCCACCATGAACTGGCGCGTGGCCGCGGCCGGCAGAACGAAGAGCGGTCGGCGAAACGGCACCGGAGGCGGGCTGACCGCCGAGACAGACGTCTCCCAGTCACCGGGCACCACACTCACATCTACGGCCAGCTCGGCTGCCACGAGCTCCAGCGCGGCGGCCAAGCCGCCCGCAGCGGCAAGATCGGGATAGAGGTCAGGATCCACCTCAGCAGTCTGAGGTCTTGGGACCACGAAAAGAAGCGATGTCCGACTGCGTTACGGCTGACTCGGGAGCGTGGCTCACTGTCGTCGGCCGACGCTCAGACACACCGGATCCCCGCGCCGGGACGGCCCCCGTGGCGGCCGTCCTCGTCGCTCGTCACGTGGGCAGCCCATACAGGCAGGTCAGTGCTGAGTGGTCCGGCGTCGCCGTGTAACGACCAGCAGGGCGGCGCCGGCCAGAACAACCGCACCCGCCGTCCCGGCGATCAGCGGGGTCGAGCTGGAGGCACCCGTCTCGGCGAGCGGAGGCGCGGAGATGTAGGACGACGGGCTCGGTGACGACAGGGTGGACGCGGAGGGCGTGTCCGACGGGGTTCCACTCGACGCGGCAGGAGTCGACTCGGCAGTGGCCGGCGCGCTGGAGGACGGGGTCTGCGACGCGGTCGGCGACGCGCTCTCCTCCCCGCACACCGGGGCCGTCTTCGTCTCGTCGACAGCCTGGCCGTCCTCGCTGCCCGGCGTCACCACGAAGCGGATCGAGAGCGGCTTGCTGTGGGTCGGGATGGTGTACGTGTGGTGGAAGTCGTCGCGGAAACTCAGCTCCGTTCCCAGCTCCTTGCCGTCCGCCGTCACCTCCACGATCTGCACGACCTGGGGGTTGTAGCCCGTGATATCGACAGTCACCTGCGAACACGACACCGACCAGTCGTACGTCGAGGCCGAGGCCGGTGCGGCCGCCATACCGAGCCCGAGCATCGTCATGGCGGCCGTCGTCGCGATGGCGGACGGTCTGCGCCAGGAAGAAGGGGAGCGTCTGGTCGATATCTGCGTCTGCACGGTTTCTCCGGAGAGGTTCAGGTTCTGTGGCCCGTCTGGGCGTTGCGCAGGCGGAACAGTACAAGCCGGGCCGAGCACGGTTCCCCCCGGGTTCATGACCCGGGGGGAACCGTGCCGAAGCGCAGGGATCAGGGCAGCTTCACCACCGTGAAGTCGTCGCAATACCCCGCCGCCGAACCGGAGTTCTTGTAGCAGTACACCGACGCCGCGGTGTTGGAGACGCCCGTCGTGAAGAAGATCGGCTGCTGCGTGTACGTCGTCGTCGAGCCCCGCAGGTACGTCTCCGTACCGCCGAAGCTCTTCACGCCTACGGCCACCTCCTCACCGGCGGTGCCGACCTTCGCCCATGCCGCCAGCAGGTAACTGCCGCCGGAGGTAAGGCCGGTGACCGTCTGGATGGCGCCGCTCGCACTCGCAGCCGTCTGCAACGCGTACGTGCCGGTACGGGAGTTGGAGGCAGCGACGCTCGACGCCGTGCCCGTGCTCTGGGTCCACGGAGTCAGCGCGCCCGTCTCGAAGCCCGGGTTCGTGACCGTGTTCGTGGCGGAGGACAAGGGCTCCACCGCCAGGTCGTCGCAGTAACCCGCCCCCGTTCCACCGGCGTTCTTCCAGCAGTAGACCGTGGCCGACGTGCTCGACGAACCCGTGGTGAAGAGGATCGCCGCTTGCGAGTACGACGTCGACGCGACGTTCGTGTACGTCTCCGTGCCGCCGAAGCCCTTCACGCCGATCGCCAGCGTTTCGCCTGCCGTGGCCACCTTGCCCCAGCCCGTGAGCAGGTAGGTCGTCGACGGAGTCAGGCCGGTCAGGGACTGGTTCGCTCCGCTGCCGCTCGCCGCTGTCGTCAACGCGTCAGCTCCCGTACGGGAGTTGGACGCCGTCACCGAGGACGCGGTGCCGCTCGCCTGCGTCCAGGGAGACAAACTCCCCGTCTCGAAGCCCGCGTTGGACAGCAGGTTGCCGCCGGTGCCGTTGTACGCCCCGATGTTGGGGGCCGCCGTAGCCGACACCGCGTTGCCGTACGCGTCGTAGCCGCCGTTGGACGCGATGACCGCGCCCGCCCTGATCACCGGGGACGACGGGTGGACCTGGTACGCGTTCTTGCCGGTGTACGACGAGGACGTGTTGGTGTTGCCCGCGTTGCGGAACTCCGGGTCCGACGTCACCTTGGCCGCGTCCGCGGGTTCGCGGGACGGGTGGTTGCCGTAGAAGAGGTTGTTGGAGTAGGTCGAACTGCCGGTGGTGGTGAAGTAGTTGCCGGAGCCGTAGTTGAAGATCGCGTTGTTCTTGAAGGACAACGCGCCGCTGATCGACGTGCCCGAGCGGGAGTACAGGATCGGGGTGCTCAGGCCGTCCCGCACCGAGAACGTGTTGTTGTAGAACTGAGGGATTGCTGACGTGCTGCCGCTCTGGTTCGGGACTCCGCCTACGAAGTGGAGGACTCCGCCGCCGTGCGTTTGGGTGCCTGACGTGGGGCAGCCGGAGTTGCTGCCGTCGTTCTCGCTGATGTTGTAGCGGACCACCGTGCCGTCGCTGGGGACCGTCGACGTGGGCTCGTTGGCGATGGTGAAGGGGGGCATCACCAGCAGGAAGCCGCCGAGGTTCTGGTGGCTGTAGTTGTACTGGAACGTCGTGTTGTGGTTGCCCCAGTCCACGTCGAAGCCGGTGCCGTCGGCGCCGTTGATGTGGCAGTAGACCTCGTTGTTCTGGACGACGGTGTTGCTGCTGCCGGACATCCAGATGCCGGCGGAGGCGCCGTTGCAGTACTGACCGGAGGGCGGGCAGGTCGACTTGGCGCCGCCGTAGCCCGCCTTGTTGCCGTCGATCAGGGCGCCGTCGTTCTTGACGACCAGGACGTCGTCCGCGCCGTCGTACGTCATCGTGTTGTTGCGGATGACCGTGCCGGTGGTGAGGCCGGTGCCTTGGCCGTCCGCGTCCGGGGTTACGGCGACCGCGATCCGGTCCACGTGGTCGAACGTGTTGTTCTCCACCACCACGTCGTTCCACGTGGAGACGGGGGTCGTGTGGTCGGTCTGGACGCCGACGCCCGCGTTCGTCGAGTACCAACCGCCGCCGTAGCCCGCGATGTTGTGGATGTACATGTCGTGCACGCGGATGTGGTTCAGGACGCCGCCGGAGCTGTTCTCGGCCAGGACGCCCGAACGGTAGGCGGGCGAGGAGGCGTTGTCGATCAGTTCCAGGCCGCCTATGTCCCAGTACTGCTGGTTCAGGAGGTGGATGACCGCGCCCGTCGCGCCCGCCGCGTCGATGATCGGCTTCGCGCCCGAACCGTACGACGCCATCGAGATGTTGCTGCCCGAGGCGCCCGAACCGCCGGGGGTGAGTTGGCCGGTGCAGGTGGTGCCGGCCTTGAAGAGGATGCTGTCGCCCGCGGTGAAGGTGGTGCCGTTGACGCCGGCCACCGAGTTCCAGGGGCTGGCGCTGGTGCCGGTGCCGTTGGAGGAAGCCGAGCAGTCCACGTAGTAACTCGTGCCGGCCGCCGAGGCGTTGGTGGCCGTGACGGGGACGAGCAACGCGCCCGTCACCGCTGCCAGCAGGGCCAGGACCTTTGAAGTCCGCTGCCTTGTCCGGGGGTTGGCGGGAACTGCCCTGCCGGGAGAACCGAATCTGCGACGCTTCATTGCGCGCTCCTTGGATGGGTGGATGTGTCCCTTGCCGCTGCGTGCGGCGAGATTCCCCTCTTCACCAGGCGCGATGACCGGTTGCCGCCGGTGCGCCTGGAGCGTGTGGCGCTGTCCCGACGCCGGATTCGACGGCGTCGGGGCAGCGTGGAGCCAACGACCCGCTGCCTACGGGCCGTTGCGGTCGCGGACTGCCGAGCCGCGGACTACCGAGCCGCGGACTACCAACTCGCCAGTGAGCCGTCCGCGTTGCGCCAGACCGGGTTGCGCCAGCGGTGGCCGCGTTCGGCGGCGGCGCGGACCTTGTCCTCGTCGACCGTGATGCCGAGGCCGGGGGCCGTGAGGCGGTGGATGTAGCCGTCCTGGACCTCGAACGGCGAGGAGTCCGCGAGGTAGCCGAGCAGGCCGCTGCTGTCGCCGTAGCCGATGCCCAGGGACTGTTCCTGGATGAGGAAGTTCGGTACGGCGAAGTCGAGTTGGAGGCTCGCGGCGAGTGCGATGGGGCCCAGTGGACAGTGCGGGGCCACGAGCACGTCGTAGGCCTCGGCCATCGCGGCGATGCGGCGGGTCTCCGAGATGCCGCCCGCGTGGCTGATGTCGGGCTGGGCCACCGCGATGCCGGCGCCGAGGACCTCCCTGAAGTCCCAGCGGGAGAAAAGGCGTTCGCCGGTCGCGATGGGGATGGAGGTGGCGCGGACCACGTCGCCGAGGTCGCGGGTGAACTCCGGGAGGACCGGTTCCTCCACGAACATCGGCAACAGCGGTTCCAGGTACGGCAGTACGCGCCTCGACATCGCTCCGCTGAAGCGGCCGTGGAAGTCCAGCGCCACGTCGCGGTCCGGGCCGATGGCTTCGCGTACGGCGCTGACCCTGGCCACGATCGCGTCGATCGCGGCGGGGGTGGCGAGCGGTTCAAGTTGCGCGCAGGGGTTCATCTTTACGGCGGTCAGGCCCTTGGCGACCTGGCCCGCGGCGGACTCGGCGAGTTCCTCGGGGGTCTCGCCGTAGAGCCAGCCGTAGATACGGACGCGGTCGCGGACGTGGCCGCCGAGGAGTTGGTGCACGGGGACGCCGTGGGTCTTGCCGGCGATGTCCCACAGGGCCTGGTCGATGCCGGCGAGTGCGCTGCTGAGGACCGGGCCGCCGCGGTAGAAGCCGCCCTTGGCGAGCATCTGCCAGTGTTCCTCGATGCGGGCGGGGTCCTGGCCGATCAGGTAGTCGAACATCTCCTCGACCGCCCGGGCCGTGGTGTGGGCCTTGCCCTCCACGATGGGCTCGCCCCAGCCGGATATGCCCTCGTCGGTGTCGACGCGCAGGAAGAGCCAGCGCGGCTCGACGAGGAACAGCTCGTATCCGGTGATTTTCATGCTGCGGACCTCCGGGTCCTACGGGTATGGGTACGGGCACGGGCACGGGCACGGGCACGGGCACGGGCACGGGCACGGAGAGCCGGCCGTGTGTGCGTGTGGTGGTGCAGGTACTACGGGTTCGGAGAGGGGTCCTACTCCTGCGAGCTGATGCTGCGCCCGCCGTCCACGACCAGGTTCTGGCCGGTGATGAACGACGCGTCGTCGGAGCCGAGGAAGGCGACGGCCGCGGCGATGTCCTCGGGTTCGCCGAGCCGCCCGACCGGGGTCCGGGCCGCCGTCTGGGCCCGGTACTCGTCCGGTGCGTCGGTCCACAGGCCGGTCTCCACCGCGCCGGGCACCACCGCGTTGAACCTGATCCGGCCCGCGTACTCGACCGCCAACTGCCGTACCAGCGCGCTGACTCCGCCCTTCGCCGCCGCGTACGCCGGGAAGCCGCTGAAGCCGAGCACCGCGTGCACGGAGCCCGTGACGACGACCGCGCCGCCGGATGCCGTGAGCAGCGGGACGGCCGCCCGGACGCCGTAGAAGACGGAGTCGAGGGCGAGGCGGAGGTGGTCGTGCCAGGAGGTGTCGTCGAGTTCGTGGATCGCGCCGGGGAGATTGCGGCCGGCGTTGAGATGGAGGAGGTCGAGGCGGCCGGTCCACTCCTCGGCCGTCCGCACCGCCTCCGGCCACGCCTCGGGGTTCGTGACGTCGAGCCCCAGGTGACGGGCTCGGCCGCCCTTGGCGCGGACCTCGTCGGCCACCTTCTCCGCCCCGGCCGCATCCACGTCCGTGACCAGCACGGACGCACCCTCGTCGGCGAGACGCCGGGCGGTGGCGGCGCCGATGCCGGACGCGGCGGCGGTGAGGAGGGCGGTACGGCCGGTGAAGCGGGCGGGCCGGTGGCCGGGGTGACTGTCGGGGTGGCTCTCGGGGGTGGTGCGGCTCATGGCGTTCCTCTCGGCGTGACCGGCCCGTCCGGTCATCCGTCCTACATCCGTCCTACGGGAGTGCCCTTCCGGGTCGGCCTACGGCTCGGGCCGACCCGTCCGGTCAGGTCGTGCAGGTACTAGGGGTTGTGCGGGTTGTGCGGGTTGTGCGGGTCGTACGGGTCGTACGGGTCCAACAAGGTCAGACAGACGTACTCGCATATCCGGGTCCTACGGGTCCTACGGGTCAGCTCGACCCAGCAGACCCAGCAGACCCAGCAGACCCGCCGGCCCCCGGCCCCGCCGTAGACCCCCGCAACACCAACCTCGGCTCGGTCGGCACCACCACATCCCCCGGCGGCTTCCCCTGGATCTCCGCGACCAGGGCATCGACCGCCGCCGTGCCCAGTTCGTGCAGCGGCATCGCGACCGTCGTCAGCGGTGGGGTCAGGTAACCGGCTACCGGAAGGTCGTCGTTGCCGACCAGGGAGATGTCCTCGGGGATGCGCAGGCCGCGCTCGTGGATGGCCCGCATCGCCCCGATGGCCTGGGCCAGCGAGCTGGTGTACAGCGCGGTGACCTGCGGTCGGCCCTCGACCGGGGTGAGGAGTTCGCGGGCGGCACCGGCGCCGCCCTCCTCGGTGAAGTCGCCGGAGGCGACCGGTGCCGCGACGAGTCCCAGTACGGCGGCGTGCCGAAGGAACGCGTCCCGGCGGTCCTCGCTGGGGGTGATTCCCGAGGGGCCGGCGATGTGGCCGATCACCCGGTGACCGAGTGCGTGGAGATGGTCGAGCGCGGTGACGCTGGAGCGGGCCACGTCCATCGTGACGTTGCGGCCCGAGTCCTTGACGGCGCGGTTGAGGAAGACGTGCGGAACCGGGTTGCGGCTCAGGGTCTCCAGTAGGGGGTGGTTCGGGCGGGCGGAGGCGATCAGCAGGCCGTCCACCCGGCCCTCCTTGACCAGGTCGTTGAAGGTGTCGTCGGCTTCCTGGCCGTCGAAGTCCTCGGCGAGCAGGGAGAGATAGCCCAGTTCACGGGCGCGTTGGTAGGCGCCGCGCGAAATGGTCACGTACGTAGGGTTGTTGAGGGCCGGCACCAGCAGGGCCAGGGCGTGGGTGCTGGCCCCGGCCAGGGCGCGGGCCCCGGAGTGCGGGCGGTAGCCCAGGGCGGCGGCGACCTCGTGGACGCGCTGTCTGGTCTCGGGGCGGACGGACAGGTCCTGCCGTCCGTTGAGCACCTTGGACACCGTCGCCTTGGAGACTCCCGCCTCCCGTGCGACGTCCACCAGCCTTGCCCGTACGGGCTGTTCAGCCACGCGAATCCTCCCTGTCAACGACGTTGTCGACCACTCTGCCAGCTGCGCGAATCGTCCATGGATGCCGTGTTCGCCCGGGGTGTGGCGTTCGGCATGCCGTGTTGCGTTTGACCTCTTGACACCTTCTGGCGCCGCAACCTAGCGTTCGCCGAAGTCGTTGGTCAACCGGTTTCCTTCGATGGATTTCAGTGATATATCCATTCAGGCCCGGCAAACCATGACGGTCCATACACAGCCGACATGACGGTCCACGCACAGCCGACGGGACTCGGCGAACAGCGCGGACCTTCAACTTTCTTCACGAACCCCTGCAAGCACGACGAAATCGGCATGCGCCGATGATGGGTGAGGTGTGCAATGAAGCGCTCCGGGAGACTGCTCGCGGTCGCCACCACGGTCGCCGCCCTGGCGACGTCGCTCGCCGCCTGTGGCGGCGGGTCCGACTCGACCTCCGCGGACGGGACGGTCACGCTCCACGTCGAGGCATGGAAGGGCGGCGGCGCGGAGCCGGCGAACATCGCCGAGATCAACAAGGCCTTCGAGAAGGCGCATCCGAAGATCAAGATCGACTTCAAGTACACCACCGCGGACCCGACCTACACCCAGAAGCTCCAGCCCGAGCTGCTCGGCGGCAAGGCCGGCGACGTCATCATGGTCGACGCGGACAAGATGAAGAAGTGGGGCGCCTCCGGCTACCTCGCGGACCTGTCGAACGAGTCGTGGGTCAGCTCCATATCCTCGGCCGCGAAGCCGTTCACGCAGAGCGACGGCAAGACGCTGGCCATGCCGATGGAGCTGATCGGCATCGGTCTGTACGCCAACATGGACCTGCTGAAGAAGGCCGGGATCACCGAGGTCCCCGCCGACTGGCCGACGTTCCTCGCCGACCTCGCGAAGATCAAGAAGGCCGGGATCACGCCCATCTCGCTGCCGGACAAGGCGGGTTGGACCGGTAGCTCCATCTTCCAGGCGAGCGGTTCGACGACCGTCTACCAGAAGAACAAGCAGTGGGACGCGGACTTCCTGGCCGGCAAGGCCTCCTTCGGCTCGGACTGGAAGGAGCCGCTCGACCAGCTCAAGACCCTTGGTGACAAGGGCTATGTGAACTGGAAGAACGAGCTCGGCGTCGACGAGTGGTCGCAGGGCCCGCAGGACTTCAGCGCGGGCAAGAGCGCGTTCTGGTACCAGGGTGCCTGGCAGGTCTCCAACATCAAGAAGGCCGGTTTCCCGGTCTCGTTCGCCCCCTGGCCGGGCGGCGCCGCGGGCACCAAGCCGAACGCGATGCTGTTCTCCGGTACGGCGTGGGGTGTCAACTCCCAGTCGCAGCACGCGGATGCGGCGAAGGAGTACGTGAAGTTCTGGTCGCAGAGCGCGAATCTGGCGAAGTACCTGGACGCCGAGCACGCCGAGTCCCCGTTCACCGGTGGCACCACGCCCGACTCGACGGAGACGACGATCTTCAACACCGCCTTCAGCGAAGGCCGTTACCGGGTCCTGCCCTCCAACACCTGGTACGGCGCCCAGGCGGAGACCGACACCGGCTCCAAGATCCAGTCGTTCCTGCTGGGCCAGTCCGACGCGGCGAAGACGCTGAAGGACATCCAGACGGCGGCGTCCGCCAAGTAGCCGCATCGGTGGGGTAGTTGGGCTGTCCGGTCGGTCGAACACCGGCCGGGTGACCGAGCCGGCCGGCCCACCACCCTCATCCCACCCCGCCCCCTCCCCCAAGGGGCCTGTCGGCCAAGGAGGTTGATCCCCCGTGTTCCACCGACGGCGTGCCACCATGGCCGCCTTTCTGCTCCCCGCGATCGCCGTGTACGCGCTCTTCATCCTGTATCCGCTGTTCCAGGGCGTGTACTTGAGCTTCACCGACAGCGTCGGCGGCCCGATCTCCCACTTCGTCGGCACGGACGAGTACAAGGCGATGGCGGACGACCCGGCGGTCTCCGCGGCGCTGTGGCACACAGTCCTCTACGCCGTCGTGGTCGTCGTCGTGCAGAACGGCCTCGGGCTGCTCTTCGCGTCGCTGCTGTTCCGCCGCCCGAGGGTCCGAAAGGCCCTGAACGTCGTCCTGTTGACCCCGACGCTCATCTCGCCGCTGATGGCCGCGTTCATCTGGTCGTACCTCTTCGCACCGAACGGCGGCCTCAACGCGCTGCTCGACGGGGTCGGCCTCGGCGCGCTCAAGCACGTCTGGCTCGGCGACCCGTCCACCGCGCTGTACTCGGTGGCGACCGTCAACATCTGGATGTTCACCGGCTACTCGTGCGCGATCTTCCTCGCCAGCTACCTGAGTATGCCGACCGAGCTGCTGGAGGCCGCCGCCCTGGACGGCGCGAGCGGCTGGCGGCGCTTCCGCAGCATCGAATGGCCGCTGCTGGCACCGGCGTTGACCGTCAACGTGACGCTCAGCCTGATCGGTTCGCTCAAGGTCTTCGAGTTCCCGCTCGTCCTGACCAACGGCGGCCCGGCCGGCGCGACCGACACCCTGACCCTGCTCGTGTACCGGAACATCTTCGGCGGCGGGAAGTTCGCCTACGGTGTCGCCGTCGCGGTGCTGCTCCTGGTGACCGTGGTCGTCCTGTCCAGCGCGACCAACTCCCTGCTCAGGCTGCGCGAACGGCGCGTATGACGCCGTACGGACGCCTCCCAGGACGTACGCACCCCGTCGGCACCGTTGGAATCGGACGGATCACCCCATGACCTCACCCCTCACAACTCCGGTCCCCGCACCGGAAGTCGGCCGCCCCGCCGGGAAGCGTGACGCGCCCCGGCCCGCCACCGCCGAGCCATGGACCCCGCGCAGGCTCGCGGCCGGGCTCGGCACGACGGTGCTCTGCCTCGGCACCGTCCTGTTCGTGCTGCCGTTCGTCTTCACGATCGTGACCTCGCTGCGCACGGCGGCGGACGTGGCGCGCTCCCCGCTGGGCGTGCCGCACTCCTTCACGCTGAAGAACTTCACGCACGCCTTCAGCCAGATCCACTACGGCACCAGCACCCTCAACACCCTTCTGATCACCGGGCTTTCGTGCGCGCTGATCACGGTGCTCGGCGCGCTCGCGGGCTACCCGCTGGCCCGGATCACCGCGGGCTGGTCGACGGCGGTGTACCGGCTCTTCATCCTCGGCACGTCGATCCCGGTGTTCGTCGTCGTGGCACCGCTGTACCTGCTGATGCGCGACCTGAACCTGCTGGACACCTACGCGGGCGTCGTCTTCATCTACACCGCGCTCAACCTGCCGTTGGCCGTGTTCTTCTACACCAGCTTCATCCGCCAGATCCCGACCGACCTGGAGGAGGCGGCGGCCCTCGACGGCTGCGGCGCGCTGCGCACCTTCTTCGTCATCATCCTGCCGCTGCTACGGCCGGTCACCAGCACCCTGTTGACGTTCATCTCGCTCCAGATCTGGAACGACCTCCTCGTCCCCCTCGTGTTCCTCCAGGACCCGGGCAAGCGCACGGTCATGGTGAACGCGTACTCCTTCATCGACCCGCACACCGTGCAGCCCACCACCCTCTTCCCGGCCGCGCTGCTCGGCGTGCTGCCCCTCTTCGTCATCTTCATCTTTTTCCAGCGCCAGATGGTCGCCGGAATGTCTGCGGGGGCGGTCAAGTGACGGAACGTCAGCAGATGCAGGACGACGTACGAGAGGTACGAGAGTTTCAACGGCCCCCGGTCACTGCCCAGTTGACCGGCACCCGGGTCATGGCCATCCTCAGGTCGGCCGACGCCTCCGGGCTGCCCGCCGCGGCCCGTGCCCTCGCGGCCGGCGGGGTCACCTGCTTGGAGGTCACCCTCACCACCGGCGGCGCGCTGGACGCGATCGCCCGTATCAAGGACGAACTCGGCGCCGCCGTCTCGGTCGGCGCCGGTACGGTCCTCACCGCGGCCGACACCCGGGACGCGCTGGCGGCGGGCGCCGCGTTCCTGGTCGCCCCGAACGTCGAACCGGACGTCATCCGCGCCGCGGCCGACCAGGGCATCCCCTTCTACCCGGGAGCGTGGACGGCGACCGAGGTGATCACCGCCTGGCGGGCGGGCGCGGCGGCCGTGAAACTCTTCCCCGCCTGCACCGGAGGACCGACACACCTGGCCCAACTCCGCGCCCCGCTACCGGAGATACCCCTCATGGCGGTCGGCGGCGTGGACCTCGAAGCGGCCGGGCTGTACCTGGCCGCGGGGGCACTCGCGGTGGGCGTCGGCTCGCCGTTGCTGCGCGGCGCCGACCGGGATCCCGCCCCGGAGGCGCTGGACGCCCTCACGACACGGGCACGCGCACTGCTGAAGACGGTCAGGCCCGACACCGGGGCCAAGGAGCGACACCTGTGAACAGCCGCAAGCCGGTCGAGAGCGACGAGCCCTACCTCGTCACCGTGGGCGAGACCCTCGGCGTCCTGTCCGCCGCCGGCCCCGGCCCGCTCACCCTGGGCACCACCCTGCGCCTCGGCATCGCCGGCGCCGAGTCGAACGTGGCCGTGGGCGTCAGCCGCCTGGGCGGCAGGGCGACCTGGATCGGGCGGGTGAGCGACGACGAGCTGGGTGAGCTGGTGCTGCGCGAGCTGCGGGCGGAGGGGGTCACCGCCCTCGCGGTTCGTGACCCGGCCCCAACTTCCTTGCTCCTCAAGGAGAAGCGCACCAGTACGCATCACCGGATGCGCTACTACCGGACGGCGACGGCGGGGGTCCGCCTGGTCCCGGAGGACATTCCGGAGGAGGTGGTGGCGGGGGCGACGATCCTCCACATCACCGGCATCACACCGGCGTTGGGGGAAGGCCCGGCGCGAGCGGTCCGCCGGGCGGTGGACATCGCGCGCGGCGCTGGGGTGTTGGTCTCGCTCGACATCAACTTCCGTTCCCTGCTGTGGAACGAGGACGAGGCGAGGGAGGCGGTCCTGCCTCTCCTGCGGGACAGCGACCTGGTGTTCGCGGGCCCGCACGAGGCGCGGCTGGCGGTACCGGACCGCCACGAGCCCGAGGAACTGGCCAAGGGGATCTGCGAGTTGGGTCCGTCCGGTGCGGTGATCAAGCTGGGCGCGGAGGGAGCCTTCGCGCTCGTCGACGGCCGCCCGTACCGCCAACCCGCCCTGCCCGCCCGCGTTCACGACTCGGTGGGGGCCGGAGATGCCTTCGTGGCGGGCTACTTGGCCGAGCTGCTGGCGGGCGCCGCTCCTGAAGTCCGGCTGGACACGGCGGCCCGGCTGGGCGCGTTCGCGGTCGGCACGGAGGGTGACTGGGAGGGCCTCCCGCGCCGGGCCGAACTCGCCCTGCTGGACCACCACGACGACGTGCTCCGCTGACAACTCCCGCCGCTCGCACCGTACTTCGCTGAGGAACTGAACTCACATGGCAGAACAGACAGTTGATGACCAGTCAAACGCCCTTGGAACTGGGCGAGTTACTGTCCTGACCGGTTCCTACACGTCGGACACCGGTGGTGAGGGCGTCGGGGTGACGGCGCTGCGTTTCACGCCGGGGGACGGGCTGCGGGTGGTGGACGCGGTGGCGGCGAGCGGCGCCTCGTATCTCGCGGCGCATCCGACACTGCCCATCGTCTACACGACGCACGAGTCGACGCCGGGCGCGGTGGGCGCGTTCGCCCTGCGGGAGGACGCGGCGCCCGAGCCGCTGGGGGCACCTCTGACCAGCGGCGGCGCGAACCCGTGCCACCTGTCCGTCCACCCGAGCGGCGACTTCCTCCTCACCGCCAACTACGGCACGGACACGTTGCCCGGCACGGTGGCGGTGCACCGTCTGGACGGCGACGGCAGGCTCGTGGACCTGACGGACGTGGTCGAGCACAAGGGTTCGGGGCCGGTGGTCGGCCGCCAGGAGGGCACCCACGCCCACCAGGTCATCACCGACCCGGCCGGCCGTTACGTCCTGGCCACCGACCTGGGCGCGGACACGGTGTTCACGTACCAACTCGATGCTGATGCGGGCAGGTTGAAGCCGGTGGGCGCCTCCCAGCTCCGCCCGGGCTCCGGCCCCCGGCACCTCGCCTTCACCCCGTCCGGCGAGCTGGTGCTCAGTGCCGACGAACTCTCCTCGACGGTGACCTGCCACCGCTACGACGCGGAGACCGGCACCCTGCACGAACTGTCCCGGGTGCCGGCGACGGCCGTGGCGGACATCCCCAACCAGCCGGGCGGGATCGTGACTTCGGAGTGCGGACGCTATGTCTGGGTCACCAACCGGGGTGCGGACACGGTGGCGGCGTTCCGGATCGCGGGCACGGAGCTTGAACCGCTCGGTGAGGTTCCGGGCGGGGGGACCTGGCCTCGCGGGCTGACTCCGGCGCCGGGGTGTCTGCTGGTGGCCAACCAACACAGCGGGACGGTCGCGGCGTTGGGGGTTTCGGGGGACGGGTCGTTGGTGGCGGCAGGGGTGGTGGTGGAGGTGGCTTCGGTGGTGTGTGCGTTGGTGGTCTGAGCGGTGCGGTTCGGCGGGGTGGGCGTGCGAAGGGCTACGGCACCGCCGACGCACAGGGAAACCCTCGCACCCATGACCGACTGTCTTCAGGTGTCCACGGCGACGGCGACCCACGCCGAGGCCGTCCAACTGGCCCGGTCAGCGGTGTCGTTGAGACTTGCCGCAGGCGCCCAGGTCATCGGCCCTGTCGCCTCCGCCTTCTGGCATGCCCGTTACTCGACACCCGCGTGTTCGATAAACGCGCTCAACGCCCCCGCGACCGCGCCCGGTTGCTCCTCCGGAATGAAGTGACCGGCGTCCGGGATGACGGCGCCGGTGACGTTCTTCGCCCAGGGGGCGAGGGACGCGGCCATGTCGGGGATCGAGCCGTGGGAGCTGGAGATTCCGAGGACGGGGAGGTTCAAGTGGCCGCCCAGGGAGGCGAGAGCGGCTCGGTTCTCGCGGGCTGATTCCGACGCGTCGCGGAAGTAGGCGAGAGCCGCTCGGAGGCCACCCTCGGCTGCGATGGAGGCTGCGTAGTAGGTGATCTCGGCGGTGTTGAAGGTCGTTGGGGAGAGGGTTTTGGTTCTCAAGAACCAGGCCACGTAGGCCTGTTCGCGGCCGGTGATCAGCGTCTCGGGCAGGTCGGGCACCAGGTGGAAGGCCAAGTGCCAGGTTTTCCAGGCCCGTTCGGGGTCCGTGGGGATGCTGTCCGGGAGGGTGATTCCGGGGATGCCGGCGTCGAGGAGGGCTACGCCGTGCAGGTGGTCCTGGTATTTCAGGGCGAGCGAGAAGGCGACGCAGGCGCCGATGTCGTGGGCGGCGAGCCAGTACTTCGGTACGTCGAGCGCGGTCAGCGCGGCCTGGACGCGCGCGGCGAGGGTGTGGCTGTCGTAGCCCGCTTCGGGGCGGTCGGAGTGGCCCTGGCCCGGGAGGTCGACCGCGATCACGTGGAAGCGCTCGGCGAGGCGGGGCATCACCTTGTGCCAGGCCCACCAGTTCTGCGGGAATCCGGCGAGCAGCACGACCGTAGGGGCGCTCGGGCTGCCGCCTTCCACGGCGTGCAGGCGGATTCCGTCCGCGTCGACCCAGCGGTGGGTGAAGCCGGGGAGGTCGCGCAGCGGGAGAGCGGCTACGGCGACGGAGGTGGGGGCCGGATTCCGGTCGGGTGAGCCGTTCGGGGTGATGTCGGCTTCGGTCATGCATCCAGGCTAGCTCATCTTGGACCGCTTGGTTCAGGATAGGATGGGCCGGGTCGAGAACGGGGTGTGTGGGATGGCCGGGAAGAAGCAGTTCGACGTGGAGGTCGCGCTCGACGCGGCGATGGTCCAGTTCTGGCGGGACGGGTACGCCGACACCTCGCTCGACGATCTCTCCAACGCGACGCGGTTGAACCGGAGTTCGCTCTACTCCTCGTTCGGCGACAAGGAGTCGCTCTATCTGCGGTGCCTGGACCGCTATGCCGTCCGGTACGGAGAGAGGTACCAGCAAGCGCTCGACTCCGGTGCGTCCGGTGAAGCGTTGCGCGCGATCCGGGCGTTCTTCGACGTCACCCTCCACCGCATCGCCGACCCCGCCGTACCGGACGGCTGCCTGGTCGCCCAGACCGCGATGGCGATACCCGTCCTCAGCCCCGCCATCGCCGCGCGCGCGATCGAAGCCGTGGGGCTGCAGCGCGCGCGGCTCCAAACCGTCCTGTGCAGGGCCGAGTTGACCGAGGGTGACGCCGAGGACCACGCCACGCACATCACGGCGGTCAATCAGTCGCTGGCCGTGATGAGCAGGGCGGGGGCGAGCGGGAAGCAGCTCGGCGCGATCGTCGACATCAGCATGGACGCGCTCGCGCAGGCGTTGCACGGCCGGGGTTAGAGCGCGCGCTCAGGCCGCGTCCGGCGCCCGGCCTCAGCGGAACGCGTCCACATGGCGCGCGGCCCAGTCCGCGAACGGGCGCGGGGCGCGGCCGAGGACCCGTTCGACGTCCGGGCTGATGCGCAGTTCGGCCGGGCTGGGGGAACCGAGGATGGTCAGGGTGTCCTCGGCGAGTTCCGCCGGCATGCTCTGGGACATCGCAGCCTTGGCCTCCTCGCGGGTGAGGTCGTGGAACCGTACCGGCGAACCCAGCGCGGCGGCGATGGCCTCCGCCTGCCCACGCGGGGTGATCACCTGCGGGCCGGTCAACTCGTAGACACCGCCGGTGTGTTGGTCGTCCAGCAGGCAGGCCGCCGCGACCTCGGCGATGTCCGCCGGGTCGACGATCGGCACCCCGATGTCACCGAAGGGCGCGGCTACGACCCCTTGCGCGCGGATGGACTCGGCCCACCAGAGGGAGTTGGAGGCGAAGCCGCCCGGCCGCAGGATCGCCCACTCCGGGCCGGACCCCCGCAGTACGTCCTCCAGCGCACGCATCGCGACCCGCGTCGCGCCGAACGGCCTGGTCGACACGCCCTGGGTGGAGAGCAGGACGACCCGCCGGACCCCGGCGGCCTCGGCCACGCCGATGATGTCGGCCGGGTTGGCCCCGGTGGCATGCAGATCGCCGGAGAGGAGCAGGAACAGCGCCTTCGCTCCGGCCAACGCGGGCTTGAGGCCTGCCGGTTCGGCGAGATCGGCGACCACATGGCGGACGCCGTCCGGCAACGGCGCCTTCACCGTCGACGTCGACGTCGACGTCGCGATCGCCGCTTCCGTCCCCGCCCCCGTCGGCGCGTGCCGCGACACCGTCGTCACCTGCTGCCCCGCCCCGACCAACGCCCGCACCAACGGCCGGCCGATGTTCCCGGTAGCCCCGGTCACCACGATCATGTTCAGCTCCCTTGTCGCCTGTACTTCTACGGCCGTCACGCTAGGAGCCGGGCTAACTTTTGGTAAGGACATACCCCGAGGTAAGCTCATAACGTGACGGAAGGCGTGCAGGAGAGAAGGGGCGAGCCGGGTCCGCGGTATGAGGTGTTTCACACCGACTGCCTGGCCCGCGACATGGTCGACCACGTGACCAGCAAGTGGGGCGTCTGGGTGCTGATCTCCCTGCGCGGCAACAGCCTCCGCTTCTACGAACTCCGCGAGAGCATCCGGGGCATCAGCGAGAAGATGCTCGCCCAGACCCTCCGCGCCCTTGTCCAGGACGGCCTGCTCTGGCGCGAGGTCGAGCCGACGTCACCGCCTCAAGTCACGTACGGACTGACCGAGTTCGGCCGGGAGGTCGGAGAGCCGCTGTCGGAACTGTTCGACCGGATCACCCTGCGGTTGTCGTCGGGTGACGCGGGACGGCGCGAAGGCGCACGCCTCCCGCAAGACCAACACATGTGACCGAGTGCGGAGTTGGACGGAGTCACACCGATCCGAGCAGGGCGCCGAGGATGCCCTGCTCGGCGAGGTAGAAGGCGAGGCCGCCCACGGGAGCGAGCACGGCGCACAGCCAGTAGCGGTGCACCCCCGCGCGCGCCAGGTAGCGGGTCAGGAGAGCGGTGAGCAGCGCGCCGGCGGCCAGGAAGACGACCGCCTCTCCCCAATAGTGGAGCGCCAGAGCCAGCCAGAGGGCCTCCCCCAGCACCACCGTCGCGACGACCGCCCCGGCCACTGCCCGCACGTCCCCCCGCCCGCGCCGTAGCGTCCACCCGGCCCACCCCAGCAGCGGCCCGCCGGCCATCCCCGCAACCGACCACACGGCGGCGGTTCCGAGCCCCCCGGCCCCGAACGTGTCCCCGAGCGTGGACGCCGCGTAGTAGCCGCCGCAGGTCGCGAGCATCATCACCGCCCCACCCCAGACGGCGAGCCGCCGGGCACGGATCAGCGCACCGGCCGCGGCAGTCCAGATGATCCAGGTGGACACCGAGTTGGTCGCCCTCTCCAACAGGGGCGTCGTCCCGTGCAGGCCGTACGTCGCCCAGCCGAGCAGCAGCCCGAAGGCCGCGGTCGCGGTGAGGACGGCGACAGGGGTGTCGCAACGGGACGCGGTTACGGTAGCCATGCCCCAGCACTATACACATGACGTATACTCTCGATGTATAGCCACTGTGAGCCCGTCGCTTTCACCAAGGGGGCCGGCACGGCTCGGCCGGGCCCGTCCCGAACCACAAGGGCCTCGCCCCCTTCCTCAGCGCTCCAGGTCGCCGCCGCCGTCGGCCGGTGCCCGGTCGGCGGCGAGTTGCGCGGCGTTCTGCAGCCAGGTGAGGTGTTCGGCGAACGCGGTGCGGCCCTCGGGGGTGAGCCGGAACCAGGTTCGTGGACGTCGTCCGACCGCGCCCTTGCGCACTTCGAGGTAGCCGGCGTCCTCCAGGATCCGGGACTGCTTGGACAGCACCGAATCGCTCACCCCCACGGTGTCCCGCACGACGGAGAACTCCACCCACTGCGGGCCCGCGGCGAGCAGTCCGCAGATCGACAGCCGGGTCACCGGATGGATGATCTCGTCCAGTCGCCCGCGTCCTTCTGGTCCGGGGAAGTGCTTCGACCAGCCGCTGCGGCTCCACGACGAGGCGGCGGTGCGGGCGCTTCCGCAGTCCCAGATCGTCTGCACCTCGACGCTGCCGTACCGCGATCCGGCGGACCTCGAACCGGCGCGCGCGGCCGGGCGGTTGTGGGACATCGACACCAGCCACGACCTGATGGTGAGCGAACCGCAGGCCGTAGCCGGGTTTCCTGGAGCTGGTGGCGGTGACGGTGACAACGGCGGCGGACTGATGGCCGACCTGTAGCCGACTCACAGAATCAGCCGACAGTCCGTCACATTACCGAAACGTAACCTACCGACAGGTATCACGAGTAACTTACCCGCAGGTAAGTTCCAGGCGAACCATTCTCCGGACGGCCGCTCCACAGGAGGTTCGCCATGCCCGCACGCAAACGAAGCCTGCTCGCCGCCGCACTCACCGCCACCGCGTGTCTCGGCGCCCAGTGCCTCGCCCTCACGACCGCCGCCGCCGCAACCGCCTCGGACGAGATCGTCTCCAGAGGCGTCACCATCCCCGAGTTCTACAACCCGCCCACCACCCTCCCCACCTCCGACGGCTCCCTCATCCGCAGCGAGCCCCTCCCCCTCGCCCTGAGCCTGCCAGGACTCGACGGCAGCACCCTGCCCGGTACCGCGACCCGGCTGATGTACAAGTCCACCGACTCGAACGGGCAGCCCGTCGCCGTCACCGGTGCCTACATCGAACCGGCCGCCGACTGGTCCGGCGACGGCCCGCGCGCCCTCGTCGCCCTCGCCCCCGGCACCCTGGGACAGGGCGACCAGTGCTCGGCGTCCATGGGGCTGGAACACCCCCTGTCCCTCAACAGCCAGACGGTTTCCGTCGGTTACGAGGATCTGGCGATCTACCGTCTCCTCGCCGAGGGCGTCGCCGTCGTCGTCACGGACTACGTCGGACTCGGCGCGACGGACCGGCTGCACACCTACGTCAACCGCATCGACGAGGCGCACGCGGTGCTGGACTCCGTGCGCGCGGCCCGTTCGGTGACCGGCGCCTCGGTCACCGCCGGCTCACCCGTCGGGCTCTACGGGTACAGCCAGGGCGGCGGAGCCACCGCCGCTGCCGCCGAACTCCAGGCCTCCTACGCCCCCGACGTCACCCTCGCCGGTACCTACGCCGGAGCCCCGCCCGCCGATCTCACCTCCGTCACCAAGGCCATCGACGGCAGCGAACTCGCGGGCGCGCTGGGCTGGTCGCTCAACGGGTTCCTCCAGTCCGACCCGGCGTTGAAGCCACTCGCCGAGGCGCATCTCAACGACGCCGGGAAGGCCGCGCTCACCGACCTGTCGACGATGTGCGTCGGGGACGCGCTGTTCGGCTACGGCTATACGCGGAGCAGCAGTTGGACCACCGACGGGGAGTCCATCAGCGACATCATCGCCTCAACTCCCGCGCTGAAGAGCTTCCTTGACAGCCAGCGCATCGGCACCCTGAAACCGTCCGGCCCCGTCCGCCTCGCCACCGGCGTCAGCGACAACCTCGTCCCGCACGCGCAGGCCCGCCAACTCGCCCTGGACTGGTGCGCGAAGGGTGCCGACGTCACGTACAAGGCTGTCGTCCTGCCCAGTGTCGGCAGCGCGCTCCTCAACCACTTCGCGCCGCTGCTCACCGACCAGGGCGCCGCCATCTCCTGGCTCACCGACCGCCTCGCGGGCGAGCCGACCCACTCCAACTGCTGGACCATGCCCGTACAACCCTGACCCTCCACCCCCGAACCTCCAGCCCTCCGCCCCTGCCCCCTGCTCTCGGGAGGGGTCCCGGGCCGGTCGTACCAAGCTGACGGCAACCGGTACGACGGGGAGGAGCAGCCGGTGGCAGGGACGGGCGAGAAGAGAGCGGGCGGCCGGATCGGGGGACCGGCCGCCACCCCCGCCCGGACCGTACGTCAGGCCGCGTCGACCAGCGCCAGGTCCATCGGGACGAGCGTCGTCGACGCCAACAGGGCCCGGATCAGATGGTCGTTGAGGGCGTTGCCGACCGGTTCGCCGAGTTCCTCGCGGGTCAGCCAGGGCACGCCGTCGCGGGACAGGCGGGTGCGCACGCCGTTGACCAGGTGTTCGACGCGTTTGTCGGTCCAGCCGGCGCCGGGCTGCACCTCGCCGAGTTCGGCGGCGGTCTGCCGCCAGGTGAGCGGCTGCGGCCGGGGTTCGTGCAGCAGATAGCGCCGGCCCAGTACGACGAGGGCGAGCTTCTCCTGCTCGGTGAGCACCCACACCCGGGGCGGCCGGGTGACGTCCTCGTGCCGGGGCTGCGGCCGTAGAGCCTCGGGGCCGGTGACGAAAACCTCCAGCAGGTGTTCGCGGCCACGGGAACCACCGGCGAACAGCGGGGTGTAGCCCGTGTCCAGCGGCAGAGGGTCCTCGTTCCGGAACAGCAGTCGGCCGGCGGCGCTGCGGAGCGGCAGCCGCCCGACGTTGGTCACCCACCAGCGACCGTCCCGGTGGGTCAACGTGCCCTGGTGGCGGCTGACTTGGGGGTCGTCCTCGCCGACGCAGACATGCACCTCGGGCCGGTTGCGGCCGAACAGGACCTCGCGGCCGGCGCCGGGACCCAGCGTCATGCCGCCGGTCAGCGCGAGCGCGAAGAGCGTGCCGGGCAGCGGCGCGGACGCGCCCCGGGCGAGGCTGCCGTGCGAGGCGGGCAGGCGTCGGCCGCCCGCCAGGGGATCGGGGGTTCCCGGCGGGGTGTCGGGGGTTGACGGTGGTGTCATGTCACCGGTCCGCCTGTTCCTTCGCGATGTTCTTCACGACAACGGCCGCGAACTCCGCCGCGCTGTCGCACAGTTGCTTGCTCGACTCCGGCGCGTAGACGATCAGCTGGAGGATCTCGACGGTGCGCTCGCCGACGGAGTCCGTGTAGACGCGGTGCGGGGTCCGTACGGTGCAGCTGTCGTCCTCTTCGTCGTTCGGTCTGTAGTAGCTCTTGGTGCCGGCGACGTTCACCGGCGTTCCGTCGTCGCTGTCCAGCGAGCTGTCCCGGGTGAACCGGATCTCCACCTCGCGGTCGCCGTCGCCGTCGCTGGACCAGTCGCAGTTCCAGGAGCCGAACCCGCTGTCCTCGTTGTCGAATTGGACGCCGGGCAGCCGCTTGAGTGCGGCGGCGTCGAGCAGCGAGCAGGCATTCAGGTTGGCCAGGGACCACTTGGGCCATGCGGCCGTGCGCCGGGGCACCGGGCCGTGGGCCAGCACGCTGACCACGTGATCGGTGGCGGTGTCGGCCAGCTGGCACGGGTCGGGTGCCGTCTTCGCGTCGAACTGCTGCCCGATGACGCGGATCTGCTTGCCGTCGGGGGTCAGGACGGCCCGTTCGCAGAACTTCCCGTCCCGCTTGATCGCCACCCGCGTGAGGTCGGTGTCGGGGACCAGCTGGGTGGATTCGATGTTGTCGAACTCGTCCCTGTCGGAGTCGAGGTTGACCTGCACGCCGGCGTTGTCGTCGCCGCCGTTGTTGAGCAGGATGACGTCGCACCGGTCGATGTCGCCGTAGTCCGGGTCCAGCACGGTGGTGCCGAAGCGGCTCAGCGAGGCGGCGTCGATCAACCCGCAGGGGTCGGCGGTGCGTTCGTCGCCGATGGTTCCGGCCCGCGCCGATGCCGATGCCGAGGGCTTCGCGTCGGAGCCGACGGTGTCCTTGCCGTCCGCGCCTCGCGAGTCCCAGGGAGCGAGGAGGACGAGCCCGGCCGCGAGCGCACCGCCTGTGACCACCGCCACGGCCGCGATCGCCAGGGCGCGACGGCGGCGCACCGGGACCGTGAGGCCGTCCTTGGCGGCGCGTACGACGCCTCCCAACCGCATGGTCCGGGAGGTGAGTTCGAGCGTGCTGCGGTCGAGCCGGTCCTGGACGTGCGCGGGCGGCGGGGTGGCCTGCCGCAGCAGTTCGAGCGCCCGCGTGGCCTCCGGTCTGTTCCGGGGTTCCACCTCCAGCAACGCGGCCAGCGGCTCGGTCAGTTGCCCGGCCCGGTGCGCGGTCTCCAGGTGGCCCTGGACGGCCCGGGTCAGATACGTCATCAGATGCTCGGCCTCGCCGTACGGCGACTGCCCCTCGACCGCCGCGAACAGCGAGGCGCCCAGGGAGAACACGTCCGCCTTCTGGCCGAGCGGCTGCCCCTTGGCCACCTCGGGGGCCAGATACCGGGGTTTGCCGCGCACGCTGCCCGTCGCACTCTGCGTGACGTCGTTCCACAGCGCCCGGGAGATCCCGAAGTCGGTGAGCCGGGCGACGCCTTCGTCGGTGACGAGGATGTTCTCCGGGGTCACATCGCCGTGCACCACGCCCGCGCGATGCGACTTCACCAGCGCGTCCGCGATCTGGCAGCCGATCGACCCGGCCTCCTCGGGCGCCAACGGGCCGCGCTCCGCCATGAGTTGGGCGAGACTGCGGGAGGGGACGTACTCCATGACGATCCAGCAGATGGCGCCCTCGTCGACGAAGTCGAAGACGGCGACGATGTTCGGGTGGTGCAGCCGCCCCGCGTTGCGCGCCTCGCCCATCAGCCGTCGGGTGGCCCGATCGTCGTCCAGGCGCGCGCACTTGACCGCGACCCAGCGCTGCAACCGCTCGTCCCACGCCCGCCACACAACGCCCATGCCGCCGGTGCCGATGGGCTCGTGCAGGAGATACCGGCCGTCGACTCTGTCCCCGGCCGCTGGTGTCACCGGCACCGTCCCACCCCTCGATCACGGTTCTGACGGGTAACGGAGTGTACAGATCCGGCACTTGGGGGTGATCGGATTCACCGGACATCAGGCGGACTCACCCCGAACCGCCACACCCCGCCGCATCTCCACGCCCGGCCTCAGCCGCCGCAGACCACTCGCAGCGACCGCACTCGGCGCGACGGCAAGCACTTCGTCGACGTCACCTGTCTCGCGCAGGCGGAGTCCACCCGGCACTCGACGGGCGGCGTTCCGTTCGGAGGTGCCGTCAACCTCACCGGCCGCGCCCTCGGCCAGAAGGGCCTCTTCGTCCTGGACGGCGCCCGCATCCCGGGCGCCACCGGCGCGTGCAATCCGTCCATGACGATCGCCGCACTGGCGGAACACAGCGTGCGGACGATCGTGCGGCAGGACCTCGGGCGGGTGTTCCGACCGGCAGGAAAGGTGCGTCAGCTCGCGGACGCATGCCGGCCGAGCGCCTCGTCCAGGCCGGCCGCCAGGGTGAAGAGCCGGCTGAGGTCCGTGATCCGAAGCATCTTGCGGATCATGGGCTGGGGGCAGACGAGCGTCAGTTGCCCCTCCCGTTCCTCGACGCGCAGTCGAGCACGGCACAGCAGCCTCAGCCCGGAGCAGTCCATGAACTCGACGGGGGTCAGGTCGATCACCACCGAGGGATTCGGGCCGTCCGTCGCCGCGTCGAGTTCCGGAGTGAGGTGAAGGGCGGCGGCGATGTCGATCGCACCGTGGAGTTCGACGACGGTGCGCCCTGGTGTCCGGTAGACGCGGACGTATCGAATGGGCGGAGGGGTTTCCCGGGGCATGGAGGCATCACCGTGAATTCAGCGGGCTGTCCGCACCGGTCCCGGGGCGGATGACGACAGGGGTTCACGGCCACCGGGAGCAGGGGTGACGAGACAAGGGAATCCTAGATCGAGGGCAGATCACAAATAAGGATGAATGCCCTTATTCATAAGGCAGGACACCCCTTTGGAGTGATATTCGGGATGAGGTCTTGACGTTGAATGCGTGCGCCTTTCTCGCATATATGCACACGCCTCTGACGCGGCTGAAAGAAAGGGGACGGGACCCCTTCTTCCGTCCGTCCGCCGGCCCCCTCACGGCCCCGCCACCTGGTCGTGCCTCCGCTAGGCTCGCCGTGTGACAGCCGACCAGTCCCACGAGGACCCCTACGCGATCGTCGCTGTCGCGTCTTCCGCGGGCGGCATCCACGGGCTGATCGTGCTGCTCGGGATGCTGGACCCCGACCTCCCGGTACCGGTGCTGGTGGTCCAGCACCTCGACCCGAAGCACCGGACGGTGATCGCCGATGTCCTCTCCCGCCGCACCGACATACTGGTCAAGCTCGCGGAGGCCGGGGAGCGCGCGCTGCCCGGCACGGTGTACATCGCCCCGCCCGACCGGCATCTCCTCATCGACTCCGACGGCGTGATGACCCTGTCCGACACCAAGCTCGTCCACTTCGTACGGCCCTCCGCCGACCTCCTCTTCGAATCGGTCGCCGGGGCCTACGGACCGCGGGCGATCGCCTGCGTACTCACCGGGACCGGCAGCGACGGCGCGACGGGGGTCGGCCTCGTCAAGTCGCGCGGGGGCACGGTGATCGTCGAGGATCCGCTGTCGGCGGAGTTCAAGGGGATGCCGCAGGCCGCGGTGGACACGGGAGCGGCGGACTACGTCCTTCCCCTCGCGGAGATCGCCACGGTCGTCCGCGGGCTCGTCGAGGTCACGAGGCAGTGATGAGCGAATCCCAGAACGCCGCCACCGACGAGGCGCTGGAAGAGCTGCTCGTCTTCATCAGGGACGCCCGCGGCTTCGACTTCACGGGCTACAAACGCTCCACCCTGGGCCGGCGCATCAACAAGCGGATGAACGACGTGGGCGTCCCCACCTACACCGAATACCAGGATCTCCTCGAAACCAGCGCGGGCGAGTTCGACGCCCTCTTCAACACGATCCTGATCAACGTCACGTCGTTCTTCCGCGATCCGGACGCCTGGACCTTCCTCCAGCGGGAGGTGGTCCCCGAAATGCTCGCGGACATCGCACCCGACCAGGAGATCAGGGTCTGGAGCGCGGGCTGTTCCAGCGGCGAGGAGGCGTACTCCCTGGCCATCATGTTCGCGGAGGCGCTCGGCCTGGAGGAGTGTCTGCGCCGCGTCAAGATCTACGCCACGGACATCGACGAGGAGGCGTTGCGCCAGGCCCGGTCGGGCCAGTACCCGGAGAAGTCCCTGGAGGCCATCCCCGCCGAGCTGCGCGAGAAGTACTTCGAGCAGAACGGCGCGCTGTTCGGTTTCCGTCCCGACCTGCGGCGCCGGGTGATCTTCGGGCGGCACGACATCACCCGTGACGCCCCGATCTCCCGGCTCGACCTGCTGATCTGCCGCAACACGCTGATGTACTTCAACGTCGAGGCCCAGACCCAGATCATCGACAGGTTCCACTTCGCGCTGCGCAAGAACGCCTTCCTGTTCCTCGGCAAGGCGGAGATGCTGCTGAACGACGCCGACCGGTTCGACGTGGTCAACATGCGGCAGCGGGTCTTCCGGCGCCGTCCGGGCGACGCCGGGCTGCCGTACCACCCGGCTCCGGCGAAGATCAGAACCGGCGCGGGCACCGCACCGCACTCGGTCGCGCGCAGCCGCCAACTGCGCGACCTCGTCCTCGACGCGGGCCCGACCCCGTCGATCGCCGTCGACGACGACGGAGTGGTCGTGGTGATCAACAGTCAGGCGAGGGTCCAGTTCTCCCTGACCCCCACCGACATCGGCCGCCCCCTCCAGGACCTGGAGATCTCCTACCGGCCGGTCGAACTCCGCTCCCTGATCGACCAGTCCACGCATGAGCGCCGCACCCTCCGGGTCAACAGGGTCGAGCGCAGGGTCGGCGAGGACCTCCAGTACTTCGACATCCTCGTCCAGCCCCTGACCGGGCCCAACAGCCTGCATGTCGCCACCAGCGTCTCCTTCATCGACGTCACCGTGGCCTCGCAGTTGAAGGCCGAGGTCAAGCGGGTGCGCGAGGATCTGGAGACCGCCTACGAGGAACTCCAGTCGACCAACGAGGAGTTGGAAACCACCAACGAGGAACTCCAGTCCAGCGTCGAGGAACTGGAGACCACCAACGAAGAACTCCAGTCGACCAACGAGGAGTTGGAAACCACCAACGAGGAACTCCAGTCCGGCAACGAGGAACTGGAGACCATGAACGACGAGATGCGCATCCGCACCGAGGACCTGAACGAGGCCAGGGCCTTCCTGACGGCCGTCCTGACCAGCATCGAGGCCGGATTGGTGGTCCTGGACCACGACCTGAAGGTCAAGAGCTGGAACCGGGGCGCGGTCGACCTGTGGGGGCTGCGGATGGACGAGGTCCTCGACAAGGAGTTCTTCGCGCTGGACTTCGGACTGCCCACCGATGTGCTGCTGCCCATAGTGCGCACCTGCATGGAGACCCGTGAACGCACCGGACCGATCACGCTGGAGGCCCTGAGCCGTATCGGCAGGTCCATTGTCTGCGATGTGTACTGCTCGCCGTTCGACAGCCACAACGGAGGCGTCGTCCTGCTGATGGAGGAAGGCCGAAGTCCCGGCTCCGACTGACTCTGCGGCGTACGCTTCGGACATGAACCCGCAGGGGCACGAAGAAGCCCTCGGTCTGGCAGCGGTGGCACTGGGCCGTGCCGCCCGGGCGCTCGAGCGCGCGGAGCGGGCCGAAGCGGCCGCCGCCCATCACGAACTGCTGGCGGCGAGGCCCGGACGCGAGTTCCACGCGCGGATCGCGGACACGCACCGGCGATCGGCCGCGTGCCATCGTTCCTCTGCAAGCCTCCAGGAGGCCTTCGCCCGCCGTACGGCGGAATGGACTCCGGGACAGGGGGACCAGCCCCGGTTCATGACCGGTGTCGCGGAGGCGTGCGGCACGGACAGCGCGGCACTCATCCTGGTCGACTCCGGCCAGAACCAGCTCGCGGTCGCCGTGTCCGACGAACAGTCCCGGGCCGCCCAGGAGTTGGAGTACGTCCTGGGCGAAGGCCCGTCCCGGGACGCAGCGTCGGCACACCGCCCGGTCCACGCGTCCGGCCCGGCGATCGGGACACGCTGGCCCGGTTACGGACGCGCCCTCGCGTCCCTGGGCATCACCTCCGTGGCCGCCGTTCCGCTGGGGACGGCGGCCGGTTGCATCGGCGCACTGGCGGTGTTCGACCCGCGGCCCGTCCTCGCCGGACCGGCCGATCTCGCGGCGGTCGCCGAAGCCCTCACCCGTATCGTGCTGCTCGGCCCCGACGCCGACCCGGACCTCTACGGCGGCACAGACCACCGGGCGACCGTGCAGCAGGCGGCCGGCATGCTCTCCGCACGGCTCGGCTGTCCCGTCGCCGACGCTCTGGCACTCATCAAGGCCCGGGCGTTCGCCGGGGAGCTGTCTCTCGACGCGGTCTCCCGGCGGATCCTGCGCGGCGACCCGGAACTCAACTGAGGAAGAGGCACCATGACGCCCGAACAGCGGCTGGCCGACGTCTTCGTGGCCCTGGCCGGCTGTACGACGGACGGTCCCCCGGACGTTGCCGGAACCCTGGCGGTCCTCGCGCACGGCAGCCCGTCCCTGCTCGGCGTCGGCGCCGCGGCCGTGGTGTTCGCCCCCGACGAGCTCGAGGCGGCGCACGTGGCGGGCTCCGACCCCTCGGTGTCCCGGCTGGAACACGACGCCGTCGGCTGGCGCGAAGGTCCCGGCAACGACTGTCACCGTACCCACACGCCCCCGACCCAGGCGGCGCTCGACGGCCGACCGGCCAGGCAGCGCTGGCCGCACTACGCCCCCAGAGCCCTCGGTCTCGGCTACGCCCGCGTGGTGGCCCTCCCCCTGCGCGGACACACCGGAATCAGCGGTGCGCTCGTGCTGCTCTCCCACGCCCGGCAGAGCGTCCTCACTCCGGGAACACTGACGCTCGGCCAGTCGATGGCGGACTTCACCGCCGTCACCCTGGAACGCGCCCGCGAGGCCGACCGCAGCCGGACCCTCGCGGCCCAGCTGGAACTCGCCCTGAGCAACCGCATCGTCATCGAACAGGCCAAGGGAGTGCTCGCGGCCCGGCTGGAGATGACCGTGGACGACGCCTTCGACCTCCTGCGCACCCATGCGCGCTCACGTCAGCGGCTGGTGAGCGTCGTGGCACGCGAGGTGGTCGAAGGGCACGCCGATCCCGGTCTGTCCGGGGAGTGAACCGGGCCCGCCGCTACCAGGTCACCGGAAGTTCCCGCAGGCCGTACACGATGTTGTCCTGGTTGTAGGTGAGTTGGTCTGCGGGGACCGCGAGGCGCAGGCCGGGCAGGCGGCGCAGCAGCGTGGTGAGGACGATCTGGAGTTCCACGCGGGCCAGGGTCTGGCCCAGGCACTGGTGGACGCCGTAGCCGAAGGCGACATGACGGCGGGCGTCGCGGGTGAGGTCCAAGTCGGGCTCGGTACCGAAGAGTTGCTCGTCGCGGTTGGCCGTGGACAGCATGCAGATCACGCCCTCACCGGCCTCGACCGTCACCTCGCCCACCCGCACGGCCTCGGTCGCCACGCGGCCGAGGCCCAGGTGGATGATCGTGAGGTGGCGCAGGAGCTCGTCCACGGCACCGCGCGCCAACGCCGGGTCTTGGCGGAGGAGTTCGGCCTGGTCGGGGCGGTTAAGCAGGGCGAGCACGCTGATGGCCGTCATGTTCGCGGTGGACTCGTGCCCGGTGACCAGCAACAGGAAGCCGAGCGACGCGGTCTCCTGGTCGGTCAGGTCCTCGCGGGCGGCGAGCCGGCTGAGGATGTCGTCACCGGGCTCGCGACGCTTGCGCTCCGCCAACTCCGCGAGGTAGCCCATGAGTTGGGCGTGCGCCCGCTCCGCCTCCGGTCGGGTGGTGCGGTTGTCGAGGAGAGTGCGGCTGAGTGACTGGAACAGCTCGTGGTCCTCGTACGGCACCCCGAGCATCAGGCAGATGACCAGCGAGGGGATCGGCAGCGCGAAGTCCGCCACCAGGTCGGCCGAGCTGCGGCCCTCGGTCATGCGGTCCACGGCCCGGTCCACGATGTCCTGGATGCCGGGGCGCAGTTCCTCGATCCGCTTGACCAGGAAGTCCTTGGTGACCATCCGGCGCAGCCGGGCGTGCTCGGGGTCGTCCATGCGGATGAAACTCGGCTTGGCGGTGGCCAGTTCGCGCTGCCCGGCGGAGAGGAACGGGAACCCCGGCGTGCGCGCGTCCGCGCTGAAGCGGGCGTCGGCCAGCACGGCCCGCACCTCGTCGTACCCGGTGACCAGCCAGCACGCGGTGCCGTCCGGCAGCACGGCCCGGGTGACGGCGGCCTCGCGGGCGGCGACGGTGTAGACGGGCGGCGGGGTGAAGGGGCAACTGCCGTAAGGAGAGGGGAGGTTGATGGTGTTGGTGGTGACGGTCATGAGTGGGCTGTCTCCTCGGGGTCGAGGAGCGTGATGGCTCCGCCGGGGCACAGGTCGGCGGCGAAGCGCACCTCGTCGGCGTACCGCGCGTCCGGGTGCGGGTCGAGCAGGGCGACCCTACCGTCCGACTCGTCCTGCTCGAAGACTTCGGGCGCGGCACCGACGCACTGACCGGCGCCGCAACAGCGGTCCCGGTCCAGCAGCACGGTGAGCGAGGGCTGCCGGGCCGTGCCGTCGGAGGGGGTGCGGAGGGTGTTGAGCGTGGTGCACATGGTGGCGGTCTGGCCGGCCAGGACCAGGAGTTCGACGAGTTGCTCGGGGTTGAGGGCGTGGGCCAGGCGGTCCCAAAGTTCCTCGAGGATGGAGGAGTTGACCGCCAGCAGGTCGGCGGCCTCCAGGAGGGCGCGGTCCTCCGGCTGCCAGGGGTGGGTGGCGGTGGCCGGGTCGGCCGCCGTCGCGTCGATCTCCACGGCCGTCAGTCCGGCGTCCTCGGCCGGGATGCGGTGCCGACCGTGGACGTAGGGCGCGTCGAGCCGGTGAGCGACGCGCAGGACGATCAACTCCCGTCTGCGGTGGCCGAGGGTGCCCTCGTGGGTGAGGACCCGGGCGAGGGAGAGCCAGGCGTGAGCGAGGACGGGGTGGTGGGCGAGGGTGCCGAACAGGTTCTCCCGGCCGGGACCGTCCTGCCGGGAGTCGGCGAGCAACGACCGCAGTACCGGGGGCCATTGGGCGGGTGGGAGGGGTGGAATACGAGGGGTGCGGGTGGGGTGAGGGGTGCGGGTCGGGGTCATGGTGCCTTGCGCCTTCACGTTCGTACGGCGTCGGTATCGGTGTCGGGGGCTGGGGAGTTGTCGTGCTGGGCCGGTGGCGTTCACCAGCGGCACACGACCACCCCCGCACTCGCCCCGCTCGCGAAGCCGAACATGCCGACCAGGTCCCCGCGTTGGAGACGTCCGCTGTCGAGGGCGGCGGCGAGTTGGAGCGGGATGGTGTTGGTCGCCACGTTGCCGTGGGTGGGGAAGGTGGCCAGGATGCGGTCCGGGTCCACGCCCACCCAGTCGCAGACGACCTTGGTGAACGGCACCGACGGCTGGTGCACACAGACGAGGTCGAGGTCGTCACCCTCGACGCCCAACTCCCTCATCGCGCCCCGCACTTTGCCCGGAAGCCCCTCGAAGGACCCGACCAACTGGGCGGAGTCGATGCGGAGATGGCCGAGTGTGCGGTGCTGCGCGTACGGGTTGGGCAGGGTCGCCGCCTGCCAGCCCCAGGAGTTGGCGAAGAACCGGGAGCCGAGGATGCCAGGGCGGTCACCCGCCGCCACCAGCAGCGCCGAGCCCATGTCACCGGTGCTGAGGCTGGGCAGCGCGGTCAACAGGTCGGCCGGGTCGTCCAGTTGCCAGCGGCTCTCCCGGGTGCTGACCTCGGCGGTGGTCACCAGCACCCGCCGGTACTGCCCGCTGCGGATGAACGCGTCGGCGACCTCCAGCGCGTTGAGAACGCCGTTGCAGGCGTTCTTCAGGTCGAACACCGGGCAGCCCAGGCCGAGTTTGTCGGCGACGACATGGGCGGTGGCCGGCTCCTCCATGTCGGCGAGGATCCCGGCGTAGAGGAGCAGGTCCACGTCTCCCGGATCGGTACCGGTGTCCTCGAACAGGCGCCGGGCCGCGTGCGCGGCCAGGTCGGAGGGCTGCTCCAGGTCGTCGGCCACGGTGCGTTCGGCCAGCCCGTACATGCGCTGGAGCACCCCGCGCGACAGCGGCACGGCGGGGCTGCCCGCCCGGAACCGGTCCTCCACGGCGGCCACGCTCTGGCGTCCCTCGGGGATGTGGACGGTGGCGTGAACGATGGTGCTGTGAACGGTCATCGGTCCCTCCTCGGTCGGAGCTGGGTCGGTGCGGTCGGTCGGTGCGGTCGGTCGGTGCGCTCGGTCGTCAGTCCTCGGCGGTCAGTCCTCGGTCGTCAGTCCTCGGTGGTGAAGAGCAGCACCACGTTGTGTCCGCCGAACCCGAAGGAGTGGCTGACGGCGGCCCGGACGCGCTGCTCGCGGGGTGCGCCCGTGACGCAGTCCAGGTCGAAGGGGAGGTTGTCCGGGGTGAGGTTGGCGATCGGCGGGACGGTGGAGCGGTGGATGGTGAGGGCGGTGAGCGCCGCCTCGATCGCACCGGCCGCGCCGAGGCTGTGCCCGAGAACTCCCTTGGCGGCGGTGACACTTGGCCGGTGCGGCAGCACCCGCGCGATCAACTCCGCCTCGGTCAGGTCGTTGAGCGGCGTCGAGGTCCCGTGCGCGTTGACGTGATCGACGTCGGCCGGGCCGAGCCCCGCCTCCGCGAGCGCCGACCGCAGCGCGGCCTCGGCATGAACTCCCCCCGGAGCAGGGGCGGTCGGGTGATACGCGTCGGAGGTCTGACCGGCCCCCGCGAGTCGGGCGTACCGCCGCTGTCCACGGGCACGGGCGTCCGCCTCCCGTTCCAGGACCAGGATCGCGGCCCCCTCGGAGATCACGAACCCGTCCCGGTCCACCGCGAACGGCCGTGAGGCGGCGCCGGGTTCGTCGACCCGGGACGACAGCGCGCCCATCCGCTGGAAGCCGGACGCGATCACCGGGGTGACGGCCGCCTCCGCGCCGCCCGCCACCGCGATGTCGCACAGCCCGGCCGACAACAGCCCCCGTGCGACGGCCAGGGCACTGGCCCCGGAGGCGCACGCGGTCTCGGTCGCGAGGGACGGGCCATGGGCGCCGAGGTCCAACGACACTTCCCCGGCAGCCATGTTGGAGATCAGCATGGGCACGAGTGCGGGCGACACCAGCTCGGGACCGCCCTGGTGATGGCGGATCGTCTGGTCCTCCAGGTGCACGGCTCCGGCCAGCCCCGAACCGATCACCACGGCGACCCGCGCACCGTCCCACCCGGCCGGATCGAGCCCGGCGTCGGCGACGGCCTCGCGCGCCGCGAGCACGGCGAGCTGACTGAACCGGCCCATGCGCCAGGCCTTGCCGCCGCCGATCCGGGCCTGCTCCGGGGTCATGAGCGGGATACGGCACGACAAGTCGACGGCGCAGCCCTTGAGTTCGGGGTCCGTGACGGCGGCGGACCGCCCGCTCAGCATCCCCTCCCAGGTCGCCTCGCGGCCGACCCCGGCCGGGGTGATGAGCCCCAGGCCGGTGACGGAGACGGACGTACAGGGTGCCCGCATCACGGCCGCTTGGCGTTCAGCGCGGCGACGAGTCCACCCACGGTGCTGTGCTTGGCGGTCTCTTCCTCGGCCACCGGAACCCCCAGCTGCTCCTGGAGCGCCAGGGCGAGTTCGGCCAGCGCGAGGGAGTCCAGATCGAGGCTCTCCAGGGTGGCCTCCGGCCGAATCCTCTCGGCACTGACCTCGAACTTCTCGGTGAGTACGGCGGTCAGAGCGGTCTGGGCGGGGGACATGGGGTTCCTTTCGACGGGGGGAGCGGGCTTCGGGGCGAGGGGAACTTGGGGGGACTTCGGGGGGGCTCAGGGGCAGGCGGGGTTCCGGAACCGAGTCGTCCGACCTGTTTTTTGCAGGGCAAACGCCGGGGGAGGACAAGCGACGGGCACACCCGGGGACGGGCGAGGTCGGTCTTGGGCGAGCTTGGTGTCAGACGAGGTCGGTCTCAGGCGAGGCTGGTCTCAGGCGATCTGGGTCCGCAGGGCCGGGTCGGCAGCGGGTTCGTGATGCGCCACGGCATCTGTGTCGATCGTGTCGACGTGCGGCACGGTCGGCAGCTCCGGCCACACCAGGGCCGCCGAGCCCCAGGTGAGTCCGGCACCGAAGGCGGTCAGCAACACCCGCTCCCCCGCCCGGAGTTCACCCCGAGCGGCGGCGTCGGCCAGGGCCAACGGGATGGACGCGGCGCCGGTGTTGCCGACGCGCGCGATGTTGGTGACATGCCGTTCGCCGGGTACCGGGATGCGGTCGCCGACGGCGGACAGGATGCGGGCGTTCGCCTGATGGGCGCAGAACCGGTCCACATCCTCGGCCGCCCAGTCAGCGCGCTTGAGCACGGCGTGGGCGGACTGGGTCATACGGGTCACCGCATGCTGGAACACCTCACGCCCCCGCATACGGAAGTAACGGTCGCCCGGGCCGAATTCACCGGGCCGGGAACGCTCCTGCGCACCACCACCGGCCACCTGGATCAGCTGGTCACCCGAGCCATCACTGCCAAGATCCAGCGCCAGCACTCCGCCCAGCTCCTCCCGCTCACCGCGCCGTAGAACCACCGCGGCGGCGCCGTCCCCGAACACGATTCCGGCGGAACGATCCTGCGGGTCGAGCAGCGTCGAGTACACCTCGGCCGCGACCAGCAGGACCCGGTCGGCACACCCCGAGGTCAGGGCGCCGACGGCGGCGGCGAGGCCGTAGACGAAACCGCTGCACGCGGCGGAGACGTCCCACGCGGCGATCTCGCCGAGGCCGAGGCGGGTGGTCAGGCGGGGGGCCATGGCGGGCATCGGCCGGTCGGGGGTCGAGGTGGCGACGATGACGGCGTCGACCAGGGGTCCGCCGGCGACCGCGAGTGCCCGGCCGGCCGCCTCCAGTGCGAGGTCGCCGGTGGTCACACCCGGTGCCGCGCGGCGGCGCTCACCGATGCCGGTACGCCTGCGGACCCAGGCGTCGTCGACGTCCCACGCGGCGGGCAGGGCGTGGTTCGGCACCGCGTCCGGGGGGACGAAACCGGCGATGCCCTCAAGGACGGCCGTCTGCGGCGTTCTCAAGAGCGGGGCTGCGCTGGGCAGTCGGAAGGTCACACACGCCTCGATGGGGAAGTGATCTTGGACGAGCGTGCACGACTGTAGATCGGATCAAGATCGGGGCGGGAGCGTGACGTGATTCGAACACGTGACCAGTTCGGGCCGGTTTTCGACAAAAGCGCAGCTCAGGGAGCGGATTGAGGAAACGTTACGTCTGTTATGTCGCTCCTAGATCACCCGAAAGAGGGCGGTTGGAGGCGGCCGTTCGACGCACAACCGCCCACGGTGTCATGTCAGTTCGGGGAAGACGGGCGAACCCGGCGTGCTGCGGAGTGAGTTCAGGGCGTGAGCTGCTGCTGCCCTATGACGGAGAGGAGTTCGAGCTTGCCCTGGCTCTCCGTGCCGGGGCGGGCGGTCATGACCACCAGGGTCTGCGCGCGGTTCTCGGTGAACAGGACCTGTGCGTCCACGTCGATACGGCCGAGGGCGGGATGGAGGATCGTCTTGCTCTCGCCGTAGCGCTGCGCGACCTCCTGGAGTTCCCACACGCGGGCGAACTCCGGGCTGCGTTCCTGGAGTTCGGCGACGATCCGGGCCGCCCGGGGGTCGCTGCCGGTGGCCGCCGTGAGTGCGGCGCGGAGGCGGGCGGCCTGGGTACGGCTGTGCCGGGGGTGGTCCTCCTCCGGGTACACCAGCCGGTCGGTGGGGTCGGTGAACCAGCGGTAGTAGGCGCTGCGGGCGAGGCCCGTGTGGCGCGTCTGGTCGCCGAGGAGCGCGGTGGCGATGGGGTTCATGGCGAGGGTGTCGGCCATGTCGGTGAGCACGATCGCCGGGGTGTCGTCGTTCAGCCGCTCCAGCACCCGCAGCAGCGCCGGGCTGACGTGCTCGGAGCGCTGGAAGCGGACCGGGGCGTTGTGGCCGATCAGCGTGAAGAGGTGATCGCGCTCGTCCGGGGTGAGCCGTAGCGCCCGGGCGAGGGCGGCGGTGATCTGCACGGACGGCTGCGGGGCGCGCTGCTGCTCCAAGCGGGCGTAGTAGTCGGTGGACATACCGGCGAGCTGCGCGACCTCCTCCCGGCGCAGCCCCCGCGTACGCCGACGCGGCCCCTCGACGAGCCCGACGTCATGGGGCCGCAACGCCTCGCGCCGCCGCCGCAGGAACTCCGCCAGCTCCTTCTTCTCCATGCCCGCCGTCGCCCTTTCCGGTCCGTCTTCTCGGTCCGTCTTTCCGGTTCGTCTTTCCGGTCCGTGACCTCCATCGTCGCCGCTTTCGGTCACCCCAGCCAGGGATCCCCGATCCATGGATAAACCTTCCTCTCCCGCCCCCACTCAGCCGCTCCTACGGTCGTCCCAGCGACGACCCCGCAAGGAGAAAACCCCATGAGATTGACCGGCAACACCGCCCTGATCACCGGCGGCACCTCGGGCATCGGTCTCGGTCTGGCCCTGCGCCTGCACGAGGCCGGCAACAAGGTGATCGTCGCGGGCCGCCGTAAGGAACTGCTGGACCGGATCACGAGCGAGCACCCGGGCATCGAGGCCCTCGCCCTCGACGTCACGGACCCGGCGTCGATCACCCGCGCGGCTGAGCAGGTGGCTTCCCGGCACCCCGAGCTGAACGTCCTGGTCAACAACGCCGGCATCATGCTGCGCGAGAACCTCCTCGACCCGGCATCCCTCCCGGTCGCCGAGGACCATGTCAAGGTCAACCTGCTTGGCACGATCCGGATGGCTTACGCCTTCCTGCCGCTGCTGACCGGCAAGCCCGACGCGGCCGTCCTGAACGTCACCTCCGCGCTGGCGTTCGTCCCGCTGCCGATCACCCCGACCTACAACGCGACCAAGGCCGCACTGCACTCCTTCTCCGAGAGCCTGCGCGTGCAGCTCGCACAGGCCGACGCCGGCGTCCAGGTGATCGAGGTGGCGCCGCCGGGCGTGCGCACGACCATGCTGGACCAGGAGGACAACGAGAACTCGATGCCCCTGGACGACTTCCTCACCGAGACCCTCGACCTGCTGCGGGAGAACCCCGACGCGAAGGAACTCGTCGTGGAACGCGCCCGGTTCGCGCGCGATGCCGAGTCCAACGGGTCGTACGACAACGTCCTCGCGATGCTCAGCGGTGTCTGACCCCGACCGTGACACCCGACGACGTATCCGACGTACCGGACGGCAGCCCCGCCGAGCGCACCGAACGCGCTGACGCCGCCCGCAACCGGGTGCGGCTGCTGGAGGCCGCCGCCCGGCTGGTGGCCGAGCGGGGCGCGGAGCACGTGACGATGCACGAGGTCGCGGAGGCGGCCGGGGTCGGAAAGGGCACGCTGTTCCGCCGGTTCGGCGACCGCGACGGGCTGCTCCTGGCCCTCCTCGGGGAGGCCGAGGCGGATTTCCACGAGGCGTACACCTCGGGCCCGCCGCCGCTGGGACCGGGGGCGCCCGCGAGGGACCGGCTGGCCGCGTTCGGCAGTGCCCTGATCGAACGGGTCGCCACCGACGCCGACTTGGGCGCCGCGCTGGGCCGACAGGTCGTCCACGAACGCCGGTTCGCCTCCGACACCGGCCGCGCCTTCCACGACCACGTCTCAACTCTCCTCCGGGAGAAGGGAGTCGACACGGACCCCGACATGCTCGCGCACGCGCTGCTCGCCTTCGCGAACTTCGAGACGGGGGACTCTCTGCACGTCGGCTGCGGCATCCCGGTCGCCCGCCTCCAGGCCACCTGGGTGGACCTGGTACGCCGGGTGACCCACGACGGAACCGGTCCGGCGCCGACTGGGAGAATGAACCCATGAGCATCGTCAAGATCAACGTACTCACCGTCCCCGAGGAGCAGCGCGAGACGCTGGAGAAGCGCTTCGCGAACCGCGCCGGGACGGTGGACGGCTCGGACGGCTTCGAGTGGTTCGAGCTCCTCCGCCCCGTCGAGGGCACCGACACCTACCTCGTCTACACCCGCTGGCGCGCCGAGGAGGACTTCCAGAACTGGATGTCGGGGATGGGCCAGGCCGCGCACCGGGGCGCACCCAAGGAGGGCGGCGCGCCGGGTTCCCCGCAGGGCGAGCGCCCGAAGCCCGCCGCGACGGACGCGACGCTGTGGACGTTCGAGGTGGTGCAGCAGGCGGGGCCCAAGGAGGGCTAGGACGCCTAGGAGGCCCAGGGCGTCTCCGCGCCTACGGCGGCTCGTGCACAACCGTCCTTTTCCATGACGGCTCGTGCACAGCCGTCCTCTTCTACGACTGCTCGTGCACAGGGCCCTCCTCTACGACTGCTCGTGCACAGCCCCCCTCAACTCCCGCAGCACCACCCCTAAGTCGTCCGGCGCCGCAGCAAGCCTCACCACCCGCCCCCCGTCGTCGAGTTCGGCGATGTGCCAGCCGCTGGGCACAATGTCGCCGTCGTCGCCGTCGTCGCCGCGCACCCGTCGTACCGTCCGGACGGTGAGCCGTTCCGCCGGGATCCGGCGCGCCCCGAACCGGCCCGGGCCCGGGGTCACCGCGGGTGGGCCGTCGCCCAGGGCGATGTGGGTGCCGAAGCCGTGCGGGTTGTAGTCGGTGTGCTCCAGGAAGCGGGCGGACACGAACCTCTCCCCGTCCAACTCCGCGAGTGCGGCGGGCACTTCGGCCGGTCACGGTGCGCGGACGCGGGTCGCGCGCCAGGCCCAGACGACGAGCGCCGCCGTGCCGAGCGTGCCCGCCGCCGCCCACGTGATCGTCGTGGCGGAGGCGAACAGGGTCGTGGGGTGGAAGTAGCAGAGCGGCAGCAGCCACAGGGCCGTACCGGCGAGGACGAGCGTGAACGGCATG
The DNA here is from genome assembly GCF_045162825.1 of Streptomyces prunicolor. Taxonomy (NCBI): domain Bacteria; kingdom Bacillati; phylum Actinomycetota; class Actinomycetes; order Kitasatosporales; family Streptomycetaceae; genus Streptomyces; species Streptomyces prunicolor. The sequence continues at coordinate 5,657,005 of NZ_CP108676.1, read as the reverse complement.
GCGGAGGGCAGGACTTCGTCGCCGGGGAGGCGGCGGCCGCGCAGCCTCACCAGCAGCTGGGCACCGGGGTAGCCCGCGGCGAGGACGGCGAGGGCCGCGATGGCGGCCAGGTCTCCGGCGGACTGGACGTGCTCGCGCCAGACGTACCGCGATCCGGTGATCGCCATCAGGTCGTTGCGCCAGAAGGTCAGTCGGACCTTGTCCCCGGCGTGGAAACCGTCGGCCGCCTCGCGCGAGACCATGGTGCGCTCGAAGGGCCGGTCGTCGGCGAAGTACACCCAGCCGATCTTCTTGGACCCGTTGGAATCGGTCCGCGCGATCACGGCCGGCACGTAGGTCAGACACTCCCCGAGCTCCGTGTCGGGCGTCGCGGCGGTGCACGGGACGGCCGCCTCCCACGCCCGCTGGTCCGCCGCGACGCCCGACACGGGCACCGCCAGCACGGCCGCCCCGATGAGCAGCGTCACGCACCAGACCGCCGCCGCGACCGGGACGCGTCCGGCCGTACGGTCCGAGATGACGCGGACGGTCGCCGAAGCCGACTCCGACTCCGACTCCGGGACGTCGGTTCCGTAGCGGTGGTGCAGTGCGCGGAGGGCGTCCAACTGGTCGTGGAAGTCCAGGATTTTGGCGGACGAGCACGTCGGCAGCGGCAGGGTCCGTCTGCGTCCGTTACGCAGCAGCACGCTGACGTGACGGCTCTGGGCGCCCCGCGCGTGGCTCTTCAGCCATAGCTGCAGATCGGCGACCTCGTGCCACGGCAGGCTCCAGCGGCGCAGCAGCGTCCGGGACCTCAGACCGTGCGCGTCGGCGTCCACCCGGGCGGTGACCAGGTGGAGCGCCACGAGACCGACGAAGGCGAGCGCCGCGCCGGGGACCAGCAGCCACAGCGCGTCCGGTCCGCGATACACCGTCCACACCACCGCGACGGCCACCCCCGCCGCCGCGAACGCGACGCAGAACCACAGGGCGCGGGGCGAGCGGGGACGGCAGATCACTTCGGGGACGTCGGTCATGGTCCGAACTCTGCCTCGGCCGGCGCGGCGGGCGCTTGTCCGATCTCCGGCAGTGTTCCGGCAGGCCAGGCTGCTCAGAGGAGGCAAGGAGAGGGCCTGAAGGGGGCCCGAGGAGGGCGAGAAGTGGGGGAGGAGCAGGGGAGAAGCGGGCGAGAAGTGGGTGCGAAAAAAGTGGCGCGCGAGATGTTTGAACCGCCGTGAAGCGGTGAGGCGAGCCGGATGCGTGCTTCTTCCACCGCCTCCGCCGAGACCCCCGGCTCCACCCGGGCCCACGGTCACACCGGACCGTCCCCCAGCCCCACCGCCACCGCCCCGGCTGCGGAGCGCGCCCCCGGAAAGCAACGCGACCCCTTCTTCGACAACGCCAAGTACCTGGCGATCGTGCTGGTGGCGATCGGCCACTCCTGGGAGCCGCTGCGGTCGAGCAGCCGTAGCGTCACAGCGCTCTACACGCTTGTCTACGCCGTGCACATGCCGGCGTTCATCGTGATCTCCGGGTACTTCTCGCGGAGTTTCCGGGCGACCCCGCCGCAGATCAGGCGGCTGCTGGGGGGAGTTGTCATGCCGTACGTCGTGTTCGAGACGGCGTACACGCTCTACACCCGCTGGACGGATCACCAACCCGACCGCGCCATCAGCCTGTTGGACCCGCTGTATCTGACATGGTTCCTGGCGGCGCTGTTCGTCTGGCGGCTGACCACGCCGATCTGGAAGCACGTGCGCCAACCGCTGCCCCTCGCGCTGGTCATCGCGATGCTGGCGACCCTCTCCCCCTCCATCGGCAACGACCTCGATCTGCAACGGGTGTTGCAGTTCCTGCCGTACTTCGTGCTCGGCCTGTGTCTGAAGCCGGAGCACTTCCAGCTCGTACGGCGGCCGGAGGTACGGCAGTTGGCGGTGCCGGTGTTCGTGGTCGCGCTCGGGGTGGCGTACTGGTCGGTCCCGCGGTTCGACTACGCCTGGCTCTTCCACAACGGGAGCGCGGAGCAACTCGGCGTGCCCGCCTGGGAAGGGCCCCTGATGACGCTGGCCCTGTTCGCCTGCTCGACGCTCCTGGTCGCCTGCTTCCTGGCGTGGGTGCCGCGCCGCCGCACCTGGTTCACCGTCCTGGGCGCGGGCACGCTCTACGGCTATCTGCTGCACGGGTTCGTCGCACAGGGCGCCAAGTCCTGGGGCTGGTACGACCCTTCGTGGATGCGGGGTCCCCTCGGCGAGGTCACGGTGACCGTGGTCGCCGCCGTCGTCGTGACCGCGCTGTGCACCCCGCCGGTCCGGCGGCTCTTCCGCTTCGCCATGGAACCGGAGTTGCGGTGGGCGTTCCGTCGTGACGCGGACGAGCTGGCTCGTACCCCTCACGACTCCTGACCAAAGGCGGCTTGTGCACTGGGAGTTTCTGCCCCAGGGGCTGGGCTTCGGCTCGGTGGTGCGCGTCAGCGGTGGTCGACGTAGGTGACGAGCCCGCCGATGGTCAGGCCCAGCGCGCATCCGCGGCGGAAGGACTCGTAGCGCATGCCCGGGGTGTGCTGGGCTTCGGTCATCGCGTACAGTCCGCGGATCCCCAGTTCCACGCCGCACAGGCACACGACGTAGCCGTGACGCAGGGCGGCGGCTGCCCACTCGGGGTCGTACGGGACCCAGGTCCGGGAGTAGATCTCACCGTCGGGCGTCCGCAGTTCCAGCCTGGAGTAGGTGTATCCGTAGTGCGGGTCCAGTTGGGGCTGTTCATCGGGTATCTCGTGCAGCTCCCATCCGAGGATCCAGGGCAGGTCGCAGTAGACGTCGGGCGGTAGGCGCCTCATGCCGAACAGGATGGCGCCTTCGATCTGCGGTTCCTCGGGTATCTCGTCGGGCGAGGCTCCCTTCGGCGGGACGTACCCGAAGTAGCCCACGCCCCGGGCATGCCTGAACTCGAAGAGGGCGGTGGGCATGCGGGGTGTCTGTGCGGGGTGGAGGGTGATTGTGCCTTCCGCGGTCTCCAGGCCCCCCAGCACGCACTCGAGCTGCAGCGCGGGGTCGTCGCAGAACAGGATCCGCCCGCGGTCGTCGATCTGTTCGAACTGATGCCGGCTCATCTTCTTCGGCCCTCCGGTTGGTTGCCGTTCCGCGTCCACGAAGCAGACGAATCAATGTTGAACCATCCTATTGAAGGATCGTTCAACGATCCATACATTGGAGCGCGTGCACCACCAGGCCGGCGGTTTCGTCGAGAGCAGGGGTGAGGGTGAGCGCGGAGGAAGCAGGAAAACGGCGGACAGGCGTGGGTCGGCGGGCGCTGGTCGGCGCCGCGAGCACCGGCGCGGCGTTGGCGCTGTGGGCGATTGTGCGTCTGATCGTGCGCACGGCCTTCGTCGCGCATGCCCAGTGGATCGACGCGCTGTGCGCGCTGGCGATCCTCCTCGGCTGCGTGTTCCTTTGCACGTGCTGGTACTTGGACCTGCGGTGGCCGCTGTGTGCGGTGTGCCTTTTCGGGGTGCTGTTCCTGCAGAACCTGGAGCTGGATCAGCAGGCGCTGCACCAGCACGGGCGTACCGAACACGTCAGGGTCCGGCAGATCGGGTGGTCCGCCGGTGACGGCGTGGATCCGGGCGTCCACCGCTACACGGTCACCGTCCTCGACGGCCCACCGCTGGCTCCGTTCGAGGAGAACGGGCTCATGGGCTGGAACTGGGTGGTGGGCGGTACGTACACGGTGACCGTCGATCCGCAGGGCAGTGCCCTGCTCAGGCGGGGGGACAAGCCCGGGCCTCCGGTGATCCAGCGGTTCCTGCAGATCCCCCTCGGCCTCGGCCTGACCTTCGCCCTGTGGCGGCCCGCAGGGCTGCTCCTGCGCCGACAATCTCACCTGCTCGGCCCACCACCTCGCTCCATCACCCCCCGGGGCCGCGGCGATCGCGAGTGCCCTCAGTGAGGGTTGGAGTGAATCTGCGGGCCAGTTCATGAATTCGCGCTGAATCGCGGCTGACACTTCGCCGGGATACGGCACCCGTGCGAAAGGACGCACAACCAAGGACGCGGAGGGACGGTCAGACGCTGTGCCGGAATCCGGATGCACCGGTTTCCGGCACCTCGATTTCCCCCAACTGACCTTATGTTCCACGGAGGTTGTGCGATGTCCTCTCGTTCTTCCCGGCGCCGTACGCAGCGTTCCGCTTCGGCGCTGACGCTCGCTCTCGGCACCGCGCTGCTCGCCCCGCTGTTCCTCGCCGGGACGGCGGGCGCGGCCACGGCGCCGGCCACCGCCGGGCTCAACTCCGGTGGCCAGGAGGTCATTTACACGGCCGCCGCGGGCCAGGCCAACAAGGTGGTCGTCACCGCGACGCACGTGACCGGCACCGAGAAGATCACGTACGTCATCGACGACGTGGTCACCGTCAAGGCGGGCACAGGCTGTTCGTACCCCAGCGCCTCGGACCACACCAAGGTCAGCTGCACGGTCACCACCCTGGACAGCCAGGACCCGTACCCCACCCTGCAGTTGACGCTCGGCAACGGCAACGACACGCTCGCCTACCTCAACAAGACCAACCAGACGTACAACTTCGCCTCCGTCGACCTGGGTGCCGGCAACGACAAGGCCACCGAAGACGGCAGCGTCGACGGCAACTACGTCTCGGGCGGCACCGGCAACGACACCCTCACCCTGGGCAAGTACTCGGTGGGCTGGGGCGACGACGGCAACGACATCCTCAAAGCCGCCGCCGGCACCATCGCCCAGGGCGGCAACGGCAACGACACCATCTCGACCACCGGCGACGCGGCCGACGGCGGCGCGGGCAACGACGTCATCACCGGTGGCGCGGGCGCCCAGAGCCTGACCGGCGGCACCGGAAACGACAGGATCCACGGCGGCGCCGGGAACGACTTCATCTACGGCGGCACGGGCAACGACGTCCTCTACGGCGAGGCCGGCGCCTACACGATCTACGGCAACTCCGGCAACGACACGCTGTGGGGCGGCACGGGCACGGACACCCTGTCCGGCGGGCCGGGCCGCAACGTCGTCCACCAGAACTGACGCGCGCCGACATCGGCGGACCGGCTCAGGGCGTGGTGTAGCCGACCACGACTCGGGCCGGGAAGCGGAACGCGCCGGGGACGAGCGTGGACTGCTCGACGGTGACGGCGACGCCGGTGCCGTTGGCGGCGGTGGAGTGATACGCCCAGGCGGCCTCGCGCAGCGACGAACCGCACAGGCCGTCCGGCAGCGCGAGCTCGTCGTCGTCGACCGCGGGCTCCCCGTACTTCTTGTCGAACAGTTCCTTCCCCTCCGGAACGATGCCCGCGCGGCGCAGGTAATCCGGTATCAGCCCGCTCGTGAAGGTGACTTGAGCGCTGCCGTTGTGTGTGTAGTAGTGGACGTCGGACGCGTCGGTGGGGATCGTCGCGCCCCCGGCGGTGATCACGCCCGGCAGCTTCAGGTCGCTCCCGGCGCACGCCCGGGCGTCCCCGAACGGATGCTCGTCCCGCAGCAGCCAGGCACTCCCGCCGCCCACCGCCGCGAGCACGACCACACCGATCCCCAGCCACACCGGCACCCGCCGCCGCCCGGCCACAGCACTCATCAACGCCCCCTCGTCACGGCGAGCGAGAGCCTCCCAAACAACGCGCGTACACGACAACCCCTTATCTCCCCTCCCCAACACCCTCAACTCCTCTCCCCAACCCCTTAACCCCTTTCCCACATGTCACAGCCATGTCATACGCTGCTCTCAGCAGCCGCGCCCCGCGCGTCACCGCGTCTCTCATCCGCGGTCACGTCCGGGTGTTGCGCGGCGCTCTCAACTCCCGGTCTCCTGACCGGTTTTCCTTGTGGGGGGAACAGCACGTGCGGATGCGCAGCATCTCGACCGCGACAGCGCTCGCGGTCCTTTTCGGCTCGGCGGCGCTCAGCGTCGTAGCGACGGGTACGGCCTCGGCGGCGACCGCCAACGTGACCACGCCCGGCGGTCTCGTCGCGGACGGCGCCCTCAAGCGGGTGTTCGTCGGCGACCGTTCGGCCGGGACGGTCGCGGCCACGGACTACTCGGGCAACGTCCTCGCCTCGGCCGGCGGGCTCAGCGGGGTCTCCGACCTGGTCCTGTCCGACGACGAAAGCACCCTGTACGCGGCGGCCCAGGGCACGCACGAGATCGTGGCGCTCGACCCGGCCACGCTCGACGTCAAGGCCCGCTATCCGGTGGCCACCACCACCGGCCCGCGCTACCTCGCCTTCACCGCGGGCAGGCTCTGGTTCACCTACGGCGACCAGTGGGACGGCGACCTGGGCTCCGTGGATCCCGCGGTGGACCCGGCGAGCGGCACCGACCCGGTGACGCTGACGCAGTTCCCGACCGAGGGCACCTCGGTGGGTCTCTGGGGCCCGGCGCTGCTGGACACCGACCCGCTGCGGCCCGGTGTCCTGGCCATCGGCCAGACCGGCGGCGACTCCACGGACTCGATGGCCGTGGTCGACGTGTCGAGCGGCACGCCCGCGCTCACCGCCTGGTACTTCGGCGACTACACGCTCAACAGCGGCATCGCCGACCTCGACCTCGTCGCCGGCGCGGACCAGGTACTGGTCAACGGCCATGTGGTGGACGCCTACGCGGGCGGCACATTCGCTCAGGCGACCAGCCCCTTCCCGGCCGCCGAGCGGGCCGACGTCGCCCGGGACGGATTCGTCGCGCAGGCGAGCGGCAACACGGTCACGACGTACCGTCCGAGCGGCACGAAGCCCGTCCACACGTACAGCGTCGGCTCCTACGGCACGGCCGACCTGACCTGGGCTCCCGACGCGTCCCGCGTCTTCGTGCTGGCCCAGACGTCCACCGGCGGCTACACCCTCAAGGCGCTGGCCGACCCCGAGAAGAACGTCCCGACCCTCACGGTCAACGCTCCCTCCTCCGCCGCCCGCGCCAAGAAGCTCACGGTCACCGGCAAGCTCTCGGCGACGTTCGCGCTGCCGGCCGGAGCCAAGCTCCAGGTCACGCGCACCGACCTGGAGTCCACGAAGGGCAAGGCGCTGCCCGCCGTCACGGTGAAGTCGAACGGCACCTACTCCTTCACGGACACCCCGCCGGCCGGCGGCACGGTCACGTACAAGGTGAGCTACGCGGGCGACTCCGGGCACGCGGCGGTCAGTGCCTCCGACAAGGTCGCCGTCTCCCGCTCGGCGACGACCCTGAGCCTGAACAACAACGGCAAGCTGTACGCGTACGGCGCCGACGTGAAGTTCACCGCGCACCTCGGCAAGACGTACAAGAACCGCACGGTCGCGATCTACTCGGACCCCTTCGGCGCCGACAAGCCGAAGAAGCTGGTCAAGACCGGCAAGGTCAACTCCAGCGGCAACATCACGGTGACCGTCGACATGACCCGCGACACCGCCGTCTCCGCGGTCTTCGCCGGTGACGCCCGCAACGCGTCCAAGACGGTGAAGGCCACGGCGTACGCCAAGGTCAAGGTCTCCACCGCGATCACCAAGCACTACAAGAAGGCGAAAATCGGCTCGACCTCGTACTACTGGTTCCACAAGAACTCGGCGCCGATCATCACGACGACGATGACCTACTACAAGAACCGCCAGGAGCGGATCGACCTGCAGGTCTACTACCAGGGCCAGTGGTACTCCTCCGACTCGGAGTACTTCGGCCTGGCCACGAACGGCAAGGCCGCCGTGAACCTCGGCGCCCCCGGCGAGTCCGGCATCAAGGCCCGCATCCGGGCCGCGTACATCAACGGTTCGTCCGGTGACAGCGTCAACTCGACGACGTACAGCGACTGGAAGTACCTGTACTTCTCCAACTAGTACCTGTTTCCCCAGGCGTTGGGGTTCACCGGGTACGGGGCAGCCCCGCTTCGAGGACCATGTGTCCTCGGGGCGGGGCTGTTCGCGTGTGCGTCGGCTACACCACGTCCAGCCCCGTCATGAGCTGCCCGTACGCCCCCTCCGCGGCCGCGACCGCGACGTCGTACGCCTCGTCGGCGGTCCGTCCTGACGTGATCGTCCGCCAGTTCTCCTGCCCCAACTCCTGCTGTACGGCGATCAGATGGGCCGCGGCCAGACGTCTGACGATCGGTGGCGTACCGCCGGAGTCGGAGCTGCCGCCGGCCGGCAGGGCGTCCGCGAGCGCGTCGATGTCCTGGCTGGTGTACCGCTGTCTCATGCCGATGCGGAGGCTGGGCGTGCGGTAGACGAGGTCCTGGAAGGACAGCACCTCGGGGTGGTCGTTCAGGCCGGTGATCGGGTCGCGGGCGGCGAGTCCGGCCAGGAAGTGGTCGCGCAGGGCCGCGGTCGGGGTCAGACCGGCCGGGCGCTCCCGCACCACCCGGGCCGCCTCGCCGAGGTGGTCGGCGAAGCGGTGCAGGACCAGGTCCTCCTTGGTCGGGAAGTACCGGAACAGCGTGGCCTTGGAGACCTCGGCCGCCGCCGCGACCTCGACGACGGACACCTCGTCGAAGCCCTGGGCGCGGAAGAGACGCAGGGCTTCCTGAGCGATGAGGTTCCGCGTGCGTTCCTTCTTGCGCTCGCGCAGACCGGCGGGTTCGTCCATGCCGCACAGCCTACACGAGAGATGAGGCTCGGACTCGAATGAGACCGGATTACTTTTGAGCCCGAGAAACTTCTGAGACCTGGTTGCATTTTCTCGTCGGGCGATGTTCCATGGATGCACGACGACGAGAGGGGCCGCCATGACCGACGGCGCTGTACCGAGCGAGGGTGTACTGATCGTGGGCGCCGGACCCACCGGCCTCACCCTTGCCATCGAGCTGGCCCGGCGCGGTGCGGGGGTGCGGATCGTGGACGCGGCCCCGGCCCCGCACCGGGAATCCCGGGGCAAGGGCCTGCAGCCGCGCACGCTGGAGGTCCTGGAGGACGTCGGCGTCACCGAGCGCGCCCTCGCCACCGGGACGACCCGACTGCCGTTCCGCAAGTACTTCGACGGCGCGCAGGTGAACGACACCGACCCCTTCGCGGACGCCCGCCCCACACCCGACGCGCCGTACGAACGGGGGGTCCTCATAGGGCAGTGGCAGGTGGAGGAACTCCTGCGCGAACGGCTCGCCGAGTTCGGGGTCCGTGTCGAGGGCGGCACGGAGGTCACCGGGTTCGAGCAGGACGAGGACGGTGTCACCGCCGTCCTCGCCGACGGCGAGCGCATCAGGGCCGGCCATCTCGTCGGCTGCGACGGCGGGCGCAGCCGGGTGCGCAAGGCGATGGGGGTGCGTTTCGACGGTACGACGGACGAGACCCAGTCGATGGTCGTCGGTGACGTCGAGGCCGAGGGGATCAGCCGGGACGTCTGGCATCAGTGGTTCGCGTCGGACGGCAGCGGGGTGATGCTCTGCCCCATGCCGGGCACGAACTCCTTCCAGTTCCAGGCCGGCCCCGAACTCGACGCGGGCGGCGACCCGTTGCCCCCGTCACTGGAGGGCTTCCAGCGGATCTTCGACCGGTACGCACAGGTGCCCGGCGTCACGCTGACCGACCCGACCTGGCTCTCCCTCTGGCGGGTCAACGTCCGCATGGTCGACCGGATGCGCGTCGGCCGGGTCTTCCTGGCCGGGGACGCCGCCCACATCCACCCGATCGCCGGCGGACTCGGCATGAACACCGGCATCCAGGACGCCTACAACCTGGGCTGGAAACTGGCCCTCGTGACCGCCGGGCAGGCGAGCCCCGGGCTCCTGGACACCTACGAGGAGGAGCGCCTCCCGGTGGCCGCCTGGACCCTGGGCATCACCAGCGACCTGTACGCCCGGGTACGCGAAGCGGTCAAGGAACCCGGCACCGGTGTGGAGGCCGCGGCCCCGCCTCCGATGGGCACGGGCTACCGCTGGAGTTCCCTCGCCGCCCCCGCGACCATCGGCGACCCCGCCGTCCTGCGTCCCGGCGACCGTGCCCCCGACGCCCCCTGCCTGGACGCCTCCGGCAACCCGGTCCGGCTCTTCCAGGTGTACGCGGACCCGCGCTTCACCCTGCTCGGCTTCGGCGCCGAAGTCGCGGACGCGGTCGGCAAGTTGGCGGTCGGGCACGAGGACCTGCTCCAGGCGTTCACGGTGGACGGCAACAGCGACGGCGGCGGCGACCTGCACGACCACAAGGGGCACGCCCGACGCGCGTACGGCATCGAGGCCTCCGCCCCCGCCCTCGTCCTGGTCCGCCCCGACAACCACATAGCGCTGCTCACCAGGGACCCGGCGGACGTCACGAACTATCTAGCCCAGATCACCACATTTGCCCCGAAAGAGTGATACTCGGAGTATGAGCATGGCAACGTACGAACTGCTGGCCGCGTCGCACAACACGCTCGACGTGGGCGCCGCCTTTCTCGGTGGCCTGCTGATCGCGGGCGCGCTGGTCTGGGCCATCCATTTCGGCATGAAGGTCCGGGACCAGGAACTTCCACGGCCGCTCCCCGAGGAGCAGCCCCACCTCCCCGCGGGCGGCGCCGTCCACGAGATGCGCGAGATGCGGGAGCCCGACGAGATGCCTGTCGCCTCGGAGGAGAAGGAGCGGCTGATGCCGTACCAACTCCATCACTCCGGGACCAGAACGGGCAAGGACCAGAGCCGGCTGCGCTGGCTGCCCGGGAGAAGCGGTTCCTTCGGCGGGGGCGGCATAGGCCACGTGTGACCTCGTGGCCCCTGTGACCTGGTGGCCTGTGACCTCTCGACCCGTGCCCTTGTGACCTGGCCCAGGGGTTCACCCCTCAGGTCCGCCCTGGGTCGGTCGGCTCACACCTCCGCCGCGGGCAGCGTCACCTCGAACCGGCAGCCGCCCGACACATTCCGTACGGCGGCCCGTCCCTGATGCGCCTCGACGATCCCGCGCACGATCGCGAGCCCCAGCCCGGCCCCGGCGGGCGGGGTCCGTGCATGCGTGCCACGCCACCCGGTGTCGAAGACACGCGGCAGATCGTCCTCGGGGATGCCACCGCAGCCGTCCGTCACGGACAGGACGACACCCTCGGCGGTCCGCTCGGCGGCGATGGCGACCGTGCCGTCGGTCGGCGTCCGGCGAATCGCGTTGACCAGCAGATTCCCCAGCACCCTGCTCATCTCCTTGCCGTCCACCTCGACCGGTACCGGTTCGATCCGGTCACCGACCAGCCGTACGCCGTGCTCACGCGCGAGCGGGTCCGCACCCGCGAGGGCGTCGCCGATCAGGTCGTAGAGGGACATGCGGGAGCGGGTGAGGGCGAGGGAGCCGGCGTGGATGCGGGAGAGTTCGAAGAGGTCGCCGACCATGTCGTTGAGGCGTTCCACCTCGGTGCGGATCTGCCGGAGGTAGCGGCCGGGGTCGGCGGCGACCCCGTCCTCCAGGGCCTCGGACATCGCGCGGAGACCGGCCAGCGGGGTGCGCAGATCGTGCGAGATCCAGGCGACGAGTTCACGGCGGGAGGACTCCAACGCGCGTTCGCGGTCCCGGGATTCGGCGAGCTTGGCGCTGGTGGCGGCCAACTCCCTGCTGACGTCGGCGAGTTCGGCGGTGGCGGGGCGTGCGGGGGCGGAGTAGTCGCCGCCGTCGCCGAAGTCCCGGGCGGCGAGGGCGAGTTCACGGCTACGGGCGACGACCCAGCGGCCGAGCAGCAGGGCGGTGAGGAGGGAGACGACGGCGGCCATCGCGACCACGGTGGTGACGACGGACAGATCGTGCCGGGACAGGAACATCGCCTGCGCCACGGCGAGCGTCCCGGCGAGCATCGCGGTCACCGCGACCGCGGCGACGACGGACACGGACGCGGTGAGCGACCGCCGCCGCAGCAGCCACAGGGCACCGGCACCGAGCACTCCGGCGGCAGCGGCTCCGAGAAAGGCGAAAAGAGCGATGAGGAAGGCGTCACGCATGACCGGTCAGGCCTCCTCGGTGCCGGTGGGATCGAAGCGGTACCCGATCCCCCACACCGTCTGGATGAACCGCGGCCGCCCCGGATCGTCCTCGACCTTTCCGCGCAGCCGCCGTACATGCACGGTGACGGTCGACAGATCGCCGAAGTCCCACCCCCACACCTCGCGCATCAGGTCCTCGCGCCCGTACACCCGCCCCGGATGGCGGAGGAAGAAGGTGAGCAGGTCGAACTCCCGGTGGGTGAGGGTGAGTTCGGTGCCGTCCTTGCTGGCCCTGCGGGCGGCGGGATCGACGGCCAGTCCCCCGGCGCTCAGCGGTGCGGCGGATCCGACCGGCGATCGTGAGCGCCGCAGCACCGACTCGACGCGCAGCACCAGTTCGCGCGGGCTGAACGGCTTGGTGACGTAGTCGTCGGCCCCGACCTCCAGGCCCAGGATCCGGTCGTCCTCGTCACCCCGGGCGGTCAGCATGATCACCGGCACGGGCCCGCGCCCCCGCATCCGCCGGCAGACCTCCAGCCCGTCCATCCCCGGCAGCATCAGATCGAGCACCACCAGGTCGGGCCAGTGGGCGTCGGCCCGGGCGAGCGCCTCCGGCCCGTCCGCGGCCCGCTCCACGACATACCCGGCCCGGTCGAGATACCCGGAGACGACCTCGGCGACGGTCGGATCGTCGTCGACGACCAGTACCCGGGCACCGACCGTCCCGTCGATCTTCCCGGCCTTCTCGTACGACTGCTGCATGGGGCCAGCCTCGCACCCCACCCCCCGCCGATGCCGCCCCGCACCGGCTCCGGGCGCCGGACGTCCTTGTTTCGTAAGAACCCCGGCGCCCGAGCTGTCCTACCTCGGTCCTACCTCGGTCCTACCTCGGTCCCGCCGCCGCCCTACTGCCGCGCGCCGTCCCGCCCCGGGCTGTACACCGCCAGTGCCCAGATCACGAACACGTCGACCGCGATCATGATGACCGACCAGATCGGCGCGTACGGGAGGAACATGAACTGGAGGATCGCGCTGAGGCTCGCGAGGACGATGCCGCAGACGCGGGCCCAGCCCATACCGCTGAGGATGCCCCAGCCGGTGAGCACGCCCACGGCGCCGAGGCAGATCAGGATGACGCCCCAGCCGGTGAGGTTGATGCTGTAGATGTAGTCGCCGACGCGGGTGTACACGTCGTCCTTGGCCAGCGCGGAGATGCCCTGAAGGATGGCGATGACGCCGTTCATCAGCATCAGGACACCGGCGAAGACCGCGCCGCCGGCCGCGAGGCCGGCGCCGGACGACGACGGGCCGTAGCCCCGGGTGCCGGGGGTCTGGCCGGGGCGTCCGCCGGAGTCGTTCCAGGCCGGGGGCTTCTCCTCGCCGCCTGCGGACGGCGAGTGCGGCTGCTGCGTCGAGTGCGGCTGCTGGGTCATGGCCGTACCCCACCTCTCTGTGGTGTGTGGTGCTTCGACCATCCGGCCGAGGCGCCGCCTCCACCAGGGGGATTACGCCGTACGGGTGACACCCGAAGCGGCCCCCGGCCCCGCCCCCGGCCCCTCCTCCGGTTCCGCCGCCAGGAACTCCACCACCGCCAGCGCGAACAGCACCGCCAGCCCCAGTCCGACCACCACCCACCCCGTCGGACGCGACCACAGCAGATACGCGAGCATCGCCGCGCCCACCAGCACCCAGCCGATCCACACCCGGAACCGGCGCACGAACGGCCCCACCGGCCCCGTCCGCAAGCCCGCCCCGTCGGCCACCGCCCGCACCGCCCCGATCCCGGACGCCCACAGCCGCCGTACGAAACCGGCCCGCCGCCCCGGACCGGTCAGCCAGGCGCCCAGCGCGACCACCACGCCCAGCGCCACGACCATCCGCACGGTCGTGAAGAGGAACCGGGTCAGCGCGTCGTACACCGCGGCCGCGGCGGCCGGTGACACTCCCGCCGGGAGTGCGTCGAGGTAGACGGCGCGGAAGACCCGTAGCGCGATGCCGAGCAGGGCGGTCGCGGCGGCCACGCCCAGCGCGCCGGTCACCAGTGCCCGGCGCCTCCGCCGCGCCAGCAGGACGCCCGCCGCGACCAGCAGGACGGCCACCAACGGCAGCCAGGTACCGGCGAGTTGGAGGAGGCGGAAGTACGTCTTGTACGTGCCGAGGTCGTCGCTCTTGAGGAGCGTGATCGACGTGTGGATCTCGGGGATCTTCCCGGCGACCGTCATCCCCTCGTCGACCAGCCGCTGTTTCACCTGGTCCACCACCGGGCCCACGTCGAGTGTCACCGCGCCGTCGTCGAGCCGTACCGCGCCACCGCCACTACCGGTCAGGGCTTTCTCCACAGTGCTGTGGACACGGCGGTTGGCGTCCTTCCAGATGGTCGCGAAGGCGTCCGAGGCGGCGACCGCCTGCGCCTTGTCGTGGACGAAGGCGCGGACCGAGTCCTCCAGCGAACCGCCCAGCGCTCCCAACGCCTTTTCCAGCAGCGGGCGTTGGTCGGGCGCGGCACCGGACAGCAGGGCGGTGAGGTCGAGGTGGTCCATCACGGCCGAGGTCACCCGGTTCGCGACGGCGTTCCGGATGTCCGGGTCGGAGGCGAGCGGCGCGACCGTCTTCACATAGCGGTCGGTGTCCCCCACCGTGTCCGCTGTCCACGCGGCCACGACGCCGAGTGGCGCCAGGACACACCCGACGACGACCAGCAGGATCGCGACCAGCGAACGCACCCGGTGCCGCGGCCGCCGCTCCGCCTCCAGTACGGCGACCCGCGCCCGCAGCCGCTCCAACTCCTCGGCGCCGCTCTCCGCCACCCGCTCCTCCTCCGCCGACGCCGTGAATGCCAGGGCATCCCCAGTCGCCCGCGTCCGCGAGCAGTGCCGCGCCGTTCGGGTGACGCCGGCATGCGGTCGTACGGCATCGGACCTTCACTGGAGGGACGACTCGACACTCATGGAGGCGACATGCCCTGGAACAGGCGTGGTGCGGTGCGGGCGGCGGCAGCTGTCGCCCTCGCCCTGACCGGTCTGGCCGGGTTGACCGGTTGTTCCGACGACAGCACCCCCTCCTCCGTCGCCGGCAAGGCCGCCTCCGCCGTCGCGTCCATCGGCGCGCAGGCCACCGGCGCGATCGCGTCGGCAACGGCCGAGGCCGGCCGCAGGCTCGACAACGTGAAGAACGGCGTCGACGCGAAGGACGCCGTCCACCTCGGCACCCCCGCCATGGATTCAGGCGGCCGCAGCACGGTCGAGGTCACCGTCGACAACACCGACGGCTCGGCCAAGTCCTTTGCCGTACAAGTGGAGTTCAAGGACGAGGGCGGCAATCTGCTCGACACCGTCGTCGTCACCGTCTCCGACGTCCCGGCCCACAAGTCCGCCACGGCGACCGCCCGCAGCAACCGCACGTTGTCCGGCGGCGTGAAGGCGGACGTCGGCACGGCGCTGCGGTACTGAGTCCCCCAGCGCCGCCGCACCTTCGCGAAGATGACGATCGCGGTGTAGAGGCCGTTGGAGGCGAGGGCCGGGTCGGTGACGTACGAGATGGTGCTCGCGACGAAGGCGAGCAGGCTCGGGTAGTAGAAGATCGTCATCGCGAACTGGCACCACACGGCGAGGTCGTCATCAGCGCGAGGGTGACCCAGGTCAGGGTGGGCGCAGGTCGGGTGAGCCGTTCGGGTGAGGGGCGGGGGCCGAGATGCCGGACGGGTCGGGACCGTTCAGGTTGGGGGGGTGGTTCTGAAAAGTGTGACACTTTCGCCGGAAGTGTCACACTTTTTTGGGGGAGGGGTGTCGGGCCGGCGATCGACGAGCTCGACGAACTCACCGCGTTCCTGGCCCGGTTGACGCGGCGGCGCTGACGGTGACCGTGCGCGGTTTCCCCGAGGTGTTCCGCCTGGACCAGGTCACCGCGCCCTACCCCTGGCCGCTCAAGCTCCTCGGCGGCGTTGGCGATCACGGCGGACCGACTCCCGCGCTTGGCAAAGGTGTTGCCGCTGGTCGTCTCAACGACGGTCTCCGTGGTGGCCCTTGAGGTCTTCGCCCGCGAACCGTCCCACGGCGGCCCGGTGTTGCTGATGCTGCCCGCCCTCTTCCTCCTCGTCCCCGGCGACTATCTGAGCACGGCGACCGCCGAGTTGGCCGCCGGCCTCATCACCACCGGCGCGATCCGTCTCGTCTACGCCGTGTTCCTGCTGGTGCAGCTGTATCTGGGCGTACTGGTCCCTCTTCCTGGGCTGGTTCGTGTTCACCGCGGGCACGGTCCTCGCCTTCGCCGTCCCACGCCGCCTGTACTGGCCGTTGCTCGTCCTCGTCTACGTCACGGTGGGCGTGCAGTCGCTGTTCACGAAGCTGGTGGGGGAGGTCGGCGGAACGTTCGTGGCGGCGGCGGTGCTGTCGGCGGCGGCGACACTGCTGGCCCGCGCCGAGCACCGCCCGCCCCGCCTGGTCCTGCCCCTCCCCGGTTTCTTCACCCTCACCGTCGGCTCCCTCGGCATGCGCGGCCTGACGACACTGGATGGTGTTCGGGGCGGCGCTGACGGAGAGGAGAAAGGGGACGTAAGTCGCCGCAGGAACAAGGGTGTTGGGACCAGACCAGCCAGTACTCAGGCCATCCAGAAGAAGACGGCGGTCATCCGCTTCTCCTCCAGCGTGCTGCCGTGGTAGCCGGTCGCGCTGTGCACGAGGTTGGCGTTGTAGAGCAGCAGACTGTTGTACTTGTGCGGCACGCGCACATCCTCTTCGAAGGCGTCCGGCGCGACGAAGCGCGTCCCGAGGGCATCGACGAGGTTGTTGTGCGGAGCCTGCACGACATTGCCGCCGAGCCGTCCACCCGGCAGGTGCTGCCGGTAGAAACTGGTCCCGCAGTCCTTCGGCACGGAGGGGTTGAGATACAGCACGGCGGCGTACCGGCACAGGGCACGGGAGTCGGTGTGCGGCCGGGGTTCACTTTCCCCCTCCCCCACCACCTGGATGCAGTTGTGGTTGAGGGTCCCGCCCCCGGGCGCCTTCTGCACCCACAACTCCTTGGCCCCGGTGGCCTGTTTGACCAGCCGCTCGATCCGCCCCATCTCGGCCGGCTCAAGCCCCGGCATCGTCCGCAGCCCCGGCCAGGTCTCCGACGTGTACGGATACCCCTTGACCCAGTCGTCCTTCGCGAGACACCGCTCCCGTACGGCATCCACGTCCGGAAGCACGTCGTTCAGCACCCAGTAGTCGCGCCCCTTGGTGGGCTTGCGGTACGGGAGGACGGGGAGGGGGGCCTGCTGCCGGGCCCGCTGCTGGGGGTGTGGGGGGAGTGGGGGCATGGGGCAGAACGTAAGCGGGGGTTCGCCAATGCTGTGCCATACACCGGTCAACATTCCGTCAATGACGGGGTGTTGGGGACGGGGTCGGCGGGCCGGGTCGGGGCGGCGAGGCCGGCGAGACCCGGGTCACATCCGGGGCTGTCACATTCCTGCCGGGTCATTCCGTCGGAGCTGTGTACGCATCAGCCACGACAGACCAGACACGACGGAACCGAGGAGCCAACCATGGGTGCCCGACTGAACCCCTTCGCCAGCCCCGTCGCCGGCAAGGCCCTGAAGCACTTCATCGCCGCGGGCAAGGTCATCGACGACTCGCCGCTGCCCGCCGCCACACAGGAACTGGTGAAGCTGCGCGCGAGCCAGATCAACGGGTGCGCGTTCTGCACCGACATGCACAGCAAGGACGCCGCCGCCGCGGGCGAGACCTCGGTACGGCTCAACCTCGTCGCCGCGTGGCGTGAGGCGACCGTGTTCACCGACGCCGAGCGCGCGGCGCTGGAGCTGGCCGAAGAAGGCACCCGTATCGCGGACGCGGCCGGCGGGGTCTCGGACGAGGTGTGGCAGAACGCGGCCAAGCACTACGACGAGGAGCAGCTCATGGCCCTCGTCGCGCTGATCGCCCTCATCAACAGCTTCAACCGCATGAACGTCATGCTCACGATGCCCGCCGGCGACTATCAGCCCGGCCAGTTCGCCTGACCCGAGCCGAGCAGCAGCGCCGCCAGCACCAGCGCCGCGTCCCGGGGTGCGCCCAGGTCCAGGCCCGTCAGCTCGGTGATCCGGGCCAGGCGGTAGTCCACCGAGTTGGGGTGCAGACCCAGGACGCGGGCCGTGGCCCGGCGGTCCTGGCGTTGTTCCAGGTGGGTGCGGAGGGTGGCGGTCAGCTCCGGGCGGTCGGCGAGGGGGCGAGGAGCGCCGCGATACGGTCGCTGCCCGCGCTGGGACGGGAGAGGTGGTACTCCAGGAGTACGTCGTCCAGGCGATGCGCGCCCGGCGCGTGGCCGCAGGCCGTCGCCGCCCGCACGATCTCCGCGCCCACCCTCGCCGCCTCCGGGATGCCCCCGATGTCCGAGGCGACCGTCGCGGCAAGTCGCAGTCCGGGCCCCGCCGCCTCCCGCAACTCCGTACGTCCCGGCACGAGCGCGTGACCGCCACCACCGTCCAGCAGCGCCGGCACCTCCGTACCGAACACCCGGTCCAGGGCCGTCTGCACCCGGCGAACGAGCCGTCGTATCGCGACACCGCCGGACTGCCGGGCCTCCAACCGCAGGTGTACGACCAGGAACGGACCCTCCAGCAACGCCCTTGCCACCGACCGGCGTTGCTCCCGCCGCTCCGCCGCGATGGCCGCCTGTTCGTCGAGGTAGCTCTCGGTCACCGCGCGGATGACCCGGCCCTGGGACGTGATGAGCGCGCCGCAGAGTTCGGTTAGCGCGGCCTCCTCCCCGGGGCGGGCCTCGTCCGTCAGGGCCTGCCACAGGACGTGGGCGCCGGAGGCGTAGGTCCCGAGGAGGAGGTGGAGCGGCCTGCCCTCGTCCGCGCGTTGGAGTGCGCGTTCCTGGAAGTGGCGAAGATCCCCCGCCGGAACACGCTGGGCCTCGGCCTCCCCGCCCGCCGCGCCGCGCAGGAACTGGCGCAGACCCCGCCGTGCCGTCGCCGTGATCTCGACGTCCTTCACCTCGGCGGGCAGCTCCGCGTACCCGTTCAGCTGCTCGAAGACGGTGCGGGTCATCCGCCGGGCCAGCTCGTTCACCCGCGGTTCGCAGCGGGCGGCGAGCGAACGGGCGGCCGGGGAAAGGGAGTCCATCCTTCGCAACCTATCCGGAGCCACCACCCGTCACTTGTGACGCGCCCCACTCCGGCTTTACCAAAACAAAAGACTCCGCGCGCTCCTCCGATCCGTATTCCCCACTGTCCGTACCGCCGACGGGCGGTCCACGACACAGGAGGTACGGTGCGCTTTTCGCGGAACGCGACGGGAACCATGGTTGTGGGGGGTGCCCTCAGCCTGACCCTCGTCGCACTGGCCTATCCGGCAATGCTGGGCGTGACCACGGTCTCCAGCGCTCCCGCACGCGTGATCGCCAACACGCAGTGGGGACCGCTGACCGAGGCGGACCGCGACTTCGTGGTCAAGGTGCGTGCGGCAGGGCTGTGGGAGTACCCCGTCGGCCAGATGGGACTGAAGAAGGGGGCGAGCCCGGCGGTCATCACCGCGAGCAAGCACCTGATCGACGGGCACGCGGCGCTGGACTCCACCGTCCGCAAGATCGCGCCCATGCTCAACATCACGATCCCGAACCAGCCCAGCCCGCAGCAGCAGGGGTTCATCAACACCCTGAACGCGGACAGTGGCAAGCAGTTCGACACGGACTTCGCCAACATCCTGCGGGTCACGCACGGTTCGATCTTCGCCACCATCGCGAAGATCCGCGGAACGACCGAGAACACCCTGGTGCGGGTCCTGGCCAACCAGGCCAACGCGACGGTTCTGGACCACATCACGGTGATGGAGGACACCGGCCTGGTCAACTTCAGCCAGGTCCTCTTCCAGGAGACGACCCCGCCGAAGCTGCCCGCCGTGGACCTGACCCCGCCACCCCCGGCCGCGGGCCAGCCGGAGGTGGTGCTCACCCCGCCGGTGAACAGCACCACCCAACCGCCGGTCCTGCCGGGCGAGTCGGCCAGCGGCAGCGCGGCCAACCCGACCGGCACCCCGACGGTGGGATGAGCGCGCTACGCCCCCAGCCACACGGTCGTGTCCGGTGCCAAAAGCCCGGATGGTACCGACTCCCCGTCGCCCGCCGCCGGTCGGCTGCTCAGCAGCACCTCCCCCGGCGGGCGGGCGACCGGCACGGCCGACAGGTTGGTGACACACCGCCAGCCGTCGGAGCGCGCGAAGTGCAGCACCCCGGGCGGGCTGTCCGCGGCCCAGGTCAGCTCCTCCCCGTCGAGCAGCTTGCGGCGCAGGCGGAGTGCGGTGCGGTAGAGCTCCAGGGTCGAGCCCTCGATCCCGTCCTGCGCCTCGACGGCGTACGACGCGAAGCTCGCGGGCTGCGGCAGCCACGCGGGACCCGGCCCGAAGCCGTACGACGGACCGGCCGAGGTCCACGGCAGGGGCACCCGGCAGCCGTCGCGGCCCTTGTGGGTGTGGCCCTGTTGTTCCCAGACGGGGTCCTGGAGAACCTCCACGGGCAGGTCGGCGACCTCGGGCAGACCGAGTTCCTCGCCCTGGTAGACGTACGACGAACCGGGCAGCGCCAGCATCAGCAACGTCGCGGCGCGGGCCCTGCGCAGGCCGGCCGCCATGTCGACCGGCGGAGTGCGGCCGTTGGACAGGAGCCAGGTGTTGGGGTCGGTGCCCGGGGGCAGCATCAGGCGCGAGACGTGTCGTACGACGTCGTGGTTGGACAGGACCCAGGTGGCCGAGGCGCCTGCCGCGTGGGCCGTGGCGAGCGAAGCGGTGATCACCTCGCGGAGTTCGTCCGCGTCCCAACCCGCCTCCAGGTACTCGAAGTTGAAGGCCTGGCCGAGTTCTTCCGGGCGGGCGTACAGGGCGCGGCGGGCAGCCGGTACCCAGGCCTCGGCGACCGCCATGCGGGGCGGGGTGTAGGTGTCGAGGACGGTGCGCCGCCAGTCGCGGTAGATCTCGTGGACCTCGTCGCGGTCGTAGTAGGGGTGGCTGCCGGGCGGGATCGAGTCGAGGACATCCTCGGAGTTCGCCGCGATGGGGCCCACGTCGCGGAGCGGCTCGGCGAGGTCCTTGGCGAGGGCGTGGGCGACGTCGACGCGGAAGCCGTCGACCCCTCGGTCGGACCAGAAGCGCAGCGTGGTACGGAAGTCGGCCCGGACCTCCTCGTTCGCCCAGTTGAGGTCGGGCTGTTCGGGTGTGAAGAGGTGCAAGTACCACTGTCCGTCGGGGAGTTGCCGCCACGCGCTGCCGCCGAAGACCGACGGCCAGTCGGTGGGCGGGAGTTGACCGTCCGCACCGCGCCCCTCCCTGAACACGTACCGGTCGCGGGCGGCGGAGCCGGGCGGGGCGGCCAGCGCCTCCCGGAACCAACTGTGCTGCCGCGAGGTGTGGTTGGGCACGATGTCGACCATGACCTTCAGGCCAAGCCGGTGGGCCTCGGCGACCATCGCGTCGAAGTCGTCGAGCGTGCCCAGGCGCGGGTCCACGTCGCGGTAGTCGGCGACGTCGTAGCCCCCGTCGGCGAGTTCGGACGGGTAGAAGGGGCTGAGCCAGAGGGCGTCGACGCCCAGGGCGGCGAGGTGACCGAGGCGCTGGGTGATGCCCTTGAGGTCTCCGAGCCCGTCACCGTCGGCGTCGGCGAAACTGCGCGGATAGATCTGGTAGACGACGGCCTGACGCCACCAGTTCGGGTCACGGGAGGACAGGTCGGACACATGGTCTCCTTATGAATTCCCTTTACACCAAGGCAAGTTGACAGTCATCTTCCGGTGGACCCACGATGTGCACACGCTGTGGCGCATGTGACCAATGGGCCCGGTGTTTGCTGCGCCTCTTCGCCTCTTCGCTCCGCCACCCTCCACTCTTTGCACCGCCAGATGGGATCAGTATGTCCATAGCGAGTCGTGTCACTGTGCGTCGCCTGCTGGGGACGGGCGCCGCCTCCCTCGCCCTCGCCGCGGCCTCCGTCGGCGCCGCCTCCGGCGCCTGGGCCACCAGCGGCCACGACGGCGGTGACGGCTGGAAGTCCGGTGGCCACTACCGGCCCGGCTCAGGCGCCGGTACGGTCACCGAGACCGAGGGCTGCCAGTTCTCGCTGGACGGCACGGCCTTCTTCCCCTCCGTCAAGGTCGACGACCAGAACCTGAAGCCCACCGACGACGGCAAGATCCACATCAAGGTCCGCACCGCCGGTGACGCCGGCAGCTGCACCGCCTCGCTCGCCTCGTACATCGCCCACGGCCCGACCTTCGCCACCTCCGGGCAGCAGGTCTTCGTCGACTTCGACACGGTGACCGTGAAGAAGGGCCAGACCGACTCGCTCGACATCGCGGTGCCGGACGAGGGCTGCTTCGCGCAGATCGACCTCTACCGCGGCGCGGTCAAGTTCGACGGCAACCCCGCCGCCGGTGACGGCCTCGTCCACGGCGACCTGCCCAAGGGCCCCGACCACACGGTCATCAAGGACAAGCTGATCGCGGCCTGGAACGGCGGCACGAAGGACTGCACGACCACCGAGTCCCAGCCCCCGTCGCCGTCCGCCCCGGCCTCGGTCCCGCCGTCGGTCCCGGAGTCCACCCCGCCCGCCTCCGAGTCCTCGACCCCGACGCCGAGCGCCTCCGAGTCGACCCCGGAGTCCGCCACCCCGACCCCGGCCGACTCCGAGTCGACCACTCCCGCGACGGCACCCTCGCCCAACGGCGGTGGCGGCGACCTCGCGGAGACCGGCGGCGGCGGCAGCGGCGTACTGATCGGCGGGGCCGCGGTGCTGCTGGCGGGCGGCGCGGCGATCGTGGTGGCCACGCGGCGCAGGCGGGCTTCGCACTCGTAGGAAAAGAGAGCAGTTAGGGATACACCCCCTTGGGGATGTATCCCTAACTGTCCGCGACCTGGTTGTTCCACATGCGGAACATGCTGCATTTTCCGTTCTTGTCGAACGTCACGGTCCAGAGATTGGCGAAGGTACCGAGTTCCTTGTACCTGCCGGTTCCCTGGATTGCCGCGGTGTCCCCGTTGATGGCGAGGAGGGACCAGGCGAACTCCCAGCCGCCCTCCTGCCACTGTGCCCGACCGCGCCAGCCTTTGACGATCGCCTCGCGACCGATCCAGTCGGTCTCGTACGGCTGTTCGTGGTACTCGGCCCGCAGGGTGAACAACGCGGCGATGTCCTTCTTCGTGTTGCTGCTCCACGCCCGCTCGTAGCCCTCGACCCAGGTGCTTACCTGCTGCTCTGTCACCATCGGGGTTGCCTTTCCTCGCGGGGTTTCGTGCTGTTCATGACGGGCGCCCGTCGAGCGAGCGTCAGGTCCGCCGGAAGGCGGCGGACGTGAGTCCGTTGACGGTGGTGTCGCCCTGCTGGAAGCCGATGCCGACCTCGTCCACGAACGGGTGCGGATAGTCGAGAGCGGGGGTCGTCAGCGCGTCCAGTTCGGCGAGGTGCGCGGCCTCCAGGACCACGTCGGCCGAGGCCAGGTTGTCCTCCAGCTGTGCCAGGGTGCGGGCCCCGACGAGGACAGAGGTGACAGGCTGCTGCTGGCGCACCCAGGCCAGCGACACCCGGGCCACGGTCGTACCGAGGTCCTTCGCGATGCGCTCCAGCGTATCCAGGACGACGAACGTCGGCTCGGTCAGCAGCGGAACGGCGTACCCGGCCCGCCCGGAATCCGGATGGTCGGTGGCGGTGCGGGAGTACTTGCCGGACAGGACCCCCGAGGCCAGCGGGCTCCAGGGCGTGATACCCAGGCCGAACGCACGGGCGGCGCCGAACTGCTCCCCCTCCACGGTCCGGGCGAGCAGCGAGTACTCCACCTGGAGCGCCGCGACGGACTCCCAGCCGCGCAGCCGGGCGGTCGTGGCGGCCTGGCCGACCCACCACGCAGGCGTGTTGGACAGGCCGAAGCTGCGGATCTTCCCCGTGCGTACCAGGTCGTTCAGGGTCGAGAGCGTCTCCTCCAGCGGGGTGTGCCGGTCCCACATGTGCATCCAGTACACGTCGACGTACTCGGTGTTCAGGCGCCGCAGCGACGCGTCCAACTGCGTGAGGACGGCCTTGCGCCCGGCACCGCCGGCGTTCGGGTCACCGGGGTTCAAGGTGCCGCCGAACTTGGTCGCGAGCACGATGCGGTCGCGCACGCCGGGGCGCTGTGCGAAGTACGCGCCCAGCGTCGACTCCGACGCCCCGCCGTTGTACTGGTTGGCCGTGTCGACGAAGTTGCCGCCCTCATCCAGGTAGCGGTCGACGATGGCGAAGGACTCCTCGGGCGCGGATCCCCAGCTGCCGTCGTCGAAGGTCATCGTGCCCAGAGCCAGGGGGCTCACCCTCAACCCCGTACGTCCGAGCGTGACGTACGTGCTCAGCCTCGTCATGCCGTGCCATCTCCTCTGCCGTGACCGGTACCGGCGACACATCGCCGACAGCAGAGTCACCTGGGTGGCGAATCCGAGGAAGGCCGCGCCAGAGGGGGTGCCGCATTCCTAGGAGCGGGAACCTCCCTCGACCGTCTCCAGCCACAGCTTCACGAACCGCTCCACATCCACGTCCAACCCCACGTCCACCAGGGCCTGTTCGCGGGCGCCGTCATGGATCTCGGACTCGCCGTGGCGCGGGCGGCGGTCGACGATCGTCTGGCCGCGCCCCGGCCCCGGGGCGAGGGAGACCTCGACCGGCAGGAGGCGGGTGGTGAGGCCGCCCGGGTCGGCGACCGCGCAGACCGCGCCCGCGTCGCCGAGGCCACCGGTGGGGGTGGGATCGCCGGAGGCGGCCGGGTCACGGTGGGCCAGCAGGTCGCCGGCCAGCTTCAGCCGGGGCTCCGCGCTCTCCCGCAACCGCTGCACGTCGGCGGCGGGGACCTGGACCCGTTCGAACACATCCAGCCCGTACATCGTGATCGGCACCCCGGCGGTGAGCAGGATCGCGGCCGCCTCCGGGTCGTGCCACACGTTGAACTCCGCGACCGGCGTGGCGTTCCCGACCGCCACCGCGCCGCCCATGAACACGATCCGCTCGATGTTGCGGGTGACCTCCGGGAACGTACGCAGCAGCAGCGCGATGTTCGTCAGCGGCGCGGTCGGGATGAGCGTGACCGGGCTCGGCGAGGCGAGGATCTCGCGCCGCAGCAGGGTCACCGCGTCCACGTCGACGGGCGTCCGTGCGGAGTCGGGCAGCCCCATGTCGCCCATGCCGTCCTGCCCGTGGACGTGCGCGGCCGAACGGGCCGGCTCGATCAGCGGCCGGGCCGCACCGCGCGCGACCGGGATGTCACCGGCACCGGCGTGGTCCAGGACGATCAGCGTGTTCCGTACGACCTGGTCGACGTCCGTGTTCCCCGCGACACAGGTGACCGCGCGCAGGTCGAGGCCCGGGTGCCGGACGGCGAACAGCAGCGCCAGCGCGTCGTCGACCCCCGTGTCGCAGTCGATGATCACGGGGATGGGCTGACCGGTCACGGCAGGCTCCTCTCGGAAAAGATCAGAAACGATCAGAAACGATTCGGCGGATCAAGGCCGACCTTACGCATCCGCCCACAGCTCGGCACCGCGCGCCCGGACCCGGACGCCGATGTGGTGCAGGAGTTCGGCGGGCGCCAGCGGCTCGACCCGACGGCCGTCCCGCAGTCGTACGGCGACCAGGCCGGCGGCGGCCTCCCGTTCGCCGATCACCGCCTGGTACGGGACGAGTCGCGCCGCCCGGACGCGGGCACCGAGGCTGCCCTCGGCGACCACCTCGACGCGCAGCCCTTGGGCGAGGGCCCGCTCCGCGAGGTCGTACGCCTGCGCCGCCTGGGCCTCCGACACCGGGAGGACCGCCAGCTGCACCGGCGCCAGCCACGCCGGGAACGCGCCCCCGTGCTCCTCCATCAGCTGCGCCACCGCCCGTTCCACACTCCCGATGACGCTGCGGTGCACCATCACCGGCCGGTGTTTCGCGCCGTCGGCGCCGATGTAGTGCAGGTCGAAGCGTTCGGGCTGGTGGAAGTCGATCTGGACGGTGGAGAGGGTGGCCTCGCGACCGGCTCCGTCCACGATCTGGACGTCGATCTTCGGGCCGTAGAAGGCGGCTTCGCCCTCGGCGGACTCGTAGTCGACCCCGGAGGTGTCGAGAACCTCCTTCAGCATCGCGGTGGCCCGCCGCCAAAGGGCCGGATCCGCAACGTACTTGCCGCCCTCTCCCGGCAGCGAAAGCCGATAGCGGGAGGCACGGATGCCGAGGTCGGCGTACGCGCGGGCGATGAGGTCCAGGGCGGTGCGGGCCTCCTCGACGGCCTGGTCCAGGGTGCAGAAGATATGGGCGTCGTTGAGCTGGATGGCACGGACGCGGGTCAGTCCGCCGAGGACGCCGGAGAGTTCGGAGCGGTACATGCCGCCCAACTCTGCGATACGGAGGGGGAGTTCGCGGTAACTGTGGGAGCGGGAACGGTAGATCAGGGCGTGGTGGGGACAGAGGCTGGGCCGCAACACGACTTCCTCCGCGCCCAGTTCCATCGGCGGGAACATGTCCTCGCTGTAGTGCGACCAGTGCCCGGAGATCTCGTACAACTCCCGCTTGCCGAGCACGGGCGAGTACACGTGCCGGTACCCGGCGGCATACTCCAACTCCCGTACATACTCCTCCAGTTCATGCCGTACGGTCGCGCCGTCGGGGAGCCAGTACGGCAGGCCCGCGCCCATCAGCGGGTCGGTGTCGAAGAGGTCGAGTTCGCGGCCGAGACGGCGGTGGTCGTGGTCGTACATGGCGGGACTCCTCGCAGTAGGGGGCGGGACGAGGAATCCGGCGACGACAAAGCCCCGGGGCACTCGCCCCGGGGCTTCGACTCGGTTCAGCAGTCAGCGCGCCGGGACAGTCTCCGGCGTCGTCGTCCAGGAGGACGGGAACGGTTTGGCACGCTTCATGCGGCGGACGCTAGCAGTCGTATGAAGACTCCGGCCATGGATTTTCGGGTGCGGCGCCGTGGGGGCTGGTCGCGCCCGCGCGGCGGTAGCCGCAAATCAAACACAGCCCCGCGCCCCTAGGAGGTTGGCGTCCAGGTTCGTTTTTAGGGGCGCGGGGAACTGCGCGACCAGCCCCCACCGGCCCGCACCCGACCCACAACCGAATCGGGCCTCTCACCCGGACGGCCCGGCGCGCTGGTGAGCAGGCCTGGGCGGTGGTGCCGTTGGGGGACGCACCCCGTGCACGGCACCCCGCCCCCGGAGGGACCCTCGATGACCCGCACCCCGGCCCTGATCCTCCTCACCGCGGGCACACTGCTGACCACGGCCGGCTGCGCCAACGAGGCCATCCTGCACAAGGTGACGACCGCCCCCTCCCCCTCGGCCGTGCGGACACCCCCCGCCGCCCACGCCTCCCCCGCCGCCGCCCCCGTCCTCACCCCCGCCCAGGCACAGGCCGCGCTGATCACGGAGGCCGACCTGGGTGCTCCCTGGACCCCGACCCAGGGCACGGCGACCTGGCGGGACACCCTGCTGAAGGCGAAGACGACGGCACCCGACTGCCAACGCCTCCTGGACGCCCTCTACGCCGACGAACTCCTCGGCACCCCCGCCACCACCCAGGCGGTGACCACCCTGGACGACCCCGACGACGAGGCCCAACTCCGTTACCAGGTGGCCGCGTTCAAACCGGCGGACGTGGACCGTACGCTGACCTGGCTGAAGACACTCCCGCAGAAGTGCGCGACCTTCACGGCGACGACAACCCGCTCCGGCACCCAGACCGTCACGGTCACAGAAGCCACCCTCCCCACCGTCGGCGACGCCCGCGAGGGCCTCCACCTCACCCTCACCGGCACCACCCCCGAGGGCGACCAGTCCACCCTCACCATCGACACCGCCGCCGTCCGCGTCGGCGACGACACCATCACCGTCACGAACGGCGGCCTGGGGAACGTGCCCGTGGACGCGACGCAGCAGGCGCTGGAGATCGGGGCACAGCGACTCACGGATGTGCAGAAGCAGGGGCGGGTGCAGATCTAGCCCCCTCCCGCAAAGTGACTCAGGCGTCGACAGGTCGACGGGCCCGCGCCGACCGCCCCTCCAGATGCACCACCACACTCGCGTGGAAACGGTCCACGGACTCGTCGACGCTGCGGATGAAGCCCGATTCGGCGGTGCCCCGGGTGTTGCCCATGCCCCTGAAGAGGGAGAGCCGGAAGCCGGTGATCTGGGCTCCGTTCTTGGGGAGGATGTCGGCCGGTTCGGGGCGCAGGCGTTCCGGTGTCCCCCGCATCGCCCGGCGCCTGCCTGCCCAAACGGGCCCGCGCCCCGCCGGGAGACACGGGGACGCTCCGAACTACCTTTTTCCCCCTGTCACCACGGGAGAGCAGGGGACACGGGCAGAGAGCAGCGCGGGAACAGCGTCCCCCGCGTCCCCGACCGCTCCCACGACGGAACGACGAAGCCCAGCCCGGAGCATCCGGAGTGTGGTCAGCCGTAGGAGGCCGACCACTTGCCGCGTGTGAAGTGGCATACGCCGTCGGGCGTGACGTGCACGCGACTGCCGTAGATCGGCAGGCCGCCCTCTGCGTTGAGCCGGTGCCGGATGCGTTCGAGCGCGGTCCACAGTCGCCGCGGGCCGCCCTGGTGGACCGCGGGCGGATCGATCCATGTCGCCGAAGCGCGCGCCCATGAGCCGTCGGCGTGCACGAGCCACGCCGTGCGCTGCTCGCCGCGTTCCTCGTAGTGGGCCTCGACTCCGGGCACGGCGAGTTCGAGCATGGCGCGCACGTCCCACGCCTCCGCCACGTTGAGCACCGGATACCGGCCCTCGGTCACGGCCTCGCCCTCATGGTCTCGTACGGCCGCGAACAGTTCGCCCGCCCCCGGCGGGTAGTCGGCCCCGGTACGGGTGGTCATGAACCCGGCCCGGTCCCACTCGACCACCCCGCGGGCGCCGCCGTCCCCGTCTCGGGTGTCCTTGTCGGCCGTGACGATCACGTTCATACGGGCGAGGGTGGTCACCAGCCGTCCGCCGGGGCGCAGCGCGGCCAGCACGCCGGCGAGGTTGCGCAGCGCCACCATGGACACGATGCGGTCGAAGTCTCCGGGGAGCGGGCCCGTGGCATCACAGGTGACCACTCGGGGGGACACGCCCAGCGAGGCGAGCCGCGCCGTAGCGGCCCCGGTCAGGTAGGTGTCCACGTCCATGGCCGTGACGTGCTTGTCCCCGAGCCGGTGCGCCGCGAGGGCGGTACTGGCCCCGGTGCCCGTGCCGATCAGACCGAGGTCGGCGCCGTCGTACACCTGCCCGTGCCGCAGCATCCGCACCACCAGACCGGGCATGGTGCTTGATGAGGTGGGAAGTCCGGTCGGCCGGTCGTCGGAGCGCGCGTCGTCGGCGTGCAGCGGGCCGACCCTGGTGACAAGGGACGTGTCCGAGTAGGCCGCGCGCAGCCACGCCGACTCGTCCGCCGGACCGTCGCGCAGCGCCCACGTACCGCCGCCCGCCGGTTCCCACCACCGGGGCACGAAGACGTGCCGGGGGGTGGTAGCGACCGCGTCCCGCCACCGGGAGACAGATGGAGTCACCTCGGCTGCGAGCCGTTCCGCGTGTGGTTTCCAGTCCATCAGCGGCCTCACTCGTTGTACTTCGGGTCGCACGCGTCCTGCTCTGCGGGCGAGCAGTCGCCGCCGTCCGACGCGGGCTTGCAGTCAGGGTCACACGGGTTGCCGTCCGCGCGGGCCGGAATCACGCGCAGCGCCTCGGCCCACGCCTCACCGCCCAGGATGGCCGCCAGGCCGCGTTCCCGGACGTTGCCCGTGGTCAGCCAGCGCGACATCACGCACGGCGTCACCTCACCCGTGGGCAGCACGGCCGCCTGACCGTAACCGCAGCGCCCGCACAGCTCCGCCGGGTCCGCCCCGACCGTGGGCAGGGAGGCGCGGCCGACGCGCCGTGTCCGGTCCGTGCGGATCGTCGTCACACCGAGCGCCTCAAGTTCCCGGCGTGCCTCGGTCACGCGCTGCCCCGGGAGGACGGACACGATGCCGACGCGCAGCGGGATACCGCGCCGTACGGCCTCGGCGATGTTCGCCCGGGTCCGTTCGTAGCTGCCCGGACGGGTCGTGATCGCGTCGTGTTCCCCGGCACGGTCGCTGTAGTAGCTGGTGGCCAGCTTCACGCCCGCGCGGGCGAGCACGCCCCACCAACCGGGCTTGATGTGGAACAAGTTGCTGTAGACCTCGACCCCGAGACCGAAGCTCAGCGCATGGTCGACCAACTCGGCCCACGCCGGATGGGTGGTCGGCTCACCGCCGATGAGCTGCACCTCGCGCACGCCCAGCGCCGCCGCGTCACTGATCACACGCCGCCAGTCGTCGGCCCTCATCGCGCCGTGTGTGCCGTTCGGCCCCGAGTCGGCGAAACACTGCGTGCACTGGAGCTGACAGGCCCCGGTGATCTCCAGCTCGACGACCCTCGGCGCGGTCGTCGAGGACGCCGCCGGATTCTCCATGACCGTGCTCATTGCCGCTCCCTTGGTGTTGGTGTTCGGCTGCGGCCCGTCCCTGCCGGGGCTTCTCAGTGACGTAGGGGGAACATCCTGATGGGCTGCGCCCGGCAGGGACGGGGGTCTGTGGGTGAGGGACATGTGCCTTCACGGCAACGGGTGCTGAACAACGGCCACGATGATCACGGCCAACAGGCTGCCGACGCTGCTCGCCATGAGCACCCCGCTCCAGAAGGCGCCGTCGGTCGTAGCCTTCCGGCCGCGCAAGCGCCTCATGACGCGCGTACGCGTGTGACACGCGCCGGTTCGAGGCCGGTCGGAAGGCCGTCCAGGGGTTCCATGACCGCGTAGTCCGCGAAGTTCCGGCGGTAGCGCGTGTGCCCGGTCTCCTGGGTGTGCTTGCGCTGCCACTCCTCGACCTCCGCCGGGTGGGGCCATACGCCGGACTCGGCGCCGCACTCGGAATCGTCGCCCGAGACGCACCGCGCTTCGTACTCCGGTTCCGCCGTCGCGTCCTGCACGATCGTGAAGGGCACGTAGCGGAAGATCCGGCGAGTCATCCGCAGTGCTCCCGTCGCTGGTGCTGACGCATCAACACGTTGGCGTCGGTCTCCTTGCTGCGGTCGAACTCCGCCTGAGCGGCCTCACGTTGCCCGGCGAGTTCGGCGCACGTCGCGCAACCCGGGACCGGAGCGGGCGGACGGCTCAGGTCGGCACCCGGCGCGATCACAGCGCCTTGCGCGGCGCGGTCGTTGGCCGCCCTCACCTCGGCACTCAGCCGCTCCGCCGCCGTGGCCGGCCGGATCCTGGCCGGGTCGGCCTGCCACTCCCGGCCACCGCCCACCGGGCGCAGCATCACGTACGGCCCCGTCTTGTCCTGGTACGCCCCGACCTTGCGGGTCACCAGGTCGTAGACCAACGTGCCCTGTCCTGGGGGCTGTTCCTCTGCCTGCTGTGTCATCGTCGCTCCGTGCACGTCCGTGTGCGCACCCCGAGTAAGTGGGTAGTCACGCACTGCGTTTCCAGTCACTATCAACATGGCCGATCGGGCAGGCCGGACACACCGGGGGACTGTCACCGAACCCCTTGGGTGACAGCGGGTCGATGAGACGAGAGGTGCGGTGCAGTGGAGTTGACCAGCGAGGACGGCAAACTCACGCCCCGGGTCAGGCTCGGCAGGCGACTGCGTCGGCTCCGCGAGCGCAAGGGGCTGTCGCTGCGTCAGCTCTCCGAGCGGGTGGGTGGTTACTCGCACAGTTACCTGGGGCGGGTGGAACTCGGGGAGCAGTTGCCGTCGGAGGCGTTGGTCAACACGCTGGACGAGTTCTTCGAGACTGATGGAGTGCTGGCCGAACTGCTGGATCTGGCGCACGACATGCTGATCCCGGGTTACAGCCGTGAAGCCATCGACAAGGAGCACCAGGCTGAGCGAATTCAAGTCTTCAACAGCAATATGGTCCCTGGCCTTCTGCAAACTCCCGAATACGCCCGAGCGGCATTCCGTAAGGCGCTGCTGGGAGAGTCCGAGGAACAGATCAACGAACGGGTTGCCGTCCGCATGAAGCGACAGCGAATCCTAGAACGGGAGGAACCGCCTTATTATTGGGGAATCATGGATGAGTCGGCACTTAGGCGACCCATCGGTGGCCAACAGTGCATGAGCGCACAAATGAAGCATCTCTTGCAACTCGCTTCCCGCCCGCATGTGACCGTGCAGGTATTTCCCTTCGACAGGGGCACCCATCCCGTGCTCGGAGGGAGTCTTACCTTGCACACGCTGTCCGACGGCGCGACGATTGCCGGAGTCGAGAGCTTCGACTCAGGTGAAGCAGTAGAGTCCCCGCGAAGGGTTCTTGAGCTGACGCAGAAGTTTGACATGGCCCGCTCTGCTGCCCTCACGGACGACGAATCCCGCGACTTGATCCGCACATACTTGAAAGAGTACGAAGTTGAAGACGATTCCTGACGCATCGGCTCTGCCCGCATGGCGAAAGTCCAGTTATAGCGAGAACAACGCAGGCGGTTGTGTCGAAGTGTCGGACGGATACCCCGCCGGCGTTCCCGTCCGCGACTCCAAGGCCCCGCACGGCCCCGCGCTCATCTTCGAGACGGTCGCCTGGTCGTCGTTCGTCGACGCCGTCAAGGGTCCGGAGTTGCCCGCCTGAGCCCTCGCAACAGCCCCCGGAGCAACCGGCCCTCGCCAGCGGCGGGGGCCGTCGTCATGAAGCAACACGCGCGCCTGCTGGCCGAGTTGGCTAGCGCTGCCCGAACGTCCAGAACGCGTCAACGCTTGTCGTAAGGGTCCGCCGGTTCCTTGACCTGCTTGACCCGAGCCGCCTTGAGCACCGGGGGCCACGCTCCGTCCGTGCCGAGCTTGCCCTTCGGGATCCAGGTGCCGGTGACCGTGACCCAACTGTCCGTCTGGGGAGCGCCGTCGGCCTCGTCACCGCGGATCTCGACCTTGCTGATCGTCGCGTCGGCCGCGCAGCAGGTGACCAGGAGGCGGGTGAGGTACCAGGTGCCGTTGGAGCCGTGGGTCACGAAGCCGGTCATGCGGAGGGTGCGGCCCTTGAGGGAGTGGCCGGTGTCGTAGATCGCCCGCGAGCTGTACTGGGCCACCGAGATGTCCAGCACCTTCCCGGCGGGGAGGGCGGAGAAGGTGCCCACGCCCTGCGCCGCCCGTTGCGCCTCCTCGCGCGACGCGCTGTACGAGCCGAGTGCCGGGGGCGGGAAGAGGAGCAGGGCGAGGGCGGGAAGGGTCAACAGCCAGGCGATGCGGGGGCCGCCGTGGGAGTGGGAGTGCCCATGGTCGTGCTCCGCTTCCTCCCCCTCTTCCTCTTCCTCTTCGCTGTGCTCCTCGTGGTCGTCGTGCTCCTCGTGGTCCCGCTGCCGCATGCCCCTGACCGCCGCCACCAGGCCCAGCAGGATCAACAGCGAACCCGAGATCACCAGATACGGCCGCAACGCCGCCTGCACGTACCGCAGATACAGCTCGCTGAAGAGCGAGATCCGCAGCACCGCCCCGCCCACCAACAACAGCAGGACCGCCGAGCCGTAGCGCCTCACAGCAGCCACCACCCCACCAGCGTGCTGCTGACCACCGCCACCAGCCATGTCGCCGAAGAGAAGCGGAACGCGAAGGCGCGGCCGAACGTGCCCGCCTGCAACGCGATCAGCTTCAGGTCGACCATCGGGCCCACCACCATGAACGCCAGTTTCGCCGCCGGCGAGAAGCCGCTCAGCGAAGCCGCGACGAACGCGTCCGCCTCGCTGCACACGCACAGGACCACCGCCAGGAAGGCCAGCAGCAGGAGCGACAGCCAGGACGAACCCGTGAAGATGTCCAGGATCGAGCGCGGTACGGCGATGTTGAAGGTCGCCGCCGCTGCCGCGCCCAGCACCAGGAACCCGCCCGCGTGCAGGAAGTCGTGCTGCAACCCGGCGACGAAGGCCTTCACACCTGTGGGGGACGAAGTAGCCACCTGCTTGCGCTTCGGGAGGCGTAGCCACTCCTCCTTGCCGAATCTCGCCCAGAGCCAGCCCATCACCACCGCCGTCGCCAACGACGCGATCAACCGGCCCAGCACCATCTTCGGCTGGCCCGGGAACGCGATCGAAGTGGCCACCAGGACAACCGGGTTGATCGCCGGGGCCGACAGGAGGAAGGCGAGGGCCGCCGCCGGAGCGACCCCCCGCCGCATCAGACTGCTCGCCACCGGTACCGAGGCGCATTCACAGCCGGGGAGGACCACTCCCGCCGCGCCCGCGATGGGGACCGCGAGGGCCTGGTTGCGAGGGAGGAGCTTGGTGAACACCCGCTCGGGGACGAACGCGCCGATCGCCGCCGACACCACCGTGCCCAGCAGCAGGAACGGCACGCCCTGCACCGCCACCGCCGTGAAGACCGTCCACCAGGCGGCCACGGCCGGGGTGTAGAGGTCGAGCGCGAGCATCGGGCCGAGGACCGACACCACCGTCGCGATGGCTATGAGCGCCGCGCCGCCGATGACCGCGTAGACCATGGCGCGTACGGCCAGGCGCAGGCCGTCGACCACGGTCCGTTGGTTCTGCACGCGCACGCGCCTGTCTCATCCCGTTTCGCACCACTACGACTACGACTCGTCCGTCGCACGGTAACCGTCGGCGCTGTGCGGTATCCCCGAATTGTCAAAGAGGAGGCTGTGCGGGGGCCGGGCCCAGGGTCGTCGTGCCGGGGGCGGTGCGGTGGCCGAGGCCGGTGCGGTAGGCGTCCAGGGCCGCCTCCACCCGGCCGGTGCGGCGGAGCAGGTCGCCGAGCATGCGGCACAGGTCGGCCAGGTCGCCGGCCGCGCCCGCGCGTTCCAGCAGGCTCAGGGCGCGGACGTAGTGCTCCTCGGCCGCGTCCGTGTCCCGGGCGTCCTCGGCGATGATGCCGAGGAGGCGGTGCGCGGCGGCGGAGTGCAGGGCGCCGCGTTCGGAGCTGAGGTCGCTGAGGACGTCATGGAGGAGGGCGGCGGCCTCGTCGGACTTGCCGCGTTTGTGCAGTACGTCGGCCAGTTCTACGGCGACCTGACTGCTGTAGAGGGCCGCGCGCTTCGCCGTCAGCATGGCCAGCGCCTGTCTCAACTCGACCTCGGCGCGCTCCAGTTCGCCGTCCTGGGCGTAGACGTAGCCGCGCATCCAGTGGCAGTTGGCGAGTTCGGTGCGGAACTGGAGCTGGCGGTACAGATCGGCGGCCTTCACGAGCGAGGCGTCCGCCTCCGCGACCTTGCCCTCGGCGATCAGCGTCCGCGCCACCGAGCGGTGCATGCGGGCCAGCAGCGCCGGGTCCGCGACCTGCGGGGCGAGCGCGAGTGCCAACTCGGCTGCCTGGGCCGCCCTCGCGTGTGCGCCCATGTCCATGTACGGCCCTATCGCGCTCGCGTAGAGCAGCAGCAGGGCGTCGGGGTCGTGCAGGCCGCCGCGGTTCAGTTCGTCGAGGGTGGACTCCAACAGGTAGACGGCGTAACGGAGTTCACCGGTGAGGTAGTGGGCCACGGCACGGCCGCGGATGGCGGGTACGCGGGAGGGGAGTGGCTCGTCGGCCAGGCGTTGCTCGGCGCGCTCGAAGTGCAGGCGGGCGGCGGTCAGGTCACCGGTGTCGAGCCCGCACTCGCCGAGCCCGAGCAGCGCCACGGCCTCCTCGTCGGCCAGCCCGAGCGACTCCGCTTCCGCAAGGAGATCGGCGTACTGCTCGGCGGCCTCCTCCGACTCCCCTGTGGCCAGGGTGCGTTGGGCCTCGGTCAGGCGCAGCCGCAGTTCGGTGGCGAGGTGGGCGGGGCGGCCGGTGGCCAACTCGTCGTAGGCGACGCCGAGTCGGTCGGCGAGGTGGCGCAGCGCGTCGTCGGAGGGGCGGACCCGGCCGGCCTCCAGCGTGGAGATGTACGCGGGTGTGTAGGCGGGCTCGGCCAACTGCCGCTGGGTGAGCCCGCGTTCGTGCCGCAACTGCTGGACCCTGCGCCCGATGACTTCCGGGTCGTCCCGTCTCACCATGCGATTAATCATGCCAGTAAGCCGAGTTACGGACTGGCCGGTAACTCGGTTACACGGGAAGTGAGTTGATGAAGGTCCGCGATCAGGTCGTACGACTCCTCCACCGGGAGGGCGTCGGCCTGCAGGCGGGCGTATTTGACCGAACGCTCCCTGATGACCTCGGGGTCGGCGGTCATGTGCGCCCGGTCGTAGCTCTCGGAGTAGTAGATGTCGGGGTCGGCGTCGAAGCGCAGCAGGTTGAAGGAGCCCACCATCCCGGTGTGGACGCCCGCGGTGAACGGCAGCACCTGGATGTTCACCCAGGGGTGGTCCCGGTAGGTCAGCAGCCGGGCGAGCTGACTGCGCATGACCTCACGGCCGCCGACCTCGCGGAGCAGCACGGCCTCGTCGAGGATCACCCACACCGCGGGCGGCCGGGTCCGCTCCAGGATGCGCTGGCGTTCCATGCGCGCCGCGACCAGGTCCTCGACCTTGTCCGGGTGGTCGACGGCGACCAGCGCCGCCGCGTACTCCGGGGTCTGGAGCAGGCCGTAGACCACCTGGCACTGGTATGTGGAGATGAAGGCGGCCTTCGCCTCCATCTCGGCGTAGGGCTGGAACCAGTTCGGCAACTGGCTGCGCAGGACCAGGCCGAGCAGGCGGCTGAAGAAGCCGTCCGTCATGAACGCCGCGTCGAGGGCCTCGGCGAAGACCCGGCTCGGGACCTTCGAGGCCGTCTCGACCTGTCCGATCAGCGAGCCCGTGCAATAGATCACCTTGCCGAGCTGCTCCAGCGTCATCCCCGCCGCCTCGCGCAGGCGGCGCGCCTCGAAGCCGAAGTAGTCCAACGGGGACGCGCTCGGGTCGAGTTGG
This sequence comes from Streptomyces prunicolor, assembly GCF_045162825.1. NCBI lineage: Bacteria > Bacillati > Actinomycetota > Actinomycetes > Kitasatosporales > Streptomycetaceae > Streptomyces > Streptomyces prunicolor. Next base: position 5,620,381 of record NZ_CP108676.1, on the reverse strand, counting down.
CGAACGTGGACCATGCGACAGCCACCTCCGAGTAGTTACGGCCTGTCGCCGAGCGTAATCACTCCGTGGTATTCCGGTGACTGGAATCACGTAACCCACCCGCACCCGCCTGCCGTACGGTGAAGAAATGTCCCCTTTGGCCAAGATCAGCAGCGCGTACGGGCCCCGCTTCGCGGAGTTCGCCTTCGAGCCTGCCTTCACGGCCGCGGTGGACCAGCACGTGGCTGAACTGCGCGAACGCCTGTCGGCGGCCGGCCCCGACCTCGTACCGCCGCCCCCGGACCACGCCAACCTCACGGACTACGCGCTCGGCTTCCTGGACGCGCTCGCGGAGCTGGACTGGCGGGAGCCGGTCGGGCACGACTACGCGGTGTGCAGACTGACCGCCATCAGCTGGCTGATCCACCGGCACGGCCTGCTGCCGGAGCAGCGCCGGGGTGACTGAAAAAGGGTTTCCGATGGCTCAACTCCCCTTGAAACCCTTCCCGTTGCGCACTCCCACCCTCTAAGTTAGGCACGCATTAAGCGTGCTTAACCCGTTGCTGTCACCGTTGCTCTCACTGTCGCTGTCACTGTCGTTGCGAGGTTGGTATGTCCGCGCGTTACGTCAGAGGATTCTGCGCCGCCGTCATCGCTGTCGCCGCCCTGATCGGAGCGGCCGCCGCGAGCCCGGCCAAAGCGGCCGAGACCCGTCCGGCCCACCAGGCCACGCGGGTGCTGCATCTCCACGTGGCCCGGTAGAGCTACCCGCTCCGGTCACATGCCCGACGACCCCGGCATGTCCCGTCGTCCGTCGGTCCCCATGTCCGTGCCCATGTCCGTCCGCTCGCGCACCGGCTGGTTGGCCATCGCGTCGTCGCGGCCCGACTGGTAGGCCGTGAGGCTGCCCTTGGCGTTGGTGGTCTCGCGTTCCGCCGCCGTCAGCATGCGTTCCATGCGCTGGCGCATCGGGCCGATCATGCCGCCGCCGACGCCGACGATCAGGATGCCGGCCGCGGTCGCGAGGGCCGCGTAGAGCACCGGCTGGGTGACCGAGGTCGCGATGCCCGCCTGGCCGAGGGCCGCGATCACACCGAGCGCCACGATGCAGGCCCACACGAGGGTCGCGAGCATCCTGCCGTACGACATCGAGGAGAGGGCGCTGCCGACGATCCCGCGGACCGCGTTGGCGATGGCCATCGCGACGACGACCAGGACGACCGCGACGATGCCGCGCGGGAGCCAGGCGACGATGCCGTTGATCATCGTGCTGACCGGGTTGGCGCCGAAGACGCCGAGCGCGAGCTGGAGGGTGATCAGCATCAGCGCGTAGTACACGATCTTGCAGACGATGCCGGTCATGTCGTACTTGGAGTCCCGCAACATCCGTGCCGTACCGGCCCGTTCGGAGAGTTTCTCCGAGCCGACCTTGCGCAGCACCCGGTCCAGGACGCGGGCGATCATCTTCGACACGAACCAGCCGATGGCCAGGACGACCAGGAAACCGACGAGTTTGGGCACGAACTGCGCGACCTTCGACCAGGCGTCGTTCAGTCCCTGGGTGAAGTTGATGGCCAGATTGGATGCAGGGACAGCCATGAGCGGCACTTCCTTCGGTGGGTCCTAGTGGGTCTACCGGCCCCCTTTGTTGTTCATCAGTGGATCAGCGCCGTGGCGGAGTGGCCGCGTGGACTGGGCCGTACGGGTGAGAAGCATCCGGAGGAGAAGGATCCGGCTCAGCAGATACGGCGGTACGGCGCGTCCGGTACGTACGTCCGCCACTGCGCCCGGGTCAGTTCCGCGTCGCCCGTCCGCGCGCAGACCCGGACCAGCGCCCGCTCCGGGTCCACGGCGTAGCGCTGGAGCGGGACATGGGCGCTGCCCGCGTACACCGTGCCGCCGTCCGGGCTGAACGCCAGCGAGCTGATCGCCTCGCCCGGGGTCGTCAACGGGGCGCTGCTGAGCGGCTGTTGGGTGGCCACGTCCCAGAGCTGCAGGCTGCCGCCCGCGCCGCCGACCGCGAGGGTGGCTCCGTCGGGGCTGAAGGCGACGGCCGAGACACCTTCCGGTTCGGTGCCGAGGGGAGTGGTGCCGATCGGGGCGGGGAAGACGTTGCGCAGGATGCCCTCGCGGTGGCGCAGCTGCCCGTCCCACAGGTCGACCCGGCCCGTCTGGTCACCGACCGCCAGCGTGGAGCCGTCGGCGCCGAAGGCGAGCGCGCCGATCTGGCCGCCCTGCACCAGTTCGTGCCCGGTGGACCGGCCCGAGGGCAGCGCGGCCACCCGCCCGTCGGCGACCAGCAGCCCCCCGTCCGGGCGAACGGCGAGGTGGTTGCCGGTGACGCCGGTGAGGACCGCGGTCCTGCGTCTGCGCGCGAAGTCCCAGGTCTCGTCGGCGAGTTCGCCGATGGCGGTGGTGCGGACGGCGTAGAGGGCGTGTCCGCCGTCCGGCCCGAGCGTGACCGCGACGACCGCTGCGCCGGGCAGGTCGAGCGAGGCCAGGGCGCGCCGGCGCGTCACGTCCCACACCCCGAACGGCTGCGCCACCGCGCTGCGCCCCGGTGCCGAGACGCCGTACGTGAACCGGGTGCCGTCCGGGCCGTACGCCATCAGGGGGAGGGTGTCGGAGGGGACGGTCGGGCTGGCGGGGTCGGCGGAGACGGGGACGGCGACGGGCGGGAAGGTGCGCAGGACGCGGCCGTCGGAGGTGGCGTGGAGGCGGAAGAGGTAGTGGTCGCCGGTGCGTTTCGCCGTGGCGTAGGTGCGGCCGTCCGGACTGAAGCGGACGTCGTTCAGCGCGGTGGGGTGCCATGCGGAGGTGACCGAGGCGCCCAGGTCGAGGGTGTGGACGGTGCCGCCCTCCAGGTAACGCAGGGTGTGGCCGTCGCGGTCCCAGACGAGGCCGCCGTAGAGGCGCTGGTTGTCGAGGTCGTGGCGGAAGACGGGGGCGGCGGCAGACGCGAGCCGCCAGACCCGGAGTTCCGAACCGTCCGCCGTCGCCATGAAGGCGCCGTCCGGGCTGAAGGACGCGTACTGCACCCCGGCGTCTGGGAGATCGGCGACCACGCGGCCCGTCGCGGTGTTCCACACGCGCAGTCCGGTGCCGGTGGCGGCGGCGAGCCGGTCGCCGGCGAGGGTGAGGAGGGGGGAGTCGTTGTCGCAGAGGTCGGGGTTTCGCTGCCAAGTCCCTCGCAGCGGGCTGGAGTTGACCGCGTCCCACACCTGCACGGTCCCGGCCGAACAGGCGGCCACGGTACGGCCGTCCGCGCTGACGGCGGTGAGGTCCGCGCCGGGCGCCCGCGCCTCGAACGTGACGGAGCCGTCGGCGACCGAGCGCAGCCGCACCTGGTCGCCCTCGGTGGTGAGGAGGGAACGGCCGTCGCCGGTGAAGTGGAGGTCACCGAGGTCGTGCGGGGTGGAGCCGGCGGTCCAGCGCCGGGTGGCCGTGTTCCACAGCCGCAGCGCGCCGTCGTCCTCGGTGACTTCGAGGACGTGCGCGGAGGGGTCGGCGTCGGTGACCGTGCCACCGGGCACCCGGCCCGAGCCGATGGCGCGGTGCGTGGTCACGTCCCAGGTGCGCCAGGTACGGCCGGACGCGCCGAGCAGCGTGCGGCCGCCGTCGGCGAGGACCCGCCGGGGGTTGTCGCCGGGTGCGGGGTCGGTGAAGGCATCCGTCTCCGCCTGCGCGAGCGAACCGAGCAGCGCGCGTCGGGTCTCCGGCAAGTGGTCCGTCCGCCAGGCGGCGACGCCTAGTTGGAGTGCGGTACGGGGGTCGGTGGTCCGCAGCCCGTCCGCCACGTCGGCTACCCGGCGGGCGGCGCTCTGGGTGCGTTGGCGTTCGTTGTCGTCCCGTTCGCGGGATACGGCGATTGCTGTCAACACGGCTATGGCGAGGACGGTGGCGAGGGAGGCGGTGAGGAAGCGGTGCCGTCTGCTTGTTCGGGCGGCTGTGTGGTGCTCGGCGTCACGGGCGGCGAGGGCGGCGGTGAGGAAGGCGCGTTCGGGGGTGGTCAGGGGGGCGATGGGGGTGGGGGGCTTGGGTTCAGTGTCGAGTGCGGGTTCGTGGGGGCTGGTCGCGCAGTTCCCCGCGCCCCTGAGGGGGTTGGCCCCAAGGGGGTTGGTCGCGAGGCCGTACGGCTGGCCAGCCGTACGGCCTTCGGCCTCGTCCCCCAGCCCTTCCCCGAACAACTCCTCCGCGCGAGCCAACCGCGTCCCTCGGTACAACGCCCCCGGATCCCGGTCGTGCTCCAGCCACGTACGCGCCGCCTCCGTCAGCATCCGGTGATGGCGGAGCCGTTCCCGGTCGCACTCGATCCAGTCGTGGAGGCGGGGCCAGCTGGTGAGGAGGGCCTCGTGGGCGAGGTGAACGCCGGTCTCGTCGGCGGTGAGGAGGCGGGCCCGGGTCAGGCGTTCCAGGACGACCGGTACCGCCGGGTTCGCCCACTCCGAGAGTTCCGCGCGGGTCAGGGGGCGGCGGGTGTCCGGGGTGCCCTGGCCCGGGACGACCATGCGGAGCAGCAGGTGGCGGGTGGTGTCGGCCTCGGCGGGGGACAGGGTGCCGTAGACCTCCTCCGCGGTCGCGGCGATCGCGCCCCGTACCCCACCCGCCGCCTCGTAGCCGGACAGCGTCAGCAGGCGGCCCTTGCGGCGGCGCCAGGTCTCCGCGAGGACGTGGGAGAGCATCGGGAGACCGCCGGGTTCGTCGAGGATCTCCTCGACCAGGCGTGCGGTCAGGGTCCGTTCGACCATGCAGCCGACCGCCTGGGCCGGGCCCACCACCGCCTCCCGCAGCTCCTGGGCCGTCATCGGCCCCAGCAGCAGCGCGGCCCCCCGCAGCGCGTCGGCCAAACCGCGGTGTTCGGCGCAGCGGGCGTAGAAGTCGGCGCGGACGGAGATCAGGACCCGCAGTCGGTTGTCCCCGTCGCGGGCGGCGAGCAGCAGGTCGAGGAAACGGGACCGTTCGCCCGCGTCCTGGCAGAGGGTGAAGACCTCCTCGAACTGGTCCACCACCACCCAGCTCTCCGGTTCGGAGGGAGCGGGGGTGAGGAGGTGGCCGTAGGTCGTCGCGGGGGTCGCGCCCGGTGTCAGGATGCGCAGCCTCGCCGGGCAGGTACCGTCCGCGATCTCCTCCTGGAGCCGCGCGATCAGCCCGGCCCGCAGCAGCGACGACTTGCCGCTGCCGGACGGGCCGAACAGCACCGCGAAACGGTGGTCGCGGACCAGCTCGTGGAGGTCGGCGATCACCCGGTCCCGGCCGAAGAAGAGGTGCCGGTCGGTGGGTTCGAAGCGGGCCAGTCCGCGGTACGGCGGCACCGGGCCGTCGTCGTCCGGCTCCGCCGACTCGGCGACCCGGTTCGCCTCCGCCTCGGCCTCCTTCCAGCGCGGGCCCCACTCGCCCGGATCGCCGTCGCAGGCCCGCACGTACCCCTCGACCACGGCGAGCGTCGGCAGCCGTTCGCCGGCCGCGGCCTGGGAGAGCGTGGTCGCCGAGAAACCCGCCGCCTTCGCCATCGTGCGGTACGACGGTCCGCCCGCCGCCCGGCGCAGCTCCCGCAAGGCGTGCGCGAGCCCCTGCACGGCACCGGCCCCCGGGTCGAGCGGTCTCTCGGGACGACCCATGGGGGTACCTCCGTACACCTGACGAAAGCGCTGTCTGGAGCGATGACCATACGGATGATCAGGAAACGGCGGGGTTGCCCCGAGGTGAAGGGTGAGTGACGCCGGACGGCTCCCCCGCCCCATTCGGGATCGATCGCCCTGGTCAGAAGGATGTGCCGAGCAGTACTCCGGTCTCACGTCCCGTTCGTGGCATCTCCCACACCGGACGGCTGGAACCCGATCGTGAGCAGTCCCGTCCCCGCACCACGCCCCCGGCCGCCCGGGCCTCTTCACATCCGCCGCGCATACGCTGCCCCCGTGACCTCATCCCCCGCCGCGCGCACCGCACTTGACCTCACCGCCGGCCTCCCGGTCCCCGACCTGGAGGACTTCTACCGGGACCTGCACCGCCACCCCGAGCTGTCCGGTAGCGAACACCGCACGGCCGCGAAGCTCGCCGAACGCCTCACCAAGGCGGGCTACGACACCGTCGAGGACATCGGCGGCACCGGCGTCACCGGAGTGCTCCGCAACGGCGACGGCCCGACCGTGCTGCTGCGCGCCGACATGGACGCGCTGCCGGTGCAGGAGGAGACGGGACTGCCGTACGCCTCCCGGACGCCCGGTGTGATGCACGCCTGCGGGCACGACCTGCACGTGACCTGGCTGGCGGGTGCCGCCGAGGCGCTGGCCGCCGGGCGGGACACCTGGTCGGGGACGCTGGTGCTGGTGGGCCAGCCCGCGGAGGAGACGGGTACGGGCGCGGCGGCGATGGTGGCCGACGGTCTGTACGAGCGCGTCCCGCGCCCGGACGTGCTGCTCGCCCAGCACGCGGCGCCGGGTCCCGCCGGGTTCTACCCGCACGTGCCCGGCCTGATCATGTCGGCCTCGACGGACATCGACATCGTCGTCCACGGCCTCGGCGGCCACGGCTCCCGCCCCGAGGCGACGGTCGACCCGGTCGTCACCGCCGCGTACCTGGTCACCCGCCTTCAGACGGTCGTGTCCCGGGAGATCGCGGCCCGCGACTCGGCGGTCCTGACCGTGGGCCGTATCGAGGCGGGCACCCGGCACAACATCATCCCGACCGAGGCCCGGATCTCCCTCAACCTGCGGACCCAGTCCGACGACGTGCGGGAGCGGATGATCGGCGCGATCCGCCGTATCGCGTCCGGCGAATGCCTCGCCGCGGGCTGCCCGCGCGAGCCCGAGGTGACCATCGGCACCAGCCTGCCCACGATGGTCAACGACGCGGACACCGACCGCCGGATCGGCGCCGTGCACACCGAGGTCCTCGGCGCGGGCACGGTCTTCGACCCCGGCCCGGCGACGGGCAGCGAGGACTTCCCCCGCCTCGTGCCGGACGGGGTGCCGTACTCCTACTGGTTCGTGACGAGCACCCCGGCGGACGTGTGGGACGCGGCGCCCGGCACGGACCTCATGGAGAAGTTCCACGCGGTCCCCAGCAACCACAGCCCGAACTTCGCACCCGACCTGGTGACGGTCGTACCGGGGGTACGGACCCTGGTGTCGGGCGCGCTGGAGATCCTGACGGTGAACTAGCCGGAGTGGTGAACCAGCCGGAGTCCAGAGTCCGCCGGGTTGGCTCCGCGTCAGGCGATGACCGCGTAGCCGTCGACCTCTATGAGCCATTCCGGCAGGCCGAGCGCCTCGACACCGAGGTATGTGCTGGCCGGCACCGGCCACTCGCCGTCGAAGGCCTTGCTGCCGGCCGTGAACACCGTGTCGATCATCTCGGGGCGGTGGCCCACGACGTGGATCGTCATCTTGATCAGGTCCGCCGGGGTGGCGCCGGCCGCTTCGAGCGCGGCTTTCAGGTTGCGGAAGACCTGTTCGGCCTGGGCCGCGAAGTCACCGGGGCCCACGAGCTGCCCCTCGGTGTCGATGGCGACCTGCCCGGCGATGGCCACGAACCGGGTGCCGGTCGCGGCGACGACCTGCGTGTAGAGGTTCATGACGGGCGGGGCGAGCGTCGGGGGGTTGATCATTTCCGCGGACATGTGTACTCCCAAGGGCGTTGTGGAGAGGGTGAGTTGAGCCGTGGAGAGGGTGAGGTAGGTCGTGGCGGTCGGGATCGTTAGCGGACGGGACCGTTAGCGGACGGCGCCGGTGAGGGCGGCCCGGTCGAGGGCCTCGCGGGTGACGGCCGCGAGCTTTCCGGGGTCGTCCTCCTCGGTCGCCCAGGCCACATGCCCGTCGGGGCGGATGAGCGCGGCGGTGACGTGCGCCCAGGGAGCGTGGTCCCCGGTGAGCGTGCCGGTGCGGGTGACGAAGGGGCCGGCCAAGGGGCTGTCCTCGGCGGTGGCCGGGGACATTCCCTGGTCGTCGCGCAGGTCGAGCAGGACGTGGTGGCCGGTCCGGAGCAGGGCGAACACGGTGTCGCCGCCGTCGGTGAAGGTGAGGTTGGGCGCCCGCCGGCCGGTGAGCGGGTGCGCGTCGGCGGTGGGGGCGTCGTAGGCGACATGCAGCCCGGACAGGCGCTCGCCCAGGGTCCGGCTCAACGCGGGCTGCTCGGCGACGAGTTTGCCGAGCAGTGAACGCAGTCGCTGGCCGTCGGGGGTGAACGCGGCGAGCAGGGCCGTCTGGGCGGCGGTGTGCTCCAGCAGGTCGGCGCCGACCGGGTGGCGCTCGTCGTGGTACGTGTCGAGCAGGCCGGCCGGCGCCCGGCCCTGGATGGTGGCCGCGAGTTTCCAGCCGAGGTTGGTGGCGTCCTGGACGCCGACGTTGAGCCCCACCCCGCCCGCGGGCATGTGCTGGTGGGCGGCGTCGCCGGCGAGGACCACCCGGCCCTTGACGTAACGCTCCGCCTGGCGGCTGGTGTTGCTGTAGCGGGACAGCCAGGCCGGCGAGTGCAGACCGAAGTCGGTACCCGTGACCTGCCGGACGTTCGCCCGCAGTTCCTCCAGGGTGAGGTCGCCGGGCCAGTCGGTGCGGACGTCGGAGGGCACGGTGCCCACGATGCGGTGCAGGCCGCCCGGCAGCGCGACGATCATCAGGAGGCCGTCGATGCCGGTCCTGCTGAACGCCACACCGGGCGGGGGCTCGTCCAGGACGACGTCACCGAGGAAGCCCAGCACGGTGAAGTCGTCGCCCGGGTAAGGGATGTGGGCGCTTGTACGGACGGTGCTGCGGGTGCCGTCGCAGCCGGCGACGTAGAGCGCTTCCTCGTCGTACGGGCCGTCGGGGCCCTCGATGTGCACGGTGACGGAGTCGGGGGTCTCGGTCAGACCGGTGACGCGGTGGCCGCGGCGGATGTCCGCGCCGGCCGCCCGGGCCTGGATCTCGAACAGTTCCTCGGTACGGCTCTGGAGCAGCGCCAGGGTGAAGGGGAAGTCGGTCTCCAGCAGGCCGAAGTCGAGTCGGCTGTCGAGGACCGCGAAGTGCCCGCTGGGAATGTGCAGGCCCTCTTCGAGGAAGGGCTGCTCCAGGCCGCGCGAGGCGAGCAGCTCGATGGTGCGGGGGTGGACGGTGAGCGCCTTGGAGTTCGGATCGCGCTCCGGGCGCGGCTCCAGGACGGTGACCGTGATGCCGGCGAGCCGCAGCTCCGCGGCGAGCCAGAGCCCGACGGGACCTGCTCCCGCGATGACGACCTGCTGATTCATCGTCATCATGAGGCTCCGATCCCGTGGGCGAACGCGGAGGTCCAGGCCGCTACGGCCCGGCGGCTCGCGCGGATACCCGGGGCCAGGACGTCGAACATGTGCGGTACGCCGGGTACGAGGTGGAGTTCGACGGAGTTGCCGGCCGCGCTCAGCCGGGCGGCGAACTCCAGCGCCTCGTCCCGTGCCGGATCGACCCCGTCGACCAGGATGTAGCTGGCCGGCAGGTCCCTCAGGTCCTTCGCCCGGCCCGGCACGGCGTAACCGGCCTCCGGATCGCTCCCCTGGAGGTAGAACTCCCAACCGGCCGCCGCCCCTTGCCGGTTGAAGAGCTTCGGATCGGTGACGGCCCGGGCCGACTCGGTCTCCAGACGGTCGTCGAGAACCGGATATCCGAGGTGGAGGTACCTGATGCGCGGCCCCTGCCGGTCACGAGCGGCAAGCGCCACGGCGGCCACCAGGGCGGCACCGGCGGAGTGCCCACCCAGTGCCAGCCTCGCTACGTCGACTCCCAGGGCGTCCGCTTCGTCGACGACCCAGCGCAGCGCGGCGTAGCAGTCGTCGAACGCGGCGGGGTAGGGATGCTCCGGGGCGAGCCGGTAGTCCGGGGCGACGATGGCGATACCCAGCTCCGCGGTCAGCCGCCGACAGGTGGCGTCCTCCGCGTTGGGCCCGCCGAGGACGAATCCGCCCCCGTGGATCCAGACCGCGACGGGCAGCGGGGCGTCGCTCCTGGAGACGGGGGTGTAGACCCGCAGCCCCAGCGTGTACCCCTCCCCACCTTCCCCGCCCTCCACGGCGACCTCACGGTCCTCGACGTTCACCTCGCCGTCCGACTTGCCATCACCGCTGGCCGCGAGCAGCGCCACGCGGGCGTCCGGCACATCGGCGAAAACGTCTATCTCCGGCAGCAACTCATAAATCGGAAGAAACTCAGGATCCAGGAACACAGCCCACTCCTCACCTCTCGGGCACTGAACGGTATCGCCCGCTTGTCCAGTGGACAAGAGCGTTCGCCGATATTGTTGGCCACCGGACAAGAGCAGTCACGGAGGATGGAGGAAGGCACCATGGGCATCAGCCGTGCGGAGGTCGTCGATGCGGCAATCGACGTGCTCGACGAGCAGGGCCTGGACAAGGTGACCATGCGGGCCGTCGCGGACAGGCTGGGCGTGCAGCACAACAGCGTCCGATGGCATGTGGAGAACAAGCAGCGACTGCTCGTCCTCATGTCGGACGCCATCCTCGCGGGGCTGGACGTCACCACCCTCCCCGCACAGTGGGACGACCGCTTCCGCGCCCTAGCCCACTGGAGCCGGCGAGCCCTCCTGGCCCATCGCGACGGAGCACGCCTGCTCTCAGGAATCGCGACCACGGAGATCAACACGTACCGCTTGGGCGACACGATGATCCAGACCCTGCTGGACGCGGGTTTCCCACCCCGGACAGCGGCCTGGGCGAACTGGACCGTGTTCTACCTGATCCTGGGCATCACCCAGGAACAGCAGGCCCAGTCCGCCGACGCACCCGACCCCGTACTGGCCTTCGACGACGACGCGTTCCCGGCCCTGCGCAAGGCCTCCGCCTACGTCATCGCCGGCACCTTCGACGAACGCTTCGAGTTCGCACTGGACATGCAAATGACGGCCCTGCGGGTGGAGTTGGCCCGAACGGACACCGAGTGAGCGTCGGCAGGCGGTAGATGGGCCTGGCCCTACGACTGGAGTTCAAGCAGCTGCTTCCGCACGTGATCCAGCGCACCCGCACGACGCCCCGGCACCCGACTCCTCAACTCGGCGAGCGTGAGACCGAGTTCACGGGCGGGTGCCGGCCCGAACGAGCCCCGGTGAGCATTGGCCAGGCGATAGAAAGGCCTGGCCCTACGACTGGAGTTCAAGCAGCTGCTTCCGCACGTGATCCAGCGCACCCGCACGACGCCCCGGCACCCGACTCCTCAACTCGGCTAGCGTGAGACCGAGTTCACGGGCGGGTGCGGGGTCGTGGATCTGCCCCCACTGATGATGTGCCCGGTCCACAGCCGCCTCGACGGCCGCCGTACCCGGCGCCTGCCCCACCGCCAGCCGCGCGACCGCCACCGCGAGCCAGGCCCGACAACTGCGCACCGGATCCCCGGCCAACATCGCGAGATCGGCCCGCACTTCGATCCAGTGCAGCGCTTCTTCGGAACCCCGCCCGTGCGCCCGTACGGCGGCCTGCTCGTGCTCGGCGGCAAGGGCATCGGCGTCGAGATGACGCCCGGCCTGCGCGGCGGAGGCGACGGCGATGTGCGGGTCGTTGTCGGGGTGTGGTGCGGCACTGTCGTGGCTTGGCGGGGCGTTGTGGGGGTTTGACGGGGCGCCGTATTGGCTGGTCGGGGCGTTGTCGGCGCTCGGCGGGGCACCATATTGGCTTCGGCGCGCACCTTCCTGGCTTGGTGCCGCACTGTCCTGGCTTGGCCATGCAACTTCCTGGCTTTGCCGTGCACCTTCCTCGCTTGGCCGTGCATCCTCCTGGCTCCGCGTCGCATCGTCAGTGCTCCGCCCCGCACTCTCCTGACCTCGCCATGCGGTTCCGTGACTTGGCGGCGCGTCCTCCTGGCCCCGCAACGTGCTGACCTGGCCCTGAGCCGCACTCTTTCGACTCAGGCCGGCGTCATCCTGGCTTCGCCAGGCAACTTCCTGGCCTGGCAGCGCACCGTTCCGGTCTTGCCGCGCACCTTCCTGGCCTGGCAGCGCGCCCTCCGAGCCTCGCGGCGCGCTGCCCTGGCTCCGCAACTCACTGACCTCGTCCTGAGCGGCACTCTTCCCACTCAGGCCGGCAAAATCCAGCCCGTCCGGCGTTTGAGGACGAGGCCCCTTCAGGGCCGATGGGGGTCTGGGGGCGGAGCCCCCAGGGACGCCCGCACCACCAGCCGGTACGGCAACAACCGGTACGGCAAGACCCGACGCACCAACACCCTGCACGGCAACACCCGGCACGGCAACACCCGGCACGGCAACACCGGGCACGGCAACACCGGGCACGGCAACCCCCGGTGCCGACAACAGCACATCCGCGTACCCCTCCGCCCCAAGCCTCCCCAACGCCTGCTGATGCAACTCCTCCACCGGCGGACGCCACCCGCTGCGCAGAATCGTCGCGACCGCCTTCATGTACGACGGCACAGCCACCCCCCGCCGAGCAGGCGGCGGTGCGATGCGACCGTAAACCGCGTTCGTGCGGCCCGAGTCGAGTGGATGGACGCGCAGCCACTGCCAGGTCTCCGCGTCGGCGTGCAGATCGAGCAGCAACGTCGTCGTCCCCGGCGCCCGCAACCGCAACTCCTCCCGGACCCAGGCCCACGGAAACCCGGTGTACCGGACGGTCGCCGGAGTCGTACGAGCCAGCGCCAGGTGCGGAAGGTGCTGTTTCCGGTCGAGTTGGAGTTGCCCGGTGACGAACACGGTCAACGGACCCGGCGCTGTCGCGGCGGCCCGCAACCGGGTCAACACAGCCTGCGGCTCCAACGGGTCGGCGAGTTCGACAACGTTGGCTGTCTCGGTGCCGGACAGGACACCGGGGGCGACGGCCGCGAGGACGGGAAGCACGGACGCCGCGTCCACCAGGCGCCCCCTGCCCACCGGCGAGGCCGCGAGCAGCAGCACCGTTCCAGGCATACGCCCTCCCCCGAACCGTCGAACACAACAACCACGTCATTCACTTCGTACCTCAGCACCGTAACCTCTGCTCAACCTCTGCTGCTGCAAAGGGTGATGTCACAACCGCCGTACCGCGAAGATCGTGGTGTCGTCGGCGAGATGTCCGCCGCTGTGCCGCAGCGTGCCGTCGCGGACGTAGGCGACGAGGCGGGACGGTTCCGCGAGGCGCGGATCGGCCGAAACGCCTTCCGTCACACGGGACTTGAGCGGGTAGAAGACGCCCGCCCCGTCCCGCGCCTCCGTCACCCCGTCCGTGACGACGAGGAGGGTCTCACCGGGCGCGAGGCGGATCCGGAGCGTCGGCGGCGGCCCGTCCATGTGCGCCAACTCGCCCAGCCCCAGCGGGAGTCCGCGCCCGGGCGGCAGCGACCGTACACCGAACGGGCCGACCACCAGCGGGGGTTCATGACCGAAGTTGACGACCTCGACGGTGTCCGGCTCGGCGGTGGGGAAGCTCAGCAGGACGGCGGTCGCGAACCGGTCGATGCGGTCGTCGTCCTCGGGGTCGAGGGCGGCGAGATGCAGCCCGTGCCGGTGGATCCGGGTCTCCAGTCGCGCGGCGACCGTCGCGAGCTCCCGCTCGTGATACCCCGCCTCCCGGAACGTACCGAGCAGCGCGGCCGCCGCCTCCACCGCGCCGAGCCCCTTGCCCTGGACGTCACCGACGAGGGCGCGGGTGCCGTGCGGGCCGGGCTGGATGTCGTAGAAGTCGCCGCCGACCCGGGCCACGGCGTCCGCGGCGAGATAGACGGCCGCGTGATCGAGGCCGCCCCAGCCCGGCGGCAGCGGACGCAGCAGCGTGCGCCGGGTGGTCTCGGCGACGTCCCGCATGTGCAGCATGCGGCGCTCGCCGCGCACCCGGACCGCGCAGGCCAGCACGGCGAGCGCACCGCCGACGCCGACGAGGATGAAGTCGGGCAGCCCGGTCTGGTACTGGCGCGGCCAGGCGTGGTCGGCGAGGACGTAGGTGGCCAGGCCCAGCACCGCGAACACGGCCGTACCGCGCACCCCGCAGATCGCCGCGGCGATACCGGGCACGAGCACGATCCACGAGACGGTCCGGAACTCACCGCCGGTGTACCAGTCGACGAGCAGGATCGTGACGAGCACCAGCAGCGGCGGTATCCAGGCGACGCTGCGCCCGCGCACCCGCAGCAGGTGCTGACGGCGGATCGCGTCGGGGTCCCCGGCGCGGGGCAGCCCGTCGCCGAGCGGGGAGCGCCCGAGATCGCCGTGGCGCACCGGTCTGTGTCCGCGGCCGCTCACGAACGTCAGTATGCGCCGGACATCAGTACGCGACCGACATCCGGCCGCGCGGGTGGGCGTGCTGCTCCAGTTCGTCGACGAAGGCGACCGCGTAGTCCTCGGCGCTGATGAAGCTGCGGCCCTGGTCATCGGTCATGAACTGGTCCCCGCCCACGCGGAAGCGGCCGGTACGGGTGCCGGGGGCGATCTCGGCGGCGGGGGAGACGTAGGTCCAGTCGAGGAGGTCGAGGGTGCGGTAGTAGGCGAGGACGTCGCGGTGGGCGCGGGCTTCCGGGAGGTAGGCCTCGGGGAAGCCGGGCTGGTCGCTGAGGGCCTGCCCGGGGGCGACCTCCAGACCGCCGGCGCCGCCCACGACCAGCAGCCGCCCGACACCGGCCGCGCGGACGCCCGCCACGAGCGCCTCGTTCAGGGCGAGGAAGGGTCCGCGCGGGTCGCTGCCGTCGCGGGGCGGTACGCAGGCCGAGGCCACCGCGTCGGCGCCGCGCGCCAGCCGGGCCACCTTCTCCGGGTCCGAGGCGTCGGCCGCCGTGGCGGTGACCCCGGGAACCGGGGACTGGCCGGAGCGGCTGACCGCCAGGACCTGGTGGCCGCGGGCCGACGCCTCCGTCGCGATCCGGCTGCCGACCATGCCGGTGGCGCCGAAGAGTACGAGCTTCATGCGCCCCAGCGAAACACGCCGCAACGGAGGTCGCACGCCGACTTGCCACCGCCTCCGCCGGGGTGTGCATTGGTAGTACGGGGAGAGAGAGGAGTGCTCTCATGGCTCATGCGGCACCCACGCCCGGCGGAATGACCGGCCCGGGCAACACCACCGGCCGGGGCGGATTCACCAGCAATCTGCCCGACGTCTTCGACGCCCGCGTCCACCGCGTGGCGAAGGTCGGCATCCCGGTCGTCCTGGGACTCGTCTACGGCTACTGGGCGGCGGCCAACCGTCGCAGCGGCGGCCCCATCACCGGCTGGAACCTGCTGTTCGGCTTCGTCACGGCGCTCGCGTTCATCGTGCTGTGCCTGGCGGTGGCGCGGTTCGCCCCGCTGCTGAAGCGCGAACTGCACTCGCTGGTCAAGTCCGGCTTCGCGGGCGCGGCACTCGGCTTCCTCTACAGCCAGACCGGCGAGAGCGTGCTGCGCTCCGCGGCCCTCGGTCTCGCGACCACGGCGGCCGTCTTCCTCGTCTTCTTCTACCGCTACTACACACGCGAGGACGGAGAGGGCAACCGCATCCGCTGACCCGACACCGACAGCAACACGACACAGGCAGCAACAGGTGGGCCCCGGCACCGAGTTGGTGCCGGGGCCCACCTGTTGCTGCCTGTTCTTCTACGGCGCCCAGTTCCAGATGCCGCCGCCGCTCGACGAACCGGAGGAGCTCCAGCTCCACGAGCCCGAGGCGCTCCACGACCCGGAGGCCGAGGTGCTCCACGAGGAGTTGTTGTCGTTCCAGTTCGGGTCGTTGTTCCAGTTGGAGTTGCCCGAGTCGCCGTTGCCGCCGTCGCGCCAGCCCGGACACGGGTCCGAGCAGGACGGCACGCCCTGGCCGCCGGTGTCGACGAACGCGGCGCTGGCCCAGGCCTGCGCGCCGACGAGCCAGTACCAGTCGGGATTTCCGTTGACGCTCTGTCCCCTGACCACGCATTGGACGCGGTCCTGACTGCCCGGTGAGAGCGAGTCGACGACAGGGGAACGGGTGGTGGGCGACTCCCGCACGTTCAGATCCGTGCGGGACACGATGGTGCCCCAGATCGGACTGCCGCCACCGCCGCCACCGCCATGTCCTTCGGCGTACGTAGACGGTGCGGCCGGTGCTGACGGTGCTGCCGCCGCCGTGGTGCCCGCCGCCGCGACGGCGAGGGTGCCACCGGTGAACAGGGCCGCGGCCAGAGTCCGCAGGGCCGGAGTGGTGCGCATGTTCGGCCTCCTTCTCCCCAGCTCCAGGAAACACCCGTTCGGGTGAAGCCTCCACCGGAGAGCGGACTCCCCAGCTCCGCCAAGGGTTCCGGGACCACCCCCACCCATCCGGTTTGACATTTAACCCATATGCAGTCAAAAAACCTCGACCCGCTCGCCTACGACGCCCCCCGGCCGTGTCCTGAGGAGGTGCCCCCACGTCTCCGGAGCGCCCTATCGGCCGTACTCGTCGCCCTCTCCTGCTTCGTCACGCCCTTCGGCGCGCTGGCGGCCTGGGCGGCGTACGGCCTGACCGACTCCGGCCGCTACGTCACGACGATGGCGCCCCTCGCCGCGAACCCGGACGTACGGAACGTGATCGCGGACACCGTCGGCGCGGGCATCCTGCGCGAGATCCAGGTGGGCGGGGTCCAGATCGGCGGGGCCAGGGTCGGCGGGGTCCGGATGAGCGCGACCCAGGGCGTGATGGCGCCGTTCGTGCACGACGCGGTGCGCTCGTTCACCAAGACCGAGGCCTTCCGCGTGGCCTGGGACGAGGGCAACCGGGTCACCCACGAAGCCGTCCTGCACGCCCTGCAGGACGAGGGACAGCCCGGCACGGTCACCGTCGACCTCGCCCCCGTCACCGCCAGCGTCAAACACCAACTCGCCCACGAGAACGTCTCGTTGGCGAACAACATCCCCGTCCAGCACACCCGGGTCGAGCTTCTCCCGGCCGGTGAACTGGGCCCGCTCCGGAGGGAGTTCCACGTGCTCGAGGTCGCCGGTTTCTGGCTTCCCGTGGCCGCCGCCGTCTTCGCCGTCACCGGTATCGCCGTCGCCGTGCGCCGCCGCCGCGCGATCACCGCGACCGCGCTCGGCACGGCCCTCGGCGGCGCGCTGCTCGGCCTCGCGCTAGCGATCGGCCGCCACTTCACCGTCGCCGACCTGCCGGCCGAGCTCTCCGGCGCGGCGGGCGGCGCGATCTACGACGCCCTGACCGCGACCCTACGCAAGGTCGCCTGGCTGCTGCTGGGCGTGGGCCTCACGGTGGCCGCGCTGGCCTGGCTCACCCGATACGCCCGCCCCGTACGGGAGTTCCTGCTCCTGCGCCTCCTGCGAGAGAGGCGAGCGTCCGCAACGCCCGCCGCAGATCGGGCACAGCAGCCGACGCAAGCCCAAGTCTGACCGCGTCCGGGGTCACCTTCGGATCGACACTGAAGGCGGTCCCGGGCGTGACGGCGATCCCGTGCGCCGCAGCGGCGGCCGTGAAGGTGTCGGCCCGCCACGGCGCGGGCAACTCCCACCAGGCGTAGTAGGTGAGCGGATCCGCACGTACGGAGAACCCGCCCAACTCCTCGCCCACCAGCCGCTGTCGGACCGCCGCGTCCGCCCGCTTGGCACCGACCAGCCGCCCCACGGTCCCGTCCACCGTCCACCGCACCCCCGCCTCCAACGCGAACCGCCCCGCACTCCACCCGCCCGACCGGATCGCAGCCCCCACGGCCTCGACCCGCCCCTCCGGCACGACGAGAAACCCGACGGTGAGCCCCGGCGCGACCCGCTTCGACAGCCCGTCGACGACATGCACGAGACCGGGCGCATAGGCGGCGAGCGGCGCGGGGGAGTCCGGATGAAGGAACGACCAGATCCGGTCCTCGACGACAGGCAGCCCCAACTCCCGGACCACATCGGCGATTTCCCGCTTCCGCGCCGCACTCGTCGTCACGGAGGTCGGATTGTGGAGCGTCGGCTGGAGATAGAGCGCGGAGAGGGGAGCGGTGCGATGCGCGGCCCGTACCGACTCCGGACGCAGTCCGTCCCCGTCCGCCTCCAACGCGACCAGCGTCACCCCGAGCCGCCCCGCGATCTCCCTGACCAGCGGATACGTCAACGGCTCGACCCCGACCCGCCCGCCCGGCCGGACGAGGGAGGCGAGGGTCGCGGCGATGGCCTGCCGGGCGTTGCCGCTGAAGAGGATGCGCTCGGGGTCGGGTCGCCAGGCGGGCGTGGCCAGCAGCTCGGCCACCGCTTCCCGAGCGGCTTGCGTACCCGTCGCCGGGGCCGGACGCAGCGCCTCGGTCAGCACGTCGGGACGGAGCAGCGGCGCAAGGGCGGGAGCGAGCAGCTCCGACTGACCTGGCGCGGAAGGGTAGTTGAGCTCCAGGTTCACCGGCGCCGAGGTCGCCGCCTCGACGATCGCCTGCCCGTACGGCCCCGCCGCCGCGGCCCGCACGAAGGTCCCGCGCCCGACCTCCCCCACCACCAGCCCCCGGCGCACGAGTTCGGCGTAGACCCGCCCGGCGGTCGACCCGGCGATCCCGCGCTGCCGGGCGAACACCCGCTGCGGGGGCAGTTGTTGACCAGGCCGCAGACGCCCGGAGGCGATATCGCCCGCGACGCGGTCGGCGATGCGCCGGTAGTCGCCCATTCACCCTCCCCTCCCACATTGCACCGAGGGCAAAGATCTTATTGCACCGAGGAGTTGGACGGATCTAGGGTCGAAGACATGCCACCCCATACGCCCTCTCATATCCCCCTTGTCCTGATCCACGGCCACCCTTTCGACCACACGATGTGGACCCCGCAGATCGAGGCGTTCTCCGCCGCCCGCCGGGTCCTCGCCCCCGACCTGCG
This sequence comes from Streptomyces prunicolor, assembly GCF_045162825.1. Taxonomy (NCBI): domain Bacteria; kingdom Bacillati; phylum Actinomycetota; class Actinomycetes; order Kitasatosporales; family Streptomycetaceae; genus Streptomyces; species Streptomyces prunicolor. The sequence continues at coordinate 5,601,697 of NZ_CP108676.1, read as the reverse complement.
CGGCTACGGCAGCTCCCCCTGGGCCCCCGGTGTCACCGACTTCTCGGACTTCGCCACCGACATCGAGGCACTGTTGGACAAGGCGGAGGTGGCGACGTTCGTGCTGGTCGGCCTGTCGATGGGCGGCCAGATCGCGATGGACTGCTACGCCCGGTTCCCCGACCGCGTCCGGGGTCTGGTCCTCGCCGACACCTTCCCGGCGGCGGACACCCCGGAGGCCGCCCGGACCCGGAACACGACGGCCGACCGGCTGCTGCGGGAGGGCATGCGCGGTTACGCCGACGAGGTCCTGGAGCGGATGGTGGCGCCGTACGCGGACCCTCGGGTCAAGGCGCACGTCCACCGCATGATGACGGACACGCACCCCGAGGGCGCGGCGGCGGCCCTGCGCGCCCGGGCCCAACGCCCCGACTTCCGCGATCTGTTGACCCGGGTGACGGTCCCGGCCCTGGTCGTCGTGGGCGCCGAGGACACCTACACCCCGGTCTCCGACGCGGAGGCGATGCACGCGGCGCTCCCCGATTCCACACTCCGGGTGATCGAGGGCGCGGCTCATCTGCCGAACCTCGAACGCCCCGAGGAGTTCAACGAGATCCTGGGGGAGTTCCTGGCACACGTGGGATGATTCGGGCATCTGCGTCCACCGGCGGAAGGTAACCCCTTGGGCACCGCGACCACCGAGTGGACCGCCGCCGACTTCGTACCCGAGCGTCATCGCACCCGCCGCTTCTGGCGCTGGTGCGCCGGGCTGCTGTTCACGGGCGTGAGCGTGGTCGTCGGCTGCCGCGCGGCCGATACGGACGCCATCACTCCCGTCCCCCAACTCCTCGCGTTCCTCCCCTGGTTGCTCGCCCCGACCGGCGTCGGCCTGCTCCTCTCCCTCGCCACCCGCTGGCGGCTGGGCCTGGTGTGGGGCGTCGCGCTGCTGGGCCTGCTGGCGTGGTTCATCGAGCCGTACGGGAAGAGCGCCGACCCGAGCGGTCCCGCGATCGCCGAGTTCCGCGTCCTGACCTCGAACGTGGAGTTCGGGCAGGGGACAGGATCCCTGGTGCCGGTGATCCGGCGGGAGCGGCCGGACGTGGTGTTCGTGGAGGAGTGCGAGTACACCTGCCAGGCCACGCTGCGGCGGGACTTCGGCACCGAGTTCCCGTACCGGCAGGCGGTGGCGGCGGCCGGTTCGCACGGGTCGATCATCCTGAGCCGCTTCCCGCTCAAGGGCACGAGGGGCGTCACGGGCACGATGGGCATGCCGGGCGCGGTGGCCGACGTGGACGGTCATCCCGTACGGCTCCAACTGGCGCACCCCATGCCCCCGTTGCCGAACCAGGTCGGTCTCTGGCGCCGCGAACTGGGCAGGCTCCGAACCTTCGCCGCCGCTGATGCGACCACCCCCACCATCCTGGCCGGAGACTTCAACTCCTCCCAGGACCACGCGGCCTTCCGCCGCATCCTGGACACCGGCGTGCGCGACGCGGCCCGCATGGCCGGGCACCCCCGCACCCCCAGCTGGCCCGAGCGACTCGCCCCCACCTTCGGCACCCAGATCGACCACGTCCTCCTGTCCCCGGACTTCACCGCGAACAGCGCCCGCTTCCTCGACCTGGCCGACACCGACCACCGCGCGCTACTGGTCGACGTCACGCTCCACCAGCACGAATAAGCGGGGGGCTGCCCATAATGGGCGCATGTCCCGCGAGTTCCCCATCGGCCTCACACCCCCCGACTGGCTGGTGAGGAACCTCCAACCCCAGCAGGCCCCCCTCAACCGCCCGGCCATCGCCCGCGCCGCCGTGGCGATGGCCCTCCCCCTGTCCATCGGCCTGGCCACCGGGCACACGGCCTACGGCGCCCTCGCCTCCATGGGCGCCCTCTCCGGCGTCATCGGCGACACCGCCGACGCCTACCGCATGCGGATCCTGAACATCGCGATCCCCCAGTTCTTCGGCGCCGTCGGTGTCACGCTCGGCGCGGCGGTCTACGGCCACGGCTGGTACGCCGTCGCCACGCTCACCGGCATCGCGCTGGTCTCCGGGATGATCTCGACGATCGGCGCGGTGGCCTCCGTATCGGGCCTGCTGCTGCTCCTCAACTCGGTGATCGGCGCGGGACTCCCGCTCCCCGGCGCGTGGTGGCTGGCCCCCGTGCTGATGTCGGGCGGCGGCCTCCTGGTCCTCCTCCTCGCCCTCCTCGCCTGGCCGTTGCGCTCCGGCGTCCCGGAACGATCGGCGGTCGCGAACACCTACCGCACCGTCGCCGACCTCCTCGCGACCTGCGGCGACGACCCGACGTCGGCCTACGACGCGGCCCGCCAGGCAGTCACCCAGTCCCTCAACCAGTCGTACGACCTGGTCCTGGCCCGCCGAGCCCGCCACCACGGCCGCAGCCCCGAACTCACCCGCCTGCTGGCCCAGTTGAACGCGATCACCCCGGTGGTGGAGGCCGCCCCCGCCGTCCACCAGTCCGGCCAACCGCTACCGCCCCAGATCCGCGAGACGGTCCGCCACCTCGCCCAAGCCGTGGAAACCGGCTACACAGGCCCGATAGGCCTCGCCCTCCCCGCCCCCACCGGCGAGACGACCCGCGCGATCGACCACGCCCTGCGCCACGCGGCGGAGGTGGTCACGGCCCCGGACGTGGACCCGAGAGGCATCGACGACCGCCTGGGCCGCCCGGCCGCGCTCCGCATCCGCACCGCGAGGGCAGCGCGCAACGTCCTCCTCTCCTCCGGCTCCTGGCGCTACGGCCTACGCCTGGCGGTCTGCATCGGCCTGGCGCAGATCCTGGTCTCGACGGTCCCCGTAGCGCGCTCGTACTGGGTCGCGCTGACGATCACCTTCGTCCTGAAGCCCGACTTCGGCTCGGTCTTCTCCCGGGCGCTGCTGCGCGCGCTGGGCACGGTGGCGGGGCTGGTGATCGCGGCGGCGGTGCTGTCGGCGGTCCCGCGGGGCTGGTGGGACGTCCTGGTCCTGCTCCTCCTGGCCCCCCTGATCCCGGCCCTCACCCCACGCGGCTACGGCTACCAGACCATGGCGATCACCCCGGTGATCCTGCTCCTCTCCGACGTCCTGAACCACCAGGGCACGGCACTGCTGCTCCCCCGCCTGGTGGACTCGCTGATCGGCTGCGGGATCGCGCTGGTGGCCGGTTATCTCCTCTGGCCGGAGAGCTGGCACACGAGGGTGGGGGACCGGTTGGCGGAGGCGGTGGCGGACACGGCGACGTATGTGGAGTCGGCGTTCGGCACGTCGGACGCCGGCACTGACGCTGTCGGTGCTGGTGCTGGTGCGGAGGTGGACCCGGCGGCCCGTGCCCGGATGCGCCGCCGCCTCTACCGCGACCTGTCCGTCATCCGTACGGAGTTCCAGCGCGCCCTCACCGAACCCCCGCCCACCGGCCGCCTCGCCGCGGGCTGGCTGCCGCTCGTCGTGGCCGTGGAACGCATCGTCGACGCGACGACGGCGGCAAGGGTACGGGTGAAACACGGGGCGCCGGCACCGTCACCGGCCGAGGTGACCCAAGTGGCACTCCAACTGCGGGAGTTGTCGAAGGGCGTACGCGAGTCGGAGGTGCTGGTCGAGGTCCGTACGGATCTCACGGGCCCGGCGGAGAGTGTGCTGGAGCCGCTGCGGCAGGAGGTGGCGGCGGCCCGGGCGATCGCGTCGCCGCACTGAGATCACATCGTGGCGTCCGCCACGAACGGGCAGGTGAACGGGTGAGCGAAGTGGTGGCTGAAACAGGGGGTGTTGACGAGACGCGTCTCATGCGCCTTGCCCATGCCTAAGATCGCCGTCCGAGGCCGCTAACCTTACGTGTCCGTCCTGGCCAGGGATTGACGGCTTCAACTCACGCGAAGGGTTGCGCACATGGGCATTCTCACTCTCCTGCGGAATGCGTTCGGCAGGTCACGCAAGGAGCGTGCCGCCGAGACAGAGAGTGCGGAACGCACTCCTTCGCAAGAGCAGCCGACCACGGCAGTGACGGTGGAACCGGACGCGAAGGTCCCGTCCCCCTCCACAGAACCCGACCTCACCTCGACCCCGAAGCCGTCACCCTCGGCAACGACCACGGTCCCGGAGCCCCGCCCGTCCTCCACCCTGGAGGACGACGAGCACGAGCTCGTGGCCCTGGCCTTCGACAACGTGTCGGTCCCGAAGCCGGCGACGTCGGTGGAAGGGGCGGAGGGTACGGAGGCTGCGGCCGAGCGGGAGCCGGTGGCGACGACGGAGGCTGCCGCCGAGGTGACCACCGAGGTAGTTGCCGAGGTGACTGCCGAGCCGACCGCCGAGGTAGTTGCCGAGCCGACTGCCGAGGTGACTGCTGAGCCGGTGACCGAGGCCGCCGTTGAGCCGACGACTGAGGCTGTTGCTGAGCCGGTCGTCGAGGCTGAGCCGGTTGTCGAGGCGAAGACGGAGGCAGAGCCTGAGCCTGCGGCCGAGGTGACGCCGGAGACCGAGGCGGAGCCGGTCGCGGAAGCCGAGCCTGTCGCCGAGGCGGAGGCGGAAGTCGCGCCTGCGGCTGACGTAACGCCGGAGGCCGACGCCAAGCCGGTCACCGAGCCTGAGGCAGAAGCCGAGCCTGCCGCTGAGGTGGCGCCGGAAGCGGAAGCTGAGCCCGTCGCGCAGACCGAGCCTGAGGTGGAGCCGGTCACGGAAGCGGCCCCGGCGGAGGAGCCGGTCGCCGAGGCAACGCCGGAGACCGAGCCGGAAGCGGTCGTCGAGCCGGTCGCCGAGCCCGTCGCGGAAGCTGAGCCTGAGGCCGAGGTGACGCCGGAGGCGGAGCCCGTCGCCGAGGCCGAGCCGGTCGCGGAGACCGAGCCCGAGGTGGAGCCGGTCGCCGAGGTCACGCCCGAGCCCGCAACCGAGCCCGAGTCGCAGCCGGTGGCTGCCGAGGCGGCGGAGCCGTCGGCTCCCGAGGCAGCTGAGCCGGTGGCCGAAGAAGCCACCGCCCCCGAGCCCACTCCCGAACCTGTACTCGCAGCCGCAGCGGCAGCCACCGCAGGCTCAGCCGCAGGCACAGCCACAACCGTGGCCGCCGACGGCGAGGACGCCCCACAGGGGCCACCCGCACCCGACGACGAAAGCATCACGGGCGGTGCGGGTGGGGAAACGATCGGGGCCGAGGGCGTAGCCGAGGCCGTGAGCAGCAGCTCCGCCGCCCTCGCCCTCGCCAAGGCCAACCTCACCGGTACCCAAGCGAAGCTCTACCTCGTCCTCGACCGCTCCGCGAGCATGCGCCCGTACTACAAGGACGGTTCCGCCCAAGCCCTCGCCGACCAGACCCTCGCCCTGGCGACCCACCTGGACCCCGACCCCACCCCCACCGTCCACGTCGTCTTCTTCTCCACGGAGGTCGACGGCACCACCGACCTCACCAGCGCCTCCCCCGAGAACGCGGTCGACGAGGCCCACGCCGGCCTCGGCCGCATGGGCCGCACCAGCTACCACGCCGCCGTAGAAGCCGTACTCACGCACTACGACAAGAACGCCACCCCCGGCACCCCCGCCCTCGTCGTCTTCCAGACGGACGGCGCCCCGGACGCGAAGACCCCGGCCACCCAGTCCCTCACGGACGCCGCGAAGTCCCACGCCTCCGTGTTCTTCTCGTTCGTCGCGTTCGGCGACCACGAGAACAAGGCCTTCGACTACCTCCGCAAGCTGAAGACCGACAACACGGCCTTCTTCCACGCGGGCCCGACCCCCCTGGAGCTCACGGACGCGGAGCTCTACGACGGCGTACTGATCGACTGGCGCCCGTAACCACAGAGCAGTACCCGCAGGACCACGTGCCGCCCGCTTCCACCCCGTAAAACGGGAGGCGGGCGGCACACCCATGTCGGCTACGATTTCAAGGTTCGCAGCAACAGCAACACACCGACCTGGGAGCAGCCCCCCAATGGCTCGACACCTCATCACCAGCGCCCTTCCGTACATCAACGGAATCAAGCACCTGGGCAACATGGTGGGGTCCATGCTCCCGGCCGACGTGTACTCCCGCTACCTCCGCCAGCGCGGCCACGACGTCCTCTACATCTGCGCGACGGACGAACACGGCACCCCGGCCGAGCTGGCCGCGAAGGAGCGGGGCCTCCCCGTAGCGGAGTTCTGCGCGCAGGCGCACGACGCGCAGAAGGCGGTCTACGACGGCTTCGCGCTCGCCTTCGACTACTTCGGCCGCAGCTCCTCCCCCCAGAACAGGGAGATCACCCAGCACTTCGCCCGCCGCCTGAACGAGAACGGCTTCATCGAAGAGCGCGCCATCCGCCAGGTGTACTCGCCCACCGACGGCCGTTTCCTCCCGGACCGCTACGTGGAGGGCACCTGCCCCCACTGCGGCTACGACAAGGCCCGCGGCGACCAGTGCGAGAACTGCACCCGAGTCCTGGACCCCACAGACCTCATCAACCCCAGGTCCGCGATCTCGGGCTCCACGGACCTGGAGGTAAGGGAGACCAAGCACCTCTTCCTCCTCCAGTCGAAGCTCCAGCACGAGGTGGAGGAGTGGGTCGCCGCCCACGAGGAGGAGTGGCCGCAGCTCGCGTCCTCCATCGCCCGCAAGTGGCTCACCGAGGGCCTGCACGACCGCGCGATCACCCGCGACCTGGACTGGGGCATCCCGGTCCCCGCCGACACCTGGCCGGAGCTGGCCGCGGAGGGCAAGGTCTTCTATGTCTGGTTCGACGCCCCGATCGAGTACATCGGCGCGACGAAGGAATGGTCGGACGCGGCCCCCGCCGGTGAGACGCGCGACTGGAAATCCTGGTGGTACGAGTCGGACCAGGGCGACAACCCGGTCCGCTACACAGAGTTCATGGCGAAGGACAACGTCCCGTTCCACACGGTGATGTTCCCGGCCACGCAGCTCGGCATCCGCGAGCCCTGGAAGAAGGTCGACTACGTCAAGGCCTTCAACTGGCTGACGTACTACGGCGGTAAGTTCTCCACGTCCCAGAAGCGCGGCGTCTTCACCGACCAGGCCCTGGACATCCTCCCGGCGGACTACTGGCGCTACTTCCTGATCGCCAACGCCCCCGAGTCGGACGACTCGTCCTTCACCTGGGAGCACTTCACGGCCACGGTGAACAAGGACCTGGCCGACACCCTGGGCAACTTCGTCAACCGCGTCCTCTCCTTCTCGAAGAAGCGCTTCGGCGACGAGGTCCCCGCAGGCAACACGGCGGGCGCCCCGGAGACGAAGCTGGGCGAGGAGATCGCGGGTCTCCTCGCCGAGTACGAGACCCAGATGGAGTCCCTCCAGTTCCGCAAGGCCGCGGCGGCGCTCCGCGCCCTGTGGTCGGCCGGCAACTCCTACCTGGAGGAGAAGGCCCCCTGGCTGGAGATCAAGACCGACCCGGAGGCCGCGGCCCTCACCCTGCGCACCGCGATGAACCTGATCCACCTCTACGCGGTGGTCTCGGAACCCTTCATCCCGTCCTCCTCGGCGGCGATGCGCGCGGCGTTCGCCCTCAAGGACGACACGGCGACGTGGGTCTCGCCCGACGAGGCGAAGTCCCTCACCACCGTCCCCGCAGGCACCCCCTTCACCGTCCCCCCGGTCCTCTTCGCGAAGCTCACGGACGAGGACCTGGAGACGTACAAGGAGCGCTTCGGCGGAGACCAGGCCTGACCCGAAGGCAAAAGGGGCGCCGCCGCGCAGACCGGAGATGACCCGATGACGTACGACCCAGGGATGACCCGATGACGTACTACTACGTCACCACCCCCATCTACTACGTCAACGACGCCCCCCACCTCGGCCACGCCTACACCACCGTCGCCGCAGACGTCCTCGCCCGCTGGCACCGCCGGCGCGGTGAGGACGTCTGGTTCCTCACCGGCACGGACGAGCACGGCCAGAAGATCCTGCGCACGGCGGAGGCGAACGGCGTGCCCCCGCAGGAGTGGGCGGACCGCCTGGTCGAGGAGTCCTGGAAACCCCTCTGGGCCCATCTCGCCATCTCCAACGACGACTTCCTCCGCACCACCGAGCGCCGCCACACCGACCGCGTCCAGGAGTTCGTGCAGGACCTGTACGACAAGGGCGAGATCTACAAGGGCGGTTACGAGGGCCCGTACTGCGTGTACTGCGAGGAGTACAAACTCCCGGGCGAGCTGGTCGAGGCCGAGGACGGCACCAAGCTGTGCGCCATCCACCGACGCCCGGTCGAACTCCTCAAGGAGGAGAACTACTTCTTCAAGCTGAGCGAGTACGGCGACCGTCTCCTCGCCCACTACGACGCCCACCCGGACTTCGTCCAGCCCGCCTCGGCCCGCAACGAGGTCGTGAACTTCGTCCGCCAGGGCCTCCAGGACCTGTCGATCTCCCGCTCGACCTTCGACTGGGGCGTCAAGGTCCCCTGGGACGAGTCGCATGTCATCTACGTCTGGGTCGACGCGCTTCTCAACTACGCGACCGCCGTGGGTTACAACGAGAACCCCGAGAAGTTCGAGGCGACCTTCCCGGCCGACGTCCACCTGGTCGGCAAGGACATTCTCCGCTTCCATGCCGTCATCTGGCCGGCGATGCTCATGGCCAACGGCCTGCCGCTGCCGGGCCGGATCGCCGCCAACGGCTGGTTGTTGGTCGGCGGCGAGAAGATGTCCAAGTCGAACCTGACCGGCATCAGCCCCGAGACCCTCACCGCGCACTTCGGCGTGGACGCCTACCGCTGGTACTTCCTGCGTGCGATCGCCTTCGGCCAGGACGGTTCCTTCTCCTGGGAGGACTTCACCGCCCGCTACACCAGCGAACTCGCCAACGGCTACGGCAACTTGGCCTCCCGGGTGACCGCGATGACGGCCAGGTACTTCGGGGGCGGCCTGCCCGCGCCGGGGGAGGAGACCGAGGCCGAGCGCTCACTCAAGTCAGCCCTTCTCAGGGCGACTTCGGAGGCGGACCAGCGTATCGGCGACCAACTCGACTTCCAGGGCGGCATCCTGGCCGTCTTCGACTTCGTCCGGCAGGTCAACGGCTATCTGACCGACCAGGAACCCTGGAAGGTCGCCAAGTCCGACTCCCCCGAGGCCCGCACCCGACTGGCGACGATCCTCTACACGGCCGCGGACTCGCTGCGCGCGATCGCGATCCTCCTCGCACCGGTCATGCCGGAGACGTCGGAACGCCTCTGGGACTCCCTCGGCGCCTCGACGTCCCTGGGCCCACTACGGGACCAGCACATCCGGCAGGCCTCCGACTGGGGCCGACTCCCGCCCGGCTCCCCGGTGACGAAGGGCGCGGTGCTCTTCCCGCGCCTCGACGACCGTACGGACTCCTAGCCGACCGTACGGACTCCTAGCCGAGGACGCTGAACGTGTCCTCCGCCCGGTCCCGCCGCGCCACCAACTCCCAGGCGCCGTCGGCAATTTCGTCCGGGTCGAGGGTCCGGTCGCCGACGTTCCCGAACTGCTCGGGGTTCGACGTGATCAGCTGGTGGATGTCACCCCGCTCGATGAGTCCGCCGATGACCAGGTTGCCGGCGTAGACCCCGGTGTCTGCCAGCCCGGCGTTGAGAGTCAGGGCGTAGTTGCGCAGGGCGGCGGCCGAGACGGCGAGCGCGCCGAGCGTAGGCATCGGCACCACGGCACTGAGCCCGCCCGCGAACACGAACGCGCCGCCACCGCGCTCGACCATGCCGGGCAGCACCCTGCCCACCACCTCGACGGCGGGATACATCCAGCTCATCGCCTCCTGGACGCCGGCGGAGTCGGTCTCGGTGATCGACTGGGGGCGGCTCTCGTCGAGGTCGAGGGCGCCCGGCCCGTAGTAGACGAGGTCGATACGGCCGTACCGCTCGGTGACGCTGTCGAGTACCGAGCCGAGCTGCTTGGTGTCGCGTACGTCGGCGACGTAGGACACGGCCTCGACGCCCGCCGCGGCGAGTGACGCGACGTAGTCGGCGTGCCGGGTGTCGCTGCGGGACACCACGGCCACCGTGTACCCCTCGCGGCCGAAGCGGTGGGCGACGGACATGCCGAGGCCGGGGCCGACCCCGAGGACGACGGCGATCTTGGGCTGCTGTGCTGCGGGCATGACGGAGCCTTCCGGGGCGGGTTCACGGACACGGCTGACCTGAGGCGTTCCATTCAGGCCGCTAAAGTGAGGCACACCTCAACTTACCTCTCCGACCGTAGCACGGAACCTGAGGCCCATCTCAAGTTCCGTATGATGGCGTCATGCACCAGCCCGATCCCCCGCCCGCCCCCAAACCCCTGCGGGCCGACGCCGCGCGCAACCGGGCGAAACTCCTGGCCGCCGCAACGGAGTTGTTCGGCTCGCGCGGTCTGGACGCGCCGCTGGAGGAGATCGCCCGGCGGGCCGGGGTCAGCATCGGCACGCTGTACAACCACTTCCCGAGCCGGGAGGCGTTCTGGGAGGCGATCTTCCCGGCGCGGCTGGCGGCGTTGGAGCAGATCACCGAGAAGGCGCTGGCGGCCCCGGACGCCTGGGACGGTTTCGTCGCGTACCTGGAGGGGCTGTTCGCGCTCCAGGCCGAGGACCAGGGTCTCAACGACGCGGTGGCGCAACGGTTCCGGGCGGCGGGGGAGGTCGAACAGGCCTGCAACCGCGGGTTCCGGCACGCGGAGCTGCTCATCCAACGGGCCCGGGACAGCGGGCAGTTGCGCCCCGACTTCGAGCCGGCGGACCTCGTCACCCTGAGCTGGGCGATGTCCCAGGTGATCCGGGAGTCGATGGAGACCGCGCCCGACGCCTGGCGCCGCTGCCTGGGATTCTTCCTCGACGGACTGCGGACCGGCGCCGCCCACCCGATCGAGGTGCCACCCTTGACCCAGGGGCAACTCGGCGAGGTCACACGGTCTCGCTGACCGACCCCGTCGTAGACGTGTTCGCGCCAACCCGTAAGGTTCCGCCATGGCAGTCCCCGAGGTCATTCCGATCGCCTACGAGCCGAATCAACGCAGCGGCGCCGTCGGCCGCTACGCGGACGGCCAGTTCCTGGCGTCGGTCACCTACGCGTTCCCCCAAGGCTTCCGTCCCGACGACGGCTGGGAAGAGCAGAAACGTCTCTACACGGTGCTGCACACCTTCGACGCCGCGGGCCGCTACCGCGACTCGGAGATCTGGTGCGCCGGCACCTGGGCCGAGCAGCAACGCGCCCCGCACGGCGACGGTTCGGTCCTCTCGCAGGCCCGCATCCACCTGGCGAAACTGCTCCGCGCCCTCCCCCGCCGCAGCTACACCGACATCGCGATCCGCCCCTTCCAACGCACCGTCGACGGCGTCCTGTTCGGCCTGCTGGTCGAGGAGGACGAGGACGGGAGCTGGGCAGAGCTGTACCCGGACCGGCACGCTTTCGGACCGCCGTGGGACGGCACGTACGACGGCTGAGCACCTGCTCCTGAGTTACCTGCTCCTACGCATCTGCCTCTGAGCGTCCAACTCCCGCACAGCCAGGGCCTTTACACTGCGCGTCAGTTGTCGGCGCACAGGGGATGCGCCCGGGGTGGGAGGGGACTCGCATGGTCAAGTCACGGACGGCCAGGCGCAGATGGAGAGCCGTGGCGACGGTGGCCGCGGTGCTGGCAGGCGGCTCGCTGCTGCCCGCCGCACCCGCGTTCGCGGTCCACGGAGCGGTCCCCGGCGACTTCAACGGCGACGGGTACCGCGACGCCGTCCTGCCCGCGCCCGGCGCGAACGTGGCCGGCAGGGAAGGGGCGGGCGCCGTCGTCATCCTGTACGGCTCGAAGTCGGGGATCTCGGCCGCCCACCGCAAGACGATCACCCAGAACACCGCCGGAGTACCGGGCACCGCCGAGGCAGGCGACGGGTTCGGCTCCGCCACCGCGACGGCCGACCTCAACCGGGACGGCTACGCGGACCTCGTGGTCTCCGCGCCGTACGAGGACACGGCCCGCGGCAAGGACGCGGGCCTGGTCAGCGTGTTGTGGGGCGGCAAGAGCGGGCTGACGACGGGCACCGACCTGCCGGCGCCGTCGGACTACCTGGAGCGGTACGGCACCGACCTGGCCGCTCTGAGCATCGGCGCGGGCAGCAGGACGCAGGTCGCGGTCGCCGGATCGGACTCCCTGGTCTTCAAGGGACCGTTCAGCCGCACCGGCACCTACGGTTCGGCCGTACCCGACCAGAACACCGCCTCTCCGGCGAGCGTCGCGCTCGGCGACTTCGACGGCGACACCGTGCTCGACCTGGCCGTCGCCACCCAGGGCCTCAGCGACCTGAGCGGTGGCGAGGTCTACGTCGACCCGGCCACCACCGTCATGCAGCCGAAGCGGGGCAACGGTCTCATCGCCGCCTCGGGCGACGTCAACGGCGACGGGTACGCCGACCTCGTCGTCGGCGACCCCTGGGAGCCCGATGTCGCAGGTGTGGACGGCGCGTTGGGCGGACGCGTCCTGGTCTACTACGGCACCGCGAAAGGCATCGCGGCGACCACCGAGCCCGTGCAGCTCACCCAGGACACCGCCGGGGTGCCCGGCGCGAGCGAGAAGGAGGACGAGTTCGGCGGCGCCCTGGCCGTGGCCGACCTCAACCGGGACGGGCTCGCCGACATCGTCGTGGGCGCCCCCTCCGAAAGCCTCGCCGGCAAGAGCCGGGCCGGAAACGTGACGGTGATCCCGGGCCGGCGCACGGGCGCCCTCGGCAGCGGCTCGTACTCCTTCTCCCAGGACACCGCAGGCGTCCCCGGCGCCTCCGAGACCGACGACTTCTTCGGTACGACGGTCTCGGTCGGGGACGTCAACAAGGACGGAAAGCCCGAGCTGTTCGTGAGCGCGGCCTACGAGAACAACGCCACCGGCGCCGTCTGGGTCTTCCCCGGCGGCACCTCCCGTCCGACGGCCACAGGCACCAAGCTGTTCACCGGACCTGCGGTCGGCCTCACCCAGAAGAGCGACACTGCCCTGGGTGGGTACGGGCTCCTCTGGCTGATCTGAGGCAACGGCCTTTCTCCATCGGCTACTTGAGGACGCCGGCCCCGGTCGTGGTCGCGAGCTCCGTCGGCAGATTCTTCGCCGACGTCTCCAGCCCGGCCGTGAGGGTCGGCGTCCAGTTCACGGTGGTCTTCAGCTTCTTGGAGTTGGCGGCGTTGTAGGCGGCGACGAGATCGGTGACCGTCCCGTTGACGAGGTTGCCGCCACCGGCGATGGACCCGGTCCCGTCACCGCTGAACAGCTTGCTCGTCTTCTGACTGGCGGGAATCTTCCAGTAGTTGTCCTCGGCGACGACCTGCGCCTTGGCACGGGAGTTGACGCTGTACTGCAGCACGTACCCGTTGAGGTTCGTGGTGTCGTAGAAGTTGTTGTAGAGGTGAATCTGCCCGATCCGGGCCAGCGGCGCCCGCTGCACGATCCCCTTCCACACGTTGTGGTGGATGGAGACGCGCAGCTTGCCGACGCTGTCGGTGTCGCTGCTGCCGATGAGCATCGTCTTGTCGTGGTTGGTGAACTGGTTGCGCTCGACGGTCACCAGGTCCGAGCCCTTGGTGATGTCGAGGTCGCCGTCGTGGATCTGGTACTGGCGCCCGTAGTACGTCGGGTCGGAGGTGTCGAGCCCCGGCGCGTCGGTGAACGTGTTGTGGTCCGCCCAGACATGCGTGGCACCGCGCAGGGTCACGGCGTCGTACTGCGAGTTCCAGTTGCCGCTGTCCCCGTCCGTCGGGTCCCACTGCGGGAAGCAGTCCTGGGTGGCGGCGAAGGTCAGGTTCCGCACGATGACGTTGTCCACGCTCTGGATCTGCAGCATCCCGCCGGTGATCCCGGCGTTGGTACCGGGCACGCCCACGACCGTGGTGTTGGCGGGCACCCGGAAGATGACGTTCTTCCCCTGCTTGGTCTGCGCCGCCGCCCGCGCCTTCTCCTGCGTACCGGAGGGCAGCTTGGAGGTGCCGTAGGTGGAGGGGTCGAAGGCCTTGAGATACGCGGCCAACGAATACCCGGTCCCGGAGGCGTAATCGGCGCAGCTCAACCCCTTCCCCGAGTCATCGGTGTTGGCGTCGATCGTGCCCTTGACCTTCACGATCCGCGGCGTGGTGTCACTGGCGGACCCGAGCGCCTTCACGAGCTGGGCGCGGGTACTCACGGTGAAGGTGTGCGCGGCATCGGCCTTCGCACCCCCGGTGGTACCGGTACCGGACGCCGCCCACCCGTCCTTCGCCGCGAGCGTCTGGTGGTACAGGTCAGCGGTCGCGGTGGTGCTGGCCGCGTTCGCGTTGAGCACGAGGATGCCGGCGCCGATGCCTGCGGCGGCAGCGGCGGCGGTGACGACGATCGTGCGGCGCTTGCGGAGGGAGCGGCGGTGGGAGGGGGAGGGAGCGGGGGTGGCCACGGGGAGTCCTTCGGTGCGGGGTCAGGGGTTACGACTCCTCAGTGGCCGTCAGGATCAAGAAGGTTGCCGCGGCCCGCCAACTTTCTTGATCCTGAGCACAGTTGACGAGCTATGAGGAAGCGGATGCCGACGCCGACGCGCTCGGCTGGGTGTCCGTGCTGTCGTGGGTCTCGTCCGGGGCGACGCCCATCGTCAGGTGGGCGCGAACCCCCTTGGCGATGCGCTTCTTGTCGTAGTCCAGGAAGAGCAGGCCGCCTTCCTGGCCGTTCTGCGGGTAGATCGTGTCCTCGGTGAGGGTGGTGCGGGTGGTGGTGTTGGTGGAGTACGGCTCGACCGTCGCCGACGCCAGCACGGACTTCTCGTCGAAGAACAACTGGCCCGTGTGGCAGGTGTGTCCGCCCTCGTACCCGGCGTCCGTCCACTCGCCGTCGACATGCACCTTGACGTGGATGTGCACGCAACGGCCCTGATACCAGCCCGGGAACACCGTCTTGAAGGTGACGTAGCCGCGCTTGTCGGTCTTCCAGGTCCCGCGCAAGTACCGCTCGTCGTCGGTCGGTTCGGAGTGACCACCACCGGTTCCGCCGGAGGGGGCGCCGGACGGGGGTTCGCCGGTGGGGGTGCCGGACGGCGTGTCGGTCGGGGTGCCCGAGGGCGCGTCCGTGGGAGCGCCGCCGCCCCCGCCGCTGCTCATCGCCTCATAGCCGGAGTAGATGCCGAGCGCGCTGCAGTGCCAGATGTCGACAGCCGCGTCCCTGACCGGCTTGCAGCTCTCCGCGTCGATCACCTTGAGGGTGAGGGTCAGCGGAATGCCCTCCTCGTCCTCGGTGATGTCCTGCCGGATCTTGTCGGCGTCGATGTAGTACGGCCCCTCGGTGGTCTCCGAGGTGAGCGTGTAACACGCCTCGCCGGCACTCGCCTTGCTCTTGCCGGGCGCGCTGGGGGTCGCCCCGTCCGCGAACGCACTCGCGGCGAGCCCTCCCCCCACACCCACCGCGGCGACGGCGGCTCCGCCCGCGACGACGACCTTGCGTCGGGTCAAGTCCCGTTTGTGAGCGGGGGATTGGTTACGCGGTTGTTCCCGCGACTCGTTGGTTGTTTCGTTTCCCGTCATGCCCGGACGGTAGGTAAGAGGTCTGTAAGAAGCATGGGTGTGGGCTGTGGGTTGCCATGAATTCTGAAGTCGACGAGAGATAGGCCCTCCTGCCTCCAGAAGCAAAAGCGCCGGTAAAGTCCGCACACTTGTGCGGAGATGGTGTCTCTCCGCGGGGAGGGATGAACACGTGGGCAGATACGCCCTTTCGCGGCGCCGGACGGCGTTCGCGATCACCTCGGTGACGCTCGCTCTGACGGGCGGCACCCTGCTGCCGGTCCTGACCGCCGGATCCGCGGCCGCCGCTCCGGTCGCCGACGGCAAGGCCTCCGTCGTGGATGTCGTCACCGCGTCCGACGGCTCCGCCGTGGCCGTGTGGAACCAGTTCGCGAGCGGCAACGGACGGCAGTTGTACGCCGCCGTACGTCCGGCCGCTGGTGACACGTGGAATACGCCTGCGCTGCTCGCCACGACCCCGACCGAGGCCGGCAGCGTCAGGCTGCACGCCTCCGCCGACGGCACGGTCACCGCGCTGTGGGTGGAGTTCCCGGACGAAACCGCCCCCGGCTCCAGTGAGTTGGGCATCCGCCTGGTCAGTTCCGTGCTGGCGGCCGACCGCTCCGGCTGGTCCGCGCCCGCCGAACTCGTCGGCACCGACGCCGCCTGGGCCGACGGCGGCATCGACCTCGCCGAGGGCCCCGACGGCACGCTCACCGCGGTCTGGGCCACCAAGTCCGACAGCGCGTCGAAGGCCGAGGTCCACGCCGCCACCCGCGGCACGGACGGCACCTGGTCGAGGCCCGCGCAGCTCAGTGCCGCGGCCACGGACGGCGCCGACGGGGCCTACGCGCCGAGTGTCGCCGTCACCTCCGACGGCACCGCCGTCGTCGTGTACAGGGAGACCGCCGGCGAGTCCGCCTCGGTGCGTACGGTGTCCAGGGCACCCGGCGCAACCGCGTGGACCACGCCGACGGCGGCGAGCGGCTCGTACCGGTCCATCAGCGACCCCGAGGCCGCGGCGGCCGACGACGGATCGGTGACCGTCGCCTACGGCGGCACATCCGCGGGCCTCCTCACCACCACCCGCTCCGCCGCCGGTGCCTGGTCCGTGCCGCAGTCCGTGCCCGACGCGGGCGGCGGCTCCGAGACCCCGGAGCCGCTGATCGCGCCCGACGGCGACATCACCCTCGTCTGGGTGGACTACAACACGATCAGCTTCGGCACCCGCACCACCACCCGCGAAGCGGACACCGGCACCTGGTCGGCCGTACGGACTCTGTCGACGGTGTACGTCCCCGAGCAGTACGACGCGACCGTCACCGCCGACGGCAAGGCCGACCTCGTGTCCCGCGACACCAGCGGCAACCTGTACCGCAACAGCGGTGACGGCAAGGGGTCGTTCGGGGCGCGGGTGAAGATCGCGACCGGGTGGGGCGGGTACAAGTCACTGTCGTAGGACAGTCCCCGTCAGCGGCCTGGGCAGCCGTATGCAGCTGAGAAAGTGTGACACTTCCGCGAGAAGTGTCACACTTTTCGGATGGGTGGCCCGGCGGTGCCGGATTCGCCGGCACCGTCCTCATTGGTCCCGGGCACCTGCGGACGGGTCGATGCGATGGAGCAACGAGGCTTCGGCGCGGGCGAGTTCGACACAGGAGGACCCGTCCGAGCCACCGGAGTAGGTCGACTTCTGCCACTGGACCATGGCTCGCAGCTTCTTCCGTTATCGCGGGTCGGCTCCGAGATGGCGCAGGAGTTCAGCGAGCCCGGTCGAGGTCACGGGGAGTATTCGGGCGGGGTCGTCACTCTCCCTGAGAAGCAACTCACCTCCACTTTGGGCAAGTTCCACACACTCGTTGCCCGCCGCACCACCGGAATATGTGGACTTCTGCCACTGGATCACGTCTACAGCTCCTTCGACAGACGGTGGATGAAGTCCCGCGACCTGATGGGGTCAAGGGACGCTTCTTCAACCGACGAACGTCCCCGAATCAGCCAGAAATCCGGAGTGGAAGCATGGAGAAGGCCTACCTCGAAGGCCACGCCGAGGGCAGAGCAGAGAGCCGCGCCGCGTTCACCCTGCGCGTACTGGAGAAGCACGGCATCGAAGTCCCCCACGACATCCGTGAACGCATCACCTCCTGCGCCGACCTCGACACCCTCACCCTCTGGTTCGACCGTTCCCTGACCGCGTCCACGGCGGAGGATCTGTTCGTCGAGACCCCTGAGGCACTCCAGCCTCAGACCCAGAACAACACCGACCAGGTCTGACAACTCGGCACGCCCGGCGCGGACTTGAAGGCCCTCGCCCTTTGGCGGGACATGCCCTCCGTGGACAAGGCCGCCGCTCCTACGCCGCCGAGTCCGCCAACGCCGGCACACTCCCCAGCGCCGCCCGCGCCGTGGCGACATACGCGAGCCCCTCCTGCGCCGTGCGGGCCGCCTGGGTGTACTCCGTCACCGTGCGTGCCGTGGTCAGCTGGGCCGCGGCGGCCCGGTGGCACTCGACCGCGTTCGTCAGCGCCCGCGTTACCGCCTCGTCGGCGCCCGCCCACACCCTCGCCTCGGGGACGGTCAGGCTCGCGCCGAGCCGCAGCACCGAACCGCTCGCCTCGACCTCGGCGTCGAGATCGGACAGGTCCGACCCGTCCCGGTCACCCTGCGAGCGCCTCAGCACGACGACCGCGAACACCGCCCCCGCGATCAACAGCAATGCCAGCACAACGAATCCCATCGTTTCCTCCAGACCTCACGTGGTTCACGGGACGAGCCGATCCGACCCCTATGCCCCATGACACTCCCCGCCACTGTGGGAGACCGTCGATCCGTCTGTGCGCTTGCCATGAGCCATCCATGAACCACCGCAATACATACAAAATCGCCCCGGAATCCATACGGGAACCGACGTAGACTCAATCTACGTAGAATCTGACTACATACACTCGCCACAACCTCGCCGAGTCCTCGGAGTCCCCATGCCCACCCCTTTCGTCGGCCGTCACACCGAGCTGACCCTCCTCCGCAAGCGCCTCGCCCGCGTCTCCGCGGACGCCACCGGCGTCGCCGTGGCCATACGGGGGCGACGGCAGGTGGGGAAGTCGCGTCTCGTGCAGGAGTTCTGCGACGGCGCGGCGGTGCCGTACGTCTTCTTCACCGCCACCAAGGGCGCCTCCCCCGTCGAAGGGATCGCCGACTTCACCGCGGAGCTGAGGGAGTCCTCCCTGCCCACCGCCCGCGAACTGGTACCGGCCACCGCCCCCAGGAACTGGCCGGACGCCTTCCGGACACTCGCGGCCGTCCTGCCCGCCGCACCCAGCATCGTGGTCCTCGACGAACTGCCCTGGCTCGCCGAGCAGGACCCCGTGTTCGACGGAGCGCTGCAGACCGCGTGGGACCGGCTGCTGGCCGGACGCCCGGTGCTTCTGCTGCTGCTCGGCAGCGATCTGCACATGATGGAGCGGTTCACGGCGTACGACCGCCCGTTCTACGGACGCGCCGACAGTCTCGTCCTCGGACCGCTCGATCCCGCCGAGACCGGAGACGTGCTGGGGCTGGACGCCGCCGACGCCATCGACGCCCATCTCGTGTCCGGCGGCCTGCCGGGCATCCTGCGTGCCTGGCCGCACGCGACACCGGCGCTCGACTTCGTCAAGGACGAGTGCGCGGACCCCGCCTCGCCGCTCTTCGGGGTGCCGGAGGCGGCGCTCCTGGCCGAGTTCCCGGCACCCGACCAGACGCGCCGGGTCCTGGAGGCCGTGGGGAGCGGGGACCGTACGCATGCGAACATCGCCGCGACCGCGGGCAGCCAGAGCGGGGCACTGCCCTCCGGAGTACTCTCCCCGCTGCTCAGACGCCTCACCGTCGAGAAGCGCGTGCTGGCCGTGGACCCGCCGCTGTCCACCAGCCCCGGCAAACCCGCCCTCTATCGCGTGGCCGACAGCAACCTGCGGCTCTACCTGGCCGCGACCCGGTCCGCGCAGGAACTCTCCAGACGCGGACGCCCCGAAGCCGCGTACCGGATCGTGGAGCGGCGGTGGACGGCCTGGCGGGGACGGGCCGTCGAGCCCCTGATCCGTGAGGCGCTGGAACTGGCCGCGGCCGCTTCCGAGGACTTCCCCTGGCCCGGCACCGAGGTCGTCGGCGCCTGGTGGAACCGACGGTTCGCTCCGGAGATCGACCTGATCGGCGCGGACCGCGCCCCCGTGGCCGGGTCCGTGTACTTCGCCGGCTCGGTCAAGTGGCTCGCCTCGCCCTTCGACCAGCAGGACCTGAACGCCCTGCGGACCGGCGCCGCCGAGGTTCCCGGATTCGACCCCGGCGGCACCGGCCTCGCGATCGTCTCCCTCTCCGGCATCACCCGCGCGGTGTCGGACGACGCCGTCGACCTGGTGTGGGGGGCGAAGGACGTGATCGCGGCCTGGCGGCCGTAGCGACGACGTGTACTGCCGGAGCCACGACGGCAGGAGCTACGACTCCATGGCGACAGCGGGAGCTACAGCCCTACGATCGACGGCGGGAGCTACGACACCGTGGCCGACGGCGAAGCCGAAGCCGACGGACCCGGGCCGCCCGGACCGCCCCCGCCCTCCCCGTCGTTCGTCTCGTCCGGTGCCACACCCAGCGTCAGGCGCGCCCGCACGCCCCGCCCGATGTGCCGCCGGTCGTACTTGAGGTAGAGCAGGCCACCCTCGTGGCCGTTCTGGGGGTAGATGCCGTCCTCGGTGAGCGTCGTGCGGGTCGCGGTGTTCGAGACGTACGGCTCCAGGACCGACGTCGCGATGACCGACTTCTCGTCGAAGAACAGCTGGCCCGTGAAGCAGGTGTGGCCGCCCTCGTAGCCCGCGTCCGTCCACTCGCCGGCGACGTGGACCTTGACGTGGATGTGGACGCAACGGCCCTGGTACCAACCCGGGAACACCGTCTTGAAGGTGACCTGGCCGTGGCGGTCCGTGTGCCAGGTGCCGCGCAGGAAGCGGTCGTCGTCGGTCGGTTCCTGGTGTCCGCCGCCGCCACCGGGCGGGCCGCCCGTGGGGGTTCCGGTCGGGGTGCCGGAAGGGGGCGGGCCCGTAGGGGCGGGGCCGCCGCCGGTCGACTCGTAGCCCGAGTAGACGCCCGTCGCGTTGCAGTGCCAGATGTCCACGGCCGCGTTGCGCAACGGTCTGCAGGTGTCCGCGTCGATCACCTTGAGGTCGAGGGTGAGCGGGATGCCGGGCTGGTCCTCGGTCACATCGCGGCGGATCTTGTCGGCGTCGATGTAGTACGGGCCCTCGACCAGTTCCGAGGTGAGCGTGTAGCAGGTGTCCTCGGTCGAGGTCGCCGCCGCGGTCGCCGGGGTGGCCTCCTGCGCGGAGGCGTTCGCCGACAGCACTCCGCCTACGCCGACCGCCGTCACCGCCGCACCACCGGCCACCAGGACCGTTCGGCGGGCCAACTGCCCTCCGGCTTCCGGGACTTCAGAAGCCGTGGGGCCTTGCGCATCCGTGGGGGGTACTGGGGAATCCGTCATGCCCTGGACGCTAGGGGCGCTCGACATGACATGAACATGAGAATGCGCTGTGAATCCTGTGCACAAGCGAAAGGGCTCGAAACCGATGCCGGTTCCGAGCCCAACGCTTCAACTCCCGCCGGCCGCGTACTACTTCGGCTGCGGCTTCCGCACCGAAAGATGCAGCTCGCGCAGCCGCGTCTCGTCCAGCTCCGTCGGCGCGCCCATCATCAGGTCCTGCGCGTTGCCGTTGAGCGGGAACGCGATCGTCTCGCGGATGTTCGGCTCCTCCGCGAGCAGCATGACGATGCGGTCGACGCCGGGGGCGATCCCCCCGTGCGGCGGGGCGCCGAAGCGGAACGCGCGCAGCATGCCCGCGAACTGCTCCTCGACGGTGTCACGGTCGTAGCCCGCGATCTCGAAGGCCTTGAGCATGATGTCGGGCTCGTGGTTCCGGATCGCGCCGGAGGACAGCTCCACGCCGTTGCAGACGATGTCGTACTGCCAGCCCAGGATGTCCAGCGGGTCCTGGGTCTCCAGGGCCTCCAGACCGCCCTGCGGCATCGAGAACGGGTTGTGCGAGAAGTCGATCTTCCCGGTCTCCTCGTCCTTCTCGTACATCGGGAAGTCGACGATCCAGCAGAAGCGGAAGACACCCTCCTCGAAGTGACCCGCGCGCTTGGCGGCCTCGACCCGCACCGCGCCCATGATCTTCGAGACCTCTTCGAACTCGCCCGCGCCGAAGAACACCGCGTGACCGGGCGCCAGCGACAGGCGCTTGGTCAGCTCGGCGATGTTCTCCTCAGTGAGGAACTTCGCGATCGGGCCCGTCAGCGAGCCGTCCTCGGTCACGCGGACCCAGGCCAGGCCCTTCGCGCCGAGGGTGACCGCGAAGTCGCCGAGCTGGTCGAAGAACTTACGGGACTGCGCCGCCACGTCCGGCACCGGCAGCGCGCGCACGTGCTGGCCGGCGAACGCCTTGAACTCCGAGCCCTCGAACACGTCCGTGATGTCGGTGAGTTCGAGCTTCGCGCGCAGGTCCGGCTTGTCGGAGCCGTACTTCACCATCGACTCGCGGAACGGGATGCGCGGGAACGGGGAGGTGACCGGCTGGCCGCCGCCGAACTCCTCGAACAGCTCCGTCATCAGCTTCTCGATCGGCTGGAAGACGTCTTCCTGCTCCACGAAGCTCATCTCGACGTCGAGCTGGTAGAACTCGCCCGGCGAGCGGTCCGCGCGGGCGTCCTCGTCGCGGAAGCAGGGCGCGATCTGGAAGTAGCGGTCGAAGCCGGAGATCATCAGCAGCTGCTTGAACTGCTGCGGCGCCTGCGGCAGGGCGTAGAACTTGCCCGGGTTCAGCCGGGACGGCACCACGAAGTCGCGCGCGCCCTCGGGGGAGGTCGCGGAGAGGATCGGGGTGGCCATCTCGTTGAAGCCGAGGGCGACCATCTTCGAGCGGATCGAGGCGATCACCGAGGACCGCAGCATGATGTTGCGGTGCATGCGCTCGCGGCGCAGGTCCAGGAAGCGGTACTCCAGGCGCCGCTCCTCGTTGACCCCGTCCTCGGTGTTGATCGTGAAGGGGAGCGGGGCGGCGGCGCCGAGCAGCTCGACCTCACCGACCTCGACCTCGACCTCACCGGTCGGCAGATCCGGGTTCACGTTGTCCGTGCCACGGGAGACGACCTTGCCGTCGACGCGGACCGTCGACTCCTTGGTCACCTTGTCGAGGGCCTCGTACGCGGGCGTGCCGGGGCGGGCGACGAGCTGCGTGATGCCGTAGTGATCGCGCAGATCGATGAAGAGGATGCCGCCCAGGTCTCGGCGATTGTGCAGCCAGCCGCTCAGCCGGACGTCGGTGCCGACGTCAGAGGCGCGGAGCTCGCCGCAGGTGTGGGACCTGTACCGATGCATCGTCGTTCATCCAGCCTTCGCGGATCGGGGAGTGTTTCACGTGAAACGTCCAGGGCCGGAGCCCGGACGTCCCAAGGGTACCGGCCACCCATAGATCGCCTCCCCACCATTACCGCAGGGCTCCCTCGGTGGCAGGTTTCGATCTCCCCTTCTTAGAGTGGGGCAATGCGCACTGGTGAGCCCCTGCCCGCCGTGGGGGAGGTACTCGCCGCCCTCGCGACCGGTCTGTGGCATTGGGACACCGCCTCGGGACTGGTCACGGTGGACGCCGAGGCCGCACGGCTGCTCGGGCTGCCCCCCGAACAGACCACCATCACGGAGGCCCAGACCCGGGCCCGGCTCCACCCCGTAGACTGGAACGAGATCACGGGGGTCGTCGGGCTGGCCGTCGCCGAGGGCACCCTCGCCGAGGTCCGCATCCGGATCATGGACGAGCGCGGCCGGGTGATCCGCGTCGTCCGCAGCCGCTCCAAGCCGTCCTACGACGCCGAGAAGCGGTCGTTCGAGCTGATCGGCACCCTCCAGGAGGTCGCCGAGCCCACGCCGGGCACACCGGCCGGGCGAACGGCGGTCACCGGTGACTGGCGGCGCTCCCGCGAGGCGTTCCTGCTGGACGCGGGCCGGGCGCTCGCGGAGGCGCGGTCCACGGCGGAGGTGCTGCGGGTCGCGGCGGGCCTGTCGATGCCGGGCTTCTCACCGGACGGCCTCGCCGTGTTCGGCGTATCCGGCGACCGTCTGACGATCGTCGGCCACCACGGGCACCAGCCGGGCGACGAGGACCCGTTCTCGCACATGTCGATGGTGACGGACTACCCGGCCGCCGAGGTCGTACGGACGGGCCGTGCCGTCTATCTGTCCACACCTGAGCAGTACAAGGAGCGCTACCCGGTCACCTGGCCGCTGGCCCAGCACTTCCACCGGCAGTCCTGGGCGTTCCTGCCGCTGACGGTCGCGGGCCGGACCATGGGCGCCTGGATGGCCGCCTTCACCTACCCGGTCGCCTTCACACCCGACGAGCGGTCCGTCCTCACCACGGTCGCCCGCATGCTCGCCCAGGCCCTCTCCCGCGCCGGTGTCGCCGAGTCCGAGCGCGAGCTTACCGACGGGCTCCAGCGCTCGATGCTGCCCACGCTGGGCCCGGAGATCCCGGGCATGAGCGTCGCCGCCCGCTACATCCCGACCGGCGGCGGGCTCCAGGTCGGCGGCGACTGGTACGACATGATCCCGTTGCCTGGGGGCACCCCCTCTGGGGGAGGCCGGATCGCCCTCGTCATCGGTGACGTACAGGGCCATGACGTGCGCGCCGCCGGGCTGATGGGCCAGCTCCGCATCGCCCTGCGCGCCTACGCCTCCGAGGGCCACCGGCCGGACGCCGTCCTCTCCCGCGCCTCCCGTTTCCTGCACGGCATCACCAACGGCGACGCGGAGAAGGCCGACCCGCGCTTCGCGACCTGCCTGTACGTCGAGGCCGACCCGGCGACCGGGGTCCTGGAGATCGCCCGGGCCGGCCATCCCGACCCGGCGATACGCATGGCGGACGGGACGGTGCTGATGCGGCCCACGGCGGGCGGACTGCCGCTCGGCATCGACCCGGACGCCGACTATCCGACGACCACGCTCGCCCTGGAGCCCGGCGAGACCATGCTGATGTGCACCGACGGGCTGATCGAGACCGGCGGCCACGACCTGGAGACGGGCTGGCAGCGCATCCGGACGATCCTGGAGGCGCACAAGGGCGACCTGGAGGAACTCGCCGACGCGCTCGTCCAGGCGGTCCACGGTCCCTCCTCCCACCACACCACCGGCCCGCTCGCCGACCGCCGCGAGGACGACATAGCCGTACTCCTGCTGTCCCGCGAGGGCGAGGCCTGCGGCTGCGGCGACACGGTCGTCGACCCGCCGAAGATCCGCCGTACGGTGCTCACGGTCGCGCAGGCCGAACCCGAGCGGATCGCGGTGGCCCGGCAGCAGCTGCGCGAACTCCTCCACGACTGGACCGGCGCCGACCAGGTCGACTCCGCGGTGCTGCTCGTCTCCGAGATGCTCACCAACGTCCTCGTCCACACCGACGCCGACGCCCTGCTGACCGCCGAGGTGACCGGCGACGCGGGTGAGCGGCGGATGCGGGTCGAGGTCACGGACGCCGGCGACGACCTCCCGCACAAGCGGCACCCCGGTGAACTGGCGTCCTCCGGGCGGGGGTTGCTCCTCATCGAACTCCTCGCCGAGACCTGGGGCGTGGACCCGAGGGGCGAGGGCAAGAGCATCTGGTTCGAGCTCTACGAGTCCGACGGCGCCGGGGACACGGCCGGTGACGGCCCGGGCGGCGTCACGGAGTTCGGGTCCTGGGACGCGTAACGCTCCCGCAGTTCGTGTACGACCCCGAAGGCGGCCGCGGTCAGCGGCACCGCGAGCAGCATGCCGAGGATCCCGGCCACGGACGCCCCCGCGGTGATCGCGATCATCACCACCGCCGGGTGCATCTGCACGGTCCGGCTCTGGATCATCGGCTGGAGCACATGCCCTTCCAGCACCTGCACAGCGAGCACCACCCCGAGGGCCCACAGCCCGATGACGACACCCCGGTCGGCGAGCGCGACCAGCACGGCGACGGCGCCGGAGAGGAAGGCGCCGAGGTAGGGGATGTAGGCGCCGACGAAGACGAGCGCGGCCAGCCCGAACGCCCCCGGCACGTCCAGTACGAGCAGCCCGATGCCGATACAGAGGGCGTCGATGAGGGCGATGACGGTCGTCCCCCGCATGAATCCCTCGACGCCCTCGAAGGCACGGCGGGCCATGGCCTCGACGAGATCGGCGTTGCCCTGCGGGGCGAGCGAGCGCAGGAGCCCCGCGGCCCGGTCGGAATCCCGGAGGAAGAAGAAGACGAGCAGCAGCGCCAGTACGGCCATCGCGATGGCCTCGCCGACGACACTGACCCCGCTGATGACGTTGGACGCGGCCGTCCCGCCGAACTTGGTGAGCAGTTCCTTGGCGTTGGAGGCGAGGTCGTCCAGCGAGGTGCCGGCGGCCCCGAAGTGGTCGGAGACGGAGTTCGCCGCGTCCTTGAGCGAGGACACGATCTGGTCCCCGGTGTCGATCAGCGCGGCCACCACGATGTACACCGCCCCGCCGACCACGGCGACGACCGCGACACAGGTGATCCCGGCGGCCACCGACCGGTTCACGTGCGCCTTCACCAGCCGCCGGTACAACGGCCCGAGCAGCGCGGTGCCGAGCAACGCGAGCAGCACGGGCGTCACGGCGGTCCGCAACTCGGAGCAGAGCCGGATCCCGACGTAGCCGACCCCTGACACGAGCAGCAGGACGACACACCAGGCGGCGAGCCGCCGTACCGGAACGGGGAGTAGCTGCACGGTCCCAGCCGATCACGCATCGGGCGGGCCGTCCTGTGGGGACGGCCCGCCCGAGTGACGGAAGGTCAGTACGTCAGCAGGTGGGGCCCACCGCGTCGATCCTCTTGCCGAAGTTGGTGTCGTAGGCCTGGGCGTAGTCGCCGGAGACGACCGGCCGCTTCTCCTGCGGGCTCCAGTCGATGAAACAGGCGTTGGCGTTGGCCTTGAAGGAGTACACGTGGTCGTGCAGGTTCGACGGCATGTCGCGGTACCCGGAGGCGGGGCTCCACCGCCAGGGGGTGCCCGAGTAGTTCCGGTCGTGCCAGAAGCAGATCTCCCCCGCCCCGCAGTTCTCGTCCGCGCGCTGCGCCGCGGCGCTCGCGGCCTGTGTGGTGGAGGGGGTACGGGCCTGGGAGGGGCTGGCCGCGCCGGTCAGGGCGAGACAGGTGGCTGCCATGGCGACGGCCAGACTCATGCGGATACGCACGGGTGACTTCCTTGCGGTCGGTGTCCACTTTCAGCCGGTCCCTTTCCGTGCGCGGGGCCTTCATGCCCCGGCCGGGACCAGGTCACCCGGACGAAGGACCCGCTGCCGTCTCCCGCTGTCCCTCCCGCCGCGGTCCGTCCATGCCCGCGCGGTAGGTGCCGGGGGTGATGCCCGCCGTCTGGGCGAAGGTCTGGACGAAGGCGCTGGTCGTCGCCCAGCCGCAGGCGTGGGCGGTGTCGGTGACGGTGGCGCCCTCGGCGAGCATGGCCATCGCG
The DNA here is from genome assembly GCF_045162825.1 of Streptomyces prunicolor. Classification (NCBI taxonomy): domain Bacteria; kingdom Bacillati; phylum Actinomycetota; class Actinomycetes; order Kitasatosporales; family Streptomycetaceae; genus Streptomyces; species Streptomyces prunicolor. Next base: position 5,574,795 of record NZ_CP108676.1, on the reverse strand, counting down.
GTGAAGATCCGGACCCGGGTGCGCCACTGCGGGAAGGTCAGGCCGAACTCGTCGCGGTAGAGGCGGGAGAGCGTGCGCTCGCTGGTGTGCACACGGGCGGCGAGCTGGGCGAGGGTGCACGGCTGGTGCAGGTCCTCTTCTACGAGGCGGCAGGCGTCGGCCAGTCGTCGGTCGCGGGCGGCGGGCAGGGCGACGGGCTCGGCTGTCACGCGGCGCAGCCGGTCGCGCAGCACCGCCTCGATGTGCCGGGTCTCGGTCTGCGTGAGGGTGGTGCCGGTGCGGGGGGTGCCGGTGAGCGCGATGAGCAGTTCGCGCACCAGCGGGTCCACGGCGACGACCGTGGGGCGTTCGGCGTCGAGCAGCGGCGCCCTGCCGTGGGCGGGGAAGCCGACCGTGTGGAAGCTGCTCCGGCCGTAGAAGCGGTGTTCGTGCCAGGTGTGCGCCGGGATCCACACGGCGCGGTCGTTCGAGGCGATCCAGGAGCCGTGTTCCGTGGTGATCGCGAGCACGCCCGAGCTGACGTAGATCAGCTGGTGGTCGTCGTGCCGGTGCCGTTCGATGGTCTCGCCGCCGCCGAGGAACCTGGTGACGGTCGGCGCGATGGGCTCGTGGCGGATTTCCGACATGGATAGGCAGAATACAGGAAGCGCGCCTGGGGTGTTCCCGCCCATCGTGGAGTGCGTGACAACCATCCAGGAACAGGAAACAGACACGCCCCGTGCGGCGGGTGGTCCGCCCGGACACTGGCGTCGGATGCGGATCTGGGCCGGCGCCCATGCCGTCGACGACTTCTACCAGGGCCTCGTACCCGCCGCGGTCCCCTACTTCGTGCTGCAGCGCGACTTCAGCTACGTGCAGGCTTCGGGGCTGGCCCTGGCCGCGACGCTCGGCGGCGCGTTGCCGCAGGTGCCGATCGGACTGCTCGCCGACCGGTTCCGGCTGCGCTGGATGTCGCCGCTCGGGGTCAGCCTGGCGGGTCTCGGGGCAGGCCTGTCCGGACTGACGCCCTCCTACCCACTCGTCTTCGCCCTCCTGCTGATGGCGGGCGTCGGTGTCGCGATGTTCCACCCGCCCGCGGGCCGCGACGCGCGCCGTGCGGCCGGGGGCAGCGCCACCGCGATGAGCTACTTCGCCGCGGGCGGCAGCGTCGGTTTCTTCATCGCCCCGGCGCTGGTCACCCCGGCCCTGGACACCCTCGGGATGAGCGCGACCGCACTCTTCATTCCGCCCGCCGTCCTCATGGGCTTCGTCCTGTTCCGCCACCACAACCGCACATCCGCCACGACGGTCAAAGCGGTCCGGCGCCAGGGCAAGGACCGGCCGGGCCGGTTCGCGGCCCTGACCGCCGTCGAGATCGTCCGGTCCACCATCTCCACCGGACTGAACACCTTCATCGCGCTGTACTGGATCCGCCACCTGGAAGCGAGCAGCGGCCTCGGCGGGCTCGCCCTGACCCTCGAACTCGGCGGCGGTGTGGCCGGCACGCTGCTCGGCGGGCGGCTGGCGGACCGCATCGGCATGGTGCGCACCGTCCAGATCGGCAACGCGGCGATGCTGCCCGCCCTGTGGCTCATGCTGATCTGCGACGACAAATACGCCGCGCTGCCCCTCGCGCTGCTGGTCGGCCTGATCTCGAACATCCCGTTCGCCGTCCTCATCAAGCTCGGCCAGGACTACCTGCCCAGCCGCCCCGGCACCGCCGCCGGCGTCACCCTCGGCCTCGCGATGAGCGCGGGCGGCCTGTTCATGCCGCTGCTGGGCCTCATCGCGACGCACTACGGTCCCCGGGGCGCGCTCGGGGTACTGGCCACGGTGCCGGTGCTGGCGATGCTGCTCTCGGCGTTCCTGCGGGAACCGGTGCAGGAGGAAGCTGCGCCCGCGGAGGACACGTCCCTCGCCACTTGACGTTCCGATCAGACGCGTGAGCCTCACCCCAGTTGCTCGGCCAGGCCGACGATGATGCCCTCCGGGCCGCGGACGTAGCAGAGCAGATAGCTGTCCTCGAACCGGGCGATCCCGCCGAGGAGTTCGGCGCCGTGCGGGCGCAGGCGGGCGACCGTGTCCTCGATGTCGTCGACAGCGAACATGACGCGGTGCGTGCCCAGGATGTTGTGCGGCCGGTCGCGCGGACCGACGCTGGTCGCCTCGGGGCTGCGGTACTTCGCCAGTTCCAGGCGGCTGTGGCCGTCCGGGGTCCGGACCATCGCGATGTCGCACCGGACGCCGTCGAGTCCGGTGCACCGGTCGGCGACGAGGCCCTCGACCTGCGCCCTGCCCTCCAGTTCCATACCCAGTTCCACGAAGAACGCGACGGCGGCGTCCAGGTCGTCGACGACGATGCCCACGTTGTCCATCCGCTGAATCGCCATGGTGATCTCTCCTTCTTCCCCGTACGGCTTCCCGGTGTGGCTTCCGTGCGGCTTCCGCGTGCGGCCGGTGGTGGCCGCTGATGTCCCTGGGACGGAGCAGGTGGCACGTTCTCGACATCCGCCGACCACCGAACTCCGAAAATCTGGATCCCAACGCCAAGCCAACACGGCCGAAGCCCCGTCCACACAAGGACGGGGCTTCGGTTACTTCCGCTCCGGTGATGGTCAGGGACGAACCCTGCCCGTCCGTCACAGGGAACGACAGACGGGCAGGGCAGTCGTGGCGTCAGGCGCGCTTCCGGAACGTGGCCCAACGGCGGGCGGCATCGAGCATGCGTGCGGTCCAGCCGTCCGGGTCGTCACCGGCGATCTCTTCCCACACGTTCGCGGTGGCCTGAGCGAAGGCCGTGATTCCGTCCCCGGGAGCGACGGACCAAGCGGGGATCCCACGCGCCCAGCGCTCGGCCGACTCCGGGTCGTGGCGCCCGGCAGCCATGAGCCACACGACCCAGTACCCGGCGTCCAGCCAGGCCGCTCCGCGCGTCGCCCATGCCCAATCGACGAGATACACGGAGTCGTCGACGATGACGTTGTGGTCGTTCAGGTCCGTATGCAGCAGCGAGCGACCCGCGAAGTACTCGAGGTCCGACGGTTTGGCCGCGTACGCCGCCAGACGTTGCTCCGCCTGCCGCAACTCGACTTCGGGGCAGGGGACTTCCCCAAGTCGGCGAAGCAAGTCGGCGACCTTCGGCAAGTCCGGCGAACCGGGCGAGTAGTCGGCGTGGTGGCCTTTCAGGTTCTCGAACCCCAGGAGCATCCAACCGGCTTCCTCGACCTGCCACAGCAGGGCAGGGGCGATTCCACGCAGGAAGGGGCTCACCTCGGCTTCACGGCGTTGAGTCCATACGCGCTTGTGGTCGGAGCGGAGCCCCTTGACGAAGCATGACCCGGAGTCCGTGAACACACGCGTCGCGAGTTCGCTGTTGAACCCCTGGCTCACGGTCTCGGTTTTGAGTACCGGCCCGGTCTGCCTCTCGACCGCGGCGAGTGCGGCAAGTGGCAGGTCTTCGAGGGTGATTCGGGTTGTGGCCACGGCTCACCACGCTCTCATGAGACGGTCCGAGCGGGTCGCGCTACTCGCTCATGCTTGATACGGGTAGTCCTCGCCGCAAACCAACTGTTCTCTACGTCGAGACCCCACTCTCTGGGCAGGTGGTCGACTCGGCCTCTGCGGTTGCGGGACAACAAGGTCCCCCATGGTCCGGCGCTCATACTCTCGCCCGAAGGTTTCGCTGGTCTTGTGGCTTTCGCCCGCAGCACCCGCATGTAGCCAGTCACGACAGAACCCCAAGTTTCCTGGCGGTCAGGAAACTTGGGGTTCTGTCGTGACTACGAGCAGAAGGAAACCTTCGCGGCTGTGCCTTACAGGCCGCCCTCACCCATCCCGTGCACGGCCGGAATCGTCCCCAGCCGCCCCTTCTGGAAGTCCTCGAACGCCTGCTGCAGCTCCTCGCGGGTGTTCATGACGAACGGGCCGTAGTGCGCCATCGGCTCGCGGATCGGCTGGCCGCCGAGGATGGCGACCTCCAGGTCCGGGGTGTTCCCGTCCTGCTGGTCGTCCGCGCGGACCGTCAGGGACGAACCCGCGCCGAAGACCGCGGTCTGGCCCATGTGGATCGCGCGCCGCTCCGCACCGACGGAACCCTTGCCCGCCAGGACGTACGCGACGCCGTTGAAGTCCTCACGCCAGGGCAGCGTGACCTCCGCACCCGGCGCCACCGTCGCGTGGATCATCGTGATCGGCGTGTGCGTGATGCCGGGACCCTGGTGACCGTCCAGCTCACCGGCGATGACCCGCAGGAGCGCGCCGCCGTCGGGGGTGGTCAGCAGCTGGACCTGGCCGCCGCGGATGTCCTGGTAGCGCGGGGGCATCATCTTGTCCTTGGCCGGGAGGTTCACCCACAGCTGCAGGCCGTGGAAGAGCCCGCCGGACACGACCAGCGACTCCGGCGGCGCCTCGATGTGCAGCAGGCCCGCGCCCGCCGTCATCCACTGGGTGTCGCCGTTGGTGATGGTGCCGCCACCGCCGTTGGAGTCCTGGTGGTCGAAGACACCGTCGATGATGTACGTGACGGTCTCGAAGCCGCGGTGCGGGTGCCAGGGCGTGCCCTTGGGCTCGCCCGGCGCGTACTCCACCTCGCCCATCTGGTCCATCATGATGAACGGGTCGAGGTGGCGGTAGTTGATCCCGGCGAACGCGCGGCGCACCGGGAAGCCCTCACCCTCGAAACCGCTCGGCGCGGTCGAGACGGCGAGCACGGGACGTGCCACGGCGTCGGCCGGCGCGGCCACGCGGGGCAGGGTCAGCGGGTTCTCTACGGTCACTGCAGGCATGTCGGGACCTCCTTGTGCGTCGAGTTTAGTTGAGCGTTGAACTTTCTGCTACCCCACAACAGAAGAAGCCCGGAGGGCATTCCCTCCGGGCTCATACCGGGACGAAGCGACCGACAGGGGGTCGCGATCAGCCGGGTCGCGATCAGCCGTACATCCTCCGCATCGCGAACTCCACCATCTGCTCGACCGCCTTCGCGTCGAACACCATCCGGTGCTCGCCCTCCATGTCGACGACGAAGCCGTAACCCGTGGGCAGCAGGTCGATGACCTCGGCGCCGGTGATCACGAAGTACTTGGACTCCTTGCCGGCGTAGCGGCGCAGCTCCTTGAGCGAGGTGAACATCGGGATCACCGGCTGCTGGGTGTTGTGGAGCGCGAGGAAGCCCGGGTTGTCGCCGCGCGGGCAGTACACCTTGGAGGTCGCGAAGACCTGCTGGAAGTCCTCGGCCGCCATCTGCCCGGTGGTGAACGCGCGCACCGCGTCCGCGAGCGAGGGCGGGGACGGCTCGGGGTAGAGCGGTGGCTGCTGGCCGTAGCCGCCCACGCCACCGGCCATCTGCTGCTGGGGCGGGACGTACCCCTGCTGAGCGCCCACGTTCTGGTCGTAGCCGTACATGCCCGCAAGAGTAACGAGTCACAGATGGACGGCTTGGGGTTGCGTCTTATTACCGACGGGTAGCATCATCGTAGCTACTGCTTAGTACACGTCTCGTCGTACCAGTCTCGTCGTACCTATCTCTCTACGGATCTTTCTACGGAGTCGTCGCCATGGGGCACTACAAGTCGAATCTCCGCGACATCGAGTTCAACCTCTTCGAGGTCCTCGGGCGCGACAAGCTGTACGGAACGGGTCCGTTCGCGGAGATGGACACGGACACCGCGAAGAGCGTCCTGGCGGAGCTGACGCGCCTCTCGGAGAACGAGCTGGCCGAGTCCTTCGCGGACGCCGACCGCAACCCTCCCGTCTTCGACCCCGAGACCAACACCGCGCCCGTGCCGGCCTCCTTCAAGAAGTCGTACAAGGCGTTCATGGACTCCGAGTACTGGCGTCTGGGCCTGCCCGAGGAGATCGGCGGCTCCACCGCGCCCCGCTCCCTCATCTGGGCCTACGCGGAGCTGGTGCTCGGCGCGAACCCGGCCGTCTGGATGTACTCCTCGGGTCCCGCGTTCGCGGGCATCCTCTTCGAGGAGGGCAACGACGTCCAGAAGCACATCGCGAAGATCGCCGTCGACAAGCAGTGGGGCTCCACCATGGTCCTCACCGAGCCCGACGCGGGCTCGGACGTCGGCGCCGGCCGCACCAAGGCAGTCCAGCAGGACGACGGCTCCTGGCACATCGAGGGCGTGAAGCGCTTCATCACGTCCGGTGAGCACGACATGTCGGAGAACATCCTCCACTACGTCCTCGCCCGCCCCGAGGGCGCCGGACCGGGCACCAAGGGCCTGTCCCTGTTCCTCGTCCCGAAGTACGAGTTCGACTTCGAGACCGGCGAGCTGGGCGAGCGCAACGGCGCCTACGCCACGAACGTCGAGCACAAGATGGGCCTCAAGGCGTCCAACACCTGCGAGATGACCTTCGGCGACCGGCACCCGGCCAAGGGCTGGCTGATCGGTGACAAGCACGACGGCATCCGGCAGATGTTCCGGATCATCGAATTCGCTCGCATGATGGTCGGTACGAAGGCCATCTCCACGCTGTCGACCGGGTACCTCAACGCCCTTGAGTACGCCAAGGAGCGCGTCCAGGGCCCCGACCTGGCGAACTTCATGGACAAGACCGCGCCCAAGGTCACCATCACGCACCACCCCGACGTGCGCCGCTCACTCATGACGCAGAAGGCCTACGCCGAGGGCATGCGCGCCCTGGTCCTGTACACCGCCTCGATCCAGGACGAGATCCAGGTCAAGGAGGCCTCCGGCGAGGACACCGCCGCCCTGGAGGCCCTCAACGACCTGCTGCTGCCGATCGTCAAGGGCTACGGCTCCGAGAAGGGCTACGAGCAGCTCGCGCAGTCGCTCCAGACCTTCGGCGGCTCCGGGTTCCTCCAGGAGTACCCGATCGAGCAGTACATCCGGGACGCCAAGATCGACACCCTGTACGAGGGCACCACCGCGATCCAGGGCCAGGACTTCTTCTTCCGGAAGATCGTCCGCAACCAGGGCGCGGCCCTCAACTCCCTCGCCGAGGACATCAAGAAGTTCCTCGCGCTGGGCACGGGCGGCGAGGACCTGGCCGGTGCGCGCGAGCACCTCGCCAAGGCGGCCGTCGAGCTGGAGGCCATCGTCGGTCTGATGCTGACCGACCTCGCGGCGACCGAGCAGGACGTCAAGAACATCTACAAGGTGGGCCTCAACACCACCCGCCTGCTGCTCGCCTCCGGTGACGTGGTCGTCGGCTACCTGCTTCTCAAGGGCGCGGCGATCGCCGCCGAGAAGCTGGAGACGGCCTCCGCGAAGGCTGTGTCTTCTAAAGATGTGCCGTTCTACACCGGCAAGATCGCGGCGGCGAAGTTCTTCGCGGCCAACGTTCTGCCCGGACTGACCCTGGCCCGCAAGGTCGCCGAGGGCGTAGAACTGGACCTGATGGAGCTGGACGAGGCAGCCTTCTAGGCGACCGCGGAACGCCTTCCGGCCGACCGCGGACGCCTGCGGGGCAGCCGCGGAACACGTTCCGGGACAACACCGGTACAGCTTCGCGAAACCCCACATCGCCCTTGTGAGGGCCCGTTCCCGACGTCGGGAGCGGGCCCTCGTACGTCGTTAAGGTGAACCCCATGAGCGAACCCCCCCGCTTCGACCGCGGCCACACCGACGACCTGTTGTCCTTCCTGGCGGCGAGTCCCACGCCGTACCACGCCGTGGCGAACACCGCCGAGCGGCTGGAGAAGGCGGGCTTCAGGCAGGTCGCCGAGACGGACGCCTGGGACGGGACGAGTGGCGGCAAGTACGTGCTGCGCGGTGGCGCGATCGTGGCCTGGTTCGTCCCCGAAGGGGCGGACCCCCACACGCCCTTCCGTATCGTCGGCGCGCACACCGACTCCCCGAACCTGCGGGTCAAGCCGCGCCCCGACACCGGCGGCCACGGCTTTCGCCAGGTCGCCGTCGAGATCTACGGCGGGCCGCTGCTCAACTCCTGGCTGGACCGCGATCTCGGTCTCGCCGGGCGGCTGACTCTGCGGGACGGTTCGACGCGGCTGGTGAACGTGGACCGGCCGCTGCTGAGGGTGCCCCAACTCGCCATCCACCTGGACCGTTCCGTGTCGGCGGACGGCCTCAAGCTGGACAAGCAGCGGCACCTCCAGCCGATCTGGGGCCTCGGCGACGACGTCCGCGACGGCGACCTGATCGCCTTCCTGGAGGAGGAGTCGGGGCTCGCGCCGGGCGAGGTCACCGGCTGGGACCTGATGACCCACTCCGTGGAGGCGCCCTCCTACCTGGGCCGTGACCAGGAGTTCGTCGCCGCTCCGCGCATGGACAACCTGCTGTCGGTGCACGCCGGCCTCGCGGCCCTCGCCCTGGCCGCCGCCCGCGAGAACCTGCCGTACATCCCCGTGCTCGCCGGTTTCGACCACGAGGAGAACGGCTCGCAGTCCGACACGGGCGCGGACGGGCCGCTGCTCGGCGGGGTCCTGGAGCGCTCGGTGTTCGCGCGCGGCGGCTCGTACGAGGACCGGGCCCGCGCCTTCGCCGGGACCGTCTGCCTCTCCTCCGACACGGGCCACGCGGTGCACCCGAACTACGCGGAGCGGCACGACCCGACGCACCACCCGCGGGTCAACGGCGGACCGATCCTCAAGGTCAACGTCAACAACCGCTACGCCACGGACGGTTCGGGCCGCGCGGTGTTCGCCGCCGCCTGCGAGAAGGCCGGGATCCCCTTCCAGACCTTCGTCTCCAACAACTCCATGCCCTGCGGCACGACGATCGGCCCGATCACCGCGGCCCGGCACGGCATCAAGACCGTCGACATCGGCGTGGCCATCCTCTCGATGCACAGTGCCCGCGAACTCTGCGGCGACCGCGACCCGTACCTGCTGGCCAACGCGCTGGCCGCGTTCCTGGAGGGTTAGCCAACTCCCGCCCGGCGCATGGGTGTTGCCTTCCCGGGTACCCGGAGGCGGACCGGGCCGACCGGACCGGACAGGGAGGCGACACTCATGGGCCTGGGCGGATGCATCATCCTCATTGCCGTCGGCGCGATCCTCACGTTCGCGACCGACTGGCACATGCAGGGGGTCAATCTCGACCTGGTCGGCGTCATTCTCATGGTCGTCGGGCTGATCGGGGTCGTGACGTTCAGCAGCATGGCCCGGCGCCGACGCGTGGTGATACCGGGTCAGACGACCGTCGTCGAGGACGACGAGACGCGCGGCTACGGCGCCTGATCACGGGCGAACTGGGGCCAGATCCAAGCCTGTTGGGATCTTTCGACGGTGGATACGTGGGCGTAGTCCACACTCGGGCCGAATCGCCCGCACAGGACATACACAGCCAACCGTGAGCAATCCGTGACGCGGTGCACATTGTGCGATTGTGTGAACCTCGTGAAGACTCTGTGCAGTTGAGGGCCCGGGGAGAGGCAGCCCCGGGCCCGTCTCACGATCTTCACGGGGGAGGCCGCTGCCGTGCTCGAACCACGGCTGGTGGTCCTGATCCCGGCCCACAACGAAGCGGACCGCATCGGTGCCGCGATCGAGGGCCTGTGGCGACAGACCCGCAAGCCCGACCTGATCGTCGTCGTCACCGACAACTGCACCGACGACACCGCCGCCGTGGCCGCATCGCACGGAGCGGAAGTCTTCGCCACGCAGGGCAACCTGCACAAAAAGGCCGGCGCCCTCAACCAGGCCATCGACTGGGTCCTGCCCCACCTCGACGAACGCGACCTCCTCCTCGTCCAGGACGCGGACACCGTCCTCAACCCCTGGTTCAGCGAGACCGCGACGGCCACCTTCAACCGCAAGGTCGGCGCCGTCGGCGGAGTCTTCTACGGCGAGCAGGGCGGCGGACTCCTCGGCCTGCTCCAGCGCATGGAGTTCCAGCGCTACGCCTGGGAGCTGGACCGCACCGGCGGCAAGGCCCAGGTCCTCACCGGCACCGGCACGATGTTCCGCGCCCGCGTCCTGCGCGAGGTGCGCCAGGCCCGCCACGACGGTCTCATCGGCGGCGGCGACGGCTACTACAGCCTCGCCTCCCTCACCGAGGACGACGAGATGACCAAGGCGGTCAAGACCCTCGGCTACCGCGCCATGTCCCCGGCGGGCTGCGCGGTCACCACCGAGGTCATGACCAGCCTCCCCAAGCTCTGGCACCAACGCCTGCGCTGGCAGCGCGGCGCCCTGGAGAACCTCCGCGACTACGGCTGGACCAAGGTCACCGCCCGCTACTTCCTCCAGCAGTTCCTGATGGGCTTCGGCGCGCTGTCCTTCCTCGTCTACCTGACCTTCATGGCCACCTACACGGGGGTCTACGGCTTCCCCGGCCTCTCCCCGTTCTGGACCGCGATCGGCCTGATCTTCGTGGTCGAGAAGATCGTCTCCGTACGCCGCGCCGGACCCGTCGCGGTCCTGGTGGCCGCGCTGATGGTCCCGGAGATGCTCTACGACCTCTTCCAGCACGCCGTCTACTTCACCTCCCTGTGGGGCCTGGCCCGTCGCAGCGAGGAGAAGTGGGTGGCGACCTAGCCCACCCCCCGCACACCGCGACGCTTTAGGAGAAACGTTTATGTACGGAAGAGTTGTCGGCGCCGGCACGACCGGCGCCGGAGGTGCCACGCTGGCCGCGACCGGCCTGTGGCTGAACAGCATGGCGATGATGGTGGCGGCGACCACGCTGGTCGCGGCGGGGATGGCGCTCTACAAGCTGGCACCGCGAGCGCGTCGGCGATAGGTCGTTGCCTGTGGTCCCCCGTTTCAGGCGTCCTGGTTGTGCTGGTCGTGCTGGTCGTCCATGCCGGCCAGGACGAGGGGGAGACGGTCCGCCCCGCCCTCGGTGAGGCGGACCGGAACACCCCAGTCCTGCTGGTGGACATGGCAGGCGGGGTACTCGTTGGCGGGGTCGTCATCACAGGAGGCGGCCATCGCCGACACGTGCAACACGCCTTCCGCCACGGCCGAGTTGAGGGTCAGGGTGCGGTTCAGGTCCGTGCCCGCGCCCTCACCGCCGACGAGCAGCTCGGGCGGGGTGGAGGAGACGAGGAGGCGGGTCGAGGGGCCGTACCGCGTGTCGAGCTTCTGCCCGGCCGGGGCCTGGAAGATGACGTCCAACTTCAGCTCGCCGGGGGCGACTTCGGTGGCCGCGCGCTGGGTGCGATGGGCGACGGACTCGACGCGCACGGCCTCCTCCGGCAGGCGCAGCCGGGTCAGCCGGTGCCGGGCCGACTCGACGACCAGGATCTCGTCACCGACCAGCACGGCGTCGCTCGGCTCCCTCAAGTCCGTTGCCAGCGTGGTGACTTGACCGGTCGCGGGGTCGTAACGGCGCAGGGCGTGGTTGTACGTGTCGCTGATCGCGACCGAGCCGTCCGGGAGCGCGGTGACGCCCAACGGGTGCTGGAGCAGCGCCTGTTCGGCCGCTCCGTCACGGTGCCCGAAGTCGAAGAGTCCGGTGCCGACGGCGGTGTGCACGGCCCCGTCGAGGTCCACCCAGCGCAGGGCGGACGTCTCGGAGTCGGCCACCCACAGCCGGTCGGCGGTCGCGGCGAGCCCAGAGGGCTGCGCGAACCAGGCCTCGGCGCCGGGTCCGTCGACGAGCCCTTCGTTGGTGGTGCCGGCGGTGACGGCGACGGTGTTGTCGTTCGGGTCGTAGGCCCAGAGTTGATGCACGCCGGCCATGGCGATCCAGAGCTTGCCGTTCCACCAGGCCACGTCCCAGGGGGACGAGAGGCTGACCTCGCGGGCGGGGCCCGAGGTGGGTTCGCCCTGCATCCACTGACGGCCGGTGCCCGCGAGGGTGGTGACGGCGCCGGTGGCGAGGTCGAGCCGCCGTAGCGCGTGGTTCACGGTGTCGGCGACGACTACGGAGCCGTCGTCGAGGAGGGCGAGGCCCTGCGGTTCGTTGAAGCTCGCGGAGTCGGCAGGACCGTCACCGAGCCCGCGCGCCCCGGAACCGATCCGCCGTACGACGTTCTCCCCGTCCGCCGCCAGCTCGACCAGTTGGTGCCGGGTGGTGTCGCTGACCAGGAAGGTGCCGGAGGGCAGGGCCAGCGCCTTGCCCGGGAAGCGCAGGACCGTCGGCTCCGGTTCCGGGGCGACATACGGACCGTCCCCGCGCCGGAGCGTCCCCTTCGCGGCATGCTCGGTCTCCAGCTCCTCCACCAGCCGCTCGATGGCGTGCGCGTGCCCCTCGCCCGCGTGCTGCGCGACGACGTACCCCTCCGGGTCGATGACGACGAGCGTCGGCCACGCGCGCACGGCGTACTGCTTCCAGGTCGCCAACTCCGGGTCGTCCAGCACCGGATGCTCCACGCCGTACCGCTCGACCGCGTCCACGACCGCCTGGTGCTCGGCCTCGTGCACGAACTTCGGCGAGTGCACGCCGATGATCACGACCGTGTCCCGGTGCTTCCGCTCCAACTCCCGCAGCTCGTCCAGGACGTGCAGGCAGTTGATGCAGCAGAAGGTCCAGAAATCCAGGATGACGATGCGTCCCCGCAGGTCGGCCAGGGCGTACTGCTTGTCGCCCGTGTTCAGCCAGCCGCCCTTGCCGGTCAGCTGGGGGGCGCGGACGCGGGCGCGTCGGGAGGTGCGGGGCGAGGATGCGTCGGTCATGGATCAAGAGTGCCACCGGCCACTGACAGTCACGACAGCGCGTGTCCCGTCGTAGCGTCCACATGGTCGGGTACGGCCTCGTGCTGGTCGCCGACCGTGAGCGTGCCGGTGGGTTCGAGGAGCAGGATCTCCGAGGGGACCGGGGCGTACGGCTTGTGTTCCGTGCCGCGCGGGACGGTGAAGACGGAGCCCTTGGGGAGGACGACCGTGCGCTCCCCCGAACCCGAACCCGAGCCCGCCGACTCCCGTAGGGCGATGTGCAGTTCGCCCTCCAGGACCAGGAAGAACTCGTCGGTGTGGTCGTGGGTGTGCCAGAGGTACTCGCCCTCGACCTTCGCGACGCGGACGTCGTAGTCGTTGACGGTGGTGACGATGCGGGGGCTCCAGCGGTCGGTGAAGGAGGCGAGGGCGGCGGGGAGGGAGATGGGTTCCGTGGTGGTCATGCCCGTCATCGTCGGGGGTGGTCAGGCGGCCGTACGAGTGCTAGGAATCGCACATGCCGCAAGGATCCTCTCAGCAGCTCTCCACACGTCCGCACCGTGTCGCCGTGATCGTCGACGAGGGCACCAATCCCTTCGAGGTCGGCGTCGCCACCGAGCTGTTCGGGCTGCCGAGACCCGAACTCGGGCTGTCCGGGCCGCTGTACGAGGTGCTGGTGTGCACGCCCGCGCGTGAGGTGCGGATGAACCACGGGTTCTTCACCCTCACCGGGGCGCACGGTTTGGATGGGGTGGATACGGCGGACACCCTGGTCGTGCCGGGTCGGCCCGACAACGTCGTACCGCGCGGGGCCGCCGTTCTCGACGCCATCCGGCGCACCCACGCGCGCGGGGCCCGGGTCATGAGCCTGTGCACCGGAAGCTTCGCGCTCGCCGAGGCCGGGCTGCTGGACGGGCGCCGGGCGACCACGCACTGGATGTGGGCCGACCGTTTCCGCGCCCTGCACCCGCGCGTACGGCTCGAACCGGACGTTCTCTTCGTGGACGACGGGGACATCCTCACCGCCTCCGGCAGCGCCGCCGCGCTCGACCTCGGGCTGCATGTCGTACGGCGGGACCATGGCGCCGAGATCGCCAACGCGGTGTCCAGGAGGCTGGTCTTCGCGGCCCATCGGGACGGCGGGCAAAGGCAGTTCGTGGAGCGGCCGTTGCCCGATGTGCCCGACGAGTCGCTCGCGCCGCTGCTCGCGTGGGGACAGGAGCGGCTGGGGGAGCCGTTGACGGTGGCCGAACTGGCCGCCCGCGCGGCCGTCTCCCCCGCGACCCTGCACCGGCGCTTCCGTTCGCAGCTCGGGACGACGCCGCTGGCCTGGCTGACCGGGGAGCGGGTGGCGCTGGCGTGCCGGTTGATCGAGCGCGGGGAGGAACGGCTCGACGTGGTCGCGGCGAGGTGCGGTCTCGGGACCGGCGCGAACCTCCGAGTACGGCTGCGGAAGGAGACCGGATTGAGCCCGTCGGCCTATCGGCGGCGTTTCGGACCGGCTGCCGGGGAAGCCGTAATGTCATGAGATTCCTCGTACGCGATCGGATCCTCGGCTTCGGTGAGGATTACTGGATCGAGGACCAGAACGGCAACAAGGTGTTCCTGGTCGACGGCAAGGCCATGCGCATCAGGGACACGTTCGAGCTGAAGGACACGCACGGGCGCGTGCTCATCGACATCCACAAGAAGATGCTCGCCCTGCGCGACACGATGGTCATCGAACGGGACGGTGAGCCCCTGGCGACCATCAGGCGGAAGCGCTTCTCCCTGCTGCGCAACCACTACAAGGTGTCCCTGGTCGACGGCACCGAACTCGACGTCAGCGGCAAGATCCTGGACCGTGAGTTCGGCGTCGACTACGACGGCGAGCTGCTCGCGCAGATCTCCCGGCGCTGGCTGCACATCCGGGAGACGTACGGCGTCGACATCGTCCGGGAGGACGCGGACACGGCACTGCTGATCGCGGTGGCGGTGTGCGTGATCCACCTGGCGGAGAAGGAGCGGGAGGACTAACGCCCTTCGGGGTCGGCGGCCTCGCGGGCGCGGGCCCGGCGGCGTTCCCTCAGGTGGTCGGCGAAGTGCATGCAGATGACGGCCAGCGCGCCGAAAACCGCGCTGTCCGTCCAGCTGGGAGGGGCGTCGTCCAGCCTGCCCATGAGCCAGACGAACACCGTCATGGGCCCCCACGTGATGAGCAGGCTGGTGAGTACGGCCCGGGGGCCGGCGGGCACCCCGGGGTCGCGCGGTGCGATGTCGTAGCCGGTGCGGGTGTAGTGGGCCTGGCGGCGGCGCTCGAAGCGCAGGAACGCCCGGAAGAGCAGCCACGCGCACGTGCCGACGAGGACGGTCGGCAGGAGACGGGCCCAGGCCGGATCGGTGAAGACCGAGAGGGCCAGGCCGACGGGGACCGCGACCAGGAGGGCCGCGACCGTCGCGCAGCCCGTCGCGTTCCGGGCGGCGAACACCAGCGGCCGGGGCGGCGGGTCCGCTCCGTCGAAGGCACGGTCAACGGCCCAGAACGCGCGCTTCAGTACGGCCGAGGTCCGCCCGGTTCTGCCGCTCAACTCGCGCGCCGCGGACGCTCCAGCCCCAGCACCCGGTCCTTCAGCGCCGGGAACTGTTCCCGGGTCACGGCGACCTTCCCGGGGTCGAACTCCACCGTGAGGATCTCCTCGCCCGCGCCCGCCTCCGCGAGGACCTCGCCCCAGGGATCGACCACGATCGAGTGACCGGCCTGGGGAACTCCGGCGTGCGTACCGGCCGTTCCACATGCGAGGACGAAGGACTGGTTCTCGACCGCGCGGGCCTGAGCCAGCAGGGTCCAGTGGGAGCGGCGGCGCTCGGGCCAGCCCGCGGGGAGGACGAGGGTCTCGGCGCCGGCGTCGACGAGGCCGCGGAAGAGTTCGGGGAAACGGAGGTCGTAGCAGGTGGCGAGACCGAGGGTCGTCTCGGGGAGACGGACCGTCACCAGTTCGCCGCCCGCGCCCATCAGCACGGCCTCGCCCTTGTCGAAGCCGAAGCGGTGGATCTTGCGGTAGGCGGCGGCCAATTCACCGGAGGGGGAGAAGACGAGGGACGTGTTGTAGAGGGGGCCGTCCCCCGCGGCGGAGCCGCCGTCAGACACAGTCCGCTCGGGGATCGAGCCCGCGTGCAGCCACACGCCCGCGTCGCTCGCCGCCTTGGCCATCGCCTCGTAGGTCGGGCCTTCCAACGGCTCCGCCTCCTCGGCGAACC
This sequence comes from Streptomyces prunicolor, assembly GCF_045162825.1. Lineage (NCBI taxonomy): Bacteria > Bacillati > Actinomycetota > Actinomycetes > Kitasatosporales > Streptomycetaceae > Streptomyces > Streptomyces prunicolor. Next base: position 5,559,047 of record NZ_CP108676.1, on the reverse strand, counting down.
GCTCGTAGGCGAACGCACCCGTGGTCCACAGCTCCGGCAGGACGACGAGGTCGGCACCGGCCTGCTCGCGGACGAGGGACGCCACCCGCCCCCGGCGAGAATCGACCGATTCGCCCTCGTCTACGGCGATTTGGAGGAGAGAGGCGCGCACACTACCACCGTCCTGGCATTCGAGCCGTTCACACGGGCCTACGATCGTCACACGAAAGCACTGCCGGGGTGCCTCACAGCAGCGTAACTTAGCGTTTCAAGACACCCGCCGACAGCCACCTCCCGCTGGCAACGCCGCCCGCCACCCGACCTGTACCGACCGCCGAGGGGTCCCGTTCCGTGAGTCTGCATCCCACTCTCCAGCCCTACGCCGACGCCTGGACCCACTCCATCGAAGCGATATCCGAGCTGGTGACCCCGCTCGCGGAGGGAGAGTGGAACCGGCGAACGCCGTGCCCCGGCTGGTCGGTGCGTGACGTGGTCTCCCATGTCATCGGGCTGGACAACGAGATGCTCGGCGACCCCCGCCCCATCCACACCCTCCCGCGCGACCTCTACCACGTCACCAACGAGCACCAGCGGTACATGGAGATGCAGGTCGACGTACGCCGCCACCACACCGCGCCGGAGATGACGTCGGAGCTGGAGTACACGATCATCCGCCGCAACCGGCAGCTGCGCAACGAGACGCGGGAACCCGACCGGAAGGTGCGCGGCCACGTCAGCACCGAGGTCACGCTCGAAGAGTCCATGCGCACCCACGCGTTCAACATCTGGGTGCACGAGCAGGACCTGCGCGCCGCCCTCGGCCGCCCCGGCAACCTCGACTCACCCGGCGCGCACATCGCCCGTGACGTGCTGCTCGACGCGCTCCCGAAGGTGGTCGCCGACGACTCGGGCGCCCCGCGCAGTTCGGCGGTCGTCTTCGACGTGCACGGTCCGATCGAGTTCCTCCGTACGATCCGCGTCGACATCCAGGGCCGCGGCACCCTGGAGACGGCCCCCGCGCTGGGCCCCGCCGCGACCCTGATCCTCGACTGGGAGACGTACGTCCGGCTGGCCTGCGGGCGGGTCACCGTCGACTCGGTATCGGACAAGGTCAAGGCGGACGGCGACCCGGAGCTGTCGGCGTCGATACTGCGGAACTTCACGGTCACGAAGTAAAGCGGTCACCAGGTCATCAAGTAGCAGGGGCGGCGCGGAAATTCGTTGTCGCCGGCCGACCGTCTGTCGCTAGCCTCCGCCGCATGTCTGACCTGACGTCCGAAACCGAGAAGACCCAGAAGCCCCAGCAGACCGAGAAGACCGAGAAGACCGAGCCTGACGACGGGCCTCCCCGGCTCACCCGGCTCGCCTTCCACAGCCCGCTCTCCGAGGCGCGCGCCGACGGGATCGTACGGCGACTGGCCGGTGCGGGGCCGCGCACGGTGCTCGACCTCGGCTGCGGCTGGGGCGAGTTGATGCTCCGGGTCCTGACCGCCGTACCGGAGGCGCGGGGTGTCGGGGTCGATGTGAACGCGCGGGATCTGGCGCGTGGGCGGCTCGATGCCGAGGCGCGGGGGCTCGCGGAGCGGGTCGAGTTCGTCGAGGAGTCGGCCGTGGGGACGGTGCGTGGGCCCGCCGATCTCGTGCTGTGTGTGGGCTCGAGCCATGTCCTCAGTACCGAGGAGCCTCCCCGGCACACCGCTGAAGCCCTGCGGGAGTTGCGGCGGCTCGTCGCCGACGGGGGACGCGTGCTGTTGGGCGAGGGGTTCTGGCAACGTCCGCCCACGACGGCCGAGTTGTCCGGGATGTGGCCCGAGGCGCGTGCCGACGAGCACTACGACCTGGGGACGCTCCTCGACCTCGCCGTGGCGGCCGGGTTCCGGCCCGAGTGGACCGAGACGGCGAACGCGGACGAGTGGGAGGAGTTCGAGTCGGCGTACCAGGCGGACGCGGAGGTGTGGCTCGCCGGGCACGGTGACCATCCGCCGGCCGCCGAGACACGCGAGCGCCTCGACCGGCACCGGGCCCAATGGATGAGCTACCGGGGCGTGTTGGGGCTCGCATATCTCACGCTCGTACCCATCGCCCCCTTCGTACCGGCGTAAGAAAGTCGCGTGAGAGCGGTGTGAGAAGGGGCGGGTTCACGCGGGCACGAGGTCACGCGGGCACGTGCACCGTCTCCACCCGGCTCGCCACGAGCCGTTCGCGCTCGCGGCGGGCCGCCCGGCTGCGCAGCCGGAGGATCTGGCTGATGCCGATCGCCTGGAGCACGAAGATCACCGAGAAGGCGATGGAGTAGTTGTCGTCGGTCGCGTCGAGGAGCACGCCGACCGCGAACAGGGTCGTCATCGAGGCCACGAAACCACCCATGTTGGTGATTCCGGAGGCGGTGCCCTGACGCTCCGGCGGATTGGCCGGGCGGGCGAAGTCGAAGCCGAGCATCGAGGCGGGCCCGCAGGAGCCGAGCACGGTACACAGCACGATCAGCAGCCACATCGGCGCGTGCTCGCCGGGGTAGACAAGGACGACCGCCCAGGTGAACGCCGTGACGCCGACCGTGCCGAGCGCCAGCGGCAGCCGCGCGGTGTGGTGCCGGGCGACGATCTGGCCGTAGATCAGGCCGACCAGCATGTTGGACAGGACGACGAGGGTGAGGAGTTCGCCGGCGGTGGCGCGGGACAGGCCCTGGGCCTGGACCAGGAACGGCAGGCCCCACAGGAGCAGGAACACCATCGCCGGGAACTGGGTGGTGAAGTGCACCCAGAGGCCGAGGCGGGTGCCCGGTTCGCGCCAGGACGCGGCGATCTGACGGCGGACGTAGGCCGCGCCGCGGTGCGGGAAGGGGGCCGGTTCGTGGCCCTCCGGGTGGTCCTTCAGGAAGAGCAGCAGCAGGACGAGGACCACGACCCCTGCGAGCGCGCTGCCCGCGAAGGCGGCCGTCCAGCCGATGCCGTGCAGCAGGCGCGCGATCACCAGGGTGGAGACGAGATTTCCGGCCATTCCCGCGAGGCCCGCGAGCTGGGCGACCATCGGCCCGCGCCGCGCTGGGAACCAGCGGGTGCCGAGCCGCAGCACGCTGATGAAGGTCATCGCGTCACCGCAGCCGAGCAGCGCGCGGGAGGCGAGGGCGGTGCCGTAGGAGGGCGAGAAGGCGAAGCCGAGTTGCCCGGCGGTGAAGAGAACCACCCCGATGGTCAGCACCTTCTTGGTGCCGAGGCTGTCGACGAGGAGGCCGACGGGTATCTGCATGCCCGCGTAGACGAGCAGTTGGAGGATCGAGAACGTCGACAGGGCCGAGGCGTTGACGTGGAACCGCTCGGCCGCGTCGAGGCCGGCGACACCGAGGGACGTACGGAAGATGACGGCGACGAAGTACACGGAGACGCCGATGCCCCACACGGCGAGGGCGCGGCGGCCCCCGGGCGGATCACCGGGCAGGGACATCGCAGAAGCGGAACTCGAACTGCTACTGCTGCTACTCATCGGACCTCGCCCCGGGCCAGGTGGGAGAACCAGTCGACGTGCTGGTGGACGATCCCGGCGGCCGCCTCGGCGTCGCCGGTGCGCAGGGCGTCGAGGATCGCCGCGTGCTCGGTCAGCGTCTTGGCGATGCGGTCGGGGTGCGAGTGCATGATGGCGACGCCCATCCGCAGCTGCCGGTCGCGGAGTTGGTCGTAGAGGCGGGAGAGGATCTCGTTGCCGCCGCTGCGGACGATCTCGGCGTGGAAGCAGCGGTCGGTGACGGCGGCGCCGGCCAGGTCGCCCGCGGCGGCCTGTTCCTTCTGCCGGTCGAGGAGTTCTTCGAGCCGGGCGATGAGGGTCGGCGACGCCGGTACGACCTTGCGGACCGCGTGCTGCTCGACCAGCATCCGGGTCTCCACCACGTCCGCGATCTCCTGCGAGGAGACAGGCAGGACCAGGGCGCCCTTCTTCGGGTAGAGCCTGATCAGCCCCTCGACCTCCAGCCGCAGCAGCGCCTCCCGCACGGGTGTCCGTGACACTCCGACGGCCTCGGCCAACTCGCCCTCGGTGAGCAGGGTTCCGCCTTCGTAACGCCGGTCCAGGACACCCTGTTTGACGTGGGTGTAGACGCGGTCGGCGGCGGGGGGTTGCTTGACGGCGGGAGGAGCGGAATCGGTGGTGGCGAGGGCCGGAGCGGGGGACGGGGACGGCATGAGGACAGCATAGATACAACACGTACGCATGAGGATGGGCGTCCAGGATGCGGACGGAACCGAGGGGGATTGCGGGGAACCAAGGGGAGCCGGGGATGCGTCTACGCGGATGCGTGTACGGCGTGAGTTTCCGTAGTTTCCGCGGCCGGTTCTCGGGGGCGTTTCACACATTCGGGGAACCCGGCGCAGCAACCGCACAACCTTCTGTGCTACTTACGTGTCACACACGTGCGGCCCTTTCTTTCCCCCCTCCAACTGGGCCGCTCCTCAGGGGCATTCAACGTATTCGGGGTACCTCAGTTGATTACTGCCATTACCGGCATCAAGGGCAGCCGTTTCCGCAGAGCCGCCGCGGTCACCGTGACCGCAGGCGCCGTGCTCGCGACCGGCGCCCTGACCGCGGCACCCGCGCAGGCCGTCACGGCGCCCACGATCGTGGCCAAGGGCGGGTTCGTGATGAACAACGCCAACGGCGCGACGCTGTTCAACAAGAAGATGGACACCAAGCTGTCCACCGGCTCGACCACGAAGATCATGACCGCCAAGGTCGTGCTCTCCCAGTCGAACCTCAACCTCGACGCGAAGGTCACCATCCAGAAGGCGTACAGCGACTACGTGGTCGCCAAGAACGCCTCGCAGGCCCACCTGATCGTCGGCGACAAGGTCACCGTCCGCCAGCTCCTCTACGGCCTGATGCTGCCGTCGGGCTGCGACGCGGCGTACGCGCTGGCCGACAAGTACGGCTCCGGCTCGACGCGGGCCGCGCGCGTGAAGTCGTTCATCGCGAAGATGAACGCGCAGGCCAAGACGCTGAAGCTGACGAACACGAAGTTCGACTCGTTCGACGGCATCGGCAACGGCAACAACTACTCGACGCCGCGCGACCTGACGAAGCTCGCCAGCAACGTCATGAAGAACGCCACGTTCAAGACGGTCGTCAAGACCAAGTCGTACAAGGCGAAGACGATCACGAAGACCGGCAGCACCCGCACGATGGCTGCCTGGACCAACACGAACACCCTGCTCAGCAGCTACAGCGGCGCGATCGGCGTGAAGACCGGCTCCGGCCCCGAGGCCAAGTACTGCCTCGTCTTCGCCGCCACCCGCAACGGCAAGACGGTCATCGGCACGGTCCTCGCGTCGTCGTCGGTCGCCCAGCGCTCGACGGACGCGACGAAGCTCCTCAACTACGGCTTCGCGAAGCTCGGCTGACGATCAGTCATACGTCTGTGCACTGACTCCGAGGGACCTGCCGCATGCCAGCGGCGGGTCCCTTTGTCGTACGGCGGCTTGTCGTACGACTTTCTGCTACGACCCCCACGTGAGGAGTTGAGTCGGCGATGTCGGCGAACGACCGGGAGCTGGCGCAGTACTTCGCTCTGGAGGGCGCCCGAACTCTGCTCAGCCAGTACAGGGACTACGGCAATCCCGTCCCTGACGACGCCGAGGCGTGGCGGCGGGACCTGTTCCCGGTGATCCGGGGACTGTGGAACGCAGGGGAGGACAGCGGCCGGAACCTGTACGAGATCGCGGCGCAACTCCGCCTGGCAGCCGACCTGTTCGCACACGACCCGGCCGGCGAACACCCTTCCCTCACGAACTTCCCGAGGGCCGAGTCGGCGGCCCGCACACCCGAGGTCTACCGGGAGGTGGCCGCGTATGTGGAGCGCTGGAAGGCACCGTTCGACCGGGAAACGCTCTTCGGAACACCCCTGACCGCCCGTGAACTCGCCCTGCGTTTCCCCCGGTTGAACCAGTTCCTACGGAACTACTTCGGCCAGGACGGACTCGCCGTCGACGACGACATGCAGGACGCCACGTTGGAGGAGGGCCTCCACCTGGTCATCTCGGACACCCACCCGTGGTGCCCCTGGCAGCTGCCGGGCCTGATCGCCGAGTGCGCGGAGGCACGCGCGGTGTTCCACACGGAGGAGCAGTTGGACGCGTTCTTCGGTGGGGGCGGGATGGGAGGGGGGTCGGCGGGCGAAGGGTTCACCGACTTCTTCCCGGTCGTCGTCAACGCGTTCACGGAGCACCTGAGGGAAGCGCACTCGCCGATGTGGGAGCGGGGGCGGGGCTAGACGGCACCCACGTGTGCTGTGAACGCGGACCAGGTGGTGGGGGTGAGCCGGAGCAGGGGGCCGTTCGGTTCCTTGGAGTCGCGGACGGCGATGGTGGTGGGGATGTTGCGGGCGACTTCGACGCACTCGCCGTGCGCGTCGCCGCTGCTGTACGTGGACTTGGTGAACTCGAACTCGGACAAGGGACCTACATCTCCTTACGGACACTGTCGATGAGACTGAGGGAGCCTTGCTGCGTCAGCGCCAACCGCGTGATGCGGCTGAAGACTTCGTTGTGACGCGCGGCGTCAGCCTCGCTCTCCAGCCAGACCTTCGTCGAGAGAGTATCCGCCTGTACAAGATCCAGGGCGCCTGGTTCCGCGAAGGAGACCACGGTGAAGGCACTGGTCATACCGGGATGAGCGCCTGCGGTGTACGGCACCACCTGGACCCGTACGTTGGGCGACTGGGCCACTCCGAGGAGATGGTCCAACTGGGCCCGCATGATGTCCCGTCCACCGACCAACTGCCGCAACACCCCCTCGTGCAGCACTGCCCAGAGTTGCAGGGGGTGCTCGCCCGTCAGTCGCGCCTGACGAGCGATCCTCGCTTCGACGAAGGGCCCGATCTCGTCGGGGTTCTCCCAGGTTCCGTTGCCCACCGCGAGGGCGCGAACGTAGTCCGGTGTCTGCAACAGGCCCGGAATGAAGGTCAATTGCCACATCCGGAGTTCTGTGGCGATGTCTTCCAGAGCCACATACTCCATCTGTTCCTTCAGCTGCGGGTACTGGTTCCACCAGCCCTGAACCTTGCGCCGGTCCCGGTCCGCTTTCGCGAGAGCGAGCAGCTTCCCGATCACCGCCTCGTCCTTCTCACCGTACAAATGGCACAGCGCCCTCACGTCGGGGTCACGCAACGGCACTTGCCCGCGCTCGATCTTCGCGACCTTGGTGACAGACGCCGTCAACGCCTCGGCGGCATGCGTCTGCCGCAGGTCGCGCGCCTCCCGCATCCGCAGAAGCTCTCCGCCGAGTCGACGCCCCAGAACGGTGGTGATCGTCTTCCCTCGGTTGGGGTCCCTGCCTGCCATGTCCCGTTCCCTCCCCGGTCAGTCGCCCCAGTCTGGGACCCGAGGTAATCAACCACAACTCCGAGGACAGCAACCTTTCTGTCCAACCTTGTTGCTGGCTCACCCTCAGGGACGCTACCTTCAGTACTCAACCGCCCACTCAACGACACCAGTTGGCGGAAGGCGCCACGCTGACCCCACACCGCACAAGGAGGTGCGCCCCGGTGACCGACTCCTGTCCTCCCGGACTCCCCAACCCCCACGACCACCGCCGCTACGACCACTACGACGCCGTCACCTACACCCCGTACCCGATCAACATCCCCCGCGCCCGCAGACACGTCGCCCACCTCACCGCCACCTGGGGGCACCCCCACTCCGCCGGCGACGCGGCGCTACTGGCAAGCGAGTTGTGCACGAACGCCTTACTGCACGGGTGCCTCCGGGACCGCCTGTTCCGCGTGGAGACGTCCCTCACCGGCAACGCCCTGCGCGTCGCGGTCACCGACCCGAGGGGCGAGCGGCTCCCGTACCCCCAAACCTCCACCCCCGACGACCAGTTCGGCCGCGGCCTCCTCATCGTCCGTACGCTGGCCGCCCGTTGGGCCGTGGAGCAGCTCACCGTGGGCAAGACCGTCTGGGCGGAGCTGAACCTCCCGTAGACACCCCACACCTCACCCCCGTCAGTCGGTGTCCGTCGCGGCGAGGACTGCCAGGTGACGGCCGTCAGGAGTGAGGGCCGCGATGCCGTAGTCGTAGATCTCGTTGAAGAACCACTCGGAGTCCGCCTCGAACCGGAACCACACACACGCACGGGCCCGGTGCTCGACCGCCGCCGCCGTCGTGGTGGCACCCGCGCCGCACAGCCCGGCGATGGATCGCCACGCGGCCAGCCGCCCGTGGGCGCCGCCCGCACCGGAGTGGTACACCCCACCGTTCGCAGCGGTCGCGTACAGCGTTTCCCAGACCTTGTCGAGCGAGTACGCCTCCACCTCGAACCGGTCGTGCTCGGCAAGCCCCCGCACACAGTCCATCGGCAGTGTCGTCACGACTCCCGGCACGTCCGCGCGGGAGATCGACCGGTCCGAAACGAACACACGGGCCTCGTAGTTGCACCAGCCTCCGACTCGCGGCGGCTCACCGATCAGCCGGAGCAGTTCGGCCGACGCCCACTCGTGCAGCTGACGCCCCGTGGCCGCGCGACGGACGGCCGCGTCGACCCACACCGGCGACACCAGGCCGTCGTAGGGAATGTCGGCGCTTCCGCAGCCCCCGCTGGGGACCGCGCCGTACTCCATGTCCGCGAGCCGGTCGGGCAGCCACGCGAGGTCGTGCCATGAGGGCTCGGGGCGGGGTGTGTGGCGTGGCATCAGCCTCTCGGGGTTCACACCGCGCAGCAGCAACTCGTGGAAGAGGCAGGCGCGCAGTTCGTCGTGTTCCCTGCCGCCCTCCCAGAGGACGTACAACGCGTCGTCCAAGGGCTGCGCCTCGGCTATCAGGGAGGCGATCCGACGCGAACTGCGTTCCTCCCCGACGTACGCCTCCCGCGCCCGGACCAACAGGGCCAACAACTGCTCCAGGAACCGTCTCCCGGGCGTGAGCGCCAGGACCCGGAGCACGAGCCCGAGATCGCGGTCGAGGGCGCGGAGCCGGTCATGGGCCTCCCGCCGCTGTACGGCGAGACCTTCACCGAGCGCCCCGATCCGCTCCGCGTCGCCGTCCTCGGCCCATGCCCCGATCGTCTCCCACGAGTACCGCTCGCCGCCCGTCCCCGCCTCGCGCCCACTCGTCATGTGCCGCCCTCCTGTGGGATTTTCCCTTGTCTGTGCAGGTCCTATCGTTGATCATGGTTGGCGTGGTGGGCACCAAACACGTGCAGCAATCATGCGAAGCCGGCGGATCACGGGGCTGACGCCCGGAGTGACCGCCGAACTCGTCGCCGAGATCGGCCCGTTGTGGCACGAGCGACACCAGGCTGGTCTCGCATCGCGTCCCCGTCGCCGCGCCGTCGGTACCGGGGCGAACCACAAGCTGGTCCTCATCGACCGACCGTCAGCCACCCTCGTCCACCTTCACCATGGCGCCACCCATGATGTGTCGGCCTGCTGGTTCGGAGTCGACGGCTCCACCATCACGCGCGCAATCGGTGAAATACGGCCGCTGTTGGCGATGCGCGGCTGCACCGTCGCCCCCGACGTCCGACTGCGTACGCTCGCCAAAGTTGTCGACCATCTCACGGCAAGCGGGTAGACCGGAATCATCGACGGCACCGAGATCCGGGTCCGCCGCCCGGCTGCCGGACACAAGAACGGGAAGAAGTTCATCTCCGGCAAGAACAAGCAGAACGCCGTGAAGTCCATGGTCGTCACAGACACTGCCGGGCGGCTGCTGTTCTGCAGCCCGGCCGAACCGGCGAGCTGCGCGGACATCACTCATGCCCGGCAGTTGGGCCTGGTCAAGCTCCTGGCCAACGGACCGGCCATGGAGATTCCTGCCGACGCCGGCTACCAGGGACTGGGCGCTCAGACAGGCGGGCGTGCAGTGACACCACCGCACCGCAAGTTCAAGAAGAACGCCCCGGACTGGCATGAGGAGATGCATGAGCGCCAGCGCAAAGTCCACTCCTCACGCCGCATCCGGGTCGGGCACGGCATCGCGCACCTCAAGAACCGGCGGGCCCTCGCCCGGCTCCACGGCCGCCACGGGCACATGACCGACATCATCCAAGCCGTCGCCGGGCTCATCTCGCACCAGCAGACCGCCACGCTCTCCGCCGATCCGCGAAAGTGAACCTTGAGACAAACCGCGATCCTCGACACACCAACGCCAACCACGCACGAGCTCGTTAGTCAGGGGCGCGAAGCGGCGGAGGATTTCTACGCTCAGTGCGGTGGACAGCCTGCCTCATGGAGCGCATGCCCGTTGTCGAGGCGGCTCGTTGCGGAGGCAGGCACGCAGTCGTTCGAGGCCGTTCGAGGCGGTTCGAGTGGACTGGCGAAAAGCCCTGCTCATCGCGAACATTCGGCCCCGTAGTCCGTCGTTGCTGAGCACCCACCGCTGGTGCTCAGCGCGCCGCGGGACCTACAGTTAGCAGGCCTATTTGAAGCTGAACTCTAGGTTTTTCTTCTTTGTTTCCACTTGTCGGCGCTATGCTCGGCAGGATTTTAAGACTCCCGTGCAGGAAGTTGGGCGGTAGGCATGGCTGAAACTGTGAAGTGCGGCAAATGTTTCGCCACGAAGGTCCCTCGCACTCCTTGTCAGGGCTGCGGCGACGAGGGCTGAGGCTTCGGAGAGCGGCGGCCCGATGGACGCTTACGAGGAACTGCTCGACCTGGCTCGTCGTACGGTGGGCACGCTCGTGGAAAAGGGCATCAGGCCCCGTCCGTACAAGGCCGACGACGGCACAACGGTCGAGGGTTGGCTTGTCAAGCAGATGGCAGACCATACGAAGGATGAATATCACGGTCTCAACAATTGGGAAGAATTCCGCTGCACCATCGAGTTAGTTCTCGCGACCGACGGACGCTTCTTCTCGTTCACCGAGACCTGGAACAACCATTCCGGCACGAACGGCCGCTCCGTCCACGAGCACTCCCAAGCATTGCACCACGTGTCGGCTGGCTATCTCGTCTCTGTCGGCCCGGGTAAGCCGTTCGCCGCAGTGTCCACGTTGCTGGAGAGAGTTCCGTGGACAGCCACGTCTTACACGCCGCCCCCGGTTCGACCGGCCGCCCCCGTCTCACCTACGCCTGTGCGACAGGCCGCCTCGCCCCCGAAAGCGCAGCCTGCGAGGCCGAGGAGTGTTGTCGGCGCCATCCTTGGCTTCGGAGGCGGACTGCTCTTTGGCTGCGCAGCAGGTGGCGCCTGCGCGATCGTCCTCGGGATCGCGCTGAGCATCGGTGGGTTGGATGGCGACACAGTCGGCGTGACGACGTTTGCCACTGCCATGTTTTGCGTGGCGACGGGCGCGGTGGTCGGCACCGTCACAGGGTGGCGCACCCCTAAGTCAGCGCGTTGACGTCCCCGTTTTGGTTGACGCGATAGGTCCTTGATCGTCACCTGGTGTGATTTCGGTGCGCATTCACCTCCCGCCCATCGCACATTTTCCTTTTTGCTCGCCGTGCCGCAATGAGAGCCGGGGTCGACGCCGGGACTGTAGCGCAATGAGAAGCCCTGCCATCGAATCTCATCCGGCGGATCACAAAATGTTCAGCCTCGCAATTGACAAAGACGCTCACGGAACGCCGGTGAGGACAGCTTTGGCGATTGACATCATGCGGTATGGACTGCATCGGGATCGGCGGAAGATGCGCCAGGATTTCAGGCGTGCGACGCCGCGTTCAACCGGTGCCCGTGCCGCGGCCAGGGCCCGGTTGAGGGTTTCCTCGGTGAGGGTGAGTTCCTGCAGGGGCCTGCGTTTGATGCCCGTGGTCACCCAGAGGCCGCCGTCCTGGTAGGCGAGGTCGGCCAGGACGGGGACACCCTGGCGTTCGCAGATGCGGATGATCTGGTGGGTGCGGGCAGCGGTCAGGTCGTGCGTGCGGCCCGGCAGTGCGGGTGAGAGCCACAGCAGCCGGCCGCCGGATCGGTGTCCACCTGCACGTTCACCCTGTGCCGGCGGTGCTTGTGTGGGTAGTCGGCCCGTCCGTCGCCCGCCCGGTCACACTCGGCGAGCGTGCCGTCCAGCAGGACAAGGTCCACATCGGCTTCGCGCAGGACCTTCGGCAGACCCGGCGCGCGTTCGGCGAGCAGGCGGACGACCGCGCTGGTATAGGCGTGGGCGGTGGACTCGCTGATTCCGAACCCGGCAGCGATCTTCGCCAGGGTGGTGTGTTCGCGCAGGTACACCAGTGCCACCATCGCGCGCCGGGACGGGCGCAACTTGCAGCGCCGGTCCCGCTCACGGGTGACGACGAGCAGGGTCACCGACTCCACGAGCGCATGGGCAGGTCGAGTGCGGCAGGACAGATGACCAACGAGGCCCCCGAGCAGCGTGGTTGAGACGTCAGACATCTCGATCAACAGCTCGGGGGCCTCGCTCGTTGCGCTTCGTGGACCGTCACCTGATCGGTGGCCAACTCGAAGAAACTCAACGAGTTCAAAAAAGAATATCGCTTCGCGGTTCAGACATTTCCTCGCCTGTTCGGACTCGACGCAATCCTCATGGACGAGGGGGAGCTGGAATTCGCAGATGCGGTGCGCTCCTCAGTGACGAGCGAACACCCTTACTGCTATGAACGTGCCGCTTCCTACACCACGGAGGCACAGCGCGCTCTCGTCCTTTTTCCAGGTCCGGATGCCCTGAAATCGCGACTTTCCTGGGCCACCCACAGCCGTCTTCAGGAAGTCATCGACACCATCAACGAACACATGCAGCGAGAGCGCTCATGACCGCGCATCCGACCCGCACCGCCACCTGCCCCGACCGCGAAACCGCCCACTGGGCCACCCAACAGACCGTCACCGCCAACGAGCAATCAATCCACCGCTGACTCGCCCAGTCCACCCGCCCCGCCTGGCGATCGAGGCGTCCTGGCCGTCCCGCCCCGAACCGGTCGGCCGGGTCCTGCTCCAGGCGATGATGCTGGCCGGGCGAGACCTCGTGGACGTCCGCGGAGCCCGCGTGATCCTGAAGCGGGACGAAGCCCGACCACACGGCTTCGCCGTCCACGCCACGTTCCCCGTCTACCTGTAGCGACCCGATCCGTAGAGGCTGATCCCCAACGGGATCCTCGCCGCCGAAGTGCACACTCTCGTACGGCAGTTGCATCGCAAACACTGACAGGAACTGGCCACCGGCGAGCCCACTCCCGTCGAGCAGGTCGAAGAGGCGTTGGAGCCCGTCGACGGAGAGACCGCCGCAACCCTGATGGGCCGTCTCGCCTCGCATTGCCTCGTATGGCGTGACCACGCCTTCATGGAGCGGACCAGGGCCGACGCCGTGGCGAGCAACGTCGTGGCGCTCATGGGGCCGGACGCCGAGTGGTGGTCCAGCGCTGACGGGGGCGGCGGCGCCGACATCGCGGGCTGCACCTTCGAAGGGTTCGTCATCGGCACCGACGGCCACCACTTCGCCATACTCATCCAGGTCGGCGAGGACTGATCCAGCCGACGAACAGACCGCCAGGGAAGGCGAATCCGTGAACCAGCCCGCATGGGAAGCCGCCGTCCTCCGCCTCCTCGACGACGTCTACGCCTTCGCGGCGACCGGCCCGAGGACGCGGGCCGACTGGCAGAGCGACGCGCTGGCCGTGATGAACCGGACGGTCGACGACCCGCGCGGCTGGATCACCCTCGACTACGACAGGACGAACGGGGAGCTGGAGCTCAACGGCCTGCCCTTCCCGTTCCTCCCCCTGTCCCCGGAGCTGCTCGCCGGGCGAATGCACCCGGTCACGATCGAGACCGCCGCCCGCCTTCTGGTGATCATGACGTACGAGTGGCAGCGGATCGGCCCCGAGGACGCCGCGGTGGACGCGACCGCCGACGCCCGGACCCTGCTCGGCCGGTATGGAGACCGCGACGTCTCCTGCTACACCAACATCAGCGCCGCACAGACCTCACCGTCACCCGACCTCACCACCGGAGTCACCGGTTGGATGCCGGTGAGTTCCTACGACGGAGACTTCGGCGTTGTCGTCGTCTCCCCCGAAGAGGTCGGCGTCTTCTGGTCCTTCGATGCCCGTTGACGCCCACTGACTGACGGACGGAAGGGCTGCGGACCCTGAAAGAAACGGGACCCGCAGCCTCCCAACCCCGTCACCCCCAGGTGATCAACCGCTTCGGCTGCTCCAGAATCGCCGCCACATCCGCCAGCACCTTCGACCCCAACTCCCCGTCCACCAACCGGTGATCGAAGGACAACGCCAGTGTCGTCACCTGACGCGGCTTCACCTTGCCCTTGTGGACCCAGGGTTGGAGCTTGATCGTGCCGACCGCGAGGATCGCGGACTCGCCCGGGTTGAGGATCGGCGTACCCGTGTCGATGCCGAAGACGCCGACGTTGGTGATGGTGACCGTGCCGCCCTGCATCGCCGCCGGGGACGTCTTGCCGTCCCTGGCCGTCGACACCAACTCGCCCAGCGACTCCGCCAGTTGCGGCAACGTCTTCGCGTGGGCGTCCTTGATGTTCGGCACGATCAGGCCGCGCGGGGTCGCCGCCGCGATGCCGAGGTTGACGTAGTGCTTGAGGACGATCTCCTGCGCGGCCTCGTCCCAGGACGCGTTGATGTCCGGGTTCCGCTTGATGGCCACCAGCAGGGCCTTGGCGATCAGGAGCAACGGGTTCACCCGTAGGCCCTGCATCTCCTTGTCCTGCTTGAGCTCCTCCACCAGCTTCATCGTCCGCGTCACGTCCACCGTCACGAACTCCGTGACATGCGGCGCCGTGAACGCCGAACCGACCATCGCCGCCGCCGTCGCCTTACGGACGCCCTTCACCGGGACACGAGTCTCCCGGGTCGAGTCGTACGTCGCGGAAGGCAGAGACGGCACGGAAGGCGCCGAAGGCGCGACCCGCTCGGACACCTGCGCCTGCGCCCGCGCCGGAGCCACCGCCGCGTGCACGTCCTCGCGCGTGATCACGCCGTCCGGGCCCGACGGCGTCACCGTCGCCAGGTCGACCCCCAGGTCCTTCGCCAGCTTCCGCACCGGCGGCTTGGCGAGGGGGCGGGATTCCACAACCGCGGCTGTCGCGTGGCCGTTCAGCTCCGTCTGGACCGCCGCCGTCGCCGACACCACCTCCTGCGCCGGGATCTCCACGCCCTTGCGGGGGCGGCGCTTCGTGGCGGACGTGGAGACGCCATAGCCCACCAGGACCGGCGTACGGGCCGGAGCCGCCGGCTTCGCCTCCTGCGCCGGGGGCTCGACGGCAGCCTCAGTCACAGCCTCGGCCGGGGTCTCCGCGGGAGCGGCGCCGCCCCCCGACACATCCACCGCGATGATGGACGTGCCCACGTCCACCGTCGTCCCCTCGGGGAACCTCAACTCACGCACCACCCCGTCGTACGGGATGGGCAGTTCCACCGCCGCCTTCGCCGTCTCCACCTCGCAGACGACCTGGCCGTCGGTGACGGTGTCGCCGACCTGGACGTACCACTTGAGGATCTCGGCCTCGGTGAGACCCTCGCCCACGTCCGGCATCTTGAACTCGCGTACGGACGCTTCCACTTCAGTCATCGTCGTCACGACCCCTCTCCTCAGTACGCCAGAGCGCGGTCGACGGCGTCGAGCACCCGGTCCAGGCTCGGCAGGTACTCCTCCTCCAGGCGGGCCGGCGGGTAGGGGGCGTGATAGCCGCCCACGCGCAACACCGGGGCCTCCAGGTGGTAGAAGCAGCGCTCCGTGATGCGGGCCGCGATCTCGGCGCCGGAGCCGAAGAACACCGGTGCCTCGTGGACCACGACCAGGCGGCGGGTCTTCTCCACCGAGGTCTGGATCGCGTCGAAGTCCAGCGGGGACACCGAGCGCAGGTCCAGGATCTCCAGCGACCTGCCCTCCTCGGCGGCCGCGTCGGCGACCTCCTGGCAGAGCTTCACCATCGGGCCGTAGGCGGCGAGGGTGAGGTCCGTGCCCTCGCGGACCACGCGGGCCTTGTGGAGGGGGGCGGGGATCGACTCGCCCGCGGCGGAGCCGCTATTGAGCACAGCGACCTCGCCCTTGTCCCAGTAGCGGCGTTTCGGCTCGAAGAAGATCACCGGGTCGTCGCTCTGGATGGCCTGCTGCATCATCCAGTAGGCGTCCGACGAGTTCGACGGGCTGACGATCTTCAGGCCCGGCACGTGCGCGAACAGGGCCTCGGGGGACTCCGAGTGGTGTTCCACCGCGCCGATGCCGCCGCCGTAGGGGATACGGATGACGACCGGGAGCTTGACCTTGCCGAGGGAGCGGGCGTGCATCTTGGCGAGCTGGGTGACGATCTGGTCGTAGGCCGGGAAGACGAAGCCGTCGAACTGGATCTCCACGACCGGGCGGTAGCCGCGGAGGGCGAGGCCGATGGCGGCGCCTACGATGCCCGACTCCGCGAGCGGGGTGTCGACCACCCTGCGCTCGCCGAAGTCCTTCTGGAGGCCGTCCGTGACGCGGAAGACGCCGCCGAGCTTGCCGACGTCCTCGCCCATGATGAGGACCTTGGGGTCGGACTCCAGAGCGGCGCGCAGCGATTCGTTGATCGCCTTGGCCAGCGGCAGGTTCTTGGTTGTCGCGGTCTGTGTCGCAGTCTGTGCCGCCATGTCACTTACCCCCCTCTTCGTCCGCGAACGACGCCTGGTAGGCGGCGAACTGGGCCCTCTCCTCGTCGACGAGCGCGTGCCCGTCCGCGTACACGTGCTCGAAGATGGCGAACCGGTCCGGGTCCGGCATGGCACGGACCGCTTCGCGCACTCGCCTGCCCAACGCCTCGCTCTCCGTCTCCAGTTCCGCGAAAAATCCCTCATTCGCGTGGTTTGCGGCCTCCAGGTACCGGCGCAGGCGCAGGATCGGGTCCTTCGCCTCCCACGACTCGCGCTCCTCATCGGCCCGGTACTTGGTCGGGTCGTCGGAGGTGGTGTGCGCGCCCATGCGGTAGGTGTACGCCTCGACGAGCGTCGGGCCCTCGCCGTTGCGGGCCCGCTCCAGCGCCCACTTGGTGACGGCGAGACAGGCCAGGACGTCGTTGCCGTCGACGCGGACGCCCGGGAAGCCGTAGCCCTGTGCGCGCTGGTAGAGCGGGACGCGGGTCTGCTTCTCAGTGGGCTCGGAGATGGCCCACTGGTTGTTCTGGCAGAAGAACACGACCGGGGCGTTGTAGACCGCGGAGAAGGTGAACGACTCGGCGACGTCGCCCTGGCTGGAGGCGCCGTCCCCGAAGTACGCGATCACGGCGCTGTCGGCGCCGTCCATGGTCACGCCCATCGCGTAGCCCGTGGCGTGCAGCGTCTGGGAGCCGATGACGATCGTGTACAGGTGGAAGTTGTTGGTGTTCGGGTCCCAGCCGCCGTGGTTGACGCCCCGGAACATGCCCAGCAGGTTGGTCGGGTCGACCCCGCGGCACCAGGCGACGCCGTGCTCGCGGTAGGTCGGGAAGACGTAATCGTCCTCGCGGGTGGCCCGCCCGGAGCCGATCTGGGCCGCCTCCTGGCCGAGCAGCGAGGCCCACAGGCCCAGCTCGCCCTGGCGCTGCAGGGCGGTGGCCTCGGCGTCGAAGCGGCGCGTGAGCACCATGTCGCGGTACAGGCCGCGGAGCTCTTCGGAGGTGATGCCGGCGACGTACTTGTCGTACGGGGCGGTCTTGCTGTTCTTGACTCGCTTGCCCTCGGGCGTCAGCAGCTGGACGAGGTCCGGGTCGGCGCCCTTGGCCTTGCTTCCGGCGCTGCGTCGCGGCTTGCGCGGGGCAGTGCTCTCCACGGTCACGTGTGCTCCTCCGTCGGTCCGGCTCCCCGGGTTCGCCGGGTGCCAGTGCGGCTCACCTGCGCCCCACGGACGCACAGGGTGGGTGCGGTTCGTCGGGAACAGGCGTGACAGGTGCCCCGGCGAGCGCCCTGCAACAGGCACGTTACCCAGTGCTCCACAATTCTGTGAAACCCCTCCTGACCTGCGATTTTGCTTGGATTTCCAAGTAAATCGCGAAAGTCGGGAACAAGTCCTGGTCACAGCCTTGCAGGGGGCCGGAACAACGGCACGTTATCCCGCTCACCTCGGGCACGGGAAGAGCCCGTATGTGAGACTTACCGCGTGCCCGGAGACGGAAAAATCAGCGTATTTCTCCTCGACGACCATGAAGTGGTCCGGCGTGGCGTCCACGAGATGCTCTCGGTCGAGGACGACATCGAGGTGGTCGGCGAGGCCGGTACGGCGGCCGAGGCGCTGGCGCGGATTCCGGCCACGCACCCCGATGTGGCGATTCTGGACGTACGGCTCCCGGACGGCAGCGGGGTCGAGGTGTGCCGTGAGATCCGCGCCCTGGACGACTCCGTGAAGTGTCTGATGCTGACCTCCTTCTCGGACGACGAGGCTCTATTCGACGCGATCATGGCGGGTGCCTCCGGGTATGTCCTGAAGGCCATCCGGGGCGCCGAACTGCTGTCCGCCGTACGGGACGTGGCGGCCGGCAAGTCGCTGCTGGACCCGGTGGCGACCGCCCGGGTGCTGGAGCGGCTGCGCAACGGCGGCCCGCAGCAGGACGAGAAGTTCGACTCCCTCACCGACCAGGAGCGCAGGATCCTCGATCTGATCGGGGAGGGGCTCACCAACCGGGGGATCGGCGAGCGGCTGCACCTCGCGGAGAAGACCATCAAGAACTACGTGTCGAGTCTGCTTTCCAAACTCGGTATGGAGCGGCGCTCGCAGGCGGCGGCCTATGTGGCGCGGAAACAAGCACAGAAACAGGTCGAGCAGCAGCGTCATTAGGGACCAAAGACCCCTCCCCTGGGCATGCGGTCCGGCCGACAGTGTTCCTATGCCCCTCGACGCACAGCCCGGCGACGAACAGCTCGCCGTCGATCTGCTCGCGCGCACCGACCACGGCCGGGTCGCCACCACTCTGCGGGCGCTGCCCTTCCTGGCCTTCGCCAGCCACATCGTCCAGGACGGGCGGCTGCTGCTGCGTATGCCCAGGAGCCACGGCTACCACCACGCGTGCGTGGGCAGCGTCGTCGCCTACGGGGCCGACAATCTGGGCTCGGCCGGGGCGGGCGAGGGCCTGTGGTCCGTGCAGGTCGTGGGCGCGTGCGAGAGCTACGATCCGACGGCCGACCAGGTCGAACGTTTCGGCCCCGCTCCGGGCACGGTGGACGGTGAGCCGTACGAGCCGGTCTATCTGCGCATCGAGCCGCAGTTGAGCACCGTGCACACGACGGACGGCGGCCTGGAACGCCACTTCGGGCCCACCCTGTGACCGAAAGCGACCACCACGGACCGATCGGTGACTTTCTGTGACAAACAGCAGCTCACGGGCCCGTCCCGTGCCCTAGCATCGGCCGCGTGCCGCCCTTACGTGTACCACCCCCCGTGCCCCACGCGCCCCCGCTGGGCGCCCTCCTCCGCCAGTACGCCGCCGGGTCCGCCGTCACCTGCGAACCCGTCGAGCAGGGCCTGCTGAACCGCGGCTACCGGCTCCGCACGACCCAGGGCCGCTACTTCCTCAAGCACCACTTCGACCCCGAGACCGCGGACCCGGCGGCGATCGCCCGCCAGCACACCGCGACCCGGCGGCTGGCCGACCTCGGCGTCCCCGTGGCACCCCCGCTGCCCGCCCGCGACGGCCGTACGGTCGCCGTCGTCGGCGGTCACGCCTACGCCCTGCACCCCTGGATCGACGGCAGGCACCGCCACGGCGGCCAGTTGACCACCGTCCAGTGCGGGCGCCTCGGCGCGCTCCTGGGGGTCGTCCACGCGAGCCTGGAGCGGGTCATGCCGGGGCGCCGGGAGGAGTGCGCGCCGGGAGCCGACCCCGCCGACACCTTCGCCCTCATCGACGACCTCCTCGGGCACGTCCGCCGGCACCGGCCCGCCGACGCCTTCGACGAACTGGCCCGCCACCGGCTGCTGGAACGCCGGGAGCTGCTGGAACGGCACGCGGACCGACGCCCGCCGCGCGGTGCCTCCGTGGGGTGGACGCACGGGGACTTCCACCCGTTCAACCTGCTCTACAAGGGCGACGCCCCCGCCGCGATCGTCGACTGGGACCGGCTCGGCGTCCAGCCCCGCGCGGAGGAGGCCGTACGCGCCGCCGCGATCTTCTTCGTACGGCCTGACGGAGCCTTGGACCTGCCCAAGGTGCGGGCGTACGCCCACGCGTACCGGCGTTCCGCGCGCGCCACGCCCTCCGAACTCGCCGCCGCGGTGCACCGGGTGTGGTGGGAGCGGCTCAACGACTTCTGGATGCTGCGCTGGCACTACGAACGCGGCGACACCCGCGCGGACCCCCAGTTCCCGGCCGCGTCGGCGCTCGCCGTGTGGTGGACGCGGGAGTACGACGCGGTGTGCGAGGCGTTCGCGGAGGGCTCCCCCTAGAGACAGGCACCGGAATACCGGGACACCGATAAACGGCACGCGCGCGTGGACCCCTGTTTACGGGGTGCACGCGCGCGTGAGTGCTTCAGTGCCGGTGATCCAGGGCGGGTCAGCCGCTGCCCAGGGCGCCCGCGACGGTGCCGCCGTCGTCACCCCCGTCGTCACCGGTGCCGCCCGTGTCCGTCGGGTCCGCCGAGGTCGTCTCGGTCGGGGTGTCCGACGGCTCCTCGGAGGCCGTCGCGGACGGGGTGCTCGAAGGCCGCTCGGTGGCCGTCTCGGTCGGGGTGTACGACGGCGTCGGCGTCGGCGTGTACTGCGAACCGGAGCTCGTGCCGCTGTCGTCCGTGTCCGTGTCGGACGGCGAGGCGGTCGTGTCGTCGCTCGGCGTCTCGGTGGCCGTGTCGTCGGTCGCGGACTGCGAGGTGGTCGGCGACTGGGTGGTGCCCGAACCGCCGCTGCCGTTGCCGGTGGTGTTGAGCGCCAGCGCCACACCCGCCGCGATGGCGATCACCGCGAGCACGGCGAGGATCCACAGCTTGCCGCGGCCGTTGCCGTGGTTGCCGTGCCCCTCGAAACCGCCGTCGTCGCCGTTGCCGTAACCGCCCGGCAGGATCGGCTGCGGGATCTGCGTGGTGCCGGAGGAGTCGCCCTGGGGCATCACGGTCGTACCGGCGAAGCCCCCCGGAGGGGTGCCCTGCCCGTTCGCGACAGTCACGGGCCCGGTGTTCCAGGTGCCGGTGTGGCCGCCCTGGTCGTAGAGCATCTGGAGCCCGTACTGGACGAGTCCGCGCATCTCCTCGGCCGTCTGGAAACGGTCGTCCGGGTCCTTGGCGAGGGAGCGCATGACGAGGCCGTCGAGCTCCGGCGGGCAGACGCCGTTCGAGGTGTGGGACGGCGGGACCGGGATGTCCTGGACGTGCTGGTAGACCACCGACAGGGGTGTCTCGCCGGTGAACGGGGGCCGCAGCGCGAGGAGTTCGTAGAGGAGGCAGCCCGTCGCGTACAGGTCGGAGCGGTGGTCGACGGCCTTGCCGAGCGCCTGCTCCGGGGAGAGGTACTGGGGCGTGCCCATGACCATGCCGGTCTGCGTCATCGTCGTGGACGCCCCGTGCAGGGCACGCGCGATGCCGAAGTCCATGACCTTGACGGCGCCGTTGTGCGTGATGATCACGTTCGCGGGCTTGATGTCGCGGTGCACGATGCCGTGCTGGTGCGAGTAGGCGAGCGCCTCAAGCACCCCGGAGACGATGATCAGGGCCTGCTCGGGCCCGGGCGCCTCGGCGTTGAGGAGGAGGTCGCGGATCGTGCGGCCCTCGACGATCTCCATGACGATGTACGGCACCGACATGCCGCCCACGTAGTCCTCGCCGGAGTCGTACACGGCGACGATCGCGTGGTGGTTGAGGCCGGCCACCGACTGGGCCTCGCGTGTGAAGCGGGCCTTCGAGGTCGGGTCCTCGGCCAGGTCGGAACGGAGCAGCTTGACCGCGACCGTGCGTCCGAGCCGTACGTCCTCGGCCGCGAAAACCTCGGCCATACCGCCCCGGCCCAGTCTGTGGGTGAGCCGGTACCGGCCGTCGCCGACCAGTCCGCCGTTACCCCACAGCTCCGGTGCGTCCGACATTCCGCCGCCAGCCGCCTCGGGGTCGGACGGGCCCTGAGCGTGCTGCTGTGCCATCAGTCCTCGCCGTCGTTTCTGCCCGCGGTGCGCGCGGTGTTGTTACGGTCTCCGTCGGCCACGCTACAGGCTCGGCGCAAGCCGCCGTTCCGGGATCAGTGCCGGAATCGTCCGGAGACGGACCGGCCATCAAATCGGTATCACGGGCCGTCGTGCAAATTCTGTGTACCGCCGGTACAGCACCTGTAACGCTTCCACGACTCTTCTTTCGCGTACGGTCACGGATCGGGCACCGCGCTTGACGTGTCAGTGCCCTCCGGCAGACTTGGCCGGGAATGACGCATTCGATCACTGAGCCGGCGCCGATGGGGGACACGGGACATGAGCCAGGACGGCGCACAGGGCCGGTATGCGGGGCGCGCGCTCGCAGGTGGCCGCTACCAACTGCGCGACCTGCTCGGCGAGGGCGGCATGGCCTCGGTGCACCTGGCGTACGACTCGGTGCTCGACCGCCAGGTCGCGATCAAGACACTGCACACCGAACTCGGCCGGGAACAGGCCTTCCGCGAGCGCTTCCGCCGCGAGGCCCAGGCCGTGGCCAAGCTCACCCACACCAACATCGTCTCGGTCTTCGACACCGGCGAGGACGCCCTCGACGGCACGACGATGCCGTACATCGTCATGGAGTACGTCGAGGGCCGCCCGCTCGGCTCCGTACTCGACGAGGACGTACGGCAGTTCGGCGCGATGCCCACCGACAAGGCACTGAAGATCACCGCGGACGTGCTGGCCGCCCTCGACATCAGCCACGAGATGGGCCTGGTCCACCGGGACATCAAGCCGGGCAACGTGATGATGACCAAGCGCGGGGTCGTCAAGGTCATGGACTTCGGCATCGCGCGTGCCATGCAGTCCGGTGTCACCTCGATGACACAGACCGGCATGGTCGTCGGCACCCCGCAGTACCTCTCGCCGGAGCAGGCGCTCGGCCGGGGCGTGGACGCCCGCTCCGACCTGTACTCGGTCGGCATCATGCTGTTCCAACTGGTCACCGGGCGGCTGCCGTTCGACGCGGACTCGCCGCTGGCCATCGCGTACGCGCATGTGCAGGAGGAGCCGGTCGCGCCCTCCTCGATCAACCGTTCGCTGCCGCCGGCCGTGGACGCGCTGATCGCCCGCGCGCTGAAGAAGAACCCGAACGAGCGTTTCCCCAGCGCCGAGACCATGCGCGACGAGTGCCTGCGGGTCGCGGCCTCGCTGCACGCGGCGGCCCCGAGCATCGTGCCGGGCACGCCCTCGCAGAGCGGCGCGGGCGTCGGCTCCGCGGTCTTCCCGCCGGTCGACCAGGCGACCCCGGCCCCCACCGGCCCCGTACACACGCCGTACCAGCCGAACCCCTACGGCGGCACGCCCGCGCCCGCCCCGGCCTACGGCTATCCGCAGCAGGCGGGCTACCAGCCGCAGCCCTCGGTCGGGTTCGGGCAGCAGGGCATCTCGACCCCGCCGCCGTACAACCTGACCCCGCAGCATCCGACGCCGGCTTCCGGGGGAGGCGGCGGGAAGAACAACAAGCCGGTGATCATCGGCTCCGCGGTCGTCGCCGTCGTCGCGGTCGGCGCGCTGATCGTCGCCCTGTCGATGAACAACGGCGGCGATGACGACGCGAAGGGCAGCGACAGCAGCGCGAGCGCGAGCACCTCGGTGACCGCGGTCGAGGGGCACCGCGACGGCGACCAGACGAAGACGATCGCGACGACCGCCTGCAAGGAGCCCCAGGAGTCGTACAACGACCCCGCCAAGATCCAGATCCCGGACTTCCAGTTCAAATACATCAGCTCGGTCAAGTCCTGCCTGCAGGCCGCGGGCTGGAAGGTGAAGGTCAGGTCCGAGGACGAGAACACCTACGGACAGGGCACGGTCATGGAGCAGTTCCCGGCGGCCGGCACGGACGTGGACCCCAAGAACATGCCCCAGATCCAGCTGAACGTGTCGACGGGCAACCCGTCCTGACGTCGGAGAGCACTCCCTGGTGATGTGGAAGGGCCCGGCAGCATCGGCTGCCGGGCCCTTTGTCGTCGTGTCGGTACGGACTCGTGTGCGGGTCGGGGTTCCTACAGGTAGGGGCCGCCCACGCGGCCGCCGCCCGGCTGCCCCTCCTCGGCGCCGTCGCCGACGCCCGGCGGCAGGGCCCGGCGCATCTGCTCCAGCTGTGCCCGTGCGGCCATCTGCTGGGCGAACAGCGTGGTCTGGATCCCGTGGAAGAGCCCCTCCAGCCAGCCCACCAACTGGGCCTGCGAGATGCGCAGTTCCGCGTCGCTCGGCGTCACGTCGTCCGTGAACGGCAGCGACAGCCGCTCCAGCTCCTCCACCAGCTCGGGCGCCAGACCGTCCTCCAGCTCCTTCACGGAGCTGCGGTGGATCTGCTTGAGCCGAGCCCGGCTGGCTTCGTCGAGGGGAGCCGCACGCACCTCCTCGAGAAGCTGCTTGATCATGCTGCCGATCCGCATGACCTTGGCCGGCTGTTCCACCATCTCCGTCACCGGGATCTCGCGGGAGTCCTCGTCCCCGGTGCCACCGAGCGCCATCCCGTCCTGTCCCACGACCAGGATCTGAGGCTTCTCCGGTGACCTTTCGTTCCTCGGCATCTCCATGCCGCCATTCTCTCGCACTCGTACACCTCACCACCTGGGTGCCCCCCTCGAAGGGTGATCCACCGTTTCCGGTTGGCCGAACCCGGAGTGCCGGAGCGTCCACCCGGTGTGACGCTGAGTGCGTCGATCTTGCCGCCTCGGCTCGGGAGGGGGTCACGGACGTGACTCCATGGCTGCGTACAACCGGACTGCTGCTCGTGCTGGGCACGGGCGCGATGGTGAATCCGTGCGGGGGTGCTCCGGCGTACGGGGCTGTTCTGGCGTACGAGGCTGTTCCGGCGCGCGGGGTGGAGGCGGGGAGCGGTGCGGGCGCCGGTGGTGCCGGGGGTGGTCGGGTCGCGGTCGCAGGGCCCGCATCCCCATTCGCCTCGGCTACGGCTTCCGCTGCCGACTCCGCCTCCGCGTCCGCCTTGAGACCTGCTGCGGGTCCCGACGCCGCCCATGCCTCCCCCGATCCCTCCAGGGCCGGAAACCTCGCGGGCGAAGGGCGGGAACGGCCGGGACGTACCGCCGCGGAGCCGACCACCGACGAGGACGAAGGCGGAGATGCGGGCGAGGGCGATGACACAGCTGGGCCGACAGCGGACGGTGACGACGACGGGAGCCAGTCGGACAACCCCGGCAGCCCTACGCCCGCCGACTCCCCGTCCGCTCAGGAGGCCGACCCCGTGCCGACCTCCCCGCCCCTCCAGCCCCTGCACCACACCGTCACCCACGCCGAGGACCCCACCGAGCCCGTGCTGCGGATCCTGCCGCTGGGCAGCGGCCTGATCCTCATCGGGCTCGGCCTGGGCCTCGCCTTCATCGCCCTCCGGGTGCGCCGTAGCTAGGAGCTGCCGGGTCTACGGCGCGACGAGCAGCACCTTTCCGATGTGCCCGCTGTCCTCCAGCACCTGGTGCGCGGTCCCGGCCTCGCTCATCGGCAGTTCCCGGTCGACGACCGGCCGGATGCGACCGCCCTCGATCAACGGCCACACGTGTTCGCGTACGGCGGCGACGATGGCCGCCTTCTCGCCGAGCGGGCGGGCCCGCAACGAGGTCGCGCTGATCGCGGCCCGCTTGCCGAGAAGGGCCGCGATGTTCAGCTCGGCCTTGATGCCGCCCTGCATCCCGATGATCGCGAGCCGTCCGTTGACGGCGAGGGCCTGGACGTTGCGGTCCAGGTACTTGGCGCCCATGTTGTCGAGGATGACGTCGGCGCCCGCGCCGCCGGTGGCCCGCTCGATCTCGGCGACGAAGTCCTGCTCGCGGTAGTTGATGAGGATGTCGGCGCCCAACTCGGCGCAGTAGTCGAGCTTTTCCTTGCTGCCGGCGGTGACGGCGACCGTCGCGCCGACGGCCTTGGCGAGCTGGATCGCCATGGTGCCGATGCCGCTGGAACCGCCGTGCACGAGGAGCGTCTCGGTGGGGCGGAGGTGGGCGACCATGAAGACGTTCGACCAGACCGTGCAGACCACCTCGGGCAGCGCCGCGGCCTGCTTCAGGTCGAGGCCGGCGGGCACCGGCAGCAGCTGCCCGGCCGGAACGGCGACCTTCTCGGCGTAACCGCCACCCGCGAGCAGCGCACACACCTCGTCGCCGACCGACCAGCCGGAGACCCCGGGGCCGATCTCGGTGATCCGGCCGGAGCATTCGAGGCCGAGGTAGGGGGAGGCGCCGGGCGGCGGGTTGTAGAAGCCCTGGCGCTGCATGATGTCGGCCCGGTTGACCGCGCTGGCCACCACCTCGACCAGTACCTCGCCCTCACCGGCGACCGGATCGGGGACCTCGCCCCACACCAGCGCCTCGGGCCCACCAGGTTCGGAAATCGTGATCGCATGCATGAGCCCGACGCTACTCCTCGTCATACGACCGACCACCGAAGGCGGGTCACGGCGACTACACGCGAAGGTGGGTCACTGCGGCAACGGCCGGGTGTCCGGCGCAATCTGCGAACCCGGCGAGACCCGCACGATGGTGATGAGCCGGTCGGTCAGTTGAAGCGTCCCGATGGCCGGATCGTCGTAGCCGAGCACCCGGTGTCCGCGGACGACGCTCACCACCAGGTCGTCCGTGTCACGCGGCGACTTGCCGACCTCGGCCTTTATGACCGGGCGTTCGGTCATGTCGAGGCCGCTGCCCTGCTGGATGAGGTCCTCCATGACCATGCCGGCGGCGGGGCTGAGCACGGACAGGCCGAGGAGGCGGCCGGCCGCGCTGGCGCTGGTGATGACGGCGTCGGCGCCGGACTGCTTGAGCAGCGGCGCGTTCTCCTCCTCGCGGACCGCGGCGACGATCTTCGCGCCGCGGTTGAGCTGCCGGGCCGTGAGGGTCACCAGCACGGCCGTGTCGTCGCGCTGGGTGGCGATGATGATCTGCCGGGCCTTGTGCACCTCGGCACGCTTCAGGACCTCGCTGCGGGTGGCGTCCCCGACGACACCGACGTATCCCTCGCTGCTCGCCGCCTCGATCGCCTTGCCGCTGGGGTCGACCACGACGACCTGTTCCTTCTTCAGCCCGGTCGCGCACACGGTCTGGATCGCGGACCGCCCCTTCGTCCCGAAACCGATGACGACGGTGTGATCCCGCAAGGTGGACCTCCAGCGGTTCAAGCGCCATTCCTCCCGGGTGCGTTCGGTGAGGACCTCAAGGGTGGTGCCGACGAGGACGATCAGGAAGAACACGCGTAGCGGCGTGACGACAAGGATGTTGGTGAGCCGGGCGCCGTCGCTGACCGGGGTGATGTCGCCGTAGCCGGTGGTCGAGAGGGTGACCGTCGCGTAGTAGAAGGCGTCGAGGAAGTCGACCGAGCCGTCCGAGTTGTCGTTGTAGCCCTCGTGATCGGCATAGACGATCAACGCGGTCGCGACGAGCAGGAACAGCGCGATGGAGAGCCGCTTCGCGACCTGCTGGAAGGGGTGCTCGACCACTTTCCTCGGGAGTTCCACCCGATGGGTCACGAGATGTTCGTCCGCCTGGCGGGCGATCGCATCATGGCCCGATTGTTTCACGTGAAACACACCCCGATCCCGGCGGCCGCCCAGGGCAGATCGATGAGCTCCGCCTGCTGCCCCTGCCGCGCACCACCCGGCGGTACGACCGCGAGCGCGTCGGCGCCCGCGATCCCGCGCAGCATGGCCGGGCCGTTGTAGTGCAGCGGCACGGCAGAGTCGCCGCGCAGCACGGCGGGGATGAGCCGGGTGTCGTACGGATGCCCGTGCACCGCGTCCTGGAGGGGCAGCGCGTACGGCTCCGGGGCGGGGTGTTCCGACAGGGTCCGCAGCAGCGGTTCGGCGAGGGTGAGCAGGCCGGAGATCGCGGCAAGTGGGTTGCCGGGCAGGCCGACGAGGTGCTGGTCGTCCTTGAGGCGGGCCAGCAGCATGGGGTGGCCGGGGCGGACCTTGACGCCGTCCACGAGGAGCTCGGCGCCGATACGGCGCAGGGTGGGATGGACGTGGTCGACCGGGCCGGAGGCGGTGCCGCCGGTGGTGACGATGAGGTCGGCGGTGCTGCCCGTGATGGCCTTGTGCAGGACTTTCTCGTCGTCGCGGAGGCGGCGGACGGCGGTGACCTCGGCGCCGAGCGCGCGCAGCCAGGACGGCAGCATCGGGCCGAGGGCGTCCCGGATGAACCCGTCCCGGGGCAATCCCTCGGTCAGCAACTCGTCGCCCAGGATGAGGACTTCGACCCGGGGGCGGGGTACGACGGTGAGCGTGTCGTACCCGGCGGCCGCGGCGAGGCCGAGCACCGCCGGGGTCACCAGGGTGCCGCCGGGCAGCAGTTGGTCGCCGCTGCGGCACTCCTGGCCGCGCGGGCGGATGTCCTGACCGTGCCCGACGTCCCGGGCCGCATGGAGGCGGCCCTTGTCGTCGGTGCGGCCGTGTTCGCTGCGGATGACGGCGGTGGCGTCGGCGGGGACCCGGGCACCGGTCGCGATCCGCACGGCCTCGCCGTCGCTGAGCGGCTCCGACTCCGCGTGCCCGGCGAGCACCCCGTCCTCCCGTACGGCCCAGGGGCCGGGGCCCGCGACCGCCCAGCCGTCCATCGCCGAGGTGTCGAACGAGGGCAGGTCGCTCAGGGCGACGAGCGGCGCGGCCAGGACCAGGCCGAGCGCGGAGTCGAGGGTCACGGAGACGGGGGCGCGGCGGGTGCCGGTGCGGGCGGCGCGGCCGGCGATGGCGCGGGCCTCGGGCCAGGGGGTGGCCTTGTGCTGGTCGGTGTCGGGCTTGCGAAGGGTCCCGGGGGTCTGAGGTGTGCCCTGCGGTGAGGGCAGGGCGGGGTCGCCGGAGCCGGTGCTGCCTTCGTTCACGAGGGCGAGGACCTCCTCGACGTCGAGATCCTCGGCGTCCTGGGCGTGCTCGCCGGCGTGAATACCGCGCGCGGTCATCCGGCGGTGTCCGGACCGGGGGCGGACGCGGGGGCGTCGGCGTCGGCCTTGGCAGCGGATGCGGCGTCGGACGGGGCATCGGCCTTTGTGTCGGCCTTGGCGTCGGACGGGGCTTCCGGGGTGTCCTCGTCGGCCCAGCGCAGCGCGAGGGCCACGGCCTTGCGGGCCGCCTCGGCGACCGCCTCCGGGCCGCCCTTGCCCTGCGCCGCCGCGTAACCGACCAGGAAGGTGGTCAGCGGTGCGGCGGGCCTGGCCACTCCGTGGGCGGCGTCGCGGGCGAGGTCGAGCAGGATGCCGGTGTCGACGTCCAGGTCGATGCCCAGTTCGTCCTTGACTGCGGAAATCCATTCATCCAACACGTGCCCATGCTCCCTGATGCGTGCCCTGGCGGTGGCGAGGTCGTCCCAGGTGTCGCAGTCGAAGGACGCGACGCGGTCGGGGACGCGGGTGAGTTCGAGCGCGCCGGTCAGCCGGCGCAGGGGCAGCCCGGTGAGGCCGCCGTGCTCGGTGGTGAGTGCGGTCAGCTCTCGGCGGAGCGCCGACGCGCGGTACGCGCCCACCAGCGGCTGGTCCCGCCCGTCGGCGTCGGTGAGCAGCACCCCTTCCGCGCCGCTGCTCCACAGGACGGTCAACAGCCGCCGCACGGTGGCCACTTCGAGAAACGGGAGGTCGGCCGAGAGGACCACGACGACCTCGGCGGTGGTGTGCCGCAGGCCGGCGTCGAGCGCGGCGACCGGACCCGCGCCGGGCGGTTCCTCACGCGCCCAGCGCACCGTCCGGGCGGTGGGCCTCGGGTCGGCCACGACGACCGTGGTCCCGGCGTCGGCACAGGCGCCGAGCACCCGGTCGAGCAGGGCGCGGCCGCCCACGCGCAGGCCGGGCTTGTCGACACCGCCGAGCCGCCGGGCGGCGCCTCCGGCGAGGACGATGGCGTCGTGAGGGATGTCGGGGGAGGTTTCGGGCGGGATGTCGGGGTCGGCACCGGGCAGCGCGTCGGGGTCGGCACCGGACGGACCGAGCACGGCGACAGCGGCACCCGAGGCGGAGCCGCCCGCACTCCGCGCGGAGCCGGTGGCAGCGCCGGGGGCGTCGGAGGGCTCGTACGCGGTCACCCCCCGAGTATGCGTCCCGCCCTGATCACAGGGAACTCGCCCGCGCCGCCGTGATCACAGGTTGCGCAGCAGTACTGCCGGCTGTTCCACACAGTCCGCCACATACCGCAGGAAACCGCCCGCTGTGCCGCCGTCGCACACCCGGTGGTCGAAGGTGAGCGAGAGCTGGACGACCTGCCGTACCGCCAACTCGCCCTCGTGCACCCAGGGTTTGGGGACGATACGGCCGACCCCGAGCATGGCCGCCTCGGGGTGGTTGATGATCGGCGTGGAACCGTCGACGCCGAACACCCCGTAGTTGTTCAGCGTGAAGGTGCCGCCGGTGAGATCGGCGGGCGTGAGTGCCCCGGTCCGGGCAGCCTCGGTGAGCCGGGCGAACTCCGCGCTCAGCGCCTCCGTGCCGCGCACGTGCGCGTCCCTCACGACGGGCACGACCAGCCCGCGCTCGGTCTGCGCGGCGAAGCCGAGGTGGACCCGGTCGAACCTGATGACCTCCCTCGCGTCCATGTCCACGCTGGAGTTGAGCTCGGGGAACCGGGTCAGCGCGGCCGTGCAGATCCTGGCGAGGAGCGCCAGTACGGAGATCTTGGGGCCACCGGCGGCGTTCATGGCCGCGCGGGTGCGCATCAACTCCGTCGCGTCGGCGTCCACCCAACAGGTCGCGTCGGGGATCTCCCGGCGACTGCGCGAGAGCTTGTCGGCCACAGCGCCGCGGATGCCGCGGAGGGGGGTGCGGGTGACTCCGTCGATGTCGGTCGTGGTCGTGGCCGTGGTCGTGGTCGTGGGGAGCGTGGCCGGGGGGAGAAGAGTCGCTTCCTGTGTGGTCGCCTCCAGGGTCGCCGCCGCGCGGAGCGCCTGCTCGACGTCCGCCCGGAGGATCAGCCCGTCCCGTCCGGAACCCGTCAACTGCCGCAGTTCCAGGCCGTTCTCACGCGCGAGTCGTCGCACGAGGGGAGAGATCACGGGTACGGGACCGTCGTCGCGACCGCGGGTCTCAGCGGCAGGGGCAGGAGTAGCGGCGGGGGCGTCCGCCACCGACGTCACGACATCCGCCGCCATCCGCCGTACTCTCCGCCGCCGCGCCGGAGGCGCCCCCGTGCCGTAGCCCACCAGCACGTTCCCGGAACCCTCGGTCTCGGCGCCGGTGTCGGTGTCGGTGTCGGTGTCGGTGTCGGTGTCGGTGTCGGTGTCGGCGGTGGGTGAGCCCACCGCGACCGTCAACAGCGGGGAGCCCACGGGCAGTTCCGTGCCCTCCTCGCCGAAGCGGGCGGTGACGACACCGCCGTAGGGACACGGCACCTCGACCATCGCCTTGGCCGTCTCGACCTCGACGACCGGCTGGTCGATGGCGACGACGTCGCCGACCTCGACCAGCCAGCGCACGATCTCCGCCTCGGTGAGGCCCTCGCCGAGGTCGGGGAGCTTGAACTCCAGTACCTGAGCCATCAGTTGTCCGCCTCCCACTGGAGCCGACCCACGGCGTCCAGGATCCGGTCGACGCCCGGCAGATGGTGCCGCTCCAGCATCGGCGGCGGATACGGGATGTCGAACCCGGCGACACGCAGCACCGGCGCCTCCAGGTGGTGGAAGCAGCGCTCGGTGACGCGGGCCGCGATCTCGCCGCCCGGGCCGCCGTAGCCGCCCGACTCGTGGACGACGAGGGCGCGGCCGGTGCGCCGTACGGACGCGCAGACCGTCTCGTCGTCGAACGGGACCAGGGAGCGCAGGTCGACGACTTCGAGGTCCCAGCCCTCGGCCCGGGCCGCCTCGGCGGCTTCCAGGCAGACGGGCAGGGACGGGCCGTAGGTGATGAGCGTGGCGCTGCGGCCGGGGCGGCGGACGACCGCGCGGCCGATCGGGTCGACGGGGGTCGGCTCGTCGGGGTTCCAGGTGTCCTTCGACCAGTACAGGCGCTTGGGTTCCAGGAAGACGACGGGGTCGTCGGAGGCGATGGAGGCGCGCAGCAGGCCGTAGGCGTCGGCGACGGTCGCGGGGGTGACGACGTGCAGGCCCGGGGTCGCCATGTAGTAGGCCTCGGAGGAGTCGCTGTGGTGCTCGACGCCGCCGATGCCGCCGCCGTAGGGGACGCGGATGGTGATCGGGAGGGGCATGGCGCCGCGGGTGCGGTTGCGCATGCGGGAGACGTGGCTGATCAGTTGCTCGAACGCCGGGTAGGCGAAGGCGTCGAACTGCATCTCCACGACCGGGCGCAGGCCGTACATCGCCATGCCGACGGCCGTGCCGAGGATGCCCGCCTCGGCGATGGGGGTGTCTGTGCAGCGGTCCTCGCCGAACTCCTTGGCGAGTCCGTCGGTGACCCGGAAGACGCCGCCGAGGGGGCCGACGTCCTCGCCCATGACGTGCACAGTGGGGTCGGCGGCCATGGCGTCGCGGAGCGCGCGCGTGAGGGCCTGCGCCATGGTGGCCGGTTTGAGGGCGACGGTGGTCATCAGTGCGTCCCCTCCCGCTCGGCCGCGAGCTCCGCCGCCAACTGCTCGCGCTGTTCGCGCAGTTGGGGGGTGAGCTCGGCATACACGTCGGCGAACAGGTCCATGGGGTCGAGCACCGGGTCCTGGTTCATGTGCGCGCGCAGCTCGGCGGCCATGGTCTCGGCGGCGTCGCGCGCTGCCTGGATGCCGTCCTCGTCGATGAGTCCGCGCTCGGTGAGTTCGTGCTCCAGGAGGGCGATGGGGTCGTGGGCGCGCCAGGCCTCGACCTCGGCGTCGCCCCGGTAGCGGGTCGCGTCGTCGGCGTTGGTGTGGGCGTCGATGCGGTACGTGATGGCCTCGACGAGCGTGGGACCGCCGCCCTCGCGCGCGTGCCGTACGGCGTCGGCGAGGACCTCGTGCACCGCGACCGCGTCGTTGCCGTCGACCAGGCGGCCGGGCATGCCGTAGCCGACGGCCTTGTGGGCCAGGGAGGGGGCCGCGGTCTGCTTGGCGAGCGGGACGGAGATCGCGAAGCCGTTGTTCTGGACGAGGAAGACGACCGGGGCCTGCCAGACGGCGGCGAAGTTCAGCGCCTCGTGGAAGTCGCCCTCGCTGGTGCCGCCGTCGCCGACCAGGGCGAGCGCGACCACGTCGTCGCCCTTGAGCCGGGCCGCGTGGGCGAGGCCGACGGCGTGCGGGAGTTGGGTGGCGAGGGGGGTGGTCAGGGGGGCGATGCGGTGCTCGCGCGGGTCGTAGCCGGTGTGCCAGTCGCCGCGCAGCAGGGTGAGGGCCTGCACGGGGTCGAGGCCGCGGGCGACGGCGGCGAGGGTGTCGCGGTAGCTGGGGAAGAGCCAGTCCTGCTCCTGGAGGACCAGCGCGGCGGCGACCTCGCAGGCCTCCTGGCCGGTGGTGGAGGGGTACACGGCGAGCCGGCCCTGCTTGGTGAGGGCGGTGGCCTGCGCGTTGAACCGGCGGCCGCGCACCAGCTCGGCGTACAGCCGGCGCAGCAGCCCGGGGTCGGCCTGCGCGGCCGCCTCGGTGCCGAGCACGCGGTACGGCGCG
Source organism: Streptomyces prunicolor (assembly GCF_045162825.1). NCBI lineage: Bacteria > Bacillati > Actinomycetota > Actinomycetes > Kitasatosporales > Streptomycetaceae > Streptomyces > Streptomyces prunicolor. The sequence continues at coordinate 5,525,539 of NZ_CP108676.1, read as the reverse complement.
GCGTCGGGCAGCAGCGGCGCGGGGTCCGTGCGCGGCTGCCAGGCGGGCGGCGGTGTGGGCCGGTACGCGCCCCGCTGCTCCATGACCGTCATGACGGCACCTCCTCGGGGGAGTGGCTCGGAGAGGCGCGTCGGACGTGCCGCGCCTCCCTACCGATTGTTCGGTTGTCGGCACATTTTGGCTACAGGCACCTCCAGGCTGTGGACAAACGGTTCTCCACAACCTGAAATGAACGCAGTACGTCCATGGTAGGGAGGCGGGGGGACATGGCACCTGAACAAATGGCCGAAGGCCCGGAGGCGGGCAACGCCCTGCCGCCCGCGCGCCCGCTCGACGCCATCGATCAGGACATCCTGCGGATGCTCCAGGCGGACGGCCGCGCGTCGATAAGGTCGGTCGCCGAACGGGTGCACGTCTCGCGCGCCAACGCCTACGCGCGTATCAACCGGCTCATCGAGGACGGCGTCATCCGCGGCTTCGGCGCCCGGGTCGACCACGAACGCGCGGGTCAGGGCACGTCCGCGTACATCACCCTGAAGATCGTGCAGAACTCCTGGCGCACGGTCCGCGAACAGCTGCGACTGCTCCCGGGGGCCTCGCACATCGCGCAGGTGGGCGGGGACTTCGACGTCCTGCTGCTGGTGCACACCCTGGACAACCGGTCGCTGCGCGAGCTGGTCCTCGACCGGCTCCAGGCGATCCCCGAGGTGCTCAGCACGCGCACCCTGCTGGTCTTCGAGGAGGAGGACCTGGAGCCCCAGAGCTGACCCGCCGGGTCGGGTCCGCGGCCTAGGCCTGGTTGCGCAGTCCGGAGAAGACCAACTGGGCCACCGCGTCGGTCACTTCGCGCTCGCCCATGCCCCGCCCGTCGGGCCGGTACCACTCCACGATGGAGTTGATCATCCCGAAGACGAGCCGGGTCGCGAGCCGTACCTCCACGTCACCGCGCACATCGCCGTCGGCCGCCGCGGCCTTCAGCAGATCGGCCACCCGGTGGTCGAAGTCGCGGCGCCGCTCCAGCGCCCACCGCTCGGCGTCGGTGTTGCCGCGCACGCGCAGCAGCAGCGTCACGTACGGCAGCTCGGAGGTCAGCACCTCGACCATCCGCCGTACGACGTACTCCAGCCGCTCGACGGCACGCCCCACGCGCGCGTGCTCCTCGTCGAGGATCCCGAAGAGGCCGTCCAGGGCGCGGCTGACCGCGCGGCGGAGCAGTTCCTCCTTGCCGGTGACGTGGTGGTAGATCGACGACTTGGAGATACCGGCCGCCTTGGCGAGGTGCTCCATGGAGGTGCCGTCGTAGCCGCGCTCGATGAAGACCTGGACGGCGACGGAGAGCAGGGTCTCCGGGGTGTACGTGTCGCGCTTGGCGGTGGTCATGGGGTGCCCTCCCGCTTCTCGGTGGCGTACGCGTGGCGGTAGAGCGCCAGGGACGGCGCGTACCGTCCCGACGGATCACGCAGGTGCAGGTCGTCCAGGAGGTCGTAGGCCCAGCTTCGGCCGAGCCTGCGGCTCCATTCGAACGGACCCAGAGGGTAGTTGACACCCAGGCGCATCGCGGTGTCGATGTCCTCCTCGGTGGCGACGCCCTTGGCGACGGCGTCGTGCGCCAGGTCGACGATCCGGGCCACCGTGCGGGCGACGATCATGCCGGGGGCGTCCCCTACGACGCTGACGTTCTTGCCGAGCGCCTGGAAGAGGCCGGTCGCCTCGGAGAGGGTCTGTGACGCGGTGTCCTGGGAGACGGACAGGGCGATACGGCCGGCCCTGCGGTAGTCGAGGGCGAGGTCGAAGTAGACGACGTCCCGGAACTCGACGGAGGTCTGCCCGTCGGCGAGCGCCAGTTGACCACCACCGGGCAGCACCATGCGGGTGCCGTGGTCCTCTTCCTCCTCGCGGACGACGATGCCCGCCTCGCGGATCAGCGCGACCAGCTCGGCCGCGGGGCCCATGTCGCCCTCGACGACGACGTAGGCGGGCGCCTGGGCCGGTTCGGCGGTGTGCGGCTCGGGCAGCTCGGCGTCGTCCCCGTGGTCGTACCAGCCCTGTCCGGTCTTGCGGCCGAGGCGGCCGGACTCGACCAGGCGCCGCTGGGCCAGCGAGGGTGTGAAGCGCACGTCCTGGAAGAAGGCCTGCCACACGGAGTGGGTGACGGATTCGTTGACGTCCTGCCCGATGAGGTCGGTCAGTTCGAAGGCGCCCATCTTGAAGCCGCCGGACTCGCGCAGGACGGCGTCGATGGTGGCCGGGTCGGCGGCCTGTGCCTCGTAGGCCGCGAAGGCCTCGGCGTAGAAGGGCCGGGCGATGCGGTTGACGATGAAACCGGGGGTGTCGGCGCAGGCGACGGGTGTCTTGCCCCAGGCGCGGGACATCTCGTACGCGCGCGTGGCCGACGTGACGTCGGTGGCGAACCCGGAGACGACCTCGACGAGCGGCAGCAGCGGGGCCGGGTTGAAGAAGTGCAGGCCCACGAAGCGCCCGGGATTGCGCAGGGCGGCGCCGATGGCCGTCACCGACAGGGACGAGGTGTTGGTGGCGAGCAGACAGTCCTCGCCGACGATGTCCTCCAGGTCCCGCATCAGCTGCTGTTTGACGTCCAGCCGCTCCAGGACGGCCTCGACGACCAGGGTGCAGTCCGCGAGGTCGGTCAGCGCCTCGGCGGGCAGGAGACGGGCGCGTGCGGCGTCCCGGTCGGCGGCGGAGAGCCGGTCCTTCTCGACGAGCCGGTCGAGCCGGGCGCCGATCGCGTCGGTCGCTTCCCGGGCCCGTCCCGGGACGGCGTCGTACAGCCGTACGACATGGCCCGCGGTCAGCGCGACCTGGGCGATGCCCTGACCCATGGTGCCGGTGCCGACGACGGCCACGGGGCTGCTGAGGTCGAGTGCTGTCATGTGCGCGATCCTCCCGCACGGGGTTTTCCACAGATGCGGCGGACCCCCTTGTCCCGACCGATCGTTCGGTTACTCTAACTCTGACTGCCTGTTTCCGCCCCTGATCCTTTCCCTGTTCCCGCCCAGGTCATGAGCTCGCAGACGAGTTCTTGAAACGAGGAGTTGGTCCCGCATGGCCGCCGAACCGTCCGCGCACGAGCTGATCGACCGCCACCGGCCCACACTCGACCAGGCGCTCGAAGCGATCCGCACGCGCGCGTACTGGTCCCCCCACCCCGAACACCCGAAGGCCTACGGCGAGCACGGCAGCCTGGACGCGGCGGCGGGCAAGGCCGCCTTCGACGTCCTCCTGGGCACCCGCCTCGACCTCGGCCAGCCCGGCACGGACGACTGGGTGGGCGGCGAAGTGTCGCCGTACGGCGTCGAGTTGGGCGTGACGTACCCGCACGCGGACCTCGACGTCCTGCTGCCGGCCATGCGCGCCGGGCAGCGGGCGTGGCGGGACGCGGGCGCGGAGACGCGTGCCGTGGTCTCCATCGAGATCCTCAAGCGGATCAGCGACCGGACGCACGAGTTCGCGCACGCGGTCATGCACACCAGCGGCCAGGCCTTCATGATGGCGTTCCAGGCGGGCGGCCCGCACGCCCAGGACCGCGGTCTGGAGGCGGTGGCGTACGCGTACGCGGAGCAGGTCCGCACGCCCGCCGTCGCGGAGTGGACCAAGCCCCAGGGCAAGCGCGACCCCCTGGTGATGAACAAGGAGTTCACGCCGGTGCCGCGCGGGACCGCCCTGGTCATCGGCTGCAACACCTTCCCCACGTGGAACGGCTATCCGGGCCTGTTCGCCTCCCTCGCCACCGGCAACGCGGTCCTGGTGAAGCCCCACCCGCGCGCGGTGCTGCCGCTCGCGCTCACCGTGCAGATCGCGCGCGAGGTGCTCACCGAGGCGGGCTTCGACCCGAACCTGGTGGCGCTGGCCGCCGAGCGTCCCGGTGAGGGCATCGCCAAGACGCTGGCCACCCGCCCCGAGATCCGGATCATCGACTACACGGGCTCGACGGGCTTCGGTGACTGGCTGGAGGCCAACGCCCGCCAGGCGCAGGTCTACACGGAGAAGGCCGGCGTCAACACGGTCGTCGTGGAGTCCACCGACGACTACAAGGGGATGCTGTCCAACCTGGCGTTCTCCCTGTCGCTGTACAGCGGCCAGATGTGCACGACCCCGCAGAACCTGCTGATCCCCCGGGACGGCATCACCACCGACCAGGGCCCCAAGTCCTACGACGAGGTCGTCGCCGACCTCGCACGGTCCGTGGACGGTCTCCTCGGTGACGACGCGCGCGCGAACGGTCTGCTGGGTGCGCTGGTCAACCCGGACGTGAAGGCCCGCCTGGAGGCTGCGGCTGGCCTGGGTGAAGTCGCCCTCGCCTCACGGGAGATCAGCAACCCGGAGTTCCCGGACGCGGTCGTCCGTACGCCGGTGATCGTGAAGCTGGACGGGGCCAAGCCGGACGACGAGGCCGCCTACATGAGCGAGTGCTTCGGGCCGGTTTCCTTCGCCGTCGCGGTCGACTCGGCGTCCGACGCGGTGGAGTTGCTGCGGCGGACGGTGCGGGAGAAGGGGGCGATGACTGTTGGGGCGTACACGACTGACGCCGGGGTTGAAGCTGCGGTTGAGGAGGTCTGCCTTGAGGAGGCGGCGCAGTTGTCGCTGAATCTGACGGGTGGGGTGTTCGTCAATCAGACTGCCGCGTTCTCTGACTTCCACGGGTCTGGTGGCAACCCTGCTGCCAACGCTGCCCTGTGTGATGGGGCGTTCGTCGCCAACCGGTTCCGGGTTGTTGAGGTTCGTCGGGACGCCTAAGAGCTCGGGGGGTGCGGTTGTTGTGCGGCTGACGGTTCGTTGTGGCTTGTCGCGCCGTTCCCCGCGCCCCTTCAGGGCGATGTAGTGCTCCAGTGGTACAGGGTCATCGCCACGCTCGTCGCCAGGTTGTAGCTGGAGACCTGGGGGCGCATCGGCAAGGCCACCAAGTGGTCGGTACGCGCGCGTAGTTCGGTCGACAGGCCGCTGCGCTCCGAACCGAAGGCCAGGACGGCGTCGTCCGGGAGCTTCAGGGACCGGATGTCGTCGCCCTCCGGGTCGAGGGCGAACACCGGGCCGGACGGCAGCTCGTCGATCGTCAGGCGCTCCACGGCGGTCGCGTAGTGCAGGCCCGCCCCGGCGCGCACGACCGTCGGATGCCAGGGGTCGAGCGTCCCGGTGGTGACCACCCCGGTCGCCCCGAAACCGGCGGCAAGGCGGATCACGGCGCCCGCGTTGCCCAGGTTGCGCGGGTTGTCGAGGACGATCACGGGTGCGCTGCGGGGCGTGTGTCCGAGCTTCTGGAGATTGGCCTCGCGCGCGGGGCGTACGGCCAGGGCGGCCACCGCCGTGGGGTGGGGGCGCGGCACGAAGGACCGGTACGTGTTCTCCGGGACCTCTGTCAGCAGCGCGTCCAGGGTGTCCCGTACGTCGGGGGCCAGTTCGGCGGCGAGGGTGAGGGCCGCTTCCCGGTCCGTGGTGACCGCCAGCGGGACCTCGGCTCCGAAGCGCAGCGCGTGCTTGAGGGCGTGGAAGCCGTCGAGCAGCACGGAGGTCTCGGCGAGCCGGTGCCAGGCGGCTGCGGCGGGGTCGGTCATGCCGGGAAGCCTACGTGGCTGTGCTCGGGGTTCTCCGGGGCACGCGGCTCCCCCGGATCCCCGTCCGGCACCGTAGGGCCGCCCCGCGCGAACAGCCGCCCACGCGCGCGTGCCACCAACCCGCCCAGTCTCCGCAGGAACGACGTCGGCAGGAAGACCGCGTCCGTCGCGATCATCGCCAGGGAGAAGAACGGCAGCCCCAGGAGCACGGCGATCACCGCGTGCTCGGTCATCATCAGGGCCAACAGGACGTTCTTGACGCGCCGGTTGAAGAGCGTGAACGGGAAGGCGACCTGGACGATCACCGTCCCGTAGGTCACCAGCATGACCATCGTGCCGCTGCCGGCCAGCAGGTCGGCGAGGGCGGGCCAGGGGGAGAAGTAGTCGAGGTGGAGCGGGTAGTAGACGGCGGTGCCGTCCTGCCAGCGGGAACCCTGGATCTTGTACCAGCCGGCCGTCGCGTAGATCAGACAGGCCTCGCTCGCGATCACGAACAGCGCGCCGTTGTGGATCACGTTCGCGACGATGTCGAGCAGCACCCGGGGCTCGTACGACTTCGCGTACCGCCCGATGGCCCACCACAGGGCCTGCGCCAGCCAGACGCCCCACAGGAGCGCGGGCACGAACCAGTCGCTGTCGAACCGGTCCCCCGCGGTCACCGCGACGAGCGCCGCGCCGAGCACGACCCACAGGACGGGCCCGGCCCGGTCGGGAATCCGCTCCCCACGCGCGCGTGCGTCCCGTGTGCGGGCGGCCCGGCGCGCGTCGAGGGACCAGACCTGGCCGCAACGGGTGAACACCAGGTACAGGGACATCAGGTGCAGGACGTTGTCGCCGCCGTCGCCCATGAAGACGCTGCGGTTCTGCAGCGAGAGCACGCCGACCATGAAGAGCACGGACATCGTGCGGGTGCGCCAGCCCAGCAGCAGCAGGACGCTCGCCAGCACGGCCAGCGCGTACACCGTCTCGAACCAGAACTGCCCGTCCCACCACATCAGGGCGGTGAACGCGCCGTTGTCCGCGATCAGTTGGCGGGCCAGGTCCCAGTTCCACGGTCCGTCGGGGCCGTAGAGCTCCTGGCGGTGGGGCAGTTCGCGGAGCAGGAACAGCAGCCAGGTGCCGGCGAAGCCGATGCGGATGACGGCGCTCTGGTAGGGACCGAGGGCCGCCTCGGTGACGCGGGCGATGCCTCGGGAGACCGAGGCTCCGAAATCGTTCACCGGACGCCTCCCGCGGCCTCGTCCGCCGGGACCGGCCACCAGGGCAGCAGGCGGTACTGAGGGGTGGTCGACACCTGCTCGTCACTCCACTCGGGCGGGGGCACGTTGGTCGTACGGGAGCGGACCTGGACGCGCTGGACGACGCCGCCCTGCCCGCCCGCCGCGTCGTCCCGGTCCAGGCGCAGCACGACGATGCGCCGCAGATACGTCTCCGCGAGCGTGCCGCGCAGGCCGATCGGGCGGTTGGAGCTGTCGTGCGTGGCGGTGAGGAAGTCCCAGGCCCGGCGCAGCTCGTTCTGCTCGGTGTGGCTCGGCAGCAGATTGCCGTCGATGGCCGCGCCGTCCTCGGCCGACAGGTCGTACCAGCCGGTCGTACGGGTCGTACCGTCCGCGGTTCGGACATCGGCGCGCACCTGGACCTCGATGTTCTGCTGCAACGGGTTCGGCGCAAACAGCTTCCAGTTCTGCTCGAACTCCGGGTAGATCCACTCGTCGATCGCCTTGCCGTGCTGCTTCGTCACTGTGTTCGACGGCGCGACGTGCAGGAACACCATCCCGAGATGGACCAGCGCGGCCACCGCTACGACGGCGACCGCCAGCGCGGCGCCGACCTGGTAGCGCAGGGACAGCGCGCCGACTCCGATACGGGCGTCGGGGTGCGCGGGGTCGGCGGTGGGGGCGTCCGCGGGGTCGTAGGGCGGCTGCGGCTGCGGTGGTGACTGCGGCTCGGGCGGAGGCGGGGGTGGGGACGGGGGTGGGGACAGCTGCGCGGGCTGCTGGGCGGGCACGTGCGGCCCCTCGGGGGCGGCAGGCTCCCGCGGCCTCTCCTCGGAGGCGTTCGAGCGTCCGTCGTTCGCGTCCATTCCTCCCCGTTCCCGCTTCCCGTCCGGCTTCGGCCGCCCCGCGTCGCACGGAACGGTACTCAGGCACACGCCCTGGGCACAGTCCTGTGCCGCACCGCCACGCATGTTGTCCACAACGGCTGCTCGCAGGTTATCCACAGCCGTTGACGTCCCGCCTCAGCGCATATCACCATCAAGCAGGCAGACGGAACGATCAGTGGGCAGGGAGCGCCCGACCGACCGTTCCCTTCTTCTAGAACCTGTTCTATCTTGACGCTCCGTCAGATCAGATCAGGTCGTACTGGGTGCGGGGAGGGCAGGGACCGTGGACTTCACCTTCAGCGAGGAGCAGCAGGCGGCGGCCGAGGCGGCGGCGGGGGTGTTCGCCGATGTCGCGCCGGACGGTGTGCCCAGTCCGGCCGACACCACGGGCGCCGTGGCCGACGACTTCGACCGCGCGCTGTGGGCCAGGCTCGCCGAGGCGGACCTGCTGAGCCTGCTGCTCGACGAGGCGTACGGCGGCGCGGGGCTGGACGCGATCGCCCTGTGCCTGGTGCTGCGGGAGTCCGCGAAGGTGCTGGCCAGAGTGCCGCTCCTCGAGAGCAGCGCGGCCGCGGCGACCGTACAGGCCTACGGCGGGGAGGAGTTGAGGTCCGCCCTGCTCGCCCGGGCCGGCCGCGGCGACCTCGTGCTGACCGTCGCCGCGCACGGCCGCACCGGTCACGACCCGGCCGAACTCGCCGTGACGGCACGGCGGGACGGTGACCGCTGGGTGCTGGACGGGGTGCAGACGGCGGTGCCCTGGGCGCACAACGCGGACCTGGTCGTCGTACCGGCGCACACGGACGCCGACCGGACCGTCCTCGCGCTGGTCGCCCCGGACCGCGAAGGGGTCGTCCTCGCCGAGCAGATATCCACCACGGGCGAGCGGCTCGCCGAACTGCGCCTGGATTCCGTGCCGATCGCGCGGGTCGACGTCATCGACGCCGACGGCGCCTGGGAGTGGCTGCGCGATCTGCTGACCGCCGGCACCTGCGCGCAGGCCCTCGGACTCGGCACCGCCGTCCTGCGTATGACCAGCGAATACACCGGCAAGCGCGAGCAGTTCGGGTTCCCCGTCGCGACCTTCCAGGCCGTCGCCGTACAGACCGCCGACCGCTACATCGACCTGCGCGCGATGGAGGCCACCCTCTGGCAGGCCGCGTGGCGGATCTCCTCGGGGGCATCGGGCACCCTGCCCGCCGCCGCGGACCTGGCCGTGGCGAAGATCTGGGCCTCGGAGGGGGTACGACGGGTCGTGCAGACCGCGCAGCATCTGCACGGCGGGTTCGGCGCCGACACCGAATACCCCCTGCACCGGTACCACGCCTGGGCCAAGCACCTGGAACTGTCGCTCGGCCCGGCGGCGGCACACGAGGAGGCGTTGGGGGATCTGCTGGCGGCCCATCCGCTGGGCTGAACTCCGCCCGCGCCAAACGCAGTTGCGGCTACAGCTACAGCTACAGCTACAGCTACAGCTACAGCTACAGCTACAGCTACAGCTACAGCACGAACCCCGGCTGGCCCTCGTCCGTGACGACGGGTCGGCCCGCGGCCGCCCACACCTGCATGCCGCCGTCGACGTTCACGGCGTCGATGCCCTGCTGGGCCAGGTACATCGTGACCTGGGCCGAACGCCCGCCGGAGCGGCAGATCACATGGACCCTGCCGTCCTGCGGCGCCGCCTCGGTCAACTCGCCGTACCGGGCCACGAATTCACTGATGGGGATGTGCAACGCCCCCGTGGCGTGACCCGCCTGCCACTCGTCGTCCTCGCGGACGTCCAGCAGGAAGTCGCCGTCCTTGAGGTCGCCGACCTCGACCGTGGGCACACCAGCTCCGAAACTCATGCCCCGACGCTACCCGACGGGCCTTCCGACGCGTGCGGCTGCGAGAGCAGGTTCGCCAGCTCCGCCTCCCGCTCGGCGACCTGGGCGAGCAACTGCTCGGCGATCTCGTCGAGCAGGCGGTCGGGGTCGTCCGGGGCCATCCGGAGCATGGAGCCGATGGCGCCCTCCTCCAACTCCCGGGCGACGAGCGTGAGGAGCTCCTTGCGGTGGGCGAGCCATTCGAGGCGGGCGTAGAGCTCCTCGCTGGGGCTCGGGCCGCGCTCCGCCGGGGCGGGTCCGGCGGCCCACTCCTCGGCCAGCTCGCGCAGCAGCGGGGCGTCGCCGCGGCTGTAGGCGGCGTTGACCCGGGTGATGAACTCCTCACGCCGCTTGCGCTCGTCGTCGTCCTGCGCCAGGTCGGGGTGGGCCTTGCGGGCCAGCTCGCGGTAGAGCTTGCGGGCCTCCTCGCTGGGACGCACCCGCTGCGGGGGCCGGACCGGCTGGTCCGTGAGCATCGCCTCGGCCTCCGGGAACAGGCCGCTGCCGTCCATCCAGCCGTGGAACAGTTCCTCGACCGCGGGCATCGGCATCACCCGGGCCCGTGCCTCGTCCGCCTTGCGGATGTCCTCAGGGTTGCCGGTGCGTGCGGCCAGGGCCTCGGCGATCTGCGCGTCCAGCTCGTCGAGGCGGGTGTACATCGGGCCGAGTTTCTGGTGGTGCAACCGGGAGAAGTTCTCGACCTCGATGCGGAAGGTGTCCACCGCGATCTCGTACTCGATCAACGCCTGCTCGGCGGCGCGCACGGCCCGGTCCAGCCGCTCCTCGGGCCGGGGCGCCGCGCTGTCGGCCAGGTGGGAGTCGGCCGCACCTCCACCGGTGCCCTCGGGTCGGGGCGCCCGGGCGTCCGCACCCTCGTCGATGCCCTCGCTCGCGGAAGTGTCACCCGCCGCGGCTCCGGCGGCGGACGGCACCTCGGCACCCGCCTGCTCCGGCGCCGGTTGGCCAACGGGCACGGACTGGGACTGCTCAGCTTCCGGGGTCGTCACCCGACCAGCGTAGGCCACGGCCCGACGGGCTACGGGGCATCGGTTGGGCTGGGACCTTGTGGACCACGGGTGACCTCGCCGACGGTGGGGCATCGGCTGTGCCGGCAGTGCCTTATGAACTGCAGGTCATGTCGCCGCCGGTGCGGTTCACGCCCTGCGGACGGGCGGTTCGGGAGCCTCGGTCGGCGGAGGGTATTTGTCTTGCTCCCGGATGCTTTGCCCCCGAATGTCTTCCCCCGGAGAACCCGTCCCGGACGCGTCGCAGGCCGCCGTCGCAGGCCGCCGTCGCCCAACAGACCGATCCGCCGACGCCGACGCCGACGCCGAGTGAGAACGGGCCGTGACCGCCAACTCCTCGCCCCCACACGGGCAGCAGGCCGCACCGGGCGCCGACGGGCACGAGGAACACCAACTCGCCGCACCCTCGGACACCGCCGGAACGATCTCCACCGGGCGCCGATCGGCAGCCCCTCTCCCCGGGGTCCCCGAGGACCCCCGAAGGCCCCCGAAGGCCCCCGAAGAATCCTCCGACCGCCTACACGCCCATCTCCGCCGCGATCCGCCCCGTCCGCACCGCCCCCACCAACTCCGCGTGGTCCGCCTCGGTCCGGTCGGCGTAGGCAACGGCGAACGTCGCTATCGCCTCGTCCAGTTCGTCGTTCTTGCCGCAGTAACCGGCGACCAGGCGCGGGTCGGCGCTGTGGGCGTGGGCGCGGGCCAGGAGGGCGCCGGTCATCCGGCCGTAGTCGTCGATCTGGTCGGCGGCGAGGGCGGCCGGGTCGACGCTGCCCTTGCGGTTGCGGAACTGCCGTACCTGGAACGGGAGTCCGTCGACCGTCGTCCAGCCCAGCAGGATGTCGCTGACGACCTGCATCCGCTTCTGGCCGAGCACCACGCGCCGGCCCTCGTGCGCGACGGACGGCGCGTCGAACCCGGCGCTCCGCAGATGCGGCACCAGCGCCGAGGGGCGGGCCTCCTTCACCTGGAGGACGAGCGGTTCGCCGCGATGGTCCAGGAGCAGCACGACGTACGACCGCGTGCCCACGCTGCCCGTGCCGACGACGCGGAAGGCGACGTCGTGCACCGTGTGCCGGGCGAGCAGCGGGAGGCGGTCCTCGGAGAGCGTGTCGAGATACTCCTCCAGGGACGCCGCCACCGCCGCGGCCTCCGCGTCCGGGATCCGCCGCAGCACCGGCGAGGCGTCGACGAAACGGCGCCCGCCGTCCTCCGCGAGCTCGGTCGACTTGGCCGCGAACCGCCCGCTGGTGTTGCCCCGCGCCTTCTCTGAGACCCGCTCCAGCGTGCCGAGCAGGTCACGGGCGTCGGCGTGGGAGACCAACTCCTCGTCCGCGATGGCGTTCCACGCGTCCAGCACCGGGAGCTTGGCCAGCAGTCGCATGGTGCGGCGGTACGAACCCACCGCGCCGTGCGCAGCCGTACGGCAGGTGTCCTCGTCGGCGCCGGCCTCCCGGCCCGCGAGCACCAGCGAGGCGGCGAGCCGCTTGAGGTCCCACTCCCAGGGGCCGTGCACGGTCTCGTCGAAGTCGTTGAGGTCGATGACCAGGCCGCCGCGGGCGTCGCCGTACAGGCCGAAGTTGGCCGCGTGGGCGTCACCGCAGATCTGGGCGCCGATTCCGGTCATGGGAGTGCGGGCGAGGTCGTAGGCCATGAGTCCTGCCGAACCGCGCAGGAACGCGAAAGGCGTGGCCGCCATCCTGCCCACCCGTATCGGCGTGAGCCCGGGGATACGACCGCGGCCGGACTCCTCGACGGCGGTCACCGCGTCGGGGCGGGAACCGTCCGGCTCGAAAGCGGCGTGCGCGCTGCGCGGGACGCTCTCCCGCAGCGCCTTGCCCTCTTCCTTGGGCGACCCCTCCACGGGCCACGTGGCGAAGCCCCGCACCCCGGGCAGCCTGCGCCCCGCACCGATACCGGCCTCGGTCATACCGACCGCCTCCCCCGTACACACCCACGCTCACACGTGCGTTCGTCCGAACATCAACTCGCGATGACCGTACAGCCGGTGGCGAAAACACGTCAGACCCTGTGGACAACTCCTCGGCTGTGGAAAACCGGCGCCGAACGATGCCTCACCGGTGCCGAACGATGGCTCACCGGCGCCGATCCAGGCCTCACCGACGCCGTCGAAGCCTCAGCGATCGGCACGCCTGCCCAACCCGACGGCCCAACCCGACCTACCCCGACCTACCTACCTCGACTTAGCACGCGCCCGACTGCCACCCCTCGCGCAGATGCACCTGGGCCCACGCGCCGAGCTCCCGAAGTGCCGGTCCCAGCGCCTTCCCCGACTCCGTCAGCCGGTACGAGACGCGCAGCGGCGGGCCCTCGTCGACCTCACGGACGAGCAGCCCGGCGGCGCCGAGTTCGGTGAGCCGGTCGGAGAGCATGCGTTCGCTGATGCCCGGGATCGCCCGGCGCAGGTCGGCGAAGTGAACGGGCTGCGCCATCAGGACGGCCACGATCGGCCCGGTCCAGCGCTTTCCGAACAGCTGGAAGACACGGGTGATGCCGTCGTCGACCTTCTTGCACGCATCCGTGCCGTGACTCTGCTCGACCGCCATGCCCTCAGGGTACTGCCCTCCCATATGGCGATGAAAAAAAGTAAGTACCTGTGTTATTCATAGTCGAGTACGAAAACTTAGCTACTGAACAACGTGACGGGACTGCTGCGCCCAGCACCCGCTCGACACGTCGTTCAACACGTCGTTCAACACCTCGATCGGCACCTCACTCGGCACCTCACTCGACACCTCTTGGAGACCTCCATGGCCACACTCCTGCACATCGACTCGTCCGTGTTCCCCGCCGGCGCCAGCGCCTCCCGTGCCGTAGCCGACGCGTTCCGCACGTCCTGGGAGGAACAGCACCCGGAGGGCACGGTGATCCACCGCGACCTCGCCGCGAACCCCGTCCCGCACATCACCGTCGACGCCCACACCGCCGGTTTCGCCGACCCGGCCACGCAGACGCCCGAGCAGGCGGCGGCCTTCGCCGAGCGCGTGCAGCTCATAGAGGAGCTGGAGCAGGCGGACGCGGTGCTGATCGGCGCCCCGATGTACAACGCCACGATCCCCTCGACCCTGAAGGCCTGGCTGGACAACGTGATCCTGATGGGCCGCACCGCGGGCACCGAGGACTCGAAAGTGAAGGGCATCCCGACCGTCGTAATCGCCAGCCGCGGCGGCGCCTACGGGCCGGGCACCCCGCGCGAGGGCTACGACTACGTCCAGAACTATCTGAAGGCGATCCTCGTCGACGCCCTGGGTCTGGACGCCGAGTTCATCGTCCCGGAACTCACCATGGCCCCGCAGAACCCGGCGATGGCCGACCTGGTCCCGCTCTACGAGGCGTCGCGCGAGCGCGCCCTCGGCGACGCGGCCACCAAGGCCAAGGACCTGGCGGAACGCCTCGCGGCCTGACCCGGCGCCCGACCTCCGACCTCCGCTTCAGGTGAGAACAGCGTGTGATTGTCCTCACCTGAGGCGGGGATCACGGATCCATCACCGAAGCCGGCGCCTGGCTGGTTCCCCGTACTGCCGCCGCCGCAGCGGCAGCACCGCGCCCGAGCTCACTGGCCCTCTTCGCTCCGCTTCCCCATCCAGGACTGACAGATCCATCGGGCAAGCGCTCCTACCAGGACAGCGACGACGATCGCCCCCCAGTCGATGACATGCGGAAGCCCAGGAAAGAAGCCGAAGAAGGCGAGCGTCACCACAAGACCCGCCACAAACGCGGCGATCCCGACCGACCGCCGTCGCGCCTCCCTGGACTGTTCCCGCCCTTGCTGCTGATCGATCATGAACGGCTCACTTCGTGATGTGGTGGCACTGACTCACCCGCCGCATCCCATTGACGTAGAGATGCGCACACGCCTTTCCATAACGAGGCAGCGTCCGGGGAGAGTTGTTCCTCATCGGATCGATCTTGCACTCGGGGTGCGTTCGCCCGCGGGACGTCCGATAGGTCTTGTTGTTGGTATCGGCGTACGTGAAGTCGATGCGCCAGTTGCAGAAACCGCTGCTCAACGCACCGACGAAGGCACAGTCGACGCCCGCGTTCTGGTAAGTGATCCGCTTCCCGCCACCTCGGACGATGTGCGTGAACAGGCAGCCGGTCGGAATCTTCACCGTCATGCCGCCGACGCTGTACTCGAAGGTCCGGACAGGAGTCGACCCGACAGCACCGGCCTGAGCCACGGAGGAAGTCGTCAGCACGAGAGCGCACGCGGCGGCTAAAAGCCGCGAAAAGCTTGGACCTATACAGCGCGACCATCAACGATTCCCTTCCGGCGGAACACCTCTTACGACCGGAAAGAACTCCGTCGACGCGATCATGTTTCTGGCCGACGGAATGGTTCACCGACTTGAGTGATCAAGAGCTAGTGCGCTGACCAGGTGATTCGTTTCCGCGCCCCAACCCGTCAAGCTGCGTCTCGGTCGCCTCAGGAAGAGCCCGCCGCGATGTTGAGGTGCCGCCCGAGGACAACGACAGCCACGCTCCCCGCTCCGGCGACCTTCAGTGCCGTGGACGCGGACTGAGCGTGGTTGCCTGTTGTCCAGGTGGCGTCGATGAGCAGCACGTTTTCGCCCCAGAGCGCCGACGACGTGTAACGCTCCGTAGAAGCGGAGCGGCCGAGCGCCGATGCGCCGGGCGTCGGTGTGAGCAGGTCGCGGTACCGGTCGCGGGTGACGCCGATCACACCGGCGACCATGCCGCGAAGGGGATGATCTTCACGACTGCTGGTGCTGGGCACCGTCGTGACGGCGTCGAAGCCGGATATGGCGCAATGGTCCGCAATGCGGTCTTCATGCAGGGCGAGGAAACGCCACGGGACAGCCGCCGATCCCATACGGAACTACTGCTGCTGGGGGCCGGTGGCGTTTTTGTAACGCCACAACTCGTTGGCGTACTGCTCTCCCTTGAGAGCCAGGCTCAGTGGGACGACGGCGTCAGCGACACCCGCGCCGAGGATGTCGCCTGCCTGCCGACACTGCCAGCAGGTGGGGTAGCCGGCGTTCGCCATGCCGCGGCAGACCTGACAGACGCCCGGGCCGGGTAGCAGAGGATGGACCAGGAAGTTGGCATAGCGGGCGGGCAGCCCGACGACGGTTGCCACCCGGGTCCGCCGACTACGCCCAGGTGAGCTCGCCCGTGGCGGGGACGAGAGAGTCGAGTTCGCCAATGACGTCGTCAGGGCCGTCGATGACGGTTGTATTGGGCCTGGTCGCGTACTCCCGTGCCCATTCGTGGGTCATCAGAGAGCGCATGAGGAAGACCCGTCGACCGTGCTCCAAGGCGAGGCGGGCCTGCATACGGGCGCCACTGCGATACGCCGCCTCGACCACGACAGTGGCGAGACTGTAGCCACTCATCACGGCGTTACGCATGGGGAACGAGATCTTCGAGGGCGGGGCGTCGGGCCAGAACTGGGAGATCAGCAGCCCCCGCTCGGCGATCTCCTGCTGGAGCCCTGCGTTCTGTGCCGGGTAGGAGCGCCGCAGGCCGGTGCCGATGACGGCGACGGTCCGGCCGCCGACGGCGAGAGCGGTGCCGTGCACGGCGCTGTCGATCCCGGCGGCAAGGCCGCTGACCACCGTCACGCCGCGCTCGGCAAGCCCTCCCGCGATGGCGCGGGCATGCGCGATGCCCTCCGGAGTGGGGGCACGGGTGCCCACGACAGCCACCCGGAGATCGTTGCTGACGGGTGTACCGCGCAGGAACAGGAAAGGTGGACGTTGATGGACCAGCCGCAGATTGAGCGGATAGTCATCCTCCAGGATCGTCACCAGTCGCATGCCCTCGCGCTCCCAGGCAGCGATCTCGGCGGCGACGGACTCGAGGTCCGAGGCAGGCTCGGTGTCGAAGAGAGCACCCTGCCCAGAGGCGTCGAGCGCGTCCTCAAGCACGTCGCGTGCGCTTCCGACCGTCTCGATCTGGTCGGTGAGTTCGGGCCAAGGGCGGTCACCGCGTCGCAGAAGTGCGACGAGGGCGGCTCGCTCCAGCTCCTGGTCCATGTCGCCAAGCATAGAAAGAGCGTCTGGACCCAGCAGCGGAAGTTGCGCGGCGGATCGAGAAAAGGCCGTCAAGGCACCGCTGACTGCGATCGGAGCCCGACGCGAGTGGAAACACCGGGCGTCGGTGGTCGGGCAGTGACGAGCGATGGAGTTGCTCAGCGGCCATCCACCCGTCCCTCGGCGACCTTGCGTCAGGCCGAACTCGCCCCAGCCCGAAGAGTGAGACAGCCCACACTTCAGCCACTGAAGATCAACAGCCGCAGGGACAGCGGCTCGCCGGCCACACCGAATTCGTCCATGTAATGACCATCACACCGAGCCCCGGCCTGCCCCGGCACAGCGAAACGGACTGATCGTGATCACGAAGAAGCCCCCCAGGTCTAAGACCTGGGGGGCTTCTGTCTGTGCGCGAGGGGGGAGTTGAACCCCCACGCCCTTTCGGGCACTGGAACCTGAATCCAGCGCGTCTGCCTATTCCGCCACCCGCGCATTGGGTGTGTCCTCGGGCCCTTCCCCTAGAGGGCTGGCGCCTTCCGACATGCAGAAGATTAGCACGGTGCACGGGGTGGATTCACATCCCTTTCCCCTGGGCGGGACCCCCCGTTCCCCTGAGCGGGACGCCCCTCGCAAGGCCCCCATCAGCACCCTTCAGCGTCCCGCCGGCACCACATCGGCACCACGTCAGCGCTCATCAGCACCCCATATCGCCCCTCACCAGCGCCCACCCGCCCCCACCCACCCCCGCCGACTCCCACCGGAACCCCCACCACCTCCCGCCGAACGCCCGAACGCCCAACCGCCCAAGCGCCACGCCCCCCCCACCTCGCCCCCCCACCTCGCCCACCACCCGCACCGCCCCCAACACCTCCCGCCCCACCCCCGTCGAACACCCCGCACCCCCCACCACGTACCAACGTGGACCGGTTCACGTATCAACCTCGTACCGGTAACCGCCATCTCCCCAGGAGGCGGCCAAGGTCCACAGTCAGGTGCGGGACACTTGTCTGCGGCCCCCTCTACGATCCTGGGCAGGAGTAGTGCACAGGCAGTAGTGCAGAAGGAGTTCGACGGGCCGACAAGGGGGAACCAGCCGATTTACCGGCGCGTGGATACGATCAGTAAGCAGTACCAAGGCAGTCGGCACGACAATCACCACTACAGACACCGCGACAGACACCACGGCAGCCGGCACGGCGGTCGGTACGACAGCCAGTGCGGCGACGACGGAGGAGGTGCCCCATGGGAGTCCTGAAGAAGTTCGAGCAACGCCTCGAAGGTCTGGTCAACGGCACCTTCGCCAAGGTGTTCAAGTCCGAGGTCCAGCCGGTCGAGATCGCCGGCGCGCTCCAGCGGGAGTGCGACAACAACGCGACGATCTGGAACCGCGACCGGACCGTCGTACCCAACGACTTCATCGTGGAGCTGAGCACGCCGGACTTCGAGCGGCTCAGCCCCTACTCCGGACAGCTCGGTGACGAGCTCGCCGGGATGGTGCGCGACTACGCCAAGCAGCAGCGTTACACCTTCATGGGACCCATCAAGGTCCACCTGGAGAAGGCGGACGACCTCGACACCGGTCTGTACCGGGTGCGCAGCCGTACGCTCGCCTCCTCCACCAACCAGCAGGCTCCCGGGACCCCCGCTCCGGCGGCACCCCCGGCAGCGGGACGGCCCGGCGGGTACGGCTATCCGCCCGCCGCCGCCCCCGCGAGCGCCCCGCCGCCGATGCCGGCCGCGCCGCCGCCCGGCGGTCGGGGCTCTGCGCCGTACCTCCAGCCCGCGCCCGCCGCTCCGGCGGCCGGCGCACGGATGCGGTACTGGGTGGAGATCAACGGCGCCCGCCATCAGATCTCCCGCGCGACGTTGGTGATGGGCCGCAGCACCGAAGCCGACGTGCGGATCGACGACCCCGGCGTATCCCGCCGGCACTGTGAGATCCGGACCGGAACGCCCTCGACGATCCAGGATCTCGGGTCCACCAACGGCATCGTGGTGGACGGGCAGCACACCACCCGCGCTACGCTCCGCGACGGCTCGCGGATTGTCGTGGGCAGCACCACCATCATTTACCGGCAAGCCGAAGGGTGAAGCGGGGGCAATGTCAGAGCTGACCCTCACGGTCATGCGGCTGGGTTTCCTGGCCGTACTGTGGCTGTTCGTGATCGTGGCCGTGCAGGTCATCCGCAGCGACCTGTTCGGAACGCGTGTCACACAGCGCGGCTCGCGACGGGAAGCCGGACGACCGCAGCAACAGGCCGCCCGGCAGGCGGCGCCTCCGCAACAGCGCCAGCAGCAGCCGAGCGGGGGCGGCCGGCGGGGCCGTAACGCCCCCACCAAACTCGTCGTCAGTGAGGGAATCCTCACCGGCACCACCGTCGCGCTCCAGGGCCAGACCATCACCCTGGGCCGGGCGCACGATTCGACGATCGTGCTGGACGACGACTACGCGTCCAGCCGTCATGCCAGGATCTACCCGGACCGCGACGGCCAGTGGATCGTCGAGGACCTCGGATCCACGAACGGCACGTACCTGGACCGGTCCCGGCTGACGACCCCCACACCGATTCCGCTGGGCGCGCCGATCCGCATCGGCAAGACCGTCATCGAGCTGCGGAAGTAGTACAGACAATGAGCGAGCGGAGCGAGCACGCAGCGGCGGACCGCCTGGCGGACCCCGGCGCGCTCCCGACCGGAGGGTGGGCACCGTGCGGATGTACCCGGAGCCGACGGGCGAGGTGCGCATGAGTCTGTCACTGCGCTTCGCCGCCGGATCGCACAAAGGCATGATCCGAGAGGGCAACGAGGACTCCGGTTACGCCGGTCCACGTCTCCTCGCGATCGCCGACGGGATGGGCGGCCAGGCCGCCGGCGAGGTCGCCTCCTCCGAGGTGATCTCGACCATCGTCTCGCTCGACGACGACGTGCCGGGCTCCGACATCCTCACCTCGCTCGGCACCGCCGTGCAGCGGGCCAACGACCAGTTGCGGATGATGGTCGAGGAGGATCCCCAGCTGGAGGGCATGGGCACCACGCTCACCGCCCTGCTGTGGACCGGGCAGCGGCTCGGCCTCGTCCATGTCGGCGACTCCCGCGCCTACCTGCTGCGCGACGGCGTGCTGACCCAGATCACCCAGGACCACACCTGGGTGCAGCGGCTGGTCGACGAGGGCCGGATCACCGAGGAAGAGGCCACCACCCACCCGCAGCGCGCGCTCCTGATGCGCGCGCTCGGCAGTGGCGACCACGTCGAGCCGGACCTGTCGATCCGTGAAGTCCGCGCCGGCGACCGGTACTTGATCTGTTCCGACGGGCTGTCAGGAGTCGTCTCCCACCAGACGATGGAAGACACCCTCGCCAGCTACCAGGGCCCCCAGGAGACCGTGCAGGAGCTGATCCAGCTCGCCCTGCGCGGCGGCGGCCCCGACAACATCACGGTGATCATCGCCGACGTCCTGGACCTCGACACCGGCGACACCCTCGCCGCGCAGCTCTCGGACACCCCGGTGATCGTCGGCGCGGTCGCCGAGAACCAGCTCCACCAGCACGACAACGGCATCATGCAGACCCCGGCAGGGCGTGCCTCCGGGCTCGGCCGCCAGGTGCCCGGACAGAACGGCGGGGGCGGCGAGTTCGGCCCGCCCGGCTCCGGCGACACCACCGGCTACGTCCCCGAGGGCAGCTTCGGGGACTACACCGACGACGACTTCGTGAAGCCCTCCAAGGGCCGCAAGTGGTTCAAGAGATCCTTCTACACCGTGCTCGCGCTCGCGGTCATCGGCGGCGGCCTGTACGGCGGCTGGCGCTGGACGCAGACGCAGTACTTCGTCGGCGCCAACGGCGAACACGTCGCGCTGTACCAGGGCATCAGCCAGGACCTCGCCTGGGTCTCGCTGTCGAAGGTGGAGAAGGACCACCCCGACATCGAACTCAAGTACCTGCCGCCCTACCAGCAGAAGCAGGTCAAGGCGACGATCGCCGAGGGCGGTCTGAAGGACGCCCAGCAGAAGATCGCCGACCTCGCCGTGCAGGCCTCCGCGTGCAAGAAGGAGTCCCAGCGCGAGAGTGCCGCCAGTAAGCCCAGTGGCACCACGGGAACCGCCAGCACCTCCCCCACGTCCAAGGCGACGCCGAAGCCGAATCCTTCGACCTCGACGTCCCCGTCCCCGACCCCGTCTGCGACTCCCAGCCCCGGTCCCAGTCTTTCGGAGGAAGAGCAGCAGGTCGTCTCGCAGTGCAGCAAGTAATAGGCAAGCCGTGAGAGGCCCCGTCACACGATGAGCAGTTCTACCAACACGCCGTCGCACCACACGTCCACGATCGGCGCCATCGGCGCACCGAGCCGGCGCAACACCGAGCTGGCGCTCCTGGTGTTCGCGGTCGTCATCCCGGTGTTCGCCTACGCCAACGTGGGCCTGGCCATCGACGACAAGGTGCCGACCGGGCTGCTGAGTTACGGCCTGGGCCTCGGCCTGCTGGCCGGCGTCGCGCATCTCGTCGTACGGAGATTCGCCCCGTACGCGGACCCCCTGCTGCTGCCCCTGGCCACCCTGCTGAACGGACTCGGGCTCGTCGCCATCTGGCGCCTCGACCAGTCCAAGCTGCTGCAGTCCATCCACGTGGCCGGTGGCAAGGCGACCAACCAGCTGCTGTACACGGCCATGGGCATCGCGCTTTTCGTGATCGTGCTGATCTTCCTCAAGGACCACCGCGTCCTGCAGCGCTACACCTACATCTCCATGGCCGGCGCCCTGGTCCTGCTGCTGCTCCCGCTGGTCCCCGGCCTGGGCCTGAACGTCTACGGTGCCAAGATCTGGATCTCGATCGGCGGATTCACCATCCAGCCCGGTGAGTTCGCGAAGATCGTCCTCGCGATCTTCTTCGCCGGCTACCTGATGGTGAAGCGTGACGCGCTCGCCCTGGCCAGCCGCCGCTTCATGGGCCTGTACCTGCCCCGCGGCCGCGACCTCGGGCCCATCCTGGTCGTCTGGTTCATCTCGATCCTGATCCTGGTCTTCGAGACCGACCTCGGAACGTCGCTGCTGTTCTTCGGAATGTTCATCATCATGCTGTACGTCGCCACCGAGCGGACCAGCTGGATCGTCTTCGGTCTGCTGATGTCCGCGGCCGGCGCGGTCGGCGTGGCCAGCTTCGAATCGCACGTCCAGCAGCGCGTCCAGGCCTGGCTCGACCCCATGCGCGAGTACACGCTGAGCCGCACGCCGGGCGTCACCGGTCTCCACTCGGAGCAAGCCATGCAGGCGCTGTGGGCCTTCGGCTCCGGCGGCACCCTCGGCACCGGCTGGGGTCAGGGTCACTCCGACCTGATCCGGTTCGCCGCCAACTCCGACTTCATCCTCGCCACCTTCGGCGAGGAACTGGGCCTGGCCGGCATCATGGCGATCCTGCTCCTGTACGGCCTGATCGTGGAGCGCGGCGTACGCACCGCCCTCGCCGCCCGCGACCCGTTCGGCAAGCTGCTCGCCGTCGGCCTGTCCGGCGCCTTCGCGCTCCAGGTCTTCGTGGTGGCAGGCGGTGTGATGGGCCTCATCCCGCTGACCGGTATGACGATGCCGTTCCTCGCGTACGGCGGTTCCTCCGTCATCGCCAACTGGGCGCTCATCGGCATCCTGATCCGCATCAGCGACACCGCCCGCCGGCCGGCCCCCGCGCCCGCTCCCAGTCCCGACGCCGAGATGACCCAGGTGGTCCGCCCGTCATGAACAAGCCCCTGCGCAGGATCGCGCTCTTCTGCGGCCTCCTGGTCCTCACCCTGCTGCTGCGCGACAACTGGCTCCAGTACGTCAAGGCCGACAGCCTCAAGGACGACCCGAAGAACCGTCGCGTCACGATCGCCCGCTACTCCATCCCGCGCGGCGACATCATCGTCGACGGCAGCCCGATCACCGGTTCCACCGAGACCAGCACCTCCGGGCTGAACGACCTGAAGTACAAGCGCACGTACAAGAACGGCGCGATGTGGGCGCCGGTCACGGGATACGCCTCGCAGGCCTTCGGCGCCAACCAGCTGGAGTCCATCGAGGACGGCATCCTCTCCGGCACCGACGACCGGCTCTTCTTCCGCAACACGCTCGGCATGCTCACGGGCAAAGCGAAGTCGGGCGGCAACGTCGTCACCACCCTCAACCAGGCCGCGCAGAGCGCCGCGTGGAACGGTCTGAAGAAGCAGGGCGGCAAGGGCGCGGTCGTCGCCCTCGACCCGTCCACCGGCAAGATCCTGGCGCTGGCGTCCTACCCGTCGTACGACCCCTCGTCGTTCGCCGGGAACTCCACGTCCACGGACTCCAAGGCCTGGCAGAAGCTGCAGAAGAAGTACGACCCCAACGACCCGATGCTCAACCGCGCGCTGCGCGAGACCTACCCGCCGGGCTCCACCTTCAAGGTGGTCACCGCGTCCGCGGCGCTGGAGAACAACCTGTACTCGTCCGCCGACGAGGCCACCAACTCGCCGCTGCCGTGGATCATGCCGGGCACCACGACCCCGCTGAAGAACGAGGGCAACCTGCCCTGCAAGAACGCCACCCTGCGCGAGGCCCTCCGGGTCTCCTGCAACAGTGTCTTCGGCAAGATCGGCGCCGACCTCGGCAACGCCAAGATGCTGGCCGAGGCGAAGAAGTTCGGCTTCGACACCGAGCAGTTCACCCCGATCCGATCCAGCGCCTCGGTCTTCTCCGACAAGATGAACGACTCGCAGACCGCGCTCTCCTCGATCGGCCAGTTCAACACCGCCGCGACCCCGCTGCAGATGGCCATGGTCGCCTCCGCGGTCGCCAACGACGGCAAGCTGATGAAGCCGTACATGGTCGACAAGCTCCAGTCGTCGGGCGTCGACACCATCGCGCAGACCGAGCCGGAAGAGTTCAGCCAGCCGCTGTCGTCGAAGAACGCGCAGATCCTGCAGTCGATGATGGAGACCGTCGTCGAGAAGGGCACCGGTACGAGCGCGAAGATCCCCGGCGTCACCGTCGGCGGCAAGACCGGTACCGCCCAGCACGGCGAGAACAACAGCGAGAACCCGTACGCCTGGTTCCTCTCCTACGCCAAGAACGCCGACGGCAGTTCGCCGGTCGCCGTGGCCGTGGTCATCGAGGACGACAAGGCCAACCGTGACGACATCTCCGGCGGCGGCCTCGCGGCCCCGATCGCGAAGAGCGTGATGGAGGCCGTCATCGACAGCAAGAAGTGACCCCGCTCACGTCCCCTTCACATCGGTGCACGTTGGGATACCGGTCCTGTATCGGGTGACGGGCTTGGCCAGGTCACACAGAGCCAGCCGGGTACGGTAGGCCCGGACGGCTAGCCTCCGACCGCACATCCGTGCGGGTCGGGACCGACGGAGAGGGCTGGTAGGGAACTATGGAAGAGCCGCGTCGCCTCGGCGGCCGGTACGAGCTGGGCCAGGTGCTCGGCCGTGGTGGCATGGCGGAGGTCTACCTCGCCCATGACACACGCCTCGGCCGCACGGTGGCGGTGAAGACGCTGCGCGTCGACCTTGCGCGCGACCCTTCCTTCCAGGCCCGGTTCCGCCGGGAGGCCCAGTCGGCCGCCTCGCTCAACCATCCCGCGATCGTCGCGGTCTACGACACGGGCGAGGACTACGTCGACGGGGTCTCGATCCCGTACATCGTCATGGAGTACGTCGACGGCTCCACGCTCCGTGAGCTGCTCCACAGCGGCCGCAAGCTGCTGCCGGAGCGCTCCATGGAGATGACCATCGGCATCCTCCAGGCCCTGGAGTACTCGCACCGCAACGGCATCGTCCACCGCGACATCAAGCCGGCCAACGTCATGCTGACGCGCACCGGCCAGGTCAAGGTGATGGACTTCGGCATCGCCCGCGCCATGGGTGACTCCGGCATGACGATGACGCAGACGTCCGCGGTGATCGGCACCGCCCAGTACCTCTCCCCGGAGCAGGCCAAGGGCGAGCAGGTCGACGCCCGCTCGGACCTCTACTCGACGGGCTGTCTCCTCTACGAACTCCTGACCGTGCGGCCGCCGTTCGTGGGCGACTCCCCGGTCGCGGTCGCGTACCAGCACGTACGCGAGGAGCCGCAGCCGCCGTCCGTCTTCGACCCCGAGATCACCCCCGAGATGGACGCGATCGTCCTGCGGGCCCTGGTCAAGGACCCCAACTACCGCTACCAGTCCGCCGACGACATGCGCATCGACATCGAGGCCTGCCTCGACGGTCAGCCGGTCGCGGCGACGGCGGCGCTGGGTTCGGTCGGCTACGGCGGTTACGGCGACGACATGCCGACCACGGCCCTGCGCTCGGACGCCGGTGCCGGCGCGACGACGATGCTGCCCCCCATGAACCCGGACGACGGCGGCTTCGGCTACGACGACCGTCCCGACCGGCGCCGCCAGCAGAAGAAGAAGTCGAACACCTCGACGATCCTGCTGGTCGTGGCGGCGGTCCTGGTGCTGGTGGGCGCGATCCTGATCGGGAAGTGGGCGTTCAGCGGGGACGGAGGCGCGGACAAGCCGTTCGCGGCCCCGAACTTCGTCGGCCAGCCCTACGACACCGCGAAGACCATGGCCGTCAACTCCGGCCTGAAGCTGGCGGAGCCCACCCGCAAGGCCTGCGAGAACGCGCCGAAGGGCAGCGTCTGCTCGCAGGACCCGAAGGAGGGCACCGACGTCAACAAGGGCGACACCATCAACCTGGTGGTCTCGACCGGGGCGCCGAAGGTCGTCGTACCGAGTGTCCTGGGCCAGAGCGTCGACGACGCCACCACGACGCTCGAGGCCGACAAGTACAAGTTCGTCGTGAAGACCAAGCAGAAGGTGTCCGGCGAGGATCCCGGCACGGTCCTGGAGCAGGACCCCGTCCTCGGCACTGAGGTGCAGAAGGGCACCACGATCACCCTGACCGTCGCGAAGGCCCAGGAGAAGTCCACGGTCCCGGACGTCAGCGGTCAGACCTGTGACGACGCCAAGAAGCAGATGCAGCAGAACGACCTCGTCGGCAACTGCACCGAGGTGGCGACCACCGACACGAACCTGAACGGCAAGGTCGTCACGACCACGCCCGCGGCCGGGACGCAGGTCGACAAGAACTCGTCGGTCAACATCCAGATCGGCAAGGTCTCCCAGACCCAGGTCCCGAACGTCGTCAACCAGACGGTGGCGAACGCCAAGCAGATCCTGCAGCAGAACGGCTTCACCAACATCCAGTTCACCGACAACAGCGATCAGGGCGACAACGCGATCGTGACCCAGCAGGACCCGGGCTCGGGCAACCAGGTGGACGACCCCGGCAACACGCAGATCACCCTCACCAGCGTGGGCACCGGCAACAACAACGGTGGCAACAACGGCGGCGGCTTCTTCGGTGGCAACAACGGCTAGGCGGCACACCGTTACGACATGACGGAGCCCCGGCACCCTGAGAAGGGGTGCCGGGGCTCTTTCGTACGTGCGGTGCGCTACGACCTCGCCGTCAGCGCAGTTCCTTCGGCGGCGTCCGCGCGCTGTCCACCTTGTCGACGCGGACCAGCTCGCCCCACACCACGTACCGGTACCGGGAGGTGTACACCGGCGTGCAGGTCGTCAGGGTGATGTAGTGGCCGGCCTTCTTCTTGCCCGACTCCGTGGGGATCTGGGCGAGGGTCTTGACGTTGTACTTCGAGGTCTCGGGAAGGATGTCGTAGACCTTGTAGACGTACCAGTCGTTCTTCGTCTCGAAGACGATCGGGTCGCCCTTCCTGAGCTTGTCGATGTTGTGGAACTTGGCGCCGTGGCCGTCGCGGTGGGCGGCGAGGGTGAAGTTGCCGGTCTTGCCGGTGGTCGGGAGGGCGGCCTTGACGGGGTCCGTGTAGTAGCCGGCGACGCCGTCGTTCAGGACGCTCGTCTCGGTGCCCTTCTCGACCAGTACCTCGCCGTTCTTCATGGCGGGCACGTGCAGGAAGCCGATGCCGTCCTTGGTGTCGAGGGCGCCGGGACCGGTGTCCTTGTCCTTGGACCAGTTGTTCCGGACCTTGTCGCCCTGTTTGTCGGCCGTGCGGTCGGCGACGACGTTCGTCCACCACAGGGAGTAGACGACGAACAGACCGAGGATCAGGCCCGCCGTGATGAGGAGTTCACCGAAGAAGCTGACCGCCGTCGCGACCGGGCCGGTGCCGCGGGGGCGGTCCGGTGGGGAGGCGGGCGTGTCGGTCTGCTCGTCGGTGTGGTCGGTGGTCGCTGCCACGTTCATCTGCCCTTACTCGATGAGCGCATCCGGCTTGCCCTTGCTGCGCGGCCGTTCCTCGACCATCTTGCCCCAGACGATCAGCCGGTACTTGCTGGTGAACTCCGGCGTACAGGTCGTCAGCGTGATGTAGCGGCCGGGCTTGGTGAAGCCCGAGCCCTTGGGGATGGGGTCGATGACACTGGTGTTGCTCGGCGACGTCACGGGCAGCGAAGACGTCATCTTGTAGACGTAGTAGGTGTCCTGGGTCTCCACCACGACCTCGTCGCCCGGCTTGAGCTGGTTGATGTACCGGAACGGTTCGCCATGGGTGTTGCGGTGCGCGGCGAGCGCGAAGTTGCCGGTCTTGGCGTCCGGCATCGCGGTCTTGAGGGAGCCCTCGCTGTAGTGCCCGACCATCCCCTTGTCGAGCACCTTCTTGTTGCTGACGCCCTCGGCGATCGGCGCGATGACGTCCAGTTTGGGGATGTGCAGGATGGCGAAGCCCTGCCCCGGCGAGAACTCTCCGGGGGCGCGCTTCCCGCTCGCCCAGTCGTTCTGGAGCTGGCTCGCCTCGCTGCCGGCCTGTGCGTGCGCCCGTACGTTCGTCCACCACAGCTGGTAGCTGACGAACAGCAGCATCAGCACGCCGGTGGTGATGAACACCTCGCCGATCGCCCGGCTCGCGACGACCGCGGGGCCCGGCTTGTTCGCCCGCTGCCGCCGTCGCGCCTCGACGCGCGAGAGCGGCGCGCCGGTACGCGCTCCGGCACCGGATTCCGGGGCCTCGGCGGTCTCCTCCGCGGCCCCGCCGGCCCCATGACGCCCGTGCCGCCCCTTGGCGGCCTTTCTCCGGGCCGCGCGACCGCCGGTGGGGGTTCCTGTGGCGGAGGAGGCGGATGAGGCGTCAGACGCCGATATGGACCGCCCGTGGCCCGTCCGCTCCGGCGGCAGGTCCGCTATCCGCAGCGCGACGGTCTCTTCGTCGATCGGCCCGTACGGCACCCCGGACGCGCCCTGCGCCTGTGTGCCGTGCCACTGGTCGAACCCGCCCTGTTCCCCGTACGACGGCTCCGCGTACGGCTGCTCCCCGTACGCGGCCTCGGACTCGCGCTCGGGGCGCAGCGCGGTCACGCCGTGGCCCTGCCCACCACCGGGGCGAGCCCCACCGACCTCGCCACGGCACCCTGATCGCCGCACTCCACCAGCCAGTTGGCCAGCATCCGGTGGCCGTGCTCGGTGAGCACCGACTCCGGGTGGAACTGGACGCCCTCGACGGGCAGTTCGCGGTGGCGCAGGCCCATGATGATGCCGTCGTGCGTCCGGGCGGTGACTTCCAGCTCGGCCGGGACCGTCCCCGGCTCGGCCGCCAGCGAGTGGTAGCGGGTCGCCGTGAAGGGCGAGGGCAGTCCGGCGAAGACGCCCCTGCCCTCGTGCTCGACGAGCGAGGTCTTGCCGTGCAGCAGTTCGGGGGCGCGGTCCACGACGCCGCCGTAGGCCACCTGCATCGACTGCATGCCGAGGCAGACGCCGAAGACGGGGACCCCGGTCGAGGCGCAGTGCCGCACCATCTCGATGCAGACGCCGGCCTCCTCGGGGGTGCCGGGGCCGGGCGAGAGGAGGACGCCGTCGAAGCCGTCCTGGGCGTGCGCCGTCGACACCTCGTCGTTGCGCAGCACCTCGCACTCGGCGCCCAGCTGGTACAGGTACTGGACCAGGTTGAAGACGAAGCTGTCGTAGTTGTCGACGACGAGAATCCGTGCACTCACTGGTTGTCCACCGTCACATCGTTGAAGGGCAGCAGCGGTTCGGCCCACGGGAAGACGTACTGGAAGAGGATGTAGACCACGGCCAGGGCAAGGACGAGCGAGATGAGCGCCTTGACCCACACGTTGCCCGGCAGATGCCGCCAGATCCAGCCGTACATGCCGTCCCTTCCGTCGCGCCACGGCACCAGACTCACGCCGTACGTCACCAGACTAACGGCGCAGCGCGGCTGGTCTCCCGGCCTCCACAGGCTGTGTGGAGTCGAGATGGGCCCAGACGATCAGCCGGTGGCTGTGCCCCCACTCCGGATCGCACGTGGTCAGCGTGAGATAGCGGCCCGAGGCCGTGTACCCGGACTTACGTGGCACAGGATCGATCACCTCAATGTCGGTGGGCACTGTTTTGTAAGGCCCTTTGTCGATCCGATACGTGAACCAGGTGGTCCCGTCCGTCAGCACCACCGCGTCACCCACGCGCAGCTCCGGAAAGTTCACGAAGGGGTTCCCGTACGTCCGCCGGTGCCCCGCCACCGCGAAGTTGCCGACCTGCCCCAGCCGCGCGGTGCCCGCGTAGTGCCCGAGCCCCTTCTTGAGGGTGCTCACGTCGGTGTCCTCGAGGACGGGCTTGTTCCACGTGAAACCAAGCCGCGGGATGTACATGATCGCGAAAGGCTTGCCGTCCTTGTAGGCGGCGGGTTTCGCCGGGGCGGGGGAGGCAGCGGGCGCCGGGGATGCCTTCGGGTGCGCGGTCTGCCGCGACCACTGGCTCTGCAACTGGTGCACCTGGTCGCTCATCGTGTGGTCGGCCTTCACGCCGGTCCAGAACAGCACATAGACCACGAAGAGCACGATCAAGGCGCCTACGGTGATGCAGAGTTCGCTGACACTCCTGACGATCACGCGCACCGGCAGCTCCCGTACGGCCGCTTACTCCACTGGCTTCGCGTAGTGCAGATCCACTGTGCCCGAGTACCCGGGAAGAGTCACCGTCCCGTCGTCGGTCACTTTCCACCCGAGCCCGTAGACGTCGACGTACACCTTGTAGTTCTGGATCGCCTTGGACGCCGTCAGCGCCGCCTGCAGCTTCCCCGTGTCCCCGACCGCCGTGATCTTGTACGGCGGCGAGTAGACCCGGCCCTGGAGGATCAGGGTGTTGCCCACGCAGCGCACGGCGCTGGTCGCGATCAGCCGCTGGTCCATGACCTTGATGCCCTTGGCGCCGCCCTGCCACAGGGCGTTCACGACCGCCTGGAGGTCCTGCTGGTGGATGACCAGGTAGTCGGGCTGCGGCTCGGGGTAGCCGGGGAGCTTGGCGGTGGCGTTGGGCGGGGCGTCGTTGAGGGTGACGGTGATGGCCTTGCCCTTGAGCTGCTGCGCGCCCGCGGTCTTCTCCAGTGCCGTGAGCTTCTTGTCGTCGGCGCCGGTGCTGCCGTCGTCCTCCTTTCGGAGGGAGTCGACCTCGTCGCGCAGCACCCCGTTCGCGTCGTTCAGCCGGCCGTTCTTCTGGCTGCGGGTCTGGATGAGGTCGGACAGCTTCAGCAAGGAGGCGTCCGTGCGGATGTTGGTGCCCTTGGCCGTGTCGAAACTGGTGAAGAAGATGAGCCCCGCGAGGGCGAAGACGGCGACCGTGAGAATCCGCACGGGGCGGAAACGGCGGATACGGGCAGGACTGGTACCCGTCCCGGGGGAGTCGGCAGAATTGCTCAACGTACCCTTATCTCCTTCGGCGCCGCGGAAGCACTACGCTAACGGACGCCCGGGGGAGCACTCAGTGTCCCCTTGTACGCTGCCCCGGAGCCCGCCCCAGTTCCCTGCGCGGCCACGCAGCGCATCGACAGGAGAGACCCTCGTGCCGAAGTCACGTATCCGCAAGAAGGCCGACTACACGCCGCCGCCGGCGAAAGCGGCGACCGCCATCAAGTTGAACAGCCGTGCCTGGGTCGCACCGGTCATGCTGGCCATGTTCGTCATCGGGCTGGCCTGGATCGTCGTCTTCTACGTCACCGACGGTTCCATGCCCATCGACAGCCTGGACAACTGGAACATCGTGGTGGGCTTCGGCTTCATCGCCGCCGGGTTCGGCGTCTCCACGCAGTGGAAGTAGCGGCACAAGCAGCGGTCGAAGCTGCGTCCACCTCCTGGTGAACGCAGCTCTGCCCACGGCTTTCCGCTGAGTTATCCACAGGCCAGAGAAATATCCACAGCAGGCCTGGGGAAAAAGAACGACGATCTGTGGATAACCCCCCGGGTGTTGACGCTGGTGTGACTGACACACCGGCAACCGCAAGCCTGTTCGCCCCCTGCCTGACCTGCATAAACACGGGTCAGCGACAGGGGGCACAGCTGTTCCCCCACGGTATGCACAAGATCCGGCACACGCTGTGGACAACGGTTTGATATCAGCTGAGCTGAGCCGTCCTGATCAGCGTCAACACCACGACGACGACCAGTACGACCGCACAGGTGCCGTACTGGATCAGGGCCCGCCGCTCACGCGGGGCGTGCACCATCGCGTACCCGGTGATCACACCGGCGACCAGGCCACCGATGTGGGCCTGCCAGGCGATGTTGCCCCAGCCGAAGGTGAAGATCAGGTTGATCACCAGCAGGGCGAGGATCGGCCGCATGTCGTAGTTGAGGCGGCGCATCAGGACGGCGGTCGCGCCGAAGAGGCCGAAGATGGCGCCGGAGGCACCGAGCGTCTCCTGGGTCGGCGAGGCCAACAGATACGTCAGCGCACTGCCCGCAAGGCCCGAGACGAAGTAGAGCGCGAGATACCGGACCCGGCCGAGCGCGGCCTCCAGAGGTCCTCCGAGCCACCACAGGCTCAGCATGTTGAAGCCGATGTGCCACACGGCCTGGTGCGCGAACATCGAGGTCACCATGCGGTACCACTCGCCGGCCGCGACACCCGTCGTGGCCTTGTACGGCGCCGGTGGCCACCCGCCGAGGAGGACGAGGTGGTCGAGGAGCGAGGGGCGTACCTGGACGGCGATGAACACCGCCACGTTGATCCCGATCAGGATCTTGGTGAGGAGCCGCGGATCCGCCACCACCGTGCCGCCAGCGATCGTCCGGGGCTGAGCCGCCGTCGGAGCATGCCCGGTACCGGAGCCACCACGGACGCACTCGGGGCACTGGAAACCCACGGACGCGCTGACCATGCACTCAGGGCAGATCGGGCGCTCGCAGCGGGTGCAGCGGACGCCGGTCTCGCGGTCCGGGTGCCGGTAGCAGACCGGCAGGCTCTGGGCGTCCGGGGGCCGCTGCTCCTCCGGGCCCTGCGGGCTGCCTGGCGCCTGGTCCATGGGGTCCCCTCAATCCTTCGTACGCAATGCACCGCCCCGCCCATCCTTACGGACGAGCGGGGCGTTTGGTTCCCGGCGGTAAGAGCTGGTCTCGACCCGAGGATCTAGCGGGTCTCGACGACAACCGACTCGATGACGACGTCGTTGACCGGGCGGTCGGTGCGCGGGTTGGTGTCGGCGGCCGCGATGGTGTCCACGACCTTCTGGCTCGCCGCGTCGGTGACCTCACCGAAGATGGTGTGCTTGCGGGTCAGCCAGGCCGTCGGGGAGACAGTGACGAAGAACTGCGAGCCGTTGGTGCCCGGCCCGGCGTTGGCCATGGCCAGCAGGTAAGGCTTGTCAAAGCGCAGGTCCGGGTGGAACTCGTCCTCGAACTGGTAGCCCGGGCCACCCGTGCCGTTGCCCAGCGGGTCCCCGCCCTGAATCATGAAGCCCTTGATCACCCGGTGGAAGACCGTACCGTCGTAGAGCTTGGCCGCGGCCTTCTCACCGGTGGTGGGGTTGGTCCACTCCCGCTCACCCGTGGCGAGCTCGACGAAATTCTTGACCGTCTTGGGCGCGTGGTTCGGCAGCAGCCGGACTTCGATGTCGCCGAGGCTGGTCTTGAGGGTGGCGTAGAGCTGCTCGGCCACGATCTGCCTTCCGTTGTCTTTCTGTGACCCCCAGATCCTCGCACGCTCGTCGTGCCCCGTCGCCCGACGACTTTTCTCTCGTGGCCTCTCCACAGGATCCCCTCGCAGAAAACCGGCCGAGTGGCTCCGGGACAGGGGCGCGGCACGGGGATCCGTGGCATTGTCGACGACAACCCCCTGTTCCCTCACATTCATCCGTTATTGCACGTGATCGTGACCCGGATGCCCGCCCTCACATGCCTCGTATTGCTCTGGCAGGCATGATCCGTAATTGGGTGGATAGACGAAGAACCGTACGCCACCGAGGAGGAGGAACTCGTGACCCGCATCGACAGCGTGCGCTCCGCGACCGGATCGGCGAAGGACAGCGTGCTGCACGCCGCGGAAGTGGTGGCGCCCTACGCCGACACGGCCAAGGACCGGGCCTCGTACTACGCCCATGAGGCACGCGTACGACTCGCGCCCAAGGTGTCGCTGGCCGCCGACCAGGCCCGCGTCCAGTACGGCGCCCATGTCGTGCCGCGCCTTGAGCAGGCCCGCACCCATGTACCGCCGAAGGTCGACCAGGCCGCCCAGGAGGCAGCCGTCCGTGCTCGGAAGGCTGCCCAGCAGGCCGCCGAGTACTCACGGCCGAGGATCGAGCAGGCGGTCGCCGCCGCGGGCCCGGTCAAGGACGAGGCCGCCGCGCGCGGTGCGGCGGCGTTCGCCGCGCTGCGCGGCCAGGTCTCGCCCAAGGAGATCCAGAAGCTGGTCCGCAAGCACGAGCGGCGGGCGAGGGCCGGCCGGCTCGCGAAGGGGCTGGCGGTACTGGGCGTCCTGGCGGGCGGTGCTTTCGCCGCCTGGAAGTGGTGGGACAAGCAGGCCAACCCCGACTGGCTGGTCGAGCCGCCCGCCGCGACCGAGGTGCCCGAATCGGGACACCTCACCTCGGTGGACGGCAGCCCTGAGGCCCTGCTCGACCCCGAGGTCGAGGCCAAGCAGGCCGAGGACGAGGCCGCCGAGAGCGACGACCACCGCTGACGTCCGACGCACTTTCAACATCGCCGCGGGGCAGGAGACTTGAGGGTCTCCTGCCCCGCGGCGATGTTTCACGTGGAACACTCCCGGGCGCGGACGGACGCCCTCGTTTTCTTGACGTACGCAAGTTGCCTGCGATGACGTTTGCAACGCCCCAGGTGTACAACCGGCGCACAGACTCCCTTAACGGACCGCACACCCCTGATTACACGACCGTATTCACACCAGCTCACACACCTCCCGCACACGCGGGCACACGTTCCCCACATCGCGCCGATCGCCGCCACGACGCCCCGCGAACCGCGCTCGGCACCGATATTTGCGCAAACAACTGCAACGAAGATCCGCCCTTTGCGTGACGCACGTCACCTCCAGGGCACAAAGAAGCACCGGCCGGACGCCACTGAGGGCGACCGGCCGGTGCGGGATGTGGAGCCTAGGGGAGTCGAACCCCTGACATCTGCCATGCAAAGACAGCGCTCTACCAACTGAGCTAAGGCCCCGCTAGAGAAGCATCCGACCGGCAGAACCACACACCGGCGGGCTTCCGGGACCAGCGTACCGGGTCACCCCGGGTATCTCGCAAAAACTTGGGGGTCCCGGTGAACGACCACTCTCCGTAAGATGCTCGTCGTGGTTCGCTAGAGCGAACCGCGGTTTTGGGGAAGCGATGGGGAGACGCAATGGACGCCGCACAGCAGGAAGCCACCGCCAGAGCGCGGGAGCTGCAGCGGAATTGGTACGGGGAGCCTTTGGGGGCGCTCTTCCGTAAGCTCATCGACGATCTTGGTCTCAACCAGGCTCGTCTCGCAGGGGTGTTGGGGCTGTCCGCCCCGATGTTGTCCCAGCTGATGAGCGGTCAGCGGGCGAAGATCGGCAATCCCGCGGTGGTCCAGCGGGTGCAGTTGCTGCAGGACCTGGCGGGACAGGTCGCGGACGGCAGCGTGAGCGCGGCCGAGGCGACCGAGCGCATGGACGAGATCAAGAAGTCCCAAGGGGGCTCGGTGCTCAGCAACACCACGACCACGACGAGCAGTTCGGGAGCGCCCACGGTCAAACGGGTGGTCCGCGAGATCCAGTCGCTGCTGCGCTCGGTGGCCGCCGCGGGCGACATCATCGACGCGGCGGACACTCTCGCCCCGACCCACCCCGAACTGGCAGAGTTCCTCCGGGTGTACGGCGCCGGACGCACCTCCGACGCGGTCGCGCACTACCAGTCCCACCAGAGCTGAGCCCACGGCCCGGCCGCCGATCGGGGGTTCGGCAGCCGGGCACACGGCCGGCGAGGGGCACGAGGGGGTCGTGACACTCACCGGAAGCACATGTGGGACAGCCGCGAGGGAGTGCCATGAGGAAGTGCGGTCAGAGGGAGTCGTATCGCTCGTCTCGGGGGAAGCAACGGAGGTAGCCGAAGGGGGAGGAGCGACGCACAGCCATGGGTGAGGTCTTCGCCGGCCGGTACGAACTGGTCGACCCGATCGGGCGCGGCGGTGTCGGCGCGGTCTGGCGCGCCTGGGACCACCGGCGTCGCCGCTATGTGGCCGCCAAGGTCCTGCAGCAGAGCGACGCGCACTCGCTGCTGCGCTTCGTACGGGAGCAGGCCCTGCGGATCGATCACCCCCATGTGCTCGCACCGGCCAGCTGGGCGGCCGACGACGACAAGGTCCTGTTCACCATGGACCTGGTGGCCGGCGGTTCGCTTGTCCATCTCATCGGGGACTACGGTCCCTTGCCCCCCGCCTTCGTCTGCACGCTGCTCGACCAGCTCCTCTCCGGTCTCGCCGCGGTGCACGCGGAAGGGGTCGTGCACCGTGACATCAAGCCCGCCAACGTGCTCCTCGAAGCGACCGGCACGGCCCGTCCGCGCCTGCGTCTGTCCGACTTCGGCATCGCGATGCGGCTGGGCGAGGCACGTCTGACGGAGACCAACCTCGTGGTGGGGACGCCCGGTTACCTCGCGCCCGAACAGATGATGGGCGCGGAGCCCGACTTCCCCGCCGACCTGTTCGCCGTAGGACTGGTGGCGCTGTATCTGCTGGAAGGGGCCAAGCCGGACGCCAAGGCGCTGGTGCAGTACTTCGCGGAGCATGGGACCCCGGGGGCGCCCAAGAGCATTCCCGAGGCGCTGTGGCAGGTCGTGGCGATGCTGCTGCAGCCGGATCCGCAGGCCCGCTTCCGCACGGCCACGGGGGCGCGCAAGGCGCTCGCGGCGGCCGCGGAGCTGTTGCCCGAGCCCGGCCCCGACGACGAGTTGATCGAGATCTTCGACCAAATCGGGCCGCTCCCTTCGGAGTTCGCGCCCGAGGGCCCACTGAAGCGGGCTTCCGGGGTGGACACGGGGTCGACGACGTCTTCCGCGCCGTCCGCCGAGCCTCCCGTACCCAAGAACGACCCGGGCACCGGCGCCGGGAGCAACGGCCGTGACTCGGCCTGGCCCGGCACGGACTCCGTACCCGTGGATCCACGGCAGGGCATCGTCTCCCGACCGACCCCGGCTCCCACCCCTACTCCGGCCCCGCCGACCTCCCCGCCACCGCTCCCGTCCCCGATGTCGGACACCGGCAGCTTCCATCTGCCGCCCCCGCAGGGACAGCAGCAACCACAGCAAGGTGGCCAGTACCACCCCTCGTACTCCTCTCCCCATGAGTTCACGCATGTCCTGTCCTCCCCCCAGCCGCGCGCTGATCCCTCTACTGCTTCATACACCGCTCAGGCCCCGCAGGTTCCACCGTCGGCGCCGCCGGTTCCGCAGCACCGCGGCAGGCGGGCACGGCGTCGTCCCGGGCCGCCCGCGAAGGTGGTGATCCCGGTGCTGCTGCTCGCGCTGGCCTGTTATGCGGTGGGGTTCTGGGCACTTGCCCACGTCTGAGAAGCAAGGGCTGACGGAGGCTGACGGGGCCTACGGCGTGGCCGTCGAGGCCCGGCGCCTGGCCGACACCGTCCACACGCCGAGCGTCGCCAGCAGCGCGGTGCCCGCGCCGATCCCGGCCACCGCGAGCACCTTCATCGCGGCGTCGCCGCCTCCCCCGACACTCCCCGTCCCCGTCCCCGCCCCCGTCACGGCCGCCGCACGGTCCTGCGCGGTGACGTCGAAGATGTTCCTGGGCTCGGCCGGGCCCGCGTACCCGGGACCGGCGTGCGCCGTACCGGCGACGTGCACGCGCAGTGTCACCGGGAACGGTCCCTGGCCGAAGTCGTCGGCCAGCTGCGCGTCGAGGTGCACGACGAGGTAGTACGACCCGGCGAAGCGCATCCCGTTCTCGTGGTCGACGACGGAGTAGCGGTTGCGGTACTCGACGGGCGGCAGGGGTTCCAGCGCCACCGACCTCTGGGTGCCCTGGTAGCTGAGGCCGGCCTCGTCGACGGAGCCGCGCACGGGGTTGTAGAGCGCCAGGTCGAGCGCGCGGTTCACATAGCCGCTACCGCCCTCGGAACCGCCCAACTCGGCGGTGACGGACAGCTGTTGACCCCAGTCGACCGGCACCCTGTAGAAGAGGGTCCGGCCCGGCCCGATGTCGTCGCGCCACACGCCCTGCCCGACGGCGACCGCCCCGGCGAACCCCGAACCGCCCGCACGACGCCGGGCCTCCCCCGTGACGGCCTCGGGCGAGGCCGAGTCCCACACCTGGGGCGCGCCGGTCGCGCCGACCTGTGCCGGCGAGGGCTCCGACACCGCGGTGAGTTCCAGACCCCAGGTGTCCGACGAGGAACCCGACGCGTCGACGCGCTCGACGAGCACGGAGAACTTGCCACCGCCCTTGCACAGCGCCTTACCCGCCTCCCGTACGGCCCAGGCGGCCACGGGGTGGGGGCTCCGACCGGCCCCGAAGGTGGCGCTCTGGTACGTGCAGCCGGTGCCCTTGGCGTTCCGCATCGACACCTTGATGCCGTCGGTCGCGGCGACCGTGGTGCCCGCCGGAGGCACGGCGGTCACGGAGACGTAGACGTCCGACGTGGCATCGAGATGAAGACCGTAATAGACGCTGGCCCCCTTGGAGAGGGAACTCCTGTACGTCCCACCAGGCTCCAGGTCCACGGCGTGCGCGGCGCTGTTCGCTCCGTCGACAACCCGGTCGCCCTTGTCGTAGCCGTAGGAGCCGGATGACCCGGCCGCGGTGGCGGGCCGGCCCGTGAGGGCGACCGTCGCGCACAGCACCGCGCCGAGGACCACGACACGTCGGACGGCCCCGGCAACGGGCGTACGGCCGCCCTGTGCCCGCGTCCGCCACCACGCCGTACGCCGCCGCCCCATCACGCGCCACCCCTCGTCGTTGCTCCGGACGTGGCCCATCCTGCCCCGCACGCGCGCGTGGCATCCGGGCAATCCGTGCGCGTGTCCGAAACGCCCGGGTCGTGGCGGCCGTACCGGCACGGGGGCAAGCGCGCAACACAAAGCCCCGACCGCCAGGCGGCCGGGGCTTGCTCAGAACTGGATCTCGGTACTCAGGAACCCGTGGGCACGGAGTCGGTCGCCTCCGTCCACAGGTCCTGCTCGGCGCGATCCGCCTGGATCTGGCGGTACACGAGGAGACCGCCGATGGCAGCCAGTGCGACCAGGAGAAGCTTCTTCACCGCGCGACCTCGTCTTTCTTTGACGTAGGGGGACCTCTGTCGCCCGACTATACACACCGACCGAGACCGATCGGTGACCTGTGTCCGGGGCCAACTCCCGCCCGGGACAGTGCAGTAGAAGCGGATGCGACCGCTCCGATCGGAGGGTGATCACATCTCCACGGACGGCCACTTCGCCCTCTTTTTGCGCATCTTCAGCCGTTTTCAGCGCCTATGCACCCATCCGAGTGGTGTTCATCAGAACATCGACGCGCCATGGGCGTCGGTCCACCACTTCGCCGCCCCCATACACATCATGAGGAAAGTACGCAAATCGCCCAACCTGAAAGTGAGGGGCCATGGCCCAGATCAAGGTCATGAAGTTGTGGAACGCCTTCGTCACCGGCTTCCTGGCACTGTGCACGGCGCTCGGACTCATCACGGTCACCGCGACGGCCGCCGCCGCGACGACGAGCACGAGCACCAGCGCCACCGCGCAGGCGACGACCCCGGCGGTCTCCCCCTGGACCTTCACCAGGTCCCTGCCCCCCACGATGAAGCAACGCATCCGCGCCGAGGCCCACGGCAAGTCCCCGAGCTGCCGCCACCGCCCGCCGACGGACATGGACGAGACCACGGAGCAGGCCGACGCGACGGAGACGGACCACGCCGAGCCGGGAGCCCCGCTCCAGCGCTGACCCCGGTCCCGTCCCCTCCAGCACCGACCTGCCCGACCTGCCCGACCGCCCGCCCTCTCTGACACAGCGGCGAACTTGCGTACAACGCTCCAGAGACAACACAGGAGACCCCGAAAACCCCTGGCCCACTGCGGCCGGGGGTCTTCTGGCGTGCCCTCAGCTCATCGTTGCTCAGTGCTCAGGCCCACCGCCCGGCCACTTGTCACATTGCCGTGGGCGCGATGGTCGTCACAGCGTCCAAAGGAAGAAAGCCATCCCCGAGCCGACGACTCCCACACCGGCCCATATGGCAGTGCCCTTCCGTCTGTTCGGCCGATCTTGATCCCGATGGCCCCACCACTCGGCGCATGCGAGAAAGAAGCCCACCAGGCCGATCAGGGCGAACTCTCCCCCAAGCAGCCAGTACAAGAAGCGCATGGTTCTCCCGTGGAGACGCGGCGGACCGCTCATCGGCCGGCCGCTGCCGCTGCCGCTGCCGTTGGTGTCACTGGAGGTGTCAAAAGGCCCCCAGCCTGATCGGCTGGGGGCCTTCGTGATGGTGGGGCTAACAGGATTTGAACCTGTGGCCTCATCCTTATCAGGGATGCGCTCTAACCAACTGAGCTATAGCCCCGCCGCGCTTTGCGGAGTGTGTCCCGCGCGCTGACTCCTGAAGATTAGCGCACGACATGGGCAGTCCCAAAATCGATAGTCACAGGACTGTCGACAGGGGTTTCAACCCGCGTTCACGCGTCTTCTCACTCGTCCTCGGCGAGCGTCAGCTCGATGCCGCCGACGAAGCCGGCGGAGAGGTTGTAGATGAACGCGCCGAGCGTCGCGAGGGCCGTGGCCAGGACGACGTCGATGACCGCGATGATCCCGGAGAACGTCAGGACGTGCGGGAGGGAGAGGAAGGACTGCAGGTCGAAGCCGTTCGACTCGTTCGAGCCGGTCGCCTCCGAGATCGTGCCGCCGACCGTCGAGAAGACCCCCATCGCGTCCATGACCATCCACAGCACCGCGGACGCCACGACCGTGCAGATGCCCAGCGCGATGGAGAGCAGGAAGCTGACCTTCATCACCGACCACGGATCGGCCTTGGCCACCCGCAGCCGCGCCTTACGGGTACGCGGCGCGGTGCGCGCGCCCGTGCGAGGACGCCGTACGGCACCGCTCTGGGCGGCGGCGGGCGCCTGCGTGGGGTAGGCCTGCGGCGGGTGGTACGGCCCCGCCGCCTGCTGCGGCTGACGCTCCCCCGGCAGGGGCGAACCCGGCAGCGGGGACGCCGTCGGCGGGGCGGCCGGTGCGGCGGGCTGGGCCGGAGCCTGGCCCTGGGTCGGGGCCTTGGCGCCGGGCGCGGCCGGGCCCGCACCGGCCGACTGCTGCTGGGTCTGCGGACCTCGGGTGTCCGTCACAGTTCCCCCCTGGGATCCATGCGAGTCGGGCGCGTGCGAGTCCGTCTTCTTCACGTCGATCGCACGCAGTTGGGTCGTGTGCGGATCTGTCGTGTTCGCGGCGGAGCCACGGCCGCCGCCGT
The DNA here is from genome assembly GCF_045162825.1 of Streptomyces prunicolor. Lineage (NCBI taxonomy): Bacteria > Bacillati > Actinomycetota > Actinomycetes > Kitasatosporales > Streptomycetaceae > Streptomyces > Streptomyces prunicolor. The sequence continues at coordinate 5,485,278 of NZ_CP108676.1, read as the reverse complement.
CCGTGTCCGTACCGGTCGATCCGGCGCCCGTGGCTCCGCTCACGATGACTCTCTCCTCGTGCTACTCGACCGAGGGTGCGTCACCCTCGTCCGTGCCGGTGGTCGCGACATCCTCGGTGGTCTCGTCGACGGCCTCGTCGCCGACGACTTCCTCCGCCTCGGATCCCGCCTCGGCGTTACGAGCGATACCGACGACGGCATCGCGCTTGCCCAGGTTGATCAGTTGGACGCCCATGGTGTCACGGCCTGTCTCCCTGACCTCGTTGACTCGCGTACGAATCACACCGCCGGACAGCGTGATGGCGAGGATCTCGTCGGTCTCCTCGACCACCAGCGCGCCGACGAGAGAACCGCGGTCCTCGACGATCTTGGCGGCCTTGATACCCAGGCCGCCGCGACCCTGGACGCGGTACTCGTCGACGGCGGTCCGCTTCGCGTACCCGCCGTCTGTGGCAGTGAACACGAACGTACCGGGTCGAACAACATTCATCGAGAGAAGCTGGTCGCCCTCGCGGAAACTCATGCCCTTGACACCGGAGGTCGCACGCCCCATGGGGCGCAACGCGTCGTCCGTCGCCGTGAACCTGATCGACTGTGCCTTCTTGCTGATCAGGAGCAGATCGTCCTCGTTCGAGACGAGTTCGGCACCGATCAGTTCGTCGTCGGAACCGTCCTCCGTCTCACGGAGGTTGATCGCGATGACACCGCCGGAGCGGGGCGAATCGTAATCCTTCAGAGGCGTCTTCTTGACCAGGCCGCCCTTGGTGGCGAGGACCAGGTAAGGCGCCGCTTCGTAGTCGCGGATCGCGAGGATCTCGGCGATCGCCTCGTCCGGCTGGAAGGCGAGCAGGTTCGCCACGTGCTGCCCGCGCGCGTCCCGGCCGGCGTCGGGGAGTTCGTACGCCTTCGCGCGGTAGACGCGGCCCTTGTTGGTGAAGAACAGCAGCCAGTGGTGGGTGGTCGACACGAAGAAGTGGTCGACGATGTCGTCTTCCTTGAGCTTCGTGCCGCGTACGCCCTTGCCGCCGCGCTTCTGGGAGCGGTAGTCGTCCGCCTTGGTGCGCTTGACATAGCCGCCGCGCGAGATGGTGACGACGATGTCCTCTTCGGCGATCAGGTCCTCCATGGACATGTCGCCGTCGAAGGGCACGAGCATCGTCTTGCGGTCGTCGCCGAACTTCTCGACGATCGCGGCGAGTTCCTCGCTGACGATGCCGCGCTGGCGGACCGGGGAGGCCAGGATCGCGTTGTACTCGGTGATCTTCGCCTGGAGTTCGTCGTGCTCCTGGACGATCTTCTGGCGCTCCAGGGCGGCCAGTCGGCGGAGCTGCATCTCCAGGATGGCGTTCGCCTGGATCTCGTCGATCTCCAGGAGGGCCATCAGGCCCGTGCGCGCGATGTCCACGGTGTCGCTGCGCCGGATCAGCGCGATGACCTCGTCGATGGCGTCCAGGGCCTTCAGGAGGCCGCGCAGGATGTGCGCCCGCTCCTCGGCCTTGCGCAGCCGGAACTTCGTCCGGCGGACGATGACCTCGATCTGGTGCGCCACCCAGTGCCGGATGAACGCGTCCAGGGAGAGGGTCCTCGGCACACCGTCGACCAGGGCCAGCATGTTGGCGCTGAAGTTCGACTGCAGATCGGTGTGCTTGTAGAGGTTGTTCAGTACGACCTTGGCGACCGCGTCCCTCTTGAGGACGATGACGAGGCGCTGGCCGGTACGGGACGACGTCTCGTCGCGGACGTCGGCGATGCCGCCGACCTTGCCGTCCTTCACCAGGTCGGCGATCTTCTGCGCGAGGTTGTCGGGGTTGGTCTGGTAGGGGAGTTCGGTGACCACCAGGCACTGGCGGTTCTGGATCTCCTCGACCTCGACGACCGCGCGCATGGTGATCGAGCCGCGGCCGGTGCGGTACGCCTCTTCGATGCCCTTACGGCCGACTACGAGCGCCCCGGTCGGGAAGTCGGGGCCCTTGATGCGCTCGATCAGCGCGTCCAGCAGCTCCTCGTGCGAGGCCTCGGGGTTCTCCAGGCACCACTGGGCGCCCGCCGCGACCTCACGGAGGTTGTGCGGCGGGATGTTGGTGGCCATGCCGACCGCGATGCCCGCCGAGCCGTTGATCAGCAGGTTCGGGAAGCGGGCCGGCAGGACGGTCGGCTCCTGGGAGCGGCCGTCGTAGTTGTCCGTGAAGTCGACGGTGTCCTCGTCGATGTCACGGACCATCTCCATGGACAGCGGCGCCAGCTTGCACTCGGTGTAGCGCATGGCGGCGGCGGGGTCGTTGCCCGGAGAGCCGAAGTTGCCGTTCGAGTCCACCAGCGGCATCCGCATCGACCACGGCTGCGCGAGGCGGACCAGCGCGTCGTAGATCGAGGAGTCGCCGTGCGGGTGGTAGTTGCCCATGACGTCGCCGACGACACGGGCGCACTTGTAGAAGCCCTTCTCGGGCCGGTAGCCGCCGTCGTACATGGCGTACAGGACGCGGCGGTGGACGGGCTTGAGGCCGTCGCGGACGTCGGGCAGGGCTCGCGACACGATGACGGACATCGCGTAGTCGAGGTACGAGCGCTGCATCTCGGTCTCAAGCCCTACGGGCTCGACACGCTGGGCGATGACGCCCTCTTCAGGCGTGCTAGGAGTGTTCTCGTCGGCCATTGCTGGTGAAGATCCTTCCTGATGCGGTCAGCTGAGACCGACTCAGATGTCGAGGAAGCGGACGTCCTTGGCGTTGCGCTGGATGAACTGGCGGCGCGCCTCGACGTCCTCGCCCATGAGAACCGAGAACAGGTCGTCGGCCTGCGCGGCGTCGTCCAGGGTGACCTGGCCGAGGACGCGGTGCTCCTGGTCCATCGTGGTGATGCGCAGCTCCTCGGCGTTCATCTCGCCGAGACCCTTGAAGCGCTGGATCGAGTCTTCCTTGATGCGCTTGCCGTTCTGCCGGCCCAGCTCGATCAGGGCGTCGCGCTCGCGGTCCGAGTACGCGTACTCGAAGTCGTCACGGCCCCACTTGATCTTGTAGAGCGGGGGACGCGACAGGAACACGTGCCCGGCCTCGACCAGCGGCCGCATGAAGCGGAACAGGAAGGTCAGCAGCAGGGTGCTGATGTGCTGACCGTCGACGTCGGCGTCCGCCATCAGGATGATCTTGTGATAGCGCAGCCTGGCGATGTCGAAGTCCTCGTGGACTCCGGTGCCGAAGGCGGAGATCAGTGCCTGGATCTCCTGGTTCTGCAGGATCTTGTCGATCCTGGCCTTCTCGACGTTGAGGATCTTGCCTCGGATCGGAAGGATCGCCTGGTACTGCGGGTTCCGGCCGGACTTGGCCGAGCCGCCGGCGGAGTCACCCTCGACGATGAAGATCTCGCACTTGGTGGGGTCGTTCGACTGGCAGTCGGACAGCTTGCCCGGCAGCGAAGCCGTCTCCAGCAGACCCTTGCGACGGGTGAGGTCGCGGGCCTTGCGGGCCGCCACGCGCGCGGTTGCCGCCTGGATGCCCTTGCGGATGATGTCCGAGGCCTCGTTCGGGTTGCGGTCGAGCCAGTCGTTGAGGTGCTCGTAGACCGCCTTCTGTACGAAGGTCTTCGCTTCGGTGTTGCCGAGCTTGGTCTTGGTCTGGCCCTCGAACTGCGGCTCGGCCAGCTTCACCGAGATGATCGCGGTCAGACCCTCGCGGATGTCGTCGCCCGTGAGGTTGTCGTCCTTCTCGCGGATCAGCTTCTTGTCGCGCGCGTACTTGTTGATCAGCGACGTCAGCGCGGCCCGGAAGCCCTCTTCGTGGGTGCCGCCCTCATGCGTGTGGATGATGTTGGCGAAGGAGTACACACCCTCGCTGTAACCGCTGTTCCACTGCATCGCGACCTCAAGGGACAGGCTCTTGTCCTTGTCCTCCGCCTCCAGGTCGATGACGGTCGGGTGCACCACGTCCCCCTTGCGGGAGTTGAGGTACGTCACGTAGTCGACGATGCCGCCCTCGTAGTGGTACGTGACGGTCTTGACGTCGTCCTTCTCGTCCGCACCCGCCTCGTCGGCACCGGCCGTGGCCTTCGCCAGCTCGCGCTCGTCAGTGAGTTTGATCGTCAAACCCTTGTTGAGGAACGCCATCTCCTGGAAGCGCCGCGAGAGCGTCTCGAAGGAGTACTCGGTGGTCTCGAAGACGTCCGGGTCGGCCCAGAAGGTGACCGACGTACCGGTCTCGTCCGTGGCCTCGTGCTGCGCGAGCGGGGCGGTCGGAACGCCCAGTTTGTAGTCCTGCGTCCAGCGGTAGCCGTCGGTCCTGACCTCGACCGCGACCTTGCTGGACAGCGCGTTCACCACGGACACGCCCACACCGTGCAGACCGCCGGAGACCGCGTAACCGCCGCCCCCGAACTTGCCGCCCGCGTGCAGCACCGTCAGCACGACCTCGATGGCCGGCTTGCCCTCGGACGGGACGATGCCCACCGGGATGCCTCGGCCGTTGTCGATGACGCGGACGCCGCCGTCGTGAAGGATCGTGACGTCGATCGTGTCCGCGTGGCCGGCCAGCGCCTCGTCGACGGAGTTGTCGACGACTTCCTGCACGAGGTGGTGCAGGCCGCGCTCGCCGGTCGAGCCGATGTACATACCGGGTCGCTTGCGGACCGCGTCCAGACCCTCGAGGACGGTGATGGCGCTGGCGTCGTACGAGGCGGTGACCTCGCCGTTCGAGGTGTGAGCCCCGCCGTTGGCGCCGGCGTCGGTGGACGGGATGTTCTCGTTGGGGTTGCCGGAATCGGCCACGAAGCGCCCTTTCTGGCACAGCACAAGCCAGGCTCAGGCTGGTGGCCGGAGCGGCTGCGGCGTGTTGCGTTGGTAAGCCTTAGTCAGCGTTGCTCGGTGTCTGTCCCACAAGTGGGGCGGGATTGCTTCCAGTCTACCGGTAGCGCCGACATGGATGGGGGTTTGCCGGTACCTGAGTCCTCATGTGCCGCCCTCAACCGGTCTCTCCCGACTCCCCATATGCGGAACGGGGCTCAAAGAGGCTCACGGAGGCACTCAGCGCTTCCGGGTGTCAACCCTTTGCTACTCAAGGGTCAGGTCGGTATTCGCAACCGCGTCCGTTCACCCGCCGGAGCCCGCACTGTGATGTCAGTCACCCATAGGTGTCGCCGGGGCCCGTGCTGCCGGGAGCGCGCAGGGGACCGTAGCGACGGGGCGGGCCACCGGGGCCGTTCACCTTGAGGAGCTTCACCGTGCCGTGCCCCAGGTCCTCGTTCAGCCGGGCCACCAACTGGGGGGCGAGGAGGCGCAGATTGGTCGCCCAGGCCGTCGAATCGCAGCGCACGATCAGGACCCGCTCGTCCTCGTCGTACTTCTCCGGGACGCAGTGATTGGCCAGGTCCTCGCCGACGATCTGCGGCCAGCGGCCCATCACTCCGCCCACCGCGGCCGGCGTCTCCCAGCCGCGCTCGTTCAGCAGCCGGTTGATCGCAGCACCGAGGGCCATCGGGTCGCGGCCGTCGGCGCGCGCGCCGGAGCGCAGGCCGCCGCGCCGCGCCTGCTTCTTCTGCTGCGCCGCGTCCCCACGCGCGCGTGCCTGTTCCTTCGCGGCGCGCAGCGCCACGCGCGCGAGGTCGACGCCGGAGGGTTCGGCGGCCTTCTTGGGCGCGGGTTCCCCGCCCGCGGGCTGGTCCGTCGTCATACGCGGTCCACCGCCCCCTCCGCGACGCTGTACCGCGTCCCCGCCAGGACATGCGGCACGTCGTCGTCGACCGCGGCCGTCACCAGCACCTGCTCACCGGGCGCCACCAGCTCGGCCAGCCGCTCCCGACGGCGCGTGTCCAGCTCCGCGAACACGTCGTCGAGCACGAGCACCGGCTCATTGCCCTCACCCCGGAGCAGGTCGTACGACGCGAGCCGCAACGCCAGCGCGTACGACCAGGACTCCCCGTGCGAGGCGTATCCCTTGGCCGGCAACTGACCGAGTTTGAGAACCAAATCGTCCCGATGCGGTCCTACGAGGGTGACGCCCCGCTCGATCTCCTGCTTGCGCGCCTCCGCGATCGCCGCCATCAACTGCTCGTAGAGGTCCTCACGCGTGTGTGCCTCACCGGGCGCCGACGGCTTGTACTCCAGGGCCACCGGGCCGCCGCCGGGCGCCAGTTGCTCGTACGCCTTGTCCGCGAGGGGCTGGATCGCGGCGATCAGGTCGAGCCGCTGGGCGAGCAACTCGGCCCCCACGCGCGCGAGATGCTGATCCCACACATCGAGCGTCGACAGGTCCATCGACCGCCCACCGTGCCGCCGCGCCAACGCGGCCGACTTCAGCAGGGTGTTGCGCTGCTTGAGCACCCGCTCGTAGTCGGACCGGACACCGGCCATGCGGGGCGACCGCGCGGTGATCAGTTCGTCCAGGAACCGCCGCCGCTCCCCGGGGTCCCCCTTCACCAGGGCGAGATCCTCGGGCGCGAACAGCACGGTCCGTACGATGCCCAGCACGTCACGCGGCCTGACCTGCGAGGACCGGTTGATGCGGGCGCGGTTGGCGCGGCCGGGGTTCAGCTCCAGCTCGACCAGCTGCTGCCGCTCGCCCTGCTTGACCTGCGCCCGGATGATCGCGCGCTCGGCGCCCATGCGGACGAGGGGGGCGTCGGAGGAGACGCGGTGACTGCCCAGGGTGGCGAGATAGCCGATGGCCTCGACGAGGTTGGTCTTGCCCTGCCCGTTGGGCCCCACGAACGCGGTGACGCCGGGGTCGAGCGGGACGTCGACCCCGGCGTACGAGCGGAAGTCGGCCAGCGACAGATGCGTGACGTGCATGGTCGTTCGCCGACCTCCCCCAGGTTGTGGATCCACCGGTCGCGGCCGGTGGATCTGCGGATCTGTGGATTACTTCGTCGTTGTGGACTGCTTCGTCTCGACCGCGTGGCCACCGAACTGGTTGCGCAGCGCCGCGATCATCTTCATCTGCGGCGAGTCCTCCTGGCGCGACGCGAACCGCGCGAAGAGGGAGGCCGTGATCGCGGGCAGCGGTACGGCGTTGTCGATGGCGGCCTCGACGGTCCACCGGCCCTCGCCGGAGTCCTCCGCGAAGCCCTTGAGCTTGTCCAAGTGCTCGTCGCCGTCAAGGGCGTTGACCGCCAGGTCGAGCAGCCAGGAACGGATGACCGTGCCCTCCTGCCAGGAGCGGAAGACCTCGCGGACGTCCGTCACCGAGTCGACCTTCTCCAGCAGCTCCCAGCCCTCGGCATAGGCCTGCATCATGGCGTACTCGATGCCGTTGTGAACCATCTTCGAGAAGTGCCCGGCACCCACCTTGCCGGCGTGCACGAAGCCGAACTCGCCCTCGGGCTTGAGGGCGTCGAAGACGGGCTGCACCTTGGCGATGTTCTCGGCGTCGCCGCCGACCATCAGGGCATAGCCGTTCTGCAGGCCCCAGACGCCGCCTGAGACGCCCGCGTCGACGAAGCCGATGCCCTTGGCCCCGAGCTCCTCGGCGTGCTTCTCGTCGTCCGTCCAGCGGGAGTTGCCGCCGTCCACGACGACATCGCCGGGCTCCAGGAGGTCGGCCAACTCGTCGACGGTCGCCTGGGTCGGGGCGCCGGCCGGGACCATCACCCACACCACGCGCGGGCCCTTGAGCTTGCCCACAAGCTCGCCCAGGCTGTGGACATCGGCGAGGTCCGGGTTGCGGTCGTATCCGATGACGGTGTGGCCTGCGCGGCGGATGCGCTCGCGCATGTTGCCGCCCATCTTGCCGAGGCCGACGAGACCGAGCTCCATCAGTTGTTCCTTAGGGTGCGACGTGGCATGAAGGCACTTGCGTACCTGTGTCCGAGCCTAAACCCGGACGGTCATGCACACCTGTGGGCATACGCGCTCAGAAGTACCGGGCGGTATGCCCCGACCTGCGGTGTTCTCGTCGACGCCGATCAGCCGCTGAGGCGGACCGGCATGATCAGGTACTTGTAGGCCTCGTCCGCCTCGGCGTCCAGGGCGGGCTTGCCGCTGAGCAGCGCGGGCTTGGTGGACGTCGTGAACGACAGCTGGGCGACCGGGGAGTCGATCGCGCTCAGGCCGTCCAGCAGGAAGGTCGGGTTGAAGGCGATCGACACGTCGTCGCCCTCAAGGTTCGCGTCGACGCGCTCCACAGCCTGTGCGTCGTCGCTGGAACCGGCCTCCAGGATCAGCACACCCTGCTCGAAGCTCAGCCGCACCGGGGTGTTGCGCTCGGCGACCAGGGCCACGCGCTTGACGGCCTCCACGAAGGGGGCGGTCTCGATCACGGCGATGGTGTTGAACTCCGTCGGGAACAGCGAGCGGTACTTCGGGAGGTCGCCCTCCAGGAGGCGGGTCGTCGTACGACGACCGGCGCCCTCGAAGCCGATGAGGCCCTCGCCCTGGCCCGAGCCGGACAGCGCCAGGATCACGCTGTCGCCGCTCGTGAGGGCCTTGGCGGTGTCCAGGAGCGTCTTGGCGGGCACCAGGGCGACCGCGGACGCCTCCGGGTCCTCCGGCTTCCACAGGAACTCACGGACCGCGAAGCGGTAGCGGTCGGTGGACGCCAGCGTCACCGTGTCGCCCTCGATCTCGATGCGCACACCGGTGAGGACGGGCAGCGTGTCGTCACGGCCGGCGGCGATGGCCACCTGGGCGGCCGCCGAGGCGAACACCTCACCGGGGACGGTGCCGGTCGCGGTCGGCATCTGCGGCAGCGCCGGGTACTCCTCCACAGGGAGTGTGTGCAGCGTGAAGCGCGAGGAGCCGCAGACAACCGTCGCCCGTACACCGTCTGTGGAAATCTCCACCGGTCGGTTGGGGAGGGCGCGGCAGATGTCGGCGAGCAGTCGGCCGGAGACGAGGACCGTGCCCTCCTCCTCGACCTCCGCGTCGACCGACACGCGTGCGGAGACCTCGTAGTCGAAGCTGGACAGGCTCAGCTGCCCCTCCTCGGACTTCAGCAGGAGGCCGGCGAGGACCGGCGCCGGCGGACGGGCCGGGAGGCTGCGTGCCGCCCAGGCCACTGCCTCCGCGAGTACGTCGCGTTCCACCCGGATCTTCACTGTTGCCGCCTCCTGCTGTTGCCGGCGCTTCTCGGCCTGCCTGGCTTCGTCGTCTGTCTCGGTGTCGTCGGTCCCTGTGAGGGGAAGGACACGGGGAACAGTCTGACGCACGGCACTGACAGTAGGTGCCTATCGGGGTCAAGTCGTGACGAGGGGCTGTCGGGCGACGAAGCGCGAGTTGTGCACAGGCCCCGCTTCGAAACGGTTTCCCAGCTCTCTCTAGTTGCTAGTAGTAGTAGGGGCTGTGGATACCGTGGATAACCGCGTTTTCGCAGCTCAGAGCGGGAATTTTGTCCACCGACCCTGTGGGCGACGCCGGTGGACAACCTCGGGTTTCTGTGGAGAACGGAAAGTTCTGCACACCCCATGCACAGCCGAGGGCCACTTCTCCCCAGCGCCGTCCCCAGCTTTACCCGCCTTTCCCACAGCCCAACCCGGCACCTTCGTGTGACGCCTTTCACTCGACACGGTGAGGTGGCGCGTTGCGTTGCCGAACAGTGGACAGCGGTGTGGAGAAGCTGGAGATCGCTGGGGACAACCGGCTCCAGCCTGTGGGTTGTCGGTGGACAACTTGATCCACAGGCTGGGGATCAAGGATCCGTCCACAGGCTGTGGATATCTTTTGTCCACGAATCCACAAGCATCTGACCTGGTCTGATCGTCCCTCACCCGCGGCGCCTGTGGACACGATCTGGACAACTTCTCAGTCCCCAGGATGTGGACGGAAGAAAGTCGCCGAATCTGTGGAGGACGGCCGTAACCCGGCGGGTATTCGAACAGCGGGTGGTCGGTCCGTGGGTTTGAAACGAGGGCGAGCGGCTGCCGGATCGGCTCACGGCGAGCTCCAAACGGGCTCTGGACGGGCTGAGGATCGGCCGCGGACCGCTTCGGAGTGGCTTCCGGGACGCCTCAGAGCGGGTCCGGAATGGCTCCGAGGCGGGTCCGGAACCGGCCGCGGATCGTCTCCGGACGCCTCTGACACCTCCGCACGGCTCCGGGATGCGCTCTCTCGACGCCTCTCCGACGCCCTCTCTCCCTCCTCTTCCCTGCGCCCGCCGAAGCACCTCCCGTCGTCTCCGAGCGCCGTACCGGCCGTCGTACCGACCGCCTCCCGGCACGACGAAGAGCGCCCCGGGAGAGATCCCGGGGCGCCCTTCGGTGTCGTAGCTCTGGTGTCGTAACTCCGCGGCTGTCAGCCGTTCTTGATGCGGTTGGTCAGTTCGGTGACCTGGTTGTAGATCGAGCGGCGTTCGGCCATCAGCGCGCGGATCTTGCGGTCGGCGTGCATGACCGTCGTGTGGTCGCGGCCGCCGAACTGCGCGCCGATCTTCGGCAGGGAGAGGTCGGTCAGTTCGCGGCACACGTACATGGCGATCTGCCGGGCCGTGACCAGCTGGCGGCCGCGTGAACTGCCGCACAGGTCCTCGACGGTGATGCCGAAGTAGTCGGCGGTCGCGCCCATGATCGCCGTCGCGGTGATCTCCGGTGTCGAGTCCTCGCCGCCCGGGATCAGGTCCTTGAGGACGATCTCGGTGAGGCCGAGGTCGACGGGCTGCCGGTTGAGCGAGGCGAACGCCGTCACCCGGATCAGCGCCCCCTCCAGCTCGCGGATGTTGCGCGAGATGCGGGAGGCGATGAACTCCAGGACCTCGGGCGGGGCGTTGAGCTGCTCCTGTACCGCCTTCTTACGAAGGATGGCGATACGCGTCTCCAGCTCGGGCGGCTGGACGTCGGTGATCAGCCCCCACTCGAAACGGTTCCGCAGCCGGTCCTCCAGCGTGACCAGCTGCTTGGGCGGCCGGTCACTGGAGAGCACGATCTGCTTGTTCGCGTTGTGGAGCGTGTTGAACGTGTGGAAGAACTCCTCCTGCGTCGACTCCTTGTCCGCGAGGAACTGGATGTCGTCGACAAGAAGGATGTCCATCTCGCGGTACCGCTTGCGGAAGCTGTCGCCCTTGCCGTCGCGGATCGAGTTGATGAACTCGTTGGTGAACTCCTCGGAGCTCACGTACCGCACGCGCGTGCCGGGGTACAGGCTCCGCGCGTAGTGCCCGATCGCGTGCAGCAGGTGCGTCTTGCCGAGCCCCGACTCCCCGTAGATGAACAGGGGGTTGTACGCCTTCGCGGGCGCCTCGGCGACGGCGACCGCGGCCGCGTGCGCGAACCGGTTCGAGGCGCCGATGACAAAGGTGTCGAAGAGGTACTTCGGGTTCAGGCGCGCGGTCGGCTCACCCGGGCCCGCGGCCGGCGCGGGCTTCGAGCCCAGCGGCCCCGGACCGCTGCGGTGCACATGCCCGGAGTTGGACGGCGAGTGCGAGTCGGACAGGTCGCGGCGTGCGTCGCGCTGGTTGTAGTGCTCGCGGGACTTCTCGTACTCGGCCCGCGACTGTTCGTACTCGGCGCGCTGCTGCTCGTACGACGGACGCTCCATCGACTGCGGGCGGTAGTCCTGCGTCGGCGGCGCGTACTGATCCTGGGACGGCGGTCCGTACTGGTCCTGCGGAGGCGACGCGTACGGGTCCCGGTCCGGGAAGCCGAGCCGCTGCTGTTGCCAGCCGTAGTCGTCCTGCGCCGGCCGCGGCCAGGCGCCCGGCTCGGGGCGCTGGTACTCCGACGGGTAGGCGGGGCGGGCGGTGGGCAGTTGGTCGCCGGGGCCGCCGGGGAGCGGCTCTGCGCGATGACGGCCGTAGCCGCCCTCGTAGGGGTCCCGGCTCTGCTCGGGTTCCTCGTAGCGCCGCTGGGGCTGGGCGGGGGGTGCCGGCGGGCCGGGGGGCTCGCCGGCGGAGTCGTCGACGGTGATCGCGATGCGGATCGGCCGGCCGCACTCGCGGCTCAGCGTCTCGCTGACGATCGGGGCGAGGCGGCCTTCGAGCACGCCTTTCGCAAACTCGTTCGGTACGGCGAGCAAGGCTGTGTCGGCGACGAGTGCCAGGGGTTGGCAGCGCCGGATCCAGTGCTCGTCCTTGGTCTCGACACCCTGCCCACGCCCCTCACCGAGAAGTTGCTCCAGCACTCGTGGCCACACTGCGGCAAGATCGGCAGGTACGTCAGCCACAGGGCACGCTCTCTCACGGGTCCCACGAACGTGTGGTTCGCGGACGGGACGGGATGTACATCGGGTGGGGCGCTCGGGAAAAAGGTGTGGGGCGGGGGACAAAGGAACGAATCGGAGTCCAGCCACGGTAGTCAGGGCGACGGGTGCGGTTCAAGTTGTTGTCCCCAGCCTGTGGATAGTGTCTCCTCGGGATCGCTGGTTTGACCGGATGGCGTAGCCCCGCGTACCGTGACCAGGTCGAGTTGTCGATGGCTGCTGCCGCCTGCCTCCGATGGGCACAGATCGCTTCGAGGTGATCGGGAAGCGGTGCACTCGGGCGTTACTGCGAGCTACTCGTGGGCGCACGGTGACAGCCAGGGCGGCACCCGCCACCACCGATTTATTTCTGGAGCCCTCTCGTGAGCAAGCGCACCTTCCAGCCGAACAACCGTCGCCGGGCCAAGACCCACGGCTTCCGCCTGCGGATGCGTACCCGTGCCGGTCGCGCGATTCTCGCGAACCGTCGTGGCAAGGGTCGCGCCAGCCTGTCCGCCTGATCCCGATCAGGTCATGACGTCGTGCTGCCTACCGAGCATCGGCTGAGGCGGCGCGAAGACTTCGCGACCGCGGTACGACGGGGTCGCCGGGCCGGCCGCCCGCTTCTCGTCGTCCACTTTCGTAGCGGTGCCACGGACCCGCACGCGCCAGGGGAGAGCGCTCCCCCGACGCGTGCGGGTTTCGTCGTCAGCAAGGCGGTGGGCGGCGCCGTGGTGCGCAACAAGGTGAAGCGCAGACTCCGTCATCTGATGCGCGAGCGAGTCGCCCTGTTTCCCCCCGGTAGCCTGGTAGTCGTACGAGCGCTGCCCGGAGCGGGCGACGCCGACCATGCACAGCTGGCCCAAGACCTGGATGCCGCCGTTCAGCGGCTGCTGGGAGGGGGCGCGCGATGAAGTACCCACTGCTGGCGCTGATCAAGCTGTACCAGTGGACGATCAGTCCATTGCTCGGCCCGGTGTGCAAGTACTACCCGTCGTGCTCCCACTACGGCTATACGGCCATAGACCGGCACGGCGCGATCAAGGGCACAGCGCTCACGGCCTGGCGCATCCTGCGCTGCAATCCGTGGTCGCTCGGCGGTGTGGACCATGTCCCACCGCGTAAGCGTCCTAGGTGGCACGAGATGTTGCGGGGCGCATGGCGCGCACGCAAGGGCGGGACCTCCGCCGCCGAAACGGCCACAGAAGGGCTGAGTCCTTCGAGCCCGGCCGCAGAGACACCGTCCCATGCCCAAGGAGCATGATTAGTGGACACGATTGCCAGTCTTTTCAGCTTCATCACGACACCCGTTTCTTGGGTCATCGTCCAGTTCCACTCGGTGTACGGGAAGGTTTTCGGTCCCGACACGGGCTGGGCCTGGGGCCTGTCCATCGTGTCCCTGGTGATCCTGATCCGCATCTGTCTGATCCCGCTCTTTGTGAAGCAGATCAAGGCGACCCGGGCCATGCAGACCCTGCAGCCCGAGATGAAGAAGATCCAGGAACGCTACAAGAACGACAAGCAGCGTCAGTCCGAAGAGATGATGAAGCTGTACAAGGAGTCGGGTACCAACCCGCTCTCCTCGTGCCTTCCCATCCTGGCGCAGTCTCCGTTCTTCTTCGCCCTTTATCACGTGCTCAACGGCATCGCGACGGGCTCGACGATCGGCGTCATCAACGACTCGCTGCTCGCCAGCGCGCGTAAGGCGCACATCTTCGGTGCCCCGCTCGCGGCGAAGTTCACGGACGGCAGCAGCAAGGTCGAGGCCCTCGGTGCCTCGCTGTCCGACGTCCGGGTCGTCACCGCGATCATGATCGTGATGATGTCGGCGTCGCAGTTCTACACGCAGCGCCAGCTGATGACGAAGAACGTCGACACCACGGTGAAGACGCCGTTCATGCAGCAGCAGAAGATGCTGATGTACGTCTTCCCGGTCATGTTCGCCATCTTCGGCATCAACTTCCCCGTCGGTGTCCTCGTCTACTGGCTGACCACCAACGTGTGGACCATGGGCCAGCAGATGTACGTCATCCACAACAACCCGACCCCGGGTTCCAAGGCCCAGGCCGCTTACCTGGAGCGCCTGACCAAGCACGTCACGCACCACGAGAAGACCCGCAGCCGGGGTGAGAAGGCCATCGTCAAGGCGATCGTCTCCAAGGGCCGCGACCGCAACGAGTTCGAGCGCAAGTTCATCAACAGCCTCACGAAGGTGAGCCTCGTGGCCCAGGCCGACGGCACTGTGGTGAAGGGCGAGAGCACGGCTGTGGAGTCCGAGGACGGTACGCCGACCCCGGCGACCCCCAGGCGCCAGCAGCCCAAGCGACAGACCAAGGCCCAGCGCCAGTCCGCCGCCGCGAAGGCGGCCGACGACAGCGCCGAGCACGAGGCCGACGCCGCCGACGAGCCGAGGACCTCGCTGACCAAGTCGGACGAGCCCGAGGACGCCAAGCCCGCCACCGCTGCGAAGAAGCCCACCCCGAAGCCCGCGGGCGGTACTCGCAGCAAGGCCCAGTCCGGACAGCGCAAGGGTCCGCAGCGGCCCAAGTCCCCGTCCAAGAAGTAAGAAGGAGTCCATCCCGTGACGGAAGGCACCACCTCCGCCGCTGCCGAGGGTGCAGACACCCTGTCCCGCCTGGAGCAGGAGGGCGAGATCGCGGCGGACTACCTCGAGGGTCTGCTCGACATCGCCGATCTCGACGGCGACATCGACATGGATGTCGAGGCCGACCGCGCCGCTGTCTCGATCATCAGCGACAGCAGCGGCCGTGACCTCCAGAAGCTCGTCGGTCGTGACGGTGAGGTGCTGGAGGCACTTCAGGAGCTCACCCGCCTGGCCGTGCACCGGGAGACCGGCGACCGCAGCCGACTGATGCTGGACATCGCGGGCTACCGCGCCAAGAAGCGCACCGAGCTCTCGGAGCTGGGCGCCAAGACCGCGGCCGACGTGAAGAACACCGGCGAGCCGGTGAAGCTGAACCCGATGACCCCGTTCGAGCGCAAGGTCGTGCACGACGCGGTCAAGGCCGCGGGACTGCGCAGCGAGTCGGAGGGCGAGGAGCCGCAGCGCTTCGTCGTCGTGCTTCCTGCCTGATCGGTACCTACGGTTCCACCGGCCCCGTCTGTTGAGCAGGCGGGGCCGAACTTTGTCAGCCTGATAGTCCTGTAGTTCTGGTGGTTCTGGTGGTCAGCGCCCAATGCGCTTTTGCGGTACGGAAGGACGGTTCCCCGTGACGGAGGCAGCGGAGCTTCCCCCCGCGCCCGAGCAGGCGCGCGAGGTGTTCGGCGATCGCTTCGAGGACGCGGTCCGATACGCCGAGCTGCTCGCCGACGCGGGTGTGCAGCGCGGCCTGATCGGCCCACGTGAGGTGCCCCGCCTGTGGGAGCGGCACCTGCTCAACTGCGCGGTCCTCTCGGAGGTCGTGCCGGACGGAGTGACGGTGTGCGACGTCGGCTCCGGCGCCGGCCTCCCGGGCATTCCCCTGGCCCTGGTCCGCGAGGACATCAAGATCACCCTCCTCGAACCGCTCCTCCGCCGTACGACCTTCCTCACCGAGGTGGTCGAACTCCTGGGCCTCGACCACGTCACCGTCGTGCGTGGGCGTGCCGAGGAGGTCATGGGCACACTGCAGCCGGTCCATGTCGTGACGGCCCGGGCGGTGGCTCCGCTGGAGCGCCTGGCCACCTGGGGCATCCCGCTGCTGCGTCCCTACGGCGAGATGCTCGCCCTGAAGGGGGACACGGCCGAGGAGGAGCTCAAGAGTGCGGGGACCGTGCTCAGCAAGCTCGGAGCCGTGGAGACGTCCATCCTGCATGTCGGCGAGGGCATCGTCGATCCGCTGTCCACGGTGGTGCGTGTGGAGGTCGGAGAGAGCCCCGGCGGGGTTCGTTTCGCGGCGAAGCGGGCCAAGGCGGCTCGTACGGGCCGTACACGTCGGCGTCGTTGAGACTGTGCAAGCGCTGGGGCGGGTCGGTCCCAGCGCTTGAAGTACGTCGCTGATCCGTCCTGACGACGAGACTTACTCCACACAAGCTGTCAAACCTATGCATGCCGGAGTGTCGCGGACAGTTCGGCCTCGGCGGCTGTGCATCGTGTTTCACGTGAAACGTCGCTCACTGCTACACGGCATCATCGGTCGCACCCGCGCCGCGGCCGAACCCCGCGACCGGAAGCCTCTCGGATCACTCGGAGAGGGCACGGAGTTGTCCACAGAGGTGGAATTCTCCACAGAACAACAGGCCTCACTGGTTCACGACCCTGAAGACATGGGAGGCTCTGTTCATTGCGAGCCTGAAGTCGAGGAGAGTGAATCCTTGCGGTCCGACGCCAACATCGCGGGACCGATGACCGATCCGGTCCCCGGTCCCCGTACCGAGTCGATGGGGGAGGATGTTTCACGTGAAACACCGCCCCCTATGGACGACACTCCCATCGGTCGTGCTGCCCAACTGGCGGTGGAAGCCCTAGGTCGTGCCGGCGAGGGTCTGCCGCGTCCTGAGCAGACCCGCATCATGGTCGTCGCCAACCAGAAGGGCGGGGTGGGCAAGACGACGACGACCGTCAATCTTGCCGCTTCGCTGGCACTGCACGGTGCCCGTGTTCTGGTGGTCGACCTCGACCCACAGGGCAATGCGTCCACGGCACTGGGGATCGATCACCACGCGGAAGTTCCTTCCATCTATGACGTGTTGGTCGACAGCCGACCTCTCTCCGAGGTCGTGCAGCCGGTTCCCGATGTCGAGGGTCTCTTCTGTGCCCCCGCCACGATCGATCTCGCCGGTGCGGAGATCGAGCTGGTGTCCCTGGTGGCCCGAGAGAGCAGACTGCAGCGGGCGATTCAGGCCTACGAGCAGCCGCTGGACTACATCCTCATCGACTGTCCGCCGTCGCTCGGTCTGCTGACGGTCAACGCGTTGGTTGCCGGCGCGGAGGTTCTCATCCCGATCCAGTGCGAGTACTACGCGCTGGAAGGCCTCGGACAGTTGCTCCGCAACGTCGACCTGGTTCGGGGGCACCTCAACCCCAACCTGCATGTGTCGACCATCCTGCTCACCATGTACGACGGCCGGACGCGTCTCGCGTCTCAGGTCGCGGACGAGGTGCGCAGCCACTTCGGCGACGAGGTGCTGCGGACGAGCATTCCCCGCTCGGTCCGTATCTCCGAGGCGCCGAGCTATGGGCAGACGGTACTGACCTACGATCCCGGATCGAGCGGTGCCCTCTCCTACTTTGAGGCAGCAAGGGAAATCGCGCTGAAGGGTGTGGGCGTCAGCTACGACGCATCGCATGCGCATATCGGCGCTCAGGGCGACCAGAGCATGGTGGAGGGTATCCAGTGAGCGAGCGACGGAGGGGTTTGGGCCGTGGGCTCGGCGCACTGATCCCCGCAGCCCCGACCGGGGAGAAGACGGTGGCTCCGGCCGCCATGGGTTCGACATCCCCCTCGGCTGTCCCGGTCATCACCGGCGACCGGGGGGTGGCCGCGGCAAAGGTCACCACACTGCCGCCGGTCTCCTACGAGACAGAGGACCTTTCGGCGTACGGCACTCCGGAGACACCGGCGCCTCCCGTCGGTGCCTTCTTCGCCGAGCTGCCCCTCGACTCCATCACGCCGAACTCGCGCCAGCCGCGTGAGGTCTTCGACGAGGACGCGCTGCAGGAACTGGTCACTTCCATCAAGGAGGTCGGCCTCCTCCAGCCCGTCGTCGTACGGCAGATCGGCCTGACGAGCTACGAGCTCATCATGGGCGAGCGGCGCTGGCGGGCCTGCCGTGAGGCCGGCTTGGAGGCGATCCCGGCGATCGTCCGGGCCACGGACGACGAGAAGCTTCTCCTGGACGCCCTCCTGGAGAACCTGCACCGTGCCCAGCTGAACCCGCTCGAAGAGGCGGCCGCCTACGATCAGTTGCTCAAGGACTTCAACTGCACGCACGACCAGTTGGCGGACCGCATCGGACGTTCGCGCCCGCAGGTCTCCAACACCCTGCGTCTGCTGAAGCTCTCGCCGTCGGTCCAGCGCCGTGTCGCCGCCGGAGTCCTCTCCGCCGGTCACGCCCGGGCGCTGCTCTCCGTCGACGACTCGGAGGAGCAGGACCGGCTGGCGCATCGGATCGTGGCCGAGGGCCTCTCGGTGCGGGCCGTCGAGGAGATCGTGACCCTGATGGGGTCGCGGCCCCAGACCGCTCAGCGTTCCAAGGGACCGCGGGCCGGCGCCCTGGTCTCCCCGGCGCTGTCCGATCTCGCCACGCGTCTCTCCGATCGCTTCGAGACCCGGGTGAAGGTCGACCTGGGCCAGAAGAAGGGCAAGATCACTGTCGAGTTCGCCTCGATGGAGGACCTTGAGCGGATCCTCGGTTCGTTGGCTCCGGGCGAGGGGCCGGTCCTGCAGCGGAGTCTGCTGGACGACGAATCGGAGGACGAGGCCTGAGCCGTCCTGTCGACGGCATGGGTTCTGTCCGTCCGATCAGCAGAGCGGGCCGTGTCCGGTGTGTACCGGAAGGCGGCCCGCTCTTTGCTTTCTGTCGGTATCGATGCAATCGCATCATCGATACGATGCGTTCGGGTATGGCGCATCCACCTGGCAGCACCTCTTAGGGGAGGCGGGGGCCATGCGAACGGTGAGCCGCACCGGACTGGTGAGCGCGGGTCTGGGCCTGGGGGCGGTCGGCGGGTTCGTCGGCAGTCTGCTCAGGGAACGCAGCGCTCTGACAGCCGCCCGCGGCGCTGCGGGCGAAGGAAGCGAGGATCAGCCTTCATGGGGCGTCGGCTCGTACCGCTCACGCTGGACAATCTCCCGGACATTCCCAACCGTTGTCAGTCGTGCGTCTTCTGGGAGCTGGACCCCGTCAGAGGACAAGCCGCGGTAAAGGCGGGCACGGCGTCCGTGGAGAAGGAAGCGTGGATCTCCGCCGTCCTCCTGGACTGGGGCTCCTGCGGCCGTGTCGTCTACGTCGACGACGTGCCGGTGGGCTTCGTCCTCTACGCCCCGCCCGCCTACGTCCCCCGCTCGACGGCGTTTCCCACAAGCCCCGTGTCGCCGGACGCTGTGCAGCTGATGACGTCGTTCATCATGCCGGGCTATCAGGGGCAGGGACTGGGGCGGGTCATGGTTCAGACCGTCGCCAAGGATCTGCTGCGTCGGGGCTTCAAGGCGATCGAGGCCTTCGGCGATGCCCACGCGAAAGAGGCGGCCTGTGTGCTGCCCGCCGATCATCTCCTCGCCGTGGGTTTCAAGACGGTCCGTCAGCATCCCGCCTATCCACGGCTGCGGCTGGAGCTGCGCACGACGCTCTCCTGGAAGGAAGACGTGGAGATGGCGCTCGACCGGCTGCTGGGAGCAGTACAGAAGGAACCAGCGCTTCGACCGCTCTAAAGCAAAGGGGCCGACTCCGGAGAGTCGGCCCCTTCATGTTTCACGTGAAACACGGTTTCACGTGAAACATCACTTGCTGGCGATGAACTCGTCGAGGTCGCGAAGGATCGCGGCCTTCGGCTTGGCGCCGACGATGGTCTTGGCGACCTCGCCACCCTGGTAGACGTTCAGGGTCGGGATGGACATGACGCCGTACCGGGCGGCCGTCGCCGGGTTCTCGTCGATGTTGAGCTTGACGATCTCGATCGCGTCGCCGTGCTCGGCGGCGATGGCTTCGAGGGACGGAGCGATCTGGCGGCACGGGCCGCACCAGGAAGCCCAGAAGTCCACCAGGACGGGCTTGTCGCTCTTGAGGACGTCCTCGTCGAAGGAAGCGTCGGTCACATTCTTCAGAGTGCCGGCCACGGCGGGCTCCTTAACTTGATCGTGCGGTGGGGAGGATGGGGGTCAGACGGTGGTCTTCGCAGGCTCTGCCTGCTCCTTGTCCGCGAGGGCGGCAAGGAAGTGCTCGGTGTCCAGAGCGGCGGAGCAGCCAGTGCCGGCGGCGGTGATCGCCTGGCGGTAGGTGTGGTCGACGACGTCACCGGCGCCGAAGACACCGGTCAGGTTGGTGCGGGTCGAGGGTGCCTCGACCTTCAGGTAGCCCTCGCCGTCCAGGTCCAACTGGCCCTTGAAGAGCTCCGTGCGGGGGTCGTGGCCGATCGCGATGAACAGGCCCGTCACCGCCAGGTCCGAGAGTTCCCCGGTCTTCAGGTTGCGCAGCTTGAGGCCGGCGAGCTTGGGGTCGCCCTCGATCTCGGCGACCTCGCTGTCCCAGACAAACTTGATCTTCGGGTCGGCGAAGGCACGCTCCTGCATCGCCTTGGAGGCACGCAGGCTGTCGCGGCGGTGGACGATCGTCACGGACTTGGCGAAGCGGGAGAGGAAGGTCGCCTCTTCCATCGCCGTGTCACCACCACCGATGACGGCGATGTCCTGGTCCTTGAAGAAGAACCCGTCACAGGTGGCACACCAGGAGACACCTCGACCGGACAGTGCGTCCTCGTTCGGCAGGCCCAGCTTGCGGTGCTGCGAGCCGGTGGTCACGATGACGGCCTTCGCCTGGTGCACGGTGCCCGAGGTGTCCGTGACGGTCTTGATCTCACCGGTCAGGTCGACGGAGACCACATCGTCCGGGATCAGTTCGGCGCCGAAGCGCTCGGCCTGGGCGCGCATGTTGTCCATGAGCTCGGGGCCCATGATGCCGTCCTGGAAGCCCGGGAAGTTCTCGACCTCGGTGGTGTTCATCAGCGCGCCACCAGCGGTGACGGCACCCTCGAACACCAGCGGCTTCAGCGACGCGCGCGCGGTGTAGAGCGCCGCCGTGTAGCCGGCGGGCCCGGAGCCGATGATGATCACGTTTCGGACGTCGCTCACGGCTTGGTTCCTCGTCTCTGGACTGCGTCAGTACGACCGGTGGGAGCCCCTTTCAGAGCCTCCACACCACCCAACGGATCCTACGGGGCGCGCATTCCCGCTGTGTCCGGGCACACGGAGACGGCGCACGATAGGGACGTACCACGCCGGATCGAGAAGAGATGTTCGTGATCAGGAATGCGCGAACGACTGCGTCAGAAGGACCTTGCCAGGGGTGGATGTCGGCTGGCTCACGCAGGCCGCGTCGACGATGTAGGCCATGACCCGGCTGTTGTCGGAAGCATCGGGCAGCACCACGAGATAGGCGGCGGTCCCGTTGTAGGTGCCCTTCTTGAAGCCGAGGACATCTGTGTTGCCGCGGTCCACGCCTTGCCGGATGCAGTCCGGGAGGGAGCCGGTGGGCTCCTTCAGGATTTTAGGAGTCTTGGTGGAAGACTCCGCCCCGCCGGGGTCGACCGCGGCACGCCAGGGTGACTCACTGCTGGTGCCCTGAATCGTGGACGACTTGGTGGGGAGGAGCGCCGAGACCTCACTCTCCAGCTTCCCCTTGGAGAAGGTGTCCGCGGAACTCGTCGGGTGCCCTTGAGCCGCGTCGGACGACTTGTGGTCGCCCAGTGACTGGATGAACAGAGATCCGGCTCCCAGAACGGCAGCGGTGAACACCGCTCCCAGAACGATCCTCCCGCGACGACTGCCGCGATTCCGTTCCTTGCCCTCTTTACGGTCCTTGCGTCCAGGACCGGTTGCCGCGTGCGCGCGTCCTGACGGGCGGTCCGCCGCGGGCGATGTTTCACGTGAAACATGCGCCTCGGTGTTCTCACCGGACTCGAGGTCGTGGTCCGACGTGACGCGGGAGGCACTCACCAACGTCGGCGCGGCCAGGGTCTCGGGGGCGGTGGCACCCAGCAGGGCCTCCGCGGCGAGGGCCGCGTCGATACGGCCCGCGATCTCGGCGGGCATGCGCGGTGGGCCGGGCAGGGTGCCCAGCAGACCCCGGATCTCCTCCAGCGAGTCGTGGACGTCCGCACAGAGTTCACACTCGTCCAGATGCCGTCGTACCTCGGCTGTCCTGGACGGTGGGAGAAGGCCCTCGGCGAGGTCGGAGATCTCCGCGACGTCCGGGTGCCCGGTCGTGTCTGTCGTGGATGTCACGCTCGCCCACCTCCGCCCTTCACAGCAGCTGAATCGCTCGGCCCTGCATCCTTGGGACCTCCGTCGCGAGGTCCCGCTGCCGGTGGGACGGATGTCCCCTGCGCCCGGTTCCGTCCAGCGTCCGGTTCCTTGTCGCCACCGGTTCTTTCCGGCCGTAGATGGGTGAGCAGCGGCAGCAGCCTGGCTCTTCCGCGGGCGCAGCGGCTCTTCACCGTGCCGGTCGGCACGTCGAGCATGCGCGCGGCCTCCGCGACGGGGTAGCCCTGCATGTCCACCAGAACGAGGGCGGCGCGCTGGTCGGGTGGAAGAGTACCCAGGGCTTCGAGCAGTTGGCGGTGCAGATCGTTGCGCTCCGCGGGAGCCGAGGCCGACTCGTGCGGTTCCAGGAGCTGTTCCAGGCGCTCGGTGTCATCGACCGGGGACGTCTTCCTGGAAGCGGCCTTGCGGGCGCGGTCCAGGCAGGCGTTCACCGTGATCCGGTGCAGCCAGGTGGTGACGGCCGACTGGCCGCGGAAGGTATGGGCGGCCCGGTAGGCGGACACGAGGGCGTCCTGGACCGCGTCAGCGGCCTCCTCGCGGTCTCCCAGCGTGCGCAGGGCCACGGCCCAGAGCCGGTCCCGGTGCCGCCGTACGAGCTCTCCGAAGGCGTCCGGGTCGCCTTCGACATGGCGGGCGAGCAGATCCTGATCGCTCGTCTCGTCGTATCCGGCGCCTTCCGCCATCGGACCCCCTCCCCCTCTGGTGAGACGTCAGCCCGTGAACTTCACGTCGGTGATGGCCTGCTTGTAGCCGGCGTCGCTGTACTGGTCGCTGTCCGCGTGCGGCAGAGCGGTGAGCCAGACAAGAACGTACCGGCTCTTCACATGCTTGGTGACCTTCACCGTGGCACTGGTCCCGGTCGTCGTGACGGTGCCGAGCTGCGTCATGGAGTCCAGCGAGGAGGGCGACAGCGAGTTGGTCGCGTAGAGCTTCACCGTCGTGTGATCGCCGCTGTAGTAGAGCCCTATGGTCGCCGTGGAGACGTCCTGGACCGAACCGAGGTCGTAGACGATGCCTACGCCAGGCTTGTACGGCGCGAGCACCGGGCCCCCTATGAAGCTGGAGGTCCGCCAGTACGTTGACTTGTCGCCGTCGTATGTCTTGTCGACGTCGCTCGGATGCTGCGGGTCGCCCTTCGCCACGAACTCCTTGGCGCCCTGGATCGCGAGCGTCTTGACCGGCTTGGTCTTGTCGCCGGTCTTGTCGTTCCCGTCCGTCGTCTGCGTCTGCTTCGTGTCCTCGGACTTGTTGCCCTGGTCCATGAGCGCGTCCGCGAGCTGCCAACTGCCCAGGCCCAGCGCGGCGATCAGCAGCGCGGACACGGCCCACTTGAGGGCCTTGCCGGTGCGGCTCTGCAGCGGGGGCGGCGGGGTCGGCAGAACCTGGGTGGCACCGGGCGGCGACGGGCGGCCGTACGTGCCCTGTTGGTACGTCGTGCGCTGATACTCGGGCGGTGCGGTGTAGGCGGGCTCCGGCGGGCGGATGCGGGGCATCTCGCCGATCGCCTTCACCAGCTCCTCCGGCGTGGTGCACGCCGATTCGTGCCGGGAGGCCGTGGCACCGTCGTTGGCGAGCGCGCGCATGGCGAGCTCCGACAGACCTCGGTGGACACCGGCGCGTACCTGGTCGGGCGCGATGAGACCGACGCCCTTGGGCAGCCCGGACAGGCCGTAGGCATCGCTCTCGTACGGCCAGCGCTGGGTGAGCGCCGCGTACAGCAGGGCGCCGATCGCCTCCGTGTCCGTGCGCTGCGGGGTGTCCGAACTGATGCCGCGCAGCGCCGCGTTGACGGCCAGACCACGGATGCGCCACTGGCCGGACGAGGTACGCAGCACGGCGTTCGGGTTCAGCCGCAGATGCGCGAGGCCCTCGCGGTGCGCGGCGGCCATGGCCGAGGCGATCTGGCTGACCATCTGGTAGGCGTCGTGCACCTCCAGCGGGCCGGGGGCGAGAAGCGCCGTCAGTTCCGTGGCGTCGGGCAGCCATTCGTGCACGACGTAGACGAGGTCGTTCTCCTCCACGGCGTCCAGGACCTGGACGAAGCGGGGATCGCCCAGCAGCGCCGAGGAACGGGCCGCGGCCAGCACGGAGCGGGCCCTCGAATGATCCGCGGGCAGGATATGGACGCCGACGGCACGGCGGAGTTTCTCGTCCACCGCGCGCCAACTGCTGAAGCCGTCCAGACGGGTGACGCACTCTTCGAGTCGATAGCGTCTGGCGAGCTTGTGACCGCTGTGCAGTTCGGGAGGCGAGGCCTTCTCGGTTTCCTCGATCCCGCCGCTCCCCTGTGCCTTGTCGCTCTCCGTGTCCCGCTCCGGGTTCTGGGCCACCCCGTCGGCCGTGGACTGGTCCGCCTTGGCGGTCAGCGGCTCGTCGCCGCTGTTGTCTGCCACGTCGACGGCAGCCGTGCTCCGTTCCGCCACCGTCGCTCCTGCCTCCCCATCCGTTGCACGCTGTTCGACGCCAAAACCAATTGTGCCCACAGTCTGCCGCTATGCACGACACACAGCGGCGGACGATGGTTGTGCGTGTGCCCCCGCCTCAGCGCCCCAAGCGCCCGCGCACCATGCCCACGAGGGAGTTGAGCTCCTCGATGCGCATGCGCCGGGCCGCGACGTAGAAGATTCCGAGCAGTACGGCACCGCCCACCAGAAGGGCCGCGAACGAGCCGACGACCCCCTGGCCGAGCGTATGTCCGATCCCGTAGCAGGCCGCACCACTGAGCAGTGCGGCCGGCACGGAGGCGATACAGAGCCGAGCGTACGTCCGCATGACACGAGCGCCGTCCAGGTCGCCGTTGAGCCGCTTGCGCAGCCGGTTCCAGGCGACACCGACACCGATCGCGTACGCGAGGCCGTACGAGGCGGCCATGCCCACCACGGCCCAGCGGGCCGGGAGGACGAAGAAGCAGGCCACCGAGGCGCCGGCGTTGACGGCGGCCACGATGACCGTGTTGTAGAAGGGAGTTCGGGTGTCCTCGTACGCGTAGAAGGCGCGCAGGACGACGTACTGCACCGAGTACGGGATCAGGCCGAGGGCGAAGGCCATCAGCATGAAGCCCATGTTGGTGGCCTCGCTGGTCCCCGAGGAACCGAAGATCAGCGTGCACATCGGGATGCCGAGCGAGAGGAGGCCGAAGGCGATCGGCACGATTGCCACGGCGGTGGTGCGCAGCCCCTGGGAGATGTCGTCGCGGACGGCACCCCCGTCGCCCTCAGCCGCCGAGCGTGAGATACGCGGCAGCAACGCGGCCATCAGGGAGACGGTGATGATGGCCTGCGGCAGACCCCAGATCAGCTGGGCGTTGGCGTAGGCGGCGAAGCCGGTGCCGTCGACGGGCGAGGACTTGCCCGCAGCGGTGGACAGTTGGGACACGACGATCGCGCCGGCCTGGTTGGCGAGGACGAAGAGGACGGTCCACTTGGCGAGCGTCGCGGCCTTGCCGAGACCGTGGCCCCGCCAGTCGAAGCGCAACCGCAGCCGGAAGCCGGTTTCCCGCAGGTACGGGATCATCGCGAGCGATTGGACGACCAGGCCGAGCAGCACGCCGATGCCGAGCAGTCGCTGGCCCTCCGGCGGGATGTTCGTGACCTTCATGCCGGAGTTCGCGGAGGTGCCGTACACCCAGATGAACATGCCGAGCGTCACGATGATGACGATGTTGTTCAGGACCGGGGTCCACATCATCGCGCCGAACTTGCCACGCGCGTTCAGGATCTGGCCCATCACGACGTGGACGCCCATGAAGAAGATCGAGGGCAGGAAGTAGCGGACGAAGGTGACGCCCACTTCGTTGGCCGCCGGGTCGTTGGCCACCGAGTCGGACAGCAGACGGATCAGCAGGGGTGCCGCGAAGACCGCGAGCGCGGTGAGCGCGCCCAAGGCCACCATGACAAGGGTCAGCAGCCGGTTGGCGAACGCCTCACCGCCGTCGTCGTCCTCCTTCATGGCCCGTACGAGCTGCGGCACGAAGACGGAGTTGAGGCCACCGCCCACGGTCAGGATGTAGATCATCGTCGGCAGCTGGTAGGCGACCTGGAAGGTGTCGCCGAGCATGCCGACACCCAGCGCCGAGACGATCAGCGCCGAGCGGACGAAGCCCGTCAGGCGGGAGACCATCGTGCCCGCCGCCATCACGGCGCTCGACTTCAGCAGGCCGGTGGCCCGGCCGCCCTTCTTGGGCGCGGCCGCGGCGGGCGCCGGCGCCGTTGGAGTGAGCTGCATCGTGGCGTCGGACATCGGTGCCGGAGACGGCGCGGCGGGGGCATGGCCCGAGGGCGGTGCCGGGGACGGGCCGGGGACCGCCGGGGACTCCATCGGCGGGCGTCCGCCGCTCTGTCCCTGGTCGCGGAAGAGATGCGCGAAGGCGTCCGGTTCGTGGTGCTCCTCGCCGGCCCCCGTCACCAGGTCGTCCACGCCCACGAACTGCGTCGTCCGGGCGTCGTCGCCGTACGGCAGGTACTGGGTCGGGCCCTCCGGCTCGGGTGCCGGGGTCTGCGCCCACACGCGGGGATCGGGGGCGTACGGGGACTGAGGCGGCTGCGCGTAGAGCGGGGGCTGCGGCTGGTACGTGCCCGGAGGGGGCGGTGGGTGCGCGGCGCGGTCGTAGAGCGCCTCGGCGACCGGGTCCTGGGCGGACAGGTCCTGCGCCCGGTAGGGGTCCTGGTCGTAGGCGTCCTGGAGGTACATGTCCGCGGGAGGCTGCGGCGGCACCTGACCGGGCTCGGGCTGTGGACCCTCGGGGTAGCCCGAGCCGCCCGCGCCCTGACCGCGGTCACCGTCGTACGGCGCGTTCATGGTTACCCCACCTCATCGTCCCCGGGCCCACCGGCCACGACATCGCTCAACGGTCCACTCTCTCACCCGTGCCGGACGGGTCGGCGCTTTCCGGTGCGGTGTCCGGTGTCGGGTCACTCGGCTGCCCCGGGTCGTCTGCCCGGGACGGAGTGCCGGACTCCTCCTTGAGACGGTCTTGGGGGCTCTCGGGGTTCTCCGGGCCTTCGGGTTCCTCGGCCGCTTCGTCGTCGGGTCCGTCGGGACCTTCCTCGGCCTGGCGGGCGACGGCGCGCTTGCGGTGGGTGTACATCCGGAAGCCGGCGAGGACGAGCAGCAGGACACCGCCGCCGATGACCAGCATGACGGTGGCCGTGACCTCGGTGACCTTCACGTCGAAGTTGACGGCCTGTCCGTACTCCTGGCCGTCCTCCGTGTACAGCTGGGCGGTCACGCCCACCTTGCCGTTGGCGTTGGCCGACGTGGTGAACTTCACGGACTGGCTGTGCCCGCCGTTGACCGTGACCTGCTGCTCCGTGTAGGCCCTGCCCTTGATTTTCAGGCGCGTGGGGTTCGTCGAGGTGAGGCGCAGGATCAGGTGGTCGACGCCCTGCACGAGGTTGTTCTGCACCGTCACGGGGATCGTGGCGCTGCGGCCCGAGAGCTTGGTCTCGGACTTGTCGATCAGTTTCACCTGGTTGGTGAGGTCGTCGAGATAATCCAGCACGCTCTCGCGGAAGTTCGTCGCCTCGCCCGCCTGCCCCCGCCACGACGTGGACATCTCACGGTTCATGGCCCGCCCGAACGGGGTCACGACCCGGGACTCGTCGGTGAGGATCACCCGGAAGTTGTCGAGCTTGTCCTGGGTGGCCGCGATCTGCTCGAAGGCCGACTTCGGCAGCTCCTGCCTGCGCAGCGAGGAGGGGTACGAGGAGGACGACGGGATCCTTGTGGTGGCGCTCGGGTCGGGCTTCGCCTTGGCCGCCGCGGTGAGGTCCTGCGACTCGCTCCAGGTGCTCCCCTGGAGGGTCGTCAGCGCCTCGGCCATCGCCTGGGCCTGGCTCGCGGTCGGCATGCGCTGCGGGGCGACGACGATGCTGCGCTGCTTGTCCGTCTGCAGATCGAGCGTCAGGCTCTGGGCGAGGAACCTCTGCTCGGCGAGTGTGGCGGCCCCGGCCCTCGTCAGATCACCCTCGAACGCCGTGGAGAGCCGTGAGTCCGCGACCACCGCGGTCGTACCGCCGCCGATGGGGCGGGCGGCGGAGGGCGTGTACGACAGGCTGCCGGTCTCCTGGAGGCTGTCGCTGCGGGCGATCACCTTGTCGGCGCCGGCCGAGGTGGCGACCTTGATGATCGACGGGTCCACGGCGCCGTTCACCGGCCACGCGAAGTCCGTGGTCGGCGTCACGTGGAGCACGGTCTCCACGGTGCTCGCGGCGACGTCCGTGGCGTCCTTGAGGTGGCTCAGCGAGCCGGTGACGCTGGTGCCGTTGTGGGCGAGGGACGCCAGGTCCGGGTCGGCGAAGGGGAGGGCGACGACCTCCTTGTCCGCGACCGCCGACTGCAGCTCGGCGAGCCACGCCTTGGCGACCGCCTGGTGGGTGCCCGTCGTCGTGGTGTCGCCGGCGCCCTGGATCTTGTAGCTGCTGGTCATCGCGTCGACGGAGGCCAGCAGGTCCGGGTCGATCACCCAGGTGACGTCGAGATCCCTGCCCAGTGACAGCATCTGGTCGAGGCGACCTCCCGGAGAGATCTCCTTGGCGAGGTCGTCGTTGAGGAAGACCGGCGTCTGCTGCTCGTTGGAACCCGTCTGCGCCGTCATGTGGACGCTGGAGATCAGCGGCCACAGATACGTCGTCTTCGTCTTCGTGTCCGCCTCGTCGGGCTGCCACGGCAGGAACGTCCGCTGGATGCCCAGCACCTGCTCCCACGGCTGCGCGGAGGTCTGGCCGGAGAGCGAGACACCGAGCGGGTAGACGCCGTCGTCACCGAGGTCCAGCTTGTCGACCGGCACGGAGAGGGTGAAGGGTTCCGCGACGCCCGGAGTGAGCTTGGCGAACTTCTCGGTGTACTTGTCGCCGATCTCCGAGCCGTCGACGCCTTGGACGTAGTCGGTGCGGTTGGCGACGGTGTCGATCGCCGAGCGGGTGCTGACCGCCTGGCCCAGCCGCAGGCCCACGTGGGCGTCCGTGACCGTCTGCTTGCTGTTGTTGGTGACCGTCCCGGAGACGGTCAGGGTGTCCCCGTCCGTCGGGATGCTGGGGCTGAGCGAGTCCACGGAGACCGACACCGTCTGCGAGCCGGAGGCTGCCTTCGCCGACGTCTGCTCGGCCGCGCCGGCGGGCGTGGTGGCGGACAACTGGAGCAGGCCGGCCAGTAGAGGCGCCCCGGCGAGCAGTGCGCCGGTGCGCCGCAGCCACCGGCGGGCAGGTGAGGGACACGTCCCCTGGAAGTCTGCCGCCTCGGCCACGCGCTCGCCCGTCCCTCGTCATCGTCAGTGGTCGTCGCAATGTGCGTCCACGCATGGTAACGATGCGCGCTGAGGGGAAGTGCCGCGGTCTGCTCCACAAGATCGGAGAACAGCGACGGACCATCCTGTATGTGCCCGTATAAAGGGGAGCGTTCTTGTACGTCGCAAGGGCAGCGCTTGCACGGGTATCAGGGGACGTGTCCGTGCACATTTAATGGAGGCGCTGGCGACGGCCTGGGCCACGTACCCTTTTCTGTTGTGCCGAACGCCAACGAAGACAACCCCAGTGCCCTGAGTCAGGTGCAGCACCACGCGGTGAGCGAGATGCTGCGGGTGACTCCCGTCGCCGACGAACTCGGCCGCCGTTTCCAGGAGGCCGGGTTCTCCCTCGCCCTGGTCGGCGGCCCGGTCCGGGACGCGCTGCTCGGCCGGCTCGGCAACGACCTGGACTTCACGACGGACGCACGCCCCGAGGACGTACTGAAGATCGTCCGGCCGTGGGCGGACGCCGTATGGGAGGTCGGGATCGCCTTCGGCACGGTCGGTGCGCAGAAGGATGGCTACCAGATCGAGGTGACCACCTATCGGTCGGAGGCGTACGACCGCGCATCGCGCAAGCCCGAGGTGTCGTACGGCGACTCCATTGAGGAGGACCTCGTCCGGCGCGACTTCACGGTGAACGCGATGGCTGTCGCGTTCCCGGAGAGGGAGTTCATCGACCCGCACGGCGGCCTCGACGACCTCGCGGCCCGGGTGCTGCGGACCCCCGGCACCCCTGAGGCCTCCTTCTCGGACGATCCCCTGCGGATGATGCGGGCGGCCCGTTTCGCCGCGCAGCTCGACTTCGAGGTCGCTCCCGAGGTCGTCGCGGCGATGACGGAGATGTCCGGGCGGATCGAGATCGTCTCGGCCGAGCGGGTGCGGGACGAGCTGAACAAGCTGATCCTCTCCGCGAACCCGCGCAAGGGACTGACCCTGCTAGTTGACACCGGACTCGCCGACCACGTCCTGCCCGAGCTTCCCGCCCTCCGCCTGGAGAGCGACGAACACCACCGGCACAAGGATGTCTACGAACACACGCTGATCGTTCTGGAGCAGGCGATCGAACTGGAGGAGAACGGTCCCGACCTCACCCTCCGCCTGGCCGCGTTGCTGCACGACATCGGCAAGCCGCGCACCCGCCGGTTCGAGAACGACGGCCGGGTCTCGTTCCACCACCACGAGGTGGTCGGCGCGAAGATGACCAAGAAGCGCATGCTGGCGCTCAAATACTCCAACGACCTGGTGAAGGACGTCTCGCGTCTCGTCGAACTCCACCTGCGTTTCCACGGCTACGGCACCGGAGAGTGGACCGACTCCGCCGTCCGCCGCTACGTCCGTGACGCCGGCCCGCTCCTCGACCGTCTCCACAAGCTGACCCGCTCGGACTGCACCACACGGAACAAGCGCAGGGCCGCCGCGCTGTCCCGTGCGTACGACGGTCTGGAGGAACGCATCGCCCAGTTGCAGGCGCGGGAGGAGCTGGACTCGATCCGTCCTGACCTCGACGGCAACCAGATCATGGAGGTCCTGGGCGTCACTCCCGGACCGGCCATCGGTCGGGCGTACAAGTTCCTGCTGGAACTGCGGCTGGAGAACGGGCCGATGGAGCATGAGGCAGCCGTGGCCGCCCTCAAGGAGTGGTGGGCCGCGGAGAGCTGAGGTCGCGGGACCGGGTCATGTTTCACGTGAAACATGACCCCGGGCAGCATCAGGGGCGGTGTTTCACGTGAAACATGAGACACCGCCCCTCGCCATATTTGCCTTACTTCTTGTAGTCCTTCAGGCAGAGCAGGAAGTCGCTGCCCTTGCCGGTCTGGGTGTACTGGTACTGGAAGTCCTTGGCGGCTGCCGTGCACTTGGTGTTGGCCTCGGTCCGAGAGTAGTTGCCACTCACCTTGGCCAGCACGATGAACTGGGCCTTCGAGTCGCTGCACTTCACGACCTCGAGCTTCGGGTCGGTGTCGCTGGTGCTGCCGCGGTGCATGCAGTCGCCGACCTTGGCCGTATCGGGGTCGTGCTGCCCGGATATGTAGCTGAAGATCGCCGCACCCGCGGCGATCACGATCACGACGCCAACCCGGATCATCTTGAAGCTGAACTTGCGCTTCGGCTGTGGGGGGACCGGAGCGTACGGGGCCGCGCCCTGGGGCGGGAAGCCGGGCTGGCCGGGCTGCTGCGGGTAGCCGCCTTGAGGCGGGTACGGAGCCTGCGCCTGCGGCGGATACGGGGCTTGGGCCTGAGCCTGCGCTGGGTGCGGCGCTGGAGTCTGAGGCTGGCCGTAGGGCTGCTGGTCCTGGGCGTAAGGGTTCGGGCCCTGGGCGTATGGGTTCGGGCTCTGAGGCGGCGGAGTAGTCACTGGGGTCCCCCCTGGAACGTGGACGCATGGCACGGCGTGACCCTTGGTCCGGCGTGCGGCATGATGCGAAATAAGACGCCCGTAAGCTACCTGCCGCCACTGACACCGCTGTGACCCAGAACGACTCCGTGTCAGTGATGTGACACTCTCCGGCGCTCAAAGTGGGCCATAGTCGCAGCAACCGCTCCGTAGATGACAGCCACGGTGATCACCAGCACCGCTGAGCGGCCGTCAGGGGGGAGCATCAGCGCGGCCATCGCGGCGGCGCCGACAAAGGCGACGTTGAACAGCACGTCGTAGACGGAGAAGATGCGGCCGCGGAAGCCGTCGTCGACCGAGAACTGCACGATCGTGTCCGTGGCGATCTTCGCGCCCTGTGTGGTCAGGCCGAGGACGAAGGCCGCCGCCAGCATGGGGGCGGTGGTGAACGGGAGGCCGAGCGCCGGTTCCAGCAGTGCGGCGCTCGCGGCGCAGACGGCGATCCAGCGGCCGGGGCCGAGGCGCCCTGCGGCCCAGGGTGTCACCACGGCCGCCACGAAGAAGCCGGCGCCGGACACCCCCAACGCCAGCCCCAGCAGGCGCAGTCCGTCGTCTGAGGTCGAGGACAGGGCATACCGGCAGAGCATCAGTACCA
Source organism: Streptomyces prunicolor (assembly GCF_045162825.1). Taxonomy (NCBI): domain Bacteria; kingdom Bacillati; phylum Actinomycetota; class Actinomycetes; order Kitasatosporales; family Streptomycetaceae; genus Streptomyces; species Streptomyces prunicolor. The sequence continues at coordinate 5,452,935 of NZ_CP108676.1, read as the reverse complement.
GGACGGTCAGGGCGCCGTAGCAGAACCGCATCAGTGTCATCGCGGCGAGAGCCCAGACCGCCTCCCTGCGCTGTGGCGCGGCGAGATGGCGTACCGCCGCTGTCAGGTCCCGGGCGGTGCCGGCGAGGGCTGTGGCCAGCCGGGGCTGGGTCAACGCGCGGTCGGGGCCGAGGAGTTCGGGGGCCATGCGCAAGGACGTGAGGGCCGCGCACAGATACAGGGCGGATCCCAGCAGCACCACCGCGGCGTCGGTGTCCGCGACCAGCAGCCGTACGAGGAAGGCGAGGCCGCCGCCCAGTGTCGCCGCCAGTGTTCCGGCCGTGGGGGAAAGGGAGTTGGCGACGACGAGGCGTTCGTCGTCGACCACGCGCGGGAGCGAGGCGGACAGGCCGGCGAGGACGAAGCGGTTGACCGCGGTGACGCAGAGCGCGGAGACGTAGAAGAGCCAGTCCGGGACGTGGCTCACCATCAGAACGGCTGTAAGCGCGGCCAGCAGGGCGCGCAGGAGGTTGCCGTAGAGGAAGACCTGGCGGCGGCGCCAGCGGTCCAGGAGGACGCCGGCGAAGGGGCCGATGAGGGAGTACGGGAGGAGAAGGACCGCCATCGCGGAGGCGATCGCGGCGGCCGAGGTCTGTTTCTCCGGGGAGAAGACGACGTAGGCGGCGAGTGCGACCTGGTAGACGCCGTCCGCGCCCTGGGAGAGCAGGCGTACGGCGAGCAGGCGCCGGAAGCCCTGGAAGCGCAGGAGGATGCGCAGGTCACGGACGACGGCCATGGGCACAGCCTCACATACGAGGAGGGTCCCCGGGCGGATGCTCCGGGGACCCTCGACGAGCGAACCGGCGGGTCCTAGCGCTCGACCTCGCCCTTGATGAACTTCTCGACGTTCGCGTACGCCTCGTCGTCGAAGTACTGGACCGGCGGGGACTTCATGAAGTAGCTCGACGCGGAGAGGATCGGGCCGCCGATGCCGCGGTCCTTGGCGATCTTCGCGGCGCGCAGGGCGTCGATGATGACACCCGCGGAGTTCGGGGAGTCCCAGACCTCCAGCTTGTACTCCAGGTTCAGCGGGACGTCACCGAAGGCACGGCCTTCGAGGCGGACGTAGGCCCACTTGCGGTCGTCCAGCCACTGGACGTAGTCCGACGGGCCGATGTGGACGTTCTTCTCGCCCAGGTCGCGGTCCGGGATCTGCGAGGTGACGGCCTGCGTCTTCGAGATCTTCTTGGACTCGAGGCGGTCGCGCTCCAGCATGTTCTTGAAGTCCATGTTGCCGCCGACGTTGAGCTGCATCGTGCGCTCGAGACGGACACCGCGGTCCTCGAACAGCTTCGCCATGACGCGGTGCGTGATGGTGGCGCCGACCTGCGACTTGATGTCGTCGCCGACGATCGGGACGCCGGCCTCGGTGAACTTGTCCGCCCACTCCTTGGTGCCGGCGATGAAGACCGGGAGGGCGTTGACGAAGGCGACCTTGGCGTCGATGGCGCACTGGGCGTAGAACTTCGCCGCGTCCTCGGAACCGACGGGCAGGTAGCAGATCAGGACGTCGACCTGCTTGTCCTTGAGGATCTGGACCACGTCGACCGGGGTCTCGTCGGACTCCTCGATCGTCATGCGGTAGTACTTGCCCAGGCCGTCGAGGGTGTGACCGCGCTGGACCGTGACGCCCTTGTTCGGGACGTCGCAGATCTTGATGGTGTTGTTCTCACTGGCACCGATGGCGTCAGAGAGGTCGAGGCCGACCTTCTTCGCGTCGACGTCGAACGCGGCGACGAACTCGACGTCACCGACGTGGTACTCGCCGAACTGGACGTGCATCAGGCCGGGCACCTTGGCCGCCGGGTCGGCGTCCTTGTAGTACTCGACGCCCTGTACCAGTGAGGCGGCGCAGTTGCCCACGCCGACGATGGCTACGCGAACCGAACCCATTCCGGTTGCTCCCTGTGTGTGCGAGGTGAGGCCCTGACTGGACCTCATGTGGTGGTTTCGTCGGACGGATCCGGCCCGGGGGTGGCGCCCCCGAGCCGGGGCAGGCCGCCCGACTCCCCAGATGTGCTGTCCTGCTGAGCGGAGCGATCCGAAGCGGGACCCTTGAGGTCCCGTCCGGCCCGCTCGCTCTCGATGAGCTCGTTCAGCCAGCGCACTTCGCGCTCCACGGACTCCATTCCGTGGCGCTGGAGCTCAAGCGTGTAGTCGTCGAGGCGCTCCCGGGTCCGCGCCAGGGAGGTACGCATCTTGTCGAGACGCTCCTCCAGCCGGCTGCGGCGACCTTCGAGTACGCGCATGCGTACGTCACGTGATGTCTGCCCGAAGAAGGCGAAACGAGCGGCGAAATGTTCGTCCTCGTATGCGTCGGGCCCCGTCTGTGAGAGCAGTTCCTCGAAGTGCTCCTTACCTTCCGCCGTCAACCGGTAGACGATCTTGGCGCGACGTCCCGCGAGGGTGGCGGTAAGGGCGTCCTCGGGGGTGTTCCCCGTTTCCTCGATCAACCAGCCGTTGGCGACCAGCGTCTTGAGGCAGGGGTAGAGCGTCCCGTAGCTGAACGCACGGAACACACCCAGTGACGTGTTGAGTCGTTTGCGCAGCTCATAACCGTGCATGGGGGATTCGCGGAGCAGGCCGAGGATGGCGAACTCGAGGATGCCGGAGCGTCGGCTCATGGTCGCCTCCTCCCTGTCCGTGGTCCCGCCGTGACGGTCTTTATTCCGAGCTGATGTATCGACTCGATATATCCAGACGATAGAACGGCCTTCCGGATGCGACAAGTGGGGGGATGGTGAGCGGCGTCACATCACTGATTCGTTGGAATCAAGTTGCCTGATTTGGGGTGAACTTCGGGGCTAAGCAGGTTTTGACGGTGCGTAGTCTGTCCGGCATGCACACCACCGGGAACCAAGTGACGCGTGGGGGCGTCGCCGTCCCTGGTGCGGTACGGATGAATGCAGAACCGACCACATCCGTACTTCGGGGGGACCGGAAACCAGCCGCCGTTTCCAGGCGCGCACGGGTGCGCCTGCCCGAGGAGTAATCGTTCGATGAGCGAGCACCGTCGCAAACCGCCGCAGCCGCAGGGAGGCGGACGTGCCGCGGCCCGACGCGGCCAGTCCGGACCGACCTCCGGCCGCCGCGCGGCACCGCGAGGCGCCACCACCGGGTCTCCCTCCGACTCCTATGGGTCGAACCCCGCCGAGCCGGGGGGTGAAGAGCGCCAGTTCGGCAGTCGCGCCGAAGCCCGTCGGGCTGCGCAGAGAGGCGGCGGCCGTCGTAGAGAGCCCGCCGGTCAAGGTCCCGGCGGCCCGAACGGGCCCGGCCGGGGCAGAGGTCGCGCTCCCGCGCCCGGCAAGAAGCGGTTCATCGACTATCCGCGCTTCGACAAGTACGGATGGCGCCGCTGGATGCCCTCCTGGAAGCTTGTCTCCGGCCTGTGTCTGTTCTTCTTCGGCAGCCTCGTGGCCGCGGTCGGTGTCGGCTACGCCATGGTCGGCATCCCCAGCGAGAACACCGCGGCGAAGTCGCAGAACAACGTCTACTACTGGTCCAACGGCGATCAGATGGTCGCCACGGGCACCGGGGCGAACCGTCAGAACATCACCATCGACCAGATTCCCAAGGCCATGCAGTGGTCGGTGATCTCGGCCGAGAACAAGAGCTTCTACTCGGACTCGGGCGTCGACCCCATGGGCATCGCCCGGGCCCTGGCCAACATGGCCCGGGGTGGTGAGACGCAGGGTGGTTCGACGATCACCCAGCAGTTCGTCAAGAACACCTACCTGAGCCAGGAACAGACGGTCACCCGTAAGTTCAAGGAGATGTTCATCTCCATCAAGGTGGGGACCTCGCTCAGCAAGGAGCAGGTGCTGCAGGGCTACCTGAACACCTCGTACTACGGCCGCGGTGCCTACGGCATCCAGGCCGCCGCGCAGACGTACTACGGCGTGGACGCGGTCAAGCTGACGCCCAGCCAATGCGCCTTCCTGGCGGCCCTGTTGAAGGGCCCGACGTACTACGACCCGATCGGCGCCACGAACATCGACCCCGCGGCGACTTCCGCGGCCAACCGCAAGCGCTCCGAGGCTCGTTGGGCCTGGATTCTCGAGCAGATGCACGACGACAAGCGCATCACGGACGCCGAGTACCAGACGGCCATCAAGAAGTACCCCATGCCCCAGGGCCTGAAGGCGACCAAGGGCATGACGGGCCAGATCAGCTACCTGGTGGACACGGCCAAGAAGTACGTCCTGAACCACTCGAACATCTCGCAGACCGAGTTCGACCAGGGCGGCTACCAGATCTACACGACCTTCCAGAAGGACAAGGTCAACGAACTGAGTGCGGCCGTGAAGAAGATCCAGAAGGAGCGCATCGATCCCAAGAAGCGCAACCTGGACAAGTACGTCCAGTTCGGCGCGGCGTCGGTGGTGCCCAAGGACGGAGCGATCGTCGCCCTGTACGGCGGTGATGGCTACGAGAACGGCCACTTCACCAACAACGCCGATACCTCGGGCGTCCCCGTGGGTTCGACCTGGAAGCCGTTCGTGCTCGCCGCCGCCATGGAGTACGGCACGTACAAGACCGACGGCGTCGGTATTTCGCCGCTCAGTAAGTACAACGGCGACGACCATCTCAAGGTCAGAAACCAGGACGGCACGTATGTCCTGAACAAGGACAACTCGATCTTCTACCAGAACAACGAGAGTGACCACGCCTGGGGTTACATCTCGCTGCGCAAGGCGATGGAGCAGTCCATCAACACGCCGTTCGTGCAGCTGGGCATGGATGTGGGGAACTCGAAGGTGCGGGACGTTGCCAAGGCGTCCGGGATACTGGACGACAGTTTCGCCACGCTGAACGCGTCCTTCGCCATCGGTACCTCGACCCCCAGCGCGATCCGGATGGCAGACGCGTACGCGACGTTCGCCGCGTCCGGCAAACAGGCGGACCCGTACTCGGTGACGGCCGTGAAGGAGGGCGGACAGCCGGTGGCCGGCTTCGCCAAGCCGACCGTGAAGGTGGCGATGCCGGAGAACGTGGCGAACAACGTCACGAACACCCTGGAGAACGTCATCCAGAACGGTACGGCCGAGAACGCGAAGGCTCTGGGCCGTGACGCGGCCGGCAAGACCGGTACCACCGACAGCAACAAGTCGGCCTGGTTCGTCGGCTACACCCAGCAGCTCTCGACGTCGATCGCGATGTTCAGGGAGAACCCCCAGGACGCCCAACTGCTCTCCATGAACGGCACGGCAGGCGTGGCGTCCATCCACGGTGGTGACATCCCGACAGCGGTGTGGACCGAGTACATGGAGGCCGCGCTGAAGGGGAAGTCCGACCCCGGTTTCCCGGACGCCACCAAGATCGACAAGGTGTCGAACGAGGACGGCGCTCCGACTCCCACTCCGACGCCCGTCATCACGCCGAGCGAGACGCCCAGCGAGACTCCGAGCGAGACTCCGAGCGAGACGCCGAGTTCGACACCTTCGGCCACTGAGTCCTGCCAGTTCAGCTGGCAGTGCAGCGACGACGGTGGCACCGACGGAGGTTCGTCGTCCACGCCGACGGACACGGCCACTGCCACGGAATCCAGTGGCACCAGTAGAGGCAGTGACAATGGGGGCATCTTCGGAGGCTCAACCGGTTAGCTGTCATATCGCTCGTGAAGTGTGTTTCACGTGAAACACACTTCACGGGATGTTTCACGTGAAACGGGGGCCGCCGCATCCACGAGGTGCGGCGGCCCCCGGCGTACTCCTAGGTCCGTACGGCAGGATGTGCCCCATGCCCAGTGCAGAACTGACGCCCACGAGCGTGCACGAGCCGGATCCGGTACGGCCGACCAAGGATGACCAGGTCGCCGCCGCCGGTAGCGAACTGATCGGTGGCCCCATCGGCCGGCGCGCGCTCCTGGGGACGTCCTGGTGGACTCCCGTACGGGTCATCGCGCTGGTGGCGATCGGCGTCTTCGCCCTCGGCCTGGTCCAGAAGGCGCCCTGCTACAACAGCGGGTGGTTCTTCGGGGCCAGCGCGCAGTACACGCACGCGTGCTACTCGGACATCCCGCACCTCTATCAGGGGCGCGGTTTCGCCGACGGTCTCGTGCCGTACTTCGACAAGCTGCCCGGCGACATGCAGTACCTCGAATACCCGGTGCTGACCGGTGTGTTCATGGAGGTGGCCGCCTGGCTCACCCCGGGCAGCGGCAGCATCCAGCACCAGGAACAGTGGTACTGGATGGTCAATGCCGGGATGCTGATGGTGTGCGCGGCCGTCATCGTCGTATGCGTCAGCCGCACGCACGCCCGTCGCCCTTGGGACGGACTGCTGGTCGCCCTGGCGCCCGCCTTCGCGCTGACCGCCACCATCAACTGGGACCTGCTGGCGGTCGCTCTGACGGCCGCGGCGATGCTGATGTGGTCCCGGGGCCGTTCCCTCGCGTTCGGCGTCCTGTTGGGCCTTGCCACGGCCGCCAAGCTGTATCCCGTCTTCCTGCTCGGCCCGCTGTTCCTGCTGTGCTGGCGCGCGGGCAAGTGGCGGGACTTCGGGAAGGCGTTCGGAGGAACTGTCGTCGCCTGGCTGGCGGTGAACCTGCCGGTGATGCTCTTCGCCTTCGACGGCTGGTCGAAGTTCTACACGTTCAGCCAGGAACGGGGCGTCGACTTCGGGTCGTTCTGGCTGATCCTGGCTCAGAAGTCCACCGACCCGCTGAGTACCGACACCGTCAACACGTTCGCCACCCTGCTGGTGCTGCTCTGCTGCGCAGGCATCGCGGCGCTCACGATGACCGCTCCGCGCCGGCCGCGCTTCGCCCAGCTGGCCTTCCTGATCGTCGCGGCCTTCATCGTGACCAACAAGGTCTACTCGCCGCAGTACGTGCTGTGGCTGGTCCCGCTGGCGGTACTGGCCCGGCCCAAGTGGCGGGACTTCCTGATCTGGCAGGCGTGCGAGGTGGCGTACTTCCTGGGGATCTGGATGTACCTCGCGTACACGACCAGCGGCGACGCCCACAAAGGCCTGCCGACCGAGGGCTACCAATTGGCCATCGGCCTGCACCTGCTGGGCACGCTCTACCTGTGCGCCGTGATCGTGCGCGACATCCTCATGCCGGAGCGGGACGTGGTGCGCATGGCGGGCGACGACGACCCTTCGGGCGGGGTGCTCGACAGGGCGGAGGACGTGTTCGTGTTCGGCGCGGCGGCCCGTCCTGGGCGGCACGCGGCCCCCTTCGACGGGCCGCAGGTGGAGTGGGGCAGCGAGGGTCCGGCGAACCGTTCGCTCTGAGCGAACAGGGTGTGCGGAGAGCCCACGAAAGACGGCGAGACCACGCGAAAAGGCCGTACCTGGGAGGTCCTGGGTACGGCCTTTTCGCTGTTGTGGAGGGGCTCAGCGATCGTGGTCGAGAGGTTCAGCGATCCACGATCCGGTCGAACTGCGTGGTGGTGTGCCGCAGATGGGCCACCAGCTCCTCGCCGACCTTCGGCTCGGCCGCTTCCGCCGGTACGAACAGGATCGAGACCTGCATGTGCGGCGGCTCGGCGAACCAGCGCTGCTTGCCGTCCCAGACGAACGGCGAAAGGTTCCGGTTGACCGTGGCCAGGCCGGCGCGGGCGACGCCCTTGGCGCGCGGCATGACGCCGTGCAGCGCCTTGGGGGCCTCCAGGCCCACCCCGTGCGACGTACCGCCCGCAACGACCACCAGATAGCCGTCCGAGGCCGCCTTCTGCTGCCGGTAGCCGAAACGGTCGCCCTTGGAGACCCGGGTGACGTCCAGGACCGCTCCGCGGTACTCGGTGGCCTCGTGGTCCCCCAGCCACAGCCGGGTGCCGATACGGGCCCGGAAGCGGGTCTGCGGGAACTGCCGCTGCAGCCGGGCGAGTTCCTCGGCCTTGAGGTGGCTGACGAACATCGTGTGCAACGGCAGCCGGGCGGCACGCAGGCGGTCCATCCAGCCGATGACCTCCTCGACGGCGTCCGAGCCGTCGGTGCGGTCCAGCGGGAGGTGGATGGCGAAGCCCTCCAGACGGACGTTCTCTATGGCCGAGTGCAGCTGCGGCAGTTCCTGCTCGCTGACGCCGTGACGCTTCATCGAGGACATCACCTCGATGACCACGCGGGCGCCCACCAGGCCGTACACACCGTCGATGGACGACACCGAGCGGATCACCCGGTCCGGCAGCGGAACGGGCTCCTCGCCGCGGCGGTACGGCGTCAGCACCAGCAGGTCACCGCCGAACCAGTCCTTGATCCGGGCGGCCTCGTACGTCGTGCCGACGGCGAGGACGTCCGCGCCGAGACGCGTCGCCTCCTCCGCCAGCCGCTCGTGCCCGAAGCCGTAGCCGTTGCCCTTGCAGACCGGGACGAGCCCGGGGAACTGCTCGGCGACGTGCTTGTGATGCGCCCGCCAGCGCGCGGTGTCGACGGAGAGCGTGAGCGCCATGGCCGGACCTGGAACCTTTCGGGTGGCTGCGGTGTATCAGAAGTATGGAAGCTGTCGACGCTATCGAAGCGAAGTACGTGAGGTCAGCGGCGCGACATGTAGATGTCGAGCGCCTTGTGGAGCAGCTTGTTGAGCGGGAAGTCCCACTCGCCGAGGTATTCGGCGGCCTGCCCGCCGGTGCCCACCTTGAACTGGATCAGCCCGAAGAGGTGGTCGGTCTCGTCCAGCGAGTCGGAGATGCCGCGCAGGTCGTAGACGGTGGCGCCGAGCGCGTAGGCGTCGCGCAGCATCCGCCACTGCATCGCGTTCGAGGGCCGGACCTCGCGCCCGATGTTGTCGGAGGCGCCGTAGGAGTACCAGACGTGTCCGCCGACCACGAGCATCGTCGCCGCCGACAGGTTCACCCCGTCGTGCCGGGCGAAGTACAGCCGCATCCGGTTGGGGTCCTCGGTGTTGAGGGCCGTCCACATGCGCTGGAAGTACGACAGCGGGCGGGGCCGGAAGTGGTCGCGCAAAGCCGTGATCTCGTACAGCCGCTGCCACTCCTCAAGGTCGTGGTAGCCGCCCTGGACGACCTCGACACCAGCCTTTTCGGCCTTCTTGATGTTGCGGCGCCACAGCTGGTTGAAGTTCTTGTGGACCTCTTCGAGGGAGCGGTTTGCCAGCGGCACCTGGTAGACGTAACGCGGCTGGACGTCGCCGAAGCCGGCGCCGCCGTCCTCACCCTGCTGCCAGCCCATACGGCGCAGTTTGTCGGCCACCTCGAAGGCGCGCGGTTCGATGAAGTCGGCCTCGATGTCCCGCAGTCGCTTCACGTCCGGGTTCTGGATGCCGGCCTTGATGGAGATGGCCTCCCAGCGCCGGATGATGACCGGCGGGCCCATCTTCACCGAGAAGGCGCCCTGGTGCTTGAGGTGGGCCAGCATCGGCTGGATCCAGTCGTCCAGATTCGGCGCGAACCAGTTGATGACCGGGCCCTCGGGCAGATAGGCCAAGTAGCGCTTGATCTTGGGGAGTTGGCGGTAGAGGACCAGGCCCGCGCCGACCAGCTCGCCGGTCTTCTCGTCGAACCAGCCGAGGCTCTCGGAGCGCCACTCCGCCTTCACATCAGCCCATGCCGGGACCTGCATGTGGCTCGCCGAGGGCAGGCTCTGGATGAATGCCAGATGCTGCTCACGGCTGATGGTCCTCAGGGTCAGGCTCATTCGGGGCGCTCCTCGGGCTGGGGTGTCCCCATGGGTACAGGGGCTCCGGCTCTCGCGCCGAAGCCTACTGCGCCTTACGAGCGCCCCGACTGGGCGTATGCAACCTTCGCCTCGGCCTGTGGGCCGCCAAGGCGTTCCGTGCTGTTTTACGCGGAGTTAGGACTACGGAGTCCGTCGCCTCAGTTGATGACTCCGCCGAACAGGCCGCCGTGCGCCATGCCGAGGAAGAATCCGACACCCGCGGCACCGAGACCCAGGATCAGACCGAAGCGCTCCCTCGTCGTCTCGGAGATCCACTGCCCGTAGGCGCCGGTGAGGATCCCCACCAGGCCGGCCCATGAGCTGAGCAGGTGCAGGCTGTGGAAGAAGCCCGTGATGAACGCGGTCAGCCCGAGCACCAGGGTCACCGCGAGCAGCGTGTCCTGGAGCGGATGGGGCTTGCCGTCTGTGGCGAACAGAGAACCGGCGGTGTTGGGTCGCAATGCCTGTGCCATGTGGCACCTCCTGCGGAAGGCGGCGCATCGTCGCGCCGGACGCACCCGATGTGTACAGATTGACGCTCTCCGCCGCCGGATTTCAACCGGAAGCAGGTGTGCGGGTAGTCTGTACCCTCTGCACTGGTGTCTGCCCATGCCACGACCCGGAATCCCCACGAGGGGCACCCGATGTCAGTGGTGGCTGTTTTACTGGCACACACTGTTGCTTACGCATCACAACCCTCCTGCCACGGATCGACCGTGGCCGCTGAGTCCAAAGGAGGTGGGTTCCACATGCGTCACTACGAGGTGATGGTCATCCTCGACCCCGATCTGGAGGAGCGCGCTGTCTCCCCCCTGATCGAGAACTTCCTCTCCGTCGTCCGTGAGGGCAACGGAAAGGTCGAGAAGGTCGACACCTGGGGCCGTCGTCGTCTCTCGTACGAGATCAAGAAGAAGCCCGAGGGCATCTACTCGGTCATCGACCTGCAGGCCGAGCCTGCGGTCGTCAAGGAGCTCGACCGCCAGATGAACCTGAACGAGTCGGTCCTCCGGACCAAGGTCCTCCGCCCCGAGACCCACTGAGCACCTAGCTCAGCCGATCTCGGGATTCGAGTAGCAGCACCAAGCAGCCAGCAGCAAACCCGCCGAGAGGTTCCCCCATGGCAGGCGAGACCGTCATCACGGTCGTCGGCAATCTTGTCGACGACCCCGAGCTGCGCTTCACCCCGTCCGGTGCGGCGGTCGCGAAGTTCCGTGTCGCGTCCACCCCCCGCACCTTCGACCGCCAGACCAACGAGTGGAAGGACGGCGAAAGCCTCTTCCTCACCTGCTCGGTCTGGCGGCAGGCGGCGGAGAACGTCGCCGAATCGCTCCAGCGAGGCATGCGCGTCATCGTGCAGGGCCGGCTGAAGCAGCGGTCCTACGAGGACCGTGAGGGCGTCAAGCGCACGGTCTACGAACTGGACGTCGAGGAAGTCGGCGCCAGCCTGCGCAGTGCCACGGCCAAGGTCACCAAGACCGCCGGTGGCGCTCGCGGTGGCCAGGGCGGCGGTTTCGGTGGTGGCGGTGGCGGTGGCCAGGGTGGCGGCGGCTGGGGTGGAAACTCCGGCGGCGGTCAGCCGGCCGGCGGCGCTCCCGCCGACGACCCGTGGGCCACCGGCGCTCCTGCCGGTGGAAACCAGGGCGGCGGCGGTGGCGGCTGGGGTGGAAACTCCGGCGGCGCCAGCGGTGGCGGCGGTGGCGGCGGCTACTCGGACGAACCCCCCTTCTAGGCCTTTGGGCCGAGGGTGGGTCGTACCCACACTTCTTGATCACACAGGAGATACACCATGGCGAAGCCGCCTGTGCGCAAGCCGAAGAAGAAGGTCTGCGCATTCTGCAAGGACAAGGTCCAGTACGTGGACTACAAGGACACGAACATGCTGCGGAAGTTCATTTCCGACCGCGGCAAGATCCGTGCCCGCCGCGTGACCGGCAACTGCACGCAGCACCAGCGTGACGTCGCCACGGCTGTGAAGAACAGCCGTGAGATGGCGCTGCTGCCCTACACCTCCACCGCGCGATAAGGGAAGGGTGACCGACTAATGAAGATCATCCTCACCCACGAGGTCTCCGGCCTCGGTGCCGCGGGCGACGTCGTCGACGTCAAGGACGGTTACGCTCGCAACTACCTGATCCCGCGGAAGTTCGCTATCCGCTGGACCAAGGGTGGCGAGAAGGACGTCGAGCAGATCCGTCGTGCTCGCAAGATCCACGAGATCCAGACCATCGAGCAGGCCAACTCCGTGAAGGCCCAGCTCGAGGGCGTCAAGGTCCGTCTGGCCGTCCGCTCCGGCGACGCCGGTCGTCTCTTCGGTTCCGTCACCCCGGCCGACATCGCTTCCGCGATCAAGGCTTCCGGTGGCCCCGAGGTCGACAAGCGTCGTATCGAGTTGACGTCCCCGATCAAGACCCTGGGCGCCCACGAGACGTCCGTGCGTCTGCACCCCGAGGTTGCCGCCAAGGTCAACATCGAGGTCATCGCAGCCTGATCGCTGCACTCGGCACAGCTGAGAGAGGGGCCGCACCCGTTGGGGTGCGGCCCCTCTGCTGTGTCCGCGAGGGGACGTGGACCGGGTAGTGCGTTCGAGACGGTGCTACGGCCCGCATGTTTCACGTGAAACATGGCAGTGCGCGGTGTTTCACGTGAAACGGTCAGCGGGTCGCGCCCGTGACGACCCAGCGACCCGAGCGGGTGCGCAGCAGGAGCGTCACCATGCGCACCGCCATCATCAGGGTCATCGCTCCCCAGAGCGCGGTCAGTCCGGCACCGAGGACCGGTACGAGCAGAGCCACTGGAGCGAAGACCGCCAGGGTCACCACCATCGCCCCGGCGAGATACGGCCCGTCTCCCGCGCCCATCAGCACCCCGTCCAGGACGAAGACGACACCGCAGATCGGCTGGGAGAGCGCCACCATGATCAGGGCGGGCAGGGCGGTGTCCTTGACGGTGGGGTCGCTGGTGAACAGGGGGAGGAAAAGCGGGCGGGACAGGATCACCAGGAGACCGAGGACCACTCCGACGGCGATCCCCCACTGCACCATGCGACGGCATGCGGCGCGGGCGCCCTGGGGATCGTTCGCACCGAGATAGCGACCGATGATGGCCTGGCCCGCGATGGCGATGGCGTCGAGCGCCATGGCCAGCAGGGACCACAGGGACAGGATGATCTGGTGGGCGGCGATGTCGGCGTCTCCGAGGTGGGCCGCGACGGCAGTGGCGATCAGGAGGACTGCCCGCAGGGAGAGTGTGCGGATGAGGAGAGGCACACCGGCCTGCGCCGAGGCTCTGATCCCTGCGGCGTCGGGACGGAGGGAGGCGCCGTGTCGGCGGGCTCCGCGGACGACCACGATGAGATAGACGGCAGCCATGCCCCACTGGGCGATGACGGTGCCCCAGGCAGAGCCGGCGATGCCGAGGTCGGCGCCGTAGACGAGTCCTACGTTGAGGACGCCGTTGGCGATGAAGCCTGAGACGGCTACGTACAGCGGGGTCTTGGTGTTCTGCAGTCCCCGTAGGACTCCGGTGGCGGCGAGGACGATCAGCATGGCCGGGATGCCGATCGAGGAGATGCGTAGGTAGGTCGTCGCGTAGGGGGCGGCGGTGTCCGAGGCGCCGAAGAGGCCGATGAGGGCGGGAGCCGAGGGGAGGACGACGGCGATGACGGTGGCGCCGATCAGGAGGGCGAGCCAGATGCCGTCCATGCCCTGGCGGATGGCGGCCTGGAGGTCACCCGCGCCGACGCGTCGGGCGACGGCCGCTGTCGTGGCGTAAGCGAGGAAGACGAAGACGCTCACGGCTGTCATCAGGAGGGCGGATGCCACTCCGAGTCCGGCGAGTTGTGCGGTGCCGAGATGGCCGACGATCGCGCTGTCGGCCATGACGAAGAGGGGCTCGGCGACGAGTGCGCCGAAGGCCGGGACGGCCAGCATGACGATCTCTCGGTCGTGCTGTCGTCGGGTGGCCCTGGTGGCCGCGGGAGCCTGTGTCATGAGCACTAATCTAATCGTCCACAGGTAAGAGATGCAATTGCTGAGTGACCCTTACCTCCGATCTCGCCTCGTGTCCTCTCGCGCACTGTTCGAAGCGATCTTGGTCTGATGTGGAAAGTTTTTCTTCTGCACAGCCGGTGGATGGGAAAGGTGCAGGTCAGATTGGTTACGACGGAAGTGGCGAGGTCTTGTTCACAGGGCTGTCCACCGGGTCGTGCACAGGTTTTGGCGGGTTCTCCACAGCATCAGGGCCGTCGTCCACATGGCCTGTGGATAACCAGATTGGCTGACGGTGCCCACAGGCCTACGGTGGACCGGTACCCGCCCCGTCCGTCGGACCGAGAACCATCACAAAACCGACGCGCCCGTACCGGAGTTGGGCGCTTCATTTGTCAGTGCCGTGCCGTAGAAATAAGGGGCACGGCGAGGTCCGCTCGACGGACGGGAGGAGGTGGCTCGGTGAGTATTTCCGAGCCCTTGGACGACCCGTGGGCCGAGAGCGGTCCCAGTGATCGTCTGCCTGCTTCCCGACGGCGCGGTGAGGGAGGCCGGGGCCGGGACGAACAGCATGACCGCGGCCGCGAAGGCGGCGAGTGGGAGGGCGCTGGTTCGGCCTTCGAGCGAGTGCCTCCGCAGGACCTCGATGCCGAGCAGTCCGTGCTCGGCGGCATGCTTCTGTCCAAGGACGCCATCGCGGACGTCGTCGAAGTCCTCAAAGGCCACGACTTCTACAAGCCCGCGCACGAGACGATCTACCAGGCGATCCTCGACGTCTACGCCAAGGGCGAGCCGGCCGACCCGATCACCATCGCCGCCGAACTCACCAAGCGCGGTGAGATCAACAAGGTCGGCGGCGCATCGTATCTGCACACGCTCGTCCAGACCGTGCCGACGGCGGCGAACGCGGAGTACTACGCGGAGATCGTCCACGAGCGGGCCGTCCTGCGCCGCCTGGTCGAGGCCGGCACCCGTATCACCCAGATGGGATACGCGGCCGACGACGATGTCGACGAGATCGTCAACCGGGCCCAGGCCGAGATCTACGCGGTCACCGAGCAGCGGACCAGCGAGGACTACCTTCCGCTCGGCGACATCATGGAGGGCGCGCTCGACGAGATCGAGGCGATCGGCTCACGCAGCGGCGAGATGACGGGTGTGCCCACCGGGTTCACCGACCTCGACTCGCTCACCAACGGTCTGCACCCGGGCCAGATGATCGTCATCGCGGCCCGTCCCGCCATGGGCAAGTCCACACTCGCGCTGGACTTCGCCCGCGCGGCGTCGATCAAGAACAACCTCCCGAGCGTCATCTTCTCCCTCGAAATGGGGCGCAACGAGATCGCGATGCGCCTGCTGTCCGCCGAGGCCCGCGTCGCCCTGCACCACATGCGCTCCGGCACCATGACCGACGAGGACTGGACGCGGCTGGCACGCCGGATGCCCGAGGTGTCGTCCGCGCCGCTCTACATCGACGACTCCCCGAACCTGTCGATGATGGAGATCCGCGCGAAGTGCCGTCGGCTCAAGCAGCGCAGCGACATCAAGCTGGTGATCATCGACTATCTGCAGCTGATGCAGGCCGGTGGCTCCAAGCGACAGGAGAGCCGTCAGCAGGAGGTCTCGGACATGTCCCGAAACCTCAAGCTCCTGGCGAAGGAGCTGGAGGTCCCGGTGATCGCGCTCTCGCAGCTGAACCGTGGTCCCGAGCAGCGCACGGACAAGAAGCCGATGGTGTCCGACCTGCGTGAGTCCGGCTCCATCGAGCAGGACGCCGACATGGTCATCCTGCTGCACCGTGAGGACGCGTACGAGAAGGAGTCGCCGCGCGCGGGCGAGGCCGACATCATCGTGGGCAAGCACCGTAACGGCCCGACGGCGACGATCACCGTGGCCTTCCAGGGCCACTACTCGCGCTTCGTGGACATGGCGCAGACCTGACCGGGCGCCTGTAGGCGGCAGACCCGCTGCCGTGTCCCGAGAAATGTGCTCGACGTACGGCTGCCCCGGCGGATGGACTGGGGGTATGACGACATCTCAGGACGACTTGCTTCCCGGTACGCGCAGGGCGCTGTTGCATCGGATCGCTGTGGCCCAGGCCGAGGGGCGGGCGCCTTCGCTGGTCGCGACGGTGGTGCGCGACGGGCGGGCGGTGTGGCACGGCGCGCGGACCTCGGTGGACGGACACGGGCCGGACGAGAACGTGCAGTACCGGATCGGTTCGATCACCAAGACCTTCACCGCCGTCCTGATCCTGCGGCTGCGCGACGAGGGCGTCCTCGACCTCGGTGACCCGCTGGAGAAGCACCTGCCCGGCACCGGCGCGGGGGAGGCCACCATCGCCCAACTCCTCGCGCACACAAGCGGGTTGGCGGCCGAGTCGCCCGCGCCGTGGTGGGAGCGGACGCCGGGTTCCCTACGGCCGGAGCTTCGCGATGTGCTGGGTGAGCAGCCTCTGCTGCATCCGGTCGGCCGCCGGTTCCACTACTCGAACCCCGGCTACACGGTGTTGGGCGCGCTCGTCGAGGAACTGCGGGGTGCCTCTTGGGAGGACGTACTCCGGCGGGAAGTTCTCGAACCTCTTGGCCTCGACCGCACGAGTGCTCAGCCGCAGGCACCGCACGCGGGTGGCTGGGCGGTGCATCCGTGGGCCGACGCGCTGTTGCCGGAACCCTCCGAGGACCTCGGCCTTATGGCACCGGCCGGTCAACTCTGGTCCACCACCGGCGACTTGGCGCGGTTCGCCGTGTTCCTGGCACACGGGGACGACCGCGTGCTGAGTGCGGAGTCCGTGCGGGAGATGCGGACCCCCGCGGCACCGGCGGAGGCCGCCGACGTCATGGACGGTTCCACATACGGCCTCGGCCTGCAGGTGCAGCGCCGCGACGGCCGACTGCTCATCGGCCACGGCGGATCGCTGCCCGGCTTCCTGGCGAGCCTCACCATCAGCCTCACGGACGACGTCTCGGCGGTGGTACTGGCCAACTGCACCTCCGGTCCGCCGCTGGCGTCGGTGGCAGCCGATCTCGTCCGTATCGTCGCCGAGGCCGAGCCGAGGATTCCGGAGCCATGGCGCCCGATGTCTGAAGTCGACGCCGGAGTACTGGAGTTGGCGGGTCCCTGGTACTGGGGGACGCACGGCTTCGCCCTGCGACTGACGGCTGATGGCGGGGCCTCGCTGGAGCCGCTGGCCGACGGTGGCCGCCGTTCGCGGTTCCGGAGCAACGGTGACGGCACCTGGATCGGGCTGGAGGGGTACTACGCCGGAGAGCTCCTGCGGCCCGTACGACGCCCGGACGGGTCCCTGATCCACCTGGACCTCGGATCGTTCGTCTTCACGCGTCAGCCGTACGACGAGAGCGGTTCTGTGCCGGGTGGGGTGGACCCGGAGGGGTGGCGGGGGATCCGCTAGCTGCTCCCGTAGTCGGGGAGGCGTCGTGTTTCACGTGAAACATGGCGCCTCCCGCTGCCGATAGGACGCCTCGCACTCTTCTTCAGGAGAGAGGTCTGGTCAGAGAGGGAGCTTGAAACCCACGTGTGAGGCGGTGAAACCGAGCCGCTCGTAGAACCGGTGGGCATCGGTGCGGGTGGCGTCAGAGGTCAGCTGGACGAGTTGGCAGCCCTGGCGGCGGGACTCGGCGATCGCCCACTCGATGAGCTGTGTGCCCAGGCCGCTGCCCCGCTCGTCCGCGTGAATGCGTACGGCCTCGATGATCGAGCGGGTGGCGCCCTTGCGCGACAGCCCCGGAACGACCGTGAGCTGGAGGGTGCCGACGACGCGGCCCTCGCGCACGGCGACCACGAGGTGCTGGTTCGGGTCGGCGGTCAGACGGTCCAACGCGGCCAGGTAGGGCGTCAGGTCGTCCGGTGACTCGCGTTGGGAGCCCAAGGGGTCGTCGGCGAGCATGCCGACGATGGCGGGGACGTCCTCGGTGACCGCGGCTCGTATTTCAAGATCTCCCATGACCACACCTTAAGCAGGGGCATGCGGTGTGGGAGGGGGCTATGCGGGCACGTTCATCGACTCCACGACCCGGACCAGGGGCGCCAGTTCGGGGTTCGTGGCCGCTGCGTCGAGTGCCTCGCGCAGGGCGGTGTCGTTGGTCGGGCGGGCCTCTTCGAGCAGTGTGAGGCCGGCCTCGGAGACGTTCGTGTAGATGCCCCGGCGGTCGGTCGGGCACAGGTACCGGGAGAGCAGACCGCGGTCCTCCAGTCGGGTGACCAGCCGGGTGGTGGCGCTCTGGCTGAGGACGACCGCGTCGGCGACCTGCCGCATCTGCAGATGGCCCCCGTCACCGTCGTGCTGTCGGCTGAGCACGTCGAGCAGCGAGTACTCCCGCATGCTCAGGTCGTGCTTGGCCTGCAGAGCGCGCTCGATGTGCGCCTCGATCCTCCCGTGCAACAAGGAGAGGGCGCACCAGCCCTGGGCGAGGGCGGTGAGTGCGGGGTCCGTCGCTGTCATTGGCGTTTCCTCCGTCCAGGAGCGGCTGAACCCAGGATAGAGCACAGGCGAAATAGTCCGCGCTTGCGCATAGCCCGCGTCTGCAACTATTGTTAACGCACGTAAGGCGCTCCTGCAATCTTCTGGGAAGGGTACCTCCACATGCCTCTCGCGCTTCTGGCCCTCGCGATCGGGGCCTTCGGAATCGGCACGACCGAGTTCGTGATCATGGGGTTGCTGCCCCAGGTCGCGGGTGACTTCGGGGTCTCCATCCCCACCGCGGGATTGCTGGTCACCGGCTACGCGCTGGGTGTGGTGATCGGCGCCCCGCTGATGACCGTGCTCGGTACCAAGGTCCCCCGCAAGCGGATGCTGATGCTGCTGATGGGCCTGTTCATCCTCGGCAACCTGCTCTCCGCCGTCGCCCCCAGCTTCTCGGTGATGCTGATCGGCCGCGTGGTCGCCTCGCTCGCCCATGGCGCCTTCTTCGGCATCGGCTCGGTCGTCGCGGCCGAACTGGTCGCCCCGGACAAGAAGGCCGGAGCCATCGCGATGATGTTCACCGGGCTCACCGTCGCCAATGTCGTCGGCGTCCCGCTGGGCACCCTCGTCGGGCAGTCCGTTGGCTGGCGTGTCACCTTCGCCATCGTCGCGGGCCTCGGCGTGATCGGTCTGGCCGGTATCGCCAAGCTCGTACCCGACCTGCCCAAGCCCGAGGGTGTACGGCTGCGGCACGAACTGGCCGCCTTCAAGAACACCCAGGTCCTGCTCGCCATGGCGATGACCGTCCTCGGCTTCGGCGGCGTCTTCGCGGCCATCACCTACATCGCGCCGATGATGACCCACGTCACCGGCTTCGCCGACGGCTCCGTCACCTGGCTGCTCGTCCTCTTCGGCCTCGGCATGGTCGGCGGCAACCTCGTCGGCGGCAAGTTCGCCGACCGCGCCCTGATGCCCATGCTGTACGTCTCGCTGGGCGCCCTGGCCGTCGTGCTCGCGCTCTTCACGGTCACCGCGCACAACAAGATCGCGGCAGCCGTCACCATCGCCCTCATCGGCGCCCTGGGCTTCGCCACCGTGCCGCCGCTGCAGAAGCGGGTCCTCGACCAGGCACACGGTGCCCCGACGCTGGCCTCCGCCGTGAACATCGGCGCCTTCAACCTCGGCAACGCGCTGTCCGCCTGGCTCGGCGGCATCGTCATCGCGGCCGGCTTCGGCTACACCGCCCCCAACTGGGTCGGCGCCGTCCTCGCCGCGGCCGCCCTGCTCCTCGCGATCCTCTCGGCCGCCCTGGAACGCCGCACCAGCGCCCGCGGCGCCGTCGTCGCGGCCGGTACGCCGAGCGAGCAGCGGACCGCCGTCCACCACTGACCCCGCCGGGCCGGAGCGGGGAGACGCGGGGCCAGGGCCGTCCCCGTGCATCCCCGCCGGCCCCGGCCACCCGGCCGACAGCCGACCTCGGCTGTCCGACCACCACCAGAAACAGCAACACCCGCAAGGAGAAACCCTGATGAGCACCACCACTGCCGTAGCCCCGCTGACCATCCAGGACGCCGAAGCGCTCGTCGCCGAGGCCCACCGAGCCGCGGAGGCGGCCGGGGTCACGGTGAGCATCACCGTGCTGGACGCCGGCGGTCATCTGCTCGCCTTCCGGCGGGACGACCAGGCTGTACTGATCTCCGGGGAGACCAGCACCCGCAAGGCGTACACCGCCCTTCAGCTGAACGCGCCCACCGCCGACCTCGTCGACGCCGTCCAGCCCGGAGGCCTCTTCCACACCCTGCCCACCGCGCTCGACCGGCCGTTGCTGTTCATCGCGGGTGGCATCCCGGTGCACCGTGGCGGTCGGCTGATCGGAGCGATCGGCGTCGGTGGCGGCGCGCCGACGCAGGACCACGGCTTCGCCCAGGCCGCCGTGGAGGCGCTCGTCTGACGTCTGGAAGCGAGGGAGACGCCGGTTCCCGATGAGGTCGGGAGCCGGCGTTCTCCGTGTCCGGGGAGTGTCAGCCGGCCGCGACCGTCAGGGGAGCGAACCGCCGTGTCCAGTCGCCGGGCAACTCCGCGATTCCGTACGTCATGACGGTGTTGAACGCGACGGAAGCCAGACCACGTTCCTTCAGCCAGGCCAACAGGTCTTCGTGGCGTACGTCGATGTCGGTGCGCAGCGGACGGTCGGTGCGGGCGGCGAGTGAGGCGAGGAGGGCCTTGGCCGTCTCCGAGTCCTGTGCGATCAGCGGGCCAACGACCTGGGTGTCCATGTTGGGCCAGGCGGCCGCGTAGCCGATGATCCGGCCGTTCTCCTCCGCGACCCTCAACTGGTCGGCGAAGGCGGGCAGTCGCGTGATGAGGGGCGTGCGATCGGTGCCGAACACCGCCTCGTCCAGGCGCAGGATGCCGGTGAGATCCTCGGCCGTGGCCGCGCGGGTGGCGATCCGGGACTCAGGTCCGGCAGGTGTGAAGTGGCCGCGCAGCATCTCGGCCCGGCCGGTCGCCTTGAAACCGAGTTCCTCGTAGAGCGGGCGGCCGTACGGAGTCGAGTGCAGGGTCAGCGGTGTGGTGCCCAGCGCTGAGACCAGGTGGCGCATCAGCCGGCGTCCGACGCCCTGACGGGCGTACCGCTCGGCGACCAGGACCATGCCGATCGCAACGAGATCCGGGCGGTCCTGCGGGCCGTACTCCGTGATGACGCAGGCCGTGAGGAGACCGCCGTCGGGAGCATCGATGCCGTAACCCTTTCCGGCGCTCAGGAGGAGGCCCCACTTGTGTTCCTCGCGTGGCCACCCCCGGTCCTCGGACAAGTCGGCGCAGGCGAGGCGATCGCGGAGCGTCAGCCGGCGGATGGGCAGAGCGGCGAGGGAAGGAGTCGGCACGCAGGTCAGGCTGTCTGACGTGCGTTGTCGGCGTCCACCTGTTTCCGGTGAGACGTACGTGCTTTTGGCCATGTCGTGATCAGCGGCACAACGTACCGACAGAAGACGGATGTTTCACGTGAAACACCGGCGAACGACGAGCATCCGGCAACCTCGCGGAAGGTGCCACAGCTCCTCCCACTAACCTCGTGGCTCATGGCGAGACTTCATCTCTTCGACCTCGACGGCACTTTGCTGCACGGAACCAGTGCGCCCATGGAGATCTCCCGTCAAATCGGCCTGGAGGCTGAGACGGTGGAACTTGAGCGGGCTATCTCGGCCGGGCTGATCGGGCCGCCGGAGTACGCGACCCGTGTGTACGCGCTCTGGGCGGATCTCACCGAGGCGCATGTGGCGGCCGCCTTCGAAGGGGCCCCTTGGCTGGCGCGGATCCGAGAGGTCTGGGCCGAGATCAGGAGCGCCGGTGAATACTGCGCCGTCGTATCGCTCTCGCCTTCCTTCTTTGTGGAACGGCTCACGGGCTGGGGCGCCCACGCGGCACACGGATCGCTTTTCCCCGCCGTTCCGTTCACCGCGCCGTCCATGGACCTGGCCGGAGTCCTCAGCTCCGCTGCCAAGGTGGTGATCGCGGACCGGCTGTGTGAGGAGTTCGGGGTGACGAGGGCGGACTGTGTCGCGTACGGCGACTCGATGTCGGACAAGGACCTGTTCGGTGCCGTGCCCGTCTCTGTCGCGGTCAACGCGGATCAGCATCTGTCGGGCCTCGCGACCCACTCCTATGAGGGGCGGGATCTGTGGGATGCCTACGAATTGGTGCGTGGCGCGCGGTAGTTGAGGGAATCGATGGTTCGCCCCTCCCCTGTTCGCGGGGGAGCGAGGCGGCACTTGTGTGCGGAGCGCGGGCCGGTAGGGTCGACTCCGGTTCTTGTCCGGAGCCGGGCGCCGCGTGAGAGTACTGCGGGCAATGTCACACTCTCGCCTTACTTGTCCGTACGCAGTGGGAATGTGGGTTGGATATGGCTGTATCGGCAGCTTGACCGAACGGGGAGAAAGCAAGCCGTCCGCGCGGAAGCAGGCAGCTTCCGGCTGAGGAAGCGCGCAGACCGACCGAAAGATGCTCGAGGCGAGGCACACCATGGACGCTCCGACCACCACGTCGGCCGACAACGGCACGTCCGGCGGCAGCGGCGGAGGCGGAGCCGGCTGGTTCACTCCGCGCAAGCAGCCGGAGGTGCCTCCGGGCGAAGAGCGTGGGACGTCGGAGGGACGGCGTCCGGCCGTGTTTCGTCCGGTCCGCAGGGGCGCGGCAGCGGGGAGCAAAAAGCTTCCGCCCACGGAGAGTTCGGCCCCTTCGACTCCACCGGCCTCAACGACTCCGGCGACTCCAGCGGCCTCACCGACTCCGCCGGCCTCGCCGGCTCTGAGCGGCGACAGTGCCGTGTCCTATCCGGACGGGCACGCGGCTCAGCGGGACGTAGCGCCGGGACAGCAGCGAATACCGTCGGCCGTGACCGCCCCGCAGCGCTCAACTCCCGTGCAGCCCTCGCCCCCCGTGCAGCTCTCAACTCCCGCCCAGCACATGGCTCCCGCCGCTCCCGCGCCAGCAGCGCCCCCGCCTCCCGCACCGCGGCCCGCCGCACCCGCTCCGACCGTCGCCCAGGCTGCCCCGGATGCTCCTGTGGCCCCGGCCGCCCCCGTGCGCGTGCCCGCCCAGCGTTCTTCTGGCCCGGCCACCGAGAAGGCATCCCCGGACGCCGTACTCATCCGCCGGACCATGACCGAAGTCGGCCCCGTGGCCGACAAGGTCACCTCGTACTTCTACGCGCTGCTCTTCGTGCGCCACCCCGAGCTGCGGTCGTTGTTCCCGGCGGCGATGGACACCCAGCGGGACCGGTTGCTCAAGGCGCTGCTCACCGCCGCCGAGCACATCGACAACACCGACGTCCTCGTCGCGTATCTGCAGAACCTCGGGCGCGGGCATCGCAAGTACGGCACCCGGCCGGAGCACTACCCGGCCGTCGGCGAGTGTCTCATCGGCGCGTTGAACAAGTACGCCTCCGCCGTCTGGGATGCGGAGACGGAGGCGGCCTGGGTGCGGGCGTACACGACGATCTCGCAGGTCATGATTGACGCGGCGGCCGCCGACGAACTGCGCGCCCCTGCCTGGTGGCACGCGGAGGTGGTCACCCACGACCTCAGGACCCGGGACGTCGCCGTCGTGACCCTCCGCCCGGACCAGCCCTACCCGTTCCTCGCCGGGCAGTACACGAGCCTGGAGACGCCCTGGTGGCCGCGGATCTGGCGGCACTACTCCTTCGCCTCCGCGCCCCGCTCGGACGGGCTGCTGACCTTCCATGTGAAGGCGGTTCCGGCGGGCTGGGTCTCGAACGCGCTGGTGCACCGCGCCCGGCCCGGCGACGTCATCCGGCTCGGACCGCCGGCCGGGTCGATGACCGTGGACCACACCACCGACAGCGGACTGCTCTGCGTCGGCGGCGGCACCGGCATAGCGCCGATCAAGGCACTGGTCGAGGACGTAGCCGAACGCGGCGAGTGGCGACCGGTGGAGGTGTTCTACGGCGCCCGTACCGACCACGACCTCTATGACATCGACACAATGCTCCGGCTCCAGCAGTCCCATCCATGGCTCGCGGTCCGGCCGATCGTCGACCGGCAGGGGAACCTCCAACTCCCGGACGCCATACGCACGTACGGACCGTGGAACGAGTACGACGCCTATGTCTCCGGGCCGCCCGGAATGATCCGCAGCGGTGTCGACGCCCTGCGGGACGCCGGTTTCCCTTCGGAGCGCATACGGCACGACTCGGTCGAGGAGCTGGTGGCGGCCGGGGACTGACCCGGTGCCGGAGGCGTCAGCCCAGGTCGGGAGCGTGCATCGCGAGGACCCCTTCGATGTTGCCGTCCAGGTAGTGCCGTAGGGACAGGGGCACGAGGTGGACGGACGCGATGCCTACCCGGGTGAAGGGCACTCTGACGATCTCGTACTCGCCGAGGGGCTCGTCCACTTCGGGGCCGTGGCGTAGCGCCGGGTCCATGGACTCCAGGTGGCAGACGAAGAAGTGCTGCACCTTCACGCCGGTCGAGGCCGCGTCCGCGCCGATGTGCTCGACGGTGTCCACGAAGCAGGGCACCACATCAGTGATCTTGGCGCCGAGCTCCTCGTACACCTCCCGGTGCAGGGCGTGGACGACAGTCGTGTCCTCGGGTTCGACCCCGCCACCGGGCGTGACCCAGTAGGGATCGACACCTGGCTTGGTGCGCTTGATCAGGATCAGGGCGTCGCCGTCGAGGAGAACGGCACGTGCGGTGCGCTTGACCACGGGTCGGACGGTCATGGGAGGAATGTGGCCCGGCTGGTTCCACGTGAAACATCGCAAGACGTCACCTTGACGGTTCGGAGCGTGATGTTTCACGTGGAACCAGCGGGTTCGCCGCGGAACGGCGACAAAGTCCCTGGTCAGCCCCAGTGGGTGGCGGCGCGGTGGAGCCACTCGTGGGCACGGGCGATGTGCGGCATCGCGAGAGTGCCGGTGCGCACCACCAGGAAATACGTCCGCAGCGGTGGAATCGCGGGTTCGTGGAGCGGGACGACCTCGCCGCGCTTCAGCGCCAGGGCGCACAGATAGCGGGGCAGCACCGCGAGCCCGGCGCCCGCGATCGCGCAGGCGAGCACCGCGCGGAGGTCCGGCACGATCACGGTGCCCGGGGCGGCCGGGCGGGAGTCGAAGACGGAGGCCCAGTACCGGGAGACGAAGGGCAGCGACTCATGGACCTCGATCACGGGGAGTTCGTCCAGGGCGGGCGCGTCCTTGGGGCCGAGTTCCGCGGAGTCGATCTGTTCGGCCCGGTGCGGGGCGGCGACCAGGACGTGCTCCTCGTCGCAGAGTGTTGTCGCGGTGAGCAGAGCGCCGCGCGGACGGGCCGTACTGATGGCCAGATCATGATGTCCGGCGGCCAGTCCCTCCAGGGTCTCCTCGGCGTTCCCGAAGGACGCGCGCAGCGCGAAGCCCTGGCCGTCCTCGCCGGTCAGCTCCGTGAGCGCGGGCAGCGCCCGCTCGGCGGTGAACTCGGGCGGCCCGGCGAGATGCAGGGTGCGCAGCGAGGCGTCGTTGTCGGGCCCGGTCTCGGCTATCTCCACGAGGGCGTCGAGATGGGGTGCGGCCTTGTGCGCGAGTTCGTCGCCCATGGTCGTGGGGGTGACCCCACGGGCCTGGCGCAGGAACAGCGGGCGGCCCAACTGCCGTTCCAGGGTGCGGATCTGGGACGTCACCGCCGGCTGGGAGAGGCCGAGCAGGGCCGCGGCGCGGGTGAAGGAGCCGGCCCGGTGCACGGTCACGAAGGTGCGCAGCAAGGCCAGGTCCATGGCGCGCACTCTCCTTTCCCCACCCTTTCTCCGGCCCCGGGCAGGGCACAACTATAAATAAGTCGATAGGTCGCTGTCGCTACTGTGATTGGACACTGACACAGAGTCAACTAGCCTTGGGCGCGCGGTTCTTCGCGCGCAGAACCGAGGACGGTCCGAGCCACGAGGGGGGAGGCTCGGACCGTCCGTTGTGCGTAGCCGGACACCGACCAGCGGTACGTAAAGCGGTCACCGCGCCGACTCGTCCAGCGCACGCAGCACATCGGCCACCAGGTCCTCGGGGTCCTCGGCACCGACCGAGAGGCGAACGAAGCCCTCCGGTACCGCGTCCCCGCCCCAGCGTCCCCGCCGCTCGGCGGTGGACCGCACCCCGCCGAAGCTCGTCGCGTCGTCCACGAGCCGCAGCGCGTCGAGAAAACGTTCGGCACGCGTGCGCGTGGGCAACGTGAACGAAACCACACACCCGTAGCGCCGCATCTGCTGCGAGGCGATCTTGTACGAAGGGTCGTCGGGCAGCCCCGGATAACGCAGCCCCGTCACGTCGGTCCGTTCGCGCAGGGCCTGCGCGAGGGTCAGCGCGGTGGCGTTCTGCCGGTCGACCCGCAGCTGGAGCGTGGCGATCGAACGGTGGGCCAGCCAGGCCTCCATGGGCCCGGGAATCGCGCCGACGACCTTGCGCCAGCGGCGTACGGCGGTCATCGCGGAGGCGTCGGTCCCGGCGACGTACCCGAGGAGGACGTCCCCGTGCCCGGTGAGCTGCTTGGTGCCGCTCGCCACGGAGAAATCGGCGCCGAGTTCCAGCGGGCGCTGCCCCAAGGGCGAGGCGAGGGTGTTGTCGACGGCCACGAGAGCGCCACGCGCGTGTGCCGCCTCGGCGAGCCGCCGTACGTCACACACGTCGAGCCCGGGGTTCGACGGGGTCTCCATCCACAGCAGTTTGGCGCCGTCGAGGAGGTCGAGCTGGGCGTCCCCGCCGGTCGGCGCGGTGCGCACCTCGATGCCGTACGCCGTCAACTGCTCGCGCACCAGCGGCAGTACCTGATAGCCGTCGTCTGGCAGCACGACCGCGTCGCCCGCGCGCAGCTGAGAGAACAGCACCGACGAGATGGCGGCCATGCCGGAGGCGAACACGAGCGTCTCGACGCCGTCCTGCCCGGGCGCCTCCAGCTCGCCGATGGCGTTCTCCAGGTGGGTCCAGGTCGGGTTCTCGTCGCGGCCGTACTTGTACGGGCCCGTCGCCTCGCCCGGGAGATGGAAGTGCGCGGCGAACACCGGTCCGGGGAGCGTCGGTTCGTACTTGACCGGCTCGGGCAGACCGGCCCGCACCGCGCGCGTGCCGTCCCCGGCGTCGCGCCCGATACCTCCGGCCGCAGCGGAATCACTCATATCGCTCGTCCCTCCACTTCCTCACGCACAGCGGCGAGCAGTCCCGTGCTCGCCGCCTCCACCATCTCAAGACACTCCTCGAAGCCGTCCAGGCCCCCGTAGTACGGATCCGGTACGTCGAGGTCGTCGCCGGCGGAATCAGAAGGGGCGTGCGAAGCACTCGTTGAGGGGTGGTGGTCGGGCGACGGGCGGGCGTAGGAGCGAAGGAGGTGGACCTTCTGGGCGTCCTGCTCGGTGGGGGCTAGGCGGCGCAGGGTCTTGCGGTGGCCGGAGTCGAGGGCGATGACGAGGTCCAGGTGGGAGAACCAGGAAGCCTGGAACCGGCGGGCGGTGTGGTCGGTGCCGTAGCCGTGCTCCTCCAGGACGGCGACGGCGCGCGGGTCGGCGCCGTCGCCCTCGTGCCAGCCGTCCGTGCCCGCGCTGTCGACCTCGACCAGGCCGTCGAGCCCGGCCTCCGCCACCCGCGCGCGGAAGACCGATTCGGCCATCGGCGAACGGCAGATGTTGCCGGTGCAGACGAAGCTGACGCGGTACGTCATCGCGCGCTCAGTCCCCCTCGGGCAGGACGACGTTGAGCGCCCAGGAGACGACCGAGATGATCAGGCCCCCCAGGACGGCGGTCCAGAAGCCCTCGACGTGGAAACTCAGGTCGAGCTTGTCGGCCAGCCATGAGGTGAGCATCAGCATCAGCGCGTTGACCACCAGGGTGATCAGACCGAGCGTCAGGATGAACAGCGGGAAGGTCAGCACCTTGACGATCGGCTTGACCAGGAAGTTCACGATGCCGAAGACCAGGGCGACGAGGAGCAGCGTCCAGACCTTCTTGAAGGTGCTGTCACCGGTCAGGGTGATCTTGTCGAGCAGCCATACGGCGACCGCCAGGGCACCCGCGTTGGCGATCGTCTTGACTAGAAAATTCTTCATGTGTCTGATCGTGACAGAAGAGATCGACTCCGAGCGTGGACGAGGGCGATGAAGGCATTCCGGTTGGATGAACTGGAGACGGAGCGCGCCGCCAACGACGGTGCGTACCTGCAGTTCCTGCGCGAGAAGAACATGTCTGTCGGCCTGTACGCACTTGATTCCGGTGAGCACGACCGGCAGCAGCCGCACAACCAGGACGAGGTGTACTTCGTGGTGAGCGGCCGGGCCGCGATCACCGTCGGCATGGAGACCACCCAGGTGGCGCGCGGCAGCGTGGTCTACGTGCCGGCCGGGGTGGCCCACAAGTTCCACCACATCAGCGAGGACCTGCGGGTGCTGGTGGTGTTCTCTCCACCGGAAGCCTGACTCGCGTCTCAGGGTTCCCTAGGGGAACGGTCAGGGGAGGACAAGGGATGCGAGGCCCCCGTTCGGCCTTCGCCCGCCCTAGCATCGACTGCAGGACATCAGAGATCCGGTGCGGGAGTGCCGGACACGGACCGGACCCGGTACGAGCGACGGGCGGAGAGGTACAGGACGAGGACAATGCGAGAGATCTTCGCGGGACTGCCGTGGTGGGTGAAGTGGGTCGCGGTGCCGGTCATCGCCCTCGTCGTGTTCGGCGGGCTGATAGCGACCGTCGTGACCATCGTCATCGGACTGCTCTTCAAGCTGCTGGTCTTCGTGGCGCTGGTCGGCGGAGTGATCTACGTCGTCCGGAAGTTCACGTCGAGCTCCTCCTCGCGCGGCGACTGGTGAGGTAACTGCTGGGCAACCGGTGATCGGTAACAGGAATCACCGGTTCCCTCGGGCGGGGGAAGTTTTCCGGACAGGCCGTCTGCGGGCGGTGGCGGGCGGTTAAAGTCCGGAATTCGACGCGGGGACGACCCCCGCGGGCGGCGCATCCCCTCCCCGTGTTCCCCGCACGGGCTGCCCCCTCGCGCTCCGGGAGTGACCCTTGGCCACGGTTGACACCGCACCCGTAGAACCACACGCACGCCCAACCCAGCCCGTCCCGCCCACCTGGCCGCGCTCGGTGGCGGTCCCCGCACAACTGCGGCCGGTGTCACAGCCGGGTTCGGTGACACCGCCAGGTCCGGTGGAACGGTCAGGTCCGGCGGCACAGTTGCGCCCGGTGTCACAGCAGCGCCCGGTGGCGACTCCGCTTCGGCAGCGCGACGCGACGGCCACCGACCAGCAGCAGCCCTTCACCGCAGCCCCTGACCGACAGCACTCCGTGACAGCCGACGGCTCGCACCAGTCCGCCGTCACCCTCATCGGCTCCGTCCAGCGGGCCATGCGCCTGCTGGAGTCCGTCGCCGGGCACGAACACGGCGCTCCCGCCAAGCAGTTGGCCCGCGAGACAGGCCTCGCCCTTCCCACGGCGTACCACCTGCTACGCACCCTCGTGCACGAGGGATATCTCCGCCGTGACAAGGGGCTGTTCTTCCTCGGGGAGGCGGCGGAGCGGCTGAGCAGCAGCGGGGCGCAGGAGAAACGTCGCAGCACGATCGTCGACGCCTTGGCGCAATGGCGGGATTTGATCGGCGCACCGGTGTACTACGCGATGTACCGCGACGGCGAGATCGAGGTCCTGTGCGTCTCCGACGCCCCCGGCAATCCGGCGGTCGAGGAGTGGGCGGACTTCCGTGAGACGGGGCACGCGCACGCGATCGGCCAGTGTCTGCTGGCCCAGTTGGACGAGGACGTCCGCCGCGATCACCTCGACCGCTACCCCGTGCGGTCCCTCACGCCGTACACCGTGCGTGACGGTCACTCCCTGGTGCGGCGCCTGGACCGGATGCGGCGGACGGAGCTGGTGGTGGAGCGTCAGGAGTACGCGCTGGGGACGGTCTGCGCGGCGATTCCGATCACGCTCGGCACCACGGCCGCCACGATGGCCATCTCCCTGCCCTCGCATCAGGCCGATCGACTGCCGGCCGCGGCTCGGCAGTTGCAGACCGGGGTCGACCGGCTTCTGGGGTCGCTCGCGCTCTCTATCAGCATCTGAAAACTTACTCCTTGTGATCTAACGTGTACGTTCAGCAATATTCCTTCAGTGTCATGGGGATCATTCCCGGCCAGACGACGGCAGTTGACGGGATAGGCGATGCGCGAGTCCGTACAGGCAGAGGTCATGATGAGCTTCCTCGTTTCCGAGGAGCTCTCCTTCCGTATCCCGGTCGAGCTGGGCTACGAGACGTGCGATCCGTACGCCGTGCGGCTGACTTTCCATTTGCCGGGTGACGCCCCGGTGACCTGGACCTTCGGCCGGGAGCTGCTGATCGATGGGCTGGGCATGGCGTGCGGGGAAGGCGATGTACGCATCGAACCCGTCGACCCCGAAACGCTGGGTGAGGTGCTGATCCGGCTTCAGGTGGGCAGCGACCAGGCGCTGTTCCGCACCGGCGCGGCACCGCTGGTGGCGTTCCTCGACCGCACCGACCGGCTGGTTCCGCTCGGTCAGGAGGGTGCCCTCGCGGACTTCGACGCCCACCTCGACGAGGCGCTGGACCGCATTCTGGCGGAGGAGCAGAGCGCCGGGTGACGTGTTGGTCGGCGGCGGGGGTCGGGGAGTTGGCGTAACGCTTCGTCAAGGGCCCTGAAGCCGCTGGAGGCGCCGTGAGCCCTTGAACATCCACCGAGGCCCTCCGGGCCCGGGGAATCGCAGTAACGCTTCTGCGTGGCTCCCTGGGGCGGTTTTCGCCGTCCACCGCAGTGCTCGCGGCGAGGCAATCGCGGTGCTTGCGGCATCTCAGTGCTTGCGGCGTCGGCCCTTCCCGCCGCGCGCCGCCGCGGGCTTGGCACTCGGCGCCGACGTGGCCGCCGTAGCCGAAGCTGTTCCAGCTGTTCCAGCTGCACCCCTCGGAACCGCCTCGGGTCCCGGGCGGTCGGCCGAGACCACCAGGGCGGCCAGGGCCGTGGTGACCGGTACCGAAGCGACCAGGCCGATCGAGCCCACCAGTGTGCGCACGATCTCCTCCGCGACCAACTCGCTGTTGGCGACCGCCCCCACGCTGCTCTGCGCGATGGAGAAGAGCAGCAACAGGGGCAGGGCCGCGCCCGCGTAGGCGAGGACGAGCGTGTTGACGACGGACGCGATGTGGTCGCGGCCGATGCGGATGCCGGCGCGGTACAGCCCGCGCCAACCCATCGCGGGGTTGGCCTCGTGCAGCTCCCAGACCGCCGATGTCTGGGTGACCGTCACATCGTCGAGCACACCGAGTGAACCGATGATGACACCGGCGAGCAGCAGACCGCTCATGTCGATCGACGGGTAGAGCCCGTGGATCAGGCCCGTGTTGTCGTCCGTGTTGCCGGTCAGTGCGGCCCAGCCGATGAACACCGAGCCCAGGACGCCGATCAGCACCAGTGACATCAGGGTGCCGAGTACCGCCACCGACGTACGGGCCGACAGGCCGTGGCACATGTAGAGGGCGATCAGCATGATGGCGCTCGATCCGACCACCGCCACGATCAGCGGGTTCGAGCCGTGCAGGATCGCGGGCAGGATGAAGAAGTTCAGGATCATGAAGCTGATGGCCAGCGCGACCAGCGCCATGACACCGCGCAGTCGGCCCACCACCACGACGGCCAGCGCGAAGATCCCGGCCAGCAGCGCCATCGGGAACTTACGGTTCACATCGGTGACCGAGTACTGCAGATCCCTGGGCGCGGAGGGCTCGTACGCGACCACGACCTTCTCGCCCTGATGCAACTGCCGTGACTGGTCGGGCTGCACGATCTCCGTGAACGTACGGCCCTTGTCCTTGCCGGTGGAGACCGTGACCGTGGCCTTCTTGCAGGTGCCGGCCGCCTCCTGTGCTGCTGAGGAGCCTTCGGCGGTGGAGGTGTCCCCGGTCGAGCCCCCGCCCGAGGCGTTCACCGAGGCGCAGCTCACGCTGACGACCTTGGTGACCGTGGCCTGCTGTGTCTGCCGGTCGAAGCCGACTCCGGTGCGCTTGTGCGAGGGGGCGCCGCCGGGCCAGAGCACCACCATGCCGACCACGACCGCCACGGTGAACGGGATCAGGATCGCCGCGATGACCTTCCGCAGGTGCCGGGAGACGGGTGCGGCGGGGCCATGGCTGTGTGAATGACCGTGCCCACCGCCCGCACCGGAACCGTGTCCGCCGTCCCCGCCTGGTCCGTGTCCGCCGTCTCCACCCGAACCGTGTCCATCGTCCCCGCCCGTTCCGTGGTCGTGCCCGGAGCCGGAACCGTGATGGTCGCCGGATCCCTGGCCGTGGCCATGGGGCGGCCCGGTCGGCGGGTACGGGGGCTGCTGTGTCGTGGTCACCGCCCGATCATCGCAAGAACGCCGGAGGCCCACTGTTCACCGCGCCACTTATGACGCTAGCGTGGAGGCACCTTTGCACACGCGGGAGCTCGGAGCACCGGGCTGAGAGGGCGCTGACCTTCGTCTTTGCGTTGTTTCACGTGAAACGTCACCTGAATCGAGTGATGTTTCGCATGGAACATCGGCTGACGGAAGCCGCTGCGTCGACCGCCGAACCTGTTACCGGGTAATGCCGGCGTAGGGAGTAGGTCTCATGACCAACAAGGACGCACACACGTCTGCCTTCAGCCAGGACGAACAGCCCATTCCGGGCGGGGAGTTCGCGCGGGCCGAGCAGTCCACGGCGGCCGGACAGCCGACGGAGGCCGAGCGGTCCATCGGCTGGCACAAGGGGTATGTCGCAGGCTCGCGCCCCGATCTGCGGGTGCCGGTCCGTCAGGTGCACCTCACCAACGGGGAGTCGGTGACGCTGTACGACACCTCCGGCCCGTACACCGATCCGCTCGTCGACACCGATGTCCGCAGGGGGCTGGCGCCGCTGCGGGAGAACTGGATCATCGCCCGCGGCGACACCGAGGAGTACGCGGGCCGGCCCGTCCGCCCCGAGGACGACGGGATCAAGCACACCTCACCGCGCGGTGGGCTGCGCAACCTCGACGCGGTCTTCCCCGGGCGGCCTCGTCAGCCGCGACGCGGACGTGAGGGCGTGCCGGTCACGCAACTCGCCTACGCGCGACGGGGTGAGATCACGCCCGAGATGGAGTTCGTGGCCGTACGGGAGAACGTCGAGCCCGAGGTGGTCCGCGAGGAGATCGCGGCCGGGCGGGCGGTGTTGCCGGCCAACGTCAATCACCCCGAGATCGAGCCGATGATCATCGGCAAGCGGTTCCTGGTGAAGGTCAACGCCAACATCGGCAATTCCGCGGTCACTTCCTCCATCGAGGAGGAGGTCGAGAAGATGACCTGGGCGACCCGCTGGGGCGCCGACACGGTCATGGACCTGTCCACCGGCCGGAACATCCACACCACCCGCGAGTGGGTGCTGCGCAACTCCCCCGTCCCCATCGGCACGGTGCCGCTCTACCAGGCGCTCGAAAAGGTCGACGGCCGCGCCGAGGAACTGACCTGGGAGATCTACAAGGACACGGTCGTCGAACAGGCCGAACAGGGCGTGGACTACATGACCGTCCACGCGGGCGTGCGGCTGCCGTTCGTACCGCTGACCGCGAACCGCAAGACGGGCATCGTCTCGCGCGGCGGCTCGATCATGGCGGCCTGGTGCCTCGCGCACCACAAGGAATCGTTCCTCTACGAGAACTTCGAGGAACTGTGCGAGATCCTCGCCGCCTACGACGTCACGTACTCGCTGGGCGACGGCTTGCGGCCTGGTTCGATCGCGGACGCCAACGACGAGGCGCAGTTCGCGGAGTTGCGGACGCTCGGGGAACTCAACACGATCGCGAAGCGTTTCAACGTACAGACCATGATCGAGGGCCCGGGACATGTCCCGATGCACAAGATCAAGGAGAACATCGACCTTCAGCAGGAGATCTGTGATGAAGCTCCGTTCTATACGCTCGGCCCGCTGACGACGGACGTCGCGCCGGCGTACGACCACATCACCTCCGGCATCGGTGCCGCGATGATCGCCTGGTGGGGCACGGCCATGCTCTGCTATGTCACGCCCAAGGAGCACTTGGGCCTGCCCAACCGTGACGACGTCAAGACCGGCGTCATCACCTACAAGATCGCCGCCCACGCAGCCGACCTCGCCAAGGGGCACCCAGGTGCACAGGAGTGGGATGACGCGTTGTCCGACGCCCGCTTCGAGTTCCGCTGGGAGGACCAGTTCAATCTGGCCCTCGACCCGGACACGGCACGGGAGTTCCACGACGAGACGCTTCCGGCCGAGCCCGCCAAGACCGCCCACTTCTGCTCGATGTGCGGGCCGAAGTTCTGCTCGATGAAGATCTCCCACGACATTCGGCGTGAGCACGGCGGCACCCAGGCGGAGGTCGAGGAGGGCATGGCCCGGAAGTCGAAGGAGTTCGCGGCGGCGGGCAATCGCGTGTACCTGCCGATCGCCGACTGACGGCGACCGAGCGGCCCGGCTCTCGGTCGGCTCTTCGTCAGCTCTCGGTCAGTTCTCGGTCAGTTCTTGGCGGGCTGCTCGCACAGGGCGTGGTCGACGAGGGTGCCGGTCGCGCGGTTGAGGGCGGCCAGGTCCGGCGGCGCGGTGGTGGTCGTGATGGAGACCGTCACCGCGCGCCTGCCGTCCGCGCTCACCGCGGGGCGGGTGTTGACGCCCGCGCCGTCGCCCTCGTGGGTGTAGTAGAAACCGCCGCAGGAGAGCGGGATCTTGCGCAGTCCCAGGCCGTAGGTTCCCTCGGGCATCTCGGCCACGTCCTCGGGGTCGTCGGTCCGCTCGACGGTCTGCCGCATCTCACGCCACTGCTCGGCGGGGAGCAACCGGCCGTCGGCCAGGGCGCGGAAGAAGGTGTTCAGGTCGGCGGTGGTGCTCACCACGCCGGAGTCCGCGGTGTGTTGGAGGCTCTGGTCGGTGACGTCGAGACGCTTGCCGTCGGCGGTCGTCAGGTACGCGTTCACGTGCGGGTCGGGCAGGAACGGGTTGAGCCCGGGGATGGAGGTGTTGCGCAGCCCCAGCTTCGCGATCACCCGGTGCGCGACCAGGTCCTGCCAGCTCGCGCCGCCGGCCTCCTCGGCGATCATCCCGGCGAGCAGGTAGTTGGTGTTGGAGTACGCCCAGCGGGTGGGACCGCCCGGCTGGGGTAC
Source organism: Streptomyces prunicolor (assembly GCF_045162825.1). Taxonomy (NCBI): domain Bacteria; kingdom Bacillati; phylum Actinomycetota; class Actinomycetes; order Kitasatosporales; family Streptomycetaceae; genus Streptomyces; species Streptomyces prunicolor. The sequence goes on along the minus strand of NZ_CP108676.1, from coordinate 5,418,194 downwards.
GAACACCGGCCGGTGCTTCATCGCGACGGCGACCAGGTCCACCGCCGGGGTGGTGTCGTAGCGGTTCTCGTCGAAGTGGTTGATCAGCGCGTCCTGGATCTCCGGGTCGTCGATGTAGTCGTAGAGCCCACTGGTCTGGCGGAGGAGGTCGCGGACGGTGATGCGGCCGCCGTCGTTGCCGTTGCCCGCGACGACTCCCGGCAGCCAGTGTTCGACGGTGTCGTCGAGGGACAGCCGCTTCTCCGCGACGAGTTGGAGGACGACGGTCGCCACGAAGGTCTTCGTCGTGCTCGCCACGCGGAAGTGCGCGTTCCAGGGGACCGGGTCCGTGGAGTCGGCCGTGCGGGTGCCGATACGGGCCATGAGGGGGGCACCGTTCGGGCCGTCGACCCTGGCCAGCACGTTCACATCCCCGCCGCCGGCCTTTCGTACGGCTGCGAGGTCCTGCTGGAGCGTGGCCTCGTTGTAGGGGTGTCGCGCCGCCGCGTGCCCGGCGGTGGTGGCGGTCGCGGCTAGGGGTGAGCCCAGCGCGAGCAATGCTGCTGCCAGCACTGCGGCGCCGGTCTTCTTCGACGACGGCATCTGCATGTTCGTATCCCCCGGTGCTCAGGTTCCTGATCGGTGACGATCACCAGCCAACCGGATCCCGAAGCGCGAGAGGATGGGACTGTCCTCCGCATACGGGGTGCGGCTGGCCCCCGGGTGCGGCGGGAGCCGGAACGAGGGCGAGGTGCCGGGGGTCTCCTGAGCCGGGCGCGCCGCTGGGCGTCGTAACAGAAAAGACAAGATCACTCATGGTCCGATCGAGGTCTCTACTCTGCCTGACATGGGTGGGATCGATCTGGCCAACGGGGTTGTCGGCGCGGTGCTCGGGATGCTGGTCGCCGTGCTGTTCCAGGACCCGATCCAGAACAGCTGGTACAGGCTGCGCACTCGATCGAGGAGCGCGGTGCGCAACCGGCGACGCCGGGAGGAGTCCAGCCCGGCGTGGAGGACTTTCTCTCTCGGCCCCCTTCACACCTCCGCGCTGATCGTCGAAGGGGACGGAGAGTCGTCCATACCGGCGCAAGCCGTCTACATCCAAGTGCTGGACCAGGAAATCGAATTGCCGTCCGACATGGCCGACTGGTGGGTGGAGATCGAGGAGGAGAACACGCGCTTGCGGGCGGAGGGCCGGGCACCGTTGTGGAACGGACCTCGATACGCGGTCGAAACGCTCGACATCTCCCGGACCGCTCTCGAGGAGAAGCCGGAAATCCATCTGCGATTGCGCCCGACGGATTACTACACCTTTCTCGCGGCGCAACAACTGGACCGTCGGCTGCCCGACGGGACCACCCCTCGTTCGCGCTATCTCGATCCTGGCGACCCTTTGCGGGCTCCCGCGTTTCTGCAGTGCAGTCTCGCCGTGAACATCGCGGTGGTGACAGCCGACGACATGCTGGTCGTCAGTCGGCGCAGCAACCACGTCCGCATGGCACCGGGCGTCTGGAACTCGTCCGTCAACGAGGGCATGTCACGGCACATCGACTCGTCCGGCAGGAGCGCCCCGGACCTTTATGCCGTCGCTCGGCGCGGAATGCGCGAGGAACTGTCCATAGAGCCGCACGAGTACACACTCGAACTGCTCGCCTTCGTGCTGGACATCGAGAAGCGTCATTGGAGTGCCCACTTCTACGCCAGACTCAAGGACTTGACCTGCGCGGGTCTGCAAGAGCGGATGAGCAGAGGAGTGGCGGACCGATGGGAACACCAGACCATCGATTTCGTTCCTTTCCGCCCTTCAGCGGTGATCAAGTACATGCTGCGCGCCGATCGCATTCACCTGTGGGCGCCTCTCGCGCCGGCACTCTTCCATCTCGCCCTGGTGCACGCCTACAGCCGCACACCGGTCGAAAGGGCGGGAGCGCAGATCCTTCGACGTATGGCGGACTGAGGGAATGGCGGACTGAGGGAATGGCGGACTGAGCAGGGCAGCGCCCGCCGCCGCGTGACGTGGTCCCCACCACCGTTCTCCCTCGGGTCGCAGTCGGGCCGTGACCGGGCGTTCGGCTTGCGCTCCCCTGGTTGGGGGCGCAAGCCGAGGGGCTACTCCGGCTGGTGTTCGGGCCCCCCGAAGTCCGGGCTGCTGAAGTCCGGGCTGCTGAAGCTCGGACGGTGGCCCGGTTCCGGGCCGTCGTCGGGGCTGGAGAAGCCCGGGCGGTCGTAGCCGAGGTGCGGCATACGACTCGGCCCCGGGGGTGTCGTACGGCGTACCGGTGCCGTCCCCGGAGCCGCGAGCGCGTCCTGGAGGAACGGCAGGATGCCGCGCTCCAGGAGGGCGTCGTGCCAGGCATCCCTGGCGCGGGCCACTTCGCCGCCCGCCTCGCCGTAGGGGCCGGTGTCGGGCGAGGGCCTGTTGCGCAGGGCGGTGAGCAGCAGGCCGACGGCGGCGACGAGGATCGCCGCGGCGGTCATGGCGCCGAACACCCAGCCGGCGGTGAGCATGGTCTGGGCGAACGCCGGTTCGGGGGTGAGCATCTTGAGGATGTAACCCACGAGCAGGAAGATCGCCGCGGCCGTGCCGGCGAGGACGGGGGTGAGGACGGCGGCGACGGCGATGGCGCCCGCACCCTCGGCCGCTTCCCCCAGGGTGGTGGCGAGCCCCATCGCGCCCACGCCGACCGGCTCCGCGGAGCCGGTCTCGTGGACGGTCGACGGGGTGGACGACGCCGGCTGGCGCAGTTCCTCGCGGACCTTCACGTAGTGCTGGTACTCGGTCGCCGCGGCCGCCGTGATGAGAGCGGTGGCGTTCAGCGCCATGGTGCGCAGCTGTTCGGGGTTGAGCCGCTTACCGACTGCGGCCAGTTCCGGGCGGGTAGGGGCGGAGCGCAGCGCCTCGTCGAGGATCCGCTCGTACTCCTGGCGGTCCTCGCTGTGCAGGTGCTGCGGAACGCTGTTCATGTGCATCCCCCGATGCTCCGTAGGGCTTGGGGCTCGCATGCCAACGAGCCGTCGGGCAGAAACGGAGGGGAGCCTGCTACGGATAAGCCGATGGTAGAGCGGCGACGGCACACGGTGACAGGGGGTTTCCAGAAATTGGCCCCTGGCCAGCGATGTCGTCGGCCGGCCCTCCGAGGGGGGACGTCTGCCCGTTAAACGCTCAGATATCCAGCGGCAGTTGCTGGACCAGCAGTTTTCCGGCCATGGTCACCCCGCCGTCCATCGCGATGGCCAGCCCCTCGGCGTAGACGTGCGGTCCCTCGACCACGGGACCGGCGGAATCCTCGCCGTCCTCGGAGCCCACGTCGCCCAGGAGATAGGGAATCGGGCTGTGCCCGTGGACGATCCGGGTCCCGCCGTACATGTCGAGCAGGGAGCGGACATGTTCGGCGCCGCCCTCGTCGCGGAAGGAGAAGCGCTTGGTGAGCTTGCGGAACACGTCCCACACCTCGTCCGCGTCGTTGCGCGTGAGGGTCTCGCGGACGTTGTCGTTGACCGCCTCGATCGAGTCGCCGTAGTCGAGGTACGCGGTGGTGTCGGAGTGGACGAGCAGGTGGCCGTCGACCTGTTCCATGGCGTCCAGGCGGGCCATCCACTGCAGGTGGACGTCCTGGAGGCGGTCCATGTCGGTCTTCTGGCCGCCGTTGAGCAGCCAGGCCGCCTGGAAGGTGGCGGTGCCCGCGCCGGAGTTGACGGGGGTGTCGCCGAACCGCTTCGCGCCGAGCAGCAGCAGCTCGTGGTTGCCCATGAGCGCCTTGCAGTACCCGCCGGCCGCGGCGGCCTCGGCGGACAGCCGCATCACGAGGTCGATCACGCCGATGCCGTCGGGCCCGCGGTCGGTGAAGTCGCCGAGGAACCAGAGCCGCGCGGTGCCCGCGCACCAGCTGCCGGCCGCGTCGATCAGGCCCTTCTCCCGCAGCGCGGCCACCAGTTCGTCCAGGTAGCCGTGCACATCTCCTACGACGAACAGCGGACCGGGGCCCTCCGTCGGCTGCGGAGCCGCCATCGACGCCGGGTCCACCGCGACCTGAACCGTGTCACCCCGACGGATGACGGGCAGGTCGCGCTGCGTGGGTGTGTAGCCCTCCGGATAGACCTCTTCGAAGGCCTCCTCAAAGGCCTCCTCATCAGGTCGTACGGTCTCGCCGGGCTGCGCGCTGTCGGCGTACGGACCGGTCTCGTGGACGTACGCGGGTACCCGGAAGTCGCGCAACGTCGCCGTCCGCTCCATCTCGGGTCCCTGACCGGCCCCCTGAGTCATCGACCCCTCCACCATCGCGCCGCAGCTGCACCGCGTCGGACTGCCTGGTCGCAGCGGCCCGCGGTGTCGTGGGCCCATCATAGGAATGCGGATCGCGCCATGTGATGACCCAGGGGTGCTGAATCGGAGCAGGACCCCGCTTCACCGCGGCTTTCGCCCCGATTGGGCCGGGCTTCGCCCACTCGCCGTCTGCTTGACGGGGGTCGGTTCGCGCCGTGAGGGCGGCTGGAATTCGCCGGTGGGTGGGGCGGCTGGGGTGGGGCGCCTGGGTGGGCTGGGGTGGACCGGCTGTTCGGGGTGGGTGTGGGCTGACCGTCCGGGGGGTGGTGTCGGGCGGTCACTTCGGTAGCGATGTTGGTTGCTTGGTTGGTTGCCTTGGCGTGGGTGCGTGGGTGCGTGGGTGCGTGGGTGCGTGGGTGGCGGGGTGGCGGGGTGGCGGGGTGCGGGGTGCGGGGTGGCGGGTACGGGGTGGCGGGTACGGGGGTGCCAGGTGCCTGTTCCGGGTCGGGGCCGGTGACTGCCGTGCCTGGTCTGGTGTCGGTCGCTCCGGCCCCTCACGGTGCGCTCCTGCCCCGCGAGGGTGCCGTTCCGTAGTCCGCTCTGTGCGGCGCCGGCGCCGGTGCTGATCGCCCGGGTGGGCCCGGCGCCGGTCGCTCCCCCCCCGGGGTGGTGCCGGGCCCCCCGCTCGTCCTGCCGACCCCGGTGCCGAGTGGGAGTCCCGGCGCCGGCGTCGGCCCGCAACGGGCGTCTGAGGGGGGCCTGCACGCGCTGCGGGCCGAGGAGAGTCCCCAGGCCCCCCTACCACCCCCGCCACCCCCATGGGGCCTGGCGGCACTGCCCCGGCCGCGCTCGTGGCCCCCGGCGCGTGCGCAGAGCCCGGCCTGGGCCGGAACCGGGGCGGTGGGCGGGAGTTCGGGCACCGTTCCGCTCACCACGGACCCTGGCGTGAGCCCCAACACGGACCGGCCCCCACGGGAAGAGGACGTAAGTCCGCGCCCTGCTCCGCCGGACCGCGGTACCCGGTGGGAGTCCGAGCACCGCCTCGCCCGCGACCATGCCCGACGGAAGTCCTGGCACGGTTCCTGCCGCCGGCGGTCGATCGAGGTGAGCCCCAACACCGTTCCGTGCCTGACGGTCACCCGGGGGAGTCTCGACGCAGGCCGACCCTAAGGGTCGTACCGGACGGGCGCCCCGGCACCGAACCTCACGGATACCCGGAGGAAACCCCATCCCGACCCCGACCACGGCACCCGCCCGACCGCGGCCCCCGGTGGGAGTCCGGACACCGCCCCGTCGGCCACCCACCCCGGAGCCCGCTCGGCATCGCGCCAACCGCGTCATGGCACCCCGAGCGAACCCGGCCCACCTTGGCCCGCCCCGGGCACCCAGCCGAGCCCGGACACCCCCACCCCGCACCCGCCCCAGGGGAGAAAGCGCACCGGCAACGACCCCGCACCCGCCGGAGGGGAAAGAGGTGACCGGCAACGCCCCTCGCCCCCGGCCACCCCCCGGGGCCCCCGCGCCTACTTCCCCTCAGGCGACCGAGGCGGACTCACCGTCGTCCGAGGCGGACGCCGCTGGGACGACGTCCGCACGATCAGCTCCGTCGGTATCACCTGCTCGATCGGCAGGTCGGACTCAACCCCCTCGATCGCGTCGATGAGGAGCTGCACCACCGCCGTACCGATCCGCCGCGGCTTCAGCGACAGCGTCGTGACCGGCGGCTCGGTGTTCGCGTACACCGTGGACTCGCTGCAACACACGAGCAGCAGATCCTCCGGCACCCGCATCCCGTAGCGCCGCGCCGCCGCCAGCAGATCCGTGCCGTTGGGGTCGAACAGGCCGTAGACCGCGTCGGGCCGGTCGGGCCGGGCGAGCAATCGGTCGGCGGCGACGGCTCCCGCGCACGGATCGTGCGCCGGATAGGACTCGTACACCGGATCCTGGCCCACCCGCTCACACCACCGGAGGTACGCCGTGGTCGAGAGGTGCGTGTACGTGTCCGTGCTCGTGCCCGTGAGCAGGCCGATCCGGCGGGCGCCGGCGTCGGCCAGGTGGTCCAGGATGCCCAGGACCGCGGCCTCGTGATCGTTGTCGACCCAGGCGGTCACCGGGAGCGAGCCGGCCGGGCGGCCGTCGGAGACGACCGGTAAACCCTGCCGGACCAGCTCGCTGACCACCGGGTCCTGGTCGGACGGGTCGATGACGACCGTGCCGTCCAGGGCGACGTTCGACCACACGTCGTGGCGCGAGGTCGCCGGGAGGATCACGAGGGCGTAGCCGCGGGCGAGCGCGGCCGAGGTGGCGGCGCGCGCCATCTCGGCGAAGTACGCGAACTCGGTGAAGGTGAAAGGTTCATCCCCGTACGTCGTCACGGTCAGGCCGATGAGGCCCGACTTGCCGGTACGGAGTGTGCGAGCCGCCGCTGAGGGCCGATAGCCCAGCCGGTCGGCGACTTCGCGGACATGGCGTCGGGTGGCGTCCGGGAGCCGGCCCTTGCCGTTGAGGGCGTCGGAGACGGTCGTGATGGAGACTCCGGCCGCGGCGGCCACGTCTCTGATTCCCGCCCGGCCCGGCCGGCTTCCTCGACGAGAGGTTTCCGCGCGGCTCACCTGGTGCTTCCCTGCTGCTGTCATGGCGAGCCGATAGTAGGGCTCATGCGGTGGGGTAGTGCGGACGCATATGCACGCGTTGACAGGCACGTTTCTGCAAGGTCAGAAGGGGTCAACTACCTTAGAAACAAAGTCAGTTAAACGATGCAATGGCATTACGTGACTTGTCGGCGCGCATGGGCCTGCCAAGCCCCCCATGTTTCGAAGAGGTCTCAACTCACCTGTACGAGGGATGCGCGCCACGGCGTGAGCTACCAGCGCATAGATATATGTACAGCGCGCCCCCGGTTCGTGCGCCTTCGTACGGTGTTGCCCCTGATGCGGATGTGACGCGTGGGGCGACCCCGACAGACGCATGACCGGCACCCGGAAGCTGCTCACGTGAACCTCGGCGACCGCTCACCCGGGCTGGACCTGTACGCCCCGCCCCCGAATCCTCATAAGGTGAGCAGTATTGATAGCCGGTGGTGCCGGTGGTGGTCACAAGGAGGACTGCGGTGAGCGAGACGAGCCCGAAGCTGCGCGCCGAGCTGGAGGGTATCCCCACCTACAAGCCGGGCAAGCCTGCCTCGGCGGACGGTCCGGTGGCCTACAAGCTGTCCTCCAACGAGAACCCGTACCCCCCGCTCCCCGGCGTCATGGAGAGCGTCACCGCGGCGGCCCTGAACTTCAACCGGTACCCCGACATGGCGTGCACCGGCCTGATGAACGAGCTGGCGGAACGGTTCGGCGTCCCGCTCTCCCACCTGGCTACCGGCACCGGCTCGGTCGGCGTCGCCCAGCAGTTGATCCAGGCGACCGCCGGCCCCGGCGACGAGGTCATGTACGCCTGGCGCTCCTTCGAGGCGTACCCGATCATCACGCGGATCAGCGGTGCCACGCCGGTGCAGGTGCCGCTGACCCCGGGTGATGTGCACGACCTGGACGCGATGGCCGACGCCATCACCGACCGGACCCGGCTGATCTTCGTCTGCAACCCCAACAACCCCACGGGCACGGTCGTACGCCGGGCCGAGCTGGAGCGCTTCCTGGACCGGGTGCCCGGCGATGTGCTCGTCGTACTGGACGAGGCGTACCGGGAGTTCATCCGCGACATGGACGTGCCGGACGGCGTCCAGCTCTACCGCGACCGCCCGAACGTCTGCGTCCTGCGCACCTTCTCCAAGGCGTACGGCCTCGCCGGGCTGCGGGTCGGTTTCGCGATCGCCCACGAGCCGGTGGCGGCGGCGCTGCGCAAGACGGCGGTGCCCTTCGGTGTGAGCCAGCTCGCGCAGGACGCGGCGATCGCCTCGCTGCGCGCCGAGGACGAACTGCTCGGCCGCGTCGGCTCGTTGGTCGGCGAGCGCACCCGCGTGGCCGACACGCTGCGCGCCCAGGGCTGGACGGTCCCGGAGACCCAGGCCAACTTCGTGTGGCTACGGCTGGGGGAGCGCACGCTGGACTTCGCGGCGGCCTGCGACCAGGCGGGCGTGGTGGTGCGGCCGTTCGCGGGCGAGGGCGTGCGGATCACGATCGGGGAGACCGAGGGCAACGACATCTTCCTGAAGGTGGCGGAGGGGTTCCGCAAGGAGCTCTAGCTGTCGCCACGGAACCGCTCCGGCGTTCGTCGGCGGTGTGGTTCGTCACGCCTGCCGATGTGAGGGTTCGTAACGAGTGACGTCAGGGGGGTTGCCTCAGGGGGACCCCCCTCCGTACTGGGCTTCCGAACGGGACCCCCCTTCCGCTGCCGAAAATCTGTACGTCATAATAGCTTGTGAATGTGAACGCGTTCACAAGCGTGTCCCGGTTCGTCCCATGATGCGTGTGACAAAAGGGGCAAACTGCCGCTGTACCACGGCGACGTAAGGAGACTGACGACGTGGAATTGGCTCTGGCGCCGGAGACACTGGCGCGATGGCAGTTCGGCATCACCACCGTCTACCACTTCCTGTTCATTCCCCTGACGATCTCGCTCGCCGCTCTCACGGCCGGGCTGCAGACCGCGTGGGTGCGCACGGAGAAGGAGAAGTACCTCAGGGCCACCAAGTTCTGGGGCAAGCTCTTCCTGATCAACATCGCCATGGGCGTCGTCACGGGCATCGTGCAGGAGTTCCAGTTCGGCATGAACTGGTCCACCTACTCGCGGTTCGTCGGTGACATCTTCGGGGCTCCGCTCGCCTTCGAGGCGCTGATCGCGTTCTTCTTCGAGTCCACCTTCATCGGGCTGTGGATCTTCGGCTGGGACAAGCTGCCCAAGCGGATCCACCTGGCCTGCATCTGGATGGTCTCGATCGGCACGATCCTGTCGGCGTACTTCATCCTCGCGGCCAACTCGTGGATGCAGCACCCCGTCGGCTACCGGATCAACAAGGCGAAGGGCCGTGCCGAACTCACCGACTTCTGGCACGTGTTGACCCAGAACACCGCCCTCGCGCAGGCGTTCCACACGCTCTCCGCGTCCTTCCTGACCGGCGGCGCGTTCATGGTCGGCATCGCGGCCTTCCACCTGTTCCGCAAGAAGCACATCTCGGTGATGAAGACCTCGCTGCGGCTGGGCCTGATCACCGTCGCCATCGCCGGCCTGCTCACCGCCGTCAGCGGTGACACCCTCGGCAAGGTCATGTTCAAGCAGCAGCCCATGAAGATGGCCGCCGCCGAGGCCCTGTGGGACGGCCAGGACTCCGCGCCGTTCTCGATCTTCGCCTACGGCGACGTCAGCAAGGGCCACAACAGCGTCGAGCTGTCCATCCCCGGGATACTGTCCTTCCTCGCCGACGACGACTTCAGCTCCTACGTCCCCGGCATCAACGACACCAACAAGGCCGAGCAGGCCAAGTACGGCCCCGGCGACTACCGGCCCATCATCCCCGTCACCTTCTGGGCGTTCCGCTGGATGATCGGCTTCGGGATGGCGTCCTTCGCCATCGGCCTGGCCGGACTCTGGCTGACCCGCAAGAAGTTCATGCTGCCCCAGCACCTGCGGGTCGCCGAGGACGAAGTGCCGAACGTCGTCCTCTTCAAGAAGAAGGCCCTCGGCCCGAAACTCACCAAGCTCTACTGGCTGGTGTCCATCTGGACCCTCGGCTTCCCCCTCATCGCCAACTCCTGGGGCTGGATCTTCACCGAGATGGGCCGCCAGCCCTGGGTCGTCTACGGCCTCTTCCAGACCCGCGACGCGGTCTCCCCCAGCGTCTCCCAGGGCGAGGTCCTCACCTCGATGATCGTCTTCACCTCGCTCTACGCCGTCCTCGCCGTCATCGAGGTCAAGCTGCTCGCGAAGTACGTCAAGGCCGGCCCGCCCGAACTCACCGAGGCCGACCTCAACCCGCCCACGAAGATCGGCGGCGACTCCCAGGACGCCGACAAGCCGATGGCCTTCTCGTACTAGGCCGAGGGAGCTGCAACTGTCATGGAACTGCACGACGTCTGGTTCGTCCTCATCGCCGTCCTGTGGACCGGCTACTTCTTCCTGGAGGGCTTCGACTTCGGGGTCGGCATCCTCACCAAGCTGCTCGCCCGGAACCGCACCGAGAAGCGGGTGCTGATCAACACGATCGGCCCGGTCTGGGACGGAAACGAGGTCTGGCTCCTCTCGGCCGGCGGCGCGACCTTCGCCGCCTTCCCCGAGTGGTACGCCACCCTCTTCTCCGGCTTCTACCTCGCCCTGCTGATCATCCTGGTCTGCCTGATCGTCCGGGGCGTCGCCTTCGAGTACCGGGCGAAGCGGCCCGAGGAGAACTGGCAACGCAACTGGGAGACGGCGATCTTCTGGACCTCGCTGCTCCCCGCGTTCCTGTGGGGCGTGGCCTTCGGCAACATCGTGCGGGGCGTGAAGATCGACAAGAACTTCGAGTACGCCGGTAACTTCTGGGACCTGCTCAACCCGTACGCCATCCTCGGCGGCCTGGTCACCCTGACCCTCTTCACCTTCCACGGCGCGGTGTTCACGGCGCTCAAGACGGTCGGGGACATCCGGGTGAGGGCGCGGAAGCTCGCCCTTCAAGTCGGGCTCGTCACCGCCCTGTTGGCGCTGGCGTTCCTGATCTGGACCCAGGTCGACAGCGGCGATGGCAAGAGTCTGGTCGCGTTGGTCGTGGCCGTCGTCGCACTGGTCGCGGCGCTGGGGGCGATCCAACTCGGGCGTGAGGGCTGGTCGTTCGCGTTCTCCGGGGTCACCATCGTGGCCGCCGTCGCGATGCTCTTCCTGTCGCTCTTCCCGAACGTCATGCCCTCCTCGCTCAACCCGGACTGGAGCCTCACGGTCACCAACGCCTCGTCGAGCCCGTACACCCTGAGGATCATGACCTGGTGTGCGGGGATCGCCACGCCGATCGTGCTGCTCTACCAGGGCTGGACCTACTGGGTGTTCCGCAAGCGGATCGGCACACAGCACATCGCCGAAGCCGCGCACTGAGTACCCGCTCTTAGTCCGAGCACTGCGTCCGACTTGGGGCATGTTTCACGTGAAACATGCCCCTTGAGAAGAGGGTGTGTTTCACGTGAAACCGATCGACCCACGTCTGCTCCGCTACGCCCGTGCCACCCGCCTCTTCCTGATGGCGGTCGTCGCCCTGGGTGCCGTTGGGGCGCTGCTGGTCATCGCGCAGGCGATGCTCATCGCGGAGGTCGTGGTCGGTGCCTTCCAGCACCGGATGTCCGTCGGTGAACTCGGCACTCCCCTGCTGCTGTTGGCGTCGGTCGCCGTCGGCCGCGCCCTTGTCTCCTGGCTCACCGAACTCGCCGCTCACCGAGCCAGCGCCGCCGTGAAGTCGGAGCTGCGGGGACGGTTGCTGGAACGTTCCGTGGAGCTGGGACCCGGCTGGCTGAGCGGGCAGCGGACGGGTTCGCTGGTCGCCCTCGCCACTCGGGGTGTCGACGCCCTCGACGACTACTTCTCGCGCTATCTCCCGCAGTTGGGCCTCGCGATCGTCGTCCCGGTGGCGGTGCTGGCCCGGATCGTCACCGAGGACTGGGTCTCAGCGGCGATCATCGTTGGCACGCTGCCGCTCATCCCGCTCTTCATGGTGATGATCGGCTGGGCCACGCAGTCCCGGATGGACCGGCAGTGGCAGTTGCTCTCCCGGCTCTCCGGGCACTTCCTGGACGTGGTCGCGGGGCTGCCGACCCTGAAGGTGTTCGGCCGGGCCAAGGCGCAGGCCGACTCGATCCGGCGCATCACCGGCGAATACCGGCAGGCGACCATGCGGACCCTGCGGATCGCCTTCGTCTCCTCCTTCGCCCTGGAACTGCTCGCCACCCTCTCCGTGGCCCTGGTCGCCGTGACGATCGGCATGCGGCTCGTCCACGGCGACATGGACCTCTACATCGGTCTCGTCGTCCTCGTCCTGGCCCCCGAGGCGTACCTGCCGCTGCGTCAGGTGGGCGCGCAGTACCACGCGGCGGCGGAGGGACTCGCGGCGGCCGAAGAGATTTTCTCGGTACTGGAGACACCGGTACCGGCTACAGGCACCGCCGAAGTCCCTTCCGACGCCCTGGCCTTCGAGGGCGTGACGGTCCGGTACCCCGGCCGGTCCGCAGACGCCGTGTCGGACGTCTCCTTCGCCGTGGAACCCGGAGAGACGGTCGCCCTCGTCGGACCTAGCGGCTCCGGCAAGTCCACTGTGCTGAACGCCCTGTTGGGGTTCGTCCGGCCCGCCGAGGGCCGGTTGTCCGTCGGGGGAGTCGATCTCACCGACGTCGACCTGGAGCGGTGGCGGTCGCGGATCGCCTGGGTGCCGCAGCGCCCGCAGCTGTACGCCGGGACGATCGCCGAGAACGTACGGCTCGCCCGGCCCGACGCCGACGACACCGCCGTACGGCGGGCGTTGGCCGATGCCGGGGCCCTGGACTTCGTGGACGCGCTGCCCGAGGGCATCGGGAGCGTGCTCGGCGAGGACGGGGCCGGGCTGTCCGCCGGGCAGCGGCAACGGCTCGCGCTCGCCCGGGCCTTTCTCGCCGACCGGCCGGTGCTGCTCCTCGATGAACCGACCGCCGCGCTGGACGGAGCGACCGAGGCCGAAGTGGTCGAGGCGGTACGGCGGTTGGCGGTCGGGCGGACCGTGCTGCTCGTGGTGCACCGGCCGGCCCTGCTGGCGGTGGCCGACCGGGTGGTGCGGGCGACGGAGGGCGTGGCCGCGATGCACGCGGAGGCCACGCCGACGCTCGCCGATCCGAGGCCGGCCTCGTCGGAGGCGCTGGTGAATTTCGTAGCTTCCGACGAGCCCGAGACGCGGCTCGCCGCGCACGCGGGTGGCGTCCTCTCCCGGGTCCGCGCCATGTCCGGTGCCCGACGCGGACGCCTCGCCCTGGCGCTGCTGCTCGGAAGTCTCGCGCTGGGCAGTGCCATCGGACTCATGGGCACCTCGGGGTGGTTGATCTCGCGGGCCTCGCAGCAGCCGCCCGTGCTGTACCTGATGGTGGCCGTGACGGCGACGCGGGCCTTCGGGATCGGGCGGGCCGTGTTCCGGTACGCGGAGCGGCTCGTGTCGCACGACGCGGTGCTGCGGATGCTGGCCGACACCCGGGTCGCCGTCTACCGGCGCCTTGAACGGCTGGCGCCCGCCGGGCTGCGCGACACCCGGCGCGGTGACCTGCTGTCCCGGCTCGTCGCCGACGTGGACGCGCTCCAGGACTACTGGCTGCGCTGGCTGCTGCCCGCCGGGGTCGCGGTCACCGTCTCCGCGGCGACGATCGGCTTCACCGCCTGGCTGCTGCCCGAGGCCGGTGCCGCCCTCGCGGTCGGTCTCCTCGCGGCCGGCGTCGGCGTCCCTCTCGTCACCGGCGCCGTGGCCCGCCGTGCCGAACGGCGGCTTGCTCCCGCTCGCGGGGTGCTCGCCACCCGCGTGACCGAACTGCTCACCGGAACGGCCGAGTTGACGGTTGCCGGCGCGCTGCCTGCCCGTACGGCGGAGGCCAGGCGGGCCGACGGCACACTCACCCGGATCGCCTCCCGAGCCGCCACCGCCACCGCCCTCGGCGACGGTCTCACCGCACTGATCTCGGGCCTGACCGTCGCAGCCACCGGACTCGTGGCCGCCCAGGCCGTCGCAGCGGGACGACTGAGCGGCGTGTTGACGGCCGTCGTCGTCCTCACCCCGCTCGCCGCTTTCGAGGCCGTCCTCGGACTGCCCCTTGCCGTGCAGTACCGGCAGCGGGTCCGCAAGAGCGCCGAGCGCGTGTACGAGGTGCTGGACGCCCCGGAGCCCGTACGGGAACCGGAGCGGCCCCGCCAGGCGCCCGCGACACCCTTCCCGCTCGTCGTACAGGGACTGGCGGCCCGGCACTCCGGCCAGGACCGGGACGCGCTCGCCGGGCTCGACCTGACGTTGGAGCAGGGGCGCCGGGTCGCCGTGGTCGGCACCTCCGGGTCCGGCAAGACGACGCTGGCGCAGGTGTTGCTGCGCTTCCTCGACGCGGACGCCGGCTCGTACACGCTGGCCGGTGTGGACGCGTACGCCCTGGACGGCGACGACGTACGGCGGCTCGTCGGGCTGTGTGCCCAGGACGCGCACCTCTTCGACAGCTCGGTGCGCGAGAACCTGCTCCTCGCGAAGAAGGACGCGACCGAGGACGAACTGCGGGCCGCGCTGGCGCGGGCCCGGCTGCTCGACTGGGCCGACGGGCTGCCGGAGGGGCTGGACACCCTCGTCGGTGAGCACGGGGCGCGGCTGTCCGGCGGGCAGCGGCAGCGGCTGGCGCTCGCCCGTGCGCTGCTCGCCGACTTCCCGGTCCTCGTGCTCGACGAGCCCGCCGAACACCTGGACCTGGCCACCGCCGACGCGCTCACCGCCGACCTCTTGGCCGCCACGGAAGGCCGTACGACACTGCTCATCACGCACCGGCTGGCGGGCCTGGAGGACGTGGACGAGGTGATCGTGCTGGACGAGGGGCGTGTGGTGCAGCGGGGTCCGTACGCCGGACTGGCCTCGGTGGAGGGGCCGTTGCGGGGGATGGCGGAGCGGGAGGCGGAGTCGGAGTTGTTGGTGGCGGCTGGGTAGGAGTCTGCGGGCCGAGCCTCTCGACTTTCCGTGACAAACGGGACTAATTAGGCTCGGTGTATGTCAGCCGCCGCGCGTCCCGGTCCCCCGCCGCCGCCCACCCCGGGACTCTCGGCCGAACTGGCCGCCCGCGTGCCGCAGTTGCTGGAGGCGATGCGGTCCGTGGGGAGCGGGCTCGAACTGCACTCCACGCTGGAGCGGATCTGTGAGGCGGCGGCCACGCTGACGGACGCCCGCTACGCGGGGATCGGTGTCGTCGACGAGGACGGCGACGCGCTCGCCGACTTCGTCTTCCACGGGGTCGACGCGGGGACCGCGCGGCGCATCGGGCGGTTTCCCGACGGGCACAAAGGGCTGCTCGGCGCGCTCATCCGGGAGTCGGAGCCGGTGCGGCTGGCGGATGTGACCGAGGACCCGCGGTCCTGGGGATTCCCCGAGCACCATCCGCGGATGCGTGGCTTTCTCGGAGTTCCCATTCGCGTCTCGGGGGAGGTCTTCGGGAACCTCTATCTGGGCGAGAAACGCGGCGGGGACCCCTTCAACGACTACGACGTCAACATGGTCCGGGTGCTGGCGACCGAGGCGGGCATCGCCATCGGGAACGCCCGGCTGTACGAGGCCGCCAAGCAGCGCGAGCGGTGGATCGACGGGTCGGTGGCCGTCACGACCGCCCTGTTGTCCGGCGGGGACGCCGAGGACGCGCTGCAGGTCGTCGCGGAACGGGCCCGCCGGCTCTCCGGTTCGGCGGCCGGGATCGTGCTGCTGCCCGCCGCCGAGGGCGGCATGGAGATCGTCGCCGTGTCCTCGGATCAGCCGTCGGACCAGCTCGGCAGGGTCGTCGCGCCGGACAGCGAGATCGTCGCGCAACTCCTCGACGGACGGCCGGTGTTCGTGGCGGACGCGGCCACCGATCCCCGGATGCTCAGCGCCCTCGCGCGGGCGTACGGGCCGATCATGGCGCTGCCCCTGCAGAGCGGCGGGCGTGTCATGGGGGCCCTGGTCACACCTCGCGCGCGGGGCGAGCGGCCGTTCAGGGAGGACGAGCGCACGCTCGCGATCCAGTTCGCCTCGCAGGCCGCGCTCGCGCTGATGATGGCCGAGGCGCAGCGCGACCGGGAACGGCTCGCGGTGTACGAGGACCGCGACCGGATCGCCCGTGACCTGCACGACCTGGTCATCCAGCGGCTGTTCGCCACCGGGATGCTGCTGGAGAGCGCCCAGCGCGGGTCGCTCGTCCCCGAGGTGCGGCGCGGTGTGGGCAACGCCGTCGACGAACTCGACGTCACCATCCAGGAGATCCGCACCGCGATCTTCGCGCTCCAGCAGGGCCCCGCCGAGGCGCCCTCCGGACTGCGCACGCGGGTGCTTCGGGAGATCAACACGGCGGCCGTGCCGCTCGGTTTCCAGCCCGGGCACCGTTTCGTCGGCGTGGTCGACACGACGGTCGGCGACCTCACCGGCAAGAACCTCATCGCGGCCCTGCGCGAGGCCCTCTCCAACGCGTTCCGGCACGCGGCGGCGGCGCGCATCGAGGTCGTCGTCGATGCGACCGCGACCCTGCCGGACGGCCGGCCCGGCGTACGGCTCACCGTCGCGGACGACGGGGTCGGCATCCCGGCGGGCGGTCGGCGCAGCGGCCTGAAGAACCTCAAGCGCCGGGCCGAATCCCTGGGCGGCGACAGCTGGTACGGGCCGGGCATCGGCGTGGACGGCGGCGGTACGACGGTGGTGTGGCAGGCACCCCACTGAGCGCCCGGTGGGACCTGTCATCAGCAGCTCGCGCTGAGCCGTTCGCAGCAGCGCGTCCCCCATGCGTACGACTTGAACAGGGCCTTCGTCCCGCGCCCGGGTCACGATCGCTGACATGCGCTCATCTCGCCGTCATCCACTGCTCGTTCCGGTGCTGCTGTGCGCGCTCGCCGTCCTGGCGGCCCGCCCCGGTGACGACGATCAGCCCGCCGCGGGCATCAGCGCACAGGTGGCGCGGCTGTACCAGGACGCGGCCCTGGCGACCCAGCAGTACGACGCCGGGCGGCGGGAGGCCGACGCGCAACGGGCCCGCGCCCAGCAGGTCGAGGGCCAACTGGACGGCGAACGGCGGGAGATCGCACGGCTGCACGAGGATCTGGGCCGAATCGCCCGCGCCCAGTACCGCAGCGGCGGCGGTATCCCGATGGCGGCCCGGATCATCCTCGCGGACAGCCCCGAGGACCTGATGCGCGATCAGCATGTCTTCTCCCAGGCGGATCTCGCCGTGGTCAACGCGCTCGGCAGGAGTCACCGGGCCGAGGTTCGGCTCGCCGGTGACGAGGCGAAGGCCGCGTCGGCGTGGCGCACGCTGGAGAAGCGGAACGCCGAACTCGCCGAGCTGAAGCAGGGCATCCAGCGCAGACTCGACGAGGCGCGCGGCCAGTTGCAGGGCCAGGCGGACGCCTCGGTCGCGGCGGGCAGTTGCCGGGGCGCGGTCCGCCTCGACCAGCCGCCGAACCGGGTCACCGCTCCGTGGGTCGCGCCGGTGGAGCCCGTCGAACTGTCCGCGGGCTTCGGCAGCGGCGGCTCCCGCTGGGCGAACCGGCACACCGGCCAGGACTTCGCGGTCCCCATCGGCACGCCGGTGCGGGCGGCCGGAGCGGGCCGGGTGGTACAGGTGTCCTGCGGCGGCGCCTTCGGCATCGAGATCGTCATCGAGCACCCGGGCGGCTACTACACGCAGTACGCCCACCTCGCCGCCGTCACCGTCGACCAGGGGGACCGCGTGACCACCGGCCAGTGGATCGCCCAGTCCGGCACGACCGGCAACTCCACCGGCCCGCATCTGCACTTCGAGGTACGGGTCACCCCGGACATGGGATCGGCGGTCGATCCGCTGCCTTGGCTGGCACAGCGGGAAGTCCCGCTCGGCTAGGGCACGTGTCGCTCGCGTAAGGGCCACGCTCCAGGACGACGCCCGTTACCACCAGCCGCCGTCACCACCAGACACCGTTACCGCTGCAACCGCTGTTACCGCCGCTCCGCCAGCATCCGCTCGATCACGATCGCCACACCGTCCTCGTTGTTGTCGACTGTTCGCCCGGAGGCCGCGGCGAGCACGTCGGGGTGCGCGTTGCCCATCGCGTACGACTGTCCCGCCCAGGTGAGCATCTCGACGTCGTTCGGCATGTCCCCGAAGGCGACGACCTCCTCGGGAGCGATACCGCGCTCCGCACAGCACAGGGCGAGCGTGCTGGCCTTGGAGACGCCGGGCCCGCTGATCTCCAGCAGGGCGCTGGGGCTGGAGCGGGTGACGTTCGCGTGGTCGCCGAGGGCGAGGCGGGCGACGTTCAGGAAGACGTCCGGGTCCAGCTCGGCGTGGAACGCGAGGATCTTCAGCACCGGCTCGTCGGCTCCCAGGGCGTCCGGCGCCAGGAGCTTCTCGGCGGGGGCGAGGGTGTCCGGTATCTCCATGTGCAGCTTCGGATACGCCGGCTCCTGGTAGAAGCCGTACGTCTGCTCGATCGCGTACACCGTCCCGGGCGCCGCCTCGCGCACCAGCCGTACGGCGTCGAGGGCGTTCGCACGGGCCAGTTCGCGGACCTTCACGAAGCGGTGGGCGCCGGGGCCGCCGTGCAGGTCGACCACGGCGGCGCCGTTGCCGCAGATCGCCAGGCCGTGGCCGTGGACATGGTCGCTGACGACGTCCATCCAGCGGGCGGGGCGGCCGGTGACGAAGAAGACCTCGATACCCGCCTCCTCGGCCGCGGCCAGGGCCGCCACCGTGCGGGGGGACACCGTTTTGTCGTCGCGCAGCAGAGTGCCGTCCAGGTCGGTGGCGATCAGCCGTGGCGGGACGGCGGCGGCCGGGGTCTCGGGCTGTCGAGTCGCTGAGGTCACCGGGCCATTCTCCCGCATATGCCTGCACGGCTGTGCGGGAGAGTGCACAGGTGAGTGGTTGCCGCCCCTACCAGGGCCGTTGTCCTCCGCGGTCCTGGCGGGGCCGAGGTGCCGACTCGACCCCTCATCCGCCGCCACGTCCTGGGCTTGACAGTGCGCATATCGCTTATCGATAGTATCGATAAGCGATATGTTCATGGGGTGGCAAGGGGGAACCATGCGTACGAAGTCCTGGTGGAACCGGACCGACAGTCGACTGCTGGAGGCCGCTCTGGGCCTGGCCGCTCTGCTTGACGCTGTCTTCGGGGTGCTGCTCCCGGTTCTCGGGGTGGTCGGCCTCATCGACCCCGTGGACACCCGCGAGGTCAAGCCCGAGACCGCGACCCGGGTACCGGGCGCCGCGACCGACGCGGTGGCGGGCCACGGCATGACCCTCACCGGTACCCATCAGGCCGACCTCGTCTTCGCCCACCCCGACCTGAGCGAGCGCCTGTTGCTCGCGCTGCCGGATGTCGTCGGCAGTCTGCTGCTGCTTCTCGTCCTGGTCCTCCTCCTCCAGATGGCCCGGACGCTGCGGGACGGCGACGTCTTCGTACCGAAGAACGCCCGCCGCCTGAGCGTCATAGGGCTCACAGTCCTGGTGCAGGCCGTCCTCTCCCCGGTGCTGCCGTCGCTCACCACGGAGGCACTGGTGAGCGGCACTCCCATCGCCGATCAGGTCCCCCTCTCGGTCACCTTCACCGGTGAGTACGTCCTGCTCGCCTTCCTCATCCTGGCGCTGGGAGAAGTCTTCCGGCGGGGTACGAAGCTCCGCGCCGACACCGAGGGGCTGGTCTGATGCCGCCGGACGAGGAACACCGGGTCAAGGTCCACCTGGACCGGCTCCTGGCCGAGCGCGGCATGACCCTGGCCGAACTGGCGGCCAAGGTCGGGGTGACGGTGGTCAACCTCTCCATCCTGAAGAACGACCGGGCGAAGGCGATCCGCTTCTCCACCCTCACCGCGATCTGCCGCGAACTGAACTGCCAGCCCGGCGACCTGCTCAGCGTCCGCGAGGACTGACCCCGGCCGAAGAAGGCTGGCCCGTAACTCCTTATCCAGACCCGTAACTCCACTATCTAGACAAGGGATTGCTCATGGGGATGACCTCTGTCCGGCATCTGGCACAGATCGGCGTGATCACTGTGTGCGCTGCCGCCCTCGCGGCGTGCGGGACCTCCTCGCGTTCCTACAACGTGTCGGGAGCTCCGGGAGGCAACAGTGCAGGCTGCTCCGGTCTGGTGAGCAAGGCGCCGCAGAAACTGGGCGGCCACGAGCGCAACGACTCCGACCAGAAGGGATCGGCCGTGTGGGGGGACGGTGATGTGATCCTCCGCTGCGGGAACATCTCGGACGTCCCGGAGTCGGCCGCGTGCACGTCGGTGAAGGGGGTCGACTGGCTCGTGAACGCCAAGAAGACCCACGACGGGGTGAAGACGGTTCTGTCGTACGGGCGCAGCCCCGCGGCCGAGGTCACCATGTCGGAGCGGATCAAGGACAAGGACGCCGTCATCGGTGAGATGTCCGCGATCATGGCGGGGCCGGCCAAGCAGAAGACGTGCGCGAAGCAGGGCTGAGTTTCTGCGGCCCGAGCTTCTGAGCCCGCGCGAAAGGGGCCTCCGCGCGTCCTCCGGCGACGGGCCGGGCTCAGGAGGGCGGAACCAGGGTGGCGCCGTAGGCTCTGAGACATGAGTCTGCGTCTGAGCACCGTGATCCTTCCGTACCGTCGCTGGCACGAGGGCGGCGGTGCGGCCTGGCAGCGCGCAGAGGAACTCGGCTTCCACACTGGTTTCACCTACGACCATCTGTCCTGGCGCACCTTCCGGGACGGCCCTTGGTTCGGTGCTGTCCCGACCCTGACCGCCGCCGCGGCGACCACCCGACACATGCGTCTGGGCACCCTGGTCACGTCGCCGAATTTCCGGCACCCGGTGACCCTCGCCAAGGAACTCATCTCGCTCGACGACTTCTCCGACGGCCGGGTCACCCTCGGCATCGGCGCGGGCGGCACCGGCTTCGACGCCACCGCGCTCGGGCAGGACCCGTGGACCCCGCGTGAGCGTGCCGACCGGTTCGGGGAGTTCGTTCCGCTGCTGGACCGGCTGCTCACCGAGGACTCGGTGTCGTACGAGGGTGACTTCTACTCGGCGCATGAGGCCCGCAACATCCCGGGGTGTGTGCAGCGGCCCCGGCTGCCGTTCGCGGTGGCCGCCACCGGTCCGCGTGGGCTGGGGCTCGCCGCCCGGTACGGACAGGCGTGGGTGACCACCGGCGACCCCAGGCTGTTCGAGAACGGCACTCCTGAGCAGTCGGTTCACGCCCTCCGCGGGCAGGTCGAGAAGCTGGCCGACGCCTGCGCGGCGGTCGGCCGGGACGTGGCGGGGATCGACAAGATCCTGCTCACCGGTTTCACCCCGGACCGCGGCCGTCCGCTGGAGTCACTCGGCGCCTTCGTCGACTTCGCGGGTCGGCATCAGGAACTGGGCTTCACCGAGATCGTGATCCACTGGCCCGTCCCGGACTCCGTCTTCGCCACGGACGAGAAGGTCTTCGAGCAGATCGCCATGGAAGCGCCGGCTCAGCTGGCGTGACGAGGGTGCCCGGGGCCCTGTGCGCCGGCCCGTGTTTCACGTGAAACCGGCACCGCGTTTCACGTGAAACGTCACCGTATGCGGCTGTTCAGCCATGGCGTGAGGACGATCATCGAGATCCACTCCTTGTGCGTCCGATCCCCGGGCAACGGGACGACCAGGTTGCAACTCGGCGGGAAACGGCGGGCCTTGACGTAGGCGTGGCCGTCGAAGACGGAGCGGAGGAAGGCGGGGACGTCGTCGCGGTCGATGTCGGGGCAGTCGATGCCCTCGACCGTGATCAGGGCGTCGTCGTCGGGATAGAGCCGCACGCTCACCCGGGGCAGGCCGCCGAACTCGGCGAAGGCCTCGTGCGGGAGTGAACCGTCCGGGTCGGTGGTGACGCCGAAGCCCGCGGAGGTGCGGCGGGAGGTCTGGTCGGCGCCGATGTCATGGGTGACCTCGATCTCGCGCCCGTACTCGGACGCGATCGCGCGGAGGGCGGTGACGGCGGCCTCGGTGCTGTGGAAGTGGTCCATACCACTGATCATGCCGGGGGCGGTGCGGCCGAGGCCATACCGGGGCAGCATGCATCAGGTCGTGCGAGGTCAGTGGGGCGCGGGGAACCGCAGATACCGCACGGGCACTGCCTCCGTGAGCCACACCCCGTTCTCGCTGACCCGGAACACCTGGCCGTCCTTGTGCATCGCGCCCGCGTCCACGGAGAGCACGACAGGCCGGCCGCGGCGGGCGCCCACGCGGGTCGCGGTCTCCCGGTCGGCGGAGAGATGTACGGCGTGACGGTTCATGGGCCGGAGCCCCTCGGCCCGGATCGCGTCCAGGTTGCGTGCGACCGTGCCGTGGAAGAGGTACGGCGGCGGGGTGGCCGGGGGCAGTCCGAGGTCGACCTCGATGCTGTGGCCCTGGCTGGCGCGGATACGGGTGCCCTCGATCGCGAAGCGGCGCTTGTCGTTCGTGGCCACCACGTGGTCGAGCTCTTCGCGGTCGAACCGGAACCCGCGCGCGGCACAGGCGGCGATCAGCGTGTCGATCTCGACCCAACCGGCCTCGTCGAGGGTGAGCCCGATCCGCTCGGGCTGGTGGCGCAGATGCTTGGAGAGGTACTTCGACACCTTCACGGTGCGTCTTTCATCCATCCGCTCAGCATGACGGGAGAGACGTGGATCACGCATTTTCTTTTATGGCCGATGTTTGATCCACAACCAACTGTAGTTATCCACAGGGGAATTGGCGTTTCTGTGGACAACTCCCTGTCATGTCACACCTGTTCGTCAAGATCAGCTGGGGGCCCACTACTTGGCATGAGCGCATCCAACGCCCTTGCCCGCAGCTCCCGTTCGGCCGCCAACGCGATGAACTCGCCCGCCTTCTCCGGCCCAACCAACCCCTCCACGGCCCGCATTGTCGTCTCGGGCACGGCCACGGAACGTGACGAAGACGCCGACTGCGAAGGTTCCACCGCGCCGAGGTGCCGAAGGAGCGACCGGTTGGCGAACAGCCGCATCGCGCGCGCGAGTTCGGCGTCCACGGTCTGCTGCGCGAGCGGGCGCAGCCGTCGTACGAGCGAGGCCGCTTCGGTCGCGTCCGTGTCGGTCGGACGGTGTGATCCGTCGAGGTAGCGGGCGAAGACATGCTCGGTGGTGAACTCAAGGAAACGGGAGGCGATGTGCTCGACCTGGACCCTCAACTCCCGTAGATGGGAAGAGATCGCGGGGAGCGGTACTCCCGATGCGTACAACTCGACGGCCACCGCCAGCTCTTGGGGGCTCGGCACGAGGAAGGAGTCGGCGTCTCCGGGGACCGGCTCCAGTACGCCGAGTTCGACGGCTTCGGCGACTGCCGCGTCGTCCGGGCTGCCGCCGAAGCGCTGCTCCAGCTCGGCGCGCGAGATCCGGACCGCCTCCTCGTCGGTCCACGGCCCGTCCACCTCGGCGACCAGCCCGAGCACCCCGCCAAGCCCCCGGCCCGCGTCCCAGGCGTCCAGCAACTCCTTGATGGAGGCCAGCCCGTAGCCGCGATCGAGCAGGTCCGCGATCTGCCGGAGCCGGGCGAGATGGACATCGGCGTACAGGTTGGCCCGGCCGCGCCGCTCGGGGCGGGGGAGGAGACCGCGGTCCTGGTAGGCACGGATCGTGCGGACGGTGGCGCCGGTGAGATGCGCGAGGTCTTCGATGCGGTAGGCGACCTGGCCGGAACCCGAACCCGAACTCGAACCCGACCCGGAGTTCATGCGGCTCCCGCCCGAGCCGCCGGTGACCTCCTCAGGTACTCCACCGCCCTGCTCA
Organism: Streptomyces prunicolor; assembly: GCF_045162825.1. Lineage (NCBI taxonomy): Bacteria > Bacillati > Actinomycetota > Actinomycetes > Kitasatosporales > Streptomycetaceae > Streptomyces > Streptomyces prunicolor. Next base: position 5,394,578 of record NZ_CP108676.1, on the reverse strand, counting down.
ACGATCCCTCCCGCGACGGATGGTACGAGCGCCGCAGATAGCGGGGGACGGCCGCGCCGAGTGACCGCCAGGTGGGCAACAGGCCTTTTCGTACGGCCCTGTTGTGCTCGGTGAGCGAGTAGCGGACGCGGCCGGCGAGTTGGGGGTCGTGGCGTATCAAGTAGGCCGTGCCCCAGGCCCACAGGGAGAGCATCACGGGTGCGGTCACAGCCATGCCGGTGAGACGGCGGGCGTAGCGGGGGAGGCCGTGGCCGCCGCAGTGCTGGAACATGTCGAAGGCGACCGCGCGGTGTTCGACCTCCTCCGCGCCGTGCCAGCGCAGCAGGTCCAGCATGATCGCGTCGGCGCCGGCCCGGTCGAGGCCCTCCGCGGTCAGGATCCAGTCGCCCAGCACCGCCGTGAACTGCTCGATCGCCGCGACGACCGCCAGCCGGAAGCGCAGCCACTCCCGCTCCGGCACCGGCACACCGAGCGGCGGGCGTTCGCCGAGGAGCCGTTCGAAGAGGAAGTCGACGTGCCGGGTGAAGTCCCCGGTGTCGAACCGCTGGGCCGTGAGCTGGTCCAGCACATGCGCGTGCTGGACGCTGTGCGTGGCCTCCTGGCCCATGAACCCCTTGACGTCCGCGCGGAGTTGGGGGTCCTCGACCAGCGGCAGTCCCTCCTTGAGGACCTTGACGAACCACCGCTCCCCCGCCGGCAGCAGCAGATGCAGGACGTTGAGGACATGCGTGGCGGTCGGCTCGTCCGGTATCCAGTGCAGGGGCGTGTGCGACCAGTCGAAGGAGACCCGGCGGGGCGCGATCGTGTGGTGCTCGTCCGTGGAGGTCACAGCGGCGGCTCCAGGCGGGCCATCGCCCGCAGCGCGCGCGGGGCGAACCGGGACATCAGATGGGCGCCGCGCGCCTCCGGGGTGACGGGCACGACGGCCTGGTTGCGGACGACCGCCCGCAGGATCGCGTCGGCGACCTTCTCCGGCGGGTAGTTGCGCAGCCCGTAGAGCCGCGCCGACTTCTTCTGGCGCCGTTTCTCCTCGTCGGCGTCGACCCCGGCGAAGTGCGCGGTCGAGGTGATGTTGGTGTTGACGAGGCCCGGGCATATCGCCGAGACACCGATCCCCTGGTCGGACAGTTCCGCGCGCAGGCACTCGCTGAGCATCAGCACGGCCGCCTTGGAGGTGCTGTAGGCGGGCAGTGCCTTCGACGGTTGGAACGCCGCCGCCGACGCCGTGTTGACGATGTGGCCGCCCTGGCCGCGGTCGGCCATCTGTTTCCCGAAGAGGCGGCAGCCGTGGATCACGCCCCACAGGTTGACGTCCAGGACCTTCTTCCAGTCCTCCGGGGTGGTGTCGAAGAAGGAACCGGAGAGTCCGATTCCGGCGTTGTTCACCAGGACGTCGACCACGCCGTACTCGGCGGCGACCTTCGAGGCGAGCTTCTCCATGGCCTGCTCGTCGGAGACGTCGACCGTCTCCGCCCAGGCCTCGGGGGCGCCGATCAGCCGGGCCAGTTCGGCGGTGCGGGCCGCGCTCTCCGAGTCCCGGTCGACGGCCACCACGCGCGCGCCGGACTCGGCGAAGGCGAACGCCGTGGCGCGCCCGATGCCGCTGCCGGCGCCCGTCACCAGCACGAGCTGCCCGCCGAACCGCTGGACGTACTTGCCGGTCGCCGGTGTCGACCTGGGGCGCTCGCCCTCCTGGGTGGTCACGAACTCCGTGATCCAGGACGCCAGTTGATCGGGTCGCGTACGCGGGATCCAGTGCTTGGCCTGGAGCGTGTGGCGCACCGCCCCCGGTGCCCACAGCTCCAGTTCGTCGTAGAGCCGCTCCGACAGAAACGCGTCCCCCAGGGGCGTGACGAGCTGCACGGGCGCGTGCGCGTAGGCATCCGGGCGTGGTCTGCGCAGCCTCGCCCGCACGTTGTCCCGGTACAGCCAGGCGCCGTTGGCCGCGTCCGTGGGGAGCGACGAGGTCGGGTAGTCGCCGCGCGGGATCTTCTCGACGCGCTCCAGGATCTTCGGCCAGCGCTTGCCCAGGGGGCCGCGCCAGGCGAGTTCGGGCAGCACGGGGGTGTGCAGCAGGTACACGTACCAGGACTTGGCGCCCTGGCCGAGGAGTTGGCCGACGCGGCGCGGGGTGGGCCGGGTCAGGCGCTTGTTGATCCAGTGCCCGAAGTGGTCCAGGGACGGCCCGGACATCGACGTGAAGGAGGCGATCCGGCCCACCGTGCGCTCGACGGTCACGAACTCCCAGGACTGCACCGAGCCCCAGTCGTGCCCCACCAGGTGCACCGGCCGGTCCGGGCTGACCGCGTCCGCGACCGCCAGGAAGTCGTCCGTGAGCTTCTCCAGGGTGAACCCGCCCCGCAGCGGCTGCGGGGCCGTGGACCGGCCGTGGCCTCGGACGTCGTAGAGCACGACGTGGAAGCGGTCCGCGAGCCGGGACGCGACCTCGGACCACACCTCCTTGGTGTCGGGATAGCCGTGCACCAGGATGACCGTGGGGCGCGAGGGGTCCCCCAACTCGGCCACGCACAGCTCGACTCCACCCGTCCGCACCCAGCGCTCGCGCGCACCCTCAAGCGTCACTTGTCCTCCGCCCAGCGCCGCACGTGCGGCAGATCGTCGTCCAGCCAGAAGACGCTCTGTTCGGGGTCCTTGGAGTCGGTGACGACCAGGATCTCCTCGAACTTGGCGCCCGTGCCCCGGAATCCGAGATGCGGTTCGACCGCCCACAGGCCGGGGTGCGGGGGATGGTCGGAGAAGCGGTACGGCGACCAGAGCGGGGACCATCCGTCGCGGTGGCCGTGCAGCGCGTCGCTCGCGAGGCCCTTGAGGGCCTGGGTGCCGAACCCGAACAGCCGCGGGGACCAAGGGCGTTCGGCGACCCGGTCGATCTTGTGCGCGATCACGCCGAAGGGGTAGGCGCGGTGCCGGTTGGCGTAGCCCTGGCGGACCATGAGGCGGTCCACGTCCTCGTAGATCTCGCGCAGCGGGCGCCGCTCGCGCACCTCGCGCAGGAGCAGCGCGCGGTGCGCCTCCAGGTCGGCCATCAGCTTGTCCTGCACCGGGTTGGCGCCCAGGGAGCCCGAATACCCGATGTCGGCCGTGAAGCCCTTGTACACGGGGGCCATGTCCAGGATGAACGGCATCCCGGGCTCCAGTCGGCGGCCTGTGGGGAAGAACTGGAGCGGGACCCGGAAGTCCGTGAACGCCGTGCGGTCGCCGAACCAGGCGAAGGGCAGATGGAACCAGTCGTTCACGCCCCGCGCGCGCAGCCACGACCGCTGCATCCGCGCCGCGTCCCGCTCGGTCACCCCGGGCTCCAGCCGGGCCGCGACGGCCTCGGCGCATTCGTACGCCAGCCGCTGGACCTCCCTGAACCCCCGCAGTTCCGCGGAGAGTTCGCGTGTCACCGCCGTAGTCATGCCACCGCCCCACCTGTCCACACCGACTGCGGTACGTGCTCGTAACTTGACACTCGTGAATGTGACAGTTGTTAGAGGCTGCGTCAATAGGCGTGATCTCTACCTGTGGATAACCGCGAGGGCCGGTCGCGTAGCTCTCAGGTAGGGGCATCCCCTACGGACCCGTACGTCTGGAGTCTGACGTGAGGACAGCTCTGCGGGGTGACGACCGCAGTGGTCCGCGTCACTACCTTCGTAGACGTGACTGTGATCGCGACCGAAAGCCTGAGCAAGCGGTTCCCACGGGTGACCGCGCTTGACCGGCTCTCCGTGGACGTCGGCCCCGGTGTGACGGGGCTCGTCGGTGCCAACGGAGCCGGCAAGTCGACCTTGATCAAGATCCTGCTGGGTCTGTCCCCCGCCTCCGAGGGCCGAGCCGAAGTGCTCGGCCTCGATGTCGCCACCAAGGGTGCCGACATCCGCGAGCGCGTCGGGTACATGCCGGAGCACGACTGTCTGCCGCCCGACGTCTCGGCCACCGAGTTCGTCGTCCACATGGCGCGCATGTCCGGCCTGCCGCCCACCGCGGCCCGCGAGCGCACCGCGGACACCCTGCGCCATGTCGGTCTGTACGAGGAGCGCTACCGCCCCATCGGCGGCTACTCGACGGGCATGAAGCAGCGCGTCAAGCTCGCGCAGGCCCTCGTCCACGACCCCCAACTGGTCTTCCTGGACGAGCCGACCAACGGCCTCGACCCGGTCGGCCGCGACGAGATGCTCGGCCTCATCCGCCGCATCCACACGGACTTCGGCATCTCGGTGCTGGTGACCTCGCACCTGCTGGGCGAGCTGGAGCGCACCTGCGACCACGTCATCGTGGTCGACGGCGGCAAGCTCCTGCGCTCCAGCTCCACCACGGACTTCACCCAGATCACGACCACCCTGGCCATCGAGGTCACCGACACCGACGACCACCCGGACGGCACCCGCGCGGTGCGCGACGCGCTCCACGCGCACGGGGTGGACACCCACGACAGCAGCGGCCTCCCGGGCGCGGGCCATGTCCTCCTCCTGACGGCCACGGGCGAGGAGACGTACGACGTGATCCGGGACGTGATCGCGGACCTCGGCCTGGGCCTGGTGCGCATGGAGCAGCGCAGGCACCACATCTCCGAGGTCTTCACCGACTCCGACACCAGCACCGGCAGCGACGCAGAGCGGAAGGAGGCCGTAGGCCATGGCAATTGACCAGCCCCTGGTCCCCCAGCCGGGCGACCAGACCCGTATCCACAACATCGGCTACCGCAACTACAACGGCCCCCGCCTGGGCCGCGCCTACGCCCGCCGCTCCCTCTACTCGATGTCCCTGCGCGGCTCCTACGGCCTCGGCCGCTCGGTGAAGTCCAAGGTCCTGCCGATGCTGCTGTTCGTGGTCATGTGCGTGCCCGCGGCCATCATGGTGGCCGTCGCGGTCGCCACGAAGGCCAAGGACCTGCCCGTCGACTACACCCGCTACGCGATCATCATGCAGGCCGTCATCGGCCTGTACGTCGCCTCGCAGGCCCCCCAGTCGGTCTCGCGCGACCTGCGCTTCAAGACCGTACCGCTGTACTTCTCGCGGCCGATCGAGACCGCCGACTACGTGCGGGCCAAGTTCGCGGCCCTGGCCTCGGCCATGCTCATCCTGACCGGGGCCCCGCTGATCGTGCTCTACGTAGGCGCCCTGTTGGCCAAGCTGGACTTCGCCGACCAGACCAAGGGCTTCGCCCAGGGACTCGTCTCCGTGACCCTCCTCTCGCTGCTCTTCGCCGGCGTCGGCCTGGTCATCGCCGCCGTCACCCCGCGCCGCGGCTTCGGCATCGCCGCCATCATCGCCGTACTGACCATCTCCTCCGGCGCGGTCTCCACCCTCCAGGCGATCGCCGACGCGCAGAACTCCACGAGCGCCATCCCCTGGATCGGCCTCTTCTCGCCCGTCACGCTCATCGACGGCTTGCAGTCGGCCTTCCTGGGCGCGAGTTCGGCGTTCCCCGGAGGCGTCGGCCCCAGCCACGCGGAAGGCGTCGTCTACATCCTCGCCGTCCTGGGCCTCATCGCCGCGACCTACGGCCTCCTGATCCGCCGCTACCGGAAGGTGGGCCTGTGACCACGCTCTCCATCGACCATGTCTCCCGCTGGTTCGGCAACGTGGTCGCCGTCAACGACATCACCATGAACGTCGGCCCGGGAGTCACCGGACTGCTCGGCCCCAACGGCGCCGGCAAGTCCACCCTCATCAACATGATGGGCGGCTTCCTCGCCCCCTCCACCGGCACCGTCACCCTCGACGGCCAGCAGGTCTGGCGCAACGAACAGATCTACAAGCACATCGGCATCGTCCCCGAGCGTGAGGCGATGTACGACTTCCTCACCGGACGCGAATTCGTCGTCGCCAACGCCGAGTTGCACGGCCTCGGCGCCAAGGCCGCCCAAAAAGCCCTGGCCACGGTCGAGATGGAGTACGCGCAGGACCGCAAGATCTCGACGTACTCCAAGGGCATGCGCCAGCGCGTAAAGATGGCCAGCGCCCTGGTGCACGACCCCTCGCTCCTGCTCCTCGACGAGCCGTTCAACGGCATGGACCCGCGCCAGCGCATGCAACTCATGGACCTGCTGCGGCGGATGGGCGACGAGGGCCGCACGGTGCTGTTCTCGTCCCACATCCTCGAAGAGGTCGAGCAACTCGCCTGGCACATCGAGGTAGTTGTGGCCGGACGGCACGCGGCCAGCGGCGACTTCCGCAAGATCCGCCGCCTGATGACCGACCGCCCGCACCGCTACCTGGTCCGCTCCAGCGACGACCGCGCCCTCGCGGCCGCGCTGATCGCCGACCCGTCGACATCCGGTATCGAGGTCGACCTGGCCGAGGGCGCGCTGCGCATCCAGGCCGTCGACTTCGGCCGGTTCACGGCCCTGCTGCCCCGGGTGGCCAAGGACCACGGCATCCGGCTGCTCACGGTCTCGCCGTCGGACGAGTCCCTCGAGTCCGTCTTCTCGTATCTCGTCGCGGCGTAGGAGGCCAAGAGATGTACGACCCCACAGTCGCCCGACTCACCTACCGGGCCCTGCTCGGCCGGCGCCGGGCCCTCATCCTGGGCGCCCTGCCCTTCCTGCTGATCGCGATCTCCGTAGTGGTGCGGGGCCTCACCGGCGCCGACGACCAGACCGCGGTCGACGTCCTGGGCGGCCTCGGCCTCGCCACGATGGTGCCGATCATCGGCGTCATCGCGGGCACCGGCGCGATCGGACCGGAGATCGACGACGGCTCCGTGGTGTACCTGCTGTCCAAGCCGCTGAAGCGGCCCACGATCATCTTTACCAAGCTGATCGTGGCGATCGCCGTCACCATGGTGTTCTCGGCGGTTCCCATGCTGATCGCCGGCTTCATCCTCAACGGCAACGGCCAGCAGATCGCCGTCGCCTACACGGTGGCCGCCCTGGTCGCCTCCATCGCCTACGCGGCACTCTTCCTGCTGCTCGGCACGGTCTCCCGGCACGCGGTGGTCTTCGGACTCGTCTACGCCCTCGTCTGGGAAGCCCTGTTCGGCTCCCTGGTCGCCGGCGCCCGCACGCTGAGCGTCCAGCAGTGGTCCCTCGCCGTCGCCCACAAGGTCGCCGGCGGAGAGCTGGTCACCTCGGACGTCGGACTGACCACGGCCACGGTGTTCCTCGTCGCGGTCACCGCGGGAGCCACCTGGTTCGCCGGACAGAAGCTGCGCTCGCTGAAGCTCGCCGGCGAGGAATGACAGGTCCTGATCTTGACGGGGGCTTCATCTCTGCCCGGGCACACTGGGCAAACGGGACGGACGGCACGGACGGCTGGGAGGAACGGGGATGGCCGGAGAGGCGACGTACGGCGGCGGTCAGGCCGAGTCCGGGGACGGCTGGGACAAGCTGGTCCTGGACGACGACTTCATACGCTCCGCCGAGACGGCCGAGCCGTCCGCCCGGGCCCGGATGCTCGCGGCGCGCTGGCGCGCGGAGTCGCCCGAGCCGCAGCCGTGGCGCTCGGACGAGCCGCCCGCGGGGTGGTTCTTCAGCAAGGCTCGGCGGCGCAAGTGGCGGCGGCGGTAGGCGTCACGCGGCTGCCCTTTTATTCGGTGGCGCCCAACTCGGCGTACAGGCACAGTTGTTCTGTCGACGCCGGATCAGCCGGCGCCACTTACTGGGAGAGGAGCTGGACGATGTCGATGCACGACAGGACGTCCAACTCCCTTCAGGGCAGCCCGCGGCGGTCTCCGGAGTAGTTACCCTCCGTCGAGTCGCCCACCACGGGGAGCTGCCCGGGGCGGCCGCTTCGAGCACGCGACTCATTATCGCGTGGGCCGCCCTCCCTTTCGCCCCCGCTGCCGGGGGCATCTGAGCTGGGGCGGTTGCCCACATCTACGCGAGCAACCGCTCCAGCACCACCGCGATTCCGTCCTCCTCGTTCGAAGACGTCACCTCGTCCGCAATAGCCTTGAGCTCCTCATGCGCGTTGGCCATCGCCACGCTGTGCGCCGCCCACGCGAACATCGCGATGTCGTTGGGCATATCGCCGAAGGCAATCGTGTCGGCGGCCTTCAGGCCCAGACGGCGGGCGGCCAGGGACAGACCGGTTGCCTTGGTCAGACCCAGCGGGAGCAGTTCGACGATGCCCTCACCCGCCATCGCGACCGAGACGAAACCGCCCGCGGCCAGCTGCGCCGCCTCGGCGAGCTGGTCGTCCGTGAGGGTCGGGTGCTGGATGTAGATCTTGTTCAGCGGCGCCGCCCACAGCTCGGACACGTCCGAGAGGGGTGTCGACGGCAGCGTGCCCGTGACCGCGTACCCGTCGCCGACCAGCACATCACCGTCCAGGCCGTCCCGGCTCGCCGCCAGGAACAGCGGGCCGACCTCCGCCTCGATCTTGGCGAGTGCCACCCCGGCCAGTTGGCGGTCCAGGGTGACCGACGTCAGCAGACGGTGCTCGCCGGCGTCGTAGACCTGGGCGCCCTGGCCGCAGACCGCGAGGCCCTCGTAGCCGAGGTCGTCGAGGATGTGCCGGGTCCAGGGGACCGCGCGGCCGGTCACGACGATGTGCGCCGCACCCGCCGCGGTGGCCGCGGCGAGTGCGTCACGCGTGCGCGACGAGATCGACTCGTCGGAGCGCAGGAGCGTTCCGTCGAGGTCGGTCGCGATCAGTCGGTAGGGGAACCCCTCGGAGGGAGCCGCAGTGGTCACTTGGCGACCGGCGTCAGGACCTCACGGCCGCCCAGGTACGGACGCAGCACCTCGGGCACGCGCACGGAACCGTCGGGCAGCTGGTGGTTCTCCAGGATCGCCACGATCGTGCGCGGTACGGCGCACAGCGTGCCGTTGAGCGTGGCCAGCGGCTGCACCTTCTTGCCGTCGCGCAGGCGCACGGAGAGCCGACGGGCCTGGAAGCTGTCGCAGTTGGAGGCCGAGGTCAGCTCGCGGTACTTGCCCTGGGTCGGGATCCACGCCTCGCAGTCGAACTTGCGGGACGCCGACGAGCCCAGGTCGCCCGAGGCCACGTCGATGACCTGGAAGGGCAGTTCGAGGGCGGTGAGCCACTGCTTCTCCCAGTCCAGGAGCCGCTGGTGCTCGTTCTCCGCGTCCTCGGGAAGGACGTAGGAGAACATCTCGACCTTGTCGAACTGGTGCACGCGGAAGATGCCACGCGTGTCCTTGCCGTACGTCCCGGCCTCGCGGCGGAAGCAGGGGGAGAAGCCCGCGTAGCGCAGCGGCAGCTTGTCCGCGTCGAGGATCTCGTCCATGTGGTAGGCGGCGAGGGGGACTTCGGAGGTGCCGACCAGGTAGTAGTCGTCCTTCTCCAGGTGGTACACGTTCTCCGCGGCCTGGCCGAGGAAGCCGGTGCCCTCCATGGCGCGCGGGCGGACCAGCGCCGGGGTCAGCATCGGGATGAAGCCGGCCTCCGTGGCCTGCGCGATCGCAGCGTTGACGAGCGCCAGCTCCAGGAGGGCGCCGACGCCGGTGAGGTAGTAGAAGCGCGAGCCGGAGACCTTGGCGCCGCGCTCGACGTCGATGGCGCCCAGCGCCTCGCCGAGCTCCAGGTGGTCCTTGGGCTCGAAGCCCTCGGCGGCGAAGTCGCGGATCGTGCCGTGCGTCTCCAGGACGACGAAGTCCTCCTCGCCGCCCACGGGCACATCGGGGTGCACGAGGTTGCCGAGCTGGAGCGCGAGGCGCTTGGTCTCCTCGTCCGCCTCGTGCTGCTCGGCGTCGGCCGCCTTGACGTCTGCGGCGAGCTGGCCCGTCTTCTTGAGCAGCTCGGCCTTCTCGTCGCCGGAGGCCTTGGAGATGAGCTTGCCGATGCTCTTCTGCTCGGAACGCAGCTCGTCGAAGCGGACGCCGGACGACCTGCGTCGCTCGTCGGCGGACAGGAGAGCGTCGACGAGCGCGACGTCCTCTCCACGGGCGCGCTGGGACGCGCGCACACGGTCGGGGTCCTCACGGAGCAGGCGAAGGTCAATCACGCGGAACAGGCTACCGGTGCCGGGTTCCGGCTCACGACTCGGTATTTCGAACTGCGGCTTACATATAGTTATGGGGTATTTGCGCAGAGTGTTCTTGTGTATCGGCGCGGGTCAATGAAAAGGCGTCCCGCTCCCTGGATGGGGGCAGGCGTGAGGCGGCCTGTTGACTCGAATCCCTTGTGGGAAACGGGACTTGAGGCCGCGGTTGTCCACAGGAATCCACATCCCGGAAGAGTTATCCACAGGGTGTGCGAAAGATCTGTGGACACTGGAAATGATCATTTCCAAAAGGTTTCGCGAGCCGGGCGATTCCTGTCCCAAACGCGCTTCCTGCTCACTTTCGGGTGGAAATGCGTCGCTCCATAGGATTGCCCGAAGGAAACAGGTGGACGAAGAGTGACCTACGCGCCGGTGGACGGGTCAGGGGCCTGTAGGGAGATTTGTCGACTGGATCGCACTTCGTTGTCGACTTGTCCCCAGGTCGAGAAGCGGACCTGTGGATAACTTCTGTGGATAACGAAGATACGCAGGTAGTACCGGGCCGCTACACAGGTACCACCGGTCAGAAACGGCCGTCCTGGCAGTGCGTGACCCAGTCGGCCGCCGCCAGGAACTCCTCGTCCGAGGTCCCCGGGAACAGCGGCCGCACCCCGTCCACGCGGACGTCCGCGCGCGGGTACGAACCCAGGAAGCGCACCTGGAGACAGATCCGCTTGAGCCCGCTCAGCGCCTCGGCGACCCGGCGGTCGGAGATGTGCCCCTCGGCGTCGATGCAGAAGCAGTAGTTGCCGATGCCGGCGCCGGTCGGGCGGGACTGCAGCAGCATCATGTTGATGCCCCGGGTGGCGAACTCGCCCAGCAGGTCGCGCAGCCCGCCGGGGTGGTCGTCGCGCTGCCAGATCACGACCGACGTCTTGTCCGCGCCGGTCGGGGCCGCCGGGCGGGCGGGCCTGCCCACCAGCACGAACCGGGTCTGCGCGTTCTCCGCGTCGTGGATCTCGGTCTCCAGCGCTTCGAGACCGTACCGCGCGGCGGCGAACTCACCGGCGAACGCGGCGTCGTACTGGCCCTCCTGGACCAGCCGGGCGGCGTCCGCGTTCGAGGCCGCCGACTCCCACAGGGCGTCCGGGAGGTTCGCCTTCATCCAGTTGCGGACCTGCGGCTGGGCGGCGGGGTGCGCGGAGACCGTCTTGATGTCGGAGATCTTCGTGCCCGGCCTGACCAGCAGCGCGAAGGTGATCGACAGCAGCACCTCGCGGTAGATCATCAGCGGGGCGCCCGCGACCAGCTCGTCCAGGGTGGTGGTGATCCCGCCCTCGACGGAGTTCTCGATCGGCACGAACGCGGCCTCGGCCTCGCCGGTGCGCACGGCGTCCAGGGCGGACTGCACCGACACGTACGGGATCAGCTCCCGGGTGGCCGCCTCGGGAAGCGTCCGCAGGGCGACTTCGGTGAAGGTGCCCTCAGGGCCGAGATACGCGTAGCTGGCTGGCATGACCTCACCCTAATGGGCCTTGCGGAACCCGAAGCACGCTTCCCGGCCCAGCCACTCCATAGGGCGACAGGCTCACCCCTCCAGCAACCGCTGCCCCACGTACTCGCCCTCCGCCGCCCCGCCCGGCACCGCGAACAGACCGCTCGCCTCGTGGCGGATGTACGTCGACAGGGCATCACCGCGGTCGAGTTTCCGCTGCACGGTGACGAAGCCGCGCAACGGGTCCGCCTGCCAGCACACGAAGAGCAGCCCGGCGTCCGGGGTGCCGTCGGCGGCGATGCCGTCGTGGTACGAGAAGGGGCGCCGGAGCATCGCCGCGCCCCCGTTCTGGTCGGGCCGGGCGATCCGGGCATGCGCGTTGATGGGGACGACCAGGGCGCCCTTCGCGTCGGTCTTCTCCAGGTCCATCGCGGTCGTCTCGCCGCCCCCGGACAGGGCCGCCCCAGTGGACTTGCGGCGCCCGACGACGTTCTCCTGGGCGCCGGTCGAGAGCTTCTCCCAGTCGTCGAGGAGCATGCGGATACGGCGTACGACGGCGTAGGAGCCGTTCGCCATCCACGCCGGGTCGCTCGAACCGGACGCCGGCACGAAGATCCGCTTGTCGAAGTCGGACTCCGTCGGCTTGGGGTTGCGGGTGCCGTCGAGCTGGCCCATCAGATTGCGGGCCGTCATCTTGTGGGCCGTGGCGCCCGGCGTCCGGTTGAAGCCGTTCATCTGCCAGCGGACCTTGGCCGCGCTGCCCGCGTCCTTCTGGATCGTGCGCAGGGCGTGGAAGGCGACCAGCGCGTCATTGGCGCCGATCTGCACCCACAGGTCGCCGTTGCTGCGCGCCTTGTCGAGATGGTCGGAGGAGAAGTCGGGCAGCGGGTCGAGGGAGACGGGCCGCTGCTTCTCCAGACCCGTACGGGAGAAGAAGGAGTTGCCGAAGCCGAAGGTGATCGTCAGCGACGAGGGCCCCGCGTCCCGGGCGACCTCCGTGTCGTCCTGTGCCGCCGCCTCGCCCGCCATCAGCCGCTGGGCGGTCGTCGACCAGCGGCGCAGCAGGGCCGCCGCTTCCTTGCGGCCCGCGCCCGCCGCCAGGTCGAAGGCGACGAGATGGCCGCGCGCCTGGAGGCCCTCGGTGATGCCCGGCTGATGTTTCCCGTGAAACATTGCCATGTCCTCGCCCAGCGAGGTCAGCGGTGTGGCCCCGGCGGGCGCGGACGCGTACCCCACGGCTCCGCCCGCCGCACCGAGCACGAGCCCGGTGGCACCGGCCGTACCGAGGAGCCGTCGGCGGGAAATGCCCTCCCCTGGGGAGCCGTTTTCGGAAACGGCCTCCCCGGGAGGTGCCTCTACGGTCCGGGCCTGGGGAATGGACTGGTCAGGCATGGCGTGGTTCAGCCGATCTGCGCGTTCTTGTCGACGGTCGTCTGGTCGATGTCGGAGGTCCGCACGGTCACCGAGATCTTCCAGTCGCCCGCCATGGGGATCTGGATTCCGTTCGCGGCCCAGTGCCCGGTGGCGATGCGGTCGGGCGTCACGGGCAGCGGGCCGATCTTCTTCGCGGCGAGGGTGAAGGCGACCTTCACCTCGGGGACGTCGAAGGCCCGCCCGTTGGGGCGCTGCACATAGACGTGCATCTCGTTGCCGCCCACGCGCGCGGGGTCGAGGTCGAGCCTGATGACGCCCTTGCCGTCCGTGCCTCCGGTGTCGAAGGACATGTCCAGGGTCAGCGCGCCGGAGGACGACGTGGCCGCGGACGAGGACGATGCCTTGGCCGCCTTGGCGTCCTCCTCCGTACGGCCCGGTTCGGTGGTCGTCAGGGCGGTGGTGACGGCGAGGACGACGACGGCGACGGCGGCCTCGGCGAGCACCGAGCGGCGCAGTCCGAAGCGGACCGGGTCGGCGTCCCGCAGCCGCTTCTGCCGAGCGGTGTCCACGGCGGTCTGCTGGCGGGCGAGTTGGGCGGCGCGCTTGGAGTCGCCGGGCCCCTCGGAATCGGTGCCCTTGGCGGACGCGGTCCCGTCGGAGTCGGCCTCGGCGGACGCGGTGCTGCCAGCGACACCGGCCTTGGTGGAGGTCGTAGCGCTGGCCACACCGGCCTCGGCGGCGGTCGTAGCGCTGGAGGCACTGGCCGCGGCGGACGCCGTAGCGCCGGCGTCGGCCGTCTTCGTGGAGGCGCTGGCGTGCGCCTTCTCCTTCTCCGGCGCGCGCTCTTCGACGACTGTCGCGCTCGCCTCGGCCGTCTCCGCCAGCCGGGCGGTCCAGCGCCGGGAGATCGACGCGATGCCGACGAGCAGCGCCACGAGGCCGATCTTCACGAGCAGCAGCTGGCCGTAGCCGGTGTCGGTGAACGCCGACCAGGAGCCGAGCTGGCGCCAGGACTGGTAGATGCCGGTCGCGACGAGCGCGAGGACGCTGCCGAACGCGATGCGTGAGAAGTTCTGTACGGCCGGCCGCCCGACCAGGTTGTCGGCGGGCGCCCGGTACAGCGCGACGAGGAGGGCGGACAGGCCGCCGAGCCACATCGCGACGGCCAGCAGGTGGACGACGTCCACGGGCATCGCGATGCCCGGCTGGAGCCCGGTCGAGGCGTGCTCGGCCAGCGCCCAGCTCGCAGCGAGCCCCGAGGCGACCACACCGCCGCCGATCGCGAGACCGAAGGTGAGGTCCCGCTTCTCCTCGTCCTCGCGCTTGTCATAGGCCCCGAAGAGCACGGCGATGAACAGCGCGGCGGCGGCGAGGAGAAGGAGCCGGGAGACGAGGGCCGCGCCGGTCTTGGTCTGGAGGACCTGCCCGAGAAGGTTCAGGTCGAAGATGTCGCCGAACTTCCCGCTGGTCGTGTACGAGCCCCGCAGGAGCAGCAGCCACAGCGTGGCCGCGGTCAGCGAGAACCAGCCGGAGACGACCAGCCGCTGCAGCGCGCGCACCCCGGCGCCGCGCTGCCAGCACGCCAGGATGAAGGCGGCGCCGCCCACCATGACGATGAAGCCGGCGTACGACATGTAGCGCCCGAAGCCGTACAGCCCGCCGACGAGCCCGCCGCCCACGTCCTGGTCGGAGACCGAGACGGTGGTCTTGGAGGGGGCGCCGACGGAGAAGGTGAAGGCGCCGGCCACGGGGTGACTGTCGGCCGACACGACCTGCCAGGCCACCGTGTACGTGCCGTCGGGCAGACCGCTGCGGACCTGGATGGCGTACGTCGTACCGCTGATGTTGGACGGTTTGCCGACGTCGACGCGTTTGCCCTTCGGGTCGAGCACGCGCAGCGAGTCGTTGTTCGTCGCCACCTTCTCGGAGAAGGTGAGCGAGATCTGCGTCGGAGCCTTGTCGACCACCACCCCCGAACTGGGGTCGCTGCCGGTCAGCGCGGCGTGCGCGGAGGCGGTACCCGCCCCGGCGAAGAGCATGCCGGTGACAGCCAGGAGCAGCAGCACCAGATTGCGGACGCGGGGGGTGATGGTCGTCTTCAAGGTGGGGTCCCTCCCTCAGTGCCCGGTCGTGGGGTTGTACGTCGCCGACTTCACGGGCATCTCAACCGTGAGAGGGCCGGACTTGGCAAAGTGCAGCTTCACGGTCACGCTGTCGCCCTGCTTCAGGGTGTGCTTCAGCTTGTCGAACATCAGGTGGTTGCCCCCGCTCTTGAACACGAGTTGACCGTGTGCGGGCACATCGAGGGACGTCACTTCCTCCATCGCCTGGCCGACCGTCTCGTGCACGGAGACCGGGCCGAGGTCGCTGGTGACGGAGGTCAACTCTTCCTTCGCACCGCCCTTGTTGGCGATGTCCAGGAAGCCCGCCGCCATGTCCGAGACGGGCTGGGGCATATAGGCGGAGCTGACGGAGAGCTGGGCCTTGGCATCGTCCGAGCCACAGCCGGTGAGGACCAGCGCGCCGGTCAGCACCGCGACGGGTACGGCGAACCGCCTCACGGGTTCTCCCCCTTGATGATCTTGGGGAGGTCCTTGGTGTAGTCGTCGACGGTGGCGTCCTGGTCGTAGAGCAGGTAGCCGCCGTTGGTCTTCGGGGAGAACGCGACGACCTGGGTGCCGTGGACGGAGACCAGCTTGCCGTTCTTGTCCTTCGTGGTCGGCTCGATGGAGATGCCCATGGTGCGGGCGCCGGCCTGGATGGTGGCGAAGTCGCCGGTCAGGCCGACGAACTGGGTGTCGATGCCCTTGAGCCACTTGCCGAGTTCCGACGGGGTGTCCCGCGCCGGGTCGGTGGTGACGAACACGACCAGCAGCTTGTCCTGCTCGGCCTTGGACAGCGACTTCTTGGCGACGGCGATGTTGTTCATCGTCAGCGGGCAGATGTCGGGGCAGTGGGTGTAGCCGAAGTAGATCAGCGTCGGCCGGTTCTTGGACTCCGCGCGGAGGTCGTACTTCTTGCCGTGCGTGTCCGTGAGGACCAAGTCCGGCTTCTCGAACGGGGTGTCGAGGACGGTGGCGGCCTTCGTCGCGGTGTCCGCGGAGACCACGGAGACGGGGCTCTGGCTGTCGTCGCCGCTCCCGCAGGCGGAGAGCGTCAGGGTGGCGGCGGCGAGCAGAACGGCCGCCGCGAACGTCTTCTTGCGCATAGAGAAATGTCCCAGTTGTGAGAGCTCCGGCGCGCACCGGGGTCGTACGCAAGAGTCGCACGGACCCCTGTGCGCGCCATGAGTGACGGGCGTCAGACGGTCGTACGCCGTCGGCCGGCGAGAACGCCGTACGCCACGCCCGCCGCGCCGACGGCGATGCCGACCACGCCGAGGACGCGGGCGGTGGTGTCGGAGGAGTCGGCGGACGACGAGGTGGAGTCGGAAGCGGTGGTCTCGGTCTTGTCGGCGGCGTCCTCGGCGGTCGCGCCGGAGGCGGAGGCGGAGGTCAGCGTGAGCGTCGGGGCCGGGTTCTCGGGCTCCTCCTCGCCGTCCTTCTGCACCTCGATCCAGCGCACGACGTCCTTGTCGGAGTACGTCTGGAGCGCCTTGAAGACGAGCTGGTCGGCGTCCGTGGGCAGCATGCCGACGGAGACCGGGAACTTCTGGAAGTAGCCCGGCTCGACGCCCTTGCCGGTCGCGGTCCAGGTGACCTTGGTGACGGCCTCCGTGATCGTCTCGCCGTGCATCTCGGCGGGCTTGGCCAGCTTCGACTTGGTGACCTTGACGGTCCAGCCGCTGATCGGCTCCGGCATCACGGACGCCAGCGGGTGCTCGGTCGGGAAGGTGACTTCCAGCTTGGTGGTCGAGGCGTCGTCACGCTCGTTCGGGACCTTGAAGTCGACGACCGCGTAGCCGCCCTTGACGGCCGCGCCCTCCGGCTGCACGGACACGTGCGCGAAGGCGGGCGAGGACAGGACGAGCACGGCCGAGCCGGCGACGGCAGCGGCGGCGGCGATACGAGAGGTCTTGATGGACGTCATGGTCTTCGTGGTCTTCATGGGAAAGGAGCACTCCACTTCGAGTTCGAGTGAGTTCCGGTGGTGAAGAGGGGGCGCGTGGTTCCCCGGGTGAAACAGGGGTTTCCCGGCTGAAAAAGACGGGCACGCGCGTGTGCCGCACGACGGCGGCCTCTTCACGCACAGAAGGGAGTGCGGTGTCGGTGGTCGCGTCGCGTCAGGCGGCGAGGGCGTGTGCGGCGGCGACCGGCGGGCCGCGGCGGATCACCGAGTGCTGGAGCGCGGTGGTGTGCGGCGCGGGCGGCGCGAAGACGGCGCTACGACGCGGACGCGGGCCCGCCCCGGGCGCCCCCGGCAGCCCGGCCCGCAGGGCGCGCACCAGGGCGAGAGCTCCGCGCAGGGACCGTACGAGCGCCCCTTCCGCGACTCCATGCGCCGACAGTTCCATCAGGCGCAGCAGCGCCAGGTCCCCGCGCCGCAGCAGCCAGCCCGCGGCGAGCGCCGCGAGGACGTGACCGAGCAGCATGGACAGGGACGGGAACAGCGACATCGAGGAGCCGGCGGAGGCGGACATGACGTCCGCCGGGTGATGCATCGACCCCATGGAGCTCATCGACCCCATGGAGCTCATCGAGCCGGTCGAACCCGTCGCGCCCGAGGTCGGCAACAGCCGCGCGTCGGTGAGGATCTGGTGGGCCTGCGCCGGACTGATCCCCGCGGCGGTGGTCCCGCACAGGAGATGCGCGGCGCGCGCGACGAGCGTGGCGTCGGAGGCCGAGAGGGAGTCGGTCGATGTGGTGGTGGCGGCTGTCTGACCCAGCCCGAACAGCGTGTGCAGCACGGTCTGTCCGGCCGCGAGCGGCACCACGATCCCCGCCAGCGAACGCGCCCGCCCGGCGAGCGGCGCCACGACGAGGAAGGTCGCGAGGAAGCCCGCGCCCACTGTCCACAGCGGAACGGTGGCGCAGGAGGCGATGGCGTGACCTGCCGCGGCCAGCACGACACAGACCGCGGCGAACACCGCGGCCCTCAGGACCCGGAGTTCACCTCCGGAGCGCGCCGTACGTGGGTGGGGGGCAGTCATGGCGGGCTCATCATCGCACCGGCCTTATCGCCGCCATACGGCAGGTCCGCAACATCGGGACCATAGTGTGTCGTAGCTCACAAAGATCACTCTCCGGCGTGAGCTACCTCCGGATACACCAATTACGTTTGGGACGCATCGCCCATATGGGCGGCATCACGTCAACTCCGTGCTTACACAGGGGCACTGGCGGCAATAGGTATCACTATGTCGAGCCGCGGCCGGGAGGCTGGAGCATGAGCATCTGGTGGTCACTCCATCTGAGGCGCGAGGCCGCGAGCGTGCCACTCGCCCGGCGACTGTTCCTCGGCACGATGGAGACCGCGGGCGTCGACCCGGACATCTCCTACGACCTCTCCGTCGCCCTGAGCGAGGCGTGCGCCAACGCCGTCGAGCACGGCGGCGACACCGCGCACGGCGCGCCCACGGAGGCGTACCGGGTCACCGCGTACCTCGACGGCGAGAAGTGTCGTATCGAAGTCGCGGACTCGGGC
Organism: Streptomyces prunicolor; assembly: GCF_045162825.1. Lineage (NCBI taxonomy): Bacteria > Bacillati > Actinomycetota > Actinomycetes > Kitasatosporales > Streptomycetaceae > Streptomyces > Streptomyces prunicolor. The sequence continues at coordinate 5,376,231 of NZ_CP108676.1, read as the reverse complement.
CCCGGTTTCGCCCGCACGCAGTCCGTCCGCCCGGCCCCGAGCGAGGCCGAGAACGGCCGCGGCCTGTGCCTCATCCAGGAACTCGCCGACCACGTCCACATCGGCAACAAGCCGGGCGTGGGCGGCGCGGTGGTGAGCTTCGACAAGATCCTGAAGTGGCGGAAGGACGCGCCGTTGATGGCGGTGTAGCGCGTCGGGGTCGCGCATGGTTCCGGCCGACTTCAGCTTTCTGAGCATTCTTACCTTGCGCACAGCGCACGCCCACGTCCTTGACGGCAGCCGTCCCTAGCTTCGCGATCATGACGGGAAACCACAAAGACAAAACCATCAGCCGGCGCCGCGCTCTCGCGGTGACCGGCGGGACGGTCGCGGCCGGCGGGCTGGTGGCCGCCGGGTTCCAGTCGGCGTTCGCCGACACCGCGGACACGACCGCCGACGCGGACGCGACGGCCTCGGCTACGGCGAGCTCGACCAGCAGTGAGTGCATGACGCTGATGACGAGCGTCACGGAGGGCCCCTACTACCTCGACGGTGCCTTGGTGCGCAAGGACATCACCGAGGGCAAGGCGGGCGTCCCGCTCACCCTGCGGCTGACGGTCGTCGACGCCACGGACGGCTGCACGCCGGTCAAGGGCGCGGCCGTGGAGATCTGGCACTGCGACGCCTGGGGCTACTACTCCGGCTACACCACCGCCAACCCGGGCGGCTCGGCCCCCGCGGAGAGCGAGGAGGGCGACTCCGCCAACGACCTGACCTACCTGCGGGGTTACCAGGTCGCCAACGCCAACGGGGTCGTCAAGTTCGAGACGATCTTCCCGGGCTGGTACACGCCCCGCACCTGCCACATCCACGTGAAGGTGCACACCGGCGGAGAGAAGGAGGACGGCACCTACGAGGGCGGCAAGGTCAACTACACCGGCCAGCTGTTCTTCGCCGACGACATCGCCGAGGAGATCTTCACCCTCGACCCGTACGCCAAGCACACGGGCTCGTACACCGTCCTCGCCGACGACATGGTCTACGACGGCGGTGGCGCGACCAGCGGCCTGCTCACCCTCAAGGCCGTGCACAAGAAGGACCCGTCCAAGGGCTACAAGGGTTCCCTGACCCTCGGCGTCGACCCGGACGCCGAGAGCACGGGCGCGGGCAGCGGCGGAGGCGGTACGCCCCCGAGCGGCGCTCCGACGGGTGCGCCGCCGTCCGACAGCCCCTCCCCTTCGGCGTCCGCCTCCTCGTAAGGTACGACGATGCAGAGCCGCGAGGACGAGGCACTGGCGCGGGCCGCCGTGGACGCGCTCACCGGGCAACTGGCGCTGGCTCCCAAGCCGGGCCTGCCCGACCCGCGCGACCTGGCCGCCCGTACGACCCGCGTGGACCACTGCGCCCTGCGCTGGTCCGCCAAGGCGCTGACACCCGGCCTCGCGGCGATGGCGGCCGCCGCCCGCCGCACCGGCGAGCCGAGTCCCGTGCTCCGCGCGGAACTCGGCGCGATCGGCCGCTGCACGGAACACTCCGTCGCGCTCGCCGGCGGCGGCCACCGCGGCGCCCTGTGGGCGCTGGGCCTGCTGGTCGCGGCGGCCGCCCTGGACCCCCACGCCGGGGCCAAGGACGTCGCCGCGACCGCGAAGCGCATCGCCGCCCACCCCGACCGCCGCGCCCCGCGCAGGCCCTCGCGCGGCTCGTCGATCTCGGCGAAGTACGGCGCGGCCGGTGCGCGGGGCGAGGCGAAGGCCGGATTCCCGCACGTACGGCGGGCGTTGGACACCCTCGCCACGACCCGCGCGGCCGGGGCGACGGAGACCCAGGCCCGCCTGGACGCCCTGCTCACGGTGATGTCCACCCTCCAGGACACCGAACTCCTGCACGCCGTGGGCCCGTTGGGCCTGCGGCACGTCCAGGCGGGGGCCCGGGGCGTCTTGGAGGCGGGCGGCACGGTGACGCCGGCGGGCGCGGAGGCCCTGACCGCCTTCGACAACGACCTCCACGCGCGCGCGTGGAGCCCTCGCGGAAGTGCGGGGCTCCTGGCGGGCGCGCTGTTCCTGGACTCCTTGCCGGTCAACTCACCAGCGCCGGCTGCCTGATCGTGCCGTCCACCTGACGGCCGGCCGCCCTCCGCACCACCGGCCCCATCGCGTACGACGCCACGACCGTCGCCCCGCCCAACAGCAGCCACCCCGGCGTCCCCCACTCCAGGAGGAGGGACGTCAGCACCAGGGGGCCCATCGTCCTGGCCACGGTGACGCCGGTCCCGAAGAAGCCCTGGTACTCGCCCACCCGGTCGACGGGCGCCAGGTCGAAGGAGAGTTGCCAGGACCCCGCCGACTGCCCCATCTCGGCGGCCACTTGGAGCACCGCCCCGACCACCAGCGCCCCCACGGCCACCCACGGCGACGCGCCCGCCGACAGTGCGAACACCGCGCAGGCCGCCAGCATGATCCAGCCGGACCGCCGCACCGCGCGCGTGGCCGACGCGAGCCCGGTGATCCTGCGGGCCGTCCGCACCTGGAAGACCATCACCGCCCCGGTGTTGAGCACGAACAGCGCGGACACCAGCCAGGTCGGCGCGTCCGTCCGCTCCGCGATCCACAGCGGCAGCCCGAGGCTGAGCAACGGCATCCGCAGCAGCAGCACGGTGTTGAGCAGCGTGACGACGACGTACGGCCGGTCCCGCAGCACGCCGAGCCCGCCCGCCTTCCGCACCTGGACGCCCCGCACCGACGGCAGCCGCACCAAAAGCCCCGCGCACACCAGGAAACTCGCCGCGTCCAGCGCGAACACCCCGAGGTACGCCGACCGCGTCCCCGCCCGCAGCGCGAGCCCGCCGAGACCCGCGCCCACCGCGAGACCGGCGTTCAGCGTCGACTGGAGGTGTGCCAGCAGCCCGGTCCGCTCCCCGGCGGACACCAGCCCCGCGAGCAACGCCTGCCGGGCCGCCGCGAGCCCCGACTGCGCGGACGCGTAGGCACACGCGGCGATCACGAACGGCACGAATCCCCGGACGACGAGGAAGGACGCCACCGCGAGCCCCGTCGCCAGCGCCAGCAGCACCGCCGTACCGCGCGGCCCACGCCGGTCGGCCAGCCGCCCCAGGGGCACCCCGACCAGCGAACCGACGGCCCACGCGAGGGTGAGCCCGAGGCCCACGCGCGCGGGGGCGAGCCCGACGACGTGGGTGAAGTACAGCGCCGAGGTCACGTAGTAGGCGCCGTCACCGACGGAGTTGGTCAACTGGGCCAGCGCGAGGGTGCGTTGGGGGCCCGAGGGTGGGACGAGTGCGTTCGTCATGCCTACGACGGTAGGACGCGGTTGGGCCCGTCAGGAGGCCCAATCAGTAACTCTTTCAGTGGCCCAATTCGGCACGCTCGCCCCGGACCGCCCAAGCCCCAACCCCAACCCCAACCCCAACCCCAACCCCTTCTTACGCCCCCTTACGCCCCTTCCAGCACCCGCCCCAGTACCTCCAGCGCCTCCGGATAGACCCGCTCCCTGGGCGTCCCGTACCCCACCACAAGCCCCTGAGGCCGCCCCTCGCCGCCTCCCGCCGCGTGCCAGTGCTCCCCGAGCCGCCCGACCGCGAGCCCCTCCTCCTCGGCCCGCGCGAGCGCCGCCTCCTCGTCGGCGACCTCCACCAGCGCGTGCAGCCCGGCCGCGATGCCGTGAACGTTTGCGTGCGCCCCCAGCCGGCCGAGGAGCTGGTCGCGGCGGCGCCGGTACCGCAACCGGCACGCGCGCACGTGCCGGTCGTAGGCATGGCTGTCGATCAGTTCGGCGAGCGCCAACTGGCCGATGGTCTCGGTGTGGTGGTCGCTGTGCAGCTTGGCGTCGGCGACCGCGTCGACCAGGTGCGGCGGCAGCACCATCCAGCCGAGCCGCAGCGCGGGCCCGAGCGTCTTGGACGCGGTCCCCAGGTACACGACCTGCCCCGGTGCCATCCCCTGGAGCGCGCCCACGGGCTGCCGGTCGTAGCGGAACTCCCCGTCGTAGTCGTCCTCGACGATCAGGCCCCCACGCGCGCGTGCCCAGTCGGTCAGTGCCCGTCGGCGCTCCGGGTGCAGCGTCACGCCGGTCGGGTACTGGTGGGCCGGTGTCACCACCACGGCCGCCGCGTCCCCCAACTCCTCGGCGCGGGCGCCCCGTTCGTCGACCCGTACGGGCACCACGCGCCCGCCGTTGTGCCGCACCACCTCCCGGTGGAACGGCAGCCCCGGGTCCTCCATGGCCACCCTGGAACCGTCGAGCACGCGCGTGAGGAGCGCGAGTCCCTGCACATACCCGGACGTGATCACGATCCGCTCCGGCGGCGCGATCACCCCGCGCGCCCGCCCCAGGTACCCCGACAGCGCGGTGCGCAGTTCGATGCGGCCGCGCGGATCCCCGTAGTCGTACGCCAAGGAGGGTGCCGTCGCGATCGCGCGGCGCAGTGAGCGCAGCCAGGCCGCCGCCGGGAACGTGCCGACGTCGGGGCTGCCGGGCCGTAGGTCGAAACGGGGGACACGCGCGCGTGCCGCCGCGCCCGGTGCCTCCGCGTCGACGGAGGGCAGCAGCGCGACCTGGGTGCCCGAGCCCTGGCGCGCGGTCAGATAGCCCTCGGCGACGAGCTGGTCGTAGGCCGCCTTCGCGGTGCCCCGGGAGACGCCGAGTTCGGTCGCGAGGCGGCGGGTGGCCGGGAGGCGGGTCCCCGGGGCGAGCCGGCCGTCCCGTACGGCGTCCCGGAGGGCGCGTTCGAGACCGACCCGGCGGCCGCCCTCCGCGTCGGGTTCCAGATGCAGGTCGACGCCGACGCCGGACCAGAAGTCGTTCACGAAAAAGCCCTCCCCCTAGGCGCGTTCATGAAAAAAGCCTCCCCCTAGGCATGCGATCGGCACACGAATGGCCGGGCACCGCAGGTGTGCCCGGCCATCAGTCTTCTATCAGTTGGCAGTCGTCAGTCGTCAGCCCTTGAGGGACGCCATCCAGCTCTCGACCTCGGCCGAGGTGCGGGGCAGGCCGTCGGACAGGTTCCGGTTGCCGTCCTCGGTGACCAGGATGTCGTCCTCGATGCGGACGCCGATGCCGCGGTACTCCTCGGGGACGGTGAGGTCGTCCGCCTGGAAGTACAGGCCGGGCTCCACCGTGAGGACCATGCCGGGCTCCAGGGTGCCCTCCACGTATGTCTCGGTCCGCGCGGCGGCGCAGTCGTGGACGTCCATGCCGAGCATGTGACCCGTGCCGTGCAGCGTCCAGCGGCGCTGGAGGCCCAGCTCCAGGACGCGCTCCACAGGCCCCTCGACGAGACCCCACTCGACGACCTTCTCGGCCAGCACGCGCTGCGCCGCGTCATGGAAGTCGCGGTACTTGCCGCCCGGCTGCACCGCCGCGATACCGGCCTCCTGGGCCTCGTGGACGGCGTCGTAGACCTGCTTCTGGATGTCGCTGAAGCGGCCGTTGATCGGCAGCGTGCGCGTGACGTCGGCGGTGTACAGGGTGTACGTCTCGACACCGGCGTCCAGGAGGAGCAGGTCGCCGGAGCGGACCGGGCCGTCGTTGCGCACCCAGTGCAGGGTGCACGCGTGCGGGCCCGCGGCGCAGATCGAGCTGTAGCCGATGTCGTTGCCCTCCACGCGCGCGCGGAGGAAGAACGTGCCCTCGATGTAGCGCTCGGTCCTGGCCTCGGGCTTGTCGAGGACCTTGACCACGTCCTCGAAGCCGCGGACCGTCGAGTCGACGGCCTTCTGCAGCTCGCCGATCTCGAACTCGTCCTTGATCAGGCGTGCTTCGGAGAGGAAGACCCGCAGTTCCTCGTCGCGCTCGGCGGTGACCTTGTCGGTCAGCGCGGCCTCGATGCCGGCGTCGTAGCCGCGCACGACGCGCACCGGGCCGGTGGCCTCGCGCAGGGCGGCGGGCAGTTCGCGGACGTCGGAGGCGGGGATGCCGTAGAGCTGCTCGGCCTCGGTGAGGGAGTGGCGGCGGCCGACCCACAGCTCGCCCTGGCCGGAGAGCCAGAACTCGCCGTTCTCGCGGTCGGAGCGCGGCAGGAGGTAGATCGTCGCCTTGTGACCCTCGGCGGTGGGCTCCAGGACGAGGACGCCGTCCTCGGTGAGGTTGCCCGTCAGGTACGCGTACTCGACCGACGCCCGGAAGGGGTACTCGGTGTCGTTCGAGCGGATCTTCAGGTTGCCCGCGGGGATCACCAGGCGCTCGCCCGGGAAGCGCGCGGAGAGCGCGGCACGGCGGGCGGCGGTGTGCTCGACCTGCTCGACCGGCTGCAGATCATGCAGCTCCGTGTCGGCCCAGCCGGACTTCATGCTCTCGGCCAACTCGTCGGACACGCCCGGGTACAAGCCGTTCTTCCGCTTCTTGATGGGCTCTTCAGACTCATCTTCCGGGCCCGCTGCGGTAGCAGCAGGATCCGGAACAGCCGGTGTGAGCTCGTCGGCCACGGTCATCCTCCTAGATACGGCACTGGACCCCGTCCATCGTACGGTCGTACGGAAGGGGGCCCAGGGCCGTATGGCCTGTTACACATGGCTGTCCGGCGACTACTCGAAGCGAGCCGCCAGGAGGACCACGTCCTCGTCGCTGTCGGCCGTGTCGAGGCCGTCCGGCAGGACCGTCCGCAGGACGTGCTCGGCGATCCGGGCCGGGTCGTCGCGCAGCGCCTTGGGGACGCTCGCCGCCGCCGCGTGCAGGCGGGCGAAGGCGCGGTCCATGGGGTCGCCGGTGCGGTGCAGCAGCCCGTCCGTGTAGAGCAGCACCGTCTCGCCGGGCTCCGCCTCCAGCTCCACGCTCGGCGCCTCCCAGCAGGCCAGCATGCCGAGCGGCGCGGACACGGAGGTCTCCACGAACTCCGTGCGCCGCTCGCCGACCAGGAGCGGCGGGCTGTGTCCGGCGCCGGCCAGGGTGATCTTGCGCAGCGCGGGCTCGCAGTAGGCGAACAGGGCGGTGGCCGAGCGGGCGGGTTCGGTGAGCCTGAGGAGCAGTTCGAGGTCGGACAGGACCGCTACCGGGTCCTCGCCCTCCATCACCGCGTACGCCCGCAGGGACGCGCGCAGCCGGCCCATCGCGGCGATCGCGCTCGGCCCGGAACCGGTCACCGAGCCGACCGCGAGGCCGAGCGCGGCATCGGGCAGCGGCAGCGCGTCGTACCAGTCGCCGCCGCCGCGCGGACCCGTGCGGTGCAGCGCGGCGAGCTGCACACCGGCCACGCGGGGGAGCCGGGACGGCAGCAGCTCCTCGGCGATGGTCGTCATGCACGCGCGCGTGCGCTCGACTTCGAGGACGCGGGCGAGGTGCTCGGTGGCGTAGCGGGCGTACAGGCCGACGAGGTGGCGCTGCCGCTCGACCGGCTCGGCGGGCTCGTCGTACAGCCACACGGCCGCGCCCAGCCGCCCGGCCGCGTCGGTCGCCAGGGGCAGCGCGTAACTGGCCGCGTAGCCCAGGCGTACGGCGACCTCGCGGTGGCGCGGGTCGAGGGCGTCCTCGGCGAACAGGTCGGGGTGGACGATCTCGCCGCCCTCGCCCCCGGGAGCGCCGTCGAGAATCTGGCCGTAGGACATCGCCCCGCGCGGGACGGTTTCCATGTGGCCGAGGTCGGAGCGGGCGAGGCCGAGGCCGATGGTGGTGTCGGGGCCCAGGCCGTCGCCGGGCTCCAGGACGACGAGTCCGCGGCGGGCGCCCACCAGGGCGGCTCCGGCGCGCAGCAGCTCCTGGAGTGCTTCGTCGAGTGCGTCCGTGCGTGCCAGCCGCTCCGTGAGTTCATGGAGGGTCGTGAGATCGGACACCCAGCCGGCGAGCCGGTCCTGGAGCAGGGCACCTGGCGCGTTCGGTGCGGTGTCAGGCGTGTTCTGGGTGTTCGAGGAGGGGTTTGGAGGGGTATCGGTGGCGGCAGGCGCGGGCGCGACAGTGTGTGCGGGCGAGGGAACCGTTGAATCGATTCCAGCCACTTTCGGAGGGTGCGGGGCGTTCATGGCGTCCGGCTTTCCGACCGGTGCGTATTGCTCAAAAGCATCGCAAACCCCCATGTCATTCTGCGCCGCTGGCAGTGTCTCCACATGTACACGCACTCGTGAGGGGATGTCCAGCATTGTCCTGCTGGGATTCCTGGTGTCCATGGGTTTACCGGGGGTATTTCGCTCTCCTCTTGCGGATTGGCAAAGTTGGCTTAAAACTGCATCAGGGGACGGTCCATTGCGGTCGACTGGGTTTGCTCGACGGAGCGTCACAGCGGTCGTGATGGGTACGTACTCGGAGAAGGCCAGGGGTGGCTGGGGGTCACCCGGAACCTGGTGAAGGACCCGGGCGTCTTAACCACCGACGATCGTGCCCCATCCTCCCGTGGCGGAGGCGAAGAGAACTACGCGGGACAGCAAAACGCCAGACTTCGCCACCCCCAATCGCCACGCCCATGCTTTTCAAGCACGCACGGGTTCCCCTTGCCGAAGGCAGGGGTGTGATGCGCCAACAGGTACGCACAGTGAAGTGATCGACACATGATGTGATGTGGTCCTCGGTGTTGCCAGCGGTGCAACGGAAAGGAACGAGCGCTCATGCGCGAGATCCTCGGAAAGCGACGCAGGCTCCTGTCCAGGCGAGACAACAGGAGGTCTGAGATGCTCAGCGCGGCCCTGACCTTCGCGACGGAATGGCAATGGCCCGTACTCCCGGGCGTGGCACCGGACCCTCAGGGTCGGGCCCGTTGCGGCTGTCCGGACCCGGAGTGCACGGTCCCCGGCGCACACCCCTTCGACCCCGGCCTCCTCGCGGCCACCACCGACGCCCGCATGGTGCGCTGGTGGTGGGGCAACCGCCCCGCCGCGCCGATCGTCCTCGCCACCGGCGACAAGGCTCCCTGCGCGGTCAGCCTGCCCGCACCCGCGGCCTCCCGGGCCCTCGCCGCGCTCGACCGCCAGGGCATGCGCCTCGGTCCGGTCGTCGCCGCGCCGACCCGCTGGTCGCTGCTCGTCAAGCCGTACTCCCTGGAGCAGTTGGGCGAGCTGCTCTACGCCAAGGACCACGTCCCCGGCTCGCTCCGCTTCCACGGCGAGGGCGGCTACCTCGCCCTGCCCCCCTCCGAGACCGGCCAGGGCCAGATCCGCTGGGAGCGCGCACCACTGCCCGGCTCGTCCTCGCCCTGGGTACCCGACGTCGAGGCCGTGGTGGACGCCGTGGTCGAGGCCCTCACTCGTACGGGTGTGAGCGCCCCCGAGTTGTAGGGGTGTCGGGCGCGGGCGGGTCCTGACGCCCCTGCTCGGTCGTTATCTTCCGCTCTATGAACCTTCGTCTGCTCGCCCTCGCGGGCGTCGCGGTGTGCGCGGTCGCGCTGCCGCTGGCCGTGGCGTCCGCGGGACCCGTACGCGACGAGGGTCACGCGGTCGTACGGTCCCTCTCCCTCGGGTCCTCCGACGACGACCCCAAGGCGCCCTCCGCCGCGCCTTCCCCCGCCCGCTCCCCGTTGACGCTCGGCCTGGGTCTCGCGACGGCCGCGCGCTGCGGACCCGAGCTCTCCTCCCCCGACGGCATCGAGGCGCAGACCTGTGTCATGACGCAGGGTGAGGACACCTGGGCGCGCACCTACTACCGCAACGCGACCGGCGACGACCTGGACGCGGTGCTGAGCCTCATGGGTCCGGCCGACCGCACCGTGCAGATGCACTGCGCCGTGGAGGCCGAGGACGAGCCCGCGCTGTGCGAGACGCCCCGGGAGCGGACACGGGGCGATCTGGAGGCCTACACGGCCGTGGCGGAGTTCGCGGGGCGAGGCGGGAGCGGGCCGCTGTTGCTGCGCTCGGGGAGCAACTCCTCGGCGCCTACGGCGAGTTGACGGACGACGTCGTTCCGTACACGCGGGCCGGGCATGAAAAGACCCGGTTGCTGGCGACGGGGGATGCACCAGCAACCGGGCTACTCGAACGGTAACAAGAGATCGGCGGTTCGCAAATTCGATCTCGGCTATTCGGACACCGACTTCCCTTTCACAACGGGGAGTTGTGACAGGAGTCACCCGAGTGAACAGGCCTGTTGCGACCGAACCGTCTGCCGGTCGAACCCTTGGCCCATTCCGGGTGTCAGCTCAGCGTGACCTGCCGGTTGGTGAGACCGCCCCGCGCGCGGCGCTCGTCCGAGGTGAGCGGCGCGTCCGTGGCCAGCGCGGTGGTGAGGCGCTCGGCGAACTCGGCGGCCGGCTTCTCGATGTCGTCCGCGCCGAGCCCGCTCGGCAGGTCCCAGACGGGGACGGTGAGACCGTGAGCACGGAAGGACCCCACGAGACGGGTGCCCTCACCGAGACCGGAGCGGCCCGCGGCGTGCAACCGCGCGAGACCGTCCAGAAGTTGCTCCTCCGGGTACGGCATGACCCAGCGCAGATGGTTCTTGTCCGGCGTCTCGCACCAGTACGCGGCGTCCACGCCCTGGAGCTTGACGGTCGGGATGGCGGCGGCGTTGGCGCGCTCCAGGGAGGCGGTCACCTCCGGCGCAGCGTTCTCCGCCTCCGGGACCCAGAATTCGAAGCCCGGGTGCACAACTGGCTCGAACGTGCCTTCCGGGTCGAGCAGATCCTGAAGTCGCGGACCGTCGGCCGGTGCGCGGCGGGCCTGCACCGGAGTGCCCGGGTCGGCGGCCAGCGCGCGCTGGAGGGTGTCGGCGAGGTCGCGGCTGATGTCGCCGGAGGCCGTGTCGTTCTGCAGGCCGAGCAGCACCGAGCCGTCGTCCCGGCGCAGGGCCGGCCAGGCCATCGGCAGCACCGTGGCGAGCGTGACGGACGGAACCCCTTCGGGGAGACCGCCCTTGAGGGGCAGTTCGACCGTGGCCGCGGGCACCAGCTCGCGCAGCGCCACCCAGTCGCCCTCGCCGGGCAGTCCCTCGAAGGGGCGTTGCACCAGCTCGGTCACCGCGTGGGCGGCGGCCCGGCCGTGGCAGGCCTTGTAGCGGCGGCCGCTGCCGCAGGGGCAGGGCTCGCGGGCACCGACGACCGGGACCTCCGCGTCGCTGAGCTGCGGCCGCTTGGCCGTGGTCTGGGGGCGCTTCTTGGCCATCGTGGGTGTCTCCCGGTTACGGCTCGTCTGGTACGGGCGGGAGCCTAGCCGTTCACGCCATGACCGACGGGTGCCTGTGGACAACCCGGCGGGTGTGGACGGCGGCCTGTGGACAGCGCGGGTGACGTGGACAGGTACGGGCCGGCGGGTCAGTCCAAGTCGTCGAACGCGTCCGCGAACTCCAGCCGGGGGATCGCGGAGCCCTGGGAGACCGTGGGAGCCGTGACGCGCGTAGCGAAGTCGTCGCGCCGGTGCCCCGCATCCGGATCATCCACGTCGTCCTGCACGACGACCCACACCGTGACCTCGCCCCGGGTGTCGTCCCGGACACCCCAGTCGTCGGCCAGCGCGGTGATGATGTTCAGGCCGCGTCCGCCGCGCGCGGTCACCGAAGGGGTGGCCGGAGCCGGGCGGGTCGGGCCGCCGCCGTCCGTCACCTCGACCGTGAGTCGGCCGCCCGTGTCCACGCGCCAGGCGCACCGGACGTCACCGTCACCGGCCAGGGCGTCGCCCAGGGGCCGGCCGTGCTTGCACGCGTTGCTCAGCAGTTCGGAGAGGATCAGTACGGCATCGTCGATGACCGCTTCCGACACACCGCCCGTACGCAACTGGTCGCGCATGCGATGTCTTGCTTCCCCCACGCCCGCAGGGCCATGGGATACGGCCATGCTCGACGACGTGGGCACCTCTTGTGCCACCACCAACGCCACCCCCGAGACCTCCTTCGCCCCACGCCACGGTGTGGATGCCCCATGGGCCTGTACCGGAAACCGGCCAATCCACGTTCAGTGACGCATTCGCAATGCTCGAACACGGACCGAACGCGCCGGAGCACTCCCTGTGATGGAGTGGCTTGTTTTCGGTGGTGTGGCCGAGTTCGGAGGATGGTGCAGGTGAGGTGCCCGGGTCAAGGGGTGTTTAGGGGTCTTTATGAGGTTCTTTAATCTCCGCGGCCGAGCTGGCTCAGAACGGCCCCCGGCCGGTTGGTGATGATGGCGTCAATGCCCAGGTCAACGCAGAGATCGACGTCCTCGGGATCGTTGACCGTCCACACGTGCACCTGGTGACCGGCGTTTTTCAGCCGCTCGATGTACGCAGGGTGATTGCGCACGATCCGGATCGAGGGACCTGCGATCCGGACACCGGCCGGAAGTCGACCGTCCCTCAGGCGTGGCGAGAGGAACTGCAACAGGTAGACCGTCGGCAGCGTGGGGGACGCGGCCCGCACCCGGTGCAGCGAGCGCGCCGAGAAGCTCATGACCCGTACCGGGGAGTCGGCGGCGGTGGCCGGGGCGTCCAGGCCGAAGCGCTTCAGGAGCACCAGCAGCCGTTCCTCGACCTGCCCGGCCCAGCGCGTCGGATGCTTCGTCTCGATGGCCAGCTCCACCCGTCGGCCCGCGTCCGCGACGAGTTCGAGCAGTCGCTCCAGGGTGAGGACGGAGGTGTCCTCCCGGTCCTCCGGGTCCTCGGGGAGGTGCTCCCAGTCGGGCTCCTCGTCCCGTGTCTTCCAGGAGTCGCGGTTGTCGCGGGCCTTCCAGGACCCGAAGTCGAGGGCGGCCAGGTCGGCGAGCTCCAGTGCCGAGACCGCCCCGCGCCCGTTCGACGTCCGGTTGACGCGGCGGTCGTGGACACAGACGAGATGGCCGTCGGCGGTCAGCCGTACATCGCATTCGAGGGCGTCCGCACCGTCCTCGATCGCCTTCTTGTAGGCGGCCAGGGTGTGTTCGGGCGCCTCTTCGGAGGCTCCGCGGTGGGCGACGACTTGGATCCGGTGCTGCCGTGCGAGGGTCACCGCGTCATGGTGCCATCGCGACGGGGAAGGCGTGGAACCGAAGGGTCGTAGCCGGGTCCGTGGCCAGGCTCGTAGTCAGGCCCGTGGCCGGGCTCGTAGCAAGGGTCGTGGAAGACTCGTAGAGAGTATGCCTCTTTAGCCCGATAGATCCCTTATAAAGGTTCGCCATCAACCCACAGGCACCGCTTATGGTGCTCTGACGGCCGGTGGGAAAAGCTGACGGCATACAAAAGCACATGCACAGCTGTTTCGCGCCGGACCGATCGACAAGCGTGAAGAGTGTGACCGCATGCTTCCGAGAACAACAGCCGTGGACCGAGGAGAAGAGCTGTGAGCACCGAGAACGAGGGCACTGAGGTACCCCCGGCCCCGTCTGCACCTCCTGTGCCGGTGGAATCTCCCGCAGCTTCCCCGCAGGCGGCCGCGGCCGAGGGGGGCGCGCCCACAACGCAGCTCCCGCCGGTGCCTCCGGGCGCCCCGCAGGACACGCTGCACGCGGGCCCCGCCCCGGCGTACGCCGGAGCGCCCCCGCAGGGCACGGGATCCGCCCCCGACGCCTCCTGGCCGCCCCCGCCGCCCGCCACCCCGTCGTACGCCGACAGCGGCACGGGCGCGGGCGCGTACGGCGGTGAGGGCGTCGGCGGATACGCGGGCGACACGACCGCAGGTGCGGGCGGATACGGAGACGGCGGCTGGGGTACCCCGTACCAGCAGCAGCCCGCGCCCAAGAAGCCCGGTGGCGGACGCGGTGGCCTGATCGCCGCCGTGCTGATCGCCGCGCTGGTGGCCGGCGGCCTGGGCGGTGGCCTCGGCTACACCCTGGCCAAGGACCACGACGACAACAGCAACTCCACCACCGTCTCCGCCGACACCGGCAGCAGCGCCTCCGTGAAGCGCGACCCGGGCACCATCGCGGGCGTCGCCGCCAAGTCGCTGCCCAGCACCGTCACCATCGAGGCCGAGAGCACCAGCGGCGAGGGCGGCACGGGCACGGGCTTCGTGTTCGACACCCAGGGCCACATCGTCACCAACAACCACGTCGTCGCCGACGCGGTCGACGGCGGCAAGCTCACGGCGACCTTCCCGGACGGCAAGAAGTACAACGCCGAGATCGTCGGCCACGCCCAGGGCTACGACGTCGCGGTGATCAAGCTCAAGGACGCCCCCAGCAACCTCAAGCCGCTCGCCCTCGGCGACTCGGACAAGGTGGCCGTCGGCGACGAGACGATCGCCATCGGCGCCCCCTTCGGCCTGTCCAACACGGTGACCACGGGCATCATCAGCGCCAAGAACCGCCCGGTGGCCTCCAGCGACGGCAGCTCCACCAGCAAGGCGTCGTACATGAGCGCCCTGCAGACCGACGCCTCGATCAACCCCGGCAACTCGGGCGGTCCGCTGCTCGACGCGCAGGGCTCGGTCATCGGCATCAACTCCGCGATCCAGTCGACCAGCAGCGGCGGCCTCGGCTCCACCAGCCAGTCCGGCTCGATCGGCCTGGGCTTCGCCATCCCGATCAACCAGGCGAAGTACGTCGCCCAGCAGCTGATCAAGACCGGCAAGCCGGTGTACGCCAAGATCGGCGCCTCCGTCTCCCTGGAGGACAGCGCCTCCGGTGCGACGATCACCGCCGAGGGCGTCAGCGGCGCCTCCTCGGTGGAGGCCGGCGGCCCCGCGGCCAAGGCGGGCCTCAAGGCCGGCGACGTCATCACCAAGCTCGACGACTCGGTGATCGACAGCGGCCCGACCCTGATCGGCGAGATCTGGACCCACAAGCCGGGCGACAAGGTCAAGATCACCTACAAGCGCGGCGGCACGGAGCACACGACCGACCTGACCCTCGGGTCGAGGGTCGGCGACAGCTGACGCGGCTGACACACAGCCGACGTAGGTAGCGTCAGGCGATCAACCGGCGGGCCGGGCAAGGGTTTCCTTGCCCGGCCCGGTCGTTTTCCGGCCGGGCGTTTTCGTCCTCCACGCGTGCGTGCATGCGGCTGAACCCGACTCGGGGACCTCGACTCAGGGACCTCGACTAGGGAACTGGATTCCTCCCTGCGGCGAAGTACGGGTGAAAGCCCAATCTTCATCAGCGTGTTCGCATGGACGAGAGGAGCCCCGATGACCGTCGAACCAGGCATCAGAGTGGGGCAGGACAGCGCCGCCTCGACGAGTGACGCCTCGGTGATCGAACGGTCGTGGGAGAAGCCCGAGGCATTCGCCGTGCTCTTCGACCGCCACGCCGACTCGGTGCACCGTTACGCGGCGCGCCGGCTCGGCACGGAGGTCGCCGAGGACCTGATGGCGGAGACGTTCACCACCGCGTTCCAACAGCGCTTCCGGTACAACACGGAACTGGCCGACGCCCGACCGTGGTTGTTCGGCATCGCGACCAACCTCATAGGCCGGCACCGGCGTGCTGAGGCCCGACGGCTGAAGGCGATCGGCCGGCTGCCGTCGGCCGCACCCGCCGACGGTTCCGAGGACCCGGTCGCCGACCAGGTGGCCGCGCGGGTCAGCGCACAGGCCGTACGGGGCGAACTGGCCCTGGCGATGGCCCGGTTGCCCGCCCGGCACCGGGACGTGCTGCTGCTGGTCGCCTGGGCCGACCTCGGCTACGAGGAGGTCGCCCGCGCACTGGAGGTACCGGTGGGGACGGTCCGGTCACGGCTGCACAGGGCTCGCAGAAAACTTCGCGACGCATTGGGCGGATCCGATCCGACAGCCTTCCCAGAGGAATCCGAGGAATCCGACGATGAATGAACTGATGCGTGGACTGGAGCCCTTGACGGAGTGGGACGCGGACACGCCCCCGCTCACGGACACCGCACGCGCGCGTGCGCTCTTCCGCCTCCACCAGACGATGCACGTCCCTGCCGCTCCTGTGACCGTCGGGCGCCGTCCGATCCTGCGGATGGCGGTGGCGGGCGTCGCGGCGGCGGCGATCACCACGACCGTGCTGATCGCCAACGACTCCTCCCCCCGCACCCAGCCGGTGAGCGCGACCACCGTGCTGCACGGCGCGGCGACCGAGGAACGTCGCCTGGAGAAGCCGATCGCCCCGCGCGACGACCAGTTCATCTACACCAAGGAGATCATCAAGGAGACGCCGACCAAGGGCGGCTCGACCCGCACCTACGTCGACGAGAGCTGGAGCTCGGTCGACGGCTCCAAGAAGTCCTACGTCAGCGAACTGGGCCACAAGCAGTGGGTCCCGGTGTTCGTTCCGGGCCAGGGCACCTGGCCGCCGAGGAGGTGGACCGAGCTCGAGCAACTTCCCACCGATCCGCGCAAGTTGCTGATCACCCTGCGGGACGTGGGCGGAAAGCCGGACTACAGCAAGCCGATGAGGGCCGCCGACTGGCCGATGACCCAGATCTTCGTCTCCGCTCTGCTCCGCACCCCCGTCCTGCCGAAGGGCCTGCGCTCCGCGGCCTACGAGGCGCTCGCCAGTGTCCCCGGCATCAAGGTCCTGCCGCACCAGAAGGACGCCGACGGCCGCGAGGGCATCGGCATCCAGTACGTCGGCGCCCCCGGAACCCTCTGGGCGCACGGCGGCCCGATCATGGTGTTCGACGCGAAGACGTACCGGTACCTCGGCATGCGCGACCAGCGGACGGCGGGCGGGAAGACGTACCAACAGTGGTCGTACGTCGCCGTGAGCGCCGTGGTGGACCGGGTGATGCAGCGGCCGTAGGGATGTGAGGTGAGGGAGGTGAGGTGCCGGTCGGCGGGGTCAACTGGGCATGTTTCGAGGGTCGTTGAGCGAACCACCGGAATACGTTCGGGCGAACCACCGGTATACGCAGACGCCTCGGGAAAACATGAACCATGCGACCGGACGACTGGCACCTCACCGCTGACGTCGAGGACTTCCTGGCCCGAGCCGGAGAGTTCCTGAGGTCACGCCCCACGCCACACACCCAGACACTGACGGCGACCGAGAAGCTACGAAGGCGGGGGCCGGAGGCACAACACGGCGCCGAGGCCCCCGTGTTCGGACGACTGGAACGAGCGGGCGAGGTCCACGCCACCTTCTACCGCCTCCCGTCCCGCGGCCTGGCCCCCACCGCCCTCACCCCCGAGCAGGCCGACACCCTGGCCGCCCACCTGGCGGACCTCGGGCACGCTCTGCCCTACGTCACCGCGGACCAGAGCACCGCGAGCGCGTTCGCGGAGGCATGGCAACGCCACACAGGCGCGACGCCGACACTCCGCGTCCGTCTCCACCTCTACCGACTCGGCACCCTCACCCCACCGCAGCCGTTCCCGGAAGGCAGGGGCCGGGTCGCGGGCGAGGGCGTGGAGGACCATGAGCAAGTCGCCCACTGGTGCGGTGAGTTCGCCGCCGCAGTCGACGAAGTCCTCCCCACTTCCTGGGCCGACACCCGCTTCGCGGACAAACACTTCACGTTCTGGGAGACCCCGGACGGCACTCCGGTCTCCATCGCCGGCTCGACCTCGAAGATCGGCGGCATGGTCCGCGTGGACCCCGTCTACACCCCGCCCCACCTCCGAGGTCGCGGCTACGCCGCCGCCGTGACGACCGAGGTGACCAGAGCCGCACTGGCCACGGGCGCGACGGACGTCGTCCTCTTCACGGACCCGGACAACCCCACCAGCAACGCCCTCTACCAGCGCCTCGGTTATGTCCTGTTCACGGACTGGGCGGTGTACGACTTCTCGGGTGCCGCGGCGGGGCGGCCTGCCCGGGTGTAGTCCGCCGCGCAGCCGGAGATCTTCTCGGTCACCTTCCAGGGAGCCGGAATCGGAGGGACAGCGCGGACCTGCACGTATCCTCCGAGCCGTGACACCGATATATGTGCTGGACGGCACGCGGATCAGAACGCTGGAAGACTTCTGGCGAGTCATCGGCGAAGCGATCAACGGTCCCGGGGGCTACTTCGGTCGGAACCTCGACGCCTTCGCCGACTGCCTCAGCGGTGGCTTCGGAGCACCCGACGACGATGACTATGTGGTGGAGTGGCGCGACCACCAGGTGTCTCGCGAGCATCTCGGCCATCCGGAGACAGCTCGCCAGTTGGAGATCCGGTTGTCACGCTGTCACCCCACGAACCGCCCTTCGGTCAGCGTCGACCTTGCCGCAGCGAGACAAGAGCGGGGAACCACTGTCTTTGACTGGCTGGTCAAGATCTTCGACGATCGCGCTCCTGGCGTCCTGCGCCTCGGGTGACGGGCGGGCAAGCCCTCCATCATGGCGTCACGTCCAAGCCGTCGGATCCGGTGACCAGCGATTTCTGTGAGTGCGCAGGCCCTTTACCGGATGAAGGCGACCTGCCTACGGCGGGCCGCGCGCTGGCAGCCATGGGCCGCCGCCGCTCCTCGTCTCCGCCACCGCTTCTCGTCTCCGCCGCCGCTCCGGGGCCCCCACCCGCTCAGTGCGCAACATCGCCAAGGCGTACTGCCGGAGCAGGCCCCGGGGGCCCACCGGTACGTGGAGACGAAGCGGTCCACGTGCGGAACTGAGCAACAACCCCAAGTGGTGGACTAGGGGCCCGTGGACCACGGGCCCCGCACAAGGCCCCGGCCCGGTACGCTGTACCCGCTCCGTCCCTGGTGGGCGTGTGCGCAGGTGGGTTGCCCGAGCGGCCTAAGGGAACGGTCTTGAAAACCGTCGTCGCAGCGATGTGACCGTGGGTTCAAATCCCACACCCACCGCGTGGATTGGCGGCCCCCGACCGGGAATTGCGGTCGGGGGCCGTCGTCGTACGGGGTGGGGTGCCGGACCGTGTTTCTGAGGGCAGCGCGTCGGCCCGCGATACCGCCGCGACGTCCTAGCTCTGCGCCCTCACCCAAGGCCGGACCCCGAGCTTCCCGGTGGTTCCCAGGTCGAGGTGGGGAGTCACCGTCACCGGGGCGGCACCGGCCTTCGCGCGCACCCGTACGTAGGGCACGTTCACCGCCGTGCCGAACTCGGTGGTGTTGCGCCACACCAGGCCCGCGGTCGCCGACTCGCCGGGCTTGAGGGTGATGGTCTGTGGCGGCTTGTCGGGCCCGGCGCCGGTGGTGATCTCGGTGCTGCCGGAGAGGATCTTGATGCCGTGGACGGGGTTGAAGTCGTCGTCCAGGAGTTCCAGCTTCGGGTAGCCCTTGATCGTGTAGTCGCGCGTGCCGCAGTTGTCGAGATGCAGGCCCACGACGCGCAGCCCCATGGCCGCGTCGCCCTGGTCGGCGCTGACCCGGATGCCGGAGGCGGGGCAGGTGCCCGGCGCGGCCGGTGCCTCGTTCGCGGGGACCTTGGTCACTTCGAGGACCTTGGCCCCCGTCACCCGCGGTGTGCTGAGCGGCAGTCTTCCGGCGCGCACCGTACCGCGCACGGTCTTCCCGGGGCCTACGTCGCGCACGGTCGCCGTCTGGTTGGACATGGCCCCGCCGTCGGCGCTCGTGAAGGTGAAGACGACCGTGTAGGTCAGGGTCTTGGTGCCCTTGTTGGTCACCTCGTAGGTGGCGGAGATCCCCGAGTCCACGGTGAGGGTCTCGGCGGAGACGGACGTGCTGCGGGTGGGCGACGGGGAGGCCGACGGGAGGGTCAGGGAGGTGATCCGTACGCCGTCCTTGCCCGGGTCGTCGACCTGTGTGCGGGACGACGGTTCGGCCGTGTCCGTGCCGGTGCTCGCGGAGCCCGCGCGGTCCGTTCCGCAGGCCGTGAGCAGCAGGGCGGTCGCGGCGACAACTGGGAGAAGGCAAGCGGGTCTTGGCATTCGCTCACCTCATCAGGGCGCGGATCACGCGTATGTGATGGAGGCCATAGTTCCGGCAACGGGAGTGTCACAAGTGGGGTGGGAGCGAGGCGTGTTGGAGTGGAGCGGCATGACGATGCGTCAAATGAGGCTACGGCTCAGTGAGTTACCGGTCACCCCGGGTTCGTGACGCCCACACCCTGACCCGGTCTCACGGCCGCCGCCCCGTCATCCGCGCCGCCGAAGCGATGGTCGCCCGCGCCTCCCTCTCCGACAGCCCCGTGCCCAGCGCCGCCTCGACCAAGGGGTCGACGAGCGCGGGCCCGATGTCGTTCTCGTAGGCGCGGCAGGCCGCCCAGAAGAGGCGGGTGTTGCGTTGGCCTTCGTGGGCGGCGAGGACGAACTGGACCAGGCCCTGGCCGTGTTGGCCGGTCGAGGTGGGCGTGGGGTGGTTCGTGCGGGGTGGGGGGAGGAGCAGGCGCAGGAGGGCCGGCGGGCAGGGCGCGGGGGCCAGGTGGGCGGTGGCCGGGGCGGCGCCGTAGAGGCCGTGGTCGGTGCGGGAGCCGGGGCCGACGAGGTAGCCGCCGGCGCCGCGGATGTCGATGCCGGGGGCGAGGCGGCCCGCGGAGTTGGGGACGACGACGTCCGGCGGGCCGGTGAGCCAGAGGTGGCGGCCGCCGCTGGGGGTCAGGACGACGACGGTCTCGGGGATCGTGAACAGGTGGCGGAGGGCGAGTTCGCGCAGGGCGGACGAGGAGTCCGTGCCGGACTTGGTGTCGAGGTCGATGCCGATCAGGTGGTGCGGCGGCAGTCCGCACGCGATGCCGTAGCCGGTGGCCCAGGGCGCGGCGGCGAACAGTTCGCGGATGCGCGCCGGGTCGGACGAGGCGTCGTACACCCCGTGGCCGAGGCGTCCGCACTCGCCGTGGCAGCGCGGGCCCGTCGAGGTCACCGCGCCTGCCTCGCCCGTCGTGCTCAGCAGGTCGTCGCGGTGCGGGGAGCGCAGGGCCGGGAGTTTGGTGCGGGACAGGGGGATCACGGCCAGTCCGCGTTCGGCGGCTGACAGGGCGTGTGCGAGGGCCAGCGTCGTGGCCTGCCGGTCGGTGGTGGCCATGCCTCCATGTTCGTACGAGTGTTCGAAAAAAGGAAGAGGGAGAGGCGGCGACTCGCCGGGGCGGGCGGATTGGCCGGAAATCTGGCGGAACGCTTCGCCCCTTGGGGTGCCTGGGGTGAGCTGTCCGAACTGCCCTGAACTGTGGCTTCAGTGTAGGCGAAGGGGTTTATCGACTTGTCATCACGCTTCAGGGGGAATAACCGCTTCCGGTCTGGTTCGCCGGGGATTCGGTGGGCAACTCTGGTTCCGCGACGTTGTGCACCACACACCGAGGCGGTCGGCCAACTGCCTTGGCAGAAGCAGTACTTGAAGCCGTAGTTCATGTGCGTTCGGCCACGGAGCCGGTACGCACCCTGTTCTGGAGGAACAACATGGCAAGCATCCGTACCGCCCGCGTCATCGCCGCCGTCTCCGCCCTCCCGCTGGCAGCCGCCCTCTTCACTGGCGTCGCGGCGGCGGACAACGGCGCCATCGCGGGCAACGGATCGAACGCGGGTGTGGCGACCGTCAGCGGCAGCGGGGTCGGGCACGACAACAAGGGCAACTCGTCCACCACACAGCAGCAGGCGGTCGGCTCGGGGGCCTCGAACCAGAGCAACACCGCCCAGGTAAACGGTTCCGCGTTCACCGCCATCAACCAGGGAAACGAGAACGTCGCCGTCAACTTCGCCAACTTCTGGTAGCCGCGCCCGACTTCCGCGCGGGGATGCGCGGGAGTGTGTGAGGTGCGAGAGGTGTGCTCTCTGGGGTTGTGACACGTCTGCGCGGCGGTGCTTCGGTGCCGCCGCGCAGGCGTTTTTCGTGCGCCACGCGTGCGTGCCCGGACGGTTGGACCGCCGTGCCGTAACGACCTTGACAGTGCACGGCATCTGACGGACAGTCAGAAACCCCTGTCCGTACGACGTCTACGTGACCTACGACGCTTACGACACCTATGACGCCTACGTGACCTATGACGCCCACGTCGCCCCGGAGGTCCGCCGCCGTGTACCTCGCCCCCACCCCCCGCCAACGGCGACTGCGCGCCGAACTCCGCGCGTACTTCGCCGCGTTGATGCCGGACGGACCACCCGGCGCGGACGACCCCCAGGGCCAGCGGGCCCTGCTGCGCCGGATCGGCGGCGACGGCTGGCTCGGGCTCGGGTGGCCCGTCGAGTACGGCGGCCAAGGGCGCGGCGCCGACGAGCAGTTCGTGTTCTTCGACGAGGCCTACCGGGCGAACGCACCCGTCTCGATGGTCACCCTGAACACCGTCGGCCCGACCCTCATGAAGTACGGCAGCGAGGAGCAGAAGGCCGCCCTCCTGCCGGGGATCCTGCGCGGCGACCTCGTCTTCGCGATCGGCTACAGCGAACCCTCGGCCGGCACGGACCTCGCGTCCCTGCGCACGCGCGCGGTACGGCGAGGAACGGGGAGCGAAGCGGATGGGGACGGGGATGGAGACGCGGGTGGCTGGCTGATCGACGGGCAGAAGATCTTCACCTCCAACGCCCACAACGCCGACTGGATCTGGCTCGCCTGCCGCACCGACCCCGAGGCCCCCAAACACCGCGGCATCTCGATCATCCTGGTCCCGACCGACGCGCCCGGCTTCTCGTGGACGCCGATCGACACGGTCGGCGGGCAGCGGACGACGGCCACGTACTACGACGGGGTCCGCGTCCCGGCCGGCAATCTCGTCGGCGCGGAGAACGAGGGCTGGTCCCTCATCACCAACCAGCTCAACCACGAGCGGGTCGCCCTCGCCGCGACCGGAATGCAGGCCGAGGACTTCTACACGGCCGTGCTGACCGCCGCCCGCACACCCGATCCGGTGACGGGGCGGCGTCGGGTTGACGAGCCGTGGGTGCGCTCTCAGCTGGCCGAGGCACATGCCCGGCTGGCGGCGACGCGCCTGCTCAACTGGCGTTTGGTGGGTGATGTCGGGGCGGGCCGGCTGGCCCCCGGCGACGCGAGCGGCGTGAAAGTCGTGGGAACCGAATCGACGGTCGCGGTGTACCAGATATGTCAGCACGTTGCCGGGACGGACGGGCCGCAGGGACCGGACGGGGCGACGGGGCTGGCAGGGCTGGTGCGTTCGGGTTCGCCGGGTGTCTTCGGGGACGGCGAGCTGGAGCGGTTGAACAGGGCGGCGCAGATCAACACGTTCGGGGGCGGGGTGAGCGAGGTGCAGCGGGAGATCGTCGCGACGATGCGGCTCGGGATGACGAGGGGGCGGAGGTGAGCACGGTGGTCGATGAGCTGGGGGCGCGACTCAAGACGTACGAGGGACGTGCGGCCGCCGTCGCGGGCAGGGGCAAGGACCCCGTCAACGAGCCGATGATCCGGCACTGGTGCGAGGCGATGGGCGACACGAATCCGGCGTACGCGGGGCCGGACGCCGTCGCCCCGCCCACCATGCTCCAGGCATGGACCATGGGCGGCCTCTCCGGGCACACGGGTCGCACGGGGGCCTACGACGAGCTGTTCGACCTCCTCGACGAGGCGGGCTGCACCTCCGTGGTCGCCACCGACTGCGAGCAGGAGTATCTACGGCCCCTGCGGCCGGGCGACGAGGTCACGTTCGACGCGGTCATCGAGTCGGTGTCGGACCGCAAGACGACGAAGCTGGGCACGGGGTACTTCGTCACCACACGCATGGACGTCCGGGTCGGACCGGACCTCGTCGGCACCCACCGCTTCCGCATCCTCAAGTACGCCCCCGCGAGACAGAAACAGAAGATCAGAAGTGCTCGCCGCCCCCGCCCCGTCGTCAACCGGGACAACGCAGGCTTCTGGGAGGGCGTGGAGCGGCACCAACTCCTCATCCAGCGCTGCACGGACTGCGGCACCCTGCGCCACCCCTGGCTGCCTGGCTGCAACGCCTGCGGAGGCCTGGACTGGGACACGGTCGAGGCGAGCGGCGACGGCACGGTCTACTCGTACGTGGTGATGCACCACCCGCCCTTCCCCGCCTTCGATCCTCCCTACGCGGTCGGGCTGATCGAACTCGCCGAGGGCGTGCGGATCGTGAGCAACGTGGTGGGCGTGCCCTACGACAAGGTCCGCATCGGGTTGCCGGTAAGGCTCGAATTCCAGCGGTACGACGATGAAGACGGGCCACTGGTGCTCCCCGTCTTCCGGGCGCAGGAAGGCCGAGAGGGCGAGGTGGGCTGACATGGACTTCACACCGACCGAGGAGCAGGCGGCGGCCCGTGACCTGGCCGCCCGTATCTTCGGCGACCTCTCGACACCGGAGCGGCTCACGGCGGCCGGGACGGACAGCGACCCGGAGTTGTGGAAGGCCCTGTGCGCGGCCGGACTGGTGGGCGCCGTCGAGGAGTTGGGCCTGCTCGGGCTCGTGCTCCTCCTGGAGGAACAGGGGCGGACGACCGCCCAGGTGCCTTTCGCGTCGACCTGTGTGTACGGGCTGCTGGCGGTCGCGGCCCACGGCTCCCCCGAGCAGCGGGAGCGGTTGTTGCCGGGGATCGGGGACGGGTCGGTGGTGGTGTGCGGGGCGTTTCCGGCGCAGGGGGGTGTACGGGCGAGAGGTGCACGGGGGGAGGCCGAGCGAGGTCAGGATGAACAGGCGTCCGCGCAGGGCGAGTTGACCGGAACCGTCCCCGTCGTCCCCTGGTTGCGTGACGCCACGCACGTCCTGGTCGCCGACGACCGGCGCGAGTTGTGGCTCACCCCGGTCGCGGAGGCAGCGCGCGTCGAGCCGGTCGAGCTGACGGCGCCCTGGTCGGCGGGGCGACTGACGCTGGACGGCACACCGGCGGAACGGCTCGGTGCGAGGGGCGTTCACCAGGGTGACCAGCTCCAGTCCCGCCCCCCAACTCCCTCCCCCTACACCGACGTTCTGGCCACCGCCCGTACCGCCTTCGCCGGGCTGCAGGCCGGGGTGTGTGCCGGTTCGCTCGCGCGGGCCGTGGCGCACGTCAACACCCGGGAGCAGTTCGGGCGTCCGTTGGCGACGCGGCAGGCGGTTCAACTCCGGGCGGCCGACGCGCACATGGACGTAGAGGCGATACGCGTGACGGCGTACGAGGCGTCCTGGCGGCGGGATGCGGGGTTGCCGTACGCCACGCACGCGCTGACCGCCGCCTGGTGGGCGTCCGAGGCGGGCCTGCGTGTCGTTCACACGGGTCAGCATCTGCACGGCGGGGCGGGAGCCGACCTGGACCATCCGGTGCACCGGCACTTCCTCTGGGGCCGGCAGCTGGACGCGTACCTGGGCTGTGGGGGCGAAGTGCTCCAGGAGCTGGGGGAGTTGATCGTGAGCGAGGGCGAAGAAGCGGAGGTGGGAGAGGAATGACAGCGGAAGCACCGGCGCGAGTGAAGGCGGGTGACGAGCTGCCGCCGCTGGAGATCGAGATCACCCGCACCCTGATCGTCGCCGGAGCAGTCGCCTCCCGTGACTACCAGGACGTGCACCACGACGCGGAGGCGGCACGGCAGAAGGGCTCCCCCGACATCTTCATGAACATCCTGACGACGAACGGCCTGGTCGGCCGCTACATCACGGACCACTTCGGACCGGGAGCCACACTCCGCAAGGTGGCCATACGGCTCGGCGCCCCCAACTACCCGGGCGACACGATGGTGTTGACGGGGCGGATCGAGGAGGCGGACGGCGACACCGCGACGGTACGGGTGCTCGGGGCGAACGGCATCGGCAGACATGTGACCGGCATGGTCACGGTCACCGTGCCGACCGGGCCCGAGGTCACCGCAGCCACGAGCGAGGCCGGGGAATGAGCGCCCGCACCCGCGACACCCTCGGCGGACGCGCCGCGATCGTCGGGATCGGGGCGACGGAGTTCTCCAAGGACTCGGGGCGCAGTGAGCTGCGGCTGGCCGTGGAGGCGGTGCGGGCCGCGCTGGACGACGCGGGGCTGACACCGGCGGACGTGGACGGGATGGTCACGTTCACGATGGACACCAACCCGGAGATCACCGTGGCCCAGGCCTGCGGGATCGGTGAGCTGTCCTTCTTCTCCCGGGTCCACTACGGCGGCGGCGCGGCCTGCGCGACCGTGCAGCAGGCGGCGCTGGCCGTGGCGGCGGGGGTCGCGGAGGTGGTGGTCTGCTACCGCGCCTTCAACGAGAGGTCGGGACGCAGATTCGGCTCGGGGGTGACACACCGGGAGCCGTCGGCGGAGGGCGCGGCGCTCGGCTGGGCGCTGCCGTTCGGGCTGCTCACGCCGGCGTCGTGGGTGGCGATGGCGGCGCAGCGGTATCTGCACACGTACGGCCTGACGCCAGAGGTGTTCGGGCAGGTGGCGGTGGTGGACCGTAAGTACGCGGCGACGAACCCGGCGGCGTACTTCCACGGCAGGCCGATCACGCTCGCCGAGCACGCGGCCTCGCGGTGGATCGTGGAGCCGCTCAGGCTGCTGGACTGCTGCCAGGAGACGGACGGCGCCCAGGCGATCGTCGTCACGTCGGTGGAGCGGGCCCGCGACCTGGCGCGTCCACCGGCGGTGATAGCGGCGGCGGCGCAGGGTGCCGGGCGGGCGCAGGAGCAGATGACCAGCTTCTACCGCGACGACCTGACCGGCCTGCCGGAGATGGGCGTGGTCGCGCGCCAGCTGTGGCGGACGGCGGGGCTGGGCCCGGAGGACATGGACGTGGCGATCCTGTACGACCACTTCACGCCGTTCGTGCTGATGCAGCTGGAGGAGTTCGGGTTCTGCGGGAAGGGGGAGGCGGCGGACTTCGTGGCCGAGGAGCGGCTGCCGATCAACACGCACGGGGGACAGCTCGGGGAGGCGTATCTGCATGGGATGAACGGCATCGCGGAAGGCGTCCGGCAGGTGCGCGGCACGGCCGTGAACCGGATACCGGGGGCAGGGCGGGTCCTGGTGACGGCGGGGACGGGGGTACCGACCTCGGGGCTGATCCTCACCGCCGCTGGTACGTAGGGATTAGCCCCCAGGGGTAAACCCGCAGTACATGTCACCCCCTCCTCCACCTTCAGGAGGTGTAGCCGGCCCCACCCCTACAACCTGAGGCGGACCCTGCTTCGGGACCTGCGGGCGATCCGCGGGAGTGGGGGTCGCTCATAGCGTGGAGCCATGACCACAGCAGTCTGCACCAGCGCGTCGGACGCCACCGCACGGGCCGCCACCCGGCCCGCAGTACGGGGTACGCAGACCCTCACGTACCCGTCGTTCTCGTCGTACATGAGGGCCAGGCAACCGGTGCTGCTGCGCACCGCACGCTCGCTGACCGCGAATCCGTGCGACGCGGAGGACCTGCTGCAGACCGCGCTGACCAAGACGTACGTCGCCTGGGAGCGGATCGAGGACCACCGGGCGCTGGACGGCTATGTCCGCCGGGCGCTGCTGAACACGCGGACCTCGCAGTGGCGCAAGCGCAAGGTCGACGAGTTCGCGTGCGACGAGCTGCCCGAGCCGGAGACGGCCGGCGGCGCGGAGGACCCGGCCGAGCAGCAGGCCATGCACGACGCGATGTGGCGGGCGATCGCGAAGCTGCCGGAGCGGCAGCGGGCGATGGTCGTCCTCAGGTACTACGAGGACCTCAGCGAGGTCCAGACGGCCGAGGTGCTCGGGGTGTCCGTGGGCACGGTGAAGTCGGCGGTGTCGCGGGCGCTGGGCAAGCTGCGGGAGGACCCGGAGCTGGTTCTCGCCCGCTAGCCGGGGGCGACGTGATGTGATCGATCACCCAGCCCTAGTGACATACCGTTCGGTATGTGAGCAGAATCAGCGCGACCCTTACTACCGCGTAGGCAATGTCGCCCCGGGAGGACGCCGTGCTGAGCACCATGCAGGACGTACCGCTGCTGATCTCCAGGATCCTGACCCACGGGTCGACGGTCCATGGAACATCGCAGGTGATCAGCTGGACCGGTGAGGGGGAGCCGGAGCGCCGTTCCTTCGCGGAGATCGGTGCGCGCTCGGCCCAACTGGCGCACGCCCTGCGCGAGGACCTGGGTGTGGTGGACGGTGAGCGCGCCGCGACCTTCATGTGGAACAACTCGGTCCATGTCGAGGCATACTTCGCGATTCCGGCCATGGGTGCGGTGCTGCACACGCTCAACCTCCGTCTTCCGCCGGAGCAGTTGGCGTGGATCGTCAACCACGCGGCGGACCGGGTGGTGATCGTCAACGGTTCGCTGATCCCGCTGCTCGCCCCACTGCTGGCCAAGCTGCCGACGGTCGAGCACATCGTCGTCTCCGGCCCCGGCGACCGCACGCCCCTCGACGGCGCCCACGCGCGCGTGCACGAGTACGAGGACCTCATCGCCGGCAAGCCGACCACGTACGACTGGCCCGAGCTGGACGAACGCCAGGCCGCCGCGATGTGTTACACCTCCGGCACCACGGGCGACCCCAAGGGCGTGGTGTTCAGCCACCGTTCGATCTACCTGCACTCCATGCAGGTCAACATGACCCAGTCGATGGGCCTCACGGACCAGGACACCTCACTGGTCGTCGTGCCCCAATTCCACGTCAACGCCTGGGGTTTGCCCCACGCCACCTTCATGACCGGCGTCAACATGCTGATGCCGGACCGCTTCCTCCAACCCGCGCCGCTCGCCGAGATGATCGAGAGTCAGCGCCCGACGCACGCGGCGGCCGTGCCCACCATCTGGCAGGGCCTGCTCGCCGAGCTGACCGCCAAGCCCCGCGATGTCTCCTCGCTCACCCAGGTCACCATCGGTGGTTCGGCCTGTCCGCCCGCGCTCATGGCGGCCTTCGACGAGCTGGGTATGCGGGTCTGCCACGCCTGGGGCATGACGGAGACCTCCCCGCTGGGCACGGTCTCGCGCCCACCGGCCGAGGCGGTCGGCACCGACCGGGAGTGGGAGTACCGGCTGACCCAGGGCCGTTTCCCGGCGAGCGTCGAGGCCCGCCTCACCGGCCCCGGCGGCGAACGGCTGCCGTTCGACGGCGAGTCGGCGGGCGAGCTGGAGGTGCGCGGCCCGTGGATCGCCGGCGCCTACTACAACGGCCAGGACGCCGAACCCCTGCGCCCCGCCGACAAGTTCAGCGAGGACGGCTGGCTCAAGACGGGTGACGTCGGCACCATCTCCCCCGACGGTTTCCTCACCCTCACCGACCGCGCCAAGGACGTCATCAAGTCCGGCGGCGAGTGGATCTCCTCCGTCGACCTGGAGAACGCCCTGATGTCCCACCCGGACGTCACCGAGGCCGCCGTGGTCGCCGTACCGGACGAGAAGTGGGGCGAACGCCCGCTCGCCACGGTCGTGTTGAAGGAGGGTTCCACCGCGGACTTCACCTCCCTGCGCGCGTTCCTCGCCGACGAGGGCAAGATCGCCAAGTGGCAGCTCCCCGAACGCTGGACGATCATCGAGTCGGTCCCGAAGACGAGCGTCGGCAAGTTCGACAAGAAGGTGCTGCGCAGGCAGTACGCCGCCGGTGACCTGGACGTCACCAAGCTCTGACGCGCACCCGCGACGACGGGTCTTCGAACGTGAGCGGTGCGGCCTCTGTTCGTCCCTGCCGGAGCGGACCCTCCCCGCGGAAGTGTGACACTTTCCCGTCGAG
Source organism: Streptomyces prunicolor (assembly GCF_045162825.1). NCBI lineage: Bacteria > Bacillati > Actinomycetota > Actinomycetes > Kitasatosporales > Streptomycetaceae > Streptomyces > Streptomyces prunicolor. Next base: position 5,347,105 of record NZ_CP108676.1, on the reverse strand, counting down.
TGTCACACTTTCGCGCCATACCCCCCCCCGCGCCGAGCGCCCCACGCACCGCGCCACTTCGAAGATCCCGCCGCCGCGCAGGGCGTCACCGCCGTACAGCTGTCGCACCCCACCCGATCACCAGCCACACCCCCGCCACCACACACACCCCGCCCCAGCCCCAGTGGCTGAACGCCGGTCCCGCCAACGCCGAGGCAAGCGCGCCGCCCGTGAAGCCGGCGACGACGTAGGCAGTGTTGGCGGTCGCCGGGGTGGAAGTGGTGGTGAGGGCGAGGGTCTGGTTGGCGACGTGGGCGGCGACCAGGGCCGCGTGGACGGCGATCGCGGCCACGAACAGCGCCCACAGCACGTGCCCGCCCAGCCAGAACAGCGGCACGGAGACGGCCGCGAGCGCATACGCGGACCGTACGACCTTCCCCGCGCCGAACCGGTCGACGAACCCGCCCGCGAGCGGAGCCACCGCGCTGGCCGCCAGCCCGAAGAGCCCGAACAGCCCGGCGGTTGCGGTCGAGAAGCCGTAGGAATCGCCGGTCGTGCCGGTCAGGAGCAGGGCGAGGGTCGTCCACAGGGCGCTCCACGCGCCGAACATCCCCGCCTGGCGCAGGCACGCGCGCCACAGGTCGGGCGAGCTGCGGACCAGGCCGGGCAGGGCCGCGAGGCCGGCGAAGAGCGGGCCGGAGCCGCGGCGCTTCTCGGACGGGAGGACGTACGCGGTGGCGAGGCCGAGGACGAGCGTGAGGGCGGCCGAGCCGATGAAGACGACCCGCCAGCCGTAGGCCTGGCCGACCAGGCTGCCGACGACGCGCGCGGCCACGATGCCGGTGAACAGGCCCGCTATGACGGCCGCGACATGGCGGGCGCGGTGGTGGGCGGGGGCGCGTTCGGCGACCAGCGGGACGAGGAGTTGCGGGACGACGGTCGCGGCGGCGGCGACGAACACGGCGACCGCGAGGGCGGCGGTCCCGGGGGCCGCGGCACCGGCGAGCAGGGCCGCCGTGGTGGCCACGGAGAGGGCGGCGACCAGGGGACGCCGGTTCACGCGGTCGCCGAGCGGGGCGAAGAAGAGCAGGCCGGTGGCGTAGCCGAACTGCGCGACCGAGGCGATCCAGGCCACCGCCGACGGGGTCGAGCCGAAGTCGTGGGCGATGAGGGGGAGCAGCGGGCCCGCGAGATAGATGTTGGCGGCCGTCACCGCGGTGCAGACGGCGATGAGGACGAGGAAGAGACGGTCGGCGGCCGTGGGGACCGGCGCTCCCGTCGGGACCTGCACCGGCTGAGCTGTGGTTGCGGAGGACATGAGCGGTAGGACTCCTTCGAGCCAGCTCTGGCAACTAACTGGTTGGTTGGAAGCTGGAACAGCATGCAGCGCCCCGCAATTCCCTGTCAACCAAATAGTTGGTTACCGCCGCCCGCCGAGTACGCTGGCCCCATGGGAGTCAGAGACCCCGAGGCCACCAAGGCCCGGATCTTCGAGGCGGCGGTCGCCGAGTTCGCCCGGCACGGCATCGCGGGCGCCCGCATCGACCGCATCGCGTCCGAGGCCAAGGCCAACAAGCAGCTGATCTACGCCTACTTCGGCAACAAGGCGGAGCTGTTCACGCAGGTCCTCGGCAGGTCCATGCTCGACCTGGCCGTGCAGCTCCCCGTCGACCCCGACGACATCGAGGGCTGGATCGACCGCCTCATGGACTACCACGAGGCCCACCCCGAAGTGCTCCGCCTCCTCTTCTGGGAGGGCCTGGAGTACGGCACCGCCGAACTCCCCGACGAGACCGAGCGCCAGCAGCACTACGCGTTCAAGGTCGCCGCCCTCCAGGACGGCCAGGACCGGGGTGTCGTGACCGACGCGATCCCGGCCCGCGACCTCCTCTTCCTGCTGGTCGCGATGGCCAACTGGGGTGTCGTCGTACCGCAGATGCGCCGCGTCCTGGTGGGCGCGGACGACACGGACCGCGACCGCCTCCGCGAGTCGATCAAGGAGGCGGCACGGCGACTGGTCGCCAAGTAGCCGCCCCCGACCGATAGTTGAGGGTCAGTTGGTACCGATCCGGGCCAGCAGATCCACGATCCGCGACTGAACCTCGGTACTCGTCGACCGCTCGGCGAGGAAGAGCACGGTCTCACCGGAGGCCAGCCGCGGCAGGTCGGCCTGATCCACCGCGGCCGTGTACACGACGAGCGGGGTGCGGTTGAGCTGCCCGTTCGCGCGCAGCCAGTCGACGATCCCGGCCCGCCGCTTGTGCACCTGCAACAGATCCATGACGACGAGGTTCGGCCTCAACTGCCCAGCCAGAGTCACTGCATCGGCGTCACTCGCGGCCCGAGCCACCTGCATCCCACGCCGCTCCAACGTCGCGGTCAGCGCCAGCGCGATCTCCGCGTGCTCCTCGATCAACAGCACCCGCGGCGGATGCTGCTCACTGTCCCGAGGCGCGAGCGCCTTCAGCAGGACGGCGGGATCGGCACCGTAGGCAGCCTCACGCGTGGCCTGGCCGAGCCCGGCGGTCACGAGCACCGGCACCTCGGCGGCCACCGCCGCCTGCCGCAACGACTGAAGCGCCGTCCGCGTGATCGGCCCGGTCAACGGATCCACGAACAGCGCCGCCGGGAACGCGGCGATCTGCGCGTCGACCTCCTCGCGCGAGTGCACGATGACGGGCCGGTACCCGCGGTCGCTCAGCGCCTGCGTGGTCGTCACGTCCGGCGCGGGCCAGACCAGCAGCCGACGCGGATTGTCGAGCGGCTCCGGGGGCAGCTCGTCGTCGAGCGGCTGCGGCCGGGGCGTGTCCGCGATCTCGACGGCCCCACCAGGCCCGTCCAACGGCTCCGGCCCTTCGGCGGCGTTCTCGTCCGGTGCCCCTATGGCGTACGACCGCCCGGCCCCCTCGGTCATCTGCGCGAGCCGCGACTGCCCGGCCATGGAGGGCTGCGGCTGCTCACCCTGCGGATGTTGACGCGCCGCCCCGGGGGTACCGGAATCGGGCCGCGTCCCCAACTTCCGCCGCCGCCCGCCCGGTTGATGCGGCGGAGGCGTGGCGGTCGGCTGCTGCACCTGAGCGGCCTGCCGCGTGAACGGCACCCCCTGCCCCAACGTCCGCACACTGATCGCCCGCCCCTGAGTGGAGTTGGGGTCGACGGCAGCGGCACCGGCTTCAGCGGGCAACGGCTGCGCGGCCCGCGCGGCGACAGGAGTACCGGGCGCGGGCGTATTCGGGTTCGGGTTGAGGTTCGGCTGCGCGTTCGGTGCCGCGTTCGGCGCTACGGCGGGGTCGGCGCCGTTCGCCGGTACGGGCGCCGGAGCCGCGCCGGGCGCACCCGCGGCCGGGTTCGGCTGCGCGGCGGGCAGCGCCTGCGGCGGCACCGGCCCACCGGACTGGCCCTGAACCGGGGCGACTTGACCGGGGATGCCGTGCGGGGAGACGGGCTGCCCCTGAGCGGGCGCGGCCTGACCGGGAATGCCCTGGGGCGGAATCGGCTGGCCGGGAACACCGGGTGCTCCTTGGCCCTGGATTCCCTGGCCCGGGATTCCCTGAGGTGAGACCGGCCGGCCGGGAAGTCCCTGCCCCTGCACTGCCTGACCCTGGATCCCTTGCGGCGAAACCGGCTGACCGAGGTTGCCCTGCCCGAGGTTGCCCTGCCCGGGGTTGCCCTGCGCCGGGATCCCCTGTCCGGGAACCGCCTCGGCCGGCAACGGCTGCCCCGCCGGGTTCTGCCCCGGAGCGGGAAGACTCTGCGCGGGAGCAAGCTGCATGGCGGTACCGGGCTGACCCCCGACCACCTGAGCAGCGCCCGGTTGCCCAACTCCCTGCTGTCCTACGCCCTGTTGCTGCCCCGCACCGACCTGCGCCGGAATCCCCTGCTGCCCCTGCCCGGCCGTACCCTGCGCCGGAACCACCGCACCGGGCTGCCCCTGTCCCTGCACCTCGACGCCGGCCTGAACCGGGGCGCCGGCCTGCACCGGCACCGACTCCGCGCCCTGCGCCTGAGGATGCGGCTGCGGCTGAGCAACAGCCCGTCGCCGCCGCCCGGTCGGCGCGCTCGCGGGATGCGGCTGAGGCGGAGTGTGATCCTCGGACTGATCGACCGGAACGGCATCGTGCCGCCCGTCCTCACCGGGATGCCCACCGGGAACCCCACCAGGAACACCCCCGGGAACCTGCCCAGGCACAACCGGAACCCCAGGCGCGACGGGAACCCCGGGCCCAACCGGAACCCCGGGAGCCTGCGCAGCCGTAGCCCCAGCCGTAGCCCCAGAGCCCTCCGGCGTCCGATCCGCCTCGGCCGGCGGCAACGCGAACACGGTCCGCGCCCCCGCCTCCTGCGCCGCGGCCCGCTCGGCCGCAGCCGCCAGGGCCCGCCGCCGACGCCCGGTCGGCTGACCGTCCTCGCCACCGGAGTCGGAGTCGTCGGCGGCATCGGCGGAGCCGCTCGCGGGCAACGCGGCCGGCAGCGCCTGCCGTTCACCGCCCACCGGCACACCTCGCGGCGACACGGTGCCACCAAGTCCCGTACCGGAAGCGGCAGTTCCAGCGGCATGCTCCGCCGCCGTCATCACAGCGCCCTCGGAGACACCCCCGGACACACCCCCGGACACACCTGGGGAACCGTCCGCGGAATCACCGTCGGCCGCCCGTCCGCGCCGCCGCCCGGTGCCACTGGACGCACCCTCGCCGCCCGCTTCACCGGCCACCGCGACCGCCGCGGACTCATCGCCCGCCCGCCTCCTGCGCCGCCCGGTAGGCACCGCGGCCTCGCCACCGGAGTCACCGGAGTCACCGGAGTCATCGGACCCCGGCACCTCGCTCTCCAGGAACGCGTCCACGGAGGACCGCCGGGCCCGCCGACGTCCGTTGCTGGCCGAGGCGGGCTCGGGCAGGGCGAGTTCGGCGCCGCCACCGGTCGCGGCCGGAGCGGCTACCGCACCGGCTCCGCCCCCGATGGGCACCTCCAGGACATACGCGCTGCCGCTCATGCCCGGCACGTCGTGCGTCTGGAGCACACCGCCGTGCGCCCGCACGATCCCGCGCACGATCGGCTCGTGCACCGGGTCTCCCCCGGCGTACGGCCCGCGCACCTCGATCCGTACGACCTCACCGCGCTGTGCCGCCGCCACGACGACCGTGTTGTCCATATAACCGCCCACGGACGCGGGCGAGTTGCCGGTCGCGTCGACGCCCGCGACATCCGCGACGAGGTGCGCGAGCGCGGTCGCGAGGAGAACGGGGTCGACCTCGGCCTCGATGGGCGGCGCGTGCACGGCGAACTGCACCCGCCCGGGCCCGATCAGTTCCACGGCCCCGTCGACACCGGCCGCGACCACGGCGTCCAGCATCACTTTCGTACGCGAGAGGTCGTCGGCGCCGGTCTCCAGCCGCTGGTAGCCGAGCACGTTGTCGATGAGCTGCGTGATGCGCGAGTAGCCCGCCGAGAGGTGATGGAGCACCTGGTTGGCCTCGGGCCACAGCTGGCCCGCGTCATCGGCGGCCAACGCGGCCAGTTCCCGGCGCAGTTCGTCCAGGGGCCCGCGCAACGACCGCCCGAGCAGCGTGAGGAGTTGCTCGTGCCGTCCGGCCAGTTCCTCGAACCGGTCCTTCTCCCGCTCCCCGAGCGCCGCGTACCGCTCCTCGTTCGCGGCGAGTTCCTCCTCGTGCTGCTCCTGGAGTTCCTCGATCTCGGTGATGTGCTTCTGGCGCAGCGAGGTCAGCTCGGAGGCGTGCTCCTCGTCGATGCGCTCCAGCTGGTCCCGGTGCTCCTTGTCGGCCGCGTCCTTCTCCTCGGCGAGCGAGTCGTAGGGCCGCCGGTCGGTGAAGGTCATCACGGCGCCGACGAGTTGATCGCCGTCGCGCACGGGCGCGGTGGTGAGGTCGACGGAGACCCGGTCCCCGTTCTTGGCGAACAGCACCTGCCCGCGCACCCGGTGCTTGCGCCCGGAGCGCAGCGTGTCGGCGAGCGGCGACTCCGCGTACGGGAAGGGGGAGCCGTCCGCGCGCGAGTGCAGGACGAGGGTGTGCAGTTCCTTGCCGCCGAGGTCGCTGGCGCGGTAGCCGAGGATCTGGGCGGCGGCCGGATTGACGAGCACGACCCGCCCGTCCGTGTCCGTCCCCACGACGCCCTCGGCCGCCGCGCGCAGGATCATCTCGGTCTGCCGCTGCGAACGGGCCAGCTCGGCCTCGGTGTCCACGGTCCCGGAGAGGTCGCGCACGACGAGCATCAGCAGCTCGTCGGAGGTGTAGCCGTAGCCGTCGTAGGCCTGCTGGCCGTCCTCGAGGTTGGCGCTGGTGACCTCGACGGGGAACTCGGAGCCGTCGGTGCGGCGGGCGATCATGCGGGTCGGCTTGGTCCGGCCGCGCGGGTCCATCGAGTCGGGGCGCCGCATGGAACCCGGGATGAGCCGGGAGTCGAACTCCGGCAGCAGGTCCAGCAGTCCACGCCCGACGAGCGCGGTGCCCGGCGCCTCGAAGGCCTCGAGCGCGATGGTGTTCGCGTTGACGACGGTCCCGTTGGCGTTGACCAGTACCAACGCGTCCGGGAGCGCGTCGAGTATGGCTGCGAGGCGAGCAGCGCCTCGGGATGGCCTGCTGCTCACGAGACGCTTCCTCCCTGTTACCGCACCTTGCCGACCGCGTAGGCCATCTTGCCAACCGGCCCGCGACGTGTCACGCGAGGGAGTCTAAGGGCACTCCTTGTGCTCGCGGAGTGAGATGAGAGGGAGGTCGCACGCCGAAGTGACGTAGAACGTGTGACCGAGCACCCATACCTGCCGTCTTCAGTGGTTACGGCACAGATCCTCCAGCGACCTCGGCCGGGATCCTTCAGCGGCCACGGCCGAGTTCGGGCAGCAGCGGGACCATCCCGTTCCAGCGGGAGATCTCGCAGCCGTTGCTCCGGTCGTACGTCGTGTCGACGGGCCGTCCGGCCCAGGTGCCGGTGACATGGGCGGTGGCGGGGCCGCCGTAGATCATCGTGCAGATGCTGTCCGGGGGCACCGGTGCGAAGGGGTCCTTCCCCCACTGGGTGTTGCGGCCGACGGCCGCGCAGGCGCCGGTCACGTCCGGGTGGGTGCCGCCGCCGGGGTGGCAGTACAGCTCGCGCGTCCCGTCGGCCGAGCCGCCCGCGTGCCGGACGGTGACGGTGAGATGGTCGCCGCCGGACCGGTCCTCGTCACGGACGGGCGGTGGTGCGAGGGTGTGGAGCGTGCCGGGCGACGCGGTGGCGGGCACCGCGGCCAGCGAGCCGACGCCGGCGGCGGACGCGGCGGCGACCAGGAGGAGACGGAGCGGACGGAGCGGGCGGTGGAGACGGCTGACCTGGGACATGACCTGACTAACGCCCACCGCCCCCGGACGTTGCGGACACGGCGGCCGGCGACAACGGCTTTGCCCTGCGGCCCGCCTGCCTAGTACCGTGGGAGGCGATTGGTGACACCGCGCTCGTCTGTGTCATCATCTGCACGCACCTTCCGCGCTCGCGCGGGTGGTTGTGCTGGAGGCGTCGCCTAGTCCGGTCTATGGCGCCGCACTGCTAATGCGGTTTGGGACGCAAATCCCATCGAGGGTTCAAATCCCTCCGCCTCCGCACCTCACCGAAGCCCCGGTCCACGCGACTGGGGCTTCGGTCGTTCCCGGGCGTGTCCGCGAAGCTGTTCTCAGGCTGTTTTCGCAGCTCAAAAGGGGTATGGCTAACGGATTTCACATGGCGGCGGCAGTCATGTAATGTTCTTCCTGTCGCCGCGAGCGGCCCGGAAGGGCAGGGAACGGCGAAGGAAAACAAGAGAAAACAAGCACTCGTAGCTTAACGGATAGAGCATCTGACTACGGATCAGAAGGTTGCAGGTTCGAATCCTGCCGAGTGCACATCTGACGAGAGGCCCCGGAGTGATCCGGGGCCTCTCGCGTGTGCCCCGGCGTCCGTTGTTTCGAAGCCTGTGTTTCGAAGGCCGGCGGAGGTTTCGGGCGGTTCCGGGGTCGGCCCAGGAACGGCCAGGTCAGGGGCGTGAGGGGTACGTCCGGGGCGGCGAAGTGGTTCCCGGTTGGTCGATCTGTGATGAACAAGCGATGTGGACGGCCTCAGCGAGTGGCGTGTCTAGGCCCATACTGGAGTCAATGACAAAGCCAGCTGCACCGAAGCGCTATTTGCCCACCAGTCCCTTCAAGGCCCCAGCCGCGGCGGCACCCAAGCAGTTCGCCGTGGGCGACCAGGTCACACACGACATGTACGGCCTCGGCCGGGTCATCGGCATCGAGGACGGAATCGCGGTGCTCGTCGACTTCGGGTCGGTTCAGGAGCGCATCCTGAGTCCGTACGCCAAGATGAGCAAGCTGTAGGACCGCCGTGCCCGGTCACGGCACACCAGGTCCCAGCGGCCTGTAACGAACGGGAGACCTCTCATCGAACTGACCTCGTTGTTCTCCGCCCCGGAAGGGGCGACCCGCCAGTCGAACGCGGGATCGCCCCCTCCGGCGACGAACCCCTTCCAGGCCCCGGACTTCGGGGAGGACGAGACGCTGCCGTTCGACGACGGACAGTCCTTCTCGGACATGGACGAGGCCTTCCGCAGGGCGGGCTAGTCAGGGCGGGCTGGGCTTCCACGGGCACTGTCCGGCGAAGCCCGTCAACCATGTGCCGGCGCCGGTGCCAGTTCCTCGGCGGTTCCTCCGCCATGCCTTCAGCGCCCTCTGCATCTTCAGTACCTCAGCCAGTACCTCAGCACCTTCAGCGGTTTTCAGTGCTCCTTCGCCGGCCATCCGACGGCCCGGAAGACGGCGACGGGGTCCAAGTAGTCCCGCCAGTGCGTCACTTCGCGGTTCCTGACGGTGATCACGGAGACGAAGTGGTTGTCGTAGGCACGCCCGGTCCGGACGGCCCGTCCGTGCACCGCGTACTCGAGTACGACCACTGACGTCCCGGAGTCCCGGTGGACGGCCAGTCCGTCCGCGCCGCGCAGGACCATGACGTCGCCGTAGCCGCGGTACAGGTCGGCCACCGCCGCGCGTCCCTGGATGCGGCGTGGATATCCGGGCACGGAGACGACGTACTCGAAGACCACGTCCTCGGCCAGGAGCTCGAAGAAGTGATCACCGTCGACGAGGCCGGCCAGCCCCTCCTGGACGATCCGGAAGAACGGATCGAGCGCCGCGAAGTCCCCGAAGTCCTTCACCGGCATGGTCACTTCACCGCCACCACCGGTGCGGCCCAGGCACCGGCGTTGCGCCGCGCGAAGTCGTCGAAGGTGGTCGCCGGTCGGCCGGTGACCTTCTCGATGTCGGCGTTGGGCGTGGAGCCGTTGCCGGAGACGATGGCGCCGGTCAGCCGGCGGAGCATCACCGCGTAGTCGGCGGGGACGAGCCCGGCCGCGACCGCGCCGCCGATCCATGCCTCGGGGTCGATGTCCTGGTGGGCGACCGGGCGGCCGGTCACCGCGGCGATGGTGTCGGCGACCTCGGCGACGGTGAGGGCCCGCGGTCCGGTGGGCGCGTACTCCGCCCCGGCGTGGGCCTCGGGCGCGAGCAGGGTCTCCACCGCGACGGCGGCGATGTCGCCCGCGTCGACGAAGGCTTCCGTACCGCCGCCGGTAGGCACCGTGATCACTCCGTCGACGACCGGCAGATGCGCGTCGCTGAAGTTCTGCATCACCCAGGCCGGGCGCAGGATCGCGTGCGTGAGGGTGTCCCGGGCGGCGAGATCGTCCTCCACGGCCCTGATGTCGACGTCCGGGGGCGCCAGTTGGCCGCCGTAGGTGCTGAGGTAGGTGACGTGACGTACCCCCGCGGCCACGGCGAGGTCGAGGAAGGCGGCGACCTGGTCGGCGTAGGAGATCCGCAGGACGGGTGTGACGAGGTAGAGGCGGTCGGCGCCGTCGAGGGCGGCGGGGTGGGTGGTCGGGTCGTCCCAGTCGAAGCGGACGTCGGCGCCGTGGCGGGCGGCGGTGCGGGCGGACAGTCCTCGTTCGGGGAGTTGGCGGGCCACGAGGGAGCCGGTGCGGCCGGTGCCGCCGAGGACGAGGGTGGTGGGTGGTGATCCAGTCATGGCTCCATCGTGGGAGCGCGGTGCGAGCGGATCAATGCGTGAATCGCTCGATTCATTGCGTCAGACGCTCGAAGGAACCCTCATCGGGGCCGCCCGGCGGATACTGATCGGGTGGACATACTGCACGATCGCCTCGCGCGGGCCCGCGCTTCCGGTGCCGTCTTCGCGCGGACGGTGGCCGAGCCGCCGTGGGGACTGCGGCTGGCCGGGTCGATCCAGCTGGCCGTGCACACCGTCGTACGGGGCCGGGGCTGGCTGTGGCTGGAGGACCCCGGCGACGCGGTGGAACTCGTACCCGGTGAGGTGACGCTCGTCCGGGGCGGCCCCGATCACCACATCGGGCACGCGCCGGGCGCGGACTGCCTCGAACCGGCGGAGTTCCGGAACAGGCATGCCCGGGGCGGGAGTTCGGAGGATCCGCGGGCGACGGTGTTCCTGTGCGGTGCCTACCGTTTCTCGGGGGACATCGGCGCCGGGCTGCTGGAGGCGCTGCCGCAGGTGCTGACGCTGTCGGCGGCGGTCGGGGATCCGTTGCGGGACGTGATCGGCCTGCTCTCCCACGAGTTGGCGACACCGGCGCCGGGCGAACCGGGCGGGCCCACGGTCCTGGACCGCCTCCTGGACGTCCTCCTCGTGCTCGCCATCCGCAACGACTTCCGGCACAGCCCCAACGCGCCCCGCTGGTACCGGGCTTGCGCGGACCCCCGCCTCAACGCCGCGCTCCAGGCCGTCCACGAGAACGCCGGCCACCCCTGGACGGTCCCCGAACTCGCCGCGATCAGCGGCCTGTCGCGAGCGGCCTTCGCCCGCACCTTCCGCGAGGCCCTCGGCCAGACCCCGATGCAGTACCTGACCGACTGGCGGATGGCCCTGGCCCGCGACCACCTCCGCACCGGCGACCTCACTCTCACCGCCATCTCCCGCACGGTCGGCTACGGCTCCCCCTACGCCTTCGCAGCGGCCTTCACCCGCCACCACGGCGAACCCCCGGGCAGCTGGCGCCAACGGGAGTCCCACCTCGCGAACGACCCTGCCCCGCACACCCATTGACACCCCGAGGGGGTCCGGCCAAGCCATGGTCACCCACCGCCAGGAGCACACCGCCCACTGGATCCAGTACTTCGCGGAGCGCGGTCACGGAGACGCCCGGCCGCTCGCCGCGGGTGTCGAGGGCGCCGTCTACCGGCTCGGGGACGGGATCGTCGGCAAGGTGTGGAGCGGGCGGCGGCCGGTCGGGGTGGAGCTCATGCGGCGGGTCTACGAGGACATCGCGCGGGTGGCGCAGTCGTTGCCCTTCGCCACGCCGGAGATCCTCGACGTCGAGGAGCGCGAGGGCGTACTGGTCACCTACGAACGGGAGTTGGCCGGAGTCCCGTTGCGGGCCGACTCGGCGGTCGTGGCGCCGGGGCGGGAGTTGGCCGGGCGGGAGACCGACGCCCTGCTGACGGTGTTGCGCGGGCTGGCCGCCGTGCCCGGTACCGAGGCCATGCGGCGGCTCACCGTGCAGGGCGACGACCGGCCGCTCTGGGAAGGTCACGCCCGCTTTCCCGACGCGCTCGCCGACCTCGTCCGGCGTGCCGTCCATCGCCATGGTGACCTGCTCGCCGCTCACGTCCCCGACCTCGCGGGCATCGTGCGCCGGACCGTGGACGCCCTGCGGGCACTGCCGGAGGGCGGCCCGGTCAGTGTCGTGCACGGTGATCTCGTGCCGCCCAACATCCACGTCGACGACACGGGCGCCCCTACGGCCGTACTCGACTTCGGGTTCTTCACCACCGCCGGTGACCCGGCCTTCGAGGCCGCCGTGGCAGCCGCCGTGTGGGACATGTACGGGCCGTACGCGGAGCCGCACACCGTCGCCCTCACCCGGCTGTTCGCGGCGGAGTTCGGGTACGCGCCGGACACGCTCGTCCTCTATCAGCGTGCCTATGCGCTGGCGACCTACGACCTGTTCGCCTCGGGCTCGGACGGCGGTGACGGGCATTTCCGTTGGTGCGCAGGGCTGTTGAGGCGTGGGGCGCTCACGCGGCCGCGCTGAACGCGGGTGCTGCCACGGTCGGCCGTACCGCGATCGCGACCGGAGCCGAGGCGCCGCGGTCGGCGAAGACGAACAGGCGGAGGACCAGGAAGCGGCCGATGCCGGCGAGGCCGGAGGCGCTGAGGTAGACGAGCTGTTCGGTGAGCATCGTGGGGGAGGACTGGACGGTGTGGAGGATGAGGATCGCCGCGGACGTCGCCGCGTAGGCCGCCGTGGCCGAACCCGCCGACTGCCAGTGCTCGCGCAGGCCGGGACGACGGCCGGTGCTGAAGGTGAACAGGGCGTGCAACTCGGTGCAGAGGACGGTCGAGGCGACCGTGATCAGCGCGTTCGCCGCCGCCCACGGCATCAGCGCGGCCAGCAGCGGTACCGCCGCGCTGGACAGCACCCCGACCCCGCCGCCGCACACCACGAACCTGACGAACGATGCGAACGCGCCGGGCTTCATGGGATTTCCCTCCGTACGGCGGCCGTTGGGCCTGCGCCGGATCTCTGTCCCCGGCTGTGGTCAACGATGTCGTCGTACGGCTCCGGGCACGATGGAGTGGTCTCCCGGACGGTTGGTGGAGTGGGCTGTACCTACGGGGTCGGGTTTACCGTTCCTGATCAGTGAGCGGGAGTGAGTGTTGGGCCCACTGCCCGGCACTGCGTGCATCCCGAACGGTTTTGGATGCGCTGGTCTCCCGCGTTCCCTTTTGGTGACCCGGTCGGCGGCGTGCATCGTGTGCACGCTCCGTGACGGGTGGGCGGGTTTCCTCACGCCCTCGGGCACATGGTCCGGCCTGGACGGTCCGATGCCCGCGACGATCACTCTGGTCGTCGCGGGGCGGTGCCGTCCGTCGCCGGATCGGGTGACCGAGGGCGCGTCGCCCGATCGCGATACCTGCGGCATCGTGACGGGACATCTTGCGGCGTGAGGTGGTCAGCGGCTTGCGCCAGTGCTGGCCGCCCCACATGGAGGTGTAGGCCGGGTCCACGGCCACGATGGACAGGTCCATCTCTGCGGCCATCGAGACGAGGCGGGCGTTGAGCTTGCCGGTGGGGATGCCGGAGATGAGCTGCCGGAACCTTTTGCGCCGGCCGTGCTTCTCGCGGGTCTTCTCGGCGGTGAAGTCAAGGTCCTCGATCGCGATGGCGGCGACACCGCAGGCCTTGGCCCAGTGCAGGACTTGGGTGATGGCGTGCCGGATCTGCGCGTCGCGATGCGGGGCGGTGCCCGACAGGTCGTAGAAGAACTGCTTGGGGTCGCCGACCGGGTTGCCGTGCGGGTCGAGCCGGTAGGCGGCGAAGTGGTCGGCGTTGGTGTCCACGCCGATCATGCCCTTGGCCCGTGCGGTCTCCAGCGGGACCGTCTGGACGACGGGGCGTTGCCAGGACGCGGTGAGGTACCAGCGGTCGCGTTCCACGTCGACGTGGATGCGGTAGGCCACCGCCCGATTCGCCGAGATGCGGTCGGTCCACTCCTGGCCCCGGTGCGCGAACGCGATCTTCGAGGCCAGGGCATACCGGCCGTGCTTGTCGTTCGCCAGGTGCGCGAGCGGCGCGGGCAGCTTGAGGGAGACCTCGCCGTCCGGGGTGATGCGGATCGTCTCGTTCCCGAACCGCTTCCCGGACTCGCCGTCGGCGGCGAGGAACCAGCGCTCCGCTTCCCAGTGTTTGCGCCACTCGGCCTCGGTGAGCTGGGCCGCTTGGAGGTTGTGCCGGGTGTTCAGCAGCTTCCGGCCGCCGCGCACGACGTGCACGACACCGGCTTCACGCTCAGCACGGGCGGTGTCGAGGCGGTGCTGGAGAACCTGCAGACGCCGCGACTTCTGGAACCACTCGGCCTTGGAACGGTAGCCGCCCGCAGCGCGTTTGGTGCCCTTCTCCCCGAGCGGGAGGGACAGGCGGTGCATCAGCGTGCGCACGCCGGCCTCAAGGCCTTGGATGTGCGCGAGCTGGCAGTGGCGCGAGAGCGCCCACTGATCGTGGCTGGCCTTCGTGATCGACCCGGCCCACCGGGACGACGAGGCGGCCGTCAGGCCCTGCTTACGGGCCGCCCACGTATCGGTGGAGTGGCCGCCCGCGTCCAGGCAGCGGGCCGCCAGGTCGCGGGATGCCAGGGAGCCGAGATGCTCGCCGACCAGGCGCAGCACCTTCTCGTCCTCGGGTGTGAGGTGCTTGAGGCGGTCGCGTATCGCGACACCGGACGGACCGAGGGCGACGAACGGCGCGTCGATCGAACGCGGCTGCTTCTTCGGCTCAGTCATCGGCGGCAGCCGCCTCAAGAGCCTTCTTCGCCCGGTTCTTCGCGGACGGGCGCCCGTACAGGCGGGCACAGAACGAGGTCAGGACATCCACGATGTCCTGCACCAGGTCGTCATCGGCTTCGCCTTCGTCCAGGACGACCAGGCGGCGTCCGGTCGCGGACAGTGCGGCCTCGACCAACTCGACGTTCATCCGGCCGAGCCGGTCTTTGTGCTCCACCACCACGGTGGTCACCGCCGGGTCGGCCAGCATGCGACGGGCCTTCGTACGGCCGCCGTTCACACCCGAGGCGATCTCGGATTCGATCCGCACCACCCGGTGACCGGCCTCAGCCGCCCACTCCGACAGCCGGGCCGCCTGACGTTCCAGGTCGGCCTTCTGGCCGTGGGAGGAAACACGGGCATACAGACCCACACCACCAGTCACAGCCGGTGACGAGTTCGCCTCGATGTTCACCAAGATCGTGCGCGGCCCCACACGCTCGGCGGGGACCGGCAACGTGCCCTCGCGGAACCAGCGGTACGCGGTATGCGGATGCACACCGTTCGCTTTCGCCCACTCCTTGAGGTTCATACAGCGATCGTAACGCCCACTCAAAGGCGCCAATACACACTAGAGTTCACCTAATCTGGAGCAGTTCACTACCCCCTGTCCTGCTTTTCCCGCGCCCGGAGTTCCTCCATGTAGCCCTGCGCCAGCGCCGACGTCCGCGTGAACCAGTCGTTCAGTACGGCGATCTCGGCGGGGGAGTACTCGGCGAACTGGGCGTCGAGGCGCTCGTAGTAGGGGCCGTAGAGGGCGACGACCCGGGTCACCGCCGCCGGTACCGGGGCCACGCGGACGCGGCGGCGGTCGGTCGGGTCGGGGGCGCGGGTGATGAAACCGGCGCGCTCCAGGCGGTTGAGGATGCCGGTCACCGCGCCCGTCGTGACGTGGACGTGTGCGGCGAGGTCGCCCGCGGTGAGGAGGTGCTCGCCGGACTTGATGACGTAGGCGAAACAGACGAGATCGGTGACGTTCAGGCCCAGCCGCTCGGCCATTTCCTGCTGGCCGAGCTGGGCGGTGGCGATGAGGTTGTCCATCGCGTCCAGCGCCTGGGCCGGGGTGGCGGCGGGGCGAGGCTTGGCGTGCATGGTTATTGCCTTAGCTGGTGAGGGGTTTCTAGTCTAAACTTCTTAGCAAGTGAGGTAATAAGGTCGGAGATCTGCTGAGGGAGGCCGCACATGAGCGCACATCAGTATGACGAGGGGCATACGGTCGCGGGTTGGACCGGAGTCGGTATCGCGACCGTCGGTACGACCGTCGCCGGGGTGGGAGTGTGCGTGGTCTCCGCCCCGCTGATCGGCGGCGGGCTGGGGATCGTCGCGGTGAGCGTGCTGGTCACCTGGGCGCTCCATCTCACCGGGTGGGGCAAGCCGCCCGGGCGGCGGGACCGGGCGCAGTGGGGGATGCGGGTGCGGGATCCGCTGGCGCGCGCGGGGCATGCCGGGTGTGTCGGGTGTCGGTTGGCGGGGCGGGGGCGGGCGGCGGAGGAGTACACGGCCGAGGAGCGCGCGGTCGCGTACCGGGAGTCGGCTCCGGTCGGTGAAACCGCGCGCTGACGCCGTTGTCAGTGCCGCCGTCTAATCTCGTGAGCGATGGCACAGACAGCACGGGGATCGCGGGCACCACAAACATCGCAGACATGGAAGTGCTCGGGGCTGCGGTGGGCGGCGGGTGCTCCTGAGCTGAAGTGGGACGGCGGGCGTGGGAGCCCGTTGCCCCGGGGGAAGCGGGTGGCCTTCGAGGTCGCGGAAGGGGGCGGGCGGACATGCGTGGGGGTGCGGGGGAATGCCTGTCCGGTGCGGGCTGCCGTGCCGGAGCGGAGTACGGGGGCGCGGTGCGAGGAGTGCGCGCGGTTGGACCGGGCGCACTCGGTGGCCGCCGACACGATCGCGGACGATCCGCGGCCGTACCACGTATATCTGGCCTGGTTCGGTCCCGGCCTGCTCAAGGTCGGCATCACCGCCGAAGAGCGCGGCTCGGCGCGGCTGCTTGAGCAGGGTGCCGTCTGCTTCAGCTGGCTCGGCCTCGGCCCGCTGATGGCGGCCCGCCGCTCGGAGGAGTTGCTGCGCGCCGCCCTCCGGGTGCCGGACCGGATTCCCTACGGCGAGAAGCGCGCCGTACGGTCCGCGTTGCCGGGGTCCGCCGAGGAGCGGGCCGCCGAGATCGCCGAGCTGCACGCACGGGCCCTCGCGCTGCGCGAATGGCCGGACTCGCTCCACCGCGAGCCGTACCGACCCGTGGACCACGTCGACGTCTTCGGCCTCGCGGGACTCCCGGCCGCCGTCGGTGAGGTGAGCGGGCTGGTCGCGGGCGGGGTGGTGAGCGGGGAGGTCGTCGCGGTGGCGGGACCGGACCTCCACCTCGCGACCGGGCGGGGGGTGGTCGTGCTGGACACGCGGCTGATGACGGGGTGGGAGCTGATCCCCGCCGGTTCCTCCGGGGGTGACAGGGGTGAGACGGGTGGATTCACCGTGCCGGTACGGGAGTTCAGGCGGGAGGCGCCGGTGGTGCAGGAGGGGTTGTTCTGAAGTCTTCTGACGTGCTGGCCAAGAGTCGCGGGTTCGAGTGTGCGCATGACTGAGAAGGAGGCGGAGTTGGAGGAGAGGCAGGAGCCGGCAGCCGAAGTGGCCGAAGTGGCCGAAGTGGCCGAAGTGGCCGAAGTCCGGGCGTTCTGGCGGCGGCTCGGGCTCCCCGGGCTCGTCGACGTGCACACCCACTTCATGCCCGAGCGGGTGCTGCGCAAGGTCTGGGACTACTTCGACGCGCTCGGGCCGGCGACCGGCGGAGCGCTGGAGTGGCCGATCACGTACCGGAAGGAGGAGGCGGAACGGGTCGCGCTGATAAGGGAGTTCGGAGTACGCGCTTTCACCGCCATGCTCTACCCGCACAAGCCCGGGATGGCCGAGTGGCTCAACGGCTGGGCCGTCGACTTCGCCGCGCGCACGCCCGACTGTCTGCACACCTCGACCCTCTTCCCGGAGCCGGGAGTCGAGGACTACGTGCGGCGAGCCCTCGATGCCGGCGCGCGGGTGTTCAAGGCGCATGTGCAGGTGGGTGCGTACGACCCGGCCGATGAACTCCTCGACCCGGCTTGGGGGTTGCTCGCCGAGAGCGGGACGCCCGTCGTCATCCACTGCGGGTCGGGTCCCGCACCCGGCAAGCACACCGGACCCGAGCCGATCGCACGGGTACTGGCCCGCCACCCCCGGCTGCGACTAGTCCTCGCGCACATGGGGATGCCGGAGTACGAGGACTTCCTGGACCTGGCCGAACGGTACGGGGAGGTGCGGCTGGACACGACGATGGCGTTCACCGACTTCAGCGAACGCTTCGCGCCCTTCCCGCCCCGCGCACTCCCCCGGCTGGCCGCGCTCGGCGACCGCGTGCTCCTGGGCAGCGACTTCCCGAACATTCCGTATCCGTATGTTCACCAGCTGCACGCCCTGGAGCGGCTGGACCTGGGGGAGGACTGGCTGCGGGCGGTCTGCCATGACAACGGGGCGCGGCTGTTCGGACCGTGAGGGGGAGCTGAGAGTACGGCCGGTATGGGGAATGCGGGGAGAGTGTGCGAATGGAGGGGAGGGGGAGGCGGTTGTGCAGGGCGCGCACGGCTTCATGACCTCCGGATGAGCGTTGGGCAAGCGCTTCCAAGGTGTTCCCTGAGAGGCGCCTGTGCATTTCTCAGGAAAATCACAGACTCCGGAAAGCGTGTTCTTAGGGGACCCCGACAAGGTGTCCACTATGACCACGACCTCGCCCCAGGGGCGCACCGAACTGCTGAGGCCGGACGGGAGCCCCGTCCGAGTGCTTGTGGTGGACGACGAGCTGTCGATCACCGAGCTGCTGTCCATGGCCCTCCGATACGAGGGCTGGCAGATCAGAAGCGCGGGTGACGGAACCGGCGCGATCCAGACCGCGCGCGAGTTCCGGCCCGACGCCGTCGTCCTCGACATGATGCTGCCGGACATGGACGGCCTGACCGTTCTCGGTCGGATGCGCAGAGAGCTGCCGGATGTCCCGGTGCTGTTCCTGACGGCGAAGGACGCCGTCGAGGACCGTATCGCCGGGCTCACCGCCGGTGGCGACGACTACGTCACCAAGCCGTTCAGCCTCGAAGAGGTCGTCGCCCGGCTGCGTGGACTGATCCGCCGCTCCGGTGCCGCCGACCGCCGCTCGGACTCCGTGCTGGTCGTGGGTGACCTCACCCTCGACGAGGACAGCCACGAGGTGTCGCGGGCCGGTGAGGGCATCCACCTCACCGCGACCGAGTTTGAGCTGTTGCGCTTCCTGATGCGTAATCCCCGGCGTGTACTCAGCAAGGCGCAGATCCTCGACCGTGTGTGGTCGTACGACTTCGGTGGGCAGGCCAATGTGGTCGAGCTCTACATCTCGTACCTCCGCCGGAAGATCGACGCGGGACGTGAGCCGATGATCCACACCCGGCGCGGTGCCGGTTACCTGATCAAGCCCGCGGCCTCATGAGCGGGCGACGACGGCCGCGTGCGCAGAAGAAACGAGCGGGTAAGCCGCGCACCCTGCGGACCCGGCTCGTCGTCGCGTCCGTGACGCTGATCGCGGTGGTGTGCGCGGTGATCGGGACCGTGACGACTGTCGCGTTGCAGTCCCACCTGTACGACCAGCTCAGGGGCAAGGTGACCGACACGGCCATCCGTGCGGTGGGTCACGGTCCGCAGGGCAATCCGGATGCCGGACCTCTGGTGAACCCGAACGGCTCGTCCTCCACTTCCTCGGCCCCTTCGTCCACCTCCACCTCTACCAAGACTGACGATCCCGTTCCCCCCCAGACGCCGGCCAACAAGGTCAAGAGGGTCCTCACCAGCAGTGGTCCGTCGCAGGAGAAGGCCGTCGCCGCCTATGTGAAGAAGGGCGCGATCGTCACCGCGTCCTACAGCCTGCCGAAGACCGACAGTTCCGGCGTGGGCAACGGGATGGCCACCCCGGCTCTCAACACGGCGCAGAAGCAGGCCCTCGCGTCCGTGTCGAAGGACGGCAATTCGCACACCGTGACCATCCCGGGTCTCGGGGACTACCTGGTCAAGTACGCCTCGGTCCCCGACAACAAGACCGAGGGCTTCTACGTCGCCCTGCCGACCACGGACGTCGACAACACCGTCAACACCCTCATCCTCGTCGAGCTCAGCGTCACCGCCGCCGGCCTGGTTGCCGCCGGTATCGCGGGCTACGTACTGGTCGGCATCGCCACCCGCCCCCTCCGCCGCGTGGCCTCCACCGCCACCCGGGTCTCCGAACTCCCGCTCCACACCGGCGAGGTCACCCTCAACGAACGTGTCCCCGAGTCCGAGACCGACCCGTACACCGAGGTCGGCCAGGTCGGAGCCGCGCTCAACCGGATGCTCGACCACGTCCACGGCGCCCTGCATGCAAGACAGCAGAGCGAGATGCGGGTACGGCAGTTCGTCGCGGACGCCAGTCATGAGCTGCGGACGCCCCTCGCCTCCATCCGCGGTTACGCGGAGCTGACCCGGCGGGGGCGCGAACAGACCGGGCCCGACACCAAGCACGCCCTGGGAAGAATCGAGTCCGAGGCGGGCCGTATGACCCTCCTCGTCGAGGATCTGCTGCTCCTCGCCCGGCTCGACGCGGGCAGACCGCTGCAGTTCGACCAGACCGACCTCATCCCGCTCGTCGTGGACACCATCAGCGACTCGCGCGCGGCCGGCATGGACCACAACTGGCGGCTCGACCTGCCCGACGAACCGGCCCTCGTGTCGGCGGACGCGGCCCGTATCCAGCAGGTGCTCATCAACCTGCTGGGCAACGCCCGCAAGCACACACCGCCCGGTACGACGATCACCGCACGCGTACAGCGGCGCGGGCCGTGGATGTGCGTGGACGTCGAGGACAACGGCCAGGGCATCCCGCCCGATTTGCTGCCGCATGTCTTCGAGCGGTTCGCACGCGGCGACTCGGCGCGTTCCCGCTCCACGGGATCGACGGGTCTGGGCCTCGCCATCGTGCAGGCGGTCGCCACCGCACACGGCGGAGCCGTCACCGTGGACAGCGTTCCCGGACGCACTGTGTTCACCGTGCATCTGCCCGCGCTGGCACCCGCTGTGCCCATGCCCGCCCCCGAAACGAATTGGCAATCGCACTCACAGGCACAGCACAGTGCCACCACATGGGTGCAACAGGGCGCTTGAGGAGAGTCGGTTCCATGCGAACCGACACTTCTCCCGGCACCCTGCCGGCGCGGGAGCACCTCCCGGCCGGAGACGCCGGTACGCCTGTCCTGGACGTAGTGATCCCCGTCTACAACGAGGAGAAGGACCTCCAGCCATGTGTGCTCAGACTGCACGAGCACCTCAAGCGCACGTTCCCGTACGCGTTCCGCATCACCATCGCGGACAACGCGTCGATCGACACCACCCCTCAGGTGGCCGCGCGGCTGGAGTCGGACATCCCGGAGGTCACATCGTTCCGGCTGGAGCAGAAGGGGCGCGGTCGAGCACTGCGCACCGTCTGGTCCGCCTCGGACGCGCCGATCCTCGCCTACATGGACGTCGACCTCTCCACCGACCTCAACGCGCTGCTCCCCCTGGTGGCGCCGCTGATCTCCGGTCACTCCGACCTGGCGATCGGATCCCGGCTGGCCCGCTCGTCGCGTGTCGTGCGTGGCGCCAAGCGCGAGTTCATCAGCCGGACCTACAACCTGATCCTGCGCGGCTCGCTGCAGGCCCGCTTCTCCGACGCCCAGTGCGGATTCAAGGCGATCCGGCGTGATGTGGCCCAGGCGCTGCTGCCGCTCGTCGAGGACACCGGCTGGTTCTTCGACACCGAGATGCTGGTGCTGGCCGAACGTGCCGGACTCCGTATCCACGAGGTGCCGGTCGACTGGGTCGACGACCCGAACTCGACCGTCCACATCGTCAAGACGGCGACCGAGGACCTGAAGGGAGTGTGGCGCGTGGGCAAGGCCCTGGCCTCCGGTTCGCTGCCGCTCGACCGCGTCACGCGGCCCTTCGGCGACGACCCGCGCGACCGCGACATCCAGGACGTGCCCAAGGGGCTGGCCCGCCAGCTCGTCGGGTTCTGCGTGGTCGGCGGTCTCTCCACCCTCTTCTACCTGGTCCTCTACAGCCTCTTCCGGCAGTTCGGCGGCTCCCAGGTCGCCAACGCGCTCGCCCTGCTGGTCTCGGCGGTCGCCAACACCGCCGCCAACCGCAGACTGACCTTCGGGGTCCGCGGCCGGGGCGGCGCCGTCCGCCACCAGGCGCAGGGCCTGGTCGTCTTCGCCATCGGCCTCGCGCTGACCAGTGGTTCGCTCGCCGCCCTGAACGCGGCCAGCAGCAACCCGGCGCACTCCACCGAACTCGCGGTCCTGGTGGCCGCCAACCTCGCCGCGACCGTCCTGCGCTTTCTGCTCTTCCGCGCCTGGGTGTTCCCGGACCGCGGCGACAGCGCCGAGGAGTCGACGGTCGTAGCCCTCAACACCCCTTCGTCGCCCACCTATTCGACGGCGACGCAGTACCCGCACAACCCCCAGAACCCGCAGTACCCCGGTTCGTACGCCCCGCTGCCCCAGCGGCAGCAGCCCCAGGCCCACCAGGGGTCGTACGACACCACCACCCAGTTCCGCGCCGGTGAAGCCGCGGACGGCACCTGGAGGGACGCGACGATGCAGTTGCAGCCGGTGCGTCCCCACGACACCGATCCGAGGGATCCCCGATGACCACCGACACCGATCAGACGACCTATCCGGGAGGAGGCAGCCCCTCGTCCTGGGGGCCGCCTACCGGTGACAGCGACACCGGCAGAGATACGGCCGTGGCCGAGCCGGTGACGACCGAGGACACCCTGGCCCCCCAGGCGGGTGAGCCCAAGCAGCCGCTCGGGCGCCGCCTGTGGCGTGGCCGGCCCGAGGACCCGCGCTGGGCGCGCCCCGCCTTCTGGGGCATGCTGCTGGCGACGGCGCTGCTCTACCTCTACAACCTGAGCGCGTCCGGCTACTCCAACTCCTTCTACTCGGCGGCCGTTCAGGCCGGCAGCAAGAGCTGGAAGGCGTTCCTGTTCGGCTCGCTCGACGCGGGCAACGCGATCACCGTCGACAAGCCCTCGGCCTTCCTGTGGCCGATGGAGATCTCGGTCCGCATCTTCGGCCTGAACTCGTGGGCGATCCTGGTCCCCGAGGTCCTCATGGGCGTCGGCACGGTCGCGGTCGTCTACGCGGCGGTACGCCGCCGGCACAGCCCCCAGGCCGGTCTGATCGCGGGCGCCGTACTGGCGCTCACCCCGGTCGCCGCGCTGATGTTCCGCTTCAACAACCCTGACGCGGCACTGGCGTTGCTCATGGCGACCGCCTGCTATCTCGTCGTCCGGGCCCTGGAGGACGGCCGCACCAAGTGGCTGGTCTGGGCCGGAGTCGCGATCGGCTTCGCGTTCCTCTCCAAGACCCTCCAGGCCTTCCTGATCCTGCCGCCGCTGGCCATCGTCTACGCGGTCTGCGCGCCGGTGAGCGTGAAGAAGAGGTTCGCCCAACTGGGCCTGGCCACCGGCGCGTTGGTCGTCGCGGCCGGCTGGTGGGTCGCGCTCGTCGAGCTGTGGCCGGCGTCTTCGCGCCCCTACATCGGCGGCTCGCAGAACAACAGCTTCCTTGAACTGACCTTCGGCTACAACGGGTTCGGCCGCCTCAGCGGCGACGAGACCGGCAGCGTCGGAGGCGGCGGTGGCGGCACCGGCACCGGCATGTGGGGTGCCACCGGCTGGAGCCGGATGTTCAACGACGAGATCGGCAGCCAGATCTCCTGGCTGCTGCCCACCGCGCTGATCCTCCTGGTCGCGGGCCTGGTGGCCACGCGCAAGCTCAACCGCACCTCCGTCAGGCGCAGTTCGATGCTCGTGTGGGGCGGCTCGCTGGTGACGACCCTGGTCGTCTTCAGCTACATGGCCGGCATCTTCCACCAGTACTACACGATCGCCCTGGCCCCCTACATGGCCGCGGTCATCGGCATCGGCGCCGGCTCCCTCTGGGAGAAGCGCAGCGAGATCTGGGCATCAATCACCCTCGCGGCAGCGGTAGTTGCCGCAGGCGTCTGGGGCTACGTCCTCCTCAACCGCACCCCCGACTACCTGCCCTGGCTCAAGTGGCTGGTCCTCCTCGGCTCTCTGGCGGGCGCGCTCGGCCTCATCTTCGTAGCGAAGATCGGCCGCCAACTCGCCCTCGCGGCAGTCGGCTTGAGCATCGTGGCGGGCCTCGCGGGCCCGGCGGCGTACACCCTCTCCACGGTCGACTCCGCACACACCGGCTCCATCCCGACGGCCGGTCCGGCCGGCGCGAGCATGATGGGCGGCGGCGGTCCGGGTGGCGGCGGCGGTCGCGGCGGCTTCGGCGGCGGCAACCGCACCGGCGGCACGGGCACCATGCCCGGCCAGCAGGGCGGCAACGGCGGCACCACCCAGAACCAGGGCGGCGGCTTCCCCGGCGGCGGCACGGGCACAGCACCCGGCGGCGGCACCGGCACCACCCCCGGTGGCGGCGGCACCACGCAGAACCAGGGCGGCGGCTTCGGCGGTCGGACGGGCGGCGACGGCGGCATGGGCGGCGGCGGTGGCGTCGGCGGCCTGCTCAACGGCGCGACGGTCACCTCGGCGGCCAAGAAGCTGCTCCAGACGGACGCGAGCAAGTACACCTGGGTCGCCGCGTCCATCGGCTCCCAGAACGCCGCGAGCTACCAACTCGCCACCGGCGACCCGGTGATGGCGATCGGCGGCTTCAACGGCACCGACCCGTCGCCGACGCTGGCCCAGTTCCAGAAGTACGTGGCGGACGGCAAGATCCACTACTTCATCTCGGGCGGCACCGGAATGGGCGGCAGCAGCACGGGCAGCTCCTCGCAGATCTCCTCGTGGGTCGAGAAGAACTACAAGAAGGTGACGGTCGGTTCGGCCACCTTCTACGACCTGACGCAGAAGACGAGCAGCTGACAGTTCTCCACTGAGCAGAGGCGGTGACCATACGGTCACCGCCTCTCTTCGTATCTCCGTTGTACGCCGTATAGGAACTGTTCTACGGTGTACAGCATGCCGACCTCCTACCCGAAGCGCTGGATCGTCCTCGGAGTCATCTGCCTGGCCCAGCTCACCGTGCTGCTCGACAACACCGTGCTGAACGTCGCGATCCCCTCGCTCACCCGCGAACTGGACGCGAGCACCGCGGACATCCAGTGGATGATCAACGCGTACTCGCTGGTGCAGTCCGGACTCCTCCTCACCGCGGGCAGCGCGGCCGACCGCTACGGCCGTAAGAAGATGCTGATCGTGGGTCTCGTGCTGTTCGGTGCCGGCTCGCTGGTGGCCGGACTCGCCCAGTCCACCGGGCAGTTGATCGCCGCGCGGGCCGGTATGGGCGTGGGCGGCGCGCTGCTCATCACGACCACCCTCGCCGTGGTGATGCAGATCTTCACCCCCGAGGAACAGCCGAGGGCGATCGGCATCTGGGCCGCGGTCAACGCCCTCGGCTTCGCGACGGGCCCGCTCCTCGGCGGCTTCATGCTGAACCACTTCTGGTGGGGCGCGATCTTCCTGATCAACATCCCGGTCGCGGCACTCGCGCTGGTAGCGGCGGTGGCCCTCGTCCCCGAGTCGAAGAACCCACGCGGCGACCGCCCCGACCTCCTGGGCGCCCTGCTCTCGACCATCGGCATGGCCGCGCTGGTCTACGCGATCATCTCCGGGCCCGCGCACGGCTGGACGTCCGGCCGGGTGCTGCTGACGGTGGCGGTGGCGGTCGTGGTCCTCACGGCCTTCGCGTACTGGGAGAACCGTGTCCCGTACCCCATGCTCGACCTGGACTTCTTCCGCGACCGCCGCTTCACGGGCGCGGTCACCGGGGTCGTCCTGATCACCTTCGGCATGGCCGGCTCCCTCTTCCTCCTCACCCAACACCTCCAATTCGTCCTCGGCTACGGCCCGTTGGAGGCGGGTGTCCGTACGGCGCCGCTCGCGTTGGTGATCGTCGCGCTCAACTTCTCGGGGGTGGCGGCGAAGTGGACGGCGCGGCTCGGCGCTCCGCGGGCCATCGGGCTGGGGATGGTGTCGATGTCGGCGGGGTTGGTGTCGATCGCGTCGCTCGCGTCCGGTGGGTATGCGGGGACGGTGGTGGGGCTGGTGTTGATCGGGGCGGGGGCGGCGATCGCCAACCCGGCGATGGCTCACGCGATCATGAGTGCGATTCCGCCGGAGAAGGCGGGAGTTGGGGCTGGCGTCAACGGGACGTTGGGGGAGTTCGGGAACGGGTTGGGGGTGGCCGTTCTTGGTGCGGTGCTGAGTTCTCGGTTCGCGGCGGTGTCCCTGCCGGTCGGCTTGGCGGCGGCGTCGTCGGCTGAGGAGAGGAGGAAGGTGACCGATTCCTTCTCTTCCGCGCTGGAGGTCAGTCAGTTGGTGGGTGCGGTTGCTGTCTTGACCGGGGGGTTGCTTGCGGCGGCGTTGTTGTGGCGGGCGGAGCGGGCAGACTCGGGGGTGGTGGTCGCTCAGTAGTACGTGCGGGTGCGTTGTGGCTGGTCGCGCAGTTCCCCGCGCCCCTAAATACTGGCCCGGGATTGAAATGCTGAGGAAGGTTCGTCATGGCCAAGACATCGCCGCCGTCAGGGCGTTCTGCGCGCACCAGTGTCTGGCTTGAGACGAAGACGCGCCGGAGCGGGCGCGGCGGCGGAGGCCAACCCGGCCTCGACCGCACCCGCATCACCGAAGTCACCGTACGGCTGCTGGACGCCGAAGGCCTGGCCAAGTTCTCCATGCGGAGGCTCGCCGCAGAGCTGAATGTGACCGCGATGTCCGTCTACTGGTACGTCGACACCAAGGACGACCTCCTCGAACTCGCCCTGGACGCCGTCTTCGGGGAGTTGCGGCTGCCCGATCCGGAGGCCGAGGGCGAGGAGTGGCGGGACCAACTCCGCATGCTGGCAACGGAGTACAGGGCCCTGCTGGTCCGGCACCCATGGCTGTCGCCGCTCGCCGGCACCTTCCTCAACATCGGGCCGAACTCGCTCGCGTTCTCCCGTGTCGTCCAGCGCGTGATCCGCCGCACCGGGCTGCCGGACCACGGGCTGACCGGGGCGATCTCGGCCGTCTTCCAGTTCGTGTACGGCTACGGCACGATCGAGGGCCACTTCTTCGCCCGGGTCGCCGACACCGGCATGACCCCCGACGACTACTTCCGGCACGCCATGACCACGTTCGACGGGGCCCCGACGACAGCCGAGGTCGTGGAGGAGTCCAAGCAACTCATGGCGGCCCGGGGTGGCGACACCGTCGCGGAGATGATGAACCGGGACTTCACCTTCGCCCTGGACCTGCTGGTGGCGGGCATCGAGGCGATGGTGAAGAGGGACGGCGGCACCAACAGCCCGTCGCGGGCTTGAGCGTCGGCCGCCCCTTTCAACCAGGGCCTGCAAAATCAGCCAGCCCCTCAACCCAGGCCGGCACTATTCAGCCCGTCCGGCGTTTGAGGACGAGGCCCCTTCAGGGCCGATGGGGGTCTGGGGGCGGAGCCCCCAGCACCACCTCAGCCCCCGCCGAACGGGACCCGCACCCTCAGCCGCCCGCTCAGCCCTCGGAGAGCCGCGCCGGAAAACCGCCGGTGGCAACCGGACCCCACTTCTCAGGCGTGACCCGGACGATCGACTTCCCCTGCTTCACCATCGCCGCGCGGTACTCGTCCCAGTCCGGATGCTCCCCCGAGATGTTCCGGAAGTACTCGACGAGCGGCTCCACGGACTCCGGTGAGTCGATGACCTCGGCCGTGCCGTCGATCTGGACCCACGGCCCGTTCCACTCGTCGCTCAGGATGATCACGCTGACCCGCGAATCCCGCTTGGCGTTACGGGTCTTGGCCCGCTCGGGGTACGTGGAGACGACGATCCGCCCCGAGTCGTCGACCCCACAGGTCAGCGGCGACCCCTGCGGGCTCCCGTCCGCCCGCCGGGTCAGCAGGATCGCCCGATGCCGGGGCCGTACGAAGTCCAGCAGCTCGTCCAGGGACACAGAGGTGTTGCTCGCGATGTTCGAAGCCATACGGCCAGCCTAGGCGCAGCCCACCCCACTACGCCTGCGGCAACGCGTCCCCCTGCACCGCCTGGACGTCCAGCTCGACCTTGAGCGTCGTACCGATCGCCGCGATCCCCGCCTGGACGACCTGGTTGTAGTTCATCGCGAAGTCCTCGCGATGCAGTTCCGTGGTCGCCCGGAACGCGGCCCGCGTGCCACCCCAGGGGTCGGCCCCGGTGCCGAGGTAGGCGAGGTCGAGGTCGACGGGTCGTACGACACCGTGGAGGGTCAGTTCGCCGGAGACGGTCCAGCGGTCGGAACCGGCCAGGGTGAGGGCAGTCGAGCGGTACGTGATCTCCGGGTAGCGGGCCACGTCCAGGAAGTCGGCCGAGCGCAGATGGTCGTCGCGCATGCCGTTGCCCGTGTCGATGGACGCGGCCCGGATGACCGCCTCCACCCGGGACTTGGCGATGTCGTCCGGCGCGATCTCGACCGACGCCGTGAAGTCGGTGAACCGGCCGCGCACGCTGGAGATCCCCAGGTGCTGCGCGACCGCGCCGACCGTGGAGTGGGCGGGGTCGACGGTCCACGGCCCGGGCGGCGGCAACTCCGTACCGCCCTGCCGCGCCAGCGTCACCGTGCCGACCTCGGCCCGCCCTCCCCCAGAGGGGGGACCCCCAGCGGTGACGATCGCGGTGGCGGCGGCGGGCGCGTACCCGACGGCCGTGACGATCACGGTGTACGGCCCGGGCGCCAGCGGGTTCGGGTCCCGCACCGCGCCCTCCACGTCCGCCTCGGCCCGCAGCACCTGCGCCCCGGTCATGTCGGTCACCGTGACGACCGCGTGCGACACGGCCCATCCGTCGCGGGTACGGATCTTCGCGGTCAGTCCCATGTCTCTGTAACTCCTAGCCGTACAGCGGTAATTCAGTGCGAACGGGTCCGGCCCGTGGGGTGTGCCTCCGCTCGGGACACACTCCACGGGCCGGGGTGGATGGGTGAACTACTCACCGGGGTGGGCGAGTTCGATGTCGTGCCCGTCGGCTCCGCGGCCGTTCACCGTGAGGGCGGTCGCGACCGGCGGGTAGCCCGTCGCGATCACCGTGTACTCGCCGCCGCTCAGGTCGGTGAAGGCGTACGCCCCGTCCGAACCGGTCGTCGCGGTGCCGACCACGTTGCCCGCCGCGTCCACGAGGGTGACGCGCGCGTCGGCCAGCGGGCCGTGCGGGGCGCGGACCACGCCCAGAACCTGCGCGCCGGAGTCGAGGTCGATCTCGACCCGGGTGACCCCGGTGCCGCCGACCTCGACGGGCAGCGCGCGCGGCCGGTACCCGGCGGCGTTCACCGCGACGGTCACGGCCCCCGGCACCAGCTCCGCGAACGCGAACTCCCCCTGCTCACCGGTGACTCCGGTGGACAGCAGATCGCCGCGCACATCCGTCACGATGACCATCGCGTCCTTGACGGGCAGCCCCGTCTCGGCCGCCCGGACGATCCCGTTCAGACCGCTGGTACCGCTCAACAGCACGTCGTACGACACCGGTTCGTGGCCGTTGACGACAACCGTCGACGCCTGCGGCTGGAAGCCGTCGGCGGAGGCGATCAGGACGTACGACCCCACGCTCGGCGCGTCCAGCGCGTAGGAGCCGTCCGCCTGCGTGACCGAGCGGCCCAACTGGCGTCCCCCGAGGGAGATCAGGGTGACGGCGGCCTGCGGGACGGGCGCGCTCTCGGCGCCGCGGACGAAGCCGCGGACGGGAATCCCACCGGACACGGGATCGGACATGGGTGCGGTCTCCTCCCCCACCACCGTTGCCACGGCGGCGAGTTGCTGCTCGGTACCTTCGGCCGCCCAGCTGGGGACCTTCTGCTCGGCGGGCGCGGGGATCTCCGCCGCGTCCAGCACACCCACGGCCTCCTCGGCCGCCTGCGCCAGCCCGCCGGAGGTCCGCAGCGGGACCTCCTTGATGAACATCACGACGATGAAGGAGATGAGCGCGAAGGGGGCCGCGTAGAGGAAGACGTCGGCGATTCCGTGGCCGTAGGCGCCCTCCAGCCAGGTGCGGACCGTGCTCGGCAGGGCGTCCATGTCGGGCAGCGCGCTGCTGCCGACGGCCTTCGCGGCGGCGGCCTGCGACTGCGGGTCGAGGGAGGCGACGGTGTCCTTGGCGTAGTGCGTGATCCGGCCGGACATCACCGAACCGAGCACGCCGACGCCAACCGCGCCACCCAGCGAGCGGAAGAAGCTCACCGTGGAGGAGGCGGCGCCGAGGTCCTTCGGGGTGACCTGGTTCTGCGTGGAGAGCACGAGGTTCTGCATCATCGTGCCGACGCCGATGCCCAACAGGGCCATGTAGATGGACAGTTCCCAGTACGGGGTGTCGTAACGCATCAGGCCGAGCAGGCCAAGACCCGCGGTGAGGAAGAGACCGCCGGCGACCAGCCAGCCCTTCCAGCGGCCGGTCTTGGTGATGAAGCGGCCGGAGACCATCGACGCGACGAACAGCCCGCCGATCATCGGGATCGTCATGACCCCGGACATCGTCGGGGACTTGTCGCGGGCCAGCTGGAAGTACTGCGAGAAGAAGACCGTGCCCGAGTACATGCCGACACCGACGAACAGCGAGGCCAGCGAGGCGAGCGAGACGGTGCGGTTGCGGAACAGGCGCAGCGGGATGATCGGCTCGCTCGCCCGGGTCTCGGTGAACACGAACAGCAGCGCCAGCACGACCGTGCCGCCCACCATCGCGTACGTCTGCCACGACAGCCACTCGTACTTGTCGTCGGCGAAGGTCACCCAGACCAGCAGCAGCGAGGCGGCGGCGGTGATGAAGAAGGCGCCGGTCCAGTCGACCTTGACCTTCCGCTTGGCGACCGGGAGGTTCAGCGTCTTCTGCAGCACGATCAGCGCGATCAGCGCGAAGGGGATGCCGACGAACAGGCAGTAGCGCCAGCCGAGCCACGAGGTGTCGGTGATCACGCCACCGAGCAGCGGACCGCCGACGGTCGCCACGGCGAAGGTCGCGCCGGTGTAGCCGGAGTACCGGCCGCGCTCGCGCGGGGCGATCATCGCGGCCATCACGACCTGGACGAGGGCGGAGAGACCGCCGGCGCCGAGGCCCTGGATGACCCGGGCGCCGATCAGCATCGCCGGGTTCTGCGCGAGGCCGGCGACGACCGAGCCGATGATGTAGATGACCAGGGATATCTGGACCAGGGCCTTCTTGCTGACCAGGTCGGCCATCTTGCCCCACAGCGGCACCGAGGCCGTCATGGAGAGCAGGGCCGCGGTGACGACCCAGGTGTAGGCCTCCTGGCCGCCGCCCAGGCTGCCGATGATGGTCGGCAGGGCGTTGGTGACGATCGTCGACGAGATGATCGCGGCGAACAGACCGAGCAGCAGCCCGGAGAGCGCCTCCATGATCTGCCGGTGCGTCATCGGAGCGCCGTCGGGGGCCGCGGGGGAGGCCCCTCCGTGCTTGGCGTGAGCCCGCACACCGGCTGGTGTGGTCGTTGCCATGGGCTTCCTTTTCTTCCGTGCTTATGCGGGTGTACGGGTGGTGTGTTCGAGTTCGGGGGTGTGGGGGGTCCCGGCTACGACGGGCGGGGACGGGGATGAGGGCGCCGCGGCTCGACAGTCGCCGAAGCTCGCCCGCAGCCGGGTCATCAGCCGGATCAGCTGCCCGACCTCCTCGTCGCTCCAGTCGCCCAGTCGGTCGGCGAGCAACTGGGCGGTCCGCCGGGACAGTTCGTCCACCTGGGCCCGGCCGCCGGGGGTGAGGCGCAGGATGCGGGAGCGTTTGTCGGCGGGGTCGGGGGACCGTTCGATCCAGCCCCGGTCGACGACGTGCGCGACATGGCGGCTGGTCACGGACATGTCGACGGAGAGCAGCTCCGCGAGCTTGCTCATCCGCATGTCGCCGTACCGGTCGAGCAGGGTCAGCACGGCCGCGGAGCCGCCGGGACAGTCGGACGGCATGATCCGCCCCAACTCCCTGCGTACGGCGCCGAAGGCACTGAACTGACGCATCAGCTCCTCGTACTGCGTCCGCTCGGCCATCACACCTCCCATATTCGTTGCTTGGGGCAACCATAAGAGAGTAGGAGAGGTTGGTTGCTACAGGCAAATAAAACGGCCGGGTGCGGGACAAAAAGTTGGCAAAGGCAAGCATTTCTGAACGTAAACCCGCAGGTGGGAATGGCTCCGCGAGGCCCCGCACTTGGGTGTCCCCCAGGGATTCGCTAGTGTCTCGGCCCATGGCAAACACCCAGGGCCCCGAGGGCAACTACGACCCCGCCGGCAGCACCCAGATGTTCCGCGCCTTCGTCGACGAGACCCCCCAGGGCGGCGGCCCCCAGGCCGCACCCACGGCTTCTGCCGGACCCCGCGTCGGCCTGATCGTCGGCGTCGTCGTCGCGGTGCTGGTCGTGGCGGCGGTGGTCTACCTGGCGGTCATGTAGCACCGGCGGCTGTGCGTACTACTCCCACTGGACCGACACGTCCCGCGTCTCGATGTGCATCCCCAACGGCACCCGCCACGCGTCGACGCACACCGTCCAGGTCTTGTCCGTGTGGGCGCGGGCTCCGATCGGCACGGGAAGCCGCTCCGTCGACTCGATCGTCGCCCAGTCGATCCCGAGGGCGCCGATGATGTGCGTCCCGAACGTCACCGTGCCCGAACGCACCGCCGTGCCGCCGGAGTTGCGGAAGGCCAGGGTCACGTCCTCGCACCACCGCTGATCCGTGGCCTTGCGTGCGGGGGCGCCCCAGGTCAGGGCGGCGGGGGCGCTGGGAGCCGTCGCAGAGGCGGCAGTTGGGGTCGGTGACGGTGAATGCGTGCTGCTACGACCGGACTTGGCGCCCGCGGGTGAAGGGGTGGCCGACGCGGACGCTGAAGTCCCATCGCCGTCAAGTGACTTGCCGGCCGCGGACGACGGCGTTGGGGCGTCGAGCGGCACCAGCGTGACGCTCCCGGTCGGGCGTACCGCCGTAGCGGATGGCCGGGGCGGCCCGACCGCCGCGTAGCTGTCGCCGCCGGTGTCTCCGCATGCGGTCAGCGTCGCGCAGACGACGGCCGCCGACGCGCCCAACAGGGCGCCTCGGCGGCCAACTGTCCATGTCGAACGAGGCATCGCGCCATGGTGGCTGACACTTCGTCAAATAGGAACCCTCGGAACCCTTGTGACCCTGTCGGGGGTCAGTCCGAGATCAGGCCCTCGCGGAGGGTCGAGAGGGTGCGCGTGAGCAGCCGGGAGACGTGCATCTGGGAGATGCCGACCTCCTCGCCGATCTGCGACTGGGTCATGTTGGCGAAGAAGCGCAGCATGATGATCCGGCGCTCACGGGGCGGCAGCTTGGCGAGCAGCGGCTTGAGCGACTCCCGGTACTCCACGCCCTCCAGCGCCGTGTCCTCGTAGCCGAGGCGGTCCGCCAGCGAGCCCTCGCCGCCGTCGTCCTCGGGGGCCGGGGAGTCGAGCGAGGAGGCCGTGTAGGCGTTGCCGACCGCGAGGCCGTCGACGACGTCCTCCTCGGACACGCCCAGCACCGCGGCGAGTTCGGGGACGGTCGGCGACCGGTCCAGCTTCTGGGAGAGCTCGTCGCTGGCCTTCGTGAGGGCCAGCCGCAGCTCCTGGAGGCGACGCGGTACGCGCACCGACCACGACGTGTCGCGGAAGAAGCGCTTGATCTCGCCCACGACGGTCGGCATCGCGAACGTCGGGAACTCCACCCCGCGTTCGCAGTCGAACCGGTCGATCGCCTTGATCAGGCCGATCGTGCCGACCTGGACGATGTCCTCCATCGGCTCGTTGCGGGAGCGGAAACGCGCGGAGGCGTACCGCACGAGCGGGAGGTTGAGCTCGATGAGGGTGTCCCGGACGTAACCACGCTCGGGGCTGTTCTCGTCGAGTGCGGCGAGCCGCAGGAAGAGGGAGCGGGACAGGGTGCGGGTGTCGATTGCTCCCGTGGTCGGGAGGGCCGGGGCCGGTACGGCGGGTACGGCCTCGAGGACCGTAACGGCGTCGAGTGCGGGCTCAGCCTCGCTCTTGGTGAGCGTGAGCACCTTCGAGCTGCCCTGGTCTGCGGACATGCCACCCCCTTTGGGTCGCGGGACGGTCGTGGCGATCGCCCCCGTCTGGGGAGCGGTGCCTTCACCTGAATACCGGAGCCGGGGCCACGGCAAACGCGCTTCCCGCAGAATGTCACATGTCGGCAACACGCTGTAGTGACATGTCGACATGTCTGTTACGAATCAGCCCTGGAAAAAGGGGGTCTGACGGCTTTTCAGCCCAAAACTGCCGGGAAAGCGCCCGATAGGCGATTCGTTCGTACCGGTGACAACTCGCTCGGGCATTCGGTTACCGCGAAGGCGCGGTTCCGCGCCTCGACGACGCGGTGCCAGGCCTCGATGACGCGGTGCTACGCCTCGATGCGGTTCGCGGAGCGCAGTCGCTGGAAGCTGCGGGCGAGGAGCCGCGAGACATGCATCTGGGAGACGCCGAGTTCCGCGCTGATCTGTGACTGGGTGAGATTGCTGTAGTAGCGCAGCAGCAGGATCCGCTGTTCCCGCTCGGGGAGTTGGACGAGGAGGTGCCGGACGAGGTCGCGGTGTTCGACGCCGTCCAGGGCCGGGTCCTCGTAACCGAGCCGGTCCAGCAGGCCGGGCAGTCCGTCGCCCTCCTGGGCGGCCTCCAGGGAGGTCGCGTGGTACGACCGGCCGGCCTCGATGCAGGACAGCACCTCGTCCTCGCCGATGCGCAGCCGCTCGGCGATCTCGCCGGTGGTGGGGGTGCGCCCGAAGGCGGTCGTCAGATCCTCGGTCGCCGCGTTGACCTGCACCCACAACTCGTGCAGCCGGCGCGGGACATGGACCGTACGGACGTTGTCGCGGAAGTACCGCTTGATCTCGCCGATGACGGTCGGCATCGCGAACGTCGGGAACTGCACGCCCCGGTCCGGGTCGAAGCGGTCGATGGCGTTGATCAGACCGATGGTGCCGACCTGGACGACGTCCTCCATCGGCTCGTTGCGGGAGCGGAAGCGGGCGGCGGCGTAGCGCACGAGCGGGATGTTCGCCTCGATGAGCGCCCCGCGCACGCGGTTGTGCTCCGGCGTACCCGGCTGGAGCCCCTTGAGCTGGCCGAACAGCACCTGGGTGAGGGCCCGGGTGTCCGCGCCGCGGCTGCGCGGCGGAGCGGCTGGCGCCGGGGTCTGGGCGGGCGCCTCGTCCTGGGGCGGCGCTGTACTGGCCGACACGGTCAACGCCACACCTCTTCGATAGGCCAACTGCAAAAGGTCGACTGCAATAGGTCAACTCATCCGTCAAAAGCGGTCATAGCATCACAAGAGATGTGCACTGTGTGCAAGCACCGCCTAATACCGTGTTATGCCGTGTTGAGCAACAAAAGCCCCCTGCCGTGATGGCAAGGGGCTCTGTAGGGGGTCTTGCGGGAGGGCTCTTCGATGGAGTCGGCGGTGTGCTCAGACCCCGAAGTCGGCGACCTCGTAGTCGGCGATCACCCAGGTCGCGAACTCGCGCCACAGCACGACGCCCGCCTGGTGCGCGGGGTGCTCGATGTACCGCTTCAGGGCGTCGGGGTCGTCGACCGCCGAGGTGATCGCGAAGTCGTAGGCGATGGGGCGGTCGCTGATGTTCCAGCCCAGCTCCCAGAAGCGCAGTTCGTCGATCAGGTCGCCGAGCGGGCGGAAGGCCTCGACGCCGGCCAGGACGCGCGGGTCGTCGCGCTCGACGCCCTCGTTGAGCTTGAAGAGGACGAGGTGCCGGATCATCTGCGCGCTCCTGGTGGGTAGTTGGCTACTACGGTCGGCTACTGCGCCCCGTCGGCCAACCAGGTCATGAAGTCGCCGATGGCCTTCGCGGCGTCCGAAATGCCCTCGAAGCCTATCTGGACGTAGTCGGCCGCCTTGGACGGGTCCGTGATGATCACGTACAGCGCGAAGACCACGAGCAGGTAGACGACGATCTTCTTGGCGTTCACCGCCATCGCGGCCTCCCGTGTGACTTCGTGCCCGTGGGCCCCCTGTTGCCGGCGGTGAGTGTAACCTTCACGGCCCCTTTTTGGATCAATCAGGGATCAACCAGAGACCAACCAGGGACCAACGGCCCGCAGGTGAAGGGGCGTTGCCACATCACGCAAGCGGTGGCGGAGGGAGGCGAACCCGCTTGCGCGACCGGTCTCACCTGGACTCTGACGGCAGGGAGCGCAGGGCGGGTGTGGAGCAGTGCTGACAGACATCACCGGTCGGGGCCGGCGACGCCCTGACCTGCTGCGTGTCCGGGAGCTCCCGCGCATGACGACGCACTGTGTGCCGCTCGCCGAGGAGCGGCGTCAACTACGCTGAAGACAGGTGCATGGCCCGTGTCCGTGATCCGGGACCGAGGCCCCTGGTCGCTCCTTACGCAGCGCTTGGAGGAAGCCGTGAGCGCCGGACTCCCCGACTGGATGATCCCGCCCAGGCCCAGCGGCTGGGAAGCCGATGACCTCGATCACCTCCCCCAAGCACCGCGGCACACCGAACTGATCGACGGAGCGCTGGTCTTCATGATGTCGCCACAGCGGTCCTGGCACTCACGACTCGTGGAGAACATGACGTTCGCTCTACGTCAGGCGGCTCCTGCGGGGTTCGAGGTCGAGCGGGAGATGACCGTCCGTCTCGACAACAAGAGTCGTCCCGAGCCCGAGATCCTGGTCACCACCGCCGCATATGAACCCGACCGCACTTGGTACGCACCCGCCGACGTCACCCTCGTCATCGAAGTCGTCTCGGAGGAATCAGCCGACCGGGACCGATCCCTGAAGCCCTTCAAGTACGCCCAGGCCAAGATCGCCCACTTCTGGCGCATCGAGGACGAGGCTGGAGCGCCCGCCGTCCACACCTACGAACTCGACCTCATGACCAGCACCTACGTACCCACCGGCATCCACCGAAACGACCTGAAGATCGTCACCCCGTTCGACCTCGACATCGGCCTCACCAGCCTCGTGCCCTGATCGCGGGTACCGAAGGCGAGTTGGGCAAGAAAACAGGCCGGACCAGTCGGAACGGTCATCTGACGGCGGGCCAATTCCGGTGCCGTCGGCAGGCTTCAGAAACGGTCAGTCAGAGTTTGGGTACCGCAGGCGCCGTCGGAACTCCGCACGTCGGGCCACGGAGCTCGCCCCCGGACTCAACGAAACCGATGCACCGGGGTTGGCCGCGAGCCGCGAGGGAGGCAGCCAACGCTGGGAGAAGGCTCAACTGAGACGAAACAGCATGAGGGGCCCGGTCCAACGGACCGGGCCCCTCATCTACCTGCGGTAGCGGAGGGATTTGAACCCTCGGTGACTTGCGCCACACTCGCTTTCGAGGCGAGCTCCTTCGGCCGCTCGGACACGCTACCGAGAGAGACCCTACAACAAGGTGGGGCGTGGTTTGAAATCGGTAATCGGTGGCCTGCCGGCGGCCCTGCTACCGGCCCCGGAAGAACTCCGTGAGCAGGTGGGCACACTCGTCCGCGAGGACGCCCTCGATCACCTCGGGGCGGTGGTTGAGCCGCCGGTCCCGTACGACGTCGAAGAGCGAGCCGGCCGCGCCCGCCTTCTGGTCGCGGGCGCCGTAGACGACCCGGTCGACCCGGGACTGCACCAGCGCGCCCGCGCACATCGTGCAGGGTTCGAGGGTGACGACCAGGGTGCAGCCCGACAGCCGCCACTCACCCAGGTGAGTGGCGGCCCGGCGGATCGCGAGAACCTCGGCGTGCGCCGTCGGATCGCCGGTGGCCTCGCGTTCGTTGTGCCCGGTGGCGAGCACGGTCGTACCGTCCGGGGACAGTACGACCGCGCCGACCGGGACGTCGCCGCCCCGGGCGGCCGCTCCGGCCTCGTCGAGGGCGAGCCGCATCGCGGCCCGCCAGGGGTCGCGTACCGGGTCCGGGGTCCCTTCTGTGCGTGCTGTGGTCAGCGGACGGTCTCCAGGACCTCCGAGGCCCCCAGGGCCTCGGCGATGGAACTCAGCGCGTCGTCCGCGTCGAGGAGCCGCAGCTCCTTCTCGCCGACGCCCAGGTCGTCCAGGATCTGGCTGTCACCGACGGGGCTGTGCGGAACGGCCTCGGCCGAGGAGGTGCCGGCCTCGTCGTCGTCCTCCTCGTCCTCATTTTGAGGATCACCGTCCTCGGTACCGTCGAGGTCGAGGGAGTCCAGGTCGACGACATCGTCGTCGTCCGGATCCCGTCCGAGCAGCTCGTCGGTGAGCAGGATCTCGCCGTACGAGCTGCGGGCTGCGGCAGCTGCGTCCGAGACGTAGATCCGAGGGTCGTCCTCGCCGTCGATGCGG
This sequence comes from Streptomyces prunicolor, assembly GCF_045162825.1. NCBI lineage: Bacteria > Bacillati > Actinomycetota > Actinomycetes > Kitasatosporales > Streptomycetaceae > Streptomyces > Streptomyces prunicolor. Next base: position 5,309,393 of record NZ_CP108676.1, on the reverse strand, counting down.
ACGACGCCGAACCAGGCGTCCTCCTGCTCGATGAGCACCAGCACCGTGTCGTCCTCGGGCGAGGCTTCACGGGCCAGTTCGGCCAGATCCGACAGGCTCTCGACATCGTCGAGCTCTGTGTCGCTCGCTTCCCACCCGTCTTCGGTGCGCGCGAGCAGTGCGGCGAAGTACACCGTGACTCTCCCACTGGTCATAGGTGTGCCGGTTGGGGGTCCCCCCGGCGGAGGTTGCGGGCGGGGAGAGCTCGTGCTCCGAGCCCCACCCACTCGGAATCGTGGCAGAAACAAGGCGTTCAGGGGACGTCTTCGGCTCCCTGTGTCCGCCCGTTTTGATCGACCACCAGCGGGATCGTACGCGGCGATCGCCTTGCACACGCACCCGGTTGGCCTTACAAAGTGCTGTGAGACAGGCCTCAACTACCAGCGGAACGTGCGCATACGCATGGCGTGGCGCAGCCGCGCGGTCTTCGCGCGGCGGGGCTGGACCCGGTCGCGCAGCTCGCGCGCCTCGGTCAGCTCGCGCAGGAACTGGGCCCGGCGCCGCCTGCGCTCGGCATCGCTTTCCCGGCTCGTGTCCCGGCTCCTCGCCGGTTCCTTCGGTTGCGACGGTTCCTTGTGGGACTCACGGTCAGGCATCGGTGCACCACCCCGTTCCGTCCCTCCCACTTTCCCCCGGACGGGCGGTTTGATGCCAGCGCGAGCAGGTACGGAGGGGCGGCTACTGTTGTGGACATGCGTCTCCACGTCGTCGACCACCCCCTGGTCGCCCACAAGCTCACCACGCTGCGCGACCGGCGCACCGACTCCGCGACCTTCCGCCGCCTCGCCGACGAGCTGGTCACCCTGCTCGCCTACGAGGCCACGCGCGACGTGCGCACCGAACAGGTCGACATCACGACGCCGGTCGCCCCGACCACCGGCGTCAAGCTGTCCTACCCGCGCCCCCTGGTCGTGCCGATCCTGCGGGCCGGCCTCGGCATGCTGGACGGCATGGTCCGGCTGCTGCCCTCCGCCGAGGTGGGCTTCATGGGCATGGTGCGCGACGAGGAGACCCTCCAGGCGTCCACGTACGCCACGCGCATGCCGGAGGACCTCTCGGGCCGCCAGGTGTACGTCCTGGACCCGATGCTCGCCACCGGCGGCACCCTGGTCGCCGCGATCCGTGAGCTGATCAAGCGCGGCGCCGACGACGTGACGGCCGTGGTCCTGCTCGCCGCCCCCGAGGGCGTCGAGGTCATGGAGCGCGAGCTCGCGGGCACCCCGGTGACGGTCGTGACGGCCTCGGTCGACGAGCGCCTGAACGAGCACGGCTACATCGTCCCGGGCCTCGGCGACGCGGGCGACCGCCTCTACGGCGCGGCCGAGTAGGACTCCGTCAACACCCGATAAGACTCCATCAACACCCGATTCCCGTACGGCTCTTACCCGCCGTACGGGAATCGGGTGTTGTCCTACGACTGCCTCCGTACGACTGCCTCCGTACGACTGCCTCCGTACGACTGCCGGCCGCACGACCGTCGGCCGTACGACCACTTTCGTACGGCTATGAGCACGCCTTCGGTGAAGCGCCGGCCGTCGGTGCGGCGGGGCCGCTCAGCGTGGCCAGGGCCTTGTCGGCGGCCGCCTTCGCCGTGAGGTTCTTGAAGGCGGTGCCGATGATCAGGTCGACGGTGGCGCCCTTGCGGGTGGCCTCGGTACGGCGCTCGGCGCCGGTCAGCTGGGTGGCGAGGACCGGCAGCGAGGTGTCGAGCGAGGCGGCGGGGCCGAGCAGTACGCCGGTGCCCTTGACCTTCTTGTCCCACTGCGCGGACGCGTTGCCCACGTCGCCGATCTTGAAGCCGCGCTTCTTCAGCTCGTCGGCGGTCGACTTGGCGAGGCCGCTGCGGGGCGTGGCGTTGTAGACGTTCACGGTGATCTGGGCGGGCTTCGGCACGGCGGAGTCCGTACTCGCGCTCGCGCTCGCCGAGGGGCTGGCCTTGGACGCGCAGGCGGCCTTGGAACCGGCGGCCGAGGCCTGCTTGCCGCCACCGGTGAAGACGTCGATGAGCTGCAACGTGCCCCACCCGCCCACACCCAGTACGGCGACGGACGCGACCATCATGAGGACGAGCTTCCCGCGACGCCGCGAACGGCGCATGCGCGGGTATTTGTCCCCCGTGATCCGGTACTGGCCGCCCATGCCTGGGGGAGTCAGCATGCTCATGAGCGCAGCGTAGTGCGCCCGGGCGACGATGCCTACTAGATGATCATTCGACAGCGCCGAGACCAACCCGAAAGGACGAACGGGTTACCGGAAGGCGACCGTCCGAGCCCGTGCCCGGGACCTGATGAGTGCGGCTCAGTCCAGTTCGAGCACGCGCGCGTGGAGCACCTGGCGCTGTTGCAGCGCGGCGCGGACCGCCCGGTGGAGCCCGTCCTCCAGGTACAGGTCGCCCTGCCACTTCACGACATGCGCGAAGAGGTCGCCGTAGAAGGTCGAGTCCTCGGCGAGCAGCGTTTCCAGGTCGAGCTGGCCCTTGGTCGTCACGAGCTGATCGAGGCGGACCGGGCGCGGCGCGACATCCGCCCACTGCCGGGTGCTCTCCCGGCCGTGGTCGGGGTACGGCCGGCCGTTTCCGATGCGCTTGAAGATCACACGGAAAGCCTACCGGTCATGACGTTCCGGGCGCAGCCATGGAGACGGAGTGCGACGCTGGAAAAGATGGAGCAAAGCAGGGCAAAAAGGGAACAGGGGCCTGATATGAGTGACAGCGAGTCGATCGCCGCGGGCTACGCCTTCACAGGACCTGCACTCGACCTCGGGGCCCTGCTGTGGGATGGGGCCTGTCTGCCCGACGCGCAGATCCGCATCCCCCTCCCGATGCTCAACCGCCACGGCCTGGTCGCGGGCGCCACCGGCACCGGCAAGACCAAGACCCTCCAGCTCATCGCCGAGCAGCTCTCGGCGCAGGGCGTACCGGTGTTCCTCGCGGACGTGAAGGGCGATGTGTCGGGCATTTCCGCACCCGGCGTCACGAACGACAAGGTCGCGGGCCGGGCGGCCGAGGTGAAGCAGCAGTGGACGGCGACCGGCTTCCCGGCGGAGTTCTACGCCCTCGGCGGCATCGGCCACGGCATCCCCGTCCGCGCCACGATCACCGGCTTCGGCCCGGTGCTGCTGTCGAAGGTCCTCCAGCTCAACCAGACCCAGGAGCAGTCCCTCGGCCTGATCTTCCACTACGCCGACACCAAGGGCCTGGAGCTGATCGACCTCAAGGACCTGCGGGCCGTCGTCACCTTCCTGACCTCGGACGAGGGCAAGCCGGAGCTGAAGAACATCGGCGGCCTGTCCACCGCCACGGCCGGCGTGATCCTGCGCTCCCTCACCGCCTTCGAGGCGCAAGGCATGGCCGACTTCTTCGGCGAGCCCGACTTCGACACGAGCGAGCTGCTGCGCACGGCGTCGGACGGCCGCGGCATGGTCTCCGTCCTCGAACTCCCCGCCGTCCAGGACAAACCGCAGCTCTTCTCGACCTTCCTGATGTGGATGCTCGCCGACCTCTTCCACGACCTCCCGGAGGTCGGAGACGCCGACAAACCGAAGCTCGTCTTCTTCTTCGACGAGGCGCACCTGCTCTTCAACGACGCGTCCAAGGCCTTCCTGGACTCCATCACACAGACCGTCCGCCTCATTCGCTCGAAAGGGGTCGGCGTCTTCTTCGTGACCCAGACCCCGAAGGACGTACCCGGCGACGTCCTCGCCCAACTCGGCAACCGCGTCCAGCACGCGCTCCGCGCCTTCACCCCCGACGACCAGAAGGCGTTGAAAGCAACGGTCAAGACCTTCCCGAACTCCTCCTACGACCTGGAGGAGATCCTCACGGGCCTGGGCACCGGCGAAGCGGTCGTCACGGTCCTGAGCGAGAACGGCGCCCCGACCCCGGTGGCGGTCACCCGCCTCCGCGCCCCCGAGTCCCTGATGGGCCCGATCGACGCGACGACCCTCGACGCGGCGGTCAAGTCCTCGTCCCTCTACGGCCGTTACGCACAGGCTGTGGACCGCGAGTCGGCGTACGAGAAGTTGACGACGGCAGTGCGAGAGCCGCAGGAGACACCGAAGGCGGCCTCGAAGCCGTCGGCCAAGTCGGCCAAGGAGGACGAGTCGATGGTCCAACAGGTCGTCGGCAGCGGCATGTTCAAGTCCCTGGCGCGATCGGTCGGCACCCAGATCGGCCGCGAGATCACCCGCTCGCTCTTCGGCACGGCCCGACGGAAGCGCTAGCCCCCGCCGGGCCGTTCTGCCTACGGCGGTCAGCGGGCCCGTTCCTCCGGGGGCCGCTGCGGCTCGGGTCGGCGGACCTCCGGCTTGGGCGCGTTGCGGACGGCCTCCGCGCGCAGCAGGGCGCGCAGGACGGCGTACGGGTCGATGGGCATGGCTGTGCTCCTGACGTCGTGGTGACGGTTGACCTGGGGGAGGTCGGTCCGTCAGCAGCGCAGGACCACGGTGCGCAGGGCGCGGAGGGTGTACGGGGGCGAGGGCGGCGCGGGGAAGGAGCGCGCCCGGGGCGCCGTCGCCGCCGGGCCTGGCGCGGGCCGCAGGGGTGCGGTGGGCCGGTGGACGGTGAGCGAGACGGGCCGTAGGGCAGCGGCCGTGTCGAGGACGTCGTACTCGATGGTCGTCTCTACGGACGACGCGACCGGCGTCGCGCGCATCTCGGCGTGGGTGCCCGGGACGAGCAGGGCGAGGAGCAGCACGAGCGCCCGCAGCCAGACGTGGCTGCGGGGGAGGCGGTGCGCGGGGCTCACCCTGGTGCTCATGGAAGGTCATCTCCCAGCGGCCGTACGGCGTTCATCGCGACGGGCGCGTAAACCGCCCGCACGGCCTACCAACGAGGCTCACAGGGACGGGGGCACCTTCTTGGCGAGGCCCCTCATCCGGACGGCCGTGATGATCTCCACGACGCCGACCGCGACCAGCCAGATGCCGCAGACGAGGGTGAGGACGGCGACCGAGCGGAAGGGTGAGTCGATCAGCACGATGCCGGCGATGAAGGTGACGATGCCGAGGAAGATCTGCCAGCCGCGCGCGGGCATCGTCTTGTCGTGCAGGGCGGCCAGGGTCTGGGTGATGCCCCGGATCAGCCAGCCGATGCCGATCCACAGGGCGAGCAGCAGGATCGACTGCATCGGGCCGCGGAAACAGAACAGGCCCAGCACGATCGACAGCGCGCCGCTGATGAACGCCAGTACGCGCAGCGAGGTCGCCCGGTGGGTGCCGAAGGCGGCGACCAGTTGGAAGACGCCGCTGATCAGGAGGTAGACGCCGAAGAGGATGCCGGCCGCGAAGAGGGACGCGCCGGGCCACACGAGGACCAGTACGCCGAGGATGAGAGACGCGACGCCGGTGAGCAGGACGACCTGCCAGGCGGCTTTGGAGAGGGCGAAGAGGGGCCCTTCGAATTCCGGTTCCGGCGAGTCATGTGGGGGCCGCGGCGGGCGTGATGCGTGGGCGCTGCGGTCGTCGTATTCCGGGCCCCAGGGGCCGCTCGGTGCCTCGGTCATGGTCCATGTTTTGACCGGGCACGGACGGCCCGCCACCCGGGCGGGCCACCTGGCTGACAGGGTTGCCGAGGTGACTACTTGCCGCCCGCCGCCTTCGCGGCCTTGGCCGCGGCCTTCATCTCCTGCTTGTGGGCGCGGACCTTGGCCAGCGACTCGGGCCCGGTGATGTCGGCGACGGAGCGGTAGGACTTCGTCTCGCCATAGGCCCCGGCGGCCTCGCGCCAGCCCTTCGGCGTGACCCCGAGCTGCTTGCCGAGCAGGGCGAGGAAGATCTGCGCCTTCTGCTTCCCGAACCCGGGCAGTTCCTCCAGCCGCTTGAGGAGGTCGGCTCCCGTGCCGACGCCCGCCCAGACACCGCTCGCGTCCCCGTCGTAGTGCTCGACGAGGTACTGGCACAGCTGCTGGATCCGCTTGGCCATGGAACCCGGGTAGCGATGCACGGCCGGCTTCTCGGAGAGCAGCGCGGCGAAGGCCTCGGGGTCACGGGCCGCGATCTCGTGCGCGTCCAGATCAGTGGTCCCGAGCCGGTCGGCGATCGTCCGCGGCCCCTTGAACGCCCACTCCATCGGCACCTGCTGATCGAGCAGCATCCCCACCAGCGCGGCGAGCGGGGAACGGCCGAGGAGTTCGTCGGCGGCGGGGTCCTGGGCGAGGTGAAGGGTTGCGTCCATGGGTCGATGATGGCGCGTGCGTGCGGGGGGTGCCTGCTGGTGCGGGCACGTGGCGTTGGAGTCCGGATGCTGGAGTGCGGGCATCTGCGGTGTTCTGTGGACCGTGGCCGCTCGGCGTACCGGCGCGGGGAGCCCTGACCCGCGGGCTACGCGAACTCCGCACGAGCCTTGCCGGAAAAGGCAGTTGAGCACTCGGTATCGCCGTCGGGAAAACAACTTGGCCCGGATTGACAGGACTTGAACAATGACGGCCATGCAGACCCGACAGGCACGGGCCGATGACGCACCGGCGGTCGCCCGTGTCCACGTGCGCTCCTGGCAGGTGGCCTTTGCCGGTCTCGTTCCCCCGCACTACCTCGACGCCATGGAACCGAGCCGCGAAGAGTCCGAGTGGAGGGCATACATCGTGGAGGCGCGATGGCCGTCGGCGGGAGTGCTGGTGGCCGAAACCGAGGCGGGGGTCGTCGGATTCGCAGGTTTCGGCCCGTCCCAGAAGACCCCTGCCACCGCCGAAATCGGCACGCTGTACGCGACCCCAGAAGTCTGGGGCACCGGGATCGGGAAGCAGTTGACGCTGGCCGCGCTGACGACGCTCGGACAGGCCGACTACACGCAAGCCACCCTGTGGGTCCTGGAGGGCAACGAACGCGCCCGCCGCTTCTACGAAGCCGCCGGCTGGCGCGCGGACGGCGCAGCCGTGGAGGACACCACGGGCGGGGCCTCTCTCAACAAGCTGCGCTACCAGCACCCTCTTGGGTAGCCCGATCACCGTCACAGAGGTTCGGCAGGGGCGGCTTGCCGCTCAGGAAGCCCGCCAGTACCCCAGCGCATGCACGCGCTCCCGCCGCACCCCCAGCTCCCTGCGTACGTACGACGACAGCCCCCGCGTCGTGGCCGTGTCGCAGGTGATCCAGACGTACGGGTCGGCGCTGTCCTTCAGCAGGTCGGGGAGTTCCGCCCTTACCCGGTCGGCGAGTTGGCCCCTGGAGAGGTGGCGGACCTCGTGCAGTGCCGGGTCGGTGCGGAACGGCAGGCCCTCGGTCGCGCTCTCGAACCAGATCGTCGTCGGGGTCGCCGAACCCACCGTTTCCAGAAGGGAGTTGATGGCAGGCAGTGATGCCGGGTCGCCGATCGCGAAGAGGTGGGTCGGGGGCGGGGTGGGCTCCTCGAAGCCCGTGCCCTGGACCGTCGCCTCGATGGTGTCACCGGGCTTCGCGGAGCGGGCCCAGTCGCTCGCGCACCCCTCGTGCAGGGCGAATTCGAGGGCGAAGGTGCCGGCCGCCGGGTCGGGGTCGACCAGGGTGTACGCCCGCTGGTGCGGCTTGCCGGCGTTGTCGAACCAGAGGCGGACCCACATCGTGGGGTGGACGCCGGTCGCCGCGAGCATGCCGCCGTCGGTGAGGCGGAGGCGGCGGTAGTGCGGGGTGACGTCCTCGGCCCTCGTCACCGTGAACTCGAAGTCCTTCGCGCGCAGCAGCCGGAGAACCGCGCCCTCCCAACCGCGCCCCTGCACCATCGGCTCTTCACCTTTCGCGTACGCTTTCCCCACCAGTAACTTAGGCAAGGCTAACCTAAAAAGCAGCCGCAAAACAGGCAGTCTTGAAAGAGAAGGGCCACCGGGTGACGACCCAGATCTACCGCGACACCTGGGGAATCCCCCACCTGCGCGCGGGCAGCGCCGACGAGCTCGCCCACGCCCAGGGCCGCGTCACCGCCCTCGACCGCGGCCGGCAGATCGAGGTCGAACGGCACCGGGCCCAGGGCACGTCGGCCTCTTTCCTTGGCGTCCGCGCCCTGTCCTGGGACCTCTTCGCCCGACGCGCCCGCCTCGACGACACGGCCGGACGGTGCTTCGCCGCGCTGGAGAAGCGGGATCCGGAGACCGCGCGCTGGGTCCAGGCGTACGTCGACGGGGTCAACGAGGGGTTGGCCGCGAGCCCTGTTCCCGAGTTCGCCAAGTACGGCCCCGCTCCCGGCCGCTGGGAGCCCTGGACTCCCCTCGGCGTCTGGCTGGCCACGCACATCCTGTTCGCCGGGTTCCCCTCCAAGCTCTGGCGCGAGGAGGCGATACGGCACCTCGGGCCGGACGCCGTAGGGCTGTTCGCCACCGACGGCCCCGGTACCTCCGGCAGCAACGGCTGGCTGGTGAGCGGGGCGCGGACCACCACCGGGCGGGCCGTGCTCGCCGGGGATCCGCACCGTTTCATCGAGGGCCCCGGTGTCTATCAGCAAGTCCACCTCTCCTGCCCGGAGTTCGACGTCGTCGGCCTCACCGTGCCCGGCGTCCCCGGTATCGCCCACTTCGGGCACACCGGCACGGTCGCCTGGGCCATCACCAACGCCATGGCCGACTACCAGGACCTCTACCGGGAACGGCTGCGCCGCACCGGCGCCGGGGTGGAAGCCCTTGGCCCGGACGGGAGTTGGCGCCGCGCCGCCCGGCACACGGAGACCATCGAGGTGGCCGGGGAGGAGCCCGTCGAGGTCGAGGTCATCGAGACCGAGCGCGGGCCGGTCGTCATCGGTGGGCCGGAAGGGCTTGACGGAGGCATCATCGGTGGGCCGGAAGGGCTTGACGGAGGCATCATCGGTGGGCCGGAAGGGCTTGACGGAGGCATCATCGGTGGGCCGGAAGGGCTCGTCGGAGGCATCAGCGCCCCGCCCGACGCCCCGCCCCTCGCCGTCAGCCTGCGCTACCCGCCCCGCGTCACCGACGACCTCGGCTTCACCGCACTCCTCCCCCTCCTCCGCGCCCACCAAGTCGCCGACGTGGACCGGGCGTTCGACGACTGGGCCGAGCCCGTCAACGTCGTCCAGGCCGCCGACACCGAGGGCGGCCTGCTGCACCGGGTCGCGGGGCGGGTGCCGATCCGTGCCGAGGCCAACCGCACCCGGCTCGTCCCCGCCTGGGAACCCGGTCACGCATGGCGCGGCTGGCACCGGCCGCCTCGCGGAGGGCTGTCGGACGACGGCGTCGCCGTCATGGCCAACCAGCGCGGCCCGGCCACCCCGCTCGGCGTCGAGTTCGCCCCGAACCACCGCGCCGACCGCATCACCGCGCTGCTCGCCGAGCGCGAGCACTGGTCCGCCGCCGATATGCCCGCGATCCACATGGACACCCAACTGGGCTCGGCCACACCCCTGTTGGACCACCTCGACGCACTCACCGACCTCACCCCCGAGGCCTCCGCGCTCCGCGACCGGCTGCTGAACTGGGACCGCCGGATGGACGCCGACAGCACCGACGCCGCCGCCTACGCGGCCGTACGCGGCGCGGTCGTACGACGGCTCGCGGCGCACCCCGCGTTCGCCGCGCCGGCCGAACCACCCGCGTACCCGGAGGTGTTCCTGCCATGGCTCGCGCTGCTGCCCCGCGTCGCCTTCGCGCTCGAACACCTGCTGCGGGCACGGGAGTTGTACGGCATCGACCGGTCGGAGATCGTGCGGGCGGCGGTCGAGGAGGCTGCGGCGAAGTCGGTCGGCGTGTGGGGCGACACTCATCGCCTCGCACCCTGGCGGGCGTTCGGTGGGACTCCAACTCCCGCCCCTGGCCTGTCCGGTGACCACGACTGCGTGCTGTGCACCTCATCCGTTCCCGGGCTCACCGACCTGAGCGGGCGGGGCCCGGCGGCTCGCTTCGTGTGGGACCTGGCGCGGCGGGAGGACAGCCTGTGGGTAGTGCCGTTCGGGGCGTCGGGGGTGCCCGGTTCACCGCACCACCGCGATCAACTGCCCTTGTGGCTCAAGGGAGATCTGGTCCCGGTGATCACCGACTTCACCCGCCTCGCACCCGAAACCGGCACACCTGTGGGACAAAGAGAACCTCGTCAACCCGTCCTCCACGAACAACACATCGACGGCTTCGGCACCGTCCGCGTCCTCCCCCTGGACCTGGCCGCCGACGCCGGGACGATCCATCGCTGGGTCAGTGAGCAACGCGCCGCGTTCTGGGGCATGAACGGCCTCACCCAGTCCCAAGTCGCCGAGATCTACGCCCACATGGACACCCTCGACACCCACCACGCCCACCTGGTGCTGCGGGACGACGAACCCGTCGCGCTCCTCCAGACCTACGACCCCGCGGCCGACCGCGTCGGCGACTGCTACGCCGTAGCACCCGGAGACATCGGCATCCACCTCCTCCTGGCACCCGCCGGACCGGACGGCGAGCGGCCCGGCTGGTCGGCGGCGCTGATGGGCGCCCTCGCCTCCTACGTGCTGCTCGGTCTGGACCGGCGTCGGATCGTCGTCGACCCGGACGTACGGAACGAGAAGGCGATCGCGCGGTTCCTGCGGCAGGGGTTCGTGGCGGGCCCGAGGGTCGTCCTGCCGGAGGTCGACATCCCCGACGTGTTCATCCCCGAAAAGCGCGCTCAACTGGCGTTTCTCCCTCGCGAGGTGGCCTTCCCGTAGCCTGCCGACGTGACCGGAGTGACCCCAGAAGACCTCGTCGCCCACTACGGCCTGGAGCCGATCCCCCGCGAGGGCGGCCTGTTCCGCCGTACCTGGGCGGGCCCGGAGCTGCCCGACGGCCGCCCGGCGGGCACGGCGATCGTCGTCCTGCTGACAGCGGCGGACCACTCGGCCCTGCACCGCCTGCCCGGCGACGAGGTCTGGCACTTCCACCTCGGCGACCCGCTGGAACTCCTGCTCCTCGCCCCGGACGGTACGTCGCGCACGGCGGTCCTCGGCCCGGACATCCTGCACGGCCAGCACCTCCAGTTCACCGTGCCGGGCGGCACCTGGATGGGGGCGCGGGTGGTGGCGGGCGGCGCGTGGACGTTCTTCGGCTGCACGATGGCACCCGGCTTCACCTACGACGGCTACGAGCACGGCGACGCGGGCGAGTTGACCGCCCGCTACGCCCACTCCCCGGCCGAGGCCGCCCGCATCACCGGGCTGTGCCGCCCGTGAGCCGCCTGCTGGAGGGCCAGTTCGCCCTGGTCACGGGCGCGAGCGGCGGAATCGGCCGGGGGATCGCGCTGCGATTCGCGGAGGAGGGTGCGGCGGGGGTCGCGGTCCACTGTCGTACGAGGGTGGAGGCGGCCGGTGAAGTGGCCACGCGTGTACGGGAGTTGGGCGCCCGTTCCGTCGTACTGCAAGCCGAGCTGACCGACGAGGATGCCTGCCGGGGGCTGGTCCGCGAGGCGGCCGAGTGGGCCGGCGGCCAGCTCACGGCACTGGTCAACAACGCGGGCGTACAGCCGACGCAACCCCTGCCCGGGATGACGGCGGCGGACTGGCGGGCGGTCGTCGAAGCCAACCTGACCAGCGTCTTCGCGTGCACGCAGGCGGCGGTTGAGGTGATGCGCGAGGGGGACGTCACCGGTGGCACGGTGACGCATATCGCGTCGATCGAGGCGAGCGCCCCGGCCGCGCTGCACGCGCACTACTCCGCGTCGAAGGCGGCGGTGGTCATGCACGCGCGGTCGGCGGCCCTGGAGTACGGCCCGTACGGCATCCGCGTCAACACGGTCTCGCCCGGTCTGATCGACCGGGAGGGGCTGGCGGAGGCCTGGCCGGAGGGCGTGCGGAGGTGGCGGGAGGCGGCGCCGACGGGGAGGTTGGGGCGGCCGGAGGACGTGGGCGACGCGTGCGTCTTCCTGGCGTCCTCCCTCGCGTCCTGGGTCACCGGGCACGACCTGGTCGTGGACGGCGGAGTGTCCGCGCGGCCCCCATGGTGAGTCACCGGCGCCGTACATACGTACGTAACCCGAGGCCTGCAAGTCCGAAGACGGAGATATGACGTGCGCCGACGACGGAACGAGGATCAGGGTTTTGGACACGACGGAGGCGGAAGCAGAGGCGGAGGCGGGGGACGCGGCGGCCGGGTCGGCCGCGTCGGCCAGGGCGGCGGGGTCGGCCAGGGCGGCGGGGTCGGCCAGGGCGGCGGGGTCGGCGGGGTCGGCCGGCGAGGAGTTCAAGGGCTGGTGCTGCTGGGCTCCCTGCTGGTCCTGCTCCTCCTCGGCACCGCCGGTACCGCGTCCGCGCACGCCGCCCTCGAATCCACCGACCCCGCCGACGGCAGCGTCCTCAAGTCCGCCCCCCGCACCGTCACCCTCACCTTCTCCGAGTCCGTAGCCCTGCTCGACGACTCCTTCCGCGTCTACGACCCCGACAACCGGCGGGTGAGGACGAGTTCGGCACACCACGCGAAGGACGCCGGTGACACGGCGAGCGTCACCCTCCCGGCCAAGCTCGGCACCGGCACCTTCACGGTCGCCTGGCGCGTGGTCTCGGCCGACAGCCACCCGGTCTCGGGCGCCTTCACCTTCTCCATCGGCAAACCCTCCGCCACCACCATCCCGATCACCACGGCCTCGACCGAGGACCCCCTCACGGCCAGCCTGTACGACATAGCCCGCTACTTCGCCTACATAGCCGCGGCCCTCCTCATCGGTACGGCCACCTTCGTCGCCCTGTGCAGCCCCCCGAACCCGTCGGTCCTCAACCAGCCGATCCGGATGGGCTGGTGGACCCTGCTGGCGGCCACGGTCGTCCTCCTGATCCTCCGGGCCCCCTACGAGGCGGGCACCGGCCTGGCCACGGCCTTCGAACCCTCCGCGATCCCGAAGACGCTGACTTCCCGCCCCGGCCTGGCACTTGCGGCCCGGGTACTGCTGATCGCCGCAACAGCCTTCTTCCTCCTACGACTTCGGGGGCGGGAGCGGTTCGGACGGGTGGCCCTGGGGACGGGTGCCGTCCTCGCGGTCGGGCTGGCGCTGACCTGGGCGTCGGCGGAGCACGCGTCCGCCGGGATCCAGGTACCGGTGGCGATGACGTCGGCGGTGCTGCACCTGCTCGCGATGTCGGTGTGGCTCGGCGGCCTGACGGCCCTGCTCACCGTCCTCTACCGCTCACCGGACCTCGACGCGGCCCCGGTGGCCCGTTTCTCCCGCCTCGCCTTCGCCTCGGTGACCGTGCTCGTCGTCACCGGCGTCTACCAGTCCTGGCGCGGCCTCGGCTCCTGGAACGCCCTGACCGGCACGTCGTACGGCCGCATCCTGCTGGTGAAGCTCGGCGCGGTGGTGCTGCTGCTCGCGGTGGCGGGCTGGTCGCGGCAGTGGACGGGGCGGATGGTGGGGGCGGATGTGCGGCTCCGGGTACCGGAGTTGGTGCGGGCGGGGGCTGCGACGGGGGCGGACGGGGCGGTGACGGTTTCCACCGGTGCCGGTGCGGGCGCCGGTGCGGGTGGTGATGGTGACGGCGAGGGCGCCTCGAATCCCGGTGACGGATCTCAGGAGCAGGACCGGGGTGACGGCTCCCAGGATCGGTACCGGGGTAACGGTTCCCAGGATCGGTACCGGCGTGGTCTGCGTCGCTCGGTGCTGTTCGAAGTCGGTGTCGGTGTCGTGGTGTTGGTGATCACCACCCTGCTGACCAACACCCTCCCGGGCCGGGCCGCGGCGGACGCCCAGCAGACGGCGACGCCGGCCGACATACCGGCGGCCTCCGTCACCGTCGTCCCCTTCCGCGTCGGCAACGCCGGCGGCAAGGTACAGATCACCCTCGACCCCGGCCGCGTCGGCCTGAACTCCGTCGAAGCGGTGGTCTACGGCCCCGACGGCGGTTTCGCCACCGTCCCCGAACTCCGCCTCTCCTTCACCCTCGCGGCCCAGAAGATCGGCCCGCTCGACGCCGACGTCAAGGACGAGGGCGGCTATTGGGGGACCAACTCCCTCAACCTGCCGATCGCCGGGACCTGGACCATGAAGGTCACGGTCAGGACGACCGACGTGGATCAGGTGAGCGTGTCGCGGCAGGTGCGGATCGTGCGGTAGGCGGTTCAGATGGGCTGCTTGCTGGCCCGCCACTCCAGCGCCTGAGGCTCCTCCGTGAACTCGATCAGGTGCTGGCCGGTGAACGGCCGTAGCGCGTCCCGGACTTCGGTCGGGGTGGCGTAGAAGAACTCCTTGCGGCTGTTCACCTGGTTCACCCGGCGCGGGGCGAACTGCCGGTGGAGTTCCGACTCCAGTCCGACCGCGTCCTTGCTGAAGATCAGGGCGTGGACGTCGAAGCGGAACGGCACCGCGGCGCCGCTCAACTCGTAGATCCGGTCCAGGGGTTCGAGCCTGCGCGTCATGCCGATCTTCACGACCCGGTCGCCGAACGCGCCGACGTTCGAGATGACGTAGACATAGCCGGTGCGGATGTTCGCCGCGCGGGTCTCGACGTCCTGCAACGCGCCCTCGATCTCGGCGAGTTTGGCCTCCATCTCGGCGACGGCCGCCTCGTCGCCGCGCTCGCGCAGCCGGTCGAGGGCCACCTGGTAGTGGCCGAGTTCCTTGTTCAACTTCTCGCGCTGGCGGTCGAGTTCACGCTGGACGGCCGCCTCCTCGCGCTCCTTGGCGCGGGCCTCGCGCTGGGCCTCCTTCTCCTCGTCCTTCTTCTGCATGAAGTCGGCGGTGAGCTCCAACTCCCGTACCCGTGCGTTGTGGTACTCGTCGCTGATCCGGATCTGCATGGTGGCGCCGAGCTTGGCGATCGTCTCGCGGCTCTTGTAGAGCCGGTCGATCAGCGAGCGCAGCCGGTGCGGGCGCATGGTCCGTACGGCGTAGTCGGCCTCGGCGTTGTAGGCGCGCAGCATCAGCTTGGAGAAGTCGCGGACCATCTTCTGGCCCTCGCGGGTGGAACCGTTGACCGTCCAGCCCGTGATGGCGAGCACGGCCCGGTCGGTGCGGGCGAGGTTCTTGATCTCGGTCTGCAGGGTGTCGAGCCGGCTCCGGTAGGCGATGGCGTCGTGCAGGGCGTGCCGGTAGGCGTAGACACCGGCCTCCTGGAGCATCGCGGTCTCGTCCGTGACGACGATCCGGGCCTGCAACTCGGCGAGCCGCCGCTCACCGTCGAACACCTCCTTGCGCTGCCGGTCGGCATCCTTGCGCGTCCGCTCGGTCTCCTTCGCGGTCCGGCGGGCGTCGTCGAGGATCTCCTTCGCCGTGTCCCGGGCGTCCTTCAACACCCCCTGTGCCTCAGCGGCGGCCTCGGCGACGGACCGCGCACGCAGCTCGCCCGCCTCCAGCTCGGTCCGCCGCACCAGATCGGCCACCTGTACGGCGTCCAGCCCCTGCGTCCTGGTAATCCAGGCCCGCAACTCGTCGGCTTCGGACAGGGCGTCGGCACGGCGACGACCGAAGAGGCCGCCTTTGCGGGGCGCGGGTACGGCGGGAGCGGTGGGGGAGTTGGGGGCGATGGGTACGGCCGAATCAGGTACCGGCGTCGTGACGGTCCCGGGTGCGGCCGGCGTAACGACCCCGGGTGAGGTCGCCTCCGGCACCCACAACTGCCAGCCCTCCGGAGGCGGCGGCCACGTCGGGTCGGGCACCCACTCCGGCGGTGGCGCCCAACCAGGCGGCGGCACAGGCCAACCAGGCGGCGGATTGAACCGGTAAGCACTCATCGCCCCATCCCCCTGAGCCCCATCCCCTGGGCCCTGTTCCCTCTGCGCCCGCCCCCTGACGGACGGTCACATTCTGTCGCCGATCCGCTACTCCCTCACCCCGGATTTCCCCGTCGTGATCGTTCTGTGACTGTGCGTCAGGCCCAGCCGCTCCACCCACGCCGATATCGCGCCCGCGATCACCTCCGACTGGTCCTCCGGTGTGTGGTGGCCGGCGACGGCATCCGAGTGCTCGATCTCCAGGCCGGCGATGTTGGCCGCGCACCAGGTGACGATGTCCGGGGTCATCATCACCCCCGCCCCGGGCGCGAACGTGAGCAGCAGCTTGGGCACCTCCGAGCTGGCCGCCAACCACCGGTCGTAGGCCTCGATCCGGGCCACGACATCGGCGGGCTCGCCGCCCAGCGGCATCGAACGCGCCCAGCGCAGGATGGGCCGGCGGCTCTCTCGGGTCGGGTACGGCTCGCGGTAGACGGCGAGGTCGGCCGGTGCGAGCGGGGTCGCGGAGGCGGCGGGCAGCGCCTGTTCGATGAAGGCGTTCTCGTCGAGGATCATGGCCTCGCCGACGCCCTCCGTCTTGATCGCCCGGAACAGCTCCCGGCCCCCGTCCGGAAACTCCTCCCAGGTCATCGGCTTGACGATGGTCTCGGTGAACGCGATGCCCCGCACCCGGTCCGGATGGCGCGCGGCCCGGTCGAAGGCCAGGGCGCCGCCCCAGTCGTGCCCGACCAGCACCGCGTCCCGCTGCCCGAGCGCGTCGAACCAGGCGTCCAGGTACCGGGCGTGGTCGGCGAAGGAGTACGCGATCTCCGGCTTGCCCGACTCGCCCATGCCGATGAGGTCGGGCGCCAGCAGCCGCCCGGAAGCCACGCCCGGCAGGACGTTCCGCCACAGGTGCGACGAGGTCGGGTTGCCGTGCAGGAACACGATCGGCACTCCGGTGCCCAACTCTCTGTAGGACATGGTCGAGTCGAGGACGCGGGTGGAGTGGGTTGTGGTCATCGGAACGCCGCCACGTTCCGCTCGGCCCATCCCGCGAACGCACCCGGCGCCCGCCCCAGCACCTGCTCGACGTCGGGACTGACGCGCTGCTCCTCCTCGGTCGGTTCGCCGAGCAGCGCCAACGTGCCCTCGACCACGGGCAGCGGCATGAACCGTGCCATCAACTCGTGGGCCTCCGTGCGCGTTTGCTCCGCGAAGGTCACCGGCTCACCAAGCGCGGCCCCTATCGCCGCCGCCCGCGCGCGGGGTGTCGTCTGGGAGGGGCCGGTGAGGATATAGGTCGCGCCTGTGTGTGTGGTCGTGTTCGCGTCGGTGAGCAGGACGGCGGCGGCGACCGCGGCCACGTCGTCGGGGTCCACGAAGGGCAGGCCCACATCCCCGAAGGGTGCCGCTGCCGTACGCCGCGCGCGGATCGACTCGGCCCAGGCGAACGCGTTGCTGTCCAGCCCGCCCGACCGCAGGATCGTCCAGTCGAGCCCTGACTCCCGTACGGCGGCCTCGAATCGGCGCGGATGTGCGTACGCCTCCGGACGGGTCCCGGCCCCCTGCGAGGACAGCAGCACCACCTGGCGGACACCGGCGGACTTGGCCACGTCCAGAATGTCGTACGGCCGCTCGCTTGCCACCAGCAGGAACAGCGCCTCAGCCCCCTCGAACGCGCCCCGCAGGCCGTCCGGTTCGGCCAGGTCGGCGGCCACCGTGCGCGGTCCGCTGATGTGCCGGGCCACGGCCGTCACCGGGACCTGGTCCTCCGTGAGGATCCGCACCAGCGCCCGTCCCACGTTCCCGGTCGCACCCGTCACCACGATCATCTCGCTACCCCCGTCATGTGTGAGTTAGTTGGCTGACTAACTCCGTCGAGAAGAAGCTAGCACGGCCGACCCCTCGGTTGTCTATAGTTAGTCAGGTGACTGACTCAAAAGATTCCCGGCCCGGCGATCCGGGCGCCCCCGCCGCCGCTGTCGCCGCCGTAGGGAAACGGCAGCGTCTGACCACCGCCACCGCCCGGGTCCTGCACGAGCAGGGCGTGGAGCGCACGACCATCGCCGACATCGCCCGCGCCGCCGACGTCCCGACGGGCAACGTCTACTACTACTTCAAGACCAAGGACGAGCTGATCGAGGCGGCCCTCTCCGAGCACACCGGCAACCTGGAGACCCTGACCGCACAGCTCGACCGGCTGCCCGACCCGCGCGAACGCCTCAAGGCCCTCATCGGCGGCTGGGTCGAGCAGAAGGACATGGCGGCCCGTCACGGCTGCCCCATGGGCACCCTCGCCGTAGAGCTGGACAAGCGCTACGAGGACGGGCTCGATCTCGCCGCGGGCCAGGTCATACGGCGGTTGGTGGACTGGGTGGCGGAGCAGTACCGCCAACTCGGCGCGGCCGACCCCGAAGGCCTCGCCCTGACCCTGATCGGCGCCTATCAGGGCATGTCGTTGCTCTCCAACGCCCTGCGCGACCCGGAGATCATGACTCGTGAAGGGGCCCGGCTGACAAGGGAGTTGGACAGCCTGGACGGTCTGGACAGCCGGGTCTGAGAGTCGCTAACGCTGTCCCCGGATGCGCTGCGCGACCTCGCTGTTCTCGGTCTCCCACCAGGGGCGTACGAGATCGGGCCCTTCAGTAGAAGTCCCCGTTTCAGCCCCTGTCGCAGTCTCCGTCGCCGTCCCCGTCGAGGCCTTTGCGGGCGTCGCCCGGACCACTTCCAGTTCGCTGTCCAGCCGCCGGTCCAGCGCGATCGTCTCGGCGCGTTCCGTGCGGGCCCACTGGACCAGGATCGCGAGGAGGAAGGGGAGGGCGACCAGTTCGGCGATGCTGACCATCGCGCCGCCGCCGAGCTGCTGGTCGTGCTGGACGTCGGGGGCCCAGGACGGGGAGTGGCTGAGATACCAGGACCCGGCGATCAGCGTGCCGTGGGTCATCACCACGATGCCCGGTACCGCGTCGATGATCCCGTCGACGAACACCAGCCCCGCCCGCACCGGATGCGTGCACCAGGCCGGCAGCGCCTCCTCGCGGGTGAGCACCGGCAGCACGAACAGGCTCCCGGCGAGCAGCAGATGGAGATACATCAGCTGGTGCAGCCAGTTGTCGGCGAGGGCCGTCTCGAAGTACGGCGTGAAGTAGATCGTCAGCTCGGTCGCCAGCACCAGGGCCGTGCTGACCAGGGGGAACGTGAGCAGTCGGAACAGTCGGCCGGTCATCGCCCCCTGCGCGCGGGCCGCGGCACGTTCGGGCAGGGCGCGCAGAGCCAGCCGTAGCGGATCGCCCAGGGCCAGGCCGAGCGGGGCGATCAGGTCGAGGAGGACGTTCTGGACGGCGGCCGGCCAGAACAGCACGCGGTCGTAGACGGCGAGCGCGGACGTCGTCGCGACGACGATCGTGCCGAGGCCGAGCACCGCGAACGCGGCGGTCCGCGCCACCGGCCAGGCCTCGCCGCGCCGCCGCAGGCGCAGGACGCCCCAGCCGTACAGGCCACCGAGGAGTACGACGACCAGCAGCGCGGGGACGTCCGCCTGCCACGAGGAGAACAGCCGTCCCAGGGTGAGCTGCGGCGGAGTCTCCATCGCGATCTACCTCCACGGGCGGGCGGCCGGACGGTCAGCTGGTTCCGTCGGTTCGGCCGGTTCTGTCGGATCTGCCGCAGCACTCTATGCCTCGGAGTGCTGCGGCGAGGACCCGCCCCCGCGCGCCCGTCCCCCTACAGCGACTGCCGCATGATCCAGTCCCGGATGCCGGGGATCGAGTACGCGGTCTGCCAGGTACCCATTTACCGGCGGCGCCGGACCCCACGATGAACCTGCGCCGGTCGACCACGACGGACTCCTTCTGTGTCGCCCCCTGTTCTCTCGCCCACCTCATCCCGGCTCCGGGTGACTCGCAAGGGGAGCCGTCGACAGTAATCGATATATCGTGATAGTCCTGGAACGTATCGGCGATACAACAACTGGAGTGATGATGCCCGCGCAGAATTCCACCAGCCCCCTGCAGGACCCTCAGATCACGGCCGTACTGGACCGACTGCGGTCCGAAAGTCGGCGCCCCGCGGGCGGAGGCCCGCGCGGCGGTGCCGACACCCGCGATCCGTACGCGTACGCCGACATCGGCTTCTCGATCCACGCCGATCAGGGCGACCTCATCTATCTGCTCTGCCGGGCGATCGCCGCGACGAGGGTCGTCGAGTTCGCCACCTCCGTCGGCGTGTCCACGATCTACTTCGCCGCCGCCGTGCGCGACAACGGTGGTGGCACGGTGATCGGCTCCGAGATCGTGCCGGAAAAGGCGGCCACCGCCCAACGCAACCTCGCCGAGGCCGAGTTGGACAAGTACGTCGACCTGCGCGTCGGCGACGCCCGGGAGACGCTGCGCGATCTCGGCGGCCCCGTCGACTTCGCGCTCATCGACGGCTGGCCGATCAGTGACGGCGGCCCGACGCTCGCCCGCCAGGTGATCGAGCTCATCGCACCCCAACTCCGCACCGGCGCCTTCGTGATGAACGACAACGCCGAACCCGACTACCTCGACTACATCCGCGACCCCGCCAACGGCTTCCGCTCAGTGACCCTCCCGCTCAAGGGCTCAACAGAGCTGTCCGTGAAGGTGGGTTGAGGATCCTGGGCGACAACCCGCCTCAGCCGATGGTGATTTCTACGGCCGTGGTCCCTACGACGGTGCGCGCAACGCGTCCACCGGCTCCATCCGAGCCGCCCGCAGCGACGGATACAGCCCCGCGAGGAGCCCGACGAGCGCACCGGCGAGCGGCGCACCCAGCGCCAGCCGCAGATCCAGCACCGGTGTCCACTCCTTGAACACGGCGACGCAGACCACGACCGCGATGCCCAGGGCCGCTCCCACAACTCCCCCCAGCAGCCCGATGGTTGTCGACTCCAGCAGGAACTGTCCGGCCACCTGGCGCCGTGACGCGCCCAGGGAGCGCCGCAGCCCGATCTCGCCGACCCGTTCCATCACCGTCACCAGGGTCACATTGGCGATGCCGATCGCGCCGACCACGAGGGAGACGAGGCCGAGGACGAGGAAGAGGCTGTTGGCGTCGTTCTGGACGCCGGCGCGGGCCTTGGACAGGTCGGGCGGTGCCACGACGGCGAGCGAGTCCTGGTGCCCGGGCGCGAGCGCGATCGGCGCCTGCCGCGCGACCTGCTTGGCCGCCCCCAGCGCGGTGTTGACCAGCACGCGGGTGATGTTCCGCAGCCCGATCCGGTCGGCCGCGGTGGTGGGCGGCACCAGCACCGCGGTGGACAGCCGCGCCTCGCGCCGGATCCCGCCGAGGATGCCGATGACGGTGTACGACTGCCCGCGGAAGAAGACCGCCGGCGCGTCCTCCACCCGCTTGATACCCAGGAGTTGGGCCGCCTGGTCGCCGAGTACGACGACGTGGTCGCGCCGGGCGATGTCCCCGGCGTCGTAGAACCGTCCCGCGGTCATCAGCCCGTGCACGGCCGCGGGCAGGCCCGCCGAGGCGGCGACCACGGCGAGGGTCTGGCCGGACAGATCGCCGGGCGCGGTCACGTCGTTGGCCCGCACCAGCACGCTGTCGGTCGCGTCCGAGTCGGCGAGCGCCGCCACCGACTCCACCCCCGCCAGCCGCGCCACGGCATCGGTCCCCGACCACGGCACCAACGGCCCGGCGTCCTCCGCGCCGGGCAGCGGTTCCGGCACGGTCACGGTCACCGAGGTCGCGGTGAGCGCGTCGAACCGGCCCACGATCTGGTTGCCCGCGGTGGACGCGACCCCGATGGTGATGACGAGCGTGGTGATCCCGAGGACCGTGCCGAGCGTGGTCAGCGCGGACCGCACCGGCCGGGCTAGGACCCCGGCGAGGGCCTCCGTCCACAGGTCCCGCGGATCCATCCAGGGCCGCTCGACCCGCGCCGGGGCCTCCAACTCACTCTCCACGAAGCTCACTTGACCTCCTCGGCCAGGCGCCCGTCGGTGATCCGGACCCGCCGCCCCGCCCGACGGCTGACCGCGTCGTCATGGGTGATCACGACCAGGGTCATGCCCTGGGCGCACAGGTCGTCGAAGAGTTCCAGCACGGAGAGGGTGTTCTCGGTGTCCAGGTTGCCGGTCGGCTCGTCGCAGAGCAGCAGCGCCGGGTCACTGAGCAACGCCCGCGCGATGGCGACCCGTTGCCGCTCACCGCCGGACAGCCGGTCGGGCCGGAAACCCACCCGGTGCCCCAACCCCACCTGTTCCAGGGCCTGATGGGCCCGCGCGAGCCGCCCACCCCGCCCTCGTCCGGGCCGCGGCCTGCGATACGCCTCGGCCAGCATCACGTTCTCGTCGACCGTCCGGTACGGCAACAGGTGGAAGGACTGGAACACGAACCCGATCCGGCTTCCCCGCAAGGAGGTTCGTTCGAGATCGCCGAGGCCGGTGGTCTCCACCTCGTCCAGCAGATACGACCCCGCAGTGGGCCGGTCCAGCAGCCCGAGGGTGTTGAGCAGCGTCGACTTCCCGGAACCGGACGGCCCGACGATGGCCAGGTGTTCGCCACGCCGTACGGTCAAGTGCACGTCACACAGGGCGTGCACGGGCGGGTCGGAAGGGAACGTCCGCTCCACGCCGGTGAGTTGGATGACGGTGTCGATCGCGGAGTCGATCGCGGTGCTGGGGGCGGCGCCGGGGGCGGCGGAGTCGAGTTCGAGTTCGGGCCGGGGGATCACTCGCCCACCACCACCCGCTCGCCCGCCTCCAACGTACCCCCGTCCGGCTTGACTTCGACGATCCCGGCGGCGGAGAGCCCGACGGTGACATGGACGTCGGTCACGGCGTCGCCGCGCTCGACCTTGACCCGGGCCCGCCCGTCGGACGAGGTGTGGATCGCGGCCATCGGCACGGTCAGCACCTTGCCGTCGGAGGCGCCGACCTTGATGGTCACCTTCACGGCGGCCTCGGCCTCACCGGCGAGCGGCCCGGGTTCCGGGACGGTGATCCGCACCTGGACGGCGGCGGTGGAGTCGGTGGCGGAGTCGGACGCGGAGTCGGACGCGGAGTTCGTGTCGTCGGTGGTGGAGGGGGCCGTAGCGGCGGAGTCCGCACCCGACGAGGAATCGGAACCGTCCGCCACGACGTCCACCGTGCCCTGCGCCGACTTGCCGTCCGCCGTGGTGAGTTGGGCGGTCATGCCGTGGCGCAGGAGCTGGGCGTCGGTGCCGGGGACGGCCGCCTGCACCACCACGTCGGAGCTGGTCACCGTGCCGATCTGGGCGGACGGGGTGTCGCCCGTCTTCACGCTCACCTTGTCCAGCCGCGCGGGCAGCTTCGGCAGGAAGACGACCTCGCCGGCCGGGACCTTCGTACCGTAGGTGGCCTTGAAGCCGCTGAGCGCGCCGTTCGCCAAGTCCAGTGCCTTCTGGGCGGACTTGACCTGGATCTCGTGGACCTGCTTGTCCGTGCTGGACTGAGGGGCGGGGGTGCTGGACGACCCGGTCTCACTGGAACCGGCCGTACCGGCAACGCTGTTGGTGGTGAGGAGCGTCTCCTGCGCGGCGGAGACGGCCTGTTCGAGCGAACCGAGCTGCTGTTGATCGGCGGGGCTCGGCTCCTGGGCGTCGTACCCCTTGCTCTTGTACCAGTCGGCGACGGCGGTGGCGGTCCCCTGCCCGTACGTCCCGCCGGTGCCGCCGGGGTCGAACCCGAGCCGCCTCAAAGCCTTCTGAAGCTGCGTCACATCGTCGCCCGAAGTGCCGGGCCCCAGCGCTCGGTACATCGGTACGGAACCGCCGAGCGCGAACACCGGACGGCCGTTGACCGTCATCAGGACGTCGCCCTCCTTGATCTTCGTACCGGCCACCGGCGCCTTGGTGACCCGCTGCTCGGCCCCCTCGCCGTCCGTACCGGCGGACGCCCCGCTGCCGACCGGCCCGGCCAGTGACAACGGCCGCGGTGACGCGAACTCGACCGACCCGGTTGCCACGACACTCGCGGTGAGCGACTGCCGTACGACGGAGACCGTCACCGGACCGGCCTTCGGCGCCCGGTGCGAGGCGGCGGCGTCCGCGGGCGACTGCACCTGCGTACCGGCGAACCACCCACCCGCCCCGACCAGCACGACCACCGAGACAACGACCCCAAGTCGCCTACGACCGCTGCCGATTCGGCTGGTCGCGTCCTCCTGCGGGTGGCTCATCCGTTCTCTCCGTAGTAGGGCTTGGCCTTCTCCTTGGGGAAGTAGGCGGCGCGGAACTTCTTGCCGCACTCCAGGTCCTTGAGGGCGATGCCGATGTCCTTGTTGAGGAGCGGCAGCGCTTTGTCCTTGCTCAACGACATGAAGTTCTCCGGCAGTTGGCGGGAGATGTCGAGGCGGACCATGGAGACCAAGCCGGTCGGCTGGGTGGTGCTGACCGAGATGCCCTGAGCGGTCAGGCAGCTCGCGAACTGCTGGGCGAGCTGGACGAGTTGGGCGTCACCGTTGAGCGCCAGGCCGTTGGCGTGATTCTGGTCGTCGCGGGCCTTCTCCGCGTTCTTCTCGGCCGCCGCGCTGAGCGCCGGCCCGTTCGCCGCGACCCGCCCCGTCTCCGTGCACCCGGCGACCTTCTCCTCGGCCTTGGTCTTGGCCGGGGGACCGACCAGCGCGATGTCGTACGCCTTCTTCTGGGCGTCGGTCAGACCGTCCTCGTCCTGGTCCTGGGGTGCGGTCCGCTTGGCCGTCGCGGCTTTGCTGAAGGGGACGTTGGAGTCGTTCGGGTAGACGGCGCCGGCGTAGTACCCGAAGCCGTACTTCTGCCGGAACTGCTTGGCCCGCGCGTAGTCCTCCCCGTCGACCGCGGCGAACGCGTCTGTCTCGGTCGAGGTCCGCACGTGCGGGGTGTAGGTGAAGCCCTGCTTCTTCATGCAGACCGCGATGGCGTTCTCCTGGATGTACTCCTTCTTCGTCGCGTCGTCCACGCCGTCCGGGACGGTGAGTTGGGTGGCGCCGTTGACTGTCGTCGTGGCCGCACTCGAAGACGAACTCCCCTCACTGGAGGCCGACTTGCTGTCGGAGCCGCCACCGCAGGCGGCGAGGAGAGGGAGCAGGCCGAAGGTGAGGGCCAGGGTGGACGTACGTATTCTGGGCGTGCCGAATTTGGGCATGTCCATGCCATGTACTCCTTCAGGGTTGATCAGGGTGTTGTGGACAAGGGGTGTTTCACTCAGCCGGTGAGGTCCCGGTTCAGCCGCCGCCGCTCTCCTTCACGGCGTCGAAGATGCGGGAATCGGTGGCGAGTTGGATGAGCGGACCGGTGCGCGGACCACTGCCGCTCCGGCCGGTGGCGGCCTCGTCGAGGGTGCCCGCGATGACCTGCACGGTCCATCCGCCCGGGGTCAGATAGGTGACACCGGTGGCCATGGACCTGTCGGCCACGAAGAAGTACAACAGGCTGCCCGACCCGTGCTCGGTCAGGGAGCACCGGGTGATCAGGCCGTTCCAAGGGGAGGCGAGCACACGGCCGTTGCTGTCCGCGCAGGCCCGGGTCGGGTGGTCGTACGACGGGTCGGTGGCGGTCCGACTGACGCTCACGTAAAGGTCGTTGACGCTGCCGTCGGCGGTGGTCATCTTGAAGTACCGCCCGGGGCGGACGGGTTGGCGGGGTTGCTCGGCGGAGACGGTCGTGCCGGTGCCGTTCCCGGAGGAGAGGATCGACCGCACCAACTCCAGTGACGGGGACCAGGCCGACGGCTGCCCGGCGGGAAGCGTCGGCGTGGGTTCCGGGCGGGGTGCGAGCAGCGCGTGCCCGCCGAGGGCGACAACTCCCGCCATGACGGCGGCACTTACCGTCGCCCCGACCCGCCGCCGCCGCCGGATCCGCGCACCGCGTGCGACGGCGCCCGGCACCAGGTCGGGCATGGGCGGTTCGGCTCCGGAGCCCAGCCCGCTCAGGGCATCCGCGAGCGCGGACTCGTACACTCGCGGGTCGATCCTGCCCGTCTGGCCCGTCTGGCCCGTCTGGCCCGTCTGGTCCGTCTGGTCCGTCCGGTCCGTGAACTCGTCACCGGCCTTCCCGCTCATGCTCACCACTCCGCCCGCAGATAGCCGGTTCCAGATCCCGCGCCGCCAGGTCCGAAGTCGTCGCCGAGATCCTTGCCGGAGTCGGCCAGGATGGTGCGCAGGGTGCCGAGACCTCGGGAGGTCTGGCTCTTCACCGTGCCGACGCTGCACCCCAGCGCCGCCGCCGTGGCCTCCACGCTCTGGTCCTCCCAGAACCTCAGCACCAGCACCGCCCGCCCACGTGGCGGCAGTTGCCGTAGCGCGTCGAGCAGGGTCAGCCGCAGATCCGGATCGGAAGCGGGCGCCACCAGGTCCTCCTGGTACGTCCCCTCGCCCTCTCCCACTCCGGCCCCCGTCCCTGTCCGCTCCCACCAGCGCCGCCGCCGGGTCTCGTCGATGAACGTCCGGTACAGCACCCGCCGCGCGTACCCGTCCGGCGACTCCAACTGCCGTACCCGGCGCCACACCGCGTACAGCTTCGCCAACGCCGTCTGCGTCAGGTCCTCGGCCAAGTGCCAGTCCCCGCACAGCAGATGAGCCGTACGCCGCAGATGCGCCTGCCGACTACGAGCGAAGTCGTCGAAGTCGAGCCCGGCGCCGCCGACGCCACCGGCATCGGAGACGTCCTGCCAGACCGGCGTCCGGATCACAGGCCACCTCCACCCGGCACCGGCGCGGCGCACGGTGAGAAGTACTTCATGCCTGAGGAACGGGGTTACGGGACAGGGAGGTTGTCACGTCCCGGGAAACTTCTTCGACGACAAACACGGGGACAACGGCGACAATGGATCACCGCACCGGACAAGCGGGACAGCAGCGCGACGGGACGACCGGACAACGGGGTGGTAGTGGTGGACAGTTCGCAGAGCGAGAGACCGTCGCCGGCCGAGGTGCGCATCCGCATGGCGGTGTGGCAACGGATAACACCCTTTCTGCCTACGGCCGTTGGAACAACGGTCCTCTTCATCGCGTCCGGGACCGAGTTCCACCCGCCGGGCGGACTGTCCGGCGTGGTCACGTTCTGGGTCGCCGTACTGGTGCTGGGCAACATCCTCCCGTCCCGCTTCGGAATCACCCTCACCCCGTCCGCGGCAGTGGTCCACAACGTGCGCCGCCGAACCATCCCTTGGGCCGAAATCCAGGCCATCCAGGTCCAGTCCACCGCGGGCATCAAGTCGATCGTCCTCCACGAGGCGAACGGCCGCAGCACCGAACTCCGGGCACCCACCACCGGATTCCTTTCCTGGGACCGCCACTTCAACGAGAAGCTCCACACCATAGAAACCTGGTGGCAGACCCACAGAGGCCCCGACTGGACCCCGATCCCACCCCCACCGGCCTGGTGGAACACCCCACCGACCCCGGACTGGAACCCGTTCGCCCCACCCAAGTAGCCCAGCCACAAACGGGGTTGAGCCACCAAGCAGAGGCAGAGGCAGAAGCAGAGGCAGAAGCAGAAGCAGAGGCAGAGGCAGAGGCAGAGGCAGAGGCAGAGGCAGAGGCAGAGGCAGGAGCAGAAGCCATGGCACTCACCCGCAAGGGAACCCGGCACATCGTTGTCGGCGGCACGACCTACCGATGGCGCCTGCGCCACAAACCGACCTACTCCCAGGCGCTGGCCTGGTCACCGTGCACGTTCGCGGTCGAGTACGCGGGCGAGCACGCGGACGAACCCGGTACGACACTCGTGGTCACCACCGACCACCCGCACCCGAGCAACTGGCTGTGCCACGAGCCCAAGCCCGTCCTCCCGTCCGACGTTGCCCACGCCATCGAACGCGCCCTGCGCGAAGGCTGGACCCCGGCGTCCCCCGGCTCCCCGTTCCACCTGGACCTCTCCACCGGCTCCACGCCCGCACCCTGAACAAGACACCGAGAACAAGGCACCCAACCTGCGCCCAGGTGGGCATCATTCGTACCGTGGACGATGTACGAGACGGCGTCATAGGCGTCTGGCGGGTCAGCCGGTCCGCCCGGCTCATGGGCTACCTGCTGGCCATCGGCCCGGCGTGCGGGGCGTTGTCCGCCTGGTGGGGTGTTGTCTCCCACCCGGACAAGCAGAACGCGGAATCCGCCGGAGCAGCGACCGCCTTCGCCCTGTTCTTCGCTCTCTTCGCCTGGTGGGTGCTGCTGCGCGTACGTCTGGAACTCACCACGGATGTGATCGTCATGGTGAACCCCTGGGGCACCCAACGCCTGCCCTGGTCGCGTGTCAGCGCGGTGACCCTCGGCAATTGGGGAGCGCAGTTCCATACGACGG
Organism: Streptomyces prunicolor; assembly: GCF_045162825.1. Classification (NCBI taxonomy): domain Bacteria; kingdom Bacillati; phylum Actinomycetota; class Actinomycetes; order Kitasatosporales; family Streptomycetaceae; genus Streptomyces; species Streptomyces prunicolor. The sequence goes on along the minus strand of NZ_CP108676.1, from coordinate 5,281,532 downwards.
ACGGCTTCACGTACACGGCGTACGCCCTGAGCGACCTGGCGGGCAGACGGCGCCAGGACGATCGGTTCGCCGAGGTGAAACGAGGGTCCGACGCCCAACTCCGCGGCGGACAACCGCGGTAGGAGCCCGAGGCGCCGACGCGGGGACCGGACGAGCCGTATGAACAGCTCTGTCAGCCGCTCCCGGACAACAGATGCGGCGCGTACGCCTCCACCGCCTCCAACAGCTGCCGCTCGACGGCCGACATCTCGGTCATCGCCTACCGGCCCGCGCACTCCCCCCACCTCCGCACACTCCTCACCCCCGACCGCGTACGCGCCCACTTCCCCGACCTCCCCCCGGGCCCGATCCACCGCTACGAGATTCCGTCCCTCCACGCCCTCAAGTTCGTCCTCCACGACGCCCTCGACGGCGGCGTCACCCGTTCCCTCCGCCTGGACGCCCACGGAAGGAGCCTCGCGGCCTGCCTGTTGGAGATGGACGTACCGGCCCCGCCCACAACGGATACGAAAGACACGAAGGATGGCTGACCCGATGACGATGCCTCAGACCGCACCCATCGCACCCACCACCCACGGCGTCCTGCGCGGAACCCGTACGGACGACGGCACGGCAGCTTTGTTCGCCGGCGTACCGTTCGCCGTCCCACCCGTCGGCCCCCTGCGCCTGCGCCCACCGCAACCCCCCACCCCCTGGGAGGGCGTACGCGAGGCGACCGAGTACCCGGCGGGCCCCGCACAGCGAGGCGCGGACGGCCCCGGCGGCTGGGAGACGTCCGAGGACTGCCTGTACCTGAACGTATGGACGCCCGAACTGGCAGGCAGGCGACCGGTGTTGGTGTGGATCTACGGCGGCGGCTTCGAACTGGGCACGGCCTCCCCGCCGACGACGGACGGCGCCGCCCTCTCCCGCCTGACCGGCGCGGTGGTAGTGGCTCCCAACTACCGCGTAGGAGCGCTTGGTTGGCTACACCCGGCAGGCCCGGACGCGAACGAGTGGCGGGACAGCGCCAACCTCGGCCTCCAGGACCAGACCGCCGCACTGCACTGGATCCACGCCAACATCGCCTCGTTCGGCGGCGATCCGGACAGCATCACCGTCGCCGGCCACTCGGCGGGAGCCTTCTCGATCGGCGCCCTGCTCACCCACTCCGCCGCCCGGGGCACCTTCCACAAGGCGATCCTGCACAGCGGCAGCATCGGCCGCCTCTACCCACCCGACCTCTCCGCCGCCATCACGGAGGACCTGATGACGCAGGTCGGTGCCAAGACGATGACCGAACTGCAGTCGGCCCCCCTGCCCCGCATCATCGAGGCCCAACACACGGTGATCGACCAGGACTTCGGCGCCCGCAACCTCCCCGGCGGCCGAGCGTGGGGCCTGGTCCACGACGGAACGGTCATCGAGAAGGACCCGGCCAAGGCCATCGCAGCGGGCGCGGCGACCCACATCCCCCTCCTGATCGGCGCCAACCGGGACGAGTTCCGCACCTTCCAGTACCTCTACGCCAGCGAGCACTACCTACACCCGGCAAACGAGCAGGCCCTACTGTCCGAGATGGAACTGGCGGGCGTACAACACCCGCGAGGCATGCTGGAGGCATACCGCGACCACGAAGCACCGCACGCGCCGAACGACCAGTCCAACGACAGGTCCAGCGCCCCGTCCAATGACGAGTCCGCCGAACTGTCCGACCTACGAACCCGTTTCCTCTCCGACGCCGTCTACCGCCGCCGGGCAACGCACCTGGCCGAACTCCAGACCAAGGCCGGCGGCACCGCCCACACCTACCTCTTCTCCGCCGAACCCCTGGGCCCCCACTACGGCGCCTTCCACGGCTGCGAACGCTTCTACGCCTTCGACCAACTCGCCCTCCTGGACATCGACACCCCGGAGCAACGCGCCGCCCGAGACACCCTGATCGCCGCGTGGACGGGGTTCCTCACGAACGGCGACCCCGGCTGGCCCGCGTACGACATGGACGATCCCGACGGCACCCGCGCCCGGCAGATCGGCGGGGAGACGCCGTTTGTGGATGAACCGCCGGCGTATGTGTCGCCGTGGTGGCATCCCGCACGGTGAGCGAGGGGACGCCGAACACCCGCGGGACCAGAGCTACTTGCTCCTCGGACGGGTGGACGGGCGGGCAGGGTCAGCGCAGTCCGGCGAAGAGGTCGTTCTCGGGCAGGGCCGCGCCGGTCGCGTCCTGGACGCGTACGAAGGTCTCCACGCCCATCAGCTCGCCGAACCTCTCCTTGCCCATCTTGAGGAAGAAGATGTTGTCGCCCTGACTGGCGTGCGCGGCCAGCGAGTCGAACTTCTGGTCGCTGAACGCGGTGGCGTCCACCCAGGTGGTGATCTCGTCGTCGGGGAGGCCCATCTTGGCCATCTCGGCGACTTCGGCGGGATCCGGCTCCGGCATGTCCGGATGGAACTCGCGGATGATCTCGCCGAACTGCCGCATCGTCGAGCGGGGCATCGTGGTCCAGTACACCTTCGGTGTCGGCGCGGTCGTCTCCGACGCCGTCATCTCCAGCGCCGCCATCGTGATGCGGTGAGCCTGGATGTGGTCGGGGTGCCCGTAAAAACCGTTCTCGTCATAGGTGACGACCACATCGGGCCGGTAATGCCGCATGAGCTCCGCGAGCCGGCCCGCGCCTTCTTCCACGGGGGTCTGCCAGAAGGAACCGGGGGCGTCGTTGCTCGGCCAGCCCATCATCCCGGAGTCGGCGTAGTCCAACATCTCCAGATCACTGATCTTCAAGACGTCACAGCTCGCCTCGAGTTCCTGCCGACGCATCAGGGCGACCGCCGCCGGGTCATGCCCGGGATCACCCGGCTTGACACCCCCTGGTCCATCCCCGCACCCGCCGTCGGTACAGGTCACAAGAACCGTACGGATGCCTTCCGCCACATACCGCGCGAGGACCCCTCCGGTACTGGTGGCCTCGTCGTCGGGGTGAGCGTGCACTGCCATGAGCGTCAAGGGCCGGTCAGTCATGAAAACAGTCCTCCTGCAGAAGTACGTCTTGGTCCACACGGCGCGACCGGCGTACCGCTACGGCGCCGGTCCCTCGACCGATGCAACGGCGCCGACCGGACCGGCTGTTCCCGACGCAGCCCAAAGCAAAGAAGCCCTGACCCACGTTTCCGTGAATCAGGGCTACTTCGTAGTGCCCGGTGAGGCACTGGCGGAGGATACGAGATTCGAACTCGTGAGGGGTTGCCCCCAACACGCTTTCCAACTGTCCGCGCGGCCGTTCAGGACCGTCCGCAGACGTCCACCAGGCAGCTCAGACGGGGTACGCACACGGCGGTGAACGGTGACGGCCGTCAGCGCACTGGACAAGAACCAGGACAACGAGCAGCGCAGAGAAAGTCAGGCTGACACGCTTCTAAGACGAGCCGGATTCGGGTGCCCAGGTGAGCTTGACCTGCACCCTAGAGGGGGTGGGTCCTCCTCTCCTCCCGCCAGAGGGACGCCAGCGCGATGGCAGTTTGAGCGCCGGCACCGGCGTCCGAGACCAGGGCGATGGCCAACCCCACGGAAGCGCAGGTCACCCCCACGACAAGCTTCTGCCGTGCGGCGGGGTTCGCCGCACGAGACTGAAGCGACTTCACCAACACCGCGAAAAGTCGTACTCTCTTCATGTGTTCCTCTCCAACCTGGGACACTCTCGAACGGCTCTCCCGGTGCAACGGGAGGGCCGTTTTGCTCTGCACGAACATCGACGTAGTGCAGCGCTACATCAGTAGATCCTGGCCTGATTGTTCCCGGCAAACTGCGAGTGGATTGCCTGAACAATCGCGAACAATCGGCTGTGTGTCCCGTCTAGGGGGCAGTTTCGCGATTCTGGTGGCGATGGAGCGCAGGAAGCTGAACAATCGCCACCATGTCGAAGCCCGTCTGAACAATGGGAGCTCCTGTGGCTGGCCGCAAGCTCAAGCCTCTGCCCGATGACGATCGCCCTCGTACACAGTTTGCTCAGGCCCTTCGGGAGCTGCGGGACCGAGCTGGGTCTCCCTCGTACAGGACCCTGGCGGACAAGGTGGGCTACACCCTCGCCACCTACTCGTCGATCTTTAACGGGCAGGCCCTACCTGAGGAAATACAACTAGTCGACCTAGTGGGATACCTGAAGGGTGATACTCGCGAATGGTCCCGACGCCTCGCGGATGCCGCTGCGGCCCAAGAAAGATGGGATCGCGACAGGGGTGCCCAAAGTGAATTCTTTGCGGAAATGGAAGCCCTAAAGGTCGAACTAGAGGCTTACCGCGTCATCGCCAATGACCCTGCATCGGTCTTTGGTCAGGCGAAGCGAGCGCAAGAAGACGCTCAAAAAAGAGTAAACTTCGCCCTTGAGATGGAAGCGCAATTGAGCGGAATGCTCCACGCTGTCGATGCTCAACTGAATGAAGCTCGGGGATTTGTTCCGCTTGCCCAGACGGAAGCGCAAGTTCTTGTGGATCAGGCTAGAGCGACAGCCCAGGAGATTGAAAGTTCTGCACGGATTGAGGCGCAAGGTAGGCTGGAACAGGCTCAAGGCAGCTTTGATAGGTTGGTAGCCCGAGCGGAATCTGAAGCGAACGAAATTATCGATAAAGCCGGATCCGAGAGTCGGAGGCTTCGCGCGGACGCGGGGCGTATCGTTGATCAGCTTCTCGCAGAAGCAGAGCAATACATCGAAGACGCTAGGGCCGAGCGGTTGCAGGCTGAATTGGAAAGGCAGAGAGGGGAAGCGCTTGTCGAGCGAATGAAACTCAAAGCGAAAATCGACCTAGCGCAAGTAATTATGGAGGCTCAGCAGGCCCTAGCGAAGTTTGGGGCGTTGGAGCATTCAGGAATGCTTGATCTCCTCTTGCAGGATCTTGGAATCAATAACATGCCTGCGGACTCTGAAAGCCGTATAGGGCGCCACCGAAGGGGTGGAGCGTCGCGACCTTCAGGCGAATATGTAGAATCACCTAAAGCTCCTCATGCTGAATCCACTATTAGTGGTCTTGTGCTCGCAAGTGATGAGCCTGCCACTAGAGCGGCGCTTCCCCGACGGCGCAGTGGACAGAAGAATGAAGTCACAAGGAAAAGCGGAAGTGGAACGACGGTCGCGCCGAAGGATAGCTCGGCTAAATCAGCGATCTGAAACGTCGCCACCAGTGCCCGACCGACCCGGGGTGACTTAGCGCTAGCCGCTGACGACAGCAGTCGCCTATCTATTAGATAAAGACCAGACCAGTGAGCGACTCAACGCTATCCTAGGTCAGGGCTGAAGATATGGGGTGGGAAAAATGTCTGACTATCACGCAGGGTCCTTTACTTCGGGATATGAAGAGTATTGGAGGAAGTCGCAGAGCGGTGTCGATGAGGCGATTAGGTCTTATCGGATCGTCTTGGACACCAACGCGATTCTTAACCTCTATCGCATGAATTCGCACGCCCGGGATGAATACCTCCACGTTATTGAAACCGTTGCCTCTCGTATCTGGATACCGCGACAAGTGGCGGATGAATTTCACAGGAATAGATTGTCGAGCGTGGATGTGCACATTCGGGCGCTTAAGGAGAAGTCGGGTGCTGTAGTGGAGGCTTCTGAGGCGCTTCTGGCATCCTTGCGTGACTTCGCACGCCTGCGTTCACTCGCAAGCAGCGCTAATGCGTACCTTGCTCCGTTCAGTGAATCGATCCGGCAGATTATGCAAGACGTGCGGGCGGATGTAGATGATTTCGATTTGAGCCCGGAGCATCTCGTCTCCGATGATCCGATACTTAGGCGTCTTGCTGTGATATTCGATAACAGGGTGGGAAGCGGTATAGCCTCCGACAGGCGGGATGAGGTGAAGCTAGAAGCGGAGCGACGAGGAAAGGAGAAGATTCCTCCAGGCTATAAGGATGTGAACAAGAAGGGTGAGGATGGTTACGGTGATTACTTCATCTGGCGTGAAATTCTGGAGTACGCACAGGAGGTGAGTGATCCTATCCTTTTTATTTCGACAGACGTAAAAGAGGATTGGGTGCGAATGCAGTGTGGCTTGTCTGTGGGCCCGCGTCCGGAGCTTGTTAAAGAGATGCGAGATGTGGCAGGAGTCTCATACTCGCATATCACTCTAACCGCATTCTTGACGCGAGTTCCAAGTGTTTTGAATGTGAGAGTTAGTCAAAATACAATTGATCAAGTGAAGCACCGTTCGGATGTGCAACGCAAAATGAGAAAGGAGTTCGAAAGGCTATCTGTGCAGATTCGTGAAATAGATGCCGGGACTGCTTCTGCTAGCCATGCGCTACGTGAAGCGGAGCATCGCGAAATGGCAGCCGCTATGAGACTGACGAATGGGGCGGAAGCGCTTGCGGGAATGGAGGAGTCGAATCCAGAAAGGGCGCTTCTTGCGACCGAGTTGGAGTACTTTCGGAATGCCAGAGATGAGGCAGTCGCAACACGTCAGAGTGCGCTTGAGAGATTGCAAATGCTCAGTAATGAAAAGGCTGTAATCGGTCGCGAGTTTTCCAGAATAGAGCGAGAGCTTGAATAGTCAGGCACTGCGGCTCGGCCATTTTCGTCGCTCGTGCCCTGATTTATCGCACTCCCCGAGTATCCGCGTGTCGCGCGTGATGTGGGAACCTGGAGCTTGTGCGGCGCCATTGCACGGGTTCGGCGAAGGCAAAGAATGGGGAGGCTGCGTGTCGCAGGCCAGTCCGCGAGGTACATACTTGCAGGTCTCTGAGACGTTGCGTCGACAGATCGCATCGGGGGACGTGGGCGACGCCTTGCCCTCGGAGGCTGATCTGATGAGCGCTCACGGCGTCTCCCGTAATACAATCCGCCGCGCGCTCAAGGTTCTCGAAGCCAATGGAGTTGTTGAGTCTGCCCCCGGGATCGGGTGGCGCGTGGTTCGGGGAGGCGACCGGCGGTCGCTCGCTGAGCGCATGACAGACGTGATCGAAGAGGACTCACTCTCGGTCGGAGACGCATACCCATCCGAAGCGAAGCTGTGTGAGCGGTTCGACGCGTCCCGGACCGCCGTGCGCCGCGTCCTCGCCCAGATGGAGGGGAACGGCCTGCTTGCCACCGTGCACGGCAAGGGGCGAACCGTGCGCGCTCTCCCCACTCCCACCGCCCGGCCGTAGTCTTGGCCGCCATGGGACTGACTGAGTGGGCGTACACGCTCTCCGAATCGTTGCTCTCCGAACCGCTCCCGCGCCGGTGGGAGCACTCGCTAGGGGTCGCCAAGCGCGCTCGCTCCCTGAGCCCGATCCTGGGTGGCGACGCGGAGCTCTTGGAAGCCGCGGCCGTGCTGCATGACATCGGCTACTCGCCGGCCATTGCTGCCACCGGTTTCCATCCCCTGGACGGCGCGCGGTTCCTCAGGGATCAGGAAGGCGCGGACGAACGGGTTGTTCGTCTCGTTGCGCATCACTCCTGTGCCTTGCTGGAAGCGGAGGAACGCGGACTCCGTCAGGAACTTGAGAGCGAGTTCGACCTAGAGCGTCCCGACCTGGTAGACGCCTTGCTGTACTGCGACATGACGACGACGCCGGACGGGACACAGACGACGGCGGCTGAGCGGCTGGATGAGATCGTGCAGAGATACGGCGCGGACACGATCGTCGGGCGGTTCATCCAGCGTGCGGCCCCCGAGATCCACGCAGCGTCGAAGCGCGTCGGGGACCGGATGGCCGAAGCCTCCGTTGGTGGTCAGCCGATGTAGGGATCGCGCCGCGTGTCATCGAGACCGTGCTGAATGCGCAGCATCATCGACGGATGGATGTCCAGTCCGTCAAGGTCCGCCGGATCGATCCAGCGGACCTCTTTCGACTCGCTACTTGTGCGCAGTGAACCGCCGACCGGATGGGCCCGGAAGCAGATGGAGAACTGTTGCCGGACCTCGCCGTCGTCGTACGCCAACACGTGCTGAGGGTCGGTGTAGAGCCCCACGATGTCGTCGACCTCAACGTCGATGCCGGTCTCTTCCCGGACCTCGCGAACGACCGTGTCAGCGATGCGTTCGCCGATGTCGTGGCCACCACCGGGCAGGGCCCAAAGGTCGTTGTCCGTCTTGTGGATCAGCAACAGGCGTCCGGCGTCGTCCCGGACCATCGCCGTCACCGAGGGGACCACTGAGTTGGCCTTCGGGGCGTTCGGGTCGCGGAAGTAGTCGATCCGGCTCATCAGCGCGTGCCTTCCCAATCGGCGGGTGAGGAGATCGGACGGGCCGACTCCCACACCTTCTCAACACTCTCAGCGTAGGCGTCGAAGAGTTCACCGCCCGGGACCCGTTGCAGGTGGAGCACGGGGGCCATGTAGGCGCCGACCCCGTAGAGGTGGCCGTTCGCCAACATCTCGTCATCGGCCCGGTAGATCGAGTTGTAGAGCGTGGTGCCGTGCAGGCGGAACTCGACACCGGGCAGGCCGAAGAGCGGGCCGTAGTTGACGAGGGCGTTTCGAATCTTGCCTGCCATCGCAGCGCCGATCCCTTCGTCCTCGCCGCGCGTGGCCACGGCTGGCGACGTGGGCTCTCCCAGCATGAAGCGGATGGGCACTCCGTCGGCCGACTTCTCTTTCACGATGCGGTGGAATGAGGCGTCTTCCGTGAGCCAGAACCCTGAGTACACCAACAGGTCAAACTGGCGGGTTGCCTTGGAGTAGAGGCTTGTCCAGAGGGTTTGCATCACGACGGAGCGGTGTGGATAGAGCCTGACCAACTCCGCGTTGCCGGCGGCCGCGACCTCGGCTGACGTGCGCTCGTCCGGCCACAGGTACGACACCTCGCACCTCAACAGCGATGCGGTTGCGAACTGGAACCGGCGATATGGCTTGCGCTCAGGTTCGTTGATCCATCGCTCGACCGTCTTGGCCGCGACCCCGAGTCGTTCGGCGACCTCATCGAGCGTCAGGCCCAAGTCCACTATCGCGCCGCGCAGTCGCTCGTTCGCCATGCCAACCTCCGACTTCCTGGGACGACTTGGTTCGACTTCACGGTAGCTAAGAACGACCTGAGCCGCGCAAGCGCGAAGTCGAACGTCGTCACTGCCGACGCCAGTCTGTAGGTACATCGAGCGCGAGGGACTCGCAGACCTCCAACAGCCGAAGGGCTTGACGGGGCGAACCTCCCTCTGCAAGATGAGGAACACGTAATACATGTTCCTCTCGTTCGGGTCGCTTCGGCGGGCCGAACGAGCGCACGACAAGGGGCCCGGGACAGAGCGGGCCGAGGGACCCGGACCCCTGGTCAACCGGAGGGCTCAGACCGAAAGGTCACGTCTCCATACGCCTGAAACGGGAGCTCGTGTTCCCGAAGGAGACAGCGCACCACTTCCGTGCCAACACCCCGATGAATGTGGGGTGTTGGCCGTCGTTCCCAGCGCGGTGGCACTCCCGGACAGGACAGCTTGCCGCCCTGGTTCCATCCCGACTCACCCTTGGGGGTTTGCGTGATCGCAACGCTCATCGCCGTGTTCGGCACGCTCGCCGGCACCGTGGTCGCCGGGTTCATGCAGCACCTGACCACGGCCCGCACCACCCGCGAGGCGGCGGCCGAACGGCGTCGCGAGGCGCTGGCCGCCGCGATCCCGGCGCTACTGGCCGCGATCGTGCGCCACCGTGAACAGCAGTACTTGAAGATCGAGGCTCGCCGCGAGGGCAGGGAAGACAGTCCCGCTACGCGGCAGTCCCGCTACGCGGCCCGTTCCGCTGTCACCAGCGCGATGGACGCGCTCCACATGGTCACGCGGGACACCGGCCTGCTTGCCGTTGCGCAAGAGGCCGTTGACGCCGCGATGGCCATCGGGGATGCCTCCGCAGACGAGTTGGGCGCGGCGGGCCTGCGGGCCCGCAAGGCGCACACCGCGCTGCGGGTAGTCGGCGCTCGTCACGTCTACCCCTGATCACCCCTCGCACCTCGCCACTTCGCGGGGCGGTCGCACTCCCGGACAGGACAGCCGACCGCCCCGCGCCCTTCCCGACGTATCTAGGAGAGATCCACCATGCGTATGCGCACTTTCGTCGCTGGCCAGGAAGCGCACGGCGACTTCGAGTTCGCGGAACTGGCGCTCGGTATCGACGTCGACCTGTTCCGGGGCCCATTGGAGTTCGAGACGGACGGTGAGCGTGCCGCCCGTGAGGACGCGGCCCGTGACATCCTCGCCGACCTGCGTGCGGAGGCGGTGACCGGTGACGACGTCGCCGGTTGGGACGCCCTGTATGCGGACGCGCTGACCCGTACGGTGCCGTTCCTGCGTTCCGCTCGCGCCTTCCGGCCGGTGACAGGGGAGGCGGCATGAACGAGACCCGCAAGCCTCTGACAAGGGTTCAGATCGGTGTGCTGACGGCCGCGTTCGTGCCGATGCTCGCCACGGGCGTGGTCGGCGGGATCGGCACGTACAGCAACATCGGGCACGCCTACGGCACGGGGACCGCGCTCGGTGCCCTCGGTGCCGGTGAGGGTGCAACGGCCGTTCTCGCCCTGGTTCTGTTGGGCTTGACCATGCTGGGTCAGTCCTCGCCGCGCGTCGTACGGATCGGGTTGTGGGCGCTGCCAGCCGCCGCTGCCGTCATGGGCGCGATGGCCGCGCCGGACCCGGGCCGCACCGTGATCTATGCCCTGACCCCGATGGGCATGTCCGTGTCGGCGGAGGGCATGGCGTTCCTCGCCCGCCGGATCGTCGTCCACACCGACGGCCGCGACGCGGAGAACGAGCGGCGCACCGCCGACATCGTGCAGGCCCTCGCCTACCACCGGGCGCGCGCCGTACACCACCCGGTCGACCGGGTGCGGAAGCGGTCGGATCGGGCGTCGTGGCGACTGGCCCGCAAGGTCGGGGTAGGAGACGCGGCCCTCGGATCGAGGCTGCTGAATGTCCAGCGCGACCGGATCACCGACGGCGCGGACGCGGCCCTTGCGTCGATGTTCGGCGGTACCGCCCCCGCCCTCGCCCCGGTTTTCGACGCTGTCACGAATGCGGAGGAATCGACCAGAAGTAGTCGAGAACGGTCTACCTCTGACCTGCCTGTATCGAGCACTCCCACGTTCGTAGTGACGCGGCTTGTGGTGCCCGACCCGGCGCCGGTCGATCTCGGCAAGTCGGGTGTCGGTACCAAGCCGATGCCCGCCGCCGTCCCGGTGGTGAAGCCGGTCCCGATCGCCCCGGCGTCCTCCCGCTCGGTACCGGCCGCGTCGACCGCGCCGCGTCGGGCGACAGGCCGCGTCCCGGTCGCCGCCAAGTCGACCCGCACTCGCCGCACCCCCGAACAGCTCATGGCGGAAGCACGCAAGGCGACGGCCGGTCTGACGGACGCTCAGGTGACCGGCGAGGGCATCCGCCGGGCCCTGCGCACCTCGCCCGCCAACGCCCGCATGCTGCGTGACGCCCTGCTCGCCGAACGCGCCACGACGGTGGTGACGCCGTGAACACCGTCGCCGCGCTCTTACCAGCCGTGCCCGCTCTGGGGTGGGCGGTCCACGCCCGGTGGCTGCACAGCCGGTTGACCACCGCCCGCCGTGACCCGCTCACCGGGTTGTGGACGCGGGACGCGTTCACCCGGCGGGCCCGCCGCCTGTTGCGCGACCCGCGCGCCGTGGTCGTGCTGGCGGACGTCGACCACTTCAAGCAGATCAACGACACCCACGGGCATGCGGCCGGTGACGCGCTGCTCGCCACGATCGCCGGCCGCCTCGCCCACGGCACCACCCCTGGCGGTGTCGTGGGGCGGCTGGGTGGGGACGAATTCGCCGCCGTCGTCATCGACCGCGACGGCACGATGCCCGACCGGCTGCACACCCTCGCCCGCGTCCTCGCCCGGCCGGTCGACACCGCCCCCGACGTGCGCACCACGGTGTCGCTGGGGTGGGTGCGGGCCGCCGACCACCCCGGTGAGGACCTGTCAGCGCTGCTTCGCCGCGCTGATGAAGCCATGTATGCGGCCAAGCGGTCGGGGCGGTCCGGTCCTCGCCGGGCGCGTCTCGGGCGTTTGCTCGGGTCGGTGGCCGGCCGTCGTCCCGGACGGCGCGGGGCGGCATGAGCACGCTGCCGGTCTTCCGGTGGCACCTCGCCCCGGACGGCTACGCCACCCGCCGCCAACTACGGGCCCGCGACCTGCGCCCCGGTGGACAGGACGTCGCCGCCCAGCTCGAACGCCCCCGGCGACGAGGCCGCCCGCCGCTTGTCGCCTACCTGTACCGCGTCGACCTCGCCCAACCGGTCCGGCCGATGACGGCGGGCCGGTGGCGGGCTCACGCCGCGATGATGCGCGCTCGCCGCACCTGCCCCGAGTGCTGCCGGGACGCCGGATACGTCATCCCGCCCACGCTCGGCATGTGCGTGACCTGCGCCTATCCCGAGGAACAGTGCGTCGCCTAAATCGACATGGAACATTCCGTTCCGGCCTTCGTCGAAATCACCGCCACATTGGGCGGGTCCGGCCGTCCGCCTCCTACAGCAAGCCGGCCGGACCCTTTCGACTCCCGAAGGAGTACGTACATCGTGACCGAGACCACCACGTTCACGCCCGCCGGGGACCCGGAGGGCACCGAACATCCGACGGCCGACGTGCTGCCGTTCCCGCTGAAGAAGAAGACCGACCCCGACCCGACCGCCCCGAGCGAGGGCGCGGTGAAGCCGGGGGAGTGGGAGGCCGAACTCCCCGACACCGACGACCCGGAGGCCGACGGCCTGAGCGAGGGCGCCCCGGTCGATCCGCCGCGCGAGGTCTACCCGCCCTCGGTTGCGGAATGGATGGAGGCCAAGGACAAGGCCCGTATGCCGGTGCTGCCGGACTGGGTGAAGCTCCCGGACCAGCGCACGGCCGTCCGTAAGTGGGCCGTTCGGCACTACTCCGCCGTGGTCGGTTACCACGCGGTCCGGTTGCCGCTGGTCTACACGCCGAAGATCTGCATGTACTCGCCGCGCGGCGCGTGGCGTTGGTCGACCGCGATCGGCCGGTGGGTGTCCGACGCGGAGGGCAAGAGCCTGCGTCTCGCCTCCGTGGCCAACGAGGACGCGGCGGAGTACCTGAAGCTGTCCCGGCAGCGCAACGACCGCGTCAGGCTGCGGGGGATCGTCGCCACGGTGGGCGGTTTCGTCGGTCTCGCCGCCGCGCTGACCCTGTTCGTCATGGCGCCGTCGTGGCTGCTCATGCTGGCCGTGGCGACGCTGGCCACCACCCTGGGTGTGGTCGGGGCGCCGGCGGACCGGCCGCTCATCGACATGGCCAAGGTGACGTTCCGCAAGCGCAAGTTGTCGTCGGACATCGTCATCCGCGCACACGAGGTCGCGGGGCTGACGGAAAGGGATCAGTCCATTGCCTTCCCGAGGCCGATCGGCCGTGACGGGGACGGCTGGCGCGTGATCGTGGACCTGCCGTACGGCAAGCACTTCCAAGACGCGCTCAAGGCTCATGGCCGGCTCGCGTCCGGTCTGGACATCGCCCCAACCCAACTGTTCCTCGACAAGGATGAGACGAGCAACCGGCGTATCTCGTACTGGATCGCCGACCGTGACCCGCTCGCCGTCCCGTCGGGCAAGTCGCCGCTGTTGGGGGCGACCCGGGTGGACTTCTGGAAGCCGTTCCCATGGGGCGTTGACGAGCGCGGCAACCCGGTCATGGCCACGATGCTGTGGCTGTCCCTGCTGGTGGGCGCCGTGCCGCGTCAGGGCAAGACGTTCTCTGCCCGCACGATCGCGCTCGCCGCCGCGTTGGATCCGTACGTGCGTCTGTACGTGTTCGACGGCAAGGCGTCGCCGGACTGGCGCACGTTCGCCAAGGTCGCCCACCGCATCGGGTTCGGCATCGTGCCCAAGAACGGGGTCGACCCGGTGGGGCATCTGCTGACCTCGCTGCGGGAACTCAAGGCGGATGTCGAGGACCGCTATCACCGGCTCTCGGAACTGCCGCTGCACATCTGCCCGGAGGGCAAGCTGACCCCGGAGATCAGCCGGGACAAGAAGCTGAACATGCCCCTGACCCTGTTCATCGTGGATGAGGTACAGGAGTACCTGACCCACCCCGAGCACGGAAAAGAGATCCTGTCCCTGATGGTCTACCTCGCCCGGGTCGCCCCCGCGGTGGGTGTCTCCGTGATGACGGCGACGCAGAAGCCGGACGACAAGGCGTGCCCCTCGGAGCTGCGTGACCAGCATCAGGCCCGGTTCGCGCTGCGGGTCGGCGCCTACCAGGTGTCGGACACGATCCTCGGTGCCGGGTCGTACTCGGAGGGCTTGGACGCGTCCAAGTTGCTGAAGTCCCACAAGGGTGTCGGTCTGCTCAAGGGCATGTCCGACGATGCCGGGATCGTGCGCACCTACCTGGCCGACGGCCGCGATGCCGAGCGCATCCTCACCCGGGCCGCCGCGCTGCGGGAGGCGGAGGGCACGCTGACCGGTGACGCGGCAGGCGAGGCGCCGGCCCCGGAGATGTCCGTCACCATCCTTGACGACGTCGCCCAGGTGCTGGGCAAGGGCGAGGTCAAGGTGTGGTCCGAGACCATCGTCGACCGCCTGGCCGACCTGCGCCCCGACGTCTACGGCCCGTGGGCCGAACTGGACGCCAAGCCCAAGGCGGAAGCGCTCACCGCAGCGCTGAAGCCGTTCGGCGTCGGCACTGACCAGATCGCCCGCCGCATCGAGGGCAAGACGGTCAACAAGCGCGGCATCAAGCGCGAGGATCTCACCGTCGCGATTACTCAGCGCAACGAAAGTCGGGACGCCGGGTAGCCCCGAAGGGTCGCTAGCGCTAGCGGTAACCGTCGCTAGCGCTAGCGACCCTGCTAGCGACCTGTACCGCACCTGATCAGGTCGCTAGCGGCTAGCGGCCCACCTGCGGAAACCCCCGAAACCCCGCCTGAGAGGCATCTGATGAGCCTTCCCGTCCTCGCTGCCGCATGCCTACTCGCCGTCACTTTCTGTTACGGCGTCAAGTGCTGGCTGAGCCCGTTCGGCGACTGCCGCAAGTGCGCCGGCATGGGCCACGCGCTGAAGACCGACCGCAAGGGACACGTCAAGCGCGGTCGTGACTGCCGCCGCTGCGACGCGACCGGCAAGCGCATACGCGTCGGCCGCTGGATCTACAACCGCGCCGCGCGCACCTACCGCGCCGGCACCCGCTGACCCGCCGGGAGGCACCCGTGGTCCTCACCATCCCGCTCGTTCTGCTGCTCGCCGTCGTCGTCGGTCTGTTGCTGCGCTTCCGCGCGGTCGGCGCCGGCGCGGCCGTCGTCGTCGCGCTCTTCGGCTTCTACCTCGCCCACACCGGCGCGGCCGACACCGTCAACCAGCTCGTCACCGCCTTCACCGACGCCGTGCCCGGCGTCGGCCGCTGACTCGAAGGGAGACCAGCACCGTGAACGAACCGACCGCGTACGGCCGCCCGGCCCGATACGAGACGGCCGCCGTCGAAGTCCACACCCCCACCCCGATCGTCCCCGCCCACACCGGCCCGCTCATGCCCATGCAGCCGGGCGCCATCCCGGCCGTGACGAGCATCGTCCTTCCCGACGGCCGCGTCGTCACCGGCTACGCCATGGAGCCCGCCAAGCGCGAACCGGCCGCCGCCAAGCCGGCCGTCTCGCGGACGGCGGTGAACATCGCCCTCGGGGGCGTCGGGTTCCTCGCCGCGTGCGGCGGACTGCTCATGCTCACCGCGTTCATCACCGCCCTGACCGCCCTGATCACCCAACTCGTCATCCTCGCCGCCGTCATCTTCGGCGGCTGGATCGCCGTGCAGGTGTTCAGCGCGAGCGGCCACAACGGCGGAACCACGGTCAACATCCGCAAGGCCGTCATCAAGCGCAACAAGTTCTACGGCTGACAAGGGAGAACAACACCCGTGATCCGACTGCGCATTCAGGTCGCCCACTGGCCCCGCCGGTCCCTGGTCCTGACCGACACGCCCCGCCCCGACTGCTCCAACTGCGAGGGATTCGGCGGCATCGAGCACCCCTACGGCGACGAAAACGGCGAGTACGCCGGTGACGAGTGGGAGCCGTGCGACTGCTGGAACGAGTCCCGGCGCTGGTTCCTGATGCCCCTGCCGTACCGGCCCCGGTGGCTGCGTCGCCGCGACAACGGCCGTGACCCGTGGGGACCCGGCGGCTACAGCAACGAACCGCCCTTCTAGCTCTGCCCGTGGGCGGCGGCACTCCCGGACAAGGACAGCCCACCGCCCACGGTCTCCGATCCCGACGTTGCAGAACAGGAGACCAACAGCATGACCCAACTGCACGTATTCGGCGAGGGCTTCTCAGCCCCGGCCACTCGAACGGGGCGCGTGTTCCGGCCGCGCCTGCTGGATCTCTTCTCGTGTGCCGGCGGTGCCGCGATGGGCTACCACCGCGCCGGGTTCGACGTGGACGGCTGCGACATCGCCGACCGCCCCAACTACCCCTTCCCGTACCACCACGGCGACGCGCTCACCTACCTAGCTCTCCTGATCGCGTCGGGCGAGATCCACCGGTACGCGTTCGTCCATGCCTCCCCGCCGTGCCAGCACGGATGCGCTCTGACCGTGGGAACCAACGCCTCGCAGGGATGGGGTCGTACCCATGCCGACCTGGTCGCTCCCGTCCGCGACCTGTTGGACGCGACCGGGTTGCCGTACATCATCGAGCAACCCAACGGCCGCGCTGCGATCCGGAAGGATCTGACGCTGTGCGGGGAGATGTTCGGTCTCGGGGTCATCCGACACCGCAACTTCGAGTTGGGCGGTTGGACTGCCGACCGGCCTGCGCATGTTCCGCACCGTGGGCGGGTGCGCGGGTGGCGGCACGGCGAGTTCTTCGACGGTCCGTACGTCGCCGCGTACGGCGCCGGTGGCGGCAAGCCGTCCGTCCCGGAGCTTCAGGCCGCGATGGGCATCACGTGGACCGACGTCCGCGAGGAACTCACCGAAGCCATCCCGCCCGCCTACACGGAGCACATAGGCCGCGCGTACCTCGCTGGCGCGAGGATGCTGGGGGCGGTCGCATGAGCACCGTGATCGCTCACCTGCGGACCGCGCTCTACCTGGCCGGGTTCGGTGTGCCGGTGCTGCCGCTGCGGGACGGGAAGGTGCCGTTCGGCAACTGCCGTGCGTGCGCGAGGAACGCGTGCGGCGGGCGGCCGAACATGAAACGCGCCGGCGCCTGCCGCTGCACGGCCCCGTGCCACGCGTGGGCCGCCGCCACTACCGACCCCGCCATCGTGACCTCGCCCCTGTGGACGGCGGCATGGGAGCGGACCGTCTGCGTCGGCTACCACCCCGGTGGGGCCGGGCTGACCGTGGTCGACCTCGACAACCCGGCCGCCGTCACCTGGGCCCGCGAGACCCTGCCCGTGACCCGGGTCGTGTCGACGACGCGCGGGCAGCACTGGATCTACCGGGGCGTCATGCCCTCCCACAACGCGGTCCGGCCTGGCATGGACATCAAGTCGCTTATGTCCTACGCCCGTTGGCTCGGACCCGGCACCGGACCCGGCACCGGACCCGTGACCGCACTGCCGGACGCCGTGCGCGCCCTCGCGGTGAAGGAAGACACCACCCCCGCCCCCGGGGAGGTGGTCTCTTCGCTTCCCGCACGTGCCACGTGGTCGCGGGAGGTGGCCACCGGGTGCCGCCACACTGAGGGCTACGTCCGTACCGGCCTTGACCGTGGACTCGCCCTCGTACGGGCCCGCTCCGAATCCGGCGCCGGATCACAGGCGTTCGGAGTCGCCCGGTTCCTCGCTGCACAGCACACGGCCTGCCCGGGGCCGTGCGGACTCGCGGCGGCCGGTGAGGAGATCGTCACCGCCGCCGTGTTGGTGGGCGTTCCGGAGCCGTACGCGCGCCGCGCGGTCACCAACGGCCTTGAGGCGGCTGTCGAGCGCGCAGCATGAACAAAGCATCCCGAACCACCATGAAAGGCCGTCAGAGCGCCGTACAGGGCCCGCCACGGCCGCGCGTGGGCGAACCGAAGGTCGCCGCCCGCAAGGGCGTCCTTTCTGCTGTTGGTTCTGACCCGCAGACGGTCATCGTCACCGGCATCACCCCGGGTCTTCAGATCCAGTGCGAGGGCCTACCGGTCGCGGACTGGCTCTGTGTCTGCGGGCAGCACGAACGCGCCCGGGGTCGGGCGGCCGTCATCAGGCTCACTGCCCGCGTGCGCGCCGGGACTTGCCCCCACACCACCACCTCCGAAGGGAGGGCCGCCTCATGACTCCACAGCCTGTGGACAGCCCCGACCTGTGGGTCGGACTGCCCACCCTGGAAGACCCGCCCGGCGAGGACGACGCGACACCGGACGTGTGGGAAGACCCCATTCCCCTCACCGGCCGCCGTGAGCGGCCCGCGTTCCCCGCCCACGTCTTCCCCGCCTGGCTGGGGGAGTTCGTGGCGGCCGTCGCGGAAGAGACGCAGACCCCGGCTGACCTCGCCGGATCGATCGCCCTCGCCGTGCTCGCCACGGCGGCCGGCGGCCGGTCGGTGGTCCACGTGCGCGGCAACTGGCGTGAGCCCACCAACCTCTTCACCGTGGTGGCCCTCCCGCCCGGCAACCGCAAGACCGCCGTCTTCACCCTGCTCACCAATCCGCTCTATGAGGCGGAGAAACAGCTTCAGGCGGCCATGAAGCCCATGATCGTGGAAGCGGAGCTGACGGCACGGCTGGCGAAGGAGGCGGCGGACAAGGCCACCGCCAAGGCCGCGTCCGCCGACGGCGACAAGCGCGACGAGATGGTGGCCACCGCCATCGGCCTCGCGCAGACCGCCGACACCCTCACCGTGCCGGCCGAACCCCTGTTGTTGGCGGACGACTGCACACCGGAGACGGTCACCTCGCTCATCGCGGAACAGGGCGGCCGGTTGTCGGTGATGAGCGATGAGGGCGGAATCTTCGACATCATCGCCGGCCGCTACTCCGGCAGTCCCAACATGGAGGTCTTCCTCAAAGGCCACGCCGGGGGCCGTCTGAGGGTGAACCGGCAGACCCGCCGCGAGTACGTCGACGCCCCTGCCCTGACGATGGGTTTGGCTGTTCAGCCCGATGTGCTGGTGGACATGGGGAAGATCAAGGGTGGGAAGGGGCGCGGCCTGTTGGGCCGCTTCCTGTACTCGCTGCCGGTGTCGACGGTCGGCGAGCGGAAGGTCATCACCGACCCGGTTCCCGAGCAGACGGCCGCCACCTACACCGCGAGGGTCATCGACCTCACCCTGTCCCTCGCGGGGTGGACCGACCCGGCGCTCATCCAGCTCACCCCGGAGGCGGACGCGGTCCTGATCGCCTATCAGGAACGGGTCGAACCGTGGCTCAAGGCGCGCGGTGGGCGGCTGGGTCACATCACCGACTGGGCCGGAAAGCTGATTGGCGCGACCGCCCGCATGGCCGCGTTGCTGCACCTCGCCGAACACGGCGGCAACGGCTACGCCCACCCCGTCACCGAGGCCACCATGCGCGCGGCCATCGAGCTGGGGGAGTACTACACCGCCCACGCCCTCGCCGTGTTCGACGCCATGGGCGCCGACCCGGTCGTCGGCCGCGCCCGCAGCGTGCTGGAAGCGCTGCGGGACAACGGATGGGAGGACGTCAGCCGGCGGGACGTCTTCACCGTCCTGTCCCGCAGCGAGGTCCCCACCGTCGCCGACCTCGAACCCGCCCTCGCATTGCTGGAAGAGCACGGATACGTGCGCTCGTACCAACCCGAGAAGACCGGCAAGCGCGGACGCCCCCCGGCACCTCGCCTCTTGGCCCACCCCGCCCTGCGCCATGGCGGCCGGTGACCCGACCGCGCCCTCAACCCCTCCCGCACAAACCGCAAAATCCGCAATAACCACCGCACACCACGCTGACCTGCGACGGGACCCCTGCCCCATCCCTGCCGGGGGCCCGTCGCACAATCCCGCGATATTCCGCAAAAAACCGCGCACCACCCGCGCGAGCGGGACCGGTCACCGGCCGCCCCTGATTTTTGCGGAATATCGCGGATTTCTGCGGAGCACCGTCCACCACCGCCCGCGCACCACATCACCGCAGGTCAACGTGTCTCCCCGGTATTTCTGCGGATTTTGCGGTTTGTGCGGCGGCACTCCCCGAGAACTCAGCCCTACAGGAGCGAGCCTTGGACGAACACGGCACCCTCGCGACCCCCGCCGACGGCGACGCCACGTTGGTTCTCCTCACTGTCGAAGAAGCCGCCCGCCGGCTCCGCATCGGCCGCACCACGTGCTTCGCACTCATCCGCACCGGCGAACTGGAGTCCATCGACATCGGCCGTCTCCGTCGCGTCCCCGCAGACGCACCCGCCGAATACCTCGCCCGCCGACGCGCGGCCAAACGAGCCGCTTGACCACGCCCGGGGCGGCAGCACTCCCGGACAGGACAGCCCGCCGCCCCGGTCCCCATCCCGACACCAAGAAACAGGAGTCTGCCTGTGGCAGAGAAGAAGAAGGGCACCCGCCGCGCCAACGGCGAATCGGCCATCTACCTTGGAAAGGACGGCCGTTGGCACGCCCGCGTGCCGATGGGCTACAAGGACAACGGCGAGCCCTACCGCCGACACCTGACGCGCAAGACGCGCGAGGACTTGGTCGCGGAAGTCAAAAAGCTGGAGAAGCAGCGCGACGCGGGTTCGGCGAGCCAACCCGGCAAGCCGTGGACGGTTGAGAAGTGGCTTCAGCACTGGGTTGAGAACATCGCCAAGCCGACCGTCAGCGAGAACACGTACGACGGCTACGAGGTCGCCGTTCGCGTCCACTTGGTGCCCGGTGTCGGCAAGCACCGCCTTGACCGCTTGCAGCCCGAGCACTTGGAGAGCCTGTATCGCCGGATGCAGGCGAACGGGGCGCGCAAGGCGGGTACGGCTCACCAGGCCCACCGCACCGCCCGAACCGCGCTGGGGGAGGCCGTACGGCGCGGCTACACGGCGAAGAACGCTGCCGCGTTGGCGAAGCCGCCACGGATGGAAGAGGACGAATCCGAAGTTGAGCCCTACTCCGTGGACGAGGTGCAGTGCCTGCTGCTCGAAGCCAACAGGCGCCGGAACAGCGCCCGTTGGATGCTGGCGCTGGCGCTCGGACTACGGCAGGGCGAGACGCTCGGACTGCGCTGGTCTGACGTCGACCTGGACAACGAGTACCTGAAGCTGCGCCGAAACCGTCTGCGCCCCCGGTACGAGCACGGGTGCCCGGAGGCCTCGCCGTGCGGCCGGAAGGCGGGGTACTGCCCGGCCAAGGTGCAGGTTCGGCGCGAGACCAAGAACACCAAATCCCGGGCGGGCCGGCGTGCCGTGCCCCTGCCTGGCCCGCTGGTCTCGATGCTCCGTGCACATGCCGAGACGCAAGCGCGTGAGCGCAAGGCGGCCGGTGACCTGTGGACCGAGTCTGACTACGTGTTCACCAAGCTGCTGGGTGGCCCGTTGAGCCCGAACACGGACTATCACGACTGGAAGCGGCTACTCGAAGACGCGGGGGTCCGGGACGGCCGGCTGCACGACGCCCGGCACACGGCCGCCACGGTGCTCATGTTGCTCGGTGTCCCGGCTCGGGTCATCGACCAGATCATGGGTTGGGAACCGGGAACCTCCGACAGCATGAGGGCGCGGTACCTGCACGTGCCCGACGCGATGCTGAAGGACGTCGCCCGGAAGATTGCCGAAGCCATCTGGGGACCACCGGAAACACCCGCTGTGGACAAAAACCAGGACAACGGGGCCTGAGGACAACGACGAAGGGCCCCACCTTGCGGTGGGGCCCTTCGACATCGTGCCCGGTGAGGCACTGGCGGAGGATACGAGATTCGAACTCGTGAGGGGTTGCCCCCAACACGCTTTCCAAGCGTGCGCCCTAGGCCACTAGGCGAATCCTCCGCGGCAAACAATACAAGACGTTGAGGAGTGCTCGCGAACTCGTTCCCCCCGCTCAGATCCTGTAGCCTGTGCGGAGCCCCTCACGCGGCGCTATCTGACTGAACTCCCCCAGGGCCGGAAGGCAGCAAGGGTAGGTTGGCTCTGGCGGGTGCGTGGGGGGCGCTTGCGTTCCCGAGGTCGGGACCGGGGCGGGAACGAGGTCGGGACCGAGGTCGGGACCGCCCCTGTGGATCTTGCGGACGGCCCCCGTTGTCAGTGGGCGCCTATAACCTCGTACGCGTGTCGTCTCTCGCGCTCTACCGCCGCTATCGCCCGGAGTCGTTCGCCGAGGTCATCGGGCAGGAACATGTCACCGACCCGTTGCAGCAGGCGCTGCGGAACAACCGGGTCAATCACGCGTACCTGTTCAGCGGGCCGCGAGGCTGCGGCAAGACCACGAGCGCGCGCATCCTGGCCCGTTGCCTGAACTGCGAGAAGGGACCCACACCCACCCCCTGCGGCGAGTGCCTGTCCTGCACGGACCTCGCGCGCAACGGACCCGGTTCCATCGACGTCATCGAGATCGACGCCGCGTCGCACGGTGGTGTGGACGACGCCCGTGAGCTGCGCGAGAAGGCGTTCTTCGGGCCCGCGAGCAGCCGCTACAAGATCTACATCATCGACGAGGCCCACATGGTCACGTCGGCCGGCTTCAACGCGCTGCTCAAGGTCGTCGAAGAGCCGCCGGAGCACCTCAAGTTCATCTTCGCGACCACCGAGCCCGAGAAGGTCATCGGGACCATCCGGTCGCGCACCCACCACTACCCCTTCCGGCTCGTGCCGCCCAGCACCCTGCGCGACTACCTGGGCCAGGTCTGCGGGCAGGAGGACATCCCGGTCGAGGACGGCGTCCTGCCCCTCGTCGTGCGCGCCGGCGCCGGTTCCGTGCGTGACTCCATGTCCGTCATGGACCAGTTGCTCGCAGGGGCGAGCACCGACGGTGTGACATACGCCATGGCGACCTCGCTGCTCGGCTACACCGACGCCTCGCTCCTCGACTCCGTCGTCGAGGCCTTCGCCACCGGTGACGGCGCCGCCGCCTTCGAGGTCGTCGACCGCATCATCGACGGCGGCAACGACCCGCGCCGTTTCGTCGCCGACCTTCTGGAGCGCCTCCGCGACCTGGTGATCCTCGCGGCCGTTCCCGACGCCCTCGACAAGGGCCTCATCGACGCCCCCACCGACGTACTGGAACGTATGCAGGCCCAGGCCGGCACCTTCGGCGCGGCCGAGCTCAGCCGCGCCGCCGACCTCGTCAACACCGGCCTGACCGAGATGCGCGGCACCACCTCCCCGCGCCTCCAACTCGAGCTCATCTGCGCCCGAGTGATGCTCCCCGCCGCCTACGGCGACGAACAGTCGGTCATGGCCCGCCTCGACCGGCTGGAGCGCGGCGTCAACTTCGCGGCCGGCGGCGGCGCACCCGCCATGGCCTACGTCCCCGGCCCCGACGCACACCACCAGACGCAGCCCCCTGCCCAGGCTCACGCCCCCGTCCCGCCGGGCGGTGGCGCCGCCGCCGCGCGCGCAGCCGTACGAGGTCCAGGGGCGCCCGGCACCACCCCGGCCCCCTTCGCCGCTACGACCCCGCCGCCCGCGATGCCGGCGGAGCAACCCCCCGCACCCGCCGCCTACACCCAGCCGGCCCCGCCCACCCCGGCACCCCAACAGCCGCAGCCCCAGCCCCAGGCACAAGCTCCCGCTCCCGCCTCTGCCCCCGCTCCCGCCCCCGGCGCCTGGCCCACCGCCACCGCCGCAGGCAGCGGTCGCCGCCCAGGCGGCTGGCCCACAGCGGCCCCGGCAGGCGGCGGACAACCCCCGGCCCCCGCCCACAACGCCCCCGCACCCACCCCCGTACAGGCCTCCGCCCCCCAGGCCGCGGCCCCCACCCAGCCCGCCGTCGCACCCCCGGCCGGCAGCCTCGACCCCCGCATGCTCTGGCCGAACATCCTGGAAGTGGTGAAGAACCGCCGCCGCTTCACCTGGATCCTGCTCAGCCAGAACGCCCAGGTCACCGGTTTCGACGGCACGACCCTCCAGATCGGCTTCGTCAACGCCGGTGCGCGGGACAACTTCAACAGCAGCGGCAGCGAGGACGTACTCAAGCAGGCGCTGTCCGAGCAGTTCAACGTCAAGTGGAAGATCGACGCGGTCGTGGACCCCTCGGGCGGCAGCACCCCGCCCCCACAGCCGGGCGGTTCCTACGGCGGCGGTGGCGGCGCGGCAGGTGGCTACAGCGGTGCGCCGTCCGGCGGCTACGGCGCCCCCGCCCCCGCGACGCCCGCCCCCCGCCCGGCATCCCCCCATCCCACCCCCACACCCGCACCCACGAACACCCCCAACTCCCCCTCGTCACAGGCCCCGACGCCGGCCCAACCCGCCGCGCCCCCGGCCCCCGCCCCCCGCACCGTCTCCGCCGAGGACGACACCCCCGAGGACGACGACCCCGACCTCGACGAGTCAGCCCTCTCCGGCCACGAACTGATCGTCCGAGAACTGGGAGCCACGGTGATCGAGGAATTCACCAACGAGTAGGCAGCGCCAGCTACTCCGATACTCCGACTCCGGCGACATCATCACCCCCCTCGCCGCCTCACCCCGCCCACCCCAACCCCCCAGGGGCGCGGGGAACTGCGCGACAAGCCCCCACGCACCCACACTCCGCACACAACCCAGACCACCCACCCCCAACCGGCCCGCAACCCCGCCGCACCACCAACCAACCCCGCCCCCAACCCCCACCCCGACCACCCCCACCCTCACCGTGACCTAGGCTGACCCCCGTGAAGGTCCTCGTCATCGGTACCGGCGCCCGCGAACACGCCCTCTGCCATTCCCTGTCCAACGACCCCGACGTCACCGCGCTGCACTGCGCCCCCGGCAACGCAGGCATCGCCGAGGTCGCCGAGCTGCACCAGGTCGACCCCCTCGACGGCGCAGCCGTAGCCGCGCTGGCCACCGAACTCGGTGCCGAGCTGGTCGTGGTCGGCCCGGAGGCACCCCTTGTCGCCGGGGTCGCCGACGCCGTGCGCGAGGCGGGCATCCCGGTCTTCGGCCCCTCCGGGGAGGCCGCGCAGCTGGAGGGCTCCAAGGCCTTCGCCAAGGAAGTGATGGCGGCGGCCGGTGTGCCGACCGCCCGCTCCTACGTCTGCACGAACCCGGAAGAGGTCGAGGAAGCCCTCGACGCCTTCGGTGCGCCGTACGTCGTGAAGGACGACGGACTGGCCGCCGGCAAGGGCGTCGTCGTCACCGACGATCTCGACGCGGCGAAGGCGCACGCAGGCGCCTGCGAGCGGGTCGTCATCGAGGAGTTCCTCGACGGCCCCGAGGTCTCGCTCTTCGCGATCACCGACGGCGTCACCGTCGTCCCGCTCCAGCCCGCCCAGGACTTCAAGCGCGCGCTGGACGGCGACGAGGGCCCGAACACCGGCGGCATGGGCGCGTACTCCCCGCTGCCGTGGGCCGACCCGAAGCTGGTGGAGGAGGTCATGCAGACCGTCCTCCAGCCCACCGTCGACGAGATGCGCCGCCGCGGCACCCCCTTCTCCGGCCTCCTCTACGCCGGTCTCGCGATCACGAGTCGCGGTGTGCGGGTCATCGAGTTCAACGCCCGTTTCGGCGACCCGGAGACCCAGGTGGTCCTGGCCCGTCTGAAGACCCCGCTGGCCGGCGTCCTGCTCGCCGCCGCCGACGGCACCCTCGACGACCTGGCGCCCCTGCGCTGGAGCGAGGACGCGGCGGTCACCGTGGTCATCGCCTCGCACAACTACCCCGGCACCCCCCGCACCGGCGACCCGATCACCGGCCTCGACGAGGTGGCCGCGCAGGACGCCCCGCACGCGTACGTGCTGCACGCCGGTACCAAGTACGACGGCGACACGGTCGTGAGCGCGGGCGGCCGGGTCCTCTCCGTCACGGCGACCGGCGCGGACCTCACCCAGGCCCGCGAGCGCGCGTACGCGGCCGTGGCCCGGGTCCGTCTCGACGGCTCCCAGCACCGCACGGACATCGCGGCGAAGGCGGCGTCGGGCGAGTAACCCCAAGCGCTTCCGCGCACCGGTAAACCCGACAGGCCCCGATTCCGTCTCAGGATTCGGGGCCTGAACCTTGCCCTCACCCTCGCCCTCTGTCATCCACCTTTCCCCTGAGCCATTCCATCGAGTGACCGATGCCCCAACCGGCTGACGGGGACCGGGGCCCCAACTATGGTGCGGCGCAAGCGTTCCGGCACTTGGCCCACCGGCATTGCGATGTCAGTGGTGGGTGCCACAGTGGGGGAGTGAGCAACACCAGCGGAATGGGACAGCACGGAGGGGGCGAGGTCCGGTCGTGACCGGTATGGGTGTGGGTGTGGAGGCGGGCGCGCAGGCGGCGCGTTCCCGGGCCTTGGCCGTGCTGCGGATCCGCAGCCGGGCGCTGGCCGTCGCCCTGCTGCCCGCCGCCGTCGCGGTGATCCTGCTCGCCGGGGGTTCCACCGGCCATCTCATGGGCCGGGGCTGGGATCTCGCCCGCTGGATCATGGGCGTGGCCGCGATCGTCGTGCTGCTCGCCGCCGGCGCCATCGCCCTGGTCGTCGCGCGGGCCCGCCCGGCCGTGAGTCCTACGGTCGCGATCGCCGAGGAGTCGGCCCCCGATCTGTACCGCATGGTGCGCGACCTCGCCGACCGCCTCGACGTCCCCGCACCGTCCGCGATAGCGCTCACCCCGGACTGCGACAGCTGGCTGGAGGACCGCACCCACCCGTCCCACGGCCCGCCCCCGCAGGAGAGCGGCGACGAGATCACCGGCGTCCGCAGCCTCACCCCGGGGCGTTCCCGTCGTACGGCCGTCGCGCCCGTCCTGGTCATCGGCTCGCCGTTCCTGTGGTGGATGCGGGTGGGCGAGCTGCGCGCGGTGCTCGCCCCGGTCGTCGCCGGTACGGGCCCTTCGGCGCACCCGGACATAGCCGCGGCCCGTCGTTTCGTACGGGGCCTGGACGCGGCGGTGGCCGTGACCTCGGCACCGCGCGGTCCGGTGTTCCGCTCGGTGCTCGCCGGTGTCGGCTGGGTCGCCCGGCTGCTGCTGCGCAGTTGCCGGGGGCACGCGGCCGAGATGGAGCGGGGCGTGGCCGCCGCTGCCGCCGAGCGTGCACAGGCTGTGGACTACGGCCTGCGGATCGTCGCGCAGGAACAGGTGGGCCTGGCGTACGCGGGCTGGGACCGGCTGCTGACCCGGGTCGCGCTGCCCGCGTGGCGGATGGGCCGCTGGCCGTCCCGGCTGGACGCGGGCGTCGTCGCGGCGCTCACCGAGCTGTCCCGCCGCGACCGCCTGGCCGAGGGTTTCGCCTCCCGCCTGGGCGAGCGCCCCGCGTGCGACCTGCTCGAAGAGCCCGGCACGATCGACGAGGCGACCTCACTCCTCGCCGCCCGCCTCTTCCACGGCGGCCCTGCCGAGACCGGTCCCGACTGGGCGCCGGTGGCCTGGCAGGAGTACCCGGAGGAGGTCGTCGACCGCAAATGGCGCACGGACGCGGCCCGCCTCCACCGCGTCCTGGACACCCTCGGCGTCCGCCGCGCCCCCGACCCCGCCGCGCCCCACCACGACCCCCCGACCCTGGCCCGGGTGGTGGACCACCTGACGGACCCGGCGACGACGGACGGCCGAACGGACGGCCGAACGGATGACCGAACGGACGACCGTACGGACGACCGGTACGGGGAGGCCGACGCCGTAGATCCCTACGCGCCGGAGGCCACCCGCACCGACCCGTCCACCCCCGCACAACCGGAAGCCCCAGCCCCCCACCCAGAGGCAGCTCCCCGCCGAGAGGCAGCTCCCCGCCGAGAGGCAGCTCCGCGCCGAGAGGCACCCCCGGAGCCCGAGCCCTACAAGGCGATGGCCGCCGACGATGACGACGAAGGGCTCGGCGAAAGCGGCTCCCCGCACAGCGCGGCCCTCGCCGCGGGCCTCACCGCGGAGTTGGCGCGCGAGGAGGCGGCCACCCCGCCGAGCAGCGCGGCCCCGCCCGGGCAAGGCCCCGACACCGGACTCTGGGACGACACCGCGCTCCCCCTCTTCCCGCTCCAACCACCGCGCACCGGGCGGGAGTTGCTCGCCGATCACGTCACGGCGATGGTGTGCTGCGCCGCGATGGACACGGCCGGCGCGCTGCCCGGCCTGGACTGGCTCGACGGCCCGACCCTGCTCGTCAACGGCGAAAGGGCGGCCGACCTCGCCCCGAGGGTGCTCAGCCTGGTGGAGGACGGCGACCCGGCACCCCTGCGCGCGTGGCTGATCGACCTGGGGATACGCCCCGAGAAACCGGTACGGCTCGTCTGAATCCCGCAAGACCCTGGCGGAATCCGCACTTCCACTTTTGGTCAATTAGCAACGACCAGTGACAGAGTGAGTGCTTAATGTGATGTGCTGAGGCCGATCCCGTACGCCGTCCCGTATCTGGCAAAGGCTTACGGCATACGACAGTTGGACGAAGGAACACCACGGGGGCACGAGGGAGGGGAGCGACCATGGGGTCGGAGCAGATCCGCCGCTGGGAGTCCGGAGCGCTGGCGCACGCCGTCACGGACCCCTTCGGACAGGGCCCCGTCCCCTGGCTCCGGGGCAGCGAGACCTACTTCGACGATACCGGCCACGTCGTCCCCTGGTACGTGGACCCCACGCCGCCCCGCGCGACCACCGACCGACACACCCCCCACGTCCCCGCCCCGCGCGCGTCCGACGGCGGCGGCCCGCGCTCCGCCGACGACGTCCGCCGCCAGATCAAGGGGTTCACCTCGGCGAGCGCGGTCGCCCCCGGCGAGGCACTCGACTTCCACGTCACGGTCGACCCGCCCCAGGAGTTCGCCGTCGACATCTACCGCATCGGCCACTACGGCGGTGACGGCGCCGCGAAGATCACCACCAGCCCCCGCCTCTCGGGCATCGTCCAGCCCCCGCCGCTCACCGCCGACCGCACCGTCTCCTGTCACCACTGGTGGCTGTCCTGGCGGCTCCAGATCCCGAGTTACTGGAGCATCGGCGCGTACGTCGCCGTCCTCACCACCGCCGACGGCTACCGCTCCCACATTCCGTTCACGGTCCGCGACAACCACCCCGCCGACCTGCTCCTCCTCCTGCCCGACATCACCTGGCAGGCCTACAACCTCTACCCGGAGGACGGCCACACCGGCGCGAGCCTCTACCACGCCTGGGACGGCGACGGCCGCCTCCTCGGCGAGTCCGAGGCCGCGACGACGGTCTCCTTCGACCGTCCGTACGCGGGC
The DNA here is from genome assembly GCF_045162825.1 of Streptomyces prunicolor. Taxonomy (NCBI): domain Bacteria; kingdom Bacillati; phylum Actinomycetota; class Actinomycetes; order Kitasatosporales; family Streptomycetaceae; genus Streptomyces; species Streptomyces prunicolor. The sequence continues at coordinate 5,252,429 of NZ_CP108676.1, read as the reverse complement.
GCGGGCCTGCCCCTCCACGTGGGCCACGCCTACGACTTCATCCGCTGGGCCGAGCGCTACGGCTACGACCTCGCCTACGCCGACGCCCGCGACCTGCACTCAGGACGCGTAGACCCCACCAAATACCGGGGGTTGGTGTTCCCCGGCCACGACGAGTACTGGTCGACCCAGATGCGCCGTACCGTCGAGCGCGCCCGCGACCACGGCACGTCCCTCGTCTTCCTCTCCGCCAACACCATGTACTGGCAAGTGGAGTTGGGGCCCTCCCCGTCCGGCGTCCCCGACCGCCTCCTCACCTGCCGCAAGCGCCGCGGCCCGGGCAAGCCGGTGCTGTGGCGCGAAGTCGACCGTCCCGAGCAGCAGTTGGTGGGGATCCAGTACGCGGGCCGGGTACCCGAGCCGTACCCCCTGATCGTCCGCAACGCCGACCACTGGCTGTGGGAGGCGACCGGCGCCGGTGACGGCGACCCGATCGAGGGCCTGGTAGCGGGCGAGGCCGACCGGTACTTCCCGCGCACCCAGCTCCCCCGGCACGAGGAGCGCATCCTGCTCGCCCACTCCCCGTACGCGGACAGCGAGGGCGCCCTCCGCCACCAGGAGACCTCCCTCTACCGCGCCCCCTCCGGCTCCCTGGTCTTCGCCTCCGGCACCTTCGCCTGGTCACCGGCCCTGGACCGCCCCGGCCACGTCGACGCCCGTGTCCAACGCGCCACGGCCAACCTCCTGGACCGCATCTGCAAGCACGACTGACCCCGCGACCGGAGGGCAGCCGCGCATACGGGACAATCGAGCCAGTTGGAGAGACTTACTGGAGGAACCCGTGTCCGGATTCGTAGAAAAGCCCGAGCCGCTCCAGGTTCCGGGCCTGACGCACCTCCACACCGGCAAGGTGCGCGAGCTGTACCAGAACGAGGCGGGCGACCTCGTGATGGTCGCCGGCGACCGCATCTCCGCGTACGACTGGGTACTGCCCACGGAGATCCCCGACAAGGGCCGAGTCCTCACCCAGCTCTCCCTCTGGTGGTTCGACCAGCTTGCCGACCTGATCCCCAACCACGTCCTCGGCACCGACCTCCCGCCCGGCGCCCCCGCCGACTGGGCGGGCCGCACCCTCATCTGCAAGTCCCTCCAGATGGTCCCGGTGGAGTGCGTGGCCCGCGGCTACCTCACCGGCTCCGGCCTGGTCGAGTACAACGCCTCCCGCACGGTCTGCGGCCTCGCCCTGCCCGAGGGCCTGGTCGACGGCAGCGAACTCCCCGCGCCGATCTTCACCCCGGCCACGAAGGCGGCCGTAGGGGAGCACGACGAGAACGTGTCGTACGAGGAGGTCGCCCGTCAGGTAGGCGCCGACACCGCCGCGCAGCTGCGCCAGGCGACCCTCGCCGTCTACGGCCGCGCCCGGGACATCGCGCGTGAGCGGGGCATCATCCTCGCGGACACGAAGTTCGAGTTCGGCTACGACGGCGAGACGCTGATCGCCGCCGACGAGGTCCTCACCCCGGACTCGTCCCGCTTCTGGCCGGCCGAGACCTGGCAGCCGGGCCACGCGCAGCCGTCGTACGACAAGCAGTTCGTGCGCGACTGGCTGACCGGCCCGGAGTCGGGCTGGGACCGCAAGAGCGAGCAGCCGCCGCCGGCACTCCCGCAGCAGGTCGTGGACGCGACGCGCGCGAAGTACATCGAGGCGTACGAGCGCCTGACGGGTCTGAACTGGGCCTAGAGGGCACGAAAAACCCCGGTCCACCCGGACCGGGGTTTTTGCTTGGAGCGGACGACCAGGTTCGAACTGGCGACCTCAACCTTGGCAAGGTTGCGCTCTACCAACTGAGCTACGTCCGCGCTGCGCCGTGGCGCGAGAGCAACTATACCCAACCTCGCTCGCGTGCGAGACGCACTGCCGTATGCCGGTTCTCGGCCCCGAGTTTCGAGACGGCGGAGGAGAGATAGTTCCGTACGGTGCCCTGCGAGAGCGCGGCCCGTTCGGCGATCTCCGCGACCGGCGCCCCGTCGGCGGCCAGCTCCAGCACCTCGGCCTCACGGGCGGTCAGCGGCGAGTCCCCGGCGGAGATCGCGTCGGCGGCCAACTCGGGGTCGACATAACGGTTTCCGGCATGCACGGTACGAATGATCTCGGCAAGCCGCTGCGCACTGACGGTCTTGGGCACGAACCCCCGTACCCCAGCCGCAAGCGCCCGCTTCAGATGACCGGGCCGCCCGTGCCCGGTCACGATCAACACCCGGCACCCCGGCAACTCGGCCCGCAACGATGTGGCCACCTTCACACCGTCGGCCCCCGGCATCTGAAGATCCAGCACAGCCACATCGGGCTCATGAGCCCGAGCCATGGCAAGCGCCTCGGGCCCGGTAGCCGCCTCGGCCACGACCACGAGGTCATCCTCCAGCCCGAGCAAGGCGGCGAGCGCACCCCGGATGAGGTGCTCGTCATCGGCGAGCAGGAGTCTTACGACGGGGGCGGTCATGGGGTGCTCCTGGTGAGGGCGGGCAGGGGACGTTCGGGGTGGGCGGTCACGGGGCGATTTCCCCGGCTCGCGGTGGGCGGGGGTGGATGGGACGGGCGGTCAAGGGGGTGTCCTTGCGCGCGGCAGGCAGGGGGCGTTCGGGGCGGGTGATCACGAGGCCCGTCGCCCAGTTCGCCACGACCAGCGAGCGCGCGACGCGCAGCGCGTTCATGGGGCGGAGCCCCCCGTCCCCGCAGCCCCGGCCAACGGCACCGTAGCCACCACCCGGAACCGGTCACCGTCCACAGCCCCCGCCTCCAGCTTCCCGCCGACGGCGGTCAGCCGCTCCCGCAACCCCACGAGCCCCGCCCCGCCCTTACTATCGCCCCCGCCTCCCTCTCCCACCTTCGCCCCATCGTTCTCAACGGTGAGCACAACCCGCCCTTCCTCCACCCGCACCCCCACCACACACTGCCCCGCATCCCCATGCCGCAGCACATTGGTGGTCGCCTCGCGGACCACCCACCCGAGCGCCGACTGCACCTCGACCGGCAGCCCCGCCGCGTCGCCGGTCACCTCGCAGTCGATGCCCGCAGCCGCCAACACTCCCTGTGCACCGGCCAGTTCGAGCCGGAGGTCGGCCTCGCGATATCCCCGTACGACATCCCGCACCTCCCGCTGCGACTCCCGTGCGATCCGCTGGACCTCGATCATCTGCTCCACGGCTTCGGCCCGCCCCCGCCGGGCGAGCTGCACAGCGAGTTCGCTCTTCAGCGCGATCACCGACAGGTTGCGGCCCATCACGTCGTGCAGGTCGCGCCCGAACCGCAGCCGTTCCTCGGCGACGGCGAGGCGGGCCCGGGTCTCGCGGGCCTCGTCGAGTTCGTAGACGGCGTCGAGGAGCCAGACGGAGAACGCGGCGGTGAAGGCGAGACCGCCGGCGCTGAAGAGGACGGCGGCCGCGGTGCCGAGCGCGGCGGGTGCGGCCACGCCCAGCGAGAGCTGTACGACCAGCGCCCCGCCCACGGCACCCGCCACCACGGCGAGGACGTGCGGCCGGCCGCGGACCCCGAGCGTGAGCGTGCCGACGCCGAAGCCCAGCACGCCCACGAAGACCGTGCTCGTGGCGGTCCGCAGGTCGTCGCCGCCGGGGCCCCATTCCTGCAGGACGAGCGCGGCGACGGGAATCAGCACGGTGAGCGCACCGAGGGCCCACAGGAGCCGTACGGGCTGCGCCCGCCGGTCGCGCGTCCAGTCGAGTGCCCGGGATGCGGTGGCGGAGCAGAGCAGGGCGTGCACGACGACCACTGCCGTCATCCAGCCCGCGAGGCCCGACCGGACCTGGGCGAACAGCGGCAGCCCGACCGCCGCGACCTCGACGACCGCGAAGAGGTGGAAGGACCACCGGGTGTATGTCTCGACCTTCCCGGGCGTGCTCTTCCGCCCCCACCAGCCGCCCGAACCTCCAGGTGTCCGCATGTGCAGGTGCTCCCCGTACCTCAGCGCCGCGGCTCCCACCGGAACCACCGCCGTACAGCAAACACCGCGAGGACGGTCCAGGCCAGCGCGGTCAGGACGGCGCCCAGCGCGTCGTAGCCGGACAGGTCGCCGTTCCAGCCGCCGCTGATCAGCCGGATCGCGGGGGAGAGCGGGAGGAACTGGCAGACATCCGCGACCCGGTCGGGCAGGAGCTGCAACGGGATGATGATCCCGGAGCCCAGCATGGACGCGAACAGCACCGGCAACGCGGTCACCTGCGCGCTCTCCGCAGTCTTCGTCAGAGTCGCCGTGAGGGCGGCCAGCGCGGCGCTCAGGAAGAGGCCGAACAGCAGCCCCAGCACGACGAGTTGGGGCAGCGCGGGCGCTCCCGCGTCCAGCAGCAGCACACACGCCACCGCCAGCAGCACGGACTGTACGAACCCGACACACACCGCCGGCAGCCCCGTCCCCACGAGGATCTCGGCGTCGCCCAGCTCCCCGGTGCGCAGCCGTTTGAGGACCAGTTCCTCCCGCCGTGCGACAAAGGCACTCACCAGCGACGAGTACACGGCGAAGAGCAACGAGAACCCGATCGCGGCGGTGAGCATCACCGAACCGACCGACAACCCCTCCCCCTTGAGATCCATCTGATCAACGGCCGGCCGCACACTGAACGGCAACGCCAACGGCACGAGCAGCGCCGTGACGACCGCACTCCGATTCCGCCCCAGCAACGCCAACTCGGCCCGCCCGAGGGCCCGGAGCCGCCCGACCGGCGTAGTCATCACGGCACTCATACGGTCACCCCCTGCTGCTCCCGAGCGATCCCCAAAAACGCCTCCTCCAGCGAAGCCGACCGCACCTCAAGCCGCCGCAATTCGATCCCCGCCCCCTCCGCCCACACCAACAACCCGGTGGCGGCCCGCTGCAACTCCCCCGTCTCCAGCCGTACGACCCTCCCCGCCACCTCGTGCCCGACAACCCCCAGTGGGCCGAGCGGCGGCAGGTCCCCCACGAAGTAACCCGAGGGCAGTTCGAACGAGATCCGCGACGGCCGCCCCGCCGTCACCTCGGCGGGCGTCCCGGTGACCGCGATCCGCCCCTCGCTGAGGATCGCGAGCCGGTCCGCGAGCCCCTCCGCCTCCTCCAGGTAGTGCGTGGTCAGCAGCACGGTCGTCCCGCCGTCGCGCAGCGCCCGCACCAACTCCCAGGTGTCCCGCCGCCCTTCGGCATCCAGCCCGGTTGTCGGCTCGTCGAGGAACAGCACCTCCGGCGACCCGAGCAGCGCGAGCGCGAGATCGAGCCGCCGCCGTTCACCCCCGGACAACTGCTTCACCCGTACGTCCGCCCGCCGCGCGAGCCCGACCAGCCCGAGCGCCTCCGCCTCGGGCCGCGCCCCGCTCGTGCAGCCCGCCCACATCCGCGCGGTCTCCGCGACGGTCAGCTCGGACGGAAACCCGCCCTCCTGCAACATCACCCCGGTCCGCGGCCGTACGGCGGCCCGCTCGCTGTAGGGATCGTGCCCGAGGACGCGCACCCGCCCGCCGGACGCCGGCGCGAGCCCCTCCAGAAGTTCGACCGTGGACGTCTTGCCCGCCCCATTGGTGCCCAGGAGCGCGAAGACCTCCCCGCGCCGCACGGAGAATGTGATCCCCCGCACAGCCTCGAACCCGCCCCCGTACACACGGCGTAGGTCAGTGACCTCAATCACGTGTTCGTGTTCGTTGGTGTCCATGACTTCAGCGTCCCGGCGATCGGCGGCCGGCAGCAGTGCGCGCTGTCACCACTCGACATGACAAATGTCAGACGGGGACGATCTGTTGATGCGGATCGGGCGATGGATCGGGCACACAAAAAACCCCGGTCCACCCGGACCGGGGTTTTTGCTGGAGCGGACGACCAGGTTCGAACTGGCGACCTCAACCTTGGCAAGGTTGCGCTCTACCAACTGAGCTACGTCCGCATTGCCTCCGACCAGCTCTCACTGATCGGCGCGAGCACCAGCCTACCCGATCCACCAGAGTGGTCCGAACGGTGATGCTGCAGAGCGGGTGACAGGAATTGCACACTGCGCCTTCCCCCTGGAAGGGGGATGTTCTGCTACTGAACTACACCCGCATGTACTCCGTGAGCTGGGCCTTTCGGCCTCGCCCCTCGGCGTGCTCCGAACTCTAGCTGACCAGGAGGGGTGCAGCGCAAGTCGGTTGCCCCGAGGGGCCGATGACCGGCCGTCGGCCCGACTCATCGGCCCGACTCACACGGAACTGCTCACTGCGCGGCGGTGAACGCCTCGTAGATCTTCTTGGGGATGCGTCCGCGCGCCGGCACGTCCATCTTGTTCGCCTGGGCCCAGGCCCGGACGGCCGCCGGGTCGGGGGCGACCTCGGTCTGGCGGTAGGCCTTGCCCGACCTCGACCGCTTGCGACCTGCGTCCACGTAGGGCTCGAGCGCCTTACGCAGTTTCTTGGCATTGGCTTGATTCAGGTCGATCTCGTACGACTTGCCGTCGAGCCCGAAGGCGATCGTTTCCGCCGCTTCCGAGCCGTCGATGTCGTCAAAGAGAGTGACCACGACCTTCTGCGCCACGAATATCGGTCCCTTCGTGCGACACCTGAAACCGCACTATCCGCGGGGACGCACGGAGACGTCACGGAGGTGCGGAGATGTCGACTGTCCGCCTGTTATTGGGCAAAGTATCGGCTATTGCCAATTCATTTGTACAGTGCCCGGCAATGCAATGTGAAGCCCGACTAAATCTTCCCGCGTGTCTCCGCGCAATAGGGAACCGGGATCGATCCGGGATCTTTCCCTGAACTTTTCGTGAAGACCCCCGCCCGACACCGGATCGTGATGGTCCTCACGTAGATTCCTACAACTCTACTCGCGTAGAAATTTTGTGCAGGTAGTCTGAAGTCACCTGTCGAAGACCCGCAGGAACACGCTCAGCACCACAACACCGGGAGTGCCAGTGGCACGCGTCGTAGTCGACGTCATGCTCAAGCCGGAGATCCTCGACCCCCAGGGCCAGGCGGTCCAGCGTGCGCTGCCACGCCTGGGTTTCGAAGGCATCTCCGACGTACGTCAGGGAAAGCGATTCGAACTGGAAGTTGACGGCCCGGTCGACGAGGCCGCGCTCGCCCGCATCCACGATCTTGCGGAATCCTTCCTCGCCAACACGGTGATCGAGGACTTCACCGTCAAGGTGGAAGAAGTGGCGGAGGCCGCCAAGTGACCGCTCGTATTGGCGTCGTCACTTTCCCCGGCAGCCTCGACGACCGCGACACCCAGCGCGCGATCCGCCTCGCCGGCGCCGAACCGGTAGCCCTCTGGCACAAGGACAAGAACCTCCACCAGGTCGACGCGGTCGTCCTCCCGGGCGGATTTTCCTACGGCGACTATCTGCGCGCGGGCGCCATCTCCCGTTTCTCGCCGGTGATGGAGACGGTCATCGAGCAGGCGAAGTCGGGACTCCCCGTCCTCGGTATCTGCAACGGCTTCCAGATCCTCACCGAGGCACACCTCCTCCCCGGCGCGATGCTCGGCAACAACCACCTGCACTTCATCTGCCGTGACCAGAAACTGCGAGTGGAGAACGCGGACACCGCCTGGACCAGCGACTACGTGTCCGGCCAGGAGATCCACATCCCGCTGAAGAACATGGACGGCCGCTACGTCGCCGACGAGCACACGCTCGACGAGCTGGAGGCGGAGGGCCGCGTCGTCTTCCGCTACCTGGACGTGAACCCGAACGGCTCGCTCCGCGACATCGCGGGCATCACGAACGCCGCCGGAAACGTCGTAGGCCTCATGCCGCACCCGGAGCACGCCGTCGAGGCGCTCGTCGGGTCCGGCCGCACCGACGGCCTCCCCTTCTTCACCTCGATCCTCAAGAAGCTGGTCAACGCATGAGCCGGACGCCTCTGGACACGGTCGAGCACGCGGCCGAGACCCCCGACGTCGAGCTGCCCTGGGCCGAACTCGGCCTGAAGAAGGACGAGTACGAGAAGGTCGTGGAGATCCTCGGCCGCCGCCCGACCGGCGCCGAACTCGCCATGTACTCCGTCATGTGGTCCGAGCACTGCAGCTACAAGTCCTCCAAGGTCCACCTCCGCCAGTTCGGCGAGAAGGCCCCCCAGTCGGACGCCCTTCTCGTCGGCATCGGCGAGAACGCGGGCGTCGTCGACGTCGGCCAGGGCTACGCGGTCACCTTCAAGGTGGAGTCGCACAACCACCCGTCCTACGTCGAGCCCTACCAGGGCGCGGCCACGGGCGTCGGTGGCATCGTCCGCGACATCATCGCGATGGGCGCCCGCCCGGTAGCGGTCGTAGACCCCCTGCGCTTCGGCGCGGCGGACCACCCGGACACCAAGCGCGTCCTCCCGGGCGTCGTCGCGGGCATCGGCGGCTACGGCAACTGCCTGGGCCTCCCGAACATCGGCGGCGAGGTCGTCTTCGACGCCTGCTACCAGGGCAACCCGCTGGTCAACGCGGGCGCCATCGGCGTCATGCGGCACGAGGACATCCACCTCGCGAAGGCCTCCGGCGCGGGCAACAAGGTCATCCTCTACGGCGCCCGCACGGGCGGCGACGGCATCGGCGGCGCGTCGATCCTGGCGAGCGAGACCTTCGACGACGCCAAGCCGTCGAAGCGCCCCGCCGTCCAGGTGGGCGACCCCTTCCAGGAGAAGCTCCTCATCGAGTGCACCCTGGAGGCGTTCGCCGAGAAGCTGGTAGTCGGCATCCAGGACCTGGGAGCAGCCGGACTGTCGTGCGCCACAAGCGAGTTGGCGTCCAACGGCTCAGGCGGCATGACGGTCACCCTGGACGACGTCCCCCTCCGCGACTCCACGCTCTCGCCCGAGGAAATCCTCATGAGCGAGTCGCAGGAGCGGATGTGCGCGGTCGTGGAGCCGTCGAAGGTCGACCGCTTCCTGGAGATCTGCGAGAAGTGGGACGTCATCGCCACGGTCATCGGTGAGGTGACCGACGGCGACCGCCTCGAAATCTTCTGGCACGGCGGCAAGATCGTGGACGTCGACCCGCGCACGGTCGCGCACGACGGCCCGGTCTACGAGCGCCCGTACGCCCGCCCGTCCTGGCAGGACGCACTCCAGGCGGACGACGCCAACAAGCTTGCCCGGCCCGGTACTTCGGAGGAACTGAAGTCCCAGGTCCTGGCGCTGGTGTCGTCCCCGAACCAGGCGTCCAAGAAGTGGATCACCTCGCAGTACGACCACTTCGTGCAGGGCAACACGGTGCTGGCGCAGCCCGAGGACTCGGGCATGATCCGCATCGACGAGGAGACCGGCCTCGGGGTCGCCATCGCGACGGACGGCAACGGCCGGTACGCGAAGCTGGACCCGTACGCGGGCGCGCAGTTGGCGCTCTCGGAGGCCTACCGCAACGTTGCCACGACGGGCGCGAAGCCCCTCGCGGTGTCGGACTGCCTGAACTTCGGTTCGCCCGAGGACTCGGCGGTGATGTGGCAGTTCGCGGAGGCGATCCGTGGACTGGCGGACGCCTGCCAGCAGTTGGGCACGCCGGTCACGGGCGGCAACGTCTCCCTCTACAACCAGACGGGCGACGTCGCGATCCACCCGACCCCGGTCGTCGCGGTGTTGGGCGTCATCGACGACGTGGCGCGCCGCACACCGGTCGCCTTCCAGGAAGAGGGCCAGCTCCTCTACCTCCTCGGCGACACGCGTGAGGAGTTCGGAGGCTCGGCCTGGTCGCAGGTCGTCCACGACCACCTCGGCGGCCTGCCCCCGAAGGTCGACCTGGAGCGGGAGCGGCTGCTGGCCGAGATCCTGATCTCCGCGTCCCGCGACGGAATGATCGACTCGGCGCACGACCTGTCCGACGGCGGTCTGATCCAAGCGGTAGTGGAATCGGCCCTGTTGGGCGAGAAGGGCGCGCGCCTGATCGTGCCCGACGGCCTGGACGCGTTCACGTTCCTGTTCTCGGAGTCGGCGGGCCGCGCGGTAGTCGCGATCCCCCGCTCGGAGGAACTGCGCTTCAACGACATGTGCGGGGCAAGGGGCCTCCCGGTCACGCGCATCGGTGTCGTAGACGGTGAATCGGTGGAGATCCAGGGCGAGTTCGCACTCTCGCTGGAGGAACTGCGTGAGGCGCACGAGGGCACGATCCCGGCGCTGCTGGCGTAGGTCGAATCGTAGGACGCCGTAGTCCGTCGTAGAAACGCATGCATGCATGTGAAGGCCCTGTCCGGGATCCGGGCAGGGCCTTCGCTCGTGCTAACTTCGACGGTTCGTGGGCGTGGAACGGGGGAGCGGGAACGTGGAAATACCGGTGGGCATACGTGAGTTCGGTGGCGGCGGCCGGAGGAGCGCGTGAGTTTCGACAGTGAACACACGCCTGAATCCTCCTCATCCTCCTCATCCTCCTCCTCTTCATCCTCCGAGCGGGCCCGGGTGCCCTTTCCGCGCTCGCGCTGGCTGACTCCGGACCGAGGGAACCGTCGGCGTAACGCCTTCAACCAACTCGTGGCTGTGGCAGCGGTGTTCGGGGTCGGTGCCGGGGGCTGGGGGCTGGGGCTGGAGACGAAGGACTACTTCGACCGGTCCGCCAGCCGGGACCGCATCGCGAAGGCCTGTGCCGGGCTCGTCGACCCCGACCAGGTGCTGGACCTCGACGGCGGTACGACGAGGGCGAAGGCGGGCAGCGAAGCGAACGACTCGATCGACGAGCTCGGTCCGGGCTTCATGCCCGCGCGGTGTGAGATCTACCGGGTCGGGAAGCCGGGCACCACGTACAACCACTTCCTGCTCTCGGTCTGGTCGAACCCGAGCGACGACTTCGCGCAGTTGGTGAGCGGGTGGGACGACCCGTTCGGGTTGTTCGGCAGTGCGCCCAACACCGATGTCACACGGGAGGCCGAGCAGACGGGGGCGTACCCGATCGGCGACGGGCGGCTCGGTGTGTACTACGGCAACGCCGCCGTCGTGAAGGCCAAGTGCACCGACAAGTCCGGCGGGACGACCTCCGTCAACGCCATGACCGTGGCCAAGTACTTCGAGCGCGACCCGGTCACGGACGCCGACCGCCGAACGCTTGCCGAGCTGGCCCGCACCGCGGCCGTACGGGCGGCGAAGAAGCTGGGCTGCAAGGCCACGCTGCCCGCGCTTCCGGCCGAACTGCCCACGCCCAGCGCGAAGTTGGTGAACGCGAAGCCGGCCGGCGGAACGTGCGGCTGGTACGCCGGATACATCGCGGCGAAGGGCCGCTGGCGGCTCCCCGACCGCGCCCTGGGCACCCCCGTCGCCACCCACGCGCCGGAGGAGAGCTGCCTGCTCGGAGTGAGCGGCAAGGAGGTGCGCAGGATGTGGCCCGACCTCACCAAGGACGAAGGCAGCGGCAACAGCCTCGACGACGTGATCCGGCTCGCCCCCTTCTGGCTGCGGACCGAGTCCTACTTCGGCGACGAGGCACGCGAGGTCGCGACGGACCACTTCGGCAGGGACCACAGGTCGTTGGACCCCGGCACCGCGGGCTACGACGACGAGGAAAACGTGTGGTGGGCCTCCTCCACCTGCGCCGGACAGCCGGCCGTCCACACGCTGAGCAGCGACTATCCGTACGACAAGATCGTCCAGACGAGGCTCCAGGCCCTCTTCAAGGCGTATGTCACGGATGTCGCCGCCCGCCGAGGCTGCACCGACCTGAAGTTCCCGGCGGCGGCCACGTTCCAACTGTCCAAGGCCTGACCGTCTGTTACGCGCCCCGCTCGCCGAGGTCGAGGCCGTCGATCAGCATCTGCCCGATGGCTTCGTTGGTGGCCACGGCCGCGGTGGCCGCGGCGGCGCTACGGGGGAACAGCGCTTCTTCGTACGAGGTGAGCGCGGCCTCGATGTCGTCGGGGTGCGCGGCGATGGCCAGGGCGAGTTCGGCACCGTCCTGCATGGCCAGGTTGGCGCCCTCGCCGTCCGGCGGTGAGAGATGGGCGGCGTCGCCCAGGAGAGTCACTCCCGGCACTCGGTCCCAACGGTGGCCGATCGGGAGCCAGTTGAGGGGCCGTAGGACGGGAGCGGTGTCGGTGTCGGTGATCAGGGAGGTGATCTCGGGGGCCCAGCCGTCGAACTCGGCGGCGATGCGTGCGGTGGCGGCGGCGGAGTCGGTGAAGTCGATGGACGCGAACCACTCCTCCGGCTCGGCGAGGATCATGTAGGCGTGCAGCGTCTCGCCGCGCTCCCGGTGCGCTGCTATCCACTTCCCGTTCGCTTCCTCGCCCGGGGCGAGCACGAACAGCGAACCGCCACCGACCGTCCGCGCGGCGACCGGATGCCGGCTCTCACTCTCGTACAGATAGGTCTCGACGAACGACCGCCCGAAGTACTCGGGAGTGGCATCGGACAACAACGGCCGTACGCGCGACCAGGCGCCGTCGGCGCCGACGAGCAGGTCCGTGACGATGACGCTCCCGTCGGCGAAGGCGACTTCGTGCCGGCCGTCGTCGAGGGTGCGGGTGCCGCTGACCTTGTGCCCCCACCGCACGGTCCCGTCCGGGAGCGAGTCGAGCAGGGTCTGCCGCAACTCCCCGCGCTGCACCTCGGGTCGGCCCCCGGTGCCGTCGTCGGGCTCGTCGAACAGGACGGTGCCGTCGCAGTCGATGACTCGGGTCGCCTGGCGGCCCTCCAGGATGATGGCGCGGAACTCGTCCATCAAGTCGGCTTCCTTCAGGGCGAGTTGGCCGTTGTAGTCGTGGATGTCGAGCATCCCGCCCTGGAGCCGGGCCATCGGTGAGGCCTCCGCTTCGTAGACGGTGGCCGGGATGCCGTTCACGTGCAGGACGCGGGCGAGGGTCAGTCCGCCGAGTCCGGCGCCGATGATCGTGACGTGTGTGGTCATGACGACTCCTTGGGTGTCTTGTGTGCCTTGCATGGCGTGTGTGCCTTGCGTGGCGCGGGCCCGCTGGACGGGCGCCCGGCGGGTACTCCGGAACGGAACGTTTCCAGCGGGCACCGACAAGTCGCCGACGCGGGACCGACACGGCCGACAGCGGACCGACATGGCGGTTGGCGAGGTCGTCGGTGGGGCGGGGCGGAGTGTGGCCGGGTGGAGTGGGGCGTCATCGGCGTTGTTGCGTGGGAGGGGCGAACCGGCAGCCTGTTGTCCGTGCTCGCGGCAACCCGTCCAGGCGATCGCCCGCGAGGAGCTGGGGTCGGATGCGCGGGTGACTTTCGTGACGGCCGATGCCGGGACGTAGCTGGAGGAGTACGACGGGGCGCCCTTCGGCCTGGTCTTCGCGGACACCTGGCCCGGCAAATTCACCCACCTCGAACGGGCCTTGGACCTCGTGTCCCCCGGCGGCACCTACCTGATCGAGGTCATGGCGGTACGGGCCACCGGTTGAGGGGCGGCGGGGTGGCAACGTCCGCCGCAGTAGGTGGCGGGGGGCCAGGGGCCGCCGAGGCCGGTGGTGATGAACGGGGCTGTGGGGGTGGGGAGTTCGGGTGCGTGGGGCTGTTCGGCTTCGGTCGGGGGCTGCGGTGGCGGCTCGTTGTCCGGCTTGACCAGTAAGAAGAGGGCGAGCAGGCCGGCGAGGGTACTCAGGACGAGGTTCACTCCTCGACCAACTCGGTGTCGGCGACCAGTGCTTGCCGCTCGGTGTGGTCCTTCAGCTTCACCCAGAGAAAGGCGTGTTCGGCGTCGACACCGGCATACCCGGAACCGACCTGCACGACGACGCCCTCGAAGTTTTCCGGCGCTTCCCGCCGGTGGGGTCCCGGTGGCACGTAGCTGGTGCCTTTGACTCGGTCGCCTACGAGGAAGGGGGCGTCGATGCGGGGGCGGGGGTTGGGAGTGGGAGTGGGGTTGGGGTTGTTGCGTGGAGTGGTCATGGGACCACTTTCCGCAGGTGGAGTCCGGTGCAGCAATCGAACAAGGGAATCCCGCATTAACTGGTATATGCCGGGTGGTGGGCATTCGCCTGCGGACGCGGGGCACGGTATGCCAGACTCTGGGCACTGGCTGCGATCCGCCGGGCACTGTGCGTGATTCGGTGGGCATGCGGGTCGAGTTGGCGGGCACGGCAGGAAAAGAGGTGGACACGGTGGCAGCGAAAACGGGGCCCACGATTCGTCGTATGCAGCTGGGTCAGGAGCTGCGACGCCTTCGGGAACAGGCGGACGGGGGAGGCGAGTTGGGCCGGGGCATCACGAGGGGCCAGGCGGTGAAGGGGACGAGCGTCTCCGAGTCGACCCTGCATCGGGTGGAGCGGGGGCTGACGAGTCTGCCCAGCGTCCAGGACCTCAAGTCGTTGTTGAAGCGGTACGGGGTGAGCGACCCGAGCGATGTTGCGTTCTTGCTGGACATCCACAAGAACTCGTTGAACCGGGGCTGGTGGTCGGTCTACCGGACCTTCATGCCGTCCGGGTTCAACATGAGCGTTGGCCTGGAAGGTGACGCCAAGATCCTTCGGGTCTACCAACCTGAGGTGATGTTCGGCCTGTTCCAGACTCAGGCGTATGCGCGCGCCCAGTTCGAGACGGCTAAGCCTGTCGACGAGCGCACCACGGAGTTCGTGGAGCGGAACATCGAGATTCGCATGCGGCGCAAGGAAGTGATCACGCGCTCCGAGCGGCCGGTGGAGATCCATGCGATCCTCGAAGAGGCCACGCTGTGGCGGGTGTTCGGCAGCGCCGAGATCATGCGGGAACAGTACCGGCACCTGGCGGAACTGGCCTCGCTGGATCACGTGACCGTGCAGATCCTGCCGATGTCCCAGCCCATCTACCGGGCATCGGGCAACTTCATCCTCATGGATTTTGCGCCGCCACTGCCTACCGTGGTGAGTATGGATACTCCCGAGGGCGCGAGCGTCTCGGACAAGGACACTGAGATCTGGCGGTACGCCCGCAGGTTCGACGCCATGAGGGCCGAGGCCCCCGCGCCTCGGGAGACGCCGCGATTCCTGGAACGAGCAGCACGAGAGTTGGAACAGTCATGAGCAGCCACCCCAACGCCCTCGAACTGGCCCGAGAAGAGGCCTGGTTCAAGTCTTCGTACAGCAGCGACCAGGGCGCGAGCTGCGTTGAGATAGCTGACCTCATCCCCACCCACGCCCGCGTGGCCATCCGCGATTCCAAGCTTTCGAGCGGACCCGCCCTCACCCTCCCGCCAGAGGCGTTCACGAGCTTCGTCGCCCACATGAAGTCGGCCCGGCTTTGAAGCCAACCTGGTTCAAGTCGTCCTACAGCAGTGACGCGGGCGGCAGTTGTGTCGAAGTGGCCAACCTCATTGCAGCCCAAGCCCTGGTCGCTGTCCGAGACTCAAAGCTCCCCCATGGCCCCGCCCTCGCACTCCCCCCAGAAGCCTTCGCCGCGTTCGTGACTCACGTGCGCACATAGGCGCCGCGATCGCCACCGACAACCGAACGACCCTCCCCCTCCCCGGACTTGGGCAACCGCCAGGCCAACACAGCGGCCACCGCCATCAACCCGGCCCCACCCCAGAACACCACCTGCGTCGCATCCACAAAGGCCTGGACGCCGGCCACGCGAGCCGTCCCCGTGAGCCGAGCCAGGCCTGTGATGTCCCCACCGGGCCCGTGCCCGGCGTAGAAACGGGCCAGCACCGTGCCGAACACAGCCGTGCCCAGCGCGTTGCCCAGGGTCTGGAAGAAGCGGATCGAGGTCGTGGTCACCCCCAACTGGTGGCGCGGCGCGGAGTCCTGCACCAGCAGGATCAGTTGGCCGACGAGCTGTCCGAACCCCGCCCCCGCCAGGAGCAGTTCCGCTCGGATCAGCCAGAGGGAGGTGTCCGGGCCGGTCGTCGTGGCGAGCAGCGCGAACGCGAGTGCCGTCGTCGCCGTACCGCTCAGCGTGAACGTCCGTGCCGAACACCCCCGCGCCCCCAACGGCCCGGTGAGCAGACCCGCCACCCCCAACCCCACCGCCAACGGCACCAGGAACAGCCCAGCCGACGAACTGGCGATGCCACGCGCGACCTGCAGATAGATCAGGACGTAGTAGATCGCGCACATCATCGCGCCACCGAGAATCGCCTGCACCGCGAAGCCCAGCCGAAGTTCGCGCACCTTGAACAACGACAGCGGCAACACCGGCTCGGGCGCCCGGAGTTGGCGCCACAGGAACAACACGAGCGTCACCGCCGTACCGAACCCCAAGCCCACGATCTCCGGTGAAGCCCACCCGTACCGCTTACCGCCCCAGTCCGTCATCAGGAGCAGCGCGCTGGAGAACCCGGCCGCCAGCCCCGCGCCCAAGTAGTCCAACGGGCGCCGGACATGGTGCTCGGGGAGCTTCAAGACGAAGGCGACCGTCACCAACACAACAACCCCCACCGGCAGGTTGACGTAGAAGATCCACCGCCAGTTCGCATGGTCGGCGAGCAGACCGCCGATCCACGGGCCGATCGCCATCGCCCCGCCCGCTACCAGCCCACCCGCGTTCGTGGCCTTGCCCGAGTCCTTCTCGCCGGGCCCCCTGAGGTGGGCGATCACGATCATCGTGATGCTCATCAACCCGCCCCCGCCGAGCCCCTGCACCGCTCGCGCCACGATGAGCTGGTCCATCGACTGCGCGGCACCGCACAACGCCGAACCCAGCAGGAACGTACCGATCGCCGCGGCGAAGACGCGCTTGGGGCCGTGGACGTCGCACAACTTGCCGTACAGCGGCAGCATCGCCGCAGACGCGAGCGCATACGCACTGACCAGCCACGGAATCTTGTCGATGCCGTGGGCGGGGTCCAGATCCCGGACGATCGGGACGGTGGCCGCGGACACGATCTGCATGTCGAGCAGCGCCAGCACGATCGTGACGAGGCAGACGACGAATCCGATTTTTCGCTGGGTCTCGGTCATGGCATCCACCATGAAGGGACTTCATATACCGAGTCAATGTTTCATCCGGGATTAAATTTCGCCTTGGTACAGTGAACGCGTGACCGAAGTGATGGGACTCCGCGAGCGCAAGAAGCTGGAGACGGCTCGGCGGATCATCCGGACCGCGATCGCCCTCTTCGTCGAGCGCGGCTTCGACAACGTCTCCGTGCAGGAGATCGCCGACGCGGCCGACGTCTCCAAGATGACCGTCTTCAACTACTTCGGTACCAAAGAGGACTTGGTCTTCTGGCCGATGGAGGAGCACTTCGGCGACGCCGCCCGCGCGGTACGCGAGCGGCCGCCCGGCGAGTCGGCCCTGGACGCCGTACGACGGCAGTTCCTGGAGATGGTCGAGACCCGCGATCCGGCGGTCGGCCTGCACAACGAACCGTTCGCCCGCCAACTCCGCGAACTGGTCATGCGCACCCCGGTGTTGAAGGAGCGCGCGTTCCTCGCCGCGCAGAAAGGCACGCGGGACCTGGCCGCCCACCTGGCCGAGGAGACCGGCGACCTGATGCTCGCCATGGTCGCCGCCGCCATGATCAGCGCCGCCCGCAACGCCCTCATCGAGGAGCACTACCGCCGCATCGACGCAGGCGAGCCGGTCACCACAGTCGCAGCCGAAGCCCCCGAACGAGCCGACCGCGCATTCAAGTTGGTGGAACACGGCCTAGGGGACTACGCCCGCAAAGCCCCCTGATCAGCAGGGCCCCACACATGCCCCTCCACGAGCCCGCAGCCGCCAACGAGTCGGGAGCGGGTCGTGGCGGTACGGCGCAGCCCGCCGCGTACCCGGCACCAACCCGTTCAGCCGTGGTGACAAACAGTGGGGCCCGAGTGCGGCGGGCTCGCCGTACCGCCACGACCCCGACCCACCCACACACCTGCGGGCGCCCACCCACCACCCCCGCGCGGGCAAAAACGCCGTGTGCCTCCCACGCCCGAGGATTAGGCTCCCCGCCATGCCCCAGGCCAAGAAGCGCGCCCGTACGTACGACCCCGTCAAGACCCGCACCGCGGTCCTGGCCCAGTTCGGGAACGTACGAAAGGCCGTAGGGACCCTCACCCCCGACCAACTCGCCCTCCCCACCCGCCTGGGCGACTGGACCGTACGCGAACTCGTCGCACACATCGGCATGGCGATCACCGCAGTCCACCGCGCCCTGGCTCACCCGGCCCCGCCCGCCCAGAACGCCGTGATCCTCGACTGGCCCTTCGCCACCGCGGCCAACGCCTCCGCCATCGCCGACTTCACCCACACCCTCGCCACCCAGCACCCCGACCTCGACACCTACCTCGCCGAAATCGAGCAGACCCTCACCCAGCACCTCGACACCAACCCCGGCACCCGCCTCCTCGAAACCAACGCCGGCGCCATGCCCCTCGCCGACTACCTCGTCACCCGTACCGTCGAACTGGTCGTCCACACCGACGACTTGAACGCCGCCGTCCCCGGCCTCGACACCCCGTACGACCGCCAGGCCCTCGCCGCCTGCACCCGCCTCCTCGCCGACGCCCTCGCCACGAAGGCCCCCGGCGGCTCGACCGAGGTCCGCATCCCGCCGTACGCCGTGGTCCAGTGCGTCGAAGGCCCCCGGCACACCCGCGGCACCCCACCCAACGTCGTAGAGACCGACCCCCTGACCTGGCTCCGGCTCGCGACCGGGCGGACGCGGTGGAGGGACGCCGTAGAAGAGGCGAAGGTCAGCGCGAGCGGCGAGCGAGCGGACCTGAGCGGACTGCTGCCGATCATGGGGTGAGGGAACCCGTCCCCCGCCCCTCCCGTCCCACCCCCATGGACAAACAGCGATTCACCCTCGCCGTCCTGACCATCGTCCCGCTCGTGGTGGCGTGCGGCAGCGAAAAGTCGACCAGCGGCGCAGGCGACGGCTCCGGCTCGGTAGCAGCGCAGCGCCCCGTCACCGGTGTCGACTGGCAGGTCCAGAGCATCACCGTGAACGGCGCGGCCAAGAAGGTGCACGGCAAGCCATGGCTCGCCTTCAACGCCAAAACCGGCAAGGTCGGCGGCCACCTAGGCTGCAACGCCGTCAACGCGACGGCCACCGTACGCGCCGGACACATCACGCTGGGTCGCCCGTCCACCACCCGAATGATGTGCGACGCCTCACTCATGGGCACCGAACGAGCCCTGCTCGGCCTCTTCAACGGCCAGGTCGACTACCGAGTCGATCAAGACACCGCCACGCTGACCAGCGCAAACGGCACGATCGTCCACGCACGCGCCGACAAGTGATCCATTACCTGCCAGTAACCCGAATTCGGACCAGTGGTCGATCTCGCCTACACTCGGTGCCGTGCCACGTGGTGACGGTCGACTCAGTCATGATCTGCTCCCCGGCGAGAAAGGACCCCAGGACGCTTGCGGCGTCTTCGGAGTCTGGGCTCCCGGTGAAGAGGTCGCCAAGCTCACTTACTTCGGGCTCTACGCCCTCCAGCATCGGGGTCAGGAATCCGCGGGAATCGCGGTCAGCAACGGCTCCCAGATCCTCGTCTTCAAGGACATGGGCCTCGTGTCCCAGGTCTTCGACGAGACCTCCCTCAGTTCGCTCCAGGGTCATATCGCGGTCGGTCACGCCCGCTACTCGACCACCGGCGCCTCCACCTGGGAGAACGCCCAGCCGACGTTCCGCGCCACCGCGCACGGCTCGATCGCGCTCGGCCACAACGGTAACCTGGTCAACACCGCGCAGCTCGCGGAGATGGTCGCCGACCTGCCCAAGCAGGAAGGCCGTACGCCGCGCGTAGCGGCCACCAACGACACCGACCTCCTGACCGCGCTCCTCGCGGCCCAGGTCGACACCGACGGCAAGCCGCTGACCATCGAGGAAGCCGCCCACGCGGTCCTCCCGCAGGTCAAGGGCGCCTTCTCGCTCGTCTTCATGGACGAGCACACTCTCTACGCCGCCCGCGACCCGCAGGGCGTCCGCCCGCTGGTCCTCGGCCGGCTGGAGCGCGGCTGGGTGGTCGCCTCCGAGTCCGCCGCCCTCGACATCTGCGGTGCGGCCTACGTCCGTGAGATCGAGCCGGGCGAGTTCGTCGCCATCGACGAGAACGGCCTGCGCACCTCCCGATTCGCGGAAGCGAAGCCCAAGGGCTGCGTCTTCGAGTACGTCTATCTCGCCCGCCCCGACACCGACATCGCCGGTCGGAACGTCTACCTCTCCCGTGTCGAGATGGGTCGGAAACTCGCCAAGGAAGCTCCGGTCGACGCCGATCTGGTCATAGCGACTCCGGAGTCCGGCACCCCGGCCGCGATCGGCTACGCGGAGGCCTCGGGCATCCCGTTCGGTGCGGGTCTGGTGAAGAACGCCTACGTCGGCCGTACGTTCATCCAGCCTTCGCAGACCATCCGGCAGCTCGGCATCCGCCTGAAGCTGAATCCGCTGAAGGAAGTCATCAAGGGCAAGCGCCTGGTCGTCGTCGACGACTCGATCGTGCGTGGCAACACCCAGCGCGCGCTGGTGCGCATGCTCCGCGAGGCCGGCGCCGCCGAGGTCCACATCCGGATCTCCTCGCCGCCCGTGAAGTGGCCCTGCTTCTTCGGCATCGACTTCCCCACCCGCGCCGAGCTCATCGCCAACGGCATGACGATCGACGACATCGGCACCTCACTCGGCGCCGACTCCCTGGCGTACATCTCCATCGACGGCATGATCGACGCGACCACCATCGACAAGCCGAACCTGTGCCGCGCCTGCTTCGACGGCGAGTACCCGATGGAGCTCCCGGACCCCGAGCTGCTCGGCAAGCAGCTCCTGGAGACCGAATTGGCTGCCGGTCCGGCCGCCACGGCCGCGGCCGACGCGATCCGTCGCCCGTAGAAGCCCCGTATCAATCAACGCGAAAGATCCCAGGCAATGTCTGCTGTGTCTGATCAGTCGCCTCCGGCGACGGGCTCATCCTCCGGTGCTTCCTACGCGGCGGCCGGCGTCGACATCGACGCGGGCGACCGCGCCGTAGAACTCATGAAGGAGTGGGTGAAGAAGACCCAGCGCCCCGAGGTCCTCGGTGGCCTCGGCGGCTTCGCCGGGCTCTTCGACGCCTCCGCCCTGAAGCGGTTCGAGCGCCCCCTGCTCGCCTCCGCCACGGACGGCGTCGGCACGAAGGTCGACATCGCGCGCCGGCTCGGCGTCTACGACACGATCGGCCACGACCTGGTCGCGATGGTCATGGACGACATCGTGGTGTGCGGTGCCGAGCCGCTCTTCATGACCGACTACATCTGTGTCGGCAAGGTGCATCCCGAGCGTGTCGCGGCCATCGTCAAGGGCATCGCCGAAGGCTGTGTGCTGGCCGGCTGCGCCCTGGTCGGCGGCGAGACCGCCGAACACCCCGGTCTGCTGGGCCCGGACGACTTCGACGTCGCGGGCGCCGGTACGGGCGTCGTGGAGGCCGACCGGCTGCTCGGCGCCGATCGCATCCGGACGGGTGACGCGGTCATCGCGATGGCTTCCTCGGGACTTCACTCGAACGGGTACTCGCTCGTCCGGCATGTGCTCCTGAACCAGGCCGGTCTCGACCTGGACGCACGGATCGACGAGCTGGGCCGCACGCTCGGCGAGGAACTCCTCGTGCCCACGAAGATCTACTCGCTGGACTGCCTGGCACTGACCCGCACGACCGACGTGCACGCCTACTCGCACGTCACCGGCGGCGGCCTCGCCGCGAACCTCGCCCGGGTCATCCCGGACGGCCTGCACGCGATCGTGGACCGCTCCACCTGGACCCCGGCCCCGATCTTCGACCTCGTCGGAAAGACGGGCCAGGTCGAGCGTCTGGAGCTGGAGAAGACCCTGAACATGGGCGTCGGCATGATCGCGATCGTTCCGGAGGAGTCCGCGGACGTGGCCCTGGAGACCCTGGCCGACCGCGGGGTCGAGGCGTGGGTCGCGGGCGAGATCACCGAGCGTGGCGACTATGCGACGGGCGCGGAAATGGTCGGCGACTACGCGTAAATCAGCCGCTCCGGCGTTTGAGGAGCGGGGTCCGGGGCGGAGCCCCGTGACGGCAGCACAAAACCCGGTCCGGTGCTTGATGCCCCGGACCGGGCGAGGTGCAGTCAGCTAACGGGAAGTTTTTACCGCTCAGCGCGCTGCAAGCGTTACGCGCCGCGACGTTGAGACTGAGGACCGGACTCGCCGTCCTCGTCCTCGTCATCGTCGTTATAGAGATCCGCGTACTGAGCGTACGGGTCGTCTTCTTCCTCGTCGTCGTCTTCGAACGGCTCGCCATTCGGCGGCTGGCT
Source organism: Streptomyces prunicolor (assembly GCF_045162825.1). Lineage (NCBI taxonomy): Bacteria > Bacillati > Actinomycetota > Actinomycetes > Kitasatosporales > Streptomycetaceae > Streptomyces > Streptomyces prunicolor. The sequence goes on along the minus strand of NZ_CP108676.1, from coordinate 5,230,360 downwards.
CGAAGTCGAAGCGCCCAGCTCATTGGCCAGACGCGAGAGGTCAGTCCCGCCGCTGCTGTACTTCAGCTGGCGGGCGACCTTCGTCTGCTTGGCCTTTGCCCGGCCGCGCCCCATGGCTCGACCCCCTCGGATACGAGGCTCGGTGGCCTCAGAGTCTTGACACGCGTTCATGTTCTGGAACGGACTCTCCGTGGAGAGACCGGTCCGTAGGGCTTCCACGGTACCTGAGCCCGCGCCCATACGGTACGTCGCCCGCAGCACGTGCCGGGCTCCAGGACCGGCGAGGTGCCCTGTACTCGCTGGTCAACCGCGATTTTAACCACTTCTTGGCGGGCGACCCGCCGACGAACGTGAGAGTTCTCTCTAAGTCTTCGCCGGCGGGTACCGGAGACGCATGCCGAGGAGCCAAGCGGAACCTCAGCGTCCGCGCGCTCCGGCGGCCTCGTGCATCCGCTGCTCGGCGATCCGGTCGGCCGCGGCGGCCGGCGGAATACCGTCTTCCTTCGCACGTGCGAATATTGCCAGCGTGGTGTCGAAGATCTTCGCGGCCTTCGCCTTGCACCGCTCGAAGTCGAACCCGTGCAGCTCGTCGGCGACCTGGATCACGCCACCGGCGTTCACCACGTAGTCCGGCGCGTAGAGGATCCCGCGGTCGGCGAGGTCCTTCTCGACGCCCGGGTGCTCCAGCTGGTTGTTGGCCGCGCCGCACACCACCTTGGCGGTCAGCACCGGCACGGTCGCGTCGTTCAGGGCACCGCCCAGCGCGCAGGGGGCGTAGATGTCGAGCCCTTCGACCCGGATCAACGCCTCCGTGTCGGCAACGGCCGTAACGCCTGCCGAATGCTTGGCCAGAATCCGCTGTACGGACTCCTCGCGCACGTCCGTGATCACGACCTCGGCGCCCTCGTCCCGCAGGTGCTCCACGAGGTGGTGCCCGACCTTGCCGACGCCCGCGATGCCGACCGTACGGCCGCGCAGCGACGGGTCGCCCCACAGGTGCTGGGCGCTGGCCCGCATGCCCTGGAAGACGCCGAAGGCGGTCAGCACGGAGGAGTCGCCCGCGCCGCCGTTCTCGGGGGAACGTCCGGTCGTCCAGCGGCACTCGCGCGCCACGACGTCCATGTCGGCGACATACGTGCCGACATCGCACGCGGTCACGTACCGCCCGCCGAGCGAGGCCACGAACCGGCCGTAGGCGAGCAGCAGTTCCTCGGTCTTGTCGCGCTCCGGGTCACCGATGATCACGGCCTTGCCGCCGCCGTGGTCCAGTCCGGCCATGGCGTTCTTGTACGACATCCCGCGGGCGAGGTTGAGCGCGTCGGCGACGGCCTCTTCCTCGCTGGCGTAGGGGTAGAAGCGCGTGCCGCCCAGAGCGGGGCCCAGCGCGGTGTTGTGGATGGCGATGACGGCCTTGAGGCCGCTGGCCCGGTCCTGACAGAGCACGACTTGCTCATGACCGCCCTGGTCCGAGTGGAACAGGGTGTGCAGGACGCCGTTGTCTACGTCGGTCACGGTGGTGACTCCTGGGTGAGTGGCGGCGGTTGGAGACAGGCTCCCGTAGGGGTGGCGGGTGCCGTGGCACGAGCGTAGAGCTTGTGTCCGACCGCCATCGGTGCAGTGTTCAGGATCACCTACCGAAGGGGGGTGTCCGTGCGACGATTTGCATAGTTTTCCCGCCCGTTTGTGAGCGGGTCCGAAGGTTTTCCCGACGGCCGGCGGGGGAGGGAGCAGGCGTGCCCAAGAAGGTGTCCTCGGTGATCGTCCCGTACGCGACCTATCTACGGGTCTACGAGCCGCTGGCCGCTTTCCCCGAGCCGGAGCGCGGCCACTGGACGCGCTACGCCCGCCGCCCGGATCGTCCGTCGTACCAGGACGAACTGCGCCGGGCGCTGGCCGACCTGCTGCCCACCCCGCCGGTCCCGGTGCCGGTGCACGAGAGCGCCGACGCCTTCGTGGTGGAGGTCGACGGCGTGGTCTGCGTCTGCCCCTGGCGCACCCGGCTGCGCGGCTGGCAGGCCCTGGGCGACCTCGCGGAGGAGCTTCCGCCGCCGGTCCTGGACGCCGTACTCCCGCCGCTCGTACGGCACCAGGCCACCCAGGACTACGAGCGCTGGCTGGCCCGGAATCCGGATGCCCGGCCGTGGATCCGCACGGCGACCTGGCAGGTGCCGCTGAACTGGTTCGTGCTCGTCGGTGACGAGGAGCGGCGTTACGACAAGGCCTCCGGGGACGATCCGCCGATGCTGCGGTACCGGACGCCGATGGTGCAGGCACGGCGGCGGGTGGCGCGGGCGCTGCGGGCCCTGAAGGACGCGATGGACGACGGGCCGCTGATCGAGGGCCTGGTGGACGTGGGGCGCTGGCTGGAGGAGTTCCATCCGCGTTCGCTGGTGGAGTTGGACTACGGCGGGCTCGTGCACGTCGTCCCGGCCGGCGAGCTGGAGGACGACCACTCGGCGGCGGACGTGGCCGCCGGCATCGAGGCGCTGCGGACCGGGGACGGGGCGGCGGCGGGCGAGGCGTACGGGCGGCTCGTGGAGCGCTGGCGGTCGGTCAGGGACCGGCGCTCGGCGAACTGACGCGGACTGAAGCGAACTGACGCGACGGCCGTACTTGTGCGTAGGTTCGATGTGCGCACCTTCGAACGTGGCTGACAGGTTCGAACAGATGCGCATAGGATTCTTACGGTTCGTCAACACGGGACGTAGGTCCCGATCCGGACGTTTGATGCCAAGCGTGACGGACCGCACGTGCAGATGCCTTGCGCCGCTTGCCCCTCCTCATGCCAAAATAGGACAAGGAGTCCGGGGAGGACTCCATCCGTCATGCTTTGGGCGGAATCTCGGCATTGCGCGCTTTGGGGGGTCTGGATGACTCCTGATCGCCCCTGTGACTGATCGTCACAGAGGTGTGACTGTCCGCTATGGCATGGTCCATCGGCATCCGTCGCTGATGGACACCTGGGAGGGCAATTCCATCGGTTTGGCCTACGCGGTTGGACAGATGGTGTAGTTGTAGTGCCGAGGACAAGCCGTTCGTCCTATAACCGACTCGACCCGCACACGCCATTTCGGGCAACGCGGGTCAAGGTGCAGAATTTAGAGGAAAGAACCGAGAAGGTTCGGTTCTCCCGAGGAGGCCGCTCATGACCGCTCGCACCCCTGATGCCGAGCCGCTGCTGACCCCGGCTGAGGTCGCCACGATGTTCCGTGTGGACCCCAAGACGGTCACGCGGTGGGCGAAGGCCGGCAAGCTCACTTCGATTCGCACGCTCGGCGGACACCGCCGTTACCGCGAGGCGGAGGTCCGTGCCCTGCTCGCGGGCATTCCGCAGCAGCGCAGCGAAGCCTGACCAACTGAATAAGGGCACGACGGCTAGTCCCCCAACCGGCCAAGGTGCCCGACAGCACAGCTCCAAGCGACGCGGGTTCTGCCCCAACAGGGCCCACGCCCAACGCTTTTGAAGCAACTTGAACAGGGTGCGTCGTAGATCGCGCTGGACTCCGCCGGGTCCAGCGCGATCTTTTTTGTGCCTGGTCGTGGGTCCGTGCGCGGCCGACAGGCCCTGAGCGCAAGGTCCTGTGAGGGACCTTGTCGGAGTCTGGGGAGGGCTGTCGGATCTCCTGTGGACCATCCCTCGTAGGGGTGCAATTGCACATATTAAATTGACCAGTTGTAGGTCAGGTGTAAGTTCCGACGTTTCAAAAACTTATGCGGTGACACCCGTCACATGCCAGATGGCTTGTTGCCTCTGGTCTATCTGCGCTAGGAGGGTTGGCCCTCGGGTTCGTCGCCCGGTTCCGGTGCCGCGGGGGCGTCCATGGCCAGCCGCAACAGGCGGTGGCAGATCGAGCAGTGCCGGGTCGCGTGGCGGTAGGAGCTGGCGGCCGACAGGTGCGCACGGAGCAGGGCCCGCGTCTCATGCCTGACCGAAGCCGCCATGTGCCACCTCCGTGGCCCTGCGTGGAACGGGGCCTGGTTTCTGGGTACCTGGAGGGTTGGGCGGCGTCAAGGGGGCCGTCCCTGGGGGCTGCGCCCCCAGACCCCCCTTCGGCCTGAACGGCCTCGTCCTCAAACGCCGGACGGGCTGATTGTGCGGGCCTGCGCTCAAAGGGTGGACGGGCTGAGTGGTGCGGTCCGGTGCCGACAGGCTGGCGTGCGGACACGAAAAGACCCGCCCCCTGAAGAAGAGAGCGGGCACGAGTAAGGCCCGCGTCTCCGGAGAGATGCGGGCCTCGGTTCGTTCACTGCGGTCCTGACGGGATTTGAACCCGCGGCCTCCACCTTGACAGGGTGGCGAGCACTCCAAGCTGCTCCACAGGACCTTGATTCGCGGCGTTTGATGGTGCGTTGTGCCGCGAGATGAGACTGTACAGGAGGCGGGCCCGCCTGGTCGAACTCACTGGGTGTGCAGGCGTTGTTACGGTGCGGCGGCGTCGATCGCCTTCACGATCCGCTTGTCGGAGACGGGGTACGCCGTGCCCAGCGCGTGGGCGAAATAGCTGACCCGGAGCTCCTCGATCATCCAGCGGATGTCCAGGACGGACGAGGGAATCGGGCGGCCCTGCGGGAGTTGCTCCAGGAGCCACGCGTACTCGTCCTGCATCTCGTGGACCTTCTCCATGCGGGTGGTGTCCCGCTGCACCCCCGTCGGCATCTGCTGGAGGCGGCGGTCGGCGGCCACCAGGTAGCGCATCAGGTCGGGCAGGCGACGTATCCCCGCCGCCGTGACGAAGCCCGGCTTCACGAGGGCGTCCAACTGCGCGCGTACGTCCGCGAGGTTCGGGAGCAGCGCGGGGCTGTGCGCGCCCTTCAGACGGCGCTCACAGGCCTGCCAGGCGGCCAGCACCTGCTGGACCTGGCTCACCGCCCGCACCGTCGTGTCGACGATCTCGGCGCGCACCTTCTCGTAGAGTTTCCGGTACGACTCCTCGTCCCACGCCGGGCCGCCGAAGTCGCCGATCAGTTTGTCCGCCGCGGCCAGCGCGCAGTCGTCGAACAGCGCCTGGATCGAACCGTGCGGATTCGCGGACAGGGCCAACTTCTGCGCGTTCGTGAGCTTTTCGGACGCGAACTTCGCCGGGTTGACCGGGATGTTGCGCACGATGAGCCGGCGCGTGCCCTTCCACATCGCCTCCGCCTGCTCCTCCTCGGTGTCGAAGAGCCGTACGGAGACGGTGTCGCCGTCGTCGACCAGCGCCGGGTACGCCTTCACCGGCTGGCCGGCCCGGCGGGTCTCGAAGACGCGGGTGAGGGAGCCGATCGTCCAGTCGGTGAGGCCCTTGCGCTCCAGGGACTCGCCGCCCTCGCGCTCGGCCGTCGCCGCGGCCGCCTGCGAGATGGCCTGGCGCGCCTTCGGCTTCAGGCGGACCTTCAGCGCCTCCAGGTCCTTGTCCTCGGCGATCTTGCGGCGCCGTTCGTCCACGATCCGGAAGGTGATCAGGAGGTGGTCCGGGACCTTCGACCAGTCGAAGTCGTCGGCAGTGAAGGGGACTCCGACCATGCGCTTCAACTCGCGGGCCATGGTGGTGGGGAGGGGTTCCTGGAGGGGGACCGCAGTTGCCAGGAAGCGTTGGGCGAAGTTCGGGGCCGGGACGTAGTTGCGGCGGATCGGCTTCGGGAGCGAGCGGATGAGTTCGGTGACGACCTCTTCCCGCAACCCGGGGATCTGCCAGTCGAAGCCCTCGTCCGTGACCTGGTTGAGGACCTGGAGCGGGATGTGGACCGTGACACCGTCCGCGTCCGCGCCCGGCTCGAACTGGTACGTCACCCGGAACTTCAGCCGGCCCTGCTGCCAGGAGTCCGGATAGTCGGCCTTGCTGATGTCTCCCGCGCGCTCGTTGATGAGCATCGAGCGCTCGAAGTCGAGGAGTTCGGGCTCCTCATGGCGCTTGTGCTTCCACCAGGAGTCGAAGTGGGCGCCGGAGACGACGTGTTCGGGCACCCGCTGGTCGTAGAAGTCGTAGAGCGTCTCGTCGTCGACCAGGATGTCCCGGCGGCGGGCACGATGCTCCAACTCCTCTACCTCGGTGAGGAGTTTGCGGTTGTCCGCGAAGAACTTGTGGTGCGTGCGCCAGTCGCCCTCGACCAGCGCGTTGCGGATGAACAGCTCGCGGGACGCCTCGGGGTCGATGCGGCCGTAGTTCACCTTGCGCTGGGCGATGATCGGGACGCCGTAGAGCGTGACCTTCTCGAAGGCCATCACCGCCGCCTGGTCCTTCTCCCAGTGCGGTTCGCTGTACGTCCGCTTGAGGAGGTGGCCGGCGAGGGGCTCGACCCACTCTGGCTCGATCTTGGCGTTGACGCGGGCCCAGAGGCGTGAAGTCTCCACCAGTTCCGCCGACATGACGAAACGCGGGGTCTTCTTGAAGAGCGCCGAACCGGGGAAGATCGCGAACTTGGCGCTGCGGGCGCCCAGATACTCGTTCTTCGCGCCGTCCTTCACGTCCTTCATGCCGATGTGCGAGAGCAGTCCGGCGAGGAGGGAGACGTGGACGCTGTGCTCGGCCGCGTCCTCCTCGTTGAACTGGATGCCCATCTGCTTGGCCACCGTGCGGAGTTGGCTGTAGATGTCCTGCCACTCGCGGATCCGGAGGAAGTTCAGGTACTCCTGCTTGCACATGCGACGGAACGCGGACGAGCCGCGCTCCTTCTGCTGCTCGCGGATGTACCGCCACATGTTCAGGAACGCGAGGAAGTCGCTCGACTCGTCGCGGAAACGGGCGTGTTGTTGATCCGCCTGCGTCTGCTTGTCCACCGGGCGTTCGCGCGGGTCCTGGATGGAGAGCGCGGCGGCGATCACCATGACCTCGCGCACACAGCCGTTCTTGTCGGCCTCAAGGACCATGCGGGCCAGGCGTGGGTCCACCGGGAGCTGGGCGAGCTTGCGGCCCGTCTGCGTGAGGCGCTTGCGCGGGTCCTTCTCGTCCGGGTCCAACGCGCCCAGTTCCTGGAGGAGTTGGACGCCGTCGCGGATGTTGCGGTGGTCCGGCGGGTCGATGAACGGGAACTTCTCGATCTCGCCGAGCCCGGCCGCGGTCATCTGCAGGATGACGGAGGCAAGGTTCGTCCGCAGGATCTCCGCGTCCGTGAACTCCGGGCGGGCGAGGAAGTCGTCCTCGGAGTACAGGCGGATGCAGATGCCGTCCGACGTACGGCCACAACGACCCTTGCGCTGATTGGCACTTGCCTGGCTGACCGCCTCGATGGGCAGCCGCTGCACCTTGGTTCGGTGGCTGTAGCGGCTGATCCGGGCGAAGCCGGGGTCGATGACGTACTTGATGCCCGGGACGGTGAGGGAGGTCTCGGCGACGTTGGTCGCCAGAACGATCCTTCGCCCGCCCGCTTGAATATGAGGTGTCTGCTGGAACACGCGGTGCTGCTCGGCGTGCGAGAGGCGGGCGTAAAGAGGTAGTACTTCGGTGAACCTGAGGTTTTTCTTGTTGAGCGCGTCCGCCGTGTCGCGGATCTCCCTCTCTCCGGAGAGGAAGACGAGGATGTCGCCCTTGCCCTCGCCCTGAAGCTCTTCCACGGCGTCACAGATCGCGGTGATCTGGTCGCGGTCGGAGTCCTCGGACTCGTCTTCGAGGAGGGGGCGGTACCGCACCTCCACCGGATATGTCCGGCCGCTGACCTCGATGATCGGGGCCTCGCCGAAGTGCCGGGAGAAGCGCTCGGGGTCGATGGTCGCCGAGGTGATGACGACCTTCAAGTCCGGGCGCTTGGGCAGCAGTTGGGCGAGGTAGCCGAGCAGGAAGTCGATGTTGAGGGACCGCTCGTGGGCCTCGTCGATGATGATCGTGTCGTAGGCGCGCAGTTCGCGGTCGGTCTGGATCTCGGCGAGCAGGATGCCGTCCGTCATCAGCTTGATGAAGGTCGACTCCTGGTTCACCTGGTCGGTGAAACGGACCTTCCAGCCGACTGCTTCGCCCAGCGGGGTGTCCATCTCCTCCGCGATGCGCTCCGCGACGGTGCGGGCGGCGATACGGCGGGGCTGGGTGTGCCCGATCATCCCGCGGACGCCACGGCCGAGTTCGAGACAGATCTTCGGGATCTGGGTCGTCTTGCCGGAACCCGTCTCACCGGCCACGATCACGACCTGGTGATCGCGGATCGCGGCCGCGATGTCGGCCTTCTTCTGGCTGACCGGCAGCTGCTCCGGATACGAGATCGCCGGGATGCGGGTGCGCCGCTCGGCCATCCGCTCCTCGCCGCGGGCGACCTCGGTCTCGATCTCGGCGAGCACGGCGGCGCGGGCCTCCGGCTTGCGGATCTTGCGCGCGCCTTCGAGCCTGCGCCCGAGCCGGTGCGCGTCGCGCAGGGTCAGCTCGGTCAGGCGGGGGGCGAGGTCGCCGAGGGCGGGGGCGGAAGTGCCGGGCGCGGAGGCGGGGTGCGTAGACATACGCCGTCCAGGATCTCACCTCGGCGAAATTCCTGGCGAATGAATTGGCGGGGGCAGCTTGCCCGGGGGTTGTGCGGGTGGCTCAGGGTGCCGTCTTCGGGGGCTCGGCCCCCGCACCCCCGTCGGCCTGAACGGCCTCGTCCTCAAGCGCTGGACGGGCTGGATCGTGCCGGCCGGAGTCTTTCAGGCGGTCGGCGTCCTGCTGCCTGCCCGCCTCCTTGGACATCGACTGGGCCGTGTTGGACACCGCCTTGATGCCGAGGTACGCCGTCGTCAGGCCCGCCATCGCGGTGAATGCCGAGGTCAGGACGCCTACCATCACCGCGCGATCGCCGTTCAGCTGCCATACGCCGAAGATCGCCACCGCCGTGATCGCGATGTTGCTGCCGGTTACCGCGAGCAGTCCGTACCGCGCCCGTATCTTCTCCAGGTCCGTGTCCCGGATGCCTCTGGCCTCGTCCTGACCCATCGCGCCCCGCCCTGTGTCGTCCGGTCACGACGAAAGCCCCGTCCCGGGTGGGACAGGGCTTTCGATCCGGTGGCTGGGGCCGGGGTCGAACCGGCGACCTATCGCTTTTCAGGCGATCGCTCGTACCAACTGAGCTACCCAGCCACGAGATTCCTTGCGGAACCTCAGCGGTCCTGACGGGATTTGAACCCGCGGCCTCCACCTTGACAGGGTGGCGAGCACTCCAAGCTGCTCCACAGGACCTTGCTGTTGCGCGCGAACCGGCGAAGCCAGTGTCGCACACGGTGTTACGTGCCCCCAACGGGATTCGAACCCGTGCTACCGCCTTGAAAGGGCGGCGTCCTGGGCCACTAGACGATGAGGGCCAACTTCCGTACTGCTTTGCTTCGTCTAGGTGTCCCAGGGGACGTGAGAAGCATGTGACTCCGCTTTCCCCCGAAGGGTGCCGCTTCTCCTGACTCCTTGCGGAGTTTCGGACGGTCGAGCCCTGACCGGCGCCCTTGGGCACGACGAGACTGTACTACGGCGTTTGGGCCGTAGCCAAACCGAAAAAGCGGTGTGCGCTCACGGCACGTTCTCCTTCGGCAGGTGGCGGCTCACCTCCGCCGTCGTCAGGCCCAGGCCGCCGAGTTTGATCTCGTCCCAGGCCTGGAGGCGGTGGGTGTCGCGGTCGACGTAGAGGATCGACGCCTCGATCGGGTCGGGGTACTTGCCTTCCACCGCGCGCAGGCCGCTGCCGCCCGTCGAGCCCTCGATACGGAGGCGGGTGCCGTGCTTCATGACCTCGGTGCCCTCGTGGTGGAGGTGGCCTGCCAGGACGAGCGGGACCTCGCCGTCGGTCTGGCGGGCCGCCGAGGGTTCGTGGACCAGGGCGATGTCGACCGGGGTGCCGGCGGCCTGCTGGTCGCGGAGGGCGGAGGCGAGTTGGTCGCCGGCGAGTTCCTCCGCGTTGTCGGCGCCCGGGGCGGTCGAGCGGTCCGGGGTGAACTGGGGGTCGCCGATGCCCGCGAAGCGCACGCCCGCGACCGTTTCCGCCCGGCCCTCGTCCAGGACGTGCACGTTCTTCATCCGCTCCAGGTAGCGCTGGGTGGCGAGGGAGTCGTGGTTGCCCCTGACCCAGACGTACGGGACGCCCAGGTCGGCGATCGGGTCGAGGAAGCCGTTCTCGGCCGTCGTGCCGTGGTCCATGGTGTCGCCGGTGTCGACGATCACGCTCACCTTGTACTGCTCCACCAGCGACGCGATGATCTTCCAGCTCGCGGGGTTCAGATGGATGTCCGAGACGTGCAGGACACGGATGGTGGCCGGGTCCGGCTGGTACGCGGGGAGCGTCGACGTGACGTCGTAGAGCTTGGTCACGTTCGTCACCAGGCGGGCCAACTCCTGCTGGTAGACGTCGAATTCGGTCACGATGTTGCGCGCGTTGCCGACCAGGGACGGGGCGGAGGAGAGCAGGCCGGAGAACTTCGGTTCGAGGATCGACTTCGGGTTCCAGGTCGCGTACGCCGTCGCTCCGGACGCGGCGAGGAGCGTGAGGGCCAGGCCACCGGCCGCGAGGGCCCGGCGGGGGCGGCGGTAGACCGCGAGGCCCAGGGTCGTAGCGCCCAGGACTACGGCCGTGCAGGACCGTACGGCCAGGTCGAGGGTGCCGTGTTCGACGTCCCGGGCCACCTCGTCCTGGAGGCCGGCGATGCGTTCGGGGTGGTCGACGAGGGCCTGGGAGCGTTCCGGGTCGAGCTGGTCGACGTTGACGTCCAGGCGGACCGGGGCGTGGTGGCTGTCGAGGGACAGGGCGCCGAGCGGGGACACGTTGATCTTCGTGCCGCCGGTGAGGGACGGGCGCAGGGTCATGGTCGTGTCCATGGGGCCGACCTGGGTCCGTACGTTGCCCACGATCAGCAGGCCGAGCCAGGCCCCGACCAAGACGACCATGACGAGGCCGAGGGCGCGGGGCCAGGGGTGGGGCTGGGGGACGAGTTCGACGGTGGGGCGGGGGCGGCGGGCGCGGTACTGGCGGATCAGGGCGTGCTGGGTTCGGCGGAGGCGGTTCAGGGCTGCGACGGGGACGCGGGCCATTGGTCCCGTATGCCCAGGGGTGGGGGCAGGTATGCGGAACCGTCCGTGGGAGTGGCGCGGGGAGCGGGAGTGGGTCAGCCCCAGCCGAGTTCGTGCAGGCGTTCGTCCTCGATGCCGAAGTGGTGGGCGACTTCGTGGACGACGGTGACGGCGACCTCGTGGACGACGTCCTCGGTGGTCGCGCAGTAGCGCAGGGTCGGGCCCATGTAGATCGAGATCCGGTCGGGCAGGACGCCGGCGTACCACTCGCCGCGCTCCGTGAGCGGGGTGCCCTCGTAGAGGCCGAGCAGTTCGGGGTCGGCGGGGTCGGGTTCGTCCTCGACGAACACGGCCACGTTGTCCATGACCCGCGTCAGCTCCGGCGGGATCCGGTCCAGGGCCTCGCTCACCAGCTCTTCGAATGCCTCACGTGTCATCTCCAGCACAGGTCCATTGTCCGGGACGAACGCCGGTTCGGGGCGCGGTCAGGCCCGAAGACCGGGGAGGAGGGCGGCTGTGCGCTCCAGTTGCTCGCGCCAGCCGCGCAGATCCAGGGCGGCCAGGCGGGTGACGAGGTGCCGGGCGCCGGCGGTGACGTACCGGCTCAGACGTTCGCCGACCTGCTCGGCGGTGCCTGCGACGACTGCCTGGATCTTCTCCAGTTCCGGGAGGGGCATGCCGTAGGCGGCGCGGGCGTAGTCGTCCAGCGTCCGGTGGGCGTGCGCTGGGTCCTCGTCGGCTCCGTCGATTCGTACGGTGACGAAGAGTGCCGGGGTGATGGCCTCGGGCGGGCGGCCCGCGGCGGCTGCGGCCTGGTGGATGTCGTGCAGGCCGGTCGTGTAGTCGGCGGGGTCGGGCGGGTAGGGGAGCCAGCCGTCGTAGAGGCGGCCGGTGCGGGTCAGGGCTGTCGGGGTCGCGCCGCCGAGCCAGATGGGCGGGCCGGTGGGGCGGGACGGGCGCAGGGCGGGCGGGAGGTCGGTGACGTGGTGGAACTCGCCGTGGAAGGAGTCGGCGCCGTTCCAGAGGGCCCGCCACAGTGCGACCGTCTCGTCGAGGCGGGCGAAGCGGCGGGCCCAGGGGACCTCGGAGAGGTCGTACAAGGGGCGTCCGAAGCGGCCGGGGTAGCCGGCGCCGAGCGCGAGGGTGAGGCGGCCGCCGGAGAGGAGGTCGATCGAGGCGAGGGACTGGGCGGCCTGGACGGGGCGGCGGAGGAAGGGGAGCAGGGCGGCGGTGCCGAGGGTTGCCGTCTCGGTGGCCGGGGCGAGGGCGGCGAGCATCGTGAGGGCTTCGATGCGGGGGGTGATCAGGGAGTCGTTGACGAAGAGGGAGGTGAAGCCGAGGTGTTCGGCGGTGCGGGCGAGGGCGATCAGTTCGCGTGGGTCGTCGGCCGGGTCCCACTGGGCGGTTCCGGTCGGGAGCAGTACGCCGATGTCCATGCGGTTGATGGTCGGCGGGTGGTGGGCATCGGCTCAATTCCCTGTGGGGAATGGCCGGTTGGGGCAGTGGGTCGTAGAACTGGGGCGTGGACTTCTGTCGGGTGTTGCGTGAGCGCCGTACGGATCGCCGGTTCAGCCAGCTGGAGTTGGCGCTGCGGGCCGGTACCACGCAGCGGCATGTGAGTTTCGTCGAGTCGGGGCGGTCCGTGCCGGGGCGGGAGTTGGTCGTACGGCTGGCGGAAGCGCTCGAACTGCCGTTGCGGGAGCGGAACGAGCTGTTGCTGGCCGCCGGGTACGCGCCGGTGTACGCGGAGAGTTCGCTGGACGGGCCGGTGCTGGCTCCGGTGCGGGAGGCGATCGGGCACATCCTGCGGGGGCATCTGCCGTATCCGGCGGTGGTGGTGGACCGGGGTGGTCGACTCGTCGCGGCGAACAGCGCGTTCGGAGTGATCACCGAGGGGGCCGCGGCCGAGCTGCTGGGGCCGGGGGCGAATGTGTACCGACTGGCCCTGCATCCGGACGGGTTGGCGCCTCGGATCATCAATCTCGCGGAGTGGGCACGGCATATCCTGGCCCGATTGGGGCAGTTGGCGGAGCTGCGGGCCGAGCTTGCCGGGTATGTGCCCGAACTCGGTTCGGGGGAAGGGGCGTTGGGGTTCGCGGTGCCGTTGCGGCTGCGGTCGTCGTACGGGGAGTTGCGGCTGATGACGACTGTGACGACCTTCGCCACCGCCGTGGACGTGACCCTCGCCGAGCTGAAACTGGAGGCGTTCCTGCCGGCGGACGCGGCGACGGCGGAGGCGTTGGCGGCCGCGGCGGGGGATCAGGCTCCGGGGAACATGTAGTCGGTGCGGATCCGGCCGTCGGGGTCGAGCACGAGCAACTCCAGGCCGCCACCCACGACTTCGCCGCTGCCGACGGCCACCGTGTCCCAGCGGAACTGGACCACGCCGTCGAGGCGTACGGCGTCGGTGCGCGGCCGGAAGGTCAACTCGCCCTTCTCGACGAACCGTTCGTAGCTGCGGGCGACGCGGGTCTCGATGGCGTCGTGTCCCTGGGCCCGGAGGGTCGGGTGGTCGAAGCCGAGGTCAGTGGCGATCTCGCGGATCTCCGCGGGCGGTTGGAGGACGTGCGTGCCGTCCGCCGCCCAGAGGCTCTCGATCGCCGCCCGGCGCCGGGTGGCGTCCGGTTCGGTCCACTGGGCGATGTAACGCTCGGCCAGGTACTGGGGGTCGGTCTCGGTCATCCGTGGCTCCTGAAGGGCTCGCTGCGGGACGGTCGGTTCGCGGTCGATCGTGCGGCGGGCGTCAGGAGGGGGCAATTCCCGGTCAGGAATGGGCGACACGGGCGGGCGCGCGTGTCTTCCGGTGGGCGGCGGGAGTTGAGAGGGGGACTCCCTTTTTCCGCCCTCGGAGGTGGCCCCGTGCGCCCCATGTACGTACCCGTCCGTCTGGCCGCCGCGGTCGCCGTCGTCGCCGCTGCCGCCGGCTGTATGAGCGTGGGCGACGACGCGGGCGGCGGTGCCAAGCCCTCGCACTCCGCCGGGCGGCCCGCCGGTGAGGCGCCGGACGGTGGTTCGGGGGTGCCGGGGGGCGGGATCGGGTTCGGCGGTTCGGCGGGGGACGGGAAGCACGGGCACGGGAAGCCGAAGCCGGGGGAGTCCGCCTCGGGTTCGGCCTCACCGAGCGCGCCCGGCGGTGCGACGAGTCCTACGGCCACCAAGGCGCCCAGACCCGGCACGAGCCCGAATCCCGGCGGGCCGACCACGGCCGCGCCGCAGCCGACCCCGACGCGGACCACCCCGTCCCCCGACCCGACGCCGCCGCCCCCGCCGGCGTCCTCCAGCCCGCCCCCCGCCGAACCCTCGTCGTCGGCCCACGAGGACCCCGTACCGCAGCTGGTGAACCGTGAACCGGCGCCGGCGGCCGGGTCACCGGCGTAGGGGCGGTTGTGACGCACGTCAATCGAGGGCGGTTTGCGTTGGGGGGTGGTAGGTGCGTAAGGTGGTAGATCGTTTGATCCCATTGCCCGGCGCCACTGTAGAGCGCGCCGTGTGGCGCGTACTCTCCCTTGCCGTGGCGGACCGCATTGAGGCGGTCGATAGCGAATCACGGAGTTGACGGGCGCGTGCCGACGGATACTCCGGAAGGTTTCGCATTCGCATGTCCATTTCCAGTACTGATCACATCGTCATGCCCGAGAACGAGGGCACCGAAGACGTCGAGACGGCCGTAGAGGCCACCACCGAGGCGGCCCCCGAGGTCACCTTCGCGTCCCTCGGTCTCCCCGAGGGCATCGTGCGCAAGCTCGCGCAGAACGGTGTGACAGCCCCCTTCCCGATCCAGGCGGCGACCATCCCGGACGCCCTGGCCGGCAAGGACATCCTCGGCCGTGGCCGCACCGGCTCCGGCAAGACCCTCTCCTTCGGTCTGCCGCTGCTCGCGACGCTGTCCGGCGGCCGCACCGAGAAGAAGCGCCCCCGCGGCATCATCCTCACCCCGACCCGCGAGCTCGCGATGCAGGTGGCGGACGCCCTGCAGCCCTACGGCGACGTCCTCGGCCTGAAGATGAAGGTCGTCTGCGGCGGTACGTCGATGGGCAACCAGATCTACGCCCTGGAGCGCGGCGTCGACGTCCTCGTCGCCACTCCGGGCCGCCTGCGCGACATCATCAACCGCGGCGCCTGCTCCCTCGAAGACGTGCGCATCGCCGTCCTCGACGAGGCCGACCAGATGTCCGACCTGGGCTTCCTGCCCGAGGTCACCGAGCTGCTCGACCAGATCCCGGCCGGCGGCCAGCGCATGCTGTTCTCCGCGACCATGGAGAACGAGATCTCCACGCTGGTCAAGCGCTATCTCAAGGACCAGGTCACGCACGAGGTCGACAGTGCGCAGGGCAACGTCACGACGATGTCCCACCACATCCTCATCGTGAAGCCCAAGGACAAGGCGCCGGTCACCGCCGCGATCGCCTCCCGCAAGGGCCGCACGATCATCT
This sequence comes from Streptomyces prunicolor, assembly GCF_045162825.1. NCBI lineage: Bacteria > Bacillati > Actinomycetota > Actinomycetes > Kitasatosporales > Streptomycetaceae > Streptomyces > Streptomyces prunicolor. Next base: position 5,215,002 of record NZ_CP108676.1, on the reverse strand, counting down.
TCGTCCGCACCCAGCTGGGCGCCGACCGCATCGCCGAGCAGCTGCGCGAGTCCGGCGTGAAGGCCGACGCGCTGCACGGCGGCATGACGCAGGGCGCCCGTACGCGGACGCTGGCGGACTTCAAGGAGGGCTACGTCAACGCGCTCGTCGCGACCGACGTCGCCGCCCGCGGTATCCACGTCGACGGCATCGACCTGGTCCTGAACGTGGACCCGGCCGGCGACCACAAGGACTACCTGCACCGCGCGGGCCGCACCGCGCGTGCCGGTCGTACGGGCACCGTCGTATCCCTGTCCCTCCCGCACCAGCGCCGTCAGATCTTCCGGCTGATGGAGGACGCGGGCGTCGACGCCGGGCGTCACATCATCAACACCGGTACGGCCTTCGAGCCCGAGGTCGCCGAGATCACCGGCGCCCGTTCGATGACCGAGGTCCAGGCCCAGTCGGCGGGCGACGCCGCGCAGCAGGCCGAGCGTGAGGTGACCCAGCTCACCAAGGAGCTGGAGCGCGCCACGCGCCGCGCCGCCGAGCTCCGCGAGGAGTCCGACCGCCTGATCGCCCGTGCCGCGCGCGAGCGGGGCGAGGACCCGGAGACGGCGGTGGCCGAGGCCGCCGCTGTCGTCGAGGCCGCGGCCGCCGAGCAGTCGGCCGCCGCCGAGGCGCCGGTGCGCGAGGAGTCCTCCTACGACCGTCCGCGTCAGCAGCGTGACGACCGCGGCAACTACGAGCGCCGTGACCGTCGTGACGACCGCGGTGGCAACGAGCGCGGCGGTGACCGTGGCGGCCGTTCCTTCGAGCGTCGCGATGACCGTCCGTCCGGTGGTTTCCGTGGTGGCAACGACCGTGGTGGCCGTTCTTTCGACCGCGACCGTCGTGACGACCGTCCGTCCGGTGGCTTCCGCCGTGACGACCGCGGTGGCAACGACCGTCCGTCCTCGGGCGGCTTCCGTCGCGACGACCGTCCCTCGGGCGGCTTCAACAACGACCGCCGTGACGACCGTGGCGGCGACCGCGGTGGCCGTTCTTTCGACCGGCGTGACGAGCGCCCCTCGGGTGGCTTCCGCCGGGACGACCGTGGCGGCAGCAACGACCGCGGCGGCGACCGTGGCGGCCGTTCCTTCGAGCGTCGTGACGACCGTCCGTCCGGTGGCTTCCGCCGCGACGACCGTGGCACCGGCAACGACCGTCCGGCGTCGGGTGGCTTCCGCCGCGACGACCGTCCCGCGACCTCCGGTCACCGGGGCAGCGACCGCCCGTTCAACCGTGACCGTCAGGGCGACCGCCCCGGCTTCCGCGCCGGCGGCCACGACCGTCCGGGCCACCGCGGCACGACCGGCACGGGCACCGGCACCGGTACCTTCGGTCGCCGCGAGGACAAGCCGCGTTGGAAGCGCAACGGCTGAGGTCAGCTGACCTGACGTCGTCCTGACGTAGTGGAGTGGCCCTCGCCCGGGTTCGGGTGGGGGCCACTTTCCTCTGTGTGGGTTCTTGTGCGCGGGGACGCTTTTTGGCCACATCGAGTCCTTATCGATTCCTTAAGTGGCGCATGTCACGTGCCCGGCGAGGGAATCGCTGGGGGCATGACAGATGACGCCATAGCGAGTGGGCTGTCAAAGGGAGATCACTCCGGTCTCTCCGACGAAGAACGGCTTGCCCAACTCGGCTACACGCAGGTTCTCGCCCGCCGCATGTCGGCGTTCTCCAACTACGCGGTCTCCTTCACGATCATCTCGGTCCTGTCGGGCTGCCTGACCCTCTACCTGTTCGGCATGAACACGGGCGGCCCGGCCGTGATCATGTGGGGCTGGGTGGCGGTCGGCCTGATGACCCTCTTCGTCGGCCTGTCGATGGCCGAGATCTGCTCCGCCTACCCGACCTCGGCGGGCCTGTACTTCTGGGCCCACCGCCTGGCGCCCCCGCGCACGGCGGCGGCCTGGGCGTGGTTCACGGGCTGGTTCAACGTCCTCGGCCAGGTCGCGGTGACCGCGGGCATCGACTTCGGGGCGGCGTCGTTCCTGGGCGCGTACCTGAACCTCCAGTTCGACTTCGAGGTGACGCCGGGCCGCACCGTCCTCCTCTTCGCCGCGATCCTGATCCTCCACGGCCTGCTGAACACCTTCGGCGTGAAGATCGTCGCCCTCCTCAACAACGTGAGCGTGTGGTGGCACGTGCTGGGCGTCGGCGTGATCGTCGGCGCCCTGGCCTTCGTCCCCGACCACCACCAGTCGACGACCTTCGTCTTCACGAAGTTCGTGAACAACACGGGCTGGGGCAGCGGGGTGTACGTGGTCCTGCTGGGCCTCCTGATGGCGCAGTACACCTTCACCGGCTACGACGCCTCGGCCCACATGACGGAGGAGACCCACGACGCGTCGACGGCGGGCCCGAAGGGCATCGTCCGCTCCATCTGGACGTCCTGGATAGCCGGCTTCGTCCTCCTCCTGGGCTTCACGTACGCGATCCAGTCGTACAACGGGGAGCTGAATTCCTCGACGGGCGCACCCCCGGCCCAGATCTTGCTGGACGCACTCGGCGCGACGGCGGGCAAGCTCCTGCTGCTGGTGGTGATCGGCGCGCAGCTCTTCTGCGGGATGGCGTCGGTGACGGCCAACAGCCGCATGATCTACGCCTTTTCACGCGACGGCGCGCTCCCGTTCTCGAGCGTGTGGCACACGGTGAGCCCGCGCACGCGGACGCCGGTGGCGGCGGTGTGGCTGGCGGCGGGGGGCGCGTTGGTGCTCGGCCTCCCCTACCTGATCAACTACACGGCGTACGCGGCGGTGACGTCGGTGGCCGTGATCGGCCTGTACATCGCCTACGTCATTCCGACCCTCCTACGGCTGGGCAAGGGGGACGACTTCCAGCGCGGGCCGTGGCATCTGGGCCGGTGGTCGCGGCCGATCGGGATGGTGTCGGTGGTGTGGGTGATCGTGATCACGGTGCTGTTCATGCTGCCGCAGGTCTCGCCGGTCACCTGGGAGACCTTCAACTACGCGCCGATCGCGGTCCTGGTCGTCCTGGGCTTCGCGGCGACCTGGTGGTTCGCCTCGGCCAGGGAGTGGTTCCTGAACCCGGAACACGCCCGCACGAAGGCACGGGAGGCTGCGCGGGCGGGGGCGCCTGAACCGGTTGATCCGTAATACTCCGGATCAGGCCGCATACGCCGGATCACTTCACAGCATTCCGGATCACTCCGGACCAGTCGGTCGCCTGTTCCACCGTCCGGCGTGGCCGTGTCCCCGATACCCGATCGGAGACACGGCCACCTCCCGCTATGCTCGGGGAGGCAACATCGCGAGGACCCTTAGCTCAATTGGCAGAGCAGTGGACTTTTAATCCATTGGTTGTGGGTTCGAGTCCCACAGGGTCTACCGGTGGTGGGCGGGGGTTATGGCCTCTGACCTGCTGTGCGGCGTCCGGGTCGACTTTGGTCGGCGCGGGCGCCGTTTCCGTTTCGGGGCCTCCTACCTGAGGGTGCGGAGCTTGGGCAGAGGCGCCGCGTACGTTCCGCCCTTGCTGGTGGTGAGGCGGCGGTGGGCCAGTGACTCGACGAGGGCGACCGCGCAGCTGACGCCGTCCACGACGGGAATGCCGAGCCGGTCGGTCATGCGGGTGTCCAGTCCCGTCATGCCGGCGCAGCCGAGGCAGATGACCTCCGCGCCGGCGGCCATCGCCTGGCGGGACGCGTCGATGAACGCCTCCTCGGTGGTGGCCGGGTCGAGTTCGAGGTCGAGTACGCCCAGGCCGGTGGCGAAGACTCCGGCGCAGCGGTCGAGGAGTCCGGCGGTGCGCAGGCTGTCCTCGATCTGGCCCGCGGCCCGGGCGAGTGTGGTGACGACGGCGAAGCGGCGACCCAGGACGAGGGAGTACAGGGCGGCGGCCTCCGTGATGTCGACGACGGGGACGTCGAGGAGTTCGCGTGCGCCTTCGCGGCCGTGTTCGCCGAAGCCTGCCATGACGACTCCGTCGACCGGCTGGTCGAGGTTCTGGAGGAGGTCCAGGACCGAGGCCGCGCTGAGGAAGCTGTCGAACCATCCCTCGGCGGAGGCGACGCCCCAGGCGGGGGTGAGAGGCAGGATGTGGGTGCCGGGCAGGGCGACGGCACGGGCACCGGCGGCGATGGTCTCGGTCATGGTGGTGCTGGTGTTGCAGTTGACCACGGCGATGACGGTCATCGTGTCGCTCCCGCTCCCGCTGTGATGCGTAGGTCCGAAGTGCCGTACGCCGTGCGGGTGTTGATGCCGATTCCGGTGGCCCGCGCATGCTCTACAGCGAGTGCCGCGTAGGCGAGGTCCTGGAGGGCGATGCCGACCGAGTTGAACAGGGTGATCTCTTGTGGGTCGGTGCGGCCGGGGGCCGATCCGGCCAGGACCGCACCGAGTTCGCGGCTGAAGGTCCCGGTCGTCGTGGCGCCTTCCGCGATCGAGAGGACGGCTTCTCCGGACTTGAGGAGCTGGGTGGGGGTGCTGTCCACCACGACGGTGGCGCGGGCCATGCCCGCCGCGTCGATCTCCCGGTGGTCGGGGCGCGGTGGGGCGCCGACCGCGTTGATGTGCTGGCCGGGGCGGAACCACTCCCCGTGGACGACCGGGTGCCGGGCGGGGGTGAGGGTGCAGACGATGTCCGCCGCCTCGACCACGTGTCGCGGGTCGGGTGCCTCGACGACGTCGACGAGGTCGCCCACCGCGTGGTGGAAGGCGCGCACGGTGGCGGGGGAACGGGACCAGACGTGCACGGTGTCCAGGGCGCGTACCTCCCGCAGCGCGTGCACGTGCTCGATCGCGAGCCGTCCCGCGCCGACCAGGCCCAGCACGCGGGCGTCCGGGCGGGCGAGCGCGTCGGTGGCTACCGCGCTCGCCGCCGCCGTACGCGTCCGGGTGCCGACCGCGCCGTCCAGTACGGCGAGGCACTCTCCCGTGCGCGCGTCCAGCAGCAGGACCGTGGAGCGCTGGGTGGGCAGACCGGCCGCGCGGTTGTCGGGGGCGTCGGACATGACCTTGACCGCCGACAGGCCGAGCCGGTGGGAGGTCGCGGTCATCGGAAGGAACTGGGTGGTGCCGGTGCCGGGGAAGGCCACGGGGGCGGGCTGTTCGGCCCGGCCCTCGGCGAGGTCGATGAGTGCGGTGCGTACGGCCGTGATGACCTCGGCGCGGCTGACCAGCCCGGTGAGGTCGGCGGAGCCGAGCAGCAGCGTCATCGGTAGTCCGCCATGAAGCTGTCGTCGGCGAGGGAGGCGTAGGAGGGGGCGGAGCGCACCAGGCCGCCTTCCGCCAGGATGCGCATCCAGCGGTCGCTGGCCGTCTCGTCGATCGCCACGGTGTCCCATACGGCGCTGGCCGCCATCTGGCGTTGTGCCTCGCGGAGGATGCCCTGGTCCTTCTCGGGCCAGCGGCGCTTGAGGATGGCGTCGATGGTGTGTGGGTCGACGGTCGGTACGAGTCGCATCGCGGTGTCGATGGCGGCGGTGAACCGGGTGATGTGGTCGCGGAGTTCGGCCACGCGGTCGGTGCGGCAGTAGTAGACGCTGTTGGGCATGATGCCGCCGTCGTCGAGGTGGCGGAAGACGATCCGGGCGGTGCCCGCGGCCTCCAGTTCGGTCGCGGTGACCAGGTCGGCGATGATGGCGTCGCCGAGTCCGGCGGTGAACAGCTCCACGAGCATCGCCGTGGAGAGGTCGCGGACGAAGCGGATGCCGGCCGGGTCCACGCCCGCCTCGCGCAGCAGACCGGCGGTGAACTCGTAGGGGGCGCTGCCGCCCGCGCCGGGGGCCAGCACGACCTTGCCGAGCAGGTCCTCCAGAACGAAGTCGCCGGATCCGGTGGAGTTGCCGTCCCGGACCGCGATGGCCATGGGGAACTGGTGGTTGAGCTGGCATACGACGCTCAGTTCGCGCTCGCTGCCTGCGTACATGGCCGGCACCCACAGGCCGCCGAGCGCGATGTCGGCGCGGCCGGTTTCGAGGTCGTCGAGGACGCCGGTCCAGGGGTCGCGGGCGACGGCGGTGACCTCAAGTCCCGCGTCGTGGAAGAGACCTTCCTGGTCGGCGAGGTATTCGGGCAGGTAGTTCAGGCCGTTGGCGGTGGCGGAGATCGTGAGCTTGTCCATGTTGTTCGTCCTCTCTAGGGGGATGGGGTACGGCGGTGCGGGTGCCGATGGTGCTGTTGCCGCCGGCGCCGGTCAGGCGTGGGTCGGGGTGGGGGCCGTCGTCTCGTTGACCTCTTCGAGCGTGCGGCTGCGGGTCTCGGGGGCGAACCGGGAGGCGATCACGAGCGCCGCGTACATCACCGCGACCATCCCGAAGACGCCCGCGAAGGAGAACCGGTCCCACAGGGCGACGGCGGCGAAGGGCATGACGGCTCCGGCGATGTTGCCGATGCCGTTGACGATGGAGGTGCCGCTGGCCCGGATCGGGGTCGGGTACAGCTCCGGGGACCACACGGCGAGGGTGGTGTTGGTGAGCATGGTGAAGAACTGGAAGAGCGCGCCGAGGAGGAGGATCGCCGCGGTCTGGTGGGCGAACACCGCGAAGGCGACGGCGGTGAGACAGCCCAGGCTGCCGGCCACGCCGATGACCGACCGCCTGCCGTAACGGCCCGCGAGCAGTGCCGAGGCGCAGGCGCCCAGCAGCGAGCCGACGTTCATGATCATCGTGTAGAGCAGGCTGTCGGAGAGGGTGTAGCCGCGCTCGGTCAGCAGCGTCGGCATCAGGAAGTTCAGGGTGACCTGCGCGCCGAACGCCATCCACGACGCGGCGCCGATGGTGACCGTACGGGACAGGACCGAGGGGCCGAAGACCGCGGCCGGTGACGCCTTGACCTGGCGGGCGGGGATGTCCGCCTCGGTCAGCACGGACGGGACGGACGCCGGTGCGTGCTTCGGGTCGAGCCGGTCGCCGGTCAGCCGGGCCAGGGAGCGGTTGGCGTCGTCGACGCGGCCCTGGGAGAGGAGGAAGCGGGGGGTCTCCGGTAGGCGCCGTCGGTATACCACCACGATCAGGGCGGGCAGGGCGAGGATCACGAACGTCCAGCGCCACACCAGGTGGTCGCCGCCGAGGGCGGGCGCGAGCGGTCCCAGGAGCAGGAGGAACAGGCCGTAGGAGAGGAAGTTGCCGACGCCGCCGGAGCCGACGTTGAGGATGGCGACGAGCGTTCCGCGGTGGCGGGTGGCGACCATCTCGCACAGCATCGCGATGCCGATGGTGAACTCACCGCCCAGGCCGATCCCCACGACGAGCCGACTCGCCAGCAGGGTGGGGTAGTTCATCGCGACGGCGCTGAGCAGTCCGCCCAGGGTGTAGACGAGGAGATTGACGCTGAGCGAGGTGCGGCGGCCGTGGCGGTCGGCGATCCAGCCGCCCGCGAACCGGCCGATCAGGCCGCCGATCACCGTGAAGCTGTTGATCGCGGTCAGTTCGTTGTTGCCGATGTGCAGGGACGACTTGATGAGGCTGCCCATCGCGCCCACGGAGTTCTGCTCCAGGGTGTCGAAGAACATCCCGGCCAGGATGATCATGAGCACCCAGAACTGGGCCCGGGTGAAGCCGGCTTCGTCGAGGGTCCGCGCGAGGGTGTTGGTGGCGGGGCGCGCCGCGGACGGCGCGGAGACCTGGGACGCACTCATGCGACACCTGCCGGAGATGTCTGGGGTGCCTGGGGTGTGGTCGTCGTCGTGATCTTCAGGGGACTTGGTGCGGTGCGATCCATGAGGGCCTCCGTCAACCAGTGAGTGCTATTGGTATACCAACGACGGTTCGGCGGCTACAGGGCTGCGATGTTAACTCGACGTAAGGGATGGGTCGTTCAGATTCCATGCTTGTAAAAACACCAGGTGAGAGCGGCTATTTGGTGAGGTTGTGCTGCGTGGAGATCGGCTGCGGGCCTTGATGGCCTGAGTGGAGCCTCGGCTATCTTGTATGCCATGTCACTTACGGACTCCTCCGGCTCCGACGGCCGTTCACTGGTCCACAAGGTCTACGAGTACCTGCGGGACGGCATCATCGAAGGCGAACTGCCGCCGGGCACGCGGCTGTTGGAGCGCGAGCTGTCGGAGCGCCTCGACGTCTCCCGGATCCCGATCCGCGAGGCCCTGCCCCAGCTCGAAGCCGAGGGGCTGATCACGACGCTGCCCCGGCGCGGATCGATGGTCACGCAGCTGACCCTGCGCGACATCGACGAGCTGTTCAGCGTGCGCACGAGCCTCGAAGTGCTCGCCGCCCGGCTCGCCAGCGGGCAGGCGGCCGAACGCGCCTCCGCGCTGCTCTCACCCGCCTTCGCCCGCGCCGAACTCGCCACGGACGAAGGCCGGCAGCCCGAGATCGCCGCCGCCAACGCGGCCTTCCACGAAGCGATCGTGCGACTGTCGGGCAGCCGCCTGCTCAACTCGATGATGGCGCCCATCAGCGCCCGCGTGCGCTGGCTGTTCCGGCTGACCTCCGACCGCGACCCCGGCGTCCTGTGCACCGAACACCGCGAGCTCTACGAGGCGATCTGCGCCGGCGACACCGAACTCGCCGCGTCCCTGGCCTTCGTCCACGTGGAGCGCGGGCGGCGTCCGTCCCTGGAGTCGCTGGCCGGGGTGCTGCCGGCCGGTATCGACCCCGGCGAGGAGGGCGGGCTGGGATGACGTGTCCGGGTGGCGTCTGTTCTGCGTGCGTCTCTTCTGCGTGAGCGATGCGTGAGCGATGCGTGAGCGGACGGGGTGGCAGGAGCTGTCTTGAGATGGACCGAACCTCAGAACGCACCTGCTCTGAGCGGGTGGTTCCGGACGCCGAGTCAGCGTCCGGAACCACCCGGCAAGATCCAGCCAGGACTTCGACCCCCATGGGCTGACCTGCTACGCAGCGCCCAAGTCGGCTTCCTTCAGGCAGGCGCTGTTTCAGTTCCGGGGCTTGGTGGCCCGGATGATCGCCGAGTGCATGCCGTCCGCGACCGGATGTGTCGGGGTGATGTCGATACCGGTGAAGCCGGCCGCCTCCAGGCCGGTGCGGTACTCGGTGAAGGACAGTGCGCCGGCGATACAGCCGACGTAGTCGCCGCGCTCGGCGCGCTGTTCGGGGGTGAGGGTGTCGTCGGCGACGATGTCGGAGATGCCGATGCGGCCGCCGGGGGTGAGGACGCGGAAGGTCTCGGTGAAGACGGCGGGCTTGTCGACGGACAGGTTGATCACGCAGTTGGAGATGACCACGTCGACGGTGTTCGCGGGCAGGGGGATCGCCTCGATGGTGCCCTTGAGGAACTCCACGTTGGTGGCGCCCGCCTTCTCGGCGTTGGCGAGGGCGAGGGCGAGCATCTCCTCGGTCATGTCCAGCCCGTACGCCTTGCCGGTGGGGCCGACGCGGCGCGCGGAGAGCAGGACGTCGATGCCGCCGCCGGAACCGAGGTCCAGGACACGTTCGCCCTCGCGGAGTTCGGCGACGGCGGTGGGGTTGCCGCAGCCGAGGGAGGCGGCGACCGCCTTGGTGGGCAGGCTGTCCCGTTCGGCGGTGGGGTAGAGCGCGGAGCCGAAGTTCTCGTCGACCTCGACGGGCTGGGTTTGGGACTGGGACTGGGACTCGGGCTGCGACTGGGGCTCGGGCCCGCAGCATGCCGTGCCGGCTCCTTCGGCCACCTTCACGGCCGTGGCTGCGTACCGGCGGCGGACGGTTTCGCGCAGGTCGCTGGACTGTTCGCGCATCACGTCACTCCTCAGCGGGATGGGGCATGACAGGCCCCGTAGCGGGCTGTATTGACGTTCGTTGATGCAACCTTGCGCCTTGAATCGAAAGCCGTCAATATAGAGGCATGTCGAAACAAGAGCTTGAGGTGATCGGGGGGATCGGGGCGAGGGACGTGGCTGAAAGGGTCGAAATGGTCGAAGAGGTCGGTCAGGACGGCTCGTGCTGTCCCGGTCTGGCTTCGGCGCCCCTGGCCGACGAACGTGCCACGGAGCTGGCGAAGGTGTTCAAGGCGCTGGGCGACCCGGTGCGTCTGCGCCTGCTGTCGATGATCGCCTCGCGGGACGGTGGTGAGGTCTGCGTGTGTGAGATGACGCCGGCCTTCGACCTGTCCCAGCCGACGATCTCCCACCACCTCAAGCTGCTGCGGCAGGCCGGTCTCATCGACTGCGAACGCCGGGGGACGTGGGTGTACTACTGGGTGCTGCCCGGTGTCCTGGACCAGCTCGCCGCGTTCCTGACGACACCGCGGACCGTCGCCGAAGTGGCCGTCGTCGAAGCAACTGCCGCCGAAGTGACCGTCGTCGAAGCAACTGCCGCCGACGCAACCGTCGTCGAAGCAACCGTCGTTGAAGCCACCACCGCCGAAGTGACCCCGTGACGGCGCCACTTGGTCGCCGGGTCGTCGCCGAGGCGGTCGGGACCGGGCTGCTGGTGACCGTGGTCGTGGGCTCCGGCATCCAGGCGACCGAGCTGTCGCACGATGTCGGCGTGCAGTTGCTGGCCAACTCCCTGGCCACCGTCCTCGGTCTGGGCGTGCTGATCACGCTGCTCGGGCCGGTCTCCGGCGCGCACTTCAACCCCGCCGTGACCCTGTCCGCGTGGGCGACCGGCCGTCGTACGGGTGAGGGTCCCGGCCTGCGCGAGGTCGCCGCGTACGTTCCGGCGCAGGTCGCCGGGGCGATCGCCGGTGCGGTGCTGGCCGATGCCATGTTCGGCGAGCCGCTGGTGAGGTTCTCCACCCAACACCGTTCCGCAGGGCACCTGTTGCTGGGTGAGGTCGTCGCCACGGGCGGGCTGGTCCTGCTCGTCCTCGGGCTGGAGCGGGTCGGCCGTGCCGCCTTGGCCCCGGCGGTCGTGGCTTCCTATATCGGGGCCGCCTACTGGTTCACCTCATCCACCTCCTTCGCGAATCCCGCCGTCACCATCGGCCGTGCCTTCACCGACACCTTCGCCGGGATCGCGCCCGGCTCCGTCGCCCCGTTCATCGGGGCCCAACTGCTGGGCGTTGTGGTCGGGTTGACGGCCGTGACGGTCGTGTACGGACGGCGCGATCGCGCGGCAACAGCAACAGCAGCGGCAACAACAACAGCGGCAACAACAACAGAAGCGGCAACAACAACAGCCGTCACCGCCACCGTCGCCGCCGTCGTCGCTCCGCACGACGAGCCCGAACTCGCTTCCCCCTGACCGGACTTCCGCCCCCAAGGACACCCGCCATGACACCCGCCATGACTTCCGCCGTCCCGCGCCCCTCCGTGTTGTTCGTCTGCGTCCACAACGCCGGCCGTTCCCAGATGGGCGCCGCCTTCCTCACCCACCTCGCCGGTGACCGGGTCGAGGTTCGATCGGCGGGTTCCGCTCCCGCCGACACGGTCAACCCGGCGGTGGTCGAGGCCATGGCGGAGGTGGGGATCGACATCTCCGCCGAGACGCCCAAGGTGCTCACCGTCGAGGCCGTACAGTCCTCGGACGTCGTGATCACGATGGGCTGCGGGGACACCTGCCCCGTCTTCCCCGGCAAGCGGTACCTGGACTGGCGGCTCGAAGATCCGGCGGGGCAAGGGGTGGACGCCGTGCGGCCCATCCGGGAGGAGATCGAGCGGCGGGTACGCGGTCTGCTCGGCGAACTCGGACTCGGACCCGGACCCGGACTCGGAACTTCGGCGGCATCGGCCTGATCCCGGAGGGGGAGCGGGGTCGGCTCACGCCGTGTCTCCTTCTCCTCCACCCTCACCTTCACCGCGCGGATGCCGCAGACTCCGTCCGATCCGGGGGTTCCGCGCGCCGAAGGGCCCCCGTAGCCCCCGTAGTCCTCTAGACCCCCGAGCCCCCGTAGTACGATCCGCCCAGAACTTGACCTGAGGGTTTACGCCCCGGCCCCCTCCCACGCGGCCGGGCCGGGGCCTCATCGTGTGTCCGGGGGACCTGCGTGAAGACGAGGCGTATTTCGCTGCTCGCCGCGGCGGCGACGGTGTCGGGGCTGACGGGTGTGATCGTCCCCGGGGCGGCCGACTCGTACGCGGCGTCGGGACGGACGGGATCGTCGTGACGGACCTTGACGGTGGCGACGCGCCGACGATCGGCGGGGAGCCGGGTGCCACCCGGCCGGGCTCCCTGTGACCCTGCTGGTCGCCGCCGTCATCGTGCACGACCGGGCCGCGGGCCGGGTCGTCCTCATCCAGCGCGGCGAGTACGCCAAGTTCGGCCGCGGGATGTGGGACCTCCCAGTCGGCAAGAACGAACCCGGCGAGCCCGTCACCGCCACCGCCGTGCGCGAACTGCACGAGGAGACCGGGCTCGTCGTGACGGAGGAGTCGCTGAAGGTCGTCCACGTCGTCCACGCGGCCCTGGGTGTCGGGGCACCGACCGGCTACCTCACGGTCGTCTTCGCCACGGACGAGTGGACCGGCGAACCCGAGAACCGCGAACCCCTCAAGCACGCGCAGGTCGGCTGGGTCGACGTCGACGCCGTTCCGGAGAACTTCGTCCGGGGCAACGCCCAGGCGCTCGACCACTACCTCAACGGAACCGGGACACAGATGTCTCTGTACGGCTGGGCGTAGTTGAGTTGAAGGGAGCGGGCTGTGCCCCACGTGTTGAACCTCTGGCGCCAACACCTGGGAAAAGTACCGGAGTCGGTCTGGCAGGACACCGAACTCCAGGTCCTGATCCTCGCGGACAACGGACTCACGACCCTGTCACCGGAGATCGCCCAACTGCGCCGACTGACCACCCTGGACCTCGGCCACAACCACCTCACCTCGCTGCCCGCCGAACTGGGCGCCCTGCCCGACCTGAACGGCTGCCTGTACCTCCACGACAACGACCTGCCCGAACTCCCGCACACCCTGGGCAACTTGACCCGGCTGCGCTACCTCAACGCAGGTGAGAACACCCTCACCGCCCTCCCCGACACCATCGGCCGCATGGCCGCGCTGACCGAACTCCGCGCGCAGCACAACCAGTTGACCACGCTCCCCGACACCATCGGGAACCTCCTCAACCTGCGCGAACTCTGGCTCCGGGGCAACGAGATCACCCACCTGCCGTCATCCGTCGCCGACCTCCACCACCTACGTCACCTGGACCTACGGGAGAACGCACTAGCCGAACTCCCGCCCGCCTTGGCCGACTTGCCCCGCCTACGCCACCTCGACGTACGCAGCAACCGCCTCACCCTGCTGCCGGACTGGCTACTGGACCTGCCCTCCCTGGAGAAGCTGGATCTGCGCTGGAACGCCTGCGATCCGTCCTCGTCGCTGCTGGGCGAGTTGGAGCGGCGCGGGTGCGTCGTCCTCTCGTGAGCAGCGGGGCAGTTGCTCCGCGAGGGTGAATCAGGCTGCCTCGGCAGCGGCTGGATCTGGTCTCCGAGTCTCTTGTGGACACTGGACTCGCAGCGTTCAGGAACATCTCTCGGTCCATATATCCGGGACATTCCATATCTTGCCGTCGGCGCCTTTCGGTCACTTCCCGACATTCCCCAACATGTAAAGTCCGACGCCCAGTTGGGGACGAACACGGGGAGCGGGTGAAGACGACGTATGAACAACACCTCCCCACCAGTCGTCCTGAGCGAAGGCCTGGCCTTCCGATACGCGGCCGGTGGTGGGCTGAGCCGGGCCGATCTCAGCCTTCGGGCGGGAACGATGGCCGCCGTCGAGGGGCCGTCCGGGTCCGGGAAGAGCACCCTCCTCGCCCTTCTCGGGCTCATTCTTTCGCCGGCCGCGGGCTCGCTGCACATCGCCGGTACCGACACCGCGGCGCTGTCACCGGCCGGCCGGGACGCGCTGCGGCTGCGTTCGGTCGGCATCGTGTTGCAGGACCTCGGGCTTCTCACGTTTCTCAACGCGTGGGAGAACGTCGCCGCCGCCTTCGGGCCACGGCTGTCCCGGCACCGTACGGCGGCCCGGGCGATGCTCGGTGACCTCGGTATGGAGCAGTTGGCGGACTCTCCGGTCACCGAACTCTCCGGCGGGCAGCGGCAGCGCATCGCGGTGGCCCGGGCCGCTGTGAAGGAACCGGTGCTCGTCCTCGCCGACGTGCCGACCTCGGGGCTGGACCCGAAGAACGCCAACTCCGTGATGAGTTCGCTGCGTTCGTGTGCCGAGCGGGGCGCGGCCGTGCTGCTCGTGACGCATTCCGCCGCGGTCGCCGAGGTCTGCGATCAGCGGTATGTGCTGGGCTCCGGTGGGCTCACGCAGATCGAACTCTCCTCGTTCGAGGGCGATGCGTCGGTCCGTTCGCTCACCAGCTCGGCGCTGCGGGAAGCCGCGCGGGTGAAGGGAGTTCGGCAGGTCGTCGCCGACTACCCCTCCGTTCTGTACGCCGAGGAGAACGGGACGTACGACCTGGCGAGTCACACCCTGACCCCGGACGACGATCTGCCGGTCGTCGAGGGGGAGTTCACCGGGCCGCTCGGTCCGGACGAGGTCGTGCTGCCCGCCAACGCGCAGGGGGCCGACTTCACTTCACTCCTCGGTCGGTCCGTCGCCTTCGGGTACACCAAGGCGACGGGCGGTGCTTCCGGTACCAGGGCTGTCGTCAAGCTCAAGATCGTCGCTCTGTACGACCCCGGTTGGCAGGCCGACGGGCCGGGCGTCGCCTATCTCTCGCAGGACACGGCCGCGTTGCTTGCCGCGGCACGCGCAGGGCGGTCGGCGGGAGACTTCCGGGACAGGGAGGGTGCGCAGTCCGCCGTCGTCGTGGTCGTGGTCGTGGTCGTGGTCGAGCATCAGCGGCAGGTGGCCGCGGTCACCAAGTCCCTTCAGGACAAGGGGTTTTCGGCCTCCGCGGTGTCCGACCGGGTCCGTGACCTGCCCGGTCTGTTCGGTGCGGCGGATCTCGCGATGCGCCTCGGCGTGCTGGTTCTCGCCCTCGGCGCGCTCGCGCTCGGTGCCGTCCGGGCCGGGGACAGCGCGCGGGCCCGGATCGGCCAGTTCGCCATCCTGCGGATCCTCGGTGCCGGACGGCCCGAACTACGCCGCGTCCTGCTCGGTGAAGCCATGCTCTCCGGTGGGGTCGCGGGGGTCGTCGGCGTGCTCGTCGGGACTCTGCTGTCCGCCTCGCTGGCCGGTCCGCTCAGTGATGTGCTCGGCCTGCCCATCATGGTCATGGACGCCCTGCCCGGACCGGCCTGGGCCACCGCCGCGCTGCTGCTGCCCGCTGCCGGCCTGGCCGCCGGTACCCTCTTCGGCAGCCGCGAGGCCCTCCGCCGGGACCCCTATCTCACGGCCCGAGCGCACGGCTGACCTCCGCCCGCGGTGCGAGATCAACACTCGATCGGTACTCCGTCGGTACCGCGTCAGTACTCCGTCGTCTGCGACTCCAAGTACCCCTTCAGGAAGGTGTACTTGGCCTGGCTGTCCGCCGCCGGGAGGGGCGCGAAGTGGTCGCCCAGTTCCATCGACACCGGCTTCGACGTACGCAACGCCGGCCACACCGGCAGGCCGTGGCCGTTCGGGTTGCCCGTCGCCGCGAAGTTCGCGATGTACGACGACGTCGTGTCGGCGATCGCGTGGTCCGCGGCCGTCCACGGGCGGTCCGTGCCGTACAGGTTGCCGAAGAGGTAGTACTTCTCGGCGCCGTGGTACGCGCCCGCGCCGTCCGCCGGTTCGATCGGGTTGGTGGTGTCCTGGCCCGGGGGGACGTGGGTCCACCAGTAGTTGTAGACCGGGCTGCGGTTGGCGGCCGTGACGCGGAACTGGGTGCCCCAGAGGAACGTGGAGACCCGTTCCTCGTCGCGGGCGTAGGCGTTGTACTGGGCTGCCGCCTCCGTGTCCGTCGTCGCGGGGTAGAGGGCGAGGAAGTCGGCCGCACTGTCGCCGAACGTCGTCTCCGCGTACGCCTCGTACGCCGCGACCGTCATCGTCAGGGTCGGGGACGCGCCGTTCTCGTCCTTGTTGTTGCCGCTGAGGACCGGGATGTCGTACTCCGTACGGGACTTCATCGCCGCCGTGTACGACTTCGGCAGGACATAGCCGTCCAGTACGTTGCCGAAGCTCGTGCCCGCCGCCGGGGCGCCCTGCGCGTACACCTTCGTCACGATCTCGTCGGCCGTCAGCGCGCGCAGGTCCGGCAACGTGGACGCGCCCATGTACGTCGCGAACGCCGTGCCGTTGGCCTCCGCCGCCGCCAACTCCGAGTAACCGCCCGCCACATGGCCCAGCGCCGGGTCCTTGGTGTACTGCACGCCCGCCGAGAGGACCGCCCGGTGGAACAGGCCCCGCGCCAGCTTCGAGATCATCAGGATGTTCACGAAGGACGAACCGTGCGACCAGCCCGCCAGCGTCACCCGCTCCGGATCGCCCCCGAACGCGGCGATGTTGCGGCGGATCCACCGCAGCGCCGCCACCGTGTCCAGCACACCCCAGTTCCCGGAACCACCGTGCCCGCCCTCCGAACTCAGCGCCGGATGCGCGAGGTTGCCGAAGGCGCCCACCCGGTGGTTGTACGTCACCACGACCGCGCCCTTGGCCGCCAGGTTCGCCCCGTCGTACACCGGCTGCGAGGCCCACATGGCGCTGTTGCGGCCGCCGTAGATCCACACGAAGACCGGGCGGAGGTCCCGGGCGGAGGTCGAACTGCCCGCCCCCGTCCAGATGTTGAGGTTCAGGCAGTCCTCGCTCAGCGGGGGCACCTTGTCGGCGGCGATGCCTGTCACCGGCTGGGGGCAGGCGGCGCCCCAGGTGTCGGCCTTGCGGGTGCCCTGCCAGGAGGCGGGGGGTCGCGGGGCGCGCCAGCGGTTCTCGCCGGCTGTGGAGGCGGCGTAGGGGATGCCCTTGTAGACGGTGACGCCGGGGAGGGCGGCGGGGACGCCTGTGACCAGGCCGGACTGGGTTCTGGCCGGGTGGCTCGCGTCGTTGCGCGGGGTGGCTGATGCCGGGGCGGTGGGCAGGGTGCTCAGCAGGGCCGCGCCGGCCGTGACGCCTGCCGTACGGCCGAGGAAGCCGCGACGGCCGACACCGGTGGGGGAGGAGTTCACTGTGTCTCCCGATCACTTGAGGACGAGTCGCCTCATGCTGTGCCGGGACTACCGGTACGGCCTAGCGAGTTGTCGTGACTCACAGTGTCCACGGGTGCAACTTAGGTTGCGGACTCGCGGGTTGACACCTCGGATCGTGAACGACCTTCCTACAGAGCCGACTTGACCGTGCGCAGCACCGTGTCCGCCATGCCCCGCTCACCTCGTGCGTTCGGGTGCACCGGAGCCGCCGGGTTCTCCGGTACGAGCGGTTCGATCCAGCGGGTGTCCTTCGCCGTGCAGGCGTTGTGGTCGGCGGAGGGGGTGTAGGTGTCGACGTATCCGACCCCCGCCTCCGAAGCCCGTTGCCGCAGCATGGTGTTGAGCTGTTGCTCCTTCTCGCGGAGGAAGCTCACGTCGCCCGGGGCGAGGGACATGTCCCGGCCGCAGTCGGCGCTGTTGGAGGGCAGGATCGCCGGGTACGAGACGACGTAGACCCGGGCCTCGGGGGCGCGGTGTTTGACCTCCGTCAGGACCCGGGTGAGCCGGTCGCCCGCCGTGCTGATCTTCTGCTTGACCTTGTCGGAGTCTCCGTTGACGTACTCGCGCTCACAGGGCGCGTCCTCGGTGAAGTACTTTCCGCTGCCGGTGAGTTGGTACAGCGCGCCCATCCCCACGCACCGTTTGATCATCGAGCTGAAGTCGATGTCGTTGCCGCCGATGCCGATGGTGACGAGGCGGGTGTCGGACGAAAGTGCCTTGAGTTGGGGGGAGTTGGTTCCGTCGTCCGTCTTCTGTGCCGCCGTGAGGTCGGTGGTCGTGGCGCCGCTGCAGCTCACGTCGTGGAAGTCGCCTGCCTTGATGCCGAGTTCGGCGGCCACCAGGGACGGGTAGTTGCCGGTGGAGCGGTCGCATCCGGCCGGGGTGCCGGTGGGGTCCGTGACGCCGGGGGCGGCGGTGTAGGAGTCGCCGATCGCCACGTACGGGCCCTTCGACGGGGCCGCGTAGGCGACACCGGTGTGGCTGTCGCCGTCGCCGTCGCGGGCGACCAGGACGACGGTGAGCAGGGTGCCGCAGGCGAGGAGGCCGGCCACCCCGGCCTGCACGGAGGTTTTCATCGAAATGCCCTCTCTGATGGGCGAGTTGATGGATTGGTGAGCTGGTGACTTGGTGAGTTGTGGACGTCCGCGGGCCCGGCGACGGGCGGGGGGAGTGCCCCGTCGCCGGGCCCGGGACTTGTGCCGGTCCCCGTCCCCACGGGATCCGGCACCGCGAGGCCGCCTCCGCTCTCGGCGACCCCGGTCTGCGCGATCCCTACGGGACCGGTGTGAGGGGAGCCGTCGGAGTGCCGGCGGTCGGCGCCGGGACCTTGCGGCTCAGGGCCTCGCCCTCGACGTCCATGCGAGGCAGGATCCGGTCGAGCCAACTCGGCAGATACCAGGCCTTGTTGCCCAGGAGGGAGAGCACCGCGGGCACGATCGCCATCCGGACCACGAACGCGTCGAAGAGAACCGCGACGGCCAGCCCGAAGCCGATCATCTTGATCATCGAGGCGCCCGCGCCGATGAAGCCCGAGAACACCGCCATCATGATCAGCGCGGCGGCCACGACCACCCGGGCGCTGTGCCGGAACCCGGAGACGATCGCCTCACCGGGCCCGTCCCCGTGGACGTACGCCTCGCGCATCCGGGAGACCAGGAACACCTCGTAGTCCATGGCGAGGCCGAAGACGATGCCCACCAGGAAGATCGGCATCAGGCTCATGATCGGGCCGGTCTGGTCGACGCCCAACAGCGCGGCCCCGTGGCCCTGTTGGAAGACCGCGACCACCGCGCCGAGCGCCGCGAGCACCGAGAGCAGGAAGCCGAGCGCCGCCTTCAGAGGCACGAGCAGCGAGCGGAAGACCAGGAGCAGGAGGACGATCGCCAGGCCGACCACCAGCGCCAGATACGGGATCAGCGCGTCCTGGACCTTCTGCGCCACGTCGATGTTCAGCGCGGTGGTACCGGTGACCTCGAAGCTGGCGCCGGAGGTCTTCGACTCGATGTCCGACCGCTCGTCGCGGATCGTCTGGACGAGCTGCTTGGTCTTCTCGTCGGTGGGGCTGGTGGCGGGGGTCGCGCTGAACACCGCTGTGTCGCCGGCCGAGTTGAAGCGGGCGGGTGAGACGGAGACCACTCCGTCCGTGGCTGCTATCTCCTTCGAGACGGTCGCTACGGCACTCTTCGCGTCGTCCGCCTTCTTCGCGTCCACGACGATGGTCAGGGGACCGTTGAAGCCGGGGCCGAAGCCCTGCGCGAGGTCGTCGTAGGCACGGCGTTCGGTGGTGGACGTGGACTTGGCCTCGTCGCCGGGCATGCCGAGCTGGAGGTTCAGGGCCGGCAGAGCCATCGCACCGAGGCCTACGACACCGAGCAGCAGGACGGGGATCGGGCGGCGGGCGACGATCCGGGCCCAACGGCTGCCCCCGTTCTCGCCGTTGCCCCGCCTCATCCCCTTCTTCCGTTCGCGGCGGGAGAGGACGGCATTGGGCCAGAAGCCGAGGACGGCGGGGACCAGGGTGAGGGAGATCAGGACCGACAGCAGGACCGCGCCCGCCGCCGCCAGCCCCATCTTCGTCAGCATCGGGATGCCGACCACGGACAGACCGGCCAGGGCGATGACAACGGTCAGTCCGGCGAACACCACTGCCGAACCCGCCGTACCGGCGGCCAGTCCCGCTGCTTCGCGCGGCGCGTGGCCCTTCTCCCGCTCCTCCCGATAGCGGGACACGACGAACAGCGCGTAGTCGATACCGCAGGCGAGGCCGAGCATCGTGGCCAGTGTGCCGGTGGTCTCGGAGAGGCCGAAGGCGCTGCCCAGGGCGAGGACGGCGGACATGCTGATGCCGACGCCGAGGATCGCGGTGAGCAGGGGCAGGCCGGCCGCGGCCAGCGAACCGAAGGTGATCAGCAGGACCACGGCGGCTATCGCGATGCCGATCGCCTCGGCGCTGCCGCCGGCGGCGGGCTGGGTGGCGAGCGCGTCGCCGCCGACCTCGACGGTCAGGCCCGCGTCCCTGGCCGTGTCGATGGCCCGTTCCAGGTGGGTCTTGGCGGCGCCGGTGAGGTCGTCGGCCGTCACCTTGAAGGTGACGGTGGAGTACGCCGTGGACGCGTCCTTGCTCACCGCCTTCGCGGCGAACGGGTCGACTGCGGAGGCGACTTGGGCACCGTCGGCCGCGGCCGTCACCAGCTTCTCGATCGCCGCCCGGTTCTCGGTCGCGGTGACCTTCTCGCCGTTCGGGGCGACGAAGACGATCCGCGCGCTCGCGCCGTCCGCCGCGGTGCCGGGGAAGCGCTGCTCCAGCAGGTCGAAGGCGCGCTGCGACTCGATGCCCGGCATCGTGAAGCCGTCGTCCGGAGCGGCGGGGGCCTTGGCGGCGGCGAACCCGACGGCGCCGAGGACCGCCACCCACAACAGGGTGACGAACCAGCGCCACCGGAAGGCCACACGGCCCAAGCGATAAAGGAGAGTTGCCATGGCTGGGGAAGGCCTCCACGTCGGCGGTCGGTCGAGATCCAGATCACGTTCGAGATCGAGTGCGTGATCGTGGTCTCAAGCCTTCCGGCGGCGGCCCTACGGCACGAGGGAGTGCCCTCCCGAATGAATGGTGTAGCCCGCTACACCATCGCCGCGCGGCTCAGCCCCTGCTCAGGCACGTCAGCCCGCGTGCAGGTCCGTCAACTGGCCCAGCGGCAGCGTGTGTTGGGTCTGCAGGACCTTCGCGCGTAGATACCGGACGTTGTGCGGGGTGGTGAACACACCGGTCGGCACGCGGTCGTGGACGTCGATGCCGAGCCCGCGCAACTGGTCGGCCTTGTCAGGGTTGTTGGACAGCAGGTCGAGCGAGCTGATCCCGAGGGCGGTGAGCATCTGCGCGGCGGCCGTGTAGTCACGGGCGTCCTCCGGCAGGCCCAGCGCGGTGTTCGCGGCGTACGTGTCGAGACCCTGGTCCTGGAGGGCGTACGCGTCGAGCTTGTTGTAGAGGCCGATGCCCCGGCCCTCCTGGCGCAGGTAGAGCAGGACACCGCCGCGCTCGGCGATGCGCTCGACGGCCTCGCGCAGCTGGGGTCCGCAGTCGCAGCGGGCGGAGCCGAAGACATCGCCGGTCAGGCACTCGGAGTGCAGCCGGACCAGCGGGGTGGTGCCGGGGGCGGGGTCGCCGAGGACGACCGCCAGGTGTTCCTGGCCGTCGGTCAGGCCGTGGAAGGTGACGAGTTCGGCGTCGACGCCGTAGCCGTCCTGGAAGCGCAGCGGTACCCGGACGCGGGCACGCGGGGTGGCGGCGGGCAAGTCGGGCATGCGGGTCTCCGTGGTCCGGCGGCAGGTACGCGGATGTGCTTCAGTTTTGAAACACATCCACGATCACGGAGACTACCTCATGTTTTAAATTTGAAGCAACAGATTTGTGTGACGGGTCACGAACATGAAGGGGTGGAGCGGCGGCGCCACGGAACGTCCTGCGGCTCCTCCAGGGCCCGCGCGATCCCCGCGCTGATCTCCTCCAGCTGCCCCACCTGCTCCGGGGTGAGGTGATCGAAGATCGCGGCCCGTACGGTCTCGACATGACCCGGCGCCGTACGCTCCAGGACGTCCATCCCCGCGTCGGTCAGGATCGCGGTGCTGCCCCGCTTGTCCGAGGGACACCCCTCCCGCCGGACCAGCCCGTCCTTCTCCAGCCGGGTCACGGCGTACGTCAGCCGGCTTCGGGTGATCTTCGACTTCTCGGCGAGGTCGGTCATCCGCAGTCGGCGGTCCGGCACCTCGGAGAGGTTGGCGAGGATGGAGTAGTACAGGTGGGGCATGCCGGCCTCCTGCTGGAGCTGCCGGTCGATCGCGTCCTCCAGGAGGTGCGTCGCGGCGATGTACGCGCGCCAGGCGCGTTGCTCCTCGGCGGTGAGCCAGCGAGTCGTCATGCCCCCAGTGTAGGTTTGTTTCAAACTTGAACCAAGCCCCGCCATCCCCACGAGCAATGACCGGGAGCGCGTCGATGCCCCACCCGTACGTCCCCTACGTCCTGCTGTCCGCCGCCGTCTCCCTCGACGGCTACCTCGACGACACCGGCCCCGACCGGCTGCTCCTCTCCAGCCCGGCCGACTTCGACCGCGTCGACGAGGTCCGGGCGTCCGTGGACGCGATCCTCATCGGCGCCGGCACGATCCGCGCGGACAACCCCCGCCTCCTGGTCAACTCCCCTCAGCTCAGGGCCGGTCGAGTCGCCGCAGGCAAGCCGGAGTACCCCCTCAAGGTCACGGTCACCGCCTCCGGCGACCTGGACCCGACGGCCAACTTCTGGCACACGGGCGGCGAGAAGCTCGTCTATACGACGGACAAGGGCGCGGAGCGAGCGCGCGGGCTGGGTCTCGCCGCGGACGTCGTCGCCCTCGGCCCCGATCTCGACTGGCGCGCGCTACTTCAACACCTGCACGCGGTAAGGGGAGTTGACCGCCTGATGGTCGAGGGCGGCGGCACGATCCACACCCAACTCCTCCAACAGGGCCTGGCCGACGAACTCCACCTGGTCCTGTCCCCCCTCTTCGTGGGCGACGACAAGGCCCCCCGCCTCTTCGGCCCGGGCACGTACCAGCCGGGCCGCCTCCGCCTCGTCGAGACCCGCCCCATCGAGGACGTCGTCCTCATGCGCTACGAACCCACCGCCCCCGGCACCGGAGACCTCCCCTCCGCCGCCGACCACCACTGGCTCGCCCTCGCCTGCGACCTGGCCGCCGACTGCCCGCCCTCGGAGACGGCGTTCAGCGTCGGCGCGGTGGTGGTGGGGGAGGACGGCACGGAGTTGTCCCGGGGCCACTCCCGTGAGGCGGGTGACCCGGTGGTCCACGCGGAGGAGGCGGCCCTGGCGAAGATCGACTCGGCAGACCCGCGCCTCCCCACGGCCACGGTCTACACGAGCCTCGAACCCTGCACCCACCGCGCCTCCCGCCCCAAGCCCTGCGCCCGCCTCATCCTCGACGCGGGCGTGCGGCGGGTGGTGACCGCTTGGCGCGAGCCGGACACGTTCGTGGAGGGGGCGGACGGGAGCGGGATGTTGGCGGCGCGGGGGGTTTCGGTGGTCGTACTTCCGGAGTACGAGGAGCGGGCGAAGGTGCCGAACCGCCATCTGCTGGGCTGACCCGGGACACCTACCCCAGAAAAGTGTGACACTTCCGCGAAAAGTGTCACACTTTTTCGGGACACCTACCTCCCCCCCGGGCTCCCCGACCGGCCCATCAAATCCTGCGCCCCACTCCCCACCAGGTCACGCTCACAAAGAACCGGTGCGGACAACGCGGAGGTAGGACACATGAGGTCAGTGGGCCGGCGGCACGCCATCACCTTGCTGGGCGCGTCCGTAGCCGTAGGACTACTCGCCTCGTGCGGAACGGCGGACACCGGCACGCGAACCATGGCCCGGGCACTCCCCGCAAGCGCCGCGTTCACGCACCCCGGGGTACTCGTCAGCAAGGCCCAGCTGGACGCCGTACGCAAGAACGTCACCGCCGGCAAACAGCCCTGGCTGAAGGCGTACTTCGGGATGCGGGACAGCAAGTACGGGTCGTACAAGTACACGGCGAAGCCGTACGCGGACGTCGACTGCCCCTGGAACGGCAAGGCCGCGCACGGCTGTGTCGAGGAGCGCGAGGACGCGATCGCGGCGTACACGCAGGCGCTGCTGTTCAGCATCACCGGGAAGCAGCATCACGCGCTGAAGGCGCGGGAGATCATGGACGACTGGTCGGCGAAGATGAAGGAGCACACCTCCGACGACGCCGGACTGCAGACCGCGTGGGCCGGTTCGACCTGGGTGCGGGCGGCGGAGATCGTGCGGTACGCGCCCGGCGCGGGGTGGCCGGCGGACCGGGTCAAGCGCTTCGGGACGATGCTGCGTACCGCCTACGAGCCGGAAGTCACCAAGGACCTCCCGGACTACAACGGCAACTGGGACCTCGCGATGACGGACGCGGCGATCGGCATCGCCGTGTTCCTCGACGACCACAAGGCCTTCGACGCGGCCGTCAAACGCTTCCGCGACCGCGTGCCCGCCTACTTCTACCTCGCCAAGGACGGCAAGGTGCCGCTCACCCCGGTGGGTTCGAAGCTCACCACACCGCAGAAGCTGACGACGTACTGGTTCAAGCAGACGACCTTCAAGGACGGCGTCGCGCAGGAGACGTGCCGAAACTTCAAGCACGTCGGGTATTCGCTGGCCGCGACCGCGCACATCGCCGAGACCGCCTGGCACCAGGGCGTCGACCTCTACGACGGGGTCAAGGACCGGCTCAAAGCGGCCCTCGAATTCCACGCCCGCTACCAGCTCGGCGAGCCCGCGCCCGCCTGGCTGTGCGGCGGCAAGGTCGACCGGAACATGGGCCCCGACCTGGAGGTCGCCGTCAACCACCTGGAGGGCCGGCTCGGCGTGAAGGTGCCCGCCGCGCACAAGCTCGCCGAGTCCACCCGGCCGGCCGGCAGCGACGACCTCTTCGTCTCCTGGGAGACCCTCACGCACGCCGGGAACACCGCGGACTGAAGTCACCGAGAACACCGCTGATCGAAGTCAGCCGGAAACACCGAAGGCCGGAACCCATTTCTGGATTCCGGCCTTCGGCCTTGAGTAGCGGGGACAGGATTTGAACCTGCGACCTCTGGGTTATGAGCCCAGCGAGCTACCGAGCTGCTCCACCCCGCGCCGTTGTGTTCCCAACCATACGCCATCCGCGGGGCCTCCTTCACCACCTTTGCCTCCGGGCCACCTCCGGCCTCTTCATCCGGTCGGCCCACACCACTCGCCGTCCGCCCCCGCCCGGGGAAACCTGGACGCGTGGAGGAGGGTCCGTACGTGCGAGCCGGCGGGCGCCTCCCCGGCGATCCCACGCCCGACCCCGGCCTCGGCGCCTACCCGGCACCCCACCCCGAGGGCGAGGGCCGGCGGATCTCGTACGCCCGCGCCGTCGTCCGCCGACTCCCCGCGCTGCTGCTGATCGGCGGGGCGTTCTACGACTACCTCACCCCGCAGGACTTCACCGCGGCCCCGTTCTTCACCGCTGCCCCGCTGGTCGCCGCCCCGCTCTACTCGCGGCGCGGCACCGTGCTCACCGGCCTGGCCTCCGTCGCCGTCGTCCTCGCGATCCACCTCAGGCTCGGCATAGTCCTTCACACCGGCGCGATCACCGAGGCGGCCACCGTCGCGACGGTCGCCGTCCTGGCCGTCCTGATCAACGTCCTGGTCCGCCGCGGCAGCGAACAGCTCGCCTCCGCGCGCGAGATCGCCGAGGCCGCCCAGCGGGCCGTACTGCCCGAACCGGCCGAGCGGATCGGCGGGTTCGAGATCGCGGCACGGTACGAGGCGGCGCAGGAGGGCGCGTTCATCGGTGGCGACCTGTACGCGGTGCAGGACACCCCGCACGGCGTACGGCTGGTCGTCGGCGATGTGCGCGGCAAGGGCATGGGCGCGGTCGCCGCCGTCGCCGTGGTCATCGGGGCGTTCCGGGAGGCCGCCGAGCAGGAGGCCACCCTGGAGGCGGTCGCGCAGCGGCTGGAGCGGGCGCTGGCGCGCGAGGGCACCCGGCGCGACGGGCTCGACGCGTTCGAGGGGTTCACCACGGCCGTCCTCGCCGAACTCCCGCACGGCGACGGCGTCGTACGGATCGTCGACCGGGGACACCCGCCGCCGCTGCTCCTGCACGAGGACGGCACCGTAAGCACGTTGCAGGTCCAGGAGCCCGCACTGCCCCTGGGAATGGGCGAGTTGGGGGTCTGGCCCGACCGCGCCGAGGAGTTCGCGTTCCCGGGCGGGGCCACCCTCCTCGTGTACACCGACGGCCTGTCCGAGGCGCGCGACTCCCGCGGTGTCTTCTACGACCCCGGGGAGCGGCTGGCCGGCCGGACCTTCCGTACCCCCGCGGCGTTGCTCGGCATCCTCGCCAGGGAGGCGCGCCGGTACTCCGGGGGCTGGATGACGGACGACATGGCGATGATCGCCGTACGCCATCCCTGACCGGATATCACGGGCCGTGACCGGTCGAGCGCCCTCCGCATAACAACTGATACACCGTCAATACCTGTGGGAATCCTGAGACTTGGCCAACTCGCCCGTTTTTCGCCGGTGGTGGGCCGTTCGTCCAGCAAGGAAAGGTTAATGATCAAGCCGAACAGCTTGGAAACGGGCGCCCGTGTCTATTAACGTTCGATAACGCAGCGCGGTCGTCCCAGCCGTCACTAGAGATGGCTCCGTGCGCACGCGCCGAATCCTGAAAGGGAACCGGGGAACCACCACTTGGGGTGAATCGCTCGTCGACTGCCGTGGAAACACGGCCGGTTTACGCGCGTAGGAGACCTTCCTGCTCCGAACCCGTCAGCTAACCCGGTAGGCGAGAAGGAAGGAAAGGAGCACGCCCACGTGGCGTCCAACCAGGCTGCCCCAGAAGCCCCTGTCGTCTACGGCGGTTACCGCCCCGACGAGGGCCCCTGGGAGGAGTGGAATCCCAGCGCGGAGACCGTTGCTCCCAACCGCGGCAAGCACCGTGTCGCCAAGCAGCGTGGTGGCGGGGGATTCGCCCGCAGCTCCACCGTCCTGGGCGTCGGTGTCATAGCCGCCGTCAGCGCGGGCGGTATGGCGAGCGCCAACACCGGCAAGCCGCCGGTCTCGATCTCCATGCCCGACCTGCCCTCCGTGGGTCATCTGCTGGACGACTCCTCCAGCACCCCCAAGGGTTCCGCGACCGCGCTCAGCAGCGTCGGCGTCAGCAGGACCGAGACCGCCAAGGGCGCCTCGGACGCGGGCGAGTTGCTGCGCAACCGGATCATGGAGCAGGCCGAGTTGCAGCAGCTCCAGGTCGACGGCAAGTCGAAGGCGGCCGTCGAGGCCGCCGTCGCCAAGCAGGTCGACGACGCCGCCGCCAAGGCCGAGAAGGACGCGGCGAAGAAGGCCGCCGACGCGAAGAAGGCCGCGGAGGCCGCCGCCAAGAAGAAGGCCGAGGCCGCGAAGCTCGCCGCGCTGGCCAAGCAGTACACGCTGCCGGTCGGCTCGTACACGATCACCGGCACCTTCGGCCAGGCCGGCTCGATGTGGTCCTCCGGGTACCACACGGGTCTCGACTTCGCCGCTCCCACCGGCACGCTGATCAAGGCGATCCACAGCGGCACGGTCACCGAGGCGGGCTGGGCAGGGTCGTACGGGTACCGCACGATCCTCACCCTCGACGACGGCACCGAGCTGTGGTTCTGCCACCAGTCCTCGATCAACGTCAGCGTCGGGCAGAAGGTCTCCACCGGTGAGGTCATCGGCCGCGTGGGTGCCACCGGCAACGTGACCGGACCGCACCTCCACCTGGAGGTGCACATCAACGGCGCCGCCACCGCGAGCGACCCGGCGCCCTGGCTGCGCAGCAAGGGCCTCAACCCTTAAGGGCCTCAAGGGTCTGGAATATCCGGTTCCGGTCCGGCGGTTGACGTGGAGCATGACTTCTCTTCGCAAGCTGGGCCGGTCCGACCTTGAAATCTTCCCGCTGAACCTCGGCGGCAACGTCTTCGGCTGGACCGCCGACGAGGCGGCCTCCTTCGCCGTGCTCGACGCCTACACCGCCGCCGGGGGCAACTTCGTCGACACCGCCGACTCGTACACGGCGTGGATCGAGGGCAACAAGGGCGGTGAGTCCGAGACCGTCATCGGCAAGTGGCTCAAGTCCCGCGGCAACCGTGCCGACGTCGTGATCGCCACCAAGGTCAGCCAGCACCCCGACTACCTCGGTCTGTCCGCCGCCAACATCAAGGCCGCGGCCGACGCCTCCCTGCGCCGCCTGGGCACCGACTACATCGACCTGTACTACCCGCACTTCGACAAGGAGGAAGTGCCGGTCGAGGAGATCGTCGGCACGCTCGACGAACTGGTCAAGGCGGGCAAGGTGCGGCACATCGCCGCCTCCAACATCTCGCCGGAGCGACTCCAGGCGTCCCTCGACTTCTCCGACCGCGAGGGCCTGGCGCGCTATGTCGCCATCCAGCCCCACTACAACCTGGTCTCGCGCGACACCTACGAGGGCGAGCTGCGGGACGTCGCCGAACGCGGCGGACTGTCGGCCCTCCCCTACTTCTCGCTGGCGGCCGGCTTCCTCACCGGCAAGTACCGCCCCGGTACGACGGTCGACAGCCCGCGGGCCGGGCGCGCGGCGCAGTACCTCGAATCGGAGCGCGGCCAGCAGGTGCTGACCGCCCTCGACGAGGTCGCCCAGGCCCATGACGCCCCGGTCGCCACGGTGGCCCTCGCCTGGCTCGCCGCCCAGCCCACGGTCGCGGCCCCGATCGCCTCCGCCCGCACGGTCGAGCAACTCCCCGCACTGCTGGGCGTGGCCGAACTGGAGCTGACGGACGCGGAGATCGCCCGCCTCACGCAGGCGTCGGCGTAGCTGTCCTTGGAGCTATGACCGGTACGGGTTGTACAGGGGAGTCCCGTACGACCCGTACACCGGCGGCCACGGCGGCACCACCACCGGTACCGGCGGCGCCGTCCGCCGCGCCGCGAAGTCCAGCGCGGGCCGCGCCACCTCCCGCCGCAGCCACAGCTCGTGCAGCAACTCCCTTTCCCGTACGACGAAGTCGGCGCCGGCGCGACCCCGCCCGGCCCGGTGTCGTAGGAACGCCAGGGAGGTCGCGTAGGCCTCGTACTGGGCGACCGAGCGGCCCGCCGGTCTGCCGAGGTGGTGGCGGGCGTAGTCGCGGGCCAGCCGCCGTGCCTTCATCGAGCCGAGCACAAACGGTTCGGCCGGGGTCAGCCAGCCCGCGTAGACGTAGACGGGCAACTCCTCGCGCACGGTGCGCAGTTCGCGTTGCCGGGTCCAGACCGCGAGCCAGGTCAGCAGGCCGAACATGGGGACCATGAAGAGGCCGTAGACCTCGAAGAAGCCGTACTGGCCGAAGGTCGAGGAGCCGTTCCAGATCGCGTGCATGCCCATCGCGAGGAGCAGGCCGGTCAGCGGGACCAGGACGCGGCGGATGTGGTGGCGGTCGGGGGAGAGCGCGGCGATGCCGAAGCCGATGCCGGTGAGGACGGTGAACAGGGGGTGCGCGAAGGGGGACATGACGATGCGCACGAAGAAGGTCGCCGCGGTGACGGAGGTGAAGCCGCGGTCGCCGGTGAGCTGGTCGGTGCCGAAGGCGGTGCCGAGGTAGAGGATGTTCTCGGTGAACGCGAAGCCGGTGGCGGTGACCCCGGCGATCACCACCCCGTCGACGATCCCGGTGAAGTCCCGTCTGCGGAACAGGAAGACGAGGAGTACGGCCGCGGCTTTCGCCGACTCCTCGACGATCGGCGCTATGACGGTCGCGCCGAGGGTGTCCGCGCTGGTCGGGTCGGCGGTGGTCGTCGCTATCCACCTGGTCGCGAAGCTGTTGGCGACGATCGCTATCAGGGCCGCGGCGCAGGCGCCCCACGCGAAGGAGAAGAGCAGGTTCCGCCAGGGCCCGGGGTCGACGCGGTCCAGCCAGCGGAAGGCGGCGACGAGGAGGGGTACGGGGAGTACGGCGAGCCCGAGGCCCACCAAGAACCCTTCCGTACCGGTCTGTTGGCGGACCAGCGCGAGGATGACGAGCCCGGAGAGCGTGAGCAGGGCGATCAGCCCGCCGTAACGGACCCACTTCCGC
Organism: Streptomyces prunicolor; assembly: GCF_045162825.1. Taxonomy (NCBI): domain Bacteria; kingdom Bacillati; phylum Actinomycetota; class Actinomycetes; order Kitasatosporales; family Streptomycetaceae; genus Streptomyces; species Streptomyces prunicolor. The sequence continues at coordinate 5,185,432 of NZ_CP108676.1, read as the reverse complement.
TGCCACCACCGCTCCCGCGGCCCGTGCCCGGACACACCACCGGCGGGGTGGCCGGGGTGCGGGGGGTGGAGCGGAAACGTGGCCACGGCATCGACCCTAACGAGGTAAGGGCACGGCCCGCGAGGGAGCCTGGCGTCAGCGCTGGTCGTCAGTGCTGGTCGTCGTCTGGTCGTCGTGGGGTACGCGACGGAAGAGCAGATCGTTCACGACATGACCCTTGTCCAGTCCCTGGCCCTCGAAACGGGTCAGCGGCCGGAACTCCGGACGGGGCGCAAAACCGCCCTCAGGTTGGCTGTTCTCGAATTCCGGATGCGCGTCCAGCACTTCGAGCATCTGCTCCGCGTACGGCTCCCAGTCGGTCGCGCAGTGCACGGTCGCCCCGGGCTTGAGCCGGGTCGCGGCGAGGGTGAGGAACTCCGGTTGGATCAGGCGGCGTTTGTGGTGCCGCTTCTTGGGCCAGGGGTCCGGGAAGTACACGCGCAGTCCGTCGAGCGAGTCCGGGGCGAGCATCTCGCGGAGCAGGATGATCGCGTCCCCGTTGGCGACCCGGATGTTGGACAGGCCGTGGTGGTCGGCGAGGCCCAGGAGGTTGCCCTGGCCCGGGGTGTGTACGTCGGCGGCGAGGATGTTCGTCGCCGGGGCCGCGGCGGCCATCTGTACGGTCGCCTCACCCATTCCGAAGCCGATCTCCAACACCACCGGGTTGTTGTTCCCGAACAACTCGGAGAGGTCGAGGTTCCGTTGGCCGTCGATGTCCAGGCCCCACTTGGGCCACAGGCGTTCCAGGGAGTCCGCTTGGCCGGCTGTCACCCGGCTTCTGCGGGGCTGGAAGCTTCGGATGCGGCGCTCGAAGTGGGAGCCGGCGGGGTCGGGCGTCGGCCCGTCGGGGAAACGGGGTTCGCCCTTGGGCCGGGTTCGCTGCGCGGGCTCGGTGGGGGCGGCGGGGGTGTTGGTGGAGTCAGACACAATGCGGTGATTTTACTGGGCGGGCGCCTTTGCGTCTGCGTGGCTTGTGTTGTCTGGCGAGTGCGAGTGCGAGTGCGAGTGCGAGTGCGAGTGCGAGTGCGAGTGCGAGTGCGAGTGCGAGTGCGAGTGCGAGTGCGAGTGCGTGGGGGCTGGTCGCGCCCACGCGGCGGAGCCGCATATCGATACAGCCCCGCGCCCCTAGGGGGTTGCCCTGCCGGGGGTTTTGAGTGGCTGTCGGTCCTGGTGCAGTACTGCCAAGGCTCGGCGGGCTACCTCCCGCCCGATCGGCAGCGAGGCGGTTGCCGCGGGCGAGGGCGCGTTCAGCACATGCACGGACCGCGGGCCCTCCTTGATCAGGAAGTCGTCTACGAGGGTGCCGTCCCGCAGTACTGCCTGCGCCCGTACCCCGGCCGGTGAGGGGACCAGGTCGTCCGGGGTCACCGCTGGAAGGAGACGTTGTACGGCTCCTGTGAACGCGCTCTTGGAGATGGACCGCCGGAGTTCCCCCACCCCGTAGCGCCAGTGCTGTCGGGCCATGTGCCAGGTGCCGGGCCAGGTTGCTGTCGCGGCGATCTCCTGGGGGCGCACGACCCCCCAGTCGTAGCCCTCGCGGGCCAGGGCCGGTACCGCGTTCGGGCCGAGGTGCACGCTGCCGTCGATGCCGCGCGTGAGGTGGACGCCGAGGAACGGGAACGCCGGGTCGGGGACCGGGTACACCAGGCCCCGGACCAGCTCGGGTCGGGTGAGGGTGTAGTACTCGCCGCGGAACGGGACGATGCGCATCTCCGGGTCGTCGCCGGTGAGGCGGGCCACCTCGTCGCAGTGCAGGCCGGCGCAGTTGACCAGCACACGGGCGCGGACCACGTCACCGCCGGTCGCGGTCACCGTGCGGACGGCGACCCCGCGCTCCGGGCGCCGGTCGATGTGGGCGACCCGCGCGCCGTAGCGGATCTCCGCGCCGGAGGCGTCCGCGAGGTGCCGGGCGACCGCGGTGTAGTCGCAGATCCCGGTCGTCCCGACGTGTATGGCGGCGAGGCCACGCACCTCCGGTTCGTACTCGGCGATCTGCGCGGCGCCCAACTCCCTTACCGGAATACCGTTCTCCCGCCCGCGCTGCACGAGCGCGTGCAGGCGAGGCAGCTCGGCGCGCTCGGTGGCGACGATCAGCTTCCCGGTGACGGCATGCGAAACCCCGTACTCCGCACAGAACTTGACCATCTCGGCAGCCCCGCGCACCGCATACCGCGCCTTGAGCGACCCGGGCCGGTAGTAGATCCCGCTGTGGATGACTCCGCTGTTCCGCCCCGTCTGGTGCCGGGCGGGCCCGGCCTCCTTCTCCAGCACGGTGACCCGCGTGCCCGGCGCGGCACGCGTGATCGCATACGCCGTAGACAGCCCCACAATCCCGCCACCGACCACGAGCACGTCACAGTCGTACCCGACCCCAGCCCGCACGTGCACCACCTCCCGGCTTCGATAGTGCACTGCACCACTGACAATGCCTTCAAACCCCGGGAAGGGCAGCTCACCTAAGGGGCGCGGGGCTGTGACATTTGCGGCTCCGCCGCGTGGGCGCGACCAGCCACGACGCCCCCGCACCCGCAAGACAACACAAGCCAGGCAAATCCCTAGGCGGGCGCCATCAACAACGGCCGAGCCCTCTCCCGCAGCTCAACAACCCGCGGCTCATCCCCGTAAGGCTCCAACCGGTGCAGAAGATCCTTCACGTACTCGGTAGTCCGAGCAGACGAGATACGCCCGGCAACCTCCACCGCCCGCACCCCCTGCTCACAAGCCGCATCAAGATTCCCCGACTCCAACTCGGCCACCGCAGAGACGACCAGCCGAAGCCCGTGCGACCGCACAAACTCCTCCGTCGGCTTCGACAACGCCTGCTCGGTGAACCGACGAACCTGCCGCGGAGCCTTCAAGTCCCGGTAGCACTCGGCAGCGTCGGCCGCGAACCGGTCGTAGGAGTAAAAGCCCAGCCAGGACGGATCGTTGTCCCCCTCCCGGGACCGCTCGAGCCACCCCTCGGCAGCCTTCAGCGCCGCCCCGGCGGCCTGCGCATCCCCCGCCTTCGCATGGGACCGCGCCTCGACAAGCCGGAAGAAGCTCATCGTCCGGGCCGTGGCAAGCCCGCGATTGCGCTCCAGCGCCGCCTGCGCGAGGTCGACACCTTCGTCACCGAAGCCCCGATAGGTCGCCTGCAACGACATCGAGGCCAACACATAGCCCCCCAACGGCACATCCGCCGCCGCGCGGGCGAGGCGCAACGCCTGGATGTAGTACCGCTGCGCCGCCTCCTGTTGCCCGGTGTCGAAGGCCATCCACCCGGCGAGCCGGGTCAGTTCGGCACTCGCGCCGAACAGCGCTCTGCCGACCTCGTCCGAGTACGAGCCGAGCAGCAGCGGCGCCGCCTCCACCCGCAGACACTCGGGCACCATGGACGAACGCCAGTCACCGCCGCCGTACTTGGAGTCCCAGCGCCTCGCGTCCTCCGCGGCCTCCCGCAGCTTCTGCACATCGCTGTGGCCGACTTTGAGCGGTGTCCCGGAGCTCTCCGCGGAGTTCGCCTCCCGGGCCACCGAACTGTCGGCCGGGGTTATCAGCCAGCGTGAGGCGGGCGTTGCGTATGCGCTGACTGCGAACGAGCCCGCGAGGGACTGCCAGATGCCGCCGGAGCCGGCCCGGCGGCCGGCGAGGTCGAGCCGGTACAACTCCGTTGCGGAACGCACGGCTTGGCCGACGTCCCGGGGGAAGGCGAGGCCCACCTCCGGTGCGGGATCCGCGTCCGCCAGGCCGATCTCGTGGAGCGGCACCGGGCGGCCGAGCTTCTGGCCGATGGCGGCCGCGATGAGGTGCGGGGCGGCGCCCTGGGGCACCATTCCCTTCGACACCCAGCGCGCCACCGACGTCTTGTCGTAGCGAAGTGTCAACCCGCGTTGAGCGCCAAGATCGTTGACGCGACGCGCGAGTCCTGCGTTGCTGATTCCCGCGAGGGCGAGAACGGTGCCGAGTTTTTCGTTCGGCCCGCGTTGCTCCCTGGACATGCGCCACCCCTCGACACAGACGGCTGCCGCGCTGGCATAACCATGCGGCATTCGTAAACCCAGCGTAGTTCGCCGCATCCCAAGCGTTAAGGGGCATTGTTCCGGTTGGCGGGATTGTGGTCCGTACGCGAGTGCGGGGTTTGCACGCAGGGTTGCGACGTGCCCCCGTCGTGTGGCCGTGCGCCCGTGTGTGCGCTCTTCTCCGGCCATCGCGGGAGCGCTTCGATAGATAGTGCGTGGGTCGGCCCGCTGTACTGGATCCAGTGGGCTGGGGGACACCGCCGCCTACATCCCCGCGGGCGGCGGACCGGTCCGGGAGGCGTACTCCGCCTCCCGGACTGTGCGCGGTGCGAGGCGGTGCGCACGGCATGTACGGAGCGTGCGCGAGCCTGTGCCCGTAAAGCCGATTTGGCCGAAAATCGCCCCCGCCTCTCCGCGTCGAATACCGCTCCTACCACGGGAGTTGAGGGCGCGTTAGGTGTTTTGGGGGAGCGTATCGGGGGCGCATTCGCGTCGCGGACGTAGGGTCATGGTTGTCCGGTTGTCCCTCGTCCAGGGCGTCTTCACGCGATCTCAAGCGGCTTCTCCGGCCCTCCGGAAGGCGTCCTTCATGGCAGCATGGTGCCCAGTTCGTGCGGTGCACTGGTTGTCCACAGCCTGTGGAGGCGTCGATGCGGTGGTTGGTGGGATGGAGCAGTACCGCCGCTGGAGCCGCCGCGATCGGTTCCGCGGGGGCGACGGGACTCGACGGTGAGACGGTGCACCCGGTGGGGTCCCAACTCCTGTGGGGCGACCCGGATCCGCTGTGGGCGGTCGGCGACTGGCGGCCCGACGAGGTGCGCGTCGTGAAGGTCGACGCCGAGACCCGGATCGCGGTCCTCGGTACGTGCGGCGCCTCCGACGAGGAGCTGCGGCTGAGCCTGTTCTCCGCGCGCGGAGGGGCACTTAGGCATCTGACGGCCTGGTCCGGCAGTTACACGGCGGTCGTCAAGGTCGGCCGCCGCACCATGGTCAGCGGCGATCTCGCGGGCGCCAAGCCGGTGTTCTACACCCCCTGGGCTGGCGGTACGGCCTACTCCACGGCCGCGCTCCCGCTCGCCGACCTCATCGAGGCCAACCTCGACTTCGGCCACCTCGCTGCGCTGCTCGCCGCCCCGGACGTCCCCGCCGCGCTGCACGACTCGACGCCCTACGACGGGGTACGGCGCATTCCGCCGGGGCATGCGCTGGTGCTGCGCGCCGGGGCGCGTGAGATCGCCGGGTACGAGCCGGTGGCCTCCCTCGCGGTCGCGGCGGCGGCCGTCGACCCGGACAGCGCGGTGGACGCCGTACGGGACGCGCTCGTCGACGCTGTCCGTGTGCGTCTCTCCGCTCCCCGCCACGTCCCCGACATAGACCCGGGGCCCGTTCCCGGCATGGGGCCCGCAGAACGGCGTGCCGCGCGCGGGATGCCCGTTCCCGGGATCGGGGCCGACCTCTCCGGGGGGCCCGCCTCCGGGACGCTGGCCCTGCTCGCCGCAGGGCTACCGGGAGCACCGGGCACGGTCCTCGGCCACGGCACCGGCGCGGGTGAACGCCTCCTGGCCGTCACGTTCAACGATCTCGCCGTCCCCGGGCGCGAGTCCGAGGTGGAGCGCGCGGGCACCCTCGCGGCCAACCCGCGTCTGCACCACGTAGTGGTGACCGGCAACGAGGACGTCCTGCCGTACGCCGAACTCGACGGCCCCCTCACCGACGAACCCGGCCCCTCCCTGATCACCGCCGCCCGCCACCGCGCCCGCCTCGCCGCGGGCAGCGCCGACCACTTCACCGGCTACGGCGCCCGCCAGGTCCTGGACGCCCACCCGGCCCGCCTCGCCGACCTCCTGATGGACCGCAAACGGCGCCATCTGGTGCGCCCGGTGGCCGCGTTGGCGAAGGCGGACGGTTCGGTGATGGTCCCGGGGCGTGTCTATGGCGCGGCCCGCCGCCTCGCCCGTACGCCCTACGGCGCGGGACTCGAAGTCCTCGCGGACCGCTTGATGAACCAGCGTTTCGACGAGCCCGGCGGCGCCGTAGGTGCCTCCCTCGCCGCCCTCACCTGGGCCAGACCGGGCCCCGCCGCACGCTGGCTGACCGGCGAGGCCCTGGCTGAAGTATCGGTTCGCCTGCAGAGCGCCCCCAGCCGCCAGGGCAGCGGCCCCGGCCAGCGCCCCGGCGACTTCCGCGCGCGTGCGGCCCTCGCCCGCCACGCCAACGACCTCCGCATCCTGGAACAGGCCGCCGAGATCCGCTCCCAGCGCCTGCACACGCCCTTCCTCGACAACCAGGTGGTCCGCGCCTGCCGCTCCCTCCCCGAGGCGCTACGGGTCCAGCCGGGCGCCCGCGCGGCCATCCTCCGCACGGTCCTGGAGGGCGCGGGCGTAGGCGACCTCCCGCCCGGCTGGGGCGCCCCCTCCCACGCCTCGGCGGCAGCCGCGGCCCGCAAGGGTCTACGGGTCGCCGCGGACCCCCTGATGGACCTGTTCGCCACGCCGCTGCTCGCGCAGGCGGGCCTGGTGGAGGCGCGCGTCGTCCGCAAGGCCCTGCGCGCGGCGGCCCAGGGCGAGCCACTGCCCCTGGACGGCCTCGCGGACTTGGTGTCCCTGGAACTGTGGCTGGGCCGGTTGCTGGCCCGCCGGGGCACCTGCTGGACGGGGACACCTGCACGCGCGCGTGCGGTGCCGGAGGGGATTCGACCGCAGCGGGGGGCGTTGGCCTCCGGCGGGTGAGCGGGGGTGGCGTGAGCGGGGCACGCTGAGCCCGGGGGCTCCGGAGGTTCCGGCGGGGACCATCGCGAGCGGGAACGGGCGGCGAGGATGGCAGATCTACGCAGGCGTGAGCGCCCTAAAGGGGCGCGGGGAACTGCGCGACCAGCCACGACGCAGCCGCAGCCGACCAACAACCTGTCCGCCAGTTCAGGATCCCTGGGGCTCCAATCGCCCGTCGACGCCGTGCACACCCCGAACCGCCCCCTTCAGCACACCCCCCAACCACCCCAACCGCCCGCCCCGCCGCGAAACCCCGTGCCCCCACCCCACCCACCCGGCGACAATGACCCGGTGCGGTACAAAATCCTGGGCAACACCCGGGCGGAAGACGAACACGGCACCGGCGTACCCCTCGGCGGTGCGCGCATCCGCGCCCTGCTCGCCGCGCTAGCCCTGCACCCGGGCCGGGTCGTCCCCTCCGGCACCCTGATCGACGAGGTGTGGGCGGAGGAACCTCCCCAGGACGCCCCGGCCGCCCTCCAGGCCCTGGTCGGCCGCCTCCGCCGCACCCTCGGTAAAGAGGCGATCGCCTCCGACCCCGGCGGCTACCGCCTCACGGCGACCCGGGACGACGTGGACCTGTTCGTCTTCGAACACCTCACCCGCAGGGGCACGGCCGCCCTCGACCGGGGCGACGCGACCACCGCCGCCCGCGACCTCGCCGACGCGCTCGCCCTGTGGCGCGGCCCCGCACTCGCCGACCTCCCCGACCGATCCGCCGCCGCCCGCCCGGACGCGCTGCGCCAGGAGGCGACCCGCGCGCGGATCGAGGCCGACCTGCTGCTCGGCCGCGCCACCGACGCCGTACCGGAACTGAAGGAACTGACCGCGGCGCACCCCTACGACGAACCGCTGCACGCGCTCCTCATCCGCGCCCTGCGCGATGCGGGCCGCGGGGCCGACGCCCTCGCCGCGTACGACGCCGCCCGGCGCGCACTCGCCGAGGGACTGGGCACCGACCCGGGGCCGGAACTCCGCGCCCTGCACGCGGAGTTGCTCACCTCGACGGCACCGGCGAGCACGGCGCCCGCTGCCCCCGGGCGGCTCGAACGCAACGGCAACCTGCGTCCACGGCTTACCTCTTTCGTGGGCCGGGAACCCGAGATCGCCGCCATCCGTTCCGAATTGCACAGGGCCCGCCTGGTCACGCTCACCGGACCGGGCGGCTCCGGAAAGACCCGTCTCGCCGAGGAAGCCGCCGCCGGGCTCCCGCAGGCGTGGCTGGTCGAGCTGGCCCGGCTCGATCGGCCGGAGGCGGTGCCGGGCGCGGTGGTCAGTGCCCTCGGTCTGCGCGAGACCGCGTTCGTGACCACCGAGTTGATGACCACGCAGGACGACCCGGTCGCCCTGCTGGTGGAGTACTGCGCCTCGCGCGGCCGACTCCTGATCCTTGACAACTGCGAACATGTCATCGGCGCGGTGGCCGACCTCGCCGAAACCCTCCTGACCCGCTGCCCGGGGCTCACGATCCTCGCCACCAGCCGTGAACCCCTGGGCGTCCCCGGCGAGTCCGTGCGCCCGGTCGAGCCCCTCGTCCCCGACCAGGCGCACCGCCTGTTCACGGAGCGCGCCACCGCCGTCCGCCCCGACGCGAAGACCGTGCTCCAGGACACGGAGGCGGTCGCGGAGATCTGCCGCCGCCTGGACGGCCTGCCCCTGGCCATCGAACTGGCCGCCGCCCGGCTCCGGTTGCTCACCCCGCGCCAGATCGCCGACCGCCTCGACGACCGCTTCCGCCTCCTCACCTCCGGAAGCCGCACGGTCCTGCCCCGCCAGCAGACCCTGCGTGCCGTCGTCGACTGGTCCTGGGAGCTGCTCGACGAGCCGGAGCGGACGGTGCTGCGCGAGGTCTCCGTGTTCGCCGGCGGCTGGGACCTCGCGGCAGCCGAGGCCGTGTGCACCGGCCCCGCGGCCCACCTCATCGGCTCCCTGGTCGACAAGTCCCTGATCGTGGCCACCCCGGGGGACACGGACGGGGGCATGCGCTACCGCACGCTGGAGACCATCCACGAGTACGCCGTGGAGCGCGCGGCCGAGACCCCCGAACTGCGCGCCGCGGCCGAGCGCCGGCACCGCGCGTGGGTGCTCGCCCTCGTCGAGCGGGCCGAGCCGCTGCTCCGCTCCGGGGACCAACTCCCGTGGATCGCCCGCCTGGAGACCGAGCTCGACAACATCCGGGCGGCCCTGGCCCGTTCCGTCGCCGCGCGCGACGAGGCGGAGGCGGGCGCCCTGGCCCTGGCCGTCGGCTGGTTCTGGTGGCTGCGCAACTACCGCACCGAGGGCGCGGAATGGGTGATCCGCGTCCTCGCCCTGGCCACACCGGCCGGATCCGCCCAGGATCCGTACGAGGCCTACGTCGCCGACCCGGAGGCGGACGCCCGACACCCCCTGCACACCCGGCGGATGGACCTCCGGCTCCTGAACCTCTTCCTCAGGGCCGAGTCCGAGCTCCTGGGCCGGACGGCGGACGGCCTGCTGGACGAGCGCATGCGGCAGTACATGAACCTGATCCAGGGCTACTTCGCCGCAGGTGGCCCACAGTCGGCCCGTATGCCGGGACTCATCTGGCCGCTCACCGCCTACTTCCTCACCGAGTCGATGGACATCCGGCCCGCGATGGAGGCGGCGGTCGTCAACGCCCGTGCCCACGGCGGCGACTGGGAGAACGCCGTCATGCTGATGTTCCGCACCCACCTGCTCGTCGACTCGCCGGGCGGCATGGCGGGCATCGACGAGGACCTGAAGGCGCTGCAGGCACTGTGCCGACGCGTCGGCGACCGCTGGGTGCGCGCCCAGGTGTCCAGCGCGGTCGGCGAGGCCGCCATGGTCCGCGGCCGCTTCGAGGAGGCGAGGACGGCGTACGAGGAGGCGCTGGAGCTTGCCTACGAGGTCGGCGCCAACACCGAGACCCCGTTCCTCATCGCCCGCCTCGCCGAACTCGCCTTCCGCGAGGGCGACCGGGACGCTGCCCTCGCCGGCCTGGACGAGGCGACCGTGGAGTCCGATCGGCACGGCGTGGCGGACGCCCGCGCGTTCGTCCTGATGTTGCGCGCGCACATCGCCCTGGAGGGCGGGGAGATCGCCCGCGCACGGGAGTTGAGCGACCAGGCCTCGGCGGAGAGCGAGAAGGGCACGCCCCCACCGCAGTTCAGGGCCGGCCTGAACGCGGTCGCCGCCCTGATCATCGCCGCCGAGTCCGGCCCGGAGCGCGGGCTGGCCATGATGACCGCCACCCTGCGCGAGGCCGTGGAGCAGCGCTGCGCCGACGCGCTGATCGCGATGCTGGTGGACCAGACGGCGCTGCTCTCCGCGGAACTCGGCGAACTACCGCGCGCGGTACGCCTGTTGGCCGCGGCCGACCATGGACGCGGCGGCCATCCGCGCCCCATGCCGGAGCGCGCCCGGGTCGAGCACACCGAGACCACGGCCCGCACCGAACTGGGCCCCGAGCGTTACGCGGCCGAACGCGCCCGAGGCGAAACGCTCACCATGGAGGAGGTGTTGGCCGAGCTGCCGTTGCCGACACAACACCCGACACAACCCCTGGCGCAGCGCCCTACTTGCACGTGAACTTCGACTCCGCCCAGTCCGCGAGCGTCAAGTCGTCGAAGGAGCTGTGCGGTTCGACCACCAGCCGTACGGTCTTGCGCCCGGCGAGGTTCACATGGACGGGCACCGCCGGGTCCCCGCCGTCGATCTCCCCGGACCGCCACAGCCGGACCCCGTCGGCGTACACCGCGAAGTACACCTTGCCGATCCCCAGCATCATGTCGTCGACGCCGACGGTCGCGTCGTAGGAGACGCACTGGCGGTTGAGGTCGATGGTGACGGAGGAGCGGCCGTGCACGGTCGCGCCGTGGGTGTAGCGCGTGCCGCCGATCGAGACGCCGTAGCGCTGCCACACCCAGCTGCTCTCGCCGAGTTGGATCTCCGGGGCGGTGCCATCGCCGTTGACGTCGTAGGAGAGTTCGCTGACCTGGAAGATCGTCGGCGCGGGTGGGGGCGTCGGGGTCGGGGTGGGTGTCGGCGTGGGTCTGGGGGTCGGTTTCGGGGTCGGGGTGGACTTGGGCGTCGGTGTGGGTGTCGCCCGGGGTGTGGGTGTGGGTGTCGGGGTCGGGGTGGGTGTCGGCTCGGGCTTCAACACCGCCGGTTCCGGGGCCGGTTGCTTCTTCGGCGGCGTCGGGGGCGTCGACTCGGGCTTGGCGATGGGGGAGGACGAGGGCGCCGGTTTGGCCTCGGGCTTCTTCGCGGGGGTGTGGGTGCTGCCGGCCAGCGCGAGGGCGATCGCCGCCGCTGCCGCCGTGGCGACCACACCGGCCGCGATACCCGCCTTCACCGGGGCGCCGAGCCCCTCGGAGGCCGCCGCGCCACCGGCACCGGCCCCGCCGGACGAACTCCCGCTCGCAGCGGCGGCGGCACCCGCGGCACCGGCCGCACCCGCTCCCGCGCCACCGGCGACGAGCGCGACCGCCTTGGCGTACCCGGCGGCGCCGAACCAGCCGATGACCGCGATCGGGACGACCGCCGGGATACCGCTGGCGACCTCCTCGATCTGCAACGCGGCCAGCCGGCACTTGGCGCACTCCTCCAGGTGCTTGCGCAGCCCGCGTTCGGCACGCGTGCGCAGCCGGCGGCGGGCGTAGGTGCCGAGCTGGTCGGCGTAGCGCGCGCACTCCTCGTCGTCGGTGAGGGTGGCGCTGACGTGTGCCTGGAGATAGGCCTGCTTGAGACCCTCGCGGGCCCGACTGGCCAGCACGCGCGTGCCGTTGGCGTCGAGCCCGAAGAGCGTGGCGACCTCGCTCGGCGACTCGTCCTCGACCTCGGTGTGCCACAGCACGGCCTGCCACCGCTCGGGCAGCGACCGGAAGGCCTGCATCGCCATCGACTGCTCGGCCACGTGCATGGCCCGGACATCGGCGCCCAGGTCAATGGTGTCGTCGTCCGACACTTCCGACACCCGCGCGGACTGCGCGGCGAACACCGCGAAGTCGTCGACGAGTTGCTCCCGCTTCGCCGACTTCGTCCAGTTCGCGGCGACACGTCGGACGGAGGTCAGCAGATAGGCACGTACGGCGTGCTCGGGCCCGGATCCACCGCGCACCGCCTGCAACATGCGGGCGAAGACCTCGGCGGTGAGATCGTCGGCGGTGTGCCCGTCCCGGCAACAAGTCCTGGCATACCGGCGCACGGCATCCGCATGGCGCCGGTACAACTCCTCGTACGCCGTGTCGTCACCGGCACGCATCCGCTCGATCAGCGAGGCGTCGGCCGCCGGCATCTCCCGGGGCGGCAGCGGCGGTGGCAGCACACTGCCCTCGCGCTGCGGCGGGACGCTGCCCTCGCCGGGTTCGAAACCCGGGGGGAGACCACTGGGTCCACCCTGACTCGGCACCTGTGGTGAGGTCAGCCCACCGGCCTCCGGGTCACCGTCACCCAGTGACTCGTCACGCCCGTCAACGCTCATCGCGGAAAGCCCCCGCCGCCTGCCAAGCCAGTCCAACCAGTCCCGAACACCGGGTCAGCGTAGCCATATTGGCTTTTGTTCAGGACCCCGTCGTACGGACCATCCACTCATCCGTGGGGACTTCCCGCACCGCAGTACTAGCGTTCACCCCTCCGGGGAAGGCTCAACTGTCGCGCCCGGAACGGGAGTTGACGACGATGACTGAAATGCCCGGAACGTTCCCCGGTGTCATGTGGGGCGGGGGCACCAAGGCACCCCCGCCCCACAGTCACCTATTCGAGTCACCGGGAACGGTCTATCCGTCCGGCAACTTTTCAGCGCAGGCCAGCAAATTCAGCCCGTCCGGCACCTTTTCGCCGCAGGCCCACGCCATCAGCCCGTCCGGCGCCTCTCAACGCAGGCCGGCATTATTCAGCGCGGCCGGCACCTTTCGGCGCAGGCCCACACAATCAGCCCGTCCGGCGTTTGAGGACGAGGCCGTTCAGGCCGATGGGGGCCTGGGGGCGCAGCCCCCAGAAGACGCCCACACCAACACCGGGCGCCGAACCACCGAGGGCCGCGTCACGCCGCCCTACCGCCGAGTCACCCCGCCACCCTCACAACGGCCGCGACCGCAACCCCTCCAACAAAATATCCAGCAACCGAGCCGACGCCGCCGCCTGCTGCGCAGCATCCGGCAACGAGGGCGCCGCCGTAGCGATCACCAGCAGCACATCCGACACCGACACGTCCGCCCGCAACTGCCCCGCAGCCCGCGCCCGATCGACCAGCTGCCCCACGACCTCCAGCAGCGCGGTCGCCCCGGCGTCGTAGTCCCCGGAGCCCAAAGACCCCGCCGACTCCTCCGGAACCAGCCGCAGTTCACCCGTACCCGGCTGCGTCCGCTGCTGCGGCACCCGCGCCTCGTCGAGGAGGGCAGCACCCTCACCCTCATCGGCGACGCCAACCCGCAGCACCTGCGGCGGCAGCAGCCGCCCCGCGCCCGAGGCCACCGACGTCCGCAGGAAGCGCGACAGCGCCGACCACGGCTCGTCCTCCTGGCCGAGCGCCGAACGTGCCTGGTCGGTCAGCCGGGAAGTCTCCTCCTCGGCTATCCGGCGCACCAGGACGTCCTTGCTCGGGAAGCGCCGGTACACCGTGCCGACACCGACCCGCGCCCGTCGCGCCACGTCCTCCATCGGCGCGCCGTAACCCAGCTCGCCGAAGACCTCACGCGCCGCCCGCAGCACGTGTTCCAGATTGCGCTGTGCGTCCACACGCAACGGCGTCGTCCGCGAGGAGTCCCCGCGTCCGTTTCCCGCCGCTCCGACCGCGCCGCCGGTTGCGATGGCTGACGCGGATGTCCAATGCGAATCCTGAATATGCATACACGTTCCCCCGGTTAATGACGTCTCCCCCCGGAGACTCCCCGCCATCGGCAGCCGGAGCATCGTGAGACAAGCCCGGTTCGCGAGCCTCGCTCTTCGCGGACCCGCTGAGCGCATCCCCCTTCACCCCGTCGACACACGAACATAGTTGAGAGGGGGTCAATTCAGAAGGGGCAGGTTCCGCACGGAGCGCCCCCCGATCGGAGTACGGGTCGCATACGCCCCGATTGCACCCCGGGACACCACCCCCATCACCCCCACTGACCTGCGAACCTGCTCGCCGCGACGGCAATTCCGGCGCCCGCGCGCGCCCTCCGCCGCCGGTCACACAATTTGTCGAGGCTGTGGACAAACTCCAGCGCCGGGTGCGTCATGGGATGGTGAAGGAACGCGCGCGCATTCTCGTTGTCGGTGGCGGCTACGTCGGGATGTACACAGCCCTGCGCCTTCAGAAGAAGTTGAAACGTGAAATCAAGCGCGGGCAGGTCGAGATCACCGTCGTCAGCCCCGACCCTTACATGACGTATCAGCCGTTTCTCCCCGAGGCCGCCGCCGGTTCGATCTCCCCCCGCCATGTCGTCGTCCCACTGCGCCGCGTCCTCGACCGCTGCCGGGTCGTCATCGGCGAGGCCACCGCCATCGACCACGGCAAGCGCACCGCGACCCTCAGCACCCTCGCCACCGAGGAAGAGGGCACCGGCACCGAGGAGTTGGCGTACGACGAACTCGTCCTGGCCCCCGGCTCGATCGCGCGCACCCTCCCGATCCCCGGTCTCGCCGAGCACGGCGTCGGCTTCAAGACCGTCGAGGAAGCCATCGGCCTGCGCAACCACGTCATCGAGCAGATGGACATCGCCTCCTCCACCCGCGACCCCGCGATCCGCGACGCGGCGCTGACCTTCGTCTTCGTAGGAGGCGGTTACGCCGGTGTCGAGGCGCTCGGCGAGCTGGAGGACATGGCCCGCTACGCCGTGCGCTACTACCACAACGTCGACGCGGACGACCTGAAGTGGATCCTCGTAGAGGCCACGAACCGCATCCTCCCGGAGGTCGGCGAGGAGATGGGCACCTACACCGTCACCCAGCTGCGCCGCCGCAACATCCAGGTCCTTCTGGAGACCCGCCTCGAATCCTGCGCCGACCGCGTCGCCGTCCTCAGCGACGGCCAGCGCTTCCCGACCCGCACGCTCGTGTGGACGGCCGGCGTGAAGCCCCACCCCGTCCTCGCCGCCACCGACCTCCCGCTCAACGCGCACGGCCGCCTCAAATGCACCCCGGAGCTGACGATCGACGGCGCCACGCACGCGTGGGCAGCGGGAGACGCGGCAGCCGTCCCCGACGTCACGGCCGGCGAACCCGGCACTCTGACCGCCCCCAACGCCCAACACGCCGTACGCCAGGCCAAGATCCTCGGCGACAACATCGCGCACTCCCTGCGCGGCGAGCCCCTCCAGACGTACGCCCACAAGTACGTCGGCTCGGTCGCCTCCCTGGGACTGCACAAAGGCGTCGCGCAGGTCTACGGACGGAAGCTGAAGGGCTACCCTGCCTGGTTCATGCACCGCGTCTACCACCTCAGCAGGGTGCCCACCTTCAACCGCAAGGCCCGTGTGCTCGCCGAATGGACGCTGGCGGGGCTCTTCAAGAGGGAGATCGTTTCTCTCGGTTCACTCGAACATCCACGGGCGGAGTTCGAACTCGCGGCCGGTGGAAAGCCTCCACACGACCCGAAGGGGTCGAACTGACCGGACCGAGGAACTCCACCGGCGGCCCCGGCGTCTGACGAATATCGACCGGGTCCGCCACACTGCCAGACTGGTCCACGGACCGGACTTGTCCACGACGTCGGGCGGGCCCGTGCCCTCCCGTCCCACCCAAGAGGCTCTCCCCACTGTGCTGCACCCCGGGGGCCGCGACCGATATGCGGCTCCCGCCGCGCGGCCCCGGCCCCCCGGCAGGGTCCGGAACCGGCCGACGACATCTACACGAGGCAAGGATTCGTGAACTTCACGCGTTGGAGCGCCCGGCTCCCCGGAACGCAGCGCCGCGCCGCAGCGCGGACCGACCACACGGTCACCCCGGACCGGCGGGGAGAAGGTTCCGTACCCGCGGCCCGCGCGGAGCAGCTCACCGACGAGCCGCCGCCGGTCCCCGCCGTCGAGGACCTCCCCGTCCGCGAGGTCCTCGACCGCGTCCCGGCCCTCGTCGCCCTCGTGCACGGCCCCGACCAGCGCATCGCGTACGTCAACGACGCCTACGCCGCCGCCTTCGGCACCCGCCTACTGGGCGCACCGGCCCGCGAGGCCCTCCCAGAGCTCGACGAACTCGGCCTGCTCCCGCTCCTCGACCAGGTCCTGCGCAGCGGCAAGCCCCGCACCCTCAAGTCCCGCAAGGCCCCCAGCGGCCGCTCGTACACGTTCACCTGCACCCCGGTGGCCGAGAGCGCAGACAGCGCCGAGGGCGGCGTCCTGATCTTCGCCACCGACGTCACCGACCACGCCGAGGCCGCCGAACGCCTCCGCGCCAGCGAACGCCGCCAACGCGAAACAGCAGTGACGCTCCAGCGCTCCCTGCTCCCCCAGGAACTCGAAGAACCCGACGACCTCCGCATCGCCGCCACCTACCAGCCCGGCGGCACCGAGGCAGCGGTCGGCGGCGACTGGTACGACGTGATCACCCTCGGCGGCGGCCGCACCGCCCTGGTCATCGGCGACGTCATGGGCCGAGGCGTCCGAGCGGCGGCCGTCATGGGCCAACTCCGCACGGCGGTAAGGGCGTACGCCCGCCTCGACCTGCCCCCGCACGAGGTACTCCAGCTCCTGGACGGTCTCGCCACGGAGATCGACGCCAACCAGATCGCCACCTGCGTGTACGCCATCTTCGACCCGAACGAGGGCCGCCTGGTCTACGCCTCGGCAGGCCACCTCCCGATCCTCGTCCGCGACGAGACGGGCGCGGTCCAACGCGCCGACGAACCCACCGGCCCCCCGCTCGGCACCGGCGGCTGGATCCACTCCTCGGGCTCGATCCCCCTCAGCCCCGGCTCTACGGCGGTCCTCTACACGGACGGCCTGGTGGAACGCCGGGACGAGGACCTCGACGAGGGAATCGCCTCCCTGGAGCGCGCCCTGGCCGGCGCCACCGGCACCCCCCAAGTGGTCTGCGACCGCCTGGTCCGCTCCCTCGGCGTCACCGCGGACCACGATGACGACGTCGCCGTCCTGGTCCTCCAGCACCCGGCCCGCACCGGCCCGGCCGGCGACCTCTTCCGCAACGCGGCCCTAGAGCTGCTCGGCGGAGTGGAAGCGGCCCCACGCGCGCGTGCGTTCGCCTCAGGCGTCCTCACCAGCTGGCGCTTCCCGACCGAACTCCACGACCTCGGCGTCCTGGCCGCAAGCGAGCTGGTCGCCAACAGCCTCCAGCACGGCACTCCACCCATGCGCCTACGCCTGCGCCGCACCGACCGCCGCCTCATCGTCGAGGTCACGGACGGCGACGACCACCTCCCCCGCCGCCGTCGAGCGGAACCGGCCGACGAGTCGGGCAGAGGCATCGCGATCGTGGCGACCATCGCCTCGAACTGGGGCTCCCGCCGCACCCCGGGCGGCGGCAAGGCCGTCTGGTGCGAGTTCGTACTCCCCAAGACGGCCCCGGCGTGACCTACGCCTCGACTCCTACCGGCTCGACACTCCCGCGAGCGACGACCAGACTCCCCTTCGCCCGCCAAGGCTGATCCTGCACGGCGGTCAACTGCCGCCCCAGCTTCACCGCGAGCAGACTGATCCCCAACGAGAACAAGAAGAACGTCACGACATACGCCCCCGGCAGCGAAGCCCCGAGCGGCCCGCCCACCGCGGGCCCAACAGCCAACGCGAGCTGCTTGACGAGGGCGAAGGCCGAGTTGTACTGCCCGGCCATCCCCTCCGGCGCCAGATCGGCGACAAGGGGAGCGACGGTCGGCGACAACATCGCCTCCCCCAGCCCGAACAGCGCATACGTCGACACAAAGGCAGCGGTAGCCATCTCCTGACTCCCATGCCCGAGCCCCGCGAACCCGGCCGTGACCCACGCCAGCGCCCAGATCATCCCCACGGCCGCGATCACCCGCGAGCGCCGACGCCGCTCGACGAACTTCAGCACCGCGAACTGCGCGACGACGATCATCGCGGTGTTGGCGGCCAGCGCCGTACCGAGCGCGGACGTCGAGATACCGGCGGCCTCAACCCCATACGCACTCAGCCCCGACTCGAACTGCCCGTAGCAGGCGAAGAACAGCACGAAGCCGAGCACGCTCAGCTGCACCATGGCCCGGTTGCCGAGCAACTGCTTCCAGGCACCCTTGGCGGACGACTGCGCGGGAGCGTCCCCGATGGCCGGCGAATGCGGCATCCGCACGGTCGCCATCACCCCGGCGAGCACCAGGAACATCGCCGACTCGATCCCGAAGAGCAGCGTGAACGAGGACGCGCTGGTCGTGTCGACCAGATGACCGCCGATGAGCCCGCCGACACCGAGCCCGAGGTTCTGCAGAAAGAACTGCATGGCAAAGGCACGCGAGCGCGTGTCCGCCGTAGAACAGTCCACGATCATCGTGGCGAGCGCCGGCTGCATCACGGCCTGCCCGGCCCCGAGCGCGGCAGCCGACAGCAACACAGCGGTCGCACTCCCCGCCAGCCCCAGACTCATGGACCCTACGGCGGCCAGAACCAGGGCGACGATGAGAACCGGTCGGGGACCGCGCCGGACGATGGCCCGCCCGGCGAACGGCAGCACGATCAACGCGGCCACGGCGAAGACGGCGAGTACGAGACCCGCCGTCATGGCCCCCAGTCCCCGCACCTGCGCCACATAGACGTACAGGTAGGGGACCGTGAAGCCGAGCCCGAACGCGCTGAGTGCGTTTCCCACATGGATCCGGCGCATCGCTGCGCCCATCGCCCTGGTCACGGTCACCTCAATCAGGTAGTTGGTCGCCATCGGTACTTCTTAGTGCCGAAGACTTCGAAGCTAAACAGTACATCTAGAAGGACTTCAACGCCAAGCGACCCCGTGCGATACTGCCGTCCATGGGCGAACCGACACTCGACGAGCAGATCGCCGCCTACCAGCGCGAGTTCAAGGACCTCGACCCCCAGGTCGAGAAGATCGTCTCGGCCCTGGGCCGCCTGAACCGCCGCATGAACGTCGCGTACGGCCGCCAGACCGCGAACCTCGGCATCAGCAGCGCCGACTGGGAGGTCCTCAAGGCCCTCGTCCTCGCCGGCGCCCCTTACCGGATGGGCCCGAGCGACCTCGCCAAGCGCCTCGGCCTGACGCCGGCCGCGATGACCCACCGGATCGATCGCATGGTCGCGGAGGGCCTGGTGACCAGAGCGCGGGACGAGTCGAACCGCGTCCGCGTGATCGTGGAGCTGACGCCCGAGGGTCGCGGCAAGTGGCTGGAGGCGATGCGCATGGCGGCGGTCTTCGAGGAGGACCTCCTCCAGGACCTCTCCCCGGTGGAGCGCACGGTCCTCGGAGAGGTCCTGACCCGCCTGCTGCGTAGGGTGGAGCACGCCCAGCCGGATGCCGGCGGTCGGCTCAGCGACCTCGAATAAAAGATCTTGACAGAGGGTGCTTGACATCCCCCTGCTCGATCCGTAAAGTTCTTCGGGTTGCCGCCGAGCCGTAACGGTTCTCCGGCAGCACCTCCGCCGCGACAGCGGCAAACCAAACCAACCGCACGATCTCCCAACGGGATTGATTTCGGCGTGCCCGAATTCAATTCGATTTGGGCTCGGCTGTTGTTCGATCAGGTCACTGGGCCTCGATTGGAACTCCGCCGGGGGAATCGGCTAAGGTTTGAGACGTCGGAACGGCCCAACGGCCGGGATGGCAGCCCACTCTGACTGGGAGTCAGGCCCGAAAGGATCTGATAGAGTCGGAACCGCCGGAAAGGGAAACGCGGAAGCGGAAACCTGGAAAGCACCGAGGAAATCGGAACCGGAAACGGTCTGATAGAGTCGGAAACGCAAGACCGAAGGGAAAAGCCCGGAGGAAAGCCCGAGAGGGTGAGTACAAAGGAAGCGTCCGTTCCTTGAGAACTCAACAGCGTGCCAAAAATCAACGCCAGATATGTTGATACCCCGTCTCCAGTCATCATCTGATGGTTGGGACGAGGTTCCTTTGAAGAAAACATACAGCGAGGACGCTGTGAACGGTCGGGCTTATTCCGCCTGACTGTTCCGCTCTCGTGTGTGTGGTCCCGATTACGGGAAAACATTCACGGAGAGTTTGATCCTGGCTCAGGACGAACGCTGGCGGCGTGCTTAACACATGCAAGTCGAACGATGAACCATTTCGGTGGGGATTAGTGGCGAACGGGTGAGTAACACGTGGGCAATCTGCCCTGCACTCTGGGACAAGCCCTGGAAACGGGGTCTAATACCGGATAATACTCCTGCACTCATGTGTGGGGGTTGAAAGCTCCGGCGGTGCAGGATGAGCCCGCGGCCTATCAGCTTGTTGGTGAGGTAATGGCTCACCAAGGCGACGACGGGTAGCCGGCCTGAGAGGGCGACCGGCCACACTGGGACTGAGACACGGCCCAGACTCCTACGGGAGGCAGCAGTGGGGAATATTGCACAATGGGCGAAAGCCTGATGCAGCGACGCCGCGTGAGGGATGACGGCCTTCGGGTTGTAAACCTCTTTCAGCAGGGAAGAAGCGAAAGTGACGGTACCTGCAGAAGAAGCGCCGGCTAACTACGTGCCAGCAGCCGCGGTAATACGTAGGGCGCAAGCGTTGTCCGGAATTATTGGGCGTAAAGAGCTCGTAGGCGGCTTGTCACGTCGGGTGTGAAAGCCCGGGGCTTAACCCCGGGTCTGCATTCGATACGGGCTAGCTAGAGTGTGGTAGGGGAGATCGGAATTCCTGGTGTAGCGGTGAAATGCGCAGATATCAGGAGGAACACCGGTGGCGAAGGCGGATCTCTGGGCCATTACTGACGCTGAGGAGCGAAAGCGTGGGGAGCGAACAGGATTAGATACCCTGGTAGTCCACGCCGTAAACGGTGGGAACTAGGTGTTGGCGACATTCCACGTCGTCGGTGCCGCAGCTAACGCATTAAGTTCCCCGCCTGGGGAGTACGGCCGCAAGGCTAAAACTCAAAGGAATTGACGGGGGCCCGCACAAGCAGCGGAGCATGTGGCTTAATTCGACGCAACGCGAAGAACCTTACCAAGGCTTGACATACACCGGAAAGCATTAGAGATAGTGCCCCCCTTGTGGTCGGTGTACAGGTGGTGCATGGCTGTCGTCAGCTCGTGTCGTGAGATGTTGGGTTAAGTCCCGCAACGAGCGCAACCCTTGTCCTGTGTTGCCAGCGTGCCCTTCGGGGTGACGGGGACTCACAGGAGACCGCCGGGGTCAACTCGGAGGAAGGTGGGGACGACGTCAAGTCATCATGCCCCTTATGTCTTGGGCTGCACACGTGCTACAATGGCCGGTACAATGAGCTGCGATACCGTGAGGTGGAGCGAATCTCAAAAAGCCGGTCTCAGTTCGGATTGGGGTCTGCAACTCGACCCCATGAAGTCGGAGTTGCTAGTAATCGCAGATCAGCATTGCTGCGGTGAATACGTTCCCGGGCCTTGTACACACCGCCCGTCACGTCACGAAAGTCGGTAACACCCGAAGCCGGTGGCCCAACCCCCTTGTGGGGAGGGAGCTGTCGAAGGTGGGACTGGCGATTGGGACGAAGTCGTAACAAGGTAGCCGTACCGGAAGGTGCGGCTGGATCACCTCCTTTCTAAGGAGCATCTAGGCCGCTGAGCTTGCTCAGTGGTCCAGGGCCATTACGTCGGCACACGTTCGACGGTGGTTGCTCAAGGGTGGAACGTTGATTATTCGGCACTGTCCGTCATCTCGGGCTGCAAGTACTGCTCCTTCGGAGCGTGGAAAGCTGACCTCGAGTGACGACGGTGCCGGGCACGCTGTTGGGTGTCTGAGGGCACGGCTGTAACAAGCTGCCTTCAGTGCCGACCCCGGTAAAACATCGCGTGAGTGGTGTGTGACGGGTGGTTGGTCGTTGTTTGAGAACTGCACAGTGGACGCGAGCATCTGTGGCCAAGTTTTTAAGGGCGCACGGTGGATGCCTTGGCACCAGGAACCGATGAAGGACGTGGGAGGCCACGATAGTCCCCGGGGAGTCGTCAACCAGGCTTTGATCCGGGGGTTTCCGAATGGGGAAACCCGGCAGTCGTCATGGGCTGTCACCCATACCTGAACACATAGGGTATGTGGAGGGAACGCGGGGAAGTGAAACATCTCAGTACCCGCAGGAAGAGAAAACAACCGTGATTCCGGGAGTAGTGGCGAGCGAAACCGGATGAGGCCAAACCGTATGCGTGTGAGACCCGGCAGGGGTTGCGTATACGGGGTTGTGGGATCTCTCTTCTGTCGTCTGCCGGCGACAGGACGAGTCAGAAACCGTTGATGTAGGCGAAGGACATGCGAAAGGTCCGGCGTAGAGGGTAAGACCCCCGTAGTCGAAACATCAACGGCTCGTTTGAGAGACACCCAAGTAGCACGGGGCCCGAGAAATCCCGTGTGAATCTGGCGGGACCACCCGCTAAGCCTAAATATTCCCTGGTGACCGATAGCGGATAGTACCGTGAGGGAATGGTGAAAAGTACCGCGGGAGCGGAGTGAAATAGTACCTGAAACCGTGTGCCTACAAGCCGTGGGAGCGTCGCGCATTGAGTTTACTCAATGCGTCGTGACTGCGTGCCTTTTGAAGAATGAGCCTGCGAGTTTGCGGTGTGTTGCGAGGTTAACCCGTGTGGGGAAGCCGTAGCGAAAGCGAGTCCGAATAGGGCGATTCAGTAGCGCGCTCAAGACCCGAAGCGGAGTGATCTAGCCATGGGCAGGTTGAAGCGGAGGTAAGACTTCGTGGAGGACCGAACCCACCAGGGTTGAAAACCTGGGGGATGACCTGTGGTTAGGGGTGAAAGGCCAATCAAACTCCGTGATAGCTGGTTCTCCCCGAAATGCATTTAGGTGCAGCGTCGTGTGTTTCTTGCCGGAGGTAGAGCACTGGATAGGCGATGGGCCCTACCGGGTTACTGACCTTAGCCAAACTCCGAATGCCGGTAAGTGAGAGCACGGCAGTGAGACTGTGGGGGATAAGCTCCATGGTCGAGAGGGAAACAGCCCAGAGCATCGACTAAGGCCCCTAAGCGTACGCTAAGTGGGAAAGGATGTGGAGTCGCAGAGACAACCAGGAGGTTGGCTTAGAAGCAGCCACCCTTGAAAGAGTGCGTAATAGCTCACTGGTCTAGTGATTCCGCGCCGACAATGTAGCGGGGCTCAAGCGTACCGCCGAAGTCGTGTCATTTCAGCAATAGGGCCAACGCCCGCTGGGATGGGTAGGGGAGCGTCGTGTGCCGGGTGAAGCCGCAGCGGAAGCTAGTGGTGGACGGTTCACGAGTGAGAATGCAGGCATGAGTAGCGATACACACGTGAGAAACGTGTGCGCCGATTGACTAAGGGTTCCTGGGTCAAGCTGATCTGCCCAGGGTAAGTCGGGACCTAAGGCGAGGCCGACAGGCGTAGTCGATGGATAACCGGTTGATATTCCGGTACCCGCTGTGAAGCGTCAAACATTGAACCAGGCGATGCTAAGTCCGTGAAGCCGTTCCGGACCCTTCGGGGAATGGAAAGTGGTGGAGCCGACGGACCAGACCTGCAGTAGGTGAGTGATGGGGTGACGCAGGAAGGTAGTCCATCCCGGGCGGTGGTTGTCCCGGGGTAAGGGTGTAGGACGAGTGGTAGGCAAATCCGCCACTCACATAGTCTGAGACCTGATGCCGAGCCGATTGTGGTGAAGTGGATGATCCTATGCTGTCGAGAAAAGCCTCTAGCGAGTTTCATGGCGGCCCGTACCCTAAACCGACTCAGGTGGTCAGGTAGAGAATACCGAGGCGTTCGGGTGAACTATGGTTAAGGAACTCGGCAAAATGCCCCCGTAACTTCGGGAGAAGGGGGGCCATCACCGGTGATCGGATTTACTCCGTGAGCTGGGGGTGGCCGCAGAGACCAGCGAGAAGCGACTGTTTACTAAAAACACAGGTCCGTGCGAAGCCGTAAGGCGATGTATACGGACTGACGCCTGCCCGGTGCTGGAACGTTAAGGGGACCGGTTAGTGCACTTTCGGGTGTGCGAAGCTGAGAACTTAAGCGCCAGTAAACGGCGGTGGTAACTATAACCATCCTAAGGTAGCGAAATTCCTTGTCGGGTAAGTTCCGACCTGCACGAATGGCGTAACGACTTCTCGACTGTCTCAACCATAGGCCCGGTGAAATTGCACTACGAGTAAAGATGCTCGTTTCGCGCAGCAGGACGGAAAGACCCCGGGACCTTTACTACAGTTTGATATTGGTGTTCGGTTCGGCTTGTGTAGGATAGCTGGGAGACTGTGAAGCTTGGACGCCAGTTCAGGTGGAGTCGTCGTTGAAATACCAGTCTGGTCGTGCTGGATGTCTAACCTGGGTCCGTGATCCGGATCAGGGACAGTGTCTGATGGGTAGTTTAACTGGGGCGGTTGCCTCCTAAAGAGTAACGGAGGCGCCCAAAGGTTCCCTCAGCCTGGTTGGCAATCAGGTGTTGAGTGTAAGTGCACAAGGGAGCTTGACTGTGAGACCGACGGGTCGAGCAGGGACGAAAGTCGGGACTAGTGATCCGGCGGTGGCTTGTGGAAGCGCCGTCGCTCAACGGATAAAAGGTACCCCGGGGATAACAGGCTGATCTTCCCCAAGAGTCCATATCGACGGGATGGTTTGGCACCTCGATGTCGGCTCGTCGCATCCTGGGGCTGGAGTCGGTCCCAAGGGTTGGGCTGTTCGCCCATTAAAGCGGTACGCGAGCTGGGTTTAGAACGTCGTGAGACAGTTCGGTCCCTATCCGCTGCGCGCGCAGGAACATTGAGAAGGGCTGTCCCTAGTACGAGAGGACCGGGACGGACGAACCTCTGGTGTGCCAGTTGTTCTGCCAAGGGCATGGCTGGTTGGCTACGTTCGGGAGGGATAACCGCTGAAAGCATCTAAGCGGGAAGCCTGCTTCGAGATGAGTGTTCCCACCCCCTTGAGGGGTTAAGGCTCCCAGTAGACGACTGGGTTGATAGGCCGGATCTGGAAGGCGGGTAACCGCTGGAGGTGACCGGTACTAATAGGCCGAGGGCTTGTCCTCAGTTGCTCGCGTCCACTGTGTTGGTTCTGAAACCACGAACAACCCCATGCCCGGGGCCACCGGGTGTGGTGCGGTTGTCTGTTTCATAGTGTTTCGGTGGTCATAGCGTGAGGGAAACGCCCGGTTACATTCCGAACCCGGAAGCTAAGCCTTACAGCGCCGATGGTACTGCAGGGGGGACCCTGTGGGAGAGTAGGACGCCGCCGAACAAATATTGCGAAAACCCCCGTACCGTTAATCCGGTACGGGGGTTTTCTGCGTTTAGGCTACCGTTGCTGCCATGAACTACAAGATCCGTTCGATACGCGCCGACGAGTGGGCCGCGGCGAGGGAGCTGCGGCTCGTTGCCCTGCAGGACCCTGTCGCGCACCTTGCCTTCTTTGAGACCTATGACGAAGCGCTGGCCAGGCCGGACTCCTTCTACCAGGAGCGGGCCGTAGGGGCTGCTGAAGGTGCTGAGAAGGCTCAGCAGGTCATTGCCGAGGGGCCGGAGGGGGAGTGGGTCGGTACGGCGACCGTGCTGCTTGAGGAGGCCGGGGCGGTCGACTGGGCCGGCTTCGACGTCGAGCGGAAGCAGGGGCACATCGTCGGGGTGTTCGTGCGGCCGGAAGCGAGGGGTATCGGGCTGACCGAGGTGCTCTTCGACGCGGCTCTGGAGTGGGCCTGGGGACGTGGGGTCGAGCGGGTGCGGCTCATCGTGCATGAGGACAACGAGCGGGCTCGGCGGTTCTACGGCAAGGTCGGGTTCGTCCCTACGGGCGTCGTCGTGCCGTTGGCCGGTAACCCGGACGAGCGTGAGGTGGAGATGGCGGTCGAGCGGCCGTAGCCGTTGATGCCGTAAGTCCCTTTGCTAGACCGGTAGTTCGTGGTGGGGCCAGCGGGCCCTGGCCTGTTCTCTGGAGCGGAGGAGGGCCAGGGTCGGCAGGCCTCGGTCCGCGCCTGTGGCGAGGAGCTCCGGGAGTTGGGGGAGCGGGGCCACGGCCGCGATGTCGTCCAGGACAAGGGTCATTGGTGGGTCGAGGCGACCGGCCGATGACCGTTCGGCCATGTGCCGGCCGCGCTCGACCACGCTTGATGCGAGGGCGGTGAGGAGAGGCATCGCGCCCGGGGTCGTACGGGGGTCCTCGATGGATTCACCGACCAGATAAAGCGTGCCCCCTTCGTTCGCGAAGGAATCCAAGGAGAGCGCGTCAGTTCTGTTGGGTGTGCACGCCTCGCGGATGTTGACCGTGAAGAGGGCGGACAGGGCGCGGCTCGTCAACTCCTGGGCGATGTCCCGGCGTTCGGGGTGGGACGTGAGAGCCGCCTCCAGTTCGCCGGCCGCGCCGGGGGCCGCCTTGGGGTTCGTGCGGAGGGTTCGTACCGCGTCCTGGATCTGGGTGCCCTGGGACCAGCGGTGGACGTGGCGGATGGTGCGGCCGTCGATGGCGGCGGCGTGCAGGTAGCTGCGGAGGAGTATTTCGGCTGTGTCCGCTACCGCCTGGTCGATCTTCGCTGTGGGTCTTACCGGGGTGAGGAGGGCGGCGGCTCGTTTTACCGCCGTTGATTTGTCCTCGCAGCCCGTTGTGGGGGACCAGTGGAGGCGGGCCGGGGTGTCGCAGAGGTGGGTGGGGTCGTAGAGGAGGACTGGGCCCAGTTTGGCTCTGGCGTCCTTGGTGTCCTGCCAGACGGCGGGGTTTGACGTGACTACCAGGGCTGGGCCTTCCGCGTCCCGTACGGCCTGGGTGGCTGTGGTCTGGCGGGTTTCCGCCGTCGCCAGAAAGACTTTTTCCCACCCACCCACCCGTTCGCCGTTGGACAGAGAGGTCCCGAAGTGCGGTGCAGGGGGCGCCTGTTCAAGGACGACCGTCGGCTGCGGCTGCGGCTGCGGCTGTTGTTGTGGTTCCGGGCGTTGTATCGGTACCTCTTGGGGCTCCGGTGGGGGCGGGACCACCAGGGCCTTCGCCCGTGTTCTCGCCCGTACCGCCCGCCATCTCGCCAGCGTGCCCATCACGAACACCGTCAGGACGACCAGGATCATCAACTCGCCGATGAACAGGCCCCAGAAGAGGCCGTAGCCGGAGAACTCGGCGGCTGGGGACTGGGGCCAGGCGCCGGTGATGTCGTGGGGCTGGGCGATCAGGTGGCGCATGGCCATCGGGGTGCGGGCGAAGGTCACGCCGGTCGGCCAGCCGCCCTTGGAGAACAGGGCGGCCAGGCCGGTGGCCGACCACACCAGCAGCGTCATGCCGATGAGGAACGCGAGCAGGCCCACCAACAGGCCGTCGGGGATGCCCCCTTGGCGCTCGCGTCCACCGTCGTCCGGTCTCATGTCATGCCACCGCCGTTCACGCCACCGTGGACTCGGAGGAGCCGTCGAGATCGCTCAACTGTTGTTCCATGAAGGCCGCCGCGCGTTCCTCGGCCTCCAACTCGGCGGCGCGCAGGGCGTCGTCCGTCACTTCCTGGTCGTGTTCG
This sequence comes from Streptomyces prunicolor, assembly GCF_045162825.1. Classification (NCBI taxonomy): domain Bacteria; kingdom Bacillati; phylum Actinomycetota; class Actinomycetes; order Kitasatosporales; family Streptomycetaceae; genus Streptomyces; species Streptomyces prunicolor. The sequence continues at coordinate 5,158,109 of NZ_CP108676.1, read as the reverse complement.
CGCGAGGACTGGGTCATCGCGCGGTCGGTGAAGACGAGGGGGCGTTCCGTCTCGGTGATCAGGTGTTTGACCACCTGGACGTTGCCGTTGACGTCCCAGACCGCGATGCCGGGGGTGAGGGTGGGGATGATCTCCACCGCCCAGCGTGGCAGGCCCAACACCCGCCCCGTGGCGCGTGCTTCGTCCGCTTTTTGGGCGTAGATCGTTCGCGTCGACGCCATTTTCAGGATCGCCGCGGCTTCCTTGGCCGCGGCTCCGTCGACTACGTCCGACAGGTGGTGGACCACCGCCACGAACGACAGGCCCAGGCGGCGGCCGAACTTCAGCAGGCGCTGGAAGAGTTGGGCCACGAAGGGGCTGTTGATGATGTGCCAGGCCTCCTCGACCAGGAAGATGCGCTTCTTCCGGTCGGGGCGGATCCAGGTGTGTTCCAGCCAGACGCCGACGATCGCCATCAGGATGGGCATGGCGATGGAGTTGCGGTCGATGTGGGACAGGTCGAAGACGATGAGGGGGGCGTCGAGGTCGATGCCCACCGTCGTCGGGCCGTCGAACATGCCGCGGAGGTCGCCGTCGACCAGGCGGTCGATGACGAGGGCGACGTCCAGGCCCCAGGCCCGCACGTCGTCTATGGCGACGTTCATCGCCTCGGCCGACTCCGGTTCTGGGTGCCGTAGTTGCTCGACGATGTCCATGAGGACCGGCTGGCGTTCGACGATCGTCTCGTTGACGTAGGCGTGCGCCACCTTCAGCGCGAAGCCGGAGCGTTCGTCGAGGCCGTGGCCCATCGCCACCTCGATGATCGTTCGGAGCAGGGCGAGTTGGCCCGTCGTCGTGATCGCCGGGTCGAGCGGGTTGAGGCGGATTCCCATGTCCAGGGCGGCGGTTGGGTCCAGGCGGATGGGGGTTATGCCCAACTCCTCCGCGATCAGGTTCCATTCGCCGACGCCGTCCTCGCCCTGGGCGTCCAGGACGACCACCTGGCGGTCGCGGAAGCGCAGTTGGCGTAGGACGTACGTCTTCTCCAGGGCCGACTTGCCGTTGCCGGACTCGCCGAGCACCAGCCAGTGGGGAGCCGGGAGTTGCTGGCCGTAGAGCTGGAAGGGGTCGTAGATGTAGCCCTTGCCGGAGTAGACCTCGCGGCCGATGATGACGCCCGAGTCGCCGAGGCCGGGGGCGGCCGTGGGCAGGTAGACCGCCTGGGCCTGGCCCGTTGACGTGCGGACGGGGAGGCGGGTGGACTCGATCTTTCCGAAGAGGAAGGACGTGAAGGCGTCGGTGAGGACGGACAGCGGATCCCGCATCTGAGCCCTACCTCCGGATGCCGGTGGCGAACGGCAATGTGTTCACAAACGCGCGGTGGTGCTCGCGGTCGCACCACTCCAGCTTCAGATACGACTTGCCGGCGGACGCCCTTATCGTGCGCTTGTCGCGCGCGAGGGCTTCGGGATTGCGGGAGGAGACGGTGATGTAGCCGACCAGGTTCACGCCGGCCGCGCCGCTCGCCAGGTCCTCGCCGCGCTGGTCCATGCGGCCGTGGGCGGCTACGTCGCGGGGGTCGACGGTGCGGTTCATCTTGGCGGCGCGGGAGGCGTCGGCCTCGTCGTTCGTCTTCTCGGTCAGCATGCGCTCGATGGCGACCTCGGTGGGTTCGAGGTCCATGGTGACGGCGACCGTGCGGATGACGTCCGGGGTGTGGACGAGGAGCGGGGCAAGGAAGTTGACGCCCACGGGGGTCATCGGCCACTCCTTCACCCAGGCCGTGGCGTGGCACCACGGCTCGCGGGTCGACGACTCACGGGTCTTCGCCTGAAGGAACGTCGGTTCCATGGCGTCGAGTTCGGCCGGCCAGGCGTTGCGCTTCGTCATCGCCTGGAGGTGGTCGATGGAGTGGTCCGGGTCGTACATGGAGTGGATGAGGGAGGCGAGACGGCCTTGGCCCAGGGGCTGTCGTACGCGGATGTCCGCTTCCTGCAACCGAGAGCAGATGTCGGTGAGTTCACGGGCCATGACGACGGCGAGGCCCGCGTCGCGGTCGAGCTTGCGGCCCGCGTGGGGGCGGGACGCGCGGGCCATCGCGTGGGCCTCGGCGGAGAGTTCGCGGGTGAAGTGCATACAGGCGACGAGGTAGGCGCGGTGCTGCTCGCTGCTGGTGGACACCATCGACTGGAGTTGGTCGTACGACTGCTGGAGCCAGCTCAGTGACTTCTCGTCGCCGCGCTGGGCCACGTCCTTGGCGTGCGCGTCCGGGTCGGCGGGCAGCGTGCGGGCGAGCATCTGGATGCGGGTGACGAAGCCGTCGCCGTTCGCCACGTGCTTGAGGAGCGTGCCGAAGCGGTCGACGAGGGCCTCCTGGTCCTCGCTGTCGCGCAGGCCGACGCCCGGGCCCTCGATCTCGATCGCCGCGGTGACCGTACGGCGGTCGGCGTGCAGCAGTACGGCGATCTCGTCGGGCCCGAAGGGGGCGGCCAGCCAGTTGATGCGGCCGATCCCCGGAGGCGGGCCGATCTCCACCTCGCGTCCGTCGAGGTGGACGCCGGCCTCCATGACGGAGGAGCGGTACGTCGTGCCGTTGCGCAGGGTTCGCTTGTAACTGCGGTTGATCTCGAACCACTTGTAGAACGTACGGCGCTTGTACGGCACGTAGACCGCCATCAGCGCGAGCATCGGGAAGCCCGTCAGCAGCACGATGCGCAGGGACAGGACGGGGACGAGGAGTCCGCTCATCATGCCGAGGAAGGCGCCCAGGATGATGAGCGCGATCTCGCCGGTCTCGCGATTCTTGCCGACGATCGCGTTCGGCCGGGCTCGGCCGATGAGATATGTCCGGCGGGGCGTGATCGGATGGGACAGGTGGGACTCTGTCGTCAACGCCCTTCACCTCCCGTGCGGTTGTTGCGGGCGTTGCTGGCGTGGGGGGTGTTCGTCGGGCTCTGGCGGGGCGGGGGTGCGGCGGAGGGGACTGCTCCGCCGCCGCCGCTCGACGGGCGGCTGCTGTGGGCCGCGACGCCGCCGGAGATCGGGTTGGACGGGCGGGCGCCGCCGCCGGACGAGGACTGGCCGCCTCCGCCTCCGCCGTCGTTCGCGCGGGAGCTGTGGGTCTTGATGCCCTGGGCGACCATGGTGGCCGGGGAGCTGATGACCGCGGCGGCCTTGCCCTCGGCGCCCTGCATGATGCGGTTGCTGCGGCCGCCGGCGATCTCGTCGCCGAAGCCGGGGACGAAGCGGTAGATCATCGCGCTGGCGAAGATGGCGAGCAGGATGATCGCGAGGCCGGAGACGACGGCGGAGAACGAGTCCGGGCCGTCGGCGGTGGACAGCGCGCCGGCCAGGCCCAGCACGATCACGATGACCGGTTTGACCAGGATCACCGCGATCATGATGCCGGCCCAGCGGCGGACGTGGCCCCAGAGGTTCTTGTCGACGAGGCCCGCGTAGACGACGGTGCCGAGGAGGGCGCCGACGTAGAGGAGGGCGGCGCGGATGACGAGCTCCAGCCAGAGGATGCCGGCGGCGAGGATGCTGACCAGGGAGACGACGATCAGCATGATCGGGCCGCCGCCGATGTTGTTTCCCTTGGCGAGGGCGCCGGAGAAGTTGCCGAAGAAGGTGTCCGTCTGGTTGCCGGTGGTTTTGGCGAGGACCTCTGTGATGCCGTCGGTGGCGGAGACGACGGTGTACAGGATCAGGGGGGTGAACGCGGAGGCGATGACTGTGAGCCAGAGGAAGCCGATGGCTTCGGAGATCGCGGTGGTGAGGGGGACGCCTCGGACCGCGCGCTTGGCTACCGCGAGGAGCCACAGGAGGAGGGTGAGGATCGTGGACGCGGCGAAGACGACGGCGTACTGCTGAAGGAACCTGGGGTTCGTGAAGTCGACGTTCGCTGTCTCTTTGACGGCGTCGCTGAGTTTGTCGATGGTCCAGGAGGCGGCTTCGGCGCAGCCCTTTCCCAGGGAGGAGAGGGGGTCGAGGGTGTCGGTGGTGCTGGGGGTGGTGGTGCTCTTCTCGTTGGTGCGTTCGCAGTACTTCTTGGCCTCGCCGACGATGAGCTTGCAGGAGTCGGAGCTCTTGGACGCCGAGGGCGACGGGCTGGGGGTCGCGGCGACGGCATGGGTGGCCAGCAGCACGAGCGAGGTCTGTACGGCGGCCACGGCTCCGGCGAGCCTGAGTACGCGTTGCGGGTTACCGGGCATAAGTGAACCCTCCGTACTCGTCGATGGCCTTGCTGATCTCGTCCGAGGTGGCGGCGGTGTCGTCGCCGGGTACCGGGGCGGGGCCGTCCTTCTGGGAGTCCGTGACGATCTTCCAGTCGCCGTTGGACCACTGGAGGTCGAAGGTCCAGGTCTTCCACGAGGTGGTGACGGGGTCGGTCGAGGTCTGCCCGGACATGCCGATGAGACCCACGTACCAGACCGCGACCTTCGCGGCGTTGTCGCTGTACTGCTGGACCGTCGTGCCCACCGGGATCACGCGGGAGACGAACGTGCTGCCGGTCGGTGCGTTGCCGTTGGCGTCGAGGCCCAGCTTGCTGAGGAAGTCGGCCGAGTAGGCCTGATCCATCGGGCCCGTCAGTTTGCTCGCGGCAGCGGACGTGTAGAGGGAGTTCACGAGCGAGTGCCGGATCTCCTTCTGGAACATGCCGGTCGAGCCCAGCGACACGGAGTAGTTCGCCGCCGCCGACTGCGCGCCTTGTTCGGTATGCGCGAACCCCGACGGAATCCCCCCGGTCTTCGTCTCCACCGGCTTCGTCCCGCTCGCTGCCGTGGACGCTGCGTCCGGCTTCGAACCGCTTGACGTGGTGCTGTCGTTCGAGGACGAAGTGCCGTCTCCGCGGTTCGCGAAGGCGATTGCGGCAATGAGGAGTACGACGACTGCGACGACCGTCACCAGGCTTTTGGAGGAGGACGATCTGGTGCCGCGGCGGGCGCCGCCGTAGATGTCGCCGCCGGTTCCCTGGGGGAGGCGGGTGCGGGTCTGGCCGGTGCCGCCGTAACCGCCGGAGGTCTCGTGTTCGTCTCCGGGACTCATGCCGGGTACGCCCCTTCGCCGTCGTCCAGAAAAACCTGGAAGTACGACGGTAGCCGTGCTGGTTCCCGCGCGGGCGCGGAGTGGTGACTCGACATCAGGGAGACGCAACCTCAGCCGGTGGGCACGACGGGCGGGGGAGTGGAGGGGTGGGGAGACGAGGAGGGGGCTCCGGTCGGACGGCTACACGGCCATGCCGTACACGATCGTGAAGAGGGTGCCGAGGGAGCCGATGATGAAGACGCCGGTCAGGCCGGCGACGATGAGTCCCTTGCCCTGTTCCGCGCTGAAGGTGTCGCGGAGCGCCGTCGCGCCGATGCGCTGTTTGGCCGCACCCCATACGGCGATACCGAGGCAGAGCAGGATGGCGACCGCCATCACGACCTCGATCATCACCTTCGCCTCGTTACCCAGGCTGCCGAAGGGGCCCCAGTCCGGAGCGATCCCCCCGATGATGGTGTTGATGTCTCCCTTGTCGGCCGCGAAGAGCATGTAAGTCACCGCCCCTGGTGGGTAGTTCCGCATCCCCTGCAGGTGCGCAGAGGTCAGGCATCATTGTCGCCGACAAAGGCGCCGTCGGATGTCGACTTGGCGTCATTGATTGGCGGGTTTCGTACGAATACACCGTACGGTCACTCTGTGTATCACGGTAGGTAACGCCGGGCAATGAAGTCGGATCGGAACCTGTCCGTGGTTTGGTCGTTAGCCCCTGTTTACTGGATTGGGTTCGCCTTGATGTTCTCATGATGAACGGGCCGCGGCTGGATGCCGCGGCCCGTTCTCCCGTGCCAGGTGTGGCCCCCACGACCCACTGTGGCACGTCATGTGACGGAGGATCAGCTCAGGGTGGGGGGCAGGTCACCGTCAGTTGGCGAAGGCCGAGATGCCCTCCGGGGTGCCCCAGCCGGTCGGGCCGTCGTAGCCGGTCTCGGCGGTGCAGAAGTACGCCGTCGAGCAGGAGCCGTTGTAGCCGCTGGTCACATCGTTGAGGGACGAGGTGCCCGCGTAGTCGTAGGGGTACTGCGCCGGGTAGGTGCCGCTGGCCGGGGTGCCGGCCAGCGCGTAGACGCCGGCGATGATCGGGGCGGAGACGCTGGTGCCGCCGAAGGTGTACCAGCCGGCGGTGACGCCGTAGGAGTCGTAGACCGAGACGCCGGTGGCCGGGTCGGCGACGGCGGAGACGTCGGACTCCATGCGCTTGGTGCAGCCGGTGTCGGTCTGCCAGGTGGGCTTGGCGTCGTAGGCGGAGCATCCGGAGCCGGTGCCCTCGGTGCTGGAGGTGCGCCAGACGGCCTCGGTCCAGCCGCGGGTGGTGGAGGAGGTGGAGAGCTTGGTGCCGCCGACGGCCGTCACGTACCGGGAGGTCGCCGGGTACTCGGCGCCGTAGGCGCTGTCACCGGAGGAGACGGTGATGGCCACGCCCGCGTGGTTGTAGTACGAGGTGTCGTACGACGTCTGGGAGGAGGACTCCGAGCCGCCGTAGGAGTTCGACACGAACTTGGCGCCCAGGGTTACGGCCTCGTTCTCCGCCGTGCCGAGGTTGACGTAGCTGGCGCTGGTGGCCTCGACGAGGGTGATGTTGCAGAGCGGGCAGATCGCGCTCGCCATGTCGAGGTCGAGGGAGATCTCCTCGGACCAACCGGCGTCGCTGGTGGGGAGGGAGGTCGTGGAGCCGGTCTGACTGACCTTCTTGAAGCAGCCGTTGGCCGTCGTGCAGGCCGAAAGGCCGTAGTACGAACGGTAGGTGGCGAGGTCGGCCTCGGCGTTCGGGTCGTTGTACGCGTCGACGATCGCGATCGTCTCGCCGGAGCCGTTGGAGGCGGCGGCGGAGGTCAGGCCGTAGGCGGACCGGAGGTTGGTCGGGCTGTAGCCGGACGGGGTCGTCGCGTCCGCGGCCTTGGGGGTGATGCCCGTCTTCGCGGCCTGCATCTTCTGGAAGGCGGTGAGGCCGCCGGTGACGCGGTAGGACTTGCAGGTGAGGTCGCCCGTGTGCTTGGGGGTCGCACAGGGGGTCGCGGCGTAGGTCACCGCGGTGGAGGTGGTGGCGCTCGATGCCGCGTCGGCCTGTACGGCGGTGCCGAGGCCGGTGAAGACGAGTGCGGCGGTGGCTACGGCGGCGGACCCTATGCGGCGCCATCTACCGTGCGTGTGGGGGGAGTTGGGGGTCGTGGTACGCAAGGTGCAGCCTCCTGAGTCGGTGGAACAGGGGCGGTGCGGGTGCGTGTCGCCGGTGCGGTTTCCCCGGCGGTGGGGGGCGGCCCGCGATGACCATCTCTTGTTGAGTACGCGACAACAAGGGGCTGCTGGAATCCTGACTTCCGGCTTACCGAACAGGGTCTGGCCCTTTACCAAACCCACAGGTTTTTCATGGGAGTCGGGGCTGCGGAACGGCGAACGGGCCGCGGCTGGTTGCCGCGGCCCGTTGCCATTTGCTCCGCCGAGGGGACCCCACGTCCCCCTCTGCCGGCGGCTCCCCGTGACCCGACGGGGAGGTTCTTACGGAGTGGAGTGCGGTCAGCCGGTGAAGGCGGACACGCCCTCCGGGGTGCCCCAGCCGGTCGGCCCGTCGTAGCCCGAGCCGGCGGTGCAGAAGTAACTCGTCGAGCAGGCGCCGTTGTTGCCGCTCGTCACGTCGTTCAGGGCGGAGGTGCCGGCCGCGGCGTAGGGGTACGACGCCGGGTAGTCGCTGGTGCCGGGGGTGCCGGCCAGCGCGTAGACACTCGCGATGATCGGGGAGGAGGCGCTGGTGCCGCCGTAGGTGCCCCAGCCGGTGCCGTCGTCGCCGTAGGTGTCGTAGACCGAGACGCCGGTGGCGGGGTCGGCGACGGCGGAGACGTCGGAGATCATGCGCTTGGTGCAGCCGGTGTCGGTCTGCCAGGTGGGCTTCGCGTCGTACGCGGAGCAGCCGGAGCCGGTGCCTTCGGTGCTGCTGGTCTTCCAGACGCTCTCGGTCCAGCCGCGGGAGTTGGAGGACGTGGAGAGCTTCGTGCCGCCGACGGCGGTGACGTAGCGGGAGCCGGCCGGGTACTCGGCGCCGTAGGCCTCGTCGCCCGCGCTGGCGGTGATGGCGACGCCCGCGTGCTTGTAGTACGAGGTGTCGTACGACGTGTCGGAGGAGGACTCCGAGCCGCCGTAGGAGTTGGAGACGAACTTCGCGCCCAGCTTGACGGCCTCGTTCACCGCGGTGCCGAGGTTGGCGTCGCTCGCCGACTTGGCCTCGACCAGGAGGATGTTGCAGTTCGGGCAGGTCGCGCTGACCATGTCGAGGTCGAGGGACTCCTCACCGGCCCAGCCGCTGTCGGCGGTGGGGAGGGAGGTCGTCGAGCCGGTCTGGCTGACCTTGGTGAAGCAGCCGTTGGCGACCGTGCAGGCCGAAAGGCCGTAGTACGAGCGGTAGGTGGCGAGGTCGGCGGCGGCGTTCGGGTCGTCGTAGGCGTCGACGATCGCGACGGTCTCGCCGGAGCCGTTGTCGGCCGCCGCGTCGGCCAGGCCGTAGGCGGACTGGATGTCCGAGGGGCCGTAGCCGGTGGGGTCGTCCGAGGCGGCCTTCGGGGAGATGGTCTTGGGCGCGATGCCCTTCAGCGCGGCCTGCTTCTCCATGAAGGCGGTGGTGCCGCCGGTGACACGGAGGGCGTTACAGGCGGCGAAACCCTTCTTCGGGGTGGCGCCGCAGGCGGCCTTCTCGTACTGCACATGGGCCTTGGCGACCTGTGCGGCGATCGTCTTGGCGGTCGCCTTGTGGGGGGTGGTGGCGGCGCTCGCGTGGGCCGCGGTGCCGAGTCCGGCGAGCAGGAGTGCGGCGGTCGCGGTGGCGGCGGAGCCGAGTCTGCGCCAGTTGCCGCGTATGTGGGGGGAGTTGGGGGGTGTCGTACGCAACGTACAGCCTCCAGAGAGAGGTGGGCAGAGGCCTGCGGGTGGGGGGTCCACCGGTGAGGTTCCCGGTGGGGGCGGCGGCCCGCGATGACCATCTCTTGTTGAGTACGTGACAACAAGGTGGGTTCCGGAATTCTGACTTCCGCGTTACTCAAGGGGGTTGGGGGATTGCTGATCAGTGGCTGCGGGATGGGGTGGGGATGGCTCGGGCTTGACTGTCTCCACGGGAAATCCACAGTGGGACGCGCGTTGACTGGGGGTGGGGCCGGGTTCGGGGTGCGGGTGGGTGGGGGCTGGGTGTGCCCGCGCGGCGGAGCCGCATGTCGGTACGGTCCCGCGCCCCTGAGGGCATGAGGGTGGGGGCGTTAGAAGTGGGCGAGGATCTGGCGCAGGGGGTGCCCGACTGCCGCTGTGACGGAGGTCAGTTCCTGCTTGGTGAGCCGGTCTCGGTTGGGGTTCAGGGCCTCGATCCTGAAGCTTGCGAAGCCCATCGGCCAGTCGTAGGTCAGGTCGTTGAGTGATGTCTCGGTGTCGCAGCAGGGGGGCGTGACCAGGAGGGTGGAGAAGCCTTCGGCGTAGCGCTCCTGGACGGCGTCGGCCCACCAGGCGTCGGAATCCGTGCCGCAGTGCGGGCAGTGGATCGTCTCCAGGTTCGTGCCGCAGTGGACCACCTCGACGGTGTCGTGCCACCTGGCTGCCAGGCCGCGGCGGGCGTCGGCGTCGGGGAGCAGGGCGGACAGGGCGGCCTTGGCGTGATGCGCGGCGGCCCGGCCGGGTTGCCAGTACGGGTCGGTCGGAATGAGCGTCAAGTAGTTGTCGCTCACTGCTCGTTCTCGCGGGGCTTGAGGCCGCTCAGCAAGTGGTGGACCAGGGCGGGGATGTCGGCCACCGCGGCCTCGGGGGTGAGGGTGCCCTGGGCCGCGAAGGATGCCGTGCCGTGGAGGGCGGCGCCGATGGTGAAGGCGATGGTCCAAGGAGCGCCGGGGATCATCTCGCCGCGCTCCTGGGCGTCGATGACGATCTGTACGAACTGGGTTGTCGTGCCGTCCACCGCCGCCCGGAGCTGCTCGGAGATGTCCGGGTCGTGCTTGCGGGAGTACATGACCTCCAGCAGCTCGGCGTTCGAGACCGCGAAGTGGACGTAGGTCCTGGCCAGTTCGGTGAGGCGGGCTTCGAGGGGGAGGTCGGGGTGGTCCGCGGCGGTCAGTTCTCTCGCCATGCGCTCGAAGCCCGTCAGGGCCAAGGCGTCCACCAGGGCCTGCTTGTCCTTGAAGTGGCGGCCGGGGGCGGCGTGGCTGACGCCTACGTCCCGGGCCAGTTCGCGCAGGGACAGTGCCGCGACCCCCTTCTCCAGCAGGGTGCGTTCCGCGCTCGCGAGGAGGGCTTGGCGCAGGTCTCCGTGGTGATAGGGGCGTACAGGCATGCCAGCCATCGTATCCCGATGTTGTCGATGCCGACATTGTTGTCGTCGTCACCATTGTTGTCATTGACAGCATTGTTGGCGTTGCCTACATTGGGAGGCATGGACAAGACGGACAAGACCATCAGCGGCACGGGTAAGGGCAAGAGGAAGAGCGAGGGCAAGTGGGATGCGGGGCGGATTCCCGATCTCTCCGGGCGTATCGCCGTCGTCACCGGTGCCAACAGCGGGATCGGTCTCGCGGCCGCCGCCGAGCTGGCCCGAGCGGGCGCGCACGTCGTGTTCGCCGTACGGGACCTGGAGCGGGGGCGGGCCGCGGCGGCCAAGGTGAGCGGGAGTACCGAGGTGCGGCGGCTGGACCTCGCGGATCTGGCGTCCGTGCGGGAGTTCGCCGAGGGGTGGGACGGGCCGCTGGACCTGCTCGTCAACAACGCGGGCGTGATGCTGCTCCCCGAGCGGCGGACGCGTGACGGCTTCGAGATGCAGTTCGGCACGAACCACCTGGGCCACTTCGCCCTCACGAACCTGTTGCTGCCGTACATCACCGACCGGGTGGTGACCGTCTCCTCCGGCGCGCACCGGATGGGCGACGGCTTCATCCACTTCGAGAACCTGAACCTGGACGGCATCTACGCCCCACAGCGCGCGTACTCCCAGTCCAAGCTCGCCAACCTGCTCTTCACCCTCGAACTCCAGCGCAGGCTCACGGAGTCGGGCTCACACGTCCGCTCCCTCGCGGCCCACCCGGGCTGGGCGGCGACCAACCTCCAGAGCCATACGGCGAACCCGGTCTCGCGCGTGCTGATGGCCGTCGGCAACAAGGTCGTCGCCCAGGACGACAAGGGCGGCGCCCTGCCGACGCTCTTCGCGGCGACCCAGGATCTTCCGGGCGCGAGTTTCGTCGGCCCGAGCGGGCCGATGGAGATGCGCGGGGCGCCGACGCTGGTGGGGCGGAGTACGGCGGCGAGTGATGTGGCGGCGGCGGAGCGGTTGTGGACGGCTTCGGAGGAGCTCACCGGGGCGGTGTTCCCGCTCGTGGGCGCCGCGAGCTAACTCCAGGTGCGTGCCTGGGCGTTGAACACGGCCGGGGCGCTGTGCACCGGCAGGACGCAGAGCAGGTGGCCGCCGGGGGCGCGCAGGACCCGGCACTCCAGCCAGCGGGCGGTCTCGGTCGCGCCGAGGGTGAGGAGGCGGGCGGTCTCCGCTTCCACGTCGTCCGTTTCGATGTCGATGTGGAAGCGCGGGTTGGGGTCGTCGATGGACTGAACCGCCGTGACCAGGCCGGGGATTGCCTCGTGGAGCGTGGTGAACTGCTCCTCTCCGGGGACCGGTTCCGCGGGAGTGCCGAGTGCCGCCGACCAGAAGGCAGCCGCTGCGGCGGCCTCCGGGCCGGGGGTGTCGATCAGGAGGGCGAAGACGCGGCTTCTATGCATCCGGTGCATCCGGCGTATCCGGCTCGATTGCCGTGATGTCCGGGGCTGTTGTGTTCGTCATTTCCGCGGCTGTTGTGTCCGTCGCGTCCTCCACGCCCTCCACGAAGTGGTCGAACTCGCCTGCCTGTACGCCGAGTACGAAGGCGTCCCACTTGCGGCGGTTGGTGGTGACGACGTTCTCCGGGTCGCTGGTCTCGCGGATGTAGACCGGGGCCTCGCCGTCGTCTCCCTCACCGAAGGCGAGCTCGATCCAGGGGCCGGGGCCGGTGGCGTCCGGCGGGGCGGCTCGTTCCCAGGTGAGGTCGGGGGGGATGTCAGACACGGGGATTCCTTCGGCGAGTGGGGAATGGGTTTGTCGAGTGCGGGAAGGGGTTTGAGTATCGCGTAGGAGAGACGCAGGAGAGGCGGGAGGGACGGGGGGACAGTACGGTGGTCTGACCGCCGGACGAAGCCCCGAACGTGCGATCGCGCGTGCCATGGAATGAGCCGTTCACAGCGAAATCTCAGCAAACGTCGACGTCCTTTCTCACCTTCGTGGGACAAAGTGGGAGCCGATGAAGCGCAGCTCAGGCATCTCCCGTTCCGCTCGCCTCGCGGGCAACCGTAGGTACGCGCTGTTCGTCGCCGTGGTGACGCTGGCGCTGACCTCCGCGTCCGTGGCGACCGCCGACGACGGTCCCGGGCCCTTCGGTGTGACCACCGTGACCGTGGCGAGCAAGCAGAGCGCCCGGGTGGGCGCCCTGTTCGGGGCGGCCCATGCCACCAGCCTGGCCGGCGGGCACCACTGCACCGCGTCCGTGGTGCACAGCGCGGGGCACGACCTCATCGTCAGCGCGGCCCACTGCCTGGACGGCGACCCCGGTGACGTGTTCGTGCCGGGATACCGGGACGGCAGGGCGCCGTACGGGGTGTGGAAGATCGAGCAGCGGTTCCTGCCGGACGGGTGGTCCAAGGGGCAGGCGGAGGACAGCGACATCGGCTTCGCCACGGTCGTCGAGGTGGGCGGTAAGAATATCGAGGACGTCGTCGGGGCCGACCGGTTCACCACCGGGATGGCGACCGGGGCCACGGCCGTGACCGTCACCGGGTATCCCTCCGCCACCGACCAGCCCATCAGCTGCACCAACAAACCCACCCAGCACAGCAGCACCCAGCAGCGCATCGACTGCCCCGGCTTCACCGGCGGCACCAGCGGCAGCCCCTGGGTGAACGGCGACGAGCAGGTCGTGGGCGTCATCGGCGGGCACGAGCAGGGCGGACTGACGCCCGACATCTCGTACAGCGTCGTGTTCGGGAAAGAGGCGGCCGAGTTGTACAAGGACGCGACGAGTGACCCGTAATCGTGGCGACTGACCTGTAGTCATGTCGACTGCCCCGTAATCGTGACGACTGACCCGTAATAAGGAGCGGTGCGAGGCTCCGGCGACGCGCTGCATACGCGTCAGATGTGGTGGAAGCACGGCGAAATGCCGCCACCCTGCCCCGAAATGGCCTTGAACAGGGCTGACATGGGGGAGGGTTGAGCCGTGCGAAAAGTATGGGTGGCCGGTGGGGTCGCGGTTGGGCTGGGGCTCAGCTTTGTGATGCTGCTCGTCGTCGGGGTCTACCTCGTCGCCGGGAACCTCGTGAACGGGGCCGGCGGCGGGAGCGTCGCGCTCGCCAAGGGCGCGGTGCCGGCGGCGTATTCGGCGCTCGTGCAGAAGTGGGGCAACCTCTGCCCCGCCCTCAACCCCGCGCTGCTCGCCGCCCAGCTGTACCAGGAGAGCGGGTTCAACCCGAACGCGAAGAGCCCGGCGAAGGCCGAGGGGATAGCGCAGTTCATCCCCGGGACCTGGGCCACGCACGGGATCGACGGCAACGGCGACGGCGTACGCAACGTATGGGATCCGAATGACGCGATTCCGTCGGCCGCGACCTACGACTGCGAGCTCGCCTCGTATGTGAAGGACGTGCCGGGGAACGTGACCGCGAACATGCTCGCCTCGTACAACGCGGGGGCGTACGCGGTCATCAAGTACGGGGGCGTGCCGCCGTACTCCGAGACCAAGAACTACGTGAAGACGATCACGACGCTCTCGCAGAGCTTTGCCGCGCCCGTCAGCCGGGTCGATCCCTCCGAGCAGGCCGCCACCGCCATCACCTACGCCCAGACCAAGCTCGGTACGCCGTATCTCTGGGGCGGGAACGGTACGGCCGACCAGGGCGGGCGCTTCGACTGCTCGGGGCTGACCAAGGCCGCGTTCGCCGAGGCGGGGATCACGCTGCCGCGCGTCGCGAACGATCAGTACAACGCGGGACCCCATCCGCAGCGGGCCGAATTGCTGCCGGGAGATCTGGTGTTCTTCTCGGACGACCTGACCAATTCACGGGCCATCCGGCATGTGGGGATTTATGTCGGCGGCGGGTACATGATCGACGCACCCCGGACGGGTGCTGTGATCCGGTTCGACCCCATTGACACCCCCGATTACTTCGGTGCCACCCGGGTCACCGAAGATGGCGCGAAAGCGCTCCCCACGACGGTGTGAACCGAGCGTGAACCCACCCCCTGAGCTGCGGCGATGAGTCTCTCTTCGATAACGTCTGAGTGATCATTCGGTAGAGGGTGGAACGTATTAAGCGGGACCGTGCGTTCCTGTTCAGTAATGCGCACGAGAGGTGCGTCCGGAACTACGACGAAGGAGCCGCAGCACCATGGCTGTACTCGCCGAATCCGGGTCGAATCCCGACGTCGATCTGCTCTATGACATCAATGGACTCGCCAAGGACGCGCCGCACTGGTTCGACCGGGGCATGGAGTTCGTCGGTGAGTACGGGTTGCTCGTCGCGATGGTGCTGCTGGTGGTGTGCTGCTGGTGGTCCGTGCGGCGGCGGGGGGACGAGGATGCGGCGTCCTCTGTGGCCGCGCTGGTGTGGGCGCCGGTCGCTGCCGCGCTCGCTGTGCTTGTGAACGTGCCCATTCGTGGGTTCGTGGAGCGGCCCCGGCCGTTCCTCGACCACACCGGGCTGGATGTGCTGATCTCCGGGAAGACCGACTACTCGTTCGTCAGCGATCACGCGACCATCACCATGGCGATGGGCGTCGCGTTGTTCGTCGCGGATCGGCGGTTCGGGCTGGTGGGGATCGGGGTGGCGCTGCTGGAGGGGTTCTGCCGGGTCTATATGGGCGTGCACTATCCGACCGACGTGGTCGGTGGGTTCGCGCTGGGTACGGCTGTGGCTCTGCTTCTCTCGCCGGTTGCGATGGCTTTGCTTACGCCGGTGCTCAAGGCGGTCGAGGGGTCGTCGTGGGGTGGGTGGATGGTTCGGTCGGCCGGGGCTCGGCGGGTGGGGCGGGATGCGTTGATTCCGGGGGCGCGGGCTGAGTCGTCCGGTACGGAGGAGCGGGACCTCGCGGCTTAGTTCGTCGGCTGCGGGTCCGTTGTGGCTGGTCGCGCAGTTCCCCGCGCCCCTTAGGGGGTTGCCGGGCCGTGGCTGGCTGGTTGCCTCTGGGTGGTCGTGCCCGTGCGGTGGAGCCGCAGATGGATGCAGTCCCGCGCCCCTTAGGGGGTTGCCGGACCGTGGCTGGCTGGTTGCCCCTTGGGGGTCGTGCCCGTGCGGTGGAGCCGCAGATGGATGCAGTCCCGGGCCCCTTAGGGGGTTGCCGGGCCGTGGCTGGCTGGTTGCCTCTGGGTGGTCGTGCCCGCGCGGTGGAGCCGCAGATGGATGCAGTCCCGCGCCCCTTACGGTGTTGCCGGACCGCCGCTGATTAGAGCCCCTGCGGGTACGTGAAGAAGTGATTCGGGTCGTACTGCTTCTTCAGAGTCGTCAGGCGGGTCGCCGCGTCGCCGTAGTACGCCTTGCGCCAGTTGGTGAGGGTCGGGTCGGTGTAGTTCTGGTAGGCGGCGCCGGAGGCGTAGGGCTTCATGGCGTTGTGGAAGGACGTCAGCCAGGACTGGGCCGATGTGCCGGCTGTGCCGGAGGGCCAGGAGACCAGGTACTGGGCCAGGATGCGGGAGCGGCGGTGGACGAAGGCCGTTGCTGTGGGGGAGACGCGGTTGACCGCGCCGCCGAGGGCCGTCAGGGCTATGTCGCCCGCGTTGCCGCGGACCGCCTTCATCTGGTTGAGCATCGTCTGGATGCCCGTGGCCGAGATCGAGCGGTCGAAGAAGTCGGAGCGGCCCACGTAGGTCTCCCGTGCCAGCGCGCCCTGCGGGGAGCGGCCCGGGGTCGAGCCGGGCAGGTGGCACTGGGCGTCCGTCGAGAACGACGTGCAGCCCGCGTACGCCTCCATCGACTCCTCGTACGTGTGCCGCTTCAGCGAGACGCTCGTCGCGTTGCCGCCGACCAGGTGGGCCAGCTTGTCGACCGCGTTCTGGAGTTCGGTGTAAGTGCCCAGGGAGAACGCGGCCACCGAGACCTTGGGGGTGCCGCCCGGTGTGTTCGTGAGGTGGCAGGACGACCAGATCTCGTCGGGCTGGTCCGGGCCCCACTCCTGCCAGGCCTTCACCACGGCCGCCGCCATCGACGACGGCCAGGTCAGATAGCCCGATACGGCCTGGGGTGCGGGGTGGGTCTTGTACTGAAGCTCCGTCACCACGCCGAAGTTGCCGTTGCCGGCGCCGCGCAGCGCCCAGAACAGGTCTTTGTTCTCGGTGGAGTTGGCGACCAGCTGCTTGCCGTCGGCGGTGATCAGCGTGGCCTGGGTGAGGCTGTCGCAGGTCAGGCCGTAGGCCCGGGAGACCACGCCGTGGCCGCCGCCCAGGGTGAGGCCGGAGACGCCGACCGTCGGGCAGGAACCGGCGGGGATGGTCACGCCCTTCGCGGCGAGACCCCGGTACACGTCGATCAGCTTGGCGCCGGCGCCGACGACCGCGGAGGAGCCGCTCGCCCGGATCTTGTTCAGCTTCGACACGTCGACGATCAGGCGGCCGTCGCCGGAGGAGTAGCCGGCGTAGGAGTGGCCGCCGTTGCGGATCGCGACGCGGATGTTGTGGGCGCGGGCGTAGGAGAGGACCGAGCGGATGTCGTCGGGGTTCGCGACGTACGCCACCGCGGCCGGCTTCAGGGAGTCGAAGCGGGTGTTGTAGAGCTGGTGGGCCGTCTTCCAGGAGGCGTCACCGGGGCGGACCAGGGTGCCGTCCAGCTCACGGGCCAGGGCGGCCCAGTTGGCCGCGGCGGCCGCGGTGGTGGTGCGCAGACCCGATGTGCTCGTCGAGGTGGAGGCGTTGGACGCCGTGGCGGACGAGTCACCGCCGCCGGTGTTCTTGCCGTTGCACGCGGTGGTCGCGACCGCCGCTATCGCGGCCACGCCGCCACCTATGAACGAACGCCGTTCCATTTCGCCTCCTGTGGGGTTACGTGGAATGAGATACGGCCCGGGCCCCACAAGTTCTCGTGCGCATGTCACAGGTTCGGAACAGGCGGGTGGTGTCCTGCGCCGTCCGTCCTGGCCTGGCTTCTCGCCCGTCTCGCCGGGCCCCGCCAGCCACAGACGCAGCGGGCGAAGCAGAAAGGGCCCTGCTCGACCGTCGTCGTGCGATGTTCGGGATGTGCGGGGGGAGCCTGTCGTTCGTCCTGCTGCGCCACATCGACCAAGGTACCGAGCCCGGGTAAAGCGCTCGTATGGCGGTCGCGCGACGGTCATAGGGCGGTTGTACGGCCGCGACAGCGCGTGACGGGCCCATCTACCCGTCGTTAAGCGGAACGACAGGGCCCGTGACGACGTACGGGGGTACGGCAGGCTATGGAGCGGCAGCACAGGCGGACCGGCGGGGCGGTCGCCGCGGCGGGACTCATGGTCGGGGTCTGTGTCGGCACCGGTGGGTGCGGCGGTGGTGACGGGGCGGCCACCGCGGACGCGCGAGGCGCCGGGGACGTGTCCGCGGTGGTGCGGCGCGCGGCCGACACCCTTGTCGCGGCGGGGAGTTCACAGGCCCGTACGTCCATGGAGATGGCCACCGGCGGCACCCGCGTGACCATCCGCGGCGAGGGCGTCTACGACTTCCGTCGCCAACTCGGCCGACTGAAGGTGCAGTTGCCGCAGGACCCGGCCGGTGCCAGCGAACACCGCCCGATCACCGAACTCCTCGCGCCCGGCGCCCTGTTCATGAAGAACCGGGGCGCCGGAGTGCCCGCCGACAAATGGGTACGGGTCGACACCGGGACGCTGTCCGACGGCAACCTCGTGACCGGCGGGGCCACCGACCCGTACGCCGCCGCCGAGTTGCTGCGCGGGACGACTGGCGCGACGTATCTCGGGAAGACGGAGGTGGCCGGGGCCTCCGTGCGTCACTATCGGGGGGTCGCCGATCTCGCCGTCGCCGCGCGGAGCGCGTCGGCGGGGAACGAGGCGGCTCTGAGGGCGGCGGCGAAAGGGTTCGCCACCGCCCGGGTGCCCTTCGACGTCTACCTCGACGACCAGGGGCGCGTCCGCAAGCTGGGGCAGCGGTTCAGCTTCGTCAACGGGCAGCGGCACAACCCGGTGGCGGTCACCTCGACGACGTTGCTGTACGACTTCGGGGCCCCCGTGGACGTACGGCTTCCGGCGTCGAAGGACATCTACGCCGGGCAGATCGCCGAGAAGTGACCTGAAACGATCGGTGTGCGGCGCGGTGAGGACTAGCCCGTCCGTGCCATGCGCGTTGTGTAGACCGCTCCCTACTCTAGGAAGTCGGTGACGGCAGAGAAGAGGTGATGCACGTGGCTCCGGTCGGCGGTACGGCAGTTCAGGACCACGTGGCCCTCGCCGAGATCGAGCTGTGCGGAGACCTGATCATCGCGGCCTCGGCCGCCGAGGACCGGCTCAGCCTGGAGAGCATCGACGAGGTGCTGAAGGTCGCCGAGGAACGGGATGTCTCCGGCGGTCCCCGTTAGCCGGGTGAGTGGTTGGGCTCAGGTGCGGAGCAGCCGGGCGATCGCCTTCGTCGCCTCGTCGACCTTCGCGTCGATCTCCTCGCCGCCCTTGACCGCCGCGTCGGCGACGCAGTGCCGCAGGTGCTCCTCCAGAAGTTGCAGCGCGAACGACTGCAGGGCCTTCGTGGAGGCGGACACCTGGGTGAGTATGTCGATGCAGTAGACGTCCTCGTCGACCATGCGCTGAAGTCCGCGGATCTGGCCCTCGATGCGGCGCAGGCGTTTGAGGTGCTCGTCCTTCTGGTGGTGGTAACCGTGCGTGACCGGTTCCTGGGCCGATTCCTGGACCGGCTCCCGCGTCGGTTCGGAGGGCGCCGCCGCCGCGCCGGCCTCGGTGGTCGTCATGGCGTCCATCGCGTCCTCCAGACGTATACCCCTAGTGGGTATATCGTAACGAACTTTGCTGGGTATAGGGCCCTTGGTACGCCCCCGTGCGGATCACTGTGCCTGATGGGCGACACTGGGGGACGGCCCATTAGCCGTGGCCGGATGATGCACTTAGCATCAGCCTGACCGAAACCCATGCTTCCCGAGGACCCCTTGTGCGCTTTCGTCTGACCCCCAGGGAGACGAGCTTCTACGACATGTTCGCCGCGTCCGCGGACAACATCGTCACGGGCTCGAAACTCCTCATGGAACTGCTCGGGGCGGACACCGCCGGCCGGGCCGAGATCGCAGAGCGTATGCGGGCCGCGGAACACGCCGGTGACGATGCCACGCACGCGATCTTCCATCAGCTGAACTCCTCCTTCATCACGCCCTTCGACCGCGAGGACATCTACAACCTCGCTTCCTGCCTCGACGACATCATGGACTTCATGGAGGAGGCCGTCGACCTGGTCGTCCTCTACAACGTGGAGGAACTGCCCAAGGGCGTCGAGCAGCAGATCGAGGTGCTGGCACGGGCCGCGGAGCTCACCGCTGAGGCCATGCCGAACCTGCGCACGATGGACAACCTCACCGAGTACTGGATCGAGGTCAACCGGCTGGAGAACCAGGCCGACCAGATCCACCGCAAGCTGCTGGCCATGCTCTTCAACGGCAAGTACGAGGCCATCGAGGTGCTGAAGCTCAAGCAGATCGTGGATGTGCTGGAGGAAGCGGCGGACGCGTTCGAGCACGTGGCGAACACGGTGGAGACCATCGCCGTCAAGGAGTCCTGACCTCTCCATGGACACCTTCGCTCTGGTCGTGACCATTCTGGTCGCGCTCTTTTTCACGTACACGAACGGTTTTCACGACTCTGCGAACGCCATCGCCACGTCCGTCTCGACGCGGGCGCTGACTCCGCGCGCGGCGCTCGCGATGGCCGCCGTCATGAATCTCGCCGGTGCGTTTCTCGGTTCCGGGGTCGCCAAGACGGTGAGTGAGGGGCTGATCGAGACGCCCGAGGGGTCGAAGGGGATGGGCATCCTCTTCGCCGCGCTGATCGGCGCGATCACCTGGAACCTGGTCACCTGGTACTTCGGGCTGCCTTCGTCGTCCTCGCACGCGTTGTTCGGCGGCATGGTGGGGGCCGCGCTCGCGGGCGGTACGGATGTCATCTGGCACGGGGTCGTCGACAAGGTCGTCGTGCCGATGTTCGTGTCGCCGGTCGTCGGTCTGGTCGGCGGCTATCTGGTGATGACGGCGATCATGTGGATCTTCCGGCGGGCCAATCCGCACAAGGCCAAGCGGGGGTTCCGGATCGCGCAGACCGTCTCCGCGGCCGGTATGGCTCTCGGGCACGGTCTCCAGGACGCGCAGAAGACCATGGGCATCGTGGTGATGGCCCTGGTGATCTCCGGACATTCGACCTACGGCGATCCGATCCCGGTCTGGGTGAAGATCGTCTGCGCGTTGATGCTGTCGCTGGGGACGTACGCGGGCGGTTGGCGGATCATGCGGACGCTGGGGCGGAAGATCATCGAGCTGGATCCGCCGCAGGGGTTCGCGGCGGAGACGACCGGTGCGGCGATCATGTTCACCACCGCGTATCTCTTCAAGGCGCCGGTCTCGACCACGCATGTCATCACCTCGGCGATCATGGGTGTCGGGGCGACGAAGCGGGTGAAGGCCGTGCGGTGGGGTGTTGCCAAGAACATCGTGCTGGGGTGGTTCATCACGATGCCGGCGGCGGCGGTGGTGGCTGCGTGCTCGTTCTGGGTTGTGGATCTGGCGTTCCTGTAGACGCTGTATGCCGGGGGCTGCGCCCCCTGGCCCCCCGCTTCCCACCCACCCACCCGTTTGCGGTCGGCCGAGAAGGTGCCGTAGAAGCAGAACGGATGGGCCCGGGGCTCCTGAGCGCTTCACCTCTCGGCCGACCGTAAACGGGTGGGTGGGTGGGTGGGAGAGCAGGAACGCGCACCCCCACTCACCCGCAGAAACGAGCCCCCCGTGGGCCACCTCTCGACCGACCGAGTCGGGTGGGCGGGTGGGCGGGTGGGCAAACAAACAAACGAACGGGCCCGCCCCCGGGAGCCGGGGGCGGGCCCTTTTCGTCCTCGCGGTGGCACCGCCATGCAGCACCGCGAGGGGTTCTTGAGGCGGCCGGGGTCTAGCCGAAGCGGCCCGAGATGTAGTCCTCGGTGGCCTGGACCGACGGGTTGGAGAAGATGCGTTCCGTGTCGTCGATCTCGATCAGCCGGCCGGGCTGGCCGACCGCCGCGAGGTTGAAGAAGGCCGTACGGTCCGAGACGCGCGCCGCCTGCTGCATGTTGTGCGTCACGATGACGATCGTGAACCGTTCCTTCAGCTCGCCGATCAGGTCCTCGATCGCGAGCGTGGAGATGGGGTCCAGGGCCGAGCAGGGCTCGTCCATGAGCAGGACCTTCGGTTCCACCGCGATCGCCCGCGCGATGCACAGGCGCTGCTGCTGGCCGCCCGACAGGCCCGAACCCGGCTTGTTCAGGCGGTCCTTGACCTCGTTCCAGAGGTTCGCGCCCTTCAACGACTTCTCCACTACGTCGTTCAGCTCGCTCTTCTTGTACGAGCCGGCCAGCCGCAGCCCCGCCGCCACGTTGTCGAAGATCGACATCGTGGGGAACGGGTTCGGGCGCTGGAAGACCATGCCGATCTCGCGGCGTACCGACACCGGGTCGATGCCGTGGCCGTAGAGGTCCTCGTCGTCCAGGAGCACCTTGCCCTCGACGCGGCCGCCGGTCGTCACCTCGTGCATACGGTTGAGCGTGCGCAGGAACGTCGACTTGCCGCAGCCGGAGGGGCCGATGAAGGCCGTCACCGAGCGGGGCTCGACCGTCATCGAGATGTCTTCGATTGCCTTGTGTGAGCCGTAGTAGGCGGTGAGCCCACTGACGTCGATTCGCTTGGACATGTCTACTTCACTTCCAGACTTCAGAACGGTCGCTGAGGAGGTCGCGGTCAGCGACCGGTCTTGGGGGCCTTCCAGCGGGCGATGCCGCGGGCCACCAGGTTGAGGATCATCACGAAGGCGATCAGCGTGAGGGACGCGGCCCAGGCACGGTCGTAGGCCGCACCGGAACCCGCGCTCTGCGCGAACTGCTGGTAGATGTACAGCGGCAGCGACGCCTGCGCACCCGAGAACGGGTCGTTGTTGATGAACGGGTTGCCGAACACCAGCAGCAGTACGGGCGCGGTCTCACCGGCGATACGTGCCACCGACAGCATGATGCCGGTGGTGATGCCGCCGATCGCGGTCGGGAGGACGACCTTGAGGATCGTGCGCCACTTCGGGATGCCGAGGGCGAGGGAGGCCTCGCGCAGCTCGTTCGGGACGAGTTTCAGCATCTCCTCGGTGGAGCGGACCACGACCGGCATCATCAGGATGGCCAGGGCGCAGGAACCGGCGAAGCCGGAGGGTCCCAGGTCCCACATGAGCATCAGGGACAGGATGAACAGACCCGCGACGATCGACGGGATACCGGTCATGACGTCGACGAAGAACGTGACCGACTTCGACAGCGCGCCCGATCCGTACTCGACCAGGTAGATCGCGGTGAGCACACCGATCGGGGCGCCGATCAGGGTGGCGAGGCCGACCTGCTCCAGGCTGCCGATGATCGCGTGGTAGATACCGCCGCCGGGCTCGGTGTCGCCGACCACGCCCATCGAGTGGCTCAGGAAGTAGATGTCGAGGACCTTCACGCCGCGCGAGATCGTCGTCCAGAGGAGCGAGACGAGCGGGACGACGGCGAGGAGGAAGGCGACCCAGACCAGGCTGGTCGCGATGCGGTCCTTGGCCTGGCGGCTGCCCTCGACGCGCGCCGCGATGACGTACGTACCGACGACGAAGAGGATCGCCGCGATCAGGCCCCACTGGATCTTGCTGTCGAGGCTGCCGACCAGGCCGATGAGGACGGCCAGGACGACGGAGCCGCCGGCGATCGCGTACGGCGACCAGCTGGGGAGGGTGGCGCCCTGGAGGGTGCTCGCGGGCTTCTCGGCTGCGACTGCGTTGCTCATGCGTTGGCCCCCGAGTACTCCGCGCGGCGGGCGATGATGAGCCGGGCCGCGCCGTTGACCAGCAAGGTGATGACGAACAGGACCAGACCGGAGGCGATCAGCGCGTCACGGCCGTCCGGAGTCGCCTCGCTGAACTTGCTGGCGATGTTCTGGGCGAAGGTGCCGCCACCCGGGTTGAGCAGGCTGGCGTGGATGATGAAGTCCGGGGAGAGCACGGTGGCGACGGCCATCGTCTCGCCGAGCGCGCGGCCGAGGCCGAGCATCGAGGCGGAGATCACGCCGGAGCGGCCGAAGGGGATCACCGCCATGCGGATGACCTCCCAGCGGGTGGCGCCGAGGGCGAGGGCCGCCTCTTCGATCATCTGCGGGGCCTGGCGGAAGACCTCACGGCTCACGTTGGTGATGATCGGCAGGATCATGATCGCGAGCAGGATGCCGACGGTGAGCATCGAGCGGGGCGCGCCCTGGTCCCAGGAGAAGATCCCGGTCCAGCCGAAGAAGTCGTTGAGCCAGCCGAAGAGGCCGACCATGTGCGGGACCAGGATCAGGGCGCCCCACAGGCCGTACACGATGGACGGTACGGCGGCCAGCAGGTCGATGACGTACGAGACCGGGCCGCGGAGCTTGCGCGGGGCGTAGTGCGTGGTGAAGAGGGCGATGGCGACCGCGATCGGGACCGCGATGACCATGGCGATGATCGAGGACACCACCGTGCCGAACGCCAGGACGGCGATGCCGAACTTGGGCGGGAGCAGGTTGGTGTTCCACTCGAAGGTGGTGAGGAAGTTCGCGTGGTCCTTGCTGATCGCGAGCGAGGCGCGATAGGTGAGGAAGACCGCGATCGCGGCCATGATCACCAACAGCAGGATGCCCGACCCGCGGGAGAGACCGAGGAAGATCCGGTCACCGGGTCGGGTGGCGCCGCGTGCGGTGCGCTGCTGCGCGGCGGCGGAGGGCTCGGGGGTGGGAGGCGGTGCCTCTTCAGGGTTCTTGGTCGATATATCCATCAGGATTCTCCGGTCTGCGGGTCCACACGTGCTGTGTGCGGTCCGTGGCGGCGGTGCACCGGACGGTGCGGCCGGGTCCCTGGTTCGGGACCCGGCCGCACACTCGGACTAGCTCAGGCCCGCGATGGTGCTGCGGACCTTGGTGATGATCGCGTCGGGGATCGGCGCGTAGTCGATGGTGCTGAGCAGCTTCTGGCCGTCCTCGCTGGCGATGTAGGTGAGGAACGCCTTCGTGGCGGGCAGCGTGGCGGCCTTGTTGCCCTTGTCGCAGACGATCTCGTACGTCACCAGGGTGATCGGGTACGCGCCCTCGGCCTTGGTGTTGTAGTCCAGCTTCAGCGTCAGGTCCGAGCCGGTGCCGACGACCTGGGCGGCGGCGATGTCCTTGGTGGCGCTGTCGGTGCTGGGCGCGACCGGGGCCGCGGCGCCGGTGTTGATGCTGACGGCCTTGACGCCGTCACCGACGTAGGAGAGCTCGAAGTAGCCGATGGCGCCGGAGGTCTGCTTGACCCCCGCGGCCACGCCGGCGGAGCCGGCCGCGGACTGGCCGCCCTTGGCCTGCCAGGCCTTGCCGCCGGAGTACTTCCAGTTGGCCGGGGTGGTGGCGATCAGGTACTTGGTGAAGTTGTCCGTGGTGCCGGACTCGTCCGAGCGGTGGAACGCCTGGATCTTGAGGTCGGGCAGCGTGGCGGACGGGTTCAGCTTCTTGATCGCCGCGTCGTTCCACTTGGTGATCTTGCTGTCGAAGATCTTGGCGAGCGTCGGGGCGTCCAGGACCAGGTTGTCGACACCCGGGACGTTGTAGCCGAGCGCGATCGGGCCGCCGACCATCGGGAGGTCGATGCCCTGGCCGCCGGAGCAGACCTGCTTGGAGGCGGTGACCTCTTCGGGCTTCAGCGCGGAGTCGGAACCGGCGAAGGCCAGCTGACCCTGGTTGAAGGAGGTGACACCGGCGCCGGAGCCGCCACCCTTGTAGTTGATCTGGACGCCACAGGCCTGGCTGAACGCCTTGACCCACGCGTCGATCGCGTTCTTCTGCGCGGACGAGCCGTCGGCGAGCAGCTGACCCTTGGCGTTGTCGCACTTGATCGAGCTGGCGTTGGCCGACGAGGAGCTGGTGCCGGTCGTCGTGCCGCCGTTGTCGTCCGAGCCGCACGCCGTGAGGGCCAGGGCGCCGGAGACGGCGAGAGCACCGAGGGTGAGGGCCCGCCGGTTCATGCGCTGAAGCTTCACTTGAAAGTGTTCCTTCCGAGAGCCGCCGTCCTGAATTACGGCGGCGTGCGAAGACGTGGGTGACGCGGGTGCGACCCCCAGGTCGCGGCTCGCATCGCGTAAGGCCGAAAGTAGGCAGATCAGGTGAAGGCGCCTATGGGCATAAGTGAACGGAGGGTGAACCCCTGTGGGCGGTGCGGTTAGGTCACGGAACGCTCACGTCGAGGACACGGGCTGATTCCGGACTATGCCAGGTGTGGAGCGGTCTTCAGCGGGTCCACGAGGGGGCGGTCCCCCGGCCGGGTGAGGGACCTGCTCCGGCCCCTCGTTCGCAACGTAACGCGAGGTGGGCGGTACGGCACCCGCGGACCAGCGGGCGTATTTCGGTGGCCTCGCGGTGTCATGGGCACGTAGGTTCACGGCGTTCCTGGAGGTGAGGCCGTGGCCACGTACGGCACGTTGTTGATTCCCCTGCCGCTCGACCGGGCGGCCCCCGTTCTGCGCGAGGTCTGCGTGTCCGCCTACGCGGCGCCCGCCGGGCCGGGATTCTGCCTCGTCCATCCGGACCGGTTCATCGACGGCAACGGTGCCTTCTCGGTCGCCGGGCCGGTCAGCGCCGCCTTGGGCGTTCCGGTGCTGGCCGCCTTCCAGTACGACGGCGACCGGCTGGAGCTGGAGGTCTGGCGGGACGGCGTCCGCGCCTACCGCTACGACTCCTGGCCGGGCGTCCAGGACGACGAGCCCGCCGACGGCACACCCGCGGACGCGGACCCCGCCGCGTTCCTGGACTTCGCCGCCGGGCCCGTGGACGGGTACCGGCTGGCCTGCGCGCTCGCGGACACCCCACTCGACGAGAGGGACATGGACGTCGACGGGGAGCCGGGGTACGTCTGGGCGCAGGGCCTGCACTGGGACGTGCTGGGGGCGCTCGGACACCCGGACTGGGTGATCGGCCGCGCACAGCGGGACCACTGCCACTTCAAGCGCGCGCCGCGGGTACTCGCGGAGCTGCTGGAGAGCGGAGAGCTCGTTGTCGTCGGCACGGCGGAAAGCCGCGAGGACACCCCCTAGTCGAGCCGAGCCTCAGTCGAGAGGGTCCTCGTCCGTGCCGACCGCGATGAGGACGAGGGAGATCAGGTCGCGGTCCCGCTCGTGGGTGAGTCGGCGGTGGGCCTCGGCCGGCCGGAGCCAGCGCAGCGTGTTCACCTCGTCGTTGGGCGCGAAGGCTCCGCCGGTCGCCTCGGCCGCCCAGTAGCGGACCTCTTTGGGCCGCCCGTGATGGTCGATGTAGTGGGCCGACGGGAGTCTCGTCCCCAGCCGGCACGTGTAGCCGGTTTCCTCCAGGACCTCGCGGCGGGCCGCGTCCTCGAAGGTCTCGCCGCGCTTGAGCTTGCCCTTGGGCCACGACCAGTCGTCCCACTTGGGCCGGTGGACCAGCGCCAGTTCGAGCCCTCCGGCGGGCCGGTGGCGCCACAGGACGCAGCCCGCCGCCTGGACGGTGGTGTCGTGCGTGGAGGAAGTCACTGGTCGTTCACCGTCTCCTCTGCGTGGGGGTGGTGCGGGGCGTCAGAGCGTGCCCACCGCCTGTTTCTGCCAGGACTGCTGGAAGGCGAAGCGGGCCGCCTCCACCTCGTGGCGCTGGTCGGCGTGCAGCACTCCGAGCGCGTACGCGGTCGCCGGGGCGATGCGGGGGGTGCGGGCCGCCGAGGCCGCCGCCGCCGCTGCCTCGGAGGCGTCCCGGTGGAGGTTGAGGGCCTGGCCCGCCGTGAGAAGGCGTACGTCCAAGGGCGCGCCGTTCCCGTGCAGGACCTCGCCGGCGTAGCGGTGCAGGCGCAGCAGCAGGCGGACCTGGTGCCAGGGGCCGTCCTGGGGGTGCGGGGCGGGGTCGGGGGAGAGGCCGTGGATCAGCGCCTCCGCGTTGTACGGGTGCCCGGCGGTGATCAGCGGCAGTGCGGTGACCGCGTCGGTGAGGCGCTCCCCGGCGGCGGCGGCCAGCGGGCGCAGGTCGGCCATGGCGGCGGCCGGGGTCAGTGGGACCTCGCTGGCCAGTACGGCGACCTTGTCGGCGACGGCGTGGAAGCGGGAGGAGCCGAGGGCCTGGAGGGCCGTGGAGTGGGCCCGGGTCCGGGCCAGGGTGAGCTGGCGCTCCAGCAGGGCGCCCGCCTTGGCCGCGCCGACGGTGAGGTTGCCGCGATCGGCGGTGGGCGTGGCCGGTCCCCGGGCGCCGCCGGCCGTGCCGGGTCCCGGGACGCCCCGGCCCGCGCCGGTGACCCGGCCGCCCACCGCCGAGGCCGCCGACTGGGCGGGGAACGCCGCCGAGCCCGACAGCCGGTGCAGGGCGAGCAGCAGCCGCTCCAGGCGGGCCGCGCAGGCGTGCTCAAGGGCCAACGTGCCGGACAGCCACGCCAGTTCGGGGCGCATCTCCTCGGACCAGTCGGCGTCCAGCAGTGGACGGAAGGTGTGCAGGCTGCCGCTGATCCGGCGGGCCGAGTGGCGCAGGGCGCGCGCCGCGTCGACGGAATCCTCCATGCCGTTCTGCCCGCTGCCACTGCCGGTCTCCCGGTGCAGCCGCAGGGCGCGGAGGAACTCCGTGGCCTGTCCGCGCAGGTAGCGCGCGAGGGCGTCACCTGGCACGGCCCTGGCCGTGGGATCCGTCGGGTCAAGGTGTTGCTGTGCCACGCCGGCGCCTCCGGGCGTCTATGAGCATCTCCTGGACGTTGCGCAGGGGTTGGCCTTCCGCGTCGGTCGCGTGCCGGGTCCACTCGCCGTCCGGGCCCAGGTGCCAGGAGGACGTGGTGTCCGACATGCCGGTTTCCAGCAGCCGGCTGATCGTGGCGCGGTGGGCCGGGTCGGTGACCCTGACGAGGGCCTCGATCCGTCGGTCGAGGTTGCGGTGCATCATGTCGGCGCTGCCGATCCACACCTCGGGCTCGCCTCCGTTGCCGAAGCCGAAGACGCGGGAGTGTTCGAGGAAGCGGCCGAGGATGGACCGTACGCGGATGTTCTCGGACAGGCCGGGGACACCGGGCCGTACCGCGCAGATGCCGCGCACCCACACGTCGACCGGGACGCCCGCCTGGGACGCGCGGTAGAGCGAGTCGATGATCGCCTCGTCCACCATCGAGTTGACCTTGATGCGGATGAACGCGGGACGCCCGGCGCGGTGGTGCTGGACCTCCTTGTTGATCCGGGCGATCAGGCCGTCGCGCAGGGACTTGGGGGCGACCAGCAGGCGGCGGTAGGTCTCGCGGCGCGAGTAGCCGGACAGCCGGTTGAAGAGGTCCGAGAGGTCGGCGCCGACCTGCGGGTCCGCCGTCAGCAGGCCGAGATCCTCGTACAGGCGGGCCGTCTTCGGGTGGTAGTTGCCGGTGCCGACATGGCTGTAGCGGCGCAGCAGGTCGCCCTCCTGGCGGACCACGAGGGACAGCTTGCAGTGGGTCTTGAGACCGACCAGGCCGTAGACGACATGGCAGCCCGCCTCCTCCAGCTTGCGCGCCCACTTGATGTTGGCGTGCTCGTCGAAGCGGGCCTTGATCTCGACCAGGACGAGGACC
The DNA here is from genome assembly GCF_045162825.1 of Streptomyces prunicolor. Classification (NCBI taxonomy): domain Bacteria; kingdom Bacillati; phylum Actinomycetota; class Actinomycetes; order Kitasatosporales; family Streptomycetaceae; genus Streptomyces; species Streptomyces prunicolor. Next base: position 5,129,269 of record NZ_CP108676.1, on the reverse strand, counting down.
TGCTTGCCGGCCTCGGCCGCCTCTATCAGCGCGTCGACGATCGGGGAGTCGCCCGAGGTGCGGTACAGGGTCTGCTTGATCGCGAGGACGTCGTCGTCGTTCGCCGCCTGTTCCAGGAACCGCTGGACGGACGTGGAGAACGAGTCGTACGGGTGGTGCAGCAGCACGTCCCGGTTGCGCAGCGCGGCGAAGATGTCGGGCGCGGACGCGGACTCGACCTCGGCGAGGTCGCGGTGGGTGCCCGCGATGAACTTCGGGTACTTCAGTTCCGGCCGGTCCAGCGAGCCGATGCGGAACAGGCCGGTCAGGTCGAGCGGACCCGGCAGCGGGTACACCTCGGCCTCGCTGATCTTCAGCTCGCGCACCAGCAGGTCGAGCACCTCGCGGTCGATGGACTCCTCGACCTCCAGGCGCACCGGCGGCCCGAAGCGGCGCCGCATGAGCTCCTTCTCCAGGGCCTGGAGCAGGTTCTCGGCGTCGTCCTCCTCGACTTCGAGGTCCTCGTTGCGGGTCAGCCGGAACGCGTGGTGCTCCAGGATCTCCATGCCCGGGAAGAGTTCCTCCAGATGGGCGGCGATGACGTCCTCCAGGGGGACGTACCGGCCCGGCGAGGACTCCAGGAAGCGGGACAGCAGCGGCGGCACCTTGACGCGCGCGAAGTGGCGGTGTCCGGTGACCGGGTTCCGTACGACGACCGCGAGGTTCAGCGAGAGTCCCGAGATGTACGGGAAGGGGTGCGCGGGGTCGACGGCCAGCGGGGTCAGCACCGGGAAGATCTGGTGCCGGAACAGCGTGAAGAGGCGGGCCTGCTCCTTCTCCGTCAGCTCGTTCCAGCGGACCAGGTGGATACCCTCCTCCGCCAGCGCCGGGGCGATGTCCTCGTGGTAGCAGGCGGCGTGCCGGGCCATGAGCTCGCGCGAGCGGGCCCAGATCATCTCCAGCACCTCGCGCGGCTGCAGGCCGGACGCGGAGCGGGTGGCGACACCGGTGGCGATACGGCGCTTGAGGCCGGCCACCCGGACCATGAAGAACTCGTCCAGGTTGCTGGCGAAGATCGCGAGGAAGTTCGCCCGCTCCAGGAGGGGTGTGTTCGGGTCCTCGGCCAGCTCCAGGACCCGTTCGTTGAACGCGAGCCAGCTGCGCTCCCGGTCCAGGAAACGGCCCTGCGGAAGCTGGGGCCCGTCGTACGGCGACTCCTCGTACTCGTCGAGGTCGGCGTCGATGTCGGGTTCCAGATCGGAGACCGCCGCCGACACGGTGTGCGGGCGGTGGGCGGCTATGGAGCCCACGGAGGGCTGCGCGTGCTGGACCTGGGCCTGGGCGTTGGGCTGGCTGCTCATGTGCCCATTGTTCCGCGCCACCGGCGATACGGGCGCGTCGGACAGCGCCGGAAGGAGCGGGAGGACGGCTCCGTTGCTCCCGTTCACCTCGGGAGGCGGCGAAGGCTCTGGCACGACGGGCTTCATTCGCCGAGCCTCGCAAGCCCGTCTGAACCGTTGGTTACGGCGACATGGCGTGCGGGATATCGGGGGGCGGCTCCCGGACGTCTACGGCACGGAAACGAACGTATCGGATGCCTGGGAGCCGCGGGCAGGGGGGAACCGGTCAGGCCGTGCGGCGGCGCAGCAGGGTGAAGGCGGCGGCGAGAACCAGGGCGGTGAGGGCCAGGGTGATGCCGGTCTCCACGAGCTGGAGGGGCCAGAAGTGGGAGGCCGGGTGGTACTCGCTGTAGAAGCCGGTGACGTCGTGGGCCTTCAGGCACGCCGTGCTGTCGCGGCACATCGGGTCGGCGATGTGGGCACCGGTGGAGGTGACGGCACCCCCCTCGCCGTAGAGGACGTTCCGCGGTGTCTCGTAGTCGGCGCCGGTGCTGGTCGCCCAGGGCCACAGGTACGGGCGGGCGAAGGCGAGGGTGGTGCGGGCGAGGCCCATGACGGCGATCGCGAGGCCGGCCGCGGTCAGGGTGTGGCGCTGGAGCTGGCCCGCGAGGGCGCCGACGGCGAAGCCGAGGAGGGGGTAGACGACGGCGAGGGTGCCGTTGGCGGTGAAGGTCTCGTCGTTCCACCAGTTCCAGCTCATCGGCACCTTGTGGGCGTCGAAGAGCAGCCGGTGCAGCAGGACCATCACCGTGCTGCCCGCGGTGACCAGGACGGCGGGCAGGGCGAGGGTGGTGGCCAGCCAGCGGGTCGGGGAGACGCCCTGGGTCCAGGCGAGGCGTGTGGTGCCGCGCTCCAGTTCGCGGGCGAGGACGGCGCCCGCCCAGGCGGCGACGAGGTAGGGGACCCAGCCGATCATGGCCTCGGCGGCGGTGTACGCCGTGTGGTAGAGGCTGATCGCGCTGCTCCAGTCGCAGCCGTGGGCGGTGCACCTGCGCTGCCAGTCGGCCCGCGCGGCGCTCGCCCCGGGGCCATAGGCCCACAGCAGGGCCCCGGAGACGGCGGCGACGAGCACCGCCCAGCCGATCAGGGCGGCCCGGTGCAGGCGCAGCACGGTGCGCCACATGCGGGCCGGTCTCGGGCGGACCGTCGGGTCCACGGCGAGGGCGGTCATACGGCGGCTCCCTTGATGTTCGTACGGCGGCCGAGCAGCGCGTACGCGGCCGCGAGGGCGAGGGCGGTGAGGGCGAGGAGCACGGCGGTCGCCGTGAGCTGGACCGGCCAGAAGTGGCGGGAGGGCCAGATGTCGTCCCACTCGCGGCCGAAGAAGTACCGCGCCGCGTAGGTGACCCCGGCGGCCACCGCGAGGGCGGGCAGCGCGCGGCCGAGGGCGACTCCGGCGAGGGTGCCGGCGGCCAGGGCGAAGAGGACCAGGGCCACGGAGAGCGGGCCCGCCGGGACGAGGACGCGGTCGTAGGACCAGTCGGTGACCAGGACGTCCTGGTCGCCGGTCCAGACCCAGGCGTAGACCAGGCCCAGCACGGTGGTGCCGGCGGTCAACGGCAGGGCCGCCGCGCCGAGTTGGGCGGTGAGCCAGCGGACCGGGGTGACGGACTGGGTCCAGGCGAGGCGGGCGGTGCCGGTCTCCAGCTCGCGGCCGACGAGGGCGGCGCCCGCCCAGGCGGCCACGGCTATGGAGACGTAACTGAGCACCTCGCCGAGGAAGTTCATGACGTTGTTGACGTCGGTGAGGACGAAGTACTGGTCGACCGGGTGCCGTTCGGCGGGTGCCCGGAACAGATGCACCCAGAGCAGCGCGCCCACGGCGAGCAGCAGGAACGCGCCCCAGACGGTCAACGCCGGTCGGTGCAGGCGCAGTACGGCACGTTGCGGCTGGGTGGTGGGGCTCAGGGCCAGGGCGGTCATACGGCGGCTGCCTTACGTGCGGGCGCCGACGGACCGGTCTGGCGCTCGAGGAGTCGGAACGCGGCCAGGGCCAGGAGCGCGGTGACGGCGAGGATGATCGCGGTCGCGGTCAACTGGAGGGGCCAGTAGTGGGATTGGGGGTGGTAGTCGTTGTAGTAGCCGACGGCGCCGAGCTTGGTGTAGAGGGTCTGGCACTGCGCCCAGTCGGTGCTCGCGCAGTGCGGGTTGGTGAGGTGGGCGCCGGTGGCGGTGAGCAGGCCCTGGTCGACGACGATGCCGGAGCCGGCCGGGACGGTGTTCTTGAGGCTGCTGACCTTGGTGACGGTCGGCCAGAGATAGGGCGTGGCGAGGGCCATCACGCTCCACAGGAACACCGTGGCGAACAGCGAACCGACCAGCGAGGCAAGGGAGTTGCGCTTGAGCAGGCCGAACAGGGCGCCGATCACCAGGCCGGCCAGGGCCATGGCGGCGGTGGCCGGGCCGTTGGCCGCGTAGGTGCCGATGTCGAACCAGTCCTTGGCCGAGTCGATCCGGCCCTGGCCCGTCGACCAGGCCCAGTGGTGCAGCCCCACCAGCAGCCCGGAGCCGACGGCGACGAGGACGGCCGGAACGGCGAGCTTGGCGGCCAGCCAGCGGGCCGGGGAGACCGACTGGGTCCAGGCCAACTGCGCGGTCCCGTGCTCCAGTTCGCGGCTGGTCAGCGTGGCGCCCGCCCAGGCGGCGACCAGGAACGGGGCGGCGAGGACGGCGAGGGTCGTGTAGGTGTACCAGTCCTTGTAGCGGCCGACCGCGCTCGGGTCGTACACGCAACCGCCCGACTCGCAGGCGTTGTACTGCCTCCAGCCCTCGACCGCCCCGTCGGTGAGCGGCCCGCCCACCCACAGCAGGAGTCCGGCGAGGACGAGCACGAACACGGTCCAGGCCAGCAGGGCCGGGCGGTGCAGGCGCAGCAGCCAGCGGAGCAGATGCGGCGAGGAGCCGGCCGGGCGCCCGGTGACCGGCGGTGTGGCGAGGGCGGTCATACGGCGGTCTCCTCGGTCTTGGCGGCGGGCGCGCTGCCGGCCTCGGGGTTGCGCAGATAGGAGAGGACCAGCTCCTCCAACGACGGGGTGCTGGTACGCCAGTCGGTGTCGAGGGTGCTCGACGGGCGGACCAGGGCGCTGAGTTGGCGGCCGGTGGTGCGGGACTCGACGACCGTGTGCGGGGCGAGGACCGCGTGCGCGGGCGCGGACACATGGACGTGCGCGGCGAGCAGCTCGTCGATCTCACCGGCGAGCCGGACCCGGCCGCCGCCGATCAGCAGCAAGTGGTCGCAGGAGTCCTCCAGTTCGGCCACGACGTGCGAGGACATCACGATCGTGGTGCCGGACTCGGCGGCCTGCGCCATGAGGAGGCCCATCATCTCGTGCCGGGCCAGCGGGTCCAGGTCGGCCATCGGCTCGTCCAGGAGCAGCAGCTCGGGTCGCTTGGCCAGCGCGAGGGCGAGGGCGACGCGGGTGCACTGGCCGCCGGAGAGCGTGCGGATGCGGGACTTCGGGTTCAAGTCACCGTCGGACACGATGCGTTGGGCGACGGAGGCGTCCCAGCGGTCGGTGTTCAGGTCGGCGCCCATGCGCAGCGTCTCGGCGACGGTGAGCTGCGGGTAGAGGGGTTTGTCCTGCGCGACGTAGGCGACCCGCTCGCGGGCCGCGCCCGGCACCGTGCCGAGGACGGATATCGCACCCTCGGTCGGCGCGAGCAGCCCGGCGGCCAGGGCGAGGAGCGTGGACTTGCCCGCGCCGTTCGGCCCCACGACCGCGCAGACGCGCCCGGCGGGCAGCCGGAAGGCGCAGTCCCGCAGGGCCCACCCTCCCCGCCGACCGAACCGCTTGCCGAGAGCGGCGGCCTCTATCGCGGCGGTGCCTGTCATCAGTCTTCTCCTTGGAAGTGCTTGTCGAGTACGGCGGTGAAGAGCGCGGCGACGTCGTCCCGGCCCAGGCCGGCCTCCCGGGCCCGCGCGGCCCAGTCGTCGAGCTCTAAGCGGAGGGGCGAGTCGGCGGGCGTGATGCTCAGCCCCTTGCGGATGAAGGTGCCGAGTCCGCGGCGGGCCTCGACCAGCCCTTCGCGCTCCAGCTCGCGGTAGGCCTTCAGGACGGTGTTCGGGTTGATGGCGGTGGCCTCGACGACCTCGCGGGCCGTGGGCAGCTTGTCGCCGGGCTCCAGCATTCCCAGGTGCAGGGCCTGCTTGGTCTGCTGGACGATCTGGACATAGGTGGCCACGCCGCTGTGCCGGTCGATGCGGTACTCGACCACTGGGGTTCCACCACCCTTTCACTAATTGAGTAGTGAAAGGGTGGTGCAAGGGGCCTGAGAAAGTCAAGTGAGATCGATCGAGATTGATTGAGATCGATCGAGATCGGTGTGCCGGTCCGTGAACCGATCGGCGGGGCTCGTCCGATGAGGAGATGTGAGCGATACGGGAAGCGACGGGGAGCTGCTGCGGGCCATCGCGGCGGACGGCGACCGGCGCGCGTTCGAGGAGCTGTACCGGCGGTACGCGCCCTGGCTGACCGCGCGGCTGCGCGGCCGGTGCGCCGACGCCGGGATGGTCGACGACGTCGTACAGGAGACGTTTCTCGCGGTGTGGCGGGGCAGCGCCCGCTACCGCGAGGACGGCGACGTGGCCGGGTGGCTGTGGCGGATCGGGTCGCGGCGGCTGATCGACGTGCTGCGCGGCGACGGGGCGCGCGGCCGGATGCGGCAGGCGCTGGCGCGGCTGCGGCACCGGGACGAGGCATCGGCGGAGGAACGCGTGCTCGCGGGAGTCGAGCACGGGGACCTCGCGGGCGCGCTGGTCCGGCTCTCGCCGGAGCTGCGGGCGGTCCTCCAGGCCACCGTGATCGACGGGCTGACCACCCGGGAGGCCGCCGTGCTGCTGGGCATCCCGGCCGGCACGGTCAAGACACGGGCCATGCGGGCCCGTAAGCAACTGCGGGAGGAGCTGGCATGACCTGGCATGTGGCCGAAGACGACGTACGCGCCTATGCGCGGGGCGAGTTGGCACCGCCCATGCTCTGGTCCGCCGACACCCACCTCGCCCAGTGCGCCGAGTGCCGGGCCCTGCTGGCGTCCGTCACCGACCCGGTGGCGCTGGACGCGGGCTGGGAACGCCTCGACGCCGAACTCGACGCCCCCAGAAGGGGGTTGGTGGAATCCCTGCTCGTCCGGATCGGCGTGGCCGACCACACGGCACGGCTGCTGGCGGCGACGCCGGTACTGCGCCGCTCGTGGTTCGGCGCGGTGGCCCTGCTGCTCGTGATGACGGTCCTGGTGACCGACGCGTCGAACGTCGCGACACCCAACGTCTTCCTCGCCCTCGCCCCGCTGCTGCCGCTCGTGGGCGTGGCGATGGCGTACGGCCCGGTGCTCGACCCGACCTACGAGATGACCGTCGTGTCCCCCATGCACGGCTTCAAGCTCCTCATGATCCGCACAACCGCCGTACTGGTCGCGGGACTCGGCCTCAACGGCATCGCGACCCTGGCCCTGCCCGGATACGGCCTCGCCGCCCTGGCCTGGCTGCTCCCCGCGCTCGCCCTCACCGCGACAAGCCTCGCGCTGACCCCGCGCCTGGGCCCGGTCCTCGCGCCGGGTGTGGTCGGCGGGGCCTGGACGGCCCTGCTGGTGACGGCCCACGAGCGGGCGATCCACGGCGGCACGCTCGCCCCGTTCACCGCGACCGGCCAGACGGTGGCAGCGGCGGTGGCGGTCCTCGCCGCGGGCCTCCTCTACCTGGCCCGCGACCGCTTCGACACCAAGACCCCGGGTTTCCACCCAACTACCTGACTTTTCACGCGACTTCACGCCACCAAAAGCAACTTCACCCGGCTCAACGCCACTTCATGCCATTTTCCGACTGGAGTACGTCATGACCACCACCGTCTCCGCGGCCGGGCTCAGCCTGCGCTACGGCCTGACGACCGCCCTCGACGACGTGTCGCTGCGGCTCACCGAAGGTGTCACCGGCCTGCTCGGCCCCAACGGGGCCGGAAAGACAACCCTGTTGAGGGTGCTGGCCACCGCGGTCCCCGCCGACGAGGGCACGTTCACCGTCCTCGGCCACGACCCCCGCACGCCCGCGGGCCGCCAGGAGACCCGGCGCGTGCTCGGCTACCTCCCGCAGACGCCGGGCTTCCACCCGGACTTCTCGGCCTTCGACTTCGTCGACTACGTCGCGATCCTCAAGGAGTTGACCGACCGCACCGCCCGCCACAACGAGGTACGGCGGGTGCTCGCCGAGGTCGACCTGTCGGACGTACGCGGCAAGCGCATCAAGAAGCTGTCCGGCGGTATGCGCCAGCGGGTCGCGCTCGCGGCGGCGCTGGTGGGCGACCCCGGCTTCCTGGTCCTGGACGAGCCGACGGTCGGCCTCGACCCCGAACAGCGTATGCGCTTCAGGGAGTTGATCGCCCGCGCAGGGGAGGGGCGAACGGTTCTCCTGTCCACCCACCAGACCGAGGACGTGGCGATGCTCTGCCACCGCGTCGTCGTCATGGCCGCCGGCCGCGTCCGCTTCGACGGCACCCCGGCCGAACTCACCGCACGGGCCGCGGGCCGCGTCTGGAGCAGCTCGGAACGGGACCCGAACGCGAAGGCGGGCTGGCGCACCGGCCTGGGCGTCTTCCGTAACGTGGGCGACCCGCCGCCCGGCGCCGAACTCGTCGAACCCACCCTGGAGGACGGCTACTTGCTCACCCTCGACGGTATGCACGCGGAGGCGACGGCATGAGCACCGTACTGACCCAGACCCCCGCCGAGACACACACGGCACCCGCCCGCGAGTCATGGTCGGCGATCTTCGCCCTGGCCCGCTTCGAGTCGCGCAAACTCCTCCTCCGCATCCCGGTGTTGTTCATGCTGGCGGCCTACGTCGCCTGGATCGTGTGGCGCACCAAGAGCGACTGGAACGGCTACCCGGCCCTCCAGGACGTCGACCGTGCCACCCAGATGGGCCCGCTGCTGGTCGGCTTCGCGGTCCTGCTCTGCGTCAACCAGGCCGTGCTGCGTTCCCAACGGCACGACACGGAGCGGCTGTTCGGGGTCCTGGTCCTCGAACCGTGGCGCCGTACGGCAGCGCACGCGCTGTCGATCCTGCCGGTGACCGCACTCGTCGTGCTGGGCGTGGCGGCCCAGTTCGGCCGGCAGGCGGTCAAGTCGACGGCGGTGGGCCACGGTTCGGTGGGCGAACTGCTGGTGGGCCCGCTGTGCGTGCTGCTGTGCGGGGCGATCGGCCTGCTGATGGCGAGGCTGGTGCCGAAGCCGTTCGCGATCCCGGTGGCCGCGGTGCTGCTCCTCGTGTTCTCCGTCCTCGCGCCGGTCTCGATCGGCGGCGGCGGTGCCACGGCCTGGCTGACCCCGATCGTCGGCGAGGGGAGCAGCAAGACGATCCCCTCCGACCTGATCGGCCGCCCGGCCGTCTCGCACGCCCTGTACCTGACGGGCCTGGCGCTGGCCCTCGCGCTGCTCGCGGTACTGATCAGCAAGGGCCGCACGAAGACGGCGACGGCGGTCCTGGCGGGCTCCCTGGCCGGAGCGGTCGCCCTCGGCGTCGTCGGCGGAGTCGGCCAGGCGGCAGGCGTCTCGTCGGAGACGGTCGCGGCCCGCACAGTGGCCACGCTCAACCCGCAGAAGGTCCAGTCCTGCGTCCGCCACGGCCGCTCGACGTACTGCGCGTTCCCCGAGTGGGTCCCCAGGACGGCGACATGGGCCGACGTCACGGACCACGTCCAGTCCCTCGCGGGCGGCACCGCACAGACCCGGAAGCTGCTCGTGCAGCAACGCGTCGAGGCCCGCTACGGCATGGAGGCCGACGGCGCGATCGAACCGTCCACCACACCGGACAAGGTCACCGTCCGCACGATGTGGGGCGGACCCCGGACGCCGGAGTTCTCGGCCGCGGTCGCCTCCGTACTGGTCCTCGGCAACGAGAAGGCCGGCGGTGACGTGTGCGACGGCCGCATGGTCACCATCATGTGGCTGGCCCTGGGCTGGACGTCCGACCCGGTGACCGAGCTCCGCGCGGTCCGCCTGAGCGACACCGTGACCGGCTCCTCCATCGTCCTGTCGCCGACCAACGGAATGACCATGACGGCCGGACAGACCAGCGTCGTAAGGGAGTTGCTGGCCGCGGGCCCGTCCACGGTCACCCCGAAGGTGAAGGCGCACTGGGCGGAACTGACTGCTCCGAAGGTGACGACGGCAAAGGTCGCCCAGCTGCTGGGCGTCAAGGCTCCCGGTGGGGCTGACAAGTGCGAGTGATGACGAGGGGGAGGGAAGAGGGGGCGGAGACCGAGCAGGCGGGAGCCCAACCCCCTTCTACGGCAAGGGTGTTGGGGCAGCTGATCCGCCCCGTCCTGCGCGCCCTGCCGGTAAGGGCGCTGGCCGCGACCGCAGCGGTGGCGTTGCTGATCGCGGCCCTGCCCCGCCTGCTCTCGGACGAACCGGACCAGTGGTCCGCGCTCATCGCGCTGCGCGCCGCCGCCCTCACCTTCGCCCTGGGCCTGGCCTTCGTCCTGGACGACCCGACCCGCGACCTGACCGCCTCGGTACCGACCCGCCGCGCCCTCCGCACGACCCTGCGGGTGGCGCTGGTGGCCCCGTTCGCCGCGGCCTGGTGGACCGCGGCGGTCCTGCTGATCCCGTCGAAGATCCGCCCTCCGGTGGGCGACATGACCCTGGAGGCGGCAGCGGCGGCGGTCCTTTCCCTCGCGGCGGCGGCAGCGGCCCTCCGCTTCACGGCCGAACCCGAACCGGGCCAACGGGTCGCCGCCGGGTTCCTGGTCGTCGCCCTGGTGTCCCCCCTCGGCCTGCCCAATGACTGGGGGATGTACGTCTCCCCGGTGGAGAAGCAGTGGGGGGTGGGGCACGATCACTGGGCGATGGTGCTGGTGGGGGCGGGGCTGGTGTGGGCGGCTTGTGGGCCGGAGCCGGTCAGGCGCAGGCGGCTGATTCCCACCCGGTCGGCAGGGTCCGGCCTGTCCGGCGTCTGAGGACGAGGCGGTTCAGGGTCCGGGGTTCTCCTTCAGTGCCTCTACGAAGGCGGTGAAGGTGGGGGTGGGGAAGGTGAGCGTGGCTCGGGCCGGGGTTTTGGAGTCGCGTATGGCTATGTGGGTGGGGTGGTTGGCGATCTCCACGCAGTTGCTCCCGTCGTCCGGGCCCGAGTAGGACGACTTCCGCCTGCAGCAGACCCGGCACATGCAGGATCGCGACCTCCTGCAGAAACGTGGCGTGGTGGTCCAGTTCGGCAAGGTCCAGGAATGACGTGGGCAGCGAGACGGCGTACCCGTTCCTCACTCACGCCCACGAGTCCGGATTTGATGTGGCTCATCTGAACGCGGTTCGCCCCGAGCAACGCCGCTGCCTCGACGGCGGTGAGCCCCGCCGCCTCGCGGAGCCTGCGCAGCTCAATCCCCAGGCGCATCACTCCGTCCTGCCAGGGCGGCTGTGGCACTGCCACCGCCCGAGCCTTCCGCAGACCTCCGAACCTCTCACCGCCGAACCGGAGTTGACGCATGCCCGAAAACTCGCCCGCACCCTGGGAGTGCTCCTCTACATCCCGAACGACCCGCGTGCCGTCACCGTCAGCCGCCGCACCCTCCGCCTGATCCTCACCGTGCACGGACTGATCCGGCTGGCCGACACCGCCGAACTCCTCGCGACGGAGCTGGTCGCCAACGCCGTACGGCATGCGAAGGGGCCCGCCGCTCTGCGGGTGGGCTGGTCGGCGGGGGTGCTGCGGCTCGGTGTCCCGAACGGCAGGCGGGGGAAGCTCTGTGGTGCGAGCTCGCTGCGGCTTGAGGGGTCTTCGACGTTGAGTGGCGGGCGGGGCGCCCAGCGTCAGGGGGGGCGAGTCGCAGAAGTGTGACACTCCAGCGGAAAGTGTCACACTTTCGCGGGGAGGGTCCCCTTCGGCGGGGACGGGCAAAGGGCCGCACCGCTCACGTTCGAAGACCCGGCTTGAGGTGATGTTCTGCCGGGACTAACGCACAGGGCAGGGCAGTTCGGGCTTCGACCGGCTCGGGGAGCACGTCACCAGCGCCAGGGACAGATACGAGGGGCGTTCGAGACAGAAGCCGAGCGAGACGTCAGCCCCCGACCCCAGCCGCTCGGCGGCGGAGTTCACCAGCCGGGCCAGTCGGGTGGTGTCGCGCGGGGCCTCGGACACGAACCGGGGTGCGTACTCCGCGAGTTGTTCCCCGAGCCATGACGCCGCTTCCTTCGCCTCGTCCCACGTGGCACGGACCAACGAACGCGGCTTGATGAGCCAGTACGCCGTTTCGAGCGGCGGAAGATCCGCCGTAGCGACTCCTGGTCGAAACGGTCTTTCGGGCCGGTCCACAGATAGCCGTGGTGGTGCACCAGTCGTTCCCGTTTCGAGAAGAGCCGGCCGGGCCGGGTCCAAGGGCAGGCGATGGGCCCGGTCCGGCCGACAGAGGGGGACGGATCAGACGTTCAGGCCGAAGCGCGCCGGGCTCCCAGGAACGTCCGGAGTCACGCGAGACCCGCATGGTCATCAAGGGGCGGTCGGCGAAGAGGTCCGAGCCGGATTTCATGCCGCATGCGCCTTCGCCTGGTGTCGGCGAATCCTCACGTTGGCGTCGATCACGGCGCTGGAGTCTCCTGTGGAACGGGCGTTCTCGCGGGCCGTCGACAAGGACAGGCGGACGTTCTTTCTTCGCTCTCCATGTCGCCATCTTCGGCGCGCCGCAGAGGCTTCTCTAGCCTGTTTCCTGTTCCCGCAAGAATTCGTCGCGGGTGCTCTCGACGAAGCTCCGCATGTCGTCACCGGACAACGCTATTCGCTCGAAACCCTCGAACTTTTCGACGTAGAGTTCTACATCTCTGGGGTCCGTGACGACCACCTCGGCGTGGACCGTTTCTATCGTGACCATTCGGTCGTCGCGAATGACGAATGCGTGATTCGCGATATCGAGCTGCTGCACCCGCAGGGGAACTACCCGGATGTTCACGTGAGGGAATCGTGAAACAGAAACGAGGCGGTCGAGCTGCGCAGCCATCATCTGCGGCGGGACGATGCGCCACCGCAGGACAGGCCCTGTGATGATGAAACGCAGTGACTTCTTGCTGTCGTAGAGGACCGCCTGACGTTCAAGTCGGCCGTTGATCGTGCGGGTGAGTGCGTCCTCGCTGAGGTGGTGGCGTCGCAGAACGGCCCGGATGTATTCCGGTGTCTGGAGCAGACCGGGAACCAGGGCCGACTGGAACAGCCGCAGCGTCGACATCCGAGTCTCCAGAGCCCTGGCGGCCTGCTGCCCCTTGTGGACTCCCATCCGCTGACCTCGTCAGATACTCCGATGGCAGTCAGGATGCGCAATCCGCAGCGCCCGCAGCACGGCTCCAAGCTGTGCTCTGTTCACGCCCTGTACTTGGCCCACCATTCGGTGAACGGCTCCGCCTGAGCGAGTGCCACGTCGCGGAACCGCGCGAATTCCGCCGTTCGTTCGGGCGACAGGACTTCCGCGCCCAGGAACGTCCCGGTCCCGTCGAGAATGAAGAACTCTTCGCCCCCTGACATGTTCCTCTGATATCCCCACCCGAGTTCGAACCTGAGATAGTCCGAGAGCGGGCGGCGCAGAATGTGCACCCGATGGATCCGCTTACGCTTCGCCGTGTGCGATCGGAGCTCTTCGATCCAGCCCGCGTTGTAGTCGTCGAGGGTTTCGAGGCGGAACGCCTCCCGCTCGAACGTGTCGAAGAGGTCCCCGAGAGTCCTGGACGAGGTTGCCACGGATGGCCTTCCGGATCAGTTCCATCGGGATCTCGACCAGGGTTTCATGAGCGGGAATCTCAAGCCCGTGATCGGTCGGCGTCCCGCCCTGCACCAGGAAGGTGCCGCGGTCCGTCGCGTAGATCGTCGGGCAGTCCTTGATGTCGCACGTGCTGACCAGCTTGGTGACCTTCATGGTCCGCGTTCCCCTCCGCCGTGGCGCTGCCAGCACCCCGCTTCCGAGTCGATGCTCCCGAGCGAGGGGCGGACGGGCAAGCGATCACGGTTGACGGAACGGGAAACCGCGTAACCTGCCCCAGCCAGGGCGACCCGCACCGGCGTCGACCACCGGCACACGCGGCTCAAGCGAGCTCAGCGGCCCGACCCGCGCCTCACGACTCCGACCGGTACATCAGGTCCGTCTCGTACGTCGTGAATCCCAACCGCTCATACACCGACACCGCTGCCTTGTTGTCCGCGTCGACGTACAACATCGCCGTGGGCAACCCCCGCGCGGCGAGGTGCCGTAGACCGATCGTCGTCAGCGCCTTGCCGAGCCCGCCACCCTGCGCACCCGGCAACACCCCCACCACGTACACCTCGCCCAGCCCCTCCGCCGCGTGGACCTTGGTCCAGTGGAAGCCCACCAGCTCGCCGTCCCGTTCCGCCAGGAAGAACCCCTCGGGGTCGAACCACGCCTCCGACTTACGGTCGTCCAGGTCGCCCTGGGTGAGGGACCCCTGCTCGGGGTGGTGGGCGAAGGCCGCGGCGTTCACGGCGAGCCACGCCGCGTCGTCGACGCCGGGCACGAAGGTCCGTACGGTCACGCCCTCCGCGAGCACCGGCTCCGGCAGCTCCAGGTCGGTCAACGGCCGTCGCAGCTGCCGGAGTTCACGGAACATCGTGAGCCCGAGCACCTGCGCGAGATGACGCGCCGCGGCATGCCCACCGTGTGCCCACACCCGGAGCCGTTTCCCGGACGCGGCCAGCAGCGCGGCGCCGAGCGCCCGACCGTGACCGTGTCCCCGGTGCGAGGGACGGACGACGAGTTCGGCGGCCGGCGCCTCCACCGGGTCCGTGTCCTCCAACTGCGCGTAGCCCACGAGCTCTTCGCCCAGGGTGAGAAGCAGATGCGAGACCCCGTCCCGCTTACCGCCCCGGATCCGCAACCGCCCCTGCTCGGACACCGCCTGCTGCCCATCGGCCCGCGCGGCCTCCGAGATCAGCGCGAGAACGGCCGCGCCCTGGTCCGGGGAGAGCGCGGAGTAGGTCTCGATGGAACGGGAGCCGGGCGCGGGCCGTACGGTGTCGTCGCTGGTCATGGGTATGAGGGTAAGCCGATCCCCCCGCAAAGTGGCGGCAAAGAAGAAACCAGGATGTAACCAAGAACCCCCTGTCACGCTACGCGCGTTGACCCTAGGCTGCGCCGGAACGTGGTGACCTTCTCAGCCGACACACAGGGGGGCTCATGCCAGCCACAACCCAGCCCGACCGCCCGCGCAGACGCCGTACCGCGGCACTCCTCGCCGCCACCGTGAGCCTCGCCACGGCGGGTGCGCTGGCCGCCGCGCTCCCCGCCGACGCGCACGGCAACCCCGGCGGCCAGGGGCACAAGCCCAGCCGCTACCAGGACGTACAGCTCCTGTCCTTCAACGACCTGCACGGCAACCTGGAGCCGCCGTCCGGTTCCTCCGGCCGGGTCACCGAACTCCAGGCGGACGGCACGACGAAGACGATCGACGCGGGTGGTGTCGAGTACCTCGCCACGCATCTGCGCGACGCCCGCAAGAACAACCCGTACTCGATCACCGCGGCCGGCGGCGACATGGTCGGCGCCTCCCCGCTGATCTCGGGCCTGTTCCACGACGAGCCGACGATCGAGGCGCTCAACAAGCTTGACCTGGACGTCACTTCGGTCGGCAACCACGAGTTCGACGAGGGCGCGAAGGAGCTGGCCCGCCTCCAGAACGGCGGCTGTCACCCCACCGAGGGCTGCTACACGGACAAGAAGTTCAAGGGCGCCGACTTCCCCTACCTCGCGGCCAACGTCCTCGACGAGAAGACCAAGAAGCCGATCCTGAAGCCTTATTGGGTGTGGAAGAAGAACGGCGTCAAGGTCGGCTTCATCGGCGTCACGCTGGAGGGCACCCCGGGCATCGTCTCCGCGGACGGCGTCAAGGGCCTCCAGTTCAAGGACGAGGTCGAGACGATCAACAAGTACGCCAAGGAGCTCCAGAAGCAGGGCGTCAAGTCGATCGTCGCGCTGATCCACGAGGGCGGCTTCCCGGCCTCCGCGTCCTACAACTACGACTGCGACGCGTCCGGCGGCGGCTCCGGCATCTCCGGCCCGATCGTCGACATCGCGAAGAACGTCACCCCGGCGGTCGACGCGCTCATCACGGGCCACACCCACAACGCGTACGTCTGCACGATCAACGACCCAAGTGGCAAGCCCCGTATGGTCACTTCGGCCGCCTCCTTCGGCCGCCTCTACACGGACACCACGCTGACGTACGACCGTAAGACGGGCGACATCGCGCGTACGGCGGTCAAGTCGGCGAACCACGTGGTCACCCGGACCGTGCCCAAGGCCGCCGACATGACCTCGCTGATCGCCAAGTGGAACACCCTCGCGGCCCCCATCGGCAACCGCGCGATCGGTTACATCTCCGGGGACGTCAACAACACCGGCACCGAGTCCCCGATGGGCGACCTCATCGCCGACGCCCAACTCGCGTACGGCAAGAAGCTGGACCCGGAGACCGACCTCGCGCTGATGAACCCGGGCGGGGTGCGGGCGGGCCTCACCTACAAGGCGACCGGCGCGGAGGGCGACGGCGTGGTGACGTATGCCGAGGGCTTCACGGTGCAGCCGTTCGCGAACACGGTGAACCTCCAGGACTTCACCGGCGCCCAGGTGATCCAGGCGCTCAAGGAGCAGGTGAGCGGCACGAACACGGCGGCGCCGAAGGTGCTCCAGGTGTCGTCCGGGCTGACCTACACGCTGGACCTGACGAAGACGGGCGCGGACCGGGTGGTCACCGACTCGATCAAGCTCAACGGTTCCGCCATCGACCCGGCGGCCACGTACCGCGTCGCGACGAACAGCTTCCTCGCGGGCGGCGGTGACGGCTTCACGACGCTGGGGCAGGGCACCGGTGACCTGGTCGGCACGGACGACCTGACCGCGCTGGCGGACTACCTGACGGCGAACTCGTCGGCCACCGGCCCGCTGGTGCCCCCGACGGCGAACCGGATCAACATCGTGCAGTAACCCGTCCCTGACCCATCTCTGACGAGGGGCCCGGAGCCGCAGGTCGGCGCCGGGCCCCTTCCGTTTTCCCGTTTTAAATTCTGTGTAAGGACGGGTTCAGTTCCGCAAAGTCCATAAGAATCTTCCACAGGGATTGCTCAGGAAGGTCTAAGCAGAAAAGGCTTTTCCTGCGTCAGAAGTCCAGTAGTGTTTTCCATGTCGAAAGCGAACAGCGCAAACGACAAGAAGACGCAAGAGAACGCAAGAGACGAAGGAGAGCACGATGAGCTTCCACAAGATCGCCCCGGTGAAGAAGGCCCACAAGCCCGCCCCGGCCCCCAAGAAGGCGCCCAAGAAGCCCCTGGGCAAGCCGCTCGGCGCCCCCAAGCGCCGCCCGGTCGGCCACAAGTAAGTCGCACGTAAACATTCCGGATCAGGGAGGGAATTAATCATGAGCTTCAACAAGATTCACCCCATCAAGAAGACCTGCAAGCCCGCGCCGGGAGCCAAGAAGCCCGCCCCGAAGAAGCCCGCCCCGAAGCGCCGCCCGGTCGCCAACAAAGGCTGACAAAGAATTTACAGGCGTAATTCAGAAGTAAATCAAAGGCAGTTGCAGCAGATCGGTAGAGGAACTGTTGCAGAACCGCAGCAGAGAGGGACACAGACATGAGCTTCCACAAGATCGCCCCGGTGAAGAAGACCCGCAAGCCCGCCCCGGCCCCCAAGAAGCCGGCGCCGAAGAAGCCCGCGCACGCCCCGAAGCGTCGCCCGGTCGGTCACAAGTAAGCCGCAGGGCAGGCCGTAGAAGACCCGCACCACCCGCACCACTCAGAGCACCCGCAGCACCACCCGCAGTACTCGCACCACTCCACAACTCGCCGCAGCTGAGCGGCACTTACAGGGAGGGACCCCACCGTGAGCTTCCACAAGATCGCCCCGGTCAAGAAGCACCACAAGCCCGCTCCGGCGCCCAAGAAGGCCCCGAAGAAGCCGGCTCCGGCCCCGAAGCGTCGCCCCGTGGGTCACAAGTAACCCGCAGACCCGGCCGTAGAAGACCCGCAGCACCCGCAGCACCACCCGCGGTACTCGCACCACTCGCACGACTTCACAACTCGCCGCAGCACAGCGGCACTTACCGGGAGGGAACCCGTCATGAGCTTCCACAAGATCGTCCCCGTCAAGAAGCACCGCAAGCCGGCCCCGGCCCCCAAGAAGCCCGCGCCGAAGAAGCACGCCCCGAAGCGCCCGGTCGCCCACAAGGGCTGATCCCGCACACCGTGAGGCGGGGCCACTGGTTAGCGAGCGAACTCGCTCCGGTGGCCCCGCCTCGGCCACGTCCAGGCCATGGACGCGCATCGGCCACCTATTGAACTCGGCCATCCACTGAACCCGGCCTGCTCTGAAGGGAGTTGTTGACCATGAGGGAAGCCCGTGAGGCCTTCCGCCGTTTCTGGCCGCTGACCCGCGGTGACCGCAAGTGGCTCGCGGTGATCATCGCGTGCGTCGTCGTGTCGGCGCTCTCCGAGACCGCCGCGATCCTGATCTTCGCGGACCTCACCGACAACGCCCTCAAGTCCGGTTCGCTGTCCGACTTCTGGGGCCCGGCCGCGGCCTGGCTCGGCGTCGCCGCGCTCGGCGCGCTCGTCGGCTACTTCGGCAACTCCCTGGCCACCTGGACCGCCGAACGCTTCGTCCTGCGCCTGCGCGCGAACGTCTTCCGGCACGTCCAGGACCTCCCACCCCACTTCTTCCAGAAGCACCGCCAGGGCGACCTGGTCGAACGCCTCACCGGAGACGTCGAGGCCATCGAGCAGATGGTCGTGTCCGGAGTGGTCGGCACGATCTCGGCAGCCTTCTCCGCGGTCTTCTACGCCTGCGCGGCCCTGTACCTCCGCTGGGACCTGGCCCTGGCCACCTTCGTCCTCGCCCCCCTCTTCCTCATCGCCGCCCGCCGCTTCTCCGGCCGTATCAAGCAGGCCTCGACGGACGAGCGGGTCGCGGACGGCGCGATCACGTCCGTGGTCGAGGAGTCCCTCGGCAACGTGGTCCTCACCCAGGCGTACAACCGCCGCCGGGACGAGGAGAAGCGCCTGGACGTGGAAGCCCGCGCGTGGATGAAGGCCTCGGTGCGCGGCGCCCGCCTCAGCGAGATGTACGAGCAGTTCGTGGAGGTCGTGGAGACCCTCTGCGTCCTGGCGGTGATCGGCCTCGGCGTATGGGAGATCTCCGCCGACCGCATGACCCTGGGCGCACTCCTCGCCTTCGCGGCGTTCATCGGCTACCTGTACCCGCCGGTCCGCAGCCTCGGCCAACTCGGCCTCACCCTCACCGCCGCCACGGCCGGTGCCGCCCGCATCAACGAGATCCTGGACGCCACCCCGTCCGTCGGCGACCCCAGCCAGCCGGTCCCCGCC
The DNA here is from genome assembly GCF_045162825.1 of Streptomyces prunicolor. Lineage (NCBI taxonomy): Bacteria > Bacillati > Actinomycetota > Actinomycetes > Kitasatosporales > Streptomycetaceae > Streptomyces > Streptomyces prunicolor. The sequence continues at coordinate 5,110,534 of NZ_CP108676.1, read as the reverse complement.
TGGCCGGTCCACGGCTGGGTCAGCTTCCACGGCGTGACCTTCGCCTACCCCGGCGCGACCCGGAACTCGGTCGACGAAGTCACCTTCAGGGCGGACCCGGGCGAGCTGGTGATCATCACCGGCGAGAGCGGAGCGGGCAAGTCGACCCTGTCGAAACTCCTCACCCGCTTCTACGACCCCTCGGCGGGCGTGATCTGCCTGGACGGCGTCCCCCTCCGCGACGTACCCCTCGAATTCCTGCGGGAGAACGTCGCGTTGCTGCCCCAGCAGACCCTCATCCTCAACGGCACGGTCCGCGAGAACATCGAGTGCGGCCGCCCCGGAGCGACGGACGAGGAGATCGAACGCGCGGCACGTGCAGCAGCAGCCCACGACTTCATCGCCGCACTCCCCGAGGGCTACGACACCCAGATCGCCCCCGGCACGGCGGCCCTCTCCGGCGGCCAGCTCCAACGGATCGCGATCGCACGGGCGATGCTCCGCGAGGCCCCGGTCCTGGTCCTGGACGAACCGACGGCCGGCCTCGACTCGGTGGCGGCCCGGCAAGTCATCCAGCCCCTGCGCCGCCTGATGTCCGGCCGTACGACCATCATGATCACCCACGACCTGAGCCTCGCCCCCGACGCGGACCGCATCCTGGTCGTCGAGGGCGGACGCCTGGTGGAGACGGGCACGCACGCGGAGCTGGTGGCAAGGGGTGGGGCATACGCGCGACTTGCGGGCCCGCTCCCCGAGATGGCGATCACGGGAACGGGAACGGGACGGCATCGTTCGCATCGTTCGGAGGACACGATGACCCTGCGCCAGGTCCCGCCGCAGGCACCGGACGAGACGATGATCCTGCGGCTTCCCCTCAAGTAGGGATCATGTAGAGGGAGTTGCGCGGAGGCTGTACCCGAGCCCCCGCACGGTGTGGATGAGCCGCGGTTCGCCGCGGCTCTCCATTTTGCGGCGCAGGTACATGACGTAGACGTCGAGCGTGTTGGACGCGGGCTCGAAGTCGAAGCCCCAGACGTGCCGGTGGATCCGGGACCGGGTGAGCGCGGTGGCCGGATGCCTCAACAGGTACTCCAGCAACAGGAATTCGGTCCGGGTGAGATCGAGGGGCCGCCCGTCACGGGTGACGACCCGGGTACGCAGATCCATGACGAGATCGTCGAAGACGAGCCGTTCGAGCTCGGGCGGATGCTCGTCGGCGGCGGTCCGCGGGGCACTGCGCCGCAGCAACGCCCGTACGCGCGCGAGGAGTTCCTCGACGGCGAACGGTTTGCTGAGGTAGTCGTCGGCACCGTTGTCGAGGGCGACGATCCGGTCGCCGACCGCGTCCCGCCCGGTGATCATCAGGATCGGCACGGTGGACCCGGAGGCACGGATGCGGCGCGTGGCGGCGAGCCCGTCCAACTCCGGCATGGTGACGTCCATCAGCACGAGGTCGGGTGCGGTGGCGTCGTCCGGTACGCCGACCAGGCCGACCAGATCGAGGACGGTACGCCCGTCTCCCGCGAGGACGGTCTCGTACCCCTCGAATCTGAGCAGCCGGCCGAGCCCTTCGCGTATGTCCACGTCGTCGTCGGCAAGCAGGATCTTCCGCGCCATCCGAACACGGTGTGACGGGCGGCTGTGCCGGGGCTGGCAGGGGGTTATGCGTGGGCTGGGGTTCGGGAGGAGCACAGGCGGAAGAACATGACGAGGAGGGCGTAGGCGGCGAGCGGAGCCCCGGGGAGCAGGAGGAAGGCCAGGAGACGGTGACCGTCGTCGACGGACACCGTCCACACCAGATACCCGATGGCGGCGAAGAAGACGAGCATGGCCCCGACGGCCGCTCGCTCCCGAGCCTTACGACGCACCGCCCGCAGCCCGATCAGGTCCTCGACCTCGGGCCTCAACTCCCAGGCCATTCCCCGATGCTGGGCGGCGCTGGTGCGCAACGCGTCGATCTCGGCCCGGATGTCGGGGAGTTGCCAGTCGTCGACGTTGGGAAGGTGCAGCCTGCGGCCGTCGTTGCCGTAGAGCCAGGTCCACAGGCGGGCGTCGGCGTTCTTGTTGTTCAGGCGTTCGACGCGCAGATCGTAGATGTCGTGCCAGGCCCGTCGGCGCACGAGGAAGGCGCCGCGGACCGTGATCCCATCGGCGCCCACGGAGGTGAGCCCCCGGCGCGCGGCCAGAAACGCCCAGCCGCTCAGCACCGCGATGAGCGCCAGCATCAGCAGTCTGTACGGCACCGGAATGCCGTTGTGCAGGATTGTCTGAAGTACACAGTTCCCCATGACGATCCACAGGGCGAGGATCCGCCCCCGGGACGCCTTTCTCCACCTGCGGTACTCCCGCTCGAGCCCACGCCCGTCGCTTTCGTACCCGATGTCCCCGCCCATCGACCCTCCCCAGAGCCTGTGTTGTCCGCAGAGCTACGCCATGACCACGAACGCCACGCACACGACGACGATGGCGGCGACGTACACCGCGCCCCAGAGCTTGCTGTTCCGCGTGCGTCGCCGTATCAGGTCCTCCGTCTCGGGCCGCAGCTCCCAGGCCATGCCCCGGTGCAGTGCGGATACGGCCCGCAGGTCGGCGAGTTCGGCGTGGAAGTCGGGGAGTTGCCAGTCGTCGAAGTAGGGGAGGCGGGTGCGGCGGCCGTCGTTGCCGTAGACGTAGGTCGTCCACTGGGCTTTCTCGATACGGCCGTTCGCGTTCAGCTCGGCCCGGATGTCGTAGATGTCGTGCCAGGCCCGGGTGTTCGTCTGGATGGCGTCGTGGGCGGTGATCCCCTGTGCGCCCACGATCGTGCGTCCCCGCTGTCGGTAGATCATGACCGGGACGACCCGGGCGAGCACGATCACTGTCAGCGCGATCACGTACCAGCGCCTGGAGGCGTAGGGGTTCGTCGTCACCTGGAGGACGATGTTGCCGCCGACGATCACGGTGACGGCGATCTGCCACCAGGAGACGGACAGGGTTCTTCGCCGTCCGTACTCCCGCTCGATCCCCCGCGCATCGCCGAACTCCCCGTTGTCCCCGCTCATGGACCCTCCCCCGGTCAGCAGCAGAGGGGATCGTATGGCAGCAACCTGTGCACGTCAGGACGGGGGTGTCACAGTCCGCTCCCCGGGATCCGCCCACCCCGGCTGACCGCGATCCGGATCACGTCCTCCAGGGACTCGGACGCCCGGGTGAGCGCGAAACGTACGGCCCGTTCGCCGGCCTTCGGGTCGCCGAGTACGGCCTTGGCTCCGGCCAACACCTGTTCCCCGGAGTCGAGTTGGGCCGCCTCGATGTCATCGGCGAGGAGGGAGAGACGGCTGTCGTGGCTGTCGGCACTGAGGTAACAGGGCTTGCCGTCGGGGGTGTTCCAGGGAAGCAACCTCAACTGCCGTTCGCCGAGGGTGGTGTGGGGGATGTAGCTGGGGCCGCTGTTGGGGATGCCGTTGGGGGTGCTCATGCCCGCACCACCACTCCGTGGATACGACGGGGCCCGACATCGATGCCGTGCACGGCGAGCCAGAGGGCATGTCGCCGCCGGCGTTGAAGTCGCCGTTTGTGTCGAGCGCGACGCTGTGAGGGGAGCAGGGCGTGCACGAGTGCCATCAGCAGTAACTCCCAGATTCCTACGATGCGTTCACTCATGCCGGCGCGCTCCTCTGTTCCAACGGTGCGTTGACGAGCGGTGATTACCGTTCGTGCCTCGATGGTCACCGGTGCGGCGTACGCTGCGGAAGAGGGTTGGCGTTGTCTGCGGGCCCAGGCAACGGGGAGGGGTGACGTGACCGAACAGGTTGACGCGGAGGGCGAGTCGGGGCGCGCGGTGCTGGGACGGACGCTCCGGTATCTGCGCGAGAAGGCGGGGAAGTCACTCGGGCAGCTGGCGGAGGACACCGGGTACGACAAGAGCTACCTGAGCCGACTGGAGTCGGGGGAGCGGCTGTCCAAGGTGACGGTCATGGAGGACCTGGACGTCTATTACGAGGCCGGTGACCTGCTCGTCAGTCACTGGAGGGTGGCGCGACTGGACGCGTTCATGGACCCGTACAAGCAGTTCATGGCGCTGGAGGCCACGGCTCGGGTGATGTGGAAGTTCGCGCCTGCGGTGCCTGGGCTCGTGCAGACCGAGGACTTCGCTCGGGAGGTGTTGTCTGGCGGCTGGACAACAGCTGACGCTGACGAAATGGTCGAGGAACAGGTGGCGGCACGGCTAGGGCGGCAGTACGTCCTACGGCAGAAGCCCGCGCCCGACGTCCGGATCATCATGGACGAGGTGGCGTTCCGGCGCCCCGCAGCGCGCGCGAAGACCTGGCATGACCAGCTGCTTCAGATCGAGGCCGTCGCGATGCTGCCCAACGTGACTCTCCAAGTGCTGCCGTTCTCGGCGGGTGTTCACCACCACATGACGGGGTCACTGACGCTGCTCTGGCAGAAGGACGGCAGTGCTGTTGCCTACGAGGAAGGCGACGACTGCAGCCAACTCGACGATGATCCGGGCGATGTTCTGCGACTCCGACTGTCCTACGATCGTCTTCGCGACCTGGCGCTGTCCCCACCGGACTCGCTGGCGTTCATCCGGGCCGTACTGAAGGAGCACCGACGTCATGACGCACACCCCTGACCTCAGCACCGCCGCCTGGCGCAAGTCGAGCTACAGCCAGGGCGGAGACAACAACTGCGTCGAGGTCGCCGACGGCTACACCGGCCTCGTCCCCGTCCGGGACAGCAAGACCCCCACCGCCCGCCCGTTGATCCTTGCCGCCGCGGCCTGGTCCGGGTTCGTGGACGGAGTCAAGGCTGAGGTAGGCGTGCACACGTTCGGGTGACGTGGGTCGAAAGGCCTGACGTTCGGCGTTGTGACTCCCTCATCGTGGACCTTCCGGTCGAATGGACGGCCGGATCACGATCGACTGATGGGGAAGGTACGAGCCGGTTATGGTCGTAGACACGACGCGTCGAAGGAGGACATCGGCCATGACTGCTCACGCTGCGGAACCCGAGCCGTCCGTCCCGCCGATGCCCGAGCGGACGCCGAGGGCGCTGCGTGATGCCATCGCCGAGCACGCGCCGGTGCTCCTCCCGGACTTCGACGCCCACTGGAAGTGGGCGATCGCCGACGCGTACAACCTCGGCCCGGTGCCCGCGTTCATGGCGCGCTGGTGGTGCGAGTACGCGATCGCCCGCGATCCGCAGCTCGATGCCCACGTGAGGGAGCTCCAGCATCGCGTCGCGGAGGCGACCGACATCGCCGAAGCCAAGGCTCTGCTAGACGAGGTGGCGAAGATCCGCTACGGCACGCGGAAGCTGGAACCCGGCGAGTGACCGACGCGTTCATGGGGCCGCCTTGGCAGATGGATTGGCGGCTCGATGCTCTTGCCAGCCGTGACGCACTACCCGGGCACGTACGGAAGATGGTTGACGAGGCTCGTGCCGAACTGGTCACCGCGAAGGATCCGTACTTCCGGGGGATCGACGCCGATGCCGTTCTCCCGGAGACCGTGCGCGTCCAGCCGATGCGGTCCAGCGATCCGAGGGGGCCACGCATCCTGTACTTCGACGACGGCGACGGTTGGCTGACCTACACCTTCGTCCCGCGTTCCGAGGATCCGCAGATCCTGGTCTTCGAGGTCTTCTGGCAGGGAACCGATCTCCCCGCACCACCTCCGGCGGAGCCGTAACCGCCCCCGACGGCCAGGCGAAGGACGGAGTCAAGGACAGAGGTGTCTAGTCGATCAACTGGCCACCGAACAACCGCCGTTCGGCTTCGAACGAGTCCGCCCGCGATCGTCATCGGGTCGCTGCCGTTCCGGGCTCGCTGCTACACATGTGCGATGGCAGGCAACGACTCCGGTGCGTTTCAAGCAGGGCAGTCGGGACTCATCGTGAGGGTTCCCGAGGCAGAACCCGCTGTGCGAGCGTGGCGTGACCGGCTGGACCCCTCAGCCCGTGCGGGTGTTCCGGCCCATGTCACCGTCCTCTTCCCGTTCCTCGACGAGAGCCGCATCGACAGCGGTGCCTGCGCCGCCATCGCGGAAGTGATCGGACGCCACCGGCCCTTCGAGACCCGGTTCGAGCACTGCGGGCGATTCCCCGGGATCCTGTATCTCGTCCCCGAACCGGACATCCCGTTCCGTCGGCTCACCGAGGCGATCGCGGACCGGTGGCCGGAGACCCCGCCGTTCGGTGGGCAGTTCGACGAGATCGTCCCGCATCTGACCATCGCCCAGGGGCAGGACGATGCCGTGCTGGAGGAGGCTGAGGCCGACCTTCGCAACCGGCTTCCCGTCACTGCCCGCGTGTCGTCGGTCGACCTGATCGTCCACGACGGAACAAGGTGGCAGCGGCGGGCTTCGTTCGCGCTCCGGTAGCGGCGGGTGAGTTCGTGGATCGACAGCTTCTCGGTACGGGAGTCGCTATGGCCGCCCGGGGGTTGGGCTCAGCGAGGTGTGAGTCGAGCGACCGTTCCGATCTCCAGGGCTGTCCAGATCGCGCCGTCCGGTCCCAGGGTGATGCCGTGTGGTTCGGAGGACGGGCTGGGGAGGTCGTGCTCGTCGATTCTGCCGTCGGGGGTGATCCGGCCGATGCGGGTGGCTCCCCATTCGGTGAACCACAGAGCGTCGTCGGGCCCTGTGGTGATGATCGACGGTCCGCTGGAAGCGGATTCGAGCTGGTAGGAGGTGACGTCGCCGGCGGTGGTGACCCGGCCGATCCGTCCGTGGTGGACCATGGTGAACCACATAGCGCCGTCGGGGCCGCAGGTGATTCCGTAGGGGCCGGCGTCGCTGCCGGACACGGGGAATTCGGCGATCGGAGCGATCGGACGGCGCGGCATGGGCGGCTCCTTCATCAGCGGGCCGGGGGGAGTTCAACGGCTACGGATGCTATCCAGAGCGCTCCGTGACCGCTTCCGGTTAATCCACGTACGCGATGGGGATACGAGGACCCTGACGCTCAGCCGTTCACCACGATCGGTGAGTCCGGTGGGCCGGCCGTGCTTCAGCAAGGACGGCAGCAGCTCCGGCAGTTGAGTCGCCCGCAGGACATCCGAGGTCGTGACCAGTTCCGTCGCGGTCCACCGGCGGTGTCCTGTGATCGCGGCTTTCTCGATCTCCTCGCAGGCCGAGGTGTCGACCTCGAACGCCGGGAGACGTCCGTCAGGCGGGGACTGTCAGTGCCGGGTGGGAGACTGCCCGGCATGATCGAACCGAACCCGAAAGCGGACCTTCTCCGGTATCTGCAAGACGGTCGTGACGCCCTGGTGTGGAAGCTCGACGGCCTCTCGGAGTACGACATCCGCCGTCCGCTGACTCGCACGGGCACGAACCTGTTGGGGCTGGTCAAGCACATCGCCAGCGTGGAACTGGGGTACTTCGGCGACACGTTCGGGCGACCGTTCTTCGAAGAGGAGCCGCCGCCGTCCTGGTGGTACACCGAGGAGTCGGAGCCCAACTCGGACATGTGGGCCACCGTGGACGAGTCGCGCGAAGACATCGTCGGGCTGTATCGCCAGGCCTGGGAGCACTCCGACAGCACGATCGCGGCACTGCCGCTCGACGCGATCGGTCACGTCCCCTGGTGGCCGGAGGAACGCCGGGAGGTGACGCTGAACCACATCCTGGTGCGCGTGATCTCCGACACCCAGCGGCACGCCGGTCACGCCGACATCGTGCGCGAGCTCATCGACGGTTCCGTCGGATACCTGCAAGGCAACGACAACATGCCACCGGGGGACCAGGCGTGGTGGGAGGGGCACCGGGACCGCCTGGAGCGCGTGGCGCGGGATGCCGACGGCTGATCTCGCGCTGCCGACCCCGTTGGATCCGGGCTCGGACGACGTCTCCCTGAAAAAGTGTGACACTTTTCGCCGAAGTGTCACACTTTTCTGACCTGCCTACTGGGAGGCGGAGCTTTCCGGCGGTGCGGTCGGCGTCCCCGGAATCCGTACCGTCGCCACCGTCCCGCCCCCCGGCGCGCGCGCCAACGTCACCTCGCCGCCGGCCTGTTCCACCGTGCGGGCGACGATCGACAGGCCAAGGCCTGAACCGGGGAGGGCGCGCGCTGACGGTGAACGCCAGAACCGGTCGAAGACGTGCGGGAGTTCGTCGGCGGGGATGCCGGGGCCGTGGTCGCGGACGGTGAGGACACCGCGCGTGAGCTGGACCTCGATCGTGCCGCCCTCGGGGCTGAACTTCACCGCGTTGTCGAGGATGTTGACGATCGCGCGTTCCAGGGCGGACGGCTCTGACTGGACGAACCACGGCTGGACGTCCGCCGTGATCGTCAACTCCGGGCCGCGCAGCCGGGCTCGGCGGAGCGCGGCCTCGACCGTGTCCTGGAGCGAGACCACCTGGACGCGCTCACCCCGCTGGCCCTCCGAGCGGGACAGTTCCTGCAAGTCGCCGATCAGGGACGCCAGTTCGGTCATCTGCGCCTTCACCGAGGCGAGCAGTGCCTTGCGGTCCGCCGGGGGGATCGGGCGGCCCGTCTCCTCGCTGCGGGTGAGGAGTTCGACGTTCGTACGGAGGGAGGTGAGGGGGGTGCGGAGTTCGTGACCGGCGTCCGCGATGAGTTGTTGTTGCAGCTCGCGGGAGTTGGCGAGGGAGGTCGTCATCGAGTTGAAGGAGCGGGAGAGGCGGGCGATCTCGTCGTCGCTGTCCTCCTCGACCGGGATACGGATGGTCAAGTCCTCGGTACGGGCTACGTGTTCTACGGCTTCGGTGAGTTTGTCGACGGGGCGGAGACCGGCGCGGGCGACCGCCAGGCCGGCTGCTCCGGCGCCGACTACTCCGATGCCGGAGGCGAGGAGCAGAAGCAGGGCCAGCTCGTTGAGGGTGGACTCCGTGCCTTTGAGGGGCAGGGCGTACAACAGGGCGGCGCCCTGGACCACCGAACGGTTGTTGTTCGCGTCGATGGTGACCAATGGCACCGTCAGGACCCGTACGGGCTTTCCGTCGGTGTCGGTGCCGTTGTGGATGATGGTTTGCGTCGGGTTCTTGGCGATGTTGGTGTCGGAGCCGGTGACCTTCACCGTGCCGGGCGAGTCATGAGGGACGCAGGACTTCCCGTTCGACCTCACCAGCTGGAAGTAGTACTCGGAGGGAGGGCGGAAGCCGTTTGTCTCCGCTGGGGACGAGTTGGTCTGGTCGCAGTTGCTGATGGCGTCCATGACGCTGCGCTGCTGCGGTTGACTCGCCTGTGTCTTGAGTTGGCTGTTGATCTGGTCGTACAACTTCCCCTGCACGATGAACCAACAGGTGACCGAAACCGCCGCCACCGCAAAAGCCACCGCCGCCGCCACCAGCATCGCCAGCCGCGACCGGATCGGCAGTGTCCGGAACCGGTGCAGGAACCGGTCGAGGACGTTCTTCACTCCGCTCCACCCTGTCGCAACACGTACCCCACGCCCCGCACCGTGTGCACAAGCCGGGGCTCGCCCCCTGCCTCGGTCTTCCGGCGCAGGTACATCACATACACATCAAGGGAGTTGGAGGACGGCTCGAAGTCGAAGCCCCAGACCGCCTTCAGGATCTGCTCGCGGGTGAGGACCTGGCGGGGATGCGCCAGGAACATCTCCAGCAGCGTGAACTCCGTGCGGGTCAGCTCGACTTGGCGTCCGTTCCGGGTGACCTCGCGCGTCGCGAGGTCCATCCGGAGGTCGGCGAAGGTCAGGGAGTCGTCCTCGGGGGCGTTCCCCGCGGCGGCCGCCGCCGCGTACGAACTGCGGCGCAGCAACGCCCGTACCCGCGCGAAGAGTTCGTCGAGTTCGAAGGGCTTGACGAGGTAGTCGTCGGCGCCGGCGTCCAGTCCCGTCACGCGGTCACCGACCGTGTCGCGGGCCGTCAGCATCAGGATCGGCGTCGTCGTACCGGCACCCCGCATCCGGCGGGCGGCCGTGAGGCCGTCCATGCGCGGCATCTGGATGTCGAGGACGACCAGGTCGGGCTGGTACGCGGTCGCCTTCTCCAGCGCGTCCGCGCCGTCGACGGCGACCTCGGTGTCGTACCCCTCGAACGCGAGGCTGCGCTGGAGTGCTTCGCGCACAGCCGGCTCGTCGTCCACGATCAGGATGCGCTGGGTGTCACGGTCGCCTTCGGCGGGGCTCATGGGCTGGATTCCTCGGGTGCGGTGGGACGGGGAGACAACGATCGGCTGAACGATCGGCTGGTCGCAATCAGCCTCGCATGTTTCCCGGCCGGTGCGTGAAGAGGGGAGGAAGTGAGAAAAAGGGTGAGATCGGCCTCGCCTCGTGGTGAGACCGGCTTCCCCCGGTCTCCGACTCAGCCCCGCATCGTCTGGAGGCGGTTCAGCGGCACCTTGCGGTGGTGCGTCCGGGCCGCGCTGGTACGCAGGCCCATCAGCTCCGGGACGGGTGCCACCTCCGGCGCCCGCACCGCCGGCGCGTGCAGTTCGTACGCCACCCCGAGGGCCAGGCCGAGACCGGCCGCTCCGGTGTCGGTCACCGTGTGCGAAACCTGCTTGATCATGACGTACTCCCTACTGACCACTACGGATCACTGATCGCTGAACAACCGATCGTTGGACTACGGACCTAGCTGTCGGAACCGCCCGCCCGCAGCGAAGCCAGGTCCGCCTTGACGGTGTTGATCGGGATGGCGAAGCCGATGCCGATGCTTCCGGCCTCGGACGACGAGGACGAGGAGTCCGAACTCGACGAGTACATCGCGGAGTTGATGCCGATGATGTTGCCGTTCGCGTCGATCAGGGCGCCGCCGGAGTTGCCGGGGTTGAGGGACGCGTCGGTCTGGATGGCCTTGTACGTCGTGGTCGACGAACCGGTGTCGCCGTTGAACTGCTGGCCGCCGAACTGGAACGGCCACTGACCGCTGCCGCCCGAGTCCGAACCCTGGCTCTGACTCTGGCTCTCGTCCGTCGAGACCGTCACGTCACGGTTCAGGGCGGAGACGATGCCGCTGGTGACCGTGCCGGTCAGCCCCTCGGGGGAGCCGATCGCGACGACCGTGTCGCCGATCTGGACGCCGGCGGAGTTGCCGAGGGTGGCCGCCTTCAGGCCGGAGGCGCCCGACAGCTTGAGGAGCGCGAGGTCCTTCTTGCTGTCCGTGCCGACGACCTTCGCGGTGTACGACTTGCCGTCGCTCGTCTTGACCTTGACGGACGTGGCGCCGGAGATCACGTGGTTGTTGGTGACGACCTCGCCGCCGGCGGTGATGATCACGCCGGCGCCGGTGGAGGAGCCGTTGCTGAGGGTGGCCTCGACCTCGACCACGCTCGGGCTGACGGTCGCGGCGATCGTGGCGACGTCGCCCCGCTTGCTGGAGGGCACGACGGCCGTGGTGGTGCTGGAGGTGGCGACGCTGTCCTTGCCGGTCAGCTCCTGGAAGGCGTACGCCGTGCCGCCGCCGACGGCCGCCGCGACGATCGCCACCGCCGCGAGCAGCGCGAGCGGACCCCGCCGCTTCTTCGGCTTGGGCGCCTCGCCCTGTACGTGGGTGAGGAGAGCGGTGTCGCCGCCCCCGTGACCGCCGCTGCCGTCGGCGGCGAGAGCCCCGCCGTCACCGGCGCCGTAGCCGCCGCCGTACGCGCCACTGTCGGCGCCGAACGCGGCCTGCGGGGCGGGCGAGGGGGCGGGCGTCTGGGCCGCCCACACAGGCTCGGCCTGCTGCACCGGCTGAGCCTGCTGCACGGGCTGAGCCTGCTGGACGGGCTGTGCCTGCTGCACCGGCTGGTAGGCCGGCGGGGGCGGCCACTCCGGGTTCACGGGAGAAGAGGCGTGCTGCTGCTGGGGGTACGCCTGCGGCTGGTCGCCCTGGGGGGTCTCGTACTCGCCGCTGCGGCGGAAGCTCTCGGTCATGGAACAGAGCCTGTCGCGAGATCATGAGAGGTAGCTGAGTCCCCGCTGAGAAGCCCGACAGAACCTCGTATGCCCGATATAAAGACGCCGGATCCCCGGAAACTCGGGGAAACGGGAGGTTGCGGGGGAGTGAGTGCACGGCACGCGCCGGACGAATACTTGTGTGACCCCTGTGCGGCACGTGTGTGCGGTGACAGGTGAGGCCTACGCTCTCCGAGCCGGAGGGGGGCTCCGCGAACAGCGCCGGTACATGCACCGCTCCATGCACCACTGGACAAAAGCATGTCACCGGCCCTGCGTGGTCGCGTCGTACGCCCTTCTCGGGCCCACTACGACACCCACACCAGGAGCCCCGAGTGATACGGATACGTGCCCTGCGCGGCCGGCTGAGACGCCCCGCCAGGGCGTTCCCGGCCGCCGCCCTCGCGCTGGCGCTGAGCTGCGCCGGCGTTCTCGCGGCCCAGCCCGCCACCGCGGCCGACGGCCCGACCCCACCGGCGTCCACCACCGCGGCCGACAGCCCGCCCGGACTGCCCTCCGCCACCGCTGCCGCCCAGGCCGCGCTCCCGCAGCACACCGCGCCCGACAAGGAACTGCGCTCCCGAGTCGTCGACGCCGCCCGCACCCAGGCGACAGTCAAGAAGACGGCGACGAAGTCCCCGTACATCATCGGCGGCACCGAGACCACGATCTCCAGCGCGCCCTGGATGGTCCAGCTCGCCTACTACGACGACACGACCGGCGACGGCTACTTCTGCGGCGGCACCCTCGTCGCCCCGAACAAGGTCCTCACCGCCGCACACTGCGTCGCGGGCCTGGACTGGACGAAGAACGGCGCGGTCCTGGCCGGCGCCACCGGCCTCGACGACGCGAGCGGCACGGCCGCGGGCGTCCTGCACCAGTGGAACCACCCGCGCTTCAACGCCGACACGGCCCAGAACGACATCGCGGTCCTCACCCTGGACCGCCCCCTGGACCAGCAGTGGATGCGGCTGGCCTACCTGAACGACCTCGGGTACGTCACCCCGGGCGCGCAGGCCACGGTGTACGGCTGGGGCCTGACCTCCGGCACCGGCACCGAGCTCTCCGCGAACCTGAAAAAGGCCACGCTGCCGATCGTCGACGACGCGACCTGCGACAGCGCGATGAAGTCGGTCCTCGGGGACGACGAGTTCATCGAGGGCTCGATGTTCTGCGCGGGCACCCCCGCCTCCGGCGCCGACGAGGGCACCACGAGCCCCTGCAACGGTGACTCCGGCGGCCCGGTGATCGTCGACAACAAGGTCATCGGCATTGTCTCCTGGGGCGTGGCCGGCTGCACCGCCAAGGGCGCCTACCCGGTCTTCACCAAGGTCGGCTCGTACGCCTGGGCCGCCCAGCCGCGCATCGACGACACCGACCTGTCCTACGACGGCCGCGCCGACCTGCTCGGCCGTACGCCCTCGGGCGGCCTGTTCCAGCAGGACAGCAAGGGCACCTCGCTCGCGCAGCGCGCCTACCAGGGCAACGGCTGGCAGACGGCGAGTTGGGTCCTGCAGGCCGACCTGGACCGGGACTACTACCAGGACCTGATCGTCCGCGACGCGACGGACGGCAAGCTGTGGCGCGACTACGTGGACCACGCCACGGGCGAGTACACGTGGAAGCAGATCAGCTCGGTGTGGGGCGGCTACAAGTCGTACGCGATCCCCGGCGACCTGACCGGTGACGCCCGCCCCGACCTGGTCGCGGTGGACGCCGACGGCTCGGTCTACCTCTACCCGGGCAAGGGCGACGGCGAGTTCTACGGCAAGGTCAAGGTCGTCGACAAGGCGTGGAAGAACGTCAAGGTCTTCGGCCACGGCGACCTGACCGGCGACGGCCGCGCCGACCTCCTGGTCCGCAACTCCTCCGGTGTCCTCTACCTCTACGCGGGCACCCAGGTCGAGCACACCCCGTGGAAGACCCGCGTCCAGGCCCGCACCGGCTGGAACTTCACCTCGTACGTCGCCAACGGTGACGTCACGGGAGACGGCATCGCGGATGTCATCACCCGCGACTCGGGCGGCACGCTGTGGCTCTACCCGGGCACCAACAAGGCGACGACGGCCCTCTTCGGGACGCGGATCAAGCTGGGCACGGGCTACAACCAGTACAACCTGCTGTTCTGAACCGAACCCCGTAGCAGTGATACGGCGGTCCTGCCCAGCTCTCCCAGCCGAAGGGCTCAGCCCTCGCAGCTCAAGAAGGGCTTCAGCCCTCGCACCCGCAGGACTGCCGTATCACCAGCCGCGACGGAAACACCTTCAGCCGCTCGCGCCGCGACCCAGCGACCCGCAGGCCGTCGTCCAGGACGAGGTCCACGGCCGCGCGGGCCATGGCCGGGCGGTCCGAGGCGATCGTCGTCAGCTTCGGGTCGGCCAGGGCCGCTTCCTTGATGTCGTCGAAGCCGATGACACCCAGCTCGCGCGGTACGTCGATCCGCAGCTCGCGCGCGGCCCGCAGCAGGCCGATCGCCTGGTCGTCGGTGGAGCAGAAGATCGCGGGCGGCCGGCGCGGGCCGGAGAGGATCCCCAGGGCGACCTGGTAGGCGTCGTAGCGGTTGTACGGCGCTTCGAAGAGACGCCCCTCGGTCGGGAGGCCTGCCTCGGTCATCGCGCGCCGCCAACCCTCGACGTGGTCGGAGACCGGGTCGCCGACGGACGGCGTCTCCGCCGTACCGCCCATACAGGCGACGTATTCGTAGCCGTGCTCAAGGAGATGGCGTACGGCGAGCTGGGCGCCGCCCAGGTCGTCCGTGACGACCGCCACGTCGTCGATCGCCTCGGGGCGTTCGTGGAGGAGGACGACGCGGGCGTCCCACGCCTCGATCTCCGCGGCGGCGTTGTCGTTCAGCGCGTGGCTGACGAGGACCAGCCCGGAGACTCGCATACCGAGGAAGGCACGCAGATAGTGGACCTCACGCTCGGCGATGTAGTCGGAGTTCCCGACCAGCACCATCTTTCCGCGCTCGGACGCGGCCTGTTCGACCGCGTGCGCCATCTCCCCGAAGAAGGGCTGACGCGCGTCCGGCACGATCAGGCCTATGAGGTCCGTGCGCCGCGACGCCATGGCCTGGGCCACCCGGTCGGGCCGGTACCCCAGTTCCTTGATCGCGGCGAGGACACGCTCGCGCGTGGCCGGGGCAACCGGCCGGGGTCCGTTGTTGATGACATAGCTGACGACGGCAGTCGACGTCCCTGCCAGTCGCGCTACATCATCCCGAGTCACCTTGGCCACGCGCGGAGTCTACGCGGATGGACCCGCTCTGGGCAGGGCGTATCGAAGCTTCTCTCAGCTTCCGCACACCTTCCGGTGCACAAGTGCTGCCCTGCCCAGACGCGGACTATGCCTCGGCCGGGATCTCGGCGGCGTCCAGGGCGGCCGAATCGGCCGTACCGTCCGCATCCTCCGGCTTTGCCTCGGCGAGAGCGGTGCTCGCCTTGAGCTTCGCCTCCTCGCCGCCGCGGTCGCCCTTCTCCGGGGTGACGAATCGATAACCGACGTTGCGGACGGTCCCGATCAGCGACTCGTGCTCGACGCCGAGCTTCGCGCGCAGCCGTCGTACGTGGACGTCGACCGTGCGCGTACCGCCGAAGTAGTCGTAGCCCCAGACCTCCTGGAGCAGCTGGGCGCGCGTGAAGACGCGGCCCGGGTGCTGGGCGAGGTACTTGAGGAGCTCGAACTCCTTGAAGGTCAGGTCGAGGACCCGGCCCTTGAGCTTGGCGGAGTACGTCGCCTCGTCCACGGAGAGATCGCCGTTGCGGATCTCCATGGGGGAGTCGTCGTTGACGATCTGCTGGCGGCCCATGGCCAGCCGCAGTCGCGCCTCGACCTCGGCCGGTCCGGCCGTGTCGAGCAGCACGTCGTCGATGCCCCAGTCGGCGGTGACGGCCGCGAGGCCGCCCTCGGTGACGACGAGGATGAGCGGACAGCCCGGACCGGTGGACCGGAGGAGCTGACACAGGCTGCGGACCTGAGGCAGGTCACGGCGGCCGTCGATCAGGATGACGTCGGCACCTGGGGTGTCGACGAGAGCGGGGCCTTCCGCCGGTGCCACGCGCACGTTGTGCAGCAGCAGGCCAAGGGCCGGAAGCACCTCCGTCGAAGGCTGGAGGGCATTGGTCAGGAGCAGCAGAGAACTCATATGTCTGGTTCCTCCTCGGTCCCTGCGAGGACGTATGCGGCACTGCGGCATTGCGGCGATGCTCTGTGATCCCGGGGGCTCTGTATCGCCGACGGCCACCTGCGGTTTCCCGCGGCGTACCGCTTCGTATACAACGCTCCCGGAAGCACAAAAGGACCCGGGGGCTTCGCTGCCCGAGTCCTCTGTCCAGCAGAATAGCCCACATGAGCGCTGGTACGGCAGGTCATGTGGCACGATCCACCGTTCGTCCGAACTCTGAGACGATCAGACGTACACCTTTGCGGACGTTTCTGCACACCGACGACGGGGTGACGATCGATTCCGTATACGAACCGGGGGCACCCGTATACGACGCCTCCCGGTCACCTTCCGGTGATCCGGTGTTCGTCGTGGCGCACGGTTTCACGGGCGATGTGGACAAGCCACATGTACGGCGGGTTGCCGAGGCGTTCGCGCAGTACGGGGCCGTGGTCACCTTCTCCTTCCGGGGCCACGGCGCCTCCGGCGGACGCTCCACCGTCGGCGACCGCGAGGTCCTCGATCTGGCCGCCGCGGTCGCCTGGGCGCGCGAGCAGGGGCACGCGCGCGTGGTCACCGTCGGCTTCTCGATGGGCGGTTCGGTGGTGCTGCGGCACGCGGCGCTCTACGGCTCCCAGGCGCACGCCGACGGCCGGAGGCGCGAGGGGCGCACAGAAGCGCACACGGACGCGGTGGTTTCCGTGAGTGCGCCGGCCCGCTGGTACTACAGGGGGACAGCCCCGATGCGAAAGCTGCACTGGCTCGTGACCCGCCCCGAGGGCCGCCTGGTCGGCCGCTACGGCCTCAACACCCGTATCGAGCGCAGGGGTTGGGACCCGGTCCCGCTCTCCCCGGTGGAGTCGGTCCCGCGCATCGCGCCCACCCCGCTCCTCATCGTGCACGGCGACCGCGACGGCTACTTCCCCGTCGATCACCCCCGGATGCTGGCCGAAGCCGCCGCCGACCACGCCGAACTCTGGCTGGAGCCGGGCATGGGCCACGCCGAACACGCGGCCACCGACGACCTGCTGGCCCGTATCGGGCGCTGGGGCAATGCACAGGACAGCTAGCCTGACGGTGTTGACGCCCGATCCGTCGACACCGGTCTACCGAGGAAGCAAGCACATGCCAAAGGTCACGGTGCGCTACTGGGCCGCCGCGAAGGCCGCGGCCGGCATCGCCGAGGAGCCGTACGACGCGGCCACCCTCGCCGAGGCCCTCACCGCCGTCCGCGAGCGACACCCCGGGGAACTCGCCCGCGTACTGCTGCGATGCTCGTTCCTCGTCGACGGTGACCCCGTGGGCACCCGCGGACATGAGACGGTACGGCTGGCCGAGGGCGGCACGGTCGAGGTGCTCCCGCCGTTCGCAGGAGGATGAGCGAAGCGATGAGCAACCAACCGTATGAGGGCTATGGCGAGGGCTACGACCCCTACGCCCAGCAACAGCAGCCCCAGCAGGCACCCGCACAGATGCAGCCGCAGGCACCCGCGCAGGCGTGGCCCGGGCACCAGCAGGCGTACGACGATCCGCAGGCCGCCCAGCAGTACACCCAGCAGTGGCAGGGCCAGACCTGGGACACCCAGGTCCAGCAGACCAGGCCCGCCGCGTCCGACCTGGCGTACTTCCCGCCGCAGAACTACCAAGCGGCGGCGCAGAGTCACGACCCCCATGCCCAGCCCCCCAGACCCGAGGCCCCCGAGGTACAGGCACAGGCACAGGCCGGCGACGGCTACGGCCCGCCCTCCCTCGCCGGCAACGCCCGCATCACGGACGCCCAGCGGGCCCGCCTTGAGGGCCGTTCGCCGATCATCGAACCCGGGATGCAGCCGGCCGCCCTCACCGCCGTACTGGCGCTGCTCCTCTCCGTCACCGCACAGGTCGGGTCCTACGCCCTCGTCGTACCGCTCGTCGTCCTCCAGGCGGTGACGGCCGCGGGCTGGTTCCGGCTGAACGGGATGTGGCCCGCGCGGCAGGGCATCGCGCTGGCCTTCGCGGGGGCGCTCGTCGCCGACGTGGCGCTGCTCGCGGCCGGGCGGGAGAACGGTCCCGCCGCGATCCTCGGCACCCTGGGTGTCTGGGTCCTGCTCTCCCTCGTCATGCAACTGCGCTCGCACGCCGACCCGGACACCCGGATCACCAGCCTGATGGCGACGGTCGCCTCGGCCGCCCTTGCCATCCTCGCGGCCGGTCACCTCGCCGCCGAGCCGGACGCGGTGACGGTCGGCGCGGCGGCGGTCGCGGTGGCGATCCTGGCCCGCGCGCTCCCGTTGCCGACGGTGGCTTCCGTCATCGTCTCGCTGCTCGCCGCCGCCGGTGCGGGGATCGCGGTCGGCGGGATGACGGGCATGGGCGCGAAGGGCGCGCTGCTCGGCGCGGGCGCGGCGGTCTGCGCGCTCATCGGCCACCGGGTGGCGAGCTACGACTACCCGTCCCGCTTCGTCCACTTCACGGCCGGTGTGGCCCTCCCGCTCGCGGCGGCGGCCCCGGCGGTGTACCTGCTGGGACGGGCGCTGGTGTAGCCAACTGCTGTGTTGCGGGCGGTAGTTAAAAGCTCCTCGGCAGTTGTCTGAGACAGTTAAGAGCACTGTCACAGGTGATCGACAATTTCCCGTCGCACGCGTCCGGCAGGACTAACCTCGCGATCAGCGGCCACCCGGTCGTAGTACCGCTGTCGTCGAGGACCGCCTAGGTGGGGAACACCGCATGCGTGCGCTGCGAATACTTCTGATCGTCGTCGTGATTCTGGGAGGGCTCTTCGTCATCGCCGACCGGGTGGCGGTGCACTTCGCCGAGCAGGAGGTGGCGGACCGGGTGAAGACGTCGGAGAACCTGGCCACCACCCCGGACGTCTCCATCAAGGGCTTCCCCTTCCTCACCCAGATCGCCTTCGGTGACCTGGACGACGTCGAGATCGGCATCAAGAGCTACGAGGCGCCCACCGGCAACACGACCGGCGGTGCCACCACGATCCGCATCGACGACCTCAAGGCCCACATGAAGGGCGTGAAGCTGTCGATCAGCGGCAACACCGCCTCGTCGGCCACGGCGACCAGCGCGACCGGCACCGCGAGCATCTCCTACGACCAGCTGCTCAAGGCCGCCAAGTCCGCGCCGACGCCCGTCTTCACCGGCGTCACGGCCCAGATCGTCGGCCTCTCCGACGGCGGCGACGGCAAGATCAAGGCCGACATGAAGGTCACGGTCACGGGGATCGGGACGACCACGTACCCGGTGCTCAGCACGGTCACCGTCGACGGCAACACGGTGAAGGTGCACGCGGACAACCTGCCCAAGCTGGTGGTCAACCTCGCCGACTCCCGCGTCCGCTCGATCACCGACTTCCAGCAGACGATCAGCGAACTGCCGGGCGGCGTGAAGCTGGACAGTGTGCAGGCCGCGCAGGGTGGTGTGGACATCAAGGTGAAGGGTTCGAACGTCGACCTGGCCGGGTAGGACGGGTCGGGGCGCGGGCTGCGGGCGTCCGACGGGCGTCCGAGGGGCGAGACGCCCGTGTCCGTACGGCAGTGCTGTTAACGGCTTCCGGCCCCCGGATTCCCGGCAGCAGAGCCCCAACACCCCTCTCGTCTCACATCCCGGACGATCGCGTCTCAAAATACGACACACCGGTGACATGCCCGGCGATCCGTCCCTACGATCGACCCTATGAGGCAACAGGCGGATCTCACGAAGCGGCGGGCAGTGGACCTGTGCCGCGTCGCCGCCATGCTCTGTCGCACTTTCTGAGCGGAAGCGCAGACTTCCGCGTTCCCCCGTGCCCTTGACCCTGATCAGGGCACCCGCGCGAGCGCGCACCCTTTCTCTCACGCACCGCACCGCCGTAACTGCCCCGGAGGAGAAAAGCATGAGCCGCAGTGACGTCCTGGTCGACGCCGACTGGGTCGAGGCCAACCTCGACAACCCGAGCGTGGCGATCGTCGAGGTCGACGAGGACACGTCCGCGTACGAGAAGAACCACATCAAGAACGCGATCCGGATCGACTGGACGAAGGACCTCCAGGACCCGGTACGCCGTGACTTCGTCGACCAGGAGGGCTTCGAGAAGCTCCTGTCCGGCAAGGGCATCGGCAACGACACACTGGTGATCCTCTACGGCGGCAACAACAACTGGTTCGCGTCGTACGCCTACTGGTACTTCAAGCTCTACGGCCACGACAACGTCAAGCTGCTCGACGGTGGCCGCAAGAAGTGGGAGCTGGACGCCCGCGAGCTGGTCGAGGAGGTTCCCGCGCGCGCCGAGACCTCGTACAAGGCGAAGCCGCAGAACACCGCGATCCGCGCGTTCCGCGACGACGTCGTGGCCGCCATCGGTGCGCAGAACCTGGTCGACGTCCGTTCGCCCGACGAGTTCAGCGGCAAGCTGCTCGCGCCGGCGCACCTTCCGCAGGAGCAGTCGCAGCGTCCGGGTCACGTCCCGTCCGCGCGGAACATCCCGTGGTCGAAGAACGCCAACGACGACGGCACCTTCAAGTCGGACGACGAGCTCAAGGAGCTCTACGCCGACGAGCAGGTCGACCTGGCGAAGGACACCATCGCGTACTGCCGTATCGGCGAGCGCTCGGCCCTGACCTGGTTCGTGCTGCACGAGCTGCTCGGTGTCGAGAACGTCAAGAACTACGACGGTTCCTGGACCGAGTACGGCAGCCTGGTCGGCGTCCCGATCGAGCTCGGCGCCAACAAGTAAGCCCCGACCCAGCCCAAGCCCCAAGCCCAGCCCCAAGCCCTAACCCGTAAGGACAGACCATGTGTGGAGCGAAGGCCGGCGGCCCCGACGCCTCGACGATCAAGCCCGGTGAGACCACCATCCAGGGCCAGGTGACGCGCAACGGCGAGCCGGTGACGGGTTACGTCCGTCTCCTGGACTCGACCGGTGAGTTCACCGCGGAGGTCCCGACCTCCGCCACGGGCCAGTTCCGCTTCTACGCGGCCGAAGGCACCTGGACCGTCCGCGCCCTCGTCCCGGGCGCCACGGCCGACCGCACGGTGGTCGCCCAGACGGGCGGCTTGGCGGAGGTCGCGATCGCCGTCTGACGCTGTTGGCGAATCCAGCGGGCCCCGGGTACCTACCCTGAAAAAGTGTGACACTTTCGCGAAAAGTGTCACACTTTTTCAGGTGGGGGTGGGGGCCCGCATCTGTGGTCCTTGCACTGCTTCGCAGGCTGTGGAGCAGCGCGCCGGCCTCCGGGCGTCGGCGCTGGTGGGCCCGAGTCTGCGAAGCGGCTTTGATGCTGGCCGACGCTGGTGGGCTCGCATCTGTGGAGTCGGCATCCTTGCGGGCCTACGCTGGACGCATGCTGGCACGTCGTCGTCGCGTGGCCCCCTTTTCGATGCGCTCCTTGCACTGCTTCGCAGGCTGTGGAGCGCTGCGCCGGCCTCCGGGCGTCGGCGCTGGTGGGCCTGAGTCTGCGAAGCGGCTTTGATGTTGGCCGACGCTGGTGGGCTCGCATCTGTGGAGTCGGCATCCTTGCGGGCCTACGCTGGAACCATGCTGGCACGTCGTCGTCGCGTGTACTTCGTCATGATGGGCATCTGCATCGGGCTCTTCGTTCTGGCCTGGGGAGTCGTGCGGATCTGGTCGGTGCCCGCGGCCGTGGGGATGTGTGTGGTCGCGATGTTGATCCCGCCGGTCGCCGCGATGGTCGCCAACCGGCGCGGCCCCGACGACCGTTGGTGGGACGACCCGTCCGGCGACCCCAAGTCCGACGAGTGGTGGGACGAACTGGACGGCAAGAAGCGCCGCCCGTAAGTCACACGGCGAGCGGGTAGAGGGCGGGAATGTCGCCTACGAGACTGTCCACCGTGGTGCTCGACGCGCGGGACGCGCATGAGCTGGCCGGCTTCTACCTGCGCCTGCTCGGTTACGTGGTCCGGGCCGAGGAACCCGACTGGGTCCTGATCGGCCCGCCCGACGGCGGCACCGGCCTCTCCTTCCAGACCGAGCCGGAGTACGTCCCGCCCGTGTGGCCCGCCCGCGCCCCCGGCGAGCAGCAGATGATGCTGCACCTGGACATCGAGGTCGACGACCTGGACGGCGAGGTCGAGCGGGCCGTACGCGAAGGGGCCACGCTCCACGCACACCAGCCGCAGGACGATGTACGGGTCCTGCTGGACCCCTCCGGGCACCCCTTCTGCCTGTGGCGGCAGGAGCGACAGGAGCAAGAGGAGACGTGACCGGGCTCATGGTCGGGGGATTGATTCCCCTGGTGGGAGGGGGGTGTGCATCAACTCCGCCGGCGTGAGTCTCGGTGGGGCCGAGCCGGATGTACGGCTCTGGTCCTCCCCGTCCTCCTACCGATCGGAGCAACTCATGCGTGCCAGCGTCGTCCGACGTGTCAGCCTCTCGGCGGTCCTTCCGTGCGTCCTCGCGGGAGCGGTCGCGGTATCCGGCATGTCCTCCCCGGCCGCCACCGCCACCGCGCCCCACAGCGTGAAGATCGACGCGCAGGAGGTGGCGCAGACCAACTTCCCGCAGGTCCACTGGGACATCGACGACGGTGCCGACGGCTACCGCACCATGCTCAGTGGCCTGGAAGCGCTGGCCCGCAGCACGGCCAACGCACGCCTGACCGGCCCGGTGGTCAACACCCGGGGCAACCGCGTCACCGTCACCGTCCTGGACAACACGAGGACGAACACCTTCGCCGACGTCGTCATCAGCTCCCCGGGATTCGGCTCGCCCACCGTGCACGCCGTGGTGCGCCTCAGCGACCTGTACGTGGTGCGGGTCTACACGGTGGGCGCGTCCGGCAACCGTGTCCTCAACCTCATCCGGAACGTCCCCAACGAGTCGAGCACCGACGACAACTTCTTCGTCGGCCGGGAGGGCTACGACGCTCTCTCCCGGGTCGCCAACCAGTCCCTGACCGGTGTCACCATCGGCCCCGGCCCCCTCTCGCAGGCCCTGTACGACCTGGCCAACGCCGGCTCGACCCGGCTCAACCAGGCCCGCGGTCTGCTCAGCATCATCTTCGGCATCTCGGAGGCGGCCCGCTTCCGTACCCTGGCCGACCGCGTCGCGCCCTCCTTCGACAGCGGGGACTCGGTCAGTTACAGCTCCCAGCAGATCGCCCTGATCCGGAACTGGGCCAACGTCAGCCACGTCTACGTCGGCCACGTCAACGGCACGGACGACGGCGCCAGCACGAGCGTCGCCGGGGCCGGCATCTCCGACGCCCGCCAGGCGGCCGCCCTGCTGGCCATCGCCCTCAACGACGGCTCCAACCCCAACCCCAAGGACGAACTCTGACCGACCTCGTGGGACGACGGTGTGGCACAGACCCGATCATCGCGCTCCGCGTACGTCTCACCGTTCGGCGTGGTCGAGCCGGTCGGCCAGACCCGTCAGGTCGTCGGCGTGCAGGTCGAACCTGTCCGAGGAGGTGGGCGGGTCGCCGACGGGTCGGGCGACGTAGGCCGTGCGCAGCCCGAGGGCCTGTGCTCCCCGCAGGTCCCAGGCGTGCGCGGCGACCATCAGGAGCCGCTCCGGTGGCAGTCCGGAGACGGTGACGGCCAGCTGGTAGACCGCCGGGTCCGGCTTGTAGGTGCGGGCGTCCTCGGCGGACAGGGCCTGGTGCCAGCGCAGTCCGGCGTGCGCGTTGATGCCCAGCAGCGCGGTCCGGCTCGCGTTGGAGAGCCCGATCAGCGGGAACCGTCCGGCGATCCGGGCGAGCCCCGCCACGGTGTCGTGCCACGGCGGGAGCTTGCGCGCCGACAGGGCCAGTGCCGCTACGGCGGCCGGGTCGTCGACCCCGGCGGCGTCGGCGACGACCCGGGCGGCCTCCAGGTCGAGCACGTCGCTGGTGAGGTAGGGCCGGTCACCGTCGAGGACGCGACGCTGCTCGCGCTCGATGTGCCGCTGCCACCGCGACAGCAGCCGCTCGACCCCGAACTCGTCGAGCGCCGGGGCGAGTTCACGCATACCGGCGCGGAGACCGGCGGGTTCGTCGACGAGCGTGCCGAGCACGTCGAACACGACCGCGTCGATCTCTGTCCCTATCCCCATCCCCGACATGTGACCCTCGCTCCCGAACTGCACGGCCGACCATCATGGCTCCGTCCATGATCCGCCGGGCAGGCCTTGGCCGCAGGCGTTCAGGCCGTCGCGATGATCGCCATCAGCGGACCGCCGACGCACATCGCGGTGAGGGCCCCGGTCCAGGAGCAGGGGGTGTGACCGAGGGACGTCACGCGGCCGGAGCGACCTTGTCGAGGCGTCGTCGGGTCTCGTCCGCGTCGAGGGGTCCGCCATGGCCGGGGAGCAGGCGCTGCGGGCGGCGGTCGAGCTCGCCCATGAGCGCCCTGCGCACTCCCGCGGCGTCCTCGGTGAAGAAGTGGCGCTTCGGGCTCCGGGGGCGCAGTACGCCACCGCGGACCAGGTCGCCGACGAGGGTGTCGTCGCCGACGCGGACGACGAGCGAGCCGGGGGTGTGGCCGCCGAACCGCTCGGCGTGCGCGTCGACGCCGTAGGCACTCAGGTCGAGCTTGTCCTCCACCAGGATGTCGGCCTCGACCGGCCGGGCCTTCGCGCGCAGGACCATGGGCTTCAACAGCGCACCGGCCGGATGACTGATCGGGAGGACGCCGATGCGTCCGGTACGCAGGAGCTGTTCGTCACCCAGGCCGACCGCGATCGGAACGCCGGCCTCCGCGAACAACGCCGCCGTACCGCTGTGGTCGTTGTGGCCGTGGGTCAGGAGGACCAGGGCGATGTCGCGAGGCTGAAGGCCCTGCGCCGACAGCGCGTCGCGCAGACGGTCGCCGTCCTCCGGTCCGCCCGCGTCCACGAGGACCGCCTGTTCGCCGCGCAGGAGGTAGGCGTTGCTGTTGCCCATGGAGAGCGGCGTGACGGTCGTGGCGGTCGTGGCGCTCATGCGGTGCACCGCCTGTGGACGGTGCGTATTCGAACGGAAACGTCCATGGTCATCTTCCTTCACGCCGCTCACGTTATCCACGTAACCTTACGGCCGTAAGTAGAGCATGAGAACTTACGGCCGTAAAGTCATCGTCATGGCTCCAGCACCAGCACGGAGACGCAATCCCCGAGGTCAGGGAGGGCAACTCCGCGACGAGATCGTGACCGCGGCCCGCGAGCTGCTGATCGAAACCGGATCGGACAGCGCGGTGACCCTGCGAGCGATCGCGCGCAAGGTCGGCATCGCGCCGCCGTCGATCTACGCGCACTTCGACACGCCCGACCAGGTCGTGGAGGCGGTGGTCACCGAGACCCGCTCACTGCTGGTGCGTCACCTCGAGACCGCCCGCGCGGGAGCGGAAGGCGCGCGTGAGCGGCTGCTGGCCGACTGCCACGCCTACCTCGTCTTCGGTGCCGAGCAGCCCGAGCTCTACGCCCTGCTGTTCTCCCGGCCGCGCCCCAAGGGCAGCACCACCACGGAAGAACGCGTCGACCAGGCGGTACGCCAACTCGCGCTCATCGTCGGCGAGTCCATCGCGAGTCAGCTCGCGCCCGCCGAGGCGTTCTCGATACTGCTGCGCGACGTCGCCGACGCGATGCACGACGGCACGTCCCGCGCGGAGGATGCTCTCGGTACTGCGACCGCGCTCTGGGCGGCCCTGCACGGCATCATCCTGCTCCGCGCCCGCATTCCCCGGTTCCCGTGGCCGCCCCCCGGTCCGCTGGAGGACGAGATGATCACTCGGCTCGCACTCCTGGAGGGCCCTGCCCCCAGCTGACCGCTTGCCCGATCCCCCGGTGGTCCCGGCAACACCCCCACATCCACGGTCCGGCCGCAGGGCGTCACGCGGTCACCGCACGCCGCGGGTCAATCAGAGGCGGGCCGCAGGTTGTTCATGAGCAGGCCGAGGGTGAACTCGAAGCGGTCGGGTCCGGTGCCGGAGATCAGCTCGGCGGCATGGCGTCGGGTCTGCGGGAATTTCTCGGCAGGCAGTGCCGTGAAGCGGTCCAGCAACTCCTCGTGGCTGAGCACCCATTCCGGATCCTGCTGCCGGCGCCGTTGCCGGACCAGCGACTGTTCCAGTGCGTAGGCGCTGACGTAGAGGGACAGCGCGTCGCGGGCCCATCCGGCCGTCCTCGGTTCGATGCCGCCCGCGAGCAGGATCGCCAGGATTCCCTCGCCGACCCGCAGCGTCTCCAGGCTGGTCGGCACCATGGCCAACGCGGCGCGCGAGACTCCGGGGTACTTCAGGTACAGGTCGCGGATCTGCGTGTACACCCCGAGCAGTTGCTCGCGCCAGGCGGCCGGGTCCGGTTCGGGGAGCACGACCTCGGCGTAGAGCCTGCCGATCAGCAGGTCGTCGATGTCGTCCTTGTTGACGATGTGCGCGTACAGCGACGACGGACCGGTGCCGAGCACGGCGGCGACCCGGCGGATGGTCAGCGCGTCGTATCCCTCGGTGGCGACGACCTCCAGGGCGGCGTCGGTGATCCGCTCGACGGTGATCGGCTTCTTGCGGGCTGCGCGGCGTTGGCGGGGATCGGCGGGCATGACGGTCACTGTACCTTGACACGAACTAAGTTCGTTGAGTAGAACTTAGATCGTCAGAACGAACTTAGTTCGTCAAAGCGAACTCGGTTCGCGTCGATGTCGTCGATCTCGTCGATGTCGACGATGCCGTCCATATCCCGGAGGTGTGTGATGCGAGTTTCCGTAGTCGGAGCCGGTCTGGGAGGTCTGGCTCTCGCGCAGGGTCTGCGTGGTGCCGGCATCGAGGCCGACGTGTTCGAGCGCGACCCGGGGATCGTCGCCCGGTTCCAGGGCTACCGGCTCGTGCTGAACCCGACCGGTTTCCGGGCGGTGCGCGACTGCCTGCCGACGCGCTGGCACCCGCTGCTGGACGAGATCGTCATGGACGCCTCCGCCGAGCAGCTGATCCTTGACCCGCGGCTGAACGAGATCGGCAGGCTCGGCGCGGGCCGGACCGGCATCGTGGTCGACCGGCAGGTGCTGCGACACCTGTTGCTGACGGGTCTCACCGTGCACACCGATGCCGCGCTGACCGGCTACGACGTGCTGGCCGACGGCACTGTCCAAGCCCGGTTCGCCCACCGCGACCCGGCCACCGCCGACCTGCTCGTCGGCGCGGACGGCGTCACCTCCGCGGTCCGCGGGGTGCTGTCGCCGCGGACCACGCCGACCGACACCGGCGTCCGGTTCGTCATCGGCCGCACCCCGCTGACCGACGAGTTCGCCGGCCTGTCCAAGGCGTACGGCTCGAAGATCACGGGCGACGGCGTCAGCCTGCTGCTCGGCGCGATGCGCTTCCGTACCCCGCCGAAGCATGCCGCCGAGCAGCTGGCCCCCGACGTCACGCTGCCCGACATCGGCGACTACGTGCGCTGGGCCATGATCCTGCCGTCGAACGGCTCGCTGGAGGAGCTGACCGCGCAGGACGCCGTGCTGTCCAGGATGGAGGGCTGGCACCCGGAGCTGCGTGCGCTGATCGAGCAGGCCGACCCGGACAACAGCACGCTGCTGTCCATCCGGGTGGTCAAGCCCGGTGAGCGCTGGGCGTCCGGCCCGGTCACGCTGCTCGGCGACGCGATCCACGCGACCTCCCCGACCGGGGGCAACGGCGCGAACACCGCGCTGCGCGATGCGGACCTGCTGCGCCGCTGCCTGATCGATGCCGACGAAGGCCGCCGGGATCTGCTCGGCGCGGTCGGCGACTATGAGCGGCAGATGTTCGAGTACGGCGCGGAGGCCGTGCGCAGCAGCCTTGAGAAGCTGCCCGCGTTCGCGCCTGAAGCGAAACTGTCCTGAGGCGTTCCGGCTATTGATGTGGACGCCTGCGCACTCACGTCGTCGCGATGATCGCCATCAGCAGGCCGCCGATGCACATGGTGGTGAGCACGCCGGTCCAGAACGCGTCCTCGCGCAGCGCTCGGGGTGCGCGGAACCGTCGGCGGCGCCGGGCGGGTGGAGGTGGGGGAGTGGGTACGGCGGCTGGTGGTGCCGGGGGCTCCTGCCGTTCTACCCGTTCTACGACGGGCCAGGGCACGGGCGGCATGAGCGGGGGCGGCATCGACTGGACCCACGGTGCCTGGATCAGCTGGTGAGGGAGGGGACGCTTCATACGGGGTGGACCTCGCTGCGGTGTTTGCGGAGCAGTACGTTCGCGTCGGTCTCGGCGCTGTAGTCCCGTGCGGTGCGGGCCGCTACGCGGAGTTCCACCAGTTCCCGGCAGCTCGCGCACCCGGGGGCCGGCTGCGGCGGGGCCGCGACGAGGAACGGGGCGTCGGTACGGGGCCGGTAGTTCGCCGCGCGCACCCCGGCGCTGATGCGTTCCGCGTCCGTGGCGGGGCGAAGTGACCCGGGGTCGGCCTGCCATTCGCGCCCACCGCCCACGGGACGCAACAACGCGTAGGGCCCTGCCTTGTCCTGGTACTCGCCGACCGTGTTGGTCGCGGGGTCGTAGAGCAGCGTTCCGGGTTCCATCGGCGCCCGCCTCCTCTTCCTTTTTATGTAACTTCCATACAGAATGCGACAGTTGCACTACTCTGTGCATTCCTGGGTGCGTTACGAGGATGACCCAGGTCGGAGGCGAAAACAGCGCCAACGGGCTCAACTTCCGCGTCTGGCGCGCCAAATTCCACAAATTCCACAGCACAGGAGGTCGCGATGCCGCAACGGCTGGTGGTCACGGAGATGAGCCATGAGCCCAGGAAGCGGTTTGCCGAGGAGTTGCGCCGGTTGAGGACCGAACGGGGCCTGAGCCTGCGGGACTTGTCGAGGGATGTCGGGTGGGACCCGTCGCTGTTCGGGAAGATGGAGAGCAGTAGCACGCTGGGTGGGCCCGAGGTCGTGCAGGCGCTGGACCAGTTCTACGGGACGGGGTCGTTCCTACTGACCTTGTGGGAGCTGGCGTTGGGGGATCCGACGCAGTTCAAGGAGCAGTACCGCCGGTACTTCCTGTTGCAGGCCGAGGCGTTGAGCCTGTGGCACTACGCCGCGACCGCGCCATCTGGTCTGCTTCAAGTGGACGGGTACGTGCGCGAAGCGCTCGCGGCTGGCAGCGCCAAGGGCGAGGAGTTGGAGCAACAAATCGAAGCACGAGTGAGCCGACGGAAGTTGCTGGAGGGGGAGGACGCGCCCCCGTTCCGCGCCATCATCTCCGAAGCGGTGTTGCGCATGGGGCTGCGCGACAAGCAGGCGTGGCGGGCGCAGTTGGAGTTCCTGGCGGAGGTCGCTGAGCGCCCGAACGTCACGATCCACGTCTTGCCGTTCGGCTCCGGAGTGCACGGTCTGGCGAACACCAACACCATGTTCCTGAAGCTGCTGGACGGTCGTACCGTGGCCTACGCAGAGAACGATGTGCGCGGCGAACTGATCGAGGAAACCGAGCGGGTTGAGCATCTGCAGCGTGCATATGATGCGGTACGCGACCAGGCGCTGTCCCCGGCCGAGTCGCGGATGTTCATCCTGCGGATGTTGGAGGAAGTACCGTGCGAGCCATCGACCTGACCAACGTGACGTGGCGCAAGAGCAGCTACAGCAACCCGGACGGCGGCAACTGCATTGAGGTCTCCGACGACTTGCTGAGCGCCGCCGACTGGCACAAGAGCAGTTACAGCAACACCGACGGCGGGGACTGCGTCGAGGTCGCCTCCAACCTCCCCCTCGTCCCCGTCCGCGACAGCAAGAACCCCACCCACGGCACCCTGATCTTCGGCGTCGAGGCCTGGTCGGAGTTCGTGCGCTCGGCTAAGGCTCAGTAGACGAGCGCCTGCGTACCGTCCGCCATAACCTCCTGCACGAACACCTGCGCCCCGGCGATCCGTACCCCCTCGATGACATCCTTCTCGGCGATGTCCCGGCGGGCCGCACACTGCGTGCACAACGTGACGCGGCCCGCTGCGAGCACCGAGTCGATCAGGTCCGGCAGCGGCGCGGCGTGCGGGAGTTCGAACTCGGCGGCGCGGCCCGGCAGGGCGAACCACGCGGACTCGCCGGTCAGCCACAGGGAGACGTCCACTCCGCTGGCGACGGCGACCGCGGCGACCGTGAACGCCTGTGAGCAGCGTTCGGGGGCGTCGGCACCTGCGGTCACCTTGATCACGAGCTTCTTCGACATGACCGAATCGTAATCAACTCCCTTACAACTCCCCGCGTCGGCCGTGAGTCTCCTGTGCGCGCATATGGAATGCGCACGTCATGTTCCGTGGGGGACGTCTTGGAAGTACCGGAAAAAACCATCGCAGAAGTACCGGAGCCGGAGCCGGAATCGAAGCCGGAGCCCGAGCTGAAGCCGGAGCTGAAGCCGGAGCCCGAGCTCGCGCCGGAGTCGGACTTGGAGCCGGAGTCGGCACCGGAGACGGAGTCGGACTTGGCGTCGGAGCCGGAGCTTGCGCCCGCGCCGGAGCCGGAGCCCGCGCCGGAGTCGGACTTGGAGCCGGAGTCGGAGTTGGGCCCGGAGACAGGCCCGGAGACAGGCCCGGAGACAGGGCCGGAGACAGGGCCGGAGTTGGCGCCCGCGCTCCGCCCGCGTCGCCGCGGCCGTACCACCCTCCTCATCGCCGTCGCCGCCGTACTCGGTGTCGTCGCCGGTACCTGTACCGGTTTCCTCGTCCAGGCGAACCGCGCACCCGACAAGCTGCCCTCGCTCGCGCAGAGCACCCTCACGCAGGCGAAGGGCCCGGCGCCCGAGCCGCTGTCCGCCGCGCAGGACCGCCAGGTCAAGGTCGACGGCGACCTGCGCAAGCTCCTGCTCAAGAAGCCGAGCGGGGCGAAGGACGCCGTCCTCCCCGACGGCATCGACGGCTGGCTGGACCTCGCCGCGTACGCCGAGAGGTTCAACGGTCCGGACGAAGCCTTCGCCTACGAGGTCGACCAGGAGTTCCGGCGCGCCGCCATCGCCCAGTGGCGCGAAGGCACGCGCGACGTCGACGTCCTCCTGGTGCAGTACCGCCAGGTGGTCGGCCTCGGGGCCTCCGAGTCCGGTACCGACGCCTTCTACTGGGCCGAGCGCGAGCCCGACACCACCAGCTGGCCCATCCCCGGCACGGGCGACGGAATGGCGTACGTCCACGGCGCCGACGACGAGGGCCTGTACAGCGCCGAGGCCATCGCCTGGCGCGGCGACATCGCCGTGGACATCTGGATCTACGACTCGAAGCCGATCCCGAAGAAGAAGATCATGGATCTTGCCGAGCGTCAGATGGAGCGGCTGTGACCGAGAACCAGGTCGGCGAGGTGGGCCCCGTGGAGCCAACTCCCGCTCCCGAAGCCGAAGTCGTACCCGAAACCGAAGCCGAAGTCGTAGCTGACGCCGAAGCGGAAGCCACCCCCGACGTCCCCAGGAAACCCGTACGCCGGGGCCGTATCGCCGCGGTGGCCGGCAGCGCGCTGCTCGCCCTCGCCGTCGTCGGCGGGGTCGGATACACCGTAGTGACCGTGAACGGCGCAGACCGGGACGCGGGCGCCCCCTTGTGGAAGTTCCCCAAGGACACGGCGGAGCGCAAGGCCGCGGCGGCCAAGGGGCTGAGTGCCGTGCTCCAGCCGTACACCGCCAACGGGTACGTCCGCGGGCCGGACATCGACGAGTTCGGGTCCGAGGCCGAGCTCAACGGGCGCGAGGCCACCGCCCTGCGCAAGGAGGACTTCAGAGAGCTGCCCCGCTCGCAGCGGCTCCTGCTGGAGAAGCAGATCGACCGGGAGCAGATCAAGGGCCTGGCCATGCGCAGCTACCTCTATCCCGCCGCGCAGGAGATCAACTCCTACACCGTCAAGGTCCAGCTGGTCCGGATGGACGCGAAGGCCGCGCGGAGCCTCACCGCGTACGAGAACGAACTCCTGGGCCAGGTGAGCATC
Organism: Streptomyces prunicolor; assembly: GCF_045162825.1. Lineage (NCBI taxonomy): Bacteria > Bacillati > Actinomycetota > Actinomycetes > Kitasatosporales > Streptomycetaceae > Streptomyces > Streptomyces prunicolor. The sequence continues at coordinate 5,078,739 of NZ_CP108676.1, read as the reverse complement.
TTCCGCAAGGGGCCCGCGGTCCCGGGCCACAAGGACGCGAAATGCTTCCTGCCGAAGGACGTGGCCGGGGAGAAGCTCACCGAGATGCTCTGCTTCGCGTCCGAGGCCGACGCCATGATCACGCTCAGCGCGTCCGGGACCAAGTCGATGGACACGAAGGAGATCGCGTTGTTCCTGAGCGGTCAGCTCAACCGCGTCAAGACAACGGGGGAAGCGGTATGACCGAGCAGCAGCAGCAGCAGCAGCAGCAGCAGGAGCAGCAGGAGCAGGAGCAGCAACAGCAGTTCGTGATCCCGCCGATGCCGGAGGCGCCCCCGCTGGTATCGGAACCCCCGGTCCCGGTCCGGGTGCGCAAGGACCGCCGGGTGCTGCGCGCCGCCCTCCGCTGGACGACGGCCGTCGTGGTCTTCGCGGCGGCCGGTGCGGGAACGGCGTACGGCATCACGCAGATGAAGCGGACCGACGTACCCGGACTCGCCACCGCGTCGGACGGGCGCTGGGACTACCCGGTGATCACCCGGCCGCCGCTGCCCTCCGGCAGCCCGGGACCGTTCGCCACGGACAACAAGACGAACGCCCACTACGCGGACCTGCGCGCACTGCTCCTGCCGGCGCCGAAGGGCGCGAAGGCCGACGCGTCGCTGCGCGGCACGGACGGCTGGCTGCCGACGAAGACGCTCCTCGCGCAGTACACGGACACGGCCGAGCGCAAGGAACTCGGCCAGAAACTGACCGACGACGGCCTCCGCCACATCGCGGCCCGCGGCTGGACCACACCGGACGGCACGCAGACCCGGATCTACCTGCTCCAGTTCAGCACCGCGGTCGCCGCCGACGAACTGTTCTCCCCCGGCCTCATCTCCTACGACAGCCCGGTCTACGCCCTGGACGGCGCCCCGGCGACCACCTACGACGACTCGGTCTCGACCGGGATCCTCGACGTTCACGTCAAGGCGTCGGCGTATGTCGAGGACAAGCCGGTCGGCCCGGCGGACGTCCGTCAGGCCTACCTCTCGGCCGGCGACACCCTCGGCCTGATCGTCCAGTCCCGCAAGGGCGTCGCGAAGGCGGTCCCGTTCAAGCAGACGCTGACCCTCCAGAGCCAGCTGCTGGGCTGACGCCCGGGTAGCCGTACCTCACCGTGAGCACCGGGCCCCAGCCGCGTAAGCTGGGGCCCGGCCTGTGTACGTACCGCTCAAGGAGCACCCGTGTTGGAGATCTTCTTCGAAACCCTGCTGGTCCTGGTCTGCGTCGGCGTCCTCGCCTTCGCCGGACTGAGCGTGAAGAAGCTGTACCAGGGCCAGCGCTGACCCCCATCGAGGAACTGCTGACGCCATGATCGAGATCCCGTCCGACCTCCACAAGGACCTGGTCCCCCTCGTCTTCCTGCTCGGCGAGTGGGCCGGCGCGGGTGTGCACGACTTCCCGGGCTCCGAGAAGTGCAACTTCGGCCAGGAGGTCTCCTTCACGCACGACGGCCGCGACTTCCTGGAGTACCGCTCCCACACCTGGGTCCTGGACAACGACGGCAACAAGGTCCGCCCCCTGGAGACCGAGTCCGGCTTCTGGCGCATCGACGCCGACCGCAAGGTCGAGGTCACGATGACCCGCGACGACGGAGTCGTCGAGATCTGGTACGGCGAGCTGGCCAAGCAGAAGCCCCAGATCGACCTGGTCACGGACGCGGTCGCCCGCACCGCAGCCTCCGGCCCCTACACCGGCGGCAAGCGCCTCTACGGCTACGTCAAGAGCGACCTCATGTGGGTCGGCGAGAAGCAGACCCCCGAGGTCGAACTCCGCCCCTACATGTCGGCCCACCTGAAGAAGATCGTCACCCCGGACGACGTCGAACGCTGGGCGAAGGCCCTCCCGGACGACATGCCGGACGACGGGATCGCTTTCTTCAAGTAGCTCTAGACTTCCAGTGTGGTGAGCACCGACTGGAAAAGTGATCTGCGGCAGCGCGGCTACCGGCTGACCCCGCAGCGGCAACTCGTGCTCGAAGCTGTGGACACCCTGGAGCACGCGACCCCCGACGACATCCTCATCGAGGTGAGGAAGACGGCGTCGGGGGTGAACATCTCCACGGTGTACCGGACCCTGGAGCTCCTCGAAGAGCTCCAGCTGGTCAGCCACGCGCACCTCGGGCACGGGGCGCCGACGTACCACCTCGCGGACCGGCACCACCACATCCACCTGGTCTGCCGTGACTGCACGAACGTCATCGAGGCCGATGTCGAGGTGGCCGCCGAGTTCCGGGCCAAGCTGCGCGACACCTTCGGCTTCGAGACCGACATGAAGCACTTCGCGATCTTCGGCCGCTGCAAGGACTGCGCAGGCGCGGGCGCGGGCGAGAACGCGACCGGTAAGACGTCGGCTGAGTCTTCAACTACCGAGTCGTAGGCTTACTCGTATGAAGAGCCCCCTGTTGTCCCTGCCCGGCGCCGTCTCCGCCGAAGGAGTGGACGAAGGCGTCGCCGCCCACTACGGCGATCTGTTCCGTGAGCAGCGCACCCTCGCCGACGGCACCGGTTTCGTGGACCTCTCGCACCGCGGCGTCGTCGCGGTCACCGGCGACGACCGCCTGAGCTGGCTGCACCTGCTCCTCACCCAGCACGTCAGCGACCTCCCCACCGGCGTCGCCACCGAGGCGCTGATCCTCTCGGCGCACGGTCACATCGAGCACGCCCTGTACCTCGTCGACGACGGCACCACGGTGTGGATGCACACCGAACCGGACACCCAGGAGGCGCTGATCGCCTACCTGGAGTCGATGAAGTTCTTCTATCGGGTCGAAGTCACCGACCGTACAAGCGAGTTCGCGGTGGTGTACGTCCCCGCCGGTTCCATCGCCGAGGTCCCGTCCGGCGCCGTCGTCCGCGAGACGCCGTACGGCCGCGATCTCTTCCTCCCGCGCGAGGACCTGGAGTCGTACGCCGAGAAGTCCGGCCCCCCGGCCGGGATCCTGGCCTACGAGGCGCTGCGCGTCGAGCACCACCGCCCCCGCCTCGGCTTCGAGACCGACCACCGCACGATCCCGCACGAGCTGGGCTGGATCGGCACGGCGGTCCATCTCCAGAAGGGCTGCTACCGGGGTCAGGAGACGGTCGCCCGCGTCGAGAACCTGGGCAAGCCGCCGCGCCGCCTCGTCTTCCTCCACCTCGACGGCAGCGAGGTCCATCTCCCGGGCCACGGCACGGAGTTGAGGCTCGCGGCGGAGGGCGCGGAGGGCCGCAAGATCGGCTTCATCACGACGTCCGTACGCCACCACGAACTGGGGCCGATCGCCCTCGCGCTGGTGAAGCGGAACGTGCCGTTGGACGCGCCGCTGCTGGCGGACAAGACGGCGGCGGCCCAGGAAGTAGTCGTAGAACCCTAGTTGGTTGTGGGGTCTTAGTCGGGTCTTAGTCGGGTCTTAGAGGTCGATGACGACGGTGAACGGGCCGTCGTTCGTGAGCGAGACGCGCATCTGGGCGCCGAAGCGGCCCGTCGCCACCGTGGCGCCCAGGGCACGGAGTTGGGCCACGACCTCGTCGACGAGGGGTTCGGCGATGTCGCCGGGGGCGGCGGCGTTCCAGGTGGGCCGACGTCCTTTGCGGGCATCGCCGTAGAGCGTGAACTGACTGATGACGAGCAGCGGCGCGTCAATGTCACTGCATGACTTCTCGTCGTGGAGCATGCGGATCGACCAGAGTTTGCGGGCCAGTTGGGCCGCTTTCTCCTTGGTGTCCTCGTGCGTGACCCCGACGAGGACGCAGAGTCCCTCGCCCTCGATCGCCCCGACCGTCTCGCCTTCGACCACGACACTCGCGCTGTCCACTCGCTGCACCACTGCTCGCATGGGTTCCATGATGCCGTGTGGGCGAGAAGGACCTTCGGGGGCCTCCGGCGGGCCGATTTTTGCTCCTTAACCCCCCATCTGGGGCCGTTCGGGGGCACTCGGTTACATAGCGGCCACTGGGGGTGGCACGATGCTGTCCACACGCCGGTCGAGGGGACGGTTCAGGCACATGAGCACACCGAGTACCGGGCAGCCCCATGGGCCTGTCTCGCTGATCCGCGCGGGAGGAGCGGCCACGCGCCGCCCGCCCGCGCAGCGCGTCGACAGCCCGCTGCTGCCCGCCGAACCGCCCGCACCCGACCTGACCGCACTGCGCCTCCCGGAGCTGCGCGCGGTGCGCCGCGACGCCCAGCGCGACGAGGCCGACCTGAGCTACGTACGACGGCTCCTCCAGGGCCGGATCGACATCCTGCGGGCCGAACTGGCCCGCCGCTCCCCGGCAGGCGCGGCCTCGGTGGTGGACCGTCTCTCGGAGATCCTCACCGACGCCCCCGCCCGCCACCGCTCCTCGGCCCGGCACGTCACACTCGGCACCCCGCACAGCGAGGAGTACCGGCTGCTGGCCGCGGAGATGCTGGCCGAGGTCGAATTGTCGGACCTGGAGGCCCGCACCGACCTGGAGCTGACCAGCGCGATGGGCCGCCTGGTGCGCTACGAACAGCAGGTGTCCCGGCGCCGTCAGCTCCTCCAGCACACGGCCGACGGCTGTAGCGCGGAGATCGCCCGCAGGTACCGTGAGGGAGAGGCACAGGTGGACGACCTGCTGACGTGAGTGACGTGAGGGGCCCGACGTGACGACTGAGGATGCAGGTTTTACGGGGGTTTCTGCGCGGGTTTCTGATGGTGTGCCCCCTCCGGTACTGGCCGAGGTCGTCCGCTCCGGTTTCGTGGAGAGCCGGCACAGGGGCAGCCTGGTGGTGTTGGCGGCGGACGGTTCGGTGGAACTGGCCCTGGGTGACGTGACGACCCCGGTCTTCCCCCGCTCCTCCAACAAACCGATGCAGGCGGCGGGCGTGTTGCGCGCAGGCCTGGACCTCACCGGCGAACGCCTGGCGATCGCCGCCGCGAGCCACTCCGGCGAACTCTTCCACCGCGATCTGGTACGCCGACTTCTCTCCGAACACGGCCTGGACGCAAGCCAGTTGCAGTGCCCGCCGGACCTCCCCCTCGACCCCGTCGAACAGGAGACATACCTGGCCTCGGGCGCCGTACGCGACCGCATCGCCATGAACTGCTCCGGCAAACACACGGCGATGCTGGCGGCGAGCGCGCAACGGGGCTGGCCGCTGGACTCCTACCTGGACCCGGACCACCCGCTCCAAAAACTTATCCACAGGGTTGTGGAAGAAATGTCGGGCGAGCGAGTGGCAGCCGTGGGCACGGACGGCTGCGGCGCCCCACTCCTTGCGATCAGCCTGACCGGCCTGGCCCGCGCGTTCCACACCTTCGTCCTGTCCGACCCCGGCTCCCCGGAACGCCGAGTCGCCGACGCGATGAGGGCTCACCCCGAGTACGTCGCCGGCACCCGCCGCCCCGACACGCTGCTGATGCGAGCGGTACCGGGCGCGCTCTCGAAGATGGGCGCGGAGGCGGTCCAGGCGGTCGCCCTTCCGGACGGGCGGGCGTTGGCGTTCAAGGTGGAGGACGGGGCGGGGCGGGCGCTGGGGCCGGTGTTGGGGAGGGCGTTGGGGTTGATGGGGGTGCCGGTGGGCGAACTCGGGAGGGCCGTGGTCCTGGGCGGGGGGCGTGAAGTGGGGGAGATCCGGGCGGTGTTCTAGGGGCGGGGCTACCCGTTCCCCTTTTCAGCGAGGCCGCCATCACCCAGCCCGTTGGGGGTCCCCCCTCTGGGGGAGTTTGAGGACGAGGCCGTCCAGGCCGAAGGGGGGTCTGGGGGCGCAGCCCCCAGGGATGGGACGGGTAGGGGCGGCGGGGGCGAAAAAATCCCCGCGACGCCCACCCCCCACCGACCTACCGTGACCCCATGACCCCCCGCGATGACGCCCTCGCCGTACGCCCCGTCACGGAGCCCGAGATCCCCGACTGGATCCGCGCGCTGAACACCGGTTTCCTGCGCACTCCCTACGTCTCCGACGACGAGATCGCCGACCGCAGCAGCTACATCGACCCGTCCCGCACCCTCGGCGCGTTCGACGGCCCCCGCTGCGTGGCGACCTTCCGCTCCTTCCCGCAGGAGATCACCGCCGTGGGCGGCAGGGCAGTCCCCGCGGACGCCATCACGAACGTCACCGTCACGGCCACCCACCGCCGCCGCGGCCTCCTGACCCGGATGATGGACCGGGACCTGGCCGCCGCGAAGGAACGCGGTGACGTCGTCGCCACGCTCATCGCCGCCGAGTACCGGATCTACGGCCGCTACGGCTTCGGCCCCGCGACCTCGATGACCCAGTGGGAGATCGACCTCCAGCGCGCAGGCCTCGACCCCCGCTGGTCCGCCCCGGAGGACGGCGGCCGTATCGACCTGGTGGACGGCGAGGACGTACGCAGACTCGGCCCGGAACTGCACGAGCGGCTGCGCCGCGCCCAGCCCGGCGTGATCAACCGGGACGACCGCTGGTGGCAGGTCACCACGGGCGCCGTACACCTGACGCGCGCACCGTGGACCGAGCCGTTCTACGCCGTGTACCGTGCGGCCGACGGCGAGGTGCAGGGCCTGGCCACGTACGACTGCGACGACACCTGGACCGACGCCAAGCAGCCGCTCGACACGGCCACCGTGCGGGGGCTGATCGCCACCACCCCGGCCGCCGAACGCGCCCTGTGGCACCACCTCTGCTCGATCGACTGGGTGGCGAAGGTGAAGTCGGGCAGACGCGCCCCCGACGACCTGCTGCCCCTCCTCCTGCCGGACCCGCGCGCGGCCACCGTCACCACCCAGGCGGACTGGCTGTGGGTGCGGATCCTGGATGTCGTACGGGCCATGGAGGCACGGTCGTACGAGGGGGAGGGCACGTTGGTGTTCGAGGTGGTCGACGGGGCCCAACTGGCGGGCGGGCGCTACCGGTTGGAGGCTTCGGCGCAGGGGGCGTTGTGTGTGCCGACCACGGAGAGCGCGGAACTCACGCTGGATGTGGGGGAGTTGGGCACGCTGTGGCTCGGTGACCAGTCGGCCGTACGGCTCGCGGCGGTCGGCCGGGTCCGGGAAGAACGAGCGGGCGCCGCCCGTGTGGCCGACGCCCTGCTGCGTACGTCCAGGCGGCCTTGGTGCCCGGACATCTTCTGAACGTTCCTTCCCGCGGGGCCGGTTGATCTTTTCTGGAACCGATGGAACCGATGGAACCGATGAACCGATGGACTCATCCGTAGCTGTTCAGTTGTGGTGGTGCCGGCCGCCGGGCTCTCGGCTCCCCTCCAGGAGAGAGACCCAGGCGGCCAAGTTAGCCAAGTTGGTGACCAACTCTCTTCTAGTTATCTCCTCTTGGATGCGTCTCATAACCACCTTTCCTTGAACTGCCGAAAGATGGCGAGAAGTTGTAGTGTTTGGTCGTGGACCCGGAACACGCCACCGTCAATGGACGGACGAGGTCAATACGGCCACAGTGGTCACACCGCGAGCTGGCCGACGAGCTGCGCACCCGGATCAGGTCCGGTGTACTGCGGCCCGGCCAGCGCATGCCCACCCAGGCCAAGCTGGCGGACGAGTTCGGCATGGAGCGCGGGGCCGTACGGCAGGCGCTGCGCATCCTGCAGTCCGAGCGGCTGCTCACCAACATGTCCAAGGGGAGCCCGGCGACCGTGGCCCCCGACCTCGGCTTGGCCCTGACCGGCCCCGGAGCCCCGCCGCAGCCCACGATGGTGGGACTGGGGCCGCGCATATCGGAGGCCTTCGCGCAGCCGCACGTCGAGATCGAGGCGCTCTGCCTCACCGCCGTCTCGCTCACGCTGGCCGTCGGCGAACCGCTGCGCCAGATCCACGCCGGACGTCTGAAACCGGCCACGGTCGACGTCCGGGTGCTGCTGCCGAGCAGCGACATCGACCTCGCCTTCCCCTCCCGCGTGGACGCCTCGGCCGACGGCCGGCTGCAACGCCGATGGCTGGCCCAACGCAACGCCCAGGGCCAGGTGTTGAAGCACAACCTGCTCGCGTTACGCGCGACGCACGGCATCGACGTGCACATCACGTTCCGCGCGCTGCCCTTCACCCCACCCGTGAAGCTGTACCTGCTCAACGGCTCGGAGGCGCTCTTCGCCTACTACACGCTGACCCAGCGCGAGGCGGAGATCGGCCACGAGCAGGTGGAGATGTACGACGCGGAGGGCACCCAGTCGATGCTGTTCGCCTTCGAGCAGGGCGCGGGGCTGCGGGACACGACGTTCGTGGAACAGTCGCAACTGTGGTTCAACGCACTGTGGGAGACGATCAGTTCGGAGCTCACGCTGACACCCACGAGCTGATCGCCTCCCGCAGTGGCTGACCTGATGTGACCTTGGGGGCGGCCTTCGGGTCGTACGGGTGGTCGTACGGGTCACAGGGCCGGACCGGTGACCAGCAGGGCCAGGACGACGGCCCCGATGGAGCTGATGGCCGGGCTCTTGGCCTTGATGCCGATGGAGAGCAACAGCAGACCGATGATCCCGGTGGCGCCGTACTTCCACTGGACGATCTGCTCGAAGCCGACGACGAGGACGGCGGAGAGGAGGGCGATGGCAGGCACGGTGGTTCCCCCTTCGGGCTGTGGAAGCAAAACTTCCACCAACTTGGAGAAGTTGGCAGCCAACTCTGCTTAAGTTGTTCCCGATTGGCACCTACTCACACCTACTTACAATCAGGTTCCAAACAACTCCCCTTAGATGGGGCAGAGTTATACCGTTTGGTCGTGACCCAGGAGAACGTGGCAGTGAACGGCAGCAGAAGCTTCTCGCCCCAGGAGATCGCCGACGCCCTACGCGACCGCATCCGCACCGGCGACCTCAAGGCAGGCGACCGCCTGCCCACCCAGGCCGACCTGGCGGAGGAGTTCGGGGTCGAACGCGGCGCCGTACGCCAGGCACTGCGGCTGCTCCAGGAGGCGGGCCTCCTGACGAACGTGAGCAAGGGGAGCCCACCGCGGATCGCGGAGCCGCCGACGCCGCTGCGCGGCGAACCCCAGCCGACGATGGTGGGGTTGGCACCGCGCCTGACAGAGGCTTTCTCGGCGCCGAACGTCCACGTGGATGTCGTATGCCACACTGCCGAGACCCTGATGGTGGCCATCGGCGAACCCCTCCGCCAGATCCACGAGGGCCGCCTGCGCCCCGAGTCGATCGCGGTCCGCATCCTGGTTCCCTCCCGAGAGATCACCCTCGCGTTCCCGGTGCCGGTCGAAGACAGTGGCGAGGACGACTCGGTCCACAAGCGGTGGCTGGGAATGCGCAATGCCCAGGGCCAGGTTCTCCAGCACAACCTGCAGGCACTGCGGGCCACCCACGGCATGGACGTCAAGGTCACCTTCCGGGCGCTCCCCTTCACTCCTCCCGTGAAGCTGTACCTGCTCAACGGCCAGGAGGCGCTGCTCGGTTACTACATGCTCACGAGACGGGAGGAGGAGTACGGCGCCCAGACGCTGGAGATGTACGACGCCCTCGGCTCCCAGTCCGTCCTCTTCTCTTTCCTGCGGCGGACCGGTGAGCGGGACGCCGCGTTCGTGGAGCAATCGCAGCTGTGGTTCGACGCCCTCTGGGAAACCATCACCACGGACCTGACACTCTCCTAGTGACTCCTGATACGACGCAGACTGAACCGGTGACAGCGGAGACAGAGAAAGAGACCGAGAACCTGCGGGAACTGATCACGCGTGCACACGTGGTGCTGTGGGACTTCGACGGGCCGATCTGCCGGCTCTTCGCGGGACACAAGGCGGAGCGCGTGGCCGGCGAACTGGTGGAGTGGCTGGAGGGCCGAGGTCTCCACGGGCTGCTCACGGACGATGAACGGAAGTCCCTGGACCCGCACATAGTGCTGCGCGCGGTGGATCGCCGGCGTCCCGGCAGCGACCTGGTGGCGGAGCTGGAAGAACGTCTCACCCAGGAAGAGATGAGAGCCACCGCCTCCGCGATGCCCACCGCCTACGCCGATCCGCTGATCCGTACCTGGAGAGCGGCGGGCTCCCGACTGGCGATCGCCACGAACAACTCCCCCCGGGTGGCCCGCGCATACCTGGCGAGCCGCGGTCTCGTCACCTGCTTCGCCCCGCACGTCTACGGCCGCACCCAGGACCTCCACCGCCTCAAGCCCGACCCGCACTGCCTCAACCGGGCCCTGAGCGCCATGGGGGCCGCGCCGGACGCCGCCCTGATGATCGGCGACTCCCCCACGGACTTCGACGCCGCGCGGGAGGCCAGGGTCCCGTTCCTCGGCTACGCGCGTAACGAAGGCAAGGCGAAGCTTTTGAGGGCAGGCGGAGCAGCGCACGTGGTCGACTCCCTTGAGCCCTTGCTGCGGATACTCCGCGGATAGACCGGGCGATACGACTGCTCTGCCTGCCGGACCGCTTGCCGCGCCTGCGGAGCCATGCCGCCGGCGATGTGAGCAGCCCTGCAGAATTGCTCGGTCAACCTGACCCATTAACCTGCGAGTTGACTGACCTCTTGCCTGACTGAATGCGGTTCGCCGATCACCTGCGGGTGGTACATACCGAGCGTGACGGGGACAAGGAAGGCCGACTCCGGCGGCAAGGAGTTCCGTCGGGTCGCGGAGGAACTTCGGGTCCGGATGGCGGACGGGGTGTATCCGCTGGGCTCCTACCTGCCGGCGCAGTCGGCGCTCGCGACGGAGTTCGGGGTCTCCCGCAACACCGTGCAGCGGGTCCTTGAGGGACTGCGCAGCGAAGGCTGGATCGAGTCCCGGCAGGGCAAGGGTTCCCGCGTCATCAAGAACCAGCGCATTCAGTCCTGGTCGCCCAGGGCCGGCAGGTCACGCCGGGCGCTGATGCTGGGGCCTCTCATAGGAGAGGCGTTCGAACAGCCCGAAGTCACCCTGGATGTCTACACGTTGACGTCGGAGTCCCTGGACGCGCACATCCGCACGCAGGCGGAACGGATCCGCGCCAAGAACATCGCTCCTCGGTGCATCGCCCTGCGTGTGCTGCTGCCCACCGAGTCGATGACCCTGCCGTATCCGCGGGCCAAGGACGACCCGGACGATCCGCGGCTGCAGGCCCGTCTGCATCACATCACCAAGCGGCACACGGAGTCCCTGCGCGAGGTGCTGACGGCGCTGGAGGCCGAAAGCCTGGTCCCGTCCGTCGAGTTGGAGATCCGGCATGCGCCACTGATACCGACCTTCAAGCTGTACGTGATCAACGGTGCCGAGGTGCTGCACGGCGTCTACACGGTCATCGAGCGCACGGTGGTCCTGGACGACGGCGACAAGATCACGGCACTCGACGTGCTGGGCTACGGTGCCACCCTCACCCATCACGTGAAGGACGCCGATCCGACCTCGCCGGGGTCCGTCTTCGTGGAGGGCATGACGACCTGGTTCGAGTCCGTCTGGACGTGGCTCACCGACTAGCTCTCCTAGGCCTGGGTCATCAGCAGGACGAAGACCACGGCTCCCGCGCACAGGCAGGTCGTGTCGCGTGACCGGAGGCCGACTCCGAGGAGGAACAGGCACAGGATGCCGAGCGCGCCGTAGCGTGACTGGAGCAGTTGGCCGAGGCCCACGGTGAAGACTTCAAACACCAGTTGAACGATCACGACTCCCCCAAACCACCGCTTCCCGAGAAGCGATCAACTACCCGTCCAATTGGACTGGTTGACGTAATTCTGTTGTTCCCTGGACTGTTGATCCCTTAACTGGCAGTCAAGATTGGTGGGGTGATTTGACTGGAAGTGGTTTGCTCGGTGGCGATGAGAGGTACGGTCGCCGTGTGAGTGACGGCACCCCGGGCGATGGCGGCGGCAGGGAGTTCGAGCGCGTCGCGGGTGAGCTGCGGGCGCGGATGAACGACGGCGTCTACCCCAAGGGTTCGTTCCTGCCTCCGCAGCGTGAACTGGCCGACGAGTTCGGGGTCTCCCGTGACACCGTGCAGAAGGTTCTCAGGGAGCTGCGGAGCGAGAGCTGGATCGAGACGCGCCAGGGAAGCGGGTCCAGGGTCGTCAAGGGCCAGCAGGTCCACTCCCCGACGAGCAGCGGGATGGTCACGCTCCGTCCGCTCATCGATCACGCCTTCGGGCAGCGTGAAGTGACCCTGGACGTCTTCACGTTGACGTCCGAGTCTCTCGGCGCGCACATCCGCCTGCAGGCGGAGCGGATACGGGCCAAGGAGATCGCCCCGCAGCGCATCGCCCTGCGCATGATGCTGCCCTCCGAATCACTTGAACTCCCGTACTGGCGGACCGGACAGCCCGCTCAGGACGAGCGTCTGAAAGCGCGGTTCCTGAACATCACGAGGCGTTACACCGAGTCGTTGCGCACCGCGCTGAGCGACCTGCAGACGACGGGGCTCGTGCCGTCCGTGGATCTCGAGATCCGCCGGAGCCGGCTGATGCCGCACTTCAAGCTCTATCTTCTGAACGGGACAGAGGCGGTGGTCGGCCCGTACAAGGTGTACAAGCGGTCCATCGAAATGGAGGACCGTGAAGTGATCGAAGGCGCCCTTGATGTCGAGGGCCTGGGCGCCGGTCTCACCCACCATGTGATGGACGCCGAACTCCCTTCGCAGGGCACGGTGTTCGTGACGGGCATGCAGGAGTGGTTCGACTCCGTATGGGGGCATCTCACTGATTAGCCCGGACCTTCTCGGCGGCGATGACGATCGAAAGGTGTGTGGAGACCACGGCGTCCGCATCGCCTTGTTTCATTTCGAGGGCCCGCGTCTCTTCCCGGGTGTATCCGACAAAGCGCGTGCCGGCCGCCCGAGCCGCCTTCAGATCGGTGACCTGATCGCCGATCAGGATGCACGAGGGAGCGTGAAGACCGAGGTGTTCGAGGGCCCGGCCCACGCAATGGGGATGGGGTTTCATGTGGCGAGCGTCCTTCGGGTCGCGGCCGAAAACGCCCTCGAACTTGTCGTGGAAATCCGGGTGTTCGAGATAGGTGTTGATCGGGCCCTCGGCATTGTTGCTCACGACCACGAGACGCAGGCCGAGTTCGCGCAGTAGGTCCACGAGAGTGACGATGTGCGGGGCGCGTACGGCGGTCCGGAGCGCCTCGGTCTCCTGCCCGGTGACAATCTTTTCCGCCAGCACCAGCGGCTCCGGCGAGAGTTTCTTCGAGGCCGGCCGCTCGTACATGTCCCTGAGGCGGCGGAGGATGCCGTGCGAGTCGTAGCAGGACTCGACTTCCGGATCCAACCGGCCCTGGCCCTCCGGATCGCGCCAGCCCCAGTACGGCCGTGCCGCCTCCTTCACCTGCTCCGCGACATCGTCCGTGGGTACACCGCGGAAGAGGTCGCAGACGGGTCCGTCGAAGTCGAACAGCACGGCACGGGCGCCGGTGAGCAGGCGCGGCAACGCGTCCTGGTCGTCGGTCGCGTTGGTCGCGTCGATCATGGGGCTCCTAGGTCGTCGCGACAGCCTGTCCCGGAGAGAGGCGTGTTTTCCACTGTTCCAACGACCGGGGTCCGGCCCGGGCACGTACCCGCCCGAGTCCGTCGGCTCTGTCGGCGCGTCGAGCGAACGTACGTACCGTCGCCCGCGGCAGTTCAATGGGCGGGTTCTTCACCGGCGCTCGAAGTCCGTGGAGTAACGTGCCTCATCCCTTACCTCATCGGCTCAACCGGAACGGGCTGAACGCAGCGAATGACATCCCAACTCTCCGGCGTCCGGCAGCGAGCCGACGAACTGGGCGGCGTGAACAGCGTGGTCAAAGGCCCTCTCAAGGGCTACCACCACGAGACGTACGTCCTGACCATCCCGGGTGAGACGCGCATCGTGAAGTTCCGCGAGCCGCGCGAGGAGATCCTCTGGTTCGATCGCAGATGCTTCCGCTCCGAGGAGGATCTGCTCCGCGCTCTGCACGGGAAGGTCGCCCGCATCCCCGCCATTCACGACATCGCGGGCATGGCGCTACAGGGGTTCATCGAGGGCCGGACCCTCAAGGCGCGCCCCTGGGGCGATCGGAGAATCCCTGAGGCGGTCCTCGACCAGATCGTCGACCTCTTCCAGGAGATGGCACGGATCACGCCGGACATGCTCGACGTGAATCGGCGCTGCGAGCCCGACGACCGCGCCGAGGACGGTGACTGCGACGGCTTCCTGGAGCGTCTGATCGTCTTCGTCGAGAAGCAGGTCTACGAGAGGAACCGCCCGGATTTCGGGAGGCTCTTCGAAGATCTCGGTATCGGCGATGAGGCGTTCGCCCAGCTCAGAAAGAGCGTTTCCGGGCTGAGGGAACGTGACTTCTGTCTTTTGCACGGCGACCTCCACCGAGAGAATCTGGTCCTCGACCCACTCGGCCAACTCTGGGCCATCGACTGGGAGTTGGCGATGCTGGGTGATCCGCTCTACGACTTGGCCACCAACCTCTACCTGATGTCCTATCCGGCGGATCAGGAACGCCGTGTCGTCGAGGAATGGTTCAGAGTCGTCCAAAGGGTACGACCCCGCAGCGCACAGGGCTGGGAACAGGACCTGGAACGCCTTCTCGGCTTCAAGAAAGCGCAGTCGGTGTTCACCGACGTCATTCGCCTGTCGCTCTCCCTGCGTGACGGGTCGAGAGTCAACTGGGTCAAGCTTCCGTCGGTGGTCGGCAAACTGCAGTCCGTTCTCACGGCCGCCGCGGGTCCGTTGGGGCTGATCGAGATTCCGAGCAGATCGCGGATCGCGGCGGCGCTCGTCCGCTAGCATCACCACCTGTTTCCATGTGTGTGTGGTTTCGTCGGCAGAACGAACACGCTTGGAGTGCCATGTCGTTGGGCATACCTCGTGATCCCCGCCTCGCAGGTCTGGAGGCGCTGAAGACGAGCGCGGTGAATTCCGGACAGGCGGCCACGAGTGGCTTCCACAACCAGAACTACGTGCTGCCGCTGCCGGAGAACCTGGCGCGGCTGGTGGACCTTCCAGTCGGCACGTCCGTGACCGTGCGGATACCGCGCACCGATGCCCTGTCGGTGGTGATCAGGACCTGGCAGAACGAGGCGGAGATCCTGCGGGCCGTCAAGAGCGTGCTGCCTCATGTGCCGCAGTGCCTTGTCGAAGGGCACGGCTTCGCCGTCCACAGCTATGTGGAAGGCGTACCGCTCTCCAGCGTCTGCGGAAACGGAAAGCCGGTCGACACGTTGCTCGTCGCGGCGCTGGCGGACCTCCTCGCCGGGATGACCCAGGTCCGCGATGGGGCGTTGCCGCCCAGGCCGGCGCTCTGGCCCACCGACCACACGGACAGCCAGGGCTTTCTGCAGACCCTGGCCGTGCTGGCGGACGACCAGATCCGTCAACCCAACTGGCCTTGTTTCGGTGGCCTGTTCGCGTCCCTCGGTATCGCCGAGGACGCCCTGATCCGGTTGGCCGAGCGGGTACCCGCCATGACGCGGCGACCGTACAGCCTGCTCCACGCGGACCTGCACCGCGACAACCTGATCATGTCGTACGTTGGTGATCCGCCGCTGATCTGCGTCGACTGGGAACTGGCGACATACGGTGACCCGTTGCACGATCTGGCGACCCACCTCGTCCGGATGCAGTATCCCGACCATCAGTGGGCAGAGGTCGTCGACTCCTGGGCGGACGCCATGAAGGCCGTCCGGCCTTCAGCCGCCAACGGTGTGGCGGAGGATCTACCGCACTACGTCGAGTTCGAGCGGGCGCAGTCGGTCTACTCGGACGTCATGCGGGCTGTGAAGTCCCTGGAGGGACGGTTCGACCAGAAGAGCCTGGACGACGCGACGGCGGTCGTCCGGCGGGCCTTGGAGGCGGGGGCGGAGCCGCTACGGCTCACTCATGTGCCGGGCGAGCGCGAGATCGAGCGGATCCTGTTCCGCTGGCAGGTGTCCGCGGCCCGCGGGACGGCACGGCCCGGTACGGCCGGCGGTTCGGCGATCGCCTGGGAACCGGACCCGCGCGTGCCCGAACATCCCGACTTCCCCTACTCCGCTGTCAAGCACGCCCTCTTCCTGGAGAGCGCGGCACCCGCCGAGCGGGTGTTCAAAGGCACCGCGCATCTCAATACCGTGGTCCGGGTACCGGGCACCGACTTCCCGGTCGTGGTGCGGCGCGGCGTGGCGAACCTCCACCTGCGCGAGCACGGCTTTCTCAGAGAGCACGTCGTGCTGCGGGCCATCGAGCGGTCGCACGTGGCGGTGGCGGCACCGAGGGTGCTGGCACTGGGCGAGAGCCACGCCGACTACGCCGTCGACACGCAGACGTACTCCAAGGACGCGTTCGCCATCCACACCTACGAGGGTCCGGTCGACCTCGGCAAGCAGGCCAGCCACCCGGTGGACGGGCTGCTGCCGCACGAGGCGGACGGGCTCGTCGACCAACTCGACGCGTTGACCGAGGTGGACTGTCGCGCGATCGACGCGGTCGCCGACGGCGGAGGGTTTTTCCACCGGCTGACCGAACAACTCGTCGAGCTGGTGGGGAACTTGCCGAAGGAGTCGTGGCAACTGGCCCGGTTCGTGGGGCTCCCCGACGCTCCACGCCTTCGGGAGATCCTGTCCCGGCACAGAGTGAGCGACCGAGCTTCCGCGCTGCTGCACGGGAACCTCAACCCGTGGAACCTGATCCGCCGTGACGACGATCTGGCGCTGACCATCATCGACTGGGACATGGCCGTGGTCGGCGATCCGCTGTACGACCTGGTCCGGCACATGCACCTCACGCCGACCCGGCCGGAGATCCGTGAGCGCCTGTTCCAACGCTGGGACAGCTACCTGCCCGCCGTTTGCACGAAGGACTGGCAGAAGGACTGGCGCGTCTACCGGTGGGTCGAGATCGTGCGGTCCGCGTACGTGGATCTGGATCGCCTCGTCACCCGCGCGAGCCTGGACGCTCCCAACGTCCGCCGCGCCGTGGACTCGTACACGATGACCCTGACGGAGGCCCTCGGTTTCCTCGGCCTGACCGTCCGCCGAGGAGTCAACCCCTATCTCGCCCGGGCGTTGGCGTAGGGAGACGGCGACTTGAAGGCGGGCGACGACCGGTAGCGTCCGCCGTATGACTGATGCCACCGAATTCGAGGACATCCCCACGACCACCCTCGCCGATCTGCTCGGCCACGAGCAGGTGTTGGACCTCGGGGTCCGGGCGCTGTGGGGGCCGATGCCGCGTCTCACCGGGCCGGCCTTCACCGTGCGGTGTCCTCCCGGCGACAACCTCATGCTGCACGCGGCCATTTACCGGGCCGAGCCCGGTTCGGTTGTCGTCGTGGAGTCGGGTGACGTGGAGTACGCGCTCGCCGGGGGGAATGTCTGTGCCGTCGCGCAGCGGCGCGGGATCGCCGGGTTCGTCGTCGACGGGGTGATCCGGGACGTCGGGGAGGTGCGGGCGGCTGGGTTCCCCGTGTTCGGGCGAGGGACCGTGCCGATCCCGGGGGCCAAGAAGGCCGTACTGCCGTTGAACGAGCGGGTGCGGTGCGGGGGCGTCGCCGTCGACGCCGGGGATGTCGTGGTGGCCGACGAGGACGGGGTCGTGGTCGTGCCGGGTGCGCGGCGGGCCGAGGTGCTCGCGGGGGCGTTGGCGCGGCTGGTTCAGGAGGGCGACGAGAGCCTTGACGAGTGGGAGGCGGCGCATCGGGCCCGGGTCGAGGAGCTGCTGCGCGCGGGTGGGTTCGAGGGGTGACGTGTCCGGAGTAGGAGTGGGGAATGCGGAGTTGGGAGTGCGAAGTGGGGGTGATGCGCGTGGCGTCGGGGAGGGAAGTGGCCGATCCTGGTGTCGATGCTTCTCTTCCTCGATGTCGACGGGACCCTGCTCCCCTTCGGTGCGTCGCGGCCCTACCCGGTGTACGAGCCGGGGTTCGCGCCGCCGGTCGCCGCCGCCCCGCCCCTGCTGACCCGGATCGACCCCTCGCTCGGGCCCCGGCTCGCCGCGTTGCGGTGCGAACTGGTGTGGGCGACGACCTGGATGGACGATGCGAACGTGTGCGTCGCGCCCTGGCTCGGGTTGCCCCAACTCCCCCTGGTGGACTGGCCCGACCCGGCCGAGGAGGGTGCGGGTGCGGGTGGGAGCGCGGTCAGTGGCCTGCACTGGAAGACTCGGCCGCTCGTCGCCTGGGCCGCCGGGCGGCCTTTCATCTGGGTGGACGACGAGATCCGCGACGCCGACCGCGACTGGGTGAGCGCCCATCATCCGGAACGGGCGCTGTTGCAGCGAGTTGACCCCCGGTACGGGATCACCGGCGCTGATCTCGTTGCCGTGCGGGCGTGGTTGGACGCCAACCGGTAGCGGGCGGCGGGCAGTTGACGTACAGATCTCAGAACGGGGGCTCGGCCGTTGCCAGTTGCAGCAGGCGCTTCGTGCTCTCCGCCGCGCCCGCCGCGCCCGTCGCCCGCGTCTCGTCGGACGCGCCGGGGAAGATCCGGCCCCAGGTGACCGCACGTCCGATGACACCGAGCCGTCCCGCCAGGGTGAGTGCGCGGCGAAGTTCCCTGCTGCTACGGCCGTTTCACGTCCAGGGGTCGAGGTAGGCGTCCCGTAGGCGGGGCAGTGACTCGGGGCCGTAGCGTTCGGTGAATTGCTCGGCCGGGACCAGGAACGTCGGGGGCGGGGTGTCGTAGCGGCGCCGCTGTTTTCTCGGTGACCGACCTGATGAACTCCACTGTCTCGTCGAAGACTTGGGGGAGTGCTGTCGTCCTGGCGCTGGGGACGCCGAGTTGTTCGAGGTCCTTGGTGTACGGGACGAGGGCGCGCTGCATCGTCGCGTACTGGCGCAGCGGTTCTTCCCAGGCGTGGGGGTCGGCGGGGTTGCGGTCGAGGACCTGGTAGAAGAGGTCGCCGCCGTCGGGGAGCAGGGACCAGCCGCGGTCGGCGTCCACGGCGAGGGGTTTCAGGACGTACTCCGGGACCCAGTGGGCGAGTGCGGCGGCGAGGGGGGCCTCGAAGGCGCCGGCTGGGGGATTGGCCTTCAGTCATACGGTGGAGGCGGCCGTAGCGTGGTGGGTGGTGTCGGCGTCCTCGACGGGGATGCGGACCAGGACGGACCAGGGGCGTAGGCGTACCCGCCGTCCGGCCGTTCCGCTCTCTCGTAGTCCCCTTGCCGTGAGTTCGCGGGTGGCCCAGTCGAGGGCCGCGTTCCGCCAAGTCGGCTGGTCCCAGGGGGTGTTGGCGTTCTCGTGCCGGCCTCGGTCCGTGATCGTCGATGTGTCGTCGGCGTCGCGCATCGGGTCATTTCAGCAGGCGGGGCCGCCCGGGTTCTATCGATTTACGCGCGGTAGCGTGCCGATCATGGCTGACTGGGAGATACGGCCCGCGTCGGCGGCCGACGTCGACGCGATCGCCGAGCTGCGTGCCGTCGTGCTGCGCGGCGATCTGGAACGACTCGGGCGGTACGACGAGCGGCGTGTGCGGCAGCGGCTGCGGGACGGGTTCGTGGCGGAGTGGACCTGGGTGATCGAGGTGGACGGGGCGTTCGCCGGGTGCGTGGCGCTACGGCCGGACGGGGACGCCCGTTGCCATTGGCTGGAGCATTTCTATGTGGGCGCGCAACATCAGGGGCGTGGGATCGGTTCCGGTGTGCTGGGGGAGCTGCTGGAGCGGTGTGATCGGGGCGGGATCGATGGCGGGGGCGGCATCGGCGTCGTACGGCTGAATGTGTTGCAGGGGAGTCCGGCTCGGCGGTTGTACGAGCGGTACGGGTTCGTCGTCGACGCCGAGGACGCGGTGGATGTGTTCATGGTGCGGGGACCGGCCGCCTGACCTGTTGCTTTGTCCTCCGCCCTGACATTCGCGGGGGCTGCGTCGTCGTACGGGTATGACAGGTATGAGCACACGAATCCGGTACGTCAGCCTCGGTCTGCTGGCCGTGGTCGGGCTGTACACAGGTGGCTGGGCCTATTTCTCGCCGACGGGGTGGTACGCGAACTTCCCTGGGCTCGGGCTGAGTTGGTTGCCCCAGCTGGGTCCCTACAACGAGCACCTCGTCAAGGACGCGGGGGCGATGTTCCTCGCGCTGGCCCTCCTCACGATCGTCGCGCTGCGCGAGGTGCGGAACACCAGGCTGGTGCAGACGACGGGCGCGGTGTGGCTGGTCTTCAACGTGCTGCACTTCAGCTATCACGTGCAGCATCTCGACATGTACGGGACGCGGGACCAGGTGCTGAACGTGGTGTTCCTCGCCGCGCTCGTACTGCTGGCGGCGGTGCTGCTGGTGCCGGTGTCTCCTGGACGGCGGGGTGACACCAAGTGAAGGCGAGGGTCGGTATGCGGGTTGCGGTGGCGGGCGGTACCGGGCTGGTCGGGCGGTACGTGGTCGAGGAGCTGGTCGCGGCCGGGCGGGAACCGGTGGTGCTGAGCCGGTCGCGGGGTGTGGACCTCGTCTCGGGCGGGGGTGGTGCTGGGCTCGATGCCGCACTCGATGGCGTGGATGCCGTCGTCGACGTGAGCAACGTGACCACCACGAGCGCGCGGAAGTCGGTCGCGTTCTTCGACGCCGTCGGGCGCAATCTGCTGGAGGCGGGCGAGCGGGCCGGCGTACGGCATCACGTGGTGCTGTCGATCGTCGGTATCGACCGGGTCGGCCTCGGCTACTACCGGGGCAAACTCCGCCAGGAGAGTGTGGTGAAGGACGGTCCGTTGCCGTGGACCGTGCTGCGCGCGACGCAGTTCCACGAGTTCGCGGAGCAGACCCTCGACCGGGTGCCGGGGCCGTTCGCGGTGGTGCCGCGGATGCGGACCCAGCCGATCGCCGCGCGGGAGGTCGCGCGGCAACTGGTGAGGCTCGCGACGGGGCCCGCGCAAGGCATGGCCCCGGATCTCGCCGGGCCGCGCGTCGAGCAACTCGTCGACATGGTGCGGCGGTTGCTGCGGGCGAGGGGGGAGCGGCGGTTGGTGGTGCCGGTGCGGATGCCGGGTGCGGTCGGGGCGGCGATGACGGGGGACGGGCAGTTGCCGGTCGCCGACGCGGGCGCGGCCGATGTACCCGGGGCGCGGGGGAGTGAGACGTTCGACGAGTGGCTCGCGCGGCATGTGGTGCGGGGCGGTCGGTCGTCCGGCCGACCGTCCGTACGGGGAGGATGATCACCGCTGTGTCCACTTCACCCGGTTCGTCGTCCACTTCACCCGGATCTACGCCCGGTTCATCGTCCCAGGACCCCACCCTCGGCTCCCTCATGGCCGAGCGGCGGCGACTGCTCAACCTCGGTTACCGGATGCTCGGTTCGGTGCAGGACGCCGAGGATGTCGTACAGGAGACGTACGCCCGTTGGTACGCCCTGTCCGAGGAGGCGCAGCGGGCGATCGACGTGCCCATGGCGTGGCTGACCCGGGTCGCCTCGCGGATCTGCCTCGACCAGCTGGGTTCGGCGCGGGCCCGGCGGGAGCGGTACACCGGTGAGTGGCTGCCGGAGCCGGTGCGGCACGGTGCGGGGTGGGCCAGTACGGGGGGTGGTGCGGGCGCGGATGATCCCGCCGACCGGATCACCCTCGACGAGTCGGTCAGCATGGGGATGCTGGTGCTGCTCGACTCGATGACTCCCGCGGAGCGCGTCGCGTTCGTCCTGCACGACGTCTTCGGGCTGCCGTTCACCGAGATCGCCGAGACGGTGGGCCGTACGCCCGCGGCCTGTCGCCAACTCGCCTCCTCCGCCCGCCGACGCCTGGCCCACCGCCCGCCCGGCAGTGGTACGGCGGCGGAACACGGGCGCGTCGTCTCCGCGTTCCGCGAGGCCTGCGAGACCGGGGATCTCGATGCGCTGGTCGCGTTGCTCGACCCGGCGGTCGAGTCGCGCAGCGACGGGGGCGGCAAGGTACGGGCGGCCCTGCGCCCGGTCGTCGGCCGCGACAAGGTGTCCCGCCTCTTCCTCGGCCTCATGCGGCGGGAACCCGACATGGAACTCGTCGAGGACGACGTGAACGGGACGCCCGGGGTGGCGGTACGGATAGCCGGTACGACGTTCGCCGTGCTCGCGGTGGGGGTGGGGGGTGCCGGTTTGATCACCGATCTGTGGTTGGTGGTCAATCCGGACAAGTTGGGGGCGTGGAACGGGTATGGCGATGGCGAGACGTAGGGGGTGAGGGGGTGAGGCGTGGTGCAGCTTGAGAACGGGTGGTGCGTGGGTGCGTCGGACGCATAGTTTGTGCGGCCGTGGACACTGACCCGACGGTGCTCGTCGATGGTTGATCCCGGGCCCGTGGGGGTCGAAGCCGCCGAAGAGGGCCTGTTGTCCCGGACGTAGGCGGCCGTCACCTCCAGTTTCGTCGCGGTGACGTTCCTGACCGGGGTGGTCGCGGTGTCGGTCAACACGGCCATCGGCCAGGCGTATCCGGAACGCCTGCGGCCCCGCGCACTCGCCCTGATGAGCGCCCGCTGGATCGTCCCGTCACTGGCGGGCCCTCCGCCGGCCGGGCTGGCGTCCGCGTGGTGTTCCTGGCGGGCGGTCTTCTACGGCCTGGCCGCGCTGACCGTGCTGCCGACGCTCGCGCTGATGGTCGTACTACGAGGTCCTGTTGGTGCTTCTGTTTTCTGTTTTCTGCTGGCGCCGGCGCTGGTGCCGTCGAGCCGGTGGACGACCGTCCGGCGCGTCCCCCGTCGCTGCTCGCGGGATGGGTGAGTCTGGGCGCCGCTCTCGGTCAGTACGGCGTATCGGGCTGGGACGTCCGGCATCTGCCGTTCCTGGCCGGTGGACTCGGTCTGCTCGTGGCCCTCGCACCGCGACTGCTGCCACTGGGCACCCGGCGGGCGGCCCGAGGTCTGCCGGTCACGGTGCTGCTGAACCCGTCCCTGACCGTGCTGTCCCTCTCGCACAGCCCGCCCGGTCACCAGGGACGGGCGAGCGGCGCGATGCGGACCAACCGGAACCTCGGCCGGATCGCGATCCTGGCGCTGTCCTCCGCCGTGCTCAACGCCGCCCTGGGCGCCGGCACCTCCCAACTGACCGGCTACGGCGCCGCGTTCACGCTGCTGCTCGCGCCGGCTCTGTTGATCGTCCTGCTCGTGGGGTGTGCCCGTGGAGTCGGACCCGGACCCGGAGCCGGAGACACGACTACGGCGGCTGGGGAGACTACGGCGACCGTCGTCACGGCGCCTTGAGGAGTGCGTCGGGCCGAGGGGGTGATGCTTGCGGACTCGCGGCCCGCGAACGCCTCCGGGTCAGCACTGCCACCGTCGTCCCGATCGCCGCGATCACCAGCCCGATCCCGCCGAAGACCAACGGCAACAGCCACAGGGAGAGGAACCCGTTGATCCGCGCGTCCTCGGGTGAGTCCGAGTGGTAGAGCACCTCGACCCGCTCACCCGTGTCGTACGCGGGCGGGTTGGACCCCGTGGAGTCCCGGAACGTCCGCCGCGTACCGTCCGCCGATGTGAACTCGACGACCGGGTACGCCATGGGCTTGTCGCTCGCCCGGTTCTTGCGGGACGTACTGCTGTGGTCCTTCCGCCACTCCAGGCTCACCACAGTGCCGGGGGCGCGTTCCGCATCCGCCAGGAACGAGACCGACACCCCCGCCGTGATCACCCCTATGACCAGGAACAGCGCCCCGAAGGCGATCACCCCGAACAAGATCCAACGGTGCGCGCGCTGCCCCGGTACCTGACCCCGAACCCGCATGACTTTCCTCGCCCCGAAACGGTCAACTGCGGTGATCAGTGTGGCCAGTTCGGGAGGGCGGTGGCCAATTGGGGTGGGTACCCGAGGTCAGGCCGTCCGCGTAGGGGTGGCCGCGGCCAGCAGTACGGCGAACACGATCGGGGCGGCCGTCTGGTACCCGATCCACACCTCACCCCCGCCACCGCTCCCCCGCCACGCCATCAGCAGACCGGCGAGGGCCGCCAGCCCCCAGCCGCTGTCGTAGGCACCCATGAGCCGTAGGCAGGTGCGCACCGGTCGGCTGCGTGCGTAGCCGATCTCGATTCCGCCGCCGATCAGCAGGGCCACGCCGGAGACGACCATCAGCAGGCCGGACACACCGAGCAGGCGGCCGAGCGGGGCGGCTCCGGCGATGTAGGCGGCGGCGAGCACCACCTTGAAGACGCCGTCGGCGATGATCCCCGCCGTCAGGCGAGTCACCGGAGGTGGAGGTGCCGGAGGTGCCGGGACGCGGGCCATGAGTGTTCCTCCCCGAAGCTCGTTCGACGTTTCGTCAGCTGTTTCATCGTTCGTTCGGCTGGTTCCATAATGAGATTACGGCAATAATCGAACTATGAGAATGACGAGAGCGGAGACCCGGGAACGCAACCGCCGCGCCTTGCTGGACGCCGCGTTCCACGTCGTCTCCCGGGACGGGTACCGGGCCCGGCTCGACGAGATCGCCGAACGCGCCGACCTGACCACCGGTGCCGTCTACTCGCTGTTCGGGAGCAAGAACGGCCTGGTGGTCGCCGTCGTCGCCGATCAACTGCGGCCGTACTACGAAGAGATCGAGCGGGAGGTACCGGCCGGGCTGGATCTGTCGGCGGCGGTCGACGCCTTCGCCCGGCACTACCGGCGTAGTTGCGACGGCCCCGACGCGCTAGCGCGCCTGTCGCTCCAGATCACCTTGCTGGACATGGCTCTGCACGACCCGGATCTGGGGGCTCAACTCGCCGCGTCCGTCCGGTCGCAGGAGGAGCACCTGATCGCGCTGTTCACCGGCAGGTCGTACGACGGCGGCACCGTGACGCCACATCAGGCCCGGCGTCTGGTCACCGCGCTCAGAGCGCTGTTCGTCGGCCTCACTCAGGGCGTCACCCTCGGCCTCGCCCCCGACGCCGACGAGCAGTACTTCGCCGACTCCGCCCGGGCCCTGGCATCCGACGTCTCCCTGCTCTCGTAGGCCGGGGAACCTACAACCCCAGCGGCAAGCTCCCTCTCCCCAAGCTCGACGGCGGCTCCCTCACGGAAGTCGGCGCTCCGAGGCCTCACCAGCAAGCCGGATGCGGAGAAGCTGCAGGACTTCTACCGCGGCGCCCAACTGGCGGGCCGGGGAGGCAGAACCGCGCCGGCGCGTGACACTGACGCAGGAGATCATCGATGCCTGGAGCTAGCGGCGCCCCTGGACCCACCGGTCCCATCGGACCCATCGGACCCATCGGACCCACCGGTCCCACCGGTCCCCTCGGCCCGCAGACAGTGGATCTGAAGTTCACGGCGGCCCGGGGCGAGACCGTCGAAGTCTGCTTCGAGCCGGTCGGAACCACCTTCTCGCTGTTCGACGGCCAGTCGATTTACCTACGGACCCCCCTCGCCACGGTGGGCTCCGTGGAGGTCGTCTCCTGGCCGAACGGCATCGGCGTGTGGGTGCCGTACCCCGGCGACCACCTGATCCTCGACAGCGAACGAAACGAACTGGAACCGCTCTAGCCGCGTCGCTCCACCGAACTGGCACTGATGGAACAGGGCGGGCGGGTGAACGACCGACGGACGACCCGGCGGCGGGCGGTACTCGCGCTCGCCGCGGGTCTCCTGGTGTCCGGCTGTTCCGGCTCACTCAGCCTGAGCAGCCGGCGCCGGTGGCCGTGTGCCGTCGTCGTGGCGGTGAGCGTGCCGAAGACGTCTCAGGGCTTCGAGTTCTGTCCGGGGGAAATGCTCGCCCCATTTGCCTCGGTAGCCGCTCTCGCCGTAGGTCCGCGCCACCTCGTCGAAACAGCGGAGCACGGCCCGGGCGAGTGCGTCGACGGGAAGGTGGGACGACCAGATCTCGGTGCCTCTGTTGTCGTGGTCGCTGCCGCTACGTAGTTCCAGCAAGCGGATCCGGACATCCGCGGTTTCGCGGTGGAAGAGCCACCGGTAGGCGGTCGGCTCGGCTTCGAACTGGACGCGGGCTTCCGTCGCGCCCGCGACGAGCCGGGCCACCGCCGTCAGGAACTCCTCGGGCGCGTCGCTGATGTAGGACGCGGTCAGCTCCGCCTTCGCCCGGTGGTCCTCGATGACGCAGTCGGCCCACCCATGTGTCCCCAGCGTCCAGGTGATGCGGATGTCGGCCGTCACCGAGGCGCTCCGGTCGCCGGCGGCCTTCGGGCGAGTCTGGCGGCCACGGCGTCGAGGACCCAGTCCAGGCCGGTCGCGAAGGAGGTCTCGGCGTCCACGTCCGTGCCCTCGTGCACGGCCTTGGCCAGCGCCGGGAAGCGGCCCGTGGCCAGCATGTTCGTCACATGCGGGCCGTGGGCGCGCTGCCAGTCGTGCTTGGACAGGCCCGTGGCGCGCTCGGCCCGCAGGTTCGCGATCTCGCGCCTGATCGCGCCGATGAAGTAGGCGCTGACGGTCTCCACGGCGCGCATCACGGTGTCGACGTCGGTGAGGCCGTCGAGGGCGGCCAGCGTGGCCTCGGTCACGGCGAGGCCGTTCGGGCCCAGGGCCGGGCGGCCGCCGAGCAGGTCGGCCAGCCATTCGTGGCGGAGCGCGGCCTGCCTGGTGCGATGGGCGAGGGTGCGCAGCGCCTCCCGCCAGTCGCCGGGCTGTTCCGCGGGGAGGATCTCGGCCTGGACCTCGTCCACCATGAGGTCGAACAGCTCCTCCTTGGTGGAGATGTACCTGTACAGCCGCATCGGACCGGCGTCCAGGCGGGCCGCGACCTTGCGCAAGGACACCGCCTCCAGCCCGCCCTCGTCGGCCAGCGCGATGGCGGCGGCGACGATCCGCTCCCGGTCGAGCGTCACGGGGCGAGTCGGCGGCTCCGGCCGGTCCCACACAGTCATGCTCACACCGTACCGTTGCGATACGTCGTATGAGGTCAATACAGTGTATCGACATGAGACATCGCATCGCAGTAGTCGGGGGCGGTCCCGCCGGCCTCGCCTTCGCCCGCGTCCTGCACCGCTACGACCACCCCGTCACTGTCCTCGAACGCGATCCCGCCCCCGACGCCCGCCCCCCGGGCGGCACGCTGGACCTGCACGAAGGGCTGGGCCAGCTCGCGCTGGACAAGGCGGGGCTGCTGGCGGAGTTCCATGCGCTGTCCCGTCCCGAGGGGCAGGCCATGCGCATCCTGGACACGGACGGGACCGTCCTGCGCGACTGGCGACCCCGTCCGGACGACCGGGCCAATCCCGAGATCGACCGCAGGCAACTCCGTGACCTGCTGCTCGGCCCCCTCGACGTCCAGTGGGGCCGGGGCGTGACGCGGGTGGTGCCGGGGACCGGGGACGGCGTACGGGTCCAGTTCGCGGACGGGCGACAGGAGACCTTCGACCTCGTGGTCGGCGCGGACGGCGCCCGGTCCCGGGTCCGCCCGGCGGTCTCGCCGGTGACACCGCACTACACCGGCGTCACCTCGATCGAGACCTCCCTCGACGACATCGACACCCGCCACCCCGACCTCGCCCGGCTGATCGGCGACGGTTCCGTGGCCGTGTACGGCGCCAACCGCTCCCTCGTCGCCCAGCGCAACAGCGGCGGCCACGTGAAGGTGAACACCAAGTTCCGCGCACCGCTGGACTGGTGCACGAACCTGGACCCGGCCGACGTCGAGGCCGTGCGATCGAGCCTGCTGGCCCTGTTCGACGGCTGGGCCGCTCCCGTCCTCGACCTCCTCCGCCACGGCACCGCTTTCGTCCACCGCCCCCTCTACGTCCTGCCCGTGTCCCACACCTGGACCCACGTCCCCGGGGTGACGCTGCTGGGCGACGCCGCCCACCTGATGCCCCCACTGGGGGTGGGCGCGAACCTCGCACTGCTGGAGGGCGCCGAACTCGCCGAGTCCATCGCCGCCGCCGGTCATGGAGATCTGGACGAGGCCGTCCGCGCCTTCGAGGAGCGGATGTGGGCACGGGCCGGCAAGTGGGCGAAGATCACGGCGGCCGGCCTGGAACGCCTCGTGAGCCCGGACCCCACCGAAGCCCTCGCCCTCTTCGACGGGGTCCAGCCGTCCTGACCGCTTGCGTGAGTGCTTCCTCCGCCGCCGTCCGGTTCCTTCCGGTTCTGTCCATTCCCAGTAGAGGTGAGCAGACGGACCCGTTCTGATCAGGGAGTTGTCGATTTCGCTGGGACGGTCTCCGGCGGAGGCGTCCCAGCGGAGTTGTCGGGACGATTCTGATCTTCTGCTTCGTTCTCAGGAGTCCCGTACGTTCTGATATTTGGCGACGGTCGTGACCTGGCCCTGTTCAGTTCCCTGGGCACGGCGCTGCTGTTCCCGCGCGGCACACGAAAGACGAAGGGGAGAAGCGTCGCGTTCTGCTCGGTCAGATCCAGCGCGGAGCCGGACTAGCCCGAAGGCCGTGCATAAGGGCTGGCAACCGACGGGAGTCTTGGGAACCTCATGCCAAGCTCCGTTCGTCTTTCTCTACCTGAGCGGCCGCGGCATCCGAACCGGCCTCGATTCGTGATGGAGGCAGGCGTTGAGCCAACCCGTAGGCCGGTACGTGTACTGGTCCCAGCGCCTTGTCACCGAGGTGATCGACGACAATGGGGTCCGGCTGGATCCCCGCATCAAGCCCGCTCTCAATCTCGGCCTGGCGGGCAACGGCGTCAGCCTCGCCGGCAGGGACCAGGAGAACACCACCTTCGACATCGCCGAGAAGCTCAAGAAGAAGCTCCGCAAGTCCATCATCACGGACTTCAGCACCCCGGCTTCTGGGCAACTCGTTCAGGGGGCAGGCCATGCCGAGGTGGCGGAGTTCCAGACATGGGGGCACCCGCAGCACCGCCTACAGCAGCGCACCGCCGTGATTCACACACAGGCAATCACGCGGGAGGGACGCGTCGATCTCTGCCTGTTCGGGAGCCTGAAGAACCTGAGGGGTTTCGCAGTTCCGGAGCAGGACTCTGTCGGTGGGTGGACTTCGTCGGCCGCCCCGATGATCGAGGAGTTCATCGCCCTCCGGGGTGCAGAGGTGAGCACGCGAACGGGACACGAGTTTCCGTTTGACGATGAGCAGCTTGCCGTGGAGATCCTCAAGGTCGCAATGTCACAGGGCATTTACACCGAACCCGCTGCCCATCTGGGCCGTCCCGAGACCCGTGCCTACACAGTGCTGGGGTTCGACGCGACCGAGTACGTCGCTCTCGTATACAGGGACGTGGTCCTTACTCCGGGGCGCTGGGACTTCCGGGTGGAGCCGGAGCTGGACGGCGTCCGCCGCATCCTCATCGGGGCTCCGCTGTGGATGCGTACGACGCGTCAGGATTCCATCCGGCGGTACTTCGGCGAGAACCGGGTGGTGATCCCTCGAACCCTGGGTACATCGAGCACACCCGCAATTGGCCCCTCGCAGGTGACACCCCCCGGACCCGGCCACGTGCTCCTTCAACCCCCGCGGGACGGAGATCGTACGCAGGACTGAAATGCCTGATGTCCCCATCCGCACCATGACGACGGCATCACTCATTCAAAGTAAGTAGGTCTCCCGAGAAACCGCTTCAAAATCCAGGCGCGGTCGGATGCTGCATCACTACGGTGGCTGTGTGGCCACGACGAACATGCCCGTAGCGGGCCAACCACTTGCGCCGATCTATCCGTACAACGAGCCGAGCCAGGCCGTCCTTCTGCACGACGGCCCGATCGGCGGGCTAGGAGCAACCGACGTTCCTGGCCGCGTCGAGTTGATCTGTGCAAACGGCTTCAACTTTGAGTGGAAGGTCGGAGATGGGGCATCGCCGGACTTCGCGAACCGCGACGAGGTTGCCCTGACTCTCTATCGTCCGATGGGCGACATGATCATGCCTGGGGTGCCACGGAACATCGACGGAGGATGGTCGAACGGGGCCTCGTTCGGGAACCCCGGGGCCCCATTGACTCGACTCGTGGTTCATTGGTTCAACCTGCCCAATTGGCATGGCCCGCTGGGGCTGGTGGCGAAGACGGCAGACGGAGAGCAGGAGTGGTCAGGCCGTTGGGTGCATCAATCGAGCGGCTGGGAGATCACGCTCGATGTTCGCCCCGACTACCAGAGGGTTTGGGGCGATCTCCACAAGACTGATGTGTACGTGATGACGCACGTAATGGAGGTGCGTCGTACCGACGGCTCGCTCTTTACAGCCGACGAGGTAGATTCCGTGCTGACAGCGTTGCACGTCGGGGTCTCGTTCGCGCTCGGCCGATGGGCTGCTCCCATGCTGTCAGTCGGCGAGGACAGCGGCGGTCGCGTGGCGTGGGAACAGTGGGGAGCCTCCCACTGTGACCCGGCGCGCAGGAGCAGTGATGGTTGGTGGTACGACCAAGATCACCAATCGCTGGGCGACTTCTTGAGCCTTGTGATCGACGCCTTTGCTGACCCTGACCGACTCGTGCCGCTGCGCTTTCAGATGATGTACGCCATCTCCGCCATGCGGAGTCGTGACTTTGTCGAGCCTCGGATCATCATGGGTACAGCAGGCCTGGAACACATCATGTGGGAGAGTCTCGTCCTCAACGGCGTTTTGACCAAGCAGCAGTACAAGCAACGCCCGGCCCATGATTTGCTGCGCAAGGTGCTGCTGAGCGCTCAAATCCCCGTCGACATCAACCCTCACCTCCTGTCGGCGGCTGCACAGTATGCCGCTGATGTAAAGGTGAACGAGAACAAGGACATTGACGGGGCTGATGTCGTGACCTGGGTCAGGAATCGACTGGTGCATCCGCAAGAGTCGCAGGAGCCGGTTTATCGATTGGACGGCTTGACAAGGGACGCATGGCTCCTCGCTCGCCATTACCTAGTGCTGCTGATTCTGAAATCACTTGGGTACAACGGCAGTTACAGGGACCTCACACGAATCCGTGGCTGGGTGGGCGACGTGGCTAACGTGCCCTGGGCCTGATCAGCCGGATCTTGGGTTTCTGCGTCAGGCGTCCCGTGCGGCGCGATCAGCGGCGGGTTCTGGAGACTCGGCTTGCGTAGGGCGTCTGGACGCTGGTTGGGACTCGCCCGACGATTCCTGAAAGGCGTCGTGATCGTCCGGCGTTATCACCAGCATCAGTGATCTCCCCAAAGGGTCGGTCCAGCGGAAGAGCGCGTCGTTGGAGAAGGTCCAGGAGTGAAGCTTTTCGCGGAGTGTCGGGACGTTGAGCCTGTGCTCGGCCTCTGCGTAGGTGGCGTTGATCGTGTGCCGTTGCTGGCTGAGGTTCGCCCATCGGCGAGGCGCCCGTCGTGCCCGCCAAGCAGGATCGGCCACCATGCCCAGCATCGTGACGAATTCTGGATAGGTGGCGATGTACTCCCGCTCATCGACGCGTCGCCTGATGATGTTCCCGTAGATGGCTTCCTTGGGAGGGAGCTGGGCGAGGCGGTCGTTCCAGCGTGAGAGCAGGTGAGGTTGGTTCTTGTTCAGGAGCCAGGAGCGGACCAAGTGCTGCGCTTCCCTCGTCGCTGCTTCCAGGGTGTCGGGGAAGCGGCGGGCGATCCGTCGGTGTCGGTGCTCAGCGGTAACGAGCTCTGGGAGGTGGCCGACGCGGTAGTGGCGGTTGCCGTCTACCCAGATGCCGTGTCGGCGGCAGAGCTGGAGATCGGTCGGGCGATGGGCGAGGACGGGCCTGGTGATCCCGCGGCGGTGCATGCAGTGTGAGCAGGCGACGTAGAGACGCCGACGGTAGCGGACGACCTCACCAGCGGTGCGCGCCTCAATCCGGGCGATCGCCGGTAGCAGCATCCGGAGGGTCTCGTGCGTAAGGCCCGTCATTGTGGCCAGCCGTGGCAGCACCGTCGGAGTCCAGCGCCATAGTGTGTCCGTCCGCTTTCCGACCTGCGCGTTTTTGAACGGTGTCAGAGTTTTGGCCAGTTGGCCCGGCGTCACTTGGTTGGCGGCGGCGAGGCGGTGCAGATACCAGCCGAAGACCTCCCCGTGAACTGGTGGCAGAGGAAGTGGCAGGAGTCGGACAGGGGCTTCCCAGGGCTCCATCGCTCAGGCCGCCCTCTGTCTGCGGGCACGCTTGGCGCGGCGGTGATCAGGCTGCGACTGCTGGACGGCGTGGTCGAGCTCGATCTCGTCGAGCATGCGCTTGGTGATCTTTTCTGTACCGGTGTCGATGGCATCGACTGCGGCTTCTCGGATGAGCTGGGAAAGGCTGCCGATCAGCCCGCCGGTGCGCTCGTGGAGGTAATCGGTCATGGCGACCAAGGTGCCGGGACGATGGGCGTGTAGTCGTAGGGAGTCCTCCATGGTCACCACCAGGGCCTGCCAGCTCTCCTTGTCCGTGCGGTTCTTGTGGCCGAAGGGCCGGGAGGGGATGACCGTGTAGCGGCCGGCGATCTGCTGTCCGCGGGTGCCCTGGAACAGGCTGCTGGTCTCGACGTCGAGACCAGCAAGTACGAAGGTGGCCGCGATCCGTTCCGAGAGGTACTTCAGTTGATCGGATGCCTCGGCTCCGTGGCGGGTCGTCAAGTCGAGGTTGTGGATCTCGTCGACCAAGACGAGCGTGGTGCCGAGCTTGCCGAGCAGGTCACAGACGGCGTTGGTGATCTGGACCTGGCTCATGCGGTGCTCCAGCGGGACACCGAGGAATCGGGCGAACTCGCCTGCGAGCATCTTCGGGGTGGCGGCCGGGGGAACGGTGACGAAGACGACTGGCAGTCCGCCGACAGCAGCGGGGTTGCGGCGCCGGGTGATCTGTTCAACGTTCTTGCCCAACTGGGTGATTGCTGTGGTCTTGCCGGTGCCGGCTGATCCGGACACGATCAGGCCGCGGCGGGCGGAGACCTGGTGCCGGTTGAGCACGATGCGTTTGCGGCCTGTGGTGACAACGCCACGGATCGTGGGGGTGTTCACGATGACTGATCGTGTGTGGTAGTCGATCCGTGCTTCCCTGTAGGACTCCAGCTCGCCCTCGTCCAGGACGGTGCCGGACGGGATCGACGGCGGGGGATCCGGATTCTCGTCGACGAACGCCCGCCAGCCTTCCTTCGTGGTCAGTGACATCTGCGGGTTGGCGATGTCCTGTGGCGGAGCCTCGCTCACAGGCGGCTCCCGTCGGTGAAGGCGTCGAAGACGCCGAAGGGAATGACGTTCGACGGCTGCTCCAGGACGGTGGTTTCGTCCTCGTCCTCGGCGTCTTCCGGAGCCGGTGCCTGCGGCAGCGCAGGGACGGACCGAGCGGGCTCCAGGGCGGCGCGGGTGCGGGCCGCGATTCGGTGGTCCGGCCCGCTTTCTGCCCGCGTCAGCAACTGGTCGACCGCGGCGGCCACGGCGGCTTGGCTGGTGTCGTCCTGGCCCCGCATCGCGAGCAGGTCCCGGGCCCGGCGCCAGGTGAAGTCCGCGAACGGCGCGGAGACCAGGTGCCGGTGTGTCCACGGAACAGTGATCCACTCTCCCGTACGCGCGTCGCGTACCCAGATCTGGGACAGGTCGTAGGGGTCGTAGTGGACCTCCCAGAGCCCACCCTTGGCCGTCACCCCCGAGGAGCGGCGCCGCAGCGGGTTCAGTCCGGGGCAGTTG
The DNA here is from genome assembly GCF_045162825.1 of Streptomyces prunicolor. NCBI lineage: Bacteria > Bacillati > Actinomycetota > Actinomycetes > Kitasatosporales > Streptomycetaceae > Streptomyces > Streptomyces prunicolor. The sequence goes on along the minus strand of NZ_CP108676.1, from coordinate 5,045,544 downwards.
TACGTGCGGTGGTCGATGCGGATGCCGTAGTCGTTGACCGAACGCCAGAGTGCCGGCAGCAGCTCCAGGTAGTCGCGGCCGCTCAGCGGCATCGGCAGGTAGCCGGTGCGGGAGACCAGCAGGGCATATGCGTCGTTGGGAGACATCGATCGGCCCGGTAAGAACGGACTGCGCAGTCCTTCGTGTGGCCGCTGCTGCCAGCAGGCCACGATCCATTCCTGCAGCAGGTCGTCCAGTTCCGCGAGCATCCAGACGGCCTCGACCTCGGCTCCCCGGCGGGTCGTGTTCGAACCGGTGTAGCCAGGGATGTGCTGACAGAACAGCGTGTTGATCGAGGAGAACGTCCGCTCAACGATTCCCTTGTCAGTCGGGGTCGCAGGGCGGGACGGCTGGACGGAGACGCCCAGCGACCGGCAGGCGGTCAGGAAGGTGTTGGAGACGAACACTTTCCCGTGATCGATGCCGATACTCTCTGGCACGATCACCGGCTTGGCGGCCGCTTGCTCCAGGCGCGCGTCGATCTCCAACAGCCTCCGATGGGGAATAAGCGTCGTCGACATTGCCAGCGCGTCCGACCAGCCGGGCCGCAGAGGCTCCGGGACCAGCATCTTGGCCAGTAGCAGGGCGGCGTCTACGGCTTTGGTACCTGCTGGTCGCAGCACCGCAGCACAGATCGTCCTGGTTGCTACGTCGACGGCAATCGTGAGTTCTGGGCGTCCGCTCACCCCGTCCTCCAGGACCACCAGCACGTCCAGCGGTGTCGTGTCGATCTGCACCATCTCGCCGGGGCGGCAGGCCGAGGAAGGGGTGAACGCTCCTTGCGGGCGGCGAGCCGCTGACCTGCGGGACGTAGCCTCGCCGAAGGCATGCGTGCCCTCGCTCATCGCCTCGACGAGCCGGTAGAACGCCGACTTCGACGGCATCGCCACCGTTCCCGGGCCGTGGCGCTCAGCCAGCAGCGCCTCCACTCGCCGACGCAGTCGGCCGCGGGTGCCGGTGGACTCGTTCGTCGTCGCGGCCAAGATCTCCGCGATGGCGGACACAACCCGGTCATCGGCCCGCCCCGTCGGCGAAGACAGCCGAGTCTTTCGGTGATCGACCAGCCCCCACAGCCCCTGCTCGCGGTAGCGCCTACGCATCCGCTGAACGGTTCCCGTACTCGCCTGCCAGCCGATAGCACGCAGTTCCGCCACTTTGGCCGCCACCCGCTCCTCCATCGTGTGGCAGGCCGGGTCGTATTCATGACGCGGCGGGATCGTGGGATCCGCGTCCAGAGGCTTGCCGAACTCCACCTCGGTCACATGCCGTTCCCAGGCCGCCGCCTTCTCCGCTTCCCGCGCCGGCACGATGTCCAACAGTGCGAACGGCGGCATACGCCCCTGATCGGCAGCCTGGCCGATGAGTTCAAAGCCTTCCGAGGTCAGTAGATGCGACAACAACACCAGGCTCGTCGCCCCTGCTTCGTCGAGGAGCCGCACCGTCGTCCCGGACAGGCCGACGACCGTGTGCAGTCGGTCATCCAGGTGCACCCGATCGCCGACCCTCAACGCCGCCCGTGGCCCTGGGTGCCCGTTCACAGGGCCTCTGGCCGAGATACCAGCGTGGCATCCGAAAGAGGCCGCGACAGATCCGCTGTCAGCCGCCCCAGCCAGAGCAGATGGAACACGGTCGGCAACACCGCGATCGGATCACCGAGCAATGCAGTCTGTACAACCAGCGGCGACGGCACCGAAAACAGTGCCAACAACCGGGTCACGACTCCCTCATCCGCCCCGTACCGTGGATGCCGGTATCCCGCCAACCAGCGGACGTTCACCATCCGCACCGGATCCACATCTCCGACAACCCTGTAGCCCCACCCCACCGCCTCGCACGCTGTCCGTGCCGCCGCGAACTTGGCCGCCGACCGTGCGTCGATCCGATCCAGCGGTCGGCAGTCGACCACCAGCCCCCGCCCGTCCTCGAACCGAGCGAAGTAGTCCGGAGCGTGCGAGATCCGCTTGCCCCGCTCGTCTTCCCAGAACAGCCACAGCGGCTGCGACAGCAGCCCCGTGACCTGAGGCGTGAAGTCGAGCAGCATCGCGTGATCCCGCTCCAGCCATGACTCGAACCCCACGTGCCCGCTGGTCGTCACGGCCCAGTACAAGCCCGGGAAGTGCCGCTGCCCCCGATATGAGGGGAACCCGCGCACCGGCAACCCCGTCTCGAACTCCACCGAGACTGCATCAGCCAATGGCCGCCGATGCTCACCCTTGTCATCCCGCCACCCGACCTCGAAACCGTCCACTCGCGACGGCGTCGCCCCTTCCAGCACACGCAGCCTCATGGCGGCCACTGTGCAGTTTCATAGGGACTGAGAGGACCGAACGGCACCAAACCCCATCATCCGAGTGAACATCCGGAGCACGTCGGCCAGCTCAGCGCTGTGGCAGTGAGGCCGCTCGGCTTCTGGGGGATAAAGCGTCAGCTGGTGGCCTGTCCCCGAAGCTGGGCTGGTAGAGCCGCGACGACCCGATGCCCCTCACCAGTCGCGGCCGTCCGGAGGAAGCTCGTCTTTCACGTCCTGAATACGCTCCAGGGCGGAGTCCGCGAGGTCGCGGTAGAACTGTTCCTCGACGCTCCCCTTGGCACATCCGTCAGCCAGCTCAGTGGCCTTCGCGTGTTCCTCGACATCCTCAGGGTAGGGCTGGCCGGGTGTCCCGGAGCGCATTCCGCTGTTGCTGGCGTTGTAAAGAGCGCCCCTCATTCTCCTCAGGCTGGCGTCTCCATGGCGGTCCGCGGCACGCAGGCAGCGGCGTACGAACCCGACGTCCCAAACGAGCGTCCGAGGGGCCTTGGACAGCATCGTCGCGGCGACTTTGATCTTCACTGGGTCGCTGCCATCGAGATACTCGTCGATCACGTCAGTGACTCGACCGTCGTAGGGCCCAGCTACAAGCTCAAAGATGTGGACTCCCAGGTAGCGCCTGCGGATGGACTCCGGGTCGGCGGCGATCCAGTCGCGAATCTGTCGCAGCAGGTGTGGGAAGTCGTCGTGATCGCGGAACGGCGGTGTCACGTCCCAGCGGAAGGGCAGGGGGGAGTGCATGCCTGTCACTTGGTGTAGTGGGCTTTCCACCCTGGCTTCGAGTAGTTCGATGACGGCGAGGGGGTCGGTGCGGGCGAGTTCTGCGAGGAACTGGCCGATCTTGTAGCCGTTGATGGACGGTGCCGCGGCCAAGGCGGCGAGGAATGCCCTCTGCTGATCCTTGGAGAGATCCGACCAGGACAACTGACTGTACGGGGGACCTGCTACAGCCAGGGCGAACGCGGCGAAGTCCTCCCTCTCTACGGCGAGCGATGCGGTGAGCAGTTCGACGGCCAAGTCCTTGTGCTGCGCGGCGATGGCGTGCACGGCCCCGAGAACGGCCCTTCGCGCGACGTTGTCCTCGTGGGCAGCGAGTTCCCGGAGCAGGTCCCCCTCACCATCCAGTAGATCGCCGCGACCGCGCTGGATACCGAAGGCGTGTGCCACTTCGCGGGTCAGTTCGGTGTTCCCCGAGCCCATGAGCGTCCGACCCCAGTGGACCGCGCGGTCGCCGGCGGCATGCCCCATCGCCGCGAGAGCGACCGACGCCAGGGACGTCAACGAACTCTCGGGCGCGGCCATGGCCTGTTCGCAGATGGCTTCGCCGACGGGCGGGCGGTGGGTGACCAGCGTCAAGATGAATGGCCGGGCCCGTCCGATGTCCGTGTCGAAGACTCTGTCGTTCTCGCTGAGCAAGGCATCGACACGCGCGGCGATCGTATCGTCTGTCCAGTCGGCGAGAGTGGCCATCACTTCTCTGAACAGAGAGTCTTGCGCGACGCGCCAATCCGAGATGTCGGAGTAAACCGCAGGGTCGGCAGGTCCGCCATGCAGCGCTCGGGCGAGTTCGTTGTCCAGCGAGGTGGGAATCGCGCTCAACAGGTCCTCAGCGGGGCGGCGAAGGCCGTCGGGTCCGTACTGTGCGAGCCAGCGCAACTCGGTGCGCACGGCGACCAGGATCGCCGGCGGCAGGGTGTGCTGGACGATGTATTGGTGCAGCCGATCGACGGTGCTTGCGAGGTGCGGGATCCACGGCTGCCGCATGGCGTCTGTCACCGTCAAGCCGAAACCGCCAAGTGGCAGGCTGAGGGCCTTGCCGATCAACGAGCGGGCCTCCGAGGCTCGTTCGAGTTGCGGGTGTCCCAGCTCCTCGAACGCCAGATCCAGCACCGCGCCTCGCATGTCCAGGACTTCCCTGGTGGGGGGTAGCACGTAGGGGCGGAAGGTCAGGGTCCAGGTGGCGGGTGTCCACACCTCATCGTGGCCATCTATGGCCAGCAATGGGGCGAGCACGCTCAGTGGCTGGTGGACGGACGGAGTGGCGGGTGTACGGGTCAGCCAGCGCTCGACCTGGCTGATGAGTATCTCCTGATACTTGGTGGGGCCCCAGCGGGTGTAATCGGCCCGTTCCGCGAGAATCCGCAGGGGGTGCGAGGGGTGTTGAGGCAGGCCGCGTTGGTCGTCGCGCCCTAGATTCCAAAGAAGGGTGGCCGCCTGCGGCAGGAACTCCAGATGATGGACGATGGCTTGGAGTACAGGGGCCAGGGCGTAGCGCACTTCTGTGTCAGTCCACGTGTGGGTGAATCCGGGCCCGACTTCTGCCGTGACGGGATCGCAGGGGTTGTCTACGGCCCACGTGGCTAGGTCGAGGGCGCGTCGTGGTTGGAAGAAAGCGAGCTTCGCCACGACCTCCAGTAGGCTCACCCGCCCCCGTGTGTCCGCGGCGCGGAACGCTCCCGTGATCTGCTCCCACAGGGGCTCGATTAGTCCGTCGGTGCCGGTGCCCTGTTGCTGCTGTTGCCAGTCCACACGGCCGGTGTTCACCACCAGGTTGGCCAGCGCGCTGCCCTGGCTGGCTTCCATGGCTCTGGCGAGGTAGCCCGTGGGGAGGCCCGTGCCTGAGTGCCGCGCCGCCTTGATGAGCAGGGCGTCGCCCAACAGGTCCGGCACCAAGCGCACTGCGGTGCCGTGGCTCAGCGCCACCCCGGCATCCTCAAGGGTCGCCAGGTGCTGCGCGCAGAGATCGTACGGCAACCTGGTCAGGGCTTCCAGCGATGTGCGGACCTCCGGTTCCGCGAGGCGCACAGGCTGGAACGCGGCGAGGGCGGAGAGCAGTTCCTGGGGTACCTGGCCGGAAGCCGGGTCGGCGGTCAGAGCTTCAGCAAGCCGGTCCGTAAGTTCCAAGTGGAGTTGCTCGTCGCCTTCGAATCTCTGCGGATCCACAGCGCCGCTGTTGATCAGCGCCGCGCCGGTGACGATCAGCAGCGGACAGTCCCGTGCCGCTGCGGCGAGCCTCGGTGCGTGGAGCCGTACTGCTTCATCCAGAATCTCGCTGGCCAGGGAGAGTGCGTCGTCGAACTCCAGGTCCCCGATCTCGACCACAGTGGCCTCGCTCACGTGCAGGCCAGCCCGGGCAAGCGCGCGGCGGGCATGGATCATGCCGTAGGGCCGCAGGGAGAGCAGCACATTGGCGGACGTGTTGACGCTGCGGACCCCGGAGACGATCTTTTCCAGAGGGAGGGTGTCGTCGTGTGCATCGTCGACGATCACCAGCAGCTTGCCGGTGCTCGGCAGTTCCCTGAACGCGCCCGGGCCGATGGAGGAACCAGGGCCGAGCACCCGTACTTCGACAGTGGGCTCTGCGTCGCCCATTGCTTCACACAGGGCCGTCACGATCTTCGTCTTCCCGGCTCCGCCCCGGCCGACGAGGAGCGCGACGCGTCCTTGCTCGTTCCTGGCGAACGGTACGAGGCTGGCCATTGTCGGCGTGCGTCCGACGAGTCGCCAACGGTGCGTGTAGACCGAGCCCTTGTTCACCTGGCGGAGGTAGTCGTCAGATTTCATCCAGGGATCCGGCTCCGCGGTCCCCTGTACCAGCGTGTCAATGTGCATGTAGCCGGTGTTGGCGATTCCGCCCCCGCTGGCAGTTGCTTGCCCGGTGTAGGACAGGTGTACGGGGGCATGAGGAGTGTCGTCGGTTACCGGGGCCGGACCGCGGTAACCAGTCACGGCCGTGCCTCCGCTCGTGGCCTGGGCGTTGCCGGTGTCCGCCACGGTTACCGATGGCTCGGGCGCCTCGTCCCGCGCTTTGCCTGATGATGCTTTCGCCATGGGTGCGCGGGTCCTAGTTCGAGTAGTCGATGCCAGAGACGGAGTCCGTGCCGCTGGCCTCTCCCGTACGCTCGGCTGTGGCCGCGCCGCGCCCCCGGCCACCCGGTCGTCTGATACCGGTGACGCCGCCGCCGGTGGCCTTCCCGGTTCGGCTGGCCTTGTCTGTGGGGCCAGCCGGGGACGGGTGCTGCAACAGGGCCCAAACCAGGGCCACGATGCCGACGGCGGCTTGGATGGAGGCGCCGGCCAGCGCTCCCGCGTCGGGGTTGTTTAGCAGCCAGATCAGCGGCGTGGAGACAATCCCTACCGCCGCCAGCACGATGACCGTGATCTTCCGCCCCTGCGTCATGCCGGTCCTCCCACTGGGCCGCCAGAACGGCGACCCGCCCATCCGTACGGTCTCGCCACATCTTCGTCTACAAGGAACGCGCTCTGCGTCCCTCATGGTTCCGGGCTCCTCACACGGCATGCGCGGCATCGCCGACGGTGCACAGTGATGGGGGTACTTACAAACAGCCTCTGGGATGAAACGTCAGCTGGTGACTTGGTTCCGACGAAGCTGGGCGGGGAGAGTCGCGCCGAGCCATTGCAGGATGCCCGTTCCACGTTCGCGGAGGTCCTCGATCGTCTTCTCTGCCTCGTCTTTGGTGATGGTGAGAAGCGTATCGGGCTTGCGCCTCTTGCTGACCAAAGCCATGGTCTGGATCACGGGCTCGGGGGCCGTTTCGCCACTATCGGTATCGCCACGCATGGTCGCGATGATGCCGTGCACGAGGTGGTTTCGCGCATTAAGGAGGTCCCTCAGGCCTGACAGCAGCGCCAATCCTTCGGTTCTCTGGTCGTCGTTAATCTCCTTGTTCACCTTGAGCAGGACGGTGCAGGTCTCAATGAGATCGCTTGCGCTGAGGCCAGCCGCGACCAACTCCGCGTATTTGGAATCTAGCAGCGCGGTCATGAGCTGGCGGAGGTGAAGTTCCACCAGGGAGCTAGCCTGCGCCGCCCGCCCGACAAGCGTGATCATGTCGTGGTACGCAGCGGATTCGATCTTCTGTCGACGCTCGAACTCCTCGCGTCTCGCCTGTTCGTCTGCGCTCATGGCGAGAGCGTAGCCAGGGTTCAAGGGGTCCTTGGGTGTCATCTCTCAGCTTTGGCGGAACTTGCTCACATTGCTGATCAGATCCAGAGGGTCTGGTCACCTTCGCTGGGAATCGACAACGGTTCCTTCCGCGAAACCCCTCACGACGAGTGGCATGGCGCACTTTTGCAAGCAGGTGCTTGCAATAGTTAGCGGAGGTGATGCAAGGTAGGGGCATGGCAACGCTCAACGTCGGCAATCTCGGTGAGTATCTGCGTGAGCAGCGGCGCAACGCGCAGCTGTCTCTGCGGCAGCTCGCCGATGCCGCCGGGGTGTCGAATCCGTATCTGAGCCAGATCGAGCGCGGGCTGCGCAAGCCGAGCGCGGAGGTGTTGCAGCAGGTCGCCAAGGCGCTGCGGATCTCCGCCGAGACGCTGTACGTGCGCGCCGGCATCCTCGACGCCGAGCGGGACCGGGACGAGGTCGAGACGCGTGCCGTCATCCTCGCCGATCCCACGCTCACCGAACGGCAGAAGCAGGTGCTGCTTCAGATCTACGAGTCCTTCCGCAAGGAGAACGGGTTCGAGATCGCCGACGGGGGCGAGGGCAGTAGCGGTAGCAGCAGTAGCAGTATCCCCAGCGTGGTCGATGTCGGCGGCGACGGCGGCGACGGTGCCGCGCCGCACGAGACCGCCGGCTGACCAGCGGGACGTAACAACATAAAGCGGATGTACGCCACACAACCCTCAGCTGATAGCAACCGGGAGGACCATCACCATGGCCATCACCGATGACCTGCGCAAGACCCTGAGCGACCCCACCCCCCTCTACTTCGCCGCCGGCACCGCCGACCTCGCGCTCCAGCAGGCCAAGAAGGTTCCCGGCCTGGTCGAGCAGCTGCGTGCCGAGGCGCCGGCCCGGATCGACGCCGTGCGCGGCACCGACCCGAAGGCCGTGCAGGAGAAGGCCGCCGCCCGTGCCAAGGAGGCCGGTGCCAAGGCCAAGGAAGCCGGCGCCAAGGCCAAGGAGGCGCAGGAGACCCTCCAGACCAAGGTCAACGAGTTCATCACCAGCCTCGACGGTGACCTCAAGAAGCTCAGCAGCACGTTCGACGCCGACCTGAAGAAGTTCGGCGAGTCCGCCCAGGACTTCGCGCTGCGCGGTGTCGGCGTCGCCGCCGAGTACGCCGTCAAGGCCCGCGAGGCGTACGAGAAGGTCGCCGAGCACGGCGAGCAGGCCGTGAAGACCTGGCGTGGCGAGGCCGCCGACGAGATCGAGGAGCTCGCCGTCGCGGTCGAGCCCGACCCCGCGCCCGTCGCGCCCGTGTCCGAGCCCGTCGTGGTGAAGGCCGAGACCCCGGCCCCGGCCGCCCCGGCGAAGAAGCCCGTCGCGAAGAAGGCCCCGGCGGCCCGCAAGACCACCGCCAAGAAGACGACTCCGCCCGCGAAGTAACACGAACGGGTGATCAGTAACGGGTCGGGCACTCCACGAGTGCCCGGCCCGTTCTTCGGGTAGCGGGAATCGGGTTGCGGGTACGGTGACCGCGTACGGACGAGTCGATTCGGGTGGTGGACGTAGTGCTGATGCAGGGCTTCACAGGGTTCATGTGGCTGTTGAGTACCGCCCTGATCGTTTTCAGTGGCTTCGCGCTGGTCGACGCCGCCACGCGTCGCGAGGACGCCTATCGCGCGGCGGACAAGAAGACCAAGCCGTTCTGGCTGATCGTCCTGGGGCTCGCCTTCGTGGTGAACCTCATCTTCAACATCCTGTCGTTCCTGCCGATCATCGGCCTCGTCGCGACGATCGTGTACATGGTCGACGTACGCCCGGCCCTCCGCGGCCTCCCCGGCGGCGGCCGCAGCCGCAGAGGCGGCTCCAGCAGCGACGGCCCCTACGGCCCGTACAACGGCGGCCGCTGAAGCACTCAGGCCGAGAAGCTGGGGTTACGGCGTCACGGCGTCCGGTCCAGCATCACCACCGCCACGTCGTCCGTCAGCTCACCGCCGTTGAGGTCGCGGACCTCGTTGACCGCCGCGCGGAGCAGTTCCTCGCCGCGTAGGCCCTCGGCGAGCTGGCGGCGGACCATCGCCACCATGCCGTCCTGGCCGAGCCGTTCGCGGCGGCCCTCCCCGATCCGGCCCTCGATCAGGCCGTCGGTGTAGAGCATCAGGCTCCACTCCGCGCCCAGTTCCACCTGCATCCGCGGCCAGCGGGCGCCGGGGAGCAGGCCGAGGGCGGGGCCGTTGTTGTCGTAGGGGAGGAGTTCGGCGGGGCGGCCGGGGCGGGCCAGCAGCGGGGACGGGTGGCCGGCCAGGCACAGGCCCGCGCGGCGGCCGTCGGGGGCGATGTCGACCGTGCAGAGCGTCGCGAAGATCTCGTCGTCGGAGCGCTCGTGCTCCAGGACCTGTTGCAGCGTGCCGAGGAGCTGGTCGCCGCAGAGGCCCGCCAGGGTCAACGCGCGCCAGGCGATGCGGAGTTCCACACCGAGCGCGGCCTCGTCGGGGCCGTGGCCGCAGACGTCGCCGATCATCGCGTGCACGGTGCCGTCGGGGGTGCGCACGGTGTCGTAGAAGTCGCCGCCGAGCAGCGCGCGGGAGCGGCCGGGGCGGTAGCGGGCGGCGAAGTGCAGCGGGGAGCCCTCCAGGAGGGGGGTGGGCAGCAGGCCGCGTTCGAGGCGGGCGTTCTCCTGGGCGCGGAGTTTGGACTCGGTGAGCTTGCGCTCCGCGCGGTCGGAACGTTTCCGCGCCACCGCGTAGCAGATCGCGCGGCTCAGCAGCCGGCCGTCCAGCTCGTCGCGGAAGAGATAGTCCTGGGCGCCCACGCGGACCGCCTCGGCGCCGCGCTCGGTGTCGCCGGACGCGGTGAGGGCGAGGACGGCGTGGTGCGGCGCGATCCGCAGCACGTGCTTGAGTACGGCCAGCTCGTCGTCGGTGCCGTCGGCGGCGCGGCCGGGGGCGGGCAGCGCGAGGTCCAGCAGGATGCAGTGGACGTCGTCGGTGAGCAGCCGCTCGGCCTCGGTGAGGTTGCGGGCGGTGCGGACCCGGATCGGTTTGCCGGTCGGGTCGAGCAGCTCGGGCACGACGGGGGAGCCGCCGGGGTCGTCCTCGATCATCAGCAGGGTGAGGTGACCGGTCGGGGTGCCGTGGACAGGGGCCTGGGTGTGGGCAGCGCTGGGTGCGGCGTCGACCGTGCCGTCGCCGCTGTCGGCCTTGGCGTCGGTGACCGTGTCGTCGGTGACCGTGTCCTGCGTGCGTGGGGCCTCCACGGCTCCGGAACTGTCTCCGGAGGGGCCGCCGATCGTGGGCCCGGTCTGCGCCTGACCGCTTTCCGCGGCCGGGATCGCTCTCTGCCGCGGTATGGGTGCGGGCATCGTCCTGGTTCCTTCCCTCCCCCCGAGGGCACGGCGGGGCGAGGGACCTCGACCCACCGACCGGGACCATAGCGGTAGTGGGCGCCGTAAAGGAATGGTGTGAGGCAGGTCGCCTGGCAGGCGGCCACTGTCATATGCCGTGTTCTGTACCGCAGTTGGGCACGGCGGCCCCCACCTGGGGATGACGAAGGTCACGCCGGGCGGGCGTTTGGCGCCGAGGGAGCGTGTGCCAGGTCACGTGGCCCGGGTCACCGGTGCCGTACGGACGCCTCACGCAGCACGATGGGCAAGCGGGCTGAACAAGCAGGGTGGGCGCATCACGCATCCGGGCGCACAACGCCCAGTATCTTCATCGAGCCCGCCCCCGCGACCGTCACCGTCCGCCCAGGTCGCGGGGCGTGGATGATCGCGCCGTCGCCGATGTACATCGCGACATGGCTGGCGTCGTCGAAGTAGATGATGAGGTCGCCGGGGCGCATGTCCTTCACGGCGATGTGCTTCAGCTGCTTCCACTGTTCCTGCGAGGTGCGCGGGATCGGGTCGCCGGCGCTCGCCCAGGCCTGCGAGGTCAGCCCCGAGCAGTCGTACGACGACGGGCCCTCTGCGCCCCATACGTACGGCTTGCCGAGGGCGGCGGTGGCGTAGGCCACGGCCGCCTTGCCCGCCGCGGAGGCCTTGGTGTCGACGTCCTTGAGGACACCGGAGTCGAGCCATGTCGTCTGTGCCTTCAGCGCGGCCTGCCGCTCCAGCTCGGCGAGCCGTGCCTTCTCCTGCTTCTCCAGCTGGGACTCGAGCTTCTCGGCCGCCGCGATCTGGGTCGTGACCTTCTTCTTGGCGGCGGCCTTGGCCTGGCGGTTCTTCTCCAACTGCGCCCACTGGGCGGAGGCGTCGGCGGTGTACTGCTTCAAGTCCTGCTGGGTGCGCGTCAGATCGGAGATCAGGCCCTTGGTGGCGCGCTGGCCCTGGAGCACCCGGCCGGTACCGTCCAGGAACGCCTGCGGGTTGTCGCTCAGCAGCAACTGCGCCTCGTCCGGGAGCCCGTTCGTGCGGTACTGGGAGCGGGCCGCGGCGCCCGCGCGGTCCTTCAACTCGTCCAGCTTCTCCTGGCCCTTGACGATCTTCTTGGCCAGCTCGACGATCTCCGCGGACTGCTTCTGCGTCTGCTCCTCGGCCGCGTTGTAGGCGTCCGTGGCGACGGCGGCGTCGTGGTAGAGAGCGTCGAGCTTCTCGCGTACGGCCTCAAGGTCCTTGTTGGTCACGGGAGTTGAGGATGCGGACGCGGACGGGGTCGCTGAAGGGGTCGGTGTGGGGCTCGCGAACGCGGTTCCGGGTGCCGCGAGTACGGTGACCGCGCAGACGACCGTGATGGCCGTCGTGATCAGGGCTCGCCTGCCCGCTCCCATACCCCTGCCCCCACATCTGATTGACCGTCAGTAACTTACGGACGCCTGGGGGATCGTGCCATGTCCGTACAGAAAACGACAGAGGCAGTACTTCCTGTACCTCTCTCCTTTCCTTCCAGGTCATGGGATGTGACGAACGGCCGCCGGAGATCGTTCCCCGCAGCCGACACCCGCACCGGGATTCACCCGCGTGGGGCCAACGCCCCCCAGGCCACGGTCACTTCGCCCTGCCGCCAGCGCGCCGGTCCGTCCGTCACCGGCCAGTCGGCGGTGAGGTCCCGCACCGCGCGGATCCAGCGTTGGCGGGCGCCGTAGGAGGCGTAGGGCGCGGCGGCGGCCCACGCGCGGTCGAAGTCGCGGAGGAAGGTGTGCACCGGTTCGCCGGGAACGTTGCGGTGGATGAGGGCCTTCGGGAGGCGTTCGGCGAGGTCGGACGGCCGCTCCAGGGAACCGAGCCGCGTCGCGAAGGTCACCGTGCGCGGCCCCTCGGGCCCGAGCGCGACCCACACGTGCCGCCGTCCGATCTCGTCACAGGTCCCCTCGACGAGCAGCCCGCCCCGGGAGCCCTCGCCCGCCGGCGCGAGCCGCCCGCACAGCCGCGCCCACACCTCGGCGACCCGCGCCTCGTCGTACTGCCGCAGCACGTTCGCCGCGCGGATCAGCGACGGCCGCTGCGGCACCGGGATCTCGAACCCCCCGTGCCGGAACGCGAGCCCCTCCCGCTCGTACGGTTTCGCCGCCGCGACCCGCGCCGGTTCGATCTCGACACCGACCACGCGCGCGTGCGGGGCGACGGTACGGAGGCGCGCCAGCAGTTCTACGGCCGTCCAGGGGGCGGCGCCGTAGCCGAGGTCGACGGCGACGGGGTCGACGGCCCGCCGCAGCTCGGCGCCGTGCGTCGCGGCGATCCAGCGGTCCATGCGACGCAGCCGGTTGGGGTTGGTGGTGCCGCGCGTCACCGTTCCTACGGGGCGGGTCGTGGCGCGGGCTGTCATGCCTACGAGGGTAGGCGGCGCGGGACGAGGGGCGCCGCACGGGCATCGGCCGTGGCTGTCCTCGGCCTTCTCCCGTCCCGTTGTCAGTGCCGCCTGGCAGGATCGGAGATCAAGTCGACCGAGGGGGAGGCGGGACCGATGAAGGTGCTTGTCAGCGACGAAGTGCAGGTCGACTACGGCCAGATATTCGTGGAGAGCGGCGAGGACGACTGCGACCTGCACGATGCCTTCGCCGGGCAGGAGGGCGTCGGGCTCTGCGGGGGCGGGCAGGCGGGGATGCTGTTACTTCTGACCGGTCTGCGCATCGGCGGCGTCGACTTCACCGCCGAGCTGCACGACAGCCGGCCCGAGCTGGACGAGACGTGGGAGGAGATCGTCGAGGTCCCGTTCCGGCCGGTGTCGAAGGAGACGGCGCTGCGGCAGTGGAACGGGAAGAACCGGTGGGAGCTGGAGCTGGAGGAGCGTGACTACCGCGTGCGGTACTCCGCCATCGGTATGGACGCGGGCCGCAGCAAGGACGTCCGGGAGGACGACGAGCCGCCGACCGACGACCGGTACCTGCTCCAGATATGGCCCGCCGCGCCCGAACCGGCCCGCCTGCTCAAGCAGACCGGCCGCACGGCCGCGAACTGGCACGCCTTCGCGACGTCGCCGGTGGGCTGACCGGCAGACGTTGACCAGCAGACGCTGACCGGCAGACGGGAGCCGGCGCACCGCCGGACGGGAGTGGACGTACGGAAGGAGGTCAACGCACCGTCCCATCGAACGGTTGAGCGACCGCGGGCAATGGCTGGGTAAAATCCCCATGCGCCGGAATGAGAATCCGGCCTCCCGATGTTGGCGTCCTTGGAGGGACCCGCACGCCCTCCCTCAGGCATGCCCGCAGCGAGGAGGAACGCCACGTGAGCCAGTACGGCAGCAGGCTCGGGCGGCGTTCCGCGGCCTCGTCCGCGCGGCTGCGGCTGCACCGCAAGCCTCGCCGGGTGGCCATGCTCTCCGTGCACACGTCACCGCTGCACCAGCCCGGCACCGGCGACGCCGGCGGCATGAACGTCTACATCGTGGAGCTCGCGCAGCGCCTCGCCGCGATCAACATCGAGGTGGAGATCTTCACGCGCGCGACCGCCGCCGCCCTCCCCCCGACCGTCGAGCTGGCGCCCGGCGTGCTCGTCCGGCACGTCGACGCGGGGCCGTACGAAGGTCTCGCCAAGGAGGAACTCCCCGCCCAGCTCTGCGCGTTCACGCACGGAGTGATGCAGGCGTGGGCCGGCCACCGCCCCGGGTACTACGACCTCGTCCACTCGCACTACTGGCTCTCCGGCCACGTCGGCTGGCTCGCCGCCCAGCGCTGGGGCGTGCCCCTCGTGCACGCCATGCACACCATGGCCAAGGTCAAGAACGCCAGCCTGGCCGACGGCGACACCCCCGAACCCGCCGCCCGCGTCATCGGCGAGACCCAGATCGTCTCCGCCGCCGACCGCCTCATCGCCAACACGGCGGAGGAGGCCGACGAACTCGTACGGCACTATGCGGCCGACCCCGCCAAGGTCGCCGTGGTGCACCCGGGCGTCAATCTCGAACGCTTCCGCCCGGCGGACGGCCGCGCCGCCGCCCGCGCCCGCCTCGGCCTCCCGCAGGACGCCCTGATCCCGCTCTTCGCGGGCCGCATCCAGCCCCTGAAGGCGCCGGACGTGCTGCTGCGCGCGGTGGCCGTGCTGCTCGACGAGCGGCCCGAGCTGCGCTCGAACATCGTCGTGCCCGTCGTCGGCGGCCCCAGCGGCAGCGGCCTCGCCAAGCCCGAGGGCCTGCAGAAGCTCGCCGCGCGGCTGGGCATCGCGGATGTCGTACGGTTCTGCCCGCCGGTCGGGCAGGAGCAGCTCGCGGACTGGTTCCGGGCCGCGTCCGTGCTGGTCATGCCGTCGTACAGCGAGTCCTTCGGGCTGGTCGCCATAGAGGCGCAGGCGGCCGGTACGCCGGTGCTCGCGGCCTCGGTCGGCGGCCTCCCGGTCGCCGTCCGCGACGGCGAGACCGGCTTCCTGGTGCAGGGCCACGACCCCGTCGCCTACGCGCACGTGCTGCGCACCCTCGCCGACGACCCGCACCTCGCGCCCCGCATGGGCGAGGCCGCCGCCCGGCACGCGCAGTGCTTCGGCTGGGACACGGCCGCCGCGGCCACGGCCGACGTGTACGCGGCCGCGGCACAGGCCCACCGCCGTCACGTACGCTCGCACCATGGGTGAGGCAGCGGCGGATCAGGACCGGGCGGCGCAGGTCATCGAGGGTTTCCTCAAGGGTGCCGAACTCGACTGGGAGAGCCCGGAGTTCGGCACGTTCGTCGTCAAACTCCCCGGCACCCGCAAGCTGTCGACGACCCTCTCCCTCCTCGTCGGCCGCCACTCCCTCTCGCTCAACGCCTTCGTCATCCGCCACCCCGACGAGAACGAGACCGGCGTCCACCGCTGGCTCCTGGAGCGCAACCTCAAGCTGTACGGCGTGAGTTACGCCGTCGACCAGCTCGGCGACGTGTACGTCACCGGCCGGCTGCCGCTGTCCGCCGTCACCGAGACCGAGATCGACCGCCTCCTCGGCCAGGTCCTGGAGGCCGCCGACGGCAGCTTCAACACCCTGCTGGAACTGGGCTTCGCCTCCGCGATCCGCAAGGAGTACGCGTGGCGGGTGTCGCGCGGGGAGTCGACGCGGAATCTCGACGCGTTCACGAATCTGACCCAGCGGCCGACCCAGCCGACTGACTGATCCCGGCCGACTTACCTCTGTTC
Organism: Streptomyces prunicolor; assembly: GCF_045162825.1. Classification (NCBI taxonomy): domain Bacteria; kingdom Bacillati; phylum Actinomycetota; class Actinomycetes; order Kitasatosporales; family Streptomycetaceae; genus Streptomyces; species Streptomyces prunicolor. The sequence goes on along the minus strand of NZ_CP108676.1, from coordinate 5,029,746 downwards.
GGCATCTTCCGCAGCTTCCCGGCTCCGTGGCATGCTCACGGCTGACGCAGATATGAACGTCGTTCACATCCATGAAGAGCCGCATGGAGGGCGTACGGACATGAGCAACCCCCACCCCACCCGCTTCACCAGACGAACCCTGCTCGGCACCGCGACAGCCGTGGCGCTGGGCGCGGCGACCGGAACGGCAAGAGCGGCCACCACCGCCCAAGTCCCGTCCCTCTGGCGGGAGTTCACCCGCACCCCCTTCACCCACCCGCAGATCCCGTACATCGGCAGGGCGGGCTGCCGCACCCGGCACAGGGGAGGCCACCCCCTCGTCCTCGACGTCCGTCGCTACGGCGCCGTCGCGGACGGCACGGCCGACTCCGCCCCCGCGATCAACCGTGCCATCGCCGCTGCCGGTCGGGCCGGCGGTGGCACGGTTCTCATCCCGCCCGGCACCTTCCGCATCGACGACGTGATCCGCGTAGGCCACTCGAACGTGGTGGTCAGGGGCGCCGGCAGCGACCGTACGAAGCTCTACGCGACCAAGAACCTCACCGAACTGATCGGCGTCTACGGCTCCCGTTACGGCGGCGACAAGTCGTCCTGGTCCTGGGCCGGCGGCCTCATCTGGCTTGCCCCGAGCGCTCGTTGGGACTCACTGGTCGCCGCGATCCGCGCGAAGGCCTGGCCCTTCGAGGGCTGGACCGGCAACAAGCGTGACGAATGGTGCCAGTTGACGACCGTCGAACCGGCCCGGCAGGGCGCGTGGACGGTGACGGTGGCGGACGCCTCTCAACTCAAGCCGGGCGAACTGGTGTTGCTCCGCCTGACCGACGACACCGCCCACACCCTCCTCCAGCACATGGCGGGCGGCGGCCCCGGCCCCGAGGCGTACTACTGGGACGACAAGACGAAGCTCCTGTCGTACGTCCCCTACGAATGGCCCGTCCGCATCGCCCACGTCCACGGCCGCAAGGTGACTCTCGAACGCCCCCTGCCCCTCGACCTCCGCCCCGAGTGGAACCCCCAATTCACCACGCACGTGGAGGAGTTGACGGGTTCGGGGGTGGAAGGCCTGACCCTGGAGGCGATGGAGACCCCGCAACAACCGCACCTCCTCGACAAGGGCTACAACGGCGTCGTCCTCCAGTGCGCCTACGACTGCTGGCTGGACGACGTGACGGTCCGTCATGTGGACAACGGCTTCGGCCTGGTGGCGGCGTCGGCGTGCACGCTGCGCGGTACGACGGTGGCGGGCCGCGGCTCCCACCACCCCTACTTCTGCCGCGAGGGTTCGCACGACAACCTCATCGAGGACTTCACGATCGAGGAGCGCACGGTCCCGGCCCCCGCCAACACCCAGCTCCACGGCATCAACGTCGAGGGCCTGTCGTCGTACAACGTCTGGTCGCGCGGCGACATGCGCATGGGCACCTTCGACAGCCACCGCGGCCTGCCCTTCGCCAACGTCCGCACCGACATCACGGTCGACAACGACGGCCGCCACGGCGGTGACGCGAACGCCGGTCCGCTGTTCGGCGCCCGCTTCACCCACTGGAACATCCGCGTCACGAACGGCCGCGCGGGCCTGATGAAGATCGACCAACTCGCCCCGTACAGCGCCACGGTGGGCCTCGACACGGTCACCGAGTTCGACCAGATCGACGTCCCCGACTTTGCCGGTGATCTGCACGCGCGGCTGGAGCTCTACGGCACGACGGGGGTCGTACGGCCGCGGAATCTGTACGAGGCGCAGCGCGAGCTGTGACTCACGCGTGAGTTCATGCGCGCCGCAGGACGTCGTAGCCGATGAAGTCGAACATGCGGGTGGCGGTGGGGAGTTGGCGGGGTTCGCCGGTGAAGCGGTGGGCGCCGACGGACTGGGGGATCGAGGGGTCCGACACCCACAGGCGCTCGAAGCCGCGCTCCTCCAGCCAGGCGCAGACCTGGGGGACGAGGTCGGGGGCGAGGTCGCGGCTGCGGGTCCAGACGAGGGTGCCGCCCGTCCGGCACAGCGCGGTGCAGTGGTCGAGGACGCGCTCGACATCGGCGTCGGAGATGTTGCCGAGGAGGCCGCACACCAGGACGAGGTCGGCGGGGGCGAGTTCGGCGTACTGGTCCGTCAACGCGGCGTCTCCGGGGACGACTTCGACCCCGGTGAGGCCAGCGGCGCGGGCCGCCCGTGTCGCGACGTCCACGTTCCGCTCGTCCAACTCGACCAGCCGGGCGCGGACTTCGGGACCTCGGGGATGCTCGGCCAGCACGCCGATCAGGTCACGGCCCTGTCCGGCGCAGATGCTGATCGCGGTGAGCGGGCCCGGCGGGGCGGTGTCGAGGGCGAGGCGGATGCGCTCCTGGATGAGGGCCAGGCGATGGCTGAGGTAGGAGTCGGGGGAATCGTAGGCGTCGTGCCATTGGTGCCAGTCCATGCGCGGAATCTAGCTACGGCGTCGATCACTGTCGCGTGAATAACGCCCCGGTGTGACCCCCACCAACTTCCGGAAATGCCGGGTGAGATGGGACTGGTCGTAGAACCCGGTCACCGCGGCGACCTCGCCCGGCGGGCGGCCGTCGAGGAGGAGCCGGCGGGCGCGGTCGACGCGGCGGGACATCAGGTACTGGTGCGGTGCGATGCCGTACGCCCCGCTGAACGCCCGTACCAGATGGGCGGGATGGGCGTGCACGAGCCGGGCGGCCTCGTCGAGGGCGATGCCTTCGGTGACGTTCTCGTCGAGGAGTTCGCGGAGGTCGCGGGCGAGCGTGGGGGCCGAGGTGGTGGGGCTGTTGGACGGCCGCAGGTGGGCGTGCAGCCGTTCGGCGATGAGCGTGAGCCGGCTCTCCGCCTCCAGTTCGTCGCCGGGGTGGTCGAGCGCGGTGTGCAACTGGCCCACGCGCAACCGGAGTTCGGGGTCGCGGAGGTCCGGCTGGTCGACGGCGGAACCGATCAGATCGTCCGCGAGATGCGTGCCGTCGAGATAGAGGACGCGCTTGCGGAAGCCGTGCGGGGTGGCGGGGGAGCCGTTGTGCGGGACGTGCGGCGGCAGCAGCGACACCGTGTCGTGCGGGGTGCCGTGCTCGTGCCGGTCGAGGTCGTACCGTACGGCGCCGTCGTCCACGATCAGCAGCGTCCACGCGTCGTGCACGTGCATCGGGTACGCGTACTCGGTGAAGTGGGCGTGGAAGACCTCGACGACACCGGGGATGCGGGGGCGCCAGGCGGAGACTTCCGGCTGGGAGCGGGCCGGGCCGTGCTGCGGGGCCATGCAAAGAACGTACAAGACGGGGGCGTGGGGCGGTCGGCAGTCTCGACGTATGAGCACTGATACCACTGCTGAACCGATCCGTTTCGACACCAAGATCGCCGTCCTGCTGCGGGACGACCTTGAGCCCTGGCAGCGGCTGAACGTCACGTCGTTCCTGGTCAGCGGCCTGGGATCACAGGTCCCCGAGGTGATCGGGGAGCCGTACGAGGACGCCGACGGGGTGGGATATCTGCCGATGTTCCGGCAGCCGGTGATGGTCTTCGAGGCCACGAAGGAGGTCCTGGTGGCGGCCCACGGACGGGCACTGTCCCGTGCCCTGCCCCGGTCCGTCTTCACGTCCGACCTCTTCACCACCGGCAACGACCGGGACAACCGGGCGGCGGTACGGGCCGTTGCCACGGCTGAGCTGGATGTGGTGGGGCTGGCCGTGTACGGGCCGCGGAACGGGGTGGACAAGGTGGTGAAGGGGGCGCGGATGCATCCGTGAGGGCGCCCCTTTGCGGTGGGTTAGATGGGGAGCGTCCAGCTCGGACCGTGCGGTTCGTCGAGCGAGACCTTTTGCGTGTGCGGGGTGATCGCCATCCTGAAGCTGGACACGTGCGGTGAGCCGTGGCTCTGCCACTGGGTGATCGAGTTCTCGATCGCGGTCCACAGGTCGAGCGGTCCGCGCCGGACGACAGTCCAGCCTTCGCCGTTGTCCGCTGTGCGGGTCCGGGCCTGGGAGCCGGTGGCCACGTCGAGCAGGATCTGTTCGGCTCCGGTGCCGAGTCGTTCGGCGGAGGGCGCGGCGAGCTGTGCGACGAACCGGCCGCTCCAGTCGTCGAGCAGGGCGGGGTCGATCACGCTCGGGCGTTCGTCTCCGGGCAGTAGTTCGAGTGGTCCGTGCGGTGGCCGGTCATGGGAACGGGCGATCATGAACGAGGTGTATCCGGGCAGGAACCGGCCTTCCGCGGTGCCGTCGTCCTCGACCGTGAGGCGAACGAGGCCGTGTCCGAACCCCCACCCGGCGAGGGTGACGAGGAGGGTTCCTCCGGCCTTGATCTGCTGGAGCAGGCCGTAGGGGATGTACCGCATCGAGCAGAACGCGATCACGATGTCGTACGGAGCCCGGTCGCGGTGGCCGCGCAGGCCGTCGGCAGTGATGAGCGTCGGGGTGTAGTCGGCCTCGGCGAGGGCTCTGCGCGCGCGTTCTGCCGCAGCGGCGTCGGCCTCGATCGAGGTCACGTTCTCCTGGCCGGCCACCTCGCAGACGTAGGCGGTCGACAGACCCGTTCCGGTGCCGATGATCAGCACGCGTTTTCCTCGGGCGACGCCCGCTTGCTCGATCATTCCGAGGATGACGCTGGGCAGGGTCGAGGACGAGGTCGGGCTCCCTCCGGTGACGGGGCCCACGGCTTCCTCGGCGAGCACGCCGTCGAGCTGTGTCACCCATGTCTGGTTCTGATAGGTGAGGCGCAGCCACGCGTCGACGGGGGTGTCGTCGCGGCGGGTGGGGGTCCAGACCGTGACACCCGGAGGGCTGCTCGGCTGGTAGATCGCAGGGCCGAGGAAAACCTCGCGGGGGACCGTCTCGGCCGCACGCCGCACCTCGGGGTCGCGCAACTCGTCGTCGGCGACCAGCTGTTCGACGAGTCGGTGGCGCAGGACGGCGGCGAGGTCATCGGTCATGCGGAGCGCCCTTCTGGAGGGTGTCGGCGAGTGCGTTCGCGATGGCACGGGTCGTGTCCTCGTCGACGAACGCCCACTGGCCGGCTGGGTTGCATTCGAGGAACCACCATCGCCCGTCCGGGTCGAGGGCGAAATCGAAGGCGCCGTAGGTGAGCCCGAACGCGTGGAGGTAGGCGCGTAACGCCTCGCGGACGGAACGGGGGACGGAGATCGGTGAGCAGGTGATCAGGCTCTGGTCCCGGCGCCAGTCGAGATGATCGCCGTCGGTGTCGATCCGGGTCGCGAACGCGTCCTCCCCGACGACGGCGACGCGGACGTCTGCGACCTTCGGTACACAGGCCTGGAAGAGATGAGGGCACAGTGCGATCGAGTCGTCGAGCTCGTCGGCCTCGACGGCGCGTACCCAGACAGTCCGGTTCCGGCTGTCCTCGCAGGCGAGATGCACGCGGTGAACCGGTTTGTAGATCACGGTCCCGTGGTCGGCGGCGAACTTCCGGGCGTCCGTCGGTACGTTCGTGATCAGGGTGCCGGGGAGTGTGAAGCCGAGTCGGGCGGTGGTGGCGAGCTGCAGCACCTTGTTCTCGGCGGCACCGCTCTGCACGGGGTGGTTGACGTAGAGGACTCCAGGGAGCGCGGTCAGTGCGCCGGTGTAACCGTGGCGGGACTGCTCGACTCCGAACCGCTGCGCGGGAGTTCGGCCCGCCTGCCGGCTGCTGACCTGTGTGGCGTTGAAGGGGCTCGGGCGGCGCCAGTAGACGGAGCGGACGTCCGACAGGTCGAGGTGCCGGGTCGTGTGGTGAGATCTCCGGTGAGGGCGCCCCGTCCGAACCCGCAGGGAAACGAACGGCGTACCAGTTCGTCGTACCGAACTCCGAACTCGCTCCGAAGATCGGACGGGACCTGATCGCCACGCTTCTGGCGATCACGGGGCATCACCCGTTCATCGACGCCGCACGCCTGTGTGTGAGCGAGGTGATCACGCACTCGTATCTGCACGCGCGTACGGCTCGGCTGTATGTCGATGTCTCGGTGCGTCCGGGGCATGTCTGCGTTGCGGTCCGGGACGACGAGTGGGCCGAAGGCTCTGCCTTGACGTCGCGTGGGGTTCGACTCGATGAGGGGCGGGGTCGAGGCTTCCTGCTCCTGGCCGCCCTGCTCTCTGCCGGGTGGGGAGTGGTGACATGGCCGGCCGCGGGGGAGGGGTGCGTGCACAAACGCGTATGGTTCACCCTCGCCGAGGCGGCCTCGGCTGCGTGAACGGCGGTTCGGTCGGGTCCGGCCCGGTCGGGAGGTGGCGGCGGTCGCCGTCCCGGGCGGGCCGAGCGTCGGAGGGGACGCCGGCTTCCTCGGTGAACCGCGCTGCGCCGACGCCGACAGGCCGCACCCTACTTCGCGGAGCGTGACACTTCTCGGGAAAGTGTCACGCTTTCGCACCCCACCCCACCCCACCCTTCAGGCCGCACTGACCTCAGGCTTCACCGCAGCCGGTGTCTCGGTGGTCGCCGGTCCGCTCGCCGAAAGCCCCCGCATCAACACCCCGTACCCCACCGCCGCCCCTGTCCCCACGACCGCGCACATCCCCCACAGCCACTCCGCCCCGAACCGGTCGATGACGAAACCGGACATGAGCGGAGCGACGAGCGCGGCGACCGCCCAGGACAGGGTGTACATGCCCTGGTAGCGGCCGCGGCCCTGGACGGGGGACAGCCGTACGACGAGACCCGTCTGGGTCGGGGCGTTGATCATCTCGCCCAGCGTCCACACGCACACCGTGAGGGCGAAGACGCCGACCGAGCCGGCGAACGCGGTGAGCCCGAAGCCGTAGCCCGCGAGGATCGAGGAGACGACCAACAGGCGCTTGGCGTCGCGGTGTTCGATGAGGCGGGTGACCGGGATCTGGAGGGCGACGATGAGGAAGCCGTTGACGGCGATCGCGGTGCCGTAGTCGGCGGGCGTGAAACCGGCCTCGCCCATCGCGACCGGCAGCCCGACCGAGCCCTGCTGGAAGACGAGCGCGACGAGGAAGGAGAGTCCTACGACGCTCATGAAACGGCCGTCGCGCAGTACGGTCCCGAGCCCGACCGCGTCGGCCGCCCCCTTGCTGTCGTCCGCGGCGACGGTGGGCCGGGACTCGGGCAGCCGTAGGAACACGACGACCGCGCAGACCGCCGTCATCCCCGCCTCCAGCAGGAACCCGGCGCGGTAGCTGACCTCGGCGATGAAACCGGCGGCCATGGAGGAGATGGCGAAGCCGAGGTTGATGGCCCAGTAGTTGAGCGAGAACGCGCGGACCCGGTCCTCGGGGCGCACGATGTCGGCCATCATCGCCTGCACCGCCGGGCGGGACGCGTTGCTCGCCGCCCCGACGAGGCACGCTACGGCGGCGATGGCGACGGGGTCGTGCATGAAACCGAGCAGCGCCACGGACGCGGCGGTCGACGACTGCGCGATGAGGAGGGTGGGGCGGCGGCCGATGCGGTCGGTCAGCACGCCCGAGCCGATGGAGGAGACTACCCCGCCGAGGCCGTAGAGGGAGGCGACGAGACCGGCGTAGGTGGCGGAGTAGCCGCGGTCGAGGGTGAGGTACAGGGCCATGAAGGTCGAGACGAACGCCCCGAGCCGGTTGACGAGGGTGCTGGTCCACAGCCACCAGAACTCGCGGGGCAGACCGGAGACGGTTTCCCGGGCGGCACGTCTCAGGGCGGCGAGTGACATGGATGGATCCCCCACGGTCGGACAGGTGGCCGGTAAGCGGCTACGGCCGCGAGCACAACTTACGAACGGGACGGCCCGGGGGACCACTCAATTAACAGAAGCCGTCAACTGTGGGGCTGGGAGGCAGGCGCCAGGCGGGGGCCCGAATGCGTGGATTACGCTCTGAGGCATGGCCGACGCACCGTACAAGCTGATCCTCCTCCGCCACGGCGAGAGCGAGTGGAACGCGAAGAACCTGTTCACCGGCTGGGTGGACGTCAACCTGAACGAGAAGGGCGAGAAGGAGGCAGTCCGCGGTGGCGAGCTCCTGAAGGACGCCGATCTCCTCCCCGACGTGCTCCACACGTCCCTCCAGAAGCGCGCGATCCGCACGGCGCAGCTCGCGCTGGAGTCCGCGGACCGCCACTGGATCCCGGTCCACCGCAGCTGGCGCCTGAACGAGCGCCACTACGGCGCCCTCCAGGGCAAGGACAAGGCGCAGACCCTCGCGGAGTTCGGCGAGGAGCAGTTCATGCTGTGGCGCCGTTCCTACGACACCCCGCCGCCGCCCCTCGAGGACGGCACGGAGTTCTCCCAGTCCGCCGACCCGCGCTACGCGACGATCCCCCCGGAGCTGCGCCCCCGCACGGAGTGCCTGAAGGACGTCGTCGTCCGCATGCTCCCGTACTGGTACGACGGCATCGTCCCCGACCTCCTCGCCGGCCGCACGGTCCTGGTCGCCGCCCACGGCAACAGCCTCCGCGCCCTGGTCAAGCACCTCGACGGCATCTCGGACGCGGACATCGCGGGCCTGAACATCCCGACGGGCATTCCGCTGGCGTACGAACTGGACGCGGACTTCAAGCCGGTCAAGGCCGGGGGGACCTACCTGGACCCGGATGCGGCTGCGGCTGCGATCGAGGCGGTCAAGAACCAGGGCAAGAAGAAGTAGATCCCGCGATCACGCCCCCGAACTGCGCACACGGCGCGGATCGGGGGCGTTTTCATTGCGCGGTGGCAGTACGCCTCCGGGCGATCGGCCGCATTCCCGAACCGGCGAACTACCCAATTGCCCCACAGGGCAGCCGAGTTGAAATCCATCGGCGCGAGCGTGCACAACTGCGGCAACAGGGTTTCCTGGATCGCAGAGCGATCTCTGCCTGAATTGAATGCCCTCTGATGGAACGTCAAAAAATGAGGCGCCTCAAATTCGTCTCAAAACTGTTGATCGATTATCCATGGGTGGGCTACGTTCCTGGTCGACCAAGATCACCATGCACCATGCCTGACCAGGGGGATTTATGCTCCGGGCTTCAATAGCCGCGCTCGCGACCATCGCATCGGCAGGTGTGGTTACCGCGCCGGCCGCCCAAGCCGCTGACGCGGTGACCGCCCGCCCGCAGGTCTGCCCCGAAGTGGGCGAGGTCTCCACCAGCTTCGGGGCCAAGAAGGCCTACTTCATCGGCGCGCCCGTCCCTGTCTTCCGCTCCGGCCCGTACGGCCCCAAGGGCGGCACGATGAGCGTCTCTTTCCAAGCGGGTGCCACCGTCGGCGCGTCCGTGACCGGTACGGCGAAAAGCGAGATCAACGGGCTGATCGCCAAAGCCGAGGCAAGCCTGTCCGTCACGCTCCAGGGCTCCATCACGGCTTCGACGACGTTGACCGGAACTTACTCGGTCAGCCCGCACAAGATCGGGAACGCCAAGCCGGGATCGGACGGATACAAAATACCCTGGAAGAAGACCGAGATCGTCGCCCCGTGCAATGTCAAAACCATTGCCTCGGGTACTCTGACCGCGCCTTCCTACTCCATCCGTATCAAGTACTGGGAGACCAGTTCATGAAGCGTGCGCCTGCCGCTTGGGCGGCTCTGGCCGCCGGTGTGGCATTGGCGGGATGCGGCGGTCATCCGGCAGATCGAGCCACCGCCGGCGCTCACCCTTCCGCGACGGCCAGCCCGTCCCGTACGGCATCGGCTCTGCATGTGACCGCCTCCGGGACAGGGCTGCGCCTTGTCGCCGGGACGCCCGTCCACTTCGGTGCCGATGGCACACCGGGGGTGGCCGGGGAGCTCGTTCTGACCTGCCGGGGTCAGGGACTGGTGCATGTCCAGCCCACCGGGGGAAAGGCCACGGACATACAGTGCGGCGGCACTTCCGAGGTGCAGACCGATTCCGGCGGCACCATGTTCACCGCCTCCACTACGAGCAGGTCGGCAATGACGCTTGACTGGACTCTCAAGAAGCTGGCGCGTTAATCGCCCGACGGAGCAGCCGAGTTGAACTCGCCGCCAAGAGGCCCTGGCTTCAGTCCGCGGCCAGCCGCGTCGGCGTCGCCCAGTAGCCTGCGACGATCAGCCGTGGTGCGTCTGGAGGCTTCGTGGAAGCTGTCGCTCTCGTCAGTCCGGTCCGGTTGTGGTCGGCGCAGGAGGTCTTGGCGCGCCCGAGTCCTGTCCCAGCGGTGGCAGGGGTCTACGGCTGGCACTTCGAACAGTCGCCCCACCCGGACCTGGACGCCGGGCGCCTGCTCTACGTCGGCATCGCCCCGCGGTACATGGCGAACCGGACCAGCACGCAGAACCTGCGCAAGCGGGTGCGCTATCACTACCGAGGCAACGCGGCCGGCTCGACCCTGCGGCTCACCCTCGGGAGCCTGCTCGGACTTGAGCTGCGCCGCGTGGGCAGCGGCAAGCGGATGACCTTCGGCAAGGCCGGCGAAGCCACCCTGAGCCAGTGGATGGCGGACAACGCGCGGGTGTGCTGGATCGAGCGGAGCGAACCGTGGAACCTGGAGGCACAGTTCATCTCCCGACTCGACCTCCCGCTGAACCTCGACCAGAACCGACACAACGCCTTCCACGGCCAGTTGAAGGGGCTGCGGGCCCAAGCGCGTCTGCGAGCACGGGAGTTGCCCATCAGTTCCTAGGCCGATGGACGGGCCGGTCGCTCTTGAGCAGGGAAGCTGACCGGACCTGGTGGGCCCGCCGGTCAGCGTGCTGCCGCTCGTGGAGGGGATCCAGATGTACCGCGACGGGGGCTCCATCGGCCGGCCCGTCGGGGGAGCGGTGCTGCTCCTGGGCACCCTCTGCACGGCCGGGCGACGGTTCGTCCGGTATCGGGGCCGGAAAGCGACGGCGCCGTCCTCGTCGTAGCGGACGGCCCGGGCGCGTCGCACCCGGGCCGTCTCGGGACGGGTCAGTGCCGGCTGGCCCGCGCCAGCGCCGGGACGAACCGCAGAGCGTCCACCGTGCCCACGCCCGTCGCCATGTCGTAGCCGTTGACCGCGGTGTAACCGGTCACGCCCGCGTACGTGTTGTTCGTGCCGTCGTTCACGTCGACGATGCCGTTGCCCTTGGCGCCGTGCTTCGCGAGCGCGTACAGCGCCGAGTTGATGTTGCCCACCCGGTGTCCCGCCGCCTGGTCCGCGAGCGCGATGATGCCCGAGAAGAGCGGGCCGGCCTCGCTCGTGCCGCCGTAGACGTCCCAGCCGATCGCGGTCGGGTCGTAGCTGGAGTAGACCCAGGCGCCGCCGTTGACCGCCGCCGCCATCGAGACGTCGGGGGTGGCGCGTTGGGTGCCGACGATGCTCTTCACGCCGTTCTGGAACGACGGGCGGGCGAACACGTGGGACTGGCCGCCGCCGCCCGCGCCGTAGTCGTTGTAGACGCTGTCCGGGGTGACGCGGTCGCCCTTGTCGTTCAGGTGCAGCTGCGTGCCACCGATCGACGTGACCAGCGGGTCCGAGGAGGGCCAGGAGTTGACGGGCTTGTCGTAGAAGGCCGAGCCGTCCGCGTTGTAGTCGGTGGCGCCGCCGTCGCCGGAGGAGGCGAGGACGGTCACGTGCTTGCGGTTGGCGGCCTCGAAGGCGTAGCGCAGCTTCTTGATGCTGGAGAAGTTCCCCTGGTCGAAGCCGGGGAAGGTGTTCTCGGTGGCGCCGAAGCTCTGCGTGATGACGTCACCGACACCGTGGTCGATCAGGTACTTCTCGGCGTTCATCATCTCCGGCAGCCCGGTGACGCCCTCGGTCTCGGCGACCGCCGTCTCCACCAGCACGATCTTCGCGTCGGGCGCGACCGCGTGCGCCATCTCGACGTCCAGGGTGGTCTCGCCGGCCCAGCCGGTCATGTCGGCGTTCGTCGGGTCGAAGACCGGGACCTTGCCCCACTTGACGACATTCACCTTGGTGCTCTTCATGCCGAACTGCTTGCTGTACGTGTCGAGATCGTGCTGGATCGTCGGCGAGCCGAACGAGTCGACGATGACGATCGTCCGCCCCTTGCCCGTAATGCCCTTCTTGTACAGCGAGTTGAGGTTGTACGCGGTGCGGTACTGGAGCGGGTTGTAGCAGGCGATCTGCCACTTGGCCTCGCACTGCGCGCTGGTCAGCGGGCTGGGCACGTCCCGGGCCAGGGTGTGTCCGGTGATCGCCGGGATCGCCTTCGTCTGCGGTACGGCGGCGGGCGCGGCGCCGGCGACACCGCCCAGCGGCGCGGTCGCCAGCGCGGCGACGGCGAGGCCGGCGGTGGCGGCCGTGGCAGCGGCCATGTTCAGTCTCGTGCGGGCTATGCGCATGAATCCCCCCTGAGTGCTGCGGAGTCCGCCCGGCGTTCAGCCGGACGAAGAGGTCTCCGCGCATCTCATCGAGTGAGACATGCACAGGACAAGACTGTTGAACTGTCGATGCCGAACCCTTTGCCCAAACAGCACCAAAGACTCGAACACCCCTGCCGATCCGACCTGTTGACGTCCAACAGGTGGACGTCAGATCGAGTACGGCACCGCGTGCACCTCGTCCGCCCGGTGCCCCGCGCGCTCGTGCACGCGCTGGACCGCCTCGGGCGACGGCGCCTCCGACAGGCAGTAGACGGTCCCGGTCTCCGGATCCGCCCAGGCCCGCTCGAAGTGGACACCCTCGTCCTTCTCCACGGCGAGATCCGCCTTGTGGGCCGCCATCAACTGGTCGGCCGTGATGCCCTTCATCCCGTGGTGTACGTCCATGTACTGAGCCATGACCGCGCACCTCCTTCCCTTTCGGCCCTTCCGACTTCCCCTTCCATGCTGCGCCCGTACGGCGCCCTCGGCTACCGTGCGCAACGATCAAGGGGAGGGGCGAGGGAATGCGACGCGGGGTACGGATCGGGATCGGCGTCGGTGTCGTCGCCGGGCTGCTCGCGGCGGGGGCCTGGCTCTGGGAGGCGTTCGCGGAGGAGGGGCATCCGTTCGGGGACGCCCGGGCCTGCGAGGGCAGCGACATACCGTTGCAGGTGGCCCTGGACGTCCTACGGCTGCCGCTGCCGGCCGGAGCGAAGGACGTGCACTACGTGACGCACGCGTCCAAGCCCATGCGGACGGTGACGCTGACGGTCGCCTTCCGGGTCTCCGGGAAGACCCTGGACCGCTATCTGCGGAAGACCGGGATCGTGCCCGCCGGAGTCGACTGGCTCACCAACGGGCCCTACGCGACCGGTGACGTGGGCTCGGATCCGGCGACCCTGGGGCTGTGCGGAGGGGAGAAGCAGATCGTGGCGCCCTCCGTGTACATCGACAAGCGGCGGAACGCGCTGGACGGGAGCCCGCAGGGGCAGGTGTTCGACTTCGCCGTCGCGCTGCCCGACGGCTACGGCAAGATCCCCACCATGACGGACGTCCTGCTCACCGCGGCCGGAAACAACCCCTGAGCACGTCGAAGGGGCTCCCGGTGCCGTGCGGCACCCGGAGCCCCTTCGACGGAATCAACGGCTCTGTACGTCGTTCGCGGTCAGCCGCACTGGCACGGATTGCCGGACTGGCACCCGCACCCGCAGCCCGAGCCACAGCCGCAGGCGCCGAAGAGCGGGAGGCTCTTGATCTCGGCGGGCTGCTGCGTCTCGCGCTCCTGCGTCGGGTCCGGCGTCGTGGCGGGGGATTCGGCCATGGGTCCTCCTAGAGGCTGGTGCCTGTGCCCATTGGATGCCCGTTTCGCCGGGCGCATCAACGGCGCATTGAGGCTTCCCGGCAAGCCCCCGGCTCGGAGCCCCCGTCCGGACCCGTGCCCGGACCCCTGCCCGGTGGCCTACGCCCCCTCCGCCCCCGTCACCGGCTGGATGTCCGGCTGCAGTTCGTCCGCGTGCTCGCCCGTCACCAGGAACACCACGCGCTTCGCGACCGACACCGCGTGGTCGGCGAAGCGCTCGTAGTAGCGGCCGAGCAGGGTCACGTCGACCGCCGTCTCGATGCCGTGCTTCCACTTGTCGTCCAGCAGGTGCTGGAAGAGCGTGCGGTGCAGGAGGTCCATCGCGTCGTCGTCCTGCTCCAGCTGGAGGGCGAGGTCGACGTCCTTCGTGATGATGACCTCGGCCGCCTTCGCCATCAGGCGCTGGGCGAGCTGGCCCATCTCCAGGATGGTCGCGTGCAGGTCGTGCGGTACGGCGCGCTCCGGGAAGCGGAGTCGGGCGAGCTTCGCCACGTGCTGGGCGAGGTCGCCGGAGCGCTCCAGGTCGGCCGACATGCGCAGGGACGTGACGACGATGCGCAGGTCCGTCGCCACCGGCTGCTGCCGGGCCAGCAGGGCTATGGCCCGGGCTTCGAGGTCGTGCTGGAGGTCGTCGACCTTCTTGTCGGCCTCGATGACGCTCTCGGCCAGCTTCAGGTCGGAGTCCAGGATGGCCGTCGTGGCGCGTCCGATCGCCGACCCGGTCAGCCGGGCCATCTCCACCAGACCGTCACCGATCGAGTCAAGTTCCTCGTGGTACGCGTCCCGCATCAGGTTTCCCTCTCCTACGTTGCTTCGGGGGCCAGGGGCCCCGGGCCCGTCGGTGTGACTAAAAACCGGCCCTTCCACCCCACGCTCCCACGTTCCCCCTCCTACGCGACGGTTTCCGCCAACCCAAATGAACCAATACTGGCTCCAAGGTGAACTCTGGGCGACGAGTGTTCGAGGTCGCACTCCGATGGCTGTGGCCAGGAGGTATCCCATGCCTAACCTGGTGACATGGACGTGAACGCGGCGGTCGCCGCAGCGGCAGCGATCGCCGGGGTGCTTACCGGCGTCATCGCCATGCTGGCGTTCCGCTGGAGCGAACGCGACCAGAAACGACCGACGAGGACGTCCCTGCACACGGACCCGGTGCTTCCGCCGGGCGTGGACACCGTCCTGTCGGTGCTCCGTTCCTCGGCCGTCGTCCTCGACGAAGCGGACGCCGTGGTCAAGGCGAGCTCGGCGGCGTACGCCCTCGGACTCGTCCGCGGCGGGAAACTCTCCGTCGACCCCATGCTCAAGATGGCCCGGGACACCCGGCGCGACGGCGAGATACGCCAGGTCGAGCTGGATCTGCCCCGGCGCGGCACCGGCCGCGGGGAGGCCCTCGCGGTCTCCGCCCGGGTGGCGCCGCTCGGCTCCCGGCTCGTCCTGCTCCTCGTGGAGGACCTCACCGAGGCCCGCCGTATCGAGGCCGTACGACGTGACTTCGTGGCGAATGTCAGCCACGAACTGAAGACCCCCGTCGGCGCGCTGTCCCTCCTCTCGGAGGCGGTCATGGACGCCTCCGACGATCCTGAGGCGGTGGAGCGTTTCGCCGGCCGGATGCAGATCGAGGCCACCCGCCTGACCAATCTCGTGCAGGAGCTCATCGACCTGTCACGGGTCCAGAACGACGACCCGCTCGAAGACGCCGAACCCGTCGGCGTCGACGAACTCGTCGCCGAGGCCATCGACCGCTGCCGGCACCAGGCCGGCACCAAGCAGATCACGATGGCCGCCGGCGGCACCGCCGACCTGCACGTCTACGGGAACCGCGGCCAGCTGGCCGCCGCCCTGGGCAACCTGGTCGAGAACGCTGTCAACTACTCGCCCGCCCGCACCCGCGTCGGCATAGCAGCCCGCCGGGTCAACGCGGCCGGCGGCGACCACATCGAGGTCGCCGTCACCGACCAGGGCATCGGCATCTCCGAGAAGGACAAGGAGCGCGTGTTCGAGCGCTTCTACCGTGTCGACCCGGCCCGTTCGCGGGCCACCGGCGGTACGGGTCTCGGGCTGGCGATCGTCAAGCACGTGGCCGCCTCGCACGGCGGGGAGGTCACGGTGTGGAGCTCCGAGGGACAGGGTTCCACGTTCACCCTGCGACTGCCGGAGGCGGGTGCGGCCCGCGACCGCGCCCACCAGCACCCCGACCTCGACGACGAGGTCGAGGAGTCCCCTGAACCATCCCCGTACGAACCGCTTCCCGCCCCGGAGGTCCTTCCGTGACCCGAGTGCTCGTCGTCGAGGACGAGGAGTCCTTCTCCGACGCCCTGTCGTACATGCTCCGCAAGGAGGGCTTCGAGGTCGCCATCGCGACCACCGGGCCCGACGGACTCGACGAGTTCGAGCGCAACGGCGCCGACCTCGTCCTGCTCGACCTGATGCTGCCGGGCCTCCCCGGCACGGAGGTCTGCCGCCAGCTGCGCGGCCGCTCCAACGTCCCCGTCATCATGGTGACCGCCAAGGACAGCGAGATCGACAAGGTCGTAGGCCTGGAAATAGGAGCCGATGACTACGTCACCAAGCCCTTCTCGTCCCGCGAGCTCGTCGCCCGTATCCGGGCCGTCCTGCGCCGCCGCGGCGAGCCCGAGGAAGTCACCCCCGCCGCCCTCGAGGCAGGTCCGGTCCGCATGGACGTGGATCGCCACGTGGTCACGGTCTCCGGCTCCAAGGTCGACCTGCCCCTCAAGGAGTTCGACCTGCTGGAGATGCTCCTGCGCAACGCGGGCCGCGTACTGACCCGCATGCAGCTCATCGACAGAGTCTGGGGCGCCGACTACGTGGGCGACACCAAGACCCTGGACGTCCACGTCAAACGCCTCCGAGCCAAGATCGAGCCGGACCCGGGCGCGCCGCGTTACCTGGTGACGGTGCGCGGCCTGGGCTACAAGTTCGAGCCGTAAACCGCGAGCGCTGTCTGACCGGCTCCACAAGGATCACCGGCTCTACGACGACGGGCGGGACCTCTCCGTGAGGTCCCGCCCGTCGTCGTAGCCGTACGACTGCTGCTCAGCCGGTGGTGGTGCCCGTCTCCGTGGCCGTCGCGCTCGCGGAGGCCGCGTCGGTCGGGGTGGCCGACGTGCTCTTGCCCGGCTTCGGGGAGGCGGAGCCGGTCGCGGTGGAGCCCGCGGCCGGCGTCGAGGGGATCGAGGTCGGGCCCCACTTGGTGAAGTAGCTGTCGGCCGGGACGACGAAGGCGCTCAGGCTCACGCCGCCGGTCCTGCTGAGGGTGAAGGTGACCTTCTGGGCGTTGCCGTCCGTGATGCCGGCGGGGTCGGTCAGCGCCGCGGAGGCGTTGCCCTTGCCGCCCAGGACGAGCGAGCCGCCGGCCGGGATCACCAGCTTGCCCTTGCCCTTCGCGGGGGTGAGCTTGGCGGTACCCACGCCGTCGACGGTGATGGAGTCCAGGGTCTGGGCGTGGCGGATGTCGGAGTTGAACAGGGTCGCGGAGATCACCGCCGGGCCCGCGGCCTCGGAGCCGGACTCGGTGAGGGGCTGGGTGATGACGAGTGCGTTCTGCACCTTGATGGTGCCGACGGAGACAGCCGCGTTGTCCGGCTTGACCTCCAGCGTCTGTGCGTCGTTGCCGGCACCGCACGCGGCGAGGGAGGCGATCGAGAACGCGATGGTGGCGGCGGCGAGGGCGCCGCGTCGAAGGCTGCTGCTCACGGCGGCGGCTACTCCTTGAACGTGGGCGGAGCAGGGCGACTCCCGAATAAAGCCGCCCTAAGTGTCTGTCAGCGGCCTTAGGTTACCGAGCCGTTCCCGCACCACCGCACCCGACCCTCCCTCAACCGGGTACCCGTGTGCCTCAAGTGACTCGCGGGTCACTTGTGCCCGACACTCGTCCGGCATTCACATAAGCAGCTCAGACGTCCGTCGGCGGATTTTCGGTGAAGAATGCACGGCGCCTCGGATAATTGATCACCGGCATCTCGACGGCCTTCGTTGATCAATTCCGGATTCGTCTCGCACCGGGCTCCGCCCACCGAACGGAGTAGCGGAAGTCGAGCACTTGGAACCAGACATTTGGGGACGTTCGTCCGCTTGGGGGCGCCTCCGGATGTGTGTAACGTACGCGTTTCACCTCGCCCGGAGAGCTGCTCCGACCTGCGAATACCCTCTTCCGCCGGGCCTCCGCAGCACGTTCCTGTTGTTGTTGTCAAGCCCCGAGATGCGCTCTGACCTGCGAAAACGCCATTCAGAACCCGCGGTTTCCGTGTTACCCTGGATAGCCACGGAAGGGGTACCTGTCACATGACGTTCAAGGTTGGCGACACCGTGGTCTATCCCCATCACGGGGCCGCGCTGATCGAGGCTATCGAAACTCGCCAGATCAAAGGCGTGGACAAGACCTATTTGGTGCTGAAGGTCGCTCAGGGTGACCTGACGGTGCGTGTGCCAGCGGACAATGCGGAGTTCGTCGGCGTACGTGATGTGGTCGGTCAGGACGGGCTGGACCGGGTCTTCGAGGTGCTGCGCGCTCCGTATGCCGAGGAGCCCACGAACTGGTCGCGTCGTTACAAGGCAAATCTCGAGAAGCTCGCCTCCGGCGATGTCATCAAGGTCGCGGAAGTCGTCCGTGACCTGTGGCGTCGTGAGCGCGAGCGCGGACTGTCCGCAGGTGAGAAGCGCATGCTCGCCAAGGCTCGCCAGATCCTGGTGAGTGAGCTCGCGCTCGCGGAGAACACGAACGAGGACAAGGCCGAGGCCCTGCTCGACGAGGTTCTCGCGTCCTGACGCAGGCGACTGGTACGCCCTGCTCAGCACACTGAAATGCCGTGGTGCCCGATGACAGCTCCCTTGTCGCCGGGCGCTTCGGCATGTTCGGGGAAATTTTCCGACGCAGATGCCGACTGCGAGCGACTCCGTCGAGGTCAGGGACTCCGACTCGGTGACTCTGTCGAACGTCGGAGAGACATCCCCCGATAATGGTGTGCCGGGCCCGGGCAGCTGGCTCGACCGGTGTCACGGAAGGGTCCGGTCAAGGCGTCGCGCCCGGCACTCCTGAGGCCATACCCACGTAGGTCGAGCACACAAACCTGACAGGAACCGATGTCTGACGATTCGCGCTCTTCGCAGGCGCAGTCCTCCGTCGCCGCCGTGATCCCGGCCGCCGGACGGGGCGTACGCCTAGGCCCGGGCGCCCCCAAAGCGCTCCGCGCGCTGAACGGCACCCCCATGCTGATCCACGCGATCCGCGCCCTGGCCGCGTCCCGCGCGGTCTCCCTGGTCGTCGTAGTGGCCCCGCCCGACGGCGCGGCCGAGGTCAAGACCCTCCTGGACGCCCACGCGCTCCCCGACCGCACCGACTTCCTCGTCGTCCCCGGCGGCGACTCCCGCCAGGAATCGGTGAAGCTCGGCCTGGACGCGCTGCCCCCCGGCCACGACATCGTCCTCGTCCACGACGCGGCCCGCCCGCTCGTCCCGGTCGACACGGTCGACGCGGTCATCGAGGCCGTACGGGACGGAGCACCCGCCGTAGTACCGGCCCTGCCCCTCGCCGACACCGTCAAGGAAGTCGAGCCGGCCGCGCACCCCGGCGACCCGGAACCGGTGGTCGCCACCCCCGAGCGCGCCCGCCTCCGCGCCGTACAGACACCGCAGGGCTTCGACCGCGCGACGCTCGTCCGCGCCCACGAGACGGTCACCGACAACGTCACCGACGACGCGAGCATGGTCGAGCAGCTCGGCCTCACGGTCGTGGTCGTCCCCGGCCACGAGGAGGCCTTCAAGGTGACCCGCCCCCTGGACCTGGTCCTCGCGGAGGCGGTCCTGGCCCGCAGGAGGCTGAACGATGGCTTCTGAGACGCCCTCGATGCCTTACCCCCTGCCGCAGGTCGGCATCGGCACCGACATCCACGCCTTCGAGGAGGGCCGCGACCTGTGGTGCGCCGGCCTGAAGTGGGAGGGCGAGGGCCCGGGCCTGGCCGGCCACTCCGACGCGGACGTCGTCGCCCACGCGGCCTGCAACGCCCTGTTCTCGGCGGCTGGGCTGGGTGATCTCGGTCAGCACTTCGGTACGGGCCGCCCCGAGTGGTCGGGCGCATCCGGGGTCACCCTCCTGACAGAGGCGGCGAGGATCGTCCGCGAGGCGGGCTTCACCATCGGCAACGTGGCCGTACAGGTGATTGGCCCGCGCCCAAAGATCGGCAAGCGAAGGGACGAAGCCCAGAAGCTGCTGTCGGAGGCGGCGGGCGCCCCGGTCTCGGTGTCGGGCGCGACAACGGACGGTCTGGGTTTCCCGGGCAGGGGTGAGGGCTTGATGGCTGTGGCGACTGCGCTGGTGGTCAAACACGGGTAAGTGGTCCTACTCAAGGGGCGCGGGGAACTGCGCGACCAGCCCCCACCGGGCCCGCAGACAACAATCAACCCAACCGTCTGAGGCACAGCCCCACGCCCACTACCCTTGTACCGTGACCATTCGCCTGTACGACACCAGCGCCCGGCAGATTCGCGACTTCACCCCGCTCACAGCGGGCTGTGTCTCGATCTACCTCTGTGGCGCCACCGTGCAGGCCGCCCCCCACATCGGCCACATCCGCTCAGGCCTGAACTTCGACATCCTCCGCCGCTGGTTCGAACACCGCGGCTACGACGTCACGTTCATCCGCAACGTCACGGACATCGACGACAAGATCATCACCAAGTCCCGTGAACAGGGCCGCCCTTGGTGGTCGATCGGCTACGAGAACGAGCGCGCGTTCAACGACGGTTACAGCGCACTCGGCTGCCTCCCGCCGACGTACGAACCGCGGGCGACCGGCCACGTCCCCGAGATGATCGAGATGATGCGCGGGCTGATCGAGCGCGGTCACGCGTACGAGGCCGACGGCAGCGTCTACTTCGACGTGCGGTCGTACCCGGACTATCTCCAGCTGTCGAACCAGGACATCGACGACCTGCGCCAGCCCACGGAGGACGGCATCACCGGGAAACGCGACCCGCGTGACTTCGCGATGTGGAAGGCGACCAAGCCGGGCGAGCCCGACTGGGAGACCCCGTGGGGCCGCGGGCGCCCCGGCTGGCACCTGGAGTGCTCGGCGATGGCGCACAAGTACCTGGGCCCCGCCTTCGACATCCACGGCGGCGGCCTCGACCTGATCTTCCCGCACCACGAGAACGAGATCGCCCAGGCCAAGGCCTACGGCGACGACTTCGCGCAGTACTGGCTGCACAACGCCTGGGTGACCATCGCCGGCGAGAAGATGGCCAAGTCGCTCGGCAACAGCGTCCTCGTCTCCGAGATGGTCAAGCGCTGGCGGCCGATCGTCCTGCGCTACTACCTGGGCACCCCGCACTACCGCTCGATGATCGAGTACAGCGAGGAGGCCCTGCGCGAGGCCGAGTCCGCGTTCGCGCGGATCGAGGGCTTCGTGCAAAGGGTCGTAGAAAAGGCCGGGGGAGTCGTCGAGCCCGCCGCCGAGGTGCCGCCGGCCTTCGCCGAGGCGATGGACGACGACCTGGGCGTCCCGCAGGCGCTCGCCGTCGTACACACCACGGTCCGGCAGGGGAATTCCGCCCTCGCCGCCGACGACAAGGAAGCCGCCGTGGCGCGGCTCGCCGAGGTGCGGGCCATGCTCGGGGTGCTCGGGCTAGACCCGCTGGACCCGCACTGGGTCGGCGAGGGCGGCGACCGCGGCGAGGACCTGCACGGTGTCGTGGACACCCTGGTCCGGATGGTTCTCGACCAGCGCGAGGCCGCCCGGGGCCGTAAGGACTGGGCGACCGCCGACGGCATCCGGGACCAGCTCAACCAGTCCGGACTCACCATCGAGGACGGCCCGCAAGGCCCGCGCTGGACCCTCGGCCCCCGCTGAACCCACCCCGATCGCACCCGGTCAACGAAGATCGACTGTGCCGCCCGGCCCTCCGGGCGGCACACTGCATAGACGTACGTACGCACCACACCCCCAGACGGGTCACACAGACAGGTAGGTCATGGCAGCCAACAACCGCCGCATGTCCGGCAAGAAGGGCGCGCAGGTCGGCAGTGGCGGCCAGCGGCGCAGGGGTCTCGAAGGCAAGGGCCCCACCCCGCCCGCCGAGGCGCGCAAGGGCCACAAGAAGAACCGCGTCGCCAACGCCAAGGCCAAGCAGGTCCAGCGCCGTCCCGCGCCGCGCGGCCGTGGCGGCAAGGGCACGTCCGAGATGGTCGTCGGACGCAACCCGGTCGTGGAGGCGCTGCGCGAGGGCGTCCCGGCGGTCACGCTCTACGTCCAGCAGTTCATCGACAACGACGAGCGGGTGCGCGAGGCGCTCCAGCTCGTCGCCGAGCGCGGCGGCATCCACCTCATGGAGGCCCCCCGCCCCGAGCTGGACCGCATGACGAACGGCCTCAACCACCAGGGCATGGTCCTCCAGGTCCCGGCCTACGAGTACGCGCACGCCGAGGACCTCGCCAACGCGGCCTACGACAAGGGCGAGGACCCGCTGATCGTCGCCCTCGACGGGGTCACCGACCCGCGCAACCTCGGCGCGATCGTCCGCTCGGCCTCCGCCTTCGGCGGGCACGGCGTCCTCGTGCCCGAGCGGCGCGCGGCCGGCATGACGGCCGGTGCCTGGAAGACGTCCGCCGGCGCCGCCGCCCGTACGCCCGTCGCCCGCGCCACCAACCTGACGCGCGCCCTGGAGGCGTACAAGAAGGCGGGCCTCGCGATCGTCGGTCTCGCGGCCGACGGTGACACCGAGGTCGGTGAACTCGCCGCGCTGGAAGGCCCGGTGGTCATCGTGGTCGGCAGCGAGGGCAAGGGCCTGTCCCGACTCGTGGGCGAGACCTGCGACTTCAGGGTCCGCATCCCGATGCCCGGCGGCGGGGAATCCCTCAACGCCGGTGTGGCGGCGGGCATTGTGCTCTACGAGGCGGCACGCAAGCGCTCCTGAACGGGCGTTCGGCACCGTCCCCCACTCGGGGCAATCTGGGCGCCGGGCACCCGCTTGACGCGGTCCGGACACTTCCGGCGAGTCAAAGCAGTGTCCTAAACACACGTCACTCGGTTAGATGAGTGTGGACACCAGAACACCCCGCACACCCACGGGGGACGGCCCGTCGGGCTTCGACGACGCTCCCGCGCTGAGCATGGTGAAGGTGCCGAGCGATCCGGCGCAGATCATCGTCAATCATGCGAGCTTCCGCGTGCAGTTGGGCGCCTCGTCGCGTCCCCCGTCGCCGCGGATCGCACGGCACCTGAGCGCCACCGAGGCCCCCGGCCGGATCCCCGCCGGCGGCGCGCGTCGCCGGCCCGTCGTCTGGAGCGGCAAGTCCGCACCGGACGACACCGGCGCCCACCGGCTGCTCCAGGCCGTGCGCGGCACGGGCGTCCGCCACGGCGACGAACCGGTCGGCGACGCCGGAGCCACGCAGGTCATCCCCCGTATCGACGGCGGCGGTTACGACGGCGACCTGACCGCGCAGACCATCGAGACCCCGCTCGTCGGCGCCCAGCGCGGCGGCGATCACGACACCGGCGAGACCCGACTCCTGCCGCCCATGCGGACGGTGGGCAGCGTCTACGACGAACCCGCCTACGGGGACGGGGAGTTCGAGGACTTCGAGGGCACGGAAAGCGAGCGCCGCACCAGACGCAACCCCAACGAGCCCGTACGGCACGCCTATTACCCGGGCCGCCGGATGAACCTCGGGGTCGTCCTCCTCCCGCTCCGCATCTTCCTCGGCTTCATCTCCATCTACGCCGGCATGGGCAAGCTGTGCGACCCCGTCTACTTCGACGGCGGCAAGCGCGGCTCCATGGTCAAGTGGCTCAACACCCTGCACCCGTGGGAAGTCGCCGAGCCACTACGGCAGTTCGCGCTCCAGCACCCGGTCGGCTCCGGACTCGTCATCGCCTTCGCCCAGGTCATCGTGGGCGTCCTCACGATCCTCGGCCTGTGGCAGCGGGTCGCCGCGATCTTCGGCGCGCTGCTCTCGGCGGCCCTGATCGTCACGGTCAGCTGGAAGACCGTCCCGGCCTACGACGCGCCCGACATCATCTATCTCGCCGCCTGGTCCCCGCTGATCATCGCGGGCGCCCCCGTGTACTCCATCGACGGCCGCCTCGCGGGCAGCGCCTGGCGCCGCCTCGGACCCCGCGTGGACATCTGGGAGTTGCGCCGCTACGTCCTGCGCCGCGGCGCCCTCATCACGGCCGTCTCCATCGGCCTCACCCTGCTGGTCGGCTCGCTGCTCGGCGGCGCGGTCCGCGACTCCAGCCGCGTGGTCGTCCCCGGCCCCGGCGAGGCCCCGCGCAACGAACTGCCGGGCACCCCGCTCCCCGGCGAACCGACCAAGGGTCGCAGCAGCAGCCCGAAGGCGTCCAAGTCCCCGTCCCAGCACGCGACTTCGGCCAAGCCGTCGGGCGCCGCGACGACCCCGGGCGCGACCCGCTCCTCCTCCGGTACGGCCACCAGCGGCGCCCCCAGCCAGACCCAGGGCACCGCGGGCCGCACCCAGCCCCAGCAGTCCTCCCCGGCCGGGCAGGCCCCGAGCACCACCTCCGGACCCACGTCCAGCGGCGGCACCAGCGGCGGCACCGGCTCCAACGGCGGCTCCAGCACCGGGGGTTCATCCTCCTCCGGCCAGCCGGGCCTGGTGGGCGGCCTGTTGGGGTAGCTGGGCCGGTGGGGGGCTTGTTGACGCGGTCGCCCACCGGCTGACCTCCGAGGAGCAGGAAGTGGGCCCGCACTTGTCGAGTGCGGGCCCACGGTTTTGCCTTTTGTCTCTAGGGGCGCGGGGCTGTGACATTAGCGGCTCCGCCGCGGGGCGCGACCAGCCACAGCGGACCGGCACCCGCAACACAACCTGACTGACCGTCAACGCCCCAGCGCAGCAAGCTCCTTGGCGGCTTCCCGCAGATCCTTCGCGGTATCGATGGCCCGCCAGTAAGCCCCTTGAGGAATCGGGAACCCGGCCAACCGCCGCTCACGAGCAAGGTGAGGGAACGTCGTCCGCTCGTGATCCCCCCGCTCCGGCAACAACCCGGCGAACTCGGGCGAGAAGACGTACACCCCCGCATTGATCGCGTACTGCGTCGGCGGCGACTCGATGAAGTCCGTGACCCGCCCGAAGCCGTCCGTCTGCACGGCCCCCCAGGGAATCCGCGGCCGAGCCAGCGCGATCGTGGCGACGGCATCGCGCTCGGTGTGGAAGTCGGCCATGTCGCGCAGCGAGAACCGGGTCCAGATGTCCCCGTTGGTGGCGTACCAGGCGCTGTCCGGCCGGGGCAGGTGCGCGGCGGCGTACTTGAGGCCGCCGCCGCGGCCCAGCGGCTCCGTCTCGACGACCGTGGTCACATCGACGGGCAGATCGGCTGTTTTCAGCCAGTCCTGCAGCACCTCGGCGAGATGCCCGCAGCTGACGACGACGTCGGTCACGCCTTCCTCGGCGAGCCAGACGAGCTGATGGCCGATGATCGGCGTCCCCGTGCCGGGGATCTCGACCATCGGCTTGGGCCGGTCGTCGGTGTACGGGCGCAGCCGGGATCCCTGGCCACCGGCCAGGATCACGGCTTGGGTGGGGCGCGACGTGGCGTTCGGATCGCTCATGACCCGAACTGTACGTGGCGGCCCCACCGTGTCTTTCGGCTGCAACCGTTCCTTAATCAGCCGTTACCGACCTCCTACTCCGACCTGCTCCTGCGGGCACCGGCTCCGGTCAGCTGTGCGCGGCCATGACCCCGGAGGCGAACGCGGTGTCGCACACGGGGCGGGCGTAGGACTGGGCGCGGGCGGCGCCGTAGATACGGACCGCGGCGCGGCCCAGTGCGCGGGCGATGGAGGTGCAGTGGGTGGCGAGCGACGGGTGGCCGTTCACCGCCTCCTGGAGGTGCGTCAGGACGACGCCGGGGTTCTTGTCCTGGAGCTCGGTCATGAGCTGGTCGCGCAGGATGTCCTGCGGGGCGCGTGCGGCGGCCCGTGAGGAGGCTCCGGCCGCCGTGACGTCCGTCGCGGTGAGCATCGAGCTGGAGGGGCTCCCCGACCAGTTGACCCGGGTGACCGCGAGGGTTCCGGAGAGCACCATGACGACGGGCAGGACGAGGGCGAGCGTGCGGCCGACCCGGCGGGCGGGGCCCCGGCCGCGTCGCGGCTGTTGGTTATTGGAGTGCTTCACGCGTGTGAGGGTAGCGTCCGGTAATGATTTGGCGACATTTAGTCACCAATTCGGGGGATGGATCGGTGCCTCGAATTGGGTAGGGCGTTGACGAACACTGCTCGAAATGACGGGTCTGCCGGGGTATTTGTCGACAGGGCCGGGCGTGGTCCGGGGGCGATGCGCAACGGAAAGGGCCCCGCGGCGAACCGCGGGGCCCTTTCCTCGAACGTTTGATCAGTCGGTGAGATCTGATCGGCGGATGAGACTTGATCAGCCGGTGAGACCTGATCCGTCAGTGGGATCTGACCAGTCGGTGAGTTCTGATCAGTCGGTGAGTTCTGATCAGTCGGTGAGGCGCTCGCCCGTGGAGGTCGAGAAGACGTGGATCTCGCCCGGACGCGGGACCACGTGGAGCGTGGAACCCTTCTCCGGCACCGAGCGGCCGCTGACGCGGACGACCAGGTCCTTGAGGACGTCGTCGACCTTGGCGCTGCCGTAGACGTACCCGTCGGCGCCCAGTTCCTCGACGACGTTCACGGAGACGGCGAGACCGGCCGGGGCGTCCTCGGAGTCCTTCGTGAGGGACTTCGCGGCCTCGCCGTTGTGCTCCTCGATGTCGAAGTGCTCGGGGCGGACGCCGACGGTGACCGTGCGGTCGCCCTTGTCGGAGGCGGCCTTGAGGGCCTCGCGGTTGACCGGGACGACCGAGTTGCCGAACTTCACGCCGCCGTCGGTGATCGGGACCTCGATCAGGTTCATGGCGGGGGAGCCGATGAAGCCGGCGACGAAGAGGTTCTTGGGGCGGTCGTACATGTTGCGGGGCGAGTCGACCTGCTGGAGCAGACCGTCCTTCAGTACGGCCACCCGGTCGCCCATCGTCATGGCCTCGACCTGGTCGTGGGTGACGTAGACGGTGGTGATGCCGAGGCGGCGCTGGAGCGAGGCGATCTGCGTACGGGTCGAGACGCGAAGCTTGGCGTCGAGGTTCGACAGCGGCTCGTCCATGAGGAAGACCTGCGGCTCACGCACGATGGCGCGGCCCATCGCGACACGCTGGCGCTGACCGCCGGAGAGCGCCTTCGGCTTACGGCCCAGGTAGTCGGTCAGGTCGAGGATCTTCGCCGCGTCCTCCACCTTCTGGCGGATCTCGGCCTTGTTGACGCCGGCGATCTTGAGCGCGAAGCCCATGTTGTCGGCGACCGTCATGTGCGGGTACAGCGCGTAGTTCTGGAACACCATGGCGATGTCCCGGTCCTTCGGCGGCAGGTGCGTGACGTCGCGGTCACCGATGCGGATGGCGCCGGCGTTGACGTCCTCGAGCCCCGCGAGCATCCGGAGCGAGGTGGACTTGCCACAGCCGGAGGGACCGACGAGGACGAGGAACTCGCCGTCCCCGACCTCGATCTCCAGACCGTCTACGGCGGGCTTCTCGGTGCCCGGGTAGATCCGGGTCGCCTTGTCGAACGAAACAGTGGCCATGATGAAGGGCCCCCTTCTACCGGCAGGAACGTGCCGGACGATCCGTTGTAGGAAGGTGGTGGTGTAGTCCACGCGAGTGAACTGGGTCAGGACGGTACCTGGCGTTTGCCTGGTCTGTCAGTACCTGAGCCCATGTGAACTTCGAGGAAATTTTCGACAGGGGGCGCCGGGGACCTGGGTACACTGCACGGGCACGTGATCGCGCGCGCCGCCGCGCACACGCAGGCCTCCTTAGCTCAGTTGGCCAGAGCAACGCACTTGTAATGCGTAGGTCGTCGGTTCGAATCCGACAGGGGGCTCAGAGGGAAAGTTGCAGGTCAAAGGCAGAAACGCGATGGGCCCCGGTCAAGATCCAGACCGGGGCCCATACACATTTTGTACATGCTGCTTTGATCGCTACGCCAGAGCGAGCGACGCATCCGCCAACGCCAGTGCGGCCTTTCGGCCCGCGTCGAGCGCGTCCGCCACCTCGTCGAGGCGATCCGGGAACAGGTGGCCGTAGACGTTCAACGTCATCGCCGCATCCTTGTGCCCGAGCATGGTCTGCACGACCTTGACGTCGGCGCCGGCCGCGATGGCGAGCGAGGCCGCGGTGTGCCGCAGCTTGTGGGGCGTTACCCCCATGCCTTCCAGGCCGGCCGCCTTAACGGCGGGATCAAAGATCCGGGCCCGGAAGTTGGCGTACCGCAGCGGCCCGCCCTCCGGGGCCGTGAACAGTAGGTCATCCGCACGCCGAGGCCGGGCCAGTGTGCCGAGTTCGTCGGCGAACGACCGGGGGAGCGGCACCGACCGCTTCTCGTGGTTCTTCACCGGCCCGAGCGCCAACTCGCCCTTGACGTCGGTGTAGTTCTGCACGATCCGTATCCGGCGCTTCGGGACCAGCAGGCGGCCGACCTTGATGGCGGACGCCTCGGCCCAACGGATGCCGCAGTACCCCAGGGTGAGGACCAGGAGCCGGTACTCGCCGGCCGCGAGCGCCAGGCGCTCCAGCTGGTCGTAAGTGAGGTAGACGTGCTCGTCCTCGTCGTCCGGCCGCGGCAGGTCGTGGTCGTGGCACGGGCTGGTGGAAATCCGCTTCGAGAACACGGCGTGCTTCATGACCATCGAGAACACCCGGTAGGTCTTGATGACGCGCTGCGGCCCGAGTATTCGACCGGACTTCCCCGGCTGGGTGCACAGCTCGGTCAGCCAGGCGGAGACGTCTTCCCACTGGATGGCCGCGACCTGCCAGTCACCCCACTTCGGGATCACGTAGTTGTCGAGCAGCTCCCGATAGTCGTGGCGCGTCGTCCGGCCGATCTTCCGCTTCGACGAGAACCACTCTTCGGCAACGACCTTGACGGCAGCCTTCCCCGACTTCGGGTCACGGTACGAGCCCTTGTCGAGCCGAGCCGTGATGGCGTGCACTTCCGCCTCGGCCTGCGGCAGCTTCTGGAACGTCTTCGCCTTGCCCTTACCGTCCGGGCCGTACCAGCGGACTCGCCACCGCCCCGGGGGCTGCCGCTTGCTGCCCTCTCGCTTGGCGGCCTGCCACTTCTCCAACGCCTCCTGGTAGTCGGCGTGGGTGGCGCGGTCCTCAATCCATACCCGGGCCATCAGTGTCCCCCTCGCCCTCGTCGCGCATCACGAACTCACCGATCGGCGGGTCTTGGCGGCTGGCGGCCAGCCGGCGCGCGGAATCCCGTCGGCGGGCTCCGTCCGCATCCTCGTAAGCCAGCGCGTCCAGGCGGCCGAGGAGGACATCCCGCATCCGTCGGTATGCGTTCGGCGGCCAGTTCGCCAGGACGAACTCAAGCAGCGCCGTATTCGGGTCGATGCCCGCAGGCATCCGAAGCGGCTGTTCGGCCGGCGGCATCCACACCCACGCCGCATCCGCAGGAACTGTTCCGGCGCCCGTCAGTTCGATGGTCTCTGCCGGGTCGTCCCGCAGCGGCAGCAGCAGAGCCTGAGGCGAAGCGCCCAGGACGGTAGCGAGTGCCATCAGGTCGTCGACAGTCACCTGCCGTTGCTGCCGCTCGATCTTGCCCACAGCTGCGGGAGTGATCGCACGACCAGCCTTCCGGAGCAGCGCCGACAACTGATAGATGGACAGCTCCCGCCGCTTCCTGAGCCGCTGAACGTTCTCGGCGACCGTTCCCGCAGTCGGGCCGTACTGGGTCGCTGGCCTGGCCTTGCGCTGCTCATCGCTCATGTCCCACAGGGTATTAGCCGGGGGTGTCCACTCCGACTTCCTGGGTGCTACTGTCGTCTCTGTCATGGGATCACTGTAGCTACTTTGGTAGTTAAGTTGAATACCTAGCAGAGGAAAGTGATGGCAGGGAAAGTCGCACAGGTGGGCAACACGGACGAACTGCTCACACCGAAAGAGGTGCACGCCGAGTACGGATTCAGCACCCAGACGCTCGCCAAATGGCGATGGATGGACATGGGGCCCGACTACATCAAGCAGTCCGCCGGCAAGGGGGGCCGCATCAAGTACCGGCGGAGCAGCATCGAGAGGTTCCTCGAAGCCCACACCGTGCAGACCGGCGGCGAGGCGGCCTGAGATGACCCGGAACAGCAACGATCCCCGAGAGGCCCTAACTCCCGGGGATCGCGAAGACCAAGCAGCGGGCGGCGGCAGGTCTGTTGCCACCGTACCGCAGCCCTCGGACAACGCACTGCCCGTCGCCCGACCCGTACCCGTCCAGACATCCGGCCGGCTGGAGTTCGCCGCGCGCTGTCCGAGCTGCCGTGACTGGCACAGGCACGTCGGCCTCGGCGAACGCCGCGCCCCATGCGGAGTCACCTACCGCCTTGAATTCAAGGGGGCGGCATGAGCGACAGCGCACAGCCCTCGTCGACGCAGTGCGGCCACTGGGTCGGAATCGAGTCCCGGTACTGCCGAGACGAGAACGGAATCCGCCGCTACCTGCCTGGCTTCCGCTGCCCGGCCCACACTCCGCGCGCCCTGAAAGGCCTGCCCGAATTCCCGCCCGGCCCCGGCTGGCCCGCACACCGAGAGGTGCAGGCATGAGCAACCACGACAAGGCGCTCGACAACGCCCTCCGGGCCGCAGCCCAGGGCTACGCCGTAGCGCCCACCACCATCAACAAGACGCCCGCCATCCCCTCCCCGCACGACAAGGGGCACAGCTGCAAAGGCGAGTGCGGCCAGCCCGGACACGGCGTGTACGACGCCACCACCAACGCGGCTGATGTACGTCGCCTGTTCCTGCTCGCCCCGAAAGCAGTCGGCTACCTGATCGCCTGCCGCGGGCGCCTCGTCGGTCTCGACCTAGACCGGAAGAACGGCGTCGACGGAGTCGCCACCGTCAACCGGCTCGCCTTCGAGCACGGCTTCGAGATCCCGCAGACTGTCACCATCTGCACGCCCTCCGGTGGCTTCCACCTGTGGCTGACCGTCCCCGACGGAATCGCTGTGCCGAACTCGGCCGGTCGCCTCGGGCCCGGCGTCGACATTCGCGGAACCGGTGGGTACGTCGTCGGACCGGGCAGCACGGGGCGTGCCGGTGAGTACGCGTTTCACCCCAAGGTCGGGTACGTCGACCCTCAGCCCGCCCCTGACGAACTGCTGCAGCTGATGCTCCCCCCGGCTCCGCCCGTACGTCAGCAGCACCGGTACGAACCCCGCGAGGGACAGTCGAGCCGTGCGCTCGAAGGGCTCGTCAACGTCGTTCTCTCGGCCCCCCAGGGCGAGCGGAACTCGAAGCTGTACTGGGCCGCCAGCAAGGCATGGGCGCACGTAGGAGACGGGCATCTCGCCGCCGCGGACGTCGAGGCCGAGCTGATCTCGGCGGCTGTCCAAGTCGGATTGAACGAGGGCGAGGCCATGCGCACCGTGGCCTCAGCCGGACGGGGGGTGGCTGCGTGACCGAGCCATACAGTCAGCCGGCCGCAACTCCCCGGCTGCGCGTCGTGCCACTGCCACGGAACTCCCACGGTGGTCACCTCGGCATGGCTGAGCGCTTCCTGGAACAGCACGCCAACGCGCTGCGGTTCGTCCACGGCATCGGCTGGCACCACTGGGACGGCGCCCGCTGGAAGCTCGACGAGGAGCGCATCGACGTCGAGGCGGCCATCGCCACCACGAAACGGGCGCTCACCGAAGTCCTCGGCCTGGCCAAGGGTCCCGAGCGCGACGCCCTGTACTCCGACGTGAAGAAGTCCGAGAGTGCCTCAGGCGTCAAGGGCATGCTTGAGCTGGCCAGCGCACTGAAGCCCATCTCAACAGCATCGCGCGCACTGGACGCCGACCCGTACTTCTTCAACACCCCCGTCGGGACCGTCGATCTGCACGAGGGATCCATCAAGGAGAACGACCGCAACGACCTGATCACGAAGGTTGCAGGGGCCGAGATCGGCGATGCGCCGAACGAGGAGTGGGAGACGTTCCTCAAGCGCATCCTGCCCGACGAGGAAGTCCGCGCGTTCGTGCAGCGGCTCTTCGGCTACGCCATGCTCGGCAAGCAGACCGAGCATGTCATGCCGATCTTTACCGGCACCGGCGCCAACGGCAAAGGCACCATCCGAGACGCCATGATCGCCGCGTTCGGGGACTACTGCATCGAGGTCGACCCAGCCCTGTTGATGGAGTCCAAGAACGAGCGGCACGGCTCGTTCAAGATGCGGCTGCGTGGCGCCCGTCTGGCCTTCTGCTCCGAGACGGAGAAGGGCCGCAAGTTCGCCGAGGCCACCATGAAGCGCCTCGTCGGCGGCGACCCGATCGAAGCCAACTACATGCACAAGAACCCGATCACCTTCGACCCGTCGCACACGCTGGTCATGCTGACGAACCATCTGCCAGCTGTCAGCGGCGACGATCCGGCCGTGTGGCGGCGCATCCTCGTCGTGCCGTTCGACGTCGTCATCCCGGAGGAGGACCGGGACGGCGAACTGCCCGAGAGGTTGAAGCAGGCGGCGCCGGCCGTACTCGCCTGGGCCTACGACGGATGGTTGCAGTACCAGCAGCAGGGGCTCAACCCGCCGGACGCGGTGCGGATCCGAACCGAGCAGTACAAGGCCGACAGCGACACACTCGGCCGCTTCCTGGCCGAGCGGACCCTCACCAATCAGCACGCCGTCGTGCGCTCACGCGAGCTGTACAGCGCATGGTCCACCTGGTGCCACCACGCCGGAATCAAGGCCGACGAAGTCGGAACGGAGGTCGCGTTCGCAGCCTCCATGAAAGCCCGCGGCTTCGAAAAGAAGTCACGCAACATCGGGGCCGTCTGGCTCGGGCTCATGCTCGCAGGCGAGGAGGAAGACGATGCTGCCTGACCTGCAACAACGCCTAGAGAGTGGTGGGTTGTGGTGGGTCTGCTTAAAACCTTCCATGTGTGTGCGTGTGGGAGTTTCAGATAACCCACCACAACCCACCACCCGCCACCCGGCAACCGGGCCTCAGGCCACGTCCATCCCCGCCCCGTAGATGTACGTCAACCCACCCCAGCCACCCACCCGGAGGAACCGTGACGTCCCACGTTGAGGAAGCGGTCAGGGCCCGCATACAGGCGGCCAAGCGGCGCACGGAGAACATGCTGAGACAGCGCGCCGAACTGGCAGCAGCACGACGACGAGGGCTCGCAGCCAGGCACGCACAGAAGCTCCGCAACCAAGCCTCCCGGCAGCAGGAACCTACCGACCTGCATGGGGCAGACGGCAACGCAGGTACGGCGCAGACGGACACGAGTGACGAGGCGCAGGCGTGAGGCGCATACAGCGGCGGTGCGCCGTGTGCGACGCCCCACTCAAGGCAGGCAAGGGCAGGCCCTGCGTGCGCGGGTGCGGCGCCTGGCTCTGCCGAGCACCACGCCTACCCCAGTGCAACGACGTACACGGTGGGCAGTGCGCCCACCTCGTACTACCCGACGAGGAGACAGCAGCATGAGCGAACAGACCACCACCACTACCACCCACACCACCACCACCACCACCGACAGTGGACGGCTGGCAAGGCACGAGCAGCAGCAAGCAGCAAAGCAGCGTAGAAACGCCGAACTCATGGCGCGTTCCCGATGGATCGGTGCCACCGGGGCCCGGCCGCGACGCGTCCGCAAGACCGAAGCCAGGCAGGCCGGCGAGCCCCGACGCGTCGGGGCACCCATGGCGCAGTCCTGCCAACTCGCCGCCCTCCTCGCCCTCGTCGCCCAATACGCCATCGACCCCACCTGTCCACGGTGCGGAGGGCCTGCCGAGCTGCGCCTGGGCACCGCAGGAACCATCGACCAGCGCGTCGAGCACCGAACGGGCTGCGATCTCCTCGAAAAGCGGTGAAATCGCAGGTCAGAGGCCTGCGTGACCGAGATGTCCGTTTTTTGATTTGATCATGGTTTGACCCCGCCCCCACCTGAATCCCCTCTCCCCCCGGGCCCGAATCCACAGGGGCTCAAGATCATTGAATGGCCTCAAATTACGGCGCGATGTCTCTGGGCGGCCCCGAATTCGGGCGTTGTGGGCGAGGGGGGTTGGGTCGTACTCTTGATCGCAGCTCCATCTGAGCAATACCCCTGGCACTGGGGGTTGCTGGCAGGCCTGGCACTGGCCGCGCAGATGTACTGAGCGAGTCCTGGCACTGGACGACACCACGTCAATCCAGCACCGCCGAAGCCCTGGCACTGGGTACGCCGATGCGCACACCCACCAGGGGTTTTCCATGGCTGTATCCAGCCTTTCCCGTCTGCGCGAACGGCGCCGGGAGTACGTCGACCAGCGGTCTGCGCTCGTGTCGGCTGTCGAGTCGCGCGGCGACGCCAGTCTCACGGCAGCCGAGACCATCAGGTACGAGCAACTGTCGGGCCGCATCAGCGGCATCGACGAGCGCATCGAGGAGCTTGAGGACGAGCAGACCAGGAGCGACAGCGCCACGGACGGTGCCGCTGCGGTCCGTCGGGCCAGCTCCGGTCTTTCCGTGAACGAGCCGCGCACCTACGGGCGAGGCGCGCGAGCCTCGTACTTTCAGGACCTGGCGCGGGTGCGTCTGGGCCAGGATGACGACGGCTCCGCCATCGACCGTCTGCGCCGGCACGCCCAGGACGTCAACGAGGGCCCCGAGTATCGCGACCTCAACCGCACGGACGGAAACGGCGGGTACGCGGTCCCGCCGCTGTGGCTGATGAACGACTTCCTCACGCTGGCCCGTGCCGGTCGGGCGTATGCGAACGTCGTCAACAACCAGCCGATGCCAGCCGGCACCGACTCCATCAACATCCCGAAGGTGGCGACGGGTTCGGCGACCGCCGTCCAGACCGCGGACAATGCGGCGGTCCAGGAGACCGACGCGACCGACACGTTCATCAACGCCCCGGTGCGCACGATCGCTGGCCAGCAGGACGTGGCCGTGCAGTTGCTCGACCAGTCCCCGGTGTCGTTCGACGAGGTCATCTTCCGTGACCTGGTCGCCGACTATGCGACGAAGCTGGATCTGCAGGTCATCTCCGGTTCGGGTTCCTCGGGCCAGGTGACCGGTGTCCGCGGCACGTCCGGGATCACGACGATCGCCTACACGACGGGTTCGCCGACCGTGGCCGGGATCTACTCGAAGCTCGCCGACGCGGTCCAGCGCGTGCACACGCTGCGTTTCATGGCCCCCACGGTGATCGTGATGCACCCGCGGCGCTGGGCGTGGTTCCTCGCAGCATCCGACTCGGCCGGCCGCCCCCTGGTGGTGCCGCAGGCCGGTAACCCGCAGAACGCGGTTGCCACGCTGGGGGCCGTGGCTGCCGAGCAGGTGGTGGGCCAGATGCACGGGCTTCCCGTAGTCACGGATCCGAGTCTGCCGACCACGCTCGGCGCGGGCACGAACGAGGACGTGATCCACGTGCTCCGGGCGTCGGATCTGATCCTGTACGAGTCGGGCATCCGCTCCCGGGTCATGCCGGAAGTCGGTTCGGGCACGCTCACGGTCCGCCTCCAGGTGTACGGCTACCTCGCGTTCACGGCGGCCCGATACCCCGCGAGTGTCGTCGAGCTGGGCGGGACCGGCCTCTCGGCACCTGTCTTCTAAGCCTCCGACCTGCGGGTTTGTGTGTCGGGGAGTGATGACCCCGAGCCGCTGGAGTGCTACCCGTTTTCCGGGACCGGCGGCAGCACCTGCCCGTATGGCCGCGTGTCCTGGCCGCGGCCGTGTGCCGGCTGGGGATCCCCTTTCCCTCCAGGGCGGGGTCCCCGGCCGGCGCCCCCAGACGGCGCCGGTACCTCGCCGGTCACCGGCGCTCTGGGCGGGTGTGAAACGCGGCTTCAACCACCGCGCAAGGACCACCATGACCCGGACCGACTTCCGGCGAGCGGTACCTGCACCCGCCCCTCGACGTAGCGAAGCCCCGACCGGGATGCACCAACTGGTCGGGGCTTCGTCCTTCCCGCCCCGACGTGCTCACGGGGTACAGGGGCGGGAGTTCGTGAGGCGGCCGTCCCGTCGGGGGAGGCGGGACGGCCGCCGGCTCAGTCGCCCGACCGCGCGGCCTTCGCGATCAGAACGCGGGCCAGAATCCGGACCAGCGCGGTGTCCGGCTCGATGAGGTCGGCGTGCTCGCGGTGTGCCCACACGTCCCGCCCCGGTCCACTCATGCCCTCCTCGTGCCAGAGGTGCACGGCGTCGTCAGGGTCGGCGATCGGCTCGTCGCAGTAGCGGCAGATGTGTGGGCGTTCCGTCATGCCGTGCCGCCGAGGTTGCGGTGGTGGTCGCACAGCGCGCCGAGGACGCGGGCCAGGCGGCGGGCGTAGGCGAGCCGTGCGGAGGCGAGGGGGCGGATCTCTGCGCCGGCGTCGAGTTTGCGGCGAGCCTCGCCCAGGCAGGCCGCGGCGAGCGCGCCCGGCAGGCTGGCGGCATGTTCGGCGGCGAGGGGTTCGACCTCGGTCACCATCAGCTCGACGTGCCCGCGCAGCTGCGAGATGAGCAGCGTGACGTCCATCGCGGTGGACGGGGCGGCAAGGGCGAGTGCCCGGTGCCCGGTGGCGCGCATGGTCTCTACGTCCGGCGGGAGTTTCTCGACCTCTGCCGCACCGTCTTCTGTCGCGTTCCGTGCACGTCCCGTATTCACACCGCGATGATGGTTGGGCACGCTGAGACGCAACTAGGCCGTGCTGTGGCCATCCGTGGCCACGTTGCGGCCATGGCCGGGAACGGGCGCGATGACACCTCAGACTGGGCGCATGGGCCGCAACGACGCCTTGAGGGCCGCACGGCTCCGGGCTGGCTGGCGAACCGTCGAGCAGGCCGCAGCCAAGCTGACCGAGCACGGGCAACACCTCCTCGATGACCGCCAGTTCACCGTGTCCGCTCGCACCTGGCGGCGATGGGAGGGCGACCGCCCCGGCTGGCCGGCGGAAGAGACCGCGATTGTTCTGCACGACGCGCTCGACCGATGGCCCGAAGATCTCGGATTCACCATTCCGCCCGGGTGGATCCGGCCCGAGCACCACGAAGAGGCTGATGTGAAGCGCCGAGCTTTCGTGTCCGTCACTGCCGCCGCGCTCGTCGCCGGACCGGTCGCCCCGCAGCACGTCGACCCCGCCCTGATCGACTACTTCCAACAGCAGCTGGAAGGCCACTACCGGGCCGACATGTTCCTCGGCCCGCACGACCTGATCGGCACCGTGTCGGCGCAGTACCAGCTGATCGATAAGCTGATCCGCTCGGCGAAGGGCGAGACCCGCCGCGGCCTGCTCCGGGTCGGTGCCGCCTACGCGGCCCTCGTCGGCTGGCTTTACCAGGACGCAGGCGACATGGACGGCGCGCACTTCTGGCGGGGCGTCACTCAGGAGATCGCGATGCGTTCCCGGGACCCGCACCTGATCGGCTACTCGCTTGTCAACCAGGCGCAGGTGCGCACCGACTTGGGCGACGGGCACGCGGTCATCGACCTGTGCGAGGCCGCCCTCGACGATGCCGGGCGCCTGGTGCCGAAGGTGCGGATCATGGCCATGCAGCAGCAGGCCCACGGTGCGAGTCTCACCGGTGACCGTGACGCGGTCGACCTACTCATCGACCAGGCGGACGGACTGCTCGCGCGGGTCGACGATGACCTTCCGTGGGGCAACGCCTGCCGGCGGACGCCCGGTTACCTCGAAGTGCAGCGGGCCACCTGCTACGGGCGGCTCGGGCTCGGCGCCGAGGCGGTGTCGCTGTGGGATCAGGTCCTCGACATCGTCCCCGAGACCGCACGGCGGGACCGCGGCGTCTACATGGCCAGGCACGCCACAGCGGCGGCGTGGGCGGGCGAACCGGACCAGGCCTTGGAGATTGCCCGCACGGTGGCCGACATCGCGGTAGAGACCCGTTCGGCGCGTATGCGGCGGGAGTTGGTGACTCTTCAGCGGGCGATGCGGCCGTGGCAGGATGCCCCGGTCGGCCGGGACCTTGAGGGGGTTCTGGCACCCGTGACCGAGGGGAGCTGACGCGTGGCTGACGTACCGGTGCCGCTGACCGAGGACGAGATCGTGATCGCGCTGGAGGGCGTGCCGGGCTGGCGGCGGGACGGTGACGAGATCACTCGCAGCTACGGGATCCGGTATCACGGGGGCGTAGCGATGATCGTGCACGTCGCGGACGTCGAGCGGCTCATCAGTCACCATGCGGACATCGATCTGCGGTGGGGGAAGGTCCGGTTCGGGATCACCACGCACGACGCCGGCCACAAGCTGACCGAGGCGGACTTCGACCTCGCACGCCGTATCGACGGCATTGCCGCGGCGCACGGTGCCGAGGCGCTCGACAGCTGACCCTGAACGCAAAAAGGCCCCCGTCCTCAAGAGTCGAGGCGGGGGCTTTGTCGTGCGGGGAGGGAGGCTGCCAAGGGGAGGCCAACACCCCGTTTCCAGGGGTCTAAGCAATCCTTCGGCCCCGCCTCCCTTGCCTCCCTGACTGGCCATTTCCGCAGGTCATGTACAGGGAGGCGGGTAGGGAGGCGGGTAGGGAGAACTCCCTCAGTCTTCGTCGCCTCCCTCGTCGTCGATGTCGTCGTCGCGGGCTGCGATGGCGTCGAGGATGCGGTCGAGGGCGACGTGCATCTTGCCGCCGTTGGTCTTGTAGGTGCCGTGTCCGGCGTCGTCGAGAACGCGCTTGAGGTCCTGCGGCGACCAGTTGCCGTACTCGACGGGGTTGCGGTCCTTGAGGCCGTGCAGCACGTCCAGGGTGAGCATCTTCGTCTGGTGTCCGAGGACGGCCGCGATGTCGGTGAGCGGGTCGGCTACGTCGAAGGTGGGCACCTCCCACACGCCCTCGTCGTTCTTGTATGCCTTCATGGCGCGCTCGACGACCGGGGTGACCTCGTCGATGCCCGCTTCCTTCCGCACGAAGTAGGAGCGGATCAGCCCGGGAGTCTTCCCGAAGCCCGCGGCCATGGCGGTGCCGAGGTCTTCACCTGCGACGAGGGTGGTCGCCGAGTACCCGTTCTTGTGCATGCCGGTGCCGAGGATCGCGTCGTTGCCCTGGTGGTCGTTGATCGCGAACGCGACTTTGTGGGACACGGTCTTGGCGATCCCGCGCGGCAGGCTCGCCGCATCAGCGTCCGGGGTGATCCACATCAGCATGATGGCCGTCTTCCTGGCCTTCTTGGTGACCTTCAACGCCAGTTCCTTGGCCTCCTTGCCGTACTCCCGGTGCGTGAACAGCTCGTGGACCTCGTCAAACACGACGATCCGCGGCCGCATCGACGGGTCGCGTTCCGCCATCTCGCGAGTGACCTTGGTGTCCGTGCCGAGGCGTTCCAGCTCCTGCCCCCGTCGGGACACCTCCCCGGCCAGGGCGCGCAGCGTGTCCATGGCCGCAACGACGTGCTCATCGTCATCGCCCTTGACCAGGCTCCGCAGCCGGGGCCGCATCGCGTCGTAGTCGTTGTTGTACGCCAGGACGTGCACGTCGATCTCGACCAGCGGGTCGAGCATCGCGCCGAGCAGCAGGGCGACGACCAGCGACGACTTACCCGAACCCATGATCCCGGCGATCAAGTAGTTCGCGGCCATCAACTTGCCGATGACCTGCTCACCGCGGGCGTTGAGTGCCGCAGGGACGCCCTTGAAGAAGTCGGTCGTGCCCTCCGTCAGGAGCGGCCAGGCCGGTACCGGCTTGGTGAGGACACCGGGGTCGGCAACCCACAGGTCGAGCACGCCGGCCTGGTCGCGCGGCTCGGTCGGCCACACCTCGATCGGCAGGCGCATCAAGTTGTGCGCGAGGATCTGCTTCTTGTCGGCGATCATCTCGACGGGAACGCCTTCAGGCAGCTGCAACTGCGCGTGCCACCCGTTCCCCGACCGGGTCGACGGCTGCACCCAACGGGGCCGCCAGCCCTCCTTGATGGAGGCGTTCAGCGGGGCGATGCCCAGCTTGCCGAGCGCCCGCATGATTGCGTTCTCATCAGGCACGACGTCCCGCTCGTCGCCCTCGGCGGGTAGGGCCCACATGGGCGCGGTCCTCTGGTTCTTGCCGACCGCCCAGGCTCCGGCCATGGCGAGGAACGGCATCGAGTAGAGGAACGGGTCCCAGATCACGGAGACCAGGAACCCCAGCCACGCCACCAGCTGAATCACAGCGTCGAGCGGACCGAGCACGTCGGAGACGTTCTGGTTGTGCCAGGCGATGAGGATGCCCAGCACGAGCAGCACCCCGGCGCCGGACACGACCGTCGTGAACAGAGCCTTCGGCAGGTTGAGGGCCAGCTGTAGCAGGTCCATCCGCCGCTTGTGCCTGGCGAACCTGTACGCGTATGCGCGCTGCTCCCACTTCTGCACCATCTCCTCGTTGCCCGCGGCCTCGGCGATGCGCATGAACCGGTGGTGCACGGCGGTGGTGCGGGCCTCCCAGGTACGGCGGGTCAGAATGCGGAAGCCACCCCAGGTATAGGCGCCGTGGCGGACGGCGATCCGGTACACGGGGTTCTGGCGGGTCTCAACGACGACGCGACGCAGCGCGTCGATACGGACTCGGCGACGCGGCCGTACCTCGACGGTGGGCTCGGGTGCGGGCGTACTCGGCTTCTCCTCCTTGTCGAGTACGACGGGTACGGGTGCACCTGACTCCTCGACGTTGGCGGGTACGTGAAGATCCGTCATGCTGTGTCCTCCGGTCGTTCTGCTGAGCGGACGGAACACGGGGCGCCCGGATGTACCTGTGCCGGGTACGGGCGCCCCGTGGCGTACCTACTGCTTGTTCTTGCGGCGCTCCGCGCGCTTCTCGATGCGCTCGGCCTTCTTCTTCAGGTCGGAGATGTCGACGGTCGGGCCGGCCATTCCGCGCTTCCCCATGCGGAGGACCAGGCTGGCCATGTGGATCTTCTCGCCGGTGGTGAAGTCGGAGAACTTGATGCCTTCGGCCATGGGTCAGTACTCCGTTCCGTCGGTGGGGAGTTCGGGGAGCGGCTCGGGGAGCACGGCCGCGATGGCGGCATAACTGCGGGCGATGTCTGCGAACAGGGCGCCGGTCGCGGCGATCGGCTCGGCCTTGTGCCGCTCGTCGCCGCGGGCCCACTTCTGGGCGTCCTCGGCCAGGCGCTCCGCGGTGCTGACGGCGTTCCACGCCAGCTGGATGAACTGCTCTTTGGTCGACTGATTCCGCATGGGATTCCTCCTGGTCAGCGGGTCTTGGTGAGGTCGCGCCACATGCTGCGGAGCACGATCAGGCAGGCGGTGGCGCAGGTCGCGCCGATGGCGATGGCGACGGAGGCCAGGGCGAACGCGAGGGCCATGGCGCAGGCGACGCACCCGCCGACGATGGCGAGACCGCCGATCGTCAGCCACTTCCGGGTGTCGAACGTGGACTTGGGCGCCTGGTGCTGGCAGGCCGGCGCCTGGTGCTGAGCGCTGGCCAGCTTCGCCAACTCGACCGCAGCGAGGGCGACTTGTACGGCCGCAGTGTTCACGGACGCCTCGGTCACCGCAGCCTCGGCCTTGTCGAGGGCCTCACTCACGGCGCCCACCTCCGCACGCGGGGCAGGCGAGCCCGGACGGCCAAGCCGAGGCCGAACGCCACCAGAACGGGCTTGGAGAGGATCGCTGCGACGATGACACCCACCAGGGCGAGCAGCTGCGGGAAGACCAGCAGCAGGCCCAACAGGGCGCCGAGGATCAGGTACTTCATGACGTCGCCCCTTCGAGTACGGACCGGATACGGCGGGCGCGTGCTTGCCCGATGCCGTACTTCTCCTTGAGTTCGCGGTACGTCGGGATCTGGCCGTGGAAGTCGGTCCGGACGTTCGCGAGAAGCTCGTCGTCGTCCTCGGGTACAGAGACGGATACGCGAGTACGGGGCTCCTCGGCGGCGAGTACAGCCGGGGCGAGCACGGGCACCATCTCGGGTACACGCTCGACCGTGGCGACCGGAGCATCCTGGATGTCATCCAGCTTGATCGGATCGGCTGGTACGTCGTCCTCGCCGCGGGCGAGCGCGTGGGTACGCCAGATCGCCACGGGTACGAGCAGCGACACGATGACGACGAGCCAGCCGTTGACGGGCATCACGTGCGAGTCGAGCAGATGCGCCGACACCTGCGCCGCACACATCAGCAGCAGCGACAGGGCGATGTCGAACGCCCGGAACCGCTTCAATGCGGCGATGGCGTAGGCGTCGATGGCCACCGGCAGCATGACCGCCACCGGCTCCTGGGCGCCGAGCCGACGGGCGAGGCTGTACTCGGCGGTCGCGGTGAAGACGACGCCGGCCGCCAGCGACACGTGGGCAAGCCACTTCGCGGGGATCATTCCCGAACCTCTCCAGAGACACGGGCGACCAGGTGGGCGCAGAGGTTCACGCCGCGCCGGTCGCCGAGACGGTTGGCGGTGATCAGGTCGGCGAGGATCGCCGGAACCGGGGGAAGGGGCCGTGCCGACCGGCACGCCGCACGGATCGCGGCGCGCTCGGTCGGGCGGGGGACGGACACGTACCGCTTCACGGCTGGTCCCTCCGCAGTCGGTCCACCTGGTTGGCGAGGCGGTACAGGCGGCCGGCCTGCGAGCCGACGAGCGCGGCCAGGTCGCGCAGCTGCTCGGGCTCCATCGGCGGGAACTCCCAGACGTCCGCGACCGGGTACGGCTCGGGGTGCAGCTCGGAGAACGGCGCCCACGAGATACCGGCTGGCAGGAACTCCACACCCGCGAACTCCGCGGCCTCCCACGGGCCGCGATGGGTGACGTCGGCCCGGTACCCGATCGGCTCGTCGTCGTGACCGAGGCACCAACTGGGCTCGTCGATGACGATCTCGCCGTGATCCTGGGTCTCGACCGTCACCGTGCCGTCCCCGTACACGGGCTGCTGGACGCGGTCCGGTTCACGGCGCGGCGGGTAGGCGCGCTCGATGGCCTCGGCGAGCAGCTGCATGATGCGCTGCTGCTCGGCCGTGAAGTCGTGGTGCTCGTCGTCCGCCATCTGGTTGTCGACGGCGACGATG
Source organism: Streptomyces prunicolor (assembly GCF_045162825.1). Taxonomy (NCBI): domain Bacteria; kingdom Bacillati; phylum Actinomycetota; class Actinomycetes; order Kitasatosporales; family Streptomycetaceae; genus Streptomyces; species Streptomyces prunicolor. The sequence continues at coordinate 4,987,190 of NZ_CP108676.1, read as the reverse complement.
CCGTGCCCGGCGAGGTAGCCCTCGACCTCCGTGCGCACCTCGACGACCGACATGTCTTCCGGGCTGCGGCCCTCGGCGATCTCCGTGAAGGCGACCATCAGCGCCGCGTGCAGCTGCTCGCGGGACAGGGCGTAGTCGACGCGCACGATCACGTCCGGTGTGATGCCCTCGTCGTCGAACAGGTCCGTCGGGCCGAACATGGGCAGCTCGTGACGCAGCTGGCCCAGGAACCGGGCGACCTCCGGGAACATCCGCTCTACCGAGCGCTGTGCGCGCTCCTGCTCGTCGCTCATGCCGTCCACCGCCGGCGACGAGCCTTGGTGGCGAGACGACGGGAGTCACGCTTCGACAGCCACTCCGGCGACCAGATGTCGCGGGTCCGGTCGACGTTTCCGTTGCGGCGCGGCATCAGACGGCACCACCCTCGCGGGACTGACGCACGACCTCGGCGGCCTGGTCGCGGTGGGCCCGGTTGACGTCCGCCGTCATGTCCGTGATCTGGAAGGCCTCGGGGAGCGGCGGCATGCCGTCGACGTGGAACACGGACCCGATCAAGTACCGGGCGATGCAGTCGTGTTCGAACTCGGAGCGGTTCGGCGGGAGGGCGACGACTACCTCGTCGCGGCTGACGTAGGCGTAGCCGGTGAACCCCGCGTCGGTGATGCCAGCCTCGGTGAGTTCGACGTGCAGCTCGGCGATGAGCTGCGGCAGGGGCGCGTCCATGAGGTGGTCGACGGACAGCGTGGGCTTGGCGATGGCAGACTGTGCCATGGCGGTCTCCTGTAGTCGCAGGTGATCCGTTAGGCCCCTTCACGGTGGTGAGACACCGAGTTGGGGCCGTTCAGCTGTCGGGCTGAACTGACGTCAGCGTAGCACGCGAAGTATCCAGAATGAATACCTCACACGAGATAGTGAGAACGTGTCCGGATGCAGTCCAGTACACACGCCGTACACATGAGGTGGATACAGAAAGAGCTACTCGGAGATAGCTGGATATGAAAAACGTGCAGGTCAGGACGCTGTCCGGGATGGTTCGCAGGTCCAGCAGGCACCTCGAAAGACCTTGTAATGCGTAGGTCGTCGGTTCGAATCCGACAGGGGGCTCCACGAAACCCCAGTTTGGACAGCGTCTGAACTGGGGTTTTCCTGTGTCCGGGCGCTGCGGGGGCGGAACTCGATGATCTTCGCGCCCTCGTGTGTGGCCGTGGTGTGGCCATCCTGCTCGGCCGCCGTCTCGCCGGTCCGTCCGGCGAGGTGGTCGAGCACCAACTGCTCGACCGTGCGGCCGTCCCGCTCGGCGACTGCGGCGAGCTGCGCGACGAGGTGATCGAGGGCGAGCTGCGCGACCTGCTCGACGCGCGGATCGGCGGCCGACTCGGCGGGCGCCTCATCAGGAAGGCGGGCCGCGCCGCGCGGAACGATGGCGGCCGTCGCCTCGGCAGCGTCGCGAGCAGCCTTCGGCATGACCGACTGATAGATGTCCCGGGTGATCCGGGTGTCACTGTGGCCGAGGGTCTCGGACACGATCTTGATGTCGACGCCGGCGGCGAGCATGAGCGAGGCCGCGACGTGCCGCAGGTCGTGCAGCCGGATCGGCGGCAGGCCGGAGAGTTCGACGAGCCGCTCGAAGTAGTCCGTCAGCCATCCGGGGTGGATGAACGACCCGTCGGGCATGGTGAACATGCGCCCCGACTCGACCCATGCCTCGCCGTATTCGAGGCGCTCGGCCTCTTGCCGCAGTTCCTGCTCGTCGAGAACCTGCCCGCTGTACTCGTCGAGGTCGACCACGCGCTCGCCGCTGTCGGTCTTCGGTGCGTTCTCGATGACCTCCCAACCGTCCTGCACGAGCTGCGTCGCGACGGTGAGCGTTCCCGCTGCACGGCTCCGGTCGGTACGGCGCAGGCCGACCGACTCGCCCCGACGCAGTCCGCGGAAGGTGATCAGGTGGAACAGGCCGTACAGGCGCTCGCCGGTGTCGGCGAGGAAGTCGAGGAACTGTCCGGCGTGCTCCGGGGTCCACACCATGCAGGCGGACGGCTTGATGCCGGTCCGCAGCCACTCGGCGATTCTCTCGTCGGTCCAGACAAGTGCCTTGGGCCGCTTGGCGGCTTCGAGTTCGACGTGCGCGGCTGCGTTGAAGATGACCAGCCCGCGCCCGATAGCGACGTTCAGGGCGGCCCGCAGCGTCGCCTTGATGTGGTGCTGCGTCGCCACCCCCGTGATCCGGCGGAACGGGTCCATCGCGTCGATGGTCTCTTGCAGCGCCTTACGGCGGCGCCGGCTCTCAACTCCCTTCCACGGGATCAGCTTCAGCTCGTCCAGCGCGGTGCGGCGCAGAATGTTCGCGTCGTTGATCTCGATGTTCGTCTCGGCGATGCCGGCGAACATCTCGTCGAGGTGCGCCACGGTGAGCCGGTCGAGCCGGATGTGCCCGATCCGCGGTTTGAGGTGCACCCGAATATCGATGTCGTACCGGTTCTTTCCGCTGGTGCGGAGCCCCTTCTTTCCGGCGAGCCACTGTTCGAGCCACTCGCCGACGGTCATGTGCTGCGTGAGCGACTGACCGGTCGCGAACTTGCGGCGGGTCTCTTCGTGGTCGGGGATCGGGTCTTTGCTCGCCCCCACCGTTTCGAGCATGTCGGCCAGACGCGCGCGGCCCTCGATGTCGCTCTCGTCGGCGATGTTGAGCAGCGCGCGCACCTTGTCGAGGTCGGCCTGCGCCTTGGTCTTGGTGTCGTAGCCGCTGCGGCGGAAGCGGCGGCGCTCGTTGCCCTTCTTGGGCGGCAGTTCCTGCGTGAGGCTGAACAGGCCGTGGCTGCGCTGACTCAGCTTGGTGCAAGAGCCGTTGAGCTGCTTGCCGTCGGCGTCACGGCAGCCGCAACGCTTAGTGATCGTGCCGTTCACTCAGTCCCTCTCGGGTTGATGACGTCGGGGTCGTCGAGCATGTCGAGCCCCTGCATGTCCTCGATCAAGTCAGGTCGTAGATCGGGGATCGTGAGCCCCGCGCGGCTCATGTCGTTGATGTGGCGCGCGAGTTCTTCGAGTCGGTGCAGATAGTCGGTCTCTGCTGCGCTGTGACCTTCCTTGTCTGTGCGGCGCGTTGCCTGCGCGGTCTCGGTGCGCAGATACGCCCTGTGGACTGCCTCGCGCCGCCGCTCGAACTCGGGGTACAGCGAGGCGGGATAGGCGGCCGTGCCCCATGCTGCGGACCACTTGGGGCCGTCGCCGGCGATGGGCCGGGGGTCGACGTAATGGCGCCCGTCGAGGGGGCCGGCGAGCGTCGGCGTTTCCTCGCCCGTGCACCACTTCCACACGGTGTAGGGGTCTCGCGGATCGGCCGCGGGCACAGTGGGCACGATCTGCTCGTCCCCCAGGGGAAGCACCAGGAGGAGCGGGGGCACTGCGAGGGCGAGGCCGAGCACGAGCAGCTCGTCGACGGTCACCTCGCGGCGTCGCTTGCCCTCCTTGTTCCTGCGGCCGGTCTCAATATTCGTGATCGCGGCGTACGTGAGGTCGACGGCACCCAACCGGGCGCACTCGTCTGCAAGTTGCTGCCGGTTGAGGCCGAGCCGGGCTCGGTGCTTGCGAACCTGCCCGGCGATGGTGTCGCTTGCCGTTTGGTGACTGTGCATATCGACACGTTAGCAGTGCGTATTGCGTAGTCACTAGCGTTATCGATACGTTATGTTCGATGAACGCCCCGGCTAGGAGGGCGTGTTGACCACCTTGGAGGGGAGTTCGTGACCAGCGACGAGCGAGCGATGACGCACGACGAGTTGATGAATCTGCCGGTGACCGTCGACCTTGAAACGGCCAACCGGGCATTGGGCCTCGGGCGGACGACGGGGTACAGCCTGGCCAGCGGAGGGCGGTACCCGGTGCGACTGCTGCCGGCCAACCGCGGTTACCGGATCTCGCGGTACGACCTGCTTCGGCACCTCGGGGTCGGTTCAGGCGAGGATGGAGTCGAGGCCGCCTGAGGTCAGTCGAAGAATCCGAGCGCGTTGTCGGGGCGGCAGTGTGGGCAAGGGGCGATCCCCTCGGCCAGGGCTCGGAGCGCCTGGTCCAGCTCGACACCATTCGATCTGGATCCGACCATGTAGCAGCCCCCTTTGTGTATGTACACGGCGGTACGCCCCGAGAGTCCGCGCTCGATCAGCCAATCAGGATCCGGCGCGCGTGCGGCGAGGCCCCGCTGCCGCTCGACCTCGCGCCGCTCCTCGTCGGCGATCCACCGGCGGGTGCGAGCGAGGTCTCGTGCCTGTACGCGCTCTAGGAAGCGCAGCACGTCGAGCCGGGACAGCGAGCCATCGTTCACACGTTCTATTTTAGTGCGTCGACCGTTAGGACGCTCGCGCCCGCCAGTAGGTCACCCAGTCATGGGCGTTGCGGCCCATGCGCTTCTTCCACTCTGCCGAGTCGTGGCGGGCGATCTCGTCCCATACATTGGCGTTCGCCTCGGAGAACGAGGCGACCGACGTGTGTGGTGCTGCTGCCCACGACGGGAACTGTTCGCGTGCCCATTCGTCTGCGGCCTCCGCTGTGTGGCCAGCTTCCATGAGTCGCAGGATGAGCACCGCGGGGTCGATCCAGGCGGCGCCGCGGGTGGGCCATGCCCAGTCGATGAAGTGTGCTCGGTCGTTGATGAGCAGGTTGTGCGGCGCGAGGTCGGTGTGCAGCAGCGTGTCGCCGGCGAGCTGTTCGACGCCGTTGGGGCCGGCGTACTTGCTCCAGCGGTCCTCGGCGATCTTCAGGTCGTCGAGGTCGGGGCACGGGGTGTTCTGTAGCTCGGTCAACGCGTGCGTGAGCAGTGCTAGGTCGCCCGAGCCGGGGGAGTAGTCGGCGTGCCGGCCGACGAGGTACTCGTAGCCGAGCAGGTCCCATCCGGCGGTCTGGACACGCCACAGTAGCCGGGGGCAGGACGGCGGTAGATAGGGGTTGACCGCGGCTTCACGCTGCTGTGTACGGGCCTGTGGGTGGTCGAGGGGAACGCCTTTGACGAACTGGACGGGGCCAGCGGTGCGGACCGTGACGGCGATGCCTGAGTTTCTGCCGGCTGCGACTGTCTCGGTGTGGTGGATGGGGCCGGTCTGTTCCTCCACGGCGCGGCGCGCGTCGAGGGGGAGGTCGTCCCAGTGGATGCGGTCTACGGGCATGTGGGGTTCCTGGGGGTGGACGGACGAGCCGCCCCCGACCCTATGACGGGTGGGGGCGGCTTGCTGGCGCGTGTCGGCTTAGTACACCTGGTCGTCGCTTGCCGTGCAGGAGCAGTCGGCACCTTCGGTGAACTCGCCGATATTCTTGGTGATCTGGATCTCGTCGTCAGCGATCGGACGGGACGTGATCGTGACGGGGAGCGGGCCGGCTGTGGTCGGGCGCGGCGTTATCTCGACCGGCACGGGTCCGGTGGTACGGGGCTCGGTGGCAGTTGCCATGGGTCACCTCACTGGTTCGGGGTCGGGATGCTGGCAGTACATGTTTCGCGGTGCCTTCGCCTCCTGGTAGAGCCTGGCCATGGGGCGGCATGTGGTGCAGCCTCCCGGGTTGCCGTCGGCGTCTTTCTGGCCGAACGTGCAGCCTGCGCAGCCACCGGTGCGAAGTTGGAGGCCGTCGGCGATGCCGCCGAGGCGTTTGAGTCCCTCGATGCCTTCCCGCATCAACGGGATGTGAGGATCGCGACCGATCTTGCATATGGACGCGTGGCCGAACGGGTCGGCGTGAAAGAAGGTGTGGCCGGCGTTGCAGCCGGTGAATACCTTGCGTGGGCGTAGGTACTTGGCGGCCTGCTCGGGCAGGGGCGTTGCGTCGCCGGCGATGGTGGGCGACATGTTGGTGAAGACAGAGCACTCGCCGTACCTCTCGGCGAGGGTCACCATGGCGTCGACCTCGTCGGCGTTGTCGGCTGCGACGATGACGTTCATGCGCAGGCGCAGGCCAGCCTCGCGGGCGGCGTCGAGCCCGCGGGTGAAGCGGTCGAACGCTCCTCGGTTGCCGGTGAAACCGTCGTACGTCTCCGCGGTTGCGCCGTAGAGACTCAGGGACAGGTGATGCGGCGGCCGACTGGCGAGCGTCTCCAGGATCTTCGGTTTGTGGAGTTGTGATCCGTTCGTGGAGATGGTCAGCATGATGCCGAGGTCGTAGGCGTACGCGTACGCCTCGGGGAACTCGCGGTCGATCAGCGGCTCGCCCCCCGTGATCTGAAGCCAGAGCACGCCGGCGTCGCGCATGATGTCGAGCAGCCGCACTTTGTCGTCCCAGTGCATACCCTCGAACCGCTTCAACCCGAGGTAGCAGTGTGGACAGTCGTAGTCACAGCCTTTGTTGATCTCGTACGACGCGCGGGCCATGCCGTACGGGGACAGGGCGCGTACGAGGACGGTGTCGCGCAGGGGACGGTGTGCGGGCAGTTCGAGGGACCATGCCTGATGCGCGGCGTCGACGAGCCACTGCGGCGCGTCATCGTCGGTACTTGCCGCCTTGCTGAGTTCGAGGTACCGAGCGAGCGGGATTTGCACACCGGTGTCGTGCCCGGGGCGTAAGACGAGGTACTCGTCGAGGAACGGACTTGCGATCAGTTGGTGCATGCAGCCTCCAACAACTCAGTGCGCGGTGTTGCAAGGGCGGGATGCTGGGCGGACCGGTACGACGTGTATCAACAGCTCGTCGGGGACGAGGAATTGGGCGAATGGCCGTACGGTCCACTCATGCCAAGTTCCGTGGCTGCTGATCGAGAATCCGCAGGGGTCGCCGCGGTGAAGGGCGCCGATGGCTTGCAACGAGCCACCGCTGTCGGTCCAGTTGAGTGCGCGGTCTTGCTCGAATGACGGGAGGGCGGGCGCCAATCTGCGCACGCTCATGCGGATCTTGCGAATGGCCTCGCCCGGGGTGCTGACGATGTCGCGCTCAGGACGGCCTTTGATCTTGAGGTCTGCCTCGGACACCGTGTGCTCGCACCAGAACGCGCGTCTGACCTCAACGGCGGGGCGCTGCGTGGGTGGTGTTGCTCCCTCGCGCTGCTCTACCGACTCGGATGGCGCGCGCATGTATGCCCTCCTGCCGCGGTGTTGCCGGTACTCCCCTCCCGGCGAAGGCGTGTAAGCCAGGAGGGGGCACCCCTCGGGGGCTCTCCCCAACAAGCGTGGAAACAGGGAGAGTTGGCGCCGTTCCGGGAACCGTCGTGCCGTGCATTGGCCCGGTTCGGCGTCACATGGGGACCGTAGCGCTAGCTACAGATCCGTATCAACTGTTTGACGTCTAATGGGTGATACGGCATATGCCAATGATTGATACGCAAGCAAAAGTGACCCCCCGCCGAGGGCGAGGGGTCACTCTGTCGCGTGGGCCAACTAGATGAGGTGGTCGAACTCTCCCGCCTTGGCGCCGGAGAGGAACGCCGCCAGCTTCGCTTGGGTGGTCTTGACGATCACGTTGGGGTTGTCGCTCTCGCGTACGAGGATCTCGTCGCCCTGCGTCGCGAGCTCAAGGCAGTTGCCCTCTGAGTCCGTCGAGAACGAGGACTTTTGCCACTGTATTTCCACTATTCCCACGCCTTCAGACTTGTTGTGCTATTTCGTAGATGAAGTCACGCGACTGCACGGCGTCGAGTGACCTCTCTTCGGTTCGGTCCAGGACGGCCCGGTAGTTGGCGAGGCGCGTCTCTGCGTCAAGGAACGCGGGGCCGTGTGGGGTGTCCGTCTGGACCGTGTCGAGCTGCGGAACCGACCCGTATGCGTAGAGTGTCGAACTTCCGGCGTTGGGGAAACCGCCGACGGAGAACGGAACGACGCGCACGGTCACGTTGTCCCGGCTGGACTCCTTCAAAAGGTAGTCGAGTTGCGTGCGAGCGATCTTTCGGCCGCCGAACTCCATGCGCAGGGCGGCCTCATGGATCAAGAACGTGCACGTGGGTGCGCTCGGTCGGTCGAGCACATCTCGACGCTTCAGACGATGCGAAAGTCGGCGCCGGAGGTCTACGTCACTGAGGGGTGGCACGGCCTCCTCGAACACGGCGCGGGCGTAGTCCTCGGTTTGCAGCAGGCCGGGCATGTGCATGATCTGCACGGCACGTAGGGCCGTGGCGTGGTACTCAAGTTCGGATAGGTCGAGCGCGCCGGCGGAGAGTTCGCCGCGGTAGTCCTCCCACCATCCCTTGCCGCGTTCTTCAGCCATGGCGGCGAGGGCGTCGACGTATTCAGCGTCGGGGCAGCCGTAGTGAGCGGCCCATGTGCGAACGCGCTCACCGCTCACGCCGAAGCGGCCCGACTCGGTGTTGCTGATGCTCGTCCGGTCGGTGCCGAGTTGGGTTGCGGCGTCGGCGAGCGTGAGACCGGCATGTTCCCGGATCTTTCGCAGTTCAACGCCCAATCGGCGCTGACGTGCGGTCGGCGCCTTCCTTGGTGGCATCGGCTCCCCTCCTGTCGGCTCCCAGTGTGGCCCGTGTCCCAACAAGGATCCACCTCGTTCTACTGTTGAGCCATTCGGGTACAACTAGTGAGACGCATCCGCTACCGTCTTCAGCAGCACCGCGCAGTGCGCCGGTAAAACCGCAGTGCAGCCGCTGACGCGCGCCCATGTACCGGCGCCGTCGCCCGGGAGCGGATCGAGCCACGGTGGCGAGCAGCGCGAGCTACAACCGCGTTGGGAGACGATGAAATGGGAACTGCGTTAGCACCTCCTGCACCACCAACACCAACGTCGGCGTTGTCGTATCGCCTTTCGGCGGCGAACACACCGACTGCGCCGGCTGTGCTTCGTGATCTGGTCGTGGCTCTGTGCCGCTCGACTGGTCACGGTGCACTCGCAGGAAATGCTCAGCTCTGTGCGAGCGAAATTGTCACGAATGTCTACCGCCACACGGCCGCCCGTCTTGTTCACGTCGATGTGATCGTTGCCGAGGGTTACGTGTCCGTGTGGGTGCACGACGACCTGCCGAAGGAACTGCCCGGTCCTCCCGAAGGGTTGGAGCGCGAGGGCGGCCTCGGACTCTGCATCGTCGACCAACTCGCCGATCACTGGGGAGCCGCGCTCTACGGCGGGTTGATCCCCACTTCAAAGGCCGTGTGGTTCCGCCTGGACGAGGGTGGCAGGGGGGCCGTGTGATCCGACCCGAGAAAGTAAACGTGTCCGTCAACTGCGGTTCTGGTGACGACGTCGACGTGTGGCTCTACTTCGACGCGAACTTGCTCGTCGAGATCAAACCCGACCTCGCGCGGACGCTGGTCGTCGACCTTGCCGAGCAGGTCGGGATGTTCGCCGGCGTCCGGACCGACCACTCAAACCGTGGTTCCTGGCCCACGATCCGCGCTGCGGTCCGTGGCTCCTGGCGCCGACTCCGCGGTGTGGAGGTGCCCAAGTGACCGGAACAGAACTTGATCGCATGGTGATTGGTGTGGTCTGCCTGTGCATCAGCCTCGGCGGGGGCACGCTCCTTGCGATCTATTGGTCGATGCCGAGTCCGCGCCGAGCGGTGGCCCCTGCGCCGGTCGATCGACCGGGCTACACCTACACCTGTTACTGCTACTACGAGCCGGTACGGGTGAAGATCCTTGCGCCCAAGTCGAGCCGTGCCGCCCGGCACGGACGTCATGCCCGCACCGATCAACCGCCGCAGGACCACCGCATCCGCCCACACCACGTCTCCCGCGCGGGGGCGGATGGCGGAGGGAGGGGGACCGTTCCCGTGACGGTGGCCGCATAGGTACGCCTGCACGGTGACCCCCAACCACGACCCCCGCCGGCCACGGCCGGCGGGGGTCATCCATGCGCAGACAAAGGAGGCGCCCCCGTCCGCCGGCATTGAGTTGCGGGACGGGAGCGCTTCGACGCCTCAAACTGGTCCAGTTTGTGCGCCTGGATGGGAACCCGTTGGTTGATGGGATAGATACCAGCGTCCGCCAGCGTTGATGGCTGTGCCCTGTTTCCGGAGATAGGACAGGCTCGCGCTCACGGCATCCGGTGATGTGGAAATCCCGTCTTCCCCGAGCTGACCGACGATCTCCATGCGCGTGAGAGGAGAAGAGCTCTCGGCTAGGAGGGCGCGCACGGCAGGTGTGATGCGAGCCTTGCCTGAGGTGGGAGTGGTCCTGCTGGACTCGACGTCCGGCGGACTCGGGCTAGGGTCGCCTGTCATGCGTGCCAACGAAAGAGACAAACCGTACTCTTCGTCCCGTAGTCGCTGGAGCTGCTCGGAGGTGGCCGCGATCTCGCGCCTGACCTCAGCCAGTCGCGACCGCAGAGCTTCCACCCCATTCACCCACCTGAAGCTACCAGGCGGTTGATCCATGACCTTCCTTGCCTTCCTTGACTTGACTTGACTTGAGTTCTTCCGTTGCCGTACTCTCGTGGAAGTTCGGGGGTACGGTCGAGGGGCGAGTGCGAGGAGATGTTGGTGGGCCTTCAGGCAAGCCGCGTCGTGGACCTTTTTTCCGGCGGCGGAGGTATGAGCTGCGGCTACTACGCGCACCCCGCGTTCAATCTCGTCGGCGCCGCAGACGTTGAGGTCGGGAAGCCGAGCACAGGCCATGGCGCGATCGGCTGCAATGACACCTATGAGGCCAACCTCAAGGTGCAGCCGCTGGCCGTGGACCTGTCGGTCATCTCGGCAGACGAGTTGGCGGAGAAGCTGCCGGCAAACGTTGACGACCTTGAAGTTCTTTTGGCGTGCCCTCCATGTACCGGTTTCTCTCGGGCTATCTCGAAGAATTGGGAAGAAGACGACCCCCGGAACTCCCTTGTTGCTCGCGTGGCGGATCACGTGGCGCGCATGAAGCCTCGGGTGTTCATGATGGAGAACGTCCCTCAGCTGCTCAACGGAAACTTCCGCCATCACTTCGCGGCCCTCCGGGAAAACCTTCAGGGCATGGGCTATAAGGTTTATGCAACTTCCCATGCCCTGTCACGCTTTGGGTTGCCGCAGCAGAGGGAGCGAGCTCTCGTTATCGCAGTGGCTTCCGATCTCCCGCTCTACACTCTCGAAGATCTCTGGCGTGGTTATAAAATTAAGCCCGAGGCCGTTACGGTGCGGCGGGCCATCGCTGGCCTTCCCAAGGTTGCCGCAGGTGAGACACACCCGGACGACCCCAACCATTCGAGCACGATGCTTAAGGGCGAGTCGCTCGAAAGGATCGCGGCGATGCCTCACGATGGTGGGAGCTGGCCCGACCTCTTGGGGAACCCGAATACGGAGAAGTACCTGATCCCGTCCATGCGGAAGGCTGTCGAGCGGGGGCGCCTGAACTCCTACTGTGACGTCTACGGCCGCATGGCTTGGGACAAGCCCGCTCCCACCATCAAGCGCGAATGTTCGCATGTTGGGAACGGGCGGTACTCCCACCCCGAGCAAGATCGTCAATGCACGGTCCGCGAGCTCGGTATCTTGCAGGGGTTCCCGTCTGACTACACGTTCACCGGCGGCAGCCGTAAAAACCTGTATCGCCAGATCGGAGATGCGGTTCCTCCTTTGGTTTCTTACCAACTTGCATGGGTTGCTCACTGGATCCTGACTGGTGAGAAGCCGGACCTGGAGCAGGTGGTTCTACCGAAGACATCGCTGCGCGTAGATGACTTCGTCGTTACGGAGTCGGCTCAACTCACGCTGGTGTGAAGAGCGTCAACTCGTCGGTATCCGGCCTCGATACGACCCATGAGCCGTGACGAATGCAATACTTCGTCTGATACCAGAGTCGAACTTTTTCCACGCTGGAGTCCAAGAGCATCCTGAATACCTTGTCTCCGTTGGTCGGGTGCAGGAAGTCCGCGCCGAAGCTGATCCCCGGCTTCCCTCCTCGGTCCTTCTTGGTGAACATCTCGGGCGTGGCCGAGGTGAAGCAATCGAGCAGGATTTTTTTCGGCACCTCCTCCAGGGTGTAGACGAAGCTGTCAGGTCGCGTCTCCGCACGCAGCATCAAGATGCGGTCGTACCCGTCCATGTGTCGTGGAAGACGCTCGCGGATCTCGGCTGCGCATAGCTCCGGTGTGGTCGCCTCCCTGACCCAACGAGCCTCAGAGAATTTCTCGATCTTCACTTGGGTAGGACTGAGACCCTTGGCGGCTTCCGTCTTCAGCGACCATCGCTCGCCGTTTCCAAAAACGTCATAGGCGGACTCGCCGGGTGCCGGGTTGAGGTCAGCCTCTGCGTGCCCTTGAGCAATGAGACAACGCTTCATTACGTACTCAAAAGGCTTTTTGTTGAGGGGCGCCTCGTGATTCGAGTGGTGCAGACTCAGGAGGTTAGACATTTCTTCGGCGAACGCTGCATCTACGATTCCGACGCCGGAACCTGAGAGGAACTGAACAGGAATGTGAAGGCTCTTGACGATTGATGCCACGGTCTCAAGCTGGCGCATCGACAGAACGTCAAGCCCACTGATGATCTTGTCGGTAACCCGCTCACGGTCGCTACTCATGGGTTGAGACTACGATCAGCCGCGCCGCCTCGTCGAAGTAGTAGACGCAAGGGAACGCCCCCGTTCACCGGCACGTGCCGGTGAACGGGGGCGCAGGTGTGTCTATGTGTCGTCGGGGGTGATTCGTCGGGTGCGCTGGTCGACGCGGTCGACGGCATCGCGCAGCGATACGCCGCTGTTGGGGTGCAGTTCGTGCTCGACGTTGGCGAGGCGGCTCTCGATGCCGCCGAGTCGGCTCATTACGCCAGGGAGGGCGGGTACGCCGGGGCGAGTCTCGGTTCCCTGCCAGTCATCGACGAAGTCCTCGACCTTCCCGCCGATCCGTCGCAGGGATCGGGTCGCGCGCCACGCGATGGCGAGCGTGCCGGTGATCGCGACGACGGCGCCGCACCAGATCACAAGGGCGTCGACCCGGTCGACGCCGGTCGTGGCAAGGATCACTCGGTACGGTCCCCCTTGCGATACAGGGCGAGCAGCTCGTAGTCCGTGTCCGGGGCGGTGCGCAGCCACGCGGGCAGCAGGCTCTCGACGACGGGCAGTGCCATCACGCGCGTGATGCCGCCAGCGACGGCGAGCGCGAGGCCGACGCCGGTCGCGGTCTGTGGCACGCCAGCGGCGTCGATGATGAGGGGGAGGCCAGCGGCGAAGCCGAGCAGGGTCTGCACAACGGTGCGGATGGTGCGGCGAGTTGCGTTGGTCATTGGGGGCAATACCTCTTTCCACAGGGTGGGGATAACGGTGCCCGCCCTCGGGATGAGGGCGGGTCAGGGCTGCTACTTGCCGTAGGCGAGGCGGAACAGGGCGGCCCACCCCTTCGGCCCGATGGCCGGGTCGGACGCCTTGCCCTTGGCGCGGTAGGTCGGGTGGGCGTTGTGGAACTTGACGACGCCGGCCTGAGTCTTGGGTCCGTAATTCGGCGCCTCGGCAACGGACTTGGCCATGTAGCCGGCGGCCTTGAGCGCGCGCTGAAGCGTGACGGCCGACGGCTTGGCCTTGCCCGGGGCGAGGCCGGTCGGGAACTTCGGCGGGGTGTACGTCTTCGGCTCGTCGTCGCCGGCATCGCCCTTCGCCCACTCGCGCAGTGCCGAGGGGGACATGTAGGCGATGTTCCGGTCGAGGGGGGTCGACGTGAACTGCCAGATAGTCACCGTGCGGTTGGACGGCTTGGGACGCGCGGCGGCCTCGGCGCGGGCGTAGGTTGCGGCGCCCCACGGGTAAGCGGGGTACCACAGGGGAACGCCCGACGGGACGTGTCCGGCGGCGATGTCCGATGCGGACGTGTAGATGCCGACGACCTGTCCGGGGAATGCCTTCTTCACTGCGGCGATCCACGCCGAGGCGTACGCCTTGATCTGGGCGGCGGTCCGGCCCTTGTAGTTGCGGCCGTCGCTGTAGCGCTCAAGGTCGAGCCAGTGCAGGAACCCAGCGCCCGCGTACGGCTTCACGGCGCTGATGTAGTTGGCGGCCTCGGCGGCGGCGGACTGGTTCGGCCACGCGAAGTGGTACGCGCCGGCGACCAGGCCGGCGCCCTTGATTCCCTTGATGTGGGTTCCGAACTTGGGGTCGTGCGTGCTCTGTCCCTCGCTCGCCTTGGCGAACGCGAAGGTGAGGCCGTCGGCCTTGAGCGCGGTCCAGTTCTGTGCGGACTGGTACGCGGACACGTCGAGGCCGTGCGAGGTGCTGGTCATACGGGGTGCCTCCTGGGCATGAAAAAACGCCCGGCGCGGTGCGCTCGGGCGTACGTGGTGGGCGGGGCTAGTCCTGAATGAACGTGATGTGTAGGCGCAAATTCCGGCCGCTGCCGGCGGTGGTGGCCTCGCCGACGATCGGTTCGCCGTTGGTGGTGCGCAGCGTGGCGATGCCGTCGGTGCCGATGACGAACCCGCCCTCGGCGGTGCCGTCGTCCCAATTTCCGTTGATGGTGCCGCTGGTGGGCCGCCACCCGGCGGGGACGGTGCAGCACGCTGTGTCGGCGAGGTTGCCGGCGCCCGAGACGGCGATCGTCGCCCCGGACCGGAACAGGTACATGTTCAACTCGACGTTGTGGCCGGTGCGGTAGCCGCGGAAGTCGCTGACCGTGAACCCGGTCGCGGCCACAAGTCCCGTTGCGGTGGTGAGAGTTGGCGGGCCGTCGTTGAGCCGGTCGTCGGTGATCCGCATACCGGGCTGCCACAGGGTCACGAGGGGGATGCCTCCTTACAGGGCGACGATGGCGGGATACGCGAGCCGCACGTCGGCGCCCGCGGCCTGCGCCTTGACGATGTTGTTGCGGCTGCGGACGACCGTGAACACCTGCGGGTTGATCACGTCGACGTTGTCGTACCGGATCTGCACGGTGGCCGCGTTGGTGTTGCTGGCGGTACGGATCGAGCGGGTACCGATCTGGTTCGCCCCGCTGATCGCCGCGTCGGTGACCTCGATGCGCCAGTCGCTCGGCTCCGCGCTCGACGCGAGCCACCCCTTGACCCGGAGCGTCGTCCCGCGGCCCTGGAACCGCACCCTGACGAACTGCCCCGCCACGTGTGTGATCGGCACGGTGTACGTGCCGAGTTCCGTGGTCACGTCCGCGACGACCTTGCGCAGGGACAGGACGACCGTGTTGGTCGTGCTGAACTGCACTCGGACCATGTACATGGTCGAGGAGTCCAGCATCCGGGCCGTGACCGCGCCGTACAGGCTGTCGCCCGTGGCCAGTGCCGACGTCGTGATGTCCGCGTAGACGTCGAAGTCGGCGTGCGCCGCGGTGACCGCGGTACGGCGCGAGGTCTCGGTCGTCGACAGGGTGTGCACCCCGTAGCCGGAACCAACCGAGTAGTCCGACGTCGACCCGCCGCCGACGGTGGACCAGGACGGGCCCGAGTCGGACACGCCCCAACTCCCGGTGACGGTACGGCCGAAGCTGTCCAGCAGGAACGATGCCTTGGGCTGGGTGAGGCGGACGCCCCACACGTACCAGACGTCGCCGGCGGTCGGGGTTGCTCCGTGGCGGGCGCGGACGCTCGCCCGCGAGGCGTTGGCCGGGGCCGTCAACGACTGCTGAAGAAACGTCCATTGCCCGGCGGGCACGGCGACCGCGCTGCCAAGTCCCGTGCTGAGGAACGTGTTTGTGGCGTCGTACCAGTCGATGACCGGCCGGACGTCGCTCCACCCCTTCGGGGAGTACGCCCACATGGACGCAACGTAGGTCGCACCGGGAACGATGGCGCCCACATCGCTGCGGGCGGCGACCGCGCCGCCGGAGGTGCCGACCCCGTCGGGGGTGATCAGCAGGGAGCCGAGGGCCTGCGGGTGCAGGACCGCGGTCGAGCGGCCGACGGTGGCGGCCTGCCCGCTCCAGCCGCTTGCGTCCGTCTCGAAGAACGGGTTGGTGTTCAGCAGCCGGCCGGGCGCGGCGACGGTCATCACCTCCCCGCCGACCCGCACATCCCATGGGTAGTCGTACGCGTTGCTCGTCCAGGTCTGCCCGGCGCTGGTGAGCACGTTCACCGTGGCGGCGGTGTCGGTCGCCGCGGTGGCGAGCTGGGCGCCGCTGGTGTCGCACCACCGGAGCGGGATCTCGTCGACCACGCCCACCGACCAGGGGCCGGCGGGCGAGCAGGTGAACGTGATCGTCCACGTGCGGGGGAGGACGGTTTCGGTCCAGCCGTCGACCAGCAGCTCGACGACGCCCGAGCCGGTGAACCGCTTGGGCAGGTTGATGATGCGGATCTTGTCGCCCTCGCTGAGTGCGAGGACGGCCGGGATGAGTTCGGGGAACTTGTGCAACAGCAGGGTGATCGAGGGGTAGCGGTTCTCGTCCCATGTGGAGAGGTGGAGAAGCCAGTTCGCGACCGGGTCGGTCTGCTCGTCGGTGGCGAGGTTCAGCGTTTTGGAGTCGTCGACCAGGCCGATACCGTCTGGCGGGTCTTGGACGGAGAGCGGGCCGTCGTCGAGGACCGCGGTACCGGTAGATCCTCCCTTGCGTTGCACGGCCCATTCGTTGCGTACGGTGTCGTCCTCGATCGGCTCGAACGGCGGCGCGAGGTGACCGGCGGCGTAGTCGAGGACGAGGGCCGGCTGTTGGTTGTAGAGGGCGGCGCGGGTGCGGTACTTCAGTTCGCGTCCGGCCATGGTCTCGCCGAAGATGCCGCCGTCGGCCTCGGCGCACTCGCGCAGCAGGTCGAGCAGCGGAGCGGGACTCTGCGCGCCCACGGGCACCGTGTCGTCCGGGTCACCCACGATGGTGAGCAAGACGCCCTCTTCCTGGGCCAGTCGGCGCATGCGGGCGCCGGCGGTCTCGCCGGACCACGCGTCAACTGCGTTGACGTAGGCGGCTGTTGAGTCGGTGGGCCAGACCGAGAGGTGACCGAGGGTGAGACCGTTGAGGGCCGAGGCGTAGCCGTCGGCGGGGGAGGCGACGGCGGTCGGCCGGCCGATGGTGCCGGCGAGGGTGAAGTAGACGCCTCCAGGGTCGCCGCCGACGTCGGTCCACACGATGCCGAACTTCACGTTGGCGCCTTGCTGGGCGACGGTGAAGTTGACGCGCTGCCACCGGTTGAAGATGTCCGCCCCGGTGGCGATGTCCTGCGTGGACAGGGTGTTGCCGTCGTCGTCCTTGGCGATGATCCGGCTACTGAGCCCGTTGGTCGTCGAACCGAACTGGATCAGCCATTCCCGCACGGTGCCGCCGGTGCTCAGTACGCGCATGAAGGTCCACCGGGTGGTGGGCAGCGTGTCGAGCCGGTACATCCACTGCACCGACCACGACGTAAGCGCGGTGCTCGGCGCCGGAACGCGGCCCATCATGACGGGCAACTGTCCGGCGCTGGACGCGAGGACGGGCAACGGGCCGGACGAGGCAAGGGTGTTGGCCTGCGCCCACGTCACATTCGACAGGCGCAGTGGGCCTACGCCGGCGATCGGTGAGGACGCCTGAGCCGAACTCGCTCCTTCCTCCATCGGCCAGTACGCGAGCGGCTTGTAGGAGGGGATACGGCGGCGCAGCGCGGACGCGAGGGGCTTTGCGCCCTGGCCGAGACGGCGCAGGATGCCCGCGGCCGTGATCGGCGTCCACGCGTCCTTTTCCGAGGTGGACCACTTCGGCGGCCACTCGGGCACCTCGCCCTCGAACCGCACGATGCGGTCCGTGACCGCGGAGCCCGCGGCGAGCGTCCACACGCGGCCGGCGGAGTCCGTGAACGAGGTGGTGCCGATCGGCTGCGCGGTGAAGTCGGGCGCGGCAACGAGTGTGCCGTCGATGCCGCTGCGGACCTCGGCCCGGTAGACGGTGCCGGTGACCGCGCGGCGGGGCGGGGTGACGTCGGTCTGTTCCGGTGCGATGGACAACGGGGCTGTGCCGCTGAAGATGGTCACCGGGGCCGAACTGGTCAGGTCGCCGCTGAACTGCGTCCAGGGGCCGGCGAGGGTGGGTGCCCAGTACAGGCGCAGGGTGAACCCGCCGGCCCCGTTGTCGACGTCGAGGGTCCCGCGCACGGCAGCGTGGCGCGGCAGAGCTGCGGGGAGCGTTGCGAACCCGCCCCCGTCGACGGTGGTCCCGCCGCTGGTGGTGTTCAGGTACAGCACCCCTGCTCGCACGATCAGGTAGTACGAGCGGTTACCGGCCGCGCCCCACTTGCCGATCAGGAACTGACTGGCGGACGAGAACCAGTTCGCCTCGCCCTCCCACCGGATATCAAGGTCCCCGGTGATGTCGAGGGCTGTTACGTCGGGGGTGGTGGCGCGGTCGGCGGTGCCGGGCATTTCCAGGTGGAGCGGGCCGCCGGGGAGCGTGTAGCGGAAGGGGGTGTTGCGGTTGAACAGGCCGTAGTACGGGCCCTCGGGGTTGCGGGGCGTGTACGTCCCGTCGAGGTTGCGGATGGTGGCCGCGCACGCGGCGGGATCGGCGGCGTTCGACTTGTACGGGCGCCCGCGCGTGTGGGTGATCGGGTCACGGGTGTACAGGTCGCCGGTGATGTCCTGCCAGGCGGAACCCATGCGCAACTCGCCCTTGAGGCCGAGCGGCTGGTCGGGGAAGGCCACGGTTACGCACTCCTTCCGGTGACGGCGAATTGGACGTTTCCGCCGCGGACGTTGACCGCGTCCCGGAACACCGAGAGCAGGAAGTCGCCGACGCGGCTGCCGTCCGAGGTGAAGGTGACGACCGGCTGTGTGCCTCCGCCGCTCGTGGCGCTTGCGGTCTGTGCGGCGATGTTCGCCGCGGTGGCCTGTCCGGCGGTGGGTACGGACACGAGGTTGGACATGGCACGGTCGACCGCGCCGGAGCCGGATTCGATGCCGTCGACGACGCCGGCGGGAATCCACCGACCGACCTCGCGCGCCATGACCTTGGACGGCGAAGCGATACCGAGTGCCTTCGCGACCGGCCCCGGAATGACTTCCTTGGCCCAACCAGTGATCTTGTTTCTGAGCCAACTGCCCATGGACACGATGCCGTTCCACAGGCCCTGAACGATGTTCTTGCCCTTGCCGACGAGCAGCCCGGACAGGTTGTTGCCGATTGCGGACGAGAGGCGACCGGGAAGTCCGCGAATCCAGTCGACCATTTCGGTTGCCTTGCCGACGGTCGCGTTTTTGATCGCGGTCCAGTTTTTGACGAACAGGCCGAGCAGCGTCCAGTTAAGGAACAGGTTGTACAGGCGCCCGGGAACTCCCTTGAGCCAACCCACGATTCCGTTCCACCACGACACGACGGTATCCCGGATCGAAGACCAATGGCTTATGAGTAGACCGATCAGGGTGAAGTTCATGAACGCCTGAACCATCATGTCTTTGGCCCAGATCAGTTTCCCGACGATCCAGTCCCAGACAGCGAGCGTCCACCCCTTGATCTCGTCCCAATATGTGATGACGAGCACGACCAGGGCGGCGATAGCCATTCCCACCCAGCCGACCGGCCCGAGGCCGGCGATCCAGGCGGCGGCCATCTCCGCGCCCGCGATCGTCGCCGCAACACCGATCGCGGCGAACGCCGCGCCAATGACCACCGCGGCGGCGGTGAACTCGGCTCGGTGCTTGCCGACGAATCCGAAGAACGCGGTAAGGACCGGTACGACATTGTCGCCGAGAAATTCGACAAGGTTCTGTTGCATCGAATTCTTGAAAGCCGTTAGCTGCGCCCCGGCATTGTCGCGCAGTGTGTTGCCGAGTGCGTCGGCCGCGCCGCCGACCTCGCCGAGACCCTTCGCGGCGGTACTCGGGTCCATCGCATAAAGCGCTTTTCCGAGGTCTTCGGCCTGAGTGCCAAAAAGTGCGGTAGCCGCTTGCGACTGCTTGATCGGGTCCTTTATCGCGCGGAGCCGGTCGAGGGTGGTGTCGAGTGCTGCCGTCGCCGAGGTGCCGCCCTTGCTGAACTTGGCGGCCATATCGTCGGCATTCAGGCCGAGAGCCTGAAAACCTGCCGCAGTGCTCGCCGAGCCATCAATGGCCCGGATGCTGAACTCTTTAATGGCGTCCGCAGCGATATCGGAATCTCGGGCGCCTGCCTGAATGGCCTGGTTCATCAGGCCAACGGCCGTGGCGCCGTCCAGTCCCGCCTTACGGAATTGCGTCCCGTATTCGTTGAATGTGTCGACCAGGTCGTCGGCTTTATTTGCGGACGACTGGAATCCCTTGGTGAGGACGTCGAATGCCTCGTCGGCGGACGAGACGAGACCGGTCCGCAGCATCTGCGCGACCGCGTTCGTGACCCCGCCGAGGTCCTGGTCGAAGGTGTTGGAGAGGTCGGCGACCTTCGTCGATATCGATTCGATCTGTGCGTTCGTCGCGTCCGGCGGGAGCAGGCCGGCGCCCATGGTCGCCTTGATCGCCTCGGCGGCGCCCTGAAAATCCTCCGTGACCGCGGACGAGTACAACTCGCCGGCGACCTCGCCGTACCGCTTCGCCTCGGCCGGCGTCGCGCCGAGCTGCGCGCCGAGCTTGGCCGTGATCTGCCCTTGGCCGATGGCCTCGGACAGGCCGGCCATGAGGGCGGCGCCGAGCGCGCCCCCGATCACGCCCATGGCAAGCCCCTTGAGCTTGCCCGTGAGGGTGTCGCCGGCTTCCTCGGCGCCGTCGCCGGCGGCGTCGTCGAGGCCGTCGCCGAGCGCGCTGCCGGCGTCCTCGCCTCCCGCGCGGGCGCGCTGGGTGATCCGGGCCAGGGCTGCCCGTAGCCGGCTTTGGAAGCTGTCGAGGCCCTGCTCGGCCTCGCTGTCGTCGACGGTGATCGTCGCGGCGAGTTCGCCGACAGTGAGCGCCATACGCGGGCCTCCTCTCAAGGGGGCCGCGCGTGGCGCGCGGTGTTACGACCGCCGGGGCTTCTTCGGCTCCGGTGGGAGGTTGAACAGGCGTTGAATGCGGGAGTCGGCGGAGAGCAGGCCGAAGATGCGCACGCGCAGCCATCGCCACGACCGCTCGTCGAGCAGGCCGGGCGCGCTGGCGTCGATGCCGTAGAACTCGTGCAGGTCTGCCTCGACGAGCGGCCACTCGTCGAGGAGTTGGGCCCACGTCACCTGTGGTGCGCGCCGCTGCTGCCCTTTCCGCCGGGCCGGTTGGCCGGGCGGGGCCTCGTACCACTCGAAGAGCCCCGAGACCGGGTCGAACTCGCCGTGCCCGATGGGGCCTTGCGGCGCTGTTCCCGGTTCGGGGCCAGTTGAGAAGGGTCGCCGCCGGTGTTCCAGTACGCCTCTGCGCGGTCCTTGCTCTGGATGATCCACACCATGGCGGTCACGGCGGCGTGCTTGAGCATCGGCCACTCGACGCCGTCGGCAACCATCTCGGCGTGCGCGCTGCCGAGGACGTCGGCGTACATGTCGCGCTCGGCCGCGTCGGCGAGGACTTCGCGGTCGGCCTGTCCGCCGTCGGCGGCCGTGGCGGCGGCCTGCATGATGGCCTGCACCCGTAGACCGGTCGCCGCGGACGGCGCCGGAACCCGGTAGGTCTTGCCCTTGATCGGGAGTACGAGGGAGTCGTCGAGCAGGTTGCCGAGTTCCTGAAAGGCCACTACGAACCACTCCCCGCGAGCGGGTTGGTGATCGCGGTCTTCGCGCCCTTGCCGGTGAGCGTGACGCCCACCGAATCCAGGTCATCGGTGGCGCCCCCGTCGGGGTCCCACGTCACCAGGGCGCGGCCCTCGTACGCGTCGGCGCGGCCCTCGCGGTCGTACCAACGCACGTGCACGGTCGCGCCGCTGCCGAAGCTCTCGGCCGCGAGCCTCAGCTTTTCCTGCGCCGCGTTGAACGCCTTCGTCGTCGGGTGGTAGCGGTGCAGCATCGTCAGTTCGACGGACCACGCGAGTTGCGTGACGGTGTTGTCGGCCCAACCGCCGTCCTCGTAGGTGGTGGAATCCTGCTGCGTCGGGTCGACCGCCGGGTCGAACTCCTGGATGCCGGGCACGATCACCCACGACGGGGTGCTCGTCGCGCTCGTGTCGAGTTCGAGGCGGTACCGGCGCGCGAGCGCGGTCTCGGTCTCCGTCGGCTGTACGGGGGTGGACAAGGGACGGTCCTCCTACTCAAGTCGGGGGTGCGGCCGGTGAGCGCGCAACGCGTAGTTGCTGGTCCGCTCGAACCGGCCGAGGGTGTCGGCGCCGAGCGGTGCGGCGGACTGGCGGGTGATCAGCACGACGCGGGCCGTGCCGAACAGGAACGGGCCGGAGTTGTGCAGCACGTCGAACAGGGCGTCGTCGAGGGCGGCCACCTCGCGCGGATCGGGTCCGGCGCGGGTACGGGCCTGTACGTAGACGGTGGTGTCGGTGAGGTTCTGCGAGTTGGCCGTGTCGTAGGCGGTGAGCACGACGGCGCGGTCCGGGCTGTCCGGCATGACCGTGTCGGTGATCGCCGTCTCGTCGGCCCCGTACATGCCGTCGGGCCGGTAGGTAGCGATGTCGGCGGCGTCGAGCAGCTTCGCGAGGCCGTCGACGACGTCGGTAAGGAAGCTCACCGCAGAGCCCGCCGGACCTGCGCGGCGATCAGCGCCTGCACTTCGTCGGCGACCTCGGGCAGCACGCTTTCGAGGTACTTCGCCGAACGTCCGGGCAGGTGCCGGGCGTTCATGTCCTCGTGCACGCGGACGGCGTACGGGGTGTCGTAGGAGACGGCGGCGGTCAGGTTTCCCTCGTCGACGGTCGCGGCGCCGGAGCGTTCGAGGGTGCCCTCGGCGACCGGCACACGCTGCCTCGATGCGGCGAGGGTGTGCTCGGCGGCGAGCAGCAGACCACGGGCAGCGGCCTGCCGGATCGCCCGGGTTGCCGCCTGGCCGTTCCAGCGAACATGGGCGCGCTGTGGACTCATTCGCAACTCACCTCCGTACAGGCCGGAACGGGAAGCCCTGGTGCGGTGTGGTGGGCGATGTTGATCGCGGTCGTGAGGCGCCCGTCGGGGAGGGTCAGGCGCGATCCGGCTGGACAGTCGAGATCGGGGGCGGCGATGACCTGCGCGGTCGAGATGACCTCGCGCCCGTCCGCGGCGCGCACTATGCGCACCGCTTCGGAGACGAGTGCGGGCACGCCCTCGACCTCGTCGGCGTAGCGCGGCCCGTAAGCGCTCTCGCCGAGGTAGGGCTCGATACGGATGCGGTGGCGCAGCAGGACCGCGGGAACCCGGGTCACCATGGCCTCACGCAACCGGGGGTGAGACCGGCGCGGCGCAGGATGCGGTCGGCGCGCGGGGCGAGTTCGACACCGGTCGCCGTCGAGATGCGCGAGCTGCGGCCGGACAGGGAGACGGGGCCGATCGAGACCGAGTCCCACTGTCCGGCCGCGCCGGTTCCGTCGTCGCCGGCGGCGAGTTGGTACTCGACCTGTGCACAGGTGGCCTCGCGCAACGCGATCTGAATCGCGGTGTCGAGCGGGTCGCCGTCGTCGTCGACGGGATAGACCGCGGTGAGCAGAGCCGAGTCGATGTCCTCGCCGGCCCGCGCGAGCAGCCGCTCGGCGTCGGCGGGGGCAGGCTGGCCGGTCCACGCGGTGAGCTGCTCAGGAGTGGCGTA
The DNA here is from genome assembly GCF_045162825.1 of Streptomyces prunicolor. NCBI lineage: Bacteria > Bacillati > Actinomycetota > Actinomycetes > Kitasatosporales > Streptomycetaceae > Streptomyces > Streptomyces prunicolor. The sequence goes on along the minus strand of NZ_CP108676.1, from coordinate 4,963,824 downwards.
TGGCTGCCGAACAGCGATCACCCCCTCGGCGCGGTGCCGGCAGCGGAACGGGCCGTCGGCTTCTTCGCCGGCGGCCCGTTGGCCTGCTGATCGCCTTCCGTTGTCTGCTCGTCCTCGTCGCCCGGAGAATCCTCCGGGCGGGAGTGGTAGCGGCGCAGCAGCATCAGGCAGCCGCCCCCCGGGTTTTGAGTACGACGATTCCCTCGTCGTCGAGCCGGTGCGTGGCGTAGTGCACGTTCGTGGTGACCACGGTCGTGCGGGCGAGGATGTCGCGGTCGGTCTCGACGAGCGGCCGGCGCTTGTAGAGCAGCCCGAGGGAGCCTCGGCGCACCATCAGCGCGTTGTACGTGGCCGGGTTGGTGTCGTCTGCCGCGGTGGTGGTGACGCGGTCGGACACGAAGATGTTGACGCCGCCGATCTGGCCGATCACGCCCCGCGGGATCACGGCGCCCGTGCCGAACTTGTCGGCGCTGATGAAGTTCGGGTCCTTGTAGATGCTCGCCCGCTGGAGCGAGTGAATGATGATGCCGGCCATGTTCTCCGGCTCCCACTCGTCGCCGAACTTGGCGATGCCGTCCACCATCACATCCCACGACAGGGGGTCGGTCGCGGCGTTGACCATGATGACGCCGGCGGCCTCGGCTGCGGCCGTAAGGTCCTTGTCGATCTTCCGGGCGATCAGTACGCCGAGCTGTCGCTGCGTCTCTGCGAACGGGTCGCCGAATGCGACAAGGCGAGCCTTGTCGGTGATCTCGACCGCCTTACCGGCCTCCTTGATCGTGGCCGTGTTGCCCGGGTCGGTGCCGAGCTGCTCGGGGGTCATCGGGGTTCCCTCGGTGAGGTCCTCGGCCTCCGTGAGCCCCTTCCACTTGGGGAAGTTCACGGAGTCGCCGGGCTTGCCTTCGAGGGTGGAGTCGTTGAGCGCCATTGCGCCGATGACTAGCTTGCCCTTGAACTTGTTTTGCACCATGTCGGCCCAGACGTCCGGGACGATCATCTGTGCCGCGGTCGTCTTCGCCATGCGGCAGCCTCCTTACTCGCTTGCGGCAGAGAGCTGCCGGTACAGGTCGGGGTCGGACTGGTGGAGCTCGACGCGGTCGGCGTAGCTCAGGCGCGCGAACTGCTCGGGCGTGACCGTCTGCGGGGCACCCGGGGTGAAGTCGGCGCCGCCCTTGGGTGGTCCGGCCGGCAGGGTGCCGTCGGCGCGCAGCAGCGGGTTTGCCTCGACCGCGGCGGCGATCACGGCGTCGAGCTGCTCGCCGAACTTTGCGTCGGTCGGGTCGAGCGCTTCGAGCTGCGTGGCCACCGAGCGGGAGTCGAGCAGCCGTGCAGGGTCGGCGCCGCCCTTGTGGGCCGCCTGGTGGGCGGCGAGTTCGACGCGCAGTCGGCGAGCCTCGGAGAGGGCTTGGTCGCGCTCGCTGGTGGCCTGCTCGGCGAGCTTGGCCGGGTCCTGCTCGCTGGCCGCGCCGCTCGGGTCGAGTACCTTGCGCAGCGCGCCGAGCAGGTCGTCGCGCTCGGTCTTGGCCTGCTGCGCAGCTTGCTCGGCCGCGGTCGCGCGTTGCTCGGCCGCCGGGTCAACTGTGGGCGGGGCTGGAGTTGGCGGCGGTGCCGGGGGTGTGGGAGTCGGCGGGGTGGTTCCCGGGGTCGGCGGGGTGCCGGTGCTCGTGCCTGGGTCGGTGCTCGGGGCAGGGGATGGGTTGGGTTCGGTCATACGTGATCGGCCCTCCGGGGCGGTGTGTGGGGGCATGAGGAAGGGGCCCGCCAACTAACGGGCCCCTTCGGAACATCTGGAGTACAGGCGCCTCAGCAGTCGCTACACTGCGGCTTGTCGTTGGTTGAGGCTAGGGGTGAGAAGTCACAGTCCGATTCTGTGGGCTCTCCTACTTCTGCTCGCCTTGGTCGCCGTCTCAATTCAGTTCGTTCTACTGGTCCTAGACAGCAATGCAAAGCCAGGTTCCTGATATGAGTTCGGAAAGACGAGGTGGTTTTATGAGTAGAAAGCGTCTCTGGGTTATCGCAGTACTTAAGGTGACCTTGGCAAGCGTGGTAGGTGTAGTGGGTGGTCTCCTCCTCACCTGAGCCAACGAACGAAGAGCCCTACTCCGTGGAGTGGGGCTCTTCGTCTTTGCCGGAGGTGCCCCAGCGGATTGCGCCGCCTACCGCCGGGACATGACCTACTTGTCGCCGCCCGCGCCGGACTTCCGGGCGAGCAGTACCGCGACAGCGCGGGCGTGGTTGGCCATAGCGCGCAGGTGGTCGGTGATGGTCTTCGCCGGGTGCTTGCTGGCCGGACCGCACGGGGCCATCGGACTCGACGCGAGAGCGACGAGCCAGAGGAGTCCGAGCAAGGCGGGCACGATCTGAGTGAGCTCTCCGAGATTCGTGAACACGGTGGATTTTCCGTCTCGTTGTCGTGATGTGAGTGTGCCGGGCGCCTCGGCACAGCTCAAGAATCACGACCCGGAAATCAAGATCGCAAACCGCGTTTTCGCAGGTCGCGGAGACCTCTAAGTGGGTGGGGGTGGGTAGGTTCGCCCTCCTCCGTACGGAGGAGGGCGAACCTACCCACCCCCACCCACTAGCCCCCCATTCGCCACGCCGAGGCGTGATGGACGTCACATAATAAGTTGAGGGAGCGTCAATAAACGTGCAGGTCAGACCAGTTGCTCATGCCTTGCGGTGTTGGTCGAATTTGGCATGACATGCCTGCTGTGCTGTCTGCTTGGCTGCGTTCACGCGTTGCCCAGATGTGGGGTTGGTGCTGGGGAGTGGGTGCCGACGGGGTCTCGGTGCCCGTTGGCGGTGGTCGGCTAATGCCCACTGGGCAGGGCGCGTGCCTTGGCGTATCCGCGGACCCATGTCGAGCGGCGCAGATCGCCGCGCGGATACGGACACGAGGTGACGGGGGTGGCGCTGCGGCCAGCCTCGATGCCGGCGAGCAGGGCGCGCACGAGGGCGCCTCGACGTCCCACTGCCACCCCCCTAAAGCCGGTTGTTCTGGGTGCTGCGGGCGGCGCGGGCGGTGTCGGCCGCGCCACTGCGCAGGCCGGTGACCATCTCCTCGTACTCCGCGAGTGTCATGCGGGGGTGGTCCTGCCACCAGCGCCTGAGTTCCTCCGAGGCGCGGGCGTAGGCGACGTGCGCGGGGCCGCTGAACAGCGAGACCGGGTCGACGCCCGCAGCCTGGGCGGCCTTGCTGAGCATGTAGCCGTTGGTCGCGTCCTCGGCGGCGAGCATCTGTGACCACACGTGCTCGCGGTACATCTCACGTATCTCGGCGCGCGTGTAGGCGGTACGCATCTGCAAGTCGGCGTACTCACGTTCGGCGATCCATCGCTCGGTGGCGGACATGCCCGCGTACCAGTCGACGGAAAGGCCGTTCCAGGTGTCGGCGTCGGCGGCCGGGGCGAGGATCTCATCGAGGGCGCCCCGGTCGGCGAGCTGCCCCTCGACGCTGAACGTCCCTTGTGCGTGGGGGAGTTCGGCGGGCGGGTACCGGCTGTCGAGTTCGTCGGCGATGCGCACGGCGTCGTCGGGGACGGCGTAGCGCACGGCCCACCCGAGGACGTCGTCGCCGACGGCGGACAGGTCGTCGGCCAGGCGCCCGCCGGGGAACACCTCGGCGAGCAGTCCGCGGCGGTTCATCTCGGCGCCGATGGCGGGGCGGTCGTCGGCCACGTTGCGGGCGCGGTCGGCGAGTTCGCGCTCGGACATGCCGACGAGGTCACGTCGTGCGCCGGGCAAGGCTGCGTCGATGTCTCGGCGGTCCATCTCCGCCATGACGCGCAGCATGCCGTCGTCGTCTAAGTGGAGGGAGACGCGGGCGAGTTCGTCGTCGCTGAACTCGGCGAGGCTGTCTGTGAGGCGGCCGTTCGGGCGGATGCGGTCGAGCAGGTCCTGCTCGTCTCGCCGGTCGGCCTCGCGGGCGATCCGGTCGCGGTCGCGTTCGTCTAGCACGTTGGGGCGGATGGCGGCGCCGAGCTGCTCGTCGCTCATCTCGGGCAGCGTGCGGTCGTCGCCGGCACGGACGCGCGCGGCCTCGAACGGGTCGGTGCCCGGACCGCTCGGAGTACCGGGGCGGCCGGCGGTGCCACCGTCCGGGGCGAGGTTGCCGGCGCCGAGCTTCTCGCGCTCGCGCCGGCGGATGAGTTCGGGGTGCGCGGCAAGGTGGTCGCGCATCCTGCCCTGCCACTGCCGCACGCGTACCTCGGCCGCGCGCCTGCCCTCGGGCGTCGGCGAGGCGGCGGCCCGCTTCTTCCACTTCCTGATGTTCCGCTCGATTGCGCGCTGCCGCTGCGACGCCTCGTAACCGTCGGGGTCCTCGGACTGCCCGACCGGCGGCCGGGGGACACCGGGCAGGTAAGCACTCAGGGAGTGGCGGCAGTTGGGATGCTGGAAGCCCCGTCGCCGTGCCTCGTCGACGCTGCCGAAGACGTGCACGCGCACGGTCTCGCCGTCGGCGGTGGCGTGCTCTGCCTCGACCGTGTGCGTGCCGTCGGGGCCGTCGAGGGCGAGCACCTTGCCCTCGAACGGGGCGCAGAGCGGGCACTCGTGCGGGGCGTTGGAGACGATCACCAGGGCGAGGCCGGCGGCGCGCAGCCGGTCGCCGTGGGCCTCGACCGCGGCGCGGCCGACCGCCGTCCTCGTCGCCATCTCGGCGTAAGAGGTCATCTGCCACGCGCGCCCGCCCTTGTCGACGAACGTGCGCAGCCCGCGGTCGGCGAACCGTTCCATGGCGCGCTGCGTCGCCTGTCGGCGGGTGTCGATGCCGAGCAGCGGTGTTCCGGCTACCTCGGCGATCACCTGCCGGTATCCGTCCTCGACCCCGCGCAGAATCCCGCGGTGGGTCTGAGTGACGAGGTCGACGGTTTCGGCGGCGAGCCGGTCGACCGCCCTCGTGTTCGGGGTGGTCTCGGCGATGCGCCGTACGTCGGCGTCGTGCAGCGCGCCGAGTTCGGCGAGCCCGGCGCGGGCGCCGACGTCGTACGCCTCGGCGACGGCGTCGAAGACTTCCAACTGCATGGCGGAGCCGAGCGCGTCGACGACAGCCTGCGCGGCGCGGCGCAGGGGCTGAATGTCGCGCAGCTTGTTGACGGCCCACCCCGGAGCGTCGAACCCATCGGCCAACTGCCGGGCGACGATGCCGAGCAGCCGCTGCTCGGCATCGTCGTACAGGACACGTACGCCGGTTGAGAGGTCCTCGACCATGCCAGGGTGGATCACCGCCACCCCCATGCACTGACCGAGCCTATGAGGCATGGGATTGACTGGCTGCTAGCCAACTATTCTAAGGCTCTTGCGATCAAATTCCTTAGATTGCTAGGTTCGGGGCAGCGCTATGCCACACGCTGGTAAGGCGGGTTGCTGGTGGCAGCTCGGCGCATTTCCTGTGTGTGCGCATGGACCGTCGCGGTCTCAGTCAGGAGCAGTCTAGTGGGAAATGGCCGACGTGACCTGGTTGTCCGGTTGCCTCAGTTCGGCATCCGGTGGAGCACGGTGAGTGGTACCGGAATCGCGGTCACAATTGCTACAGGTCGCGTGCAACAGGCCGGACCCATGTGGGCACTTGTCGTACTCGGTGTCACAGGGCAGGTGTGCGACGTTGTACTCGCTCGTACGCAACGGCGCCAGGAGACTGCGTAGTTCAGTTAGGCGGGTTCCCTTCCTTCCTGATGTCGGCTCAGGGCGCCAGCCTGCATGGGGTCAGGTACCGCCTGGCCGGTCTCGGTGAGGATACGGTCGACCTCGGCCTGCACGGCGGTGTCGTCCCAATCGGGGTGCAGCCAGCGCACTTTGGTGTCGGTGCTGACGGCCTGCGCCTGCTGGAGCAGGGACAGGGTCTGTGCGGTGCTGGTCGGGTCCTCGCTGACGGAGTCGCCGAACGTGATCCGGGGCCGCTCGGGCACGAGGCCAGGGGTGAACAGGGCGCGGTCGAGCCGCAGCATGACGAACAGGATGTGGGAGAGCGCCGGTCCCCAGTAACGCGACTTCTTGTCACGGGTGATCATCGAGCGGCGCTCGCGTGCGGTGACCTCGGTCGCGGTGACGGCGGCGCCCTGGTCGCCGAGACCGAAATTCTGCGCGGAGTAGCCGGCGGAGCGCACGGCCTGCTGCACGATCGAGTCGGTGGTCGCCTGGTGCTCGGCGACCCTGATTGCGAACTGCGAGAGGGTGATTCCGGCGTTCTCGGTGGGCGGGATGTTGAGCGACTGCCAGATTTCGCGGTCGTCGTCGAACGAGGCGCCGCGGCCGGGCCCGTGGTCGCGCAGGTAGGCGTCGGGGACGATCAGCCGTGCGCGGGCGAGGCGGATGTCGCGCAGCCAGCTCGACCATGTCTCGTCGAGTCCGTCCATGAGGTCATAGAGCGGGGCCGCGTAGTCGGAGCGTCCGAACGGGCTGCCGCGGTGGCGCCGGTTGGGCTTGATGTTGGGGACGTAGGCGGCGGTGAGTTCGGCGATTCCGGTCTCGATCGCGTCGCCCTCGGGGCCGAGGGAGTCGGTGAGCGCGGCGACCTCGGGGTGCTCGGTGAGCGGCACGCGGGTGCCGAGCCGGTCCCTGCCCCCTTGGTAGAGGCCGTGCAGGACGCGCCCCGGTTCGTGCCGTTCGAGGTGGCGCCACACGGTCCCGGCGTCCGAGGCGAGTTCGCGCCAGAACGTGACGGCGGCGAGTTGCCCCCAACGGAAGTCGGGTACGGCGGCGTCGGCGTGCACGGCGGTGAGCAGCGGGCGCGGAGCAAGGGAGGTGTCCCACGTCGCGCGCAGGTACACGCCTCCCAGGGCGGCGGCGACCTCGGCCGCTTCGAGGAGCGTGTTCGCGATCCCGTCGGCCTCGGCGAGTTCGCTGAGCCGGTCCTGCGTGCCGGTGGTGTCGACGGTGAACGTCGGCGGCTCGGAGAACAGCAGGTCGGCGCTTGTCGTGGCGATGTCGCCGGCGAGCGGGATGTGCACGCGTCCGTCGCGCTTGTCGTCTGGCCGGTGGCGGGGCCGCGCCCACAGCCGGCGTCGGCCGTCCTCGCGGTGCTGCTGCCCCCGGTAGACCTCGGCGAGCCGCTTGCGGTCACCGGAGTACCACGCGGCATCGAGCCGCAACTCGCCGTACAGCCGGGCGAGTTGGGGCGGCGGCCAAGGGACGTTGTTGTCAGGCAGTGGCACGGCTCACCCCCTGCCGCGGGCAGCGCGAGCGGGCGCGTGACGCTGCCCGGCAGGTACGGCACTTACGGGTTCCGTTGCGCGCAACGTAGGTGTTGGCCCTGGTGAAGCGATGACCACGCAGGCAACGGACCTGCCGCGCGCGGGTGGCGGCGAACGAGACGCCGCGCAGCACGTTGGTTCGCTGCGTGACCGCTTCGAGGTGGTCGGGGTTGACGCAACCGCGGTTGCGGCACAGGTGGTCGATCACGAGGCCGTCGGGAATCGGCCCGCGGAACGTCTCGTACGCGACGCGGTGCGCGTACCGGCGCTCGCCGGCCACGGAGAAACGGGCGTACCCGTTGGGCATGAGGTAGCCGGTCCACTGCCAGCAACTGCCGGGGCCGTCGGTGACGTAGGCGAGGAAACGGTCGGTCCACTCGCGCGGCATGAACACCCCCTCGACGTGACGGAGCCCCGGACACCGTGCGGCGGCCGGGGCTGAGGCGGGCAGGGGTTATGCGGCGAGCGAGAGAAGGTGGCGCCACTCGTGCGCGGTGGAGTGCACGGCGTAGCGCAGGGCGTCGACCGAGTGATCGTTCGCCTTGATCGGCTGGTCCTCACCGCGGGCGGCGGCCTCGTCCGACCATGCGTAGCCGGGCAGTTCGCCGAGCAGCCCCTCGCACGAGCGATGGATGCGCAGCAGGCCAGCGTCTAGCACGTTCGAGACGGATCGGATGCCGTCGAGCACCGTGTTGTCGGCGCGCGCGATGCCGGGGTGCCCGTCGGCCCAGAGCTGTGCGGAGTACGAGGCGGCGCTCGGGTCGACGAACGTCCACTCGGGCTCGATGCCGAGCCCGGCGAGCCACGTGCGCACGGCGGCGCTGTACTGCGCGTCGGTCATCTGCCGGTGTCGGGCGCGGGAGTCGTAGCGCCACTCGGCCGCCGCATACAGGCGGTCGTCGTCGCCGAGGCCGAGCAGCACCGCCGAGAACGGGTTCGTCGTGCCGTAGTCGACGCCGAGCCAGTACCGGCGCATCGTCGGCAGCGTGTCGACGACATGTGCGGCCTCGTCGTACATGTCGAAGATCGCGCCCTCGGCGACCACCCAAGCACCGTCGATCATCCGTCGGCGCCACAGGCCGGTGTACTCCGCCGACAGGGCGGCGACGTACGCCGGCGCCAAGCTCGGGTTGTCGGCGAGGCGGAAGTGCCAGGCGCCGAGGTCGAGTTCGCCGGACCGGTCGAGGTACTGCCGCTTGAGCCAGTGCCGAGGCGAGTCGGGGTTCGTGGTGCACAGCAGCCTCGCCCCCGGCACGGACAGCCGGGCGAGCAACTGCACAAAGAAGCCCTCGGGAACGAGGGTTGCCTCGTCGACGTAGGCCAGGCAGGCAGTCGCACCGCGCAGCCGGCCCTCGGCGCGCGCGTCGGCCGCGCCGATCAGGTGGACCGTGCGGCCCAGGATGCTCGCCACGGTGGCGCCCCTGGTGTGCCGGACCTCGGCGGCGACGTCCGAGCCGAACAGCGCGGGATCTTGCAGGGGTTCGATGATGTTGCGCTCGATCGTCTGCAACGACCGGCCGCACAGCAGGATCAAGCCCGTAGCAGGCGCGCGCCGGATCGACAGCAGGAACGCGAGCAGGCTCGCGACCGTCTTGCCCGACCGGACGCTGCCGTGCCACACGGAGATGCGAGAGGTGAACGACTCGCGCACGGACCGCAGTTGCTTGTCGGAGAGGGGGAGGGGTGCGGGCATCACTCCCCCTCGCTGTCACCTCCGGCCGGTCCGAGCAGGGCGTCGGCGAGGCGGTCGAGCATCGAGCCGCCGGTGCTGCCGGTGCCGGTCTGGCGGGCGAGCTCGGAGACCCGGGCGTGAACTTCGGTGAGCGCGCGGGCGGCGGTGGCGTGGTCGCGGGCATCACGGGCGGAGTCGGCGCCCCCGACGCGCTCGACCTGGCGCAGGGCGCCGTCGAGGGACTCGTCGGCGAGCAGCTCGCGCCGCGCGGCGGCATCGGCCCGCCGGGCCTCGGTCGCGGCGGCGACGCGTGCGCCCCCGGCGAACGTGAGCCCCTCCAACCCGGCGATCTTGCTCACGGTGGCGGCGCTGCGCCCGATGGCCCGAGCGATAGCGTTGCGGGACTTGCCCTCGGCGTGCAGCCGGCGCACCTGCTTGTGATCCCGCTCGGTGATCGGCTCGGCCATGGAGGCGCACCCCCTCGGCGGATTGGGATCAACCGGCAGGCAAGCGGCATACTTCCCCAGTGAGCACATTGTTGGATCTTGTTATCAAGATCGGAACCGGCGCGCTGGGTGGCGCCGGCGCTGCCTTCTGGCTGGCGCCTCATGTGAGTCATCAGCAGGAGATCGGCAAGGCCCGTGCTGCGGCGCTGTTGGCTCTGCGCGTTGAGGTGGTGAAGCTACGGGCTCACCTGTCGTGGCACTGGCACCGCGCCAAGGTCGAGAAGTCCTACCCGGGCACGTTCCTTCAGTCCTCGGCCCGCGGGCGGTTCGTCTGCGACATGGTCGTGCACGCGTGGCAGCTTTCGCCGCATCGCAGGAAGGCGGTTCGCCGCCATCTCGTCGAGATCTTCGGCGAGTTGGATGTGCGCGCGGCCGAAGAGTTGGCGATGACCCCCCTGAAGGACGAGCGGTTTCACGCAGCCAACGACGGTGAGGTCTGGCAGGGCGTGCAGGTAGCCCACATCGAGGAAATCCAAGAGCTGGAGTTGGAGATGAGCGGCAGCCTTCGAGCCTTCGCCGACGACATGCTCGACGAGGACAAGTACAACCAAGTCCAGTTGGACCTTACGGAGTTGCTTCGCTTCGTCGGAGGGGCCGAACGGCTCGACCAGTGAGGCGCCCGCGTTTCCGGGCACGCCGGAGGCACGACCAACATTAGGTCACGAACTGATAACGACGCAAGAGGGTTCGGGGATCAGCCCTTGTTGGTCTCCCCTAGCTGAATCTCGGGCGGGTGAGGGCCGGGCACCTGATATTCCATGAGCTCGGGTACCGGCTCCTCGATGAACCAGAGTTTGTAGTCGGCATCCCAACGCGCGCCGAACTCCTTGGCTCGGTCTTTGAACTCGTACGGCACATGCAGCCAGATCCGCCCCTCGTAACGGCGGTGGAAGATCGCGCCGATTTGCTCTCTCAATCGGGGCCACGCCGCAACCGTCACGGACGACACAAGAGCGGAGGTACCTGCGCTTGCGAGTATGTCGACGTCGCTCACTGGCTTCACGATCGTCGACTTACCGCCCGTCAAGCGGAAGGTTAGGCGGTCCCCGGTGTCGTCGTAAGGTTCCTCGGGCGCGTTGCGTGGATCATGGTCTGCGCCGTCGTCCTCCTCGTCAACTGCCAGGAGCCACAGGGCGTGGAAGGTCTCGACTTCTTGCTCAGGCGCAGTTCGAGGATGTCGAGTAGCGAGGACTTCCACCAGGGCATCAACGACGTGCCAGTTCGGAAGTCGCGTACTGGAGAACGCATCGTAGATCGTGCTGCGCGAGATCCCAGCGCCTTTCAGCTCCGTCGCCACCGTCGCCAGCGACGGCAACCCTGCCCCCTTGTGCAACTCGTGCAAAGCCCTGTTGAGCTCCCTGTGGTTCCCGTGCAACTCCGGCTTGCGAAGACGACCCGCTCGCCCCACCCGTGCCCCCACCGTTTGAAACCGTTCGAAACCGTCCGGGCATCATCGCAACCGTTCGGAGTCATCGCGAGACGTTCGATGACATTGGCATCCGTTGCATGACGTCCGACCCAACACCTTCGCCGGCGAGAGTGGTTGAAGCCGCCCAACAAGGGTGGTCCTGACGACGCAATGGAGGAAACCAATGGGGAGCAGTGGACGACGCGGTGCACGCCGGTTCATGCGGGCAGCCGCTTTCGCGGCAGTCAGGGGCGCTGCCGCAGCGGCAGGCAGCGCCCTCGTGACGGCCGTCGTCTACTGGGTGGCGCACTGACCGTTAGAGCTGTGCAGTCTGGGCGGTACCTATGAAGTGCGCAGCGGGTCGGCCTCGGCGAGTGCGACGACCAGGCCGACGAGGTCATTCCACCCCCACACGCGCCGCCCGCGGTCGTCGAACGGCACGGGAGCCGTGCAGTCGTCGCCGGTCGAGCAGGTCACCCTCGGCGCCTCGTCCGGGTCGGTGTGCAGGGTGAGCTCGCCGCCGCACCAAGGGCACGGCCGGTCGGGTACGGGCATGGTGCGCTGGTCGAGGCCGAGGGTCCGCAGCAGCCGGCCCTCAGCGACGCGCACCGTACGCCGGGCCTCGTGCAGCAGGTGCGGGGGCAGGGGCTCGAACGGCGGGGCGGTCGGGGTGCCGTCGAGCTGCTGCTCGGGGGCGGTGTCCTCGTCGAGCACGCGCCCCTCGATCCACACGGAAGCGAAGTGCAGCCCGTGCGCCCGCGATCCGGCCGCGTGCCGGGCGTCGGCCGCGCCTGGCTGCTGGAACTCCCAACGGCGGGGGTCGTCGGCCTCGGCGCGCTGGACCGCGGCGGCGAGGGTGTCGGCGAGGCCGAACAGCATCCGCTCGATGGCGAGGCCGGTGTCGAGCGCGGTCATGTTGAGCGGTGCGGGGTGCTCGCGTAGGACCAGGGGCGCGCGGTCGGCGACGAGCTGCTTGTCGTCGGCGGCGCGAAGGGTGTGCGCGAGTTGCCTCGGCGGCCACACGTCGGCGGGCGGGGTCTCAATGGCGAGCAGCAGCTCGCCCCACAACTCCCGTACGGTGCGCAGCGCGTCGGCGGTCTCGCGTCGGGCAATGGCGTCGGACGTCATCTCTGGTGTTCCCTCCCTCGGGGTGGTCAGTGGGCGGTGTCGTCGAGGGCCTGTTCGGGCGTGATCTCGCCCTCGCACAGGCGCCGGATCGTGTCGGCGAGGTGCCATCCGTCGCCGGGCAGGTAGTCGCCGAGGGCGCCAGCGAGCTTGGCGGCGGTGGCGAGCCGGTCGGCGTGCGCGTCGCGGTCTGCCTCGGTCTCGGTGATGCACTCCTCGGCGGCCTCGATCCGCTTGTGCAGGCGCAGGGCCGCGGCCTGCTGTCCGCCGGAGCTGCGCCGGTGGGTGTCGTTCTCGGCGACCTCGGCCTCGACGTCGGCGCGGAGCTGCGCGCAGTCCTCGGGCATGAGCACGCTGCGGTCGGCGCGGGCGAGGACGAGGCGGAAGCGCGCACGGCGGGCGTCGCGCTCGGTCTCGCGTGCCTGGCTGCGTCCTCGGCGGGAGTCGGTACGGGTACGGGTGTTCATCGTTCGGTCTCTCCGTTCGGGCGTACGCGGCGGGGAAGCAGGCGGGCGACGAGGCGCCGAGCGCGCCGGGTCTCCCGCGCGCGAGGCGCGACCGGTCGCGCGGTCGTGTTCGTCGTGTTCGTGAACACCGACATGTCGCACACGACCGGGGTGGTGGTGATCTGCCAGCCCTCGACGGCGAGGCGGTCGAGCAGTTCGGACGCGGTATGCGTGGCGAGGTGCGGCGGCAGTCCGAGGGCGTCGGTCAGGTGGGCGGAGACTGCGGCTCGGGCTGCGGGCGGGGTCATCGGCGGAATCCTCCGGCGGTGTGGCGCGCGCGGACTTCGCGCGGTGCGGGCGGGGTGGACATGAGGCGGGCGAGGCGGTCGTGCTCGTCCTCGTCCTGCTCGGCGGCGAGGGCGGCCTCGATGCGGCAGGGGTGCGGGGCCGAGCGGGTGCTGCGGCCCTTTCCCTGGCGGCGGTAGCCGGTCCGGCACGGCTGCTCGGGCTCGGCGCCGCACCAACTGCACTTGTGCGCGTAGGCGTCGGGCTGTCCGGCGGCGACGGCGGCCTCGCGTGCGGCACGGGCCGGACGGTGCTCGGCGAGCTGTGCGGCGACCTCGGCCGGCATGTACCGGCGCGGGCCGCGGCCGACTCCGGAGACGAGGGCGGCGAGACGTTTCTGCCCTGCGACGTTGATCTCGGTGCGGTACTGGGCGGGCGGTGTGTGGCCGGTGGCGACCGCGGCTCGGGTGCCGAGTAGTTCCTCGCGCCATGCCGCCGGGTTGTCGGGGTCGGCGGACGGCACGGGGTCGGTGTGCCGGTTCATCAGTTCGGCGCGGTGCGGCGCCCATGCGGCGAGCACGTCGTGCGGCTCGACGGGGCGGAACTGCGCGGAGCGGTCGCCGCCACGCTGCTCGTAGTAGCGGCGCACGGCCTGCGAGGCGTCCCAACCCGTCTCGGGCAGGGTGGCCGGCACGTCGGCGAGGGCGGCGGTCCAATCGGCGATGGTGCGGGCGGACTGCTGAGGGTCGGCGAGGGAGCGGCGCACTCGGGAGTCGAGGCGGCTGGCATAGGCGAGCAGGGCGGCGATGTGCTGGTCGATCATGGGGTGCCCTCCTTCTGGGCGTGCAGCAGCGCGAGGCCGGCGGCGAGGTTGTCCGTGTACGCGGCGGCGGTGGCCGGTCCTGGGCGCGTGGCCGGGGCGCTGTCGAGGTCGCCCCACACGCGCAGCCAGTAGCGCGCGGACTTCGGCTCGGCGCCCGGAGTCGTCCGGGCGGCGGCGCGCGCGACGAGGGACTCGGCGCCGTGCGCCTGGACGAGGCGCCACACGTTGCGCTGTTCACCGAGGCCGAGCGACCAGCGCACCGGGACGCCGGCGGCGGCGAGCGCGCTGTCGAGCGGACCGAGTTCGGGAATCAGCGCCGACCGGGTCGCGCGCGGCTGCTGCTGTTCTGCTTGGTGCTTGCGTTCATATGCGTTCTGGGGTCCGGTCTCCGGACCGGTGGGGGTCCGGTCTCCGGACCCCTCCGGTCCGGTTTCCGTACCCCCAGGGGTCCGGTTCTCGGACCAGCCCGGATTCTGTATGGGTCCGGTTTCCGGATCCCCGAAACGGGTCTCGTCGGGCGCGGCGCGGAGGTGTCCGACGGCGCGCGGGAGGTGGTAGACCGTCTCGCCCCTGGGCCCCTTGGAGCCCTCGATGACGCGCAGTTCGTCGCTGTCGAGCAGCTTGTCGACGGCGGCCACGACGGACGAGCGGGCGCCGTTCGTCCGCCGTACGAGCATCGTCGTACCGGCGTAGGCGGTGCAGGTGTCATCGGGGCACTTGTCGGCGATGGCGAGCAACACCATGCGGGCAATGCCCTTGGCCGTGGACTTAGTCCACACCCAATCCATGGCGTCGAGGCTCAACGGTCCTTCTCCTAAGCGGTGTTGGTGATCCGGGGGCTTCGGGCCGTCCGGCGAGGGCGGCGGGAGTGTGGGCGGGGCACCGATAGCCGGTGAGGTAGCGGCGCACGCCATCGATGGCGTGGCAGTAGTGGCGGGTGGCGCCGGCCCAATGACCGCAGCTCACGGCGTGTGGCTGGTCGAATCGGTCGAGCAGCAACCGCAGGGCGGCGGCGGCTTGTTGAGGAACGACCCCGTTCCCCAGGGCTTTGAGCTGCGCGGCGCGGGAGAGGCCGTCGACGCCGGTCACGTGGTGCTCGGCCAAGCCCATGAGCCATTCGACGAACGCGGGGTTCAGGCGATCCCGTTCGTCCACAGGCTGTGGAGCGGGGCGGGTGAGCGCCTCCCACCGCTCGACAGCGGCGGCGTACGGCCCCCATGAGCTCGTGGCGCCTTCGCTACTTGGCGGCTGCGCGTGGGCGGGCAACAAGGCGACTGCCGTCCGCAGATCCGGCCCCCCATCGCCATGCGCTCCCGTCCCGCTCGTGTCCGAGGTGCGGGGGGTCGGCAGCAGGCGGACGAGGCCGAGGGGCATTCCCATGTCGCCCATGCCGGGGTGGCGGGGCTTCATCCGCTCACGCCGCGCGCGCCTTACCTTGGGATCGATCACGTCCTGCACGAATGTCGCCGTTGGCGTCGGCGATAGGTCGCGCGGCGATGAATACCCGCTCGCGGCGGTGGGCAGCGCCGATCTCTGACGCGCGTACGCACGCCCATTCCGCGTCGTACCCGAGGCTGGCCAGGTCGCCGAGTACGGCGCCGAGTGCTCGCAAAGGAGGCTCAGCGCTTGCGTCTCCCACACACCACGAGCACGATTCCACGTGGCTATGCGCCGTCGCCGAGAGGAGACCGCGGACATTCTCGATCACCACCAATCGGGGGCGTAGGGATTGGATCGCTCGGGTGACGTGCAGCCACAGACCCGAGCGGGTGCCTTCAGTGAGTCCGGCGCGGCGGCCGGCGAGGCTGACGTCTTGGCAGGGGAAACCGGCGGTCACGACGTCGACGGGTTCGACCTGGTCGAAGTCGACGGCGGACAGGTCACCGAGGTTGGGCACGCCGGGCCAGTGGTGAGCCAGGATGGCGGCGGCGTTCGCGTCGATCTCGCAGTGCCACACGACCGATCCGCCGAGTACGTCCTGCACACCGAGGTCGAGACCGCCGTAGCCGGAGCACAGGGAGCCGATCCGCAGGCCGTCCGTACCGCTCACTTCCCGTCAGTGGCGTTCGACAGCCACTGCTCGCGGTCGAGGCCGGGCGATGCGGCGACAAGGTCCGTAGGTGTCACCGCTGTTGGCGGGCGCATGGTCACTGCTCGCCCCCGACATAACGCGCGTAGACGCGGTGTTCGACGTCTCCGTTCTTCTGCACGACCGTCCGGGCGACCGCCTCGTACGAACCCGCAGGTTCGTACGCCGGAAGCCGCGCGCTACGGATGGCCTGAGCGGCGGATGCCGCCCGCACGGAGGTGGCCGGGGTCCGGACTACTCCCCACTCTTTGGGGTGCTGGCGCAGGCTGTTCGCGATCCGGGTGTGCTTGGTGTTGCGCTGCTTGGGCGGCGGACCGACGAACTCGACAGGGCTCACGTGCTTGTCTCTCCTCACACTGCGGCTTGGCGCGCTCGGCGCGCTCCGTAGCTGTGGGGCGAGGGCGTATCGAACGGCGCCGGGCTGCCCGAAAACCGTCGATCCTGTGATTTCGCTGTGCGCGATCACTCTTCCCCCGTTGTCCCACATTTCGAACAGTCGGGGCCCTAGAGTGCCTGTGGCGCTTGACCCCTGCTGTTGCAGAATTCGAACACTGCAACCGTAAGAGTCTGGTGAGACGCACGTCAACGAACTTTGGCTGCCGCGATTCCGGGCGATGGCTGCTTAGATGAGAAGTGTTCGAATTCTGCAACGGAGTGGGAGTGAGAGCGTGTCGCTGACCGACACGGACGAGCGTTGGCCTTACGGCACCCCCTTCGGGGACCTCTTGCGCGCGGCGAAGGAAGAGACGGGACTCTCGTACCGCAAGCTCGCTGAGCGTGCCGTCGACCCGGCGACGCAGACGAGGGTCGGGTACACGACCCTGCACCGGATCGCTCATGATCAGCCGATACACATGCTTCCGGGGATTGCCGGCGCCGTCTCAAGAGCCATAGGGGGTGACGAGCGCAGAGTGCGCCTTGCTGCGGCGATGCAGTACTGCGGGGCCGTGGCCGGCGATCCGCTCGGCGCGAGCGGTAACGAGGCGACCGTCGTTGTCGTCCATGCGCCGGGCATGGGGGCTCGGGACATGCCCAAGGTCGAGGCTCTGCTCAGAAGGTATGCGGCCGGCGATCTCCCACCGGAACTAACCGACGATGCCTAGGCGTTGACGCTGTGCGGGTGGTCCGGTCACTCCGTGGAGTTCGCGCGTGACCTCGCGTGTACTGCGGAGTAGGCTGATCCGGGCTCTTGACTCGGGCATATGTTCGAGTCATGAGCCTAGTGATGCCATGAGGGGGGCACCAGTTGATCCGCGTAACCCGCACTCAACTCGACACAGGGGCGATTGCAGTCGTTCGTGCGACCGGCGACGAGCTGACCATCGACATGGACCGGCGCCACATCACCCCTGCGGGTGCGGCCGGTCTCGAACAGGCTCTGAACGGACTTGCCGCCCCCCGTACCGATCGTGACGACTCCGAGGACTAGCGCCAGGGCTGAACAACGGCGAGGGCCACGCGGCGGATGCCGCGCGGCCCTCTTTGTCTGTCGGCGGCCTCGCGGGGCCGACCGCCCGGCACCCGGGTTCGCCTCCCTCGGTCAGCCGTAAACGGGCTGGCCGAGGGGCTGTTCGGTGTGGCCGATGTGTGGCCGGATTGCCTAGGACCGGCTGTCAGCGCCTGTACTTCGATGGAACGCTGTATGCCTCTGACCTGCATGTATCGGCATTCCGTGACAGCTAATGAACCCCCCTGTCAGGACTGCTCTCGGTCTTGTAATGCGTAGGTCGTCGGTTCGAATCCGACAGGGGGCTCCATGGAAAACCCCGGGTCAGCGCTCTGACCTGGGGTTTCTTGTTTTGGGTGACCTTGGAATCCGGGCTCATCAGGTGCCTGTGACCTACGCATCGCAATGCGTAGGTCTGGAATTGACTGTCAGTGGCCGTTTTCGTTGGCAGGGCTGTGACCTGGCTTTTCGCTCCGTGCTGCCGGTCGGCTCGGGTCTGTCGAGTTCGGTGTGGTGGCCGTACGGTGGCCGAGTGTGCAGCGATCGTGCAGGTGGGTCCCGATCTGCCGTGCGGTCACAGGCGTACTTGGGGCCGCGGGGTTGTGGCGTCCGGACAATCCCGCGATCAACGCGCTCCGCCTGGGGCGCGATCGGCAACCCTCTCGTAGAGCGACTCCAGTCCATCACCAGTTGGTACTTGACAGCCTCGGCGAGGTTCGGGTTGTCGACGAGGACGCAGGACTCGACGATGTCGCGGGCCGCCCTCGTCCCACAAGATCGCCTTCCCCTCCGTGATATGTCGCCTGTTGTCTCCGCCTGGGACAGACCATCGCTGGAAGAGGTTCATCGCTCATCTCGCCGGTGTCTGGCCATCCCACGGCACGTCCGTGATCACGACGTGCCCGGCACTCCCACCGCTAAGAACGACGGTCCAGGCCCTGCCTGGCACCCACACCTCCCTTACTCACCTGGAGCAGGACGCCTGAGGCTAGGTCAAGGTTGTGTCTGACGAATGATCAGTGTGCCGCCGGTTTGGGGGAGCCGTCTCCGCCTTGCTGCGGCTGGGCAGGACAACGATGCCGGGTCGGTGGCGCAGCAACTGAGGGTCAGGAACCGGGATGACAGGCAGCGAGTAGCCGCTCGGCGCGTGTCTGAAGTCGGCCGCTGGGAAGTCGTCTTCGAGGCTCAGGGCGAGTCGGAATGGGGTGCCTACCTCCGCCAGTAGCAGGCGGCAGACGGTAGGCGAGCAGATCGACTGGTCAACGGCTCGCATGGACACGTTCTACGGCTGGCTGACACGGCCGACCGAGCCTGTTCGTGCCGGACCGAGCGTGCCCGGAAAGTTGATTTCGTGGTGGCGCGAGGCGAGCTGAGGGACGCGGCGTGGGAGCGGATAGGGACCCTGCCGCCGGGTGTTGATAACCGCGGGGGTTGCGTCCATGGGGATGGTGTACAGGTTTGGCGTGGGCCGAGGTTTGCTCCAACATCGAGATGGTGCCCGCATGGAGGAACGGCCACCGGCTGATCTTCTGAAGTGTCGAAGCCTCGAAGAAGATCAGCGCGATGGCCGCATCTGACAATCTGCTCCTGCAGGCACAGCTTGCCCGCCACTGGCTGCGGGCCCGGTGATCGCTCCGGCCAGGGCGGCAACAGGGGCTCGATCAGCATCCACAAGTTGTTATCCACGATCCACGGCCGAACGCTCACACTCTCCCGAACGGCCGAAGCGTCACACCGGTCACGTCCAACCAGAGCACCTCAACAAGATTGTGTTACGAGATCAGCGCTGCCTGAACCTTCGCGCAATGCCGCGATAATCGAGCTCCCTGCGCCCTAGAGAATCCCGAACTTCAGCAACTCCGCCAGTGCGCAGGCTATCGATCGATTCCTGTTGACAGAACCGCTCAAAGTCGGGCAAGTGGCTGAACCCGCTCAGGTCGACGGATGCGGGCCACGACTCAGTTGTCGACAGCGCCTTCGTGAAGATCTCGATGTGAGCATCCGATACTTCCGCCTCATCTGCTGCAATCACCTCAAGGACATCTGCGAGAAGCCGAAAGCCCGACTGTGCAAACTGGATGGCTTGCGATTGGTCGGTGTATTCACTCTCCAGTCGACGAGATGCCTTAATCGCAATTCGCATCACGTCGGCGTTTAGGCGTCTGCCCTCACATGCCCGAAGGCCAGCTCGCACCCCCGCGTCGACCTGGTAGTAGAGATCGCCCTTCTCGGCGGCGTCGGCCAGGATGTACAGGCCGCCGCCGAGCCGGAGCGCCGTAGCGCAGCACAGTGCCTTCGAGGAGAGGCTGTCGAATGCGCCACTGAGCGATGACTCCGACATCGCGACCTCCGAGGTGTAAAGAGGACAACGAAACCTGCTACCACTCGGCCGTGGTCGCTGACGTCAACGTAGCACCCCTCCGAGTGAGGAAATCTTCGCACTCCGGACATATGGGTCGACTCACAGCGAGGAATCTAGGCTGCAACTGAAGTACCCCGGCCCCCTCATTGAAGAGCTTCACTTCGGTGTGCCAGAGATCTTCTTTAGTGACGAGCTTGGCCGGCTGCGGAATGCGGAAGCCGAATTCTGTATTGCCGAGGTCTGTCAGCTCTCCGAATTGGCCTGGAGTCAGGTCAGAGCGCGCGCCAGCTGCATACAAGTCGATTCCGCCACCTGTACCAGGGACATCTGCATGGAGTCCTCCCATTGTCCGCCAACCAGCCCCGCTGCCAGCAGCATCCGTCAAGTCTTCGACGCGTGACTGTACGTGCGCGGGGCCAGAGACTTTGCATAGATTATTCCCGAACCCGGTGTTATGAACCAAGATCGGTGTGGTGCCTGCCACAACGTAGTACGTGTGGAGTTGCTGGACGGTGAGGTTCCAGCGGTTTGCCGCACCGGGCGTGGGCCGGGTGGAGACGACGAAGACGTGGTCGTTGGTAGCGGTGTTGAGGGCGTCCCCGTTGTGGAGTTTGCCGGCGGCGACCCAAGTGTGGGTGGTGTCGTTCCAGAAGGGGTGGTTGGCGGTGGTGTGGAGGGTGGCCGTGTGGCCGTCCTCGGTGAGGATGGTGAGGTCGAGCAGGTCGTGGTCGTGGTTGATCCACACGTGTTGGACGGTGCGGGCGCCTTGGTGCTTGCCGGTCTTGGGGTTGGCGGCTTCGACCTTGTCGCCGGTCTTGATCTTGCCGATCGGTTTGGTCTTGCCGCCGCTCAGCAGGATGGGGGTGCCGGGGGAGAAGCTGCAGCGACTCGGAGAGTTTGTTCCGCCGTTGGAAGTACCGGATGACGGCTTGTCCGGTTTGGCCGCAGCGGCGTTGGCGTGTCCGGCTTCGGCCTGTGGGTCGGCCTTCTTGGCTCCGGCAGCCTTGGCGGCTGAGGCATCTTCGTTGGCTTGCTTGGCTGCTCCGCTCTCGGCCGCCAACTCGTCGGCGTACTCTTCGGTTGCCTCGGCCGCAGCACCGCCGAGTCCCACGATGATGCGGCTGCCGAGGAGCAGGCTCCCGCCCGCCTCGGCGTCCGCGGCTCCCAGTACCAGACCAGAAACACAGTCCACGACGCCGCTCGCCAGGCACCCGTAGAGCAAGGGCACCGCCACGATGGCGCCCGCCTCGACTTCCAGAGCCTTGAGGCCGCCCCAGCTTCCGCACCGGTTCGTGCCGAAGTCGGCTGGCTGGCAGGGGACTTCACCGAGAGTCGGGGTGGGGGTCTGCGTTGAGGCGGGCGTGTTGCCCATGGGGGGCGTGGGGGTGGTGGACGGTGCGGGGGAGGCGCTGGTGCCGCCGTTGGAGTTGTCGGTGCCGCCATGACTGGATGTCTTCGTTCCGCCGCCGCACATGTCGGAGCCGGGGAACTGATTGCAGTAGTTGTTGATTTCCTTTTGGTTACCACCGGACCCGCTGCCGTCGAGGGCCAGGCCAGTGGGGTCGCTTCCCGAAGCCGGGTTGTCTCCCGCGTACGTGTAGCCGCCCATCTGGTTCGGGTCACCCGCCTCGAAGAGGGGGTCGGGGGTGAGGAATCGGCCCTGGGCGGGGTCGTAGTTGCGGGCGCCGAGAAGGTCGAGGCCGGTGGTGGTGTCGGTGGGCTGGCCGAGGTAGCCGTGGTTCTCGTCGGCGGCGACCCATGAAGTGGGCTTGGTGCCGCGGGAGTTGCCGTAGGGGTCGTAGTAGCGGCGGGTGACCGCCAGAGTGCTGGCATCGATGGCGGTGGTGGCGGTGCCCTGGGCGTTGGCGACCTGGTAGGTGACGGTGCCGCTGCTGGAGCGGGTGATGGTGGTGCCGTCCGGGCCGGTGATGTTGCGCAGGCCGGTCCAGGTCTTCGCGGAGACGTTCAGGGTGATCTGTTCGGTGCCGCCGAAGAGATAGAGGATGCGGGTCTTGTCGGTGCCGTCGACGGCGCTGGTCTGTTCCAGCAGGTTGCCGTCGGCGCCGTAGAGGTACTTGCTGGTGTTGGTGTGTGTGCCAGAGCCGGTGGCGACGGTGGCGGTGCGGCCCTCGGCGTCGTAGGTGAGGGTCTGGGTCTGGCCGGACGGGAGGGCTCCGGTGCCGGCGGTGGTCCAGGTCTGGCCGGCGCTGCCGCAGGTGGCGAGGGTGAGCTGGGTGCGGATGGTGGCGCTGGCGCCGGGGTCGGTCACGCACATCGTGCTGTTGGCGTTGCTGACCAGGGTGCCGGTGCTGGTGGCCTTCCACTTCTGGGTGGCGTCGCTGTTGCAGGTGTCGAGCACCAGGAGGGTGCCGGTGGTGGTGGCGTTGCCGGTGGTGTCCAGGCACATGGTGCCCAGGACCTTGATGGTGCCGTCGGTGCCGATCGTCCAGTTCTGGGCGGCGGAGGCGTTGCAGGTGTAGGTGCGGACCACGGCGCCGGGGGTGGTGGAGGCGCCTGCGTCGTCGATGCAGAGTTTGCCGCCGCCGGAGAGGGTGAAGCCGGTGTTGACGGGGCCGGTGGTGGACACCTTGCGGGTCATGGTGTCGCCGGCGTTCTTGTTGCTGTACGCCGGGTCGGTGTAGGTCGGTGTCCAAGTGGCGGTGCCGGTGGTTGGGTTGCTGCTGGTCGTGGTGCCTGACTGGTCGGGCAGGGTCGCAGTGGTGGTGCCGTCGGTGCCGGTGTAGGCGGTGGTCTGCGTGGTGTTGTTGGCCGCGGTGCCGGTGGTGTCGTGGTTGACCATGCCCGTGCGGTCGCCGAGCAGGTCGTAGGTGTACGTCTGCCAGTACGGTGCCGGGCCGCCGACCGTGCCGGTCGTGACGAGGGCCGTGGTGGTGGTCTGCACGGAGCCCGTGTTGCAGCCGCCGACGCTTCCGACCGGGGCGCTGGAGGAGTTGGTGATGCCTGCGGTGTCCGTCCAGGCGGCGGTCAGGCGCTGGAAGGAGTCGTAGGTGTAGCACTGGGTGTCGTGGGTGGTGTTGTTCTGCAGGTCGTCGATCGCGGTGATCTCGCCGGCCTGGTTGTAGCGGTAGTTGGCCACGTCCAGGGCGGTGGTGGACGTCTGCAGCATGCTGGACGTCTGGGTGACCCGGCCGGTGGTGGCGTCGTACTGGGCGAAGGTGGCCAGTTCCTTGCCGGTGGTCCCGTAGTTGGTCTGCAGGACCCGGCCGAAGGGGTCGTGGACGGCGGTGTCCAGGTAGTCGGGGGTGTTGGCCGCGGTGATGAAACCGCCGATGCCGTCGAGGTTGCCCTGCTGGGTGTAGCCGTAGTCGATGTCCTCGGCGGGCAGGTTGCCGTCCGCCTGGTAGCGGAGCGTGGACATCAGTCCGACGGTCGGGGTGTAGAACGCGGACGCGGTGTAGGTGACCGTGCCGCTGGTGGGTGCGGTGGACTGGCCGGCCGCGGCGAAGCCGTCGGTGGCCGGGACGGTCAGGGTGGTGCCGGTCGGCTGGTAGGCCGTGTTGTAGCCGGTGACCGCCTGGGTGTACGCCGATCCGGTCGTTCCGCCGACGTAGCGGGTGGACGAGGTCGGGTAGCCCTTGGCCAGGGTGTCGTACGTCCAGGAGGAGAGCTCTTTGGAGGTGTCGGGTGTGGCCGACCACGCGCTGTTGTACTCGGCGGTGGGGCGGTTGTCCCAGTCGTAGGCGTAGGAGAGGACCTGGCCGCGCGCGTCGGTGGTCTGCAGCAGGTTGCCGACGGTGTCGTACTTGTCGTAGCTGGTGGTGCCGGTGTTCGGGTCGGTCTGGGAGGTCTTCTGGCCCAGCAGGTTGTAGTGGTACGACCAGGTGTTGCCGGCACTGTCCTTGATGGTGTCGACCTGGCCGGCGGTCGTGTAGGTGTACGCGGTGGTGGCGTCGGCTTCGCCGGCCTGGTTCAGGGTGTCGGTCTTCCAGATGGTGGCGCCGGTGCTGTCGTAGAGCACCGTGTTGGCGTCGTTCTGGATCTGCAACGTCGTGCCGGTGGTGGTTCCGGTCGACCAGAGGGCTGTGGTGGCACCGGCGTTGTAGACGACGAAGTTGCCGTCGCTCCGCAGGGTGGCGAAGGCCCCCGGATTGCCCGAAGTGCTGGTGGACCACAGGGTTTTACCGGTCGAGAGGGAGGACAGCACCAGGTTGCCGTCGGCCTGCATGGCAAGCCGCACGCTGTCCGAGGTCAGTGACGTGCCCGACGGGATGACCTGGCCCTGGGTGAGTTTGACCGTGCTGCCGGTGTTCTTGACGACGCTCTTGGTGGCTTGTCCCAGCGCGTTGGTGTAGGTCGCGGTGGAACGGCCCCCGGCCGGAGCGGTGCTGTCGGTCTCGTCGGCGCCGGGGTAGCTGGTGGTGGTGTGCCACTGCTGGACCGCCTGGTGCCACAGCGTGCTGGTGGCTGGGCGGCCCTGGCCGTCGTAGGCGGTCGTCGTCTCCGACGGGATCTGGTTCTCGTTCGCCGCGTACAGGGTGGTGGACGGGTTGTTGTCCGGCTCGGAGTACGGCGCGAACGATGCCGTCTGCCAGCCGTGCGAGTCGTAGAAGGTGTCGGAGATGATCCGGCCGGAGTTGGTGTCGCCGTTGGCTGTGGCCTGGGTCTGGCGCGGTTGCAGCATCCCGTCGTAGATGGTGATCGACGAGGCGTACGTGCCGTCCTCGCGGAGCGTCTTCGTGGTCACCGCGGAGGGGGCGCCGGGTGAGGTGACGGTGCCGCCCGGGGCAGCGACCGCACCGGGATTGATGGAGTAGGCGAAGGTCTCGTCCGCGCTCTGGCCCGAGGCCTTGTCGCGGCCTGGCAGCCAGACCGCCGTGCGTCGCCCGAGCGCGTCGTAGGTGATGTCGGTCTTGCGGTTGTTGGCGTCGACGTTCTCGGTGGGCAGGCCGCGCAGTGCGTCGAGGGTGGAAGTGACCTTCCAGCTCTGGGAGTTGGTGGTCGTAATGCTGGTCGGGTTGGTGTTTCCGCCCAGGAGGGACCACGCGGGGGTGAACGCCGTGTGGGTGTTCTGGCCCGTGGCGTCGAGGGCGTCGGTGATGCGGCCGGCGCCGTCGTACGTCATGGCCGAGCTGGTCTGCCAGTTCTCGGTGGTGCCGGTGTAGCCGGTGGCGGTGCGTACGGCGCTGGCCTGGCCGATGGCGGTGCTGGCGGTCTGGTCGAGCTGACCGAAGGTGCCCAGGTTGGCGAGGGTGCCGTCGCCGTCGTAGTAGATCTTCTTGTCCGCCAGCAGTGTGCCTGCGGAGGTCGCGGTGCCGCACGGTCCGCTGACGGAGGTGACCTGGTCCGGGTAGGACAGAGTCATGGTGTTGCTGGACGACGGTGTCGCGTAGGTGGTGGTGGCGCACTTCTCCTGCGCGGCCACGGTGACGTCGCCGTGTGCGTCGACGGTGGAGACCCGGCCCTGGCTGTCGTAGGCGGTGTCGGTCCGGGTGTGGCGCCAAGTCCCGTTCGCAAGCAGCGAGTAGCCGTGCGACTGGGCGGTCTTGATGCGGTAGGCGGTCAGGTCGGGCAGCGTCGACAGAGTTGGCTTCGTGTCGCCGGGGTTGTCCTCCTGGGTCCAGTCCGTCCACGGGGTCTGGTTGGCGTGCGCGGTGGTGGTGTAGGTGAACGGGCCGTTGACGGTTACGGCGTCGATGGTGCCGCCGACCGCCGTGTAGGTGTCGCTCTGAAGGGCTGTGCCGGTGAGTTGGTCGGCGTCGGTGACGCTTTGGACGGTGGAGCCGCCAACCTTGGCGTCCACACTGACCGAGCGGCGGGTGCCGTCGGACTTGTAGTCGCCGTCCATGCCCTGCAGGTAGGTGGTGGTCTGCTGGGTGACCGGCTCGGGGGCTTGCCCGGTCTGCACCGTGACGGTGCGGAAGCCGCGGAACTGGTCCCAGGTGCGGTACTGGTCGTCCGTCTGTGCCGAGTCGTCCCGGTGCCAGGCGGGGCCGGAGTAGCTGTAGGTGGAGACCTGTATCTCCGAACCCGCCGGTATGTTCTGGGAGTTCGGCTTGTACTGGGACGCGATCGTCAGGTCGGACGCGGTGACCGTGTGCACGGTGGTCTTGTTGAACCAGTCCGCGATCGGCTTCGAAGCCCCCGGCACCGTCCAGTAGACCGGATAGCAGGAGTTGGTGTTCGCGTCCGCGGCCGAGATCGACAGCGTCTTGTTCGCGCACGGGGTGGCGTTGTAGTCGACGGCGATCGACTCGCCGGTCTCGGTCTGGATCGAGGAGATCCTCGGCCGGTACAGCGGTGGCGCGGAGGGGGAGGTGTCGTTGACCCGGTTGTCGATCTCCGTACCGGTGAAGGAGACCTGGTTCAGCTTGGCGTCGCTGTTGCCGTTGCCGTAGGTGTCCTTGCCGGTGTGCTGGATCGACTGCAGCCACATCACGGCCTGGAGGGAGCCCGCGTCCTTGGGGTCGACGGTGGTTCCGGTGACCGGGTCGACCGTGCCGCCGGAATCCGAGTACACCTGCCCGAGTTGATAGCTGTCGACGTCGACCAGAGTGTCCGTCGACGAGTCCTTGACGTGGATCTTCGTGGTGATGCTGTCCAGGCGGGTGGTGGACCAGAACGTTGGTCCCTCGGTGATACAGACGTCGGTCGGCACCGAGGTCGACCCGGACGGCAGGGTGGTGCTGTCGGTGGAGTCGCAGTGCAGGTCCCATGGCACATCGGGCCAGTGCGGGGCCGTGTTGTCGTCGAGGTTTCCGGCCGAGCAGTCGGTGAAGGTGGCCGTGGTCTGGCAGCGCTGCTTGGACGTGAAGGTGACCTGACCGGCGGGGGTGCGCCCCGTCTGCTCGTCGGCGAGCTTGTAGCCGTAGGAGACGCTGTCGAGCTTTCCGCCGCGGACGTACGAGGTCAGGGTGCCCGAGTCACCGGTCGCGGCCTGTCCGCCGCCCAGGTCGTAGTAGTTGCTCTGGGTCGTGTAGTCGTAGCGCTGCACGAACCCGCTCGGTGCGACGACGAAGTCCAGATTCCAGCGCCAGCCCTCGTGCTTGTCGCACTGGGACGCCTTGCCCTTGGCCGAGTCGTAGCACGGGTCATCCGACTCCGGATGCAGCACGGGTACGCCCCAGGCGGCATCGGTCGAGGAGTCGCCGGGTGTGCCGGACTGCATCGCGCCGGACGGGCCGGGGCCGGTCGGGGAGTGGTCGGCACCGAAGTACGCGGCGGTGCCGTCCGTGGTCAGGACCCGGAAATAGACGCCGTCCTGCAGGCCGTTGGCGGCGCCGGACAGCTCCTGGACCAGCGTCCCGTCGTCGCCCGTCAGCCGCCACTGCTTGATCTCGCCCGGCACACTGGAGTCCACGCCGTCGGGCACCAGTTGCCCGGAGTGCGAGCCGAAGGAGATCGTGGCGTTGTCACCGGCCCAGCACTCGTCCCCAGATCCCTTGAGGATCTTGTCCCCGCTGCTGTCCAGGAGACCGCTGCAGGAACGATACGTCCGCTCGACGAAGCCGGGCTGGTAGCTCCAGCCGTCGCCGATCGAGGACGCCTGGGAGTTACGGGCCGAGGTCTCCCCGTCCTCAGACTGTGAGTCGTAGGAGAAGGCCACCGACGGGGCGTTGCCGCCGATCGTGGACGGGACATCGATCGGGTAGGAGTAGGTGAAGGCGCCCGTCCCGGAGGCTTGCCAAGTTCCCGCCGGGTTCAGTGAAGTCGCGGCGTAGCTGCCCTGCGAGCCGGAACTGCCCGAGGTGACCTCCACTGCCGTGGTGGCCGCGGACATCGCCGTCGCACCCGCCGTGCCGCTCGCGGCACGCGATGCCGGGGCGGTGGACGAGCCGAGCGTGAGCGTCGCGGCCAACTGGTCCGCGGTCGCCCGGTTGGTGAAGGGGATGGGGGTCCGCGTCCCGCACTGCTTCAGCTGAGGCGTGGTCATCGCACAGGCCGGGACCTGGTACAGCCGCAGCCGTGAACCGAAGCCGCCGCCATACGCCTTGGCCAGCGACGCGTAGTCGATGACCACCCGCACCCGGCCATTGCCGGACTTCGCGTCGGCGCGGGTGAAAGCGAGCAGCATTCCGTCGGCGCCGGCTTTCAGCGCCTGGGTGTGTGATGCCACCTTCACCTGTACCGAAGCCGGGCCAACTGCCGTGCCGGAGCCGGACTTTTGGCCGGATGCCGGCGCGGGCCCAATCCACACCGGCAGGGCGCCTGCCTTGACGGGCTTCGTCACCGGGACGACGCGCGTGCTCGACGGAGGAGTGGATGCCGACTTGGTGGCCGCGGTGGAAGCATCGGCGGGGCTGGATGACGAACTGGGCGACGCAGCGGTGGTGGACGCGGTGTTGCCGGACTGGGTGGTGTGCGTCAGGGACACCGTCTTCGTGCCGGCCGTCGGCCACGTCGGCTTGACGGCCTGATACTTGCTGACGGCCTTGTAGCCCTTGGGGTGAGCGGCAGTTGGCTGGTGCAAGGCATGGCTGCCGACCGCCGGAGTCTTCGGAAGGGCCTTCGGGTTCCACACCGTGCCCTTGAAACGGTAGGGCCCCACTACAGCGCCCTGGGCCACAGCTATGGGCACCAACAGCGCCGTCAGCGCGACGGTCGCCGTGGCAAGAGTCAGTGCTCTGCCCCAGATCCGGTACTGGACGCTCGCGAACCAACGCCGCTTGCCGCTCACTCATTTCCCCCATGACCAGCGGCCTTGACAGACCGTCCCCACCCCGATCACACGGGAAGCGTGATCGACGGGAGGCTATTGATGGGAAGGGGGCAACTCAATACCCTGTGCCGACCATGTGGCGATCACGTATGCCAACTGAGTGCCTGGTGTGCCCTTTCCATGAAGGGGCGAACATCATCACCTAGCGACAAACCAGACACCACGTGCATTGCCCGTCACATCCTCAACACCCGTAAACGTGACGAAGATCACGAATGCAAAGTGTTGGCAAATAGAGGGGGAGCTGTTTCGTGTTGTCCGGATACGCCCGAAAGCCGGGTAAGCGAAGAGAACTGATACGGCGGCTGGCGCTGATACCCGCGCTGGCAGGCCTGTTGCTCACCGTTCCCGCCGTTTCGGCAAGTGCCGACGATCCGGCTCCGAGCGATCCCATGCTGGCCGCCCAGACCGAGGCCGTCGCCAGTGGCCAGGACGTGTCCGTCGAGTCGCTGACGACGGAGACCTCCACCGTCACGGCCAACCCCGACGGCATGTTCACCTCCACCACCAACGTCATGCCGGTACGGGTCCTCAAGGACGGCGTCTGGACGCCAGTGGACGCCACCCTCGCCGAAAATTCGGACGGCACACTGTCGCCCAAGGCCACGCCGAACGACGTCGCTCTGTCCAGTGGCGGCAACGGTCCCTTGGTCACCCTCACCAACGAGGACGGGCACAGCATGGCCCTGACCATGCCTTTCACCCTGCCCGCGCCCACAGTCGGCGATGACACGGCCGTGTACAAGTCGGTGCTGCCTGGCGTGGATCTGTCCGTGTCGGTCACGGATCAGGGCGGCGTCAGCGACGTACTGATCCTCCATGACGCGACCGCCGCAGCTGATCCGCACGTCAAGAAGCTGACCGAGGCAGCCGCCACCCAGGGCCTCACGCTCTCCTCCACGGATTCGGGCGGTATGAATGCCACCGCCGCCGACGGCACCGTCGCCTACACCAGCCCCCGCCCGCTGATGTGGGACTCCAGCACCCTTCCGGACGCACTGACGGAAAACGCGCCCGCGACAGACAGCACCACGACCGGCGACCCGCTTACGACGTCCTCCGCCGACGGGCCCGGCGTGGGAGCCAATGTGGTCACCGTCCCCATGACCACCACATCCGGCGGCCTCACGCTGGCACCGGACACAACTGTGCTCAATGATCCGGGCACCACCTACCCGGTGTTCATCGACCCGTTCGACAATCCGGACACCAAGACTTCCGGTCACTACGACGAGGTCTACTCCAGCTCCACCTGCTCCGACAGCCCGCAGTACGACAAGCCGCAGCCCGATGGCGAGGGCGTGGGCTACCAGCGCTGGGGCGGCATCTGCGGCACCGGTCTGGAACGCTCCTACTACGCCATCCCCACCAGCAGCCTCGATCCCTCCATGCAGGTCTACGACGCGCTCATCACGGTGAGCTCCACGTATGCGGCCAGCTGGGACTGCTCACAGGACCAGCCGATCACCCTGCACACCACCGGGGCGATCGACTCGGGCACCGACTGGAACAACAAACCCGGGACTGTGGACGACAGCTACGCGGCCGTCAGTACCACGATCCCGAGCGCGGCCAACTCCGGCAGCAGTTGCAGCAACCACACCGCGTCCTTCAAGGTCCCCGACCAGGCCCAGCGGATAGCGAAGTACCACAGCGCGAGCGGCGATTACTGGACCGTCGCCCTCTACGGCAACGAGAGCACATCTTCCAGCAACGACGACTATCTGCGGATGTCCAGTGCCCTCACGATGACCGTGAAATTCGACGTCCCGCCGGACGTCCCGACCAGCCTGCACACCGTGCCGGGCGCCACCGGAGCCGACGGCGCCTGCGTCACGAGCGGAGACGGTTGGATCGGCGCCGTCACCTACTCCAACGCCGGAAGCAACGTCCAACTG
Organism: Streptomyces prunicolor; assembly: GCF_045162825.1. Lineage (NCBI taxonomy): Bacteria > Bacillati > Actinomycetota > Actinomycetes > Kitasatosporales > Streptomycetaceae > Streptomyces > Streptomyces prunicolor. Next base: position 4,933,896 of record NZ_CP108676.1, on the reverse strand, counting down.
CACTCCACCGTCAAGTCGAACGTCTCCGGCGAGAACGTCAAGGCGATCTTCCATGTCTGGGACCGGACAGTGCTCGACTCCAGCGGCAACGCGCAGGATGACGGAAGCCCCGCCACCGCCTACGTGGCGGCCGACACCGCCAGAGACGTCAACCTGCCCATCGGCTTCACCCTCAAAGACGGCCACGAGTACGGCTGGGACGCCTACGCGCAGGACAACAACTCCACCCTGAGTCTGGCCTCCGACAAGAGCGACCACTGCTGGTTCAAAACCGACTTCACCCCACCGGACACTCCTGCGGTCGCTGACAACTCCGACGTTCCGTCTGTCGGTACAGGCTCCACAGCCAGCGGTATCTACACCGGCAGCCAGACCACCTTCACCGTCACCGCGGCGGACGGCGCCCCCTCCGACAGCAGCTGCACGCCCACCGCATGCCTGTCCAGCGGCGTCGATCACTTCCTGTGGCTTCTCGACAGCCAGCCCACCGCCACCACCGGCACACCGGCGGCGCTCACCAGCACCGACAGCCAGGGCACCGCGACCGGCAAGATCCCCGTCACCCTGCCCACCTGGGGAGTGCACACCCTGTACGTCGCAGCCGTCGACGCGGCCGGCAACATCTCGCAGGCCCCGGCCAGTTACACCTTCACCGTGCCGTGGAACCCCGACACCAGAATCACCCCCGGTGACATCAGCGGCGACGGCGTACCCGACCTGCTCGCCACCACCAAGAGCGGCGACCTCGAACTGATTCCCGGCGACACCGATCCCGCCCAGAGCGTCACCCCCGCCCAGACAGGACAGGTCACCGGCACGACTCCCGCGATCAACGGCCCGGCGCTCGTCTCCACCCCGGCCGACTCGCCCGACGGAACCAGCTGGAACAACTACCTCGTCGCCCACCGCGGCAATCTGCACGGCGCGGACGTCGACGACCTCTTCGCCTACAACCGCAAGACATCCCAACTGTACGTCGTCCCGAACGACCTCGATCCCGCGGACGACAGCGCCGCCCAACTCGTCCCCTGGTCCAGCTTCCCGGGCTACATCGGCAAGCGTGCCAGCGACCCCGTGTCGAAGGATCCCTGCCAGCCGACAGTTCCCGACAGCCGCTGCGCGGGCGCCGGATACGACCCGACCACGCCCTGGAACATCACCCAACTCATCGCACCCGGCGACGTCTACGGAAACCAGCAGCACCACCCCGCCGTCATCACGGTGGAGAACGGCAAGCTGTGGATCTACCAGTCCGACAACGGCAAACACCTCACCGACCCGATCCTTCTCGGTGACGGCGACTGGTCAGGCCTCACGCTGATCGCGCCCGGCAAGTTCCAGGGCACGCCCACCCTGTGGGCACGGGACAACTCCACCGGGGCGCTCTACAGCTACTCACTCACTGTCGACGCCAACGGGCTGCCCGCACTCCTGCACCCCTCCATACACACCACGCTGCCGCTGACCCTGTCGCCGAGCACCTACCCCGTCGTGGCCTCGCCGGGTGACCTGAACAGCCCGACCGGCGGACCCGACGGCAACCCCGACCTGTACGCCGTGGACACCCACGGCGAGCTCACGGAATACCCGTACATCCGGAGCAAGGTCCTGGTCTCCCCGCCCCAGTACCTCTTCGGCGACCCGGTCTCCCTGGGCACGGTCACCAACACCGCCACTCACGGATGGACTCTCGACGACGGCACCGGCACCGGCACAAAGGACAGCGTCGGCACCCTCGACGGCACCCTGATCGGCGCCTATTCCTGGGCCACCGACACCACTCGCGGCAAGGTCCTCAACCTCACGGGCACCACCGGATACGCCGCCACGAGTGGGCCGGCCGTCGACACGTCCAAGAGCTTCACCGTCTCGGCGTGGGTCAACCCCGCCTCTCTCACGGCCAACTCGACCTTCGTCTCCCAGTCCGACAGCGCGGGCAAGGCCAACGGACTCCAGCTGTACTACTCCTCCGCCAAACAGGCCTGGGCCTTCAGCCGCCACAACGACGACACCACCAGTACGTCCTTCACGGCCGTCTACGGCGGCACCCCGACCGTCGGCCAATGGGCCCACCTGGTCGGCGTCTACGACGCCTCCACCAACCAACTCACCCTCTACGTCAACGGCCGCCAGTCCGGCACCAAGACCTACAGCGGCACCTCCTGGAACGCCGCCGGTCCCGTCCAGATCGGCCGTCGCCTCTACCAGGGCACCTACGGCGAGTACGCCAACGGCAAGGTCAGCGACGTTCACGTCTACGACACAGCCCTGCCTACGGCTGACGCCGCAGCGAAGGGCGACAACCCTGTTGTCAGCCAACTCGGCTGATCCACAAAGGGCGTTCAGGCGCTCGCTCAAGCACATTCCGGGCGAGCGCCTTGCGTTGATGGGCTGTCAGATCGCCCAACCGACCCCGCAGCGCTCCCAAGTGCCGCCCTGTCAGAGCACGTCACTAAGTTTTCGATCCTCAAGCTCACGCTCGAAGTCGTCCGATTCCCTGGGGGAACCATCTTGAGACGCAGCACTTTCTTGGCGGCAGCCACGGCAACCGCCCTGTCCGCCACCTTGTTCACGGGCCTTTCCCCGGCCCATGCGGACAACGCCACCGGCGGCCCTGTCCTGTCCGACGCGGACGGCTGGTACGAGCCGGGGCTGATCTTCGTGACCGCGCACTCCGACCGTCCTCTGACCCACATCACGGCGCACTTCTATCCGCTGGACGCGCCGGCAGGCGGACCGGAAGCCGGACCGGAAGCCGGATCGACCGAGGATTTCACCCAGTACTCAGGACAGGACGCCACATCCGGCACTTGGCGGGCACCGGTCCACCTGGCCGACCTCGGCGACTACCGGGTGACCGTCGACCTTGAGGACGCTTCCGGGGCCACCGTCACCGGTGCCCTCTCCCCGCACACCCTGCGGTACCAGACCCTTGTCACGATCCCGGACCTGACCGCCACGCCCGCCGCGCCGAACTACCTCCACCAGCAGGTCTCCGTCAGCGGCACCGCCCTCGCCACGGACCCCCGCCACCCGAACACCCCCACCCCCGCCGCCGGCGTACCCGTCGACATCGAGACCGGGCGCGGTCGGGTGCCCGCGACCACCACGGCCGACGGCCGCTTCACCGCCGCCTTCGTCCCCACCCGGACGTCCATCGACCTGACCGCCGCACCCGAGGCCTCCAGTACCTACCCGGGTGCGATCGACCTGCTGACGCCCAAGCAGCACCTGCACACCACCCAGGCACCGGTCCGCTTCACGGCGAGCACCCACGCCCTGAACCTCAAGCAGGGCACCACCGGCACTGTCACCGGCCGCGCCGAGATCCAGACCGCCTCGGGCTGGCAACCGCTGCCGCACACCAGCATCGGTCTCTTCGGCACCACACCCACCGGTTCGGACGTTGTCGCCGGTCAGACCACCACCGACAGCCAGGGCTCCTACACGCTGCACGTCTCCTCGGACAATGCCGCACCGACAGCCCAACTCATGGTCGGCACCACCGACATGCCCTTCCAACAGTTCGCGACCGAACCCTTCGGCCTCCACGTCGCCTACACCACCCACATCGAGACGAGCGCGCAGCTCAACGACGACTCGTCCCTCAAGGTCTCCGGCTACGTCTACTACGAAGACGCACGCGCGCACTGGCCCACCAAGCCCACCGTCACCCTGCAGTACTCCAAGGACGGCAAGAGCGGCTGGAAGAACGCCACCACCATCCCCGTCAAGGTCCGCTACAACAAGCCCCAGTTCCAGGAGGTGTTCGCCCACACCTTCACCAAACCGAACACCAACGCCTACTGGCGTGCCCAGTTCAACGGCAACCCCGACCTGGCGACCAGCACCACCAAGCCCGTTCACCTGGTCCGCTACGCCACCCGCATCACCGGCTTCCACGCCTCACCCGACCCGGTCCGCAAGAATCAGCCGATCCGGTTCGCCGGCACGCTCCAGTACGAGAACGGCACCACCTGGAAGCCGCTCAGCGGCGAATCACCCGCCCTCTACTTCCGACCCCGCGGCTCCACTACTTACCACTTCGTCGCCGACCTGGACACCGACAAGCACGGCCACATCATTGGCATGGTGACCGCCAAACAGGACGGCACCTGGGCCGTCGCCTTCAACCGCCAGACCGGAAGCCGGTACCTGAAGAGCGCCCGGGTCACCGACTACGTCGACGTTCGGTGAGTGCCCGTCGGTGCCGCTTGCCGCAGGTTTCGTAGGGCGCGCCGGAGCGCGGATCGTCGGAGACTTATAGAGCTGCAACAACCTGTGTGGCGGGCACCTGAAGGCGGCACCGCTCGTGCCAGTCGCGCTCGCGGTGGCCGCCCGGTGGCCGGACGCCTTTGGACGACGTGAGACGAGGCAGCACAGGACAACCGGCCGCACATGCTCTGATCAGGCCGAACGTCACTCAGCGGCACGGCGCGGCACCAGAGAGCATGATCCCTCGTGGTCTTGTAATGCGTAGGTCGTCGGTTCGAATCCGACAGGGGGCTCCGGCGAAGGCCAGGTCACATAGCCCGTGACCTGGCCTTTTGTGTTGCTCGGGGCATGACGTGTCACACGGCTGGGGTGCCGTGGGACGGCTTGCGTGAGCGATGCGTGAGCGGAGCGGCTCGGTGGCCTACTTCTTGGGCTTCTTCCGCGCCTTGTTCTTCTTCGCCTTGGCCTGGGCTTTCGCCTTCTGAGCGGCCTTGTGGGCGGCCTTGCGGGCCTTCTCCGCCTCGGACTTGCGCTGGAGCGGGACCAGCTTGGCGGTGGCCTCGGCTGAGCTCTTGCCGACGTGGGGGAGGACGCTCTGGTAGATGTCCCGCGTGATGCGGGTGTCGCTGTGCCCGAGAGTGTCCGAGACGATCTTCACGTCGATGCCGGCGGCCAGCATGAGGGTTGCCGCGCCGTGGCGCAGGTCGTGCAGCCGGATCGGCGGGAGGCCGGAGGCGGCGACGAGTCGCTCGAAGAGATCGGTGACCTTGCCGGGGTGCAGCCAGGAGCCGTCTTCTTGAGTGAAGAGGAGGCCGGTCTCGACCCAGGGCGGTCCCCATTCCTCGCGGTCCGCTTCCTGCTGCTTGCGGTGCCGCTCCAGGACGTTGACCGTGTCGTCGTCCAGGGCCACGACGCGGAAGCCGCTGTCGGTCTTCGGTTTGGACGCTTCGACGTCCCAACCGTCCTGGACGAGTTGGCCGGTGACGGTGAGGGAGTGCCGGTCGAGGTTGGTCTCCGACCAAGGCTGGCCGCACGCCTCGCCCCGACGCAGGCCGCGGAAGGCGATCACGTGCCACATGGCGTACAGCCGGTCCGCGGCGACGAAGTCGAGGAAGGCGCCGGTCTGTTCGGGCGTCCAGACCATGACGGGGGAGGGCTTCTCGCCGGTCTGCTGCCATCGCGCGACCCGCTCGTCCGTCCAGACGAGGGCCTTCGGCTTGCGGACGGGGTCGATCTTGACGTGGGCCGCCGGGTTGAACGTGATGATCTGCTGGCCGATCGCCTCGTTCAGAGCGGCGCGCAGAGTGGCCTTGACGTGCTGGCGCGTGGACGGCCCGGTGACGCGACGGAAGGGCGGCATCGCGTCGATCGCCGTCCTCATGGCCTTGCGGCGGGCCCGGCTCTCCACGCCCTTCCACGGCACGGCCGCCAACTCCTCTACGGCTGCACGCCGTTGGGCGTTCTGCTCCAGGATCTCGGCGTTGGCGTCGGTGATGGCGGTGAACATCTCGCTGAGAAGCTGTTGTCTTTCCGGACTTGAGGACTGCGTTTTCGCTGGTCAGGCATAGGGCCGATGATTCGTTGGGAGTGATGGCGTGTCGTGTCGTCGCTCCGGTGGAGGTCGTGGATGCCGTCGGTTGTGGGGCTGCTGGAACAGCGCGAGGTCGCCGCCCGCCGTCGCGTGGATGGGCTGAGGGAAGAAGCCGACCGCGTCCAGGCCGAGTTGGCCGTGGCCGAGCGGGAATGGCGGGAGTGGGCCATCGCCCGCTCGCGGGTCGGTGAGGTACTGGCCCCCGTGGACGAGCCAGGGCAAAGCCACGCCCAGGCCGAGGAGACATCGTCAGCACCGACCGCGGCGAAGTCGAAGTCCCAGGTGCCGGTGTGGCGTGAGGGGCTGGCCTGGTCGGTGCTGTCGGTGGATTATCAGCGCATCCTCACCGTGCTCGCGGACCGGGACCGGCTCCATCAAGGGCCACTGGCCTGCCAGGAGTTGGCCGTGCTGTTCGGTCTGGACGCGGTGCCGTCCAAGGTGGAGGCGTTGCGGTCGAAGGCGAAACGTCTGGTCGCGCGGGGCTGGCTGGCTGGCCGAGCGGCAGCCGGGCCGGTTCATGCTCGCTGCGGGTGTGGCCGGGCCAGGCGGCGGGTCATGAGCAGTGTCATCGACCAATAGATCATCGCCTCGGCGCTGGTGGTGCCGCGCTCAAAGTCGCGTGCCAGGCGGCGGGTGCGCATCAGGTGGGCGAAGAGACGCTCGACGATCCACCGCTTGGGCAGAACCACGAAGCCACGCATGTCGTCGCTGCGCTTGACGATCGCCAGGACCAGCGCGAGCGCGGTGAGGCAGTGCTCGACGAGGGGGCCGGTGTAGCCGCCGTCGGCCCAGACCAGCTCCAACCGGTGGTGTGCGTCGGCAACCTGCCCGAGCAGGACCTGGGCGGCGGCGCGGTCGCCGGTGTCCGCGGCGGTGACCATCACCCCCAGCAGCAGACCGAGGGTGTCGACCACGACGTGCCGCTTGCGGCCGTTGACCAGTTTGCCGCCGTCGAAGCCGCGGCTGTCCGATCCGACGACGGCGTCCGCCTTGACGGACTGTGAGTCGATCACCCCGGCTGTCGGCTCCACGTCACGGCCCGACTTCTCGCGGACCCTGGCGCGCAGCCGGTCGTGGAACTCCTTGACCAGCAGGTGGTCGCGCCAGCGGCGGAAGAACGCGTAGACGCGGTCCCACGGTGGGAAGTCGCCGGGCATGGCCCGCCACTTGATGCCGTTGTCGACGAGGTAGCGGATCGCATCGAGTATTGCCCGGTGGCAGTACGCCTCCGGCTGTCCGCCCCGGCCGCGCAGCCAGCCGGGCACCGGCAGCAGCGGCCGGACCACGGCCCACTCCGCGTCCGTCATGTCCGAGGGATACCGTCGAACACGTTCCGGGTGATCGGCCGCGTTTCCGAACCGGTGAGCGACACAATCACACGTCGGTGCAGCCGAGTTGAACTCCACCGGCGTAAGCACATACAACTGCGGCAACAGGGTCTCCTGGATCTCGGTTGGCTTCGCAACCCCGAGCTACCAGGAGGCCCTGTCTTCATGCCCGCAGCCGGCGTCAACCACCCGATCGAGACTCCCGTTCGACGCACACCCCTCAAGATCGGAACGACAACAGCTACTTATGGAGGGGCAAGTCAGGGGATGCATCCGGGGCTGTAGACGCCCTCACCGACCTGGTGACGCACATGGCGCGGGTGCTCGGCAATAGCCACCTCGACACCCTCAGCACAAGGAGTGACCTTGCCTTCTGGCGGGGAGAGTCGGGGGACACACCCGGGGCCACGGACGCCTTCGCCGAGTTGCTGGCTGACCAGATCCGAGTGTTGGGCAAGGAACACCCCGACACCTTCGAGACACGGAGTCGCATAGCCGATTTGCGCGGAGAGGCGGGAGATGCGTCTGGGGCCGCAGAGGCCTACGCCGAGTTGGTGGATGACGAGGTTCGATCGTTGGGCGCCCACCATCCCCACGTGACTGGCGCCCGAGTCGGCCTCGCTTTGTGGCGGGCGCAGGCGGATGACGCGTCAGGAACAGCGGATGCCCTGGCCGACGTGCTGGCAGACCAAATCCGAGTCTTCGGTACCGATCACCCCGAAACACTCGACACACAGGACAGCCTCGCCTTCTGGCGGGGAGAGGCTGGAGACGCCTCTGGAGCCGCGGAAGCGTATGAGCATCTCTTCAAGGTTCGCCGAATTTTCTTGGGAGAGGATCACCCAGAAACACTTGCAGCATGGGGCAGCCTCGCTCATTGGCGGGGAGAAGCAGGGGACGTTGCGGGGGCCATCACCGTGACCGAGCAACTGTTGGAGCACATGGTGCAGTTGCTGGGCGAAGAACACCCGCACGTGTCGTTGATCCGGCACAACCTCGCCCACTGGCGGAATGAGGCGGAAAGGACACCCGAGCGGCCTGGTAACGAGCGTTCATGAAACAACCTACGAGCTCGTGACGGGATCACGAGTGAGCCTTCTTGAGGCGCCTCCAGCAGATCAGGCCGCAGGCCAACGAGACGAATGCGTCGTGGAGTTCGAGGCGCCGTTCCCATCGGACGGCGAGGCGCTTGAACCGGTGGAGCAGGGCGAAGGTCTGCTCGACGACGTAGCGGAGCTTGCCCAGGCCCTTGATGTTCGGAGTGCCCTTGCATGAGATCACCGGCATGATCCGGCGTTTGCGCAGTTCACGACGGACGGTCCGGGAGTCGTACGCCTTGTCGCCCAGCACGGCGTCGGGGCGTCGGCGGGGATGGCCCGGACGGCCAGCCACCCGCGGGATGCCATCGACGAGGGCGATCGCCTGCGTGACGTCGTTGACGTTTGCCGCGGTAGTGACCACTTTGAGCGGGGCGCCCTTCCCATCGCAGATCAAGTGATGCTTGCTGCCTGTCTTGCGCCGGTCGACCGGCGATAGGCCGGTCGCGGCTCCCCCTTTTCGCGCGGACGTGGGAGCCGTCCATGCACGCGCGGGACCAGTCGAGTTCGTCGGCCGCGTTCAGCTCCGAGAGGAAGACGCGGTGCAACTGGTCGAAAACCCCTGCCTGTTGCCAGCGGTCCAGACGCCACCAGCAGGTCTGTCCAAAACCGAACCCTAGCTTCAGAGGCAGCAACTGGCACGCGATGTCCTGGTGCAGGACGTACAGGATGCCCTGCAGGGACAACCGGTCTGGCACAGGTTTCGGCCCCGGCGACTGCTTGAGCCAGGGCGGCAGCAGCGGCTCGATCACTGCCCACAAGCCGTCGTCCACGATCCGCGGCCGAGTCGTCACACCCACCCGAACGATCAGATCGTCACAAATAGCCACGCCCGACCAGGACCGTTCAGCAAGATTCTGTTACGAGCTCGTAGGGCGATTCACCACTACTTGGATAGTGGGCAACAAGTCTCGCTGGACGGCTGCCGGTGAGCACAGAACCGATGGCTATCCTTCACGCGGTTTCGCGACCGCAATGCGCGGGGTGGATCCACGCCGCCAGGGATTCGGCCAGCTCTTCGCCGAGCGCCGCTGCTGCGTAAGAGCCTCCTAGCTTCTCCAGGGCGCGCAGTAAGTCACCGAAGGGCTCACGGCGAAGAGCGGCCGCGGACTGCGCTGCTCCTGCCAGGTCGCCTCTGCCTACTTTGCGATGCCAGGAATTTAGGACATCGCACGAAGTGACATATGCGTCGAAGCGCCCTTGGATCAGATCCTCTCGGTTGAGGCCGAAGATCCTAATGCTCTCCTTGCCTTTGCGGGTTCTGGCCTCATACTCGCCGACGGCGACGAGTAGTTCGAGGTGGTCAGCCGGATCGTCCACGCTTGGATCGATCAGGAGACATTCGCCAGTTTCATCGTCACATGGATATTCCTCGCGCTTGAAGTTGCTGTTGCACCGCGACCGTGAGGTCCCTTCCCTCACTATCAGCAGTCCCGGATAGTCCTTCTCCTGGAATGGGAGTCGCACACCGTTCACCTCTCATGACTTTTCGGATGGCTGCCGCGAACACGGTGGCCGACCGTCACATATTGAGTTCACTGCGGCGATACACCGCGTCGAAAGAGAATCCCGCGTCCTTGACGTTCTGCGCCCCGCCCTGTTCACGGTCGAGCACGGCGAGTACGCCGATGACGGTGGCGCCGAATTCGGCGATCCTGCGGGCCGAGCGAATGGACTCCGCGCCGGTGCTCACCACATCCTCGACCACCAGGACCCGGTCCGTCTTCTCAAGGCGCCCCTCGATGATCCGGCCCGTGGCGTAGTCCTTCGACTGCTTGCGCACGATCACGAACGGCAGTCCCGTACGGAGTGACAGAGCGGTGGCCAGCGCGACGCCGCCGAGCTCGGGGCCGGCCAGCATGTTGACATTCTCCGGAACGCGTTCCGCCAGAAAGTCCGCGATGTGCGCCAGAAGCTCAGGGCGGGTTTCGAAGAGGTACTTGTCGAAATAGAAGTTGCTTGGCTCGCCCGAACTGAGTACGAAGTCTCCGCGCAAGAGAGCGACGTCGACGATTTTCTTTCCCAGTGCCGCCTTGTCCTCGTCGCCGACTCGGCCTGCGGAAATTCCCGATGACTTCAGCTCAACCACCTCTTCTATGTCGTGACAAACTTTCCAGACTTTAGCACATGGTGAGGTGTGGGTGATGAGTGGAGTTTCCGTGAGGTGAAAAGTGTTTGGAGGTTGATCGGCGTATGGTTAGCGTTCGGCTATGAGCCTCCACATCGATGCCGAACCCGGCGCGGTGGCGCCCAGGGTGTTGCTTCCGGGAGATCCGCTGCGCGCTCAGTTCATCGCAGATCGGTTTCTCGACAGGGCCGCGCCGTCACCAACGTCCTGACCCGCAACAGGTGTACTGGGTGAGGGCCGCGGTGACGGTGACAGTGCGCCGGTTGACCGGGGCGACCTCGGCGGCCCGGCGCACCCTGCTCAGGCTCAAGTGGCTGTCCGACTGCGGAATCCCGCGACCGTCAACGGTCGTGTCCTGCTGGCAAGCGCCGCGTTCTTGGTCTGTCGAGACGACGAGGGATTCCGCTGGCAGCCACAGCGGTAGGACGCCTCACGTGGTCCCGACGCAAGCCGTCCTTGGCGCCACTTCAGGATGTCCGCAAGCCTCGATGTCTCGACCGACTGGCCGCGGGAGGTCACGCACCGATAGCCGCCACTCTGGTCGGAGGGTGCTGAAGTCGGACGTCCGAGAGTAAGGGTTTGCAGAAGAACAACACGCTGATTTCGATCCTGGGGCCGACCGTGTGGTAGGCCTCGGCGACCAGGGAGGATGCGGCGTCAGTCGTCGCTGCAGAGCGTGGCGTCCGTGAGGGCGGTCAGGCAGATCCTGCAGCTCAGCGAGCCGGATACCACATGACGGCGCACGCGAATCGGACATCAGCGTGTTGTTCTTCTGCAAGCCCTAAGGGCAATGCCGTTGCTTTAGTTGGCGGCGTAGCCTGCTGGCAGGACGTCGGGGGTGGTGCCGGTGGCGGAGAGTGTCCCGGAGTTATCCGGTCTTGGATTGTTGACCTGGGTGTATCCGCCGGGTCTGGTGGATAGGGTGGTCGCTGCGTGCGGCCGGACCGAGCAGCGCAGACGGCTGCTTCCCGCTCGGGTGGTGGTGTACTTCGTCCTCGGTCTGGCCCTGTTCTCTCCCGCTCCGTATCTGGAGGTGCCGCGGCATCTGACCGACGGGCTGCGTGCGGGCGGGCTGTGGGGCAACTGGCGGATCCCGGCAAAGTCCTCCCTGTTCAGGGCCCGTGGCCGACTGGGATCCGAGCCCCTGCGGGTGCTGTTCGCGGCCACCGTCCGTCCATTGGCGGATGAGGAGACACCGGGTGCGTTCTGGCGGGGACTGCGGCTGACGGCGGTGGACGGCACCTGCTGGGATGCCGCCGACACTGCCGCGAACGACCAGGAGTTCGGCCGTCCCGGCAACACCCGCGGCCCGGACAGGTCAGCGTTCCCGCAGGTGCGGATGGCCGCTCTGGTCGAGTGCGGCACCCATGCCGTGCTGGATGCGGAACTGGCCGGCTGCCGGGTCGGTGAACTCACCCTCGCCGCCTGCCTGGTCCGCTCCACCGGGCCGGACATGCTGGTCCTGGCCGACCGGGAGTTCCTGGGGGTGCCGTTGTGGAGAGCGTTCACCGCCACCGGCGCCCACCTGCTGTGGCGGTGTCGGCCAACCGGGTCCTGCCCGTGCAGGAACTCCTTCCCGACGGCTCCTGGCTCAGTCGCCTGCACGCAGGCACCGACGGCAAGAAGCGCGATCCGGTGCGCGTGAGGGTGCTTGCCTATCAGCTGTCCGGCGGCGGAGCGAGCACCCAGAACACGCACTACCGCCTGGTCACCGACCTCCTCGATCCGGAACGCCTCCCCGCGGCCGAACTCGCGGCCCTGTATGCCCGGCGGTGGGAGATCGAGTCGGTCTTCGACGAGATCAAGACCCATCAGCGCGGCCCCCGCACCGTCCTGGCCGGCAAGACCCCCGACGGCGTGCGCCAGCAGATCTGGGCCCACCTGCTGGTCCACCACGCCCTGAGGTCCCTGATGTCCAGAACCGCTGCCGTCCACGGCATCGACCCGGACCGGCTTTCGTTCACCGACACCCTGCGTGCCGCCCGCCGCAGCGTCACCGTCGCGCCCGGCATCTTTTCCCCCTGAGCACCTGATCACGACGCTGGTCCGGATCCGCGACGACCTGCTGACCACGCTGCTGCCACCGCGCCGGCTCCGCAGCCAGCCCCGTGTCGTCAAGCGCAAGATGTCCAACTACCTGCTCAAACGGGCCGAGCACCGTGCCTGGCCCCAGCCCACCAGAACACCCGACGACGCCGTCACCCTCCGCCCACCGAGACAAACAGCCCAGTAAAGCAACGGCATTGCCCTTAGACCCGGTCCAAGCCAGTCAGGACCCTCGACGGCGTGGTTGTTTTTCTTCACACCAAACTCAACTGCCGCTGGGGACCCGCCGGTTACGGCGCGTTGCACCCATCACGCGGCTACGGGTGTGCTGCAGCCAGCGGCGGTCGGCGAGTTTCGTCAGTTTCGCGCGCAAGGGCTCCAACTCGCCGCGCGCCGTCACTTCCAGGCCCGGCTCCTCGCCGACGCCCCTGGCCTGCACCGGGCCGTCGGCGGACCGCACGATCACCGGGATCTTGCGGTAGTTGCCGGCCAAGGCGGCCTCGTCGGGAATCTCGCTGCGGTTGCGGGATCGGCAGCATTGCTCGCCCCGCCACCCGTGCGGGAGCCGGGCGCCGGTGGTGGGGTTCGGCTTCCGGGCCAGGACGGCCAACGCCCTTGCGGCGATTATCAATTGACGGTCCAAATGTTGGCGGGACACGGGAGGGGGGTCACCGGAAAACCCCTGCGCAACTCCCCCCGGAGGACTCCTGAGGCCGCCCCGAAAATCGGCGGCTTTCGTAAGACTTGAGCCCGACTTGAGCTCTGCGTCTATGCGAGTTGAGCTGGATGGTAAAGCAATCTTCAAGATCATTGACCTTTCAAGTTTCGCCGCGCTAGCTTCCACTCACGCCGCAAACGACCAGACCAGCGCGGTGCAAGCGGGGGGCGAAATCAAAGGCGATCTGCCATGTCCCCGCCGAATTCCACAGCCGCACTTCATGCGGCTTCACTGGACCCGCCGAGCGACCCGGGAAATCGGGGAACGCCGGTAAAATCGGGGAAACGGGGTTTTCCTTTCATGACCAAGACTTCTGGCAGACGTCTGACTCTGGCCACTGCTTTGAGCGTCGTTGCCACATCGGCAGTGATCGGCCTGGGGCTTTCGGCACCGGCCCACGCCGTCTGTACGCAGAGCACCAGCGACTCACCGGGCTGCGGCAGCACCAGCAGCCCTTCGCCCACACCCACCGACGTCAAGCCGACGGACGGGGCAGCGCTGCCCTCCAGCGGGCCGACGATCACCGCGGCGCCCAGCCCGGGCACCCTGACTCCGGTGTCCGGCGCCGCCACGGTCAAGGGGGTCTTCACCCTGGGCAACGGCTCACCGCTGGCCGGCGCCACCGTGACCCTGACGCCGGTCGACGAGGTGCCGGAGGACGGCAGCACGATCACACCGACGACCGTGGGCACGGCGAAGACGGCGTCGGACGGCAGCTGGTCGTTCACGCTGCCCTCGACCCTGTCGAGCAAGCTGCAGACCTATGCGGACGACAACGGAGGTGTGCTCTCCCTGGAGGCGTCCTTCTACGGCCAGGCCCCGGACGGCACACTGCTGACCGGTACCGACTACGTGGACGCGGGCGTGGCCACCGGCTCCGCCACGACGGAAGGGTCGGTCGCGGCCCGCACCGAGACGCCGCAGACCGTGGCGATCCACCCCGACGTGGACGAGAAGCAGGTGACACCCGCGGACTCGACTCTGGTCGACAGCGAGGACAGTGCTTCCGACACATCCGCGAACACCTGGCAGTCGGCGGACGGCGCGTCGACCGCCGACTTCAACCCGGACAAGGTGGACGGCGTCGACTACAGCGCCGTGAAACCCGATCTGGGCGGTGGCTGCATACCCACCAAACACATCATCAAGCAGCACGACTACTACACCACCATCGGTGAGGGGCACGCCTTCTACGACACCACCGCCTCCTTCGAGTACAACAACACACTGTCCAGCACGTGGGGCATCGCGACCAGCGTCGACGGGGCGCACTGGTCGGTCACCGGAAAGATCTCCCGCAAGAACACCACCGGCCATGCGGTCGGCTTCTCGAACCAAGGGCCGCGCTGGGCCAAGCGCTTCCAGATTCCCATCGAATACCAGGACGTCGACCACCAGGTCGCCTGTCCCTACAAGACCACGCATACGTACTCCATCGTTCCGGTGAAGTACGACATTCCGTCCGGGGGCGCTGTCGCGAGGTACGGAGACGATGTCAGTTACAAGGACGGACCGACCCCCTACCGGAATTCCAACCCGGCCTACCGCGCGGTTCTCGCAAAGAAGACGTACGCGACCATCACCTCCGGAAACTCGATCACCTACGGTGTCGCGGTCAAGGCGTTCGGGGTGTCGCTCAGCCTCGACACGGAGTACGGCGCGTCGCACTACCAGAAGATCTCTGCCGGATCGGGTGGCCAGGAGCACGACATCTGGGGCGCCAAGGGCAAGATTTCGGGGAACCCCGGTGTCATCTACTCGTACTAGCGGCCGCGTTCGCGCCCGCTCTTTCGCCGTAGCGTCCCTGCTGGCCTTTGCGACAGGCTGCGCGGGCTCGACGGGCGGCGGGGTTGCCACGGGGACGGCGCTGCAGGGGGAGGGGCCGACTACGACCGGGGCCATCGGCTTCTCGGACGTGAAGGTCGGTGGCATCTACCGCATGGCCTTCCCCCTGACGAGGAACATCTCCAAGCAGGCCGTCTCCGTCACCGGGGTCAGGCTCCTGAGCATCCCGGCGGGCGGCAAGGTGCTCGGTTACTCCGTCTACTCGGTGAAGGACACGCCCGGCTACCGGCTGGGCTACCAGGAGACCTCACATCCCACCGCCGGCGACGTGGACCTCGACAAGTACCCGAACTATGCGGGGCACCCGTACACCATCAAGCCGGGGGTGCTCAGCGACAAGTACGCGGTGGTACGGCTCAAGGTCACCGGAAAGGTGACCAAGCCCATTACGGGCTGCGAGGCGGACTACACCCGGGCCGGACGGACCTACCACCAGACCCTCACCTGCAGGTTCCAGCTCGACATGGCCTGACCGGGCTCGACGGCCACGGCCACCACCTGACCGTACGGCCCACCTGTGACGCCCTGCCCCGACTGCCGGGGCAGGGCGTCACCTGTTCCCGAGGGCGCCCAACCGGAACAGCTGCGAAGGCGACATCCCCGCTGCCCTGACGTCATTCAGCGGACTCCAGCCGCAGGACTCTCGCCTTCGCCGCGCACGCGTCCATCGAGCATCGGCACAGCGCGTACGACGCGGCGAGGGCCCAGCAGTCCACCTGACACAAGATCACTCATTGCCTGCCTGTGGCCTGATCTCGCGTCAGTCCCGAGCGGACTCCCGCCAGGCCAGCTGTATCGGCGCTCGGCTGTGCCGAGAAACCGCACTGTACGGCTGGCTTCGACGCCAACGTGCCCTTGTTGTAGCCGACGTCAGTTCGGGTGCGAGGGCTGAATGGGCCACTCGATGTCCAGCAGCTCCGCGGGACTACGCATCCACGAGCACCCCAGCCCCGCGACCTGCGCCTTCAGTCCAGGCCCGCTGCCGGCGTCCCGGGGCATCCCGATCGCCACGACTAGCTGTGCGCGAATTGAAGGTGTCCGAAATGTCGAACATACGTACTTATTTCGTGAAGCGAGGGAGAATCAATCTTCACATATATGAAGAGAAGGATATGGAAAGGCGTGCGAGGTGTGAAGTTGCATCCACTTTTTCATCGCGGACCAGTCGCAACTAGTCACATATGGGGACGTCGCGATCTGCCG
Source organism: Streptomyces prunicolor (assembly GCF_045162825.1). Lineage (NCBI taxonomy): Bacteria > Bacillati > Actinomycetota > Actinomycetes > Kitasatosporales > Streptomycetaceae > Streptomyces > Streptomyces prunicolor. Next base: position 4,917,725 of record NZ_CP108676.1, on the reverse strand, counting down.
CGTTCACAGAATTGCTCAACGGAAGTCCTCTTGTCGCATAGATCAAGGCGCCATTATGGTCTCATCCAGTCACAAGACCACTACGACCGGCTATCAGTGGCCATGACCCGGTCACCCGACATCTCGGGCAACCCCGCCGGGCAGACCCCAATGTGAGCCCCCACGCTCTCTCATCGAACCCTCGACTCCGGCCGCATTCCCCCACCCCACCCCACGCGCCCGCGGCCCCTTCGGCCTGCCTGCACGTCATTCCGTATGCGCTTCCGCACCTGCCCGTGCCGTCCTCAGGCACGGCATCGCATGAGTTGCCCCCGTGCCGCCCACTGGCGCCCCATTCCCATGCCCATCCCCACCGAAGCCACTCTCACGTAAGCCACTTGGAGGAGCGGATGAGAACCGACCCCCGACTGTTCGCCGCCCCGCCTGTACCGCTGTCGCTTCCCCCGGCGACGGCGCCCGAGCTCACGGTGCGCGACGTGCCCCAGCCGCAAGGCATCGACCTCACCGCCATACGCCACGACGTGGACCGGACTCTCGCCGTCTTCCTGGACGCCAAGGCCCGCGCCGCCGCCGACCGTGAACTCCCTGCCGAAGTCACCTGTCTCCTTCGCGAGTTCGTGCTCTCCGGCGGAAAACGGCTGCGCCCCCTGCTGTGCGTGGTCGGCTGGTACGCGGCCGGCGGTCAGGGCGTACCCCCGGCTGGGGTGGTGCAGGTCGCCGCGTCGCTGGAGATGTTCCACGCGTTCGCGTTGATCCACGACGACGTGATGGACGGCACCCTCCTGCGCCGCGGCGCGCCGACCGTGCACCGGGCGCTGGCCGCGCACCACGCCGGGCGCCGCAATGCCGACCGGCTCGGCGAGCATGCCGCCATCCTGCTCGGCGACCTGGCGCACTCCTGGTCGGACGAGCTGCTCTGCACGGCAGAGTTCCCGCACTCCCGCCTCGCCGCAGTGCGCGAGGTCGTGGACGCCATGCGGTGGGAGGTGATGTTCGGGCAGTACCTGGACCTCGTCGCCACCGGCGACCCCGCGAACGACGAGGTGCAGGCGCTGCGTATCGCCCGCTACAAGACCGCGATGTACACCGTCGAACGCCCGCTGCACCTCGGAGCCGCCCTCGCCGGGGCCGGTCCTGGACTCCAAGCGGCCCTCTCCGCCTACGCGTTGCCGCTCGGCGAGGCCTTCCAGCTCCGCGACGACCTGCTGGGCACCTTCGGCGACCCGCGGACCACCGGCAAACCGTGCCTGGACGATCTGCGGGACGGTAAGGGAACCTTGCTGGTCGCCCTCGCCATGAGCCGCGCCGACGAAGCCCAACGGCACACGCTGAGCACCCTCTTCGGCAGTCCCGGACTCGACGAGGAACAGGCCGTCCGGCTGCGCGCGGTGCTCGACGACACCGGCGCCCGCGCCACGATCGAACGACTCATCAGCACCCGCTACGAGCAGGCCCGTCGCGCCCTCGACCGAGCCGCGCTGCCGCCCGTCGCGACCGACACCCTGCGCGAGATCGCCTTATCCAGCACCGAGAGGACATCATGACCACCGAGGCCATTCGCCCGCCCGCCCCGCTGCCCGCGACGGTTCCGGAAGCCCCCGGCGCCCTGCCCCTGGTCGGCCACATCCCCCAGATGGCGCGCTCCCCGCTGGAGTTCTTCAAGAAGCTGGCCGAACTCGGCCCCGTGGTCCGGATCCGGATCGGCAGCAGGCCGGCGTACGTCGTGTCCAGTCCGGAGCTGGTGCGCCGGCTGCACGTCTCCGAGCTGGACTCCTTCGACAAGGGCGGTCCGCTCTTCGAGAAGGTCCGCCACTACGTCGGCAACGGTCTCGCCAGTTGCCCGGCCCACGACCACGCCCGACAGCGGCCCGCGCTCCAACCGGCCTTCCAGCGCAGCCGGATCGAGCGTTACGCCGAGGTGATGACGGTGGCCGCGGCGGAGGTCGCCGACTCGTGGAAGGCGGGCGAGGAGGTCGACCTCTACCAGCAGATGCACCGGCTCACCACGCTCGTCATCAGCCGCACGCTGATCTCGGCGGAGGTGGCGGGTCCCGCCGCCGAGAGCATCGCGGAGTCGGTGCCCGACATCATGAGCGGCGTGTACTGGCGGATGGTCATCCCGGGTCGCTTCTTTCCCAAGCTGCCGATCCCGGTCAACCGCCGCTACGAGGAGGTCGACGCGCGGGTTCGCAAGGTCGTGAACGACGTCGTCGACACCTACCGCGCCGACGGCATCGACCACGGTGACCTGATGTCGATGGTTGTCGCGGCCTGCGAGAACGAACCCGACCCGCACAAGGCGGTCTACGACCAGGTCGTCACCTTCCTCACCGCGGGTCTGGAGTCGGTGGCGTCCTCCCTCGTCTACACGCTGCGGCTGCTGGACCAGCACCCGGAGATCACCGCCCGGGTTCTCGCCGAGATCGAGGAGGTGCTCGGCGACGGCGAGGGCGGTGCGGACGGCGAACTGCGGCTGCCCGGTTACCAGGACGTGGGCAAGCTGCGCTTCACCCAGAACGTCCTCACCGAGGCGCTGCGGCTGTTCCCGCCGGCCTGGATCGTCAGCCGGGTCGCGACCACCGATGTCGCCTGGGAGGAGGGGCACATACCCGAGGGCGCGGGCGTGTTCTTCAGCCCGTACATCGCCCACCGGGACCCGGAGGTCTTCCCGGACCCGGAGGCCTTCGACCCCGACCGGTGGGGTCCCGACCGGGTCACCACCGCGCAGCGGCAGTCCTACTTCAGCCTGGGCGCGGGCCGTCGCAAGTGCATCGGTGACGTCTACGGCACGGTCGAGTCGACCATCGCCCTCACCACCGTGCTCAGCCGCTGGAAGCTGCACCACCGCCCCGGATCGGAGAACGACAAGCCGTCGGTCACCGCGCTGCTCATCCCGCCGCGCACCCTCGTTCGGGTCGAGAAGGCCGAACGGAGCAGCTGACCATGACAGTTGATGCCACAGCCCCCACGGCCGTCGGCAAGCCCGACATCTGGGATGCCGAGCGCTGCGGGCTGCTCACCGGCGCCGCGCTCGGCCTGGCGGCTGCCGTCGGTACGGTCACCGACGGCCCCACCGCCCCCGACGGCGCGACGACGTACCTGGTCGGCACGCCGTCGTACGTCCCCTACGGAACCCTCAAGATGCCCTGTCCCAGCGACGGTTACCGGATGGCCGAGCAGGTCATGCGGACGGTGTACGACCCCGAGGTGATCCGCAGCGTCGAAGCGAGCCCGCTGGCCGGGATCGCCCGCCGGATCACCGCCGTACAGGCGGACCGGCTCTGGCGTACGGACGCCACGCCCGCCGCGAACGGGCTCGCCCGGCTGGCCCGGGTGGTGCCCCGAAAGGGCGGCGAGACACGGGAGTTGTGGGCCGAGTACCAGCGCCGGGTACCGGGAGCGACCGACCCCATCGTGGCCATGCGCGATCTGTGGGGCAGCGTCTACACCTGGCAGTTCATCCGTGGCGACGACGCCCGCCTGCACGACCTGTGCGCGTCGATGCTGTCGCTGACGTCCGCGGTGGACTTCTGCGACGCCCTCGACGACTCAGGCGCGGGTGGCCACGTCCTCTACATGGCCGCCGCCAGCGAGGGACTGGAGTACCTGTCGGGTGAGGCGGCGGCGCTCGCGGTACGGGAGATGGTGGCTGTCGGTGGTCTGATGGTGGTGAAGGACGCCATGGCCGCCGAACTGGCCTCGGTGGAAGGCGACATGGGTTCCGTCACTCCCGACGAGTACATGGGCGCCCGTTCGTGGGACGGTGCGATCGCCCCGTACTACCGGGTGATGCTCGCCTCCGCGCACTACCGCCATGTGGCCGACGATCAGGGCGAGTTGACCTCGGCGGCGAAGTGCGATGCGATCCAGCGCGCGATCGACAACATCATGCGGTACAACGATGTGACCGACGCCGTGGCGGACTACTCGGCCCATGAGTGCTTCAACCAGCTCCTGTTGGCCCTGTCCGTACGCGGCTCCGAGACAGCCACCGGGTACGGTGCCGCGCTCGCGGAGGTCACCGACGCGGTACTGGAATGCGGTTGCGGCGAAACCGGCCACCACGAGGCGGCCGAACTGTCGATGGGCGCCTGCCTGTGGTATCTGCTGACGCCGCGCTACCAGGTCCGGCGCCAGTTGGCCGCGCTCACCGGCCCCGGGGGCGACGAGGCCATGCGGTCGGCGTACGCCCTGGGCACGACCGGTACGACGTGCAGACTGCTGCCGGGCGCGGACCTGTATGCCCCGGACTGGACTCCGCTCTGGCACGCGGCACCCCAGCGTGAGGCGGCGGACCGAGCGGCCCGTATCGCCCGCCGGGCGCTCGTCGCCCCGACCGACCCGGAGCCGTGCACGACGGCGGCCCTGGCGGTCCTGACGGCATGCGACGCGGCAGCCGGCCGCGAAACGCTGCTGTCCCTGGCAGCGGACTGGCAGGCGGTGTTCGACGCGGCACTCGACGGCAGCCGGGCGCGGGACACGCCGTACGCGGCCCGGCTCCGCGAACTGGTCGGCGACTTCTGGTGCCAGGCGGTCCTGGGCAACGGCGACACCATCGACATGGACGCCAAGCTGGTCATGGACGTCGACGAGGCCGTCCGCGCCAGCTTCACCCTCCCGGCCGAGGCCGGACTCCGCGTACGCCGGGCGTTCTTCGGCGTGACGAGCGGTTCGGCGGAGCTGACGGCCGCGAACCCGTTCGGGCGGCTGACGGATGGATTGGGGGTCGTCTGCCGCTGAGGGCTCGCAGAGAATCAACGTGCTGCTTCCCGCATCCGGGCTCGTTCACCTGGTACGGGCATCCCTGACGCGACGCAACTGGCTGTCAAGTTAGGGGTGTTGTTCCCGCATCCGGAGGAGCGGCAGCGTCGGCTGCTGATGGGGGCCGAGGCCCGGGTCCCGGGGCACGGTGGTGTCCGGATGGTCGCGCAGGCGGCTCAGGTCAGCGAGACCACAGTTCGCGAGGGCGTGGACGAGTGGGAGGCGGGCGAGGGACCGCTGGGGCGGGTTCGCCGTCCCGGCGGCGGGCGCAAGAAGGCCGCCGAGGTGGACCCGGGCTGCGGCCGGCCCTGCTCGCACTGGTCGCGCCGGACACACGTGGGGATCCGATATCGCCGCTGCGCTGGACGACCAAGTCGACGAGGAGGCTCGCCGCAGAGCTCACCCGTCAGGGGCACAAGATGAGTGCGGACACGGTCGGGGACCTGCTGCGGGAGGAAGATCAACGTGGTGTGCGGCGACGACTCGCTGCCGCCGATCCGGTTCTACGATCCGGAGCGAGACGCCCAGCGCAGGGATCTGATGGCCGGACTTGATGCGGCGAAGGGACGACGCGAACCGCTGGAGACGGACTACTGCATCGCGGGGACGCCGTCCGCAGAGCGGTTCCGTGAGCTCTCGGCCGCTCGGAGCGTTTTGATCGAGAGCCTGGAAAGGAGGCGGCCTGTCTCGCCACGGAGGCGGACCTCACCGTCTTCTTCGCGGATGGAGAAGAGCTGGCCGAAGCGCTGGGGTGACAGGACACCGATCATGGAGAGGCTCGTCCCGGAGTGGGTGGTCCGATCGGTCCTCGGGTACTTCCTTTGCACACATGGATGGTGCCGGTCGGCACCATCCATGTGTCGTCGCTGTACGCCGGGCGCCGCCCGAGCTGCTGGTAGAACTTCGCCATGTCACCCGCCCCGGCTTGGCCCGGCCAGGACTTGCCGGTAAGCGGCGGGTGATTCAACCTCGCTGACATCGCAGCGGTGCTGTCATCTCAGGGACAGGGATCCCGGACACCTGAGGACCATGGTGGTCGTCCGCCGATTTCCGGGCGTGTTGCGGTCCCGACCGCTCGCCTCTGCCAAGCCCCGGCAGGGGAGACGGTCCACCGGCCCTGAACGACGGTGGGCGGCGGGGGCGGCCGGTTCAGGCGGCGGACGGCTGTGCGGGCAGTACGTGGTCGCCGATCTTGTCGGTGCTCAGGCACAGGGAGCAGACGTGCGCGTCGTGGGTCCGGCAGGCGGCCAGGTCCGGGCGCTCGTAGGGCTGGTGGCAGACGTGGCAGTCGTACGTCGTCGCGCTGGGGTTGCCGTCCGTGTCGAGCAGCGGCTCGTCGATGCCGTCGTCGGTGCGGCGCAGGTAGTACTTGCCCTTGGTGACGATTGCCATCAGCGGGGTGAGGGCGAAGGCGATGACGGCCGCGGCGACGGGGGAGTACGGCTGGAGGGTGTCGCCGAGCGCGTGGAAGTACATCGCGATCGAGAGGCCGGAGGCGGCGACGAACGCGACGACGCCGACCGGGTTGACGGCGTAGAGCATGCCGCGGCGGAACTCGGGCTGGAGCGGGGAGAGCTTCAGCAGGTACTTGTTGACGCCGATGTCGGTGGCGACGGTGACGATCCAGGCGATGGCGCAGTTCGAGTAGAAGCCGAGGATGTTGTTGAGGAAGCTGAACATGTCGGCTTCCATCAGGGCGAGCGCGAAGCCGAGGTTGACCAGGACGAAGACCATGCGGCCGGGGTAGTGCCTGGTGACGCGGGTGAAGGAGTTGGTCCAGGCGAGGGAGCCGGAGTACGCGTTCGTGACGTTGATCTTGATCTGGCTGATCACGACGAGGGCGACGGCCAGCGGGAGGACCAGCCAGGACGGCATCATCGCGTCGAAGGCGCCCTTGAACTGCTGGATCGGCTCGGGCGCGACGTCCGGGCCGACCTTGGCGAGGATGTAGACGGCGAGGAAGACGCCGATGGCCTGCTTGAGCGCGCCGAGCACGACCCAGCCGGGTCCGGCCATGACGACCGCGGTCCACCAAGTGCGCTTGTTCGCCTCGGTCTTGGGCGGCATGAAGCGCAGGTAGTCGATCTGCTCGCCGATCTGCGCGATGAGGGACAGGCACACGCCCGCGCCGAGGAGCACGGAGGCGGTGTTGACGCCGCCGTCGCCGTCGGTGCCCGCGTAGTCGAGGAAGCGGTCGACCGTGCCGGGGTCGTTGGAGATGAGGTAGACCAGCGGGGCGATCATCAGCACCAGCCAGACCGGGGTGGTCCACACCTGGAGCTTGCTGAGCGCCTTCATGCCGTAGATCACCAGCGGGATCACCATCAGCGTGGAGACCAGGTAGCCGATCCAGAGCGGGAGTCCGAGGCCCAGTTTGAGGCCCTGGGCCATGATCGAGCCTTCGAGGGCGAAGAAGATGAAGGTGAAGCTGGCGAAGATGACGCTGGTCAGCACCGAGCCGTAGTAGCCGAAGCCGGAGCCGCGGGTGATCAGGTCCAGGTCGATGTTGTAGCGGGCGCCGTAGTAGGCGAGGGGGAAGCCGGTGATGAAGATGACGACGGCGGCCACGGCGATCGCCACGAGCGCGTTGCCGGTGCCGTGGGCCAGGCCGATGCCGGCGCCGATGGAGAAGTCGGCCATGTAGGCGATGCCGCCGAGGGCGGTGGTGGCGACGACCATGGGGGTCCAGCGGCGGTAACTGCGGGGCGCGAAGCGGAGGGTGTAGTCCTCCAGCGTCTCCTTGGTCGCCTGGCTGGTCGCCTCACTCGTCGGTGAGTCCGGCTCTGCGGCTGTCTGTGGGGACTCGGTGGTGCTCATCGGCGGCCCTTCCGGGGATGCGGGTGCGGGTGCGGGTGCGGCTTTTCAGAGGTCGCACGCTAGAAATCGCATGTTTCCCGGAAGTCTTTCGGCCTGTGAACGGCTCGTTAAATGCTTCCTGAGGGAAGGAAATTTCCCGACAGGGTGGGTGCGGGACCCGGTTGACCGTGTGCTGGGGCGGTTCGAGGCGCCCGTAGTTAGACCTTTCCCTGGAAAGTACTGTGCGGGGGAGGTAGTGTCGCCGCTGTGAGTTGCGTGTGGAGGAGAGGATGACCGTGTCTCCGGAGTTGCCCCGCGATCTCCCACAACTGCTCAGCAGCGTGGAGCGATCGATGACCCGCCGACTGGCCGCCGAACTGGAGGCCGAGGGCTGTTCCGTCGAGGAGTGGCGGGTGCTCTCGCTGCTCTCGGACGGACGTGGACACACCATGTCCGATGTCGCCGAGTACGCCTTGATGCCCGCGCCGAGCCTCACCAAGCTGGTCGACCGGCTGGTCTCGGGCGCCCTGGCCTACCGCCGCAAGGACCCCGGCGACGGACGGCGGGTCCTGGTCTATCTCTCCTCCCGCGGCCGCAGCCGGCACCGGGCTCTCGCCGTGCCGGTGCAGCGGGCCGAGGAGCAGATGTGGGCGGGGCTGGTCGGCGCGCGGGACCTGGCGGACGGACTGGCACGGCTCAAGCTCCAGCTGACGCGGGCACCGGAGCCGGTTCAGAGCTGAGCGATGATGTCGAAGTCCAGGTTGTCGGCCCGGGCGAGGTAGAGCCGTTGTTCGAGATGGTTGCCGCGTAACCGCAGTGCGCCACGGGGACCCTCGTAGACGATCGTGTCCTCCGGCCCCGGTGGAGTCGGCGCGGTCACCGACCGATGGTGGGCCGCGAGCGCTTCGAGCAGCAGGATGCCCTCGAAGCAGGACTCGCCCAGGCTCCCGGCGAGCGGCGCGGCGGGCCCGAACCTCCGCAGGTACCGGTCGGTGAAGGACAGGCTCTCCGAGGTCATCAGGGAGTCGAAGTACCCGGCCGTCGCCCAGAGTCCCTCGGTCGCCTCCGCACCGGTCGCGAGCAGCAGGTTCTCGTCCATGTGGCTGCTCAGCCGGACGCAGCGCTGATGCAGGCCCGCCGCCGTGAACGCGCGGTTGAAGCGCACCGCGTCGTCCCCGAGCAGCAGCATCAGCACCGCGTTCGCCCCGCTGGCCTCGATCCTGCGCAGAGCGGGGCCGAACTCCTCGGTGTTCAGCGGGACGAACAGTTCGTCCACGACCCGGCCCCGGCAGTCCTGGGCGAACCGCCGGGCCGTGCGCGCGGTGACCCGTGGCCAGACGTAGTCGCTGCCCACGGTGCACCAGCGGCGGGCGCCCGTGGCCTCGGCCAGCAGCCGCATCGCCGGGGCCAGTTGCTGGATGTCCGTCTCCCCGGTGAGGAACAGCCCGGGTGTCTCCTCGCCGCCCTCGTACTGCGCGGTGTAGATGTACGGCACCCGGTGCGCGATCCGGGGTGCCAGGGCCTGGCGTACGGCGGAGGTGTGCCAGCCGACGACCGCGTCGACCGCGCCCAGCTCGACCAGCCCCGCCACCTCGTCCGCGACCCGGCACGGCTCGGCCCCGCCGTCCACGACGACCAGGCGTAACTCCCGGTCCAACACCCCGCCCGCGGCGTTGAGTTCCTCCACGGCGAGCTGTGCCGAGAGCTCGCAGGAGGGGCCGAAGATGCCGGCCGGGCCGCACAGGGGGATCACGAGTGCGACGAGCAGTGCGTCCCGTCGGTCCGAACGCGGTCGTGCTGTCGGCGAGTGCACAGGCGCCTCCGGGGGTCTTCATGAGTGACGTCGCGTTCAGCCCCGGCGCCCTTGCAGAGGATCTCCCGCGTCGACGGAGCCTAGACCGGCACACGGAACTTGACAATCATCGGAGGTTTGTCCGGCCCGCTGAGCCCGGGGCAACAGGTAGTACAGAGCCGGTGCGCTGAGGACCAGCAGGACGGCGCACAGCAGCCAGGGAAGCGTCCGGTTCTGGCCGTAGACGTACACGCCCGCGGCCGGGCCGACGGCGTACCCGACGGTCTGGCACATGCTGAGGAACGACAGGTAGACGGGTTCCTGGGAGGGCGGCGCCGCCTCGGTGGCGAAGGCCGCGGCGACCGGGGACATCAGCACCTCACCCAGGGTCCAGGCCAGCACCCCGACGACCAGGACGGGCAGCGAGATCCCGGCGAGGTTGACCGCGTACCCGGCGCAGACGCAGACCGTGCCGAGGATCAGCGGGGTGCGGCGCGGCCAGCGGGCGGTGTACCGGGAGAGCGGCACCTCGACCAGGATCACCAGCACCGCGTTGAGGGTCAGCAGCCAGCCGTAGACATCGGTGGTATACCCGGCCTGGCGGACGGCGAGGGCCAGGACGCCGGTCTGCTGGGCGTAGACCAGGGAGGCCACGCTCAGTACGACGGCCGCCGCGGCGAAGTCGCGGCCCACCCGCGCCCGGGCGATCGCCGTCCTCGGTCCCTGGACCGGGCTCGGCGCCTTGCGCGGCAGGGGCAGGACCAGCAGGGTCGCCACCGTCGCGGCGAGACCGTTGCCGATCAGGACGGCGGCGGGGGACCAGGACAGCAGCAGCGCGCCGAACACGGGACCGACCGCCGCGCCCACGTTGAGACACAGCCGGTAGATCGCGAACATCGCGACCCTGCGCTCGGCGGTCGCCGAGGTGCCCACCACCGTCTGCGCGAGCGGCGAGTAGGCCTGCACCCCGGCGGAGACCACGGCGGCCAGCGCGACGGTCGGGCCGAAGCCCTGGAGTCCCGAGCAGGCGAACGCGCAGACCGCGGTCGTCGAACCGGCCAGCAGCAGCGCCGTACGCACCCCGAGCCGCGCGGCGACTGGCCCGGCGGCCGCGGCACCGAGCACCCCCGCGGTCGCTACGACGATCAGCGCGAGGGTGATCTGCCGTGTTCCGTAACCGCGTTCGGCCAGGACGAGGGTGAGGAACAGGACGAAGAAACCGCCCAGCCGGCTCACGAAGATGCCGAGACAGACCAGCGCGATCGGCCGGGTCATCCCCTCGGTGTAGTCGCCGAGTTTCACTCCGTTTCCAGCTTGACCAGGATCGACCCGGCGGCCGTGGTGGCGGCGGCCAGCGCGGCGACGCTGTCGGGGCCGGTCGCGGTGACATAGCCGAGCCGGTCGTTGTTGTTGGTCGGCGGCGCCAGGACGTCACCCGGACCGACGTACAGCTCGACCTCCTCGACTCCCGTTACGGAACGGGCAAGTTCGACGCCCTCCACCGCGACCACGCGCCCGCCGGGGCTCGGCAGGAAGACGATGGCGGCGCCCCGGGCCGGCTCCGGAATCCGGTCCGGGGCGATGCCGAGGTACATCTCGATCAGCAGCTCGGTCGGGTCGATATCGAGCGCGCGGTTGAGGAGATGGGTGATCCGGTCGCCCGCCGGACGACAGTTCACCTCGATCAACTTGGGCCCGTCAGTGGTGAGTTTCAGCTCGATGTGCCCTGCCCCGAAGACGTACCCGATGGCGTCCAGGGCGTCGGTGGCGATCCGGCGGCACTCCTGCTCAAGTGCCGGATCCAGTACGGCGGGCAGCGCGTGCCCGGTCTCGTAGAACGAGGGCGGCGGCACCGTCTGCTTCTGCGTGATGGCCAGGAAACGGGTGACCCCGTCGAACGTGAGGGTCTCCAGGCTGATCTCCGGGCCCTCCAGGTACTCCTCGACCAGGATCTCCTCGGACATCCGCTGGTCGCGCTGGTTGTGCGTGACCGAGTGCAGCCAGACGGCGTGCTCCGCCACCTCGTCGGCGCTGGTACACAGCCGCACGCCGTAACTCCCGCCGTAGTCGACGGGCTTGACGATGCACGGGAAGCCCTGGGCCTCGGCAGCGGCGGCGGCCGTCTCCGGGGTCAGGGCCACGGCGAAGGCCGGCACCGGCACGCCCGCGCGCGAACAGGCCGCGCGTTGCAGGGACTTGATCCGGGCGGCGCGCACCGAGTCGGGCGCCTGCCCCGGCAGACCGAGGCGATACGCCGACTCGGCGCCGCTGATCATGTGCCACTCGCCGATCGAGATGAGCGCCGCGAGGCCGGGGAGCAGCGGCTGCAGCGCGGCGACCACCTGGTCCGGGTCGTTGGTCTCGGTGCTGACCACGTCGTCGATCAGGGCGGTGTCCAGCTGGAGTTGGCCCGGCAGGAGGTACGCCTCGATGTCGCGGGTGACGAAGGTGACGCGGTGTCCGGCGCGCTTGGCGGCGGCGATCGCCTCGTAGCCGCTTCCGGTGGTGTTGGTCTCCAGGAATGCGATGTGCGCCATGTGTGCCTCTCGGTTGGCCCTGGGCTGGCGAGGGAGAGATATTTCCTGGGGGAACTATTTTCTCGATGGGGGGCGACTGTCAACAAGCTTCAAGTTTCCAGGAAGTTACGTTTGCTGAGAGTCCCCTTGAATCGTTGACATTATTTCGGACGGACAAATACTTTCTGGGGGAAGTACTCCTGATCGAGGACGGGTGTGCACCTATGCGACTGACCGCACACGAGCGGGAACATCCGCTCACCCGCACCGCCACCGAGGTGGCGCTCCTGCGTGAGCGGCGGATGGACGGTGGGCGAACTGATGAAGTCCAGCAGCACGGCGCTGACCAGGGTGAATGTGAGGCAGGGCAGTGCGGAGACGCGTCACGACACCCGGCCGGAGCGCACCTTCCGGTCGACGTGCAGCTCGTCATCCTGCACTGGCCTGTCGGGTGAGCGCGGGCGGTGGGCTGGTGGTGCCGGGCGGGATCGTGATCGGTGAGGGAGGCAGGGAACTGAGCCCTGGCCGAGCGGTGGCGGAGCGGCCGGCACGGGCCGGGGCGCACGGGCACTTCGCGGAAGTGAACCCGGGCCTGTCCTTCGGCAGGAGCGAGCTCGTCCCGCTGGGCGGGCGCCGCGAGGTGCTGGGACTGTGCGCGAGGCGAAGGGGGGCGTCGATGACGGAGCAGGGGGCGATGCGGCCAACGATGGACGATCGGGACTTCTGTGATGGGCGTGCGTTGACCATCGCGCACATCCACTTCGCTTGCCTGCGGAGCGCGACCCGGGCCCCGGCCACAGGATCGGCGCCACCATCATCGTCGGCAGCACCGGACCGGCCGATGGCGGCAAGGCGACCACCGTCAGCAAGCTCGCCCAACCGGTGGTGTGGAACCCGGAGTTCTTCGGCATCAGGCCCCACCTGCTGCTCAAGAGCGGTCAGATCGCCTGGGTGCGGACCAGCGACGGCAAGGCCTCCGTCCCGGCCCGCCAACCGGACGTGCCCTGGCCCGTGTTCGGCGTCCAGGGCCGCGTGCCCGCCGTCGGCTCGCTGAACTTCGTCACCCGGGCCACCCGGGACGACGTAGCGCCCGAACTGCCGCCCACGCGCCGGGCGCTTGCGCACGTAAGGAGTTCACCGTGCTCCGCTGCGCTGAACTCCGCACGTAAGGAGTTCACCGTGCTCCGCTGCGCTGAACTCCCCATGCTCCAGCACTGCTTCATGTTCTGAACCGGCCCCACGTCTGTACCGGTTCCTCTTCTGATCGTCCGGCCTCTTCCGAGTCCCGGTCCGGCCCTGTGCCGCCCCCCCACCACCTCCAGCAAGGAGCGTTGATGATCCTTACCGGAAGCGAGATCGCGCGGGAACGCACGAACGACCGCATCACCATCGAGCCGTTCACCCCCGAGCAGGTGAACCCGAACAGCTACAACTTCCGGCTCGGCAGCCGGCTCCGGGTCTACTCCGAGATGCCGCTCGACCCGCGCCGGGAGAACGCCTGCGTCGACATCGAGATGAGCGCCGAGGGCTATGTCCTGGAGCCGGGCCGGCTCTATCTCGCCCACACCCAGGAGGTGTTGGGCAGCCGCCACTACGCGCCGACCTTCGCCGCACGCTCCTCCGTCGCCCGACTCGGGCTGTTCATCAACCTCTCCGCCAGCCTCGGGGACATCGGTTACGAGGGTCAGTGGACCCTCCAGCTCTACACGATGAACCGGGTCCGGGTGTACCCCGGCATGACCATCGGCCAGATGATGTGGTGGCGCCCGCAGGGCGAGATCGAGCTGTACGACGGCAAGTACCAGGGCGCGGTAGGCCCCCGCTCCAGTGACATCCACAAGGACTTCGACCGGCAACTGTCCCGGCAGCGCCTGCCAGGCCTCGGCACCGGCGCGGACCCGGCGGAGGTCGGCCACAAGTTCGCCTCCCTCGCCGCGGTCTCCCGGGCGTTCCGGGTGCCGACCGCGTTCGCCGTACCGGCGGGGGAGTTCACCCGGGCCCTCGCCCCCGAGGCCCGCGCCACGCTCGCCGCCCTCTTCGAGGAGATGCGGGCCACGGTCGGCGCCTTCTTCACCGAGGTCACGGCCGGGATCGAGACGGCGGTGGCAGACCTGGCCATGCCCCCTGACCTGCGGGATCTGCTCGCCGCCCGGCTGGCCGACGTGTTCGGCGACCCGATGGAGGGTGAGTTCGCGGTCCGTTCCTCCGGACTCGCCGAGGACGGCACGAGCAGCAGCCTCGCCGGGATCCACGTCAGTGTCCTCGGCGTGCGCGGGACCGACGGCGTGATCGCGGCCGTCGAGGAGTGCTGGCGCGCCTACTACGCGGGCTCGGCGGTCGCCGCCCGGGTACGGGCGGGGGACTTCGACCCGGAACCCCGGCTCGCGGTGATCGTCCAGCGGCTGGTCCGGCCGACGCTGGCCGGAGTCGCGTTCACCGGGCTCGACAGTGCTTCGGACGCGGTGGAAATCGAGTACACGGAGGGGCTGGCGGAGGAACTGGTCGCGGGAGTCGCGGTGCCCCGCCGGGCCTCGGTCCTCCCCGGCGCGAGCCTCGACGAACGGCTTCTCACCGGCGAGCAGCTTCTTTCTGGAGCCGGCCCCGGCGAACCGGCCCTGCCCGGAGCCCGCCCCGACGAATCGGTTCTGCTCGAAGTGGCCGACTCCTGCCGGGAGTTGCGTGCCCTGCGCGGTCACGACGTGGACGTGGAGTGGGCCGCCGACGCGGACGGAGTGCACATCGTCCAGGTGCGCCCGGTCACCGCCCACCGCTCGGCCGACCCGGACGGCGTGCCCGCAGGGATCTGGTCCAGCCGCCTCTACTTCGAGGACTCGCCGTCCGGGGCCCACCTCGGGGACGTCGCCGAGGTCTACGCCGGATACACCGCCAAGCGCGGTCCCGCGCACCGGCTGGCGGAGGAACTCGGCCTCGCCGTCGGCGCGGGCTGGCTGATCGGCTTCACCGCACAGGACCTGGCGACTCCCGAAGGCCGGGACCGTGTAAGGGAGTTGCTGGCGACCGGTACCGGCACCGAATGTGTCCTGGACTTCGGCGCCACCCTGCGCCAGATCGTCCTCCCCAAGGAGCAGGTCCCGGACCGGCTGGCGGAGATCACCCGGGGCGCCGCCGCCCCCGACCGCCAACAGGCCGTGGTCGTAAGGGACTTCATCCGAGGCGAACTCGGCCTGATCACCCGCCGGTCGGGCACCGACCTGCTCGTCGAGCACACCCCCGACGGACTGCTCGCCCTCAACCGCGGTACGGCAGGCGCCCGTTCGTTCGTCTGGAACCCCGACGGCACGGAAGGCGACGTTCCACCGGGCCTCGCCCCCCACCTGGAACGGATGGCGGCCTTCACCGGCCGTATGCACGACCGGTACGGGGACGCCACGGTGGAGTGGGTGTTCGCCGACGGAGTGCCCTACTTCGTCGACTACTCGCTGCTCGCGGGAGACATGCTGTCCGGTGAGCGCGGCACGCTCGTCTCCGCCGGGTCCGCCCGGGGGCCGCTGCTGTCGCTGACCGACGACGCCCTGCTCGGCCGGCTCTCGGTCGGCCCCGCGGTGAGCGTGGACCGCAGCAAGGACGTCACCGAACACACCGAGATCACCCGCCTGTTGGAGAAGATCCAGGCCATGCCCGCCCCGCCGCTGGTGCGGGTCGCCCGCCCCTACGCGGTCCTCTCCATCCTGATCGGGGCGGTGGCCGGCTTCGTCTTCGAAGAGGGCTCCGTCCTCTGCCACCTCGCCATCCTCCTGCGCGAGGCCAAGGTTCCGGCCCTGGTCGCGGCCCTGGGCGCGCTGCCGGACGGCGGCGAGGCCGTCATCAGCGACGGCACCATCACCGTCGCCGGAAGGAGCGTCGGGAATGAGTGACGAACGACGGGGCGCCTGGGTCGTCCTCGGCGGAGTCCACCTGATCAACGGCACCCGCACCCGGACGGAAGACGACCCACTGGTCCTGGTGCGCGTGCCCCCGCTGGAGGAGGTCCGGCCCAGCACCACGGTGGTCGTGCGCTGGGCGGACCTCGGCACCTGCGAGGCGGTGGCCCTCACCACCGGCGGACGACTCCTCGGCCGGGTCCTGGTCCAGGGCGACCAGCTCTTCGAGGACGGCTTCGCCGGTCCCGCGCTACGCCCCCTGGTCGGCTCGGCCAACTCCGCTCTCGTACCGCTGTGTTACCTCTCCGAACACCCCGGCGGCGGCTACCACGGCTACGCCCAGATCCGCGCCCACGCCGAGGACGCCTGCTTCGTCCGCAGCACGGCGGAACCCGTCGGCCATGGGGAAGTGGACCAACTCCTTTGGCTGGAGGGTGTGCTGACGGCACATCAGAAATACGTGCTGCCGCTCGGCAATCACCACCTCTACTTCCGCAACCACTTCAAGGGCACCGAGCTGGAGTACAAGTACACCCTCGACCCGGCCCCCGACATCTGGGAGGCCGGCATGGAGGTGCTGCGGGCACTGCGTGCCGGTGAACTCCCGGGCTGCCGGCCGGAGTACCGCGAGGACTTCCAGATCTGGTACTACGACAACCACCTCTTCGACGTCCTCGGCCCCGAGTCGCAGCGCGGCTACGCCTCCTTCATCCCCTCCACCGA
Organism: Streptomyces prunicolor; assembly: GCF_045162825.1. Taxonomy (NCBI): domain Bacteria; kingdom Bacillati; phylum Actinomycetota; class Actinomycetes; order Kitasatosporales; family Streptomycetaceae; genus Streptomyces; species Streptomyces prunicolor. The sequence continues at coordinate 4,901,256 of NZ_CP108676.1, read as the reverse complement.
CGGCAAGAACATCCTCAAGCGCAAGTGGTTCGCCGAGGACTCCTTCGCCCGCCGAGAGGAACTCACCCACGGCGTCGACGTCACCCCCGACGGCTACGCCGACCACCTCACCGCCGAACTCGGCCTGACCGTAAGGGCGATGCCACCCTTCCGACGCGTCCGCTACGACGTCCAGTGCGAGTCGCTGCGCACCGGACACATCTACGGCGTCTTCTTCGACCACTGCCAACTCCTCGACGCACCCGACGTGGTGCTGTCCCAGTGCGAGATCGAGTACCTCCGCTCCCGCAACCTCCTCGACGCGGAGGAGGGCGAGGTGGTGGCCGAGATGGACCGCGTCGACGCGTGGGTACGCGGATTCCTCGCCGACCGGGGCTGGGCCAAGGAGCGCACCTTCTACTCCAAGCGCACCTTCCTGCGCGATGTCCTCGCCGCCCGGCCCGAGTTGGAGCCGGGCCGGTGACCGTGTACTGGCTGGTCTGGGACGCGGCGGCGCACTGGATCGTGGAACGGCTGACCGCCGAGGGCGCCCTGCCCCACACGGCCCGCCTCCGGGCCGCCGGCATCACCGCGGCGGCCCGCCCACCGGCCCCCAACTGCCAGACCCCGCCCTCCCTCGCCACCCTGTTCACCGGCACCTGGCCGGAGCGGCACGGCGTCACCGGCTTCCGTATCCCCGGCACCGGCGGCCGGGTCGAGGAGTCGGCGGCGGCCTTCGCACCGGGCCGCTGCGCCGCACCGCCCGTGTGGCGCACGGCGGCCGAGGCCGGACTGCGTACGGCGGCCGTGCACGTCCCCTGGACGATCGGCGCCGACGGAGAGGCCGAACCGGGACTCGACGTGGCGGTCGAGGCCTACAGCGACCGCATCGACCGCCAGGCCGCCCTGCCGCTCGACGGGGGACCGCAACACTTCGCCGTCGGACCGCACCCGCTCGACGTGACACCGGAGGGCGACCGGATCCGGGTCCGCAGCGGGGCCCGGTCCGTGGCCCTGGGCGAACAGGACGCCGACTGGCGCCAGTTGAGGTTCGGCACGGACAGCGGGGTCTGGCTGCGTACGGTCGTGTCGGGCGGCCGACGGTTCCTGCTGCGGACCGGCGCCTGGCGCCCGCGCGTGGTGGGTCACGACCGAGCGCTGACCGACGCGGTCGCCGAGACGCTTCCCGTGTTCGCCGGGGAGGGCATCGGCCCCACCTACCGGACAGGGGGGCTCGGACCCCGGCTCGTGGACGGCGGCGACGGCTCGGCGGAGGACCTGTTCGTCTCCTCCATGGCCTGTGTGCACCGCTCCTTCGAGGCCCCGGCCCGCACGGTCCTCGCGCGGCACACCGCCGACCTGGTGGTGATCTACCTGCCCACCACCGACGACCTCGGCCACGAACTGATCGGCTGGTGCGACCCGAAGAGCGCCGCCCACCGCCCCGACGTGGCGGACCGGATCTGGCGGCACGTCAGAACCGTCTACGGCTGGGCCGACCGGCTGCTGGGAGCGGTACTCGACCGCGCACGCGGGCAGGACACGGTCCTGCTCGGCGCGGACCACGGAATCGCGGGTACGGCCTGGACGGTGCACCCCAACGAGGTACTGATCTCGGCCGGACTCGCCGCCCGCACCCCCGACGGAGCCCTGGACCCCGCGCGCTCCTCGGTGCTCTACCACCCGGCGGACAACGGCTCGCTGTGGGTCAACCACCAGGATCTGCCCGGGGGTTGTGTCCCACGCTCGGACGCCGGAGCACTCCTGGACCGCGCCGAGTCCGTGCTGCGCGCCATGACCGAACCGGGCGGCGGCCGCCTGGCCACGGCCGGCTTCGCCCCCTCACCGGGCGGCGATCCGGCTGTCGTCCGCCATGTGCTGTTCGACCCCGACTTCCTGCCGACGGCCCAGCTCCGTCCCGACCACGCGGTGATCGCGCCCTCCCGTAAACCCGGCGCCCACATCACCAACAACGGCGACCCCCGACTGCACGCGATCTTCGCCGCCCGCGGCCCCGGCCTGACGCCCGGCGCCGACCTCGGCACCGTCGACAACACCGTTCCGGCCCAAGTCGCCCTGCACCAGCTCGGGTTGGGCCCCGCCGACCGTGCCCGTCCGTTACTCCCCGACACCCCTGCGAGGCGTGTGTGCACCGCTACCTGAACTTCCTCGACACCACCCTGCACCTCGACATCGATACCGAGGTGGAGAAGTCCTTCGCACCGGTGGCCCGCTTCTTCCGGCACACCATCGCCGAAGAGCCGACGAACGAACCCGCCTTCCACATCACGTTCGTCCCCTACGACCCCGCCGCGCAGCCCCCGGCCGGCCGGCCCGCCGTGATCCGCCGGAGCACGGCCCCCGAGTTCACCTTCGACGCGCTGCTGTCCCGGCACGGCGACCGCCTCGTCTACGCCAACGAGAACACCCGCCTCGACGTCCCCGTCGACGCCTCGACGGACCGGCGTTTCGAGGTCGGCATCACCGACGGATCCGTCTGCCAACTGATGGACTTCCTCCGGGACTTGATCATCCGCACCGAGGAGACGCGGGGCACCGTCGTCCTGCACGCCTCCGGCGTCCGCCGCGACGGACGCGCCTACGCCATCGCAGGGCCCAAGGGCGCCGGCAAGACCACCACCCTGGTCTCGGTCCTCAGCAGGCCCGGCTGGGAGTACTTCACCGGCGACAAACTGTTCTGCCGGATCGCGGCGGACGGCGGCATCACCGCCACGCCCTGGCGCGACTACCCCTACGTAGGAGCCGGAACGCTGCGCGGACACCCGGCACTTGTCGACTGGGTGCGCGCGAACACGGGCCTGGACCCCGCCGAACTCCCCGACCGCACCAAGCTGTTGCTGGACGCCGACGCCTTCGAGGCCTGGCTGGGCTCGGAGTTCAGCCCCGAGCCGCTGCGCCTCGCCGGGATCCTGCTCCCCGAGGTCCGCCCCGGAGACCCGTACGCCGTCGAACCGGTGACGGAGGAACCGGCCCGCTGGATGGAACTGAACCGCATCGTCGACCGCTCCATCGACACCACCTTCTTCGGCTGGCAGCACTACCTTGTACCGGACTACGCGGCCTTCTACGCCACCTTGTCCGCGATGCGGCCCCACCTCGCCGGACTCGCGATGCTCCGCCTCACCGGCACCCTCGACGTCGACCTCGACGCGGCCCTGGCGGCCGGCTCATGAGCGCGCCCCAGCTGCGGATCGCGGTGATCGGCCACTCCGGCAGCGGCAAGTCCACCTGCGCGAGCGCGCTGCGCACCTACGCGGCTGACCAGGGACTCACCTTCGCCCGCATCGCCCTGGCGCGTCCGCTCTACGAACTCCAGGACCGCGTCTACGCCACCGCCGGCGCCCCCCTCCGGTCCGGCGCCCAGGACCAGGTGCTGATGGAGGACCTCGCCGGCCACCTCCGCCGCCTCAACCCCCGTGCCCTGGCGGACGACTTCGCGACCCGGCTCGCGGACTGCCCGGCCGACCTCGTCGTCAACGACGACCTGCGCGACCCCCTGATCGACGCCCCCGCACTGCGCGCCCTGGGCTTCACGATCCTGCGGATCACCTGCGACGAACGACTGCGCCTGGCCCGGCTGACCGCGCGCTCCGACCTCACCCGCGCCGACGCCTCCACCCGCGACCTCGACCTGATCGAGCCGGACGCCGTCCTCGACAACAGCGGGGACCTGACCGCCTATCGGGCCGCGATCCATGCCACCGTCCGCTCGCTGCAAGGGAGTTGGGCGCTGTGATCCTCACCGGTCCCGAGATCGCCCGCGCCGTCGCCGAGGGCGAGATCCACATCGACGACTTCGACCCGACCCGGCTCGAACCCAACTCCTACGGCTTCCGCCTCGCCCCCCAACTCCTGTCGTACGACCGGGAGATGCTCGACAGCCGGCACGCACCCGACTGCACCGGCATCACCATGGACCCGGCCGGACATGTGCTGGAGCCCGGCCGGTTCTATCTGGGCTCCACCATGGAGGTCATGGGCAGCCCGCACTACGCGGCCACCCTCTATGCCTGCCGCTCGGTCTCCACCCTCGGCGTGTGGATCCAGTTCTCCGCCCCGCTCGGACACAGCGGCGCGCTCTTCCCCTGGACCCTGGAGATCACCGTCGCCAACCCGGTCCGCCTCTACCCCGGGATGTGCATAGGCAAGCTCGCCTTCTGGGCCATGCAGGGCGAACCACTCCTCTACGAGGGCAAGTACACGGGATCGACCGCTGCCGTCGCCTCCCGGCTCAGCGAGGATCTCGCCACCCTTCCCTCGACGGGAGGCAGCTGACATGGCGTCAGGCGCGAGCATCCCGGGGCGTCTGCTGCGCATCGACGAACTGCGCGAACTCTCCCGCCGCAGGCCCGGCCGGGCCGCACTCGCCATCGCCCGGCAGTGGGCGGTCATCCTCGCCGCCGCGACGGGCGCGGTGTACTGGGGCCACTGGTACGGCTATCCGCTCGCCATCGTCGTCATCGCCACCCGGCAGCACGCGCTGGCCGTACTGATGCACGACGGCGCACACCGGCTGCTGTTCGCCGACCGCAGGGTCAACGACCTGGTCAGCGACCTCCTGTTGGCCTTCCCGCTGTTCATCAGCACCACCCTGTACCGACGCCACCACCTGGAACACCACCGCTATCTCAACACCGCGCGCGACCCCGACTACGACCCCACCGCGATCGACAACACCACCCGCGACTGGGTCCGGCTGTTCGCCGCCGACGCGGTCGCCCTGAACATCGTCAAGACCGTCGGCACCCTGGACCAGTTCTCGCTGCTCCCGGTGTTGCGCGGGGACCGCACCGTGGCGCGGGCGATGGGCCGGGCGCGGTGCGCGCTGTTCCTCGGCGGGCTCGCGGCGCTCGCGGTGGTCCTGGTGGCGACCGGGTGGTGGCTGGCGTATCTGCTGCTGTGGATCGTGCCGATGATCACCGCGCTGAGCATGATCCTGCGGCTGCGGGACATGGCCGAACACGTGGGGTGCGAGGAGGACGCCGGGATCGGCGGGACGCGGTCTGTGCTCGCCGGGGCCGTGGAGCGCGCCCTGTTCTCCCCGTGCCGGATCAACTACCACCTGGCGCACCACCTTTACCCCAGCGTCCCCTGCTACAACCTCGCCGACCTGCACCGCCGGCTCATGCAGCACCAGGCCGTACGCGACCGCGCCCGCATCTCGAAGTCGTACCTCTTCGGGCCTGCCAGCGTGCTGCGGCACGTCGCCGAGGCCCGCGCGCTGAAGTACGCCACCACCACACCGAACAGGGAGCCCGATGGCCATCACGCCTGAGACCCGCGTCGGCAACGTCGACACCTTCCTGGCCGCGCGCGGACTCACCCCCGACGCGATCGAACGCCTGCTGACCCAACGGACCGGCCCCGCACGGCACTTCCTGCTCACCAGCTCACCCGTGCACGGACTCGCCAACGCCACCAGCGACGTCGACTTCATCCGGATCCAGTCCGAACCGATGACGGGCGCCCGCATGGCGACCCAGCTCTTCGAGGGGCCCAACCACCTCGAAGCCATCTCCTTCGCCGAGGACGAGGTCCGCGCGGCACTCGCCGACCTACGGGCGCTGGCGGACGCCGATCCGCAGCAGGCCGTCCTCGCGTACCGGGGTTGGGACAAGGGGCACGAGCTGCGCCGCAAGCATCTGGAGCGGATCGTCAACGGCGTTGCCCTGGACCGGAGTCTGCCGTATCTGGACCGGCTGCCCGAGCTGGCCCGGCTGTGGAAGTGGTCCGCGCTGCACACCGCCACCGAGCAGGTGCTGTTCCTGTGGCTGGCGGAGGCGGCCGGTGAGCGGCGCGGGCGGGTGGGGTACGCGGTCAACGCGCTGCTGCACCTGATGGACGCCGTGCTCTCGCACCACCTCGACGTGTACTCCAACCGCAAGTGGTTCCTGCTGCGGTGGACCCGTTTCCGTCAACTGCACGGCAGCGAGCCGGTGGTGGCCGCAGTGGACGCGCTGCGCGCCCCCGTCTCCGAGGCGCTCGCCGGCAAGGACGCCGGCCCGCTGGCCCCCGCCCTGACCGCCCTGCTCACCGAGGTCCACGCCGTCGCCGGTGAAGGACACCCGCCGACCCTCACCGTGGAGCCCGTCGGCGACCCGGTCCGGCGGCGCTTCCTGCCCGGCGCCGACATGCTGCTCGGCGCGACCACGGCCTTCCTCGGCCAGGACCCGCTGCCCATCGGCGAGATCCCCCTCGCCGACCTGCCGGACGCCGTCGGCGCCCCCGCCGACCTGCTGCGCGCCGCCCGCTGCGGCGCGGTGACCCTGCTCCCGGCCTGACCGCCTGCCGCATCCCCCCGCTGAAGGAGCCTGATGGAACTCGCCCTCTACCCCGGCGTGCGCGCCGGCCGCGGCCTGCCCCCCGAGGCCGCCGTCCGGGCCTGGGCCACCGTCGCCTGGCTGATGTCCGTCGACGGCCGTGCCTACGTCGAGGACCTGGACGGCGGCGCGGACCAGCCGCAACTGCGCCAGGTCGTCAAACTCCGGCTGCTGGAGCTGCTGTCGGAGATGGACACCCGGCTCACCGGAGCCGAACCCGCCGGAGAGGCACACCAGTTGGCGCTGGCCCTGGAGTACGGCCTGCACGAGGTCTGCCACGCCTCGGGCCAGGAGCTGGCCCAACTCTTCGCCCTGGAGCAGGAGTTCGGCGGTGAGGAGGCCGACGACGCCGGAGTGCGCGAGCTGTGGGACGCGCTGTGCGAGGCCTTCCCCGGAAAGATCCCCGACCCGCTGGTGGCGAGCGGACAGAGCGAGGTCCTGCGCGCGCTGCGGAACTGGTCCAAGCTGTGCGTCGCCGCCGGTACCGACGCCGCGTTCCTCGAACCGTTCCTCAAGGACGCCTGACATGGGCTTCGTCGAGCGTTACGGCGCCGCCTTCGGCCGCTCCAAGGCCCTGCTGCTGCGCATGTCCGGGCTGCTCGCCGCCGAACAGGAGGCCCAGGGTGCCTGGATCACCGACACCGACGGCCGCCGCTGGCTGGACTTCGGCTCCTTCGGCGTCCACCTGATCGGCCACCGGCACCCGGCGACCGTCGCGGCGGCACGGGACCAGCTGGCGCACATGGGCTTGTCGGGAAAGGTCCTCGGCAACGCGGAAGCAACTCGCTGCGCAGAGGCCCTGATCGACATCGCACCCCCCGGCCTCGACCAGGTCGCCTTCGCCAACACCGGTGCGGAGGCAGTGGAGATGGCGATGAAGATGGCCGCCCTGTCCACCGGCCGCACCGAGTTCGCCGCCCTGCGCGGCTCCTACCACGGCAAGACCGCGGGCGCCCTGCACCTGTCCGACACCTACGCCGTGCGCTCACCGGTACCGCTGGCGGCACCGGCGCACTTCCTGGAGCCGGGCGACCTCGACCAGGCCCGCCGGGTCCTCGCCGGGGGCACGGTCGCCGCGGTCTTCGCCGAACCGGTCCGGGGCGAGGGCGGGGTGCTGCCCGTGGACCCGCCCTACCTCACCGCGCTGCGCGAACTCTGCCGTGAGACCGGCACGTTGCTCGCCCTGGACGAGATCCAGACCGGCCTGGGCAGATGCGGCCGTCGCTGGCGCTCGGCCGACGACTGTCCGCCGGACCTGCTGCTGGTCGGCAAGGCCCTGGGCGGCGGACTCGTCCCGATGGCCGCGGTCGTGTACTCCGGCACCCGGATCGGCGGCGCGGCCGGTGACCCCGTGGTGCTGGCCTCCTCCTTCGCGGGCGGAGCCCTGGCCGGGCGGGTAGGCGCCACCGTGGTCCAACTGGTCCGCGAGGACGGCTTCCTGGACGACGTACGCCGACTCGGCGAGGCCGCCCGCAAGGGGCTCGGCGAGCTGCTCGGCGCCGACCCGAGGATCCGCGACATCCGCGGCGAGGGCCTGATGATCGGCCTCGAAACGGCCTCGCCCGGTATCGCCGGCCAGATCCTCCTGGAGGCCGCCAAGCGCGGTGTCCTGCTCAGCTTCTGCCTCAGTGCGCCGCAGGTCCTACGGGTCTATCCGCCCGCGGTGATCGGCCAGGACGACCTCGACCGGGGCCTGGAGACCATCGCCGCGGCGGTGGCCGCCGTACCCAACGCACTTTCAGCGCAGCCCAACTGACTGTCCATCATTTCACTTCGCACTCGCCGAGAGGGGCCGCACCGTGCCCGTAGTCCGTACCGAGGTAGAGATCGACGACGCTCCACTGGAGCACGTGTGGACCGTGCTGTGCGATTTCGAGGCGCACGCGGGGTACATGGACGACGTCCTCGGCATCCGCTTCCTGGAACGCGGTCAGGACACCGCGCTCAGCTCCTGGCGGGTCCTGCTCAACGGCAGCGAGCTGACCTGGGACGAGCGGGACGTCTTCACCCCGATGCGCCGGATCGACTTCGACCAGACCGACGGGGACCTCGAAGTCTTCCGCGGGTACTGGGAGTTGCAGGAGACCGCGACGGGTGTGCGGGTGATCCTGGAGATCGAGTTCGACATCGGTATCCCCTCCCTGGCCGAGGTCCTGGACCCCATCGGGATCCAGGCCATCGAGTCCAACTCCCGCAGCATGCTGGCCGCGATCCGCGACCGCCGCCCGTCACCGGTGTCGCAGTGACGGCCGTCAACGCCGGGACCGCCGTACGGCTGCTGGTCACCGGGATCGGCGGCGCGGTCGGCAGCGGTCTGGCGGACGCGCTGGCGGCGGCCCCGCCGTGGGCCGAGGTGGTCGGCGTCTTCAGCGGCGAACGCTCGCGTGACGCCTTCCGGGAGCGGTCCTCCGAGGCGGTACGGAACCGGATCCGCCCGGTCGTCCGCGACCTCACCGACGGCCCGGCGACCCTGTCCCTGGCTGGTGAACTCGGCCCGGCGGACCGGACGTTGGTCGTCCACGCGGCGGCGAACGTCAGCTGGACGGCGTCCCTGGAAGGCGCCCGGCGCGGCAATGTGGAGGTCACCCGGAACGTCGCCGAACTGGCCCGTGCGCTCGGCGGCGACACACGGTTCGTGTATGTCTCCTCCGCGTATACGGCGGTCGAGGGGTGGGAGTACCGCAACACGTACGAGGCCACGAAGGCGGAGGCGGAGCGGCTCCTGCGATCCGACTACGGCGACCTGCGGCCGGTCGTGTTCTCGTGCAGCCTCGTCGTCGGACACAGCCGCACCGGCGCGATCAGCCGCTTCCACGGCATCTACCCCCTCCTCGGACTGATCGACCGGCACGAGCCGCCGCTGCTGCCGGGTGGCCGCGACCGCCGGATCGACATCGTCCCCGTCGACTGGGTCGCGGCCGAACTGGCCGCGCTGCTGAGCCGGTTGGCGCACGGTGACGGCGGCCCGGCGTCGGATGTAGTGGCCTCCTCGGGTACGGCCGCGCCCCGGTTGGAGGAACTGGTCGCCGGGGCGGTGGCCGCGCTCAACCGGGCAAGGGTGCACGCAGAACGGCCCCCCGTACGGGAGTTGACCCTGGTGCCGTTCCGCCGCTGGGAGTTCCTGCGCCGGTCCCTCGACGCGTGGCAGGTGCGGGGGATACCGATGCCGCCCAAGGCGTTCCTCGACCGGCTGATCGGCGTGTACCGGCCGTACTTCGAGGACGACCGGGTCCTGCCGCCGACGGGGACGGTACGGCCCTGCCCGCCGTGGACGGAGTTCCTGGAACCGGCCGTCGGGTACTGGTTCGCCCGTCAACCGGTCCGGGGCGGCGGGGCGTTGGTGCGGACGGGCGGCGCGGGATGACTCCGGTCGCGGGGGTGGGACTTGCCGCGGTGGGGATGCTCGTCGCGGTCGAGGGACGGGAGGCGCGGACGCGGGTGGCTGCCGTGGCCGCTTCGCGGGGGCGCGGCGCGGTGCTCCGCGCTGCGGTGCTGCCCGGCCTGGGGCTGGTCGCCCTGGCGGGCGGGGCGACGGGAGTCGTCGTACTGCCCCGAGGCTGGGCCCAACTGGTCGGCCCGGTCGTGTTGTTGACGGCCGGGCTGCAGTGGCTGGTGTGGGCCGCGCGGCGGGAGTCGGGAGTGGTGGCGGGACGGGACGAGGGGGTGGTGTTCGAGGGGGTGCGGCTGCGAATGGGCGCTGGGGGCGGGGGAGTTGGCCAAACGTCCCCGACGCACCCCACGTCCCCGACGCTCCCCACGTCCTTGGCCCACACTCCCGTCCGTACCTCCCTCCGCACTCCTGCCCCCGCCTCCGCCCGTACCGAGACGGCCGGCGCTCTCCTCCGCGCCGGCGCCGAAGTGCTCGTAGTGACAACGGCGGTTGCCGCAGCGGCCGTTCCTCGCGCATGGCTTCCCGCGTCGGCCCTGCTGTTCGTGGTCGCGGTCATCGCTCCCGGAGCGATCCGGCACCGGCCCGCCGGCGGACTGCCGGAGCGTCCCGCCAAGGCCGCGGTAGCGGTGCTGTTGACCGCTGCCGGAGCAACAGCCGTGACCGCGGGCGCAGTTGGTGTCCTGCCCGCACTCCTCCTGCCCATGGCAGGCCTGTTCGTCCTTGCCCTCACCCGGCGGAAGGCACCTCCCGCACCGGTACCGGACGGCGACGCCCCCGCCACTCGGCTCCGCGCGCTCCGGCAGTTCGTGCTCGGTGACGACCTGGCCGTCTGGTGCGCGGTCGCCGTGCTCGTCGTGGCCGTACGCCTGCCCGTCGCGGCCTTCCACCGCGCCTTTCACCGGGGCCCCGCCGCCGAACTGCTGCTCACCGTCCTGTTGTTGGCCGTGCTCAGCGGTACGGCACGGCGTGCCCGCACCTCGACCACTCCGTAGGAGACCACTGATGCCGGACCACGACATCTCCGTACCCTCCGTCCGCCCCGCCGGAAAGGCGTTCCGCACCGCGCGGTCCGCCAGCATTCACGGCGGTTACGAATGGCGTCTCGGCATCACCCCACCGGTCGTCACGCCGATCTTCCAGACCGCCGCCTTCGAACTCCCCAGTGCCGCCGCGGCAGCCGGGATATTCGACCTCCAGCAGGACGGTCACGCCTACTCCCGCCTCAACAACCCGACGTGTGACGTGCTGGAGGAGCGCATGGCCGCGGTGGACGGCGCCGCGGCCGGTCTCGCCGTGGCCTCCGGGCAGGCCGCCATCACCCTGGCCCTGCTCAATCTCTGCCAGGCCGGCGACAACATCGTCAGCTCCGACGAGCTGTACGGCGGCACCTGGAACCTGCTCGCGAACACCTTCGCCCGGTTCGGCATCGAGGTGCGGTTCGTCAGCCCCGGCAACCCCAAGAACTTCACGGAGGCGAGCGACGAACGGACCCGCTGCTTCTTCGGCGAGACCATGCCCAACCCGAAGCTGCGGATCTTCCCTGTCGAGGAGGTGGCCGAACTCGCGGAGGGCCTCGGCGTACCGCTGGTCCTCGACAACACGATGCTGCCGTACGTCTGCCGGCCGATGGAGCACGGCGCCCACATCGTCGTCTACTCGGCGACCAAGTACATCGGCGGCCACGGTTCGACGCTCGGCGGCCTCATCCTGGACAGCGGTCGCTTCGACTGGGACGCCCACGCCGACCGGCACCCCCTCCTCACCACCCCGGACGCGGCACACGGCGGTGTCGTCTGGACCCGTACCGGACTCGACCTCGACAGCCCGCTCGGCCGAAGTCCCTATCTCCTCAAGGCCCGTGAGACGCTGCTGCGCGATCTCGGGCCCTGCCTCAGCCCGTTCAACGCGTGGCTGCTGCTCCAGGGCCTGGAGACACTGCCGTTGCGGATGCGCGCGCACGGCGAGAACGCCCGGCGGGTCGCGGCCCACCTCCAGGCGCACCCGCGCGTCGCGTCCGTCCGCTACCCCGGGCTCGCCACCGGCGACGAGGCACGGCTGACCGAGCGCTATCTCGGGGACAACGGCGGGCCGTTGGTGCAGTTCGAACTCACCGGGGGCCGGGAGGCCGGCTGCCGTTTCATCGAGGCGCTCCGGCTGATCTCCCATGTCACCAACATCGGTGACGTCCGTTCACTCGCCACCCACCCCGCCTCCACCACACACGCCCAGCTCCCCGAGGCCGACCAGCTGGCCGCCGGTGTCACCCAGGGCTCGATCCGGCTGGCCGTGGGCGTCGAGGACATCGACGACCTGCTCGCCGATCTCGAAAGGGCACTCGGGGCATCATGAACCGTCCGCTCGTCGCACTCGCCTGCTCCACCGAGACCTGGGACGGCGTACCGCACGCCGCGGTCCGCCGCGCGTACGTCACCGCGCTGGAACAGGTCGCCGACTGCTCGGTGGTCCTGCTCCCGGGCCCCGACGCCCTGCCCGACGAAACACTGAGCCGCTTCGACGGCCTGGTCCTGGGCGGCCACGAGAGCAACGTCGCCCCCGCCCACTACGCCGGCCCACCCGCGCCGGGCCCCTACGACCCCGACCGCGACGCACTCGCCCTGTCGACGGCACCGCGCGCGGTGGCCGCCGGGCTCCCGCTGCTCGGGATCTGCCGGGGCCTCCAGGAGATGAACGTGGCATACGGCGGCACGCTGCGCGACCTGGGCCCGACGGCGCCACACCGGGAGGACCTCGCCCTGCCCAGAGACCAGCAGTACCTGCCCGCCCACGAGATATGGATCACCCCCGGCGGACGACTGCACCAACTCCTCGGCACCGACCGCACCCGCGTCAACTCCCTGCACGGCCAGGCGATCGACCGCCTCGCCCCCGGCATGAGGGCAGAGGCGGTGGCCCTCGACGGCGTACTGGAGGCCGTGTCGGTGCACCCCGCCCAGACCTTCGCCCTCGGCGTCCAGTGGCACCCCGAGTGGTACGCGGCCACGGACGCGGTCTCCCGCCGTGTCTTCGAGGGCTTCGGCGCGGCGGCGGCAGACCGGGCCATCGGGCGAACTAGGCGTGGGCGTACGGCAGTTGGGCCCATCCCGCAGGGGAACGCCAAGCCGGCCGTCGGAGGCCGCCGATGAACGGATTCCCCGCCCCGGCGAGCCGCCACCAGCGCACCGCCGCTCTCTTCCCTCCCGACCGCCCGCTACGGCTGGAGAAGGGCGGCACCCTCTCCCAAGTCCGGGTCGCCTACGAGGAGTTCGGACACCCTGACCCGCACCGGCCGAACACGGTGTTCGTCTGCCACGCCCTTACCGGCACTTCCCATGTCACCCGGCACAGTCCGGACGACTTCCCCGGCTGGTGGGAGGAGATGGTCGGCCCCGGACGCCCGATCGACACGAACCACCTGCACGTCGTCTGCGCCAACGTCCTCGGCGGCTGCGCGGGCACCACCGGCCCCTGGACCCCGGGCCCGACGGGCCGGCCCCTCGCCGCGGACTTCCCCGCGATCACGGTGGGCGACATGGTGACGGTCCACCGGCGCCTGCTGGTTCACCTGGGCAGCACCGGCCTGCACGCGGTGGTCGGCGGATCACTGGGCGGTATGCAGGCCCTGGAGTGGCTGCTGCGCCACCCCGGCGACGCCCGCCGGTTCCTCCTCATCGCCACCGGAGCCCGCCTCTCCACGGACGCCCTCGCGGCCCACGCGGCAGGCCGAGCCGCCATCCGCGCCGACCCCGCCTTCGCCGCGGGCCGCTACCCCGAACACCCGGACGCGCGCGGCCCCGTCGAGGGCTTGGGCGTGGCCAGGATGATCGCGCACCTGACGTACATGTCCCCGAAATCCCTGGAGACCAAATTCGCCCGCCGTCCCCAGCCCCTCGCGCCCGCGGCCGACCCGGCCTACGGCCCCTACGCGGTGGAGCGCTACCTGGAACACCAGGCCCGCACCTTCGTCACCCGCTTCGACGCCAACAGCTACCTGCACCTCACGGCGGCCATGGACCACTACGATGCCTTCGCCCGCCCCACGGCCCCACTCCCGCCGGAAGACCGCCGTCCCACGGTCCAGGTCTTCAGCTTCGCGTCGGACCGCCTCTTCGCCGCGACGGACACCGACCACCTGATGACCCACCTGTCGACACTCGGGCTGCCGCTGACCCATCACCGCGACATCACGTCGGAGGCGGGCCACGACGCCTTCCTCCTGCGCGTCCCGGGCTACCTGACCGCCGTAGCGGAAGCATTCGCCATCCACGACAGCCCTCGACCGGGTCCTCAGCCCGTCAGCACTCGATGATGTTCACCGCAAGCCCGCCCCGAGCCGTCTCCTTGTACTTCACGAACATGTCGGCCGCCTCGACATCGGCGACCTGGGCTGGATCAACCAGCACTCTGACGGAAACTCCGGCGGAACACGGCCGTGCCAGGACCGGGCGGGCAGCGGCTCGTGGGACCTCCCCGTCGGCAAGAACGAACCCGGCGAGCCCATCACCGAAACCGCAGTTCGCGAGCTGTACGAGGAGACCGGCCTGACCGTGAAGCCGGAATCCCTGAAGGTCGCCCACTTCATCCACAGCGCCTGGGGCGTTGAAGCTCTCAACGGCTTCCTCGCCGTCGTCTTCTCCGCCCACGAGTGGACCGGCGAACCCGAAAACCGCGAACCCCGCAAGCATGCGCAGGTTCGTTGGGTCGATACCGACGCCGTCCCCGAGGCATTCGTGGACACAACTGCCAGTGCCCTCCACTGCTGTCTCGATAGCGGGCCTCAGGTGCCACTTGATGGATGGGAGTGGTGAGGCGCGCGTACCGACGAACCAGCGTGCGGGTGAGAAGCCGCGCTGGATCTACGTGCTCCAGTGGGCAAGGCTTTTGGGGCTGCCCGATCGCAGCACTGCCCTGCCGATCGGTTCGTCGGGCAGGTGCTGTCCGTCAGGCGACGGGCAGCGGGTTTTGGAGGGAGCGTTCGACACCGTCGCGGGCTGATTCGCGGACCGCGACGACGCCGTATGCCGTCAGGTCGTCGGCCTCGTACTGGCGCGGTTCGGAGATGAGCGGTGCGCCGGTGGAGGCCTGGGCGAGGGCTTCGGTCAGGGCTGTGGCGTCGCGGAGGGCGGTGTTGGCGCCGGCGCCACCGGCCGGGTTCACAACGCACTCGTGCCGCATCACAGGGGACGTGACCCTGTTGAATTCGACCTTGCGGACAGCCGCCTACCTCCCCGTGCTCGGGCGGCCCCGGTTGTGGCTGGCGACTCCGCTTTTCCGGAACGTTGCACTGCGAGTGAGTCAATAACTGTGTTTGTGAGGTGAGAGTTTGCCGGACCATGCAGCGAGAGTTTTTGTCGCAATGAGCGGAGTGGAATTAGTTAACCGACGGGGGCCGTGGCGGCGTGCTACTGTTGATCTCAGTTGCAGTTTTGGTTCCCGAAACTTCAAGTGCTCCCACTCGGCTTCGGCCGGGGAGAGCGCTTTTGTATTTACCGGTCTTTTTCCGGGCGGGGTAATCATTGCGGCGACACGGTGTCCGCACAGTGTGGATTCCGATGTACTGCCCCGAAGGAGATATGACATGGCTACTGGCACCGTGAAGTGGTTCAACGCGGAAAAGGGTTTCGGCTTCATCGAGCAGGACGGTGGCGGCGCTGACGTGTTCGCCCACTACTCGAACATTGCCGCCCAGGGTTTCCGCGAGCTGCTGGAAGGCCAGAAGGTGAGCTTCGACATCGCGCAGGGCCAGAAGGGCCCGACGGCCGAGAACATCGTTCCGGCCTGACGCTGACGAGCACTCTGTAGCTGGGGCCCGCATCCTTCGGGGTGCGGGCCCCAGCTGCACGCGTTTCCCGTGACTGTTTCATCTGCGGGACGGCTCGGAGGAATCCGCGGCCTCGCCAGGCACGACTCATCCTTCAGAGATGTACCCCGTCCTGAAGAGCCGCACCGCGGTCGACACCCCGATTGCCGTCCCTGTCACGTCACCCATTTCAGCACCTGCGCCCGCGTGGATTTCCGTCGGCCAGATCTGCTTTCTTTTGTATTTTGCTTTTGCCGTCGGTCCATACTTGTGGTTCTCCATGCTGCTCAACGCTGCGGGAATTCCTTGATATGTGCCACATCGAGGAAGGTTCCGCATGAACCGCACACGTACGAACGACCGCTCCGCCCGCACCCGTAATGGCAGCGCCGACGCAGGGAAGGGCGGCAGCCGCTACGGCTCGTCGGCACCGCGCCGTTCCGGCGGGCCTGTCCGTTCCGGCGGCTACGGCCGCCGGCCCGCCGCGGTGCAGGGTGAGTTCGCGCTCCCCGAGACGATCACCCCCGCGCTGCCTGCTGTTGAAGGCTTCGCCGATCTCGACATGCCCGAGCAACTGCTGGCCGAACTCGGCAGGCAGGGTGTGACCGCACCGTTCCCGATCCAGGGTGCGACGTTGCCGAACACTCTGGCGGGCCGTGACGTCCTGGGCCGCGGGCGCACCGGTTCCGGCAAGACCCTCGCCTTCGGCCTCGCCCTGCTCGCCCGCACGGCCGGACAGCGTGCCGAGCCCCGCCAGCCGCTGGGACTGATCCTCGTACCGACGCGTGAGCTGGCGCAGCAGGTGACCGACGCGCTCACTCCGTACGCCCGTTCCGTCAGGCTGCGGCTGGCCACCGTGGTGGGCGGGATGTCGATCGGCAGGCAGGTCAGTGCGCTGCGAGGCGGCGCCGAGGTCGTCGTCGCGACCCCGGGCCGGCTCAAGGACCTCATCGACCGTGGCGACTGCCGTCTGAACCAGGTGGGCATCACGGTGCTGGACGAGGCCGACCAGATGGCCGACATGGGCTTCATGCCGCAGGTCACCGCACTGCTCGACCAGGTGCGTCCGGAGGGGCAGCGGATGCTGTTCTCCGCCACCTTGGACCGTAACGTCGACCTGCTGGTGCGCCGCTATCTCACCGACCCCGTCGTGCATTCGGTCGACCCGTCGGCCGGTGCGGTCACGACGATGGAGCACCACGTCCTGCACGTCCACGGCGCCGACAAGCACGCCGCCACGACCGAGATCGCCGCCCGCGAGGGCAGGGTGATCATGTTCCTGGACACCAAGCACGCCGTCGACCGGCTGACGCAGGACCTCCTCAACAGTGGGGTCCGGGCCGCCGCGCTGCACGGCGGCAAGTCGCAGCCGCAGCGCACCCGCACACTGGCGCAGTTCAAGACGGGGCACGTCAGCGTGCTGGTGGCGACCAATGTGGCGGCGCGAGGCATTCACGTCGACCACCTCGACCTGGTCGTCAACGTCGACCCGCCGACCGACCACAAGGACTACCTCCACCGTGGTGGCCGTACCGCGCGTGCCGGCGAGTCCGGCAGCGTCGTCACCCTCGTGACACCCGGCCAGCGACGCGGCATGGCCCGCCTCATGTCGGACGCCGGGATCCGGCCGCAGATCACCGAGGTCCGCTCCGGCGAGGCCGAACTGAACCGCATCACCGGTGCCCAGGCTCCGTCCGGCATCCCGGTCGTCATCACCGCTCCGGTCGTCGAACGCCCCAAGCGCAGCGCCTCCTCCTCCCGGGGCCGGCGCCGCCCCTCTTCGGGAGCACGGCGCGGGCCCGTACGCCAGTCCGTCGCCGGTGCGGCGGCCTAGAACCTTCGTGATCAGGAAGCTGACCCATCTCTGCAGGAGGCATCTTTTGACGCTGGTTCAGACGCAGCCCCGCCCGGCGAACGCGGGCCCTGTGCACAGGACGCCGACTGAGGTCATGGAGGCGGCCGGACCGCAGGTCTGGGACGACATGAGCGTCGAGGTGGCGCTGTCCGTCATGACCGCCGCCCGCACGGGCCGACTGGTCGTCTGCGACCAGGACGGCCAGTGCACCGGCCTGGTCACCCGGACCGAACTCACCGCCGTGCGCGACAACTCCGCCTACACGGACCGCGTCCGCCTGCGCGACATCCTCGGCGACCACCGGTCGTTCACGTCACCCGTGATGACGATGGCCGAAGCCGAGCACGCGATGCGCTCCCGTCGGCGGCTCGGTGCCCTGCCGGGGGCCGACGGGCAAGGCGGCGCCCCGGGCGTCCTCGCCCTCTCCCGCTGATCCGCCTCACCTGGTCGGACCGTTCTCCCCTTCTCCCTGTGAGGCCCCATGCGCTGCGTCATCGCCCGTTTCCCCTTCGAGCTCACCAAGAGCGGTGTGCTGGAATCGATGAAGGGCATCAAGCCCGAGCAGGTCATGGGTGAGTCCGTGATCATCGGCCGCCGTCACTACCCCGTCAAGCAGGTCGGCCAGGTCATCACCCGCCAGGACCGCCGCGACTTCAGCGTCGACGAAGTCCGCCGGGCGATGACCAAGCTCGGTTTCACCTGCCGCGCCCTCCCCGAGGCCGTACCCGTAGGCATCCTCGGCTCGCTCCGGCAGGCTTCCGCGATGCTCGGCACTCCTGTGTCCGCCTGACCGACGCGACAGGCACGCGCCGACACCTGAACAGCAGTGGGCCCGGCCGACGCAAGTCGGCCGGGCCCACACTGCGTGCGACGGGTTCCCGTCGCCGTGGTTCCTCGGCGGCCGGAATATCAGTGGTCGGAATAGCTGAAGTCGCCCACGGTCCAGGCGCTGACGTCGTCGATCGCAACCCGGTACATCCCGCCCGTCTCCGGGATCCCCACCGTGCCCTGAAGAATTCGGGCGACGTGGAAGTGCAGATGAGTGGGTGGCCCGTCCTCCTTCGCGGGGGTGTCGAACACGGCGGAGAACTCTCCCAGGCGGGCGGAATCCGTCAGAACCTCCGACACCCTCCGCCTCCACACGGCTTCGGGAGCCAGCCGGCCGGTGATGACAGCGCCGCCGGTGACCACGGTCAGGGACATCTGGTTGCTCTGCCCGGACTCCACCACGGTGGCGACGTCAACGAGCAACTCGTCATGCTTCGACATGGGTCAGATTGTATTTGCCGGCCGTCCGGCTGCTTCAGCGGTGGCGTTACCGGGCCAGGAGGGCGCTCACGGTCTTGCCGCCGTCCGCCCGGCGGGTGACCGCGGTGGTACGTGCGAGGCGGTTGACCATGGGCCAGCCGAAGCCTCCGGTGCCGTCGTTCAGGTCGGGGGTGCGCATGCGCGGCATCTCGGGGCTGTGGTCGTGCACGGTCACCTCGATGCTGTCGGGGTGTGCGGTCAGGTCCAGGGTGCAGGTGCCGCCGCCGTGCCGCAGGGCGTTGGTGACGAGCTCCGAGACGACCAGGACCACGGTGTCGGCGTCCTCGGCTGCGATCGGACGTTGGAGACCTCCGAGGAAGTCCCGGGTGCTTTCGCGTGTGCGGGCGACGGTTGTCGCGGAGCGGACGGTTGCGACGTTGACGCTCATCGTGTTCATCAGGTCTCCCCGGTCTCTGGATCGTCGATGTCCGGTTCTGCCTGCCGTGTCGCGTTCCCTCGCCTGTGGTCCGTTAACCAGGCGGTGACGGCCGTTCCTCCTGCGCCTGCCGCTGTTCGAGGTGGATTGCCTCTCTGTCGAACGCGCGGAAATCTGTGTTTGTCGGAGTAGACATTGGGGCGAGGGCGTGGTTATGGTTCTCTCGTAGCCCAGAGAGACAGCAGGGCCTGGCAGACACGAACTGCCGGGCAGAGCGGTACATGCAAGTGAAGTTCGCAGGACGGTGCGGTGGTGGAGTCGCGAAGCCAGAGCGGTTGCAGGACGGCGACGCGACTGGCGACCGTACCGGGGGGCCCGCAGTGATCAGGGGCCGCCGTGAGCAGGACCGCAGTGGCAGTACCCGAAAGTGCAGTTCGCGGTATCCAGCAGTGAAGTGAGTGAGCGGTACCTCGGTGAAGGCGTCGGCTGCGGACGCGCGCATCGGGAGGTTCGGCAGTGGGGTTCCAAGCCAGGGTAGACGCAGGACGGGCGACGGGGCTGGCTGCCGAAGAGCGGCGCTGTCACAGGCCGCTGAGCAGTTCGCATCATCAGCAGTACGTATCACCAGTAGTGCGCAGTACCCCCGCTTGTAAGCAGTTGATCCCAGAGGGAAGAACGGAGGAGCCGAGCGCCATCAGGATCGCCCGGGCCGACATCTTGAACCCGGGTACCGCAGGACATCGATAGTGAGGTGGTCTCCGGTCAAGCAACCGCGATCCCAGCAGCCCCGGCAGCATGCCGGTCGGGTCTGCGGAAACAGAGGGCCGGCGCAGTACGAGGGCCGGCAGATGGTGTAGCAGTTCCTTCGGGGCCTTGGTGCCAAATGGCACCAAGGCCCCTCGACGCGTTCCACAGAGAGGTGCAAATGACAGCAGACGACTCCTTCGGCCGTATCGACGACGACGATTACCCCGCCTACACGATGGGCGGAGCCGCCGAACTGCTCGGCACCACGCAGGGCTTCCTCCGCGCCCTCGGCGAAGCCCGCCTGATCACTCCGCTCCGCTCCACCGGCGGCCACCGCCGCTACTCCCGCTACCAGCTGCGCATCGCCGCCCGCGCCCGGGAACTCGTCGACCACGGGACCCCCATCGAGGCCGCCTGCCGCATCATCATCCTCGAAGACCAGCTCGAAGAAGCCAAGCGCATCAACGAACAACACCGCCGCGCCGCAGAATCGTCGAACCCGACGACCACGGCCTGAGACGGGGCCCGTCGGCATCGGCGGGCACCCCCGTATCTCCCGGTCCTGGTGTTCGGGGTGATCGCTTTCCCTGGTGACGCGGTGTGTGGGCGTGTAGCGTCTGCGTCAGCTGTCGTGGTTCGGAGTTCCCTATAGCCCACGCTCCTGGCGTGGGCGTTTTGCTGTGCTGTGCCGCAGGGACCAGGGCGATCACCTCCGCCTTCCACACGGAGTGGAAGGCATTCATCGACTGGAAGGCATGAGACATGGCTACGGGAACTGTGAAGTGGTTCAACGCGGAGAAGGGCTTCGGCTTCATCGCCCAGGACGGCGGCGGTCCGGACGTCTTCGCGCACTACTCCGCGATCAACTCCTCGGGCTTCCGTGAGCTCCAGGAGGGCCAGGTCGTGACGTTCGACGTCACCCAGGGCCAGAAGGGCCCCCAGGCGGAAAACATCAGCCCGGCCTGACCTCGCAGCCCTGCCCGACGGATCCCGCACGCCGCGTCCGTGACTGCCGCCGACTGCGCGCGCCGTGCTGCTCACCCGGACGCAGGGAACGGGGACCGGACCTCAAGAACTCTGCGGCCGAGGTCACGCCGGCCCCAGATTCACTCAACACATCAGGGTCGCCCAGCCGTTGCTGCGCGGCCCTGATGCTGTGCACCACAGATCCCGTCAATTGACGGCAGTGTCAACGAGGGCCGGAGTTGAAACGGCTGCGGACCACCATGCCGACGACGTGGACGTCAGGTTCGCGACCGACCTCCCGGAAGGGCGTCCCGGTGCCGCCTTCTAGCATGACCCCATGATCGCCGGTGATGCCCAGGAGTCCGAGGGGGGACGAGGAGCCGTGTCCCGCGACGCCGCTGAAGCCGAACACGTTCACGGCGCCTCACGGAGCGCGGAGAGTCGGGAAGACCGGCCGCCCGTCGGACCAGAAGACGATGAAGCAGAAAAAGAAGGTCATCCGGTTGCCGCTCTGGTCAAGCGGGCGGCCGACCTGGCCGAACCGATCAAGCCGAGGCTGCGTGGCTGGCTCCATGCCGCGATGGTCCCCGCCTCACTGATCGCAGGCATCGTTCTCGTCTGCCTGGCCCGCACCCCGCAGGCGGCCCTGGCCTGCGCCGTGTATTCGGTCACCGCCTGGATGCTGTTCGCAACGAGCGCGATCTACCACCGTGGCACTTGGGGGCGGCTCGGCGAGGCACTCCTGCGACGTCTCGACCACGCCAACATCTTCCTCATCATCGCCGGCACCTGCACACCCCTGGCGGTGCTTCTCCTCCCGCCGGACCAGCGGTCCCTGCTGCTGTGGATCGTGTGGGCGGGCGCATTGGCCGGTATCGCGTTCCGGGTCTTCTGGGTCGGAGCTCCGCGCTGGCTGTACACCCCGTGTTACGTGGCCCTGGGATGGGCGCCGGTGCGTTACCTGCCCGACTTCCTGCACACCGGGGGAGCGGCCGTACTCATCCTGATCGTGGCCGGCGGGCTCCTCTACAGTGCCGGCGCGGTGGTCTACGCCCTCCAGCGCCCCGACCCCTCACCCCGCTGGTTCGGCTTCCACGAGGTGTTCCACGCCCTGACCGTGGCGGCCTTCACCGCGCACTACGTCGCCATCTCCCTGGCCGCCTACTGACCGCGACAGCGTTCCGGCCGCGCGTGAAGGTCATCAGCCGTCCGGCCTACAAGTTGGCTGCTCTGAAGGGTGTGACGCTCCGTGGACAGGTAAGGAGGGAGGAGAACGTGACGCCAGCGGTCTTCAGCTGACCTGCGACAGAGGGGCTGCCGTGTTCGAGGCGCAAGACATCAGGGAATGGCGGGGCCACGACGTGGTCGACCATGAGCAGCACAAGATCGGCGTCCTGGAGGCGGTCTACGTGGACACGGCCACAGACCAGCCCGCGTTCGCGACGGTCATGGTCGGCCTGCCGACCCGGCACCGGCTGGTGTTCGTCCCCCTGGGCGATGCGACGGTCGGTCCCGGCTATCTGAAGGTCGCCTACGACAAGAAGCGGGTCAAGGAAGCACCCTCGATCGGCACGGACGGCGAACTGCTCGCGGAGGACGAGAAGACGGTTTTCGCCCACTACGAGTTCGCCTACCGAACTGGTGAGGGCGGCGAACGTCGCCTCGCCCGCCGCTGATGCCCCCACCAATGCGCCCCACCATGAGGTGACACCGATGGCTCTCTTTCTCCTACTGGTCCTTGTGGCCGTCGTGCTCGGCATCATCGGTGTGGTGGCGAAGGGCCTCTTCTACCTGTTGGTCATCGGTGTGGTGGTTCTGGTCGCCGACTTCGTCCTCCTTGGCCTGCGCCTGGGCCGCCGTCGCAGGCGTCTCCCCCGGTGACGCGGTCAGCCGGGCAGCTGCCCCGGGCCGCCCCGCCCGGGGACCGGACACAGCGGGATGCCGGAGCAGGCATCGGGCTATCGCGCAGAAGCTGCCCGCCTTGTCCGTGACGGTGTGGAGGCGTCGGTGAGGTCGGCGCCGGTGTTGGCGTCCCGCTCCGAGTGGTCGACGCCGTGCCAGTCCAGGGGGTCTCGGTCCATTCGTCGTTCTGCTCGGCCGGCACCGCGCCGACCAGCCGGATCAGGACAGTACGGTCCGGGAAGGCGCCGACGATATCGGTGCGACGCCTGACAGCCTCACAGCTGGACCAGACCTGCAGGAACGTGGACACGTGGCACGGACCCCCCCCCTTGACGCTCGCCGCAAACGCCTTCGGGTCACCGCGCTTGGCTTCGAAGTGCTTGCGACAAGGTGAAGCGATCTTCGACGAGTTGCGCGGCCAGTGGGAGTTGCAGATCGGTCCTGCCGAGCTCGCGGCCCTTGAGACGCACCTGGCCACGCTGGTCGGCGCCCTGCCCGTGCGCCCGGATGCACCGGGCTGGATTGCGCACGACCTCGGCGGCCCGGCCTAGCACTCGGCCTCCCCACGACCGCGCGCCTTGGCTGTCGGTGTCGCCCCGGTGGTTCCCATGAAGCCGCTGCTCGGCGGCACGTGATGCGTGAGCGATGCGTGAGCGGATGAGGGAGAACCGGAGAACCGGAGAACCGGAGAACCGGAGAACCGGAGAACCGGAGAACCGGAGAACCGGAGAACCGGAGAACCGGAGAACCGGAGAACCGGAGAACCGGAGAACCGGAGAACCGGAGAACCGGAGAACCGGAGAACCGGAGAACCGGAGAACCGGAGAACCGCGAGCCACGTAAGCACGCCCAGGTCTGCTGGGTCGACGCGGACGCCATCCCCGAGGAGTTCGTGGACACCACCGCCGGCGCCCTGCACCGCTACCTCGCCGAGGTCCGCAAGTCTCCCTCGACGGCTGGCAAGAGAAACACCGAAGCTTCGCCCAGGAGCGGATGGCGCCGCTGAAATAGGGGGGGCTGCGGTCGTGCGACCGGCCCAGCGGACTCGGCCGGCCTGCCTGCCCCTACGTGATCGGTACGGTGGCACCGGGACAACGAGAGGGGCGGCGCTGCCGTGGGTGAGGAAGCTGAGATCAGGACGGCCAAGGAGGCCGCCGACCATGAGCTCATCCTGGCGTTCGGGCGGCTGCAGGGGGCGGCGAACCGGCTGGAGTACATCCTCGGCCGGGCGCTGGAGGTGGAGTGCGGCATCAGCCATCTGGTCTTCGAGGTGCTGCTGATCCTCGGGCGTGCGGGCGAGCCGGGGCTTTCGATGCGGGCCATCGCCCAGGAGCAGGTCCTGACCACGGGCGGTGCCACCCGGCTGGTGGATCGCATGCAGGCGGCGGGTTTCGTGACGCGCGCGGACTCTCCCGACGACCGGCGCGGAAAGCTGGTGCGGCTGACGCCGCTGGGTGAGGAGACGGTCGTACGCGCGTCCCGCGTCCACCTGGAGAACATCAAGCGGTACCTCGTGGACCCGCTGCCCGCAGCGGACCGAAAGCGGTTCGCGGAGGATCTCCGCATCCTCAGCCACACG
This sequence comes from Streptomyces prunicolor, assembly GCF_045162825.1. Taxonomy (NCBI): domain Bacteria; kingdom Bacillati; phylum Actinomycetota; class Actinomycetes; order Kitasatosporales; family Streptomycetaceae; genus Streptomyces; species Streptomyces prunicolor. The sequence goes on along the minus strand of NZ_CP108676.1, from coordinate 4,877,015 downwards.
GCCCGGGACCTGCTGCCCAGACTGCCCTGACCTGCGGACCAGCGGCCGCGGTGGTGTACTGACGTGGTCAGCCACACTCATGTGCCTCACCTCACACGAACCTTGAAATATCTGACGCGTCAGTTACTGTTCTGTCAGGTGAATCGCCCGCAACCCGCGGGCGCACATCCCTGCCGAGGTCTTCGATGAAGCTCGTCTACGTCTTCGACGCCTACTGCGGCTGGTCGCACGGGTTCTCCGGAACACTGAGCGAGGTCGCAGCCCGTCACCCCGAACTGCCGGTCGAAGTCGTCTCCGGCGGCCTGTTCACCGGATCGCGGCAGGTGCCCATCCGCCAGTTCGGCTACGTCCAGGGCGCGAACGCCAAGATCGCCGAGCTGACCGGCGCCGAGTTCGGCGCGGCCTACGAGCAGCTGATCGCCGACGGCTCGTTCGTGATGGACTCCGATGCCGCCGCCCGCGGTGTCGCCGCCCTGCGCCAGATCGCCCCCGACCGCGCGGCGGAGCTGGCCGCGGCCCTGCAGGCCGCGTTCTACGTCGACGGACTCAGCCTGTCCGAGGCGGCCACCTACCGGAAGGTCGCCCAGGCCGCCGGGCTCGACGCGGATGCCGTCGTTGCCGCCTTCGAAGCACCCGACGCACAGACCGCGGCCCACGCCGACTTCCGCCGCGCGGTCCAGCTCGGCGTTACCGGGTTCCCCACTCTGCTGGCCGTCGACGGAGACTCCGTCACCCCGCTGGCCTACGGCCAGGCCACCGCCGACGAGGTCGACGCACGCTTCGCCACCAACTGACCTTCCCCTGCCCCCACCCCATCCCCTGCGCAAAGGAGCCCCCGCATGAGCCCCCTCTCCTTCAAGGTCCTCGACCTCGACTTCCCGGCCGGCAGCAAGAACAAGACCGCCACCCTCGTCACCGGCGAGAACGACGCCCTGCTGGTGGACGCCGCCTTCACCCGCGCCGACGGCCACCGCCTCGCCGCCGAGATCCTCGACTCCGGCAAGAAGCTCACCACCGTCTTCGTCAGCCACGCCGACCCCGACTTCTACTTCGGCGCCGAGGTGATCGCCGACGCCTTCCCCGAGGCGAAGTTCGTCGCCACGCCGATCGTCATCGAGCACATCCAGCACTCCTACGAGGGCAAGCTCAAGGCGTGGGCCGCGCTCGGCCCGAACCTGCCCACCCGGCTGGTCGACCTCACCCCGCTGACCGGCGACGCCCTGACCCTGGAGGGCCACCGCTTCGAGCTCAAGGGCGGCCCGGCCGCGCTGCCCGACCGCCACTACCTGTGGCAGGCCGAGCACCGTGCCCTCCTCGGTGGCGTCCTGCTCTTCCAGCAGGAGCACGTGTGGGTCGCCGACACCCCCACCCCCGGCGACCGTGCCGCGTGGATCGACCTGCTCGACGAGATGGCCGCCCTCCAGCCCGACCTGGTTGTTCCCGGCCACCGGCTGCCCGGTACGGCGGCGGACGCGTCCGCCATCACCGCCACCCGCGAGTACCTCCTCGCCTTCGAGGAGGAGCTCGCCGCGGCAGCCGACGGCGCCACGCTGACCGAGGCGCTGGTCAAGCGCTACCCCGACAACGGCATGCTGATCGCCGCCCAGATCGGCGCGAAGGTCGCCAAGGGTGAAATGAAGTGGGGCTGACCATGGCCGAGTTCGCTACCTCCACCGCCCCCGCCGACGTCGTACGGCGTCAGTACCTCGCCTCCGCGACAGGTGACCTGGAGGCGCTTCGGGCCACCCTCGCCCCCGACGTGGAGTGGACGGAGATGGCCGGCTTCCCCCTCGCCGGCACGTACCGGACCCCCGACGGCGTCACCGCGGGCGTGATGGAGAAGCTCGGCCAGGACTGGGACGGCTGGACCGCCCACGACGACACCTACGTCGTCGACGGCGAGAACGTCGTCGTCCTCGCCCGCTACACCGCGACCAACAAGGCGACCGGGAAGCCGATCGCCGTCCGCGTCGCCCACCACTTCGTCGTACGCGCAGGACACATCGTCCGCTTCGAGCAGTTCGTCGACACCGCGCTCGTCCGCGACGCCATGACCGTCTGACACGCGACCCAGCACCCGGGGAGCGGGAGAAGCTCGTGTCCGCTGCCGACAACAAGGCGCTCGTCATCGCGTTCTACGAGCGGGCGTTCAACGATTACCAGCCGGAGCGGGCCGCCGCGCATCTCGGCGACCGGCGGGGATGCGGTAGACCGTGGCACCGAGGGGGTGCTGACCCTTTCTCGCGCGCTGCGGTCGCCGTGTTCGTCTACGTGGTCGGCATACAAGTGATCGGTACACACCGAAGTGAGCCGTAGGAGCCACCTCGGTCCTCGCATTTGCGAATACTTGGCTAGCCACATGATTGCTGCTACGTTAATCATGTGGCTAGCCACACTTTCTCTGGAACCTCCCCCACCGAACTGAGGAGACCCCATGGGCGTGCCGTCGGAGGGGGCCATATTGCCTTGGAGGAGCGACCCCATGTCCCACGAGAACTCTCAAGTGAAGCCCCCGATCAATCAACGCGTGCTGACCCTCGGCATCACCCCTGATGCGCTTTCGTCGGACGATTTCCCGCCGGGGGTCACGACGCTCGAAGAGCTGGTCGCCATGAGGAAGCGCAACTGGGCCGCGCTCCGGGCCACAGGCATCGACGGCGAGGAGGGCTATGTCGGCCTGGACCCCGACGAGGCTGAGGCCGAGCTGCGCCGACTGTTCGACGGGCGCTCGTTCGGGGTGGTGCTCATCGGCGGCGGCATCAAGAACGTCCCGGAGTACACCGTCCTGTTCGAACGGATCGTCAACGTGCTCATCGACCTCCAGCCCGACATCCGGTTGAGCTTCAGCTCGCATCCGACGAACGTGCCCGAGGCGCTGCAACGCTGGCTCAGGAAGTCCTGACAAAGCCGTCTCGCGGAGCTGGGCGTTGGACGCGGCGTGAGTGATGAGACAGGCGGCGAAGCCGAGGAAGGCTTCGTGGATGTCGTCGCGTCGTTCCCAGCGGATCCGCAGCCGGCGCAAGCCGTGCAGCCAGGCGATCGTCCGACTCCCCGCACAGTGAGCGGCCCCAGTCGCAAGCTGCGAGAGCCGGCAAGCTCGTCACCACCGTCACCACCGTCACCACCGTCAGCACTGCCCGCTCGGCCGAGCGGGCACGGCCCAGTCGGCCAGCGTCGCCGGGCACGTGCGGAGCAAGCTCGTCCTGACCGTCGACTGAGCACGCCCGCCCACCGCCTCTCCAGGCGGTGGGGTGGCCGGCTACGCCGACTACCCCACCCACACCGGCTGAGGAAGCGAAACATGCCCACCCCCGAACCCCGCATCCCCACGACGGCCGACGCGGGACCGATGAGCTACGCGATCTTCCAACTCGCCCGCTCCCACCGCGCCTACGCCGCCGCCCTGCTGCGCGAGATGGACCTGCATCCCGGACAGGAACTGGTGCTGATGCACCTTTTTGACCGGGACGGCCAGTCCCAGTCCGAACTGCTCGAATGCCTCGGCGTGGACCACTCCACCATCTCCAAGGCGCTACGCCGTATGCAGGACGCAGGCCTGGTCATCCGCGAGCCGGCCGCACACGACCGGCGCGTCATGGTGGTCCACCTCACCGACAAGGGCCGGGCGATGCGCGAGCCCATCACGGCCCTGTGGCAGACCCTGGAGGAGACCACCGCCCGGAATCTGTCGGAGCAGCAGGCGGAGTCCTTCGTCGAGACCGCCTACGCCATCACCGAGGCGATCAGCAACCGCGCGCTGCCCGGGGAAGAGTCCACCTGACTCCCCGGTGTGCACCTCAGTCCGCGTACGCCACACCACACATGAATGAGGGGCACGCGGACTGGGGTGCACACCGTCCCGCATGCGGCGCGACCACCTCCAGCCAGGCCGTATCACCCACCCCGTACCGGATGTTCCGGACGTGGCACGCGGCACGCGGCACGTGGCGGCGAGGCGCGCTACGGATGCGCCACCACGGCCCGCCTCCCTCAGCCCCGCCCGGCACGTGGGCGCCTATGCCCGCAGCCACCGCCCACCGGCCTGATGGAAAGTGAGACTCCCATGCCTGCCACCGACTCAACCGCCCTCCCTGTCCTCGTCGTCGGGGCGACCGGCTCCCTGGGGAGCAAGGTCGTCGACGAACTCCTGGCACGCGGCAAGAACGTCCGCGCCCTGGTGAGGCCGACCACCGACGCCGGCCGGCTCGAAAGCCGGGGCGTTCGGATCGCCCGCGGCGACATGCTCGACCTCCACTCGCTCGTCGCCGCCATGAACGGCGCCGACGCCGTCATCACCACCGCCGCCGGCTACACCCGCGGCGGCAAGAACGCCCACGACATCGACACCCTCGGCAACGCCAACCTCGCCGAGGCCGCCCACCGCACCGGCATCCGGCGGTTCGTCCTGACCAGCATCCTCACCAGCGACCAGACGCCCCAAGTCCCGCACTTCTGGCACAAGAAGCTCGCCGAGGACAAGCTCGAACAGCTCGGCGTCCCCTTCGTCGCCCTGCGCCCGGGGGCGTTCCTCGACCAGGTCGCGACCATGGCGGGCAACCCGCTCGACAAGGGCCGTCTGATCTGGATGTCCAAGGCCACCGTCCCGCTGACCTTCGTCCGCACCTCCGATCTCGCGGCGTACCTGGCGGCCGCGGTCGACGCCGATGCCGAGGCCGGTGAGCGCATCGACATCGGCTGGGACCGTCCGGTCAGCATGCGCGAGGTGGCCGACCTGATGGGCCACCGGGCCGGAAGGAAGATCAAGGTGTGGGCCGTCCCCTCCGTCGTCGTCCGCGCCGCAGGAGCCGTCGTCGGCCGTTTCAACCCGGTGGTCAGGGACATGGCCGCGATGTTCGGCTGGTTCGACACCGGACGCTACGTCGCCGACCCCCGCCGCCAGGAGCAGCTGTTCGGCCCCGTCCCCACGGCCGAGGACATCCTCGCCCGGTTCACCGACGAGCTGCGCACCGCACAGCACCGGTGACAGGCCCGCGTCCGATCCCTCACCGCCCGGCGGCCTGACCAGGACGCCTCGGTTCTGTCCCTCCGATCCCCGAGGAAGGAAACACTCATGAACGGATCGACCCTGCAGACGTTCGCCGCCGAGTGCGCGCAGGAACTTCCCGCAGCCCAGCTGGAGCATCCCTTCGGTCCGGACTGGGAGGTCTTCAAGGTGCGCGGCAAGGTGTTCATGCTGATGACCGAGGTCCCCGGGCGCCCCGTCGTGATCCTCAAGGCGGACCCAGGCGAGGCCCAGGCTCTCCGGGAACACAACAGCCACATCACCCCCGGCTACCACATGAACAAGAGGCACTGGATCACGCTGGAGGGCGGGACAGGCGTCGACGACAAGCTCGTCAGGGAACTCGTCACCGACTCCTACCTGCTGGTCGTCTCCCACCTGCCCAAGGCGGATCAGCCGGTCGACCCGCGCACCTACGGCACCGGCACTCGGGCGGGCTGGTGAGCGCGGCCGGTGACCGCCTCCAGGACACCGCTCGCAAGGCGGCCCTCGCCCTCCCCGACGTCAGCCACGGCCGCCCCTTCACCCCCGGACTCGACGTGTACAAGGTCGCGGACAAGGTGTTCCTGATCGTCACCGACGACCCGGAGGAACAGATCATCACGGTCAAGTGCGAGCCCGAGCACGCGCGGGCACTGGAACGCGGGTACGCCTCGATCACCCCGGGCCGCTACCTCGACAAGCGGCACTGGATCTCGTTGGGGCCCGGGCGGGGCATCACGAAGCAACTGATCAACGATGCGGTCGAGCACTCCTACGACCTGGTCGTCGACGGTCTGCCACAGAGCGAGCGCCCGCCGCGAGTCCCCGGCCCGGACGCGGCCGCCAAGTGAACGTTGGCCGCGCCCCCTTGGACACTGGCTGGCCACAGTTCTTAGAGACTGAAGACGAGTTCGGCCTGGTCGCGCTTGGTGGTGTGCAGCTCCCAGTAGACGGGGGAGGGGGTCGATGGAGCCCGCTCCGGTGGTGGAAAGCAACGTGCCCGCGCAGGCCTCCCGCATCGCCGGCAGCACCTGCCTCGGCGGCGTCGCGAGCAGCCTTCGGCACGACCGACTGACAGATGTCTCCACGGCGGTGAACCGACAACCCTCGCCTCGCTGCCGTTCGAGGTGTCGAGCGCGGCTCCATGGGTCGCACCCTGGCGGCGCTCGCCCTCATGACGGTTCCGGGCATGCTGGTCCTTGCCCCGCGCCTGCCGCGGGCTGCACTGTCCGCAGCTGCAGCTGCAGCTGCAGCTGCAGCCGCAGCCGGACCCAGACCCGGACTCCCCCGCGGAGCGGCTCGCAGCGGTCGTACGGCACCTCCTGCTGCGATTCTTCGCCCGATCCGTCGACACACCGAGGAAGGGATCATGCCGTGCCGTACGCGCTGAACCTCTGGCGTCAACAGCCAGGAAAGGAACCCGAGTTGGTCTGGCGCCACACCGAACACCAGGTACTGATGCTCGCGGACGACCGGCTCACGAAGCTCCCGACCGGGATCGTACGGCCGCACCGGCCTGCCACCCCGGACCCCGGTCACCACCACCTCGACCACATGATCCGAACCGTGCCTGGACCCACCTCGTGAGGATCAGCCAGGCGAATGCGGACGACACCGTGGACCTTGCCCGGCTGTTGTGGCTGGACACCTGTGGGGAGGAGCCGGAACAGCGGTCCGTCGACGCGTTCGTGGCATTCGCGGCGGAGCTCGCACAGTGGTGGTCCGACCGTCAGGACTCGCATCCGGCGTTCGTGGCCCGGCTCCGCCGACCCGAGATCGTCGGCATGGCCTGGGTCGCGCTCGTCCCTCGCGTGCCGAGACCCGGAGCGACGAGTCGGCTGTCCGCGGACATCCAGAGCGTCTTCGTCAGGCCGGAGCAGCGAGGTCGGGGGATCGGCTCGGCACTCGTGGCGGCCGCTTCGGAGCATGCGGCACGTCTCGGGTCCCTTCGCGTGACGGTCCACTCCGGTCGCAAGGCGGTGCCGGTGTACGAACGGCTCGGCTTCGAGTCGTCCCGACAGCTCCTGAGCCGACCGCCGGACTAGGGTCTGTCCGGCAAGGCCAGGATCCGTCCGCCGGACTAGGGTCCTAGGGTCCGTCCGCCGGACTAGGGTCCGTCCGCCGGACTAGGGTCCGTCCGCCGGACTAGGGTCCGTCCGCCGGACCAGGATCCGTCCGCTCGCTGATCATGCCGGGCCGGTGGAACGCACGGTCGCGGCATCGGTGCGGAAGACCCGGTTCAGGTGGTGGTCCAGGACCGCGATGGCCGACTCCGGATCGCGTTGGCCGACGAGGATGCCGGTGCCGAGTCCCGCGGACATGGCAAGCAGGGCGGTCGCCTCCAGCCGTGGTTCCACGCCGGGTTCGAGCAGGTCCGCGTCCTGCGCCTGCCGGAGGAGTCCGGTCAGGGCGTCTTCGGCGGCGTCGGGGTTCTTGATGAAGGGCTGGGCCGCGAGCGCCCGGTCGTGCACGGCCAGCACGGCGTACGACGTGTAGAGGTGGTGGAAGGTGCGGCTCTCGTCGTCCGTCGGCAGCGCCGCCGTCAGCAGCGCCTCGATCATCGAGCGCGGACCGGGATCGTCTCCGGCGGCCTGTACCCGGGCGGAGACCCGCTCCCCGAATCTCGCCGCCAGATGCTCCAGCCCGAACAGCAGCAGCTTCTCCTTGGTCTCGAAGTAGTACTGCACCAGCCGCAGCGATACGCCCGCCTCCGCCGCCACATCGCGCATCCCCACGGCATGCAGTCCGCGTCGTCCGGCGACCCGGACGAGGGCCTCGGCGATCTCGGTACGCCGTTCCGCGTGGTCCACGCGCTTGGGCATCGGCCGTTCTCCGCTCGTCGTACCTGCTCTGGTCCTGCTCTGGTTCCGTGGGACCTTTTGATGATACAGCTGTATCATCATCGTGGTACGTTCGTATCACGAAACCGAGACGCCGGAGGTGGCCATGCCCGAGACCGCTGCCCGCACCCAAGCCGATGTCGGCCGCTACGTGAGCGATACCTGGCGGGAGCGGTACTTCACGGCCTGCGACGCGGTCTACGCCCTGAGCGCGCCCGCGCTCGCGGAAGAGGACGTGGAGACGTCCTTCGGTACCACGCACGTCTACCGCTACGGGCCCGCGAGCGAGGCGGCCCGATCCCGCACTCCAGTCGTCCTGGTCCACGGGTCGGGCACCTGCTCGGCCATGTGGTACCCGAACACCCCGGCCCTCAGCGCCGAGCGGCCGGTCTACGCGATCGACACCCCGGGCGATCCCGGACGCAGCGTGCAGCGCGCGGCCATCCACGAACCCGAACACGCCGCGCGGTGGCTGGACGAGACCCTCGCCGGGCTCGGACTCGACCGCGTCCACCTCGTCGGCTCCTCCTACGGCGGCTGGCTCGCCCTGAACCAGGCGCATCGCAGGCCCGGTCGCCTCGCCTCGGTCACGCTGCTCGACCCCGGCGGCCTGGAGAAAGTGGGGCTGCGCTTCTTCGTCTGGATCTTCGCCAGCCTCTTCGCGACCTTCGCGCCCAAGGCACTGCGCCCGCGACTGGCGGCCTGGCTGGAACAGCCGGTCCTCGTCGTGCCGGAACTGCGCACGATGATCAGAACCGCCGTTCGCGCCTACCGCGTCCGCCGCCCGGCGCCGCTTCCCCTGTCCGAGGAGGAGCTGTCCACCGTCCGGACCCCGCTCTACCTGGTGCTCGGCAGGCGAAGCCTCCTCGTGCACCCGCGGCGGCAGACGGAGCGGGTGCCTCGCCTGGTCCCCGGCGCCCGAGCCGAGATCATCTCCGACACGGGCCACGGACCGCAGATCGACCACGCGGAGGAGACCAACCGCAGGATGCTGCGCTTCATGGCCTCCGTCGACTGACCACCGACCACCGACCCCGCGTCACGGCAACGAGCGGGTGAGCCATACGACTTCACCGCTGTCCTCCGTGGAGACGTGATCCCGCTCGAACCCGAGCTTCTCCAGGACACGGAACGACGGTGTGTTCCACGCGCCGACGGTCGCCCAGAGCCGTTTCCGCCCGGTCGCGACAGCGGCGTCGAGCACCGCGCCGGCCGCCTCGGTGGCGTAGCCACGCCCTTGCGCGCGCTGGAACAGCTCGTACGCGATTTCGGGCTCCTCCACGCTGGAGCGGCCGATGATCAACCCGCAGTAGCCGATGAAGTCGCCTTCGACACGGCGCTGGATGGGCAACAGCGCGATCCCTGTGGACTCCGTCGCGGTGAGCAGCTTGGCGATGGCCGTCCGGATGTGCTCGACCGTGGGCGTCTCCTTGCCGCGTTCGGCGAGGAGCGCGCAGAACTCGGCGGCGTCCGACTCGGCCCACGGCCGCAGGATCAGCCGCTCGGTCTCCAGGTGGAACGGCATGGTCTCGTACGTGGACGTGGACATGGGACCTACTCTGCCCCACCGGTCGTCACGGTCTACCGCTGGACCGCCACGAAGCGGCCGACCGCGGCGAGGGCGCGTCCGGGATCGGCGGATCCTCCCGCGTCGTGAGCGCCGTGAGTGCGTCGCGCAGCCCCGCGCGGGCGGTGACGCCGAGTTTCGGGAACACGTTGTAGAGGTGGCCGCTGACCGTGCGAGCGGACAGGTGGAGCCGTTCGCCGATCGCCTTGTTCGTCAGGCCCGAGGCCGCGAGCGTGGCGATCTGCAACTCCTGCGGAGTGAGCGCGATGTCCGTCGAGCCGGTCTGGCGCCGGGAGACGCCGGTCGCTCCCAGTTCGGTTCGGGCGCGCTCCGCCCACGGTGCGGCGCGTAGCCGGTCGAAGATCGTCAGCGCGGCGTTGATGTGGACGCGTGATTCGACGGTGGCCCGTTCCCGGCGCAGGTGTTCGCCGTAGGCCAGCAGGACGCGTCCGCGTTCGAAGGGCCACAGGTTCTCGGGCGCGGCTGTGAGGGCCCGTTCGAAGTGGGCGTTCGCCGCCTCGCCCTCGGACACCAGGCCCTGTGCCGCGGCCACGAGCAGCGCCCAGCGGGTGGAGATCTTCGTGATGTCCATCCGCAGCATCGCTTCGACGAACTCCCGGGCCTGTTCGGTGCGGCCGGTTCGGACGGCGGCCTCGATCTGGTCGTAGGCGACGAAGAGTTGGAGTTGGCGGGCGGTGCCCGGTTCGAGTCCGTGTGGGCTGATCCTGGCCGCTTCTGTGTACGCCGTCTCGAAGTCGCCGCGGCCGATCGCAGCGAGGGTCCGTACGCGGTACACGTGCTGCGGCACGATGAAGGCCTGGCGCGGGATCGACCAGGCCAGCATTTCCTCCAGCGGTTCCTCGGCCTCCTCCTGCTGACCGAGCGCGGCCGCGGCGAGAGCCCTGCTGTAGTGCAGGAACCAGATGAAGTTGACGTACCCGTACGACTCGGCGCGCTCCAGTCCCTCCTCCGCGAAGCGCTGGGTGTCGTCCCAGCGGCCGGCGAGGTAGCTCTCCGCGCACAGCAGCATGAGCGCGTTGGTGACGGAGGCGACGGCCCCCGTGCGGGCGGCGTCCTGCCAGACGCGCAGCAGCGGTTCGCGCAGGTCGGCGAGGCGATCGACGTCGTTGGCGACATAGCCGACGCGGATGATCTGGCTGGGGTCGAGCTCCGTCGTCAGTGTCGCGATCTCCTGGTCCAGGGTGCGCAGTGCCTCCGCGGAGACGAGGGCCGGATTGGACACGACCTCGGAGCGGACGAGCAGGCCCTCGGGCAGCAAGTCGCGGTATTTGTCGACCAGTTCGAGGTAGGGGTCCCACATCTCCTTGCGCCCGTTGAGCGAGGCGATCACCGAGAGGACCCAGATCGCGGCGTTGATCTCCTCCGCGGTCGGCTCCGCCCCGGGGGCCCGCAGGGCGGTGGTGAGCACCCGGAACGCCGAGACGACGTCTGCGTCGGAGTACAGCATGAGCGAGGCCGCGGCCGAGGCGGTCGCCAGCGAGCCGACGTCGGCGTCCGATCGGCGCGCGTCGGCGAGGAGTTGGGAGACCGACTGGAGATCTCCCATCACCTCGGCCGCGAAGTACGCGGCCCCGGCCAGGCGTTGCGACCGGTGCTCGGGATCCGGGCTCAGATCGGCCGACCGCGTCATCGCCGCCACCGCCGCGGACGGGTCCCCGCGTTTGAGCGCCTGGATCGACTCGCGCTGAAGCAGGGTGGCCACCTCCTCGTCGGGGCCGTAGGAGGCGTCGGCGAGGTGCCAGGCACGACGCCCCGGATCGGCACGCCGACACCCGGCGAGTGCCCGGTGGGCCTTGCGCCGCTGCTCGGGACGGGCCAGTTCTACGACGGCGGAGCGCACCAGCGGGTGGCGGAAGACGACGGAGTGGCGGCTGTCGACGACGATGATCCGCTCGCGTTCGGCGATGTCGAGGTGGTCGGCGGCATCGGGGCCCACCACGCTCTCGGTGGACAGCGCCTGGCCCGAACCGTCCAGGGCGAGCAGCAGAAGCAGGTCCCGGGTCTCCGGTGCGAGCGCGGCGATCCGGGCGGTGAAGATCCGGGTGAGCCGTTCGGTCAGCGGCAGCACGGCGGGCAGCATGTCCGCCGTGGGGTACCGGTCCGAGGCCAGCGTCGCGGGCAGTTCGACGAGGGCGAGCGGGTTCCCCTGGGCCTCGGAGACGATGCGCCGGCGTACGTGTTCGGCCAGGTCCGGGTAGCGGGCGAGCAGCAGGGCCTCGGACTCGGCGTCGTCCAGAGAACGCATGGTGAGGCTGTTGACGTCGCCGCGAGCGCGCAGTGGCTCCCCGGTCGTACGGACGGTCGAGAGCACCCGCACCCGGGTTCCGGCGACCCGTCGGGCCACGAAGGACAGGACGTCGGCGCTGGCGTCGTCGAGCCACTGGGCGTCGTCGACGATGGCGACCAGCGGCTGTTCCCGTGCGGCGAGCAGGAGCAGGGACAGCGCGGCGGTCGAGATGAGGATGCGTGAGGGCGTCGCGCCCTCGCCGAAACCCAGTGCCACGCGTAGTGCGCTCTCGTGGTCCGGGCCGAGTTCCGCGAACAGCGGGACCAGCGGCACCAGCAACTGGTTGAGGCCGGCGAACGCGATATTGGCCTCGAACTGGGCGCCGGCCGCGCGCAGCGTCCTCATACCCCGGGCGTCGGCGAGATCGGCGGCGGCGTCGAGCAGGGCGGACTTTCCCACACCGGGATCACCGAACAGGGTCAGCGAGCCGCCGAGCCGGGCGGTGTCGTCGATCACCGCTCGGATGAGGTCCAGTTCGCTGGACCGGCCGGTCAGGCCGGTCGCGACGCCCTGGCCTTCGGTGCCCAGGTGCTCTGCGCTCATGAGGAGGCGCCTCTTTCTCCTGTCGGTCCCGACTCTATTCGACGCCGCACCGCACTGCGTCTTTCCCTTCTCCAGGGGACCGATTCTCTAGCGGGCCGTTGTCGTGGCGGCGTCCTCGATGAGGTGGGTGACGGTGCCGGGATGGGAGATCAGCGCGACGTGGGAGCTGTTGATCTCGACGGTGTGCGCGTGGGCACGCCGGGCCTCGAACCGCTCCAGCGGTGCGCCCAGCGCCTCGTCCTGCCGGGCGACCAGGGCCCAGGACGGGATGGTGCGCCAGGCGGCGGCCGTGGCCGAGGAGGCGAACGCGGCGGCGGCGACGGGGCGCTGTTCGGCGCCCATCACGACGGTTTGGGAAGCGGGCAGGTCGGCTGCGAACACGGCCCGGAAGCGGGTGGGGTCGACGTACAGGTCAGAGCCGCCGGTGCCGTCGGAGTTGCTGAAGGGCACCGGGCGCAGGGCGGGGGCCAGTTCGTTGGTACCGGGGAACTTGTTGGACAGCGTGCTCAGTTTCTCGCCCTTGTCCGGGACGAGCGCGGCGATGTAGACGAGGGCCTTGACCTGGGGGTCGCCGGCGGCGGCCTGGGAGATGACGGCGCCGCCGTAGGAGTGGCCCACCAGGATCACCGGGCCCTTGACACTGGTCAGCACGCTGGCGACGTAGGTGGAGTCCTCGGCCAGGCCGCGCAAGGGGTTGGCCGGAGCGATGACCGGATAGCCGTCGCGCTGCAGGCGCTCGACCACGCCGTTCCAGCTGGAAGCGTCGGCGAAGGCGCCGTGGACCAGTACCACCGTGGGTTTGGGGGTGGCGGTTGGGGTGGTGTGGGCGGAGGCCAGCGGGATCAGGGACAGGCTGGCCGAAGCGGTGACGGCGGCGGTGATGAGCAGGGCGCGCGGGCGGGGACGGGGGATGGACATGGTGGATCTCCTTGGGTGGGGGGTGAGGGTGAGCGGGTGAGGGGGAAGCCGGGGCAGGCGGTGCTCCATGGGCTGTCAGGACGAGGTCCAGCAGGTCGGCCGTGCCATGCAGTCGCTTGCGTGTGGAACCCCCTGGGCCGGAGGCTCGTGCGACCCGGCCCAGGGGGTGGCTGCGGGGAGGGGAGTGCGCTGGGCCCGCCAGGGCCGGGGCGCTGGTCAGACGGCCTGGCTGAGTGCCTGGAACTGGACGTCGGTCAAGGTGACCTGTGCGGCCTGGGTGTTCTCCTCCAGGTGGGCCACGCGGGAGGTGCCGGGGATGGGCAGCGTCACCGGGGAGCGCCGCAGCAGCCAGGCCAGGGCCAGCTGGGAGGGGCTCGCGCCGTGCTCCTTGGCGAGCGTGTCCAGCGGGCCGCCCGGGCGCGCCAGCCGGCCGGTGGCCATCGGGAACCACGGGATGAAGCCCAGGTTTTCCCGCTCGGCGTACTCCAGGACGTCCTCGGCGCCGCGATCGGCCAGGTTGTACAGGTTCTGCACGGAGACGATGTCCGCGATCTTCCGGGCTTCCTCGATCTGCTCCACGGTCACCTCTGACAGGCCGATGTGGCGGATCTTGCCCTCCTGCTGCATGAGGAGCAGCTCGCCGACCTGGTCGGCCAGCGGGACCTGGGGGTCGACGCGGTGCAGCTGGTAGAGATCGATCCGCTCCACGCCCAGGTGGCGCAGGCTCAGCTCGGTCTGCTGACGTAGGTACTCGGGGCGGCCGAGCGCGCGCCAGTCGCCCGGGCCCGAGCGGGAGAGCCCGCCCTTGGTGGCGATCACCAGGTGCTCGGAATACGGGTGCAGGGCCTTGCGGATGAGCTGCTCGCTGACGAACGGGCCGTAGGAGTCGGCGGTGTCGAAGAAGTTCACGCCCAGCTCGGCGGCCCGGCGCAGCACGCGCACGGCCTCCTCGGGGTCCTTGGGGTCGCCCCACACTCCGGGGCCCGTCAACTGCATCGTGCCGTAGCCGAGCCGGTTGACGGGCAGGTCGCCGCCGAGGCGGTAGACCCCGGAGGAGTCGGCGGGACGTGCGGTTTCCTGTGACATGGTCTGCCTTCCTTATCGAATAAGGGTTCGTCTAAAACTTCGGGCGGGGCGGCGGGAGCCTCTGTTGCCGGGGCGGGTCGGCCGCGTTCACGCGGCCCTCGACTCGGGGCGTGGGATGTCACGCTGGTCTTCGGTCAGGCCGCCCCAGATTCCGTACGGCTGACGGGTGCTCAGCGCGAACGCGGCGCACCTGTCGAGGACCGGGCAGGCCCGGCAGACTTCTACGGCGCGTTGTTCGCGCCTGCGTCGGCGGTGGCCGCGTTCGCCGGGAGGCGAGAAGAACACGGCCGATGCCATGCCCCGGCAGGCGGCGTCTGCCTGCCATTGCCAGGCGTCGAGCAGGGGGACGAGGGGACTGGCGTTCATGGTTGATTTCTTCTCCGCGGAAGTAGGAGTGGCGGGCGGGGCGGGTGGTACGCGGGCGGGCGGGAGTTGGCAATGGCCGGGCTCCCGCCCGCCCGCGTGACGACTAGGAAGCCAGGAAGTCGACGAGCGCCGCGTTGACCTGGTCCGCGTGGGTCCACAGCAGCCCGTGCGGGGCGTCGTCGATCTCGACGTACTGTGCGTCGGGCACCGCCTTCGTGAACTGTCGCCCGGTGGCGTCGATCGGCAGGATCCGGTCGGCGGTGCCCTGGAGGATGAGCGCCGGCACGTCGATCTTCGCGATGTCGGCGCGCATGTCGGTGTGCCAGCTGGGCACCACGGCCGAGGACGCGAACGGGGACATGCGCGTGGCGGTGACCCAACTGCCGCGCACCGCCTGCTCGCTGATGCGGGTGCCGAGGTTCACGTCGAGGTTGTAGAAGTCGTCGAAGAAGCTGGTGAACCAGGCGTACCGGTCCTTCTCCGCGGCGGAGACGATCCCGTCGAACACGCTGGCCGGAAGGCCGGTGGGGTTGTCGGGGGTCTCCAGCAGGAACGGTTCGATGGGTGCCAGGAACGCGACCTTGCGCAGGTTGGCGGTGCCGTGGGCGCCGATGTAGCGGCCGATCTCGCCGGTACCCATCGAGAAGCCGACCAGGGCGACGTCCTTGAGGCGCAGTACGTCGAGCAGTACGTCGAGGTCGTTGGCGAAGGTGTCGAAGTCGTAGCCGGTGGTGGGCTGGCTGGACTGGCCGAAGCCCCGGCGGTCGTAGGTGATGACGCGGTGTCCGGCCTTCAGGAGCGCCGGGATCTGCAGCTCCCAGGACTTGCCGTCCAGCGGGTAGCCGTGGATCAGCACGACGGGGGAGCCCTCGCCGTGGTCCTCGTAGTAGAGGTCGACGTCGGTGGTGTTTTCCTTGGCGACGGTGATGTAGGGCATGGCTTCGCTTTCTGAGTGGGAGAGGGGTGGGCGTGACGATGTGACGGCGGGGGCGCCGGGAACAAGGGGGAGGGGGAGCGGGAGGACCGACGGTTCAGGACCGCCGGTTCACGGCCGGCGCAGAGCCTGGACCGCGAACGCGGCGACCTCGTGGTCCTGCGCGGGTGATCCGCCGCCGGCGCCCAGCGCCCCGACGACGACCCCGCGGGCGTCGGTGATCGGGACGCCACCGGCGACGAAGGCCAGCGGGAACGTGGTGGCGGTCTGGATCGAGGAGAGCGGGGCGCCGGACTGCACGGCGGGGGCCAGGTCGGCGGTCGCGGCGCCGAAGTACACGGAGGTGCGGGCCTTGGCCCGGGAGGTGTCGATGGAGGCGAGCGCCGCACCGTCCATCCGGGTCACCAGCACGGTGTTGCCGCCGCCGTCGAGGACCGTGAAGGTGTACGGGACCCCGAGCTCAGTGGCCTGGTGGACGCCTGCGGCGGTGGCCGTGGCCGCGTCGTCCAGGGTGAGGATGACGGGCGAGATCTGCGTGAGGGGCATGGCCGTTCCTTTTCAGGTGGTGCCTCTTCAGGTCGTGCCGAAAGTCGTGCCGGGTGGGGTCACTTCTCCTGGTAGGGGGCGGCCTTGGCGAGGTCGGGGCGGGTGACGGGGTGGCCGTCGATGGTCTGGTAGGTGGCGGCGGAGCGGCCGAGGGTGTCGAGGAGGGTCGCGGGGCCGGCGAAGGGCTTGCCGCCGATGTGCCAGCCGTCGGTGTGCAGTTCCTCGATGAGGACCCAGACGATCTCGCGGAAGGCCTCGGATCCCTCGAACTTGACCATGACCTCGGTGAGGGCGGCGGCCATGTCGTGCTTCTCCTGGGTGGTGAACACTCCGTCGACGAGCTTGACGTTGACGAACGGCATGGGGTGCTCCTTGGTGGGTCGGGATGCGTCGTCCCTGCCGAGCGGCGGGGACAACTGAAGCGTCGCCCCGGGGTCATCCGCACCGCACCAGTCATCCGACCTGACTGCGAAGGGTCTTTGCGTGGCGCCGCCCTCGGGTCGGAGCTGTCAGAGCCGTGCGGCCTACGGCGACATCCCCGCACCGGGTGTGCCGGGTGCCGGTGCCGAGCGCACCGGGCCGCTGCCCGTGTCCGCCCAGGTGGGCCGGGGTCGGTGAAACCCGGGTCGGATGACTCATGCCCGGCGGTGGGGCGGCGACGACCATGGACACAGGGACGGCACAGCCGCCGAGTCCCTCACCGTCCGCCAACCATCTCGCACCGTCCGCACGCCACCCCTCACCGATGAAACGAGAAACCCCATGTCCGAGAAAACCAACAAGCAGCTGGTCGCGGAGGCGTTCGACGCCTGGGCCGCCGGCACCGGCGGGGTGTTCGACCTGCTGGCCGAGGACGCCGACTGGACCATCGTCGGCAACAGCGTCGCCTCCGGCACCTACCCCACCCGCGAGGCGTTCCTCGACGCGGTCATCCATCCGTTCAACGCCCGGATGAGCAGCCCCCTGGTGCCGTCCGTCCGTGCGCTGTACGCCGACGGGGACACCGTGGTCGCCCTGTTCGACGCGAGCGCGACGGTGCGGGACGGCTCGCGCTACGACAACACCTACGCCTGGTTCCTGACGATGCGTGAGCAACGGATCGTGAGCGCGGTCGCGTTCTTCGACAGCGTCGAGTTCAACGACTTCTGGGCCCGGGTCCAGCCGGCCTGACCCCTACCGCCGCAACCCCCTTGACCGCCCCGTCACCTCCCCTGACCGTCCCGTCACCTCCCCTGACCCTCCCGTCCCGTCTCGTCCGAAGATCGGAAGTGCCCGCCATGTTCATCGTGATCCTGAACTACACCGCGCCGCTCGAAGAGATCGACCGTCACCTGGAGGCCCACAACGCCTGGCTGGAGGAGAACTACGCGGCCGGCCACTTCCTAGCCTCGGGCCGCCAGGACCCCAGGACGGGCGGCGTCGTCCTGGCCCGGGCCGCCGACCGCGAGGCACTGGGCCGCATCCTGACCCTGGACCCGTTCGGCATCGCCGAGGTGGCCACGCACACGGTCATCGACTGGCGCCCCTCACGCGCGAGCACCGAGGCCCAGTGGCTCCTCCAGCCGTGATCCCCGCGGCGACGATGCCCCCGGGATCCGCAGCGCCCGGCACCCCGCGCGCCCACCGCCGGATGCCGCACGCGGGGCACAACAAGCCCCCACCCACCCGCACCCCGCACCCCGCACCCAACCGAAGCCACGCACCCTCACCTCCACCGCCCCGTATGACGGCGGCCACCACCCGCCCCCACCCACCGAAAGACAGTGACCATGCGCGCAGCCGTGCTCAGACAATTCGCCACCCCGCTGGAACTGGCCGACATCGCCGAGCCGGTGCCCGGCGCCGGCCAGGTCCTGGTCAGGATCGCCGCCAGCGGTGTGAACCCCCTGGACACCAAGATCCGCGCCGGTCAGGCCGCCCACGCCCGCGCTGTCCTGCCCGCGGTGCTGGGCCTGGACCTGGCCGGCACGGTCGAGGAGGTCGGGCCGCAGGTGACCGGCTTCGCCGTCGGCGACGAGGTGTACGGGCTGAGCGGCGGCGTCGGTGACCTGCAGGGATCGCTGGCGCAGTACGCCGCCGCCGACGCCCGCCTGCTCGCCCACAAGCCCGCCGCTCTGAGCATGCGCGAGGCCGCCGCGCTGCCGCTGTCGGTCGTCACCGCGTGGGAGGGCCTGGTGGACCGGGCCCGGGTCGGCGCCGGGCACAAGGTCCTGGTGCACGGCGGCGCGGGCGGCATCGGCCACGTCGCGGTACAGATCGCCCGTGCCCGCGGCGCCGAGGTCTTCGCCACCGCCTCGGCCGCCGACGCCGGGACCGTCCGCGGGCTCGGCGCCACCGCGATCGACTACGCCGGCACCGAGGTGGAGGAGTACGTCGCCGCCCACACCGGTGGCGAAGGCTTCGACATCGTCTTCGACACCGTCGGTGGCGCTGTCCTCGACAACTCCTTCGCCGCGGTGCGCACTTACACCGGCCACGTCCTGAGCGCCCTGGGCTGGGGCAGTCACAGCCTGGCCCCGCTCTCCTTCCGCGGCGCCACCTACTCCGGGGTCTTCACCCTGCTGCCCATGCTCACCGGCAAGGGCCGCGAGCACCACGGCGAGATCCTGCGCGAAGCCGCCGCCCTGGCCGACGCGGGCCTGCTCAAGCCACTGCTGGACCCCCGCCGCTACACCCTGGACACGGTCACCCAGGCCCACACGGCCGTCGAGGACGGCTCGGCCGACGCCAAGATCGTCGTCGACATCGAGGCCTGACCGGACGGCAAGGAGCCTGCGGGTGGGCAAGGGGGTCGGTGCCCCGCGCGTCGTGATCTGCCGCGAACATATGGACCCCAGGAGGAGGTGAGCGATGGCGTACTACAAGGACCTCAGCCCGTACGACTACTCCGACGACGTGGACGAGACGGGTGAGGGCGCGGACTCCGGCGCGTCCCTGCTGAACGTCGGGTGGCTCGCCGAGGGGCAGGAGGTCCCGCGCGGCGACGTTCCCGAGGGATTCGTGGAAGCCCTCCTGGAGCTGGCCAAGGACACGGTGAACGTCTACCGGGGCATGCATTTCTGCGCCTTCTGCCCGACCTTTCAGGAAGCGCGGCAGAACGTCAGGTTCCGCGATGTGTTCATCGGCAGCGGAGAGGTCCATGTGCGGGGCGGCGAAGGCCGTGTCTACGCCGCCCCGGCGCTGGTCGTGCATTACGTGGCGGACCACGGGTACCGGCCGCCGCAGGAATTCGTGGACGCGGTACTGGCGACCGGGGCGGGAAAATGACGGGCATACGCGCGGAACGCCGTTCCGCCGGCACCCAGACCGTGCTGGACGTGCTGCTGCGCTGGACATGGATCCGGCAGGGATACGCGGGGCGGCCGAAGCGCGACCCTCCAGGCACCGTTCCGGCTGAAGCCGGCGGCCGGGAAGGTCCGGCTCGCGCCGAAGTTCGAGCGGTACGAACTCGTCACCGGCGCCGGGACGTACGACCTCGCGGTCCCGAAGCAGGACGCGGAACTGCTGCGCCAAACGCGTTCGGCGGCGGGCCGGGGCCTCGGTGAGCGACGGAGCGTGAGCGAGCCGCCCGGCGACCATCGGAATGGCTGCTCCTGCCGCGTGAAACCGCGCCCTGCTCCGCCACCCGCCCGATCTTGGCCAGGCGGACCGGCGCGGACCGGGCCGAGTCAGCCTTCGTACGTGGACCCGGCGCCGATCTCGTCGGGCAGTTCCCTCAGCGCTCGGTCCGTGATGCGGGCGGTGAGGGCTCCGGCGAAGCGTTCGGCGTGCAGGACGCGGAAGGGTCTGGAGTGGTACGGGCGGGTGGCCGGGTCGACGCGGTCGGTCAGGTCCAGTTGGTTGTGGATGCCCGCCACCGCTTCGTAGGCGTAGGCGAGGTGCTTCTCCCTCGTGTGCCAGTCCGTGGCGGAGAGGGCCGCGGTGAGGACCGGGATCAGACGGTGGCCGGCCGTCGTGCGCGAGAAGGCGGTGCCCAGCCATTTGTTGTACGGGGGGTAGCGGCGGTCCATGAGGAGGCACAGGCGCATCAGGTGCCGGGTGAGGTGGGCGGCGACCATCGCCGAGCCGAGTTCGTCGCCCACCTCGCCGCAGCGGCCCACGAAGGCCTCCTCCTGGGAGATGCGGTTCCAGTGGCGGGCCAGGACGTGGAGCCAGACGTCACGGGGGTACCAGCGGAGGTTGTGGCGCAGGGGGCCCAGTTCGTGCAGGCCGTCGTGGAAGACCGCGCCCCCTGTGACCTCCGCGAGGAGTTGCGTGGGGGTGCTCAGCCAGTCGGCGGCGGTGATGTCGTGCGTGGGGTCGAAGCCGAGGGTCGCCGTGAACCAGGCCGTGGTGTGGGTGACTTCGACGCAGTCGTGGGTCGGGTGGCCGTGGAAGGCCTTCGGGAGGTGCTCGGCGAGGTGGTGTCTGATGCGGCCCGCGTGCCGGGGGACGTCACGGGGGCGGAGGAAGAGCTGGAGCCGCGGGCCCCAGTCGTGGTCGGTCGAGCGCGGGGTGTCGTAGCCGAGGACCTCGGAGCCGCTGCCGATGCGGGCGGCGGAGTGCGGGAGGTCGGGGGCGGCGTCCTCGAGGAGCGGGCGGACGGTCTCTGTGTAGAAACGGCGGGAGAGTTCGAGGCCCGGTAAAAAAGTTGGCATATTCGTGAAGCTCATGCCCGGACCCTGCCCAGTCTCCACATGATCGTGCGCGCCAATTTTCGCCGTCGGCCCTCAACTCCCGTGCGGTGCCCCCAACTTCCGCAACGCCCCGTCCGTCAGTCGATACACCGTGGACTCGTCCTGGGGCCGGGCGCCCAGCGCCTCGTAGAAGTCGATCGAGGGGCGGTTCCAGTTGAGGACGGACCACTCCAGGCGCTCGTAGCCGCGTTCGACGCAGATGCGGGCCAGTTCGGTGAGGAGGGCCTTGCCGTGGCCGGTGCCGCGGGCGGTCGGGCGGACGTACAGGTCCTCCAGGTAGATGCCGTGGACGCCGCGCCAGGTGGAGAAGTTGAGGAACCACAGGGCGAAGCCGACCGGTTCGCCGGTGGTGTCGTCGGTCGCGATGTGGGCGTGGGCGGCGGGGTGTTCGCCGAAGAGGGCCGAGTGGAGCTGCTCCGGGCTCGCCTTCGCCTCCTGCGGTTCCTTCGAGTGGGCGGCGAGTTCGCGGATCAGGGCGTGGATGACGGGGATGTCGGTGGGGGTCGCGGTGCGGATCATGCCGAGAGGGTAGACGGGCTCGCGTCCTTGCCGGGCTCGGTACGGGGAGTGTGCTCGCGGCGGGGGAGGAGGAGCGGGCTCGCCAGGAGCAGGACCCCCGCGATCGCGATCGCCGTGCGCGGGGTGGCCGCGGCTGCCAGCACCCCCCATGCCGCCGTCATCGTCGCGATCGCCGCACTCGTGCTGACCGACCAGGCGGTCAGGGTGCGGGCGACCCGGTCGGGGGCGGTGTGTTCGAGTCGGCTGGTGGCCAGCAGGGGGTTGAAGACGCCGATGCAGGTCACCAGGCCGAGTTGGACGCCGATGACGAGGAGCATCCCGGGGACTCCGGGCCGGACGAACGCGAGCCCGACCGGCCAGCACGCGCGCAGCACCCCGGAGACCCGCAGCACCCTGTGCTGCCCGAACCGGGCCGCGAGCGGGCGCGCGAGGCGCGAGCCGACGAAGCCCCCGGCGCCGGAGGAGGCCGCGAGCGCGAGGGCGTACTGCCAGGGCGAGAATCCGAGGCGACCCAGCATGAGTACGGCGAGCAGCGGCTCGGCGGCCATGATCAGGCCGTTGACCACCATCGCGTTGAGGAGCAGCGGGCGCAGGGTGGGGTGGGCGAGGAGGTAGCGCCAGCCGTCGAGCAGATCGCCCGCGCGCAGCCGCGGCGCACCGCTCCGCTGCGGGCGCGGTTCCGTCCCGCCGATGGCCCGGATGCCGAGGGCCGAGAGCAGATAACTGGCGGCATCGGCCACCACCGTCGTCACCGGGCCGAACAGGCCGATCGCGGCTCCGCCGAGCGGCGGTCCGAGCATGGTCGAGGTCCAAGTCGTCGACTCGAAGCGGGAGTTGGCGACGAGCAGGTCCTCCGGCGGCACGAGCGCCTTCAGATACGAGCCGCTGGCCGCGTTGAAGGCGATGTTCGCCGCGGCGACGACGACGGAGACCACGAGGAGCTGGGCGAAGGTGAGCAGCCCGAACGCGAACGCGACGGGGACCGTCAGCAGCGCCGCGAACCGGGTCAGGTCCATCGCGATCATCACGGGCCGCTTGCGGCGGAACTCCACCCACGGCCCCAGCGGTACGGCGACCAGGGCCCCCACCGCCCGCCCCGAGGCGGCCAGCACCGCCACCTGGGTCGGCCCGGAGTGCAGCACGAGGATCGCCATGAAGGGGAACGCGCCGAACCCGAGCCCGGTGCCGTACGAGCTGACCGCGAACGACGCCCACAGCCACCCGAATCGGCGCCCGAGCGCCCGCCTCCCTGCCATCCCTGCCCCACCCTCTCCCGAAAAGTGTGACACTTTCGGCGAAACTGACACACTTTTCCAGGACACCTACCCGCCGACCACGGCCACGACCACGGCCACGACTTCGGCCACCGGCATCAAAGCGAGTGCCGGACGCCGAGATCAAACAACCGACTCGCCGCGAATCCACAACCGCTGGTTGTATCCGCTGATGAACGGCGATTGTCAGTGGCCGCCAGTATCTTCGCCGACGTGGATCTCGACGCTGTGCGCACCTTCGTGGCCATCGCGGACGCGGGCCGCTTCCAGGACGCGGCCATGGAGTTGTCGATCACCCAGCAGGCGGTCTCCAAGCGGATCGCCGCGCTGGAGCGGACCGTCGGCGTA
The DNA here is from genome assembly GCF_045162825.1 of Streptomyces prunicolor. Lineage (NCBI taxonomy): Bacteria > Bacillati > Actinomycetota > Actinomycetes > Kitasatosporales > Streptomycetaceae > Streptomyces > Streptomyces prunicolor. The sequence goes on along the minus strand of NZ_CP108676.1, from coordinate 4,854,085 downwards.
CGGCTCTTCGCGCGGACCCCGCGCGGGGCCGAACTGACCGTCGACGGGCGGGCGTTCCTGCCGCCCGCCCGCGATCTGCTGCGCGCCGAGGCGCGGGCGTTCGCCTCCGTCCGGCCCGGCCATCGCGCCCTGCGCGTCGACGTGATCGGCCGCGGGCTCGCCCCGGCCGCGCTCCTACGGGACTTCCATCGCGCCCGCCCCGAGTTCGAACTCGACGTCGTGACCCTCTTCGACGCCGACGCGGCAGTGGAAGCCATCCGCTCCGGCACGGTCGACGCGTCCTTCCGCGCCGTCACGATGACCGGACGCCGGCTCCCCGACGACATCGAGGTCAGCCGGGCCTTCGACGAACCCGTCCAGCTCCTCACCGGCCCGGCCCACGAACTCGCCGTCGCCCGCACCCTCACCCCGGCCGACCTCGTCGGGCACCGGATCTGGATGCCCGGCCTCGTCCCCGGCACCGAGTGGGCGGCCTACTACGACGCGCTCGCCGCGGCCTTCGGACTCACCATCGAGAGCAACGGGCCCGATTTCGGGGTGGAGCCGCTGCTGGACACCATCGCCGGGTCCCGTTCGCTGGCGACCCTCGTCGGGGAGCAGACCCGGCTGGTCTGGCCCGCCGGTCACGACCTGCGCCGTATCGCCGTACGGAATCCGACCCCGGTGTATCCGCACTCCCTGGTCCGGCACCGGGACAACCGGCATCCCGCGTTGGCCGCCCTCCGCGATCACCTTCACACCACGCGGCCCGCCGCCTCCGACACGGAGACCTGGACACCGGCGTGGGCGTGACGCCCACGCCTCAGCCGCGCAGCCGCCGGCCGATCTCCAGGTGATCCGGCGCCGCCGGACGCCCGTCCTCCACCGCCCACAGCACGTTCTGCAGCACCCGGCCCAGCGTCCAGGCGCGTGCCCGGTCCCGGTCCAGGCCGAGCACCTCCGTCATGGCGTCGAACCGCCACCCGACCTCGTCCGCGTCGAAGCGGTTCCACAGGGCCGGGAGGAGGTCGAAGCCGGGGTCGCCCGCGAGCGGCTTGGGGTCGATGGCGAGCCAGGGGGCGCGGTCCGCGGCCAGCACGTTCTCGAAGTGCAGGTCCCAGTGGAGCAGCCGGTCGCCCGGTTCGTCGACGACCTCGCGCACCGCCGCCGCGCAGTCCGCGAGCAGCCGCCGCTCGGCCGGGTCGGATACGCGGTCCAGCACCGCCGAGGTCCGGTCCAGCAACTGTGCCGCGATGTCACCGAGCCGCCGCAGCCCCGCCGGTGCCTCGACGGCTGTCAGGCGGGCCAGCAGCCGGGCGATGACCAGCGTGGCCTCGCGGGAGTCCGGCAGATCCGCCAACACCCGGCCCGAGTCCAGCCGTTCGAGCAGCAGCGTGCCCGTGTCGGCGTCGGCCTCCAGCAGCCGTACGGCCCCCTCGCCGTCCCAGACCCGCAGTGCGACCGGCTCCCCGGCCGTCTCCTCGTCCACGTCCTGGAGCTTGAGCGCGGCCGGTGTCCCGTCCGCCCGCAGCACGGGCAGGACCAGCGCGCACCGGCCGTTCATCGACGGTCCGTCGAGGCGCAGCTCCCACTGGTCGAGGAACCGCGCGGCCCGCTCCCGGAGAGCGGTGGCGAAGGCCTCTCCCGCCCTCCCGCCGAAACTCTCGTAACTGGCGACCAGCGCGGCCGGAATGTCGATCACGGCTCCGACGATACTTGCGTGCGTGAATCGGCTCATGCGAATTACCCGGGGCCTCCACAGGGTGTGGGCGTACGTCCGCAGCGCCCCCGGCACGTACGTCTGGCTGGGGATCCTGTTCGTCACCACGGTCGCCGTGCACCACATGTCGCCGGAGTTCGAGCAGGAGTTCCTGCGGCAGCGGTCCACCAACATCCACGAGTTGTCGAACAATCCGGTGCGGGTGCTGTTCGCGAGCGCGATGTGGATAGACGGCGGGCGCTGGCTGCCGTATGCGGTGCTCTACACGGTGTTCCACGCGCAGGCGGAGCGGTGGCTCGGGACGGCGCGGTGGCTGATGGTGTGCGTGGCCGCGCATGTGCTGGCCACGCTGATCAGCGAGGGCGCGCTGCTGGAGGCGATCAGGAGGGGCGTGGCGCCGCAGTCCGCGGTCAACACCCTTGATATCGGCGTGAGTTACGCACTGGCGGGGGTGGTCGGGGTGCTGGTGTACCGGATCGCGGTGCCGTGGAGGTATCCGTATCTGGTGGTCGTACTGGCCGTGTACGGGGTGCCGTTGGCCACCGGCCGGACCTTCACCGATCTTGGGCATTTCACGTCCGTGGTGATCGGGCTGGCGTGTTATCCGCTGGTCAGGGGCTGTGGAAAAGCATGGAATCCGAAGGAGACAGTCGCCGCGCTCAGGGGTTAGCGTCCGGGCATGAGCAGCTCGGTGAGTGGTGTCGTGAACGGTGGCGTCTCCTTCTGGTACGCGGATGACGGCTTTCCGGCGCGACGGGAGCCGCTCGGGGGTGACGCCTCCGCCGATGTCGTGATCGTCGGCGGCGGGTACACCGGGCTGTGGACCGCGTACTACCTGAAGAAGGCGGCGCCCTTCCTCCGGGTCACCGTCCTGGAGCAGAAGTTCTGCGGGTACGGCGCCTCGGGGCGGAACGGTGGGTGGCTGTACAACGGCATCGCCGGTCGCGATCGGTACGCGAAACTCCATGGCCGGGATGGAGCCGTGCGGTTGCAGAAGGCCATGAACGACACCGTCGCCGAGGTCGTCGCGGTGGCGGAGGCGGAAGGGATCGAGGCCGACATCCATCGGGGCGGGGTGCTCGAAGTCGCTTGTACGCCCGCTCAGTTGGCGCGGCTGAAGGCCTTCCACGAGCACGAGCTGTCGTACGGCGAGACGGATCGCGAGTTGTACGGCGCGCGGGAGACCGGTGAGCGGATCCGGGTCGTGGACGCCGTCGGGTCCACGTGGACGCCGCACGGGGCGCGGCTGCATCCGGTGAAGCTGGTGAAGGGGCTTGCGGCGGTGGTGGAGGGGTTGGGCGTCACCATTCATGAGTCGACGCCGGTGACCGAGATTCGGCCCAAGCACGCGGTGACGCCGTACGGCACTGTTCGCGCGCCCTATGTTCTGCGGTGTACGGAGGGGTTCACCGCGAGTCTCAAGGGGCAGCGGCGGACCTGGTTGCCGATGAACTCCTCGATGATCGCCACCGAGCCGCTCAGTGCGGCGCAGTGGGAGTCGGTGGGGTGGGGCGGTCTGGAGACGCTGGGTGACATGGCGCACGCGTACATGTACGCGCAGCGCACCGCCGATGGGCGGATCGCGTTGGGTGGGCGTGGGGTGCCGTATCGCTTCGGGTCGCGGACCGACAACGACGGGCGGACGCAGGCGGCGACGGTCGAGGCGTTGCGGGAGATTCTCGTGCGGTTCTTTCCGTCGCTTGCGGGGGTGCGGGTCGCGCATGCGTGGTCGGGGGTTCTGGGGGTGCCGCGGGACTGGTGCGCGACGGTGACGTTGGATCGGTCTACGGGACTGGGGTGGGCGGGGGGTTACGTCGGCTCTGGGGTGGCTACGACGAATCTCGCTGCACGGACGTTGCGGGATCTGGTCCAGCTGGACTCGGGGCAGGCGGGGGCGACTGATCTGACCGCGCTGCCGTGGGTCGGGCACAAGGTGCGGAAGTGGGAGCCGGAGCCGTTCCGTTGGCTGGGGGTGCAGGGGATGTACGCGACGTATCGGGCGGCGGATCGGCGGGAACTGGGCGGGTACAGCGCGGAGTCGAGTCGGTTGGCGCGGCTTGCTGATCGGGTGGCTGGGCGGCACTGAGAGTCGTCGGGTGCGGGTTGAGTGTGGCTGGTCGCGCAGTTCCCCGCGCCCCTGGGGGGGGGTTGGGGTGCGGCTCTGTGTCTGGGTGCCGGTGCGTTGTGGTTTGCCGGGCCGTCGTAGGGGGTCGGCGCCGCGCCGGGGGGTGTCCGTCCTCGGATTGGCGCGGGGACCGGCGTTCACCGACTCACCCGTGTTGACGCGCCAACCGCTGCGGGCGGCCCCCCCGACACGTCGCCTTGCCGCCGTGCGCGGGTGGCCGGGGTGCTCACGCCACTGACTTGGGCTCGGGTACCGGTGACTGCGCCGTCGCCCCGTGTTTGGGGGCTCGTGCCGTCACCATGAGGCCCGCTACGAGTCCCGCCGTGAGCATGACGGCTACGGCCCACCAGACGGCGACCGTGTAGCCGTGGACGATGCCCTTGCTGGTGATCAGGGCCTTCTGGGCCGGGTTGGTGAGGTGGGCGGCGATGTAGGCCGTGCTGCTGGTGGTGGCGATCGTGTTGAGGAGGGCCGTACCGATCGAACCGCCCACCTGCTGGGCGGTGTTGACGGTCGCGGAGGTCACGCCCGAGTCCTGCGGGGCGACTCCGGCCGTGGCGGTCGCGAAGACCGGCATGAAGATCAGGCCCATGCCGAGGCCCATCAGCAGGAGGCCGGGGAGTAGTTCGGTCGTGTAGTCCGAGTTGACCGTCAGGCGGGTGAAGAAGGACATGCCGGTTGCCGCGAGGATCGCGCCCGGCACCATCAGGGTGCGCGGCGGTACGTGGTGCATCAGGCGGGCCGAGATCTGGGTCGAGCCGATGATGATCGCGACCGTGAGGGGCAGGAAGGCCAGGCCGGTCTTCACGGGCGAGTAGTCGAGGATGACCTGGAGGTAGTAGGTCATGAACAGGAACATGCCGAACATGCCGATGGTGGCGAGGCCCATGGTGAGGAAGCAGCCGGCCCGGTTGCGGTCCTTGACGATGTGGAGGGGGAGGAGGGGGCTGGGGGCTCTGGTCTGCCACCAGACGAAGGACGCGAGGAGGACCGCCCCGGCCGCGAACAGGCCGAGGACCAGGGAGTCCGTCCAGCCGCGTGGCTCCGCTTCGCTGAAGCCGTAGACGATCGCGACGAGTCCGCCGCAGCCGAGCAGTACGCCGGGTACGTCGAGGCGGGCGCCGGAGTGGCCCGGGCGGTCGTGGAGGAGGGCGACGGCGCCGAAGACGGCGATGATCGCGATGGGGATGTTCACGTACAGGCACCAGCGCCAGTTCAGGTACTCGGTGAGCAGACCGCCCGCGATGAAGCCGATCGCCGAACCGCTGCCCGCGAGCGCGCCGTAGATCCCGAAGGCCTTTCCGCGTTCCTTCGGGTCGGTGAAGGTCGTGGTGAGGAGGGAGAGCGCGGAGGGGGCGAGGACGGCGGCGAAGACGCCCTGCAGGGCGCGGGCGCCGAAGAGCATGCCCGAGGTGGTGGCCGCGCCGCCGAGTGCGGAGGCACCGGCGAAGCCGATCAGGCCGATGATGAACGTCCGTTTGCGGCCCACGAGGTCGGCGATCCGGCCGCCCAGGAGGAGCAGTCCACCGAAGGCGAGCGTGTACGCGGTGATGACCCACTGCCGGTTGCCGTCGGACATGCCCAGGTCGCGCTGTGCGGAGGGGAGTGCGATGTTCACGATCGTCGCGTCGAGGACGACCATGAGCTGCGCGAGAGCGATGATCACCAGGCCCCACCAGCGCCGGGGATCGGGACCGGTAGCCGCGCTTGATTCACCTGATCGGGTGACGCTCATCTGGTCAGAAGACCATGAATCGGTAGGTATCGCATCCCCAGTCGTATTCGTGCGTACGTTCGGTGTGGTCATGGTTCCAGGACCACCTTTCCGGTTGTCTTCCGGTTCTCCAGCGCCCGGTGCGCGTCCGCCGCCGCGGCCAGCGGGAATCGTTGGACGGTCGGTGTGAGTCGTCCCTCCGCCGCCTCGGCGAGCGCGCGCAACTCCAGGGTTCGGATGGGGCTCGGGCCGCCGGCCTTCCGCATCATCGCGGGCCCCAGCACCTGTTCGGACACACCTGCGGTTTCGCGGGTGTACGGCTGCCCGCTCGACCATCCGAAGACGATGTGCCGGCCGTTCGGCCCGAGGAGGTCGACGGTCTGTCTTGCTAGGGCTCCGCCCACCCCGTCGAACACGACGGTCGCGTGCCGCCCACCCAGCCAGGCGCGTACTTTCCCCGGCCACTCCGGGTCCGTGTAGTCGACGGCGAGATCGGCGCCGTTCGCGCGGACGAGGGCGGCTTTGTCCGGGCCGCCCGCGAGGCCGACGACGGTGGCACCGGCGTGCGCGGCGTACTGCACGAGCAGGGTGCCGAGACCTCCGGCGGCGGCCGGTACGACGACCACGGAGTCGCCGTCCAGCTTGCTGAACTGCACGATCCCCATCGCCGTACGTCCCGTCCCGATCATCGCGACGGCCTGTGCGAAGTCCAGGTTCGCCGGGATCTCGTGCACCCGGTCCACATCGACCACGGTCGACTCGGCGTATCCGCCCGGCGCGAGCCCGAGATGCGCGACCACCCGTTTCCCGAGCCACAGCCCGGAGACCCCGTCACCGAGCGACTCGACGACACCGGCGACCTCGCGGCCGGGGATGGTGGGGAGGGCGGGGAGCGTGGGGAGCGGGCCCCGCTCTCCCCTCCGTAGCACGGTGTCCAGGAGGTGGACTCCGGCCGCGGCCACGGCGATCCGGATCTGGCCGGGGGCGGGGGAGGGGGCGTCGACGGGTTCGTGGGTGAGGTTCTCGGCGGGGCCGAAGGCGTGGAGTCGTATGGCCTGCATGGGGTCACTCTTCGACCTCAAGTGCGCTTGAGGTCAAGTGTCCGTCTGTCCGTCGTCCTCGATGTCAGTGGTGGGGTGCAGGATGGGGGCATGGCGAGGAGAGCGGCGGGTGGGACGGGTGGAATGAAGGGGACGGGTGGAGTGAAGGGGGCGGGTGGAGTGAAAGGGGCGCGGCGGCCGGAGGTGCGGTTGCCGGCTCTGGAGGCTTACGGGGGTGGGGAGTTGGAGCCGGACGGGGACTACGACGGGCTGCAGTTCCGGGACGAGGACTTCGTCGGGCAGGACGGCGGGGGTGCTCGTTTCATGGACTGCGCGTTGACGGACTGCGCGCTGGACGAGACGCGACTGCATCACGCGCGGGTGCTGGACTCGGTCCTCACCGGCATACGGGGTGTGGGTACGGATCTCGCGGAGTCGACCCTGCGTGACGTCGAGGTGATCGACGCGCGGATGGGTGGGGTGCAGTTGCATGGCGCGGTGCTGGAGCGGGTGGTGATTCGCGGGGGCAAGATCGACTACCTGAACCTGCGCAAGGCGAAGCTCCGGGATGTTGTTTTCGAGGGGTGCGTCCTCGTCGAGCCGGACTTCCTTGATGCCCGGCTGGAGCGCGTCGAGTTCGTGGACTGCGCGTTGAAGGGGGTGGACTTCACGGGGGTGACGTTCACGGACGTGGATCTGCGGGGGGTGGCGGAGCTGGAGATCGCGCGGGGGGTGGATCGGTTGTCGGGGGCGGTGATCAGCATGGGGCAACTGTTGGATCTGGCGCCGGTGTTGGCTGTGCAGATGGGGATTCGGGTGGAGGGGTGAGCGGGAGGTAGAGGGGAGGGGGGACTGAGGGGTGCGCTGTTTGGCTTCGAGGAGGCGCCTTTTCCAGCGCGGGCCGACACCATCCAGTCCGCCCGCTCTTTGGGCACGGGGCCGCGCCACCCGGCCGTCCGTCACTTTTCAGCGTAGGCCCGCACCATCGAGCCCGTCCGGCGCCTCTCCAACACAGGCCGCCTATATCCAGCCTGTCCGGCGTTTGAGGACGAGGCCTCTTCAGGGCCGATGGGGGTCTGGGGGCGCAGCCCCCAGGGACGGCGCCACCAGCTCAGGGCACCCGGGAAGTTCCTGCATCCGAGAGGCTCACGGCACTCTGGGGAACCTCGCCTGCAACGTCCAGATCGCCGGATTCTCGCCGAGCGCATCGTGCAGATCAACGAGGTCGGCGATCAGGTCGTGCAGGAAGTCCCGCGCCTCACGCCGGAGTTCGGAGTGGGAGAAGGTCAACGCCTCCTCGTCCCGCCGCATCCAGTCCGCCTCGACATCCACCCACCCGAACCGCCGCTCGAACAACATCCGGTCGGTGGACTCGGTGAAGTCCAGTTCGGCGCGTTGCGGCCGGGACGCCCGCGACCCCGCCGGGTCCTGATCGATCTGCTCCACGATGTCGCACAACGCCCACGCGAAGTCCAGCACCGGTACCCATCCCCAGGCTGTGGACACTTCCCGGTCCGCCTTGGTGTCGGCGAGGTACACGTCACCGCAGAACAGGTCGTGCCGCAGCGCGTGGACGTCCGCGCGCCGGTAGTCGGTCTGCGGGGGGTCGGGGAAGCGGTTGGAGAGGGCATAGCCGATGTCGAGCACGTAGGAGATGGTGTCACGGCCGGAGAGCGAGCTGACGGCAGCCGTAGCTGCCCTCTCACAGGGCCTCGTCCCGCCCGGCGGCGGCCGCTTCCAGCAGGGCCCAGCCGTCGACCTCCACCGCCCGGGTTTCTCCCGGCGCCGGCAGCCACCCGCGGGCCGCCGCCGCGTCGAGGAGGGCGCGGACGGCGCCGGGTTCGTGGAGGTTGAGGGTGGCGCCGTGGACGTGGCCCACGTCCCCGGAACCGAAGGGAGCCCCGCCCGGGACGAACCGCCCCGGCCCCGCGACGAAGACGATCCGCAGCACCCCGCCGGTGCCGGACGGCTGGGGATTCAGGGGGAGGGTGTGGACACACACCACGGAGCCGCCGCCCCGGCCGCTGCCGCTGTCGCGGTGACTGTGACGCAGCGACCACATGTACACGCGCCCATCGGCAACAAGTCGGCGAGGCTTCTTGGAAGAACGGGGCATGGACCCGAGCGTACGAGGACCGCCGTACTCCAGGTCGACGAGCCCCGAACTCATAGGATCGCGCACGTGTCCCGATCCGTACCGCTTGTTCCCACGGTCACCGCGTGCGCGCTGGCCCTCGTCCTGACGGCGTGCGGTGGAACAGGGGGCGTGCACGGCACCGCCGGCAGCGCGGGCGTGGCCGACCCGTACTTCCCCGAGGCGGGCAACGGCGGCTACGACGTGACCCACTACGCGCTGACCCTGGCGTACACCTCAGACACCTCAGACACCTCAGACACCCCCGACACCCCCGACACCCCTCACACCCCAACTCCCTTGACCGGTACGGCGACCATCACGGCCCGCGCCACCCAGAACCTCTCCACCTACGACCTCGACCTCAAGGGCATGCGGGTCAACTCGCTGACGGTGAACGGCAAGAATGCCTCCTGGACCCGCACCGACCAGGAACTGACGGTCCGCCCACCCTCCACCATCCCCCAGGGCAAGACCTTCAGGACGACCGTCCACTACTCCGGCACCCCCGAGACGATCACCGACCCCGACGGCTCGGAAGAGGGCTGGCTCCCCACGGCGGACGGCGCACTGGCCCTCGGCGAACCGACCGGCGCGATGACCTGGTTCCCCGCCGACGACCACCCCTCCGACAAGGCGACGTACGACATCACGATCACCGTCCCGAAGGGCCTACAGGCGGTCTCCAACGGTGAGTTGAGGACGGAGACGACGACGGGGGACGGTCGTACGACGTACAGCTGGCGCATGACCCACCCCATGGCGACCTACCTGGCCACGGTGGCGATCGGCCACTACGACATCACCCGCACCACCACGAAGAACGGCCTCCCCGTGTACACGGCGGTCGACCCGCAGGAAGCGACAGCGAGCCGCAAGGTACTGGCCCGACTCCCCGAGATCATGGAGTGGGAGGAGTACAACTTCGGCCCGTACCCCTTCTCCTCCACCGGCGCGATCGTCGACCGCCGGGGCGACGCGGGCTACGCCCTGGAGACCCAGACCCGCCCGTTCTTCCCCGGCGCCCCCGACACCGCCACCCTCGTCCACGAACTCGCCCACCAGTGGTACGGCGACTCCGTCACCCCGAGGACCTGGCGCGACATGTGGCTCAACGAGGGCTTCGCGACCTACGCGGAATGGCTCTGGGCCGAGGACCACGACGGCGACACGGCCCAGCAGACCTTCGACGCCCTCTACAAGGGCACCTACTTCCCCAACAGGTCCGACAACGAGGCGATCTGGTCCTTCCCCCCAGCCCGCCCCACCTCCGCCGCCCACATCTCCGACAGCCCCGTCTACGAACGCGGCGCGATGGTCCTCCACAAGATCCGGCAGACGGTCGGCGACGCGCGTTTCTACGACATCGTCCAGGGCTGGGCAGCCGCACACCGCTACGGCAACGCGAACACGGCGGATTTCACGGCGTACGTGCAGAAGATGGCGCCGGGCAAGGACTTCAGCGGAATCTGGAAGGACTGGCTGTACGGGAAGGGGAAACCGGCCCGCCCTTGACGGACAGACGGACAGACGGACAGACGGACAGACGGACGGACGCAGGGACGGACGGACGCAGGGACGCACGCACGATCCCATTGTTCGGCGGCGGGGGCTGTTCGGCCGTCTACCGGCCGCCGAGCAGGCTCAGGATCCGGTTCACCGCCTCCAGCGCGGGCTGGCCCACCGCGCCGACCGTCGCCGCGATTCCCGCGACGGCCATCAGCGCGCGGTGCCGGTCCTGCGGGGCGGCGCCCGGGTCCGTGGTGAGGGCCGGCAGGGAGTCGTCGATGGCCTGCGCGCTCGCGGCCGGGACCTGCCCACGCAGCGTCTCGACCAGTCGGCGAAGTTCCTCGACGGCGGCTTGGAGGGCCGGGTCGACCGAGGGCGGCCCGGCCGGTGTCTGATGCTTGGCGATGCCCGTGTTCCCGGTGCCGCCGTGCATGTTGACGTTGTCGCCGAAGTAGAAGTTGTTGCCGCTCATGCGTGTCCCACTCCCACGTTGCCCGTACCGCCGTACATGTTGACGTTGTCGCCGAAGTAGTAGTTCTTCGGGTTGACCATGAGCCGGTCCACCGTGACGTGGAACTCCGTCTCCGGGTGCTCGATCGCGTACACGATGGAGCCCACCAACTGGTCGAGCTGGTACGGGTTCGCGCTCGTCACCACGGCCATGGGCGGGCCGGACGTCTCCACGGCCAGGACGTACAGCGGGTGCGCCGACAGCACCTGCAACCACTCCACCGCGCAGAAGATCAGCGCGGCCGTCGAGCCCAGCCACACCCACATGATGAGCGTGCTCGCCGTGTTCTGGCTTGCGAGCCCGGTGATACCGCCGAGGATGGTCAGTGCGAACGCCACCGACAGGATGATCCCGAGACGCTTCAGGAAGAGCCTCGTGGCCTCCCAGCGCCTCGGCATGAGCATGTAGGTGTGCACCCTGGCGATGTTCTCCAGCGGGTAGGTGGCCGTGCCGACCCACAACAGGCGCTTGCCGACCCGCAGATCGATCGCGCGGAACCCCTGCGGCGGTGTGGCGGGCGGCGGCGGGATGTCCGGGAAACCGGACACTTCGGTTCTCTCCACGAGTCCCCCTGAGATCACTGACAGGCGTCCATTAACTACGCCAAGTGGCCGCCGGCACGCAAGTCGATATACGGGTTCAACTGTGGTGCTGCTGTGGAGAGTTGACCGTGTCCGCCCGGACCGTTCGACCGGCGGCGGGCCACGGCGAACGGTCCGGCTGCCGGCGGTCCTCGGTGTCGGTCACGCGATCATCCGTTTCCCGCGCTCGTGTCCGGCCCCTCCTCCAACTCGTCGAGCAGCCGGGCGAGTTCGGGCAGCCAAGCGGTCTCGGTCGCTCCGCGCAACTCCTCCCGGGTCCACCATCGCCAGGCGAGGATGCCGTCCTCGGCGTGGGCGGTGGCGAGGTCGGGGCCGGTGGGTTCGCGGTGGGGGCCGTGGGCGACGTAGATGTGCTCGTGCTGCCGGATGTGGATGCCGACGCGGGTGAAGTCGTGTTCCCGGGTGCAGAGGAGGGGGCCCGTGGTCAGGTCGGTCCAGCCGGTCTCCTCGCGCAGTTCGCGCAGGGCGCCCTCGCGCGGGGTCTCGTCCCTTTCGATGCCGCCGCCGGGCAGGGCCCAGAAGGTGCCGTTCGCGGAGTCGTCATGCAGGAAGAGGAAGACGGAGCCCGAAGGGTCGAGTACGGCGATGCGGGCGGCGCGGCGGAGTTTGAGGAGCTGCTTGCGCAACACGGTGCAGGGGCGGCCGAGTTGGCGGTCCTTGCGGTGGTCGATGACGTCGTAGCCGAGGGTGGTCCAGAAGGCGAGGGCGTCGGGGTTGTTGTCAAGGACGGCCAGGCGTACGGCGGTTCGGCCGGCCTCGCGGAAACGGTCCTCGACGAGGGTCGCCAACTGCCGTCCGTGCCCCTGTTGTTGCTGGGCGACGTCGATCATCAGCAGCCCGATCCAGGGGTCCTCGTCCTCCGGGTCGGGATGCGTCCCGAGGGTGATGGCGATCCCGACCAGCCGCCCGGCGCTGCGCGCGAGCAGTACTTCGACGTCCGGATCGGCGAGTTCGTCGGCCAGCGCGGTCGCCACCTGCTCGGGCCGGATGTCCTCCGGGTCGGGGAAGTCACCGCTCAGGGCGTGGAACGCGTGGTTCGAGGCGTAGAGGGCGGTCAGCTCGGTGAGCAACTCGCCGGGGAGCGCGCCGGCCTCGGTCGGCGTGAGCGGTTCGAGGAACATGAGAGGCACGCTAGTGCTGCGCGGATCCGGTGTGAGGTGACACCTGCGTGATCCGTACTCTGTGTCGGCGGCTTCGGGGAGGGCATGTCCATGCGGCACGGGTGTGGGTTTGGCGCGGGCGTACGAGCGGCGGTGGTTGTCGTCGCGGCTGTCCTGACGAGCGGTTGTTCGTCGGACGACTCGGCGCAGGACAAGGCGTGGCAACAGGAGTACTGCGCCAAGCTGGGGGACTGGCAGGGTGAGGCGCGCGCCAGGACGGCCAACACCGCATCGGCGGCGGAAGCGGTCGTCTACGCCTCGAAGAAGCTGGACAAAGCCGGCCTGGAACACGGTGGCACGCGCATCCTCGACGACACCGTCAACGCGATCGCCGGCGACACCGGGGCCGAGGGGCGTGCGGTGTCCTACTGCGACAGCGCGGGCTTCGAGAGCTCGGTGGATTCGGTCGGCTGACGCACCGCTGCGGCTCAACTGAAGAAGTTCGCGGCAATGCTCGACATCGCGGAACGGTCGTCGCTGAGTGAGTCGGAGTCCCGGCAACTCATCCGTCGAATCGCGAGAGAACTGTGAGAGATCCGAGGGTGCCTGTGGAGTGGCAGAAGTCGTCCTTCTCGGGAATCGGCGCGGAGAACTGCCTCGAACTCGCCCACCACAAAGGCCGAATACTCCTCCGCGAGAGCGAAACCCCAGACACGGTCGTGACCGCCACTCCCGCCCGCCTCCACACCCTGCTCCTCGCGATCAAGACCGGTCAAGAGCCAAGGCGTACCCCGTAGTTACGCGGATTCTCGTTCCGATCGCTGAGGCGTCTGCAGGGTGCTGCAGCCTGAGATCATGTGATGCGGTCTCCGGCTGCAGCACCAAGGTCGTGCCGCCGCGTCCGCGCGACTTCGCGTAAGGGGTACTCGCAGCCCTCGGCTAGTCGCCCACGATATGCAGGTAATTTGATTGATCTATGGCCGCCCGTGCGGCCTCTATCACTTGTTCGACGACCGGGCCGCGCTCTCCCTCAAGGTTCTCCAGCTCTTCGACGAGCCGCATGAGTTGCAGTCTGTTGAAGGTGGTGTTTCCGTGTACCATCACACCCCGTCGGATGCTTTCCCAGGGGCCGGAAGTAGAGACTCTGCGGAATTCATCTCCCACGTCGGGAATGTATCCGAGCCGATTCCCTTGGCGATCTTGAATATATATGCCGAGCCCCATGGCGCCGCCCTCGGTGTGTCATCATTCCGGGAACATGGTTATTACGTCGCCGCTGATCTTGCTCACGGAGACGAGAACATTTTGCGTGAGATATGCACCGTTCAGCGCGGACGTGGAGCCCACGTATGCCGTGTAGACGAAGCGCTTTTGGTAGTACCCGTCCTCATTCAACTGCCAGGAGCTTGTGTTGTCGTTGAGGCCGTACAGGAAGATCTTCTGCAACTTGGATGGGGTGGTCCCTGCCAAGAAAGTGCTCTTTTCTGCGGCTGCCGTGGTGTCGTCATCCGTGTAGTGATAGGTGTAGATGTCTGAGATCGACTTGTCGGTCAGATGCGGCACGGCCTGCATGTCGGACGGCAAATTGACGCAACCGCTGGTCACTGTGGCGGTGCAGCGTACGGGCTGGGTGTTGTTGAACAGGTACGCCGTGCCTGCTGTCACCGTCTTTTGGCAGACGGCGGTCTGACCGCTGATCTCGCATCCGGAAGTCGCGGAGGTCCAGGTAGTTCCTGGTGGGGCGACGTATACGGATTCCTTCGTCAGCAGCCAGACCCCGGAGCAGTCGTTTGCCTCTTGCACGCAGGAGTAGCCGGTGTTGACCGGTACGAGAGATGAGCATTCGACGCAGTCGCCGGCGGCGATGTAGTGAGAAACTCCGTCCGGATCGGTCACCCACTGGTCGTACTGAATCTCCAGCATCGCCGGTGTGCATGCGATGGTGGCGCCGCCCACCCAGTTCACCGCAGTGAGGTACCCCGGAGTTTCAGCGGTATAGGAAACGCCGACGGATACGCTTGCTGACTCCGTGCACTCTCCGGGTATTTCTGCGGCTGCGCTTCGACTCGCGGAACCTGACTTCGTCGAGACGAGGGTGCCTGGAGAACTGTCGAGGGAGCCTGCTGGAATAGTCCAGGAAATGGTACCTTGAGCGGCGTTTGCCGGAACCGTCAGAAATAAGCATGCAGCCGCTACGGCTACAATCAGCGCGCCCCATTTTGCAATCGATCTATGCATGTAGTTTCACCTTGAAGGTTCGATGGTGTACTCGTGAACCATATAAAGGGCATCGGCTATCGGGAGTATCAGATGCAGGGTTGTCCGAAAGAGGGCGATCGAAAGGCGTGAAGATTCCCTCACCCTTGGCCCGGCGGGTGCCGGGCGCAAAGGACAGGGGCGCTGCCCAGGCGTGAGACCGCCCGCGCTCAGTGGGCGTGCAGCGACCCCCACGCGAAGTTCTGGCCGAACCCGGTGCCCGAACCGCCCGTGTACACCTGGTCCGTGGCGTAGTAGGTCGCCTTCACGTCCGCGTTCGAGTTGATGGCCGTCTTGGTCAGACCGGAGCCCCAGGTGCTCCAGATCACCCACGGGCTGCGGGTCAGCGCGTTCGAACCCGCCGCCGTGATCGGCACGTTGTACGACTCGGCGAGCATCCGCGGCTTCGCGTAGTCGACCAGACCCGTGTAGTACACGTGCGTGAGGTCCGAGGCGGACGGGCTGTAGTCGTCGACGCCGACGACGTCGACGAGGTCGGACCCGGGGTAGTAGTCCCACGGCACGTCGTCGCCCTGCGGGTCCCACGCGCCGGGTGACCAGACGAAGATCAGGTTGTGCAGGCCCTTCGTCTTGACCAGGTAGTCGTACGTGATCCGCCACAGCTTCTTGTACGAGGCCGGGGTCTTCCCGCCCCACCAGAACCAGTCGCCGTTCATCTCGTGGTACGGCCGCAGGAGCACGGGGACGTCCCACGCGGCGAAGTACGAGAGCGTGGCCGCCAGGAAGGCCAGGTCCGCGAGGAGCGCCCGGTACTCGTCGGTGTCCGACTCCCAGTCGAGCACGCGGTCGAACCACGCCTGGTCGGTGGTGAGCGTCGCCAGGGGGTAGGACGCTTCGCCGCCCGGGTGCTCTCCCGCGACCTGGGTGAGGACCCGGCTCCAGGACTTCACCGCGGAACCGGGGTAGGGCTGGTGGAAGCTCATGCCCACGATCCCGGAAGCCGCACCGCCGTTGGTGAGGGACGCGGTGGTCCCGTCGAGCCGGACCATGGTCCCACCCGGGTTGTACGAGCCGTCCGCCGCGCGCGGCAGCCCCTTCCACACACCGAAGGCCAGGTCCACGGCGTCGTCCGTGTACTGCCACGAACGCA
The DNA here is from genome assembly GCF_045162825.1 of Streptomyces prunicolor. Lineage (NCBI taxonomy): Bacteria > Bacillati > Actinomycetota > Actinomycetes > Kitasatosporales > Streptomycetaceae > Streptomyces > Streptomyces prunicolor. The sequence goes on along the minus strand of NZ_CP108676.1, from coordinate 4,838,284 downwards.
CCCCCGTCGGCAGCCCCAGTGGGCGGTTGTAGGTCCGGTCCCCGTACGTTCCCCAGCCGGTCGCGCCGTAGCCCGGTCCGAGGTCGATCTCGACGAAGCCGGACAGCTTGCCCGTGATGTCCGCGGCCTTCTTGTAGTAGTAGCCCGAGAACGTCGTGCCGCCCGTGTCCCCGTAACTCGCGTTGTACAGCTCCTGCTGGGTCTCGATGTGCTGGCCGATGATCGTCATCGGGTGGGTGCCGGAGCGCGCCGCGTTCTCCAGCGACACCAGGTGGCTGTAGACCTTCTGCGCGTTCGCCGACGCCGACGGGTCCCGGCCCGTCAGCGTGGACGCTATGAGCGGCGTGGCCGCCCGTGCCACTCCCGGTACGACGGACGCGGCGACGGTGGCGCCGAGGGCGGTGACGAACGTACGTCTTCGCAAGGCTCAACCTCCAGGCAGGGAACGGATCTTCGCCAGGTTATGGTCCCGTCTGCCGAAGCCCGCCTGCCGAAGTCCGCCTACCGAAAAGGGATGTTCAGCCAAGGACTCCCCGCCTCCGTCATCAGGATCCGGTGCGCGGCGACCATGTCCTGGTACCAGTCCCCGAACTCCTCCTCGTCGAAGTGGAGACAACGGCCGAGGATGTAGCCGGTGGAGAAGTCGGCCCAGGAGCGGTACGCGAGGGCGGCGGCCCGGCCCGCGCGGATGACGGCCGACTCCGTCTCCGGGAGGGTGGCGAAGCGCGCGCCCAGGCCCCAGCGGGCCATCTTCGAGGCGCGGCCCAGGTCCCAGGCCTCCACCGAGGTGACGTAACGGTTCTCGGCGAGGATGCCGTCGGCGCGCATACGGGCCTCGTAGCGGGTGATACGGCCGATCAGGCGTTGTACGCCCTCCACCCGCGCCTCGGTCTCCGATGCGGGGCGGGGGTCGGTCTTGGTGACGCCGTCCTCCGTGATCACCGTAGAACCCTCCGAGTTGGCTCGGATGACGGTGGCCACCGCCTGGCGCCAGTACCCCGTGTCCACGTGGCCGCCGAAGTCGCGGGCGATCGTACGGCGCAGGCTCAGCGCGAACTCCCATACGGAGCTGGACGCTTCGCAGGCGAGCAGGTTGCGCAGGTGGTGCTGCCACTCGGCGCGGTTGGTGATGCCCCACCACTCGCGCAGCCGCCGGCGCTCGCCGTCGTAGCCGCTGCCGTGCCAGGCCAGCGCGTTCCAGAGGGAGCCGTTGCTGACGCAGAGGAGGGCTCCGCAGGCCAGGCCGTGGGCCACGGGGCCGTGCAGCGCGCCGCCGACGTGGAGTGCGCGCAGGCGCATGGCCGTGGAGGGGGCGGCGCCGATGTGTTCCGCCGCGCGTGACCAGTCCGTCGTGCCCGGGGGGCCGTAGGGGAGGGCCAGTTCGCAGGGGGTGCCGGGGTCGATGACGAGGGTCGGTGGGCAGCGCGGGTTCCACGCTTCCGCGATCCAGCGCAGCGACGCGCGGGAGTACACCAGGTCGGGGCGGGGCGCGGGCAGCATGCCGTCCGTGAAGAGCTCCCAGCGTTCCGCGCCGGTGCGGGGGTCGCGGGCGAACGTCCGGTGGGTACGGTCCGGTTGGGCGTCGTAGGACTCGCGCGACATCACGTAGTAGAGGCGGACCCGGGCCAGTGCGTCGTAGTACGCGGGCCAGTCGCCGCGCGCCCTGGCCTCGGCCAGTGTGCGTTCCGTCTCGGTCGGCGGGGTCCAGGCGGGCGGTCGAGGAGGCCCGAAACCGGCGGGGGACGGTCCGAACGACATAGGGCTCGCTGTCCTTCCAGGGGCCAACGGCTGTTGATCCCGGCACATTGCCATACGCGGCTGAGACACCCCTGTGCGGCCCCCGCGCCGTGCACCCTCGACTCCCGATCCGCCGCGCCGTCCACCCTCAACTCCTGGTCCGCCGCGCCGCGTTCCCCAACTCCCGGTCCCCCGGCTCCCGTTCACGCACATGCCGAAGCCCCCGGCCACAACCGCAGCCAGGGGCCTCACACACGGCACTACCTACAGACGCGGTGAACCGGCGAACCTCAGACGTTCACGCCGAAGTCCTGGGCGATACCGACCAGGCCCGAGGCGTAACCCTGGCCCACCGCGCGGAACTTCCACTCCGCGCCGTTGCGGTACAGCTCGCCGAAGACCATCGCCGTCTCCGTCGCCGCGTCCTCGGAGAGGTCGTAGCGGGCGATCTCGGCGCCGCCGGCCTGGTTCACGATGCGGATGTACGCGTTGCGGACCTGGCCGAAGTTCTGCGAGCGGGTCTCCGCGTCGTAGATCGAGACCGGGAAGACGATCTTCTCGACGTCGGCCGGGAGGCCGGCCAGGTTGACGTTGATCGCCTCGTCGTCGCCCGCGCCCTCGCCCGTGCGGTTGTCGCCGGTGTGGACGATCGTCTGGTCCGGGGTCGACTTGTTGTTGAAGAAGATGAAGTGACCGTCCGAGTAGACCTTGCCCTCGGGGTTGACCGCGATCGCCGAGGCGTCGAGGTCGAAGTCCGTGCCGGTGGTGGTGCGGACGTCCCAGCCGAGGCCTACGGTGACGGCCGTCAGGCCCGGGGCCTCCTTGGTGAGCGAGACGTTGCCACCCTTGGACAGGCTTACAGCCATTGTTGGGAGTCCTTCCCTCGTTGCGGTGCGGGCTTCGTACTGAGGACGAAGCTACCGGTACCTCTATGAACGCCAAGAGGGGTACCGAAGGTTCCAGGCGACTTTACTTTCTTTACCCAGGATGATCGTCCGGCCGCCACGCGAATTTCGCGTGACGTGGACCGGACAGCTGCGCGACCATGGGGGCATGTCCGGTCCTTATCTCATCCGCGGCTCCGTCTCCCTGCCCGAGGCCGAGCTCATGTGGCGTTTCTCGCGGTCGTCAGGGCCGGGCGGGCAGCACGTCAACACCAGCGACTCCCAGGTGGAGCTGCGCTTCGACCTCGCGAAGACCGAGGCCCTGCCCGACGTGTGGAAGCAGCGCGCGCTGGAGCGGCTCGCCTCGCGACTCGTCGACGGCGTCGTCACCGTACGGTCCTCCGAGCACCGCTCCCAGTGGCGCAACCGCGAGACCGCCGCCGTACGCCTCACGGCCCTGCTCGCCGAGGCCACCGCGCCGCCGCCGAAGCCGCGCCGGGCCACCCGTATTCCGCGCGGTATCAACGAACGCCGGTTGCGGGAGAAGAAGCAGCGCTCCGACACGAAGCGGGGGCGGACCGGGCGGGACTGGGGGTAGTCCCGGCACCGTACGCCTCGTCCGAGGCGCCGCTACGACAGCTCCAGCACCCCCACCGTCTCCCCCTCGCTCAGCTCCCCGTTGGGCCGGAACCCCAGCCCCAGGTAGAACTTCGCCGGGCCCAGCGGACCCTCGTGCCACGTCACGTACAGCTCCTTGCCGCCCCGGCGGCGGATCTCCGCCGCTACCGACTCCACCGCGAACCGGCCGTAGCCGCGCCCCTGTTGGTCCGCCGCGATGTTCAGGCGCCACAGGCCGGAACGGATGACGGAGCCGTCCAGGTTCCAGTCGATGTCGAAGAAGGCCATCACGAAGCCGACGGGTCGGTTCTCGTCGACGATCAGGCGCGGCCAGGCGGTGCCCTGATGGACGTAGGCCTCGGCCAGGGACTTCACGACGGGGGAGACCGCGAACTCCTGGTCGGGGCGGACCCGGATGCCCAGGGCGGCATCGATGGTGAGCCGGGTGATCTCTTCGAGGCGGGGCCCGGGAGCTGCGGCGGTGGTGGTCGTCGGCGTCATGCGTGCACGGTAGGCGGGCGGATCACCGGTGAGCGACCGAATTCACGCTCACCCCAACTGCCGGTACCTGCCCCGGAAGTACGACAGCGGGCCGCCCTCCGCGCTGCCCACCTCCGCCGTCAGCACCCGCCCGATGACGAGGGTGTGGTCCCCGGCCACGATCCGCTGTTCCGTCCGGCATTCGAGCGTGGCCAGAGCCCCCCGCACCAACGGAGCCCCGGACGCCTCCCCGTGGACGTACGGAATGTCGTCGAAGAGGAGACGGTCGCTGATGCGGCCCTTCATCGCGAAGCGGCCGGCGATGTGGCGCTGGCTCTCGGAGAGGACGGAGACGGCCCACAGGGGCTGTTCGTCGAGGAGGTCGTCCATGCGGGAGCCGTTGCGGAGGCTGACCAGGACCAGGGGCGGGTCCAGGGAGACCGACATGAAGGCGGTCGCCGTCATGCCCACGTCCTCGCCGACCGGGGCCTGCGGGTCGTCCGGGTCGTACGGCTCCTCGTGCGCGGTCACCAGGACCACACCCGCGGCCAGCCGGGAGAGGGCGGCGCGGAACTCGTCGTTGCTCACCCCCACAGCATGCCCGGAGGGAGCGGTCTCGATGATCGCGGCGGTCTGCGAGGCGGTCTTCAGCACGCTCGAAACGCTAGCCTCGGACATCCGCGCACCACATCGGACCTGCGGCCCACCCGGGTCCTAGGGCCGGTCCTAGGACCAACGGCCTACGCGACGGAACATCGTCGTGCATCATGTCCACACACCCGCATGGTTTGCGTTCAGGAAACGCACAGGGAAAATGCAGAAACTCCACTCAATTGTTCATCTTCTGCTGTGACTTGAGTCACAAGGGATAGTAATTGTTGACCCTGTGTACCGAGTGGGCAGCGCGCTGTGATTCAGTGGCGGGGAAGATGACCCTTGATTCGCTGCGAGGTCTCGGGGGGAGGGCGAGTATGGAGACCGAGTCGGAACCCTACGTCCGTCTTGCGACCCTGCGACAACTGCACACGGTCATGGCGGACATGAACACCGCCCGCAGCCTGGCGGACACCCTGCAGACCGTCGCCGACGGCGTCGTCAACGGTCTCGGGTACGAGCTGGCATGCGTCAACCTCGTCCGCCCCGACGGCGACCTCGTGGTCGCCGCCTTCGCGGGCAACTCCGCCGCCGAGTCGCTCATCACCGGCCGCGTCGGCTCCCGCACCTCCTGGGAGCGCCGCCTCGGCATGGGCGAGTCCTGGGGCGACCTGCGGTTCATCCCGCACACCGAGGGCTGGGTCCTCGACGAGGACGACGTACCGCAGTGGTACACCGACGGCCCCGCACCCCGCTTCGAGGACGAGTGGCACCCGTCCGACCGGCTCTTCGCGCCCATGTACACCCCCGGAGTCTCCGGCGGCTCGTGCGGCGAGCTGATCGGCGTCCTGTCCGTGGACCGCCCGCGCAACGGCCGACGGCCGGGCGCGTGGGGGCGCGAGGCGCTCCAGATGTACGCCTTCCAGGCGGCCATAGCGATCAGCAACGCCCGTCTTCGCGCCAACATGCAGCGCGCCCTGGTCCGCCTGGAGCGCGAGCAACAGGCCCTGCGCGCAAGCGAGGAGAGCTTCCGGCAGGCTTTCGAGTACGCCCCCTCCGGCATGGCGATAGCCGAGATGGGCGGCGACCAGCACGGCCGAATACTGCGCAGCAACGACGCCCTGTGCCGGCTGCTGGGCCGCCCGGCCTCCGCGATGCGCCGCTACTCCTTCTCGGACCTCGTCCACCCCGAGGACATAGGCACCCTGCTGAGAACGTCGGCGGAGGGCGGACGCGCGGAGCTCCGCCTGGGTCGCCGGGACGGCACGTACGTCTGGGTCTCGCTCCGCAACTCCGTCGTCGCGGACGCCGCCGACGGACCGCGCTTCCTCCTCTCCCATGTCGAGGACATAGAGGACCGCAAGCGCCGCGAGCTCCAGCTCGCCCACCGCGCCGCGCACGACGCGCTGACCGGCCTGCCGAACTCGGCGGAGCTGCGCACCCGCCTCTCCGCCCGCCTCTGCCAGCGCCCGCAGACCGGCCACCCCGGCGAGATCGAGTCCATCGACGCCGCGTACGGACACGCCGCCTACGACGCGAACGGCCACGGCTTCGACTTCCGCCCCGGCGCCGACCTCCTCGACGCCTACGACCACCACGTCCACACCATCGCCCCCGAGGGCGAGCGCGACGACGGCACCAAGGGGCTCGCGGTCCTCTTCTGCGACCTCGACGGCTTCAAGTCGATCAACGACCGGTTCGGGCACAACGCGGGTGACGCCGTCCTCATCGAGGTCGCCCGGCGGCTCGGCCGGGCGGTGCGCGACGGCGACACGGTGGCCCGGCTCGGCGGCGACGAGTTCGTCGTCCTGGCCGACGGACTCGGCAAGGCCGACGCCGCCGACCTCGCCGTACGCCTGCGGAACGAGATCATCCAGCCCATCCGGGTCGACGGCCGGGCCATGCGGGTCGGCGCCAGTTTCGGCATCGGATGGGCCCACTGCGGGATGACGGCGGACGAGGTGTTGAAGTCCGCTGACGAACGGATGTACATCGAGAAACGATCTCGTCCCAAACAGCACAGACGCGCGGGATGATCTCCAGGTCAGCGGTCTGATGCGGTGTGAGTCACCCGTTTGGACGACGCGGAGCGGGTAGGCTCGCAGTTCTCCAGACGTATCGAAGACGTGTCTGAAGACGCATCCGAAGCTGACGTATCTGCACCCGCACCTGTTGAGGAGTACCTAGGGATGACGCCCGGCAACAACGGCGCGAGCACGCCCGAGGACGACGACCCGTTCGGCTACCTGTACGAGGACGGCCAGGCCGCCGGCGCCCAGCCGCCGTCCGGTGGTGGCTACGGCTACCCGGGTTCGGTCAACCGAGTGCGCCCGGTGGGCGAGCGCCAGTACGGCGGCCAGCAGGCCGCCGCCCCCACCGCCCAGTACCAGCAGCAGCCGTACGGCCAGACGGTCCCGCAGCAGCAGCCCTACGGCGCCCAGCCGAACGCGCACTACCAGGCCCCGGAGACCTTCCCCGGCGGCCCGCCCGCCGGCCAGCAGCCCCCGTCGTACAACAACGGCGGCGGCAACGGCCGGGGTCGCGGCCCCAACACCAAGGGCCTGCTGATCGGCGCGATCGCGGTCGTCGCCGCGGTGGTCATCGGCATCAGCGTGGCGATGATGAACGGCAACGACGACGACAAGAGCGGCGACCAGGCGGGCAGCACGCCGTCGGCTTCGTCGAGCGCCTCGTCGAGTCCGTCGGCCAGCAGCAGCACCGCCCCCGAGGCGGACCTGCCGAAGATCGACGCCAAGGCCCTGCTGCTGGGCGGCGGCGCCACCACGGCATCCGACGTCGACGGCGCCAAGGCCGCCGGCGGTGTCTATGTGTCGGGGTTCAACGCGGTCGGCGCGTCCGTGACGTGGAACATGAGCGGTCTCGCGAAGAGCGGCAACTACCGCCTGTACGTCAACTACGGCGTGCCCGGCAAGGCCGCCACCGCCACGCTCACGATCAACGGCACGGCCCAGTCCCGCCCGCTCAACCTGGGCAACTTCGCGAAGGCGTCCGAGGGCGACTACGAGAAGGGCTGGACGGAGACCTGGGCGTCCGTTCAGTTGAACAAGGGCTCCAACACCATCAAGATCTCCTGCGAGCAGGGCAACCAGTGCGACGTCAACTTCGACCAGCTGTACCTGGTCAAGGCCTGACCTGACCTGGCGTGACCTGACCTGACCTAGGCCGCGCTGGCGTCCCCCGTCACCGCGACCCGCGCCACCAGCTCCTCGTACGCCGCGTGGTCGAACTCGCCCGCCACCGGCGCCAGTACGGTCGCTGCCGACAACGCGACCGCCCGCGCGAGCCGGTCCGGCCACGGCAGCCGCTCGACCCACCCCGACAGCAGGCCCGCGACCGCCGAGTCGCCCGCGCCGGTCGGATTGCCGTGCACCCGGGCCGGAGGCGTCGCGTGCCAGGTGCCCTCCGGGGTCGCCGCCAGCAGGCCCCGCGCGCCCAGTGAGGCGACCACCGCCCGCGCGCCCCGGCGACGCGCGTCCTGGGTGGCGCGCAACGGGTCGTGGGAGCCGGTGAGTTCGGCCAGTTCCTCGGCGTTGGGCTTCACGAGGTCGGGGCGGGCGGCGACTCCCCGTCGCAGGGGTTCGCCGCTGGTGTCGAGGAGGACGGGGACGCCCGCTGTCCGTGCCGTGCGGATCAGGCCGGCGTACGCGCCCACCGGCACCCCGGGCGGCAGACTTCCGCACAGGGCCACCGCCGACACCCCGCCCAACAACCCCGCGTACGCCTCCTGGAAGGCCGACCACTCCGCCGAAGTGACCGTCGGGCCGGGCTCGTTGAGTTGAGTCGTGTCACCAGTGCGGTCGTCCACCACCGCTATCGTGCGGCGGGTCGCGCCGGAGACCGGGACGAGCGCGTCCAACACGCCTGGGGTGTCGGTGAGTTGCTCCTGGACCACGCGTCCCGTCGCGCCGCCGGTGAAGCCGGTGACCGTCACCTCGTGGCCGAGGGTGGCCAGGACGCGGGCCACGTTCAGGCCTTTGCCGCCGGGGCGTTCGGTCACCTCGGAGACGCGGTGCGAACCGTGCGGTCGCAACTCCCGTACCCGATAGGTGATATCGAGAGCGGTGTTCAGCGTCACCGTGAGGATCACCTGCCGACCTCCCCCGAAGTATGTGTATCCGCCGTCCGGTTCGGGCCCGATCATGCCAAAGAGGCGGCGGTCCTCCCAGTGTCCCGGGACAACCGCCGCCTCAACAGCAGTACATTTCACCCCAGTTGGGGCTCGACCACCCAAGTGCCGCGCCGCATCACGCCCTTGAGGTCGAACGCGGAGTCCAGCAGCACGAGGTCCGCGTACTTGCCGGGCTCCAGCGAGCCGATCTCGTCGTAACTCCCCAGCAGCCGGGCCGGGTTGGCCGAGATCGCGGCGACGACGTCCTCGACCGGCAGCCGGTCGACCGTCACCGAGCGCTTGAAGGCCCGGTCCAGGGTGAGGGTCGAGCCCGCGATGGAGCCGCCCTCCACCAGCCGCGCCACGCCCTCGCTCACCTCGACCTCCAGCGGGCCGAGCATGTAACGCCCGTCGCCGAAGCCCGCCGCGTCCATCGCGTCGGTGATGAGCGCGACCCGCTCCGCACCGGCGTGGTGGAACGCCAACTCCAGTGCCGCCGGGTGCAGATGCGTGCCGTCGTTGATCAACTCGACCGTGATCCGCTCGTCTTCGAGGAGAGCGGCGATCGGACCCGGGGCGCGGTGACCGATCTGCGGCATCGCGTTGAACAGGTGCGTGGCGACCGTCGCGCCCGCGTCGATCGCCTCGACCGTCTGCTCGTACGACGCGTCGGTGTGCCCGATCGCCGCGATGACACCGTGTTCGACGAGGAGGCGTACGGAGTCGAGGCCGCCGGGGAGTTCGGTCGCGAGGGTGACCATCTTGGCCGTGCCGCGGGCCGCGTCGACCAGCTTGCGGACGTCCGCGGGGTCGGGGTCGCGGAGCAGGGCCTCGGAGTGGGCGCCCTTGCGGCACGGGGAGATGAACGGGCCCTCGAAGTGGATACCGGCGAGGTCGCCCTGTTCGGCCAGTTCGGAGAGGAGGCCGGCGCGTTGGGCGAGGAAGTCCATGTCGCCGGTGACGGTGGAGGCGACGATGGTTGTGGTGCCGTGGAGGCGGTGGGTGTGGATGCCGTTGAGGACGTCTTCGGGGGTGCCGGAGGTGAAGGAGGCTCCGCCGCCGCCGTGGTTGTGGATGTCCACGAATCCCGGTACCAGCGTGAAGCCGGTGATGTCGAGTACCTGGGCGTTTTCGGGGGCGGCGCCGGTGATGCGGGTGCCGTCGACGATTACCCGGCCGTCTTTCACGGTTCCGGTGGGGAGGACCACTGTGGCGCCGGACAGGATGAGGGGCCTTGTGCCGGTTGCGGGGTGCGGGTCGCGTGTGGCTGGTCGCGCAGTTCCCCGCGCCCCTGGGTTGGGTGCCATTAGGGCGTTACCTCCGTGCGGTCGGTGTGGTTGAGGAGGTCCCAGGCCAGTAGGCCTGCACCTAGGCATCCAGCCGTGTCCCCCAGAGCCGCGGGGGCGATCGTCGGCAGCTTCTGGAAGGTGATCCGGGATCGGACCGCCTCCCTCAGCGGTGTGAACAACGTTTCCCCTGCCTCCGCCAGGCCGCCACCGATGATGATCGTGCGGGGGTCCAGGAGGGTGAGGGCGGTGACCAGGCCGTCGGCGAGGGCGTCGATGGCTTCCTGCCAGACCTTCTCCGCGCGGGGGTCCCCGGAGGTGACCGCCTTCGCGCAGTCCGCCGCGTCCGCCTCGGGGGTGCCGGAGACGGTCGCCCACGCCTCGGTCACCGCCGCCGCGGACGCGTAGCGCTCCAGGCAGCCGGTCTGGCCGCAGGGGCAGGGGGTGCCGCCGGGGCGTACGACGATGTGGCCGATCTCGCCCGCGAAGCCGTGCGCGCCCGCCTCCACCCGGCCGTCGATGCCGATGGCGCCCGCTATGCCGGTGCCGAGCGGCACGAACAGGAAGCGGTCGGCGCCCTTGCCCGCGCCGATGCGGCCCTCGGCGAGGCCGCCGGTGCGCACGTCGTGGCCCAGGGCGACCGGGACGCCCCCGAGACGGGCGGCCAGCAGATCGCGCAGGGGTACGTCGCGCCAGCCGAGGTTGGCCGAGTACGCGGCGATGCCCCGCTCGGCGTCGACGATGCCGGGGACGGCGACGCCGGCCGCCGCCGCGGGCTCGCCGTGGTGCTCCTCGCCGTACGCGCGCAGCTCGGCGGCGAAGTCGAGGATGTGCTCGACGACCGCGTCCGGACCGCGCTCACGGCCGGTCGCCCGGCGGGCCTGGTGGAGCAGCTCGCCGTCCGCCCCTACTAGGGCGGCCTTCATCCCGGTGCCGCCCACGTCGAGGGCGATGACATGTCTCACGGGGGACAGTGTGGCCCGTACACCCGCGAGAGGTCTAGTCCACTCACGTGGTGTAGACCTTATGGGTTCGCGGAGCGAACGTCACTACAGCAAAGGTTGGGGATTCGGCAGTGCAGCGGCGTAGGACAGGAATGATCGCGGCGACGTCCGTACTGGGCATGACGGCGGTCCTCGGTGGCTGTGGCCTCGGCGGGGGCTCCGGTGAGGTCACCCTGAGACTGGTCGCCGCCGACTACGGCGACTCCGCGTCCAACAGTTCGCAGAAATACTGGGACAAGCTCGTCAAGGCGTACGAAGCCAAGCACGCGAACGTCAAGGTCGAGGTCAGCGTCTACTCCTGGAACGACGTCGACCGCAAGGTCAAGGAGCTGGTCGCCGCCGGCAAGGCGCCCGACATGGCGCAGATCGGCGCGTACGCGGACTACGCGGCGGCGGGCAAGTTGTACTCCACCGCCGACCTGCTCTCCATCCCCGTCGAGGCCGACTTCCTGGAGCCGCTCGCCGACGCGGGGGAGGTGAAGCACAACAAATACGGCCTGCCGTTCGCCGCATCTACGCGCGTCCTCTTCTACAACAAGACCCTCTTCACCGAGGCAGGCATCACCCCGCCGAAGGACTGGAGCGAGCTGGCCGCCGACGCGGAGGCGTTGAAGGAGAAGGGCGTGAAGTACCCCTTCGCGCTGCCGCTCGGCTCGGAGGAGGCACAGGCCGAGACCATGCAGTGGCTGCTCGGCGGGGGCGGCGGCTACACCGACGACATCGGCACGTACACCCTCGACTCCACCGAGAACGTCTCCACCTTCACCTGGCTGCGCGACAATCTCGTCGCCAAGGGCCTGACCGGGCCCGTCGCACCGGCCGAGCTGAACCGCGCGGACGCGTTCGCCGCCTTCGCCGACGGTGACGTCGGCATGCTCAACGGACACCCGACCCTCATCCAGCAGGCCGCCAAGAAGGGCGTCAAGTTCGGCACGGTCGCGATGCCCGGCCGTAACGGCAAGGCCAAGACCACGATGGGCGTCGCCGACTGGATGACCGCGTTCAAGCAGAACGGCCACCGCGAGCAGATCGGCGACTTCCTCGACTACGTCTACAGCGAGCAGAACGTCCTCGCCTTCTCCCGCGAGTACGACCTCCTGCCCGTGACCAACTCCGCGTCCGAGGCGATGCAGGCATCGACGCAGGACAAGGATCTGCGGCCCTTCCTGGAGGAACTCCCGCTGTCCACGCTCTACCCGGTCGGCAACACCTCCTGGGCCGCGGTCAGCGCGGACATCAAGAAGGGGATAGGGCGGGCGGTGGCCGCGAACGGCAACCCCGCGGCGGTGCTGGGGCAGTTGCAGGCGGCGGCGACGTTGGCGGAGAGCGGTAAGTAGCAGCGGTCGAGCAGGGGGCGGGGCCGGTGTCGGTGGCGGGGTTTACGGTGCAGGCATGGACAAGGACCGGCCGCCGCCGCGGCTTCCCGCGCTCAACCGGAGGGAACAGGACATCCTCGCGCTGGAGCGCCGCGGCTTTTCGGGCCCCGGTGTGAAGGAGCGCGCGATCCGCGAGGAGCTGGGCCTGGCCCCCGTGCGCTACTACCAGCTGCTCAACGCCCTGCTGGACGACGAGCGGGCGCTGGCCCACGACCCGGTGACGGTGAACAGGCTGAGACGGGTGCGGGAGACGCGGCGCTCGGAGCGGTGAGGGCAGGTGCGGGTCCTGGCCGTGCGTCGTCGGGCGACGAGTGAGCCGGGCCCCGCGCGGATAGGGTCGCCGTATGGGCAGCCCTAAGGACTCCACCGATTCCCTGCACGCACTGCCGACCCCAGTGACCCCCGCCGGGCGCGAGGGCCTGGAGGCGATCCTCGCGAACCCCGCCACCGCGGTGATCGGCCTCGACTTCGACGGCACGCTCGCACCGATCGTGCCGGACCCCGAGCAGGCCCGCGCCCACCCGGGCGCGGTACCGGCGCTGGCCGCACTCGCCCCGAAGGTGGCGTCCGTGGCCGTGATCACCGGCCGCCCGGCCGGAGTGGCGGTCCGCAACGGCGGCTTCGCGGGCGTACCGGGCCTGCACCACCTCGTCGTCCTGGGCCACTACGGCACGGAACGCTGGGACGCGGTGAGCAGCACCGTGAGCGCCCCCGCGCCGCACCCCGGGGTCGCGGCGGTCCGCGCCGAACTCCCGGGCTTCCTGGACGGGATCGGCGCCTGGCAGGGCACCTGGATCGAGGAGAAGGGTCGCGCGCTGGCGGTCCACACCCGCAGGGCGACCGACCCCCAGGCGGCCTTCGAAGCCCTCCGCGCCCCCCTCACCGACCTGGCCACCCGCCACGGCCTGATCGTCGAACCGGGCCGCATGGTCCTGGAGTTGCGCCCGCCGGGCATGGACAAAGGCGTGGCTCTCCTCGACTACCTCCGCGAGACCGGCGCCGAGTCCGTCCTCTACGCCGGCGACGACCTGGGCGACCTTCCCGCGTTCGCAGCGGTGGAGAAACTCCGCTCGGACGGCGTTCCGGGTCTGCTGGTGTGCAGCGGCAGCTCGGAGGTCGCGGAACTCTCGGACCGGGCGGACCTGGTGGTGGACGGCCCGGCGGGGGTCGTAGCACTGCTGGCGGCGATCGCGGCTCAACTGGGCTGAGCGGGACCGGGGGGAGGGGGGTGTTCTGAAAAGTGTGTCACTTTCGGCGAAAGTGACACACTTTTTCGGAGAGGGTGTCCCGGCGCTCAGCCCTGGAGCGCGTTCAGCTGTTCCAGGAACCACTGGGCCGGGGGGAGGGCCGTGGCCGCGGCGGTGAGTCGCTTCGTTCGCTCGGCCCGTTCCCCGGCCGGCATGGTCAACGCCTCGTGGAGGGCGGTGGCCGTGCCGATGACGTCGTACGGGTTGACCGGGATCGCGTCCTCGCCCAACTCCTCGTACGCGCCCGCCTCTCGGGAGAGGACCAGGACGCAGCCCTCGTCGGAGACGACCGGGACCTCCTTGGCGACGAGGTTCATGCCGTCGCGGATGGGGTTGACCAGCGCGACGTCGGCCAGGCGGTACGCGGCCAGGGAGCGGGCGAAGTCGTCCTTGACGTGGAGCACCACCGGGGTCCAACCGGGCGTGCCGTAGCGGGAGTTGATCTCGTCCGCCACCCGCTGCACCTCGGCCGTGTAGTCGCGGTAGACGGCGAGGTCCTGCCGGGAGGGGTAGGCGAACGCCACGTGGACCACCTGTTCCAGCAACTCCGGGTGGTCGTCGAGGAGTTGGCGGTACGCCAGGAGTCCGCGCACGATGTTCTTGGACAGTTCGGTGCGGTCGACGCGGACGATCGTCCTGCGCCCCTCGCCGATCTCCTCGCGCAGCGCGACGATGCGCTCCTCCACGTCCGACTCGTGCGAGCGGGCGCGCAGGAAGTCGGCGTCGGCGCCCAGGCCGTGGACGCCGATCAGCGTGTCACCCGGGCCCCCGGCGAACTCCGTACAGCAGGCCGTGAACGCGTCCGCCCAGCGGTGGGTGAGGAAGCCGAGCCGGTCCGCGCCGAGCATGCCGGTCAGCAGTTGCTCACGGATGTCGTCCGGCAGCATCCGGAAGTAGTCCGTCGGCGCCCACGGCGTGTGCGAGAAGTGGCCGATCCGCAGGTCCGGCCTCAACTCCCGCAGCATTCCCGGCACCAGGCACAGGTGGTAGTCCTGCACGATCGCGACGGCACCCTCCGCCGCCTCATCCGCCAACGCCTCCGCGAACGCCCGGTTGTACGTCTCGTACGACGCCCACTGGCGCCGGAACTCCGCGTCGAAGACCGGCTCCAGCGGGGTCTGGTACAGCATGTGGTGGACGAACCAGAGCACGGAGTTGGCGATGCCGTTGTACGCGTCGGCGTGCACATCTGCCGGGATGTCCAGCATCCGCACGCCGTCCTCGCCGACCCCGCGCCGTACCGCCTCGCGGTCGCCGTCGGACAGTGCCGAGCACACCCACAGCGCGCCCGCGTCCGGGCCGATCGCCGACAGGCCTGACACCAGCCCGCCGCCACCCCGCTTGGCGCGCAGCGAACCGTCGTCGCCCACCTCGTACGAGACCGGGCCGCGATTGGACGCCACGAGCACCTGAGCAGCACCGGACGCGGACGAGGGAGACGACGTAGAAGCCATACGGCACAACCTAGCCCGGCCCGGAAACGCTCAAACGTACGGACGGCCGTCGGCGGACTGTATGAGTCCGTATACGACCGTCCGTGAGCGTCTGTAACTGTGCGGTTATGCGACCTTGCGTGACTGGTACTCGGTGATGTCGGCCATCGGCGGGCGTTCCTCCGTGTCCACGGAGTAGGTGCGCGGCTCGAAACCGTCCGGACCCCGCTCGAACTGGGTGAGGGACGGCCGGATCAGATGCCCGCGGGCCAGCCTCAGCTGAGCCGTGCGGTAGATCTGCGCGGCCATGCGGCCCAGCGCCTGCCCGTCCTGGTGCCGGTGCTTGCGCACGCCCACGTCCACCTGCGCGAGGGCGTCCAGGCCCACCAGGTGCAGCGCGTCGACGAGCATGCCCAGCTCGATGCCGTACCCGACGGGGAACGGCAGTTGTTCGAGCAGGGAGCGGCGGGCCGCGTACTCGCCGCCGAGCGGCTGCACGAAACCGGCCAGCTGCGGCCAGTGCATGTTCAGCAGCGGGCGGGCCATCATCTCGGTGACCCGGCCGCCCTGGCCGGCCGCGCCGCCGAGCGGGCGGTCGTACATCGCCTTGACGAGGTCGACGCCGGGGTCGGTGAGCAGCGGGCCCACGATCCCGGTGACGAAGTCGGAGGAGAACTCCTTCAGGTCCGCGTCGATGAAGCAGACGATGTCGCCGCTGGTGACCAGCAGCGAGCGCCACAGCACCTCGCCCTTGCCGGGCACGGCGGGAATGCGCGGCAGGATGTCGTCCCGGTGCACGACCCGGGCGCCCGCCGCGGCGGCCACCTCGGAGGTGCGGTCGGTCGACCCCGAGTCGACGACGACGATCTCGTCGACGAGCGGGACCTGCTGCATGAGGTCGTGACGGATGATCGCGACGATGTCGCCGACCGTCGCTTCCTCGTTGAGCGCGGGGAGCACGACGGAGACCGACTGGCCCGTACGGTGCTTCGCGGCCAGGATCTTGTGGAGCGGCCGGTCGGTCATGGACCAGGAGCGGGTGCTCAGCCAGTGCTCGACTTCCTTCAGCACGTTGCGCGGCTCCTCTGCGTTCTCTCGGCGATCAGTGATCACACAGAGTGTGTGATCCATCTCGCGGTTCGGACGGCTCACTCAACTGTCCTGGCCTTCGGTTACAGTCTTGAACAACGCTGATGACCATCGCATGTCGGGGGTCGTCAACGCTCACGCAAGTGACACAACCGCATACACAACTGAACACCGCTCATCCAGAGGGGCAGAGGGATACGGCCCGTTGAAGCCCCGGCAACCCTCCAGCCGGTCTTGGCACGCAGCTAGCACGCTGACGTGGTGAGGCTCCCGGCTCGGGAAGGTGCCAAATCCGTCTCATGGCGAAATGCGTCATGAGGAAGATGAGGAAAGGGCCTCGCCTCCATGGCTGCGCAGACTGTTGCAAGCACCACGAACCCCGTAGACGCCGTTGATCTCGGCCCCGCCGCCGCGCTGTCCTGCCGCGAGTGCGGCCACCGCGTCCCGCTCGGCCCGGTCTTCGCGTGCGAGGAGTGTTTCGGCCCGCTGGAGATCGCCTACGACTTCTCGGGCTACGACACCGAAGAGCTCCGCAAGCGCATCGAAGCGGGCCCCGCGAACATCTGGCGTTACGCGCCCCTGCTGCCCGTCCCCGCCGACGTGGCCGACAAGCCGAACATCAACCCCGGCTGGACCAAGCTCGTCCAGGCCGACAACCTCGCCCGCGAACTGGGCGTCGACGCGGGCAAGTTGTTCGTCAAGGACGACTCCGGCAACCCGACGCACTCCTTCAAGGACCGCGTCGTGGCCCAGGCCATCGAAGCGGCCCGCGCCTTCAACTTCACCACCCTCTCCTGCTCCTCCACCGGCAACCTCGCCGGCGCCGTCGGTGCCGCCGCGGCCCGCGCCGGCTTCCGCTCCTGCGTGTTCATCCCGCACGACCTGGAGCAGGGCAAGGTCGTCATGGCCGCGATCTACGGCGGCGAGCTCGTCGGCATCGAGGGCAACTACGACGACGTGAACCGCTTCTGCTCCGAGCTGATCGGCGACCCGGCGGGCGAGGGCTGGGGCTTCGTCAACGTCAACCTCCGGCCGTACTACGCGGAGGGCTCCAAGACCCTGGCGTACGAGATCTGCGAGCAGCTGGGGTGGCGGCTGCCGGACCAGCTGGTCGTGCCGATCGCCTCCGGGTCGCAGCTCACGAAGATCGACAAGGGCCTGCAGGAGCTGATCAAGCTCGGGCTCGTCGAGGACAAGCCGTACAAGATCTTCGGGGCGCAGGCGGAGGGGTGTTCGCCGGTTTCCGTCGCCTACAAGGCGGGGCATGACGTCGTACGGCCGCAGAAGCCGAACACGATCGCCAAGTCGCTCGCCATCGGGAACCCCGCGGATGGTCCTTACGTGCTGGACATTGCTCGGCGGACCGGTGGGGCGGTGGAGGACGTCAATGACGAGCAGGTTGTCGACGCGATCAAGTTGCTTGCGCGGACCGAGGGGATCTTTGCGGAGACCGCGGGTGGGGTGACCGTTGGTGTGGCGAAGAAGCTGATCGAGAACGGGTTGTTGGATCCGACCCTCACGACGGTGGTCCTCAACACGGGCGACGGGCTCAAGACGTTGGACGCGGTTGCCGGTACCGGGCTCACCGCGACGATCCGGCCGAGTCTTGAGTCGTTCAGGGAAGCTGGGCTTGCGTCCTAAGCGTCGTTCTCTGACTGCGGGCCGGTGGGGGCTGGTCGCGCAGTTCCCCGCGCCCCTAGGGCAATCATCTGACCGGAGGTTTCATCGTGAGCGTTAGTGTCCGCATCCCTACCATTCTTCGCACCTACACCGGTGGTCAGGCCGAGGTCTCCGCCGAAGGTGGCACCCTCGCCGAGGTCATCTCGGACCTTGAGAAGAACCACGCCGGGATCTCTGCCCGCGTGCTCGACGATCAGGGCAAGTTGCGGCGGTTCGTCAACGTGTACGTGAATGATGACGATGTGCGGTTCGAGCAGGGGCTGGAGACGGTCACGCCGGACGGGGCCGGCGTCTCGATCATTCCGGCCGTTGCCGGTGGCTGATAATTACCCTCGGTAACGCCGATTACCGAGAGTTCATCGAATTGCCCCCTCCGTGAGAGAAACGGAGGGGGCAATTCTGTATGGTTGAGCGGGGTACAGTTGGGGAACGCGCTCCACTCCGCATGCCGGACGCATATGAGTACCGGCTCCGCGTGCGATGAGAAGTAGCCAAAGTGTGTAGGCATTTTGCGCGTTATGTTCTCTTTATCGGGCCCGACTTGCCCTGAAGTCGGACGAATTCTCCGTATATTCCCGACCGGTCCTGCCCGGAATTCTCGTCGGATTGACCTGTTGCAGACGGCAGTTGGGCGGATACATTCGGCCGCGGTCGACGCGTTCCGGCGCACGCCCCCAAACCTGTGGGGGGTGAGGTCTGACCCGGATCCGCGAAGTGCGGGTCCGTGCAAGGGCCAGTAATAGGGGAGTTAGGCATGGCTCAGGGCACCGTCAAATGGTTCAACGCGGAGAAGGGGTACGGCTTCATCGCGGTCGACGGTGGTGCGGATGTTTTCGTCCACTACAGCGCGATTCAAATGGACGGCTACCGCACCCTGGAAGAGGGTCAGCGGGTCGATTTCGAGATCTCGCAGGGTCAGAAGGGGCCGCAGGCGGACATGGTCCGGCTCGCGACCAGCTGAAGCACGCGCCGACGAACAGCAGCGACGTTCTTCGTTCCTCACCGAAGGGCTCGTACTCCTGGGGGGTCACCTCCTGGGGTACGAGCCCTTCGGCATGCCCGGAGCCATGCCCGGAGCCATGCCCGGAGCCATCGGCGTGCGCGGCGTTCTCCCTCGCGCTCCCTCGCGCGCGCCCGCGAAGAGCAAAGGCCCAGAACCCGGGAGCCGCTTGCACTCGACCATGCCGAGTGCTAATCATTGGCGTTAGCACTCTGAAGGTGAGAGTGATAACGAAGGACCGGGTGGGTGAGGCCCGCAGGCCAGGTGGTGCAAGGAATCACAGGGCAGGCAGGCCGTCCGTCGCGGGCGCCAGCGCGGTCCGGAGCAATCCACCCCAGTCCGGGAGGACCACTTCACATGGCCAAGATCATCGCGTTCGACGAGGAGGCACGGCGCGGTCTCGAGCGCGGGATGAACCAGCTCGCCGACGCCGTCAAGGTCACCCTTGGCCCCAAGGGCCGCAACGTCGTCCTCGAGAAGAAGTGGGGCGCCCCCACGATCACCAACGATGGTGTTTCCATCGCCAAGGAGATCGAGCTCGAGGACCCGTACGAGAAGATCGGCGCCGAGCTGGTCAAGGAAGTCGCCAAGAAGACGGACGACGTCGCCGGCGACGGTACGACCACGGCGACCGTGCTCGCCCAGGCCCTCGTCAAGGAGGGTCTGCGCAACGTAGCCGCCGGCGCCAACCCGATGGCCCTCAAGCGCGGTATCGAGAAGGCCGTCGAGGCCGTCTCCGGTGCCCTGCTGGAGCAGGCCAAGGACGTGGAGACCAAGGAGCAGATCGCTTCGACGGCCTCCATCTCCGCCGCCGACACCCAGATCGGCGAGCTCATCGCCGAGGCGATGGACAAGGTCGGCAAGGAAGGCGTCATCACCGTCGAGGAGTCCCAGACCTTCGGGCTGGAGCTTGAGCTCACCGAAGGTATGCGCTTCGACAAGGGCTACATCTCGGCGTACTTCGCCACCGACATGGAGCGTATGGAGGCCGTCCTCGACGACCCGTACATCCTGATCGCCAACTCGAAGATCGCCAACGTCAAGGACCTGCTCCCGCTCCTGGAGAAGGTCATGCAGTCGGGCAAGCCGCTGCTGATCATCGCCGAGGACGTCGAGGGCGAGGCCCTGTCCACGCTGGTCGTCAACAAGATCCGCGGCACCTTCAAGTCCGTCGCCGTCAAGGCTCCGGGCTTCGGTGACCGTCGCAAGGCCATGCTCGGCGACATCGCCATCCTCACGGGCGGCGAGGTCATCTCCGAGGAGGTCGGCCTCAAGCTGGAGAACGCGACCGTGGATCTCCTCGGCCGCGCCCGCAAGGTCGTCATCACCAAGGACGAGACGACGATCGTCGACGGCTCGGGCTCGGCGGACCAGGTTGCCGGTCGCGTCAACCAGATCCGCGCCGAGATCGAGAACAGCGACTCGGACTACGACCGCGAGAAGCTCCAGGAGCGCCTCGCCAAGCTCGCGGGTGGCGTCGCCGTCATCAAGGCGGGCGCGGCCACCGAGGTCGAGCTCAAGGAGCGCAAGCACCGCATCGAGGACGCCGTTCGCAACGCGAAGGCGGCCGTCGAGGAGGGCATCGTCGCCGGTGGCGGCGTCGCGCTCATCCAGGCGGGCCACGTCTTCGAGAAGCTTGAGCTCGAAGGTGACGAGGCCACCGGTGCCGCGATCGTGAAGCTGGCCCTTGAGGCCCCGCTGAAGCAGATCGCCGTCAACGGTGGTCTCGAAGGCGGAGTCGTCGTCGAGAAGGTCCGCAACCTGCCCATCGGTCACGGCCTCAACGCCGCCACCGGTGAGTACGTGGACATGATCGCCGAGGGCATCATCGACCCGGCGAAGGTCACGCGCTCTGCCCTGCAGAACGCCGCGTCCATCGCCGCGCTCTTCCTCACCACCGAGGCCGTCATCGCCGACAAGCCCGAGAAGGCCGGTGCCGGCGCGGGCGCCGGTGGCGGCATGCCGGGCGGTGACATGGACTTCTGATCGACCTCTGGTTGATCAACGGTCTTACCGAGGGCGGTACTTCCTGCTTCTGGCAGGGGGTACCGCCCTCGGGCGTGTCCGGTATCACAGGGCGCGGCGCCGACCGGTCGGAATGAAGGTCTTGGCCGGAAGGTTGTCGTTGACGCATGATCGATGCATACGCACATACCGTCCGGTACCTGATGTCTGACGTCTGGCGTTTGATGTCTGGTACCTGATGCCCGATACCCGGTAGTCCCGAGGAGCCCCCACACGTGTCTACGACCGCCCCCGCCTCCCGAGCGGCCGAAATCCTCGGCCGTCCGATCACCCTCAACGGCCTGACCGTCCCGAACCGGATCGTGATGGCGCCGATGACCCGGCAGTTCTCGCCGGGCGGCATCCCCGGTGAGGATGTGGTCGGGTACTACTCCCGCCGTGCCGCCGCGGGTGTGGGCCTCATCGTCACCGAGGGGACCTACGTCGGCCACGAGTCCGCCGGGCAGAGCGACGACATCCCGCGCTTCCACGGCGAGGAGCAGCTCGCCGGCTGGGCGAAGGTGGCCGAGGGCGTGCACGCGGCGGGCGGCACGATCGTGCCGCAGCTGTGGCACATCGGCATGGTCCGCGAGCAGGGCCAGCCGCCGTACGCGGACGCGCCCGCCGTCGGCCCGTCCGGGCTGCGGATCGGCAGCGACGAGGTCACCGGTACGGCGATGACGCAGCGGGACCTGGACGACGTCATCGGAGCGTTCGCCGAGGCGGCTGCGGCGGCGGAGCGGATCGGTTTCGACGGGGTCGAACTGCACGGGGCCCACGGCTATCTCCTCGACCAGTTCCTGTACGCGGGCACCAACCGCCGTACGGACGCCTACGGCGGTGACGCGGTCGCCCGGACGAAGTTCGCGGCGGAGATCGTGGCGGCGGTCCGGGAGACGGTGTCGCCGGAGTTCCCGATCATCTTCCGTTACTCGCAGTGGAAGCAGGACGTCTACGGCGCCCGGCTGGCGGAGACGCCGGAGGAGCTGGACGCGATCCTGACCCCGCTCGCGGCGGCGGGAGTCGACGTCTTCCACGCCTCGACCCGCCGCTACTGGCTCCCCGAGTTCGAGGAGGCCGGCTCCGATCTCAACCTCGCGGGCTGGACGAAGAAGCTCACCGGCAAGCAGACCATCACGGTCGGTTCGGTCGGCCTCGACGGGGACTTCCTCAAGGGGTTCCGGGGTGAGGGCGCTCCGCTCAAGGGCATCGACGACCTCCTCGACAGCCTGGAGCGGGACGAGTTCGACATGGTGGCGGTCGGGCGGGCGCTGCTTCAGGACCCGGAGTGGGCCGCCAAGGTCCTCGCCGGGCGGGTGGAGGAGCTGGCGCCGTATGACGCGGCGGCGCTGCGCTCGCTGAGCTGAGCTGAGCTGAGTTCTGGGTGCGGGTGGGTGGGGGTGGCCGTCCCTGGGGGCTGCGCCCCCAGACCCCCATCGGCCCTGAAGGGGCCTCGTCCTCAAACGCCGGACGGGCTGAGTAATGCCGGCCTGCGTCAGTAGGTGCCGGCCGGGCTGGATTTGCCGGCCGGAGTGGGGAGTGCCGGACGGAGTGCGGAGTGCCGGACGGGCTGGGGAGTGTCGGACAGGCCGGGGAGTGATGCGTACCGTGAGCCGTATGACCTTCGCCTGCCGTACAGCCACCTCCGCCGATCTCGACGCGATCGTCTCCACCTTCACCAGCGCCTTCTTCCACGACCCGCTCTGGGGGCCGGCGTTTCCGGATGAGCGGCGGCGGGCCGAGCAGGCGGCCGTGATGTGGCGGGTCTATGCCGGTTCCGCGCTGCGCTACCCCTGGACGCTGGTGACGCCGGAGGTGGAGGCCGCGGCGGTCTTCATTCCGCCGGGCGGGGTCGAGTTGACCGAGGAGGAGGCCGCTGGGCTGGAGGGGCGGCTGGCCGGGGCCACGGATGCGGGGACCGCGCGGGCGATCATGGTGGTGGGGGAGCAGTTCGAGGCGGTGCATCCCACCGAGCCGTTCTTCTACCTCACCATTCTGGGCACGCACGCCGACCATCGGGGCAAGGGCCTGGGCATGGGCCTGGTGACGGAGGGGCTTGCCCGGATCGACGCGCTCGGTGCCCCCGTCTACCTGGAGTCGACCAACCCGGCCAACAACAAGCGGTACGAGAGCGTCGGCTTCGTGGCCCGCGACGAGATCGTCACCGCCGGCGGCCAGGTGGTCACGACGATGTGGCGTCCGGCCACCCGTTGAGCCGTGGCTATTGGTGGGGGTCCCAACTCGGGCTAGCGTTCCCGGACATGAGGATTCTCCACCTGTCCGACACCCACCTGGAGCGCACCGACGCCCCCAACCGGCACGGGTTCAGCGCGACCGACTCCCTGCGGCTGATGCTCGCCGAACTGCGGCACCAGCGCGGTGTGGACGCGATCGTCGTCACCGGGGACCTCGCCAACGACGGGGCGGCGGAGGCGTATGCGGCGGTGCGGGAGCTGGTGGGTGGGTTCGCGCGGAGGATGGGTGGCGTGCCGGTCTTCTACACGACCGGGAACCACGACGAACGCGAGGCGTTCGGGAAGGTGTTGGGGAGCGGGCACCTTGCCGCGGACGGTACGGACCGGGTCGTGTCCGCCGTGTTTCCGGTGGAGTTCGCGTGCGCGGCCGTGAGCGACACGGGCGGGTATCGGTTCATCACGCTCGACTCGCTGGTGCCGGGGAAGGTGTACGGCGAGTTGAGCCGGGCCCAACTGGACTGGTTGGAGGAAGAGTTGAGGACTCCGGCCGAGCACGGGACCGTCCTTGCCTTCCATCACCCGCCGATCTCCCTCGATACGCCGACCCAGCGGGCCTTCGGGCTGCGGAATCCCGGGGAGTTGGCGGACGCGATCCGGGGGAGTGACGTACGGGTCGTGCTCACCGGGCACTTCCACCTTCAGCTCTTCGGCTTTCTGGAGGCGACGCCGGTGTGGGTCACGCCCGGTGTCGTCAACCGGATCGATCTGACGACGGCGTACGGCACGGAGCGGGCGGTGCGCGGGGCTTCGGCGTCGCTGGTGGAGCTGGGCGGGGAGACCGGGCCGATGTTCCACACGTTCCACGCGCGGGATCCCCGGGCGCACGAGACGGTGTACCAGTTGGATCAGGAACAGGTTCGGTCGGTCCTCGAACGGCACGCGCCCAAGGGCTGACCCTGGTGGAGGAAGGCGGCCTACGTGCACCCCGACGACATGCGGATCGGTGACCTCGCGCGCCGTACGGAGGTGTCGACCCGGCTGCTGCGCTATTACGAGAAGCAGGGCCTCCTGCACGCGCAGCGCGACGGCAACGGCTATCGCGTGTACGGGGAGTCGGCGGTCAAACGGGTCGTGATGATCCGGGAGTTGCTGGAGTCCGGGTTCACCACGGAGCTGATCCGTTCCATCCTCCGGTGCAAGGAGAACCCGCATCTCCCGGACAAGGAGCAGGAGTGTGCGACACCGGAGACTGTGGCGGCGCTGCGTCTCCAGGTGAGCAACATCGAGCGCCGTATCGACAGTCTCACGCGCACCCGTGAGGCCGTACGCGGATATCTGCGGGCCGTCGAGGCCGTGGTCGAGTAGGCGGCGGGGCCGGCGAGGGGCTGTGAAGCCTCGGTTTGACCTTGACACTAGTGCTCATGCGCAGGGTGGAGTCCACGGAGCAGTTCAGGATCCACAGGAAGTGCGGTGCAGCATGGCGAAGATTGGCATTCTCGGTGCCGGGAACATCGGCAAGCAGATCGCGCGACTGGCGGCCGCCCACGGTCACCACGTTCTCCTGAGCAATTCGCGCGGGCCGCGGAACATCCCGTACGACATCATTCTGGAGCTCGGTGAGAACGGCACGCGGTCCACGGCCGCGGAGGTCGTCGCGGAGGGCGAACTGATCGTCGTGGCCATCCCGTTGGCGAACTACTCGCAGATTCCGCAGCCGCCGGACGGGACGATCGTGATCGACGCGGGCAACTACTACCCGGACCGCGACGGTGTGATCCCCGAGCTGGAGGAGGGGCGGACGACCGTGTCCGAGCTGCTCCAGGCGCAGCTGCCCAAGGCCCGCGTGGTGAAGGCCTTCAACCACTTCCCGGCCGTCGCGCTCACCGCCGACGCGCAGCCGCCCGGTACGCCGAACCGGCGGGCGTCGATCGTCGCCGGTGACGACCCCGAGGCCCGGGCGACGGTGGCCGCGCTCGTCGACGAGTTCGGGTTCGACGCCCTGGACATCGGGGAGTTGGCGGCGGGCTGGCGCGCCGAGCGCGGCACGCCGGCCTACCTGCCCCGCTTCACCAGGGACGAGCTGGCCCAGAAGGTCCGCGAGGCCGAGCGGCAGCACACCCGCTGACCGCCTGCCCCTCGCGTCGCTAGAGGTTCCCCAGCGGCTCGATGTCCACGTGCACCGGTGTGCCCCAGACCCGCAGCACCTCGTAGTCGGTGAACTCGTGCACGAGCCGGTAAGCCATCGCGGGCCGCGAACCGCGGCGCGCGGCGTTGATGTACAGCTCGGCCTCGTGGCGGTCGCGGCGCGGGGTGCCGCAGAGCTGCCAGGCCTGGCCGTTCCACAGTTCGGGGAGCCAGCGCTGCTGGGCCTGCGGGCGGTCCTCGCGGACGCCGTAGCGGGACGGTGTGGTGTCGGTGGGCCGGGTCGGGGCGGGGCCGTTGAACTCGGAGCGGCGGGCCGAGCGGCGGCGGGTCTCGCAGAGCAGGCAGAGGTCGGGGGCGTCGGCGTCGACCGGGCCGTTCGGGTGCTCCGGGCAGCGGGTGGTGGGCGCGGCGCCGCTGACGCTGTCGTCCAGCAGGTCCAGGGCGCGCTTGAGGTCCGCCTTGACCTCGTGGAGCTTGCCGTCGGGGGTGTCGGACGCGAGGGCCTCGCCGTGCTCGCCGAGGAGGCGGAGGGCGCGGCCTAGGGCGGTCTGCTGGGCGTGGTTCATGGTTCTGTCGACGATAGTCGGCTTTGCCGCGGGCCGGTTCTCCTGGATGGGGACGGCGGCGCCCGTTCTCCGCTCAGGTGGCCGGGTGTGCCGCCCCTGCCCGGAGCCTGTGGGCGAGGTGGCCGAGCAGTACGGCGTTGGCCAGCCCGCACAGGGCCATAGTGGCGGCGACGAAGACCAGCGGGCTCGACGTCGGCAGGAGGAAGGCGAGGAAGCCGGCCGGTGCCGTGGCCATCAGCGGCCAGAGTGCGGCGAATGTCGGGTCCGCCAGGATGTAGTCGGCGCAGAGGAAGAAGACCAGCGAGGCCGCGACCATGGCGAGGTATGCCCGCGCGGGCCAGTTGTCCACGGCGGGGGCGAGCAGGGTGCGCAGCCGAGCAAGGGTCCGGGTGCGGGTGGGAGGTGCCGAGGCTGTTCGCTCCTGCGCGGTGATTGTCGTCGTCGTGGATCTCTTCGCGAGGGAGCCGAGTACGGCGGCGTTCACGAGGGCGCAGAACAGTAGCCATACCGTCCACGAGCCGAACGCCAGCGCTTGTAGCGGCCCCTCGGTGCCGGGGCCGAAGGGCAGGATCACGCTCAGCAGGGAGAGCGGCGCCGTGAGGATCAACGGGCCTGCGGCGACGGGGCTTTCCGGGGCGACGAACATCGCCGCGACGGAGACGCCCACGACGGTCAGGTAGGTCCGCGCCGGCCAGTTGTCCGTGGCGAGGGCGAGGAGACGGCGCGGGCGGGAGGTCTGCGGCATCGAGGAGTCGTCCTTCGCGTCGGTCGGTCCGGGTCGGTGAGGACAACGGTGGACCGGGGGGCGCGTTCGGACATGAGTACGGGTACCCAGGGGGAGGCGCGGAAGGACTTAGTCGGTGTGCTTGAGGTCTTCGACGAAGCCGGACCAGGCGGCGGCCCGGAAGATGAGCTTCGGGCCGAGGGGGTTCTTGGAGTCGCGGACGGGGACGAGGGTGGGATGACCGTCGGCTACTTCGAGGCAGTCCCCGCCGCTGCCGCCGCTGTAGCTGGACTTGTGCCAGGTGGCCCCGCGGAGATCGTAATCAGGGGTGTTGTTCGCCATGTTCGTAATCCTGGGCCACTGACTCGATCAACGCCAGGGAGTCCTCCGGGGAGAGCGCGGCAGCGGCGAGGAACTCGAAGGTGATCCTGTGGCGGGCGACGGCGGCCGGGGCGTCCTCCAGCCGACCCGTGCCGACGGAGTCGAAGTAGACGAGGGGCGGGGCGTCGTCGAACTCCATCAGTTTCATGCAGCCTTCCATCGAGGCATGCCCTCCCGCGTCGAAGGGCAGCACCTGCACGATGATCCGGCGCTGGTGGATCAGCCCGGTCACGTGCCGCAAGGCTGCCGCCATCACCTTCCTCCCGCCGGTCTCCCGGCGAAGTACCGCCTCGTCCAGAATCACCCAAAGCAGCGGCTTTGTTGGATGCTTGAGGATGCGGGCGCGGTCCACGCGGGCAGCCACCAGTTCGTCGATGTCCTCATCCATCGCGGTCGGCCGATAGGCGCGGAAGACGGCACGTGCGTAGTCGCGCGTCTGCAACAACCCGGAGATGAGCATGGCCTGGTACTCACGGATCGCGGTCGATACGGCTTCCGCCTCCACCGCTTCCGCGAAGTGCTCCGGGTAGCGGGACTGCGCTGCCGCGTGGCAGTTGCGGGTGAAGAAGTCGTCCGTGCCGAGGACTTCGTCGAACACGACGGCGTACTCCAGGTGCATCCGCCGTGTGCCTGCTTCGAGTTGGCCGATGAACGTGCCGCTCACGAAGAGCATCTGGCCCAACTCCGTTTGGCTGAGGCCTGCCTTCTCGCGGGCGTGGCGCAACTCCGCGCCCAGCATGGAGCGGGGGGACGAGGACGGGTCGAGGTCCTTCGGACCTGGCATGGCAACTCCATGTCGAACAGTGGGCCTGTTGGTACGCCGCCTATGGCCAGGCTAGACACCCGACCGCCACGCTGTGTTGCGAACAGCAAACTCTGTGTGGAGGTACAAGGCATGCTGCGATCGACCGAAGAAGTCGTCGCCACATTGCGGGAGGCGCTCACCGATGTCGGTGTCGTCCTGCCGTCCCTGTGTGTGGACCCGGTGACAGGCGCGAGCGACGAAAAGTTCGCGCTGGTCACCCTGGGGCGCTGCAACATCCGTACCGCCGAGAAGCTCGCGTCCGTGCTGCGCGGCGAACGGCCCCCTATCGGCGCGCACGCCGTGGACGTACGGGACGGGCGGGTCGGCGAAGTGATGGGACATGTGGGCGGGAACGTGCAGTTGCGGCCCGTGGCCGGCGGCCGGGAGTGGGACTGCCCGCCGGAGTCGACGGGGCCCGCCGGGCAGGAGGAGGTACTGCGGGCGAGGGTCCGGGAACGGAACCGCGAAGCCCGCCTGCCCTGAGCCCCTGCTCTTCCCTGAGCCCCTGCTCTTCCCCGAGCCGCCTGCCCTGAGTCGGCCGACGTGCTCGACTGACCCCATGGCCACACTCCCGCCCCGCCTCCTCCGGGCCCTCGAATCCTTCAACTCCGCCCGCCCCTGGAGCCACAACGCCCACTACCACCCTTGGCTGCTACGGCAGTTGCCCCGCAGGTTCGGGCGAGCCCTGGACGTGGGTTGCGGGAGCGGCGACCTGGTGCGGCTGCTTGCCGCGAGGAGTGCGGGCGGTGTGGAGGGCATCGACTCCGATTCCCAAATCATCGCCCGGGCACGGGAGTTGACCTCACCCGGCGTCTCCGGCGTCTCCGGTGTTCCCGCGGTCTTCGCCGTCGTCGACGCCCGGGCCGGAATCCCCGCCGGCCCCTACGACGTCATCACCTGCGTCGCCGCCCTCCACCACCTCCCGTTCACCGAGACGCTCACCCGCTTCCGCGACCAACTCGCCCCGGGTGGAACCCTCGTGGTGGTCGGCTGCGCCCGCGAGGCGGATGCCGTCGACGACGCCCTCGGCCTCGTCTCCATCCCCCTGAACCTCGCCATGGGCTGGGTGAAGAACCGGGGTCGTAGGGCCGTGTCCCGCCCGGTGGCCATGACCGCCGTCACCCGGCCGCCGGAGATGACCTTCGCCGAGATCCGCCGCGAGGCGATCCGCGTACTGCCGCGGGTCCGGCCGCGGCGGCGGTTGTTCTGGCGGTACACGCTGGTGTGGCGGGCGCCCCTGGCGTGATTCCGTCCACCCGATGCATCACCTCGTCGAGAGGGTCGACGGCAGCCGCTCCAGGCACTGGTGGCCCGGCGGCGCGTCATCGCTATGCACCCACAAGCGCGGGCGCCAACTCCCGCCACGGCTCGGCCGGCACCTCGAACGGCGACTCCATCAGAGCCTGCACGCAGACATGGTCGGCCCCCGCGTCGAGATGCTCGCGCACCCGGTCGAGGATCGCCGTCTCGTCACCCCACGCCACGAGCGCCTCGGCCAGCCGGTCGGAGCCGCCGCGCACCAGGTCCGTCTCGTCGAAGCCGCCGCGCAGCCAGTTGTTGCGGTAGTTCGGCAGGCCGGTGTAGATGTCCAGGTGGGCGTGGGCCCGGCGCAGCGCGGTCTCGCGGTCCTTGGTGAGTACGGCGCCCAGTTCTACGGCCACGATCTTGTCCGGGCCGAGCGCCGCCCGTACCTCGGCAGTCTGGGCCGGTGTCACCAGGTACGGGTGGCTGCCGTCGGCGAGGTCGCGGGCCGTCTCCAGCATCCGGGGGCCGAGCGCGGCGATCAGGATGGGCGGCCGGGGTGCGTCGGCCTCGGCGGCGTAGAAGGTCGCGCCCGCCATCGCCGTGAGGTACTCGCGCATCGCGGCGACCGGCTTGCCGTAGTTGCCGCCGCGCACCCGCTCGACCAACGGCCGGTGACTGACCCCGAGCCCGAGCACGAACCGGCCGCCGTACGCCGCCGACAGCGTCCGGGACGCCGCGTTCGCCGCGACCGCGTCCCGCGCCCAGATGTTGGCGATGCCGGTCGCCACGCGCATCCGTGAGGTCGCGGCGAGCAGCAACCCCGCCTGGCTGAACGCCTCCCTGCCGTACGCCTCGCCGAACCACAGGGTGCCCCAGCCCTGTTCCTCCAGTTCGGCGGCAATCTCCGCGCCCGCTGCCGGGGCCACGGCATCCAGGCTCGCGGTCCAGATGCCCACGCGGCCGAGTCCCGCTTCTTCCACCACTGTCATACGGGGACGGTAGGGAGTGGGGGCTGGCGGTTGCCGTGACCGTGCCG
The DNA here is from genome assembly GCF_045162825.1 of Streptomyces prunicolor. Classification (NCBI taxonomy): domain Bacteria; kingdom Bacillati; phylum Actinomycetota; class Actinomycetes; order Kitasatosporales; family Streptomycetaceae; genus Streptomyces; species Streptomyces prunicolor. The sequence goes on along the minus strand of NZ_CP108676.1, from coordinate 4,808,626 downwards.
CTCAAGGTCCTTGACCCGGGCGTTCGGAGGAGGGAGGTGGCTCAGTCTCCGGGCTGGTAGGAGCGGGGCGCGGAACCTGTCCAGCGTTTGAACGCGCGGTGGAAGGCGCTCGGCTCGGAGAAGCCCAGCCGCCGCGAGATGTCCTCGATGGAGACCGTGCCTGTGGCCAGCGCCGCGATGGCCTCGTCGCGCCGCAGCTGATCGCGGATCCGCTGGAACGAGGTTCCCTCCGCCGCCAGCCGCCGCCGCAGGGTCTGCGCGCTCACCGCGAGCCGGGCCGCGATGTCCTCGGGGTCCGGCATCCGGTCCGGCAGCGACTGCCCGAGGAGTCGGCGGACCTGGGCGGCGGTGGTGCTGCCGTAGTCCAGGCGGGCGAGTACGTCGCCGGGGGCGCGGCGGAGAAATGCGTGCAGCCCCAACTCATCCTGGAGTACGGGCAGTTCGAGCAGGGTGCGGTCGAAGACGAGGGCGGTGCGTGGGGCCCGGAAGGTGCACGGGGCGCCGTAGAGGAGGTCGTATTCGAGCGCGTGGGGTGGTGCCGGGTGGCTGAACTCGACCCGGGTGAGGGCGATCCGGCGGCGGATCAGCCAGCCGGCGAAGCGGTGGGCGACGACGGTGGCGGACTCGGCGAGGTAGTGGTCGGGGTCGTCGAAGGCGGTGAGGTCGAAGACGAGTGCCGCCTGCTGTCCCAACTCGCCAGTGCCCTCCTCCAGTTGGAAGCGGGGGCCGCCGGGGAAGAGGCCGTAGAAGGTGCTGCTGCGGTTGATCGCGGTCCGTAGGTCGGGGCTGCAGTGCACCACCGCGTGGCACATCATCGCGAAGGTGCCCACCTTGAGGGGGTGTGGACCGAGGCCCTGCAACTCGTCGTCGAGGGCCTGCCATACCGCCTTCGTGAGCCGGGCGAACTGCCGCGGTGATACGCGGGCGAGCGGGACGTCCAGCAACTCCGGTGGTACGGCGGCCTGTTCGAGGAGCGGGGTGATGTCCACGCCGTGCCGCTCGGCTCCGCGCAGGGCGGCCCGTACGTGGTGGATGGCGACCGAGCGGGTCGGAGCGCTGTACGCGGGAGGCGTGGCCATGAGCGCCGATCGTACGGGACACGCAGGTCAACGACCGTGAGCGCTGCGGTCATGACGGCCATCCGCGCCGCGCGCCTACCGTCGGGGCGTGATCAGAAACGGATATTTCGACGAGGCCCATGAGGCGTACCGGACGGCCTGGCGCGGCTTCATCGAGCACGAGGTCGTGCCGAGGCAGGACGGCTGGGCGCGCGAGGGGATCGTAGGGAAGGACGTCTGGCGGCTCGCGGGCGCGCGGAACCTGCTCTGCCCGTGGGCGGATCCCGCGTACGGCGGTCTGGGTCTGGCCGATCTGCGCTACGAGCAGATCATGATCGAGGAGTTGGCGGACGCCGGTGAGTCCGGCTTCGCGGCCCCGCTGCACTCGTGCGTCGTCGCCCCGTACCTGGCCGAGTTCGGCACCGAGGACCAGAAGGCCCGGCACCTCACCCGCGCGGTCTCCGGCGAGACGGTGCTCGCCATCGCGATCACCGAGCCGGGGACTGGGTCGGACGTGGCTGCCCTCCGTACGCACGCCGTACGCGCCCCGGACGGGGACGGCTGGCTGCTCAACGGGGCCAAGACCTTCATCTCCAGCGGCGTCAACGCCGACCTCGTCATCGTCGCCGCCCGCACCGGCGAGGGGCATGCCATCGGTCTGTTCCTGGTGGCCGCCGGGACCCCCGGTTTCACCCTGGGCCGCAAGCTCGACAAACTCGGGCTGCGGACCTGGGACACCGCAGAGCTGTTCTTCGACGACGTGTACGTTCCGGACGCCGATGTGCTGGGCGGGCCGGACCAGGGATTCGCCCTGCTGATGCGGCAGTTCGCCCTGGAACGGCTCGTCGTCGCGATGGGTGCGGTGGCCGAGGCGGAGGCGGCACTGCGCGAGACCATCGCCCACACCAAACAACGCACCGCGTTCGGGCGGCCGTTGGCGAGATTCCAGGACACCCGCTTCCGGCTGGCCGCGATGCGGGCCGGGATCAGCTCCGCCCAGGCCTTCGTCGACACCTGCGTCCTCGCCCACAACCAGGGCCTCCTCACCGCGGACCAGGCCGCCGAGGCGAAACTCGTCACCACCGAGCTGCAGGGCGAGGTCGTCGACGACTGCCTGCAGATGTTCGGCGGCTCCGGCTATCTGTGGGAGTCCCCGATCTGCCGCCGGTACGCCGACGCGCGCGTCCAGCGGATCTACGGCGGGACGTCCGAGATCATGAAGGAGATCATCAGCCGCGCGATGGATCTCTGACCAACTACGTTCTGCGCTAGGCGACTTGGCCCTGGATGACTTGGTCATCGGTAGCTTGGTCATCGGCGGCTTGGTCATCGGTGGCTCGGTCCCGTCGGGTGAGGCCGAAGGCGTACGTGGCGAGGAAGCCGACCCCGTACCCCGTCAGCAGCCCGCCCCCGTAGATCGCCACCGTCGTCCCCAGCCCCCTGCTCCCCGCCAGCAGCGGGAACAGCGCCCACCCCGACGGGCCGATCGCCGTCGCCCCCACCTTGTCGCCCAGCATCGCGAAGAACCCGACGAACGCCCCGCCCGCCGCCCCGCCCGCGCAGGCGGTCAGGAACGGTCGGCCCAACGGCAGTGAGACGCCGTAGATGAGCGGCTCGCCCACCCCCAACAACCCTGCCGGGAGCGCCGACTTGATGGTCGTACGGAGTGAAGTGTCGTGGCGCATACGGAGGTACACCGCCACCGCCGCACCGACCTGGCCCGCGCCCGCCATGGCCAGGATGGGCAACAGGACGGTGTAGCCCTGCTGTTCGATGAGGGTGGTGTGGATGGGGATGAGGGCCTGGTGGAGGCCCAGCATCACCAGGGGGAGGAAGAGGCCGCCGAGGATCAGGCCCGCGAAGGGGCCGGTCGTGGACAGGAGCCAGTTCGCGGCCGTGCCGATCGCGGTGGAGATCTCACCGGCGGCGTACATGAGGCCGTAGAGCGTCGCCAGGCCCGCGATCAGGACCGTCAGGGTGGGGGTGACCAGGACGTCGAGGGTCGCGGGGACCCAGGTGCGGCACCACTTCTCGACGTACGTGCCGAGGAGCGCGGCGGCGAGTGCGCCGAGCACCCCGCCCTGGCCGGGGGAGAGGGCGACCCCGAAGGCGGTCACCTTCGCGACCCCGGGGTACACCACGACCGCGGCCACCGCCCCACCCAGCACGGGTGTCCCACCGAACTCCTTCGCCGTGTTGTAACCGACGAAGACCGCGATGAGGGTGAGAAACGCGGAGGGGATGACGGCGAGGGCGCCGGTGACTCCCGGGAGCCAACCCATGTTGATCAGCAGCCCGTTGAGGCCGGCGAGGACTCCGCAGCCGATGAGGGCGGGGATGAGCGGGACGAAGATGTTGGCGACCCGGCGGAGGAGCAGCTTGCCGGGGGTGGCGTTGCGCGCCCGTTGTGCTTCCTTCAACTCGGCGCCGCGGGCGGCCAGTTCACCGGCGGCACCACGCACCAGCTTCTCGAACTCCGGGGTCACCCGTGCCACCACCCCCGGCCCCAGCACGATCTGGTACGTGTCGTCGGCCACGACCCCGAGCACGCCGGGCAGTGCCCGCAGCGCCTCCTCGTCGACCAGCGACCGGTCGGTCAGGCCGAGGCGGAGGCGGGTCATGCAGTGGGCGACGGAGGTGACGTTCGCGGGGCCGCCGACGAGGGGGAGGAGGGCGGCGGCGGTGTCGTACGGAGTATCCACCCCCTGAGCGTGCTGGTCAGTCGGCCGCAGCGGTCAGCGCCGCGCGCAGTCGGCCCCCGGACTCCTCCAGAAGGCGGGCGGCCGTCGGGCCGTCGACCCCGGCGAGGATCACCAGGATCGCGTTCTTCACCTCGCCGTCGGTGGCGGACAGGGCCCGCTCGATCTCCGCGTCGTCGGCGCCGGTGGCGAGCGCGACGATACGGCGGGAGCGGGCGCGCAGCTTGTCGTTCGACGCGCGTACGTCGACCATCAGGTTCCCGTACGTCTTGCCCAGCCGGATCATCGTGATCGTCGACAGCATGTTGAGGACGAGCTTCTGGGCCGTGCCCGCCTTCAACCTCGTTGATCCGGTGAGGAGTTCGGGACCTACGACGACTTCGATGCCGTGTTCGGCGGCTGCGGCGAGGGCGCTGTGCGCGTTGCAGGACAGGCCGATGGTCAATGCCCCGAGCCGGCGCGCGTGCGCTACGGCTGCGATCGCGTACGGGGTGCGTCCCGAGGCGGAGATGCCGACCACCGTGTCGTCGGGGGTCAGCGTGAGCGCGTCGAGGTCGGCCTCGGCCAGTTCTCGGGAGTCCTCGGCGCCTTCGATCGACGTGACCAGGGCGTCCGGGCCACCGGCGATCAGGCCGACGACCTCGGAAGGGTCCGTGTTGAAGGTCGGCGGACACTCGGACGCGTCGAGTACGCCGAGGCGTCCGGCGGTACCGGCGCCCATGTAGATCAGCCGGCCCCCCTTTTCCATTCGTTCCGCTACGGCGTCGATCGCGGCGGAGATTTCGGGGAGCCGTTGTGCGACTGCGGCGGCGACCGTGGCGTCCTCGGCGTTCATGAGGCGGGCGATTTCGGGGGTGGGGAGTTGATCGATACCGGCGAGCTCGGGGCGGAAGGCTTCGGTGGTGAGTGACTCCAACTCGGTGCGGAGATCACGGGGGTTGGACGTTGAGGTCATGGATCGGCGGCTCTTTCTGTTCGTTCTTGTCTGCCGGCCGGTGGGGGCTGGTCGCGCCCGCGCGGCGGTAGCCGCAAATTCAACACGGGCCCGCGCCCCTTAAATACGGCACTTGGCGGCGCTTTCAAGTGTGCGGAGGTCCTGGGGAGTTGGCGTTCAGGTGGGCTTTTAGGGGCGCGGGGAACTGCGCGCTCAGCCCCCACCGGGCCGCAGACAACCACGAACCGTCAGCGCCTATGCCGATGCGCCAGCGCCTCGTACGACGCCGACAAAGCCGGTGCCGCCTGCTCATACGTCCGCTGCGCCACCCCGATGAACAAACAGTCCACCACCAGCAACTGACTGGTCCGGGACGACATCGCCGCCGGCCGAAGCTCACTCTCCCGAGCGGTGGACGTCGTGAGGATGTGATCGGCGTACTGCGTCACCGCCCCGTCCGGCCGCCCGGTGATCGCAACGGTCGTAGCCCCATGCTCGAAAGCCACCCGCAACGGCTCGATGACGTCACCCGTGGACCCGGAGTGGGTGATCGCGATGGCCACATCCCCCGCCTTCAGCTGCACGGCGTTCGTGACGGCGAGATGCGGGTCGCTGTGGGCGTGGGCTATGAGGCCTATGCGGAGCAGCTTCTGGGTGAGGTCCTGGGCGACGAGCCCGGACGCCCCGACGCCGTACACATCTACACGGCGCGCCCCGGCGAGCGCGGTGACGGCCGCGCCGAGCTGGACGGTGTCGAGTCCCGCGGCGGTGTCGGCGAGGGTCTGCTGCTCGTCGTAGGCGAGTTTCGCGACGACGTCGGCGATCGGGTCGTCGACGGCTATGTCGGTGGTGAGGGCGGGCGCCCGCCCGGACTGCTGCTGCGCGGCGAGCCCGGCGAGGGCGAGGCGCAGGTCGCGGTACCCGGGGTAGCCGAGGATGCGGGAGGTGCGGACGACCGTGGCCTCGCTGGTGCCGGTGAGTTCGGCGAGGCCGGTGACCGTGAGGGCCGCGCAGCCCGCCGGGTCGGCGGCGACGGTCTCGGCGACCCGCTGCATGGAACGGGTCATGGAGGGGGCGAGGGTGCGCACCTTGGCGGCGAGTGCGGCGGGTGGCGTACTCCCGGAACTCCCTGAGGCGCTTCCGAAAATTTCCTTCACGTCCTGGGTCACCTTTGAAAGATATTTTCGCGACGGTGGTCCGGTCAAGGGTGCGCACAATGGGTGCATGGCATCATCCGACAGCACCCCTGACGACGACCCCATCGACGGCCCCCGTGACGAGCCCGTCTCCATAAGCCCCCTGGAGCAGGCGCTGCACGCCGCCCGCGCCCTCGTGCTCGCCGATCTGGCCGCGCGCGAGGTCGTCGCGGCGGACGTGGTGTCCATGATGGAGGAGTCCATCGTGCAGCGGCGCTGGTGGGTGGAGCAGTGGCCGGAGGGCGTGGAGTACGTCGCCGGGCTGGTCGCTCAGGACGTGCAGGACGCGCTGCTGGAGGCGTACGGGCGCTGGCCGCTCTGCCCGGTCTGCGCGTCCGGCGACCCGCACGCCCTGGAGGTCGAACCGGAGCTCGGACCCGACCCGCACTGGGTCTGCCACCAGGCGGGCGTGAAGGTCGCGGCCGTGGGAAACCTGGGCTCCCTGTGACCGTGTACATCGACCCGCCGACCTGGCCGGGGCACGGACGCCTCTGGTCCCACCTCGTCAGCGATGTCTCGTACGACGAACTCCACCTGTTCGCCGAGGAGTTGGGCGTACCGCGCCGGGCCTTCGAGCGCGATCACTACGACATTCCGTCGCATCGTTACGCGGCCATGGTGGCCGCCGGCGCGGTGGAGGTGAGGAGCCGGGAGGTGGTCCGGCTGCTGACTGCGGCGGGGTTGCGCAGGCCCAAGGGGCGCGCACAGTAACGGAGTTCGTACCCCGAAGCCGAACGGCCTTGCTCAGCGCCCGAGTTCGTAACCGAACTCCTCGTCCTCCTCGCTCACCTTCTTGAACCCCGCCCGGGTGACCACGGCCTGCGACGCGAGGTTGTCCCGTTCGATCATCGCGAAGACGGTGCGTACGTCGTCCCGGGCCAGCGCCCACTCCGAGAGCGCGCGCAGCGCCTCCGTCGCGTAGCCCTGGCCGCGGGCGCCCTCCGCCAGGTCGTAGCCGATCTCCGTGCGGCCCTCCTCGTCGGGGACGCCGTGGAAGCCCATGCCGCCGACTGCGCGGCCGTCCTCACGGCGGACCAGGGCGAACACGCCGAACTCCGGGCGGTGCACGCCCGATACGTAGGCCTTCAGCAGGAAGGTCGAGGCCTCTCGGGTGCCCTGGTAGGGGCCGCCCTCGATCCACTCGAACCCGCCGTCGCCGCCGGCGACCAGGTCGCCGGCGGACCTGGGGGTGATGCCCTGGAGGGTGAGGCGGTCGGTGGTGTGGACGAGGTTGTTGCTCCAGCGCCAGTCGGTGACGGGGGCGCGGCCGGGGAGTTCGGCGCGGCCGGTCGCCCACAGCAGGGTGCGCCAGTGGTCGGCGCCGGGGCGGACGTGCGGGAAGATCCGGCCGAGCACGAACTCGCTGATCTCGGGGGCGGGTTGGTACGTCAGGCCCAGGCCCTCGGCGATGTCGTGGGTGTGCAGCAGCACCTCGGCGGTGCCCATCGCGGCGAAGCCCTCGCGGTCCGCGCTGCGGAACGGGTACGGGTGGAAGGCGCGCACCTCGCGCGGTGTGGTGCGGATCGCGGCGGCGAGCAGGGCGCCGGTCGTCCGGATCACGTCCAGGACACCGGAGTTGTCGGTGCCGTCGTCGAGGGAGAGCTCGAAGGGGACGTACGCGTGCTGCGCGCGACCGGCCAACTGCCCCGCGTACGAGATGAGATCGTCGGCGATGTGCTCGGCGGTGTGCCGGCAACTCCACTCCAGTCGGCCGGCCTTCACCCCGTCCCAGTCCCGGTCCGTCGCCGTCCCCAGCAGCGCGAGACAGCTCGCGACGGCCTCTTCCACCTGGTGTGCGCCCGTGGTCCCCATGGCGGCGAGCATACGGGCCGGGTCCGGCGCCCGTCTTGGTTAAAGCATTCACCAACCGCACGTGACAGTGATTTGATCATTCGAGCGCTTTGGCTTCACCGGGGACCGGCGTCGACCTGCTGGGGGATACCGGCAAATGGTGCATATAAGGATGTTCGGGTCCTGCCCTCAATGGCCGTCGAAAGGTAACTCACAAGTACGAATGGCCGCCCCTTTGCATTCTCTCTGGTTATTCCAGGGCTGGAGAAAGGGGGCGCTTGCCGGACCCCTCATTTCCGGGTGATCATTTCGTTGTCGCCGAACAGCCGGTGGCGAAAAGGCAAAGTGCCGAAAATCCAGGAGGTTTCCCATGGAGAACATCGTCGAGGCCATCGAGATCGTCGAGATCGAAGAGGTCGAGTCCTACGAGCCCATGCTGCTCCAGGGTCCGAACGTCGACTAATTCTGTGCCCGCTCCGGTGTCCCGGGGGATGCGTTTCCCCGGGCGCCGGAGCCCCAGTCCAGGGGTGACCGTGTCTGTACCAGCGAGTGAGTCCGTACCAGCGAGTGAGTCCGTACGGGCGAGTGAGTTCATCCGGCTGACGCCCCGACCGGGCGCGGCCGGCCAGTGGATCGCCGACGACCTGCTGACCAGGCGATCCTTCAAACTGGGCGCGCAGGAGGCGGCCGTGCTCGTCCTCGCGGGCCGACCGCGGGAACGGCGGCTGCTGGCCGAGGAGGCCGCCGCCGAACTCGGCGTACCGCCCGAGCGCGCCGAGGCCGTCGTCGCCGCGATGGAGAAGGCCGACCTCATCGTCGACGACTCCTACCTCGACACCTCGCGCTACCAGTGGGGGCAGGAGGTGTTCCGGCGGTGGGAGGAGAAAGGCTGGCGCATGGCGGCCGAATATCATCTCGCCGCGCATGATTTCCCCGGGGTCGATTACAGCAAGGGAATAGCGGTAGACCGGGAGCGAATTCACCGGTACCGGGACGAGGGAATCGACGACGACCGTTTCAAGGAGCCCGCTTCGGCGGAACGGATACCGCTCCCCGAACTCTCCCCGGACCTCGCCCCCATGCCCGTCGGCACGGACGCGGGCCGCACCCGCCACCTCGACCGGCCCGAACTCCTCACGATCGCCGCGCTCGCCCTCGGCATCGTCGAGACGACCCGCAGCCGTGCCCCCGGCTCCGCCGACTACCTCACCCGCACCAGCCCGTCCGGCGGCCGACGCCATCCCACCGAGGGCTATCTCGCCGTCCTCGACGTCGACGGCGTCGAACCCGGCTGGTACCACGTGCACGGCGGACTGCACGCGCTGGTGCGGCTGCCCGTCCCCGCCCCGGACCCGGACTCCGAGGAGTTCCGCCGCGTCTTCCGGGCCAGCACCACCCGCCCCGCCTTCGACGTGCGCTGCCTGCTCGTCCTGACCTCCGTGTTCCGCCGCAACATGTGGCGCTACCGCGAGCCCCGCACCTACCGCAGCATCCACATGGACGTCGGCCACATCGCCTCCACCGTGACCCAACTCGCCGAGGGCTTCGGCATCCCGGCCTTCCCCGCGTACGGCGACCTGGAGTCCGGGGTCGAGCGGATGATCGGCGTGGACGGCTTGACGGAGGGCCTGATCGCAACGGTGGCTCTGGGCTGACGCCCTCTTCTGATCCCCTGACTCCCTTGCCGCGCAGCCCAGTTGTCCCACCCCACCCCCTCCCGCAAGGACTTGAAAGGAGCAGCCCCATGTCCAACGCGTCCGCCCTCCCACCCATGCTGCGCATCGGCGGCGGGCTCAGTCCGCGGGACGGTGTGCACGTCCAGGACCTGGCGGGCCGCCGCCGCGGGTACGTCGACCGGCGCACCCTGGCCCGTACGATCGCCGCGGGCGCCCCGCCGGAGGGGACCGGTGCCCTCGCCTCCTGGCTGGCCGGTGCCGGGGCCGCGCCCCAACCCGCCGAGGAACTGGTGGAGTTCTGGCACCGGCGGCGCTGGCGCCCGTCCCTCGAATACCACCTCCTCTCCCGCGACCTCCCGTACGCCGACTCCGGCCCCGACGCCGTCGACACCCGCCGCGAGGTGCTCTCCGGATACGGCGGCGGTGACCGACTCCCGCCCCGCATACGCCCGGACGGCCGCCGCGTACCGCTGCCCGAGCCGGTGCCGGGAGACCCCGACCGCAGCCTCGGCACAGCCCTGCTGACCCGTCGCTCGGTGCGCAGTTACCTACCCCGGCCCACCCCCGCCGGCGCGCTCTCCCAGATCCTGCGCACCGGCCTCGCCACGGTCGCCGCCAACCAGCGCCGCACCGGCGAGGACGACCCCAGGGAACTGCTCCGGTCCTTCGGTACGGCCTTCGACTTCTACGTCCTGACGTACAACGTCGACGGCATCGACCCCGGCGTCTGGCACCTCGATCTGGCCCCCGCCGAACCGGAGTTGACCGAGATCCGCCCCGGCGACCACCGGGGCGCCATGCGGGAGGTGTTCTACGGCTCGCCCTGGCCGCTGACCGCCGGGTTCACGCTGGTCATGGTCGCGGACTTCGAGCAGTACCAGTTCCGCTACCGGCACGAACGCGCCCTGCGCAACCTGTACATCGAGTCCGGTCACCTGGCGCAGCGCCTCCTCCTGCTCGCCGACACGCATGGGCTGGGCACGTTGGTCACCCCGGCGGTACGGGACGGGCTGATCGAGGAGCTGCTGGGCCTGGACCCCGTCCGCCAGGCGACCATTTACACGCTGACCATGGGCCCCGATCCCCGGCACGGCACCCGGACGCGCGTGAAATGAGCACCGTGAAATGAGCACCGCACCGGACGCGGTGGAGCCCGTCTCCCGGGGCGGCCGGCTACGCCAACAGGCCCGCCCACTCCTGGAGTTGGCGCTCCCCGCCGTCCTCGCGACCTCCGTCTCCCGGGCCGGCGACCTCATCAGCCTCGCGCTCACCGGGCACTACAGCTCGACGGCGCTGGCGGGGGTCGCCGGAGCGATCGTGGTCGTAGAACTGGCACTTGGGGTGTTGCTGGCCGGGGTCACGGGCTACCAGGTGCTGTGTGCCCGGCACCTGGGCGCGGGTGAACGGCCCGCTGCGGTAAGGGCGTTGCACGCGTCGCTGCGCCCGGTGGGCGCGCTGGCGGTGCTGGCCGCCTTGGTGTTGGTCTTCGCTGCCCGTCCCCTGGTCGCCCTCACCGTGCACGACCCGGCGGCCGTCGCGGCCGGTGCGGCCTATCTCCGGGCCCGCGCGCCCGGGTTGCCGCTGGCCGTACTCTCCGCCGTCGGCACGATCACCCTCCAGGCGGCGAAAAGAACCCGGCTCACGCTCCTCACCAACTGCGTCGCCATGCCCGTGAACCTGTTGGTGAGCTGGGCGTTGATCTACGGCATCGGCCCGCTGCCCGCGCTGGGCGCCGCCGGGAACGGCCTGGGAGTCACCCTCTCCCTCCTCTGCGCGGGCGCCCTCCAAGTAGTACTCCTACGTCGGGCGGGCCTGTGGGACTGGCTGGGCACCTGGCGTACGACGTCTTGGGACCGGCAATCGGCGCGTGCGAGCTGGGAGTTGGCGTGGCCCGCGATGGTGTCCATGGCGGTGGACTACCTCGCGTCCTTCGCCTTCTTCGCGGCGATCGGACTGCTGTCGCTCACCGAACTGGCCGCCTCCCGTGTGGTGTTCCAGCTGGTGCTCCTCGTCTTCATGCTGTCCAACGCCTTCTCGGGGGCGGCCGGGGTTCTCATGTCCCGGGCGGCGGGCGGGGGTTGTCCGGATGCCGTCCGGGACCACTGGCGGGCGAACCGTGTCCTCGTCACCGGCGCGCTGACTGTGGCGGCGGGTGGGCTCGCGGTCGCCGTACGCCCCGTCCTGCGCCTGTTCACCGGCGACCCGGCCGTCGTCTCCGCCGCCGTGGACGCGACCCTGCTGGTCGCCGCGAGTCTCCCGCTCGTCGCCGTGACCGTGAGCAACACGGCCGCGCTGCGCGCCCTGCGGAACACCCGGGCGGACATGGTCGCCAACACGGTGGCGTCCTGGGTGGTCCAACTTCCGTTGGCGTGGGTGGCGGTGCGGGTGGGGTGGGGGCTGACGGGGGCGTTCGGTGGGGTGTTGGGGTACTGGGTGGTCCGGGCGGCGGTGACGGAGTGGGCGGTTCGGCAGATGCTGGGGCCGGGGGCGAGGGCATGAGTACGCCGCGCTGTCGTGTTCGCCCAGGAGCTCGGGGGTCCACGTTCGAGGGGCGGCTGCGGGTCCGTCGTGGCTGGTCGCGCAGTTCCTCGCGCCCCCTGGGGGATTCTGTTTCGGGTTGGCTGCGGGTGCGTCGTGGCTTGTCGCGCAGTTCCCCGCGCCCCTTCGTAACACGCGGCTCGTTCAGAAGGGCGGCCCGTGGACACAGCCCCGCGCCCCTTCAAAACCCAGCCCACCCCCCACCCCCAGGGGCGCGGGGAACTGCGCGATCAGCCACAACGAACCCGCACCCGCCCCAAAACAGAACCCCCCGAGCTCCTAGGCGGCGCCCATGACCACCCCCGTCCCCACCCTCTCCCCGGACGGGCGTTCCGTGGCGTACGTCGACGCCGCCGGCACCGTCACCGTCACCACGCCCGCCACCGGTGACATACGTGCCCTGCTCCCCCTACCCCCCGGCTCCCTCCACGCTCTCCAATGGGCCCCGGACAACGCCCACTTGCTGCTCATCACGGAAACGACCGGCCGCGAACGCTTCACCCCGCACGCCCTGCGCCTCACGGACGGCACGGCCCTGCCCCTGGCCCCCGAGAACACCCTCCAGGTACGCGGCATCTGGACCTCGCCCACCCACCCGCACGCCATGGCCACAGCCGTCCGCCGCCGAGGCGACCACGCACTCCACCCCTGGTACCTCCCCCTGGCCCCTGCCCACGCCCACGCCCACGCCTCCGCCCCCGCCCACCAACTCGCCCACTGCCCACCCGGCACCCGAGACTGGGCCTTCGACGCCCAACTCGCCTGCCGCGCCTGCCTCGTGGGCCTCCCCGACGGCACCCTCCGCCTGCTCACCACGACGGACGGCCACGACTGGCAGCCGCTCCTCGACCTCCCCCTCGACGACGCCCCGGACACCCGCCTCCTCGGCATCCACCCGTCCACCGGCGAGGTACTGCTGCTGACCGCGTACCAGGCCGACGCCGTCCGGATAGCCGCCGTCCACACCGGCACCGGAGGCACCCCCCGCACCGGAGGCACCCCCCGCACCCTCCTCGCCGCGCCACCCCCGTACGACATCACCACCGCCTGGCTCGCCCCGGACGGCACCCCCCGCGCCGCCCTCCACCACGCGGCCCACCGCCACCACACCTGCGCCGACCCCGCCTACGCCCGCGACCTCGCCCGCGCCGCCACCCACATCCCCGGCGACCTCGAACTCCTCGGCCACGACACCGCCGACACCCGCTGGCTCCTCGCCGCCCACGACCCGGCCCGCCCACCACGCCACTACGTCTACGACCGAGAGGAGGGGACGGCCGTAGTACTCCAGCCGAAGGAACCGAAGGAACCGGAAGAACCGAAGGAACCGGAAGAACCTGAGAAGCCGCCCGCCGAAGGCCCCCGCACCACCGCCCTCACCCTTACTCTCACCCTCACCGCCTCCGACGGCCACCCCCTCACCGCCTACCTGACCCTGCCCCCGGCCGCCGTAGCCCCGCCGCCCCTCATCCTCCGTATCCACGGCGGACCGTGGGCCCGCGACCGCTGGCGCCATGACCCCGAGGCGACTCGGCTCGCGACCGCCGGCCTGGCAGTCCTGCGCGTCAACTACCGCGGTTCCAGCGGCTATGGGCGCGCCTTCCGCGATCTCGGCGACGGCGAGTGGGGCGCCCAGATGCAGCAGGACCTGTACGACGCGGTGGACGCCGTCGTCGAGCGGGGGCTGTGCGATCCGGAGCGGATCGCCGCGTACGGCGGTTCCTACGGCGGCTACGCCTCCCTGCTCGCCCTCACCGACCCCCGTTTCCGCTGCGCCGTCGCCGTGAACCCACTCGTCGACCTCGCCTCCTCCGACTGGGCGGACGGGCCGTACTGGCGCCGGATGCGGGCCCTGTGGGACAAGCAGATCGGCTGGAGTCGGTTGTCGGAGGGGGAGTTGAGGCAGCGGTCGCCGCTGCACCGCGTCACGGATATGCGCGGACCGGCGTTGGTCGTACGCGGCGCGCACGACCCGCGCGTCGACGCGGCCGGCATCGAGGCGTTCGTAGGGGCTCGCCGCGCGGCGGGCGGAGAGGTCGAGGAGCTGGTCCTCCCCAACGACGGTCACGCCGTGCGCAGTTCAGCCGGTCAGGACGCCCTCCGCCAGGCCCTCTCCGCCTTCCTCACTCGCCACTTGGGCCTGCCGAAGCCAGCAGCTCCAGCTCCGCCGCCAGGTTGTAGCGCGCCGTCGCCTCCCATTCCGCGGCCCCGTACGGCGTCCTGAACAGCCGTGGCAGATCGAGCAGTTGGCGCAGGATCGCCGAACGGCCGTCCCGGAAGGCGTCGTTGGGCACGAAGTGGTACTCCTCGCGGACGGCCGCGGTATAGCTCGCGTACGCCGACGGCGGCGCGGCCAGGATCGCGAGGTCCGCGTCGCACAGCACCTGGCCGTCGCGGTCGTCGTCGGCGGGATCGTGCGTGACGGTGAGCCGTACCAACCGGGCGACTTCCACGACCCGGTCCTCCGGCACACCCGCCTCTGCCAGCGCCCGCTCCGCGAGCCGCGCGGACCGCTCCTCGTTCTCGGAACGGTCCGGCAGATACACCGCGTCGTGGAACCAGGCCGCGAGCCGTACGACGTCCGGATCCTCGGCGTGCTTCTCCAGCACGTCGACGTGGTCGAGGACCGAGGTGAGGTGCGTGAGCGTGTGGTAGTGCCGTTGCGGCTCCTGCCAGCGGGCGAGGAGGTTCTCGGCGTACGGCGACGGGTCTGGGCCGTCGGTAGATGTGCGGGCGCCTTCGAGGGCGCGGGTCCAGCGGGCGCGGAGGGCGTCGAGATCGGCCATGCCCCTTATTTTCCTCCCCCGCCCGCGCCCCTGGCGTGGAACGCATGACTTACGCCGACACAGCACACGACGTATGTGACCCCGAACTCCCCGGTCGCCTCCTGACCGCCGAGTGCGACGCGCTGATCCCGCTCCTGCGCTCCCGCCCCGACGCGGACTTCGCGCTGGCGACCCTCGCGTGTCCGGGCTGGACCGTGCGGGATGTGCTCGCGCACTGCTCGGCCGCGCTGACGCGGGTGGTGGAGCGGCGGTTCGAGGAGGGCGTGTTCTCGCAGGCCGCCAACGACCGGGACATCGCGGAGCGGGCCGACTGGACGAACGCGCAGGTCGTCGACGAACTGGAGCGGGGCATGACCACGTCCAGTGCGCCGCCCGCGCGGGCGGCGCACTGGACGTGGTCGCGCTCGGCTGGGGGTCCCCCCACGCCTTTTGGGCAGTGGGAGAGGGTGCACGCCGGTGACGTACGGGACGTCCTCGGGGTTCCCGGCGCCTACGGTGGCGCGGGGCTGGGGTCCGCTCTCACCCTTCTCGGCCTCGTGACCCGTCAGAAAAACCACCGGCCTCTGCACGCCGACCTCGACGATCTGGACGATCCGCTGCGCCTGGGCGACCTGTCGGGCGAGCTGACCCCGGCGCGCTACATCGGCGACGCGCCCACGCTCGTACGCCTGTACTCGGGACGCCCGGTGCCGGCCGGCACCGGATACGAGCTGGCCGGCGCGGAACCGGCCGAGCTGAACATCTTCGGCGGCTGACGGTGGCTGACGGTGGCTGACGGCGGGTGACGGATGCCCGGTGACGCTCGGCGACGCGCGCCGACGGGGGTGATCTCGCGGCCCCCTGACCTCCCGCGTACCCTGGATATTGGACTAGACCTGTAGCCGCTCCAGGGAACACGACGGAAGGGGTCCTATGAGCACGCGTGCAGTCCTGGAGGTGATCGCCCTCGGCGCCGAGGACGCGATCGCCGCCCAGGCCGGAGGCGCGGACCGTCTCGAACTGGTCACCGACATGGCGGCCGACGGGCTCACCCCGCCGGTGGAGACCTTCGCCGCGATCCGCGCCGCCGTCGACATCGACCTGCGCGTGATGCTGCGCCTCGCGGACGGGTTCGCCGCGGGCGACGTGGACCGGCTGGTGCGGGTCGCCGGGGAGTTGCGGACCGCCGGCGCCGACCAGTTCGTGCTCGGCTTCCTCGGCCCGGACGGCTGCGTCGACCTGGACGCGGTGGAACGCGTCGTCGCCGAACTGGACGGCTGCGCCTGGACGTTCCACCGCGCGATCGACCGCGCCGCCGACCGCGACGCCCTGCGTAAGCAGCTCGCGGACCTGCCGGGCCTGGACGCCTACCTCACCGCCGGCTCGGCGGACGGCGTCGACGACGGCCTCCCCACGCTGCTCCGCGAGGCGGCCCTGCGCGGCGAACCGGGCTACGAGCAGCGCATCCTGGTCGGCGGCGGCCTGCGCCTCGACCACGTACCGACCCTGCTCGCCGCCGGAGTCGACGCCTTCCACATCGGCGGGGCCGCCCGCCCGGCGGGCTGGGAACGGCCGGTGTCGGCGACGGCGGTGGCCGAGTGGCGGGCGGTCCTCGACGGAGCCTGAACCACCCTCTCCCTCAACAGCCCTTTCCGCTCAGGCGAGTTGGGACGGCAGCGGGGCCGCGTGCGTGACGATCAGGCCCGAGACCGCTCGGGTCAGAGCCACGTACAGGCGCCGCAGGCCGGTGCGTTCGTCCGGTTCGCCGTCGACCACGGCCTGCGGCTCGTCGAGGACCACGTAGTCGTACTCCAGCCCCTTCGCGAGCGACGCCGGGACGAGGGTCAGACGGGTCTCTACGGTCGTCTCCTCACCCGGGTCGATGTAGCCGATGCCCGCCGCGGTGAGGGCTTCTGCCAGCGCCGGGATCCTGGCATCGGCGGCGATCAGGCCCGTCGACCCCTCGTTGCGCAGCAACTCCTCGCAGGCGGCGACCACTTCAGCGGTGTCGACCGTCTCCCGGAGGTCGAAGAAGCCCGGGTTCTCACGGACCGAGGCGACCGGGGTCAGCCCCGGGGCGATGTGGGGGAGGAGCCGGGAGGCGTACGTGATGACGTCCGTCGGCACGCGGAAACCGGCCGTCAACTCCTCGATCACGCCGTCCGACTTGCCGAGGTGGGCCAGCGCTTCGTCCCAACTCCGGGTCGCCCAGGGCGTGGTGCCCTGCGCCAGGTCGCCGAGGACGGTCGCGGAACCGGTGGTGCAGCGGCGGCCCACCGCCCGGTACTGCATCGGGGAGAGGTCCTGCGCCTCGTCGAGCACGACATGCCCGAGCGAGTGCGTCCGCTGGACGAGGTCGGTCGCCTCGTCGATCAACACGGCATCCGGGGCAGACCACTTGGCGGCCTTCACGCTCCGGACCGCCTTCGCCCAGAGGATCGTCTTCTGCTCGTCCTCGTCGAGGATCCCGTCCGCGTGCGCGGCGAGGAAGTCGGCGTCGCTGAGCAGCCGCAGCACGAGTTTCGCGGGCTCGACCGGCGGCCACATCGCCTTGACGGCCGCCTTCACCGCCGCGTTGCGGGCCACGGCGTCCTGCACCCGGTCGTCCGGCGCCTCCCCGGACCGCTCCATCTGCACCAGCACGACATGCGCGATGCGCTGCGGCAGCGCCTCGCGGGCGGCACCGTAGCGGATGTCGCGGTCGAGCAACTCCCGCACGATGGCTTCGAGTTCGTACGCCGGGACCCGCCAGCGGCGCGAGCCGCGCACCACCATCACCGGCTCGGTGGGGATGGTCACGTGCGAGTAGATGGCCCGGCGGAGGACTTCGGCCATGCGCGCGTCGCCCTTGATGACGGCGGCCGGTGCCTCGTCGGTGCCGCGCACCTCGACGTGGGCGACCAGGTCGTCCACCGTGCCCTGGCGGACCGTCAACTCGCCCAGCGCGGGCAGGACTTGCTCGATGTAGTGCAGGAAGGACTTGTTCGGCCCGATGACGAGCGTGCCGGTGCGGGCGAGCCGCTCACGGTGGGCGTAGAGGAGGTAGGCGACCCGGTGCAGGCCGACGGCGGTCTTTCCGGTACCCGGGCCTCCCTGCACGCACACCGTCCCGCCGAGACCGGACCGTACGATCTCGTCCTGCTCGGGCTGGATGGTCGCGACGATGTCGCGCATCGGGCCGACGCGGGGCCGCTCGATCTCCTGTTGCAGCAGCTTGCTGGTGGCGGCGGCCTCGGCGGGGTCCATGAGGTGCTCGTCCTCGTACGCCGTGAGGTCGCCGCCCGTGTAACCGAAGCGGCGGCGCAGCGAGACGTCCAGCGGGTCCTTCTTGGACGCCCGGTAGAACGGCTGCGAGACCGGCGCGCGCCAGTCGATGACCATCGGGTCGCCGTCGGCGTCGTGCACATGCCGGCGCCCGATGTAGAACTGCTCTCCCGCCGCGCCCTCGGCCTGCTCGGCGCCGGGTGCGTGCAGGTAGTTCAGCCGGCCGAAGAACAGCGGGGTGTCGCTCAGGTCGGCCAGCGCCTTGATGCGGTCGTCGATCTGGCGGGAGAGGACCGCGGCGTTGACCCAGTTCGCCGTGACGTCCTTGATGTCGAGCGACTCGACGTCCTCGCGCATGGCGCGCAGCGCGGAACGGGAGGAGGCCAGGTGGGAGCGCTCGCGGGAGAGCGGATCGTCGGTGGGCGTGGACAAGGGGGTGCCTCCGGAAGACCTAAGTGGGATACCGACCGGTTTCCGTCCGGGCGGTGGCACTCCCTGCGGGGAGGCGGGCAAGAGCGAAGATTCTAGTGAGGGGGGCCTGGTGAGGGCCAATCGTTTTTCATCCCCTAGGGGACGCCCCCTCCACCCAGGAGGGGAACGGGTCCACCCGGAGGCGTACACGGGCGGCCCGCAGGTTGGCTCTCTGGACCGATGCCGCCCTTATGTCCCAAGACGCACCATGGAGTCATGAGCGCAGCAACCATCACCCCGGTCCCCGTCCGCCCGTCCGGTGCCACACCGGTCGCCGGCGGCAGCCACCCCCATCGCCTCGGCAATGCCCTGCGCGCGATAAAAGTGTTCGCGGGCGCCGCGTTCAGCGTGGTCGTCCTCGGCGAGTACGGCGAGGAAGCGGGTGTCCGCCGTAAGTGACCGCCGGGGTCACCTACGGCGGGTGCTCAGTTCTCCGCGAGGATCTCGTCCGCGTCCATGATCCGGTAGGCGTACCCCTGTTCCGCGAGGAAGCGCTGGCGGTGGGCGGCGAAGTCCTGGTCGATCGTGTCGCGCGCGACGACGGAGTAGAAGTGGGCCTGGTGCCCGTCGGCCTTCGGCCGCAGCACGCGGCCCAGCCGCTGAGCCTCCTCCTGACGCGAGCCGAACGTGCCCGACACCTGGATGGCGACGGTGGCCTCCGGCAGGTCGATGGAGAAGTTCGCGACCTTGGACACCACGAGCACGCTGATCTCACCCTCGCGGAAGGCCCCGAAGAGCTTCTCCCGCTGGGCGTTGGAGGTCTCGCCCTTGATCACGGGCGCGTTCAAGTGCTCGCCCAGCTCGTCGAGTTGGTCGATGTACTGCCCGATGACAAGGATCTGCTGACCGGCGAACCGGCGCACGATCGCCTCCGTGACCTTCCGCTTCGTCGCGGTGGTCGCACAGAAGCGGTACTTCTCCTCGGCCTCGGCGGTGGCGTACGCGAGCCGCTCGGACTCCGTGAGATTGACGCGCACCTCGACACAGTCGGCGGGCGCGATGTATCCCTGCGCCTCGATCTCCTTCCAGGGCGCGTCGAACCGCTTCGGCCCGATGAGGGAGAACACGTCCGACTCGCGTCCGTCCTCACGCACGAGGGTCGCGGTCAGGCCCAGTCGCCGTCGTGCCTGCAGATCCGCCGTGAACTTGAAGACGGGCGCGGGCAGCAGGTGCACCTCGTCGTAGAGGATGAGCCCCCAGTCGCGGGAGTCGAAGAGCTCCAGGTGGGGGTAGATCCCCTTCCGCCGCGTGGTCAGCACCTGGTAGGTGGCGATGGTGACGGGCCGGATCTCCTTCCGCGTCCCGCTGTACTCGCCGATCTCCTCCTCGGTGAGCGAGGTCCGCTTGATCAGCTCGTGCTTCCACTGCCGGGCGGAGACGGTGTTGGTGACGAGGATCAGCGTGGTCGACTTGGCCTGCGCCATGGCCCCGGCGCCGACGAGGGTCTTCCCGGCTCCACAGGGCAGCACGACGACACCACTGCCACCGTGCCAGAAGTTCTCCACGGCCTGCTTCTGATACGGCCGCAGCGCCCACCCGTCCTCGTCCAGCTCGATCGCGTGCGCCTCACCGTCGACGTACCCGGCGAGGTCCTCGGCCGGCCAGCCCAGCTTCAGCAGCACCTGCTTGATCTGCCCGCGCTCGGAGGGGTGCACGGCCACGGTGTCGGGGTCGAGCCGGTTGCCGACGAGCGGAGCGACCCGCTTCGAGCGCAGGATCTCCTCCAGCACAGGCCGGTCGGTGGTGGTGAGCACGAGCCCGTGCGCCGGGTGCTTGCTCAGCGTCAGCCGGCCGTACCGGTCCATGGTCTCGGCGATGTCCACGAGCAGCGCGTGCGGCACGGGATACCGGCTGTACTCCACCAGCGCGTCCACGACCTGCTCGGCGTCGTGCCCGGCGGCCCGCGCGTTCCACAGCCCCAGCGGCGTCACCCGGTACGTGTGGATGTGCTCGGGCGCCCGCTCCAGCTCGGCGAACGGCGCGATGGCGCGCCGGCACTCGTCGGCTCGCTCGTGATCGACCTCAAGGAGCAGGGTCTTGTCGGACTGGACGATGAGGGGGCCATTCACGCGCGACTGCCTTTCTGCGGGGCTCGCCGGGCCTGGAGGACTCGGGACGGCCAAACGTCCAGTGTGCACTACCGGTCGATGATCACGGCGGGGTGCTGAGAGGGTGGGGTCATGGGAGAGCTGAGGGTGGAGGCCATGGGCGAACTGGTGGAGCGGGTCGACGAGCAGGACCGGGTGCTCGGGGTCGTGGATCGGGGCGAGGCCATCACGCACCACTGGCTGCACCGCGTCGCGACGATCGTGTGCCGGGACGGGGCGGGCCGGTTCCTGGTGCACCGGCGGGCGGCGGACATGTCCCGGTTCCCGGGGCAGTACAACTTCATGGTCGGCGGCGCGGCGGAGGTCGGGGAGTCCTACGAGGAGGCGGCGGCCCGCGAACTCACCGAGGAACTCGGGGTGCGGGCGCCGGTCCGGTTCGCCTTCAAGTACCTGTGCCGGGGCGAGATCAGCCCGTACTGGCTGGGCCTTCATGAAGCGGTGGTCGATGAGGACATCACCCCCGACCCGGACGAGATCGCCTGGCACGCGTGGGTCACGGAGGACGAGCTGCGGGAGATGGCCCGGCGTCCGACGTTCGTGGCGGACTCCGTCGAGGCACTGGCCCGCTACCTGAGCTGAAGCGAGCCGGTCCGGGGCACCCTCGCCGCGAAAGTGTGACACTTCGGCGAAAAGTGTCACACTTTTTCAACCACCTACCCCTCCGCCAGCTCCGCCACCCCCGTCACCCGGTGCAGCGGATACGTCCGTACCTCGTCCGCAGTGTGGTCGTACGCGGTGACGAAGCCGCCCTCCACGCGGATCGGGGCGATGACGCGCTGGCTCGCGGTGCCCTCGGCGTTGACGTAGCCGATCCAGAGGGTGTCGCCGGTGAGGACGGCGGCCTGCATGGTGGCGAGGGTCTCGGCCGAACTGGTGCGGGGGAGTTCGCCGTTCGGCGACGGGGTCGATTTGAGGGGTGTCGTGGAGGCGCGGTCGCCCGCCCTGATCGCGCGGATGGCCGCCGACAGGAGCGTGGTGTCCGGGGTCGGCGGGCCGTCCGGCACCGGTTCCGGGGCCGTGCGGGGCGGGCTGCGGTGGGCGTGGGCCCGGGTGATGACGACATCGCCGTCGGCGGACTCGGCGGCCGGCGCGAAACCCATCGCGCGCAGCCCGTCCAGCAGCGCCGCCGGGTCGGCCTGCGCGGCCAGCACCGTCGGCGCGAGGCGGCGCAGCCGCAGGCCCGCGGACCGTTTGTCGGCCAGGATCTCGGAGAGCACGGCGTCGTCGTCGCAGCGCACGTACGCCGAGGCCGCGCCGATCCGCAGATGGCCGTGTCTGCGGGCCACGTCGTCGATCAGATAGGCGAGGGGCTGCGGAACCGGCGTACGGGAGTGCGCGGTCAGGAAGTCGTGCAGGTCGGAAGCGGAACGGCCCGCGTCCAGCGCGCGGCGCACCGAACCCGGCGTGAAGCGGTAGACCGTCGCCCCGCCCTTCGACTCCACGTCCGCGAGCACGTCCAACATGTCCGCCAACGGCCGCTCCAACGGGCCCGGCGCCACCGCCGTCAGGTCCGCCTGGAGCAGGACATGGTCCAAGGGCTCGGGGAGAAGCGGCGCGAGGAGACGAGCGGCGGCGGCACTCGCCGTGGCCTGCTCGGCGGGGGAGAGGGGTTGGAGGGAAGCGGGCGGGCGGTGGTGATGATGGACGGGGAGCTTGTCGCCGGGGCCGGAGGGATCGGACGGGGCTGACGGGGCTGAGGGGTCTGAGGGGTTGGCGACGCCGGAAAAGCCGGCCACCGCGAGCCCGCCACCCCCACCCCCGCCCTCCACACCTCTGCCACTGCCACTACCTCTGCCACCCGCCACCGCGCCCCGCAGCCCCAACAACGCCCGCCCCTGCGCCGACAGGGCCCCCCGCCCCGTCACCCCCAACATCTCCGCCTCGCTCAACGTCCACCGGGCAAGCCGACTACGCAGATCGTCGCCCTCCTGCGGACCCGCCTGCGCACCCCCCGCCCCCCGAACCGGCCGCTCCCACCGCAACCGCGCCAACACGGACTCGGCGGACGGCGAGGCCCCCTCAGGGAGCCCGGCGAGCAAGCCCAGCACCCGGTGCCGTACCTCCGGAGCCGCCGACCGGTCCAGCCCCGGGCCCAGCGCGGACAACGTCCGGTCCTTCCCGTCCCGCCCGCCCACCAGCCCCGACGTCCGGGTCGCCGTGAGCCACGCCTCCGCGAGCCGGGCCCAGCGCTGCGCGGCGGGCTGCTCCAGCCACTCGTCGTGGGCCGGGGTCGCCGCGTACCGTTCGTCCGTCTCGCCGTCGGAGGCCAACAGGCCCGCCGCGTAGGCGAGTTCGACCCAGAACGCGGCGACGGGCTCCGCGACATCCAGCGCGACCGCCGTCCGCTTCAGGTCACGGACGCTGAGGCCGCCCGCGCGCATGACCGTCGGCCCGCCCTCGTCCCAGTCCTTCAGCAGCTCCTCGACCGTCGCCAGCGCGGTGTACGCCTGCCCGGCCGCCGTCGTGTCCACAACCTGTGGACGGTGCGTCGCCTTCGCCTCGACCGCCGGAGCCACCGGCTCCGCCGCGCGGTGCGCGCGCCCGGCCCGCAGATGCAGGGCCACCTCACGGGGGAGCACGACCGTGCCGGGCGCGGTGGGCAGCAGCAGCCCCCGGTCGATGAGCCAGCGCAGCCGGGCCGCGGGCTCGGCGGTCACCTGCCCGTAGGGCGGCCCCCAGACCAGCCGGTTCAGCACTTCCAGGGACTCCTCGGGGGCACCGGCGAGCAACGCCTTCATCCGCCTCCGGGCCGTGAACAGCTTGGTGAGCGCGGCCACCGCGGAGACGGAGTCATGCGTGGAGGGCAGGCCCACCGCCGTCACGATCTCCTGGATCCGGCCCGGCGACATCCCCGCCGTGGCCTCCGCGACCGTGGGCCCGAGCCCGGTCGGCGACGGGTGCTGCGGCGACGGCGCCAGCAGCTCGAGCGCCGTCCGCACCAGCCGCAGCCGGTCGTCAGCGCCCCACACCAACGCCTGCTCGCGCAGGGTCGCCAGGGCGCGCGGCAGCGCGTCGGTGACGGCCGGATCGCGCGCGTCCCCCGCCATCAGCCCGAGCAGCACGTCGTACGGCGCCGGGTCCGCCGCCACGGCCAGCGCCTCCGCCGTCTGCAGCGCGAAACGGTCCAGCCGCTCCAGCGCCCGCACGACCGACCCGCGCGTGCCGGCCCGGGTGGCGAGCTGGGTGAGGTCGGTGGGAACGGGCGTGATGAGGTCGGGGCGGCTGCGCAGCAGCGCGGCCAGGGAGACGTCGTCCCTGGTTCGGAGTGCCTCCGCGAGCGAACGGGGCGGCGTGGCCGGGGTGCTCATCCGACCCACGGTAGCGGGTGGGGGTGACGGTGGGGGAGCGCGTACGACGTGAGGTTCCCGGCATCGGGCCTGCTGGCGGTAACGTCTGTCACCGAGGGGTATCCAACGCACCCGCCCCTGAGGGGACTTCGTGGGTATCGAGAGCGACCAGGTCGTCTACGAGTATCTGAGCCGCGTCGGTGACGTCGCGCACCAACGGCAGCTGCCCTCGGTCGTGCGGATGCGGCTCGTGTCCGAGCTGCGCAACGAGATCGACCGGCGCCGGGCCGGGTCCACCGTGGACACACCGGCCGCCGTGCAGCGCATCCTCAAGGGCATCGGCACCCCGGAGGCGGTCGTCACCGCGGCCGGCACCGGCGCCGGCGTCCCCCGGACACCGACGCCCTCCGTCCCCGTACAACGGGACCACGAGGACGATCTACGGCCCAAGGGCCTGCGCCGGGTCGTACCGCTGCCGCGCACCCGCCTCACCAAGTCCGCACCCGAACCGGCGTCCCCGCCCGACAACTCCGCCTCCTCACCGCACCTCGCGAGCGCGTCCGAACTCGGCGCGAGCGTCATGCAGCCCGACTGGTGGCGGGTGGAGAGCGGCAACGGATTCGCGCTCGGCGACAGCGTGCCCGGGTTCACCGGCGGGGTCGAGATCCCCGAACTCCTCAAGCCCCCGCCGCCCAAGGAACCCCCGAAGGAGACGCCGACCGCACCGGTACCGGCGACCGCCCCGGTGATCGAGCAGGCTTCGGTGGTCCCCGCCCGGCGCCGCCGTATGGTCCCCCGCCTCCCCGCCGGACGCTGGTCCAACCCCCTCCTGCTGATCGCCGCCGCGCTGCTCGTGGTGGGCGCCGCACTCGGCAACTGGTTCGCGCTGCTGCTGGGTTGGCTCATCGCGTACGCCTCGCGGCGGCTGACCGACGCCGAGACGAAGGCGGCGGTGATCGGCCTGCCGACGGCGGCCGTCGTGGCCGGCATCGTCTGGCTGTGGGGCAGGAACACCGGCCGCTGGGGCACCCCCATCGCCCAGGGCCATATGAACGCCGCGATCTCCGAGACCTGGCCGTGGGTGGTGCGGGGCGCGGCGGTGGCGTCGGCGCTGTATCTGGTGTGGCGGTCGCAGCGGCAGCGGTAGGGCCGCCGGGTGTTCGGTGGGCCGGTGGGATTGTCGTAGCGACTGGGCACAATGGCCCATATGATCTCGCGCGCCCAGAACAGTGACCGGCCCACCGCCCTTCCCGCCCTGACCGTCGGCTTCGACCTCGACATGACCCTCATCGACTCCCGGCCCGGGATCCATGCCGCCATGCTGGCACTGGCGGAGCGGACGGGGACGTACATCGACGCCGATCTGGTGGTCACCCGGCTCGGGCCGCCGCTCGGGGACGAGTTGATCAACTGGTTCCCGGCGGACGAGGTGCCCGCCATGGCCGACCTGTACCGCGAGATGTACCCGTCGATCGCCATCGCCGCGACCCCCGCGATGCCCGGCGCCCCCGAGGCGATCGCGGCCGTACGCGCGGCGGGTGGGCGGGCGGTCGTCGTCACCGCGAAGTACGAGCCCAACGCGAAGCTGCACCTCGCCCACCTCGGCATCGACGCCGACGCGGTGATCGGCAACCTGTGGGCCGAGCAGAAGGCGGAGGCGCTGCGCGAGGAGGGCGCGAGCGTCTACGTCGGCGACCACGTCGGAGACGTGCGCGGAGCCCGAACCGCCGAGGCCCTGTCGGTCGCCGTGGCGACGGGCCCGTGCGACGCCGACGAACTGCGCGCCGCCGGGGCGGACATCGTGCTCGCCGACCTCACCGAGTTCCCGCGATGGCTTTCGGACTACCTTCCGGCCCGCGCCTGACGACGCCCCGCGGCGACGGACTGGAGCACGCCTCCGGCGGCGAGCAGGAATCCGACGCCCATGAGCATGCTCAAGAGGTACATGTACGTCGGAAAAGGCGTCGTGTGGAGCAACAGCGGTACCACGGTGACGAGTGTGGCCACCGCACCGAGGAAAAAGACGATGGCACCGGCACGGATCAGTCGGTCGCCGGCCGCGGCGGAATTCGTTTGGGTTTTGTCGCGCACTGGACCAGGGTAGTTCCCTGCGCAAAGGAACAACCCGGCGACGTCTTGTCACCGGCCTGAAGACCATTAGCCTTGGTACCGGCGGGTCCCGACGACCCGCCGGTCTGCTATCCGAAGCAGTTTTCCGACGAGTACGAGGACGAGGACAGACGTGCCTACCGGCAAGGTCAAGTGGTTCAACAGCGAGAAGGGCTTCGGCTTTCTCTCCCGTGACGACGGCGGTGACGTCTTCGTCCATTCCTCGGTTCTGCCCGCCGGAGTTGATGCCCTGAAGCCCGGACAGCGCGTGGAGTTCGGGGTCGTCGCCGGTCAGCGCGGCGACCAGGCCCTCTCGGTGACCCTGCTCGACCCGACCCCGTCGGTCGCGGCGGCCCAACGCAAGAAGCCGGACGAACTGGCCTCCATCGTCCAGGACTTGACCACCCTCCTCGAAAACATCACACCCATGCTGGAACGCGGCCGCTATCCCGACAAGCCCGCGGGCGCGAAGATCGCGGGCCTGCTGCGCGCGGTGGCTGACCAGTTGGACGTGTAGATATCCGGGAGATCCAGCGGATGTGAGTGAGGGGGCCTCTCGGCGCAGGCCGGCAAAATCTAGCCCGTCCGGCGTTTGAGGACGAGGCCCCTTCAGGGCCGTTGGGGGTCTGGTGGCGCAGCCCCCAGGGACGGCGCCACCAGCTCAGGGCAACCGGGAAGTTCAGGGAAACGCGAGCGCGTTCGGTCCCAGTGCGGGCACCAACCCCTCCGCCGCCGCTCGCGTCAGCAACCCCCGGATCGCCGCGTACCCGTCGTCCCCCAGATCCGCCGTGAACTCGTTGACGTACAGCCCGATGTGCTGGTCGGCGACGCCCGGATCCATCTCCTGCGCGTGCGCCATGACGTACGGACGAGAGGCCTCGGGATCGTCCCAGGCCGCGCGGACGGAGACCCGTACGGACTCGGCGAGGAGGTTCAACACATCCGCGCCCAACGACCGTTTCGCGATGATCGCGCCCAGCGGGATCGGCAGCCCGGTCGTGGCTTCCCAGTGTTCGCCCATGTCCGCGAGCTTGTGCAGCCCGTAGTTCTGGTACGTGAAGCGCGCCTCGTGGATGACGAGCCCCGCGTCGACCTTCCCATCCCGCACGGCCGGCATGATCTCGTGGAACGGCATGACGACGATCTCGCCGACCCCGCCCGGAATCGTGTCGGCCGCCCAGAGCCGGAAGAGCATGTACGCCGTCGACCGCTCGCTCGGCACGGCGACGGTACGCCCGGTCAGGTCCACGTCCGCGCCCCGGGTGAGGACCAGCGGCCCGCACCCCCTCCCCAACGCGCCCCCGCACGGCAGCAGCGCGTACTCGTCGAGAACGTACGGCAGCACGGCGTACGACACCTTCAGCACATCCAACTCACCGCGTTCGGCCATGCCGTTGGTGATGTCGATGTCCGCGAAGGTCACGTCGAGCGCGGGCGCACCCGGCACCCGGCCATGGGCCCAGGCGTCGAAGACGAACGTGTCGTTCGGGCACGGGGAGAAGGCGATCCGCAGAGGCTCGGTGGATTCAGTGAACGGGGTCATACCTGTCTCCAACTCTCCAGTACGGGCGCACACTTCCCGAATCCCTCCGTCAGGGCCGCGAGCGCGTCGCCGATACGCCAGGCGGTGCGGTCGCGCGGGCCGACGGGGTTGGAGACCGCGCGCAGTTCCAGGACGGGGATGCCGTGCGCGGCGGCGGCCTCGGCGACGCCGAAGCCCTCCATCGCCTCGGCGAGGGCCCGGGGGTGGCGGGCGCGGAGTTCCGTGGCGCGGGCGGCCGTTCCGGTCACCGTGGAGACGGTGAGTACGGCTCCGGTGCGGGCGCCGGTCGCGGCCGCGAGGTCTCGTACGAGTGCACTCGGCGGACGGTGGGTGACGGCCCCGAAGCCCAGCTCGGTGACCGGGACGAACCCGTCCGGGGTTTCCGCGCCCAGGTCGGCGACGGTGATCTCGTCGGCGATCACGAGGGAACCGACGGGCGCCTCGGGCTGGAAGCCACCGGCGATCCCGGCGGAGACGACGAGGTCGTACGAGGCACCGGCGAGGGCGATGGCCGTAGCGGCGGCGGCAGCGGCGGGACCCACCCCGGCGGCGATGACATCAACCGTGCACAAGGTGTCGCTCGTGAACGCCCGTGCCACCGCGTCCCGTTCGGCGGGGACGGCGGTGGCGACGAGAATCCGTACGGAAGACGGAGTGGACGGGGACGTGGTCAGGAGTCCTTCTTGAACTTGAAGGACCACAGGCCCTTGACCGTCTTGTCGCCCTCCTTGATGGAGACGACGGTCGAGTTGCCGGTCGCGCCGTACTGGGTGTTGAAGAACACGCTGCCGGGGATCGTGCGGTACGTCTTCTTGCTGGAGTCGGTCAGCGGCTGACCGTTCATCAGGATCGTCCAGCCGTTGTCGGCGATCTTCGGGTCGACACCGAAGCGCACGGTCTCGTCCGGGTCGACCGAGATCGACGTGGAGGCCTTCAGGCACTTCGTCAGCTCCGCGGTCTTCACCGCGTCGCCGTCGTTGTAGCAGGTGGCCTCGGTGTGGACCGAGTTCCTCCCGACGGTGATCGTCGAAACCGGCGTCGGCTTGTCGCACGCCGACAGGACGAGCAGTCCGGCGGAAACGGCGCCGGCGGCGGCGACGGCGCGGCGGCGTCGCACAGCGGATTGCATGGTCATGGGGCGAAGGCTATCGGGCCCGTCCAGTACTCCCCCCACGTGGGGTGCGGCGTGCCGGGCCGGGTGTGCGGGTTAGGCCACTCGCGGGCGTCCGCTGCCGCCCTGCCGGGCCGAGGAGAGCAGCCCGCGCAGGGTGGTCAGCCAGCCCAGGGCGATGACTCCGGCGGCGAGGGTGAAGCCGAGGGCGCCGTTCAGCGGCATGACGATGCCGATCGCGCCGCCGAGCACCCAGGCCATCTGGAGCATCGTCTCGGACCGCGCGAACGCCGAGGTCCGCACCAGCTCGGGCACGTCCCGCTGGATCAGCGCGTCCAGGGACAGCTTGGCCAGCGCCTGGCAGAACCCTGCCGTAGCCGCGAGACAGGCCACCAGCACGGCCCCGAAGAAGAGCGCGGCGGTGATGGCCGCGCCCAGCACCAGCGCGACCACGGTCACGATGATGAGTTCCGGCGCCCGCTGCCGCAGCCAGGAACCGACCGCCGTACCGAGCGCGTTGCCCACGCCCGCCGCGACGGCGACGATGCCCAGCGACACGGCCGCGCTCTGCCCGGTCATCGGATGGTCGCGCAGCAGGAACGCGAGGAAGAAGGTCAGGAAGCCCGACAGCCAGCGCAGGGCCGCGTTGGCGCCGAGCGCGTGGGTGACGGCGATGCCGACCGTGCGCAGCCCCGGACGCTTGACCTCCTTGGGATGCGGCCCGTGCAGATGGTCCGCGTCCGCCGCGAGCAGCGCCGTGTCCTCGCCCTTGGCCGAGTCGACCTTGGGGTCCAGGAAGAAACACAGGACGGTACCCGCGACGAAGATCACGAAGGCGCCGTAGAGCGGCCAGGGATCGCCGATGGCGTGCAGCCCGCCCGCGATCGGGGCGGCGACACCGGTGGCGAGAAGCCCGGCGAGGGTGACTCTGGAGTTGGCCTTCACCAGGGAGATACGGGGTGGCAGCAGCCGGGGCACCACGGCGCTTCTGACGACGCCGTACGCCTTCGAGGCGACCAGAGCGCCCAGGGCGGCCGGATACAGCTCCAGGCTGCCGCTGGCGACCGCGCCGGAGATGATCAGCGCGAGGAGGGCACGGGCCAGCATCGCGGCGGCCATCGCGGCGCGGCGCCCGTGCGGAAGTTTGTCGAGGAGAGGCCCGATCACCGGCGCGAGGACGGTGAACGGAGCCATGGTGATCGCGAGATAGAGAGCGACCCGCCCCCGGGCCTCGTCGGTCGGCACGGAGAAGAAGACGGTCGACGCGAGGGCGACGGTGATCATGACGTCACCGGCGCCGTTCACCGCGTGCAGCTCGATCAGCCGGCCGAGCCCCGACTCGCCCGCGCCGTGCGCGTGCGTCGCCTTGCGGATACCGCGGGCGGTACCGGTCACCGGGAAGTGCAGGGCACGACCCATCGCACGGACGGAACCGCCAACCCGGCCCGAACCGCCACCTCGGATGTTCCCCTTCGTGCCACCGATCCCGGTGGCACCTTGGGGCGCCCTCGCGGCTGCCACCCCGTCATAGTGCCCCGAGAACGGCGTGAGTAGTGCGGTTACCGCGCGTATGGAGGCGTACAGGGGCGAATTCTGGGCCGGTGCACAGCTCGCCGGGTGGCCGGTGCACAGGTCTGCGGGTGGCCGGTGCACAGGTCTACCGGTGGCCGTCACAGGTCCCTGTCCGGTCGCCGCTCAGGTCGCCGCTCAGGTCTCTGTTTGGTCGCCGCGCAGCGCCCAAGGGGCTGTCGGTGTGGGCGCATGGCGCGAGAGAAGGTAGCGTGCGTAGCGCGCCGTGGCGATTGTTCTCGGCCGCGCGCCTCTCGGCCATCCCGCAGAATGGATGGCGTAGGCGTGCCCGAGCGCGATCGGGTGCGGACGTCGACGCGGCCCTCCACCAGTGCCCCCAAGGGCCTGGTACATGTCTTTCAGCCGCTCCGTCCGCTCCCTTCGCCACACCAGGCGCACCCGTGAGACGGCGTAGGAGAGAAGCGATACCTGTGAGCGCAGCGACCACGCGAAGCCGCACCCCCGACCGCCTGTGCGCCGAGGCCGTCGACCTCGCCCGTGCCGCAGCCGAGGAGGCCGCCGCCCCCGGCGTGGTCGGCGAACACGCGGGCTTCGAATCCGAGGGCGACCGTGTGGTCACGCACTTCTTCGAGTGCAAGGAGTTCGGCTACCGGGGCTGGCGCTGGGCGGTGACGGTCGCGAGGGCGTCCCGCGCGAAGCTGGTGACCCTGGACGAGGTCGTCCTCCTCCCCGGCCCCGACTCCCTCCTCGCCCCCGAATGGGTCCCGTGGAGCGAACGCCTCCGCCCCGGCGACATGGGCCCCGGCGACCTCCTCCCCACGGACGCCGAGGACCTCCGCCTGGAGCCCGGCTACACGGGCGAGGACGAGCCCCCGCCGAACTCCGCGGTCTCCGAGGAGATGGCGGAACTGGTCGAGGCGGAGGACGCGGAGGTGACGGCGGGTACCCCCGCCACCCTCCCCATGGCCCCCACCCGGGGCTCGATCGCCTCGGTGGCGGAGGAACTGGGCATCCGCCGCGCCCGAGTCCTCTCCCGCTACGGCCTCCACGTCGCCGCCGACCGCTGGGAGGACGGCTTCGGCTCGAAGACCCCGATGGCCCAGGCGGCCCCCGCGGCCTGCGTCAGCTGCGGCTTCCTGGTCGCGATTGGCGGCTCCCTGGGCCAGGCGTTCGGAGTCTGCGCGAACGAGTTCTCCCCGGCGGACGGCCACGTCGTGTCCTTGTCCTACGGCTGCGGCGGCCACTCCGAAGCAGCGATCATGCCCAAACCGCCCCAGCCCCCGGCCCCGGTGATCGACGAGACGATGGTGGACCCGTTCCCGCTGCGGCCTGCGGCGGATTCGGGGTCGGTCTCGGTGGGGGCGGACGAGGAAACGGCGGAGTTGGGGCACTCGTAGGGCCGTATTCTGGCGGTACACGGGAAGGAGCAGCGCCATGAGCATCGACTCGACGATTGCGCGTACCGAGTTCCCCGAAGGGCACGTGGTTTTCTTCGGAATCGACGGGAAGATCATCTTGACGCCGCAGAGTTTCGAGCACTCCAGCACTATCCGGTCGATGCAGATCGACTCGCTCTCCCTCGGCCGTCACGCGAAGGTCGCCTCCGACGTGTACATCGATTTCCCCGCCGACGAGAACTCCGCCCCCGACTTCGCCATCCTGCGCGAGGACGCCCACCGCGAGGGCACGCGCTACAGCTTCGAGGACGTCCTGCTGATCTCCGAGGTCGTCTCGACCTCGTCCGTCCGCAAGGACTACGACGACTGCACCGCGAAGTACGGTCGCTACGGCATCCCGGTCTACCTGGTCGTCGACCCCTACGCGCGGGAAGTGGTCCTCCACACCCAGCCGACCGGCACGGGCTACATCGCTGCCCACACCCACAAGTACGGCACCGGCAAGCTCCCCATCCCTTTGGCAGACGGCCGCACTTTCACCCTCGACCTCGACCAACTCCCGCTGCCGGAGCCCGAGGCGGACGTTCACTGACCAATGCGGCCGGCGGCAACCGGAGTACGGCAGTCATGGCAATGTCCCGGCGTCGGTGAGCGGAAGGCGCGGTCGCAGCGGTCGCAGTTCTGGAGTGGGTGGCGTACGGCCGGTGGTGGGGCCGGGGCGCGGAACGGTGGTGGGGGCGGGAGTTGGGCCGTCAGCCGGTGGGCCAGGAGGGCTGCGGGCCGACGTAGCGGATCGGATGGCAGGTCCGTGGTCAGGGTGTGGCGTACGGCTGTGGGGGCCACGTCCCGCTCCAGCCACGCGGCGACTCCCTGCGCCAGGTGGGCCGTGTCGCAGGCCGACAGGAGCAGGCGGGGGTCGTGGCGGCGGAGGCCTGTGAGGAGATCCGTGGCCTGCTGGATGAGCGCGGGGGAGGGGTAGGCCGGACGCGGTACGGGCGGCAGTGCCTTGCGGGGCGTGTGCTTCTTCGGCTTCTTCGGTGTCGCCGGGGCATGAGTGTCTCTACGGCTGCTGCCGGGCTGGTTGCAGGAGATGGTGCGGGTGATGATGCGGCCGTCGGGGATGCGGTGGCGTTCGCGACGGAGGTAGCCGTGGGTCTCCAACTCCCGTAGCGCGGCGGCGATTCGGGTCGTGCCCTCGGGGAAGCGGGCGGCGAGGGTCTTGATGTCGACGCGGGTGCCTGCGGGGAGGGACTGGATGTGGACGCCGAGGCCGATCGCCAGGGCCGACAACTCCGGGTGCTGGGCGAGGTGGTTGCCGATCACCGTGAAGCGGGTGGTGTGGCGGGCGTTGTCGTGAGTCAGCCCAACGCCGTGGGCGCGGTACCGCTGGTTCGGGTGTTTGTCGGCGGTGTGCCGGGACTGAGCGCGCGGGGGCGCGCTAATGTCGTGCGTATCCATCGGGAAGGCTCTTCTTCCTTGGTGGTCAGGCCCTCGCCTTGGGATGCCAGTCCCGGCGAGGGCCGTCGTATGTCTGCTGTCTGCTGTCTGCGGTTGTGTCGCGCTGAGCGTAGATCACGCAACCTGCCCGGAATCCAGCCTAGTTGGTGATGTTCACCCAAATGGGCGAATGGCGGATCCGGCTGCCGGGAGGGTGGGGTGGGGCTTGGTGGGGGTCCTTTCACCGTCGTGGGTTCTTGGGAAAAGGCGCCACCTGCACCGGAGTTCGGGTTTCTGGAGTTCGGTGGGTCTGCCGTGAGCTGTGACGTGTTCGTTGCGTACGGTGACTGTCCAGGCGTTGTCCGGTCGTGTCCAGGCTGTCGGGACCGGTTACGCGGGTAGGGGCGTCGCGGCACGGTCGTACGGATCAGGAGGGGTGCGGGATGAGTGAACCGGAGCAGGTCAACGGCGAGGTGGATGAACCGGGTTGGGAGGTGGACCCGGACGACGAGTGGGGGTTGGCGGTCCTCGCGACGGTCGGGCGGCAGCTGAAACTGCGGCGCGAGGCGGTGGGGATGAGGGTCGGGGACTTCGCTGTGGCGGTGGGGTGCGGCGAGGACCTGGTCTACAAGATCGAGGGCGGGAAACGGATTCCGCGGCCCGAGTATCTGGACTAGTCCGAGGAGGTGTTGGGGGCGGACGGGCTGATCTCGGCGATGAAGGAGGACGTGGCCAAGGTCCGCTACCCGAAGAAGGTGCGGGCGCTGGCGAAGATGGAGGCGCAGGCGGTCGAGCTTCAGCTCTACGATCCCCTGAACATCCACGGGTTGCTGCAGACGCCGGAGTACGCACGCACCCTTCTCCTGATGAGGCGCCCCGCGTATACCGGGGACGAAGTAGAGCGGTACATCGCCGCGCGCCTGGCCCGCAAGACGATCTTCAAGCGGGACCCCGGGCCCGAACTCGGCTTTGTCCTGGAGGAGTGGACACTTCGGCGTCCGCTCGGAGGGAGGGAGTTGCTGCGCCGACAGCTGGAACACCTGCTGAAGACAGCACAGTTGAGGAACGTCGAGCTTCAGGTAATGCCGATGGACCGCGAAGAACACGCGGGAGTCGACGGCGGAATCGATGTGCTGAAGTTCGCCGACGGCTCGGCGGTGGGACGCTCGCCGGTCCTGGCGAACGGTCGGCCGGTCTCGGAACCCAAGCTGCTACGTATCCTTGAACTGCGGTATGGCATCAGCCGGGCTCAGGCTCTCACCCCGCGTGAGTCGACAGCCTTCATCGAGCAACTGCTGGGGGAAACGTGATCCGCGAGCCCGAACTAACCTGGTTCAAGAGCAGCTACAGCAGCAGCTCCGAAGGCGACTCCTGTGTCGAGGTCGCCGTAGTCCCCGGCACAGTCCACATCCGTGACTCCAAGAACACTGAGGGCCCCCGGTTCACCGTCACCCCGGCCGCATGGACGGGGTTCGTGCACCAGCTGGGAGGGGTGTGACCGCGCCTGAACTGATCTGGCCGGCTTCGTCCCCCGCTCCCCCCGGCACCCACCCTCAAAAAGTGTGACACTTCCCGCCGAAGTGTCACACTTTCGCGGCGAAGGGTCCCCGCACGCTGGGAGATGTGCCTCACACACCCGCGAACGGGTCGCCCAGAACGCCGGCCAGCCGGATGAGTCCCGGGCCGTCCCCGTCGGTCGTCACCGCCGCGTAGACCGTGTAGGCCCAGCCCCGCTCGGCCGCGTACTGGGACGCCCAGGTCAGGACTTCGTCGATGTCGACCTCGCCCAGGACCTCGTACTCGTGCGCGGTGACCGCCGCCACGTCCCAGAAGTAGACCCGATACTGGGCATGGTCCTGCTCCCACGTGGTGTCACGAGGGTCGATGCCGCGAATGTCCATGAAGTGACCCTAGGGAGTGGAGGCCGACGGGTCACTTCACCTCGACGGTCTTGGAGTGACCGCCGTCGATGTTGCCGGGGACGGGAGCGGTGATCTGGCCCTTGATGTATCCCGTGTACATCCCCGGAGCGGACACCTGCCGACCGGCGGTCAGGGGTCTGTAGAACGTGGCGCCTTGCCGCTCTTGATCACCTGGGTCTGGTCGGAGGTCGCGACGACGAGCTTGGGGCCGATGAACGGTCCTCGCTGAAGGCTGCCCTGGATGCGGACCGTGACGGACGGATAGGTGCCGGTGCAGGTGACCCGGGTCTTGAACAGGATGCGGCGGTCCGAGGCGCCTGAGGACCAGTGCGGGTTGTTGGGGGTGGCCTCGCAGGCCGCGCCGCCCGCCGTGAATCTGACGGTGGGGCCACCCGGTTCCTGACCGCCCGCGCTCGCGGGAAGGACGGTCAACGCCCCCACGCTTGCCGCTGCCGCGATGATCACGCCGATTCGGTAGGACATGATTAGCCCCTTTTCGTGTCGAATTGGAAGGTCGGTTCAGACGATATGTGCCTTGCCTCTGATTCGTCCTCAGGTACCGGTCGGACGAGTGAAGAGCAGCTACGGCAGCGGCACCCAGGGCGAGTCCTGCGCTCATAGGTGCCGGTCGTAACATCCCCTCGCCCTGGCGCATCAGCCATGAAGGGCCTTGAAAACGGGGGGAGTTCCCATGAATGACGGGATCGAGCGGGAGTACCGCAGGCACCGGGGCGTGCCGGCGGCGAGCGTCACCCTGGGGGCTGTGGCGGTTTTCGTCGTCGTCACCGCGCTGAACTCGCTGTCGTCGACCGGGCTGACGAACTGGCAGGTGCTGGTCTTGGTGCTCTGGCTGTTCATCGGTGGCCGGGTGGTGCTGGAGCAGTGGTGGGCGCGTACGTTCGTCACGGCCGACGGAGTCACCGTGCGGGGGCCGCTGCGTACTCGTACCTGGACCTGGGCCGACGTCTACGGCATCCGGGTCGAAGAGGTCAGGCGGGGTAGTCCTCGTTGGCAGGCGTACCTCTACGGCGGCGACGGGCGCCGGGTCCGCCTCCACCACCTCGACGAGCTTCAGGTGGACGCCCCGGCCGACGAGGCCGCCGACCTGTGCGCCACCGCCGTACGGCTCGGGCTCGCGTCGTTCGGTATGCGGCCCGAGGTGGAGGAGCGCATCCTGCGCGACGCGCGACGGCGTACGGCGGGGCAGCGGGCGTTGCTCGCCGACCTGGTCGTCGTGGTCGCCATGTTCGTCCTCGACGGCTGGATGATCTTCACCGACCGGCCGACGCACTCGTACCTGCTGCTCCTGGGCGTTCCGTTGCTCTGCCTTCCCGTGTTCTTCCTCTTCCTGGACCGTCTCGGCGAGACCTTCGCCGACCGACGTTCCCCGGACCACGCCTGAAGCCGGGAAACCCACGGCCGACGGGGTCGCCCTCCCCTTGCCGGAGGGCGACCCCGTCGAACCGGAACCGAGTCGACGTGTGGGTCAACTCGCCTCGCACCCGACCCTGGTGTCGACACGGTCGGTCACACAGCGATCCCAGCCGGCGTAGCCGAGGACGGTGTCACGAACACCGTCACGCGCGTACAGCGTGTCGTTGCCCGCGCTGCCCCTGAGGAGGTCATTGCCGGAGCCGCCGGTCAGGGTGTCGTTGCCCCAATTCACGGCGAAGTTCTGGCCGTTCCCGCCGTCCAGCGTGTCGTTGCCCGCGTCTCCCCAAAGGGAGTCCTTGCCCGCGAACCCCATCAGACGGTCGCGACCGGCCCCGCCCACGATCTGGTCGTCGCCGGCCCCGCCCTGAATGGTGTCGGCGCCGTTGCTGCCCGCGATGCGATCCGTGCCGGCACCGCCCACGAGCCAGTCGTTGCCGTCCCCTCCGCAGATGACGTCGTTGCCCCCGCCTCCATTGATCGTGTCGTTTCCGCCCAGGCCGGCGATGATGTCCCTGGCCGGTCCGGCGTTGATGGTGTCGTTGCCCGCTCCTCCCCACACGGTGGCCGTCAAGCCGTAACAGGTCGGCGTCGGGGCCGCGGCCGCGTCTGTCTGGATGGCGGCCGTGGCCGCCAGGGCCAGCACCACGGCTCCGGCCCCCGCGAGGATCTTCGTCCGGCTGATCCTCGGCCTGGTTCGTCCGTTCATGAGCTCTCCCCGTCCATGGATCCCCTCGTTCGAGGGGGCGGATGTTCCGTGGTCCACGGTGGCCCCGCCCCCTCGTGGCCACCATTCGCCATTCGGCGAATCCTCCGGACCCCGATACCGGGCAAAGGGGCGTAGCTTCGAAGCAGCCGGAGGCGGTGGAAAGGGGGCCGCGGTCATGAGCCGTCACTCGATCACCGAGCGCCACCTGCGGGCGATGCTCGACGTCATCGACGAGGCACGGCACAGCACGACGGACGAGGTCCCGCCGCTGTCGCTGCTCGAGGGACTGGGGCGGCTGGTCCCCTGCGACCTGGCGGAGTTCTGCGAGGTGGACCTGCCCACCCGGTCCCCGCTGGGGGATCAGGCGGTGGAGTACGGGGGCCACTACCCCCCGGTGGACGACGAGGCCTGGTGGCGCTTCAAGCACCAGCACCCCCACTGTGTCGCGGTCGAGCGGAGCCACGGTGATCTGGAGGTTTCCCAGCTGTCGGACCACCTGCCCACGCGGGAGTTCCGGAACCTGGCCCTGTTCAGCGAGTACATGCGCCCCTTCACCACCATGATCGTGGTGACCCTGCCCACCGCTCCCGGCCGCATCCGCATGTACAACCTCAGCCGCGAGCACGTGCGCCCCTTCAGCGAACGGGACCGGCTCACACTGGAGTTGATGCGCCCGTACCTGTACGACATCTACCGCGAGGCCGCTCGGCGACGGCAGACGCCCGTCCGGTTGACGCTCCGTGAACTCGACGTCATGCGTGCCGTGGCGAAGGGCCTGAGCAACGGAGCCATCGCGGGGCAGTTGGTGGTCGAGCCGAGCACTGTCCGCAAGCATCTGGAGAACGTCTACCGCAAGCTCGGGGTGTCGAGCCGTACGGCGGCTGTCGCGCGGCTGTTCCCCGAGACGTCGTGAGTGGCCGGAGCACCCATCCCAACCCCCGTCTCCACACCAGCCCCGCGCAACCCCCTCCCCTCCGCGCGGTACCTTCATCGCGACGTCGATGAGGAGAGTGAACGTACGTGAGTAAGTTCGTGCGGCCCGCTGCCGAGGGTGCCGATCCGTTCGGTACCGCCCGTCTGCGGCGTCGGGTGCTCGACGCCTGGGCGACCAGCCCGGCGCGGTTCCGGGAGGACGCCAACGCCGAGGAGGACCTCGTCCTCGGCGGGTACCGGGACCGCCTCGTCGTAGAGCTCGCCCAGAACGCCGCCGACGCCGCCGCCCGCGCCGGCGTACCCGGCCGACTCCGCCTCACCCTCCGCGACGGCGTCCTGTGCGCCGCCAACACCGGCGCCCCCCTCGACGCCACCGGTGTCGAATCCCTCTCCACCCTTCGCGCCTCCGCGAAGCGCGACGCGGGCGACAGCGCGGTCGGCCGTTTCGGCGTCGGCTTCGCCGCGGTCGTCGCGGTGACCGACGAACCCGCGGTCGTCGGAAGGCACGGCGGCGTCCGCTGGTCGCTCGCCGAGTCCCGCGCCCTCGCCGACGACACCGCCCGCCACAGCCCCGGCCTCGGCACCGAGATCCGCCGCCGCGACGGCCACATCCCGCTGCTCCGCCTCCCGTTCGCCGCCGAGGGCACCGCCCCCGACCCCTACGACACGGTCGTCATCCTCCCGCTGCGCGACACCGCAGCCGAGGACCTCGCCGAGCGCCTCCTGGGCGCCGTCGACGACGCCCTGCTGCTCGCCCTCCCCGGCCTGGCCGAGGTCGTGATCGAGGTCGGCGACGACGCCCCCCGCACCCTCGGCCGCCGCACCGACGGCGCCGACACGGTCGTAGAGGACACCCGCGACGGAACCACCCGCTGGCGCACCGCCGCCGCGCACGGCACGCTCGACAAGGAACTCCTCGCCGACCGCCCCGTAGAGGAACGGTCGCGCCCGTACTGGTCCGTCACCTGGGCCGTCCCCGTCGACGAGGACGGCACCCCCGCCCGCCCCCGCACGACCCCCGTCGTCCACGCCCCCACACCCAGCGACGAACCCCTGGGCGTACCAGCCCTGTTGATCGCCTCGCTCCCCCTCGACACCACCCGCCGGCACGCCGCCCCCGGCCCGCTGACCGACTTCGTCGTGGAGCGCGCGGCGGAGGCGTACGTCGAACTCCTCGCCGCCTGGCGCCCGGTGACCACCGGCATCATCGACCTCGTCCCCGGCCCGCTGGGCAAGGGCGAGTTGGACGGCACCCTGCGCCAGGCGATCCTGCAGCGCCTCCCGCGCACCGCCTTCCTCCCACCCGCGATCAAACCCCGCACCGACGACAACGAACTCCCCACCGACGAATCGGAGTTGCCCGAGTCGCTACGACCCCGGGACGCCGAGGTCGTCGAGGGCGCGGGCGCCGACACCGTGCAGGTCCTCGCCGAGGTGCTCCCCACCCTCCTCCCCGCGGGCCTCGAACGCCGCGTGGAACTACGGACGTTGGGCGTAGCCCGGGTCCCCCTCACCGACGCGGTCGACCGCCTGGCAGGCCTGGAGAAGGACCCCGCCTGGTGGCGCAGCCTCTACGACAGCCTCGCGGGCGTGGACCCGGACCGCCTCACCGGCCTCCCCGTCCCGCTCGCCGACGGCAGGACGACGATCGGGCCCCGCCAAGTCCTCCTCCCCACCCCCGACTCCGCCCAGGTCGAACCCGAAGTCCTCGCCCGGCTGGGCCTCAAGGTCGCCCACCCGGACGCGGCGCACCCCCTCCTGGAGAAGCTCGGCGCACTCCCCGCGACGCCCCGCGCGGTCCTCACGACACCCCAGGTACGAGCCGCCGTAGCAGCCTCCCTCGACGACGAGGGCGGCGCCGTATGGGACGAACCGGCCCCGGACGCCGAGGAGTTGGCGGACACGGTGCTGGCTCTCGTGCGGGACGCGGATCTCGAACCCGGTGACGAACCCTGGCTGGGCGCTCTCGCCCTCCCCGACGAGGAGGGCGAACTCGCGCCCGCCGGTGAACTGGTCCTGCCCGGCAGCCCGTTCGCCCAGGTGATGCGCGAGGACGAACTGGCCTTCGTCGACGCCGAGTTGGCCGACCGCTGGGGCGAACAACCCCTGGCCGCCTGCGGAGTCCTCGCCACCTTCGCCCTGGTCCGCGCCACCGACGTGGTCCTCGACCCCGACGAACTGGAGCCCCGGGACAGCGACTTCGCGGAACCGGACGACCCCGGCCTGCTGGACTCCGTGGACGTCTGGTCGGAAGACGTCCTGGACCGCTTCCCCGACACCCCCGTACCTCCCGTAGCCACGGAACTGGTCGCCGTACGCGACCTGGACCTGGTGGACGACGACCGCTGGCCCCAGGCCCTCGCCCTCCTCGCCCAGCCCCCACTCCGCGACGCGATCACCCAACAGGTCCGCATCCTCCTCCCCGACGGCTCGTACGAGACCGTACGGCCGTACACGGCATGGTGGTTGCGAGGCCACCCGGTACTGGACGGCCGCCGCCCGGCGGGCCTCCTGGCCGCCGGCGGAGACCCCCTCCTCCGCGGCCTCTACGACGAGGCGGACGCGACCGGCTTCGACGACGAACAGGTACTGCGCGCCCTCGGCGTCCGCACCTCCGTCGCCGCGCTCCTCGACGAGCCCGGCGGCGCCGCCGAACTCCTCGACCGCCTCGCCGACCCCGACCGAGAGGTCACCGGCGCCCAACTGCACGCCCTGTACAGCGCGTTGGCCGACCTCGACCCGGACCAGGTGACCCTCCCGGACGACCTGCGTGCCGTGGTCGACGGCGAGGTGACAGTCGTGGACGCGGCCGACGCCGTGGTCGTCGACTCACCCGACCTGCTCCCCTTCACCTCCGGCACCCCACTCCTCCCCGTACGCCCGTCCAGGGCAGCCGAGTTGGCGGAACTCTTCCAGGTCCGCCGCCTCAGCGAGTCGGTGACGGGGTCGGTGGACTCGGAGGGCACCGAACACGACGTACCGAATTCCGTCCGCGTCCTCCTCGGCCCCCTCACCCCCGCGACCTACGTCGAACACGAGGAACTCGTCGTGGACGGCGTGGAGATCGACTGGCGCCGGACACGGGACGGGGTGCTGCACGCGTCGACGCTGGAGGGCGTAGCGGCGGGTCTGGCCTGGGCGGCCGGGCAGTGGCCACGCCGTTTCGAGGTGGCGGCGCTGCTGGAGGACCCGTCCCGGACCGAGGAGTTGGCGCGGGACCGCTGGTTCGACTGAGCGGGCGGGGACGGATGATCTTCATCATTACCCCAAGAAAAAGTCACGAGATGTACAACCATTCCCCTACGTCGTGAATCTGATCATCGGAGCCGCCCGGCTCCGCGATCACCTTCACGTTCCACTGGGGGAACAATGCGCATACGTGCCACCGTCGTCGCCGTCTCCGGCGCCCTCGCCCTCTCGGCCCTCGCGGTCCCGGCCGCGCAGGCCGACGGCAGTCTGGGCGACACGAAGATCACCAAGGTGGTCGTCGACGGCGACAACAAGGTGACCGTGGCCGCCTCCAGCTCGAAGAGCATCAAGGTCAGCGTGACGGCCACCGACAACTCGGGCATCGCGAGTGCCGACGAGTTCGAGCTGGAGGGTCCCGGCTACGGCTACCTCACGACCAGCAAGCCGACCTGCGTGAAGGTCAACGCCACGACCTCGACCTGCTCGGCCTCGGTGCTGGTGGACCCGAGGGTCGGCGACCTCTTCAACGACAACGCCGGCACCTGGTACGTCGAAGCGTGGATCGATGCCAAGGACGGCGACTTCATCTGGAAGCAGAAGGCCGGTTCCTTCAACTTCCAGCGCGCCTCCCAGCTGTCGGCCAACGCCGCCCCGGAGCCGGTCAAGAAGGGCAAGACCATCACGGTCACGGGCAAGCTGTCCCGCGCGAACTGGGAGACCAACAAGAACGCGGGCTACTCGACCCAGCCGGTGAAGCTCCAGTTCCGCAAGAAGAACTCCAGCACCTACACCACCGTCAAGACCATCAAGACGAGCTCGACGGGCGCCCTGAAGACCACCGTCAAGGCGACCGCGGACGGCTACTTCCGCTACAGCTTCGCGGGCACGTCGACCACCCCGGCGGTCAACGCCGCAGGTGACTTCGTCGACGTGAAGTAATCAGTTCGCAATCCCCGTACAAAGATCTGCTTCCGGCGTACAACCCTCACCGCCCGTCGCGGATCACCTCACGTGAGCCAACAGGCTCCGCCATCACTTGGGCCCCAGGCGCCGACGACGAGCCGTTCGGAACGACCAGCGCGCCGGGGCCCCCTTTCCCACTTGGGGAACACGCATGCGCATACGCGCCACCGTGGCCGCCGTCTCCGGCGCCCTGGTCCTCTCCGCCTTCGCCGTACCGGCCGCACAGGCCGCCGACGCCACGTCCGGCAAGACCGCGTTCAGCTCCGCGACCGCCGACGGCGCCGCTACCGCCGCCACGCTCGACGTCACCTTCTCCAGCGTGAAGGTCAACGCCGGCAAGGCCGTTGTCGTGCCCGCCACGGGCTCCGTGAAGTTCTCGATCACCTACAAGGTGACCCACGCCGCCAGCCTGAAGAGCAGCGACTTCGATACCATCCCGGTCATCTACCACGGCACCGACATCAAGTCGTCGGAGTACGGCGTCGCCCCCGACGACCTGCCGACCTGCACGGACACCTCCGCGACCGTCGAGAGCTGCAAGGCCACCCTCAGCGCCAGCCACGAGGACATGGTCAACAGCATCGCCGGCACCTGGCAGGCGGGCGCCATCGCCTTCGACCAGGACGGCAACCCGACCTTCGGGAACAACCTGGGCAAGGTCTCGGTCCAGCGCCTGTCCAAGCTGACGGTCAACGCCGCCCCGGAGCCCGTCAAGAAGGGCAAGACCATCACGGTCACCGGCAACCTGACCCGCGCCAATTGGGACGCCAAGAAGTACTCCGGCTACTCCACCCAGCCGGTCAAGCTCCAGTTCCGCAAGAAGGGCGCCAGCACCTACACCACGGTCAAGACCATCAAGACCAGCTCCACCGGCACCCTGAAGACCACCGTCAAGGCCACGGTCGACGGCTACTTCCGCTACAGCTTCGCGGGCACCTCGACGACCCCGGCGGTCAACGCCACGGGCGACTACGTCGACGTGAAGTAGCAGTATCTAAGAGCAGCTGCCGCGCCCCGAAAACAGGGGCGCGGCAGCTGCTTTTAAGGGGCGCGGGCTTAAGAACGGGGCTGCGGCGGGCTTGTTTTTAGGGGCGCGGGGAACTGCGCGACCAGCCCCCACTAACCCGCACCCGACGAACTACGCACCCAGCCGACCACTCAAGCCGCCCCCCGCCGATCAACCAACCTCCACACCAGCTCCAGCACAACCCCCGCCACCCCCGCAATCGCCACCGCAACCCACGGCATGGTCACCCCCACCAACTTCAGCGCAAAGAAGTGCTGAAGCCACGGCACGACCAGCACCACCACGAACGCCGCCCCCATGGACGCCACCAGCGCCACCCGCCACCACGTGTACGGCCGCGCAATGATCGCCAGCACCCACATCGAGATCAGGAACAACGTCAGGGTCGCCGCGCTCGTCTCCGCAGCCAACGACCCCTTCCCCGTGTAGTGGTGACGGGCGATCAGATACGTCACGAAGGTCGCCGCCCCGGCAATCACACCCCCCGGGATCGAGTACCGCATCACCCGCCGCACGAAGTGCGGTTTCGCCCGCTCCGTGTTGGGCGCCAACGCGAGAAAGAACGCCGGAATCCCGATCGTCAACGTGGACAACAGCGTCAAGTGCCGCGGCAGGAACGGATATTCAACCCGCCAGCACACCACCAGCACAGCCAGCAGCACCGAGTACACCGTCTTCACCAGGAACAGCGTCGCCACCCGCGTGATGTTCCCGATGACCCGCCGCCCCTCCGCGACCACCGAAGGCAACGTGGCGAAGCTGTTGTTGAGCAACACGATCTGCGCGACAGCCCGGGTCGCCTCGGACCCGGACCCCATCGACACCCCGATGTCGGCATCCTTCAGGGCGAGTACGTCGTTCACCCCGTCCCCGGTCATCGCGACGGTGTGCCCGCGGGACTGCAACGCCCCCACCATGTCCCGCTTCTGCTGCGGAGTGACCCGCCCGAACACCGTGCCCTCGTCAAGGGACTTGGCCATCTCCCCCTGATCCGAAGGCAGTTGACGGGCATCCACGACCTGCCCCGTAAGCCCCAGCTTCCCGGCCACCGCCCCCACGGACACCGCGTTGTCCCCGGAAATGACCTTCGCGTGCACATCCTGCTCGGCGAAATAGGCCAACGTCTCCGCCGCGTCGGGCCGCAACCGCTGCTCCAACACCACCAGCGCCGTCGCCGAGGCCCCCCGCACGACCCCGGGATCATCCAGCTCACCCGAGACCCGCGCCAGCAACAGCACCCGTAGCCCCTGCTCATTGAGCCGCCCGGTCTCCGCCAGCGCCGGATCATCCGCATCCAGCAGCACATCAGGGGCGCCGAGCAACCACGTACTCGACTCCCCGTCACCCTCGCTGAACGACGCCCCGCTGTACTTGCGCGCCGACGAGAACGGCAGCGACTCCACGCACCGCCACTCCCCGCTGTCCGGATAGGCGGTGATGATCGCCTGAAGCGACGCGTTCGGCCGCGGATCCGACTCGCCCAATGCACCCAGGACTTTGCGTACGTACGTTTCGTCGGCCCCGCCGAGCGGACGCAACTCGGTGACGTCCATCCCGCCCTCGGTCAGCGTGCCCGTCTTGTCGAGGCAGACCGTGTCGACGCGGGCGAGGCCCTCGATGGCCGGAAGTTCCTGGACGAGGCACTGTTTCCGGCCAAGTCGGATGACACCGATCGCGAAGGCCACCGAGGTGAGGAGG
This sequence comes from Streptomyces prunicolor, assembly GCF_045162825.1. NCBI lineage: Bacteria > Bacillati > Actinomycetota > Actinomycetes > Kitasatosporales > Streptomycetaceae > Streptomyces > Streptomyces prunicolor. The sequence continues at coordinate 4,763,840 of NZ_CP108676.1, read as the reverse complement.
ACCAGCCCCTCAGGGACCATCGGGACGATCCCGCCCACCGTCCGCGCGATCGAGTCCTTGAACCCGTGCTGTTTGACGACGAGTTGGCTGATGACCAGGCCGATCGCGGTCGGGATCATCATCCACGTCACGTACTTGAGGATCGTCGAGATACCGGTCCGCAGCTCGGAGTGGACGAGCGTGAACCGCGAGGCCTCCTCGGCGAGTTGGGCCGCGTACGCCTCACGCCCCACCTTCGTCGCCTCGAACGCGCCACCGCCGGCGACGACGAAGCTGCCGGACATGACGGCATCCCCCGGCCGCTTGACCACCGGATCCGCCTCACCGGTGAGCAGCGACTCGTCGATCTCCAGCCCGTCGGCCTCGACGCACTCCCCGTCGACGACGACCTTGTCACCGGGGCCGATCTCGATGAGATCCCCCAGCACGATCGCGGAGGTGCTCACCTCCACCGCGGCCCCGTCGCGCCGTACCGTCGGCTTCGCCTCGCCGATCACCGCGAGGGAGTCGAGGGTCTTCTTCGCCCGCCACTCCTGGAAGACCCCGATCCCGGTGTTGGCGATGATCACGTACCCGAACAGGCTGTCCTGGACCGGCGCCACGAACAGCATGATCAGCCAGAGCACGCCGATGATCGCGTTGAACCGGGTGAAGACGTTGGCGCGCACGATCTCGCCCAGCGAACGACTGCTGCGCACCGGGACGTCGTTGACCTCCCCGCGCGCCACCCGCTCGGCGACCTCGGCGGTGCTGAGTCCCTGGGCCCGCCGTGCCGGGATGGGCACGGGGTGCACAGGATCGAGTTCGGCGCCCGCGTCGGTGTGCGTCATGCATTCGACGGTACGTGCGGATTTACGGCTTCACCCGCCGAGTGCCCGGAAGATCCGACCAGGGGAGGACGGCGGGCGGGGCGGGGTGATGCCAGGGGTGTAGGGGAGGCTTCTCGCTCCGCGGCAGGGGGAGCTCGTCACTCCGCGGCAGGGGAGGGGGTCTCCGTGGCCGAAACGGCAGCCTCGGCCGCCAACCGCTTGAGGGCGGCATCGCGCCCCCGGACGTACCAGATACCGATCAGCCCGAGTCCGCTTCCGGCCAGGCAGGTCCACAGCCACCACAGGTGGCCGTGGTCGTCGTACCAGCCGTAGAAGGGGAGCTGTACCAGGAAGAGGACGAACCAGAGGATCGTGAGGCCGATGATCGTCGGGACGATCGGGCCCTCAAGGGGCTCCGGTGCCTCGTGTGTCGGTGTCCACTTCGCCATGCCCCCAGCTTACGAGGCGACGCAACCCTCCCTGGTCTACGCGCGGAGATAGCGCCTGACGTCTTCATATGTTCATACTGAAACGGTTTCCGTCTGTCCACTTCTGCTCGTAGGAACATCCCATGCAGACCGCCCTCGACCGCTACTTCAAGATCTCCGAACGGGGCAGCAGCCTCCCCCGCGAGATCAGGGGCGGGTTCGCCACCTTCTTCGCGATGGCGTACATCATCGTGCTGAACCCGATCATCCTCGGCAGCGCGAAGGACATGTACGGGCACCACCTCGACAACGGCCAGCTGGTCACCGCCACGGCCGTGACGGCCGCGTTCACCACCCTCCTCATGGGTGTCATCGGCAACGTACCGATCGCGCTGGCCGCCGGACTCGGCGTGAACTCCGTCGTCGCCCTCCAGCTCGCGCCGCGCATGACGTGGCCGGACGCGATGGGCATGGTCGTGCTGGCCGGTCTGGTCGTGATGCTGCTGGTCGCCACCGGGCTGCGCGAGCGCGTGATGAACGCGGTGCCTTACGGACTGCGCAAGGCCATCTCGATCGGTATCGGCCTGTTCATCATGCTGATCGGGCTCGTGGACTCCGGGTTCATCTCCCGCATCCCGGACGCCGCCCAGACCACCGTCCCGCTCCAGCTCGGCGCCGACGGTCACCTCAACGGCTGGCCGGTGCTCATCTTCATCCTCGGTGTCCTGCTCACCCTCGGGCTGATCGTCCGCAAGGTGTCCGGCGCGATCCTCATCTCCATCGTCACGATGACCGTCCTCGCGGTGATCGTGAACGCGGTCGCGACGATCCCCTCCTGGGGCCTGACCACGCCGAAGTGGCCCGGAAACCCGGTCGCCACCCCGGACTTCGGCCTGATCGGCAAGTTCAGCCTGTTCGGCGGCTTCGGCAAGGTCGGCGTGCTGACCGGCGTGCTCTTCGTCTTCACGGTCCTGCTGTCGTGCTTCTTCGACGCGATGGGCACGATCATGGGCATCAGCGACGAGGCCAAGCTGACCGACGGCGAGGGCAACATGCCCGGCATCAACAAGGTCCTCTTCGTCGACGGCATCGCGGTCGCCGCCGGCGGTGCCAGCTCGTCCTCCGCGACCACCTGCTTCGTGGAGTCCACGGCGGGTGTCGGCGAGGGCGCCCGCACGGGCTTCGCGAACGTCGTCACGGGCGCGCTCTTCGCCGTAGCGCTGTTCCTCACGCCGATCGCCACGATGGTCCCGTCCCAGGCGGCCACCCCCGCGCTGCTCGCGGTGGGCTTCCTGATCCTGGCGGGCTCCGTCAAGGAGATCGACTGGGCGGACTACACGATCGCCATCCCGGCCTTCATCACGATGGTGATGATGCCGTTCACCTACTCGATCACCAATGGCATCGGCATGGGCTTCATCACCTTCGTGGTGCTGCGGCTGGTGGCGGGCCGGGGCCGGGAGGTCCCGGTGCCGATGTACGTCGTGGCGGCCGTGTTCGGGTTCTACTACCTGATGCCGGCGCTGGGTCTCACGTGACCCGCGCTTCTACGGGCTGTCACGTGACCCCGTAGAACTTCTCGGTTTCTTCCACGGCGGTCTGGAACCGCTCGTCGAAGTCGTCCCGAATGAGCGTCTGGACCACATAGTCCTGGACGCTCATTCCCCTTTTCGAGGCATGGTGTCGGAGCCGTTCGAGCAGCTCCCCGTCTATCCGCAGGCTGAGCACGCTGGTCCCCATGTAGATGAGGGTCCGGGGCGGTTCCCGGCGGTGGGTGACGTTCCGCGCCGGTATCACTCATATGGGTGACGGAAGGGTTCAGTGGTCAGGGTCACGGGCATCTCGGCGTGTCGCCATTGGTCTTTAGCGAGAGTAATGAGTTACGCTAAAGAACATGCCGGACCTAACCCATGGCGACGACGCTGCCGCCGTGAACTCCTTGCGATCAGCCGTGATGCGGTTGTCCCGTCGACTCAAGCACCAGCGGGTCGACGAGTCACTGAGCCCCACCGAGATGTCGGTGCTCGGCACCCTGTCCACCTGCGGCAGCGCGACCCCTGGCGAGCTCGCTCGCAAGGAGCACGTGCAGCCGCCCTCGATGACCCGCATCGTGGCGCTGCTCGAAGCGAAGGGTCTGGTCCAGCTGGAGCCGCACTCCGAGGACCGGCGCCAGAAGGTCGTCACCAAGACCCCCCAGGCCGAGGCGATGCTCGAAGAGAGCCGCCGCAAGCGCAACGCGTTCCTGGCCGGCCTGGTCGACGGCCTCGACGAGGACGAGTGGGCGAAGATCGTCGCCGCCGCCCCCGTGCTGGAGAAACTCGCACACCTGTAAGTCTGTCTATGCGCGAGTGAGCCGTAGGGGCGCGCCGGTGTCGAGAGGTCGAGCGCGCGGAGGCCCGAAGGGCCGAGCACGGTCGGGCTCTCGACACCGGCAGAAAGCGCCCCGTAGGCGAACGAGCAAAAGAAAGAGGAGGCGACCTTTTGAGTTCGGGAACCGGAGCAGACTCCGCACCCGCGCCAGCCACCCCCGACTCCCCGCCCGCACCACCCGGCAAGTCCTCGATGTTCAGCTCGCTGAAGATCCGGAACTACCGCCTGTTCTTCATCGGCCAGGTCGTTTCCAACACCGGCACCTGGATGCAGCGCATCGCCCAGGACTGGCTGGTCCTCAGCCTCACCGGCTCCTCCGCCGCCGTAGGCATCACGACCGCCCTCCAGTTCCTGCCGATGCTGCTTTTCGGGCTCTACGGCGGTGTCCTCGTCGACCGGCTGCCCAAGCGCCCCACGCTGCTCGTCACGCAGTCCGCGATGGCCCTCACCGGCCTCGCCCTCGCCTTCCTCACCATCTCCGGCCACGTCCAGGTCTGGCACGTCTACGTCGCCGCCTTCGCCGTGGGCCTCGCCACAGTGGTCGACAACCCGGCCCGCCAGTCCTTCGTCTCCGAGATGGTCGGCCCCGAGCAACTGCAGAACGCGGTCAGCCTCAACTCGGCGAACTTCCAGTCCGCCCGCCTGGTCGGCCCCGCCGTCGCGGGCGTCATGATCACCGGCGTCGGCACGGGCTGGGCGTTCCTCTTCAACGGCCTGTCCTTCGTGGCCCCGTTGGCGAGCCTGCTCCTGATGCGCAACCGCGACCTGAAGGCCGTTCACCGCGCCCCGCGCGGCAAGGGCCAGCTCCGCGAGGGCCTGCACTATGTCGCCGGCCGCCCCGACCTGATCTGGCCGATCGTCCTCGTCGGCTTCATCGGCACCTTCGGCTTCAACTTCCCGGTGTGGCTGTCGGCCTACGCGGACGACATCTTCCACGCGGGCGCGGGCGCGTACAGCCTCTTCAACACCCTGATGGCGGTCGGCTCCCTGATCGGCGCCCTGCTCGCCGCCCGCCGCGGCACCACCCGCCTCCGCGTCCTGATCGCGGCGGCGGCAGCCTTCGGCCTCCTGGAGGTCGTAGCCGCCGTGGCCCCTTCCTACTGGCTGTTCGCCCTGCTCATGATCCCGATCGGCATCTTCGGCCTGACGGTCAACGTCACGGCCAACACCGCCGTCCAGATGGGCACCGACCCGGCCATGCGCGGCCGGGTCATGGCCCTGTTCATGATGGTCTTCATGGGCGGTACGCCGGTGGGCGCACCGATCGTCGGCTGGATCACCGACGCCTACGGCCCCCGGGTGAGCTTCGCCCTGGGCGGCGTCATCGCGGCCCTCGCCGCGGCCACGATCGGCGTGATCCTGGCCCGCATCGGCGACCTGCGGCTGTCGTTCGACTGGAACCACGGGCACCCGAGCGTCGCCTTCGTCCCGCGCGAGCGGGAGCAACTGGCGACGGCGGCCTGAGAGTTGTAGTGGCGCCGCGTGGCGTGGCATGACTGGCCTGGCCTGGAGGGCTTGCTAGACCCTCCGGGCCAGCACCTGTCCCGGCCACTTGTCGTCCCCGACGACGAACGCCTCGGTCGCGGTGAACCCGTTGGCCTCGTAGTAGGCGACGAGCTTGCGGTCGTCCCCCGCGTAACAGTCCACGCGCAGCAGGGAGATCCCGGCCCGCCGCGTCTCCTCCGCCGCGTGCGCGAGCAGCGCGCTGCCGACGCCGTGGCCCTTGAACCGCCGGTCGGAGGCGAGGAGATGGACGTACCGCTCGGGCTCGTCCACGGCGTCGATGTACGGACCCGGTGAGTCGGTGAGGGTGAGCGTGCCGACGGGGACGCCGTCGATCTCGGCGATGTAGGGCGAGCCCTGCGCCACGTACCGCTCGACCATCGCCACGGCCTTCGGATTCTCCGACCACGGCGTGCTGCCCCACTGCCCGGTCCGCCCCTGCGCGACGAGCCACGCCACGGCGCTGTCGAGCATGCCGAGTATCGCGGGGATGTCGTCGGGGCCGCCGTCTCTGATGCTGATACCCATGACTCCATAGTGGCAGTCGGCAGTGGCAGTCTGGTGCGCATGAGACTCTTCGCCGCGGTGTTGCCCCCGGAGGACGTGACTGCCGAACTCGCCGTAGTGGTCGATGAGTTGAGGAGCCTCCCGGGTGCGGAGGCGCTCCGCTGGACGGGCCGTCCGGGGTGGCATTTCACGCTTGCCTTCTACGGCGAGGTCGACGAGGACGTCGTACCGGAACTGTCGGCTCGGCTGGGGCGGGTGGCGCGGCGGAGTGAGCCGTTCGGGCTGGCCGTGCGTCGGGGTGGGGAGTTCGGGGACGGGCGGGCGTTGTGGGCGGGGGTGGAGGGCGATGTGTCGGCCCTGCGCCAGCTCGCGGAGCGGTGTGAGGAGGCTGCGGCGGCGGGGGAGCACCGGCGGTACCGCGCCCACCTCACCGTGGCGCGCGGCCGGGACGCCATGGACGTACGGCCGTATCTCGACCGGCTCGACGACTTCGCGGGTCGTTCGTGGACGGTGGGCGAGGTGGCGTTGGTGCGGAGCAACCTGCCGAGGTCGGGTGTGCCGGGGGAGCAGCCGCGGTACGAGGTGGTCGGGCGTTGGGGGCTGGGGGCGGGCGGTTAGGCTCGGGTACGTGGACCCGAAAACCCGGAACCGGATCATGGCCGGTGTGCTTGTGCTGTTGTTCGTTGTCGTGGGGCTTGCGGCGGCGCTTGGCAAGTGAGGACTGGGGAACTGCGGGTCGTCTTTCGGCTGCGGGCCGAGTGTGGCTGGTCGCGCAGTTCCCCGCGCCCCTAAAGGGGCGCTGTCCTCACGGTGTTTGCCCCCAGCGGAGCCGCAAACGTCACGGCCCCGCGCCCTTTAAGGGCGCTGTCCTCACGGCATTACCAGGCGAAGGCCTCCGGCGACGGGCCCGGACCCGGGAAGATCTCGTCCAGCGACGTCAGGATCTCCTCGCTCAACTCCAGCTCTACGGCCCTCAGCGCGCTGTCGAGCTGTTCGGCCGTGCGCGGGCCGACGATCGGGCCGGTGATGCCGGGGCGGGTGAGGAGCCAGGCCAGGGCTGCCTCGCCGGGTTCGATGCCGTGTTTGTCGAGGAGGTCCTCGTAGGCCTGGATCTGGGCGCGTGAGGTGGGGTTCGCGAGGGTGTCCGCGGCCCGGCCGCTTGCCCGGCGGCCGCCCGAGATCTCCTTCTTGATGACCCCGCCGAGGAGTCCGCCCTGGAGCGGGGACCAGGGGATGACCCCGAGGCCGTACTCCTGCGCGGCCGGGATGACCTCCATCTCGGCGCGGCGCTCGGCCAGGTTGTAGAGGCACTGCTCGCTGACGAGGCCGATGGTGCCACCACGCCGCGCGGCGATCTCGTTGGCCTGGGCGATCTTGTAACCGGGGAAGTTCGAGGAACCGACGTAGAGGATCTTGCCCTGCTGGATGAGGGTGTCGATCGCCTGCCAGATCTCCTCGAACGGGGTGGCACGGTCGATGTGGTGGAACTGGTAGATGTCGATGTAGTCCGTTTGGAGCCGCTTGAGGCTGGCGTCGACCGCCCGCCGGATGTTCACGGCGGAGAGCTTGTCGTGGTTGGGCCAGGCGTCGCCGTCGGCGGCCATGTTGCCGTAGACCTTGGTGGCGAGGACCGTCTTGTCGCGGTGGTCGGGGCTCTTGGCGAACCAGTTGCCGACGATCTCCTCGGTACGGCCCTTGTTCTCGCCCCAGCCGTACACGTTCGCGGTGTCGAAGTAGTTGATGCCCGCGTCCAGCGCCGCGTCCATGATCGCGTGGCTGTCCGCCTCGTTCGTCTGCGGTCCGAAGTTCATCGTGCCGAGGACCAGTCGGCTGACCTTGAGGCCTGTGCGTCCGAGCTGCGTGTACTTCATGAGTGTCTAGCCAACGACTTTGAGTGCGCTCTATGCAAGGGGGGTCAGAAGGGGATCAGTCGCGGGGGAACTCGTCGGTGGTGAGGGTGAGGCCGACCACCGTGTCGGTGAGATCGAGGTCGTCCCCGAACGCCACCTTCGTCTCGGTCGTGTAGTCGTCGCCCTTGGGGTGGGTGTAGATGTGGCAGCGGCCCTGGTACGGGTCGGCGATGACGTAGACGGGGACCTCGGCGAGCGCGTACGCGGCCTTCTTGGGGCCGTAGTCGTTGGCGGCGGTGCCCTTGGAGATGACCTCGGCGACGAACTCGACGTCCTGGTAGCGCCAGCGCCCGCTCTCCGTCTTCTCGGCGCCCTCGGCCATCGCCGTCACGTCGGTCGCGAATCCGTTGAGGTGACCCGGGTAGTCGATACGGACGTCGGACTTCACGCGCTGCCGGGGGTACTTGGTCCGCAGCTGTTCGACGAAGTCCAGGATGATCTCCCAGTGGGTGTCCCTCTGCGGCGACATGAACACGGTCCCCTCGACGATCTCGACCTTGTATCCCTCGGGGGCGGGCATCTTCTCGATCCGCTCGAACAGCTCGTCGAGCGTGATCTCGTCGTCGCTCTTGGCCATCGCGATCCTGTCTTCAAGGACGGTCATCGTGGCGCTCCTCCCCGGCCGCCCTCCACACAAGTGCAGCCGCGCAGTACAACGATACGCACGGTGATCGGGAGACGCGGGAATCACGCCATCGACCGGCGTGATCACGCCCTTGGTCAGCGGCGGGCCGGCCGCCTCGACGAGGAGTGGTGCGGCCGGTGTTGGGTGTTGTCGCCCCCGGCCGGGGCGTCCTCGCCGTACTCCCCGCCCACCCCCCACGCCTGATGCATCGCCCCCGCGAACGCCCCCGTGATCTTGTGCTCGCCGGACGCGTTCGGGTGGGTGCCGTCGTACGTGTCGTGGTCGACGTCGTACGACTCCGGGAGGGAGGCCAGGAGGAGAGGGGAGCGCCGGTCGTCCAGGTCGGCCACCGCCTTCGCCTGGAGTTCGTTGAAGAGGGCGACCTCGGTGGCGAAGGGCGCGTCCGTGCGGGCGCGGACGTTCGGGATCACCGGGAGGAACACCATGCGGACGGACGGTCTCGCGGTGCGGGCCTCCGCCACGAAGGACCGCAGGTTGTCCGCCGTCTGCGTCGCGTTCGTGTAGAAGCCCAGGTCGATCAGGCCGAGGGAGACCAGGAGCACGTCCGCCCGGTGCGCGCGGACCGCCTCGCCGATCAGCGGGGCCATGTGCAGCCAGCCCTCGCCCCAGCCGGCGAGGTGGAAGTGCGGGAAGTCGGGGTTGGCGTACTCGTACGACGTGGGCGAGTCCGTCGCCTTGTCGTACAGCGTCTCGCGCGGGCCGACCACGGCGAACGGGCCGCCGTAGGTCGCGCGCAGGTGCTGCCACATCCGGTAACGCCAAGTGTGTTCGCCCGCGCTCCCGATCGTCATGGAGTCGCCTACGGGCATGAACCTGAGCATCCGCTCATGATGGACGATCAATCACCCGTCCACGGAACGGGCGGGGTGTGAGGCCCACCACGCCCGGCGGTGTGCGGGATGGCAGGCTTGGGGCATGCGTCGCTTCCTCGCGTTCCTCGGTGCCGGCTTCCTCGTCGGCGCGCTCGCCCTGCCCGCAGCCGCAGCACCCTCCGACGACGGTGACGGCAAGGGCGACAAGGGGTTCACGATCACGGACTCCCGGATCACCGAGTCCAGCGGGCTCGCCGCCTCGCACCTCCACCCCGGCATCTACTGGACGCACAACGACAGCGACGACGGCCCGTACATCTACGCCGTCGACAGCAGCACCGGCAAGACGGTCGCCACGGTCACCTTCAGCGGGGTCGGCAAGCCGCGTGACGTCGAGGCCATCTCCATCGGGCCGCACAACGAGATCTACATCGGCGACATCGGCGACAACCTCGACGGGACCTGGCCGTACGTCTGGATCTACAAGCTGCCCGAGCCGAAGGTGCTCAAGAACCAGACGATCCGGGCCACGCAGTACGTCGTGAAGTACTCGGACGGCGCGCGCAACGCCGAGTCGCTGCTCGTGCACCCCAAGACCGGGCGCGTGTACATCATCGACAAGAAGGAGGACGGCGGGCATCTGTTCGAGGGCCCGGCCACGCTCTCCTCCTCCGGGACGAACTACTTCAAGCCCATCGCCGCCGTGGACCTCTGGGCCACCGACGCCGCCTTCTCGCCCAACGGCCAACAGCTCGCCGTACGCGGGTACTTGGGCGGGATCTACTACGACTGGAACGGCGGGAAGATCAAGCGCGAGGGGCGTCTCGACGTGCCGTTGCAGGGGCAGGGGGAGTCCGTCAGCTACTCCGCCGACGGGACCAAGCTGATGTACGGGAGCGAGGGCACCGACAGTCCGGTGCAGGCCGAGGATGCTCCTGGGGGGAGTTCGGACTCGTCCAAGTCGCCCTCCGGGGGCGGGAGTTCGGCGAGCGGTGACAGTGATGGCGGCTCGGGGAACAGTGTGAAGATCGGCGCCCTGGCCGTCGTGGTCGTCGGCGGGGCGCTGTTCGGGCTGCGGCGCCTCACGCGTCGACGCTGAACTCCCGTGCCGCGCACCGCTGTTGGACCACCATCTCCAGCCCGTCCAGGATGCGTCCGAGCCCGAACTCGAAGTGGTCGAAGCCGGCGGTGAAGGTGTCGGGGGACAGGGACGCGAGGGTCGGGTACGCGCCGGTCGCCATCGCCTTCTCCAGCGCCGGGACCTGGGCGCCGTAGAACTCCGCGTCGGTCAGGCCGGTGCTGCGGGCCGCCTCCTCCTGGTGGACCTGGGTGCGCGCGGCGCCGACGACGTAGCCGTCGATCATGACGACCGTCGAGACGAGTTCCGGGTCGGTCAGGCCCATCGGGCGGATGCGGGCGAGCAGGTGTTCCAGGGTGGCGAGGGCGCGGGGCCCGAGGAGCGGGCGGGACTGGTTGACGCGGAGCAGCCAGGGGTGCCGGCGGTGGACGGCCAGGGCGTCGCGGGCGGCGGACTCCAGTGCCGCTCGCCAACTGCCGCTGCCCGCGCCGTCGTTGGGGTGGTCCGGGAAGCGGACCCGGTCCAGCATCAGGTCGAGGAGTTCGGCCTTGCCGGGGATGTAGCGGTACAGGGACATCGCGCCGGTGCCGAGGTCGGTGGCGACCCGGCGCATGGAGACCGCGTCCAGCCCCTCCTCGTCCGCGATGCGGATGGCCGCGTCCACGATCCGGTCGACGGACAGGCCGGGCTTGGGGCCTCGGCTGGGGCGGGGGCCGGTGTCCCACAGCAGTTCGAGGGTGCGGCCGATGTCACCGCTGCCGCTGGACTCCGTCGAGGTCGAGGTCGAGTTCGGTGGCCTGCTCGTCATGCGGGGAGTGTAGGTCCATGGGCGAAAACCGAGTACACCGTACGCGCTATCGGATACGGTGCACGCAGTTCGGGAGGGAGGGTTCATGAGCGACGGACACAGCGACGCACGCAGCGGCGGATATGTCGTGGAGGCCGAAGGCCTGGAGAAGCGCTACGGCGACAAACGCGCCCTCGACGGCTTCGACCTGGCCGTCCGTGAAGGCACCGTGCACGGGCTGCTCGGTCCGAACGGGGCCGGCAAGACCACCGCCGTCCGCATCCTCTCCACCCTCGTCCGGCTCGACGGCGGTCGGGCGACCGTCGCCGGTCTCGATGTGGCCCGGCAGCCGCGCCAGGTGCGTTCGCGGATCGGGCTGACCGGCCAGTACGCGGCGATCGACGAGATCCTCACCGGCCGGCAGAACCTGGAGATGTTCGGGCGCCTCTTCCATCTCGGCCGCAAGCGGGCCAAGTTGAGGGCGGCCCAACTCCTGCGCCAGTTCGACCTGGAGGCCGCCGCCGACAAGGGCGCGGGCGGCTACAGCGGTGGCATGCGCCGCCGCCTGGACCTCGCCGCGTCAATGATCCTGGCCCCCGCAGTCCTCTTCCTGGACGAACCGACCACCGGCCTCGACCCGCGCAGCCGGGGCGAAGTCTGGGAAGCGGTACGGCAGTTGGTTGCCGACGGCACGACCGTCCTCCTGACCACTCAGTACCTGGAGGAGGCCGACCGGCTGGCCTCCCGCATCACCGTCATCGACCAGGGCCGGGCCATCGCCGACGACACCCTCGACGGCCTCAAGAACCGCGTCGGCGGCGACCGCGTCGAGGTCGTGGTGCGCGAACCGGCCCACATCCCGTACGCGTTGCAGGCGGTCGCGAGGGTGGCCCATGGTGGCCAACCGGAGGCCGACATGGGGGAGTTGCGGGTGCACGCGCCGGTGGTCGACCGGGTGGGGTCGCTGAGCGAAGTAGCCCGGTACCTCCAGCACTACGGCATCCCGGTCGAGGACATCGGACTGCGCCGCCCGAGCCTGGACGACGTGTTCCTCCGGCTGACGGGCCGCCGTACGGAAGAGGAACCGACAGACCAGGAGCCGGAGTTCGAGGTTCCGGCGGCTGAGGGGGCGGCGGCGTGAGCGGCGGTGCGTCGACGGCGTCCGAGGCGACCGGGCGGACGTACCGCAGACGGCCGCAGCACGGTCGCCTGTTCTGGACGGTCGCCGACTGCTGGAACGTCGTCCGGCGTGGCCTGACCCACTACCGGCGCCAACCGGTCAGCATCCTCTGGCAGTTGGGCTTCCCGATCCTGTCCGTGCTGCTGTACGGGTACGTCTTCGGCAAGGCGATGCGGGTGCCGGGCGGCGGGGACTACAAGGCGTTCCTGATGCCGGGGATGTTCGTGATGACGGTCGCCATGGGGTTCGTCTCCACGGCGACGATCTTCGTGAACGATGCCAAGAAGGGTGTCATCGACCGGTTCCGTTCCATGCCGATGGCGCCGTCGGCGGTGGTGGCGGGACGCGGTGCGACCGATCTCATCGTCGCCTGCGCCGAGTTGGGCATCATGATGGCCACGGCGTACGGCATGGGCTGGCGCCCGGAGTTCGGTTCAGGACCCGACTTCGGCGTCGGCTTCGTGAAGGCCGTAGCGCTGCTTCTGGCACTGCGGTTCGCGTTGATCTGGGTGGGGGTCTGGCTGGGGCTGCTGCTGCCGGGGCCCGAGCAGGTGGGCGGGCTGTTCGCGATCGTCTTCCCGCTGACGATGATCTCCAGCATCTATGTCTCCCCGCAGCAGATGCCCCACTGGCTGGGCCAGGCCGCCCTCTGGAACCCGCTCTCCTCGACGGCCGGCGCCACGCGCGCGCTCTTCGGCGCACCGACGGGACAGGGCACGTCCTGGCCGGAACAGCACGCGTTGCTGCTCGCGGGGGCGTGGCCGGCGGCGCTGACACTGCTGTTCCTGCCGTTGGCGGTACGGAGGTTCCGCAGGCTCAGCCGGTAGGCGGCAAGGGGCGTGCGGTGTGCGTCCCTTGGTTCGTTGCGCGTCCCCGTCGGCCGTGCTTGGCTCGCCCGATGAATCTTCTGCTGACGGCCAGTGGCCTGCGCAACGAGACCTTGCGGGACGCGCTGCGGGACATGCTGGGAAAGCCGTTCGGATCGGCGAACGTCGTGTACGTCCCCACGGCGTCGGTCGCCGAGCCCGGGGACCACGGGTGGTTCGTCGAGGACCTGAACCGGCTGCACGGGCTCGGCTGGCGGGAGTTCGACGTCCTTGAACTGAACGGCCTGCCCCGGCAGTTGGTCCTGGACCGGCTGCTCCACGCCGACGTCATCTATGTCGAGGGCGGCAACCACTACCACCTCGCACGCAGCATCACCGGCAACGGCCTGGCCGACGGATTCCTGGAGGCGCTGGAGAGCCGGGTCTATGTCGGGGTCAGTGCCGGATCGATGATCTTCAGCCGTCATCTCACCGCGCACTCCGCCGACGTCATCGGGGACACCGCGGACCTCCACCTGCTCGGCGCGACGACCGTCGAGCCGCCGTTCGGCCTCTTCGACTGGTACCTCAAGCCGCACCTGTACTCGCCGAACTTCCCCGAGCGGGACGACACTTGGGCCGATCGCATCGTGGCGCGGGCGGACTTCCCGCTCTACTTCATCGACGACGACACGGCCGTGTGCGTCAGGGACGGCAAGGTGGAGGTCGTTTCCGAGGGTCGGTGGCGGTTTCATCCGGTCCCTCCGGTACATCCGGTACATCCGGTCCGCCCGTGACGTAGCGAGTTCGGCGGATTCCGTTGCCGGGCGTGCGGCGTACCAGCATGCTTTCGGACATGGATCTGGGGGACGGACCAAGGCAACAACACCCGCCGATACTCGACGTGTTGAGTCAGGAACTGCACAGGATCCGCGCGCTCGGGCTGCTACGGCTGCACGAGGCGGCCCTCGTCGAGCTGCCGGGCGTGCTCGCGCGGTCCACCGGTGCGGACGGGCGCCCGGGGCCGGGGCGGGGCGAGGTCGACACGGCCGCGGTGGAGAACGCGTTGCGCCGCGCGGTCGACGGACTCGACCCCGGACAGCGGGAGGTGGGCCGGATGACCTTCGGTCTGGCGTCGGGCACGCGCGCGCTGTCGGGCAAGGTGCGCCGCGACAGGGCCGCCGACCTGGCGGGGATCGGCGCCGACCGTTTCCGCAAGCACCAGGAGAAACTGCTCGTCCGCCAGGTCGCCGAGGCGATCCTGGCGGGAGCCGAACCCGTGGTGTCCGGTGCGGCGTACACCGCGCCCGGGTCGTTCCAGCCGCCCCAGCCGCCCCCGCTCGTGCGGGCGGGGCGGCATCCGGTGGAGACGCCCTTTCCGCACGGCGAGGTGACGATCACCCTGCACGTGGCGCCCATCGAACTGATCGAGCGGGTCGATGTGTTGGTGTCGTCGGAGAACATCTACTTCGAGATGTCCAAGACGTTCCGCCGCACGATCTCCGGGAGCCTGCGGCGGGCGGGGGCGACGAAGGACGCCGGCGGACGGATCGTGGACGACGTGATCGCGGATCAGCTGAGGTCCTGGAGCGAGCGCTCGGCGCCGTCCGGGTTGCCCGTGGCGCCCGGCACGGTGGCGGTGACCTCGGCGGGCGCGCTGGCGGCGCGCGGGGTGCGCAGAATCTTCCATGCGGCGGTCACCACGCCGTCCGCGACCGGGAACGGCTACGAGACGGCACCGGAAGCCGTCGCCGAGGCGGTCCTGCGCGTCTTCGAACTCGCGGGCCAGGAGCGGGATTCCGGCGGGCTCCCGCTGCGGTCCGTCGCCCTGCCCCTGTTCGGCGCGGGGCGCGGCGGCCTGGACGCGCGCAAGAGCGCGGAGGCCGTTCTCGGGGCGCTGGAGATCGCGCTGGCGGCCGACCCGGACTGGTCGGTGCACCTGGTGACACGCAATCCCGTCAGCGCCGCCGCCGTACTGGACGCACTCGCCGCGCGCCGCCGCTGAGCCCCGGCGGCGCGACGGCCGGGGACGGAACTCTCAACTGGTCTCGGTGAGGCGGTACTTCTTCGTCGCGCCCTTGGGTTGGTGGATGATGACCCACTCGCCCTTGATGACGTACAGATAGCCCTGGTTGGCCGCCTGGTAGCCGTCCGTGGTGGCCTCGGCGGGGACGGTGACCGCTTCGGACGCCTTGTGGGTGGCGTCCGGGTGGAGCCAGGTGCCGTCGTAGTAGATCTGTCCACTCGTGGTCTTGCACAGCCGGATGAGGTTCGACTCCGTCGTGTAGGTGTGCAGCAGCGTCGCGCCGGTGCCGTCCGGAATCCGGGCAGTCACTTCGTCCGGGCAGGGTGGCCCCGCCGAGAGCGGGACCGCGGTGGACGGGTCGGCGGACTTCTGCTTGGCGACGTAGCCGCCGATGCCGAACGCAGCGAGCGCTGCCACCAGCACCACGAGGACCTTCGGCGTGTTGCCGCGCCGACGGGCGGGCACGGGTGTCCAGGGTGCCTGGGGCAGCGACTGGGGTACCGGCTGCGGTGGCGGGGCCGCCTGCGGTACGGGTCGCGGGAGCGGGATGGGTATGTACGCCTGCGGTTGTACCTGGGGCTGGAGCTGCGGGTGGGGCGAGGGTGTCTGGGGCGGAAGGCCGTGCGCCGGGCTCTGCATCGTTCGTGGGGCGGCGCGCTGGTGCTGGATCGCCTGTCGGTGCTGGGCGGCGTAGTTGTCCAGGACGCGCAGTGCGTCGGCACGGTAGGTGGGCGGGCGGCCCGGAATCACGAAAGCCGTGTGCAGGGCGCGATGCCACTCGGCCGCGCTGGGCCGCGTATTCGTGGCGAACGGGTCGTCGAGCGCGCGGCTGAACAGCTGTCGTAGCGCCGGGTCCAAGCGGCCGGGGAACTGCGAGGGTTTGATCCACTGCCCCCTCTGGTGCCCTTGCGGCCATCGAGGACCACCCGGGTTGAGGAACAGGCCGCGGTAGAGCACCAGGGCGAGCGCGAACCGGTCGCTGAATCGGTCGTGCGCCGGGATCACACCGGCGATGCGGCGCGGGTCCGTCCACTCCTGCGTGGCGACCCCGTGCGTGGCAGGGGTGCTCCACGGGGTCAGCCCGTCGCAGTCGATCAGATAGGCGTGGGTGTCGTGTTCCCGCCACACGAGGTTCTTTGCTGCCAGGTCCCCATGGGTGAGCTTGAGGTCCTCCAGCTGCTTGAAGATGTCGCACACGCGCAGCAGTACACCGAGGCGTACCTGAGCCGGTGGCGGTGGCGGCTCGGCCCGGGCGAGGTAGAGGAAGTCGAGCGTGAGGGGCGCTACTTTTCCGTCCGAGTTCGTGAACATGAAGGTCTGCGGGATGAGGGGCAGGATGACGGCCTCCACGGCGCCGTTCCTGCCGTGGATCACGTCGATGGGCCAGTTGATGGACGATTCGGCGGTCGTGGCGAGCCCGCCGTGTGCCGCGGGGTTGCTGCCGTTCTCGGCGCGGTGCACGGCGTCCTGGCCGAGATGGGCCAGCTGGTGCAGCCGGTGGACCTCGGACGACACGGACTCAGGAGTCTTGTACTCCTTGAAGACGCGCTTCACCCCGTCCTGGTCGGTGCAGTGGTACAGCAGACCCTGGCCGCCGTCTGTGTTGAAGGGCTGCGACTCGACCTGGTATCGGCGGCCGAGCCTGCTGGTGACGATGCGCATCGGTCATCCGTTCCGCAGCTGCCGTGACCACACCACGAGGGCGGTCCGGTCGTCGTGCGAGCCGCGGCGCCGGTAGCGCAGCGAGTCCGCCATCGCGGCGGCGTCGCAGGGCCGCGACCAGCGCTCGGCGAGCCAGGCGCGCACCGCGGGCGAGCCGAAGGCGTCCTCCGCCAGCCCGTCCGAGGCCAGGATCAGACAGCCGCCCGGGCTCTCCTCGGCCAGCGGGGCGTACTCGGCGACCTCCGCGGGAGTGGGGTGGGGCAGCGCGGCGGAGACCATGTTGACCGGTCCGCCGTCGCGGTCGAAGACGGTCTCCCACACCTCGCCGGCCAGCCGCAGCACCGCGCAGTCCCCGACCCGGGCGGCCCAGCCGGTGCCCGTGGCAGGGAGCAGCGCCAGGGCGGCCGTACAGGACAGATCCCGGTCCGTCAGGCCGGGCAGCCCCGCCGTGCGCACCTGCGTCACCCGCGCGCAGGCCGCGTCGAGGATGCCGCCCAGTACGGCGCGCGGGTCCGCCGCGAGCTGTCCGGCGGTGACCGTACGGGCCTCCTCGCACAGCAGGGAGGCCAGGAGGGTCGCGCCGATCTGCGAGGTCAGGGGACGCGAGCCCATGCCGTCGCAGACCGCCGCGATCAGCAGTGAGCCGTCGTCGGAGAGCGTGAACTGGTAGGCGTCCTGTGCCGTGCTGCCGCCGTTCAGGTGCGACTGCCCGGCGAGGCTGGCCGCGCCCAGCCACCGGTCGCCCAGCAATCCCCCGTCGGCCCGCAGTCCGGGCAACGAGGTTGTCGTAGGCGCGAGTCGGGGGAGCGGGAGGGGTTGCAGATGGTCGCCCACCTGCGGGGCTTCGGTGGCCAGGGTGCGGGGCGGGGCGATGGGCGGAAGCGCGGTGCCTGTGGTGTTCTCGCCATCGGGAGTACCGGGAGTACCGGGAGTACCGGGAGTACCGGGAGTACCGGGAGTACCGGAGGCGAGGACGGTGTCCGTGGCCAAGTCGCCGTCCGTGGCGGAGCGGCTGTCGGTGGCGAAGTGGCTGTCCGTGGCGGAGCCGTTGTCCACGGCGGTGGCCATGGGCTCCGGCGACGTGGGGTCCGGAAGCGTGGGCTCCGGCGGTGTGAGGTCCGGCGGCGTGAGGTCCGCCGCGCCCGGCTCCGTCGTGTCGGCGGTGTCCGGTACAGCGGCCCCCTGGCCCGGCGCCGCGGCCGCGTGCCGACCCTTGCGCCCGATGAACTTGCCTACGCGCACGCTCAGTTCACCATGTGCTGGGCGAGCGGGAGCTGCGTGAGCTTCGTTCCGTCGAGCGGCACCGAGAGCGCGCCCCCGGTGGCCGAGGAGAAGCTGCTGGAGGTGGTCCGGATGCTCCTGAGCACCGTGCGCAGGATCTCGCGGACGGCCGTTCCCGGGTCGCTCTCGTCGGTGAAGAAGGCGAAGCCCGTCGAGACCTGCTGGATGGTCTCCCGGTTGGCCTGGCCGAAGCCGAAGCTGACGATCTGCGCCCCGTACTTGTCTTCCTTGGAGGTGATCTGTCCCCGGGTGTGGGTCCAGTCGACGCCCGCGTTGTGCTCACCGTCGCTGATGAAGAAGATCACCGGCTGGTGGTAGGCGCTGCCCTTGCCGAGGCCCTTGATGCCGTCGCGCAGCGCGTCGCCGGAGGCGCGCAGCCCCACGTCGAAGTTGGTGCCGCCCTGCGGTGACAGCACGGGCATGTCGGCGAACGCGATGTCGGTCAGGGGCAGCACGATGTCGGCCTGGTCGGAGAAGGTCACCACGGCGAGCCGGGCGATCTCGCCGGTGGACGGGTCGCTCTTGATCGCGGCCTTGATCTCGGGGAGGGCGTCGTTGACGGCGTTCATGGGCGGGCCCTGCATCGAGTACGAGACGTCGATGCAGAGGCAGACGGGAAACACGGCGGGGCGTTCGACGTTCGAGAATGCAGACATTCCTGTCCTGACGTGGAAAACGGAAAACGGAAAACGGAAAACGGAAAACGAAAAAGGGCAAGGGGAAAGGGGCGTAGGGACGCCGTACGGAATACGGCGTGTTTTCTCGACGTGGAAGACGTGGAAATCGAGTGGGCGCCGTTGCGTGCGACAGGGAACACGCCGAAAGGTGCGGCTGTGGCAGCCCGGTCGGTTACTGATGAAAAAGTATGCACGTGTGCGGGCGATCGGTCTGCGGTTCGTCCAAATAACCGGTAAGAACCCGGAAAACGCCCGGCTTTCGCCCGCGGTCCGCTATGAGGGCGTCAGGCCCCGGTGCCGATGTCGGTGTCGGGGCCTGCGCCGTCCGTGGCGTCCGGGGGCCCGACCCTGACGTGGAACGGCCTCAGCCGGCTGTCGAGCCACCGCACGCTGTCCGGCTCGTCGAGGTCACGCGCGGGTTCGCCGGTGGCCTCCAGCAGATCGCTGTCCGCGTCGCGGTCGAACAGCACCAGTGACACCTTCGGGAAGGCGAGGCGCGACCTTGGCACCACGCGGTGCCGAACCGGACGTTCGTGGCGCAGATGTGAGCGACGACCAGAGGTAAGACGGGTACCGGTGAGCACGGACTTTCAGAGAGCGCGTGAGGAACTGGGGCGCAGGCTTAGGGAATTGCGCGCCGACAGTCCTGCCGGCGGTCTCACCGGTACGGAGCTGGCCCGGCGACTGGGATGGCCGCAGTCGAAGGTCAGCAAGCTGGAGAACGGCAGACAGACACCCACGGACGACGACCTGCGAGCGTGGGCCGAAGCCGTGGGGCAGCCTGCGGTGTTCCCGGAACTGCGCGCCCGCCTGAAGGGTTTCGAGAGCCATATCCGCTCCTGGCGCCGTCAGTTGGCGGCAGGGCATGCCCCCGTGCAGGAGACGTGGAACGCCATCGTCGGCGAGTCCCGAACCCTGCACGTGTGGGACAACAGCGTCGTCAACGGCATGCTTCAGACCGCCGACTACGCCCGGAACGTCTTCGAGCGCTCCACGGAGTTCCGGCGCTCCGCGCACGATGTGGAGGGCGCGGTACAGGCCCGTATGAAGCGGCAGGAATGGTTGTACCGGCCGGGCAAGCGATTGAACCTGCTCATGCATGAGAGCGCGTTGTGGGCTCGGGTGTGTCCGCCGGAGGTGCTGGCGGCTCAACTGGACCGTCTGCAGGGCGTGGTGGGCAGGAACACCGTCCACCTCGGGATCGTGCCGTTGTACGCCGAACTGCCTCTGTCGCGGCCGAACGGATTCTGGATCCTGGACGACCGACTGGTCACAGTTGAGGACTTGCACGCCGAACTCTGGTTGGAGGACGCCGAAACGATCGCTCTCTACCGCCGAGCCTGGGATGTCTTCGCCGAGGGGGCCGTCTACGGCTCTGACGCGCAGAGAGTGATTGCCCGCGTACGGCACGATCTGGACCGCTGACCGACGCAACCGGGCATGAAATGAGGCACGTTGCGATGTGTCAGGACGAGGCGAGACGAGGCAGAACCGCGATGAACGAAGGAAGCTCGCAGCTACGTCCCTGGCAGGAGCGACTGGAAGCCGGTCATCGGCCCGTCCAGGAAGAGTGGAACTCCCTCGTCCTCAATTCACGGACCCTGCGGGCGTGGGATCCGGACGTCATCCCCGGCCTGTTCCAGACCGCCGACTACGCGCGAAGCGTCTTCGAAGGTCTTGCGGAGCTGATGAACACCACCAAGGACACGGACGACGCGGTCCGCGCGCGGATGAAGCGGCAGGAGTGGTTGCAGATCCCCGGCAAGGAGCTGCACCAGTTGGTCTGGGAAGGGACGCTGTGCGCCCGGCTCGGTTCGCCGGAGATCATGGCCGCCCAACTCGACCGGATTCTCGAGGTGTTGGACCTGGACACCGTCCGACTCGGGGTCGTGCCGTTCGACGCCGTGCTCCCGCTGGTGATCGGCAACGGCTTCACGATGCTGGACGATCGCCTCGTCGTGACAGAGGACTGGCACACCGAGCACTGACTCGACGACCCCGACGCCGTCGCCCTGCATCGAAGGGTCTGGGAGACACACGCCGTGTCCGCCGTGTACGGAGCCGAGGCGAGGCGGATCATCACCCGGGTTCGTCTGAACCTCGACGCCTGACCGCAGTACGTACGGGCGTATCGCTTATTCGTTCTGCGCCCGGTGTCGCCACGCCAGCAGATCAACGCACTCACGTATGTCAGGCCGTGGCGGGCCGGCGCGTTCCAGCATCATCACGATGGCCTCGATGGTGCGGCCGGCGGCGATGAGCCCGTCCACCTCTGCTCGCGCCTCCGCCGACAGCCTGTTCCACAGCATGTTGTCCACGCGCAAGATCCAACCATCAGGACAGCCCGAGCAGCACGAACACCCGTGCCCCGCAGGCCGGTTGATGCACCCGAGGTCATCCCGATGATGGCCGGTCTGGTGATCGCCGCGGGCGCCGGGCTGAGCCCCAACCTGTGGCGTCAGCAGTACGGCGACTGGACCAAGGACGAGATGACTCCGCTGGAAGCCACGGCGTTCCTGCTCGCGGAACACATCAACCGCATCGCCGACAACCCCGACTTCGCCACCCGCATGATCGTGGACGCGCTGACCAATGTGGGTGGAGAGGGCTAGGGCCTGTTGGGAAAGTGGATCTTGCCCATGGTTGATCACGTGCCATCCGGGTGTGACCGGTATGACGGGTATGACGGGTATGACGGGTGTGACGGTGAGCGGTCGCGGCCCCGGGCCAGCGCAAAATGCCTGATCAGAGGGGGCGGTGGGTGTTATCGTCGCCCGCATGCCTGAACTGATAAGACCCACAGGTCGACTCCAGTCCTCATGGCTCGCGGCGCGTGATGAGTGGCCTCCAGGTGCGCACCAGGACGGGACCGGCTTGCGTCTCGCACCTGAAGGCGACCTCGACAGGCCCGAGGTTTTCTCGGCGTGGGTCGAGGAACTGCATCAGCAGTCGGACAGGTCGGTCGCCTTGGGGGAGGGGCGCGTCCACGCCACCCACTGGTGGATCGTCGAGGACGACAGCTATCTGGGAGCCATCGATCTGCGGCACTACCTGAACGCTTTCCTGCTCGATGTCGGCGGCCACATCGGCTACAGCATCCGGCCCTCCGCCCGGAGACGCGGCTTGGCCACGTGGGCCCTCGGGGCGGTTCTCCTCAAGGCCCCCGCGTTCGGTCTGGGTCGGGTCCTCGTCACCTGCGACGACGACAACGTCGGATCGGCGCGCAGCATCGAGCGCAACGGTGGCGTCTTGGAGGACCTCCGCACCACCGACGCGGGCATCAAGCGCCGCTACTGGATCACTCTGTAGGCAGTGGTGCGACCGTGTCGCGCGGTGGAGTGGGTGTGCGCGCGGGCCTGGTCGAGGTAGGCCGTCAGGTCGTGCCACGCGTCGGCCGGAACCGTCGGGTCGCCGGACAGCGCGGCCGGCTCGTGCCGCCAGGCGGAGCGCACCGCGGCCGAGATACCGCTGTCACCCCCGTTGAACAGCGAGCTCAGCTCGTCCATCCGGGCCACCAGCTTCCTCACCCGGGGTGACGTCGGCTCCACCCCGGCGGTCCGCAGCGCCTCGGCCCTGCGGTACAGCTCGGGCCACTCGACCTCCAGGAGGTAGTGGGCGCCGGGGCCGAGCGCCGCCGCCCGGTCGTGCAGCGTCTGGATCTGGTCGTCGTCGAGGTGGCGCCGTAGCGCCTGCTCGCGTTCCGGGTCCGCGCCGCCCATCGTCCCGAGCGCGCCGATCAGCGTGGAGATCTCCGGTGCCCGATCGGAGGCCAACTCGCCCTGGATGTGGGCCAGTCGGTGCCTCAGCGCTTCGAGGGACGCGATGGACGCCTCTACGGCGGCCAGGTGCTCGTTCACCAGCCGGACCGGGTCGACTCCGACGTCCAGGCAGGTGGCGATGGTCTCCAGTCCCAGGCCGAGACGGCGCAGCGCGAGCACCTGGTACAGGCGGACCACATCCTGCTCGGTGTACTCGCGGTGCCCGGCGGCCGTACGCCTGGACGGACCGAGCAGCCCGATCCGGTCCCAGTGATGCAACGTACGAACAGTCAGCCCACTCGCCTCGGCGAGCGCTCCGACCTTCCATGTCTGGTCGATGCTCATGCGTCAACGATGCTCCCTGACGCCGTGTGAGGTGCAAGCCCGCGGTCTCGGCCGGTTGTCTCAACTGTCCCGGTGCCGTACGTGCAGATGACCCTCGCGGGGATACGCGGGCGGCGCCGGAGCCAGGACGGCTTCGAGGGGGTACCGGCTCTTGTGGGCCACGCGGCAGGAGGCCGGGTTGTCCACCTGGTGCAGGAGTTCAAGGCGCTCCAACCCGTCGGGCCCCAGGGTGTCGAAGGCCCAGTCGCTGAGGGCCTCCAACGCGCGCGGTGCCACACCTCGCCCGCGGGCGTGCGCGGCGGTCCAGTAGCCCACCTCGGCCGACGACTTGCCGGTGGCCGCTCCCTTGAGGATCACGTGGCCCGCCAACTGGCCTTGGCCGGAGGCGGGTTGGGGTTGCGCTTCGAGGACCGCGAAAGCGAGGTGGTCTCCCGTCGCCCAGTTCCGCTCCTGGTCCCGTATCCACCGCAGTGCGTCGGCCTCGTTCTCCACGCCTGAAGTGGTCCAGTGGCGCAGGGTCGGATCCCGGAACACTTCGACGAGTGCGGCGACGTCCTCCGTGCGCCAGGGACGAAGGACGAGGGCGGGAGCGGACGGCGTCGCGCTCGCGTGCAGGATTACGGTCTCGTGCTCGTTCACCGGTCGATCGTATGCGTACCCAGCGGTGCCAACACTCCTTGCCGAAAAGGGGTGTTTGCGGGGCAGCAGCTTCGCCGCGTACGCGTGGTCAGGCCTCCACGGACGCGCTGTCGGCCCGAGTTGTCACGCTACGGGGCTCGGATACGTCACCCGCGTCACCCACGCCGCCGTCCCGCTTCGCCCCCACGCACAACCACACATAGACGAGGTCGAGCACGCTGCACATGATGCCGAGCCCGAGCAGGAACCCGTCGTGCTGGATGGCGCCGAACAGGATCGTGGGCGCGAGCGTGCCGAGCCACTTGGCCACCGCGATCGTCACCGACTGCCCACGCAGCCCGCGCCGCGCGACGAACATCGCGATGAACAGCGCCGACATCAGCAGGTTCTGGAGAAACGCCGAGTAGCCGCCCCCGTCCTCCGCGCCGAACTTCGCCAGGAACAGCCACTGCACGGCGAACGACATCCCGAACAGCAGCACGCTCAGGCCGCCGAACATCCGCGCCGTGACGAACGACGGGAACTCGGCCCGCCCGTACCGGAAGAACGTGTACACGATGACCGCGTCGGCGATGCCCCACACCAGGTTGACACCGCCCTGCACCGACGGGTCGAAGGCCAGGTTGTGCACGGCGTACGTCCACTCCCACGCGAAGTTCAGGCCCAGCGCTACGGCGGGCATGGCGCAGGTGCGTTCGCGGAACCCGACGCGGATCTTCGAGGGGTCGCGCGGACGCTAACAGACACGTTCGGGGGTGTGGGCGAGGACCGTCTTACGGAAGTGTGACGGGCGGGAGTCGCCATACGTAGGGGTCGGGCGTCCGGACTTCTTGAGCAAGTTCCGTGTCTGTCAGGGGAGTTGGGGGCGTGAGTAGTAGGCGGGTCGCTGCCTCATAAAGTCGCCGGAACATGAGTCTGAACCCCCTCCAGAGCGAACCTCGCCCACACACATTTCGCGTACGGCTCCTGCCGGCACCCCCAGTTGTCGGCCAGCGCGGCGACGAGCGCGAGGCCCCGGCCGCCTTCCTCGTCCGGGGTCGAGTCGTGGGGGCGGGGGAGTCTGTCCCGGTCCGGGTCGGAGACCTCCAGGACCAACTCCCTGCCGTCGAGGGTGAGTTCGACCTTGATCTGGGAGTGGGAGACCTTGCAGTGGGTCACGGCGTTGGTGACCAGTTCGTTCGCCAACAGGGTTACGGCGTCGGCGAGTTCGTCGGTGATGCCCCAGTCCGCGAGGGTCTTGCGGACGCGTTGGCGGGCGGTGGGGACGTGTCGGCGGTGTTTGGGGATGCGGAAGCTCTCGGACGCGGGCATGGGGGGACTCTGTCCTGACGTGGCGTCAAGTTGGGCTGCGCTGCGGCGCCTTCACGAAGCTACGGCCGGATTCGGCGCCTGCGCAACAGGTTCGAGTGAATGCATTCACCTGTCCACTCGATCGAGTGACATGCCCTCGGAAGTAGGGGTGCGTGTGGCATCGTTGCCGGAGGAGAGGGGGGGTGTCCCATGCCCGCAGGTGGACGGCCGACGGTACGCAGTAGGCGTTTGGGTACGGCGCTCAGGCAGTACCGGCACGCAGCGAAGCTCGATCAGCCGCAGGCTGCCGACGTCATCGCGTCAAGTCAGGCCAGGATCAGCCGACTTGAGAGCGGTCATGTCACCGCGCGCGTGATCGAAGTGCGGCTGCTGTTGGAGGCGTACGGCGTCTCTGACCCTGAAGTCCGCGTCAAGCTGGAGGAGTTGGCCAAGCACTCCAAGAACCGGGGCTGGTGGCTGGAGCATGCCGCACACCTGAGGCCTGACTACGTCGATCACATCGCGTTGGAGGACGACGCGACCTTTATCCGTGAGTGGCAGCCGGTAATGATGCCGGGGCTCCTACAAACTCCCGCCTATGCGGAGGCGGTTATCGCCGCCAGTCCCCACTACATCGAGCCGGAGCGGGCCGCGCAGTTGGTGAAGGTCCGTGTGGGGAGGCAGGCGAAGATCGAGGAGGGCGGAGCCTCGTACACGGCGATCCTCTGGGAAGCCGTCCTCGCGCAACCGCTGGTGAGTATCGAGATTCACCGGGAGCAACTGTCCGCGATCCTTGAAGTCGGCAAGCGCAAGAACGTCACTGTGCAGGTGCTGCCGGTCAGTGCGGGCGTATTGGCGGGTTACTCCTCCGCCTTCTACTCCTTCAGTTTCGACGAGGAGCCCACAGCCGAAGCGGTCGCCATGGACAACTTGCGAGGTACATCGGTCCTTGAGGGAGCCGAAGACCTTGCCGCTTACGCCAGTGCGTTCGACCTACTACGATCGTCTGCGTTGACGCCGGACGCGAGCGCGAAGCTCATCCGGGGCGTACTGCGGAGCTTGAAGGAAGACACATCGTGACCGAGGTTGTTAGCCCCTTCTGGAAGTCCTCGTACTCGGGCGCGGAGAACGCCTGCGTCGAGGTCGCCGACACCGCGGCCCACGGCCGCGCCGTCCGCGACAGCAAGCACCCGGAAGACGGCGTCACCCTCCTCATCGTCTCCCGTGAGAGCTGGCAGGGCTTCCTCTCGCAGTTCTGACCCCCCCCACCACCCTCCCCGCAAAAGTGTGACACTTCAGCGCGAAGTGTCACACTTTCTGGAGACTACCTACCTGCGGGGCAGCGACGTGTTGGTGATCGGCAGAGCCTGCTGTGCCCCCGCCACGTACATGTCCCTCGGCGCCGTGCGCAGCGCGAACGTGTCGTCGTAGCCGGTGACGCGTACTGACATGACGAAGAAACCGTCGTACGTGGCGGTCACCTTCACGTCGTACTCCTGCTCCCAGTAGGTCTGCAGGAAGACCTCCGTGCCCTGGGGCTGGACACCCTTGGGGAGGGTGACCTTGCCCGTGACGGTGAGGATGTCGCCGGCCTTCACCTTCTTCTTGCTGAGCCGGTAACTGACCGAACTGGACTGGGTGTTGACTCCCACGGTGGTGTCCGCGAAGTAGCCGTCCTGCGGGGTGTTGAGGTCGCCGTCCTCGTCGTAGAGGGCGGTGATCTGCACCCCTTGCTCGACGTTGAGCAGGCTGCTGTCGGTGGCGTGGTCGATGGTGACGTCCGGGATCGTGAACTTCCCGTTGGCGTCGGTGACCGGCTTACCCAGGTCGCGGGGCTCGTAGTAGTGCGGGTCGATCGGGTCGCCCCACGGGTTCCAGGTGGTGAACTGGACGACTTCCTCGACCGTGACGGGGATGTTCGGCGCCGGGGTGCCGTCGGCCTTGGTCACGGTGCCGGTGACGTCGACGTGGCGGTTGTCGTAGCTGGTGGTCGCCGGGTTCGTGGTCACGGTCAGTACGTACGCGTCGCCGGGGGACGGGTCCGCGGAGGCGGCCGGTGCGGACAGGGCGCCGGTGGCGAAGAGCAGGGCGGCGGTGGCGGCGAGCCGCGTCGGCAGGGACTTCCTGGGCATGGGGCAACTCCAACTTCGGTCGGGAATCGAGGAGTTGCGCCGCAGGTGTGCGACGCGTCGAGTTCGACCGGCGGGGTGGGGCGGGAGTTGTCCCTTGTGCGTTCGCTGTTACGGGGCTGTGGTGTGCGGGGGGTTTGTCCGGGTTGCGGGTTCACCTGGACGTCGGGTGCAGGCTGCCCCGCATTGCCCTACGACGACGAAGGGCGCCCCGCGGTTCAACCGCGGGGCGCCCTTCGTCGTCGTAGAACCGTGTGACTGTACGGCGATTACAGCTTCTCGATGACGTAGTCGATGCACTTCGTCAGCGCCTCGACGTCCGCCGGGTCGATCGCCGGGAACATCGCCACGCGGAGCTGGTTGCGGCCGAGCTTGCGGTAGGGCTCGGTGTCGACGATGCCGTTCGCGCGGAGCACCTTCGCCACGGCCGCCGCGTCGATCTCGTCGGCGAAGTCGATCGTGCCGATGACCTGCGAGCGCTTGGTGGCGTCGGACACGAACGGGGTCGCGTACTTCGACTCCTCCGCCCAGCTGTACAGACGGCTCGACGAGTCCTTCGTGCGGGCCGTCGACCAGGCCAGGCCGCCCTGGCCGTTGATCCACTCAAGCTGCTCGTTGAGGAGGAACAGGGTGGAGAGGGCCGGGGTGTTGTACGTCTGGTTCTTGCGGGAGTTGTCGATCGCCGTGGGGAGACTGAAGAACTCCGGGACGTGGCGGCCGGACGCGTGGATGCGCTCGGCGCGCTCGATCGCGGCCGGGGAGAAGACGCCGATCCACAGGCCGCCGTCGGAGGCGAAGGACTTCTGCGGGGCGAAGTAGTAGACGTCCGTCTCGGCGATGTCGACCGGGAGGCCGCCCGCGCCCGACGTGGCGTCCACGAGGACGAGGGAACCTTCGTCGGCTCCCGCGACCCGCTTGATCGGGGCCGCGACGCCCGTCGACGTCTCGTTGTGCGTGTACGCGTACACGTCCACGCCCGCCTCGGCGGCCGGGTCCGGGTGCGTGCCCGGGTCGGAGGAGATGACCGTCGGCTCGGCCAGCCACGGCGCCAGCTTGGCCGCCTTCGCGAACTTCGAGCTGAACTCGCCGAAGGTCAGGTGCTGGGACTTGTTGTCGATGAGCCCGTGGGTCGCGACGTCCCAGAAGGCCGTCGAACCGCCGTTGCCGAGGACGACCTCGTAGCCCTCGGGGAGGGAGAAGAGGGCGGAGACGCCCTCGCGCACCTTGCCGACCAGGTTCTTGACCGGGGCCTGGCGGTGGGACGTACCCAGCAGAGACGTACCGGTGGCGGCCAGCGCGTCCAGCGCCTCCGTCCGCACCTTGGAGGGGCCAGCGCCGAAACGTCCGTCGGCGGGCTTGATGTCAGCGGGAATCTCGATATCAGCCACGAGCCGGAGCGTATCCCCTCGGTGAAACCGGACGGAAACGCGTCCGTTCGATGAGACGACCGAGGAGATGGGTCCTCCGGCCCGTGGACAAGTGGATCAGTCGCCCGGGGTCAGCTTCACCGGCAGCTCGAAGATGTCGTTCTGCGTCACCACCGGCTTGTTGCGGAGTTCCGTCGCCGGGACCGCCAGGTCCAGGTGCGGGAAGCGCTCGTAGAGGGCCGGGAGCGCCACGTCCGCCTCCAGGCGGGAGAGGGCCGCACCCGGGCAGACGTGCGGGCCGTGGCCGAAGGAGATGTGGCGGTTCTCGCTGGTGCGGGTGATGTCGAACTCGCCCGCCGTCGGACCGTGGGCCTCCTCGTCGCGGCCGATCGCGGCGTACGACACGATCAGCGCGTCCCCGGCCGGGAGGACCTTGTCGCCGACCTGGACGTCCTCCGTGGCGAAGCGGATCAGGACGTGCGAGGTGGGGGTGGAGTGGCGCAGGGTCTCCTCGACCACCGAGGACCAGTCGGCCTCGCCGGCCAGCACCAGGGCGCGCTGGACGGGGTGCGTCGACAGGTTGACGACCGCGTTGACGATCAGCGAGATCGTCGTCTCATGGCCCGCCGCGACCATCAGCTGGAGCGTGGAGACGATCTCCTCGTCGGTGAGGTGGTCGCCGTTCTCGGACGCCGCGATCAGGGCGGAGGTCAGGTCGTCGCCGGGTTCGGCGCGCTTGGCCGCGACCGTCGCGGCCATGATGCCCGCGAGTTCCGTGAGGGTGGCGATCACCTCGGCCGGCGGGGTCTGCGTCGAGAAGAACTTCTCGAACAGCTCCTTCAGGCGCGGGAGTTGGTCCTCCGCTATGCCCATGAGGTCGGCGATGACGTACATGGGGAGCGGGTACGCGAACGCCGCCTTCAGGTCGACCTCGTCCCCGTCCAGGCCGTCGAGCAGGCCCTGGGTCCGCTTCGCGATCCGCTCCCGCATCTGCTCCACTCGGCGCGGGGTGAGCGCCTGCGCGACCAGCGTGCGCATCCGGCGGTGGTCGGCGCCGTCCACGGTCAGCATCGAACGGCCCGGGTTCGCGAGCCCGATCAGCGGCCAGTCCGGGGGAATCTCGCCGCGCTGCCAGGCGCCCCAGACGTTGATGTCCTTCACCAGCCGCGGATCCGTGAGCAGCTGTTTCGCCTCGGCGTGCCGCGTCACCGCCCACACGGGCACGCCACCGGGCAGCTCTACGGCGGCCAGCGGACCGGCCGCACGCAGCCTGGCGCTCTCGCCGTCCAGGTCGCCGACGAAGGGGTCGAGGACGATACGGGTGTCTTCGGTACCGGTGCTCATGCGGGAGTGCCTCCAAAGGCAGGGGCTGGGCTCAAAGGAAGGGCAGGGCAAGGCGCAAGGGCGGGAACTCAGCGCGCGGGTACGGGCGTGAACCGCACCGGCAGGGCGGTCAGGCCCCGCAGCCACGGCGAAGGTCTCCGCGTGAGGGACTCGGCCGGTACCGCCAGGTCGATGTCCGGGAGACGGTCCAGTACGACCTCGATCCCCGTCCGCGCGATCACCTCGGCCACCTCCTGTGCCGGGAACGGACACCGGTGCTCCCCGTGCCCGAAGGAGAAGTGCGCGTTGTTGCCGCCGGTGAGCGCGGAGCCGTCGGTGCGGACCTGGGGGTCGGAGTTGGCACCCTGGAGACCGAGGAGGAGCAGGTCGCCGGCGCGGATACGACGCCCGCCGAGCTGGGTGTCGCGGGAGGCCCAGCGGCCGGCCACGTTCTGGGTCGGGGTGTCCTCCCAGAGGACCTCGTTCATCGCCTCGGCGACACTGTTGCGGCCACCGAACAGCGAGGCCGCGAAACGGTCGTCCGTCAGCATCAGGCGCAGCGAGTTGCCGATCCAGTCGGCGGTCGGCTGGTGGCCCGCCGCCATCATCACCATCAAGTCCTGGGCGATCTCGAAGTCGTCGAAGCCGGAGTCGTGCGTGAGCATCCGTGACACGACGTCGTCGGCCGGATCGTCCTTCCGGTCGGCCAGCAACCGCCCCATGGACGTGGCGAGATGGGTCTGCCCGGCGATCGCGCGGTCGCGTCCGTCGATCATGTCGTTGAGCGCGGTCACCAGACCGGGACCCTGCTCGTCCCGGAAGCCGTAGAGCCGGGCCAGGACCCGTACCGGCAGCAGCATCGCGTAGTCGCCGACGATATCCGTCTCGCCCTTGGCGCAGATCCCGTCGATCAGCTCGTCCGCGAACTTCTCGGTGTACGACCGGAGTTCGGACGGGTCCACGGCCTCCAGCGCGTCGCTGATCATGCCGACGCGCTCGCGGTGCCGTTCGCCGACCGTGTAGAGGATCGACGGCTGCTTACGGCCGATCATCGGCAGCAGCGGCCAGTCGTCGGGGATGCCGTCCCACTGGTTCCAGAGGTCGGAGTCACGGCTGAACAGCACTGGATCGCCGGTGACTTGGTGCAGTTCGCGGTAGCCGAGCACCAGCCAGGCCGGGATGTCGCCGTCGAGCACCACGGGGGTCACGGCGCCGTGCTCGCGCCTCATCTCCCGGTACAGCTGCGCCGGTTCGGTCTGGAACCTGGGTCCACCCAGCGGTACGGGTGCGGGGGCAGGGGCGGTCACAGGGCCAACTCCTGTTGAGGGGCGGGGACTTGGGGACGGGCGGCGCCCTGGCCGTCGTAGCGACCGGGGTCCTGGCCGTCGTAACGGACCCTGGTCTGTTCGTTCTTGACGTGCTCGACCAGGCTGATCAGCACCTGTTTCGCGGACGCGCGGGAGCGTGCGTCGCAGTCCAGGAGGGGGACGTGCGGGTCGAGGTCGAGGGCCTCGCGGATCTGCTGCGGGGCGTAGGTCGGGCCGCCGAAGTCGTTGCAGGCCACGATGAAGGGGGTGCCGTGGTGTTCGAGGCGGTCGATCGCGTACCAGGAGTCGCCGATGCGGCGGGTGTCGACGAGGACGACCGCGCCGAGCGTCCCGGAGAAGAGGCGGTCCCAGAGGAACCAGAACCGTTCCTGGCCGGGGGCGCCGAACAGGTACAGCACATTGCGGGCGTCGAGCGTGATGCGGCCGAAGTCGAAGGCGACGGTGGTCGCGGACTTGCCGCGCACCTCGCTGATGTCGTCGACGGCCTCGCCGGCCTTCGTCATCGTCTCCTCGGTGTTGAGGGGACGTATCTCGCTGACCGAGCGGACCAGCGTGGTCTTGCCGACGCCGAAGCCGCCGACGACCACGATCTTCAGGCCGTTGTCGGCGGAGGCACCCAAGGGGGTGCGCGCGTCAGAGGTTGCGGAGTCCAACGAGCACCTGTTCCAGGACGTCGGGATCGAGATCGGCCTTGCGCGGATGGCGGGCGCTGACCCGGCCGGCCGCGAGAAGGTCGGAGAGGAGGATCTTGGTGATGGACACCGGGAGTTTCAGTTCGGCCGCCAACTCGACTACGGCCGTGGGGTGTTCGGTGATCCGCAGGATCGCCGCGTGCTCCGACTGCATCCCGGTCGCCGGATCGCACTCGGCGACCACGAGGGTCACCAGGTCGAACGGGCTGTCCGGGCCGGAACGGGTGCGGCCTCCGGTGAGCGTGTAGAGGCGGTCGGGTGAGTCGTCCCTGCCGGGGCGGCTCATCACGAACGGGGTTCCGCGCGCAGGTGCTCGCCGAGCTGTTCGACCAGCTCGCTCATGTTGTGCCCGATCAGCCCCGCGTCCGCGTCCTCGGCGGTGACCAGGGCCAGGTGCGCGCCCTCGCCCGCCTCGACGATGAACAGCACCCCGCCGTAGAACTCCGTCATCGCGGAGCGCACACCCCCGCTGCCGTCCCCGAACTCCACCGACGCGCCGTGCGACAGCGACTGGATCCCGGCGGCGATCGCGGCGAGCTGGTCGGCCTGGTCGACGGAGAGTTCGGGCGTCCGGCACAGCTTCAGGCCGTCCCGCGACAGCACGAGCGCGTGCCGCGCGCCCGGGGTGCGCTCCAGGAGGCCCTCGATGAGCCAGGTGAGCTTCTCGTCGGCGGTGGTCGTGCCGGTCATGAGGTGGGGTTGCCTTCCGAGTGGGAGAGGGAGGGGGTGGGCTCTGCTGATACGGGGCTGTCCGCGTCGGTGCCGGACGCGCGCGTGCCCTGGTCGGTCGCCGCCTCGCGTACGGCCCGGCGGAAGCTGTTGAAGCGGGCGGTGCGGGCGAGGGTGTCGTCGGCCGAGGGGGCGGGACGCGTCGTCTCGGGCACCGGGGACTCCGCACGCGCGCGTGAACGCTCGGCCTCCGCGAGTGCCTGACCCCGGCGCCGCTTGGGCAGACCTTCGGGCAACTCGTTCGCTGCGTCCGTCACGGCGTTCGCTACGTCCGTCACCGCGTCGGCGAGGACACCGTGCTCCGGCGACTCGTGCGTGGGCACCGGGTCCGGGTCCAGATCGGCGAGGGTGCGCCCGGCGGCGTAGGACATCCACGGATGGTCCCGGACGGAGGGCGCGGGCTCGGGAACCGCCTCCGGATCCACCGGTGTTGAAGGTGAGGGCTGTGGCGACGGCTCCGGCAGGTCCAGGGACACCTGCGGTGTCGGCGCGTCCTGGGGCACCAGGATGTCCTGCGGTACGAGCATCAGGACGCCGGTGCCACCCCGCGCGGAGGGCCGGTACGACACCTTCAGGCCGTACTTGCGGGCCAGCCGCCCGACGACCGGGAGACCGAGCCGGGTGCCGGTGAGGCCGCCCAGTTCGGTGGAGTCGCCGGAGACGGCGCGCTCGGCGCGGCGCAGCTGGATGTCGCCCATGACCAGACCGCTGTCCTCCACCGAGAGGATGACCCCGGCGGGCACTTCTTCTACGTAGACATGTACTTCGGCGCTCGGCGGCGAGAAGTTCGCGGCGTTGTCGAGGAGTTCGGCGAGCGCGTGCATCACGCCCTCGGCCGCGTGCCCGGCGACGGCGGTGTCGCTCGCGGAGTGCACGCGCACGCGTTGATAGCCGCTGATCCGGCCCATCGCGCCCCGCAGGATCGACTCCATGGCGATCGGGCGGGCCCAACGGCGGCCGGACCGGGCGCCCGTGAGAACGGCGACGGAGTCGGCGATACGGCCCGCCTGCGCGGTGCGGTGGTCGAGGTGGAGCAGGTCGGCGAGGACGTCCTCGTCCGAATGCCGCTCCTCCATGGCACGCAGGTCGGCGAGCATGCCGGTGGCCAACGCCTGCATCCGGCCCGCCGCGTTGGCGGTCGCGGAGAGCGCGGCGGCCCGCTCGTGGGAGTCCCGGCGGGCCTTCTCGGACAGCTGCTTGTTCTCGGCGGTCAGCCGGGCGCGCTCCAGCTCGCGCTCCTCCGTGAGGCGGGTGCGCTCCTCCGCGAAGGAGGTGGTGAGCCGCATGCGCTCCTGGGAGAAGTCGGAGGTCAACCGGGCGCGTTCCTGCGAGAGTTCCGCGGTCAGCCGGGCCCGCTCGTGGGTCAGCTCCTCGGTCAGCTGCACGCGCTCCCGGTCGAAGTCCGTGCTCAGCCGGGCCCGTTCCTGCAGCAGCCGTCCGGCGTCCAGGGTGACGGCCTCAAGGCGGCGGCGGGTGATCCGGGCCGTCTGGTACGCGTGCGCGGCGAGCGCGACGGCCGCGCACAGCAGCAGCGCGCCGGCACCGGCGCCGCAGGCGACCGCGAGGCGCTTCGAGCCGGGGGTCACATAGACCGCGCCGGCGACCGCGAGCCCGGCCAGCACGGCGGTGAACAGGGGCGCGGGGGCGACGGTGCGGAAGGTGGGTCGTTCGCCGGGAAGTATGGGGGCGGTCATGAAGGGGGTCCTCGGTCGGGTCCTCGGGCGTCTTTGGTCGGGGTCCTCAGTCGTCCTCGGTCGTGTCCTCGGGGGGTGCTCGTCGGGTTCCTGGGCGAGAAGCGACACCGGGTGCTCAACTGCCGGTCACTATATGAGAATTAGTGATCGAACTGGGTAGGTTCTGGATGCGTTTACGGAATTGGTGGTCCGTCGGCGCGAAGTTTCCCGGAACGTTTCGCCAGATGCCGGACGGTCACTGTCAGTGGTCGGGTGCATGCTGGGGGCATGGCGGATCTTCAGGCGGAGTCGGTGGGCGCTCGGGCGGAACTGGCGGCTGTCCAGGCGGAGCTGCGCGGCACCGTCCGGGGCGAGGTCGGTTTCGACGTCACGTCCCGGGCGCTGATGACCATGGACGCGTCCAACTACCGACGCGTCCCCCTGGGCGTCGTCGCGCCCCGTGACG
The DNA here is from genome assembly GCF_045162825.1 of Streptomyces prunicolor. Taxonomy (NCBI): domain Bacteria; kingdom Bacillati; phylum Actinomycetota; class Actinomycetes; order Kitasatosporales; family Streptomycetaceae; genus Streptomyces; species Streptomyces prunicolor. The sequence continues at coordinate 4,729,619 of NZ_CP108676.1, read as the reverse complement.
CCGACGACGTGGCGGCGACGCTCGCGGCGTGCAGGGCGCACGGGGTGCCGGTGGTGGCCCGCGGCGGCGGCACGTCGATCGCCGGCCAGGCGACCGGCACGGGCGTGGTCCTGGACTTCACCCGCCACATGAACGGCCTGGTGTCCCTGGACCCCGCCTCGCGTACGGCGGTCGTGCAGCCCGGCCTGGTCCTGGACCGCCTCCAACAGGCCGCCGCGCCGCACGGCTTGCGCTTCGGCCCCGACCCCTCGACCCACAGCCGCTGCACCCTCGGCGGCATGATCGGCAACAACTCCTGCGGCTCCCACTCGGTCGCCTGGGGTACGACGGCGGACAGCGTGAGCGAACTGTCGGTGATCACCGCGCGGGGCGACCGCCTGACGCTGGGCCGCGACTGGGCGGGCGCCCCGGAGGGCCTACGCCCCCTCGCCGAGGCCGAGTTGGCCCGCCTGCGCACCGGCTTCCCGGACCTCCCCCGCCGCATCTCGGGCTACGCGTTGGACGCCCTCCTCCCCGAGAACGGCGCGGATGTCGCCCGCTCCTTCTGCGGCAGCGAGGGCACGCTGGGCATCGTCACGGAGGCGGTCGTACGCCTCGTCGAGGCACCCCGCGCGCGTGCGTTGGCGGTACTCGGGTACGCCGACGAGAGCGCGGCGGCGGAGGCGGCGGCGGGCCTGCTGGTCCATGGGCCGCTCACCGTCGAGGGCATGGCGGCCGACCTGGTCCGCTCCACGGCCGACCTCCCCCGGGGCGGCGCCTGGCTGTTCGTCGAGACGGGCGGCGACACGGAGGCGGAGGCACGCGCGCGTGCGGAGACGATCGTCCGCGCGGCCGACGTCCTCGACTCCCTGGTGGTGACGGACCCTGCGGACCAACGGACCCTGTGGCGCATCCGCGAGGACGCGAGCGGTACGGCGACGAGGATGCCGGACGGCTCGGAGGCGTGGCCGGGCTGGGAGGACTGCGCGGTACCGCCGGCTCAACTGGGCCCGTACCTGCGGGACTTCAGGGGCTTGCTGACCGCGCACGACCTACGGGGCACGCCGTACGGCCACTTCGGGGACGGCTGCATCCACGTCCGCATCGACTTCGACCTGCTGACGGAGCCAGGGGTGGCCCGCTTCCGCCGCTTCTCCGAGGAACTGGCCGAGTTGGTGACGGCGCACGGCGGCTCGCTCTCGGGCGAACACGGGGACGGCCAGGCACGCGCGGAACTCCTCCCGAAGATGTACGGCGCCGCGATGGTGACCCTGTTCGAGCGCGCGAAGGGAGTCTGGGACCCGGACGACCTCCTCAACCCCGGGATGCTGGTGCGGCCGGCCCCGCTCGACTCGAACCTCCGCTTCTCGGTGCTCCCGCGCGAGCCGGTGGACGTGGTGTTCGGCTACCCGTCCGACGGCGGCGACTTCTCGGCGGCGGTACGACGGTGCGTTGGGGTGGCCAAGTGCCGTACGACAGAGGTGTCGGGACCGTCGGTGATGTGCCCGTCGTTCCGCGCGACGGGCGAAGAGGCGCACTCCACACGCGGGCGGGCCCGACTCCTCCACGAGATGCTCGCGGGCGAACTGGTCACCGACGGCTGGCGGTCGACGGAGGTCCGGGACGCACTGGACCTCTGCCTGTCCTGCAAGGGCTGCCGCACGGACTGCCCCGTCGGGGTCGACATGGCCACGTACAAGGCGGAGTTCCTGCACCACCACTACGAGGGCCGGCGCAGGCCCGCGGCCCACTACTCGATGGGCTGGCTGCCGCGCTGGCTGCGACTGGTGGCGCGCACGCGCACGGCATGGCTGGTCAACTCCCTATCTTCTGTACGGCCGTTGGCGGCGCTGGCGAAGCGGCTGGGCGGGATCGCGGGGGAGCGGGGGATTCCTCGGGTGGCGGGGGTGACGTTCACGCGGGCGTGGCGGCGGGACGCGAGAGCAGAGGTACCCGTTCGAGAGCGTGTCTTCCTGTGGCCGGACACCTTCACGGAACACCTCTCGCCGGAGGTCGGGCTGGCGGCGGTGCGGGTGCTGGAGGCGGCGGGGCTGGACGTGCTTCCGGTGACGGCGGGGAAGCCGGTGTGCTGCGGCCTGACATACGTCTCGACGGGCCAACTCGACCGCGCCCGTGAGGTGATGCGCCGCACGCTGGACACGATGAGCAAGCTCCCGGGCATGGGGGATGTGCCCATCGTCGTCCTCGAACCGAGCTGCGCGGCAGCCCTCCGCACGGACCTCCCGGAGTTGCTGCCGAACGACCCCCGATCGGCCCGCCTGTCCGCCTCGATCCTCACCTTCGCCGAAGCCCTGGAACGCCTGGCCCCCGACTGGACCCCACCCCACATCAACCGACCGACGGTCGGCCAGACCCACTGCCACCAGCACGCGGTACTCGGCGACACCCCCGACCGCCGCCTGCGCGAGGCAGCCGGTCTCACGGGTGAACTGTCCGGCGGCTGCTGCGGGTTGGCGGGCAACTTCGGCTTCGAGAAGGGGCACTACGAGGTGTCGGCGACCTGCGCGGAGGAACAACTCCTCCCCTCCGTAAGGGAGGCACCGGAGGACGCGGTGGTCCTGGCGGACGGCTTCTCGTGCCGTACACAGCTGGAACAGCTGGCAGGGGTACGGGGCCGGCATCTCGCGGAGGTGCTGGCGGACGCGCTGGAGAAAGAGGTCAAGTGACCGACGAACTGGGCCGAGTCGCGGTCCTCTCCGACATCCACGGAGTGCTCCCCGCCCTGGAAGCGGTCCTCGCCGAACCGGAGGTGGCCACCGCGGACCGCATCGTCCTCACCGGCGACACCACGGCCGGACCCCAACCGGCGGAAGTCGTCGACCTGTTGCGCGCACAGGGCGACCGAGTCCTGTGGATCTCGGGCAACGCGGACCGCGAACTGGTCGAGTACCGCAGAGGCGAACGCACCGAAATCCCCGACCCGATCGCCCCCTACGCGGCAACGGCCCTCCGCCCCGACCAGATCGACTTCCTGGCCACCCTCCCCAAGACGCTCACCCTTGCGGTCCGCGGCCTGGGCAGGGTCCTGTTCTGCCACGCAACTCCCAGGAACGACGAGGAAGTTGTCCTGGTCGACTCCCGCCCCGCGCGCTGGACAGAGGTCCTCACCGGCCTCGACGACACCGTCCGCACAGTGGTCTGCGGCCACACCCACATGCCGTACGTCCGCCTCGCCCACGGCCGCCTGATCGTCAACCCCGGCAGCGTCGGCATGCCGTACGGCCGCACCGGCGCCCACTGGTGCCTGCTCGGCCCCGGCACGGACCTGCGTGTCACGCCGTACGACATCCCGACGGCGATCGCCCGCCTCACCCGTGAGTCCGGCTACCCGGAGATCGCCGAGTGGGCGGACTACTTCCTCAACGCGCGGGCGTCGGACACGGAGGCGCTGGAGATGTTCGGGCCTCGGGACGGGCGCGGGTGACGCCGTATACGACTTCAGGGGCACCCGGCTGAGGGCGGAAGCACAGGTTCGTTAAGGCTGCTCTCAGGTTTATTAGAGAACTCTCAGGTTCGGGGTCGTAACTCAGGATTCGCAAAGGTATTCACAGCACCTGCTTGCCGTTTGCTTGCCGACTTTGCTGCTTCGTGGCGTCGGCCGCGTGTAAGTTCCTCGGTGTCGGGAATTCCCCGGGCGGTAAAACGCTCGACTTTGACGCACAATCCACTGCACAACCCAAGGAGTTCGGCATGAGCCTCAAGAAGCTCGCCCCGCTGCCCCCCAAGCCCAAGTCGAAGCAGCTCCCCCCGCCGCCCCCGAAGCCGCGCAAGAAGCACCAGCCGAAGCCGCTGCCGAAGCCGCTGCCCGGCCAGGACAGCTGAACCGGCAGTAGAAGAGGGCCGACCCACGCAGTCGGCCCTCTTTTCTTTCCCGAATTCGAAAATCCAAGAGAATTCTGATGACGGAAAGCGGAGGGGATTGTGGGCGTGGATATGGATGCGACGACGGATCCTGATCAGGAAGACCTCGACGAATACGACGAGGACTACGGAACTCCCACCATTCCCGCCAAAGTCGCCTTCCGGCGGTTCTGGCCGCTCACCGCGGGTCTCAGACGCTGGCTGATGCTCGTCTGGGTGTGCACGATCGTCGGTGCGCTCGCCGAGACCGAGGCCATCCTCCTCTTCAGCGACCTCACCGACCGCGCCCTCGCGAAGGGCTCGCTGAGCGCCTTCTGGAGCCCCGCCGCCAAGTGGCTGGGCGTGGCGATCGTCGGCGCGTTCGTCTCGTACGCCGGCAACTCCCTTGCCGCCTGGGCCACCGAACGCTTCGTGATGAGACTGCGCGAGCATGTCTTCGGCCACGTACAGCAGTTGCCCCCGCACTTCTTCCAACGGCACCGCCAGGGCGACCTGTTGTCCCGCCTGACCGGCGACGTCGAGGCGATCGAGACCCTCGTCGTGTCCGGCGTCATCGGCACCGCCTCCGCAATCTTCTCCGCCCTCTTCTACGCCGCCGCCGCGTTCTGGCTCCGCTGGGACCTCGCCGCCGCCACCTTCGTCCTCGCCCCCCTCTTCTGGCTGGCGGCCCGCCGCTTCTCCGGCTCCATCAAGGACGTCTCGCGCGAGGGCCGGGTCGCCGACGGCGCGATCACCTCGGTCGTCGAGGAGTCCCTCGGCAACATCGTCCTCACCCAGGCCTACGGCCGGCGCGACGCCGAACGCCGCCGCCTGAACGAGGAGGCCGGGGCCTGGTTCCGGGCCTCCGTCCGCTCGACCCGCCTCAACGAGGCCTACGAGCAACTCGTCGCCGTCATCGAGACCGTGTGCGTGCTCGCCGTCATCGGCATCGGCGCCTGGGAGATCTCCACCGGCCGTATGACCCTCGGCCAACTCCTCGCGTTCTCCGCCTTCTTGGGCTACCTGTACCCGCCCGTCCGCGGCCTGGCCCAACTCGGCCTGACCATCACCGCGGCCACCGCAGGCGCGGAACGCTTGATCGAGATCCTGGACGTCCGCCCGTCCGTCGCCGACCCCGCCCGCGACACGGAGACCGGCCGCCCCGACGGCACCGTCGAACTCCGCGACGTCTCCTTCAGCTACCCCGGCGCCGACCGAGTCGCCCTGGAGGGCCTCTCCTTCACCGTCAACCCCGGCGAACTGGTGATCGTCACCGGCCCCAGCGGCGCCGGTAAGTCCACGGTCTCCAAAATGCTGCTCCGCTTCTACGACCCCGACGCGGGCGAGGTCCTCCTCGACGGCGTCCCCCTGCGCGACCTTCCGCTGGCCCGCCTGCGCGAGTACGTCACCCTGCTCCCCCAGGAGACGCTGGTCCTGCACGACACCGTCCGCGCGAACATCGCCTGCGGCCGGCCCGGCGCGAGCGAGCAGGCGATCATGGACGCGGCCGTCGCCGCCGACGCGCACGAGTTCATCCTCCGCCTCCCCGACGGCTACGACACGAAGGTCGACCCCAACTCGGCCCGCCTGTCCGGCGGTCAGCTCCAGCGCCTGGCGATCGCCCGCGCGATCCTGCGCGATGCGCCGGTCCTGGTCCTCGACGAACCGACCACCGGCCTGGACTCGATGGCCGCCCGTCGGGTCGTAAAGCCCCTGCGGCGGCTGATGGCGGGCCGTACGACCATCATGATCACCCACGACCTCAACCTCGCCCCCGATGCCGACCGCATCCTGGTCGTGGACCGGGGCCGGATCGTGGAGACGGGCCGGCACGAGGAGTTGATGGCGCGGGGTGGGGCGTACTCGCGACTGCACCGCTCGCAGAACAACGCGGCGATGGACACCGGGGAGCTGCGGTTGCCGTCGTTCGCGGAGACGGGGATCCCGGTAGGGACGCCGGTGAGCGTGCCGGTGGCAGTGGCGGAGGGTGCGGCGGCGGGCGTGGGCTACGGGTATTCCGCGGCGCCGGTTTTCGTCGAGAGCTGGGCGCCGCAGACGTACGAGCCGATGTACGAGCCGACGTATGAGCGGACGTACGAGCCGACGTATCAACCGACCTACCCGCAGACCGAGTACCCGGAGTACTCCGATCCCCTCTTCGGACCCATGCCCACCACCCTCCCCGACGGGCGGCCCCTGTTCCGGGACTAGGCCCAGCGACAGCTGCATAAAGGGTTCTCACACCTGTCGAAGTCCATTACCATGGACTGAGCAGTGCATCGTGATGGACGAATGCGCGCTGAGCCGAGCCCTGGAAGCCCCGTGAGCATCCCCACCAGTACGTCGACTACCGCCCCCGTGGCCACTCCGACCGCCGCCGCCCCGCGCCGCAGGGGTTCGCTCGGACCGGTGGGTCTGGTGCTGGCCGGAGGTATCTCGGTGCAGTTCGGTGGCGCGCTGGCGGTGACGCTGATGCCGAGGGTGGGCGCGCTGGGCGTGGTCGCGCTCCGCCTGTTGGTGGCCGCGGTGGTCCTGCTCGTGATCTGCCGCCCGAGCCCGCGCGGTCACTCGCGCGCGGACTGGGGCACGGTCGTCGTCTTCGGCGTCACGATGGCCGCGATGAACGGCCTCTTCTACCAGTCGCTGGCCCGCATCCCCCTGGGTCCGGCGGTGACGCTGGAGGTACTCGGCCCGCTCGCCCTCTCGGTTCTGACGTCCCGGCGCGCACTGAACGCGGTGTGGGCGGGGCTCGCCCTGGCGGGCGTCTTCCTCCTCGGCGGCGGAGGCTTCAGCAGCCTGGACCCTGTAGGTGTGGCCTTCGCCCTGGGGGCTGGAGCTATGTGGGCCACGTACATAGTTTTCAGCGCTCGTACAGGGCGTCGCTTTCCGCAGGCTGATGGGTTGGCGCTGGCGATGGTCGTGGCGGCGGTGGTGTTCCTGCCGCTCGGCATCGCGGAGTCGGGCGTGAAGCTCCTGAACCCCACGACGGTCGCCCTCGGGTCTGCGGTGGCGATCCTCTCCTCGGTCCTGCCCTACACCCTCGAACTCCTCGCCCTGCGCCGCCTCCCCGCCTCCACCTTCGCCATCCTGATGAGCCTGGAACCGGCCGTGGCGGCGACGGCGGGCTTCCTGATCCTCCACCAGGCACTGTCCGTTCCTGAGGCGATGGCGATTGCGCTTGTCATTGCGGCGAGCATGGGGGCGGTGCGGACGCAGGTGGGCCGGGGGAAGGCGAAGGTAGAGGCGTAGGTGGACCGGGTGTGTAGGTGGACGTTGGGCCACTCGCTTCTCAGTCAGTGTCGGGCTTCCACGGCCCGAGTAAAGGGCGCTCCCTGCGGTCGCGTCGGCTGCGCCGATTCCGCTTCGCTCCACCCTTGACTCGGTCCGCTCCAGCCCGTTTCAGAAGCGAGCGAGCAGCCCGGAGGAACGGGTGGCCAGGCACACATCCCCTTACCTGTACTGCGTTGTCGGCCGGTGCGAGGGGACGCGCTCGCGCCTCGCCAGCACGCCGGGCCGGCTCAGCGGCCAGCCCCGGGTGGGGACTTGAGCCATGGCCAGGGTCGGAGGCAGGGCAGGCGGGAGGCCGGGGCGGTGAGGGGGGCCAGGGCGGTGGGTGGGTCGGGGAAGTGTGACACTTCCGCTGAAACTGTCACACTTCTGCGAACCGGGTACCCCGGGGAGGGCCGGGGAGGGCCAGGGAGGGCCGGGCGGTGGGGGGCCGTCCTCCGGGCCGCCGCCCAGAACCGACCCGACCCGCCCGCAGCCCGCAGCCCGGAGCCCATGGCCCATGGCCTATTACCCATGGCCCCATGCCTACGGCTCAAGTCCCCACTCACCACTCACCACTCACCACTCAGCACTCAGCACTCCCCACTCACCGTTGGCCGCTGAGCCGGCCCGGCGTGCAGGCGAGACGCGAGCGCGCACCCTCCACACCGGCCCACAACGCAGCACAGGCAAGGGCACTCGCAGCCGGCCACCCATCCCTCGGGGCCGCCCGCTCGCTTCTCCAACGGGCTGGAGTGCACCGAGTCAAGGGTGAAGCGCAGCGGAATCGGCGCAGCCGACGCGACCGCAGGGAGCGCCCTTTACTCGGTGCACGGAAGCCCGACACTCACAAAGAAGCGGGCGGCCCAACGTCCACTCCGCAGCTCAGGCCCACTGCACTTCCCCGTCCTGCCCTCATCCCACCCCCCCCCACTTAATAATGCAAGCACGCTTGCTTGTTTCTGGCGCCCCTGCCATGCTCCCCCCATGTCCGATCCGACGCGCGTGTTCGACGACCTGCGTGAGGAGAGCGAGGAACTCGACCGGCTGGTAGCCGAGTTGAGGCCGGAGGGCTGGGCCGTCGAGACCCCCGCTGCCCGCTGGACCGTCGCCCACCAGATCGCCCACCTGGCCTGGACCGACCACTCCGCCCTGCTCGCCGTGACGGACGGGAACGCGTTCCGTGCGCTGGTCGAGAAGGCCCTTGCCACTCCCGAGACGTTCGTGGACGAGGGTGCGCAGGAGGGGGCCGCGAAGACCCCCGCTCAGCTTCTCGCCGACTGGCGGGCCGGGCGGACGGCGCTGCTGGACGCCCTGTACGCCGCACCCACAGGAACCCGCTTCCCCTGGTACGGCCCACCCATGTCGGCCGCCTCCATGGCCACCGGTCGGCTTATGGAGACCTGGGCCCATGGGCAGGATGTCGCCGACGCGGTCGGTGTGGTCCGGCCACCTACGGATCGGCTCCGGCATGTGGTGCGCATCGGTGTGCGCGCACGTGACTTCGCCTTCGGTGTGCACGGGCTCACCCCGCCGAGTGAGGAGTTCCGCGTCGAACTCCACGCTCCCTCCGGCGAGGGTGAGTTGTGGGTCTACGGCCCCGAAGACGCTCCGCAACGTGTCACCGGGCCCGCCCTCGACTTCTGCCTCCTCGTCACCCAGCGCGCCCACCGCACCGACCTCGCCGTGGAGGCGGTCGGCCCCGATGCCGATCGATGGCTCGACATCGCCCAGGCCTTCGCAGGGCCACCCGGCGCCGGGCGGCCGCCGAAGTCGACGGGAGCCGGACAATGACGTCCACCGTCGCCCCCCTCCGCATAGGCAACGCCTCCGGCTTCTACGGCGACCGGTTCGACGCCCTGCGCGAGATGCTCACCGGCGGTCGACTGGACGTCCTCACCGGTGACTACCTCGCCGAGCTGACCATGCTCATCCTGGGCCGGGACCGGCTGAAGGACCCCGGCGCCGGGTACGCCCGTACCTTCCTCAAGCAGTTGGAGGAGTGTCTCGGGCTCGCCCAGGAGCGTGGGGTGCGGATCGTCACGAACGCCGGAGGGCTCAATCCCGCCGGACTCGCCGACGCCGTACGGAAGTTGGCGGACCGGCTCGGGATAGCCGTACGGGTCGCACACGTCGAAGGGGACGATCTCGCCGCTCGGTATCCGGATGCCCTCGCCGCGCACGCCTACCTCGGCGGCTTCGGTATCGCCGCCTGTCTCGAAGCGGGGGCCGACATCGTGGTCACCGGGCGCGTCACCGATGCCGCTCTGGTCACGGGTCCCGCCGTCGCTCACTTCGGGTGGGTGGCGGGCGACTACGACCGGCTCGCGGGGGCCGTGGTCGCCGGACATGTGCTGGAGTGCGGGACCCAGGCGACCGGCGGCAACTACGCCTTCTTCACCGAGCACGCGCCCGAAAAGCTCCGCCGCCCCGGCTTCCCGCTCGCCGAGATCCACGACGACGGCTCCTGCGTCATCACCAAGCACCCCGGCACGGGGGGAGTCGTGGACTTCGGTACCGTCACCGCGCAGCTCCTGTACGAGACGCATGGCGCCCGGTACGCCGGCCCCGACGTCACCGCCCGCCTCGACACCGTCCGGATCGGGGAGGACGAGACCGGGGGCGATCGGGTGCGGATCGAGGGGGTGCGGGGGGAGGCTCCGCCGCCCACTCTCAAGGTCGGGCTCAACCGGCTGGGCGGCTTCCGCAACGAGGTCACCTTCGTGCTCACCGGGCTCGACATCGAGCGCAAGGCCACGCTCGTCCGGGAACAGATGGAGGCCGCTTTCGACGAGGGGAAAGCCAAGTCCCGGCCCGGTGAACTTCGTTGGGATCTCGCCCGTACCGACCACGCGGACGCCTCCACCGAGGAGACCGCCAGCGCACTGCTGCGGCTCGTCGTGCGGGATGCGGATCCGGAGGTCGTCGGGCGGGCGTTGAGTGCCGCCGCCGTCGAGCTCGCACTCGCCAGTTACCCCGGCTTCCATGTGCTGACCCCACCTGGAAAGGGAGCGCCCTATGGCGTCTTCGATGATGTGTATGTCCCCCATGGCGCCGTCGACCATATGGCCGTCCTCCACGACGGGCGCCGGATTGCTGTGGCCCCGGCCCACGACACCCGCGTACTGGAAGACGTTCCGCAGCCGACCCTCCCCGAGCCTCCGCCGGACGGGCCCACGACGCGGGCGCCCCTTGGTCTGGTCGCCGGGGCCCGTAGCGGTGACAAGGGAGGGAACGCCAACGTGGGGGTGTGGGCGCGTACGGATGAGGCGTGGCGCTGGCTCGCCCATGCGCTGACCGTCGAACGGTTCCGTGAACTCCTCCCGGAAACCGCCGAGTTGGTCGTGACGCGGCACCTGCTGCCCAACCTCCGCGCCCTCAACTTCGTTGTCGAGGGGATTCTCGGCGAGGGCGTCGCCGCCCAGCATCGTTTCGATCCGCAGGCCAAGGCCCTGGGCGAATGGCTGCGTTCCCGTCGTCTGGACATACCGGAGGCCCTCCTGTGACCGTCCTTCCGACCGCCCTGGACACCAACGGTCCCGACTACGCGGCCCACCGCGAGGCCATGCTCACCAAACTCGCCGACCTCGACGCCGAGCACGCCAAAGCTCTCGCGGGTGGCGGACCGAAATACGTCGAACGGCACCGCAAACGCGGCAAGTTGCTCGCCCGCGAGCGCATCGAGCTGCTCCTCGACCCCGACACGCCCTTCCTCGAACTGTCCCCGCTCGCCGCCTGGGGCAGCGACTACGCGGTCGGCGCCTCACTCGTCACCGGCATAGGTGTCGTAGAGGGCGTGGAGTGCCTGATCACCGCCAACGATCCCACCGTGCGCGGTGGGGCCAGCAATCCCTGGTCCCTGAAGAAAGCCCTCCGCGCCAACGACATCGCCCTCGCCAACCGCCTCCCCTGCATCAGCCTCGTGGAGTCCGGCGGCGCAGATCTCCCCTCCCAGAAGGAGATCTTCATCCCGGGCGGCGCCATCTTCCGCGACCTGACCCGCCTTTCGGCCGCCGGCATCCCCACGATCGCGGTCGTCTTCGGCAACTCGACCGCCGGTGGCGCGTACATCCCCGGTATGTCCGACCACGTGATCATGGTCAAGGAGCGGGCGAAAGTGTTCCTCGGCGGGCCGCCGCTCGTGAAGATGGCGACCGGCGAGGAGAGCGACGACGAGTCGCTCGGCGGCGCCGAGATGCACGCACGTGTCTCGGGGCTCGCGGACCACTTCGCCGTCGACGAGCAGGACGCGCTGCGGCAGGCCCGCCGCGTCGTCGCCCGCCTCAACCACCGTAAGGCGTACGGCGATCCGGCCCCGGCGGCACCTCCCAAGTACGACGAGGACGAGCTGCTGGGCATCGTCCCGGGGGACCTGAAGACCCCCTTCGACCCGCGCGAGGTCGTCGCCCGACTCGTCGACGGCTCGGACTTCGACGAGTTCAAGCCCCTCTACGGCACGAGCCTGGTGACGGGTTGGGCCACCCTGCACGGCTATCCCGTCGGCATCCTGGCGAACGCCCAAGGAGTCCTCTTCAGCCAGGAGTCCCAAAAGGCCGCCCAGTTCATCCAGTTGGCCAACCAACGCGACATCCCGCTGCTCTTCCTGCACAACACCACCGGCTACATGGTCGGCAAGGAGTACGAACAGGGCGGCATCATCAAGCACGGCGCGATGATGATCAACGCCGTCAGCAACAGCCGCGTACCGCATCTGTCCGTGCTCATGGGCGCCTCGTACGGCGCCGGCCACTACGGCATGTGCGGCCGCGCCTACGACCCCCGCTTCCTCTTCGCCTGGCCCAGCGCCAAGTCCGCCGTCATGGGCCCCCAGCAACTCGCCGGCGTCCTGTCGATCGTCGCCCGCCAGTCGGCCGTAGCGAAGGGGCAGCCGTACGACGACGACGCGGACGCCGCGCTGCGCGCCATGGTGGAGCAGCAGATCGAGTCCGAGTCCCTGCCGATGTTCCTGTCGGGGCGGCTGTACGACGACGGTGTCATCGACCCGCGCGACACCCGCACCGTCCTCGGCCTGTGCCTGTCCGCCATCCACACGGCGCCCTTCGAGGGCGCGCGCGGTGGCTTCGGCGTCTTCCGGATGTGAGGGCCATGACCGACGACATGAGGGGCCACATGATCGCGACCGTCCTCGTCGCCAACCGGGGCGAGATCGCCTGCCGGATCTTCCGCACCTGCCGCGAACTGGGCATCCGCACGGTCGCCGTGCACTCGGACGCCGACGAGAACGCGCTGCACGTGCGCATGGCCGACTCGACGGTACGGCTGCCGGGGGCGACGCCCCAGGAGACGTATCTGCGTGGGGAGTTGATCGTGAAGGCGGCCGTCGCGGCGGGCGCCGACGCGGTGCACCCCGGCTACGGCTTCCTCTCCGAGAACGCCGACTTCGCCCGCGCCGTCCAGGCCGCCGGCCTGGTCTGGATCGGCCCGCCACCCGAGGTGATCGAGGCCATGGCCTCCAAGACCCGCGCCAAGGAACTGATGGGTATCGCGCCCTTGGAACACGTCACCGAGGCCGACCTCCCGGTCCTGGTGAAGGCGGCGGCGGGTGGCGGCGGCCGCGGTATGCGCGTCGTACGACAACTCGCCGACGTCGACGCCGAGTTGACGGCCGCCCGCGCCGAGGCGATGAGCGCCTTCGGCGACGGCGAGGTCTTCGTCGAGCTCTACGTGGAGGGCGGCCGACACGTCGAGGTGCAGATCCTCGCCGACACCCACGGCACGGTCTGGTCCCTCGGCACCCGCGACTGCTCCCTCCAACGCCGCCACCAGAAGGTGATCGAGGAGTCCCCGGCACCGGGCCTGTCGGATCAACTGGCGGAAGAACTGAGCGAGTTGGCGGTACGCGCCGCCCGCGCGGTCGCCTACGAGGGCGCCGGAACGGTCGAGTTCCTGATCTCCCCCGACGGCAAGGCGCACTTCCTGGAGATGAACACCCGCCTCCAGGTCGAACACCCGGTGACAGAAGCCGTGTTCGGCATCGACCTGGTGGCCCTGCAACTGCGCATCGCGGAGGGCGAGCCCCTCGAAAGCGACCCCCCGCACCCGCACGGCCACGCCATAGAGGCCCGCCTCTACGCCGAGGACCCGGCAACCGACTGGACCCCCCAGACCGGCACCCTGCACCGCCTGGCCGTCCCGAACGGCGTCCGCCTGGACACCGGTTACACCGACGGCGACAACATCGGCGTCCACTACGACCCCATGCTCGCCAAGGTCGTGGCCCACGCCCCCACCCGCGCGGAAGCCCTCCGCAAACTCGCAGGCGCCCTGGAGCAAGCGACAATCCACGGCCCGCTCACCAACCGCACCCTCCTCGTCAACTCCCTGCGCCACAAGGAGTTCACGACCGCCCACATGGACACGGGCTTCTACGACCGCCACCTCCCGGAACTCACCCAACAAGCCCCCGACCCACATGCCCCCCTGGCCGCCGCCCTGGCGGACACCCACGGCCGCTCCCGCTTCGGAGGAGGCGGCTGGCGCAACGTACCGTCCCAGCCACAGGTGAAGCGCTACGCCATGAGCGACACCGAGTACGAGGTCCAGTACCGCCACACGAGGGAGGGCCTGTCGGCGGACGGGGTGCGTGTCATCCACGCGGACGCCGGTCGAGTCGTACTCGAAGTGGACGGCGTGCAAAGGAAGTTCGAGGTCGCGAGCTACGGCGACGACCAGGTGTACGTGAACGCAACGACCCTGACGGCCCTCCCTCGTTTCCCCGACCCAGCCGCCCAACTGGCCCCCGGCTCACTGTTGGCACCGATGCCGGGCACAGTGGTGAGGGTCGCGGAGGGCCTGGCGGTAGGGGCCGAAGTGACCGCCGGTGAGCCCCTGTTGTGGCTAGAGGCAATGAAGATGGAACACAAGATCACAGCCCCGGTCACGGGAAGTCTGACGGCCCTGAACGCTGTACCTGGCCAACAGGTACAGCTAGCCGCCCTATTGGCGGTAATCCAGCCCACCTAAAGGGGCGCGGGGCTGTATCTATTTGCGGCTACCGCCGCGCGAGCGCGACCAGCCACAACGAGGGAGAAACATGCCCACCACCGAAACCGAAGAACACAGGTCTCTACGTTCAGCCGTCTCCGCCCTAGGCAAACGCCACGGCCGCACCTACGACCGCGAGCAACTCTGGTCCGAGGCAGCCAAGCTCGGCTACCTGGGCGTCAACCTCCCCGAGGAATACGGCGGCGGAGGCGGCGGCATCTCCGAACTCTCCACAGTCCTGGAGGAGTTGGGCGCAGCCGGATGCCCCCTCCTGATGATGGTCGTCTCCCCGGCAATCTGCGGCACAGTGATCGCCCGCTTCGGCACAGCCGCCCAAAAACAGGAATGGCTCCCCGGAATCGCCGACGGCACCCGCACCATGGCCTTCGGCATCACCGAGCCCGACGCCGGCTCCAACTCACACCGCATCACCACCACGGCCCACCGCGACGGAGTCGACTGGCTCCTCACCGGCCGCAAGGTCTTCATCTCCGGCGTGGACCTGGCCGACGCAACCCTCATAGTCGGCCGCACGGAAGACTCCCGAACCGGCCGCCTGAAGCCCTGCCTGTTCATCGTCCCGCGAGACGCCCCCGGCTTCACCCGCCGCCAGATAGACATGGAACTCCAGGCCACGGAGAAGCAGTTCGAGCTCACCCTGGACGACGTACGACTCCCCGCAGACGCACTGGTCGGAGACGAGGACGCGGGCCTGCTCCAACTCTTCGCCGGTCTCAACCCCGAACGCATCATGACCGCCGCCTTCGCGATCGGCATGGGCCGCTACGCGCTGGCCCGAGCCATCGAGTACGCCCGCGACCGCACCGTATGGGACGCCCCCATCGGCGCCCACCAGGCCATCGCCCACCCCCTCGCCCAGGCACACATCGACCTCGAACTCGCCCGCCTGATGATGCAGAAGGCGGCGCATCTGTACGACGCCGGTGACGACGCGGGCGCGGGCGAGGCCGCCAACATGGCCAAGTACGCGGCGGGGGAGGCGTGCGTGCGGGCGGTGGACCAGTCGGTGCACACTCTCGGCGGAAACGGCCTCACGCGGGAGTTCGGGCTCGCTTCGTTGATAACTGCCGCACGCGTGGCTCGTATTGCTCCGGTGAGCCGGGAGATGATTCTCAACTACGTCTCCCACCAGACCCTGGGCCTCCCGAAGTCGTACTGACCCGGGGCCCGAGGACCGAAGCAGGCTTGAAGCCCCGCGGTCAGCCTGAAGCCCCGCGCCGGCTTGAAGCCCCGTGCAGTCCGCGCCAGGAGGAACCATGTTCCGCAGCGAGTACGCAGACGTTCCGGCCGTAGAACTCCCCATCCACGACGCGGTGTTGGCCCGGGCCGCCGAGTTCGGGGACGAACCCGCGCTGGTCGACGGCACGGACGGCACCACCCTCACGTACACCCAGGTGGACCGGTTCCACCGGAGCATCGCGGCCGGGCTCGCGGAGGCGGGTGTGCGCAAGGGGGACGTGCTCGCCCTGCACAGCCCCAACACGGTCGCCTTCCCGCTGGCGTTCTACGCCGCCACGCGCGCGGGTGCCTCCGTCACGACGGTGCACCCGCTCGCGACACCGGAGGAGTTCGCCAAGCAGCTGACCGACTCGGCGGCCCGCTGGATCGTCACCGTGTCACCGCTCGTGGACGCGGCCCGCCGCGCCGCCGAACTCGCGGGCGGGGTCGAGGAGATATTCGTCTGCGACAGCGCGCCCGGACACCGTTCGCTGGCCGACATGCTCGGCTCGACCGCCCCCGCGCCGGAGGTCGACATCGACCCGGCGGAGGACATCGCGGCCCTCCCGTACTCCTCGGGCACGACGGGCAGCCCCAAGGGCGTCATGCTCACACACCGTCAACTAGCCACGAACCTGGCCCAGTTGGAGCCCACGGTCCCCACCGGCCCCGGCGACCGCATCCTCGCCGTCCTCCCCTTCTTCCACATCTACGGTTTGACGGCGCTGATGAACGCCCCCCTGAGGAAGGGCGCCGCGGTCGTCGTCCTCCCGCGCTTCGACCTGGAGACCTTCCTCGCGGCGATCGAGAACCACCGCATCACCGGCCTCTACGTGGCCCCGCCGATCGTCCTGGCCCTGGCCAAGCACCCGGCGGTCGCCCAGTACGACCTCTCGTCCCTCAAATACATCATCAGCGCCGCCGCCCCCCTCGACGCGAACCTCGCCGCCGCCTGCTCCCACCGCCTGGGCCTGCCCCCCGTAGGGCAGGCGTACGGCATGACGGAACTGTCCCCGGGCACCCACGTGGTCCCCGTACGGGACATGCCGACCGCACCCCCGGGAACCGTCGGCAAACTCATCGCCGGTACCGAGATGCGGATCGTCTCCCTCGACGACCCCGACAAGGACCTCGGCATCGGCGAGGCGGGCGAACTCCTCATCCGCGGCCCCCAGGTGATGAAGGGCTACCTCGGCCGCCCCGACGACACCGCCGCGATGATCGACCAGGACGGCTGGCTGCGCACCGGCGACGTCGGCTACGTGGACGCCGGAGGCTGGACGTTCGTCGTCGACCGGGTGAAGGAACTCATCAAGTACAAGGGCTTCCAGGTGGCCCCCGCCGAACTGGAGGCCCTCCTGCTCACCCACCCCGGCATCGCCGACGTGGCCGTCGTGGGCGAGTACAACGACGACAACAACGAGGTCCCGCATGCGTACGTGGTCCGCCAACAGACCGCCCCCGACCTCTCTCCGAGCGAGGTCCTGATGTACGTCGCCGAACGCGTCGCCCCGTACAAGCGCGTCCGCATGGTCACCTTCATCGACGCCGTCCCGCGCGCCGCCTCCGGCAAGATCCTGCGCCGGGAACTGCGAGGCCGCTCATGACGCTGATCGGTCGTGCACGCGCGCGTGGCATCGAGACCCTGAGCCTCGACTCACCGGAGAGCAGGAACGCGTTGTCGGCCTCCCTGGTAAGGGAGTTGGCGGACGCGCTGACGGAGTGCGGGAAGGACGCCGACGTACGGGCGGTCGTCCTCACCCATACCGGCAACACGTTCTGCGCGGGCGCGGACCTACGGGACCCGCCACCGCCGGACGCCCTGGTGGCCGTACTCCGCCAGATCGTGGAACTCCCCAAGCCGGTGGTCGCGAGAGTGACGGGCCACGTACGCGCGGGCGGCCTGGGCCTGCTCGCCGCGTGCGACATGACAGTCGGTGCTACGTCCGCCACCTTCGCGTTCACGGAGGTGCGGATCGGAGTCGCCCCGGCGGTGATCTCCCTCCCGCTCCTGCCCCGCACGGACCCCCGCGCCGTGGCCCGCTACTACCTCACCGGCGAACGCTTCGCCGCGACGGAAGCGACCCGCGCAGGCCTGCTGACGGCGGCGGGAGAGGACGTGGACGAGATGCTCGCACCGATCCTCGACGGCCTGCGCCGAGCCGCTCCCGAGGCCCTGGCCGAGACGAAACGGCTGCTCACGGCTAGGGTGCTGGAGACCTTCGACCGGGACGCGGCCGACCTGACCGCGCTCTCGGCACGGCTGTTCGGCTCCGCGCAGGCCCGCGAGGGGATGACAGCATTCCTCGAACGACGGGATCCCGCATGGGTGGTGTGAGCGCGACGACGGCGCCGGGCGCGGTCGACCGCAGACCCAAGCAGGACCGCAGCAGGGCCACCCGGCAACGCCTCCTGGAAGCCGCCGTGTCCTGCCTCGCCGAACACGGCTGGGCAGGCTCCACGGTCTCGGTCGTGGCCGAACGCGCCGGCGTCTCCCGAGGCGCCGCCCAACACCACTTCCCGACCCGCGAGGACCTCTTCACGGCAGCGGTCGAGTACGTGGCCGAGGAACGCTCCACGGCCCTGCGTTCCCTCTTCCCCCAGGGCGCCGCAGACCACCGGGCCGTGATCGGGGCCCTGGTCGACCTCTACACCGGCCCGTTGTTCCGCGCGGCCCTGCACCTCTGGGTAGCGGCCTCCAACGAGGACCAACTCCGCCCCCGGGTAACTGAGTTGGAGGCGAAGGTGGGCCGCGAGACCCACAGAATCGCCGTGGACCTCCTGGACGCGGACGAGTCCCGGCCGGGGGTGCGCGAAACAGTCCAGGGCCTCCTGGACATGGCGAGGGGCCTGGGCCTGGCCAACCTGCTCACGGACGACAGGGGCCGCCGGGAGCGAGTGGTGACTCAATGGGCGGCACTACTGGAACACACCTTGCGGTGATGCCCTCAGGGGCGCGGGGAACCGCGCGCCCAGCCCCCACGCACCCGCACCCGCCCACCCACCTCAGCCCCCTCCTCAGTGGGCGATATCCCCAAACCCCGAGATCGACTCAGGCCCCCGCGTGGCGGGCCCCACATACCGAGCGGACGGCCGCACAAGCCGCCCCGTCCGCTTCTGCTCAAGAATGTGCGCCGACCACCCGGCGGTCCGCGCACACGTGAACATCGACGTGAACATGTGCGCCGGCACCTCGGCGAAGTCCAGCACGATCGCCGCCCAGAACTCGACGTTGGTCGCGAGCACCCGATCAGGCCGACGAGCGTGCAACTCCGCAAGCGCCGCCTTCTCCAACGCCTCCGCGATCTCGAACCGCGGCGCCCCCAACTCCCGCGCCGTACGCCGCAGTACGCGCGCCCGAGGATCCTCGGCCCGATACACCCGGTGCCCGAACCCCATCAGCCGTTCACCCTTGTCGAGCGCCTGCCGGACGTACGCCTCCGCGTCCCCGGTCCGTTCGATCTCCTCGATCATCCCGAGCACACGGGACGGCGCACCCCCGTGCAGAGGCCCGGACATGGCACCCACGGCACCGGACAGCGCGGCGGCGACATCAGCCCCCGTGGAGGCGATGACGCGCGCCGTGAAGGTGGACGCGTTCATGCCGTGCTCGGCGGCAGACGTCCAATACGCGTCCACCGCGGCCACATGCTTCGGATCCGGCTCCCCCCGCCACCGGATCATGAACCGCTCGACAACGGACTGCGCCTTGTCGATCTCGCTCTGCGGCACCATCGCGTTCCCCTGCCCGCGCGCGGACTGGGCGACGTACGACAGCGCCATCACGGCCGCGCGGGCGAGGTCGTCGCGGGCCTGTTCCTCGTCGATGTCGAGGAGCGGCTTGAGGCCCCACACGGGCGCGAGCATGGCCAGCGCGGACTGTACGTCGACGCGGATGTCACCGGAGTGCACCGGGATCGGGAACGGTTCGGCGGGCGGCAGCCCGGGGTCGAAGGCGCCGTCGACGAGCAGCCCCCAGACGTTGCCGAACGAGACGTGACCGACCAGATCCTCGATGTCGACGCCCCGGTACCGCAGGGCGCCGCCCTCCTTGTCCGGTTCGGCGATCTCGGTCTCGAACGCGACGACTCCTTCGAGTCCAGGTACAAAGCCGGGGTCGAGGTCGGGCATCAGGCGGCTCCTCATGCTGTGGCTCCACGGTCGCGGGGGACTCGCGGGCCGAAGGTAGAGACTCCAGCACCATAACGCCGAGTGCCATCCAGGGGGAGGGTTGCGGCACTGAGTGCCACCCGAACTCGCGACCGTGCCCGCCCTCCCGGCGCCGTACGGCAGGATGACCATGTGACCGACCGCGATCCCACCGCCGACCGTGATCCCCGCCTCGACCCCGCCGCGATGCGCAAGCAGTACCGCGTGGCGGGCATCGACGCGAACGACCTGGCGGCCGACCCCATGACACAGTTCGGCCGCTGGTTCGAGGAAGCGGCGGCCCAGGACCTGGTCTACGAGCCGAACGCCATGGTCGTCTCCACCGCCGACGCCGAGGGCCGCCCCAGCTCCCGCACCGTCCTCATGAAGCACTACGACGACCAGGGCTTCGTCTTCTACACGAACTACGACTCCCGCAAGGCCCGCGAACTCGGCGTCAACCCGTACGTCTCGCTGCTCTTCCCCTGGCACCCGATGGCCCGCCAGGTCCTGGTCACCGGCACCGCCCGCCGCACCGGCCGCGACGAGACCGCCGCGTACTTCCGCACCCGCCCGCACGGCTCCCAACTCGGCGCCTGGGCCAGCGTCCAGTCCTCGGTGATCCCCTCCCGAGCCGAACTGGAGTCGTCGTACGAGGAGTTGACCGCCCGCTACCCCGAGGGCGAACAGGTCCCGGTGCCACCCCACTGGGGCGGCTTCCGCATCGCCCCGCAGACGGTCGAGTTCTGGCAGGGCCGCGAGAACCGCCTGCACGACCGCCTGCGCTACGTCGCCGAGCCGGACGGAACCTGGCGGGTGGAGCGCCTCAGTCCTTGAGGTCCCTGAGGTCCCCGAGATCTCCTGGGCCCTTGAAGTCCCTTACGGCGGTGGCGACTTCGAGGGATGCCGTCACCGCCCCCGGAATGTCCGTCACCGGGAACTGCACGTGCCGTACGACCCGTTCGCGGTCCACGACCAACACCGCCCGCTTCAGGCGCAGAAGCTGCCCCGCCCGGAACGTCGGCAGCCGCAGCGCCGCGGACAGCCGTAGATCGACGTCCGAGAGGAGCGGGAAGGGGATGCGCTCCGCCTTCGCGAACTCCCGCTGTTCGTCCGGCCGTTGGGTGCTGACTCCGCGCACCGAGACGCCCGCGGCCACGAACTCGTCGTAGGCGTCCCGGAACAGCCGGTTCTCCAGGGTGCAGCCGACCGTCCCCGGGATGTCCGACCAGCCGTCCGGCAGCGGGCTGGGGCGGCCGGTCGCCGGGTAGCAGAAGAGCACGGTCGGTGCGTCGGCCACCGGGTCGAGGGCGTCCCCGGTGTGCGCGGGCAGGGTGAGCGGCGGCAACCGGGTGCCGGGCAGGGCCGCCATCCGGCGCGCCTCCGCGCTGTCGCCCTCGGCGGACGCGGTCAGCGAGCCGTCGCCCAGCAGCCAGCGGTCGGCCCAGTCCTGCATCGACACCAGCACCGGCAGCAGTGCCCGCCCGGTCGCGGTCAGCCGGTACTCGTAACGCACCGGCCCCTCCTGGTACGGCACCTTCGCCAGGACCCCGCTGTCGACGAGCTGCCCGAGCCGCTCCGCGAGCACCTTGCGGGAGATGCCCAGCTCCTCCTGCAACGCGTCGAAGCGATGGTGCCCGCGGGCCGTCTCCCGTACCAGCAGCAGGCTCCACCAGTCGCCGATCACGGCAGCCGCCTGCGCGATCGCACAGGCCGCGTCCCGCTCCGGTACGGCTCGCACCAAGACGCCCTCCATGTCGGCAGTCATCCCTGTTGGCCAATCCTGTCCCGCACACCATCTTGCGCCACCAGCTCAGTTCCCGATAGAAACCCTGATGAGAAAGCGAGTTCCCAATAGAGACTCACTCGTGCTCACTCATATCGACGGGGGATCGGATGGCGACAGCCACCGCCTGGCGCACCGGCCGGGCCACCACCTTGCGCACCTGGCACATGACCAGGCGCGCCTACCCATGGACGTACGCCGTCGGCACCGTCCTGCCCGCCGCGCTCACCATCGCGCTCGGCTACCTCGGCTTCCACGCCATCGGCGGCGGCGAGACCGGCGCGGACTTCGCGAAGGGCAGCGGTACGAGCGCCTACCTCGCGTATCTCGCGGTCGGCGCGACCGCGTTCCAGTTCACGGTCCGGCTGATCCTCTGGTCCGCGAAAGCGCTCATCACCGAACAACGCCAGGGCACGCTCGGCGCCCTGCTCATCGCCCCCGCGACCCGGCTGCCGTATCTGCTCGGCTTCACGGCGTTCGCGGTCCTGAGCAGCATCGCCGAGTTCCTGACCCTGGGCGTGGTCATCGGCGCGCTGGGGATCTCGATCCCGGTGGCATCTGCGCCGGGAGCGGTGGCGGGCGCGCTCGCCCTGATCATCGCGGTGTTCTCAATATCGGTCGGCCTCGGCGGCCTGATGATCGCGGCGGGGGAGGCGCACATCTCCCAGAACACCGTCTTCATCGTCCTGGGCCTGCTCTGCGGCTACACCTTCCCGCGCGACTACCTGCCCGGCTACGTCCGCTGGCTGGCCGAAGCCTTCCCCACCACCGCCGCCATGGACGTCCTGCACGGCACCCTCACCGGCGGCCACACCCTCACCGACCTGGCCCCCCGCCTCGCCATCAGCCTCCTGCTCTCCGCCGCGTACCTGCTGCTCGGCGTCAGGACGCTCCCGTACTTCGAACGCCGAGCCGTGGAAAGGACGTACTAGCCCATGCCCGACACCGGCATCGAGGTCCGCGACCTGCACAAGGAATTCCCCGTCCGCGACCGCGGCCTCTTCGGCCCGCGCACCACCAAGACCGCCGTGAACGGCCTCGACCTCGACATCCCGGCAGGCCGCATCACAGGCCTCCTCGGCCTCAACGGCGCCGGAAAGACCACCACCATCAAGATCCTGGCCACGCTGCTACGGCCCACCTCGGGCACCGTCCGCGTCGACGACCTCGACTCCGTCGCCGACGCCCGCGCCGTACGCCGCCGTATCAACCTCATCGCCGGCGGCGAACGCATGGTCTACACGCGCATGACCGGCCGCGAGAACCTCTGGTACTTCGGCCAGCTCTACGACGTCCCCAAGCGCGAACTCCAAGCCAGGATCGACGAGTTGCTGTCTCTGGTCGGCCTCGCCCAGGCCGCCGACACCATGGTCGAGCGCTACTCGCGGGGCATGACCCAACGCCTGGCCATCGCCCGCGGCCTGATCAACGACCCGGCCTACCTGCTCCTCGACGAACCCACCCTGGGCCTGGACGCACCGATCGCCCGCGACCTGCGCCGCGTCGTCGCCCGGCTCGCGGCCGAGGGCACGGGAGTGCTCCTCACCTCGCACTACCTGGCCGAGGTCGAGGAACTGTGCGCCCATGTCTACGTCATCGCCGACGGCCGGCACCTCGCGGCGGGCAGCCCCGCCGAGCTGAAGACCGCGACGGGAAGCCTCGGCACGGTACGGGTCACGGTGCCTCAGGTCCCGCCCGCGGTCGCCGAGGTGGCGACCCGCTTCGGGGCGACGCGGGCACCGGCGGACGGCGGCGGCGAGATCCTCACCCTCCGCAGCCCCGACCACATGGCGGGCCCGCTGGCGGCGGCGATCGTCGGGGCGGGCGGAGCCATCACCGCCCTGGAGGTCAGGGAGGCGAGCCTGGAGGACGCGATCCTGGCGCTGACGGACGGGACGGTGCCGGGGCCGGTGGTTCTGGCGTGATCGACGCCATGAGGTCGGCGGCGCGTGTCTTCGCGGCGGAGAGCCTGAAACAGCACCGCCGTCTCTTCGGCCAGCCGCTGGTCGTCTTCTCGATGCTGGTCTGGCCGATCCTGCAACTGGCGACGACCTACTACACCCTCCGCCCGGTCGCCACGGCATCCGACGCGGCCGCCCACTGGCCCCTCGCGGCGGACCCCCACCGCCTGCTGGCCTTCCTGGCCACCGGCACCCTCGCCTACGCCTTCTTCTTCTCCCTGGTCCAGTCGGCCTGGCACTTCTCCTTCGAACGCACCACGGGCACACTGGAGTTGCTGTTCCTGTCCCCCGCGGGCCGCCTCACCCTGATGATCGCGAACGGCGCCGGCGCCCTCCTCCAGAACGCCTGGCTCCTGACCTGCTTCACCACCGCCGCCCTGCTCGGCTTCGGCACGCTGTCGGTCGCGTCCTGGTGGATGTACGGAGTCGTGGTGCTCGCCCTGCTCATCCCCGCGGTGGCATGGGGAGCGTTCCTGAACAGCCTCCTGGTCTTCTCCCGCGACTCGGCGTTCCTGTACACGGTCCTGGACGAGCCCCTGTGGTTCGTCAGCGGAGTCCGGCTACCGCACTTCGCCCTGCCGACGGTGGTCCAGGTGGTGGGCGCGGTGTTCCCCCTGACGGGCAGCCTGATCGCCGTAAGGGGCGCTCTGCTGGAAGGCGACACGCTGGGTGCCCTGGCCCCGACCTTGGGCTGGCTCACTCTGTTGAGCGCACTGCTTCTCGCGGCGGCGGCGCTGATCCTCCGGGTCGGCGAGGCCCACGCCCAGCGAACGGGCAGACTGCGCCTCGCGTAAGGCCCCCGAAAACGGCCCCGAGAAACGGCCCCGAAAACGCAGGCGACCCGCGAGCTCAGGTCCCTCCGCCTCACAGCGGGGGAGCCGGCCGGACGTACCGGCGAGCTCGCGGGTCGGGTGACTGCTGGAGATTGGGCCGGCTGCACGCATGTCTCACGTGCTGGTCCGGCACCGCACTGGGTGTGGCGACGGGCCGTTAGCCCGCAGTCACCTCACGCGTCCGGTTTCCATACATCTGGCGAACCACCTCCCTTCTCGTGTGCACCACACACTAGGAACCGGTCGGCGACGGATCAACCGCTTTTTCTGGATGTTGACGGCGCCGGCTCCGGACGACCGCCGTATCCGTATCCGTCGCCCCGCTGGAGGAGCCGCAGATTCTGGTGAGAGACGTTCACGCGACCTCTCGGCGTCGCCAGACTGTGCTGCCCGCTGGCCCGGACGGAAATACGGCCGGTCCACGTGCCCGCCCACTTGCCGCGGGGCACCGTGGCCCGTACGAGATCCCCGGTGACGTACCCGAAGTGCTGCTTGGCGCGAGCCCGGCGAAGCCGCGGGAAGCCGAACCGGTCCGGAGTCGTGCGGGCGTAGGAGCCGCGCCCGGTGGCCTTGGCGACAAGCACCCGCTCCGGGTACCGCACGATCGCGTCGCCGCTCTCGTGGTTCAGGCGTCCGACGGACAAGGCGTCCAGGGTGTGTGTCTTGGCCGGCCCCATGGCGCTGCGGTTGTCTTTCGTGCGCCCGCCCGACCAGGTGTGTACGGGTCTACCGAGGGCACCCAGTGCCTCTGTGAGTCGCCAACGGGTCGCGTTCATGGCTGCGGCGTCGTGGAGCGCTGCCCTGGCCTGTCCGAGGATCCTCGCGAGGCGGTCGGGCCGGTCGACGAGGAAGGTCTCCACCGGGGTACTGCCTTTGGCCTCGTTGCAGGGGACACAGGCGAGGACGAGGTTCGAGACGCGGTGGGAGCCACCTCGGCTACGGGGTCTGAGGTGCTCGATGTTCAGAGGCACGCCCCTCGCGTCGCAGTAGGCACAGGCGCTGTTCCACTTGGCGTGGAGGTAGGCGCGGGCGGTGGTTCCGGCGAGTGGGCCCTGCCTGTACTCGGCTTCGGACAGGGGCCTTCCCGCACCCATGGCATGAGTCATGAGTGTCGAAGGCGACGCGCTCGACGTGGACTTCGGTGACGGGGGCGTAGCGGCACAGGCGGGTCGCCAGGGAGAGGGTGGTGTCGACCCGATGGCGCAGGGAGGGTGGAAGCCATCCTGCGGGACGAGGACGGTTGGCCGAACGGGGCGCCCGGTAGCGGCAGTTGGCCGAGCGGCGTCTGTGCCGGTAACCGGCGCGTTGCCGCATGCACCGGTGGATCTGATCGCCGCGATGCTGGAGTTCGATCGCGATCAGCCCGCGTCTGACAGTGACGCCGGTGCCTCGCTCGTCGGCTTCCCGCCTCTCGTCGGTGAGGACGAGGCCGGTGCCTTTCGAGCCGGGGTCGATGCGTAACTGCACTCCCGTCGACTTCCGAGTCGGGGAGTGCGCGGTCCTTCAGCCGGATGGTGAACGGCACCTGCCGAGCGACCACGGCCCGTCCCTTTCCCAGGAGTTCGCGGGCGCGGGCCGGATGACAGGGCATGAGCGGTCGTCCGTCCCTGGCGAGCACGAAGACCCTGCTCACGCCGACCCCGCCCGTGTACGACTGGTGGTGTGCGGGAGCGTCACCGCTCCGGTTCTCTGCCGCCTTCGCCGCCGAGGCGGCGCTCTTGGCGTGACGCCGACGGGCCCTGGTACCGCGCCCGTCGGTCTCCCCTCGCCCATGTTCCCCGCCGGTGCCCCGCGCGGTGGCGGGGAGTCCGTGAGCCGTTTCGTCCCTGCTCCCAGGGGTGTCTGCTTCCACGGATTCCGGAGCAGGCCGCTGAGGAAGCACGGCCTGGTGGGTCTGCTCGCCCACGGGAAACGTAGTCATCGGGGTACCTCCCTGATCTCTGCGATCGCGATGACTGGGGCTGGCCACTCTGCGTCCGTCCGCCGCGGCGGCGCGGACTCCGGATCGATGCCCGGGGAGCGAGTGGCCTCCTTTCCGAAGTGTGCGATCGACGCTAGAGACCGAGATCTGCCCTCGGGGCTTGATCCAACAGAAGTCGCCCATTCGTGCGAACAGATCGCATTCGTCGAACGAGTAGCCGATCTTCCTGCTACCCGCGCACAGAGGCCGGTCCGCTCACCTAGCGTTCTGCCATGACAGAACAGCGTGTGGAGCGGGGAGCGGTGACGGACCTTCGCATCGAACCGGTGAAAGACGAGACCGGGCTGCGGGACTGGCGGCACGTCCACAACCTGATCGTGCCGCCCGCCGCGATGTCTCTCGACGAGGTGCGGGAGCGGAGTGGGCGTAATCGGCTGGAGAACGCGTACCTGGGGGACGTGCTCGTGGGCTGTTCCACCGTGCGTCCTCCGGAGGACGGCGTGGTGACCGTCATCGCGCGCGTGCTGCCCGAGTTCCGGAGGCGGGGCTACGGAGCCGCCCTCTACGGAAACGGCCTCACGCGCGCGCGTGCGCTCGGTGCCGGGGTGATCGAGACCGTGGTGCTGGCCGCCAACTCGGATGGTGTGCGGTTCGCCGAGGCGCGGGGGTTTGTCGAGACCGAGCGGTACGTGCTGGACGGGGAGAGCGACCTGTGGATCACGTTGCGGCTGGCGTAGGCCAGGGCAGGACCGTCAGCTCCGGCCAGGCCTGCTGCCAGCGGGCCGCCTTCGTCTCGTAGACCTCTTGTGGCGCCTGGACCGGGTTCGGGCGCACGACGAGGTTGAAGACGTCGGAGAGGCCGTGCGGGGCGTATACGCGCCAGTCGCCGTCCTCCTTGAGGCGTACGGCCAGGCAGCAGGTCGTCGCCGCGAAGGAGTCGATCGCGGCCTCTACGGAGTCGTACGGCGGGCACGGGGTGCCGAACTTCTGCTCATACCAGAGGTGGACGCGGGCCTCGTTGCGGATCTCGACCTCGGCGGGCAGACCCGCGTAGGCCTCGCGGCCTGCCTGGATCGCCCTGTCCTCCGCCTCCCAGGACAGGTCCGTGTCGTCGTGGTAGAAGACGTCGTAGTCCTTGATGGCGTGCGTCGGGGGACGGCCGGTGACCGTGTTCCAGACGGTTTGGAAGAGGCAGCCCGCGGTGAGGTACCAGTTCGGGAGGTCGAGGGCCGCGGTGCGGTCGAGGATCTCCAGGAGAGTCTCGTTGCGGGACAACGTCGTCCGCAGCGCCGTGAGTTGTTCGTCGAGTGGGAGGCGGGCGAGCATCGATCGAGTGTGCCGGGGCTCGGGGTGGCGCCGTACAACGATTCCTTCAATCTTGCGGGAACTTGGTGTGTGCTGCGTCACGTTCGAGTTGAATGAGGGGGAGTGAGTGAACCGACGCGTCGTGTCCGCGGACGCAGCCTGCAGGGGGTCCAGGTGAGTGCTTCCCGGCGTAGTGGGACCACCGACGAATTGGGTCCCGACGAGCCCGAGCGGGACGGCGGGCCCGAAGGTGTCGGTGGGTCGGATCTGTTGGCCGCATTGCTGGACGGCATGGACGCGGCGCTGTGCGCCTTCGACGCGGACGGGGTGCTGACGCACTGGAACCGCGAGGCGGAGCGCATCCTCGGCTGGACCGCGGCCGAGGCCGTGGGGCGGCAGGGGCTGGCCGGGTGGGCCGTACGGAGTGCGGACGCCGAGGAGGTCGAGGGGCGGCTCATGTCCGCCATGCAGGCCCCTGGGCGGCAGGTCAATGAGTTCGCCCTTCTTACGAAGGATGGCGGGCGGGTGCTTGTGCGGACGCAGTCCGCCGCCGTGCGCGGGCCCGACGGGAAGCCCGCCGGGGTCTACTGCGCCTTCAGTGAAGTGCACGCCCAGATCGACCTTGAGCGGTCGATCGCCTTGAGCGAGGCGTTGTTCGAGGACGCCTCCTGGGGGGTCGTGCTCGTCGACGCCGATCTGCGGCCCGCCGTCGTCAACTCGCATGCCGCTCGCGCGCTCGGTACCGGGCGTACCTCCGTGCTCGGGCGGCCCCTCGGGGAGCTGCTCGCCCAAGGGGTCGAGGAGTTGGAGGCCGCGCTCACGCACGTGCTCGCCGAGGGCGCACCGCCCGCGCCCGCCGAGATCTGGGTGAGCGTCCGGACACCGGAGGGCAATCTGCGGCGCTGCTGGCGCAGCGGCTTCCTGCGGCTGGCCTCGCCGCTCACCGAGGAACCGGTGCCGCTGGGTGTCGGCTGGCTCTTCCAGGACGTCACCGAGGCCAAGCAGCTCGAACAGGAGGCCTCGCTGCTGCGCTTCCGCGCCCAGCAACTGCACCGCGCCGCCCGCGCCGCAGCCGAGTGCGAGAACCCGCGCGACGCGGCGACCGTCCACCTCGACTTCGCCCTCGCCGGCTTCGCCGACCACGCACTCGTCGACCGGGTCGCGGGCGGATCGTTGAACGATGCTGACGGGGTGCGCGCTACGGCCGTACGCCTCATCCGGGTCGCCGCCACGCCCACGGGAGCCCCCGGCCCCAGCCTCCTCACCGGCGCCGCCGGACTTCCCGTGCGCTACGGAGAGGGGCATCCCGCCCTGCAGTGCGTCGAACGCGTCGGCTCCGTGCGGGCCAGCATCGGCACGGTCCCGCCGGAACAGGCCCGTGAGTGGGCCCGCGCCCGGCAGTGGCCCCTGGACGCCGTGCACGCCCTGTGCGCGGTGCTGCGCAGCCGGGGCCGGACCCTGGGCGTTGTGACGTTCCTACGGGGCGCCGGGCGCAGCCAGTTCGAACGGTCCGACTCGATCTACGCCGAGGACGTGGCCGTACGGATCGCCGCCGCGCTGGATCTGGCGGAAGCGGCGGGCGGGAAATGAGCCACTACTGGGCAGCCGCTCAGTACTGGTAGAAGATCCGGTCCCGGTACTCCTCGAAGACCCGGCCGTTCCACGCGTGGCCGCCGTCCACGTTCCCGGAGCGCAGCAGCGGGGGCTCGATGCCGCGGTCGGCCAGGGTCACCGCGGCCGTTGCCATGACCGCCTGGAGGAGGGCCGAGGTGACGACCGTGGAGGCGGGGGCGAAGGGGGCCGGGATGGTGTCGAGGGTGAGTTCCGCGTCGCCGATCGCGATCTTCGAGTCGAGGACGACATCGCAGTGGTCCTTGAGGTACGTCCCGGAGACGTGCCGTGACGTCGTCTCCGAGGCGTACGCCACCGACGTCACGCCGATGACCCGGACGCCGAGGGAGCGGGCCTTCATCGCCATCTCCACGGGGAGCGCGTTGCGCCCGGACAGCGAGATGATCACCAGGGCGTCTCCGGAGCGCAGCGGTGACGTCTCCAGGACGACGCTCGCGAGGCCGTCGACGCGCTCCAGGGCGGAGCCCAGCGTGGCCGGCATGACGTCGACGCCGACGACTCCGGGGACGGTGAGCAGGTTCATCAGGGCGAGCCCGCCCGCGCGGTAGACGACGTCCTGGGCCGCGAGGGAGGAGTGCCCGGCACCGAAGGCGAACAGGCGCCCGCCGTCGGCCACGGTGTCCGCGAGGAGCGCGCCGGCCGCCTGGACGGGCTCGGCCTCTTCGTCGCGGACCCGCTGGAGCAGGGTGATCGCGGCGTCGAAGAACTGGCCTGCCGGCGTACGGTCGCTCATGCGGAAGTCCCCTCGGTGAGTGTGTGTCGCGGATCACCGTGCGGTCTGGACCAAGGGGATGTCAATACGGCGACAGCACGTTGGACAGCCCGTCGGGAGAGGCGCTGCGAGCGGCTGTAACCGGCTGGTTTCAGCGGCGCGGCACGGTTGTCAGTGGTATGCGTCAGAATTGAGTCCAGGGCCAGCGCACGCGCCGCGGAGCTGTCGAGCTTCGGGCAGAGGTAATCGAGGGGCACGTATGTCCGGACTGATCGACACCACGGAGATGTATCTCCGCACCATCCTCGAGCTGGAGGAGGAAGGTGTGGTCCCCATGCGCGCCCGCATCGCCGAGCGGCTCGACCAGAGCGGGCCCACGGTGAGCCAGACGGTGGCACGCATGGAGCGCGACGGCCTGGTGGCCGTGGCGAGCGACCGCCACCTGGAGCTGACCGACGAGGGCCGCAGGCTCGCCACCCGCGTGATGCGCAAGCACCGGCTCGCCGAGTGTCTGCTCGTCGACGTGATCGGCCTGGAGTGGGAGCAGGTGCACGCCGAGGCCTGCCGCTGGGAGCACGTGATGAGCGAGGCCGTGGAGCGCCGCGTCCTGGAGCTGCTGCGCCACCCCACGGAGTCGCCGTACGGCAATCCGATCCCCGGTCTTGAGGAGCTGGGCGAGAAGGACGGGGCGGACCCGTTCCTCGACGAGGGCATGGTGTCGCTGGCCGACCTCGACCCGGGTGTCGAAGGCAAGACCGTCGTCGTGCGGCGGATCGGCGAGCCCATCCAGACGGACGCGCAGTTGATGTACACGCTGCGCCGCGCGGGCGTGCAGCCCGGCTCGGTGGTGAGCGTGACGGAGTCCGCGGGCGGGGTGCTCGTGGGCAGCGGCGGTGAGGCGGCCGAGCTGGAGTCGGAGATCGCCTCGCATGTGTTCGTCGCCAAGCGCTGAGCCGAGGGGTGAGGCGCGGGCCGCGCGCTGAGCTGCGGGTCGTTCAACTCGTGTGGTGCGAGGGGTAGTTGTGGCGTTCCGGCGGGGCCGTCGGCGAACTCGGCGAATCCGAGATTCTGTGCGCTGAATCGCAGCGCTCGGGCGCTGCGCGTGCCAGGCTGTCGCGTAAGGCATATGACCGTGAGGGGGACGGGAGGATGTGCCGTAGACGTGGAGAGGGCCCCGGCGCCGTGCGGCGCCGGGGCCTGTCCTCCCCTGTGCTGACCCGGAGCCCCGAGCTCTCAAGGTCATCCCCTTCGGACCGGTTTCCCCGAGCGGTCCGCCTCCCGCTGAAGATCTCCCCTCGGCAGCGGCGATCATTCCTTGAGCCGGGTCACTCGAACGAGGGGTGTTCCGGCCGGAAACAGCGTTTTCGAATCTGTATTCGATAACCTGTGGGTGATGAAACCCACGGGGTTCGAGCTGTAGGAAGAGACGAGCGAGAGAAGAGACGACAGCAGGAAGAAACGGCACAGGCGGCAGAGCGTGGTTCACAGGACCGGTGGGCTCGAAGCGGGAGCGAGCGGTCCGTGCGGAGCTAGGGGGGTGCCAGGACCAATGGCGCGGCGCATCGACGTGACCGGAGCAGGCGGCGTACGCCTGGCCGCATGGGAGTTCGCGGACCCGCCCAAGGCGGGGGAGATCGAGCGGGCACCCGGAGTTCTCTTACTGCACGGCCTCATGGGCCGTGCCTCGCACTGGGCGTCCACCGCCCGCTGGCTCTCCGAACGGCACCGCGCCGTCGCACTCGACCAGCGCGGCCACGGCCAGAGCGACAAGCCGCCCCAGGCGGCCTTCACTCGCGAGGCCTACGTCGAGGACGCGGAGGCCGCGCTGGAGCAGCTGGGGCTGGCTCCGGTCGTCCTCATCGGGCACGCGATGGGAGCGCTCACCGCGTGGCAGCTCGCGGCGAAGCGGCCGGATCTGGTGCGGGGGTTGATCATCTGTGACATGCGGGCGTCCGCGCTGGGCGCGGCCTCGCAGCGGGAGTGGGCGGACTGGTTCGAGTCCTGGCCCGTTCCCTTCGCCACGCTCGCGGATGTCCGTAAGTGGTTCGGCGAGGACGATCCGTGGGTGGAGCGGCCGAATCCGTCCCGGGGGGAGTTCTACGCCGAGGTCATGCATGAGTCTCCCGACGGGTGGCGGCCGGTGTTCGAGCCGGAGCAGATGTTGAAGTCGCGGGAGACGTGGGTGTACGACGCGCACTGGGAGGAGCTGGCTCAGGTGCAGTGTCCTGCGCTGGTCGTTCGCGGGCTTGACGGTGAGTTGGGGCGGGCTGAGGCGCAGGAGATGGTGCGGGTGCTGCCTCGCGGGGAGTATGCGGAGGTGGCTGATGCCGGGCATCTTGTGCACTATGACCAGCCGTCGGCTTGGCGGGCGGCTATCGAGCCGTTTCTTGATGGGGTGCTGGTGTGAGAGCGCCTAGTGGGGTGGGGGGTGCGGTTGTTCGGCGAGTGCGCGTCCGCTGTGGCTGGTCGCGCAGTTCCCCGCGCCCCTAAAGATGCCGGTCCCGTCCCTTGAAAAGTCCCGTCAGCCCTTGCTGACAGCCGCCAGGATCTCCGGCAGCCGCCTCGCCGTCCCCGGTGCTGCCAGGCGTAGGCCCGCGTACGTCAGTGCCGTCCCGTAACCCGCCCCCGCCGGCAGCAGCGCCCAGCTCCACTGGTCGCCGTCCGCGCTGACGTTGGACCAGATGGTGAGGGCGATGACGGGGGAGCAGAGGAGGGCGGCGGAGATCATGCCGCCGAAGATGGAGATCCAGGCGAGGCCGGCCTGGCCGGGGGCGACGTTTTTGTGGGTGCCCTGGGGGATGGAGTAGGGGAAGCGGGCCGAGGTCCAGGCGCCGGTCGCGAGCATCGCGCCCAGCAGGGCGAAGGAGAGGCCGAGGACCTCCGGGAGCCGGGACCAGTCGCCGAGCAGCGCTGTCGTCAGAACGGTCACGAGGGCCGCGTACGGCAGGGTGATCACCAGCAACGCCAGCGCGCGAGCGCGGAGTTCGACGTAGGCGTCCCGCGTCGTGGAGATCGTCATCGCGACCATCCAGAACGCGGACGTGTCCTGGCCGAACTGGTTGTACATCTGGATGCCGAGCATCCCGGCCGCGAAGCACGCGAAGTACACCGAGCCCGTGCCCTGCAACGCGTTGAACACCGGCACGATCAGCCCGATCGCCAGCGAAGTCACCCACGCGGCCTTGGTCTTGGGGTCGCGCCACACGTAACGCAGGCTGCGTTCCATGACCGTGCCGGTACGGTCGGAGGGGAGCAGGCGGGCCAGGCCACCGGCGGACGCCTTGTCCTTCGCGGCCGGTTCCGCGGACTGGAGCGTCGAGCCGTCCGGCGCGGTCATCAACTTGGTCAGGCTGCGTGACCAGAGGAGCAGCAGGCCCCCCAAGGCGCAAGCGGACAACACGAGTTGAGTTGCCGCCAGGCCGTACGAACCCTTGCTCACCGAGTCCACCGCGCCCACCGCCGACGCGGGCGGCACCCAGCGCAACACCTGCGCCGCCGGGTCGAGTTGGGACAGTCCGGACGTACCCAGGCGCTGCGCACCGAAGTTGACCAACTGCGCCCCGACCGCGATCACCAACCCGCTCAGCACCGCCAGGTCCCGGCCCCTGCGGCTGGTCAGCAGGCGGATGTTGGCCGTGGCGACCGCCCGCGCGAGGGCCACGCAGATCAGCAGCCCGAGGGCGACCGACACGACCGCCGTGACGTACGCGGCCGCGCCGTGCGCCACCGCGATCACCGAACCGACCAGCAGCACCAGCGTGAACACCGGCCCGATGCCGACCAACGAGGCCGCCAGCAGCGCCCGTACCAAGGGCTGGGGCCGAAGTGGCAGCATCACCAGGCGAGTTGGGTCGAGGGTCTCGTCGCCGGACGGGAAGAACAGCGGCATCACCGCCCAGCCCAACCCCAGTACCGCGACGAGGAGGACGACCACGGAGACCGCGTGCGCGTCCCCGCGCAACGTGATCAGCCCGAGCAGTTGGAGCGCGGCGAACAGGAGCGCCACGACCGCCGACGCGACGTACGCGGCCCGCCGGCCACCGGACTGTCGTAGACCGTTGCGGAGCAGGGACAGCTTCAGGCGTACGACGACAGGGGTGATCGAGGCCGCTGCCGTGGTGTCGCTCATCGGGCGCCGCCGCCCAGCCAGTCGAGGTCGGCGCTGTGGTCGCGGGTGCCGGCGCCGACGAGTTCGAGGAACGCCTGCTGGAGGGTGGGGGATTCGGCGCGGACCTCGGCGAGGGTGCCCTGGGCGCGGATGCGGCCGGCGGCCATCACGGCGACCCAGTCGCAGAGGGACTCGACGAGTTCCATGACGTGGGAGGAGAAGACGACGGTGGCGCCGGAGGCGGTGTAGCGCTCCAGGACACCCCGGATGGTCTGCGCGGAGACCGGGTCGACGCCCTCGAACGGCTCGTCCAGGAACAGGACTTCGGGGTTGTGGAGGAGAGCGGCGGCGAGCCCGATCTTCTTGCGCATACCGGTCGAGTAGTCGACGACGAGCTTGTGCTGGGCCCCGGCCAGGTCAAGCACGTTGAGGAGCTGAGTGGCCCGCTTGTCCACCTCGGCTCCGGGCAGCCCCCGCAACCGCCCGCTGTAGCCGAGGAGTTCACGCCCCGAGAGCCGCTCGAAGAGCCGAAGCCCTTCCGGTAGCACCCCGATCCGCGCTTTGACGGCCACCGGATCCGCCCACACGTCATGCCCGACGACCGAGACGCTCCCCTGATCGGGCCGCAACAACCCGGTCATCATGGAGAGGGTGGTGGTCTTCCCGGCTCCGTTGGGCCCGACCAGCCCAATGAACTTCCCAGCGGGCAACTCCAGATCAATCCCGGCAACAGCAACTTGCTGCCCAAACCGCTTCCAGAGCCCACGCACACTCACGGCAGCAGACGTCATACCTTGCAGCCTACGGTCAGGGGTCCTACCTAAGGGGCGCGGGGAACTGCGCGACCAGCCCCCACCGGCCCGCACCCGCCGAACTACCGATCCCTCCCACACGCATAGGCGAGCGGCGAGATCAACTCCTCCGCATCCGGCAGCCAACGATTGGCCGCAGTCGGCCGGCAGGCCCACTGCACAGCCCCCCGAGACCCGAACCGAGTGGGCGGCGCGGCCACATACCCACCCTCACCCAGCACCACCAGATCCAACGACGCCGGCGCCCACCCGATCCTCCGCACCAGATCCGGCACCTTCACCGAAGCCCCGGGCAGAACGAAGAACTCCATCCGCCGCGCCGGCGTCAACGTCACGGGCCCGAGCGTCAACTCCATCCGCTCCATCCGGGCCAGCGCGAGAAACCCCGAACTCTCCGGGACGGAGATCGCGTCGAACGTCCGCCCGGTGGGCAACAGAATCGAGGACGCCGGCTGCTTCTGCCACATCCGCCGTGCGACCGTCGCACTGCCCGTCGCCTGCGTCGCCCAGTCCTCACGCGCCGGGTGTGCGCCGGGTGCGGCGCACGCGGGGTCGCCGCAGGAGCAGTGCTGCACCCCGTCGACGGCTTCCAGCCAGGTGCCGGGGAAGACGTCCCAGTGGCGCTCCTCGGCGTAGCGTACGGCTGTCTCCAGCAGCGATTCCCCGCGCTGCTTCGGAATCTGAGCGGCTTCGGTGCCCGCGATCGTCTCTTCCACGCCCAACACAACTCCCGCACCCACCTGGAGTTACGGGCGTAGCGCGCGCGGGGGAGGGGCATCGATTCCGCAACTGGGGCGCATGGAGGCATGTGCGGGGGCGCGCGGGAGGAACGACGGCGGGAGTTGGGTAGCCAGGGGAGGGGCGAGCATCAGCTTTTACCCCGGCATTCCTCGCATGCTTCGCATTTTCGCCATGTTCGCTGGGCATTGATCTTCACGGCCGGAATCTTTTCGCTTCAGGGGTTGTTCCCAGGGGGTACGCCATGGCCGCAAGGCCACTTGTCGCGCGGCAGCCGAACGAACGGCTGCAGGCGCTCATCCAGGAGGCGGGGTGCTCG
The DNA here is from genome assembly GCF_045162825.1 of Streptomyces prunicolor. Classification (NCBI taxonomy): domain Bacteria; kingdom Bacillati; phylum Actinomycetota; class Actinomycetes; order Kitasatosporales; family Streptomycetaceae; genus Streptomyces; species Streptomyces prunicolor. The sequence goes on along the minus strand of NZ_CP108676.1, from coordinate 4,693,992 downwards.
AACGCCGGGCTGGCCCGCCGGGTCAACATGTGCGGCGCCGAGCACGGTCTCGACCTGCGCTACGACAAGACGTCCGTGGCCCGTTGGCTGCGGGGACAGCAGCCGCGCGGGCGGGCTCCGGCGATCATCGCCGAGGCGCTGGGCCGCAAGCTGGGCCGTACGGTCACGATCGACGAGATCGGCATGGCCAACGGCAAGAACCTCGCGTCGGGCGTGGGCCTGCAGTTCTCGCCGACCGTCCTCGGGGCCATCGAGCAGGTGTGTGAGCTGTGGCGCAGCGATGTGGGGCGCCGGGACTTCCTGTCGGGTTCGTCGGTCGCCGCGTCCGCGCTGGTCGAGCCGAGCCGCGACTGGCTGATCTCCTCGCCGGACTCGCAGGTCGCCCGTGCGGCGGGGCCGAGGGTGGGCCCGTCCGACGTGGCGGCCGTGCGCGCGATGACCCAGGCGCTGAGCGAGCTGGACCATCAGTACGGCAGCGGGCATGTGCGCCCGGTCGTCGTGCACTACCTCAACAGTGTCGTCTCCGGGCTGCTGGCGGGGTCGTACCGGGAAGCCGTGGGGCGTGAACTGTTCGCCGCCGTCGCCCGGTTGACGGAACTCGCCGGCTACATGGCCGTCGACACGGGTCAACCAGGCCTGGCGCAGCGGTACTACATCCAGGCGCTGCGCCTCGCGCAGGCGGCCGGGGACCGGGGATACGGCGGGTACGTGCTCGCCGCCTCCATGAGCCACCTCGCCGCGCAGCTCGGAAACCCGCGTGAGATCGCCCAGTTGGCGCGGGCGGCGCAGGAGGGGGCGCGTGGGCGGGTGACCCCGCGGGCCGAGGCGATGTTCTACGCGGCGGAGGCGCGCGGACACGCCCTGATGGGGGACGCGCGGTCGGCGCAGCTCGCGTCGGGGCGCGCGGTGAGCGCGCTGGACGCGGCGGATCCGTCGACCGGGGACGACCCGGCGTGGATCGCGCACTTCGACGAGGCGTATCTCGCCGACGAGTTGGCGCACTGCCACCGCGACCTGGGCCAGGCCGAGGCGGCGGCGCGGACCGCGCAGGAGTCCCTGGACGGGCACCCGGAGTCGCGGGCCCGCCGCCGGGCCATCGGATACGTCCTTCTCGCGAGCGCGCAGGTGCAGCAGCGCGAGATCGAGCAGGCCTGCAACACGGGCCTGAAGGCGGTGGAGTTGCTCGGTTCGCTGCGGTCCAACCGGGGCGCCGAGTACCTGGAGGATTTCCAGCAGCGCCTGGAGCCGTACCGGGACGAGCCGGTGGTGCGGGAGTTCGGGGCACGGATGGAGTTGCAGGCCGCCGCGTGAACGGCGGGGGGACCAGCGGGTGAACACCGCTCCGGTGCGGAAAGGAGTGCGGACAGCGGCACTTGGAGCGGATACGGGCCCGGAACTGTTACCGCCGTCACAAGATGGCAGGTCCAGGCCAGTGCTGCGTGGCACCGGGCTCGGGGTACCCGGTAGCGTGAGCCGACGATCCCGTAGGTCCCCCATTCGTAGGAGTCCCGGTGACGCAGAGTGGACAGGGCGAGGAGCCCTCGGCGCGACCCGCGCGCGAAGGCATCGTGCTGCCCTCCGACGGAGGCGCACCCCTCCTGCCGGGTATGACGGGCGGACGCGGTGACCAACAGTCGGGCGGGCAGCCCGCGATAGCACCCCCGGCCGCAGGCCAGTCGTGGGGCGGGTCGTGGGGCCCGGACCAGCAGCACGATCCCCAGCACCACCAGCAGCACCAGGCCCCGCCGCCGGGCCAGGGCTGGGGAGACCCGGACCAGCAGCAGCCGCAGCAACCGGCGCAGCAGTGGGGCGCCGGGCCCGAACAGCCCGCGCCGTCCCCGTGGGGCACCCAGGACGGCATCCCGGGCCAGCCGGGTGCCCTGCCCCAGGAGAGCGACCGGCACGCGGCCTACGGCGTGCAGCAGCAGTCGTACGCACAGGAGTACCCGTCGGGATACGCCCCGGAGCACTCCGCCGGGTACGTCGGCGCGGGCTACGCCTCCGAGCAGGCGAACGCGATACCTCAGGGCGCCGCGCAGAACTACGGCTACGGATACGGCACTTCCGGTTCCGACGCACACCAGCAGCCGTCCGGTGCCGCCCCCCTCCCGGCCGCGGCCCCCGCGTTCCCGAGCGCCCCGCTGCCGCCCGCCGACGAGGGCGCGACGCAGTACATCCCGCCGGTGGTCAACATGCCCGGCGACGAAGGTGCCACCCAGTTCCTGCCGCCGGTCACCGCCGCCGGCATGGCCGCCATGGACGAGGGCGCGACCCAGTACATCCCGCCCGTCGGGCCCGGCGCGCTGCCGCCCCAGATGCCTGCGGGCCCGATGCCGCAGGCCGCGCACCCCGACGCCCAGCCGACGCAGTTCCTCCCGCCGGTGCCCGCTCAGGGTGCCGCTCCCGGGTACGGGGCGCGGCCCGGCGGGCCGGACGACCGGCAGCCGCCCGCCGAGTTCGACAACCTCTTCCGCAGCGACGCCGGGGCCGAGCAGCCGTCCGGGGCCACGCAGCAGATGCCCCGCTTCCAGCAGCCGCCGCGCGCCGAACAGCCGGGGCAGCAGGGGCAGCAGGGTTACGGCCAGGCCCAAGCGCCGTACGCGCAGCCGTCGTACGCACAGCCTTCGTACGCCCCGCCCGGGGACGGCGGTGGTCGGCGCGGGGCGCAGGACGACGACGGCGGTGGCCGGGGCGGGCGGCGTTCGCGGGTGCCGCTGATCGCCGGGGTCGGGGTCGGTATCGCGATCCTCGGGGTAGGCGCGGGGGCGCTGCTCAGCGGGGGCGGCAGCAAGAGTGACGACACCAACAAGACGGTGGCCGCCACGTCGGCCGCGACGGACGGTTCCTCGTCGGCGGGCACCGATGCCGCGAAGCAACAGGCCGTAGCGCTGGACAAGTTGCTCGCCGACAGCGGCAGCAGCCGTGCCTCGGTGATCAACGCCGTGGGCAATGTGAAGGCCTGCAACAAGCTCGGCGAGTCCGCCTCCGACCTGCGGGACGCGGCCAAGCAGCGGGCCGAACTGGTCACCAAGCTCTCGCAGTTGACGGTGGACAAGCTGCCGGACAACGCGGCTCTGACGACCGCGCTCACCAACGCGTGGAAGGCGTCGGCGTCGGCCGACAACCACTACGCGACCTGGGCCGACCAGGCGGCGGGCAAGAAGGGCTGCAAGAAGGGCCAGGCCCGCACCACCGGCCAGACGGCGGCGGGCAACGCGGCGAGCGGCGTCGCCAGCAACCAGAAGGCGAAGGCCGCCACCCTCTGGAACACGATCGCGAAGACCTACGGCCTGACCCAGCGCCAGCCGACCCAGCTCTAGCTCTGAGTAACTCCCGACAGCGCGGATTTCGGCGGATCTCAGTCGAGGTTCGCGCCGTCGAGCGTCCTCGTCATATCGAAGAAGCCTTTCTTCGCGGACACCAGAACGCCCTTCCGTACGACCTGAAGGGTCACGGCCGCGTTGACCAGCCGGGCCAGACCCACCGAGGCGAGGTTGTCGTCGCGGGGGCTCCACTGGAGCGTCGGCGTGAGCCCGCCCGTGGTGACCTTCACACCGTCGTCGAGGGCGCGCCGTACGGTGTCGGCGGTGATGTCACCGCTGCCGAGCGAGTTCACGACGGTCTTGAACGCGGTGTACGCGATCCAGGTGGTCTCCACCCCCGCGTCCGCCGGGTCGATGCGGTTGTCGCCGAAGGCCACCTCGTTGATCGCCTTCTTCATCGGGTCCCAGCGCGCGTCGCCCGCGACCGGGTACCAGCCGGTGATGTACGACCCCTCGTACGGCCCGGACTGCCCGCCCGTCGAGTTGATCTCGGTCTGGTCGACGCTGCCGAGCACGGTCGCGGCGTGCACCGCGGGATAGTCCTGGCGGTCGCGCCGGAAGGAGTCCATGAAGGTGTCGGTACGGTCCCCGAGCGAGGGCACCACACACCCCTCCTTGCCCGAGCCGCCGCTCGCGCTCTTCAGGGCGCGCGTCGACTGGGTCGCGTACTCGGTGGCGTCGTCGGCCGCGAGCTGGTCGGTCGCCGCCGCGTGGCCGCCCGCGGAGAGCCCGGCGTTCAGCAGCGGGGGCAGGTCGTCGCCGGCGATGGAGTCGGGCCGTACGAGGGTGACCGGGCCGCAGGTCGAGGCGAGTTCCTTGCCGAGGCCCGCGAGCAGCGCGGGCTGGCCGCCGTTGACGGGGTAGGACAGGGCGCGGGTGAACTCCTCGGTCGTGACGCCGTAGCCGCCTATGTACGGGATGCCGGCGCCCTCCAGCGGGGCGAAGTACGAGTCGCTGAACTCGCTGTAGGAGCCGACGACCGCGACGACGTTCTCCTGCACGGCCTCGCGGGCGCACTTCGCCGCGGACACGCTGGTGTTGTGGTCGTTGCAGGTCAGGACCTTGAGTTTGCGGCCGTTGATGCCGCCGTGCTTGTTGATCCACTTCGCGTACGCCGTCGCCATGGCGGGCATGCCTGGCTTGTTGGTCGCGTTGGTGTCCCACGGCGCCCAGGTCATGACGGTGATCGAGCCGTCGCCGGAGCCCGCCGTGGTGCCGGGGATGACCCCGCAGCCGGCCAGGAACGAGGCACATGCTCCCAGAGCCGCCGCCGACATGACGGTCGCTCTGACGGGCCGGGTGAAGGTGGGGAGGAAGGTGCTGCGGTTGCGTCGCCTGCCTGTCATGGACAGACACGCTTCCGCCACACCACAAACCCGGGTGTGACTCCGGGTCAACAAGTGGTGACGCGGAGGTGAATTACGGGGGGCGTTCCTGTGTGTGTGACGAGGAACGTACGATCGATGACCGTGCAAGGTTCGGAGAACTCTTCCCGTCGCCCCCGTCGCTCCTCCACCATGGGCGGCATGCCACTGAACGACATGCCCTGGTGGCGCTGGCGCAGCAACGTGCGTTCCGCGCTGCACATGCTCTCGGACCCGGCGTTCCAGCAGAGCGTCTGGCTGGCCGGTGTCGACGGCTACGGCGACGTCACCGACGCCGTCTACCGCCTCGTCGAGGACACCTGGCTCGACAACTGGTCCGCCGAGAAGTACGTCGGCACGATCTTCCGCGACTCCCAGGAGGCGGCGCTCGTCGACACCGCCGTCCTGCGCGTCCTGCGGATCATGCACCAGGTCGGCCCGGACGCCCAGGTCTCCGTGTACGTCGACCACGAGGCGTGGCCGGACGCGGTACGGGCGGCGCGGGACGCGCATGTGCGGATGGCGGTGAGCGACGGGGATGATCCGGATACGCCGCCGCGGACGCTGGAGGTGTTGCAGATCATTACGCGGTCCGCGTAGGGCTGGGTTTCGGTTTCGTCGGTGAGTGCGGGTGAGTGGGGGCTGGCCGCGCCCACGCGGCGGAGCCGCATATCGATACAGCCCCGCGCCCCTTCGTAGCGCGCCGTGCGTTTAGTCGGTGCGGGTGGGTCCGGGTGGCGGACAGCGGTGCCTCTGTTCAGGGGGATATGGGAACCTGTCCTGCATGAACGCCCAGTCCAGCGCCGCCGCCGCGGCAGCCGCCGACCAGTACGTCCTCACCCTGTCGTGCCCCGACAAGCAGGGCATCGTGCACGCCGTGTCGAGCTACCTCTTCATGACCGGCTGCAACATCGAGGACAGCCAGCAGTTCGGCGACCACGACACGGGACTGTTCTTCATGCGCGTCCACTTCTCGGCGGAGTCGCCGGTGACGGTGGAGAAGCTGCGGGCGAGCTTCGCGGCGATCGGTGACTCCTTCCACATGGACTGGCAGATCAACCGGGCCGCGGACCGGATGCGGGTCGTGCTCATGGTCAGCAAGTTCGGGCACTGTCTGAACGACCTGCTGTTCCGGGCCCGGATCGGGGCGTTGCCGGTGGAGATCGCGGCGGTGGTGTCCAACCACACGGACTTCGCCGAGCTGGTGGAGTCGTACCACATCCCCTTCCACCACATTCCGGTGACGAAGGACACGAAGGCGGAGGCGGAGGCGCGGGTCCTGGAACTGGTCCGCGAGGAGGACGTCGAACTCGTCGTCCTCGCCCGCTACATGCAGGTCCTCTCCGACGACTTCTGCAAGGCGCTCAGTGGGCGGATCATCAACATCCACCACTCCTTCCTGCCGAGCTTCAAGGGCGCGAAGCCGTATCACCAGGCTCACTTGCGGGGCGTGAAGCTGATCGGAGCGACGGCGCACTATGTCACCGCCGACCTCGACGAGGGCCCGATCATCGAGCAGGAGGTCGAGCGGGTGGGGCATGACGTGACGCCGGACCAGTTGGTGGCGGTCGGTCGGGACGTGGAGTGCCAGGCGCTGGCGCGAGCTGTTAAGTGGCACGCGGAACGCCGGATTCTGCTTAACGGGCGCCGGACGGTCGTGTTCGCCTAGGAGTTCGGGGGGTTGCTGGTTCGGGGGCGGCTGCGGGTGCGTGGGGGCTGGTCGCGCAGTTCCCCGCGCCCCTGGAAATTGGGCCCGAGTTTCGAAGAAGAGCCCAGTCTCCTGCGCCGCGTAGGGGTTTCGGGTTCGGCTGCGGGTGCGTCGTGGCTGGTCGCGCAGTTCCCCGTGCCCCTTCGTAACTCGGGCCCAGTTTTGAGGGGCGCGGGGAACTGCGCGAGCAACCACGAACTACCCGCAGCGAACGACGAACCCGAACCCCCTCAGGGGCGCGAGGAACGGCGCGAGCAACCACGACGCACCCGCAGCCATCGACGAACCCGAACCCCCTTCAGGGGCGCGGGGAACTGCGCAACAAGCCCCCACCGGCCCGCACCTCCCGACGAACCCGCACCCCACCCCTACATCCGGCTCAACGACGCCGTAGCGAACAGCACATCCCTGATCGCCTCCCGGTCACCGAGCTGCCCCGCAGCCGCGTCCTCCGGCGAAACATGCCCCGCGGCAAGGTGGCAGAACTCCACGCCATCCAGGGCGATATGGGCAACCTCCCGCTCCGCGGACCCCACCGCCCCGGGCGAGTCGAGGGCGATCAGCCACTCACCCCCGCCATGCCCCTCGATCTCCAGCCGAAGGCTACGACCAGGCTCCCCCACCCCGACCAGATGCCGACCCCCACCCGGCGAAGCCAACCCGTGCCGCCGCCGCTCAGCCAGTACAACCGGCAACATCCGGGCGGCGAGATCGATCATCCGGTTCAGGTAGCGCGGGGACGGAGGATCGTACGGATAGTCCACCGCCTCCGCGATATCCCCCGCGTGCACCCAGCACTCGAAGGCCCGATCGAGCATCGCATCATGCAACGGAAGCTCGAAGTCGCCGTAGGAGACGGCCAGTTTGCCGGTGGTGCCGCCGGTGAACGACACCGTACGGACGATGTTGTGGGTCTGCTCGCGCCACGGCGAGCGGATGGAACGGGTCGGCGGGAAGTGCGAAGACTTCCAGTACGCCTCCGTGCGCGAGGCCGGCGTCATCGCCTTCGCGATCTCCCCGGTCAGCGGGTCGTCGAGCCCCAGCGCCGCCGCGACCAGGCCGTCGACGGTCAGCAGATGCGCGATGACCCCGGCGACAGTCGTACGACGACTCGTCGGCCCCTCGCCCTCGAACCACCGCAACCGCACGGGCGCATGCCACTCGGCGTCGCCTATGTCCTGCAACAGGGCATCCAGCCGGGCACTCTCCGCGTCGTACGGCGTCGCCCACACCGGCACCGGGATACGCGGCGGCCGGCGATCGAAGGAACTGGTCAGGACGCGCGTGCGCAGCCCGGGGTCGAGGTCCAGGGGCTCGACGGGGTGCAGCAGCCCGACCGCACCGCGCAACCGCAACGCCTCGTCCGCACAGGCCCCGCACTCACCGAGATGCTCCTCCACGGCAGCCGTCTCCGCCGCCGAGCACGCGGCCAGCGCCCACGCACCGAGCAACGCCTTCAGCACCCGGTGCTCCAGCACCAGCGGCACGGCCCGGGACTCGGCCGCGTCCAGCTCGGGCAGCGGGCGTCCGGTGTCCTCCACGGAGGCACGCGGCATCGGAATCCGCAGCGGCTCACCTTCCCCGCTCACGGAACCACCGGAACCGCCGCCGGGACCATCACCGGAACCGCCGCCGGCATCATCACCGGAACGGCCGCCGGAACCGCCCGGCCCACCCCGCACGCCGTCACCGTCACCGTCGTCGTTCACCGAACCGCCGTTCCCGGAGCCGTCGTTCACTGGGCGGCCGTCCTCGGAGTCGCCGGGCCTTCCGGACCCACCGGACCCACCCGGCCCACCCTGCGCAGGCACGACGCCACCCTCACCTTCCCCGGCCCCTTCGCCGTCCCCCTTGTGATCCTCGTAACCTTCGTGACCCTCGTAACCCTTGGGCCTCTCGAACCCGTCCCGCCAGGCGTCGCTCACGCCCTACCCCCCGCTCCCGGCGGTGCGCCGGCGTCGTGGGCGGTGGACAGGAGCTGGAGGCCGAGGCGCAGGCGGCGGCGGGCCTCGTCCTCCGTGACGCCGAGGTCGACGGCGGTCTGGCGGTAGTCACGGCGCTGGAAGTAGGCCAGCTCCAGGGCGGCCCGCAGTGGGGCGGGCATGGACGTGACGATGTAGTCGGCGCGTGCGGCGACGGAGGCGCGGCGGACCTTGCGCTCCAGTTCCTCCGTGGAGCCCTGGCCGCCCTGCGCGAGGGCGGCGGTCTCGGTGGCGCGCAGCCGCTGCACGGCGAGGCGGTGGGTCAACGCGGCCACCCAGGAACGCAGCGGGCCCTGCTTGGGGTCGTAGGCGTCGGGGTGTTCCCACACATGGGCGAAGACCTCGCGGGTGATGCCGTCGGCGGCACTCTCGTCGCCCAGCACGCGGTGGGCGAGGGAGTGCACGAGGGAGCCGAAGCGGTCGTACAGCTCACCGAGGGCCGCCGCCTCGCCGCGGGCCAGCCGCTGCTGCATCTTGCGGTCCCAACGGGGCGGTGCGTCCTTCGTCGCCATGCGGCCCCCTCACCGTGTCCGTGCCCGGATCAAGCGTGCGCTCACCGTCTCTTCGAATGTAGTGGGCACGTCTGACAGCGCACCCCCCATTCTGCAATTGCACGCCCCCGAGGCGGCGCGGGTGGTAACGGATCTGCGCCTACCCTGCCCACACCTGATCGAACAGGATCGAAGGCGACTAAAACAAGCCTCTTCCGGCCGGTTTCCGTTTCTGCCCCCGTGTTTCAGGGAACGGCCGCTGGGCAGCCGCGCTGCAAGGAAGCGTAGGTACGGCTTCCGTTTCCGGACGGTTTCCGGGAGTTCCGGCTAGCGAAAGGCGCGATGGTGGCCTTCAAAGTGAACGACGGCGAGCGCGGCGGCTGGTCCGTGCTCCTCGTGTCCGGCGAACTGGACCTGGTGACCTCGCCGGTGCTGCGCCAGCGGGTGCACGACGTGGTGGCCGAGGGGCAGCACAGTCTGGTCCTGGACCTCTCCGAGGTGCTGTTCTGCGACTCCAGCGGCGTCGGCGTGCTCATCGCCTCCCGCCGCCTGATCCGCTCCTGCCAGGGACACCTGCGCGTGGTCCTGCCCGCCCAGGGCGCGGTCGACGGCTCGCACGTCAACCGGGTCCTCGGCGCCCTCGGCGTGCGCCGCCTCTTCGACGTCTACCCCGATGTGATGACCGCCACAGAGGACGAGCCCGAGGATGAAGCGGACCCCCTCTCGGCGTGAGGCGGACCCCTCTCGGAGCGAGACGAGGCGGATGCCTCTTCGCGTCCCCGCGTCTCCGCGTGACGCGTCGGTTTCCGGCGTGACGTCGTTGTTTCGGAATTTCCCCGATCTTGGTACAAGCGTCGTTTTCCGCTCCCGGACCCGCCCCGGCGTCGTACGCTCCGTCCCAAGCGCACCCCACATGAGTAAGGCGGCCCGAAAGACATGGTCAGCACCGAGTACGAGCGACGGATCGCGGCCCGTTTCGCCACCTTCGACCAGGACGGCAACGGGTTCATCGACCGGGAGGACTTCAACTCGGCGGCCAAGGCGCTGCTGGCGGAGTTCGGTACGGCGGCCCGCTCCGACAAGGGCCAGGCCCTGTACATCGGCGCGGAGGCGTTCTGGCAGGGCATGGCCGGCATCGCGGACCGGGACGGCGACCAGCGCGTCAGCCGCGAGGAGTTCGTGAACGGCGCGGTCAAGCGGCTGCGCGACAACCCGGAGCGCTTCGCCGAGATCGGCCGCCCCTTCCTGCACGCGGCCCTCGACGTCGCGGACCCGGACGGCGACGGCTCGGCCACCATCGCGGACACCGTGCGCGTCCTCAAGGCCCTCGGCGTACCGGACGAGATCGCCGCGATGGCCGCCGACGCCCTCGACACGGACAGCGACGGCAAGGTCGGCGAGGCGGAGATCATCTCCTCCTTCGCCCGCTACTTCACCGTCCCCGAATAACGTTCCCGCAGCTTGTACTTGAGCACTTTCCGCAAGGCGTCGTTGCGCGGAAGGGCGTCCACGATCTCCAGCTGCTCCGGCAGCTTGTGCACGGACAGCCCTTCCGCGCGCAAATAGTCCGTGACGGCGGCAAGGGTCAACTCCCCGGCCCCCGGCGGCTGTTCGACCACCGCACACACCCGCTCCCCACGCTCCGCGTCCGGCAGCCCCACGACGGCCACGTCCCCGACGCCCGGATGCGCGGCCAGCAGATCCTCGATCTCCTTGGCCGAGATGTTCTCCCCCTTGCGGATGATCACGTCCTTGAGCCGCCCGGTGAGGATGAGATGCCCGCTCGCGGTCACTTCCCCGAGGTCCCCGGTCCGCAGAAAACCGTCCCCGTCGAACGCCTCGGCCGTCTGCGCCGGATCCAAGTACCCCTGACACACGGCCTCCCCACGCAACCGCACCTCGCCACCCTCGGCGATCCGTATCTCCATCCCCTCCGGCGGCCGCCCCTCGGTCGTCGCCAGATTCTCCACGGTGTCGTCGGGCGCCCCCATCGTGATCATCGGCACCTCGGTCATGCCGTACCCGTGGGTGAGCTGGACCCCCATCTCCCGTACGACGGAGTGGTAGACCTCCGGCGGCTTGGGCGCACCGCCACCCGCGAGCAGCCGTAGCGAGGGAATGACCTTGCTCCCCGGCTGCTTGCGCTGCTCGGCAAGGAACATGGAATAGAAGGCAGTTGAGCCACCGGCCACCGTCACCCCGTGCTTGCGGTACCCCTCCAGCGCGTCCGGCAGCGCGAACTGCTCGAACATCACGGCCGGGAAGCCGTACAGGAGCAGCATCACCGTGTAGTCGGGCCCGGCTATGTGCGCGTAGGGGAAGGCCATCGACCCCACGTCGTCCGCCCTCAGCCGCAGCGCGTGCGCGAGGCACGAGCCGCCCGCGATCAGTGAACGGTCCGTGTGCAGCACGCCTTTGGGGTCGGAGGTGGTGCCGGAGGTCCAGTAGATCCAGCGGACCGAGGTGCCGTCGGCGGGCGGGGCGGGCAGCGACGCCGGGTCCCCGTCCGGGAGTTGAGCGCCGTCGTACGCCTCGAAGATCCCCCTCGCGCCGAGCCGTCGTGCCATCTCCGCGTAGTCGAAGCCGCGCCAGACGCCCGGCACCGCGAAGTACTCGGCCTTCGACTCCCGTAGCGCGAAGCCGACTTCGCGGTCCCGGTAGAAGGGGATCACCGGTGTCTGTACGGCGCCCAGGCGGGCCAGCGCGAAGGAGAGCAGGGCCGTCTCGATGCGGGTGGGCAACTGCCAGGCGACGACCGTGCCGGGGCGCACGCCCATGCCGTACAGGCCGGCCGCCACGCGCTCCGACCGGTCGCGCAACTCGCCGAAGCTCAGGGCCCGGTCGTCCTGGAGGAGGACCGGGCGGTCGGGGGTCAAGTCGGCGCGGCGGGCGACCAGTTCCCACAGGGTGCGGGAGGAACTCAGGGAGTACGCCGTCTCGTTCATGGTCCCCTCCTTGGCTGACGACTCGTCAGGTGACATGCTATCTGACGGGTCATCAGATAAGTGCCGTCCCTGCGGAGGGGAACCCATGACCACCGAACTGCCCCGCATCATCAGCGTCGACGACCACGTGATCGAACCCGCGCACCTCTTCGAGACCTGGCTGCCGAAGAAGTACCGCGACCGCGGCCCCCAGCCGCTCACCGCCGGAATCGGCGAACTCGCCTACGTGGCGGGCAAATACCAGATCACGATGGACCCGGACGGCCCGCCCACCGACTGGTGGATCTACGAGGACCTCAAGTTCCCGTACAAGCGCAACATCGCCGCCGTCGGCTTCGACCGCGACGAGATGACCCTGGAGGGCATCACCCGCGAGCAGATGCGCCCCGGCTGCTGGGACCCGGCCGAGCGGCTCAAGGACATGGACCTCAACCACGTCGAGGGCTCGCTCTGCTTCCCGACCTTCCCGCGCTTCTGCGGCCAGACCTTCGCCGAGGCGCACGACAAGGAGGTCGCTCTCGCCTGCGTCCGCGCCTACAACGACTGGATGGTCGAGGAGTGGTGCGGCGACAGCGGCGGCCGGCTCATCCCGCTGTGCCTGATCCCTTTGTGGGACGTGGAGTTGGCGGTCGAGGAGATCCGCCGGAACGCGGCCCGCGGAGTGCGCGCGATGACGTTCTCCGAGATCCCCACCTACCTCGGGCTGCCGTCGATCCACTCCGGCTACTGGGACCCGTTCTTCGCGGTCTGCCAGGAGACGGGCACGGTCGTCAACATGCACATTGGCAGCAGCTCCCAGATGCCCGCCGCCTCCCCGGACGCGCCCCCCGCCGTACAGGCCTCGCTCTCCTTCAACAACGCGATGGCCTCGATGATGGACTTCCTCTTCAGCGGAGTCCTGGTGAAGTTCCCGACCCTCAAACTCGCGTACTCCGAAGGGCAGATGGGCTGGATCCCGTACGCCCTGGAACGCGCCGACGACGTGTGGGAGGAGCACCGCGCGTGGGGCGGCGTGCGGGACCTGATCCCGGAGCCGCCGTCGACGTACTACTACCGGCAGATGTTCTGCTGCTTCTTCCGCGACAAGCACGGGGTCGCTTCGCTGGACGTGGTGGGCCGGGACAACGCCACGTTCGAGACCGACTACCCGCACGTCGACTCGACCTTCCCGCACACCAAGGAGGTCGCCCTCGACCATGTGAAGGGCCTCGACGACGAGACGGTCTACAAGCTGATGCGGGGCAACGCGATCCGCATGCTGGGCCTGGACCTCGATCGGTGATGGCTCACTGATGGATCTCTCGTACACGGCCGAGGAGGACGAGTTCCGGGGGCGTTTGAGGGAGTGGCTGGCGAAGGTGCTGCCGACGCTGCCTTCCAAGCCGTCGCCGGACGACTGGCCCGGGCGCCGCGCCTACGACCTCGGCTGGCAGCGGATGTTGTACGACGCCGGGTACGCCGACGTGCACTGGGACGCGTCCCCGACCACCCGCCTGATCTTCCTGGAGGAGACGGAAAAGGCGGGCGCGCCCTACGTAGGGGCCAATTTCGTGGGGCTGTTGCACGCCGGGCCGACGATCGCCGCCGAGGGTACGCCCGAGCAGCGGGAGCGCTGGCTGCCGCCGGTGCTGCGCGGTGACGAGGTGTGGTGCCAGGGGTTCAGCGAACCGGATGCCGGGTCCGACCTCGCGGCGCTGCGCACGCGCGCGTGGCGGGACGGCGACGACTACGTGGTCACCGGTTCCAAGATCTGGACCTCGCATGCTGAAGTCGCCGACTGGTGTGAGCTGTTGGTGCGGACGGATGCGTCGGCGCCGAAGCATCGGGGGATCAGTTGGCTCGCGATGCCGATGTCCGCGGCGGGGATCACCGTACGGCCGTTGCGGACGCTGGCCGGGTCCGCTGAGTTCGCCGAGGTGTTTCTTGACGAGGTGCGGGTGCCTGTCGGGAATCGGGTGGGGGACGAGAACGATGGCTGGCGCGTGACGATGGTGACGTTGTCGTTCGAGCGCGGTACGGCCTTTGTGGGGGAGGTCGTTGCCTGTCGGCGGGTGTTGGGGGAGCTGGCGGTGGAGGCTCGGCGGAACGGGCGTTGGGACGATCCTGTGCTCCGGCGTCAACTGGGGCGGTTGAACGCCGAGTTCCGGGCGTTGTGGCGGCTCACTCAGTGGAATGTGAGTGCGGCGGAAGCCTCTGGCGGTGTCCCGGGTGTGGGCGGCTCGGTCTTCAAACTCCGCTACTCGCACGCCCGTCAGGAGCTGTACGACGTGGCGGCGGACGTTCTTGGGCCCGACTCCCTTGATCTGGAACGGGCTTGGGTGCTGGATCGGCTGTCTTCGCTGTCGTACACGATCGCTGCGGGTACGTCGCAGATCCAGCAGAACATCGTGGCCGAGCGGATTCTTGGGTTGCCGAAGGGACGCTGACGTGCGGTTTCAACTCACGGATGATCAAAGAGCGTTGCGGGATGCAGCGCGGGGTGTGGTTGGTCGTTCTTCGGCTGCGGGTGTGTGGGGGCTGGTCGCGCAGTTCCCCGCGCCCCTGAAGGGCGCTCCTCTAAAGGGCGCTCCTCGGTTGGACCGGGGTTTTTGGCGGGCCCTTGGGGAGCTTGGGGTGTTCTCACTTCGGTTGCCGGAAGGGGACGGGGGAGCCGGACTCGGGCTTCCCGAAGCCGTGTTGGTGTTTGAGGAACTTGGGTGGGCGTTGGTGCCCGGGCCCTTGGTGGCTACGCATCTCGCTGCCGGAGTGGTGCCGGGCGCGGCCACCGGGGAGACCGTTGTCGCCGCTGCCGACGGGAGCCTCGTGGAGTGGCTGGACGAGGCCGATGTCGTGTTGCCGGGGGCCGAGGGGGCCGTAGCGCTGCGGTCGGTGGATCCGTTGACACCGTTGCATCGGGTGCCGGCTCCGGGGCGTACCGATCCTGTTGCTGTTCTTCTCACTGCCGCCGAGCAGCTCGGTACCGCCGCGCGTGTGTGTGGGCTTGCGGTGCAACACGCCCGGACGCGGGAGCAGTTCGGGCAGGCGATCGGGGGGTTTCAGGCCGTCAAGCATTTGTGTGCGCAGTCGTTGGTGCGGGTGGAGGTGGCTCGGGCGGCCGTGTACGCGGCGGCTGTGACCGGGGATGTGGTGGATATCGCGGCGGCTCGGGTGTTGGCCGACGAGGCGGCCGTGCGGGGGGCCCGGGACTGTCTGCAGGTGCATGGCGGGATGGGGTTCACCTGGGAGTCCGAGGTTCATCTGCATCTGAAACGGGCGTGGGTGCGGGCTCGGCGTGGCGGTGGGAACACGGAGAGTGAGGAACTGCTCGCGGCGGATCTGCTGGCCGGCGCGGCCTAGTGGGGCGCCTGCCTGCGGTGACCGGGGTGGGCCTGACAACGGTGTCGCGGATCGTGGCACAGCGGAATCACGGAGCGTTGATATCGGGTTGTGTCCTATGCGTGACTCGTCACGGCCCGGAGTCGCCGTCGGGCTCCGGTACCTTGTGTGGGATGCGAGTGGTTCAAGGTACGAGCCATGCCGGTGTTGCCTGTGAGGCGGCTCCGGATCGGGCGATGCGCACCCCCGCTCGCACGGCAGAACAGGCTTTCACCCCGGCCTGTTCGACTGCCCGCGACGAGCGTCGCACAGTATCCCGCACACGTACTCCTTCGCGCTGGAATATGCCCGAAGCGCTTGTTGGGGTGACTGAACGTCAACCATGCTGTCTCACAAGGGATTCACGTTCCGTGACCCTGGTTCTGGCCGTTGTTCTGGTCATGCAGGAAATGGCTACGATCGTGGCCCTCGTGAGGCGCGAGGCTAAGTGTCCGCCGGTTCGGATGGTGTGAGCGGTGCAGGTGCTTCAAGTGCAGCTGGAGATCCGGCCCGACCCCGCTGAGGTGGGGCGAGCCCGGCGGTGGGCGCGCTCGCGGCTCGCCGGGTCCGGGATAGAAGCCGACGAGCCGCTCGCGGAGACGCTGATCCTGCTCGTCTCCGAGCTGGTCACCAACGCCGTGGTGCACACGGGGTGTCCGGCCGTGCTGCGGCTCTCCCTGCCGGACGTGGTGACCGAGTCGGCCACCGTACGGCTGGAGGTCGCCGACACCAGCTGCAAGGCCCCCGTGCCGCGCTGTGCGGACGGCGACGAGACCGGCGGGCGCGGCCTGGCACTGGTGGACGGCCTCGCCGACCGCTGGGGCTGGAGCGCCGAGGGCACCGGCAAGCGCATCTGGTGCGAGATCGACCGGGACAGCGAACCCCGGGAGGTCGCGTGCGGGGGCGGTGTCGCGGCGTACGAGGGCTTCGAGGGCTATGAGGGCCTCGATTTCGAGGGCTTCGCGTACGAGGCCGTGTAGAAGCTCCCAGGTTCCGGTGCGGTCGGTGTAGGTGCTGCTTGCAAGTGCCGGGCGGAGATGCGCCGGGCTGTGCTTCCGTGCGCGCCCTGTGATAAACGGGGCTTACAGAACAAATCCCCGGATGGGCGTTGACGCGACGTGACCATGTGGTCACGCTTGTGGGCAGCGATTCGCCGCGAGGGGACGACGAGGGCTTCGGTGACGGGAGCCCTCGGCGAGTGTGGGTCGCGTTCGGCGTGGGTTCCCTCGGGGTGGGGATCAGGACGGGGCGCCGGAGTCGGATGGCGGCACGCGGTGCCGTGCTCGGGGCGGGCAGCAGCGGGCCGCCATCCGACCGTAAGTCCGGCCCTCGTCAAAACCGGACTGCCCTAGAGGATGGCGACAGGGGCTACTGGGGTTCCCGTTGCGCCGACGAAAGGTTCGGGCATCGCCGACAGGAAGAACGTGTAGCGGTTCTCTTGTCCACAGGCTGTGGACAACTCTTCGAGATTCCAGTTCTGGCCCTGCAACATGCCCATTTCGACCAGGTCGAGAGCGTGCACCGGCAGCCACAAGTCATCTATTTCCGGCGGAAACACCTCAAAGGTGAGGGTGTCGTTGGCGACCGCCGCGACATCGCGCGCGTGGAACCACTCCGGCGTACGGACCGACAGCCCCGGTGACGGATAGCCGTACCCGTGCCTGTCGCCGGCCAGATACACCTGCACCTGCCCGGTCCGTACGAGCACGATGTCGCCCGCGCGGACCTGCGCACCGGCGAACTCCTCGGCCGCTTCGAGGTCTTCAGGGGTGACCGCGTGGCCGCCGTCGAGGCGATCGACGCCACGCGCGCGCGCCACGTCCAGCAGGACCCCGCGCGAGACGATGTGCCGCGCCTTGTCGATCCCGGCGAACTCCGCCCCGCCGTGCGGGGTCACGGTGTCGGCCGGGCGGCCGTTGTAGAGCTTCCCGGAGTGCGAGGCATGGGTCAGCGCGTCCCAGTGGGTGCCGGCCTGCAACCCCATGGTCACGATGTCGTCGCTGCACGCGACCGTTCCCGGGCCGAAGAGCTCCTGGTTGATCTGCACCATCGCGTGCACGGGGTTGATCCGGCCGGGGACCAACCCCGCCTGCACGCCGTCCTGTTGGAGGGGGAGGGCGAGCGGGATACGGCGGCCGGTGCGGATCTCGGTGGCGGCGGCCCGGATCACGTCGTCGGTGATCAGGTTCAGCGTGCCGATCTCGTCGTCCGCACCCCAACGGCCCCAGTTGTTCACGCGCTTGGCGATGGCGTGGAACTCCGGACCGAGTGCCGGTGGTGACGGCTGCGGTGACATCGGGGCCTCCCCGGGGCTTGTCCTCAGGTATCTGGCGGGTCGTAGAATCTGAGTCGAATCTAACGGACCGTCAGAAACCGCGGGAGGGGCCGGACATGGGGAACTTCTTGGCTGGCAAGGTCATCGCCGTGACGGGGGCGGGGCGGGGGATCGGGCGGGCCGTCGCGCTGGCGGCTGCCGCGGAGGGGGCGCGGGTCGTCGTCAATGACTACGGCGTCTCGATGGACGGGGTGTCGCCCACGAGTGAGATCGCCGAGGGGGTGGTCAAGGAGATCTTGGCGGCGGGCGGGGAGGCGGTTGCCGTTGCCGATGACATCTCGACCATGGCTGGGGGGCAGCGGGTTGTCGATGTGGCGGTGTCCTCGTACGGGCGGATCGACGGGGTGGTGTGCGTTGCCGGGATTCTTCGGGAGCGGATGCTTTTCAATATGTCCGAGGAGGAGTGGGACCCGGTTCTCGCCACTCACCTGAAAGGGACGTTCACTGTTTTTCGGGCTGCTTCGGCTGTGATGCGGAAGCAGCGGGGCGGGACCCTGATCGGGTTCACCAGTGGGAATCATCAAGGGTCGGTTTCTCAGGCCAATTACAGTGCGGCGAAGGGCGGGATTATTTCGCTGGTGCGGAGCGCTGCGCTGGGCTTGAACAAGTATGGGGTTACCGCCAATGCGGTGGCGCCTGTTGCTCGTACGCGGATGTCTGCGAACGTTCCTATGGAGTTGGCGGAGATCGGGTCGGCGGAGGATGTTGCGGCGCTGGTTGTCTATCTGCTGTCGGACTCGGCTCGGGAGCAGGGGATTACTGGGCAGGTTTATACCGTTGCCGGGCCGAAGATCGCGGTGTGGGCGCAGCCGCGGGAGTTGCGGGCTGCGTACGCGGATGCCTCCGGCGGTTGGACGGCTCAAAAGATCGCGGAGTTCTTGCCGGGGTCCGTTGGGGTGGATCCGATGCCGATGCTTTCTCGGTTGCAGGAGATGGAGCGGGCTGCGCGGGGTGGGGAGCGGCCTAACGCCTAGTGGGGTGGGGGGTTCGGTTGTGGGGCGGGTGCGGGTGCGTTGGGGCTGGTCGCGCAGTTCCCCGCGCCCCTTAGGTGGCTGACCTGGCCGGTGTTGTGAGGAGAGCCCTGTGGAATTTGGATTCACTGACGCGGATGAAGCGTTTCGGGCGGATGTGCGGGACTGGCTGTCGGAGCATGTCGAGTCCGGGCAGGATCGGCGTAGTTGGGAGCGGGCTCTCGGTAAAGCCGGGTGGATCGGGATGGGTTGGTCGGAGGACGGTCATGGGAATCGTCGGGCCACCCTTACCCAACAGGTCGCCTGGGCCGAGGAGTATGCGCGGTCGGACGCGCCGCCGCGGTCTGGTCACATTGGGGAGAATCTGCTTGCTCCTACCCTCATTGCGCATGGGAGCGATGAGCAGAAGGCTCGGTTTCTGCCCGCCATTGCTGCGGGGGACGAACTCTGGTGTCAGGGGTACAGCGAGCCGGGGGCCGGGTCCGATCTTGCCGGGGTGCGGACTGTTGCTGTGCGGGACGGTGGGGACGGTACCTACCGGGTCACCGGGCAGAAGATATGGACCTCGCTCGCCCATGAGGCCGACTGGTGTTTTGTGTTGGCTCGGACCGAGGTGGGGTCTCGGCGGCATCGGGGGTTGAGTTTTCTGCTGGTGTCGATGGATCAGCCGGGGTGCGTCGAGGTGCGGCCCATACGGCAGTTGACCGGGACCAGTGAGTTCAACGAGGTGTTCTTCGATGGGGCGCGCGTGCGTGCCGAGCATGTGGTCGGGGGTGAGGGGGAGGGGTGGCGGGTCGCCATGAGTCTGCTCGGATTCGAGCGGGGGGTGTCGACCCTGGCCCAACAGATCGGGTTCGCGAGTGAGTTGGGGCGGGTCGTTGAGGCGGCCGTTGTTTCGGGGGCGGTGCTCGATCCCGTTCTGCGCGATCGACTCGTGCGGCAGTGGGCCGAGTTGAAGGCCATGCGGTGGAACGCCCTGCGGACCCTCGGGCGGGCCGGGGACGCGGGGGCGCCCAGTGTGGCCAAGCTGTTGTGGGGCGGGTGGCATCAGCGGCTCGGGGAGTTGGCGATGCAGGTGCGCGGGGCCGCGGCGACGGTGGGGCCGGTGGACTGGACGCCGTCGCTGTCGTACGAACTCGACCTGTTCCAGCACCTGTTCCTCTTTTCGCGGGCCGACACGATCTACGGCGGCTCTGACCAGGTTCAGCGCACGATCATCGCCGAGCGGGTGCTCGGTCTGCCCAGGGAACCCAAGGGGGTCGTCTGATGCGCGGTGTGGTCTTCGACGGCAAGCAGATCCAGGTCGTGGACGATCTGGAGGTGCGGGAGCCGGGGCCGGGTGAGGTGTTGGTAGCGATCTCGGCGGCCGGGTTGTGCCACAGCGATTTGTCTGTGGTGGACGGGACCATACCTTTCCCCGTTCCTGTGGTGCTGGGGCATGAGGGTGCGGGCGTGGTGGAGGCCGTGGGTGTGGGTGTCACCCATGTCGGGCCTGGGGATCATGTGGCTCTTTCCACGCTCGCCAACTGCGGTACCTGCGCCGAGTGCGACCGGGGGCGGCCGACCATGTGCCGGCAGGCCATCGGGCGGCCGGGACAGCCGTTCACGCGGGGCGGGCAGTCGGTGTACCAGTTCGCTTCCAACTCCGCCTTCGCCGAACGGACCGTGGTCAAGGCCGTGCAGGCCGTGCGGATTCCGAAGGACATTCCGATGCCGTCCGCCGCGCTCATCGGGTGCGGGGTGTTGACCGGGGTCGGTGCTGTGCTCAATCGGGCGCGGGTCGGTCTTGGGGACAGTGTCGTCGTCATCGGGACGGGTGGCATCGGGCTCAATGTTCTTCAAGGGGCCCGGATCGCGGGGGCGTTGACGATTGTCGCGGTGGATGCGAATCCCGGGAAGGAGGCTGTGGCTCGGGAGTTCGGGGCCACTCACTTCCTTACGTCTGCCGAGGGTGTGCGGGAGATTCTGCCCAACGGGGCCGATCACGCGTTTGAGTGCGTGGGGCGGGTGGAGTTGATCCGGCAGGCCGTGGATCTGCTGGATCGGCACGGGCAGGCCGTGTTGCTCGGGGTGCCGCCGGCTACCGCCGAGGCGTCCTTCCTCGTCTCGTCCATGTATTTGGACAAGTCGATCCTCGGGTGCCGGTACGGGTCGTCCCGGCCGCAGCGGGACATCGCCCTGTATGCCCAGCTGTATCGCGAAGGGCGGTTGCTGCTCGACGAGTTGGTGACCGAGACGTATCCCGTCGAGGACTTCGAGAAGGCGGCGGGGGACGCGGAGGCGGGGCGGGTGGCGCGGGGGGTTCTCACGTTCTGACGACGATGACGTCATCGTCGACGTCATCATCGTCGACGTCGACGTCGACGTCATCGGCGGCGGCGGCGGCGAGCGCGCTTGACGGTTGCATGGCTGGAGTTATCCACAGGCGTGGGAAATTCGTGGGGCGTTGTCAGTCGCGGCCCGTAGCGTTTTGGCATGACTTACCGCGATGTGGTCTCCCGACCGGTCCTGGCCTGGGCCTGCACCTCCGTGGGTGCCCGGATGCCGGTGGCGATGGCGCCGCTGGCCCTGGTCTTCCTGGTGCGCGAGCGGCCGGGGGGCTACTCACTGGGCGCGATACTCGCGGCGGCCTATGTCCTGGGGGAGATCGGCGGTGCGCCGGTGCTCGGGATGCGGTTGCGGCCGGAGCGGGCGCGGGTCCAGTTGGCCGTCGGGCTCGCGGTCGGGACGGTGGGGTTTCTGGGGCTCGGGGTGTTTCCGGGGGCGCATCCCGCGGTGCTCGCCGGGTTCGCGTTCGTCGCCGGGGGCGCGCCGGCTGCGGCTACGGGTGGACTGCGCACGCTGCTCAGCGAGTTGGTCCCGGCGCGGTCCGTGGC
Source organism: Streptomyces prunicolor (assembly GCF_045162825.1). Classification (NCBI taxonomy): domain Bacteria; kingdom Bacillati; phylum Actinomycetota; class Actinomycetes; order Kitasatosporales; family Streptomycetaceae; genus Streptomyces; species Streptomyces prunicolor. Next base: position 4,672,643 of record NZ_CP108676.1, on the reverse strand, counting down.
GCAGGCCTTGTCCGTCGAGTCGATACTCACGGCGGGCGTGTGGGCCGTGTCCCCGGCGGCGGTGGCAGGGCTCGCGCTCGGTGTTGCGCCGAGGGTGCCGTTGTTGCTCGCGGCGGGGTTGATGGCGTGGTCGGTCGGGGGGCTGTGGCTGCTGCCCGCCCGGTGGGGCGGGGGCGGGGCGGAGGGGGCGGAGAGTGGGAGTGGCGGGGAGGGGCCTCCGCTGCTCCGAGTGCTGGTCGGGGCCTGGCCGGTGTACGTCGTCGGCGCGGCCAGCCTTGCCCTGCTCGGGCTGGCGGAGCTTGTCCTCCCGGCCCTGCTCGAACAGCGGGGCATCGGCGTCGGCTGGTCGGGTCCCCTGCTGACCGGGATGGCGGTGGGTGGTGGGCTCGGCGCGTTCGTCTACGGGCTGCGCGGCTGGCCGGGGTTGTTGCGCACCCGGAGTGTGGTGCTGATGGCCGGCACCTCGGCGTGTGTGGCGCTGGCCGCACTGATACCGGCCACGGCGGGGATCGCGGTCGCGTTGGTCATGGGCGGCACGCTCCAGTCGGGGGCGATGCTCACCCGGAATCTGTCCCTGCGCGAGGTGTTGCCGCCGGGCGCGCTGGCCGCGGGGTACTCCGTGATGTACGCGGCGTCGGGGGTGGGGTATGCGGCGACGGGGTCACTGGCCGGCGCCTTGCTCAAGGTGGCTGCGCCGTCCACGGCGATTCTGGCGGGGGTGTGTCTGACCGTGGCGATGACTGGTGTGGGGTGGTGGGGGGAGGTGCGGCGGGCGAGACGGGGTGCGTGTGCGGAGGGGAGTGGTGGGGGTGCCGTAGAGCTAGGGGGTGTTGGGGCTGGAGCTGGGGCGGGTGTGGAGGGTGCCAAGTGAGCTGCGGTGCTTGGTCAGTTCAGGGCGCCTAGTGCGCCGAGTGCGTCTACCGTGCCCGTTGCTCCCGTTGCTCCCGTTGCTCCCGTTGCTCCCGATGTTCCCGTGCGGAAGGTGCGGCGGTAGCTGGTCGGGGTGACGCCGAGGGTCGTTTGAAGATGCTGGCGCATTGACTGGGCTGTGCCGAAGCCGGAGTCCGTGGCGACCTGGTCCATGGAGAGGTCGGTGGATTCGAGGAGGTGGCGGGCTCGTTCGACGCGTTGCTGGGTGAGCCACTGGCCGGGGCTGATGCCGACCTCCTCGCGGAAGCGGCGGGTGAAGGTGCGGACGGACATCGCCTCCTGCTCGGCCATGTCCCGGAGTTGGAGGGGTTCGTGGAGGCGGGCCAGCGCCCAGGTGCGGGCGGCGGTCGTGGTCGCCACCTGGGGGTCGGGGACCGGGCGGTGGATGTACTGCGCCTGGCCGCCGTCGCGGTGGGGCGGTACGACCGTGCGGCGGGCGACGTCGTTGGCGACCGCCGTGCCGTGGTCGCGGCGGACCATGTGCAGGCACAGGTCGATGCCGGCGGCGACACCGGCGGAGGTGAGGACGTCGCCGTCGTCGATGAACAGGACGTCGGCGTCGACCTCGATCTGCGGGAACAGTTCCTGGAAGCGCTCGGCGTCCGCCCAGTGCGTGGTGGCGGGGCGGCCGTCGAGGAGGCCGGCGGCGGCGAGGACGTAGACGCCGGTGCAGATGGAGGCGAGGCGGGTGCCGGGGCGGATGTGGGCGAGGGCGGCGGTGAGTTCGGGGGTGAGGACGCCGTCCTCGAAGACCGGGCCGAGTTCGTACGACGCCGGGACGATCACGGTGTCGGCGGTGGCCAGGGCCTCCGGGCCGTTCGGGACGTGGATGGCGAAGTCGGCGTCGGTGTCGACCGGGCCGGGCGGGCGGACCGAGCAGGTGACGACCTCGTACAGCAGCCGCCCCTCGGCGTCCCTGGGGCGGCCGAAGATGCGGTGCGGGATGCCCAGCTCGAAGGGGAGGAGGCCGTCGAGGGCGAGGACGACGACGCGGTGCGGGCGGAAACCGTCGGTGGTGGCTGTGGCCATGGCTCGATTGTATGGCCCGATCCTAGCGAATGCTGTCCTTCGGGCCAGTGGCCCGTGAGGGGCGGGATGCCGGAAGGTCATTGACGTGACGCAGACAACCGATGCCGCGACCAGCCCCAGCACCGCCGGGGAGCCCGGCCCCGAGCGCAGTAGCCGCAGCGGTAGCGGCAGCGGTAGCGGCAGCGGCAGCGGCAGCGGCAGCGGTAGCGGCAGCGGTAGCCGTCGTACTCGCCCGCGGCGGAGCCGCATGATGTCACTGCACCGGGCCTGGTTCGTCGCCGGCGTCACCTTCGTGACGATCATCGGGGCGGCGGCCTTCCGTTCGCTGCCCGGGTTGTTGGTCGATCCGCTGCATCAGGAGTTCGGTTGGTCGCGCGGCACGATCGGGGCGGCGGCGTCGATCAACCTCGCGTTGTACGGGCTGACGGCCCCCTTCGCGGCGGCGCTGATGGACCGCTTCGGTATCCGGCGGGTGGTCGCGGTCGCGCTGACCGTGATCGCGCTCGGGTCCGGCCTGACGGTGTGGATGACGGCGCCGTGGCAACTGCTGCTGTGCTGGGGCCTGTTGGTGGGTCTTGGCAGTGGTTCGATGGCGCTCGCGTTCGCGGCGACGGTCACCAACCGCTGGTTCACCGCACGCAAGGGCCTGGTCACCGGCATCCTCACGGCGGCCTCGGCGTCAGGCCAACTCATCTTCCTGCCGCTGCTGTCCTGGATAGTCGAGGAGCACAGTTGGCGTCCGGCGGCGGTGACGGTGTCTCTCGCGGCGCTCGCCGTCGTCCCCTTCGTGTGGTTGCTGCTGCGGGACCACCCGGCCGACGTGGGCGCGAAGCCGTACGGCTCGACCGAGTTCGTACCGAAGCCGGAACCGGTGACGGGCGCGGCCCGCCGTACGGTCTCGGTGCTGCTCAAGGCGGTGCGCACGGGCCCGTTCTGGCTGCTGGCCGGGACCTTCGCGATCTGTGGCGCGTCCACGAACGGTCTGATCCAGACCCACTTCGTGCCCGCCGCCCACGACCACGGCATGCCCATCACGGCGGCGGCCTCGCTGCTCGCGGTGATCGGTGTCTTCGACGTGGTCGGCACGATCGCCTCCGGCTGGTTCACCGACCGCTTCGAACCCCGCCGGCTGCTCGCCGTGTACTACGCCCTGCGCGGCATCTCCCTCCTCTTCCTCCCCATGCTGCTGGCCCCCACGGTCCACCCGCCGATGCTCTTCTTCATCGTCTTCTACGGCCTCGACTGGGTCGCCACGGTCCCGCCGACCCTCGCCCTGTGCCGCGAGCAGTACGGCGAGGACAGCGCGATCGTCTTCGGCTGGGTCCTCGCCTCGCACCAGATCGGCGCGGCGCTGGTCGCCTTCCTGGGCGGGGTGGCACGGGACGCGTTCGGGTCGTACGACATGGTCTGGTACGTGGCGGGGGCGTTGTGCGCGGTGGCGGCGCTGATGGCGTTGGTGATCCGGCGGCGGCCGGTCGCGCGGATGGGTGCGGTCGCGGTGGCGTGACGGCTACGGCGCGGAGGTGATGTTCCCCTTCGCGTCCACGGTGTGGGTCTGCCAGTACGTGTCCCACTTGTCGTCGACGTGCTGCGGCACCTTCCCCTTCGGGTACCGCGCATAGCCGCTCGGCGGGGTGTCGCCGTTCTTCACGCAGGCGCCGCCCGCGGTGCTGCCCACGGCCAGGACCGGGTACTCGCCCCCGCCGCACATGGCGTCCGCCGTGGAGAACGAGCAGGCGGACAGCAGCCCGGCTGCGGATATCAGGACGGATGTGAGAACGGCGACTCGCGTGCGCTTGCTCATGGTTGAGGTCCCCCGGGCAGATGCTCGAATGCTCGAATCGGTCTGAGAGCAAGGCTGTCGGAGGTGGAGCGGACCTTCATGAGTACGTGGGCTCAGAATCGGCGTGCGGGTTACTCAGGAGCGCTCGGAGGAACCGTCGTCCGCACGGGCGCGCTGCCGCGTCCGCGCCCCCGGCCGCTGAGTTCGGCGTCGAAGGTCTCCTGGGCGAGGCGCATGGCCTCGGCGTACTCGGGTTGCCCGAGCCGCTGCCACATCTCGTCCTCGGGGACGTCCTCCACGTGGGCGACCACCCACCAGATGTTGCCGAAGGGGTCCTTGATCCGGCCGCCGCGCTGTCCGAAGGCGTGGTTCGCCAGGGGAGTGACGACCCGGCCGCCGGCGTCGAGGGCCCGGGCGAACGCCTGGTCCGCGTCGGGCACGAACACGCGGAGCAGGCTCGGCATGACGGGCCAGTCCGCGCTTCGGTCGAAGGCCAGCACGACCGTGTCCCCGACCCGGATCTCGCCGTGCCCGATCGCCCCGCCCTCGGTCACCACCCGCCCGAGCTCCTCCCCGCCGAACGCCGCGGCGACGAAGTCGAGAAAGGCTCCGGTGTCGTCGGTGACGACCCAGGGGGCGACGGTGGTGTAGCCCGTCGGCGCGGAGTTGATGTGCTGGAGCTGGGGCATGGGGGTTCCCTTCGTCGCTGCCGGTGTCGGGGCGACGGTAGGGGCGGGGTAGGTCAGTCTCTGGCCTACTGGCCCTGCTGACCTGCTGTCCTGCTGGCCGTTCCTCCGGCTACGCGACCTGTGCCGTGGATCCGCGGGCCAGGAGGTGTGGTGCGGTGGTTCACGCGAGGGCGGCGGCCAGCAGGGTGAAGGCGGTGACGATGACGGCGACGCGGACGTAGTGGAAGCGGTCCCAGCGGTTCATCTGCTCCTTCCAGTCCGCGGGCCGGTTCTCGGGGGTCCACGTCTTGCCCCGGTTGTTGATCGGGACGAGCAGCAGGATCGACATGATCACGCTCACGATCAGCAGCGCGGCGGCGGTGACGACGAGGCCGGTGCCGGGGTGGTGCCATGCGGCGACGGCCCAGACCGCGCTCAGCGCGAGCGAGCCGATGTACCAGAACGGCATCACGGCGCCGAGCATGCGGCCCCCGTGGGCGCGGCCGAGTTGGCCACTGTCCTCGGGGAGGGCGTTGAAGATCCGGTTCATGACGAAGGCGACGGAGAACTCCACCCCCACCATCAGGCCGACGACCACGGTGGTGAAGACCTCAAGTGCGTTGAGCATGATGCCCCTCCCAGGATCTAGCGTTGCTAGCTGGCGAGTCAACGCTAGACCTACTGCCGCTCGATTGTCTAGCGGTGCTAGGATCGAGTCATGTCGGTACAGGAACGCAAGGAGCGCGAACGGGCGGGCCGCGAGCGCCTCATCGTGGCGACGGCCCGCGAACTCGCCGAGCAGCAGGGCTGGGACGCGGTCACCACCCGCCGGCTCGCCGAGCGCATCGAGTACAGCCAGCCCGTCCTCTACAGCCACTTCCGCGGCAAGCGCGAGATCATCGGCGCGGTGGCTCTCGAAGGCGCCGCCGAGATGGCAACGGCGCTGCGGGCCGCGACCTCCGCTGCGACCTCTGCTACAGCCTCCGCCGCGACGTCCGCTGCGACCTCCGCCTCGACGCCCGCCGCGGACGGCTCTCGCGCCCGGGTCACCGCCCTGGCCCGCGCCTACCTCGACTTCGCCGCGCGCAACCCGGCGGTCTACGACGCGATGTTCCAGCTCGACGGCGGCCTGGCGTTCGCGCGCGAGGACACCCCGGAGCCGTTGAAGGACGCGTTCGCCGCCCTGCTGGAGAGCCTCGGCGAGGTCGCTGGGGAAGGTGTCCACCCGGGACTGTTCACCGAGGTGTTCTGGGCGGCCCTGCACGGGCTGGCCACCCTGACCCGGGCGGGGCGGCTGCCGCCGGAAGACGCTGAGCGGCGGGTGGAGTTGCTGGTGGACCGGCTCGCGGTGATCTGACACACCACCGTCCCGGCGGAGGTCCTGGAAGGGTCAGAGGAAGCGACCCCGGTGGAACAGCAGCGGCGCCCCATCCCCCTCGTCGGTCACGCCGAGTCCGTCCACCCGCCCCACCACGATCAGATGGTCGCCCCCGGTGTGCACCGCGTGGATCGTGCAGTCGACCCAGGCCGCGGCGCCGGTGAGGCGCGGGGACCCGGAGACGGGGGAGGTGTCGTACGGCACGTCCGCGAACTTGTCCCGGCCGCTCACCGCGAAGCCGCGGCACAACTCGCCCTGGTGCGCGGCGAGTACGTTGACGCAGAAGACGCCGGCGCGGGCGATGCGGGGCCAGGTCGTGGAGGTGCGGCCGACCATGAAGACGACGAGGGGCGGGTCGAGGGAGAGGGCGGAGAAGGACTGGCAGGCGAAGCCGGCCGGGCCGGGCCCGTCGTCCGCCGCGGGGGCGGTGATCACGGTCACGCCGGTCGCGAACGTGCCCAGCACGCGCCGGAACTCGCCCTGGTCGACCGGTGCCCGCTCGTCGTCCGTGACGCACCGAAGCTCCGGCCGCGGCAGCGCCTCGACAGGCTGCGCGGCCGGAGCGCTTCCGGCCGACCTGAGGTAACGGACGGCGGCCGCTGCTGCCCCTGCGTGTCCCATCACACCACCCATTGAAGCTGACGGGCCATCAGATAGGAAGGGGTGCGGGACGTGCGGGTTCTGACGGCCGATTCACAGACTCCCGGTCAGAACATGGCAGTTACGACGCCGCACGGACCACTCCGGGTCACTCCCCGCACACCCACCGGCAGCAATGTTGCGCAACGACCGCCCCCGGTACCCCGCCGGTGGGCTGCCGTGATCTGAGGAGCACCCACCCGATGAACCGTCTCACCGCACGCGGCGGCGCCCTGGCCGCCGTGGTCGGCCTCGCCCTCGCGCTCGCCGCCGCCCTGCCCGCGCAGGCCGCCGACTCGACCGTGACCGAGTCCCAGTGGCTGACCGACGTCGCCGCCGTCACCGGCCCCGCGCAGACCTACATCGACTCCCGCGCCGCCGCCAACACCTCCGGCGCCAAGCAGGCGATCGTGCTCGACATCGACAACACCTCGCTGGAGACCTACTTCGAGGGCGGCATCACGGTCCCCGCCACCCCGCCGGTCCTCGCCCTCGCCCAGGACGCGCACGCCAAGGGCATCAGCGTGTTCTTCGTCAGCGCCCGCAGCAACCTCTTCAACGCGGTCACCAAGTCCAACCTGAAGAAGGTCGGTTACACGGTCGACGGCCTCTACGCCCGCACGGTCGCAGAGCTGCTGACCAAGTCCATCGCCGACTTCAAGACCTCACAGCGCGAGGCGATCGAGGCGAACGGCTACGACATCATCGCCAACATCGGCAACAACACGACCGACCTCTCGGGCGGCTACGCCGACACCACGTACAAACTCCCGGACTACGACGGCCTGTTGGACTGACGGCGACTCGGGCGCCCCGGGTCACCGCCCCCGGTACTCGGGGCTCCTTCGCTCCACGAAAGCGGCCACGCCCTCCCGCGCGTCCTCCGTCGTCATGTTGATCTCCTGCGCCGCGGCCTCCGCCGCGAACGCGGTCGCCCGGTCGCTGTCCAAGGACGCGTTGACGAGCTGCTTGGTGAGGGCGAGGGCGCGGGTCGGGCCGCTGGCAAGGCGTTCCGCCCATTCCCGGGCCGTCTTCTCCAACTCCCCGTCCGGTACGACCCTGTTGACCAGGCCCAGTCGTTCCGCGTCCACCGCGCTCACCGCGTCGCCGAAGAACATCAGCTCCTTCGCGCGCTGCGGGCCGAGCAGGCGGGGCAGCAGATACGCGCCGCCGCCGTCCGGTACCAGACCGCGCCGTACGAACACCTCGATGAACCTCGCCGACTCCGCGGCCAGTACGAGATCGCAGGCCAGGGCCAGGTGGGCGCCGAGGCCGGCCGCCGTGCCGTTGACTGCCGCGATCACCGGTTTCTCGCAGTCCAGGACGGCGGCGATCAGGCGTTGTGCGCCCATGCGGATCACGCGGGCCACGTCTCCGGCCACCCGTTCGTCACCGGCTGAAGTTCCACCGCCCCGCAGGTCCGCGCCCGCGCAGAAGCCGCGGCCGGTGCCGGTCAGGACCACGGCCCGTACCGATGGGTCCGCCGATGCCTCTCCCAACAGGGTTATCAGGCGGTCCCGTTGGGCCTGGGTGATCGCGTTCAGTGCCTCGGGGCGGTTGAGGGTGAGGTACGCGACGCCGCCCGCGATCGTGTGCGTGACCTCAACCGTCGCATCAGTCGTCGGATCACTCATCGGCACACCGCCAACGCGTCCAACGCCACCGCGCCCTGCCCCCTGGGCAGCACCATCAGCGGGTTGATGTCCAACTCCGAGAGCACATCGCCCAGTTCGAGGGCCATGCGCTGTACCCGCAGGATCACCTCCACCAGCGCGTCCAGGTCGGCCGGGGGGCGTCCCCGTACCCCGTCCAGCAACGGCCGCCCGCGCAACTCGCCGAGCATGTCCCGCGCCGCCTCCTCGCCGAACGGCGGCACCCGTACCGCCGCGTCCCGCAGGACCTCCACCAGCACCCCGCCCAGCCCCACCGTCACCGTCGGGCCGAACAGCTCGTCCTGCGTGACGCCCACCACCATCTCGACGCCCCGTTCGACCATCTGGCACACCAGCACACCGTCCAGGGTCACGTCCTCGTAGCGCGCGATGTCCGTCAACTCGCGGTACGCGTCCCGGACTTGGCTCGCCGAGGTCAGGCCCACCTTCACCAGGCCGAGTTCCGTCTTGTGCGCGATCTGCGCGCCGGACGCCTTCATCACCACCGGGTAGCCCACCAGCCCCGCCGCCCGTACGGCCGCTGCCGCGCTGGTCACCAACTGCTCGCGGGGGACCCGGATGCCGTAGGCCCGCAGGAGTTGTTTCGCCGCGTGCTCGCTCAGCTGCTGGCCCGGGCGCATCAGGGCCTCGGCCTTGCGGAAGGAGGGGGAGACGGTGCGGGGGGCCTCGTCGAAGGGGGAGTGGTAGGCGCGGACGAAGCGGTGGTGGGAGAAGTAGGCGTGGAGGGCTGTGATGCAGTTCCCCACCGTGCGGAACGTCGCCACCCTCGACGAGCCCAACAGCCGCTCGCGGTACGCCGGTTCCGTTCCCACCGGTGAGCCCCACACCACGCACACCAGCTTGTCGGTCTCCTCCGCCGCGGCCACCAGGTCCTCCACCAGCTTGTCGCTCAGTGGCGGGAACGGGCCCGTGATCGGGCAGACCAGTACCCCTACCTCCGGGTCGTCGAGGATCGCGTCGATGATCTTCCGGCCGCGCCAATCGCCCACCGGGTGACCGCCGTTGTCGACCGGGTTCGCCACGCTCAGGTACGGCGGTATCCACTCGTGGAGTTGGGACTGTTTCGCGTCCGACAGCTGCGGGAGCCGCAGCCCCGCCTCGCTCGCCAGGTCGGCGAAGTGGGCGCCCGTGCCGCCGGAGATCGAGTACACGACCACGCCCTCGGCCACCGGAGGCTTCGCGCGCGCCAACAGGGCCGCCGTGTCCTGGAGTTCGTCCAGGCCGTCGACGCGGATCACGCCGTACTGGCGCATCGCCGCGTCCACCACCGTGTCCGCGCCGGTGAGTTTGCCGGTGTGGGAGGCGGCTGTACGGGCGCCGGTCTCCGTGCGGCCGACCTTCACCGCGACCACCGGGACCTTGCGGCGGGCGGCGCGGTCGGCGGCGAGGAGGAAGGAGCGGCCGTCCTTGAGGCCCTCGACGTAGCAGGCGATGGCGCCTACTTCGGGGCGTTCGGCGAAGTAGGAGATGAAGTCGGCTGTCTCCAGGTCGGCTTCGTTGCCGGTGGGGGCCCAGTGGGAGAGGCGGATGCCGAGTTCCTGGAGGGCGAAGACCGGGCGGCCCTGGTGGCCGGACTGGGTGATGAGGGCGATCGCGGGGCCTTCCAGGTCCTCACGGAAGTTCTCGAAGGCGTTGAGGTTGGTGTTCGGGCCGAGGAGGCGGAGGCCGGATCGGCCTACGGCGGCGGCGAGTTGGGCCTGTGCCAGGGCGCCCGCCTCGCCCGTCTCCGCGAAGCCGGACGCGAAGGCGACCGCGAACCTCACCTTCGCCTCGGCGAGTTGCTCGATCACGGGGAGCGGGTCGGCCACCAACACCACGGCCAGGTCGACCTGTTCGGGGAGGTCGGCGATGGAGGGGAAGCAGGGGACGTCGAAGACCGTCGCGCGGGTGGGGTGCACCGGGTGGAGGCGGGCCCCCACCCGCTCCGCCCAGGCCATGAGTTGGCGGGTGATGCCGGTGTTCGGGCGGCCCTCCGCGTCCGAGGCGCCGATCACGGCGACCGACTCGGGGCGGAAGAAACGGTCCAGGTCGGGTACGCCCGCGTACAACGGCCGCCCGCTGACGTCGAGATCGTCGACGTCGGCGGGCCTGCCGTGGACGGCGGGGCCGGGTTGCTCACCGCAGGCGATGACCCGGGCCCGGCGGGAGTCGGTGGTGAGGGTGCCGTGGGTTGATCCAAGCATCGGTCCGCCCCGCTCCTGTGTGACGGCATAATCAACTGACGCACTGTCAGATTACTGAACTGACACAGCGTCAGGAACTGTCGTGCACGCAAAGAACGGACGGACCCTAGCTCACGGCACTTTTGCGGACGGACTTGGCGAGCGCCTTCGCGATCTTCTCCGCGTCGATGGCCAGCTCGCGGAGCATCCCGCTGATGGGGTTGGTGAACCCGGTGAAGTACAGGCCGGGCGCGTCCTTCGGGGTGCGGGCCCCGTTCACGACCGGCTTGCCGCGGGCGTCCAACACGCCCAGGTGGCCGACGAGTTGCTCCAGGGAGCGGACGTAGCCCGTGGCCGCGATCACCACGTCCGGCCCGATGCGGTCGCCGCCGGCGAGGACCACCTTGCCGTCCTCGAAGCTCTCCACTGCCGGCACGATCTCGACCCGTCCCTTGCGCACGGCGTCGATGAGACCGACGTCCTGGACCGGGATCGAGCCCTCCTTGACCCGGCTGTACAGCCCGGTGTCGGGGCGCGGCAGCCCCTGCGCCGCCAGGTCCGGCACGCTGACCTTGGACACCGGCCCCGCGAGCCGGTCGACGAGGCCGACCGGCAGCCGTCGTACGAGAACGCCGGTGTACTGGGCCGCCCAGCCCGCGGTCGAGCGCCGCAGGATGTGCGGGGCCGTGCGGACGGAGAGGCGGACGCGCGATGCTCCGCCCTCCACCAGGTCGACGGCGATCTCCGCGCCCGTGTTGCCGATGCCGACGACCAGGACGTCCCGGCCGGCGTAGGGCTGGGCGTTGCGGTAGTCGGCGGCGTGCAGGAGGTCGCCGGTGTAGGTGTCGCGGCCGGGCCAGTCGGGGATGCGGGGGGTGTGGTTGGTGCCGGTGGCGATGACGACCGCGCGGCCGGTGAGTTCACGGCCGCCGGTGGCGTGCAGCAGCCAGCCGGTGCCGTCCGCCGAGCGTTCGACGCGGGAGACCTCGACGCCGGTGACGATCTCCAGCTCGTGGACCTCGGCGTACTTCTCCAGATAGCGCACCACGTCGTCCCGCGAGACCCAGCGCCCGAACCGGCGCGGCATCGTGAGCCCGGGCAGCCCCGACAGGCGCCGGGTGGTGTGCAGGTGCAGGCGGTCGTAGTGCCTGCGCCAGGACGCTCCGACCCGGTCCGACTTCTCCAGTACGACGGCACGGATGCCCTGCGCGCGCAGCGCGTACGCGGCGGCGAGACCGCCGGGGCCGCCGCCGATGACGTACACGGGGCGGTCTGCGTGGTTGTGCGCCGCGGGGTTCGGGGTCGCTGTGGAGTCGGCCATGAGCGCGAGCGTAATCACGTCCCACGTTGATGGGTCTCGGTCAAGCCCGGAATTGGTTGCGGATCGATCACGGGTGTGGAGGAGTGGGTGAGGTGGGTGGCGTAGGTCCTCTGGTGTGTGAGGGCTCTGGGAAAAGCCACGACGCCGAGCCCGCGTCGTGCGCGAAGGGGCTCGGCGTCGTGAGGCGGCGACCGGAATGTATGACGGGAAACCGGTGCCGCGGCTGAGGGGAGGGTGGCTTACCGGCGCTTGGCCTTGTGGCCCGTCACCTGGGCGATCCACGTGATGAAGTCGCCCGGGTCGGTGTTGGCGCCGTGGCCCTCGTCCCAGTAGTAGATGTGGTTGACGTCGTCGCCCAGGTTGTCGAGGCGGGCGGCGAGGTTGGCGGCGACCGTCAGCGAGGTGTCCGAGTCCTTGGTGCCGAGGCGGATCCACCAGTGCTTGGAACGGTTCGGGTTGACCTTCTCGACCAGGTGGTACATCGGGTTCATCAGGTCGAGCTTGGCGGGGATGTCGCTCGGAACCCGCTTGCTGCTCAGGCCCGTTGAGTCGTTCTTCGCGCCGTACGCCGTGAAGTGGCGGGCCAGCGTCTTGCCCGTGCCGAACTCGTTGTTCTCACCGGCCGACAGGTCGAAGGCGTCGAAGGCGGGGGCGTCCTTCTTGCGGGCGCCGACGTGGGTGAGGAAGTCGGCCCAGGTGAAGGTGGCCTTGCCGCCGGACCAGGTGATGAAGGTGTTGGCCTTCAGGTAGGTCGCGCGGGCGGAGTCCGAGAGGGCGGCGAGGTACGTGGTCGCCGACGGCTCCAGGTACTGCTCGACCATGTACTCGTCGAGGTTGCGGGCGTTCAGCGGACCGAAGCCGCCGAGGCCGCGCAGCTTCAGGCCGGCCTGGTACTCGGCGAACTGCGCCTGCAACGCCTTGGAGACCGTCTGGTCGACCGCCTTGCCGGTGCTGAGGTCGTTGCCGCCCCAGTTCCACTCGTAGGCGCCGTCGGCGTGCTCCAGGTCGGTGATCGGGCACCAGGCGCCGGTCGCGAAGATCGCGTCGGAGGCGTCGGCCGCGCCCAGCTCCTTGAGGTACTTGTCGTAGATCGGGCTGTCACCGGACGCGCCCAGCAGGGACGACAGCGCGCCGCCCGCACTGGTCCCCGCGGAGACGATCCGCTCGACGTTGCCGGGGATGCGCCCCTTGTTGGACTTCACGTACCGGACCGCGGCCTTGAGGTCGACGATCGCGGTCGGGGCGGTGCCGTAGTACTCGCCGCTGGAGTTCTTGAGGGTACGACCGCGGGCGCCGGGCTCGATGACGACGTAGCCGGCGGCCAGCGCGAGGAGCTGGTTGCTGGAGGTGGCGCCGCCGGTGGCGTTGGTGTTGCCGTTGGCGCCGGGGGCGGCGGCGCTCGCGGAGGCCGAGGCCGAGGCGGCGGAGCTGGGGGCACCGGACGGGGCCGCGCCGCCGCCCATCGCCGAACCGCCGCCGCCGACCTCGGTGGCGGTCGCCACGGAGGCGGGGAGGTAGCCGCCGATGGAGTTGGCGAGCAGGATCGGGGCGTTGCTCGCGTCGACCGCCTTGCCGTCGATCTCCACCGGGGAGCTGACGATCAGGGACTGGTAGGTGGCGTCGACCGGGTTGGCGACGTAGGTGATCGCCTTCCAGAAGTGGTAGACGACCGTGTGCTTCGTACCCGCGGTGTCCGTGACGGTCTTCGTCAGCTTCGTGTAGGCGTCCGGGTCGAAGACCAGGGTGTCCGAGGAAGACGAGGACGATGGCGACGACGATTTCGAGCTGCTCGCGTTCGCGCTGAGCGCGATGCCGCCGACCGCCGCGACACCGGCGGTCGCGCCGATGCCCATGACTACCGTCCTGCGCTTCACTGCCCTGTGCTTCACCGTGCTGCCTCTCGTTTTCCGGACCGCGTCTTCCTGACCGCTCCCTGACCTTGCGTTTGTGAACGTAATCGGCGTCGAACAAAATCGTCAACAATCTGCCGGGATTCATGGCGGACCCACAGCGGCACGGCCGGTACACAGGATTTTCATGGCCCCCTCTCGGCTTTCTTCAGCTTCTGACGTACCGTCAGATTCATGGATGCGATCTGGCTCAGCGGAGCGGACTGGCTCGCCGTCCTCCGCATAGGACTCGGGCTGTGGTGGCTGGAGAGCTGGCGGCACAAGGACAAGAAGGCCTGGTTCGAGCGCGGCACGGGTATCGCCTGGGCGGCCGATGTCGCCGCCAAACACCGCTGGACCGCGGTCCGTTCGGGCTTCGACGTGATGGTCGCGCCGCGCCCGCGCACGATGGCGTACGTCGTCGTCTACGCCGAGTTGGCGGTCGGCCTGGGCCTGGTCGCGGGGTTCCTCACCCCGGCAGCCCTCGTCGGGGGCCTGCTCCTCAACGTCCTCTACTTCACGCTCATGATCCACGACTGGGCGGAGCAGGGGCAGAACGCGATGATGGCGCTCATCTCGCTGGTGGCCCTGTTCGCGATGTCCTGGCAGGTGTGGTCGGTGGACGCGGCACTGGGGTGGTTCTGATGAGCGACGCGCTGGAGCGATCCTGATGGCCGACGGTGCCCCGCGGTACGACCTCCCCGAGCCCGACGCGTTCACCCGCCCCTACTGGGAGGCCGCGGCACAGGGCCGCCTGCTCCTCCGCCGCTGCGCGGACTGCGGCCGGGCCCACCACTACCCCCGCGAGTTCTGCCCCCACTGCTGGAGCGAGCACGTCACCTGGGAACCCGCGAGCGGCCACGCCACGCTCTACACCTGGTCCGTCGTCCACCGCAACGACCTGCCGCCCTTCGGGGAGCGGGTGCCGTACGTAGCGGCGGTGGTCGATCTGGCGGAGGGCCCGCGCATGATGACGGAGATCGTGCGGGCCGGGCCTGCCGAACTGCGCGCGGGGATGGCGGTCGAGGTGGCGTTCCGGGACGGGGTGCCGGTGTTCGGGCCGAGGGAAAATGACGTATCCGGTGCGCGTAACGCTTGATTCAATGGCGCGATGGCCCACATACGCGAGCGGTCGCTCCAGCACCCCTTCCCCGAGCTGAACGGTCACGGACTCCGGCTGCGCCCCTGGGACGCGGACGCCGACAGCGATGTGACGGACTGGCTGCATGGAGTGTCCGACCCCGAGTTCCAACGCTGGAACACTCCACTGCGGCCGGTCACGGACGTCACCAGCGCCCGCGACTCGCTGCGCTCCCGCGCCGAGAGTGCGGCGGACGGGGTCAGCGCGTCGTTCTGCGTCACGGACGCGGCCGACGGTACGACGCTCGGGCACATCGGCGTCAACGACATCGACCACGTCATCCGCGTCGCCCGCGTCGGCTACTGGATCCTCCCCGAGGCCCGCGGCCGCGGCGTCGCGACCCGCGCCCTCGTCCTCGCCGCCCACTGGGCCCTGACCGACCTGGGCCTGCACCGCCTCGAACTGGGCCACGCCCTCGGCCACGACGCGTCCTGCCGTATCGCCGAACGCTGCGGCTTCCCGGCCGAGGGGACGCTGCGTGGGGCGATGTTCGAGGCGGGCCGCCAGGACGCGTTCCGTGACGTACACCTGCACGGACGCGTGGCGACGGACCCGGAGGTGCAGCTGTGACGGCCGCCGACTGGCACATCACCGAGGACCTGGACCAATTCCTCACCCGGGCAGGGGAGTTCCTGCGCTCCCGCCCCGCCCTGCACACGATCCACCTGACGGTGACGACGGCGCTGCGCGGCCGAGGGCTGCGTGTGTACGGCGAGGGCGACCCGGTGTTCGGCACACTGGAACGAGACGGCGAAGTACGGGCCACCTTCTTCCGCACCCCTCCCGGCCGCCTGATGCTGACACCGCTCACGGCCGAGGAGGCCACGGAGCTGGTGGCCCAATTGGCTTTGCGCGGCGACGAGTTGCCGGGAGTCATGGCCGAACGGGACACGGCATCGACGTTCGCGGAGGCATGGGCAGGACGAACGGGCGCCACCCCCGAACTCCATGGACGCCAACGCCTGTACCGCCTGGGCGAGTTGACGACCCCGGAACCCTCTCCGCCGGGCAGCCCGAGAGTCGCGACAGCAAAGGACCGCGAACAACTCATGCGCTGGTACGCCGAGTTCCACGAGGCGATCGGCGAGAGCGCCACCTCGCAGGACCCCGGCGAGTGGGCCGACTCCCGGATCGCGTACGGCGGGATCACGCTCTGGGAAGTCCCGGACGGTACGCCGGTGTCCATGGCCGGGATCACACCGAAGGTGGCCGGCCAGGTCAGGGTGGCCCCCGTCTACACCCCGGCGGACCTCAGGGGCCGGGGCTACGCGGGCGCGGTGACGGCGGAGGTCAGCAGCATGGCGAGGGCGGTGGGCGCGGAGGAGGTACTCCTGTTCACGGACCTGGCCAACCCCACGACCAACGCCCTGTACCAGCGCATCGGCTACCGCCCGGTGGAGGACTTCGCGGGCTACGACTTCCGGTCCGACCCGACGCCGAGGTGATACTCGACCATGGGAACGGCACCGGGAACGGATCTCCACGAGCTACTGAAGTCACTACGGGTATGGGCCCCAGAGCTGACCAAGCTCCCACCCTTGAACCCGACCGCAACACCGGACACCCCCCTCCCTCTCTTCACCACCTGGTTCGCGGAGGCGGTGGCGGCGGGGGAGACCGAACCACACGTGATGTCACTGGCGACGCGGGACGGCGACCCGGCGACAGAGGGCGGCGGCCTCCCCGACGTACGGATGGTGATGCTGCACGGCGCGGACGAGGAGGGCTGGTCCTTCGCGACCCACTCCACGAGCCGCAAAGGCCACCAGCTGAAGGGCTTCGCCTACGCCGCCCTCGCCTTCTACTGGCCCCGCCTCGGCCGACAGGTCCGCCTACGAGGCCCCGTCACCCCGGCGACCCCGACCGAATCCCAGGCGGACCTGCACGCGCACTCGACGGGAGCGTTGGCGGCAGCGCTGACGGGTCACCAGAGCGAAGTCCTGTCGTCCCTGGCCGAGTTGACGCAGGCATCGGAAGAGGCGTGGGAACTGGCCCAACGGGAACCGAAGACCCCCGCCCCGTCCTGGACCCTGTACCGCGTGTTCCCCGACGAGGTCGAGTTCTTCCAGGGCGATGCGCTACGACGACACGTGCGCCTGAGCTATGTCCGGGGGGAGCGGGGCTGGTCGAGGGAGTTGCTCTGGCCCTGAGTTGTGTACTGACCGTTGGGCCACTCGCTTCTTTGTGAGTGTCGGGCTTCCGCGGCCCGAGTAAAGGGCGCTCCCTGCGGTCGCGTCGGCTACGCCGATTTCGCTCCGCTCCACCCTTGACTCGGCCCGCTCCAGCCCGTTTGAGAAGCGAGCGAGCAGCCCGGAAGAACGGGTGGCCAGGCACACATCCCCTTGCCTGTACTGCGTTGTCGGCCGGGGTGAGGGAGGCGCGTTCGCGTCTCGCCTGCACGCCGGGTGGGCTTAGCGGCTGGCGGCCGGTGGGGACTTGAGCCATAGGCAACGGCCCACGGGCGACGGGATGGGCGATGGGCTACGGGTAGTGAGCACTGCTGGGGGGAGTCTGCAGTCGTGGGCCGTGGAGTGCGGGCCGTGGGCTGTGGGTAGATCGGGGCGGGGCTGGGTCGCGGGCGTGGAGGAAGACCCTGGCCCTGGGCCCCAGCCCTGGCCTTGGACCCAGAACCCCGGGCCCCGGCTCCTGACCGACTGCCGACCGTGCCGACTGTCGGCTGCCGACCGGACCTTCCCGGGGTGCGGGGTACCTGGTCCGCAGAAGTGTGACAGTCCTGGCGAAAGTGTCACACTTCTCCGACCCACCCACCCCCCTGGCACCCCACCCGCCGTGCTGCCGACCCCGCCCTCTGGAGGCTGTGCCCTCCACCCGGGGTCGGCCGCTGAGCCGACGCGGCGTGCTGGCGAGACGGGAGCGCGCCCCCTCGCACCACCGGCCCGGACCTGCGCATGGGGGTCGCGTTCCCACCGCTCGTGCTCTCTCGCTTCTCCCCCCCCACCGGCAGGTAGCCGCTAAGCCGGCCCGGCGTGCTGGCGAGGCGCGAGCGCGTCCCCTCACCCCGGCCCGCAACGCAGTACAGGTAAGGGTGTTCATGCCTGGCCACCCGTTCCTCCGGGCTGCTCGCTCGCTTCTCAAACGGGCTGGAGCGGACCGAGTCAAGGGTGGAGCGAAGCGGAATCGGCGCAGCCGACGCGACCGCAGGGAGCGCCCTTTACTCGGGCCGCGGAAGCCCGACACTGGCTGGGAAGCGAGTGGCCCAACGTTCACTGATGACCGCCCTCGTCATCAACACCCTCCGTCAGCTGAGCCATCAACACCCCATGCAGCAACTCCGAGTCCACGAACTCCCCCACCTCCGGCGCCCCGCACCGCCAACTCAACGGATACGTGTTGCCCTCCGGCGCCGGTACCCCGATGTACTCGTCCCGTGTCGACCGCGAGAACCTCCGTACGCCGGGCGGCCAGTCGTCCTCCGTGCTGTCTCCGGGGGCGAGGAGGAAGTACGTCCACCGGTTCCCGTTCACTTCGCGTACGACGGGGCCGGGGTGACCGTCGGTGAGGGTGGAGAGGTGGTGCAGTGCCGCTTCCCCACGGATGCCGCCGACCCGGATCGCGTCGAAGTGGACTCCGGCCAGGCGTAGTTGAAGCCCAGACTGTGGGACCCAATTCGGGGTGAGTTTCTGCGTCATGGGTGCGAGCGTTGCCGGGATTGCTTAGCGTGACTAGGCGAACACGATGCACATTGCCGTTTTGTGGGGAGGAAGGTGATCGTTGTGGGGGCTGAGGGTGAGGTGTCCCTGGTGCGGAAGTTCGTGGGGGACTTGCTGCGGATTCACCGGCTGAGGTTGGGGCTCACACAGAGGGAGGCCGCTGAACGCGTCATGGTTTCCGAGTCGTTGTTCGGGGCCTATGAACGCGGTGAGCGCATCCCGACAACAGGGTTCCTGGAGGACGCGGACAGGGGCTTGGACGGGCGCGGTGCGTTTCTCGCCTGCATCGAGATGATGGAGGAGGAGAAATACCCGCCGAAGTACCTGAACTGGGTCCGGCTTCAGCGGCTCGCCCGAATCATCAGCGGATACGAGACGTTGGTGATTCCGGGCCTTCTCCAGACGGAGGCCTACACGCGGGCCCTGTACGTGTCACGCGTACCCGCATACACGGAAGCGGAGATCGAACGGCACGTCAGCGCGCGGTTGGAACGGTAGGCGGTGCTGACCCGCAATCCGCCGCCCCGCGTGAGCTTCCTGATGGGGGAGTCGGCGCTGGAGCGGGAGTTCGGCGGCCCGGCGGTGCTCAAGGAGCAACTGTTGCAACTGGCCGACCTGATGCAGAGGTTGAACCACCTGACGGTGCAGGTCATGCCGACGAAACGGCACATGCACGCGGGTCTGCAAGGGCCCATGCAACTGATGAGCACCGAAGAGGGCCGTAATCTCGTCTTCGTCGAGTCGCAGGCAGGCAGTACGTTGATCTCCAAGCCGGAGCAGGTCAACGGGCTGTTCGACCTCTTCGGCATGCTGCGGGCCCAGGCGCTCACGCCATGGGAATCCGCAGAACTCATCGAGAGGAAAGCGGGGCAACTGTGAACACGACCGAACTGGCCTGGTTCAAGTCGAGCTACAGCACGAACGAGGGCGGCGCCTGCCTCGAAATAGCCCCCACCCCCGAAACCATCCACATCCGCGACTCGAAGCACCTCACCGGCCCCACCCTCGGAGTAACCCCCACCACCTGGACCGAGTTCCTCCGCGCCGTCCGTTGAAGCGCGCAGCCGGCGTCGGAGCAACCGCCACCCTCCTGCTCACGGCCCTCACCTCCTGCGGCACCACCGACAAGGCGCCCTCGATCACCGCGCCCGAGGTCTTCTACCTGCGCCCCGTCGGCGACAAGTCCGGCCCCCATGACAAGGACCCGTTCCACTTCTCCGCCGACGACGGCAAGGCGCACACCGGTGTCAGGGGGTCCGCCGATCACACCCTCACCGTGGACGTGCTGCCCGGCGCGAAGAGCGCGGTCGTACTGCGCAAGGGCGGCACCTGCACGGGCAGCCCCACACATATGACGTGTGAGGTGCGCTCCGATTACGACAGCCGGTCGGACGGCGGTGTCTCCCTGGTCGCGGCGAAGGGCAGCAAGCCGGGGGACACCGGTGTGGTCCGGTACACGTACGCGAACCGGAGCGGCAAGAAGGTCACCGCGCGGACGAAGGCTGTCGTAGGCGAACCGGTGGTCGAGGTGTTGACAGCGAAGTCACTCGGCGGAGTTCGTCCGGGGGCCGAGCTGAGCCGGCCGATCGTCATCCGGAACACCGGCGAGGTGCCGGTCAGGGGACTGGTGCTCGAAGTCGGCCTGGAACAACTGGAGTTCGAGGAGCAGTACGCCAACTGCCGTTATCCGAGCTTCTACAAGGGCCACATCGCGGTCTGCGAGTTCCCGGATCTCCGCATCGCGCCCGGGCAGACCGTGACCGTCCGGCCCGTGCTCCGGCTCCGTGCACCCAAGACGAAGATGTACGCCTCCTTCAACAGCAAGGCCCGGGCGCTGGACATGGGGTCGGAAAACGGGGGTGTCATGGCCGGTGGGGAGCACGGTGACGGTCCGGTTCTCCGTCCTGAAGCCACCGCCGCCGAGAAGGGCACCTACGCCCAGGGCGGCGGCTGGACGAACGTCGTGCTCGACACCCACGCCGACTACTCGGTCTCCGACGTGAACCTGTACGGCGCCCCCGGCACCAAGCGGACCTTCAAGCTCACCGTCCGCAACGACGGCCCCGCCGACGCCGGCGCCGCGGAGCAGTTGGTGTTCAGCCCGCCGCTCGGCATGGAGATGGTGAAGCAGCCCATGCAGGAGTACGACGAAGACTCCTACGAGCCCTACTGCAAGAACGGCGCCTTCACCTACACCTGTGACGTCAAGGCCCTGGAGCCCGGCAAGACCCAGACCTTCACGTTCACGATGCGCCTCGGCGAACCGGGCGAAGGCACCCTGACCCTCCAGGACAAGAAATCCGCCCAGGACTGGTACGTCGGCGACCGCGACCCGGACCCGGGCAACGACAAAGCCGTCATCACGGTCCACCCCGACCATTGAACTGCGCGGCCGGACGCCGCGTACCACTCGCCGAGGGTGGCGTCGAAGGAAGGGCCGAGCGATTTCAGTTTCAGTGGATGTGAGAGCGAGCGAAGCACCCGTACGTCGGCAGGTGCGGGGACTGGATGGTCTCCGCGGGCTGGCGGCGCTGTATGTGGTGCTGTTCCACTGCTGGCTGTACGCCTTCCCGGGGTATCCCGACAGTTCGGCGCCCCGGGTGCTGGACTTGCTGATGTTCGGGCGTATCGCCGTCGTCTTCTTCCTGGTGCTGTCCGGCTTCTCGCTCGCGATCTCCCCGGCCCGGCACGGCTGGCGGTCGGGCGGTGTCGCCCAGTTCCTGCGCCGACGCGCCTGGCGCATCCTGCCACCGTACTGGGCGGCGTTGGCCATGAGCCTCGTCATCTCGCTGTTCGTGGTCCCGGCTTCGCACTACGGGGCGCCTGACGGGTCATCACTTATCGTCTACGGCCTTGTCCTTCAGGATGTGCTCTTCGCCCCGACCCCGAACGGCGCGTTCTGGTCGATCGGGGTGGAGGCCGAGTTGTATCTCCTCTTCCCCCTCATCCTTCTTGTCCGGCGGCGGTTCAGCGCGGCCGCCGTGGTCGCGTGCGTGACGCTCCCGGTGATCGTCAGCGGACTGATGGCCCCCGGCGCGAACCCGGTCGAGGGTGACAACTGGCTCGCCCCGCATCTCGCCCCCGTGTTCGTCGCGGGAGTGGTGGGTGCGGGAATCGTCGTCGCGTCGGAGCGGGTTCGCCGTCTGCCGTGGGGGTGGTTCGCCGTCCTGGCCGCCCTGCCTGTGCTGGCTCTCGGTTTCATCCAGGGTTCCGTCTGGACGGTGCGCCACTACTTCTGGATCGACCTCGCCATCGCTCCCGCCATGACGATGCTCATCGCGGCGGTCGCCACCGGCCAACCCGCATTCCTCGTACGGCTGTTGACCGCGCGCCCCCTTCAGCGCCTCGGTGATTTCTCCTACAGCCTCTACCTGATCCACCTGCCGATCGTCCTGGTCGTCATCCGCCGAGTGGCCCCGCATTTCGTCGCGCCCGGGCTGCACACCTTCTGCTTCACGCTTCTCCTGGGCCTGCCCGTGTCGGTGCTGACGGCATGGCTCTTCTCCCAGATCTTCGAACTGCCCTTCAAGCGGAACCGGTCCTGGAAGTCCCTGATGGCTCAATCCCGCCCCAGCACCACCGTCCCCGAAGAGCAGAACCAGCCGCCCGTCCCGGAGGCGACTCCGAGTCGCGGCAAGTCGCCGTCCGCGCCCGTCACTTGACGGGCCCCGGCCTCTCCCCGCAACTGCCGCACCGCCTCCACCAGCAGGAACAGCCCCCGCATCCCGGGGTGTTGGGCCGACAGCCCGCCCCCGTCCGTGTTCACCGGCAACTCCCCGCCGGCCACCCGCAACCGCCCCTTCTCCACAAAGGCGCCCCCCTCACCCTTCGCACAGAAACCCAGATCCTCCAGCGTCACCAACGTCATGTAGGTGAACGCGTCGTAGATCTCCGCGAAGTCGATCTCCTCGGGCCCGACTCCCGCCCGCTCGAAGGCCAGCCGCCCGCTCACCGCCGCCGGTGACACCGTGAAGTCCGGCCACTCGGACATCGCCGCGTGCGAGACGTGCTCCCCGGTCCCGAGCACCCACACCGGTGCCGTACGGCAGTCCCGTACGTACTCCTCGGCCGCCAGCAGGATCGCCGCCCCGCCGTCGGACCGTATGCAGCAGTGCAGCTTGGTGAACGGGTCGGCGATCATCGGGCCGGAGAGCACGTCGTCGACGGTGATCGGGTCGCGGAACATCGCCTCGGGGTTCAGGGCCGCGTTCGCCCGGGCCTGTACCGCCACCTCCGCCAACTGCTCGATCGTCGTGCCGAATTCGAGCATGTGGCGGCGCGCGGCCATCGCGTACTTCGCGATCAGCGTATGGCCGTAGGGGACTTCGAACTGGAGCGGGCCCCGCGCGCCGAAGGAGAGGTTGCCGGTGCGGCGGCCCGCCTTGATGTCGGCTCGGGCCGTCGAGCCGTAGACGAGCAGGACGGCGTTCGCGTGGCCCGCCGCTATCGCGTCCGTCGCGTGGGCCGCCATCACCTCCCACGTCGAGCCGCCCACCGCCGTCGAATCGACCCAAGTGGGGCGCAGGCCAAGGTATTCGGCCACCTCCACCGGCGGCAGCGTGCCCAGGCCCGCCGACGCGAAGCCGTCCACCACCTCCCGGCCCAGACCCGCGTCCGCCAGCGCGCGGCGGGCCGCCTGGGCGTGCAGGGCGTAGGGGGTCGTGTCGTCCACGCGCCCGCAGTCGGACAGCGCGACGCCCACTACGGCGACCTTGCGGCTCCCCGGTGTCATGAGGCGCCTCCTCCCTCTGTGCATATCGTGCCCGGACTCCTAATATGACGGACCGTCAGATCTGGAGGGAAGTGCCATGGACGCCAGCTTCACCGCCGAGCAGGACGAGATCCGCCGTACCCTCCGCGAACTGCTCCAAAAGCGGTGCGGATCGAACGAGTTGCGCGCCGCCGTCGACACCCCCGCCGGACACGACCCGGCCCTCTGGACCGCCCTCGCCCAGCAACTCGGCCTCCCCGGACTCGCCCTCCCCGAGGCCTACGGCGGTGTCGGCTGCTCGCCCACCGAACTCGCCCTCGCGGCAGAGGAGACGGGCCGTTTCCTGGCCCCCTCTCCTCTTCTCGCCACCGCCGTGCTCGCCGCGCCCCTCGTCCTCGCCCTCGGCACCGAGACCCAGCGCGCCCGGCTGCTTCCCCGCATCGCCGCCGGCTCCCTGACCGCCGCCCTCGCCGTACCCGGTACCGCCCTCACCACCGCCCTCACCCTCACCGGCCCCAACGGCGGGGAATGGGCGGGGGGCGGGCGCGCGGGCGGGGTGCAGGCCCGGCAAGTCGGCGACTCCGGTTGGCGGTTGTACGGGCAGGTCGCTCAGGTGCTCGACGGGCACAGTGCGGAGTTGCTGCTCGTCGCCGCCCATGCGGGGGGCTTTGCCCGGTCGCGGACTCTGCTGTTCCTTGTGGCGGGGGACGCGGATGGGCTCGTACGCGTACGGCAGACCTCCCTCGACGCGACCCGTCCGCAGGCTCGGCTCGAACTGCGGGACGTAGACGCTGAATTGCTCGGCGCCGACGACAGTCCGCACGTCCTACGGGAACTGTCCGCCACCGGCGACACCGTCGCCGCCGTACTCGCCGCCGAAGCCGTCGGGGCCGCCGACCGGGCCTTGGAACGGACCGTCCAATACGTCAAGCAGCGGGAGCAGTTCGGGCGGGCGATCGGGTCGTTCCAGGCGGTGAAGCACCGGTTGGCCGATGTGTATGTGCAGGTGCAGGCGGCCAAGTCGGCTGCCTACTACGCCGCTTGGGCGATCGGCAACGGGGAGCGGGTCGGTGGGCTCGCGCTTGCTCAGGCGCTGGAGGCGCTGCGGACCGCTGCCGGTGAGGGGATTCAGCTGCACGGCGGGATCGGGTTCACCTGGGAGCACGACGCCCATCTCTACTTCAAGCGTGCCGCCGGGGACGAGTTGTTGTTCGGGCCGGTGCATCGGCTGCGGGCGTACGCCGCCGAGGGCGCGCACCTCTTCGAGAGTCGCGAGGTGACGGTGTGATCGGTGTGCGTGCGGTGCAGAAGGTGTCGTCGACCCGGGCGTTCGCGCGGATCGCCCCGCATGTCATTCCCGCCATGGACCGGGCCGTGCACCGGCTCACGCGCGGGAAGGTGCTGCTCAGCGCCCAGATGCTGCCGGGGGTGATCCTGACCTCGACCGGGGCGAGGAGTGGGCAGCCGCGGCACAGTCCGCTCGCCTGTATGCCGGTGGAGGGCGGGTGGATTCTCGTCGGGTCCAACTTCGGGCGTACCGGCAACCCCGCCTGGACGCACAACCTCCTCGCCCATCCCGATGCCGAGATCAGCTGGAAGGGTGAGCAAATCCCGGTCACGGCGCGGCTGTTGGAGGGTGAGGAGCGGGCCGAGGTGTGGAAGGCGGCGCTCGTCTTCTGGCCGCCGTACGCCACGTACCAGAAACGGGTGGACCGGGAGATCCGGTTGTTCCGGGTCGTGCGGCGCTGAACGCGTCGTGGATGCAGGGCAGGCGGTGGTCCACCTAAGTGAACCACCGCCCACGAGACAGGACTTGGGACCTGAGAAGTCAGAGCCTGAGAAGCCAGGGCCTGGGAAGCGGGGACCGCTCCTACTTCGTCGGCTTCTTGCCGGTCACGCCCAGGTGGACCAACAGCGCCAGGTTCGGCTTGAGTTCAGCCTGCTTGACGCCCCACGTCTGGAAACCCTTCTGGTGCGAGGCGACGGCCGCGAGCATCGCGACCAGTGAACCGGCGACCGCCGCCGGGTTCACGTCCTTGTCGACCCTGCCCTTGGCCTGCAACTCGGCGACCGCGTCCGAGAGGGAGTTGTTCACGGAGTTCAGGATCTTCATCCGGAGCTTGTAGAACCGTTTGTCCCCCTCGGCGGCGCCGAGATCGACGACCCTGAGGATCGCGTCGTTCCTGCGCCAGAACTCCAGGAAACCGTCCACGAGTTCCTGGGAGGTCTGCCAACCCGCCTTGCCGACCCATGACCGGCCGGCCAGCAGATCGGTCAACTGACCGCCCTCCGTGGCCATTTGCTCGGCAATTTCCAGGACGGCGCCTTCGACGTCCGGGAAGTACTGGTAGAAGGTCGCGGGTGAAGTCCCCGCCTTCCGGGCGACATCGATGACTTTGACGTCCCGGTAAGGGGAAGAGCTGAGCATCTCGCTTAGGCAGTCGAGCAGCTTCTGCCGGGTCGCCTGCCCACGCCGGCCGGCCACGCGGCCGTCGACGGTACGCACTTGTCCTGTCATGCCGTCAGCTTACCGAGGGGTGATCGGAGCGCGATTCGGCCGACTGCAAATGGGGTGCACGGGGGTCCGGAGGGTGGTGTGCCTGGTCTGCGGGGTGCGTGCGACGCCGTTACTTTGACGGTATGGCCGAAAACAGGGCATCCGCGAAGGAAAACACCTACGGAGAGGGCGTCCCCTGCTGGGTGGACGCGCAGCTGCCGGACCTGGCCGCGGGCAGGCGCTTCTACGGTGAGCTCTTCGGGTGGACCTTCGAGGAGGCGTACGGCGGCTCGGTATGGGCCCGCAAGGACGGCGAGGCCGTCGCGGGGCTGGCCCACAAGGCGGACGGGCGGATGCCGACCGTGTGGACGGTGTACTTCGCGACGCCGGACGTGGTGCGGCTGAGCGGGCGCATCCGGGAGGCCGGTGGGCAGGTGGTGATGGCTCCGGTGGCCTTGGGGGAGCTGGGTACCGCCGTCCTCGCCGCCGACCCGGAGGGGGCCGTCTTCGGGTTGTGGCAGGCCGCCCGGCATTCCGGTTTCGGCACCCGGCACAAGCCCGGCACCTTCGGCTGGGCCGAGCTGTACGCCCGCGACACGGAGACCGCGAACACTTTCTACGGCGGACTTTTCACAGACGCTCTGTTCGGGCCGGAGGCCGCTCCCGACTTCGGGCGGGCGCCCGTCTCCGACGTCTTCCCGGTCGAGATGCCGCCGCATTTCCTCGTGCACTTCCGGGTCGAGGACATCGAGCCTGTTCTGGGGGCCGTACGGCGGCTCGGCGGGCGGGTGCAGGTTCCGCTCTTCGAGACGTCGTACGGGAAAGTGGCGGTCGTCACGGACAATCAAGGGGCGTCGTTCGCGCTGCTGCAACGCTGACACCTGGACGTTTGTCCGGAGATATGGCGAGACACCCCGATTAGTCGCCGGGTTCGCAACCTGTGGCCCGGCCAGGAAGAATCAGGGTGCGTGCCGCCATGGCGGTGCGGTGGTGAGACGCTGCACGGGGTCGCGTACTTATGTGGGTGGCGTGGCCCGTACGGGGAGGTGGCAGGCAAGTGGTGGATCAGCTGACGCAGCACGATCCGCGGCGGATCGGGCCGTTCGAGGTGCTGGGACGGCTGGGCGCGGGCGGCATGGGGCTGGTCTATCTCGCGCGCTCGGCGTCCGGCCGGCGGGTGGCGATCAAGACCGTGCGGACGGAACTCGCCGAGGACCAGCTCTTCCGGGTCCGCTTCACGCGTGAGGTCGAGGCGGCGCGGGCCGTTTCCGGCTTCTATACGGCTGCCGTGGTCGACGCCGATCCGCGGGCGGCCGTGCCGTGGCTGGCCACCGCGTATGTGCCCGCGCCCTCCCTCGAAGAGATAGTGAACGAGTGCGGGCCGATGCCGGCCCAGGCGGTGCGCTGGCTCGCGGCGGGGGTCGCGGAGGCGCTGCAGTCCATTCACGGGGCGGGTCTTGTTCACCGTGACCTCAAACCGTCGAACGTGCTCGTGGTCGAGGACGGGCCTCGGGTCATCGACTTCGGTATCGCCTCCGGTGTGTCGAACACGCGTTTGACGATGACGAATGTGGCGGTGGGTACGCCCGCCTACATGTCTCCCGAGCAGGCGAAGGACTCCCGTAGCGTCACCGGCGCGAGTGATGTGTTCTCGCTCGGCTCGATGCTCGTCTTCGCCGCCACCGGACACCCCCCGTTCCATGGCGCCAACCCGGTCGAGACCGTCTTCATGCTGCTGCGCGAGGGCCCCGACCTCCAGGGTCTCCCGGACGAACTGCGCCCGCTCATCGAGTCCTGTATGCAGATGGAGGCCACCGGCCGGCCCAACCCGGCCGACCTCCAGGCCCAGCTCGCCCCGCACCTCTTCGGCTCCGGCTCCGACGACAGCGGTACGGCCTCGGCCTGGCTGCCCGAGCGCGCGGTGACCCTGATCGAGACCCGGCGTGGTGGCCGCCCGCCGGTGAAACCGACGCCCACCGCCGGGCGCAGCGGTGGTGGCGGGCGCGTCGCCGTACCGCCGCCGCCCTCTCACGACCCCGTCGTGCCCGTCCCGGTCGGCGCCCCCGACACCGGGCCCGTACGACTGGCCGGCGCGCCGGTGCCCATCGGCCCCGGGCCCCGGGTCGCCGACGCCCGCGCCGCCGCCGTGAAGGCACCCCCTCCGGAGGCCGGCCTGGTCGCCTCCTGGTCCCGGCCCCGGCCCGGCGTCAACGGCACGGAACCCGCCGTAGGACCCGCCGTGCCCGCGCCGCCCCCACTGCCCCCGGAAACCGCCGCCGGCTGGCGCCCCTGGCGGTTCCGTATGTCGAACGACGTCTGGGGCACCCCGACCGTCGCCGGTGACCTCGTCTACGTCACCTCCTTCGAGGTGCACGCCCTGGACGTGCAGACCGGCCGCCGTAGCTTCAAGACCCGGGACGTCGCCTGGTCGATGGCGGTCGCGGACGGCCGTATCCACGCCTCGGACGGGCCCACCCTCTTCGCCCTGGACGCCCGTGAGGGCGGTGACCTGTGGCGGTTGTCCACCGAGGCCTGGGTGTACTCCCTCAAGGCCGAGCGCGGCACCGTCGTCACCGGCACACGCGGCGGCGGAGTGCAGGCCTGGGAGGCGTCCAGCGGGCAGAAACTCTGGCAGCTGACCGGCGCGCAGACCGACTTCGAGTCCCCGGAGGCGGGCCCCGCGCTGCACGACGGCACCGTGTACGTCTGGCAGGACGCCCGGCTCCGCGCCCTGGACGCCCGGACGGGCGACGAGCGCTGGGCGTACCCGATCGGCGACGCGGCCTCCTGCGGCGGCGTACCCGTACGGATCACGCCCGCGCCCGACGGTCAGGTCTACGTCGCCGCCGGCACCCGCGTCCTGTCTGTCGAGGTGGCGAGCGGGCGCGTCCGCTGGCACTTCGAGGCCCCGGCCGTCTTCCTCTGCGCGCCCACCTTCGCTCCCGGCCCGGCGGTGACAGGTGGAGGAATCTATCTGGCCGACTACCTCGGTACGGTCTACGCCCTCGACGCCGCCGACGGCCGCGACCGCTGGCGCATCGCGACGGAGTCCCGGGCCTCGATCGAACCGGTCCTCGTCGCCGCCGGTCACGTCCACGTCGGCAGCGGCAAGGGTCTCTACACGCTCGACGCGGTCACCGGCACGCCCAAGTGGCGCTTCCAGGCGGGCGGCGACATCGTGGGCGCCCCCGCGGTCGCCGAGGGCCGTATCCACTTCGGCTCCACCGACCACCTCCTCTACACCCTCAAGTCCGATGACGGCCGCCTCCGTTGGAAGCTCGCCACCGGCGGCGAGATCACTGGGGCGCCGGTCGTCAGGGACGGCGTCGTGTACGCGTGCAGCAAGGACCGCTGCGTGTACGCCCTCGACGCGGAGAAGGGGACGGGCACCGCAAGGACCGCGTGAGCGGCGCCCGTTGAGGTCGTTACCATGAGCGGATGCAAACGCGGGGGCGCAGGCTCAAACTCACGGCAGTACTGGCACTGACGGTTCTCACCCTCACCGGCTTCTCCACCGGACGGCATCACAGCAGCAGCCGTCATGGGAGCAGCGGGGGTGGGGGCGGGTGCAGCAGCTCCAGTCAGGATCACGACACGTCGACGTCATCGACGTCGGGCGGATCGTCAGGCGGTACGTCGGGGGGCAGTTCGTACACCCGTCGGCCCAACTACCGCCCCACGCCCACTTCTACGGCTACTTCCGGCAGCGGCAGCAGCAGCCTGCTGGACGGTACGGCGAGGCTGGTGAGCTGCGCGACGGCGACGAAGCAGTACGCGACGGTCGAGGTCAGCAACCCGAACAGCCGCAAGGCCACCTTCTCCGTCGACGTCACCTTCAAGGACGCCCAGGACAACGAGGTCGACTTCAACTACGCGGACGTCAAGGTCCCGGCGAACGGCAAGGCGACCGTCCGGGTGCGTGTGCTCGGCACCTCCACCTCGGTCGACCACTGCGAGGTCGACCCCAGGGCCACCGCCGGAACCTGACCCTCACCGGGTCCGGAAGCCGCCGTTCTTCCGGTCGGCGAACAACTCCGCCTGCCGTTCGGTCGGCAGATTGCCAAGGGCGATCAGGGGCGGCGCCTGCGCATACGCCTGCGCACGCGCCGCCTCCTTCGCCGCCCACAACGCCCGTACGGTGCCCTGGACACCCTCCGTCGGATACCCGGCGATGACGGTCGCGCAGGACACGGCCGCCTCCAACGCCCGCCCAGGATCGGTGAGTTCGGAGACCAGCCCGAGCTCGTACGCCCGCCGCGCGGAGATCCGCTCCGCCGTTCCCATCAGCATCATCCGCGCAACCTCGCCGTACGGCATCCGGTGCGCCATCAGCACCGACTCGTACGCGCTGACCATGCCGTAGGTGGTGTGCGGGTCGAAGAACACGGCGGTCGGGTCGGCGATCACGAACTCGCTCTCGCCCAGCAGATAGAAGGCCCCGCCGCACGCCATCCCGCGCACGGCGGAGATCACCGGCTTCCACAGGTCGTTCGCCTTCGGGCCGATGTGGAGCAGTGGGTCGTCCTGCATGTACGGCGAGTTGGGCTGCGGGACCACCGCGTCCCGGTCCAGCCCTGTGCAGAAGGCGCGCTCCCCGGCGCCGGTGAGGACGACGGCCCGTACGGAGTCGTCGAAGCGCAACTCCCGCCATACGGCGGCCAGTTCGGCGGCTGTGGCGAGGTCGATGGCATTGAGCTTGCGCGGCCGGTCGAGGGTGACGACGGCGACGCCGGTGTCCTTGTCGGCGGAGACGGTGAGAGTGGTGGGGGTGCTGGGGGTGCTGGGAGTGGTGGGAGTGGTGGGAGTGGTGGGAGTCATGACCGCTCCAGGATCCACTGCGGAAGCCCGGCCTCGTCGAACACGACCTGCACCCGCGCCCCGATCCGAATCCGGCCGGGGGCAAGGGAGTTGAGCGCGGCCCCCGCCTCGCTGACGAGGTTCCCGACCAGCCGGATCCGCGGCGCGTCGACCAGCTCGACGACGACGACGTTGTACGGCGCGACGGCGGCGTAGTCGGGAAGGAGCGGCGGATGCGGGAAGACGTACGACCACACCCGCCCCCGCCCGCTCACCTGCCGCCATTCACTCGCGAAGGACTGGCAGTGGGGGCAGCAGGGGCGGGGCGGGAAGCGGGGCTCGGCGCAGTCGGCGCAGGTCTGGACGCGGAGTTCGCCCTCGCGGGCGTACTGCCAGAAGGGGGCGCCGTCGGCGTCGGTGAGCGGAGTGAGCATGGCGGTCGACTCCTCTTTCACTTCGTGAGCAGCAGGGCGGAGGTGGGGACGCCCTCGCCCGCCGTCACCAGGCAGGTGGCGGCGTCCGGGACCTGGGCGGTGCTGGTGCCGCGCAACTGCCGTACGCCCTCGTTGATCAGGTTGAAGCCGTGGACGTACGCCTCGGAGAGGCCGCCGCCGCCGGTGTTGAGGGGGAGTTGGCCGCCGATCTCCAGCGCGCCCCCCTCCGTGAAGGCGCCGCCCTCGCCGCGTCCGCAGAAGCCGTAGCCCTCCAGGGAGAGCGGGACGAGGGCGGTGAACGCGTCGTAGATCTGGGCGACATCGACGTCCTGCGGGGTGAAGTCGGCGTGTTTCCACAGGTGTCGGGCGGCGGTCCAGGCGGGCCCGGTGAGCGGGTCGTCGTTCCAGTAGTTGACCATGCCGTGGTGCTGGGCGGGGAGGCCCTGGGCGGCGGAGTGGATGTAGACGGGCCGGCGTCGGCAGTCGCGGGCGCGTTCGCGGGAGACGACCACGCAGGCCAACGCCCCGTCGGTCTCAAGGCAGTTGTCGAAGAGGCAGAGGGGTTCGCTGATCCAGCGGGAGGTCATGTACATCTCGCGGGTGAGGGGGCGGTCGTACATGATGGCCGCCGGATTTTGATTGGCCCTGTTCCGGCAGGCGAGGGCGACGTTGAAGAGGTGATCCCGGGTCGCGCCGTACTCGTACATGTAGCGGCGGGTGAGCATGGCTATCTCGTCCGCCGGGCGGAGCAGCCCGAAAGGGCGGGTCCACTGGGCGGGGGTGGGGAGTTGGCGGGTCGTGTCGGTCCACGGTCTCGCGCCGCTGCCGCGCTTACGGGAGCGCCAGGCCACGCCGACCGTCGCCTGTCCGGCGGCGATGGCGGTGGCGAGGTGGGCGACGGTCGCGCATGAACCGCCGCCGCCGTAACCGACCTTGCTGAAGAACGTCAGGTCCCCGAAGCCGACCGCCTTCGCCAGTTCGACCTCGTCGGTCTCCTCCATCGTGTAGGAGGCGAGGGCGTCGACCTCGCTCGGGGAGATTCCGGCGTCGTCGAGGGCGGCGAGTACGGCACGGCAGGCCAAGGTCCGCTCGTCCTCGGGGAGTTGCTTGGCGAAGGAGGTCTGCCCGATGCCGACGATCGCGGTCGCGTCCTTGAGTCCGGCCATGTTTCTGTGCACCTCCGCGTGACACCGGGGCTGCTGACAGGGCGTCAGGCTACAGCTAATCTGACGGGTAGTCAGCTACTGGGTTTGGGGAGGCCGTTCATGCGCGGAGACGTGGAGTGGGGCACCATCCCGTGCCTGGTGCGATCCGCCGCCGAGCGGTACGCGGACGCCGAGGCGGTGGTGGAGGGCCGGACGAGGATCTCGTACGCCGAACTGGGCGCCCGGGTGGAGCGCGCGGCGGCGGCCTGTGTCGCGAGCGGGGTGGAGGTCGGCGACCGGGTGGGCATCTGGGCGCCGAACTCGACGGACTGGATCGTCTCGGCGCTGGGCGCGGTGTCGGCGGGTGCGGTGCTGGTGCCGCTGAACACGCGCTTCAAGGGGAGCGAGGCCGCGTATGTGCTGCGGAGCAGCAAGGCGCGGCTGTTGTTCGTGACCGGGACGTTCTTGGGGACGTCGTATGTGGCGTCGCTGCGGCGGGCGGCGGGGGAGGGGGCCGGGGACGGTCCGCTGCCCGGGCTTCCGGCGCTGGAGCAGGTGGTGGTGCTGGCCGATGACGCGCCCGCCGACTTCCGTACCTGGAAGGACTTCCTGGCGGGCGGGGAGGGTGTGGGGGCGGATGAAGTGCGGGCGCGGGAAGGGGAGTTGGACGGGGCGTCGGTCTCGGACATCATCTTCACGTCCGGTACGACGGGCCGTCCGAAGGGCGCGGTGATCACGCACGCGCAGACGCTGCGGGCCTACGAGGTGTGGAGTGACCTGGCGGGGTTGCGGCAGGGCGACCGCTATCTGATCGTGAACCCCTTCTTCCACACCTTCGGCTACAAGGCGGGGGTGATCGCCTGTCTGATGCGGGGCGCGACGATGATCCCGCAGCCGGTGTTCAACGTCGACACGGTGCTCGCGAACATCGCGGCGGAACGGGTCTCGGTGCTCCCGGGCCCGCCCACTCTCCACCAGTCCCTCCTCGACCACCCGGCCCGCGACGCGCACGACCTCTCGGCGCTGCGGCTCGTGGTCACGGGCGCGGCGGTGGTGCCGTTGCGGCTGGTGGAGCGGTTGCGGGGGGAGCTGGGGGTGGGGACGGTTCTTACGGCGTACGGCCTCTCGGAGGCGAGCGGCATCGCGACCATGTGCCGGCGGGGGGACGATCCGGCGGTCATCGCGTCGACGTCGGGGCGGGCGATTCCGGGGACGGAGGTGCGGGTGGCGGCCCCGTTCGGTTCGCCGGGCGAGGTGCTGGTGCGCGGCTTCAACGTCATGCGGGGCTACTACGAGGACGCGGTGGCCACGGCGGAGGTACTGGGCGAGGACGGCTGGCTGCGCACCGGTGACGTCGGTGTCCTGGACGACGAGGGCAATCTCCGGATCACCGACCGGATCAAGGACATGTTCATCGTCGGCGGCTTCAACGCGTACCCGGCGGAGATAGAGCAGCTGCTGGGCGTGCATCCCGATGTGGCGGACGTGGCGGTCATCGGCGTACCGGACGCGCGGCTCGGCGAGGTCGGCAAGGCGTACGTCGTACGGCGGCCGGACGTGACGCTGACCGGCGACGACCTGATCGCCTGGGCGCGGCGGGAGATGGCGAACTACAAGGTGCCGCGGGTGGTGGAGTTCGTGGGGGAGCTGCCTCGGAACGCGAGCGGGAAGGTGGTGAAGGGGGAATTGCGGGGTTTGTGAGCGGCCCTGTTGTCCCGGTTGCCCTGCGGTATGGTGACTGGTATGGCAACGAAGAAGTACACCGTCACGCTTCCGGAAGAGCTTGCCGAGCAGATTCGGCGGGAGGTGGGGGCGGGGGGGTTCAGCGCGTACGTCACCAAGGCCATAGAGCGTCAGCACGAGCAGGACCTGCTGGGCGAGCTGGTGAACCGGCTGGAGGAGGAGCACGGGGCCGTCACTGACGAGGAGCTGGCCGCTGCCGAGGCCGAGCGGAAGGAACTCGACCGTCATTTCACCGGTCACCATGGGGTCGACGATGTCGACTACCCGAAGGCGAGCTGATGGGGGCGAGTACCTATGTGCTGGACAGTGAGGGCTTATCGCGGGCGGTACGCGGCGAACGAATGATGTTGGCCCGGCTCAAGGACGCCCATCGGACCGGCATCCGTGTGGTGACCAGCTCTATGACCCTCATCGAGGCGTACCACGGACAGGTGAATCTCGCGGCGTGGAGCTGGGCGATGTCCCGGGTCGTGGTCGAGCCCGTGACACGGGATGTGGCCGAGGCCGCGATCGCCCTCCTGAAGAGCACCCGCCTGCACGGCCACAAATACGCCATCGACGCCGCCCTCGCCGTGATCGCGGAACGGCAGTCCGGGAACGTCGCGCTGTACACGTCCGACGCCGACGACCTGCGGAAACTGTGCGCACCGCGGGTGGCCGTCAGGGCGCTGTAGGACCCTGGAACAACACATCGGCCGCGACAGCTCCCCCCAGAGCTGTCGCGGCCGATCCCCCGTGCGGAGGCAGGTCTGTCAGGCCTCTTCGTCCGTGACGTGGACGTTGTCCGTCGTGACCTTGCCGGAGTCCTTGGCCGTGACCGTCAGCGGTTCGTCGGTGACGTGGACGTTGTCCGTGGTGACGACGGTCGGCTCGTCGGTGACGTGGACGTTGTCGGTGGTGTTCTCGTCGCTCATCTTGCGCTCCCCTGTGTTGTGCGGTGACTGGACAAGATCCGCCCGGCAACTCCCCCGAGGACTGCCGGGCGGATCTTGTGGGCCGGTTCACCCTAAAGGCCCGGCACTGTGTCGTTCCGCCTGCCCCCCGACGCGACGGCCCGACACGTTCGAGACTGCCGGGCCGCGATAAACGAACGATGAACGATACAGCGCCAGAGCCCGTGCCAGGGTGCCGTCAGACCGCCGCCGACGGCGTCAGCAAGCCCCTGACCTCCTGCGCCTCCGGAGCGCCCAGCGTCTCGAAGATGTCCAGCGCCTCCCGCCAGCAGACCTGTGCCCGGTCCAGCTGGCCGATGCCGGTGAGGGCGCGGCCGAGCACCGTGAGGACGTTGCCCTGCCGCCAGTCGCCGCCGACACCGCGCAGCAGCGTCAGCGCCATCTCGGCGTTCGCCGCCGCCTGCGCGGGACGCCGTGCCGTGAGGTCGAGTTCGGCGAGTCGGAAGACGGTCATGCCCTCCCACAGGCGCTGCCGGCGGTCCCGGAACACGCGCAGAGCCTCCTGGAGGCACTCGGTCGCCTCGGCCAGTTTCCCGCTCCGGGTGAGCGCGAGGCCCAGCGCGTAGCGGCCGTTGGCGCCCCTGAGGTCGTGCTCCATGTCGTCGTACAACGCGGTGCCCTGCCGGGCCAGCGCGACCGCGCTCTCCGTGCGGCCGGTCGCCAGATGGGTGCGGGAGAGGTTGCACAGGGCGCTCGCCTCTCCCGTACGGTCCCCGACCACCCGGAAGCTCTCCAGGGCGCGGGTGAAGTGCTGCTCGGCGTCCGCGAGGCGGCTCTGGTACATCGCGACCGCGCCGCTGATGTTCGACGACCAGCAGCTGGTGAGCGCGTCGCCCTCCGCCTCGGCCAGCTCGATGGCCCGCTCGCCCTCTTGGACGGCCGCGTCGAACCGGCTGCCGGAGACGTGGTGCACGAAGGCCAGCGCCATGAACGTCCGTGCCTCGGAGCGGGAGTCGCCCGCCTCCTGAGCCACTTCCCGCAGCCGTTCCACGACGGCCTCGTACTCCTTGGAGTTGGTGCCCGACTCCGCGAGGTCGCACGCCGCCCACAGGGTGTCCACGGCCCGCCGGAGTGTCTCCGGCCGCGCGGCCTGCCGGACGCAGGCCAGCAGGGACACCGCCTCGGCGTACAGCCAGTCCTGTGCGGTGTGCCGGTCCGAGAACACGAGGCCCGGATGTTCGGTGTGCTCCAGGTGGTCCACCAGCCGGTCCCCGGGCCGTTCGATCAGGTAGACGCCCGAGACGGTGGCCAGGTAGAAGTCCAGCAACCGCGAGACCGCGGCCGCCGTCTCGCTCGGCGGCGACTCGTCCCGCTCCGCACACGCACGCGCGTAGAGCCGCACCAGATCGTGGTACCGGTAGCGGCCCGGAGCCGCCGATTCGACAAGTGACGTGTCTACGAGGGATTCCAGCAGGTCCTCGGTCTCCTCCACCGGGAGGTTCAGCATCGCCGCCGCCGCCGCGAGGGAGATGTCCGGCCCGTCGGCGAGGCCCAGCAGCCGGAACGCGCGCGCCTGCGCCGGCTCCAACTGGCCGTAGCCCAGCTCGAAGGTGGCCTTCACGGCCAGGTCGCCGGCCTGCAGCTCGTCCAACCGGCGCCGTTCGTCGGCGAGTTTGGCGGCGAGCACCGAGACCGTCCAGGTACGGCGGGCCGCAAGCCGGGATGCCGCGATGCGGATCGCCAGCGGCAGGAACCCGCACGCGGCGACCACGTCGAGGGCGGACTCCCGTTCGGCGGCGACCCGTTCGACGCCCACGATCCTCGTGAAGAGCTGGAGGGCCTCCTCGGGGGACATCACGTCGAGGTCGACGAGATGCGCTCCGGCCAGGTCCACCATCCGGACCCGGGAGGTGACCAGCGCCGCGCAGCCTTCCGTCCCCGGCAGCAGGGGCCTGACCTGGGCCGCGTCCCGCGCGTTGTCCAGCAGCACCAGCACCCGGCGGCCGTCCAGCACCGACCGGTACAGCGCGGAGCGTTCCTCCAGGGAGTCCGGTATCGCGGAGTCCGCGGTGCCCAACGCCCGCAGGAACGCGCCCAGTACGGTCTCCGGCTCGGCGGCCCGCGAGCCCGCGCCCTGGAGGTCGACGTACAACTGCCCGTCGGGGAAGGTGGATCGCGCCTGGTGGGCCACGTGCACCGCGAGGGTCGTCTTGCCGACGCCCCCGATGCCGGCGAGCGCCGACACCGCCATCACGCGGCCCTCGGCCGAGGCCAGGACATCGCTCAGTTCCGCTACGAAGGACACGCGGCCGGTGAAGTCGGGGACTGTCGCCGGGAGTTGGTGGGGGCGGAGCGGTGCCGGCACGGACTCCGCCGCCGGTGCGGAGGGTTCCGCGAGGCCCGGGTCGGCCTGGAGGATGCGGTTCTGGAGTTCGCGCAGACCCGGGCGCGGGTCCACGCCCAGCTCGTCGGCGAGCAGACGCCGGGTGTCCGCGTACACCGCGAGGGCCTCCGCCTGGCGGCCGGAGCGGTACAGGGCGAGCATCAGCAACTCGCGGAGACGTTCGCGGAGCGGGTGGGCCGCGGTGAGGGCCGTCAACTCGCTGACGGCCTCCGCGTGGCAGCCCTGCTCCAGGTCCATGTCGAGGCGCGATTCGAGGAGTTGGAGCCGCCACTCCTCCAGGCGGACCCGCTGCGCCTCCGCGTACGGGCCCGGGAGTCCGGCCAGCGGCTCCCCGTCCCACAGCGCCAGCGCCCGGCCCAGCAGGTCCCGCGCATGGCACAGGTCACCCGTCGACTTCGCCTTCTCCGCCTCGTTCGCCAGGTCGTGCACCTCGGCCACGTCCAACGCGCCCTCGGGCAGCCCCCGTACTGCGTACCCGCCCGACTCGCTGACCAGGACCCCGGCGTCCAGCGCCTTGCGCAGCCGGGACGCGTACGTCCGCACCGCGGCCAGCGCCTGCGACGGAGGGTCGTCACCCCACAGGGCGTCGATCAGCTCACCGGCGGTCGCCGTCCGGCCCTCGCGCAGCAACAGCGCGGCCAGCAGGGCGCGTTGCTGGGGAGAGCCCGTGTTCAGCGAAACAGGGCCCCGCCAGGCACGTACCGGACCGAGCACGCTGAAGCGCAGCGCGGTCGACTCCTCCGAGCCGGACTCGGGGCGCCGCTGCTCCGGTACTCGCGGTCCACCGTCCATCGCCGTTCCCCCTAGGCAAGCCTGTTAACTACGACAGTTTGCCTTGTCCGCGCCCGATGCGTCAGCTCTCGGGGGCACCGGTCACAGGTGGCCACGCGGGATATCACAAGGCCCTCACACCGCCTGCGCACAGTTCCGCACACAACCGAGCACCCCGAACCCGTATCAGGCTAGCTGACGGGTCGTCAGATCGGCGCTACCGTGAGCGCCATGGACACCCAGAACCCCCAGGCGACCGACCAGGCGACCCTCCCTCTGATCATCTCCGTCGACGACCACACCGTGGAACCCGCCGACGTCTGGCAGCACCGGCTGCCCAAGAAGTACCTGGACACAGGACCCCGCATAGTCCGCGCGCCACTGAAGGAAATGACCTTCCTCGGCGGCCGGTTCAAGCCCGTCATGGGCGAACCCGGCGACGACGGCCCCATCGGCGACTGGTGGGTCTACGAGGACCTGCACCGCCCCCTCACCCGCCTCGACACCGCCGTCGGCTACAGCAGGGACGAGATCAAGCTCGAAGTCATCACTTACGAGCAGATGCGTCCCGGCTCCTACGACGTCCCGTCCCGGCTCGCCGACATGGACGTCAACCACGTCCAGTCCGCGCTCTGTTTCCCCACCTTCCCGCGCTTCTGCGGCCAGACCTTCACCGAGGCCGCCGACCGCGAACTCGGGCTGCTCTGCGTCCGCGCCTACAACGACTGGATGGTGGAGGAGTGGTGCGGCCCGGACGCGCACGGCCGCCTGATACCACTCCCGCTCATCCCTTTGTGGGACCCGGAGTTGGCCGCCGCCGAGGTCCGCCGCAACGCCGCCCGCGGCACCCGTGCCGTCGCCTTCTCCGAGATACCCCCGCACCTCGGCCTGCCCTCCATCCACACCGACGACTGGGACCCGTTCCTCCAGGCCTGCGCCGAGACGCAGACCGTCATCGCCATGCACATCGGCTCCAGCAGCCGTATGCCCTCCACCTCGGCCGACGCGCCGCCCGCCGTCGGATCGACGATCACCTTCGCCAACTGCTGCTATTCCATGGTGGATTGGCTGATGAGCGGCAAGTTCGAACGCTTCCCGGACCTCAAGGTCATGTACGCCGAGGGCCAGATCGGCTGGATCCCCTACATCCTGGAGCGCGCCGACGTGGTCTGGGAGGAGAACCGCGCCTGGGGCGGCGTCGCCGACAAGGTCCACCGCCCGCCGTCCGAACTCTTCACCGAGCACGTCTACGGCTGCTTCTTCGACGACCCCTTCGGCCTGAAGAACCTCGACTCGATCGGCGTCGGGAACGTCCTCTACGAGACCGACTACCCCCACTCCGACTCCACTTGGCCCAAGTCCCGCGAGGTCGGCGAGGCCCAGATGGGCCACCTGGCACCGGACGTGGTCGAACGGATCGTCCGAGGCAACGCGATCGACCTGCTGGGCCTGACCCCGGACGGCCTGTGGGAGGGCCCCAAGTGAGCGGCCTCGCCTACGGGATGCAACTCCCCGTCCAGTCGCAGAGCACCATCTACGCCGAGCCCTGGGAGGCCGACGCGGGCCCCGCCGACCTCGTCGAGATCGCGCGGGCCGCCGACCGGGCGGGCTTCGCCTACATCGCGGGCTGCGACCACGTCGGCGTCCCGCGCCGCCTCGCCACCGCCATGAGCACGATCTGGTACGACCCCGTCGCCACCCTCTCCTACCTCGCCGGCGTCACCGAGCGCGTCCAACTCCTCAGCCATGTCGCGGTCGTGGGCCTACGGCACCCGCTGCTCACCGCCAAGCAGTACGCCACCGTGGACCACTTGAGCGGCGGGCGCCTGATCCTCGGGGTCGGCGCCGGGCACGTACGGGAGGAGTTCGAGGCGCTGGGGGTCGACTTCGACCGGCGCGGGGCCGTACTCGACGAGGCGATCGACGCACTGCGCGCCGCGCTAGGCCCGGACGAATTCCCGGAGCACCACGGCAAGTTGTACGACTTCGAGGGGCTCGGGCAGCGGCCCCGCCCGGCGCAGGAGCACGTCCCCCTCTGGGTCGGCGGTTCGTCCCCCGCCGCCGTACGCCGGGCCGCGCTCAAGGCGGACGGCTGGCTGCCGCAGGGCGACCCGCGCGACAAGCTGCCCGCACAGTTCGCGCGGATCCGGCGACTGCGCGAAGAGGCCGCCGTGGAAGGGCCGTTCGTGTTCGGGGCCATCACCGAGCCGCTGTACGTCGGCGACCCGGGGTGGGAGGTCGGGCGGCGCACGCTCACCGGAGCGCCCGAGGTCCTCGCGGAGTCGCTGCGTGCCTACGGCGCGATGGGCGTGGACCAGATCCAGGTGCGGTTCCGCTGCCGGGACCGTGCCGAACTCATCGACCAGATAAGGGAGTTCGGGACCGAGGTGGGGCCCCTGCTCTGAACCCGTCCTCTGAACCCGCCCTCCGATGACGACCGCACCTTGATCACGGCCTGTTCGAACGCGATCACATCCTGTTTGAACATGGTCACGCCGAGCCGCGTATGTACGGACGTACGGACGTCATGGCTCCGGCGGAAGGACCCCCGAAGTGCGATCCTCCGAACGACTCGTAGTTGCCGTGGCCTCCGCCGGGGTCACCTGGCCGCACGAGAACTGGCCGCCCCCGGACGATCCGTACGTGGACCGTGTGCTGCATGTCCCCCCGCCCTACCACGGGTTGGCGGAGACCGCGGCGGACGTCGTCGTGCTGCACTGCGAGGACCCGGCCGTGTCCTTTCCGGGGCTGCTGGAGGTTCTCCGCACCCGGAGTGTCCCGGCGGTCGTGGTCAGCCCGCGCCGGGACACCGCAGCGGTGGTCGAGGTGTTCCAGGCCGGGGCGGGTTATCTGGTCGAGGGCGACCACTGCCCCGAGATGATGTCCTCGGCGATGGCGGCGGCCACCGTCGGGCACACCTACCTCTCTCCGTCGGCATGCGACGCCCTGCGCGAGGGGGCCCGGCGGATGATCGCGAGCGACGAGACGATGGAGCGACTGCGCGCGATGCTCTCACCGCGCGAGCAGCAGATCATGGAGCTGCTGTCGACCGGCCTGGGCGCGCAGCAGATCGGCCAGCGATTACGGCTGAGCGAGAAGACCGTCCGCAACAACCTCAGCAACATCTATGCCAAGTTGGACGCCAGGAGCGGCACGGACGCGGTCCTGCGCTGGCTGGGAGCCACGCCCGTGCTTCGCACCTGAGAACACCTGAGATCACTTGAGATCACCGGCCGGAATCCCTTTCCGGGGATCTAGGGTGCCGGTATCTCCGACAGCGGTATTTCCACGTCGGTGACATTGGCGCCGCCCTGACCGAATCCGGCCTCTTC
Source organism: Streptomyces prunicolor (assembly GCF_045162825.1). Lineage (NCBI taxonomy): Bacteria > Bacillati > Actinomycetota > Actinomycetes > Kitasatosporales > Streptomycetaceae > Streptomyces > Streptomyces prunicolor. The sequence continues at coordinate 4,631,632 of NZ_CP108676.1, read as the reverse complement.
GGACTGGAGGGCCTTTGTCGAGTTCGGGACGGCGTCGGCCGCGGTGGTCTCGCATTTCACATTCCGCAGCCAAAGGCGCCCGTCGGGCGTTCCGTTGTTCAGGATCTGCGGATAGAAGACGTGCACGGTCGCGGCGCCCTCGCTCGGTGCGAAGAACACCGTCTGACCGTCCTGCGCCTCTTTGTACGTGGCCTTCAGGAATCCGCTGACATCGGTGCGCTTGGCGGACCACATGTAGAAAGCCGTGCTGTCCGCCTGCACGGTGTCCGTCCGGCTGAACGCGAGGGTGGTCGTCTTGTCGTCACGCGTGATGTTGATGGTCGACGTGCTGAATTCCAGGCCGACTTCGAAGAGCGAGTTGCCGAGTTTCGTACCGGCCTCGGTGACGGTTCCCTCCTCCAGCTGAAGGGTTCTCGTCACCGACGTACTCACGGTGAAGGTCTTCGTCGCGGTGCTCGTGGAACCGCAGTTGTCGGACACCGGGGAGACGCGTTCGTTGGGCCCGAGGCTGTTGTCCTTGAACTGGACGTCGACGAACTCGCAGTTGGCCAGTTTGTCGGAGTCCGCGGAGCAGTCGGCGCTCACTTCGGACGGGGTGGCGGCGTTCGCCTGGTTCATCAGCGGGACGATCGCCGCGAGCGCCGCGACGGGGGCCAGGGCGAGGGTGATGCGCTTCTTCTTGCTCCGGTGACTTCTCGTGCGGCCGTTCCTGCTCATGGGTGTCTCCAGGGGGATTACGTGGGGGTGAAGTGGGCTTGAGCTGCGGTTACTTGACGGTTTTCCGCCGGCTCAGCAGTCCTCCAGGACCGCCTTCGAGGTGCCGTCCACGACACCGGGAGCACCCGCCGCACCCGGCAGGATGACGGGTCCTTCGACGACATCCGGCGCCACGAAGTTCTGCTCCGGGCTGGCCGGCAGGACGGTGGTCTGCTCCCGGGCGTCGACCCGCACCCGCCACTCACCGGTCATGCGCTGCAACTTCGGCGTGAACTCCATGTGGAGCACCTTGCCGACCGGCACGTCCCGCGCCTCCGTGTCCCCGGCCGTCGCCGACTTCACGGTCATGTCGAGGGTGCCCTTGTGCTTGCTCCAGGACCCGCTCAGAAATCCGAAGAGCCCGCCTGCGGCGCCCTGTTGGGTGGAGACGTACTTACCCTGACCCTGGGCCGCGGTCGACGACCAGGTGATGGATACCTTGGCCGGATCGGTGGCGTTCGGCTCGCAGTTCGGGAAGTCGATGGACGCCTTCTCGGTGGGCCCGTCGAAGGTCTCGAAATTCGTCTCCACGTAGTCGCAGTTGTCGGCCTGGAAACCGTCCGCGAAGGCGCCGCCGAAATCCTCCACGGACCGCTGATCGCCATTGACCACCGCGGACCGCTCGCACATGGTCATGATCTGGTCCGGTGTCTTCGCGTCGGCCGCGTTCGCCGACGGCAGCAGCGTGATGACCGCCCCGCCGGTGGCGAGTGCCGCGCCGATCGCCACGTACCTGACTTTCCTGTTGCGCAATCTCCGCTTTGCCATGACAGGCATTGTTGGAGCCAAGCCGAGGTATGGCCAGGGTCAAATATCCCTACTCCGCGGTCACTTGAAGTGGGCTTGCGCACTTGCCGTGTGCTTGTGCAAGACCCCTCTCTTGCGCAAGGAGCCCCTCCCGCTCCATCTGACGCTTCGTCAGATACGGCGCTACGATGCCCCGCATCCACCGATCCCGAGGAGGCCCGCATGGGCAAGCTGGACGGGCGCGTCGTTCTGGTCACCGGAGCGGCGCGTGGGCAGGGGGAGCAGGAGGCGCGGCTGTTCGCGGCCGAGGGCGCGACAGTCGTCGTAGCGGATGTGCTGGACGAGCAAGGGGAGGCGCTGGCGAAGGAGTTGGGCGCGTCCGCGTCCTACGTCCATCTCGACGTCGGCGAAGAGGCGGACTGGAGTGCCGCCGTGGGGGCCGCCAAGTCGGCGTACGGGCGGATCGACGGGCTGGTGAACAACGCGGGGATCCTGCGGTTCAACTCCCTTGTGGATACGCCGCTTGAGGAGTTCATGCAGGTCGTGCGGGTCAACCAGGTCGGCTGCTTCCTCGGGATCAAGACCGTGGCGGCGGCGATGGAGGACGGTGGCACGATCGTCAACACGGCCTCGTACACGGCGGTCACGGGGATGGCGGCCGTCGGTACGTACGCGGCGACCAAGCACGCCATCCTCGGGCTCACCCGGGTCGCCGCGCTGGAGCTGGCCGATCGGAGGATCCGGGTCAACGCGATGTGCCCGGGTGCGATCGACACGGCGATGTCCAACCCGGCTCAACTCGACCCCGACGCGGACGTCGAGGGGATGTCCGCGGCCCTCGACGAGCTGTACCGCAAGCTCGTGCCGCTCGGGCGGATCGGGAAGCCGGCGGAGGTCGCGCGCCTGGCGCTCTTCCTGAGCTGTGACGACTCCTCCTACATCACCGGGCAGCCGTTCGTGATCGACGGGGGCTGGCTGGCCGGGGTCAGCGTCTTCTGACGTCGTTTCACGGTATCTGACAGGGCGTCATCTATTGACGAATCTGACGCAGCGTCAGAAAGTCGTACCACTCATAGGAACCATCTGGACTGGGGACGGTGAACCTCCTTGGAATTCGGGCTCTTTGTACAGGGATACGTGGGCAAGCGTGCCGAGACGGACCCGCTGGCCGAGCACAAGGCGCTGATGGAGGAGACCGAGTACGTCATCCAGGCGGACAAGTCCGGCTTCAAGTACGCCTGGGCGTCCGAGCACCACTTCCTGGAGGAGTACTCGCACCTCTCGGCCAACGACGTCTACCTCGGCTATCTCGCCCACGCGACGGACCGCATCCATCTCGGGTCGGCGATCTTCAACCCCCTCGCGCAGGTCAACCACCCGGTGAAGGTCGCCGAGAAGGTCGCCATGCTCGACCATCTCACCGGCAACCGCTTCGAGTTCGGCAGCGGGCGGGGCGCCGGCTCGCACGAGATCCTCGGGTTCATACCGGGCGTGACCGATATGAACTACACCAAGGAGATCTGGGAAGAGACCATCGCCGAGTTCCCCAAGATGTGGCTCCAGGACGAGTACGTCGGGTTCCAGGGCAAGCACTGGCAGCTGCCGCCGCGGAAGGTGCTGCCCAAGCCGTTCGGCAAGGCGCACCCCGCGATGTGGTACGCCGCCGGGTCGCCTCCGTCGTATGCGATGGCCGCGCGGAAGGGACTGGGCGTCCTTGGGTTCAGCATCCAGAAGGTGTCCGACATGGAGTGGGTGCTGGAGCAGTACAAGACGGAGATCGTGAACGCCGAGCCGGTGGGTGCCTTCGTCAACGACAACGTGATGGTGACGACCACGGCCGTCTGCGCGCCGACGCATGACGAGGCGATACGGATCGCGACGAACGGTGGGCTGCACTACCTGCCCTCGCTCGTGTTCCGGTACCACGACACGTTCCCGCGGCCCGAGGGGTTCCCCGTGTGGCCGGAGACGCTGCCCGAGTACACGCCCGAGTTCGTCGAACTCCTCATCGAGGAGGAGTTGTTGATCTGCGGGGATCCGGACGAGGTGCTCACCCAGTGCAAGCGGTGGGAGCAGGCCGGGGCGGATCAGTTGACCTTCGGGTTGCCGGTGGGGGTGCCGAAGGAGGAGACGTTGCAGACGATTCGGTTGATCGGGGAGCACGTGGTTCCGAAGATCGATACGGATCCCGTTCACCGGACGTCCCGGTTCCGGGCTGCCGTGTAATCGCCGTTGCGGGGTGCGGGTGCGTGGGGGCTGGTCGCGCAGTTCCCCGCGCCCCTGGGTAGGGCAGCGCCCCCGGAGTCCAAGGAGGCAAGGCTCATGCTCGATCACGTCATCAAGGGCGCGACCGTCGTGGACGGGACGGGTGCACCCGCGTACATCGCCGACGTCGGGATACGTGACGGTCGTATCGCTGCGATCGGCACGATCACCGATGAGTCCCGGACGTCGGAGGACGCGCGTGGGCTCGTTCTCGCGCCCGGGTTCGTCGATCCGCACACCCACTACGACGCTCAGCTCTTCTGGGACCCGTATGCCACGCCGTCCCTCAATCACGGGGTGACTACCGTCGCCGCCGGCAACTGTGGCTTCACCCTTGCCCCGTTGAACTCATCCCGGCCCTCCGACGCCGACTACACGCGGCGGATGATGTCCAAGGTCGAGGGCATGTCGCTGGTCGCGCTCGAAGAGGGGGCGCCCTGGACGTGGTCGTCCTTCGGCGAGTACCTGGACGCGCTCGAAGGGCGGATCGCCGTCAACGCCGGGTTCATGGTGGGGCATTGTGCGCTGCGGCGGTATGTGATGGGGGCGGATGCCGTGGGCGGGCAGCCGAGTGAGGAGCAACTCGCCGAGATCGTAAGGCTGTTGCACGAGGCCATGGACGCGGGTGCCTGGGGTTTCTCCACCACCCAGTCCTCCACCCACTCCGACGGTGACGGGAAGCCCGTCGCCTCCCGACATGCGCTGCCCGCCGAACTCATCGCGCTTTCCAGGGCTGTTGGGGAGCACGAGGGGACACAGATCGAGGCGATTGTCGCCGGGTGTCTGGATCAGTTCAGTGACGCGGAGATCGATCTGTTCGTCGAGATGAGCGCGGCGGCGGGGCGGCCGTTGAACTGGAACGTGCTGACCATCGACGCCGCCGTGCCGGAGCGCGTGCCCCGGCAGTTGTTCGCCAGTGAGCGGGCTCGGAAGGCCGGGGGGCGGGTCGTCGCGCTGACCATGCCGATCCTCACGCCGATGAACATGTCCCTGGGCACCTTCTGCGCGCTGAACCTGATACCCGGGTGGGGGCCGATCCTGAGCCTGCCCGTGCCCGAGCGGATCGCCAAGCTGCGCGAACCCGACGTACGGGCCGAGATGCTGCGGAACGCCAACAGCAAGGAGGCGGGCGTCTTTCGGCGGCTCGCGAACTTCGGGCGGTATGTGATCGGGGATACGTACAGCGCGGCCAACGAGGGGCTCACCGGGCGGGTGGTCAAGGACATCGCCGAGGAACGTGGGCAGGAGTCCTTCGAGTGTCTGGTCGAGATCTGTGCGGCTGATGAGCTGCGGACGGTGTTGTGGCCGATGCCTTCCGACAACGACCCGGCCTCCTGGGCGCTGCGTGCGGAGACCTGGCAGCACGAGGACGTGTTGCTCGGGGGGTCCGACGCGGGGGCGCATCTGGACCGGATGTGCGGGGCGCCGTACACGACTCGATTTATCGGGGACTGTCTGCGCGGGCGGAAGTTGGTGGGGCTTGAGCAGGCCGTGAAGATGCTCACCGATGATCCGGCTCGGTTGTTCGGGCTGCGGGAGCGGGGGCAGTTGCGGGAGGGCTGGCATGCGGACCTGGTGCTCTTCGACCCGGAACGGATCGACGCCGGCAAGGCCACCCTGGTGCACGACCTGCCGGGTGACAGTCCGCGCCTGGACTCCAAGGCGATCGGGATAACGGCCGTGTGGGTCAACGGGGTTGAGGCCATCCGGGACGACGTGGTGAGCGGGTCCGTGCCGGGGCGGGTGCTGCGGTCGGGGCGGGACACCAGGACGGTGAGCACGAAGTGAGTTCCCAAGTCGCGGGCGAGCAAAGGCTGTTCGTCGGGGGCGAGTGGGTCGAGCCGGACGGTGGGCATTACGCCGTGATCGATCCGGCTACCGAGGAGACCGTGGGGTGGGCGCCGGAGGCCTCGCGGGGGCAGGTGTTCGCCGCTGCCGCCGCCGCCCGGGAAGCCTTTGGGCCGTGGTCGCGTACGCCGGCCGAGGAACGCGCGGCGATCCTCGGGCGGGCGGCGGACATCATCCGTCGCGGGCTCGTGTCGTACGCCGAACTCGCCCAGGCGGAGACCGGCGCGACCACCGGGACCGCGCAGGGCATGCAAGTGGGCGTCGCCGCGGCCCGGTTCCGGCGGTACGCGAGCGTCGAACCGGCCGAGTGGGCGATCGCGCCGCAGGTCAACGAGGCGGGCCCGTTCGGGCGGGCGGCCGTCATGGGGGCGATTGCGGTACGGCAGCCAGTCGGTGTCGTCACCTGCATCACCTCGTACAACAACCCCTGGGCGAACCCCGCCGGCAAGATTGCCCCCGCCCTCGCCATGGGCAACACGGTGGTTGTGAAACCGGCGCCGCAGGACCCGCTGTCCGTCTACCGGATGGCGGAGGCGCTGGAGGCGGCCGGGGTGCCGCGCGGGGTCGTGAATGTCGTCAACGGGCAGTCGGTGGAGGTCGGTGAGGCGGCTGTGGAGTCGCCGGACGTCGACATGGTCAGCTTCACCGGTTCCACGGCCGTCGGGCAGCGGATCGCCGAGGTGTGCGGGCGGGGGATGAAACGGCAGTTGATGGAGCTGGGCGGGAAGGGCGCGGCTGTCGTCTTCGACGACGCGGATCTCGCATCGGCCGTGTCCGGGATCGGTACGACCTTCTCCTTCTACAGCGGGCAGATCTGTACGGCGCCCACGCGGGTGCTGGCGCAGCGTGGTGTGTACGAGCGGCTGGTCGAGCAACTGGCCCGATACGCCGGGGCGTTGAAGGTCGGCGACCCGCGCTCGCCGGACACGGTCGTCGGGCCGGTCATCTCGGCGGCGCACCGGGAGCGCGTCGAGTCGTACGTCGAACTCGGCCGGAAGGAAGGGGCGGTGGTGGTCGCGGGTGGCGAACGGCCCTCCGACGGACCGGGGTTCCTCGTCGCGCCCACCGTCCTGGCCGACTGCGCCGCCGAGATGCGGGTCGTCCGTGAGGAGATCTTCGGGCCGGTCGTCGTGGTCGTCCCCTTCGACGACGAGGAGGAAGGGATCGCCCTCGCCAACGACAGCGACTACGGCCTCATCGACTACGTGTGGTCGGGGGACGTGGCCCGCGCCTTCCGGGTGGCCCGGCTGCTGCGGGCCGGCGGGGTCGGGGTCAACACCGTGGGGCGCAACATGGAGGCGCCGTTCGGGGGCTTCAAGAAGAGCGGGGTCGGACGCGACGTCGGCTCGTACGCGCTGCACGCGTACAGCGAGGTGCAGGCGATCGTGTGGCCGGGGTGACGCGAAGCTCCCCGCCCGCCGGGCCGCATCCCCCGCCCACTGTCACCTGTCACCTGTCCAGATCCACCCGCACCGTCAGCAGACTCGACCCCATCGCCTTCACCGCCGCGCTGTTGAAGCGGGGCAGGGTGCGCAGGCGGGCCTGAGGGTCGTCGTCCGGGAGCAGGTGGGCCGTGCCGGTGTGCCAGCGGCCCATGATGCGGACCCGTACCTTCGGGTTCGCCTTGATGTTGCGGACGTACTGGGAGAGTTCGCCGAACTCCGAGACCAGCCAGAAGGTGTCGCCGACGCGGCGGCCGCCGAGTGGGGTGCGGCGGGGTCGGCCGGAGACGCGGCCGGTGGTCTCCAGGACGGTCTGGGTGGGGAGGTGGCGCATGGCCGAGTTCAGCAGGCGCTGGAATCTCGTGACATTGCGGTACTTGGACTCGGGGGTGCTCGGCATCGGTTTCCGGATCTCCTGTCGGCTGGCTGCGTCCGTGGACTTCAATCATTCCGTGCGCATCGTGACGTGGAACCTGTGGTGGCGGTACGGGCCCTGGGAGGCCCGGCAGAAGGCGATTCTCGCCGTGTTGCGGGAACTGCGGCCCGATGTCGTCGGGTTGCAGGAGGTGTGGGACACCGGGGGCGCGGACGGTACTGCTGGTACCGGCGGTACCGATGGCTCCAGCGGTGAGAACCTCGCCGCCTGGCTCGCCTCGGAACTCGGCATGCACTGGACCTGGGGAGCCTCTCACGACCCCGGGTTCTGGCAGCGACGACTCGGCGACCCCACCGTCGGCATCGGCAACGCCGTCCTCAGCCACTGGCCCGTCGCCGAGCGGGCCGTGCTGCCGCTGCCGCCGGGCGACGGTGACGGCGGGCGGCTCGCGCTGTACGCGGGGCTGGACGCGCCGGGGTATCGCGTCCCCTTCTTCACCGCCCACCTCTCCTCCGCGGTCGAGGCCTCGGCCGTACGGTGTCAACAGGTCACCGCACTCGCGGAGTTCGTCGCCGAGCATCGCGGCGACGGGACGGCCTTCCCTGCCGTCGTCACCGGCGACTTCAACGCCTGGCCGGACTCGGACGAGGTCCGGCTGTTCGGCGGGTACCGGACGGCGCCCGCCGTACCCGGTCAAGTCCTCATGGACGCTTGGGACTTCGCCGAGCCGGGAGCCCCTTCGGTCACCTGGGACCTCGCGAATCCTTACGTGGCGGGCACGTTCGGGCCCAGCGTCCGGATCGACTACGTCTTCGTGGAGCCGATGGAGCGGGGCCGGCCCGGCCATATTCGGAGCGTACGGCGGGCGGGGGACGGGCCGGTCGACGGGGTGTGGCCCACGGATCATGCGGCTGTTGTTGTCGACCTGAGCGACGGCAGGGCCTAGTTCACCGTTCGGCCTCACCCAGGAAGATCGGATTCGTGAACGCGGCCAGCGCCCCCGGTACCGCCCCCGCCGCCGTTTCGTGCCTCAACTCGGCCCGTACGTACGCCGTGTAGACCGCCGTCGTGTGCCACTCCACGGTCCCCGCCCCACTCACCGGCAGCGGGCCGCTGGTGAACAGAACCCCCTGGTCGGTCACGAAGCGGACGGTGCAGCGCGGGGCGCCGGCGACCTCCAGCCGTACCGTGACCGGGGTGTCCGCGTCGACCCTCAACCGGTCGCCGATTCCCGCGTGTTGGGCCCGGCCGCCGGACGCGGTGAAGGTGAGGGAGAGGTTCTTGGACTCGGAGATGTAGGAGTGGCCCGCGCGGATGCCGTCCTGGATCGCCTCCCGCGTCAAGTCCTCGGCCAGGACGACGGTTTGGGGCAGGCCGATCGCGTCCGGGTCGCGGTGGGCGTCGCTGTTGCCCATCGCCGGCAGCCACCCCGGGTTCTCCCGGTTCTCCCGTACGGAGGCCACCAGCGTCGCGTCCCAGGAGGCCAGGGCGATCTCGTCGTCGGGCGTGTAGGGGCCGTTCCACACCTCGACGGCGTCCGCCTCGCCGAAGCCGAACTTCCAGGCGCAGCCGATGCAGGTGGCGTGCGGATGGGCCGGGACCACCAGGCCACCGGCCCGCCGGATCTCGCGGGCGAACCGTCCGAAGCGGTTGTCGCGCGCCCGGTACCGCCAGTCGACGAAGGTGCCGGGCTCGGTGCCGAGGGCGACCACGTGACCGTTACGGGTCGTGATCTCCTCGCCGAGCATGATGAGCAGGTCGTCGCCTGCTTCCGGGGCCCAATGGGGGTGCGAGGACGGGGTGTTGTGGTCGGAGGAGTTGATGAAGTCCAGGCCCGCCGCCCGCGCCAGCGCCGCGATCTCGGCGGGGGTGCGGCGCCCGTCGGAGTACCAGGAGTGCAGATGGCAGTCACCCCGATACCAGGCCCGCCCGCGCCCCCTCGCCCGCTCCGGCGGATACACCGGCCGTGGCGCGACGCCCGGTTCGCCGTAGGTGAGCGTGATCGTGAGCTCGTACGACAGTCCCTGCGGGGAGACGGTGTACGGGCCCAGCGCCACGTGCCAGGTGCCGGCGTGCACCGGGCCGGGGAGGTAGCCGGGGGTCGCGTCGTCCACGCGGAGAAAGAACTCCGTGCGCGCCCCGCCCGACCAGCCCCGGAAACCCCGGCCGCCCAGATCGGTGCCGCGCTGGTCGAAGATGCCGATGTCGAGCGCGTTGCCCTGGGTGCCGGCCGGGACGGGCGGCTTGTCGTACGTGTAGGCCACCCTGATCTCGTTGACCCCCGTGGGGATCTCGACGGGCACGTACACATAGTCGGGCGAACCGGTCGGGAGCGTGCCCCGGACCGTCCGCGTCTCCTGGGCACCGCTTGCGGGAGTTGCCGCACCGCTTGCGAAGGTCACACTCCCCAACGTAAGCGCGGCGGTGGCGCCCGTCACGATCAGCGCACGTCGGTTGAGGCCGTTTCCGTGATCGTCGTCGCACATGCTGCTGCTCCCGGGGGGTCGTGAGGGACAGGGATGGCGCGGAGGTGAGCGGAGGTGACCCGTACGACTCTGATAGTCGGCTGTGAACTCCCGTGCAAGGACAGGGAATCGGCGGGTGTCGGGAAACCGGAGTCGGCATGGGGAGGGTGCGGGGAAGGTGGGGTGGAAGGCGGGGGAGGACGGAGCCGGTATCAGCGAGGGGGGAGTGCTCCCACTGCCAGTGACACCGTGTAACGACCTGCCCGGCCGGAACGAATCGGGCGCCCCTCTTTGGCCTGATCACACCGATCGTATGCTCGAAGGATGACGACTCCCGCGAGCTCCGGAACCGGCCCGACCGAGAACTCCATGCGTCGCGCCCTCAAACGGGCCCGTGACGGCGTCGCCCTCGACGTCACGGAAGCGGCGGTGCTGCTCCAGGCCCGCGGCGAGGCCCTCGACGACCTCACCGCGTCCGCCGCCCGGGTGCGCGACGCGGGCCTGGAGACGGCCGGCCGCCCCGGCGTGATCACGTACTCGAAGAGCGTCTTCATCCCCCTCACCCGCCTCTGCCGCGACAAGTGCCACTACTGCACCTTCGTCACCGTCCCCGGCAAGCTCCGCCGCGCCGGCCACGGGATGTTCATGTCGCCGGACGAGGTCCTCGACATCGCGCGCAAGGGCGCGGCCCTTGGCTGCAAGGAAGCCCTCATCACCCTCGGCGACAAGCCCGAGGACCGCTGGCCGGAGGCGCGCGAGTGGCTCGACGCGCACGGCTACGACGACACGATCGCGTACGTCCGCGCCATCTCGATCCGCATCCTGGAGGAGACGGGCCTGCTCCCGCACCTCAACCCCGGGGTGATGACCTGGACGGACTTCCAGCGCCTGAAGCCGGTGGCGCCGAGCATGGGCATGATGCTGGAGACGACCGCGACCCGGCTCTGGTCCGAGCCCGGCGGCCCGCACCACGGCTCCCCGGACAAGGAACCGGCCGTACGCCTAAGGGTGTTGGAGGACGCGGGCCGGTCCTCGGTCCCCTTCACCTCCGGCATCCTGATCGGCATCGGCGAGACGTACGAGGAGCGCGCGGACTCCCTCTTCGCACTCCGCAAGATCTCGCGCTCCTACCACGGCATCCAGGAACTGATCATCCAGAACTTCCGCGCCAAGCCGGACACGGCGATGCGCGGTATGCCGGACGCGGAACTGGACGAGCTGGTGGCGACGGTCGCGGTGGCGCGCCACATCATGGGCCCGTCGGCCTGCATCCAGGCCCCGCCCAACCTGGTCGACTCGGAGTACAAGCGCCTGATCGGCGCGGGCATCGACGACTGGGGCGGGGTTTCCCCGCTCACCATCGACCACGTGAACCCCGAACGCCCGTGGCCGCAGATCGAGTTGCTGCGCGAGGAGTCGGCGGAGGCGGGCTTCGAACTGCGCGAACGGCTGTGTGTGTACCCGGAGTTCGTGGGGCGGGGCGAACCCTGGCTGGACCCACGCCTGTTGCCGCACGTACGAGCACTGGCGGACCCGGAGACGGGACTCGCGCGTGAGGACGCGGTGGTCGAGGGCCATGCGTGGCAGGAGCCGGAAGAGGCCTTCGTGTCATCCGGCCGCACGGATCTCCATACGACGATCGACACGGAGGGCCGTACGTCCGACCGCCGTGACGACTTCGACGAGGTCTACGGCGACTGGGGCGCCCTGCGTGAGGCGGCGGCACCCGGCATGGTCCCCGAGCGCATCGACACGGACGTACGGCAGGCGCTGGCGACGGCGGCCGACGACCCGACGAAACTCACCGACGCGGAGGCGCTGGCCCTGCTGCACGCGGACGGCCCGGCGCTGGACGCGCTGACCCGGATCGCGGACGACGTGCGGAAGTCGGTGGTCGGGGACGAGGTGACGTACATCGTCACGCGGAACATCAACTTCACCAACGTCTGCTACACCGGCTGCCGTTTCTGCGCCTTCGCGCAACGCCGTACGGACGCGGACGCGTACACGCTGTCGCTGGACCAGGTGGCGGACCGAGCCCAACAGGCCTGGGAGGTGGGGGCAGTTGAGGTCTGTATGCAGGGCGGCATTCACCCCGACCTGCCCGGCACGGCGTACTTCGACATCGCCAAGGCGGTGAAGGAGCGGGTCCCCGGGATGCATGTCCACGCGTTCTCCCCCATGGAGGTCGTCAACGGCGCGACGCGCACCGGCCTTTCGATCCGCGAGTGGCTGACGGCGGCGAAGGAGGCGGGCCTGGACACCATTCCCGGTACGGCGGCGGAGATCCTGGACGACGAGGTGCGGTGGGTCCTGACGAAGGGCAAGCTGCCGACGGCGACATGGATCGAAGTCGTCACGACGGCCCATGAGTTGGGCATCCGGTCGTCGTCGACGATGATGTACGGCCACGTGGATCAGCCGCGGCACTGGCTGGGCCACCTGCGGACGCTGGCGTCCATCCAGCAACGCACGGGCGGCTTCACGGAGTTCGTGACGCTGCCGTTCATCCACACGAACGCGCCGGTGTACTTGGCGGGGATCGCGAGGCCCGGCCCGACGATGCGGGACAACAGGGCGGTGGTGGCGATGGCGAGACTGCTCCTCCACCCCTGGATCCCCAACATCCAGACGAGCTGGGTGAAGTTGGGCTCGGAGGGTGCGGCGGAGATGCTGCGCTCCGGGGCGAACGACCTCGGCGGCACGTTGATGGAGGAGACGATCTCGCGGATGGCGGGCTCGTCGTACGGCTCCTACAAGTCGGTGCGGGACCTGGTCGCCGTAGCGGAACTGGCGGGAAGGCCGGCGAGGCCGCGGACGACGTTGTACGGCGAGGTCTCGGAGGAACGACAGCGGGCCGCTTCCGTCTCGGACGGGCATCTGCCGGAGCTGTTGCCGGTGCTGGACTGAGCGGGCGGGGGCTTGGATGGGGCGGGTGCCGGGATGGGGGCCGGTACGATGATCCGACCCCTGTTCGATCGGGATGTGGGGGCTGTGAGTAGCTGAGGAGATGCGTGCCCGTGCCTGCCTCCAAGGTCTGGGTGACCGGTCTGACGGTGGGAGCGATCGCCGCGGTGACGGTCCTGGCCGTCCAGGCCAACAAGGGGCCGCACCCGAAGGCGCCCGTCGCCCAGCCGCGCGCCTCGGCGTCCGCGCACGCGTCCACGTCCCCGAAGCCGCACGTGACGGCCGCCGCGGTACCGGCCTCCTCCGGTACCGGGCGGCGCATCGTCTACGCCGTCGGCCAGAAACGGGTCTGGCTGGTCGACGCGAGCGACAAGGCCGGCCGGACGTTCGCGGTCTGGCCGGGCACGGTGAGCCCGGACCCGGGCACGTACACGGTGTCGGTCCGCAAGGACGCCACGACGGGCTCCGACGGCGTCCAGATCGAGAACATCGTCTACTTCGCCACCAAGGCGGGCCTCAACATCGCCTTCTCCAACGCGGTGGACGGCTCCTCGCCCCCGCCGGCGGCGGGCAAGGAGACGGGCGGCGTACGGATGGGCAAGGCGGACGGAGCGGCGCTGTGGGCGTTCGGGACGACGAGCACGAAGGTGATTGTGGTCAAGTAGCGGAGGCGCTAGTGGCCGTACCTTGGGGAGTGGCCGTTGGGCCGCCCGCTTCTTTGTGAGTGTCGGGCTTCCGTGCCCCGAGTAAAGGGCGCTCCCTGCGGTCGCGTCGGCTGCGCCGATTCCGCTGCGCTTCACCCTTGACTCGGTGCACTCCAGCCCGTTGGAGAAGCGAGCGGGCGGCCCCGAGGGATGGGTGGCCAGGCATACATCCCCTTGCCCGTGCTGCGTTGTGGGCCGGTGTGGAGGGTGCGCGCTCGCGTCTCGCCTGCACGCCGGGTCGGCTCAGCGGCCAACGGTGAGTGGGGAGTGGCGAGTGGTGAGTGGGGACTTGAGCCGTAGGCATGGGGCCATGGGCCATGGGCCATGGGCTGCGGGCTGTAGGCGGGGTCGGGTCGGTTCTGGGCGGCGGCCCGGAGGACGGCCCCCCACCGCCCGGCCCTCCCCGGCCCTCCCCGGGTACCCGGGGTACCCGGTTCGCAGAAGTGTGACAGTTCCGGCGGAAGTGTCACACTTCCCCGACCCACCCACCGCCCTGGCCCCCCTCACCGCCCCGGCCTCCCGCCTGCCCTGTCTCCGACCCTGTCTATGGCTCAAGTCCCCACCCGGGGCTGGCCGCTGAGCCGGCCCGGCGTGCTGGCGAGGCGCGAGCGCGCATCCGTCACCCCGGCCGACAATGCAGTACAGGTAAGGGGATGTGTGCCTGGCCACCCGTTCTTCCGGGCTGCTCGCTCGCTTCTGAAACGGGCTGGAGCGGACCGAGTCAAGGGTGGAGCGAAGCGGAATCGGCGCAGCCGACGCGACCGCAGGGAGCGCCCTTTACTCGGGCCGCGGAAGCCCGACTCTGACTGAGAAGCGAGTGGCCCAACGTCCACACCACCAACCCCCTCCCAGCCCAACCCCTGTATACCGATCCACCCCCTCAACCCACCGTCCCCGTTCGATTACAGTGCTGAACTGACTCGTACGTACGACGGAGCCCTGAGGAGGCCTGGGTGAGTACGGCAACCGCGGCCGTCTGGGGCCGGGTCGAGCAGCAGGATTTTCGGAGTCGGGTGCGGGGGACGCTGCTCGGGGCCGCTGTGGGGGATGCCCTTGGTGCGCCCGTCGATCTGTTGGCGATCGACGAGATCCGGGAGGCCTACGGTGCGGAGGGCGTCGTGGATCTCGCCTTCGGGTACGGGCGGCGGGGCGCCGTCACGCATCTCACGCAGCTCACTCTCTTCACCGTGGACGGGTTGATCCGGGCGCAGGTCAGACGGGATACCGGTGCTTGGCATCCGCCCACCGATCTGCATCGGGCCTATCTGCGGTGGGCCGCCACCCAGCACGACTGGGGGCCCGATGAGCGTCGTAAGGACGACGGTTGGCTCGCGCGGGAGGAGTGGCTCTACGCTCGGCGGGATCCAACTCGGGCTTGCTTGTTGGGACTTGGGGATGAGCGGATGGGGACTCTTGACGCGCCCAAGAATCCTGGTGAGGTGGGGAGTGAGGCTGCCGTACGGTCCGCGCCTTTCGGGTTGCTCGTGGGGTGGGAGCCTCAGTTGGTGATGCAGCTCGCCGTGGAGTGTGCGACGCAGACTCATGGGCATCCCGTCGGGTATCTCTCCGCCGGTGCCTACGCCGTCATCGTGCACGGGCTGGCCCGAGGGGAGAGCCTCGACGCCGCCGTGCAGCGGGCGCTCGCCCTGCTCGCCGCGCGGCCCGGACATCCGCCCGTCTCCGACGCCCTTCAGCGCGCCCTCGGTGCCGTACGGCAGGGGATGCCCACCTCCGGGCGGGTCGAGGAGCTGGTGGGGGAGGGGAGCGCGGAAGGGGTGCTCGCCGGGGCCGTCTACTGCGCGCTCGTCGGGGAGGACGTACGGCATGGGTTGTGTCTCGCCGTGAATCAGGGCGGGCCCTCGGGCGCCACCGGGGCGCTCACCGGTGGGCTGGTCGGGGCGCTGTACGGCGAGACGGCCCTCCCGCCGGCCTGGCTGGCCGAGCTGGAGGGCCGTCCCACGTTGCTTGTGCTCGCCGACGACTTCGCGGTGGAGATGACCCAGGGGCCCGCGTTGCACGGGCCCGCCGGGTCCGCCCCGGGGTGGATCGCCAGATACCCCAGAGGCGCGTAGCCGTAGCTACGACTGGCTGCCCACCACGTCGTCGCCCGCCTGCGCCTGGGCCGGTACCGCCACTGCCGCCGCCTCTCCGTCGTCGTCCCCGCCGCCGTTGATCTTCTCGATCAGCGCGTCACGCTCAGGGGTGTCCTCGGGCTTCACATAGCCGATGAGGATGTAGAGGACCAGGGAGACCGCCAGCGGGATCGACACCTGGTACTGGAGCGGGACTCCGCCGTCCACCTCCCAGTTGATCGGGTAGTTGACCAGCCAGAAGGCGAACAGGCCCGCCGCCCAGCTCGTCAGCGCCGCCGTGGGACCGGACTTGCGGAACGGGCGGAGCAGACCCAGCATCATCGGGATCGCGATCGGGCCCATCAGGCCGGCGACCCACTTGATGACGACCGTGATGATGTCCTTGAACGTGGGCGAGTTGATCTGTGTCGCCACCGACATCGACAGGCCGAGGAAGACGACCGTCGTCACGCGGGCCGCGATGAGCCCCGAACGGTCGTCCCACGCACGGGCCTTGGCCGATACGACCGGTGCCACGTCCCTCGTGAAGACCGCTGCGATCGCGTTGGCGTCGGACGAGCACATCGCCATCGTGTGGGAGAAGAAGCCGACGACCACCAGGCCCAACAGGCCATGAGGGAGGAGTTGTTCGGTCATCAGGCCGTAGGAGTCGGAGCCGTCCGGCTTCTGCGCGTGGACCAGGAGCGGGGACATCCACATGGGGAAGAAGAGGACCGTCGGCCAGATGAGCCACAGCGCCGCCGACAGGCGGGCCGAACGCTCGGCTTCGTAGGGGCTCTTGGTGGCCATGTAGCGCTGGGCCTGGTTGAGCATGCCGCCGTTGTACTCGAAGAGTTTGATGAAGAGGAACGCGAGGAGGAAGACCGTGCCGTAGGGGCCGACGAGCGGTTTGCCGTGGCCCTGGAGCGCCGGTTCGTCCCAGGCGCCGAAGAATCCGATGCCCTTGTCGTTCAACTTCAGTACGACGGCCACGAACATGGAGACGCCGGCGAGCAACTGGATGATGAACTGGCCGAGTTCGGTCAGCGCGTCCGCCCACAGGCCGCCGATCGTGCAGTAGACGGCCGTGATCGCGCCGGTGATGAGGATGCCCTGGTTCAGGGACACACCTGTGAACACCGACAACAGGGTCGCGATCGCCGCCCACTTGGCCGCCACGTCCACGATCTTCAGCAGCATCCCGGACCATGCGAGCGCCTGTTGGGTCTTGAGGTTGTATCGGTTCTTCAGGTATTCGAGCGGGGATGCCACATGGAGCCGTGAGCGCAGCCGGTTGATGCGCGGTGCGAACAGCTTGGAGCCGATGGCGATGCCCAGCGCGATCGGGAACGACCAGGTGATGAAGGACGTGACGCCGTAGGTGTAGGCGATGCCCGCGTAGCCGGTGAACATCACCGCGCTGTAGCCCGACATGTGGTGCGAGATGCCGGACAGCCACCACGGCATCTTCCCGCCGGCCGTGAAGAAGTCGCTCACGTTGTCGACGCGCTTGTGCGACCACACGCCGATCGCCACCATCACGCCGAAATAGCCGATGAGCACGGCCCAGTCGAGCCCGTTCATATGCGCCCTCCCACGATTGAGCCGGTTCAGCCCGGGGCTCATCGTGGGCGGTCGCGCGTGAGCACGACAAGTAAGCGCACGGTCAAGGGGAAGTAAAATCGTTCGGATTGATGTTCCGCGTTCAGCTATGTGAACTCATCGCATCAGCTCACCGGCGTTGACCAGCAACGACTGTCCCGTGATCGCCCGCGCCCGTTCCGACGCCAGGAACACCGCCGCGTCCGCCACATCCCCGTCCGTCGCCAGCTCGGGCAACGCCATCCGGTCGGACAGCCGCTTCAGCACCTCCGCCTCCGGCACCTGCTCCGTGTGCGCGGTGAACTGCACGAACGCCTCCACCGGCGGCCCCCACATCCACCCCGGCAGCACGGTGTTCACCCGGATCCGGTACGGCCCCAACTCCCGTGCCAGCGAGTACATCGCGCTCGTCAGCGCCCCCTTCGACGCCGCGTACGCCGCCTGCCGCACCTGCGAGGGCGCGGCTACGGCCGACTGCGTCCCGATGAACACCACCGAGCCGCCGCCCACCTCCTTCAGTGCCGGCAGACAGGCCCGCGTCATCTTCAGTGTCCCCAGCAGATTCACGTCGATCACCGACTGCCAGGTCGTGAAGTCCGCGTCCTCAACCCCGCCGAAGTAGCTGTCCCACGCGGCCACTTGGACCACCGCGTCGACCCGCCCGAACCGCTCCAGCGCCACCGCCACGAGCGCCTCGCACTGCGCCTCGTCCGTGATGTCCGTCGCCCGGTACGCGGTGTGCGTGCCGTCCGGATCGATCTCGGCGGCCGACTTGGCGAGATTCGCCTCCGTGCGCGCACCGAGCACGGCGTTCCCCCCGTCCCGCACCACGGCGGCGGCGACCTGGTGACCGAGCCCGGCCCCGACCCCCGAGACGACGACGGTCTTGCCCGCGAGCAGCGACATCCGATCCCTCCCGGGGTCTGGCGGTTTATCTGACGGGGCGTCAGAGTATGGGCGACCGGCGGAGGACGGAAGGGGAGCGACGTGAGCGAGGAAACCCGGAGCGACGTGTACGCCGAACTGGCCGCCGTAGGACCGTACGGAGTCCGGCCGGGGCATGCGCTGATCACCATGGTCGAACCGCATCCCGGCCACGAGTACGCCTACAACCGCTGGTACGAGGACGACCACTACTACGCGGGCGCGATGGCCATGCCCTGGATGTACTCGGGCCGCCGCTGGGTCGCCACCCGCGATCTCCAACTCCTGCGCCGGCCCGAGAAGTCGGCGATCGCCGAGCCCGTCACCGCCGGCTGCTACCTCTCCACGTACTGGGTCACCGAGGGCCGCTACGACGACCACATGAAGTGGACCGTCGGCATCAACAAACGGCTCAACCGGGATGGGCGGGTGTACCAGGACCGTACGCACGTCTTCACGGCGTTCCAGGACCACGAGGCGACCGTCTACCGCGACGGCGCGGCGGGACCGAGGGACTTCCACGCCCTCGACCATCCTTACGCCGGGCTGGTGTTGGAGGTCGTCGACAGCGAATCGGCCGAGCAGCGCGCCGAGTTGCTGGAGTGGCTCCGCTCCCGGCATCTCCCCAAGCGGCTCGCCGGGTCACCGGCCGCCATGGTGACCGTCTTCCGGCCGACACCGCTGCCGGGCGACCGCATGACCTACGTCAAGCAGGTCGAGGGGGTCGACACCCGACTCACGTTGCTGTGGTTCCTGGAGGCGGATCCGCGGGAGTGCTGGGAGGAGTACTTCGGGGATCTTGAGACGCCGGTGGCCGAATCGGGGCTGGGGCGCGTGGAGTTGGTGGCACCGTTCATCCCCACGGTGCCGGGCACGGACAGGTACGTGGACCAACTCCGCTGACCACTACTTCAGTTCATCCGGACACGGAGTACCCCGAGGCAACTGGTACGGCGCCGCCAGCCGATATGTCCCCGTCTTCGGCGCCAGCAACATCGTCCACTTGTCGCCCTTGGAGTCCTCCTCCGTCTCCATCAGACACCCGTTGAGGTTGTCGTACGTCTTCGGCGTGCCCTCGGCACGGTGCTTGGACGCGTCGGTCTCCTGCGGGGGCTTGAGGCTCTTGCCCTTCGCGTCGACGATGCTCAGCCACGGCGAGTACGGGATGCGGATGAGGATCCGGCCCTTCTTCTTCACCTCGATGGTCAACTCGCCCTGCTCCGCCCGGTCGACGACCGAGTTCGGCTCGGCGAGCGGCGTCGGATCGGTGACCTGGAACAGCTGCCAGTTCGTGTCGCCCCAGACCTGCTTCAGATACGGCATCCCGCGCTGGACCAGGGCCCGTTCGCGCTCGCCGCCGTCGCCGTCCAGCTTGTCCTTCGGCAGCACGACGTAGTGGACGGCCCAGCGCTGGAGCCACTCGTGGTAGTTCGCCGAGTTGAGGGTGTCGTCGTAGAAGAGGGGGTTGCGCTCCATGTCGGCCTGGCGGTTCCAGCCGCGGGCCAGGTTGACGTAGGGCGCGAGCGCGGAGGCCTCGATGTGGGACGCGGCCGGGACGACCTCGACGCGGCCGCGCTCGGCGCCGACCGTCTGCAACTCGTTGACGAGCGGGGCGAGTTCGTGCGACCAGGACGCGGCCGGTGCGGTGTTGATGACGTCGTCGACCGACTTGAAGCCGATCCAGCCGTTGAAGCCGACGAAGGCCAGCGCGATCGCGTACCACTTGCGCGAGCGCGGCACCGCGAAGGGCAGCGCGGCGATCAGGGCCACGCCCGCGAACAGCATCGCCAGTCGGCTGATGTTCGAGCCGATCTGCGAACTGACCAGCCAGACCAGGATGACGCCGATGCTGTACACGGCCGCCGTGATCCGTACGGTCTTCCACTCGCGCGGCACCAGGAAGTAGACGATCACCCCGGACGCCAGCGGCAGGATCATCGAGCCGAACAGCATCGGCTGCGTCCCGGAGAACGGGAACAGCCAGGCGGAGACCGCCACCACGGCCGCGGGCGCGAGCCCGAGGGCCCATGCACCCGGGCGCCGCTTCTGAAGGAACAGGGCTACGGCGACCAGGCCCACGAACAGCCCGGCCACCGGCGACGACATGGTCGCGAGCGCGGCCAGCGGGGCCGCGCACAGGGCCTTCGCCCAGCGTTTGTAGCGCCAGCGGTAGGGCCAGCAGAACACCACAGCCACCGCGCCGAGTCCGAACACCAGGCCCAGGCCGTAGGTCACGCGGCCCGACGCCGCGTTGCACAGCAGCGCGAAGACACCCGCGAGCGAGGCCCACAGCGGGTTCTTCACCGAGCGGCTGCGGATCAGGATCATGGTGAGCAGGCCCGCCGAGATGGTCCCGGCGATCATCATCGTCGTACGGACACCGAGCACCGACATCAGATACGGCGAGACCACGCTGTACGACACCGGGTGCATGCCGCCGTACCAGGCGAGGTTGTACGCCGAGTCCGGGTGCCGGCCGACGAACTCCGCCCAGGCGTCCTGCGCCGCGAGGTCGCCACCACTGTTCGCGAACGTGAAGAACCAGACGATGTGGAGGACACCGGAGAGGAGCGTGAAGCCGATCACCGGGTGAGCGAGGAAGGGGGCGCGGAGGCGGTCGACGAACCGCGTCAGGCGGGTGCTGTTCTCACGGGTTTCGACCTCGCGGGTCCCGCCGTCGTCCGGGTGCCGGGCGTCGTCCGGGTACTGGGCGTCGGCTGCTGCCGCGTCATCCGCCTTGTCTGTCGCGGTGTGCGCGGGTACGCGTATTCGCGGGCCGGTCACCGGGCCCGGATCGGCATCGTCGGCGCGTGTCGGCTCCGCTGTGGCCACCTGAAGGCACTCCCCGTGTCCCGTCTTCTGTTCCCGGCCGCGTTCCGTCCCGTTCCCGGCCTGTTCGACGCCGCGTCCCGCTCGACCGGCGACGTGCCCCGATTCGCGACGCCAGGACCTGCCCGGCGGATCCTGTCGCAGACGCGGGGTCCGGCACGCACATCTGCCGCGTTGTCGTCGGTTGCCGACGCTCCGCGTCGCCGCCCTCCTCCGCCTTGCAGCTGCACGCACCAGACCCCGCTCACCTGTGCTCACAGGGTACCGCCGTTTCCTGCGACCTGATCCGCCGGACAGGCCCTGGCACGCACCCCGCCGACGGGCTCCCGGGTGGGGGCCCGCCGACGGGACGCGGTGACGTGCGCGGTGACGCGCAGCGCCTCGTGGGTCAGCCGAGGCGGGTCAGCTTGGACGTCAAGGCCGGTTCGGCGAGATCCTTCTGGAGAGCGACCGGCACCTTGACGGCACCGCTCGAACCGTCGCCCACGGTGAGCGTGCCCACCTGGGTGCCGGCCTTCGCGGTGTGCGGTACGGCATCGGGGGCGAAGGACAGCTTCACCTTCAGGCCCGCCCAGCCGACCGCCGCGACGTCCTTGGTGACGACGACGGGAGTGTGCCCGCCGAGCTGGTCGTCGACGTACCCGACCACGGTCCCCTTCTTGAGGATCTTCGCCGAGGTCATCGCGTCCTGCGCCGCGAGCATCGCCGTCTTGCTGACCGCGTTCACCGTGTCGATGATCGGCGCGGTGTGCTGGCCGAGGATCGCGCCGACGATGACGGCCGTCTCACCGCCGACCTCCTTGGTGGCGGCGAACAGCAGGTTGCCGCCGGCCGCGGTGGTGGTGCCGGTCTTGATGCCGAGCGAGTTGTTGTAGGGCACCAGGCGGTTGTAGTTGGTCCACTTGTGACCGGACGGGTCGACCCAGCTGGGCAGCTTGGTGATGTCCATCAGGGCCTGGATCTTGACCAGTTGGTTGCCGAGCTTCACCTGGTCCTCGGCGGAGGAGACGGTGGTCTCCTTCAGGCCCGACGCGTCGGTGTACGTCGTGTTCGTCATCCCCAGTGACTTCGCGGTGTCGTTCATCTTCTTGATGAACGCCGCCTCGGAGCCCGCGTCCCAACGGGCAAGCAGGCGCGCGATGTTGTTCGCCGACGGGATCATGATCGCCGACAGCGCCTGCTTCTCGGTGAGGACGTCACCGGCCTTCACGGTGTTGAGCGTGGACTCGCCGTCCTTGTCGTAGCCGCCCTCCTTCTCGGCGGTCGCGTCGACGGTGATCTTCTCGCCCTCCGTGCCCGCCTTCAGCGGGTGGTCCTTGAGGACGATGTACGCGGTCATCGCCTTCGCCACGGACCCGATCGCGACCGGCGTCTGCTTGCCGAAGTCGCCCATCGTGCCGATGCCGTTGACGTCCATCCAGCCCTGGCCCTCGCTCGGCCACGGGAGGTTCGCCTTGTCGCCGTCGAAGGTGTACGAGTCGGCGGCGGTGAGGGTGAGAGAGGGGGTCGGCAGCGGGCGTACGGCCTGTACTACTGCAAAGACGATCGCCAGGAGGATGACCAGCGGGGTCCAGATCTTGACCCTGCGGATCGCTGTACGGACCGGGGTCTCCGGGGGCGGCGGGGTGTTGGTCAGCTCGGCGAGGAGGTCCAGCGGGGGCTTCGGGGGGAGCGGTTGCTGGGTGGTGTGTTCCGGGCCGAGTTGGGGGACGGGGCGGGTGGTGTCCCTGCGGGGCGCGTCCCTGCGGGGCTCGTCGAGGGGCTTGAGGGCGACGAACTTGCTGGTGCGCTCGGGGGCGGACTCGGGGGTCTTCGGCGCCGTGGGGGCCGTGGGGGCCTTGAGCATGGTGGTTGGCTGGTCCACCGCGGGCTTGGGCGGGCGGGGCGCCTTGAAGACGGCGGTGGGGTGATCAACGGCCTCGGCTTCGCCTTCGGCCGCCTTCGTGTTCCCACCCGCACCGCCTGTGCGGGTCTCGTCGTCGGGTGCGGGTGGCCCCTGTGGGGCGGGCCCGTCGCCGGCGGCTTTCGGCTCGGGGTTCGGCTCGGGGTCGGCGGCTGCGGCCGGGAGTTCTGCGTCCGCGTCCGTGTCGCCTTCGGCGGCTTCCGGTTCGGTGTGAGGCTTGGCGTCGTCAGGCCGTGTGCCGGTCGCGTCGCCTTCGGCGGCCTTGGATTCGGCGCCCGCGTGGGCCTCGGCGTCGTCCGCCTCGGCTTCCCCGACCTCGGCCGCAGCAGACTTGCCCGCCTCAGGAACCGCGTCCTCAGGCGCATCGCCCGAGTCGGTGTCAGCGGCTTCCGTGCGTGCGTCCGCGACCGCGTCGGCGACCTGATCGACCTCGGTCACGTCGTCGCCGGTCTCGGTCTCGGTTTCGGTCTCGGCCTCGGCGTCAGCCGCGTCGCGCGTCTCGTCGCCGTCGACGGGCTCGACCTCGGCGGAACTGTCGCCGGAACTGTCGCCGGAGCCGGAGCCGGAGCCGGAGCCGTCAGTGGCCCCAGAGCCGCCACCACCGGCCTCAACGGCGTCCTCGGCGGTCTCCGCGTCCGTGGCGCCGGTCGAGGGCGTTTCCCTCGCGTCCTCGGCCTCCGCGCCTTCAGCGGGCTCCTCAGGGTCTCCCTCGGCGTCCTCGTCAGCGGAAGCTTCCTCTGCGACCTCAGGGCTTTCGGCGTCGGCAACCCGCTCCGAGCTGTCAGACGCATCCGACGCATCCGAGCCGTCAGACGCGTCCGCCCCGTCCGACGCAGCCGCCCTGTCCGACGCAGCCGGCTCATCGGCCTCCCCGGACTCGTCCGCCGACGCCACCCAAGCCGCCACGGCCTCACGCAACCGGGAATCGCCCCCAGCGCCCCCCTTGGCGGAAGGGTTCTGCGTGCTGGTGGGCTCGGATTCCTCGGAATCGACGGAGGTGGTGCCCTCGCCGGCCTCGGCCGATTCCTCCGCCTCCGCCTCCGCCGCACGCAACTCCCGGATCGAGAACACCTTCGTCGCCGTGTCCACGCCTCCGCTCCCGCCCCCGCCCTGGGCGGCCGTGGCCGGCGTCGTGGCCTCTCGGGCCACCGCCAGCCGGGGGTCCCGTTCACCCCGTGCCTCAGGAACCGGACTCGCGCTCCCCGGCGTCGGTTCTCCCGACGACTCGCGCTGCTTCGACCTGTCGGGGGACTCGCCCGCCACCGATGCCTCCTCCATGCGCCGCACGCGCCGCGTGCGTCAACCGAACCGACCGAGATAACCGAGTTAGCTACAAAAACAGCTGGAAAATCAGCTGGAAGTCAGCTGGAAAATCTCTTACCCGCAGTCCGGACAACGCATCAACACCGCTGTCCGAACCATGTACCAGTGTCCTGTGTGCGGGCTTAACCCCTGCGGTAGACGAGAACGACATACCTGCCGGTTCCATCACGAAGCGGTCACGCACCCTCGACAGACCAATGTGAGAGGGGTCACCCTGTCATTCATCCACGCGGGGAGGCATGGATGGGCAGGAGCCGCAGAACTCTTCCGGAAGAGCTTCTGTTGCTGGCATTGGACCCGGCCACGGGTACCACTGCACAGCCGCAGTCGCTCGACCTCGGTCTGGCCGGAGCACAGCTAGTGGAGCTGGCGCTGGCCGGACGGATAGCCCCAGACGGGGATCGTATCGCCGTGGTCGTGCCACGGCCGACCGGAGATCCAACTTTGGACTGCGCGTTGGAGTTGCTGCGAAGGCGTGGCGCTCCCGTACGTGCGGTGAACTGGATTGGCGGGCCCCGACTGGGACTTCGCCAGACCTACCTCTCGCATCTGGAGCGGTGCGGCATGGTGCATGCCGTGGCGGGACAGATGTGCGGGGTGCTGCCGACGACTCGCTACCAAGCGACGGACAACGAGATCAGCCGCGAGATCAGGGGCCGACTCGATTCCGCGATCCGCACCGGCGTACCGCCGGATCCGCGGACAGCCGCGCTCGCCGCACTGGCGCACGCGGTCGGTCTCGGCAAACACCTGTATCCGGGTAATGAGGGACGCTCGTCCCGCTCCCGGCTGCGGGACCTGATCAGGCACGACCCCATGGGCGGACTCGTGGCGCACGCCGTGATGGACGTCCAGAACGGAGTGGCCGCACAGCCACGCCGTAGCCCGGCCCCGGCCGGCCGTCAGGCCGCGCCCGGATCAAGGCCACCGGAACCGGCTCGTGGTGTTCCGATGCAACCGCACCGCGGCACCATGGCGCGCGCCGTGGCTCACTGAGCCGCAGTCCCACGGGACGCGCCAACACCGCGGAGCAGTTCGCACGACCGGCACCACCGCACGACCGTCGTACGACCGGCACCAAGGCGCCAACGCACCACCGCACGACCGCAGTACACGCACGCCGCACCGCCAGTCCCCAAGACCCGGTTCGGGAGCCGCTGGTCCGAGCGGGGTGGAGTAGACGTAACGTCACTCCACCCCGCTCGGCCGCATCTACGGCCGCCTTCGGCAACCCGAACCTGGCTCGTACCTGCCGCATATCCACCGTTTCCCAGCGGTAGAAACCATCTTGGTGGCAGTCTGCTCAACAGCAGATACGCAAAGTGGCAAGCAGTGAGCAGCAAGTAGCGGCAAGTAGCAGTGAGCAGCAACAAGCACTGCCAAGTAGAGGCATGCAGCCGGAGGTGCACGTTCCCGTGGCGTCAAGTGTCAATCCCACCGTCAGGCGACGCCGGTTGGGCCAGGAGCTGCGTCGGCTCCGCGAGCTCAAGGGCATGACGGCCGAAGAGGTCGCCGAGCGGTTGCTGGTGTCGCAGTCGAAGATCAGCCGGTTGGAGAACGGGCGGCGCAGCATCAGCCAGCGCGACGTCCGCGACCTGTGCGGGGTCTACGAGGTCGAGGACGTCCGCATCGTCGACTCGCTCATGCAGATGGCCAAGGACTCACGCCAGCAAGGCTGGTGGCACTCCTTCGGCGACATCCCGTACAGCGTCTACATCGGTCTGGAGACGGACGCGGCGAGCCTGCGGGCCTACGAGCCGCAGATCATCCCCGGCCTGTTGCAGACCCGGCCCTACGCCGAGGCGCTGATCCGGGGCGCGTTGCCCGAGACCTCGCCGACCGACATCCAGAAGCGCGTCGACGTACGGCTGCGCCGGCAGGAGCGGGTCTCCGCCGAGGAGTCCCCGCTGCGGCTGTGGACGGTGCTGGACGAGGCGGCCCTGCGCCGGGTCGTCGGGGGCCGCCAGGTCATGCGCGAGCAGCTGGAGAACCTCGCCGAGATGTCCCAACTCCCGCACGTCACCGTGCAGGTGCTGCCGTACGAGGTGGGCGCGCACCCGGGTCTCAACGGCCAGTACGCGATCCTGGAGTTCCCCGACGCGGCGGACTCCAGCGTCGTCTACATCGAGGGCGTCACCAGCGACCTGTACCTGGAGAAGGCGGCCGATGTGCAGAAGTACAGCGTCATGTACGAGCACCTGCGCGCGCAGGCCCTGAACGTGGACCAGTCCCATCAGTTCATCGCGGACATCGCGAAGGAATACGCGCGCTGAACGTGCGCTGAGGGGCCCCAGCGGCGGAAGGTGCCGCACCTTACACCTTCCGCCGATCGGGATGGAAGACACCAGGGGTATATGCCACCCGGTCGAGTGAATGGCCGCTTCGCGCGCCGATGTTGGCGAGTAGCGTCGATCACGCCATCGAGCAACAGGCTTTGGCGCAAACCGTGTTGTACGTCCGGAACGCTCGTGGCCGGACGTGAGGCGCGGTGACAGCAACTCATCAACTGGCATAACCGGAGCAAAAATGGCAATTCAGCAAGGCGCCACGGACAACTGGATCAAGTCCTCGTACTCGGCCGGAAACGGCGCCTGTGTCGAGGTCAAGTCCCCAGCTCTCGCGGCGTTGGCCGTACGGGACTCCAAGACCCCTGACGGCCCCACGCTCGCGTTTCCCGCCGGCTCGTGGAACGCCTTCGTGGCTGAGGTCGGCCGGGGGGCTGCCGACCTCGCGTGACGGATGAGCACTCACAATTTCATAGGCACCACCGAAAGAGCCCTCTCGACTGGCCCGCCGTCCCGGCCGAGGGGGCTCGGCCATGTCCACGCGGCCACCGGGCCCGTTCCACGACTACCGGGACTGGGCCTCTTCCACCGGGAACGCCACGTCGCACACCGGATCCCCGGCGCCCGCCGCGTCCCAGTCAGCGAAGTACACCTCGCGGCACGGCCCGGCGTACCGCAGCCCCTCCGCGGCCACCCACCGCTCCACCGCCTCGAACGCGGCCACGATCTGCGGATGGGCCACCTGCGCCTTGGTGATCCGGGTGTACGCCAGCGTTCGGGCCGGCTCCACCCGCACCGCTGTCTGCCGGGCCCGCCCCTGCCGCGCGACCCACGCCCGCGCCGCCGCCTCGTCGGCGACCGGCACGCAGGACTCGGCCGGACCGTCGCTCTCCATCGACACCTCGGCGTGGTAGACGACGAACGGCGTGCCGCTCACGCCCCCACACTCCCTCGCCGCCGCCTCAAGTCGCCCCAGGGAGGCGCCGATCCAGGCCGGCAACTCGTCCGCGAGGGTGTGCCGGGTCTCGGTGATCAACACCTGTTCCGGTACCTCGACCGTCTCGACCACGAACTTTCCGTGCATCTCGGAGCTCCTCCCCGAAAGGCGTGCACGGAGGTACTCGGCGAGCGTGCGCTGCCCGGCGATCCGGGTCTCGACGTCCGTCCAGTACACGGCGAGGAGTTCCGCCGCGTCGGTCCCGTCGGCCTCGACCACCTCGGCGACGCGCGCCAGCGGCATGTCCAACTGCCGTAGCAGCGCCACGAGTCGGGCCCGCTCGACCTGGTCGGCGCGGTAGTAGCGGTAACCGCTGACCTCGTCGACATGAGCCGGGGACAGCAGCCCGAGCCGGTCGTACAGCCGCAGCGCCTTGGCCGAAAGCCGCGCCCGCGCCGCGAACGCGCCGATGGTCAGCAGTTCGTCGTCCGCAGAGTCCACAGCGTCCACCTCAGCCATCCTCCGTCACCGGGCGGTATCTGTCCGCCCGGCGACAAGGACGCTCAGCCCTGCCCCAGGGGCAAGGTCAACACCTGCCTGCGACAGTCCTAGGCGACGGCCGTCTCCACCGCCGCCACGACCTCCGCCGACTCCGGCTCGGTCTGCGGGGAGAAGCGGGCGACGACCTTGCCGTCGCGGCCGATCAGGAACTTCTCGAAGTTCCAGCGGATGTCACCGGTGTGGCCCTCGCCGTCCGCGAAGCCGACGAGCTGCTCGTACAGCTCGTGCCGGCCGTCCCCGTTGACCTCGACCTTCTCGGTCAGCGGGAAGGTCACGCCGTACGTCGCCGAGCAGAACTCGGCGATCTCCTCGGCGCTGCCGGGCTCCTGCCCGAGGAACTGGTTGCAGGGCACGCCCAGCACGGTGAAGCCCTGCGCCGCGTACCGCTCCTGGAGCCGCTCAAGGCCCGTGTACTGGGGGGTCAGTCCGCACTTGGAGGCCACGTTCACCACGAGGACGGCCTTGCCCGCGTACTGCGAGAGGTCCGCCGAGCCGCCCTTGAGCGACCCGATCTCGACACCGAGGGGACCCGTGTTCTCTGTAGTCGTCATAACCGGATGCTAACTCCGGTAAATGTCGTTCTCCCCACGGGGCCATGAGCCTCTGTATTCACGGGCCCGCACACCCCTGTGCTTACAGGCCCACCCACCCCTGTACTCACAGCCCCGCCGCCTTCACCACGACCTCCCCCGCCGCCGTCCGCGAATACAGTACCGACCGCCCCGCCCGCCGCCGCTCCACGAGCCCCGCGTCCAGCAGCACCCGCAGATGCCGCCCCACCGAGCCCAGCGCCTGCCCGGTCACGGCGGTCAGCTGGCTGGTGCTCATCGGCGCGGAGAGCAGCACCAGCACCCCGGCCCTGGCCGTCCCCAGCAGCGCGCCGAGGGCCGCCGGCACCGGCCGCCCGCGATGGTCGGCGAGCGCCCCCGCGCACGGGTAGACGATGGCGTACCGGTCGGGCTCCTCCCACGACACCCACCCGCCGCTCGCCCCGTTCGACGTCACCGGCACGAAGACCAGCTCCGCGCCGGAGATCTCGCGCGGCGGATACTCGTGCAGATTGACCTGGAGCCGGTTCTCCCCGAGCCACCGCGTCCGCCCCGGCCGCAGCGCGTCCAGCACGGTCGCCCAGCCGCCCTGGCTCACCTGCGCGGTCCGCGCGACCACATCGGCCTCCAGGACGCGTCGGCGCCGCTCCCAGGACGGCCGTACGGTCTCCTCCCACACGTACTCCAGGAGCTGGGCCGCCCGCTCGGGCAGGTCGTCGCGCTCCAGGGCGGCGGGGAGCGGGCCGCGGAGGGAGATCGTGAGGTTCGCGCGCGCGGTGGCGGGAGGTGCCGCCCGCACCCGTGCGACGGCCGCCTCGAAGGGCTCCCGGTCCCTCGGTGCGGGCGCGAGAAAGTCGGCGGTCCAGTCCCGTCCGAGGCCCGCCCGCACCAGCAGCCCGGTGACCGGATCGGCCGCCAACAGCCGCCGGTAGCCCGGCAGATGGTCCCGCAGCCACAGCTGCTCGCCGGGGTGCGCGGCCATACCTGTGTGCAGCAGTCTCAGCGAGGCGAAGGTCTCGGTGAACGACGACAGCACGAACCGGCTCCGCGCGAGGGTGTCGGCGTTGATCTGCCACCATCCCATCCGCACCCCCGGCGTTTCGTCTCCACGCGAAAGAATACGACCCCCGCGCGTGCTCTCGCAGACTCCGCCCATGCGCAGCTACCGCGAGCTCTTCCGTGTCCCCGAGTACACGCCGTTCTTTTTCTCCTACGCCGTCCAGAACGCGGCCCAGACGATCAGCGGGCTGGCGCTCGCCACGCTGGTCTACCGGGCGACGAACTCGCCGCTGCTCTCGGCGGTGAGCATGTTCGGGCCGCAGCTCGCCCAGCTGCTCGGCGCGACCCTCTTCCTCTCCGGCTCCGACAAGCTGCCCCCGCGCGCCGCCCTGGCCGGCATCAACTCCGCCTTCGCCGCCTGTACGGCACTGCTGGCGCTGCCCGGCCTGCCGATCGGGGCGGCCTTCGGTGTCGTGTTCGTGCAGGGCCTGATCGCTTCGCTGGGCGGCGGAGTGAGCGGGGGCCTGCTGAACGAGATCCTGCCCAAGAACGGCTTCCTGCTGGGGCGTTCGGTCTTCAACATGGCCACCGGCCTGATGCAGGTCACCGGTTTCGCGACGGGCGGCGCCCTGCTGACCCTCCTCTCCCCGCGCGCCTGTCTGCTCCTCGCCGGGGCCCTCTACGCCACCACGGCCCTCGTCGTCCGCCTCGGCCTGACCGCCCGCCCGCCCCGCTCCACCGGCCGCCCCTCGGTCTCGGCGACCTGGCGCACGAACGCCCTCCTGTGGTCCTCCCGCCCCCGCCGCCTCACCTTCCTTGGCCTGTGGGTCCCCAACGGCCTGGTGGTCGGCTGTGAATCCCTCTACGTCCCCTACGACTCCGGGTCCGCGGGCACGCTGTTCGCGAGCGCGGCGCTGGGCATGTTCGTCGGCGACCTGACCCTCGGCCGCTTCGTACCGCCCGCTCTGCGCACCCGCCTCGACATCCCGCTGCGCCTGCTGCTGGCCGCGCCGTACCTGTTCTTCGCGCTGCGGCCGGGCATGCCGTGGGCGGCGATCGCCGTGTGCGTCGGCTCCGTCGGCTACGGTGCGAGCCTCGTCCTTCAGGAGCGCCTGATGGAGCTCACCCCCGACGAACTCGCGGGCCACAGCCTCGGGTTGCGCTCCGCGGGCCTGCTCGCCATGCAGGGCGTCGGCGCGGCCCTCGCGGGCACGGCGGCCCAACTGACCTCTCCTGGAACGGCGATGACCCTGATGGCGACCGCATCGGTCGCGGTGACACTGGTGTTGGCGGCACACGCTCGGCAGGACCGGCCGGTGACCGCCGCAGCCGGCGTGTCCTGATCGACACCGGCTGGGCGATCCGTACTTTTCCGTGACCACAGGCATCCTTGACAGCGTCCGTACTGTTTCGCGACGTTTGAGCCCTGCCGAACTGTTCGTGTCTCGTCGTACCTTGGGATACGTAGGCAGGACGCGGACGACGCGTCGTGGGGGAAAGTGGGGGGACGGTCGCCCATGCGATCCATGCGATCCGCCGGTAAGGCGGACATCACGATCCACAGACCGGAGGAGCTCACCACCACGCTCCGCCAGGCCTGGCACAAGGCGATGGACGAGTCGCCGGACTATGCGAACCCTTTCCTGGCACCGGAGTTTGCGGACGGTGTCGGCCGCCACCGCGGCGGTGCGCAGGTGGCGGTTCTGCACGAGGGCGGGGAGCCGGTCGGCTTCTTCCCGTACGAGCGCAACCCTGTCGGCGTCGGCCGGGCCATCGGCCTCGGCCTCTCCGACTGCCAGGCACTGGTGCACCGGCCCGGTGTCACCTGGGACGTCCAGCAACTCCTGCGGGCCTGCGGCCTGTCGGTCTTCGAGTTCGACCATCTCGTCGAGGAACAACAGCCGTTCGGCCGCCATGTCACCGGCACCTTCGCGTCCCCGGTGATCGACCTGAAGGACGGCGACGGCGAGGTCCCCTACCCCGAGTGGCTGCGCGGCGCGTACCCGGGCATCGCCAAGACGACCCTGAAGAAGGAACGCCGCCTCGGCCGCGACCTGGGTGAGATGCGCTTCGTCTACGACGAACGCGACCCCAAAGTCCTGCACACGCTGATGCGTTGGAAGTCGGCGCAGTACCGCAGGACCGGCCGCATGGACCGTTTCGCGCGCCCGTGGATCGTGGACCTGGTGGACCACCTGTTCCACGTCCGCGAGGAACACTTCACCGGCATTCTGTCGGTCCTCTACGCCGGGGACCGTCCCGTGGCGGCCCACTTCGGCCCGACGTCCCGCACCCTGTTCGCCGCGTGGTTCACGGCGTACGACCCCGAACTCCGGTACTACTCACCGGGGTTGATCATGCACCTCAGGATGGCCGAGGAGGCGGGCCGGCACGGCGTACGGCTCATGGACCTGGGGCGCGGCGACAAGGAGTGGAAGGACTGGCTCAAGACGCGCGAACTGCGCGTCGCCGAGGGCTTCGCCACCCGCCCCCACCCGGTCGCGGCGGCCCACCGCCTCTGGCGCCGCCCGGTCCGCGGCCTGCGCAACACGGTCCTGGCCCACCAGTCCCTGCGCGACCCGGCGGACCGCCTCCTCAAAACGGTGGGCACGCTGCGTACGACGGGCAAGGTGCCGCCGAAGAAGTGACGGCGCGGCGACGTGTCGGCTCGGGGCCCCGGACCGGAAGGTCGGGGGCCCTTTTCGCGCCCCGCGAGCCTGCCCCCGTCACCTGTACGACAGGCGGTCGTGGTAGACAACGCCGATGATGGTCAGGGCTGTTGTGCCCGGCCCGCGGGCGACCGCGCGACAACAGGAAGGGGCAACCCGTGCTCCTGAAGACCTTCCGCTGGTCGTTCGCGGTCACCGCGCTCGGCCTGGCCCTGGGAGTCTGGTACGGCGGTTGGACGGCGTTCGGCGTCATCGCGATCCTGGCGGTCCTGGAGATCTCGCTGTCGTTCGACAACGCGGTGGTCAACGCCGGGATCCTGAAGAAGATGTCGGCCTTCTGGCAGAAGATCTTCCTCACGATCGGCGTCCTGATCGCGGTCTTCGGGATGCGCCTCGCCTTCCCGGTGGTGATCGTCGCGGTCACGGCGAAGAAGAACCCGTTCGACGCGGTGGACCTGGCCCTGACCGACAAGGACCGCTACCAACAGCTGGTCACCGACGCTCACCCGGCGATCGCGGCCTTCGGCGGCATGTTCCTGCTGATGATCTTCCTGGACTTCATCTTCGAGGACCGCGACATCAAGTGGCTGGCTTGGCTGGAACGCCCCCTGGCCAAGCTCGGCAAGGTCGACATGCTGTCGGTCTGCATCGCCCTGATCGTCCTCCTGATCACCTCGTTCACCTTCGCGGCCCACGCCCACCAACACGGCGGCGCCCACGCGGACAAGGCCCAGACGGTCCTGATCTCCGGCATCGCCGGCCTGATCACGTACATGATCGTCGGCGGCCTCTCGGGCTTCTTCGAGGACCGGTTGGAGGCGGAGGAGGAACGGGAGCGGGAGAGCGAGCGCTCGGCGGTGGTACTGGCAGGCCAGGCCGCGTTCTTCATGTTCCTGTACCTCGAAGTCCTCGACGCCTCCTTCTCCTTCGACGGCGTGATCGGCGCGTTCGCCATCACCAACGACATCGTGCTGATGGCCCTGGGGCTGGGCATCGGAGCGATGTACGTCCGTTCCCTGACGGTGTACCTGGTCCGCCAGGGCACCCTGGACGACTACGTCTACCTGGAGCACGGCGCCCACTACGCGATCGGCGCCCTGGCGGTGATCCTCATGGTCACCATCCAGTACCAGATCAACGAGGTCATCACGGGGCTGGTGGGCGTGGTGCTGATCGGCTGGTCGTTCTGGTCGTCGGTGCGGCGGAACCGGGCGTTGGCGGAGACGGAGGGGACGGCTGCTGAGCCCGTGGACACGGCGAAGGTTCCGTAGCCGGAACGGTCGGTCTCGTCCCGGTCGGCGTCGGCCAGTTCGTCCCCGGTGATCCAGGTGGTGCTGTGGACGTGGTCGGGCCCGCCGTACCCGGCGAAGGCGGCGCGCACCTCGCCGGACGCGTCCACCGGCAGCCCCCGCCCTCGGCCGGCGGCCGGAACCCGTAGGAGTTGCGCACCCCGAAGAGACAGGCGAGCGCGTCGTACGCGTTGCCGGTGGATTGTGGTGGGCGGGGGCGGGAGTTGTCCTGCGGGTTTACGGCGTGCTCCGTGCCCCGCTCGCCGCCCTCACGTAGGCATCCCCCGCTCCGCCAACCCGCTCTCGTACGCGATGATGACCAGCTGTGCGCGGTTCCGGGCGGGCAGTTTGGCCAGAAGGCTGCCGATGTGGGTTTTCACGGTCGGCATGCTGATGGTGAGGTGTTCGGAGATCTCGGCGTTGGACAGGCCGTTGGCGATCAGGACGAGGACTTCGTGTTCGCGTTTGGTGAGGCCGACGAGGCGGGGTGCGGGTCGCGGGGTCTCGCCGCGGCGGGAGAAGTTGGCGATGACGCGGCGGGTGACCGTCGGGGCCAGTACGCCCTCGCCCGTGGCGATGACCCGGATGCCGTCGACCAGGTCGGACGGTGAGGCGTCCTTCAGCATGAAGCCGCCGGCGCCCGCCTGGAGGGCCGGGTAGACGTACTCGTCCATGTCGAACATGGTCAGGGCCAGCACCCGGACACCGGTCAGCGTCTCGTCGGAGCAGATCTCCCGGGTGGCCGCGATGCCGTCGAGGACCGGCATCCGGAGGTCCATCAGGACGACGTCCGGGGCGAGTTCGCGGGCGAGCCGGACCGCCTCGGCGCCGTCGCCCGCCTCACCGACGACCTCCATGCCGGGGGTGGAGTCGACGAGGACCCGGAAGCTCCCGCGCAGCAGTGCCTGGTCGTCCGCGATCAGCACCCGGATCGCCTCGGCCATGCGTGTTCTCCGGTTCCTCGTCCGCTCGTGGAACTTGGTGGTGTGGGGCATGTTAGCCCGGCCTCTTCGTCAACTCGCCCGACCAGCAAGGCACTTCACGCCACGTCCAGCGGCAGCTCCGCCGTGCCGTCGGCCACCGCGCCGAGCGTCGTGCCGCACGACCGGGTGGAGGCGGGCTGTCCCAAGGGCTACGGGGCGGGCTGTCCCAGGGCATGGGGCAGATGTCCCCTGCCGGTCCTGTCAGCTGTCCCACCGGCGCTGGCGCAGCCAGCCCCAGCCGAGGGCGGCGAGCGTCCAGGCGAGCAGCACCGTGAAGCCGAAGGCCGTGTGCGGGGAGCGGACGGTGAGCAGCTCGTTTCCCGCCTGGTCGGGGAAGTACCGGGCCATCTCCTTGGTCGCGCCGATGAGGGACAGGATGTGCGTTCCGGCGAGCACCATCGGCAGCAGCACGGCCAGCGGTACGACGGCGTTGCGGGCGATCGCCGCGATACCGGCCGCGAACAGGCACATCAGGGTCAGATGGACGACCGCGCCGACCAGGGCGCGAGGGACACCGCTCGCACCGAGCGAGGAACCGTGGGACCCGAGGGCCGCCTGCGTGACCAGGTAGCCGACAACGGTGACCGGGAGGGAGACGGCCATCGCCGCGCCGGCGGTGACGATCGTCTTCGCCAGGTAGAGCCGCCCGCGCCGGGGTACGGCGAGCAGCGAGACCCGGATCATGCCGGAGGTGTACTCGCTGGTGACGACGAGCACACCGAACACGATCAGCGCCAACTGGCCGTAGAGGACGCCGTCGAGACCGGCCTGCTCCGGGGTGAAGTCGGAACGCAGGCTCGGGTTGTCGGACTCCAGCGCGTTCTTCGCGGACCAGCCGTCGAGGGCGGCGATGAGCACGCTGACCGCGGCGAACAGCAGCAGCGCGAGCTGGGTGCCGCGGATGCCGCGCAGCTTGGTGGTCTCGGCGCGGACGGCCGCGAGCGTCTCATGCATGGGTGTTCCCGCCCTTCGTGCCGAGGGTGCCGGCTGCGATGACGTCGAGGAAGGTCTCCTCCAACGACCCGGCGTGGGTGCCGAGTTCGTCCAGCGGGAAGCCGCCTGCCGCGGCGATCCGGCTGACGTCCGCGGCCGCCAGGCCCACAACGTCCAGGCCACCGCCGGGAATTCGGGTCACGGTGGCCCCGGCGCCCGTCAACTCCCGCGCCAGCCGGTCGGGTTCGGGGGTGCGGACCCGGACGTACGATCGCCCGTGGCGCTCGATGAAGTCCGACATCTCGGTGTCCGCGAGGAGCCGGCCCCCGCTGATGACGACCAGGTGATCGGCGACCAGGGCCATCTCGCTCATCAGATGGCTGGAGATGAGGACGGTACGGCCCTCGGCGGCCATCGAGCGCAGCAGGTCGCGCAGCCGGCGGATGCCCTCGGTGTCCAGGCCGTTGACCGGTTCGTCGAGTACCAGCACGGGCGGGTCGCCGAGGAGCGCGGCGGCCAGGCCCAGCCGCCGGCCCATGCCGAGGGAGAAGGTGCCGGTCCGGCGCCGGGCCGCGTCCGCGAGCCCGACCGCCTCCAGGACCTCGGCGACCCGGCCGGGGGCGATCCGGTTGCTCTGGGCGAGCCAGCGCAGATGGTCGCGCGCGGTCAGGCCGCGATGCGGGGCCGAGGTCTCCAGCAGGGCGCCGACGTGCCGGAGGGGGTAGGTCAGTTCGCCGTAGGCCTGCCCGTCGATCCGGGCGGTTCCGGTGTCGGGGCGGGTCAGGCCCAGCAGCATCCGCAGGGTGGTCGACTTCCCGGCGCCGTTGGGGCCGAGGAAGCCGGTGACGGCTCCGGGCCGCACCGTGAAGGTCAGGCCGTCCACCACGGTGGCCGGCCCGTACCGCTTGGTCAGGTTCTGGACGTCGATCACCCGACGAGTCTGGCCGCGGGGGCCGCACCGCACATCGGACCGGGGTCGGGACGCCACGGACCGGTTCGGCGGCCCGGACCCATACCGAGGTATGAGTCCGTTTCGGCCAGCCATATGCGATGGGCGGGACGTATGGCCGTCGGCGTGCCACCGGTACGGCGACGCGGGACGATCCGAGTGCCGCTAGTACGGCAGCGTCGCGAGGATCCGGAAGCCCGTGCCTGTGCCCGTGCCGGGGCCGGGGCCCGCGGTGAGGGTTCCGCCGTGCGCGACGGCCCGTTCCCTCATCCCGACGAGCCCCATGGCGCCGCCGGGCACGGTCGGCCTGTGCCCGGGCCCGGGGCCGTCGTCGTCGACGCCGATCGTCAGCACGCCGTCCCGCGCGGTGACGCTGACCAGGCAGCGGGTCGGGGCAGCGTGTTTGACGACGTTGGTCAGCGCCTCCTGGACGATCCGGAACGCGGTCAGCGCGACCCCGTCGGGCGGTTCCTCCGCACAGTCGGAGCGCAGGTCGACGCGGACGCCCGCCGCCTCGGCCGTACGGACCAGGGAGGGCAGGTCCGACAGTCCGTGGACCGGCTGGAGGTCCTGCGGCTGGTCGACGTGTTCCCGGCGCAGCACCCTGAGGGTGGCCCGCATGTCGCGCAGCGCCCCGCGGCTGATGTCCTCGATGACGGTGAGGGCCTCCCTGGCCTCCTCGGGGCGGGTGGCGATGACGTGGTTGGCGACCCCGGCCTTGACGGCGATCAGGCCCACGCTGTGGGTCACGACGTCGTGGATGTCCCGGGCGATCCTCATGCGCTCTTCGACCTTGGCCTGCTCGGCCGCCTGCGCGATGGTCCGCCGCAGGCTCTCGCGCCGCTCCCGTACGGCCGTCCCCGCGGCCCACGTCGCCCCCAACATCAGCATCCCGAACAGCAGTTGCACCGCCAGGGTGCCGCCCGAGTAGTGCTGCCCGCCCGTGATCGTCAGCAGGGCCGCGCCCGCCGTGCTCGCCCCGCCGACGACCACGGCCGACCGCGCCGGCTGTCGTCGCCGTGTCGCCGCGACCAGGTACAGGGCGTAGGCGGCGGCGAGGAAGACGACAGGGCCGAGACCGGCGGCCAGCGCCACGCAGCACGCGACGAGGACGGTCGCGAACACCGGGACGGGCCACAGCCGCCGTACGGCGAGCGGCAGCGCGGTGGCGAGCGGGAGCAGCGACATGGTGAGCCCGGCGGGCCCGCCGCCGCTGTCGGGCCGTACCGGCGTCAGTTGCGGAAGCAGCGCGAACACGAGGGCCGCCGCCGCGTCGAGGAGGATCAGGCGTCGGCGCGAGACATCTCCCATGTCCCGAACCTATGGGTGTGATCAGCCGTACGTCCAACACGGCCGGAGCCGGACCCTGACCGCCTCAAGTCGGTGCAGGCGTCCGTTTCGTCTGCCTGGGATGGAACCGTCTTCGCAGGCGTAGAAACGAAGGAGTAAGGCCCAGGTCCGGAGACGTGCTCCGGGACCTGGGCCTTGGCTCGATCTACGCTGTGCCCTCGGCAGGATTCGAACCTGCGACACCGGCTTTAGGAGAGCCGTGCTCTATCCCCTGAGCTACGAAGGCGGGACCGATCGCCCCGGAAGGCGGTCCAGGACAGGGTAGCGGATTTGGGCGGGGTGGTTCGGGGTGGGAGGGCAGGGCACGGGCGGGCTCCCGGCTCAGGACGCCGACAGCCCTGTGAAGCGCCCCGCCACCCGCACATCCGCCTCGATGGCGGTCGCCGTCTCGGTCAGCGCCGGGAGGATGTCCCGGACGTACTCCTCGACCGTCCGGCCGGTCACATGGGTCGCCGTGTTCAGGGCGGCCACCACCCGGCCCGTGCGGTCGCGGACCGGTACCGCGATCGAGCGCAGGCCCGCCTCCAGCTCCTCGTCGACCAGGGCGTAGCCCTGGGAACGGACCGTCTCCAGGGCCGTTGCCAGGGCCGCGGGGTCCGTCAGCGTGCGCGGGGTCAGGGGGCGCAGCTCACCCGGGTCCGGGCGTTCCGCGTCGGCCAGCAGCACGCGGCCCAGTGCCGTCGCGTACGCCGGGAAACGCGTGCCGACCGCGATGTTCACGCTCATCACCCGGCTCGTGGCGACCCGGGCCGTGTACTGGATGTCGTGGCCCACGAGGATCGCCAGGGACGCCGACTCGTGGATGCGGGTCGCGAGGGCGGTGAGGTGGGGGAGCGCCAGGTCGGGGAGGGTCGTACGGGAGAGGGGCGGGAAGCCGAGGGACAGGACCCGGGGTGTGAGGGCGAAACGGCGGTCGCCGGACGGGGCGATCAGGCCCAGGTGCTCGTATGTGATCAGCGCCCTGCGGGCCGTCGCCCGCGCCAGGCCCGTCGCCTGGGCGACCTCCGTCAGGGTCAGTTCCGCGCGGCCCTCGCCGAACGCCGTCAGGACCGTCAGGCCGCGGGCCAGGGACTCGACGAACTCCCGGCCCAGTTCCTGCTTGGACGCCCCCGTCCAGGTCGCGAGTCCGGAGGGGGCGGCGACGGGCTCCCCCTGGGACGCCTCGCGCAGGTCCTCCTCCATCGCCCGTACCGCCGAACGCAGCCTCGGCAGAAGGGAGTTGCGCAGATCCTCCGCCGTGTGCCGGCTCGTGTGGCTCACGACGCTCGCCACGCACGCGATCGTGCCGGTACGCGGATCCCGTACGGGTACGGACACCGCCACCAGCCCCGGTTCGATCAACTGGTCGTCCAGTGCGTAGCCGTTCTGGCGTGCCTGTACGGCCGACCGCTCGAAGTCGGGCCCGGGCGACGACCGTACGGGAAGGGCCGGAAACCCCGTGTCCGTCGGATCAGCGGCCCGCCGCTCCCGCCAGCGCCGCCACTCCCGCTCCGTCCACTCCGTCGCGAACAGCGGTCCCGGCGCGGTGCGTTCGGCCGGCAGCAGGTCGCCGATGCGGAAGCTGAGGGACATCGCGCGGCGGCGGGTCGCCTGGTGGATGAACCGGATGCCGTCCCGGTCGGCGACCGCGAGCGACACCGACTCGTCCAACTCGTCGGCCAGGGCGTCCGCGCGGGCGTCGAGGAGCGAGGGCAGGCGCAGGGCGGCGAGATAGGCGTTGCCCAGCTCCATGACCCGAGGGGTGAGAACCGCGTCCCGGCCGTCGAGACGGACGTACCCCATGCGTGCGAGCGTCGCGGTGATCCGGTCGACCGTGGAACGGGCGAGCCCGGTGGCCCGTTCGAGCCCGCTGAGGCTCAACACGCCACCCGCATCGGTCAGTTGACGCACCACCGCGACCCCGCGGATCAGCGGCGCGACCGCCTCGGCGGGCATGGGTTCGGTGAGCGGACGGGCGTCGGCGGTGTCTGCGGGCATCGATTCTCCGGTGCGGCGGTCTCGGCAGCCCTACGGTAAGCCCGAGGCCGGCACTGCTACCGCGTCCGCGTCACCGTCACCCCATAGTCCCCGGCGGCATCCGCCCCCGTGACCGCGACCCGAACCCCCGTCCGTGGATCACTGAACGATTCCCCCGCCCCGAACGGCGCGTCCGACAACTCGGCGTGGACGTTGGGGCTTCGGGTGCAGCCTCCGCTGTCCCTGTGCGCGTCGTACACCTTCACCGGACCCATGCCCGTGTCGACGTCCGCCTCCACCTTGTAGATGAGGACGCCCGGGCGGCACACCGCCTCGTCGTTGCCCTCGCGGGTGCGCAGCTCCAGGGCGTAGCCCGTCCGTCGGGTGAGGGGGACGAAGATCAGGCGGGTGCCATCGGTGCCGGGGTGTTCCAGCGGAGTCAGGGTGTACTCCGAAGTGCCCCTGGTCATCGCGCAGTTGACCTGGGACGGGTCCAGCCAGCCGAGTTTCCACTTGTGCCAGCCGAGGAAGTCGTTGTTGGCGCCCCAGTCCTCGCTCATGATGTCCCAGTGGCCGACCGCGCCCCCGCCCTCCTGGGTGTAGAGGTCGGGCAGGCCGAAGACGTGGCCGTTCTCGTGGGGGAGGACGCGGTAGCCGGTCTGGGCGTAGGAGCCGGAGCCGTCGTCCTGGCGGGAGTAGACGAAGGAGGCGTTCGAGACCGGGACGCCGTCGGCGACCGGGGCTTCCGTGTTTCCCGCGAACGTCACCGACAGGACTGTGTCCAGGGCGGAGGGGCCCGCGTTCGGGGTGACCAGGACGTTCAGGAGGTCGTACTGGCGGAAGTCCACCGTCGGGTCCGCCGCGGCCACGATGTCCTGGACGAGCTGCCGGTACCCGGGGTCGAAGGGCGCGCCGCGCTCTATGCCGTAGGACCTGAAGGGCTTGGGCATGCGGAGCCAGTGGGTGACCGGGGTCTCGGGGCGGTAGTCGAGGCGGCCGTAGGAGCTGGTGGCGAACCACTCCTGGGTCTTGGGGAAGAACTCGCGGTACCGGTCCATGGCGGTGCCCTCGCCGGGGGCGTCGGAGAAGTCGACCATCAGGGTCAGGGCGTGGACCGTGCCGGTGGAGCGGGAGTAGCCGCCGGGGGTGGGGATGCCCTCGGACATCTGGACGTCCAGGGGGCCGTTGATCATGCAGGAGCCGAGTGCGGAGGTGCGGGCGAGCGCGACCGGGCCCGCCGCCGTCATGGTGCCCGGGGTGAGGTGTCCGGTACCGGCCGAGGTGCTGACCGCGAGGGTCAGGACGGTCACGGACGCGAGGGCGGCCACGCGGCGCGGGCGTATCCGACGGCTGGGCTGCATGCAGGGACCCTTCGCGCCAACGGCAGCCGCCGGTCTCCGGCTGCACCCTTTCGATCACCCTGTGTCGTGTGCTGCGAGGGCGCGCGCTGGAGGAGACCGACCGTGTGGTTCTCGCTGGTAGGGGGCCGAACGGGGAGCCCCCGCGGGAGCGCCGGGCGAAGATCCGAACTGGGATCCCGGCGAATGTGAGTCAGGTCACATCAGAACAATCGCGGAGGTGGAAATAACCGGGGAGCGTCTCCCCGTTTAGCCATGTGTCCGAGCGAAACGGGGATTCCGTCCCCGGATCGCCTCAGCAGTCCAAGACCTTCAGGAGTTCGCCGTGACGACCGCGATGACCCCCGTACAGCGAAAGGTGACCCGGCCGCGCGCCGACGCTTTGCGCAACCGGGAGCGGATCGTCACCGCCGCCCGCGAGATGTTCGTCGAGTTCGGCCCCGATGTGCCGCTCGACGAGATCGCCCGCCGGGCCGGCGTCGGCAACGCCACGCTCTACCGCAACTTCCCGGACCGTGACGCCCTCGTCCGCGAGGTCGTCGTCTCGGTCATGGACCGTACGGCGGAGGCCGCCGAACAGGCGCTCAACGAGACCGGCGACGCCTTCGCCGCTCTGGAGCGCTTCGTGCACGTCTCCGCGGACGAGCGGATCAGCGCGCTGTGCCCGATGATCTCCAGCACCTTCGACCAGTTCCACCCGGATCTGGAAGCCGCCCGCGAGCGGGTCGAGGAGCTCATCGACGAGGTCATGGAACGGGCCAGGAGGGCCGGGCAGCTCCGGTCCGACGTGGGTGTCGGCGATCTGATGGTCGCCGTGGCCCAGCTCAGCCGGCCCCCGGCCGGCACCGGCTGCCTCAGCGCCGACCGCTTCGTACACCGACACCTGCAGCTGTTCCTGGACGGACTGCGGGCCCCGGCCCGCTCGGTCCTGCCCGGCACCGCCGCGACCATGGAGGATCTCCGGCAGCCCTGACCGATTAGTTCAGAGCATCACGCCTGTCTCAACAACAGACTTCCGGCTCTCGTCGACGTAGACGAGCCGTCCCCGATCACGTTCTCCGCGTTCTTCGACGTTCTTCTTCCGTATTTTTCCGTCACGAAGTCCCGAAGTGGGTACCACCATGTCTGAATCAGCTCGAAGCGCCCCAGGCGCTCTCGACAAGGGCGACAAGGCCTCCGAGGCCGAGCACGAAGCCCATTCCAACCGCTGGAAGGCGCTCGCGTTCATCGCGCTCGCCCAGCTGATGGTCGTGCTGGACGCGACCATCGTGAACATCGCCCTCCCGTCCGCCCAGACCGACCTGGGCATCTCCGACGGCAACCGGCAGTGGGTCGTCACGGCCTACGCCCTCGCCTTCGGTGGTCTGCTGCTCTTCGGCGGTCGTATAGCCGACCTGTGGGGCCGCAAGCGCGCCTTCGTCGTCGGTCTGACCGGCTTCGCCGCCGCGTCCGCGCTCGGCGGTGTCGCCACCACCGGCGCCATGATGTTCGGCGCCCGTGCCCTCCAGGGCGCGTTCGGCGCCCTGCTCGCGCCCGCCGCGCTCTCCCTGCTCGCCGTGATGTTCACGGACGCCAAGGAGCGTGCCAAGGCGTTCGGCATCTACGGCGCGATCGCCGGTGGCGGCGGCGCCGTCGGCTTCATCCTCGGCGGTGTGCTGACCGAGTACCTGGACTGGCGCTGGACGTTCTTCGTGAACATCCCGTTCGCGATCGTCGCCGCGCTCGGCGCGTACTTCGTCATCCGAGAGCCGGCGGGCGGCCGCAACCGCAACCCGCTCGACATCCCCGGCGTGCTCCTGTCGACCCTCGGCCTGGTCTCGCTCGTCTACGGCTTCACCCGCGCCGAGTCCAACGGCTGGGGCGACTCCTCCACCATCGCGCTCTTCATCGCGTCGGCCGTCCTGCTGGTCTCGTTCGTGATCGTCGAGTCCAGGGTCAAGGCCCCGCTGCTGCCGCTGCGCGTGATCACCGACCGCAACCGCGGCGGTATCTACCTGTCGCTCGGCATCGCCATCATCGCGATGTTCGGCACGTTCCTCTTCCTCACCTACTACCTGCAGGTCGTGAAGGGCTTCTCGCCGATCAAGACCGGCTTCGCCTTCATGCCGATGATCGTCGGCATGATGGTCGGCTCGACCCAGATCGGCACCCGCCTGATGACCCGCCTGCCGGCCCGCCTGCTCATGGGTCCCGGCTTCCTGGTCGCCGCGGTCGGCATGCTCCTGATGACCCAGCTGGAGATCGGCTCGTCGTACGCCTCGATCATCCTGCCCGCGATGCTGCTGCTCGGCCTCGGCATGGGTACGGCGTTCATGCCGGCCATGTCCCTGGCCACCCTGGGCGTCGAGCCCCGGGACGCGGGTGTCGCCTCCGCGATGGTCAACACCTCGCAGCAGGTGGGCGGCGCGATCGGTACGGCCCTGCTGAACACGATCGCCGCGTCCGCGACGACCGCGTACGTCAAGGACCACATCGCCGGTGCGGGCGCCTCCAAGACCCAGCAGCAGCTCGTCGCGCTGCAGGGCCAGGTGCACGGCTACACCAACGCCATCTGGTTCGCCGTCGGCATGTTGGTGACGGCCGCGGTCATCGTCTCGGTCCTCGTCAACGCCGGCAAGCAGGGTTCCGACCCGGTCGCCTCCGGTGACGGTGACGGTGTCGAGGACGAGTTCAAGATCCCGGTCGTCGCCCACTGACGACGCCCGACCCGGTCGTACCCCCTTCGCACCATCCGTACGTACGGGGAAGGGGACGCCCCGTACGTACGACTCCCAGGAACTGCCCTGGTTCTCGCCTGAGTTGAGCGGCTCAGCGGAGCCAGGGCAGGTCCGCACCCGCTTCGTTCGGCTGAAGTCCCTCGGTGACGATCTCCATGATCTCGCCGAGGGACTTCTGCTGTTCCGGGGTCAGCCGCTCGAACAACGCCTGCCGTACGGCGGCCACATGGCCCGGCGCGGTGCGCCGCAGCACGCCGTAGCCCTCGTCGGTCAGCACCGCGAACTGGCCGCGCTTGTCGGAGGGGCAGTCCTCGCGGCGCACCCACCCGTTCTTCTCCAGGCGCGCGATCGCGTGCGAGAGCCGGGAGCGGGTGATCTTCGCGTTCATGGCCAGCTCGGTCATCCGCAGCCGGCGGCGCGGCGCCTCGGCGAGCTGCACGAGCAGGCCGTAGTAGATGTGCGGCATGCCCGCGTCCCGCTGGAGCTGGCGGTCCAGATGGTCCTCCAGGAGGGTGCTGGCGTGCATGTAGAAACGCCAGACGCGCTGCTCCTCGGCGGTGAGCCAGCGGGGTTCGTCGGAGGGTGCCGCTGCGTCAGCGGGTGCGGGTGCCGTGTTCATGCACTCCACTGTACGAGAGCTCTCCTTGAAGGTTAAACAAATGGGGCGTAAGCTCTCGCTCGGGAAGTTTGAGAGTTCAAGCATCGAGTTCGGGTACCGAGTTCGACCAAGGTTCGACCCAGGGGAGTGACCGTCATGTCCACCGCCGCACCGGAGCGCATGCCCGCCCTCTATCTCAGCCACGGCGCCCCGCCCCTCGCGGACGACCCGATCTGGCCCGGCGAACTCGCCGCCTGGTCCGCCGACCTCCCCCGCCCCAAGGCGATCCTCATGGTCTCCGCCCACTGGGAGGAGGCCCCCCTCGC
Organism: Streptomyces prunicolor; assembly: GCF_045162825.1. Classification (NCBI taxonomy): domain Bacteria; kingdom Bacillati; phylum Actinomycetota; class Actinomycetes; order Kitasatosporales; family Streptomycetaceae; genus Streptomyces; species Streptomyces prunicolor. The sequence continues at coordinate 4,587,011 of NZ_CP108676.1, read as the reverse complement.
CCTCGGCGCGGTCGACCCCGTCCCCCTGGTCTACGACTTCTGGGGCTTCCCCGAGCACTACTACCAGGTCCGCTACGACGCCCCGGGCGCCCCCGAACTCGCCGAGTCCGTACGGAAGTTGCTGCGCGCCCCGGGTATCCCCGTGCAGGACGTCCCGGACCGCGGCCTCGACCACGGGGCGTACGTCCCGCTCGTCGAGATGTTCCCGGCCGCCGACATCCCGGTCCTCCAGGTGTCCATGCCGACCCTCGACCCGGCGAAGCTGATGGACATCGGCCGCAAGCTCGCCCCGCTGCGCGACGAGGGCGTCCTGATCGTCGGCTCCGGCTTCTTCACCCACAACCTGGCCGCACTGCGCCACACCGGCGGGGGCGTGCCGACCTGGTCCTCCGAGTTCGACGACTGGGGCCGGCGCGCGCTGGAGTCCCGGGACTGGGACGGCCTGCTGGACTTCCTCCACAAGGCACCGGCCGGGCGCTACGCCCATCCCCGCACCGAGCACTTCGCCCCGCTGTTCGTCACTCTGGGCGCGGCGGACGCGGGCGGTGAGCTGGATACGCCGGAGGCCCTGAACCCGTCCGTGATCGACGGGTTCTGGATGGGGATGGCGAAGCGGTCGGTGCAGTTCGGCTGAAGCTGAGGCCGAGCCCGGGTCGAAAGGCCCTTCCCTTCGGGAAGGGCTACAACTCCTTCTCGTGCCAGGCGACATCCCAGTAGCGGCCGAACTTGCGGCCCACCTCCCGGTGGACGCCGATGTACCGGAACCCGAAGCGTTCATGCAGCCGCGTGGACGCTTCGTTGGGCTGCGCGATGCCCGCGTACGCCCGGTGCACGTCCTCGGTCTCCAGGGCCTCGAACAGCGCCTTGTAGAGCAGGGTGCCGATACCCCGGCCGCCGAAGTCCGGGGCGAGGTAGACCGTGACCTCCACCGAGGTCGAGTAGGCGGGCTTCACCCGGTAAGGGCTGGATGTGGCATAGCCGAGGATTCGCTGTGAGTTCCCTTGGAAGGTCCCGTCCACGGCAACCTTCAGGCGGTATGGCCCGTCTTCAGGGTGGGAGAGCAGCCAAGGGCGACGCTCCTCCGGCGTGAAGGGGACGGTGTCGAAGGTGATCGGGGTCTCGCGTACGTAGTGGTTGTAGAGCTCGGTGAGGGCGTCGAGGTCACTCTCGACTCCTGGCCTGACCTGCACCTCTGTATGTTCCGACGGCATCGTTACCCCCTTGTGGCCGGACAGGGTACTGCAAGATCAGAAAAATAGGGGAGCGGGTTGGGAATTCTGTCCGGATTCCAGTCGTTGTTTCCATCAGATGCAGGGCACACGAGAAGAGTCACCGGACAAGTGCCACAGCATCGGACGAACACCTGCTGACCCTCCCCCAGTGCCAAAGGGCCTGGGGGGACCCCCATTCGCAAGGGAGCACGCATGGCAACCCGTGCCGTCGCCCGTCGTAAGTCCGCCTCCGGCGAGACCTCCGGCGTGGCGCGCAGTGTTCGCGCCCATGGCGGCGAGATCGCCGACCGCGACCTGGTCGGCATGTATCTCGACGAAATCGCGCGCACACCGCTGCTCGACGCCGCCAAGGAAGTCGAGCTTTCGCAGACCATCGAAGCGGGCGTGTTCGCGCGCCAGGTCCTTGAGGGCGAGGAGAAGTCCCAGGCGGACGCCACCCGCGCCGAGCTGGAGGCCCTGGTCGCCGAAGGGGAGCGTGCCAAGGACGTCTTCATCCGATCCAACCTCCGTCTGGTCGTGGCCGTGGCCCGCCGTTACCCCCGTAGCGGCCTGCCCCTCCTCGACCTGATCCAGGAGGGCAACGCGGGCCTGGTGCGCGCCGTCGAGAAGTTCGACTACCGCAAGGGCTTCAAGTTCTCGACGTACGCGACCTGGTGGATCCGCCAGGCCATCACCCGCTCGATCGCCGACCAGTCCCGGACCATCCGCCTGCCCGTCCACCTCGTGGAGGAGCTGGGCCGGATCCGCCGGGTGCAGCGCGAGTTCAACCGCAAGAACGGGCGGGAGCCCGAACACGCGGAGATCGCCGCCGAGTTGGACACCACCCCCGAGCGCGTGACGAACGTCCTGGACTGGGCGCGTGACCCGGTCTCGCTGAACATGTCGGTGGACGACGACGGCGACACGCAGTTCGGTGACCTCCTGGAGGACACCTCCGCGGTCTCGCCCGAGCAGTCCGTGATGACCCTCCTGCGCAGCGAGGAACTGGACGACCTGATCGGCCGCCTCGACCAGCGCACGGCCTCCATCATCAAGATGCGGTACGGCATGGAGGACGGCCGGGAGCGCACGCTCACCGAGGTCGGCAAGGAGCACGGCCTGACCCGCGAGCGGATCCGCCAGATCGAGAAGCACGCACTGCTGGAGTTGAAGAAGCTGGCCAGCCAGACCGGCTTCGACGCGGCGGCGTAAGCGGTCGTGAGCGTGGCCGGAGCGGCTGTGCGCACGGCGGAAGCGGCTGTGCGCACGGCGGGAGCTGTGCCGGGGGCGTGAGTCCCCGGCCTCCGGGCCCCGCCCGGTGGACGCGGGGGCGCGTACGAACGAGGTGCGCGCCGGACCGCGTACGCCCGGTGGCGGGAGGCCGCGCGAACATGGCTGTGTAACGCCGCTTCAAGCTGCTGAGCCCTGGGAACAAGACTTCAGGGCCCAGGAGTTCGGGTCCGGGGCCATGCCCCGAGACCCCCTGAGCCAAGTCCCGACGCACCACCCCCCCCCGGCGCCGGGACTCTCCCGAACCGGGCTTCGGCGCCTACCCCCCAGGCGTCGGGGCCCGGTTCTTTTCGCATGCGGGGTCGGTGCGGCGCGGGCACGCCGGGATGGCGGGGCACCCCGTACCTGAACCCCGGGGTGGCCCGCCGAATGGCAGATTGTGCCACAGAGGCATAGCCTGCCGGTGTGAGCAGCCCCACCCCAGCACCGGATTCCAGCCCGACTTCCCACTCCGGCCCCTCCGCCCCCTTCTCCGGCCCCTCCGCACCGCTCTCGCTGACCGAGCGGCGCAAGGCCGAGACCCGGATGGAGATCGCCCGGGCGGCGGCCGGACTCTTCGTGAGACACGGGCTGCGGGCCACCCGCGCCGAGGACATCGCCCAGTCCGCGGGCATCGCCCCCCGCACCTTCTACCGCTACTTCGCCACCAAGGAAGAGGCCGTCGCCCCGCTCTACGCGGCCGGCGCCGAGCGCTGGGCGGAGGCGGTCCGCGCGGCCCCGCCCGCACTGTCGGTGCCGGAGGCCCTGGAACACGGGGTACGCCACACGCTGACCCCCGGGGTGGGCGTCTCCGTCAACTCCTGGACCTGGGTCCGCCCGCTGATCCGCATGGCGGAGTCCAACTCCGGCCTGCGCAAGGTGTGGGCAGAGGTCTGCCAGGCGGGAGAACGCGCCCTGGGGGAGGTGCTGGCGGAACGCATGGCCAAGGGCAACGATGTCGCCGCCGCCCGGATCCCGTCCGTGACCTCCCCGGAACTGCGCTTCGCCGCCGCCGCGGCAAGTGTCGCCGTACGGACGGCCGTTGAGGGCTGGGCGTTCGGCGAGGAGTCGACCGGAGCGGGTGCGCAGGCGGGCCCCGCGGAACTGGCGCTGCGGAACCTGCGGGTGCTGCGGCACCTTCCGTGGGCGGAGATCGGACGAGCACCGGGCCCCGCCTGAGCCCGGCTCAGGCACCGCCGGCACGAGTCAGCCGTTCCCCCAACTCCCGTACGTACCGCACCAGTTCCTCCGGCTCCTGCACCGTGAACTCACACCCCAGCATGGCCAGCCGTACGGCGAGCCAGTGCACCGCGTCGCCGGTCGTGGCCCGCAGCCGGCAGCTGTGCTCGTCGAGTGGCTCCGGGGTGCCGAGCCAGGCCGGGATGCGCGCCGCGATGGCGTCGGCGGGGGCGGCGAAGGTCACGACGTACTCGTACGTCTCCTGGCGCCGGTACATCGACTGCCGCAGGTACTCCGCCGCGCTTCCGGTCGGCAGCTCGCGCGGGGTGAACCGCGAACCCGTGGCGAACGGCCGGCTCACCCGGTCGACCCGGAACGTCCGCCAGTCCTCGCGGTCGAGGTCGTAGGCGACGAGGTACCAGCGCCGACCGGTCGAGACGAGGCGGTACGGCTCCGTCAGGCGGCGGGACTCGGTGCCGTCCTTGGCGCGGTAGGCGAAGCGCAGCCGCTCCTGGCCGGCCACCGTCGAGGCCATCACGGTGAGTGTCTCGGGAGCGATGCTCGCGCCGTCGCCACTGGTCAGCGGGGTGGTCGCGGCCTGGAGGGTGGCGACCCGGTGCCGTAGCCGCGAGGGCAGCACCTGTTCCAGCTTCGCCAGTGCCCGTACGGATGCCTCGTCGACGCCCTCGACCGCGTGACCGGCGCCCGCGCGCAGGCCGACCGCGATCGCCACCGCCTCCTCGTCGTCCAGCACCAGCGGGGGCATCGCCTTGCCCGCGACGAGCCGGTAGCCGCCGTCGGAGCCGAGCGTTGCCTGCACGGGGTAGCCGAGTTCGCGGAGCCGGTCGATGTCCCGCCGGACCGTGCGCCGGGACACCCCGAGCCGGTCGGCCAGCTCGCCGCCGGGCCACTCGCGGGGCGTCTGGAGGAGGGAGAGGAGCTGGAGGAGCCGGGCCGGGGTGTCCGTCGTCATGAGCCCTCCGTCGTAGTCATGAGCTCTCCGTCGTCGTCATGGATTCGAGGATGCCGTAGAACTAGGACACGATCTGACCTAATGGGGCCATAGCTTCAAGCCATGACCTCCACCGAAACCCTTGTGGACAGCCCGGCCCCCGCAGTCCCCGTGACCGCCGCGGCCGACCGGCGGCGCTGGTTCGCCCTCGCGATCGTGATGACCGCGGCCTTCATGGACCTCGTCGACGTCACGATCGTCAATGTCGCGATCCCGTCGATCCAGCGGGACGCGGGCGCCTCCTTCGCCCAGATCCAGTGGATAACGGCCGGTTACGCGCTCGCCTTCGCCGCCGGGCTGATCACCGGCGGGCGGCTCGGTGACATCTACGGCCGCAAGCGGCTGTTCCTCCTCGGGATCGGCGGCTTCACGCTCGCCTCCGCGCTGTGCGGCCTCGCCGCGAACCCGGAGATGCTGGTCGCCTCGCGCATCCTCCAGGGCGGGATGGCGGCGATGATGGTGCCGCAGGTGCTGTCGATCGTGCACGCGACCTTCCCGGCGCACGAACGGGGCAAGGTGTTCGGGCTGTTCGGCGCGATCGTCGGCCTGGGCGCGGTCTCGGGCCCGCTGCTCGGCGCGCTGCTCACGGAGTGGAACCTCTTCGGTCTCGAATGGCGCCCGATCTTCCTGATCAACCTGCCGGTGGGGATCGCCGGCCTGATCCTCGGCAGCCGTTTCATCACCGAGTCGAAGGCGCCGCGCGCCCTGAAGCTGGACCTCGTCGGCGTCGCCCTGGTCACCCTCGGGCTGCTGATGCTGCTCTATCCGCTCACCCGGGGCGACGAACTGGGCTGGCCCGCCTGGGGGTTCGTGTCGATGTCCGGATCGATCGGGGTCTTCTCCGCGCTGGTGGCGTACGAGCGGCGGAAGGCCGCGCGGGACGGTTCGCCGCTCGTCGAGCTGTCGCTGTTCGAGGTGAAGAGCTTCGCGGCGGGTATCGCCGTGCAGACCGTCTTCGGGATCGGGCTCGGCATCTTCTTCCTGGTCTGGACGCTGTACATGCAGATCGGGCTGGGCTGGAGCCCGCTGCGGGCGGGTCTGACCGGCGTACCGTTCTCGATCGCCGTCTCGGTGGCGGCCGGGATGTCCGTGCAGAAGCTGGTGCCGCGGCTCGGCGGACGCAATGTGCTCCAGACCGGCGCGCTGGTGATGGTCGTGGGCGTGCTGCTCTACCTCTGGGAGGCCGACCGGTACCAACTGGCCATCGCCTCCTGGCAGATGGCGCTCCCGCTCGTCGTGATGGGCGCCGGCATGGGCCTGATCTTCGCCCCGCTCACCGACACGATCCTCTCCGAAGTGCCGCGTGAGCACGCGGGTTCGGCGTCCGGGCTCATCAACACCGTTCAGCAGATGGGCAATGCGCTGGGACTCGGGCTGGTGTCGGTGGTCTTCTTCGGCTCGATCGGCGACCGGCTGACCCCGGCGGAGGTGGGGCCCGCGTTCGTCAACGCCTTCCAGAACGCGCTGGGTTGGGTGGCCGGGGTGATGGGCGTGATCTTCCTGCTGATGTTCGCGCTGCCGGGGAGGGCGGCGGCGGGGCGTGCGGCGGCGGGACGGGCGGCTGTGGAGGCGGCCAAGGCGTCGGCTGTCGAGAAGTCGGCCGCGCCGAGCGGGAGTTGACGCCCTCGGTCGATGTCGATGTGCGACAGCGCCCCGCCCCGAGGCAGCACGGGGGCGGGGCGCTCGACGTGAAACGCCGGATGATGGCGTACGCCGGTGCTCACGGGGAGGCGTACGCGGGGCGGTTCGACGGCGTACTCCGGGGTGATCGCCGTACTACGTACCTGAATGATCTGTTCTGTGGGGAACACGCCGACTTCGGGTGTCTCGTGCGCCCAACTGACCTGCGCCGCAAGAAAACTGACTGGGTGTGAGTTGTCGGTGTGACGGGCGGGCCGGGGGTGTGCGTCGGGGGTGCCGGCGCGGAGTCCGGAGCAGTGGCCTTATTCGTTTGTCGACCTTTACGATGTGCGGCGGCGAACCATTGATTTCCGTTCAGGATTCCGCCCGTCGGCCCGGATCGCCGCATTTCTTGTCGGCTCTGATTGGCCATCGAAAGGGAATCGCTGCGGCGGCGTCCGGTTAATGGAGTGGGTCGGAGTCGCGTGCTCCGTGGGTTTTGCCGGGCGTGCTTCTGTTTGGCCGGGGTGTCGGGCAGGCAGGCTCGTGTTGGCGGAATCTGTTTACTCTTGATCGGTGGCTATCACTTGATGCCACTGTCATGTTCCCGTGGGTGGCGAAAGGGCCTTGCTCCCGCATGGTCAAAGGGGACAAAAAACGCGGCCCGCTAGGGCGTCCCGACGGCGTGTGCGGAGAGGTGTGCTGTCGGTGACAATCCCCACTGGAGGGGGTTTTGCCTGGCTATCCCCCTTCGGGGCGCCATTGTCGGCAGGCGGGGAGTGACCCAAACGGCGTCCGTGGTGTTTACTGGGCACCGGTCTGATCCTTGGTGGGTCCGGACCATTTCGGGAGGTCCTAGGGGTGGTGCCCTGGGGCCTCTCGTTTTTGCCGCCGGTTTGCGCGGGTGTCATATCCCGGCTACCTGAGAACCGTTCCGTCACACCCCTGGGGAGGGTGCGGATAACCGGTTCGGCCGGGATCGATGTTTGGGTGAAGGGTGATTTCTTTCCCCTTCGAATTGCCCGCGATCTTCTGTAATAAAGCCCCGCCGTCAGGGGTTCCCGAAACGATCTACATTCTCTTCGGGCGCCATCGAAAACACGACTGGCTCTTCGCTCGTGGCGAGGGGTACCGTCTGTCCCGCGTCACTGTTTCCACCCGCTTCCACCCGCCGGGCCTCACCAGCCGGGCGGTGCCGTACCTCCCGGAAGTTCCGGACCCACCACCCGGAGCCTCGCTGACCAGCGGGGTTCCCCTGCGTAACCGCCAAGAGGACTGGACTGGATGAGTACCGTCAACGACGACGGCATATTCCTGCTGTCGCGCCGCGGCTCCCGCGGCACCCTGCTCGTGGCACATCGTCACCACCGCGCGCCTCAGGGTGTGTGCGCCGGTGCACACGCCGACGCGGCCGCCGGTGCGGGGGAGTGAGCGTGCCCTCGACCGCCGACACCAACCGGCCGACCGACCTTCTCATGGGCCACGAGGAAAAGCCCGAGGGAAGCTTCCTGCGCCGCCTGTCGGCCGAGGACTGGCGCTTTCTGCTCCAGGACGACCTGCGGGGCCGCAGCTTCGGCCAGGACGAGTACCTGCCGATGGGCTCCGAGGACCGGAACGTGTACATGATCTGGGACGGCGTCGTACGACAGGACCGCTTCCCGCTCGGCGACTGGGCCGGTGCCCCCACCGTCACGCGGTTCCGGGGCGGCGGCCAACTGGTCGGCGAGGCCAAGCTCATCACCTCCGACTCCGCCGTCCGCACCCGGTGCCTGACCAGGACCGTGGTCATCCCCTGCCGCGCGCACCGCTTCAATGTCCTGCTGGGCGGCAGGCCCAAGATCAGGCGCGCGCTCCTGCGCAGCCTCGAGGACCGCAACCGCACCGACGAACTCGTCTACACCCTGACCACCCGGCCGCCCTTGGAGCGCACCAGCAGGCTGCTGGCGCATCTCGCCGACACCGCGGGCTCCCCCGACCCGCGGACGGGCTCCACCGCCATCACCATCACCGGCCCGGGCCAGAAGGACATCGCGGCCGCGCTCCAACTCGCCGTATCCACAACGGAGAACGCGCTCCGCACCCTGCGCTACCACGGGATCGTCGAGGCCCGGTACCGCAGGTTCCTGGTCCACGACGTCGACGCGCTGCGTCACCTCGCCGACGCGGTCTGACCCGGCCCGGCACGCTGTTCACCCTCCCCGTTCACCCTCCCCGCTCGCGCTCCATCCCCGAACGGATCACCGCATGATGACCAGCACCTTCCTGGTGTCCGCCGTCTCTGGCCTTCTCGGGGCCTTGATGTACCGGCATCACAGGCAGGTCTTCGCCTGGACGCGGAAGATGCGCCGCAAGGACGAGACGAACACCGACTTCGACAAGCCGGCCGAGTGGCTCGGCGACCTCTACAAGGCCCAGTGCGGCCTCACCCGCAAGCCCTGCGTCGCCGACGACTTCGCGGAGATCTCCCGGACCGGCAACATGATCGAGGGAATAGCCGACCACACCGAGGCCGTCCGGCTCGAACTGGCGAAGGTCGTCGAGTGTGTGAAGGACTACGTCGCCACCGCTCTGCCCGAGCCCGACCCCGCGGCCGTACACATCGGTGTCCAGGAGCACCACGCCCAGCTCGTCCAGGCCATGCGGCAGGAGGCCGCCCGGGGTGAACTGGTGCGCGCCATCCTCGCCGCCGAGAAGAAGATCAAGGACCTGCGTCACAGCTGACCGCACACCGCGGCCGCCTCCGGAATGATCCATCTGCCCGTTCATGTCCACCTCATGCCCGAACCTGTTTACTTTCCGGAAATCCGGGCGTAGCCTCCGAGCGAAACCACAAGTTCGGGCACAGGTCGGAGGCGAACGGACATGTACGCACCGGAGCGGCAGCAGGAGATCCTCCGGCTGGCCCGTGACGGCGGTCGGGTGGACGTGATCTCACTGGCCGAGGAGTTCCAGGTCACGGCGGAGACGATCCGCCGGGATCTGAAGGCCCTCGACCGCGCGGGACTCGTCCGCCGGGTGCACGGCGGTGCCATACCCGCCGGGCGGCTGGACTTCGAGCCGGACCTCGCCGAGCGCGAGTCGACGGCGGCCGACGAGAAGGACCGGATCGCCAAGGCGGCCCTCGCCGAGCTGCCGATGCAGGGCACGGTGATCCTCGACGCCGGTACGACGATCGCCCGCCTCGCGGGCATCATCCCGCTGGAGGCCGAGCTCACCGTCGTCACCCACTCGCTGCCCATCGCGGCCCGCCTCGCGGACCACCCGGGCATGCAGCTCCACCTCGTCGGGGGGCGCGTGCGGCACCGTACGCGCGCTGCCGTCGACGCCTGGGCGCTGCGGGCGTACAGCGAGATCCGCGCGGACGTAGTGTTCGTGGCGGCCAACGGCTTCTCCGCCGGGCACGGGCTGACCACCCCCGACCTCGCCGAGGCCGCGGTGAAGCGCGCGGCGGTCGGCGCCGCCCGCCGCGTGGTGCTGCTCGCCGACTCCGCCAAGCACGGCCAGGAGCACTTCGCCCGCTTCGGCGCCCTGAGCGACGTGGACCTCCTGATCACCGACAGCGGGCTGAGCCCAGAAGACGCCACCGCCATGGAGCGCGGCGGCATGGAAGTAGTGCGCGCATGATCCTCACCGTCACCCCGAACCCGTCCCTCGACCGCACCTACGAGGTCCCCTCGATGGACCGCGGCGAGGTCATACGGGCCACCGGCGAGCGCATGGACCCGGGCGGCAAGGGCGTCAACGTCTCCCGCGCGGTCGCCGCCGCGGGCCGCCGTACGGTCGCCGTCCTGCCGCTGGGCGGCGCTCCGGGCGCGCTGGTCGCGGACCTGCTCGACGCGCAGGGCATCGAGGTCGCGCCGGTCCCGGTCGCCGGGGCCACCCGCTCGAACATCGCCCTCGCCGAGGCGGACGGCGTCCTCACGAAGATCAACGCCCCTGGTCCCGAACTGACCGCCGCCGAACAGGAGTTGCTCCTGGAGACGGTTCGCCGGCAGTCCCGTGACGCCGACTGGATCGCCTGCTGCGGCAGCCTCCCGCGCGGCCTCGCGCCGTCGTGGTACGCCGAGTTGGTGGCCCGCGCGCACGCCGCCGGCGTCCGTATCGCCCTGGACACCTCCGGCCCCGCGCTCATCGAGGCCCTGCGCGAACGCCCCGACGTCGTCAAGCCCAACGCCGAGGAACTCGCGGAGGCCGTCTCCCGCCCGCTCGCCACCGTCGGCGACGCGGTCAAGGCGGCTGAAGAACTACGGGAGTTGGGCGCCGGCGCCGTCCTCGCCAGCCTCGGCGCGGACGGGCAGCTGCTGGTGGACGGCTCCGGTGTCTGGTTCGGCAGCGCGCGCGTCGACGTCGTACGCAGCAATGTCGGCGCGGGGGACTCCTCGCTGGCCGGCTTCCTGATCGCCGGCGGCCACGGCCCCGAAGCCCTGGCCTCGGCGGTCGCCCACGGCGCCGCCGCCGTCCAGCTCCCCGGCAGCGTGATGCCCACCCCGGCCGACCTGGACCCGGCCGCGGTGACGGTCACGGCGGACGTCCCGGTGGACCGCGTCCTGACGGAGCCGGTGACATGAGCGCGCTCATGGTCCCTACGACCGCCCGCCCCCGCTCCCTGTTAACGGCCGCCCCCTTCCGGCAGTCCCGCAGTACCCCCGTCCCCGTCCCCACCCCCGCCCACGGCAGTTGCCGGGCGATACGCGTGCGAAGGAGCCCGCGATGAGCGAGATGATCACCGCGGACCTGGTCGACCTCGACCTGTCCGCCGATACCAAAGAGGCGGCGGCACGTGCCCTCGCCGAGCGCATGGTCGCCCAGGGCCGGGTCACCGACCTCGACGGCTTCCTCGCCGACGTGGCCGCCCGCGAGGCGCAGATGCCGACCGGCCTGGACGGCGGCATCGGCATCCCGCACTGCCGCAGCGAGTACGTCACCGAACCGTCGCTCGCCTTCGGGCGCAGCGCCGAGGGCGTCGACTTCGGCGCTCCCGACGGCCCCGCCGACCTGATCTTCCTGATCGCCGCGCCCGCCGGGGCCGACGACGCCCACCTGACGATCCTCTCCGCACTGGCCCGTCAGCTCATGAACGCCGAGTTCACCTCCGCGCTGCGGTCCGTGGGCGACGCGGAGAGCGCGGCGGCCCTGATCCGCGGCGACGAACCCGAGGGCGGCACAGACTCCGTCGCGACGCCGGTGGCGGCCTCCGCCGGCGCCGCGACGGGCAGTTCGGCAGCAGACGGCTCCACAGCTTCCACGGCTTCTACGGCGGCTGTGGACACCGGCGCCGACGAGCAGCCGTTCCGTATCGTCGCCGTCACCTCCTGCCCGACCGGCATCGCGCACACCTACATGGCGGCCGAGGCGCTGGAGAACGCGGGCCGTGACGCCGGTGTCGAACTCGTCGTGGAGCCGCAGGGCTCGGCCGGTTTCACCCGGCTCGACCCGGCGGTGATCGCGGCGGCGGACGCCGTGATCTTCGCCCACGACGTGCCCGTACGGGAGAAGGAACGCTTCGCCGGGAAGCCCACCATCGACGTCGGCGTGAAGGCGGGCATCAACCGTCCCGCCGAGCTGATCACCGAGGTCCGCGGCAAGGCGGAGCGCGGCGAGGTCACCGGCGGATCCGCGCCGACCCCGGTCGAGCGCGGCGGCGAGGCGGGCGAGGGCTACGGCTCGATGCTGCGCAAGTGGCTGATGTCCGGCGTCAGTTACATGGTCCCGTTCGTCGCGGCGGGCGGTCTGCTGATCGCCCTCGGCTTCGCGATCGGCGGCTACGAGATCAAGTCGGCGCCCTCGGTCATGCAGCACTTCGTGTGGACGCAGACCGACAGCTGGGCCGCGCTGATGTTCCAGATCGGCGCCGTCGCCTTCGGCTTCCTGGTCCCGGTGCTGGCCGGTTACATCGCCTACGGCATGGCGGACCGGCCCGGTCTGGTGCCCGGCTTCGTCGGCGGCATGATCGCCTCCACCATCAACGCGGGCTTCCTCGGCGGTCTGGCCGCCGGTCTGATCGCCGGTGGTGTGGTGCTGGCGATCCAGAAGGTGAAGATCCCCAAGGCGGTGCGCGGGATCATGCCGGTGGTGGTGATCCCACTGATCTCCACGGCGATCGTCGGGTTCCTGATGTTCGTGGTCATCGGGAAGCCGATCGCCTCGGCGCAGAAGGGCATGACCGACTGGCTGAACGGCCTCAGCGGCTCGAACGCCATCCTGCTGGGCGCCCTGCTCGGCCTGATGATGTGCTTCGACCTCGGCGGCCCGGTCAACAAGGTCGCGTACACCTTCGCCACGGCGGGCATCGCGGTCTCGAACCCCAGTGACTCGGCGATGAAGATCATGGCCGCGGTCATGGCGGCCGGCATGGTCCCGCCGCTGGCGATGGCCCTGGCGACCACCGTGCGCGGCAAGCTCTTCACCGAGACCGAGCGCGAGAACGGCAAGGCCGCCTGGGTCCTGGGCGCCTCGTTCATCTCCGAGGGCGCGATCCCGTTCGCGGCGGCCGACCCGCTGCGCGTCATCCCGTCCTCGATGGTGGGCGGCGCGATCACCGGCTCCCTGTCGATGGCCTTCGGCGCGACCCTGCGAGCCCCGCACGGCGGCATCTTCGTGGTCCCGCTGATCGGCCACGCGTTCTTCTACCTGATCGCCATCGCGGTCGGTATGTGCGTCACGGCGGGCCTGGTCGTCGTACTGAAGGGAATGCGCAAGCAGTCCGTCGGCGGTACGGCCCCCGGAGCGCCGGAGGACATAGCCGCCCCGGCGGCGGAGCCGAAGCAGCCGGTCGCCGCATAGCCGCTTGCCGGCCTCTGTCTGGCCGATGTCTGGCCTCTTTTGGGCCGCCGTGAGGTGTTCACGGCAACTGCGAGATACGTCACGGTCCGGGACCACGGTCCCGGACCGTGGTGTCTACTGGAACGCATGCCTGAGCACGTCTCGATCCTCCAGCTGACCGGTGTGGCCGTCCTCGCCCTGGCGAGTGTCGTCTGGGTGTTCGGCCTGACGCGTGTCCTGCGCCGCTCCCTCGCCGAGCCCACCGCGTGGCACCCGGCCCACCCGCTCCACGGCCTCCCGAACCAGCGGGACAGCGCCCCCCACCGCGAGTCCGTCGAACTGACCCCGGCGGAGCACGACGCCTTCGCGGGTCTGGTACGACAGCTCAGCGACGGGCGTTGATGCTTCCCGTTCAGAAGACCTGCGCGGCTCGCCGTTCCATCGCGTCGCGGGCCGCGTCCTCGCTGACGTACACCTCACACATGTGCCGCCCGTCAGGCGTCGCCGTGTGCTCGACCTCCCACAGGGAGATCTCCGCGCCGTCGCACAGCAGGAACGCGTGCTCGTAGAGCGAGAAGCACAGCGCTGCACGGCCCGCTCGGAACGGGCGGCCGAAGGCCTGTGTGATCTGGTGCGCGAACGCCGACTCCAGCAGGGCTGCCGTCTCCGCGTCCGGGCGGTCCGCGTTCTCCGCGCGGCGCAATAACCTGCGCGCGTGGTCCGCGGAGTCGTCCGCCACGTACGTGTGCCGGGGCTCCGGGATCGGCGACAGCTGCACCAGCACCGGCAGTTCGAAGTCCGGGGTGTCCGGCGGCAGCGGCAGGCGCACGGTCGCGGTGCGCAGCTCTTCCTCGTCGACGTACACCTCGTGCTGGGTGTCGCGGCCCAGCACCGTGTTGTGGACGAGCTCCCAGAGAGTGAGCGCCGCGCCGTCCGCGAGCAGCCATGTGTGCCGGTACGTCTCCCGGTGCAGGCCCGCGCTGTGGTGCGCGGAGTGCAGCGAACTGTCGTGCGCCAGCGCGCAGTCGAGACGCCTTATGGTCTCGTCCGGCAACTCGAAGGAGTTCAGGGCACGGCCGAGGAGTCGCGCGAGATGCTCCTCCGGAGACTCGGGCGACTCGGGTTGTTCGTACGCTGCCGTGTCGTACGGAACGCTCAAGGCTTCTCCCGGCGTTGCTGCATGTCACCTTGTGGGTGCATACCGTAGCCCCTCGGTCGGACATCATGTCTGTGAACCGAGAAAACGTCTGCCCGGAAAACGCGCGGGCCGCGCGAGATGTTCCCGCGCGGCCCGAAGTTCCGTCAAAACCCGCCGGTCAGGCGGCACTTCCGGCGGTCCACTCGCTCCACCCGAGGTTCCAGCCGTTGAGCCCGTTGTCCGGGGCGACCGTCTTGTCGGGGGAGTTCTTCACGATCACGACGTCCCCGATGAGTGAATTGTCGTAGAACCACTTGGCGTTCGTCGCACCCTGCGCGCCCTGTACGTCCGCGAGTCCGACGCAGCCGTGGCTGGTGCCCGTCTGCCCGAAGGGCGGATTGGACTTGTTGTACCAGTAGTTGCCGTGGATGAACGTCCCCGATGTGGTCAGGCGCATCGCGTGCGGCACGTCCGGGATGTCGTACTCCCCGCCCAGACCGACCGTCTGGCTGTTCATCCGCGTCTGCGTGAACTTCTCGGAGATCACCATCTGCCCGTTGTACGTGGTGTGTTCCGGGCTGCCCGAGGAGATCGGGAGCGACTTGTAGGTCTGTCCGTCCCGTACGACCGTCATGGTCTGCGTGTTGACGTCGACGGTGGACACCTGCGAGCGCCCGATGGTGAAGGTGACCGTCTTCTTCTGCACGCCGTAGACGCCGTTCGCGCCCTGCACGCCGTCCAGGTCGATCTTCATCGTGACCTTGGAACCGGCCTTCCAGTACTCCTGCGGCCGGAAGTCGAGCCGCTGCGTCCCGAACCAGTGCCCCACGACCTGCTGTCCGCTGCTGGACGTCACCGTGATGTGCGACTGCACGGCCTTCTTGTCGCTGATCACCTTGTCGAAGTTGAACGACACCGGCATCCCGACACCGACCGTCGTCCCGTTGTCCGGGGTGTACGTCCCGATGAAGCTGTTGCTCGAAGTGACGGTCGTGAAGATGGAGTTGGCGGCGGCGGTCTTGCCGTTGTCATCCTTCGCGGTGGCCGATATCTGATACTTGGTCCCGCGCTCCAACTGCTCCTTCGGCTTCCAGCTCCCGCCGTCGGCGGATATCGCACCGTCCACGGCCTCCCCCGACCCGGAGACCGTCATCTTCACGTCGGTCAACTTGCCGTCGCTGACCTTCACGCCGGTGGAGTTGATGGACGCGTTCGTCGCGCCGTCCTTGGCGGAGATGGTGATCTTCGCGGTCGACGTCTTGGCGGTCGCGTTGCTGCCGCCCTTGTTGTCGGTGTTGGCGTCCGCGCTGGCGTTGCCACCGCACGCGCTGAGGGTGAGGGTGCCGACCACCAGGGCGGCGATGGCCCCCAGTACGCGCCGCGCTGCTATGTCCGGCGTTGCCACGGGCTGCTCCAGGTTCGTGTGATGTACGTGATGCGTGATCCGCTGCGATGCGTGGACAAAGAGGCTTCGCACCCCCGTGCGGGTTCCCGGCGTTCTTCATGGACGCCGTCCGGTGACAGAACCGGGACATAAGCGGGGGCGGCGTCTGGGGCGGGGCGGGGTGTGGGGTGCGCGTTCGCGTCTCGCCTGCACGCCGGGTCGGCTCAGCGGCCAACGGCGGGTGGGGGGTTGCTGGAGGATGCCTACCGTCTCCCGTACAACTCCTCGTACGACGGCCACGTTCCGCCCGGCCCGTCCACCGGCTCGGCGGCGCGTACCGCGCGGACGATCGCGCGGGTTACGACCTCCGCGCCGGCCGCGAGGACCTCGTTGAGGGCGAGGGGGTTCTCGGCGTCGAGCGGGCGGGTTCCGGTGGCGAGCGTGAACACCGTGTCACCGTCGTTCAGGAGATGTACCGGTCGTACGGCTCGCGCGATGCCGTCGTGCGCCGTGCCCGCCACCTTCTGGGCCTGCGCCTTGGTGAGTTCGGCGTCCGTGGCGACCACCACGAGCGTGGTGTTCAGCGGGGGCGGCGCGTTCTTCTCGGCGGCCTCGGTGAGGCGCAGTTGGGCTGCCTCGTGGACGTGCGGCTCGGGATACTCCACCCGCCCCTGGAACAACTCCCCGTACAGCACGCCCGTTTCGGGGTCTGTCGCCGACCCCGCCGCGTTGGCCACCACCAGCGCCGCCACCGTGATCCCTGACTCCAGCACGATGCTCGCGGTCCCGATCCCGCCCTTCAACGGCCCGACCACCGCCCCCGTACCGGCGCCCACACATCCCTCGCGCACCCGCCCCCCGGGCCCGCTGATCGCGGCGGCCTCGACCGCGGCCCGCCCGGTGGCCGCGTCCGGCCTGGCCTTGAAGTCCCCACCCCGCCCCAGGTCGAAGACACAGGCCGCGGGCACCACCGGCACGACGTGCGCCGGATCCACGCCCACCCGTACCCCACGCCCCTGCTCCTCCAGCCAGGCCATCACCCCGGACGCGGCGTCGAGCCCGTACGCGCTGCCGCCGGTCAGCACGATCGCGTCCACCCGCTGCACCAGGTTGCGCGGGTCGAGCGCGTCAGTCTCCTTGGTACCGGGTCCACCACCGCGCACATCCACGGCGGCCACCGCCCCGCCCTCCGGCGCGAGCACGACGGTGGTACCGGTGAGCCAACCGTCCCCCGACCGCGTCGCATGGCCCACCCGCACCCCGGCAACATCCGTCAACGCGTCAACTGTCATGGAGCTCAGTCTTGCCCAGCGAGCCCCTGATCCGGCGACGCCCGGCACGGTACGCACCGCTGATCCGGGGACGTTCGGCCCGGCTTGGCCAGCTGTTTCGATGGGGGTCGGCTGGGTGTCGGCGGTTGTTTCGGCGCTTGTTTCGGTGGTGGTGATGGGGTGGGTCGGGTCAGTGTGGGTGGCGGAACCGGGGGCGGTCGGCTCAGCACGCGCTGCGGATCCGGGGGCGGTCGGCTCAACACGCGCCGCGGATTCGGGGGCAGCTGGGCGGGCGCGCGTGCCTGATCCGGGAGTAAGTGGTTCAGCGCACATGGCTGATCCGGTGGTAGTGGGTCCCGCACACGCCGCTGACCCGAGGGCAGTTGGGCCGGCGCGCGTGGCTGATCCCGGGCCAGGTGGTCCAACGCACGTGACTGATCCGGTGGCGGTGGGTCCAGTGCGCCTGGTTGACCCGCCGGCAGTCGGCCCAGTGCGTGTGGCTGTCGCACCGGCGGTCGGATCGTCGCCTGTTGTCGTCGCTGTGGCGATCCTCCTGCCAGCGTGCGTTGCCGTTGCCGTTGCCGTTGCCGCACCGGTCCGCCCACCGCACGCGGCCGACCCAGTCCCGTCCAGCCCACCGCACCCAGCCAGTTCAGCGCACTTCGCCGCCCCCGCCGAGGCCGGCCCACCGCACTTCGCCGCCCGAGCTGAGGCCGGTCCACCGCGCTCCACCGCCCCAGCCGCAGTCACTCCACCGCCGCCTCCACTCCAGCCCTGCTTCCCCCGGACCCGCCGGCAGCCCTCCGCGCGGTCAGTTTCACCCCGACCGCCACCGTCAGTGCCGACACCAGGCCCGCCGCGAGCACTGCCCAGTGGCCCAGGAACGTGCAGCAGATCACCAGCAACGCGGCCAACGGAAGGACCAGTTGCTGGGCGATGCCCACCTTGTAGTGGCGGGCGTGGAGTGCCCAGACGCTGAGCAGGTACAGCGCCGTCGGCAGGGTCACGGCGGCGGACGCGGCCAGCGTGGAGATGTGTGCCTTGCCGATCGCCTGCGTGACCGCCACCTCCAGGCCCGCGCCGATCGTGGCCGCCGACGCGAAGATCAGGTAGTGGCCGTAACCCCAGAGGAACGCCTGTTTGTTGGAGCGAAGGTGGCCGTGGATCGGCACCACGAAGTAGATCCACCAGGCGGCGAACACGATCAGCAGCCCGCCCGCAGCGATGGGCAGCAACTCGCCCAGCGCGTCGTGCTCGTCCACCCCCGACTTCACGGCGACCGTCGCCGCCGCGATCGTCTCGCCCAGCACGATGATCGTGAACAGCCCGTACCGTTCCGAGATGTGGTGCGGATGCCACGGCGTAGGGAAGTCCTTCTCCGCGTAGCGCGGCACGCACAGCTCGGCGATCACCATCACGAGGAACACCCAGCCTCGGGCCGGTTCCGGCAGGACCACCAGGCCGGTCCAGCCGACCATGCAGAGCAGCACGCCGCCCGCGTACCGCAATGCCATCGTCCGCTCCGGGCCCGCGGTGTCCTTCGCCGCCCGCAGCCACTGCGCGGCCATCGCCAGTCGCATGATCAGGTAGCCGAGCCAGACGACCACGTAGTCGTGCTGGTCGAAGGCCCGTGAGACTCCGGCTGCGAGGACCAGGACGCCGGCGATCTGCACCAGCGTCACGACCCGGTACAGCACGTCGTCGTTGTCGTAGGCAGAGGCGAACCAGGAGAAGTTCATCCAGGCCCACCAGATCGAGAAGAACTGCATCGCGTAGTTCAGTACGCCCTCGCCCGTGTGCCCCTCCGCGACGGCGTGCGCCAGCTGGAGGCCCGCCTGTGCGATGGCCACGACGAAACACAGGTCGAAGAACAGCTCCAGCGGCGAGGCGACCCGGTGCGGCTCGTCCCGGCCTCGGGCGGTGAGCGGGCGCAGGGGCCGTAGGGGGCGCGGGGGGCTGTGAGTCTCGGACGTCATGGGGCCAAGCACAGCAGATGACGTCGGCCGGGCGCCGTACCCTGGAGGCATGAGTACTCCCACCGCCCCCGAGCCGCGCGATCCGAAGCCCGCGCTGGTCTTCGACGACCCGCTGAGCCGGCCGTCCTCGGACGACACGGACCGCGGGTGGGGCGAGCGGCCCGAGGGTGACAGCGCGGCCGACCTGCAGCGCTTCCTCGACGAGAAGCCGCCCCACCACATCTGACCCGTCGGCCGCGCCTGACCCCTCGGCCACGCCTGAGCCGTCGGCCGCAGCCGAGCCCTCGGCTACGGCTCCCGGTGTCCCTCGCCGCGCTGTGCGACGAGCGCGTCGCGGATCTCCTTGAGCACCTCCAGCTCGGTGATCTCGATGACCTCCTGCGTGCCCTCCTTGGCCTTGCGCTGGGCCTCCGCGCGGGCCAGGTACTTCGACATCGGCAGGACCATCAGGAAGTAGACGACCGCCGCGGTGATCACGAAGCTGAGGGCGGCTCCCAGGACGGAGCCCCACATCAGCTGGATGCCCTTGTCGCCCGAGCAACTGCTGCTCAGACATGAGCTGTAGGTGTCCAGGTTCTGTGTGCCGATCGCCCCGACGAGCGGGTTGATGATCCCCTTCACCACCGAGTTGACGATGTTCGTGAAGGCGGCGCCGATGACGACCGCGACTGCCAGATCGACGACGTTCCCGCGCATCAGGAAGGCCTTGAAGCCCTGCCAGACGCCCGATTCCTTCTTCTTCTCGCTCAACTCGGAGCCTCTTCTCGCACGTGCAGGGTGTGGAACCAACAGCTCCGCAACCTACGTCAAGGCCCGGCCGCCCTGTCCAATTCAGTAACTCCAACGAGGGACTTGACACGAATTCGCACAGGCGACGGAAGACCCGGATCACGGCACGGAGCGCACGGTTCACCACAGTGTCACCGCCAGCCGTGCCGTGGCGCTCGCGCCGGCCAGCCGCGCCGCCGTGGAGCGCTCCACCGACAGCACCACCAACGCCCCGCCACCGTCCGCCACTTCGAGCGGCTCGGGCACCTTCGTCACCCGCGCCCCGCGCGCGACCACCTGGACGTCACCGCCCGGCGCCGACTCCTCGGCGGCGATCACATCGACCCGGTCGCCGGCCCGCAGCAGCCGGACCGTACCGGCGTCCGCGATCCGCACCGGCGCCGACACCCACTCCACCGCCCGGCGCTGCCGTACCGGATCGGCCACCGGGTGCCCGCGAGGCCGCTCGCTGTGCCGTGCCTCCGCGGCATCACGCGGGCCGGCCGCCACGAGCGCGGCGGCGGTCAGCGCGAGCCCCGCGGCCACGGCCCGCCTCCGGTGCCGTAGCAGCCGGCGCAGCTGGTGGCGACCGCCGCGCACCCGCACCGGCGCGAAGTGCGGCACCTCGCACGTGGGCGGAGCGTCGGTGCCCAACGGGCGCGGAAAGGAATCGGTGCCCAACGGGCCGGGAAAGGACGGAGGGGAGAGGGACATGGGGACCACCACCTGCGACGAGGGATCGGCTTGCGGTCCCACGATGCGGCAATCCGCCGAGGCATGCCGGAGCCCGTGTGTTACCCGCCGGTTGTGGACAACCTCCTCACCCGAACGGGAAGTTCCGCCGTCAGGAAGCCCTCGCCGTCCCCTCCGGCACGGCGGCTACGGCAGCTCGAAGCCCGGATCCATCCCGCCCAGCGAGTTCGCGCACAGGCAGCCCCGTGCCTCGCTCTCCGGCAGCGCGGCCACCGTGTCGAACAGCACGCCCCGCAGCCGGTCCACGTTGGCCGCGAACACCCGCAGCACCTCGTCGTGGGAGACGCCTTCGCCGGTCTCGGCGCCCGCGTCGAGGTCGGTGACCAGGGTCAACGAGGAGTAGCAGAGCTCCAGTTCACGGGCGAGTGCCGCCTCGGGGTGGCCGGTCATGCCGACCACCGACCAGCCCTGTGCCTGGTGCCACAACGACTCGGCGCGGGTCGAGAAGCGCGGCCCCTCGATCACCACGAGCGTGCCGCCGTCCACGGGTTCCCAGTCCCGCCCCCGCGCCGCCTTCAGCGCGGCCGTCCGGCCGGTGGGGCAGTAGGGGTCGGCCAGGGACACGTGCACCACGTTCGGCACCGCGCCGTCGGGCAGCGGGAGGCCGTCGAAGTAGGTGCCCGTCCGGGACTTCGTGCGGTCCACCAGCTGGTCCGGCACCAGCAGGGTGCCCGGCCCGTACTCGGGGCGCAGCCCGCCCACCGCGCACGGGCCGAGGACCTGGCGCACCCCGACGGAGCGCAACGCCCAGAGGTTGGCCCGGTAGTTGATGCGGTGCGGCGGCAGATGGTGGCCGCGACCGTGCCGGGGCAGGAACGCGACCCGCTGGCCGGCGATCTCGCCGAGGAACAGGGAGTCGCTGGGCGGTCCGTAGGGGGTGTCCACCTGGATCTCGGTCACATTGTCGAGGAACGAGTAGAACCCGGAGCCACCGATTACGCCGATCTCTGCGTTCGCCATGGCCAGCACCCTAGCCGCCGTCGAAAAGGCGTAGGAAGCGGCTCTGAAAACGCCGAAGACCCTGTCGTCGTACGACGACAGGGTCCCGCGGAAAAGTCCTACGCGGCGGAGCTGTTACTGCCGGACGAGGAGCCCGAGCTCGACGACTTCGACTTCGAGTCCGAGGACGACGAAGTGGTCGACGGGGTGGACGGCTTCGAGTCCGAGGACGTCGACGGCTTCGCGGTGGCAGGCGAGCTGCTCGACGAGGAGCCGCGGCTGTCGTTCCGGTAGAAACCGGAGCCCTTGAAGACAATGCCGACCGCGGAGTACACCTTCTTCAGGCGGCCACCGCAGTTGGGGCACTCGGTCAGGGCGTCGTCGGTGAACTTCTGCACCGCCTCGAGGCCCTCGCCGCACTCGGTGCACTGATACTGGTAGGTCGGCACTGTTGTCTTCCTCCTGGCACTCTCACTCAATGAGTGCTAACGAGCGTCCATACTGACCTATTCCCGGGGATCAGTCCACTGCCACCGGCACGCGGTGACCGACGCCACGTGCCACGGTACGGCTGCGGGGCCGGGTCGCGAGGCGTGACCGCAGGGCGACCAGGGTCCCCAGGGCGAGCACCGTGCCGACCATCGGGGCCAGGAATCCGGCGCCGCCCCACAGGCGGTCCTCCAGCTGTCCGGCGACCGTGACGGCGGCGGCCTGGCCGAGGGCGACCGCGCCGGTCAGCCAGGTGAAGGCCTCGGTGCGGGCGCCCGCCGGGACGAGACCCTCGACCAGGGTGTAACCGGTGATCAGGGCGGGCGCGATGCACATGCCGACCAGGAGACCGAGGGCGGCCAGGAA
Source organism: Streptomyces prunicolor (assembly GCF_045162825.1). NCBI lineage: Bacteria > Bacillati > Actinomycetota > Actinomycetes > Kitasatosporales > Streptomycetaceae > Streptomyces > Streptomyces prunicolor. The sequence goes on along the minus strand of NZ_CP108676.1, from coordinate 4,564,874 downwards.
CAGCACCGAGTGGGCGGTCCACAGGGCGGACGCGGTCAGCGCGAGGGCCGCGTAGGCGACCAGGAGGCGGCGCTGCGGCGCGACCTTCCAGGCGACGGCACCGCAGACGATCCCGGAGAGCATGTTGCCGGCGGCGAACGTGCCGTACAGGACGCCGTTCAGGCCGGGTTCGCCGATCGACTCGCTGAAGGCGGCCAGGGAGACCTGCATTCCGCCGAAGACGGAACCGATGCCCAGGAAGGTCACGATCAGTACGCGCACCCCGGGGATGCTCAGCGCGGAAACGTGCTCCACGCGTGCGTGCCCGACGGCGGCCACCTTGGGCTGGGTGCCCTTCTGGGCGGCGAACAGCAGACCGCCGACGAGGGTGAGCGCGGCCTCCGTGATCAGGCCCGCGGCCGGGTTCACGGCGGTGCACAGGGCGGTCGCGAGCAGCGGGCCGAAGACGAAGGTCAGTTCGTCGGTGACGGACTCGAAGGCCGCGGCGGTCGTCATGAGGGGCGAGTCCTGGAGCTTCACACCCCAGCGGGCGCGCACCATGGGCCCGATCTGCGGCACCGAGGCACCGGTCGGCACGGCCGCCACGAACAGCGCCCACAGGGGTGCGTGGCCGAGCGCGAGCGCTGTGAACGTGAGGCCCGACAGGGTGTGCACCAGGACGCCGGGGAGCAGCACGGTCCGCTGTCCGTAGCGGTCGGCCAGGCGTCCGCTGTAGGGCGCGAACAGGGCCATGGAGACGCCGGTGACGGCCGCTGCGGCGCCCGCCACGCCGTAGGAGCCGGTGGTGTGCTGCACCAGCAGCACGATGGAGATGGTGAGCATCGCGAACGGCTGGCGTGCCGCGAAGCCGGGGAGCAGGAACGTCCAGGCGCCACGCGTGTGCAGCAGCTGCCCGTATCCAGGACGTGATCCCGGGCGGGAGGTGACCGTGGATGCCACGGCCCGTGCCTTTCTGCCACCTGGTAGCGCGCCCCGTGCGGGGGAGCCGAGCACTGTCCTCTTGCGCGGAACTGCGGTAGATACCGGTGCCCACGCGGAGAGGGATTCGGCCGCCATACGGTCGCGCCAGCACTGCGTCAGGCAGAGTTGGTTCGATCAGAATGTGCCTTCATCGTACAGGTGATCAGACCCGGTGAGCCTGTGAAAATGGGCACCACGCGCGCGTTCATCTGCGATTGGTGAACATGTGAACCGTACGAAACATGCCCTTAACGACTGGCGCCCGCGCCGTCCGTGCCCAGCCACCCCGCCAGCTTGCCGCCGTGGCCCACCGCGCGCAGCCGCTGCTCGGCCGCGTCCCGGACGGGGTCCGTGGCGACCACGAGGAGCTCGTCACCGCGCCGCAGGACCGTGGAAGGCAACGGAACAAACGATTTTCCGTCGCGTACGACGAGGGTGACCGCGGCCCCGGCCGGCAGCCTGAGCTCGTTGACCTCGACGCCGTGCATCTTCGACTCCCCGGGGATCGCGACGGACAGCAGATGCCCGCGCAGCCGCTCCAGGGGCGCCGATTCGATGCCGAGGTCGGCGGCCTCCGCCCCCTCGCCCAGCTTCAGCTTGCGGGCCAGCCAGGGCAGCGTCGGCCCCTGGATGAGGGTGTAGACGACGACCAGGACGAAGACGATGTTGAAGATGCGGCGACTGCCTTCGACGCCGTTCACCATGGGGATCGTCGCCAGGATGATGGGCACGGCGCCGCGCAGTCCGGCCCAGGACATGAGGGTCTGCTCCTGCCAGGGGACCCGGAACGGCGTGAGGCTCACCACCACGCTGAGCGGCCGGGCCACCATCGTCAGCACCAGGCCGATGATGAGCGCGGGCCACACGTCGTCCCCCAGCTCGTGCGGGGTGACCAGCAGGCCGAGCAGGACGAACATGCCGATCTGGGCGATCCAGCCGAGCCCGTCGGCGAAACCGCGCGTGGCGGGCCAGTGGGGCAGCTTGGCGTTGCCGAGCACCATCGAGGCGAGATAGACGGCCAGGAAGCCACTGCCGTGCGCCAGGGCGCCCGTGGCGTACGCGGTGAGCGCGATCGCCATGACGGCGATCGGGTAGAGGCCGGAGGCGGGCAGCGCCACGTGCCGCATCCCCCAGGAGCCGAGCCAGCCCACCGCGAGGCCGATGGCCGCGCCGATGGCCAGCTCCAGGGCTATCTCGGCCACCAGCATGTACCAGTGCTCGACGGGGCCCGCCGTGGAGAAGGCGACGACCAGGATGACCACCGGAGCGTCGTTGAAGCCGGATTCGGCCTCCAAGGTGCCCGTCACGCGCGCGGGGAGGGGGATTCTGCGCAGCACGGAGAAGACCGCTGCCGCGTCCGTCGAGGACACCACCGCTCCGATGATGAGCGCCTGCCGCCACTCCAGGCCGACCAGGTAGTGCGCGCCCGCGGCTGTGACGCCGACGCTCACCGCCACTCCCGCCAGCGCCAGCGTGGCGGCGGAGGACAGGACCGGCCTGACCTCCTTCCACTTCGTGCCGAGGCCGCCTTCGGCCAGGATCACGACCAGGGCCGCGTATCCGATGACCTGGGTCAGCTCGGCGTTGTCGAAGTGGATGTCGCCGACGCCGTCCTGGCCCATGGCGACGCCGATCCCCAGGTACACGAGCAGGCTGGGGAGCCCGCTGCGCGAGGAGATCCGGACCGCCGCGACGGCGACGAGCAGGACGAGCGAGCAGACGAGCAGCAGCTGGTCGAGGTGGTGGACAGTCAGTGGCCTTCCCTTCCTCGGCTGACGCGCGTACAGGGCGGCAGCACATGTACAGGGGACGCGAGGCTGCGGCGCCATGCATCCAAGTACTTCGTTACCTTACCTAACTCTTGACGCTTTCTTGACACTTCCCGAGGCAAGATCGAACGCCCGTCCGCGTCGGTACCCGACTCCGCGTCAAGTCGCTCGGGACCCTGCGCCTATGGTTGCTCCAGCGCTCAGTCAAAAGCACAGCCCGCCCTGCCGCTCGCGTTAGGACAGCAAGGACAGCGATGCCCCCCAACACCACCGCCTCATCGGGTCATAAGCCCGGCAAGTCCGGCAGGAAAAAGGGGCGCAAAGCCCGTCTACTGGTGCTTGTTCTGGTAATGGCCATCATCGGGGGCATCGCCTACGGCGCGTACTGGTCCGTCAGCACGGTCCGCGCCTCCCTTCCGCAGACCACGGGCTCGATCACGCTCGAGGGCCTGTCGGGGCCCGTCGACGTCAAGCGTGACAGCTACGGCATCCCGCAGATCTACGCGTCCTCCGACGCGGACCTGTTCATGGCGCAGGGCTACGTCCAGGCGCAGGACAGGTTCTACGAGATGGACGTGCGCCGGCACATGACCGCCGGGCGGCTGTCCGAGATGTTCGGCAAGGACCAGGTCAAGGACGACGAGTTCCTGCGCACCCTGGGCTGGGACCGGGTGGCTCAGAAGGAGTACGACACCAAACTGTCGGCCTCCACGAAGAAGTACCTCCAGGCGTACGCCAAGGGAGTCAACGCCTACCTCCAGGGCAAGGACGGCAAGGACATCTCCCTGGAGTACGCGGCCCTCGGCTTCAAGAACAACTACAAGCCCCAGAAGTGGACCCCGGTCGACTCGGTCGCGTGGCTCAAGGCGATGGCCTGGGACCTGCGCGGCAACATGAAGGACGAGATCGACCGCGCCCTGATGACCAGCCGCCTGGGCCCCCAGCAGATCGCGGACCTGTACCCGGACTATCCGTACAGCCGCAACCAGGCGATCGTCACCGAGGGCGAGTACGACGAGTACACCAAGACCTTCGACGGCGGTGACAGCTCCTCCAGCACGTCCACGAGCGGTACGACGGGCTCGACGTCGTCCTCGTCCGGTTCGGCCCTCACGAGCCAGCTGGCGGGCCTCTCGAACGTCCTGGACGACCTCCCGACGGCCGTCGGCGTGAACGGCCAGGGCATCGGCTCCAACTCCTGGGTCGTCGCCGGGAAGAACACCATCACCGGCAAGCCCCTCCTGGCCAACGATCCACACCTGGAAGCCTCGCTGCCGTCCGTCTGGTACCAGATGGGCCTGCACTGCCGCGCGATCTCCAGCAAGTGCCAGTACGACGTCAGCGGCTACACCTTCGCGGGCATGCCCGGCGTCGTCATCGGCCACAACCAGGACATCGCCTGGGGCATGACCAACTCCGGGGTCGACGTCACCGACCTCTACCTGGAGAAGCTCTCCGGCGACGGCTACCTGGTCGACGGCACCACGAAGCCCTTCACGACCCGCACGGAGACCATCAAGGTCGCCGGCGGCGCGTCCAAGAAGATCGTCGTCCGGTCGACCGACAACGGACCGCTGCTCTCGGACCGCAACGACGAACTGGTGAAGGTCGGCAAGAAGGCCGCCGTCGACACCGCGGCCCCTGACAGAGGCGACGGCTACGGCATCTCCCTGCGCTGGACCGCCGAGGACCCGGGCACCACCATGGACGCCGTCTTCGCCATCGACAAGGCGTCCGACTGGAGCGAGTTCCGCTCGGCCTCCGCCAAGTTCGACGTGCCCTCGCAGAACCTCGTGTACGCCGACACCAAGAACAACATCGGCTACACGCTGCCCGGCAGGATCCCGATCCGCGGCAAGGGCGACGGCTCGCTGCCCGTGCCCGGCTGGGACTCCAAGTACGACTGGACCGGCTACATCCCACAGGCCGCCCTGCCGTACGAGTACAACCCGAAACGCGGCTACATCGTCACCGCCAACCAGGCCGTGATCGACAAGGACAAGTACCCGTACACGCTCACCACGGACTGGGGCTACGGCACCCGCAGTCAGCGCATCACCGATCTGATCCAGTCGAAGATCGACGGCGGCGGCAAGATCTCCACCGACGACATGCGGCAGATGCAGCTCGACGACAGCAGCGAGATCGCCAAGCTGCTCGTGCCCAAGCTGCTGAAGATCGACGAGCCCGACCCGGATGTGCGCGAGGCGCAGAAGCTCCTGGAGGGCTGGGACTACACCCAGGACGCCGACTCGGCGGCGGCCGCCTACTTCAACTCGGTCTGGCGCAACATCCTCAAGCTCGCCTTCGGCAACAAGCTGCCCAAGGAGCTGCGGGTCGAGGGCCAGTGCCTGTACGTCGCCCCGGTCGACACCACCGGTCCCGCCGACGAGGACAACCAGAAGGTGCGCGAGTGCGGCGAGCGTGACGCCGACGACGCCCAACCGGACGGCGGCGACCGCTGGTTCGAGGTCGTCCGCAAGCTGATGGACGACCCGAACAGCGACTGGTGGAAGACCCCCGCGTCGGGCAACCGTCCGTCGGCGAGCAACATGAACCAGCTGTTCAAGCGCGCCATGATCGACGCCCGCTGGGAGCTGACCGCCAAGCTCGGCAAGGACATCGACACCTGGAGCTGGGGCCGGCTGCACCGCCTGTTCCTGAAGAACCAGACCCTGGGCACCAGCGGCCCCGGCATCGTCCAGTACGTCCTCAACCGCGGCCCCTGGAAGCTCAGCGGCGGCGAGGCCACGGTCAACGCGACCGGCTGGAACGCGGCCGGCGGCTACGGAGTCGTCTGGGTGCCGTCGATGCGCATGGTGGTCAACCTCGACGACTTCGACAAGTCCAAGTGGATCAACCTCACCGGAGCCTCCGGGCACGCCTACAGCGCGCACTACACCGACCAGACCGGCAAGTGGGTCGACGGCGAGCTGCTGCCCTGGTCGTTCTCGTCCAAGGCGGTCGACGGCAGCACGAGCGACACCCTGGTGCTCAAACCGTGAGTCGTTGAACAACCGAACAAACTGAAATGGCCCTCCACACACGCGTGGAGGGCCGTTTCAGTTGCCCTTCAGTTCCCCGCGAACCGCCGCACACCCGCCGGCGTCACCACCGCCCGCACCGGCCGGTCGTGCGCTTCCGTAGGCATGTGCTCGACGACCTCGGAGTCGTACAGCAGCACCACCAGCGCGGGATGGACACCCGCCCGCTCCAGCCGCGCCAGCACGCGGTCGTACGACCCCCCGCCGCGCCCCAGGCGCATCCCGCGCCCGTCGACCGCCAGACCGGGCAGCAGGACGACGTCGGCGCCGCTCACGGCGTCCGGGCCGAGCCGCTCGCCGGAGGGCTCGAACAGGGCCATCTTTCCGCCGTGTTGGACCCGCGCGAGCGAGCCCTCGCCGTCGTAGACGCCCCAGTCCAGGTCGTTGTCCGGGAGCAGCGCGGGGAGCAGGACGTCGATGCCGCGCGCGCGGAGTGCGTCCAGGAGTACGGGGGTTCCGGGTTCGCTCCCTACGGAGACGTACGCCGCCACCGTGCGCGCGTGCGCCAACTCGGGCAGTTCCAGGGCACGCTGGGCGAGCGCGACGGCGGCCTCCCGTACGTCATCGGCCGTCAACCTGTTCCTCACCGAGAGGAACTCTCGTCGCAACATTCGCTTGTCAGGCTCAGGTTCATGTCCTAGGTGACGCACAGGTCCCACCCGTACCCTTCCTAATGTGCTCATATGAGAGCGTTTTAACCGGAGCCACAGATTCAGCACAAAGGCACCGGATAAGGTTCGGGCATGACTCAGTCGCACCCCAGGATCAGCAAGGCTGTCATCCCCGCAGCCGGTCTCGGCACCAGGTTCCTGCCGGCCACCAAGGCAACTCCCAAGGAGATGTTGCCGGTCGTGGACAAGCCCGCGATCCAGTACGTGGTCGAAGAGGCCGCGTCGGCTGGGCTCGACGACGTCCTCATGATCACCGGACGAAACAAGCGCCCCCTGGAGGACCACTTCGACCGCAACTACGAGCTCGAATCCGCCCTTCAGAAGAAGGGCGACGCGAGCCGGCTGGCCAAGGTCCAGGAGTCCAGCGACCTCGCCACCATGCACTACGTCCGCCAGGGCGACCCCAAGGGCCTCGGTCACGCGGTCCTGTGCGCGGCCCCGCACGTCGGCCACGAGCCCTTCGCCGTCCTCCTCGGGGATGACCTCATCGACCCCCGCGACCCCCTCCTCGCGCGCATGGTCGAGGTCCAGGAGCAGCACGGCGGCAGCGTCATCGCGCTCATGGAGGTCGCGCCCGAGCAGATCCACCTCTACGGATGCGCGGCCGTCGAGGCCACCGCGGACGACGACGTCGTCAAGGTGACCGGCCTGGTCGAGAAGCCGGACGCGGCCGACGCCCCGTCGAACTATGCGATCATCGGCCGCTACGTCCTCGACCCGCACATCTTCGACATACTGCGCAAGACCGAGCCCGGCCGCGGCGGCGAGATCCAACTCACCGACGCCCTCCAGCAGTTGGCCACCGACGAGAAGATCGGCGGCCCCGTGCACGGCGTCGTCTTCAAGGGCCGCCGCTATGACACCGGCGACCGGGGCGACTATCTGCGTGCCATTGTCAGACTCGCGTGCGAACGTGAAGACCTGGGCCCGGACTTCCGCGCCTGGCTTCGCAGTTACGTAGCCGAGGAGATGTAGCAACGTTGAGCACCGCCGCGAACCGCACCGCAGGGCCCGACCACCTCTGGACGGTGGACGAGCACCTGGAGGACATCCTCGCGACCGTCCGCCCCCTGGAACCCATCGAGCTGCAACTGCTCGACGCCCAGGGCTGCGTCCTGGTCGAGGACATCACGGTGCCGGTCTCGCTCCCGCCCTTCGACAACAGCTCGATGGACGGATACGCGGTGCGGGTCACGGACGTCGCGGGCGCCAGCGAGGAGTTCCCGGCCGTCCTGACGGTCGTCGGCGATGTCGCGGCGGGCCAGAGCGAGCCGCTCCACGTGGGCCCCGGTGAGACCGCCCGCATCATGACCGGCGCTCCGCTCCCGCCCGGCGCCGAGGCCGTCGTCCCCGTGGAGTGGACCGACGGAGGCCTCGGCGGCGGCCCGGTCACCGGCATGCGGGCCCGCAGCCAGGCCCCAGAGGGAGCCGGCGGGCACGTGCACGTGTACCGCTCGGCGGAGGCACGCGCGCACGTACGCGCGAAGGGCAGCGACGTGAAGGCCGGCGACCGCGCCCTGGACGCGGGCACCGTCCTCGGCCCGCCGCAGATCGCCCTGCTCGCCGCGATCGGCCGAGGCACGGTCCGCGTACGCCCGCGCCCGCGCGTGGTCGTCATGTCCACCGGCAGCGAACTCGTCCAGCCCGACGAGCAGTTGGCCGACGGCCAGATCTACGACTCGAACAGCTTCGCCCTCACCGCCGCCGCCCGCGACGCCGGAGCCATCGCCTACCGGGTCGGCGCCGTCGCCGACGACGCCGAGACCCTCCGCGACACCATCGAGGACCAACTCGTCCGCGCCGACCTCCTGGTCACCACCGGCGGCGTGAGCGTCGGGGCGTACGACGTCGTCAAGGAGGCGCTGTCCTCCGTAGGGGACGGGGACGAGGAGGGTGCCGGGATCGACTTCCGCAAGCTCGCCATGCAGCCCGGCAAACCCCAGGGCTTCGGCTCCATCGGCCCCGACCACATCCCGCTGCTGGCCCTCCCCGGCAACCCGGTGTCGTCGTACGTCTCCTTCGAGCTGTTCGTCCGCCCCGCGATCCGCGCCCTGATGGGCCTGGACGACGTGCACCGCCCGACGACCCGGGCCACCCTCACCACCGACAAGGCGCTGACCTCCCCGAAGGGCCGCAGACAGTTTCTGCGCGGGACGTACGCCGACGGAGAAGTCACCCCCGTAGGGGGCGCCGGATCGCACCTGGTCGCGGCCCTCGCGCTCGCCGACGCGCTGATCGTCGTCCCCGAGGACGTCGAGTCCGTGGAACCCGGCACCGAGGTCCAGGTGGTCCTGCTCGGCTGAGTACTCCAAGTTGGCGGTACCGTGTCGCGCACAACACGCCCGGACCGGGAGCGCCACACAGCATGACTGAGCCTTTCCGGGGGGAAACCCCTGGACCCCTTGCGCACAACCGACTGACGCACATCGACGACGCGGGCGCCGCCCGGATGGTCGACGTGTCCGGGAAGGACGTGACCGCGCGCACCGCCACCGCCAGCGGACGCGTCCTCGTCTCGCCCCGCGTGGTCGAACTGCTGCGCGGTGAGGGCGTCCCCAAGGGCGACGCCCTGGCCACCGCGCGCATCGCGGGGATCATGGGCGCCAAACGCACCCCGGACCTCATCCCGCTCTGCCACCCGTTGTCGGTGTCGGGTGTGAAACTGGATCTGTCGGTCGCGGACGACTCCGTACGGATCCGGGCCACCGTGAAGACGGCGGACCGCACGGGCGTCGAGATGGAGGCCCTCACCGCGGTCTCCGTCGCGGCGCTCACCGTGATCGACATGGTCAAGGCGGTCGACAAGGGAGCGGTCATCACGGACGTGCGCGTGGAGGAGAAGACGGGCGGCAAGTCGGGCGACTGGAGCCGGACATGACGCTCGACGATTCGGTCGGCGGTGCGCTGCTCGCGCCGTACAGCGCACTGGTGGTCACCGCCTCCAACCGCGCTGCCTCCGGGGTCTACGAGGACAAGGGCGGCCCCTTGATCGCGGACGGCCTCAAGGGCTTCGGCTTCGCTGTCGACGGGCCCCAGGTGGTCCCCGACGGCGACCCGGTCGAGGCCACGCTGCGGGCTGCCGTGGAAGCCGGTTACGACGCCGTCGTCACCACCGGCGGCACCGGCGTCTCGCCCACCGACCGCACCCCCGAAGCGACCCGCGCGGTGATCGACTACGAGGTGCCCGGCATCGCCGAGGCCATCCGGGCGTACGGCCGGGACAAGGTGCCGACTTCGGCGCTCTCCCGGGGCCTGGCCGGAGTCGCCCGGGGCACACTGATCGTCAACCTGCCGGGGTCCACCGGCGGGGTGAGGGACGGCCTCGCCGTCCTGGAGCCCCTGCTGGCGCACGCCGTGGACCAGATCCGAGGCGGCGATCACCCCAGACCCGCCGACACCAGTGGGGGTGCGAGCTGAACAGCCCATCCTGGCCCGCCGTGCTGGTGGACGGCGACATCGTCCTGAGGCCGATAAAGCTCCGCGACCAGCGGGCCTGGCGCGAGGTCAACCGGCGCAACCGGGACTGGCTGCGCCCCTGGGAGGCGACCATTCCGCCGCCCACCCCCAGCGGGCCGATCGCACACCGGCCGACGTACCGGCAGATGGTCCGGCATCTTCGTTCCGAGGCGAACTCGGGCCGGATGCTGCCGTTCGTCATCGAATACCAGGGGCGTCTGGTCGGGCAGTTGACGGTCGCCGGGATCACCTGGGGCTCGATGTGCTCGGGCCACATCGGCTACTGGGTGGACGAATCGGTGGCAGGGCGCGGAGTGATGCCGACGTCCCTGGCGCTCGTCGTGGACCACTGTTTCCGGGCCGTGGGACTGCATCGCATCGAGGTCTGCATTCGCCCGGAGAACGGCCCGAGCCGTCGGGTCGTCGAGAAACTCGGATTCCGTGAGGAGGGCCTCAGGCCCCGTTATCTCCACATCGACGGCGCCTGGCGCGACCACCTCGTCTTCGCGCTCACCGCGGAAGAGGTGCCCGAGGGGTTGCTGGCCCGCTGGCAGCGGGCACGCTCCCGGAGCACCCCGCACGACAATCCCGCATAGCGGCAAGCCCGTTGGACCCGAAGCCCAGAAATGGAATAAGTGTTCGAAAGTGATCGACGAATGACCGTCTCGGGGCAATGAATTCGCCAACCGAGCGGCCTGTTGATCGCATCCATCACAAAAAAAGCTCGAAATATCAGCCAGATCGTGCGACACACCGGCTCAATTGGCAGATGGCCTCACGCAAACCCCTCTACCGTGTGAGGCGTGAGCAGCAGCGGCCTCATCTACGCAGTCATTGTCGGGGCCTGGGCCGCCTACTTGGTGCCGATGTGGCTCCGTAGGCAGGACGAGCTGAACGAGGCCCGTCCGACGGAACGCTTCAGCACCGCCATCCGGCTGCTGTCCGGACGGGCGGGGATGGAGCGCCGGTACGCCAAGGACCTGCGGGCGCGCTCCACCGAGGAGGGGGAGTCCAGCGCCGTAGTGCCGGACGCCGTCACCGATTCGGTGGACGTCCGGGCCTTCGCCATGCCCCCTGTCCGTCCCCAGGTGCACGCGCCCGTCCGGCAGCAGAATCAGGAGCGCCCGGAAGCGGCGCGCGAACCGGAACGTGGGGCGGCGCGCGAACCCGAGCGTGAGCCGGTCCGTGAACCGGCGCGTGAGCAGGCGTCAAAACCGGTACCCCAGCAAGCCCCCGCCGCGGCCCAGGCGCCCAAGTCCGCCAAGTCCGCACCCGCGTCCGCGCCTGCGCGCAAGCGCGCGCCGGTCGCTCGGCGTTCGCCCGCCGAGGAGGCCGCGGCAGCGCGCGCCCGGCGCGTGAAGGTGCTCGCGCGCCGTAGACGTACCACCGTGATGCTCTTCCTCGCCTTCACGCTCGGCGCGATCGTCGCGGCGGTCGGCGGGCTCGCCCTGCTCTGGGCGCCCGGCGTACCGGCGGTCCTGCTCAGCGGATACATCGCCTACCTGCGCTCCCAGGAACGCCGCCGCTTCGCCTACCAGATGGACCGGCGCCAGGCCGAGGTCGCCGCGCAGCGGCTGCGCGAGCGTCAGCCGCGCAGGCGCGCGTCCGTGGACGCCCGGATCGACGACACCGACGAGGGCTCGGAACCGGCGACGGACCCCGGGCTGTCCGCGCTCGCCGCCGACCGCCGCGCCCTCGTCGAGCAGACCGACCACGCCGAGTGGGTCGACCAGCAGCGCGAGCGGCAGCGCCGACCCGGCCAGGGTGACAGCTGGGACCCGGTACCGGTACCGCTGCCGACGTACGTCACCGCGCCGGTCGCACCGCGCGCCACGTCCGACGTGGACCTCGGGGCACCGGACGCGTGGAGCTCGGCCCGCTCCAGTTCCGTAGCACCGGAGCAGGAGGCGCAGTCCACCGCGCGGGACGACCGCGACGGACGGGACGCCATGGACGACCGTGACGCCCGCGACGCTCGGGACGAGGATGCGGAGGACTCGTCGGAGGACAAAGCGACGCCGGACGGCCGCACCGACGCCCGCCGCGCCGCGTCCGCCCGCCGGGCCCGAGAGCGGGGCCGTACCCCCCTGTTCGACCAGTACGAGGACGGCGAACGGCCCCGCGCGGCCAACGAGTGACCAGGCAAGGAACGGATTTCCAAGCACCCTGACGGGGATGCTAGAGTTTCACTCGTTGCAAGGGCCTGTGGCGCAGTCTGGTAGCGCACCTCGTTCGCATCGAGGGGGTCTGGGGTTCAAATCCCCACAGGTCCACCGCACGACTGTTCTTGAGTTAGCTCGGGAGTAGTTGACGAGATCCCGTCCGATCTGTTGATCGGGCGGGATCTTTGCATGTGCTGGACCTGTTCGAGGCGGTGTCCGGACGTGGCGATGGCTGTGGGCGCGTGGATGCTCTCGGCGCGCTGCTGAGGTGTCAGTTTGCTGTGGCGTCCGGGGGCCGGCGGGGCGGGGGCAGTCCGGTTGCGATGACCGGCGGTGGCGTGAGCCCGTTCGGTGTCGTGGAGTCTGCGGGGACGGCGTTGGAGGAAGTCTCCGTCGTGGTCTGGTCCCAGGTGAGCAGGATGCCCAGGTTGATGGTGAGGATCATCAAGGCGAGGAGGATGGTCTGGGCGACGCGGCCGTGGGCGAGTCGCTGGCGGGGGTCGGCGATATCGATGCCGTGGCTCTTGGCCCTGCCGTTCAACCCCTCAATGTTGGCTCGGCCGGGGCGGTAGGCGTCCTGCCAGGCCGGGTGGAGGTAGTGCCGGTCCTGCCGGTACTTGTCGATCTTCCCGAGGTCGCCGGGGCGGACGGTGATGGTGGGCTTCTGGCAGATCTTCGGCAGATGGTCCGCTGGCGGTGGCCGCAGCCGTTCGGTCCGGGGAATGGGAACGGGCGGCTTGGCCGCTGTGTGGGCGGCGGTGGCCTGCCGAAGGTATCGGCGTCTTGAAGGGCCTCGCCTACGGCGCTTGGGTCGGGGTCTTCGCCCTTGTCCTGTGCGTTGTAGAACCGAGTGAGGGCGCTGAGTGCGTCGATGTCAGCGTGGAAGTGGGAGGTACTCCCGTAGTCGCCCTCCTCTTCAAGTTGCGCGATGCATGTCTCGGCCCGCTTCGCGTTGGTGCGCAGGACGTCGAGGAGTTGGAAGTACGGGTGATCGCGCCGCCATCGTTCAGGGCTGACGCGGTTGAAAGCGACTGCCAAGGTGATGACCTCCTCGGCGACTCCGCCGAGGGCAGTGCTTTCCTTTCTTGTTCCTGACGACCTGGGGGAGCGGGTTACCCAGCTGCTGCCGCCTGCTCCCGAGCGGCGCCGCCGCTGTCCGGGGCGGTTGGGTATTCCCGACCGGGCGGCGCTCGCCGGCGTGCTGTATGTACTGCCGCAGAGAGCCGGTGCTGACTCGCTCCACTGTCGAACCGGCCCGGTGCACGTCGGCTGCGGCGTCTCAGGCAGGTCAGGTCAGGCCGGCCTCGATGGCGCGACGGACGGCGTCGGCTCGGTCGTGGATCCCCGCTTTGGCGAACAGATTGTTGATGTGGGTCTTGACTGTGGCCTCGCTGATGAAGAGCTTCTCCGCGATGCCCCGGTTGGGCAGGCCCTGGCCGATGAGGGTGAGTACGTCGCGTTCGCGGGGTGTGAGGTCCTCGGGCAGGGCCTGTCCCGGCACCGGCGCCTTGGTCCTGACGGTGGCGAGCAGCCGGTCCTGGACTTCGCGGTCGAGCACGGACTGACCGGCGGCAGCGGCCCGGATCGCCCGGGTGATGTCCTGGCGTCCCGCGTTCTTGGTCAGGTAACCACGGGCTCCTGCGCTCAGCGCGCCCAGGATCGAGTCGTCGTCGGCGAAGGTGGTCAGCACGACCACCGCCACCTCCGGGTACTCCTCGCCCAGCCGACGGGTTGCCTCGATCCCGTCCATCACGGGCATGCGCAGGTCCATCAGCACGACGTCCACAGGCCCGGCGGCAACAGCCGTCAGCACCTCGCTTCCGTCCGCGGCGGCCGCGACGACGTCGATGTCCTCGGACAGCCCGAGCACTGCGGCGAGCGGCTCCCGAACGGCGGCCTGATCGTCGGCGACGACCACCCTCAACCGCTGCGGCTTCTCGGTCGGTTCACTCATCCCGGGATCACTGCCTCCACCTGCCAGCCGCCCTGATCCGGTCCCTCGGTGACCGGGCCCGCGGTGACGGTTCCGCCCAGCAGAGCGACGCGTTCGCGCATTCCGATCAACCCCATCCCGCTACCGACGCCCGCGGTCACCTCACGGGTGGCGGGGCGGTTGCAGATCCTCAGTGTGGTCGAGGAGGCGGCGAACGTCAGCTCCACGCCGGCATCTCCCCCGGGAGCGTGCCGAGCGGCGTTGGTCAGCGCCTCCTGGGCGATCCGCAGCAGATTCTGGGTCACTTCGACCGGCACCTCACGGACGGTCCCGGTGACGGTGAGAACGCCACGGTGACCCGACGATTCGAGCATCGCGGCCAGGCTCTCCAGCAGCGGCAGCGAGTCCTCGCGCAGCGCGTGCACGGTCCACTGAGCCTGTTTCAGGCTCTCTTTGACCAGGCCGTGGGCCTTGTTGTTGGCCTCCCGGACCTTCTCCAGGTCACCGGTGTCGATCAGTGCATCGGCCAGCTCCAACTGCATGTTGATCCCGGCCAGCGAGTGCGCCAGAACGTCGTGCACGTCCCGTGCGATCCGACTGCGCTCGGTCAGCACGGCGGTCTGGGCCTCGGCCCGGGCGGCGCGTTCGGCCGACTCGGCTGCCGCGATCGCCGCCAGTACGGCCCGGCGTTGACTGCGGTTGACGATGCCGACCAGGACCGGGGCGCCGGTGGCGAGACCGAGTGCCCAGGGCAACAGGAGGTGCCCCGGCCCGAGGTGGAGGTACAGGACACCGCCGCAGAGCAGACTGCAGATCCCCGCGAGAACGAGGGCCGGCTTGGTCTCGAGCCGGTATCCGATGTGACCGGCGAGGAAGAAGGCGAAAAGGTAAGTCGTTCCGCTGCGGCCGGCGCCGATCAGAGCGGCCGCCGCGACGACGCCGAGGGACAGCCAGACGAGAGCGAGATGCTGGGGAACCTTGCTCTCGGGCAGGCGCCGGGCCAGCAGCGCCGCAGAGTTGATCACGAAGAGGACAGCGACGGTCAGACCCCGGTCGCTGAAACCCATGGGCCGGATCGTCAGGATTCCGACGACGATGACCGCGAGGGTCAGCACCCACTGCACACGCGGGTCCTGTCCGGGAACCGGCCGCGAGCCCGCCCCTTGGGCCGCGGTCTTCCCATGGGGCGGGGCGCTCTCGGTTGCGAACACGGGCAGAACATAACTCACGGTCAGGCCGTACGGTCGAGGGCGGGCACGGGGTGGGTCACCGTCCGGGTCCGGCTTCGTATGAAGATCGTCGCCAGCCGCGTGACCACCTCAGTGAGTGCCATCAACACGAACGCCGCTACCCAGGCATCCTCGCTGGTGATGTGGTGAGTGATGCTGAACCGGGCGACGTCGTCGGCGCCACCACCGTGCTCGGTCCACATCTGGAAACCCATCCGCGCCCCCATGCCCACTACCCACAGGATCGCCGACACCGCACCGGCCTTGATCAGGACGTGCTCGCCAACGGTCCGGAGCCGGGTGTAGATGCCGCCGGCGACGCCGAGCGCAGCACCCACGCTCATCAGGACCCCGATCAGCAGCAGGTCGTTGCCCGCGGTAGGAACGCTGTCCAGGTACGAGTAGGCCACGAAGGTCACGATCCCCAGCGGGATCAGGAAGGACTTGAGGTCGAGTCGGCCTTCCCGCAACTGCCGGAAGACGACGAGGATGAGGGCGATGTCGGTGATCCACTCGGTCGTTGTCATGCCCTCAAGACTGCTGCGATGTGGCTCACAGCACCTGGACCCATGGGTGGAAACGGGGGTGGAGATCAACCGCTCCCCGATGTCCACCCCACCTGCCGGGCGACGCCACACCAAGGAAAACGCCGGCAGCGTGATTGCTGCGCGCTGTGTTGCCCCGCGCTGGCGTACCGGTGATCAGTCTGTGCGGCTGGCCGCAGGGCTGGTCGGGACCTTGAGGATGGCCGGCGGTGTGGTGCCGAGGCCGACGGTGAGGTCCACGCGGTGGAGTGGGGGCCGGGCGGGTCGATGTCGTGCGGGGACAGAAAGTCGCCGATTCAGTTCAGGCCGATGAGGACGGCGTCGAGGTTCTCCGCCATCCACGAGCCGGCCGCGTGGAGGAGGTCGGATTCCTCGGAGGCGGTGAACGTGATGACGTGGACGTTGTTCTCACGGGTCTTGGTCTCGACGGGGCCGTGGTACGTCTTGTAGTCGTGGGGAGGCTGCGGGCGTCCGATCCGGGTGACGTTCTGCTCGGCGTCGCTCATACGTCTGTCTTTCCGTCGAGTACCTGCCGGGTGAGCCGTTCCATCAGCTCTGGGTCGGTGCCGCTGCCGGGGCCGGTGATGCGGGCGCGGACCTGCCGCCGGGGGCCGATGACCTGTGCTTCGTCGGAAGCGTCGGCCTCCTCGGCTTCGGCCAGGGCCCGGTAGAGCGAGGCGACCGAGGGGCGCTTGCCCACGTTCTTGCCGGTCTTGATGGTGAGCTTCTTCGCGATCTCCGGGACGGGGACGCCCTTGTCCTTCAGCGCGACGGCGAAGGTGAGGGAGTCGTCGTCGATGACCTTGGGGCGTCCGCCGTGGTTGTCCTTGCTCGCCGCGGTGACCTGGCCCTCCAGGGTCTTCTCGCGGATGTAGTTGCGGTCGAGTTGGGCGTCGACGGCGAGGACGGCGAAGAATATGGGGCCCATGCCCTTGGGGTCGTAGATGCCGGGGAGGGGCCGGTGAGGAGTTCGAGCTGGACGCCGGCGGTCTGGAGCTGGGTGGACAGGGTCATCAGCTCGGCCGCGTTACGCGCGAGGCGCTTCAGCTCGTGGACGGTGAGGATGACCTCCTGGTCGGGGGCGGCCTCCTTGATGTCGTACGCGAGCTTGAGCGCTTCCTCCAGCTCGGGCCGCACCTTGACGCGGGTGCTGATCTTCTCGGAGAAGACGCGCTTGCACTGCGCGAGGGCGAGGGCATCGAGTTGGGACTGGAGTTCCTGCTGGGCGGTCGAGCACCGGGCGCACCCGATCCGGATCGGCTTCGCGGCCGGCGCGACGGGTGCCGCCCCGACCGGCGGTCCCGGCTTCCACGCCTGGCCGGGTCCGCGGTCCTCGGGGATGCGGACGTCGAGTTCTTCGCGGAGCGCGGGGACGAGGATGAAGCGCGGGGTGTGGTACTTCGTCGCGGTCTTCCCGCCGCGGGTGAGGCACGGACTCCCGGCCGGGGCTTCACGCTTCGGACAGTCGTTTCGTTCTCCCGCATTTGCTGCTTGATCGGGCGACAGGTCCACCCCGGAAGTCCGTCAGAACTATTTGGCAGAACGACGAGGTTCTGAGAGGTTTTCTGCACATGGCGACCTGCGGAAACGTGATCGCCCGGAGGGTGTTCTCAGAACTCTCGCATCCGGTCATTTGTGAGAGGTGCCCAGCGCCGGCGTGACTGCGATTGACGGCACCATGGAGCTGGCGTGCGCCCCGTCGCCCCACTCCGCAGCCTGCGCCTGGATGGCCGGTCGGACGGCTCCGTGGAGCTGTTGTTCCGGCCGTCGGGTGTTCCGCGTGCGGGCACTCTGCGGGCTCAGGGCTCGTGGTGGCTCAGCCTGCGTCCGTCGTAGGTGCCGCGGCGCTTGCCGGTCGGCGATCTGGTCCCGCAGTGAATTTCAGTCCTCGCCCCGGGCCGGGGTGCCGCCGGCGGCGACGGCGTCGAATTGAGTGGTCAGGTCACCGGTCAAGCGGGTGAGCAGACGGATGAGCTCGGTGCGGTCGTGGTCGGGCCACTGGGCGAGCGCCGCGGTGAACCAGCCGTTGACGATGGCCGTGTACTGCTGGACGATCCGCTGCCCGGACGGGGTAAGGGCGATCAGGCGGGCCCTTTGGTCTTCGGGGTCGGGGACGCGCTTGATGATCGACCGCTTTTCCAGGCTGTTGAGGTGGCGGGTGACGTGGGGTCCGACGACCTGCATGCGGGTGGCGATCTCGCCGACCCGCAGCGGGCGTTCGGCGGCGTCCAGGATGACCAGGATCGTCATGGCGGGCCGGTCCAGTGCCACTCCTGCTTCCTGGACGGCCTGCTCGTAGAGCTGCCCACGGTTGAGCAGGGTCCGCAGCTGGAGCAGGTGCGGCAGCAGCCCGGTCGCCTTCTCGCTGAGAGGATCCATGTCTATGCTCCCTTGATAGATACCTAACGTAGGTATATTGTCTCTTCCGGAAGCCGACCTCGCAGGAGATCGGGCCATCGTCAAACATGATACCTAAGGTAGGTAATCAACGCCATGAACGAGCCCACTCCCACCACCGCGAACCCGACCACGACCGACGTCCTGATCATCGGCGCCGGTCCCACCGGCCTGACCCTGGCCTGCGACCTGGCCCGACGCGGCATCAGCTTCCTCCTCCTGGAACGCTCCACCACGCCCAGCAACGCCTCCCGCGCCAAGACCATCCAGCCCCGCACCATGGAGGTCGCCGACGACCTCGGCGTGGCCGGGCGCGTCCTGACCCAGGGCCGGGTGAACGTCCCCACCCGCCGCTACGACCGCGAGCAGGTGGTCTCCGAGGCGGTGGAGCTCGCCGGAGGCGCGCACACCACGGACGCCCCCTACCCGCCGGTCTGGCTCTCCCAGCCGCGCTTCGAGCAGATTCTGCGCGACCGCCTGGCCGAACTGGGCGGAGTCATCCACTGGGGGAGCGAGGTCACCGACCTCCAGCAGGACGACGACGGCGTCGCCGCCACCGTCACCGCCGGGCCCGACGCGGGCAGCCGCACCGTGCGCGCCCGCTACGCCGTCGGCGCCGACGGCGGACGCAGCACCGTCCGCGCGCTGGCCGGCATCGACATGCACGGCGTCTCCCTGACCGACCAGCGCTGGCACCTGGGCGACGTCCGCGTCACCGGCCTGTCCCGCCACTGCCAGCACCTGTGGACCAGCAAGGAAGACGGCCTGCTGTCGCTGTTCCCGCTGCCCGGCACCGACCTGTGGCAGTTCCAGGCGTCCATCCCCGCCGACCAGGCCGAGCCCGAGGAGCCGTCGCTGGAGCTGTTCCGCCGCATCTTTGCCGAGCGCGCCACAGTCCCGGGCGTGGTCATCCAGGACGTCGCTTGGCTCTCCCTCTACCGGATCAACGTGGTCCTGGCCGACCGCTACCGCTCCGGGCGGATCCTCCTGGCCGGCGACGCCGGCCACATCCACTCCCCGGCCGGCGGCCAGGGCATGAACACCGGCATCCAGGACGCCTACAACCTCGGCTGGAAGCTCGCCGCCCTCCTCGACGGCGCCGACCCGGCCCTGCTCGACACCTACGAGCACGAGCGCCGCCCCGTCGCCCGCAACGTCCTGGACGACAGCACCACCCGCCTGGGCAACGTGATGCGCACGGCAGCCGCCGGCGACGGCCCCTCCGCCCAGCAGGGACTCACCGACGACCGCACCACAGGCCTGGGCATCGCCTACACCGACAGCCCTCTCACCCACGGCCCCGGCGCGGGGGTCCGCGCCCCCGACGCGCCCTGCCGCGACGCCGACACCGGCAGCCCCACCCGCCTGTTCGACCTGCTGCGCGGCCCCCAGTGGACCCTGCTCTCCTTCGGGAGCCACGCCGTCCAGCAGACCCCCGACGGCCCGCGCACCATCCGGGTGACCACCGACCTGACCGCCACCGGCGCCAACACCGTCATCGACACCGACGACCTCGCCCACCACGCCTACCAGGTCACCGGCGACGAACTCGTCCTCATCCGCCCCGACGGCTACATCGCCACCCGCCGCCCCGCCGACGACCTGGCCGCCGTCCTCGCCCTGGCCGCCACCAACGGCCTGTGACCCGCTGAATCGGACACACGGCGGACAGCACCGAAAGCCGGCGATCCTCCGCACCATCGTCGGATGATCCGGTGTGCCGCAGCCGGCCCGGGCAGGGATCTGCCCGGGCCGGCTGCGGCACACCGCCACGCGCTGGGCGCCGGACCCCCAGAAAATGTCCTAGGAGTTGAGGCCGCCGTCGATGGTGATGGTGGTGCCGGTGATGTGGCGTCCGCCTTCTCCGGCGAGGTGGGCGATCATCGCGGCGATGTCGTCGGGGCGGCCGTAGCGGCCCAGCGGGGTGAGGTCGCGCATGCGGTGGGCCTGGGGGCCGTCAGCGGGGTTGGCGTCGGTGTCGGTGGGGCCGGGCTGGACCAGCACGGTGTTGATGCCGCGGGGGCCCAGCTCGCGGGCCAGTCCGCGGGTGAGTCCGTGGAGCGCGGACTTGCTGGAGGCGTAGAGCGCCATCCCGGGGAAGGGAGTGTAGTCGGCGACATTGCTGCCGAGGATGATGATCCGCCCTCCCTCGGGGAGGTACCGCAGCGCCTCCTGGACGGTGAGGAAGACCGCGCGGACATTGAGGGCGAAGGTCCGGTCGATGTCGTCGACGCTGAGCTTCTCGATGGTGCCGGGGATCATGACGGCGGCGCTGTTGACGAGGATGTCGAGTCGTCCGAGGCGTGCGGCGGCGTCGTCGACCGCGTCGCGTATCTGGGCGGGGTCGGTGCTGTCCGCCTGGAGAGCAACGGCGGTGCGGCCCAGCTCCCTCACCTGCTCGGCCAGGGCTTCGGCCCGGTGGTGGGAGGAGGTGAAGGTGAAGGCGACGTCCGCGCCCTCACGGGCGAGTCGCAGCACGGTCGCGGCGCCGATGCCCCGGCTGCCGCCGGTCACGAGTGCCGCTTTGCCGGTCAGGGGGTTCATGAGGGCGTCTTCCCGTAGACATCACTTGCTTAGGCAATTGATACTCGGAGTCACTTGTGTAGTCAAACGATGGCGGGCAGGGTGAGGCCCATGCGCGATACCGACATGCTCACCCCGCAGGAAACGCAGCTGCTGCACGAACTGGGCCGCCTCGTCCACGCCCTTCCTCGGCTGCTGGAAGACGACATGAACCGGGCCGGGGACCTGACGATGACGGAATTCGCCGTCCTCCTGCGGCTCAGCGAAGCACCCGAGCAGCGCCTGCGCATGGCCGAACTCGCCGGCCTCATGGGCCTGACCCCGAGCCGGATCACCCGGGTCGTCGACAGTCTGCGGACCCGGGACCTGGTGGCCAAGAACCGTGACCCCGACAACTTCCGCGGCATCATTACCACCCTCACCACCACCGGACTCACAGCCATGAACGAAGCACACCCCCACCACCGCGCGAGTGTGCGACGACGCGTCCTCGATCACCTCCAGGCCGACGACCTGTCCGGCCTCACCGCCGCTATCCGTGGAATCAACGCCGCCCTGGCATAAGACAGCACCACCCCGACAGAGCGCCGACCCACCGTGCAGCAGCTCCTCCGCGCCCGAAGGGACGCACCCCGGCAGGACCGGCCGGAACCGCTGAAGAGGGATCAGGAGAGAGCTCAGTGAGGCTGACCCGCTGACACTTCTCGTGGCAAAGCGGATCTCACCGCGTTCGAGGAAGCATTGCGGAGGACCCTGCGCGAGGTCGACGCGTTCCATCTGCGGTTCGGTGGCGTCCTGGCTCCAGGCATCATGTGATCGTCGACCAGCACGGCACTCCGCCGGCCGTCTCCGTGACCGGGGGAAATCGGCACGACGTCACGCGGCTGATCCCGTTACTGGAAGCGATCCCACGTATCCGGGGACTGCGCGGTCGCCCCCGCAATCGGCCCAAACGGCTGTACGCCGACCGCGGCTACGACTTCGACAAGTACCGCCGCCTGTTGTGGGCGCGCGGGATCAAGCCCGTCATCGCCAGCAAAGGGAGCCGCAAGGGAAGTCCCAAGGGAAGCCCCAAGGGAAGTCCTAAGAAGAGCCGCAAGCCCTCACAGCACCTTCGCGAAGCACCGACTGTCCTCGTGGAAGCGGTAGTACCCGAACTTCACGCAGGGCTCGTAGCCGCTGGACGTGTAGAGGGCGATGGCCTCCGGCTGCTTGGTGCCGGTTTCCAGGACCATGCGGGTGCGGCCGGCCGCGCGGGCGTTCTCCTCCAGGGCGGCCAGCATGCGGCGGGCCAGGCCCAGGCCGCGGGCCTGTTCGATCACGTACATGCGCTTGAGCTCGGCGTCGCCGTCCTCGTTGCCCTCGCCGTTGGCGTCCTGGGAGCGCCAGCCGCCGGTGGCGACGGGGTCGTCGTTGGCGTCGTACGCGATCAGGTAGATGCCGTTCGGGGGTTCGAAGTCCGTCGGGTCCAGGGTCGTGGCGTCGCCGCCGTCGCCGTAGCGGACGTGGTACTCCGCCTGGACCTGGTCGTTCAGCTTGACGGCGTCGGGGTGGTCGAACGGGACGGTACGTATGTTCATGCCGAGTGTCACACTTCTACGCTTTGTGGGGATCCGGACTCCGTCCAGTGTGCCGGTATCGTGCCGGAGTGCTCACTGTGACCTCAGTAAATGTCAACGGACTGCGGGCCGCCGCGAAGAAGGGCTTCGTGGAGTGGCTCGCCGGGACCTCCGCCGATGTGCTCTGTCTGCAGGAGGTGCGGGCCGAGCCGGAGCAGCTGCCGGAGCACGTCCGCACCCCCGAGGGCTGGCATGTCGTGCACGCCCCGGCCGCCGCCAAGGGCCGCGCCGGCGTCTCCCTCTACACCCGCCGCGAACCGGACCGCGTCCAGATCGGCTTCGGCTCGGCCGAGTTCGACGGGAGCGGCCGGTACGTCGAGGCCGACCTCCCCGGCGTCACCGTCGCGAGCCTGTACCTGCCCTCCGGCGAGGTCGGCACCGAGCGGCAGGACGAGAAGGTGCGCTTCATGGGCGAGTTCCTCGTCCATCTGAAGGAGCTGCGCGCGCGGGCCGCCGCCGACGGGCGCGAGGTCGTCGTCTGCGGCGACTGGAACATCGCCCACCAGCCCGCCGACCTCAAGAACTGGCGCGCCAACCAGAAGAGCTCCGGCTTCCTGCCCGAGGAGAGGGAGTGGCTCGGCAGCGTCCTCGACGCCGAGGGTGGTGGGTACGTGGATGTCGTCCGCGCGCTTCATCCTGACGTCGAGGGGCCCTACTCCTGGTGGTCCTACCGCGGGCGGGCGTTCGACAACGACAGCGGATGGCGCATCGACTATCACGTCTCCACGCCCGGGCTCGCCGCCAAGGCGGTCAAGGGGTACGTCGAGCGCGCGGCCACGCATGACGAGCGCTGGTCGGACCACGCGCCCGTGACGGTGGTCTACGACCTCTGAGGTCCCTGACCGTCGCCTTGCTGTAGCCGCCGGTCCATCGCCATCGACAGTTCCGCCTCTACGACGCTCTTCGCCAGCGGTCGTAGGCGTTGCAGGTCCGCTGTCGTGCGGCCGCCCTGTGCCAGCACCATGTCCGTGAAGAGTTCCGCGAGGGCGTCCGCGTGTGCGCGGACGCGGCGGCCCGCGCTGAGGACGTCGGCGAGGGGGATGCCCTCGCGGACCAGCGCGGCCGTGACGTCGAGGAGGCGGCGGCTGATGTGGACGATCTCGCCGCCGTCGGTGCCCAGGTAGCCGAGTTCGAGCGAGGCGGCGAAGTTCTCCGGGGTGGCCTGGTCGCCGAAGTAGTCGGCGAGGGCCTCCGGGGTGAGCCGGACCGGCGTCTCCTCGGTCGGCGCGCCCAGCCCCAGCAGCTCGCCGACGTTGCGGCCGTGGTCGAAGGCCTCCGCCAGTTCCGCGATGCCGTTGAGGGTGTGGCCGCGCTCCAGCAGCGCGGAGATCGTGCGCAGGCGGGCCAGGTGGGTCTCGTCGTACCAGGCGATACGGCCCTCCCGGCGCGGCGGGTGGATGAGTTTGCGCTCGCGGTAGAAGCGCAGGGTGCGCACCGTGATGCCGGCCTCCTCGGCCAACTCCTCCATGCGGTACTCGCGCTTCTCCGCCGGTTCCGCCCGTTCTGCCTTCTCCGCCACGCCCGCACTTTACGTCGTACCGTCGGTAACTTTCGTCGTCCCGCCCCCTACCCATGAGTACGAAGCTGCCCTACGCTCCGATTGCGCCAGTGTTCACTGGCGCGGTTTTGTGGTCGTAGGGAAGGACACGGGATGACCGAACGCGAGCATGTGCGGGTGGCGGTGATCGGGTCCGGGTTCGGTGGGCTGGGGGCCGCGGTGCGGTTGCGGCGCGAGGGGGTCACCGACTTCGTCGTCCTGGAGCGCGCCGACAGCGTGGGCGGGACCTGGCGGGACAACAGCTATCCCGGCTGCGCCTGCGACGTACCGTCGCATCTGTACTCGTTCTCCTTCGCGCCGAACGCCGACTGGCCGCGCACCTTCTCCGGGCAGGAGCACATCCGCGCCTACCTGGAGAACGTCGCCGACGTCTTCCGGCTCCGGCCGCACATCCGCTTCAACTCCGAGGTCAAGATGATGACTTGGGACGCGGAGCGGCTGCGCTGGGACATCGAGACCACCGGCGGTTCCTACTCCGCCGACCTCGTCGTCTCCGCCACCGGGCCGCTCTCCGACCCCAAGATCCCGGACATCCCGGGGCTCGACTCCTTCCCCGGCAAGGTCTTCCACTCGGCCCGCTGGGACCACGACTACGACCTGCGCGGCAAACGCGTCGCCATGGTCGGCACCGGCGCCTCCGCGATCCAGATCGTGCCGGCGATCCAGCCCGACGTGCGGCGCCTCACCCTCTTCCAGCGCACCCCGCCCTGGGTGATGCCCCGCGTCGACCGCCCCATCAGCGGCGCCGAACGCGCCGTGCACCGCGCGCTGCCGTTCACCACCCAGGCGCGGCGCGGACTCCTGTGGGGGCTGCGGGAGTTGCAGGTCCAGGCGTTCACCAAGCGGCCCAACGAGCTGGGAATGGTCGAGCAGTTGGCCAAGCGGAACATGGCCCGCTCCATCAAGGACCCGGCCCTGCGCGCCCGGCTCACCCCCGACTACCGCATCGGCTGCAAGCGCATCCTGCTCTCCAGCACCTACTACCCGGCCCTCGCCCGGCCCAATGTCGACGTCGTGGCAAGCGGGTTGAGCGAGATCCGCGGGTCGACCGTCGTCGCCGCCGACGGCAGTACGGCCGAGGTCGACGCGATCGTCTTCGGTACGGGCTTCCACGTCACGGACATGCCGATCGCCGACCGGGTCGTCGGCGCGGACGGGCGGACGCTGGCCGAGGCGTGGCAGGGCGGGATGCAGGCCCTGCGCGGTGCCTCCGCGGCCGGGTTCCCCAACTGGATGACCATCATCGGACCCAACACGGGCCTCGGGAACTCCTCCATGATCCTCATGATCGAGTCCCAGTTGAACTATCTCGCCGACTACGTACGGCAGTTGGACGTCCTGGGTGGCCGCGTCGCCCTCGACGCCCGGCCGAGCGCGGTGAGCGCGTGGAACCGGCGCGTGCAGGAACGGATGAAGCGCACGGTGTGGAACACCGGCGGCTGCACGAGCTGGTACACGGACGCCTCCGGCCTCAACACCACCATCTGGCCCGGCACCACGGCCGAATTCCGCAAGGCCACAAGACGAGTTGACCTCACGGAGTACGAGGTCGTACGGGTTTCTGCCGACAAGAAGGCGGAGACAGCTACGGAGACCGTAACGGAGACGGAGGTGGCCAGCGCGTGAGTCGTCTCATGCACGTTTCCTCCGGGCCCTACGCCCCGCCCGTCCCCGCCCGCGAGCTCACCGTCACCTCGGCCGACGGCTCCCGGCTGCACGTCGAGGTGCACGGACCCGAGGACGCGCCCGCCGTCGTCCTGTCGCACGGCTGGTCCTGCTCCACGGCCTTCTGGGCCGCGCAGGTACGGGAGTTGGCAGCCGATCACCGCGTCATCGTCTACGACCAGCGGGGTCACGGGCGCAGTCCGGTGGCCGTCGCGCACAGTACCGACGCGCTCGCCGACGACCTGGAAGCCGTACTGGAGGAGACGCTCGCGCCCGGGGAGAAGGTGGTGATCGCGGGGCACTCCATGGGCGGGATGACCGTGCTGGCGGCTGCCGGGCGGACGCGGTTCCGGGAGCACGCGGTGGCCGTTCTGCTGTGCAGTACGGGGAGTTCGCGGCTGGTCGACGAGTCGCTCGTGGTGCCGTTGCGGGCCGGGCGGATGCGGACCCGGCTGACCCGGAAGATACTGGGGACGCGGGCACCGCTCGGGCCGGTCACGCCGGTCGCGCGGCGGATCCTCAAGTACGGGACGATGGGCCCCGGTTCGGCCCCGCACATGGTCGAGGCGTGCGCGCGGATCGTGCACGCGTGCCCTGCGCCGGTGCGGTACGCGTGGTCGCGGGTGCTTGATTCGCTCGATCTCGACGGCGGCGTACGGGAGTTGGCGGTGCCGACGGCCGTCCTCGTCGGTACGGCGGACCGGATGACGCCGCCGGTGCATGCGCGGGCGCTGGTCGCCGCGTTGCCCAACTGCATCGGGATCACCGAACTTCCCGGGCTCGGTCATATGACGCCTGTCGAGGCGCCGGAGTTGGTCAGCGCGAAGATTCGTGAACTGGCCGCGACGTACGTGCAGTTGAGTCAGGGCGATCAGGTCAAGGAGGGCGCATGAGCAGCAGGGTGGGTCTGGAGGGTCAGGTCGCGGTCGTGACCGGGGCCGCGCGGGGTGTCGGCGAGCTCCTCGCCCGCAAACTCTCCGCGCGCGGGGCCAAGTTGGCGCTGGTCGGGCTGGAACCGGATGCGCTGAAGCAGGTCTCCGAGCGGCTGCACACCGACAGCGATCACTGGTACGCCGATGTCACCGATCACGAGGCGATGGCTCGGGTGGCGGGTGAGGTCAAGGAGCGGTTCGGGAAGGTCGACATCGTCGTCGCCAACGCGGGTGTCGCGAGTGGTGGGCCTTTTCTCGACTCCGATCCGGTCGCCTGGCGGCGGGTGATCGAGGTCAATCTGATCGGGTCCGCGGTGACCGCGCGGGCGTTTCTGCCGGTGCTGATGGAGAGCCGGGGGTATCTGCTGCAGATCGCCTCGCTGGCCGCGATCACTCCGGCGCCGATGATGACCGCGTACTGCGCGTCCAAGGCCGGGGTCGAGGCGTATGCGCACAGTCTGCGGGCCGAGGTCGGTTACAAGGGGGTGCGGGTCGGGGTCGGGTATCTGTCGTGGACCGACACGGACATGGTGCGGGGGGCTGATCAGGACGCGGTCATGCGGGAGTTGAGGGAGCGGTTGCCCTGGCCGTCCAACAAGACGTATCCGCTGGGGCCGGCTGTGGACCGGATCGTTGCCGGGATCGAGCGGCGGTCGAGTCATGTGTACGGGCAGTGGTGGTTGCGGGGGATGCAGGGGGTGCGGGGGTATCTGCCGGGGGTCATCGGGGCGGTGGGGCAGCGGGAGATGCGGCGGTTCGGGTCTCGGTTGGAGGGGATGCGGTCGGGGCTTGTGGGGGCGGGTGGGGCGGCGGACGAAGCGGCGCGGGCTGCGGCACGGGCCGCGGTGCGTGTCACGGAGGGTGACTGATCGAAATGCGGGGTTTGTCCTGGCGTGTGAATCTGGTCGAGGCCCCAGCAAGGGGCCCACAAGTCCCCCCCCTCAGTACGGGAGTGAACCCACATGGGTATGAAGGACCAGTTCCAGGACAAGGCCAAGGACCTCGCGGACAAGGCCAAGGACCGTATGGACCAGGGCAAGGACCAGGCGCGGGACCGGGGTCAGCAGCGGGACGAGGACGTTGAGCGTCAGGGGCAGGGGCAGGGGCAGGGTGCGCGGGAGCGTATGGACCAGGAGATGGACCAGGACTACGACGTGTAGTTGAGGTCTGTTTGCGTGGGGCGCCCTGTGTTTTGGGGGCGCCCCACGTTTCGTTGTTGAGTGGCGGCCCGGTGGGGGCTGGTCGCGCAGTTCCCCGCGCCCCTAAGGAAATCGCCCCTCTGTTTCTCAAGAGCGTGGCGGCAACTTCGGTCTGCTTCGGTCCGGGACGGCTGAGTAGTCGGGCGGAGTCGCCGCCGGGTGGATGGACAACAGGTCCAGCGCCAGCCGGATCGCGTCGTCCAGCTGAGCGTGCCGTCCTTCTGCCCAGTCCAGCGGGGTACGGAGGATCTCCAAGTCCGGGGTCACGCCCCTGTTTTCGACCGACCAGCCGTACGCGTCGAACCAGGCGGCGTTCATCGGGACCGTGATCACCGTGCCGTCGCCCAGTTGGTGGCGGCCGGTCATGCCGACCACTCCGCCCCAGGTTCGTTGGCCTACCACCGGGCCGAGCTTGAGGAGTTTGAAGGCGGCGGTGATCATGTCGCCGTCCGAGGATGTTGCCTCGTCGGCCAGGGCAACCACCGGGCCCCTGGGGGCATTTGACGCGTACGACACCGGCTGGGCGTTGCGGGTCAGGTCCCAGCCCAGGATCGTGCGGGTCAGTTTCTCCACCACCAGTTCGCTGATGTGGCCGCCCGCGTTGCCGCGTACGTCGACGATGAGGGCCGGGCGGGACACCTCAAGGCGTAGGTCGCGGTTGAACTGGGCCCAGCCGGAGCCGCCCATGTCGGGGATGTGGAGGTAGCCGCAGTGGCCGCCGCTCAACTCCCGTACCACCGCCCGGCGTTTGGCCACCCAGTCCTGGTAGCGCAGGGGGCGTTCGTCGACGAGGGGGACCACGGCGACTCGGCGGGCCCTGCCTTCTCCCTCCGCCGGGGTGAAGGTCAGCTCTACCGTTGTGCCGCCCGCGCCTGCCAACAGGGGGTACGGGCCGGTGAGTTCGTCGACCGGGCGGCCGTCCACGTGGGTCAGGATCGCGCCCTCTCGGATGCCGGTGCCGGCCAGGGGGGAGCGGGCCTTGGAGTCGGAGGACTCGCCGGGGAGGATGCGGGCCACCGTCCAACCGCCCTCCCTGTGGACGAAGTTGGCGCCCAGCAGGCCTTGTCGGCGCTGGTAGTGGGGCGGGCCCTCGTTGCGGCGGGACGCGGTGACGTAGGCGTGGGACGTGCCCAACTCGCCCAGGACCTCGCGGAGCAGGTCCGCGAAGTCGTCGGGGGACGCCACGCGTTCGACCAGTGGGCGGTACTGGTCCAGGACCCCGGTCCAGTCGATGCCGCACATCTGCGGGTCCCAGTAGTACGCGCGGATCAGGCGGCCCGCCTCCTCGTACGACTGGCGCCACTCGGCGGGCGGGTCCACCTCGTGGAGGATGCGGCGCAGGTCGATCCAGACCGTCGAGTCGCTGTCGCCGGACTCTGTGGAGGGGACGGCGCGTAGTTCGTCCTCGTCGACCACGACGAGTCGTGTGCCGTCTCCGCTCACCGCGAACCAGTCCAAGTGGTCTACGAGTTCGGACTTCTTCGCCTTGCTGATGTTGAAGTACTCGAGGGTCGGACGGCCGCTGGTGTCGTCCGGGTTGGCGAAGGTCTCGCCCAGCGCGCCCGAGATCGGCCAGCGCAGCCAGACCAGTCCGCCGCCCGAAACCGGGTACAGCGCCGAGTACTTGGAGGCCGAGACCGGGAAGGGGGTGACTCTGCTCTCCAGTCCTTCCACCTCCACCATCACCGCGCCGTCCGCGCCCTCGTCGTCCTCCGCCGCGTCCAGGCCTCCGGCGGCCGGTCGGCCCTCCGGGGTCAGTGCGAAGGGGGAGGGCGTGGCCGAGGAGAGGGGGACGAGGTAGGGGCGGCAGCCGAGCGGGAAGGAGAGGTCGCCGGTGTGGACGTCGTAGACCGGGTCGAAGCCGCGCCAGGAGAGGAAGGCGAGGTAGCGGCCGTCCCGCGTGAAGACCGGATTCTCGTCCTCGAAGCGGCCGTTGGTGACGTCGACGATCAAACGGTCCTTGATCCGCGCCATCTTGATCTGGCGGAGCGAGCGGCCGATGCCCGGGTGGGACCAGGTCAGCCAGCTGCCGTCCGGGGAGAAGGCCAAGTCCCGTACCGGGCCGTTGATCGAGCAGATCAGCTCCGTCACTTCGCCTCCCCCAGACTCCGTCCGGGAGGTGCCCCCAGAGTCCTCCGTGGCGTCCAGGAGCAGGAGGCGTCCGTCGTGCGCCGCGATCGCGAGGCGCTCGCCCGCCGTGTCCGACACCAGCTCCAGTACGCGGCCCACCTCGCCGGAGGCGAGTCGGCGGGGCTCGCGGTCGCCGGTGGCGCGGGGGAGGTAGGCGATCTCGATCGCGTCCTCGCCGTCCGCATCCGTGACGTAGGCGACCTGTCCGCCGGAGCCCAGCATCTCCGGGAGCCGGACCCGTACGCCCGGGGTGTCGGTGATGGTTCTGGCCGGGCCGTCGCGGTGGGTGAGCCAGTAGAGGCTGCCGCGTACGACGACGGCGCTCGCACGGCCCGTCTCGTCGACCGAGATGCCGTCGACGTGCTGGGCGGCGGGGACTTGGTACGTACGGCGGCCCGCGCGGGGCCCGCTCAACCGCACGTCCAGCTTGCGGGGGGCCGATGTCGGGGAGAGGTCGTCGACGATCCACAGGTCACCGGCGCACTGGTACACGACGCGGGTGCCGTCGCTCGCCGCGTGCCGGGCGTAGAAGGCGTCGTGGTCGGTGTGGCGCCGGAGGTCGGAGCCGTCGTAGGAACAGGAGTAGAGGTTGCCGATGCCCTCGTGGTCGGAGAGGAAGGCGATGCGGCCGTCGACGAACATGGGGGAGTGCAGGTGGCCTTCGAGGTCGGCGAGCAGGCGGCGGCCGTGCAGCCAGAGGCGGCCCATCGCGCCGCCGCGGTAGCGCTTCCAGGCGGCGGGTTCGTGCGGTGGGGTGCCGGTGAGGAGCAGGGTCTGGAGTTCGCCGTCGACGTCGGCGAGCTGGATGTCGGAGACCGGGCCCCAGGGGAGGCGGCCGCCGGGGTCGCCGTCGGTGGGGACCTTGTGGGCCCAGGTGAAGTACGAGAACGGCTCGCCGTGCGAGGCCACGGCGAGGATGTCGCCGTCCGGGGTCCAGCCGCAGACCTGGGTGTCGGCGCTGCCCCAGTAGGTGAGCCGGCGGCCGGGGCCTCCCTCGACCGGCGCGAGATGGATCTCCGGGACCAGGCTGTGCCAGGTCGTGTACGCGATGTGGCGGCCGTCGGGGGAGAAGCGGGGGTGACCGACCTTCGTACGGTCGACGGTGAGGCGCCAGGCGCGGCCCCTGCCGTCGAGAGGGGCCAGCCAGAGGTCGTCCTCGGCCACGAAGCTCAGGAGGTCGCCACTGAGGTGCGGCAGGCGCAGATAGCTCACCTCCCTATGCTTTTCCGGGGGACGGACCAGAGCAACTTATGAAAAATCGCCGGGCTGGCTCAGCGCGTGACCCAGCGCGTGACCCGACGGGGGACCGGTGGGTGACTCTCCACACGTACGAAACGGTTTCGTTTCGCTGGAAGGTGCGCTACATTCATGACTACGCGAGGCCGGTACGAAACCGTCTCGTTCGGATCCGGAGAGGTGAGTGGCATGACTGAAGTCGCAACGGCGCGTCGCAGTCGCATCACACCCGAGCGCGAGGCCGAGCTGTACGCGGCCGTGCTCGACCTGCTCCGGGAAGTCGGCTACGACGCCCTCACCATGGACGCCGTGGCGGCCCGCACCAAGTCCAGCAAGGCGACGCTCTACCGCCAGTGGGGCGGCAAGGCCGAGCTGGTCGTGCGTGCGATGCGGCACAGCAAGCCGGGACGGGCCACCGATGTCGACACCGGATCGCTCCGGGGCGACATGCACGCCATGGTGGTCCGCGAGGACGACTGCCGGATGGAACAGAACTCCGCGCTGATGCGGGGTCTGGCCATGGCGACGCACAACAACCCCGACCTGCTGCGGGCGTTCCGCGAGCTGTTGGTCGAACCGGAGATGGAAGAGTTCCGGATCGTCATGCAACGCGCCGTCGACCGGGGCGAGGTCCGTGCGGACTGCCCGGCGCTGGAGTTCGTGGTGCACATGATGATCGGCGCCTTCGCCACCCGCACGATCATCGAGGACGAGCCGCCGACCCAGGCCTACCTGACCTCGTACATCGACGCCGTCGTGCTCCCCGCACTCGGCGCGCCCACCACCTGACACACCCACAGCACGCCCACCTGACGTAACCGCTCACGTCGTCGGGCCGATCACCCGTGTCCCCAACCGGTTGATCACCCCTGCCCCGAAGAACCCCACGACCTGACCGGGAGTACGCCCTCGTGGCCACGTTCCTCTACAAAGTCGGCCGTCTCGCCTTCAGGCGACGGCACTACGTCGCCCTCCTATGGATCGCGCTGCTGACCCTCGCGGGAGTCGGCGCGGCCAACGCGCCCGCAGCGGGCTCCACCTCCTTCTCCATACCCGGGACCGAGGCCCAGAAGGCCTTCGACCTGCTGGACCAGCGCTTCCCCGGCTCCAGTTCGGACGGCGGCACCGCACGCGTCGTCTTCAAGGCGCCGAGCGGCGAGAAGATGACCGACGCCGGCAACAAGGCGACCGTCGAGAAGACGGTGAAGGAACTGGCCGACGGCTCCGAAGTCGTCTCCGTCTCCGACCCGTTCACCACCAACGCCGTGAGCAAGGACGGGACGGTCGCCTACACCTCGGTGAAGTACGACGTCGCCGGCATGGAACTCAAGGACGCCAGCAAGGACGCCCTGGAGGACGCCGCGGCCGAGGCCCGGGCCACCGGGCTGACCGTCGATGTCGGCGGTGACGCGCTCCAGGCCGCCGCGGAGATGGGCGTCGGCGAGATCATCGGTATCGCCCTGGCCGCCGTGGTCCTCGTCATCACCCTGGGCTCGCTGGTCTCGGCCGGCCTGCCGCTGCTGACGGCGATCATCGGGGTGGGGATCGGCGTCTCGACGATCACGGTCCTGGCGAAGACGCTGGACCTGGGCTCGACGACCTCGACGCTCGCGATGATGATCGGCCTCGCCGTCGGCATCGACTACGCGCTGTTCATCGTGTCCCGCTACCGGGCCGAACTGGCCGAGGGCCGCGAACGCGAGGACGCGGCAGGCCGGGCCGTAGGCACGGCAGGCTCGGCGGTGGTCTTCGCCGGCCTCACGGTCGTCATCGCGCTGGCCGGTCTCGCGGTCGTCAACGTGCCGATGCTGACCAAGATGGGTGTCGCGGCGGCGGGCACGGTCGTGGTCGCGGTGTTCATCGCGCTGACCATGATCCCGGCGCTGCTCGGCTACGCGGGCCGCAGGATCAAGCCGACCGGCGAGAAGGCCAAGTGGCTGGGCGGCGGCAGCGCCAAGGAAGCGGCCAAGGCGGCCAGGCCGAACATGGGCACCCGCTGGGCGAGCTTCGTCGTACGGCGTCCGGCGGCCGTCCTGATCCTCAGCGTGCTCGGCCTCGGCGCGATCGCGCTGCCGGCCAGCCAGCTCCAGCTGGGTCTGCCCGACGACAGCTCGCAGCCGACGTCCACCACCCAGCGACGGGCCTACGACCTCCTCGCGGAGGGCTTCGGTCCCGGCTTCAACGGCCCGCTGATGATCGTCGTGGACGCCAAGAACAGCGACGCGCCCAAGGCCGCCGCCACCACGGTGACCGACAAGATCAAGACCCTCGACGACGTGGTCTCGGTCAGTCCGGCCATGTTCAACAAGGCCGGCGACACCGCGACGATCACCGTCGTGCCCGACTCCAAGCCGTCGTCGGTCACGACCGAGGACCTGGTGCACTCCATCCGTGACGAAGGCGCCGGCATCAAGGCCGACACCGACGCGCAGGTGCTGGTCACCGGCACCACGGCGATGAACATCGACTTCTCGCAGAAGCTCAACGACGCCCTGATCCCGTACCTGGCCCTGGTCGTCGGCCTGGCCTTCCTGCTGCTGATCGTGGTCTTCCGCTCGATCCTGGTCCCGCTGAAGGCGGCCCTCGGCTTCCTGCTCAGCGTGCTCGCCTCGCTCGGCGCGGTCGTCGCGGTCTTCCAGTGGGGCTGGCTGTCGGGCCTGATCGGTGTGGAGGAGACCGGTCCGATCATGTCGATGATGCCGATCTTCCTGGTCGGCGTGGTCTTCGGCCTGGCGATGGACTACGAGGTGTTCCTCGTGACCCGAATGCGCGAGGCCTACGTCCACGGCGAGAAGCCCAGCCAGGCCGTCGTCACCGGGTTCAAGCACGGCGCCCGGGTCGTCACCGCGGCGGCGGTCATCATGATGGCGGTCTTCTCGGGCTTCATCACCTCCAGCGAGTCCATGGTCAAGATGATCGGCTTCGGTCTGGCGGTCGCGGTCTTCTTCGACGCGTTCGTGGTCCGCATGGCGATCGTCCCCGCGGTGCTGGCCCTGCTCGGCAAGCGGGCATGGTGGCTCCCGGAGTGGCTGAACCGGATCCTCCCCAACGTGGACGTCGAGGGCGAGGGCCTGCGCGACCTC
Source organism: Streptomyces prunicolor (assembly GCF_045162825.1). Lineage (NCBI taxonomy): Bacteria > Bacillati > Actinomycetota > Actinomycetes > Kitasatosporales > Streptomycetaceae > Streptomyces > Streptomyces prunicolor. The sequence goes on along the minus strand of NZ_CP108676.1, from coordinate 4,530,763 downwards.
GACTCCACGAACGCGGATCCCGACGAGGACCGGGAGTTGGTCCGGGCCTGAGGCGGCTGCCGCGAGGCACTGAGGCACCGGGCAACTGATCTGCCGCGTCACCGAGTTCGGGTGGCGCGGCAGTTCGCGTTGGCGACGGAGGGACCGCCCCGAACCGAGCGGATGTCAGTGGGCCGGACTAGCGTGTTGAGCATGACCACACTCACAGAACGCCCCAACACCGCACTCCTCGTGATTGACGTCCAGGTCGGTGTCGTGGCCGACGCGTACGAGCGTGACGCTGTCGTCGCCAACATCTCCGCGCTCGTCGACAGGGCTCGCGAGGAAGGCGTCCAGGTCGTCTGGGTCCAGCACTCCGACGAGGAGGTGCCGGCGGGCAGCGAGGCCTGGGAGTACGTCCCCGAACTCCACCTCTGGGACGGCGAGCCCCTCGTCCCCAAGCACTACCCCGACTCCTTCGAGGACACCTCCCTGGAAGAGGTGCTGGCAGCCGCCCAGGTCGGCCGCCTGGTAGTGGCGGGCGCGTCCACCGACGCGTGCATCCGTTCCACGCTCCACGGCGCGTTCGTACGCGGCTACGACGTGACCCTCGTCGGCGACGCCCACACCACGTCGGACCTGAGCAAGTGGGGTGCGCCGCCGCCGGAGCAGGTCATCGCGCACACGAACCTGTACTGGAAGTACCACACGGCACCGGGTCGTACGGCGGGAGTTGAGACGGCGAAGGACGTAGCACTCGGAGGCTGAACCTCACTCTTCACTCACGTCCTCACCTCGGCCCAGACCGTCTTACGCGGGCGCGGCCCCGGGGTGACACCCCAACGGTCGGCCAGGGCATCCACGAGAAGCAGCCCCCGGCCCGATTCACCACACGGGTCTGCCTGTTGAAGCCGGGGCAGTTGGTCGCCGCGCGTGTCCGACACCTCGATGCGGAGGGTTCCGGCGACGACGTACAGGGTCAGCCGGAAGTCGCGTCCCGTGACGCGCCCGTGGGTCGCGGCGTTGGCCGCCAACTCGGCGACGATCTGCGCGGCTCGGTCCAACGGGAGCCCCCAGGAGCGGAGTTGCTCTGTGGCGAGGAGCCGGGCGAGACGTGCGCCTCGGGGAGTGGGGGAGAGGAGGACGGTGAAGTTGGGAGGGGCGGCGATTTCTTGATTCATGTCACTCAGCGTGGCGGGATTTGCTTCCCTGGGTGAGTGATGGCGACCGTGCGTACCGTGAATGTCTCCGCTTTGTCCCGCGCTGTCTCGGCTGTCTCGTCGGTTGTACGGGTACGGAAGCGCGATGGAGGTGGGGCATGAACGAGGGTGCGGATGAAGCCGGTTGGGATGTCGAACCCGGCGATGAGATCGAGCCGTTGGTCCAGGCGGTCGGGCGGATGCTCAGGGTTTTCCGCGAGGCGGCGGGAATGCGGGTGGCTGAACTCGCGGTGGCGATGGGCTACGGCGAGGACATGATCCGGAAGATCGAGCGCGGGGTGCGGATTCCGCGGCCGGAGTTCCTGGACCGGGTGGATCAACTGCTGAACGCCCAGGGGCACTTGAAGGCATTTATGGAGGACATGCAGAAGGCTCGGTACCCGAAGAAGGTGCGGGAGCTGAAGGAGATGGAAGACCGGGCGGTCGAGATGCTCCTTTACAGCAACCACAACATCCATGGTCTGCTGCAAACGTCCGAGTACATGCAGGCGTTGTTCGACATTCGGCAGCCTCCCTACCCCCAGGATGTGGTGGATCGGGATGTGGCCGCCCGTATCGCTCGGAAGTCCGTCTTCGACCGCTCGCCCGAACCCGCACTCTGCTTCATTCAGGAACAGGTGACACTGGAACGCCCGATCGGCGGCAAGGCAGTGCTGCGTCGACAGCTCGAACACCTGCTGGAGGTAGGGAGGTTGCGGAACGTCGCGCTTCAGGTCATGCCTACCGCTTGCGAGGAGCACGCAGGCATGAACGGCCTGATCGAGGTGCTGAAGTTCAGCGACGGCACAGCGATCGGACGGTCCGACGGAGCGTTCAACGGTCGCCCGGTCTCAAACCCCAGGGATCTTCGGGTCCTTGAACTGCGCTATGGGATGATGCGGGCCCAGGCTCTCACGCCGAGAGAGTCGCTGGCCTTCATCGAGCAAGCGCTGGGAGCACTATGAGCACCTCGCAACTCCACTGGTTCAAGAGCAGCTACAGCAGCAGCAATGAATCCGGCGACTGCGTCGAGGTGGCTACTACCCCCGCGGTGATCCGCATCCGTGACTCGAAGAACAAGCTGGGTGCGCAGGTCGCTCTCTCCGCTCCCGTTTGGGGCGAGTTCGTCACGTACGTATCGAAGTGAACGTTGGGCCACTCGCTTCTTGGCCAGTGTCGGGCTTCCGCGGCCCGAGTAAAGGGCGCTCCCTGCGGTCGCGTCGGCTACGCCGATTCCGCTTCGCTCCACCCTTGACTCGGCCCGCTCCAGCCCGTTTCAGAAGCGAGCGAGCAGCCCGGAGGAACGGGTGGCCAGGCACACATCCCCTTGCCTGTACTGCGTTGTCGGCCGGGGTGACGGATGCGCACTCGCGTCTCGCCAGCACGCCGGGTCGGCTCAGCGGCCAACGGTGAGTGGGTGGCTTCTCCCCCGGGGTACCTGGTCCGCAGAAGTGTGACAGTTTTGGCGGAAGTGTCACACTTCCCCGACCCACCTACCACCCCGGTGCTCCGTCTCATGACGGTGGTTAGATTTGCCCCCGGCTTCCAGCAACCCCCCCACCCACAGTTGGCCGCTGAGCCGAGGTGGCGTGCCGGCGAGGCGCGAGTGCGTCCCCTCACCCCGGCCCCCCGACACTGGCTGAGAAGCGAGTGGCCCAACGTTCAGAACTCAGTCGCAGGCCCAGTACACCCGCCGCTACCGTGCCCCCATGACCACGAACAACACCGAAGACGACAACTCCGGCGCCAACCCCCGATTCGCCGAAGCGCTAAGGGAGTTGGGGCTCGCGGAGCTGGTCGGTCGTACTCGGCGTTTCCCGGACGCCACCCGTACCGCAGCCGAGGCCGCCGCAGCGATCGGGTGCGAGTTGAGTGAGATCTGCAAGTCGTTGATCTTCGCGGCGGACGGGATTCCGGTACTGGTGCTGATGGACGGGGCATCGCGGGTGGACCTGGAACTCGTCCGGCAGGAGCTCGGCGTGGAGAAGGTCACCCGGGCCAAGGCGGACGTCGTACGGGAGACGACCGGGTATGCCATCGGGGGCGTGCCTCCCTTCGGGCACCGTACGAAGACCCGTGTGCTCGCCGACCGTTCGCTGCTCGCGCACGACGTCGTGTGGGCCGCCGCAGGCAACCCGCACGCCGTGTTCCCCATGGAGCCCAAGGAACTTGTCGCGCAGGCCGGTGCCACCCTCGTGGACGTGCGCGAGCAGACCCCGTGACTCCGGAGGTCGCCGCCGCCGTCCTGCTCGCCGCCGTCACCCACGCCTGCTGGAACGCCCTCGCCCACCGCATCGAGGACAAGCTCGTCGGCTTCACGCTGATCGCGGGCGGCGGGGCGCTGATCGGGTTGGCGCTGGCGCCGTTCGGAGGGTTCCCGGCGGCTGCGGCATGGCCGTATCTGATCGTGTCGGGGGTCATCCACGTCGTGTACTTCGCGCTGCTGATGAAGTCCTTCCGGCTGGGGGACTTCGGGCAGGCGTACCCCATCGCACGCGGCACGGCGCCCCTCCTCGTGACCGTACTGGCCGCCGTCTTCGCCCACGAGGTGCCGAATGCCTGGGCCGCCGCCGGCATCGCCCTGTCGTGCACGGGCCTGACCGGCGTCGCCCTGTGGGGAATGCGCGGGCGGCGGCCCAACTGGGCTGCGATCGGGGCCGCGTTGGCGACAGGCGTGTCGATCGCCGCGTACACCGTCGTCGACGGGCTGGGCGTGCGCGCCTCGGGGTCCTCGCTCGGCTACATCGCCTGGCTGATGGCGATCGAGGGCCTGGCCGTCCCGGCGTACGCCCTGCACCGCTGGCGAGGCCAATTCATCGCGAAACTACGGCCGTTCGCCGCCGTCGGCTTCCTCGGCGCCGCCCTGTCCGTGACGGCGTACAGCCTCGTCCTGTGGGCCCAGACCCGCGCCGAACTCGCTCCCATCGCCGCCCTGCGCGAGTCGTCGATCATCGTCGGCGCGGCGATCGGGGCACTCTTCTTCAAGGAACGCTTCGGAGCCCCGCGCCTCGCGGCGGCCGGACTGCTGGTCGTCGGGATCGGGCTCATGCTGCGGGCCGGTTAGGGTTTTGCGGCGCAGGCTCAGTCCCGGCGGATGGAGAACAGGCGTGCTGTCACCGTCAGTACCAGCGAGACCCCGATGAGGTACAGGCCGAGGCGAGCTTGGGGCACAGCCGGTGACCACACCCGCCAGGTCGACTCTGCGGTGGTCTCTGCTGCCAGGAAGGAACCGTAGGAACTGGACTGCAGTGTGGCGGGTGTGTTGATCTCGCCGCGTATCCACAGCAGCGCGCCTATGACGGCGCAGGTCGCGGATATCGCGTACAGGACCGGGACGCGGAGTGGGACGTCGGCTCGACTCACAGGTTCTCCCTCGATTTCCGCCGACCGTTCGTCGGCGGCCCACGAGAGTATCGGTGTCGGATACGGCGACATCCGACGACTCGAGCCGTGCCCGTCAGGCGTGCCGTACCGCCACCGCGTCCACCTCGAACAGCATCCCGGGCAGTGCGAGGGACGCGACGCCGCTGAGGGTCTGGGCCGGTAGGCGGTTGCCGAAGTTCGCGTGCAGGGCCTTGCCCAGGGTTTCCAGCTTGGTGAGGTCGTGGTCGACGATGAACGTGCCCAGGCGGACCACGTGTTCGAAGTCCAGGCCTACTCCCGCCAGCGCCGACCGTAGGCGGAGGAACGCCAACTCCACCTGTGCCGCGAAGTCGCCCGGTACCGGTGTGCCCGTCTCGTCGGAGGCGTACTGGCCCGCGATGAAGACGAGTTCACCGGGTGCCGAGACCGCGTGGCTGTAGCCGAACGGGGTCGGGTCGTGGAGCGTGGGCGGGTTGGTGATCGTGCGGGCGTCGGTGGCGGTGGCGGGGTCGTCGTTCTTGGGCGTCATGGACGGGGAACCTCCCGGCCGGGCCGGTTCATTCCGGTTGCGGCAAAGACGCCTTGACCGCCCTCACCAGCGCCTGTGCCCTCGGGTCCGCCGTCACGCTCTTGCGGAAGCCGTTCGTGACGTAGCCGAACGCGATGCCCGACTCCGGGTCGGCGAAGCCCAGTGCGCCGCCTCGGCCCGGGTGGCCGAAGGAGCCCTCCGAGAGGAGGGGGGACGCGCTGCCGTGCAGCATGTAGCCCAGGCCGAAACGAGTGTTCACCACGAGGACGCGGTCCGGGCCCGACGAGCGTTCCGTGCGGGCCGGCTCGATCGTCTCCGGCTCGAACAGCCTTGTCCCGCCGTCCAGTTCGCCGATCAGCGACGCGTAGAAACGGGCCAGTCCGTCCGCCGTCGCGATGCCGTTCGACGCGGGGAGTTCGGCCGCCCGGTACGCCGGGTCGTTCTCGTCCGGCATCGGCGTGATCGCCCCGAACGCGCGCCGGGTGAGCGAGTCGGGGTTCGCGTACGCCTCGGAGACCGAGCGCTTGGGGCGCATGCGGAGCGCGCTCGCGTCCGTTGCCGGGGCTTCCAGCTGGGCGACTCGGCCCACCCGGTTCGCCGAGGACGTCGGCAGGCCCACCCACAGGTCCGCCCCGACCGGGACCGCGATCTCGTCCGCGATCCACTCGCCGATCGACCGGCCCGTCACCCGGCGAACCAGTTCACCGGTCAGCCAGCTGTACGTCTGCGCGTGGTACCCGTGGTCCGTGCCCGGCTCCCACGCCGGTGCCTGCGCCGCCACCGCCGTCGCGCTGAGCACCGGGTCGGCGGCCTGCGCCGGGGTCAGCGGGTGGTCCAGTACCGGTACGCCCGCGCGGTGGGCCAGCAGGTGCCACACCCGGGTGTGCTCCTTGCCGGCCGTCTTGTACTCCGGCCAGTACTCGCCCACCGGAGCGTCCAGGTCCAGTTCCCCGCGCTGCGCCAGCAGGAGCAGTACGGCGGCCGCCACGCCCTTCGTCGCCGACCGGACGATCTGGGCCGTGTCCTGTTCCCAGGGTGCGGTGCCGTCGACGTCCTTCGTGCCCGCCCAGAGGTCCACGACCCGGTGTCCGTGCCGGTACACCGTCACCGCCGCGCCCCGGTCCCCGCGTACCTCGAAGTTCCGTACGAACGCCTCCCTGACCGGCTCGAAGCCCTCGGCCACCACGCCGTTCACGTCCACGTCCGCGCTCCTTGTTCTGCCGTCCGGCCTCTCTCAACCAAGCAGGATCGTCACGTCGATGTTCCCGCGGGTCGCGTTCGAGTACGGGCAGACCTCGTGCGCCGCGTCCACCAGCTTCGCCGCGATGCCCTGGTCGAGGATCGGCAGGGACACGCTCAGGGCGACCGCGAGGCCGTAGCCGTGCTGCTTGTTGGGGCCGATGCCCACCTTCGCGGCGACCGTGGAACCGGTCAGGTCGAAGCCCGCTCTACGGCCGACCAGGACGAGCGCGTTGTGGAAGCAGGAGCTGTAGCCGGCCGCGAAGAGCTGCTCGGGGTTGGTGCCGTTGCCGTCGCCGCCCAGCGCCGGGGGCATCGCGACCTGGAGGGAGAGCCGGCCGTCCAGGCTGCTGACATAGCCGTCGCGGCCGCCGTGGGCAGTGGCCTCGGCGACGTACATGATCTTCGTCGGGCGGGTGTCGACGGCGGTGTCGGTGGTGGCAGCGGAATCGTCGGTCATGGCGGGACCTCCCCCGGGGTGGAAACACGGACACAGAGAGTGCGCAACTACATCGTGCACAAGATACTGGCGAGTAGTGCGGTCGTGTCCTTCAGGGGTGCGAACCGTCGGTAACCCGAGGTCAGCAGGTCAGCGGGCCCGTTCCGCCGCCGCCTCCGCCCGCTCCGCCAGCCGCCACAGTTCCCCCCGCAGGCGGGCGACTTCCGGCATCTCCAGCTCCGTCGCCGCCAGCAGCGCGCCGGGTACCCGGGTCGCGCGCTCCCTGAGGGCCGTACCGCGCTCCGTGCACGCGACCAGGACCGAGCGCTCGTCGTGTGCCGACCGCTCCCGACGGACCAGGCCCGCCGCCTCCAGGCGCTTCAGGAGTGGTGACATCGTGCCGTAGTCGAGGCGCAGGGCCGTCGCGAGGTCCTTGATCGGGGTCTCGCCGCGCTCCCAGAGGACGAGGAGGACGAGGTACTGCGGGTAGGTCAGCTCCAGCTCCTCCAGGAGGGGGCGGTACGCGGCCGTCAGCGCCCGCTGGGCCGCGTACAGCGCGAAGCACAACTGCTCGTCGAGGAGCAGCGACCCGGTATCCGTACGGTCCTCGTTCGTCACGCGCCCATTGTCACGGACCGCGGGTCGAACCCGAAGGGCAGCTCCAGGCGATGGGCGCGCATCAGCGCCTCGTCGGAGAGGAGTTCGCCGGTCTTGCCGTCCGCCGCGATCACGCCCTCGCTGAGGATCAGCGCGCGCGGGCACAACTCCAGTGCGTACGGCAGGTCGTGCGTGACCATGAGGACCGTCACGTCCAACGACCTCAGGATGTCGGCCAGTTCGCGGCGCGAGGCGGGGTCGAGGTTGGAGGAGGGCTCGTCCAGGACGAGGATCTCCGGTTCCATCGCCAGGACCGTTGCCACCGCGACTCGCCGCCGCTGCCCGAACGAGAGGTGGTGCGGGGGACGGTCCGCGAACTCCGCCATCCCCACCAACTCCAGTGCCGTACGCACCCGTTGCTCCAGCTCGGCGCCCTTCATGCCGGCCGCAGCCGGGCCGAACGCCACGTCCTCGCGGACCGTCGGCATGAACAACTGGTCGTCGGGGTCCTGGAAGACGATCCCGACCCGGCGCCTGATCTCCGCCATGTGCCGCTTGCCGACCGGGAGTCCGGCCACCGTCACCGTCCCGGCGCCGGCCGTGAGGATGCCGTTGAGGTGCAGCACGAGGGTGGTCTTGCCGGCGCCGTTCGGTCCGAGCAGGGCGACCCGTTCACCGCGCGCGACGGTGAAGTCGACGCCGAACAGGGCTTGTTGGCCGTCGGGGTAGGCGAAGGCGAGGCCAGAGACCTCCAGCGAAAGGGAATCGGTCACAGCGTCCATCCCAACAGGCATACGACAAGGGCGGCTGACGGGAGTGCGAGGGCGTACGACCACTGCGCCCGGTCCGCGGTCACCTCGTCGATCACCGGCATGGAGCCTGTGTAACCCCGGCTCACCATGGCCAGATGGACCCGCTCCCCGCGCTCGTAGGAGCGGATGAACAGCGCGCCCGCCGACTTCGCGAGCACACCCCAGTGGCGGATGCCCCGGGCCTCGAAACCCCGTGACTCGCGGGCGATCCGCATCCGGCGCATCTCGTCCGTGATGACATCGCCGTAGCGGATCATGAAGGACGCGATCTGGACGAGGAGGGGCGGGAGCTTCAACCGCTGGAGGCCCAGGAGGAGTTCGCGGAGTTCGGTGGTCGCGGCGAGGAGGACCGAGGCGGCTACGCCCAGCGTGCCCTTCGCCAGGACGTTCCACGCGCCCCAGAGGCCGTTCACGCTCAACTGGACGCCCAGGACGGTCACTTGCTCGCCCTCCGCCACGAAGGGCATGAGGACCGCGAACGCCACGAACGGGATCTCGATCAGCAGGCGGCGGAGGAGGAAGGCGGCGGGCACGCGGGCCGCGTACGCGACCAGGGCGAGCAGTGCGGCGTAGAGGCCGAACGCCCACATCGCCTCGCGCGGGGTCGACACCACGATCACCACGAAGGCGAGGACGGCGGCCAGTTTGGTGTGCGGGGGCAGCGCGTGGACGGGGGAGTGGCCGTGTCGGTAGAGGCGGTGGGCGTGGCCCGCGCCCATCTCAGGCCGCCTGCGAGGTGGTGCCACGGCGCTTGCGGACCGCCCAGAAGACGCCCGTGCCCGCCACGACCGTCACGCCCACGCCGATCACGCCCGCGAGGCCGCCGGAGAGCCGGGCGTCGTCGACGTCCCGTACGCCGTAGTCGGCCAGCGGGGAGTCCGCCGAGGCGTGCTCCTTGGTCTGCCGGTCGATGCCCTGGTCGGCGGCGACCTTCTCCAGGCCGTCGGGGTTCGAGGAGGCGTAGAAGCTGACGAAACCGGCGAGGAGGAGGGATGTGACCAGGCCGCCGATCCAGAGCTTGCGACGCGAAGCACCCCGAGCAGCGACCGGCGCCAACTGCGTTGGCGCGTCAACGAGTTCGCCGTTCACGCGCAGCTTGAGGCGTTGCTCCAGGCCGCGCGCGCCGTGGACCAGATCCGGGCGTACGGCGATCACCGCGCCCACCGTCAGCGCGGTGATCGCGGCCTCGCCGACGCCGATGAGGACGTGGACGCCGATCATCGCGGTGGCGACCTTGCCGAGGGAGACGTCGGTGGTGCCGCCGAGGGAGTAGAGGAGGGTGAAGACGAGGGCGGCCGCGGGGACCGAGAGCAGGGCCGCGGTGAAGGACGCGGCGGTGATCGAGCGGCGGGTGCGGGGCAGCACCTTCACCAGGCCGCGGAAGACGGCGTACGCCACGACCGTCGTCGTGAGCGCCATGTCGGTGATGTTCACGCCGAGCGCGGTCAGGCCGCCGTCCGCGAACAGGATGCCCTGCATGAGGAGGACGACCGAGACGCAGAGGACGCCTGTGTAGGGGCCGACCAGGATCGCGGCCAGGGCGCCGCCCAGCAGGTGGCCGCTGGTGCCGGCCGCCACCGGGAAGTTGAGCATCTGCACGGCGAAGATGAACGCGGCGACCAGGCCCGCCAGCGGCGCCGTCCGCTCGTCGAGTTCGCGGCGGGCGCCGCGCAGGCTCACGGCGATGGCGCCGGCGGCGACCACGGCGGTCGCGGCGGATATGGGGGCGTCGATGAATCCGTCAGGCACATGCACGGGATGATTTTAGATGCTTGTTGCGAGTCCTTTGCAAGAGCGAGGAAGTCTCTTGCCGATATGTGAGATCTATCGCCCCGGAGGGCGCTCCCGAGAAAATGTGCGACATTTGGGTAGTGGAAGCGGATGCATAGCTTTCACACAGGTCACTCAGCGTAAGGGGCCGCCCGATGTCCGTAGTCGAACAGTACGCGCGAGCCCATATCGTCACCGATGAGGACGTGGACCGGCTGGACCGTGACGCGGTCCCCGTCGTCCTGCGGTACGACCCCGAATCCGATCCCCGAGCCGTCCGTATCGGCCTGCCCGGACCGCATGAATGGACCTTCGACCGGGAGCTGCTGGAGCAGGGGCTGCGTGCCCCGGCCGGCAGCGGCGAGGTGCGGGTGTGGCCGTGCGGGCGGGTGCAGGCCGTGGTGGAGTTCCACTCCGAACAGGGCGTCTCCGTCGTCCAGTTCGAGACGAAGACGATCATGCGCTTCCTGCGGCGGACCTATACGGCGGCCACCACGCCCGTCGGGAGCTGAACTCCCCGTAGGGACACGGAGGTTCAGCCGCCGAGGCTGCTGCCCAGCTTGAGCAGCGCCGCCACGATCGGGCCCGCCGTGTCGCCGCCGTGGCCGCCCGCCTGGACCACACCGGCGGCGGCCAGGTCGCCCTTGTACGCGGTGAACCAGCCGTTGGGCTTCTTCTGGCCGTCGACCTCCGCCGAGCCGGTCTTCGCGCCGTAGTCCGGACCGAGCCCGGACATCGCCTCGGCTGCCGTGCCGTAGTCCGCCGTGTACTTCATGACCTCCTTCAGCTCGGACTGCGTCGTCGAGGACATCGTGCGGGAGGCCTTGGCGAGCGTGCGGTTGTCGACCGTCGCGGAGACCAGGTACGGCTGGTGGAAGGTGCCCGTGTCGACCGTCGAGGCGACCGACGCCATGTTCAGCGGGTTCATGCGGACCCCGCCCTGGCCGATCAGCGAGGCGCCCATCTGCGCGCCGCTCTGCACCGGGACCGAGCCGTCGAAGGTGGGGACGCCGATGGCCCAGTTGTTCATGCCGAGGCCGTAGACCTGCTGGGCCTCCGTCGTCAGGTCGCTGTTGGACAGCTTGGGCGCGAAGTTGATGAAGGCGTTGTTGCAGGAGGCCCCGAAGGCCATCTTGAACGTGCCCTTCTTGATCTCCGAGTCGTCGTCGTTGTGGAAGGTCCAGCCCGCGAGCTTGTACGTCTTGGGGCAGGGGTGCGACGCGTCCGGGGTGATGAGGTTCTTCTCGAAGAGCATCGTCGACGTCACGACCTTCATCGTGGAGCCGGGGGCGAGGGAGCCCTGGAAGGCCACGTTGAAGCCGTGCGAGGCGTTCGCGACGGCCAGGATCTCGCCGGTCGACGGGCGCATCATGACGACCGAGGAGTTCTTCTGCTTGCTGACCTGTGTCTCGGCCGCCGCCTGGAGGGTCGGGCTGAGCGTCGTCTTCACCTTGCCCGGCGTGCCCTTGCTCAGCTCGACGAGGGTCTTGTCGGACTCCTTGGACTTCTTGCCCCGGACCACCCGGAGCTCGACGCCCGCCTTGCCGCCGGCCTTCTTGCCGAACTTCTCCCGCAGCCCGTCCAACACCGGCCCCAGGGACGGGTACTTGGCGGTCGTGAGCTCGCCGCCGTCACGGTCGTAGGCCTTGATCGGCGGGGTGCCGGACTCGCCGGTCACCAGGGTGTCGCCGTCCGCGAGGTCGGGGTGGACGACGGAGGCGTGCCACTGGACGTACGGCTTGCCGTCCTTCGCGCTGCGCACGACGGTGAGTGAAGTGGCGTACGTCATGGGCTTGTTGATGCCCTTGTACGACACCGTGCACTTCACGGAGAAGGGCACCTTGGCGCCGGTGCGGGCGCCCTCGGTGACGGTGATGCCCTTCATGTGGGCGTTCTTCGTGTAGCCGGTGAGCAGGGCGGTGGCCGCCGTCGACTTGTCGGTCGTGGCGGCGGCCTGGGCGACCTTGCCCGACTGCCAGTCGGTGAGGAAGCGCTTCGCGGTCGTCTGCACCTCGGTCGCCGACAACGGGCCCGTCTTGATGGCCTTGTGGTCGGCGGTGGTCGACGTGCGTGCCTCGGCCGACGCCCCGCCGTCGTACAGCGCGTAGGCGCCGACGCCCGCGCCGACGACGGCCACGGCGATCACCCCGCCGACGACGGCGGGTCTGGCCTTGCGCCGCTCGGCGACGACCTTTTTCTTGCCCCTCGTGCCCACAGTTCCCGATCCTCCGCGAATCCCTTTGGGCCCCCGCCGCCCTAGGCCCTCTCACACCCCAACGACGGGGCCCACCCTAGAGTCCCGTCCTGTGCGGGTGAGTTCGTTTCCCCGCGGAGTGAGATCAGCCACCTGCCGCCAGTACGGCCCGGACGATCGGGCCGGCCGCGTCGATGCCGTGGCCGCCGTCCTGGGTCATCGCGGCCGCGGCCACGTCGTTGCGGTAACCGGTGAACCAACTGTTCGACTTGGACTGCCCGTCCACCTCGGCGGAGCCCGTCTTCGCGCCGATGCTGCCGCCGAGCCCGGACATGATGCCGGCCGCGGTGCCGCTGGTCGCGGTGCGGTTCATCATCGCCCGCAGCTGGGCCGACGTACTCGCCGACAGGCCCTTGGCGGTGGCCAGTTGGCGGCCGTCGAGGCTCTGCGCGACGAGGATCGGCTGGCGGAAGGTGCCCGTCTTCGCGGTCGCCGTCACCGACGCCATGTTCAGCGGGCTCATCTGCACCTGGCCCTGGCCGATCAGGTTGGCCGCGGTGTCCGGGCCGCCGGACGCGGGGACCGAGCCGTCGAAGGACGGGATGCCGGTCTTCCAGTTGTCCCGGCCGAGCCCGAAGCGGTCCTCGGCCTCCGTGGTGAGGGAATCCACCTTGACGTCGTCGGCGAACTTCACGAAGGCCGTGTTGCAGGAGCGGGCGAAGCTGTCGGAGAGGCTCGCGCCCTCGTCCGGGGACAGGCCCGTCAGGTTGTGGAAGGTCTGGCTCTGCCAGGTCGCGGTGGGCGGGCAGGGCGCCGAGCCGTTCATCGTGGTCAGCCCGGTGTCGATGAGTGTGGCGGCACTGATGATCTTCATGGTGGATCCCGGCGCCAACTGCCCCAGGAACGCGGCGTTGAAGCCGTCGTTACGGTTGTTGGCGATCGCCAGCACCTGCCCGGTGCTCGGCTGCAGAGCCACGATCGACGACTCCGAGTACTTCGTCACGGCCTTCTCGGCGGCGGCCTGCGCGGTGGCGTTGAGCGTCGTGCGCACCTTGCCTGCCTTGCCCTTCTCCAGGGTCAGCAGCGTGGTGTCGGCCGAGTCCGCGGCCTCGTGCTTGATCGACAGCTCGATACCGGGCGTACCACCCGCCTTGTCACCGTACTTGTCGCGCAACTCGTCGAGTATCGGCCCCAGCGACGGATACTTCTCCTTCGTCAGCACGGTCCCGTTCCGGTCCACGGCCTCGATCGCCGGGCTCGCGGACTCCCCGGTGACGAAGGTGTCGCCGGTCTTCAACTCCGGGTGGATGACGGTCGGTTGCCAGTCGACCAGGGCCCGCCCGGTGGTCTTCCCGCGTACGACGGTCAGTCGGCTCCGGTAGCTGAGCGGCTTGGACTTCCCGTCGTATGACACCGTTGCCTTCACCGTGAACGGCACGGTGGCGCCGGTCGCCGTACCGGGCGTGATCTTCACCTTCGTGATGTGACCGGCCCCGCTGTAGGACTCCAGCACGAGGTCGGCGGCGGCGTCGTTGTTCGTGTACGACGCGGCGGTCACCGACTCCCCGCTCTCCCAGGCCGCGAAGAACTTCTTGGTGGTCTCCTTGACCTCACTGCTGCTGGGCGGCCCGGTCTTCTTGGCCGTGGAACCACCGACCCCAGCCACTCCGTCCGAACCTCCCAGCGCGGACACGACGTTGAACGCCCCGTACCCGGCCCCGCCCACCATCACGGCGAACACACTGCCGATGACGGTGGCCTTTACCCCCTTGCGCATCGCGCGTTCCTCTCCCCGTTGTCAGTCCTCCGACTGTAAGTGGCGTGGGGGAAAGGTGTGAGGGGTGTTGCCTTTTGTTGTCCTAACGGAGATCGCCCGACGAGCGATCAGGCGGGGACCCCCGCGGCGTCGAGGAGCCGGTGCATGTCCTCGACGGGGAGAGCGGGGTTGCCGGCGACGGAGCCGACCAGGTCGGGGTCGGCGAGCAGTTCACGGATCCGCGGCAGGGGCAGTCGCGGGTCCCGGGCGGCCAACCCGGGCAGCCCTTCACGGCTGAGCCGGTCCATGTCCTCGGGGGTCAGCGCGGGATCACGCAGCGCCAGCCGACGGTGGTCCGGATCCGGGGAGTTCAGGAAACGGGCCGCCATTCCCTCCGACGGGAACCGGGGGTTGGCGATGAGCATCGCCACGGCCCGGTGAGTGCCGTGCAGATACAGGTCGAGCAGTAGCTCCGGCGGCGGCTCGGGATGGAACTCGCCCAGCAGCAGTCGTACGGCGAAGTCCTCGTCCTGGGCGAGGAGTTCGACCATGTCCGGGGGCAGGGCCGGGCACACCGCTGCGCTGCGGCGCAGCCAGGTGTGCGCGGACGTCGCGCACCGGCGCAGCACCTCGACGTCCTCGCGGGCGTCCCACACCCAGTCCAGGGTGTCCAGGCGTGCCTCGGGCTCCACGGTGTAGTCGACGGCCGCGCGTTCCGCCTCCGTCAGTTCCGGCCGGGCGGAGACGACGAGGCGGATGCGGGGGTTCGGGTCGACGGCCAGCCGGCGTACGAGGTCCGGTGGGAGGGAGGGGTTCGCGGCCACCGAGACCGGGTTCGGCTCGGCCACCATGCGCTCGGCGAACTCGCGGCTGAGCAGCCCGGTCCGCAGCACCTCGTGCACCGGCCAGGAGTTGCCGAGGCTCTCGACCAGCCACGCCGTCCGCTCCGCGTCCTCGCGGCAGACCTGTATCGCCGCGGCCTGCCGCACCTTCAGGTCGTCGTCCCGGAGCAGCAACTCCCTTGTGGCGTGCGGCAGTTCCTCCCACGCGCGGCAGGCCGCCGCGCGAAGGGCGCTGTCGGGATGGTCCGCCAGGCCGGCCAGGAGACGGGTGGGGACGAGGTGCGACACGACGGTCTCGCGGCGGATGCGCTCGTCCGGGTGCTTCAGCAGCCGCTCGTACGCCCAGTCGGGCAGCGGCTCCACCGGGAGCCGGTACGGCGTCGGCCCGACGGCGAGGAGGAGAACGACCTTCGGTGACGGATCGTCGATGAGCCGGGCGCGCTGAGCCGCGTCGGCAGTGGCGCTGTCGGCGAAATCCTGCCGGATCCGCGGATCGGGGTCCGTCAGGATCGCGTCGACGACCTCCGGCGGCAGGTCGGCGCGCCAGGTGATGGTTCTCCGCACGTCCCGGTGGTCAAGTTTGAGCAGCCGCAGCAGCACGCTGCCCGGTGTCGCCGAGTTCCACGCCAGCGCTCTGACCGCGGCTTCAAGGTGATCGTCCACGTCGTCCAGTCCCCCCTGTTCCTGCGTTCTTCGTTCTTCGCCTAGACCCAGGTGTCCAACCACATCCGCGACCGCCACTGGTCGATGGGGATCGCCGTCCCCGTGTACAGCGGCCAGAAGTAGATGAAGTTCCACGTGATCAGCAGGACCAGGACGCCCGCGCCCACCGCGCCCGCGACCCGGCGGGTCTCGCTGGAGTTCGGGGGGCCGATGACCGCGCCGATGAGCATCGCGACCGCGAGGCAGAGGAACGGGAGGAAGACGATGGAGTAGAAGAAGAAGATCGTGCGGTCCTGGTACATGAACCAGGGGAGGTAGCCGGCCGCGACGCCGCAGGCGATCGCGCCCGCGCGCCAGTCGCGGCGGAACGCCCAGCGCCACAGGACGTACAGGAGCGCGAAGCAGGCCGCCCACCAGAGGAGCGGGGTGCCGATGGCCAGGACCTCGCGGGCGCACTTCTCGCCCGCGCTCGCCGGGCAGCCGTCCGCGCCGGGGGAGGGGGACTCGTAGAAGTACGAGACCGGGCGGCCGTCGACCAGCCAGCTCCAGGGGTTGGACATGTACGTGTGCGGGGAATGCAGGCCGACGTTGAACTCGTAGACCTCGTGCTCGTAGTGCCACAGGCTGCGCGCCCAGTCCGGCATGTACTGGCTCCAGAAGCCGCCCTTGCCGTCGGTCGCCGCCCAGTTGCGGAAGTAGCCGCCGGTGCCGTTCGCGGGGGAGAGGATCCAGCCGAGCCAGGACAGGACGTAGACCGAGATCGCGACCGGGGCGGTGGAGATGAAGGCGAGGCCCACGTCGTGCTTGAGGACCGCGGCGTACGGCTTGCTCGCGCCCGCGACCTTGCGGGAGCCGACGTCCCAGAGCACGGCCATCACCACGAAGGCGGCGGCGTAGAACATGCCGTTCCACTTGGTGGCCATCGCGAGGCCGAGCGTCAGGCCGGCCATCCAGCGCCAGGGGCGCCAGCCGAGGGAGAGGGTGTCGGCGATGTGGGCGTCGGGGCGGACGCGGCCGTCCGCGTCGACCGGTAGCGCGGCCGCGAGTTTTGCCCGGGCCCTGTCCCGGTCCAGGAGCAGGCAGCCGAACGCGGCCACCACGAAGAACATCAGGACGCCGTCGAGCAGCGAGGTGCGGGCCATCACGAAGGCCAGGCCGTCGAGCGACATCATGACGCCCGCGACACAGCCCAGGAACGTGGAGCGGAACAGGCGGCGGCCGATGCGGCACAGCATCAGGATCGCGAGCGTGCCCAGTAGCGCCGTCATGAAGCGCCAGCCGAAGGGGTTGAAGCCGAAGATCAGCTCGCCGAGGCCGATGACGTACTTGCCGACCGGCGGGTGCACGACATAGGCCGCGTCGGTCGGGATCGGGACGTGGCCGTTGTGCTGGAGGATCAGGTCGTTGGCGTTCTTGTCCCAATTGACCTCGAAGCCGCGGTGGACCAGCGCCCACGCGTCCTTCGCGTAGTACGTCTCGTCGAATATCACCGCCTTCGGGCTGCCCAGGTGGTAGAAGCGCATCACGCCCGCCATGAGCGTGACCAGCAGCGGACCGCCCCAGCCCGACCAGCGGGTGATGCGGTCGACGAGCCCCGGCGAGAAGCCCAGCGCCGCCCACAGCCGCGGGCTGGGCTCCGCGTACGGCGGCACCAGCCGGTCGCGTACGTCGCTTCTGGGCCCCGCCGTGTAGCCGAATCGGCGCAGCCGCTGCTGCCACGACGGCCGCTGGTCTTGCGGGGCCTGCCCTTGCCGGGTGTCCATGGAGGACGCGGTACTGGTCACCGCGCCATCGTAGGGAACAGGGCTGTGTGAGTCCCGCCTCTCTCCCCTGAGAGGATGGAAACGTGACAGTTGCTCCCGGAACTCTGGTCCTTGCCGGCACCCCCATCGGCGACATCGCGGACGCTCCGCCGCGGCTCGCCGAGGAGTTGGCGGGTGCCGATGTGGTCGCCGCCGAGGACACGCGACGGCTGCGGCGGCTCACGCAGGCGCTCGGGGTGCAGCCCAAGGGCCGGGTCGTGTCGTACTTCGAGGGCAACGAGGCCGCGCGGACACAGGAGTTGGTCGAGGCGCTGCTCGGCGGCTCGCGCGTGCTGCTGGTGACCGATGCCGGGATGCCGTCCGTGTCCGACCCGGGGTACCGGCTGGTCGCCGCCGCCGTGGAGAAGGACATCAAGGTCACCGCCGTACCGGGCCCGTCCGCCGTACTCACCGCGCTCGCGCTGTCCGGGCTGCCGGTGGACCGGTTCTGCTTCGAGGGGTTCCTGCCGAGGAAGGCGGGCGAGCGGCTGTCGCGGCTGCGGGAGGTCGCCGGTGAGCGGCGGACCCTCGTCTACTTCGAGGCGCCGCACCGGCTCGACGACACCCTCGCCGCGATGGCCGAGGTCTTCGGCGCCGAACGCCGGGCGGCCGTCTGCCGCGAGCTGACGAAGACGTACGAGGAGATCAAGCGCGGCCCGGTCGGCGAGCTGGCGGAATGGGCCGCGGAGGGCGTGCGCGGCGAGATCACGGTCGTGGTCGAGGGAGCGCCCGAGAAGGCCGAGGAACTGAGCGCCGACGAGCTGGTACGGCGGGTGCGGGTGCGCGAGGAGGCGGGGGAGCGGCGTAAAGAGGCGATCGCGGCCGTGGCCGTCGAGGCAGGCGTTCCCAAGCGCGAGGTGTTCGATGCCGTGGTGGCGGCGAAGTCTGCGCAAAAACCCCTCTGAGCTTGCGCAAAAAACCCTCTGACCTGCGAGAAAGGTTCCTCTGAGCGGGGCGCTGTTCCGATGAGCGCGCGCCCCATGGCGGGGCAAAGCGCGGTCACGAAATGCAAAGCCCGGACCCCCTTGACGGGGCGATTCGACAAGGAAAGTCCAAATCGCCTCCAACAGTCGACAGGACTGATGCATTCGCCCTGCCGGAGGCGTCCACTGGATGAAGGGACGCACCCGTCCCTCGCCTCCAACGGATTCCGGGGGGAATCCCACGCCGGGGGCGCCTAGGCCCTGCCGTCACATTCCCGTCTGCCCGGAGACGCCATGCACGCACTCTCGCCGCACCGGGCCCGGACCCGAGTACGTCCAGTACGCGGGTCCAGGCCCGGCACGCCGAGAGCACGCACCTGACGCCGCCGGGCCCGCCCTCCGGGCGGACGACGGGAATGTAACGACAGGACCTGGTCCAGCGGAAAGCAAGCAGGAGCTGGCATGAGTGAGATCGCAGGGCAGACCGGCGTCCGTGGCGCTGCCACGGCCGTGGTCAACGAGTCGTACTCCTTCGCCTGCATGCGGTGCGGGCACGGCTGGGAGCAGTCGTACGAGATAGAGCACCACGTCGACACCGACGGCCACCAGTTCGTGATGTACGTGGCGGAGGGCCAGGTCGTGCCGTCACCGCTCAGCCGGCCCGCCTGCCTCAACTGCGACGGGCATGTCGTGCGCATCATGCGTGCGGGCCAGGTGTCGTCGGTACGGGAGGCCGCGCAGCGGCAGTACCAGGCGCCGCGGCCCCGGGCGGCGGCAGCGGCTACCGAGGACGGCGACGCCGCCGCCGTGACCCCGCTGCCGGAGCGCGAGGACCACCACTGGCACCTCTCCGACCTCCTCCACCCGTTCCACCGCAAGGCGAGCTGACCGACCGGCTCCGACGACCGGGCGGGCATGCCCCTTTCGTAGGATCGGGGCATGCCTTCCTCCAGCGACAGCGGTAGTGGTAGCAGTAGCCGCAGCGAGAAGAACGCGGCGCCGCCGCTCCCGGCACCCCTCCGGGTGGCCGTCGCCGACTCCCACACCCACCTCGACATGCAGTCCGGCACGGTGGACGAGGCGCTCGCCAAGGCCGCGTCGGTCGGTGTGACGACGGTCGTCCAGGTCGGATGTGATGTGAAGGGCTCGCGCTGGGCCGCCGAGACGGCCGCGCGCCACGACTCCGTCCACGCGACGGTCGCCCTGCACCCGAACGAGGCCCCGCGCATAGTCCACGGCGACCCCGACGGCTGGTCCCGGCAGGGAGCGCGGGTGGCGGGCGGCGACGCGGCCCTGGACGAAGCCCTTGCCGAGATCGACCGTCTCGCCGGACTGCCCCAGGTCAAGGGCGTCGGCGAGACCGGCCTCGACTACTACCGCACCGGGCCCGAGGGCAAGGCGGCCCAGGAGCAGTCGTTCCGCGCGCACATCGAGATCGCCAAGCGGCACGGCAAGGCCCTGGTCATCCACGACCGCGACGCCCACGCCGACGTCCTGCGCGTCCTCAAGGAGGAAGGCGCCCCCGAGCGCACGGTCTTCCACTGCTACTCCGGCGACGCCGAGATGGCCGAACTCTGCGCCCGCGCCGGGTACTTCATGTCCTTCGCCGGCACCGTCACCTTCAAGAACGCCCAGAACCTGCGGGACGCCCTCGCCGTGGCCCCCCTGGAGCTGGTCCTGGTGGAGACCGACGCGCCCTTCCTCACCCCCGCCCCGTACCGCGGACGGCCCAACGCCCCCTACCTCATTCCGGTCACGGTGCGCGCGATGGCGGCCGTACGGGGCATCGAGGAGGACGCGCTGGCGACGGCGCTGGCGGCCAACACGGCCCGGGCGTTCGCCTATTGAGCCTTCCAGAACGCATCGAACACAACTCTGGGTAGCCGCGTCGCTTTGGAGAGTGACGGTCGCTCCGCTAAGTTCTGTTGGCCCGATCCGGACCCTTCTGGCCTTCTGGAGCGTGTCGGCGTGAGCAAATACGAGACCTACGAGACCTACGAGACGTACGACCGCGGTGTACGCGCCGATGTGTACACCGACGGGCACACCGAGGTGTACGAGGACACGTACCGGCCTGCCTACGAGGCGCACGAACCCGTGTTCCCGCGCCAGGCGGGCACCGCGGAGCCGGCGAGCGAGACACCGGCACGGCACGGGCGGCGCCGAAGAGCCGACCGCCCGGACTCCGGCTCGGCGATGCGGCGGCTGGTCCCGCAGGCGCTGGTCGTCGCGTTCCTCGCCGGCGGCACCACCGCGTTCGTCGCCAAGGACAAGGCGATCGAGCTGAACGTCGACGGCAAGCCCCGCACCCTGCACACCTTCGCCGACGACGTCACCGAACTCCTCGCCCAACAGGGAGTCGACGTAGGCGCCCACGACGTGGTGGCCCCCGGCCGCGACGCCCCGCTCGCCAGCGGCGACGAGGTCGCGGTCCGCTACGGCCGCCCCGTGCGCCTCACCATCGACGGCGAGCGGCGCGAGGTGTGGACGACGGCACGCACGGTCGACGGCGCCCTCGAACAACTCGGCGTACGGGCCGAGGGCGCCTACGTCTCGACCTCGCGCTCCCAGCCCATCGGCCGCGCCGGACTCGCCCTCGACGTGCGCACCGAACGCACCGTCACGATCATGGCCGACGGCCGCGCCCGCACGATCCGCACCAACGCGGCGACGGTCGGCGAGGCGGTCCAGGAAGCGGGCGTGGGCCTGCACGGCGAGGACACCACCTCGGTCCCGCCCGACAGCTTCCCGCGCGACGGCCAGACGATCACGGTCCTGCGCGTCACCGGCACCCGGGAGGTCCGCGAGGAGGCGATCCCCTTCAAGGTGGAACGCACCGACGACCCGACCCTCTTCAAGGGCACGGAGGTCGTCGAACGAGCCGGCCACCCGGGCCTGCGCCGCGTCACCTACGCCCTCCGCACGGTCAACGGCGTCAAGGAGAAGCCGCGCCGGGTGGACGACGAGCTGGTGCGGGAGCCCCGCTCGCAGCTGGTCAAGGTCGGCACGAAGCCCATGCCCACGTCGGTCCAAGGCGCGGATCAGCTGAACTGGCACGGCCTGGCGACGTGCGAGTCCGGCGGCCGCCCCGGCGCGGTGGACCCGTCGGGCACGTACGGCGGCCTCTACCAGTTCGACACCCACACCTGGCACAGCCTGGGCGGCAGCGGCCGCCCCCAGGACGCCAGCGCGGAGGAACAGACGTTGCGGGCGAAGAGGCTGTATGTGCGCAGGGGTTCGAGTCCGTGGCCGCACTGCGGGACGAGGCTCCACGGCTGAGATGGGGGGTTTGGGGGGCTCGCCCCCCAAAGGGGCGCGGGGAACTGCGCGACCAGCCACGACGGCGCCGCACCTGTCAGACGGCCCGTAACCTAGGAACGTGAGCAGCAACCCCGACGCCCTCCTCGGCCCCGCCGAAATCCGCGAGCTGGCGGCAGCCCTAAACGTCCGCCCCACCAAACAGCGCGGCCAGAACTTCGTGATCGACGCGAACACGGTCCGCCGCATCGTCCGCACCGCAGACGTCCGCCCCGACGACGTGGTCGTGGAGGTAGGCCCAGGCCTCGGCTCACTCACCCTCGCCCTGCTCGAAGTCGCCGACCGCGTCACCGCCGTGGAGATCGACGACACCCTCGCGAGCGCGCTCCCGGCGACGATCGCGGCCCGCATGCCCGACCGCGCCGACCGTTTCGCGTTGGTGCACTCGGACGCGATGCAGGTGACGGAGTTGCCGGGCCCGCCCCCCACCGCGCTGGTCGCCAACCTCCCGTACAACGTGGCCGTACCGGTCCTGCTGCACATGCTGGAGCACTTCCCGAGCATCGAGCGCACCCTGGTCATGGTCCAGGCGGAGGTCGCCGACCGGCTGGCCGCGCCGCCCGGTTCGAAGGTGTACGGCGTCCCGTCCGTGAAGGCGAACTGGTACGCCGAGGTCAAGCGGGCCGGCTCCATCGGCCGTACCGTCTTCTGGCCCGCCCCGAACGTGGACAGCGGCCTCGTCGCACTCACGCGCAGGCCCGAGCCGCTGAAGACCACCGCCACCCGGCGCGAGGTGTTCGCAGTGGTCGACGCGGCCTTCGCGCAACGCCGTAAGACCTTGCGGGCGGCGCTCGCGGGCTGGGCGGGATCGGCTGCGGCGGCGGAGGTCGCACTGGTGGCCGCCGGGGTGTCCCCGCAGGCGCGCGGCGAGTCGCTCACGGTCGAGGAGTTCACACGCATCGCGGAGGCTGCATCATCCCGGGGGACGACCCCCGAACCCCCGAAGGAGCAGGGTCAGCAGTGAGCGTGACGGTCCGCGTCCCCGCCAAGGTCAACGTCCAACTCGCGGTCGGCGCCGCGCGCCCCGACGGCTTTCACGACCTGGCCAACGTCTTCCTCGCGGTCGGCCTGTACGACGAGGTCACCGTGACCCCCGCCGACGAACTCCGCGTCACCTGCACGGGCCCGGACGCGGCCCAAGTGCCCCTGGACGGCACGAACTTGGCGGCACGCGCGGCCGTAGCACTCGCGGCGCGGTACGGCCGTGACCCCGCCGTGCACATCCACATCGCCAAGGACATTCCCGTCGCCGGTGGCATGGCGGGCGGCAGTGCGGACGGCGCGGGCGCGCTGGTGGCGTGCGACGCGTTGTGGGGCACCGGTGCCTCGCGGGCCGAACTGCTGGACATCTGCGCGGAGTTGGGCAGCGATGTGCCGTTCAGCCTGGTGGGCGGGGCGGCGCTCGGTATCGGGCGGGGGGAGAAGCTGACCGTCCTGGAGACCGGCTCGACCTTCAACTGGGTGTTCGCGATGGCCGAACGCGGGCTGTCGACCCCCGCTGTCTTCCGGGAGTTCGACCGCTTGGGCGAGGGCACCGACATCCCCGAACCGGTCGCCTCCCGGCCGCTCCTCGACGCGCTCGCGAAGGGCGACCCGGACGCGCTCGCCGCCGCCGTCTCCAACGACCTTGAGCCCGCGGCCCTTTCGCTCTTCCCGGAACTGGCCGACACCCTCGCCGCGGGCCGCACCGCGGGCGCCCTCGCCGCGCTGGTCTCCGGTTCGGGCCCGACGACGGCGTTCCTCGTCCGCGACGCCGGGTCGGCGGCGAAGGTGGCCGAGGCGCTGACGGCCTCCGGAACATGCCGAACGGTACGGACGGCGGCGGGTCCGGCGGCCGGGGCGACTGTGATCGACCGACCTTCACGCCAGGTTCACGGAACACCCGCCTGACCTGCAAAAATGCGCATGTTCGGTGTTATCCAAACCACATGGATTTATTGTTCGTCAATCGACCTCAAGGTCCCTTTCGCGCCCTATGTCACAGGGAAAGGGCTGTCATGATCAGCCAACCCCGGTCCTCGTTACCGGCGGTACTCCCTGCGCGCGCGGTCTCGCCGCGCCACGCCCGAGAGGAACCTCCCCATGGGCCACATGGATCACTTCAGCGCGGGCTGGGTCACCCCGGTCCTGTCCTACGCGATGGCCTGCGTCGGCGCCGCGCTCGGACTGCGCTGCACCGTAAGGGCACTTGAGGCCGACGGCGCCTCCAAACGGAACTGGCTGACCCTCGCCTCCGTAGCCATCGGCTCCGGCATCTGGACCATGCACTTCGTGGCCATGCTCGGCTTCAGCGTCGAAGGCACCCCCATCCGCTACGACGTCCCGCTCACCGTCCTCAGCCTGCTGATGTCGATCGGCGTGGTCGCCGCCGGTGTCTTCACCGCCGGATACGGCCGCTCCCGCGTCACCTCGGTCGCCTTCGGCGGCATCGGCACCGGCGTGGGCGTCGCCGCCATGCACTACACCGGCATGGCCGCCCTCGACCTGCACGGCGAGATCGCCTACGACCCCGGGCTCGTCATCGCCTCCGTCGTGATCGCCGTCGTCGCCGCGACCGCCGCGCTCACCCTCACCCTCGTCGTCCGCGGCCCGGTCCTCGCCACGCTCGCCGCCCTCGTCATGGGCCTCGCGGTCAGCACCATGCACTACACCGGCATGTACGCCGTGAGCGTCACCCTCGCCCCCAGCAGCGCGACCCTCTCCGGCGCCACCGCCACGGAGTTCATCTTCCCGCTGGCCGTCGTGCTCGGGTCGTTCCTCTTCCTGGCCTCCGCCTACGTAGCTCTCTCCCCGACCGGCAAGCACCACGAGTCGGCCATCGCCGCGGAGCTGCTCCGCGAGGTCGAACTCGCCACGGTCTGACCGGACTTCGGCCGGCCAGGTCGCAGCCGCCTCACGAGCCACCCCGCACTTCCCCCATCCTCCGAACGAGGTCCCTCATGCGTGTCCTGCGCGCGCCGGCCCGACTGCGTCCCAGATCGGTCCGCGCGAAGATCGTCGCCCTGCTGATGCTGCCCATCGTGTCCCTGATGGCCCTGTGGGGCTTCGCCGCGGTGACGACCGCGTCGAGCATCGCCGACACCGAGACCGCCAAGGACGTCAACTCCGAACTCCTCACCCCCGTAGCCGAGTTCGTGACGGCGGTGCAGGGTGAGCGGACCGCCGCCCTGCGCCGGGCGGACGCCCCGGGCGCCTTCAAGACCGCCACCGGGGTCACCGACAAGGCCGCCGTCGCCCTGCGCGACGGTGTCAACGACTCCAGTTCGGACGCGGCGCTCATCGACTCCACGCTGCCGGGCCGTATCGACAAGCTGGAGACGGATGCCAAGGGCCTGGCGGCACTGCGCGCCGAAGCCACCGCCAAGGGCGCCAAGTCGACGTCCACGTACGACAGTTACTCGGCGATCGTCGAGCACGGCTTCGCCGTCACCGGTGCGCTCACCGGCGACAAGACCGCCGCCGACGCCTCCGAGGCGCGCGTGGTGCTCGAACTGTCCCGGGCCCGCGAGGCCGTCGCCCAGGAGCAGGCGCTGCTCGGCGCGGCCCGCACCGGGGGCGAGTTGACGAAGGAGCAGTACGCGCTGTTCGTGGGCGCCGTCGCCACTCAGCGCGCGCTGCTCGCACCCGCGGTCGCCGACCTCAGGCCCGAGCACCGGACGGCGTACCGCACGCTCCTCGACAGCAGCGGCTACACCCAGCTCCAGGCGGTCGAGAACCGGGTCCGCAGCGCGGGCCCCGGCACCTCCGCCGCGTCCGCCCGCTTCCTCGGCGACTGGGACTCCACCGCGAGCGGAGTCCTCACCGGACTCGACGCGGCCGAGACCGAGGCCGGTACGGGAGCCACGGCCGCCGCCGACCCGTTCGGCTGGGACACGCTCGGCGCCTCCGGGATCGCCGTCGTGCTCGGCCTGGTCGGCGTGCTGCTCTCACTCCTCGTCTCCGTGCTCGTCGGCCGCGGCCTCATCGTCGAACTCCTCGATCTGCGCAACTCCGCCCTCGAAGTGGCCGGCCGCCGCCTCCCGCAGGCCATGCGCCGACTGCACGCGGGCCAGGGCGTCGACATCGACGCCGAAGCCCCCCTGCGCCGCCTCGCCGGTGACGAACTCGCCCAGGTCGGCACCGCGTTGACCGCCGTCCAGCGCGCCGCCCTCAAGGCCGCCTCCGAACGCGCCGAACTCCTCAGCGGGATCTCCGGCGTCTACGTCAGCCTCGCCCGCCGCAGCCAGGTCCTGCTGCACCGCCAACTCGACCTGCTCGACGCGATGGTGCGCAGACAGCGCGACCCGGCCGAGCTGCACGAGTTGTACCGCGTCGACTACTTGGCCACGCGCATGCGCCGCCACTCCGAGAGCCTGCTGATCCTGTCCGGCATCGCGCCCGGCCGCGGCTGGCGGGACCCGATCCCGCTGTCCGACATCCTGCGCGCGGCCGTCGCCGAGATCGAGAACTCGGCCCGGGTGCAGATCTGGGCCGTACCGAAGGTGTCGCTGACCGGCGGTTCGGTCGCCGACGTGATCCATCTGCTCGCCGAACTCGTCGAGAACGCCACCGCGTTCTCACCGCCCAGCACCCAGGTACAGCTGCGCGCGGCCCGGATGCGGGAGGGCGTCCTCATCGAGATCGAGGACAGCGGCTTCGGCATGAAGGACGACGCGTTGGCCGACGCCAACCGCAAGATCCAGTCCGAGAAGGTCGACCTCCTCGACGCCAAGCAGATCGGCCTCTTCGTGGTCAACCGGCTGCGCGAGAGGCAGGGCCTGCGCGTGGAGATACGGCACTCGCAGAGCGGCGGGGTCACGGCCGCGGTGCTCATCCCCGAGGGCCTGATGCGCGACGACATGCCGGTGGGGGAGCAGCAACAGGCGCCCGGCGGGCGGGGGTTGGCACCCGTGTCGGCCCTGGTCCCGCGGCAGAGGCTGCGCGGGGCGGGTGCCTGAGACCGCACTCTTCGCACCATCTCCACACAGATGTACCGCAATCGCGGTACAGGTGGGGCGGATGGGACAGATAGGTTTGCTTGATACTTCAAGCGCACTGTTGGAAGGGTCAGTTCCGTGTCCGAAACCCCCACGCCGTCGTCCCCCACACCGTCCCACCGCCGGAAGCGGTCCCTTTCGCGTCGCGGCGCGATAGGGGCCGCCGGTGCCGTAGCCGCCGGGGCCGCCCTGACCCCGGTGGTCTTCGCGGCCACCGACTCCACGTCCGACACCGACGCGGCCCCCTCGGGCACCAAGCCGGAGACCTTCCCGGCCACCCGCACGGCGACCGCCACCGGCACCGCCCCGGCCACCACCGCCTTCGCCGCGTCCTACGTCGGCCTGCGCTGGACCGGCGACCAGGACGGCGCCGGCATCCGCCTCGCGGACGGCGACTGGCAGCAGACGGGCACGGGTTGCGCGACCGTGGACGGCGGCGGTACGGCCCTGGTGGCGGCCGACGAGGCCACGAGCTACGAGGTCAAGGCACCGGCAGGCGCGACGGACGTACACACGGTCGCGATCGACTGCACCCGCGGCCCCGACCGCACCTTCCACGTGCCTTCCGAGGCGACCCGCGTCCGTGGCGTCCGCTACCTCTCGCGCCCGGCCTGGGGTGCCGACGAGTCGAAGCGGTACAAGGACGGCAAGGTCAACACGCCTGAGGCGTACTACCCGTTGCAGTCGATCACGGTCCACCACACGGACACCCCGAACGCCGACCCGGACCCGGCCTCGACCGTCCGCGGGATCTACGAGTACCACGCGATCACCCTCGACTGGGGCGACATCGGCTACCACTTCCTCATCGACGAGGCGGGCGTGGTCTACGAGGGCCGCTACTCCGGCGACGACCTGATCCCGGCCTTCGACAAGGACGGCAACCTGGTCACCGCCTTCCACACGGCAGGCTTCAACTCCGGCAACCTGGGCATCGCCCTCATCGGCAACCTCGTGGCCCAGCCCCCGACGGCTGCGGCAAAGGCCTCGCTGATCCGCCTGATCAAGGTGATCGCCCGCTTCAAGGGCCTCGACCCCCAGGCGAAGATCACCTACACCAACCCGGTGAACGGCGTGAAGAAGGACAACGAGACGATCAGCGGCCACAGGGACTGGCTCCAGACGGACTGCCCGGGTCAGACGATGTACGACCTCCTGGCAGATGTAAGAAGCTCAGCAGCAACTTCCTAGGGGCGCGGGGAACTGCGCGACCAGCCACGACGGGCCCGCAGACGACCGACAACGCCCCCTGACCTGCACGGATCATCACCCTCCCCCCGCGCATTACCCTGGGAGGCTGACCGTCCCCCCTGTCAGGAGAGAAATGGCCGTCAACCTGGTCAATGTCGAGAACGTCAGCAAGGTGTACGGCACCCGTGCCCTGCTCGACGGCGTCTCGCTCGGTGTCTCCGAAGGGGACCGGATCGGGGTCGTGGGCCGCAACGGAGACGGCAAGACCACCCTCATCCGGATGCTCGCCAAGCTGGAGGAGTCCGACACCGGCCGCGTCACCCACTCCGGAGGACTCCGCCTCGGTGTCCTCACGCAGCACGACTCCCTCGACCCGGAGGCGACCGTCCGCCACGAGGTCATCCGGGACATGGCCGACCACGAGTGGGCGGGCAACGCCAAGATCCGCGACGTACTCACCGGACTCTTCGGCGGCCTGGACATGCCGGGCTTCCCGCAGGGACTCGACACCGTCATCGGCCCGCTCTCCGGCGGCGAGCGCCGCCGTATCGCGCTCGCCAAGCTGCTCATCGAGGACCAGGACCTGGTCGTCCTGGACGAGCCGACGAACCACCTCGACGTCGAGGGCATCGCCTGGCTCGCCCAGCACCTGCGCGAGCGCCGTTCCGCGCTCGTCTGCGTGACCCACGACCGGTGGTTCCTGGACCAGGTCTGCACGCAGATGTGGGACGTGCAGAAGGGCGACGTCTTCGAGTACGAGGGCGGCTACACCGACTACGTCTTCGCCCGCGCCGAGCGCGAGCGCATCGCCGCCACCGAGGAGACCAAACGGCAGAACCTGGTCCGCAAGGAGCTGGCCTGGCTGCGCCGCGGCGCCCCCGCCCGTACGTCCAAGCCGCGCTTCCGCGTCGAGGCCGCCAACGAACTGATCGCGGACGTACCGCCGCCGCGCGACACCAGCGAGCTGATGAAGTTCGCGTCGACGCGGCTGGGCCGTACGGTCTTCGACCTGGAGGACGTGACCGTCCAGGCCGGACCGAAGGTCCTCCTCAAGCACATCACCTGGCACCTCGGCCCCGGCGACCGCGTCGGCCTGGTCGGTGTCAACGGCGCCGGCAAGACCTCCCTGCTGCGTGCCCTGGCCGACGCCTCCCGCAGCGACGGCGAGACGCAGCCCGCGGCCGGCAAGGTCGTCGTGGGAAAGACGGTGAAGCTCGCCTACCTCTCCCAGGAGGTGGTCGAACTCAAGCCCACGCTGCGGGTGTTGGAGGCCGTGCAGCAGGTGCGCGAGCGCGTCGATCTCGGCAAGGGGCGGGAGATGACCGCCGGGCAGCTGTGCGAGACGTTCGGCTTCAACAAGGAGAAGCAGTGGACGCCGGTCGGGGACCTGTCGGGTGGTGAGCGGCGACGGCTGCAGCTGCTGAGGCTGTTGATGGACGAGCCCAACGTCCTCTTCCTCGACGAGCCCACGAACGACCTCGACATCGAGACCCTGACCCAGCTGGAGGACGTCCTCGATGGCTGGCCCGGCTCGATGATCGTGATCTCCCACGACCGGTTCTTCGTTGAGCGCACCACCGACAAGGTATACGCCCTCCTTGGCGACGCGACCCTGCGGATGCTGCCGCGTGGCATCGACGAGTACCTGGAGCGACGCCACCGTATGGAGGAAGTGGCCGCCGCTGCCGCCCCCGTCGTGGAGAAGGCCGCACCCGCCGTGAGCGCCGCCGACCAGCGGGCCGCGAAGAAGGAACTCCAGAAGATCGAGCGGCAGTTGGACAAGGTCTCCGAGAAGGAGGCCAAGCTCCACACTCAGATCGCCGACAACGCCACGGACTTCGCGAAGGTGGCCGAACTGGACGCGAAACTCCGGGACTTGAGCGGCGAGCGCGACGAGCTGGAGATGCGGTGGCTGGAACTCGCGGAGGACGCGTGAAGGTTGCGTGCTGTGCTTTCCGGGGGGACACCCCCCGGACCCCCCACGCATAACGACGGCATCACGGGCCGGTCCTCCCTTGGGAACAGGGGTGAACCGGCCCGTTCTTCATGGACAGCCGGGTGATAGAAAGAGCCGTCTGAGACCTGCTTGAACGCGCCTCCGGATCCTTCGCGAACCTCGGGGCGTGGCTAAAAATCAGTGAACGAGGGGGAGCCGCTGATGACTCAGCCGCCCGAACAGCCGCCGTCCGGCGGTTACGGAGCGCCGCCGAACCAACCGCCACAGCCACCGTCGGGCGGCTTCGGCGCTCCCGTTCCGCCGCAGCCCCAACCCGGCTACGGCTATCCGCACCAGCAACCCCAACAGCCCGGCCCCTACGGCTATCCGCAACAGCCGGGCCCGTACGGCCAGCCGCAGCCGCAACCCGGCCCCTACGGCCAGCCGCAGCAGCCGGGGCCGTACGGTCAGCAACCCGGTTACGGATACCCGCCGCCCCCACCGCAGTTCGCCCCGCCCCCGCCCCCCTCCGGCCGTGGCCCCTTCAAGGGCAAGCCCGCGCTCGTGATCGCGGCAGCGGTCGCCGGACTCCTGGTCGTCGGCGGCACGGTGTGGGCGGTCACCAGCGGCGGTGACGACAAGAAGCCGGTGGCGGAGCGGAGCGACAGCCCCGCGCCCTCCGGCAGCGGCACTGTCGACGACGACCCCGCCAACCCCGGCGACGGCAGCGGCGACGGCGGCAAGGACCCGCAGAACCTCAACGAGGGCCGCAAGTCCGGCGAGGCGAAGGTGCTCTGGTACAAGGAGGCGCCGGACGCGCCCGGTTCCGGCGCCGACGCCCCCGGCATGTGGATCACCGGCAAGACCGCGGTGAAGGCGGCGTACAAGGAGGTCGTCGCCTACAACGTCGGAAACGGCAACCCGACCTGGCCCACGATCACCTTCCCGCAGAAGATCTGCGCGGTCACCTCGCAGCAGTCGTCCGACGGCAAGATCGTCGTGGCGTACGAGAGCGGTGTCAGTGACAACGCCAAGTGCAACCAGCTCCAGCAACTCGACCTGAACACCGGGGCGAAGGGCTGGACGGCGGTCGTCCCGGACGGCGCCCTCTTCGACAGCGCGCTCAGCATCGGGCTGTCCATCACCGGCAAGACGCTGATGGTGGGCCGCTCGCAGTCCGGTATCGCCTACAACGTCGACACCGGCAAGAAACTGTACGAGAAGAAGAAGTACGGCGCGGCCTGCTTCCCGGGCGGGTTCGCGGGCGGCGCCAAGCTGATCTCGGTCGCGTCCTGCGGGGCGGGCTCCTCCACCGAGCACGACGAGGTGCAGGAACTGGACCCGGCGACCGGCAAGGTCAAGTGGACCAAGGCGATCCCCAAGGGCTGGACGGTCGGCCATGTCTACTCCGTGAACCCGGTCGTCCTCTACATGACCGACGAGGACGACAAGCACTGGAACATCTCGACGCTGAAGAACGACGGTTCGGTCCGCTCGCAGGTGGACTCCAAGGCCACGTTCGCGCCCTCGTGCGGTTCGTCGTTCCTCGACAGCGACCTGGGGGACTGCCAGGGACTCGCGGTCGACGCGAACACCCTCTACCTCCCGACGGACGCGACGACCGGCGCCAACCAGATCGTGGCGATCGACCTGGCCACCGGCAAGGAGAAGTGGCGCGTCAAGTCACCCGCGTCCGTGTCGACGGTCCCGATCAAGGTCCAGGGCGGCAAGCTCCTCGCCTACGTCGATGCCTCGTACACCGCGGGCGGCCAGGTCGTGTCCATCCCGACGACCGGCTCCGCGCACACCACGACGAAGCTGCTGCAGATGCCGTCCGGCACCGCGCAGATCGAGTCGAGCTTCTTCTCCCGGGACATCGACTACGTGGACGGCCGCTTCTACATCTCGTCGACCCGGCTGAACGGCAATGACGACACGAAGGAGAAGTTGATGCTCGCGTACGGCAAGTGAGACCCCGACTTCTCCCCACCCCGCCGTCCTCCCCGAGGTACTCGTCATGACCCAGCCGCCCCCGCCCCCACCGAACCAGCCCCCGCAGGGCGGCTTCGGCCCACCCCAGGACCAGCCCCCACAGCAGCCTCCGCAGGCACCCGGCTACGGCTACCCGCAGGCCCCTCCGCCCCAACAGCCGGTCTACGGCTACCCCCAGGCACCCCAGCAGCCCCAGCCGCCCCAGGGGCCTCCGCAGGCCGCCCCGCCGCCCGGCTACGGCTACCCGGGCCAGCAGCCGAACCCGTACGCCCAGCCGCAGCAGCCCAACCCCTATGGCCAGCAGCCGGGTTACGGCTACCCGGCGCCGGGGCAGCCGACCATGCCGTTGCACCCGCAGCCGGGCCAACCGGGCGGCGGCGGACGGAAGTTCGGGGCGTCCGCGGTGATCATCACGGCTGCCGTGGTCGCGATCGCGCTGATCGTCGGCGGCGGGATCTGGTACTCGTCCTCGTCCGGAAAGGACGACGACACGAAGAAGGCCGCGACCGCCGGCGGCACCACGGGCGGCACGAACGACAAGGGCGGTACGACGTCCGGCGGCAAGGAGAAGATCCCCGCCAACCCGGCCTCCAAGGTCCTCTTCGAGGTCCCGATGCCCAAGGTCAGCGACACCATGGTGACCTCCGGCTCCTGGCTCACCGACAAGGTGTACGCCAAGAGCGGCAGCGCCGAGGTGGTCGGCTACAACCGCGACACCGGCGCCAAGCAGTGGACGATCAAACTCCCCGGCCCGGTCTGCCAGGCCACGAAGCACACCACGACCGACGGCAAGACAGCGATCCTCTACGAGCCCGCCATGCCGACCGAGGACAAGCCCTCGCACGGCTGCAGCCAGATCGCCGCGATCGACCTCAACGCGGGCACCAAGCTGTGGACGAAGACCGCCAACTCCGGTGACCAGCCGATCAGTTTCGAGAACGTCACCATCAGCGCGAACACCGTCGCCGTGGGCAGCACCGACGGCGGCGCCGCCTTCGACATCTCCACCGGCAAGGTCCTGTGGAGCCCGAAGACCGCCGACTGCTACGACGCCGGTTACGGCGGCGGCGCCAAGCTGGTGGCGGTGCGCCGGTGCGGCACGTACGACTCGCCCACCCTGCACATCCAGACCATCGACCCGGTCTCCGGGAAGGTGCTCTCGGACTACAAGATGGCCCAGGGCATCGAGTACGCGAGCATCGTGTCGACCGACCCGCTGGTGGTCGCGGCCGACGTCGGCGACAGCGCGGGCGACGGCAGCGGCGTCTCGGACTTCTTCTCCATCGACAACAAGACGGGCGCCCTGCGCTCGCACATCCCGGCGCCGGGCAAGCAGTACGCGGCCCGCTGCGACGGCATCACGCGTGTCGAGTACTGCACCGAACTGGCCGTGGGCAACGACCGGTTGTACGTGCCGACCGAAGAACACGACGGTTCCGGCGACTCCTACAGCCAGACCAACGAGATCGTCGCCTTCGACCTCGCCACCGGCAAGCAGACCGGCCAGCGCGCGGACGCGGGCGAGGGCTACACGATCACCCCGCTCCGCATGGACGGCACGAACGTCATCGCGTACAAGGCACCGCCGTACAACAAGGGCGGCCAGATCGTCAGCATCGACGGCTCCTCCTTCAAGGAGACCAAGCTGCTGGAGAACCCGAGCACGGAGACGGTACGGAGCGCGGAGACGACCTTCCTCCCGGACTACGCGGAGATCCTCTACGGGGAGGGCCACCTGTACATGTCGTCGGTCTACGCGGACAAGGCATCGTCGTCGTCAACGGCCGACAAGGACTTGGCGATCGCTTTCGGCACGACGAGCTGACCCACCCCCACCCTCACCACGACTCCCATCACCCCCATCACTCCCATCACCCCCATCACTCCCGAATGCCAGGAATGCGAAAAACTCCGTCGATCTGGGGCACTTCTCTCCAGTAGGGGCAGCGCAACGTCGAACAAGCGTGTAGCTTCCGGGGGCATGAAGAGCGGGGGTGCTGGGGGGCCCTCTGTTCTTGGGGACCGGTGGGCATCCATAGTGGGCATCCATTGGGGGGACTGGGGGGTTGCTCGATGGGAGTGCGGCTGATGGTGGTCGACGACCACCGTTTGCTCGCCGAGGCGCTGGCCTCGGCACTGAAGCTGCGGGGACACCGGGTGCTGGCAGCGGCGGCACCGGCGGCAGGCGCGGCCGAGTTGGTGATCACCCGCGCCCCCGAGGTGTGCCTGATCGGCACGGCGACACCGGCCGAGCCCGGCATCTTCGACCCGGTGGTGAAGATCAAACGTGAGCGTCCGCAGGTCGCGGTCCTCGTCCTGGGCCCGGTCCCGAGCCCCCGAGGCATCGCGGCGGCCTTCGCCGCGGGCGCGTCCGGCTATGTCCGGCACGACGAGCGCATCGAGGGCGTGGAGCGGGCGATCATGAAGGCGAGGGCGGGCGAGGCGGCGGTAGCCCCGCAGCTGCTCCAGGGCGCCTTCAGCGAACTCCTCAACCCGGCAGCCCAGCCGGACGACGAGGGCCAACGGCTGCTGCAGATGCTGACGCCGAGGGAGGTGGAGGTCCTGGTCCGCGTGGCAGACGGCGAGGACACCCGCCTGATCGCGGCGGGCATGGGTATCGCCCCGTCAACGGCCCGCACGCATGTGCAGAGGGTGCTGATGAAGCTGGGCGTGGGGTCGCGACTGGAGGCGGCGGCCCTGGCGGCGCGGACGGGGCTGCTCGACAGGGCGGGGCCGGTGAACCATTCGGCGGGGCCGGACCTGTAGGCGAGTTCTGGTGCCGGATCAGCGGTGGGGGCGGCCGGCGACCGGGGTGCCGGACCGTATGCCGTCGAGGAGGGCGGCGAGGGCCGTGGGGGTGGTGGTGAGGAGGGTGGCGGGGGTGTCGCTTTCGCGGAGGTGGAAGGCGGCGGGGGTGGTGGCGAGTTCGAGGCAGGCGTTGCCGTCGCCGCCGCCGGAGAAGGTCGACTTCTGCCAGGTGCTGGCGAGTTCGACGCAGTTGTTGCCGTCGGCGCCCCCCGAGAAGGACGACTTCTGCCAGTTGTCGGGGATGGTCACGGTGCGCCTCACAGTTCCTTCGCCAGGTTGTGGATGAAGTCACGCGAGCGTCCGGGGTCGAGTGACACGGACTCCACTTTACGGAAGAGCGTTCGAAAGGCGCCGAGTTGGGCTTCGGAGTCGACGAAGGTCGTGCCGTGGGCCGCGTCGCGTACCGCTGTGTCCAGCTTGGGTACGGCACCCCCCGCGTACATCATGGCGCTCCAAGCGCCGGCGAAGCCGTCCAGGTCGAAGGGGATGACGCGGACCGTGATGTGATCCGCCTCGGAGAGTTCCAGGACGCGGGTGAGCTGAGTCCGGGTGGCGGTTCGGTCGCCGACCCTGATGCGCAGCGCCGCCTCGTGGATCACCGCCTCGTAGGGGATCGGGTCGGGGCCTTGGGTGATGACCTTGCGTTCCATGCGGTGGCGTACGCGCAACTCCAGGTCTTGCGTGGGGAGTTCGGGGACGCGGTATGCGAAGACGGCGCGGGCGTAGTCCTCGGTCTGGAAGAGGCCTGGGATGTGCAGGAACTCCACTTCGAGCCGGTACGTGGAGTGGTGCTCCAACTCGGCGAGATCCAGGAACGGTGTGGGCAGCAGACTCCGGTACTCCTCCCACCAGCCAACTGTCCGATCGGTCGCCATGGCCACCAGCGCTTCGACCAACTCGGCGTCCGTACAGGCGTATTGGGCGGCAAGTCGCCTTAGGCGCTCCTCGCTCACGCCCGCCGTGCCGAATTCGATCTGGCTCATCTGGGCCGAGTCCGTCCCGAGCAGCGCGGCGGCTTCGCGCCCCTTGAGCCCTGCGGCCTCGCGGAGTTTCCGCAGTTCCGCGCCCAGACGCTCCTGGCGTGCGGTGGGTACTTTCCTGCGCGCCACGGCTTCCTCCTCGTGCCTGAGTGCCCTGCGCGGGCAACTCGTTCGAGGGGCAGATTACGGGAACGGCTTGCGTGGTCCCAAATTGTGACCCTACTGTCGGTCGTGCGACGCACACCGTGCGGAACCCCGGGACCCCGGAAGCGCACCACCCCGTCCTGCCATGACGGCGTGACAGGCCACCGCCCGTGAACCGCATCAACTCCCCACACCACCAACGGAGTTCACGCATGCCCGAAACCGAACCCTGGGAGTACTCCCTCTCCGTCCCGCACGATCGTCGTGCCGTCACCGTCTGCCGCCGCACCCTGCGCCTGGTCCTCACCGCGCACGGCCTCATCGGGGTCGTGGACACCGCCGAACTCCTCGCGACGGAGCTGGTCGCCAACGCCGTACTGCACACAAAGGGGCCGGTGATGCTCCGCGTGCGGCGTTCGGAAGGGGTGCTGCGGGTGGGGGCGTGGGACGCGGACCCTGAACCGCCTGAGCCGCCGGGGCAGTTGATGGAGCTCTTGGACGCCGAGGCAGGGAGAGGGCTCGCGTTGGTGCGGGCCTGTGCCGACAACTGGGGGTGGCAGCCGCTGTCGAGGAATGGGCGGCGCGGCAAGTACGTCTGGTGCGAACTGGGCGTGGCCTAGGGCCAAGAACGCGGCCGGAGGTCAGGGCTCGCCGTGTGTCAGCTCGACTGCTGACGTACCGCCGCCTGCAACTCACGGACACCGGTGGTACGCGGGTGCCGTTCCGCCAGTTCGTGGACGATGCTGCGGATCGCGGGGCGGTCCCGGACCTCGGCGGGGCTGGCGCGGTGTGCGGAGAGCAGTGCCTGGGTGGTCTGTTCGGGGCGATTCCATGCCCACCATGCTCGTGCCATGTCGGTGCCCAGGCGGGCCTTGCGCTCGGCGGTCGGGAACTGTGCGGGGCGCAGGTTCTTTCCCGCCTCCAGGGCCGCGCCCGCATCGCCGAGCGCCCAGTGGACTCCGACCGCGTACAGGTCGACGGCGGCCGGGTTGATGGGGAACAGGCGTCCCGGCGGGGCGGTTTGAGGCAGCCGGCTGGCGGCGCGGCGGGCTTCCTCGGTCATCGCCAGGGCCTCGGCGCGGTGGCCGCCCCGGGCGGCGGTGTAGGCCAGGGTGCAGAGCATCTGCGCGTACGCCGACGCCGACGCGTCGGTCCTCAGTCCCGTCGCCTGCACCCCGGAAGCCGCCGCCGACATGAGGCGCTGGGCCTCCTCGCCGCGGTCCTGGTGGCGTAGCACGATCGCCAACTCCCGGACCGCGGCGGCCGATGCGAGCGGGGAGCCGGAGACCTCGGCCCAGGTCCGGGCGCGGTCCGCGGTGAGCCGGGCCTGCTCGTAGGAGCCGAGCTTGCTCAGTACGGCGGCGGCAAGGCTGTAGACGGAGGAGAGCCGGGCCTGATCGAGTTCCCGGCGCGAGGAGGCGGCGGCGTGCCCGTCCGCGATGAGACCGGGCAGGGCGGCGAGCAGAGGCGCGTGCGTGCCCTTGTCGTACAGGTCGCGGGCGGCGGCCAGCCGGGCGTCCAGCGGTCCGGTGCCGGTCGGTGCGGGAGTGTCGGCCAGGGCCTCGTCCACCCCCAGCAGCAGGGCGGCCGGTCCGGCGGCTGCCGTTGCGGTGAGCAGCGTACGGCGGCGCATCGGGTCCTCCTCGGCGTGCGGACTGGCCGTCACTCTAGTGGCCGTCGATACCGTCGGGGTGGGTGGCGCGAGAGAACTCACCAGGACGTGTCGCGGAACGCCGACTTCGAGGGCGGCGCGGTGCACCAGGGTCAGGTCGACGACCCTGGTGCTGCGCTCCAGCCGGGAGACTGTGGCCGGTGAGCAGCCGAGCCTGTCGCCGAGGGCGGCGAGGGTCCAGGCGCGGTGTTCCCGGCCGAGGCGGATGAGCGCGCCGGGGCGCCGTTGCGTGGCCAACTCGCGTACTCGCGTGCTGTTCCAGAGCGGGTCAACGGGCACGGGCCCCTCCCACACCGCACGACCGGGGCCGTCGAGGCCGCTTGCGCAACGTGCAAAACCCTTGCGCGGAAAGCGAGTTGATCGCATCTGGCCCGTCCGGCGCGGTGTGCTGGGCTCAGCGCCCCCCAATCGACCCTCGGGTCCTGGCCGACTCCGGATGGTGTTGACGAATCCGGTCCCGCCGGACCACCCTCTCCAGAAAAGTGTGACACTTCTCGCGAAAGTGTCACACTTTCTCAACTGGGCGGGCTTGCCCCGACCCGCTGACCAACACGGCCAGCACGTTTGCCCTAAGGGGCGCGGGGCTGTGACATGTGCGGCTCCGCCGCGTGGGCGCGACCGGTGCAGGTCAGCTGACCAACACCGCCGGCCCGGTTGCCTCAAGGGGCGCGGGGAACTGCGCGACCAGCCACAGCCCACCCGCACCCGGCAGACGACCTAAGCCCCCTCTTCGTCCTCCGTAGTCACTTCCACCGGAGGTACAGGGCGCAGCTTCAGCCACCCCAGGAAGAAGATCCCCAGCAGCAACATCGCGATCCCGGTCCACAGATTGATGTTGACGCCCTCGGCCTTGTCCAGCGTCGCCTGCGAAGGACTGATCCCGGCGATCGTGACGATGACGCCGTAGACGACGAACAACCCCCCGATGATCAGCCGCAGATCGAACAGCCGGGACGCGGTCGTCGACTTGCTCTCCAGCTCACTGACCTCGCGCTGGACGTCGTGCTCGGAGTGCCCTGAGTGTTCGGAGTGCCCTGAGTTCTCAGACATGGTTTCTCAATCCTCCCGCGACTAGAACGAGAACGGGATGTAGCAGACGGCGGCCAGGATCACCGCGCCCCAACCGAGCAGCGCGGGCCGGCGGTACCACGCGTCGTCGCCCGCGGCCGGCGCCTCGGTCATGCCGGGGCTGGTCGTGCCGTAGACGAGGCCCTGGAGCTGTTCCGCGGTCTTCGGCTGGGTGAACAGGGACACCACGAACATGACCACCGCACCGGCGACGAACCCGGCGATCGCGGAGACGAAGTTCGCGCCCTGGTCGGAGGGGATGGAGATGATCCCCTGCTTGTAGATCCAGAAGTAGTTGACCATCGCGGTGACCGTGCCCGCGAGCAGGCCCCAGAAGCCGGACTTCGGGGTGGCCTTCTTCCAGAACATGCCGACGATGAAGACGACGAACATCGGCACGTTGAAGAAGGAGAACAGCGTCTGGAGGTAGCTCATGATGTTGGAGAAGGAGGACGCCAGGAACGCCGTGCCCACCGACGCCGCCACGCCGATCACCGTGATCAGGCGGCCGAAGCGCACGTAGTACGCGTCCTCGCGGTCCGTCACGACGTACTTGGCCCAGATGTCGTTCGTGAACACCGTGTTGAAGGACGACACGTTGGCCGCCATACCGGCCATGAAGGCGGCCAGGAGACCGGTGACCGCGATGCCGAGGACGCCGTTGGGCAGCAACTCCTGCATCAGGTACGGAATCGCGTCGTTGTACTGCAGATCCGAGCCGCTGGTACCGATCTTCGGGACGAGCGCCGCGGCGACCAGCCCCGGGATCATCACCAGGAACACGATGAAGACCTTCGGATACGCGGCGATCAGCGGGGTGCGCTGGGCCGCGGACAGGTTCTTCGCGGAGAGCGCGCGCTGGACTTCGGCGAAGTTGGTCGTCCAGTAGCCGAAGGAGAGGACGAAGCCGAGGCCGAGCACGATGGTTAGCCAGTTCGCCCCGAGCGGGTTGACGCTGCCGATGCCGGTGCCGCCCCACGCGGTGGTGAAGTTGTGGCCGTGGGCCGCGTCCAGCTTGTGGGTCAGCCCGTCCCAGCCGCCGACCTTCTTCAGGCCGAGGTAGGAGATGGGGATGAGGGCGGCGAGGATCACGAAGAACTGGAGTACTTCGTTGTAGATCGCCGACGACAGCCCGCCGAGGGTGATGTACGCGAGCACGAACGCACCGGCGACGATGATCGCCACCCACTGCGGCCAGCCCAGCAGCGCCTCGACGACGATCGCGAGGGCGTACAGGTTCACGCCCGCGATCAGGATCGCGGCGAAGGCGAACAGGATCGAACTCAGCAGGTGTGCCCACTTGTCGAAGCGGAGCAGCAGGAACTCGGGGACCGAGCGGACCTTCGAGCCGTAGTAGAAGGGCATCATCACCAGGCCGAGGAAGACCATGGCGGGGATGGCGCCGATCCAGTACCAGTGGACGGTGTAGGCGCCGTACTGGGCGCTGTTGGCAGCCATGCCGAGGATCTCGGTGGCGGCCAGGTTGGCCGAGATGAAGGCGAGTCCGGTGATCCACGCGGGCAGCGAACGCCCGGAGAGGAAGAAGTCGAGGCTCGTCTTCACCGATCTGCGGGCGGCCAGGCCGATACCCAGGACGACCACGAAGTAGATCGCCAGGATCGCGTAGTCGAGCCCGTTGGTGGGGAGCCGTAGCTCGGCGGCGAGAGAGGTGGGGGTCTGCAGAGTCTGCATCAAGCGCTCACCTTGTTTGATGTCTGTTCGATGTCTTTGGTTGGTGTTCTTTGTTTGATTTTGATGGTGACGACTGGGGGGATTGGTGGTTTGATGTGTTTAGTTCTGTGTGAAGCCCGGATGCGGCGTGGATGTACGTACGGATGGAGAGCCCGGCGTGAAGAAGACCTCGACCCGGTTGGCCGACGGTCGTGAGCTCATCTACTACGACCTGCGGGACGACACCGTGCGCGACGCGGTGGACCGACGCCCGCTGGAGCGCACGGTCACCACTTCGGAGGTACGGCGGGACGTGCTGCTCGGCGACTCGGTGGCGATCGCCTCGCACCGCCAGGGCCGCATCTACCACCCGCCGGTCGACCAGTGCCCGCTCTGCCCGACGACCGGCGACCGGCTCAGCGAGATCCCGGACTCGTCGTACGACGTCGCCGTGTTCGAGAACCGTTTCCCCTCGCTGGCCGGCGACTCCGGGCGCTGCGAGGTGGTCTGCTTCACCTCCGACCACGACGCGTCCTTCGCCTCGCTGACCGAGGAGCAGGCGGCCCTCGTCCTCGACGCGTGGACGGACCGGACGTCGGAGCTGTCGCATCTTCCCTCCGTCGAGCAGGTTTTCTGCTTCGAGAACCGCGGCGAGGAGATCGGCGTGACGCTCGGTCATCCGCACGGCCAGATCTACGCCTACCCGTTCACCACCCCGCGCACCGCGCTGATGTTGCGTTCACTCGCAACTCATAAGGAGGCGACGGGCGGTGAGAACCTCTTCGACTCGGTCCTGGAGCGCGAACTCGCCGGTGAGCGGGTCGTCCTTGAGGGTGAACACTGGGCGGCCTTCGTGCCGTACGCCGCGCACTGGCCCTACGAGGTCCACCTGTATCCCAAGCGCCGGGTGCCCGATCTGCTCGGCCTGGACGAGGCGGCCCGCACAGAGTTCCCCAAGGTCTATCTGGAACTCTTGAGGCGCTTCGACCGGATCTTCGGTGAGGGCGAGCCTCCGACGCCGTACATCTCCGCCTGGCACCAGGCGCCGTTCGGCACACTGGAGGAGTTCGACGGTGTGAGCAGGGACGACTTCGCGCTCCACCTCGAGCTTTTCACCATTCGCCGTACGTCCGGCAAGCTGAAGTTCCTCGCGGGTTCCGAGTCCGGCATGAGCGTGTTCATCAACGACGTGCCGCCGGAGTTCGCGGCACAGCGACTGCGAGAGGTAGCGAGTTGATGAGCGGTAAGTACCTGGTCACGGGCGGCGCGGGATACGTCGGCAGCGTGGTCGCCCAGCACCTGCTGGAGGCGGGCCACGAGGTCACCGTCCTGGACAACCTCTCGACGGGTTTCCGCGAGGGCGTACCGGCGGGCGCTTCCTTCATCGAGGGCGACATCCGCGACGCCGCCAAGTGGCTGGACTCCTCGTACGACGCGGTCCTGCACTTCGCCGCGTTCTCGCAGGTCGGCGAGTCGGTCGTCAAGCCGGAGAAGTACTGGGAGAACAACGTCGGCGGCTCGATGGCCCTCCTCGCCGCCATGCGCGAGGCCGGCGTCCGCAAGCTCGTCTTCTCCTCCACGGCGGCCACGTACGGCGAGCCGGACGAGGTCCCGATCGTCGAGACCACCCGCACCTCCCCGACGAACCCCTACGGCGCGTCCAAGCTGTCGGTCGACTTCATGATCACCAGCGAGGCGGCGGCGCACGGGCTGGGCGCGGTCTCCCTCCGCTACTTCAACGTGGCCGGTGCGTACGGCAGTTGCGGCGAGCGGCACGCGCCCGAGTCGCACCTCATCCCGCTCGTCCTCCAGGTCGCCCAGGGCAAGCGCGAGGCGATCTCCGTCTTCGGCGACGACTACCCGACGCCGGACGGCACCTGCGTCCGTGACTACATCCACGTGGCGGACCTGGCCGACGCGCACCTGCTCGCGCTGAAGGCGGCCACCCCGGGTGAGCACCTGATCTGCAACCTGGGCAACGGCGAGGGCTTCTCCGTCCGCCAGGTCATCGAGACGGTCCGCCAGGTCACCGGGCACCCGATCCCCGAGGTCGTGGCCCCGCGCCGCGGCGGCGACCCGGCGACCCTGGTGGCCTCGGCGACCCGGGCCAAGGAGCGCCTCGGCTGGAACCCGACCCGCGCGGATCTCGCGGGCATCGTCGCGGACGCGTGGGCGTTCGCGCAGAACGTATCGAAGGGTTAGGAGAGAACACGTGGGTGTACTTGAGGGCTTCGAGGAGCTGTACGGCACCGCTCCCGAGGGCGTCTGGGCCGCGCCGGGCCGGGTCAACCTGATCGGCGAGTACACCGACTTCAACGAGGGCTTCGTGATGCCGCTCGCCCTGCCGCACACGGCGGTGGCGGCGGTGTCCCGCCGCAGCGACGGCGTCCTGCGCCTCCACTCGGCGGACATCGAGGGCCCGGTCGTAGAACTGCACGTGGACGAGCTGGCCCCGCGCACGAACACGAGTTGGGCCGCGTATCCCGCGGGTGTGGTGTGGGTGCTCCGCGAGGCGGGCCACGAGGTGACGGGCGCGGACATTCACTTGTCGTCCACGGTCCCGACGGGCGCGGGCCTGTCGTCATCGGCGGCGCTTGAGGTGGTCACGGCACTCGCTCTGAACGACCTCTTCGAACTCGGCCTGTCCGCCCCGGAGTTGGCGCGTTTCTCGCAGCGCGCGGAGAACGACTTCGTCGGCGTCCCCTGCGGGATCATGGACCAGACGGCCTCGGCCTGCTGCGAGGAGGGCCACGCGCTCCACCTCGACTGCCGCGACCTGTCGATCCGTCAGATCCCCTTCGACCTGGCGTCCGAGGGCCTCTCGCTCCTGGTCGTCGACAGCCGCGTGAAGCACGCGCTGGGCGACGGCGCGTACGCGGAACGCCGTGAGGGCTGCGAGGAGGGCGCGCGGCAGTTGGGCGTCCCGTTCCTGCGGGACGTGGCGTACGAGGATCTGTCATCGTCCCTGGCCCGCCTGTCGGACGAGCGGATCCAGCGCTACGTCCGCCACGTGGTGTCGGACGACCACCGCGTCGACCAGGTCATCAACCTGCTCGACGCGGGAGACGTACGGGCGATCGGCCCGATCCTGACCGAGGGCCACGCCTCCCTCCGCGACGATCTCCGCATCTCCTGCCCGGAGTTGGACCTCGTGGTCGACACGGCGGTCGGCGCGGGTGCGCTCGGCGCGCGGATGACGGGCGGCGGTTTCGGCGGCTCGGCGGTCGTCCTGGTGGAGGCCGCCGACACGGACACGGTGACGAAGGCGGTCGAGGAGGCGTTCGCGGCGGCGGGTTACACGGCCCCGCGCGTGTTCCCGGCGGTGCCTTCGGCGGGGGCGCGGCGAGTGAGCTGATCCCGGGCTCGTTGTCGCCCCGCTCGTCGGATGGTGGGGCGACGACACCGAGGGACGCCAGGCAGGGCCGGTCACCCCTTGTGATGACGTTCGCGGATTCCGGCGGTTACCGTGGACGCGCAGGCCGAGAATCCCGCCCATGGGAGGAATCACCATGACCGCCGAGCCGATCGCCGCGCAGACCCCCGAGCCGCCGCCCGGGTCAGCCGACGGGCCCGGCACCCGTTGGCCGGTACCACCGCGCG
The DNA here is from genome assembly GCF_045162825.1 of Streptomyces prunicolor. Classification (NCBI taxonomy): domain Bacteria; kingdom Bacillati; phylum Actinomycetota; class Actinomycetes; order Kitasatosporales; family Streptomycetaceae; genus Streptomyces; species Streptomyces prunicolor. The sequence goes on along the minus strand of NZ_CP108676.1, from coordinate 4,487,300 downwards.
ACGGGTACACCGTCGATGACCTGTTCACCCTGCCCGACCTCCCGCCGCACACCGAGCTGATCGACGGGAGCCTCGTCTTCGTGAGCCCGCAGAGGATTTTCCATAGTCGAATGATCGACCTTCTGGTGGCCGGCCTGCGTCGTACGGTCCCCGGGGAGCTGAAGGTCTGCCGCGAGATGACTGTCGTCCTCGACCGCCGCAACGGCCCTGAGCCCGACCTCAGTGTCGTCCGCGCCGAAGCCATCACAGGCTTGGAGCAGACCCGCTTCCAGGCCGAGGATGTCCTGCTCGCCGTCGAGGTCGTCTCCCCGGACTCCGAGGCTCGCGACCGCGACACCAAGCCCCGCAAGTACGCCGCCGCCGGTATCCCGTACTTCTGGCTGGTCGAGATGGCTGAGGGCAACCAGCACCCGGTGGTGCGGGTCTACGAAATCGACCCGGTGAACAAGACGTACGCCCTGACCGGCATCCACCACGACAAGCTTGACCTGAGCCTGCCGTACGACATCGACGTCGACATCAGCCCGGACGCCCTCAGCGAGCTGTGACCAGGCTCTTCGTCAGGGTGTACTCCGTCACCCCCGGCGGATAGTCCGGGATCACGCACACCACCTCGTACCCCTGCTTCTGGTAGAAGTCGGGTGCCTGGAAGTCCCAGGTCTCCAGGCGGGCGGCCACGCAGTCGCGCTCGTCGCGGGCGACGCGCTCCGCCTCGGCGAGGAGGCTGGAGCCGAGGCCGGTACCGCGGTGGCGGCCGTCCACCCACAGGTACGTCACATGCAGCCAGTTCGCCCAGGTGTGGCCGACCAGTCCGCCCGCCAGCTCGCCCGTCTCGTCCAACGCCCAGATCTGGAGCGGAACTTCACGTTCGCGAGGGGTTCCGCGCAGGGCACGCAGCACCGGCGACGCGGCCGTGTTGGTTTCGAGCAGCCGGGCGCGGAGCAGATCGCGTCGCTCCTTGTCGACTTCCGTCTCAATACGAAACATGCGGCTCACCATAAACGTGCCGGACAGTCAGTTCTGCAAATTAGCTTCCGCTGCTGCGCCCCAGCCGTACGCTGTGAGCAGCACCGGTGGGGGCCGGTGCTGTTCAGGGGGCGAGACAAGTCGGGTACGACGCCCGATGTGGGGGTAGCAGTGTCTGCACGGCGGCGGCCGTGCGGCTCAGGCCGCTCCCGGGCGTCGTACCCGCAATCATCGCTTCGTCTCCCGACGATGAGGTATCCCCTGCTCCACCAGGAGCCTGGGGAAGGGGGTTTCGTGGTTCGCATCCGAGTCCTGGTCGTCGACGACCATCGCATCTTCGCCGAGTCGCTCGCCGCGGCACTGGCCGCCGAGCCCGATGTCGACGTGTCCGCGGCCGGCAGTGGTCCCGCCGCGCTGCGCTGCATGGAGCGCGCGAACGCCGAGGGCCGCAGATTCGACGTCCTGCTCGTGGACGCCGATCTGGGCGGTAACGTGCCAGGCGTCCGGCCCGCCGTGCCTGTACAGGCGGGCAACGAGGACGGGCTGGTGGACGGGATCTCCCTGGTCGCCGGGGTCCGTTCGGCCCAGCCGAGCGTACGGATGGTCGTGCTGGCCGAGAAGGACGATCCGCGCCGGGCCGCGTTGGCCCTGCAGGCCGGGGCCTCCGGCTGGGTCGCCAAGGACTGCTCGCTGTCCAGGCTTTTAACCGTCATCCGAGGGGTGCTTCGCGACGAGACGCACCTGCCACCCGCCCTGCTGACCGGCGTCCTACGGGAGTTGACGGCCGCTCGTAAGCACCGCACCGAGAGCGAGCGCCTGGTGGAGTCCCTCACGCCGAGGGAACGGGAAGTGCTGCGCTGCATGGTGGCCGGACTGGGGCGCAAGGCGGTCGCCGAGCGACTGTTCCTTTCCCCGCACACAGTCCGGACGCATATGCAAAACGTGCTCGGCAAACTGGGCGTCCACTCCACCCTCGCGGCGGTCGCGCTGGCGAGGCGTGCGGGGGTGGGTCCGGTCGACCTGGCCGGGGATGTTGTCGAACGGGGCGGTCAACTGGCTTAGCGGGCTTGCCTGTTCGGCCTGTTCGCTCTGTTGGGCGCGGGGGAGCTCTGCACGTGCTGGGCAGACTGGGCGTCCACTCCGCCCTCGCGGCGATCGCACTCGCCCGGCGTGCGGGGGCGGGACCCGTCGACCTAGCCGGGGATGTTGTCGAACGGGGCGGTCAACTGGCGTAGCAGGCCTGCCAGTTCGCCCCGTTGGGCGCGGGAGAGTTCCGCGAGGATCGCGCGCTCCTGTGCCAGCAGGCCGGCCAGGGCCTGGTCCGCGCGGTCCTGGCCTTCCTCGGTGAGGCGGACCAGTACACCCCGGCGGTCGCTGGGGTCGGGGAGCCGCTCGACCAGGCCCTTCTGCGCGAGCCGGTCGATACGGTTCGTCATCGTGCCGGACGTGACCAGGGTCTGGGTCAGCAGCTGGCCGGGGGAGAGCTGGTAGGGGCTGCCCGCGCGCCTGAGCGCCGTCAGTACGTCGAACTCCCAGGGCTCCAGGCTGTGCTCGGCGAACGCCAGCCGACGGGCCCGGTCCAGGTGCCGGGCCAGTCTGCTCACCCGGCTGAGCACCTCAAGTGGCTCCACGTCGAGGTCGGGGCGCTCCCGGCGCCACGCTGCGACAAGCCGATCGACCTCGTCCTCCATGACGATCAGTGTAGTGGTTGTGTCGACATGAAGTCTCTTGATATCAAGCCTCTTGATGCAGAGTCTCTTGACATCAAGATATATGGGCGGGGAGAGTGGACGGCATGACGACTTGGGACCCCGCGCAGTACCTGCGCCACGCCGACCACCGCGCCCGCCCGTTCACCGACCTCCTCGCCCGGGTCACCGACGTACCCGGCACCCCGCCCCGGATCGCCGACCTCGGCTGCGGCCCCGGCAACGTGACCACCGTCCTCGCCGACCGCTGGCCCACCGCGCACATCACCGGCTACGACAACTCACCCGAGATGCTCGCGCAGACCGCCCCCTACGCCGGCCCCACCACCGGCGGCGGCAGCCTCGACTTCGCCCACGCGGACGCGACGGACTGGGCGCCGACGGAGCCGTACGACCTGATCGTGTCGAACGCGGCGTTGCAGTGGGTGCCGGGGCACCTGGACCGGTTCGGTGACTGGGTGTCCGCGCTGGCGCCCGGCGGCACCTTCGCCTTCCAGCTGCCGGACAACATCGACGCGCCCCTGCACGCCCTGATGCGCGAACTGGCCGCCACCGCACGCTGGAAGGGACGGCTGGGCGAGGTGCTGCGCCGCGAGGACTCGGTCCACACCCCCGGCGTCTACCTCGACCGGCTGGCCCGCCTGGGCTGCGCGCCGGACGTCTGGCAGACGACGTACCAACACGTCCTCGCGGGCGAGGACCCCGTTCTCGACTGGGTCAAGGGCACGGGCCTGCGCCCCGCCCTGACCGCCCTGGCGGACGACCCGGAGGCACGGGACGCCTTCGTCGCCGAGTACCGCGACCTGCTCCGCGAGGCGTACCCGACGGCGGAGTACGGCACGGTGCTCCCGTTCCGGCGCTTGTTCGCGGTGGCCCGCAAGGGGGCGTGAGGGGTGCTCGCGGCCGTGGATCACGTGCAGTTGGCGGCTCCGGCGGGGTCGGAGGACGCGCTGCGGGCGTACTACGTCGACGTCCTCGGGATGACCGAGATTCCGAAGCCGCCTGTGCTGGCTGCGCGGGGTGGGTGCTGGTTCGGGGCGGGGGCGGTCCAGCTTCACCTGGGGATCGAGGCTGACTTCCGGCCCGCGAAGAAGGCCCACCCCGGACTGCGGGTGATCGACATCGAGGCGTACGCGGCCCGGCTGAAGTCCCTTGGGGCGTCCGTCACTTGGGACGAGGACCTGCCTGGGTACCGGCGTTTCTACTCCGAGGATCCGGTGGGGAACCGGCTGGAGTTCCTGGAGCCGGACGCCTGATCGGTGTTTGCGTCTCGCCCTCGCGGCTACCCGGTCGGTGGCGCCGAGTACCGAGTACCGAGTTTCCATCCGACCGGGAGTTGATGAACCGTGGCGAAGGACGAGAAGGCCAAGGCCAAGAAGGAACAGGCCAAGGGCAAGCTCAAGGAGACGGTCGGCGGGGCCGTGGGCAACGAGACGATGAAGGCCAAGGGGCAGGCCGAGAAGTCCAAGGGTGACGCTCGGCAGGCCAAGGAGAAGGCGAAGGACGCCTTCAAGCGCTGACGCCGGAAGCGGTGAGGGGCCCCTGCCGGACGGCAGGGGCCCCTCTTGCTTGCTGCACTACGGGTTCAGCTTTTTCGGCGCCCTATCAAATGTGGCTTCGACTCCAACCCGTCCAACCCGTGCCACGCCAGGTTCACCAGATGGGCCGCGACCTCCGCCTTCTTCGGGCGGCGGACGTCCAGCCACCACTGGCCGGTCAGGGCGACCATGCCGACGAGGGCCTGGGCGTAGAGGGGGGCGAGTTTCGCGTCGAAGCCCCGGCTCTTGAACTCGCGGCCCAGGATGTCCTCGACCTGGGTCGCGATGTCCGAGATGAGGGACGCGAAGGAGCCGGTGGACTGGGGGATGGGGGAGTCGCGGACCAGGATGCGGAAGCCGTCCGTGTACTCCTCGATGTAGTCGAGGAGGGCGAAGGCCGCCTGTTCGCAGAGTTCGCGGGGGTGGCCGGCCGTCAGGGAGCTGGTCACCATGTCGAGGAGGCGGCGCATCTCGCGGTCCACGACCACCGCGTACAGGCCCTCCTTGCCGCCGAAGTGCTCGTAGACCACCGGCTTGGAGACCCCGGCCTTCGCCGCGATCTCCTCCACCGACGTGGCCTCGAAGCCCTTCGTCGCGAACAGCGTGCGACCGACCTCGAGCAGTTGGGCCCGGCGCTCCGCTCCCGTCATCCGGGTGCGGCGCGCGCGTCGGGGCTTCTCGTTGCTCGGGGTGCTGCTGGGATCGGTCGCCACGGCGTCAATCATGCCGCCTCCGCCGACTCCTTCCGGGGCTGAGAGCCGTCCGTACCGGAGATACGGCGCGAATCGATACGCGAGCGTGACGGCCAGCGCACGTCATAGGCCCAGCCGAGCTGCTCGCACCAACGGATGATCCGCGCCGATGAGTCCAGCTGGCCGCGCTCCACACCGTGCCGCGCGGACGTCGGGTCGGCATGGTGCAGGTTGTGCCAGGACTCGCCGCAGGACAGGATCGCCAGCCACCACACGTTGCCCGAGCGGTCACGGGACTTGAAGGGGCGCTTGCCGACCGCGTGGCAGATCGAGTTGATCGACCAGGTGACGTGGTGCAGCAGGGCCACCCGCACGAGCGAGCCCCAGAAGAAGCCCGTGAACGCGCCCCACCAGGACATCGTGGCCAGTCCGCCGATCAGCGCGGGCAGCGCGAGCGAGAGCATCGTCCAGTAGATGAAGTGGCGGGAGATCGTCCGGATCGCCTTGTCCTTGATCAGATCCGGCGCGTACTTGTCCTGCGGAGTGCGCTCCTCGTCGAACATCCACGCGATGTGCGCCCACCACAGGCCCTTGATCAGCGCCGGCACGGTCTCGCCGTAGCGCCACGGCGAATGCGGGTCGCCTTCCGCGTCGGAGAACTTGTGGTGCTTGCGGTGGTCGGCGACCCAGCGCACCAGCGGCCCCTCGACCGCCATCGACCCGGCGATCGCGACGGCGATCCGCAGCGGGCGCTTCGCCTTGAAGGAACCGTGCGTGAAGTACCGGTGATAGCCGATCGTCACGCCGTGGCAGCCCAGGTAGTAGAAGAACACCAGGAGGCCGAGGTCCAGCCAGCTCACCCCGCCCCAGCTCCACGCCAGCGGCACCGCCGCGAGCAGGGCCAGGAACGGGACGGTGATGAAGAGGAGAAGAGTGATCTGCTCCAGCGACCCCTTCCTCTCGCCGCCCAGGGTGGCGGCGGGGAGCGGAGTGCCGTCGTCGTTCGCCCGCGGGGCGTCGTCGATCACATCGGAGCTCGTGGTCATGGGCGTCCCCTGTGGGGTTCGGAGGTGGAGGCGGAGCGTCGGACGGCGGGAGCCGGGCAGCAACAGTTCAGCACGGACTTCCCTACGGTTCCGTAACCTACGGCGACGTAAGTATGGCAGCGCGTCGACCGGTGGACGAAGCCCGTGAGACCGCGCGTCAGAGTGGACACCTATCCTGGGTGTCGGTCGGACAGCGCGGTCCGCTCTGTTTTCTTCCCGGATGTCCGTCCCCTATGCGGCACCCGCCGCGGGACCGCCGTCCGGGTTCCCTCCAGACGAGCTTCAAACACTGCAAGGAGCCGCACCTGTGAGCAGTGCCGACGACCAGGCCACCACGACCAACCATGAGCTGCGCGCCGACATCCGGCGACTGGGCGACCTGCTCGGCGAGACCCTCGTCCGGCAGGAGGGCCCCGAGCTGCTCGAACTGGTCGAGAAGGTCCGCCGCCTCACCCGGGAGGACGGCGAGGCCGCCGCCGAGCTGCTGCGCGGCATAGAGCTGGAGACCGCCGCCAAGCTGGTCCGCGCCTTCTCCACCTACTTCCACCTGGCCAACGTCACCGAGCAGGTGCACCGCGGCCGCGAGCTGCGCGCCCGCCGTGCCGCCGAGGGCGGTCTCCTCGCCCGTACGGCCGACCGCCTCAAGGACGCCGACCCCGACCACCTGCGCGAGACGGTCAAGAACCTGAACGTCCGCCCGGTCTTCACCGCGCACCCCACCGAGGCCGCGCGCCGGTCCGTCCTCAACAAGCTCCGGCGCATCGCCACGCTCCTGGAGACCCCGGTCATCGAGTCCGACCGCCGTCGCTACGACACCCGTCTGGCCGAGAACATCGACCTGGTGTGGCAGACGGACGAACTCCGGGTCGTCCGTCCGGAACCGGCCGACGAAGCCCGTAACGCCATCTACTACCTGGACGAGCTGCACGCGGGCGCCGTCGGTGACGTCCTGGAGGACCTCACCGCCGAGCTGGAGCGCGTCGGCGTCAAGCTCCCCGACGACACCCGCCCGCTCACCTTCGGCACCTGGATCGGCGGCGACCGCGACGGCAACCCGAACGTGACCCCGCAGGTCACCTGGGACGTCCTGATCCTCCAGCACGAGCACGGCATCAACGACGCCCTGGAGACGATCGACGAGCTGCGCGGCTTCCTCTCCAACTCCATCCGCTACACGGGCGCGACGGAGGAGCTGCTGGAGTCCCTCCGGACCGACCTGGAGCTGCTGCCCGAGATCAGCCCCCGCTACAAGCGCCTCAACGCCGAGGAGCCCTACCGTCTCAAGGCCACCTGCATCCGGCAGAAGCTGGAGAACACCAAGAGCCGCCTGGCCAAGGGCACCCCGCACGAGGACGGCCGCGACTACCTCGGCACCGCCGAGCTGCTGCACGACCTCACCCTGATCCAGACCTCGCTGCGCGCCCACCGCGGCGGCCTCTTCGCCGACGGCCGCATGGACCGTACGATCCGCACGCTCGGCGCGTTCGGCCTCCAGCTCGCCACCATGGACGTACGCGAGCACGCGGACGCCCACCACCACGCGCTCGGCCAGCTCTTCGACCGGCTCGGCGAGGAGTCCTGGCGGTACGCCGACATGCCCCGCGAGTACCGCGCGAAGCTGCTCGCGAAGGAGCTGCGGTCGCGGCGGCCGCTGGCCCCCACCCCCGCGCCCGTCGACGCGGCCGGTGAGAAGACCCTCGGCGTCTTCGAGACCGTCAAGAAGGCCCTCGCCGTCTTCGGGCCCGAGGTCATCGAGTCGTACATCATCTCCATGTGCCAGGGCGCCGACGACGTGTTCGCCGCCGCCGTCCTCGCCCGCGAGGCCGGGCTGATCGACCTGCACGCCGGGTGGGCGAAGGTCGGCATCGTGCCGCTCCTGGAGACCACGGACGAACTGAAGGCCGCCGACACGATCCTTGAGGACATGCTCTCCGACCCGTCCTACCGGCGGCTCGTCGCGCTGCGCGGGGACGTCCAGGAGGTCATGCTCGGGTACTCGGACTCCTCCAAGTTCGGTGGTATTACGACGAGTCAGTGGGAGATCCACCGGGCGCAGCGGCGGCTGCGTGACGTGGCGCACCGGTACGGCGTCCGGCTCCGGCTCTTCCACGGTCGCGGCGGAACCGTCGGCCGCGGTGGCGGTCCGTCCCACGACGCGATCCTCGCCCAGCCCTGGGGCACCCTGGAGGGCGAGATCAAGGTGACCGAGCAGGGTGAGGTCATCTCCGACAAGTACCTGGTGCCGTCACTGGCCCGCGAGAACCTCGAACTGACCGTCGCGGCCACCCTCCAGGCCTCCGCCCTGCACACCTCGCCCCGCCAGTCCGACGAGGCCCTTGCACGCTGGGACGCGGCCATGGACCTGGTCAGCGACGCCGCCCACGCCGCCTACCGCAGGCTGGTCGAGGACCCGGACCTGCCGACGTACTTCCTCGCCTCCACGCCGGTGGACCAGCTCGCCGATCTGCACCTGGGCTCGCGGCCCTCCCGCCGCCCCGGCTCGGGCGTCTCGCTCGACGGACTGCGCGCCATCCCGTGGGTGTTCGGCTGGACCCAGTCCCGGCAGATCGTGCCCGGCTGGTACGGCGTGGGTTCAGGGTTGAAGGCGCTGCGCGAAGCCGGTCTCGACACCGTGCTCGACGAGATGCACGAGCAGTGGCACTTCTTCCGCAACTTCATCTCCAACGTCGAGATGACTCTCGCGAAGACGGACCTGCGGATCGCCCAGCACTACGTCGACACCCTCGTCCCGGACGAGCTGAAGCACGTCTTCGACACGATCAGGGCCGAGCACGACCTGACCGTCGCCGAGGTGCTCCGCGTCACCGGTGAGACCGAACTCCTCGACGCCACCCCGGTGTTGAAGCAGACGTTCACCATCCGCGACGCCTACCTCGACCCGATCTCCTACCTCCAGGTGACGCTGCTGAAGCGCCAGCGAGACGAGGCGGCGGCCGGCGCCGAGCCCGACCCGCTGCTCTCGCGGGCCCTGCTCCTCACCGTCAACGGTGTCGCGGCGGGCCTGCGCAACACCGGCTGATCCACAGGGAGATGCCCCCGTGCACGCGAGCGCACGGGGGCATCCTCATGTCCTGACGTATGTCCTACGACCGTTCAGAGCGCCAGGAACGCCGCCGTCAGCAAGACCATCCCCGTCCCCGCCAGCACCCACGCGGCCCGGGTCAGCCGCAGCCCGCCCGCGACCACCACCGAGGCGAGCAACAGGGCGCCGCCGAGGGGCACCCAGGCATAGAGGATGCCGGCGGGACCGGAGCGCATGACCTCGTCGGTGCCCGGCTTCACGACCACCGTGTACGTCTGGCCCTTCTTCACCGCGACCGTGTGCTCGATGACGACCTTGGCGCGGGCCTTCGATCCCGTCGAGACCGGGGTGTACGGGCCGGTGCAGGTGTCGTCGCCGCACGCGGTGACCTCGATGGTGCCGCTCTCGCGGCCCTTGGTCAGCATCACGTTGTGCGCGGTCGGCCAGGAACCCCACAGCCCCGCGATCAGGATCAGCACGGTGACCGTGCCCATCGCCGCGAGCCGTCCGAAGTTCAGGGCGGCGAAGGCGCCGGGGGAGGCGGAGGCTGCGGGTGACATGGCGGGGATCATTGGCCATACCCGCACGCGCGGTCAACTCCCGCGAGGGACAAGCGGGTTAAGTCAGCCAAGTCGGGCAAGGGGGGTGAGTCGGGTAAGTCGGACGGCTCAGGAGTTGTACGCGCTCTGCGCCCGCTCCAGGCCCTCGCTCACCAGACACTCCAGGGAGTCGGTCGCCCGGTCCACCAGGAAGTCCAGTTCCTTGCGTTCCGTGGAGGAGAAGTCCTTCAGTACGAAGTCGGCGACCTGCATCCGGCCCGGCGGGCGTCCGATGCCGAAGCGCACCCGGTGGTAGTCCGGGCCCATCGCCTTCGTCATCGACTTCAGACCGTTGTGGCCGTTGTCGCCTCCGCCGAGCTTGAGGCGCAGGGTGCCGTAGTCGATGTCGAGTTCGTCGTGCACGGCGACGATGTTCGCGAGCGGCACCTTGTAGAAGTCGCGCAGCGCGTTGACCGGGCCGCCGGACAGGTTCATGAACGAGGTCGGCTTGACCAGGACGACCCGGCGGCTCGCCGGACCCGGCGCTCCGATCCGGCCCTCCAGGACCTGCGCCTGCGCCTTACCGGCCCGCTTGAACTTGCCGCCGATCCGCTCGGCGAGCAGATCGGCCACCATGAAGCCCACGTTGTGCCGGTTGCCGGCGTACTCGGGGCCGGGGTTGCCGAGTCCCACGATCAGCCAGGGGGCATTGGCGTCGGTCGTCACGTCCATGTCTCCTTGCTGTGCTTTTCGGGGCCCCCGGGGACCCTCGGCAGCCAGCCGCTGCTCCCGGTGGGAACAGCGGCTGACACAGTGGTGAAGGTGAGGATCAGGCCTCGGAGCCCTCGGCGTCGGCGTCGGCGGACGCCTCCTCCGCCTGGGCGGCCAGGACCTGGAGGACGACCGCGTCCTCGTCGATCGCCAGCGTGGTGCCGGCCGGGAGCGGGATGTCCTTGGCGGCGATGGCGGCACCGGCCTCCAGGCCCGCGATGGACACGGTGACCGACTCGGGGATGTGCGTGGCCTCGGCCTCGACGGTGATCGTGCTCAGCACGTGCTCCAGCAGGAAGGAGCCCGGGGCCAGCTCGCCCTCGGTGTGGACGTAGACCTCGACGGTGACCTTCTCGCCGCTCTTCACGGTGAGCAGGTCGACGTGCTCCAGGTAGCCCTTGATGGCGTCACGCTGGACGGCCTTCGGGATCGCGAGCTGGGTCGTGCCCTCGATGTCCAGGGTGAGCAGGACGTTCGGGGTACGCAGGGCGAGCTGCAGCTCGTGGCCCGGCAGGGTGATGTGCAGCGGGTCGACACCGTGGCCGTAGACCACGGCGGGGACCTTCTTGTCACGGCGGATACGGCGGGCGGCGCCCTTGCCGAACTCGGTGCGGGTCTCGGCGGCGAGCTTGACGTCGGCCATGGTCACTCCTCGTAGAACAGTCGGGGAAGGTGGTCACCCGGCCGAACATCGGCCTGCTACGAAGAGCGCGTCGATAACGGACCGCCGTACGAACTTCTTGCGAAGCGGTACGGCCTCCCTCGCCGAGCAACTGTGGCAGCTTACTCGGCGGGGAGGCCGTACCGGAAATCGATCTATGACGGGCGGGGTCAGTGCTCGTCGAAGAGGCTCGTGACCGAGCCGTCCTCGAAGACCTCGCGGACCGCGCTCGCGATGGTCGGGGCGATCGACAGGACGGTGATCTTGTCGAGGTCGGCGCCCACCTCGCCCGGGGTGGGGAGGGTGTCGGTGAGGACGAACTCGCTGACGCGGGAGTTCTTCAGACGGTCCGCGGCGGGGCCGGAGAGCACGCCGTGGGTGGCCGTCACGATGACGTCCTCCGCGCCGTGCGCGAACAGGGCGTCCGCGGCGGCGCAGATCGTGCCGCCGGTGTCGATCATGTCGTCGACCAGGACGCAGACGCGGCCCTTGACCTCGCCGACGACCTCGTGGACGGTCACCTGGTTCGCCACGTCCTTGTCGCGCCGCTTGTGCACGATCGCGAGGGGCGCGCCGAGGCGGTCGCACCAGCGGTCGGCGACACGCACGCGGCCGGCGTCCGGGGAGACGACGGTCAGCTTGCTGCGGTCGACCTTGGAGCCCACGTAGTCCGCGAGGAGCGGGAGGGCGAAGAGATGATCCACGGGGCCGTCGAAGAAGCCCTGGATCTGGTCGGTGTGCAGGTCGACGGTGAGGATGCGGTGGGCGCCCGCCGTCTTCATCAGGTCCGCGATGAGGCGGGCCGAGATCGGCTCGCGGCCGCGGTGCTTCTTGTCCTGGCGGGCGTAGCCGTAGAAGGGCACGATGACGGTGATGGAGCGGGCCGACGCGCGCTTGAGCGCGTCGATCATGATGAGCTGCTCCATGACCCACTGGTTGATCGGAGCCGTGTGGCTCTGGATCACGAAACAGTCCGCACCGCGCACCGACTCCTCGAAGCGGACGTAGATCTCGCCGTTCGCGAAGTCGAAGGCCTTCGTCGGGACTACCCCGACACCCAGCTGCTGGGCGACCTCCTTGGCAAGCTCGGGGTGGGCGCGGCCGGAGAAGAACATCATCTTCTTCTCGCCGGTCGTCTTGATCCCGGTCACAGCACTGTCTCCTCAGAGGTCATTCAACTGGGTGTGCGTTTATCACGGTACGCCGTGTTCGACGCGCCCGTTTCCGGTCAGTTCTCGCTCTCGCCCTGGCGGGAAGCCGTTTCCGCGGCCTTCGCCGCCGCGCTGCCCGGACGCTTGCGGGCCACCCAACCCTCGATATTCCGCTGCTGGCCACGGGCCACGGCCAGCGAACCCGGCGGTACGTCCTTCGTGATCACGGAGCCGGCGGCGGTGTAACTGCCGTCCCCGACCGTGACGGGTGCCACAAACATATTGTCCGAACCCGTGCGGCAGTGCGACCCCACGGTGGTGTGGTGTTTGTCCTTGCCGTCGTAGTTCACGAAGACGCTGGCGGCACCGATGTTGGTGTAGTCGCCGATCGTCGCGTCCCCGACATAGGAGAGGTGCGGGACCTTCGTGCCCTCGCCGATCGTCGCGTTCTTCGTCTCGACGTACGTCCCGATCTTGCCCTTGGCGCCGAGCCGGGTGCCCGGGCGGAGATAGGCGAACGGGCCGACGGACGCCTGCGGGCCGATGTGCGAGCTGACGGCGACGGTGTTGTCGACGCGGGCGCCGGCCTCGACGGTGGTGTCCGTCAGGCGGGTGTTGGGGCCGACCTCGGCGCCCTCGCCGATGCGGGTGGTGCCGTGCAGCTGGGTGCCGGGGTGGACGATCGCGTCCTGGCCGAAGGTGACGTCGACGTCGATCCAGGTCGTCGCCGGGTCGATGACGGTGACGCCGGCGAGCATGGCCTCGGTGAGCAGCCGGTCGTTGAGGATGCGGCGCGCCTCGGACAGCTGGACGCGGTTGTTGATGCCGGCGATCTCGCGGTGGTCGCCCGCGACGGAGGCGCCGACCCGGTGCCCGGCCTCGCGCAGGATGCCGAGGACGTCGGTGAGGTACTCCTCGCCCTGGCTGTTGTCGGTGCGCACCTTGCCGAGCGCGTCGGCGAGCAACTGCCCGTCGAACGCGAAGACTCCGGAGTTGATCTCGCGGATCGCGCGCTGCGAGTCGGAGGCGTCCTTGTGCTCGACGATCGCGGTCACTGCGCCGGAGGCGCCGTCGCGGACGATCCGGCCGTAGCCGGTCGCGTCCGGGACCTCGGCGGTCAGGACGGTCACCGCGTTGCCGTCGGCGGAGTGGTTGGCCGTGAGGGCGCGCAGGGTCTCGCCGCGCAGGAGGGGGGTGTCGCCGCAGACGACGACCACGGTGCCGTCGACGGTGCCGAGCTCTTCGAGCGCCATGCGTACGGCGTGACCCGTGCCGTTCTGCTCGGCCTGGACCGCGGTCCGTACGCCGGGGTCGGTCGCGCCGAGGTGGGCGGTCACCTGCTCGCGGGCGTGGCCCACGACGACGACCAGGTTCTCCGGCTCCAACTCGCGGGCGGCGGCCAGCACATGACCGACGAGGGTCCGGCCGCAGAGCTCGTGCAGGACCTTCGGTGTGGCCGACTTCATACGGGTGCCCTCACCCGCTGCGAGGACGACGACGGCTGCCGGGCGAATGGCGCTCACGGGTTTGCCCTTCGGCTTCGGAATGCTGGGGGGTGGACATTCGCAGGATACCGGGGCGTTTCATGGGGGACATGAGAGTGGGCCCTGACAGTGCTGTCAGGGCCCGAAGTGGGGTGCGGGGGGAGGGAGTTGCTCAGGTGTCGATCAGTCGCGATCGGTTTTCGCTCCCCCGCCAGGACTCGAACCCGGACAAATGGCACCAAAAGCCACGGTGCTGCCAATTACACCACGGGGGATCAAACTCGTGAGAACCGGACATTTAGCCTGGTCGCCGAGTGGGCACAGAACACTATGCCGTACGCGATGCCCTCCGTGCGACGGGACTTGTCGTGGGTGAGTGGTTTCGTGGCTGTCCGATTACGGGCCGTGGTGGAGGCCGGTGCACGGAAACTCGCCGGAAAACCGGGCGCCGGCGCCCGTAGGCTGGAGGCATGACCACGACGGGGGAAGACCATGCCACGGCCCGGGGAGGGCCGGGGTGGTGGACCAGGTGGCGCAGTGCGGTGCTGGACACGGGGCTCGCGGCGGGGTCCGCCGTGGAGTGCGGGGCGGAAGGCGTTCGGTTCGCGCACGACGCGGGGATCCCGGCCGCGGTGGGAGTCGTCTTCGGGGTGCTGGCCGGGTCGGCGCTGATCGTCCGCCGGAAGTGGCCGATCGCGGTCGTGCTTGTTTCCATCGCCATCACCCCCGCCCAGATGGGCTACCTGATGGGCATCGTCGGTCTCTACACCCTCGCCGCGTCCGAGCTGCCGCGCCGGATCATCGGGTCGCTGGCCGGGATGTCCTTCCTCGGCATGCTCATCGTCATGTTCGTGCGGGTACGGCAGGACATGCAGCGGGGGACGTGGGAACTGGGGGACTGGTTCGTCCCGTTCGCCTCGATCTCCATCGCGGTCGGGATGACCGCGCCGCCTGTGCTGCTCGGGATGTACGTGGGCGCCCGGCGCCGGCTGATGGAGAGTCTCCGGGAGCGTGCGGACAGCCTGGAGCGGGAGCTGCAGCTCCTCGCGGAGCGGGCCGAGGAGCGGGCCGAGTGGGCGCGGGGTGAGGAACGGACCCGGATCGCGCGGGAGATGCATGACGTCGTCGCGCATCGGGTGAGTCTGATGGTCGTGCATGCGGCGGCGCTTCAGGCGGTGGCTCGGAAGGATCCGGAGAAGGCCGTCAAGAACGCGGCGCTCGTGGGGGACATGGGGCGGCAGGCGCTCACCGAACTCCGGGAGATGCTGGGGGTGTTGAGGAGCGGGGACGGTCGGGACGCGCGCGAGCGGGCGGCGGCCGTGCCGTTGGTCGCGGTGGGGGTGGCTGCTGCGGCGGCGGCTTCTCGGGCCGCCGATGACGAGGGCGCGGGTGTGGGTGCGGGTGACGGGCCCTGTCTGTCCGATGTGGACGAGTTGCTTGGGCAGTCGGCGGCGGCCGGGATGGCCGTGGATCTGTCCGTCGAGGGTGAGAGCCGGTCGTACGCGGCGGAGATCGAGCAGACCGCGTACCGGGTGGTGCAGGAGGCGTTGACGAACGTCCACAAGCATGCGGCGGGTGCGAAGACGCATGTGCGGCTCGCGCATCGGGTGTCGGAGATCGCTATGCAGGTCGAGAACGAGCCGCCGCCTGAGCTGGCCTCTGCGGCTGCGGCGCGGTTGCCCTCTGGCGGGAACGGGCTGGTGGGGATGCGGGAGCGGGTGCTTGCGCTGGGTGGGGTGTTTGTTTCGGGGCCTACGGATGCCGGGGGGTTTCGGGTGTCGGCGGTTATTCCGGCTGCGTGAGGGGTGGGGCCCGCGCAGGGGGTGGTGGGCGGGTCGGGGTCGTGGCGGTACGGCGAGCCCGCCGCACTCGGGCCCCACTGTTTGTCACCACGGTTGAACGGGTTGGTGCCGGGTACGCGGCGGGCTGCGCCGTACCGCCACGACCCGCTCCCGGTTCGTCGGCGGCCGCGGGCCGGTGGGGGCTCGTGGGGGCCTTTCAGCGCCGGTCTGGGTGTGTGCCCGGCCGGGTGTCCGGCGCAGGCCTTCGCCCTCAGCCTGCCGTCAGGCGTACCGGCTCTATGCCCGAGATCAGCGTGGCCAGGGCCTGGTCGATGGTTGGGCCCAGGTACCAGTCGCCGGTGTGGTCCAGGGCGTAGACGCGGCCCTCGGAGTCGATGGCCAGGAGGGACTGGGTGTCGGGCTCCTCGCCCAGGGGGCTGACGTCGGTGTCCAGGGCTCGGCCCAGGTCGCCGAGGGTGCGGGCCATGTGGAGGCCGTGCAGGGGGTCCAGGCGGAGTGCCACCGGGGAGATCTGGCGGCCGGGGCCGGAGGGTGTGATGCGCAGGCCGCCGAACTCGGCCCAGGCCTCCACCGCCGCCGGGAACACGGCGTGCTGGTGTCCCGCGGGCGAGGTGTGGTCGCGCAGGGTGTCCGCCCAGATCTCGGCCTGTTTTATGTCCCAGCGGCCGGGCTGCCAGCCGGCGTCGCGCAGGGCGGCGTCGACGGGTACGGAGAAGCGCGTGGAGTAGTGGCGGTCGGCTTGCATCTGCCTTCGATCGTCGGCGTCAGGGGTGGTGGAGCGGTCGTGCTGAGGTCTGGTGGTGTGGTTGTGCGGTCGTGCTGTGTGGGGCGGGGGTGGGGTCAGCCGGGTTCCGTTGCGGGGTCCACTACTCGGACGCCGAAGTGGGCGCTCAGGGCTGTGCAGGCTCGGCAGGGCGTCGCGAAGCTGCCGTGCAGGGGGTCGCCGTCCTCGCGGATGCGGCGGGCGGTGAGCTTGGCCTGCTTGAGGGTCTTGCGGGCCTCGCCGTTGGTCATCGGCTTGCGCGCGGCGCGTTTGCTGCGGGCCTCGTCGGCGGTGGTGATGTGGCGGGAGATGAGGATCGCCTCGGCGCAGCGGCCGGTGAAACGGTCGCGCTGGGCGCTGGGGAGGGTGTCGAGGAAGTCCTGCACGAGCGGGTGCAGCGCGGGCGGCTGGTCGCCGCGGGCGGCGGTGCCGGTGAGGGTGGTGGCGCCGCGCACGGAGAGGGCGGCGGCGACGGTCGGAAGTATGCCGTCACGGCGGTGGCTGAGGGCCGGCGCCTGCCGTGCCTCGGTGGCGCTCCAGCCGACCCGGGGGTCGCCTGAAGGTCCGGTGTGCGCCCCGGTGTGCGGTCCCGTCTGCGTCGCGTTCATGATCGTCATCCCCTCCCGAGCATCCCCCGGCGGGTCACAGAGTGCCAAATGCCGTGGCTGGTGCGGTAGCTGGGGCGGTGCGACACGCCAGGGCTTCGGCGGGCTGTCACGACGGAGTGACGTCAGGTCACGGAAGTGAGGGTTCGGTGACGAGTGCGGTGCGTTCGGTGATGGGTGCGGTGAGCGGGTGCGGCCGACCGCCGCCGGTGACCGGTGTCGCCGTACCGCATAGGCTGTCCGCACCGCTATCCACGCGGTCGACGCGTGGAGACACGCGGGGAGACGGTCGAACTAAGACGTCAAGAAGACGAGACAGTCGATACGGGGCACAGTGGGGCGAGTTGGACATGCGGCCGCTGTGAATCGTACTGAATGCCGCAGGGGGCAACCGCCATGACGACAGGTCGGCTCGGGCAGCGAGCCGCGCCACCGAACGCGGCCTACGCCGGGCAGGTCGTGCACTTCCCGGACCCGGTCCGGGCGGCCCGCCACCCCAGAGGGGTGCGGATGGACGAGCACGGCTACCCCGACTTCTCGCCGTACGCGCGCGCGGTCGCGGAGATCGCCGAGCCCCCGGAGGGCTTCGGCGTCGACGAACTGCGCCTCACGGACTACGTGTCGGCGAACGCGGCGCTCGCCGCGACCGGTCACGAGCTGTGGGACACCGTGCCCGCGGTGGCCACCCCGCACGGCTGGACCTGGCACCACGTGGTCGGCACCCGGCGCCTCGAACTCGTCCCCGTCGACGTGAAGGCGCTGCTGCGCCACCACGGCGGGATCGCCACGGCCGCCGTCGCCCACGACAAGCGCGGCACCCGCCCGCTCCAGGAGACCCGCCCCGCGCACTTCGGCCTGCCGAAGTCGACGGTCGCGGTGACCGAGGCGCAGGTGCAGGGCGTCGAGGAGGACCTCGGCTACCGACTCCCGGGCGCCTACCGGTCGTTCCTCAAGGCCGCCGGCGGCTGCGCGCCCGTCGGCACCGCGCTGGACGCCGAGTTGGGGCTGCTGATCGACCAGCCGTTCTTCACGGTCCGTGACGAGGCCGCCGTCAACGACCTTGTCTACGTCAACAAATGCCTGCGCGACCACCTCACCAAGGACTACCTGGCCGTCGGCTTCGTCCAGGGCGGCCTGCTCGCGGTGAAGGTGAAGGGACAGCGGATCGGTTCCGTGTGGTTCTGCGCCTACGACGACGCCCGCGACGTCGATCCGTCCTGGGCGCCGGCCGTGCGCGTGGAGCGGCTGCTGCTGCCCGCCGGGGACGACTTCGATCAGTTCCTCGCCCGACTCGCGGGAAATCCCCCGGAGTTGGAGACGGTGGCGAATCTGATGGTGGACGGCGGGTTCGCGACGGTGCTGCCGGTGTCGGCGGCCTCTTCCGCGGCTTCGGCGTCTTCCGCGTCTTCGGTGGGGGAGTGAGCGAGACGATGGTGACCTTCGCGCAGGCGCAGGAGCGCGCCGAGGAGTGGATCAACGGCGATGTGCCCTCGTACCAGCATCGCGAGGTGCGGGTGCGGGAGTTCGAACTCGGCTTCGTGATCTGGGCCGAGGACCGGGCCGAGGGGCCGCGGTCGGACGGCGGCGCGCAGCGGCTGGTGCTCGCCCGCGACAGCGGCGAGGCCACGCTGTGGCCCGCGCTGCCGGTGGGTGAGGTCATCCGCCGCTACGAGGAGGAGTACGGCCGCGCCGACGAGATCGCCGACGCGGTACCGGTCGCTCCCGCGCGGGTGGACCTGAACCAGACCTCGTTCCTGTTGAGTCCCCCGGAGTGGTTGCAGGAGGCGGCGGACAAGCTGGGGATTCCGGATCGGCGGGGGGAGTCCGCTTCGGCTTCGGCGGCGGCTTCTCCTTCTACTCCCGCTGAGGGTGCGGGAGTTGGTGCTCCGGGTTCCTCGGCTCACGGTTCGTGGGGGAGGGCGCTGCCGGAGACTCAGGCCGGGGTGCCCGCCGCTTCGGCGTGGCCGGATGCCGGAGGGTCCGGGGTGCAGGACTCGCCCGCCGTGCCTGCCGGGGCCACGCCCTGGGCCGGCACCGACACCAACGCGGATCCCGGCGCGGACCATTCGGTACCGCTGCCCGCGACCGTTTTCGCGCCGCCGCTGAGCGAGCCCGAGGACAACACCCCGCCCGACGCCAAGACCGCGCTGATCTCCGGGGGCAGCCAACTCCCGCGGACGGCAACGGCTCCGGCGCTGGACGACTCCAACTCCAACTCCAACTCCAACTCCAACTCCGGTGGTGGGGTTGGGGGTTCGCAGCAGCAGGGGCCTGGGCCTGGGGTGCCTGGTGGTGTGCCGGGTTCGTCGTCGTACGGGTATCCCCACGGGGCCGGTAACGTGCCTCAGCCTCCTGCTGGGCCCGGGGTGCCGGGGCGGGCGCTCGCGCCCAACGCCGGGGACATCGCCGACGCCGCCACCAGCAAGGCGGCGCCTCCGCCGCGCCGGGGCGGTGGCTCGACCACGCCTCCGCCGCCGGGTGCTCCGGGGACGCCGGGTGCGCGGCCGGGCGGTGGGCCTGGCTCACCTCCGCCGCCTCCGCAGGCGCCGGGCGGTGGGTATGTTGCTACGCAGTTGGTCTCGGGGCTCGGTCCGGAGGGGCTGGGCGGTCCGGGTGGGCCTGGTGGCGGTCAGGCGGGGCCCGGTGCTCCGCAGCCGCCCGGTGTGCCCGGTGCGCCGAACACTCCCGGGGGTACGCCTCCGGGTGGGGTGCACCATGCGGCGACGATGTTTGCCGACCCGGGACAGAGTGGGCCTGGGGCGGCGGGGCCGCGGCCTCCGCAGCCGCCGGGTGCCCCTGGCGTTCCGCACGCGCCCGGTGCGCCTCAGCCGCCGAACGCTCCCGGGATGCCTGGTGCTCCCGGCGCCCCCGGTTCGCCGGGTGGTGGCCCCGATGCCGTGCACCACGCGGCGACCATGCTGGCCGGGCCCCCGGTGGGCGGGCCCGGTGCGCCTCCGCCGCCGCAATTCCCGGGCGCGCCCGGTGCGTTGGGCGCTCCCGGTATGCCGCCGGGTGCTCCGCAGCAGCCGATGCCGCCGGGTGCGGTTCCGCCCGGTGCGATGCCTCCGGGTGCCATGCCGCCGCCGGGGCAGCCGTTCCCCGGGCAACAGCAGCCCGCCTACGGCTATCCGCAGCAGGGGGTGCCGACCGTAGGGCCGGGTTATCAGGCCGTGTTGCGGTACCGGGCGCCGGACGGGTCCGAGCAGCAGTTGATCCGGCGGTCCGCGCCGGGGACGCCGCACCCGGAGTGGCAGATCTTCCACGAGCTGCGCGGCATGAACATCCCGCCGGACCAAGTACTCGAACTGCACACGGAGTTGGAGTCCTGCGAGCTGCCGGGTGCGTACTGCGCGCGGATGATCCGCGAACAGTGGCCGCAGGCCCGCATTGCGAGCATCGCGCCGTACGGCACTGATCACGCGAGCCGGCAGCAGGGGATGCGCGAACTCCTCGCCCACCAGGGCGAGTTGCATCAGGTCGCCGACGGGCCGGCCCGACTCGCCCCGGTGCGGGCGCCGTTGCCGCCGGTGCAGCCGACGCCGCCGATCCCGCCGGAGGCGATCGCGCAGGAACTGGCGGGCGCGTTCGGGCCGGGCGTGTTCCGGTTCGAGCAGGCGGCGGTGTCCCGGCAGGGCGTACCGCCGGTCGTCGCGCACACGCTGGTCGCGGCGGGACTGCCGATGGACATGGGCCCGTTCTTCTGGGCGCAGGCCCAACCGGGGCGCCCGGTACCGACGTTGGCCGAACTCGCGCAGGAGCGCGGGGTGCGGTCGTCCGCCGACGCGGGCTCGTACCTCGTCATGGGCAGTGACTTCGGCCGCGCGATCTGCGTCCAGTACGGCACGGCCAACATCGTCGCCGTGCCCGTGGAGGCGGGGCCGGGCGGTGCGCCCGTACCGCCGCAGTTCGTGAACACGGGGCTGCCGGAGTTCGCGCGCTGTCTGGCGCTGCTGGGCCGGATGTGGCGACTGCGGTACGGGTTGAACCAGGAACAGGCGGGCCGTTGGACCGTCGACTTCCAGGCGCAGCTCGCTTCGCTGGATCCGGCGGCGCTCGGGTCGCCGGAGAGCTGGTGGTCGGTGTTGCTGGAGCAGATGTGGGACGGGTTGCTGTGACCCCGACCCGCTGAACAGGCCGTATTGAGCTGTATTGAGCTGTATTGAAGGGCCGGGCCCGGTCGTGTGATCGGGTCCGGCCCTTTTGTGTTGCCTGATGCCCGTGACCTGTCTGCGGAGTGTCGCGTTATGAACACTTACGCCCGATCCATCAAGATATGCGGCAAATCATCATGTCGTGTCCGTCGGATGGAGAGGGGTTCCAGGATGAGCAGCGCATCGGTGTCACCACGTGGCTTCGTGGCCGTACGGGGGCGCGGCTACCGCCCCGACCAGGTCGACGCGTACGCGGCGGCGATCTCGCAGTACCGGGACGTGGCCTGGGAGCGGGCCGCGCGGCTGACCGTACTGGCCAAGGACATGGAGGCGGAGGCCGAGCGGATGCGGGTTGCCGTGTCCCGGCTCGCTCCGCAGACGTACGAGACGTTGGGTGAGCGGGCTCAGCGGTTGTTCCAGTTGGGGGTGGAGGAGGCCGCTGCGCTACGGGAGTCCGCGCGGCGTGCGGCGGAGGAGCAGGTCGCGGAGGCCGAGGCGTGCGCCGCGGGTGTGCTCCAGGCTGCGCGGGAGTGCGCTGACGCGCTCCGTGCCGAGGTCGAGGAGCGGGCTCGGCAGCGGCTCCTTGCCGCCCGTGCCGAGGC
The DNA here is from genome assembly GCF_045162825.1 of Streptomyces prunicolor. Taxonomy (NCBI): domain Bacteria; kingdom Bacillati; phylum Actinomycetota; class Actinomycetes; order Kitasatosporales; family Streptomycetaceae; genus Streptomyces; species Streptomyces prunicolor. The sequence goes on along the minus strand of NZ_CP108676.1, from coordinate 4,465,777 downwards.
CGACGACATGCGGATCGGGGCTCGGCGGGAGGTGAAGGAGGGGCGTACGGAGGCGCTTTCCGCGTTGCGTGAGGTGCGGCAGCGGACCGCGGCGATGTTGGGGGAGCAGGCCAAGGAGCATGACGAGCGGTGGGCTGTGGAGGAGCGTTCCGCGGAGGAGCGTGCTGGTGCTCTGGATGCGCAGTACGCCGAGCGGATCGCCCGTGCCGAGGCGGCGCTCTCCGAGGCGCAACAGGCCTTCGCCGACGCGGAGTTGTCGGATCGGCGGCGGCAGGAAGAAGCGGCGGAGCGGGCTGCTGAGGTGGTGGCGGAGGCTCGGGTGCGGGCGGAGCGGGTTGCTCGGGATACGGAGCGGGTGCTGCGCGAGCATGGGGAGACCTGGGATGACGTGCAGGCGCATATGGATCATGTGCGGAGTAGTTTGACCGCGCTTACGGGGCGGGCTGCGGCGGAGTGATGTGATGGGGGGGCGCGGTTGTGGTTGTGTGCCGGCCGGTGGGGGCTGGTCGCGCAGTTCCCCGCGCCCCTTAGGTGGGGACAGTCACGGGTGATCTGCGCAGCACGGTGTCGGGTTGGGGACCTCGAAGGGGGCCAGGGTGTTGGCCGCCGCCGGTACCAGGGCCAGGATCAGTTGGCCCTCGCGCCATTCGGGGCGTACGTGGTCCTGGGTGTGTACGGGTGTGACAGGGTCCGGAGTTTCGCCCGACGTCGCGCCCACCACGATCACTCTGTCCACGGCGGACAGTTGCAGGAGGTCGGCCACCGTGAGCGTGCCGGTGAGTTGATCCGAGCCGGGGAAAAGAACGGCTCGGCCGGACCGGCGCGCGGCGTGCTCGGCCGCGGCGGCGGCAGCCGCCTCGGCGGGACCGTGCCTACGGTCGTCCAGGGCCGCGCCCATCTCCGTCGCCGTGAGCCGTCGCCAGACCTCCTCCGCTGAGCCCTTCTCCGGCAGGGCGAGTGAAACCGCCGTACCCCTCCGCCCCTCCGTCCGGATCAGGTGGGTACAGGCGACCGTCCCCGGCGGAAGCCCGAGCGTGGTCGTCAGGTCGCGGATCAGGTGGTCCGCCTCGCGGAGCGTGGTCGTGCCGGCGTCCACCCCGATGACGGGGTGGACGCCGGACGGGTCGTGGGGAGCGGTCATGCGGGGAGGACCCACATCGGATTCGAGTAGAACCAGAGGTCCTTCCACGGGTCGGCGTCGCCGAGGACGTCCATCGCGGGGCCTACGGGGTCTACGGACGGGCCGTTGATGCCTACGGCGGAGCGGTTGCCGTCGGTGCCGCGGAGGCGGACGTAGACCGGCTTGTCGAGGCGGCCGAGGGAGTACGTGAGGCGGACGGTGCCCGTCGACTTGTTGACCTCGAAGGACTTGACGACCTTTGTCTTCGGGGTGGCGAAAGTGTCCTTGTCCGCGACCGGGCCGGTGACGTCGCCCTGGATGACGTCGACTCGGGCCAACTTGGGTTGGAACTGGGCCCAGTTGGGGCCGTTCGCCAGGCTTATCCTGATGACCAGGTCCACCTGCGCGCCTCGGCGTACGTGCAGCGCGCCGCCCAGGGTGACCTCGCGGCCGCCGTAGGACAGGCGGGCGTCGAGGCCGCTGATCAGGCCGCCGTGGTCGACCCAGACGCGGCCCGCGCGGATGCCGTCCATGACCGCCTTGTAGGCGAAGGACGATGCGCCGACGTGCGTGCGGGAGTACTGGCCGGGCCAGAAGTCGGTGTCGGTGAGGCTGATGCCGGTGCCGTAAACCGGGTCCTCGTAGCGGCCGTTGGCGTTGAAGTCGCCGCCCGGGCCGCGTACCGCCGTGTCCGCGTAGACGTTGTGGGAGTCGGAGTTGGCGGTGATCCACCAGGGCTTGCCCTCGGCGAGGAGGCTGTCCCACAGGCCGCCGACCGTCGACGTCATCCAGTCGAAGCCGCCCCAGGTGCGGTAACTCTCCAGCGGGTAACCGGGGAACGAGTCCGCGCTCGGGCTGCCGTCGTAGATGCCGCGTCCGCCGCCGGGGCCGTTCGGCTTCGGGATGCCGCCCGCCTGGTGGCCGGGGGCGCCCTCCATGCCGACCGCGATCGAGGGCTGCGCGTCGCGCCAGCCGCGGATCTCGTGCGGGGAGTCGATGCCCTTGCGCGCCGGGTGGTTGGCGAGGAACAGCGCGTCCTTGACCTTGCGGCGGCGGACCTGGTCGGCGAGGAAGTTGACGCCCGCGATGGCGAGGGCCTCGTTGGCGGGCGAGTTGCCGCTCGCGTTCTTGACGCTGCCGTCGAAGGAGTTCTCGAACTCCTTCAGTACAGCTACCTCGTTGGAGCCGGGGTGCACGAAGACCGTGCCGTGCTCGGCGCCCGGGATGTTCCACTCCAGGCCCTGGAAGACGAGGGTGTCGTCGGTCTGGTCACGGGCCTCGACGATGTCCGGATTGACCTTCTCCACACCGATCTTGGCGTGCGCGACGCTGCCGTGGTCGGTGATGACCATCCAGTCCAGGCCGTGCGCGTTCGCCTGGCGTACGTGGTCGATGACCCGGTACTTCGCGTCGCTGCTGTACTGGGTGTGGATGTGGTGGTCGCCGGCCAGCCACAGGTAACGGCCGTTGCCCTTGGACGACTTGGCCGCCTGCTGCTGCGCCGCCTGCTGTGCCGACGCGGCTGCCTCCCCCGCGCCCGCGAGCACGCCGCCCGCCGCGAGTCCCGCGCCCAGCAGGCCCGTTCGGCGCAGCATGCCTCTCCGGGACAGCTGACTGGGTGTCAACTCCTCGTCCGGTACCGACGTGTCGAGGGCGGGCGGCAGCGACGTGGTGTCGCCGTCCCCGTGGTGGTGATGGTGGTGGTGACCGTGGTCGCCGTGACTGTGGCCGTGGCTCATGTTCAACTCCCGCTGATGCAGGGACCTTCACGCTCGGACGTGCAGAGTCTGGAAAGGGACGGTGAACAGCGGGAGTCGAGGTGGTGGTGTGGCAAAGAACGAGTCATGCACGGCTACAACGTGGGTCATGCGGGGCTTTTGCGTCGGTCATACGGTGTCTCTCCGCGTGACTCGGCGCTGTCTCCCCGTACCGCGCCCGCCAGGATCCAGCCCTCCGTCGCGTCGTACCGCCTGCGCTGTTCCTCCTCCTCGCGGCGGCCCGAGGCGACCGTGCCGAGCCAGCCGAAGGCGAAGCCGAGGGGGATCGTGACCAGGCCCGTCGTGGTGAACGGGAACCAGTTGAAGTCGGCGTTCGGGAAGGCGGCGGTGGGGGAGCCGGAGACCAGGTTCGTGCCCGGCATCAGCAGCAGGACGGCAAGGGTGCCGCCAACGAGCGTGCTGAGCAGGCCTGTTCGGGTGTAGCGGCGCCAGAAGAGGCTGTAGACGAGGGCGGGCGCTATGGCCGAGGCGCCCAGGCAGAAGGACAGGGTCACCAGGGGTTGCAGGCTCCGGTGCTGGACCAGCGTCGCGAGCAGGATCGCCGGAACGCCCACCGCCAGCGCCGAGTAGCGGGCCAGCGTCATCTCGCGGCGGACCGGCATCTCCTGGACGCGGGTCGCGAAGACGTCGTGGGCGAGGGAGTTGGCGCAGGCGAGGATCATCCCGGCGACCGAGGCGAGCAGGGTGAGGAAGACGGCCGTGGTGACGGTGGTGAAGAGAAGGGTCTCCGTCGTCGACACGTCGGCCCCGAACGCCGCCCGCGAGCCCAGGAGATACGCCGTGTTGCCCTGCGGGTCGGCCCGCGCGATCGCCGCCCGGCCGAGCAGCGCCGTCGCGCCGAACCCGACGACCGTCACGATCACCACGAACAGCGCCACGCTCGACACCGCCCACGACATCGACCGCCGCACCTGCCGGGCGCTCGACGCGGTGTACATCCGCATCGTGATGTGCGGGAGGCAGGCGCCGCCGATCACCACCGTCAGCTGTGAACTGATCATGTCCAGCCGGGGACTTGGGCCTCCGGCGAACTCGAGTCCCGAGTGCAGGAAGGCCGGTCCGGCGCCGCTGCGCTCCGCCGCCGTGTCGAAGAACGCGCCCAAGTCCCAGTGGAAACGGTTCAGTAGGAGTACGGCTATCACGGCTCCCGAGCCGAGCAGCATCACGATCTTCAGGATCTGGATGAGCGCGGTGCCTTTCATCCCGCCGATCGCCGCGTAGCTGATCATCAGCGCGCCCAGGCCGATGACGCAGCCGGTCTGGAGGAAGTCGCTGGAGAAACCGAGGATGAACGCCAACAGCTGTCCCGCGCCCGCGAGTTGGACCAGCATCAGCGGCAGCAGCGCGATGATCGTCACCGCGCACGCGACGATCCGGACCGACCGCCTCGGCATCCGGCGGGCGAGCGCGTCGCCCATCGTGAACCGGCCCGCGTTGCGCAGCGGTTCGGCCAGCAGGAACATCAGCAGCAGCAACGACAGGGCCGTGCTCAGCGCGAGCACCACACCGTCGTAGCCGTACAGGGCGATCACCCCGCCCGCGCCCAGCACGCTCGCCGCGGAGATGTAATCACCGGCTATGGCAAGGCCGTTGCGGAGTGGAGAGAGGGAGCCGTAGCCCGTGTAGAACTCGTCGAGGTCGTCGCGGTCCGGGCCCGTCATCACGCAGAGCAGGAGGGTGATGGTGGCGACGGAGGTGAAGGCCACCAGCGACATGGTCTGCGCGGAGTCCCTGAAGCCGGTCATCGCGGTCAGGGTGGTCGTTGCGGTCATCGTGCCGCCTCCCGTCTGGCGTCGAGTTCGGCCTGCTTGCGGAAGCGGTCCGCGAGGGGGTCGACGCGACGGCGGGCCGTGTGCTCGTAGAGCGCTATCGCCAGCCAGGTGACGGGGAGTTGGACCAGCGCGAGCAACAGCCCGGTGGGCACGCCGCCGGTGGCGGTGCTCGACATCAGCGAGGGCGCGAACGCGGAGAGGCCGAGGAAGAGGCAGAAGTAGCCGAGCGCGGCGGTGGTCGCCACGCGTCGCTGACGGCGGTACGCGCCGCGCAGGATGCGCAGATCGCTGTGGTTGCCGAGGGCGGGGCGACGGGGGAGGCGGCGGCGTTCGGGCGGGGGCGGGGGTGGCTGCCAGGGGTAGGTGAGACGGGGTAGGGACGCGTCGTGCGGGGCGGGTGAATCATGCGGAGGGTACGGGTCGTAGGACATCCCGTGCTCCTTGCGTGGCTCGGGTCCGTGGCGGCGGACCGCAGGGAGTGGGCGGAGCGGGTGACGCATGTTACTCGCCGGTTGGGGGATGTGGGCGCTTTTCGCCGAACTGGGCGGTCGGTGTGGGCTTGTGGCGTCAACCGGGTGCTGACCTTGGGTGTTGGCCCTGCTGTCTGTGCTGTCTCGCTGTCCGCACGGTCGAGCGAAGTGATCACTCGATCGTGAGTTTCTCCTCTCGTGTGCCCGGGCTGTCGCGATCCTGACAGGAGGGCGGGTGATCGGTGTCGCCCGGAAGTACTACGGCCGGAAGTACTACGGGTGGGATACGGGTGGGAGTGGCATGACACGGGCGACGGATCGGCACGAGGGTCTGGGCGAGCGGGCGTTGTTGCTGGTGGCCGGATCGGCCGAGCTGGCGGTGAGCACGGCGGGGGCGGTGGGGTCCGTGGTGGGCTCGGCCCTGGGGGTCGTACGGGGGCTGCTGTTCCGGTCCGACGTCGCGGAGTTGGCGGCGGACGCCGAGTCGGATCTGGCGGCGCGCGGGCGCCTGGTGCTGGACCGGTATGGCGCTGTGCCTCCGGCGCATCTGGAGACCCTCGCCCGGCACGCGCTCGCCCGACAGGCCGCCGCCGATGGCGTCTGAGCGGTGGGAACCGGCCGCTTTCAAGGGCCGTGTCGATCAGGTGCTCCATCGGTTCGTGGCCGAGGAGGCCGACCGGTTCGCGGAGATCGACCCGGCGCTGAGTCCGGTCGCCGGGCAGCTGGAGGCCGCGGTCGCGGACGGCAAGAGGCTGCGGGCGGCGTTCTGTTACTGGGGCTGGCGCGCGGCGGGACAGCCCGACAGCGACGCGCTGGTACGGGCGGCGGCCTCGATGGAACTGGTGCACGCCGCCGCGGTCGTGCACGACGACCTCATCGACGACAGCCCGCTGCGGCACGGCCGCCCCACCGCCCACATCGCGCTGCGCGGTGCCGTACGCCGCCGGCCGCGGGCCGTCGCGGCCGCCAGGTCGCTCGCCCTGCTGGTGGGGGACCTACTGATGGGCATGGCAGGGCAGTTGTTCGCCACCAGCGGGCTGCCGGGGGCGTATCTCGCCCGTGCCCGGCCGCTGTGGGCGGTGCTGGCACGGGAGTTGATCGCGGGTGAGTGCCTGGAGATCCTGCGCACCGGGGCCGAGCCGGACACCGCCGCGTCCCTGAAGGTGATCCGCTACAAGACCGCCAAGTACACGGTCGAACAGCCCTTGTTGATCGGCGGCGCGCTGGCCGGGGCCGGCGGGCGGCTGCGGGACGGCTACTCGGCGTACGGGCTGCCGCTGGGCGAGGCCTTCCAGCTGCGGGACGACGTCCTCGGACTGTTCGGGGACCCGGAACACACCGGCAAGGCCAACGCCGACGACGTGCGCGGCCACCGGCCCACCGCCCTCCTGGCCGAGACCTGGCGCAGCGCCGGTGCCGAGGACCGGGAGCGGCTCCGCGCGCTCATGGGCCAACGCGGCCTGGACGAAGCCGAGTTGGACACGGTGCGCGAGACGATGCGTCGGCTGAAGGCACCCGACCGGGTCGAGGGCATGATCGCCGCCCGGGTCGAGGAGGCGCTCGACGCCCTCCACGAGCTGCATGTCCCCGCCCCCGCCGAGGCCGCGCTGACCGCGCTGGCCCACTCGGCGACGGTCCGCCTCTCCTGACCCGCGAACGTCCCGATCCGCGAACGTCCTGGCCCGCGAACTTCGAGGAGCCCACCGTGACTTACACCGAGACGTCGATGAACGGCCTGCGCCTGGCCGGTGACGAACTCGCCGACGCCACCGTCGCCGCGCTCTTCGACCGCGGGGAGGTGGGCAAGTTCAACACCCTCATGCGCTACGTCTCCGTGGCGGGCGCCCCGCTGCCGGACGGCCTGCCCGCCGTAGCCCTGGAGTACCTCAACGCCACGAGCGCGCCGCCGAGTTGGGTCGACTGGGGCGAGATGGAGAAGGCGCGGCTCTTCTTCATCGACAACAACGTGCACATCTCGACCGCCTTGTCCTTCGCCTCCATGCCCGCCTGCTACGTCGTCCCGCCGGTCGCGAAACTCCTGTCGGCCAGCCACGGGCTGCAGTACCCCTCCAAACGCATGGCGGAGACAGGCCAGTTCACCGTCTACCTGATGCAGCCCGACGCCTTCGAGGCCGGCAGCCGCTTCATCCCCGCCGCGCAGAAGGTCCGCCTCCTGCACGCCTCCATCCGCCACCACCTCCTCCGCGAAAACCGCTGGGACACAGCCGAGTTGGGGACGCCGATCTGCCAAGAGGACATGATCGGCGGGCAGATGTTCTTCTCGATGCTCGTGCTGGACAGCCTGCACCGGCTCGGCATCCACATGTCGACGGAGGGCGCCGAGGCCTACTACTACGCCTGGCGCGTGGTCGGCGCCATGCTCGGCGTCGACCAGGACGCCGTACCCAAGTCCCTTGAGGAAGCACGGCAGTTCCTCGACCTGTACATGGTCCGGCACATGGGCCCGTCCGAGGAGGGCGCGCACCTGACCCGCCAACTCATCGACCTCTACGAGGAGGTCGTACCCGGGACCTTCTTCGACCCGATCGTCTCCGCCCTCATCCGCCATCTCATCGGCGACACCTGCGCCGACTGGCTCCGGGTGCCGCGCACTCCGTGGGACACGGTCGTCAAGTCCGTGCCCCACCTCCTCGGCGTCCTGGAGACCATCGAGGACCACTCCCCGCTCGGCGCCTGGGCGTTGGACCGCCTCGGCCACCTCGTCACGGTCCTGGAGCTGTCCTCCCTCACCCGCGGCCGCGTCATGCACTACGCCATCCCCGAACAGCTCAAGAAGGACTACGGCGTCTCCAACTCGGTTCCCCGCACCCGCCGTTGGACCCCACCGGCCGCCACCGTCTCCTGAACCACGCGCTCCTCACTGCTCCTTGAGGACCGGGAACCGGCGCGGCGCCAGGAACAGCAGCACCAGGAACGCCACCCCGGCGGCGACGCCCGCGCCGAGGTACACCGCGTGCACCGCGTCCGCGATCGCCCGCCGGGTCGCCTCCGGCACGGCCCCCGCATCGAGCCCCCGTGTCACCGAGTCCAGGTCGCTCGCGCCGCCCAGCCGGGACGCCAACACCCCGTTGGCCACGGCCCCGAAGACGGAGGCGCCGATGGTCTGCCCGGTCTGGCGGCAGAACAGCACGGACGCGGTCGTCACGCCCCGCTCCGCCCACCCGACCGTCGACTGCACCCCGACGATCAGCGGGAGTTGGAAGAGTCCGAGGGCCGCGCCGAGCAGCAGCATCAGCACCATCGGCTGCCAGGCCGCGCCGGGATACGGCAGGAACGGGAACGCGAACAGGATCAGCGTCGCCGCCCCGATCCCGATCATCGCCGTGTTGCGGAAACCGATCCGCCGGTACACGTGCTGACTCAGCGCGGCCGACACCGGCCAGCTCAACGTCCAGACGGACAGCACGAATCCGGCCGCCACGGGTGCCAGTCCGAGCACCGACTGCGCGTACGTCGGCAGGAACACACTCGGCGCCACCATCAGCAACCCCAGTGCGCCGAGCGCCAAGTTGACCGCCGCGATCGTACGGCGCCGCCACACCCACCCCGGGATGATGGGCTCGGCCGCCCGGCGTTCGATCGCCACGACCACTCCGGCGAGCCCAAGTCCCGTAGCGAAGAGGGCGATTGAGGGTGCCGAGAGCCAGTCCCAGGCGACTCCGCCCTGCACCAGGGCCGTGATCAGCACGCCTCCGCAGGCGAACACGGCGAGCGCGCCCGCCCAGTCGATGCGGGGGCGGGAGGTGCGGGTGCGCCGCGGTTCGTGGAGGTGGCGGACGATCAGCCACAACGCCACTGCTCCGACGGGGAGGTTGACGAGGAAGATCCAGCGCCAGCCGGCGTAGGCCGCGAGCAGTCCGCCCACACCCGGGCCCGCGACCGCCGACACCGCCCACACCGTGGACAACTTCGACTGGATCTTCGGCCGCTTCTTCAGCGGGTACAGATCGGCGGCGAGTGTCTGCACCGTGCCCTGCAACGCCCCGCCGCCCAGGCCCTGTACGACCCGGAACGCGATCAGCGCGCCCATGCTCCAGGCCACCGAGCACAGCAGCGAACCCGCGAGGAAGACCACCGCGCCTGTGATCAGCACCGGCTTGCGGCCGAAGGTGTCGGAGAGCTTGCCGTAGACGGGCAGGGTGACCGTCACGGCCAGCAGATAGCCGGAGAACAGCCAGGAGAAGACGGAGAAGCCGCCGAGGTCACCGACGATCTGCGGTACGGCGGTCGAGACGATGGTGGAGTCGAGGGCGGCCAGTGCCATCGCGAGCATGAGAGCCGCGACGACGGCTTTCCGGCGCCGGTCGGGAGGGGCCGGCGCGGGTTGGTCGGGAGGCGTGGGTCGGTCGGGAGGCGCCGGCGTGGGCTGCTCGGGAGGCGCCGGAGCGGGCTGCCCGGCCGCCTCGGGTCGTATCTCGGTGTCGCTGTCCCTGTCCCCCTGATCCACAGGAATCCTTTCCCCTTGCACCTATCTGCCGCGCACCAGCTTCTCACTTGGCCCTCACGTAGCGGCAGGGCGGAACCTGGTCGGGTCACTGGGTGGACCGGACCCCGAGATCGACTCCACCCGGCGGTGGAGAGCCCCTAGGGGTCCCTCCGTACTACGACCCGGGGATGGTTCGTACCGGCGGAGGAGGAGAAGGGCGGGGGGCCGTCCTTAACCTGGCTTTATGCCGCTGGGGGGCGGCAGGCCGAACCCAGGAGGGTGGGGTTTTCCCCCGGGAAAGACTGCGCTGAGCACCAGCGCGCCGGACCCCCTCCCGCCGCCAGACTCATCGTCGTAACCACTTGAAACGCATCGACCGGACACCGGCACGCTCATCCGCCGTCCGACTTAGGAGACATACCGTGACATCGGCTGTGACCATTCCCAGGCACGGGGGCACTGGAGGGCGTACGGCCGTTGCCGCGCGAGCGCGGCAGGTCGTCAAGGCGTACGGGGCCGGGGAGACCCGCGTCGTCGCCCTCGACCATGTCGACGTGGACATCGCCCGCGGCCAGTTCACCGCGATCATGGGCCCCTCGGGGTCCGGCAAGTCCACCCTGATGCACTGCCTCGCCGGGCTCGACACCGTGACCTCCGGGCAGATCTACCTGGACGAGACCGAGATCACCGGCCTCAAGGACAAGAAGCTCACCCAACTGCGCCGGGACCGGATCGGGTTCATCTTCCAGGCGTACAACCTGCTGCCGACGCTGAACGCGCTGGAGAACATCACCCTCCCCATGGACATAGCCGGCCGCAAGCCCGACAAGGGGTGGCTGGCGCAGGTCGTGGAGACGGTCGGACTGTCGAGTCGGCTCAAGCACCGGCCCAACCAGCTCTCCGGCGGCCAGCAGCAACGCGTAGCCGTGGCAAGGGCGTTGGCGGCCCGCCCCGAGATCATCTTCGGCGACGAGCCGACCGGGAACCTCGACTCCCGCGCGGGAGCAGAGGTGTTGGGCTTCCTGCGCCGGTCGGTCGACGACCTCGGCCAGACCATCGTGATGGTGACGCACGACCCGGTGGCAGCGTCGTACGCGGACCGCGTCCTCTACCTCGCGGACGGCCGGATCGTCGACGAGATGCTCAAGCCGACCGCGGACGCCGTCCTCGACCGCATGAAGGACTTCGACGCGCGGGGGCGTACGTCATGACCGTCATGAAGACATCGAGGCGCAACTTCTTCGCGCACAAAGGGCGGATGGCGCTCTCCGCGATAGCCGTGCTGCTGTCGGTGGCGTTCGTGTGCGGCACGCTGGTGTTCACCGACACGATGAACACGACGTTCGACAAACTCTTCGCGGCCACCGCGTCCGACGTGACGGTCCTGCCGAAGGCGGCCAAGGCCGACGGCAGCACCCCGCAGAACGGACTGCCCGAGTCGCTGCCGGCCTCGACGGTCGCGCAGGTGGCGAAGGCCCAGGGCGTCAAGTCCGTTGAGGGCGGCGTCAGTTCGATGAACGTGACCGTCGTGAACAGCGCCAACAAGAACATGGGCTCCTCGACCGGCGCGCCCACCATCGCGGGCAACTGGACGAAGAACGACCTGCGTTCGATGGAGATCACCTCAGGCCACGCCCCGCGCGGTCCGACCGAGACGATGGTCGACGCCGACACCGCCGACAAGCACCACCTGAAGATGGGCGACTCGCTGCGCACCATCTCCCAGACCGGTGACTTCACCGCGCGGATCGTCGGCATCGCCACCTTCAAGGTGACCAACCCCGGTGCGGCCGTCGTCTACTTCGACACCGCCACCGCCCAGCGTGAACTCCTGGGCGCCACCGGCCGGTTCACCCAGCTCGGCGTGACTGCCGCGAGTGGTGTGACGGACAGTCAGCTCAAGCAGAACGTGGCACAGACCCTCGCCTCGACGGGGACGTACAAGATCCAGACGGCCAAGGAGAACGCCGACGAGAACCGCAAGGGCGTCGGCCAGTTCATGAACGTCATCAAGTACGCCATGCTCGGCTTCGCCGGGATCGCGTTCCTGGTGGGCATCTTCCTCATCATCAACACCTTCTCGATGCTGGTCGCCCAACGGACCCGCGAAATAGGCCTGATGAGGGCGGTCGGCTCCTCCCGGGGGCAGGTCAACCGCTCGGTGCTGGTCGAGGCGACCCTGCTCGGGATCGTCGGCTCGATCCTCGGTGTCGGCGCCGGTGTCGGCATCGCCGTAGGCCTGATGAAACTGATGAGCGCGGCGGGCATGGACCTGTCGACGCGGGATCTGACGGTGAAGTGGACCACTCCGGTGCTCGGTCTGCTGCTGGGTGTCATCGTCACGATCCTGGCCGCCTACCTGCCGGCCCGCCGGGCCGGGAAGGTCTCCCCGATGGCCGCGCTGCGCGACGCCGGTACGCCGGCCGACGGCAAGGCGGGCTGGGTACGGGGTCTGATCGGCCTGGTGCTGACGGGGGCCGGTGTGGCCGCACTGTTCGCGGCGGCGACCGCCAAGAAGGCGGCGGACGGTTCGCTGGTACTGGGGGCGGGTGTCGTACTGTCCCTGATCGGCTTCGTCATCATCGGCCCACTACTGGCCAACGGGGTCGTACGGGTCATCAGTGTGGTCCTGCTGCGGGCCTTCGGACCGGTGGGGCGCCTGGCGGAACGCAACGCGCTCCGCAACCCCAGGCGTACGGGTGCTACGGGTGCGGCCCTGATGATCGGCCTCGCGCTGGTCGCCTGCCTCTCGGTGGTCGGCTCCTCGATGGTCGCCTCGGCGACGAGCGAGCTCGACAAGTCCGTGGGCGCCGACTTCATCGTCCAGGGCAACCAGCGGATCGTGCCGCAGGCCGAGAAGGCGATGGAACAGTCGCCGGACCTCGTCCACGTCACCCGCTACAAGGACCTCGACGCCACCCTCACCTCGCCCGACGGCCAGAAGGACACCGACGGCATCACCGCCGCCGACCCGTCCTACGCCCAGGACCTGCGCCGCGCCACCACGGCCGGCGAACTGTCCGCCGCCTACGGCACCAACGCGATGTCGGTGGGCTCCAAGTACGCCAAGAAGCACGGCGTCCACGTCGGCGACACGATCAGCGTCGCCTTCAAGGGCGGCGAGACGGCGAAGCTGAAGGTCGCGGCGATCACGGACGACGACGTGGCCATCGACCAGGGCGCGCGGTACACCAGCATCGCCACGATGCAGAAGTACGTCCCCGCGAACAAGATCCCGCCGAACGAGATCATGTTCGCCAAGGCCAAGGACGGCCAGGAGAAGCAGGCGTACGCCGCCCTGAAGAAGGCCATGGCCCCGTACCCGCAGTACCAGGTACGCGACCAGACCGACTACAAGCAGGAACTGAAGGACCAGATCGGCCAGCTCCTGAACATGGTCTACGGCCTGCTCGCCCTCGCGATCATCGTGGCGGTCCTGGGTGTCGTGAACACCCTCGCCCTGTCGGTCGTCGAGCGGACCCGGGAGATCGGTTTGATGCGGGCGATCGGTATGTCCCGCCGCCAGCTCCGCCGGATGATCCGCATGGAGTCGGTCGTGATTGCCCTCTTCGGAGCGCTGCTCGGCCTGGGGTTGGGGATGGGCTGGGGCGCGACCGCTCAGCAGCTGCTCGCCCTGGAGGGCTTGAAGGTCCTGGAGATTCCCTGGGGGACGATCATCGCGGTGTTCGTCGGGTCGGCGTTCGTGGGTCTGTTCGCTGCCTTGATCCCGGCGTTCCGGGCGGGGCGGATGAACGTCCTCAACGCGATCGCCACCGAATAGCCAACCGAGCCACTGTCCAACGGGGGAACGGGGGAACGGGGGACCGGGGGACCGGGGGACCGGGGGACCGGGGGACCGGGGGAACGGGGGAACGGGGACAGGCCCGGCGCCGAGAAGTCACGGGGGACTTCTTGGCGCCGGGTCTGTTTGTTGTCGGGGGGCGTTTTTGCTTTTGAGGGGTCACTTTGGGGCGGACCGAGTCGGGTGGTGGGTGGGCATAGGCCCAGGGGTCCAGGGGGCGGAGCACCCTGGTACGTCAACGTCAGCTCAGGGTGCCGAGAAAGCGGGGTTATCCACAGCCCCGGCGCCAGCCAGCGCACCGACGTACGCTGGATACCCCCCGGCCCACTTCCCGCGTCGGGCCCTTCGTGTTGCCCACCCCCCGGACGGAAGCGCCCCTCCATGAGTCTGCACGGTCTGCTCGACGCCGTAGTCAAGGACCCCGCCCTCGCGGAAGCCACCCGCGCCGCGACCGACGGCAACCGCATGCACGTCGACCTGGTGGGCCCCCCGGCGACGCGCCCCTTCGCCGTGGCAGCGCTGGCGAGGGAGACCGGCCGTACCGTCCTCGCGGTGACCGCGACGGGCAGGGAGGCCGAGGACCTCGCGGCAGCCCTGCGCTCACTGCTCCCGCCGGACGGCGTCGTGGACTACCCGTCCTGGGAGACCCTCCCGCACGAGCGCCTCAGCCCGCGCAGCGACACCGTGGGCCGCCGCCTCGCCGTCCTGCGCCGCCTGGCCCACCCCAGGGAGGACGACCCGGAGACGGGCCCGGTCTCCGTCGTCGTAGCGCCCGTGCGGTCCGTGCTGCAACCGCAGGTCAAGGGTCTCGGAGACCTGGAGCCGGTCGCCCTGAGGACGGGCCAGAGCGCCGACCTGAACGCGATCGTGGACGCGCTCGGCGCCGCCGCGTACGCGCGCGTGGAGCTCGTCGAGAAGCGCGGCGAGTTCGCCGTACGGGGCGGCATCCTGGACGTGTTCCCGCCCACTGAGGAACACCCCCTGCGCATCGAGTTCTGGGGCGACGACGTCGAGGAGATCCGCTACTTCAAGGTCGCCGACCAGCGCTCCCTGGAGGTCGCCGAACACGGCCTGTGGGCACCCCCGTGCCGTGAACTCCTGTTGACGGAAGACGTCCGCACGCGTGCGCGTGCCCTCGCCGAGCAGCACCCCGAACTGGGCGAGCTGCTCAACAAGATCGCCGAGGGCATCGCCGTAGAGGGTATGGAGTCGCTGGCCCCGGTGCTCGTCGACGACATGGAGCTGCTGCTGGACGTGCTCCCCAAGGGTGCGATGGCCGTCGTATGCGATCCGGAGCGGGTACGCACGCGTGCGTCCGATCTGGTCGCCACCTCGCAGGAGTTCCTGCAAGCGTCCTGGGCGGCGACCGCCGGTGGCGGCGAGGCGCCCATCGACGTCGGCGCGGCCTCCCTATGGGGCATCGCGGACGTACGGGACCGGGCGCGCGAGCTGGACATGATGTGGTGGTCGGTGTCGCCGTTCGCGGCCGACGAGGAGCTGGACGCGGACACCTTGAAGCTCGGGATGCACGCCCCCGAGACCTACCGCGGCGACACCGCGAAGGCCCTCGCCGACACCAAGGGCTGGCTCGCCGACGGCTGGCGCACGGTCTTCGTGACCGAGGCCCACGGCCCCGCAGCCCGCACGGTCGAGGTCCTCGGCAGTGAGGGCGTGGCGGCCCGTCTGGAGACGGAGCTGGGGGAGATCGCCCCCTCCGTAGTGCACGTGGCGACCGGTTCGATCGACTACGGCTTCGTCGATACGGCGCTGAAGCTCGCCGTCCTCACCGAGACCGACCTCTCCGGGCAGAAGGCCGCCGGCAAGGACGGCGTCCGGATGCCGGCCCGCCGCCGCAAGACCATCGACCCGCTCACCCTGGAGGCGGGCGACTACATCGTCCACGAGCAGCACGGTGTGGGCCGCTATATCGAGATGGTGCAGCGCACGGTGCAGACCGCCACGCGCGAGTACCTGGTCGTCGAGTACGCCCCCGCCAAGCGCGGCCAGCCCGGCGACCGGCTGTACATCCCCACCGACCAGCTGGAGCAGATCACCAAGTACGTCGGTGGCGAGTCCCCGACCATGCACCGCCTGGGCGGCGCCGACTGGACGAAGACCAAGGCGCGCGCCAAGAAGGCCGTCAAGGAGATCGCGGCCGACCTCATCAAGCTGTACTCGGCCCGGATGGCCGCCCCGGGGTACGCGTTCGGTGCGGACACGCCCTGGCAGCGGGAGCTGGAGGACGCCTTCCCGTACGTGGAGACGCCCGACCAGTTGACGACCATCGCCGAGGTCAAGGACGACATGGAGAAGTCGATCCCGATGGACCGGCTGGTCTGCGGCGACGTCGGCTACGGCAAGACCGAGATCGCCGTACGGGCCGCGTTCAAGGCCGTACAGGACGGCAAGCAGGTCGCCGTCCTCGTCCCGACGACCCTGCTCGTGCAGCAGCACTTCGGGACGTTCACCGAGCGGTACTCGCAATTCCCGGTCAACGTACGGGCGTTGAGCCGCTTCCAGACCGACACGGAGGCGAAGGCGACCCTGGAGGGCCTGCGCGAGGGCTCCGTGGACCTCGTCATCGGCACCCATCGCCTGTTCTCCTCCGAGACCAAGTTCAAGGACCTCGGCCTGGTCATCGTCGACGAGGAGCAGCGTTTCGGCGTCGAGCACAAGGAGCAGCTGAAGAAGCTCCGCGCGAATGTCGACGTGCTCACCATGTCGGCCACCCCGATTCCCAGAACCCTGGAGATGGCGGTGACCGGCATCCGCGAGATGTCGACGATCACGACGCCCCCGGAGGAGCGTCACCCTGTGCTGACGTTCGTCGGCCCCTACGAGGAGAAGCAGATCGGCGCCGCGATCCGCCGCGAACTCCTGCGCGAGGGCCAGGTCTTCTACATCCACAACCGCGTCGAATCCATCGACCGCGCGGCGGCCCGACTGCGCGAGATCGTCCCGGAGGCACGCATCGCCACGGCCCACGGCCAGATGACGGAGCAGTCCCTGGAGCAGGTGGTCGTCGACTTCTGGGAGAAGAAGTTCGACGTCCTGGTGTCGACGACGATCGTCGAGTCGGGCATCGACATCTCCAATGCGAACACGTTGATCGTCGAACGAGGCGACAACTTCGGCCTGTCGCAGCTTCACCAGCTGCGCGGGCGGGTGGGGCGTGGCCGCGAGCGGGGATACGCGTACTTCCTGTACCCCCCGGAGAAGCCCCTGACGGAGACCGCCCACGAGCGCCTCGCGACCATCGCCCAGCACACGGAGATGGGCGCGGGTATGTACGTGGCGATGAAGGACCTGGAGATCCGAGGCGCCGGAAACCTCCTGGGCGGCGAACAGTCCGGCCACATCGCGGGCGTCGGCTTCGACCTGTACGTCCGCATGGTCGGCGAGGCGGTCGCGGACTACCGCGCCTCTCTGGAGGGCGGTGTCGAGGAGGAGCCGCCCCTGGAGGTCAAGATCGAGCTCCCGGTCGACGCGCACGTCCCGCACGATTACGCCCCCGGCGAGCGCCTGCGCCTCTCCGCCTACCGGTCCATCGCCTCCGCCAACACGGAGGAGGACATCAAGGCCGTACGCGAGGAACTCGTCGACCGGTACGGCAAGTTGCCCGAGCCGGTGGAGAACCTGCTGCTGGTGGCGGGCCTGCGCATGCTCGCGCGCGCGTGCGGCGTCGGCGACATCGTGCTCCAGGGCACCAACATCCGCTTCGCACCGGTGGAGTTGAGGGAGTCCCAGGAACTGCGCCTCAAGCGCCTCTACCCCGGCACCGTCATCAAGCCGGCCGCCCACCAGGTGCTGGTACCGCGCCCGAAGACGGCCAAGGTGGGCGGGAAGCCGCTCGTCGGGCGGGAGTTGCTGGGGTGGGTGGGGGAGTTCCTGGCTTCGATCCTGGGGTCGTAGCGAGTCGTAGCGAGTCGTAGCGAGTCCTAGCGAGAGCTACGGGGAGCCGTAGAGGGCCGGTCGGCCGGGGGTGGAGAGGCGCCTGCCGGTCGGTCGGGGGCAGAGGTGCCCGCCGGTCGGTCGCGTCAGGCGGGGGGCGGGGTCAGGCCGGAGGTCGGGCGGAACAGCATGCCCGCCAGCACCCGGAACACCTCCTCCGGATCCCGCTCATCCACCGCCCCGTCCAGGTTGTGACCCAGCAGCAGCGTCGCGAAGCCGTGCGCCAGGGACCACGCGGCGACACCGGCGAGGCGGGCGTCGGCGCCACGCCCCTCGGGCGGTACGGCGGAGACGGCATGGCGCAGGGCATCGGTGGCGAGGGCGCGGGCCGTGGCGAGTTCGAGATCGCCGTCGCGCAACAGCTCGGGCGCGAACATCACTTGGAAGTGCGCCGGATGCTCGCGCGCGAAACGCACGTACCGCACGCCCGCGTCCTTCAGGTCCGCCGCCTCCCCGATCGCGCCGGCCAGCAACCCGAACCCTTCCGCCGCGATCACCGTCAACAGCCCGGTGCGGTCCTTGAAGTGATGCGCCGGTGCCGCGTGCGAGACACCGGCACGGCGGGCGAGATCCCGCAGGCTCAGCCCGGACGGGCCGTCGGCTGCGACGACGTCGAGCGCGGCGGTGAGGATGGCGCGGCGCAGATCGCCGTGGTGATACGGGCGGCGGCTGTCACCGGAAGTCTTGGCTGTGCTCATGGGCAGCAGCGTACGCCGAATCTAGGCATTGACAAGTTCGGGCGATTGGTGCAATCTTGTCAGTGTCAAGTTGTGGAACGACCGGGACGCGACGAGGAGTTACGCCATGTCGGAGAGCGTGCGTGGAGTGGAGACCGCGGGAAGTCCCGCCACTGCGGAAAGCCCTGCTGTCGTGGAAAGTCGCGTCCCCGTGGAGCTGAGCCGCGTGCGCCAGCTCTGGCACCTGCTCGAACCCCTGCACGCGGTGCTGTATTACGCGCCGGAGGTCTTCGAGGAGGCGGCCGCGCTCGGATACGACACCGAGGAGCGCTGGCCGAGCTACTTCCCGCTGCGCGCCGCGCCCTTGGGCCCGGTCGGCGGTGAACGAGTGGCCTCCGCCTTCTACAGCTTCAGCCCCCGCATGGTCGCCGAGCACATGGACCCGGCGTGGAGCATCGCGAGCCCGGACGCCGTACTGAAGGCGAGGCTGCGCGGCATGGACCGGGCGTACCGCGCGATATTCGGTGACCGTGTCGACAGCCCGGAGTTGGCGGAGGCCGCCGCCCTCGCCCGCCGCGCCGCCGAGGCGGCGAACACCGCGGGCCGCCCCCTCGCCGCGGCCAACGCCGAGTTGGCCTGGCCCGCCGAACCCCACCTCCAGCTGTGGCAGGCGGCGACGATCCTGCGCGAGCACCGCGGCGACGGCCACCTCGCGGCCCTCCTCGTCGCCGGCCTCGACCCCGTCGAGGCCCTGGTCTCCTTCGCCGCGATCGGAGCCGCCTCCGTCCAGCGCTTCGAGAGCCGGGGCTGGAGCCCGGAGGCGTGGACGGCGGCCCGCGAACGCCTGGTCGCCCGAGGCGCCATAGACGACAGGGGTACGGCGACCAGGGTGGGCCGTGACCTGCGCCAGGAGGTCGAGCGCCGCACCGACCAACTGGCCGCCGCACCCTGGCAGTTCCTCGGCCGGACCGACACCGACCGACTCGCCGACCTGCTGGGGGAGTTCTGGGTCGCCGTACTGGGTTCCGGGTTGCTGCCCTCGGAGTCGACGCTGGGCATCGGCAAGGTCTGAGGTGGTGACTGGAGCGGTGTTCGAAGCGGTGTCCGAAGTGCTGCCTGAGGCACTGCCTGCGGTGGTGCGTGAGCCGGGTGTTGGGGAGGGAGTGTGGGGAGGGGGTGCGAAGTAGGGGCGCCTTCGCCAACTCGGTCGCGGCCATACACCCTACTTGTGCGCCATGTGCCTCCGAGCCCTATATATCCGCAACATCTCCGCCGCTAACGTGGGCACCAGGTCACTATCCGCCCCTGTCGGGGCGGGGCCGGGTGAGCAAGGGGAGGGGCGCACGTGATGCGTCTGAGGAGTGGGGCGGCCATCGCCGCCTTGGTCATGTTGTCCGTCGCGGGATGCAAGCAGGACACGATGGGAACGGGCGACTCCGGGCCCGGGGCGACGGCAGGCGGAGGCTCCGGCACGGGCTCCGGCGGGGGCGCGGCCCTGACCGCCGCCGAGTCACTGACCGTCAAGGGGCGGGCACCGAAGACCGGTTACTCCCGTGAACGGTTCGGCACGGCCTGGGCCGACACGGACTCCAACAGCTGTGACACCAGGGACGACATCCTCAAACGGGACCTGAAGCAGGTGAAGTTCACCGACGGCGACTGCAAGGTGTCGTACGGCGTCCTCGAATCCGATCCGTACTCCGGCAAGGAAGTTATATACAAGCGCGGCGCCAGCCTCGTCGACATCGACCACCTGGTCGCTCTGTCCGACGCCTGGCAGAAGGGCGCCAAGTACTGGGACGCCAGCAAGCGCATAGCTCTCGCCAACGACCCGCTCAACCTCCTCACCGTCGGCGCCAGCCCCAACCGCAGCAAGGGCGACGGCGACACGGCGACCTGGGTGCCGCCCAAGGCGTACCGGTGCACGTATGTCGCCGCGCAGGTCGCCGTGAAGAAGAAGTACGGGCTGTGGGTCACCTCGGCGGAGAAGGCCGCGATGGTCAAGGTCCTCTCCACCTGCTCGAAGCAGGCCCTGCCGACCGGGGGCAACCCGACGAACGCGCCGGCCAGGTTCCACGCGAACTGAGGTGACACGGCCTTGACCTGCGGCTACGGCACGCCCCGTGAACGTGCCGTAGCCACAGGAGACTTGGTGGCTCAGTGGCTCAGCTGCCCAGCGCGTCCAGGTCCAGGATCTTGCCGGTGGGCTTCTTCGCCGGCACCGGCTTCTCGTACTCGCCGAACGTGAGCGTCCCGGGGTCCTTCGCGGAGACGCTGTCGATGCGCAGCACATACGGCTTGCCCTCGGTCGCCACATACAGCGTGTAGGTGTCCTTGCCGTCCTTCTCGTGCAGGGCGATCGCCGGAGTGCCGTCGAGGGTGGTCGTCTTCCCGCGCGTCGCGTCCGAGTTGCCGTCCTCGGCGCCGCCGAGCATCGACTTCAGATCGCAGAAGCTCGCAATGTCCTTGGCGTCCTCGCCCTTCGCGGACATCTTGGTCCACTTCCCGGCCATCATGTCCACGACCGCGTCGGTGTCCGCCTTGGACTCGCCGTCGCTCTGCGCACGCAGGAACGCCTCGTCGTACTTCATGTAGATGGTGTCGCCGGTCTTGACCATGTCGGCCTTGCCCTGGCCCTTGAAGCTCAACGTGCCGGCGCACTCGCCCTTCTTGTTCAGCGCCATGTCGATCACGATCGTGCCGCCGCTCTCGTCGTCGGGTATGTCGCCCTTCAGTCGTAGCGACGAGGCGGCGGTGGTGGTGGTCAGGGACCGGTCGGCGATCTCGCCACCGGTCAGCCCGGCGAACGGGCCCTTCGGCTTGCTGTCCGCCTTGTCCTCACCGGGCAGACACCCGGTGAGTCCCGCGGCGGCCACGGTGGTGAGGCAGAGGGCGGCAAGTGCGGTTCGACGCATGGCAGTTCCTTGGGTGAAGGTGAAGATGAAGATGACGAGGTGAGAGGCGCGGCGAGGCGGCGAGGTCGTGAAGTGGGGGCGTGCCCCGAAGCGGGCTCCGGTGAGCTGCCGGGCAGGCAGGCAGGCAGGCAGGTAGGCAGGTAGGCAGGTAGGCAGGCAGGCCGACTGCGCGGCGCGGGAGCTTCGACTGCGTGGTGAGAGCGGCGGGTGCGGGAGCGCCGGCCCGACATGGGCGTCAGGCCGGCTCGCGCATCAGGCCGTCTTCTTCCAGTCCTTGCAGCCGGTCGTCTTGAAGTAGGCGTCCTTCGCGCTGATCGTGACGACGGCCGTGCCGGTCACGTTGTCGTTCGCGAGGATCGAGTCCAGCCCCTGCTCGGCGTCCTTCGTGCGCTCCCAGTAGCACATGTCGTCCGTGTTGCCGGTGGACTTGTAGGTGCCGGGGGCGATGTCGACGCCGACCTTGAACATGCCGCCGTCGCCGGCCATCTTCGTGGCGGGGGAGCCCTGCGCCTTCGCGTCGACGGCCTCCCAGTCCTTGCAGCCGCTCGACTTGAAGATCTTGTCGGTGGACTTGATGGTGACGTAACTGGCGCCGCTCACATTGTCGTTGGCCAACAGCGAGTCCGTGTCGCCCGAGGCGTTCTTGGCCCGCTCCCAGTAGCACATGCCGTCGGTGTTGCCGCTGCTGCGATACGTGCCGGGCTTGACGTCCGTGCCGACCTGGAAGTCGCCGTCCCCGTCGAACGCGGCCTTCTTCGTCTCGACGGCCTTGGTCGAGCCCTTCTTGTCCGAGCTCTTCTTCCCGGCGTCCTTGTGTTCCGCGGACGCCGAAGAACCCTTGCCGCTGCTGCCCGAACCGCTGCCTCCGCCGTTGCCGCCGGCGTTCGCCGACACGACCCCGATGACGACGACCCCCACGACGGCGCCCAGCGCGACCTTGCCCTTCATCCCCATGGCTGTCCCCTCCCCGATGCGGCGACCGCCTCCCTCCGGCGGTCGCTCGTTCGCTGGGTCAATAAGAACAGAGGCTGTGAACCGAGTCAACACGGTTCACAAATGTTCGTGTGTACACGGCCGTGAAGGGGTGGATCTTGCGTGCGTCGGTATGCTCGGCGTCACAGACAGAACAGCAGGCCGACAGCAGGCGCAACGGGGTCCGCGGGACGGCGGGACGAGAGGAGTGGGGCGGGTGCAGGACAACGCGACAGAGGTGACCGCCGCCGGTATCGCACGGCTCGCCGGTGTGGGCCGTGCCGCCGTCAGCAACTGGCGCCGCCGCCACGCGGACTTCCCCAAACCGGTCGGCGGCACCGAGACCAGCCCCGCCTTCGCCCTCACCGAGGTCGAGTCCTGGCTGCGCAAGCAGGGGAAACTCGCCGAAGTCCCGTTGCGGGAACGGGTCTGGCAGCAACTCGTCGGCCACCCCGAGGGCCCGGTCACCGCCCTGGTCTACGCCGGCTGCGCCCTCCTGCTCATCCATGAACGCCCCACCGTCTGGCTGGACGTGAGCGCCGGTTCGGACGAGCGGATGGCCGCGATGCTGCCCGGCGCGCTGGAACAGGTGATCGTGCCGCGCTTCGGCGCGGTGCGCGGACGGGGAGTTCACAGGGAGCGGGAGGGAAGCGCCGCGGCGGCTGTGAACACGCCGAACACCCACGCTGCCCGAAACACCCCGAACACCCCGAACGCTGTGAACACCCCGGCCGACCCGACAACACCCCCGGCCCTCGTGAACACCGCATCCCCTGTGAACACGGCTCCGCCCGCGAACGCCGCCCCCACCGTTCACACGCCGCCAGCTGTTCACGCACCGCTCGCCGCGAACCTCGCCCCCACCCCGAGCCCCACCCCGAGCCCCACCTCCGCCGTTCACACCCCCACCGGCCCCCAGCTCCTCCCCTCCGCCCCCCTCCTCCGCGGCACCGCCGAACTCGCCGCCGAGCTGGGCGCCCGCCAGGCGTTCGAGTTCCTGCTCGGGCGGCACCTCGACGCCAACCCGCGCCAGTACACGCTCACCCCGACCGAACTCGCCCGCCTGATGGCCGAGTTGGCCGAGTCGGCGGGCACGGCAGGCGCGGCAGGCGCGGCAGGCCCGCCCGGTACCGCACTCGACCCGGCCTGCGGCACCGGCGCCCTGTTGCGCGCCGTCACCCCCCGCCCCGACCAGGAGCTGTACGCCCAGGACGACGCCCCCGACCTCGCCGCACTCACCGCGCTCCGGATCGCCCTGCGCGCGCAGGTCACCGTTCGCGCCACGACCGGCGACACGCTGCGCGCCGACGCGTACCCGGCACTGCGGGCCGACATCGTCCTGTGCCATCCGCCGTTCAACGAGCGGAACTGGGGCCACGACGAACTCGCCTACGACCCCCGCTGGGAGTACGGCTTCCCGGCCCGCAACGAGTCCGAGCTGGCCTGGGTGCAGCACGCGCTGGCCCGGCTCAAGGACGGCGGCACGGCGGTGCTGTTGATGCCGCCGGCCGCGGCCTCCCGGCGTTCCGGCCGCCGGATCCGCGCCGACCTGTTGCGGCGCGGGGCGCTGAAGGCGGTCGTAGCGCTGCCGATCGGGGCGGCGCCGCCGTACAACATCCCGTTGCACCTGTGGGTGTTGCGGCGGCCGGAACGGGCGGCCGCGCAGCCGGAGGTGCTGCTGGTGGACACCGGGCGGTTCGCCACCGAGGGGCGCGGCGGGCCGGACTGGCAGGCAGTGCGGGGCGCGGTGCTCGACGCCTGGAAGGCGTTCGACCGCGCGGGACGGCTGGACGACGAGCCGGGGCTGGCGCGTTCCGTGCCGGTCATCGAACTCCTCGACGACGACGTCGACCTGGCCCCGGCCCGGCACCTCCCGCCCGCGACCGCGGCCGACGGCGCCGACGAGCTCACGGCCGTACGCGAGCGGCTCGGCGAGACGCTCCGGCTGACCGCCGACCTCACCCCGCCGCCCGTCGACCACTCCGCCGATCCCGACCGTCCCACGCGCTGGCCGCTCACCACGATCGGTGAACTCGCGCGCGGGGGCGCCCTGGTGATGCGTACCGGCGGAAACGGCGGCCACGCGCGTGTGCCCGTTCTCACCGACCACGACGTCCTCGCCGGAACGGCCCCTTCCGGCATCCTCCCCGAGAGTGACGAGGAGGCCGTCCTCACGGAGCCGGGCGATGTCGTCGTCCCGGTGGTCGGCGGCGGTGCGATGGCACGCGTGATCGACGACACGACCGCGGGCGCCGCCCTGGGCCGCAGCCTCGTCCTGCTCCGGCCCGAACCCGGCGCCCTGGACCCGTGGTTCCTCGCCGGCTTCCTGCGCGGCACCGCCAACAACCGCCAGGCCAGCAGCTACGCGTCCACGGCGACCCGACTCGACGTCCGCAGGCTCCAGTTGCCGCGCCTCCCCCTGGACGAACAGCGGCGCTACGGAGCCCGGTTCCGCGCCCTGGAGGACTTCGAACGGGCGCTGCGGCAGGCGGGCCGGCTCGGCGAGCAGCTCGTGCGCGGCATGTACGACGGCCTGACGGACGGCACGGTCACGCCGGACTGAGACACCGGTAGGAAGCGATCAGCACGACAACGGTTCGGTACAACCCGGGACCGCATGTCGGTGTGGGCCTATACGCTCGAACCCCACATCGATTACGGGCCCGGGAGCAGTCATGTACGGCCACGGCGCGGTGCCGCCCGCCCGCAGCGACAACAACGTCGTCACCCTGCGCGTGCTGTTCGCCGCGATCGGCACCCTCTGCTGCGGGATGCTCGCCTGCGTTCCGCTGTTCCGGGTGGCCTTCACGCGCGGGCGGAAGATCGACTGGGCGCTCGCCTGGGCGAGCCTGCCGGTGTCCATCGGCTGCTTCGCCGTGGTCGGTTCGCTGCCGGAGGGCGACTCCAGGACCGACATCGCGATGGCGACGGTGATGCTCCTGGGCGTGTTCAGCAGCGTGTACTTCCTGGCGGTGGACATCCGCTTCCACCAGCAGCAGCGGCAGCAGTTCGCCGGCTACCCGCCCCAAGGCCCCACCGTGCCGTCCGCGTACGGCTATCCGCAGACCGTGACGCCGTTCAGCGCCACGCCCGTTCCCCAACCCCAACCCCAACCGCCCCTGCACCAGACCCAGATGCCGCAACCGCCCTACACCCCGCCGCAGTCCCAGACTCCGGTGCCGCCGCCCCCGCCCCAGCGCCCCGCGCCCGCCCGGATCGACCAGGTGCGCGCCGAGCTCGACGAGCTCAGTGACTATCTGCGCAAGCACGACGAGGGCGGAAAGTGACCATGACGGCGGGGCGTGTCGTCGCGGACCGCTACGAACTGTCCACGCTCATCGGACAGGGCGGCATGGGCCAGGTCTGGACGGCGTACGACCAACGGCTCGACCGGCGCGTGGCGGTGAAGCTGCTGCGCCCCGACAAGGTGGCCGGCCAGGAGGCCGACGAACTGCGCCGCCGCTTCGTGCGCGAGTGCCGGGTGACCGCGCAGGTCGACCACCCCGGGCTGGTCACGGTGCACGACGCGGGCAGTGAGGGCGAGGAGCTGTTCCTCGTCATGCAGTACATCGACGGCGCCGACCTCTCCGACCACCTCGCCGAGCACAACCCGTACCCGTGGCAGTGGGCGGTCTCCGTCGCGGCCCAACTGTGCGCCGTGCTCAGCGCCGTGCACGCCGTGCCGATCGTCCACCGCGACCTGAAGCCGCGCAACGTGATGGTGAAGCAGGACGGCACGGTCACCGTCCTCGACCTCGGCGTCGCCTCCGTCATGGACGCCGACACCACCCGCCTCACCCACACCGGCACCCCCATCGGCTCGCCCGCCTACATGGCGCCCGAGCAGGCGATGGGCGGAGCGGTCGGCCCGTACACCGACCTGTACGCGCTCGGTGTGCTGCTGCACGAACTCCTCAGCGGGGACGTGCCGTTCTCCGGCTCGACGGCCCTCGGCGTGCTGCACCGGCACCTGTACGAGCCGCCGGTGCCCGTCCGCCGTATCCGCCCCGAGGTCCCCGAGTCGCTCGAAACGCTCGTCCTGCACCTGCTCGCCAAGGACCCGCAACACCGCCCTGGCTCCGCGCAGGAGGTCTACGAACGTCTCGCGCTGCTGCTGCCCGCGCGCGGGATGCCCAGCGGGGCGCCACTCGACCCCACGCGCCCCTTCCTGCGCCCGCACGCCCCCTGGCCGGACCGCGCCCGCACCCCCGCGCCCCAGCCCGCCCCGCTCGCGCCGACCCCCGCCGAGAAACCCGATGTCGCCGCCGCCGTCGACGAGGTCAAGCGACTGCTCGGCGAGGGCCGTATCACGCAGGCCGTCGACATCCTCGGCGCGATCCTGCCCACCGCCGCCGAGCAGCACGGCGCGCAGTCCCCGGTCGTCCGCACCCTGCGCAAGCAGTACGCGGCCACGCTCATGGACGACGGCCAGTACCGGCGCGCGCTGCCCGAACTGCGCCGCCTCGCCGACGAACGCGCCGCCGAGGCCGGTCCGTCCGACCCGCAGTCCCTGCGCTACCGCTACGACGCCGCCCAGTGCCTGGAGTCGCTCGGCGACCCGGTGGCGGCCCTCGCGGAGTACCGCGCGCTGCTGCCGTACTACGAGAACCAGTACGTCGCCGGCGACCCCGAACTCGCCCACGAGGTCCGCCGCCGCATCGGCCACCTGCTGCTCGCCCTCGGCGACCGGGGCGCGGCCCACGACACCCTCGCCCGCCTCCTGGGCGACGTCGAACGCCGGCACGGCCCCGGACACCCGCTCGTGGCGGACATCCGGCGGACCTTGCAGTGGCTGGGGCAGGTGCGCGGGTAGTTTTTGCCGTTCCCTGGGAGAACGTTGTGACCTTCTGGGGGCGGAGTTTCCCGAACGCATGAACGGCACCGGATAGGTTGCGGTTCACTTTTGCCAGATACGTACGAACAAACACGTGTACATCAGGCGTTACGTGTACACCAGGGGTGGGGTCTTTCATGTCCGAGCATCGCCAGTCGAAGAAGCGCAGATACATCACCTGGGGCGTCGCGGGCGTCGCCGTCGTCGCCGGCGGTGGTATCGCCGCGACGAACTCGATGGCCGCCACCACCTGGCCCGCCCAGAAGACCTACACCGGCCGCGCGTTCGACACCTGCGCCGCGCCCTCCCTCGCCGCGATGAAGGCCTGGCACGGCGGCCTCTACGGCGCCGCCGCCGTCTACATCGGCGGCAAGAACCGCGGCTGCAGCCAGCCCAACCTCACCGCGTCCTGGGTCAAGTCCCTCACCACGGTCGGCTGGAAGTTCATCCCGCTCTACGTCGGCTCGCAGCCGTCCTGCGGCTCCGGCGGCTCGGTGAAGATCAGCGCCTCCACCGCCGCGGCGGTCGGCAAGTCCGAGGCGGACGACGCGGTCGCCAAGTCCGCCGCGCTCGGCTTCAAGGCCGGCAGCCCGGTCTACCTGGACATGGAGTCGTACGACACGACGAACACGTCCTGCAACAACGCCGTGCTGACGTACGTCCGCGCCTTCGACAAGGAACTGCACGCCAAGATCTACCGCAGCGGCCTCTACGGCTTCAGCAGCTCCAGCGCCAAGGCGATTGCGACCGCGACCAGCAAGACGGACCTGCCGGGCAACCTCTGGTACGCGCTGTGGGACAAGACGAACACCACGACGTCGGACTGGCCCTGGGGCTCCACCCAGTTCACCAACCACAGCCGCGCGCACCAGTACATGGTGAACAGCAAGGAGACGCGCGGCGGTTACACGATCACCGTGGACCGCGACGCGTGGGACGCGCCGGTGGCCATCACCGGCTGAGCGCGGGGCCGTAGCGGCTGACTACGGGGAGCCCATGGAGCACACGCGTGCGTGCCGGTGCCCGAAGTCCTGGTGAATCGTTGGTCGAATGGGTTGGCCCCAGGCGACCCACTGCCTAACATCGATCACCGCAAGACTTTGTGCACCGTCGCACAATCTCCTCGGGAGGCTTCCTTGCACCGCCGCCGTCGCACCGCGCTCGTCCTCACCGCCGTGATCGCCGCCGCGGCCCCCGCCCTGACCGCCTGCGGAAACGAGGCGCATCCGGGCGCCGCGGCCGTCGTGGGCGGCCAGCGCATCACCGTCGCGCAGCTGCAGAGCAGGGTCAACGAGGTACGCACGGCCCAGCGGTCGGCCGTGCAGAACCAGGCACAGTACGAGCGGGCCATCGCCACCACCGGCGGCCTCACCCGCGAGACGCTCTACGGCATGGTGTTCGACCAGGTCGTCCACCGCGCGGCGCAGGACGCCGGAGTCACCGTCACCCGCAAGGACATCCAGGACATGCGGGCCGGCCTCGCCCAGCAGGCGGGCGGCGCCAAGGCCCTGGAGGCGACCTGGCTGGCCCAGTACGGCGTCCCCCCGAAGCGCCTCGACGAGAACCTCCGCCTCCAGGTGGAGGGCCGCAAACTCGCCGCGAAACTCGGCACCGACACCACCCAGCCCGCCTTCTGGAAGGCCCTCTCCAACGCCTCCAAGGAACTCCACGTCGACCTCAACCCGCGCTACGGCACGTGGGATGTGACCAAGAGCAGCAGGGTGGACGCGAAGACGCCCTGGGTGCGGGAGGTCACGGCGGCGGGGACTCAGCAGTCGGCGTGAGCGGCGGGCTGGCGTACGTGACCGGCGTGCCGGCGTAACGGTACGGCGGGCGCGGCAGGCCGGAGCGCGGAAGGTCTAGGGCTAGGTCCAGTTCTGCGGCCTGTGGATAACTCCGGGGCTGTCGGCGGCGTGGGTTACGTTCGGTGGGTGAACGCAACCAGCCCCGCCCCCGAGGGCGGCCTCGCCCCCACCCCCGGCCGCATCGTCCTGCTCACCACCAGCCACCGCGTCGCCCCCGGCCTGCTGTCCTGGCCGGCCTGGCAGGCGCTGCGTGACGCCGACCGTGTGCTGTGCGCGGACGGTACGCATCCGCAGCTGCCGTATCTGAGCGAGGCCGGCATAGCGGTCGACGAGGCGTCCCCGACCGCCGAGGAACTGGTCGCGGCCTGCGCGGACGGCTCCACGGTGGTGATCGTGGCCACGGGAGAGGGCGAACCGGCCCTGACCGACGGCCTGGCCCGCCTGGCAGGCTCGGGCCGAGTCCAGATGCCGGACCTGGAACTCCTCCCCGCCTCCTACGACCTCCCGGGCGCTCGCCTCCTCGACCTCGTCCAGGTCATGGACCGCATCCGCGCCGAGTGCCCGTGGTCCTCCCAGCAGACCCACAAGGGTCTGGCGAAGTACGGCATCGAGGAGGCGTACGAACTCGTCGAGGCGATCGAGGAGGGCGACCGCGACGAACTGCGCGAGGAGTTGGGCGATGTCCTCCTCCAGGTCGTCTTCCACGCCCGCATCGCCGAGGAGGATCCCGAGACCCCCTTCTCCATCGACGACGTGGCCGCCGGCATCATCACCAAGCTGATCCACCGCCACCCGCACGTCTTCGGCGACGAAACGGCGTCAACTCCCGAGGAGGTGAAGGCGCATTGGCTCCGCACGAAGGCCGAGGAGAAGCAGCGCACTTCTATCACCGAGGGCATCCCCATGGGCCAGCCCGGCCTCGCCCTCGCGGCGAAACTGGCATCGCGCGTGCGGACGGCGGGACTTGAGGTGACGTTGCCGAAGGGGGAGGGCGGCATCGGGTACGAGTTGCTGGCGCTGGCTGTGCGGGCTGAGGCGGCCGGGGTGGATCCGGAGGCTGCGTTGCGGGCGGTGGGGCGGGCTTATCGGGATGCGATCAGGGAGGTCGAGTCGGGGAGCGCGGCCGGACGGTGAAGGTGAAGTAGAGCGGGTGAGGTCGCTCCGAGGGGCGGATCTGGGGGCGTGGGCTCAGTACCGTTGAGACCGTTGGGGCAGGGACGGGTTCGGGTGTGGGGGAGTGCGTGGACGACGGGGAGTTGGATCGGCTGGCGGATGAGGCGGCCGATGTGTTGGCGATGGGATTGGGCTCGTCTGACTGGGCGGCGGTCCAGGGCCACTTCGCAGCCTGGTTTGGGCGGCGGGGACTAGATGCGTATGCGGAGGCCATCGGCGCTGTCAAATGGGGGAGGAGACGGTCCCCCAGTGAGGAGCTGACGGCACTGTGGCGTCGCCAGCTGCGCGAGGGAATCGGCAGGCCGTCCGACATTGCGGCGGCCAGTGAACTCCGGTCCCTCATCGATCGGTTGCTCCCGACCGTGCTGCTGGCGCCCAGCGACGGAGCCCTTGTCGACATCGGACGGCTGACGAGCCTGCCCCTGCTTCCGGAGCCCACCGGCGGAGACCTCATCGACTTCCGCAGCGGCACCTTCAACGGACAGGTCGTCGGCGTCCAGCACGTGAGTAACACGTACGGCAACCCACCCCCGGGTGACGCCCAACCAGGCCCGCTCGACTGGCCGTTGGCGAAGGACGTCGAGCCGCGCACACACGGGGTCCGGCCGACCCGCCGGGTGAAGGGGCTGCCCGCGCTGCCGCCGTACGTGGGCAGGGACCAGGACAGGATGGCCAACTGGGCGTTGGAGCAGGCGCGTTCGGAGGGCGGGTTGGTGATCGTCCTCGGACAGGCGTACTCGGGTAAGTCCCGTACCGCCCTGGCCGCGATGGCTCAAGTGCTCCCCGACCACCGGGTGTTCGCGCCCGCCCAGCACGAAGACCTGCGGAAGCTGCCCGCGCAGCTGAAGGGCCGGACGGAGCGGTGTGTCGTCTGGCTGGACGACCTCGACGTGCATCTCGGGAGCGGTGGTCTGGAGCCGCGACTGCTGGGCCAGTTGACCGAGCTCGAAGCGGTCGTACTGGCGACGATGCGGGAGGAGGCCTACGCCAAGTACGCCCGGAGGACGTCCGCGCAGGGCCGGCTGCTGGGCCTGGCGCAGCTCGTCGAACTTCCTCGCGCCTGGGGACCCGCCGAACGGAAGCGTGCTGAGGAGGCCGGTGATCCCCGGCTCATCGAGGCCGCCTGCGAGAGCGGCACGGTGGGAGTCGCCACCTACCTCGCCATCGGCCCCCGCCTCTGGAACGACTGGCAACTCGCCCCGAACCGCGAGCGGCACCCCCGCGCCCACGCGCTGGTGCGGGCGGCGGTGGATCTGGCCCGGTGCGGACTGAAGGGGCCTTTGCCACAGGACCTGTTGGTGACGGTGCACGAGGGGTACGGCATCGCGGGGCTGGAACGGGAGTCCCTGCAGGATGCCTGGGAGTGGGCTGGGCGGAAGCGGTACGGGGTGCTGCGCATGCTGAGTTGCAGTGAAGGGGAGCAGGGACGGTTCGGGGACGTGCTGCCGTACTTCGTGCACACGGCGGAACAGGACGAGGGGTTCCCGACCGTTGCTGGGTGGGTGTGGGGTCACGCGCTGGATGCGGCGCGGGCGAACCCGGCGGTGTACGACGTCGAGAACGTCGTCACTGGGGCACGGACGGAGTATCTGCGCGAGGCCGAGGCGAGGGACGCGTCGGCCATGCACGCCCTCGGCCTGCTCGAAGAGAGCCTCGGGGAGGGGGAGAAGGCCGAGTCGTGGTTCCGGCGGGCGTCGGAGACGGGGTGGGTCGAGTCCGCTGGGCATCTTGGGCGGCGGCTGGTGGAGCGCGGCGAGAGCCGGGAGGCGGAACCCTTCCTGGAGTTGGCTGCCGAGGGCGGTGACGGTGACGCGGCGACGCTACTCGGCAGACTCTTGTTGGAGCGAGCAGAACGGTTGCTGAGGGTCGGGGTCGCGGAAGGGAACCCGGAGGCAGCGCACTGCTTGGGCGATGTGCTGCTCGGAAAGGGGGACGTCGCAGCTGCGGGCCATCAGTACTACGGAGAGGTGGCGCGCACTGGATACACCGAGGCTGCCCTGAGCCTGGGCATGTGGCATCTCCTGGGCAACGAGCGTGAGATAGCCGAGGTATGGCTGGGGCGCGCGGTGGCCGACGGCAGTGAGCGGGCGGGTTACCTGCAAGGACTCTTGGAGGTGGAGCCGGATTCATTGGCGGACGCCGTGAGGTTCTTCGCGGACTACGCCGACGGGCTGCTCGACGTAGCCCACTACGGCGCCGTACTGGAGAAGCAAGGCCACCCCGACGAAGCCCGTGCCCAGTACGAGAAGGCCTACGAGTCCGGCGACTCCTACGGCGCCTACCGCCTGGCCACCCTCCTCGAAGCGCAGGGCAAGCCCGCCGAAGCAACGCCCTGGTACCGCAAAGCCGCCGACATGGGACACCCCGCCGCCCTGAAAGCCCTCGCCAAGCGCACCCCCACCCCGGATACCGTCAAGGAGTGACAGACCAGCCGCACCCCCACCCCTCCTCCGGCCCGACCCCCGACCTCTTCACCTGGGAGTTCGCCACCAACCCCTACCCCACCTACGCCTGGCTCCGCGAACACGCCCCCGTGCACAAGACCCGCCTCCCCAGCGGAGTTGAGGCCTGGCTGGTCACCCGTTACGTCGATGCCAAGCACGCCCTCGCCGACCCCCGCCTCTCCAAGAACCCCGCGCATCACGATGAACCGGCGCACGCCAAGGGCAAGACCGGGATCCCGGGTGAGCGCAAGGCCGAGTTGATGACGCATCTGCTGAACATCGACCCGCCGGACCACACCCGCCTCCGACGACTGGTCAGCAAGGCGTTCACCCCGCGCCGAGTGGCTGAATTCGCCCCGCGCGTGCAGGAGTTGACGAACGACCTCATCGACCGGTTCGCCGACGACGGCTCCGCCGACCTCATCCACGACTTCGCCTTCCCGCTCCCCATCTACGCCATCTGCGACCTCCTCGGCGTCCCCCGCGAGGACCAGGACGACTTCCGGGACTGGGCGGGCATGATGATCCGTCACGGGGGCGGGCCGCGCGGCGGAGTCGCCCGGTCCGTCAAGAAGATGCGGAGCTATCTCGCCGACCTCATCCACCGCAAGCGCGAGGCCCTCTCCGACACCCCCACCCCGCACCCCGACGGGAACCTCCCCGGCACCCCCGGCAGGAACCCCTCCGGCACCCCCACCCCTCCCCCCGGCGAAGACCTCCTCTCCGGCCTCATCCGCGCCTCCGACCACGGCGAGCACCTCACCGAGAACGAGGCCGCGGCGATGGCCTTCATCCTGCTGTTCGCCGGGTTCGAGACGACCGTCAATCTCATCGGCAACGGGACCTACGCCCTCCTCACCCACCCCGAGCAGCGCGCCCGCCTGGAGAAGTCCCTGGCCGCGGGGGAGCGCGACCTCCTCGAAACCGGCGTAGAGGAACTCCTGCGCTACGACGGCCCGGTGGAGCTCGCCACCTGGCGCTTCGCCACCCGCCCCCTCACCCTCGGCGGGCAGGACATCGCAGCCGGCGACCCCGTGCTGGTCGTACTGGCCGCAGCGGACCGCGATCCGGAACGGTTCGCCGATCCCGACGTCCTCGATCTCGGGCGGCGTGACAATCAACACCTCGGCTACGGCCACGGCATCCACTACTGCCTCGGCGCCCCGCTCGCCCGCCTGGAGGGCCAGACCGCGCTCGCCACGCTCCTCACCCGCCTGCCCGACCTGCAACTTGCCGGAGATCCGGCCGACTTGCGCTGGCGCGGTGGCCTCATCATGCGCGGACTGCGCACCCTGCCCGTGGAGTTCACCCCGGAGCGACGCTGAACGGGCGGTCAGACCCCGTAGACGCACGGCCGCCGAACAGGCAATCCGACCCCCTAAACCTGAAAGTGACAGTTCCTCAACTCTGTGATCTTCACGTGATCTCCGTGGCATTAACTTGTGACAAGTGATCGACTGTGGATACGTTCACCTACCAGCGCGGCGACCCGCACCACCCCCCACCCCCTTCCGCCGCGCGCTCCCCCGCTGTCACGCGAAAGGCCTCCGCATGCTCTCCGGGAACGGTCGTCACCGTCGCCCCCGTCAGGCTCCGGCAATCCTCGTCGCGGCCGGCGTGACCGGCTCCGCCATCGCCATCCCCCTCCTCGGCGCCGCCGCCGCGAACGCCGCCGACGGCACCACCTGGGACAAGGTGGCCAACTGCGAGAGCGGTGGCTCCTGGAGCGAGAACAGCGGCAACGGCCAGTACGGCGGCCTGCAGCTGTCCGAGGACGAGTGGGACAAGTACGGCGGCCTCGACTACGCCCCGACCGCCGACCTGGCCAGCCGCTCCCAGCAGATAGCCGTCGCCGAGAAGATCCTCGACGACAAGGGCACCTCCCCTTGGCTGACCTGCGCGCTGGTCTCCGGCCTCACCACGACCTCGGGTTCGACGAACGTCGACACGGGCGTCGCGAGCGACTCACCCTCGGGCACCCCGACGGACTCTTCCGACTCCGGCTCCGGCTCCGACTCCTCGGGCTCTTCCGACTCGTCTGGATCGTCCGCTTCTTCCGGGTTGTCCAACTCTGGTACCACGGACTCGAATTCGTCCGACTCCTCCGACGGCGACTCGTCGAGCAGTCCCTCGCCCTCCGCGTCGGACAACTCTTCCAAGTCCGACAAGTCCACCACTCCTTCCGCGAGCGACGACTCGGTCGCCGCCTCCCCGAAACTCGACGAATCGGACAACTCGGCCCAGGCGGTGGGCAAGTGGAGCCTCGTCGACACGGGTGCGCTCAGCGATTCCGGCGATCAGCAGGGTGAGCAGCAGAGCACTCAGCAGAGTGCCGGCAAGCACCGCGGCGCCAGTGCCGAGGAGAGCGTGTCGCCGCAGACCTACACCGTCCGCGCCGGCGACTCCCTCGCGTCCATCGCCGACTCCCTTGGCTACGACGGCGGATGGCGCGCGCTCTACGCCGAGAACAAAAAGGTGATAGGCGCCGATCCGACCCAGATCGCCGCCGGTCAGACCTTGGACGTCGGTACGGAAGCGGACGAAAAGTAGCAAGCCAGCGGCGGGAGTTCGCGTCACGCTTCGCGTCGAATGTCCGGTTTGATCAAAGTGTGGGATGAGTCTCAGAAGCCCTGATCGTCTTTGGAATTCCGTGGATTCCGTGTCTACGGTCAAGGCCGCTCGTCACCACGAGCCCCGGTTGCCGCACACGCCGAGTCCTGCCAGCGGCCTCCGGGAACAGTCGTCGCGTCAAGCGCCGTAGGCAGGAGCGGGGGACCCAAGGTAAGCGCCGGGCCCGGGAGTTGAGAGACGACCGGAACCGGCTTGGGGTTAAGTCGTGCTCGTACGAGACGTACGAGCACGGCCGGGCAACTCACACGGCCCGAACCCGACAGCTCACCTCGTAGGCGTCGGTGAGGGGATTGGGATTTTCCATGCTGTTTTCCAGCAAGGGCAAGCACCGCCGTCCGTCCAAGGCCACCCGCGTCGCCACGCTCGCCGGTGTAACCGGTGTCGCGATCGCCGCTCCGCTGATGGCCACTGGCAGCGCCTCCGCCGCCACCGCCTCCGAGTGGGACACGGTCGCCAGCTGCGAGTCCGGCGGCAACTGGTCCATCAACACCGGTAACGGCTACTACGGCGGCCTGCAGTTCTCCGCCTCGACGTGGGCCGCGTACGGCGGCACCGCCTACGCCTCCACCGCGAACCAGGCCTCCAAGTCCCAGCAGATAGCCGTCGCCGAGAAGGTTCTCGCCGCCCAGGGCAAGGGTGCCTGGCCCACCTGCGGCACCGGCCTCTCCGGCGCCTCCTACTCCGGCGGCAGCTCCAGCTCGTCGAGCGGCTCGAACAGCTCCAGCTCCTCCAAGAGCACCACCGAGCGTTCCACGGGCGACACCACCGCCTCCCGCTCCGCCGAGCGCCCGGCCGCCAAGAAGACCGTCTCCACCCCGACCGGCAAGAAGGTCAAGAAGGGCGACGGCGAGTACAAGGTCGTCAAGGGCGACACCCTCAGCTCCATCGCCGAGAAGCACAAGGTGAAGGGCGGCTGGCAGCAGCTGTTCAAGCTGAACAAGGACATCATCGACGACGCCGACTTCATCTTCCCGGGCCAGCAGCTCCACCTGAAGTGACGTCGCGAAACCGATCCCGAGTGACATATCGGGCTCGTAGCTGAACCACAGCGCCCTCACATCCGTGGTGTCCATCATGGAGACCTCGTGAGGGTCACCCCCGTCCCCCACGGGCTCCCCGCTCCGGTGCGTGTTCCCCCGTACGCACCGGGGCGGGGCTTTTTGTGTCTCCGTGTTCTTCCCCGGGACTCTTTGTTCCGTTCGGAAACAATTTACTCTCGGTTCTGTCCATCAGGCGGCCGACCGGATGGCCAATCGGCCTGAGCCGGTTAGGCTCGTCTCGCAGAGCCGCTGCGGTGTTGCCGCAGTCGCGTCAGATCCCAAGAAGGAGATGCTCGTGCCGTCCATCGACGTCGTCGTAGCCCGGGAAATCCTGGACTCCCGAGGCAACCCCACGGTCGAGGTCGAGGTCGGCCTCGACGACGGCAGCTCGGGTCGTGCCGCCGTTCCGTCCGGCGCCTCCACGGGTGCCTTCGAGGCCATCGAGCTGCGCGACGGTGACCCCAACCGCTACGGCGGCAAGGGCGTAGAGAAGGCCGTCCTCGCCGTCATGGACCAGATCGGCCCGGAGCTGGTCGGCTACGACGCCACCGAGCAGCGCCTGATCGACCAGGCGATGTTCGACCTGGACGCCACCGACAACAAGGGCGCGCTCGGCGCCAACGCCATCCTCGGCGTCTCCCTCGCCGTCGCCCACGCCGCCGCCGAGGCCAGCGACCTCCCGCTCTTCCGCTACCTGGGCGGTCCGAACGCGCACCTGCTGCCCGTCCCGATGATGAACATCCTGAACGGCGGCTCGCACGCCGACTCGAACGTGGACATCCAGGAGTTCATGATCGCCCCGATCGGCGCGGAGTCCTTCTCCGAGGCGCTGCGCTGGGGCGCCGAGGTCTACCACACCCTCAAGAAGGTGCTGAAGACCAAGGGCCTGTCCACCGGCCTCGGCGACGAGGGCGGCTTCGCCCCGAACCTGGAGTCCAACCGCGCCGCCCTCGACCTCATCATCGAGGCCATCAAGCAGGCCGGTTACATCCCCGGCGAGCAGATCGGGCTCGCGCTCGACGTCGCCGCGTCCGAGTTCTACAAGGACGGCAAGTACGAGTTCGAGGGCAAGTCCCGCTCGGCCGCCGAGATGACCGAGTACTACGAGGAGCTCGTCTCCGCGTACCCGCTCGTCTCCATCGAGGACCCGCTGTACGAGGACGACTGGGCCGGCTGGAAGGTCATCACCGACCGCATCGGCGACAAGGTCCAGATCGTCGGCGACGACCTCTTCGTCACCAACCCGGAGCGCCTCGCCCGCGGCATCGAGGAGGGCTCGGCCAACGCCCTGCTCGTCAAGGTGAACCAGATCGGCTCGCTGACCGAGACCCTGGACGCCGTCGAGATGGCCCAGCGCAACGGCTTCAAGTGCATGATGTCCCACCGCTCCGGCGAGACCGAGGACACCACCATCGCCGACCTCGCCGTCGCGGTGAACTGCGGCCAGATCAAGACCGGCGCCCCGGCCCGCTCGGACCGCGTCGCCAAGTACAACCAGCTGCTCCGCATCGAGGAGATCCTCGACGACGCGGCGGAGTACGCGGGCCGCTCCGCTTTCCCGCGTTTCAAGGGCTGAGCCTTCCCCCTCGTCCGCTCTGCGGACCATGGGCACAGCAAGGGCTGACCCATACCGGGCTAAGCCTTAGCCAGTCGTACGTACGTCCCCGCACCCGGTCCCGTACCGTGTGCGGGGACGTACGCACGTGTGAAGGGGAGGCGGGACATGGCCGTGAAGGACCGGGACCGGTTCTCCACCGCGACCAGGCTCAAGCTGCTCGGCGAGCAGACGGCGGCCCGTGTCTACCGCTCCCAGACCAAGCGGCAGGCCCGCCGCTCCCGGCTCACCGGCCGGGCGGCCCTCCTCGCCCTGGTGCTGTGCTCGCTGATCGTGGCGCTGGCGTACCCGATAAGGCAGTACGTCTCGCAGCGCGCCGAGATCTCCGATCTCCAACGGCAGCAGGAGCAGGCGCGGCAGCGCGTCGAGCAGCTCCGCGACCTCAAGGCACGCTGGCAGGACGACTCGTACGCGGAACAGCAGATCCGGCAGCGGCTGCACTATGTGATGCCGGGGGAGACCGGCTACATCGTGATCGACCCGGACGCGGCGAAGCAGTCGCGCGCGGAACTGGGGGCGGCCGACCGCCCGTGGTACTCGAACGTCTGGGACGGCGTGGACAAGTCCGACGCCTCCGACCAGTGACACCGAACTGACAGAGAGATCTTCGTACCGGCATGGAAACGCCCCCGCCGCCCACTCCCCGCACCGAGCCCACCGTCGCGGACGTCGAGGCCTTCAAACAGCAGCTCGGGCGTCCGCCGCGCGGCCTGCGCGCGATCGCGCACCGCTGCCCGTGCGGCCGGCCGGACGTGGTGGAGACGGCCCCCCGCCTCCCCGACGGCACCCCCTTCCCGACGACGTACTACCTCACGTGCCCGCGCGCGGCTTCGGCGATCGGCACCCTTGAGGCGAACGGCGTGATGAAGGAGATGACGGAGCGGCTGCAGACGGACCCCGAACTGGCCGCCGCGTACCGCGCCGCCCACGAGGACTACATCGCGCGCCGCGACGCCATCGAGGTCCTGGAGGGCTTCCCGAGCGCGGGCGGCATGCCGGACCGCGTGAAGTGCCTGCACGTCCTGGTGGGCCACTCCCTGGCCGCGGGCCCGGGCGTCAACCCACTCGGCGACGAGGCGCTCGCGATGCTGCCGGAGTGGTGGGCCAAGGGCCCGTGCGTGAGGGTGCCCGGGGTGCCCCCGACCGGCGAGGGCCGGCAGACGGAGACGAACGAGGACGGCACGGGCTACTTCGCGTTCAAGCCCGTCGAGAAGCCCGTAGAGAAGCCCGCCGAGGAGCCCGTCGAGGAGCCCGTCGAGGCGAAGGCGGACGACCAGTGACCCGCGTCGCCGCCGTCGACTGCGGTACGAACTCGATCCGCCTCCTCGTGGCCGACGTGAACCCGGCGACGGGTCAACTCGTGGACCTGGACCGGCGGATGACGATCGTCCGGCTCGGCCAGGGCGTGGACAAGACCGGCCGCCTCGCCCCCGAGGCCCTGGAGCGCACCTTCGCGGCCTGCCGCGACTACGCGGCGATCATCAAGGAACTCGGCGCCGAACGCCTCCGCTTCGTCGCCACGTCGGCCTCCCGCGACGCCTCCAACCGCGACGACTTCGTCCGCGGCGTACTGGACATCCTCGGCGTCGAACCGGAGGTCATCACCGGCGACGAGGAGGCGGAACTCTCCTTCACCGGCGCGACAGCGGAACTGACCGGCCGGGACGACCTGGCCCTCGCCAAGCCCTACCTGGTCGTGGACATCGGCGGCGGCTCCACGGAGTTCGTGGTCGGCGACGACGCCGTCCGCGCCGCCCGCTCCGTGAACATCGGCTGCGTCCGCATGACCGAACGCCACCTGGTCCGCGACGGCAAGGTCACCGACCCGCCCACCCCGGACCAGATCACGGCGATGCGCGCGGACATCGAGACAGCCCTCGACCTGGCGGAACAAACAGTCCCCCTCCGCGAGGCCCGCACCCTGGTGGGCCTGGCCGGCTCGGTCACCACGGTCTCGGCGATCGCCCAGAACCTCCCCGAGTACGACACGGACGCCATCCACCACTCCCGCGTCTCCTACGACCGCGTCCGCGAGATCACGGAGTCCCTCCTGACCTCCACCCACGCCGAACGCGCCGCCATCCCCTCCATGCACCCGGGCCGCGTCGACGTCATCGGCGCGGGCGCCCTCGTACTCCTCTCGATCATGGAGCGGGTCGGGGCGAGCGAGGTCGTGGTGAGCGAACACGACATTTTGGACGGGATCGCGTTCAAGGCGGCGGAGGGCTAGGCCGCGGCCTTCTGCCGGGCAAGCTCCCGTGCCCGTTCGTTCAGCTCCCGCGCCCTCGGGTTGCGGAGGTGCGGGCGGATGCGTCGCCTCATGATGTCGAAGTGTTCGTCAGCTCGGGCGGATGAGAGCTGGGCGTAGTCGTCGAGGAATTCCCCCCAAGTCGCGCACGCTGCTTCGAGGTGCCCCAGCTCAAGTTGCCGCTGTGCAAGCAGGCCGTTCGCGTGGGCGTTTCCTTGCTTCTCCACCGAGGGGCGTGCACGGTTCGACGCCTTCATGGCGTCGATCGATCCGGGAACGTCGCCGAGGGCGTACAGCACGCTCGACACGTGGAACTCGTACGCGGACCGGTCGTAACCGCCCACCGCGTCACGCCTGTTGTCCGCTTTCGAGAGTGCGGCCTCAGTCTCGCTGAGTCGAGAGAAGGCGAGCCGCCGGTCCCCGACCAGTGCGGCACCGTGCGCCTGTTGGCCGCGCAGGAACGCCTGTAGGCGCGGGCCGGCGGAGGGAGCGGCTTCGGCGGCCGAGTCTGCCAGTTCGAGGGCCTTGGTCGCGTGTTTCAGGTTGGCGGCCTGGAGGGCCATGCCGCGGAGTGTCCGGCAGTACGTCACCTGATCTCCCCCGGCCTTGGCCAGGCCGAGGGCTTGGCGGTAGTACCGCTGGCCGAGCCCGTGCGCCTTCTCGTACATGGCCATCCATCCCGTCAGGTACACGAGATCGGATGCGGCGGCCCGCATGTCGTTCTTGACGTCGTCTGTTCCGTCTGCACGGAGGTAGGAGGACACCGAGTTGACGATGAACGCGGCGGCCATCGGGCGCGCGTGTGCGCCGCCCAACTCGTCAAGGATGTCAGCGATCTTGTCCGTCATGCTGCGGACTGCGGCTACGTCACCGGGCCCGATCCGGACTGTTCGGCCTGCGGCCTGGTGCTCCAGCCGGTCCAGGGTCTCGTCGGCTTCATCGAAGCCTGGCACAGCGAGCGTTGCCGAGTAGAGCGCGGTGGTGAGGACTGCTCGACGCGATGGGTCCATGTCTGCCCTTCCGGTATCAACCAGACCCTCAATGGTGTTCAGCGCGTGCTCAGGTGCAATGTCCAAACCAGCCACGATCGGTGTGACGCCAAATCCCGCTTCCTCGTGGGTAATTGGGCGCCCGATGCGCCGAGAGAGAGCTTCGAGAACGGCCGGCCGGGCGGCCTTCTGCGGCACGGCCCCCTTGAGCCAGTGAGCCACCGAGGACTCGTCGTACCGGAGGTTGAGGCCCCTCTCGGCACCGATGCGGTTCACGGCCCGCGCGAACTGCCGGTGTTTGAAGTCTGCTTCGTCCAGGAGCAGCGCCAGGTTCTCGTTCGGCCGGCCTTTTGCCACGTCGATCACTCCCCGCGAACTCAAGCGTTCAAGTCGTTCAAGCTCCGCCGACCTTCCAACGGTACCGCTGTGGGCAACGACTTGGTTGCGTAGAGCGACAACGTCAGTGAGAGGCGAAGCGATGCAATCCAAGATGCAAGGGCAGGCGGTTCGCTACGACGGCCCCTGCTCCGTGTCCGTACCCATCGACGAATGGTGCGGCTTCAGGGAGCACGCTCCGCGCTGGTGGCCGCCGCGCTTTGCTCCCCCGAGCCGTTCGTTGATCGAGCGGGTGGACGAGGGCCTTCGGAAGCTGTGTACGTCATGACGGCTCACACGAGAACTTCAGCGAACCCGGCTGTCCTGGTAGTCGCCCTCGAACCCGTCGGCGTCGAGGGATGCGGGGTGTGCGGCGCCCTGGTGGACCAACGCGAGACCGCGCGCGGCGCCGGGGACCTGAGCAAGGTGCAGAGCTGCAATGCAGAGCTGGTGAATCATCCACATGCGGAGGAGGGCGAGGAACAGTGACCGCCCCGGCTGTTGATGAGTCGAAACCAGGACCGGCGAAGCGCCGTGCAGGGCGTAGCCCCTTCGCTCCGCGTGACGTCATCACGCTGTTCGACCTGTTGGAGGAGATCTCCAACGTGTGCGGCACGTGCGCGGGATGGCGCCAAGTCTGGTGCCTCGGGTGCTGCGGCTTCGCGGGTTGCCCCAGGTGCGCCTATCTGAACAAGGTCCCGTGCCCCGAATGCTCGGGCGGCACTCTGGAACGGATCCGATGGTGAAGCGGCCCTGGCGGGCCGTACGACCCTACGGGTGGGTCTGCTTCGTCTTGTCGGTCGCCGCTCTCTCCGTGTCGACCATCCTCCTTGCCGCTACTGACGGCCTCTGAACTCCCGTCCCGCCGGAAGAGACCGATTCGATGGTCCCCCACTTTCGAGAAGTCCCGGCGGGGCGGGTGCACGTCCATGAACGTCACTCAGGGAAAGAGGTACACGCGTGACCACAATCGCGGAAGCACCAACCGTCGCGCCGACGACGGCCACTCCCCGGTTCCTGTGGCTGGACCTGACCCGGAAGTGTCAGCTCCAATGCGTCCATTGCCACAACGACTCGGGGCCGGACGGGACGCACGGCACCATGACCCGCGAGGAGTGGGTCAGTGTTCTCGACCAGGCCGCCAGCGCCGGTGTGCCCGGTGTTCAGTTCACCGGCGGGGAGGTGACCATGCACCCCGACGCCCGAGCCCTGGTCGGCCACGCGCTGACCCTCGACTTGAGGGTCGAGGTGTACAGCAACCTTGTGCACATCACGCCGGAGTGGTGGGAGACGTTGCAGCGCGACGGCGTCACGCTGGCCACCTCGTACTACTCCGACAAGGATGCGAAACACAACGCGATGACGGGCCGCCCGAGCCACGCTCGGACACGGGCAAACATCGTGAAGGCCGTTCAGCTCGGCATCCCGCTGCGCGCCGGAATCATCGTCGGCGACGAGAGGCAACGCGCCGACGAGGCGCGGCAAGAGCTTCAGGCCCTGGGCGTGACTGACATCCGTATGGATCACGTCCGCCCCTTCGGCCGTGGTGCGGAGGGACAGGCGCCCGACGCTGAAGGACTGTGCGGGCGGTGCGGTACCGACCGAGCGGCCATCGGTCCCGATGGCGACGTCTCCCCGTGCGTCTTCTCGCGGTGGCTAAGCGTCGGCAACGTCCAGGACACGCCGCTCGCCGCTATCCTCGGCAGCCCCGCCATGGCTTCGGCCAACGCGTCCATTCTGGACAGGTGGGTGCCCGGCGAGTTCGGAGCCTGCTCGCCCGACACCGACGACGAGTGCAGCCCGGGGACACCGGGCAGTGAGTGCACTCCGAAGAACTGAAGGACACATGAACCCCGACCTTCCGGAGTCAGAGATCCGGGCACTGATCCATCCGCACACGGGCGCCCTGAGCAGCATGGAACGGACCGCGCGCGGGTTCAGTTCGGACCTCACAGCCTTGGTCGACTCCGAGACGGGACCGTTCTTCGTCAAGGCGGTGCGCAACCGGCCCGGGGGTCGTCGAGACTCACTCATCAGAGAGAGGTCGATCAACTCGGCAGTCTGGCCCGTCTCTCCCGCGTTGCGGTGGCATGCGGAAGACGACGACTGGCTCGTGTTGGGCTTCGAAGCGGTTGACGGCCGATCGTCTGACTTCACGCCCGACTCGACGGATCTGCCGGCGGTCGTCGAACTCGTTGACTGCATCGGGGCGTTGGGCCTTTCCGAGGTAGCTCGGGACTGGCGTGAGACCCGGTGGAATCGGTTCGCTCTCGACGAGTCGGAAGCGGAGTTGTTCCGGGGCGACGCGTTGCTCCATACAGACATCAACCCCAGCAACCTCCTTGTCGGTGAACGGGGAATGTGGGCCGTGGACTGGGCGTGGCCCACTCGGGGCGCGGGGTTCATCGACCCCGCCCTGTTGGCCCTCCAGCTCGTGTCAGCAGGGCATAGCCCGGAATCCGCGGAGGAGTGGGTATCGGGGTGTAAGGCGTGGGTGGGCGCCAACCCGAGGGCTATCGATGCCTTCGCCGCCGCCAACCTGCGTATGTACCGAGCGTTCGCGGAGAGGAAGCCCGATGCGTCATGGCTCAAGGCAATGGCTGTAGCGGCGCAGGCGTGGGTTGAACATCGGGGCGTACCGAAAGCCTGAAAGCCGGCCCCGGTCGTCTCTCCCCCGTGGGAGATGACCGGGGCCTCCTCATGCCCTCGGGAGACGCGCCATGGCGTACCGCTGCACGTTGCGGCGAGGGACGGCAGGGGCCATCGGGGCGTGTTCGAGGGCGTCGAGCCGCTGGTCGTGGTCGGCGATCTGCCGGTCGGGTCCGGTCGCCGCCGTACGCCACACCGGGCCACCGACCAGAACGTTGCCACCCTCGGCGGAACCTCGGAACTGCCGCTCGGCACCGCTTGGCCCTGGTGGCCGGACCACGGCCCACTGTCGTTCATCGCGTCGGACGGGGACCTTGTTCTTCGTCACGGATGGCATACGGGCCCTCCCGGCAGACGTACCAAGGGAGTTGAAGCCGTACTCGCGCACGGACCTGAGTGCGGAGCTGGAGCAGAGTGCCCCCGACCTCAGGCTGCCTCAGGTCCGCGAAGCCCCGCTTGGCGACGGCCACGGCGAAGGTGGCGGTCATTGGCCCGGGTCGTGTGAGACCCCGGCCCAACTCTCTTCGTTCTGCCGGGCTTTCGAGCGCCTGTGTAACCGCGTCGGTCATCAGCTCGGCGGCAACGCGGTCCCCGTCCAGGGCGGCCCGGCACTTCGATCGGTCCCGGCTCGTCATGCAGTGCTAGCGCCAGTGCTCATGCCGGACCCGCACCACCAACTTCCCGGTAGCCCGGTCATGCTCCATGTCCTCGTGAGCCCGCGGTACTTGCTCCAGCCCGTCGTACACCCGGTCGACAGGGAAGGCCAGTTGACCGGCGGTGACCGCGTCGACGATCTCCTGGAACACCGTCGGAGACAGGTCGGACGCGTCGCCGAAGTAGCCCGCGAGGCGGACTCCCCTCGGGAGGTACTCGTTCGGGGAGAAGTCGCGCACCGTCCACTGGTTGGAGAGGCTGCCGCCGAAGCAGGCCGTGCCGTGGACGCGTACCGCGCGCAGGGTGTCGGGGAGGGTCGGGGTGCCGACGAGGTCGAGGGCGGCGTCGACGCCGGACGGGTACAACTCGCGTACGGCGGGCGCCACTTCGCCGGTGTCGAGGAGAGGGTGGTCGACGCCCCGCTCCTTCAGCAGAGCCAGGCGGTCGGGGCGGCGGGTCGTGGACAGTACCGTCGCTCCGCGCCAGGTCGCCAGCGCCGCTGCCGCCAGGCCCACCGACGACGTGCCGCCACGGATCAGCACGGTCTGGCCGGGCTGCAGGTCCAGGCCGACGGTGAGCGAGCCGTAGG
Source organism: Streptomyces prunicolor (assembly GCF_045162825.1). Lineage (NCBI taxonomy): Bacteria > Bacillati > Actinomycetota > Actinomycetes > Kitasatosporales > Streptomycetaceae > Streptomyces > Streptomyces prunicolor. The sequence goes on along the minus strand of NZ_CP108676.1, from coordinate 4,420,827 downwards.
CGGTCTGCACCATCTCCGGTAGGGCGCCCAGCACTTCCCAGGGCAACTCGGTGTCGACGGGGATGACTTGAGACAGCGGCACCGACGTGTACTCGGCGTACCCGCCGTCGTAGGTCCGCCCCATGTCGCCCATCATCGCGACGACCTTCTGCCCGGGAGCCAGTCCGCTCCCGGCCGGCGCCGCGTCGACCGTGCCGGTGGCCTCGATGCCCGGCACCCGGGGGAAGCTGACGCCCTCGCTCACACCCAGCCGCAGCTTCAGCTCCGAGCGGTTGAGGCCGAACGCCTCGACCCGGATACGCACCCAGCCGTCCCGCTCGGGCGGCAGCGGGAGCGCGGTCAGCCGCAGGTTCTCCACGGGGCCGGGGGCGGAGAGCTGGACGGCGCGCATGGTGGTCGGCGAGGACGTCATGGGGCTGCCAACGTGCGGCCGCAGCGGCTTCATTCCCGACTCGCCCTGGATCCAATGCCGTTGGCGCACATGTGGGTCAGTTGATGTACACGTGGGTCAGTTGATGTACGCGTGGGTCAGAAGTCCGCCACCAGAAGCCGGTAGCCGACGTCGACGGTGTCGCGAGCGAGCAGGTCGGCGTACCGGGCGTGCCAGCGGCCCGTCGTGAGGTCGTCGGCGAGTGACGCCAGGCCGGGAGCCAGGGCGTTCTCTCCGGTCTGGGCGAGCATCGAGATGCCGGCGCGCACCTCGGGGTCGAGGTAGGCGTGCGGACGGCGCCAGTACGCCGCGCCGAATCCGTCCGTGCAGTCGTGCGGGACCGGGACGGCCTCCACCCGCGCCCCGCCGAGCAGCGCGGCCAGCCGTTCGGTCGCTACGGCGCGGGTGTCGTCGTGGGCGGCGGCCTGGGGGAGGTAGTCGCGCACGAGCCAGAACCGCTCGCGGAAGACCTGCTGGTCCCAGGTCAGGACGAGGACCCGGCGGCGGGCGACCCGGCGGAGCTCCGCGATGCCGGCCGCGAGGTCGCTCCAGTGGTGGACGGTCAGCAGGGCCATGACCGCGTCCGCGGCGCCGTCGCGCAGCGGGAGGCGTTCGGCGACCGCGCACACGGCGGGCGCGGCCCCGCGCGGGCGCTGGGCGAGCATGATCCGGCTGGGTTCTACGGCCAGGACCGTCCGCGCCGGTTCGTAGGAGCCCGTGCCCGCGCCCACGTTGATCACGTCCGTGGCGTCCCCGAGGGCCGTGTGGATCCGCGCGGCGATGCGGGTGTCCGGGCGCCGGGTTCTGGCATAGGTCGTGCCGAGCGTGTCGTAGACGGCCATGCTTCCGAGTATGGGGAGAAGGCGCTCTGACGGACCCTCGCGAGCCCGAATTATTACTCGCCGGTACTAAACTCCTGAGCAGCCCATATAACGTATGAGCGGAAGCAGAGGCGCTCGCCGACCCCCTTCAGAACACGCTCGTAAGAAAGTTCGTGAAGTTCTTCACAAGGAATTCTGTCCTGTTGGACGACGAGACTGCCCCGGTTGGCCCTTCCGGGGTCTCGGCAGGGCTGGGAGCGTGTTCGGCGGGGTGGTGCGGGAGTGATTCGGGGGAGTTTCGGGAGGGTGTCGCGGAGGTGTGGTCCAGGGGGTCCGGCGCGGCAGAGTGGCAGCTCACGCGGCCTTGACAACGGGGCGAACCGACCCGTGGTTCCCCGCCCGTGGAGTGACCTGGATCATGCGAGTCGCGGAGGATAACACAGCCCCCGTGCAAGCTTGTGAAGGGGCGCACGAGCGACCCCCCTGGGGCAGGTGGATACTCGATGCCATGAGCACCACGGAGCGTCCCAGGATCCTCGTAGTAGGCGGTGGGTACGTAGGCCTGTACGCAGCTCGGCGCATTCTCAAGAAGATGCGCTACGGCGAGGCGACCGTCACGGTCGTCGACCCCCGGTCGTACATGACCTACCAGCCCTTCCTCCCCGAAGCCGCCGCCGGCAGCATCTCCCCTCGGCACGTCGTCGTCCCGTTGCGACGCGTGCTGCCGAAGGCGGAGGTCCTCACCGGCCGGGTCACCACCATCGACCAGGACCGCAAGGTCGCCACGATCGCCCCCCTCGTGGGCGAGGCGTACGAGCTGCCTTTCGACTACCTCGTCATCGCGATGGGCGCGGTCTCCCGCACCTTCCCGATCCCCGGCCTCGCCGAGCAGGGCATCGGCATGAAGGGCATCGAGGAGTCCATCGGCCTGCGCAACCACGTCCTCGAGCAGCTCGACAAGGCCGACTCCACCACCGACGAGGAGATCCGCCGCAAGGCGCTCACCTTCGTCTTCATCGGCGGCGGTTTCGCCGGTGCGGAGACCATCGGTGAGGTCGAGGACATGGCCCGGGACGCGGCCAAGTACTACAACAACGTCTCCCGCGAGGACATGCGCTTCGTCCTCGTCGACGCCGCCGACAAGATCCTCCCGGAGGTCGGCCCCAAGCTCGGCCTCTACGGCAAGGAGCACCTGGAGAGCCGCGGGATCGAGATCTACCTCTCGACCTCGATGGACTCCTGCGTCGACGGGCATGTCGTTCTCAAGAACGGTCTTGAGGTCGACTCGAACACGATCGTCTGGACGGCCGGCGTCAAGCCGAACCCCGTTCTCTCCCGCTTCGGCCTCCCGCTCGGCCCGCGCGGTCACGTCGACGCCCAGCCGACCCTCCAGGTCACCGGCACCGACTACGTCTGGGCCGCCGGCGACAACGCCCAGGTGCCCGACATCGCCTCCCGCAAGGCCGGCGTCGAGAACGCCTGGTGCCCGCCGAACGCCCAGCACGCGCTGCGCCAGGCGAAGGTCCTCGGCGACAACGTGATCTCCGGTATGCGGGGCTTCCCGCAGAAGGAGTACTCGCACGCCAACAAGGGTGCGGTCGCCGGTCTCGGCCTGCACAAGGGCGTCGCGATGATCGTCATGGGCAAGGTGAAGATCAAGGTCAAGGGCCGTCTCGCCTGGTACATGCACCGCGGCTACCACGGTCTGGCCATGCCGACCTGGAACCGCAAGATCCGCGTCTTCGCCGACTGGACGCTCGCGATGTTCCTCAAGCGCGAGGTCGTGTCGCTCGGCGCCATGGAGAACCCCCGCGAGGAGTTCTACGAGGCCGCCAAGCCGGCGCCGGCGCCCGCTGCGGCAGCCAAGACCGAGGAGAAGGCCAAGGCCTCCTGACCGCCTCCGGTCACCGCTGACCCGTAGTACCCGTAGTGCCTGCCAGGACTCGTAGTACCCGTAGTACCTGTACGCCCGAAGGGGCCGTCCGCCATCCGTGGTGCGGGCGGCCCCTTCGGCGTGCTGCACGTGTCACCTTCATGGCCGCTACATGCATTTTGCCTACTCGTAACGCTCAAGCAGGACTGCGTGCGGGCCTGGCTGGTGTTTACGTAGTGATGGACAATTCCGGGATCCGCGTCACGGAGGTGTGCGCCATGGCTGATGCCGCGCTGCGGCTCAAATCCCTCTTCGAACAGCTACTGGGAACCCCCATCCCGGTGCGCATCCGCGCCTGGGACGGTTCCGAGGCAGGGCCGCCCGATGCGCCGACCTTGGTCGTACGCAACCGCCGTGCCCTGCGCCGACTCCTCTGGAAGCCCGGCGAACTGGGCATGGCCCGCGCCTGGGTCGCCGGGGACCTGGACATCGAGGGCGACCTGTACGCCGGGCTCGACCGAATCTCCGCCCTCGTGTGGGAACGCGGCGACGACGCCCGCACCCTCACCCAGGCCCTGCGCGACCCCGAGGTACGGTCCGCCGTACGCGGACTGGTGAAACTCGGCGGGCTCCCGCTGCCGCCCGCACCGCCCCCGGAGGAGGTCCGCCGCAGCCGCGCCCACCTCCACACCAAACGCACCGACAAACGCGCCATCAGCCACCACTACGACGTCGGCAACGACTTCTACGAGATCGTCCTCGGCCCCTCGATGGTCTACTCGTGCGCCTACTGGGACTCCCCGGACGGCACGTTGGAGGACGCCCAGCGCGACAAGCTCGAACTCATCTGCCGCAAGCTGGAGTTGACGCCTGGTCAGCGACTGCTGGACGTCGGCTGCGGCTGGGGTTCGATGGCGATCCACGCGGCCCGCGACTACGGCGTGAGCGTCGTCGGCGTGACCCTCTCGCAGGAGCAGGCGGCCTACGCCCGTAAGCGCGTCGCCGAGGAGGGACTCACCGACAAGGTCGAGATCCGCGTGCAGGACTACCGTGACGTCACCGACGGGCCCTACGACGCGATCTCCTCCGTCGGCATGGCCGAACACGTGGGCACCGAGCGGTACTTGGAGTACGCCAGGGACCTCTTCGCATTGCTCAGACCCGGCGGGCGGCTGCTGAACCACCAGATCGCCCGCCGCCCCTGGCAGGACGAATCGGCGTACGACATCGACGAGTTCATCGACGCGTACGTCTTCCCCGACGGTGAACTCGCCCCCATCGGCACCACCGTGACCCAGCTGGAGAGTGCCGGGTTCGAGGTGCGGGACGTCGAGGCGATCCGCGAGCACTACGCGCTCACCCTGCGCCGCTGGGTCGCCAACCTGGAGTCCGAGTGGCGGCGCGCGGTCGGGATCGTCGGCGCCGGGCGGGCGCGCGTCTGGCGCCTCTACATGGCGGCCTCCGCGCTCGGCTTCGAGCGCAACCGCATAGGGGTCAACCAGGTGTTGGCGGTCCGGACCCCCGACTCCGGTGATTCCGGGGTGCCGTTGCGGACCCGCACCTGGAACTGACCGCACCTCCCGGGCGACCGGGCAACAGGAAGGGCCCCGTTCCACTCCGGAACGGGGCCCTTGCCCTCTTTCTTTGGGTCAACTCAGCTGCCGCTACTCGGACTTGATGGCTGACAGCATGTTCAGCTTCGCCGCGCGCCGGGCCGGCCACAGGGCCGCCAGGACGCCGACGGTGCCCGCGAGGAGCAGGAAGAGCGCCATCCGGGCCCAGGGGATGACCAGTTCGTAGGTCGCCATCTTCGAGCCGATCAGCTCACCGGCCGCCCAGCCGAAGAACACGCCGAGACCGATGCCGAGCACCCCGCCGAAGAGCGAGATGACCAGGGACTCCAGGCGGACCATCCGCTTGATGCCCTTGCGGTCCAGGCCGATCGCGCGCAGCATCCCGATCTCCTGCGAGCGCTCGAAGACCGACATGGCAAGGGTGTTGATGACACCGAGGACCGCGACGATCACCGCCATGGCGAGCAGGCCGTAGACCATGTTGAGGATCAGGGTGAAGACCTGCGCGATGCTGTCGGAGAGGTCCTTCTTGTCCTGGACCTTGACCGCCGGGTTGGAGCCGAGGGCCTTCTCCAGCTTGTCCTTCGTCGAACTCGACGCCCCGTCAGCGGTCTTGACGAGGATCTGCATGTCGGCCGGGTCGGTCTGGTGCGGGGCGAGCGTCGCGTTGTCGAGCATGATGCCGCGGATCAGCGCGTTGCCCTCGTAGACCGCGGAGACGGTGAGCTGCTGCGCCTTGCCGTCCTCGTAGTGCGTGGTGAAGGTCGAACCGGCCTTCCAGCCATAGGACTTGGCGGTGTCATCGTCCACGACCACCTGCGTGCCCGCGACCTTGAAGGTGCCGCTGTCGACCTTGAGGTCGGTGAGCTTGCCGATGGCGGAGCCGTTGACGCCCGTCAGGAACTCGGTCTTGCCGTCGATGCGCGAAGGGGCGTTGCGCAGCGGGCTGCTGGCGGTGATGCCGGAGGTGGTGGTGAGGGTCTTGTCGACGTCCGGGGAGAGCTGGTTGCCGTTCGCCATCGAGACGATGTAGTCGGCGCTGATCGCGGACGAGGCCATCTTGTCGATCGCCTGCTGGAGGCTGCCCGCCATCACCGTCATGCCGGTGATGAGGGTCAGGCCGATCATCAGCGCGGAGGCGGTGGCGGCCGTACGGCGCGGGTTGCGCACCGAGTTCTGGCGGGCCAGCTTGCCGGAGATCCCGAAGATCCGCAGAACCGGTGCGGAGGCCGCGATCATCGGGCGGGACAGCAGCGGGGTCAGGATGAACACACCGATGATGAGGAGTACGGCACCCACACCCATGGGCGCCTGGCCGTCCGAACCGCTCATCGAGGTGGCCGCGATGACGACGGCGATGCCCGCCCCGGAGAACAGCGCGCCGAGCGTGTTGCGCAGCACCAGGGACTTGGTGGTGGCTGTCGCGTGCAGGCTGCTCATCGCGGCGACCGGCGGGATCTTCGCGGCCCGGCGACCGGGCAGCCAGGCGGCGAGCATGGTGATGAGGATGCCGACCGCGAGGGCGCTCAGCACCGTGTTCGAGGTGATGACCAGCGGGCCGTCCGGGACGGTCGCGCCGATCGTCCCCATCAGGGCGCGCAGCCCGGCTCCGATACCGATACCGGCGAGCAGACCGGCCACCGCGGCGACCGCGCCGACCACGAACGCCTCAAGGAGCACCGACCGCGTGACCTGCCGGCGCGAGGCGCCGACCGCGCGCAACAGGGCCAGTTCCTTGGTGCGTTGGGCGACCAGCATGGTGAAGGTGTTGGCGATGATGAACGTACCGACGAAGAGCGCGATGCCCGCGAAGACCAGCAGCCCCGACTTCAGCCCGCTCATCGAGGAGGCGATGGCCTCGGCCTGGTCGTCGGCGAGCTTCTTGGCGGTGGTGGTCTCGGTGAGCCCCTTCGGCAGGGCCTGGTCCAGCTGCGCCTTGAGCGCCGCCTGACTGGTCCCGGCCGCGGCCTTCACATCTATCTCGTCGTACGTCCCCGCCTTGCCGAACAGCTTCTGCGCGGTCGTGGTGTCGAAGAGGGCGAGGCTGCCGCCGGCGGCGACATTGCCGTCGTCGGTGGTGAAGATGCCGGTGATCTTCGGGGTCAGCACCGGCCCGTCGACCGAGATGCGCACGGTGTCGCCGACCTCGTACCCGGCACGCTTCGCGGTCTCGGAGTCGATCGCGACCTCGCCCGAACCGTGCGGTGCCGTACCGGACTTGAGGGGATAGCGGGCGTCCTTGCCACCCCAATAATTCCCGCCCTCGGACTGGAAGCCGCCGCCGATGAGCTTGCCCTTCTTGTCGGCGATGGCGGTGAAGCCGTTGACGACCCCGGTCGCGGACGCGGCCCCCGGCACCTTGGCGCTGGTGTCGAGCATGGCCTGGGTCAGCTCGGGCGTCTTGCCGACCGTGTCGCCCTTGTCGTCCTGGGACTTGGCCTGGACGGCCACGTCGACCTGGTCGAAGCCCTTGGCCGAGCTGTTCTGGAAGGCGTTCGAGATGGTGTTGGTGAAGACCAGGGTCCCCGACACGAACGCGACGCCGAGCATCACGGCGAGCACGGTCATGAGGAGCCGGGCCTTGTGCGCGAGTACGTTGCGCAAGGCGGTACGGAACATGGGTCTACTCAGTCCAGGTCTACGAGGGATGAGCCGGGCGGCGGGGTCAGGTGCCGGGGCGGCGAAATCGGGGGCCGGGGCGGTGAAGTCGGGGCCCGGGCAGTGAAGTCGGTTGCGGGGGGCGCAGGTTGAGGGACCGTCAGTCCGGCCCACCGAACGTCAGCTGGTGCGGCCCTTCGCGTCGAACTGCTTCATGCGGTCGAGCACCGAGTCCGCCGTCGGCTCGTAGACCTCGTCGACGATGCGGCCGTCCGCGAGGAACACCACCCGGTCCGCGTACGCCGCCGCCACCGGGTCGTGGGTGACCATGACCACCGTCTGCCCCAACTCCCGTACGGAGTTGCGGAGAAAGCCCAGCACCTCGGCGCCGGAGCGCGAGTCGAGGTTTCCGGTCGGTTCGTCGCCGAAGATGATGTCGGGGCGGGAGGCCAACGCCCGTGCCACGGCGACGCGTTGCTGCTGGCCGCCGGAGAGCTGGGAGGGCCGGTGCTTGAGCCGGTCGGCGAGACCGATCATCGTGATCACCGAGTCCAGCCACTGCTTGTCCGGCTTGCGGCCCGCTATGTCCATCGGGAGCGTGATGTTCTCCAGGGCCGTCAGCGTCGGCAGCAGGTTGAACGCCTGGAAGATGAAACCGATCTTGTCCCGGCGCAACTTCGTGAGCTGCTTGTCCTTCAGGGAGCCCAACTCGGTGTCACCGATGCGCACGGAACCGGACGAGAAGGTGTCCAGGCCGGCCACACAGTGCATCAGCGTGGACTTGCCCGAGCCCGAGGGGCCCATGATCGCGGTGAACTCGGCCTGCCGGAAGGCGATCGAGACCTGGTCGAGGGCGACCACCTGGGTCTCGCCCTGTCCGTAGATCTTGGAAAGATCCGTGGCGCGCGCGGCCACGGAGGTGGTCCGTTCGGCGATGGGGGTGGTGGTCACGGAGGGCGCTCCTGTCGGGACGACGGTATTGCTGGATACGCCACCCATCCTCTCGGCCCGACCGCGCCGTGTAGTCAGCCGCTGTTCTGGTTCCGGGGGCAGCCTTCAGTCGGACTGCGCTCAGCGGTGTCATACCTGGGGATGAGGACCACCCCCGAGACGGCACTCAAGACGGCCCTCAGGACACCCTCCAAGAGAGCCCCTGGACCCGCCTCTGTGAACGATCCCGTCGAGAACCGGTGGAGCACCCTCGTTCGGGCGGTGAAATTCCGTCATTCCGCATACGAGCCCCCAGATCGCACGCAAGGCTGTTGGCAAGTGCTGATGGCTCATTCAGTGGTCTGATGAACCCTCAGACATCAATAAAATAAGACAACATCGGTCCGCCTGCCCGCTGTTGGGGACGCGCGTCCCGATAGGCTCGTGACCTCGATGCGGAGCCCACGGCCTGCCCGGATGGTGGAATGCAGACACGGCGAGCTTAAACCTCGCTGCCCCTTCGCGGGCGTGCCGGTTCAAGTCCGGCTCCGGGCACCATCGCAGTTACTGCGCGTGACTTGCGGGAACGGTGTGTTGTTTCAGTGCTCCCTCGGCGGCCCTCGCTGCCCCCCTCCCGACCGTTGACAGGTGACCCGTGCGGTCGGAGACTTGAGGCGTATCGATGAGGTGAAGAGAATTTCACCAGGCGAACATCGATCGAACGGGAACGACCGATCAAACGGGAACGACCGCCACCGAACGGCACACCCTGGAAGGGAACCCCCGATGCGTACCACCGTCGGCATCATCGGAGCCGGCCCCGCCGGGCTCCTCCTCGCCCGGTTGCTGCACAACGCCGGGATCGACTCGGTCGTGCTGGAGAGTCGGGACCGGGAGTACGTCGAGCACCGGCAGCGGGCCGGGATCCTGGAGCAGGGGACCGTCGACGTGCTGCGAGCGGCCGGCGCCGGTGAGCGGCTGGACCGCGAAGGGCTGCGGCACGACGGGATCGAGCTGCGGTTCGACCGGAAGCGGCACCGCGTCGACTTCCCGGCCCTCACCGGCGGTCGTAGCGTCACCGTGTACGCGCAGACCGAGGTGTGCAAGGACCTGATCGCCCTTCAACTCGCTGACGGCGGACCGTTGTTGTTCGAGGCGGAGGCCTTGGAGGTGGAGGGAGCGGACACCGACAGCCCCCGCGTCCGCTTCCGGCACCAGGGCCGCGAGGACGTCCTCGACTGCGACTACGTCGTCGGGTGCGACGGCTTCTGGGGCGTCGCCCGCAACGCCATCCCCGCCGAGCTGACCCGTGTCTTCGAGCGGTCGTACCCCTACGCCTGGCTCGGCATCCTCGCCGACGTCGCGCCCTCCCACGACGAGCTGGTCTACGCCCGCCACGAGCGCGGCTTCGCCCTCCTCTCCATGCGCTCCCCGTCCGTCTCCCGTCTCTACCTCCAGGTGGAGGAGAGCGCGGACGCCGAGAAGTGGAGCGACGACGACATCTGGGGGGAACTGGAGCGACGGTTCGAGACCGAGGACGGGTGGCGGCTGGAGCGCGGTCCCATCACCCAGAAGTCCGTCACCCCCATGCGGTCGTACGTCCACGAGCCCATGCGGTACGGGCGGCTCTTCCTCGCCGGGGACGCCGCGCACATCGTGCCGCCGACCGGGGCCAAGGGGCTCAACCTCGCCGTCGGCGACGTCGTCACCTTCGCGAGGGCACTGACGTACAAGAAGGAGACGGGGAGTGAGGAGCGGCTCGACGCGTACTCCGCCACCTGTCTGCGGCGGGTGTGGCAGGCCGAGCGGTTCTCCTACGACATGACGAGCCTCCTGCACCGCGCGCCCGACGCGACGCCCTTCGAGGGGCGGCTCCAGCTGGCCCGGCTGGAGCGGATCGCGACCTCGCGGGCGGCCGAGACGGATCTCGCGGAGGCGTACACCGGCTTCCCTTTCGATGACCAGGGAGATGGGCGGGGAGAAGGGCGGGGATAAGGCGGCTCTAAGGGGGGCGTCACGGGTTGGTACCAGTGTTCGCACGGCGTGCGATCGACCGCGTACCTTGGCAGGACGAGGGGAAGATCCTCCCCAAGAGGTAGGGTCAATCCTTTGCCTACCTATTACTCTTGAGCCCAAGGCCGCGCGAGGCGGCCATGGAGGAGTGAAATGAGGAGCAGAAACCCGGTCTTCTCGCGACGGGGGTTCAGCCGCGACAACGGCTACGCGGGCTTCAACACCGCGCCGCAGGCCGGGGGCCCCGCCGTGGGGACGCAGGGCAACCCCTACGCGGGCGGTAACCCGTACGCGCAGAACCCGTACGCCCAGCAGGACCTTCAGCAGGGTGCACCGCCCCAGGCCCCGGCCACCACCGGCCGGATGACCATGGACGACGTCGTCCTGCGCACCGGCACCACCCTCGGCACGCTGATCGTGACGGCCGCAATCGCCTGGGCGCTGCTCCCGGTCGACGACGCCAACATCAACCGCTCGTACGGCATCGCCATCGGCTCCGCGCTGATCGCGATGGTGCTGGCGTTCGTGCAGTCCTTCAAGCGCAAGCCCGTCCCGGCGCTGATCCTGTCGTACGCCGCCCTGGAAGGCGTCTTCCTCGGCGTCATCTCCAGCGTCGTCGACAACCGCATCGCGAGCGGCGCGGCCATGCAGGCCGTGATCGGCACGATGGCGGTCTTCGCCGGTGTGCTCATCGCGTACCGCGCGGGCTGGATCCGCGTGAACCGCCGTTTCTACGGCTTCGTGATGGCGGCCGCGCTCGGCTTCGTGCTGCTGATGGCGGTGAACCTGCTGTTCGCGGTGTTCGGCGGCGGTGACGGCCTCGGCTTCCGCAGCGGCCCGCTCGGCATCTTCTTCGGCGTCGTCGGCATCATCCTCGGCGCGTGCTTCCTCGCCCTGGACTTCAAGCAGGTCGAGGACGGGATCGCCTACGGCGCCCCGAAGGAAGAGGCGTGGCTCGCCGCGTTCGGGCTCACGCTGACGCTGGTGTGGATCTACATGGAGTTCCTGCGACTCATCTCGATCCTCAACAGCAACAACTAGCCACCGGTAAGCACCGGCAAGCGGTTTGCGCGAAAGGGCCCCGGGTTCGTTCCCGGGGCCCTTCGTCATGTCCGTGTCCGTGATGGGTCGGTCTGTGGTGCGCGCCTAGAGCAGTTTGCGCGCGGCCCTCCTCAGGTCGTACTCGTGAATGATCGCCTTGGCGTGGCCGTACGCGAGGTCGTGCTCGGCGCGGAGCCAGCTGACCTTCTCCTCGAAGCGGAAGAGGGCGGGGCCTTCGTCGACGGTGCGCAGCCAGTCGGACACTTCACGACCGGTGCAGTGGGGGATGCGGGCGAGCATGTTGCGGTGGGTCTCCTGGGAGAACACTTGGGACATCGGCGCCTCCGGACGCATGGGGTGTAAGCCGGTCCTTCAAGTCACCGTGCCTGAGCGTTCGCCCGTTGGCAACAGTCCCGGTACGGCGCGTAGTCTCGCGGCGTGGTGGATACGACGCGGTTGACTCAAGCGGTGGATCACTTTGCGGACCGGCTCAGGGCTGCGCCGCAGAGTCGTCTGCAACGGGGTGCTGCCGCTGAGGCTTTGGGGCTGGCCAGGGAGTTTGCCCTGTGGGCGCAGCGGGTTGAGGATCCCCTGGGGGTGCCTCGGGAGATGCCGGATGCGGGGATGTTCGCCGCGGCGGATCAAATCACCGTTGCTGTGCATGACTTGGCGGTTGTGCTGGTGAGTGACGCCGAGGTCGAGCAGGCGGTGGGGTTGGTCGCGGAGGCGCAGAAGAGGGCGGGGGTCTGAGGTGCGCTTGCGACTGCGGGTGCGTTGTGGCTGGTCGCGCCCGCGCGGCGGAGCCGCAAATTGACACAGCCCCGCGCCCCTGAGGGGGGTTCTGTTGTGGGTTGGCTGCAGGTGGTTCGTGGTTGCTCGCGCCGTTCCCCGCGCCCCTAAAGAGACACGGCACCCTGCGTTTTTAGGGGCGCGGGGAACGGCGCGACCAGCCCCCACTCAGCCGCACCCGAAAACGCACCGGGCGCACCCCAGCAAAAATCAAAGTGACGCTATGACCCTGTCCGCCAGGATGTACACGTTCTCCTCGCCGCACGCGAAGGTCAGCGTGTAGGCGCCCGAGATTCCGGAGCCGCCCAGGAGGAACGGGGTTTCGCCCGCGCGGAGCGCTGCCGCGAGGCGTTCGGCGGTTTCGCGGTGGCCCGGGGTCATGCAGAGGGTGGTGCCGTCGACGAAGACGTAGACGTCGAGGGTGCCCAGGGGGCCGGGGCGGACGTCGGCCAGTTCCACGGCGGCCTCGGCCAGCTCCTCCAGCGTCGCCACCGTGCGTTCGTGGTCGTTCGCGACCGGTGACTGGGCCGGGACGAAGTCCGGGTGGGACGGGTGGCGGCGGCGGGCCGCGGCCAGTTCGGGGGACTCGCCGGCGAACTCGTCGGCGTCGGCGGAGAGCTCGGTGACCGGCTCCAGCGGTTCGAGGCCCACGAAGTCGCTCTGGCGGGGCAGGAACAGCTCGCTGTCGGGCAGACCCAGCAGGGTCGGCACCTCGGTGTCGCGGGACTCCTGGGCGGCCCAGAAGGCCCGTGCCTCGGCGAGTTCCCGCTCCCGCTCCTCGGCCAGCGCCTCGGCCACGGCGGCGCGTATCTCATCCGCGTCGGTGTGGGTGCGGGCGGCGGGCACGAGCGGCCGTACGGCGGCGGCCCGGCCCTCGGCGAGTTCGGTGTGCAGGGCTGCTACCTGGCGACGGAGCACCAAGAGGGTGCGCAGGACGGCGACGCCCACGGCGCCTGTGGCGGCCGTGGTGAGCAGCAAAGCGATCGGCATGGCGCTCACTGACGTACTCCCGGTTCAAAGTCGACCCCCGACTTCCTACATCAGCTTGAAGGGCGGACTAACCAGCTGTCAGTGCGTAACGTCACGAAACGGGCAGGACTTTGGGCCCGATGTTTGGTGGTGAAACGGTCCTGACCTGGGGAAATCCCTCTTCGAAGGGAGATAGGTCACATCCTGGGGGAGATTGGATCACAAATCGGCCCAGAACCCAGGTGGTTACTGGGTTCCGGGCCAAATGGTGACGCAAAGTTCCCGCGTGATTACGGGGAGTTGGTCAGCTGAGGCGCTCGATGACCATCGCCATGCCCTGGCCGCCGCCGACGCACATCGTCTCCAGACCGAACTGCTTGTCGTGGAACTGGAGGGAGTTGATCAGCGTGCCGGTGATGCGGGCGCCGGTCATGCCGAAGGGGTGGCCGACGGCGATCGCGCCGCCGTTCACGTTCAGCTTCTCCAGCGGGATGTTCAGGTCGCGGTAGGACGGGATCACCTGGGCGGCGAACGCCTCGTTGATCTCGAACAGGTCGATGTCGTCGACGGTGAGACCGGCGCGGCCCAGCGCCTGCTTGGACGCCTCGACCGGGCCGAGGCCCATGATCTCGGGGGAGAGGCCGGAGACGCCGGTCGACACGATCCGGGCCAGCGGGGTCAGGCCCAGCTCGCGGGCCTTCGTGTCGCTCATGATGACGACCGCGGCGGCGCCGTCGTTCAGCGGGCAGCAGTTGCCGGCCGTGACCAGGCCGTCGGGGCGGAACACCGGCTTGAGGCCGGAGACGCCTTCCAGGGTGACACCGGCGCGCGGGCCGTCGTCCTTCGACACGACCGTGCCGTCGGGCAGCGTGACCGGGGTGATCTCGCGCTCCCAGAAGCCGTTCTTGATGGCTTCCTCGGCGAGGTTCTGCGAGCGGACGCCGAACTCGTCCATGTCCTGGCGGGTGACGCCCTTGATCCGGGCGAGGTTCTCCGCGGTCTGGCCCATCGCGATGTACGGGTCGGGGAGCAGGCCGTCCTCGCGCGGGTCGTGCCAGCTGGAGCCCTCGGACGCGGCGGTGGCGGCGGTGCGGGCCTGCGCCTCGTCGAAGACCGGGTTCGTGGTGCCCGGGATGCCGTCCGAGCTGCCCTTGGCGTAGCGGGAGACCATCTCGACACCGGCCGAGATGAAGACGTCGCCCTCGCCGGCCTTGATGGCGTGCAGGGCCATGCGGCTGGTCTGGAGGGACGAGGAACAGTAGCGGGTGATCGTGCAGCCCGGCAGGTGGTCCATGCCCATCTGTACGGCGACGATCCGGCCGAGGTTGTAACCCTGCTCGCCGCCGGGGAGGCCGCAGCCGAGCATCAGGTCCTCGATGAGCTTCGGGTCCAGCTCGGGGATCTTGGCGAGGGCGGCCTGGATGATCGTGGCGGTGAGGTCGTCGGGGCGCAGGTCCTTGAGGGAGCCCTTGACGGCGCGGCCGATGGGGGAGCGGGCGGTCGAGACGATGACGGCTTCGGGCATCACGGCTCCATTGGCGTATGTGCGGGGACTGGCACGGCTTTCTTGGGAAGTTACCCGCACGTATGGCACAGGTCACGGGGATCGCTGTGTGACCCTGACCGCAGTTTTCTAAGCGCTTGCTTGGGCCTCCGGCGGATGAGCGGGCGGGTCGGTGGGGGCGGGCGTCCCTGGGGGCTGCGCCCCCAGACCCCCATCGGCCCGAAGGGGCCTCGTCCTCAAACGCCGGACGGGCTGGAGGGTGCCGCCTCGGGTCCAAACGCCGGACGGGCTGGAGGGTGCCGCCTCGGGTCCAAACGCCGGACGGGCTGGAGGGTGCCGCCTCGGGTCCAAACGCCGGACGGGCTGGAGGGTGCCGCCTCGGGTCCAGACGTCGGTCGGGCTGGAGGGTGCCGCCTCGGGTCCAGACGTCGGACGGGCTGGAGGGTCCCGGTTAGGGCTCAGACGTCGGTCGGGCTGGAGGGTGCCTCCTCGGGTCCAGACGTCGGTCGGGCTGGAGGGTGCCGGCCAGGGCTCAGACGCCGGACGGGCTGGAAGGTGCCGCCTCCGGTTCCGGTACCCGGCGCCTCTTCCGTCGCTTCAGCAACGCCCACGGCCCCCGCGGCCCCGTAGGCATCGCCGCCGTGACCTCCGTCCCCGGCTCCGAAGCCGCCTCCGCGGCGGCCCGTGCCACCGGGAGGAACCCCTCGCGGCGGGACGCGTCCGGGCGGTCCTCCTCGGCCGGCCAGAGGCCCAGTGCGGCGCACACCGTCGGGAGGACCGCCATGGCCGCCGTCGCGTACCCCTCCGCCGAGGGGTGGAAGTTGTCCGGGCCGAACAGCTCGCGCGGGTTCGCCGCGAACTCGGGGCCCAGCAGGTCGCCCAGCGACACCGTGCGGCCGCCCTGCTCGACCGTGCCGATCGTCTGGGCCGCCGCCAGTTGCCGGGAGGCCCGGCGGGCCAGCCAGCGCAGGGGCTGCTGGACCTGCTCCACTGTCCCGAGGTCGGGACAGGTGCCGACGACCACCTCGGCGCCGGCCGTGCGCAGCCGCCGTACCGTCGCCGACAGATGGCGGACCGATCTGGTGGGGTGCATGCGGTGGGTGACGTCGTTCGCGCCGATCATGATCACGCAGACGTCGGGCACCCGGGTGGTGTCCGCGAGGGCCAGCGCCACCTGGCGGTCCAGGTCGTCGGACTGGGCGCCGGGGAGGGCCACGTTGTGCAGCTCGACCGGGCGTTCCGAGACCGCCGCCAGGCCCGAGGCCAGCAGCGCGCCCGGGGTCTGGGCCGCCCGGTGGACACCCTGGCCCGCCGCCGTGGAGTCGCCGAGCATGGTCAGCCGGATCGGGGGTTCACCCGGGGTGTCGTAGACATGTCCGTACCTGCCGTCCGCGCTCGGCACATGGTTGCTGCCCGGCGCATGGCCGTTGCCCACATGGCGCTTCACGAAGCGGACCTCGGCCAGCACCAGCCCGATGGCCGCCGCGCCCACCAGCCCGACCCCGCCACCGCCGTACGCCGCACCGGCCGCGATCCGCCGGGCCACCCGCGCCCTCGACATCCTCGTCATACGTCGCCGCCACCTCCTCTAAGCCGTCATCCACTCCTTGCCCCGAACAGCACGTCGCCCAATCTCAACAGGCGGTGAACGTCATTTCCGGGCCTTAGGCTGGCATGACCCATAACGACCACTTCTTTGCGGCAACCGGAGACAACGGTGCAATTCCACGACTCGATGATCAGCCTCGTCGGCAACACCCCGCTGCTGAGGCTCAACAGTGTGACCTCGGGCATCCAGGCGACCGTCCTGGCCAAGGTGGAGTACTTCAACCCCGGCGGATCCGTGAAGGACCGCATCGCCCTGCGCATGATCGAGGCGGCGGAGAAGAGCGGGGAACTCCAGCCCGGCGGCACCATCGTCGAGCCGACCAGCGGCAACACGGGCGTCGGCCTGGCCATCGTGGCCCAGCAGAAGGGGTACCACTGCATCTTCGTGTGCCCCGACAAGGTGTCCACCGACAAGATCAACGTGCTGCGCGCGTACGGCGCCGAGGTGGTCGTGTGCCCGACCGCCGTGGACCCCGAGCACCCGGACTCGTACTACAACGTCTCCGACCGGCTGGTCCGCGAGACGCCGGGCGCCTGGAAGCCGGACCAGTACTCCAACCCCAACAACCCCCTCTCCCACTACCACTCGACCGGCCCTGAGCTGTGGGAGCAGACGGAGGGCAAGATCACCCACTTCGTGGCGGGTGTGGGCACGGGCGGCACCATCTCCGGCACCGGGCGCTACCTCAAGGACGCCAGCGAGGGCCGGGTCCAGGTCGTCGGCGCCGACCCCGAGGGCTCGGTCTACTCCGGCGGTTCCGGGCGGCCGTATCTCGTCGAGGGTGTCGGTGAGGACTTCTGGCCGACCGCCTACGACCGGACCGTCGCGGACGAGATCGTCGCCGTGTCCGACAAGGACTCCTTTCAGATGACCCGCCGACTGGCCAAGGAGGAGGGGCTGCTGGTCGGCGGCTCCTGCGGCATGGCCGTCGTGGCTGCCCTGCGGGTGGCTGAGCGGCTCGGGCCGGACGACGTCGTGGTCGTACTCCTCCCCGACAGCGGGCGCGGCTACCTCTCGAAGATCTTCAACGACGAGTGGATGGCCGACTACGGCTTCCTGGAGGACGAGGGTCCCAGCGCCCGCGTCGCCGACGTCCTCAACGACAAGGTGCACGGAGCCATCCCGTCCCTCGTGCACATGCACCCGGAGGAGTCGGTCGGCGAGGCCATCGAGGTGCTGCGCGAGTACGGCGTCTCGCAGATGCCGATCGTGAAGCCGGGCGCCGGTCACCCGGACGTCATGGCGGCGGAGGTCGTCGGCTCGGTCGTCGAACGGGAGCTGCTGGACGCCCTGTTCACCCAGCGCGCCTCGCTGACCGACCCGCTGGAGAAGCACATGTCGGCCCCGCTGCCGCAGGTCGGCTCCGGTGAGCCGGTGGGCGACCTGATGACCGTGCTGGGCGGCGCCGACGCGGCGATCGTCCTGGTCGAGGGCAAGCCGACCGGTGTCATCAGCCGGCAGGACCTGCTGTCCTTCCTCGCCAAGGGCGGGAAGCAGTAGCAAAACGTCCGGTGAACGGGCCGTGCCGACGGCGACTTTGCGGTTGCCCACCGAAACGGTGGACTTCGCGGAAGTGGTACGAGGGCGTCACGTCCACGCAGCACACGCTTAACAAGCGTCGGGCAGATTAGTGGGTGTCGGCAGGGCGGGAGCGGCTCCCCGCCTCGCCGACACAAAAACGGCGTCACGGACCTCCGGAGCGGCTCCCGGACCTCCACCGACGCCTAGGACGCGCACGCCCGGCCCTGACCCGGCACGCGTCCCTCGCGGGGACCGCCGTCGTCCCGCCCTCCCGGCAACGGGGGGTGCGGCGGTCCCCGCGCATAGCTTTTTCACGGCCTCGTGCCTCGTGCTTTTTCTACGGCCCAGTGGACCCGGTAGGTCCCGTGGTGGCCCAACTCCCCTGGTGCCGCGAGTGTTTCCTACGGCAGCGTCAGCAGGCCCGCGACCGGGTGCCGGACGTGCTTCACACGTGACCGGGACGGTCAGTCCTCCCACGCGCTGTCCTGGGAGGACTTGTGGCGCCGGCCGCCGAAGAGTCCCGGGTTGGTGCGGGCGGCCTGGACGGCGTTGACGCCGACGATGCCGGCCCAGGCCACCAGCAGGCCGGGGAGGTGGGCGATGCCGCCGCCGATCGCGGACAGCGGGATCGCCAGGACCATTGAGACGATGCCGAAGCCGAAGCGTTCGCCCCAGGAGTCGTTGGCAGCCTTCGGTCCGCGTGATCCGCGGGCCACCACCATCTGCTGCTCGGCCATCTGCCGGCGCACCCGGCGCTCCACCGCGCCGTCGATCCGCTGATCGACCTTCTCCAGGAACGAGTCGACCAGCGCCGACTCGTACTCGTCGCCGAGTTCCCTGCGCGCCTGCAGGGTGGCGTTGAGTTCCTTCTTGAGTTCGACGTCGTTCGCATCCATTCCCGTCATGCGACTCAGATTAGGGAGCCGCCGCGCCCGCTGCACTGGGGATAGCCCCCCTGTTGGACGTCGGGTTCACCGGGAGCACCCCGAGCGACTCCAGCACCCGGCGATGACCGTGCTCGACGCCCGTGATGCTGACCTCGATACCCCGGTCACGCAGCTCACCCACCGCGTCCTTCAGCGCGAGCGCACCCGTCGCGTCGACCGCCGTCAGCCCCGACAGTCGTAGGTCCACGGCCGTCACGTCCCGCACATCGGCCAGGCTGCGGCGGAAGCGGTGGGCGGCGGCGAACAGGAGCGGGCCGTCGAAGCGGTAGGTCACCGTGCCTGCGGCGCCCGGGAGTTCGTCGGCCGTGGCCGGGGTCAGGCGGGTGCCGCGCATCGCCGCGCGCAGGGCGAGCAGGACCGAGACACCGAGGCCGATCAGCACCGCGCGCACCAGGTCCAGGGCGAGCGTCGAGGCGGCGGTGAGGGCCATCACCAGGGCGTCCCCACGGGTGGCGCGGGCCATGGCCCGTACCGCGTCCGTCTCCACCATGCGGATCGCCGTCGCGAGCAGTACTCCGGCCAGCGCGGCCAGCGGGATACGGCCCACCAGCGGCGCCGCGACCGCGACGATCCCGGCGAGGATCACGGCGTGCGCGAGGGCGGCGAGGCGGGAGGTGGCGCCGGTGCGGACGTTGACCGCGGTGCGGGCGATGGCACCCGTCGCCGGGACGCCGCCGAAGAGCGGGGCGGCGAGGTTGGCGATGCCCTGGCCGAAGAGTTCCTTGCCGGGGTCGTGGCGTTCGCCGGGGCGCATCGCGTCCGCGACGGAGGCGGACAGGAGGGATTCCAGAGCGGCCAGTGCGGCTACCGCTGCGGCGGGGAGCAGCAAGGTCGGGACGCGGGAGATGTCCAGGAAGGCGAGCGACGGGGCCGGGATCGAGGACGGGAGGGTGCCCAGCCGGGTCACGTGCAGGTGCAAGGCCTCCGAGACGATCGTCGCGACGGCAACTGCCGCCAGGGAGAAGGGAACCGTGGGCTTCCAGCGCGCCCCGGCCAGCATCAGCGCCGCCGCACCGAGGGCCAGCAGCAGCGCGGCCCAGTGCGGGGTCGCGTCGAACTCCTCCGCCGCCCGCGCCGCGACCACCGCGACCTGGTCACCGCTCGGGGTGCGCACGCCCAGCGCCGACGGCACCTGCTGGAGCCCGATCACGCACGCGATGCCGATCGTGAAACCGGCGATCACCGGTGCGGGGACGTACGCCATCGCCGCCCCCGCGCGGGCGAACGCGAGCACGAGGAGCATGAGGCCGGAGAGCAGACCGACCGTCAGGACGCCGTTCGCGCCGTACTCGTGGACGATCGGGACGAGGACCACGGTCATCGCGCCGGTCGGCCCGCTGACCTGGCGCGCGGAACCGCCGAACAGCGCGGCGAGCGAGCCCGCGACGATCGCGGTGATCAGGCCGGAGGCCGCGCCGAGACCGGACGTCACCCCGAAACCGAGGGCGAGCGGGAGGGCGACCACGGCGACCGTGAGGCCGCACAGGAGGTCGCGGCGCGGGGCGCGGGTCATGGTGCGGAAGTCGGCGGGGGAGGGCAGGACGGAGAGCACGCCGTTCATGTTCATGAGCTTCTTCGCGTGGGGGAGCGTAAGGGCAATGGGCCTGCGGCAGTGGGGAGTTGGGGCTACGGGAGCAACGACACGAGCCCCGTGTCGAGGTCGAAGCGGGCCGCGACGACATGCGCGGAGGTGAAGGCGGGGTCGGCGCGGATCGCGTCACGGACCCAGGCCGTGTGGGCCCGCATGGTGTGCTCGGCCCAGTCGCCGGGCAGGGCGCGGGTGCGGCGCGCGGCCGGGCTGATCTCGTCGACCAGGAGGGCGAGATGGCCGGGGACGGGGGCGCCGGTCTCCAGGTGCGCGAGGGTCGCGGCCACCGCGCCGCAGCGCTCGTGGCCGAGCACCAGCACCAGGGGGATGTGCAGTTCCTCCACCCCGTACTGGATGGACGCGAGCACCGCCTCGTCCAGGACCTCGCCGGCCGTCCTTATGCACAGCAGGTCGCCGAGGCCCTGGTCGAAGATCAGCTCCGGCGGCACCCGGGAGTCGATGCAGCCGACGATCACCGCGAACGGGTGCTGTGCGGTGGCGAGTTGCCGGCGCAGCCGGCGGCTCTCGTCCGGGTGGCGGGAGTGGTCGGTGGCGTAGCGGCGGTTGCCGTCCAGGAGTTCGGCGAGCGCGGCGGGGGCGGTGGTCGGGTGGGAGTGTGGGCCGACGGCGGCGGTGGCGGTCGTAGGGGCGGTCGCGGGGGCGGCGGCCAGCGCGCCGACGGCGGTGGCCGTCAGAAAGGCCCTGCGGTTCGAGGCCATGCGTGTCCTCAGGTGGTGAGCGTGAAATCACCCTACGCATGCGCCCAGTTACCCAGAGTGCCGATTTAACGACACTTGGGTGATTCGTCGTCAGATCATCAACCGGTCATTACTTCGCCCGGCGATTACTTCGCCCGGCGACTACTTCGTGATGCCGTGCTGCTTCGCGTACGTGTTCGCCACGTCCTCCGGGTCCTTCTTGTCCTTGTCCACCTGGCGGTTCAGCTCGGTGAGTTGGGCCGTGGTGAGGAGGTTGCCGAGGCGGGCCAAGGCCTTGCGGACCGTCGGGTCGGCCACGCGGTCGGCGATCAGCGGGACGATGTGCTGGCTGGGGATCAGGGTCTTGGGGTCGGTCAGGACCACCCAGTCGTTGGCCTTGATGTCGGTGTCGGTGGTGAACAGGTTCGCCACGTCCACATCGCCCTTCTTCAGCGCGCCCTTCACCAACGGCCCGTCGGAATCAAGGGACTTGAACTCCTTGAACTCCACGCCGTACACGTCCTTCAGCCCTACGACGCCCACCTGACGGGTCTTCACCTCGGCGGAGGCGCCGAGGGTCAGCTTGCCGTTGTGCTTCGCCAGGTCGGCCAGCGAGGTGAGGCCGTACTTCCTGGCGGTCGCGCGGGTGACGACGAAGCAGTCCGCGTCCTCGGCGATGCCGTAGGGCAGGACCTGGAGGCCGGAGGGGAGGGCGAGAGTGAGGGCGTTCTGCATCTCGCCCGCCTCCGCGACCTTGGACTTGGGCTGGAGGTAGGTGAGCAGCGAGCCCTGGTACTCGGGGAGGAGGTCGATGTCGCCGCTCTTGAGGGCGGGGAAGACGATCTCGCGGGTGCCGAGGTTGGGGCGGACCTTGACCTTCACGCCGGCCGCTTCGAGGGCGGCGGCATAGAGGTAGCCGAGGACCTGGTTCTCGGTGAAGTTGGCGGTGCCGATGGTGACGCCGTTCTTGCTGGAGGCGCTGCCACCGCCGGCCGAGCCGCCGCCGTCGAGCGAGGTGACACCGCTGGAGCAGGCGGACAGGACGGGGACGGCGACGGCCGTTCCGGCGAGGGCGCCGAGGAGGGTACGACGGTTCATTTCGGGTTCCTTCAGGTTCGGCGCGCCCCGAAGGGAGCGCGGGGCCGTGCCGATGTCCGGCTACCGCCGGGTGGGCGCGACCAGCCACGACGAAGCCGCAGACGATAGACGGCACAGTCAGCGAAGCGCCGCCGTGCGGTGGCGGAAGAGGAAGCGCTGGAGGCCGGACAGGCCGAGGTCCAGGACGATGGCGACGACGGCGACGAGCACCGCCCCGCCGAGCACCTGCACGAGGTCGCGCTGGGCGAGTCCGTCGAAGACGAAGCGGCCGAGGCCCCCGAAGGAGACGTAAGCGGCGACGGTGGCCGTGGAGACCACCTGGATGAGCGCGAGCCGCAGGCCGGTCATGATCAGGGGGAGCGCGAGGGGCAACTCGACCTGGAACAGGACCTGGTGGCCGCGCATGCCCTGCCCGCGCGCCGCGTCCTTCACGTCCGGATCCACGGCCGTCATCCCGGCGTAGGTGTTCGTCACGATCGACGGGACCGCGAGGGCGACCAGCGCGATGTACACCGGCCACATCGACAGGCCGCTGGCCAGGAAGACGAGGACGACCAGGCCCACGGTGGGCAGCGCGCGGCCGAAGGAGGCGAGGTTGATCGCGAGGAACGCGCCCTTGCCGGTGTGGCCGATCAGCAGGCCCAGCGGGAGGCCGATCGCGGCGGCGATGAGGGTCGCCAGGAGCGAGTACTGGAGGTGCTCGGCGAGGCGGTGCGCGATGCCGTCCGTACCGGCCCACTGGGAGCCGCTGGTCAGCCACTTGGCGAGGTTCTTGAAGAGTTCGAACATCAGGCTCGCCGCCTCTTCCACGGGGTGAGTACGTACTGGAGGGCGACCAGGGCCGCGTCCGCGACCACGGCGAGCAGCAGGGTGAGGACCACACCCACGATCACCGGCGTCGGGAAGTCGCGCTGGAAGCCGTCGGTGAAGAGCTGGCCGAGGCCGCCGTCGCCGATGTAGGTCGCGACCGAGACGAGCGAGATCGACATGACCGTGGCGATACGGACGCCCGCCATGATCACCGGGAGCGCGAGGGGGAGTTCGACGGTGAGGAGTGTGCGCAGGGGGCGCGTGCCCATCGCCTTCGCGGCCTCCTTCGTCTTCGCGGGGACCGAGTCGAGGCCCTCGACCGTGTTCCGCAGCAGCACGACCAGCGTGTAGACCGTCAGGCCGATCACGGTCGTGGTGCGGGTCAGGCCGCTGATCGGGAGCAGGAGCACGAAGATCGCGATCGACGGGATCGTGAAGAGCACGTTCGAGAGGCCGAGCAGGAAGCCTCGGAGCGGGCGGACGCGGTGGGCCACGACCGCCAGCGGGAGCGAGATCAGCAGGCCGAGGAAGACGGCGGTCAGCGCGGCCTGGAGATGCGAGAACGTGAGGCTGGTGAGGTCGTCGGTGTGGTCGCCTATCCACGACCAGTCGATGGTCACGCCGCCACTCGCGCTTCCGCGTGGGCCTGGCCCGCGTGGGTGTGGATGTCGTCGCGGGAGGAGACGCCGGTGAGGACGCCGGCCGCGTCGACGCGGGCGATCAGGCCGGTGGGGGACGCGACGGACTCGTTGAGCGCGGCGAGCAGGGAGTCGCCGTCCGTCAGCGGTCGTACGGGGATCTCCGCGTCCTTGGTCGCCCAGTGGAGCGGCTTGCGGGCCTCGTCCACGACCAGGGTCCAGGTGCCGCCCTCGGGGGCGGGGCCCTGCGGGACCTCGGCGAGGGTGGTGAGCGAGAGCAGCTTGAGGCCGCGTTCGGCGCCGAGGAAGTCGGCGACGAAGTCGTCGGCCGGGCGGGCGAGGAGTTCGGCGGGGGCCGCGCACTGGACGAGGTGGCCGCCGGTGCGGAAGATCGCGATGCGGTCGCCGAGCCGTACGGCCTCGTCGATGTCGTGCGTGACGAAGACGATGGTCTTGTTCAACTCCTTCTGCAGGCGCAGGAGTTCGTCCTGGAGCTGGGTGCGGACCACCGGGTCGACGGCGCCGAACGGCTCGTCCATCAGGAGCACCGGCGGGTCGGCGGCGAGCGCGCGGGCCACGCCGACGCGCTGCTGCTGGCCGCCGGAGAGCTGGTGCGGGTAGCGCTTCCCGGCGTCGGGGGCGAGCCCGACGGTCTCCAGGAGTTCGGCCGCGCGGGCCCTGGCCTTCTTCCGTCCGTGGCCGAGGAGCAGTGGCACGGTGGCGATGTTGTCCAGCACCGTGCGGTGCGGGAAGAGGCCCGACTGCTGGATGACGTACCCGATGGAACGGCGCAGTTCGGCCGCGTCCTGTTGGGTGACGTCCTTGCCGCCGACCTTGATGACGCCCGAGGTCGGTTCGATCATCCGGTTGATCATCCGAAGGGTGGTCGTCTTGCCGCAACCGGAGGAACCGACCAGTACGGTGACCCCGCCTTCCGGCATCTCCAGGGAGAGGTCGTGAACTGCTGTCGTGCCGTTGGGGAAGCGTTTGTGGACCGCGTCGAACTGGATCATGAGTTGTCCCTTGCCCGGCTGTATAACGTCATGCAGAGTTCTCGGTGTCTGAATAGTTTGTCAATGTCTCCGCGTTAATCCGAAGTAACGGATGCCCGGCAGGCAAGATCGAGTGTCCTGATTGAGGGGAGTTCGTCGCCTTATGTCGTCTCAGATCGTGGACGCCTCCGATGTGGCGCTGTCCGGGGGCACCGGTCTGGTCGTCCTCGACGGGGTCGGCTTCGGGGTCACCGACGTCGTCCGCCTCGCCGACGGGGACGCCCGTCCGGTCCCCGGCACCGACGCGATGAAGCGCGCGACCGACTCCTGGGACGCGGCCCGCCAGATCGCCGCGACGGGCCGCGTCTACGGCCGCTCGACCGGCGTCGGCGCCAACCGGAACGAGGATGTGCCGACCGAGGCCGCCGCCGAACACGGGCTGCGGTTGCTCCGCAGCCACGCGGGCGCGATCGGCGACGAGCTTCCGGCCCGGGAGGTCCGCGCGATGCTCGCCGTCCGCGCGAACCAGTTGCTGGCCGGGGGTGCGGGACTACGGCCGACGGTCGTCACGGCGTTGTGCGAGGCACTGGAGAACGGGGTGTATCCGGTCGTCAACGAGTTCGGGTCGGTGGGGACGGGGGACATCGCGGCGCTGGCTCAGGTGGGGTTGGCGTTGGTGGGGGAGCATCCCTGGCGGGGCGTCTTCGGCGGTCCCGGTCCTGTGGGTGTCCCCGAGCCCCAACCCCTCGACAACAACGACGCGTTGGCGTTGATCAGCAGCAACGCCCTCACCCTCGGGCAATCCGCCCTCGCCCTGCACGAGTTGCGCGGGCTCATCGGGGCCACGCAGGTCGTCGGGGCGCTCTCGCTGCTCGCCGTCGACGGGTCGCACGAGCCGTTCGCCGCGCCCGTGCACGTCGCTCGGCCGCACCGGGGGTCGACCGAAGTCGCCCGGCGGATGCGGGAGTTGATCGGGGCCGCCGATAGGCCCACTCCTCCGCTCGGGCGGATCCAGGACCCGTACGGGTTCCGGTGTCTGCCGCAGATCCACGGGCCCGCGCACGACGCGGCGGACGCGTTGGAGGAGGTGCTCGCGATTGAGATCAACGCGGCGGCCGAGAACCCCTTCATCTCCGCCGAGGACATGACCGCCTACCACCACGGCGGCTTCTACCAGGCCCAACTCGTCCTCGCCCTGGACCACTTCAGGCTCGCGCTCACCCAGGTCGCCCGCCTGTCGACGTCCCGGCTCTCCTCGCTGAACGAGCCCGCGTTCACCCGCCTCAAGCCGTTCCTCGCCGACAACGAGGCCGCGTCCTCCGGCGTGATGATCCTGGAGTACGCCGCCGCTGCCGCCCTCGGCGATCTGCGCGCGTTCTCGGCTCCCGCCTCGCTCGGGCACGCTGTACTCTCCCGGGGCGTCGAGGAACAGGCCAGCTTCGCCTCGCTCGCCGCCCGTCAGACACTGCGCGCCTGCCGCGCGTACCGTCTCGTCGTCGGCTGCGAACTGGTCGCCGCCGTACGCGCGTTGCGCCAGCGCGACCTGCGGCCCGACCCGGAACTCCCGGTCGGCCGCGCGCTGGAGCTGGCCGAATCGGTGCTGGACGACGGGACGGCGGACCGGCCGCTCACGGACGATGTGACGGCGGCGGCGGGACTGCTCGACCGGTTCACGGACATCTGGAGGGGGAGCACGTCATGAGCGTGGATGGGAGCGTGGACGTGACGTTGGAGGTGACGGTGGAGGAGGTGACGATGGACAGGAGTACGGATGTGACCGACAGCCCGGCCGGACGGTTGCAGGCGCTCTTCGAGGGGCACCGGCTCACGCCGACCCAGCGGCGCATCGCGCACAGCATGGTGCGGCGCGCCGCGGAGGTGCCGTTCCTCTCCAGCGTCGAACTCGCCGAACTCGCCGGTGTCAGCCAGCCCTCCGTGACCCGCTTCGCGGTCGCCCTCGGCTTCGACGGCTACCCGGCGCTGCGCAAACACCTCCGCGAGGTCGCGCCCGCCGAGTCCGTCACCGACACG
The DNA here is from genome assembly GCF_045162825.1 of Streptomyces prunicolor. NCBI lineage: Bacteria > Bacillati > Actinomycetota > Actinomycetes > Kitasatosporales > Streptomycetaceae > Streptomyces > Streptomyces prunicolor. The sequence goes on along the minus strand of NZ_CP108676.1, from coordinate 4,394,353 downwards.
GCGTCGTACAACGAGTACCAGCAGGCCGTAGAGGCCGAGATCGAGAACCTCAAGCACCTCGCCGAGATACTGGCCGACCCCCGCCCGGTCGCCAAGGCGGGGCGCCTCCTCGCCGCCTCACGCCCGCTGCCCGTGCTCGGGCTGCGCGCGGCGGCCTCCCAGGCGTACGGCTTCGCGTACTTCGCCGCCAAGGTCCATCCGGACGTACGGCTGCTCAACGAGGGCGGCACGATGATCCACGACCGGATCGACGCGGCCGTCCGGGCCGGTGCCACCGCCCTGCTGTGCTTCGCGCTGCCCCGGCATCCGCGCGAGGTCGTCGACACGCTGGCGTACGCGCGGGAGGCGGGCCTGACCGTCGTCACCGTCGCGGACTCGGCGTTCGCCCCCGTCGCCAAGGTCTCCGACCTGCTGATCCCGGCCGCCGTCGGCACCGGCCTCGCCTTCGACACGGCCTGCGCGCCGATGCTGCTCGGCCGGGTGTTGTTGGAGGCGATGTGCGACGACCTGCCGGACGCGCAGGCGAGGCTGGAGGAGTTCGACGCGCGGGCGGCGGCGCGGGGGCTGTTCGTGGAGTGAGGGGCGCTGCGCCGGCGGAGGCGGGGGTTGTCGGGTGCGGGTGCGGGTGCGGGTGCGGGTGCGGGTGCGGGTGCGGGTGTGGGTGCGCTGTGGCTGGTCGCGCCCCGCGGCGGAGCCGCGCATGTCGCAGCCCCGCGCCCCTGGGTATCCGTGCCCGCCGAGTTGTTGAGCGGGCCTGCCCCGCCCAGCCGGAAAACCCGTCTCAGCTGCCGTCTTCTCAGACTCGTCTCACGTTCGCTCACTAGTCTCCCCGGCACTACGGAACTGTGCCGGGACGACCAGGAGGCGGGACGTGGCACGCGGAGATCGCAGAGTCCAGGGGCTGGCCCGAGTGGCAGTCGTCGTACGGGCCGGAGCCGCCCCGATGTGGTGGTTCGGGGTGCTGGCGGCGGGTGTCGGCGTACTGCTGCCCGGCATCACCGGGCGCCGGATCGGGGTGATGGCCGGGGCCGCGCTGTTCATCATCGCGGCGATCGTGGTGTCGTACACGCGCCGCAAGCGGTACACCGCCCTCGCGCGCGGCGCCGCCCGGGCCGGCAAGCACGACGTGCTCCAGGACCGCGCGGTGAGCGTACGGAACTGGCGCCGCGCCCACCGCTGGTGGCTCGTCCTCGCCTTCGCGCTCGCGCTGGGCAGCGGGTTCGCCGTACCGGCGGCGGGCGGCATGCTGCTCGCCGGAGCCGGTACCGGGCTGCGCCTGAAGGCCGCCTGGCTGGGCCGCCGCGAGCGCGCCGACGACGTACTGCTGTGGATCCGCGTCGACTGGCTGGACAAGTGGCACGGCGCCCCCGCCGGCAAGCCGGTCAAGGGCTACCGCTCCACCGGTATCGCCGCGGGCGACGCGACCCCGGGTGGGGCGCGCCGCCACAGCGACGTCTTCGCGTAGCCGGGCTCCGGACCTTTGGTCCTAGACCTCCAGGTCCGCCTCGATCTTCTTCAACTGGTGCCTGGCCATCGCCAGGTTGGCCCGGTTGGCGTCCAGGACCAGGTAGAGGAAGAGGCCGTTGCCGCCCCGGCCCTTGAGCAGCCGGATCAGGTGGTACTGGCTCGACAGGGTGATCAGGATGTCCTCGATCTCGCCCTTCAGCCCGAGGTGTTCCATCGTGCGCAGCTTGGAGCGCACGACGTCGGTGTTCCCGGCGGCGGCGACGCCGAGGTCGAAGGTCTTGCTGCCGCCCATCGTGCCGAGCGCCATACCGCTGGTGTAGTCGACGAGCGCGACCCCGGTCGCGCCCTCGATGGAGGTCAGCGCCTCTTTGAGGGAGGTTTCGGTGTTGGCCATGACAGTGCTCCTCTGGTTCCGTTCAACTTTCGGTGGTGGTGCGCGCGTTGGTGCCTGTGGTGGTGCGTGGTGCGCGCGCTGTTCTCGTTCGTGCGGTGGTGGTTTTCGGGGGCGCCGTGGCGGGCGGCGCCGGGTCGGCCTTCTCTTCGGCTGCGGCGGCTACGGCGGCTGCCGCGACCGCCGCCTCGGCGTCGACCAGTTCTCCGATCCGGGCCCCCGCGCGGCGGCCCTCCAGCAGCAGCCGGCCGACGTGGACCCGGTCCTGGGCGAGCACGGTCAGCACGGCGCCGCGGCCCGCCGCGTAGGTCGCGACATAGCCGTAGACCCCGCGCACGATCAGCTCGCGGAAGTCGCCCTGCCCGGTCGCGTCCGCCATCCGTACGGCCACGCCGAGCGCCGTCACGGTGAGCGCGGCCACCCGCTCCGGCTCGACGCCCGGGGTGTCCTGCGCCAGGAGGAGACCGTCGACGCCCGTCGCCAGCGCCCCGGTCAGCTGGGGCACGCGGGCTCTCAACCGGCGCAGCTCGTCGAGGATCTCTGCCTCGGAGGCCATCGGCTCTCTCCTCTCGGCGCGTGTTCGCTGCCACTCAAAGGGCCTCCAGCGCATCTCTGAGCCTCTTCAGCAAGGTGATGTCGGGGTCGGTGACATGGGGATCGGTGCCGTCGGCATCTGTCGTGCCGGTGCCGGTGCCAGCACCGGTGGTGCCGGGTGAGGGTCTGGTGGCGGGCGTGGGCGGCCGGGGCGACACGAGCCCCGCCGACACCAGCCGCCGGACGTCCAGCAGCGTGGGGTACGCCCGCCGGCCCAGCACCCGCGCGATGTCCGGCGCCGTACGGACGCCGTCGACCTGGGCCAGCACCGCGGCCTGCCGGGCGGTGACCGGCGGGGGCGCGACGGGGTCGGCCCGCACCAGCGGCGCGCCGTCCGTCGCCGCGTCCGGCCAGACGCGGTGCAGCAGATCGCGCCGGCGCAGCGTCTCCCGCTCCAGCGCGGCCACCGGAACCGGCCGCACACCCCCGATCGGATGCGTGACGCCGTACCGGAAACGCCCCGGGGTGCTGCTCGGCGCGAGCACGAAGTACGCCGCGTCGTACAGCGCCCCGAGATGGCACAGTTCCAGCGCGCCCGGGCTCAACAGGCCGTCGTCCAGCAGCAGTCGGGTCGTGGCGTGCCGGTCGTCGGTCGCCCGGGCCGCCGCCTCCCAGGCCTCGGCGCCCAGGGTGCCGTGCGCGGTGAGGAGCAGTTCGAGGCCGGGGGCGGACGGGCTCTCGGCGTGCACGACGTGGCCGTCGACGAGATGCAGGCTGCCGCGCTCGCGGACGAGGACACCGGTGGCCTTCTCGGCGGCGAGCCGCGTCAGCATCGGCGAGGCCCCGCCCCACCCCCGCTCACCGGCGGCGGCCTTGTCCCGTACGGGCAGCCGGGGCGGCGGGGTGGTGGGCGTGGCCTTGACCGCCGTCATCCCAGCACCAGCCGTCCGGCCATCTCGCCGAGCCGGATCCGGGCCAGCGCGAGATTGCCCTCCGCGCGGGTCAGCCACAGATGCAGGAACACACTGCTGTCGAACGACGTCCGCACGAACCGCAGCACGTGATAGCTGTCCCGGTTGCTGACGATCAGATCCTCCAGCGGCGGATCGTCGGCCGCCTGACCGTCCGCCCCGACGGCCGCGAACGCCCGGTGCTCGGCCGCCAGCCGAGCCAACTCCGCGGCCTCGGCCGCACTGGCCTCCTGGTCACCCCCGGGCGACTCTCCTACGACGCCCAGGGCCAGCCCGCTCGTCCAGTCGACCAGCGCGGCGCCCCGGGCACCGGGCAGTCGCATGGCCTCCAGTAAGCACTCGTCGATTCCGGGCACCGTGGCTCCCCTCCCGCCTGCGGTTCGGCTGAGTGACGACGAAGCTACGCACCGTGTGGCCGAGGGGTGAGGGATCTGGCATTTTCCGGTGGAACATGCCCTCGAGTGACTAAGGTGGGTCAACTGACCCCGTTTTCACACCAGTTGCATGGGTCAGTTGAACCCTGCTCGTACGGGCGTGCGTCAACGGCGCCCGGGCGCCCGCAGGGTGGTGAGCGCGGCGGCGTGCGCCCCTCCGGATTCGGCCACGATCTCCGCCACCGTCTGCGGCTCCCGCACGGTCGCGAACGACACACCCCCGGCACCGTCCCGCACGAAGCCGTAAATCCCCGGCCGGGCAAGGGAGTTGTAGGCGTAGTGCGCCGCGAAGTAGTACGCCCCGGTGTCCAGCGCCGCCGCGTAGTCACCCTGCTCCAGCAAGGGCAACGCCTGCCCCTCGGCGAGCAGATCCCCCGCGAAGCACGCGGGCCCGGCGACGTCCTGCACCACGTCCGCCCCCATCTTGGGCCGCCCCTTCCCGTCGTAGGCGGCGATCCGCAGCGGCCAGGACTGCGGCGCGTACACCGTCCGCGTCGCGACCTGCACGCCCGCGTGCGTGATCGCGATCGGCCGCCCACCGGCACTCTTCGCGTACTCGACCCGGGCCACCACCGTGCCCTGCTTGGCCAGCATCGACCGCCCGAACTCGGTCACCAGCCCGTACCGCCCGTCGAACAACCCCGGCACCGCCTCCTTCAGCAGCCGCGCGTACTGCGCGTACGTCGGGCTCGTCGCGTCCGAACCGAAGTTCACCCCCAGGCCGCCGCCGATGTCGAGCGTGTCGATCTGCCGCCGCCCGAGCCGCGCGTTGATCTCCTCAGCCAGCTCGTACGTCTCCTCCACGCCCCGCGCCAGCAGCGACAGCGGGATGCCCTGCGACCCGGTGTGCGCGTGCAGCCGGGTCAGCCACGGCCGCTCGGCGAACGCCCGCACCACCCACTCCCGCGCCCCCTCGTCCCGCAGCGCCACCCCGAACTTCGAGGTCGCCGTGGCCGTGGACAGCGCCGCGATCGACCCGCCCCCGATCTGCGGATTGACCCGGATCCCGAGCGGGGAACGACTGGTCGCCGACCGCATCAGCCCGTCGATCCGCTCCAACTCCTGCGGATTGTCGGCGTTCACGGCGATCCCCAGCGCCAGCGCCTCCCGCAACTCCGCCGGCGTCTTCGCGGGCGCGTCCAGCACCGTCCGCTCCGGCCGTACGCCCGCCGCCCGCGCGAGGGCCAGCTCACCCGGGCTCGCCACCTCCGCGCCGATGCCCTCCTCGTGCAGCAGCCGCAGCACCGGCACGAGCGGACTCGCCTTCACGGCGAACGCGTGCAGTACGGGCGTCCCGGGCGCGGTCACCGCGTCGAACGCCGCGCGGAGCGCCGCCGCCGACTCCCGGACACCGGTGACGTCCAGCAGCGCGGCGATGGGGGCGCCGGGCCCCAGCAGCCCCTGCTCCACGGCGGCCTGTACGGCTTCGTCCCGGCGGGCGGTGCGTTCGGCGCCGTCCGTGTGACCCTGGGTTTCGTCGTTCACTGCAGCCCCCGTTGTGTCGTCGCCCATGATCGGTACATCCAGCCAAACATTCAGAGCCTGCCCACAGAGACGCCCCGATGTATTGACTAGTTCTATTCACGAAGTCAGGATGTGAATAGCAACAGTAAAAACGCGTAGCTCAGATCCGCTGAGAGCAGTCCGCTAGGAGGCAGACCATGTCAGGACCCCGCCCCGTACGAGCACCGCGCGGTACGGAACTGAGCGCCCTGGGATGGCAGCAGGAAGCCGCCCTGCGGATGCTGCAGAACAACCTGGACCCCGAGGTCGCCGAACACCCCGACAAGCTCGTCGTCTACGGCGGCACCGGCAAGGCCGCCCGCGACTGGCGCTCCTTCGACGCCATGGTCCGCACCCTGCGCACCCTCAAGCAGGACGAGACGATGCTCGTCCAGTCCGGCCGCCCGGTCGGCGTGATGCAGACCCACGAGTGGGCACCGCGTGTCCTCATCGCCAACTCCAACCTGGTCGGCGACTGGGCCAACTGGGAGGAGTTCCGCCGCCTGGAGGCCCTCGGCCTGACCATGTACGGCCAGATGACCGCCGGTTCGTGGATCTACATCGGCACCCAGGGCATCCTCCAGGGCACCTACGAGACCTTCTCCGCCGTGGCCGCGAAGAAGTTCGACGGCACCCTCGCCGGAACCATCACCCTCACCGCCGGCCTCGGCGGCATGGGCGGCGCCCAGCCCCTCGCCGTGACGATGAACGACGGCGTCGCGATCTGTATCGACGTCGACCCGCGCGCCATCGAACGCCGCATCGAGCACCGGTACTTGGACGTTCGCGCGGACTCCCTCGCGCACGCCCTCCAGCTCGCCGTCGAGGCCCGCGACGCCCGCCGCCCGCTCTCCATCGGCCTCCTCGGCAACGCCGCCGAACTGTTCCCGCAGATGCTCGCCGAGGGCGCCCCCATCGACATCGTGACCGACCAGACCTCGGCCCACGACCCGCTGGCCTACCTGCCGATCGGCATCGCCTTCGAGGACATGGCCGACGCCGCCGCCAAGGACCCGGCGGGCTTCACCACCCGCGCCCGCGAGTCCATGGCGAAGCACGTCGAGGCGATGGTCGGCTTCATGGACGCCGGCGCCGAGGTCTTCGACTACGGCAACTCGATCCGCGGCGAGGCCCAACTCGCCGGGTACGAGCGGGCGTTCGCCTTCCCCGGCTTCGTCCCCGCCTACATCCGCCCCCTCTTCTCCGAGGGCAAGGGCCCCTTCCGCTGGGCCGCCCTGTCCGGTGAGGCCTCCGACATCCACAAGACGGACAAGGCGATCCTCGACCTCTTCCCGGAGAACGAGTCCCTGCACCGCTGGATCAAGATGGCGGGCGAACGCGTCCACTTCCAGGGCCTGCCCGCCCGCATCTGCTGGCTCGGCTACGGCGAGCGCGACAAGGCCGGCGAGCGCTTCAACGACATGGTGGCCTCCGGCGAACTGGCCGCCCCGCTGGTCATCGGCCGCGACCACCTGGACTCCGGCTCCGTCGCCTCCCCGTACCGCGAGACCGAGGCCATGCTCGACGGCTCCGACGCGATCGCCGACTGGCCGTTGCTGAACGCGATGGTCAACGTGGCCTCCGGCGCATCCTGGGTGTCGATCCACCACGGCGGCGGCGTAGGCATGGGCCGCTCCATCCACGCGGGCCAGGTGACGGTCGCCGACGGCACGGCCCTCGCCGGCGAGAAGATCCGCAGGGTCCTGACCAACGACCCCGGCATGGGCGTCATCCGCCACGTCGACGCCGGATACGACATCGCGGAGCGGGTCGCGGACGAGCGGGGTGTGCGGGTGCCGATGCGCGAGGGTGGAGAGGCGTGACCTTCCACAGCATGTGGGCGGAGTTGCTGCCGATCGGCCGCAACTCTGCTTCCGGCGGCTACCGCCGCTACGCCTGGACCGGCGCCGACGCCGAATGCCGGGACTGGTTCGAGGCGCAGGCCAAGTCACGCGGCCTGACCTACGAGCTCGACCGCAACGGCAACCAGTGGGCCTGGCTCGGGGATCCCGCCGCCGGGGACGCCGTCGTCACCGGGTCGCATCTCGACTCGGTACCCGACGGCGGGGCCTTCGACGGCCCCCTCGGCGTCGTGTCGTCCTTCGCCGCGCTCGACGAACTGCGCGGCAGGGGCGTCGAGTTCACCAAGCCGCTCGCCATCGTGAACTTCGGTGACGAGGAAGGCGCCCGCTTCGGGCTCGCCTGTGTCGGGTCGCGGCTCACCGCCGGGCAACTGACCGTCGAGCAGGCGCACCGGCTGACCGACGGCGACGGGGTCACCCTGCCGCAGGCCATGGCGGCGGCCGGTTTCGACGCCGACGCCATCGGCCCCGACCCCGAACGGCTCGCCCGTATCGGCGCGTTCGTCGAACTCCACGTCGAACAGGGCCGCGCCCTCGACCTCTCCGGAGACCAGGTAGGCATCGCCAGTGCCATCTGGCCGCACGGGCGGTGGCGGTTCGACTTCCGGGGCGAGGCCAATCACGCCGGTACGACGAGGCTGGTGGACCGGCGCGACCCGATGCTGTCGTACGCCGAGACCGTGCTCGCCGCCCGCCGCGAGGCCCAACTCGCGGGCGCCGTCGCCACGTTCGGGAAGATCGCCGTAGAACCGAACGGCGTCAACGCCATCCCCTCCCTGGTGCGCGGCTGGCTCGACTCCCGCGCCGCCGACCAGGCGACCCTGGACACCGTGGTCACCGGCGTCGAGAAGGCGGCCCGCGAGTACGCCGAGGCGCACGGCATCGACCTCGACATCGTCCGGGAGTCCTTCACCCCGGTCGTCGAGTTCGACCACGCCCTGCGCGACGAACTCGCCCGAGTCCTGGGGAAGAACGGCGAGGACACGCGCCTGAACGTCCCCGTCCTCGGCACCGGTGCCGGACACGACGCCGGAATCCTCTCCGGGAGCATCCCGACCGCCATGCTGTTCGTGCGCAACCCCACGGGCGTCTCGCACTCCCCGGCCGAGTTCGCGGCCGAGGACGACTGCGTGGCCGGGGTGACCGCACTCGCCGACGTACTGGAAGGGCTGGCCTGCAGGTGACGCACCCCACCACGCGGACGTACTGGCTGGAACACGCCTGGCTCGACACCAACGTCGAGCCGGGCGTCGCCCTGGAGGTGAGGGACGGGCGAATCGCAGCCGTCCGTACCGGAGTTGACGCCCCGCCCCCCGGCGCCGAGCCCCTCCGAGGCCTCACCCTCCCCGGCCTCGCCAACGCCCACAGTCACGCCTTCCACCGCGCCCTGCGCGGCACCGTCCAGGTCGGCTCCGGGACCTTCTGGACCTGGCGGGAGTTCATGTTCTCCTTCGCCGACCAGCTCACCCCGGACACCTACCACGCACTGGCCCGCGCGGTGTACGCCGAGATGGCGCTGGCCGGGATCACGGCGGTCGGCGAGTTCCACTACGTGCACCACGCCCACGGCGGCACCCCGTACGCCGACCCCAACGCCATGGGCGAGGCCCTGATCGCCGCCGCCTCCGAAGCCGGTATCCGCATCACCCTCCTCGACACCGCCTACCTCTCCTCCGGCTTCGGACAGCCCCCCAACCGCCACCAGCTGCGCTTCTCCGACGGAAGCGCGGACGCCTGGGCCGAACGCTGTTCACTTCTCAAGGAACAAGATCACGCAAGGATCGGTGCCGCCATCCACTCCGTACGGGCCGTGCCCGCACGGGAGTTGGCGACGGTGGCGAGGTGGGCCGAGGAGCGCCGGGCCCCGCTCCACGTCCACCTGTCCGAGCAGACCGCCGAGAACGACGCCTGCCGCACCGCCCACGACTGCACCCCGACCCAACTCCTCGCCGACCACGGGGTACTGGGCCCCCGCACCACCGGCGTCCACAACACCCACCTCACGGACGAGGACATCAAGCTGCTGGGGCGCTCGGGCACCGGCACCTGCATGTGCCCGACGACGGAACGGGACCTGGCCGACGGCATCGGCCCAGCCGTCGCCCTCCAGCGCGCCGGCTCACCCCTCTCCCTCGGCTCGGACAGCCACGCCGTCATCGACCTCCTCGAAGAGGCCCGCGCAATGGAGTTGAACGAGCGGCTGCGCACCCGCACACGGGGTCACTGGACGGCGGCGGCATTGCTCCGCGCGGCCTCGGCCGACGGTCACGCCGCGCTGGGCTGGGAGGAAGTGGGCACTCTTGAGGCAGGCGCGCTCGCCGACTTCACGACGATCGCGCTCGACTCGGTCAGAACAGCGGGGCCGGTGCCCAGGCTCGGCGCCGAGACGGCCGTATTCGCGGCGACGGCAGCGGACGTACGGCACACGGTCGTGGGCGGGCGGCACGTCGTACGTGACGGCGCGCACGCGCTCGTACCGGATGTGCCGCAGGCGCTCGCCGCAGCTGTCGAAGCCCTGCGCGCGTAGAGCCGATCGCCGCCTCCCGAACCCACGAGGCAAGGATCCCCCGCACCCACGAGGGCACGACCCCCCACACCCACGAGGACACGATGAGCGGCACCAGCACCAGCACCACTGTCATCACCAACATCGCCACGCTGGTCACCAACGACCCCTCCCTCGGTGACAGATCCCCTCTCGGTCTGATCCAGGACGCGGCTGTCGTCATCGACGGCGACCGCATCGCGTGGACCGGTGAAACAAGCAAAGCACCCGCCACTGACAATCGGGTCGACGCCGGTGGGCGGGCGGTCCTGCCGGGCTTCGTGGACTCCCACTCGCACCTCGTCTTCGCGGGCGACCGCACGCAGGAGTTCAACGCCCGCATGTCCGGGCGGGCGTACAGCGCGGGCGGCGTCCGTACGACGGTCGCGGCGACGCGCGCGGCGAGCGACGGGGAACTGGAGGCGAACCTCACCCGTTACCTGGACGAGGCGCTCCGCCAGGGCACCACCACCTTCGAGACGAAGTCCGGCTACGGTCTGACGGTCGCCGACGAGTCCCGCGCGCTGCGGATCGCCGCCGCGCACACGGACGAGGTGACGTACCTCGGCGCGCACATCGTCTCGCCCGACTACGCCGACGACCCGGCCGCGTACGTGTCCCTGGTCACCGGCGAGATGCTCAACGCCTGCGCCCCGCACGCCCGTTGGATCGACGTGTTCTGCGAGAAGGGCGCGTTCGACGGCGACCAGGCGCGCGCGATCCTCACGGCGGGGCGGGCGAAGGGCCTCCACCCGCGCATCCACGCCAACCAGTTGTCGTACGGCCCGGGGGTCCAACTAGCCGTAGAACTGGACGCGGCGAGCGCGGACCACTGCACCCACCTCACGGACGCGGACGTGGACGCGCTGGCGAGCGGCGCGACGGTTGCCACATTGCTCCCCGGCGCCGAGTTCTCGACGCGCGCGCAATGGCCGGACGCGCGCCGCCTGTTGGACGCGGGCATCACGGTCGCGCTGTCCACCGACTGCAACCCGGGTTCGTCCTTCACGTCCTCCGTCCCCTTCTGCATCGCGCTCGCGGTACGGGACATGGGGATGACTCCGGACGAGGCGGTGTGGGCGGCTACGGCGGGCGGGGCGGCGGCGTTGCGACGGGACGACGTGGGGCGGGTCGCGGTGGGGGTGCGGGCGGACCTGGTGCTCCTGGATGCACCGAGCCATGTGCATTTGGCTTATCGGCCGGGGGTGCCGTTGGTGAGGGGGGTGTGGCGGCGGGGAGTGCGGGTCGTCTGACTGACGTCGCTGCACGGGGCGTCCAAGAGGGCGGTTCGTGATTCCTCGAACTGCTTGTAAAGGAGTCTTTAGAAAGATAGCTTTAGACGCATGCCCGAGCTCACGCCCCAAGCTGGCACTCCGAAGCGCTCCGTCCATCTTGCGGACCCTCGCGCCCTGCGGGCCTACGCCCACCCCACCCGGATGAAACTGGTCGGGCTGCTGCGCGTTGAAGGGCCATTCACCGCGACCCGCGCCGCGGAGCTCACCGGCGAGTCCGTGGCCAGCTGCTCGTACCACCTGCGGATGCTCGCCAAGTACGGCCTGGTCGAGGAAGCCGAGGGAGGCCAGGGCCGGGAGAAGCCCTGGCGGGCCACGGCCCGCTACACCGACTGGCAGGACGTCGACAGCGAGGCGGCCGAGATGCTCAACACTGCCGTGGCGGAGCTGTACGTCGAGAGGATGACCCACGCGGCCGAGACCCGGCAGCAACTGCCGCGGGAGTGGCGCGAGGCGGAGCAGTTCGGCGACGACATCGTCTACCTGACGGCCGCCGAACTCGCCGAGGTGGGGGAGCGGATCTCGATGCTGCTGGAGTCCTACGGTGAGCGGTTCGACGACCCGTCACGACGCCCAGAAGGGGCCGAGCCGGTGACCGTGCTGCGTGTAGCGTTCCGCAACCGCCGGGGGGAAGCCGCATCATGAACCACCACCCGGATTTACACCTCCGCCTCCATGCCGCCCGCGCCGCCGATCTGCGTGCACAGGCCCGCGCCTGGGAGCTGTGCCGAACCACCCGCGCCGACCGTCCGGTCCGGACCGGTACCCCGGTTCGAGCTCGCCTCGGCTGGCTACTGGTCGAGACGGGCCTACGACTCCTGCACTCGTCGGCGTCACCGCGCCCGACGGAAGTCTGAGAGGCGCAAACTTCGTTGCCCGCTTTTTAGCGTCTGAGTTGACTGTGGCCGTGCTTCCGCGAACTCCGCCAGGGAGGGCCGAATTTCATGGGCCGCGTGTGCGCTGAAAGCGCGGTGAGGGCGTCGTGAAACCGGGTGGGCACAGGCTCTGGGTCAGAAGGAATCAGCGGGAAACTGATCTACGGACCTAAGGAGCACATCACCATGGGCATCAACCTCACCGACCAGGACAAGACCACCGTTCGTACCGCCGCGTACGGCGCCGTCTCGCTCATGGCCGCCGCCGGTGCCGCCGGTTCGCCGCACAAGGTCGCCACCCAGGGCAGCATCGCCCTGGCCTCCGCGACCGGCCCGATCGGGTACGTGCTCGCCGAGAAGTCGAAGATCAAGGGCTTGAACGGCAAGTCCGTGGCCGAAATCGCCGACCGCGTGCTGCCGGCCCTGACCGAGGCGATGAGCGTGCTCAAGAAGCAGGACCCGGCCGAGGCCGCCAACTTCCGCGGCACCGTCCTCGTAGCCCTCGACGCGGGCACCCGGACCGGCAAGAACCAGTCCAGCCCCGTCATGGCCGAGATGACCCGCAAGATCACCGATGCCCTCGACGCCGCGTGATCGGGTGCCGTTCGAGAAGGTGGCCGTTCGAGAAGGTGGCTGGTACCGGGGCGACTGTCACGTGCACTCGGTGTGTTCGCACGGCGGTGAGCTGACACCGGAACGTCTTGCTGTCGAGGCCCGTGCGGCGGGTTTGGACTTCCTGGCGGCCACCGAGCACAACAACGCCGATACGCACGGCACTTGGGGTCGCTACGCCGGTGACGACCTGCTGGTGATTCTGGGTCAGGAGGTCACCACCCGTACCGGGCACTGGCTTGCGCTGGGTGTCCGGTACGGGCGGGTCGTCGACTGGCGGTACGGCGTGCGGGACGAGGTGATCGACCGGCATCTCGACGAGGTCCGTCGCGGGGGCGGGCTGTGCGTGGTCGCCCATCCGCACGCGCCGTACGACTCGGGCACGTTCCTGTACCCGTACCAGGGGTTCGACGTGGTGGAGGTGTGGAACGGGCCGTGGAGCTCGGACCTGCCCTGGCAGGCGGACAACGAGGCGGCGTTGGGAGAGTGGGGGCGGAGTCTCGGTACGGACATCCGGCGGCGGGGCGGGTGGCGGCCGGCGATGGGGAACAGCGACGCTCATCTGTCGGGTCAGATCGGTGTTCCGCACACCGTCGTCCAGGCCGGGGAGTTGAGTACGGACGCGGTGCTCGCCGGTATCCGTGGCGGGCGGAGTTGGATCGCCGAGTCTGCCGACGTCGAGTTGTCGTTCGAGGTCTCTTCGGGCGCTCAACGAGTTGGTATCGGTGGGCAGTTGGAGCGCTGCGGCGAGCCGGTCGTGGCTCGGGTGGGCGTGCGTGGGGTGCCTTCGGGAGTGGTCAGTTTTCATACGGGGGCGGGGGAGGTCCACGTTGCTTCGTTGTCCGTCGCGGGGGTGGGCGCGGTGGAGTGGCGTATCGGTGCGCGTGCGCGGGAGTCGGTGTTCGTCCGGGTCGAGGTGCGTCATCCGGGTCCTGGTGGGCGGATGGCGGCACTGAGCAACCCGATCGTTCTGCTCTGAACGCCGGTCGGCTCACGATCCCGGGTTCCGCGCGACATCGAGGTAACCGTCGATGTACGCCGATGTACTTGGCGCTATCCATCGCCCGGTTCAATCGCCCGGTTCAACGGTCAGGACAGGAAGTCGGTGAGGGCGTCGAGCCAGGCGGTGGGCTGATCGATGTGGGCCATGTGGCCGGCTTCGTCGAGGACCGCGGCGCGGGCGGAGGGGATCAGCCGCTCGGCTTCCTCGGCGAGGAGCGCCGGGAAGATCATGTCCTGTCGGCCGTGGAGCAGGAGGAGAGGGAGGTCAAGTGCGGCGAGCTGCCGGGCGGCGTCCTCGTGACGTGCCGGGGCTAGGGTGCCGGCCCGCCAGGGACGCATCCACTCGGCCGTGAAGCGAACAGTGGCCAGGCGGTCCAGGTAGTCGGGCAGCGCCTCCGGGCGCCAGACGTTCGCCTCCGCTGCTGCGAACGCCGCCGCGCGGGTCAGCTCCGGGCCGGACAGCGAGGGGTCGGACCATACGGCGGCCTCGGCAGCGAGCCGTCTGGTGCGTTCGGGCCAGCCGTCGAAGGCACAGGGCGGCACCGGCAGGATGCTGCTGGAGGCGACAACGAGCCGCCGGACGCGCTCGGGTGCGGCCAGCGCCAGGCGCTGGGCGATCAGGCCGCCGTAGGAGAAACCGAGGACATCGACCGGCCCGGTGTCACCGGTGACACCGGTGACAAGTGCGTCGAGCAGGACGGTGAGATCGCCGGTGGCTGCGGCAGGGGTGTACGCGTCATCGGCGAGGCCACGGGTGGAACGCCCGCAGCCGCGCAGGTCCGCCAGGATCACCCGACGGCGACCGGCGAGCTGGGCGAGCGGTTCGCGCAGGTAGGTGTGGTCCCAGTCAGGACCGCCGTGGATCACCAGCAGGGTGCGCTCGGCGGGTCCCGGGGTCTGTGCGACGAACAGCTCCACGGTCGGTTCGGTGGACACGGCCACGATGCTCTGGCTGAACATCGAGCCAGTGTTCCAGGCGTCCCTGGTGATCCTGAACTCCGTGACAGGTCTGAGCAGTTCGCCCGAGCGCGGGCGCGGAACAGGCCTGACTTCTTGCCGTGTACGAGGTGGGTCAACTCGAGGTGCGTCATCCGGGAGGGCGGATGGCGGCGCTGAGCAACCCGGTAACTCTGCTCTGACTACGGGGTGTTGGGGGTCCCGGCGCACAACGCGTGGTCGATCAGGGCGCTGGCCGCGTTCTCCTGGGCGAGGATGTGGTCCAGGGTGTCGCCGCGGGCCTCGGACATGGAGACCACGGCGCTTCGACTGCCGTTGCCGGTGACGCCGTTGAGGGTGATGTAGCCGCCGTCGCCGCCCTCGTGACTCCAGTAGGTTCCTCCGCAACTCAGGGGACGTTCGGCCAGGCCGAGTCCGTATCGGCCGCCGGGCCACAGCAGTTGGACCTCCGCGCTCACGGGGACGGTTCGCCTCATCTCGGCGAGTTGTCGCGGGGGCAGCAGGCGGCCGACGAGCAGTGCGCGGAGGAAGGTGTTCTCGTCGCGGGTGGTCGTGACGTACGAGAGGTTCTCGTAGTCCACCGGTATCTGCTCGGTGACGTCCACCAAGGAATCGGGCCCGAAGAGTTGATAGGCCTTCGCGTGCGGTCGGGGCAGGGTGGACGAAGTACCGCCCCAGCGGGTCTGGTTGAGGCCGAGCGGACGGAGAATACGGTCGTCGATCTCCTGGTGGGCGGGCTGGCCGGTGGCCTTCTGGATGATGGTGCCGAGCAGGACGTAACCGGTGTTGGAGTAGCTCCAGCCCTCGCCCGGTGGGAAGTCCGGTGCGTGGGTCATGGCGCGGGCGATCAACTGCTCGGGGCTGTAGACGGCGTAGCGCTGCTGGAAGTACTCCTCCGGTGTGGTGTATCCGGGGAGGTCGTCGTGGATTCCGCTGGTGTGCTGGAGCAGTTGGCGGATGGTGATGCGGGTGCCGTCGTTGCCGTTGCCCCGCACCACACCTGGCAGCCAGTGGTCGACCGTGTCGTCCAGCGACAGCCTGCCCTCGGCGTCCAGTTGGAGCACCACGGTGGCGACCAGCGTCTTGGACGTGCTGGCCATACGGAAGTAGCCGTCGGAGCGGACCGGGCGGCCGGTGTTCAGGTCGGCGGTACCGCTGGCGGCGACGGACTCCCTGCCGTTCGGCGCGACCGTACGGGCCTGCACTCCGCTGACACCGAGGGCGTGGATCGCCTTGGCGTCCTGACGCAGCTGCTCCGCAGGGGCGGTACCGGCGGGCTGGGCTACGGCAGTGCCCATCTCGGCGGCGAGCAGCGTGGCGACACCGAGTGCCATGGCGAGGTGCTTCCGCAGGGCCGAAGTCATGGCTGAACGCTAGTTTCGGCCTCCGGCGGGGGCGATCCGGTGTGCCCCAGGATCGCGATGGGGGATATCCCCCCCAGGGCGGGTGTGCTCAGGTGCGGAACAGGCCCGACTTCAGGCTGCGTATGAGGTGGGTCAACGGGGCGGTGGTGGTGGTGAGTTGGGTGTGGGGGGTGTCGCTTTCGCGGAGGTGGAGGGTGGTAGGGGTGGCGGCGAGTTCGACGCAGGTGTTGCCTTCGCCGCCGTCCGAGAACGTGGACTTCTGCCAGTGCAGGGCGTGGCTCATGATGCGTCTCACAGTTCCTTCGTCAGGTGGTGGATGAAGTCCCGTGACGCCGTGGGTTCCAGCGACGCCTTCTCCACTTTACGGAAGAGTGTTCGGAGCCGTTTCAACTGTGCTTCGGCATCGATGAACATGGTCCCACCTGGGGTGTCCCTGAGCCCGGTGTCCAGTTGGGCCAGTGGACCGCCCATGTACATCATCGAGGCGCCGGCACCGGCGAAGTCGTCCTGGTCGATGGGGATGACACGCACGGAGGCGTGCCCTTGCTCGATCTCGGCCAGGATGCGGCGGAGTTGAGCGATGGATGCCTGGCGGTCGGCCACGCGGATGCGCAGGGCGAACTCGTGGACGATCGTCTCGTACGGGGTCGGGTCGTCGCCCTCGATGACGGCTCGCCGTTTCATCCGGTGGTCCACCCGGGGTGCCAGCTCACTCTCCGGCAGTTCAGGGCGCATGTAGCCAAAGACGGCCCGCGCGTAGTCCGGTGTCTGGAGCAGCCCGGGGACGTGTGTGATGACGACTTCCCGCAGGAACTTCGCATGGTGCTCCGCCTCGGCCACGTCCAGGTTCACCTGGGGCAGGACTCCCTTGTACTCGTCCCACCACCCGCGTGTGCGCTCGGTCGCCATCGCTACAAGGGCCTCGATCAACTCCTCGTCCGTGCAGGCGCAGTGAGCCGCCAACCTGCGTAGGCGCTCCTCACTGATCGCTGAACTCCCGGCTTCGATCTGGCTCATGTGCGCCGAACTCGACCCGAGGAGCCCGGCGATCTCTTTGGCCGGCTTGCCTGCGGCCTCCCGCAGTTTGCGCAACTCGGAACCCAGACGCACGTGTCGGGCGGTGGGCTGGCTCCGCATGGTCATCCGAGTAACTGCCTCTCTGGGACTCCTCGTTCGGGGTCAGATTACGCGAGGCGGTTGCGAGGGTACGAATTTACACCCTACTGTCGGTGATGCGACGCACACCCTACGGAAGCGCACCGCTCCGCCCTGCCATGACGGCTGCGGCAATGCCACCGCCCGCGCCCATCACCCACCTCACCCCGTCCGGAGCTGCCCCATGCCCGAAACCGAGCCCGAACCCTGGGAGTACTCCCTCTCCGTGCCGCACGATCGCCGTGCCGTCACCGTCTGTCGCCGCACCCTCCGCCTGGTCCTCACCGCGCACGGCCTCATCCGGGTCGTGGACACCGCCGAACTCCTCGCAACGGAGTTGGTGGCTAACGCCGTACTCCACACCAAGGGGCCGGTGATGCTCCGCGTGCGTTGGTCGGCGGGGGTGCTGCGTGTCGGGGCGTGGGACGCGGACCCCGAACCCCCTGAACCGCCGGGGCAGTTGGGGGAGCTCTTGGACGCCGAGGCAGGGAGAGGGCTGGCGCTGGTGCGGGCCTGTTCCGACTGCTGGGGGTGGCAGCCGTTGTCGAGGAACGGGCAGCGCGGCAAGTACGTGTGGTGCGAACTGGAGGCGGCGTAGTGGTCAGCTCGTCCCACGAAGCGCTGCACCGGATCTTCCAGAAGGACCCCGCGCTTCTCACCCGCGCCCTGCAGAGCGTGTTACGCATCCCCTTCCCCGAACCGCGTGAGTTCGCCGCCATGAACGTGGACCTCACCGAGATCGAACCGGTCGAGAAACGCGTGGACACGCTGCTCCGGGCGGAGACCGACGACGGTGCCTACCTCCTGGTCGTCGAATCACAGGGCAAGCCGGACGACAGGAAACGCAGCAGCTGGCCGTACTACCTCAGCTACCTGCACGAGAAGTACCGCTGCGAACCAGTGCTCATCGTCATCACCCAGAACAGCGCCACGGCCCGCTGGGCGGCGGAGCCCATCCATCTCGGGGTGCGCGGGTGCCCCTCGCTGACGGTGCGCCCCTTCGTCCTCGGGCCGGACAACGTGCCGGTGATCGTGGACGAGCGGGAGGCCGAACGGGACGTACCCCTTGCGGTGCTTTCCGCCATGACGCATGGCCGTGGCCCGCAGGCCGCCGCCATACTGGAAAACCTGGCCACCGCCCTGCGGACCATCGACCCGGACAGTGCCGCGGTCTTCGTGCAGTTCGTCGACTCGTGCCTGGCAGACCGCCAGGCCCAGCAGATGTGGAGGGACCTGATGACGGCGATCCAGTACTTCTGGCGGCACCCGCTGGCGGAGCAGGTGCGAGGTGAAGGCCGGGAAGAAGGCCGGGAGGTGGGGCGCGCTGAGGGGTGGGCGGAGGCCATTCTCCGTACCCTCCAACGGCGTCAGATCGACGTCCCCGCCGACGTCCGCGACCGCATCCTCGCCTCCACCGACCTGGACGAACTCGGCACCTGGTTCGACCGCTCCCACGAGATCACCGACGCGCGGGAGTTGTTCACCGAGGGCCCCTGAGACCGGAGGCGGAGGGCCGATCCGCCGGGCCTCAGCTCGCCTCCCGCCCGGCGGACGCCCGCTCCATCGCCCCGTCCAGATGCGCGATGACAGCCGCCACATCACCGCTCTCCGTGTGACGGATCAGCTCAAGCGCCGGGCGGACGAGAAGGCCCGGCCGGGCGATCAACCGCGCGAGCACCGCAGCCCGGACATCAAGCCGTTCGATGGTGACCTCGCGCTGCGCCTCCGTCTGGCCCGCCAGCAGCACCGTGTTGTACCAGGCCTCCTGCCGGGACTGGACGACGCTGAAGTCCAGGATCTCCTCGTCCGTGCGGCCTCCGACCTTGTCCAGCAGGGACAGGAGGGGGGACACGGCGCCCACCGAGTCCTCCAGCACCAGGACCACCCCCGCGAGGATGTCGTTGACCAGCAGGTAGTCGTGCTGCAACGCGTGGATGTCCGCGCCGGGGCTCGTCCGCGCGGCGGCTACGGCCAGGTCGAGGTTGATGTGGGCGTTCACGCCGAGGACCAGGTGCTGGACGATGACGGTGTCGCCGTCGTCGAGCAGCCCGAACGTCTCGCGCCAGCAGCGCGGCCCGCTCCGGTCACGGCGCCAGGCGTCGTACGCGGCGAAGTAACGGTTGCCGAAGAGCGTGTCGAAGCGGTCCATCCGGGGGCCGTCCTCGAACTGCCCGGCGTGGATGGCCTTGCGGATCTCGACGGTCACCTGGCGGTACAGCGCCGCGAAATATCCGACCCGGTCACCGGCATCCGTTGCCTCCCGCACGATTTCCGCGAGCCCGTCCACAACTTCGTCGATGTTCTGTGCCGCCATGCCAGTGGTGCCCGCCATGCCCAACTCCCGTCCCGCAGTGGCTCGTTCGGCCCGCGCCCCGGCCGTTGTCCGTACTGCCGGTCCCTGTCCTACCACCGTGCTCCGGCAGTTGAGCCCCCTTTTCTCAACCTCCCGTCGGCGATGCGACGAGGCGCCGTAGCGAAGCATGGGCCGGTGGCCCCCACGTGGACTTGCCCCCGGGGCGGCCGTGGTCGCCGGCGTGCCCGATGTGGAGGCCGGCGAGCGCGCGCAGCACCGCACAGCCCCGTGCGCGGCGCAGGGTCGCGGGGTCGGGGGTCGGACGGTAGGCCTCGTGGAAGCGGTCCGCCGCGCCGTCCGGCAGCAGGATCCACGCGGCGGCGAGGTCGTAGGCGGGGTCACCGGCGCAGAGGTCGCCGAAGTCGATCACGCCGGCGAACGTGCCGTTCGTGGTCAGGACGTTGGCCGGATGCAGGTCACCGTGGAGCCACAGCGCCGGGCCCGTCCACTCGGGTGCGGCTACGGCGTCCTCCCAGACCCTCCGTACGGCGTCCGGGTCGCGGATCAGCCCCAGTTCGGTGGCCGAGGCGAGCCCGAGGGCGAAGCCTTCGGCGTGGTCGGCCAGCGGGCCGCCGCGGTCCCGTCCCCCGGGTGCTCCCTCGGGGGCGGGGCGGTGCAGCGCGGTCAGGAAGGCGGCCAGCGCTACGGCCGCTTCCGCGCCGCGCGTCACGGGCGCGCGGTCGGCGGGCTCGCCCGGTACCCAGGTGGTGATGAGCCAGGGGCGTGGAAAACGTTCCGAGGGTTCACCGAGGTGCTGCGGGACCGGGACCGGCAGGGGAAGGTGCGGGGCGAGAGCGGGCAGCCAGGTGTGTTCCTTGAGCAGCAGCGCGTCCGCGGACTCCGTCGCCCACGGCAATCGGACGGCCAGGTCGTCGCCGAGCCGCCACACCTGGTTGTCCCAGCCGAGCGCGCCGAGCTTCAGGGGGCGATCCGCCAGCTCCGGGTACTGCTCGCGCAACAGATCCCGGATCAAGGCCTCGTCGATGTCCGTGGTGTCCGGCTCGGTGGCTGTCATGGGCAACAACCGTAGCCGGGAGGCGAGTTGACCGACGCTCCGAATGATCCGAAACACGCCGGGAACGGCCTGAGCGCGGCGCACGCACACGCGCGCCGCGCTCAGCACAGGCAGGGAAGACCAGGAAGACCGGGAAGACCAGCTCCCGGAAAATCAAGTCGGGGCCTACTCCTCGACCGTAAGTCCCTTCCGCAGCCGCACCAGTGTCCGCGACAGCAGCCGCGACACATGCATCTGCGAGATGCCCAGTTCGTCGCCGATCTCCGACTGCGTCATGTTGGCGACGAAGCGCAGGGAGAGGATCTGCCGGTCCCGGTGCGGGAGTTCGGCGATCAGCGGCTTCAACGACTCGACGTACTCGATGCCTTCGAGCCCGTGGTCCTCGTAGCCGATCCGGTCCGCCAGCGCGCCCTCGGAGTCGTCCTCCTCGGGCTGGGCGTCAAGTGAGCTGGCGGTGTAGGCATTTGACGCCGCCATGCCCTCGACGACCTCGTCCCTGGAGAGCTTCAGGCGCTCCGCCAACTCGGCCACCGTGGGGGCGCGGTCGAGTTGCTGGGCCAGTTCGTCGCCGGCCTTGGCCAGGTCGAGCCGGAGTTCCTGAAGGCGGCGCGGGACGCGCACGGACCACGAGGTGTCGCGGAAGAAGCGCTTGATCTCACCCATGATGGTTGGCATCGCGAAGGTGGGGAACTCGACGCCGCGACTGAGTTCGAAGCGGTCGATCGCCTTGATCAGGCCGATGGTGCCGACCTGGATGATGTCCTCCATCGGCTCGCTGCGCGAGCGGAAGCGGGAGGCGGCGAACTTGACCAGCGCGAGGTTGAGCTCGACGAGCGTGTTGCGGACGTACGAGTACTCGTGCGTCCCTTCCTCGAGCGATTCCAGGCGCTCGAAGAGGGTCTTGGAGAGCGCCCGTGCGTCGACGGCGCCGATCTCGTCGTACGGGGGGATCTCGGGGAGCCCCTCGATGGGATTGGGATCCAGTTGTGCCGGTGGGGGTGTCGACGTCGCTGTCGGGGTAGGCGATGCGTCGAGCCGGGGTGACATGGCGTCCTCCATCGTTCTCGGCATATGGCTGCCGAAGCCGGTGCGTGCACTGCGGAGTGCGGCGCCTCCAAAGCCGGTCGTGTCGGTCGGTCGGTCGTATCGACAGTCGGGGCGAGAGCCGGTCGGTGGCCGGACTTGTCCGTCGTATCGAATGTCCAAATACTTGTCTCTACTAGCCCTACCCGTTTTCCGGAGCCCGCCGCAAGTGCGCTGTGCACCCATATGTCCATTTATGGGCGGTTGTTCGGGTGTTGGAGAGTGTGAGGAAGGCGTAGTGTTCCAGGGCGAACGTCAACAGCCACGACCTCGGGAGAGAGAGACGGCATGGACCGCGGGACGGTCGGCAGCGCACAGTCTGGCCGGCTTCTGGTCGAGGTGCGGAAACAGGGCCTGAGCGCTGTCGTGACACCGGCGGGTGAGTTGGATCACCACACCGCCGATCTGTTGCGCGAGCCGCTGGAGGACCTGCTCGCCCATGGGTACGCACGGCTCGTCGTGGACTGCTCACGGCTGGAGTTCTGCGACTCCACGGGTCTGAACGTACTGCTCGGCGCGCGCCTGAAGGCGGATGCCGCAGGCGGCGGGGTGCACCTCGCGGGGATGAAGCCCGCGGTGGCGCGCGTGTTCGAGATCACCGGGGCGGATGCGGTCTTCACCGTCCACGACACCCTTGGGGCCGCCCTCGCCGATGAGTCCGGCTGAGCCCCGTTCCTCCCCG
The DNA here is from genome assembly GCF_045162825.1 of Streptomyces prunicolor. NCBI lineage: Bacteria > Bacillati > Actinomycetota > Actinomycetes > Kitasatosporales > Streptomycetaceae > Streptomyces > Streptomyces prunicolor. Next base: position 4,372,256 of record NZ_CP108676.1, on the reverse strand, counting down.
CGCGACCGGCGGATTCCCCGTGCCTCGTCTTCCGTGCCGAGTAAGGGGTGTTTTGCCGGTTCGCTCGGGCAGGAGAACATCTGAACCTGTCGAGACCGTGAGCGACGAAATCGTTCCTGATCCACGTACTGACTCTTGAACACGTACCGACTGACTCTTGAACCCGTACCGACTTGTGAATCGTGAACCGGTGAATCGGTGAGGTGAAGCGCTGATGAGCACCACCCGGCCCTACCCGCCGGGCGACCGCCCGGAGTCCGGTGGCGCCGCGGAGGCGCCCGCCGGAGGCGCTGCCGTGCCGTCCGTCGGGGACGACGCCGAACCGGCCGTGGGCCGGGACACCCGCAGGCTCAGTTTCGCGGGCGAGAGCGGGGTCGTACCGCTGGCCCGCGACTTCGCCCGCCAGGCCCTGTACGCCTGGGGCTGGCTGCCCGCCGAGGGCGCCGACCGGCGTGCCGCCGCCGAGGACGTGCTCCTCGTCGTCTCCGAGCTGGTCACCAACGCCTGTCTGCACGCCGAAGGCCCGGACGAGATGTGGATCACCTGCGACAAGAAGGTGATCCGGGTCGAGGTCTCCGACCGCGGCACGGGCCAGCCCGCCCCCAGAACCCCGCACCGCGCGGGCCGCCCCGGTGGCCACGGCATGTTCATCGTGCAGCGGCTGTGCCTGGACTGGGGAGTCGTCCGCGCCCCGGGAGTCACCGGCAAGACGGTCTGGGCGGAGCTGGGCGCGCCCGCGTAGGGCCCGTCCGCCCTGCTCGGTCGGTCCGCCGGTCTGCCAGGCCGACGCTCACCTTGGGTTACCCACGGTCACCCCGATCGGCCCGCCCGCCCCGTCCGCTCGCCCCCTCCTTCCCGCTCACCCCTCCTCAATCACCCCCTCACGTACGCCGGATCGTCACAACTCCGGCGTGCGCCTTGTCTTCCTTCCTCACGACCCCGGGCGTACCTTGACGGCCGATCTGATGTGCCGTCAGGAATGAGGGGACCGTGTCGTACCAGAAACGAACCGCAGCGCTCGCGTCCGTCGCGGCCCTGGCCGGCTCGGCGTTATTCATGGCCGCCCCCGCAGCCCGGGCCGACGTGGTCGACGTCAACTACAAGTGCCAGACGCCCATCGGCGTCAAGACCGCCGTCTCGCCGATCGACATCAAGGGTGTCAAGAGCGGCAGCGGCTACCAGCTCACCATGTCCTGGCAGAAGGGCGTCTCGTCCAGCCCCGTCGAACTCGGCAAGGGCGCGATGAGCCCGAGCGCCACCATCAAACTGGGCGGCGCCGACAGCGGCACGGTCGCGGTGTCGGGCCCGGCCAACCAGGCCGCGATCCCCGCCAACACCCCCATCAAAATCAACGACTTGACGGGCACGTACACCCCGAAGGCGACCGGCAAGGTCACGTTCACCGCGGCCGTCCTCACCATCAAGGCCCTCGGTACGACGACGACCTGCACCCCCACCAACAGCCCCGGCCCGTCCCTCACGCTGGACGTGACGGCGGCAGGCGGTTCGTCGGGATCCAGCGGCTCGACGGGCTCGACGGGCTCGACGGGCTCCACGGGCTCGACGGGCTCCACGGGCTCCACCGGTTCCGGCACCGGTACGGACTCCAGCGGCACGCTCCCGAAGACCGGCCCCGACGACTCCGTCATCGCCCTCGGCACGCTCGGCGGCACGGTCCTGCTCGCGGGCGCGGCGGGCACCCTGTGGCTGACCCGGCGCAACCAGACGGCCCGCGCCCGTCGCTGACAGCCCTGAGCCCGCTGGAGCCGCCCATGCTGTCGTCGACCGCCCGCGTCCTGGGCCTGTCCCTCCTCGCCCTCCTTGCGGCCGCACCGACCGCAACGGCCGCCGAGGGATGGACCGTTGCGCCCGCGGGCGGCGGACGCCCGACGTTCTACGCCGAGGGCGAGCCCGGCACGCCCCTCCAGGACACGGTGTCCGTGACCAACCCCACCACCCACCCGGTCACCGTACGACTGCGCGCCACCGGCATCCCGATCACCTTCGCCGACACGGGAGTTCGGGTACCGGCCCGTACCCGGGCGGACATCCCCTTCACGGTGAACGTCCCGACGACAGCCGCCCCCGGCGACCACACCGCCACGATCGTCGCGCGGGACGCGCGTGGTCGCGAGGTGACGGCACGACTCCAACTCCACGTATCCGGACCGATGTTGTCCGCGCTGACCATCGAACATGTGGCTGTCCACGGCGACCGCATCACCTACGAACTGGTCAACCGCGGCACCACCCCCCTCGCCCCGAAACTCGCCGTCCACGCCACCGGCGTCTTCGGCACCCTCCTGGACCGCACCCCCCGCACCCTCCCGGTCCAACTCCCGCCAGGCCAACGCCTCAAGCTCACCGAACCCTGGCCCGACCACCCCACCCTGGACGCGGTCGACGTACACCTCACGGTCACGGCGACAGGCGGCGCACGCGATACGGCGGACGTGTCGACACGGTTCGTGCCGTGGGGAGCGGTGGCGGGGGCCGGGGGCGCGTTGACGGCGGGGGCCGCGCTGCTTCTCGTACGACTACGGCTGCGACTACGACGTCGACGGCGCCGTACGGATGAGGACGATGCGAAGGCCGAACACCCGTACACGCAGGCCGAGTTGACGGGAGCGGGGATGTGAGCGGCAAGGTGCGGATTCCGGCGCTGGTGGCGGTGCTCGCGCTGCTTCTGCTGCCGTTGGCGGGGGCGACAACTGCCGCGGCGGCGGGTGGGCCGACGGTGAAGCTCTCCAAAACACAAGCAGGGGCGGGCGGTTCGATCACCGTCTCCGGGAGCGGCTGGCGGGCGCACGCCCTGCTGATGGTGCTGATCTGCGGACAGGCGACGCCCGCGCGCGGGGTGATCGGCGGCACCAACTCCTGTGCCAACGCGGACGGTAGAGCCGTCACGACGGACGCCAAGGGCATCTTCAGCAAGAAGCTGCCGGTGTCCGAACCGCCGGTGCCGTGCCCGTGCGTGGTGCATGTGGCGACGGTGACGGGGGCGAGCGCGTCGGCGGACACGGTCTTCCAGGTGGCCGGCCACGCGGTCGAACCACTCCCCGCGGAGCCGTCGACCGGACGGCTGTCGGTCATCTCCGACCCCCGACTGGACGGTTCGAGCGGGCTGTTGACCTGGTTCGGGGCGCCACCGTCCCGCACGCTGGTCTTCACCGTGGGCAACGCAGGCTCGACCGCCGTCAAGAACCCCCTGTTCCAAGTCGGCACCTCCCACGGGGTGTTCGCGCCGCAGTGGGACGACCAGCAGTTCAACGGCACGATCGCGCCCGGCGGGAAGGCGGAGATCAAACTCCCCGTAGAACTCTCGGCCGGAGCGCACGGCGACTACACCGTCTCGATGAAGTACGGCGGCCGGGTCCTCGCCGAACAACCATGGGGAGTCGGCCGCCCCTGGGGCGTGACCCTGTTCTGGATCCTGCTCTGCGTGGTCGTACCGGCGGCGGTGTTCCGCGTCGGGATGGCCGTGGTGGACCGGCTACGGCCACGCAAGGCGGCCCGCAGCATGGGCCCGCCCCGGCACCGGAGCCTGCACGTGCCTGCCCAAGTCACCTTGCGTATGCCGAAGTTCGGCAAGGCGCCCACGCCCCGGGAAGCGGCTGAGGCCGCCCCTACGACCTCGACCCTGCCGTGGTTCACCCCGGATTCGGATCCGGGCACGGCGGCCGGTCGACTCTCCGCACCGCACGACGACAGCCCGACGAGTCCGACGACTCCCACCAGGAAGGGACCTACGTGAGCAAGCGAAGGAGAGTCATCCCGGCCGGCGGAGGCGGTGTACGGAGAGCGGGCGCGGCCGCGTTCGCGCTGGTCCTCGGCGGTGCGGGCCTCGCGCTCGGCCTGAGCGCCCAGGCCGCGCAGGCCGCCGAGGTGTCCTACGCCACCCACTGCGTGCCGCCCGCCGGCATCGACCCGGTCGACGGCACCACCAAGGTCGAGATCACCGCGCCCGCCACGGCGAAGGTGGGCGACACGGTCGACGTCGTCTGGAAGTTCACCCAGGCCGCGTCCAAGAACCCCGACATCATCGACCTGCCCGCCAACTCGGTCCAGCCGTCCGGGACGTTGAAGGCGGGCGGCGCGCAGACCGCCGACATCGCGATGCTGGGCCCGCGCACGAACCCGGCGATCCCCAAGGGCGCGGCGATGACCCTGTCCGACATGAAGGGCACGCTGAAACTGACGACAGCGGGGTCGGTGACGCTGACACCGGACGCGTACACGGTCAACGCGTTCTCGACGGACACGAAGTGCGCGCCGACGGCGACGGTCTCGCCTTCGGCGACGATCAACGTGACGGCGGGGGACGGCAGTTCGTCGAGTACGTCGCCGACCGCATCGGACTCGACGTCGGCGTCTCCGTCGCCCAGTGACTCGGATTCCGAGTCGGCATCGGCATCCACATCCGCGTCTGTGTCGGCGAGTTCCAGCGACGGCACCGGGACCGGTCAGACGGACTTCACCGGCAAGGAGGTCTCCGTCCCTTACGCGTGCAAGACGCCGATCGGTGACAAGAGCGCGACCTCGCCCGTGCAGATCAACGCCACTAAGGACGGCGGGAGTTACGACCTCACCGTGAAGTTCAACGGGTCGGTGATGGACAGTCCGGCCGACATCCCGGCGGACTCCGTGAAACCGTCGATGGAGGTGGTCCTGGGCGGCGCCGACAGCGGCACGGTCCATGTCGAGGGCCCGACCAACTCCGCCGCCATCAAGTCCGGCGACCCGATCGACATCCCGGACCTGACCGGTACCTACAAACCGGGCGCGAGCGGCACGTCGACGCTGTCACCCGGCGTCCTCACGGTCAGCGCCCTTGGCACGACGACGACTTGCACACCCACGAAGTCGGAGGTCTCCCTGACCCTCGACACGACGGAACAGGCGAGCGGCGCGTCCGGTTCCACCACGACGGGCGGTACGTCGACGTCGACATCGTCCTCCGGCGGCTTGGCGGAGACGGGCTCGGACAGCCACGGCGGCCTGAAAGCGCTCGGCCTGGTCTCCGGTACGGCGATCCTGCTGGGCGTGGCGGTGTTCACGTTCCTGCCGGGACGGAGGCGGCTGCGGTAGACGAGCGCGGGCCCGACGTTCACTGGAGAACGCCGGGGACACAGAAAGGGCCGCCGCATCCCGAGGGATGCAGCGGCCCTTTGTCACGTAGCCGTGGACGAACGTCAGTGGACGAACGTCAGTGCACGTCGCCCATGAGTTCCTTGACCCTCTTGCGGTACATCCACACCGCCGCGCCCGCCAGGACCGCGAGGGCGGCCTGCAACGCGACGATGCCCGTCTTGTTCAGGTCGACGCCGGCGATGGACAGGAGGCCCGTCGTGGCGTCGCCCGCCGTCACCGCGAGGAACCAGACGCCCATCATCTGGGAGGCGTACTTCGCGGGGGCCATCTTCGTGGTGACGGAGAGGCCGACGGGGGAGAGGGTCAGCTCGCCGACCGTCTGGACGAAGTAGATCGCCACCAGCCACATCGCCGCCGCCTTGTGACCGCCGTCGGCGATCGCGAGCGGGGCCAGGAAGAGGAAGAAGGACGCGCCGATCAGGACCAGGCCCATCGCGAACTTGGTCGCCGTGCTCGGCTCCTTGCCCCGGCGGGCCAGGGCCAGCCAGGCCCAGGCGAAGACCGGGGCCAGGGCCATGATGAGGACCGGGTTGACCGACTGGTACCAGGAGATCGGGAAGTTCCAGCCGAAGACGGTGTTCTTCGCCGAGGAGTCGGCGAACAGGGACACCGTCGAGCCGCCCTGGTCGTAGATCATCCAGAAGACGGCCGCGGCGACGAAGAACCAGATGTACGCGGACATCTTCGACTGCTCGGCGCGGTCGAGGTCCTTGTCGCGCTTGATGCGGGCGATGACCAGGACGGGGATGAGGAGGCCGGCGATCGTGATCGGGACCAGCAGCCAGTTCAGCGTGTAGTGGCCGGAGAAGCCGACGATCGCGTAGAAGACGACGGCGACGGCCGCCCACAGGCCCGACTTGCGCAGCGTGGCCGCCTTCTCCTCGGCGGACAGCGGCTTGGGGACGAGGTCCGAGCGGGAGCTGAGGTGGCTCGTGCCGAGCAGGTACTGGGCGAGGCCGATGGCCATGCCGACCGCGGCGAGCGCGAAGCCGAGGTGCCAGTTGTAGTTCTCGCCGATGGTGCCGATGGCCAGCGGCGCGGCGAACGCGCCGATGTTGATGCCGATGTAGAAGACCGTGAAGCCGCCGTCACGGCGCGGGTCGTCCGGGCCCTCGTAGAGGTGGCCGACCATCGTCGAGATGTTGGCCTTCAGGAGACCGGAGCCGACCGCCACCAGGCCCAGGCCCGCGAAGAACGTGCCCGAGGACGGGAGGGCCAGGGTGAGGTGGCCGAGCATGATGATCACGCCGGCGACGGCGACCGTCTTGCGGGGGCCGAGGACACGGTCCGCGAACCAGCCGCCGGGCAGGGCGAGCAGGTACACGAGGGACAGGTACACCGAGTAGATCGCGGTAGCGGTGGCCGCGCTCATGTGCAGGCCGCCCGGTGCCACCAGGTACAGCGGGAGCAGAGCTTTCATGCCGTAGTAGGAGAATCGCTCCCACATCTCGGTCATGAAGAGAGTGGCCAGTCCGCGGGGGTGGCCGAAGAAGGTCGTATCGGAACCGGGGGTGCCCGGAGTCACCGAGTCCTTCGTCAGGCTGGACGCCATGATCGATCCTTGCTGGTCGGGCCGTGCTGGTTGAGAGGGCAGCACACAAAAGAGACCTTCAGCTGTAAATGCTCGCCAAAGGTCTTCAGTGTCACTACAGGCGGTCAGGCCACCATACGGCAGGACACCGCCGGATATGGAAGGACTTGAGACATCGATCACAGGGAATAGTGGAACCATGGTCGGTCTTTCGAAGGTGAATGCAAGGATCGCATCGCACAGACACAGGTTCGACCCGAATTCTTCACGGCAGCGAATCCGACTTGCCCCAAGGTAAGAATCACTCGTGGCGATCACACCTCGACCGCTGTCCAAGGCGGACTACCATCAGCTCATGACCCGTGTACTGCTCGCCGAGGACGACGCGTCCATCTCGGAGCCGCTGGCCCGCGCTTTGCGACGGGAAGGCTACGAGGTCGAGGTGCGCGAGGACGGACCGACAGCCCTCGATGCCGGCATCCAGGGCGGCATCGACCTGTGTGTCCTGGACCTGGGCCTGCCCGGTATGGACGGCCTGGAAGTCGCCCGCCGACTGCGCGCCGAGGGCCACACCGTCCCCATCCTCATCCTGACCGCGCGCGCCGACGAGGTGGACACCGTCGTAGGCCTCGACGCGGGCGCCGACGACTACGTCACCAAACCCTTCCGGCTCGCCGAACTGCTCGCCCGCGTCCGGGCGCTGCTCCGGCGCGGCGCCGCGGAGCCCGCGCAGCCGCCCGCCACGCACGGCGTCCGTATCGACGTCGAGTCCCACCGTGCGTGGATGGGCGACGAGGAACTCCAGCTCACCGCCAAGGAGTTCGACCTGCTGCGGGTGCTTGTGCGGGATGCCGGGCGGGTTGTCACCCGGGACCAGTTGATGCGCGAGGTGTGGGACACGACGTGGTGGTCGTCCACCAAGACCCTCGACATGCATATCTCCTGGCTGCGGAAGAAGCTCGGTGACGATGCGGCCAACCCTCGGTACATCGCCACTGTGCGGGGTGTCGGGTTCCGGTTCGAGAAGAGCTAGGTCGGCTACGCGCGTTGCGACGTGGGTGGCTGGTGTGGTGTGCGCGACTGGCCGCCGTCTAGGGCTGGTCGCGCAGTTCCCCGCGCCCCTTTCGGGGCGCTGAAGTCGCCGTTTCTCGGAGAGTGGCCGTGCGTCGTCGTCTTATTCAGTCCACCCTCGCTGTGGTGCTCGTGGTGATCGCCGTGTTCGGTGTTTCCCTCGTCATCGTCGAGACACGCACGATCAGCAACAGCGCCCAGGAACGGGTGGATTCCGAGGCGCTCCGGCTGGCCAGCATCGTGGACAGTCGGATTCTCGGGGCGGAGATCGTCGACTCCGAGGTGCTGCGTACGCAGGTCACGGAGGATCGGTACGCCGTGATCCGGATCCCGGGCGACCCGGTGATCGCGGTCGGCACCAAGCCGACCGGTGACGTCATCCGCTCCACCGCCAAGGGCGAGGAGGGCGAGACGGTCACCGTGGAGGAGCCGCGCTCGACCGTCACCCGTGAGGTCGGGCGGACGCTGCTCATCATCGGCGCCGTCGCGCTGCTCGCCGTGGTGGCCGCCGTACTGCTCGCGGTACGGCAGGCCAACCGGCTCGCCTCGCCGCTCACCGACCTCGCGGAGACCGCCGAGCGGCTCGGTTCCGGTGACCCGCGCCCCCGGCACAAGCGGTACAGCGTCCCGGAGTTGGACCGGGTCGCCGATGTCCTCGACTCCTCCGCCGAGCGCATCGCCCGTATGCTCACCGCCGAGCGGAGGCTGGCCGCCGACGCCTCGCACCAGCTGCGTACGCCCCTCACCGCGCTCTCCATGCGCCTGGAGGAGATCACCCTCACGGACGACCCGGACACGGTGAAGGAGGAGGCGACGATCGCGCTGACGCAGGTCGAGCGGCTCACGGACGTCGTGGAGCGGCTGCTGACGAACGCGCGTGACCCCCGTACCGGTTCCGCCGTCTCCTTCGACCTCGACGAGGTCATCCAGCAGCAGCTCGCCGAGTGGCGCCCGGCCTACCGAGGCGTGGGCCGCGCGATCGTCAGCTCGGGCAAGCGGCATCTCCAGGCCGTCGGCACCCCGGGCGCGGTCGCCCAGGTGCTGGCCGCGCTGATCGAGAACTCCCTGATGCACGGCGGCGGCACGGTCGCCCTGCGCACCCGCGTCACCGGCAACCAGTCCGTCGTGGAAGTCACGGACGAGGGCCCCGGCGTTCCCACCGACCTCGGCGCCCGCATCTTCGAGCGCACGATCAGCGGTCGTAACTCCACCGGGATCGGCCTCGCGGTCGCGCGTGACCTCGCGGAGGCGGACGGCGGGCGGCTGGAGATGCTGCAGGCGCAGCCGCCGGTGTTCGGGCTCTTCCTGTCGCGCACGCCGCCGACGAAGCGGCTGCCGGTGGACGAGGACGAGCCCACGGTCCGCTAGGACGGGAGTGGGGGATTCAGCTCACGTGCTGCTTGGGGCGGGGCAGCGGCTCGGGGTTCTGCTTCTGCTTCAGAAAGGGCTCCGCGACCGGCTCCCCGGTCTCGGCAGCGTCCTCGTCCTCGGTCGGCAGCGCCTTGAACACCCAGCTGCGGTACGACCAGAAGCGGAACAGCGTCGCGATGCCGATGCCGAGCACCTTGAAGACGTTGCGCTGCAGCGAGCTGTCCCAGCCGAAGCCGTAGATCGCCGCGAACAGGATGCCGTTCTCGATCACCAGGCCGACCAGGCTGAACGCCAGGAACAGGCTCAGTTCCTTGGTGCGGGCGCTCTTGTCGCGGTCCCGGTAGGTGAAATACCGGAAGCCGACGTAGTTGCACGCGATGGCGACGATCGTCGCGATCACGTTGGCGCGCACGGCCTGCAGGCTGGTCAGATGCCACAGCAGATTGGAGACCGCGAAGTTCACCACGGTGCCCACCACGCCCACCGCGCCGAACTTGGCGACCTCGCGGGCGAGCCGTTTGAAAGGCCCTTCGGAACCAGGCTCCATGGTTGTGCAGGCCCCTGTCTTCTCGGATTCTCGACCCAGCCATGCTAACCACCGCTTTCCCCCGCCGCCCGTGAAGCGGCTCACAGGTCGGGAAGAGACCCGGAAAAGAACGGTAAGAGGTACGGAAATCGGGCCGCCCCGGCGTGACCGATACCCTGGGGGAGTGACGTTCCCGGTAGTCGGCATGGTCGGCGGGGGGCAGCTCGCTCGTATGACACACGAGGCGGGCATCCCGCTCGGCATCAAATTCAAGCTCCTCAGTGACATCCCTCAGGAGTCCGCGGCGCAGGTCGTCGGCGATGTCGTCATCGGCGACTACCGCGACCTCGACACGCTGCGTGACTTCGCGCGGGGCTGCGACGTGATCACCTTCGATCACGAACACGTACCCACCGAGCATCTGCGCGCCCTGGAGGCGGACGGCATCCCCGTCCGCCCCGGCCCGGACGCGCTCGTGCACGCCCAGGACAAGGGCGTGATGCGCGCGAAGCTCGTCGAGATCGGCGTGCCGTGCCCGCGGCACCGTCTTGTCGGCGACCCGGCGGACGTCGTCGCGTTCGCGGCGGAGGGGGACGGCTTCCCCGTCGTCCTCAAGACCGTCCGCGGCGGCTACGACGGCAAGGGCGTGTGGGTGGTCGACTCGGCGGAGGAGGCCGCCGAGCCGTTCCGTGCCGGTGTCGCCGTGCTCGCCGAGGAGAAGGTCGACTTCGTGCGGGAGCTGGCGGCGAACGTCGTACGCTCCCCGCACGGCCAGGCCGTCGCCTACCCGGTCGTCGAGTCCCAGCAGGTCAACGGCGTCTGCGACACGGTCATCGCGCCGGCCCCCGACCTGGACGAGTCCCTCGCCCTCCAGGCCGAGGAGATGGCGCTGCGCATCGCGAAGGAACTCGGGGTTGTCGGCCATCTCGCCGTCGAGCTGTTCCAGACCCGCGACGGTCGCATCCTCGTCAACGAACTCGCCATGCGCCCGCACAACTCCGGTCACTGGACCCAGGACGGCGCGATCACCAGCCAGTTCGCGAACCACGTCCGCGCGGTCCTCGACCTCCCGCTGGGCGATCCGCGCGCACGGGCCCCCTGGACCGTGATGTGTAACGTTCTCGGCGGCGACTACCCGGACATGTACTCCGCGTACCTGCACTGCATGGCCAGGGACCCCCAACTGAAGATCCACATGTACGGCAAGGACGTGAAGCCCGGCCGCAAGGTGGGCCACGTCAACACCTACGGCGACGTCCTGGACGACGTCCTGGACCGCGCCCGCCACGCAGCCGGCTATCTGAGAGGCACGATCACCGAATGAGCTCCGTCGCAGGACCCGTCGTAGGAATCGTCATGGGGTCGGACTCCGACTGGTCCGTCATGGAGGGCGCCGCGCAGGCCCTCGACGAGTTCGAGATCGCGTACGAGGTCGACGTCCTCTCCGCGCACCGGATGCCGCGCGAGATGATCACGTACGGCGAGCAGGCCGACGGGCGTGGCCTCAAGGTGATCATCGCGGGCGCGGGCGGCGCCGCCCACCTCCCCGGCATGCTCGCCTCGGTGAGTCCGCTGCCGGTGATCGGCGTGCCCGTACCGCTCAAGTACCTGGACGGCATGGACTCGTTGCTGTCCATCGTGCAGATGCCGGCCGGTGTCCCCGTCGCCACCGTCTCGGTCGCCGGCGCGCGCAACGCGGGACTGCTCGCCGCCCGCATCCTGGCCACGCACGACGACGAACTCCTCGTCCGGATGCGGGAGTTCCAGCAGGAGCTGAACGACCAGGCCACCGAGAAGGGCAAGCGCCTGCGGACCAAGGTCGAGGGTTCGGGCAGCGGTTTCGGTTTCGGGAAGTGACGGGGATGACGGGGGACACGGGGGACACGGGGGACACGGGGGACACAGGGATGACGTCACTTGATCAAGCCCGGGAGCTGCTCCGCGAGTTCCCGGTCGTCGACGGACACAACGACCTGCCCTGGGCGCTGCGCCAGCAGGTCAACTACGACCTCGACGCCCGCGACATCGCCGTACACCAGAACGCCCATCTGCACACCGACATCCCGCGCCTGCGCGAGGGCGGCGTCGGCGCGCAGTACTGGTCGGTGTACGTCCGCTCGGACCTGCCCGACCCGGTGCCGATGACGCTGGAACAGATCGACTGCGTACGGCAGTTGCTGGCCCGGTACCCGGAGCAGCTGGCGCCCGCGCTGACCGCCGCGGACATGGAGTCGGCGCGCGGGGAGGGCCGTATCGCCTCCCTCATGGGTGCGGAGGGCGGGCACTCGATCGCCAACTCCCTCGGCACGCTGCGGGGGTTGTACGCCCTCGGCGTCCGCTACATGACGCTCACCCACAACGACAACGTGGCGTGGGCGGACTCGGCGACGGACGAACCGGGGGTCGGCGGGCTGTCGGCGTTCGGGCGTGAGGTCGTGCGGGAGATGAACCGCGAGGGCATGCTCGTCGACCTCTCGCACGTCGCGGCGACGACGATGCGCGACGCGCTGGACACGTCGACGGCGCCGGTGATCTTCTCCCATTCGTCGTCCCGGGCGGTCTGTGATCACCCGCGCAACATCCCCGACGACGTGCTGGAGCGGCTGCCGGGCAACGGCGGTATGGCCATGGTGACGTTCGTACCGAAGTTCGTGCTCCAGGCCGCCGTGGACTGGACGGTCGCGGCCGACGACAACATGCGCGCGCACGGCCTGCACCACCTGGAGACCACCGAAGAGGCGATGAAGGTGCACCACGCCTTCGAGGAACTCCACCCGCGCCCGATCGCGACCGTCTCCACCGTCGCCGACCACCTCGACCACATGCGCGAGGTCGCGGGCGTCGACCACCTCGGTATCGGCGGCGACTACGACGGCACGGCCTTCACCCCGGACGGTCTGAACGACGTCTCCGGCTACCCGAACCTCATCGCGGAACTCCTCGACCGCGGCTGGTCCAGGCCCGACCTGGCCAAGCTGACCTGGCAGAACGCGGTACGGGTGCTGGGCGCGGCGGAGGACGTGGCACGGGAGATCCAGGCGACGCGGGGGCCGTCGAACGCGACGATCGAGTCGCTGGACGGCTGACCGGACGGTTCGTTCAGGGCGGGGCGGCCCACGGGTGACCGGCCGTCCCGCCCCCCGTACCCCGAACGCCCCGCTCACCAGGTAGCCCCCTTGCGGGCGTGCGACGGTGACCGTACTGCCGTAACGACGTACGGAGCCCCGCCATGGCCGACCTCCAGGACCAACTGCACGCGACGACCGAGGTCGGCGAGCTCGACGACTTGGTCCACGAGCCCTTCCCCGCCGGGGTCTTCCCGCCGGACACCGCGGAACCGTACGACCCCGTCTCCGACCCGGCCGCCGCCCCGCTGGAGCGCGCGCACGCCATCCTCGCCGCGCACCCGGTCGCGGACGGCTACAGCGGGCTGCCGTGGGCGCTGCGGCATCTGCCGTGGTTCGACCTGGAGCTGGGGGAGAGTTCGGTGGACACCGATGTGCCGCGGCTGCGGGAGGGGCATGTCGGCGCGTTGTTCTGGTCGCTGCACCTGCCCGAGGGCCTCGACGGGGACCGGGCGGTGGGCGCCACCCTGGAGCAGCTGGATCTGGTCAACACGGTGGTCCGCGCCCACCCCGAGGGCCTGCGCCTGGCGTACACCGCCGGCGAGACCACCGACGTGCGCCACTGCGGCCGTATCGCCGTGCTGCTGGGCCCCGCCGGAGCCGCCGCGCTCGGCGACTCCCTGGGCATCCTGCGCTCCCTGCACGCGCTGGGTCTACGGGTCCTCACGCTGGCCGGGGTGTCCTGGGCGAGCGAGGCCGGGCTGACCCGGTTCGGCGAGGAGGTCGTGCGCGAGATGAACCGCCTCGGGGTGCTCGCCGACCTCTCCGGCGCCTCCGACGGCACGATCCGCCGCGCGCTGGCGGTCTCGAAGGCACCGGTGCTGTTCACCCGCTCCGCCGCCCGCACGCTGCGTCCGCACCCGGCGAACCTCTCCGACGAACTCCTCGCCGCGGTCGGCGCCGCCAAGGGCCTGTGCATGGTGCCGCTCACCGCCGAGCAGACCGGGCCCTCCGTCCGGGACGTCGCCGACCACCTCGACCACGTCCACGAGGTCGCGGGCCGCGAGTGCGTCGCCCTGTCCGGCACCTACGACGCCGGCACCGCCCACCCGCAGGACCTCGCCGACGCCTCCTGCTACCCGAACCTCATCGCCGAGCTCCTCCACCGCGGCTGGTCCGAGCCCGACCTCGCCCTGCTCAGCTGGGGCAACGTCCAACGCGCCCTGCGCAGCGCCGACTTCACGGCCCGCGCCGCGCAGCAGCGCCGCGAGCCGTCGACGGCGAAGATCGCCGAGCTGGACGGGTAACGAACGCGGGTGTGCTTACGGGTGGTCGATCCGGCAGAGGCAGAAGGGATGCCCTGCCGGATCGGCGTACACCCGGAAGTTCTCCTTGTCCTCCTGGTGCAACGGCCGCGCGCCGAGCGCCAACGCCTTCGCCTCCGCGACCTCCAGCTCCTCCCAGGTCGCCCCGGAGTCGAAGTCGAGATGGAGCTGCTGCGGCCGGTCCGCGCGCGGCCACTGGGGCGGGACGTACTCCGTCACCCGTTGGAAGGCGAGCCGCGGCCCGTCCGGGATGTCGAGGACGACCCACTCGTCATGGGCGACGTGGGGTGTGCCGCCGAGAATCCCGGCGTAGAACTCGGCGAGTGCGAGCGGGTCGGGGCAGTCGAGCACGGTGGAGCGGAAACGTGCGACGGCGGACATGGTGAGCTCCCTGATGTCGGCGGTGTCGGCGGTATGGGCGGTCTCAGCAGGCGCAGAGGCAGAACGGGTGCCCCGCCGGGTCGGCGTACACACGCCAGGCGCGTGAGCGGTCCTCGGTGTCCAGCGGCGTCGCGCCCAGCGCCAGGACGTCTTTCTCGGCCGCGTCCAGGTCCGTGACGGTCAGGTCCAGGTGGAACTGCTGGGAGTCGCCGGACGCGGGCCACTTCGGCGGTACGTGTCCGGGGGCTGCCTGGAACGCCAGTGTCCGCCCGCCCGGCAGCTTCAGGTCCACCCAGTCGCCGCCGTCCTCGTCCTCGACGGTGCCGCCCAGGATTCCGGCGTAGAAGGCGGCGAGCGCGCGCGGGTCGGGACAGTCCAGGACGACGGTACCCAGCTCGGCGATGGCCATGACGGACTCCTTCGGGTTACCTGCAGATGTTGTTATGGGGTAACGGTTACTGCATGCTCCCGCATTGGAGGTAACGTCGCAAGCATGAGTGAGAGAGTTCCCGCCCCCGGCGACCTCGCCCTGATCGAGGCCCTGGTCAACACGCTGGACATCGAGGCGGGCGCCGACGAACTCGACACGGAGGATGGCCGCGCACGCTTCGGACTCGCGGAGGGGGAGGCGGAGTCGGCGCGCGAACTACGCGAATCGCTGCGGGTGGCCCTGCTCGCCCATGCGGGTCATCCCGCGCACCGCGAGACCACCCCGCTCGGCGAACTCCTCGCGCGGGCCCCGCTGTTGGTGGCCGTCGACGCGCACGACGGCTCCGCACGCATCGAGCCCGCGGACAGCGACCTCCTGCTCTCCCGCATCGCGGCAGCCATCGCCCGGTCCCTCGCCGAGGGCACCTGGCCCCGCCTCAAAGCCTGCGAAGCCCCCACCTGCCACTGGGCGTACTACGACCGCAGCCCGGCGGGCAAGGGCCGCTGGTGCTCGATGGCGGTGTGCGGGGCGCGCGCGAAGATGCGCAGGTATCGGTCCAAGTAGCCCTCGCAGAAGGCGACTTGGGCGGTCATCGCGCCCAGCACAGCCCAGTGGTGCAGAATGCAGCCAGACGCCGGTCCGGCCGACTGAGCCTCGGCCGGACCGGCGTCGTCCGTCCAGCCGTGCGTTGTGCCGTGGGACGGCCCATCGCCCCGACCGTGCGTTGTGCCGTGGGACGGCCCATCGCCCCGACCGTGCGTTGTGCCGTGGGACGGCCCATCGCCCCGACCGTGCGTTGTGCCGTGGGACGGCCCATCGCCCCGACCGTGCGTTGTGCCGTGGGACGGCCCATCGCCCCGACCGTGCGTTGTGCCGTGGGACGGCCCACCGCCCCGACCGTGCGTTACGCCGTGGGACGCCCCATCGCCCGGAACGTCCAGCCCGCCTTCCGCCACAGCGCCGGGTCCAGCGCGTTGCGGCCGTCCAGGACCACCCGGGCGCGTACGGCCTCGCCGAGTGTCGCCGGGTCCAGCTCGCGGAACTCCCGCCACTCCGTCAGGTGCAGGACGACATCGGCGCCCCGTACGGCCTCGACGGCGGTGTCGGCGTACCCGAGCGTCGGGAACAGCCGTAGCGCGTTGGGCATGCCCTTCGGGTCGTACACGGTGACCTGGCCGCCCTGGAGGTGGATCTGGCCGGCGACGTTCAGTGCGGGGGAGTCGCGGACGTCGTCCGAGTCCGGCTTGAAGGTCGCGCCGAGGACGGCGACCCGCTTGCCCAGGAAGGAGCCGCCGCCGAGCGCCTCGCGGGTCATCTCGACCATCTGGCCGCGCCGCCGCATGTTGATGGAGTCGATCTCGCGGAGGAAGGTGAGAGCCTGGTCGGCGCCCAGTTCACCGGCCCGCGCCATGAACGCCCGGATGTCCTTCGGGAGGCAGCCGCCACCGAAGCCGATCCCGGCCCGCAGGAACTTCTTGCCGATCCGCTCGTCGTGCCCGATCGCCTCGGCCAGCTTCACCACATCGCCGTCCGCGGCCTCACAGACCTCGGCCATCGCGTTGATGAAGGAGATCTTCGTGGCGAGGAAGGAGTTCGCGGCCGTCTTCACCAGCTCGGCGGTCGGGAAGTCGGTCACGACGAACGGCGATCCGGCCGCGACCGGGGTGGCGTACACCTCGCGCAGCAACTTCTTGGCCCGCTCGCTGCGGACGCCGACGACGATCCGGTCCGGGTGCAGCGTGTCCTGGACGGCGAAGCCCTCGCGCAGGAACTCCGGGTTCCAGGCCAGCTCGGCGTCCGCGCCGGCGGGCGCGTGCGCGGCGAGATAGGCGGCCAGCCGGTCCGCCGAGCCCACCGGCACGGTGGACTTGCCGACGACGAGCGCGGGGCGCGTGAGGTGCGGGGCGAGCAGCTCGAAGGCCCGGTCGACGTACGACATGTCGCAGGCGTACTCCCCGTGCTTCTGCGGGGTGTTGGTGCACATGAAGTGGACGTCGCCGAACTCCGCGACCTCGGCCCAGTCCATGGTGAAGCGCAGCCGCCCGGTGGAGCCCTCGATCCCGGCGACGTGCTTGCGCAACAGCTCCTCGAGCCCCGGCTCGTACATCGGGACCTCACCCCGTTGGAGCATCTCGATCTTCTCGGGAACGACGTCCAGACCCAACACCTCGTAGCCCAGCTCGGCCATGGCCGCGGCGTGCGTGGCGCCCAGGTAGCCGGTGCCGATCACGGTGATCTTGAGGGCCATGAATGCTCCAGAAGGGGTACGGGGGCGATGCGCGCCCGAGCATAGTCGGAGGTCCTGACGGGCACCTTTCCCCCTGTCGCCAAGCTCACGTATCCCTCCCGTGGGCGGGCCCCTAAAATTTGGGTTACTTAACAGTAATTAGCACCGTCATCGTAATGAGCACCGTCATCACAGTGTCCTTGGAGCGTGAGAGACCTTGGCCGGATCGGCTGACTTCGACCTGTACCGCCCGTCAGAGGAGCACGACATGCTCCGCGACGCGATCCGTTCACTGGCCGAGGCGAAGATCGCGCCGTACGCCGCCGTGGTGGACGAGGAGTCCCGCTTCCCGCAGGAGGCCCTCGACGCCCTGGTGGCGAACGACCTGCACGCCGTCCACGTCCCCGAGGAGTACGGCGGCACCGGCGCGGACGCGCTGGCCACGGTGATCGTGATCGAGGAGGTGGCCCGCGTCTGCGCGTCCTCCTCCCTCATCCCCGCGGTGAACAAGCTGGGCTCGCTCCCGGTGATCCTCTCGGGCTCCGAGGACCTGAAGAAGCGGTACATGACCCCGCTCGCCAAGGGCGACGCGATGTTCTCGTACGCCCTCTCCGAGCCGGACGCCGGCTCGGACGCGGCCGGCATGAAGACGAAGGCGGTCCGCGACGGCGACCACTACATCCTCAACGGCGTGAAGCGCTGGATCACGAACGCGGGCGTCTCCGAGTACTACACGGTGATGGCCGTGACCGACCCCGAGAAGCGCAGCAAGGGCATCAGCGCGTTCGTCGTCGAGAAGTCCGACGAGGGCGTCTCCTTCGGCGCCCCGGAGAAGAAGCTCGGCATCAAGGGCTCCCCGACCCGCGAGGTCTACCTCGACAACGTCCGCATCCCCGCCGACCGCATGATCGGTGCCGAGGGGACCGGCTTCGCCACCGCGATGAAGACCCTGGACCACACCCGCATCACCATCGCGGCCCAGGCCCTCGGCATCGCCCAGGGCGCCCTCGACTACGCCAAGGGCTACGTCAAGGAACGCAAGCAGTTCGGCAAGCCGATCGCCGACTTCCAGGGCATCCAGTTCATGCTCGCCGACATGGCCATGAAGATCGAGGCCGCCCGAGCCCTCACCTACCAGGCCGCGGCGGCGTCGGAGCGAGGCGACAAGAACCTCACCTTCCAGGGCGCGGCGGCCAAGTGCTTCGCGTCGGATGTGGCGATGGAGGTCACGGTCGACGCGGTCCAGCTCCTCGGCGGGTACGGCTACACCCGCGACTACCCGGTCGAGCGCATGATGCGCGACGCCAAGATCACCCAGATCTACGAGGGCACGAACCAGGTCCAGCGCATCGTCATGGCGCGCAACCTGCCGTAGCGGCAAGCGAGTTGACGTGCGGAAGGGGGCCCTTGTCCAAGGGCCCCCTTCCTCACGTCAACGGTCGCGTCAGTTGCCCGAGACCGTGACCTTCTGGTCGTTGTTCAGCTCGTTCACCAGCGTCTTGACCTTCGCCTTGTCCCAGAGGAGGTTGCCGCCGGTGGAGCCGGAGATCGGCATGTTCATGGAGGTGCCGTCGCCGCCGCTGACGCCCTTCATCGCCCAGAACATGGAGGCCAGGTCCCAGAGCGACATGTCCTTGTCGACGCTCAGTGAGTCCAGGCCCGCGCCGAGCGTCGGGTAGAGCTTGAAGGGGTTCAGCAGGGTGCCCGGGGTCGCCACCTGGTGGGCCAGGGCCGACAGGAACTTCTGCTGGTTCTTCGTGCGCTGGAGGTCCGAGGCGGCGAACGCGTGCCGGGTACGGACGAAGGCCAGCGCCTCCTCGCCGTTCAGCGTCTGCTTGCCCGCCTTGAAGTCGGCGCCCGAGTACGAGTCCTTGAAGCCCTTGTCGATGTCGATGGTGACACCGCCGACCGCGTCCACGATGTCCGCGAAGCCGTTGAAGCCGATCTCGACGTAGTGGTCGATGTGCAGGCCCATGTTGTACTCGATCGTCCGGACCAGCAGCGTCGGCCCGTCCTCCGCGTACGCCGCGTTGAGCTTCTCCTGCCGGCCCGTGTTCTGGTACGTCTTGCCGGAGGTGGAGCCCACGTACGACGGGATCGTGACGTTCGAGTCACGCGGCAGCGAGATCAGGGTGTCGCCGCTGTCGCCCACGTGCAGGATCATCATCGAGTCCGTGCGCTTGCCCGCGGCGGAACCGGTGTGCAGCTTCTTCTTCTCGGCGGCGGACAGCCCCTCGCGGCTGTCGGACCCGACGATCAGGTAGTTCGTGCCGTCGCCCGCCTCCGGCCGGTCGATCACCTTCGACAGGTCGACGTCGCGGTTCAGCTTGGAGTCGGCCCAGAAGTAGGTCGCCACGGAGGTCACGACCAGCACGGTGACCAGGGTGATCGCCGTCCACTTGATACGACGGCGCCAGTTCGGGGGACGGCGCGGACCACGCCCGCCGTCCGGCCCCTGCGGTCCGCCCGACCCGCCACCGCCGTAGACCTGGCCGGTGTTGTAGCCGTCGTACCCGTTGTTGTCGTAGCCGCCCTGGCCGTAGCCGTTCTGGCCCTCGTCATAGCCCTGGCCGTCCGTGTACGACGGCTGCGGCGGGACTCCGGCGCCGTACGGCGGGGCCTGCGGGCCGCGTCGTACCTGGCGCATCACACGTGCGCTCTCCGGCTGTGCGTTCGCGCTACCGCGTCCGTACTCGTTGCCGCGGTTGCCGCCGGACCATCCCTCGGGCCAATCGTTCATGGGGCCCAGTGTGCAGGTAGCGGCCATGTCCTTTACAAGGGTCGTAGGAAAATCAGGGCACTGCTGTTGCGAAGCCAACACAAAGTCCGCAGATGTCCACCCCGGCATAGGGTGGCGTCCATGACAGACCTGCCGGGCAAGCCGACGTCCGCCTCCCGGACCACCCTCAGCCACATCATGACGAATGCCGACACGAACCTGCTCGGCACGGTGCACGGCGGGGTCATCATGAAGCTGGTCGACGACGCGGCGGGCGCCGTCGCCGGGCGGCACAGCGGTGGACCGGCCGTCACCGCGTCGATGGACGAGATGGCGTTCCTGGAACCGGTCCGGGTCGGCGACCTCGTCCATGTGAAGGCCCAGGTCAACTGGACCGGGCGGACCTCCATGGAGGTCGGCGTGCGGGTCCTGGCCGAGCGCTGGAACGAGTCGACCCCGGCCACCCAGGTCGGCTCCGCGTATCTCGTCTTCGCCGCCGTCGACGCCGACGGCAAGCCCCGCGCGGTGCCCCCGGTGATCCCGGAGACCGAGCGCGACGAGCGCCGCTACCAAGAGGCCCAGATCCGCCGCACGCACCGGCTGTCCCGCCGCCGCGCCATCATGGAACTGCGCGAGAAGCGGGCGGCGGAGGGTCTCGACGAGTGAGGCGGAGGTGAGGGGAGGGGGGACCTACCCTCCTGGGAAAAGTGTTACAGAAATCGCCAAAGTGTCACACTTTTCAGGAACACCCCACCTCGTCCCCGGTCACCACCCCGAACTCGCCCTGCTGCACATCCGTCGCCCGCACCCGCGTGACCTGCTTGAAGTCACTCCCGGCGATCACCTTCAGCACCGGCCCCTGCCCCTTCACCGCCCGCAGCTCGCTCCCGGGCAGCGCCGCGGCGAGGGACTTCGCGGAACGGTCCCAGCGGGGGTCGTAGGCCACGACCGTCCGTCGTACGGCGTGGTCGGCCGCGCTCGTCGGCTGGTGCGTCGTACGGAAGCCGGTCGCCGCCAGCGCCGCGTCGACGCGCTTGCCCAGCCCGCCCGTCGCCGTCCCGTTCTCCACCTGGACCTGAATCTGCTGCGGGGCCACGTCCACCTTCACGGCGTTGGCGCGCGCCGCCTTGTGCACGGTCAGGGGCTTGTCGTCGCGCAGGGCCTGGAAGAGCTTCGCCGCCTTCGCCTGGTCCCATTTCAACGTGGAACCGATGCCCTTCACCACGTACCCCATCTGCCCGATCGGCACGGTGGTGAACTCGGAGGAGGACGGGGAGAAGTCGCGCATCGCCCGCCCGAGGTCGAGGAGTTCGTCGGTGCCGAAGCCCTTGTCCGCGCGGACCGAGCCGAGCACGGCGCGGGTCACGTCACGGAACTTCAGCGGGTTCAGCAGCACCCCGGAGGAGGTGGCCTGGTCGATCAGCGCCGCCAGGAAACGCTGCTGACGCTTCATCCGGCCGAGGTCGGAGGCGCCGTCGACGTGCCGCGAGCGGACGTACTGGAGGGCCTGCCCGCCCATCAGGGTGTGGCTGCCGGCGGGGAGATCAAGACCCGTGTACGAGTCCTTCAAGGGTTCGGCGGTGCAGATCTTCACGCCACCGAGCACGTCGACCGTCCTCATGAAGCTGGTGAAGTCGACCTCCAGGTAGTGGTCGATCTTCACGTGGGTCATGGACTCGACGGTCCGCACGGTGAGGTTGGGGCCGCCCTCCGCGTACGCCGCGTTGAGCTTGATGGGGTGCGGGCCGTGGTGCTCGCCGGTGGTCTGGTCGACGTGCGGGGGCGTCTCGGCGTAGGAGTCGCGCGGGAGGCTGACCACGCTGGCGCGCTCCCGGTCCTCCGAGATGTGCACGATCATGATCGTGTCGGTGCAGTGGCAGGGCGCTCCGCCGAGGTGGTACTGGCGCCGCTCCTGCTCGGTGATCTTGTCGCGGCCGTCGGTGCCGACGAGCAGGACGTTCATGCCGTGGCCCGCGCGCGGGCGGTTCTTCATGTCCTTGAAGGGGTCGACGCGGGCGATGTCGGCGTCGAGGCTGGTGACCACCGCGTGCCCGATCCCGGCGGACGCGAGCACCACCACGGACAGCGTGGTCGCCGCCCGCATGGCCCAGCGCGGCTTCTTCTTCGGTCGTACGGGGGGCCGTGGACGCCGCTGAGGGGGACGGGCGGCGGGGGAGCGGCGGGGCGGCGTGGGCATGGGGGACACCTCCGCGAGGGCCGTACGTGGGATCTTGAGCACCGTAGGCCGATACGATCTGATACGACGGCAGACGCCCGGGCGGGGCGCGTCCGTGTCCCCCGTTCGCGGTAACGTGAGCCCCCTATGAACGCCAAGCCCGACGTGCGACTCCCCGCCGTTTCTGTGATCATGCCCGTCCTCGACGAGGAGCGGCATCTGCGCGGAGCCGTCCAAGCGATCCTCGCGCAGGAGTACGACGGCGAGATGGAGGTCGTGATCGCCATCGGTCCCTCGAAGGACCGTACGGACGAGATCGCGGCCCAGCTCGTAGCGGAAACTGCATCTTCTGAAAACAAGCGCGTCCACACCGTCCCGAACCCCACCGGCCGTACGCCTGCCGCCCTCAACGCCGCGATCAAGGCCTCCCGCCATCCGATCGTCGTCCGCGTCGACGGCCACGGCATCCTCTCGCCGAACTACATCGCCACCGCCGTACGCCTCCTGGAGGAGACCGGCGCGCAGAACGTCGGCGGCATCATGCACGCCGAGGGCGAGAACGCCTGGGAGGACGCGGTCGCCGCCGCGATGACCTCGAAGATCGGCGTGGGCAACGCGGCCTTCCACACCGGAGGGGAAGCGGGCTCCGCCGAGACGGTCTACCTCGGGGTGTTCCGCCGCGAGGCACTGGAGCAACAGGGCGGCTACAACGAGGAGTTCATCCGCGCCCAGGACTGGGAGCTGAACTTCCGGATCAGGGAGGCGGGCGGCCTCATCTGGTTCTCGCCGGAGCTGCGGGTGTCGTACCGCCCGAGGCCGAGCGTGAAGGCCCTGGCCAAGCAGTACAAGGACTACGGCCGCTGGCGCCACGTCGTCGCCCGCTACCACGAGGGCTCCATCAACCTCCGCTACCTCGCCCCGCCGACGGCGGTCTGCGCGATCGCGGCCGGCATCGTGGTCGGCGCGGCCCTGACGCCCTGGGGCTTCCTGATCCCGGCCGGCTACCTCGCCGCGATCGCCCTCGGCTCGCTCCCGGCGGGCAAGGGCCTCTCCCTGAAGGCCCGCCTCCAGATCCCGGTAGCCCTCGCCACCATGCACATGTCCTGGGGCTACGGCTTCCTCACCAGCCCCAAGTCCCTTGCGCGCAGGGTGATCGCGTCCAGGCGGCCCGCGGTACTCAGCTCGACGAGCAGCTGAAGTACCGCAGGGCGGCAGGCCCGTGAACCGCTCAGCGCTCCTGCGCCCTCCGCCGCATCCGCGACCTGACGCGGGCGACCGTCGAGACCACGGCGACGAACATCACCGTGTCCTCGGCGAGCGTCTCCAGGGCGCCCGCGACGGAGTGGCCGAAGGCGACGGCCGTCGCGAAGTGCGCGATCGCGACGGCGAGCAGCGCGAGGGCGAACCGGATCTCCCCGGCCCGCCCCGGCAACAACGGTCCGCTCACCAGACGTAGTTCGGGTCGACGTGCATGCAGGCCGTGGTGTCCGAGCCGTTGAGGGCGTCCGCCGACGTCGGTGTCGTGTCGTCCTCGGCCGGGGCCTTGTACTTCGTGCCGGTGCTCCAGTCCGCGCCGACGACCAGGGTGACCCCGGAGACGCTCGTGGACTTCTTCACCGCGCTCGTCGGGATACCGAGCGCCTTGGCGACCCGCTGGGCGTCGCCCTCCAGATCGGCGCTCGGGTAGCGGACGATCGTGGTGGCCTGGCTGGGGGTCGTCGAGGAGTCGGCCACCGCCTCCTTGAAGCCCTTGCCGACGAGGAGTTGGGCCACCGCGGTCGCCCGCCCGCGTACCGCACTCGTCGTGTCGGTGCGGGTGCCGTTCTCCACCTGTACGGCGATCTCGTCGTCGGCGGCGGCCGGATCGGTGGACGCCTTCACCGCCGTGGCCGTCTTCTTCTTGTCCTTGCCGTCCAGCGCGATGTCCTCGCGGACCAGCCGGAACAGCTGGTCGGCGTCGGTCGTCCTGGGCACCACCCGACCGCTGCTGCCCGAGTACTCCCACGGCATCGTCGTCATGGTGATCCGGGCGGTCGGAACCTTCTTCAGTTCCTTGCTCAGGTCGTACAGCTTGGCGACGGTCCCGAGGCCGTTGTCGACCGTGAGCGCCTTCGTGGCCGTCTCGGCGAGGCTGCGCAGCTTGGTCGGATTGCTCAGCGTGGCGTTCTCCCGCAGCTGGCGGACCATCGAGTTCATGTACTGGTGCTGCGCCTTGGTCCGGGCGATGTCGGTGTCGTCCTCGAAGCCGTAGCGCGTACGCAGCCACTGCAGGGCCTGCGTGCCCTTCACGGCCGTGGTGCCCTTCTTCAGCTTCAGGCCGGAGCCCTTGCCGGAGGAGGTGTGCGAGTAGATGTTGGCGTCCACGCAGACCGGCACCCCGCCGATCGCGTCCGCCATCGACACCACACCCGCGAAGTCGACCATCATGAAGTGGTCGATGTGGATGTCGGTGAGCTTCTCCCAGGTCGCCACCGTGCAGCCGGGGCCGCCGCGGCCCAGCGAGTCGTTCGTGATGACGTCCGTCTCGGCCGCGTACTTCTTCTCCGTGTCCGGGTCCGTGCACTTGGGGATGTCCGTCAGGGTGTCGCGCGGCATGCTCACGACCGACATGTTCGAGCGGTCCGCCGAGACGTGCAGCAGCATCTGGACGTCGGCGCGGGGCGCGCTGCCGAAGGTGTCCTTCGCGCCGCCCAGCTTCTGGTTCTCCGCGGAGTCCCGCGCGTCCGAACCGATCAGCAGGATGTTCAACGGCTTCTGCCCGGCCGCGTTGGCCTTGGACTCGGCCGCCCGGTCCTTCTCGTCCCCGATGTTCAGGGGGTCTTTCTTTATGTTGTGGTTGAGGTGCTGGTAGTACAAATATCCGGCGCCGGCCGTCCCGGTTATGACCACCGCGAGGACGATCGCCGACCAGCGCAACGCCCGGCGTCTACGGCCCTTGCGTCTGCCGTCGTCGCCGTCCCCGCCCCCGTCCGACGGTCTCTTCCCGTCCACCGGCGTGAGGGACATCGTGTCCTCAACCGCCGGCACCTCCCCACGCACGCTGCTCCGAGTCAAGTCCCCACCCCTCCACGACGCGCCCTGACGCACGGGTCCGCCCCGCGCCCTGTTAGACGCGGAACGGACCCGTGTGGTCACTTACTTGGCGCACTCAACCTTGTCCGCCGTGGACTTCTGGACCCCCTCCGGCGTCGACCCCGCGGTCGAGGTGAGCGGGACGCCGGCTCCCTTGAAGTCCTTGCCCAGGGTCAGCGTCATCGCCGGCAGCCCCTGGGAGTTCTGCACACTCTTTCCCGGCTTCATCGCGGATCCCGAGAGACCCATGATGTCGGCGAGCCGTCGAGCCTGGTCCGCCTGGTCGGGTGCGTACTCGAGGGTCGTCTTCGCGAGCGCCGCCGGAGCGTTGCCCGCGTTCTCGGACTTGAGCACGCCCTCATCATTCTGCAGCCACGTAAGAGTTTCCTGTGCGCTGCCGGCGACGGCCCCTCCGTTGAGGATCCGCACCCGCACCGCGGAGGCGGCGGACTTGGTGCCCTTCAGCCGGGCGGCCACGGCGGCCTTCTCCTTCGCGGCCTCCTGCTTGACCGCGGTGAAGGAGGTGTCGCTCTTGATCAGCGAGAAGACCTGCGGGGCGGTCGTGTTGTTGAGGACGACCGTCACCGGGGTCTTCTCCGCCGGGTTGTCGACGACCGGCACGGTGGTGAAGGTCAGGTTCTTCGGGTTGAGCTTGCCCAGCTCAAGGCCGAGGTCCTTCAGCTTGCCGATGGTGTCGAGGTTCTCGTCGACGGTCAGCGCCTTGGTGCCGGCCTCGGCCAGCTTCACCATCTTTGAGGGGCTGGTGAGCGTGGAGTTGGACTTCAGCTTCCGCATCAGCGCGCTCAGGAACTGCTGCTGCAGCGTGATCCGGCTCAGGTCACCGCCGAAGCCGACCGAGTGCCGGGTCCGCACGAAGGCCAGCGCCTGCTCGCCCGAGAGATTGTGCGTGCCCTTGGACAGCTTCAGATGCGAGTCGGCGTCGTCGATGTTCTTGGCCAGACAGACCTCGACCCCGCCGACCGCGTCGGTCAGCGTCTTCACGGCGTTGAAGTCGGCCACCATGAAGTCGTCGGCCTGGATCCCGGTCAGTTCGGTGACCGTCCGCACGGTGCAGCTCGCCGTACGGCCGTCCTGGCCGAGGCTGGTGTTGAAGCGGACGCTCGTCGTGCCCGGGATGATCTTGGTCGTGCCGTCCGACTGGGTCGTCTGGCAGTCCGGGACGTCGGTGATCAGGTCACGGGGGATGCTGAGCGCGGTCGCGTTCGAGCGGTCCTTGGACACGTGCAGCAGGATCGTGGTGTCCGCGTGGCCGACGCTGCCGGCGTCGCCGTAGCCCTCGTTGCCCGAGCCCGTGCGCTTGTCGGTGCCGATCACCAGCAGGTTGATGGCCTTGCCCTTGCTGAAGCCACCGGTGCTCGCGCCGTCGTCGGAGGCGGTCGTGATGTTGTCGTTGAGGTGCTTGATGTAGAGGTAGCCGGCCGCGGAGACGGCGACCAGCACGAAGGCCAGCCCGCCGCCGGTCCACATCAGGACCTTCTTGCCCTTGGCCTTCTTCTTCACCGGCCGGCGCCCGCGCCGCCCGGGTGGCTCCTCGGGCGCGCCCCGCCGTCTGCGCGGCGGCGGCACCTCACGCCCCGGACTCTTCGGGACCGTCTCCCGCTCCGGCGCCGCCACACTGCGGTTCTGCGCAGTGGCTCTACGGGGCCCCGGCACCGCTGACTGCGGTGTGGAAGGAGTCAGTCGCAGTTCGTATTCACCAGTGTTCGGATTGAGTACCCACTGGTCTGCGGGGTCGATGTTGTCCGCCCGCCCACGGCCTTGCGCGTCCACGGTTTACCGAATCCTCCGTCGGGGCCACGCGGCGCCTTCCCCCTCCAGGCGCTCGGGTCTCGTTCATCCAGTGCGGCAAGCACACCGGATCGCTCACACTATCCGTCCAGTTGAGCGGCAAGTGACTGCGGTGACAAATTCCACGTCCCTACAACCGGTCAATCCGCCCTATTTTTCGGAACAAAAGTTCGTCGACTTGGTGAGCGCTTTACCCACAGGTGTCCTCGGCGGCGGTGTTCCCGCGAAACGTGGGCGCGGGCGTGGCCTCCGAACCCGGCGCCGTATTAAGGGCATTTGTGGCCGAATCTCGCGGTACTTCCTTCGTCACCGCCACGGTCGCGTCCGCCCGCAGCCGGGCGAACAGCTTTTCGGCCTCGGGCTCCACGAGCTGGTCGCGATTCGCGTTGTAAATGTACGACTCCCGCGGAACGGTGAGGAATTGCACATGTTCGGTGGGGATGTTCCGTAGCCCGCGCACCAGTTCGTACAAACCGCGCAGATTCGCCAATTCCGGATCGGTGGTCAGCGACGAGGTGGCCGCGTCCAGCACCGGATACAACTTCACCGGATTGAACAGCACGTCGTCGCTCTGCACCTTGTTGACGAGCGCTCCCAGGAACCCCTGCTGACGGTCCATCCGATCGGTGTCACTACCGTCCCCGAGCGACTTCCGGGCCCGCACATACCCGAGCGCCTGCTCCCCGTCGAGGGTCACCTTGCCCGCGGGCAGCCTCAACTTGGCGGCCTTGTCACGGATAGGAGCCTTCAGGCAGACGTCCACCCCGTCCACGGCATCGACCATGTCCTTGAATCCATGAAAATCCACCACCATGTGATGGTCGATCCGCACATTCGTCAGCTTCTCCACGGTCCGGATCGTGCACCCCGAACCCCCCACCTGGAACGCGTAGTTGAACATCGCGAACATCGGCTCGGTGCGCGTCCCGTCCGGTCGCAGACACCCCGGCACGTCCACCATCAGGTCCCGCGGCAACGACACGGCGGTGGCGCTGCGCCGGTCGGCCGCCAGATGCAACAGGATCGTCGTGTCCGACCGCTCGGTCCCCGAGTCCCGCCCGTACTCCGCGTTCCCGTCCCCCGACCGCGAGTCGGACCCGATCAGCAGAATGTTCTGCGCCCCCTTCACGAGGGCGGTGGGCCGCTCCTTCTCGTACCGGGCGAGCTCGGCGGCGGCGGCGTTGTCGGGCGTGATGTTCGAGTCCAGCTTGGCGTAGACGGCCCACCCGACCCCGGCGGCCCCTACGACGACCACTCCCACCCCGGCCGCGACTCCCCGCACCCACCGCCGACGCCGCCGACGTATGAGCCCCGCCCCGGAAGCGGATGCCCCCGCACCCGGCCCGAGAACGCCTCCTACGGTGTCGTCGAACACGTGCGGTTCCACCCCTCATGGCCGTCGTAAGAGTGTGTGGTCCTGCGGTGGTTCTGCTCTTACGACCATGGCGTGGATGGGGCGGGGGAGGTGGGCGTTGCTGACCCATTCGGGTGACTAGTGCCTTTTGCTTTTAGGGGCGCGGGGAACGGCGCGACCAGCCCCCGCCGGCCGTAACTCGCCAAACAACTGTCACCGCCCCCTTCAGAGCCGCGAAACAGTCACCCGCTCACTCTCAACCCGCTTCGCCAAAGCTTCCTCACTCAACTCCGCCAGATTCCGACACAGGACCACGGACCCTCCGGAGGCAAGCGGCGCATACAACCCCGAGCTCAACCCGTCCCACGTGTCGTACGAGAGCCCGGACAACACCCGACCCCCCGCATCCACACCCCCGTCGGCAAGGGCCCGCTCAACAACCTCCGCGCCCGTGAACTCACTCCCGCCCACGACCAACGCAGGCTCCCCAGGATCAACGGGAGAGAACGCAACAAACCGATCGCCCTGACTCGGCACCTCAACGGCATAGTCGACGAACCCGACCGGAGTCTGCGGAAACCGCCCCCCAAGCGGCCGCAAGGCAAGGGCAACCCGCTCCCCACCACAGGCACGCGCCGCTTCCAAGGACTCCGGCCCACTCACCACCACATCGGCCCCGGAGGGATCCCCACCCACGTCAGCGACAACCCCCACGGACGAACACGCCAGCAACCACACCGCCGTCTGCCAGTGCGCCGGCAACAACACGGCGACCCGATCACCGGGCCCCGCCCCCAGCTCCCCTTGAAGCAGATTCGCGGTCTTGGCCACCCAATTGGCGAAGGTGGCCACGGACAATTCGACCCGTTCCCCCGTGGCGTCGTCGTAGAAGGTCACCAGGGGGCGGCCGGGATCCGCGGCAAGCGCGGAACGCAGCAGGTCGGCAGGGGTGCGATCGGTGGCGTTCACCCGCGCAAGCGTACGCGGACACCCACCGCCGCACGCCCCCGCACGGGCGCCCCGGACCACCGGTTCGGACGAACGGCAGCCGACGGTCCGTCAATTCCCGGATGGGCAGATATGTATGACTATGTTCAGAATCAGGGGCATGCGTGGATTCCTTGCTTCCTCGATCGGCGTCACCTGCGCGGCCGCACTGGCCCTCCCGCTCACCCTGCCCGCAGCCGCGGCGCCGGCACCGGCACCGGCGGTGCAGCCGGCGAGCGGCGCGAGATCCGCGTCGACGACCGCCGCACCGGACCTCCCCGGCAGCACCCAGTCGCTGCCCCTGACCCCCCGTACCCGCGACCGCACCCTGGGCGCGGCCCCCGAACAGGGCCTGACCCGCGCCGACGTCCACCGCTTCTCCCTCGTCGGCGTCACCTGGTCCGACCCCGACACCGAACTGCGCGGCCAGGTCCAGGTCCGCACCCGGACCACCGGTACCGGCGAGTGGTCCGGCTGGCAGGACATCGACACCCACAACGAGGACCACGGCGCCGACCCCGGCACCGCCGAACGCGACTCGGGTCACGTCCACGGCTCCACGGCCCCGCTGTGGGTGGGCGACTCGGACGGAGTGGACGTACGAGTAAGAGCGACCGGGGCGGCGACCCGGACCGTAGGAAACATCGACGAACAGCCGTCGTCGCTCCCCACCGGCCTGCACCTGGAACTGGTGGACCCAGGCGCGGCAGAGGCGGCCCCACCCGCGGGCGCCCGCCCCGCGACCACCAACCGCACCGCCACCCCCCGCCTCGCCGCCACCGAGATCCCGGCGCTGAGCAAGCAGGCCACGGAACGGGACATGGTCGCCCTGGGCGCCAAGGCGCAGCCGTACATCGGGCCGCGCCCGCGGATCGTCACCCGGCACGGCTGGGGTGCCGACGAGAAGCTGCGGGAGAAGGGGTTCGTGTACACCAAGAAGGTCAAGGCGGCCTTCGTGCACCACACCGCCACCGGCAACAACTACCGCTGCTCGCAAGCGCCTTCAGTCATCCGCGGTATCTACCGCTACCACGTCAAGAGCAGCGGCTGGCGCGACATCGGCTACAACTTCCTCGTCGACAAGTGCGGGACCATCTACGAGGGCCGCGCCGGGGGAGTGGCGAAGGCGGTCATGGGCGCCCACACCCTCGGTTTCAACACCAACAGCATGGGGATCGCGGTCCTCGGAACCTTCGGCAGCGCCAAACCGTCCTCGGCGGCAGTGACCGCCATCGCCAAGCTCACCGCGTGGAAGCTCGGCCTCTACGGGGTCAATCCGCGCGGCAAGACATACCTGAAGTCCGGTGGTGGCAATCTCTACCGAAAAGGAAAGAACGTACGACTCAATGTGATCTCCGGCCATCGGGACGGGTTCGCCACGGAGTGCCCAGGTCGGCAGCTCTACGGCAAGCTCGGCTCGGCCCGCTCCACGTCGGCCCGGTACCAGGGCCGCTGACGGAGAGGACCGACAGGGGGGCCGGAAAAGAGTCTGCGGGACACCTGCACACGTACAGACGGACACACGGCACGCGTACACCTACACGTACACATGCACGGTCTGCATACACTGGCCGGCCGAAAAAACAGTTCGGCCGGTCCCGGCAGGAAGCAGAGACGACAGGTGACAGAAGCGATCCTCCTGGTCGGCGGCAAGGGCACCCGGTTGCGCCCGCTCACGGTGCACACCCCGAAGCCGATGGTCAGGGCGGCGGGGGTGCCGTTCCTCACGCATCAGCTGGCGAGAGCGAGAGCGGCGGGCGTGGACCACATCGTCCTGGCCACTTCCTATCTGGCGGAGGTGTTCGAACCGTACTTCGGTGACGGTTCGTCCCTCGGCCTTCACATCGAGTACGTCACGGAGGACGAGCCCCTCGGCACAGGCGGCGCGATCCGCAACGTGGCCTCGCGGCTCCACTCGGGTCCCGACGACCCGGTCCTGATCTTCAACGGCGACATCCTGACGGGCCTGGACATCAGGGCCCTGGTCCACACCCACGAGACGACGGGCGCGGACGTCTCCCTCCACCTCACGAAGGTGACGGACCCGCGAGCGTACGGCCTGGTCCCCACCGACGGGACGGGCCGAGTCCTGGCCTTCCTGGAGAAGCCCCAGACCCCCGAGGAGATCGTCACCGACCAGATCAACGCAGGGGCGTACGTCTTCCGCCGCTCGATCATCGACACGATCCCGGCGGGCCGCCCGGTGTCGGTGGAACGGGAGACGTTCCCCGATCTGCTGGCGGCGGGAGCCCACCTCCAAGGCCTGGTGGACTCCACCTACTGGCTGGACCTGGGCACCCCGGCGGCCTTCGTCCGAGGCTCGGCGGACCTGGTCCTGGGCCGAGCCCCATCTCCCGCGATCCCCGGCCGCTGCGGAGACCGCCTGGTCCTCCCCACGGCCAGGGTGGCCGCCGACGCCAAACTCACCGGCGGCACGGTGGTGGGCGAGGGCGCGTTCGTGGCGGAGGGCGCGAGGGTCTTCGGCTCGACGATCCTCCCGGGCGCGGTCATCGAACCCGGCGCGGTGATCACCGACTCCCTCATCGGCACCCGAGCCGTCGTAGGCGAACGCTCCGTCCTCACCGGCACGGTCATCGGCGACGGCGCGATCATCGGCGCCGACAACGAACTCCGGGACGGCATGCGGGTGTGGTGCGATGCGCGGATTCCGGCGGGGGCGGTGCGGTTCTCTTCTGACCAGTAGGTTCGTGCGGGTGGGGAGGGGCGCCGTCCCAGGGGCTGCGCCCCCGGACCCCCATCGGCCTGAACGGCCTCGTCCTCAAACTTCCCCAGAGGGGGGACCCCCAACGGGCTGAGTACACGCGCCCGCCTTACAACTTCCCGATGTCCCCGCGAGGCATCTTCGGCGCCCGCCGCGAAGGAGTACGCCCGCTCAGCAGAATCAACCGAGCCGCCCGATGCCGCTGCCCCGCATACGGCTCCAGCAACGACAACATCACCGAGTCATCCGCGTCCCGGTCCCCGGCCAACGCCCACCCCACGATCCCCGGCAGATGCAGATCCCCCACGGTCACCGCATCCGCCGCCCCATGACTCCGCTGCACGGTCTCCGCGGACGTCCACACCCCCACCCCCGGCACCACCTCCAACCGAGCCCGCGCATCCTCCGCGGACATCGCCCCCGCCTGCTCAAGCCGCGCAGCGACCCGTACGGCACGCAGAATCGTCGAGGCCCGCTTGTCGTCGACCCCGGCCCGATGCCACTCCCACGACGGGATCAACGCCCACGCGCGCGGCGCCGGCATCACCCACATCCGCCCGCCCACAGGACCAGGCCCAGGCGCCGGCACCCCGAACTTCCGTACCAACAACCGCCAGGCCCGATACGCCTCGTCGGTCGTCACCTTCTGCTCCAACACCGACGGAATCAACGACTCCAGCACCAGCCCGGTCCGCGTCAACCGCAACCCCGGCCGCCGATGCTGAGCCACGGCCAGAAGCCGATGCCGAGGTACGAACGCCTCAGGATCGTCACCGGCACCAAGCATCTCCGGCAACCGCTCCAACAACCACTCGGCCCCCGGCCCCCAAGCCTCCCCGCGCACCTCACCCCCGTGCGCGGACACCCGCAACGTCCCCGGCCCCACGGGCGTAAGACTGGCCCGCCACACGGCCCCGTCCGCGTCCACCCGAAACGTCGGATCCCCGGGCCCCCGCCGCAACGGCCCGAGCACCAGCCCGAGATCAAGCACCCCGTCCGGCACCCACCTCCGCACCCGCCCGGCCGCCGCCGAACCCTGCCGAGGCACACCCCCAGGCGCGACGACATCCCCACCCCGCACAGTCGTACGAGTGGGCCGAGGAGCAAAACGTCCGGCCACGGTGAGGTCCAGGGGTGATGTGAGGTACCTGAAGAGTCTTACGAGCCTAGGGTGCAGCGCGCCCTACAGGGGCGCGGGGCTGTGTCTATTTGCGGCTCCGCCGCGTGGGCGCGACCAGCCACAGGCGACCCGCACTCGCAACCGAGACCAGCCCCAACGGCGATTCACCGCACCTCAATAAACGCCCCCGCATCCCGCTCAGCCCGAGCCGCAGGCGCCGCCGCCGCATGCCCCACAGCCACCGCCCCCATCGGATCCCACCCCTCCGGCAACCCCAGCACCCCCCGCACGACATCCCGGCAGAACATCGTCGAAGAAACCCACGCCGACCCCAACCGCTCCCCGGCAAGCGCCACCAGGAAGTTCTGCACACCGGCCCCCGCCGCCACCACGAACATCTCCCGCTCGGCCCCGTCCCGCCGAGCGTCCCCGTACGTGTGCGCCCCGTCCATGACGAGACACGGCACCACGAGATACGGGGCCCCGCGCAACACATCCCCCCGCCGCACCCGCTTCGCGATGGACTCCTCGGACTTCCCGTCCCGCCGCAGATCCGCGATCCACGCGTCCCGCATCGCATCCAGCAACGCAGCCCGCGACTCGGCGGACTCCAGCAGCACGAACCGCCACGGCGTCGTGTGATGCGGCGCCGGCGCGGTCACCGCCGCGGCCACGGCCCGCCGTACGGCACCGGGATCCACCGGCTCGTCCGTGAAGGCCCGCACCGTACGACGCTGGGTCACCGCCTCCCGTACCGCCTCGGACGTCCCGAGCCGGAACATGTCGTCACGCCCGCTCCGCACCAAGGCTCGCGCGCCCAACCCGTCATCCTCGGCGTCGGTGCTGGTCACGACATGCGGCAGCCCCCGAACCACGGCGACCGGCAACCCCGAGGCCTTGCCCTTGACAAGATCACCGGCGGCGGCGAGTTCGTCCGCCGTAGCCACGACGGTCGCGCTCAGCGGATTGCCGTAGGCATCCGTGCCCCCGCGCAGATCGTCCAGCACCCGCACCCCCGCGGCGCCGATCGCGACGTCCGTGAGCCCCGTGCGCCACGGTCGCCCGAAGGTGTCGGTGACGACGACGCCGACGACGACGCCGAGCGCGTCCCGCAGCCCGTCGCGGATCGCGCGCGCGGACGCGTCCGGGTCCTCGGGCAGCAACAGCACGGTCCCGGCAGGGGTGTTGGAGGCGTCGACGCCTGCCGCGGCCATGATCAGCCCCTGCCGGTTCTCCACGATCCGCAGGGCCCCGCGCCGCGCCACGACCCGTACGGTCTCGGCGTCGATCGCGGCCTCCCGGTCGGCCGCCTCGACCATCCGCCCCTCCGCCTTGGACACGATCTTCGAGGTGACGAGGAGCACGTCCCCGTCGACGAGCCCGGGCTCGGCCGCCGCGATCAGCTTGGCCAGATCGTCCCCGGCCGCCACCTCGGGCATCCCGGGCACGGCCCAGACCCGGTACCCCTCCACCGGTGCCACCTCGCTCATACGGCCCGCACCTCCTCCGCCAACGCCAGCGCCTCCCGCGCCATCCGCGCGGTCGCCTCGGTGTCGGTCATCATCAGCGGGACGGCCCGACACCGGATGCCCGCCGCCTCGACCTCCGCTACGGCGGCCGCGTCCACGGTGTCGACCAGCCAGCCGTCGAGCAGCCCGGAGCCGTAGTGCTCGGCCACCGCCGTGGCCGTGGACTCCACGCCCACCGCCGCGAGCACCTTGTCGGCCATCCCGCGCACGGGCGCGTCCCCGACGATGGGGGAGAGGCCGATCACCGGCACCCCGGCCTCGGCGATCGCCTCCCGGATGCCGGGCACGGCGAGGATGGTGCCGACGGAGACGACCGGGTTGGACGGCGGGAAGAGGATGACGTCCGCGTCCGCGATCGCCTCCAGGACCCCGGGCGCGGGCTTGGCCTGCTCGGCCCCGACCGGTACGACGGCCTCGGCGGCCACGGACGCGCGCAGCCGTACCCAGTACTCCTGGAAGTGGATCACCTTGCGCTCGCCGTCCACCTCGACGGCGACATGCGTCTCGACGCGGTCGTCCGTCATGGGGATCAGCCGCACCCCCGGCTGCCACCGGTCGCACAGCGCCTCGGTGACCGCGCTCAGCGGGAACCCGGCGCCGATCATCTGGGTCCGCACGATGTGCGTGGCGAAGTCCCGGTCGCCGAGACCGAACCACTCGGGCCCGACCCCGTACGCCCCGAGCTCCTCCTTGAGGTGGAAGGTCTCGTCGGCCCGACCCCAGCCCTGCTCCTCGTTGATGCCGCCGCCGAGCGTGTACATCACCGTGTCGAGGTCCGGGCAGACCTTCAGCCCGAAGAGGTGGATGTCGTCCCCCGTGTTGCCGATCACCGTGATGTCCGCGTCCGGCACGGCCTGCTTGAGACCGCGCAGGAACCGGGCACCACCGATACCGCCTGCCAGAACCACAATGCGCATGGGGACAAGTCTTGCAGGCGGGTCTGACAACGCGGCGGGCAGTCGCCGGATCGAGGTCCGGGCGGTCGTCGTAGCGCGCGCCCGGCGGTCACCGCATCGCGTCAGGCGGTCACGGCGTCAACCGGCTCGGACCCGGTGCGCCGCGCGCACGCCGTGTGCATCGGCATCTCGGTCAGGCCCGGGAAGTAGACGTGCAGGCTTATGGCCGGTTCGAGGGTGTCGTTGACGACCTCGTGGACGTACCCCGGCGCGAACACCCGCTGCCCGCCCGCCCCCAACGCGCGCGTGCCCCGCTCGGTGCGCTCGGTCAGCGTGCCCTCCAGGACGGTCAGCACACCGGAGGAGGGGCCGTGGTCGTGCAGTCCGCTGCCCTGTCCGGGCACCCAGGACAGCAGCCACACCTCGTAGCCGGGGCCGGTGCGCAGCCGGTGGTACCAGCGGGTCGTCGCGTCGTACTCGACGAGGTGCTCCCACTGGGTGCGGTCGGCCGCGACGGAGCGCGCCAGGCCGACGAACTCGGCCACGGTGGTGGGGTGTTCGCGCGGCGGCTGGAGCAGGTGCGGGACTTCGAGGATGTCGCCGGCGATCTGGAGGTCGCTGTCGCTGTTCATGGGGGTGCGGTGGTTCCTCGGCGTAAGAAGTAACGGCGGGGGCTGGGTGTCACCAAATGAAGAGAGCAAGCAGGGCTGGAGCGCGTGGGCTCAACAGCCGGAACAGCAACAACAGCTACAGCGAGCGTGGGCAGCACCGAGGGACCCGGCGGTGCGGGTCGAGGTGGGTGCCAAGTTCGCGAGCATGCCCACAAGGACAGCGGTTCACACCCGCACTGTCAACTCGACGCCCGGTATGTGGGACATGTTTCACCTCATCCGGTTCATCTCCGAGGTGAAAGGTTTGTTCATGCGCCTACCGGGACACATGGCGCACAACCGGGCGCACAAACCCCAGTGGAACGAGATCGAACTCCTGGGCGTCCTCTCCCGTACAGGCTCCGTCTCGGGGTAGGAGGCGCTCGGGGGGTCTCCTCTGGCTGTCAATGTTTATGCCGATTTGAACACTTTCCGCTAGGCCTTGGTTCCGCAGAGTGAATAAGGGGCCCAATAGCAGATCTCGGCTTGACTCGCCCGGAGCAGCACACTTGTAATTTCACTCGTGTCGTTCAGCCGACATCGGTAACGGCTACATCACGGGGACGCGAAAGACGGACGAGGGGCGCACATGACCGAGCTGGTGCAGCAACTGCTGGTCGACGACGCGGACGAGGAACTCGGCTGGCAGGAGCGCGCGCTGTGCGCCCAGACCGACCCCGAGTCCTTCTTTCCCGAGAAGGGCGGTTCCACCCGCGAGGCCAAGAAGGTCTGCCTGGCCTGTGAGGTCCGCTCCGAATGCCTCGAATACGCCCTCGCCAACGACGAACGCTTCGGGATCTGGGGCGGCCTCTCCGAGCGGGAACGCCGTCGGCTCAAGAAGGCCGCCGTCTGAAGCCGTACGGCACACCTCAAGACATACCGCGGGGCATACCTCGGGACATACCTCAGGACGTACTGAACGGCCCGTCGCAGCTGGGTTATCCACAGGCGGCGGGCCGTTGCCATGCCCAGCCGATAGTGTGGGCGCTCGTCCGAGACGTACCGCAGTCCCCTCGGGACACGGGCGTCCACCGCAGTCCATCGAACCGGGGCCCGTACCTCGATGTCCGTGCACAGCCACACGGCAGGCCAACACGACGCTGCCACTCCTGAGTTCCCGCGTCACGTGGTGACCGCGGTGCTCGTCTCCCACGACGGCGCCCGCTGGCTGCCCGACGCGCTCGCCGGGCTGCTCGGCCAGGAGCGCCCCGTGCAGAGCGTCATGGCCGCCGACACCGGCAGCGCGGACGACTCCGCCCAGCTGGTCACCGACGCCCTCGGCGCCGACCGCGTGCTCCACCTCGCTCGGCGCACCGGCTTCGGCCAGGCCGTCGAGGAGGCCAACCGCACCGCGCCGCTGCTGACTCCGGACGAGCTGCCGTACCTGAAGCGCCCCAGCGGCTGGGACCCCGTCACGCGCACGTGGCGCGACGACGCCTACGACCTGCCCGAACTCCCGTACGGCGAACCGGTCCAGTGGCTGTGGCTGCTGCACGACGACTCCGCCCCGGAGCCGGACGCCCTGGCGCAACTGCTGCGGGTCGTGGACCAGGAGTACGAACTGGGCCGCGACGACGTGGCCGTCGTAGGCCCCAAGCTGCGCGGCTGGTACGACCGGCGGCAGCTGCTGGAGGTCGGCGTCACCATCGCCCACTCCGGCCGCCGCTGGACCGGCCTGGACCGCCGTGAACAGGACCAGGGCCAGCACGACCACGTACGGCCCGTGCTGTCCGTGTCCACCGCCGGCATGCTCGTCCGGCGCGACGTCTTCGACGAACTCGGCGGCTTCGACCGCCGGTTGCCCCTGATGCGTGACGACGTCGACCTGTGCTGGCGCGCCACCGCCGCCGGCCACCGTGTCCTGGTGGCCCCCGAGGCGGTCGTACGGCACGCCGAGGCGGCCTCCCGCGAGCGCCGCGCCGTCGACTGCGCGGGCCGCACCGTCGCCTCCCCGCACAAGGTCGACAAGGCCGGCGCGGTCTACACCCTGCTCGTCAACAGCCGTACGGCCGTGCTGCCCTGGGTGCTCTTCAGGGTCGTCGTCGGCACCCTGCTGCGGACCGTCGCCAACCTCGTCGGCAAGGTCCCCGGACAGGCCCTCGACGAGATCCGCGGCCTTCTGGGGACCCTGTTGCGCCCCGAGCGGATCCTCGCCGGACGGCGCAGGCGAAGCGGCGCCCAGATCGACAAGGCCGAACTGCGGCCCCTGTTCCCGCCGCCGGGCGCGACCGTGCGGGCCACCTTCGAACAGGTCGCCGGAAGCTTCGTAGACACCTCGGACCCCGAGGTCACCTCCGGAGCCGGCCGGCACGGCGGCGCCGTCGAGTCTGGACCCGGTGGCGACGACGCGGACTTCCTGGAAATCGAGCAGTTCGCGCGGGTGAAGCGCATCGCCCGCAAGCCGGGCCCGGTGCTCTTCCTGGTGCTGCTGCTCGTCTCGCTCGTCGCCTGCCGCGGCCTGCTCGCCAGCGGCGCGCTCACGGGCGGCGCGCTGCTGCCCGCCCCGGGCGACTCCAGTGAGCTGTGGTCCCGCTTCCTGGACTCCTGGCACCCGGTGGGCGTCGGCGGCACCCCGTCCGCGCCGCCGTACCTCGCGCTCGTCGCGATGCTCTCCTCGCTGCTCTTCGGCTCGACCGGCATCGCCGTCACGGTCCTGCTGGTCGCCTCGGTCCCGCTGGCCGGGTTCACCGCCTACTTCGCCTCCCGCCCACTCGTCGAGTCGCGCCTGCTGCGCGCGTGGGCGGCCGTCGTCTACGCCTTCCTGCCCGCCGCCACCGGCGCCCTCGCGGGCGGCCACATCGGCACCGCCGTCCTGGCCGTACTGCTCCCGTTGATGGCCCGCGCGGGCATCGCGGCCAGCGGCCTCACCCACACCTCCGGGGCCCGCGGCAGCTGGCGCGCCACCTGGGCGTACGCCCTCCTCCTGACGATCACCACCGCCTTCACGCCGATCATCTGGCCCATCACGCTGCTCCTGGGCATCGCGCTGCTGGCCGTGCGCCGCGGCGACCTCGTCGGCTACGGCCCGCGCTTCCTGGCCCAGTACGGCACCCCGCTGCTGATCCTGGCGCCCTGGTCGCTCACCCTGCTCCCGTTCGGCTTCTTCCAGCAGGCAGGCCTGGAGTACGGCTCCGGGTCCGCGTCCCCCCTCGACCTGCTCGGCGCCAGCCCGGGCGGCCCCGGCACGGTCAGCGGCCTGATGCTCATCGGCATCGTCCTGGCCGCGCTCGCCGCCCTGCTGCGCAGCGAGCGTCAGTTCGGCATCTGGACGGCCTGGGGCATCGCCCTGGTGGGCCTGGTCTTCGCCGTCCTGTCCAACAGCTCCACCTGGGCCGGCCCCGCGACCCTCGTCTACGGCCTCGCCCTCCTCGCCGCCGCCGCGCTCGGCGCCGACGGGGCACGCGCGCGCGTGGCCGAGCAGAGCTTCGGCTGGCGCCAGCCGGTGGCCGTGCTGATCGCCTTCGCCTCGGCCGCGGGCCCGCTGCTCGTCGCCGCCGGCTGGATGCTCCGCGGCGCCGACGGCCCCCTGGAGCGCCAC
Source organism: Streptomyces prunicolor (assembly GCF_045162825.1). Taxonomy (NCBI): domain Bacteria; kingdom Bacillati; phylum Actinomycetota; class Actinomycetes; order Kitasatosporales; family Streptomycetaceae; genus Streptomyces; species Streptomyces prunicolor. Next base: position 4,332,606 of record NZ_CP108676.1, on the reverse strand, counting down.
GACCCGACCCAGGTGCCCGCGTTCGTCGCCGAGGAGAGCGGCACCCAGGACCAGGCCCGCACCCTCGTCCTCGACAGCGACTCCGCCGCGCACGTCGGCTACATGCTGGTGCGCGGTTCCGGCGCCCGCATGGGAGACGGCGAGTTCGCCGCGGCGGACGGCGAGAACACCAAGCTCGACAAGGTCGTCGCCAACCTCGTCGCCGGTTCCGGCGCCGACCAGGCCGACGAACTCGGCGGCTTCGCCGTGCGCTACGTCCTCGTCCACAAGGGCGCGCCCCGCGAGGTCAGCCGCGTCCTGGACGCCACCCCCGGCCTCAGCCGCCTCAGTCAGGCCGACGGCAGCGCCCTGTGGCGGGTGAACGAGGAGGTCTCCCGCGCGGCGATCGTCACCGGCTCCGCCGCCCCGAAGCCCGTCGCCGCCGGACCCGTCGACATCCACACCACGATCCCGTCCGGCGCCACCGGCCGCGTCCTGCGCCTCGCCGACTCCTCGGCCACGGGCTGGACGGCCACCCTGGACGGCAAGCCACTCACCCGCACCACGGTCGACGGCTGGGCCCAGGGCTTCGAACTCCCCGCCTCCGGCGGCAAGTTGGACGTCACCTACGACGACCCGATCGGCCACACCGCCTGGCTGTGGACCCAGGGCGCGCTCGCCCTCGTCCTCGTCGTGCTCGCCCTCCCGGGCCGCCGCCGGGAGATCGACGACGACCTCCCCGAGGAGGAGCTGATCCCGGCCCAGGCGGTCGCGGGTGAGGGCCGCAGGGCCCGCCGCCTGCGCGCCCAGGCGGAGGCCGAATCCACCGACGAGACCGACGACCCGGCGGACACCGGGCAGTTCGACGCGTTCGCCGCGGGTGCCACGCCTCCTCCGGAGGAGGAGGCCGTCGCCGCGATCCCGCAGCAGCAGTCCTACGGCGAGTGGGACGCGGCGAGCTACGCGGGCGCCGAGTACGGCACCTACGGCGGCGAGCAGTACCCGGCGGGCACTTACGACCAGTCGTATCAGGCGGACCCCTACCAGGGCGGCCAGGGAGGCCAGGGCCAGTACGACCCGTACGCGTACGGCGGCCAGCCCGCGCAGGCCTACGACCCGGCGTACGACCAGGGTTACGACCCGAACCAGGGCCAGGACCAGGGGCAGAACCAGGGCTACGACCCGAACTACGACGCGAACTACGACCCCGCCTACGACCCGACGTACGACCCGGCCCAGCAACAACCGCACGGCAACGAGCAGCGTCCCGACGGGAGCCAGCAGTGAACCGCCCCGCCCTCTCCCTCCTCGCCGGTGTGGTCGCGCTCGCCGCCGTCACCGGGTTCGCCGAGATGAAGGCACCGGCCGCGTCCGGCGCCGGCACCGCCAAGGCGGCCGCCCAGCTGCCCGTGGAGCGCACCAGCCTGCTCTGCCCGGCACCCAGCACCTCCGACCTCGCCGACACCTCGTACACGTCCTTCACGCCCGTCACCACGGGCACGGACAGCAGCGGCAAGGCCGAACTCCAGTCCGCCACCGAGGAGTCGGGCGACGGCACGAGCAGCAAGAAGAAGCCCGCCAAGCCCGTCCTGGAACCCAAGGACCCCGGCACCCCGGCCACCGGCGACAGCTCGGGCGCCGACTCGCCCGCGCTGCTCGGCACCGCCGAGGGCAAGTACGCGCCCGGCTGGACCGTCCAGGAGACCACCGAGGTCGCCGCGGGCAACGGACGCGGCCTCCAGGGCGTCAACTGCACCGCCCCGGACACCGAGTTCTGGTTCCCGGGTGCCAGCACCGCCACCGGCCGCACCGACTACGTGCACCTCACCAACCCGGACGACTCCGCCGCCGTCGTCGACATCCAGCTCTACGGCAAGGACGGCGACCTCAAGTCGACGGTGGGGGAGGGCATCACGGTCGAGCCGCACGCCAGCGAGCCGATCCTGCTGTCAACGCTCACCGACGACGAGGAGACCGACCTGACCGTGCACGTGAGCGTGCGCAGCGGCCGGGTCGGCGCGTCCGTGCAGGCCCTCGATGCCAAGCTCGGCGGCGACTGGCTGGCCGCGTCCACCGACCCGGCCGGCAGCCTGGTCATGCCGGGCATCCCCAAGGACGCCACCTCGGTGCGGCTGATCGCCTTCACGCCGGGCGACTCGGACGCCGACCTGAAGGTGCGGCTGTCGTCACCCACGGGGATGATCACGCCGGCCGGGCACGAGACCGTGCACGTGAAGGCGGGCATGACCACCGCCGTCGACCTGGGCGACGTCACGCGCGGCGACCCGGGGTCCCTGGTGCTGACCCCGACCGACCAGTCCGTGCCGATCGTCGCCGCGCTGAAGGTCGTACGGGGCAAGGGCAGCAAGCAGGAGACGGCGTTCATCCCGGCGACCGGCCAGGTCGGTACGCGCGCGACGGCCGCCGACAACAGCGCCAAGGGCTCCACGCTGTCCCTGGTCGCGCCCACCCGCACCGCGACCGTCAAGGTCACCGCGTCCGCGGGCAGCGGCGGCGGCACGCCCGTCTCGAAGACGTACACGATCAAGGCCGGCACCACCGAGGACGTCGAACTCCCGGTGCCCGCAGGCCTGAAGGGCACCTACGCGCTGACGGTCGAACCGCAGTCGGGCGGCCCGGTGTACGCGGCCCGGACGCTGTCGGCGACCGAGGAGGGCGTGCCGGGCTTCACGATCCAGACGCTGCCCGACGACCGGGGAACGGTGTCGGTGCCGCAGACGGACGAGGACCTGTCCGTCCTGCAGAAGAAGTAGGAGCCGGGGCACGCGCGCGTGGGGAGGGTTCAGTCCTCCCCGTAGCGCGGATCGACCGTCTCCGGGGTGAGCCCCAGCAGTTCGGCGACCTGTTCCACGACGATCTCGTGGACCAGGGCGGCCCGTTCGTCGCGCGCCTTCGTGCGGATCTCGACCGGGCGCCGGTAGATGACCACGCGCGCGGGCTGCCCCTCACGGGCGGCGATCGTGCCCCCCAGGGGCACCGATTCGTCGTTCCAGCCCTCTCCCGCACCACCCAGTCGAGGGACTTCCAGCACCAGGAAATCGATCTCGGCCAACTGCGGCCAGCGTCGCTCCAGGCGCTCCACGGAGTCCTGCACCAGATCCGCGAACGCCTCGGCGCGGCTCGCGGCGAGCGGAACCTGGGGCGGCGCGATCGGGCCGCGCATGCCCCGGCCGTGGCGATCGCGGCGGCGGGGCCCGGGGTTGGCGGCAGAGGGCGGTACAGGGGTGTCCATCACTGGTGAAGCGTAGTCCCCGCAGGGTCCCGCCGCCCGACTCCACCGCCGTCGGACGCTCCGCACGGCATGTCGCCGGATGACCATTCCAGCCAAGGTTGGGCTCGATTCCGTATGTCTCGAAGACCGTCCCTCTCAAGGCAATTGACGGTGTTTGTGCCGAGTGGTGACCGGGTCCGACCCCGTTCGAGATCTCGTGAAGGGGTGTCCGTGCAGGTCAGCGACGTGTAACCGGTGGTGCGTGTGGGGCGTCTCACAGCCCGACACGGTGGGGTGACCTGGGGGAGAGTCGTCGCGGCCCGCTCAAGAGTGCGGTACCGTCCAACGTCGTGAGCCCTGTACGTCGCTGTTCGCGCACCGCTTGCGGCCGCCCCGCCGTCGCGACGCTGACGTACGTCTACGCCGACTCGACCGCGGTCCTCGGCCCGCTCGCCACCTACGCCGAACCCCACTGCTACGACCTGTGCGCCGAGCACTCCGAGCGCCTCACCGCGCCCCGCGGCTGGGAAGTCGTCCGCCTCCTCGACAGCTCCGCTCCGGCCCGCCCGAGCGGCGACGACCTTGAGGCGCTCGCCAACGCGGTGCGCGAGGCGGCTCGTCCGCAGGAGCGAGCGGCGGGAGCCGGTGGCGGAGGCGGGGCCCGTACGGCGGACCCGATGGAGGTCGCGCGTCGGGGGCATCTGCGGGTGCTGCGCTCGCCGGACAACTGACGGCGTCCGCCCCGCAGTTCGTTCAACGATTCACTTGGCGTTTCATCCAGTGATGCACGCCCATTGACGTGCCCTTGTCGCGGACACGACGATTCCCGGACCAGTGAGAAATCACTTTCCGCATCGCGGAACCCGGGGAGGCGCCCGTGTACGTCCAGGAACTGGAACCCGTCGCCGACTCGATCGGCCTGTCCGCCCTGGTGGCGGCCCTGCCTCTGGTCATCGTCCTCGTCCTGCTCGGCGGGGTGCGCCTGAAGGCGTACTGGGCAGGCCTGACCGGCCTTCTGGCAGCCGCCGTGGTCGCCTGGCTCGCCTACGGCATGCCGCTGGAACAGACCGTCTCCAGCGCCGCCCAGGGAGCCGTTTTCGGCCTCTTCCCCATCCTGTGGATCGTCGTCAACGCCCTCTGGGTGTACCGGATGACGGTCCGCACCCGGCACTTCGACATCCTGCGCCGTTCCTTCGGGCGGCTGTCCGACGATCCCCGCATCCAGGCCCTGGTCGTCGCCTTCTGCTTCGGCGCTCTCCTGGAGGCCCTCGCCGGCTTCGGCGCACCTGTCGCGATCTGCTCGGTCATGCTCGTCGCGCTCGGCTTCGACCCGGTGCGCGCGGCCGTCGTCGCCCTGGTCGCCAACACCGCGCCCGTGGCCTTCGGGGCGATGGGCACACCGGTCGTCACCCTCGCCCAGGTCACCGGCCTGCCACTGGACTCGGTGGCCTCCGTGGTGGGCCGTCAGACACCGCTGCTGGCCCTCGTGGTGCCGCTCGTACTGGTCGGCCTCGTGGACGGCAGACGCGGCCTCCGGGAGACCTGGGTCCCCGCCATGGCGTGCGGACTCGCCTTCGCCGCGGCCCAGTTCGCCGCCTCCAACTACGTCTCCGCCCAACTCGCCGACATCGCCGCCGCCTTGGCCGGCGCGGGCGCCCTGGTCGCCGTACCGCAGGCGCGCAGGCCCGCCCCCGAGTCGGTGCGGGCGTCCGTGCTCACCGGCGTACCCAGCGAGGACCTGGCGGAGGAGGACCCGCGGCGCGAAGTGCTGCGCGCCTATGCGCCGTACGCGCTGATCGTGGCGATCTTCTCCATCGCGCAGATCCCCGCCGTCAAGGACTGGCTGGCGGGGGCCACGCGCGTGTACGACTGGCCCTTTCTGGACGTCGTCAACCCGGACGGGAAGCCCGTCGGCGGCAATGTGTTCACCTGGCCGATCGTCGCCACGGGCGGCACGCTCGTGCTGATCGCCGGGGTGTGCACCGCGGTCGTCCTCGGGGTCCACGCGCGCGTGGCGGTACGGGAGTGGGCGGCGACCGTGCACGAACTGCGGTTCGCGATCCTCACCGTGACATCCGTCCTGGCACTCGCCTACGTCATGAACCTCTCCGGACAGGCCGCCACCATCGGGCACTTCGTGGCGGCCGCCGGCGCGGGGCTCGCCTTCCTGTCACCCGTCCTCGGCTGGTTCGGCGTGGCCGTCTCCGGATCGGACACGTCGTCCAACGCCCTGTTCGGTGCCCTCCAGGTGAGCGCGGCCCACGAGTCGGGACTCTCGCCCGAACTGCTCGCCGCCGCCAACAGCTCCGGCGGTGTCCTCGGCAAGATGATCTCGCCGCAGAACCTCACCATCGCCTGCGCGGCCGTCGGGTTGGAGGGCCGGGAGGGCGACCTCCTGCGCAAGGTGCTGCCCTGGAGCGGGGGGCTGCTGCTGGTGATGTGCCTCATCGTGGCCGGGCAGAGTTCGGCCGTCCTGGGGTGGATGCTGCCCTGAGCTGAGGTAACGGTGTGTGGACGGCTCGGTTGCCGCACGTCGCACGCAGGTCCTGGCGGGTAGTTTGGGGCGACCGATAGGACTTTCTGGAGGGTTGGCCGTGTCTGCTGATCTGTCGCAGCTCGTGAAGGCGTACGACGTACGGGGCGTCGTCCCGGACCAGTGGGACGAGTCGTTGGCCGAGCTGTTCGGAGCGGCCTTCGTCCAAGTGACCGGCGCGAGCGCCCTCGTGACGGGACATGACATGCGGCCCTCGTCCCCGGGCCTGTCCGCCGCCTTCGCACGCGGAGCGGCGGCGCGCGGCGTCGACGTGACCGAGATCGGCCTGTGCTCCACGGACCAGCTGTACTACGCCTCGGGCGCGTTCGACCTCCCCGGCGCCATGTTCACGGCCTCGCACAACCCCGCGAAGTACAACGGCATCAAGATGTGCCGGGCGAGCGCGGCCCCCGTCGGCCAGGACACCGGCCTCGCCGAGATCCGCCAACTCGTCGAGTCCTGGCTGGACTCGGGCGCGCCGGAGGTCTCCGGACCGACGGGAACGATCACACAGCGGGACACGTTGGAGGATTACGCGGCGCACCTCCGCGGCCTTGTCGACCTGACCTCCATCCGCCCCCTGAAGGTCGTCGTCGACGCGGGCAACGGCATGGGCGGCCACACGGTCCCGACCGTGTTCGCCGGCCTGCCGCTCACCCTCGTCCCGATGTACTTCGAGCTGGACGGCACGTTCCCGAACCACGAGGCCAACCCGCTCGACCCGGCCAACATCGTCGACCTCCAGGCACGCGTCCGCGTGGAGGGCGCCGACCTCGGCATCGCCTTCGACGGCGACGCCGACCGCTGCTTCGTGGTCGACGAGAACGGCGACCCGGTCTCCCCGTCCGCGATCACCGCGCTGGTCGCCTCCCGCGAGCTGGCGAGGAACGGCGGCACGGGCGTCATCATCCACAATCTGATCACCTCCTGGTCGGTCCCCGAGGTTGTCAAGGAGAACGGCGGCACACCGGTACGCACACGCGTGGGCCACTCCTTCATCAAGGCCGAGATGGCGAAGGCCGGCGCGATCTTCGGCGGCGAGCACTCCGCGCACTACTACTTCAAGGACTTCTGGAACGCCGACACGGGCATGCTGGCCGCCCTCCACGTCCTCGCCGCGCTGGGCGGCCAGGACGGCACCCTCTCGGCCCTCGTGGCCCAGTACGACCGCTACGTGGGCTCCGGCGAGATCAACTCCACGGTCGACGACCAGCAGGCCCGCCTCGCCGCGATCCGCGCCGCCTACGAGAACCAGACCGACCTCACCCTCGACGAACTCGACGGCCTCACCGTCTCCTCCGCCGACTGGTGGTTCAACGTCCGCCCGTCCAACACGGAACCGCTGCTGCGGCTCAACGCGGAGGCGCGGGACGAGGCGACGATGGGGAAGGTGCGGGACGAGGTGCTGGGGATCATCAGGGGGTGAGGTGACGGTGCCTCGGCTGAGAGTTCTTCTCGATGCCGGTCCGACCCATCTGGAGGGGGGCGCGCTTTTCCACGTGGGTCGGCATTTTCAGCCGGTGCGGTGCGGTGCGGTGCGGTGCGGTGCGGTGCGGTGCGGTGCGGTGCGGTGCGGTGCGGTGCCCGAGGCCGAGTACACCGTCGTACCCCCACCTAGAGGGGGCCGGGGGCCCACCTCTCCAACACCGGCCCGCATTCTCAGTCCGTCCGGCGTTTGAGGACGAGGCCGTTCAGGCCGACGCGGGGGTCTGGGGGCGGCGGCCCCCAGGTACGCCGAGCCCAACTCCGGCAAGCCCTACCAACCGGCGGTACCCTGACCAGGCACATCCGCCCAAGCGTCGCAGACAGTCGCAGACACCCCCTCGGAGGGACACCTCATGCCGCTCGAAGCCGGCCTCCTGGAGATTCTGGCCTGCCCGGCCTGCCACGCCCCCCTCAAGGAGCAGGACACCGAGCTGATCTGCACCGGCGAGGACTGCGGCCTGGCCTACCCCGTCCGGGACGGCATCCCCGTACTGCTCGTTGACGAGGCCCGCCACCCCGCGTAACCGACGACGACGCGATCGGAGGCCGCCGCCCATGCTCGACGAATCGCTGCTCGACTCCCCGGACGCGCTGACCGAGGCCGACCGTCGAGCCCTGCTCCGCGGTGCCGCCGAAGCCGGCGCCCGGGTGCGCACAGCCGCCCGGCACGCCGCCGAGGCCGGCGTCCACGACCTGAAACCGGACGGCCGCCCCCGCGCCATCCTGATCGCCGGCCCCGGCGCCGCCGCCACCTGCGTCGCCGACCTGCTCGGCAAGCTCGCCGGCGCCAGCAGCCCCGTCACCCGCCTCGCACCCACCGGCGTCGCCCCCGCGGCCGGCGCCCTGCGCTGGGAACTCCCGGGCTGGGCCGGCTCCGTGGACCTCCTGCTGATCACCACCCCGGACGGCACCGAACCCGGCCTCTCCCTCCTCGCCGAGCAGGCCTACCGCCGCGGCTGCACCGTCGTAGCCGTAGCACCGACCCGCAGCCCCCTCACCGAGGCGGTGGACGGCGCCCACGGCCTCTTCGTACCGATGGCGACCGCGCCGTACGAACACGACGAGCCGTTGGCCGCCTCCGCCCCCGGAGTCCTCTGGGCGCTGCTCACCCCGCTGCTCGCGATCCTGGACCGCACAGGACTGCTCAGCGCGCCTCCGGAGGCCCTGGAGAAGGTCGCCGACCGGCTCGACCAGGTCGCCGAGCGCTGCGGGCCCGCCGTCGCGACGTACAGCAATCCCGCGAAGACCCTGGCCGCAGAACTCGCCGACTCGCTCCCGGTGATCTGGACGGAGGGCACGTCCGCGGGCCCGGCGGGCCGCCGATTCGCCGCCGCGCTCGCGGAGTTGGCCGGCCGCCCCGCGCTCGTCTCCGAACTCCCCGAGGCACTCGCCGAGCACAACGCGCTGCTGGCCGGCCCGCTCGCCGCCGGCGCCGACCCCGACGACTTCTTCCGCGACCGCATCGACGAGGCACCCGCGCTGCACGCACGCGTGGTGCTGCTCCGGGACCGTCCGATCGGCGGTCTCACGGCCGCGCCCACCGCCCGTGACCTGGCCCTCAGCCACGACACGCCGATCAGCGAGCTGGAGCCGGAAGAGGGCGGCGAGTTGGAGACCCTCGCGGAGCTGATCGCCATGACGGATTTCGCCGCCGTTTACCTCGCGCTCGCCTCGGGCGCCTGATCTTGTCGTCGAAGCCCTGAGCCGCCGTACAGCGTCGTACGGGGCGCGAAGCCACGTCGTACCCAGGTCGTCCTCGGGTCGTACGCAGAGAGAACCGGTAGAGAGCCACATGGACCGCCTCGACAACACCGTCCGCCCCTACGCCTGGGGTTCCACCACCGCCATCCCCAAGCTGCTCGGCGTCGAGCCGAACGGCGAACCGCAGGCGGAGATGTGGATGGGCGCGCACCCGGGAGCCCCCTCACGCACCGCGCGCGGGACGCTCGTCGAGGTCATCGAGGCAGCTCCGGAGCGGGAGTTGGGCGAGAAGGCGGTGGCGAAGTTCGGCCCGCGACTGCCCTTCCTGCTGAAGATCCTCGCCGCCGGCGCCCCGCTCTCCCTCCAGGTGCACCCCAACCTGGAGCAGGCGAAGGAGGGTTACGCCGACGAGGAGCGCCGTGGCATCCCCGTGGACGCCCCGCACCGCAACTACAAGGACGCCAACCACAAGCCCGAACTGATCTGCGCGCTCACGGAGTTCGACGGCCTGTGCGGCTTCCGCGACCCGCTGCACGCGGCCGACCTGCTCGCGGGCCTCGGCGTCGACTCCCTGAAGCCGTACGTCGACCTCCTGCACGCACACCCCGAGGAAGCCGCCCTGCGCGAGGTCCTCACGGCGATCCTCACCGCCGACCCCGAGGAGATGCGCCACACGGTCACCGCGGCGGCGACCGCCTGCACGCGCCTCGGCGGCGACTACGCCCCCTACGCCGACATCGCCCACCACTACCCGGGCGACCCCGGCGTCATCGCGGCCATGCTCCTCAACTACGTCCGACTCCAGCCCGGCGAGGCCCTGTTCCTCGGCGCAGGCATCCCCCACGCCTACCTCAACGGCCTCGGCGTCGAGATCATGGCCAACTCCGACAACGTCCTGCGCTGCGGCCTCACCCCCAAGCACGTCGACGTCCCCGAACTCCTGCGCATCGTCAACTTCGAGGCGAACGACCCCGGAGTACTGCGCCCCGAGGCGTCCCCCGACGGCGAGGAGGTCTACGAGACCCCCATCGACGAGTTCCGGCTGTCCCGGTACGTCCTCCCCGAGGGCACCGGCGCCCACGACCTCACCCTCGGCACCCCGCAGATACTGCTCTGCACGGCCGGTGCGGTGAAGGCGGGCGAGTTCGAACTGACGCCCGGTCAGTCGGTGTTCGTCCCGGCGGGAGACACGGCCGAGGTGTCCGGAGTCGGCACGGTCTTCCGCGCCACTGTGATCGTATGACCGGGCCTGTGGATATCTGACGAGCCGTCGCTGGGCAGGGCTGCAAGAATGGCCCACCGGCAAAGGACGGGCAAAGACGTCGGACGGCCCATCCGGGGCAGACGTCCGACGTAGACGTACGAAGGCGAAGGGACACCGCGAACACATGAGCGCGTCAGGCGGCACCAGGGCGATCGTGGCGGCACTCGGCGCCAATCTCGCGATCGCGGTATCGAAGTTCGTGGCGTTCGCCTTCAGCGGCTCGTCCTCGATGCTCGCCGAGGGGGTCCACTCCCTCGCGGACTCCGGCAACCAGGCCCTGCTCCTCATCGGCGGCAAGAAGGCCCAGCGCGAGGCCACCCCGCAACACCCCTTCGGGTACGGCCGCGAGCGGTACATCTACGCCTTCCTCGTCTCGATCGTCCTCTTCTCCGTCGGCGGCATGTTCGCCGTCTACGAGGGCTACGAGAAGATCAGGCACCCGCACGAACTGGAGCACTGGTACTGGCCGGTGGGCGTCCTGGTGTTCGCGATCATCGCCGAGGGCTTCTCGTTCCGTACGGCCATCAAGGAGTCGAACGAACTGCGCGGCACGCACTCCTGGTCGCAGTTCATCCGCCGCGCCAAGGCCCCCGAGCTGCCGGTCGTCCTCCTGGAGGACTTCGGCGCGCTCATCGGCCTCGTCCTCGCCCTCGGCGGCGTCGGCATGGCCCTGCTCACCGGCGACGGCGTCTGGGACGGCATCGGCACGCTCTGCATCGGCATCCTGCTCATCCTGATCGCCCTGGTCCTGGCCGCCGAGACCAAGTCCCTGCTGCTCGGCGAGTCCGCCGGCATCGAGGACGTCAAGAAGATCGAGACCGCGATCGTCGACGGCCACACCGTCACCGGCATCATCCACATGCGCACGCTCCACCTCGGCCCCGAGGAGCTGCTCGTCGCCGCCAAGATCGCCGTCCAGCACGATGACACGGCCACCGAGGTCGCCACCGCGATCAACGCCGCCGAGTCCCGCATCCGCGAAGCCGTCCCGATCGCGCGCGTGATCTACCTCGAACCTGACATCTACAGCGAGTCCGAAGCCACCAAGGGCCCGGACCGCGAAGCCACCCCCGGAGGCCCGGCCCAGCACCCCGCCGACCACTGAAGCCCTTCGCCGCTACGGCAGCGGGTCCCGCCGAGACGTCCGACGGCCCCGCTGCTCCAGCTAGCCCTCCTGAACGGGCCACGCGCCACCGACACCGCCCGCTGCCGTGGCCCTACGACGAACACGGCGATCCCCAGGCCGATCCCGACCAGGGCGAGCACGACCCCGCCGATGACGGCCGCCCCGATGCCGGAGGCGACCGTACGGTCGTCGGCCCCCCGGTCCCGGACGGCGGACTCGACCACCGCCCCTTCAGGACCGCCACGTCGTACGCCTTGTGCACGCCGTCGACATCACCCTGCTTCGCATAGGGCTCCGCCAGCGGCTTTCCGTTCACGGTGATCCGCGCGGCCGTGCCCGAGCCCGTGCAGCACGCCACGCGGTCGCCGCCCACCCCGACGATCCGCTGCAACACGCTCGCGCTGAACCTGCAGCGGTCCGGCGCCGAGAACAGCACGAGGTCACCGCGGCGACATGCTCTTGCTGCTGATGGTGGAACTCCCGTAGGAATTCCGCGCGTACGAGAGCGCGCCGACCGCCAACACCACCGCCAACACGCCCACGACGACAGCCGCGTCCCCCCCGAGTCCTCGCCCCCCGCGTCCCCGTCCCATGCGTCACTTCCGCGGGCGCGAGGGTAACGGGCATCTACGAACAGTCAGTGCGGACCCGCGCCCACGACAGCCGCAGGCCCGCACCGGCTGACTAGCCGACCTCGCTCAACACACCGAGCACCGCCGACTCGTCCCGGGCCGCCGACAGCCGCTCCCGGAACCCGACATCCATCAACTTCCGCGACAGCAGCGCCAGAATCCGCAGATGCTCATCACCGGCGGCCGCCTCCGGCACGGCGATCATGAACACGAGCCGGGCCTTCGTACCGTCCAGCGAACCCCACTCGACGCCCTCGGCGGACCGCGCGAACCCGACGACGGGCGCACTCACCGCATCCGTCTTGGCATGTGGAATCGCGATCTCGTCCCCGAGCCCGGTCGTCCCCTGCGCCTCCCGCCGCAACGCGGTCGCCACCAACTCCTCGACGTCCACGACCTTCCCGGTCCGCGCCAACAGCCCGGCCATCTCCCGGATCACGGCGTCCTTGTCACCCGCGTCGAGCCGTACCTTGACGGTCTGCTCGGTGAGATACCCGGAGAGGACCTCGGGGAGGACTTCCGGGGTGGGGCTCGTGGTGGGTTCCTCGGCGGGGGAGCCGAAACCGGGGGTGCCTTCGGCTGCGGCCGAGTCGGCACCGGCCGAAGCCCCAACCGCTCTCGCAGCAGGCGAACTTGAGCCGCCCGAGCCCACCACGCTCGCTGCCACCGTCTCTCCGCGCACAGTCCGCTGCTCCGCTACGACAGCCCCGGCGCCCGGAGTTCCCACACCGGCCCCGACCAACGCGAGCCCGGGCTCGACAGTGACCCCGTGCCCGGCGGGCTCCCCGCGCCGCTTCCGCTCACTCACGTCGACCAGCGCGACCGTCGTCACCGCGGTGACCGCCGTACCGATCGCCACCGCCACGAAGAACATCGGTACGCCGCTCACCGCGCCCAGCACCGCCACGATCGGCCCGCCGTGCGGCACCGCGTCCTTGACCCCGGCGAGTCCGGCGACCGCACCGGCCACCGCGCCGCCCAGCATGTTGGCGGGGATGACCTGCGCCGGTCGCGCCGCCGCGAACGGGATCGCGCCCTCGGAGATGCCGAAGCAGCCCATGAACAGCGAGGCCAGACCGGTTTCCCGTTCCTGCTCGGTGTAGAGGCGCTGCCGTATCAACGTGGCCAGGCCCTGGCCGAGCGGCATCACCGGGATCGCGGCGGCGCACATGCCCATGACGGCCTGATTGCCGGTGGCGATGAGCCCCGCGCCGAACAGGAACGCCGTCTTGTTGACCGGCCCGCCCATGTCGAACGCGATCATCAGCCCCAGGATCGTGCCGAGCAGGATCGCGCTGGTGCCGGTCATCCCGCCGAGCCAGCTGGTGAGGTGCTCGAACACCCAGGAGATCGGCTTCCCGATGACGTAGATGAAGAACAGTCCGAGCGCCGTCGTCGCCACGATCGGGATCACGATGATCGGCATGATCGGCTGTACGAACTTCGGGACCCTGACCTTCTTGATCCACAGCACCAGATACCCGGCGAGGAACCCGGTCACGATCGCCCCGATGAACCCGGCGCCCGCCTTCGAGTCGTACAGCGAACCGGTGTTGGCGATCCACCCGCCGATCATGCCCGGCACGAGCGCGGGCCGGTCGCCGATCGCGTAGGCGATGTAGCCGGACAGGATCGGCACCATCAGCGTGAAACCGATCACGCCGATGTTGTTCACGTCCATCCAGAAGGAGTCCTTCGGGATGACCAGACCGCCGGAGGGGTCCGGGTGGCCGCCGAGCGACAGCGAGATCGCGATCAGCAGCCCGCCGACCACGACGAACGGGATCATGTAACTGACCCCGTTCATCAGCGCCTTGTACGCGACGCTCCGCTCCCTGCCGGTCGGCGCGGTGGTCGCCGAGGCCGTACCGCCCGCCGTGTGCACGGGCGCGGACCGCACCTGCTCGATCAGTCGTTCGGGGTGCCGGATGCCCTCGGCGACCCCGACCATGAGGACCCGCTTACCGACGAAACGGCTCAGGTCCACGTCCTTGTCCGCCGCGATGATCACGCCGTCCGCGGTGCTGACATCGTTGTCATCCAGGATGTTTTCAGCCCCGATGGAACCCTGCGTCTCCACCTTCATGTCGATGCCGCGGCTCTCGGCGGCCTGCGCGAGTTTCTCCGCCGCCATGTACGTGTGCGCGATGCCGGTCGGGCACGCGGTCACCGCGAGCAGCCTCAACCGCTGCGGCTCGCCGTCGCCGTGGCCCGTGAGGGGAGGGCCGGCCGTACTCGTCACGTCGTTCTCCTAACACCTTCGTCCAACACCTGCGTCGCGCGGAACGCCGTCCCGGACGTCCCGCGAGATCGATCAGAGGTTCCTGATCTCCGTGCATCCTGCAACATCCGACGCCCGACTCAAAGACGCGGAAGCCCCTGGTCGCCGTCGTCCACTCCCCTCCATCCACCGCTCGCGGGCACCCTCTTGCGGCTCCCCCGGAAACCCGATCCGACACCGGGCGCCCGCTGTAGTTCGGCCGGATCAGTCCGGAGGTGGGCTGGGGGCGGCCCGGTCCACCGGTGTAGCTTGGGTGGAGAGCCAGACGTCGCTGCTGATGGCGGTCGGGCGGTCCCACCGCGGACCGACCGAGGGAGAGAGGGCCTCCGACGGACTGCGCTGTGCGTACGGGGGCATCGCGGTGCCCTCCTTCGGGCACCCCTGTGTCCGCTGCCGCGCAGACCAGCCGTATCCACAAGGCCCCAACCCCGAGGAGCTCCTCGTAATGACGACTGTCGACAACCGACAGGACTTCAAGGTCGCCGATCTCTCCCTGGCCGAGTTCGGCCGCAAGGAGATCACCCTCGCCGAGCACGAGATGCCCGGCCTGATGTCGATCCGCCGCGAGTTCGCCGCCAGCCAGCCGCTGGCCGGTGCCCGCATCATGGGCTCGCTGCACATGACCGTGCAGACCGCCGTCCTCATTGAGACCCTGGTCGCCCTCGGCGCCGAGGTCCGCTGGGTGTCCTGCAACATCTTCTCCACCCAGGACCACGCGGCCGCCGCCATCGCCGTCGGCCCGAACGGTACGCCCGAGAACCCCCAGGGCATCCCGGTCTTCGCCTGGAAGGGCGAGACCCTGGAGGAGTACTGGTGGTGCACGGAGCAGGCGCTGACCTGGCCGAACACCCCCACCGGCGGCCCGAACATGATCCTGGACGACGGCGGCGACGCCACGATGCTCGTCCACAAGGGCGTCGAGTACGAGAAGGACGGCAAGGTCCCCTCCCTCGACACCGCCGAGTCCGACGAGCACCGCGTCGTCCTCCAGGTCCTCCAGCGCACCATCAGCGACGGCTCGCAGAAGTGGACCCAGCTCGCCTCGGAGATCCGCGGCGTGACCGAGGAGACCACGACCGGCGTGCACCGTCTCTACGAGATGCACCGTGACGGCACCCTCCTGTTCCCGGCGATCAACGTGAACGACGCCGTCACCAAGTCGAAGTTCGACAACAAGTACGGCTGCCGCCACTCCCTGATCGACGGCATCAACCGCGCCACCGACGTCCTCATCGGCGGCAAGACCGCGGTCGTCCTCGGCTACGGCGACGTGGGCAAGGGCTGCGCGGAGTCCCTGCGCGGACAGGGCGCCCGCGTGATCGTCACCGAGATCGACCCGATCTGCGCACTGCAGGCGGCGATGGACGGCTACCAGGTCACGACGCTGGACGAGGTCGTCGACAAGGGCGACATCTTCGTCACCACGACCGGCAACAAGGACATCATCATGGCCGCGGACATGGCCAAGATGAAGCACCAGGCGATCGTCGGCAACATCGGTCACTTCGACAACGAGATCGACATGGCCGGCCTGGCGAAGATCCCGGGCATCGTCAAGGACGAGGTCAAGCCGCAGGTCCACACCTGGAAGTTCCCCGACGGCAAGGTCCTCATCGTGCTGTCCGAGGGCCGCCTGCTGAACCTGGGCAACGCCACCGGCCACCCCTCGTTCGTGATGTCCAACTCCTTCGCGGACCAGACCCTGGCCCAGATCGAGTTGTTCACCAAGCCCGAGGAGTACCCGACCGACGTCTACGTGCTGCCCAAGCACCTCGACGAGAAGGTCGCCCGCCTCCACCTGGACGCGCTCGGCGTGAAGCTGACCACGCTCCGCCCCGAGCAGGCGTCGTACATCGGCGTCGAGGTCGAGGGCCCGTACAAGTCGGACCACTACCGCTACTGATCCGGCGACCCCGCCCGCTGTGACCGCGTCCGTGCACTGACGCGGTTCTCAGCGGCGGGACCTCAGCAGCAGATCCTCCGAGGCAGGCCCCCGCACCCCCGTGCCGGGGGCCTGCTCCTTTGGTTCCTCCGGCCGGACCGGCCCGTCAAGACCCAGGACCCCGATGCCCCGCGGCCGTTATTCGCTCCACGATCCGCACGACCACACCCCCCTCGCAGCAGAACACTTCCATTGCGCCCCCGGCCCGTCCGGCTGGCGTTATGTCTCCCAACTCACCACCCCCTCCGGCGATCACAACGGCTCCGTCGACCTCACCCTCGATGAACTCGGCCGCCCCATCCGGCTGGAACTCCACGCGGCGAGCTGGCAGGTGCGCGGCGCCGCTCTCGACGGCGTCACCTGGGTCCGCACCGACCCCACCGGCACCGATGCCACCGAAGGCAATGTGCGCGCCCACGCCTTCACCGGCACCTCCCCCGCGTTCCTCATCGCCACCACCCGTCTCCTGCGCCTCACCCCTTCTCCCACCGCGACCCGCGTCCGCCTGGTCAGCCTCACGGAACCGGTCCTCGCCCCCCGCACCGTGGACCAGTCCTGGGCCTTGCTGAAAAGAGAAACACACGGCACTGACAACGGCCCTCTGACCGTGGACGAATACCAGGTCACAGCCCTGGACACGGGCGAGCAGCACGCCGTGCACATCGCCGGCGACGTGGTGCTCGCGGCACCCGGCATCGAGCTGGAGGAGCTGGAGTCGCCGCCGTCCGTCTTCGGTTGAGCGGCGGCGAGCCGGGGCGGCGGCGAGGCGAGTCAGGCGGGCGGCGCGAACCCGGTGGAGGGCCGAGGGTCGGCGGGCGCCGAGTTCTGCGGTGCCGGGGGCTGCGCCCCGGGCACGACGGGATCGGCTCCCGGGCCACCCGCGGCGGGAACAGGGTGAGCGCCAGAGGGCGGCCAAGAAACGGGCGCGGGAGCGGGAGCGGAACCGTACGGCTGCTGAGGAGCCGGCGACGGCTGGAACGCCGAATTGCCGAAGGCACCCGGCACACCCGCCCCGGGCCCGAACCCGGCGACCGGTACGCCCCCGACCGCGCCGTTCCCGAAGGCCCGCCGCACATCCCGCGCCTGCCGCTCCTGCACCACCGCCGCCAGATACGCGGCCGGCGGAACCCCCTGCGGCGCCGGAGCGCCCGTACGAGCCACCAGGTCCGCGGCAAGCCGCTGAGCCATGGCCCACCCGACCTGCGGATCCAGCTGCTGCATCCGCGTCAGGTACTGCCGGATGGCCAGCCACAGCCCGTCGGGAACAGCGGACAGATCAAGCTCGGCGAAACGTCCCGTCAGCCACGGCGGCGGAGGAGGCACAAAGGCCGTCGGCCCGGCGGACACCCTTTCCCGTACGACGAGTGTGCCCGCGAACACATCCCCGAGCCGCCGCCCGCGCGCCGAGACGAGCGAGGCGATACAGGCGACCACCCCGAACGTCATCAGGATCTCGATCACACCGATCGCACCCCGTACCAGCGCGTGCCGGAACCGGATCGGCCCGCCGTCGTCCCGCACCACGCGCAGCCCGAACGCCAGCTTCCCGAGCGAACGCCCATGACTCAGCGTCTCCACCGCTATGGGCCCGCCGACCAGCACCAGCACAAAGGCCGCGATTGACACCGCGATCTGCGCCGCGACGTCCAAAGAAGCCGTGGCAAACATCAGCGCCACGCTTATGCCGGTGTAGGCGGCTATGGCCACGATCAGATCGAGCAACACCGCCAGCGCCCTGCTGGGCAGCCTCGCGGGGCGCAACTCCAGTGCCACCGCCTCGCCCGTCACCAGCTCACTCACGCCTGCCGCCCTTCCCCTGCCCTGCCCCTGGAACAGCCAGTCTGCCAAGCTGAGGGCATATCGCGCCCCAGTACGACAAGCTGATCCACGACCAGCAGTCGACGAGCAGCCGAGGAGCAGGCAACCAGATGGACCTCGACGTCTTCGTCTCGGCCCACCGAGCCGAGTGGGATCGCCTCGACGCGCTGCTCCGCCGCCAGCGTCGCCTCAACGGCGCCGAGGCCGACGAACTCGTCGCGCTGTACCAGCGCACGGCCACCCATCTCTCCCTGATCCAGTCCAGCGCCCCGGACCCCCAGCTCACCGGACGGCTCAGCCAACTCGTGGCACGCGCGCGTAGTGCGGTGACGGGAACCCGTCGTGCCTCCTGGCGCGATGTCACACGCTTCCTGGGGCACAGTTTTCCGGCCGCGGTGTACCGGGCACGCCACTGGTGGGTCCCCACCGCGCTGCTGTCGACCGTGGTCGCGATCCTCCTGGGGTGGTGGATAGGCACCCACCCCGAAGTGCAGTCCTCCATAGCCGCCCCGAGCCAGCTGCGAGACCTCACCCGCCCAGGCGGCGAGTACGAGACCTACTACTCCAGCCACCCGGCGGCGGCCTTCGCGGCCCAGGTCTGGACGAACAACGCCAAGGCCGCCGCGATGTGCCTGGTCCTGGGCGTCTTCCTGGGCCTGCCAGTCCTCTGGATCCTTTTCGAGAACATGCTCAACCTGGGTGTTGGCATCGGCCTGATGTCGTCGGCGGGCCGGCTCGACACGTTCCTCGGCCTGATCCTCCCGCACGGCCTGCTCGAACTCACGGCGGTCTTCGTCGCCGCCGGCACGGGGATGCGCCTGGGGTGGACCGTCATCGACCCCGGCCCACGCTCGCGCCGCACGGCCCTGGCCGAAGAAGGCCGAGCAGCCGTGGGTATGGCGATCGGCCTCGCCCTGGTCCTGTTCGTCTCCGGCGCCATCGAAGGCTTCGTCACCCCGTCTGGCCTCCCTACTTGGGCCCGCATCGGCATCGGCATCCTCGCCGAAGGAGCCTTCCTGACGTACGTCTACGTCCTGGGCGGTCGTGCCGTACGCGCCGGTGAGACGGGCGATGTCGAGGCGGCCGAACGCAGCTCCTCTGTCCCGACAGCCGCCTGATGTGCGGCCACTCCGGCTGAGCTGCTAGTCTCCTCTTCGCCCCACAGGAGCCGTTGACACGGACCGGTCGGGGAGGTAGATTCGAACAGTTGCCTAGAACTGGATCTGATCCGGTCGGCGACAGTGAGTGTCTGTCTGCTTCTGGAAACGTCGATAGAAACCATCGATTCCAAAGAAGCCACACTCCCGATGAATCGGAAAAGAGCGGCCGGTCAGTCCGGCCCGGAACTTCTGATAAAGTCGGAACCGCCGGAAAGGGAAACGCGGAAGCGGAAACCTGGAAAGCACCGAGGAAATCGGGGCCGGAAACGGTCTGATAGAGTCGGAAACGCAAGGCCGAAGGGAAAAGCCCGGAGGAAAGCCCGAGAGGGTGAGTACAAAGGAAGCGTCCGTTCCTTGAGAACTCAACAGCGTGCCAAAAATCAACGCCAGATATGTTGATACCCCGTCTTCAGTCATCATCTGATGGTTGGGGCGAGGTTCCTTTGAAGAAAACATACAGCGAGGACGCTGTGAACGGTCGGGCTTATTCCGCCTGACTGTTCCGCTCTCGTGTGTGTGGTCCCGATTACGGGAAAACATTCACGGAGAGTTTGATCCTGGCTCAGGACGAACGCTGGCGGCGTGCTTAACACATGCAAGTCGAACGATGAACCACTTCGGTGGGGATTAGTGGCGAACGGGTGAGTAACACGTGGGCAATCTGCCCTGCACTCTGGGACAAGCCCTGGAAACGGGGTCTAATACCGGATAATACTCCTGCACTCATGTGTGGGGGTTAAAAGCTCCGGCGGTGCAGGATGAGCCCGCGGCCTATCAGCTTGTTGGTGAGGTAATGGCTCACCAAGGCGACGACGGGTAGCCGGCCTGAGAGGGCGACCGGCCACACTGGGACTGAGACACGGCCCAGACTCCTACGGGAGGCAGCAGTGGGGAATATTGCACAATGGGCGAAAGCCTGATGCAGCGACGCCGCGTGAGGGATGACGGCCTTCGGGTTGTAAACCTCTTTCAGCAGGGAAGAAGCGCAAGTGACGGTACCTGCAGAAGAAGCGCCGGCTAACTACGTGCCAGCAGCCGCGGTAATACGTAGGGCGCAAGCGTTGTCCGGAATTATTGGGCGTAAAGAGCTCGTAGGCGGCTTGTCACGTCGGGTGTGAAAGCCCGGGGCTTAACCCCGGGTCTGCATTCGATACGGGCTAGCTAGAGTGTGGTAGGGGAGATCGGAATTCCTGGTGTAGCGGTGAAATGCGCAGATATCAGGAGGAACACCGGTGGCGAAGGCGGATCTCTGGGCCATTACTGACGCTGAGGAGCGAAAGCGTGGGGAGCGAACAGGATTAGATACCCTGGTAGTCCACGCCGTAAACGGTGGGAACTAGGTGTTGGCGACATTCCACGTCGTCGGTGCCGCAGCTAACGCATTAAGTTCCCCGCCTGGGGAGTACGGCCGCAAGGCTAAAACTCAAAGGAATTGACGGGGGCCCGCACAAGCAGCGGAGCATGTGGCTTAATTCGACGCAACGCGAAGAACCTTACCAAGGCTTGACATACACCGGAAAGCATTAGAGATAGTGCCCCCCTTGTGGTCGGTGTACAGGTGGTGCATGGCTGTCGTCAGCTCGTGTCGTGAGATGTTGGGTTAAGTCCCGCAACGAGCGCAACCCTTGTCCTGTGTTGCCAGCGTGCCCTTCGGGGTGACGGGGACTCACAGGAGACCGCCGGGGTCAACTCGGAGGAAGGTGGGGACGACGTCAAGTCATCATGCCCCTTATGTCTTGGGCTGCACACGTGCTACAATGGCCGGTACAATGAGCTGCGATACCGTGAGGTGGAGCGAATCTCAAAAAGCCGGTCTCAGTTCGGATTGGGGTCTGCAACTCGACCCCATGAAGTCGGAGTTGCTAGTAATCGCAGATCAGCATTGCTGCGGTGAATACGTTCCCGGGCCTTGTACACACCGCCCGTCACGTCACGAAAGTCGGTAACACCCGAAGCCGGTGGCCCAACCCCCTTGTGGGGAGGGAGCTGTCGAAGGTGGGACTGGCGATTGGGACGAAGTCGTAACAAGGTAGCCGTACCGGAAGGTGCGGCTGGATCACCTCCTTTCTAAGGAGCATCTAGGCCGCTGAGCTTGCTCAGTGGTCCAGGGCCATTACGTCGGCACACGTTCGACGGTGGTTGCTCAAGGGTGGAACGTTGATTATTCGGCACTGTCCGTCATCTCGGGCTGCAAGTACTGCTCTTCGGAGCGTGGAAAGCTGACCTCGAGTGACGACGGTGCCGGGCACGCTGTTGGGTGTCTGAGGGCACGGCTGTAACAAGCTGCCTTCAGTGCCGACCCCAGTGAACTCCGGTACAGACCGGGGGTGATGGGTGGTTGGTCGTTGTTTGAGAACTGCACAGTGGACGCGAGCATCTGTGGCCAAGTTTTTAAGGGCGCACGGTGGATGCCTTGGCACCAGGAACCGATGAAGGACGTGGGAGGCCACGATAGTCCCCGGGGAGTCGTCAACCAGGCTTTGATCCGGGGGTTTCCGAATGGGGAAACCCGGCAGTCGTCATGGGCTGTCACCCATACCTGAACACATAGGGTATGTGGAGGGAACGCGGGGAAGTGAAACATCTCAGTACCCGCAGGAAGAGAAAACAACCGTGATTCCGGGAGTAGTGGCGAGCGAAACCGGATGAGGCCAAACCGTATGCGTGTGAGACCCGGCAGGGGTTGCGTATACGGGGTTGTGGGATCTCTCTTTCACAGTCTGCCGGCTGTGAGACGAGTCAGAAACCGTTGATGTAGGCGAAGGACATGCGAAAGGTCCGGCGTAGAGGGTAAGACCCCCGTAGTCGAAACATCAACGGCTCGTTTGAGAGACACCCAAGTAGCACGGGGCCCGAGAAATCCCGTGTGAATCTGGCGGGACCACCCGCTAAGCCTAAATATTCCCTGGTGACCGATAGCGGATAGTACCGTGAGGGAATGGTGAAAAGTACCGCGGGAGCGGAGTGAAATAGTACCTGAAACCGTGTGCCTACAAGCCGTGGGAGCGTCGCGCATTGAGTTTACTCAATGCGTCGTGACTGTGTGCCTTTTGAAGAATGAGCCTGCGAGTTTGCGGTGTGTTGCGAGGTTAACCCGTGTGGGGAAGCCGTAGCGAAAGCGAGTCCGAATAGGGCGATTCAGTAGCGCGCTCAAGACCCGAAGCGGAGTGATCTAGCCATGGGCAGGTTGAAGCGGAGGTAAGACTTCGTGGAGGACCGAACCCACCAGGGTTGAAAACCTGGGGGATGACCTGTGGTTAGGGGTGAAAGGCCAATCAAACTCCGTGATAGCTGGTTCTCCCCGAAATGCATTTAGGTGCAGCGTCGTGTGTTTCTTGCCGGAGGTAGAGCACTGGATAGGCGATGGGCCCTACCGGGTTACTGACCTTAGCCAAACTCCGAATGCCGGTAAGTGAGAGCACGGCAGTGAGACTGTGGGGGATAAGCTCCATGGTCGAGAGGGAAACAGCCCAGAGCATCGACTAAGGCCCCTAAGCGTACGCTAAGTGGGAAAGGATGTGGAGTCGCAGAGACAACCAGGAGGTTGGCTTAGAAGCAGCCACCCTTGAAAGAGTGCGTAATAGCTCACTGGTCTAGTGATTCCGCGCCGACAATGTAGCGGGGCTCAAGCGTACCGCCGAAGTCGTGTCATTTCAGCAATAGGGCCAACGCCCGCTGGGATGGGTAGGGGAGCGTCGTGTGCCGGGTGAAGCCGCAGCGGAAGCTAGTGGTGGACGGTTCACGAGTGAGAATGCAGGCATGAGTAGCGATACACACGTGAGAAACGTGTGCGCCGATTGACTAAGGGTTCCTGGGTCAAGCTGATCTGCCCAGGGTAAGTCGGGACCTAAGGCGAGGCCGACAGGCGTAGTCGATGGATAACCGGTTGATATTCCGGTACCCGCTGTGAAGCGTCAAACATTGAACCAGGCGATGCTAAGTCCGTGAAGCCGTTCCGGACCCTTCGGGGAATGGAAAGTGGTGGAGCCGACGGACCAGACCTGCAGTAGGTGAGTGATGGGGTGACGCAGGAAGGTAGTCCATCCCGGGCGGTGGTTGTCCCGGGGTAAGGGTGTAGGACGAGTGGTAGGCAAATCCGCCACTCACATAGTCTGAGACCTGATGCCGAGCCGATTGTGGTGAAGTGGATGATCCTATGCTGTCGAGAAAAGCCTCTAGCGAGTTTCATGGCGGCCCGTACCCTAAACCGACTCAGGTGGTCAGGTAGAGAATACCGAGGCGTTCGGGTGAACTATGGTTAAGGAACTCGGCAAAATGCCCCCGTAACTTCGGGAGAAGGGGGGCCATCACCGGTGATCGGATTTACTCCGTGAGCTGGGGGTGGCCGCAGAGACCAGCGAGAAGCGACTGTTTACTAAAAACACAGGTCCGTGCGAAGCCGTAAGGCGATGTATACGGACTGACGCCTGCCCGGTGCTGGAACGTTAAGGGGACCGGTTAGTGCACTTTCGGGTGTGCGAAGCTGAGAACTTAAGCGCCAGTAAACGGCGGTGGTAACTATAACCATCCTAAGGTAGCGAAATTCCTTGTCGGGTAAGTTCCGACCTGCACGAATGGCGTAACGACTTCTCGACTGTCTCAACCATAGGCCCGGTGAAATTGCACTACGAGTAAAGATGCTCGTTTCGCGCAGCAGGACGGAAAGACCCCGGGACCTTTACTACAGTTTGATATTGGTGTTCGGTTCGGCTTGTGTAGGATAGCTGGGAGACTGTGAAGCTTGGACGCCAGTTCAGGTGGAGTCGTCGTTGAAATACCAGTCTGGTCGTGCTGGATGTCTAACCTGGGTCCGTGATCCGGATCAGGGACAGTGTCTGATGGGTAGTTTAACTGGGGCGGTTGCCTCCTAAAGAGTAACGGAGGCGCCCAAAGGTTCCCTCAGCCTGGTTGGCAATCAGGTGTTGAGTGTAAGTGCACAAGGGAGCTTGACTGTGAGACCGACGGGTCGAGCAGGGACGAAAGTCGGGACTAGTGATCCGGCGGTGGCTTGTGGAAGCGCCGTCGCTCAACGGATAAAAGGTACCCCGGGGATAACAGGCTGATCTTCCCCAAGAGTCCATATCGACGGGATGGTTTGGCACCTCGATGTCGGCTCGTCGCATCCTGGGGCTGGAGTCGGTCCCAAGGGTTGGGCTGTTCGCCCATTAAAGCGGTACGCGAGCTGGGTTTAGAACGTCGTGAGACAGTTCGGTCCCTATCCGCTGCGCGCGCAGGAACATTGAGAAGGGCTGTCCCTAGTACGAGAGGACCGGGACGGACGAACCTCTGGTGTGCCAGTTGTTCTGCCAAGGGCATGGCTGGTTGGCTACGTTCGGGAGGGATAACCGCTGAAAGCATCTAAGCGGGAAGCCTGCTTCGAGATGAGTGTTCCCACCCACTAGATGGGTTAAGGCTCCCAGTAGACGACTGGGTTGATAGGCCGGATCTGGAAGGCGGGTAACCGCTGGAGGTGACCGGTACTAATAGGCCGAGGGCTTGTCCTCAGTTGCTCGCGTCCACTGTGTTGGTTCTGAAACCACGAACAACCCCATACCCGGGGCCACCGGGTGTGGTGCGGTTGTCTGTTTCATAGTGTTTCGGTGGTCATAGCGTGAGGGAAACGCCCGGTTACATTCCGAACCCGGAAGCTAAGCCTTACAGCGCCGATGGTACTGCAGGGGGGACCCTGTGGGAGAGTAGGACGCCGCCGAACAAATATTGCGAAAACCCCCGTACCGTTAATCCGGTACGGGGGTTTTCTGCGTTTAGGGGTCCTGTAAAAGGCCCTGCTTTCTCAAGCAGGCCTCCTTATTACAGGCGTCCCGCACTCTTGAGGGCCAGATATGCGTCCGCCAGCGCTGGTGCAAGGTCGTCCGGTGTCGCGTCGACGATGGTGACGCCGGCTCGGCGGAGTTTTTCCGCGGTGCGGTCGCGTTCGGTTTGGGCACGTGCGGCGGCGGCTGCCTCGTAGACCGCCTCCGTGTTTCCACGGGCCGTGGCCATGCGGGCGATGTGGGGGTCTGCCACGGATGCCACCAGAACCGTATGGCGCTGGGTGAGTTGGGCGAGGACGGGGAGCAGGCCCTCTTCGACGGGGGCTGCGTCGAGGCTTGTCAGCAGGACGATCAGGGAGCGGCGGGGTGCCGTGCGGATCGCGGTGGCCGCCAGGGCTCGGGCGTCTGTTTCGACGAGTTCCGGTTCGAGCGTCGCCATCGCGTTGACCAGCGACGGGAGTACGTCGCGTGCTGTGCGGCCCTGGACGACGGCGCGGACCCGGCGGTCGTAGGCGAGGAGGTCCACGCGGTCGCCGGCGCGGGACGCCAGGGCTGCCAGGAGCAGGGCGGCGTCCATGGAGGCGTCGAGGCGGGGGGCGTCGCCGACGCGGCCCGCCGATGTGCGGCCGGTATCGAGGACCAGGAGGATGTGGCGGTCGCGTTCGGGGCGCCAGGTGCGTACCGCGACTGTGGTCTGGCGGGCGGTGGCGCGCCAGTCGATGGAGCGGGTGTCGTCGCCGGGGACGTATTCGCGCAGGCTGTCGAACTCTGTGCCCTCGCCGCGAGTCAGCACGCTGGTGCGGCCGTCGAGTTCGCGCAGGCGGGCGAGTTTCGACGGAAGGTGCTTGCGGCTGGTGAACGGGGGCAGGACGCGTACCGCCCAGGGGACCGCGTGGGTGCCCTGGCGGGTGAGGAGGCCTAGGGGGCCGTAGGAACGGATGGTGACGCGGTCTGCGTGGCGGTCGCCGCGGCGGGTGGGGCGTAGACGGGTGGTGAGGCGGCGGCGTTCGCCGGGTGGGACCGTCAGGCGGTGGCGGGACGCGGCGAATTCGGTGCCGGGGAGCCAGCTGCTGGGGGGCCAGGCATCGCGGATGCGGGCGCGGAGCGGGCGGCGGGACGGGTTGGTGACCGTCAGGGTGACGTCGGCGGATTCACCCAGGCGTACGGAGGTGTCGCCCGAGCGGGTAAGGCTCAGGCGGCGTACCGGGGCGGCCAGGGCGAAGTCGCAGGCGCAGGCCACCGCCAGGGGGGCGTTGACGGCCAGGATGCCTGTCCAGCTGGGTTCCCAGATGCCTACGGGGAGGGAGCCCAGGGCTGCGAGGAGGGCGGCGCGTCCGGTGAGGGCCATCAGCGGGGGACCGGGACGTGGGCGAGGATCGCGTTGATGACGGAGTCCGCCGTCACGCCCTCCATCTCGGCCTCGGGGCGCAGTTGTACGCGGTGGCGGAGGGTGGGGAGTGCCAGGGCCTTCACGTCGTCGGGGATGACGTAGTCGCGGCCCGTGAGCCACGCCCACGCGCGCGAGGTGGCCAGGAGGGCGGTGGCGCCGCGCGGGGACACGCCGAGGGTGAGGGACGGCGATTCGCGGGTGGCGCGGCAGATGTCGACTACGTAGGCGGTGATTTCGGGGGAGATCGTCGTCTTGGCGACGGCCGCGCGGGCTGCTTCGAGGTCGGCCGGGCCGGCTACGGGGCGCAGGCCGGCGGCGTGCAGGTCGCGCGGGTTGAAGCCTTCGGAGTGGCGGGTGAGCACATTGATCTCGTCCTGGCGGGAGGGGAGAGGGATCGTCAGTTTGAGGAGGAAGCGGTCGAGTTGGGCCTCGGGGAGGGGGTACGTGCCCTCGTACTCGACCGGGTTCTGCGTCGCGGCGACCAGGAAGGGGTCGGGGAGCGGGCGCGGGGTGCCGTCGACCGTGACCTGGCGTTCCTCCATGGCTTCCAGCAGGGACGACTGGGTCTTCGGAGGGGTGCGGTTGATCTCGTCCGCGAGGAGCAGGTTGGTGAAGACGGGGCCGGGCTGGAAGCGGAACTCGGCGGAGCGCGTGTCGTAGACCAGGGAGCCTGTGACGTCGCTCGGCATCAGGTCCGGGGTGAACTGGATGCGCTTGGTGTCGAGTTCGAGCGCGGATGCGAGCGCGCGGACGAGCAACGTTTTGGCGACTCCAGGGACTCCTTCTAGTAGAACGTGTCCGCGGCAGAGGAGGGCGACGACGAGGCCGGTCACGGCGGGGTCCTGGCCGACCACGGCTTTGGCGATCTCGGCGCGCAGGGATTCGAGGGAGGCCCGGGCGGTGCCCGCGTCTCCCGTGTACCCGGCGTTGTCAGTGGTCGGGTCCATCATGAACGGCGTACCTCTCTTTCGAGGGCGTCGAGTTGGTCGGCAAGTGCGATGAGGGCCGCGTCGTCGCTGGGCGGCGGGCCGAAGAGGAGGGCGTGCAGGGTCTGTCCGTCGCCGTGGAGGTGGGCGGAGAGCGCGGGGAGCAGGGCTTCGGGCGCGTGCGCCTGGGAGACGGGGACGCCTACGAGGGGGGCGAGGCGAGTGCGGGTCGTGGAGCGCAGGGCGGTGGCCGCGCGGTCGCGGGCGTTGGCCTTGCGGTAGAGGCGGGCGCGGCCTTCGACGGTTTCGGAGGCGCGGATCGCCACGGGGAGTTTTTCGGGCACCAGGGGGCCGAGCCGGCGTGCCCGCCACAGGGCGGTCAGGGCTGCTGCGATGAACAGTTGCAGGGTGCCCCAGAGCCAGCCCGAGGGGAGCAGGTCGAAGAAGCTCTGGCTGCCGGAGTCAGTGGCCGACGTGTCGGACAGCGAGGGGAGGTACCAGACCAGATGGGGGCGCGAGCCGAGGAGTTGAAGGGCGAGCGAGGCGTTGCCCTGCTTGTCGAGACGCTTGTTGAAGAGGATGTCGGGCGAGCCGATGACGACGGTGTCGCCGCCCCCGGATGCGTCCGGGAGTCGGAGCAGGGTCGGCATGCCGTCGCTGGGGTAGCACTCGTCGGCGTCGGTGGCGGTGGTCTTGTACCTGTAGTCGCCGGTTTCCGCGTCACCCGCGCGCTGGGCTGCGGGCAGGGCGCAGTCGGGGGAGAGTGCCGAGGTGAGGGCGGGTCCGGAGTCCGCGGTGACCTCGGGGGCGAGCCGGTTCAGGGACGGGGCGCCGGGGGCGATGAGGACCGTACGGCCGCCGGAGTCGGTGAACGCCGCGTGCAGGCCGGACTGTTGACTGTTGGTCAGCAGGTCGGGGACGGCGACCAGGAGGGTGGTGTCCGGGCCGGCCGCGGCGCGGGCCTGGGCCAGGGTGGTGACCACGCGCGTGGACACGCCCCGGTCGCCGAGGAGTTCGGCGACGGCGCGGCTGCCGTAGGGGTCGGCGGAGCGCGGGTCGAGGTCGCCGTGCCGGGCGTCGGAGCGGATCGCGGCGATCGCCACGGCGGCCGCCAGGAGGATCACGAGCGCGAGGAGGATGCCCCGCGCGCGGGTCCACACCTGGCGGGCGGTCGGCGAGGCCGAGGTGGCGGGAAGCGTGGCCTCCGCGGTCATTCGGCGGCCCCTTGGCTGGTCTGGTGGGCCGTGCTGTGGGCGATGCTCGTGAGGACGGGCCTGGTGCGCTCCAGGTCGCGGTCGAGCTCGGAGATGCGGCGGTACGACTGCTCGCTCGCGCTCCGTCCGCCGTACGTCACGTCGTCGAAGTGGGCCGCGGCGGCGCGGAGTTCGGCCGTGTGCGAGGGCAGTGCGCGGCCGGCTTCCGCGACTGCTTCGTCGGCTGTGCGGCCCGGGCGGGCATCGAGCAGGGCCCGTTCCTCCAGGGCGCGGACGATGGCACGCATGCGTTCCTGCACGGCGGGGTTCCAGTGTCCCTGGGCGGCGTGTGCCTCGGCGGCCGCGCGGTGTTCGGCGGCGCTGCGGGGGCCGTCCTCGAACAGGGCGGCAGTGGAGACGGGTTGGCGGCGCGGGGTGCCGAGGCGCCACCACAGGGCGGCCCCGACCGCGAGGACGGCCAGGATGACGACGACCAGGCCGAGCGTGCCGCCGGGTGCCGCTTCCGATGCGCTGTTGAACAGCTTGTCGATCCAGTTCCAGATGGCGTCCAGGGCTCGCTGCACCAGGCTGGGATCGTTCTGGTGGTACATCTGCTTGGACAGTTCACGCCGGGCCGCCTCCCGCGCGGGGTCGCGCGGGATCGTCACCGGCGGCTCGTCGCCCGCGAGGAGCGACGACCGTACGGCTGAGCCGCGGGCGCGCAGCAGTGCCCCTACGGCCGATTCGGCGGCGCGCGGCAGTGCCGCCGGCACCGCTGTCAGAACTCCCCCCGCCAGGCTCACCGCATCAGCTCCCCGGGGTGGGGCCGTGGGCGGCGGTGCCGTAGTCCTGGACGCCGGCGGCACGAGCCAGGTCGAGGTCGAGGGCCTCGCGGCGGATGCGCTGGTCGATGTACAGGAGCACGGTGACGCCCGCCGTGATCGGGAACGCGATCATGCGGCCGATCACCGAGCCGAGGCCGCTGATGATGAGGAACGTCCAGCCGAGGTCGCCGGTGCCGTCGACCAGGCCGCTGAAGCCGTCGCCACTGACGAGTCCGGCGATGAAGGCGAACGGGATGACGAGGATGGACGACAGGATGCTCGCGATGATCTGGGCGAGCAGCTGGATGCCGAAGATCCGCCACCAGGAGCCGCGCACCAGCTTCGCGGAGCGGCTCATCGACTTCACGATGCCCTGCTTCTCCAGCATCAGCGCGGGCGAGGCCAGGGAGAAGCGGATCGCCAGCCAGAGGGTGAGGACGCAGCCGACGAGGCCACCGAAGACGGCGAGTGCGATGCCCCCGTCCTGCGAACCCGTGACGGCCACGATGATGCCGGGCACGGTGGGGACGCCGATGAGGACGAGGGCCATGAGGACCAGCAGGCAGATCAGGCCGAACAGCTTGAGCACCTGGGGCCGGGCGTCGCGCCAGGCCTCTCCGGCGGTGACCGGCTTGCCGAGCACGGCACGGCTGGTGACCGCGGTGAGCAGGGCGGTGGCGACGACGGTGCCGATGAGGACGACCAGGTAGACGACGCCGGTGCTGAGGAAGGCCTCGCTCATGGCGCGGGTCACTTCGGAGGCGCTGGCGTTCGGGTCGTCGAGGGCGTTGGTGCTGGAGAGGTCGCTGAAGGCGAAGCCCTGGACGAGGACGACGACGGTCTGCATGACGACCGCGATGGCGAGCGAGACGCCCAGGACCGTACGCCAGTAGGTGCGCATGGTGGAGACGGCGCCGTCGAGGATCTCGCCCACGCCGAGCGGGCGGAGCGGGATCACACCGGGCTTGGCCGCGGGCGGGGGACCGCCCCAGCCGGCTCCCCAGCCGCCGGGAGCGCCGTTGCCGCCGGGCCCGCCGTAGCCGCCGTATCCCCCAGGGCCTCCGGGACCGGCCGGGCCGGCGGGGTGGCCGCCGCCCCAGCCCGGGCCCGGCGGTGGGGGCGGTGGTGCCTGGCCCTGGCCGGGAGCGCCGGTGGGCGCGGACCACTGGGCGGGTGGCGGCTGCTCCTTGGACCACTGCGGGCCGGGGCCCGACGAGTCTGTGCCCGGCTCGTCCGCGGGGCCGGAGCCCTCGGCGGGCCCGGCGGGCTCGGACGCGCCGGGCTCGGGCCCGCCGGGCGGGGCGGATCCGGGCGAGGCCCAGCCCGGAGTGTCGTTCATCGTCGCTCCTTCACGGTGCCCGTCCGCAGGCGCGGTGGCAGGTTGGCAGCCATCGTGCCATGGGGTGGTCGAGCGGTGACCGGCCGCGGTATGGGCTGCGCACCTTCAATTGTCCGCCGGATCCGGGGCAGACTGACCGCATGGCTGATCAGTACGCGCAATCCGGCGAGGACGGCCGGCCGACCGAGATACCCGCGATCCGTTGGGACGAGCCCCCCGAGGGCCCTGTGCTGGTCCTTCTCGACCAGACGAGACTGCCGGCCGAGGAGGTCGAGCTGGTGTGCACGGACGCGTCCGCGCTGGTGGACGCGATCCGCTCGCTGGCGGTGCGCGGGGCGCCGCTGCTCGGCATCGCGGGGGCGTACGGCGTCGCGCTCGCCGCCGCGCGGGGCTTCGACGTGGACGAGGCCGCTCTCGCGCTGGCGGGCGCCCGGCCCACCGCGGTGAACCTCTCCGTAGGCGTGTGCAGGGCCCAGGCCGCGCACCGCGACGCGGTGGCCAAGGGAGGCGATCCCGAGCAGGCGGCAGGGGCCGCGTTGGCGGCGGCGCGGCGGTTGCACCGGGAGGACGCCGAGGCCAGCGCGCGGATGGCCACGCACGGGCTGGCCCTGCTGGACGAGCTGCTGCCCGGCGGCGGGCACCGGATTCTGACCCACTGCAACACCGGGGCGCTGGTGTCGGGCGGCGAGGGCACGGCCTTCGCGGTGGCGCTCGCGGCGCACCGGGACGGGCGGCTGAGGCGGCTGTGGGTGGACGAAACGCGTCCGTTGCTGCAAGGTGCTCGCCTGACGGCGTATGAGGCGGCACGCAACGGAATGGCGTACACCTTGCTCACGGACAACGCGGCGGGCTCATTGTTCGCGGCCGGGGAGGTGGACGCGGTGCTGATCGGGGCGGACCGGATCGCCGCCGACGGTTCGGTGGCGAACAAGGTGGGGAGCTATCCGCTCGCCGTGCTCGCCCGGTATCACCATGTGCCGTTCATCGTGGTGGCGCCGGTGACGACGATTGATCCGGACACGCCGGACGGGGCGTCCATCGAGGTGGAGCAGCGCCCCGGCTTCGAAGTGACGGAGATCACGTCACCCCAAGTGACGGTGTCGGGAGCGGGAGGCGGGATTCCGGTGGCACCACTGGGGACCCAGGCGTACAACCCGGCGTTCGACGTGACGCCTCCCGAGCTGGTGACGGCGATCGTCACCGAAGAAGGCGCCGTTTCGCCCGTGACTGCGGGGGCGCTGGCAGAGCTGTGTGACAGGTCACGACAGGTAACGATTTAGTTAATGGGATGATGTCGTTTATGAAGGGACGAGTCCTTGTCGTCGATGACGACACCGCACTGGCCGAGATGCTCGGCATTGTGTTGCGTGGTGAAGGTTTTGAGCCGTCTTTCGTAGCCGACGGCGACAAGGCGCTGGCCGCTTTCCGTGAGAGCAAGCCCGACCTGGTGCTCCTGGACCTGATGCTGCCCGGACGGGACGGTATCGAGGTGTGCCGCCTGATCAGGGCGGAGTCCGGGGTGCCGATCGTGATGCTCACGGCGAAGAGCGACACCGTCGATGTCGTGGTGGGCTTGGAGTCGGGCGCTGACGACTACATCGTGAAGCCGTTCAAGCCGAAGGAGCTGGTCGCCCGGATCCGGGCGCGGCTGCGGAGGTCGGAGGAGCCGGCGCCCGAGCAGCTCGCCATAGGGGATCTGGTCATCGACGTGGCCGGTCACTCCGTGAAGCGGGACGGTCAGTCGATCGCGCTGACGCCGCTGGAGTTCGACCTGCTGGTCGCGCTGGCCCGTAAGCCGTGGCAGGTGTTCACGCGTGAGGTGCTCCTGGAGCAGGTCTGGGGCTACCGGCACGCGGCGGACACCCGGCTGGTGAACGTGCATGTCCAGCGGTTGCGCTCCAAGGTCGAGAAGGACCCGGAGCGGCCGGAGATCGTGGTGACCGTCCGCGGGGTCGGTTACAAGGCGGGACCGAGCTGACATGTCCAGGGACAGTGCCGCTTCGGCGCCCGGGGGGTCCGGGGCCCGCGCGGGGCGGCCTGTCGGCCGGACGGCGGCGGGCTCCCGCTGGGGGCGCCTGTTGGAGGGCGGGCTGCTGCAGGGCGGAGTCCAGGGCAGCCCGGTCCTCCGCCTGTTCATGCGCTGGGTGCGTCGGCCGCTGCTGCCGGTCATGCGGCTGTGGCGGCGCAACATCCAGCTCAAGGTCGTGGTCACGACCCTGCTGATGTCGCTCGGCGTCGTCCTGCTGCTCGGCTTCGTCGTCATCGGGCAGGTGCGCAACGGCCTGCTGGACGCCAAGGTGAAGGCCTCGCAGAGCCAGGCCACGGGCGGTTTCGCCGTGGCCAAGCAGCGGGCCGACGAGGCGGCCAGCGGGACCGCCGACGACGGTTCCGCGACCGGCGGCAACTCCTCCCAGAACGTCATCCAGTGGATGAGCGACCTCGTGTCGTCGCTGTCCAGCGGCGGTCAGGGCGCTTTCGACGTGGTGACACTGCCCGCGGGCATGGACAGCGGCGGCGGACGCAGCCCGCGCGGCTCCGGGTACGTCGACCCGTCCGCGAGCGTGCCTGAGGACCTGCGCGCGCGGGTCAACGACCGTACGACGGCTGCCCAGAGCTACACCCGCATCATCTACAGCAACGGCAAGGATTCCCAGCCGGCGCTGGTCGTGGGCAAGCAGGTCAACGACCCGAACGGCGACCCGTACCAGCTGTACTACCTCTTCCCGCTCACCCAGGAGGAGAAGTCGCTCAGCCTGGTCAAGGGAACCCTTGCCACGGCCGGGCTCTTCGTCGTCGTACTCCTGGGTGCCATCGCCTGGCTCGTCGTGCGGCAGGTCGTCACGCCGGTGCGGATGGCCGCCGGGATCGCCGAGCGGCTGTCCGCCGGGCGGCTCCAGGAGCGGATGAAGGTCACCGGCGAGGACGACATCGCGCGGCTCGGCGAGGCCTTCAACAAGATGGCGCAGAACCTTCAGTTGAAGATCCAGCAGTTGGAGGACCTGTCGCGGATGCAGCGGCGGTTCGTGTCCGATGTGTCGCACGAGCTGCGGACACCGCTGACGACCGTACGGATGGCGGCCGATGTCATCCACGACGCGCGCGTGGACTTCGATCCGATGACCGCGCGGTCGGCCGAACTGCTCGCCGACCAGCTGGACCGGTTCGAGACGCTGCTCGCGGACCTGCTGGAGATCAGCCGCTTCGACGCGGGCGCGGCTGCCCTGGAGGCCGAGCCGATAGATCTCAGAGAGGTCGTACGGCGGGTGCTCAGCGGCGCCGCGCCGCTCGCCGAGCGCAAGGGCACGCAGATACGCGTCGTCGGCGACCAGCAGCCCGTGGTCGCTGAGGCCGATGCCCGGCGGGTGGAGCGGGTGCTGCGCAACCTCGTCGTCAACGCCGTGGAGCACGGCGACGGCAAGGACGTCATAGTCAAGCTCGCCACCGCGGGCGGGGCGGTCGCCATCGCGGTGCGCGACTACGGAGTGGGGCTCAAGCCCGGTGAGGCGACCCGGGTGTTCAGCCGCTTCTGGCGGGCCGACCCGGCACGCGCGCGTACCACCGGTGGTACGGGACTGGGGCTGTCCATCGCCCTGGAGGACGCGCGGCTGCACGGCGGTTGGCTGCAGGCGTGGGGGGAGCCGGGCGGCGGTTCGCAGTTCCGGCTGACGCTGCCGCGGACCGCGGACGAACCGCTACGGGGCTCGCCGATACCCCTGGAGCCCAAGGACTCACGCCGTAATCGTGGACTTAATGACGCCGGTCTGCCGAGCGGGGGCGGTGACAAGCGCGCGACGGTCCCGGTGCAGCCGATGGGTGACCAGGGGTCGCCGATACCCGCGCGGACCCCGATCGCCCCGAGGATGGGCGCCACGACCGCCACGGCGGACCCGACGGCGCTGCCCGGCAACGGCGCGCGCGTGGTGCCCCGGCCGACCGGCAGCACCCGGCGGCAGGAGGACCGGACGCCCGTGGAGCCGGCCCGGAGCGAGGCCACGGACAGCACGGACCCGGCCGGCGTACCGGAGGATTCGAACAAGCAGGGGGAGGCATCTCGTGGGCGCTGACCGCGCGGGAGGCGCTCGGCGGAAGCCGGCACGCGCGGCGGCGTACGTCGCGATGGGCGTCGTAGTGCTGGCGGGATGTGCCTCGATGCCCGACAGCGGAGATCTCCGGGGGGTTGAGTCGACGCCCAGACAGGACACCCAGGTGCGCGTTTTCGCGATGCCGCCCCGGGAGGACGCGTCGCAGGGGGAGATCGTGCAGGGCTTCCTGGAAGCGCTGACCAGCGACGACCCGACCTACAAGACGGCCCGCCTGTACCTGTCCGCCAAGGCCGCGCGGGGCTGGCAGCCGGAGCAGTCCACCACGGTGCTCGCCGACGGGCCGAGTACCGATGCCGTCCGTCCCCCGGTCGGCAGGGAGGACACCGGCACCTTCACGTACACGCTCACCGGTGACCGGGTCGCCACGGTGGACTCGCAGCAGGCGTACGCGCCGGCGGACGGGAAGTACAGCAAGGCCGTACACCTGACGAAGGACGCGAAGAGCGGCCAGTGGCGCATCGACGAACTGCCGCAGGGCGTCGTCATGGGTGAGTCGGACTTTCAGCGCAACTACATGTCGGTCAACAAGTACTACTTCGCGTCGAACACGTCGGCCGGTACGAATCCGCAGCCGATCGCCGTCGCCGACCCCGTGTTCGTACGGCGGCGGGTGGACCCCATGACGCAGATGGTGCGGTCGCTTCTCAACGGGCCCACCAGTTGGCTCGGGCCCGTGGTCCGGTCGAGCTTCCCCACCGGGACGGCGTTGCGGAAGGGCGTCACCTCGTTGACGCCCGACGACACGAACAAGCTGACGGTCCCGTTGAACCAGAAGGCCTCGCGGGTGGGGCTGGCCCGGTGCAACGAGATGGCGACACAGATCCTCTACACGCTCCAGACCATGACGCCCACAGTGGACGAGGTCGAGCTGCAGGCCGCCAACGGCGCGCAGTTGTGCCTCTACAAGGAGAGCAGCGCGGACACTGTCGGGGCACACGGCGCCGTCAACCGCCCCGGGTACCTGTACTTCCTCGACGACAAGCACCGCGTGGTGCGGATCGCCGGCAGCAGCCGCAGCACGCAGGCCGAGCCGGTGCCGGGCGCGCTGGGCGAGGGCGTCAAGCAACTGCGGTCGGTGGCCGTGTCGCGCGACGAGGAGACCGGGGCCGGGGTCAGTCTCGACGGGAAGTCGCTCTACGTCGGGTCGCTGGTGTCCGGCGCCTCACTCGGAGACCCCGTGCTGACCAGCCAGGGCAAGACGGAGGCCGACCGGCTGACCGCGCCCAGCTGGGACGCGCAAAACGACCTCTGGGTGGCCGACCAGGACCCGAAGAAGCCCCGGCTGCTCCTGTTGCAGAAGGGCGCGGGAGAGCCGATCGCGGTCGAGACACCGGGGCTGGACGGCCGTGTCGAATCCGTACGGGTGGCCGCCGACGGGGTGAGGATCGCGCTCGTCGTGGAGAAGGAAGGCAAGCGGTCCCTGCTCATCGGGCGGATCCAGCGGAGCGGGGCGGCGGGGGAGACGCCGGTGGTCTCGGTTCTCGAACTGCGTTCCGCCACCCCGGACTTGGAGGAGATCACGGCCATGTCGTGGGCCGGGGACAGCCGGCTCGTGGTGGTGGGGCGCGAGCAGCAGGGCGTGCTGCAGATGCGCTACGTCCAGGTCGACGGCTCCACGCCGGAGGGCCCGGCGCCCGCGGCCCTGACCGGGGTGAAGGAGATCGCCGCGTCCGAGAACGACAAGCTGCCGCTGGTGGCCTACTCGGAGGACGGGATCGTGCGGCTGCCCAACGGGGCGCAGTGGCAGAAGGTGGTCAAGGCGGGGTCGGCGCCGGTTTATCCGGGGTGACGCGTCGGTGTTTTGAGGTGGCGCACTGAAAGCGGCCGTCTCCGGTCGGGCTGAGGCTCGGTGGAGGCGGCCGTTCGTGATTTCCGGAGCGGCCTTGCACTCGTGTGGGTGACGGCTGTCGACGGGTGCGTGGAGTTGTCCACAGGGGTGGCCGGTCGGCGAGGGCGTTGGCACAGTGGTGGGCATGCGGGGGTGGTGGCGTGACCTCACGGATCTGGTGCTGCCGGCCGAGTGCGGAGGCTGCGGGAGGCCTCGCACGGTGCTCTGCCCGGAGTGCCGTGCCGTCCTGACCGGGGCCGTACCGGGCCGGGTACGACCGATGCCCGAGCCGGCCGGGCTCCCGGCGACGTACGCGGCGGCTCCTTACGCGGACGAGGTGCGCGCGGCACTCCTCGCCCACAAGGAACGAGGCGCACTGGCCCTCGCGGGGCCACTGGGCGCGGCTCTGGCGGGCGCTGTGCGGGTGGGGCTTCGGGAGTGCGGGGTGGGAGTCTACGGGGCTGTGGCGGGGGTGGGTGGCGGTTTGGTGGGGGTGGTCGGGGGCTTGGCGGGAGTGGGTGGGGGGTTGGTGCCGGGGTCTGCGGAGCCGGGGGAGGAGGGCTACGTGGGTGGTGAGAGTGGCTGGGGTGGGGGTGCGGGAGTGGCCGTGGGGTTGGGGTGCGGTGGGGGAGTTGTCGGGGGCGATGCGGTGTCGGGTGTCCAGCCGGTAGTTCCGGGGGCTGACGCGGTGCAGGCCGCGCGGTCAGTGGTGGCCGGGTTTGGCACGGTGCAGGTGGGACGGCCGGTGGTTGAGGGGGGCGGTACGGCGCAAGAGGAGTGGTCTCGGTCTCGGGCGGATCAGGCGCGGGGCGGACAGGTTGAGGTAGGGCAGGTTCAAGTAGGGCAACTGCGGGCACGGCAGGCGCAGTTCAGGGAAGCCCAGGCATGGCAGGTGCCGGTTGGGCAGCGTCGGATGCGGCAGGTTCAGGGTGGGGAGATTGAGGCAGGGGGGCCGCCGTCGGGTGGCGGATATCCGGTGCAGGCGGGGCAGGTGGCGGAGGAAAGGCTGGCAAGGCAGGCCGCGCTGGATCAACCAGAGCAGCGGCAGGCTCAGCTCGGGCTGGCTGGGCAGGTAGCGCGGGCTCAGATCGAGCAGGAGCAGGAGCAGGAGCAGGAGCAGGAGCAGGAGCAGGAGCAGGAGCAGGAGCAGGAGCAGGCAGGGCAGGCGTGGGTTGCGCAGGCGCAGGTACGGCAGCCGCACGCTCAGGTTGGGCAGGCTCAGCTCGCGCAGGCTCAATCAAGGCAGCCGCAGGCTCAGGACGGGCGACATACACAGGTCGGTCAGCGGCAGGCTCCGGTCAGTCCGGTCGGGCAGACCGCACAGGCTCAGGTCGGGCCGGTCAGCGAGGCTCAGGTCGGGCCGGTGCAGGCAGGGCAGCCGCAGGCTCAGGACGGGCGACATGCGCAGGTCGGTCGGGGCGCGCAGGTCGGGCCGCGCGTGGATGTCGGTCAGGTCCGGTCCCGGGGCCAGGGGCACGGGCACAGTCAGCTGCCGGTGCTGCTCGTGCCCGTGCCTTCCGCGCGGGGGGCCGTGCGGGCTCGGGGGCATGATCCGGCGCGGCGGATCGCGTTGGCGGCGGCGGGGGAGTTGCGGCGGAGCGGGACGCCGGCCCGGGTGGTGGCGGTGTTGCGGCAGCGGCGGTGGGTGGCCGATCAGTCGGGGCTCAACTCGCGGGAACGGCTGGACAATCTCGCCGGCGCGCTGGAGGTGGTCGCGGGCGGTGCCCGGTTGCTCGCGGGTGGTCGGGTGGTGCTCGTCGACGACCTGATGACGACGGGGGCCTCCTTGAGGGAGGCGGCGCGTGCCGTGCGTGAGGCGATCGCGTGCGGCGGAGAAGTTGGCGCGACCGCCGCTGTGTATGCGCGTGTGTCCAGGGAAGGCAGAGAGGAACACATCGACAGATCAAACGGCGGATCAATGGAGAACGGGAGGAACATGGCACTCAGTGCACCGGGAATCGTGGGTGCGAACGGCCCCGCTGACCTGATCTGCGCGGCGGTGATCGCGGCGTCGCCAGATTCCTTCGAAATAAACCGGAACTGACCGTGAACTTGCGTCGTTGCAGGTAATGACAGGGGCAATTCACCTGAACGGAGGTACGCCGCAGTAGAGGGTGACGACATCCGTCCGGGCGAGATATGTTCGGTTGTGAGAGAAAGGCGCAGGCCGCACCTCTCCTATCCGAATGCCGTGCTGCGGGTTTTCTGCAATCACCCGCGGCCATGGGGTGGAGATCTTGCCCATGGGGGAGGAGGAGGTGGAAGTCACCGAGTCCGAGGTTCCGGGGTGACCGGAGCCTGGTGCGAAAGGGAGACGCTCCGCAGCGAAGCGGAGCGATCCGGGAACGGAGTTCTGCGTGGACATCGTCGTCAAGGGCCGCAAGACCGAGGTGCCCGAGCGGTTCCGCAAGCACGTGGCCGAGAAGCTGAAGCTGGAGAAGATCCAGAAGCTCGACGGCAAGGTGATCAGCCTCGACGTGGAGGTGTCCAAGGAGCCGAACCCCCGACAGGCCGACCGCTGTGACCGAGTGGAGATCACGCTCCGCTCCCGCGGTCCGGTGATCCGGGCGGAGGCATCGGCCAACGATCCGTACGCGGCACTCGACCTCGCGGCGGAGAAGCTGGACGCCCGGCTGCGCAAGCAGCACGACAAGCGCAACACCCGCCGCGGCGCCCGTAGGCTCACCGCCGCCGAGGTCCCCGACCACGTCCCGGGCGCCGCGACGCTCAACGGCAACGGCCACGCCGTCCCGGACGAGCAGCCGGACGGTGTGCCCACCAAGAAGATCGGCTCGCTGGAGGTGAAGGGCGAAGGCCCCCTCGTCGTCCGCGAGAAGACCCACGTCGCCTCTCCGATGTCCCTCGACCAGGCGCTCTACGAGATGGAACTGGTCGGACACGACTTCTACCTGTTCGTCGACTCCGAGACCAAGGAACCGAGCGTCGTCTACCGACGGCACGCCTACGACTACGGCGTCATCCACCTCAGCACGGACCCGATGGTCACGCAGGCGCAACCGCCCGCGGCCGGCGGCACGCTGGGCGGCTGACCCACCCGGCAGACAGCTGAGCCGGTGCCCCTGGAGCGCGTGTGCGCCCCCAGGGGCACCGGTGTGCGACCACTTCGCGCCCCGCTCCGTGACCGCACTGTCGTCCGGGCATGGAATCATGGCCGTACAGGCCCAACCGGTGGGCCGCTGCCTTGGGTTGGCGATGGCACAGGACCACAGGCCACAGCCTTCAGGGGGAGGAACGATGGCGGACAGCTTCGGACCGATGCATGTCGGGGATGCCGACGGCGGCGTCGTCGGCATGGGCCCGGAAGCGGGCTCGACACGCAAGGAGCCGATCAGAGTCCTTGTCGTGGACGACCACGCCCTCTTCCGCCGCGGCCTGGAGATCGTGCTGGCGGCCGAGGAGGACATCCAGGTCGTCGGCGAGGCCGGTGACGGCGCAGAGGCCGTGGACAAGGCCGCCGACCTGCTGCCCGACATCGTCCTGATGGACGTACGGATGCCGAAGCGGGGCGGGATCGAGGCGTGCACCTCCATCAAGGAGGTGGCACCCAGCGCGAAGATCATCATGCTCACGATCAGCGACGAAGAGGCCGATCTCTACGACGCGATCAAGGCGGGCGCGACGGGATATCTCCTCAAGGAGATCTCGACCGACGAAGTGGTCACCGCCATTCGCGCCGTGGCCGACGGACAGTCGCAGATCAGCCCCTCCATGGCGTCGAAACTCCTCACCGAGTTCAAGTCGATGATCCAGCGCACCGACGAGCGCCGACTGGTGCCCGCGCCCCGGCTCACCGACCGTGAGCTGGAGGTTCTCAAACTCGTCGCCACCGGAATGAACAACCGCGATATCGCCAAGCAGTTGTTCATCTCCGAGAACACCGTGAAGAACCATGTGCGCAACATCCTGGAGAAGCTCCAGCTGCACTCCAGGATGGAAGCGGTCGTCTACGCGATGCGGGAGAAGATCCTCGAGATCCGCTGACCCTCGGGCCAGGTGTCCCTCATGCCAGGAGACGGACGAGTTCTCTGGCGAGGGGGGCGCGCAGCTCGGGGGTGTCCACCCGCTCCACACGTACGTCCGTGCAGTCCACCCAGCTCGCGGCCTCCACCAGGGCCTGCGCCACGGACGGGACGGCCTTCACGCCGTCCAGGGTGACCTGCTTGGCCACCAGGGTGCGGCCCTCGCGCGCGGGGTCGACGCGGCCGACCAGTTGGCCTCCCGCCAGCACCGGCATCGCGAAATAGCCGTAGACCCGTTTCGGCTTGGGGACGTAGGCCTCCAGGCGGTGGGTGAAGCCGAAGATGCGCTCTGTGCGGGCCCGCTCCCAGATCAGGGAGTCGAAGGGGGACAGGAGTGTGGTGCGGTGGCGGCCGCGCGGGGGTGTCTCCAGGGCCGCCGGGTCTGCCCAGGCCGGCTTGCCCCAGCCCTCGACCGTGACCGGGACCAGGCCCGAGTCGGCGATCACGGCGTCTACCTGCTCGCCCTTGAGACGGTGGTAGTCGGCGAGGTCCGCGCGCGTGCCGACGCCCAAGGACTGGCCCGCCAGCCGGACCAGGCGGCGGAGGCACTCCGTGTCATCCAGCTCGTCGTGCAGCAGGGTCTGCGGGATCGCGCGCTCGGCGAGGTCGTAGACGCGCTTCCAGCCGCGGCGCTGCACGCACACCACCTCGCCGTACATGAGCGCGCGCTCGACGGCGACCTTGGCGCCGGACCAGTCCCACCACTCGCTGGTGCGCTTGGCGCCGCCCAACTCCGTTGACGTCAGCGGGCCTTCGGTCTGGAGCTGCTTGATGACCTGGTCGTAGGTGCCGTCGGGGAGGTCGTGGTTCCAGTGCGGGCGGCCGCGGTAGGCGCGGCGGCGGAAGGCGAAGTGGGGCCACTCCTCGACGGGGAGGATGCAGGCGGCGTGCGACCAGTACTCGAAGGCATGCGTCTCGGTCCAGTACGCGTCCTCGACCGTCTTGCGGGGGACGGCGCCGAGGCGGGCGTACGGGATGAGTTCGTGGGAGCGGGCTAGGACCGAGATGGTGTCGAGCTGGACCGCGCCGAGATGGCGGAGCACGCCGCGCACGCCCGCGCGGCGGTCGGGGACGCCGAGGAAACCCTGGGCTCGCAGGGCGATGCGGCGGGCTTCGTCCGCCGACAGGTCGGTCGTGGGGCGCGGGGCACTCGTCATGTCTCCGCACGATAGAGGGTGGCACTGACAACGCGGGCTGAGCTGGGGATTCGTCCCGCTACGGATGCGCTACGGCTGGGTGGGCAGGTGCGGCTGGGTGGGCAGGTAC
This sequence comes from Streptomyces prunicolor, assembly GCF_045162825.1. NCBI lineage: Bacteria > Bacillati > Actinomycetota > Actinomycetes > Kitasatosporales > Streptomycetaceae > Streptomyces > Streptomyces prunicolor. The sequence continues at coordinate 4,290,770 of NZ_CP108676.1, read as the reverse complement.
GGCGCCGTCGACGGCAGGCCCAGGTCCGACGGGAGCAGGGAGCCCACCCAGCAGTCCCGCCGTACGCCCTTGTTGTTGAGTGCGGAGCGGAGCGTGCCCTCGATGGTGAAACCGGCGTGTTCGGCCACCGCGCGGGAGCCCTTGTTGCCGACCTCCGCACGCCATTCCACGCGGTCGATCGACAGGCGGGTGAAGGCCCAGCGGGAGACGGCGACGGTGGCCTCGGTGATGTAGCCGTTGCCGCGGTGCTCCTTGGTGGCCCAGAAGCCGACCTCGCCGACGCCCAGGGAGCGCATCGTGATCGCGAGCATGCCCACCAACTCCCCTTCGGGGAGTCCGGGGAGTCCGGGGAGAAAGACGCCGAAGGTGAACATCGAACTGTTCTCCCAGCCCTCCGGGACCAGTTGCTCGGTGAAACTCTGCGCGTGCTCCAGAAGGTAGGGCGAGGGGATCGTCGTCCAGCGCTGGATCTCGGGGTCCTGGGCGGCGGAATACACGACATCGGTGTCCCGGGGGCCTACGGAACGCAGGAGGAGACGGTCGGTCGTGAGCGTGACGGGTTCCATCGGCCGATTCTGCTCGGGGGCGCACACGGACGCCATCCTTTTGCGCTGCGTGAGCGCGTGATCACATTTCGCGCAATTCCTCGGAGGGACACGGCACCATCGGCGACCCCCGGCCGTTGTCCTCTTTGAAGCAGATTTGAACGAGTGGACGGTCGGCGTCCCCGGCAGGCTCCCGGCGTGGCGGGGTCCTCGCATACGATGGCCGTTGCTCAGTCATGTCATTGGTAACCGACCGTCCCAGGCCCGACCGGCAAGGAGACCAAGCCCCGTGTCCGTCCTCTCGAAGATCATGCGTGCAGGCGAAGGCAAGATCCTGCGCAAGCTGCACCGCATCGCGGACCAGGTCAAGTCCATCGAAGAGGACTTCGTGGACCTCTCCGACGCCGAGCTGAAGGCCCTCACCGAGGAGTACAAGCAGCGCTACGCCGACGGTGAGACCCTGGACGACCTGCTGCCCGAGGCGTTCGCCACCGTCCGTGAGGCCGCCAAGCGCGTCCTCGGCCAGCGCCACTACGACGTCCAGATGATGGGCGGCGCGGCCCTGCACCTCGGCTACGTCGCCGAGATGAAGACCGGCGAGGGCAAGACCCTGGTCGGCACCCTGCCCGCGTATCTGAACGCCCTCTCCGGAGACGGCGTCCACATCATCACGGTCAACGACTACCTGGCCGAGCGCGACTCCGAGATGATGGGGCGCATCCACAAGTTCCTGGGCCTTGAGGTCGGCTGCATCCTCGCCAACATGACCCCGGCCCAGCGCCGCGAGCAGTACGCGTGCGACATCACGTACGGCACGAACAACGAGTTCGGCTTCGACTACCTGCGCGACAACATGGCGTGGTCGCAGGACGAACTGGTGCAGCGCGGCCACAACTTCGCGATCGTCGACGAGGTCGACTCCATCCTCATCGACGAGGCCCGTACGCCGCTGATCATCTCCGGCCCGGCCGACCAGGCCACCAAGTGGTACGGCGACTTCGCCAAGCTGGTCACCCGCCTGAAGAAGGGCGAGGCAGGCAACTCGCTCAAGGGCCTGGAGGAGACGGGCGACTACGACGTCGACGAGAAGAAGCGCACGGTGGCCATCCACGAGGGCGGTGTCAGCAAGGTCGAGGACTGGCTGGGCATCGACAACCTCTACGAGTCGGTGAACACCCCGCTGGTGGGCTACCTGAACAACGCCATCAAGGCCAAGGAACTCTTCAAGAAGGACAAGGACTACGTCGTCATCGACGGCGAGGTCATGATCGTCGACGAGCACACCGGGCGTATCCTCGCCGGCCGCCGCTACAACGAGGGCATGCACCAGGCCATCGAGGCGAAGGAAGGGGTGGACATCAAGGACGAGAACCAGACGCTCGCCACGATCACCCTTCAGAACTTCTTCCGCCTCTACAGCAACCTCTCGGGCATGACCGGTACGGCGATGACCGAGGCCGCCGAGTTCCACCAGATCTACAAGCTCGGCGTCGTCCCGATCCCGACCAACAGGCCCATGGTCCGCAAGGACCAGTCGGACCTGATCTACCGCACCGAGGTCGCGAAGTTCGAGGCGGTCGTCGACGACATCGCCGAGAAGCACGAGCAGGGCCAGCCGATCCTCGTCGGTACGACATCGGTGGAGAAGTCCGAGTACCTCTCGCAGCAGCTCGCCAAGCGCGGCATCCAGCACGAAGTGCTGAACGCCAAGCAGCACGACCGTGAGGCGCCGATCATCGCCCAGGCCGGCCGCAAGGGCGCCGTGACCGTCGCGACCAACATGGCCGGCCGCGGTACGGACATCAAGCTCGGCGGCAACCCCGACGACCTCGCCGAGGCGGAGCTGCGCCAGCGCGGCCTCGACCCCGAGGAGCACATCGAGGAGTGGGCGCAGGCCCTGCCCGCCGCCCTGGAGAGGGCCGAGCAGGCGGTCAAGGACGAGTTCGAAGAGGTCAAGGACCTCGGCGGCCTCTACGTCCTCGGCACCGAGCGGCACGAGTCGCGCCGTATCGACAACCAGCTGCGCGGTCGCTCCGGCCGACAGGGCGACCCGGGCGAGTCCCGCTTCTACCTCTCCCTCGGCGACGACCTGATGCGGCTGTTCAAGGCCCAGATGGTCGAGCGCGTGATGTCGATGGCGAACGTCCCGGACGACGTGCCGATCGAGAACAAGATGGTCACGCGCGCGATCGCGTCCGCCCAGTCGCAGGTCGAGCAGCAGAACTTCGAGACCCGCAAGAACGTCCTCAAGTACGACGAGGTCCTCAACCGGCAGCGCGAGGTCATCTACGGCGAGCGCCGCCGTGTCCTGGAGGGCGAGGACCTGCAGGAGCAGGTCGTGCACTTCATGGACGACACGATCGACGCGTACATCACCGCGGAGACGGCCGAGGGCTTCCCGGAGGACTGGGACCTGGACCGGCTGTGGGGCGCGTTCAAGCAGCTCTACCCGGTGCGGGTCACCGTGGAGGAGCTGGAGGAGGCGGCCGGGGACCGGGCCGGTCTGACCGCCGAGTTCATCTCTGAGTCCATCAAGGACGACATCCACGAGCAGTACGAGGGGCGCGAGGAACAGCTCGGCTCCGAGATCATGCGCGAGCTGGAGCGCCGGGTCGTGCTGTCGGTCCTGGACCGCAAGTGGCGCGAGCACCTCTACGAGATGGACTACCTCCAGGAGGGCATCGGCCTGCGCGCGATGGCCCAGAAGGACCCGCTGGTCGAGTACCAGCGCGAAGGCTTCGACATGTTCACCGCCATGATGGACGGCATCAAGGAGGAGTCCGCCGGCTATCTGTTCAACCTGGAGGTCCAGGTCGAGCAGCAGGTCGAGGAAGTCCCCGTCGAGGACGACAAGCCGTCGCTCGACAAGGAGGACACGGTGCCCGCGCAGGCGAGCGCCCGTCCCGCGATCCGTGCCAAGGGGCTCGACGCCCCGCAGCGGCCGGACCGGCTGCACTTCTCCGCGCCGACCGTGGACGGTGAGGGCGGCATCGTCGAGGGCGACTTCAGCAGCGACGACGACGAGCCGGTGCGCTCCGAGGCGGACGGCCTCACGCGCGCGGAGCGCCGCAAGCAGGGTCGCCGGAGCAGCCGCCGCAAGAAGTGAGGGTCGCTCCGTGGGTCGAGTGGTGAGCTGCGGCGGGCGGCCCCTTGAGTGAGGGGTCGAGCTTGCCGGGGCCGCCGCTCTCCGGTGGAGGACCTTGAAGGGCCGGGCATCGTTATGGTGCCCGGCCCTTCGGCGTGTGTGCGTGTGTGCGAGTGGGGTGCAGGCGGGCGTGCGCGCGTGCGGTTGCGGGCAGGCGCGGGGGTGCGGTGGGTACGACGGGGGGCGTCGGTCGGCATGGGCGGGGGCGACCTGACGCAGCGGGTGGTTGCCAGCCCGCCAGCCGTAGCCGCCGTAGGTCCCGGTCCGCCGCAGCCGCCGTAGGCCCCGGTCCGCCGTCAGCCCTCTCAGTCGTCGTCCTGGTGCGGGGCGCGAGGGCCGCCCAGTTCCACTGCCGTGCAGCGCCAGCGGAGGTCCGCGCCGCGTTCCAGGCGGAAGGCCATGGCACGGATCTGGTCACCGGCGCCGATGCGGGCGAAGGCCTCCACGGCGCCCTCGCGGGCGACGTAGTAGCCGATGTCGCGAACCACCGGGCGGGTGCCTCGGGTGGCGCGCAGGGGGCCGTGTTCGGCGAGGCGGGCCAGTTCGTCGTAGGCGCGGCCGGCGGTGTGGCGGAGCATCGAGTGGACGGGCCGCTGGCCGCTCAGCACGGCGAGGAGGCGGTCGGCGAAGAGATCGGTGGGGCGGGGCTGCGGGACGCGGCTGCGGGCGGCCTGGGCGGGCACGGTGTGGGGTTCGGCGTGTGGCGAGGTGGGGGGTGCGGCTCGGCCTGCGGCGGGAGGGGGCGTGGCAGGGGCTGTGCCGCGACCTGGCGACGGCGCGAGAGCCGTCGGGGCCGCGCCCCCGCTCGACGTGGCCGTGGGCGTCGTACGCGTCGTACGAGCTGCGCCTCGGCCTGCCGTGGCCGCAGCCGATGTACTACGGCCCGCAGCGGCCGGTGGGCGGCCGTCTCCCAGGGGCGGGCGGGCTGCGCCTCGGCCCGCTGTCGCGGAGGGGGCGGCTGCGCGTGACGCTTGGGCCGCGTTGGCGGTCGCCCCGGTTCCGGGAGTCGTGGGAAGCGAGCCCACGGCGTCGGCCGAGGTGGCCGGCAGGGTCTCGCCGGTCGTCGTGCGGGACGCGCTCTCACCGTGTCCGCGAGGCGAACCCGTGCCGGGGCGGCGGGGGTCGCGGCGGGTCGGGGGGCGGGTCGGGGTGTGCTGGGCGGTCCTGGTCATGACCTTGTGCATGGGGTCCCCGTTGTGGTCGTCCCGGAATGTACCGAGAAGTAACTTCGTGGTTGGGGATCTTGTACGGGGTCATGGGCGGGGGCCGCAAGGAAGGGGCGGCGCGGGTCGGAGGGGCCGGATTGTTCACTTATCCGGGTGATTTGGGGGCCTCCTGGCCCGTCAGCGCAGGGGTGCCGCGGGTGAATTTCGGGCGCGAGGTGGACGCCTTCGGGGGTGCGGGTGGGGACTCGATAGGGGACACGCGCACGTATCCTGAAGACCCTCGCGGAGGCGCGGCACCGTCCGCGGAACCGTCTTCTCCGAGGCACTCTCCGAACTACGAAAGCGGCCAGACATGCGCGTCTACGTCCCCCTGACCCTCTCCGGTCTCGCCGAGGCGTACAAGACGGGCGAGCTGGGGACGGGACCCTTCGTCGCGTACGCCGTCACGCCCGCGCTGCGCGAGTGGTATCTCTCCGACGACATCGAGGAGTTGGAGTACGCGGCGCTGAACCGGGCCGCGCTCGCCTCGCTGCGGCTCCTGGCGGCAGACCCCGACGCACCCCGCCGCCGGGTCGTGGTCGCCGTCGACGTACCCGACGGCACCGCGCACGCCGACCCCGACCGCGGACTCGACCCGGCGGCACTCGGCGAGGTGCGGGTCAGTGGAACTGTGGCGCTGGGCAAGGCGGCTGCCGTACACGTGGATCTCGGGGACGCGGAGGGTGACGTGAGTGCCGCCGCCGACGCGCTTCCGGCGGCGGACCGCGGGGACGACGACGCGCAGTTCGTCGTGGACGGGGCCGAGGACCACGAGCTGCTCTGGTACGCGACGCAGGAGATCCCGAACCTCGTCGGGCTGGCCGACTGAGCCTGTTCGGCGGCGGTCGGATGGCCGTATGTGCCCGTTGAACTGCGATTATCTTGATTGTCAGTGGCGGCGGGTACTTTTTTGGCATGGGGATGCAAGGAAGCGCGCACATCGTCTGGGACTGGAACGGCACGCTGTTCCACGACAATGACGCGATCATCGGGGCGACGAACGCGGCGTTCGCCGAGCTGGGGCTGACGCCGATCACGATGGAGGAGTACCGGGCGCTGTACTGCGTGCCGGTGCCCAAGTTCTACGAGCGGCTGCTGGGACGGCTGCCCACCGACGCCGAGTGGGAGGTCATGGACGTGACCTTCCATCGGTACTACTCCGAGCACCGCGTCGTCTGCGGGCTCACCGAGGGCGCGGCGGAGCTGCTCGCGGGGTGGCGGACCGCGGGGCGCAGCCAGTCGATCCTCAGCATGTACGGCCATGACGAACTCGTCCCGCTGGTGCGGGAGTTCGGGATAGAACCGCACTTCATACGGGTCGACGGGCGCACCGGTCCCTCCGGCGGCAGCAAGGCCGAGCACATGGTGCGGCACCTCGGGGCGCTGGCCGACGTGGACCCCGCGCGCACCGTGGTGATCGGGGACGCCGCCGACGACGCGGTGGCCGCCCTGCACGTGGGCGCGCGGGCCGTGCTCTACACCGGCGGTTCGCACAGCCGGGCCAGCCTCGAAGGGGTCGGCGTACCGGTGGTGGACTCCCTGGCGGAAGCCGTCGCGGAGGCGGAGCGGCTGGCGGCGTGACGGTGACTTGTCGGCCGGGGTGACGGGGCGCGGCGCCTTCAAGGGGCTGTGCCTTCCGAAGTGCAGCGACTCAAGGGCTCTGTGCCTCAGGGACACGGCACTTCAAGAAGCACCGCGCACCCTGTCACCTCACGCCGACCGCCGACCGCCGACCGCCGACCGCCGACCGCCGACCGCCGACCGCCGACCGCCGACCGCCGACCGCCGACCGCCGAGGTCACGTCACCGGTGCCTTCGCCCGCAGCACCGTCAGGAACTCCCGCATCCAGCTGGAGTGATCCGGCCACGCGCGAGCGGAGACCAGCGTGCCGTCGACCACCGTCTCGGCGTCCTGGAAGGTCGCGCCGGCGGACTGCATGTCGAGTTCGAGCGCCGGGTACGCCGTGACGCGCCGGCCGCGCAGGCCGTCGATCGCGGCGGTGAGCAGGGGGCCGTGGCAGATCTGGGCCACGGGCTTGTCCGTGTCGAAGAAGAACTTGAGGATCTTGCGGAGTTCGGGATCGTTGCGGAGGTACTCGGGGGCCCGGCCGCCGGGGATGACGAGGGCCGCGTACTGGCCGGGATCGACCTCGGAGAAGGCGAGATCGGCGGGCCAGGTGTAACCGGGCTTCTCGGTGTAGGTGTCGAAGCCGGGTTCGAAGTCATGGACGACGAACTGGAGCTTCTTGCGCTCGGGGGCGGCGATGTGGACCTCGTAGCCCTCCTCGCGCAGGCGCTGGTAGGGGTAGAGGACTTCCAGCGACTCCGCTGCGTCGCCGGTGACGATGAGGATCTTCGCTGTCATGTCGATGCGCTCCTCTGTGGCCGTGGCAGGTGTCTCCGCCGGGCGTCATGGGTTCACGGGGCCGTGGGCTCGTGAGCGTCGGGCGTCACGGGCTCAAGAGCTCAAGGGCTCGTGAACTCATGAGCTCCCAAGTTCATGGGCAACGTGCCGCTTCATAGGCAACGTGCCGCGCGCCGGAGCGCTTGCCAAGGGGCCTCACCGCTCGGACACCGTCATCGTCACCGTCCCGACTGCCCGTGAATACGACGATTTCATGTGCTGCGCCCCTGTGCATAACGTCAAAGTTCCACCCTCTGTTTTGTACACAACCGGCTCATGACGAGCCCCCGGTAAGGAGAGATAGCCTTGTGGCGTGATCAGCGCGATATTTCGCGGGGGCATCGTCGCCCCTGCTCCGCGCCCGGCGACCACGGACCACATCCGTGACCGGGCGGCGGTCGCTGGTCCTCCCAGGGTCTGTGCGACAGACCCTCGCGGGCGGGACGGAGCTCCAAGGGCTCCCAGGACGCCGTGCACACCCCGGGTACCGGCGCGGCAGAGAGCAGCGTCACACCCGTCGGGCGTGCCGAAAATGGCTGATAACCCACCGCTCATCTCACCTTGCGGCATAGCGTCTGAGCAGACCGGAGAACCCGGGCCGTGGCGTCGAGCCGCAGGGGAAGTGACCGTACTTCTTTCTACGTCACGCAACGGCGCGCGACAGGAGCCAGAGGACAATGCAGACCAAGCTGGACGAAGCAAAGGCCGAGTTGCTCGAGAGGGCTGCTCGGGTAGCTGAGAACAGCCCGGTCGGGGGGCACCTACCGACCGGGTCGACGGACGGGGGCACTCCCGACCGGGAGACCGTGCTCGCGTTCCTCCAGCGCTACTACCTGCACACCGCCCCGGAGGACCTCGCAGGCCGCGACCCGGTCGATGTCTTCGGAGCCGCCTTCTCCCACTACCGGCTGGCCGAGACCCGACCTCAGGGCACGGCGAACGTACGGGTGCACACCCCGTCGGTCGAGGAGAACGGCTGGACGTGCAGCCACACCGTCGTCGAGGTCGTCACCGACGACATGCCCTTCCTCGTCGACTCGGTGACCAACGAGCTGACCCGCCAGGGCCGCGGCATCCACGTCGTCATCCACCCGCAGGTCGTCGTCCGCCGCGACCTCACCGGCAAGCTCATCGAGGTGCTCACCACCCCGCCCGCCGGTGAGCTGCCGCACGACGCATACACCGAGTCCTGGATCCACGTACAGATCGACCGCGAGACCGACCGCGCCGACCTGAAGCAGATCACCGCCGACCTGCTGCGCGTCCTGTCCGACGTGCGTGAGGCCGTCGAGGACTGGGAGAAGATGCGGGACTCGGCCCTGCGGATGGCCGACGAGCTGCCCACCGAGCCGACCGCCTCCGACCTGCCCTCCAGCGAGGTCGAGGAGGCCCGCCAGCTGCTGCGCTGGCTGGCCGCCGACCACTTCACCTTCCTCGGCTACCGCGAGTACCAACTCCGCGAGGACGACTCCCTCGTCGCGGTCCCCGGCACCGGCCTCGGCATCCTGCGCTCCGACCCGCAGCACGGCGCCGAGGACAGCCACCCGGTGAGCCCGTCCTTCGAGCGGCTCCCGGCCGACGCCCGGGCCAAGGCCCGCGAGCACAAGCTCCTCGTGCTGACGAAGGCCAACAGCCGTTCCACGGTGCACCGTCCGTCGTATCTCGACTACGTGGGCGTGAAGAAGTTCGACGAGAACGGCGAGGTCGTCGGCGAGCGCCGCTTCCTGGGCCTGTTCTCCTCCGCCGCCTACACCGAGTCCGTCCGCCGGGTCCCGGTGATCCGGCGCACGGTCGACGAGGTGCTCGAAGGCGCCGGCTTCTCGCCCAACAGCCACGACGGCCGCGACCTGCTCCAGATCCTGGAGACGTACCCGCGCGACGAGCTGTTCCAGACCCCGGTCGACGAACTGCGGTCCATCGTCACGTCCGTGCTCTACCTGCAAGAGCGTCGGCGACTGCGCCTGTACCTGCGCCAGGACGAGTACGGCCGCTACTACTCGGCCCTCGTCTACCTCCCGCGCGACCGCTACACCACGGGCGTACGCCTGCGGATCATCGACATCCTTAAAGAAGAGCTCGACGGCATCAGCGTCGACTTCACCGCCTGGAACACCGAGTCGATCCTTTCCCGGCTGCACTTCGTGGTCCGTGTCCCGCAGGGCACCGAGCTGCCGGAGCTGTCCGACGCCGACAAGGACCGCATCGAGACCCGCCTGGTCGAGGCCGCCCGCTCCTGGGCCGACGGTTTCGGCGAGGCGCTGAACGCGGAGTGCGGCGAGGAGCGCGCCGCCGAACTGCTGCGCAGCTACGGCAACGCCTTCCCCGAGGGCTACAAGGCCGACCACTCCCCGCGCGCCGCCGTCGCCGACCTGGTCCACCTCGAACAGCTCACCGAGGAGCAGGCCTTCGCGCTCAGCCTCTACGAGCCGGTGGGCGCCGCCCCCGACGAGCGCCGCTTCAAGATCTACCGCAAGGGCGCCTCGGTCTCCCTCTCCGCCGTGCTGCCGGTCCTCAGCCGCCTCGGCGTCGAGGTCGTCGACGAGCGGCCGTACGAACTGCGCTGCTCGAACCGTACGACCGCGTGGATCTACGACTTCGGGCTGCGGATGCCCAAGTCGCAGAACGGCAACGGGGATTCTCTCGGCGAGAACGGCCGCGAGCGGTTCCAGGAGGCGTTCGCCGCCACCTGGACCGGGCAGGCCGAGAACGACGGCTTCAACGCGCTGGTGCTGAGCGCCGGGCTGAACTGGCGTCAGGCGATGGTGCTGCGGGCGTACGCCAAGTACCTGCGGCAGGCCGGTTCGACCTTCAGCCAGGACTACATGGAGGACACCCTCCGCAACAACGTCCACACCACGCGGCTGCTCGTCTCGCTGTTCGAGGCGCGGATGTCGCCGGACCGGCAGCGCGCCGGGCGGGAGATCGTGGACGCCCTCCTCGAAGAGGTCGACGCGGCGCTCGACCAGGTGGCGAGCCTCGACGAGGACCGCATCCTGCGCTCCTTCCTGACCGTCATCAAGGCGACCCTGCGCACCAACTTCTTCCAGGAGGCGCTCGGCGGGCACGCGCACGCGTACGTCTCGATGAAGTTCGACCCGCAGGCCATCCCGGACCTGCCGGCGCCGCGACCGGCGTACGAGATCTGGGTGTACTCGCCGCGTGTCGAGGGCGTGCACCTGCGCTTCGGCAAGGTCGCGCGCGGCGGGCTGCGCTGGTCCGACCGGCGCGAGGACTTCCGTACCGAGATCCTCGGCCTGGTCAAGGCGCAGATGGTGAAGAACACCGTCATCGTGCCGGTCGGCGCCAAGGGCGGCTTCGTCGCCAAGCAGCTGCCGGACCCGAGCGTGGACCGCGACGCGTGGCTCGCCGAGGGCATCGCCAGCTACAAGATGTTCATCTCGGCCCTGCTCGACATCACCGACAACCTGGTGGCCGGCGAGGTCGTCCCTCCGGCGGACGTCGTCCGGCACGACGAGGACGACACCTACCTGGTGGTCGCCGCCGACAAGGGCACCGCGACCTTCTCGGACATCGCCAACGGAGTCGCCGAGAGCTACAACTTCTGGCTCGGCGACGCCTTCGCCTCCGGCGGCTCGGCCGGCTACGACCACAAGAAGATGGGCATCACCGCGCGCGGTGCCTGGGAGTCCGTCAAGCGGCACTTCCGGGAGCTGGGCGTCGACACCCAGAGCGAGGACTTCACGGTCGTCGGTGTCGGCGACATGTCCGGTGACGTGTTCGGCAACGGCATGCTGCTCAGCGAGCACATCCGCCTGGTCGCCGCCTTCGACCACCGGCACATCTTCCTCGACCCGACCCCGGACGCGGCCGTCTCGTACGCCGAGCGGCGCCGCATGTTCGAGCTGCCGCGCTCCAGTTGGGCGGACTACGACACCGGCTTGCTGTCGGCCGGCGGCGGCGTCTTCCCGCGCACCGCGAAGGCGATCCCGGTCAACGCACACGTCCGCGAGGCCCTCGGCATCGAGGACAAGGTCGCCAAGATGACACCGGCCGACCTCATGAAGGCGATCCTCAAGTCACGGGTCGACCTGCTGTGGAACGGCGGCATCGGCACCTACGTCAAGGCCAGCACCGAGTCCCACGCGGACGTCGGCGACAAGGCCAACGACGCGATCCGCGTGGACGGCGCCGACCTGCGCGTCAAGGTCGTCGGCGAGGGCGGCAACCTGGGGCTGACCCAGCTCGGCCGGATCGAGTTCGCCCAGCAGGGCGGCAAGATCAACACGGACGCGATCGACAACAGCGCGGGCGTGGACACCTCCGACCACGAGGTGAACATCAAGATCCTGCTCAACGGCCTGGTCACCGACGGCGACATGACCGTCAAGCAGCGCAACAAGATCCTCGCCGAGATGACCGACGAGGTCGGCGCGCTCGTCCTGCGCAACAACTACGCGCAGAACACCGCGATCGCCAACGCGCTCGCCCAGTCCAAGGACATGCTCCACGCCCAGCAGCGCTTCCTGCGCACCCTGGTCCGCGAGGGCCACCTCGACCGGGCCCTGGAGTTCCTGCCGACCGACCGCCAGATCCGCGAACGGCTCGCCCAGGGACAGGGGTTGACCAGTCCCGAGACGGCCGTCCTGCTGGCGTACACGAAGATCACGGTCGCCGACGAGCTGCTGCACACCACGCTGCCCGACGACCCCTACCTGCGCACCCTGCTGCACGCCTACTTCCCGACCGCGCTGCGCGAGAAGTTCGCCGAGCAGATCGACACCCACGCGCTGCACCGCGAGATCGTCACCACGGTCCTCGTCAACGACACGGTCAACACCGGCGGTACGAGCTTCCTGCACCGCCTCCGCGAGGAGACCGGGGCTTCCCTGGAGGAGATCGTCCGGGCGCAGACCGCGGCCCGCGCGATCTTCGACGCCGCCGAGGTGTGGGACGGCGTCGAGGCCCTCGACAACACCGTCGAGGCGCCCGTCCAGACCCGCATCCGCCTGCACTCGCGCCGCCTGTGCGAGCGCGGCACCCGCTGGCTGCTCAACAACCGGCCGCAGCCGCTCCAACTCGCCGAGACCGTCGAGTTCTTCGGCGAGCGCGTCGAGCAGGTCTGGTCCCAGCTGCCCAAGCTGCTGCGCGGCGCGGACCTGGACTGGTACCAGCAGATCTACGACGAGCTCACCGGCGCCGGCGTCCCCGCCGAACTCGCCACCCGGGTGGCAGGCTTCTCCTCCGCCTTCCCGGCGCTCGACATCGTCTCGGTGGCCGACCGCACGGGCAAGGACCCGATGGACGTCGCCGAGGTCTACTACGACCTCGCCGACCGCCTCCACATCACCCAACTCATGGACCGCATCATCGAGTTGCCCCGCGCGGACCGCTGGCAGTCCATGGCCCGCGCCTCCATCCGCGAGGACCTGTACGCGGCCCACGCGGCGCTGACGGCCGACATCCTCGCGGCGGGCAACGGCACCTCGACCCCCGAGCAGCGCTTCGTGACCTGGCAGGAGAAGAACGCGGCGATCCTGGGCCGGGCGCGGACGACCCTGGACGAGATCCAGGGCTCGGAGACGTTCGACCTGGCCAACCTGTCGGTGGCGATGCGCACCATGCGCACGCTGCTGCGGACGCACTCGTAGTCCCTGGGGCGTAGTTACTACGCCCCTTCTTTAGAAGGCGCCTATTAGTAGTCGCTTCAGTAGTCGCATTGGTAGTCGCTACGACGACGAGGGCGCCCCGGGCCGCAATGGCTCGGGGCGCCCTTTTCATGGAGTGCCTCAGGGGCAATCAGGACGAGAGACTCTAGGCGACCTTGCCCGCGGGAGCAGGGGCCGGTTCCTTGGGCTTGTCGGCGCCGCCCGTGAAGGCCTCGTACGCCTCCAGGACGTCCTCCGTCGGCCCGTCCATCCGCAGTTCACCGCGCTCCAGCCACAGCACGCGGTCGCAGGTGTCGCGGATCGACTTGTTGTTGTGGCTGACGAGGAACACCGTGCCCGCGTGCTGGCGCAGCTCGCGGATCCGCTCCTCCGAACGCCGCTGGAACGACCGGTCGCCCGTCGCCAGCGCCTCGTCGATCAGCAGGACGTCGTGGTCCTTGGCGGCGGCGATGGAGAACCGCAGCCGGGCGCCCATGCCGGAGGAGTACGTGCGCATCGGCAGCGTGATGAAGTCGCCCTTCTCGTTGATCCCGGAGAAGTCGACGATGCCCTGGTAGCGCTCCCTGACCTGTTCCCGGGACATGCCCATGGCCAGGCCGCCGAGGTAGACGTTGCGCTCGCCGGTCAGGTCGCCCATCAAGGCCGCGTTGACGCCGAGGAGGGAGGGCTGGCCGTGGGTGTAGATACGGCCGTTCTCGACCGGGAGCAGGCCCGCGACCGCCTTGAGGAGGGTGGACTTACCGGAACCGTTGGTGCCGATCAGCCCGATCGCCTCGCCCTTGTAGGCGACGAACGACACCTTCTTTACGGCGTGGACCTTGCGGACACCCGCCGCCTTCTCGGCCTTCTCGCGGCGCATCATGCGGTTGAGGGCGGCGGTCGCGGAGCCGCGTCCGGCGCCGGTTCCGTTGACCCGGTAGACGATGTCGACGCCGTCGCAGACGACAGTGGGGATCGTGCTGTCGGCGGCCACGCGGGTCCGCTCGGTGTGGTACTCGATGGTCTGCTCAGCCACGGCCGTACGTCTCCTCAGCCTTCCAGAAGTAGATGAAGCCGCCGACTCCGGCGATCAGCGCCCAGCCCAACGCGGCCGGCCACACGTGCGGGGGGAGCTGGCTGGAGTGGAAGCTGTCGATCAGCGAGTAGCGCATCAGGTCGATGTAGACGGCCGCCGGGTTGGTCTCCAGGGCGAGCGTCACGATGTGCGGCAGGTGGTCCTTGCTGGTCAGCTTGTCGATGCTCCACATGACGCCGGAGACGTACATCCAGGTGCGCAGCACGAACGGCATCAGCTGCGCGATGTCCGGCGTCTTCGCGCCCATCCGGGCCATGATCATCGAGACGCCCGCGTTGAACGTGAACTGCAGGATCAGCACCGGGACCGCCATCAGCCAGGAGAAGCTGATCGGCACGCCGAAGCAGAGCAGGATCACGACCAGGGCGGCCATCGAGAACAGCAGCTGCTGGAGCTGCTGGAGCGCGAACGAGATCGGCAGCGCGGCCCGGGGGAAGTGCAGGGCCCGGACCAGGCCGAGGTTGCCCGAGATCGCCCGGGTGCCCGCCATGATCGAGCTCTGCGTGAACGTCCAGATGAACACGCCCGTCACCAGGAACGGGATGTAGTCCGGCACGCCGCGCTTGGTGCCCAGCAGGATGCCGAAGATGAAGTAGTACACCGCCGCGTTCAACAGCGGCGTCATCACCTGCCAGACCTGGCCCAGCTTCGCCTGGCTGTACTGCGCGGTCAGCTTGGCGGTGGCGAACGCGGTGATGAAGTGGCGCCGCTCCCACAACTGCCGTACGTACTCGGGCAGGGAGGGGCGGGCACCACTGACTGTGAGGCCGTGGCGGGCGGCGAGCGCCGCGAGGTCGTCTTCGTCGGCCGGAGCCGGCGAAGGGGGCGGTGTGTCGAGGACCTGGCTCACATCCGCTGCTTTCGCTCGGGGGGAGGGGGTGCATGCGTCCGGCTGCCGTGTCCCGTCGTCCGGCGTTTCCTTACGCTTCTCTTTACGTTCTCTTACGTCGGGACGGGACCGTATCGTCGCAACGTGAGCGTAGGCCGATTCGGCGTCGGAACGCAACCGTTTCGTCGTGACGGATGTGAGGGGTCGTTAGGGTCGTGGGGTTTGCGTCGGGACGGGCCGGTTCCGTCCCGACGAGCCCGTTTCGTCGTGACGCACCACGCGCACGCCGCGTCGGAACGCAACCGTTTCGTCGCAACGCCCCTATGCTTGGGCTATGACGACGAACGCCGACGAGCCCCAGACACGTCAGCGCCGCCGCGCCCCCGCCGGGGCGGCCGTACTCCGCGAGGATGTGACCGAGGCCATTCGGGCGGCGGTCTTCGAGGAGTTGGCGGCGGTCGGATATGCCCGGATGTCGATCGAGGGGATCGCACGTCGCGCGGGTGTCGGCAAGACGGCGGTGTACCGCCGCTGGCGTTCGAAGCTGCACCTGGTGCTCGACGTCGTGTCGGCGATCGCGGTGATGGGGCTGCCGACGCCGGACACCGGTTCGCTGGAGGGTGACCTGCGGATGCTGTACGAGGTGACGTCACGGGCGCTGCGTCACCCCGTCGCCTCGCAGATCATCCCGGACCTCCAGGCCGAGGCGGCCCGCAACCCCGAGATCGCCGACGCCATGCAGAAGGCGTTGCGCGAGGGCCAGGAGGGCGTGGCCAGCAAGATCCTCGCGGCGGCGGAACGGCGTGGCGAGATCCGCCCCGGCATGGACGAGGACCTGGCCCTGGACCTGATCTCCGGCCCCCTGTACTGGCGTGCCGTGGTAATCCGCAGCCCGAAGCTGCCGAAGGGGTACCTGGGAGCGCTGGCCCGGGCGACGACGGAGGGGCTCAAGGCGCTGTAGGGCGCCGCCGTACCCGCTGTACTCCTAACTCGCCGACGCCCCCTCTCTCAGCGACTCCGCGACGAGTACGGCCATCTGCGTGTCGTCGGTCGCCTCACCCGGGTCCCAGCCGCCGCCCCCGCACATCTCGCCGCCCTGGCCGGGCACCGGAAACCGGGCGGAGAAGGCGCCTTCGGGACCGAACTCGAAGGGCGCGCCGAGAGCGTCGCCGACGGCGGAGCCGAGGACGGCGCCCAGGGCGCGTTCAGATCGGGAACAGCCGTCCACAGGGCCGGAGTTCATCAGGTCGGAGGTCACCGGATCACGCTCATCAAGACCGCGCGGCCCCCGGATGCAACCGCACCCACCCCTCCCACGCCGACGCGATCATGTCCTCGACGTCGTGCTTGGCCTTCCAGCCCAGTTCGGTGGTGATGCGGTCGGCGGAGGCGACGACACGGGCCGGGTCGCCGGCGCGGCGCGGGTGGACGGTCGGGGGGCGGTCGTAGCCGGTGACCGAGTTGATGCGGTCGATCATCTCGCGGACCGAAACGCCTTCCCCGCGGCCGATGTTGAGGGTGAGGGCGCGCCCGGGGGAGGCCTGGAGGGCGCGGGCGGCGGCGACGTGCGCCTCGGCCAGGTCCACGACGTGGATGTAGTCGCGGACGCAGGTGCCGTCCGGGGTGGCGTAGTCGTCGCCGAAGATGCGCGGGGGCGCGTTCTCGGTGAGCTTCTCGAAGACCATGGGGACGATGTTGAAGACGCCCACGTCGGCGAGTTCGGGGGCGCCGGCGCCGGCCACGTTGAAGTAGCGCAGAGAGGCCGTGGACAGGCCGGTCGCCTTGCCCGTCGCGCGGACCAGCCACTCACCCGCCAGCTTGGTCTCGCCGTACGGCGACATGGGCACGCAGGGCGTCTCCTCGGTCACCAGCTCCACGTCCGGCATGCCGTAGACGGCCGCCGAGGACGAGAACACGAAGGACGGGACGCCGGCCGTGGTGACCGCCTCCAGGAGGACGCGCAGGCCCTCGACGTTCTCCCTGTAGTAGTGCAACGGCAGGTCCACCGACTCGCCGACCTGCTTCTTCCCCGCCAGATGGACGACTCCGGTGACCTCCTGGTCGGCGAGGGTGCGGGCCACCCGTTCCGCGTCCAGGGTCGAACCCACCACCAGGGGGACGCCCTCGGGCACGCGCTCGGCGATGCCGGTGGAGAGGTCGTCGTAGACGACCGCCTGTTCGCCCGCCTCGGTCATCGCCCTCACGACGTGCGCTCCGATGTAGCCGGCGCCGCCGGTGATCAGCCAGGTCATGTGCGGCCGTCCCCTCCGTCACTGGGTGTCGTTCGACCCGCGTGCGGTGCGTCCCCCACGCGTTCCGGCGTTCAGTCAATCAGGCGCCGGAGTGGGCCGAGGTCAACTGCTGGGACTCCCCGTAGGGGCCGGGGGACTGCACGCGCGCGCGTGCAGTCGCCGGGAGCGGCCTCGACGACCGCCACAGGCGGACGAACGAGAGGACGGCCGCGGCGGCCAGCAGACCATTGCGTACGACCATCAGGGCGCAGCCCGTCCACGTGGAGTGGATGACGTCGCCGTACAGGATGGGGAACTCGACGGTGCTGACCGCGGTCGCCGCCACGATCAGCGCGGCCACCGCGCGCTGTGTGGTGTGCCGCGAGGTCAGACAGACGGCGGCCAGGCCGAGCAGCCAGATCATGTACTGGGGGCTGATCACCCGGCTGGTCACCGTGAACAGCAGGACGGCGCTCAGCGCGGCGTCGTACGGCGTCGCGTCGGTCCAGCGGCGGGCCCGGATCCGCCACAGCAGCAGGAGCCCGAAGGCGACCGCCGTGAGCGCGAGGGAGGCGTCGGCGACGGCGGAGACGTACGGCCCCGTGAACTCCATCGCGCCGTACCGGTAGTGCACCTGTCCCGGCCAGCCGACGTGGGTGGCCAGGCCAAGGGCGGTACCGCCGAGTGACTCGATCTGTACGCCCCGGCCGCCCTGTTGGCGCAAGAAGGCGAAAGGATTGTTGAACAAGACCACGAGAGACATGAGCGACAAGGCTCCCGTCCCCACCGCCCACGACCACACCGACCGCGTCGTCCGCCCCCTCGGCATCCCCAGCAGCACCAGCGCCGGCCACACCTTCACCAGCGCGCCCAGCGCCGCGAACGCGCCGCACACGCGCGTGGAGCGCGACAACGTCAACAGGGAGATGACGGCGAACGCCGTGACCTGCACGTCGTAGCGGACGAGGGGCATGTGCAGGAGGAGCGGAAGACAGGCGATCCAGTACGCGGCGCCGCGCAGGCTGTGGCCGGGACGGGTGCCCGCGCGGGCCAGGGTCACGGTGATCAGCGCGTCGGTCGCGAGGGTGAGGACGACGAACGCCTGGAAGTAGGTCAGGTCCGGCAGCAGCGCGGGGGACAGGAGCACGGGCCCGGCGCCCGGCGGGTACTGCCACAAGGGGTCGTGCGCCGGGAACGCGCCGTGGGAGAGCACGCCGTACCAGTGGTGGTACAGGCGCCACACCTCCCGTGCGACCCCGCCATGGCCGAGCAGGGGGAGGCCGTTGTACGCGAGGAGTAGGAGCATCCCCGCGCGGGTGGCGAGCCAGGCGAGGGTGAGGGCGAGGAGGCGGGGTCTACGGGCGGCGTTCATCACGGCGGATCGTAAGCCGGGCGAATGCCGCAGGAATGCTAATACACCGTCAATCGTCGGTAAGAGCTTGCTAACGGTACAAAATCAGCCAGGTGGACAGCCAAGGTGAGGGTGAGTACAGGCACGGGCGACGGACGCGTGCGGGGGTCGTCGCCGTGGTCGTGCCGATGGCCGTGATGCTCGCGCTGGGGCTGTGGGGACTCGACCGGGGCGGGATGTGGGGCGACGAGGGCGTCACGTTCCTGGTCGGGCGGCGCACGGTGCCACAGATCTGGCACCTGCTGCACGGCGTCGACGCGGTGCACGGCCTCTACTACCTCCTCATGCACGCCGTTCTCACCGTCCACCCCGGCGAGGTCGCCCTCCGCCTGCCCTCCGTGTGCGGCGCGGCGGCCACGGCAGGCCTCGTCGCGGCCCTCGGCGTCCGCCTGGCCCGCCCCCGCGTCGGCCTCTGGGCCGGCCTCCTCTGGGCGATCACCCCGCTGACCGGCCACTACGCCCAGGAGGGCCGTTCCTACGCCCTCGTCGCGGCGGGCGTGGCCGGGGCGACGCTGCTCCTGGTGCGGGCACTGGAGGAACGACCCGGCCGGTCGTGGTGGCCGTACGGCGCTGTCCTCGCTGTGACCTTTCTGCTGCACGAGTTCGCGGTCCTGGTGCTTTTCGCGCACGCGATCACGCTGGCGGCGACGCGGGCGCGCAGAACGGTGTGGCTCGGCTGGGGATGCGCGGTGGGTGTCGCGGTGGGCGCCCTGTTGCCGCTGGCCTGGGTGTCCCAACGGCAGTCGGGACAGGTGGCGTGGCTGCGCGTGCCCGACTGGGACACGACGGAACGCCTCGCCCGCGACTTCCTCGCCGTCACCCCGACCGGCATCGTCTTCTGGACCTCGCTCCTCCTGATCCTCCTCGGCCTCGGCTCCGGACGGCTCACGTCGGTCGCCCTCCCCTTGCTCCTGGTCCCGCCGGTGCTCCTGCTGACGGTGTCTCAATTCCGGCCCTTGTTCCACGAGCGGTATGTGCTGTACGCGCTGGCGGGGGCGCCGCTGTTGGTGGCGGCGGGGGCGGACCGGGTGGTGGGGGCGGTGAGGCGGCTGTGGTTGGAGGGGCGGGGTGTGCCTGACGGTCGGTGCGCGGAGGTCGAGCGGGTGGTGGCTGAGTCCGGGAGTCCCCGCGAGCTGGTGGGTGCGGCGAGCGGGGGTGGTCACCGGCTGGGAGGCGACCGTAGAGCGGGAGCCGGAGCCGACGTCCGAGGCAGAGCCGGAAGCGCAGGCGAAGCCGGAGCTGGAGGCGGGGGCCGATCCGCAGCCGGGGCTGGGGTCGGAGCTGGAGTCGGAGCCCAAGCCGACGCCCGGGACGGTGCCGCAGTCGAAGCCCAAGCCGACGCCCGGGACGGTGCCGCAGTCGAAGCCCAAGCCGACGCCCGGGACGGTGCCGCAGTCGAAGCCCTAGCCGAAGCCCTAGCCGGGGCCGGAGCCGACGTACGAGACAGAGCCGGAAGCGCAGGCGAAGCCGGAGCTGGAGGCGGGGCACGAGCCGCAGCCGCAACCACAAGCTGCCCATCTCTCACCGGAGTTGACCGTACGGCCCTCCTGAGGCCCGACACCCGACGCCCCCCGACCGACCGCCGCCCACTCCGCCGCACCCTCCTCGCCCACCGCATCCCCATTGCCACCCTCGCCACCCGCGCCAACCTCATCACGCTCGCCGGCGTCCTAGCCGCAACCGCCCCCTTCCTCCACGGCCTTCCTGCCTACCGGAATGACCGCTCCGCCGCCCACCGCCCCGAGAATCTCGCCGCCGTCTCCGCACTCGCCGGGCGTGAACTCCGGCCCGGCGACCCGGTGTTGTTCCTGCCGTCGTTCTGGCGGGTGACGGCGCTGGCGTATCCGGGGCCGTTCGTCGGGGCCCGGGATCTGGCGTTGGGGGAGTCGGGGGCGAGGTCCGGGACGCTCGGTGGGCGTGAGGTGGGGCCGGGGGCGTTGCGGGCGCGGCTCGCCGGGGTGGACCGGGTCTGGATCGTCGCGCAGTCGAATCTGCTCCCCTCGCGCTGGGTGCCCGGCGACCCGACCGACCGGGTCAAACTCGACGTCGTGGACGGGGAGTTCGCGCGAAGACAGCAGTACGTACGAGGGCGAGTGAAACTGGCCCTCTACATCCGCCGGATGCCCCCACAGTCGACGCGGTCAACGCAGCCGGTGTCCGCGCCTACGACTCATCCAACGTCGCCGAATCCAACGCCCCCGTGAGCTGGTCAAGCCGCTCCCGCAACGCCCGGATCTCATCGAGGTCGAACCCGGTAGCCCCAAGGATGCGCCGAGGCACCTCAACCGCACGCTCCCGCAGCGCGACCCCCTCGTCGGTCAGCCGTACCTCCACCGACCGCTCGTCACGGACGCTGCGCTCACGCCGTACCAGCCCCGCCGTCTCCAGCCGCTTGAGCAGCGGGGACAGCGTGCCGGAGTCGAGCCGCAGGTGTTCGCCGAGCTTCTTGACCGGCAGTTCGCCGTGCTCCCACAGCACCAGCATCACCAGGTACTGCGGATACGTAAGCCCGAGATCCTTGAGGATCACGCGGTACACACCGCCGAACGCGCGCGACGCGGCGTTCAGGGAGAAGCAGATCTGCTGGTCGAGGCGGAGCCAGTCGGTGCTGGGGGAGGCGGCGGGAGTGGTGGTCATGCCTCCAGGATAGCGCTAGCGGGCCATTTAGTTGTGGGCAATTGAATTGTGTGCTCTACTTGTCGTCGTGAGGCGGCCCGGACACCCGGACCGGTCACCCCCACCAAGACTTCCGAGAGGGATGGTTTCCAATGGACGCGATCTACACCGCCGTAGCCACCGCCACCCACGGCCGTGACGGCCGCGCGGTCAGCAACGACGGCAAGATCGACCTTCAGCTCGGCATTCCGGTCGAGATGGGCGGCAACGGCCAGGGCACCAACCCTGAGCAGCTGTTCGCCGCCGGTTACGCCGCCTGTTTCGGCAGCGCCCTCGGCCTCGTCGGCCGGCAGGCGAAGGTCGACGTCACCGACGCGGCCGTGACCGCCGAGGTCGGCATCGGCAAGCAGGGCGAGGGCTTCGGCCTCAAGGTGACCCTCCGCGTCGAGCTCCCCGACACCGTGGACGAGGCGACCGGCCGCAAGCTGGTCGAGACCGCCCACCAGGTCTGCCCCTACTCGAACGCGACCCGCGGCAACATCGAGGTCGACCTCGTCATCGAGTAGTCACTACGACACTCCCCTGACCCGGCACAAAGGTGGCCGGCGGCATACACGCCGCCGGCCACCTCGTCGTACCGCACCACACCGCATCTCACCTCACCGCACCGAGTGAGCGTGCTCCCCAACTCCCTGCCCCGGAACCGGAGTCGGCGCAGCCGCGCCCACAACAGCCTTCCCCCGCACCACACTCTCCAGCAACAACGGCACCCCCACCACCGGCAACAACCACACCAGCACGATCAACCGCCCACCCCACACGCTGACATCGGGATGCGCGGCCTGCGTGAGAACCCCTGTGAACGCGGTCCCGACCAGGAACACCCCGAACGCCGGCCGCCGCACCGCACCCCACACCCCCGCGCCCAGCGCAGCCGCAAGCATCGGCTGCCACAACTGCTGCCGCGTCCACTCCACCCAGAAGTTCGCTTCCAGGTGCAGGAATTCGGGCCACAGCCGCGTGCGGTCGGGCCGGGCGTAGTGATCGGTCAGCAGGTCCTGAAGGCTGTCGGTCTGCGACGGGTAATGCAGCGCACTCGCCAGAACCAGCGTGCCCAGCGCGGCAGTTGCGCCCAACACGGCAATCGCCACCAACGCCCGCCCCAGAGCCCGCCCACGCCGCTTTCGCCCTACGGCGACCACCGCACCCGCACCGGCCAGGCACAGCCCGAGGAACAGGGACTGCGAGTGCTTGACGGTGAAGAGAAGCACCAACGAACCACCCACCAACGCGAGCCCGACACGCGAACGTTGCCCCTTCAGCACCAGCCCGCAGCCCCACAGCGCCGCCAGCGTCAGAGCCGTCATCAGCCCCTCGGTCATCGGCCGCATCGAGGTCGTCCCGCACGGAAGCACGTAGTACAGCGCCTGCCCGGTCAGCGCGAGCGGCACCGACACGGACAAGGTGCGCAGAATCAGGAAGACGAGGATCCCGCCCGCGACCGTGAGGACGACACTCGCCGACCACATCCCCCAGACCGGCCCGAGCAGCGTCACGAACGGCACCAGGAACACCGGGTATCCGGGCCGCACTTCGAAGATCCGCATGAACCGTTCCGACGTGAACGGCGTGATGAACCCGCCCGTCTGCCCGGCCCGCAGCCGTGCGTTCACCCCCCGCCACTCCGCGTCCCGGCACTTCTTCGCGACCCGCGCGGCGGGGTCCTTGCCGTGGAAGTTCAGCGGGTTCACGCTCTGGTCGCGCCGCGCGTTCGCCCCCTGGCTCGCGC
Source organism: Streptomyces prunicolor (assembly GCF_045162825.1). Lineage (NCBI taxonomy): Bacteria > Bacillati > Actinomycetota > Actinomycetes > Kitasatosporales > Streptomycetaceae > Streptomyces > Streptomyces prunicolor. Next base: position 4,267,893 of record NZ_CP108676.1, on the reverse strand, counting down.
AGCTGTAGTCGATGGCGACGGCCGCCGCCTCCCGCTCGCTCGCCCCGCGCAGACTCATCGCGTACGACAGGTAGTTCTTCGTGTCGGGTGTCGCCCGTCCGGTGACATTGGCGAGTTGGAGCACCGCGAACACCGCGGCCAGCACCAGCACCCAGGTACGCGGCCTCATGAGGACGCCAACTGGTCGTGACCGGCGGCAGGAGAGGGGACCCGCGCCCCGGACTCGGTCTGCGGCAGCCAGCCCTCGTCACCCAGAAGCAGCGTCCGTACGACCCTCTCCGCGGCCCTCCCGTCGTCGAACTCGCAGTACCGCGCCCGGAATTCACCCCGCAGCCGCGTCGAGTCCTCGTCCCGCCAGGCACCCGACGCGAACACCCACGCCAACTCCCGGTAGGAGCCGGACACATGACCCGGTGGCGCGGCGGTGACGTCGAAGTAGGTGCCCCGGCTGGCCGCGTACGCCTCCCGGTCGTCGGCGTGCAGCACGATCGGCCGGTCGAGGTTGGCGTAGTCGAACATCAGGGCCGAGTAGTCGGTGACGAGCGCGTCGGACGCCAACATGACGTCCTCCACGGAGGGTTCGTCGGTCGCGTCGACCAGGACTCCGCGCCGGTGCAGGTCCGCGAGGCCCATGCCGCGCGCGGGTCCGGTCGCGAGGGACGGGTGCAGCCGTACGACCAGGGTGTGCTCCGGACCGAGATCCTCGGCGAACCGGGCCAGGTCGAGCCGGTCGACGTGCCCGCCCCGGACATACTCACGCCGGGTCGGCGCATACAGCACGACGGTGTGCCCGGCGGGGATGCCGAGCCGCTCCCGAACTGCCGCCCCCGCCCCCGGTGTTGCTCCGACCAGAACGTCATTGCGCGGGCTCCCCGTCCGCGCCGAGGCGAAGTGGCACGGATACGCCCGCTCCCACACCAGCTCGGAGTGCCGGTTGGCGACCAGGCTGTGGTCCCAGCGGTCGGCGCGGCGCAGCATCTGCGGTACGTCGACGCCGTAGCGGGCGCCGGGTTTGTCCAGCAGGTCGGCCGCCATGTACTTGAGCGGGGTGCCCTGGTGGGTGTGGATGTGGACGCTGCCGGGGCGCTTGGCGAGGGTGCCGGGCCAGTTGACGTTGTTGACGAAGTACTTGGCGCGGGCGGTGAGTTGGCGGTACCGCAGGGTGTTGAGGAGGACGTGCTCGACGTCCGGCGGCAACAACGCGGCCTGTTCCGCGTCCTGTACGACCCACACGCCTCGAAGGTGCGGGGCGATCTCCTTCGCCTTGTAGTAGACGGCGGCCGGGTCGCCGAGGACACCGCGGTGCGAAAGGGCCGAGTACACAACGAGGTTGGGGTCGAGGGAGCGGCGAGCGTGCAGCGCTGACAAACCGCCCTTGACGCGTCCGGCCGCCGACTTACGGGCCTGCAGCGCCCGGCGTTGGAGCTGTCGACCGCCCCGCCCCGCCTGTCGCCGGACCCGGTACAGCGCGTAACTGCCTTCCAGAGCGCGGACTTCGGCGTCCGCCTTCGCGCCGCCCGCCGGCTTGTGCTTGGCGAACAGCTCGGCCGTACGGCGGAAGAACTCGGCCCTGTCGGACGGGGGCAGCCGGTCCGGCTTGCCGAGGATGTCGAGACAGTGCTCGGCCATCTTGCGGTGCAGGTACGGGCGCCAACTCGCCAGCTCCGGGCGGGAGTCGACGAACGCGAAGACCCGCTCGTACTGGTCGTGGATGTCGAAGTGCTTGCGGCTGGTGGTGGACAGGATGTTGCCCTGCCGCCGCTGCCGGTAGTTCAGGCAGATCCGGTCGAGGGTGGCGATCCGCTCGGCGCTGAGCAGCACCGGGAACGTCCAGGGCGTGTCCTCGTAGTAGCCCGGCGGGAACTCGAAGGCGTGCTTGTGCACGAACTCCCGGCGGTACACCTTGTTCCACACGACCATCAACAGGTCGAGGATCTCGGGGTGTTCGGCGACCGTGAAGGTGTCGTCGACCTCGGTGAGGACGTGCGCGAGGACGTTGCGCCGGGTGCCGCCCCACCAGTAGGTGCGCGCGTAGTCGAAGACCAGCACGTCCGGGTCGCCGCTCGCGTCGAGCCGGTCGGCCATCGCGCGCAGGGCACCCGGCGTGAGGGTGTCGTCGCTGTCGAGGAAGAACAGGAAGTCGCCGGTGGCCAGGGGCATTCCGGCGTTGCGGGCGCGGCCGAGGCCGACGTTCTCCGGCAGGTGCAGCACCTGGACGCGCGGGTCGCGGGCCGCGTACTCGTCGAGGATCACGCCGCACCCGTCCGGCGAGCAGTCGTTCACGGCGATCACCTCGATGTCCTGGTACGACTGCTCCAGAACCGAGTCGAGGCACTCGCGCAGAAAGCCCTGCACCTTGAAGACGGGGACGATGACGCTGAAGCGGGGCACTTCGGGTTCAGCTCCTTACGAGGGTGGCGGCGGGGGCCGGGACGCGCTCCGCGAGCGGGATCACGGGCGGGATCGACTCCGGCGGCTCGCCGAGCAGCACCCGGCGTACGACCCGCTCGGCGGCCAGTCCGTCGTCGAACTCGCAGAAACGGGACCGGAATTCGGCCCGCAGGGCGCTGGACTCCGCCCCCGCGTACGAGCCGTCGCGGAACACCTGCGCCAACTCCTCCGGTGTCCGCGCGACCGGTCCTGGCGGCGCCTCCATGAGGTCGAAGTAGACGCCCCGCGTCTCCCGGTAGACCTCCCAGTCGTCGGCGTACACGACGATCGGCCGGTCGAGGTTGGCGTAGTCGAACATGATCGACGAGTAGTCCGTGACCAGCGCGTCGGCGGCCAGGCACACGTCCTCGGAGGAGCGGTGCCCGGTCACGTCGATGATCCGGCCGCTGCTCTTGGCCCGTCCCTGGTCGTAGAAGTAGTGGGCGCGCAGCAGCACGACCACGTCATCGCCGGCCGCCGCGCAGAAGGCCTCCAGGTCGAGCCCGGTGTCGAAGCCGGTCTGGTAGTCGCGGTGGGTGGGCGCGTACAGGACGGCCGTCTTGCCCTCCGGGACCCCCAACTCCCGCCGCACACGCGCCACTTCCTTTGCCGTCGCCGTGTAGTAGACGTCGTTGCGCGGATAGCCGTACTCCAACGCCTCGTACGAGCCGGGGAAGGCGCGCTCCCACATCTGGGTGGAGTGCCGGTTGGAGGAGATGTTGTAGTCCCAACGGTCCACCCGGCCGAGCAACTTGGCGAAGCTGCCGGTCGCGGCGGCCACCACCGGGTACGTCGACTGGTCGACGCCCATCTTCTTCAGCGGGGTCCCGTGCTGCGTCTGGACGTGCACGCTGCCGGGACGCTTGACGACGCCCTCCGCGAAGTTGGCGTTGTTCACCAGGTACTTGGCCCGCGCCAGCACCTCCCAGTACTTCCGGCTGCCGATGACGGCGTGCTCGACACCCTTCGGTACGGCGTCCACCGCGTCCGGCTCCACCAGGAACACCGAGCGGATGTGCGGGGCGAGTTGGCTCGCCTTGGCGTGGATCGCGGCCGGGCTGCACGCGTAGCCGCGTCCCCAATAGGCGCAGTACACGGCCAAGTTGGGGTCGAGCCGACGGCGCAGGGCACGGGCGTACCGCAGCCGGGTGCGGAGCATCCGGGGACGTGGGACCCGCTCGGCCGCCCCCGAGGCCTTCCGGTTGGCGCCGCGCAGCGCCTTGAACGCCGTGTACGCCCCCGAGGCCAGCAGCCGGTGCTGCACCCCCAGACTCCCGCCCGGCGCACGGAAATCGGCGGACCGGTGACTCCGATACAGCCGCCCGGCCCGGCGGAAGAAGGCGCGGTGCCCGGACGGGAGCCGCTCGGGCCGCGAGGCGGTCTTCAGCACCACCGCGAAGAGCTGCTCGAACAGCGCGTGCGACCGCTCGGGAGCCAGACCCTCCGCCGCGCCGAGCACCGACTCCACCTGGTCGAGCAGCTGATGGTGGTGCTCGCCGGGCAGGTTGAGCCGGCTGCCTTGCCTGCGCAGCAGATGCCGTACGACCACCGAGCGCAGCACCGCCACCCGCTCGGCGGCGACGGTGACCCGGCCGCCCCAGCCCAGGTCCGTGAATCGGCCCTCGGGGAAGGTGAGTTGGTGGTCGGTGAGGAAGGCGCGGCGGTAGGCCGCGCTCCACGCCGGGAGCTGTACGCCCGTCAACTGCGGTGCCTGCGCGGGGGAGAAGGCGCCCGCCGGGGTCTTCGCGAGCAGCGGGGCGGCCGGGTTGGTGGGCTCGCCCTCCCACCACGGGGTGCGCTCGTGTTCGAAGTACAGGGCATCGACGTCACCGGTCCCTGTCAGCCGGGTGTCCAGCGCGGCCAGTGCGCCCGGGGCGAGGGTGTCGTCGCCGTCCAGGAACAGGACGTAGGAGCCGGTCGCCGCCCGCAGGCCGGTGTTGCGGGCCCCGCTCAGGCCGGCGGAGGGTGGGGAGTTGACCGGGGCCACCCGGGAGTCCCGCCCGGCGTGAGCGTCGGCGACGTCGGCGGCCGGGGAGCCGGGGGCGTCGCAGACCGGGATCAGCTCGAAGTCGCCGTAGGACTGCGCGAGGACCGAGTCCAGGGCCAGGGAGAGCCGGCCGGCGACCCCGTGGGACGGGACGATGATGCTGAAGCGGGGCATTCTGTTCTTTCTCCAGTGGGCCGGAGGGGTGGTTCCGGGTCAGTGCGCGCGGCAGACCCCGGGGCGTCCGGTCGGGCGCCAGGTGGTCGGGCGGGTCGGTGTGGGTCGCGAGGGGCTTGACGGCATGCGAACTCCCCTGTGTGGGAACGGCGTTCAGAGTCGGTCGGTGAGGGGCTGGGACGTCGCGGGTTGCGGCACGGTGGCGAGTGGGGAGCGGGTGTGGCTCGCGGCGGCCGACGGGACCGGGTGGCGGTCGGCGAGGGGGACGACCGGCGGGAGGTCGGTCTCGCCCAGCACCACGTGGCGTACGACCCGTTCGGCTGCGCGGCCGTCGTCGTAGGGGCAGAAGCGCTCGCGGAACGCGGTGCGCAGCTGGGTCGAGCGGGAGCCGCGCCAGTGGTCGGTCGCGAAGATGTCGATCAGTTCGTCCTCGCTGCGCGCGACCGCGCCCGGCGGGAAGGCGCGCAGGTCGAAGTAGGTGCCGCGGGCCGCCTCGTAGGCCTCCCAGTCGTCCGCGTGGATGACGATCGGGCGGTCGAGGTTGGCGTAGTCGAACATCAGGGACGAGTAGTCGGTGACCAGCGCGTCCGAGGCGAGGCAGAGCGACTCGACGCTGGGGTGGTCGGTGACGTCGATGATCCGGCCGGACGCGGCGGCTGCAAGCGGGCCCTCGTGCCAGTAGTGGGCGCGGGCCAGCACGACGAAGCGCGGGCCGAGGCGGCGCAGGACGCGGTCGAGGTCGAGGTGGGCGCGCTGGGTGCGGCGGTAGTCGCGGTGGGTCGGGGCGTAGAGGAGGGCGATCGCGTCCTGCGGGATGCCGAGCGACTCGCGCAGCCGGTGCACGTCGGCCGAAGTCGCCTGCTGGAACACGTCGTTGCGCGGGTAGCCGTAGGCGAGCGTCGTGTAGCTGCCCGGGTAGACCCGCTCCCAGGTCAGGGTGGTGTGGCGGTTGGGGGACAGGACGTGGTCCCACTTGTCGACGCCCTTGAGGAGCTCGCCGAAGTCCATGTCCCGTGCTGCCGCCGGGCGTTCCTGGAGGTCGAGGCCCATGTGCTTGAGGGGGGTGCCGTGTTGGGTCTGGATCATGACCTGGCCGGGGCGCTTGACCAGTCGGCGATCGAAGTTGACGTTGTTCACCAGGTACTTGGAGCGGGCCAACGCGGTCCAGTAGGCAGCGGTGTTGGGGCGCAGTCGGCGCGTCGCGGCCGGGATCGTGTGGTGGTGCTCGGGGCGGGCGATCCACGCGGTGCGGATGTGCGGGGCGTGGGTGCGGAACGCGCTCTCCAGCGCGCCCGGGTTACAGCTGTGGCCGCGTCCCCAGTAGGCGGCGAACACCGCGCGATTCCTTAGCGGGAGCCGGAGTTGGACCCGGTAGTGGAGTTGGAGGATCGCCGCCCTGAGTGCGCGCAGCGCCTTCGCGGCGAGCTTGACCGCGCTGCGCCGCCAGCTCATCGCCGCCTGCAGGGTCCGGAACGTGCGGTGGACGCCGAAGTGCACGAGCGTGTGACGCATCCGGGTGCGCACCGGGACCGGGGTGCCGGGGATGCGGTAACGGCGGTAGTGGGCGCGGGCCTTGCGCAGGAACTCGGCGCGGGTGCCGCGCGGGAGGCGGCCCGGCTTGGTGAACACCGTCGCGAGATGGTCGACCATGCGGCGGAACAACACCGGCCGCCACTGGTCGAGTTCGGGGTGCGCGTCGACGAACGCGAAGACCCGGTCGTACTGGTCGAAGACGTCGAAGTGGCAACGGCTGGTGGTGCCGAGGATGTTGCCCTGACGGCGCTGGCGGTAGTGGACGCAGACCCGGTCGAGGGTCGCGATCGTCTCCGCCGTCATCAGGACCGGGTAGGTCCACGGGGTGTCCTCGTAGTAGCCGGGCGGGAAGGCGAAGCCCTCGCGCTCGACGAACTCCCGTCGGTACGCCTTGTTCCAGGCGACCATGATGACCCGCAGCAGCCCGGGGCGGTCCTCCAGCCGGAAGGGCGCCGGGCCCTGTTCGGTCAACTGGGCGGCGACCTTGTTGCGTTGGGCCTCGCCCGACCAGAAGGTGCGCGCGTAGTCGAAGACCAGGACGTCCGGCTCGCCGGTCTCCTTCAGGCGGTCGGCGATCGCACGCAGTGCGTCGGGCGTGAGCGTGTCGTCGCTGTCGAGGAACACGAGATAGTCACCGGTCGCCTGTTCCAGACCGGCGTTGCGGGCGCGGCCGAGGCCCTGGTTCTCCGGGAGATGGACGGCGCGCACACGGGCGTCGCGGGCCGCGAACTCGTCGATGATCGCGCCGCAGGCGTCCGGCGAGCAGTCGTCGACCGCGATCAACTCCAGATCGGGATACGACTGGGAGAGCACCGATTCCAGGCATTCGTGCAGGTACGCCTGCACCTTGTACGCGGGGACAATGACACTGAACCTGGGCAAGGGACATCCATGGGTCGGTCGGCGCGGGCGTTCTGCCCGGCAACGGCCGATGGAGTGACTTGGTTACGCCGGGTACGGCATACGGGGGATCCCCGGTGAACGGGAAAAGGCGGGCCGATGACGGCCCGCCTCCCGAAATGTGCCCCGTTCGACGCTATTTGTGGGCTATTTGACCGCGCCCGCCATCACGCCGGACACGAACTGCCGCTGGAACGCGAAGAACACGGCCAGCGGGATCACCATGGAGATGAACGCACCGGGTGCCAGCACGTCGATGTTGTTGCCGAACTGGCGTACCTGTGTCTGGAGTGCGACCGTGATCGGCTGCGTGCTGGACTTGGTGAACACCAGCGCGACCAGCATGTCGTTCCACACCCACAGGAACTGGAAGATGCCCAGGCTCGCGATCGCGGGCCCGCCCAGTGGCATCACGACCCGTGCGAACAGCCGCAGTTCACCCGCGCCGTCCAGTCGTGCCGCCTCCAGCAGTTCGCGCGGGATCTCCGCGAAGAAGTTCCGCAGCAGGAACACCGCGAACGGCAGCCCGTATCCCACATGGAAGAGGATCACCCCGAAGATGGTCCCGAACAGGCCGATCTTTCCGAAGAGTTCGGCGATCGGGATCAGCGCGACCTGCACCGGCACGACCAACAGGCTGACCACGCCAAGGAACCACCAGTCGCGGCCCGGGAACTCCATCCACGCGAACGCGTAGCCCGCGAGCGAGCCGATCACCACGACGAGGATCGTCGCCGGGACGGTGATCAGGACGGTGTTCCACAGCGAGTTGGTGATGTCGCTGTTCTCCAGCAGCGTCTTGTAGCTGTGGAGGGTGAGTTGGGACGGCTGGCTGAAGACCTTCCACCAGCCGCTCGCGTTCATGTCCTCCGGGCTGCGCAGTGAGGACAGCAGCAGCCCGAGCGTCGGCACCAGCCAGAACAGGCCGACGAGGATCAGGAACACCCGGACCAGCCCCCCGCTCGCCGCCGCCGCGAGCCGCCCACCGAGCGACTCCCGCGCCTTGACGACCTCAACTGGCCCGGTTTTACCGAGACTTCCGGCATCCGTCGTCATCGCCGCACCTCCCGCCTGAGCCGACGCACATTGAAGAGCATCACCGGGATCACCAGCAGCAGCAGGAACACCGAGATCGCGCTGGCCACACCGGGCTGGTCCTCCGAGAAGCCCTTCCGGTACAGCTCCAGGGCCAGCACGTTCGCGTCGTCCTGCGAGGAGCCCGGGGCGATGATGAAGACCAGGTCGAAGATCTTCAGCACATTGATCATCAGCGTGACGGCGACGACCGCGAGCACCGGCGCGAGCAGCGGCACCGTGACTCTCCGGAACACCTGCCACTCATTGGCGCCGTCGACCCGCGCCGCCTCCAGCAACTCCCGTGGCACACTCGCGAGTCCGGCCGCGATCAGCACCATCGCGAACCCGGCCCACATCCACACGTACGACCCGATGATGGCCGGTGTCACCAGCGACGGGCCCAGCCACTCCACTCCGTTGTACGGCGCCTTGAAGTTGCCTGCCGGGAGCCGGAGTTGGGCTCCGTCGGCCTTGGCGGGCAGCGTGAAGGTGCCGTCGCCCGCGGCCTTCGTCGAGGCGACCACCTTGCCGTCCTTGACCGCCTCGATCTTCATCCCGCCGTAGCCGAGTTCGGACGGGTCGACCCCGCCGAGCTTGCCGACGCCCTTGCCGCGGGTGAAGTCCTGCCAGGTCGTGCCGGTGATCTTCCCCGGTTCGGCCTTCGCGGCCACGGCCTTCTTCGCGCCGTCGGGCATCTGGTCGGGGGCGACGCCGACCAGCGGGAGGATGACGGTCTGGCCCGTGTGGACCGTCGTACTGGTGATGAAGCCGCCGTGGTCGGCCTTCAGCGGCGACTCGCGGCCCGGGTGGGCGTTCGGGAACGCCGACGACGAGACGAACGTGTCGTGGATGCCGACCCAGACCGCGTTGGCGATGCCCTTGTGCGGGTCCTGGTCGTAGACGAGGCGGAAGATGATGCCGGAGGCCAGCATCGAGATCGCCATCGGCATGAAGACGACCAGCTTGAACGCCGTTCCCCAGCTCACCCGTTCGGTCAGCACCGCGAAGATCAGGCCGAGGGCGGTGGCGACCGTCGGCGCGAAGATCACCCAGATGACGTTGTTCTTCAGGGCGGTGCGGATGCCGTCGTCGGTGAACAGGGCCTTGTAGTTGTCGAATCCGGCGAAACCGTCGCCGGCCTGGTTGCCGAAGCTGCGGACCAGCGAGTACCCGATCGGGTAGACCACGAGCGCGCCGAGCAGCACCAGGGCGGGCAGCAGGAACAGCACTGCCACGGTCCTGCGGGTGCCGGTCACGCTCTTGCGGTTACGGGGAGGGACGGAGGCCCCGGGGGCCTCCGCCGCTGCCGATGCCATCTCGGGCTCAGCTCCCGCTCGCGTACGCCGCCGCCGCGTCCTTCTCCAACTGCGCCTGCGTGCCCGCGATGTTCGTCGGGTTCTTCAGGAAGTCCTGGAGATCCTTCCACTCGCCCTTGCCCGGGGTCCCGCCGAAGGACTGCGGGGCCTGGTCGGACATGTCGAAGCGGAAGTCGTCACCGGCCGCGATCAGCGCCTTGGCGATCGTCCGCTGCACCGCGTTCGGGTACGCCGAGTCCGGCACGTTCTTGTTCGGGGAGAGATAGCCGCCGAGCTTCGCCTGGATCGTCGCCGCGTCCGGTGAGGCGAGGAACGTCGCCAGCGCCTGGGCCGCCTTGGAGTCCTTCAGGATGACGGCCGCGTCGCCGCCCGAGACCACGGGCGAGCTGGAGCCCACCGCCGGGAACGGGAACACCTTCGCGTCGGTGCCGACCTTCGCCTTCGTCTGCTGGATGTTGACCTGCGCGAAGTCGCCCTCGTAGACCATCGCGCCCTTCGGCTGGTCGCCGCCGGTGAAGGTCTGCGTCACCGAGGCGGGGAACTCCGTCTGGAGCGCGCCGCTCTGGCCCCCCGCGATATAGGCCTTCTTGCCCCAGATCTGGGCCAGCGTGGTGAGGGCCTCCTTCACGGAGGGATCAGTCCACTTGATCTTGTGCTGAGCCAGCGCGTCGTACTTCTCCGGGCCCGCCTGCGAGAGATAGACGTTCTCGAACCAGTCCGTCAGCGGCCAGCCGTCCGCGCCGGCGACATTGAACGGCGTGACCCCGGAGTCGTAGACCGTCTGCGCGGTCTTCAGCAACTCCTGCCAGGTTTTGGGCTCCTTGGCGCCCGCGTTCTCGAAGACCTTGGCGTTGTACCAGATCAGCGACTTGTTGGCGGCCTTGTAGTACACGCCGTACTGCTTGCCGCCGACCTTGCCGATGTCCTGCCAGCCCTGCGAGTAGTTCTTCTGCAACTCCTTGAGGGCGTCGGCGCCGAGGGGCTTGGCCCACTTCTTGTCGACGGCCTGTTTGATGGCGCCGGGCTGCGGGAGCATCGCGATGTCCGGCGGCTGGCCGCCCGCGACCTTCGAGCCGAGGAAGTTGATGATCGGGTCCTGGGCGGGCACGAAGGTGACCTTGGCACCCGTGCGCTTCTCGAACTCCGCGAGGACGGTCTTGAAGTTCTTCTGCTCGTCACCGGTCCACACGGCGGCCACTTCGAGGGTCGCGCCGTTCAGTTTGGGCAGGGTGACCGTGCCGGTGCTCTCCGAAGGGGTGCTGGATTTGCCGTCGTCGCTCTTGTCGCCGCCGCCTCCACAGGCGGCGAGCGAGAGCGTCAGTGCCCCCGCGGCGACAACTGCCGCTGTACGTACGGTGGTGCGTGTCCGGTGGGTGCTGCTCGTGCTGCGCATCACTGCCCCGTTCTTCGTTCCTCGTCGAACGCTCGAACGCTTCCGTGCGCACTGGTCTACGCCCGGTACTTGAACGCGGCAAGATGGCGTCCGCTGTCAAGTACGCGATCGTGATTGGGTCGTGACGTGGGGTTGTGTGGGCAGCCTGTGAACGATCAGAGGAGCGACGGCACCTCCGCCGCCGACACCGAGCGCGTGGCCCGCTCCAGCGCGCTGGCCAGGAGTGCCAAGTCCGTTGGCCCGTTGCCCAGTTCGCGGACCGGGCGGCGGGCCGGGGGATCGCCCATGCGCTGCCACTCCAGCGGCACGACCGTGGGCCGGAGCGTCGCCGTGCGCGGGATGCGACCCGTGACGCGACCACCCTGGAAGGGGGTCGCCCGGCCGTCCGCCAGGGTCAACCGGCCACGCCCCGGGGCGGGTTCGTCCGGACCCTGGGTCGTCGCGTCGAGGCTGACCCGGAGGGTGAGGTGCCGCGCGGGTTCGGCCTCGGCCGTACGCGCCTCTACGGCGGCGGCCGCCACCAGGTGCACCCCGAGCCGCTCGCCCTCGCGGGCCACCGCCTCCAGCGCGCGTATCACCGACCCGGCCGCGGGACGCCCGGGGGAGCCGAGCGGGGGTTTCACCAGCGCGTCCAGATCGTCGACCACCACGACAAGGCGGGGCAACGGCGGTGCCGCCTCCGTCTGTTGACGGGCCGCCGCCGACGGGCGCAGCCGGATCGTCGAACTGGTCGGGGACTCCAGATCCCCGGCCCCGGACGTACCGCGCTGCGAGATGATCCGCCCCGACACCTCGTGCCGCGAGTGCCACTCGACGAAGCCGATCCGGCCCAGCAACTCGGCCCGCCGCTTCAGCTCGGCGCTCAGCGACTGCGCGAACTCCCGCATCCGGACAGGGTCGTTGGCGGTGAGATGAGTGGTGACATGCGGTACGTCCGTGCAGACCCGCAGACCCTCACCGTGCCCGCCGCTCGCGCCGACACTGTCCCGCCCGTCCATCAGCACAATGCCCAGCCGGTCGGGCCGCTCGGCGGCGGCGAGGGACGCGACGACCGCCCGCAGCAACTCCGTACGGCCGCTGCCCGGCGGGCCCTCGATCAGCAGATGCGGTCCCTCGGCGGCGAGGTCCGCGGTGACCGGCCCGCGCGGACCGGCCCCGAGCACCGCCCAGGCCCGCCCGCCGATCGCGTCCTTGTCGTCCCCCGCGTCCGCCCAACGCGTCAGCAGGGACGCCGGGGTGGCCCGCGCCAGCCCCAACTCGTCCAGCAGCCGCGCCGATTGGGGCAACGGCGCCGACACACGCGTGTGCCGCTCGGTCGCGGGACCGTCCGCCCTGAGCGGCGCGAGCGCCCGCGCGAAGCGCTCGGCCCACGCGAGAGACACCGCGTCCACTGCGGCGATGGTGCCGTTGCCTACGGGGCCGGGGCGGGAGGGGTCGTTCTGGCCCAGGTGTGCCTGGTCGGCGTCGGACCGGCCGGGGCGTGACGGCTCTGTGCGGGGAGGTGACGCGCCTGTGCCGGGTCGGGATGCCTCCGTACCGAGTCGTGCTGCTTCGGTGCCGGTTCGCGACGCTCCCGCACCCGGTCGCGTCACCCCCGTACCGCCGGCCCGGGACGCCCCCGTACCGCCGTGCGCGACCCGCAACAGCCGCAGCGCCGTGGCGACATCACCGCTCAGCAGCGCGACCGCCCCGCACTCCCGGAACGTCGGCGCCGCCGCGCAGGCCGCCTCGTAGGTCTCCGTCACGGGGGACCCGGGCGAGGCCGCTTCCGTCTCGGCGAGGCACACGACGTGGATACCGGCCCGGGGCCCGTCATGGGCCAGCCGCGCCACCGCCTCGCGCACATCGGCCCCACCGGGGTCACCGTCCACCACGAGCACGGTGTACGGGCCCACGAAGCCGTCCGCCGAGCCGTCACCGTCGTCGGTGCGGGCCCACGCGGGACGGTGGGCGGCGCCGCGGAGGGAATCGGCGGAGGTGTCGTCGCCGGTGCCGGACGAACGGGGTCGGGTGGCACCGGACGCCGGGTCGTCGGAGCTGCCGGAGCGGTGGTGGTGGGCGTCGTCGGTGGTGTTGTACGTGGTCGGGGTGGCGGAGGTGCCCGTCGCCCCACGCTGCTGACGGTCGTCGGCCGTGTGCCGTGCGGCGGCACTCAACTGGCCTTCGGCTGAACCGTGTTGTGCGGCGAGTGAACCGTGTGGCGAGGGAAGGCCCGACCGCCCCTCCGCCGAGCCGCGCTGCGCGCCGATGCCCGGAGTACGACGGCCGGAGGTGCCGGAGGCGACGCTCGGCCGACCCGTACCGCCACAGTGCGCGTCCATGGCGTGGTCCTCAAGCCGCCGGAGCAGCTCGTCCGTCCGGGCCGTCGCCTGCTCCCGGTCGTAGGCCAGCAGCAGCCGGCAGTCCTGGCCGTGCCCGGGGCGCAGATGCGGCAGCCAGCCGAGCCACGCCCACTCGGCGGTGCGCTCGGCCACCGTACGCGCGCGGTCCGTGCTGATCAGCACGATCTCCAGGGCGTCGGGGGAGTGCAGCGCCGCGAGTTGGGCCACCACCGCGCGGGCCAGTCCCGCCAGCCGCGTGCGCGGACCGGCCAGGCCCAGCGCGCCGACCTCACGGAGCCCGGAGGTCACCGGCACCGCGGCCAGCAGCGCCGAGCCGTCCGGTGTCGCGCGGTCCGCCGTGCCGAGCCGCACCGTGAGCGCCTCGGGGTGACCCGGGGCGCGCTCCCACAGGCGGGGGCCCGGGCCCAGCGCGGTGAGCAGCAGGGCGGCCGGATCGGGCCAGGTGTCCGGCTGTTGGAGGACCACGGGCGGGGGCGGCACGCTCTCGTCGGCACCCTCCTGGTCGTAGGAGGCGTCGTACGTCGAGTCGTACGCCGACTCGGCGTCCTCGGCCGTCGAGTCGCCGCGACCGCCCGTCAGGCGCCGCGCCCACTTGCCGATGCCGCCGCGCTTGCGCACACCCTGAGGCACATCGGTGCCCCGGAGCGGGGTGCCCTTGCGTCCGCTGTGGGCGTCGACGTCGGCGTCGTCGTCGGTGAGGATGCGCGAGGTCGTCGTCCGCGCGGAGAACGCGTCGTCCGTGTCCCCGTCCTCAGGAGCCTCGCCGAACACCCCGAAGCGGCCCGCGTGGGTGTCGCCGCCGACCTGGACGGCACGGTGCTCGATGCTCGGGGCGCCGCCCTGGCCCGGGACCACGAGCGGTTCGCTGCGCGGGGCGGCCGGGGTGCCGGGGGACACGCGCACGTGGCCCTCGCCGTCGGGGGCCGTCTCCGCGCGGGCTCCCGGACCACCGGACGGGGTCAGCCGTAGCGCCGACTCGCCGATGCGGAGCAGCGTGCCCGGGGCGAAGCGCACCGGGCGGGTGCCCACGCGGGTGCCCGCCAGGGTCGTGCCGTTCGTCGAGCCCAGGTCGGCCACCGAGACGCGGCCCCCGGGGTCGACCGTCACCGCGCAGTGCAGCCGGGACACGTCCGGGTCGTCCAGCGGGACGTCGGCGTCGGCGGAGCGGCCGATGTGGATCTGGCCGCCGTGCAGGAGGTGCACCCCGCCCGCGTCCGGGCCCGCGACCACATGGAGCTGGGTCGGGGCGTCGTCCAGCTCGGGATGCGCCTCGGGCTCGGCCGGGGCGCCCAGGGACAGCACCGCGCCGTCCGTCAGCGGCGGCTCGCCGAGGGTGCAGCGCTGGGTGTCGAGGCGCTCCACGCCCGCGTACAGCACGATCGGGCCGCCGGACTCGCGGCTCCGCTCGGGCTGGGACACGGCCGCGTCGGCGGAGACCGCCGAGGCCAGCGCGGACGCCACCGCGGCCAGGGCCGTGCCGGCGGGCGCGGTGACCAGCACATCGCAACTCGCGGAGCGGCCCCGCGGCTGCGCGGGCGGCCCCAACGGGTCTACGACGGTCAGCCGGATCTGCATCGCCGTCAGCGGTCCCTTCTGCCCCGGCACGGAATATTCCCCCACCCCGCGCGAGCACATCGGCCAGTACTGCACGCATCCTCGCACCTGCCACTGACAACTCGCCCGGGGCCCGGTACCAAGTGATCTTGATTGGTCAGCTCTGTCCCCAAAAGTGCCTGACCAGTGCCGCACCGGTGATCGAGTGAGACCGGTCATGTCCGGCTTCGGTGACCATTGGGGCAACCGGGAGACCGGGGAGAGCGTCTTTCCTTCGAACATGTACGGCAACGCTTACGTAGGTAGCCCCAAGAGGGGCGGCACTACAGTGGACCGGAACACAGGCAAGCAGCAGGGAGCGCAGACGTGCGGCCGGTAGGCAGCAAGTACCTCCTGGAGGAGCCACTCGGACGCGGCGCCACGGGCACCGTCTGGCGGGCCCGCCAGCGTGAGACCGCGGGCGCCGAGGCAGCCGTACAGGGCCAGCCCGGCGAGACCGTCGCGATCAAGGTCCTCAAGGAAGAACTCGCGAACGATCCCGACATCGTGATGCGGTTCCTGCGCGAGCGGTCGGTGCTGCTGCGCCTGACCCACCCGAACATCGTCAGAGTCCGCGACCTCGTCGTGGAAGGCGATCTCCTGGCGCTCGTCATGGACCTCGTCGAGGGCCCCGACCTGCACCACTACCTGCGCGAGAACGGCCCCTTCAGCCCCGTCGGCGCAGCCCTGCTCACCGCGCAGATCGCCGACGCGCTGGCCGCCAGCCACGCCGACGGCGTCGTGCACCGCGACCTGAAGCCGGCGAACGTCCTGCTCAAGCAGGGCGGCGGCCAGATGTACCCGCTGCTCACCGACTTCGGCATCGCCCGCCTCGCCGACTCCCCGGGCCTGACCCGCACGCAGGAGTTCGTCGGCACGCCCGCGTACATCGCGCCGGAGTCCGCCGAGGGCCGCCCGCAGACCTCCGCCGTGGACATCTACGGCGCCGGCATCCTGCTGTACGAGCTGGTCACCGGCCACCCGCCGTTCTCCGGCGGCTCCGCCCTCGAAGTCCTCCACCAGCACCTGAGCGCCGAACCGCGCCGTCCCTCGACGGTCCCCGACCCCCTGTGGACGGTCATCGAGCGCTGCCTGCGCAAGAACCCGGACGAGCGGCCCAGCGCCGAGAACCTCGCCCGCGGCCTGCGCGTCGTCGCCGAGGGCGTCGGCGTACATGCGAACTCCGCGCAGATCGCCGCCGCCGAGAACGTCGGCAGGCTGCTGGCCCCCGACCCCGCGCCCGCCGCCGTACCGACCGTGCCCGGCGCCGCCGACCCGACGCAGGTCCTCTCGCACAGCGCGGGCGCCTACGACCCGAACGCGGCGACCAGCGTCCTCCCGCACACCAGCGGCCCGGTGGGCGCCGCCGACCCGACCACGGTGATGCCGAACCGCGGCGCGGCCGACCCGACGACGGTCATGCCGCAGAACCAGCCCGGGCAGTACGGCCAGCCGAACCAGGCCGGTCCATACGGCCAGCAGAACCAGCAGAACCAGTCCGGCGCCGGCCCCGAGCAGCCGCACCCCTGGCAGAACCAGCTCCGCGCCGCCCGCGACCGCAACGAACAGACCCAGTTCCAGCCCTACCTCGACCCGGCCGAGGACCCGCTGCGCCGCCGCCCCCAGCGCCCGGTCTCGCGCGCCCAGCAGCCACCGCAGCAGCCCCGCCAGGCGGCCCAGCAGCGCCCGCAGCAGCGCCCGTCCCAGCGCCAGCAGCCGCAGCAGCAGGGCGGCGGCTACGGCCATCCGCAGCAGCAACAGCCGCAGCAGTACGCCCCGCCGAGCCGCCAGCAGCCCCAGCGGCCCCCGGAGCCGGCCCGCGAGCCCCGCCAGCCGAGGCAGCGCAGCGCCAACCCGATGAAGATCCCCGGGCTCGGCTGCCTCAAGGGCTGCCTGTTCACGATCGTCCTGCTGTTCGTCGCGGGCTGGCTGGTCTGGGAGCTGACCCCGCTTCAGGACTGGATCGGCACCGGCAAGAGCTACTGGCAGGAGATCAGCGGCGTCGCCGGACAGATCAGCGGCTGGGTCAAGGACCTGAGTTCCGCGACCGGTAACTGACCCTCGACGCGACGGGCGGCCGACCCTCGACACGACCGGCAACCGACCCCCGAATCGCCCTTGTCGGACGCTGGGTTGGGGATTTGTCGACACCCAGTGGGTGATTTCCGCCTCCGCGGTGAAGGTTGGCTCATCCGACGCGTAGTTTTAGCGACACACGCGTCGGTAGGAGCAGCCTTGGCACGGAAGATCGGCAGCCGGTACACCGCCAACCAGATCCTGGGGCGGGGCAGTGCCGGCACGGTGTGGCTCGGTGAGGGGCCGGAAGGGCCCGTCGCCGTCAAGCTGCTGCGCGAGGACCTCGCGTCCGACCAGGAACTCGTCGGCCGCTTCGTGCAGGAGCGCACGGCCCTGCTCGGCCTGGAGCACCCGAACATCGTGTCCGTACGGGACCTTGTCGTCGACGGCACCGACCTCGCCCTCGTCATGGACCTGGTCCGGGGGACGGATCTGCGCACCCGCCTCGACCGGGAACGCCGGCTCTCCCCGGAGGCCGCGGTCGCGATCGTCGCCGACATCGCGGACGGACTCGCGGCGGCCCACGCGGCCGGCGTCGTCCACCGGGACGTCAAGCCCGAGAACGTCCTCCTCGACATGCAGGGCCCGCTCGGCCCCGGCGGAGCGCACCCCGCCCTGCTGACGGACTTCGGGGTCGCCAAACTTATCGACTCCCCGCGCCGCACCAGGGCCACGAAGATCATCGGCACGCCCGACTACCTCGCCCCCGAGATCGTCGAGGGCCTGCCCCCGCGCGCGGCCGTCGACATCTACGCCCTGGCGACGGTCCTGTACGAACTCCTCGCCGGTTTCACCCCGTTCGGCGGCGGCCACCCCGGTGCGGTGCTACGACGCCACGTCACCGAGACCGTCGTACCGCTGCCCGGGATCCCCGACGAACTCTGGCAGCTGATGGTGCAGTGCCTGGCGAAGGCCCCGGCCTCCCGCCTGCGCGCCTCCGAACTCGCCGCCCGCCTCCGTGAGCAACTCCCCCTGCTGGCCGGGATGCCTCCACTGGACGTCGACGAGCCGGACGCCGAGCAGGAGGAGGCGGAGCAGGAGGAGACCCCGGTGGCCACGCCTGCGCGCAGCGAGCGGGTGCGACGGGGTGCCGTACCGCTGGTGCCCGGCGCCAAGCCCGCGGACTCCAACCGGGACACTCATACGTCGATGCGGGTACCCGCGCCGGACGAGCTGGCGGGCGGTCCTCTCGGTACGGCCCGCGCCCCGCGTCCGGCGGGCGCCCCGCGTCCCGGCTCCGCCCGGCACCGGGCGGCCACGCGGCGTCGGCGGCTGACGCTGGCGGCGGCGGGGGTGGTGCTGGTGGCCGCGGTCGGGGTGGGCACGTGGGCGGCGACGTCGGGCGACTCCGGCGGGGACTCCCCGGACACGAAGAACTCGGCACCGGCTTCGCCGTAAGGGTTCTTCTCGCCCCCGCCGCCCCTACCCGACCCATCCCTGGGGGCTGCGCCCCCAGACCCCCCTTCGGCCTGAACGGCCTCGTCCTCAAACGCCGGACGGGCTGGGAGTGGCCGCCTCTTGGGTGGG
Source organism: Streptomyces prunicolor (assembly GCF_045162825.1). Classification (NCBI taxonomy): domain Bacteria; kingdom Bacillati; phylum Actinomycetota; class Actinomycetes; order Kitasatosporales; family Streptomycetaceae; genus Streptomyces; species Streptomyces prunicolor. Next base: position 4,249,545 of record NZ_CP108676.1, on the reverse strand, counting down.
CATAGGTCCGGGGGTCTGCGGGCGGAGCCCCCGGTATGCCCGCCCCGGTGCCGGGTGACCTGAGCCCCGTTCCAGGCCCGGCACTCCCCGCTTGGCGGAGCCGTTACGCTGGAGGCGTGGCAGTCGTCGATGTTTCCGAAGAGCTCAAGTCCCTCTCCTCGACCATGGAGTCGATCGAGGCCGTCCTGGACCTGGACACGCTGAGGGCAGAAGTCGTCGTCCTTGAGGAGCAGGCGGCAGCGCCCTCCCTGTGGGACGACCCGGAGGCGGCGCAGAAGGTCACCAGTAAGCTGAGTCACCTCCAGGCCGAGATCCGCAAGACCGAGGCCCTGCGCAGCCGGATCGACGACCTCTCTGTCCTCTTCGAGATGGCCGAGGAGGAGGACGACCCGGACACCCGAGCCGAGGCGGAGAACGAACTGACCGCCGTCAAGAAGGCGCTGGACGAGATGGAGGTCCGCACCCTCCTCTCCGGCGAGTACGACTCCCGCGAGGCCGTCGTCACCATCCGCGCCGAGGCCGGAGGCGTCGACGCCTCCGACTTCACCGAGAAGCTCCAGCGCATGTACCTGCGCTGGGCCGAGCGCCACGGCTACAAGACGGAGCTCTACGAGACGTCGTACGCCGAAGAGGCCGGCATCAAGTCGACCACCTTCGCCGTGCACGTGCCGTACGCCTACGGCACGCTCTCCGTCGAGCAGGGCACCCACCGGCTCGTCCGGATCTCGCCGTTCGACAACCAAGGGCGCCGCCAGACCTCGTTCGCCGGTGTCGAGATCCTCCCGGTGGTCGAGCAGACCGACCACATCGAGATCGACGAGTCCGAGCTGCGCGTGGACGTGTACCGGTCCTCCGGTCCCGGCGGCCAGGGCGTCAACACCACCGACTCCGCGGTGCGTCTGACCCACCTCCCCACCGGCATCGTCGTCTCCTGCCAGAACGAGCGCTCGCAGATCCAGAACAAGGCCAGCGCGATGAACGTGCTCCAGGCCAAGCTGCTGGAGCGCCGCCGCCAGGAGGAGCAGGCCCGGATGGACGCCCTCAAGGGCGACGGCGGCAACTCCTGGGGCAACCAGATGCGTTCGTACGTCCTGCACCCGTACCAGATGGTCAAGGACCTGCGCACGGAGTACGAGGTCGGCAACCCCGAGGCTGTGTTCAACGGCGAGATCGACGGCTTCCTGGAGGCCGGAATTCGCTGGCGCAAGCAGCAGGAGAAGTAACTCCACAAGGGATTCCCGAGTTACTTTGTCGACAAGGCAACTGCCTCCCATCGGGTGGCAGTTGCCTTTTTTGTCTCCCTCTTGAGCCTTGATGTCTGGGTTTTACATCACACTCACAGGTTCCATTCCCCAGCAAAGAACGCCTAGTTGGACATTGCGCTCGCAACGGCCTTGACGTTGCTGTGAAAACTGGGAAGGGTGAAGCGTGGCATGCGTGTCTGCGGGGCGCATGTGAACCGGGGGACTTGAGCTTTCGCCAGCCGCCACCCCCGTCGATCACGGCCCCGGACACCGACGCGCCACCCTGACGACGAGCTACTGGGGGTAGCAACCTAATGACCAAGAAGACGCGGATCCGTGTCGCGCGCATAGCGGCCGGCGCGATCATCGCCGCCGGCGCCTCGCTGACCGCCGCGGGTGCCGCATCGGCGCTCGACCTCGGTGTGACCGTGGACGACAGCGGGGTCAGCGCGAACGTCGGCTTCGGCCCTGACGACCCGTCGAGTCCTCCGGCTTCGACTCCGCCCGCGAGCCCGACCGACTCGGGCATCCCGACCGCCCCGGACAGCACGCCGCCGTCCACGCCGCCGTCCACGCCGGTCTCGACGCCGCCGAGCGACGAGCCGACCGAGCCCACCGGCAACCCCACCGAGCCGACGGACGAGCCCACCGGCACCCCGTCGGACGGCAGCACCAGTGGCTCCGGCTCCACCGGCGGCAACAACACCGACCCCGACGGCGGCTCCTCCGCCCAGGAGGCGGGCACCTCCGCGCTCACCGACACCGGGTCCGACACGACGGCCCAGGGCAGCGGCGGTGAGCTCGCCGAGACCGGTGCCGGCCAGACCGCGTTCCTGCTGATCGGCGCCGCGACGATGATCGCCGGCGGCATCGCCTTCCGCGTGCTCCCGCGTCTCGCGAGCAGCAACCGCGGCGGCACGATCGCCTGACGGTAGCCGTCCCCGTACGGACCGTACGCACGTCGTGCGACGAAGGGCCCGGAGCGTGCGCTCCGGGCCCTTCTGCATGTCTCTGTTCTGTGTTCTGTATGCCTTCGTACAGGCCGCTTACGCGGTCTGGTGCGCCACCAGCGCCAGCGCCGCGATCAATACCGCGAGCAGGGCGATCAATGCCATGGGGTTGAGATTGCCCCACGGATTCTCCTGCTGCAGCCGCGCGCGGTTCGCACGGCAGACGGGACAGCGGCCCTCGTTCACGGGCGCCGCGCAGTTCGCGCACACCAACCGGTCGTACGTCATGCGCTCGCCCTCCTTGCACCGGCTATCACAGACACAACGCCGCGGGATACGAGAACGTTCCCGAACGTTCCCCTCCACTGTGCCAGGTTCCGCGGGATTCGGCGCGGCTCGCCTTATCCTGCCCCGACCTTGTGCGTTCCAGCCCTTCAAATCAGTGACAAAACGCGCAAGCGTCGCACAACCCCGGACGCCGACTGCGCGGGCACACCCGGGTCGCGTATGGTCACGCTCACCTACCCCCGGCTACCCGTGGTGCACCCGTGATCCGATTCGACAGTGTCTCCAAGGTCTACCCCAAGCAGACCCGCCCCGCTCTCAGGGACGTCTCCCTGGAAGTGGAGAAGGGCGAGTTCGTGTTCCTCGTGGGGTCCTCCGGCTCCGGAAAGTCCACCTTCCTGAGGCTGGTCCTCCGCGAGGAGCGGTGCAGTCAGGGCCAGGTGCACGTGCTGGGCAAGGACCTCGCCCGCATCTCCAACTGGAAGGTGCCGCAGATGCGCCGCCAGCTGGGGACCGTCTTCCAGGACTTCCGCCTGCTGCCGAACAAGACGGTCGCCGAGAACGTGGCCTTCGCGCAGGAGGTCATCGGCAAGTCCAAGGGCGAGATCCGCAAATCGGTGCCCCAGGTGCTCGACCTCGTCGGGCTCGGCGGCAAGGAGGATCGCAGGCCCGGTGAGCTCTCCGGTGGTGAGCAGCAGCGCGTGGCCATCGCGAGAGCCTTCGTGAACCGCCCCAAGCTCCTCATCGCGGACGAGCCCACCGGCAACCTCGACCCGCAGACCTCCGTCGGCATCATGAAGCTGCTCGACCGGATCAACCGGACCGGCACCACCGTGGTGATGGCGACGCACGACCAGAACATCGTGGACCAGATGCGCAAGCGCGTCATCGAGCTGGAGAGTGGCCGCCTCGTCCGTGACCAGGCACGTGGCGTCTACGGCTACCAGCACTGACCGCCGACCGACCCGCCGTCTGATGTCCGTCCACGGAAAGGCCTGAAGAAGCCGCCATGCGCGCCCAGTTCGTACTGTCCGAGATCGGTGTCGGTCTCCGCCGCAACCTGACGATGACCTTCGCGGTCGTCGTCTCCGTAGCCCTGTCCCTGGCCCTCTTCGGCGGCTCGCTCCTGATGAGCGACCAGGTGACGACGATGAAGGGCTACTGGTACGACAAGGTCAACGTCTCGATCTTCCTCTGCAACAAGAGCGACGCCGAGTCCGACCCCAACTGCGCCAAGGGCGCGGTGACCGACGACCAGAAGGCGCAGATCAAGTCCGACCTCGGCAAGATGTCGGTCGTCCAGAAGGTCGTCTTCGAGTCCCAGGACGAGGCGTACAAGCACTACAAGCAGCAGTTCGGCGACTCGCCCCTGGCCAGTTCGCTCACGCCGGACCAGATGCAGGAGTCGTACCGCATCAAGCTCAAGGACCCGGAGAAGTACCAGGTCATCGCGACGGCCTTCGACGGCCGTGACGGCGTCCAGTCGGTGCAGGACCAGAAGGGCATCCTGGACAACCTCTTCGGCCTCCTGAACGGCATGAACTGGGCCGCCCGCGCGGTGATGGCCCTCATGCTCGTCGTCGCCCTGATGCTGATCGTCAACACGGTGCGCGTCTCGGCGTTCAGCCGTCGTCGCGAGACCGGCATCATGCGCCTGGTCGGCGCGTCCGGCTTCTACATCCAGGCCCCGTTCATCATGGAGGCCGCGGTCGCCGGTCTGATCGGCGGCACGGTCGCCTGCGGATTCCTGGTGGTCGGCCGGTACTTCATCATCGACCACGGCCTGGACCTGTCCCACAAGCTGAACCTGATCAACTTCATCGGCTGGGACGCGGTGTTGACGAAGCTCCCGCTCATCCTCGCGACGAGCCTCCTGATGCCCGCGCTTGCGGCGTTCTTCGCGCTGCGCAAGTACCTGAAGGTGTGACACATGCCAAGAGGGCCGTACGGGCAACCGCCCGTGCGGCCCTTCGCGTTGTCCTAGACTCACCGCCATGTCAGGTCGTGACCTGTTCTGTCAGCCCCGCCGCATCCGCCGCGGGGCCGCCCTGACATTGGTGTTCGCGAGCGTGCTGGTGGCCGGTGCGGCGGCCGGGTCGTTCGACGAACCCGACCTGTCCGACCGGAAAACGGGGTCCGGTACGGCCCGTTCGGCGTCGGTGAGTTCACACGAGGACGTCGCGAAGGCCGCCGCCGAGGCGAAGGCCGACGGCAAGTCGCCCATGGAGGCCGCCGAGCGCGCCGTCAGCCGCAGCGGGGACCGCTGGGGTGCCGTGTACTCCCAAGGGGAGTACGAGGAGTTCGAGGAGGCCCTCGACGGCCAGTACACCGGCGTCGGGCTCTGGGCCCGGCGCGAGCGGGACGGCCGGATCGAGGTGACCAAGGTGCAGTCCGGGTCGCCCGCCGCCGCCGCGGGTGTGCACAAGGGCGACCGGCTACGGACCGTCGACGGCGAGAACGTCGACGGACAGCCCGTCACCGAGGTCGTCTCCTTACTGCGGGGCGACGCCCAGGACGCCGCCGCCGGTACCGCCGTCACCCTCGGCCTGGAGCGCGGCACGCACGCGTGGAGCGAGACCGTACGGCGCGCCCGCCTCTCCACCGACTCCGTGACCGTCCGCAGGCTGCCCGGCGAGGTCACCGTGATCAAGATCGCCGCGTTCACCAAGGGCGTCGGCGACCTCGTCCGCACCGCCGTGCGACAGGCCCCGGCCGACTCCGCGTTCATCCTCGACCTGCGCGGCAACTCCGGCGGCCTGGTCACCGAGGCCGTCACCGCCGCCTCCGCCTTCCTCGACGGCGGCCTCGTCGCCACCTACGACGTCGACGGCCAGCAGCGCGCCCTGCACGCGGCCACCGGCGGCGACACCACCAGAGCCCTGGTCGCGCTCGTCGACGGCGGCACGATGAGCGCGGCCGAGATGCTCACCGGCGCCCTCCAGGACCGCGGTCGCGCGGTCGTCGTGGGCTCCAGGACCTTCGGCAAGGGTTCGGTCCAGATGCCGAGCAAGCTCCCCGACGGCGTCGTCGCCGAACTGACCGTCGGCCACTACCGCACCCCCTCCGGCCACACCGTCGACGGCCGGGGCATCACCCCCGACCTCGATGTCACCGCACAGGGGCAGGCCGCCGTGGAGCGCGCCGAGACGGTGTTGAGCGGGCTCGGCGACGCGTCGTAGGCGTTCCCGATCGCCGTCCGTAATCGCCTTTCCCTCGGACCCCCTTGTAGTGCGAAAATGGGCAGCACTATGAGCAAGGGAATGTACGTACCCAAGGAGTCCCAGCCCAAGCAGGGCGGCGGGGCCGCCGGCGGCAAGGCCAGGGACGGCGAGAAGGGCGGCAAGCGCAAGATCGTCGCCCAGAACAAGAAGGCCCGGCACGACTACGCGATCATCGACACCTTCGAGGCCGGTCTCGTCCTGTCCGGCACCGAGGTCAAGTCGCTGCGCGAGGGCCGGACCTCGCTGACCGACGGCTTCGTCCAGATCGACGGGGGCGAGGCGTGGCTGCACAACGCCCACATCCCCGAGTACCACCAGGGCACCTGGACCAACCACTCCGTGCGCCGCAAGCGCAAGCTCCTGCTGCACCGCGAGGAGATCGACAAGCTGGAGTCCAAGATCCAGGAGACGGGTCACACGATCGTGCCCCTCGCCCTGTACTTCAGCAACGGCCGGGCGAAGGCGGAGATCGCCCTCGCCCGCGGCAAGAAGGAGTACGACAAGCGGCAGACCCTGCGCGAGAAGCAGGACCGCCGGGAGTCGGACCGCGCGATCGCGGCGGCGAAGCGGAAGCAGCGCGGCGAGTAGCCACACGGAATACGGTGGCATCGGCGCGCGTTGTTCACGTACGATGGCAACTGCACCCCACAGCGGGTGCGCATCCCTCTTCGGAGGGGCTTGAAAAAACAACATGGGGATGATCGGTTTCGACAGCGGCTGTCGAAGCAGGTGAAGCGTGTCGAGGAAGCGGCAATGATCTCGTTAACCATATGTCGCAACCAATAATCGCCAATTCCAAGAGCGATTCCCAGTCCTTCGCCCTCGCTGCCTAATAACAGCGACTGAAGGACCCTAAAAGGGTGTCAGCCCGGGGGTGTTCCCGACCCGGACCCTGGCATAATCTAGGGAACTAAACCGTCGAGCCCGGTCACGGGGTTCGATGGGAAATCAAACAGTGACTGGGCCCGTCGGCGACTTGTTCGCGTGATCACCGGGGCCGAGAAAATCACAGCGAACTGCACACGGAGAAGCCCTGATTCTGCACCGGTGGACGCGGGTTCGATTCCCGCCATCTCCACTCATCCCATGTGGGTAAAGGCCCCGCTGCTTCGGCAGCGGGGCCTTTTTCCTTTCCATTCGGTGAAGTCGGTTCAGCGGAGCGAGAAGGTCGACAGCCGCAGGCCGTCGCTCAGGACCAGATACACGTCCGTACGGCCCTTCGCCGCGCCGCCCGACAGGTCGGCGGTCACCGTCTCATAGTCGTACGACGATGCCGTCCCGCCCGCGCGTGCCGTACCGACGAGCCTGCCGGTCGGAGAGCCGAGCCGGACCTCGATCGTGCCGGCGGCCGTCCCGGCGACCTGGGCTGTGAACTTCGTTGTCCCCGCGCCCAATTCCGCGTCCGTGAACTTCAGCCACGCACCCTCCGCAGCCGCACCCACCGCCGTACCGCTCGCTTTCGACTCGTCCACGAGGTGAATGCCGGAGTAGTCGTCGAAGTTCTCGGCGCGGGTCGTTCGGGACAGGTTTCGGGGTGGGATGGTCTCGCCGTGGACGCGCCAGGTCGTGCGGGCGCGGATGTCCGCCGACGATGCTCCGGCCATGACGTCGTACGTGCCGCTTTCCACCGCCCATTTCGAGCGGGTGACATCCCAGTGGGCGAGGTCTTTCTGCTGGATTTTCAGGCGGACCGTCTTTGTCTCGCCGGGTTCGAGCGATACCCGCTGGAAGGCTTTCAACTGCTTCAGGGGTTCTTTGTCCCGTGATGTGCGCTGGTGTGTGTAGAGCTGTACGACCTCGTCGCCCGCCCGGGTGCCCGTGTTCGTCACCGGGACTTCGTAGCCGCCGGCGACGGGCTTCAGGGTGCCGTAGCGGAAGGTCGTGTACGAGAGGCCGTAGCCGAAGGGGTAGAGCGGGGTGCCCTGGAAGTACTGGTAGGTGCGGGCGGACTTGATGATGTCGTAGTCGAGGATCGACGGGAGGTCCGACTCCGAGCGGTACCAGGTCTGGGTGAGGCGGCCGGACGGGTTGGTGTCTCCGTAGAGGATGTCGGCGAGGGCGTTGCCCGTTTCCTGGCCCCCGTGGGAGGTCCAGAGGAGGGCCGGGACTTCCTTCTGCAACGCACCCAGCGTGGTGGGGTAGCTGTTCTCGACCACGACCACTGTCTTCGGGTTGGCCGCGTGGACCGCCTTGACCAGGGCCTCCTGGGTCGGGGCCAGGGCCATGTCCGTGCGGTCGTGGGCCTCGCGGCCGTTGATCGACGGCATGGAGCCGATGACCACGACCGCCGCGTCCTTGCCCTTGACCGCCGCCACCGCGTCGGCGACTCCGCTGCGGACCACGTCCTTCGCGTAGTGCGCGGCCTGGTCCTTGGGGACCAGGCCCAGGGTGCCGTTCGCGTCGGTGGGGCCGAGGTAGAGGGGGTTCGACCACCAGGACTCCGACGTTTCGTAGCCCGCGTACTTCAGCAAGTACGTGCCGTCGTCCTGCTGTTCCAGTTTGAACTGCTGCTGGACGTACCAACCGTTGGGCTGGGTCTGGTCGTTGACGAAGTTCGACCAGTTGTAGCCGACGTATTTGCCGTTGGCGGCCGAGCGCAGGGTCACGATGCCGGAGCCCCAGTCGAAGGCGTCGAACTGGTCGGCTGCTGTCGGGGTGTTCGTGGCCTCCTGCAAGGGTGCGCCTGTGTCGCCGGTGCCTGCCGTGACGTACTTGCCGGTTGCCGTGTCGCGCAGGGCGATGCGGTCGACGCCCTCGCTGGTGGTCACTCCGGTGCCCAGTTTTGAGGCGATGCCTTTCGCGGGGGTGACGGCGTAGGGGAGCGTGCCTGAGTACCAGTCGGTGTAGAGGGTGTCGGCGAGGGGGCCGACCACTGCTACGTTTTTCTGTGACACTTTCAGCGGAAGTGTCACACTTTTCTTGAGCAGCACCATCCCCTCGGCCGCGGCTTTGCGCGCCAACTGCTGATGCGCGGGGCTGTTGATGACGGACGCGTCGATCGAGCCGTACTTGCCGCCGCCCGGGTCGAACTCACCGAGGCGGACGCGGACGGAGAGGACGTGGGAGACGGCCGTGTCGATGTCCGATGACTTCAACAGGCCCTGCTGGAGAGCCGAGTTGATGGCCGTCGTCGTCGGTCCCGGGTCCGCGCTGTTGTCCGTGAAGCTGTCGATGCCCGCCTTGAGCGCTGCCGCGTCGCCCTCCGCGATCGTGGGGTAGTACTGCTGCGGAGCGACGAGGTTGCCGGGGGCGAACGCGTCGGTGACGTTCAGCAGGGACTGGTCGGTCCACTTCCGCACGACGTCGTTCAGGTCCGGATTCACCGTGGCGGGGCGGCCGTTGACGAGGTTGTACGACGTCATCACGCCCGTTGCCGCGTCCGCCTCGATCGCGGGCTTGAAGGCCGCCTCGTCGTACTCCTTCGCCACCCGTGGGCGCAGGTCGGAGGACGTGGTCGCGCGGTCGACCTCGTTGTTGTAGGCGAGGTAGTGCTTGAGGGTGGGGGCCGTCTTGAGGTGGTTCGGGTCGCCGCCGGTCAGGCCCTCGCCGTACGCCGTCGAGAGGGCGCCGGTGAGTTCCGGGTCCTCGCTGTAGCCCTCCTCGTTGCGGCCCCAGCGCGGGTCGCGGAGGAGGTTCACCACCGGGGCCCAGAGGTTCAACCCCCAGCCGTCCGGGCGCTGTTGCTGGAAGCCGCGGGCCTCGTCGCCGACCGCCGAACCGACCTGCTGCATCAGCGCCGGGTCCCAGGTCGAGGCGAGTCCGATGGCCTGCGGGAAGACGGTCGCCTTGCCGAGCCAGGCGACCCCGTGCAGGGCCTCGGTGCCGGTGCGGAAGGACTGGATGCCGAGGCGGGGGATCGCGGGCTCGTACTGGTGGAGGAGGGAGATCTTCTCGTCGAGGGTCAGGCGGCCGAGGAGGTCGTCAACACGCTTGCTCACCGGGAGAGTTGGGTCGCGGAAGGGGTACGGGGTGTCGGCGGTCGCCGGGACCGTCGCTCCCAGGCCGGCGATCAGGGCGAAGGCGACGACGAGCGTGGTTCTGTGTCTTCTTCTCTTGCCTTTCATGTCACGGCTCCTCAAGTAGGGCCTTGCATGCGGGCGTTACGGAACTCGGAGGCCTCAGGGTGCGTTGCGCGGTGCCGTGCTCGCGCGTTCCGTCAGCCGGGGGGACAGCAGCGTCGCGTCGGGGACGGTCTTGCCGCCCAGCTTCTTCATCAGCAGCTCGACCGCCCGGGCGCCCAGTTCGGCGCTGGGCAGGGCGACCGACGTGACCGGAACCCGTACGGACTCGGCGAGTTCGTCGGGGCAGATCGCGGTGATCGACAGATCGCCGGGGACGCGCAGCCCGAGCTGCTCGAAGGCGTCTATCAGGGGTTCGAGGAGCGGCTCGTTGTGGACGACGACTCCGGTCAACGCGGGCTGCTCGCGCAGAAGTTGTTCCGCTACGGCGGCTGCGGCGCCCGGTGCTGCCTCACAGGGGTGGACGGACGAGGCGAGCCTGTTGCGGTCGGCGGCGGCCGTGAAGCCCTGAACGACCCGCTGGGCGAAGGCGGTTCCGCGGACGTACACCTCCGGCGGGGAGCCGACGAGGGCGACGACCCGGTGGCCGAGCCCCGCGAGCCGTTCCACGCACAGCTCGCCGGCCGCCCTGAAGTCGAGGTCGACGCAGGTCAGTCCGTCCGCCTCGGCCGGGAAGCCGATCATCACCGACGGGCGGTCCAGGGAACGGAGCAACGGCAGCCGAGGGTCGTCGAGTTGGACGTCCATCACGATCATCGCGTCGACGAGCGCCGAGTCCGCGACCCGCCGTAAGCCCTCCTCGCCCTCCTCCTGGGTGAGCAGCAGCACGTCGTGGTCGTGGCGGCGGGCGGTGGTCACCACGGACACCGCGAACTGCATGACGACCGGGACGTGGATGCCGGTCCGTAAGGGGATCACCAGCGCCAGGACGTTGGACCGACTGCTGGCCAGGGCGCGGGCGCCGGCGTGCGGGCGGTAACCCAGTTTGCGGATGGACGCCTCGACGCGTTGCCGGGTCTCCTCGGAGATCGGGCGTTTGCCGCTCAGGGCGTACGACACGGTGCTGGGGGAGACCCCGGCGTGCCGGGCCACGTCCGTGATCTTCACCATCAGCCCAGCTCCAGGGTCAGGAACCCGCTGCCCGACTTCGACCGCGAACCGGCGGCCAGCGCCCACGAGATGGACGGATCCGTGCAGGACGCCCGGAGCGTGTCCCCTTCGCGTACGACGGTGAAGGTCACCTCTCCGACCTGCACCGTCACCTGTGCGCCCCGCTCCAGGGCGTACGCCCGCAGAGTGACGCCGTCGGCGTGGTCGTAGTCGGGCCGGTCGGCCACCGCGCCGACCGGGATCACCGCGCCGGGCCGGACCAGGAGCGGCACGCTGTCGAAGCCGTGGCGTTCGCGCACCCAGCGCGGGCCGGTGACCGTGTCGCCGGTGAGGTAGTGGGTCCAGGTGCCCTCGGGGACGTAGTACGAGACGTCCCCGTCGTCGCTGAACACCGGTGCCACCAGCAGGTCTTGGCCGAGCATGTACTGCCGTTCCAGGTGCGCGCAGCCGGGGTCGTCCGGGAACTCCAGCACCATCGCCCGCATCATCGGCACGCCCTCGGCGGAGGCGGTGCGCGCGGTCTCGTAGAGGTACGGCATGAGGCTCAGCTTCAGGCGGGTGAACTGCCGTAGTACGTCCACGGATTCCTCGTCGAAGAGCCATGGGACGCGGTACGAGGAGCTGCCGTGCAGGCGGCTGTGGGAGGACAACAGGCCGAAGGCCAGCCAGCGTTTGAAGAGGGCGGGGGTCGGGGTGCCCTCGAAGCCACCGATGTCGTGGCTCCAGTAGCCGAAGCCCGAGAGGCCGAGGGAGAGGCCGCCGCGCAGGGACTCGGCCATCGACTCGTATGTCGCCTCGCAGTCGCCGCCCCAGTGAACGGGGTACTTCTGGCTGCCGGTTGTGGCCGAGCGGGCGAAGACGACCGCCTCGCCCTCGCCGCGGTGTTTACGCAGGACGTCGAAGACCGTGCGGTTGTAGAGGTAGGTGTAGTAGTTGTGCATCCGCTCGGGGTCGCCGCCGTCCGCGTAGGCGACGTCGACCGGGACGCGCTCGCCGAAGTCGGTCTTGAAGCAGTCGACGCCCTGCGCGAGGAGCGCCTCCAGCTTTCCGGCGTACCAGTCGCGGGCGGTCGGGCTGGTGAAGTCGACCAGGGCCATGCCGGGTTGCCACAGGTCCCACTGCCAGACGCTTCCGTCCGGTCGGCGGAGGAGGTGCCCAAGTGCCTTGCCCTCGGCGAAGAGCGGGGAGCGCTGGGCGATGTACGGGTTGATCCAGACGGAGATGTGCAGGCCGCGTTCCTTCAGCCTCGCCAACATGCCTTCCGGGTCGGGGAAGACCCTCGGGTCCCATTGGAAGTCGCACCAGTTGAACTCGCGCATCCAGAAACAGTCGAAGTGGAAGACGGAGAGCGGGAGTTCGCGCTCCCGCATGCCCTCGATGAACGACGTCACCGTCTCCTCGTCGTACGAGGTGGTGAAGGACGTCGACAGCCACAGGCCGAACGACCAGGCGGGCGGGAGGGCCGGGCGGCCGGTGAGGGCGCAGTACTTGCGGAGGATGTCCTTGGGGGTCGGGCCGTAGATGACGTAGTACGTCAACTGCTGGCTCTCCACGCTGAACTGGACCCGGGAGACCGCCTCCGAGCCGACCTCGAAGGAGACCTTGCCGGGGTGGTCGACGAAGACGCCGTAGCCCGCGTCGGTCAGGTAGAAGGGGATGTTCTTGTAGGCCTGTTCGGTGGCGGTGCCGCCGTCGGCGTTCCACATGTCGACGACCTGGCCGTTCTTGACGAGCGGGCCGAAGCGTTCGCCAAGTCCGTAGACGGAGGTGCCCACTTGGAGCCCGAGCTGCTCGCGCAGGTAGTGGGCGCCGGTCGCGTCGCGCATGATGCCCATGCCCTTGGGGCCGCTGCTCGTGAGGGTGCGGCCATGGGCGAGGAAGTCGACGTGCCAGGGGCCGGTGCGGGCCACCTTGACCGAGAGCGCGCCGGAGGTGAGGGTCGCGTGCTCGTCGTCATAGGACGTGTGGATCGCGAACTCTTCGGTATGTACGTCGAATTGGGGGCCACGCGGCTGTTCGCCCTCGAAGTGGGTGAAGGTGACGCCGATGACGTCGGGCATCGGGGCGTGGGCGCTGATCGTCACGACCGGTCCCTTCAGCAGGTCGCCGCGGTGGCGGATGGGCATGGTCGGGGCGTGGATCTCCAACGCGCCCTCGGGGGACGTGACATCGAGGACCTCGACCGGGTGGGCGGCGGTGACGCCCTCGCGCAGCAGCCAGTAGCCGTCGGTGAACTTCATGTGGGGGGTCCCCTTACTACTTGACGGCACCCACGGCGATGCCGCGCGTGAGGGTCCGCTGGAAGACGAGGAAGAAGACGATGGCGGGCAACACACCGAGCAGGGCAGCCGCGTTGGTCATCGTGGCGTCCATCAGGCGCTGGCCCTGGAGGACGCCGAGGGCCACCGACACGGTCTGGTTGTCGTTGGAGATCAGCATGACCAGGGGGAGCAGGAACTCGTTCCAGGTCCAGATGAAGAAGAAGACCAGCAGGACGCCGATCGTGGGGCGGCTGACCGGGACCACGATCCGCCAGAGCACCTGCCACTTGTTGGCGCCGTCGATCCGGGCCGCTTCGAGGATCTCGCGGGGGAACTGGCCGAGCACGGAGGAGAGGAGGTACGTGCCGAACGCCGCCTGGATCACCGTGAACACGATGATGACGCTCAACCTCGTGTCGTAGAGGCCGACTTGCTTGCTCAGGTAGTAGATCGGGTAGACCAGCGCCTCCTGCGGCAGCATGTTGGCGAGGACGAAGAAGGCCAGGACCCACGTGCGGCCCTTGATACGGCCGATGCCGATCGCGTACGCGTTGAGGACGGAGAGGGCGGCGGCGAGGAGGGCCACCGAGCCGCTGATCAGGGCCGAGTTGAAGAGTTTCTGGCCGTAGTCGACGCGTTGCCAGAAGTCCTTGAGGCCGTCCAGGTAGACGCCGTTGGGGAGACTGAGGGGGCCGTGTTCGGAGTACTCGGCCGGTGACTTCACGGCGTTGACCACGACGATCAGGAACGGCACGACCATGAAGAGGGCCGCGAGGCACAGGGCGATCAGTACCGGGTAGCGGCGCAGGGCGGTCGTCATGCGCGGTCACCTTCCTCCGCGCGGGTCTGGAGTTTCAGGAACGCGAGGGAGAGGACCAGGATGATCACCGTCAACACCGTTGATATCGCGGCTCCGTAGCCGACCTGGGTCTTCTCGAAGAACGTGGTGAAGGAGAAGTAGGACGGGACGTCGGTCGCGCCGCCCGGGCCGCCCTTCGTGAGCACGTACACCGCGCCGAACACCTTGAGCGCGGCGATCGTGCACCAGGTGAGGACGACGTAGATCTCCGGGCGGATCTGCGGCAGCGTGATGTGCCAGAAGCGGCGCCACCAGCCGGCGCCGTCCAGCTCGGCGGCCTCGTAGAGCTGGGGGTCGACGCGTTGCAGTCCGGCCATGAACACCACGAGCGGGAAGCCGAGTTGGACCCAGACCATGACGCCCATGACGCTGTAGAGCGCGAGGTCCGGGTCGCCCAGCCAGTCCTGCTGCCAGGAGCCCAACCCCACTGCTTTCAACAGGGCGTTGAGGGAGCCGTTGTCGGGGGCGAGGATCCAGCTCCAGACGATGCCGGCGACCGCGATCGGGAGCACCTGGGGGAGGTAGAAGCAGGCGCGGAGGATCGCGGCCATGCGGGTGCCGAAGTGTTTGGCGATGTAGTCGAACAGGGCGGCGGCCAGCACGAGTCCGACGATCGTGGGTACGGCCGCCATCGCCACGACCATGAACAGGCTGTGGCGGAAGGACGCCCAGAACTCCGCATCGTCCAGCAGGTCACGGTAGTTGGCGAGGCCGGTCCACTTGGGGTCGCCGACGCCCTGCCAACTCGTGAAGCTCACGGCCGTGTTCATCAGGAACGGGACGACGATCACGGCGAGGGCGGCGAGGGCGCCGGGGACGAGGAAGAGCGCGTAGGAGTTGCGGGGGTGGGGGCTACGAGGGTTGCGCGGGCCGGGGTGTCGGTTCCTGCGGGTGGCCCGCGCGCCCTTCTCGACGGTGACCGTCATGTCGACGGGACGCCCTTGTCGTACGCCTTCTGCAGGTTGCTGAGATAGGCGTCCGGCTTCTCGCTGTTCGTGATCAGCTTCTGGGTCTCGGAGACGAGGACATCGTAGAAACCGGGGACCGGCCAGTCCGGGTAGAAGGCGAGGCCGTCGCGGGCGGAGACGGTGTTGAAGTTGGCGATGAGTTCCTTGGACTTGGGGTCCGTGATCGCGGAGGTGTCGGCCGCGACCGGGATGCCGCCCTTGTTGCCCATCAGGTTCTGGATCTTCTTCGACAGGGTGATGTCGATGAAGTCGTAGGCGAGTTGCTTGTTCTTTGCACCCTTGGGGACGACCCAGATGTTGCCGCCGGAGCCGAGGGTGAGGTTCGAGCCGGGCCAAAGTGCCGTGTCCCAGTCGAACTTGGCCTCCGTCTGGAAGCGGCCGTACCACCAGCTGCCGGAGAACAGGATCGGGGCCTTGCCCTGGATCCAGGAGACTCCGGCGTCCTCGGCCTTGGTGGAGCTGGAGGTCTTGGCGATGTAGCCCTTCTTCACCCAGTCGGCGAAGGTCGTCGCCGCGTACGTCCAGGCCGGGTCGTGGAAGTCCGTCTTGCCCTTGTACAGCTCGTACTTGTCGACCCAGGCGCGGTCGGCCTTCGAGAGGGCGAGTTGGTAGAGGTACTGCTGGGCCACGTACTCGGCGCCGGCGTTCGCGAGGGGGGTGATGCCCTTCGCCTTGAACTGGCCCAGTGCAGTGGTCAGTTCGTCGAACGTCTTCGGCTCGGCGATCTTGTACTTCTTGAAGAGGGCCTTGTTGTAATAGACCATCGTGTACTCGCCGTAGTCGGTGACGCCGTACCACTTGCCGGAGCCCATCACTCCGTTGGCGTTGTAGACGTCCGTGGTGCCTACGCTCGCGGGGATCTTCTTGTCCCAGCCGCGCTTCGTCGCTTCGGCGGTCAGGTCGGTGAGCAGGCCTTGTTTCGAGAGCAGGCCCGCCGTCGCGTTGCCCTTGTTGTACTCCATGATGTCCGGCGCGTCGGATGAGTTGAGGACCATCGGGGCCGTCTTCTGGATCTGCTCGAAGCCCTTCTCCTCGAACTTCACCTTGACGCCCGGGTGTTGGGCCTCGAACTCCTTGATGGCCTCGTTCCAGGCGACGCCCATCGCGCTGTCGGGGCCCTCGTAGTGCCAGAGCTTGAGGGTCTTGCTGTCCGAGGAGTTGCTGTCGGAGCCGCCGCAGGAGGAGAGGAGCAGAGACCCCGTCAGGATCGCCGCGGCCGTCATCGCTTGCCTTCGTGTCGTCAACATCCAGGGCCTCCGGGGGAGTCGGATGGGTGTCGAAGCGCTTCGATGGAGGAAGGTATGCAGGGGGTGCTGATGCGTCAATGGGTTAGGCGGAGATTGGCGCAAGCGATTCGATGAAAGGGGGCCGACAGAAGGGGTCGGCACAAGGGGTTCCGACACAACGGGGGCCTCCCGGTCGGCCGAGGTCCCGGGCGTGAGCGGTTGCGGTACAGAGAGTGCCGCTGAGATTGACCTTGCTGAGGCTGGGCTGCCTCGCGGGGACGTGACCGGCCGTCGGATCCTGGACGCCGGCCGCGGCGCGGGCCCGCTGTTCGCCGCGCTGTGCGAGCGCGGCGCCGTCGTCACCGGCATCGACTCCAGCGCCGGGATGCCAGCGCCGGGATGCCAGCGCCGGGATGCCGGCGCCGGCGAGGCGGCGACTCGGCCGCTCGGCGGCTCGGCGACGACGTGGCCCTGCGCGTGGTCGACCTGTGCGCCCCGCTGCCGTTCGATCACGGTGTGTTCGACGACGTGGTCGCGTCACTGAGCCTGCGCTGTCCGGAGGACTCGCGCACTGTCCGGAGGACTTGAGGCCGACGCCGGCCGAGTTCCGGCGGGTGCTTCGGCCCGGCGGCCGGCTGATCGCGTCGGTGGGGCCACCTCTTCGTGGCCTACGCGCACTCTTCGTGGCCTACGCGGAGCGGGATCCCTGGCCCGACCACCACGCGACCACCAGCCACACCCTCGACTGGACACTCACCGGGCGTCCGTCCCGATGGAGTTCCGGCGCGGGCCGTTGCGCGCGATGACCGATGCCTTCACCACCGCATGTGATCTGGGCGTATCGCCCTCCGCGTCACGAGCCGTCGCGCAGTTCGTGCAGACGCTCGCCGGTGAAGTGGATGTCGTCGAAGGTGACCGCACAGCCGTCACCGGTCGGCGACTGTGCCTCGAAGCCGATGGAGGCGGGCGTGGAGGTGTCGTCGAGGGTGAAGAAGCGGATCATCCGCCAGGTCTTGCCGTCGAGGGACGCGTGGTAGGCGAAGGCGTGATCGATTCGGGAGACGCGCAGCCACACCGTCCGGCCGTCGACAACGAAGGCGTTGGCGTCATCCGCGACACCGCGGGCGACCACGGAGACGATCATGGGCTCGCGGTCGGGAGAGAATTCGAAGCAGAGCTTGCCCCAGTTGCGGTCATCGATCCACAGGAGCAGTACGCCGGCGTCGAAGGTGGACTCGAAGTCGACGGTGACGCGTGCGCTGAACTGGAAGTCACCCTCCGGGGGGACGCCGAGCAGGGTCGCGGCGTTGAGCATGGACTCGGCGTTGAGCTGCGAGTCCGCTCCCGGGTCGATGAAGATGTCGCTGTGAGCGGCCGCCGCGACTGTCAGCGTGGCCGTCGCCTCGTCGGTGGTCCACGCCTCGCCGGACGACGGCGAGAGGGTGAAGGGCAGGCCGGGCACGTTACGGGTGATGGTCATGTCGTTTCCTCCTGCGGGATGAGGTCGTGGAGGGTGCGGCGGACGACGTCCTCGGTGAACTCCTGTGGCAGGAAGTACCGTTGCAGGCCGATGCCTTCCTGCACGGCGTCGATGACGTGACCGCTGACGCCGTGGATGTGGCGGGAGACGGCGTCCTTGGCACGTCGCATCCACTGCCGCATCAGTTCGGCGTAGCGTTCGTCGCGGATCGCCAGAACGTACAGCTCCGCCAGCAGGACCATGTCGCGCCTGCGGTCGCGGGAGTCCGTGACGATCATCCGGACGAGGCGCTCACGAGGGTCCTCGCCAGGTTCGAGATCTCCCATGGACTCGTCGAGCGGTGAGAAGAGATCGTTCGCGAAGCGCTCGAACGCGATGAAGATCAGATCGTCCCGGTTCGGGAAGTGGTAGGTCATCGACCCGAGAGGCACGTCGGCTGCCGCGGCGATGGTGCGGTACGTCGCGCCGCTCAGCCCCCGCTCCTCGATGATGTCCAGCGTCACGGCCAGGATGCGGTCTCGTCGCTGCGGCTCGGTTCGCCGCGCTACGGCACTCATCGGCTCGGAACTCCCCGCGATCGGCACCCTGGGGCTACTTGCCTCATCGCACCATAAGAACGTTCGTACGATAAGGGTGCGAACACATCGCGCCGGTTCAGCGCGGTGAACTGCCCCCGGTAGACACCTACTTCCTCGCCGAGATGCTGACCGGCCCGGTGTACCTGTACGTCGGCCGCGGCCTGCACCCCTTCACCCGCACCGAGGCGGAAAGGATCACGGATGTGGTCCTGGCCGGACTGCGGCACACGGCGGGACAGCCCTACGACGCACGGTCAGCAGCGCCGTTGCCGTTGCAGCTGTCGCTGCCGCCATGGGTACCGCGAAGCCCGCCGTCGGTGACGCGTGCTCCGCCACCCAGCCTCCCGTCGCCGAGCCGCAGGCGATCCCCAGCAGCAGGCCCGTCACCGCCAGGCTCATGCCTTCGTTCAACCTCCCCTCGGGAGTGCGGTGTTGGACGAGTGTCATCGCGGTGATCATCGTCGGGGCCGTTGCCATGCCTGCCAGTAGCAAGGCCGTCCCCAGCGCCGGGAGCGAGCCCAGCGTGCTCGCTGCCAGCAGTGGCAGGGACATCAGGGCGCTCATCGCCAACAGGCACCACCGCAGGCGGCGTTCCGGCGGCCCCGTCGGTTTCCGCTTGCCGTAGAGCAGGCCCGCCGCGCAGGAACCGGCCGCCTGGAGCGCCAACACCGCGCCGCCCGCGGCGCGTTGGCCGGCCGCGTCGGCGTACGCCAGCGTGCCGACCTCCATCGAACCGAACACCGCGCCCGTCGCCACGAACCCGGCGATCAGGGGTGGGATGCCGGGGCTGCGGAGCGGGGAACCGCCCTTCGGGGTCGGGCTCGGCGGGGGTTGCGTCTCGCGTTGTGCCGTGTAGATCAGGGTGCCGGTCACGAGGAGGACCGCCCCGGTCAGTGTGCCCGCCTCCGGGAAGAACGTGCCGCACAGGAAGGCCGCGAGTGCCGGGCCCAGCATGAAGCACAGCTCGTCGGCCGCCTGCTCGAAGGAGTTCGCCGTGTGCAGGGCCTCGGAGTCGCCGTCGAGCAGGTGGGCCCAGCGGGCGCGGGACATGCCGCCGGTGTTCGGGGTCGTCGCGGTGGCCGCGTAGGCGGCGAACAGGGTCCAGTCGGGAGCGCCGTAGCGGACGCAGAGGAGGAGGGTGAGGGAGCCGAGTGCTGCAACTGCCGTTGCCGGTAAGGCTGTTCGGGACTGGCCGTGTCTGTCGATGAGCCGGGCGATCCAGGGGGCGGCCAGCGCGGTCGCCGCCAGACCCGTCGCCGTCACCGCGCCGGCGAGGGCGTACGAACCCCGTGAACCGGCGATCATCACCACCGCGCTCACGCTGAACATGCCTGCGGGGAGGCGGGCGATGAGGTTCCCGGCGGTGAAGGCTCGGGTGCCGGGGATGGTGAACAGGCGGCGGTAGGTGGGCTGTTGGGGCGTACGACGTGGCATGGGGCAACCGTCGCCCGCAGTGGATCACCGGGTCCAACACCTGGTCCGCGTCGATTCACGCACCTGCGTTGTAAGTTCGCCGGATGCCCTCGACGCCCCGGATGCCCGTCCACGTGGATCCCCGACTCCTCCGTGCCTTTCTCGTCGTGGCCGAGGAGCTGCACTTCACCCGCGCCGCCGCCCGCCTGTACGTCGCCCAGCAGGCGCTCAGTCGTGATGTGCGGCGGCTGGAGCGGGAGTTGGGGGCCGAGCTGTTCGTGCGGACCACTCGGCAGGTGACCCTGACGGCGGACGGTGAGCGGCTGGTGCCGTATGCGCGGCGGGTGCTCGGGGCGCAGGACGAGCTGCTCGCCGCGTTTCGGGAGGTCCAGCCCCGGCCGCTGCTCGTCGATCTGAACTCGCCGGGGCTGGGCACCGGGCGCCGTGTGCTGCACCGGGCCCGTGAACTCGCCCCGGAGCAGGAGCTGATGGCTCGCTATGAGAGTGGACTGGCGGGCGCGGCAAGGGAGTTGATGGCCGGGCGGCTCGATGTGTCGTTCGGGCGGTTCGCCGGGCTGGAGCCGGGACTGCGGGCCGGGCTCGATCATCAACTCGTACGGTACGAGCCGATGGCGGTCGTGCTGCCCGAGGGACATCGGCTGGCGGCGCTCGCGGAGGTGCCGGTGGACGCGCTCGCGGGGGAGGGCGTGTACGCCGGGGCCGGGAATCCGCGTACTCCGGAGTGGACGGATCTCGCGCGTCGTTTGTTCGAGGGGCGTGACATCGAGGTTGCCGGGCCCGTACCCATGGCCGTAGGCGAAGAGGAGTTCGAACGGGTCATGGCGAAGACGGGGACCCCGATTCTCGCCGTGGTGGATTTTCCGGCCATGGCCCGGACGGTGTTGCGGCCACTGGTGGACCCGGTGCCGTTGTCCGCCGTGTCGCTCGTGTGGCGAAAGGGGCTGGTGCACCCCGGATTCGATGCGCTTCGACGTGCTGCGGTGGAGATCGGCAACGTCGACGGATGGCTGCGTCGGCCGGTGGATGGATGGATTCCGGCCATCGACGTGGACATGCTAAAAAGGAGAAAATGACGCATCCCGCCACATGAAGTGCTCCCCGTGCGCTACCTTCAGGGCCTGAGCACGGTGTGGTAAGGGGGGCGCGAGGACCGGGTGGGGGCCCGGTTCGGCGGCGTGTGCTCAGGGTCGTTGGCGCACCCGGAACAGTCCCGTGGGGGGATGTGCGTGCGCATGGAAAAGTGGCGAGAAGACGCCCAACCGGAATGGCCCCAAGCTGCATCCGCGACCAGAGAAGTACCGGTCATGGGCGGAGAGGCCGAGGAGGCGTTCCCGGACACTGAAGCGACCGGAACAGCCGGAGAAACCAGAGGGACCAGAGGACCAGAAATCCTGGAGGGCGGCCGGCATGCCGCCAAGGTCGGTCGAAATATCGGCTCGGACGGTCGGCATGGCGGCGCGGATGGTCGTCATGCGGGCAAGGACAGCCGTCGTACGGCCAAGGACGGTCGTCGTATACGGACCGGGTGGCCCGAGCCGCCCACCGGGAAGGACGTGTCCGCCATCGGTGCGGGAATCCTCGCCGATCCCTGGGGCGCGTCGCCGGAGACGGGGGCGGGGACCGGGATCGGGACCGGGGCTGAAGGGGGAGCGGCCGACCCCGACGAGGTGACCGTTCAGCTCGACGGGCCCGCACCGCAGGGGGAAGCCGGAGGTAGGCCCGGCTCCGGTAACGACGGTTCCGACAAGCCCGTCTTCGTCGACGAGTCCGGCCGTCGTAGCCGTAGGTACCGGCGGTTCGGTATGGCCGTCGGCATCGCGTGCGCGGTGTACGCCGTCGTCATCGTCATCACGTTGCTGTCCGGCAGTTCGGACGCGCCGTGGCTTCCGGTGCCGGGGCAGAAGGACGACGCGCCCGCGGGCAAGGTCGACACCTCACCGGCGCCGTCCGACTCCGGTCGGCCGTCCGGCGGCAGCGGCAGCGTGGCGCCGGGGAACATTCCGACGGCGAGCGACGGCACGACGCCGTCGCCGGGCGCGAGCGTGAGCGGCACGACCGGCGCGTCCGCGAAGCCCGGTGCCAAGACGAGCGCGTCCGCGTCGCCCGGGGCGTCCGCGAGCAAGAGCGCCGCGGCGCCGACGAGTGGCGGCGCGAGCAATCCGGTCGTACAGCCTTCGCTGCCGGTCTCGCCCTCGCCCGACCCGACGCCGTCGACGGCCACGAGTGCGCCGTCCGACCCGACACCGACCCCGAGCGCGACGACGGGCACCGGCACGGTGGCCGACGCCCCGAGCACCCCGTCGCCCGTGGCACAGGGGCCGGCCGCTCCCTCGGAACCGGCACCGGCACCGTCCAAGACTCCGGAGCACATCCTCTGATGGCATCGCACAACCGCCGCCCCAGGGCCACGAACCAGGCCCCGGGCGGCCGTCACGGATCAGCTCCAACGAGTCCGGTGACTCCCGCAACTCCGCCTGTCTCGAAGGGAGTTGGGCCCGGCGTCCGCAAGGGAGACGAGCCCGGTGTCGCTGCCCCGCGCGCCACGCGTCGCGCCCCGCGCGATCCCCGGCGCCGTCGGCTGTCCATGCGGTTCCTGCTCCCGATGCTGCTCCTCGTCGCGCTGCTCGCGATGCTGATGCTGCGCGGCTATGTGCACAGCGAGATCCTCGCCGACCACCGCATCCGCCCCGAGGCGGCGACCGACAAGGTGCCGGACAAGATCCTCGACGGCGGCCCGGTCATCGACACCCGCAGCGGCCGTACGACCAGCCTGGACGTGCCGGACCACGACATCGTGCTGACCTTCGACGACGGCCCCGACCCGACCTGGACGCCCAAGGTCCTGGACGTGCTCAAGAAGCACCACGCGCACGCCGTCTTCTTCGTCACCGGCACCATGACCTCGCGCTACCCGGAACTGGTCAAACGCATCGTGGCGGAGGGCAACGAGGTCGGCGTGCACACCTTCAGCCACCCCGACCTCTCCTTCCAGTCCAAGAAGCGCATCGACTGGGAGCTGTCCCAGACCCAGCTCGCGATCACCGGCGCGGCGGGCATCCGTACCTCGCTCTTCCGCCCGCCGTACTCGTCCTCCGCCGACGCGATGGACAACCTGTCCTGGCCGGTGACCGAGTACATCGGTACCCGCGGCTACATCACCGTCGTCAACAACACGGACAGCGAGGACTGGCAGAAGCCCGGTGTCGCGAAGATCATCAGTAACGCGACCCCGCGCGGCGGCAAGGGCGCGATCGTCCTGATGCACGACTCGGGCGGCGACCGCCACCAGACGGTCGAGGCGCTGGACAAGTTCCTGCCGGAGATGCAGGGCAAGGGCTACAAGTTCGACAACCTCACCGAGGCGCTCGGCGCGCGCAGCGCGCTCACCCCGGTGACCGGCGTCAACCTGTGGAAGGGCAAGGCGTGGATCTTCCTGGTCCGGGCCTCGGACAGCATCATGGACGTCCTGGTGGTGGGCCTGGCGATCACCGGCTCGCTCGTCATCGCCCGCTTCGCGCTGATGCTGCTGCTCTCCGTCATCCACGCCCGCCGGGTGCGCCGCAAGGGCTTCGCCTGGGGTCCACCGGTGACCGAACCGGTAACGGTCCTCGTCCCGGCGTACAACGAGGCCAAGTGCATTGAGAACACGGTCCGTTCACTCATGGCGAGCGAGCATCCGGTCGAGGTGATCGTCGTCGACGACGGCTCGGCGGACGGTACGGCGAGAATCGTGGAGGCGCTGTTCCTGCCGAACGTCCGCGTCGTACGCCAGGTCAACGCGGGCAAGCCGGCCGCCCTCAACCGCGGTCTGGCGAACGCCAGTCACGACCTCATCGTCATGATGGACGGCGACACGGTCTTCGAACCGGCCACCGTACGGGAGTTGGTCCAGCCGTTCGGCGACCCGCGCGTCGGCGCGGTCGCCGGCAACGCGAAGGTCGGCAACCGGGACTCCCTGATCGGCGCCTGGCAGCACATCGAGTACGTGATGGGCTTCAACCTCGACCGCCGTATGTACGACATCCTCCGCTGCATGCCGACGATCCCGGGCGCCGTGGGGGCCTTCAAGAGAAGCGCGCTGGAGCGGGTCGGCGGCATGAGCGACGACACGCTCGCCGAGGACACCGACATCACGATGGCGATGCACCGCGACGGCTGGCGCGTCGTCTACGCCGAGAAGGCGCGGGCGTGGACGGAAGCCCCGGAGACGGTCCAGCAGTTGTGGTCCCAGCGCTACCGCTGGTCCTACGGCACGATGCAGGCGATCTGGAAGCACCGGGGCGCGCTCCTGGACCGCGGCCCGTCCGGCCGCTTCGGCCGCGTAGGCCTCCCGCTGGTGGCCCTCTTCATGGTCATCGCCCCCATCCTGGCCCCGCTGATCGACGTATTCCTGCTGTACGGCCTGGTGTTCGGCCCGACGGAGAAGACGTTCCTGGCCTGGCTGGGCGTGTTGGCGATCCAGGCGTTCTGCGCGGCCTACGCCTTCCGCCTCGACCGCGAACGCATGACCCACCTCGTCTCCCTGCCCCTGCAACAGATCCTCTACCGCCAACTCATGTACGTCGTACTGCTCCAGTCCTGGATCACCGCGCTCACCGGAGGCCGCCTGCGCTGGCAGAAGCTGCGGCGGACGGGGGTTGTGGGGACGCCGGGAGGTGCGGTGCCGGGGGCACGTGGCGGTGGCGGCAGCAGGAGTGACCGGAGGACTGTGGCATGACGCACGGATACACGACCGGGACAGGCACGAACCCGGATCCCGAGTCGACACCGGCGTACGGGATTCCCCAACAGCGCCAGCAGGAACCGGAGTTGGCGCCGGAACCGACGAAGGCCAAGGGGGCTGGGGGCGGCGGCCGGGACCGTTACCTCGACCTCCTCCGCTCGATCGCCCTCGTCCGGGTGGTCATCTACCACCTCTTCGGCTGGGCGTGGCTGTCGGTCCTGTTCCCTTCCATGGGCGTGATGTTCGCGCTGGCGGGTTCGCTGATGGCCCGCTCGTTGAACCGTCCCGCGCTGGGCGTGATCAGGGGCCGGCTACGGCGACTGCTGCCGCCGCTCTGGGCGTTCGGCGCGGTGGTGCTGGTGATGATGTTCGGGATGGGCTGGAACCCGCTCAAGGACCCTGACCTGGGCGGCACTTGGTGGGGCGCGGCGAAGATCTTCGACTACCTCGTGCCGTTCGGCGCGCCGCCGTATCCCGAGCATCTGGGTTCGGAGTCGGGCCTGTTGGAGAGCACGTGGGCGGACCAGGCGGCGGGCCCGTTGTGGTACTTGCGGGCGTATCTGTGGTTCGTGATCGCGTCGCCGCTACTGCTGTGGGCGTTCCGGAGGGTCCCCTGGGCGACGCTGCTGGCACCCTTGGCGCTGACGGCAGTTGTGGGCACGGGCCTGGTGACCATCCCCGGTGAGACGGGCAACGCGGTGTCCGACTTCGCGGTGTACGGCGGCTGTTGGGTCCTGGGCTTCGCGCACCACGAGGGCGTACTGAAGAAGGTCCCGCGCTACCTCGCGGTGTCGGGCGCGACCGTGATCATGGGCTTCGGGTTGTGGTGGGCGTCGGGTCATCTGGGCCCGGACGGCTGGGACTTGAACGACATCCCGCTCGCGCAGGCGGCCTGGTCCTTCGGCGTCGTGGTGATCCTGCTCCAGTACGCGCCGTCCTGGCAGCAGTTGCCGGGGCGGTTGGCTCGCTGGGACAAGCTGGTGACGCTGTCCAACAACCGTGCCGTCACGATCTACTTGTGGCACAACCTCCTCATCATGGCCACGGTCCCGATCATCGACCAGCTGTACAACCTGCCGTTCATGGAGAGCGACGCGGCGACGTCGTTCCTCGACAAGACGGACACGTTCCTGATGTTCCTGCTGATCTGGCCGCTCATCGCGGTGGCGATCCTCGCGTTCGGGTGGATCGAGGACATCGCCGCGAAGCGGAGTCCGAGGTTGTGGCCCAACGGGGTTGTGCGGGGCAGGAGTCGGCGGAAGGGGACGCCTTCTTAGACGGCGACGGCCACGGCGACCGGTCCGACCAGGTCCACCATCTGCTGCGGCCAGCCGCACTCGGACTCGACTAGCTACTGGATGCTCCAGCGGTGCGGATGCTCGGGATCGTTGGGGCAGGCGAACACGTTGAGCTCACCCCAGCGGCCCACAACGACCTCCGTGGGGGTGGCGCACCGGTGAGTGGGCTGGTTCCGGTCCTCCAGCGGTTTCCAGCTGCCGCTGCCGCCGTCCCACTCCGAGCTGTCGATGGTCAGCAGCAGGTGCATCGGTGTCGTGCAGGTCAGGCACTCCATGGGGTACGGGTCGGTCGCGTGCCAGGAAGCGAAGCCGCCCACGCGCCAGCCGGGCGGGATGGAGAGGTCGTACTGGTAGCCGGGCGGCTCTGTCGCGTTTCTGTCGGCCGACTGCTCAGCCTCCTCTTCCAGGGCTTCCTCCCAGGCGTCGATCCGGGCGCACAGTTGCTCGGGCAGAAGGCCGGCGAACGGATAAGTGACCACTTGCTCCAGGTGCAGTACGCAGGGCTCGGGCACGAAGCCGTCGGACCCGACAACCGGCGGCTGCGGCGGCGCGGTGAGCGCCTCGCCGACCTCCCACGACCGCCGCCAGCGCAGGTGAAACTCCAGGTCGGACCGGCCCGGGCCGTGCGCGTCGAAGGGACACCAGAACACCTGAAGCAGATCGCATTCGCCCGGCCCCGCCGGCAGGTCGGGCACATCCCGCCGGTACAGCTGCGCGAGGCCGATCATCGGCAGCGGATCGGTCTCGGACGCCCCGGGGATCCGGTGCTCCCGGTGCAACTCGCGCAGGAGTTCCCGCTCGTCGTCCGTCGGTCCGGGAGCCTGCTCGCGGCCCCATACGGAAGCCAGAACCTGCCGATAGCGGCGGATGTCGGCCGGGCGCCGACCACGCCCACGGCCGTGGGCCTCGCCGCACACCGGCCACGGTTCGTGCACCGGCCACAGCATGGGACCGCCCACGGAACTGGCCGTCAGGTCCGGTCTGCCCGGCCGCGGATGGAGCCGAGTGGTCGTCCCGCGGAAGGCTGCCAGTTCCGGGAAGAGCGCCTCGACATCGAGCGGGCGTGGGGGCGTTGTCCTCGTCATGGAGGCGACGTTAGACACCTGACCGGTCCGGCGGCGTGTCTCACGGCAGTGAGGATCCGCGTCGCGCGGCCGAGGCGGGCTCACCCGCTCGCGGAACGCCGGTCGGCGGACTTGAGGGTGTCCATGAGGTGCCGTAGGCCGTCGGTTGTGGTGGTGAGGATTGTGTTGGGGGTGTCGCTTTCGCGGAGGCGGATGGCATCGGCGGGGCCGTCGGCGACGTAGACGCAGTTGGAGGCGTCGGGGCTGTAAGTGGACTTCTGCCAGACATAGTTGGCCATGGCTCGACCCTTTCAGGTGTCTTGGCTGATGCGGTGGATGAGGTCGCGCGATGCTTCGGGCTTCAAGGCGTTCTCCTCCATCCGGTCGATGACGTGCCGGTACTTGTCCAACTGCGAGGCGGCGTCAAGGAATTCGCACCCGTGGTGGGCGTCCAACTGGACGGTGTCGAGTTGGGGTACCGCGCCCATGAGGTAGTCGATGGGCTGTCCCGTGCCGGGGAAGGAGCCTTTCCCGAACGGGATGATCCGTACGGTGACGTGGTCCAGCTCGCTCATGTCCAGCAGGTGGTGGAGTTGGCCACGGACCGTGACAGGGCCGCCGTATCCCATGTGTAGCGCGGCCTCGTGGATCACCGCCGTGTAAGGGGGCGGAGTTTCGCGGTGAAGGACGCCCTGCCGTTTGACGCGGTGGCTCACCCGGTGCTCGATCTCGAACTGCCGTAGGGACGGCACTGCCTCTTTGAAGAGGGCTCGGGCGTGGTCGGTGGTCTGGAGCAGAGCCGGGATGTGGACGACCAACGCCACGCGCAACGCCGTTGCGTGGTGCTCCAGTTCGGCGAGGTCGATGAGGCCGACGGGCAGGTTGTCGCGGTACTCCTCCCACCACCCACGTGAGCGCCGGCCCGTCATCTCGGCCAGGGCGTCGATCAGTTGGTCGTCGAAGCAGTCGTACGAGCGCGTCATGCTGCGGACGCGGTCGGCGCTGAGGGCGCTGCGGCCGGTCTCGATCATGCTTACCCGGCCCTGGTTGACGCCGAGGCGGGCGGCGGCCTGCGTGACGTTCAGTCCGGCGCCCTCGCGGAGTTTGCGCAGCTCGGTGCCGAGTCGCCGTTGGCGCAGGTTGGGGTTGTTGGTGGGCGGCAAGGCACCTCCTCTTCGGGCCGCGTCGCGGCGCGTGTGTAACTCACACGAGGTAATTGCAGGTACATCTCTGAAGTTTGGGAGATTTATCTCCCACTCGGTCCTACTGTAGAGCCCGTACCCCCGCCCAACCGCCCCCGCCCATAAGCCGGAAGCGCACCGCACCCTCGGCACTGCCACCGCCCGGCGCGGCCGTTGAGCGAACCGAGTCCACTCACCCACCCGCCCCCTCCCGGAGTCAGTCATGGTCACCGTATCCCCGCCCGCCACCTGGGTGTACGCCCTCCGCCTACCCCATGACCCCCGAGCCGCACGCGTCGCACGTATGACCGTACGGGCCGCCCTCCACGGGCACGGGATGCCCGAAGTCCTGGACGTGGTCGAGCTGTTGACGTCCGAACTCGTCACCAACGCCTACCGGCACACGCACGGCCCCGCCTCCCTCCGCCTCACCGCCCTCGGCGACGGCCGCCTCCGCGTCGGCGTCTGGGACTCGAACCCCCACATCCCCGCCCCCTTCGACAGGCGGCCCGGCGAACAACTCCCGCCCGCCCCACCCGACGCCGACAACGGACGTGGCCTCCACCTCATCCAGGCGTACGCCACCTCCTGGGGCGGCTGGCCGATCGGTGACGGCGGACCGTTGGACCGGGGAGCCGGAAAGCTGCTGTGGTTCGAAGTGGGCGGCCATTGAGTTGCCGCCGAAGCCCACCCGAACCCGGCGCCGGAGCGACGCGGCCCCGGCACCCTCCCCCCAGAAGTGTGACACCTTCCCGCAAAGTGTCACACTTCCACGACCCACCTCCCCTCCCCGGAGAGTCCCCACACCCGCCGGGGGCCCACCTCACCGAGCCCGTCCGCCGCCCGTGAGAGCAACGTTCCCTTCCGGTCACTCACAGCCACAGCGCGGAAACCCGCCCTCCCTACCTTCGGGATGCATCACCGCTCGTTACCCCGTAGTGCACCGTGGAGGCGTCATGACAGCCACTGGCAAGTGGATCGAGCACTGGGATCCGGAGGACGAGACCTTCTGGCGGGAGACCGGTGAGAAGGTCGCCCGGCGGAATCTCCTCTTCTCCGTGCTCTCCGAGCACATCGGCTTCTCGATCTGGACCCTGTGGTCCGTGCTGGTGCTCTTCATGGGCCCGGAGTACGGGCTGACCCCGGCCGACAAGTTCCTGCTGACGTCGATGGTCACGCTGGTCGGCGCGGTCGTGCGGGTGCCGTACACCTTCGCGGTCGCCGTCTTCGGCGGGCGGAACTGGACGATCGTCTCCGCCAGCCTGCTGCTCGTCCCGACCATCGCCGCCTTCGTGGTGATGAAGCCGGGGACGTCCTTCGACACCTTCCTCTGGATCGGCCTGCTGGCCGGCATCGGCGGCGGCAACTTCGCCTCCTCCATGACCAACATCAACGCCTTCTTCCCGCTGAGGAAGAAGGGGTGGGCGCTCGGGCTGAACGCCGGAGGCGGCAACATCGGCGTCCCCGTCATCCAGCTCGTCGCCCTCGCGATCATCGGGGCCAGTGGCGGGCCGCGTGTGCTGCTCGGGATCTACATCCCGCTCATCCTCGTCGCCGCCTTCCTCGCCGCCCTCTTCATGGACAACCTCACCTCCGTCAAGAACGACACCGGCGCTGCCAAGGACGCCGCGCGCGACTGGCACACCTGGATCATGGCGTTCCTGTACATCGGCACGTTCGGGTCGTTCATCGGGTACGCGTTCGCGTTCGGGCAGGTGCTTCAGGTGCAGTTCGGCCGTACGCCGTTGCAGGCCGCGTATCTCACCTTCATCGGGCCGCTGCTCGGCTCGCTCATCCGTCCCGTCGGCGGCTGGCTCGCCGACCGGTACGGCGGCGCGAAGATCACCCTGTGGAACTTCGTCGCCATGGCCGCCGCGACCGCCATCCTGGTCGTCGCCAGCATGGAGAAGTCGCTGCCGCTGTTCGTCACCGTGTTCGTCGTGCTGTTCGTGCTCAGCGGGCTCGGCAACGGGTCGACGTACAAGATGATCCCCGGCATCTTCCAGACCAAGGCGCTCGCGAAGGGGCTCGAAGGGGACGAGGCAGCGGCCTACGGACGTCGGCTCTCCGGGGCCTCCATGGGGCTCATCGGGGCCGTGGGCGCGCTCGGCGGGGTCGGCATCAACCTCGCCTTCCGCCAGTCGTTCCTCTCCTCCGGCTCCGGGACCGGCGCGTTCGTCGCCTTCCTCGTCTTCTACGGCCTCTGCTTCGTGGCCACCTGGGCCGTATACCTTCGCCGCCCTACCGCCCAGGCTCAGGCCAAGGCTTCCGCATCGGAGGCGAAGTCGCAGCTCAGCTATGCCGAGGTGTGACGTAACACCGCCGACATAAAGCCGAACCGAGCCTGTCACGCGCCGTTGACAGGCTCGTTCGGCATGTAGGCACCGGGTCATTCCATGTACGACTGCGGGTACGACTACGTTCGGGACGAGAGCCATGCACGAGGAACAGCAGCCAGCGGAGCGCGCGCAACACGGGCCCCTCTCGGGGTTCACCGTGGGCGTCACCGCCGCACGCCGCGCCGACGAGCTGGGGGTACTGCTCCAGCGGCGCGGCGCGGTGGTCGTGCACGCGCCCGCGCTGCGCATCGTGCCCCTCGCCGACGACAGCGAACTGCTCGCCGCGACCAAGGAGTTGATCGACCAGGCGCCGGACGTGGTGGTGGCCACGACCGCGATCGGGTTCCGGGGGTGGATCGAGGCCGCCGACGGGTGGGGGCTCGGGGAGGTGCTCCTCGACCGGCTCCGCGGGGTGGAACTGCTCGCGCGCGGGCCCAAGGTCAAAGGGGCGGTGCGCGCGGCCGGGTTGACGGAGGAGTGGTCGCCGTCGTCCGAGTCCATGGCGGAGGTGCTGGACCGGTTGCTGGAGGAGGGTGTCGAGGGACGCCGGGTCGCGATCCAGCTGCACGGCGAACCGTTGCCCGGGTTCGTGGAGTCGTTGCGGGCCGGGGGAGCGGACGTGGTCGTCGTTCCCGTGTACCGGTGGATGCCGCCCGAGGACATCGCCCCGCTGGACCGGCTCCTGGACGCCACGGTCTCCCGCGGCCTGGACGCGCTGACGTTCACCAGCGCACCGGCCGCCGCGTCGCTCCTGTCCCGCGCCGAGACCCGGGGCCTTCTCCCCGAACTCCTCGCCGCCCTCCACCACGACGTCCTCCCGGCCTGCGTCGGCCCCGTCACCGCGCTCCCGCTCCAGAACCACGGCATCGCCACGGTCCAGCCCGAACGCTTCCGCCTCGGTCCCCTCGTCCAACTCCTCTGCCAGGAACTCCCCGGCCGCGCCCGCACGTTGCCCATCGCCGGCCACCGCGTGGAGATCCGCGGCCACGCGGTCCTCGTCGACGGCGCGCTACGACCCGTCCCGCCGGCCGGTATGTCATTGCTCCGGGCCCTGTCCCGCCGCCCCGGGTGGGTCGTGGCCCGCGCGGAACTCCTCCGCGCGCTGCCCGGCGCCGGGCGCGACGAGCACGCCGTGGAGACGGCGATGGCCCGCCTCCGTACGGCACTTGGTTCTCCGAAGCTGATCCAGACGGTGGTGAAGCGGGGGTATCGGCTGGCGTTGGATCCGGCGGCCGACACGAAGTACTCCGACGGTTGACCGGGCTTTCGTGCGGGGTGTTGATGGGGGCGTAGCTGGGGGCTGCGCCCCCAGACCCCCCTTCGGCCCCGAAAGGGCCTCGTCCTCAATCGCCGGACGGGTACTTCCTCTAAAGACAATGTGCCCGCTGAGGGCGCCCGGAAACCTGTCTGACCTGGGATTTTCGGGCTGATGGCGGCGGTCGGTCGGCGACGGTGGGAGGTTGGCGGAGAGAGTTTGAGGTCTGGCGGTCTGCGGGGCAGGGGCATGGCAGGGGGCCCGTAAGCTCGCGGCGAGGTGGGGCCGGATGGCTTCACCGTGTCTTTGGTTCCACAGGGCCCCCTGCCTTGCTCCTGGAGGGGCCCCGCTGATCGCCAGACCTTAAAGTCTCGGAGCCGACCGGTTCGGAGAAACCCCGCCGTCTCTGCGGGGGCAGAAACGGCGGGGCTGGTCCCGCCTGCTCTCCGGCTTTCGGGCCACACGCGGCCGAGAACGAGCGGGGGTCTTCGCGACCCTGACCCTGCGGTCGCCATGGGGCCCTTGACCAGGGCGGAGTGGGCTGTTCAGATGCCTGGCGTGTTGAAGGGATGGCAGGCGCAGCCACAGCGGGGCTGGAGCAGGATGCCCGTGGTTCCGGGGAGCGGGATGTCCGTGGTCTGGCGGCAGTCGTCGTGTAGTTCCTTGTATTCCGGACGCTGCGCGACGATGCATTCTGCCGACCACGCCGAGGAGTCCGTTGCGGGTGCGGTCATGACTCGTCCTCGCCGTCCGTGAGGCAGCCACCCAAGATCACGAGTTCAAGCAAGTCGGCGGCCATGCACAGGGCGCCCGGCTGGGTCATCGGCACTGACCAGTACGAGGCCTGAGTGTGCTCGCCCGGATCGGTGCGGTCGGTGCGCGGCACACCCAGGTAGGTGCCCTCGCCCAAGCAGTCGGCAGCGCGCGCCGTCCATGCCTGGGAGGTGCCGGGCGGTACGAGGGCGTAGTAACGGTGGAACCAGGGGTCGTGGATGACCGGACCGCCCGCGCGCTGAGCAAGCTGAGTGCTCACGATGGTCGGCTCGTCGCTTCGGACGACGGCGTGGACAACCTCTTCGGGGATACGGACCGCTTCGAAGCTGTGCCCGAGCGGGATCAGCGCGAGTTTCCCGGCGTTGCTCCACTCGCTCCATACGGTGCTCGGCGACGGATGGGCGGAGGCGAGCCAGCCGTCAACGGTGGTGCATGGCGGGGTACTTGATGAAGCCGTAATCTCTGCCATGTCGGCGCTCCTTGTCAGCGTTGGCCGCGCCCCGGGGCCGTCGCGAGCGGTCGCCGGGGTCCTGAATGCCTCAACCTTTCAGTGCTGTGAGCCTGCTGACTTCCCGTCCATGGGTATCCCCATGATGGGTAAGCTGCCCCTGGGCAGAGGGACTTCAGATGCGACGAGGCATCTCATGACGGGCTACGAACCGCCAACCGCGCTTCCGCGCACGCTCCTTGACCGTGCAGACATGAGAGCTGCAATCGCGGCTCACGACTTCGGCACGGTGTTCCGCCTGGCGCGCGTCGAGGCCCGGATCAGCTATTCGAAGATCGCGGCCGAGTGCGACATGAAGCCGGAGCGGGTAGGGCTTCTGGCACGCGGGCAGGGAAGTGTGACCACGTACGAGAAGATCGTGCGTATCGCGGATGCGCTGAGGATCCCAGGGCAGTTGCTTGGTCTCACTCCACGTAGCTGGGAGGTGCCAACTTCGACGCGTCCCGTGCGTCCAGTGTCTGTTCTCGCCCCCGACGTGGACGGAGATGACTTGCAGCGCAGGAAGTTCCTAAGGGCTTCGGCCAGCGTCGGTCTCGTCGTCGGCTTACCCGAACTGGCTCCTCGTCATGTGGGCGGCCGAGTCGGCAGCGACCTTCCCGAGAGGCTCAGGAAGCGAACGGCGCGCCTGCGACGTCTGGATGACGTTCTCGGAGGCGGCGACACATACCGGGTCTATCTCGGAGAGTACGAAGCCACCAGGACGTTACTGCGCGATACGGCGTACACCGACGAGACTGGGCAGGCTCTGCTTTCGGTGCTTGCCGAACAAGCGCAGCAAGCCGGTTGGGCCGCTTTCGACGGCGGCCGGTACCAGGACGCGACAGGCCTGTACGAGGCCAGCCACAAGGCCGCAGTCGACGCGGGGGATGCGGAGCTGGCGGGCAATGCGTTGGCCTTCCTCGCCTACCAGACCGTCAACGGTGACCGGCAGGCGGCTATAGAGATCGCTGCACGATCCTGCGCGACGGCTGGCCCCGGTGCGGCCCCCGGTGTCCGCGCGCTGTTGTACGAGCGGCTCGCCTGGGCGAATGCTGTTGCAGGCCTTGCGGCTGAGACAGAACGTGCCCTGGAAGTGTCACAGGCGGCGCTGGCAGAGATCGACGATGCGCCGCAGCCGGACTGGGTGGCGTGGGTGGACCGGACCGAACTACAGATCATGAGCGGCCGGTGTTGGACGGAGCTGAGCCGTCCTCTGCGGGCGGTCCCGACTCTTGAGTCCGCGCTCGCGCAGTACGACGACGCGCACGCACGGGACAAGAGCCTGTACCTGTCGTGGCTCGCTGACTCCTATCTGAAGGCGGGTGAGATCGAGCAAGCAGCGTCCGTGACCAGCCGCGCGCTTGACCTCTCTGCCGGTGTCGCCTCTGTACGGCCCCGTCAGAGACTCTCCCCTGTGTTGCGGAAGCTCAGCAATCACCACGCCCTGCCTGCCGTTGCCGAAGTTTTGGACAAGGCCAGGGCCTGACTCCTACTCGGTGGGCTCCGTGTTCGCGGCCAGCCACCGCAGGCACGCCTCTGACCCGGCCACGATTGGAACAGCTGCAATCTCCGGACTCTGCCACGGGTGATGCTTGAGGAGGTGCGCCTCAAGCTCGTCGTACCGTGCCTGCCGGGTCTTCAGCAGTAGCTGCCACTCCTCACCGGTCCCGAACGCTCCGTCATGCCAGAAGGCGGAGACGACGGGCCCGATGATCTGTGCGCCTGCGGCCAACCGGCTCTGCACTACGGACCGGGCCAGCTCTATCGCCTGTTCACGAGTCTCCGTCGCTGTGGACACCTGCACGAACTCAGTCATGAGCGCGAGCTTATCCACCAGGCGTATCCCCGTCTCTGGCCTGCTCGGCTTGGCGGCGATGCCGGGCCCACGGAGCGCCTGCGTGGGATTTCCTCCTGCGAACCGCTGCCACTGAAGGACCTCAGCCGGCCTGCATAGCGGCAATCCTCACAACCCCCTTGACGTTCCCTATCGCAAACATGCATGCTCGCTACTCATCAGGATGAGTGCGCGCAGCGTTGGGCGACTCATCGCCCTGCGAACGGGAAGGACGCACATGAGAAAGATCAGCGTTTCGCGTAGGAAGTTGGGGTTGTGGTTGACCGCTGTCGTTGCGGCGCTGGTCGGATTCGTCGGCGTGGGCGCCTCGACGGCTGTCGCTGCTCCCGAGGCGGGTTCGGTCCAGCAGTCCGTTACGGCGGGTTCGACGAAGACCGTCGCGGTCAACGGCCTGAGGCTCCGGGCCAAGCCCGGTTACAACGGCTACGTCAAGGGTCTGCTCTATCGAGGAGATCGCGTCTTCATCCGCGACACCTTCGCCCCGTCGTACAACCGGAACTGGGTCGGGGTCGTACTCAAACAGCGCAGCAGGGGCGGGCTCCCGCGTCTGACCTACGGGTACGTGTACAAGGCCTACCTCCGGTAGGACCGGAAGTCGTCGGGAGGCGCCCCCGACGACTTCTCAATCCTGCGTCCCCCTTTCCAGCCGGGAAGGGGGACGCAGCCTGTCAGGGGACGTCTCGGAGGAGCGACCGCGCACGATGAACCGGAGATGACCGACTCCCCCAAGGTGCAACCACCGAACAGAAATTTGCGTCTGCAACATATACGTGAGGCTACTGTGTTTGATGGGCAAGGGGGTGTGCTCCCGTGGCTGCGGAGGCTTCGCCGGGCGAGTTACGTGATGGCGACTCGACGGCATGGGTTCGAGGGGTGGAATACGTCCAGGCGTGGGCGGAGGCGCGCGACGCGGCGGAGGAGTTGAACGCGGCCGTCTTAGCGCTGGGTCTGCACCGGGAAGATCTCTGGGCGACCGCGCACACTGGCGCGGAGGGCAAGGGTGTAGTGCATCTCAAAGGTACGCCTGAGGCAATCCGCGCGGCGGCACAAGCCCTGAGACGGGCTCTCGCTTGAGCGTTCGGAGATGAGCGGCGCGCTGTGGGCACGCGGGTGGCGGTGCGGCATTGGGCGGGAGCTGCCTTGGCGTGAGTGATCATGACCCCTTACGCGCCTGCGAATCGGGCAGGTCTGTGGATCTGCCTGGAACGCCCAATGTGGGGCCATGATCTTCGAGGCTCGCGCCAAGGTGGCTGTCCAAAGCTGTTCCGCCAACCGCCCCTAGCCGAGCGGGGGTTGACCCGCGCACCATGGTTGGGGGCGGTGAGCGCGGAGAGAGGCATCCGGATGAAGCGGAAGACGGTCGGGCGTCCGTTACGGACTCGCGGGCGGGGCAAGGTGCGTGTGGAAGAGGACGCGAACGGCCACCAGTGGGTGACGTGCTCGGGTTGTCGCCTGAACGCGTACGCTCCCGGGATCTCGCCCGCGAAGTTCGGGGCGCGCCAGCACGCGGACACTTGCACTCGCTGAGCGCATGGTGACAGTGCCCCGCCGGCCAAAGCTGGCGGGGCTTCTCTGCTGCTCAGGGGCGCATCGAATGCCGGGCGGTGGGCGCCCGGACGGGACCGGCGGCCACGCCGCAGCCCGTCCGGAGCGCCCGACCGCCCGGCGCGCCGTAGGCGCGCCCTTGAGTAAGTAGAGATGAGTTAGACCGATCGGCCTCGACAGGCCTCGGCGTGCGGGGTCGGCTACTCCGTGCTGATGCGAAAGGTGAGTCGGGCGCGGTCCGCGCTGACGCGCAGCTCTTCGAGGATGAGCGGGCGGCCGTCGGCGGAGGCGGTCACGCGGTAGGTGATCAGAATCGGGATGCCGTCAGTCAGGTTCAGGTCGGCGCGCTCGTCGGGGAGGGCGGTGCGCGCGGTGACGGTCTCGGTCCATGTGAGGGTGTGTCCGGCTGCGGCCAACTCGGCGTAGATGTCGACCGGTTCGGCGTCCGGATGCTTGGCCAGTGAGGGGATCTCCTCGGCGACTGCGAAGGGGATCAGCGTGCGGTGGGCGGCGCGGGCACCGGTCGTTGGGTCGGCCAAGAGGCGGTCTGTGATGAACACGGCTTCGTCGCTGCGGTCCAAGAGCGTGGCTGCGATCCCGGCTGCCTCACCTCGGGTGACGGCTGGCAACTCCACCTCTTCGGCGGGCCATCCGAGGGCGAAGCTCTTGCCGCTGCGGGTGATGGTGCGCTCGATGACGGCGGCGGGGAGTCCGTGAGCGCGGACGAACGAGCCCTTGCCGTGCTGGCTCTCCACCAGGCCCATGGAGCGGAGTTCCGCGATGGCTGAGCGCACGGTGGGGCGGGAGACGCTGTAGCGCTCCATGAGTTGGGTCTCGCTGGGGAGCACGCTGCCGGGCTCGTACTCGCCCTCGGCGATTGCTTCAGCAAGTCGATCAGCCAGCTGCTTGTACATGGGGCTGGGTCGGACGATGTCTCCAGGCATTCCCTGATCTCCCTGCGGCAGCGTGCGACTCGGCGTGCTGCCCTGCACTTTAAGGCACGTCCGTCCCGCACTCGTCAGCTTAAGTGCTTGCCAAGACGGCTCGACGTGAGCCATGCTCACTACTCATCAGAATGAGTATGCGATTGCAAATATCGCAAACTCTGGAGATCGAGCCGAGAGGCGTGAGGACCTATGCAGACCATCCCGGTTGACGTGCGACGACTGGGCGCACTGATGTGCGTCGTCCCGCCCGAACCGAGAGTCAATCAAGAGACAGGGGAGGTCAGGAAGGATCGCGATGGCAATGTGATCTACGTCGTTGGGGTCTCTGTCCGTCAGCGAGACAACCGTCGTGCGGACGTGATCGAGGTCGCCGTGCCCAACGAACCGCACGGCATCGCGGAAGGCACCCGGGTGAGCATCATCGACCTGGTGGCCGTGGCCTGGGAGATCGAGGGCCGCAAGGGGACGTCGTTCCGCGCCTCCGCCATCACGCCCGATGGGGCGCCCCCGGTAAGCGGCGTGGCCCTGGGACGGGCGAAGTCCTCGGGGGGTGAGGCCTGATGGCCGTAGATGCCTTAGCTCCTGACTGGGACTGGCAGGCGCTGCACGACCGTCTGATGAGCCTGGCGACGATCGCCTACATCATCGACCTCACGCCCATGGATCGCGGTACCCGCCTGCTCTCTCTGGAACGGCTGGTGCGGGACACGGCGGAAGCCTCCAAGATGGCCAGCTTCGTCTTCGCGCGGGAGAAGGGTGGTGAGGACTGGTGGCGCTCCGAGACGACGACACTGTGAAGGCGATGATGCGGGATCTTCGCATCCTCGACGGCTGCCACTCGCTGCTGACCGCTCTGCGAGACCCAAAGACGGTCAAGACCATCCTGGCGTTGGTGATCACGCATGCGGACTCGGCGTCGGACAACGGGCGCCGGGTTCTCCAGATGCTCGACCAACTGGACCAGCAGCGCCGGGACGGTGATCACTGATGCTCGCAACGTTGACCGTGTGGACGATCACGGCCCTGGTCTGTGTGGGACTCCTGACGCAGTCGTATTGGGAGCCCAAGCTGCTGCGGCGCTTCGGTGATGTGCCGTGGACCTGGTACGTGATCGGGTTTCCGGTCACGGTCTGCCGGATGTGGTTCACCTGGCGGCGGCTGTGCCAGAACACGGACCTGGCTGTCGTGCGGCGTCCGCGTTACACGATGGTGGGGCGGGACACGATGGTGCGGGGGATGGCTCTGCGGCCGGTGCCTCCTCGGCTCGGCGTGCCGAAGATCAACCGGATTGGTTGTGGCCTGTCGGTGCGGGTGCGTCTGCATCCTGGCCAGACTCCGGCGCAGTTCATCGCCGTGACGGAGGCGATCATCCATACCTGGCGGGTCCACTCGGTACGGGTGATCTCGCCGGAGCGCGGAGAAGTGCTGATCGTCGCGACCGCGCGTGATCCGCTCGCCGGTGATCCGGTACGGCGCATGTACCCGGCGCGACGGTTCATGGCGGCGGTGGTCGGCCGGACCGGAGATGGCTCGGCGTGGACCATCGACCTGCGCAAGGTTCCTCACTGGCTGGTGGTCGGTGCGACGCAGTCCGGGAAGTCCACGCTGCTGGCGGCTTTCGTCACGCACCTGGGGGCACAGCCGGTGGCCCTCGTGGGAATCGACTGCAAGGGCGGGATGGAGTTCTCCCTCTTCGCTCAACGGCTCTCCGCGCTGGCGACCAACCGGCGTGAGGCCATCGGACTCCTGAACGCGATGATCAGCGAAGCCGAGTCGCGGATGGCCATGTGCCGGGCGGCAGGGGTCCGCTCCGTCTGGGGCCTCGGCGACGACGAACGGCCCGTGCCCATCGTGGTTCTGGTCGACGAGATCGCAGAACTGTATCTGGGTGGCGCGACCCTGGCCGGTCGCAAAGAAGCCGTGGAGTGTTCCACAGCCCTGTTGCGCCTCGCTCAACTCGGTGCCGCTCTCGGCATTCATCTCGTGGTGGCGGCGCAGCGCTTCGGCTCCGAACTCGGCCCCGGTGTCACAGCCTTGCGCGCTCAGCTCGGCGGCCGGATCTGCCATCGGGTCAACGACGAAGCCTCGGCGGAGATGGCTCTAGGTGATCTGTCGCCGGACGCCATCGCCGTGGCTCAGGCGATCACCGAGGACGAAAAGGGAGTCGCGGTGACCACGGTCGGCGGTCACTGGGTGCGGGCGCGCTCGATGCTCCTGTCTCCCGACGAAGTGCGCCACTATGCATCGCTCAACGCACACCGGACACCTGAACTCCCTGCCCTCGCTGCGGCTTTGGAAGCGGGAGGCCAGAGCCATGAGTGATGGTGCGGCACTGTCCTACGTGCTCTTCTTCGGCGTGATCACGGTGTTGCTGGTCCGCTCGCGCGAGGTGCCGTGGTGGGTCGCCGTACTGATCGGCCTCTTCGGGTTCTACCTCGGTCAAACGCCAGCCTTCTTCATGATCTCCGAGTTGGTGAGCTGGGTCTTCGACCGCTTCGCGGTGTAACCAGCTCTCTTCCAGACAGGGGCGTTTCCCATGCCTCGCCGGTACATCCGCTGTCCGTATTGCCGTCGTGCCCGGCAGCGCACCCGTGGAGGACACCTCCGGCGGTGCGTCTGCTGCCGCGACCGCCGACGGCGCAACCGCTGATCCCATCCTGTACGCCGTGGCCTGGAAGGAGGTTGCGCGCATGCTCCGGTTGTTGAAGTTCCTCATCATCATCGCCGCCCTGGGCGTGCTCGTCGGCATGTGCTCCGGGCACTCCTGACCTTCTAGATCCCAACTCCCTTAAGGAGCAGCGTGCACCGCCGTCACTTCTACAGCCACGCCTGCGCAGTCCGTCTGACTGCCCACGCTGAAAGGTCACCGCCCCTGTATGCAGCTCACGACCGCTGACGCGCGGCGCTCCGTTCTTCACAGGGCGGAGCGTCTGCGTCGTCTCTCCGACACTGAACGAGACTTGATACGCCTCGCCAATGAACCAGGCTTTCCGCGCTGGCTCGAACAGATCAAGGCCACAGGAGGATGCGCGCACCCGATCTACCTCGCGGGTCGCACGACCGTGGTCGACGCCGACACGGGGCAGGTGCTGCGCCGCTACGACACCGACACTGAGCCGGGCGTGCGGATGGCCGTGCGGTGCCGCAACCGCCGGGAATCGCGCTGTGCGCCGTGCTCGCGTCTCCACTCCGGCGACACGTTCCATCTCGTGCGCTCCGGTCTTCTGGGCGGCAAGAGCGTGCCTGTGACGGTGACCGCCCATCCCCGGTTGTTCGTCACCCTCACCGCTCCCTCGTTCGGCGCGGTCCACCGGGCCACCGCCGATGATGAGCGCTGCCATCCTCGGCGCGACGGGGGCGCATGCGAGCATGGGCGGCCCCTCGGCTGTGGCCACGTCCACGCGGCGGATGATCCGGCGGCGGGGCAACCGCTCTGCGCGGACTGCTACGACTACCCGTCTCACGTGCTGTGGCACGCGCATGCCGGGGAGCTGTGGAACAGGACAATCCGCGCGATCCGGCGCCACCTCGCCACGTCCGCCGGCATCCCTCAGTCGAAGATCGGGGATCATCTGCGGCTGAGCTTCGCCAAGGTTACGGAGTATCAGAGGCGGGGTGCCGTGCACTTCCATGCCGTGATCCGTCTCGACGGACCCGACGGGCCGAGTACGC
Organism: Streptomyces prunicolor; assembly: GCF_045162825.1. Classification (NCBI taxonomy): domain Bacteria; kingdom Bacillati; phylum Actinomycetota; class Actinomycetes; order Kitasatosporales; family Streptomycetaceae; genus Streptomyces; species Streptomyces prunicolor. Next base: position 4,208,770 of record NZ_CP108676.1, on the reverse strand, counting down.
CTCCGCCGGACTGGGCCAGTGCCGAACTCCTCGGCGCTGCCGTGCGATCGGCTGCGGCCTCGGTGGAGGTTTCCATGCCTTACCTGCCGGGCGTGGGAGAGCTGGTGTTCCGCTGGGGCGGGCAACTCGATGTGCATTCCATCCGGCGGGCTTTCGCCGATGACGGCGCGGTGACTGATCAGGCGGTGGCGGCGTACGTCGCCAAATACGTCAGTAAGGGCGTCGGCGATGCGGGCGGCACGGATTACCCGATCAGGTCGCTCGATGACATCGCCCTGGTTCCCGTCTCCGCTCACGTGCGCGCGCTCATGGGCACCTGTTGGCGTCTGGGACGGCTGCCCGGACTGGAACACCTGCGGTTGCGGGCCTGGGCTCACACGCTGGGCTACCGGGGCCACTGCCTTACCAAGTCGCGCGCCTACTCGACCACGTACGGGGAACTGCGCACGGCCCGTGCGGCCCGTCATGGTGTGTCCCTGTCCGGTCTTGATGCGGGTCTGTCTCCGGTGGTCGAGTCGGTGTGGCGCTATGTCGGATCGGGCCACACCCCTGGTGCGGAACTCATCGCGGCCGGGATCGCCGATGACCTCGTTGTGCTCCGGGAGATCAGACGGGAACTGGTCGCCGAACGCAGGTGGTCCGATGCGGCCTGACAGTGTCGTTGGCCGGTTTCATTGTCTTCGCACGGTGAAGGGCCGTCAGGAGGCTCTGAGTACCTGGCGTGTGACCACCGGGGGCCCGGATACGGCGGCTGCGGTCGTCCGGCTTTTGGGAGGAGAGGCGCGCGAAGCGCATCCTTCTTCTGCGTGTGAGCGGTGGGAGATCATGACGCGGTCGGCGGGGTTCAGGGCTGTGGTGGAGCGCGCGGGTGGTTCGGATCTCATGTTCCGGCTGGCGGCTGACTATGCGGCAGGGGTGTTTCATTACAGCTCGGGTCCGTGGCTGCTGTCGGAGATCATGGGCGGGACGGTGGACGTGCTTGCCGGGCTGGGGGGATCTTCCCTGTGCGACGTGCTGATCCGGGCTGTGGAGTTCACCACGAGAACGGGAACCACGGTGAGGTACCTCCTGCCGTCGTTGGCGCTGATCGGGCGCTGGGACGGCGGGATACGGCCGGGGTGAGGCAGGCGGGGCCGCGGACCCGGGCGGGCGGGGCATGACGCTGGGCTCTCGGTGACGGGCGCGCTACGGCGGGGTTGCACGGGTGGGTGGGCGGGGCACGGCGGGGACTGTGCCGGGGACAGAAGCAGGATCGTTTGTGTGTGGGCATGCGTGGGGACCGGCGGAACGGTGTCCCTGCGCCGGTCCCCTGGCGTGTGCTGGGTGTCAGGCAGCCTCTTCCTGCAAGAGGGTGGCGCCGGTGATGCGGACGCGTTGCGGGGCGGCGGCGGGATGGAGGGCTGCGCGGACGTCGTAGCCGGTGAGGATTTCCCGGCGGGCCGCGTCGTCGGGGGCGTTGTGCCACGCGTCGGCGATGGTCTGGCCGGTGGGCATCATGCGCATCGAGGGGGCCCGGTCGGGCAGTGCCCTCAGTTCGGTGATCTCGCGTCCCATGCGGGCGTACTCGGTGCGGAACCATGCCGCGTCGTCGTCGGCGTCGTACAGGCCTGCCGACCGGTCCTCCCGCAGCCGCTTGCGGTCGTGTTCCAGCGCGGTGATGCGGGCGGCGTAGCCGGTGCCCGGGTCGTACTCTCGGCGCATCACCTGACCCGCGCCGTACCGTGCCAGGAACCACGTGGTGACCTCGGCGTCCAACAGGTGTGTCCGCATGGTGGGGGCGGGCTTGCAGTCCTGGGAAGCTGCAATGCCCATGAACCGCCCGTTACACACGTAGGTGATGGTGTCCGCCTCCCCGCCGGTCACCTTGAGGCGCCGTCCGCACGTCCCGCAGTACGCCAGTCCGGACAGGAGCCGTGTCCCCTTCGGCGCCCGGCTGCCCCGGCGGGTGCGCTGCTGCTTCGGCGCGGTGGCCTTGATCAGCTCATCCCGGGTGGCGTGGTCCCACAGCGGCGGCGCCAGCCGTACCGGGTGCCCGTCCCTGCCGATGACCGGGCGGCCCTGGTGCATCAGGAACCCTAGGGATGCCTCGCTGGTGAGGATGTTCCGGATCGCCGGACCGGTCCACGGCGTCCCTTTCGGCTCCCGCCCGTACATGACCGCCCGGTGATCACGTGGCGACGGAACCCCCGCCCGCGTCAGCCGCGCGGCTTCCGTGTACGTGGTGATCTTCCCCGTGGTGTCAGTCAGGATGCGCTCGGCGACCTTCCGGATGATCTCGGCGGCCACCGGGTCGACCTCCACATGATCCACCTTGCCCATCGGGACCAGGCGCACGTAGCGGTACCCGTAGGGGTTCATCTGCTTCGGCTCACCCGCATCCCGGGCCCGGCGGGTCTCGTCACGGTTGCGCTTCTGGATCGCCCGAAGCTCCATCTGCGCTCCGAAGCTCTCCATACTGAGCCTCATCTCGTCTGCCGGGTCGGTTAGGTCCCACGGGCCGTCATGCCCGTAGGTCACCAGAATGCGCCCTGCCTCGTGGATGGCGTATGCGGTGTTGAGGACGTCTCGCTGGTTGCGCCCGATGCGGTCAACGGCCGCACCCACGATTCCCGAGTACGGACCCATCTCCCCCCGCAGCCACGGACCAAGCCCCGGACGCGTGAGCGGGTCCGTAGCTCCGCTGACCTCCATGTCGTCCGCGAACGCGATCACGTGTCCGCCTACCGACGCCACGGCCGCCAACGACTGATCAAGCTGTCGTTCCGGCGATGACGTTGCATCCGACTTCCGTGATAACCGCCGCACCACTACCAGGCACTTGCCGCAGCCGTCGTACTCCGTGGTGATCACGTCTTGCATGATGCCGACTCCGCCCCCGCACTACAGTGCGTTTAACGGAAGTCCCCGGACGGGCTGGATTCCACCGACCTGCACTGAGAAGCGAGCGAGCCACCACGAGCTGACCTGGATGACCCCGCCCTGCGCCGACAAGCCCCAAGGGGTTCCGGCCACGCGAGCGGGCAGGCACTGTAGAGACAACGGTTTCCCGACCGGGGCAATCCCTAGGCGGTGACAGGCACATGGCACTGGGTTCGACCATGGCCCCGTACGAGCTGCGTTTCGACGCCGGGCGGATCTGTCTGGATCTCCTCGCGACCACGCACCCCGAGGAACGGCTCGACGCGCCGGAGCCGCTCCGCGCGTGGATCGTCCGATCAGGGCTCGTCCCCGCGACCACCCCGCTCGCGCACGTCGATTTCGGCTGGCTTGTCGGGTTTCGTGAACTGCGCGGGCAGATAAGCCAGTTGGTGCGCAGCAGACCGTCGAACGACACCCGGCCCCACGACCTCGCCCTCGCCCGCGTCAACGACCTCGCCCGCGCCGCACCCCCCGCCCCCCGTGCCGTACGCGATGAAGAGGGCGTGCTGGTGCGGGAGTTGGACGGGACTCCGGGGTGCGGTGCGTTGCTCGCAGTCATCGCTCGGGACGTCGTGGAACTGCTCACCGATCCCGTCGCGCGGGCCTCGCTGAGGGAGTGCGAGGGGGACAACTGCCCGATCGTTTATCTCGATACGTCCCGGGGGCGGCGGAGGCGTTGGTGCTCCAGTGAGGTCTGCGGGAACCGCGAAAGAGTGGCTCGGCATCGTCGGCGCGCTGCGCTCGCCCGAGCCTGAGAATCCCTTATGCGGCTTCTGTGGAGTGACGGGACGTCAATTGTCGAAGTGATTTCGACAACAGTGCGTTTCACTCCGGCGCGGCACGGGCAGCCCGCGTGATCTTGCTCGTGTGGTGGAAATGTAAAGATCGTACGGTGGGAATGTGCACTCATGTCCCGCTCGTCACGTCACTTCCAAGAAAACTGTCGCCTCGCGTTGAACACTCCCGCACCCGTCCGCGTACCTCTCCCTGAGCGACCGACCGGGGGAACCCCCGGACACCGGAGGTGGGCGTGCGCAAGGATTCCGTCGTGGCCAATGAACACGCACCGAGGGCCCGACATCGCATGTCCCAGTCCTCGGAACCTGATGAGGAGCTGATGCGTGCCCTGTACCGAGAGCACGCCGGACCCTTGCTCGCCTATGTGTTGCGGCTCGTCGCCGGGGACCGGCAACGTGCCGAGGACGTGGTGCAGGAGACGCTCATCCGGGCCTGGAAGAACGCCGGCCAGCTCAATCGAGCGACCGGATCGGTACGACCCTGGCTTGTGACGGTGGCACGGCGCATCGTCATCGACGGTCACCGCAGCCGGCAGGCCCGGCCGCAGGAGGTGGACCCGTCGCCGCTGGAGGTCATCCCCGCGGAGGACGAGATCGACAAGGCGTTGTGGCTGATGACACTGTCGGACGCGCTGGACGACCTGACCCCGGCCCACCGGGAGGTGCTCGTCGAGACGTACTTCAAGGGGCGTACCGTCAATGAGGCGGCCGAGACGCTTGGCATCCCCAGTGGCACGGTGCGCTCAAGGGTGTTCTACGCCCTTCGATCGATGAAGCTTGCTCTGGAGGAGCGGGGGGTGACGGCATGAGCATTTACGGGGGATACGGAACGGGTAGTCCTGGTTCCATGCAGGGATCTCAGGGCTCGAACGAACACGAGACCGTCGGCGCCTACGCCCTCGGGATTCTCGACGACGCCGAAGCAACCGCTTTCGAGGCCCATCTCGCGACCTGTGAATGGTGCGCCCAGCAGCTCGACGAGCTGGCCGGGATGGAACCGATGCTGGCGGCGCTCGCGGATCTGCCGGGCACCGGCACCCCGGCGATCGCCGAGTCCCTGGCCGCGAAACCCAGTCCCCGGCTGGTGGAGCGGCTGGTCGACGACGTCGGCGACCGTCGAGCCCTGAAGCGTCGCCGCAGTTTCTACATGATCGCCGCCGCGGCGGCCCTGATCATCGCGGGACCGCTGGCCGTCATCGCGGCCAACGGCGGCGACAGTTCGGGCCAGAAGGGCAGCGTGGCGGTGTCCACCGCCAAGACCACCTTCGACACTTTGTCCGACAAGGTCACGGCGACGGACGCGAGCACCAAGGTGACCGCGACCGTGGCGATGTCCAAGAAGGACTGGGGCACCCTCGGGGTCGTCGAGCTCAAGAACGTCAAGGGCCCGCTGAAGTGCTCCTTGATCGCCGTCGGCAAGAACGGCGAGCGCGAGACCATGAGCTCCTGGTCGGTCCCGGCCTGGGGTTACGGCATCGCGAACGCCACCAAGGCCGAGGCCAAGAACCCGCTCTACGCCCAGGGCGGCGCGGCCTTCACGCCGAACGAGATCGACCACTTCGAGGTCATGACCTTCGACGGCAAGAAGCTCGTGGCGGTCGACGCGTAAAGCACCGAACAACTGGCCGGTTGTGGTGTGTGGGGTCCGGAACGCGGCAGGTGCGCGTGCCGGGCCCCGCGTCTTTGTCAAGATCCACCGGGCACGCCCCTCGCTACAGAGCCTTACTTTCGCGTACGGTTGACGGCTGCCCAGCACGTCAGAAGGGGGCCCGGTGGCCGCACAGGCTCAACAGGAGACCGCGCTCGACACGGTGTCCGACAAATCCGCCCAGGATTCACTACGGGACCGGGAGATCAGCGTCGAACAGGCACACCTGGACCGGGTGTACCGGCGGCTCGAAGAGAAGATCCACGAGGCCGAGTTCCTCATGAACGACGCGGCCAAACGCGGTCAGGTCGGCACGCCCGGCGCGCTCGCCGAACGGGACGCACAGGTGTTCCGCGCCGGTATCCACCTCAACCGGCTCAACAACGAGTTCGAGGACTTTCTCTTCGGCAGGATCGACCTCCTGCTCGGCGAGGACGGCAAGAAGGGGCCCGACGGCGCCTACACCGCCGTGGAGCCGGCCGAAGGCGCTGTCCGGGACGACCAGACCGCCGACATCGCCGAGACCCTGCACATCGGCCGTATCGGAGTCCTGGACTCCGAGTACGCGCCCCTCGTCATCGACTGGCGGGCGCCCGCCGCGGCGCCCTTCTACCGGTCGACGCCGGTCGACCCGGGGCGTGTCGTACGGCGCCGGGTCATCCGGTCGAAGGGGCGGCGGGTCCTCGGGGTCGAAGACGACCTGATGCGGCCGGAGTTGACCGCCTTCCTCGAAGGCGAGCAGCTCGCCGTCATCGGCGACGGCGCCCTCATGGCCGCGCTCGGCCAGGCCCGCAGCCACACCATGCGCGACATCGTGGCGTCGATCCAGGCCGAGCAGGACCTGGTGATCCGCGCCCCCGCCGCCTCGGTGACGTACGTCGAGGGCGGCCCGGGGACCGGCAAGACGGCCGTCGCGCTGCACCGCGCCGCCTACCTGCTCTACCAGGACCGGCGCCGGTACGCGGGCGGCATCCTCATCGTCTCGCCCACCCCGCTGCTGGTGGCGTACACGGAGGGCGTCCTGCCGTCCCTCGGCGAGGAGGGCCAGGTCGCCATCCGGGCCATCGGCTCGCTCGTCGACGGCGCCGAGGCCACCCTGTACGACTCCCCGGCCGTGGCCCGCGCCAAGGGCTCGTACCGGATGCTCGCGGTGCTGCGGAAGGCCGCGCGCGGGGCCCTGGAGCTGAGCGACGCGCCGAACCGGCTGCGGGTCGTCGCCTTCGGGCGCCGGCTCGAACTGGAGGCCGCCGACCTGGAGCGCGTCCGGCAGAGCGCGCTCAGCGGTACGGCCCCGGTCAACATGCTGCGCCCGCGCGCCCGCAAGCTCCTCCTGGACGCCCTGTGGGAGCGCTCCGGCTCGGCCGGGCGGCACACGGACCCCGAGCTGGCCGCCGAACTGCGCTCGTCCTTCGACGAGGACATCGCGAGCGAGGACGACTTCATCGCGTTCCTCGACGCCTGGTGGCCCGAACTCACCCCGCGCGCCGTCCTGGAGTCCATGTCCGACGAGCGCAAGCTCGGCCGCTGGGCCCGGCGCATCCTCAACCCCGGCGAGGTCCGCAGGGTCGCCCGCGCACTGAAGCGGGACGGCCTCTCGGTCCACGACGTGGCCGTCCTCGACGAACTCCAGGCGATCCTCGGCACCCCGGCCCGCCCCCGCAAGCGGCGCGACCTGGACCCGCTGGACCAGCTCACCGGCCTCGAAGAGCTGATGCCGACGCGCGAGGAGTCGCAGCGCGAACGGGCCGAGCGGCTCGCCCAGGAGCGCGTCGAATACGCCCACGTCATCGTCGACGAGGCCCAGGACCTCACCCCGATGCAGTGGCGCATGGTCGGCCGCCGTGGCCGGCACGCCACCTGGACGGTCGTAGGGGACCCGGCCCAGTCCTCCTGGTCCGACCCCGACGAGGCCGCCGAGGCCCGTGACGAGGCCCTCGGCTCCCGCCCCCGCCGCCGCTTCACCCTCACGGTCAACTACCGCAACCCGGCCGAGATCGCGGAACTGGCGGCGAAGGTCCTGGCCCTGGCGATGCCCGGCTCCGAGTCCCCGTCCGCGGTCCGCTCGACGGGAGTGAAGCCCCACTTCGCCGTCGTACGGAACTCGTTGTCGGAGTCGGTCCGCGCGGAGGCCGCCCAGCTGCTCGACCGCGTCGACGGCACGGTGGGCGTGGTCGTCGCCATGAACCGCCGCGAGGAGGCCCGCCGTTGGCTCACCGGCCTCGGGGACCGGGTCGTGGCCCTCGGCAGCCTGGAGGCCAAGGGGCTGGAGTACGACGCGACGGTGGTCGTCTCGCCTGCGGAGATCGCCGACGAGTCGCCCGCCGGGCTCCGTGTCCTGTACGTCGCTCTCACCCGCGCGACCCAGCAGCTCACGGTCGTCTCGGCCGAGCGGGACGAGCCGGACGCGAACGGGGTGCCGGACCTTCTCAGGGACTAATACGGTGAACCTTCGGGATGGGAATGGTCTTACGGGATCTGTTTGTTAGCCTGGATGTGACACCGGCCCGATCCAAGCCCCCGGGCCCAACCTTCGTCGCTTAGAGCGACCACTTGCCGCGAGGCGAGCATGGCGGGTCGGTGTCATTGCTTGTCAGAGAGGTCCCCGTCACGGGAAAAGTGACGGGGGCCTCTTTTTCTTGCGAACAAAACGTTCGCAATCGGGGGCGGCTAACGCCTACCCGGTAGTAGGTGCGACCATCGGAACGCGTACTCAGCTCAACGGTGAAAGCAGAGGAAGTCGGCCATGGCTACGGCGCCCAGCGTCTCCTACTCGATCACGGTCCGTCTGGAGGTGCCCGCCAGCGGAACGGCGGTATCCCAGATCACCACGGCCGTGGAGTCCCACGGAGGCTCGGTGACCGGCCTCGACGTGACCGCCTCCGGCCACGAGAAGCTCCGTATCGACGTCACCATCGCGGCGACGTCCACGGCGCACGCCGACGAGATCGTCCAGCAGCTGCGCGGCATCGAGGGCGTCACGCTGGGCAAGGTCTCGGACCGTACGTTCCTCATGCACCTCGGCGGCAAGATCGAGATGCAGTCCAAGCACCCGATCCGCAACCGTGACGACCTCTCCATGATCTACACCCCGGGCGTGGCCCGCGTGTGCATGGCGATCGCGGAGAACCCCGAGGACGCGCGCCGCCTCACCATCAAGCGCAACACCGTCGCGGTCGTGACGGACGGCTCGGCGGTCCTGGGTCTGGGCAACATCGGCCCGATGGCCGCCATGCCGGTCATGGAGGGCAAGGCGGCCCTCTTCAAGCGCTTCGCCGACATCGACGCCTGGCCGCTGTGCCTGGACACCCAGGACACCGACGAGATCGTCGCGATCGTCAAGGCGATCGCCCCGGGCTTCGCCGGCATCAACCTGGAGGACATCTCCGCGCCGCGCTGCTTCGAGATCGAGGCCCGGCTGCGCGAGGCCCTCGACATCCCCGTCTTCCACGACGACCAGCACGGCACCGCGATCGTGGTGCTCGCCGCGCTGACGAACGCGCTGCGGGTCGCCGGCAAGGGCATCGGTGACATCCGGGTCGTCATGTCCGGCGCGGGCGCGGCCGGTACGGCCATCCTCAAGCTGCTGATCGCCGCCGGCGTCAAGAACGCGGTCGTCGCCGACATCCACGGTGTCGTGCACGCGGGCCGCGAGGACCTGGTCGACGCCAAGCCCGACTCGCCGCTGCGCTGGATCGCCGACAACACCAACCCCGACGGCCTCACCGGCACCCTGAAGGAGGCCGTGCGCGGCGCCGACGTCTTCGTGGGCGTCTCCGCCCCGAACGTCCTCGACGGCGACGACGTGGCCGCGATGGCCGAGGGCGCGATCGTGTTCGCGCTCGCGAACCCGGACCCCGAGGTCGACCCGACGATCGCCCGTCAGACGGCCGCGGTTGTCGCCACGGGCCGCTCGGACTTCCCGAACCAGATCAACAACGTGCTGGTCTTCCCGGGTGTCTTCCGCGGTCTGCTGGACGCGCAGTCCCGCACCGTCAACACCGAGATGATGCTGGCCGCGGCGAGCGCACTCGCGAACGTGGTGACCGAGGACGAGCTGAACGCGAACTACATCATCCCCAGCGTCTTCAACGACAAGGTCGCCGGCGCGGTCGCGGGCGCGGTGCGCGACGCGGCGAAGGCGGCGGGAGCGGCGGCGGCCTCGACGGCGCCCTCCGCGTCGTAGAACCCCTCGAACGGCGGGTGTGCGGCGGGTGTGCGGCGGTTGTGAGGATCGCCACGGCCGAGCGCACACCGGCGCGTCGCGGAACCCGGGGCCTTCGGCGGCCGTTTATCGTGGCGGCCAGGTTTCGGGCCTTCCAGGCCCGGCCCTCGCTGCCGGGAGCCGACGGAGCGTCATCACGCAGAGGGCGTGGCGCTCTTCGTGTGACTCCCAAGGGTGTTCTCGCGACTCCTACGGGTGCCGGATTGGCTTTCCCGCCGCAGGTAGGGGCAGGATGCGTCTTCGGGCGCGAGGGTCTGGACGACGGACCCGGGTCCGGGGACTCACCGAGGACCCTGGCAGCATCGGCTTCACCGTGCCCGATATGCGGCTCCGCCGCGTGGCACGCCTCAAACGGCAAGAAGAACACGGGAGTAACAACATGAACCGCAGTGAGCTGGTGGCCGCGCTGGCCGACCGTGCCGAGGTGACCCGCAAGGACGCCGACGCCGTTCTGGCCGCGTTCGCCGAGACCGTCGGCGAGATCGTCTCCAAGGGCGACGAGAAGGTCACGATCCCCGGCTTCCTGACCTTCGAGCGCACCCACCGTGCCGCTCGCACCGCGCGCAACCCGCAGACCGGCGACCCGATCAACATCCCCGCCGGTTACAGCGTCAAGGTGTCCGCGGGCTCGAAGCTCAAGGAAGCCGCCAAGGGCAAGTAGGCCTTCGCGTACGCGACGGGATTGCGTACGAGGCTCAAGTAACGCGAATGGGGCGACCACCCGGTCAGGGTGGCCGCCCCATCGTCGTACTACAGATGCTTAACCCAGGGCCTTGCCCGGGAGTTCGACCTTCGCGCCCAGCTCCATGAGCTTCTCCATGAAGTTCTCGTAGCCGCGGTTGATGAGGTCGATGCCGTGGACGCGGGACGTGCCCTGGGCCGCCAGCGCGGCGATGAGGTACGAGAAGCCGCCGCGGAGGTCGGGGATGACCAGGTCGGCGCCCTGGAGGCGGGTCGGGCCCGAGACGACCGCCGAGTGCAGGAAGTTGCGCTGGCCGAAGCGGCAGTGGGAGCCGCCCAGGCACTCGCGGTAGAGCTGGATGTGCGCGCCCATCTGGTTGAGCGCGGAGGTGAAGCCCAGCCGGGACTCGTAGACCGTCTCGTGCACGATGGAGAGGCCCGTCGCCTGGGTGAGGGCGACGACCAGGGGCTGCTGCCAGTCCGTCTGGAAGCCGGGGTGCACGTCCGTTTCGAGCGCGATGGACTTCAACTGCCCGCCGGGGTGCCAGAAGCGGATGCCCTCGTCGTCGATCGCGAAGGCACCGCCCACCTTCCGGTAGGTGTTGAGGAACGTCATCATCGAGCGCTGCTGCGCGCCCTTGACGTAGATGTTGCCCTCGGTCGCCAGCGCCGCGGACGCCCAGGACGCGGCCTCCAGACGGTCCGGGAGGGCCGCGTGGGTGTAGCCGCCGAGCGAGTCCACACCGGTGATGCGGATCGTGCGGTCGGTGTCCATGGCGATGATCGCGCCCATCTTCTGCAGTACGCAGATGAGGTCCTCGATCTCCGGTTCCACGGCCGCGTTGGCGAGTTCGGTGACGCCCTCCGCCAACACCGCCGTCAGCAGCACCTGTTCGGTCGCGCCGACGGACGGGTACGGCAGCTGGATCTTCGTGCCGCGCAGCCGCTGCGGGGCCTCCAGGTACTGGCCGTCCGCCCGCTTCTCGATCTTCGCGCCGAACTGCCGCAGCACCTCGAAGTGGAAGTCGATCGGCCGGCCGCCGATGTCACAGCCGCCGAGCCCCGGGATGAACGCGTGCCCGAGCCGGTGAAGGAGCGGACCGCAGAACAGGATCGGGATGCGCGACGAGCCCGCGTGGGCATCGATGTCGGCGACGTTGGCGCTCTCCACGTGCGACGGATCGAGCACCAGCTCGCCCGGCTCCTCACCCGGACGGACCGTCACCCCGTGCAGTTGCAGGAGTCCGCGTACGACACGAACGTCTCGGATGTCCGGTACGTTGCGCAGTCGACTTGGCTCACTGCCCAGCAGGGCGGCGACCATGGCCTTGGGTACGAGGTTCTTCGCACCGCGGACACGGATCTCGCCCTCCAGCGGGGTTCCGCCGTGGACAAGCAGTACGTCGTCTGAGCCGTTGACGGTCATGAATCTCGCGTTCCGTGGAGTTGGGCAGGGGCCGAAGAGACAGAGTAATCGCCGCCCACCCCCCTCCTGTAAGCCCGAGGACCGCTCAGCCACGTCATAGCTGTGTCACAACACGAACCGTTCTCAATCGGACACATGGGGTCACGGGGTGGGGGTGTGCGCGGAGGACGCTTCGGTGCGCCCTGAGCTGCATGCACTCTGGTACCCGCATTGCGTCCCCCATCACGGGGAAGATGCGGGATCATGTCAGGCATGACCGAGGTGTCCTCGCTCACAGGGCGGTTGCTCGTGGCAACACCCGCCCTGGCGGACCCGAACTTCGACCGCGCGGTGGTGCTCCTTCTCGACCACGACGAGGAGGGCTCCCTCGGTGTCGTCCTCAACCGGCCGACTCCTGTGGACGTCGGCGACATCCTGGAGGGCTGGGCGGATCTCGCCGGCGAGCCGGGCGTCGTCTTCCAGGGCGGGCCGGTGCAGTTGGACTCGGCCCTCGGCGTCGCCGTCATCCCGGGCGGCGCGGCCGGCGAGCGCGCCCCGCTCGGCTGGCGGCGCGTGCACGGCGCGATCGGACTCGTCGACCTGGAGGCCCCGCCGGAGCTGCTCGCCTCGGCGCTCGGCTCGCTGCGGATCTTCGCCGGATACGCCGGCTGGGGACCCGGGCAGCTGGAGTCTGAACTGGTGGAGGGCGCCTGGTACGTCGTCGAGTCGGAGCCCGGCGACGTGTCCTCGCCGTCCCCGGAGAGACTCTGGCGCGAGGTGCTGCGCCGCCAGCGCAGTGAGCTGGCGATGGTGGCGACGTATCCGGACGACGCCTCGCTGAACTGATCCCTGAACCGATCCTTGAACCGATCCCCGAACTGAACGACCCTTCGCGGAACTGATGCCCGTGAGCTTCAGTACCCTTGGCCGTATGAGCACTCTTGAGCCCGAGCGCGGGACTGGTACGGGGACCCTCGTAGAGCCGACGCCCCAGGTGTCGCACGGCGACGGGGACCATGAGCGCTTCGCCCATTACGTCCAGAAGGACAAGATCATGGCGAGCGCCCTCGACGGCACTCCCGTGGTGGCGTTGTGCGGGAAGGTCTGGGTGCCGGGCCGCGACCCGAAGAAGTACCCGGTGTGTCCCATGTGCAAGGAGATCTACGAGTCCATGGGCTCGGGTGGCGACGGCGACAAGGGCAAGGGCGGCGACAAGTAGCCGTTCGGCCGGTCTGACTTTCTGAGGCTCTTGGTTTCTGAGGCCCTCAGGGCGCGCTTCGGTGCGCCCTGAGGGCCTTTTGCATGTTTCGACGGCTTTTCGGCTGGCTTTCGCGTGTCACGAAGTGGTTGAGACCTCTTGTGGCCGCGTTCATCTACTCCTTAATCTCCGTGGTGTTGTGCAGAGCGAAACGCCCATTGCATATGTTGCAACGCACGCCCGGATTCCCGGAGGAACGCTCCATGAAGCTCGCCCCCAGATTCGCCGTACTCCTGGCGGCTGCCGCTGTCGTCGCCGGCTGCGCGCCCCAGACCTCCGACAACTCGTCCTCGGACAAGGACGACCAGAGCGGCACCCTGCGGGTGTGGCTCTTCCAGGAGGTCGGCAACGACCCGAAGGCGAAGGTCGTCGACTCCGTGGTCACCGCCTTCGAGAAGGCCCACAAGGGCACCAAGGTGGACGTCGAGTACATCCCGATCGACACCCGCGCCCAGCGCGTCAAGGCCGCCTTCAACGACCCGAAGTCCGCGCCCGACGTCATGGAGTACGGCAACACCGACACGGCCGGCTATGTGAAGGACGGCGGACTCCTCGACGTCACCAAGGAGTTCGGCGCGTGGAGTGAGGCCAAGGACACCGACCCGACCGCGAAGCAGTCCGTCACGGTCGACGGCAAGACGTACGGCTCCCCGTTCTACGTCGGCGTCCGCGCCCTGTACTACCGCACCGACGTGTTCAAGGACCTGGGCCTGCAACCCCCCAAGTCCATGGCCGAGTTGGCAGCCACCGCCCGGAAGATCCACAAGGCGAAGTCCGACCTCTACGGCCTGGTCGTCGGCGGCGCCTACACGTACGGCGCGATGCCCTTCGTGTGGGCCAACGGTGGTGAACTCGCCACCGCCAAGGGGGGTTCGTACACCTCCGGGATCGACAGTGCCGCCGCGCAGAAGGGCATCAAGGCCTACACCTCCCTCTTCACGAGCGACAACTGTCCCGCCGCCAAGTGCGCGGTGATGGGCGGCAACGACACGATCACCGCGTTCGCCGCCGGCAAGGCGGGGATGGCGATCGGGGGCGACTTCAGCCACACGGCTGTCGAGGCGGGCAAGGTCAAGGGCAAGTACGCGGTCGTGCCGTTGCCGGGGGTCGCGTCCGGGTCTGTCGCTCCCGCGTTCGCCGGGGGCAACAACATCGGTGTCCTGAAGAGCACGTCGCACCGCACGCTGGCGGTGGATCTGATGGAGCAGCTCACCTCGAAGGCTACGCAGGCGTCCATGTTCGACGCGATGGGGTTCCTGCCGACGTTCACCGACGTCCGGGATGCGGCTGCGGCGAAGGTGCCGTTCGAGAAGCCGTTCGTTCAGACCCTGGCTGCGGGGACGAAGTTCGTGCCTGCGTCGCCCGGTTGGTCGGAGATCGATTCTTCGCTGGTGCTGCCGACGATGCTGCAGGAGGTCATCAGCGGGAAGAAGGACGTGGCGGCGGCTTCTAAGGACGCGGCGAAGAAGATGAACGCGGCGTTTAGCTCTGCGGGTTGATCCGGTGGCGCCTAATAGCTCGGTTGTTGTGGAGCGTTCGCGGGTGCGGGAGCGTCGTGGCTTGTCGCGCAGTTCCCCGCGCCCCCAAGGGCGTTCAGGTACGCCTTGGTTGTATCTTGCCCCGGCTCTTGTGGTCCTTGGTGGGCTGTTGGTCTACCCGATCTATCAGCTCGGCCTGATCTCCTTCTTCCAGTACACGCAAGCCCAGGTCAGTGGTGGGGAGCCGACTGCCTTCGAGGGGTTCGGGAACTACTCCGCGCTCTTCTCGGACAGTCAGTTCTGGCAAGTGCTGGTGGCCACCGTGTTGTTCGCGGGGGCGTGTGTGGTGTCGACGCTCGCTGTCGGGTGTGCGCTCGCCGTGTTGCTCACGCGGGTGCGGGCCTTGCCTCGGCTGGTGTTGATGCTGGCCGCGCTCGGCGCTTGGGCGACACCGGCGGTCACTGGTTCCACGGTCTGGTTGCTGCTCTTCGACCCTGACTTCGGGCCGGTGAATCGCATCCTCGGCCTCGGAGATCACTCCTGGACGTACGGGCGGCTGAGCGCGTTCTTCCTCGTGTTGCTCGAAGTGGTGTGGTGCTCCTTCCCGTTCGTGATGGTGACCGTCTACGCCGGGATCCGTGCCGTGCCCTCCGAGGTGCTGGAGGCCGCCGCGCTGGACGGGGCCTCGCAGTGGCGGATCTGGCGGTCCGTGCTGACGCCGATGCTGCGGCCGATCCTGACCGTCGTGACCATTCAGTCCGTCATCTGGGACTTCAAGGTCTTCACCCAGATCTACGTCATGACCAACGGCGGCGGCATCGCGGGCCAGAACCTCGTGCTGAACGTGTACGCCTACCAACAGGCGTTCGCGTCCTCGAAGTACAGCCTCGGTTCGGCGATCGGTGTCGTCATGCTGCTGATGCTGCTCGCCGTCACGCTGGTCTATCTGCGCCTGCTGCGCAGGCAGGGGGAGGAGCTGTGAGTCTGCTTCGCGGTCTTGGCGGCTTTGTACGACGACCCCGGCGGCCCTGGCGGCTCGCTGCCGAGGCCTCGGCGCTGCTGATCGCGGTCGTCGTCGCCTTCCCCCTCTATTGGATGGTGCTCAGCGCTTTCAAACCGGCCGGGGAGATCGAGTCGAGCGAGCCCCGGCCGTGGACGCTCGCGCCCTCTCTGGACTCGTTCCGGCGGGTGTTCGGGCAGCAGGAATTCGGCCGTTACTTCGTCAACAGCCTTGTCGTGGCGGGCTCGGTGGTCATCGTCTCGGCGTTGATCGCCTTTCTCGCCGCTACGGCGGTGACGCGATTCCGGTTCCGCTTCCGGACCACCCTCCTGATCATGTTCCTGGTGGCCCAGATGGTGCCCGTGGAAGCGCTGACGATCCCGCTGTTCTTCACCATGCGGGGGCTCGGGCTGCTGAACACGCTGGGGGCGCTGATCCTGCCTCAGATCGCGTTCTCGCTGCCGTTCGCGATCTGGATGCTGCGGGGGTTCGTGAAAGCCGTACCGGACGCGCTGGAGGAGGCCGCGTACATCGACGGGGCGAGCCGGTCGCGATTCCTGTGGCAGATCCTTTTCCCGCTCGTCTTCCCGGGGTTGGTCGCCACGAGCGTGTTTTCCTTCATCTCGGCCTGGAACGACTTCCTCTTCGCCAAGTCCTTCATCATCAGCGACACTTCCCAGTCGACCCTGCCGATGGCCCTCCTTGTCTTCTACAAGCCGGACGATCCTGACTGGGGCGGGGTCATGGCGGCCTCCACGGTGATGACGATTCCGGTGCTGGTGTTCTTCGTACTCGTACAGCGACGTCTGGTCTCGGGGCTGGGCGGAGCGGTTAAGGACTGACGTGACCGAACTGATTCCTCAGCCCCGCAGTGTTGCCGTCGGTTCCGGCGAGGTGCGGCTGACGAAGCGCTCCAAGCTCTACGCCGGCGACGCGACGGAAGGCGTCGGCAACTGGATGCGCACTGCCCTCCAGCAGGCCACCGGTCTGCCGCTGCACGAGGGGCGGGAACTCGACGACGCCCGCGACGGCGGCATCGGGCTTCAACTCGACGACGCGCTCGGCCCCGAGGAGTACCGCCTCGTCAGTGACTCGAACGGGGTCTTCATCGAGGGCGGCAGCCCGGCCGGGGTTTTCTGGGGCGCCCAGACGCTCCGTCAACTCCTCGGCCCCGACGCGTATCGCAGGGCTCCGCTCGACCGCGGTCGGACCTGGGCCGTGCCGCATCTCACGATCCAGGACTCCCCACGTTTCCGCTGGCGCGGCCTCATGCTCGACGTAGCCCGGCACTTCATGCCCAAGGAAGGCGTCCTGCGCTACCTGGATCTCATGGCGGCGCACAAACTCAACGTCTTCCACTTCCACTTGACGGACGACCAGGGGTGGCGCGTACAGATCAACCGCTACCCGAAGCTGACCGAGATCGGCTCCTGGCGGGCCCGTACGAAATTCGGCCACCGTGCCTCACCGCTGTGGGACGACAAGCCCCACGGCGGCTTCTACACGCAGGACGACATCCGGGAGATCGTCGCCTACGCGGCCGAGCGGCATATCACCGTCATCCCGGAAATCGACGTACCGGGACACTCGCAGGCCGCCATCGCCGCGTATCCGGAACTCGGCAACACCGACGTCATCACTGCATCGATCGAGGGGGGCAACTCCCTCTCCGTCTGGGACAACTGGGGGATCAACCCCAACGTACTGGCCCCCACTGACAACACCCTGCGGTTCTACGAGGGGGTGTTCGAGGAACTCCTGGAGCTGTTCCCCTCGGAGTTCATTCACGTCGGCGGTGACGAATGCCTCAAGGACCAGTGGAAGCAGTCGCCGACCGCGCAGGCGCGCATCGCGGAACTCGGGCTCGCGGACGAGGACGAGTTGCAGTCCTGGTTCATCGGACACTTCGACAAGTGGCTCTCCGCGCGCGGGAGAAGGCTTGTCGGGTGGGACGAGATCCTGGAGGGCGGGCTCGCGGACGGGGCGGTCGTGTCGTCCTGGCGTGGGTACGAGGGCGGGATCACCGCCGCCCGCGCGGGGCACGACGTCGTCATGTGCCCTGAGCAGTATGTGTACTTGGACTGGCGGCAGGCTCCGGGCGAGGACGAGCCGGTGCCGATCGCCCATGTGCGCACCCTGGAGGACGTCTACCGCTTCGAGCCGGTTCCCGAGCAGCTCAGCGAGGCCGAGGCCCGTCATGTGCTGGGCACGCAGGCCAACGTGTGGACCGAGGTGATGGAGGACCACGCACGCGTGGACTACCAGACGTTCCCCCGGCTCGCGGCCTTCGCCGAGGTCGCCTGGAGCGCTCTTCCGGCGCCCGGGGAACGGGACTTCGCCGACTTCGAGCGCCGGATGACCGCCCACTACGCGCGCCTCGACGCCCTGGGCGTCGCCTACCGTCCGCCCACCGGACCACTGCCATGGCAACGTCGCCCCGGAGTGCTCGGCCGACCCAAGGACGGCCCGCCCCCGCGCGCGTGAGAACGCGCGGAACCCGTAAGGGGAAAAGCCCCCAAGAGTCCCCGATGGGTGGCAATTTGCGCGTACCGGTGATGCCGTACGAAAACGGACCATCTCCCGGATGAGACGGGCGAATGCCTCCTAGCGGACCCCCGCGCTCGGGTCTTGCGAAGATGTGCCAGAGTTGCCACGTCCGCCCTGTCAGCACGTACCGTACGGCAGCAACAGGTGGGACCAGGTGGGGCAGCGGGAAGGGGTAGCCGGTTTGACCACGCACGCACCGCAGGCGGGGCAGTCCGTCACGCTGCCCACAACGCTGGACGAGGCCGTGGCGGCGCTCACGGCCCTGCCCACGGCCGTTCCCGTGGCCGGCGGCACCGACCTCATGGCGGCCGTCAACTCGGGGCAGCTCAGGCCCAGCGCGCTGGTCGGTCTCGGGCGGATCAGCGAGATCCGCGGGTGGCAGTACCAGGACGGGCACGCGCTGCTCGGCGCGGGCCTCACGCATGCCCGGATGGGCCGCCCGGACTTCGCCGCCCTCATCCCGGCGCTCGCCGCCTCCGCGCGTGCCGCGGGCCCGCCGCAGATCCGCAACGCGGGCACCCTGGGCGGCAACATCGCCTCGGCCGCGCCCACCGGTGACGCGCTGCCCGTACTGGCCGCCCTGGAGGCGACGCTGATCATCGCGGGCCAGGACGGAGCCCGCCGGGAGATCCCGGTGTCGCACCTGTTGGCCGGCGTGGAGATGCTGCGCGGCGGCGAACTCATCGGCTTCGTGCGCGTGCCGCTGCTGCACGCCCCGCAGGTCTTCCTGAAGGCCACCGGCAGGACAGGACCCGGGCGCTCGGTCGCGTCCGTCGCGGTCGTCCTCGACCCCGCCAGGCGCGGGGTCAGGTGCGCCGTCGGAGCCATAGCGCCGATGCCGCTCAGACCGCTGGACGCCGAACAGTGGGTGGCCCGGCTGATCGACTGGGACAACAGCCGCACGATCGTCCCCGAGGCGCTGAGCGCCTTCGGGGAGTACGTCGCCGCGGCCTGCATCCCCGACCCGGTACCGGCCGAGGACGGCTCCGTGGAACAGCTTCCGCCCGCGGTACTGCACCTGCGGCGCACCGTCGCCGCACTGGCCCGACGAGCACTCGGGAGGGCGCTGTCGTGACCGACGACCAGCACGGAGAGGGCACCCCTCAGGGCGGCGGACGCTGGGACCCGCTGCCCCAGGGCGACTACGACGACGGCGCCACGGCCTTCGTGAAACTCCCCGAAGGGGGCATCGATGCCCTCCTGGCCGCCCCGGGGCACGGCTATGTGCCGCCGCCCATAGAGGCCGCCCCGGACGCCGACCCGTCGTCGTCCGGGTCCTGGGCGGTGCCCGCCGAGGGCGTCCAGTGGCCCGACCCGAACGCCGTACCGCAGCAGGGGACGGCCGGGGGCGACCAGTTCTCGTACCGCCCCGGCGGCACCGGCCAGTGGACATTCCAAGACACCAACGCCCCAGACGGGGGCGGAGCTTCCGGGCGTGACGTGACCGGGGAGTGGTCGATCCCCGTCGCCGGTGGTGATCTCCCGGACGAATCGGGCGAGTTCACCACCTCGGCTTTGGTCGAGCAGTGGGGCGGCACCCCTCCGGCCACCCTGCCCGGCGGCGCGCCCGCGCCCTGGGCGACGGACGGCGCGGGCCAGAACTGGGCACAGCAGGCGTCCGGCGCGGACGTGGCGGAGCGGCCCGGGACCCGCACGGACGGGCACGGCATGGAACACCCGGCCGACCGGTCCGGGACGACCGGCGAGGTGTCGGCGCAGGCCGCCACCCGGCCGCCCGCCGAAGCGACCCGGCAGCCGTACGGCGAACCCGGCGACCCGTACGCGCACACCCGTTCCGAAGCCCCTGGCGACCCCTACGGCGACGCGCGCGCCGACCGCCACGACGACACCGCCGCCGAACTCGCCGCGGACGACGCACAGTCGGCTCATGGGAGCGGCGCGGCGGGCGACGACGGCGAAGGGTCCGCGGAGGGCGCCGAGGGGCCCGCTGAGACGTCCGCGGCGGCCGACGCGGCCGAGGATGCCGACGACGCTCCGGAGGCCGCTGAGGCGCCCGTGACGGCCGTCGAGCCCGACGCGCCGGACGAGGCCGCCGAACCGGCCCCGAAGATCCCCGGCGAGGAACACCCGCTCGCCTCCTACGTGTTGCGCGTCAACGGCGCCGACCGGCCCGTCACCGACGCCTGGATCGGCGAGTCGCTGCTCTACGTGCTGCGCGAACGCCTCGGCCTCGCGGGCGCCAAGGACGGCTGCTCGCAGGGCGAGTGCGGAGCCTGCAACGTCCAGGTCGACGGACGGCTCGTCGCCTCCTGCCTGGTGCCCGCCGTCACCGCCGCCGGCTCCGAGGTCCGTACGGTCGAGGGTCTCGCCGTCGAGGGTCAGCCCTCCGACGTGCAGCGGGCGCTCGCCAAGTGCGGTGCCGTGCAGTGCGGTTTCTGCGTGCCCGGCATGGCGATGACCGTGCACGACCTCCTGGAGGGCAACCCCGCGCCCACCGAACTGGAGGCGCGCCAGGCCCTGTGCGGCAACCTGTGCCGCTGCTCCGGCTACCGGGGTGTCCTGGACGCCGTACAGGAAGTCGTCGCCGAACGTGAGGCGCACGCCGCTGCCGCCGAACCTGAGTCGGACGGCGACGAGGCGCGTATTCCCCACCAGGCGGGTC
Organism: Streptomyces prunicolor; assembly: GCF_045162825.1. Lineage (NCBI taxonomy): Bacteria > Bacillati > Actinomycetota > Actinomycetes > Kitasatosporales > Streptomycetaceae > Streptomyces > Streptomyces prunicolor. Next base: position 4,188,192 of record NZ_CP108676.1, on the reverse strand, counting down.
CCGGGGGCGGTGGCGTCCACCAGTCGGCGTTCGAGTCCCCGCGCACGCAGGACCAGGTCTACGGCCAGGACGGAGGTCAGGCGTGAGCAACGAAGCCGCCACCGCGACCACGGAGGCCGCGCCCGCCGCGGAGCATCCGGGCCACGGCCTGGGCGCCTCCCTCCCGGCCGCCGACGCCCGCGCGAAGACCGAGGGCACCTTCCCGTACGCGGCCGACCTGTGGGCCGAGGGCCTGCTCTGGGCGGCCGTCCTGCGCTCACCGCACCCGCACGCGCGCATCGTGTCCGTCGACACGTCCCACGCGCGCGACATGCCGGGCGTACGGGCCGTCATCACCCACGAGGACGTGCCGGGCCGGGACCGCTACGGCCGGGGCACGGCCGACCGACCGGTGTTCGCCTCCGAGGTCGTCCGCCACCACGGGGAGCCCATCGCCGCGGTCGCCGCCGACCACCCCGACACCGCGCGGATGGCCGCCGCGGCCATCATGGTCGAGTACGAGGTACTCGACCCGGTGACCGACCCCGAGCAGGCCTTCGAGGCCGAGCCGCTGCACCCCGACGGCAACCTGATCCGGCACATCCCGCTGCGTCACGGCGACCCGGACGCGGTCGCCGACATCGTCGTGGAGGGCCTGTACCGCATCGGCCGCCAGGACCCTGCCCCCATCGGCGCCGAGGCCGGTCTCGCCGTGCCCCGCCCCGACGGCGGCGTCGAGCTGTACATCGCCTCCACGGACCCGCACAACGACCGCGACACGGCCGCCGCCTGCTTCGGCCTGGAGTCCGACCGCGTGAAGGTCGTCGTCACCGGCGTCCCCGGTGCCACCGCCGACCGCGAGGACCAGGGCTTCCAACTCCCGCTCGGACTGCTCGCGTTGAAGACCGGCTGCCCGGTCAAACTCACCGCCACGCGCGAGGAGTCCTTCCTCGGCCACACCCACCGCCACCCCACGCTCCTGCGCTACCGCCACCACGCGGACGAGGACGGCAGGCTGGTCAAGGTCGAGGCCCAGGTGCTGCTCGACGCGGGCGCCTACGCCGACACCTCCTCGGAGGCGCTGGCCGCCGCCGTCTCCTTCGCCTGCGGCCCGTACGTCGTCCCGAACGCCTTCATCGAGGGCTGGGCGGTCCGCACGAACAACCCGCCCTCCGGGCACGTGCGCGGCGAGGGTGCCATGCAGGTCTGCGCCGCCTACGAGGCGCAGATGGACAAGCTCGCCAAGAAGCTCGCCATGGACCCGGCCGAACTGCGCCTGCGCAACGCCATGGCCACCGGTGACGTCCTCCCGACCGGCCAGACGGTGACCTGCCCGGCGCCGGTCGCCGAACTCCTCCAGGCCGTACGGGACTTCCCGCTGCCGCAGCTCCCCAAGGACACCCCCGAGGACGAGTGGCTGCTGCCCGGCGGCCCCGAGGGCGCGGGCGAACCGGGCGCGGTGCGCCGGGGCGTCGGCTACGGCCTCGGCATGGTCCACATGCTCGGCGCCGAGGGCGCGGACGAGGTCTCCACGGCCACCGTGAAGGTCCACGACGGCATCGCTACGGTGCTGTGCGCGGCCGTCGAGACCGGCCAGGGCTTCACCACGCTCGCCCGGCAGATCGTCCAGGAGACCCTCGGTATCGACGAGGTGCACGTTGCCCCCGTAGACACCGATCAGCCCCCGGCCGGCCCCGGCTGCCGAGGACGCCACACCTGGGTATCGGGCGGCGCGGTCGAACGGGCCGCGAAAATGGTCCGCACCCAGCTACTCCAGCCGCTGGCGCACAAGTTCGGGATGTCGACCGAGCTGCTCCAGATCACCGACGGCAAGATCACCTCCTACGACGGCGTCCTCTCGACGACCGTCACCGAGGCCCTGGACGGCAAGGAACTCTGGGCCACCGCCCAGTGCCGCCCGCACCCGACCGAGCCCCTGGACGAGGCGGGCCAGGGCGACGCCTTCGTAGGGCTCGCCTTCTGCGCGATCCGCGCGGTCGTCGACGTGGACATCGAGCTGGGCTCGGTCCGGGTCGTCGAGTTGGCCCTCGCCCAGGACGTCGGCCGCATCCTGAACCCGACCCAGCTGGTCGCCCGCATCGAGGGCGGGGTAACCCAGGGCGTGGGCATCGCACTCACCGAGAACCTGCGCACCGCGCGCGGGTTGATCCGCCACCCCGACCTCACGGGCTACGCCCTGCCCACCGCCCTGGACACCCCCGACATCAAGATCGTGAAACTCGTCGAGGAACGTGACGTGGTCGCCCCCTTCGGGGCGAAGGCGGTCAGCGCGGTACCGGTGGTCACCTCCCCGGCGGCGATCGCGTCCGCCGTACGCGCCGCGACGGGCCGCCCCGTGAACCGCCTCCCGATCCGCCCGCAGGCGGCGGTGGTGACGAACAGCGGTCCCTACGGCCAGTAGGCGGGCGGACGTTGCTCAAGGGGGTCGTCCTCATCACCGGCGTGATGGCCGCGGGCAAGTCCACGGTCGCGCAGGCGCTGGCGGAGAGGTTGCCGAGGGCGGCGCATGTCCGGGGTGACGTCTTCCGGCGGATGGTCGTCTCGGGACGCGAGGAGTACGTTCCCGGTGCGGGCGGCGAGGGGGAGTCCCAACTCCGGTTGCGGTACCGGCTGTCGGCGGCGACGGCGGACGCGTACGCGGAGGCCGGGTTCACGGCGGTCGTCCAGGACGTGGTGCTGGGCGTGGAGTTGCCGGCGTACGTCGACCTGATCCGCACCCGCCCGCTGCACGTGATCGTCCTCGCACCGACCCCGGCGACCGTGACGGCACGAGAGGCGGGCCGGGCGAAGAACGGCTACGGCGCGTGGACGGTCGAGGAGTTGGACGGCACCCTGCGGACGGAGACCCCGCGCATCGGCCTGTGGCTGGACACCTCCGGGCTGACGGTGGGGGAGACGGTGGACGCGATCATCGAGGGACGGGAACGTTCGCGGGTGGTTTGAGCGTCTGATGAGGTGAGGACGTTTCGGACGTTTCGCGTCCTCCCGCGCTCTGCGAGGCGTTTTCGCTGGTCAGGGCGATTGTCAGTGGTGCCGCGTAGGGTTTTGGGCAGTGGGGAGACAGCGGGACACCGGTGGCACACGGGGAAGATTCACGCACGGGGGAACGAACAATGAGCAGGACCTACGCCGGTTCTACGGCGACCATGACCACGTCCACGATCACCTTGACCGAGGACGACCTCGATCCGTACATCACGCACGCGTCGACGCGCCGCTGGCTGACGGGGCCCGGACTGCCGGGTGACAGCGGCCTGTTGACGTTCGAGGAGCTGCGCAAAGAGGGCCTGCGGACGGTCGCGGACTCGCTGGGCGACCCCGGCCCACTGGCGCAGGCGCTCCGGGATCAGCTGGTGATAGGCGCGCTCCGGGGACCCGGCGGCGCGGAGGCGGAGTCGATCCTGCTGGACGGCGAGACGGGCGAGATCGCGACGACGTACTTCTTCCACGACCGCCCGGACCTCATGGAGACCGGCCCGCTGGCCCCGTCGATCGAGACGCTGGCCCGCTTCACGACGACGACGGACGAACTGACGGACCTGCGCGGCCAGTTCGCGTCCTACGAGGGCCGGCACGGCACGAAGACGGCGGCGGAGGCATCCCGCCAACTGCTCGCGGTGTTCGAGTCGGGGACGGCCGGCGAGGTGCCCCCGTTCTGGAAGGCGGCGGCACTGATCCGCCCGCTGGCGCTGGTCGCCGGTCCCGGCACGACGTCAGGTCTGACCCTCGACATCCCGGCCCGCCTGCTGGACCAGGAGTTCGGCCAGGGCACGGTCGCGCGCTTCGAAGAGGTCGACTTCCCCGCCACCCTCACCCACGAACCGACCCGCCGCTTCCTGCGCGAGACGGGCCTGCCCGAGGACGCGTTCCTCTTCCACCTGGACACGGACGTCTCGCTGTCCACCCTCGCCGAGTTCTACGAGGACGAGCCCGCCGAGGAACTCCCGCCCCACGCCGACCAGTTGATCCGCCTCGGCTACCTCCTGGAGGACAACAGCCTGGTGGTGGACGGTGCGACGGGCGAGGTCCTGACCTGGAGCGAGCCGGAAGCGACACTGGCTCCCCTCAACACGGACGTCTCGACCCTCGCCTTCACCCTGTGGCTGCTCCACCGCGAGAAGACGATCGACGCGGACCTGTCGGGCGAGCTGACGGCAGAGGCGTACGACCAGTTGGCGACGACGATGCTCCAGACCCTGGCGACGGTGGACCCGACGGGACGGAACACCCAGGGGTCCGGCCGCCACCCGCACTACTGGACGGAGGCGTTCCGGGACGAGGCGGGCGGGGTGCTGTGACGCGCGCGTGGGCGGCCGAGGAATTCGTTCGCGCCGAGTGGGCCGAGCCGTTACGGTCCGCTGGACCGCACCGCGATGGGGCGCGGGTACGAGACGGCACGGGCGAGGGGATCACACATGGAGACCGGGCGCACGCGGACCGACCGACTCGGCTTGCTGCTGGAGCAGTTCGACAAGGCCCGGGAGATGGCCGAGGTCCGGCTGAGGGGGCTCGGTGACGAGGAGTACCTGTGGGAGCCGGCGCCAGACTGCTGGTCGCTCCGGCGTCGCGGCGAGGCGGTGACACCAAGGGCGTTCGGGCCGGGGGAGTGGGTACTCGACCTGGGCGCGGCGGACATCCCGGCGAGCGAGTACGCGGAGGTGGCCCGCCAGGCCGCCGACGGTATGACGGTTGCCAAGATCGCCGACGACTGGAGCGTGACCGTCGAGCGGGTCGAGCAGATCTTGGCCCACACGGGCGAGCCGGAACCGGACACGACCCCGATCACGACCATCGCGTGGCGACTGGGGCACCTGCACTTCCAGTTCGCGGGGGCGTGGGAGTGGGCGTTCGGTGACCGGCGGCAAGATCCCAAGCTGATGGTCGACTTCACACCTTCGGCGGCCTTGACGCTGGAGCGGTTCTGGCCGGTGATCGACCGCTGGCGAGCGGCCGCCGCCACGGTCACGGAGGAACAGCTGGATACGGTCGGCTTCTCCCAGTACCCGTACGGCTCCGACCCGGACGACCCGTTTGTCGCTGTGCTGGCGGGGGCGAACCTGGAATTCATTCACCACATGGCGGAGATCGCGCTGCTGCGGGATCTGTGGCGGGCGCGGGTTGTGAGCGAGGGCTAAGTCCGAGGCGCCTTGGGGGAGTTCGGGCGTCTTGAGGGAGTTCAACCGAGGGCAGGGAAGGGAAGCACCTCAGGTCTGGGCGAGGGGCTCGGCCGGAACGGTGGCACCGAGTGCGGCGTTCTGCAACGCCGTGATGCGCTCGATCACGAGCCCCGCCAGTACGGCCGCCGCGATCATGAGTGCCTCCTCCACCACCAGGAAGGCCATCGAGCCCGGGGCCACCCGGCTCGCGACCGTGAGCACCAGCCCGTGCCCGACCCAGGCGGCCCACCACGCGTTCACCAGGGTCGTGTCCCGCTTCTCCTCCCAGGACGCGGAGCTCGCGCGTCCGATGGCGAGGATGATCCCGCGAGGAACAATGAGGTTGACCAGCGGAATGAACCACATGCCGATCGTCCGGCCCCGACTCGGCACCGCGGCCCCGGGCATCAACTCATGGGCGTTGCGCCGGGATTGGGTGAGCCACACGAGGAACAGCACGATCGCGAGAGTCGTCAGATAGACGAAGACCATGGAGATGAGGCCCGACTCGGATGCGTCCGAGCGGTCCACGTACTGATCCCGGACCGCCGCCGCACGGAACACGTCCGCCACAGCGGACACAGCTATCGCCACCTGCGCGGAACGGACAAGGATCCGGGGAGCTCTGCGGGCGGTACTCGTCATCGACTTCGGCCTGTCTCGGAGGCGGGTGTGGCCGCGGCGGACGCCGGGGCTGAGTGATCATAGGGGTCCGATCGCCGCACGCGCGTACGATTTTCACGTCCTCGGTCCAGGACTTCGGCCGGTCAGCCTGCCGCAGGGCTTTGCGGGTCCTGCGGCACCTGCGCCCGCACGAACCCGTGACTCCGCTCCACCTTCGCCACATGCAGCGTGTAGCTCTCGTACCACTGGGCTCGCCCGCGTTTCTGCGCCACGTGGTGCTCGGCGTCGGTCCGCCATTCCGTGAGGGCGTCGGCGTCGCGGAAGTACCCGACGGTGATGCCCAGCCCGCCCGGAGTCTGGGCGTGGTCCATCCCCAGGTACCCGGGGATGTCCTTCACCAGGTCCTCCATACGGGCGTTGGTCTCGCTGTAGTCGCTCTGGTCCTGAGTTCGCACCGTGGTGAAGACAGCCACGTAGTAAGGGGGTTCATAGGCCTCGACGGGTGTGACAGGCCCCTCGGAGTGATCGCTCATGGCGCCACGGTAGGGCAGTGGGCGTCGCCAGATCTTCGGGGTGCCGGGAGCGGCCTCCAGGACGATCAGGAGTGCGGAGGCTTTGGCGCTTGCCCGGGCTCGACTGCGGCGAGGCGGTTGATGTCGGGGTTGTGCAGCACCGTGGGGCCGGCGCCTTTTAGTCGAGTGACGGCGAGCATGGCGTGTCCGACGGCGTCGGTGGTGGTGACATGGCGGGGGAAGGCGCGCCGCAGGAGGGGGTACAGGCTCCCGGTGATGCGGTACAGGACGCGGTAGACCGGGGTGCGGGAGGTGGCGCCGCTGACGGGCTGGATGTAGCCGGGGCGGAACATGTACGCGTGCATCGGCATGGCGAGCAGGTCGTTCTCGGTGCGGCCCTTGACGCGGGCCCACATCTGGCGGCTCCTGCCGGTGCTGTCCGTGCCCTCGCCGGAGACGTAGACGAAGGTCAGCGAGGGGTTCGCGGCGTGCAGGGCACGGGCGGCGGCGAGGGTGTAGTCGTAGGTGACGCGGGTGTACTCCTCCTCACCGCGTCCGAGGGCGGAGACGCCGAGGCAGAAGAAACAGGCGTCCAGGTCCGTCAACTGGTCCTGGACGGCGGTGTAGTCGGTGAAGTCGGTGTGGATGATCTGCCGCAGCTTCGGATGGTCCAGCGGAAGAGGGCTGCGGACGACGACGAGGACCTCGGTGACGGCCTCGTCGAGGAGACAGGCGCGCAGTGCGCCGTGTCCGACCATTCCGGACGCTCCGAAGATGATGACGCGCACGGTTGCTCCTAGGCATGAGAGGGGTGGCTCTGGGCTGGCGGTGGCATTCAGAGAGAAGTGCGGGCGAGCGTGCCGACGGTGAGGGTGGCCAGCGCTTCTTGTAGGGCGACGGCGAAGTCCATCTTCAGAACGGCGAGCGAGGGGTCGGCCTCGTAGGCGGCGAGCATCGCCTGCGACGGGCGGGCGTGGGTCCACACCGCACCGATCACCATGATCATGGACGCCGCCAGCTGCTGAGCGCGATCGCCCAGCTCGGGCAGGTGAACGCGGGCGAGGGCCGTGAGCGCGTCGACGTTGGCGACGGCGGCCCTCTTGTAGCGGGCGGCGACCTCTGGGGAAACGTTGTGTTCCAGCACGCCGGCCTGTGCGCTGAGCAGATCGCACAGCATGCGGCGTTCGGCGAGGGAGTCGCTGATCACCGCGGCGAACTGCTCGCCGCGCTCTTCCACCGCGGCCTCCGCGTCGATGCCGGCGGTCAGCAGGTCGGGCAGGTCGGCCATCCACTGCTTCCAGGCGTGGTCCAGCAGCTCCAGCAGGACCGCCTCGCGGGACTCGAAATAGCGCAGCACGTTCGACTTGGCGAGCCCGACGCGACGGCTCAGCTCGTTGAGGCTCACCGCGCTCACCGGCATCTCGTCGAGCATGGCGGCGGCCGTGTCGAGGATCGCCCGCCGCCTGATCTCCCGCTGCTCCTCGCTGCGCGCACGCTGGAAAGTATTCATGCCCACATATTACAGACTCCCGGTCTTTTGACATCAGACCGACGGTGCCTTAAGTTGAATGCATCACAACAGACCGTCGGTCTGAAATGGGCCGAATCCCTGATCGCGTAAGAGACCGCTGGTCTGGAAATTCGGTGGCCCGAGCCCCGGCGGATCGAGCCGAGCGCGGACGCACATCCACCGTTCCGGCACAGAACGTCACGAAGGAGTCCCCCTCATGAACCGCACCGTTGTCATCACCGGCACCACCTCCGGCTTCGGCCGCGACAGCGTCCGCCTGTTCGCGTCCCAGGGCTGGAACGTCGTAGCGACCGTCCGCAAGGAGACGGACCTCGCCATCCATGACGACCTGCCGAACGTGAAGACCCTCCTGCTCGACGTCAACGACGAGGGTGCCGACACCGCCTTCGCCGAACAGGCCGCCGCCCAGTTCGGAGGCATCGACGCGCTGGTGAACAACGCCGGCTACTACCACATGGGCCCCGTCGAGGCCGCCTCGATGGAGCAGATCCACGACCAGTTCCAGACCAACGTCTTCGGCCTGATGGCCCTGACCAAGGCCTTCCTGCCGCACTTCCGCGAGCAGCGTTCCGGCGTGATCGTCAACATCTCCTCGATCAGCGCCGACCAGGGCTACCCCTACACCGCCGTCTACGCCGCCTCCAAGGCCGCGGTCGCGGCCTTCTCCGAGGGCCTCAACGTAGAGATGGCGGATTTCGGTGTCTCGGTCAAGGCGGTCTTCCCGGGCGCCCACGCCACCCGCATCTTCACCAAGATCGACCAGGCGGGCGACATCCCCGAGGACTACCAGTCCGGCATGCAGCGCTTCTTCGGCATGCAGGGCACCGGCTCCAGCCCGTCCGTGACCGCGCAGGCCATCTACCAGGCGGTCACGGACGGCAGGATCGAGAAGGTCCGCTACTACACCGGCCCCGACGGAGTCGCCGTCCCTCGCGTCAAGCAGCTCCTGGGCGCCGACTGGTACTGGGAGGAGTTCCGCAACGCCTCCACCGGCAACCCCAGCGACCTGTGGAAGAGCCTCGTCACGCAGGGCAAGGAGCCCGTCGAGTTCGCCCTCTGACCCACCGCTCGGTCGGTCCTGCCCACCGCCCTCACTGTCCTCATCGTTGTCGAGCCCGGCCGTCCGCGGATCGCGCAACGGCCGGGCCGGAGAGGTGTACGTGAGGTCACTCGGGCTCCCTGTGCACGATGTGGCGCTCTGGCGCTAGGTCATTCGGTAGAGGACCAAGCGACTGACGTAGTCCTGTCTGGCGTGGGAGTCCCAGATGTAGGAAGCACTCTGCAACGTGTATACGTGCAGGTCATCCACAAAGTTGGAGGCCGTGGCGGGAATCGAACCCGCGTAACTCGCTTTGCAGGCGAGTCCCTGAACCACTCGGGCACACGGCCGTGTTTGTTGAGTTGACCGTAGGACCGGGCGGCGGCCCCGGACAAGGGGGCCGGGGATGGCGCAACGGGACTGCCATACGCCGTTCATGAATGGGGAGTGGCTGGTGGGGTCGCTGGGGGGCGCTGGGGTCGCTGGTCGTACGACCAAGGTCTCAGCGCCCGACCATCCTCCGACAGGGGTCAACCCGGCCGGTGGACCTTACGCTGGCCTGCATGACCGTCCTCGAACCCCGTGACGCCGGCGTCACGGACACCGCCCCTGACCTGGCCGACGAGTGTCGTGACACCGTGTTGGGGCGGTCGCATCGGGCGCTCAGTGTCGGGATCGTGTCCGTTGTTCTGCTGATCGCCTTTGAGGCGACGGCAGTTGGGACGGCGATGCCGGTTGCCGCTCGGGAACTGGGCGGGGTGTCGTTGTACGCGTTCGCGTTCTCCGGGTACTTCACCACCAGTCTGTTCGGGATGGTGTTCGCCGGGCAGTGGTCGGACCGGCGGGGGCCGCTCGGGGCGTTGACCAGTGGGATCGGGGCGTTCGCCGCCGGGCTGGTGGTGGCGGGGACCGCTCAGGTCATGTGGGTGTTCATTCTCGGGCGGGCCGTGCAGGGGCTCGGGGGTGGGCTCGTCATCGTCGCTCTGTATGTCGTCGTCGGGCGGGCTTATCCGGAGCGGTTGCGGCCCGCCATCATGGCCGCGTTCGCCGCGAGTTGGGTCGTACCGTCCGTTGTCGGGCCGCTTGCCTCCGGTGTGGTGACCGAGCAGCTGGGGTGGCGGTGGGTGTTCCTCGGGATTCCCGTGCTTGTCGTCTTTCCGCTCGCGCTTGCCCTTCCTCAGATACGGCGGCGGGCGGCCGGGCCGGTGAGCGATGTCGGTGTCGGTGAGCCGTCCGCGTCTTTCGACCGGCGTCGTATTCGGCTTGCCCTTGCCATCTCCCTCGGCGCCGGGCTCTTTCAGTACGCCGCTCAGGGTTTGCGCTGGTTCTCCCTTCTTCCCGCTGCCGCCGGCGTCGCGCTGCTCGTGCCCGCCGCGCTCGGGTTGTTGCCGCGGGGGACGTATCGGGCGGTGCGAGGGCTGCCCTCGGTCGTGTTGTTGCGCGGGGTGGCCGCGGGGTCGTTCATCTCGGCCGAGTCCTTCGTGCCGTTGATGCTCGTCACGCAGCGGGGGCTGTCGCCGACCTTGGCCGGGTTCTCGCTCGCCGCTGGGGGTGGGACGTGGGCGCTCGGGTCGTGGGTGCAGGCTCGGGCGTGGGTGGTGCCGTATCGGGAGCGATTGATGACGGTCGGGATGGTGCTGGTGGCTGCCGCGATCGCCGCCGCGCCGAGCGTCCTCATCCATGCCGTGCCCGTGTGGATCGTCGCCGTCGCGTGGGGGTTCGGGTGTTTCGGGATGGGGCTGGTGATCTCCTCCACCAGCGTGCTGCTGCTCCAGCTGTCCGCTCCGGCGGAGGCCGGCTCCAACTCCGCCGCGTTGCAGATCTCTGATGGGCTGTCCAATGTTGTGCTGCTCTCTGTCGGCGGGGCCGCGTTCGGGGCGCTGGGGGGTGGCACGGTGGGGCACGTCGTCGGCTCGGCGAGCGGCGGGGCCCATTCGGGGCATCCCGGGGCCTTCGCCGCGGTGTTTCTGCCGATGGCGGGGGTCGCGTTGGTGGGGGCCTGGGTGAGCACGCGGGTGCGGACGGAAGCGCGGTGATACCACGTGGTACTGGTTGGTACCGTTGAGGCGTGGCTGGACTGAACCTGCGATTCACGGACGAAGAGCTCGCTGCCCTGCGCGACCGCGCGGCGGCGGAGGGGCTCAGCATGCAGGCCTTCGCACACGACGCGGTGATCGCGGCGGTGAACGAGCGTGCGCGACTGTTCGACGAGGCGGCCGAGCATGTGCTGAAGGCCAGCGCCGAGCTGAACCGGAGGCTCGCCTGATGGACTACCTCACCCTTCCCGAGCAGCTCGACCTCACGAAGCGGCTCGGCACGGACGAGGTGCGTGACTACGGCCTCCTCGACTCGGCGCTCGCGCGGCCCCGGGCGAGCGTGTTCGGGCAGGACGCCTATCCGGACGTATGGCAGAAAGCCGCCGCGCTCATGGAGTCCCTCGCCCGGAACCACGCCCTCGTGGACGGGAACAAGCGCATCGCCTGGTACGCGACCTGGGTCTTCCTGCACCTGAACGGACACCCCCTGGACGCGGACTTCGACGTGGACGAGGCGGAGCGCTTCGTACTGGACGTCTGCCAGGGCGCGCTGGACGTGCCGAAGATCGCCGGCCGGCTGCCGCGCTTCGCGCGCTGACCCCGTGCGGCCTGCGCGCCAACTCGAACCGCCCCCGAGCTGACTTCACCTCACCCCCGCCCCCCTCATTTGTGACGTCAGTCCCATCCCCCGCCGCCCCGGCGTCGTCCGCACGTTGACACCACCACCCCGCCGGTAGGGTGGCCCGGTTGTCATATGTAGCCGACGTAGCCGACGTAGCCGACGTAACCGAGCCGCCCTACCCCCGAACCCGGAGACCGTGACTACTACCGCCGCCTCCTCCACCAGCTCCCACCACCTCTCTCCCGCCTTCCCCGGCCGCGCCCCCTGGGGCACCGCCGGCAAGCTGCGTGCCTGGCAGCAAGGTGCGATGGAGAGGTATGTCCAGGAGCAGCCGCGGGACTTCCTCGCGGTCGCGACCCCTGGTGCCGGCAAGACGACCTTCGCGCTCACCCTTGCCTCCTGGCTGCTGCACCACCATGTCGTGCAGCAGGTGACCGTGGTCGCGCCGACCGAGCACCTGAAGAAGCAGTGGGCGGAAGCCGCCGCGCGGATAGGGATCAAGCTGGATCCCGAGTACAGCGCCGGGCCGCTCGGCAAGGACTACGACGGAGTCGCCGTCACCTACGCCGGCGTCGGCGTACGGCCGATGCTGCACCGCAACCGTGTCGAGCAGCGCAAGACGCTCGTCATCCTCGACGAGATCCACCACGCGGGTGACAGCAAGTCGTGGGGTGAGGCCTGCCTGGAGGCTTTTGAGCCGGCCACTCGCCGCCTCGCGCTCACCGGTACGCCGTTCCGGTCCGACACCAATCCCATTCCCTTCGTGACGTACGAGGAAGGGAAGGACGGGATTCGGCGGTCCTCCGCCGACTACACCTACGGTTACGGCAACGCGCTCGCCGACCACGTCGTCCGGCCCGTCATCTTCCTCTCCTACAGCGGCAACATGCGCTGGCGGACCAAGGCCGGTGACGAGATCGCCGCGCGGCTCGGCGAGCCGATGACGAAGGACGCGATCAGTCAGGCCTGGCGTACGGCGCTGGACGCGCGCGGCGAGTGGATGCCGAGCGTGCTGCGCGCCGCCGACCAGCGGCTGACCGAGGTCAGGAAGGGCATCCCGGACGCCGGTGCCCTCGTCATCGCCACCGACCAGGACTCCGCGCGCGCCTACGCCAAGTTGATCCGCGAGATCACCGGCAGCAAGGCGACCGTCGTGCTGTCGGACGACACCGGTGCCTCCAAGCGCATCGACGACTTCGCGGCGAGCAACGACCGGTGGATGGTCGCCGTACGGATGGTGTCCGAGGGCGTCGACGTGCCGCGGCTCGCCGTCGGCGTCTACGCCACCACCATCTCCACGCCCCTCTTCTTCGCCCAGGCCGTCGGCCGCTTCGTGCGGTCCCGGCGGCGCGGTGAGACCGCCTCCGTCTTCCTCCCGACCGTCCCCGACCTCCTCACCTTCGCCAACGAGATGGAGGTCGAGCGCGACCACGCCCTCGACAAGCCCAAGAAGGAGGGCGAGGAGGACCCGTACGCCGAGTCCGAGAAGGAGATGGACGAGGCGAACAAGGAGCAGGACGAGGACACCGGCGAGCAGGAGCAGTTCTCCTTCGAGGCCCTGGAGTCCGAGGCCGTCTTCGACCGGGTGCTCTACGACGGCGCCGAGTTCGGCATGCAGGCGCACCCGGGGAGCGAGGAGGAGCAGGACTACCTCGGCATCCCCGGACTCCTCGAACCCGACCAGGTGCAGATGCTGCTCCAGAAGCGGCAGGCCCGGCAGATCGCGCACAGCCGCAAGAAGCCGGACGGGGAAGCCGACCTGCTCGAACTGCCCGCCGAGCGGCGGCCCGTCGTCTCCCACAAGGAGATGATGGAGCTGCGGAAGTCGCTCAACACCATGGTCTCCGCGTACGTCCACCAGACCGGCAAACCGCACGGCGTCATCCACACCGAGCTGCGCCGCACCTGCGGCGGCCCGCCGAGCGCCGAGGCCACGGCCGGGCAGCTGCGGCAACGCATCGCGAAGGTCCAGGAGTGGGCCACGCGCATGAAGTGATCCGCCGGTCCCGCTGCCTGTCCCGCTGCTGGTTCACCGCCGGTCGACCCGTGCTGCGGATGCGCCGCCGACCCGCACATCTGTGCGGAATTTGCGCATGGGCGATCCACAGGTCAGGACATGTCGTCATGTAGTGAACCGGTCCGTACCAGTCGGTGACCGGATTCTGGACGGAGACTTCCGCTCAGCGAACCGCCTTCGCTACTGTCCCGCTACGCACACGCCCCGTGGCAGCGCCGCCGCGGAGCGCAGCCGTGAAGCGACCGGGCCCGGACACGCCGGGCCGCTCGCCGACCGGCGGCCTCTGAAGCGCGTCACTGACGGGACTCGGTGACGCAACCGCCGCGAGGGGGCCGCCGACCTCACCACCTAAGGAGTGGGCGTCGTGACCGCGGAGACCTCCCAGACGCTCGACCGGGGACTGCGCGTCCTCAAACTGCTGGCCGATACGGACCACGGGCTGACCGTCACCGAACTGTCCAACAAACTGGGCGTCAACCGGACCGTCGTGTACCGGTTGCTGGCCACCCTCGAACAGCACGCACTCGTACGCCGTGACCTGGGCGGCCGGGCCCGCGTCGGGCTCGGCGTGCTGCGGCTGGGGCGCCAGGTGCATCCCCTTGTACGGGAGGCGGCGCTCCCCGCGCTGCGTTCGCTGGCCGAGGACATCGGGGCGACCGCTCACCTCACCCTGGTCGACGGGGCGGACGCCCTCGCCGTCGCGGTGGTCGAGCCGACCTGGACCGACTACCACGTGGCCTACCGCGCCGGCTTCCGCCACCCCCTGGACAAGGGTGCCGCGGGCCGCGCGATCCTCGCCGCCCGGCATCAGGGAGCGGACGAGCCCGGATACACCTTGACGCACGGCGAGTTGGAGGCCGGCGCGAGCGGTGCCGCGGCTCCGCTGCTGGGCGTCACGGGGGTCGAGGGCAGCGTCGGTGTCGTGATGCTGGCCGACGCGGTGCCCGAGCGGGTCGGACCACGGGTCGTCGACGCGGCGCGCGAGGTCGCGGAGGCGCTGCGCTGAGGCACGTGAGGTCTGAGGCGCGTGAGGTCTGAGGCGCGTGAGGTCTGAGGCGCGTGAGGCCTGAGGCGCGTGAGGCCTGAGGTCGTTCACGGGCATGGGGTGACCGGCGCCCGGCCGAAAGTGGCCGTCGCGTTAGATTGATCCCGTGCTCCTCTCTCGCCTCACGCGCCCCCAGGCCGTAGCCGTCTGCGCCCTGCCCGTCGTGGCGCTGCTCGCCACGGCGGGCTTCGCGCCGCTGCCCTTCTCGCTGGCGCAGCCCGGTCTGACCGCGAACGTCCTCGGCGAGAACAAGGGCACCCCGGTGATCACGATCTCCGGGGCGCCGGTGCGCACGACGAGCGGTCAGTTGCGCATGACGACGATCGAGGCGACCGGACCCGATCAGCATGTCTCGTTGAGCGATGTGATCGACAGCTGGTTCCGCACCGACCGAGCGGTCATGCCGCGTGACTCGGTCTACCCGAGCGGCAACAGCGTCAAGGAGATCGAGCAGCACAACACGGAGCAGATGCAGGAGTCGCAGGACGACGCGACCACCGCCGCGCTCAACTACCTGAAACTCAGCGACAAGAAGGTCAAGGTCACCCTCAAGCTGGCGGACGTCGGCGGCCCCAGCGCGGGCCTGCTCTTCACCCTGGGGATCATCGACAAGCTGAACGGCGACGGCAACGGCGGCGACCTGACAGGCGGGCGCACCATCGCCGGTACGGGGACGATCGGCACCGACGGCACGGTCGGCGCGGTCGGGGGAGTGGCCCTCAAGACCCAGGCCGCGCGACGTGACGGTGCGACGGTGTTCCTGGTGCCGAAGGCCGAATGCTCGGACGCCAAGTCCGAACTGCCCAAGGGGCTACGGCTGGTGGCGGTGACCTCGTTGAAGGGCGCGGTGAGCGCGCTGGAGGCGTTGGAGACGGGGAAGGGTTCCGTGCCGGGCTGTTAGGCGACGGCGGGCTTGGTGCCGTTGGGCGGCGCGGCCGCCAGGCGAAGGCCCAGTTCTACGAGGGTCCAGCCGAGGCGGGTGCGGAGTTCGCGCGGGGTTCTGGCCTCGGCGGCGAGGCGGTGGGCGTCTGCCTGGGCCTGGAGTTCGGCGGCGCGGGCGTGGTGCAACTGGAGGTGGGTTTCCGGGTGCATCGGGGTTGCCTCTTCTCACTCTGATTCGGTCGGGAAGGCGTGCAGGTGGAAGCGCACCTGTTCTGCTTCGGGTGCGTTCTCGTCCTCGTAGCTTTCGAGCAACTCGTGCATTTTTCCGACGAGTTCACGGGTGCGCTCGGGGGTCAGCCGCACGGTCCAGTCGCTCATGTCGGTCGAGTGGGACCACTTGGGCAGCCAGTCCTCGCGGGTGCCGACCCAGGTCGACAGTTCACGGGCGTGGGCGGTCGCCACCTCGTGCAGGAACGTGTCGGCCGCACCACGCACCGCAGGGTCGGCGTCGATGAGCAGATTCTCGTCGAAGCCGATGCCCTGCTCGACCGCCTGCCACCAGCGCTCCCGCCCCTTGCCGCGCTCCGGGGCGTCTTCGACGAACCCGTGCGTGGCGAGTTGGCGGAGGTGGTAGCTGGTCGCCCCGCTGGACTCGCCCAGCCGCTCGGCGAGCATCGACGCGGTGGCCGGTCCGTACCGTCGCAGCGCGTTCAGCAACTGCATCCGCAGCGGATGGGCGATCCCGCGCAGCGAACGGGCGTCGAGATTGCGGTACTTGGACGGTTCGGGCTCCTGCATGCGTACAAAGGTAGCCTTGCAAAGAACCCGTTGCAAGCACTTCTTTGCAACCAGTCCTTTGTAACTCGCTTCCGATGGCCCTACTTGACCAACCCCTCCGCCTTCATCCAGTCCAACGCCACCTGATGCGGATCCTCCCCGTCGACATCCACCTTCGCGTTCAGCGTCTGCGCCACCGTGTTGTTCAGCTTCTTCGTCACCGGGGCCAGGACCTCCGCGATCGCCGGCCACTTCTTCAGCGCCTTCGTGTTGATCTCGGGCGCCGCGTTGTAGTTGGGGAAGAACTTCTTGTCGTCGGCCATCACCGCGAGGTTCATCGACTTGATGCGGCCGTCGGTCGTGAAGACCTCGCCGTAAGTACAACTCCCCTTCTTCACCTGGGTGTAGATGATCCCGGTGTCCATCTGCGTGATGTTCTTCGCCGGGAGACTCATCCCGTACGCCTTCTCCATGCCCGGCAGCCCGTCCGCGCGGTTGGCGAACTCGCTCTCCACGCACACCGTCACCGCGCCCGGGTCCTTCTTCGCCAGCGCGGCCACCTCGGAGAGCGTCTTCGTGCCGTACTTCTTGAAGTTGGCCTGGTTCATCGCGAGCGCGTAGGTGTTGTTCAGGGCGGAGGGAGGCAGCCAGGTGATGCCGTTCTTCAGGTCCGCGTCCCGTACCGCCTGCCACTGCTTCAGCGGGTCGGTGATCGGCTTGCTGTTGCCGAGGTAGGTGATCCACGCGGTGCCGGTGTACTCGTACATCCCGTCCGCGTCACCGGACTTGACGGCCTCCCGCGCTCCGATCGAACCCTGGATGCCGGTCCGGTCGAGGACGTCCGCGCCGGCCGCCTCGAAGGCGATGCCCATCATCGCGCCGAGGATCAGCTGCTCGGTGAACTCCTTTGAGGCGACGGTGAGATGGGCGCCCTTGAGGGGCTCGCCCTTGCCGACGGTGCCGGGGCTGACGTCGTCGACCATCGGGGAGCCGCTGGTCAGCCCGCAGCCGGAGACGACGATCAGCGCACCGACCGTCACCAGACAGGTGCGTTTCATGCGCCCGCCTCCAATCCCCGTGGCCGCAGCAGGAGTTCGGCCAGGGAGGCCAGCCAGTCCACCAGCAGGGCGAGACTGACCGTGAGGATCGAGCCGAGCACCAGGACGGGCATCCGCTGGGTGGTGATGCCGGTGGTGATCAGGACGCCCAGGCCGCCGCCCCCGCCGAAGGTCGCCAAGGTCGCCGTACCGACGTTGAGGACCAGGGCGGTTCGGACGCCGGCCAGGATCAGTGGGACCGCGAGGGGGAGCTCCACCTTTGCCAGGACGCCGAGTTGGGACATGCCGATGCCTCGGGCCGCTTCGAGGAGGGTGGGGTCGTTGGCCTTCAGGCCCGCGATGGTGTTGGACAGTACTGGCAGGACGGCGTAGATGATGATGCCGATCAGGGCCGCCTTCTCGCCGGTGCCGAGCCAGATCACCAGGAGGGCCAACAGGCCGATCGCCGGGGTGGCCTGTCCCATGTTGGCGAAGGTCATCGCCACCGGGGCGGCTTTGCGGAACGCCGCCCGGGTCAGCAGGATGCCCAGCGGGATCGCGATGATCAGCACGAAGAACGTGGAGATCACGGTCAGTTGGACGTGCTGCCAAAGGGCCTTGCTCACCTGGCCGTTGGAGAGGGCGTTCTCCGAAATGGCGTCCAGGTGCGCCTGGTTGAACCACAGCCAGGTCGCGAGCAGGATCGCCACCAGCGCGGCGGGCAGGAAGGTCAGCTTCTGCCAGGTGATGCGTCGCTTCGGGGGAGTCGTAGGCGGCACCACCGCCTCGGCCTCGGTCTCCTCGTCCAGCTCGGGAGTGGTCACGCCTTCTCCTCCCCGCCGGGGCCTTCCTGCTCGGCGTGCGTCTGGAGGGCCCGGGCCTCCTCCAACTCATGCCGGCCCTCCATCGCCTCCAGCCGGTCGGCCTCCAGGAGTTCGTGCACGGAGTTCATCAGCGTCTCCATGTCGACGACCCCGGTGTACTCCCCGCGCCGCCCGGTGACCGCGACCCGCCCCGCGTTGTCCGTGAGCACCGCCTCCAGCGCGTCCCGGAGCGTCGCGTCCCGGGTCACCGTGTCGCTGACCAGCGTGCCCGCCCGGGCGAGCGAGCCCTTGGCGCGCATCATGTCGCCGCGCCGCAGCCACTTGTAGGGCCGGCCGCGCTTGTCGAGGAGCAGGATCTCGTTGGTCCCGCTGTCCCGGAGCTTGTCGAAGATGTTCTGGAGCGGGTCGTCGACGGTCACCGTCGGATAGTCGGTGATCTCCACGTCCCGTACGCGGGTCAGGTTCAGCCGCTTCAGGGCCGCCCCGGCGCCCACGAAACCGGACACGAAGTCGTCGGCCGGGTTGGTGAGGATGGCCTCCGGGGTGTCGAACTGCGCGATGTGCGAGCGTTCGCGCAACACCGCGATCCGGTCGCCCAGTTTGATCGCCTCGTCGAAGTCGTGGGTGACGAAGACGATCGTCTTGTGCAGTTCGTGCTGGAGTCTGATCAACTCGTCCTGGAGGTGATCGCGGGTGATCGGGTCGACCGCGCCGAACGGTTCGTCCATCAGCAGCACCGGCGGATCCGCCGCCAACGCCCTTGCCACGCCCACGCGTTGCTGCTGCCCGCCGGAGAGCTGGCGCGGATAGCGGCCCTGGAACTCGCCGGCGTCAAGACCGACCAGGTCGAGCATCTCCTCCACCCGGTTCCTGATCCGGGACTTCGACCAGCCGATCATCTTCGGGACCAGCGCGATGTTCTGGGCGACGGTCATGTGCGGGAAGAGACCGCTCGACTGGATCGCGTAGCCGACCTTGCGGCGCAGCTTCACCGGGTCGATGTCGGTGACGTCCTCGCCGCCGATGCGGATCCGGCCACCGGTCGGTTCGATCAGCCGGTTGATCATCTTGAGCGTGGTGGACTTGCCGCAGCCGGACGGCCCGACGAAGACGACCAACTCACCCGCCTTGATCTCCATGTTGACGCTCTCGACGGCCGGGTCGGCGCTGCCCGGATATCGCTTGGTCAGGTTCTCCAGCTCGATGGAGGCACCGGAGGTCGCGGTTCCCGGCTCGGACGCGGATGGCTCAGACACGGATCCCCCTGGGAATGGTCAGCCGTCCGAGAAGGACGTAAGCGGCGTCGAACAGCAGCGCCAGGACGATGATCCCGAGCGTGCCCGCGAGCACCTGGTTGAGGGCGTTCTTGCTGCCCAGCGACCCGATTCCGCGGAAGATCTCGTTGCCGAGGCCGGGCCCGGAGGCGTACGCCGCGATGGCCGCGATGCCCATCAGCATCTGTGTGGAGACCCGGATACCGGTCAGGATCGGCGGCCAGGCGAGCGGCAGTTCGACCCGCAGAAGCCGTGCGAGCCGGGACATCCCGATGCCCTTCGCCGCGTCCACGAGGGACGGGTCGACCCCGCGCAGGCCCACGATCGAGTTACGGACGATCGGCAGCAGGCCGTACAGCGTCAAAGCGATCACTGTGGGCGGAACGCCCAGCCCGACGATCGGAATGAGCAGACCGATCATGGCGAGCGACGGAATGGTCAAAATGGTCGAGGTGGCCGTCGTGGCCAGGCTGCCCGCCCACTCGCTCCGATAGGTCACGACCCCGATCACCACGCCGATCAGCGTGGCCACGACCATGCACTGGAAGACCGCGCTGGCGTGTTGGTAGGCGTCGGTGAGCAGCTGCTGGTGCCGGTTGCCCAAGTACTCCCAGAAGCTCACATGCCCACACCCCTACGTCGGCCAGGTCGTCGTCCCTTCCGGGTCTTCCGCCGCCTGTTTCACCAGCGGGATGATCCGCAGCGGAACGGGGTTCTCCATCACGATCGCGGTGGCGGCCCGGACAATGCCATCAAAACCGACAACCCGGTCGATGACCCGCTGGAGATCGGCGTTCGACCGGGCCACGAGCCGGCACAGCATGTCCCCGCTGCCGGTGGTGGTGTGCAGTTCGAGGACCTCGGGGACGGTCGCCAAGTGCGCCCGGACGTCCGGGCCTTGCCCCTGCCGGATCTCCAGCGTCGCGAACGCCGTGACCGGATACCCGAGCGCCGCCGGATCGACCTGTGGGCCGAATCCCCGGATGACTCCATTCGACTGAAGCCGGTCCAGCCGCGCCTGCACCGTCCCCCGGGCCACCCCCAGCCGCCGGGACATCTCCAGCACTCCGATGCGCGGCTCCTGGGCCAACAGCACGATGATCCGGCCGTCGAGCTGATCGATCCCCATGCTGCCGCCTCCAACGCCTGGTCATCCTGTACAGAAAGCCC
Organism: Streptomyces prunicolor; assembly: GCF_045162825.1. Classification (NCBI taxonomy): domain Bacteria; kingdom Bacillati; phylum Actinomycetota; class Actinomycetes; order Kitasatosporales; family Streptomycetaceae; genus Streptomyces; species Streptomyces prunicolor. Next base: position 4,167,646 of record NZ_CP108676.1, on the reverse strand, counting down.
GCCGACACCGCCGTATCACTGAACATATTGCCCAGCAGATATGCGAACTATTGCGCACCTTGCGAAGGAGCGGGAGCCTGCGGCCATGACACAGACCACTCACCACACTCCCGACACCGCCCGGCAGGCCGACCCCTTCCCGGTGAAGGGAATGGACGCGGTCGTCTTCGCCGTGGGCAATGCCAAGCAGGCGGCGCACTACTACTCCGCGGCCTTCGGCATGACGCTGGTCGCCTACTCCGGGCCGGAGAACGGCAGCCGCGAGACCGCCTCGTACGTGCTCACCAACGGCTCCGCCCGTTTCGTCTTCACCTCCGTCATCAGGCCCAGCACCCCCTGGGGCGAGTTCCTCACCCGGCACGTGGCCGAGCACGGTGACGGTGTCGTCGACCTCGCCATCGAGGTGCCGGACGCGCGCGCCGCGCACGCCTACGCCGTCGAGCACGGCGCCCGCTCGCTCGCCGAGCCGTACGAGCTGAAGGACGAGAACGGCACGGTCGTCCTCGCCGCGATCGCCACCTACGGCGAGACCCGGCACACCCTCGTCGAGCGCACGGGCTACGACGGCCCGTACCTCCCCGGCTTCGCCCCCGCCGACCCCCTGGTCGCGGCCCCCGCCCACCGCACCTTCCAGGCGATCGACCACTGCGTCGGCAACGTCGAACTCGGCCACATGAACGAGTGGGTCGGCTTCTACAACAAGGTCATGGGCTTCACGAACATGAAGGAGTTCGTGGGCGACGACATCGCGACCGAGTACAGCGCCCTCATGTCGAAGGTCGTCGCCGACGGCACGCTCAAGGTCAAGTTCCCGATCAACGAGCCCGCCGTGGCGAAGAAGAAGTCGCAGATCGACGAGTACCTGGAGTTCTACGGCGGCGCGGGCGTCCAGCACATCGCGCTCAACACCAACGACATCGTGCAGACGGTACGGACCATGCGCGCGGCCGGAGTGAAGTTCCTCGACACCCCCGACTCCTACTACGACACCCTCGGCGAGTGGGTCGGCGACACCCGCGTCCCCGTCGACACCCTGCGCGAGCTGAAGATCCTCGCCGACCGTGACGAGGACGGGTACCTTCTCCAGATCTTCACCAAGCCGGTCCAGGACCGTCCTACGGTGTTCTTCGAACTCATCGAACGACACGGCTCGATGGGCTTCGGCAAGGGCAACTTCAAGGCGCTGTTCGAGGCGATCGAGCGGGAGCAGGAGAAGCGGGGCAACCTGTAACGCGCGGGTTCCGTAAGGGACTTGGGGGACCGTGGCCGACGCGCCGATCGATCTGACCGCGCCGGCGGTGCGCCGGCTGCGGCAGGCGGTGCCTACGGCCAGGCCGTCACCCGCTTCCACGCGGAGCCGTACGCTGCACCCATGGCCAGGATCAACGACGTGGGCGGCACCCAGGGTTTCGGTGCCATCGACACCACCGACGACCCCGAGCCCTTCCACGCCGACTGGGAGGCGCGGGTCGTCGGGCTCTTCAACGCCCTGCGCGCGCAAGGGATCTTCAACACCAACGAGTTCCGGGACACGATCGAGGCGATCCCGCCCGCCGCGTACCTGACGATGTCGTACTACGAGCGCTGGTTCACCGCGATCACCGTCCTGCTGGAACGCAAGGGCGTGATCGAGCCGGGTGAGCTCGATGAGTGACCGCTTCCCGCCCGGCACCCGCGTCCGGACCTTCCCGCACGACCCGCCGCACCACACCCGCCTGCCCCGTTACGCACGCGGCAAGTCCGGTGTCGTGGTCGAGTCGGAAGGACCGGCGGAGGTCGCGGACGTCAGTGCTCAAGGTCGCGGGGACGCGCCGGTGGAGCAGGTCTACGCGGTGCGGTTCGCGGCCCGGGACCTGTGGGGCGAGGGCGACCATCACGTCGTACTGGACCTCTGGGAAAGCTATTTGGAAGCGTGCGAAGAGGAACACGAAAAGGGTGCGGCCGATGAGCGCTGACCACGAGGACGCCTCGATCTCCCGGCGGGTGCGGCGACTTGAGACCCTGCTGGAGGAGAAGGGGGTCGTCACGGCCGGTGCGGTCGACGAGGTGCTCGACGCCTTCCTCGCGCGTGCGTCGCCGGCGAACGGGGCACGGGTCGTTGCCCGCGCCTGGACCGACGAGGCCTACAGGGCAAGGCTGTTGACGGACGGCACGGCGGCCGTGCAGGAACTCGGCTTCATGGACGGCTCGTTCCAGCGGCTGCGGGTCGTCGAGAACACGGACGCGATCCACAACGTCATCGTCTGCACCCTCTGCTCCTGCTACCCGCTCCCGCTGCTGGGGCCGTCCCCGGGCTGGTACAAGTCGGAGGCCTACCGCTCCCGCGTGGTCCGCGAACCCCGGTCCGTACTGGCCGAGTTCGGCCTCCAGCTGCCCACCACCACCGACATCACCGTGTGGGACTCCAGCGCGGAGAGCCGCTACATGGTCCTGCCTCGCAGGCCCACCGGCACGGAGTCACTGTCGGAGGGCGAACTGGCCGCGCTGGTCAGCCGCAACGCGCTGATCGGCACGGCGGCCGTGTGACGCGGCGGCTCAACCCGTCTTCTCCTGCGGCTCCTTGTCCGTGGGCGGTGGCTCGTTGGACGGCTCGCCCAGCGCCGCCAACGCCGCCTGGGCCAAGGGCACTTGCAGCGGCGAGAAGTACGGGTTGATCTGCAGCGCGTCCTGGAGGTGCCGCCGCGCGGACGCGAACTTCTCCAACTCCCGCTCGATCATGCCCCGGTGGAACGCGTACCGCGCGTCCCGCACCCCGCCCCCGTGCACCTTGTCCGTCGCCACCGACGCGAACTTCAGCGCCTCCTCGTCCTGCCCGGCCCGGTGCAGCGCCCACCCGAGTGCGTCGGCCACCGCGATTCCCGGCTGCCGGGTCCACTCGGCCCGCAGCCGCCGTACGGCGTCCTGCGCGTCGCCGTGGTCCGCCTCGAACACGCCGAGGACCAACTCGTCGTCGACCCCCGCCGCCGTGTCCTTGGCGGCGAGGGCACGCAGGGTGTCGTACTGGACGCGGGCGGCCTGCGTGAGTCCCAGCGACTCGTACAACTCGCCCAGCTCCAGGGCGTATTGGGGGGTCGGCTGCTTGGCGAGGGCGACCTGGTACGCGTTCAGGGACTCCGAGGTGCGGCCCAGCGCCGCCAGCGCGCGCCCCTCACCGGCCAGCGCCTCCCGCTGGTCGGGATCGAGCCGTACGGCCGCCTCGAAGTGCCGTAGCGCGACCTCGCGGTCCCCGCGTTCCCAGGCCAGCTCGCCGGCGCGTTGCAGCCAGGCCGCCTGCTCCGCCGGGGCGGTGGCCTTCGCCGCCGCGTCGGCGAGCTGGGCGGCGGCGTCCTCGCGCCAGCCCCGGTCGCGGTAGACGGCGGCGGCCCGGGCCATCACGGCGGGGCCGGTGTGCAGCTCCAGCAGCTTGTCGAGGGTGCGCCCGGCCGCCTTGTAGTCGCCGAGCCCGGTGTACGCGTCGATCAGCAGCGGATACGTCGTCCAGCGCCTCGGCGCCGCCTTCACCGCGGCCTCGCCCCAGGTGCGCGCCGCGCGGAAGTCGCGCCGTTCGTTCGCCAGGGCCGCCAGGCCGTCCATCGCGACGGCGCTCGCGTCGTTGCCCTTGGCGCGCACCTTCAGCGAGGTGCGGAGGGCCTCCTCGGCCTTCGGGTAGTACAGGGTGTCCCCGGTCCGCCGCCCCTGCTCCACATAGGCCGAGCCGAGCACCGCCCAGGACCGGGCATCGCGCGGATGGACCCGTACCCGCGTCTCCCGGTCGCCGATCAGCGCGGCCAGGTCCGGCAGCGCGGCCGGTACCCCCGCGGTGACCGCGGTCAGCGCCTGCGCCTTGGGTCCCGGCGCGGGCGGCGGCACCGGACGCGGTTCCTCGGGCAGCAGCCACAGCAGCCCGCCCACCACGGCACACCCGGCGACCGTGGCGATCAGCACCCGGCGCAGAACGGGGGAGCGGCGCCTGGGCGCCTCCGCCACCAGGGACGTACCGGGGCTCCGCTGTTCGTTCTCCATGGCGCTCACTGTGCGTCAGTACGACGACCACATCCCGGCACCGAAAGCCACGCGTGGACGGGGTTCACACCGATGGCCGCGAGTGCGACGCTGTGATCATGAGCCGTATCGAAGCGCCTCGCGACCAGGACACCGGGACTCTCGTCGACCGGCTGCTGGCCGGGCTGCCCGCCGAGGCCGTCCTCACCGATCCGGACGTCACGGACTCGTACGCCAACGACATGGCGAGCTTCTGCCCGTCCGGCACCCCCGCCGTCGTCGTGCTGCCGCGCACGGTCGAACAGGTCCAGCACGTCATGCGCGTCGCCACCGAACTGCGCCTCCCGGTCGTCCCGCAGGGCGCCCGCACCGGCCTGTCGGGCGCGGCGAACGCGTCCGAGGGCTGCATCGTGCTGTCCCTCGTCAAGATGGACCGCATCCTGGAGATCAGCCCGGTCGACCGCATCGCGGTCGTCGAGCCCGGCGTCATCAACGCGACGCTCTCCCGCGCGGTCAACGAACACGGCCTCTACTACCCGCCGGATCCCTCCAGTTGGGAGATGTGCACGATCGGCGGCAACATCGGCACCGCGTCCGGCGGGCTGTGCTGCGTGAAGTACGGGGTGACGGCCGAGTACGTCCTCGGCCTGGACGTCGTCCTCGCCGACGGTCGGCTGATGAGCACCGGCCGGCGTACGGCCAAAGGGGTCGCCGGGTACGACCTGACGCGGCTGTTCGTCGGGTCGGAGGGCTCGCTCGGGATCGTCGTCAAGGCGATCCTGGCACTGAAGCCGCAGCCGCCCCAACAGCTCGTGCTGGCCGCCGAGTTCGCCTCTGCGGCGGAGGCCTGCGACGCGGTGTGCCGGATCATGGCGGGCGGGCACGTGCCGTCCCTCCTCGAACTGATGGACCGTACGACCGTCAAGGCCGTCAACGACCTGGCGCACATGGGACTGCCGGAGACGACGGAGGCGCTGCTGCTCGCCGCCTTCGACACGTTGGACCCGGCCGCCGACCTGGCCGCCGTAGGAGCCCTGTGCGAGGCGGCCGGAGCCACGCAGGTCGTGCCCGCCGAGGACGCCGCCGAGTCCGAACTGCTGCTCCAGGCGCGGCGGTTGTCGCTCACGGCGCTGGAGGCGGTCAAGGGCACGACGATGATCGACGACGTGTGCGTGCCCCGGTCGCGGCTCGGCGAGATGCTCGAAGGGGTGGAACGGATCGGCGAGAAGTACCGGTTGACGATCGGCGTCTGCGCCCACGCCGGCGACGGCAACACGCATCCCACCGTCTGCTTCGACGCGCAGGACGCCGACGAGTCCCGGCGCGCCCGCGAGTCCTTCGACGAGATCATGGCCCTCGGCCTGGAACTCGGCGGCACCATCACCGGCGAACACGGTGTCGGCGTCCTGAAGAAGGAGTGGCTGGCCCGCGAGATCGGCCCGGTGGGCGTGGAGGTGCAGCGGGCGGTGAAGGCGAGCTTCGACCCGCTGGGGATCCTCAATCCCGGCAAGCTGTTCTGACACGGGGGCGGGACACCCTGTCTGGAAAAGTGTGACACTTTCGCCGAAAGTGACTCACTTTCTGAACTCACTCCCCGTCCCGCGACTCGTCCGACGGCCACGGGTCGCGCAGCCACAGGTCGTCGGCCGCGGTCGGTGCGAGCAGCTCGGCCAGGCCGTCGTCGATGCCGAGCTGCTCCGCCTCAGAGCCCGGAGGGACCACCCGCAGCGTGCGCTCCAGCCACGCCGACACCTGGGCCGCGGGGGCCTGGAGCAGGGCGTCTCCGTCGGGTGAACTCAGCGCCATCAGGATGACGCTGCGCCGCTCCACCTTCGTCGGCCACACCCGCACGTCCCCGTGCCCGCACGGCCGGAACACGCCCTCGACCAGCAGTTCGCGGGCGAACGTCCAGTTGACGGGGTGCTCGGAGTTGATGTGGAAGGAGATGTGGACGGCGTACGGATCGTCGGTGCGGTAGCTCAGCAGGGCCGGGACCGGAATGCTCCGCTCCGGCGACAGGATGAGTTTGAGCTCCAACTCCCGCTCTACGACTGTGTGCATGACGTGTGTCTCCTCTCGCTGACCGGGCCCTGCGGTGGGCCCGTACGAGTGGAGAGGCCGTGCGGGCGGAAGCATTACGCGAGTTCGGGAATCTTTTTTTTCCGCGCCGCGTCACGAAGGCTTCGCGGGGCTTCGGAGCGTGTGGACTCCGTGCACGAGGTTGCCCGGAAAGGGGTGGGTCCGGCGGGACGGGCAGTGGCGGTCGCACGGGTCTGATAGATGTGGACACCCCCATTTGACCTCCGAGCAGATACGGGACGACGGACATGAGCGCCCCAACCCCGGCACCCGGTGACGACAGGCCCCGCGAGGGGTACTACCCGGACCCGTCCATTCCTGGATACGTCCGGTACTGGAACGGCACGGCCTGGGTGCCCGGCACCAGCCGCCCGGCACCGTCGGACGGCCTGCCCGTCGGCGGGACGGGCCAGTCCGTCGAGGAGACCGGGCCGCACTTCTTCGACGAGGACCCGGCGCCGGACAACCTGGTGAGCCCGGCTCAGGCCCAGCACGGCAGCCGCCCCGAGCCGGCGGCGGCGTGGGGCGCGGACCGCTCCCACCAGAGCGGGTTCGGCGGCGACCAGGACCGCCGCGTCTCCTGGGGCTCCCCGGACCCGAGAGCGGGCGCGGACCCGAGGGTCCCCGCCGACCACCCCGCCCAGCCGGACGGCACGGCGGCGACCGCTCCCGAGGACCCGTCCAACCCCGGCACCTTCGCCCTGCGCCGCCCGACGACCCCGACCCCGGGTACGGACACCCCGGACGAGGGCACGACGACTTTCCGCCGCCCGACCCCGCGCACGCCCCAACAGGGCGGGGCGCCGGGGGCGCAGGGCGGGGGCACGGGGGCCGGTTTCGGGGCGCAGGGTCCCGTGGGAACAGGCTCCGCCGGTGGCGGCTTCGGCCCCCGGAATCCCGCCGGGAGCACCCCCTCCAACGACCCCTCCGCCCCCGGCTTCGGCGCCGGAAAAGCGGCAGCCGCCCGTGCCGCCGCGCAGGCTCAGGTGGGCCAGGCGGGCACCGGCACCGGGGCGCCCGCCGCCTCCGCCGCCCCCGCGTCCTCCACGGCCCTCTCCGGCCCCCAGCAGTCCGCCCCCGGCGTCCCCCAGCAACCCGGCCCGGTCCAGCCGCAGGGCGCCGCCGTGGGCATGCCCATGGCCGCCGGACCCGGTGGCGGGCAGCCGTCCTGGGCGCAGCAGGTGCACCGGCTGGCGGGGGACGAGGAGGGGCCCGTTGCGCCTTGGAAGCCGCCCGTGGAGGACGTGTTCCAGGCGGCGGCCCGGCGGCAGTCGGCGGCGCGGCCCGCGGGGCTCGGCAAGCGGCTGGTCGCGCGGCTCGTCGACACCGTCGTGCTCGGCGCGGTCACCGCCGGGGCCGCCGTACCGCTGGGCACCAAGGCGGCCGACCACATCAACGAGAAGATCGACGCGGCCAAGCTCTCCGGCCGTACCGAAACGGTCTGGCTGCTGGACGGCACGACGGCCGTCTACCTGGGCATCGTCCTCGCCGTCCTCCTCCTCTTCGGTGTCCTCTACGAGGCGTTGCCGACCGCCAAGTGGGGCCGCACCTTGGGCAAGAAGCTCTGCGGTCTCCAGGTGCGCGGCATCGAGAGCCACGAGCCGCCCGGCTTCGGCGGGGCGCTGCGCCGCTGGCTCGTCTACAGCGTCCCGGGGCTGCTCGGCATCGGGATCGTCGGTGTCGCCTGGTGTCTCTTCGACCGGCCCTGGCGCCAGTGCTGGCACGACAAGGCAGCACATACGTTCGTAGCGGGATAGGGGGGTACGGCATCCGGGGTACCTGATTCCGTACCCCGGACGGCCGCTCGCCGGATGCGGAGTCGGGCGGTTCGCGGTCGACTCTGCCCATGAGTACCGAACCGCCTCCGGGCTCCGGCCAGCAGCCGCCGGACGACGACCCGTTCAGGAAGCAGCCCCCTCCTGGCCAGGGATCGGGCTCACCGTACGACCAGTCCTACGGGAACCAGCCTCCGCAGCCCCCTCCGTACGGCGGCGGTGGTGGTGCCGGTGACCCTTACGGCGGCGGCTCCTACCCCACCGACCCCCTCGCCGGTATGCCCCCGCTCGCCGAGAGCGGCCGGCGCACGCTCGCCCGGATCATCGACCTGATCCTCGTCGGCATCGTCATCTGGCTGGTCACCTGGGCCTTCGGGGTGCATGAGTACGACGTCGGCTCCGACGGGGCGTCGTACGCCAAGTCGCTGGGCCAGTCGCTCATCGCGGCCGTGCTCTACATCGGCTACGACACCGTGATGATGGCCAAGTCGGGGCAGACGCTGGGCAAGAAGTGGCTGGGCCTGCGCGTCGCGAACCTCGACAACGGGTCGACGCCGTCCGTGCAGACCAACCTGATCCGCGCGGCGGTGCTGTGGATCCCGTTCGCGTTCTGCTGTGCCTGTATCTGGACGGCGATCTGCGGTGGTTGGAGCTTCTTCGACAAGCCGTACAAGCAGGGGTTGCACGACAAGGCCGCCAAGACCGTGGTGGTCAGCACGCGTTGAGGTGACCGGGGTCAACTCCCGGAGCGCACACACAGCGATCGGCGGGTCCGTGGTCAACGGGCCCGCCGATTCGCGTAGTTGAACTTGAACTTGAGGTCGAGATCGAGCTTGGCCTTGTGCTTGGTCTAGGGAGTGCTCCGCTCCCGGACCGGCTGTGCGGACGACACGGCGGCGGCGGACACGGTCTCCCGCCGTACCGACACCGGCACCCGGCGCTGCGGCGGAGCGGCCGCTACCGCGGTCTGGGGGGCGGCCTGGGCCGCTGCCTGGGCACGGGTCTTCGGCTGCGGCACCGTCAGGGAGACGAGCACCCCGAGGGCGAGCGCCGCGCATGCGATGACCGCGATCCCCAGACCGGAGTTCGTCTGTGACAGCAGCAGCATGGCGAGCGTCGAGAAGATCACGGTGAACGAACCGTAGGCGAGCTGTGCGGCGGTCGGACGAGGCATGGCAATCGAGTCCTCGTTAGGCGATGGAGGGGAGGCTGTGAAAGGGGGGTGCGACTACGATGTCGGCCTGGCTTTCCGCCGGTTCCGGGCGTTCCGCCAATCGACTCTATTCGCCTGCATGCCCGAGTGGAACGTGCAGTAAGCATGACCTAACACACAGCTCCGGAGCATGGGGGGCGCACGGAGTCATAGCGTCCACCAAGTGGACGGATGTACGCGCCTGTTGAGTGCTGGACGAGTCGGCCGTGCGTGTCCGTAAAGCGGACCCCGGCTTCGCATAGTGCACTTGTCCTGTCCAAGTCAAGGTCTGTCTTTTCCCGTAAACCTCTAGTCAAATAACGTCACTTGACTATCACGCGTTCACCGCGCGCGGACCTTCCATGACTCCAGGACCCCCCCTTCCGCGCGGTCGAGTGTGCGCAGGGGAGGACCTCAAGTGACCAGCAGACCCTGGACGTTCAGAGCGGCCGCGGTGGGCGTGGCCCTCGCGGCGGCAACCGCCACGTTCTCGACGTTCGCCGTGGCGGAGGCCAACACCTCGGCCAAGGCCACCACTGTCGACCGGCACGACCCGGCGCCGGTCGCGCAGAAGGAGCACGACCTCGACGGCCCGCTGAGCAAGACGCAGGACGCGCAGCGGCAGGAGGCCCTGAACGAGGTCATAGCCGGCAAGGCCTCGGTCAAGGACCGCAACGGCTCGAAGGTCGTCCAGCTCAAGAGCAAGGGCGGCAAGAGCAAGTACGTCGAACTGAGCCGGGAGAAGACCGACAAGATCTTCACGATCCTGGTCGAGTTCGGCGACCAGGTCGACACCCGCTACGGCGGCACCGTCGGCCCGCTGCACAACCAGATAGCCGCGCCCGACCGGGCGAAGGACAACTCCACGGCCTGGCAGGCGGATTACAACCAGGCGCACTTCCAGGACCTGTACTTCGGCACCGGCAAGAACACCGAGTCGCTCAAGAAGTACTACGAGAAGCAGTCCTCGGGCCGCTACTCGGTCGAGGGCGAGGTCACCGACTGGGTCAAGGTCCCCTACAACGAGGCCCGTTACGGCTCCAACAGCGCCTCCACCGGCGCCTGGTACGCGGTCCAGGACGGCGTCAACGCCTGGGTCGCCCAGCGCGAGGCCGCCGGTGACACGGCCGCCGAGATCAAGACGGAGCTGGCCCAGTTCGACCAGTGGGACCGCTACGACTACGACGGCGACGGCAACTTCAACGAGCCCGACGGCTACATCGACCACTTCCAGATCGTGCACGCCGGTGAGGACGAGTCGGCCGGCGGCGGCGCGCAGGGCGAGGACGCGATCTGGGCCCACCGCTGGTACGCCTTCGGCACCGACGCCGGTGCCACCGGTCCCGGCACCAACCTGCTCGGCGGCACCCAGGTCGGTGACACCGGCATCTGGGTCGGCGACTACACCATCCAGCCGGAGAACGGCGGACTCGGCGTCTACGCCCACGAGTACGGCCACGACCTCGGCCTGCCCGACGAGTACGACACCGCGGGCGGCGAGAACTCCACCGGCTTCTGGACGCTGATGTCGTCCGGCTCCTGGCTCGGCACCGGCAAGGAAGCCATCGGCGACCTGCCCGGCGACATGAACGCCTGGGACAAGCTCCAACTGGGCTGGCTGGACTACGACATCGCCAAGGCCGGCACCAAGTCCAAGCACACGCTGGGCGTCGCGGAGTACAACACCAAGAACCCGCAGGCGCTCGTGGTGCAGTTGCCGGAGAAGGAGGTCACCACCGAGGTGGTCACCCCGGCGCAGGGTGCCACGCAGTGGTGGAGCGGCAGCGGCAACAGCCTGAGCAACACCCTTTCCCGGACAGTGGACTTGACCGGCAAGTCGGCCGCCTCCCTCACGCTGGACGGCTACTACGACATCGAGGCCGACTACGACTACCTCTACACCGAGGTGTCCACGAACGGCGGCACCAGCTGGACCCCGATCGACGGCACGCTGGCCGACGGCTCCGCCATCCCGCGTGACGGCAGCGGCAACCCCGCGCTCACCGGCACGGCGGCGGCGTACCAGAAGCTGACGTACCCGCTGGACGCCTACGCGGGCCAGAAGGTCGACGTCCGCTTCCGCTACTCGACGGACAGCGGGGTGGCGCAGAAGGGCTTCGCGGCCGACGAGATCACGGTGACCGCCGACGGCGCGACCCTCTTCTCCGACAACGCCGAGTCCGCCGACGCCGCCTGGACGGCGAAGGGCTTCTCGCGCATCGGCTCGTCCTTCACGGACGACTACGCGCAGTACTACATCGCCGAGAACCGTCAATACGTGTCGTACGACAAGGTGTTGAAGGTCGGCCCGTACAACTTCGGCTTCTCGACGACCCGTCCGGACTGGGTGGAGCACTACGCCTACCAGAACGGCCTGTTGATCTGGAAGTGGGACACCTCGCAGGCGGACGACAACACCAGCGAGCACGCCGGTGAGGGTCTGATCCTGCCGATCGACTCCCACCCGACCCAGCTGAAGTGGTCCAACGGCACGCTGATGCGCAACCGCGTCCAGGCGTACGACTCGCCGTTCAGCCTGTACCGGACGGACTCGATGACGCTGCACAACGCGGACGTCGCGACCAAGGTGAAGTCGCAGCCCGGCGTCCCCGTCTTCGACGACGGCAAGTCGACCTACTACGACACGTCGAACCCGACGGCCGGTGTCAAGATCACTGACACCAACACCCGGATCAAGATCGTCAAGGAGCCTCGTGACGGCTCGACGGTGAGCGTCCAGGTCGGCCCTTCGGCGAAGTAGTCGGTAAAAGCGCAGGTCAGAAACGTATCGGCGGTGACCCCCTGGCGGGTCGCCGCCGATCCGTGTTTAGGTGCGTCCTGTGCTTGGCTTATTGACACCGACCTCGACTCGACCCGCCAGGGGGTGTGACCGCATTGTCCGCAGGAGGTTTCTGCAAGCTGCCCACCGGCAGCGTGGTGGTGGCGTTGAACCTGCCCAGACCCGCCGCCCAGGGTGACGGCTGCGTCCGCGTGCTCGTCCACGCCCGCAACCGGGCCCGGGCCCTGACCAGGCTCCGCAACCTCGGTATGCGGGCCGTCTACCTGCGCGGCAACGCGGCCCCACCGACCCCGGACGAGATCACGGCGGTCCTGCACCACCCCGACGGCCTGATATGGCGTACGGCACCGGCCCCTGACAACGCTGTCGTGATCCCGGGTCCGGAGCGGGCACAGGAGCTGTGGCATCCGATCAAGGCGCTCTTGCGGAGGCCTGCGGCCTCGGCGTAGCGCGCTCGTGTGTTGCCTGCGGCCCGGTGGGGGCTGGTCGCGCAGTTCCCCGCGCCCCTTCAGGGCGCGGCTGGCGCCGCGATAGCGCTTCGCTTGAGGGGCGGTGCGTTGTCTGCGGACCCGGTAGGGGCCGGTTCGGCGCGTAGCTGCCGCCCTGGGCGCCGTTAGCCGGTCCGCGGCGGCACGCCCCGAAGGGGCTGCCTCTGAGGGGCGCGGGGCTGTATCGATGTGCGGCTCCGCCGCGTGGGCGCGACCAGCCCCACCGGCCCGCGGACAAAAAGCGGCTAGACGACCGGCTTCCCGGTCAACTCCACGCCCGCCGCGCGCAGTTCCTCCAACGCCCGATCGGTCGTCTCCTTCGCAACCCCGGCTGTGAGGTCCAGCAACACCTGCGTACGAAACCCTTCCCGCACGGCATCCAACGCGGTCGCCTTCACACAGTGATCGGTAGCGATCCCGACCACATCCACCTCGTCGATCTCCCGAGCCCGCAACCAGTCCCCGAGCGAAACCCCGTTCTCATCCCGCCCCTCGAACCCGCTGTACGCCGCCGCATACGCCCCCTTGTCGAACACCGCGTCGATCGCCCCGGAGGCAACCGCAGGCGCGAAGTTCGGATGGAACCCGACCCCCTCCGTACCCGCGACACAGTGCGCGGGCCAGGAGCGCGCGTAGTCAGGGTTGTCGGCGAAGTGCCCACCGGGCGCGATGTGGTGATCGCGGGTGGCCACGACATGCCGGTACCCGGCAGGAGCCTGCCCGATCAGCTCGGTGACGGCGGCGGCCACATCCGCACCCCCGGCCACCGCGAGACTGCCCCCCTCGCAGAAGTCGTTCTGCACGTCAACGACGATCAAGGCGCGGCGCATGGTGGTGTCCTTCGACAGTGAGTGAGATTCGAGCCTAGAGACTCCGGCGGCACTACGGGAGGGCGCACCCCTGATTTTCGTACGGGTCTTAACCAGTGGGCCTCAACCAGCGGGTCTCGACCAGGGGTCTTCATCGGCGGTTCTTAACTACCCGACCGCAGATGCACGTACTCCGTCGGAATCACGGCCTCCCCGCGCGACAACTGCGTCGCCGACAACGGCAGGTTGCCCCGCGCCCCCGCATGCCGGTCCCGTACGACGTCCAGCGGTTCGCGCGCGACGACCTCACCGCCCTTGACCAGCTCCACCAGCAGCTGCCGGTCGGCCAGTTCGGCCGGTACCGGCCCGGTGCCGACGACCTCGGCCTCCGCGATCCCGTCGCCGTCCAGCCGCCGTGCCGCCCACTTGCGCCCGCCGATCGACGTCTTGCCGCCGCTGGACTTCTTCGCGACCGGCACCAGCGGCGCCTTCGGATCGGCGGACTCGGCACGGGCGACCAGCTTGTAGACCATCGAGCAGGTCGGATGCCCGGAACCGGTCACCAGCTGGGTGCCGACGCCGTACGCGTCCACCGGCGCCGCCGCCAGCGAGGCGATGGCGTACTCGTCCAGGTCGGAGGTCACCACGATCTTCGTGTTGACGGCGCCCAGCTCGTCCAACTGCTGCCGCACCCGGTGCGCGACGAGCAGCAGGTCGCCGGAGTCGATGCGGACGGCGCCGAGTTCGGGCCCGGCGACCTCAACTGCCGTACGGACGGCCTCGGTCACGTCGTACGTGTCGACGAGCAGCGTCGTGTTCCGGCCCAGCGAGTCCACCTGGGCCTGGAACGCGTCGCGTTCGTTGTCGTGCAGCAGGGTGAAGGCGTGCGCGGAGGTGCCGACGGTCGGGATGCCGTAGCGGAAACCGGCCGCGAGGTCGGAGGTGGTGGCGAAACCGCCGACGTAGGCCGCGCGGGAGGCGGCGACGGCGGCCAGCTCGTGGGTGCGGCGGGCGCCCATCTCGATCAGCGGGCGCTCACCCGCGGCGGAGGCCATGCGGGAGGCGGCGGCCGCGATCGCGGAGTCGTGGTTGAGGATGGAGAGGATCACCGTCTCCAGCAGCACGCACTCGGCGAACGAACCCTCGACCCGCATGATCGGCGAGCCCGGGAAGTACACCTCGCCCTCCGGGTAGCCCCAGACGTCACCGCTGAAGCGGTAGGCGGCGAGCCACTCCAGGGTCTCCTCGTTGACGACGTTCCGCTCGCGCAGGAAGCCGAGGACGTCCGCGTCGAACCGGAAGTTCTCCACCGCGTCCAGGACGCGCCCGGTGCCCGCGACGACGCCGTAGCGACGCCCCTCGGGTAGCCGACGGGTGAAGCACTCGAAGACCGAACGCCGGTCGGCCGTACCCGCTTTGAGGGCGGCCTGCAGCATCGTCAGCTCGTAGTGGTCGGTGAAGAGCGCCGTCGAGGGAACGTCCACCGGCAGCCCAAGGTCCGCTGTGTTCATGACGAGTGATGCTACTCCCATCTCGTCACTCTGACGATTTGTGGGGTCCATTTGTGCGGAGGCCCCCTTCTGGTGGCAGCATGGGCCGGGTGACGTCACCCGCACCCCTGGAGATCGAACGCACCGAGTCGGCGGAGGAGGTCTTCGCCGTACCCGAGCCCGATGTCCCCTGGGTCACGATCGTCCACAACGACCCGGTCAACCTCATGAGCTATGTCGCGTACGTCTTCCAGACGTACTTCGGCTACTCCAAGGACAAGGCCCACAAACTCATGCTCGACGTCCACCACAAGGGCCGCGCCGTCGTCTCCAGCGGAAGCCGCGAGGAGATGGAACGCGACGTGCAGGCGATGCACGGCTACGGTCTGTGGGCCACCCTCCAGCAGGACCGGAAGTAGCGACCCATCCCGATGCCAGGACACTTCGAACCCATTCGCGGCGGCGGCGCGGCCGTCGCGCTCGACGACGTCGAGATCTCCATCATCCGGTCGCTGGCCGTCCAGCTCCTGGAGCTGATCGGCCCGGGACCGGGCGAGGACGCCTCCGACGACCCGCTCGCCGAACTCTTCGCCGAGGGCCCGAGCGAGCCGCCCGCCGACCCGGTGCTCCGGCGCCTGTTCCCGGACGCGTACACCGACCCGGAGCAGGCCCCCGACTCCCCGCAGGACGCGGAGGAACGGATGGCGCACTCCGCCGAGTTCCGCCGCTTCACCGAGAACGACCTCCGCGCCGGCAAGCGCGAGAACGCCCTCGCGGTCGTCCGCACCCTCGACTCGCTCACCCCCGGCGGCGACGGCGGGGCGATCCTCAAGCTCACCGCCGAGGAGTCCCGGCAGTGGCTCGGCTCGCTCAACGACCTGCGCCTGGCGATCGGTTCACGCCTCGACATCACCGACGAGGACGACACCGACGACCTCTACCGCCTCCCGGACGAGGACCCGCGCAAGCCGATGGTGATGGCGTACCTCTGGCTGGGCGGCCTCCAGGAGACCCTGGTCAACACCCTGATGCGCTGACCGGAGCAACCGTTCCGTTCGCTCAGGGGACGCTCAAATCCGAATAACGATCACGTCACCGCGACGGCCAGGAATGCTGGCCGTCGCTCCTTTTTGTCCGCTTCTTCCTGTGGTGTACGCCACAAATCCCCCCGTCGCTCAAGATTGCGACCGTGATAAATCTTCACGACCGCCCGGCGGACGCCACCCATGTCCCGCCGGGTTCGCCACGCGGCCGACGGACCTCGGCCGGGCAGCTCCAAGTCCATGGGGGGATTCGGAGAAAGGCGCACCACACATGACCTCCGCTCAGGTCGACGAGACGGACAAGACCCCCGAGGAGGGGTACGAGCGCGGGCTCGGCAGCCGTCAGGTCCAGATGATCGCGATCGGCGGCGCCGTCGGCGTCGGACTGTTCCTGGGAGCCGGGGCGAACATCGCCAAGGCAGGACCCAGCCTCATCTTCATGTACGCCCTCGCGGGCGTGATCATCTTCTTCATCATGCGGGCGCTCGGCGAACTGCTCCTGTACCGCCCGGTGTCGGGCTCCTTCGCGGAGTACTCGCGCGAGTTCCTCGGCCCGTTCTTCGGCTACTTCACCGCCTGGACGTACTGGCTGATGTGGGTGGTCACCGGCATGGCCGAACTCACGGCCGCCGCCATCTACGTCAACTACTGGTTCCCCGCCGTCTCCCAGTGGGTGACCGCACTCGTCTTTCTGGTCATCCTCTTCGTGGCCAACCTGATCTCGGTGAAGCTCTTCGGTGAGATCGAGTTCTGGTTCTCGATGGTCAAGGTCACCGCCCTGATCGGCATGATCGTGATCGGCCTGGGAGTCCTCACCTTCGGCTTCAGCAGCGCCGGTGACACCGCCTCCGTCGCCAACCTCTGGCAGTTCGACGGCTTCTTCCCCAAGGGCATCGGCTCGTCCCTGATGACCCTCCAGGGCGTCATGTTCGCCTACCTCGCCGTCGAGCTGGTCGGCGTCACCGCGGGCGAGTCCGAGAACCCGGAGAAGACCCTCCCCAAGGCGATCAACACCCTCCCGTGGCGCATCGCCCTCTTCTACGTCGGCGCCCTCACCGTCATCCTCTGCGTCGTGAAGTGGACCGAATTCGCCCCGGGCGTCAGCCCGTTCGTCGAGGCGTTCGCGAAGATCGGCATCCCGGCAGGCGCCGGAATCGTCAACTTCGTAGTCCTCACGGCCGCCCTCTCCTCCTGCAACTCGGGCATGTACTCCACGGGCCGCATGCTCCGCACCCTCGCGGACAACGGCGAGGCCCCGAAGGTCTTCAGCAAGCTGTCCGCCTCCAAGACCCCGGCGACCGGCATCACGATCTCCGTCGCCTTCATGGGCATCGGCGTGGTCCTCAACTACGTCGTCCCGGAGAAGGCGTTCGGCTACGTCACCTCGGTCGCCACCGCCGCCGGCATCTGGACCTGGCTGATGATCCTGATCAGCCACGTCCTCTACCGCCGCGCGGTCGACGCGGGCCGCCTCCCGGCCTCGTCCTTCCCGGCCCCGGGCGGCGCGAGGTTCTCCTACGTGGCCATCGCGTTCCTGCTCTTCGTCACGGGCCTCATCGCCTACGACCCCGACTCCCGCGTCTGCCTCTACGTCATGGCGGGCTGGACCTTCGCCCTGGGCGCCGGCTGGTACGCCCTCAAGTCCCGCAACCCGCAGGTCACCGAGCGCCGCGACCCGGAGTTCGAGAAGGTCGGCTGACCCGCCCGATCCCGCCATATGGGCCGTCCCGTACCACCACTCGGTACGGGACGGCCCTTCTGCTTATCCTGACGACCATGCCGACCCTGACCATCACCCAGGCCCTCTTCGACCAGATCGTCGCCCACGCGCGCGCGGACCACCCCGACGAGGCGTGCGGAGTCGTCGCGGGCCCGGTGGGCGAGGGCCGCCCCGAGCGCTTCGTCCCGATGCTGAACGCGGCCCGCTCACCCACGTTCTACGAGTTCGACTCGCAGGACCTGCTGAAGCTCTATCGCGAGATGGACGACCGCGACGAGGAGCCGGTGATCATCTACCACTCCCACACCGCGACCGAGGCCTACCCCTCCCGCACCGACATCTCCTACGCCAACGAACCCGGCGCCCACTACGTCCTCGTCTCCACCGCCGACTCCGACGAGGCGGGACCCTTCCAGTTCCGCTCGTACCAGATCCTGGAAGGCGAGGTCACGGAGGAGGAGGTCAAGGTGGTGGAGGCGTACTGATCCGGGCCCCGATCTCGTACTCCGGATGAAAACGGTCCGAAGTGTGAGATCCCCTACCGAGGACCGGACCGGGAATCGATACGATGAGCCCATGGTTCTTCTCGACGTGAGCGACAAGGCGCCGGGCACACTGCTCGTGGCGCGGCTGCACGTCGACCTGTGCCGGCTCAGCAGCGCCATCTGTTGACCCTCGCGCAGTCGCCGTAGGCCGTGCGCCCCGGTGCGCCCACGATCGTGCCGCGCGCCCACCGAGACCAGACCCCTCCCGCTTCCGACAGGAGCCCCTTGCCATGGCCATCGAGGTCCGCATCCCCACCATCCTCCGCACCTACACCGACGGCCAGAAGGCCGTCGAGGGTGCCGGTGAGAACCTCACCGCGCTCTTCGCCGACCTCGAGACCCGGCACGCGGGCATCCAGGCCCGCATCGTGGACGGCGGCGAACTGCGCCGCTTCGTCAACGTGTACCTGAACGACGAGGACGTCCGCTTCCTCGACGGCATCAACACCAAGCTGACCGACGGCGACAACGTCACGATCCTGCCGGCCGTGGCCGGCGGTATGGCCTGATCGTCGATGCGTTACGACTCTCCGCTGGCCGCGGTGGGCAACACCCCTCTGGTGCGCCTGCCGCGGCTGTCGCCGTCCACCGACGTCCGCATCTGGGCCAAGCTGGAGGACCGCAACCCGACCGGCTCGGTCAAGGACCGCCCGGCCCTGCACATGATCGAACAGGCGGAGAAGAGCGGCCGCCTGACCCCCGGCTGCACGATCCTGGAGCCCACCTCCGGCAACACCGGCATTTCATTGGCCATGGCCGCGAAGCTCAAGGGCTACCGCATGGTCTGCGTGATGCCCGAGAACACCTCGCAGGAACGCCGCGACCTGCTCAACATGTGGGGCGCGGAGATCATCCCCAGCCCCGCGGCGGGCGGCTCCAACACCGCAGTCCGCGTGGCGAAGGAACTCGCCGCCGAACACCCGGACTGGGTGATGCTCTACCAGTACGGCAACCCGGACAACGCGGGCGCCCACTACGCGACAACGGGCCCGGAGATCCTCACCGACCTCCCGTCGATCACCCACTTCGTAGCGGGCCTCGGCACCACGGGCACGCTCATGGGCGTAGGCCGCTACCTCCGCGAACACAAGCCGGACGTGAAGATCGTCGCCGCCGAGCCGCGCTACGACGACCTCGTCTACGGCCTCCGCAACCTCGACGAGGGCTTCGTCCCCGAGCTCTACGACGCCTCCGTACTGACAACCCGCTTCTCGGTCGGCTCGGCCGACGCGGTCACCCGAACCCGCGAACTCCTCCAACAGGAGGGCATCTTCGCCGGCGTCTCCACAGGCGCGGCCCTCCACGCAGCAATCGGCGTGGGCAAGAAGGCCGTAGCGGCGGGGGAGACCGCGGACATCGCGTTCGTGGTGGCGGACGGCGGCTGGAAGTACTTGTCGACGGGCGTCTACACGGCGGCGACGACAGAGGAAGCGATCAAAACGCTTCAGGGCCAACTCTGGGCATGATGAAAAGGGGCTGAGGGCAGCTAGGTCAGGGGCGCGGGGCTGTATCGATTTGCGGCTCCGCCGCGTGGGCGCGACCAGCCACAACGGACCCGCACCCGAAAACGCACCCTCAACCGGTGAGGTGACGGACCTGATCCCAAAGGACCGGGTCCACCACCCCAACCCGCCGCCGAAACTCAGACACCGACACCTTCCTCAACTCGTCGGTCTCCAAATAGCTGGCCCGCCCCCGCGCATCCCCAACAGCCCCCGGCGGCAAGGGAATTACCCCACCCCGCCCATCGTGATACTTGCTGGTGATCTTCGCGACGGTAACTTTCCGCCCGCGCACGGCAAGCACCAGACAAGGCCGATCCTTGACAACCCCGGGCTGATCCTCGTAGGGCACGTTCGCCCACCAGATCTCAGCGGGCCGAGGCCGATCCCCCCGCACCCGTCGGGACGACCCCCGCCCCCACCCGTCGACGAGCGTGGCGACCAGCGCCAGCAACACCACAGCCGCGAGCCCGAGCCACCAGTACGTGTTCATGCGAACGACCGTACCGGCGCGCAATCCAAGCCGCGCGCCCTCTTACATACCCCACGCGCCCCGGTTCCAGCCGAACCGGTGACAGCACAGGTGAGTTCCCCCACAACAGCCCTTGGCGGAGGAGCGACCGGCCCTTTTGCGCCTTACGCTCGACGGACCGCACGACCCCCGTCACCCAACTCCAGAAGTTCCCGCCAGCGGAGGTTTCTGCTTTATGAAGCTCACCGTCGTCGGCTGCTCGGGGTCGTTCCCGTCCGCGGAATCGGCCTGTTCGAGCTACCTCGTAGAGGCCGACGGCTTCCGGCTGCTCCTCGACATGGGCAACGGCGCCCTTGGCGAGCTGCAGCGCCACTGCGGTCTCTACGACCTCGACGCGATCTTCCTCAGCCATCTGCACGCCGACCACTGCATCGACATGTGCGCGTACTTCGTCGCGCGCTACTACCGCCACGACGGCGGCCGCTGCGACCCCATCCCGGTCTACGGCCCCGAGGGCACCGAGCACCGTCTGACCACGGCCTACGCCGACACCCCCACCGCCTCCTCCATGAGCGAGGTCTTCGACTTCCACACGGTGAAGCCGTCCACGTTCGACATCGGCCCCTTCACCGTGCACACCGAGCGGGTCCGCCACCCCGTCGAGGCGTACGGCATCCGCGTCGAGCACGGCGGCCGGTCCCTGACGTACTCCGGCGACACGGGCATCAGCGAGTCCCTCGACGAACTCGCCCGGGACACCGACCTGTTCCTGTGCGAGGCCGCGTTCACGCACGGCAAGGAGAACATCCCGGACCTCCACCTCAACGGCCGCGAGGCCGGCGAGACGGCGACCAGGGCGGGGGTCAGGCGACTGGTGCTGACCCACATCCCCCCGTGGACCGACCCCCAGGCCAACCTGGCCGACGCGCGCGAGGTCTACGCCGGCCCGGTGGAACTGGCGGCGCCGAGAGCGTCGTACGAGATCTAGTTCTCCGTACGCGAAGGCCCCGGCACCAACTCGGTGCCGGGGCCTTCGTCATGGCCGTACGGGGGTCACGCCTTGGTGAGGTCTTCCAGCTCCTCCTCGGGCTCGCGGCCCGGGGTGGGGAGGTTCCACTTGATGATCGCGAAGCGGAAGACGAAGTAGTAGATCGCGCCGAAGACCAGACCGATCGGGATGATCAGCCAGGGCTTGGTGGCCAGGTTCCAGTTCAGCGCGTAGTCGATGAAGCCCGCGGAGAAGGTGAAGCCCGCGTGGACGCCGAGCGCCCAGGTGACCGCCATGGACAGGGCGGTCAGCACCGCGTGGATCGCGTAGAGCACCGGGGCGATGAACATGAACGAGAACTCGATCGGCTCGGTCACACCGGTCACGAAGGAGGTCAGCGCGAGCGAGATCATCATGCCCAGCACGGCCTTGCGGCGCTCGGGGCGGGCGGTGTGCGCCATGGCGAGCGCGGCGGCCGGCAGGCCGAACATCATGATGGGGAAGAAGCCCGACATGAACATTCCGGCGCTCGGGTCACCGGCGAAGAAGCGGGTGAGGTCACCGTGGACGACGGCGCCGGTGGAGTCCTTGTAGTCGCCGATCTGGAACCAGGCCACCGAGTTGACGAACTGGTGCATGCCGACCGGGATCAGACCGCGGTTGATCAGACCGAACAGACCGGCACCGAAGGCACCGAGACCGGTGATCCACTCACCGAAGTTCGAGATGCCCTCGCCGATCGGCTTCCAGATCAGGCCGAAGAAGACGCCCATGATCGTGCCGACGAACGCCATGACGATCGGCACGAGACGGCGGCCGTTGAAGAAGCCGAGCCAGTCGACCAGCTTGGTCCGGTGGAACTTCTGCCACAGCACCGCGGAGAGCAGACCCATGATGATGCCGCCGAGGACACCGGGGTTGTTGTAAGTCGCGGGTACGTCCGCGCCCTTGAGGATCTGCGCGTCGGTGACGGGGAAGGCCTTGAGCACATTGCTGTAGACGAGGAAGCCGACGAGCGCCGCGAGCGCGGTGGAGCCGTCGGACTTCTTGGCGAAGCCGATCGCGACACCTATGCAGAACAGCAGCGGCAGGTTGTCGAATATCGCGCCACCGGCGGTGGCGAAGACCGCCGTCACCTTGTCCGGCAGATGCAGCTTGTCGTGGATGTCGGCCTGACCGAACCGGAGCAGGATGCCCGCCGCCGGAAGCACAGCGATCGGCAGCTGTAGGCTGCGACCGATCTTCTGCAGGCCCTGGAACAGGCCGGATCCCCACTTCTTCGCGGGGGCCGCCGTTGGCGCGGTGGCGGTGGACATAGACTTCCTCCATCGGGTGGTGGTCTACACCACTCAGTGGTGTAGACCTGTTGTAGCAGATGAAGTCCGCATAAAGGAACCCGCTGAATCTGCGACCGGATCGCTACGCGACGTACACGACGGCATACATGGAGAAGGGCCCCCGGACCGATGGTCCGGGGGCCCAACTCGCTTGCCCTGCCTGCCTGTTCCGTCAGGCTTTGGTGACGTCCTCGCGCTCGTCCTCCGGCTCCCGCCCCGGCGTCTTCAGGTCGAACTTCGTGATCGCGAACCGGAAGACGACGTAGTACACCGCCGCGAAGCACAGCCCGATCGGAATGATCGCCCACGGTTTCGTCGCCAGGTTCCAGTTGATCGCGTAGTCGATCAGACCGGCGGAGAAGCTGAAACCGTCATGCACCCCGAGTCCCCAGGTCACCGCCATCGACACCCCGGTCAGCACCGCGTGGACCGCGTAGAGGACCGGCGCGATGAACAGGAACGAGTACTCGATGGGCTCGGTGATGCCGGTGACGAAGGAGGTCAGCGCGACCGAGAGCATCAGGCCGCCGACCTCCTTGCGGCGGCTCGGCTTCGCGCAGTGTGCGATCGCGAGCGCCGCCGCCGGCAGCGCGAACATCATGATCGGGAAGAAGCCCGAGGTGAACTGCCCCGCGTGCGGGTCGCCCGCCAGGAACATGTTGATGTCACCGTGCACCACCGTCCCGTCCGGCTTGGTGTAGCTGCCGAACTGGAACCAGATGGGCACGTTCAGGAACTGATGCAGCCCTACGACCAGCAGCGCCCGGTTGGCGAGACCGAACACCCCGGCGCCCAGCGCACCCCGCGCGCTCAGCCAGTCGCTGAAGTGCTCGAGGCCGGTACCGATCGGCGGCCAGACCCACAGCGCCACCGCCGCGACCGCGATCGCCACGAACGACATGATGATCGGGACGAGACGGCGGCCGTTGAAGAAGCCGAGCCAGTCCACCAGCTTCGTACGGTGGTAGCGCGCCCAGAAGAACGCGGTCAGCAGCCCCAGCACGATCCCGCCGAACACCCCGGGATTCTGGTACGTGAACACCGAGACCGAGTGATCGGCGGCCTGGCACCCGATGCCGGGCACCACGTTCGTGCCGCCCGTGCAGTCCTTCGGGAACTGGCGCAGCACGTTGTAGTAGACGAGGAAGCCGACGACTCCGGCCAGCGCCGTCGACCCGTCCGACTTCTTCGCCATCCCGATCGCGACGCCCACACAGAACAGCAGCGGCAGTCCGAGCTGCCCGTCGAGCAGCGCCCCGCCCGCACCCGCCATCACCTTCGAGACATTGGTCCACCCCAGCCCGTCGTCCCCGAACACGTCCGGCTGCCCGAGCCGGTTGAGGATGCCGGCCGCCGGCAGTACGGCGATGGGGAGTTGGAGACTGCGGCCCATCTTCTGCAGCCCTTGGAACAGGCTGCCCCATAGGGTCCGCCCAGGACGGGCGGCGGCACTGTCGGCACTCATGGACGCCCCTCGGTAATGTGGTGTAGACCAGTTGGCGATGTGATCGTCACCATCATTCGGCACGCACGACATGACCGCTCGCGAAGCTGGGCCAACTGTGGGTTACTGCGACAAAGCGGTTCGGATCAGGGAGAGAACAACATGGCCACCAAGGCTGAGAAGATCGTTGCCGGACTGGGCGGCATCGACAACATCGAAGAGGTCGAGGGCTGCATCACCCGCCTCCGCACCGAGGTGAAGGACCCGGCCCTCGTCGACGAGGCCGCGCTGAAGGCTGCCGGCGCCCACGGCGTCGTCAAGATGGGCACAGCGATCCAGGTCGTCATCGGCACCGACGCGGACCCGATCGCGGCGGACATCGAAGACCTGATGTGAAGCGCGGGGATCATCCCCGGCTTCGCGTACTAGGTGTACTGGTACCAGGTGTACTGAGGGGCTCTTCCCGATGCGGGAGGAGCCCCTTCCCCATGTGTGGGCCGGACCTACCACTAGGCTCTTCGCCATGTCTCGCATCGACGGCCGAACCCCCGAACAGCTCCGCCCCGTCACCATCGAACGCGGCTGGAGCAAGCACGCCGAGGGCTCCGTCCTCGTCTCCTTCGGCGACACGAAGGTCTTCTGCACCGCCTCCGTCACCGAAGGCGTCCCCCGCTGGCGCAAGGGCAGCGGCGAGGGCTGGGTCACCGCGGAGTACTCCATGCTGCCCCGCGCCACCAACACCCGCGGCGACCGCGAGTCCGTCCGCGGCAAGATCGGCGGCCGCACCCACGAGATCAGCCGCCTCATCGGCCGCTCGCTGCGCGCGGTCATCGACTACAAGGCCCTCGGCGAGAACACCATCGTCCTCGACTGCGATGTGCTGCAGGCCGACGGCGGCACCCGTACGGCGGCCATCACCGGCGCGTACGTCGCGCTGGCGGACGCGGTGACCTGGGCCCAGGGCAAGAAGCTGATCAAGGCCGGCCGCCAGCCGCTCACCGGCACGGTCAGCGCCGTATCGGTCGGCATCGTAGGGGGAGTCCCCCTCCTCGACCTCTGCTACGAGGAGGACGTCCGCGCCGAGACCGACATGAACGTCGTCTGCACCGGCGACGGCCGCTTCGTCGAGGTCCAGGGCACCGCCGAGGCCGAGCCCTTCGCGCGCGACGAACTCAACGCCCTTCTCGACCTGGCGGTCGCCGGCTGCGACGAGCTGACCGCCGTACAGCGAAAGGCACTTGAGGCCGCGCTGGAGAAGTAAGAGGCTGGGGCGGTCAGGTAAAGGGCGCACCAAGGTCGTACCAAGAGAGGCGGGCCGCGGGGGCAACCCGGCGGCCCGCCCCCGCGTCCCTACGCATACGGAACGGAAACGGGGAGTGGCCGCCGAGGCCCGCCCCACGGGGAGGAAACCGAACCATGGCCGCCGCAAGCCGACGAAGCCGCAGCAGTCGCCGCCGTATCGCCATAGCCGCCACCGTCGCGGCGATCGGCCTGACCGCCGGCCTCGCCACCGGCTGCGACGCCGTCGACAAGGCCATCGACTGCGTCCAGACCGCCGACACCATCGCCGACAGCGTCACCGGCCTCCAACAGGCCGTGGAGAACGCGGCGAACGACCCCACCCAGACCGACCAGTCCCTCAACTCCATCGAGAAGGACCTCGACAAGATCGGCGACAAGACCGACAACGCGGACGTCAACAAGGCGGTGGACGACCTGAGTACGGCCGTCGACAACGTCCGTACGGCGGTCAAGAACGGCGACGACACCCCCGACATCAGCCCGGTGACGGACGCGGCGGGCGAGTTGACGAAGGTCTGCACGTCGTAGCCGTCTCATAGGCGTGTGGCGGAGGTTGGGATACTGACCGGCATGACACGCCTGATCCTCGCCACCCGCAACGCCGGCAAAATCACCGAACTGAGGTCCATCCTCACCGCCGCGGCCCTGCCCCACGACCTCGTCGGCGCGGAGTCGTACCCCGACATCCCCGACGTCAAGGAAACGGGCGTGACCTTCGCGGAGAACGCCTTGCTCAAGGCCCACGCCCTGGCCCAGGCGACGGGCCTCCCGGCGGTGGCCGACGACTCGGGCCTGTGCGTGGACGTCCTGAACGGCGCCCCCGGCATCTTCTCGGCCCGCTGGTCCGGCCAACACGGCGACGACCAGGCCAACTTGAACCTGCTCCTGGCCCAGCTCTCGGACATCGCGGACGAACACCGGGGCGCCCACTTCGCGTGCGCGGCGGCCCTGGCCCTGCCGGACGGCACGGAACGGGTGGTCGAGGGCCAGCTGCGGGGGCTGTTGCGCCACGTACCGGTCGGCACGAACGGCTTCGGCTACGACCCGATCCTCCAGCCGGAGGGCGAGACGCGGACCTGCGCGGAACTGACGGCCGAGGAGAAGAACGCGATCAGCCATCGGGGGAAGGCGTTCCGGGCGTTGGTGCCGGTGGTTCGGGAGTTGTTGGGCTGACTTCACGAAAATGCCCCGCATCTGCGAATCGCAGGTGCGGGGCATCCTTGTGCGCCCGGTCGGATTCGAACCGACAGACACGACCACCTAAAGATCGCCGCTCAGCCCTTGGCGTACGGGCGCCAGTGCTGAGACCTACTTTACTGGGCGCCGCAACTGCGTTGTCGACCTCCTCTGCACCACGTGTTCGTTATCGCGTGACAGTTGGGGCACAGCAACCGAAGGTTCTCGCGCCGGTCGTCACTCCAGTCCCCGTTGATGTGATCGACCTCCAGCGTCATGGGCTTGCCGAGCCGCTCGGGGCCGATCCCGCATTCGGCGCACACCTCTGGTGCATCTACCTCGAGGAGCGCCCGACGCAGCAGGTGGGTTCTCGTTCGGCGACTGCCGTCATGCTGGACGAGGATGTTCTCGGCACGCCGAAGAAGCACACCGCCTGACCGACCTCGCTGGTGCGCCTGTCCCAGAAAGTGGGAGGTGTCGAGGTCGTCTTCCGTCAGCCATTGGCGGAGCAGCGTGCGCAGTCTGCTGTTGTACGGCTCCATCCCCAGGGCGCGGAGCGTGTCTGCGATGGACGTGGCTCCCTCGACGGCGTGGCGCAGTTCGTCGGTGGTCGGTTTGGTCGGCGCCGCGTTCGATCGTCTCTGCCGTGGCATGTGGGAGACATCGATTCCGAAGTGGTCGAAACGCCCAAAGAGGTGGCGGCGAAGTTTGCCGTAGGGCTGCGTACCGAAGAAGGCGATGACCTCGTCGATGTCGGAGCAGCGCGCGGCGGCTTCGGTCAGTCGCTCGCGGGTGTACTGCACACCGCTGCTCATGAGGTGCCGCCTTTGGCGCGTCCCTTTCCACGCCCCCGGTAACTGGCGGTCGTCGAATGGCAGTTGGGGCACAGGAACCGCAGGTTCTCGATGCGGTTGTCGCGCCAGTTGCCGTCGATGTGATCGACCTCCAGCGGGAGCGGATGTCCTCGCCAGACCGCTTGCGCCCCGCACAGAGCGCACCGCTCCTGCATTCCCGACGCTTTCATCGCCCACTTGAGCCGATCGCTGGGGATGCGCCGAGCCTGACCGATCGGCTGCTCGACGAGTAGTCCTTCAGGTGTCCGAGGGCGCCAGGCTTCGCCGCGCCGGTTCGGCATCCGAAAGTGCGAGGTGTCGATGTCGTATGCCTTGATACGACGGCTGATGTGCGTGTGATGTCCACCCACGACCTCCAGCCCGAGACGCCGCAGTACCTCGCACATGTTCGTCGACGCCGAAACGGCCGCCTGGAGGATCTCCTTCGTCCACTTCACCCCCTCCCGCTCGAAGTGGGAGACGTCCACCCCCAGCTTCTTCATCCGCCCAAGGACATAGCGCCGAGTCGAACTCCTCGGATCCACCCCCAACCTCTCCAACGCCTCGGACAACGTCCGAGCCCCCTGAGCCGCCCCCTCCAGCCGCTCCCGCGAATACGCGCTGACTCCCACCGTTTCCCTCCGATCTCGACCACACGTTCGTGGCCTCGAATGGAGTAACGAACCGCTTATCGGACAGTCACGCCCGAACCGTAAAGCAGTTGGTAGAGTCCGGGTCGCTGAAGCCTTCCAGGAACGGACCCTCATCCACCCGGGAGGCTTTTTTCATGACCTCTTTCATGGCAACGGCACACGTACACGTACGACCAGCCACCCCCGCCGACCGCCCCACCGTGGAGCGGCTCTGGCTGATGTTCCGGCATGACATGTCCGAGTTCGGGACAGGCGCGCGACTTCAACTGCCCAACGCCGACGGCACGTTCCGCAGTGAGCGGGTGGACGCGGCGTTCGACGGGAGGGACGGTGACTGGGCGCCGTATCTCTTCGTGAGCGGTGAGCATCCCGTCGGGTTCGCCTTCGTGCGGGGGATCACCGCGCCCACCCGGGTCCTCAACAGCTTCTTCGTCGTGCGCGGTGCCCGGCGGGCCGGGGTCGGGATGCGGGCCGTGCGGGATGTCGTCGCGCGGTATCCGGGGGAGTGGGAGGTCGCGTTTCAGGATGCCAATCCGGGGGCCGTGGCGTTCTGGCGGCGGGTTGGCGAGGCGCTTGCACCGGGGGAGTGGGGCGAGGAGCGCAGGCCGGTGCCGGAGCGGCCCGACCTGGCTCCCGATGTGTGGGTGTCGTTCAGGTACGGAGGTGCGTAGAGGACTGGCCGGCTAGACGCCCAGGTCCTTGATGATCTTCGCCACGTGGCCCGTCGCCCGGACGTTGTACAGCGCGTGTTCGACCTTGCCGGACTCGTCCACGATGATCGTGGAGCGGATCACGCCCATGTAGGTCTTGCCGTAGTTCTTCTTCTCGCCGAAGGCCGCGTACGCGTCGAGGACCTTCTTGTCGGGGTCCGCGAGGAGGGTGATCCTGAGGTTCTCCTTCTCGCGGAACTTGGCGAGCTTCTCCGGCTTGTCGGGGGAGATGCCGAGGACGTCGTAGCCGGCGCCCGTCAGCAGTTCCAGGTTGTCCGTGAAGTCGCAGGCCTGCTTGGTGCAGCCCGGGGTCAGGGCCGCCGGGTAGAAATAGACGATGACCTTGCGGCCCTTGTGGTCGGCGAGGGAGACCTCGTTGCCGTCGGCGTCGGGGAGCGTGAAGGCGGGGGCAACGTCCCCGGGCTGGAGTCGTTCACTCATCGCGCTAGCGTAACCGGGGGTGCTGACAGTGCACTCCGCGCGAGAGCTGACAGACTGTCCGGCACAAGTACCAGCAGACTTCGGAGGCCGTACGGTGACGGACACGTCGAACACGCCGGACACCAGAACCCCGGCGCAGATCGAGGCGGACATCAAGCGTCGCCGCGATGTCCTCGCCGACACGCTCGACGAGATCGGGGTGCGGGTGCACCCGAAGACCATCGTGGGCGACGCGAAGGCCAAGGTCGCGTCCAGCATCGATCACACCCTCGGCAGGGCGTACGTCGGCGTCAACCGGGTCGTGAGTGACGTCAAGGGTCAGTTCGTGGACGAGGAGGGTGCGCCGCGCGTCGAGCGGATCGTTCCTGTCGCTCTCGTCGCCGTCGGTGTCGTGGGGCTGTTCGTCCTCGGGTCCCGGCGTCGTAGCGGTCGTAAGGGCTGAAACCGTGGGTGACCCGCCCGCGTACGGACGGGTCCTGGGCAGGTAGGTTCGTGGGCGTGAGCGCCAAGAGAGACGAGCAGAGCACCCAGCACGACAAGCTGCCCATCCGGATGCTGCACGACCGTGTGCTCGTGCGGCAGGACAAGAGCGAGGGCGAGCGGCGTTCGGGTGGCGGGATCCTGATCCCCGCGACGGCCGCGGTCGGGCGGCGGCTGGCCTGGGCCGACGTCGTCGCCGTCGGGCAGAACGTGCGGACCGTGGAGCCCGGCGACCGGGTCCTCTACGACCCCGAGGACCGCGCCGAGGTCGAGGTGCGCGGGGTCGCCTACGTCCTCATGCGCGAGCGCGACCTGCACGCCGTCGCCGCCGACCGTTTCGAGGGGTCCGAGGACTCGACCGGCCTGTATCTGTAGGACGCGCACCTGTAGGCAGCAAGCCTCGAAGGGGCTGGTGACCATCGTCACCAGCCCCTTTTGCCGTCCCTTTGCTACGTTGGAAAGGAACCCGACGAGACGCGCCGTACCGGGACAGCGACACGGAAAGACGACGCACCCCCGTTCAGTACGTACGTCTCGGAGGTGCCTGTCATGGCCTGGGTTCTGCTCGTCGTCGCCGGTCTGCTCGAAGTCGGCTGGTCGATCGGGATGAAGTACACCGACGGGTTCACGCGGCTTGTCCCCAGCGTGTTCACCGGCGCTGGAATCGTCGCCAGCATGCTGCTGCTGTCGTACGCCGCGAAGTCCCTGCCCATCGGTACCGCCTACGGCGTGTGGGTCGGGATCGGTGCGGCGGGGGCGGCGGTGCTCGGCATGGTGGTGTTGGGGGAGCCTGTCACCGCCGCCCGGATCTTCTTCGTGTCTCTGCTGCTGGTCGCCGTCGTGGGCCTGAAGGCCACCTCCGGTCACTGAGACCGGTGGTCACCCCCCTTGAAACCAGCGGTCACTCCTTCTTGCGACCCGTGCTCTGCGGGCCCGCCGTCGTCCCCCCGGTCGTCGTGCCGCCGGTGGTGCCGTCCGTTGTCGTCCCCGTCGTGCCGCCCGTCGTCGTGGTGCCGCCGTCCGTGGTCGTGCCCGTCGTGCCGCCGTCGGTGGTGGTCGTGCCGCCGTCCGTCGTCGTGCCGCCCGTGGTCGTGGTGCCCGTCGTGCCGCCGGTCGTCGTCGTGGTGCCGCCGTCGGTGGTGGTCGTACCTCCGTCGGTCGTGCCGCCCTGCGTCTGACCCTGGTCGCCCTGTCCGCCCGTGGTCGTCGTGCCGCCGTTGCCCTGGTCGCCCGTCGTCGCCGGCTGGCTGGGCTGCAGGCTCGGGGGTGCGACCGTCTCGGCGCCCTCCTGGAGGTCGAGGTCGAAGTCGCTCGCCTCGGTGCCCTTGAGGGCCGACTTGGTGAACTGGGCCCAGATCTGGGCGGGCGCCCCGCCGCCGTTGACGCGTTCGAGGCCCATCGCGCCGTAGAGCGACTTGTGGGCGGCGGTGGTCGGGTCCTGGCCCATGACCGAGACGACCGTCGCCAGGTCGGGGGTGTAGCCCGCGAACCAGGCCGCCGTGTCCTCCTCCGCCGTGCCGGTCTTGCCGGCCGCCGGGCGGTCGGCGGCCTGGGCCGCGGTCGCCGTGCCGTTGTCGACGACGCTCTGCAGGACCGAGGTGGTGGTGTCGGCGGACTCGCGGCTCACCGCTCGGGTGGTCTTCCGCTCCGGCAGCTTGATCTCGGCCGTGCCGTCCTTGGTGATCTTCGAGATCATCGTGTACGTGTGCCGCTGACCGTGGTTGGCGATCGTGGCGTACGCCTCCGCCATGTCGAGGACGCTCGCGGTGGACGGGCCGAGCGCGATGGACGGGGTGGCGGTCAGGTCCGGGGTGTCGGAGGGGATGCCGAGGTCGATGGCGGTCTGCTTGACCTTCGTGGGGCCCACGTCGACCGCCATCTGCGCGTACACCGAGTTGACGGACTTGTCCGTCGCCGTACGGACGGTGATGTCGCCGTAGGAGGCCTGGTCCTCGTTCTCGGGGGCGTACGAGCCGCCGTTCCAGCCTTCCACGGGGCGCTTGTTGGTGCCGTCGTAGTAGGTGTTGGGCGTGATGGTCTGGCCGTCCTGGGTCTGCGAGTCGTTCTGGATGGCCGACGCGAGGACGAACGGCTTGAAGGTGGAGCCCACTTGGAAGTCGCCGCGGGTCGCGCCGTTCGTGTACTGCTTCACGTAGTCGATGCCGCCGTACATCGCGACGATGTTGCCGGTCTTGGGGTCGACCGAAGCGCCGCCCGCGCGCACGTAGTTGTCGACCTTGCGGCTCTTCTTGTCGAGCTTGGACATGACTTGGTCGTTGACGGCCTTCACGAAGGCGTCCTGCTTGCTCTTCTGGAGCGTGGTGGTGATGCGGTAGCCGCCGGCTTCGAGGGTGTCCGCGTCGATGATCTTGTTGGTGGTGAGGTAGTCCTTGATCGCGCCGACGATGTAACCCCGCTGTCCCGACATGCTCGTTGAGGCCGTCGCCTCCTTCGGCATCGGGAACTTCATGCCGGCCCGCGCGGACTCGGTGAGCCAGCCCTTCTTGACCATGCCGTCGAGGACGTAGTTCCAACGGGCCACCGCCGCGGCCTTGTTCTCCGGATGCGCTACGACGTCGTACTCGCTCGGCGCGTTCAGCAGTGCGGCGAGGTAGGCGCCGCGGCCGGCGTCGAGATCGGTGGCGTCCTTGCCGTAGTAGGCCTGGGCGGCGGCCTGGATGCCGTAGGCGTTGCGGCCGAAGTAGCTGGTGTTGAGGTAGCCCTCCAGGATCTCGGCCTTGGACTCCGTGCGGTCCAGCTTGATCGAGATGAAGAACTCCTTCACCTTGCGGGTGACGGTCTGTTCCTGGCCCAGGTAGTAGTTCTTGACGTACTGCTGGGTGATCGTCGAGCCGGACTGGGTGCCCTTGCCGGTCGCGGTGTTCCATGCGGCGCGGACCATCGCCTTGGGGTCGACGGCCGACTCGGTGAAGAAATCCCGGTCCTCGGCGGCCAGTACGGCGTGCTGGGCGTTCGCGGAGATCTGGGCGAGGCCGACGTTCTCCCGGTTGACCTCGCCGTCGCGGGCCAGTTGGGAGCCGTCCGCGTACAGGTACACGTTGGACTGCTTGGTGGCGAGCGCGTTGGCCGGCGGGATCTTGACCATCGAGTAGCCCAGATAGAACGCGCCGATCAGCAGCGCCACGAGCGCGATGAACCCGACGAGTGTCATGCGCCAGGTCGGGATGATCCGCCGCCAGCCGGTGCGCTTGGGCCGCTTGGCCTTCTTGGGCTTCTCGCCCCCGGCTGCTCCGGGCGCTCCGGGCGCCTCGGGTGCGGCAGCCGCTTCCGGCTCTCTCGGTGCCCAGCCCTGGTTCGGCTGCTGCGGCTGCGGCTGGTCGCTCATGTCGTGCACGGACTCCTGTTTCGCGTCGTACGGTCCCCTACGCCCACGCGTACGTTCCTGTACGGCCTTGTGCGCTTCTGCGCCCCCAGACGAAGACTCTCGCACCATGCGTTCCGTTCCCGCCGATCGGCACGCACTTGCCCGGAAAATGCGTGGCGTGCGTCACCACCTGCGGACTAGGCTCCTGCGCTTCGGTGTCAAGATGCGGTGGAGGGTGGTTTTTGTGGGCGCTGGGCGGTTGTACGCGGCCGTCGCGGCGGGGGGTTTCAGGCGGTACGCGACGTACCGGGCGGCGACGCTCGCCGGGGTGTTCACCAACACCGTCTTCGGTGTCGTCCTCGTCTACACCTACCTGGCGCTGTGGGACGAGCGCCCGCATCTCGGGGGGTACGACCAGGCGCAGGCGGTGACGTACGTGTGGCTCGGGCAGTGCCTGTACGCGACGCTGGCGATCCAGGGCGGCGGGTTCGAGAAGGACCTGATGGAGCGGATCCGGACAGGCGACATCGCGGTCGACCTGTACCGGCCCGCCGACCTCCAACTGTGGTGTCTGGCAAGCGACTTCGGGCGGTCGATGTTCCAGCTGCTGGGGCGGGGCGTGATCCCGTTCGTGTTCGGTTCGCTGTTCTTCCCGATGGCGCTGCCCACGGACGTCACCTCCTGGGCGGCTCTCCTGGTGTCGTTGCTGCTCGCGATCCTCGTCAGCTTCGGCATCCGCTACCTCGCCGCCCTGAGCGTGTTCTGGCTGATGGACGGCACGGGCATCAACCAGGCCACGATGATCCTGGGGATCTTCTGCTCGGGCATGGTGCTCCCGCTGAACGCGTTCCCGGGCGCGCTCGGCGACATCGTCCGCGTGCTGCCGTGGGCGGCGCAGATCCAGATGCCGGCGGATGTGCTGATGGGGAAGACCGCTCCGCTCCACGCGTACGCCTTCCAGGCGACCTGGGCGGTGGTGCTGCTCACGGCGGGGCGGCTGATGCAGTCGGCGGCTACGCGGAGGGTGGTGGTGCAGGGTGGCTGAGACGACCCGAACGAGTGAGGGGGCGTTCCTTCGTCACCCGGGTGACGATGAACTGCCGCGCTGGCGCGAGGGGTTGCGTGCCTACGGCATGATCGCCGGGATGTGGATCCGGTCGAGCATGACCTACCGCGCGTCCTTCGTCATCACCGTGATCGGCAACCTGCTGGTGACCGGCCTGGACTTCGTCACGATCCTGCTGATGTTCTCGCAGGTCCACTCGCTGGGCGGCTGGTCCCTGCCCGAAGTCGCCTTCCTCTACGGCCTGTCGGCGACCGCGTTCGGCATCTCCGACCTCGTCCTCGGCTCGATGGACGTGCTGGGCGCCCGCATCCGCGACGGCTCCTTCGACACCCTCCTCGTGCGCCCGGCACCGGTACTGGCCCAGATCGGCGCCGACCGGTTCGCCCTGCGCCGCCTCGGCCGGATCACCCAGGGCAGCATGGTGCTGGGGTACGCGCTGCTCCACATCGACGTCAACTGGACTGTCGGGAAGCTGCTGTTGGTGCCGATGATGCTGCTCTGCGGCGCGGCGATCTTCGGGGCGCTGTTCGTGGCGGGCGCGGCCTTCCAGATCCTGGCGCAGGACGCGGCCGAGGTGCAGAACGCGTTCACGTACGGCGGCACCACGCTGCTGCAGTATCCGCCGGCCGTGTTCGGCAAGGACTTCGTGCGGGGCGTGACCTTCATGCTGCCGCTCGCCTTCGTCAACTGGGTGCCCGCGTCCTATGTGTTGGGGCGGCCGTACCCGCTGGACCTGCCGCCGGGCGCGGAGTTCGCCTCGCCGCTGGTGGCACTCGCCTTCTGCGCGCTGGCCGGGCTGGCCTGGCGCGCCGGGCTCAAGTCGTACCGAAGCACTGGGAGTTGACGGTGACAGAGCAGGCGTTCATCGAACTGGACCGGGTCGAGAAGGTCTTCGACGTGCGCAAGAAGACCGGGTTCATGAAACGGGAGCGGCGCCAGGTGCGCGCCGTCGACTCGATCTCCTTCACGGTGGCCCGCGGCGAGATGGTCGGCTACATCGGTCCGAACGGCGCCGGGAAGTCGACCACCATCAAGATGCTGACCGGCATCCTCACCCCGAGCGGGGGCCGGCTGCGGGTGGCCGGCATCGACCCGTCCCGCGAACGCACCCGGCTCGCGCACCGCATCGGCGTGGTCTTCGGCCAGCGGACCACCCTCTGGTGGGACCTCCCGCTGATCGACTCGTACAACCTGATGCACCGCATGTACCGCATCCCCGACGCCCGTTACGCCGAGAACCTCGACCGCTGTGTCGAACTCCTCGAACTGGGCGCCCTGTTGGACGTCCCCGTACGGCAACTCTCGCTCGGCCAGCGGATGCGCGGCGACATCGCGGCGGCCCTGCTGCACGACCCCGAGGTGCTCTACCTCGACGAACCGACCATCGGCCTCGACGTCATCTCCAAGGCCAAAGTCCGGGAGTTCCTGCGGGACTTGAACGCCGAGCAGGGCACCACGGTCCTCCTCACCACCCATGACCTCCAGGACATCGAGCAGCTCTGCTCCCGCGTGATGGTCATCGACCACGGGCGCCTGATGTACGACGGCCCCCTTGCCGGGCTGCACGAGGCGGGGGAGAGCGAGCGGACCCTGGTGGTGGACCTGGAACGGGAGTTGCCCCCGATCGAGGTGCCGGACGCGCGGGTCGTGAAGGTGGAGGGCCCCCGGCAGTGGCTGGCGTTCCCCGCGTCGGAGTCGGCGGCTCCGCTGGTCGCGCGGATCGCGGCGGAGTACCCGATGGTGGACCTGTCGGTGCGGGAGCCGGACATCGAGGCGGTCATCGCCAAGATGTACGCGGAACAGGCCGAGAAAGCGGTGTCGTAGGAGATGGAGAAGGCGGGCTCGCTTTCCCTCATGGCCCTGCGCGGAGTGAACTCGTAGGCTGCTCTGTATGACCGACGACGCAGTCCCGGAGCTCCGCGCATCCGACGCCGACCGTGAGCGAGTCGCCGAGGTGCTGCGCGACGCCGTCGCGGAGGGCCGCCTCGACATGGAGGAGTTCGAGGAGCGTCTGGAGGCGACGTACAAGGCGCGCACGTACGGCGAACTCACCCCCATCACCCGCGACCTGCCCGTCGCCGGGGTCACCCCGCCGCCGGTGAACATGGTCAAGGAGCCGGTGGACAGCGGGAGTTGGGCCGGGCGGATCGTCGGCGGCGAGGGGTCCTCGACCGGTGCCGTGGCCATCCTGTCCGGGTTCCAGCGCAAGGGGCGGTGGACGGTTCCGAAGCGGTTCACCTGCTTCTCCTTCTTCGGTGGCGGCGACCTCGACCTGCGCGAGGCGAACTTCGCGGACCGCGAGGTCGAGATCAACTGCATCGCGATCATGGGCGGAGTCCAGGTCATCGTGCCGCCGGGCGTCGAGGTCGTCGTCCGCGGCATCGGCATCATGGGCGCCTTCGACCAGAGCCAGGAGGGTGTGCGCGGCGACCCGGGCGCCCCGCGCGTGATCCTCACGGGCTTCGCCTTCTGGGGCGGCGTCGGCGTGGAACGCAAGGTGACCCGGGCGGAACGCCAGCGCCTCAAGGAGGAGCGCCGCCAGGAGAAGCTGGAGCGCGGCTCGTCCGCCAAGCAGCTCTACGGCTCCCACCGCGACGCCCTGTCGGGCCTGCACGACGCCCACCGCGAGGCCATGGACGAACACCGCGAGGCGATCCGGCGCCGGCACGAGGAGCGCAGGGAACGGCACGAGGAGCGGCGCGAGCGGCAGCGGGAGCGGCGGGACCGCAGGCACCGGGACTGGGACTGAGGTCTTCTTTCGGCGGGGGCCGAGGTTTTGCGGGGGCTGAGGTTTTTTCGGCGGGGCTGACCGCCGC
The DNA here is from genome assembly GCF_045162825.1 of Streptomyces prunicolor. Classification (NCBI taxonomy): domain Bacteria; kingdom Bacillati; phylum Actinomycetota; class Actinomycetes; order Kitasatosporales; family Streptomycetaceae; genus Streptomyces; species Streptomyces prunicolor. The sequence continues at coordinate 4,131,179 of NZ_CP108676.1, read as the reverse complement.
CAGCTCACAACTGGGCCGGTACCGCGCCCTTGAGGTCCGCGAGATCGACGGTGCGGGCCATCTGCCGGTAGCCCCGGTCGCTGGGGTGGAGATGGTCGCCCGAGTCGTACTCGGAGGCCAGCCTGCGCGGGGCGTACGGGTCGCGCAGCGCCTTGTCGAAGTCGACGACGGCGTCGTAGACCGTGCTGCTTCTGATCCCCGCGTTGACCTGCTGGCGTACGGATTCCCGGGCCGCGGTGTACCGGAAGTAGTTGCCGAAGGGCATCAGGGTGGCGCCGACGACCTTGATGCCGTGGGCGTGCGCCTGGCGGACCAGGGTGCGCAGGCCGGTGAGGATGTGGTCGGCGCGGGCGTCGTGCAGGGTGTCGTTGACGCCGAGGTCGACGATGACGACCTTGACGTTCGGACGGCCGAGCACGTCCCGGGTGAAGCGGTCGAGGCCGCTCTGGTTCTCGACGGGCCGGCCCGCCTTGCCGGTGAGTATCTGGTTCCCGCTGATGCCCTCGTTGACGACGCTGTAGCGGGGCACGTCCTGCCCGGCGGCGACGGCCGCGCGCAGCCGCTGCGAAAAGGCGTCGGGCCAGCGGTGGTTGGCGCTCTCGGTCGAGGTGGAACCGTCGGTTATCGAGTCGCCGAACGCGACGACCGTGCCGTCCGCCTGGCTGCTCAGCACGTCCACCGCGGTCAAGTAGCGCCAGATCGCGGTGCGTTCACGGTACGGCGTGCCGGTCGCGTCCTCGGCGCGGTCGCCGTCGGCGAGGTAGGAGATCTGCCGTGCGTACGGGTGGTAGGTGACCGGCCCCGACGCGGTGGGGGAGTAGGTGGTGACCAACAGGTCGGCGCCCTGCGGGACTTGGAGGCGCACGGCGTCGCTGAGCGTCTGCTGCCCGGCCGGGACGGTGACCGAGGTCGCGCCGCCGAAGGTCAGCCGGCGCATGGTGCCCTTGACCGCGGCGGAGCTGTCGTGAGCGGCGGCGACGGCGATCGAGGCGTGCGTGAGGGTGAGCGGGGTCTGGCCGTAGAGGTTGGACAGGGTGATCCGGGCGCTCGTCCCGCCCGCGCTCGTGTGGACGACGTTGCGCACCGAGCGGCCCGCCATGCCGGTCTGCTCCGTACCGGCCTCGCCGCCCACCGGGGCGGCGGCCCAGGCACCCACCCAGCTGCCGGCCGAGGCGGGGGCGGCGGAGTTGTGCGGGGAGCGGGCGCCGGAGGAGTTCTTCCCGTCGTCGCCCGGGCCTCCGTCACCCGCGGCGGCCCCGACGTATATGCAGACGGAAAGGACCGCGATCAAGGTGATGATCGCGGACAGCAGGGCATAACCACGACGCTTGGCCATGCGGTGCGGATCTCCTCGGGGTGACTGGCAGGACCCTGCCATTTTGCCCGATCGGGTGACTGTGGGAACTCCTGTTCCGTTCCGGGAGTCGGTCAGGAAGGGACAATATGTACGGTACCGGCGAACGGGTGGAGCGGATGGAACGGACAGAGGCGGACGCGGAGGCGGAGGCGGTGGTCAGGGCTGGGGCGGGCACCGAGAGTGACGGGTCCCGCCGCACGATGACCACGTTCAGCGCGGCCGACCAGGAGCGACAGCGCGGCGTCCGCCGGATGAAACTGACGGCGCTGGCGTTGTTGCTCTTCGTGGCCGTCGTCTACGTGCTCGCGAAATGGGCGTCGAACTCGGGCGCGGGCCCCTGGGCGGGCTATGTCGCCGCGGCGGCCGAGGCGGGCATGGTCGGTGCGATGGCCGACTGGTTCGCGGTCACGGCGCTCTTCCGGCGTCCGCTGGGCCTGCCCATCCCGCACACCGCGATCATCCCCACCAAGAAGGACCAACTGGGCGTCTCCCTGGGCGAGTTCGTCGGCGAGAACTTCCTCTCCGAGGAGGTCGTACGGCAGCGTCTGCGCGCGGTCGGCATCGGCAGCCGCCTCGGCGCCTGGCTGGCCGTACCGGAACACGCGGACCGCGTGACGGCCGAGCTGTCGGCGGCGCTCCGGGGTGCCCTCACAGTGCTGCGGGACTCCGACGTCCAGGCGATCGTCGGCGAGGCGATCACCCGGCGGGCCGACGCCCAGGAGATCGCGCCCGGGATAGGGAAGACGCTGGAGAAGATCGTGGCCGACGGCGGTCACAAACGGGTCGTCGACCTGATCGTGGCCCGCGCGCACGACTGGCTGGTCCTGCACGACGAGCAGGTCATGGACGCGGTCGAGGGCGGGGCGCCCGGGTGGACCCCGAGGTTCGTCGACAAGCGCATCGGCGAGCGCGTCTACAAGGAGCTGCTCCGTTTCGTCACCGAGATGCGTGACATGCCCTCCCACCCCGCCCGCGGCGCCCTGGACCGCTTCCTCGGCGACTTCGCCGCCGACCTCCAGTCCGACACGGAGACCCGCGCGCGTGTGGAGCGGCTCAAGGGCGAGGTCCTCGGCCGCGGCGAGGTCCAGGACCTGATCGCCAGCGCGTGGACGTCCGTACGCTCGATGATCGTGTCGGCCGCCGAGGACGAGCGCAGTGAGCTACGGCTGCGGGTGCGGGCCTCGTTGCTGTCGCTGGGCGCGCGGATGGCCGTGGAGCCGAAGCTTCAGGAGAAGGTCGACGGCTGGGTGGAGGGCGCGGCGGTGTACGTCGTGACGACGTACCGCAAGGAGATCACCTCCCTCATCACGGACACGGTGGCGGGCTGGGACGCGGAGCACACGACCCGGAAGATCGAGGCGAACATCGGGCGTGACCTGCAGTTCATCCGGATCAACGGCACGGTGGTGGGGTCGTTGGTCGGGTTGTTGATCTATACGGTGACGCGGTTGGCGGGGGTGTAGGGGCGGGAGATCGGGGCGGGGTTGGTGGCGGTGGATGCGACAGTCGCGCCGGCGTTTCCGTGACCCTGGGATCTGAGTACTCGTACTCTGTCGCGGCCCCGGCGGTGACGGAACCCTCGTACACATGACCGAGAAGCTGCTGAGTCCCCTGCGGACGCGCCCCTGGCCGGAACGCTGGCTGACCCGGATGCTCGGTGCGGGGGTGGCGACGGGGGCGTACGTCATCTGCGTTCCGTCGGGATCGGTGCCGGTGTCGGTGGCGGGCGAGGTGTCCGGTGGCGGCGGGGTGGCGCTCGCGGTGATCCTGGTGTTCCTGGCGGGCTACGTCGGTCACCGGGACGATCTGGCTTGGCCGTTACTGCTGGTGGCGGTGCCGCCGGCGGTGTTGATGTACGTGTCGTTCGAGTCGGAACAGCCGCTGGCGTGGGCGTTCGCGACGCTGGTGATCGCGGCGGGGGCGTTGGTCGCGGCGACGGTGGGACGTTGTTTCAGGCCGCGCGGTGGGGAGGACTCGGCGGACGGGTTGCTGTGCGCCGCGGCGGGCAGGTGAGGCGGTTGGCGGGGCGGTGCTGAGGCGTCGTCGGGTGCGGGTTGTTTGTGGCTGGTCGCGCAGTTCCCCGCGCCCCTGGGTGGGTGGGGGTGCGGGTTTGTGGGTGGGTGCGGGTGCGTTGTGGGTCGCCTGGGGTGCGTTGGGGGTCGGCGCCGCGCCGGGGGGTGTCCGTCCTCGGATCGGCGCGGGGACCGGCGTTCACCGACTTGCCCGTGTTGACGCGCCGACCGCTGCGGGCGGACACCCCCCGACACGTCGCCTTGCCGCCGTACGCGGCCGACGGTCGTCACGCGTGGCGGTCGGCGACCGCCCAGGACGTGAGGGCTACGGCGCCTGCGACCCCGAAGACGGCGGGCCAGGCGCCGACCTTCTTGGCCAGGGGGTGGGAGGCGGCGAACGCGGCGATGTAGGCGACCGTGAGTGCGCCGGCCGCTTTGCCGCCCGCCTGCCGGCGCCACTGCTGTGCGGCGGTGGCACCGGCTGCGGCGAGGACGACTCCGCCGAGCTGTCGCTTCCTGGTCCAGCGGGCCACGCCGTATCCGCCGACGAGACCGCTCGCGGCGATCACCGCGCTGGGAACGCTGGGGACCTTGGTCATGACATGCCTCCTGGTAGCAGGTAATCCTATTCAGGCGATAAGAATAGCCTGGCGAATGACTGTGTGAATTCTCTGAATTCATGTCGCATTGCTGTGCAACCTGAAACTTATTTTACCTACGTGACCATCCATTGAGATTCAGGTAAGAACGTCGATAATCTTGCCAACAATCGCGCGAGCGGCCGACCGGCGCCGCTCCCTGCGTGTCTCACCCCTGCCTGCGACCGCTGACGAGCGGCGATGGGTGCTGCCCATGCGGCTGGGACGTCTTTCTGGAATTGATGGAATCGAAGGAGTCGTTCGTGAGTAGAGAAAGAACCCGTCTCGTGCGTACGAGACGGACCTGGCGTGGAATAGCCGGAGCCGTTACGGCGGTTGTGCTGGTCGGTGGCGGTTTCGCCGTGGCTAATGCCTCGACGGACACGCAGGCGAGTAAATCGGCCGCGGGCGCCAAGCATCCGGTCGACAGGAAGGCCACCGGCGTCGGTGCCGTGGTCAGCGCCGCCAACGAGTTCCTGAACACGCTGGACGCCGACCAGCAGGCGGAGGTGCTGCTGGACTTCTCGCAGGCGAACGCCACCGCGTGGTCCAACCTCCCGTGCGGCTCGACCTGCCGGCCAGGCATCCAGCTCGGTTCCCTGACGGACACTCAACTCGCCGCCGCCATGAAGGTGGTGAAGCTCGCCACGGGCACCGGCACGGGTACCGGGTACGACCAGATCACGCAGATCCTCAAGGCCGACGACGTGCTCAACGCCGCACAGGCCACCAGCTCCGCGGGCCCGGCGCCGTCGGACACCGCGTCGAGCACGGCCTCCGCGGACCCGTCCGCCACGGCCGACCCGTCCGCGAGCTCGACGGCCACCGACGCCCCGACCGACGTTCCGACCGGCACCCCGCCGTCCGGTGGCGCCGGCGGCGGAATGGGCGGCTACGGCAGCGGCGTCTACTTCCTGGCGTTCCTCGGCACCCCCTCGACGACGGGCACCTGGCAGCTGCACTTCGGCGGCCACCACCTCGCCGTGAACGAGACCTACAAGAAGGGGAAGGTGGCAGGCGCCAGCCCGTTCTTCGTCGGGGTCGAGCCCAGCAGCTGGACCGACGACGACGGCACCACGTACTCGCCCCTGGACGCGCAGCGCAACGGAATGCTCGCTCTGACCAGCAGCCTGAGTACCGAGCAGTTGGCCACCGCCAAGCTCTCCGAGTCGTTCAGCGACGTACTCCTCGGCCCGGGCCAGGACGGCCAGTTCCCGGAGACGAAGGAGGGCATCAAGGTCAGCACGCTCTCGCACAAGCAGCAGCAACTGGTCCTGAAGGCCATCCACCCCTGGATCGCCAACGTGGACGACGCCACCGCGAAGAAGCTCATGAAGACGTACGCGCATGAGCTGAACGAGACCTACGTCGCCTACTCCGGCGGCACCGCCCTCGACACCCAGGGCGACTACGTGCGCATCGACGGCCCCGGTGTGTGGATCGAGTTCGTCTGCCAGAACGGCCTCGTCTTCCAGGGCAAGGTCCACTATCACACCGTGTACCGCGACCACACCCGCGACTACGGCAGCGAGTTCACCTTCTCATGACCGGACCGCGAACTTGGCTGACCACAGCGCTACTTCGCCTGGTGGCCGGGATCGCGATCGCGGTACCGGCGGCGCTCCTCCTCGGGGCGTCGCCGGCCGCCGCGCATCCGATGCCGCACTCGGTGGTCCAACTCGACGTGTACCAGGCCTCGGTGACCGCGCGGCTGGCCCTGCCGGTCGACGACTTCACCCGGGCGAGCGGCATCGACCTCAGCACCATCGCCCCAACTGCCCTCTCCACCAAGGCCGTTGCGATCCGCGCCTACCTCGCCGAGCACATCCACCCGACCACCCTCAAGGGCGAGGCGTGGCAGGTCGGCATCGGCGCGCTGAGCCTCAGCCGCACCGAACAGACCTCCACCGGCCCGTACCGCGAGCTGATCGCGAAGGCCGTACTCACTCCGCCGACGGGAGCGGACGTACGCCACTTCACCCTCGGCTACGACGTGATCGTGCACCAAGTCATCACCCACGTAACGCTGGTGTCGGTGCGTCAGGACTGGGCCGCGGGTCGGGTCGAGGGCGACGGCGCCACGCAGGTGGGCACCATCCGTCTCGACGTCCGGCACATGAAGGTCCCGCCGCTCACCGTCGATCTCGGCGAGGGCAGCGCCTGGCGCGGCTTCGTCGCCATGCTCGAACTCGGCGGCAACCACATCCTCACCGGCACCGACCATCTGCTGTTCCTGCTCATCCTGCTGCTCCCCGCACCGCTGTTGGCGGCAGGCGGACGCTGGCGGGGCTTGGCCGGCCCGCGCGCGGCGCTCAGGCGCATCGGCGGTATCACCCTCGCCTTCACCGTCGGCCACTCCGTCGCCCTCGCGGCAACTGCCCTCACCCGCTTCGAGATCCCCGGCCGACCGGTCGAGGCGTTCATCGCGGCGAGCATCCTGGTCGGCGCGGTCCACGCGATCCGCCCGCTGTTCCCCGGCAAGGAAGCGATCGTGGCGGGCGTCTTCGGCCTGGGCCACGGCATGGCGTTCTCCTTCGTGCTCGCCGAAATGCACCTGTCCACAGCCCAGTTGGCGAGCAGTCTGCTGGCCTTCAACCTGGGCATCGAACTGGTCCAACTCCTCCTGGTCTGCCTGGCGTTGCCATCGCTGCTGGTCCTCGCGCGGTTGCGGGTGCAGCCCGCGCTACGGGTGGGCGGCGCGCTGATCACGGCCACGGCGGCTGTCGGTTGGCTGGCGGACCGGTTGGGGCTGCCCAACCCGGTGGCCAGGGCCGCCGACAGCGCGGGGTCCCATACGACGGGGATGCTGACGGTTCTTGTGGTGGCGGCGGCCGTGGCGGGTGCGTGGACGCTGGTCGAACGCCAACGGGGCCGCAGCCAGCCGGAATTGGAGAGCGCGGCGACGGGGACGGAGTCCGCCCCTGGACCGGCGGCACTCTCCACGCTGCCCTAGAAACGAGTGCGGGGCCGGGGAGTTGATTCCCCGGCCCCGCACCCACACCGCTACTTGCTGGTGCGGCTTACGAGGACAGCCACTCCGTGGCGTTGAGGGCGAGGGCGGCGTTGGTGGCGCCGGTGTCGTTCCAGCCGTCGTAGAGCGTGTTGCCGGACTGGCCGGTGCCGTCGTCGATCGGCGAACTGTCGCCCCAGAACGCGACCTTGCCGCTGCCGAAGGTGCTGGTGGCGAAGAAGGCGCCGGTGTTGCCGGAGTAACCGGAGCGGTACAGAAGGCCCTTGGCGGCGGAGTTGTCGGCCGGCTTGATCGTGGCCGTGGTGCCGTTGGCGATCAGGCTCTTGGTGACGGTGCCGAAGGAGCCGTGCAGCACGGCGTTGCTGCTGTCGCTGATGGCGGCCGGGTAGCCGGAGGTGATGTTCAGCGAGTCGATGGAGAAGCCGAACGGGTCGGTCGAGTCCACGCTGTTGTTGGTCATCAGGTCGTTGAGGATCTGGACCGCGTCGTAGCCGTCGTTGTTGCGGTCGGACCCGGTGTGGTCGGAGATCATGAACAGCCCGCCGCCGGCCTTCACGAAGTTCATGATGGCGGTCTTCTCGGCGGTCGTGAACTTGATGTTCGGCTCGGGCAGCACGAGGGTGTCGAAGTTCGACAGGTCGGTGGCCGACGAACCGCCGTAAGTCAGCGCGCTGGTAGCGGTCTTGAGGCTGTAGTCACCGGTCTTCTGCAGGGCGATGCCCCATGAGGAGAGCGCCCCGGTCCAGTCCTTGTCGGAGGACGGGGAGGAGTCCTGGGACAGCGGGTCGGGCTTGCTGGTGGAGATGATCCAGTCGGCGTTACCGGCCTCTTCGGCGTGGCCGTCGTCGAACAGGACGCGGTGGGTGGTGGCCGCGTGCGCGGGGGTGACGGTGGCGGCCTGTACGGCAGCGCCGGTGGCGAGCATGCCGAGGACGGTGAGGGCGGTGGTGAACCTGCGAGGTGACGTGAACTTGCCAAGTTTGAGCATCCGGTGAACCTCCGTGAAGTGGGGGGATTCCATCAGTGGGGGGTGGAATGAACAGGGGGGTGCGGGTGCTGCGGGTGTTGCCAAGTGCGATGAATCTTCGCGCGTAGAACGGTAGTTGAGTGATCACCGATCGACACAAGGGAGGACGGTACACAGAGGATCGGGGGTGTCGGGAGACCCTCTCGGCGGTTCACGTAGATCTCTTACTCGGCGATACCGAGGGCGGGGAAATGGCGCGGTGCCGGGTGCGATGACGCGCGGCGACCCGGCACCGAAGTGCTGACGTGCTGACGTTGAGGTGCTGATGATGTTGAGGTGCTGATGTTGAGGTGTTGCCGAACCGCCGCTACCGGACGTCGACGAAGTCGCCGGGAGCTGTGGCCGCGGCGGTGGTGGAGGTGCCCGCGAAGACGTAACGGTAGTAGCCGTCGACCGTGGCCTTGGTGGTGGTCTTCAGGACGCCGGTGCTGTTGGTCTTGACGGTCTTGAGGGTGGTGTAGGTGCTGCTGCCCTTCTTGCGGAACTGCAGCTTCGCGGGCTGGGACACATAGCCCGCGTACTTGCCCGTCGCCCAGTTCGCGCGGGCGAGCTTGCCCGTGACCGTGATGGTCTTGCCCTTCTTGACCGGCTCGGGTGTGGCGTTGGCGGTCAGCGTGGAGGCCTTCTTGATCGCGGCGGTGGCGACGTCGTCGTTGGAACTGGCGTTCGCGTACAGATCCCAGGCCCCCAGGAACAGCTTCCAGGTCCCGGCCACCCCGTTGCCCTTCATGTCGGTGGCGGGGTGGATGTTGAAGACGGCCCTGCAGGTGTACGTGCCCTGGGTCGCCGTCTCCGTGCAGGCGGGGTCGTCGTCCGTCCCCAGCCCGCCGGTGATGCCGTCCGTGGTCGAACTGTCGGTGCCCTGCCACAGGAACGCCTCGGTGAGGGCGATTCCGCTCGCGTCCGTGGCGGTGTACGTGACGGTGACGGACTTCGTGCCGGTGGTACCGAGGACGATGTCCTTGCCGCCGTTGATGACAGCGTGCGAGAACTTGGTGTTGCCCGAGGAGTCTCTGGGCTGAACTGCCTTGGCGGCGAAGGAGGTTAGCTTCGCCGCCGCCCCCGTACGCTCCGCCGCCTGGGCGGCCACCGGAAGCGCGAGCGCGGACAGGACGACGGCACCGGAAACGACGGCGGCAGCCGCAACGCGTATACGCATGAATCCCCCACGAGAACCTGAGAGGCCCGCCCAAGTGTCGCCTTGGCCGGGCCTGTTGATCTCCGCATGATAGGGATACAGGTCGGAAATGGTGAAGATCTCTTGTGCAATAAGTGCGTAATGGACAGTGGGGCGTGGGGAGTTGGTATCGACCAGGTTTCATCGACCGCGAACTGGACGACGCCAAGGAGGCCTTGAAGTGACCAGCCCTGTCCGCCCCTCAACGCCCCACGCCGCCGGGGAACCGGACCGGCCCCCGCGCAACCGCACAGCGCCCGCGCTCTGCGCCCTCGTCCTCACCCTGGGCCACCTGGCGACGGCGTACATGACGCTCCTCGCGTACGCGGCCAACCCCGCAGGCCCCTGGGACAGCGAAACGGCCGCCCACTCGAACTTCGCGTCAGGCACCGCCCTGGCTCTCACGGCCGTGACAGCGGGGCTGACTTGGGTGTTCGTCAAGGCGGACTGGCTCCGCAGGTGGTGGTACGCGGTCCCGTCGGCACTGGCGGTCGCGGCGCTGCTACGGCTGACGCTGCTGGCTCCGGAGTTGTGACCTTCGGGGTGGAACGGGTGGCGTCATCGGCGTTCTCCGCGGCCGGCTCATGAGTCACGCACCACGGGATGACGTGGGCAGCGAGATTCGACCGGTGAGCAGGGTGTCGTGGTTGGCGAAGAGCACGTCGAGGTCGATACGGCGGCGGATGTACGCCGTCCAGGTTGTGCGCGGTAGGTCTGTGTAGGCGGCGACCACGCGGGCGCGGTTTGCCTGGGTGAGGATCCAACGGGCCCGGTCTGCATCGCTGTTACGGCCGCCAAGGCTGCGCGCGAGCCGCCACAACTCCTCGCCTTCGCTGAGTACGTCGACCACGGCGACGAGGCCGATGTCGCCCAGGCCGCGTTCGTCGCTGGACTGGGTGGTGTAGGCGAGGGTGAGGGTTTCGAGGGGGAAGACGGTGACGCGGCTGGTTGCGGTCAGCTCGGTCAGGGACACGGGAAGGTAGTCCGTTTCTAGCGATAAATGGGGGGGGGCGGGCCGACCTTGAGGGAGATCGGTCCGCCCTGGTGAGGAGTTGGGGGATGCTGATCAGCAGCAGGGCCCGTCGCCGCAGCAGGCGGGCGGGTTGCATTCGGCGGCTGTGCCCCAGAGTTGGTCGTCGACCTCGAAGCCGGCCGCCCGGATCTTCTGCACGACCTCGGTCATCAGCCCGCCGGTACGGGTCTTGCTATTCGGCTGGTGGTGCAGGAAGTAACCGAAGCTGCCCTCACACCAGTTGGCGTACCAGTCGGTGTGGAGGATGAGCGTGTGCCAGCCGGGATCGACCTGTTGGGACGGGGCCATGGAGGCGCCTTCGCCCGTGGTGCCCATGACGAAGACCAGAGCGAGCGCCTGATCGACGACGCGGTCTGCGACGGCACGTTCGAGGCCGTACTCGTCGGCGCAGAACGCGGCGAGCATGTTGAAGTCAGTGTCGGGGACGAGGGAGTGGCCGGTACGGGTTGTGGTGGCTACGGCGGTGGTCATCGCGTGTTCTCCTTCGCGCTCGTATCCAGGCTGGGCGGGGTCGGACCCGGTGGCCTTTCGGGCACCGGTGGGGTGGTGTGGAGCACGGCTTCACCTCGCGGTTGAGGGATTTTCGGGTAGCCCACTTCCGGGAACTGGGCGTGGGCGTCGTGTATGTGGAAGAGGGATCTTCAGCCCGCCGTGAGACATGGCGAAGGCGTGTCGACGGTCGGGAGCAGCGAGGGCGTCATCGAGCTCGGGGCGCCCCAAGGGCGTATGCCGGCTTCGTAGGCTCACATTCGTGTGCCGATGGCGATCTGGTCGTTGTCGGCCAGCCGAATCATTGCCTGGAGCACGATTTTCAGGCGGCGCTCGTCGAGGTATTCCACCGCGGCGAGATAGCTCTGCTGCACGCCCACGATCGACAACACCAACCCGAGGAAAGCGCGCTCGCCTTCGTCGAGTCCCAGCGTGTAAAGATGCCCGGCCATGCCTTCCCACCGGCACGCCGTGATGCCGTCTTGTTGCGTCATGAGCGCTTTACGGACGTGGTCCCGAGCGAGAAGCAACTCCTCCTCGACGAGAGCCTGCACCGCGGTGCGGTCGCGGAGGCCGGCCGCAGACCGTACGAGAAGTTGGCCGAGTGGTGGTGAATCCGACTCGCCGTCCGTTGAATGCGAGGAGGGTGCGCTGGTCGCCATCCAGGGGCCGTCGCACAAGGCAGGCTTTGTGGTCATGACCAGGACGTTAGGCCGCGCAATTGCGCATAGAGATGGCGATTGCGCGTGATTGCGTATGCAGGGGCGCCGCTTGCGGCGGATTGGCTACGAGGGATTCAAAGATGCCCTTGCCCGCCCGATCAGACGGCGTGCTGGCGGCCCGTACTCGGCGGACTCGGCGAGCCAGTTCCACGCTCGCTCGTACAGTTGGATGTCTTCTTCGCCGGTGAGCCACAGCTCTTCGCTGATCGTCTCGACGATCACCAACCGACGGTCGTAGATCCAGAAGGCGTGCGGGGCCGTACGCCGCAACTGCGCACTGAAGGGCAGGATGCCGAGCTCGATCCGCCGCTGGCCCACCAGGTTGTACAGCCGGTCCAGCTGCTCTGCCATTACGTCCGCGGGGCATGAGCGGTGGTAGAGCGCGGCTTCGCAGACGAGGAACCGGAAGGTCTTTGCCGGGTCGTACAGCGACTCCTGGCGGCGCATGCGGGCTTCGACGGCGGCCTCGGTAGTTGGCGGGATACCTCGGAACTCCGCGTTGGAGTCGAAGATGACGCGGGCGTACTCGGGAGTCTGGAACAGCCCCGGAACGCGCGACACCTCAAGACCCCGGATCGTCTTCGTGGCGTCGGTCTGGCGTACGGCGATCTCCTGGCGCCCGCGGTGTCCGCCGGCCAGCTGGCGTCGCCAGGAGCGGTGCCGCTGCTTCATCTCCAGCCCGGCTCGCAGCCCTTGGAGTTCAGCCTCAACGTCTGGTCGGCCGCAGGCCTGCGCCCACTTGGTCAGGTCGGCTGCGGTCGGAGTCTGCTTGCCGTTCTGAAGCCGGGAGACCTTCGAGGGCTGGCAACCGAGCTTGGCGGCAAGGTCCAGACCGGCCTCGGTGCGCAACTCGCGCAGCCGCGCGCCGAGGGCTTCTCTGGCGGTCTGGTAGTCCGTGCTCACACGATGGAACGTACCCGCCTGGCGAATTCTTCGGTACGTACGGCATGGTGCCAGGCGGCGTCCCGAGCCTGGCAGGCGGCGAGGACTTCGGCAGGGTCCTCGGTGACGTACACGCCCAGCGTGGTGTCCTCGTCGTCGAACGCGAAACGGGCGAGGATCTCGGAGTCGAAGAGCCAGAAGTCGTAATCCGGAAGCCGCAGTTGCTGTGCCTGGACGCGGGTCAGGTGCCGGATGTCCTCTCCTGCGGAGACGTTGCTGGGCGCACTCGCAAGGAGGAACTCCTGTCCCTGAGTGGGCGGTTGGTCAACCACGCGGACACGCTCGAACCGCTTGCCCAGGGTGGTCTGCGCGCGCACGTTCTCCCGCCAGGCGTTGTCCGGTTCGCCGGCGATGTCCTCGCCCGCGAGGAACCGCGCCCACTTGGGACTGGTGCGGTCTGAGGCGTAGCCACGGCGTGTTTCCAGGCGCCAGGCGGTGTGCTTGAAGTCGCGAAAGAGCCCGGAGATCGAGGCGAACGGCTGGAGTTCGGGCGCATCACTCCTCGGCGCGTAGCGGCTCAGCAGACTGCGAGGCACACGGACGAAGGTCTCGGACTCCTTGACGTCCCGCAGTTGGGTGAGGTGCTCCGGGTCGGTTTCCCGTTCGCCCTGGACGAGGATCTCGTCCGTGCCCTCGATCTCGTACAGGGTGGGGCAGTCGCCGTCGTCGCTGGTCGTACCGAGGAACCTGAGCGTCATGTCACCCTCCGGATGCGGTTGTTGGAGATCCAGGATGCGTGGACGGGGCTTGGGCACGTCTCAGGATTGCAGCAGATTGCGCATCCTGTGGGGTTCGCTGAGATTGCGCGCAAGCGGGACTGGTCAGTGCTGATACGGCGACGCCGTACCAAGGCGGCCGGGCGAGGTCGGTTCACCTGGGCAACTCGCAGAGCACTTGCGCCAGATCACTTCGCGACCGACCTGCTTTCTCAGGCTCACAGCGCACTCGATTTCTTTCACATACTCGGAGAACGGCACCGAGTGAGCTAGCGCAATCCGCTTCCACTCCAGGTACGGGTAAGTTTCTCCCGCGAACACCTCTCGGCTGATCTGTGTCCCGTCCGGCCGGAAGTTGAGGTGCACTATCCGTTCCTCGTCGAACATCCACCAGTCGGTTCCCGACAGAGGCAGGCCGTAGTCCTCATATGTGACATCCAGGATGCGGATGCCCTCACCGGCTGCTAGGTTCCCCGGAATTCCCCATGCGAACTGGTACCGCTGATAGTCGGTCAACGGTCTCTGGACGACCCGAACTCGCCCAATACTGCGCCCCGATGCCACGTATCCGCGCACTCGTTCATGCCAGCGCGCATTGTGGTCGGCGGGCTTCGGCTCACGGCGAAGGAAGCGGGCGACGCTCTCGGCTTCCCTGGGCATGGAGTAGGTGGGCTGAGCCTCGAATCGCCATGCGTCACGCTCGTACGCATCGAATGTCCGCCGCCACTCGTCACCGTCCAAGAGCACGAACAGCCTCCTTGACCATTGACTGAGGGGTCCCCACCAGGTCTCACCCTACGACGGCTGATCAGTAGCTCAACAGCGCCCAGAGCTCCGGGAGTTCATGGCAGGATCTGCCGACATGGAATTCTCCGAAGTGGTCCGCCGGCGACGCATGATCCGTCACTACACCGACAAGCCGCTAACCCCGGAGGTGACCGAGCGCATCCTCGCCTCCGCGCTACGAGCCCCCTCGGCCGGCTTCTCCCAGGGCTGGGCATTCCTCGCCCTGACTGACCCGGCCGACCGCGCCCGCTTCTGGCCGTTCGTGCCGACGCGGGTGGAGAACACCCCGACCATGCAGGACGCTCCGCTGGTCGTGGTACCTCTGGCGCACAAGGCCGCTTACTTGGCGCGCTATGCCGAACCCGACAAGGGCTGGGAGGACCGCGCTGAAGCCCGCTGGCCCGCGCCGTACTGGTACATCGACGCGGGGATGGCGTCTCTGCTGATGCTCCTGACCGCGGTCGACGAAGGGCTCGGCGCCTGCTTCTTCGGGATCATGCCGGAGCATCTGGAGCCGTTTCGGGCGGAGTTCGGGGTGCCGGAAGAGTACGACCCGATCGGGGGGATCACGGTCGGGTACCGGGCCGACGATGTTCCTGAGCAGGGCGCCCGGATCGCGGAGCGGCGGCGAGCCGCTGAGGACGTTATTCACCGGGGGCAGTGGGGGCAGCATGCCTGAGGGCGAATGGCCAGCCGGCTTCAGTGTCCTCTCGGCTCCTCCTGGCCCAACTCGCCTATCAGGCAGTGCCAGGCGCGGGCTCGGATTGCGAGGACAGGGCCACTCACGTCCTTGGAGTCCCGCACGAGCACCCCAGCCGGGGTGAAGGCTGCCTCTACGCACTCGGTCGTATTGGCGCCGCTGTACGACGACTTGAACCAGACGGGTTCGGACATAGCGTGTGGGCCGACAGACATTCACAGCTCCTTGCGGGCGCGATGGATCATCGTGGAGGAAGCCTCCATGTCCAACGCTTGTGCACGCAGATACTCGAACGCAAGTCTGTATCGGCTCAGTTCCTCCTCCTTCTCCAGGAAGAGGGAGCCCGTATGGAAGTCGACGTAGACCACGTCGAGGGTCGGCTCGGTGCCGCCGATGATGACGAAGCTGCCGAGCGCGGCACCGTGGGCGCCTTGGGAGAAGGGCAGCACCTGAAGAGTGATGTGAGGCGACTCGTTGGCTTCGAGAAGCCTGTCGAGCTGTTCTCTCATGGTCTGCGGCGATCCGACGACGCGGCGGATCACTGACTCATCGAGGATCGCCCAGAGCCGCGGGGGCTTCGGGCGAGTGAGGATCTCCTGCCGCTGCATGCGGATGTCGACCAGCCGCTCGATCTCGGCGGTCTCCAGGGGCACTTCGTTGGCCTTCTGCAGTGCGGTGCTGTAGGCGCGCGTCTGCAAGAGGCCGGGAACATAGACACAGGCGAAGTGATTCTCATGCACGGCCTCGTCCTCAAGCGTGAGCAGCAGGTTCATGCTCTCCGGGATGGAGTCGGCGAAGGAGTTCCACCAGCCCTGCTGCTTGGCGTCCTTCGCCAGCCCGACAACGGCCTTGCGCTCGGCCTCAGTTGCTCCGTACTCGCGGCACAGCGCATCAACGACGAGCCATTTCACGGGCCCGGCTTGGGTCTCGTACCTGCTGACTGTCGCCTTGGATACGCCGACGAGCCCACCTGCCTCCTCAAGGGTCATCCCCTTGCGGGCGCGCAACTTTCGCATCATCGCGCCTAGTTGGCGGCGGCGGGTTGTGGTCCGTTCGGACATTGGGCTCCTTCGCCATGTGCCGGGCGGCAGGCCCGGAGATCCCCATCAGGCTAGGCAGCGGATCAGCAGGCCCACCATCAGATTCACCCGATAGATTCTCATGAGAAGTTACACAGTGAGAGTTCTCTGTGTCATGCTCGCTCACAGACCGCTACGCAGTGCAGCCGTACGGACACGGCAGGCGCAGCACGAGCGTGGCTTGGGAGGGAGGAGTGGCCATGCCTGGCTACGAAGTTGCTGAACCCCGACTTCGCTGTGTTCTGCCCTTTGAGGCAGCGCCGGCGGAAGTGCGACTGCTCCGGAGAGCCGTTGTCAGGCAACTGGGCCAGTGGGGCATGCCTGTTGCCGCTGACGAGGTAGAGCTGCTGGTCACTGAGCTGGCGACAAACGTCGTCAAGCATGTCGGCGAAGGCGTATCAGCGACCCTGATCCTTGAGTGGAGGGGTGAACGGCTCCGCCTTGAAGTCCACGACAAGAGCCAGGTGATGCCATCTATCAAGTCGCCAGACTGCGACCAGGAGTGCGGACGCGGTCTCCATCTGCTTGCGGCACTTGCTGTGGACTGGGGGACGGTCCTGACCGCAGTGGGTAAGGCAGTTTGGTGTGAGATCTCGATCGGCACGGGAGGTGCCTGTCGGCGAATTGAGCGGGCTGTTGAGGCACTTGAGAAGTACCAGGAGTCCAGCGGTGGTCATGCCCTGCGTCGAACGGGGCGGGTGGCAGGTCTAGATGAGTCGGCCGTCGAGCTGATCGCGGATCTGCTCCACTGGACCGTCGCTCGGGGGCATGACCCGGACGACATCCTCGACCGCGCCCAGATGCACTACGAAGCCGAAGCGGACGCGGCATAGCCATCGCATGCTGCTTGACGGTGAGGCTTGTATGGGATGTTCCGGCGTCGGGGCATCCCCCTTCCTGGCAATCTGCTTCCGCTTCTCCCTTACTCCTGTGCCAGGATGATCGTGGGCTGAGGTCGCGCGAGTTCAGGGGGATGTGCACATGGAGGATCCGGCACTGCTTCGGCGGTTTCACGCGTGGCTCCAGCCTGTGCCATCGCCGCAGGATGTTGCCCGCCTGGCCTTCTTTCAGGACGCTCTGATCGTTCTGGATACCAACGTGCTGCTCAGCCTCTACGAGTACACGGCGGAATCCCGAGAGGAAGTCCTTGCCGCGCTGGGCCAGGTCTCGGGGCACCTGTGGATGCCGTATCAGGTTGGGCTCGAATTCGTCCGCGGGCGTCGTAGCGTACTGGAGTCGCGCAAGCGTGTCCTCGCCGATGCCTCGAAGTCCGTCAATGCCAAGCTGATAACCGCGCGCAATGCGATCATCGCGGCGAAGGACACCGTGCGGGCTCAGTTGCAGAAGTACGCGCGGGTGCCAGCCGAGATAGATGCCCTGGAGCTCTTGGTTAGTGAGGCGGCTGTCAACCAGCATCTCGCCGTGTATCGGGACGCGTTCAAGGCTCACTTGGACATGCTGAAGAACGGGCATGACCTTACCCCGATCGACGTCGATACAGCTGACCCAATCTTGCCTCGGGTGGCAGAACTCTTTGGAGACCGCGTAGGTCATCAGCCAGAAGACAATCTGCTGCAGCAACGGTTGGACGAGGCTGTGGCGTTCAGGTTCCCCAATCAGATTCCTCCGGGCTTCGAGGACGTAGGCAAGGGCACTCCACTGCATACGGCTGGCGACTTCCTGATATGGGAGGAAGTGATTGAGCAGGCTGCTCTGCTCCCAGAAGGGAGCCGCCGTGTGCTCTTCGTGTCGAATGATGTCAAAGGTGACTGGTACGACATCAGCAACGGCCAGCAGCGTCCCTGGCCCGCACTGCTGGACGAGATCCAGCGTCGTGCCGGCGCCGAGCTGCGACTTGAGACACCGCCGGACTTCTACGCGGGTGTGGGCGAGTATCTGAACGCAGAGCTCGCAGACGACACGTACGAAGAGATCCGCCGGGTGTCTGAGACGTTCACCCCGCCTGTACTGGACGACAGCACAGTGGTGACGGCAAGGACGGCCGTGAAGGTAGCCCCACTCGGCGGCTTGCCGATCACCGCTTATCGGTCGGCCGGGCTGACCTCCTCGGCTGTACGTATCACGATGGAGTCGCTGGCATCTGCGGATCGCCTTGCTCAGTGGTGGCTCATCGGCGTCACGGCACAGTTGCACCGGCGAGAAGTCACCGAAGGGGAACCGAGGGTGGATATTGCCGCGGCGGTACGGGGTACTGATGCGCCTGGGCCCGACTGGAAGCCGGGCACGGTGCTGCCATCCGGGGAATGGCTCCATCGGGAGTCTTCGTGGATCGCTCCGTGGTTCCTTGACCTCTTGGGTTCTGTGCCGTCGGCCGACCGCGGAATCCTGAGCGCATTGGCCTCCGAGCAGGCAGCGGAGAGCCAACGCCCCACTGACTGAACGAGCTTGCGGGAAGGGTTCCCGTGACGCTTGCGGACGGACTGAAAATCGTCGCGTGACCCCAGTGCCTCGCGCGCTATCGTCGCCCCTCCGCTCTCACAATGAAGAAGGGATGCTGTCGTGCCTGCAGAGAACGAGGATCAGTTCGAGGCGTGGAAGAGCCTTAAGCCGACGTCGGCCTACGCGGTGCGGGAGCTGGGGGCCGCGTTTGAGGGGGAGGACTCCTCGCCGGACGACCTCATTGATGCTTACCTGTTCGCGAAACGCCACCTTGCTCAGTCCATAAAGGCATTGCTGCTCTCGCAACTACCCTCTGTGTGCCAGGAATTTGTGGAGTTGAGGGCCTGCATCGAGGCTGAGATGAAGAACCGTTACGCCGACGTGATCCCTGAGCGGTTCCTCAGGGTTCCCTACGGCAGCCAAGTGCACGAGCTCCTGTTCATGATCCTTCTGCGGAACCTTGGCAAGCGGGTCGACAGCGACAGGCTTCGCATCGTGACCGGGGACAAAACCCATTCAGAGCGCCGTGCGAGAGAACTCCGCGAGCTGGGGTTCAACATCGCAACGTCTGAGGCGGACGGCAGCCAGTACTACACCCTGGCCGACTTGGAAATCGACTACACGAAGGTGCCGGAGCTCATTGCGAAAGTGATCAAGAAGTCGGAATCACTCACCGAGGCTGAGAAGCACAACCTGACGGGCAGGCTGGCTGAGTAGCACTCCAGCTGCGGGGGCTCCGCTAGCGGCTGAAGCCGCTCCGCAGCTTCTTCTGCTCCACTAGCTGATTTTGGCCCGGTGCTGGGTGAACAGGTCATGCCGCTGGTGGTTGTCCTGACCGGTGAACGCCTTGAACTCACCGAGGCTGTATGCAATGACACCGTTGGACCGGGCCGTCATCGTCACTGCGAAGTCGTGACCAAGGTGGTTCAAGCGTCGCTCGACATCCGGCTGTTCAAGGAGAGTGCCCTTCTTGGCGAGCTTCTCAATGATCTGGTCGACAGTCAGAGGCCGCTCAGACCCACGGAGCAGCTTGTACACGGGATCCAGGACCCGGTCGGTGTTCTCCACGAGAGTCTGACGCTTGCCCTCCTGGCGGATGGCTTTCCGGATGGCCACTCCTAGCGCCTTGGCGACGGGCGGAGGGAACGCGTTGCCGATCTGTCGGTACACGGATGTCTTACGCCCGTGGAACCTCCAGCGGAACTCACCATCTGCGGTCGAGCTGCTGCCCTTGGGCGGCTCGATATCGTGCCAGCCTTGAATCCGGGCAACCATGGCGGTGGTGAGCTTCGGTCCTGGGACGCCGTCCGGAACTTGCCATCCCTTCTCCGGGGCATCGTTTGCCACGCCCATGGCGTCCACGCCCAGCTCTGCCCACGCCCGCTTGGCCCGTGTGGGACCGAGGTCAGCGCCACCGTGCTTCTTGGAACCGCCAACGATTGTGGGCGCGATGTCGTCTGCCCTCTTGACCCACTCGGCGACTTGGTCTTCTTCCCAACCTCTGCTTGCCATGAGGTCTTTGAGGAGCTCGCCCACCGTCGGCGGCTCTTCCTCGCAGAACGTCGGCCAGTCCCAGTACTCCGCGAATTCTCGCTTGAGGGCAACGAGCACAAACCGTGGCCGGAGCTGGGAGACGCCGAATTTGTTGGCGTGGAGGAGTTTCCAGTCGCCGATGTACCCGTACTCGTGAAGCCGGTCCAGGACATGCTGCCGGTAGGCCGTGAAGCGGTTGGCGCTGAGCCCCCGCACATTCTCCAAAAGGAGTGCCTTCGGCTGGATCTCCCCGCAGAGTTCGACCGCCCAGGCAAAAAGATCGCGTTCGTCATTGGCGCCCAGCTGCTTCCCCGCAATGCTGAACGGTGGGCACGGCACACCCCCCGCGAGCAGGTCGACACCTTTATGCTCTTCGGGGTTCCAAGTTTCGGGGTCGGCAACGTCGCCGATCTTTACAGCGTCTTCTGCCTCTTGCTTGCTGTAACCGAGGACTTCCTGCAGATTGCAGCGCAGCGTCAACGCAGCGTTCTCATCGAGCTCTACCGCGACACGGTGGCGAAATCCCGCCCGCTCCAACCCGAGGGTCTGGCCTCCCGCGCCCGCGCAGATCTCGACGACTTCGAGCTGCCTGTCACGCTCTGGCGCCGCCATTCGATCTCCTTTCAGGCGCGCAGGCTGAGCCAGCGCGGGGCCGAGGGTTTTGCGCTCGGCTCGCTATCACAGCGGGCATCTGATTGAACACAGATCCCGCAGCAGCACCCTAGTCGCCGATCTTCGACAGCGTCACCCAGTTGGGACGGCGAGCCGGGCGTGATGGTCAAGTCTACGGTGGCCCACTGACATGCATGAAACCCACAAGGCTCACGCACCACACAGTGGGACGGGAAGTGATCAGCCTTCGAGAGTGGTCCGTACCTCGTCGCGGGCATCGGCTGGCAGGCGCCGGTAGTTGTTCCACGCCCGATCCAGGGCGGTAGAGCCGCGTCGTCCGCGCTCGATCCACCGGAGAAGTCGGCGTCGGTCGTTGGGGTCTAGGGCCTTGATATCAGCCACGGTTTCATCGGCTCGGGCGGGACGGTCATCGCTTCCTGCACGGCATCGCTTGCACTCCGTAACGAGCAGGATTCGTTCTTGGCCATCCGGGAGTACGGTCTCGCGGCGGGTGATGGAGAGCACGGCAGTTTGGTTCGAGTCGTCCACATACGCCTCGCCGCCGGAGACACCGCAAATGCTGCACATGTAGTCGTCGCGGGCCATGACTGCCTGCTTCTCCTTGTTGGAGATGGCTTTCTGTGGTGCTGCGGCGCGGCGGGCCGCAGGGTCCCAGACAGGGACGCCTGCCTTGACGAAGCGCTGGTCTTCAGCCATCAGCGTTGCATCGTCGGCATTCGTAAAGACGACCCAGCCGTAGTCGCGGAGATCGCGTATGCGTCGGTCTGCCTGCGAGATCCCTGGGAAGGCGCTCCGGATCTGCTCCTTGGTGAAAGTGTGCCCCTCGCCGACGACTTGGATGAGCCAGAGCGCCCCGCGGACCATGGTTCCGGCCTTGAGCTCAGGGGCATCCCAGGCGGGCAGCGTCACGTCGTGCTCCGTTCTCCAAGTGATCAGACGTTGATTGTGGATGATCGGTGCACCCTGTGTCAGCGGGTCCTGCCATGATGCTGGGACACGCTGCGTCTGGTCGCTTGGAGGCTCTGGTTATGGCTGTGAAGTTCGGCGTCCCGCCCGAGGGTGAAAAGATTCGCTCACTGGTGGACGAACGTCTGAAACAGGCCATGGCCGAGGACGGCGCCAAGATCAGTGTGGAGTGGCGCGGTGAACAGAAGCACCTGCACGTCATCTCGATGCCCGTCAACATGCTCTACTTCAACCCGGATACTCACCGCATCCGCGCGCAGCGCACCCTGGATCCGGAGCGCAATCGGGTCCTTGAGGAAGAGCCGTGGAGTGAGCCTGCACAAACGTATCTGCATGACCTGCTGCGTTGCAGGCCATCGAACCCCAATCAGACCGACCCTGACTACACGGCGCTCCAGGACGAGCTGGATGACGTGGGCCAGCGGGAGCCTGGGATCATCAGCCCGGACGGCATTCTCGTCGATGGGAACACCCGCTGTGCCGCGCTGAAGGACCTGGGTATCGGGGACATCCGGGTGGGCGTGCTCCCTGCGGATACATCACGTCGCGATATCAACAGTGTTGAGCTTGCACTGCAGCTCCGTCGAGACAAGCGCCGCGAGTACTCGTACATCAACCGCCTCATCGCAATTGAAGACCAGCTTGCTGACGGTCGCCGTGAAGAAGACGTGGCTCGTGACTTCAACATCAAGAAGACCACACTCCAGCAAGACCGTTGGGTCTACCAGTTGGTCAACGACGCACTTGACCGTAGCCAGACCGCAACCGGTGCTGTTCTACGGCTGGTTGACTTTGAGGACCATCAGGAGAAGCTGCGTGAGCTTCACCGCGACTACACCAAGCTCGCCAAGACGGACCCGGACGCTGCTGAACAGCTCAAGGAGTCGCGTCTGGCCATGGTGGTGTTGAACTACGCGAAAACCACGGTGCGCCTTGCAGAGGCTGATTTCCACAGCCGTTACCTCGAAGAGCGCCTTCCTGATGACTTGCGGCCTGCGGCCCAGGAGTCCTCTGCTGTGTCGATTCCAGGCCTCGAAGGTGTCGCGATCCCGGATGCTACGGCGGCGGTGAAGACCACTCGGGCTCTGACGGATGCTCTGCTCCAGGCGAAGGCGACCGCACAGGCCGGCGACAAACTGGATGGCGCGACTGTGGCTCAGGCTGACACGCTCATCAAGTTGGCACGCCGGACCTTCGACGTTGCCGTGAAGATGGCAGGGGCGAATGCCGAGCTCCAGAAGCGCCAGGTAGCTGTCCCCGCGCGCCTTACCGACGCGGCTGACTACGTCAACCAGTGCGCCGCGGAGTTTGCCGAAGCCAGGGCCAAGCGTGCTCTCGACGAGGATGCGTTTGACGATGCCCTGCTCACGCTGAAGGCCAGTCTTGCCCGGTTGGCCAAACAGGCGGGACGCACCTTCACCTCTCCCGGCGATGGGGTTGCCTGGTTGCTCGATGCGACACGGGAGAACTGATGGCTGAGCAGCCTTCTGTGCCCAGCCTGGAAATTGGCTTCGGCGAGGGTGTGACGCGAGCGCGACTTCGAGCCGGGGCGAGCTATGAGAGCGATCTGCGACGCCTTGCTCTTCGATTCCAGAGCAGTGTGCAGCGCTCACCAGGAACCATGGAGGTTGAGATTGACGACCTCCTGACGAACTTGGTGGCGCTTGCTGCTTGGCCTGAACCCAAGAGCGTTGCCTGGGACCCTCAGTTGGCTGCGCTGGCGAGAGACTCCGCCATCGATGCTCAGACCGTTGCCAGACGCCTTGATCCGGCGGCGGGTTTGGACGGAGAAGTCGACCCTGAGGAAGTCGGCAGTCTGCTGGGCCACGACTGGGTAGCGGATCTCACCACGTTTCAGCGCCGCGACATTGCGAAACTGCTGTCTCTGCGTCATGGCGCCAACTTCTCTGTCCCCGGGGCAGGGAAGACCCGTGTAGGGCTTGCCGTCTTCCATAGTCTGAGGCGTACCAAGGGCGTTGAGCGGCTTTTGATCGTTGGGCCCAAGTCCTGTTTCGAGTCTTGGCAGTACGAGAACCAGGAGTGCCTGAGTGAGCCGCTGAGTATGGACGTTTTCTCCAGACACGCTGATCCGGGTGCGGACGCGCTCATTGTCAATTACGAGCGCCTGCGCCAGGACGGGGTCGTGAATGAACTCGGCCAATGGCTGGCTGCGCGGCCGTCGATGCTCCTGCTCGATGAAGCTCACAGGATGAAGCGCGGTGCCGACGGCACGGATGGTGCTGCTTGCCTCGCCCTCGGGCCTCGTAGCAGGCATCGGCTGATTCTTACCGGAACACCGGCTCCGAACGGCGTGAAGGACCTGGAGAACCTCTTCGGTTTCGTATGGCCGGGCCACGGGCGCCAGAAGGTAATCCAGGCAGTGGCCGGCGGAGATCTAGCCAAGGCGAGCCAGGTTCTGCGTCCCTTGTTCACTCGCACCACCAAGGGCGAACTCGGCCTGCCACCTGTGTCGACGAACCTGACACCCGTGCCTATGCCACCCCTTCATCAGGAGGTGTACGAGGCACTCGTCGGGCGGTTCTCCGCCCGTGCTGCTGGTTCGGAAGGCGACTTCCTCGCTCTCGGTAAGGTAATCGTCTACATGCTGATGGCGGCGACTAGCCCGGCACTACTCGCCGTTGGCACCACACGTTATGAGCCGCTGTCGTACCAGGTGCCTCCGCTTTCCGTGCCTGAGGGCACACCGCTCTTCGATTTGATGCGGGATCTTCCGAGCTACGAAATGTCGCCGAAGTACCGTGAGGTCCTCGCGATCGTCAACCGGAACGCCGCTCAGGGACGTAAGACACTCGTCTGGTCCACCTTCGTGCGCAGCCTTAACACGCTGGAAAGTATGCTCAGCGAGTTCTCGCCCGCTCTCGTCTACGGCGCGATGGGGGACGTGGACCGCGAGGTGGCGATCAAGCGCTTCCGGCACGACCCTGACTGCATGGTCCTCTTGTCCAATCCGGGCACCCTCGGTGAGGGCATCAGCCTTCACCATCATTGCCATGACGCTGTTTACGTGGACCGAGACTTCGCAGCCGGCCGTTTCCTCCAGAGCCTCGATCGGATTCACCGTCTCGGTCTAGCTCCGGAGACGGAGACTCGGATCACGGTGCTCGCTGCAGAGGGCACCATCGACGAAATTGTTGATCAACGGCTCAGCGACAAGCTGAAGTTCATGGGTGGCATCCTTGATGACCCGGCTGTCCAGCAACTGGCCGACCTTGAGGAAGAACCAGCAGTCGGCGGTGGCCTGGACCATCGAGATCTCCAGGCGCTGATGGGTCACCTTCGTGCCCGTGCCGCCTGAGCCGGTCCTGCGCGGGGCAGTTCGCTGGCTGGAAAGACTCCCAGTCAGCGGAACTGCACGAGTCCGTGCTCTCTTCACTACGCATGGCGACTTCAGCGACATCACACCAACCCAGTACGACGCGGCGTACGCCTGGATCCGGGAAACGGGGCTCCTCGGCGATGTGAACAGCGGCGTTCCGCTGAAGTGCAGAGTCTTTGACGCCGCTATGACCCAGAGCGGAGTGCCGTGGTTCCGGGATGCCGACCTGCTCATTCGGAGACCGGAAGAACTCCCCGAAGACGCCCTGCGCGCGGCAGAGACTCTTGGCTTCACACCGGAAGAAGCGTATGCGCAAGTGAGCACCGCCTGGGGAAAGGTGGACACCGAGGAGCGCTCCCGGATCGGTTCCGCAGGCGAACTGGCACTCCTTGAGTTGCTGTCCGAATCGGCGAAAGGTCGCGTGGAGCACGTCGCGGCGTGGTCTGACGGATACGGCTACGACATCTTTGTCGACGCCTATGAGCACTCCGCTCATCTGGAAGTCAAGACGACCGTCCGTGTAGGTCGACTCACTGTTTACATATCGCGCAATGAATACGAGACCATGCTGCGTGACCCGGACTGGGAACTCGTTACGGTACGGCTCAATCCGGAATTAAAGCTAACGGCAGTAGCCGCGGTCCCAAAGCAATGGATTGCGGACCATGTTCCCTCGGACCGCACTGCACGGGGCCGTTGGGAGTCGTGCCGACTTGACGTTCCGCCCGAGGTGCCCGTACCAGGAATTCCGAGCATCATGCCGATGCTGGCTAATACTGCGCCTGATGTGCTCAGAGGGGTGGCCGTACCCTAGCCAGATTTCCGCACTCCAGTGTCCGAGAGCAGGAACTCCTCAGGCTCCGCATCCCATTGATCGTCGTTGGGCTCGGGGCAATCTGCCAGGGGCTGCGTGTTCTCGAAGGCATCCTTGACCGTGGTTCGCCATTGATCGAGCGAACCCCGGATGACGAAAGGGCCAAGACCGAAGGTCACGCTGCCTTCATCATCGACGCGCATAGGTGCTGTTTCGTCGCCGACGGGTACGTCGCTGGCCAGGCCGGTGGCGGCAGCATCGAGCGCTGCTTCGAAGTCCGCGGGGTCGATCCACACGGTCCAGCTCTGGCCGTCGGCTTCGGCCTCTGCCACTAGCACGCTCCGGCCGGCTCCGATGTATGCAGCGAGCACGAGCGACTGCCGAACGCTGGTCTCGGCTGCCGTGAAGTCCGTGGTCAGGAAAGCAGGTCGGAACTGGTTGAGGAGGGTTGTGATCCGCTCTGCTAGCAGAGTTCTTCGAGCGGCCAGGAAATCGCGGTATCCCTCGGGTTCGAGTACGGCGGGGTCGTTCGGGATCGCGTGTGCGGCACGGTCGCCAGCGCTGACGCTTTGCATGTAGGCGGCTGGAGAGCGGCTGCCGATCATGTTTTTCGCCGTCTGCTCCGAGACGAAGACGATGTTCGCGAGTTCGTTGATCTCCGTGGTTGAGTACTTGCTGCCGTGAATGCGCAATTTCGTGGCGGGATGTACGAGGCTGTACTGCGGCTTGCCAGACCGGTCGACGCTCCCCGAAATAGGGCCCCCATCCCACCAGTCGGTGGCGCCGGCGTGAGCTGCTGCCAGGTAGCAGAACATCATGTAAGGGCTTTGGTGATTGCGCCCGGCCAGATCACTTGCGGTTACAGAAATCCCACCCTCACGGATCCCTAGGTTGGAAAGCAGCGCAGCCACTGGACTTTCAGCGTCGAGCGTCCTGATGTCCTGTGTCAGTGCCGTGTCCGAAGCACCGCCATACCGGTTGCGTGCTGTAGCGGCAAGGAACCAGTACAGAAGGCCGCTTTCCACCTCTTCCGGGACCTCTGTGCCTTCTTGGCGCCGTCCGTAGTAGAGGATCAGAGGGTAGAGTGCCGCGAGCGACGGCACCAAGGCGGTTGTCGGGATCATAAGTCTCTGCTCAAGGAGCGGTACGACGCGGGTGAGACCTCGTTGGACCTTTTCCCACCCTGCTTCGACTGTTTCCTTGCTGGCGGCGGTGAGCTTGGCTACGGACGCGAGGCGCTTCCCGGTGGTCGACAGACTCAATGTCAGGGCTTTGATAAGGAAGTTGACGTCGAGAGCTCCGTACCCGTGCTCTGCCCAGCGGGCTGATTCCGCTTCCAACTGCCCTAGGAATCCGGGCGTACGTGCGGAGAGTGTCGCAAGCGCGAGGTCCGTTGTTTTCAGCGCTCGTCCGCCACTGTTTACGCGGACGAAGATGTCGGCGACTTCCTCATATTCGAAGTCGTGCAGTACTTCCATGTGGAAGTCGCGCTGGTTGATCTTCTGAAGTGCGCTTAGCCGACGCCCGATCTCAGAGTCGGGAACGGCGAGTCCGGCTTCCTTGAGTTCGCCATGGATGGCGAACATGTCGGAATCAGGGCCGACGACGTCATAGACCTTGATCCACTTCCTGTTGCGCCGGGTAGCGGCACTCTGGTTTTGGAAGGCCTCTGTCTCGATGTTGAAGACAACCTGAGCTTCTGCGTGATCAGTGAGGACACGGAAGAGTGAGGTGAGCCTCTGTTGGCCGTCGAGCAGGTAAAGAGGCATGACGCTCGGAAGCGCTTGTGACATGCCGATCGCTGCTCCGCGGGTTTCGGCATGCTGGCCGGTCTTCCAGAAGAGAAGGGAGCCAGCCGGGTATCCGCGATACAGCGACTCAATGAGCCTGCCAACCTGCGATGCTTTCCACACGTATCCACGCTGGATCTCGGGGAGCATGATCTCTCCGGCCGCGATCTGCGTGATGAGTGTCCGGACGTCGCGGTTTGTGCGCTCGACCGCCACCTTGCCCCCAGTGTCCCGCGCGGTCGCGGTTCGATTGCCCGCACCCGCTGTGTCCTCGCTGCGAGCTCAACCAGACAGCCTCCCCACAGAAGCTGCCTACGCCGCCGCACTCGCTAGGAACAGGGTAGGGGAGGAGGAGGTCTTGTGGCCTGGACTCTTACATCGCAGAGGCGATGTGATGCGTTCACTTGTCCAGGGCCGGATGCCGCAGGCTCGGTGGCTTCAATGGGAGGGCTTGCCTTGCCGTGCTTTTCTGTCCGCGACTGTCTTACAGACCGTGAGCGAGCACTCTTCTGCTGACTCGTGTTCCCAGAAGCGCAGTACCAGCCAACCCGCCTCTACGAGCCGCTGATCCGTGTCGCGATCGCGCTTCATGTTGCGCAGGACTTTCTCAGACCAGTAACCAGGATTCGTTTTCGGCGGGACGTAGTGCTGGGGGCACCCATGCCAGTAGCAGCCGTCGATGAAGACCGCCACTCTGGTTGGGCGGAACACCATGTCTGCTGTTCGGCGAAGGTCTGGCAGGGGTCGAGCAGCGACGCGGTAGCGCAGCCCTTGGGCATGAACTAGGCGGCGGATCAGCTTCTCGGGCTTGGTATCACGGCTGCGGATCGCCTGCATGTTGCGACGGCGAGCTGCGGACGAGGCCCAGGAACCCTCTGGTGCTTCCCACTTGGGATCTTCGGACACGCAGCAGAGGGTAGTCCCGTGCGAAGCCATGAGCACGTGGTCTCGACAGGCTCCTGGCTTCGCACGGTGACTAAGCTTGGCGATCAGAGTCGGTAGATCATCACCGTTCGTCGCGACGGTAAGTCCACATCTCTGCCAGCAAGCCGTCTTGAACACGGATCAGCCAAATGAGCCCGCTCATCGTCGCCGCCGAACCAGACCCCCGACTCACCTCTCCAACCGCAGCCAGCAGCTCCCGCTCGCTCAACACCGCACTGATGTCGAAGCGCAGGTCCGGTTGAGCAGCCCGTACGCGCTCCACCGCCCGCCGAACATCATCTGGCCCCGTGATCTCCGGATGCGCGTGGTCCCGCCACTCCGGATGAAGAACCTCACCGGCGACAGCCGAATCGCCGGTGTTCCACATCTCGAAGTAGCGAAGTACCAACTCGCTGTCAGCTAGCCCATGTTGTGCAGCCGCCACCATCGCCCCTCAGCCCCCGTGACACTCCCCGTAAGCCCGTCCCGACCCACACCAACAACTGGCCCCCCGCTGAGGCGGCCAAACCACAGCCCGCCCCCGAGCCGCAAGGGTCGTCGCATACTGCGGCAGCAAGTCGGCATCCCCCGGCGAAGCCCCCTCCGACGCGGCGAACGCCTCGTAAGAAGGCACCGTCCCGGTCACGATCCCCAGATTCTGCGTACCGCTCGCCGCCAACTCCCGCAACGACCCCTCTATCGTCGCGAGGTGTCCCTCGTGCGAGGGATACTCCACCGCGAGGGACTCGTACGCCCCCACCAGCTCGGCCAACTCCCCCTCCGGCCAGTGCAGTACGGCCACCGGGAACGGACGCGACAACGCCTCCCGGAACGCGCCCAACTCCGCCCGCAGCCGGGAGATCTCGGCCTCAAGCTCCGCCGGGTTGTCCGACCCCAGCGACCACACCCGCTTCGGATCGTGCAGTTCGTCCAACGACACCGGCGACGAGGAGGACGCGTGGGCCGAATGCAACGTGTCCGCCAGCGTGTCCCACTCGTCGTGCGACACGCCCAGCATCCGCCGTACCCGGTGTCGGCCGAACAGCAACGGGTGGGTGGAGTAAGGGGGTTCGGGTACGTCGGTCAGGAGCAGGGTGACTCCCTCCGTGAACGTCTCCTGCGCCGCCTCCAGTTCGTCGTGGGCCTCCAGGGACTCCGCGACGATCACCCAGGGGGCGGGATCGCGAGGGGACTCCGTCCGTACCCCGTCGATGATGGCCCTGGCCTCGGCCTCGTGGCCGTACTCCCAGAGGTTCGAGGCCTTGAGGGCCCGTACCAGGTGCGGAGTCTCCAGGGTGTCCGGCGACGACAGCAGGCGGTCGTAGAGCGCGCTGGCGGCGGGGCGGTCGCCGGCCAGTTCCAGGTGGGCCGCGGCCTGGAGGAGCAGGGCCTCGGCGTCCTCGGGGTAACGGGCGGCGGTCCGCTCCAGGCGGGCCGCTTCGGCGGAGTGGTCGACGTTCTCGGCGGGCGTGTCGGGGCGCATGAACGACACGGTACTGCCGATGCCGACACAGATGGAGGCAAGGGGAGAGATATGCCCAGGTCGGCCGGTGAGAGTGCGGTAGGGGAGCGGTGTGCGGTCCCTCGGAGGCCGTGGCGCGGGGAACGGCGGGTGGCTTTCCGGTTGCCGCCAGTTTTACGGCCATCTCACCCCCCCGCACGGCCATCTCGCCCCCCTCACGGCTGCCTCGCCCCCCTCACGGCTGCCTCGCCCCCCTCACGGCCGCCTCGCCTCCACGACCCCACCCGCCCGCTCCACCCCGCTCCCCGCATCCACCGCGCCCCGCGCAGCCCACCCCATGACCCCCAACCCCACCCCCACAATCCCCGCCCCCACGAACAACGGCCCGGTGTACCCCCACCCCGCACTGATCACCACGCCCCCCAACCACGCCCCCACCGCGTTCCCCACATTCGACGCGGAGACGTTCGCGCTCGCCGCCAGCGGTACGCCCCCGGCCGCATCCGTGACCCGTGTGACCATCCCGGGGACCGTCGCGAAGCCGAACGCGCCCAGGAGGAAGACCAGGATCACCGATGCCGGGCGGCTGTTCGCCAGCAGCCCGAAGGTCACCAGCGTGATCGCCAGGCCGCTCAAGGACACCAGCAACGTCACGTCACGGTTGTGGTCCGCACCCCGCCCGCCCACGATGTTGCCGACGACCAGCCCCGTGCCGTAGACCACCAACAGCCACGCCACGTCCGTCGTCGAGAAGCCCGTGACCCGCGTGAAGGTGTACGCGATGTAGCTGAACGCGCCGAACATGCCGCCGTAGCCGAGGGCCGTGGCCGTCAGGGTCAGCCATACCTGGGTGGAGCGGAAGGCGCGCAGTTGTGAACGGAGGTCGGCCCTTCCTCCCGACACTCCTACCCCTCCCACCCCTCCCGCCCACGCCGGGATCAGCGCGGCGATCGCGATCAACGCCACCGCCCCGATCGCCGTGATCGCCCAGAACGTCGCCCGCCAGCCCCACCGTTCGCCGACGAGCGCGCCGAACGGCACCCCCAGCACGTTCGCCACCGTCAGGCCGGCGAACATCAACGCCACTGCCCGCGAGGCGCGTTCGGGAGGGACCAGGCGGCGGGCGACCAGTGAGCCGATGCCGAAGAACGAGCCGTGGCACAGGGCCGCCACCACTCGGCCGAGCAGCATCACGCCGTAGTTCGGGGCCAGCGCCGAGAGTAGGTTGCCTGCTACGAACAGGGCCAACAGGCCTACCAGGAGCGGCTTTTGGGGCAGGGCGGCCGTCGCCGCCGTCACCGCTATCGCGCCCACCGCGACCGTCAGCGCGTAGCCGGAGATCAGCCAGCCCGCGGCCGCCGTGGACACGTCCAGGCCGTGGCTCACCTGGGGCAGCAGCCCGGCGATCACGAACTCGGTCAGACCGATTCCGAAACCGCCGAGCGCCAGGGCGAGCAGGCCGAACCGCCCGCCGCCGTAACTGACTTGGGACCCCGGGGTCAGATCACCACTCCGTCGATCTGCAGCGTCTGCACCGCCCCCGCCGCGAACGTCGCGCTCACCGTCTTGCCGCTCAGATACGTGTCCGAGTGGGCGGCGTACAAGTCGCCCCCGCCACCCGTCACCGTGTTCCAACGCGGGACCAGACCGCTCGAACCCCCTGCCACCGTCGTGAACTTGGAGAGGTCGAAGGTCAAAGTCGTCGACGACGAGCCTGTGTTGGCGGCCACGATCACCAAGCGCTTCGCCGACGCGTCGTAACCCGCCGCCGCGTAGCTCACGCCCGTGTCCAGGATCGTCATGCCGGGGCGGATGTGGCGGCTGAACTGGGCCATCACGTAGTACTTCGTCTGCACCGCGCCGGCCGCGAGCGTGCTCTGGTCGTACGCGATCATCGCCCAGCCGGACGACGGGTCCATGACCTGCCAGTACGTCCACGCCGTGGGGTGCAGCCAGCGGAAGTCGTAGAGGAGGTTGCTGGCCATTGTCAGGCCCGTCGAATCGCTGTCGCCGGTCTCCGAGTTCCAGAGGGCCTTGCCCGCCGTCGTCACCACGTCCGTGTACAGCAGGTCCCTACGGCCGCCCGAGCCCTGGTAGCCGTGGACGTTGACGCGGTTCACGTACCCCTTCGTCGTCGAGCTGAAGGCGCTCCAGGTCGTGCGCGCGAGGTCGTAGCTCGTCTCGTCGGACGCCGAGATCTTCGTGCTTGTCAGGCCGCGGCTGTCCAACTCGCTGCGGACGTACGGGAGTACGGCCGCCTGGACCGTCGAGTCCATGTGGCAGCCCTCCTGCGTGCCGGTCGCCGTCCACCAGCTCGACGAGGGCTCGTTGAAGGCCTCGACCGTCGCGAAGTTCACTCCCCAGTTGTTCTTCGCGTAGAGGGCGACGGATGCCAGGTGGGAGGCGTGCTGGCGGTAGTTCCAGGTCTGGAGGTTGTTGCCGCCGCCCGAGGCGCCCGACGGGTTGTGGTTCGAACACATCCACCACATGGGGGAGTTGGCGAAGAGTTCGGTGGTGGCCCCGCGTGACGTCGCCTTCACCAGCATCGCGCGCTGGGTCGCGTCCGCGGTCCAGTCCCAGGCCGAGGAGGTGGGGTCCTCGTTGTTCCAGTCCTGCCAGTAGCCCTCGATCTGCTTGAACGCCGGGATGTTGGCGGAGGCGACCATCGACTCGCCGTTCACCGCGTTCCAGCTGCACGCGCCGAGGTTGTAGCGGGCGATGTTCAGGCCCAGGCCGGGCAGTGAAGTGCCGTTGTACGTCGTCGACTTGGTGGTGAAGAAGATGTCGGCGAAGTCGTCCCGGGCGCCGAAGACGTTCGCCCACCAGGCGAGCGAGGTGCCCCAGCCCTCCCAAGTGCCGTACTTCGTCGCCGGGTTGACCGCGATCGTCGCGTCGGCGCGTGCGGTACCGGTCGCCAGGGCGGTGCCGAGGAGACCACCACCCGCTGCGGCCAGCAGGGTTCTGCGTCGGATCATCTCTACTCCCGATTCGCTCAACCGCCGGTCGTCCCACCGGCGTCGGCCATCCCCCCCGGCTCGTGCCATCAGGAAGCATCGGGTGTGGTGCGTGAGGTTGTCGAGGGTTGTGACACCCCTTTCTAAAACCCGTGTACGAAGAGCCGAACAGGTCGGAAAGGGCGCAGGTCTGGAGAGTTCGGGAGCCGCCGCCTATCGTGCGGGCGGCCGGTGGGTGAAGGGCGGCCGGTGGGTGAAGGAGGCGTACGCATGCGGGTCCCCGTCGTTCAGCACCGCAGCCGTCGACGCCGTGCGCTGCGCCGACGCGCCCTGTGGACCGGCGGCGAACTGCTCGTCACCACCGGGGTCGTCCTGCTCCTCCTCGTCGTCCACCAGTTGTGGTGGACCAACCGCGAGGCCCGCCGCGGCGCCGACCACCAAGTGCAGGCCCTGGAACGGCAATGGGCGACACCCGGCGGAGGGGGAGGCGCGACCCTGTCGGCCAACTCCGGTACGGCGAGCGGTAGTTCACCGAGCCGCCCGACCGCCACCACCTCGACCGACGGATCCACCCCCACCACCTCTCCCGGTTCCGCCACCACCCCCCACCGCTCCCAGGCCTACGCCATCCTCACCGTCCCCCGCCTCCACCTCCGCGTCCCGGTCGCGGAAGGCGTCAGCAAGCGGAACGTGCTCAACAAGGGGTACGTCGGCCACTACCCCGGCACCCAACAGCCGGGCCAGGCAGGGAACTTCGCGCTCGCCGGGCACCGCAACACCCACGGCGAGCCCTTCCGGTACCTCCCGCGACTGCGCGTCAAGGACACCGTCCAGGTCGAGACGAGCGCGGCCACCTTCACCTACACGGTCGACAAGATCCTGCCGCAGACCTCCGCCACCGACTCCGGAGTCATCCGCCCGATCCCGCGCTCGATCGTCAAGCCGTCCTACGGCTACAGCCGTCCCGGGTACTACATCACCCTCACCACCTGCACCCCGGAGTACACCTCCCGGTACCGCATGGTCGTGTGGGGCACGCTCACCTCCATGCGGCCCCGCACCTGACACCGGGGGTCCGTGAACCCGATCCATGAACCCGGTCCGTGAACCCGATTCCGGTCAGTCGGCAAGTACTGGTGAACGCTGTCCCTTTCCTCCGACCACACGGACCGCCGATGACCGATTCCGATCCACTGTGCCGCTCCTCCTGGGGGAACGGCACTACGAGAGCGGACACCGCGAGAGCGGGCACCGCGCTGCCGGACGCCCTGCTGATCGCGGCGTCGCTCGACGAACCCGAGCGCTTCGCCGTGCTGTTCGACCGCCACGCGCCCACCATCCATCAGTACGTCGCCCGGCGCCTCGGCCGTGACGCGGCCGACGACGTCACCGCCGAGACCTTCCTGACGGCTTTCCGGATCAGGGCCCGCTACGACAGCGGGCTTGCCGGTGTCCGCCCCTGGCTGCACGGCATCGCGGCCAAGCTGATCAGCCGGCACCGCCGTGAGGAGGTCAAGGCGCTGAAGCTGCTCGCCCGCACCGGTCGCGACCCGGTGGCCGAGACCTGGACCGACTCCGCCGACGACCGCGTCACCGCGCAGGCCGCGTCCCGGCCCCTGGCCAAGGCGCTGGCCGCCCTCTCCGAGGGAGACCGGCACGCCCTGCTCCTGTTCGCCTGGGCCGACTTCAGCTACCAGGAGATCGCCGAGGCCCTCGACATCCCGGTCGGCACCGTCCGGTCCCGGCTCAACCGGGCCCGCAGGAAACTCCGCGTCACGGCAGGCCCGTACCGCCCGTTCGGCGAGTCCGACGAGATCGCCGGCACCGCCGGTGCCGCTGTCCCACCACTCGAACCGCACGTATCAGAAGGTGATCCCGCATGAACGAGCCGGCCGATGCACGTGCCCTGCGCACCGACGTCCCCTTGCGTGCCGATGTCCCCCTGCCCGACAGCGACCGCCTCGCGCCCCAACGCGCCCTGCTCACCGAGGCGTTCCGTCAGGAGGCCGTCGCCCGGAACCGGCCGCGTCCCACCACGGCTGTGCTGCCCCGCCGCAGGTTCGTCCTGCTGACCGCGGCGGCGGCCACCGGTCTCGTCGTCACCGGCGGGGCCGTGGTCTCCCTCACCCACGGCACGCCGTCCACCGCCCCCACCCCGTCTGCCACATCCGGCGGCCGTCAGCTGCTCTCCGCGCAGGCCTCGGCCTACACCCTCGAACTGGCCGCCGCCACCGTCGAGAAGATCGGCGCCACCGAGCCCGGCCCCAAGCAGTGGGTCTATGAGAAGAGCACGTCGCTCGGCCAGGGGAAGCCGCAGACCTCGGAGGAGTGGACTCGTTGGGACGGCACGGGCGCCGCACGCCTGCCCGGCATCCCGGGCGCGGGCGACATCTCGCACTTCGACCCGAACGAACTCCAGGTCTGGTACGGCCCCAACCAGGAGGAGAAGTGGAAGAAGGAGGGCTACGACGACCGGTCCCAGCGCCAGTTCTACCGCTTCCTCAAGACGCTCCCGAGCGACCCCGGCCGCATGATGGCCGCCATCCGCAAGGAGCACGCCCTCGGCGACATCAAGGGCGAGACCACGGCGGAGCGCGACTGGCGGGAGATCGACGTCCTCTACCGTTCCGTGCTCATCCCGCCGAACGTGCAGGCGGGTCTGTTCCGGGCGCTTGCGAAGATCCCCGGCGCCCGGGTGGAGAAGGGCATCAAAGACCCCGTCGGGCGGGCGGCCATCGGGGTCACCGTGACCTACGCCAAGCCCAGCGCCTCGGGCTGGCAGGGCAAGCAGGAGCTGTTCTTCGACCCGAAGACGTACGTGTACCTGGGGGAGACCCTGCACTCCGCGCCGCCCGAGATGTCCCAGGACGCCGAGGGCCCGTACGCCGACGCCTCGCCGGCGGCGGGCTCGACCCCCTTCACGATGATCATCGTCCGCAACGCCTGGGGCGTCGTGAACAAGCCAGGGGAGCGCCCCTGAGACCCGCCAGGGGAGCGCCCCTGAGGAGGCGCGGCGGGGCGGGCCCGAGCGGGTGTGGACAGACGCCTCATGCCCGCTCCCGCAACACCCCCACACTCACCGCGGCCACGACCGCGAGCCCCGCCGACACCACCATCGCGATGTCCGCACCCCGAGCCAGCCCACCGCCCGCCGACGTCGCGATCGCGATGGTCAGCGCGACCCCGGCGCACGAGCCGATGTACCGGAACGTCTGCTGCGCCCCCGACCCCATCGCGGCCCGTGCCGCCGGTACCGACTCCACGGAGAGCAGCGGCAGCGCGGCGTTCAGCAGTCCGCTGCCCACCCCGGCGATCACCAGTCCCGGCAGCAGTCGTAGCCAGGAACCGGAGCCCAGCGCGCCCAGCATCGTCAGGACGCCGGCCGCGTGGAGGAGGAAACCCAGGGCGAGTTGGTGCCGGGAGGAGACGCGCCCGGCGAGGCGGCGGGCCTGGAGGGCGACCCCGAAGGACAGGCCCGACCAGAGGAGGAACAGCCAGGCCGTGTCCATCGCCGACAGGCGCAGCGTCTGCTGCAACAGCGTCGGCAGGAAGCTGAACAGGCCGATCACCGCGAGGCCCGTGAACAGGCCGCCCGCCGAGGAGGCCAGGAAGAGGCGGTGGCGCAGCAGGCTCAGGTCGATCATCGGGGTGCTGCCCCGGCGCTCGATCAGCGCGAAGACGCCGACCAGCAGCACGGCCGCCAGCAACAGCAGGCCCACCGGCGCCCGGAGCCAGCCGTCGCGGCCCAGGGTGAGGGCGGCGACGAGGGCGACCAGGGCCAGCCCGAAGGTGACCGCTCCGGCGAGGTCGGGGCGTCCACCTCGTGGCGCGCGGGACTCGGACAACGTGCGGACGCCGAGGGCCGCCACCACGATCGCCGCCGCGCCGAGCACGCCGTAGGCCACCCGCCAGTCGGGCATCGCGCCCGCGACCAGCGGGCCGACCGCTATGCCGCCGCTGACGAACGCGCCCCACACGCCGGTCGCGTGCAGACGGCCGCGCGGGGTCGGGAAGGCGTGCACGATCAGGCCCAGGCTGCTGGCGAGCAGCGCCGCGCTGGACGCGCCCTGTGCGATCCGGGTCAGCGTGAACAGCCAGGTCGAGGAGGTGAGCGCGGACAGGGCCGTGGTGATGCCGAGCGCGAAGGTGCCGGCGAGGAAGATCCGGCGGCGGCCGTAGTCGTCGGCGAGGCTGCCGGCGACCAGGAGCAGTGCGGCCAGGCCGAGCGGGGTGCCGTTCAGGAGCCAGGCCTGGGCGGAGAGCGGGGTGTGCAGGGCGGCTGCGATGTCGGGGAGCGTGACCATCGGCGCGGTGTACGTCATGAGTGCCACGGCGGTGGCCGCGCTGGTCAGGGCGAGGGTGGCGCGGGGGTGCGGCACGCTCACCTCGGTGACCTCGTGCTTTTCGGGAACCTCGGTGAGGGTTCGTTCACTGAACCTAGTCATGTGGAGTACCGTAACACTGAAGGTTCGTTCATTGAACTTACTTCTCGAAAATGTGGCTAGGGTGGGTGGCATGTCACTGGGCAAGGACTACGCGGGACAGGAATGCTCGATGGCCGGGGCGCTGGAGGTGGTCGGCGAGCGCTGGACACTGCTCGTCGTCCGGGACGCCCTCTACGGCGTGCGGCGCTACAACGACTTCCTCGCCCACCTCGGCATCCCGCGCGCGGTCCTCGCCTCCCGCCTCCAGGCGCTCACCGCCGAGGGCATCCTCGAAAAGCGCCGGTACCAGGAGTCCCCGCCGCGCGACGAGTACGTCATCACCGAGCGCGGGATCGCCCTGTGGCCGGTGCTGCGCTCGCTCGGCCGGTGGAAGCGCGAGCAGTACGGCGAGACACAGCTGCGCTACTTCCGGCACGCGGACTGCGGCACCGAACTCGGCTCCTACGGCGAGTGCCCCGCCTGCGGCTTCGTCGTCCCCGTCGCGGACGTCCTCATGGACCCGGGCCCGGGACTCGATCCGGACCCGGCGGACCCGGTCGGCCGGGCGCTCCTCAAACCGCGACGACTCCTCCAGCCGATCGAGCCCGATCCGGTATAACGGACAGTACGAGAAAGGTAGTTACCGTAGTTACGGCAGTCGGGAGAGGGGGGCGGACCATGAACCACAGTCGGGCGACCGCCCTGCTGCTCTTCTTCCTGCTCCCCTTCGTGCTGGTGGACACCGCCGGCCTCCCGGCCGTCGTCGCGCTCGCCGCGACCGGTACCGCCCTCGCCGTCTGCGCCCTCCTCACCGCGCGCAGCGCGCCCGCCGTACCGCCCACCCGGGTCCGTACGGCCATCCGCGACCGGGCCCGCCGTACGGCGTTCCTGCCCCAGCGCGACCCCGACGCCTCGGGCCGCCCACGCCCCCGAGCCCCCGGACACCCCCTCCGGACGACCACCGCGTAGGCATTCCCAGCAGCCTTTTCCGCCTCCGCGCGGGGCCGTCCCGTCGCCATGCCCACTTCCGGCACGACGAGACCCACGGAGGGCTCACCCATGTCTGTCTTCATGTCCGTTTTCGCTGCCCTGGTCGACCAACTCGCCGACCTGCTCCACCCGTTGTTCGGAACGGCCGCGGCCGCCGCCGCGATCGTCCTGTTCACCGCTCTCGTACGACTCCTCGTGCATCCCCTGTCGCGGGCCGCGGCGCGCGGGCAGCGGGCGCGGGCCCAACTCCAGCCGCGTATCGCCGAGTTGCGGAAGCGGTACGCGAAGCAGCCCGAGAAGCTGCGGAAGGCCGTACTCGAACTGCACACCGAGGAGAAGGTGTCCCCGCTGTCCGGAATCCTGCCGAGCCTGCTCCAACTCCCCGCGTTCTTCCTCCTCTACCGCCTGTTCTCCGGCGGCGGCGACGGCCTCCTCTCCCACCAGTTGTTCACCGCGCCGCTCGGCGGACGCTGGACCGACGCGCTCGCCGGGGACGGGATGTTCGGGCCGGCCGGACTCGTCTACGTCGGGCTGTTCCTCGTCGTCGCCGTAATCGCGACCTTCACCTACGTCCGCGCCCGCCGCACGGCCGCCGACACAGCTACCGGTGCCGGCGCCGGTACCGGTACGGGGGCCCTCGGCAAGGTGCTGCCGCTCCTCTCCTACGGCACGCTGATCACCGTGGCCGTCGTGCCGCTCGCCGTCGCCCTGTACGTGGTGACCAGCGCGGCCTGGAGCGCCGTGGAGCGGGCGGTGCTCTCCACGTGACGGCGGCCTGACCGCCCGCGGTGACGGTCCAGTCCGTGAACCGGGTATTGCGGACTGGACCATGAGCTTGGAGGATCGACCAGTCATCCGATGGCTGCACCCATCGGTCGACGGCCCGCACGATCGATGGAGATGGTGAACATGAAGCTGCTGCGAGTCGGTACGGCGGGGGCGGAGCGGCCCGCGCTGCTCGACGCCGACGGGACCCTGCGGGACCTGTCCGGCATCGTCCCGGACATCGACGGGCCGCTGCTCGCCGACACCGCCGCGCTGGGCCGGATCCGCGCCGCGGCCGACGCCGGGGAGCTGCCCGCGCTGGACGCCGACGGGCTGCGGGTCGGGCCGCCGCTGGCACGGATCGGCAAGGTCGTGTGCATCGGGCTGAACTACCACGACCACGCCCGCGAGACCGGCGCCGAGCCGCCCGCCGAGCCGGTCGTCTTCTTCAAGGCCGCTGACACGGTCGTCGGGCCGTACGACACGGTGCTCGTCCCGCGCAACTCCGTGAAGACCGACTGGGAGGTCGAACTCGCCGTCGTCATCGGGCGTACGGCCCGCTACCTGGAGTCCCACGAGGAGGCGCTCGCGCATGTCGCGGGGTACGCGGTCGCGCACGACGTGTCCGAGCGGGAGTTCCAGATCGAGCGGGGCGGGACCTGGGACAAGGGCAAGAACTGCGAGACGTTCAACCCGCTGGGGCCGTGGCTGGTGACCGCGGACGAGGTCGGCGATCCGCAGGGGTTGTCGCTACGGCTGTGGGTGAACGGGGAGTTGAAGCAGGACGGGACGACCGCCGAGCAGATCTTCCCGGTCGCCGAAGTGGTGCGCTACGTAAGCCAGTTCATGACCCTCTACCCCGGCGATGTCATCAACACCGGTACTCCGGCGGGCGTCGCCCTGGGGCAGCCCGAGCCCAAGCCGTTCCTGCGGGCGGGGGATGTGGTCGAGCTGGAGATCTCCGGACTCGGGCGGCAGCGGCAGGAGTTGAAGGACGCCTGACGAACGCCTGAAGAACGCTTGGCGGACGGCGGGGGACCAATGCGCCGTGAAGGACTGGAACTCCCCGCGCTCCGCGCACAGTTCCAGGTATGACGCACACCCCCGCCACCACCTGCCCGCAGCAGGACACGGCGCCGGACGGGCGGCCCGACGGATCACCGCCGCGTGGACGCGGCCTCGCCGCACGGCTGCCCGCCCGTTCGCCGAAGCCGCCGTCGCGGCCCGACATCCAGGCGCTGCGCGGCCTGGCCGTCACGCTCGTCGTGCTGGCGCACGCCGGAGTGACGTTCGCGGCCGGCGGCTATGTCGGGGTCGACGTCTTCTTCGTGATCTCCGGATTCCTCATCACCTCGGGCCTGCTCCGCGAGGCCGACCGCTCCGGAACCCTTTCCCTGCGCCGCTTCTACGCCCGCCGTGCCGTGCGCATACTCCCGCTGGCGACCCTGGTGTCGCTGGCCACCATGATCGGCTGCCGGCTCTTCGCCTCGAAGGTCCGCTACGCCGAGTTCATGCACGACGCGCTGGCGGGCGCGCTGTACTTCGTGAACATCGACCTGGCGGACTCGGGCACCGACTACCTCCGTGAGGGAAGCTCGCCGTCGCCCTTCCAGCACCTGTGGTCGCTGTCCGTGGAGGAGCAGTTCTACCTCCTGTGGCCGCTGCTCCTGCTCGTCAGCTGGAAGTTGATCCGACGTCCGTGGCTACGGGCCCTGCCGCTGGGCGTGTTGTGCCTGGTGTCGTACGTCCTGGCCGTCCGGACGACCGAGACCTCCCCCTCCTGGGCGTACTTCGGCCCGCACACCCGCCTGTGGGAACTGGGCACCGGCGCCCTACTGGCCTTCGGCGCGCGGGCGTTGGAGCGCCTACCGCGCCAACTGGCCTACGCCTGCGCGTGGTTGGGGCTTTCGTGCATCATCGCGGCGGCGACGCTGTACGACGCGGACACCCCGTTCCCCGGCCACTTCGCGCTGCTGCCCGTGCTCGGCGCGGCGCTGGTGATCGCGGGCGGCTGCCGTAGGGAATCCACCGCCACGAGGGAATCCACCGTCACGCCGGTCGCCCTGCGCCCCGCGGCCTGGCTGGGCGACCTCTCGTACGGCTGGTACCTGTGGCACTGGCCGCTGTTGATGCTCGGCCCGCCGGCCCTGGGACGGCCGGCCGGGCTCCGGCTGAACCTCGCGCTGTGTGCGGTCGCCCTGGCCCTGGCCTGGGTGAGCCTGCGTCTGCTGGAGAACCCGGTCCGGTTCAGCGGCTCGCTGCGCCGCAGACCCACGACGGCGGTGGCCTTCGGCCTCGGCCTCTCCGCGACCGTCGTGTCCGCCGCCCTCGTCGCGACGGCCTTCCCGCCACCGATCGGCTCCGGCACCCGCGTGCCCGGCCTCGCGGAGGCCCTGACGACGGCATCGGACCCCGAGGCCCGGCTCACCGGCCTCCTCGCCGCACCCGCGACCGCGCTGCCGAGCAACCTGTCACCGGCACTCGCCGCCATCAAGACGAAGCGCTCCGCCGTCTACCGCGACAGCTGCCACGTCAACTACACGGCCACCAGCTCGCCGACCTGCGAGTACGGCGCCCCGTCCGCGGACAAGGTCGTCGTCCTCTACGGCGACTCGCATGCCGCCCAGTGGTTCCCGGCGCTGGAGAAACTGAGCCACCAGTACGGCTGGAAACTGGTGTCCCTGACGAAGGCGTCCTGCAAGACGGCCGACATCACGACCGTCAACGGCCCCGGCCCGTACACCTCGTGCGACACCTGGCGGGAGAACGCGCTGCGGCGGATCGAGCAGCTGCACCCGATGCTGGTCCTGGCCTCCTCCTCCGAGGTGGCCAAGCCCGTGAAGCCGATGAAGGATCCGCTGGAGGACTGGACGGCGGGTTACGCGCGCGTCTACGAGCGGCTGGCCCGAGCCGCCGACCAGGTGGCCGTCCTGCTCGACACCCCGTGGCCGAACGCGCAGGACGACCCCGTCGAGTGCGCGTCGGCGCATCCCCTGCGGCTGGACAAGTGCGAGTCGGACCAGAGCGAGGCGATCAAGGACCCCACCCGCCGGGAGGCCAACCGGCAAGGCGCCCTCCGTGCCGGTGCCACCGTGATCGACCCGAAGCCCTGGCTGTGCCCCGGGTCGGGCAACTGCCCCGTGGCCGTCGGCGACACGTTCGTCTACCGCGACGAGAGCCACCTGGCGGAGACCTATGCCGAGGCGCTGACTCCGGTGCTGGGCCAGGAACTGCGGGAGCAGGGGCTCGTCTCAGTCCAGTAGGGCGGCGAGCCTGCGCCATCCCTCCCGGGGCAGTCCCGCACGGGAGTCGCCGTCCAGCAGTTGGAGTGCCACATGGTCCGCACCCGCCGCGAGGTAGTCGTCGACGCGGGCCCGGACCGACGCCTCGTCGCCCCACGCGAACACCGCGTCGATCAGCCGGTCGCTGCCGCCGTCCGCGAGGTCGGCCTCGGTGAAGCCGTTGCGCAGGAAGTTGTTGGTGTAGTTCGGGAGGGTGAGGTACATGGAGAGGAACTCGCGGGCCACGGTGCGGGCTCGGGCCGGGTCCGTCTCCAGAACCACCGCCAACTCCGGTGCCAGCAGCGGGGTTTCACCGAGGGCTTCGCGGGCCTTGGCCGTGTGCTCCGGTGTGACCAGGTACGGGATCGAGCCCGCCGCGTGGTCCCGGGCCAGCTCCAGGGTCTTCGGGCCGAGGGCGGCGAGGAGGCGGCGCCCGGCGGGTACTCCGGCCTCGTCCAGGGCCTTCAGATAGGCGACCAGGGCCGAGTACGGGCGGCTGTACTCGGCCGTGTTCTTCGCGTGGGCCACCCCGAGGCCGAGCAGGAAGCGGCCGGGGTGCGCCGCCTCCAACTCCGCGAAACTCGCCGCGCTCTCGGCCGCCGAGTACTGCCAGATGCTCTGGATACTGGTGCCGACGGCGATGCGTGTCGTCGCCTCGACGAGCGGGACGGCGTTGGCGGTGGCGCTGCTGCCACCCAACCAGAGCGCGCCGTAGCCGAGTTGCTCCAGCTCGGCCGCGGCCTCGGTCAACTCGCCGCGCAGGGAAGGCTCTTCGGAGCGCAGGCCCACGCTCCAGATGCCGTACCGGCCGACCGTTTCCTTCAGGGCACTGCTCATCGGTCCTGTTCCCTCCGCTGTCGGACGTGCGGGACGTGCTGGACAGTGCCAACCGGAGGGAGCCTCGGATTGTTTCCTTCGGCGGTTACTTCCGGTCGTCGCCCAGGAACTGCTCCAGCGCCTCGACCACGAACCGGTGGTCC
Source organism: Streptomyces prunicolor (assembly GCF_045162825.1). Lineage (NCBI taxonomy): Bacteria > Bacillati > Actinomycetota > Actinomycetes > Kitasatosporales > Streptomycetaceae > Streptomyces > Streptomyces prunicolor. Next base: position 4,088,277 of record NZ_CP108676.1, on the reverse strand, counting down.
TGCAACTGCGGCAACCCGCTCACCGTCACCGTGCCGATCAGGCCCACGCCCTCGACATTGATCGGGAACGAACCGCCGTGCGCCGCGTACTCGTCGGGGTCGAGGCGGGAGGACTCCTCGAAGGTGCTGCCCTTGGCGCGGAAGCGGGTGCCGACCAGGTAGGAGGCGGCGCCGAAACGCTCGACCACCTTGCGCTTACGGTCGATCCACGCGTCGTTGTCGGGGGCCGAACCCCGCAGCGCCGCGTGGAACAGCTGCTGACCGCCGCGCCGGATGTCGATGGCCACCGGGGCCTGCCGCTCCCGGGCCATCTCCACGAGCAGCGAACCCAGCTCCCACGCGTCGTCGTAGGTGAAGTGCTGGAACACCAAGTGTCGTTCCTGCGCCTCCAGTTCCTCCACCGTCGGGGTGATCTCCGGGGCGATCCGCTGGGTGATCGAGGGCTTGTTCTGGGTCACAGGGTCACCGTCACTCCGTCGCGGGCGCTACGGCGCGCGGCTTCCAGTACGTCGAGGGCGGCGGCCGCCTCCAGGGCGGTCACCGGGTTGGGGGCGCCGTCACGGAGGGCGGCGGCGACGGCCGCGTAGTACGCGGGGTAGTCGCCGGGGAGGGTCGGCTCAAGGCGGCCACCGCCGGTCAGCGGGGACTCTCCCCCAGCGGGGGGACCCCCAGCGCCGACACGGCCGTAGAGGGACTCGGGTTCCTGGCCCCAACTGTCCGCCGTGCCCGGTCGCTTGCCCTCGCGCAGGTCCGCCTCCTGGGGGTCGAGGCCGTACTTCACATAGCCCGCCTTGGAGCCCAACACCCGGAAACGTGGGCCGAGTTGGGCGGTCGTCGCGGAGACGTACAGGTGTGAGCGGACGCCGTTCGTGTGCGTGATCGCGAAGAAGGTGTCGTCGTCCGTCTCCGCGCCCGGGCGGCGGATGTCCGACTCGGCGTACACGGAGGCCGCCGGGCCGAAGAGGGTCAGTGCCTGGTCCACGACGTGGCTGCCGAGGTCGTAGAGAAGACCTCCGATCTCTGCCGGGTCACCGGACTCGCGCCAGCCGCCCTTGGGCTGCGGGCGCCAGCGCTCGAACCGGGACTCGAAGCGCCATACGTCACCCAGCTCGCCCTCGGCCAGGAGCTTGCGCAGGGTCAGGAAGTCGTTGTCCCAGCGGCGGTTCTGGAAGACGGAGAGGAGCAGGCCGTGCTGCTCGGCCAGAGCCGCCAGCTCGCGCGCCTCGGCTGCCGTGCCGGCGATCGGCTTGTCCACGACGACCGGCAGGCCGGCCTTCAGGGCGGTGGTCGCGAGCGCGACGTGCGTCTTGTTCGGCGACGCGATGGCGATCAGGTCCAGGTCGCCGGCGCGGTCGAACAGCTCGTCCGGGGTCGCGGCCACGCGGACGTCCGGGAACTCCGCGCGGGCCTGTTGCTGCCGCTCCGGGTTCGAGGTGACGACCGTGTCGAGTGCGAGGCCCTCGGTGGCGGCGATCAGCGGGGCGTGGAAGACGGAGCCCGCGAGGCCGTAGCCGACGAGCCCGACGCGGAGGGGTGTGCGAGTGGTGCGTCCAGTCATGCCCTCCACTTTCGCAACGCTGTTGCCAAAGTGCAAGTGGTGGGGACAATGGGGGTGTGAAGAACAGTGCGCGGGGCGGGGCCGGAAGCGGAACGACTACGGCGGTGGGCGCGAATCTGCTTGCCGTGCGCAGCCACAACACCGCGCTGGTCCTCGACCTGTTGCGGACGGCCGGCACGGATGGGATCAGCCGCCTCGAACTCGCCGAGCGCACCGGGCTCACCCCCCAGGCCGTCAGCAAGATCACCGCCCGGCTGCGGGAGTCCGGCCTCGCCGCGGAGGCGGGGCGGCGCGCGTCCACGGGCGGGAAACCGCGCACGGTACTGCGGTTGGTGCCGGAGGCCGGGCTTGCGGTGGGGGTGCATCTGGACCGGGACGAGCTGCGGGTGGTGCTCGTCGATCTCACCGGTGCGGTGGTGGGGGAGCGGGGGGCTCCGCTGGATCTGGGGGCGGGGGCCGGGGTGGTTGTGGAGGCGGTGGCTCGGGAGGTCGAGGGGCTGGTGATCGGGACGGTGGTGCCGGACGCCGTCGGCTCGGCGGACCTGCGCCCCGCGTCCGCCGCCCTCGCCGCCACTGGCCACCTGCTCGGCGTCGGTGTCGCTCTCCCCGGCCCCCTCGATCACGCCCACGGCGTTCTGCACCGGGTCACCGGGTTCCCGGAGTGGGACGGGTTTCCGCTGCGGGACGCGCTCGCCCGGCGGCTCGGGGTGCCTGTCGTCGTCGACAAGGACACGAACGCCGCCGCGCTCGGGCTGGCCGTCGGCGGGGTGGGCGGGGCGTTCGCCTATCTGCACCTCGGGACCGGGCTCGGCGCCGGACTGGTGATCGGCGGGGGTGTGCACCGGGGCGCGCGGACCGGGGCCGGTGAGTTCGGGCACCAGGTGATCCAGCTGGACGGTCCGCCCTGCGACTGCGGGAACCGGGGCTGTATCGAGGCCCTGTGCCTGGCCGCCGTGGCGCGCGGTGACGTCGATGAAGCGGCGCGGGTGCTGGGTGCGGGCGCCGCGAACCTCGTGGGCCTGCTCGACATTGACCTCGTGCTGCTGGGCGGCCGGACCATCGCCGCCGACCCGGAGCCCTTCGTGCGCGGAGTCGCCGCCGTCCTCGACGAACGCGCCCGGCGCGAGGGCGCCCGCGAGGCCGCCGTACCCGTACGGGTCGCCGCCGGCGGGGCGCGGGGTGTCGCGGAGGGAGCGGCGCAGTTGCTGCTGGGTCCGCTGTTCGGACGGGCGGACGGGTAGCGGCGGGCGGCAGGCGGTCCGGGCAAGCGTCACGCCTCCGCCGAACAGCTGCCATGCCCCGCCGTTCGAGGCGCCGGCCCGGCGGACTGCCGGCCGGGGACGGTAGGTGGTCCGCAAAAGTGTGACACTTTCGCCAGATCTGTAACACTTCCGCCGAACAGGGGTCCCGCCGCGCCCGTTCGAGGCATTCGCGGCCCGCGACCGGCACGGCACCCCTGATCGACGGCCCCCGTCCGGCACGCTCATGTGTTTATGCGACTACCCCTGCGCCCGCGCACCCCACTGCGCGCACCCCTGTCCCGGTCCCTGTCCCTCTGCCTCGCCGCAGCCGCCCCCCTCCTCATCGCAGCCACACCACCGGCCCACGCGGCAGACGCGGCGGCCGCCGTTCCCACCTGCGCGGCCCCCGACGCCCACACCTTCCCCCTCACCACCCGCATCCACGACGGCCCCGACTCCTACGAGGCCGGCGGCGGCTACGGCACCTGGTACCTCGACCTCACCAACACCACCGCCCACCGCTGCACCGCGATCCACCCGGTGGTCGTCCTCGTCGACCAGCAGCGCGCCCTGAAACCGTCCCAGCCCAAGCTGGAGTTCTACGACGGCACCCGCCCCCGCCCGCACCCGGTCCACTTCGCCCGGACCGACGAGGCCGAACTCGTCGGCGCCTTCGACGACGGCTTCCCGGGCTTCACGGTCGACCCCGGCAAGACCCTCACGGTGAAGGTGCGCCTGGCCCTCGCCCCGGACGCCGTCGCGAACGAGATCACCGCCGACGCCGCCGTCGTACAGCGCCATGCCGACGACGGGGACTGGGTCGGCCAGTCGAACGACTACCGCTTCGACGTCGACCCCGCCGTCCCGGGATCCAGCACCCCCGCCACCTCTACGACGACTCCCGCTCCCACCGCCACCGCGCCCGCCGAGGACCTCTCGTTCACCGACGAACTGGCCCGCACCGGAATCGGCCCCGAACACCTCGTCCTCGCCGCCACGTCCGTCCTCCTCGTCACGGCCGGCGCCCTGCTGCTGGCCCGGAGGCGCCGCTAGCGCGGCCCGTCGCTTCTGCGACGATCTCCCCGTGGACTACCCGAACGACCAGGCCCCCGGCGCCCCCGTCCGCTCCGGCATCCCGGAGCACGGCCGTATCCCCAAGTACTACGCGGTGAAGGCCCAAATCGCCGCGCTCGTCGACGAGTTGGGGGAGGGTGGCCCGATCCCCACCGAGCGCGACCTCTCCGAGCGCTACGAGGTCGCCCGCGAGACCGTGCGGCAGGCGCTGCGCGAACTCGTGCTGGAGGGCAGGCTGCGCCGGCAGGGCCGGGGCACGGTCGTCGCGGGGCCCAAACTGGAGCAGCCGCTGTCCCTGGCCAGCTACACCGAGGGCGTACGACGGCAGGGCCGCACCCCGGGCCGCAGCCTCGTCACCCTCGACCGCTTCCCCTGCCCCGACGCACTCGCCGCCGAGACCGGACTGACCCGCGGCGAACCCGTCTGGCACCTGGAGCGCGTCCTGCTCGCCGACGACGAGCGGGTCGGCCTCGAAAGCACCTACGTCTCCGTCGCCCGAGTCCCGCACCTGGACACCGACTTCGAGCCCGACTCCTCCTTCTACGGCTACCTGGTCGCCCGCGGCATCCACTTCGGCGACGCCGACGAACGCATCGAGACCGTGCTCGCCACCCCGCGCGAGGCCCTCCTCATCGGCACCCCGCCCGCCCTCCCGATGCTGCTGATCCACCGCGTCTCGCGGGACACCGAGGGCCGCCCACTGGAACGGGTGCGGGGCCTGTACCGAGGCGACCGCTTCTCGTTCACCAGTCACCTGACGCATCAGTAGGCACCTGGCGAACCCCCCTCCTTATAACAAATAAGTAACGGGTCTAGCCCAAAGGTGCGGCCGTCGGTCAGGCTCAGGTCGTGAGAGTGACAGTCGTCGGAGGCGGCGTGGTGGGCACCATGCACGCCTGGCAAGCAGTGGAACGCGGCCATGAGGTCGTACAGATCGAGCGCGAGGCGGAGGCTCGCGGCGCTTCGTTGCGCAACTTCGGGCAGATCTGGGTGAGCGGCCGCGCGGGCGGCGAGGAACTCGAAACCGCCCTGCGCGCAAGGGAGTTGTGGGAGGAGATCGGCGCCCGCGTCCCCGGGCTCGGCTTCCGGGCCAACGGTTCGCTGACCCCGGTCCGGGGCGAGCGCGAACTCGCCGTCGCCGAGGCCGCCGTAGCGCGGGAGGACTCCGCGGCACGCGGCTACAAACTCCTCACCCCCGCCGAGGCCCGCGCCGTCAACCCCGCCCTGCGCGGCGACTTCACCGCCGCCCTCTACTGCGAGCGCGACCCCGCCGTCGAACCCCGCACCGCCCAACTCGCCCTGCGCGCCGAACTGTCGAAGTGCCCGAACTACACCTTTCTGCCGGGCCGCGAGGTCCGCGAGGTCATCGGCGAGCACGCGGTACGCGACGACCACGGGGACGTGCACGCCTCCGACACGGTGATCCTGTGCACGGGCGCCTGGCTCGGCGGACTCGTCCGCGAACTCGCCGGACCCGAACTCCCCGTCCGCCGCGTCCGGTTGCAGATGATGCAGACCGACCCGCTCGGCGAACCGCTCACCACATCGGTCGCCGACGCGGACAGCTTCCGCTACTACCCGGCCTACCGCGGCCAGGCCCTGGACCGACTCGACGCCGAACAACCGCAGTTGCGGATCCCGGCCGCGCACGCCATGCAACTCCTCATGGTGCAGCGCGCCGACGGCGGACTGACCATCGGCGACACCCACGAGTACGAGCACCCCTTCGCCTTCGACACCACCGAGGATCCCTACGACCATCTCGCCGAGGTCGTCGAGTCGCTCCTCGGCCGTCCCCTCCCGAAGATCCGCCGCCGCTGGGCCGGCGTGTACGCGCAGTGCACCGACCCCGCCCGCGTCGTCCACCGCCAACAGGTGCGCGACGGCGTGTGGTTGGTCACCGGACCCGGCGGACGCGGCATGACCTGCTCCCCGGCGATCGCCGAAACCACCGCGAACGAACTGGACTGGTGACCCCCGTGACCCCCCTCATGCCCCCCACGCCACCCGACATCCGTCTCGTCGTCCTCGACATGGCCGGCACCACCGTCGCCGACGGTGGTCTCGTCGAGGAGGCGTTCGCCGCTGCCGCCCACCACCTGGGCGAAGAACCCGGCTCCGGACCCGACTCGATGCTCGACCACGTCCGCGCCACCATGGGCGAGTCCAAGATCTCCGTCTTCCGCCACCTGTTCGGCACGGAGACCAGGGCCCAGGACGCCAACAAGGCCTTCGAAGCGGCGTACGCCGAACTCGTCGACGGCGGCCGGGTCGCCGCCCTGCCCGGCGCCCGCGAGACGATCGAATCGCTCAAGTCCCAAGGCCGCACGGTGGTGTTGACGACCGGCTTCGCCCGCACCACGCAGGACGCGATCCTGACCGCGCTCGGCTGGCAGGGCCTCGCCGACCTCACGCTGTGCCCCGCCGACGCCGGCGGCCGGGGACGCCCGTACCCGGACATGGTGCTGACGGCCTTCCTGCGTACGGCGGTTGCCGACGACGTACGACAGCTGGCCGTCGTCGGCGACACCTCGTACGACATGCTCAGCGGGGTCCGCGCGGGCGCGGGCCTGGTCGCCGGTGTCCTGACCGGCGCCCACGACGCGGACGCGCTGCGGGCGGCCGGGGCGACCCAAGTCCTGGACGGCGTAGGACAGTTGCCCGGAGTGCTCGCATGACGAACGGCAACCGTGGCGCGAGGAGAGATCCCCCCGGCCGGATCGGATCAGGTCAGATCAGGTCGACCAGGTCCGCGATGGACTCCACGACCTTCGTGGGCCGGTACGGGTACCGCTCCAGATCGCCCCTGGTCGTCAGCCCGGTGAGGACGAGGAAGGTCTCCATCCCGGCCTCCAGCCCGGCCAGTACGTCCGTGTCCATCCGGTCGCCGATCATGGCGCTGCTCTCCGAGTGCGCGCCGATGGTGTTCAGCGCCGACCGCATCATCAGCGGGTTCGGCTTGCCGACGAAGTAGGGCTCCTTGCCGGTCGCCTTGGTGATCAGCGCGGCCACCGAACCGGTGGCCGGCAGGGCGCCCTCGGGGGAGGGCCCGGTGTTGTCGGGGTTGGTCGCGATGAACCGGGCCCCGTCGTTGATCAGCCGGATCGCCTTGGTCAGGGCCTCGAAGGAGTACGTACGGGTCTCGCCCAGGATCACGAAATCGGGGTCGGAGTCGGTCAGCACGTACCCCGCGTCGTGCAGCGCCGTCGTCAGCCCGGCCTCGCCGATCACATAGGCGGTGCCGCCAGGGTGCTGGTTGTCCAGGAAGGCCGCGGTGGCCAGCGCCGAGGTCCAGATGTTCTCCACCGGCACGTCGAGACCGATCCGGTTCAGCCGGGCGTGCAGGTCACGCGCGGTGTAGATCGAGTTGTTGGTGAGGACCAGGAACGGACGTCCCTTCTCCCGCAGCGTCTTGATGAACGCCTCCGCGCCGGGCACCGGGACGCCCTCGTGCATCAGCACCCCGTCCATGTCGGTGAGCCACGATTCGATGGGCTTTCGCTCTGTCATGGGTGGGCACTCCTGCGGTACGCGGGCATGTGAGGTGACCATGCTATGCACCTTCCGGCGCCGTCCCCCATACGGAGCAGCCGGGCGCGGCTGAGGATGCGGGCGTCCACGGTGAGGAGGAGTCTCCAGGTATCTGGAGGTTCACGATGGGTTCACTGAAAGTCACACTCTGTGCGTTTGCCGCGGTGGTCCTCGCGACGCTCACCCCGACGGCGTACGCGGCGGACGGAGGCGGTGTCTCGGTGACCCCCGCTTCCCCGGCCCCCGGCGGCGAGGTCGCGCTGAAGATCAGCGGCTGTGCCGGTACGACGGGCTCGGCGGCGTCGGACGCGTTCGTCGCCGACGCCAAGCTGGTCGGCGCGGCCGGCACCCTCGCCGGCGAGACCCGGGTCCGCAGCTCGCTGGCACCGGGCAGCTACGACGTGAAGATCACCTGCGGAAGCGTGACGGTGAAGGGCGCGATCAAGGTCGTAGCGAACGCTTCCCAGTCGTCCCAGCAGTCCCAGTCGCCCTCGGCACCCCCCTCGTCCCCCTCCACCCCCGCCTCACCCGTCGCCCCCGTCCACGCGGGCGGTGGCGGTACGGCGCACCTCGCGGCCGTGGACGCCCGTGCGGCCGGTCCCGGTACCGCGCACGCGGTGGTGGGTCTGCTGCTGGCCGGTGTCGCCGCGACGGCCGTGGCGCTGCGCAGCGCCCGCCGGAGCCGCAGGACGGGCTGACCGGCATGTTCGATCACGACCGGCCCGCCGAGCACGAGCGTTCCACCGGCACCGGACGGCTGCTGACCGGAGTGGCGTGGGCCGTGCTGCTGCTCGGGCTGTGGCTGTGGGGGCAGGACCTGACCGACATCCGGCAGGGCATGTCCGCGCCGACGACCGGCGACGTGGCGGCGGTCGGCCGCCCCCCGGAGGCCGAACTCCCGCCCGCGGCAAAGCCGTTGGGCAACGCCCTGCCCCAGCGCATCGACATTCCCCAACTCGCCGTACAGGCACCGGTGGTGGCCCGCGGCCTCGACACGCAGGGCGCGATCGACCCACCGCCGTTCGACCAGGCGGGCGTGGTCGGCTGGTACGGAAACGGAGTACGGCCCGGGGCCCCCGGAACCGCCCTGATGGTCGGCCACGTCGACACCGAGACCAGGCCCGCCGTCTTCTACAAGCTCAGCACCCTGCGCCCGGGCGGAACGATCCGGGTGATCCGCGACGACGGCAAGGTCGCCGAGTTCACCGTCGACGACGTACGCGTCCTGAACCGAAACCACTTCGACGCCCAACAGGCCTACGGCACCCGGGAGTCGGGCCGCGCCGAACTCCGCCTGATCACCTGCGGCGGCACCTTCGACCGCGCCAGCCGCAGCTACACGGCGAACGTGATCGTGTCCGCCTACCTCACCGGCACCGGACTGTGACAACCCGGCCCGGCCGACGACCTGCTCCCCCCTCGAAGCCGCCGACCGGGCTGGTCCTCAACCGCACGCGCACGGGCTGCGGGAGTAACCCGGCGAACGGCGCGGGAGGTCTGGAAAAACCAGTGGTGGAAGGTGCGGACTCGGGCCAGGGGCTAGGGCCGTTGGGAACGACTCTAGAACGAATGGGCGTCCGGGCCTAGAGGGCAAATGACGCCATGTCTCACAGTAGTTGCTCGCTGTCATATGCACTGGTCACAGTCGATCCACGAGTCCCCCCTCGATCACCGTCCGCGCGACCCGGTCCAACGGCAACCGGTGTCGTCGCGCGTGCCCGCGCAGCGCGATGAACGCCTCGTCGGTACCGACCTGCCAGCGCTCGGCGAGCATCCCCTTGGCCTGCTCGATCCGCACCCGGCTCGACAACGCCTCCTGCAACTGCCCCGCCAGGGAACGGGATTGGGCGTACGCGCGATGATTCTCCAGCCCCAGAGCAGCGGCGTCGGCGAGGGCCTGCGCCACCGCCACCTCCGAACGCCCCCTATCCGTAGCGGAGTTGGGCAGCGCCGACTCGAACACATTGAGCGCGCCGAGCAGCGTCTCGTGCCGCCGCACCGGCACCGCGAAGGTCGCCACGACACCGTGCCGCAGGGCCCGCTCGGTGAACTCCGGCCAGCGGGCGGCCACCTGGGCCGAGCTGATCGACACCGGCGGAACGGGCCGACCGGAGCCGTAACTCTCGAGGCAGGGCCCGGAGTTGTGCTGGGCCGCCAGCAGATCGAGAGCCACCTCCTCGCGACCGCCGCGCCTGCTCCCGGCCAGCGCCACCGCCTCACCACCGTCGATCAACACAACCCCGGCAGCCCAAGCGGACAGCAGCTCTACGCAATGATCGGCCAGCCGCCGCAGATACTCCTCGGTGTCGAAGTCCTCGATCAGAGTGTCGGCGGCCTCCACCAGCACCGCGGCGAGCCGACCCTCCCGGGTCGCGTGGTCCATGACGACCGCCTCCTCCTGCCCCGCGACCGAGCCCGCCGGACAGCCCTTAGGCCGCCCATCTACCCCGAGGGACGGAGGTGTAACAGCCGGACGACAACACCCCGGCGTTCTCGTGGGCGGCACGCCACGTATGTCACGATTGAGCCTTGGATCGGTACAGCCAAGGGGGAGTTGGATGTACGGCAGCCAGGGGACCCCGGTCTCCTTCGGCACACGGACGTCGGCGTTGGTTCTGGGGGCCGCGTTGCTGATCGCGGGGTGTTCCTCGGGGGACGGGGACAAGAAACCCGACGCGAACGCGAAGATCACCCAACAGCCCGAGGGAGCGGACCCGATCTGGGTCAACCCGGACACCAACGCGGCCCGCCAGGTGGCCACTTACGTCAAGGCGGGCAAGACGGCGGACGCCGAGCAGATCCGAAAGATCGCCGAGCAGCCGACCGGTGAGTGGATCGGCGCGGAGAACCCGAAGGCGGAGGCCCAGGGCTTCACCGAGGCCGCCGACCGAGCCGGCCGCACCGCGCTCCTGGTCCTCTACAACATCCCGCACCGCGACTGCGGCCAGTACTCCCAGGGCGGCGCGGGCGACGGCGACGCGTACCGCGAGTGGATCGACGCCGTGGCGCAGGGCATCGCAGACCGCTCCGCGACGGTGATCCTGGAACCGGACGCGCTCCTGCACCTGGTGGACGGCTGCACTCCGACCCAGTACCAGGCGGAGCGCTACGACCTACTCGCCTACGCGATCACCAAGCTCAAGTCCCTCACCCACACGAAGGTCTACCTGGACGCCGGAAACGCGGGTTGGGGCCACCCCGACGAGATCTACCAGCCCCTCGAACGAGCGGGCCTGGCGAAGGCCGACGGCTTCGCGGTGAACGTCTCCAACTTCTACTCCACCCAGGACTCCATCGCCTACGGCAAGCAACTCTCGGCCAAGACCGCCGACAAACACTTCGTCATCGACACCAGCCGCAACGGCAACGGACCGTATACGGATGGCGACACAGACGAGAACTGGTGCAACCCCCCGGGCAGGGCCCTGGGCGAAACCCCCACAACAAAGACGGCGGACCCGCTGGTGGACGCGTACTTGTGGATCAAACGCCCGGGAGAGTCGGACGGCGAGTGCAAGGGCGGCCCCAAGGCGGGCAATTGGTGGCCAACCTACGCCTTGAAACTGGCGCAAGCGTCAACCCCTTAGGGGCGCGGGGCTGTGTCGATTTGCGGCTCCGCCGCATGGGCGCGACCAGCCGCAACGCCCCTGTTTTTTAGGGGCGCGAGGAACTGCGCGACCAGCCCCCACGCACCCGCACCCAAAGAACGACCCCTACGGCACCTTCACCCACACCGCCTTACTAGGCGTCCCCTGATCGTCATCCACAAACAGCATGTACCACCCCGACTGCACCAGATTCCGATCCTTCGGCACAGTCACCGTGATCTTGCTCCCGGACGTCTTGAAGTCCAACGCGATGGACCGCTGATCAACATCCGTGACATGCGTGGACGCACTCGGCCGAATCAACCGCACCTTCTTGATCGAAGAAGCGTGCGCCGAGGTGAACGTCCCCGAAGCCCCCCGAGCAATGGACCCCGGCCCCTCAGAAAGATCCGGCCGGGAATCCCGGTAAAGATACGGCGGCGTGTAAATCTCGATCCGCTGCTCAAAAACCCCCGGCTTCGTGTCCGCCTTGTCCGCATACAGAGGATTGGACCCGAAGAACATCACCCGCCCGTCCGGCAAAAGAATCGACCCGGAGTGATAGTTCCGCCCGACCAGCGGATCGGCGACCTCCTCGAAACTGTTGGTGTCAGGGTGATACAACCGAGCCTGGAGAATATCGGACTCACTACGCCCCCGATAATCCTCGGACCCACCCGACACAAGCACCGTGTCATCAGGCAGGATCGAGGTCTGCGGATACCGAGTCCCCTTCTCCAACGAGGGCCCGTCCACAAACACAGGATTCGCGTCCTTCAGATCAACGAGCCGAGTCTTGTTGGTGGACAACTTCGACTCACCAACACCCCCACCCCCGATGACCATGTACTTCTCGTCCTGAGCCGGAGCCAACAGCACAGTCGCCGAGGTCTCCAACATGTTCGGATCACTGAGCCCCGGCACCTTGGTGAACGAGTTGGTGTCGACGTCCCAGATCCCGGGATCCCGCCCCACGTTGTCCGGCCCGTACCCCGCATTGGACCCCGAGTAGAACAGCTTCCCGTTCTCCATCAGGAACAGCGCCGGATACGTAGGGAACTGCCGCTTCGTCTTCGTGTACGTCCACTTCTTCGTCGCGGGATCGAAGATCTCGTTCTTCCCCGGCACCAACTGCCCAATGTCATCAAGCCCGGAAACACTGAGCACCTTGCCGTCCGACAGAGTCGTGAGCGTCGGATACCACCGAGCCTCGTTCATCGGATCGACCTTGATGTACTTCTCGGCGACCGGATCGAACTCGTACGCGTTCTTGATCCCCTCGAAGTCCCGCTTGTCCAGCCCGAACTTGTTCCCGATCCCGTACGTGTTGCGCTCGTCGGCCCCGGTCAATCCCTGGATCCGGTAGTTGTCCTGGGCGCCGGTCTCGTACTTGGTACCTTCCTTCGGCGCCTCGACGACGATCCGCGCGTAACCGGGATTGTTCCGCAGGAACCTGCCGGTCTTCTTGTCGAACACCTTCGTCGCGCGCGGAATCAGCACCGAGTCCGTGGACACGAACGACTTACCGTTCGCCTTACCCGTGAACTTCGTGCCCTTGGACAGCGTTATCGGCTTGTCGGGATTCTCGTTGTACAGAATCATGACCCCGCCGGCCTTCTTGACGTCACCCTTCAGCTTCTCGTACTTCTGGGTGCCGCCCGCGATGAGGATGTTCCCGTTGGCGAGTTGGGTGTGCCCCGTACAGAACAGGTCGGCGGGGGTCGGGACCTTCTTGATGGTCCCCTTCACGGGATCCCAGATCCGCGACTCGAACTTCTTCGCGTTGAAGTTGTCCTGGTTGTTCCCCGAGCCCGCGACCAGCAGCACCTTCCCGGTGTGCAGCAGCACCGCGTGAATGGTGTCCTGCCGGTACTCCTTGGGGAACTGGACGATGTCCCAGTGCCCGTTGTCGGCTTTGTACTCGGGCTTGTTGATGACGTACTGGTGGTATCTCTCGGTCCCGAATCTGTACAGCCAGGGCCCGTTCATCCCGGCCAGGGCGAGTACGACCACCGTGCTGATCGCGAGTCGACGGGCACGGCGCCGGCCGGCTTCCTTCATTCCTTACGACCCCCCAGCCCACCGAGCGCGATCTGCATGGTCTGCTCGCCACCACCGCTGCCCGTGCCCGACGCCACCCAACTGGGCTTCTGCTGCGGGGCATGCGCGACCGGCAACGCCTGCGGCGGCGGAACGGCGTCCTGGGGCTCGTCCGGGAGGACGGCGGACGACTGCTTCTTCTCCTGCCGCACCATGTACCGCCACGCCAGGATCGGCGACGCGGTGATCAGCAGCGCGAACGCGGTCCACGTGATCATCGCCGGGTGGGAGTGCCCGTTCTCGACCCCTGCCATCAGCGAGCCGCCGAAGATCAGGATGAAGAACCAGTGCACCCGGAACGTCCCGAACAGCGTGTCGGGGCTGGCCGAATCACCCTTCGGCGTGACCACGAACTTGCTCTTGCGGCGCAGTACGGCGTCCAGCAGCGAGCGGGCGTAGATCGGCGCCGACAGCGCGGACATCACCATGCCGGCGACACCCCCCGACCCCTCCGGCTCGTGCGGGGAGACGTTGTGCCGCCGATTCCATATGTAGAGGCCGATCTGCAGCGCGGACGCGTTGCCATAGAGCATCAGCCACACCGTCGGGTCGATGTTCACACCCGAGGCGCCCAGACCCAGGAACAGGGAGCAACTCAGCGCCGCCAGTATCCAGTTGAGGGCCGACATCGGGTAGAAGATGATCATCATGGTGTAGTTGAAGAGCTTGCCCGGAGGCATCGAGAAGAAGCCCTTCCAGTACTGCTTGAGGATCGTCTCGTACGTCCCCCGGGACCACCGGAGTTGCTGCGTGAAGAAGTCCGTCCAGGCGCTGGGCCCTTCGCCGACCGCGAGCACGTCCGGCGTGTAGACCGACTTCCACTTCTTCCCGGTCGCCGGATTCTTGGCCCGGTGCATCTCGAAGCCCGTGGCCATGTCCTCGGTGATCGAGTCGTACAGGCCGCCGATCTGCTGAAGTGCCTTGATCCGTACGGCGTTTGACGTGCCGACGAACATCGGCGAGCCGTAGCGGTTGCCGGCCCGCTGGATCAGGGCGTGGAAGAGGAACTGCTGCGACTCGGCCGCCTTGGTGACCGGGCCCTCGTAATTGCCGTACACCTGGGGGCCGATGACGAATCCGACGTCCGGGTCGCGGAAGAAACCGAGCATCCGCTCCAGGTAGTTGGGCAGCGGCACGTGGTCGGTGTCGACGGAGGCGAAGTAGTCGTACTCGTCGCCGTGTGCCTCCAACCAGGCGTTGTAGTTGCCGTGCTTGGTCTTCGCGCGGTGGGCGCCCTTGGGGCGGTTCCACTTCTCGACTCCCTTGCGGGTGAAGTGGTGTACGCCGAGCCGCCCGCAGACGGCCTTGACCTCGGGATCGTCGCCCTCGTCCAGCAGCCACACGTGCAACAGGCCCCAGTGGCGCAGCCGTACGGCCGCCTCCAGGGTCTTGGTGACCATCTCCAGGGGTTCCTTGCCGGGCACGAACGTCGTGATGAACGCGACGCGTGTGCCCATCTCGGGCACCACCGGGACCGGGTCGCGGGCGACCAGCGTGGCGTGCGCGTTGGACAGCACGTTCATGCAGCGGAAGAACTCGATCAGACCGATCGCGACCAGCATCACGATGTCCAGCGCGGGCAGGAAGTCGTAGGCGGGATAGTCGCGTTGGGTCCAGTGCTCGGGCTGCATCAGCCAGCCCAGCAGGATCAGGGACAGCAGCGGCGCCGCGCTCAGCATGAGGGCGGCGCGCAGGCGGTGCGTCTCCTGCGACAGCAGCGACCGGTACTGGACCTTGTACGGCTTGCCCGGTTCGGGCTGCGTGAGGGGTCCCGCCAGGCGGCTGTAGTGCTCGTAGTCGTATCTCGGAAGTGTGTTCTTGATCCGGCGGAAGCTGCCGGTCCGGTGGCCCGGGACTCTGAGTTCGGTGGTTCGGGACGGGTCGAAGCCCTGTCGGGCGCCCGTCGGCGTCGACGTCATGAGTCATCCCCCCACACGCAGAAGCGCGCGTGTCTGTTTGTCTCGGCCGTCCGCCGGGCGTCCCCCTCGACCCTCGACGGGCGTGTCAGTGGTGGCCACAGTCACCACACAGTCCACTCACAGAGATGTGCGACCGCGACCGTCCGGTTGCGAGATGCCCCCTCCGACATCTGTTCCCGAGCGGGGCCCCTCCTCCCCGCGAAACCGTGCAACCGGTTCCTTACCCCCTCAACTGCCGTGTACCGGCAGTATCTTCAAAACCAGGGTTCTACGGTGCTCAGCTTGATCGCAAGACACGAAACGCGGTGTTTACCGGTCATACGCGTTCATTGGGGCGGGTGTGGGGATCATGTGGAGCCGTTGTGGACAGTCTTGTGCGCACGTTGTCGAAGTGTTCTCTTATGGCCCGCTCGGCGCGTTTCGCGTCCCCGGACCGGACCGCGTCGAGGATCTCCCGGTGCTGGCGGCAGGTGACCTCGGGGTCCTGCGGGCCGGTCGCGAGATCGGTGTGGACACGGTGGAAGGCGTCCCAGAACGCGTCCAGGACCTCGCTCAGCAGCGCGTTGTCCAGACCCCGGTACAGGGTGGCGTGAAAGGCGCGGTCGGTGGCCGCGAGCCCGACCCCCTCGGCGGCCTCCCGCTCCATCTGCCGTACCAGCGCGTCCAGTTCGACGAGATCCCGCTCCGGCAACCGCCCCGCGAGCCGGGCCACGAGCCCCGATTCCACCGCCTCCCGCAGTTCGAGCAGTTGCAGCAGACTGTCCTCGCCGCGGTAGTGCCCGACGACGGTACGGAAGGCGAGCCCCTCGACCATCGGCGCGAGCGACATCGGGCCGACGTACGTCCCGAACCCGTGCCGGATCTCGACGATCCCCATCGCCTGCAGCGCCTTGAGCGCCTCGCGCACCGAGTTCCGGCTCGCACCGAGAAACACCATCAGCTCGGGCTCGGTCGGCAGCGGGGCCCCGGAGGACAGCCGACGGTCGAGGATGAGCTTCTTGATCCGCTCCTGCAGGTCACGGGCTGTCATGGCCAGAGGGTATCCGGCCAAACGGGGGGCGAGCTGTGTTCCGCCCACACGGATGTTCCGCCCATGCGGGTCTTCCGCCCACGCAAAAGGCCCCCCGCAGTGCGGAGGGCCTCGCTGTCTGTGCGCCGCCAGGGACTCGAACCCCGGACCCGCTGATTAAGAGTCAGCTGCTCTAACCAACTGAGCTAGCGGCGCGCGTGTTGACCTGCACAACTCTACCGGATGTCCGGGGGTGCTCCCGACCACCCCCGGACAGGCCCGGGCGGGGCCTCTGTACATCATTCGGACCGTCAACATGCGAGTCCGGAAGACAGTTGAGAAGCTGGCGGATGTGCACGAGCGCGGATATTTCCACCTGGAGTGTGAGGGGCGTCGCATGGAGACTCCGGTATTCGAGGAATTCGATCCCGCGAGCGATTGCGATTGCCCCGGATGTGCTGACCGCCGGCACCGCCGGCCGCATTCCCCGACCGGCCGGATCGGCGGCCACCCCGCCGCTCAGCGGGTCCTCTTCGTGGCCGCCGCCGCGTCCGCCGCCCTCGCCGCGGGGCACGCCGTACCGGCCGCGGCTGCTCCCCACGCACCGGCTCGCCCCGGTGTCCCCGCAGGTGACACGGGTGACGAGCCCGCCACCCCGCAGGGCAGCAAGGCCCCGCTGCACGGCCCGAGCGGCAAACCGGCGAAGCCGGCCGGTGCGGTCAAGGCGCCCACGACCACCCGCGCGGAGATCATCAACCGGGCCAAGATCTGGATCGCCGCGCAGGTGCCGTACAGCATGAACGCGTACTGGTCGGACGGTTACCGGCAGGACTGCTCGGGGTTCGTCTCGATGGCCTGGGGACTGCCGGGGAACGAATGGACCGGGAGCCTCGACCAGTACGGGGTGCGTATTTCCAAGGACGACTTGGAACCCGGCGACATTCTCCTGTTCCACAATCTCGCGAACCCCGAGAAAGGTTCGCACGTCGTCATTTTCGGCGGCTGGACCGACTACACGCACACCTACTACATCGCCCTGGAGGAGACCCCCTCGCACGCCCGCCGCCAGTCCACGCCGTACGCGTACTGGAGCCACTCGGACAGTTATGTGCCGTACCGCTACAAGGGCGTGACGGGCGGTACGGAAGGGGTGACACCCGTGACCCCGGTGACCCCGGCGGGCGCGGGCAAGACGAACACGCCGTATCCGGGGGCGGCGGCTTTCGGCCCCGGCGCCAACAACAAGTACGTCACCCAGCTCGGCACGATGCTCGTTGCCCGGGGCGCCGGCGCGTACTACACCTCGGGTCCGGGCCCGCGCTGGTCGGACGCGGACCGGCGGGCCACCCAGGCCTTCCAGCTCGCGCAGGGCTGGACCGGCGCGGACGCGGACGGTCTGCCCGGCCCGCAGACCTGGCAACTCCTCGTCACCGGCAAGGGCAAGAACGTCGGCGGCGCGGCGGCCGTGGGAGCGGCGGGCCCACCCGCGTCGGTCCCCTCCTCGCACGGCGTCCCCGGCTATCCGGGCAAGGCCGTGTTCCGCCCCGGCGCGACCAACAAGTACGTCACCGAGCTCGGAAAACAGCTGGTCAAGAAGGGCTTCGGCAAGTACTACACGACCGGCCCGGGCCCGCGCTGGGGCGAGCCGGACCGCCGCAACGTCGAGGCCTTCCAACGCGCCCAGGGCTGGCGCGGCGGCGCGGCGGACGGCTACCCGGGCCCGGAGACCTGGCGCCGCCTCTTCTCGTAATCACGCACATCCCCACCCGTTGTGACGCATCTGGCGCGGAGGCTGGAGGCACCTATGAGTACGACGACCACATCACAGACGCCCGAGAACGAAGAGCCCGTGGGGCCGCCGGAGGGACAGACCCGTCCCGCACGGCTCATCCAGAACGAGGCGACCACCGAGATCCCCGTCCACCTGCTGTTCCGCGACGACCCCGACCCGGTCTCGGTCCCGCTCAGGCCCGCCGTCGTGGCGCGCCGGCAGGGCACCGGCGAGCAGCCCCGCTTCCGCCGCCCGGTCCCGGCCAGGCCGCGCCCGGCCCCGGAGGTCGACCCCGACCTGGTGGAACGCCCGGCCCGGGTGCTCCCCGGCTCGGCGGGCGTGCTCGCCGGTACCTGCGGACTGGCCGGCTGCCTCGCCACCTCGTGGTGGGCGGGCGTCCTGCCCCCGCTCGCGACCGAGGCGCTACGGCTGCCGTTCTACGCCGGTGCCGGCCTCGGTCCCGCACAGTGGGCCGCGTACGCCGGGGCCGGCGCGCTGGGTCTGTTCGGCTTCGGGGGGCTGGCCCGGGGCCGTACCGGACGGGCCTGGGTGCTCGGCCTGTTCGGGCGGTACCGGGGGACGGTGCGGCGCACCGGGCTGATGTGGGTCAACCCGCTGCTGCTGCGCCGCCGGGTCGACGTACGGCTGCGGCACTGGCGCGGTGAGCCGATGCCGGGGGCCGACGCGAACGGGGTCGCGCTGCGGGTCGTCGTGCTCGTGGTGTGGCGGGTGCGGGACACCGCGCGGGCCACCCTCGGGGTCGAGGACCACGAGACGTATCTGCGCGAGTGCGTGGAGGCGGCGCTGGCCCGGGTGCCGGTGGAGGTGCCGGGCGGCGGCGCGAAGGGCGCGGCCGACCTGGCCGCCGACGCGCTGACCCGGCTGGTCGCGGCGGACTCGGCGCCGGTCGGCATCGAGGTGTTCTCGGTACGGCCGGTGCGGGTGGAGTACGCCCCGGAGGTGGCCGCGGCGATGACCCGGCGCCGTATCGCCACGCTGGACGCGCAGCAGCGGGCGACGATGCTCACGTCGGTGGTCGACTCCGTGGAGGACACGGTGACGCGGCTGACCATGCGGGGTCTGGTGGAGCTGGACGACTACGAACGCAAGGCGCTGGTGAAGGACTTGACGGTCGCGTTCTGCTCGGGACGGGGGGAAGGCGCGCCGTGAGACGGGGAGAAGCCGCGCCGTGAGCGGTATGGACAGGGTCAAGTAAGGGCAATAATCTGAGACTTGGTCTAGACCTGCACGGCTCACGGAACTCCCCACACGTTCTCCAGGAGCGGCAGCATGCGCAAAAAGACCAAGTGGTACGCGGGCGTGCTCGGACTCACCACGGCCGGGGCCATCGTGCTCTCGTCCGGGGCCGCGAGCAGCCACGGCTACACCGACCTCCCCATCAGCAGGCAGAAGCTCTGTGCCAACGGCACGGTGACCAACTGCGGTGACATCCAGTACGAGCCGCAGAGCGTCGAAGGCCCCAAGGGCTTCCCGGCGGCCGGCCCCGCCGACGGCCAGATCTGCAACGGCGGAATCAGCCGCTTCAGCCAACTCAGCGCACCGAAGGCCCCGTCGGGCGCCGCCTGGCCGACGACAAAGGTGACGGGTGGTCAGTCGTACACGTTCCGCTGGCAGTTCACGGCGATCCACGCGACGACGGACTTCAAGTACTACGTCACCAAGGCGGGTTGGAACCAGAACCACAACCTGGCCCGCTCGGACCTCAACACCACCCCGTTCCTCACCGTCCCCTACAACGGCCAGCGCCCCTCGTCGTCCACCATCTCCCACACCGGCACGCTCCCGTCCGGCCTCTCCGGTCACCACGTGATCGTCGCGGTGTGGACGATCGCGGACACGACCAACGCGTTCTACTCCTGCGATGACGTCACGTTCTGACGTCGAGGTCGTGAGCGTGAGGTTCTGAGCATTGCTTGAGACAGTTCGGCATCCCCCGGGGGTAGGTTCCCTCCACCAAGCGGTACTTGACCTCGGGGGACACCATGGAAGCGCTGTTCTACATCGCGCCACTGCTCATGATCGCCATCGTGGCGCTCGGCGCGACCGCCGTGATCCGCCGCTCGCGCCAGGTCAACAGCGCCTGGAGCAGCGGGCTCACGGCCGAGGCCCGCTGTCTGCGGACGTACACGACGACCAGCGGCGGCGCCGGGGACACCATGGTGTCGACGACGCTGCACCACGTCTTCGAGTTCACGACGCGCGAGGGCCGGACGGTCAGGTTCGAGGAGCGGAACGGGCCGGGCACGACCCTGGAGGGCGACATCGTCACCGTGTACTACGCGGCCGATCACCCCGAGCGGGCCACCGCCCACGCCCCGTCCCGAGGGAAGCTCGCGGCAGGCGCGGGCTGCATGCTGGTGTTCTTCGGCGTGATCGTCGCCTTCTGCGTCTTCTTCATGCTCGTGGCCCACAAGATGTTCGACTTCATGGGCTCGTAGTCTCCATATCTGACGGTACGTCAACTACCCTGCGCCCCCATGGAGTCCAGGAGGCGTACCGTCGCGGAACTCGTACAGGCGCGGTGGGGCGACCACCGCCCGGGTCTGTGGTGCGGGCAACAGGTGCTCACCCACCACGAGATGGCGGCCGGCGCCGCGGCCAGAGCGGCACTCCTCGCGGACCTGCTGCCGCCAGGTGCCGAGCCCCATGTCGGCGTACTGCTCGACAACACCCCTGAATATCCCCTGTGGTTGAGCGCAGCGGCCCTCGCGGGCGCGGCCGTCGCCGGAATCAACCCCACCCGCCGCGGCCCCGAACTGGCCCGCGACATCCTGCACACCGAATGCCGGGTCCTCGTCACCGAGCGCACCCACCTCCCGCTCCTCGACGACCTCCAACTCCCTGGCATACGCCTCCTGGTGACGGACACTCAGCCCTACGTCGACCTGCTCGCCCCGTACGCGGACGCGCACCCTTCCGCCTTCTCCGGCGCCACCCCCGACGACCGCGTCCTGCTCTACTTCACCTCCGGTTCCACCGGCGCCCCGAAGGCCGCGATCTGCACCCAGGGCCGACTGGCGGCAGCGGGGCGCTCGTTGGCCGACAGCTTCGGAATCCTTCGCGACGACGTGCACTACATCTGCATGCCGATGTTCCACGGCAACGCGGTGATCGCCGACTGGGCACCGGCGCTGGTGGCCGGCGCGGGGGTGGCGCTGCGCCGCCGCTTCTCGGCGTCACGGTTCCTGGAGGACGTACGGACGTACGGGGCCACGTACTTCACCTATGTCGGCCGCGCCGTGCAGTACGTGCTGGCCACCGAGGAACGCCCCGACGACCGGGACAACCCGCTGCGCATGGGCTTCGGCACGGAGGCGGGGGCGGTGGACGCGGCGGCGTTCGAGCGGCGGTTCGGGGTGCGGCTGGTGGAGGGGTACGGGTCCTCGGAGGGCGGGGCGGCGGTGCAGTGGTCGCCGGGGACACCGCCCGGAGCGGTCGGGCGGGCGGCGCCCGGGCTCGCCGTACTCGATCCCGAGACGCGTGCGGAGTGCCCGCCGGCGGCCTTCGACTCGGCCGGTCGGCTGCTCAACGGGGAAGAGGCGATAGGGGAGTTGGTGAACCGCGGCGCCAACCCCTTCGAGGGCTACTGGCGCAACCCCGAGGCGGATGCGGAACGGCGCCGCGAGGGCTGGTACTGGACCGGTGACCTCTTCTACCGCGACCCCGACGACTACCTCTACTTCGCCGGCCGCACCGACGACCGCCTCCGCGTCGACAGCGAGAACCTCGCCGCCGCGATGATCGAGAACATCCTCGCCCGCTACGAGGGCGCCGACGCGGTGGCGGTCTACGCGGTACCGGATCCGGTCACCGGCGATCAGGTCATGGCGACCCTCGCCGGCCACTTCGACCCCCTCGACTTCGCGGAGTTCCTGCTGGCCCAGCCCGATCTGGGCACGAAGATGGCGCCCCGGTTCGTGCGGGTGGTGGAGCGGATGCCGGTGACGGCGACGAACAAGATCCATCGGGCGGGGCTCAGGAAGGAGGGGGTCGTATGTCCGGATCCGGTGTGGTGGCGGCCGCCGGGGGAGGCGGCCTATCGGCGACTGACTCCGGAGGAAGCCGAAGGGCCCGTCGTCGGTGACCGGGGTCGGTCCGGTTGATCTACGCGTTCCTTGATCTGTCCGATGACCGTCGCTCAACGACCAAGGGCACCCTCCCGAAGAAGGATGCCCTTGGTCACCAACAGTGCGCCGCCAGGGACTCGAACCCCGGACCCGCTGATTAAGAGTCAGCTGCTCTAACCAACTGAGCTAGCGGCGCGTGACTCACGCCTTCCGCTGGATCTGAGTCTCGCGGAGGGCGACAAGAAAAATACTACCTGGTCCGGATGGGTGCTCCGGACCAGGGTCGCGGCAGCCCTCAGATCGCGAGCGACAGCAGCACCGGGCCCGCCTCGCGGTTCAGTGTGTCCGCCGCCTGGCGCAGGCGGTGGGCGTGCTCGACCGGGAGGGAGAGGGCCAGGCAGCCCACCGAGGCGCCGGCGGTGATCGGGACGGCCGCGCAGACCGTGCCCACCGCGTACTCCTGGAGGTCGAGGTGCGGGACGGTCGGCGGCTGGGTCTCCAGGCGGGAGAGCAGCAGCCGGTCGCTGGTGATCGTGCGCGAGGTGAGGCGGGCCATCTTGTGCCGGGAGAGATGGTCGCGCCGGCCGTTGTGGTCGAGCTGGCCCAGCAGGCTCTTGCCGAGCGCGGTCGCGTGCGCGGAGACGCGGAAGTCGACCCACTCGTTGACCGCCGGGGTGGTCGGCCCGGCCGCGTACTGGGTGATCGTGACCTCGCCGTCGACGTACCGGCTGACGTAGACCGCCGCGCCCAGGGAGTCGCGCAGCCGGTCCAGGGTCCGCTGGATCTGCTCGCGCACCGCCTGCTCCCGGCCGGCCGCGGAGCCGAGCCGGCTCAGCGCCTCGCCGGTGACGTACGCGCCGTCGGTGAGCTGCTCGACGTAGCCCTCGCGGCGCAGGGTCCGCAGCAGTATCGTCAGGCGCTCGGTGCCGAGGCCGGTGCGGCGGGCGAGTTCGGTGTCCGTGACGCCGGTGGAGTGTCCGGCGACTGTCTCCAGGATGCGCAGTGCGTCCTGTACCGAGTGGTAGGGAGCGGTCGGCTCGTGCATCAGCGCCACGGTGTTTCTCCCTGCGCTCGCTTTTTGGGCCGTGATACCGGACAGCGAATCCCCTCCACGATAGCTGTCAAACGGCCGATGTGGAGCGGCTGTTGGCGAGATTGTGGCCCTCCTTACGGCCTCCCAACTGCGGCGCGAGACAATTGACATATGCCTTAGGTATTCCCCGTGGCGCGGACCTTGGGTGTTCGATTGCTCACGTGTCGTAATTGAATAATTGTCAAAGAATCGCGCCGAGGAATTCCCGGGTCCGCTGTTGTTCCGGATCGCCGAAGATCTGCTCCGGCGGGCCCGATTCGATGACCTTTCCCGAGTCGAACATCAGGACTTGATCCGAAATATCCCGGGCGAAATTCATCTCGTGGGTCACACAGAGCATCGTGATGTCGGTGGTGCGGGCGATGTCCCGCAGGACGTCGAGGACGCCGGCGACCAGTTCCGGGTCGAGCGCGGAGGTCACCTCGTCGAGCAGAAGGACCTGCGGGCGCATCGCCAGTGCCCGGGCGATCGCGACGCGCTGCTGCTGGCCGCCGGAGAGCTGGGTCGGGCGGGCGCCGGCCTTGTCGGCGAGGCCGACCAGGTCGAGCAGCTCCAGGGCGCGCGCCTCCGCCTCGTCCTTGGGCATACCCAGGACGGTGACCGGCGCCTCCGTCACATTGCGCAGCACGGTCATGTTCGGGAACAGGTTGAACTGCTGGAACACCATCCCGATCTTCTTGCGGATCTCCCGGATCTGCTTCTCGGGCGCGGGGAACAGCTGCTCCCCGTCGACGGTGATCGTGCCCTCGTCCGGCTTGGTCAGGGTCATCAGCAGCCGCAGGATCGTGGTCTTGCCCGACCCGGAGGGACCGATCAGGGTGACGTGCTTCCCGGACTCGACGGCGAAGTCGAGGTCGTCGAGCACGGTGTTGGACCCGAAGCGCTTCGTCACATGGTCCAGGCGGATCAACTCGCTGCCGTCCACCGGGGGGTTGGCGTTGGCGTCGGTTTCCTTCGTCAGGGGCGTGTCAGCGGACAAGGCGTCGCTCCAGGGCTCGGATCAGCAGGGAGGCGGGATAGGAGATGAGGATGAAGGCCACACCGATCACCGTGATGGGCTCGGTGAACTGGTAGTGCTCCTGGGAGAACAGCCGGGCCTGGCCCATCAGTTCGAGCACGGTGATCACCATCAGGATCGGGGTGTCCTTGAGCATCGCGATCACGTAGTTGCCGAGCGCCGGGATCACCCGGCGGATCGCCTGCGGCAGGATCACGGCCGTCCAGGTCCGGCGCACCGGCAGGTTCAGCGCGGTCGCCGCCTCCCACTGGCCGACGGGCACCGCCTCGATGCCCGCGCGGTAGACCTGCATCGTGTACGTCGAGTAGTGCAGCCCGATCGCGAAGACACCGGTGGTCAGCGCGGAGAAGGTCAGGCCCCACTCGGGCAACACGTAGAACAGGAAGAACAGTTGCACCAGCAGCGGGGTGTCCCGCACGAACTCGGTGACGACCCCGACCGGCCAGCGCACCCAGCGCGACGGCGTCCGCATCAGCAGCGCCCACACCAGTCCGAGGACGAACGAGATCAGTGATCCGAGGACCAGGATCTGCAGGGTGACCTTCAGGCCGTCCCAGAAGTACGGCATGAACTCGCTCACGGCGTTCCAGTCCCACTTCACGCGACGCCACCTCCGACACCCGTGGTCTGCGCGCGCTTCAGCTCACGTGCGGCCTTCTCGTTGCCGGGCGCCTTGCCGATCCCCGCCTTCAGCTTCTTCTCCAGCCCGCGCATCAGCCGGGTGAGGGCGAACGCGATCACGAAGTAGATGAGCAGGATGTACGTGTAGATCTCCGCGCTCTGCTGCAGCGCGAGCCGCACCAGGTTGGCGCTGAAGGTGAGATCGCCCATGCCCATGACCGAGACCAGGGCGGTGCCCTTGAGCAGTTCGATCAGCAGGTTGCAGAAGGACGGGATCATCTCCGGCACGGCCTGCGGCAGCAGGATCAGCCGCATCCGCTGCCAGGGCGTGAAGCTCAGCGCGACCCCGCCCTCCTGCTGCGCCGGGTCGACCGCGTTCAGGGCGCCGCGCACGATCTCCGTGCCGTACGCGCCGTAGGTCAGGCCGAGGGCGAGGGTGCCCGCCCACAGCGGGACCAGTTGCCAGCCGAAGGCGACCGGCAGGACGAAGAACACCCAGAAGATCATGACGAGGGCGGAGGTGCCGCGGAACACCTCGGTGTACAGACCGGCGAGGAAGCGGACGATCCACAGCCGGTGGGTCCGGGCGATGCCGACGACGAAGGACACGGCGGTGGCCAACAGCGCGCTGAGGACGAGGAGTTGGACGGTGGTCCAGATCCCCTTGAGGACGAGTTCCCAGAGTCCTGAGGTCATCCGGCGCAGAGCTCCTTCGCGGTGAGGTCCGTCATCTCGGCCTGGGTGAACCCGAAGGGCCGCAGGATGCGGAACAGCTCCCCGCTCTTCTTGAGCTTGTGCAGCTCGGCGTTGAAGGCGTCGCGCAGCTTCGTCTCGGTCGGCCGGAACGCGAAGGCGCCGCCGTCGATGCGCGGTTTCCCGTCGACGAGCGGGGCGAACGGCGTGGTCGACTCCGCCTTGGCGGACTTCTTCACGACCGCGCGGGTGGTGAGCGCCGTACCGGCGAAGACGTCAACTCGCCCCGCTTCCACGGCGTTCAGCCCGGCGACCTGGTCCGGGACGATCAGGATGTCGCTCTGCTTGTACCCGGCGTCGACGACGTGCTGGATCTGGGCCCACCCGGTGCCGGTGGCGAACTTCGCCTTCTTCGCGACGACGTCCTTGTAGTTGTGCAGCCCCTTCGGGTTGCCCTTGCGGACGACGAAGGAGTCGAGCACCTGGTAGTCCGGGTCGGCGAAGATGACCTGCTCACAGCGTTCCGGGTTCACGTACATGCCGGCGGCCACGACGTCGAACTGCTGCGAGTTCAGGCCGGGTATGAGCGAGCCGAACTCGGTGGGCACGGGCTGGACGCTGTCGACGCCGAGGCGCTGGAAGATGACCTTCGCCAACGCCGGTGCCTCACCGGTCAGTCGACCGTCCTTGTCGATGTACCCGAACGGGATCTCACCCGAGATCCCCAGCCGTGCGACGCCCTGCGCCTTCAGCCGGTCGAGCAGATCACCGCCGCTCGTGGTCGACGCGGTGGCCACCCGACTGCAGCCGGCCGCGCCCAGCGCACCCGCCGCCGCCACCCCGGCGAGCAGTGCCCGACGGGTGTGACCCGGCGTGTGACCGGATGTGTGTCTGTCGTTCCCAATTGGTGGAGCCATGGGCGCGCAGCTACCCGACCGCTCTCGGGTTATGCACCCTGGGAGGCATGACGGATCACTTCATCGAGGTCTCACTCGCAAAGCGGAACGTCCACTGCCGGGCAAAACTGCTGGTGGAACGTGCCCCGCTCACCTGCGCGGCGATCTGGGACGCACTCCCGCTCGTCGGCGACGTCTACCACGCCAAGTACGCCCGCAACGAGATCTACGCCCTTTTCCCGCCATTCGCAGAAACGGAACCCCCGCTGGAGAACCCCACAGTCACCCCCATACCGGGCGATCTCTGCTATTTCGCCTTCGCCGGCACGGAACTCGGCACGAAGGCCTACGGCTACGACCGCGAGGTCCGCGCCGGCACGACGGTCGTCGACCTGGCCCTGTTCTACGAACGCAACAACCTCCTTCTCAACGGCGACGTGGGCTGGGTGCCCGGCATCGTCTGGGGTCAGGTGGTCGAGGGCCTGGAGGAGATGGCGGAGGCCTGCAACGACCTGTGGCGGTCGGGGGCGGCGGGGGAGAGCCTCAGCTTCCGGCGGGCCTGATTCCCGGTTCGTCCGGTGGTGCTGCGCGACCGTGGCACCGCGCTCGAGATCTAGTCTTCTCCTCGGGATCGATTCGCCGGGTTTGGGAGTTGGTATGCGGAACATCACGGGCTGGGTGACGGCGTGCTGGACAGTGATGGTCCTGCGCGCCGCGCCGACGTCGGAGTCGGCTCGTCGGTTGTCCGGCTTCCCGGACGGCTCCTGCCGCTGGTCCGTGGACTCGGTGCGGCCGTTGGTCTCGCCGGATGACCGTCTGCTGATGGTGCACCTGGCCTGTTCGGACGGGCATCACCAGTGGGGACTGTGGCGCGAGCTTTCCGAGGATCGCTACACGGTTGTCTCGGGCATGTTCTGCGGCGGTTCGGCGGCCGACGCGCTCGCCGCCGCGGGCATCCCGGAGGAAAGGCACGGTCAGTTCTTCCTGGAGGACGAGCTGACGGACGTGCCGGTGATCGACCTGGACGGCCTGCCCGGGTGCCGATGGATTCCTCCGGTGGGCCGCGTACAGGTGATGACAGGCGGCCGGTAAGGCACGGGGCCGGACCTCGGAACAGCGAGGCGTGCAGGCCCACCGTCAGCCGCGCTCCCCGGAGTCCAGCGCGTGCGCCGCCCGCAGCACCAGATCGTCCCGGTGCCGCGCCCCCACGATCTGCAACCCGATCGGCAGCCCGTCGCCGTCGTTCCCCACGGGGACGGTGGCGGCGGGCTGTTGGGTCAGGTTGAAGGGGTACGTGAACGGGGTCCAGCCCGTCCAACGCCGGTGCCCGGAACCCTTCGGGACCTCAACTCCCGCCTCGAACGCGGTGATCGGGAGCGTCGGCGTGACGAGGAGGTCGTAGCGCTCGTGGAACAGGCCCATCCTGCGGCCGAGTTCCATGCGGGCGTCCACCGCCGCGAGATAGTCCAGCGCCGAGAAGCCCGCTCCCGTCGCGCAGATCTCGCGCAGCCCCGGATCGAGCAACTCCCGCTGCCGCGGCGCGAGTTTCTGGGTCACCCGGGCCGCTCCGCTGAACCACAGGGTGTGGAAGGCGTCCACCGGGTCGCTGAAGTCGGGGTCGGTCTCCTCGACGTACGCGCCGAGCGCGGCCAGCCGCTCCACGCCCCGCCGTACCGCCGCCGCGACCGCCGGACGCACGGCCACCTGGCCGCCGAGGGACGGGGAGTACGCGATCCGCAGGCCCCGGACCCCGCCCGCGAGCCCCTCCGTGAACGAACCCGGCGCGCGGTCGAGCCCCGACCAGTCACGGGCGTCCGGGACGCCGATCACGTCCAGCATCAGCGCCGCGTCCGCCGCGTCCCGCGTCATCGGCCCGACGTGCGACAACGTGCCGAACGCGCTCGCCGGGTACAGCGGCACCCTGCCGTACGTCGGCTTCAGCCCGAAGATCCCGCAGAAGGACGCGGGGATACGGACACTGCCGCCGCCGTCCGTGCCCAGCGACAACGGCCCCGCGCCGAGGGCAACGGCCGCCGCGCTCCCGCCACTTGAACCACCCGCCGTGCGCGAGGGGTCGTGCGGATTGCGGGTGATGCCCGACAGCGGGGAGTCCGTCACGCCCTTCCAGCCGAACTCCGGGGTCGTCGTCTTGCCGATGAACACCGCGCCGTGCTCGCGCAGTCGGGCCACCGAGGGCGCGTCCTCGTCCCAACTGCCCTGCTCGGAAATGGTCTTGGAGCCGCGCAGGGTCGGAGTCCCGCGCTGGAGCAGGATGTCCTTGACCGTGACCGGCACGCCGTCCAGCAGCCCGGTCGGTTCCCCGCGTCGCCAGCGTTCCGCGGATTCGGCCGCCGACGCCAACGCGCCCTCCGCGTCGAGCCGTACGAACGCGTTCACGGCGGGCTGGATCTCCTCGGCCCGTTCGAGGGTGGCGCGGGTCGCGTCCACGGGACTGAACTCCCTTCTGCGGTAGCCGTCGAGGAGTTCCACGGCGGTCAGCTCGGTGAGTTCGGTCGTCATCCGGCCCTCCAGAGTGGGGAGTTCAGTGCCCCGGTACGTACCCACGCTTCTTGTCGACCACGTTCGGCAGCGGCTTTCCCGCCTCCCATCTCTCGTACGCCGCGACGAACTGCGTGCCGAGTTCGTCCCGCCAGCCGACCGTGTCGCCGCTCATGTGCGGGGACACGATCAGCCCCGGTACCTGCCACAACGGGCTGTCCGGGGTGAGGGGTTCGGCCTCGAAGACGTCGAGGGCGGCGCCCGCGATCCAGTGCTTGGTGAGTGCCTCCGCGAGCGCGCTCTCCACGACGAGTTGGCCCCGGCCCACGTTGATGAAGCGCGCCGAGGGCTGCATGCAGCCGAACTGGCGGGCGTCGAACATGCCCCGCGTGTCGTCGGTGAGCGGGGCCGCCGAGATCACCCAGTCGGCGCGGGCCATCAGCCGGTCGATCTCGCCGGGGCCGTGGATACCGGTGCGCGGGGTGCGGCCGACCAGCGCGGTCGTCACCCCAAGTGCCTTGAGCGTACGGACGATTGCCCGCCCGATCGGCCCGGAGCCGACCACACACGCACGTGTTCCGGCCACCCGCTGCGCCTCGCGGTGCCGCCAGGTCCGCTCCCGCTGGAGCTCCAGCGTCCCGGGCAGATCCTTGGCCATCGCGAGGACGAGGGCGGCGACGTACTCGGCGATCGGCTGGTCGAAGACGCCCCGCGCGTTCGTCACCACCGTGTCGGAGTCGGCGAGTTCGGGACACATCAGGTGGTCCACACCCGCGCTGGCGGTATGCACCCAGCGCGGCCGGGGACCCTCGCCCGGCCAGGCGGCGCGCACCGCGTGTGAGGCGAAGTCCCACACCAACAGCACGTCGGCGGACGGAAGTTGATCAGCGAGCGTCGATTCACTGGCGTGCTCGACGCGCACCCGCCCGGTCAGCTTGCCGAGTCGGGGCAGCGGGTCGGCGTCCAGGACGAGAAGGGTGGGCAGGGCAGGGGGAGTTGCGGTCATGCGAAGCCGTTTCTCGCGGGAGGTACAGCGTGAAGCACGGCGGGAGGCACCGAGCGCGGCCGTCTGACATGCACGGATTGACCACGCTCGCACTCGAACCTACCTTCGTCAACACGGACGCCCGCACGGACCGTTGTCACCCCGTTTCTCTTGGTGAGGCCGGTGTAGCCATGCATGTTTCCTTCCTGGGCGGACCCCGCCCGCAGCGCGGTGTCGGTGTCGTCGCCCCCTTCGACTTCGCGCTGGACCGCGAGTTGTGGCGCTGGGTCCCCGACGACATCTCGCTGCATCTCACGCGGACGCCGTTCGTGCCCGTCGAGGTGAGCCTCGACCTGGCGCGGCTCGTCAGCGAGCACGAGACGCTCCACGACGCGGTCCGCACGCTGAACGCGGTCGCCCCCGAGGTCGTCGCGTACGCCTGCACCTCCGGAAGCTTCGTCGGCGGGATCGCCGGGGAGCGCGCGATGTGCGAGGCGATGACCCGGGCCGGCGAGGTCCCGTCCCTGACCACCTCGGGCGCCCTGCTCGCCGCCCTCACCGAACTGGGCGCCCGCCGGATCGCCCTGGTCACCCCCTACACCGTGTCCGTCACCCAGTCCCTGGAGGAGTACCTCGCCGAGGCCGGCGTCGAGGTCACCGGCCGCGCTTTCATGGGCCTGACCCGGCACATCTGGAAGGTGCCGTACCGCGACGTCGTCGACATGGCCCACCAGGCCGTCAAGGGTGCGGCCGACGCGCTCTTCATCAGCTGCACCAACCTCCCGACGTACGACGTGATCCCCCAACTGGAGGCGGAACTGCGCATACCGGTGATATCGGCCAACCAGGTCACGATGTGGGCAGCCCTGCGCCGACTGGGTACGCGTGCCGTGGGCCCCTATCAGGCGCTGCTTGGGGGCACCTCCCACACCCATTGGGGCAGTGGGGGAGAACCGGCCCGCCGTCAGGGGCCGGTACTGCCGGAAGAACACCAGGAAGGCTGGTCATGACCGCACTCGGATTCCTCTACCCGGGCCACTCCGCCGAGGACGACTACCCGCGCATGGAACAGCTCCTCGGCAGCGACGTCCGCCTCGACGTGGTCCACACGGACATCGGCGAGGACGCACACCGCGTGGACGCGCTCCTGAGGATGGGCTCCCCCGAGCGCCTCACGGCGGGCGTCGAGCAACTCCGCATGTCCGGCGCCGAGGCCGTCGTCTGGGCCTGCACCAGCGGCAGTTTCGTCTACGGCTGGGAGGGCGCCCACGAGCAGGTCCGCGCCCTCGCCCGGGCGGCGGGCCTCCCGGCGTCGTCGACGTCCTTCGCCTTCGTGCACGCGGCGAAGGAGCTGGGGGTGCGCCGGGTGGCCGTAGGAGCGACGTACCCGGAGGACGTGGCGAACCTGTTCGCCGACTTCCTGCGCGCCGGGGGAGTGGAACCGGCCACGGTGCGCGCCTCCGGCATCATCACCGCGGCCGAGGTCGGCACATGGGGCTACGACGAGGTACTCACCCTCGCCCGGTCGGTGGACGCCCCGGACATCGAGGCGGTCCTGCTCCCCGACACGGCCCTGCACACGGCCGCCCACATCCCCGCCCTGGAGAAGGAACTCGGCAAGCCGGTCCTCACGGCCAACCAGGTCACGGTCTGGGAGGCCCTGCGCCTGGCGGACCGCAAGGTCAACGCGCCGGACCTGGGCACACTGTTCACGAAGGAACCGCTCGTACAGGCCGGCTGACCTGGCGGGGGCTGGGGGCGGCGGACAGACCGCGATGCGCGAGCGGCCGGTCTCGGTCGGTGGGGCACGGTGGGGTGCCGGGGGTGCCGGGATGCCGGGGTGTCGGGATGCGGGGTGTTCGAGCGGCGCCGTCGGCCTGCCGAGTAACCCGGATCGGCCGGTCGCTGTCCTGGAGTGGACCTCTCCGTCGGCCTGCCGGACGACCCAGGCCGGCCGGTCGATCCGGTGGTGCCGGTCGGTTCGGTGGTGCGTCGATTCGGTCGGGCACCGCTCCGACCTACCCGCCCGCCCGGCCACCCGCTCAGTCGGTCGGCCTCAGCAGCGCCTCCAGCCGTTCCAGCAGCGCCAGGGCCTCGGTCGGGTCGGTGGTGGCGGCCGCCAGCGCCGGGGCGATCGGGGCCTCGCGGACCGCCCGCATCCGCGTCGACGGCTCGGGGCTGGGGCGGAGCAGGGTGCGGCGGCCGTCCGTCGGGTCGGGCTCGGTGATCAGCGCGTCGGCGGAGCGCAGCCGGGCGACGCAGTTGGAGACCTGGCTCTGCACCAGGCCGGTGCGCCGGGCGACCTCGGTGACCGTGGTGCCGGGGTGGTCCCGGATGTCGGCGGCGACGATCAGGACCGTACGGGTGCTGGTGGGGTGATCGCCGATGCCCTCGGTGGGGATGGCGGACTCCGCGATCTTCTGAAGGCGGACACCCAGCAGGAACAGGTCGTCGACGTTCATGGACCCAGATATATCAGAAAGAGATGCATCTCATCTTGATGCATCTAGATCTGATGGATATGTTTCTCGTCATGACACGGATGACGCGGAAGACACGGATGACGGGCATGGCGAAGGCAGGCGCAGCGAAGACCGGCGCGCCGAAGCTGCGCGGAAACCCCTGGGCCGTCCTGGCCACGCTCTCCCTCGGGTTCTTCATGACCCTCCTCGACATGACGATCGTCAACATCGCGATCCCCGACGTGATGCACTCCCTGCACGCGGGCCTCGACCAGGTGATGTGGATGGTCAGCGGCTACACCCTCGTCCTCGCCGCCCTCCTGGTGACCTCCGCCCGGCTCGGCGACATGAAGGGTCAGCGCACCCTGTTCGCCGCCGGAACCGCCCTGTTCACCCTGGCCAGCGCGGCCTGCGGCCTGGCCACCGGGCCTACGACGCTCATCGCGGCCAGGGTTGTGCAAGGCCTCGGCGCGGCCCTGCTCACCCCGCAGACCATGGCGCTGATCGTCGCCACCTTCCCCGCCGCCCGGCGCGGTACCGCACTCGGGATCTGGGGCTCGGTCGCCGGCGTGGCCACCCTCTCCGGTCCCACCCTCGGCGGGCTCATCGTCAGTACGGTCGGCTGGCGCTGGGTGTTCTTCGTCAACATCCCCGTCGGCCTGCTGGTCCTCGCGCTGACCTTCCGCTGGGTACCCGACCTGCGTACCGGCCGCGCCCACCGCCTCGATGTCCCCGGCGTCCTGCTCTCCGGCGCCGCCCTGACCGGCCTCACCTTCGCCCTGATGGAAGGCGACCGCTACTCCTGGAACCCCGGGATCTGGACCCTGGCCGCCGCGTCCCTGGCCCTCGGCGCCCTGTTCCTCCGCCACCAGGCCCGCCGTCAGAACGCCGAACCCCTCATCCCCTTCGCCCTGTTCACCGACCGCGGCTTCACCGTCATGACCGCCCTGATGGGTGCGATCGGCGCCGCCCTGATCGGCGCGATCCTCCCGCTGAGCCTCTTCCTCCAACAGCAACTCGGCCTCAGCGCGATCCACGCCGGCCTCGCGCTCGCACCCTCCCCGCTCGTCTCCCTGCTCGTCTCGCCGTACGCGGGCCGCCTGAGCGACCGGATCGGCGGGCGGCGCGTCCTCCTCGCCGGTCTCCTCTCTTTCGGTACGGGCCTCACCGCGGCCATCCTCCTGGCCACCCCCGGCGCCCACGCCCTGACCCTCACCGCACCCCTGATGCTCATGGGCCTCGGCACCGGCTGCATGATCGCGCCGCTCTCCACGGAGGCCATGCGCAACGTTCCGCCGCACCTCGCAGGCACGGCCTCGGGCGTCAACAACACGGTCCGGCAACTGGGTTCGGTCCTGGGAGCGGCTGCTACGGCGGCCCTGATGGCGGCCGGGTCGACCCCGCTGGCCGGCCTCCACCTGGCCATGGCACTCCCGGTGGTCCTGCTCGCGATCGCGGCCGGTGTCCTCGTGATCCCCTCGCGCCGCCACCCGACACACGCGCCCACTCCCGGGAATAAACCGGAGACAGCCTCCTGTTAGCCCGGGAAGGAACCGCACAGCTCACAACAGGAGGCACCCACCGTGGCGGCAGACGACGAGGTCCGGGGCGCGACCGACGAGATCAGGGGTGACGAGATCCGGGGCACGGCACAGGGCACCGCCCCCGTCCCGCTCTCCGTACTGGACCTGGTGACCGTGGGCGCCGGCCGCACCGCCACGGACGCGCTCCGCACCAGCGTGAAGATCGCCAAGCTCGCCGAGTCGCGCGGCTTCCACCGCTACTGGGTCGCCGAGCACCACTCGATGCCGGGCGTCGCCTCCTCCTCGCCCGCCGTGATCCTGGCCCACCTCGCCGCCCACACGGACCGCATCCGCCTCGGCTCGGGCGGCGTCATGCTCCCGAACCACGCCCCGCTCGTCATCGCGGAGCAGTTCGGCACCCTGGAGGCGCTCGCCCCGAACCGCGTCGACCTCGGCCTCGGCCGCGCCCCCGGCACCGACGGCTCCACCGCCGCCGCCCTGCGCCGTACCGACCGCCTGAACGAGGGCGCCGACGACTTCCCCGAGCAACTGGCCGAGCTGACCCGCTTCTTGGACGACGACTTCCCCTCCGGCCACCCCTACGCCCGCATCCACGCGGTCCCCGGCCCGATCCAGTCGACCTCGCCCGGCGGCGTCCAGTCCCCGCACCGCCCGCCGATCTGGCTGCTCGGCTCCTCCGGCTTCAGCGCCCGCCTGGCCGGCATGCTCGGCCTGCCGTTCGCCTTCGCCCACCACTTCTCCGCGCAGAACACCGTCCCGGCGCTCGACCTCTACCGCGAGTCCTTCCGCCCGAGCGCGGTGCTCGACGCGCCGTACGCCCTGATCGGTGTCTCCGCCCTCGCCACCGACGACGAGAAGGAGGCCCGCCGCCAGGTGCTGGCCGCCGCCCTCAACATGGTCCGGCTGCGCACCGGCCGCCCCGGCCTCGTGCCCACCCCGGAAGAGGCCGAGGCGTACGAATTCAGCCCCATGGAGCGGGAGTTCATCACGTCCTGGAACGCCAACGTCATCCACGGCACGGTCGACGAGGTCCGCACCGGACTCGACGACCTGCAAAAGCGCACGGGCGCCGACGAGTTGATGCTCACGTCCCACGCCCACAACGCGGACCTGCGCCTGCGCTCGTACGAACTGATCGCCGACGCCTATGAGTTGACGGCCGATCAGGAAGCCTGATTGCAGGCCTTCGTCCCCAGCAGCTCGGAGATACGATCCGGCGCCACCGGACGGGAGTACAGCCACCCCTGTCCGGTGTCGCAGCCGATCCGGCGCAGCCGGGCCGCCTGCGCCGAGGTCTCCACGCACTCGGCGGTCACCGACAGGCCCAGCCGGTGGGCGAGTTGGATCATCGCCTCGACGATGACCTCGTCCGCCGGGTTCGGCGGGACACCCTCACCCTCGTACTGGAAGCCGCGGACGAAGGAACCGTCCAACTTCAGTACGGAGACCGGCAGTCGGCTCAGGTACGCCAGGTTCGAGTACCCGGTGCCGAAGTCGTCGATGGCGATGTGCACACCCATGTCGCTCAGCGCCTGGAGCGCCTGCAACGGCCGCCCCGCCGACCCCATCACCGCGGACTCCGTCAGCTCCAACTGCAGCAGCCGCGGGTCCAGTCCGGTCTCGGCCAGCGTCTGCGCCACATCCGCCACCAGGTCCGAGTCCCACACCTGGCGTACGGCCACGTTGACGCTCACGAAGATCGGCGGCTCGTCCGGGTGGTCCAGCTGCCAACGGCGGGCCTGGCGGCAGGCGGTGACCAGGACCCAACGGCCGAGCTGCACGATCGAGCCGTCCTCCTCGGCCAGTCCGATGAACCGATTCGGCGTCAGCATGCCGAACTGCGGGTGATTCCAGCGCACCAACGCCTCGACCCCGCGCAGCCGTCCGTTCTCCATCCCCACCAACGGCTGGTACTCCAGGGTGAATTCACCCCGCTCGATGGCCGGACGGAGGGTGGAGGCCAGCGCCTGGCGGGTCATGCGGTGCGCGTTGCGCTCCGGATCGAACAGCGTCCAGCGGGACTTGCCGTCCGCCTTCGCCCAGTACAGCGTCGTGTCGGCGGCCTGCATCAGCCCGGTCGCCGTCGTACCGGCCGCCTGCCGCTCGACCACACCGATCGACGCCGACAACGACAGCCGCTGCCCCGACAGGTCGAACGGCGCCTGCAACGCCTTCAGCACCGACTCGGCGAGATCGGCCAGTTGGTCCGTGCCGGTCGAGTCCTCGACGAGCAGCGCGAACTCGTCCCCGCCCAGCCGCGCCACCAGCGGCGAACTCGCCCGGGCATAGCCTGCCTCGTCCGCACACCGCGTCAACCGCTCGGCCACGGCCGCCAACAGCCGGTCGCCGACGCGGTGTCCGAGCGTGTCGTTGACCGCCTTGAAGCCGTCCAGATCCAGATAGCACAGGCCGATCCGCCCGGTGCCGCCCTGCTCGTACGACTCCGCCTCCAGCGCGGCCGCGAGCCGCTCGAAGAACAGGGTGCGGTTGGGCAGCCGGGTCACCGGGTCGTGCATCTCCAAGTGCCGTAGCCGCGCCTGGAGTTCACGGCGGGCGCTGATGTCGGTCAGCGACAGCAGCACGCCGTGCTCCTCGGCCGGCAGCGGCGCCACGCTCACCTGCACCCACAGGGAGTGCCCGTCGGGGTGCTTGACCCGGCGGGTGCAGCTCAGCTTGGCCTGCCGGCCGCTCAGCACCTCGCGATAGGCGTGCCAGGTCCGCGCGTCCGACTTCAGGTCCATCAGCTCGGCCGCGACCAGCCCGGTCAGCGCGGCACCCGCCTTGCCGAGCAGCGCGCCGAACGTGTCGTTCGCGCTGACGACCAGACCGTCGCGGTCCACGACGGCCATCGCGAGGGGGGCCGCGGAGAAGGCGGACCCGAGCGGGCCGTACTCGGAGAAGCCACCGAAGCCACCGGACTGACGGGACTCACCGGAGCCGCTGGGCCGATCGGGCTCAGCGGAGCCGCTGGACAGACCGGACTCACCGGAGCCGCTGGACTCACCGGGCTCAACGGACCCGGGGACATGGATGCGAGGTGACGCCTCGCCTTTACTCTCTGTGACGGCCGGCCGGATGAGATCCGCCGCGGGCGCCGGCCCTTCGGACGTTCCGCTCACCGCTCGCTCCCGCAGTGCACTCGATCTTCGGATGGGTCTCGTCGGGATGGCCGACCGGGTGGGGGGCCGCCGTGCCGTGTCCGTGCAGGAAAGTGTGCCGATCATAGAGGTTGGCCCCCGGCCCTTCCAGCCACTCTCCAGTGTCCCGGAACAACGGCCGGTTCCGGCAGATCGTTTCCGCCCGCACCTGGGCGGGTTCTTCAAAAGGCCGACCACATGTGACGTTCCGTGAGTGTTTCCGGATGTCAGCCCGGGCGTGTCCCGGCCCTCCGGGGCGGCCCCCTCACCCTTCTGGTGCAGATAAACAGGGCGTACCCCAACAAACCACCACAGGCTGGGTGTCGGTGTCCCGCGAACCCGCTCCCGGAGGTCGAACGTGCCGTGTCAGCTCCCCCTCAAGGGGCTCTCCCGTACGGCGCTCAAGGGGCTCGCCCAGTGGCGGACGCGCCCCGGACTGCGCGGCACCGCGGCCGTGTTCACCACCATGTCCGCACTCGCCGCGACCTCGATCATGTCCAGCCAGTCGGTCGCCGAGCCGTTCTCGACCACACCCTGCGCCCTCAAACGCACCGACGCCCACCACTCCGAGGGCCTCGACACCTGGAACACCGCCTACCCGCGCCCCACCCGCGCGCTCGACGCGGTGATGATCTTCCTCTCCTTCCCCGACGCGACCCCGCGCACCACCCCCGCCGAACTGGCCGCCGACCACTTCCCGGCCACCACCCGCTTCTACGAACACGCCTCCTACGGCAGGTTCACGCTCCGCCCGCACCCGCTGCGGAACTGGATCCGCATGCCGCACGCGTCCACGTCGTACGCCATACAGCGCGACTGGAACCCGGTGAACCGGGCCGCCTACCTCCGCGACGCGCTCGCCGCCGCCGACCCCCAGGTCGACTTCTCGCGCTACGACATCGTCTACTTCGTGGCCGATCCGGACGCGCCCGGCGTGGACTCGGACGCGACGAAGGTCGTCAACCTGGACACCCCGCTGCGGGCCGACGGCACGGACGTCCGACGGGTCGTCACGGTCTTCGAGAAGCACCCGCCGGACCGGCTCGTCCTCGCCCACGAGACGGGCCACGTCTTCGACCTGCCCGACCTCTACCACCGGCCGGTGGACGGCAAGGGCGACTGGGACACGTACGTCGGCGACTGGGATCTGATGGGCAGTCAATTCGGCTTGTCGCCCGACCTGTTCGCCTGGCACAAGTGGAAGCTGGGCTGGCTGGATCCGCGCCAGGTGGTGTGCGTACGGGGGACCGCGCCGAAACGGCTGACCCTGGAACCGGTGGCCGCCGGGCCCGGTGCGGCGGGCTCGACAATCTCAGCGGCTTCGGCGGGATCACCGGCGTTCGGGCTCGGCCTGGGGGCCAAACTGGCGGTCGTGCGCACCGGGACCGACAGCGCGCTGGCCTTCGAGGCGCGCAGCCCGGTCGGCAACGACAGCACGGCCTGCAAGCAGGGCATCCTCGTGTACCGGGTGCGCGACGGCGCGGCCTCCGGGAACGGCCCGATCGAGGTCGTCGACGCCCACCCACGCACCGAGGCCTGCTGGGAGACCTCGGTCTACCCACCCCTCGCCGACGCCCCGGTCGCCCTCGGTGAGAGCTTCACCGTGCCCGGCGACAACGTGAAGGTGGAGGTGGAGGGGCGGACGGCTTCGGGGGCGTGGACGGTGACGATCACGCCGGGGGAGCGGGGGGAGCGGGGGGAGCGGGGGGAGGCGGGAGGCTGATCCCTCCCGAACACCGGATACGTCAAAGGGCCCCTCGCTCTCGCGAGGGGCCCTTCACAGGTGCGCCGCCAGGGACTCGAACCCCGGACCCGCTGATTAAGAGTCAGCTGCTCTAACCAACTGAGCTAGCGGCGCCTGCTGACGTCGTAGACCTTAGCATCCTGATCCGGGGGAGGAAAAATCGATATCCGTACGGCGGTCCGGGCCGCCCGCACGGCCGCCCAGAGCAGGATCTCGGCACCGGGAAGCCAAGGTCGACGGGTGTCCGGGGCGACCAGCCAGCGCGAGTCGAACGGCGCCGACGAGGCCGTGCCGACCAGCGCCGGGACGGTCACCGCGTCGCCCTTGCCGTGACACAGCAGCGGCGGAACGGACCCCGTACGGCTGTGCTCCCCGGAGCGCGTGCCCCACTCCTCCCAGCCCAGCAGCGACGGCAACCGCTGAGCGGTACCCGGGCCGGCGAACAGGAGCATCCGCCCCCGGTACGTCGCGACCGGTCCCGAACCCGGGCCCTCCTCCCACAAACGGTCGACCATACGGCGCCCGAAGACCGCCGGGGCGCTCACCACGTCGAACGCGGAGCCGCAGGGCAGGACGACCGGGGCGTCCGGCCGTTCCTTCCAGAGGGCGAGGGTGCTGCGCGGATACGTTCCTGCCGAGGCGAGCCAGGCGGCACCGTCCGAGGTGACCCCCGAGATGTCGAAGCGGTCGGCGAAGGGCTCGTCCTGTGTGCGGCTCATGTCCCGTAGGTCTACCGGCCGTGAGTGCCTGCTAGCTAAGGGTTGCCAGAAATCGGGACAGGAGGGGGCGGGAGGGAGTATCTTGCCCGACCGGCATATGCCAGACGCGTCTTCTGGTGTCGGGTGAGATGCGGGGGTGTGGAGGGGGCTGTGGGGGTGGCTGGCGTTGTGGGCGCCGCGGGAGCCGCGTGAGTCACGGGTGCCGCGCGCTTGGCGGGTGTTGTGGGAGCCGCGGGCGCCGTAGGTGTCGCGAGAGTTGGGGGCGCCGCGAGTCGTTGCGGGTGCTGAGGGCGCCGAGGGTGTTGTGGGCGTCGCGGGAGTCGCGAGCCGTTGGAGGCGCTGCGGATGTTGTGGGCGCCGCAGGTGTCGCGAGCGTTGCGGGTGCCACGGGTGCCGCGGGTGCCACGGGTGCCGCGGGTGCCACGGGTGCCGCGAGCGCTGCGGGCATTGCGGGTGCCGCAGGAGTCGCGGGCC
Source organism: Streptomyces prunicolor (assembly GCF_045162825.1). Taxonomy (NCBI): domain Bacteria; kingdom Bacillati; phylum Actinomycetota; class Actinomycetes; order Kitasatosporales; family Streptomycetaceae; genus Streptomyces; species Streptomyces prunicolor. The sequence goes on along the minus strand of NZ_CP108676.1, from coordinate 4,048,514 downwards.
CCGGGCCCGGTCCGGCCCCGGTCAGCCCCCCCGGTCCATCCCTCCCCGGGTCTACCCCCCGGTTCACACCGGGTCGGCGCCCCCGCTGTCCCTGCCCTCCGTGCCGCGCAGCAGGTCCCGGCCGAACTCGACCATCTTCTTCGCGTAGTCCTCGGTCCACTCGGCCCGCTCGGCGATGTCCGCCGGCGTCAGCCGGTCGAAGCGGCGCGGATCGGCGAGCTGTGCCGCCGCGATCGCCTGGAACTCCACCGCGCGGTCGGTCGCGGCGCGGAACGCGTGGGTCAGCTCCGTCGCGCGGGCCAGCAGCGCGCGGGGGTCGTCTATCGACTCCAGGTCGAAGAAGTGCTCCGGGTCCTCGGCCGCCTGCGCGGGCTCGAAGAGCAGGGGCGCGGGGCGTAGCCGCGATTCGTTGCGACGCGGCGTTTGCTCCGCCATGTCTTCTCCTCCTCGTACGTCACGGATGACCCGCCTCATGAGCGGACCACCGTCCATTGTCCCCCGGGTGCGCAAGGGGCCCCGGGCATACTCCCGAGGCACGGATCCCGCACCGCATGATTGGATGCCCAGCCGCCCAGCCCGGTATTCATCACTCCGCAGGCCGGATCCCGAGGAGCCGCAGGTCAAGGTCTCGCGTCACCCGGCGTTCGCACAGGCGTGCCGGTCACGGTCTCCAGACCACCCGGTGTTCCGCCAGATGCGCCAGCACCGCGTGATTCGCCTCCCACCCGTCCGGGAACTTCACCGTCACCCCCAACTGCACCGGCTCCGTCGACGGGTGGTCGTCCAGGAGGTCGGTGACGCCCGCCCGGCAGACCACGATGCACGCGTGCCGGTGGCGGGACGCGAGGACGCACAGGCGGCCCGTCTCCAGGTGGAAGGCGGTGGCGTCGGGGCGGCCGGAGAGGGGGTGGAGGACCACCGTGACGTCGAACTCCCGGCCCTGGAGCCGGTTCGCCGTGTCCACGGTGACGTCCGTGACGCCCAACTCGCCCAGCGCCGCCCGGATCGCCGCCGCCTGGTCCCGGTGCGCGGTGCCGATGGCGATGCGGTCGGCGGTGAGGGGAGTGGGGTCGGGTGAGCGTTCGGACGTGGCCGCGCCGCCCCGGTCCAGCAGGCGTCGTACGACCGTCGCCACCGCCCGTACCGCCTCCGGGTCCGTGCGGGGCGTGTGGCGTGCCGGCAGTTCCAGCAGGCCCCAGCCCGACTCCGCGGCCTCGTCGATCACCCGGTCCGGGCCTGAACCGTCCGACGGGACACCGAAGTTGAGCCGCCGATCGCCGTGGTCCGTGCCGCTGCGGAAACGGGTGTACGGGTAGAACGCGTCCGAGACCAGAGGGGCCGCCGACGCCGGGAGCCGCCACGACACCGGCAGGCGGTGCTGCGGCAGTTCGGGGTTGTGGGCGAGCAGGGTCGTCACCGCCGAGGACGAGGGGTCGTACGACAGGCCCGCCCACTGCTCCGCGCCGACGATCGCGAACGGGTCCAACTGCCCCGGGTCGCCCACGAACAGGGCCCGCTCGAACAGCCCGGCCACGGCCAGCAGCGAGTCCGAACGCATCTGGTACGCCTCGTCGACGATCGCGTGCCGCCACGGCTCGTCCACCTTCACATGCGCCCACTTGGCCGCCGTGGAGATGACGACCGGGAGCCCGGCCAGCTCGCCCGCCTTCGCCGACTTCCGTACGTTCGGCAGGTCGTCCAGTGCCTTGTCGTACGGGTCCGCGTCACTGCTGTGGAGGCGGCCGACCGGCAGCTCGCCGTTCTTCTCGGCGAGCCGGACGACCAGGTCGTCGACCTGGGCGTTGGTCTGCGCGACCACCATCAACGGGCGCCCCGCGTCGGCCAGTTCGAGTGCCGCGCGGACGACGAGCGTGGACTTGCCGGCACCGGGTGGGGAGTCGACGACGACTCCGCGCGCGGTGCCGTGCAGGGTGTCGCGGAGGATCGCGTCGGTCGCGCGGCCGGCCTCGGCACCGGGGTCGAAGACGATGTCGGCGCTCACAGGACGTCCTCCTCGGTCACCGGGTCGGCGGACTCCTGTACGGCGCTCTCCTCACCCGGCGGGCCCCCGTGCGTCCACGGTGTCTCCTCCTGGTCGGGCAGTTTCGCGCCGCCCCGCTGCTCGTGCTCGAACAGCGTGAAACAGATCCGGTCACCCTTCTCCGGCACGGAACCGGTCTCCGGCTCCTTGCCGCGCCCCATCTTGTCGACGACCCGGAGGACGACGAGGGCGCCCTCTTCCTCGTGGCCCACGAACTCCGCCGACTGCGGCTTCCCGGCGAGCGACCGGAACACCTTCACCCGCTCCCCGAGATGCGGCCGGTCGTCCGTGCGCACGGTCACCAGGGGGCGCGGGCGGGGGCTCTTGCCCTCGCTGTACGTCATGACGACATCCGTGACCTCGCCCGCGAATGCCTCCCCGGCGAGCCGCCGCCCGGCCATCACCAGCGGGTCGTCCAGGGCCTCCTGGGCATCCAGGCGGGCCTGTTCACGCTCGCGCGTGGCCAGCTTGTTGGCCGCGGTGACCGCGTCGTCGCGGCGCGGCTGCGGGGGCTCACCGGCGACGATCCGGTCCCGGTGGCCGGTGAACGACCAGCGGTCCCGGGTCCACCGGTCGACGGCGTGCGCGCCCTCCGGCAGCGCCCGCAACAGGTCGAGCCCGTGCCACACCGCGTCCCAGGTGGGGCGGGTGACCCTCTCGACGAGGGCCCTGATCTCCCGCTCGGCGGCGGTGAGTTCACCGAGCCGGTCGTCGGCCTCCAGACCGTCCTCGGCGGCGGCGAGGGCGGTACGCGCGCGGTCGTAGCGCTCGATGGCGGGGGCGAGCAGCTTGTTGTCGAACGCCGGGTCCGTGGCCGGCCCGGCCGGCGGGCACACCAACTGGCCGCGCGCGTCCCGCCGCAGCTCCGCGTCGAGCGCGGCCTTGGCGCCGGAGACACCGTCCGGCGGATCGATCCAGGCGAGCAGCGCGGCCAAGTGCTGGTCCTCCAGGCTGGATTGGCCGGTGGCCCAGTGCCGGCCGAGCACCTCGGTGAGCGCGAGCAGCAGTGAGGAACCGGGCACGCGGGCCCGCTCCCCGAAGTGGGTCAGCCACCGGCCGAGCAACGGCACGCGCGGGGGCGCCGGGTGCGGGGTCTCCGGGTCCTGCTCGGCGGTCCGGCGGAACCGCATCGAACGGCCGAGCAGCCGTACCAACTCGATGCCCGCGCGGCTCGGCACGATCAACTGCGGGGCGTCCGCACACAGTTCGACCTCGACCTTGACCCGCTTGCCGGTCTCCGGATCGGTCTCGTTGCGCTCGGCGGCCTCCACGTCGTCGGCGTACGTGTCGATGTACGGCAGGACCACATCCGCGAGTTCGGCCAGGAACGTGAACCTGAGGTCCCGGTCGCGCGGCTGCGGTACGACGAGCAGGCGCGGCGCGTCCCGATCCGTGCCGACCAGGGCGCCGAGGGGCGCCCCGGCCTCACCTGCGGTGGTGAGCGGCACGAGGACGAGGGGGCGCTCGGCGAGGTGCCGGTGGCGGACGGTGGCGGTGGGCTGGGCACGGCCGCTGTGAACGGCCTCCAGGCGGGCGAGAGTTGAGATCAGAGACACGGGGCCTCCTCCGGCCGTGGGGCAGCCGCGCTTTCCAGGGCCTCGGCGCGCAGCTCGGCGGCCCTGCGCAGGGCCGCCACCGCCGGGTCGTCCGGGTCGCCTGCCTCTCCGTGGGCCGCCGCCAGGACCTCGTCGACCGTCGTCAGGTCGCCCAACTCGGCGCGCAGTGAGCGGCCGAGGGAGGTGACCGCGCCGGACGCGCGGGAGTGGTCGCGGCAGTGGAAGGCCAGTTCGCAGGCGGCCAGGCACTCGGGGGCGTAGGCGGCCGGGACCGACTCGACGGCGGCGGTCAGCTCGGCGGCCGGGCGGTCGGGGGCGAAGCAGGTGCCCTCGGGGAGGGTGTCGGCGATGTCCTCGATGCGGGTGAGGCGGGCCAACTGGCGGCCGGTGACCGCGCGTTGCTTACGGACGTCGACGGCGGACGCGGTGGGGAGGTTCGAGAAGTCCTTCGGACAGACCAGGAGGACGCGGTGCCGGACCCGGGGAGCGGGATCCAGCTTGGCCGCGACCTCTTCCAGAGCCAGCACGTACACCGCCGACTGGCGGGCCGCCGCGCCGACCTTCGCCGGGTCCGCCGAACCGTCCAGCATCGGGAAGGACTTGATCTCCACGACCGTCCAACTGCCGTCCGGGTGCACGACGACCGCGTCCGGCTCCAGGAACGCGGGCGAGCCCGCCACGTCGAGGGCGAGCATCGGGTGGTCGAGCAGCGTCCAGGCGGCGGCTTCGGTGGCCTCGCGCAGCGCGAGCGCCGTACGGGCCGCGCGTCCCTCGGGGCCGATCGCGTCCAGCTTGGGCACCCGCGCGCGGGTCGGCGGCTCGGCGCCCGCGTCCAGCTTCTCGTGCACCAGCCGCAGCAGCTCCGCGCCGCCGTCCGCCTTGACCCGGGCCTCGAAGGCATTGCCCCGCATGAAGGCGAACTGCGACTGCCCGAAGGCCGACGGCGAGCCGAGCGCGTCGGCCAGCACCGCCTTGTTCACCCCCGCGCCGTCCAGGATCGCCCGTCGCTTGCAGCCCGGGTTCGCCGCCAGCGCCGCGAGGGCGCGCGCGTCCAGCGCCTTGGCCGGGACGTCCGGGCCGCGCAGCTCAGCGAGCCGGTGCCGGAGCGCCGTCCCCCGCGTCCGTGGGGGAGGCACCCGGCTCGGCTCCGGTACCGAGCTGTGACTCGCGCTGCCGTGGAATTCGCTCACCCGGCGAAGTCTGGCATCCGCCACTGACAATTGAGGTTTCTGAGCCACGAGAGGCGTCCCGAGAGGCATCACGGGAAGCGTCGAGAGAGGCGTCACGGGAGCGGGCCGCTACCAGCGATCCGCGCCCCTCGAACCGCGCCCTGAGCCGGTCCGCCGCCTTCATCACCTGCGGCGCCAGCAGGAACCCGAGCCCCATCACGACCACGCCCGCGACCGCGTCGAGGAGGTAGTGGTTCGCGGTACCCATGACCACGATCGCCGTGAGCAGCGGATAGGCGACCCCGACGACCTTGGTCAGCCGTGTTCCGCCGTGGCGCCAGAGCATCACACCGCACCACAGCGCCCAGCCGCAGTGCAGGCTCGGCATCGCCGCGTACTGGTTCGTCATGCCGCCCAGGCCGCGCGGCGCGCTCGCGTCGCCGCCCCACCAGCCGTACGAGCTGTACTGGGCCATCGTGTCCACGAAGCCGTAGCCGGGGGAGAGCAGCCGGGGCGGGCAGGTCGGGAGCAGGGTGAAGCCGATCAGGCCGATGAACGTGGACGCCATCAGCCAGGTGCGGGCCGCGCGGTAGACCTGGGAGCGCGACCTGAACAGCCAGATCAGGATCGCGGGCGTGACCAGGTAGTGCAGCGACGCGTACCAGAAGTCGGCCGGGATACCGAGCCAGGCCTCGCGCGTGAACAGGCGGTTGAGCGGGTGCTCGGCATTGATGTGCAGGACCTTCTCGATCCGCAGGATCGCCAGCCCGTGGTCCACGGCGCTGGCCGTGTCGCCCCTGGCCAGCAGCCGGCCCGCCGAGTACGAGGCGTACACCAGGAGGATCAGCGGCAGCTCGGTCCACCAGCGCAGCCGGCTTCGCCGGTCCGCCTCGATGCCTGGTGTCTCGGTCTGCGGCATCCGATCGCCCTCCCCCTTCTGTGCTGTGCGCTGTCCCGTGGTCCGGCTTCCCAGTAGCCCGGTCGGGACACTTTACGGCGTACGTGTGCGCCCCGTTTCCGGCGCCCCCGGACCTCAAAGACGCAGAGATCGCCCCCCGGGTTGCCCTTCTCCAGGGTGCGCGATGATGGAGTGACCCGCCTCTCGTTTTCTCCCGGAAGGGTCCCTCATGGCACCGCGCATCCTGCTGGCCCGGCACGGACAGACCGAATGGTCACTGTCCGGGAAGCACACCGGCAGGACCGACGTCCCCCTCCTCGAAGAGGGCCGACGCGGCGCCAAGGTGCTCGGCGAGCGACTGCACCGGGCCCCCTTCGACGGCCTCCCCGGGGTGGAGGTCCGCACCAGCCCCCTGGCACGCGCGCGTGAGACCTGCGAACTGGCCGGCTTCGGCGACCGCGCGACCCCCTGGGACACCCTCATGGAGTGGGACTACGGCGCCTACGAGGGCATGACCCCGGAGGAGATCCGCTCCGTACGCCCCGACTGGCTGATCTGGCGCGACGGCGTCCCCGAAGGGGAGACCCTCGCCGAGATCACCGCCCGCGCGGACGAGGTCGTCACCTGGGCCCGGTCCGAGGACCGCGACGTCCTGGTCTTCGCCCACGGCCACATCCTCCGCTCGATCGGCGCGCGCTGGCTCGGCCTGCCGATCGACTTCGCGGCGCGGATACGCCTCAACCCGACGTCCCTGTCGATCCTGGGCTGGGCCTACGGTGACCCGGCAATCGAGAGCTGGAACGACCTGGGTCATCTAGTCCCCTAGGCGGCAGACGCCCCTGTCTATAGGGGCGCGGGGCTGTGTCTATTTGCGGCTCCGCCGCGTGGGCGCGACCAGCCCCCACCGGCCGGCAGATTCGTCACAACGATTCCTTGGAGGATTCACGCCGCAGTACGAGGCAACCCCGAGTGCCTGTCCAGAAACGTGGACACCCCTGATGCCCGCCGGTGAGGCAACAGCACCCGCGCAGTCCCGGCCAACATCGTCTGAATCCGCGACGACTGCACCAGGTCCAAAAGATCAAGCACCCGCATCCCCGCAGTCGCCGCCTCGTCCGGCCGCCCGCCGCGCGCAAGGTCATCCGCCAGCTCAGCCATGTACAGCGCGATGTTCCGAGTGAAATGCGGATCCTGAAGATGCGCCGCACGCCGCGCATGCCGCGCCGCCCGGGGCCAGTCGCCCAGAGTCGACCAGCACTGCGCCTCAAGCCCCTCCAACTCGGCCTCTCCGTAGAAGCTCATCCACTCCGGGTCGGCGTCCGAGTGCCCCCGCGCGAAGAGCGCCTGCGCCCGGGCCAGCGCCTGCTCGCAGCCGGTGCGGTCGGCGAGCCCCGCCCAGCCGCCCGCCTCGCGCAGCGCGAGCAGCGACATCAGGCGGGCGGAACCCAGCGGGCGTCCGACGCGCTGCGCGGCCTGCGCGGCGCGCACCGCTTCCCGTGGCCGGCCGGCATCCCGCGCGAGGAACGCCGTATTGCAGAAGGCGTGTGCCTCAAGGCCGGCGTCGCCGGTCAGGCGGGCGGTCGCGAGCGCCTCGGCGTAGTGCGAGCGGGCGTCGTCGAAGCGGCCGGAGTCGTGGGCCAACCAGCCCACCGAGATGGCGAGTTCACCCGCTCCGGAGTGCAGTCTCTCGGCGACCGACTGCCGGGTGGTGCCCGCGTCGAGCAGGGCGTAGGCGGCGCGCAGCGGGGCCGCCGCGCGCCGGTAGAGGCCGTCGGCGCCGTGCCGGTCGTCGAGCAGCCGGATTCTGCGGACGGCCTCTTCCAGGGCGCCCGCCTCGCTCGTGCCGGGGCGACGGACGGAACGTTCCGTTGCCCCGGCGTCCAGGGTGAGCCCCAAGGGGCCCAGCGTGCCGGCGGCCACCGTGACGGTGCCGCCCCTCATGAATGCGCGACGCAGCACGTCGCTCTCCTCGTGGTTCTCGTGCGTGTCGTACGGGTCCTGCGTGTCATACGGCTCGTACACGTCCCGCGTCTCACCCGTTCTGGCCGCCTCATCCGTGGTGAGGGCCGGGCTCGTGAGGTGTGCGGGGGGCGTGTCCTCGGCGGCGCGCGCCCCGCGTCCGCGTACGGACGAGCGGGGCGCGAAGCCGAGGTCGGCGAGCGTGCGGCCGGGGAACATGTGCAGGAACACCCGTTCGTACGCGTAGTTGGGACAACGGATCTCACCGGCCTCGACGCGGCCTACGTAGCGCGCGTCGCAGCTGACCCGCTCGCCGATCTCCCGCGCGGACCGGCGTACGGCCGCGGCGAATTCCGCCGGTGAGCGCGGTCCGCGCAGCCGCCGGAAGGCGAGGTTGGGTCTCGGTGGTCGGGGGAGCGGGGACGGGGTCACCATTGACGACGCCATGGCCGGGTCCTCTCGTGCGAACCGTCGAACCATGCCGGATTCAGGGTGACTTGTTGAGTGACGCCCTGTTTCCAGCGGGCAAGAACGTACCTGCTGTGCATGACCCGCCACGCAGGGTTTGGCTACAAACCGGATATCTCATCCGGGATCTGCCATGAACTGCCATCCTTTGCGGCTGACTTGTGCCGTAGCCGTTGACGCTTCAACGCGTTGAACTCCATGGACCCGGGAGCCACCCGACTCCCGACCCGCTCGTCCAAGGAGGGGTTCCGTGGTGCAGACCGGGATGGAGACCAGTCAGAGCGTCGATCCTCGAATGCCGAGCGCGGAGTACAGTGCGCCACCGTTCGTGGACTCGGCCTGTGATCTGGTGACGGTGCCGACGCGGCAGGGCCTGGAGGCGGTCGACATCCTGCGGCGCGGGGCGTGCGACGGGGTCGGCCCCGTCCTGCACGACGACGGCGACGACACCCTCGGCTTCCTGGTACCGCCGGGCACGGCGGCGGCGTGGGACCTGCCGGGCAGCACGTGTACGGAGACCAACGGCCGGGGCCTGCGTCTGGCCCCTGACCCCGAGCCGCCTGTCGAGGGCTCGGACTGGCTGCTGCCCCCCGGTGACGCCGACCTCGCGACCGACCCGGAGGTCCTGCGGGCCGCGCTGGGTGAGGCGGCTCGGTTGATCGAGGCGGCGGACGGCTGCCGGTAGCTCCGCGGGGCGGGCGGTGATCGACCCGCGGGCCGGTGGGGGCTGGTCGCGCCCACGCGGCGGAGCCGCATATCGACACAGCCCCGCGCCCCTAGGGGCGCGATGCCGCGCCGGACCATCCCCGTCCGTCGATAATGGGGCAATGGGAAAGTCCAGGAGTACCCGGCGTGGTGGTGCCGCCACTGCCGAAGCCGTCGTCGAACCCGTCGACGGTGGGCTCGCCGAGCTCATACCCGACCGGGAACGCGCGCGTGCCTGGACGCTGCTGATCGACGGGGCGCCGCAGTCGTACGTCGATCTCGACGACCCGGCGTATCTCTCCTTCGAGTACCAGCGCCGGCTCGGGCACGTCATCGACCTCGTCGCGCCGGCCGGGAAGCCCATCCACGTCGTGCACCTCGGCGGTGGTGCCCTCACGCTCGCCCGGTATGTCGCCGCGACCCGGCCCCGATCCACCCAGCAGGTCGTCGAGTTCGACGCGGCGCTGGTCCAACTGGTCCGGCGGGAGCTGCCGTTGGACCCGAACGCGCGGATCCGGGTGCGGTCGACCGACGCCCGCGCGGGCCTCGCGAAGGTGCCCGAGGAGTGGGCCGATCTCGTCGTGGCGGATGTGTTCAGTGGGGCCCGTACGCCCGCCCATCTCACCTCCACCGAGTTTCTCGACGAGGTGCGCCGGGCCCTCAAGCCCGGTGGGTTCTACGCCGCCAACCTCGCCGACGGACCCCCGCTCGCCCACCTGCGCGGCCAAATCGCCACCGTGGCCGCCCGGTTCGCGGAACGCGCGCTGATCGCCGACCCGACCGTGCTGCGCGGCAAGCGGTTCGGCAACGCGGTGCTCGTCGCCTCCGACCACCCGCTGCCGTTCGCCGAGTTGACCCGGCGCGCCGCCTCCGATCCCCACCCTGGCCGGCTCCAACACGGCCGCGAACTCACCGACTTCACCGGCGGAGCCGTACCCGTGACGGACGCCGCGGCGGTCGCCTCACCGGCACCGCCCCCGTCCGTGTTCCGCTAGCCGAAGCAACGCACCCCAGCAACGCACCCGGGAAACTCAGTAGTTACCGACGTCCACCCGCGGCGCCCCGTCGTGCCACGTGCAGATCACCGACACCTTGCCCGTGCCCTTGGTGAACTCCACCCGGAGCCACGAGGGCTCCTTCCACACCTGCATCGACCAGCCCGTACCCGGCGTCGCCGACACGAGCGTCACATAGGCCGGTGAGGTGTCGAGTTCGAGTACCACCCGCCCGCCGTCCGTGGCGTAACTCTTGACCTGGCCGGAGGGGGAAGCGGCGGGGGACGGGCTCGTGCTCGTCGTCTTCGTGGGGGTCGGGCCGGGGGTGCGGGTCGGGGTCGGGGTGCTCGTCGGGCTCGGCGGGGACTCGGCGCGAACCGGTGCCGAGGCCGGTGGCTGGGCCGCCTGCTCGGTCGCGCCGGCCGCCGTGATGGGCAGGGCGCGCGGCGGGTCGTAGGCCGTGCCCGTCATGACCGTGTGGACGCCCCACCAGGACAGCGTGACGGCCGCGCCGGTGGCGAGCGACCAGGCCAGCACGTGGACGAATCCGTTGACGAGTCCTCTGGGCAACGTGGGCATCGCCGCCATACTGCCTCACGCGCCCCACAGGTGTCCCGTCGGTCCCGCACCGCTTGTCCACAGAGGGGGAGTTGTCCACAGGCCCGGATGCGCGTAGCCCGCATGGGCTACGGTGCGGCGCATGGCAAGTGTGCTCGTGGTCGAGGACGACCAGTTCGTACGCTCCGCCCTCATCCGGCATCTGACCGATGCCGCGCACACGGTGCGCAGTGTCGGTACGGCACTTGAGGCGCTGCGCGAGGTCGCCCATTTCCGTTTCGACGTGGTCATCCTGGACCTCGGACTGCCCGACCTGGACGGGTCCGAGGCACTGAAGATGCTGCGCGGGATCACTGACGTACCCGTGATCATCGCCACCGCTCGGGACGACGAGAGCGAGATCGTCCGGCTGCTCAACGCGGGCGCGGACGACTACCTCACCAAGCCCTTCTCGGTCGACCATCTCTCCGCCCGCATGTCCGCGGTTCTACGACGTTCCCGTGCCACCACCGGCGAGGCACCCCCGTCCACGGTGATCCGCGTCGGCGGCCTCACCGTCGACCCGTTGCGCCGCCAGGCCGAGCTGGACGGCGTCCGACTCGACCTCACCCGGCGCGAGTTCGACCTCCTCGCCTTCCTCGCGGGCCGCCCCGGAGTCGTCGTACCGCGCAAGGAACTCCTCGCCGAGGTGTGGCAGCAGTCCTACGGCGACGACCAGACCATCGACGTCCATCTGTCCTGGCTGCGAAGGAAGTTGGGGGAGACGGCGGCGCAGCCACGCTATCTGCACACCCTGCGGGGTGTCGGCGTGAAGCTGGAGCCACCGGGAGCGGAGTCGCTGCGATGAGGTGGGCGCTGGTCAGGGTCTGTCTGGCGATCGCGGCGATGGTCGTCGTCGCCTTCGCGGTGCCGCTGGGCCTGGTCATCAAGGAGATGGCCCGCGACCGCGCCTTCTCGAACGCCGAGCGGGAGGCCGCCGCCGTCGCCCCCGCACTGTCGATCACCACGGACCGGGACCAGTTGGAGAAGGTCGTCGCCTCCGCGGGCGCGGACTCCGGGATGGCCGTCCACATACCGGCGGGGGAGGGGAAAGCCGCCCTCGACATCGGGCTGCAGCGCGCCGCGGGCAAGGACATCGCGACCGTACGGAAGTTGGGCCGCGCCTCCACCACCGAGGTGCCCGGCGGCTCCGTCCTGCTCCAGCCGGTCGCGCTCAGCTCCGGCGAGATATCCGTCGTCGAGGTCTACGTCCCGGAGTCCGAGGTCAGCAACGGCGTCGGGACTGCCTGGGCGGTGCTCGCCGGGGTCGGCATCGCGCTGATCGTCGGGTCCGTCGCGGTCGCCGACCGGCTGGGCGTACGGATGGTGCAGCCCGCGCAGCGCCTCGTCGAGGGCGCGCACGAACTGGGGGAGGGGAAGCTGGGGGCACGGGTGCCCGAGGAGGGGCCGACCGAACTGCGGCTGGCGGCGGTCGCGTTCAACTCCATGGCCGACCAGGTCGTACAACTGCTCGCCAATGAGCGGGAGTTGGCGGCGGATCTGTCGCACCGGCTGCGGACGCCGCTCACCGTGTTGCGGCTCAACGCGGCCTCGCTCGGGGACGGGCCCGCCGCCGAGCAGACGCGGACCGCCGTCGCGCAGTTGGAGCGGGAGGTCGACACGATCATCCGGACCGCGCGCGAGGCCAAGCCGCAGACCGTGGCGGCCGGGCCCGGTGCCGGGTGCGACGCGGCCGAGGTGGTGCGTGAGCGGATGCGGTTCTGGTCCGCGCTCGCCGAGGACGAAGGCCGCAAGGTGCGGGTCGCCGGGGTGGAGCGGCCGGTGCGCATACCCGTGGCCCGCGCCGACCTGGTCGCGGCCCTGGACGCGCTGCTCGGCAATGTGTTCCGGCACACCGCCGAGGGCACGGCCTTCGCGGTCGACGTGCACAACAGCGAGGACGCGGTGATCGTGCTCGTCTCGGACGCGGGCTCCGGCATACGCGACCCCGAGGCGGCGATGGCCCGCGGGCGCGGTTCCGGCAGCGCCGGGTCGACCGGGCTCGGCCTGGACATCGTGCGTCGGCTCGCGGAGTCGACCGGCGGGGACGTCCGCATCGGGTCCTCGATGCTCGGCGGCACCGAGGTGCGGATCTGGATCCAGCTGGATGGGCGGGAGCCGGAGCGCAACGGGCATCGGGGAGCCGTACGACGGCGTCGGCGCGGGAAATTGGTCTCTACCTTTAACCGCTCCCGATCCCTCCCTTAAGCGCACCCTAAGATCGCGAACTCCCGTCCGGATCAGGCGTTTTGCCCGGTTCCGGATCGCTAGCGTGCTGCCGCACCCCACCCCCGTACGGCGAAAGCAGGCACGCGATGAGCACGCACCGGCGCAGGATCAGCAAGAGGAACAAGGTGATCGGCGGAGCGGTCGCCGCCGCGGTCGTCGGTGGCGGCGCGATCATGCTGACCGGCATCGCCCAGGCGGCGAGCGTGGGCGCGGCCTACACCAGAACCAGCGAGTGGTCGACGGGATACACCGCGCAGTACGTCGTCACGAACACGACCGGGGCCACGAAGAAGGACTGGACGCTGGAGTTCGACCTCCCGTCGGGATCGAAGCTCAGCTCGCTGTGGAACGCCGAGTCGAGCGTGAGCGGGCAGCGCGTCACCGTGAAGCCGCCGAAGTGGGACACGGACGGGCTCGCGGCCGGCGAGTCGGTCACGGTCGGTTTCGTGGTCAACGGCACGGGCCAGCCGACCAGTTGTCTCGTCGACAACGCCAAGTGCTCGGCGGACGGCACCGCGACCCCCGAGCCGACCGGCCGCCCGACGACCTCGTCACCGACGCCCACGCCGACCGCCTCGCCGACCTCCAAGCCCACCCCCACGGCCACCCCCAAGCCCACGGCCACTCCCACCGCCTCCCCGACCCAGAGCACCGGCACCGGCACGACGGCCGGCGCGGGCTTCGCCCCCTACGTCGACACCTCCCTCTATCCCGCCTTCGACCTGCTCGCCAACGTCACCGCGACCGGCGTGAAGAACTACAACCTCGCCTTCATCACCGACGGCGGCGGCTGTACCCCGAAGTGGGGCGGGGTCTCTGACCTCGGCAGCGACGGGGTGGCCTCGCAGATCGGCGCGCTGCGTGCCAAGGGCGGTGACGTCCGGGTCTCCTTCGGCGGCGCGTCCGGCTCCGAGCTGGCGACGACGTGCGGTTCGGCGAGCGCGCTGGCGACGGCGTACGGCAAGGTCGTGGACGCGTACGGCCTGACCAAGGTCGACTTCGACATCGAGGGCGGCGCGCTGCCCAACACGGCGGCCAACACGATCCGCGCCCAGGCGATAGCCAAGCTCCAGCAGCAGCACCCGAACCTGGACGTCTCCTACACGCTCCCCGTGATGCCCGAGGGTCTGACCCAGGACGGGGTGAACCTGTTGTCCAATGCCAAGTCCAACGGCGTCAAGATCAACACGGTCAACATCATGGCGATGGACTACGGACCGGCGTACAGCGGAAATATGGGAACGTACTCACAGCAAGCGGCTACTGCTACACAAGCCCAAGTCAAGAGCATTCTCGGGCTCTCGGACAGTTCTGCATGGAAAGCGGTTGCAGTGACCCCGATGATCGGTGTCAACGACGTGTCATCGGAGGTCTTCACGGTCGAGGACGCGAACGGGTTGGCGGCATTCGCAAAGGCGAAGGGTTTGGGCGGCCTCTCGATGTGGTCCGCGACCCGTGACAAGCAGTGCCCCGGCGGTGCCAAGCCCAGTGCGGACGCGACCTGCAGTTCGATCGTCCAGGCCCCGTCCGCCTTCACCAAGGCCTTCGCGGCCTTCCAGTAGGCGCCCCATGGGCCCGGGGCCCCTCGTGGACCCCGTGACCCCGGTCACCCCGGAGCGGACGTGCGGCCCCTCGGTCGTACGTTCGCTCCTTTTGCTCCTGAGTGTCGATTACGTTTCGACAAATGAAGGTGGCGGGTGTTGACGCATGACCAGACATAGGACTGTTATTACGCCACCGTGTTTGGTCGCGTTGGTTTCTGGTCGGTTACGAAGACCTGGGGCGTGGCGCATTCCGGCCGAACCCTGTCCGTCAGGAGCCGTTCATGCCCGACTTCTCTCTCCCCGCCGCCAGTCGCCGCTCCGTCCTGCGCGGCATAGGTGGCGCTGCCGTGCTCGGCGCCGGCATACCCCTGCTGAGCGCCTGCGGCAGCAGCGGCAGCTCGTCCGACCCGAAGACCGTCTCCCTCGGCTCCAACCAGTCCGACGCGGTGCCGAAGAAGGCCTACGCGAGCATGTACACGGCCTTCACGAAGCAGTCCGGCGTCACCGTCAAGGTCAACACGAAGGACCACAACACCTTCCAGGAGCAGATCAACTCCTACCTCCAGGGCACGCCGGACGACGTGTTCAACTGGTTCGCCGGGTACCGCATGCAGTTCTTCGCGGCCAAGAAGCTCGCCTCGCCCATCGACGACGTGTGGGCGAAGATCGGGGACAACTTCCCCGACGCGATGAAGAAGCTCAGCAAGGGCGAGGACGGCAAGTACTACTTCGTGCCGCTGACCACGTACCCGTGGGCGGTCTTCTACCGCAAGAGCGTCTTCACGGCGAAGGGCTACACCGTCCCCACCACCTGGGACGAACTGGTCGCCCTGTGCAAGAAGATGAAGAGCGACGGCCTGGTCCCGATCGCCTTCGGCGACAAGGACGCCTGGCCGGCGATGGGCACCTTCGACCAGATCAACTTCCGCCTCAACGGCTACGACTTCCACAAGTCCCTGATGGCAGGCAAGGAGGCGTGGACCGACCCGAAGGTCAAGGCGGTCTTCGACCACTGGGCCGAGCTCCTCCCGTACCACCAGGACGGCTTCATGGGCCGCACCTGGCAGGACGCCGCCCAGGGCCTGGTGGCGAAGAAGTCCGGCATGTACGTCCTGGGCTCCTTCGTGGCGCAGCAGTTCACCAAGCAGGCCGACCTCGACGACCTCGACTTCTTCCCCTTCCCGGAGATCAACTCCGCGTACGGCCAGGACACCGTCGAGGCGCCCACCGACGGCTTCATGGTCAGCAAGTCCCCGAAGAACCACGACGGTGTCGTCAAGCTCCTGGAGTACCTGGGCAGCCCGGCGGCCGAGGAGCTCTACCTCAAGACCGACCCGAGCGTGGTGGCCGCCTCCAGCAAGGCCTCCACCGCCGCGTACTCGCCGCTGCAGAAGAAGGCGTACGATATGATCGGCGCCGCCAAGAGCCTCACCCAGTTCATGGACCGCGACTCCCGTCCGGACTTCACCTCGACGGTGATGCAGCCCGGCCTGCAGAAGTTCCTCCAGAACCCCAAGGGCGTCGACAGTCTGCTGTCCTCGATCGAGCGCCAGAAGAAGACGATCTTCGCCTCCTCATGATCTCCGAGACGACTACGACGAGCCCGGAGGCGGACGCCGTTCCGCCTCCGGGCCCCGCGCCCGAGAACAAGCGGGTCCCGCAGGGCGCCAAGCGCCTGCTGACCCGCCGTGACCGCATCACGCTCGCCTTCATGGCGGGCGTGCCGACGGTCCTGCACGTGGCCCTGGTCTGGGTCACCGCCCTCGCCTCGATCGCCCTGGCCTTCACCAGCTGGGACGGCATCGGCTTCGACTCCATCAAGTGGGTCGGGCTGGACAACTTCCGTCAGTTGTTCACCGACAACCCGCAGTTCTGGCCCGCCCTCGAGCACAACGTCATCTGGTTCGTCGTGCTCATCCTGCTGCCGACGCCCTTCGGCCTGTTCCTGGCCGTCCAGTTGGACAAGAACATCCGCTTCAGCCGCGTCTACCAGACCGCGTTCTTCCTGCCGGTCGTGATGTCGCTGGCGGTCACCGGATTCGTCTGGCAGCTGATCTACAACCCCGACACCGGCCTGATCAACAGCCTCATCGGGGCCAACAAGCCCGGCCACTACATCGACTGGATCGGCGACCCCAAGCTCAACCTGTGGGCCGTCCTGATCGCCGCGTCCTGGCGGCACGCCGGCTACATGATGATCCTGTACCTGGCCGGCCTGAAGGGCGTGGACCCATCGCTGAGGGAAGCTTCGGCCCTGGACGGCGCGAACGAGTGGCAGACGTTCAAGAACGTCATCTTCCCGACCCTGCGCCCCACCAACACGGTCGTCCTGGTCGTCACGATCATCGAGTCGCTGCGCGCCTTCGACCTGGTGTGGGTCTTCAACAAGGGCGCCCAGGGCACCGAGTTGCTGTCGATCCTGATCACCAACAACATCGTCGGTGAGTCCAGCCGGATCGGCTACGGGTCGGCGATCGCCGTCGTCCTGCTGGTCATCTCCCTCGTGGTCATCATCCCGTACCTGATCGCGACCTTCCGGAAGGAGCGGCGCGCATGACCACCCCCACCGCCGCGCTCGGCGTGAAGCAGCGCACCCCGCTGCGCCCGGCCCGGGTCCTGCTGCACACGTTCCTCGTCGTCACCTCGCTGGCCTGGCTCGCCCCGCTGCTGTGGGCGGTCTACGCGGCCCTGCGCCCGTACTCGGAGACCAGCGACAAGGGCTACGTCTCCTGGCCGGACACGCTGAACTTCGACAACTTCAAGAACGCGTTCCAGCAGTCCGACATGATCCACTACTTCGTCAACACACTGATCATCGCGGTCCCGGCCGTGCTGCTCACGCTGCTGCTGGCGTCGATGGTCGCGTTCTACGTCAGCCGCTTCGACTTCCGGCTCAACATCGCCCTGCTGCTGGTCTTCACGGCCGGCAACCTGCTGCCCCAGCAGGTCATCATCACCCCGCTGTACCGCCTGTACCTGCTGATCGACCTGCCCGGCATCACGATGAGCGGCAAGCTCTACGACTCCGCGCTCGGCCTGGTCCTCATCCACGTGGCGTTCCAATCGGGCTTCTGCGCCTTCGTGTTGAGCAACTACATGCGGATGCTGCCGCACGAACTGACCGAGGCCGCGCTGGTCGACGGGGCGTCGGTGTGGCGGATGTACTGGCAGATCGTGCTGCCCCTGTGCAAACCGGCGATGGCGGCCCTGGCCACCCTGCTCTCCATCTGGATCTACAACGACTTCTTCTGGGCGATCGTGCTGATCTCGACCGGCGAGAACATGCCGATCACCTCCGCCCTGAACAACCTCTCCGGCCAGTACTTCACCGACCCCAACCTGGTCGCGGCCGGCGCCCTGCTCACCGCGATCCCGACCCTGGTCGTGTACTTCGCGCTCCAGCGCCAGTTCGTCAGCGGTCTCACACTGGGCGCCAACAAGGGCTGACACCCTTCCAGTTGAGCCCGTTGTGACAGCCGGTCCGATCAAGTAACGTCCTCCGACGTGAACACCGGACCGGCGCTACCACGCCACACACGGATCGGCCATCCGGTGGAGGGCTGACCGCACGGTGGGTGCGGAGCACGCACCCCCTCGGTTCGGCACGCGGACCCCCGGCACTCGCGTATCGCGAGTCCCATTCCCGTGTCGAACCACAGCGAGGTCATCCGCATGACAGCCACGTTCAACCACACCATCATCGCCGCCAAGGACCGCAACGAATCGGCTCGCTTCTTCCGGGAGTTGCTGGAACTCTCCGAAGCGCCGTCCTGGGGCCCGTTCACGAACATCCAGCTCACCGACGGAGTGCTCCTGCAGTTCGCCGAGCCACCGGTGGAGATCCAGATGCAGCACTACGCGTTCCTGCTCGACGACGAGTTGTTCGACCGCGCCTACCGGCGGCTGTGTGACCGCGACATCGAGCACTGGGCCGATCCGCAGATGCGCCGCGCGGGCGAGATCAACGACGAACACGGCGGCCGAGGCGTGTACTTCAAGGACCCCGCCGGCCACGCGATCGAGCTGATCACCCGCCCGTATCTGTAACCGGGCGCGGACCTGGTCGGGTGCCCGGAACCCAGCGCCCGACCAGGCGGTCCACCGACTCAGAACCCCCCGGGCCCGCCGAACCCCCCGAACCCACCGGGTCCCCCCGGCCCACCGCCGAACATCCCACCGTGCGGCCCGTGATGGTGGAACCCGTCGAACAGCGCGTCCGCGAGCAACATGCCACCGACCCCGGCGGCACCTGCGACAAGGGCGGTCTTCCACCACGGGGTGCTGTACCAACCCCCGCCCACGGAACGGCCGTTGACGACCCCGCCGGGGTAGTAGTACGGCGTGTTCGTGCCGGGCCGCGCGGAGGAGGTGTACGTCTGCCCACCGACCGTGACCTGTCCGCCGGCACCCTGCGCGGGCAACTCGGGCCCGGGGTCAAGTCCCAGTGCCCCACGGGCGGTACGGATGTGATGCAGCCCCTCGACGGCGGTCTGCGTCACGAGCCCGTACTGCATCGGCGAGTAGGCGACGGCGAGTTGCCCCTCGGCCGCGCGGAGCCGCTCGGTGGCGTCGGCGAGGGCCTGCCGGGCGGCGGTGTTCCCACCGGCGTCCAGCGTCGACAGACTCCCGCCCAGCCGCTCCACCCAGCGGGTGGCCTCGGCGCCGGCGTCGGCGTCGTAGGACTGCGAAGCGGGGCCGGGGCCGGGGCCGTAGCCGCTGGTGCCGAACCGTGAACTCCCGCCGCCCGCTTGCCTCTTGCTGAAGGCGACGGCCCCGCCGACGATCAGGGCCAGCAGCACCAACACGATGAAAAACATGACGTCCTCCCGTCTGCGCCGGGATCGAATCACCCCGTACGTAGAGATCAGACGCCTTGGGGCTGAGAGGCCGCTGCGGGGGATCTGAGGGGCGGCTGTGAATGGCGGCGGGGTCTTTCGTCCTTTGGCCCGACGTCAGCGGCGCAGTGCCCCCACGACACCCTCTACGGCCCTCAACACATCCCCGCCGCGCACGAGTTCGGCGATGTGCTCGATGTCGGCATGGAAGACCCGGTCCTCGTCGACGGCCGGCACGGTTTCCCGGATCCGGGCCCGCAGTGCCTCCGCGGCCGGTGAGGGCGAGAGCGGTGCGAGGAGGTCGAGGGCCTGGGTCGCGCACATCAGCTCGATCGCGAGGACGTAGCCGAGCTTGCGGGCCGCGCGGTAAGCCTTCAGAGCCGCCAAGTAACCGTTGCTGACGGTGTCTTCCTGGTTGGCGGAGGTAGTGACGTTGTCGGCGGAGGCGGGGACGGCCAGGCCGCGCAGTTCCATGGTCAGGGCGGCGGCCGTGTACTGGGCGATCATGTAGCCGCTGTTGAGCCCCGGTTGCTGCCGGACCAGGAAGGCGGGCAGTTCGCTGAAGTTGCTGTTGACCATGCGGTCGGTACGGCGTTCGGAGACCTTGGCCAGCACGGTCATCGCGTTGACCATGGAGTCGGCCTGGATCCCGACGTACGTGCTGTCGCAGTTCGCCCCGCTCAGCGCGACCCCGTCCTCGCCCTCGGGGTGGATGACCGGGTTGTCGCCCACAGAGTGGAGTTCCTCGACGATGACCTCCCGCGCCTGCGCCAGTGCCCGCTTCGCACCACCGTGCATCTGCGGTACGGCACGCAGGGAGAGCGCGTCCTGGAGCCGGTGATCGAGGAACTCGGCGCTGATCGCGCTGGACTCGGTCAGCCGTCGCAGGTTCTCGGCGACGGCGGCCTGCTCGGGGTGTCGCTTCCGCTCCTGGATCCGGGCGTCGTAGGCGCGGACGGTGCCCTTGAGTGCCTGCACCGACAGGCTCGCGGCCACGTCGGCTGTGGTCGCCGCGAGTTCGGCGTCATGGGCGGCCAGGACGGCGATCGCGGTGACCGAGTGCGTCCCGTTCGTCAGCGACAGCCCCTCCTTGCAGGCGAGTCGGGTCGGCCGTTCGCCGATCCGGGCCAACGCCTCGGCACCGGGCAGGAGTTCGCCGCCGTACCAGGCCCGGCCCTCTCCCAGCAGTACGAGCGCCATGTGCGCCTCGGGGGCCAGATAGCCCACGGAACCCTCGCCGGGAACGTGCGGCGTGACCCCGGAGTTGAGCATCCGCCGGATCAGCTCCAGCGTCTCGAACCGGATGCCGGAGAACCCTTCCCCGAGCCCGACCAACTCCATCAACGCGATGGCACGAACCACCTCGACGGGCAACGGCTCCCCGACCGACACGGCGTGCGAGCGCACGATGTTGCGCTGGAGCCGCTCGGCGTCCGCCGGGGCGATGACCTCCGTGACGTTGTCACCGAACCCGGTGGTGACGCCGTAGACGAGGCGGTTCTCGGCGAGGAAGCGCTCCACCAGCGCGCGGGACTTGCGGACCCGGTCGACGTACGCCGCGTCGAACTCGACCCGCGCACCGTGCCGGGCGACCGCGACGAACTGCTCGATGCTGATCGGCTCCGGGCCCAGGGTGACAGCGGTGATCTCAGGGGCGGCCACGGACCTCTCCTCGCGCTTGACGTGTATCCATTCACTTGCGGATCGAATGAATCACTCTATTTAGCGCTTGGCAAGGGCGGTCTCGCCTCATGGATACGGGTCCCCCTCGGTGGCATCGAGGACGGGGCGCGGCACGCCCCCACGGCATACCGCGCCCCGTCCCCCTCACCCCCGTCGGTCAGACCCCCTGCACCCCAGGCAGCACCCCCGTCCGAGCCGCCTCCCCGTACCACCGCGCGCTCGACTTCGGCGTCCGCGCCAGCGTCGCGTAGTCCACGTACACCGCCCCGAACCGCTTCTCGTAGCCGTACGCCCACTCGAAGTTGTCCATGAGCGACCAGAGGTAATAGCCCCGCACATCCGCCCCGTCGGCGATGGCGCGCCGCACCGCCGACAGGTGGCCGTGCAGATACGCGATCCGCTCGGGGTCGTGGACGTTGCCCTCCGGGTCGGGCTTGTCGTCGTAGGCCGCGCCGTTCTCCGTCACGTACAACGGCAGTCCCGGCGCCTCCCTCGTGTACCGCGTGATCAGGTCGTACAGGCCCGTCGGATCGATCGTCCAGCCCATCTCCGTGCGCTCGCCCGGCGTCTGGAGGAACGCCACGTCGTCCGCGCCCGGCCAGGGGGTGTACGCGCTCACGCCGTGACCGTCCGCCCGCGGGCCCGCCGGGGCCGCCTCCGCCGCCTCCACCAGCGTCGGGGTGTAGTAGTTCAACCCCAGTGCGTCCAGCGGCTGGTGAATGAGCGTCAGGTCGCCGTCCTGGACGAACGACCAGTCCGTGACCGACCTCGTCGCCTCGAAGAGGGACTGCGGATACGAGCCGTGCAGCATCGGCCCGTGGAACACCCCGTTGGCCAGGTCGTCGATCTTGCGGGCCGCCGCCATGTCCTCCGGGGACTGCGAAGCGGGCCTGACGACCGATGAGTTGAGGCTCACCGCGACCGAGTTGCGGGCCGGCATCGACGCGCGCAGCGCCGAAGTCGCCAGCCCGTGCGCCAGGTTGAGGTGATGCGCCGCCTTGAGCGAAGCCGCCGCGTCCGTACGGCCCGGCGCGTGCACTCCCGAGCCGTAGCCCAGGAACGCGCTGCACCAGGGCTCGTTGAGCGTGATCCACTGCTCCACACGGTCGCCCAGCGCCTCGCCCATGATCTGCGCGTACTCGGCGAAGCGGTACGCCGTGTCGCGCTCCGGCCAGCCGCCCGCGTCCTCCAACTCCTGCGGCAGATCCCAGTGGTAGAGGGTCAGCGCCGGCTTGATGCCGACCGCCAGCAGCTCGTCCACCAGACGGCGGTAGAAGTCCAGGCCCACCTGGACCGCCGGGCCCCGGCCGGTCGGCTGCACCCGCGGCCAGGAGACCGAGAAGCGGTACGCCGTCAGGCCCAGGTCCGCCATCAGCGCCACGTCGTCGCGGTAGCGGTGGTAGTGGTCGACAGCGATGTCACCGTGCTCACCACCGGCCGTACGGCCCGGCGTATGACTGAACGTGTCCCAGATCGAGGGCGTACGACCGCCCTCCCGCACCGCCCCCTCGATCTGGTAAGCGGAGGTCGCGGCGCCCCAGAGGAAGGCGGAAGGGAAGGTGACAGGTGTAATGGGCTCAGGCATGGAAGCGCTCCCATAGTGGAGGAGGGGGCCGGAGAGACCGGGGCGGCGGTGCCCCGGCTCCCCAACTGACGTAGAAGAGAACCGAGATGAGGAAGGCGGCGAACCGTCAGCCCTTGACCGCGCCCTGCATGATCCCGCCCACGATCTGCTTGCCGAAGAGCAGGAAGGCGATCAGCAGCGGCAGCGTGCCGAGCAGCGCGCCCGCCATGATCACCGACTGGTCGGGGATGTAGCCGGTGCCCAGGGAGTTCAGGGCGACCTGGACGGTCGGGTTCTGCTGGTTGAGGGCGATGATCGGCCAGAGGAAGTCGTTCCAGGCCATCACGAAGGTCAGGAGTCCGAGGACCGCCATGGCCGGGCGGGCCGCCGGGAAGACCACGTGCCACACCACCCGCAGGCTGCTCGCGCCGTCCACTCTCGCCGCCTCGATCAGTTCGGTGGGGAGGGCCTGGACCAGGTACTGGCGCATGAAGAACGTACCGAAGGCACTGACCAGCGTCGGCAGGATGACCGTCTGGAGGTGGTTGGACCAGTGCAGGTCAGCCATCCACAAGTACAGCGGTACGACGGCCAGTTGGGGCGGGATCATCATCGTGCCGATGGTCAGCAGGAGCAGCGTGCTGGAGAACCTGAACTTCAGCTTGGCGAAGGCGAAGCCCGCCAGGGTGGAGAACAGGACCGTGCCGATGGTGATCGAGCCCGCGACGACCGTGGAGTTGAACATCGCGGTGCCCATGCCGGCCTGCTCCCAGGCGGCTTGGAGGTTCTTGAACAGGTTCGCCCCGAACCACAGCGGTGGCGGGGTCTCGGCGAGCCGCTGGTTGTTGCGCGAGGCCGCGATCGCCGTCCACACCAGCGGGGCCAGCGAGACCAGCGCGAGGAGGATGAGGACGGCGTAGGTGAGCGGGCCCCCGTGCATCTGCTTGCCCGCGCCCATGACACGGCGGCGAGGGGCGCGCACCTCCCGTACGGGCACGGCGTCCTGAGGGGCTGTCAGTTCGCTTGTGGTCATTGGGACTTCCTCAGCCGTCGGGTGAACAGCAGGTTGATCGCGGCGACGATCAGCAGGATCAGGAACATCGACCAGGCGATCGCGGACGCCTTGCCGAGGTTGCCGATGATCCAGCCCTGGTCGTACATGTACAGACCGAGCGTCTGGTACTGGTGCTCGGAGCCGCCCTTCGAACCGCTGACCCCACCGAACAGCAGGGGCTCGCCGAAGAGTTGGGTCGCGCCGATGGTGGAGACGACCACTGTGAAGAGGATGGTCGGGCGCAACTGGGGGACCGTCACATGGCGGAACTGCTGCCAGCGGTTCGCGCCGTCGATCGCCGCCGACTCGTACAGGTCGCCCGGGATCGCCTGCATCGCCGCGAGGTAGATCAGCGCGTTGTAACCCGTCCACCGCCAGATCACGATCGACGACACCGCGAACTGCGAACCCCACGTGGATTCACGCCAGTTGATGGCATCCACGCCGACGAAGTGCAGCAGCCAGTTGACCATCCCGCCGTCCCACGAGTACAGCAGCGTGAAGACGAGGGTCGCCGCGGCCACCGAGGTGGCGTACGGGGTGAGCATCACGACCCGCCACACGGTCGAGCCGCGCAGCCGGTAGTTGAGCAGATGCGCGATCCCGATCGCCATCAACAGCTGCGGCACGGTGGAGATCAGCCCGATGGTGAACGTGTTCTTCAGGGCGTTCCAGAAGAAGTCCGAGGACAACAGGTTCCGGTAATTGTCCAGCCCCGCCCACGACTTGTGGTCCAGCGACGACAACTGCACGTTGTGCAGCGAGTACCAGCCCGTGTACAGCAGCGGGATGAGCCCGAAGGCCCCGAAGATGATGAAGAACGGGGAGATGAACGCGTACGGCGCCGCCTTCATGTCCCAGCGGTACAGCCGGCTCCGCCACGAACTCGGGCCGGGAGCCGGCGTACCGCGACCGCCGGCGCCGCGGGCCGCGCCCGGCTTGTCGCCGGGCGCGGCGCCGGAGCCCGGCGCGGGGTGTGCGAGGGCCTGCTTGGAGCTGCTCACTGCCCGAGCACGTCCTTGATCTCCTTGGTGGCGGCGCTCCATCCCTGGGCCGGGGTCTTGCCCTTCTGCTCCACCTGGAGGATGCCGACGTCAGTGATCGCGGTACCGATCGGCTGGTCCTTGATGCCGAAGGTCTGCACCGGGATGGTCTTCGCCGAGTCGGAGAAGATCTGGGTGATCGGCGCGTTCGAGAAGTAGGCCGTCGTGGCGGCGGCCGGCTTCAGGTTCGGGTACGCCGCCGGGGTGGACGGGAAGCTGGCCTGCTTGGCGAAGACCTTCTCCTGCTGCTCCGGTGCGGTCAGCCACTTGGCCAGCGCCACGGCGTCGGCCTGGTGCTTGGACGCCGTGGGAACCCCCAGGAACGAACCGCCCCAGTTGGCCGCGGTCGGCGCCGCCGCCACGTCCCAGTTGCCCTTGCCGGAGTCGCCCGCCTTCTCCTGGATGTAGCCCATCATCCACGCGGGGCAGGCCACCGTCGCGAAGCTCGCGTTGGCGAAGCCCTGGTCCCAGGTCGGGTCGAACTGCTTCAGCTTCGCCGACATGTTGCTGGTCGCCACGTCCATCGCCGCGTTCCAAGCCGCCTTCACACCGGTCGACTTGTCCCAGATGACGTTGCCGTCCTTGTCGTAGTACCGCTGGCTCTCGCCGCCGATGGCCGCGTTGTAGACGGACGACGCGGAGTCCACGAACTTGGTGCCCTTGGGCGCCTTCTTCATGTAGTCCTTGCCGACATCGGCGTACTTCGACCAGTCGCCCTTCCACAGATTGGCGAGCTGCGTGCGATCCGTCGGCAGCCCGGCCTTCTTGAAGAGGTCCTTGCGGTAGCAGATCGCCATCGGGCCGGTGTCGGTGCCGAGGCCTATCTGCTTGCCGTCCTTGGTGGTGGCCTGGGCGTTCTTCCAGGACAGCCACTGGGTCTTGTCGACGTCCTTGCCGAGGTCGACGAACTTGTCGGCCTGCGTCTGCACGGCCTCGGTGATGTTGCCGACCTCGATGGCCTGGATGTCGTCGGTGCCCGCGCCGGCCTGGAGCCGGGTGAGGACCTTCGGCCAGTACACGTCGGTACGGGTGGTGACGTCCTCCTTGATGGTGATGTTCGGGTGGAGCTTCATGTACTCGTCGTACAGACCGGCCTGCTTGTAGCCGAAGACGCCGAAGGTACCGACGGTCAGCGTGGTCTTGCCCTTGGAAGTGCCGCCGCTCGAATTCGACGAGGTGTCGTTCGAGTCGCTGGAGCAGCCGGCCAGCACCCCTGTGGTCAGCGCGGCGACGGCCGCGAGGGCCATCAGCCGATGGGACCGTCGGGTACTCGTGCGCATTGCGTCCTCCTGTTGCCTGACGTGCCGACCCCCCGGCCAACTGCATTGTTGGGCCCGTTAGTTCACGCTGCGGCTCGGGCGGGGAACGTGCGGGATGTGTATGTGTCAGGTACCGTGGGAGCGCTCCCACCGGTGATGTGTTGAAGAGTCGTCGGTTCGCGCGGGGGTGTCAAGGGAGCGGACGCGGAGAGATGCGTTCAGTTATTCGTCTGTTAGCTAACTGTGCGGGAGGCGTGGATCCGGCCGGAGGCGGGGCTCCTCACGCCCCTCTTCCCTGATCAGGACTGTTACATTCCAGGCCAACGGGTGGGTCGACAGGAGGCGGAGCCAATGGCAGGCCACGGAGCGCGGAGCCGGAGTGGCGGCCGGCCGACCCTGGAGGAGGTCGCGGCGCGCGCCGGTGTGGGCCGCGGCACGGTCTCCCGGGTGATCAACGGTTCGCCAAGAGTCAGCGACGCGACCCGAGCGGCGGTCGAGGCGGCGGTGGACGAACTCGGCTACGTCCCCAACACGGCCGCCCGCGCCCTCGCCGCGAACCGCACCGACGCCATCGCCCTCGTCGTCCCCGAGCCGGAGACCCGCTTCTTCGCGGAGCCGTACTTCTCGGACATGCTCAAGGGCGTAGGAGCCGAACTCTCCGAAACCGAGATGCAGTTGCTGCTGATCTTCGCCGGCAGCGACCGCGAACGACAGCGCCTGGCCCAGTACTTGGCGGCACACCGGGTGGACGGCGTCCTCCTGGTCTCGGTCCACGCGGACGACCCACTCCCGGACCTGCTGGCGCAGTTGGAGATTCCCGCGGTGATCAGCGGCCCGCGCTCGGCGGCGGAGACGTTGACGTCCGTCGACTCGGACAACTACGGCGGCGCGCGCTCGGCAGTGGAACACCTCCTCTCCCGAGGCCGCACCCGCATCGCGCACATCACCGGCCGCCTCGACGTGTACGGCGCCCAACGCCGCGTGGACGGCTACCGCGAGGCGCTCCTCGACGCGGGCCACGCGGTGGACGAACACCTCATCCAGCTGGGCGACTTCACGGAGGAGGGCGGTCGGCGCGCGATGAAGGAACTGCTGGCCCGCCGCCCCGACGTGGACGCGGTCTTCGCCGGCTCGGACGTGATGGCGGCGGGCGCCCGCCAGGTCCTCCGCGAGGAAGGCCGCGTGATCCCCGACGACGTGGCCCTGGTCGGCTACGACGACTCGGCCATCGCCCGCCACATGGACCCCCCGCTCACGAGCGTCCGCCAGCCGATCGAGGAGATGGGCCGCGCGATGATCGACCTGTTGTTGGCCGAGATCGCGGACCGGCGCCCGGCTACGTCCAGGGGGCTGGAGCGCCGACAGGCGGTGCTGGCAACGGAGTTGGTGATGCGGGCGTCGTCGTGAGGGATGGGGTCACCGGGTGCTCGGGTGCTCAGGTGGCTTGGCTTGTTGGTGGCATGCCGGTTCACGCCGAGGGCAGTGACTCCGGTGATCCTGGCGAAACCGGCACCGAGTGCTGTAACCACGCCGTTCGCGTCCTGACGCGGCTGCTCCTGCTCAAGCAGGCGGAACGCGCCGTCGGCTGAGTGGCGGCCCCGTTCACCAAGGCGGTCCCCCTACGCGACAAACCGACCACACCGACCCGCACCGACGCCCAAACTGGCACCCATGACTCCCCACCCCCTCCTGACCGTAGAAGAGATCCCCGCGACCGAGCCCTACCTCCGCACAGTGGGCAAGGTGTTCCGCGTCTTCCGCGAACAGGACTCCGGGTGTGTCTCCTATGGCGTCCAACTCCCGGACAGGGAACGCTGGTTCGTCAAGGAGGCGACAACTGCCCCCGCCCAGGCCTCACTTGACCGTGCCTGGGACTTTCACCGGGCCGTACGGCACCCGGCGATCGTCCCGCAACTGCACCGGATCGCCGTGGCGGACAGCGGCCGTACGGCGGTCGTCACGCCCTGGCGCCACGGGGAGTCCCTCTACGGCCCCGCCCGCGCCCGTTTCCGCGCCCTGCCCCTCGCCTCTGTCCTCCGTGCCGTGGACCGTGTCCTGGACGCACACCTCGCGGTGGAGGCCGCGGGGATGGTGGCCGTGGATCTCTACGACGGCGCGTTCCTCTACGACTTCGGCGCCGACGTCCTCCACCTCATCGACCTCGACGAGTACCGCCCCGGCCCCTTCGTCCTCCAGGAGGACCGACTCCCGGGTTCGGCCCGCTTCATGGCCCCCGAGGAGTGGCACCTCGGCGCCCGCATCGACATCCGTACGACGGTCTACGGCCTCGGCCGTACCGCCCGCCTCCTCCTCGACGCGGGGGACGGCGAGCGCGCCTGGCGGGGTACGGCGGGTCAACTAGCCGTACTGGAAAGGGCCACCCGTGCCGATCCCGCCGAACGGTTCGCGAGCGTACGGGAGTTCACGGACGGGTGGCGCGCTGCCACCTGATCTCGCCGTCCTGCCACTCGTCGGTCGGCGTCAGGCCCGCCGCCGTGGCGACTGCCGCGGATGCCCGGTGGTCCGGGTGGATATGCGCCACGACCGTACGGAAGGCGGGGCGGGCGGTGAGCCAGGACACCAGGCCCTGCGCCGCCTCGCTCGCGAAGCCGCGGCCCTGCCAGGGTGCTCCGACCACCCAGGCGATCTCGGCCTCGGACCCGGTCACGGTGGCTTGGACGGTGCCCGTGAGGTGGGCGTCGGCGCGGAGGCGGAGGACCCAGTTGAGCCAGGAGACCGCCGGGTCCGGGGAGCCGGCGACCAGGCGCTCGTAACGGGTCCCCAGGGCGTCGGGGCTCAGCGGTTCGCCGCCGGTGAAGGTGTGGAGGGCGGGGGAGGACAGGACCGTGGCCATCTCCTCCGCGTGGGCCGCGCTCAGCGGGACGAGATCCAGGCGTGCGGTGCTGATGAGTTCGGTGTCCATTGTGGGCGGGCTCCCGTTGCCGGAGAACGTTGCCGGAAAACGAATCAGCCGGTGACCTCGTTTCCGAAGTCACCGGCTGACTACTCAGGGTGAGTGACGGGACTTGAACCCGCGACTTCCTGGACCACAACCAGGTGCTCTACCAGCTGAGCTACACCCACCATGCCCGGTCGTTCACTCTGAAAGTTTCCGACCGGCCGAGAAAAAGTGTACAGGGTCCGAAGGGGTGCTCGCGCACGGCTTTTACGGGGTGGGCTGGACGTGTTTCGCGGCGATCGTGCGGGCCGTCTCCGAGTCGGGGCCGGGCTGCGGGACGAAGATCGCCTCGCGGTAGTAGCGCAGCTCGGCGATGGACTCGCGGATGTCGGCGAGGGCGCGGTGATTGCCCTTCTTCTCGGGGCTGTTGAAGTACGCCCGCGGGTACCAGCGGCGGGCCAGCTCCTTCACCGAGGAGACGTCCACGATGCGGTAGTGGAGGTACTCCTCCAGGGTCGGCATGTCACGGAGCAGGAAACCGCGGTCGGTGCCGACCGAGTTGCCGCACAGCGGGGCCCTGCCCGGCTCCTTGACGTGCTCCCGGATGTACGCCAGGACCAGCTTCTCGGCGTCGGCCAGCGTCGTACCGCCGGCCAGCTCGTCGAGCAGGCCGGACGCGGTGTGCATCTGGCGTACTACGTCCGGCATCGTCTCCAGCGCCTGGTCCGGCGGGCGGATGACGATGTCCACCCCCTCGCCGAGCACGTTCAGCTCGGAGTCGGTGACGAGGGCGGCCACCTCGATGAGAGCGTCGTCTGACAGCGAGAGGCCGGTCATCTCGCAGTCGATCCACACCATGCGATCGTTCATGTGTCTAACCTTAAGCTGCGCGCCGCTCAGCCGAGCCGACCGTGCGCTGACCTTGTGCTCCGGGCACGCGAAAACTCCCGGAGATCTCCTGACGGAAACCCCCGGGAGCCTTCCCGCTACTACGTCGCGGGTACTACGGCCCTACGGCGCGCTGCGCTGACCGGGCAGACTCGCCGCCCGACTTGTGGCGTACGCCTCACGGCCGTTCTCCGCCGAGGAGGCCGACGCGGACGCCGCCGCCGACAGCGCGCTCGCCGCCGTACGACGGGTCTGCATCGGGACCGGGCCGTCCGGGTGCAGCGCGGGCGGCAGCCCGGCCGGACCCAGGGAGCCAGGACCACCGCTCTGGCCGGGAGCGCCGTCGCCGTCCACCTGCTTGTCGCCCTGGGGCCTGCGGGCGCGGTACGCGGCCCGGTAGGCGGCGGGCGACGAGCCCAACTGGCGCCGGAAATGGCCGCGTAGAGCCACCGGCGAGCGGAAGCCGCAGCGACCCGCGACCTCGTCCACCGAGTAGTCCGACGTCTCCAGCAGGCGCTGCGCCTGGAGCACCCGCTGCGTGATCAGCCATTGCAGGGGAGCGCTCCCGGTGAGCGAGCGGAAGCGGCGGTCGAACGTACGCCTGCTCATGTACGCGCGTGCCGCCAGCGTCTCCACGTCGAACTGTTCGTGGAGGTGCTCCAGCGCCCAGGCGACGACCTCCGCGAGCGGGTCGGCGCCGATCTCCTCTGGTAAAGACCGATCGAGATAGCGCTCCTGGCCGCCGCTTCGGCGCGGTGGGACCACCAGGCGCCGGGCGAGCGCGCCGGCCGCCTCGTTGCCGTGGTCCGTCCGCACGATGTGGAGACAGAGATCGATTCCGGCCGCCGTACCGGCGGACGTCAGCACGTCCCCGTCGTCGACGAAGAGTTCCCTCGGATCCACGTGCACCGACGGATAGCGCTTGGCCAGCGTCGGCGCGTACATCCAGTGGGTCGTCGCGGGACGGCCGTCCAGCAGGCCCGCCGCCGCCAGCACGAAGGCGCCGGTGCACAGGCCGACGATGCGGGCCCCTTCTTCGTGCGCCCGGCGGATCGCGTCGAGTGCCTCCTCCGGCGGTGGCGAGGTGATCGACCGCCAGGCCGGCACGACGACGGTGCCCGCCCGTGCGATCGCTTCCAAGCCATGCGGTGTGGTGAGTTCCAGCCCTCCGGTGGTGCGCAGCGGGCCTTCTTCGCCACCGCACACAAGGAGGCGGTAGCGCGGAACTCCGGCGTCCTGCCGGTCGATTCCGAACACCGACAGCGGTATGGAACTCTCGAAGATGGGGCCGCCGCTGAACAGCAGCACCGCGACGATCTCCTTGCGGCGTCGCCCGGAAAGTTTCCGGGCCGCGGCTTCCGGCGCGGCAGTGGAGTCGTGGCTCATACTGCTAAGCCCCCCTCGGTGGTCGCGGCTCCTCGGTTGTGTCGCTCCTGCACGTTTCCCCTCGGTCCTGCACGAGTCCCCCGCCGTAAGACGTCAAGATCGAATCTACTGTGTCCAGTGGTGCCGGGGTGACCAGTTCGGCAACCGGCACATTGTCGACATGGCAACTTGGCGTGAAGCATTCGATCACGAAGCGTTGCACTCGTGGGCCGTGCAGGGAAGTGCGCCTCGTCGTAGTGGCCAATCCCCGTAGGGTGCGCAAGGCCTCCCAGACCCTTTCCGTGCAGGTGGAACGGGGGTTGGGGGGTGGTGAGGGCAACGGATGCACGGTGGCCGGAAGTTGGCTGAAAAGCGTCGGGCGCGTGCGCTGAAACCGGTCAGTCGACCGGTGCACTTCCGCCCGCGTGCCGCCCGCCCCTGTGCGCCCCCGCCCCGGCCCGGTGACGGTGGCCGCGGTGCGGGGGCTGTTCTTCGGCCAGTGGCGGTGCCGGCTCCTCGGGCAGCAGCCGGGCCTCGCTCTGTTCGGAACGGCGCAGCAGCACCCGGCAGGCGGCGGTGACGGCCGCGAGGCCCAGGGCCGTACCGGTGGCGCCGGCGAGCGAGGTGCCGTACCAAAGGAGGACCAGGGGGACGAGGACGCAGCTGAAGACCGCCCAGCGGACCACGTCGGTCGCGGTGTCGGGGCTGGGGTGTCCCTCGGAGGTCGTGCGGTGTCCGGACATGGCGTGCTCCCTGGGGCGGCGGCTCGCCGGGTTCGACGCGGCGGTGGCTCGCCGGGTTCAACGCGTGTTCGATGCGTCGGTCACTGTAGGGCAGTCCACGGCAGTCCATGGAGGGACATGGGGCGGCGCGGATAAGTGAATCCTGTGCAAACCGCCTGTACGGGGCAGCAACCATTGCGTTACGGGCGCCCCCTCGTGCATGCTCCGGGGAACTCCGCCGGAGCATGTGCGGGATATGGGCTAAGGAGGAGTGCCGCCGTACCCTTGGGGGTATGGGGTTGGGAAGATGATTCCCGGACACAGCTCCGCCGCATCCTGTTGTCCCCTCCCAAGAGGATCAAAAAGCCGAGACACCCATGGCCGGTCACGAATCTTTCGAACCCGCGGACCGCAAGCGGCCCGTCGCCGATCCCACGGCGGCCGAGCCCCTGGCGGCGGAACAGCCACGTCATTCCTGCGACCCAGCCTTCAAGCACGGCGTCGTCGTCGGCTTCGACGGCTCGACGTCCAGCGAGCGTGCCCTCGCCTACGCGATCGGCATGGCCCATCGCTCCGGCTCGGGCCTCGTCATCGTCCATGTCGCCAACCGGCTGCCCACGACTGTCTGGGCGGGGTGTGAGCCGCCGGTCTTCGTGGACGTGCCGGATCACCGCACCGAGGTGTTGGGGCTTGAGCTGGCGTGCGCCGAGTACTTGGCCGAAGTGCCCTGGATTCTTGTCGAGCGTGGTGGGGACATCTGCCATGAACTCGAAGAGGTGGGGCGGGAGTACGAGGCGGATGCGATCGTTGTGGGCTCGACCCATGGGATCGTCGGGCGCATCTTTGGCTCTGTTGCGGGGCGGTTGGCGAAGCGGGCGCAGCGGCCTGTGATTGTCATCCCGTAGGTCGGCTTAGCGCCCTTGGCTGACTTGCCGTCAACTGCGAGGCCCCCCATGTGTGTTGGGCACACGTGGGGGGCCTGTCTGTTGTCTTGCCTCTGCGGGCCCGGTGGGGGCTGGTCGCGCCCACGCGGCGGAGCCGCAAATTGATACAGCCCCGCGCCCCTAAAGGCAAAAGACCAAGACCTCTACTCGACCGTGACTGACTTCGCGAGGTTGCGCGGCTTGTCGATGTCCCGCCCAAGCGCCAACGCCGTGTGGTACGCCAGGAGTTGGAGCGGAATCCCCATCAGGATCGGGTCCAACTCGTCCTCGTTCTTCGGGACGACGATCGTCTGGTCGGCCTTCTCCTGGTGCTGGTGGGCCACCGCCAGGATGCGGCCGCTGCGGGCCTTGATCTCCTCCAGGGCGGCGCGGTTCTTCTCCAGGAGGTCGTCGTTGGGGACGATCGCCACCGTGGGGAGGGCGGGCTCGATCAGGGCGAGGGGGCCGTGCTTCAACTCCGAGGCGGGGTAGGCCTCGGCGTGGATGTACGAGACCTCCTTGAGCTTCAGGGAAGCCTCGCGGGCCACCGGGTAGCCGCGGACGCGGCCGATGAAGAGCATCGAGTGGGCCTCGGCGTACTCGGCCGCCAGCTTCTTGATCTCCTCCTCCTGGTCGAGGATCTCGGAGATCTGGGCCGGCAGCTTGCGCAGGCCCTCGATGATGCGCTTGCCGTCGCGGACCGAGAGGTCGCGGGTGCGGCCCAGGTGCAGCGCCAACAGGGCGAACGCCACTGTGGTGTTGGTGAAGCACTTGGTCGAGACGACACAGACCTCGGGGCCCGCGTGCACGTACATGCCGCCGTCCGCCTCGCGGGCGATCGCCGAGCCGACGACGTTCACCACGCCGAGGACGCGGGCGCCCTTGCGCTTCAACTCCTGGACCGCAGCCAGCACGTCGTACGTCTCGCCCGACTGCGAGACCGCGATGTACAGGGTGTCGGGGTCGACTACCGCGTTGCGGTACCGGAATTCGGAGGCCGGCTCGGCGTCCGCGGGGATGCGGGCCAGCTCCTCGATCATCTGGGCGCCGATCATGCCCGCGTGGTACGAGGTGCCGCAGCCGAGGATCTTCACGCGGCGGATCTGCCGGGCCTCGCGGGCGTCGAGGTTCAGGCCGCCGAGGTGCACGGTGGAGAAGCGGTCGTCGATGCGGCCGCGCAGCACGCGGTCCACGGCGTCGGCCTGTTCGAAGATCTCCTTGTGCATGTAGGTGTCGTGGCCGCCCATGTCGTAGGAGGCGGCCTCCCACTCGACGGTGGTCGGCTCGGACGTGGTCCGCGTGCCCTCGGTCGTGTATGTCCGGAAGTCGTCGGCCTTGAGGGTCGCCATCTCGCCGTCGTCCAGCGTCACTATCTGGCGCGTGTGCGTCACCAGTGCGGCGATGTCCGAGGCTACGAACATCTCCTTCTCGCCGATCCCGAGGACCACCGGGGAGCCGTTTCGAGCCACCACGATGCGGTCGGGGAAGTCGGCGTGCAGGACGGCGATGCCGTACGTCCCCTCGATCACCCGGAGGGCGTCGCGGACCTTGTCCTCCAGCTTCTCCTGCTGGGAGCGGGCGATGAGGTGGGTGAGGACCTCGGTGTCGGTCTCGGAGAGGAACTCGACGCCGTCCGCTTCCAGCTTCTTCCTCAGGTCCGACGCGTTGTCGATGATGCCGTTGTGGACGACGGCGACCTTGCTGTCGGCGGACAGGTGCGGGTGGGCGTTCACATCGGAGGGGGCGCCGTGGGTGGCCCAGCGGGTGTGGGCGATGCCGGTGGTGCCCTTGAAGCGTGCCGGGACCTTGGCCTCCAGGTCACGGACCCGGCCCTTGGCCTTGACCATCTTCAGGCCGGCCGCCTTGGGGGTCGTCACCACGATGCCCGCGGAGTCGTAGCCGCGGTACTCCAGCCGCTGCAGGCCCTCCAGCAGCAGCGGAGCGACGTCACGCTTGCCGATGTATCCGACGATTCCGCACATATATATACGTATTCCTAGCCGTAGACGATCCGGCGCAGCTGCCGGAGGGTGAGCTCCGGCGGGGCCACGGCCCGGTATTTCAGGTCCGCCTCGATCCGGTCGAAGATCGTCGCGTTGACCAGGCCCTGGGCCTGGAGCTCGCGGTGGCGGCGACGGACGTACTGCTCGGTCGTCTCGTCGAAGTAGGCGAGCACGTCCTGGATCACCCGCAGTGCCTCGCCCCGGTTGAGGGGTGAGGAGCGCGTCAGATGATCAACGAGTTCGTCGTGCACCCGGTTGATCCTGGGGTACCGAAGGGAGGTTTGCAAGAATCCTGCCCGATATCGGGCAACCGCCTGTTGAAAGTCTTATGGGGCTCTGTTCGCAAGCTGTCCATCCTGTGTCTTGCGCACCGTTGCCCATGTCGACGAGTTTCAGACGCCATGGACATTCCTCGTATGGGAGTACCCGCGGAGCTCGCAGAGCGCATGAGCATGGCGGAGCAGCACGAGTACCTGCGCGCGAGATTCTCGCGGCGCACGATGGTCAGGGGCGGTGCCGTGACACTCGGCGCCATCGCGGGTGGCGTGTTCGTGCCGGGCGCGGTCGCCCAGGCGGCCGTCCCCAGCCAGGCCTCGGCCACCTACGCCGCCACCTCCGGCGAGTCCGTCGACGGGGCCCTCGTCTCCCCGTTCGGCCGGCACCTCGCCTTCGGCAACGACCCGAGCACGGAGGTGACGGTCTCCTGGCAGGTCCCGATCAACGTCAAGAAACCGTTCGTCCGGATCGGCGCGCACCCCTGGGACCTCTCCCGCAAGATCGAGGCCGAGGTGCGCACGCTGTACACCCCGGCGGGCGTCGGCGCGAGCGGCGACCACACCCAGTACTACCTGCACGCCAAGCTGACCCACCTGCGCCCGGGCAAGACCTACTACTACGGCGTCGGCCACGCGGGCTTCGACCCGGCCGAGGCCCACCTCCTCGGCACGCTGGGCACCTTCACCACCGCCCCCGACCACAAGAAGGCGTTCACCTTCACCGCCTTCGGCGACGAGGGCGTCGGCTACCACGGCCTGGCCAACAACAGCCTGCTGCTGGGCCAGAACCCGGCCTTCCACCTGCACGCCGGTGACATCTGCTACGCCGACCCGGCGGGCGCCGGCCAGACCACCGACGCCGGTTTCGACTCGCGGACGTGGGACCAGTTCCTCGCGCAGACCGAGTCGGTCGCCAAGTCCGTGCCGTGGATGCCCGCCTACGGCAACCACGACATGGAGGCCTGGTACTCGCCCAACGGCTACGGCGGCGAGGACGCCCGCTGGAACCTGCCGGACAACGGCCCCGACAAGAAGAACCTGCCGGGCGTCTACTCCTTCGTCTACGGCAACACGGCGATCATCTCGCTGGACGCCAACGACGTGTCCTTCGAGATCCCGGCCAACCTCGGCATCTCCGGCGGCACCCAGACCAAGTGGCTTGAGGCGCAGCTCAAGAAGTACCGCGCCGCGCACGACATCGACTTCGTGGTGATCTTCTTCCACCACTGCGCGTACTGCACCTCGACGGCGCACTCCTCGGAGGGGGGAGTGCGCAACGAGTGGGTGCCGCTGTTCGAGAAGTACACGGTGGACCTGGTCATCAACGGCCACAACCACCAGTACGAGCGCACCGACGTCATCAAGAAGGACGCGGTCGTCAAGAAGCTGCCGATCGGCGGCACGGCCTACCCGGAGACCGAGGGTGTCGTCTACGTGACGGCGGGCGCGGCCGGCCGCAGCCTGTACGCGTTCTCCGCCCCGGACTCCTACGAGGGCCACGTCGCCGACCTCGACTCGGTCGCCGCCTTCGTCAACACGAAGGACGGCAAGGTCAACGAGACGGTCGCCTGGTCGCGCGTCCGCTACCTCAACTACTCGTTCCTGCGCGTGGACGTCCAGCCCGCCTCGAAGGGCCGTACGACCACCCTGACGGTCCGCGGCATCGCCGAGACCGGCGCCGAGATCGACCGCTTCACGGTCGCCCGCAAGGCCAAGTAGCCCTGAAGTAGACCGAGTTGTGCCCGGAAGGCAGGGTGCGACTCATCCCGCAGGCGGTCCTCGGTTGACGGATGGTCACATCCGTTTGAGGACCGCCTGTTTGGCCATCGCGAACTCCTCGTCCGTGAGCACCCCGTCCCGGTGCAGCTCCCCGAGTTCCCGCAACCGCCGCAGCAGCGCGTCGTGGCCGTCCTCCGCCGCGGCCGTCAACTGCCGTGCGGGTGCAGGCTGTTCAGGTCGTACGTCCGTCTCGGCGGCCGGGTGCGGGAGGCGGGCCTGGACGGCCGCGGCGACCAGGGCCATCAGCGGGTCCTTCTTGAAGCCCCACAACTCCACGGAGTTGGGGTCGTACTTGGGCGGTGCCTTGGTCGGCGCGTGGCGCACCGAGAAGCGGATGTAGCCGTTCTCCAGCCCGGCCGACGGACGCCACTCCACGCCGACGAGGTCGGTGACGGCGAGGGTGCGGGCGCCGGCGGCGGACTTGGCGTCCTCGGTCTTCCAGTTCCACTCCAGCCGGACGCGCTCGCCGTCGAAGCTCGCCGTGCCGTCCCCGGCGGACACCGAGAGCGGTACGGCGGGGCCCGGCAGCAGGTACGCGTCCACCGGGGCGGCCGGGGCCTCGTCGAGCAACAGGGCGCCCCGCACCTCGTCCACGAAGTACTCGGCGACGCCGTACCGGTCCGACTCGACGGGCAGTTGGTAGGGGTCGTCGCCCTCGGTGAGCCGGCCGCCGGTGGCGTGCAGCAGCGGGTCGGCGCCGTCGCGCAGCCGCAGTCTCAGCCGACCCGACTTACGGCCCTGCTCGAACGAGACGCCCGCCAACGCGCCCAAGGGGACGACGAGTTCACCCAGGGTCTTGCGGAACAGGCCGACGTTCTTGTCCCGTCCGGGAGTCAGCCGCAGGGCGTCGCCGTCGAAGATCCAGGTGCCGTCCTTCTGGATGATTTCCGCCATGGGAGGGATTCTTCCACCGGTCAGGCGACAGAATGGTCTGTACCTGTCCGGGCTCAAAGGAAGTTCAAAGGAAGGGACCGCTCGTGAGACGCCTTGTGAGACAGCGCCACAGAACGACCCGCCTCCTCGGCTCGCTACTGCTCGTCGCCGCCGCGAGCGTGTCCGTCGTCGGCGCCGCACCTGCCGCCGCGCCCGCCACCGCCACCCCGCTGGGCCGGGTGGTCCCGGCGCCCGCCAAGGTCACCCCCGCGGGGCACCCGTACAAGATCACGAGCAGCACCCGCATCCGCGTCGACGACACACGCGAGTCGCGCCGGATCGGCGCGTACCTCGCGGGCATCCTGCGCCCCTCCACCGGTTACCGGCTGCCGGTCACCTCGCGCGGGAAGGGCGGCATCCAACTCCGCCTGGCCAAGGGCACGTTCGGTGCCGAGGGCTACCGGCTCGTCAGCGGGGTCGCGGGGGTCACCATCACCGCGAGCAGGCCCGCAGGCCTCTTCCACGGCGTGCAGACCCTGCGCCAACTCCTGCCCGCCGCCGTCGAGAAGAAGTCGGTGCAGCACGGCCCCTGGCAGATCGCGGGCGGCACCATCGAGGACTCCCCGCGCTACGCCTACCGCGGTGCGATGCTGGACGTCTCCCGGCACTTCTTCACGGTCGACCAAGTCAAGCGCTACATCGACGAGTTGGCGCTCTACAAGATCAACGAGCTGCATCTGCACCTCAGTGACGACCAGGGCTGGCGCATCGCCATCAACTCCTGGCCCCGCCTGGCGACTTACGGCGGCTCGACCGAGGTCGGCGGCGGCACCGGCGGCTACTACACGAAGGACGACTACAAGGAGATCGTCCGCTACGCCTCCTCACGCTTCCTCGAAGTGGTTCCCGAGATCGACATGCCCGGCCACACGAACGCGGCTCTCGCCTCCTACGCCGACCTGAACTGCGACGGCATCGCGCCCCCGCTCTACACGGGCACGGACGTCGGCTTCAGCTCGCTGTGCGTCGGCAAGGACCTCACCTACGGCTTCGTGGACGACGTGATCCGCGAACTGGCCGCGCTCACCCCGGGCCGCTATCTCCACATCGGCGGCGACGAGGCGCACTCCACCAGCCATGAGGACTACGTCAAGTTCATGGACCGGGTGCAGCCGATCGTCACCAAGTACGGCAAGACGGTGATCGCCTGGCACCAGATCACCGGCGCCCATCCCGTGAAGGGCGCCCTCGCCCAGTACTGGGGTCTCGACGACACCGACGCCGCCGAGAAGGCGCAGGTCGCCGAGGCCGCGAAGAACGGCACCGGGCTGATCCTCTCGCCCGCCGACCGGGTCTACCTCGACATGAAGTACACCGAGGACACCCCGCTCGGCCAGGACTGGGCAGGGCTCGTCGAGGTCAAGCGGTCCTACGACTGGGACCCGGGCAACTACCTTGCCGGGGTGCCGAGTTCGGCGATCCGGGGCGTCGAGGCGCCGCTGTGGTCGGAGACCATCGTGACCGACGCCAACATCCAGTACATGGCCTTCCCCAGGCTGCCGGGCGTGGCCGAGCTGGGCTGGTCGCCGGCCTCGACGCACGACTGGGACACGTACAAGGTGCGGCTCGCGGCGCAGGCCCCGAGGTGGGACGCGCTGGGGATCGACTACTACCGGTCGCCTCAAGTCCCTTGGCCCGCGAGCTAGTTGATGTAAACGTGTAGTGGTTCAGGGCAAAAGGACGGGCACCCCGGGGGACCGTACCCCGGGGTGCCCGCCTGCTGGTGGGGTCAGAACCCGGCGATCGGGTTCTTCAGGGTGCCGACGAGCTGGAGTGCGCCGGCCGGGTCCGCCAGGTCCACCATCTGCTTGTTGTTGCGCAGTTGGAGACGGTTGAGGCAGGACAGCGAGAAATCGGGCGCGAACATGTCGTACTGCCGGAACTTGTCGGCGAGTTCGGGCGCCGCGTCCTGGTACTCGCGGGTGACGTCCGCGACCGTACGCCAGAAGTCGTCCTCCGCCAGGACGCCCTCGGCGGCCAGGCCGGCGGCGAGGAAGCGGAAGAAGCAGTCGAAGACGTCGGTGAAGATCGACAGGAGTTTCTTGTCCTCGGGGACCTCGACCCGCAGCCGCTCGACCGTCGGCGGCAGCACCGCGTCCGGGTCCATGACGGCGATCTCCTCGGCGATGTCCTTGTAGATCGCGCGCTCGACGACACCGTCCTTCAGGACGAGGATGACGTTCTCGCCGTGCGGCATGAACACCAGGTCGTAGGCGTAGAAGCTGTGCAGCAGCGGGGTGAAGTACGCCTGCAGATACCGCCGCAGCCACTCCACCGGGGTCAGTCCCGACCGCTCGATCAGCGCGCCGGCGAAGGACGCGCCCTCGTGGTCCAGGTGCACGAGCGAGGCCATGGTCGCCAGCGACTCGCCGTCCTGGAGCGAGGAGACCGGGCTCTCGCGCCAGAGCGCGGCGAGCATCTTGCGGTACGGCGAGTAGCGGTCGGTCGCCGCCTCGTACTCCAGGTGGCGGTAGCCGACGGCGGCCTGCTCGCGGATGATCGACAGGCCGGTGGACTTCAACACCGGGTCGTTGTCGATGAGTTGGGCGAGCCAGTCGTTGATCGCCGGGGTCGCCTCCATGTAGGCGGCCGACAGTCCGCGCATGAAGCCCATGTTGATGACGGACAGGGCCGTCTTCACGTAGTGCTTCTCGGGGTGGGACTTGTTGAAGAAGGTCCGGATGGACTGCTGGGCGAGGTACTCGTCGTCGCCCTCGCCGAGGCACACGAGATGGCCGCGGGCGATCTCGGCGGCGAAGGTGACGCTGAGCTTGTTCCACCACTGCCAGGGGTGGACCGGGATGAGGAGGAAGTCGTCGGGATCGAGACCCTGCTCGGAAAGTGTGACGCGGAAACGGTTCAGCGTCACACTTCCCAGCTCCTCCCTCAGGAAGGACTCGTACTCGATGCCCACGCCCGCCGTGAACGCGGCCCGCGAGCGGTGCGCGGCCAGCCACACCAGGCGGACCGGGCTCGCGGTCTCGGGGGCGTACGAGAGGTACTCGTGGATGCCGAAGCCGAGCCGGCCGTTGTTGGCGACGAAGCAGGGGTGGCCCTCGGTCATCCCCGTCTCGATGGCCTGGAAGTCGCTTTTGACCAGCTCGGCGACCGGGAGCTGCGGCTTGGTGAGCTTGTAGCAGGTGCCGGAGAGGGTGGAGGAGATCTCCTCCAGGTAGACCGGCAGGATCTCCTCGGTCAGCCCGAGCGCCTGCTTCAGCTCGATGAAGAACTCCAGTGCGGCGAGGGGGAGTTCGGCGCCGTCGCGGTGACGGGTGATCGAGTCGGCGTCGACCTGCCAGTGGTCGAGGGCGTACCGGGTGGCGGTGAACCGGTACCGGGTCAGGCCGTCGTCACTGCGGACGACGTACAAGTCACCGTCTTTCTCGACGAGTTCGGGGGTGAGCAGCCGCTCGTGCGCGAACTCGGCGAGGGCCTTGCGGATGAGGAGGCGGTTGGCCTTCTCCCAGCGTTCGGGGGAGAGGTGGGCGACGGCGTCGGCGAGGCTCATGCGGACACCGCCGTCGCCATCAAGCTGTGCTCATTAAAGAAGCGTTCCCGTGTGCAGAAGCTCAACAAGGCTTTCTTCTCCGGCTTTTGGATCTCGCGCTCGGGCACGAACCCGACCGCCTCGTTCAGTGCGTGTACGGCGGTGTTGGACACGTCCGGTTCCACGACGACGCGTGCGACGGCCGGGTCCTCGAAGAGGCGGGCCA
This sequence comes from Streptomyces prunicolor, assembly GCF_045162825.1. NCBI lineage: Bacteria > Bacillati > Actinomycetota > Actinomycetes > Kitasatosporales > Streptomycetaceae > Streptomyces > Streptomyces prunicolor. The sequence continues at coordinate 4,007,415 of NZ_CP108676.1, read as the reverse complement.
GCACGGCGGTGATCACCGCACGGGTGAAGCCGTGGACGGGCGCCTCGGTGGCCGGTGTCAGGAAGTGCATGCCGACGTCACCGGGCAACGGCTCGTACAGGCCGACCAGTTCGCGGTGACGGGGGTCGTAGTACTCCATCAGGAAGACGGGGACCCCGTCCTGGAGCCCGAGCAGCGCGTGCTGGTGCTCGTCGGCCGCGATCTCCATGTACGCGCGCTCGACATCCTCCAGTTTCGCGTCCTGCATCATCCAGAACGCGGCCTTGGGGTGCGTGAGCCACCGGTGCAGCAACTCGGCGTCCTGGAGCGGGTCCAGGGGGCGGAAGGTGAAGGCGTCGGTGAGGGCGGTCATACGGCGAACTCCTGGAACGCGATGGTCTGTTCGACCGGGTAGTACTCGGTGCCGAGCAGCTCACGGATGATGTACGAGTTGCGGTACGCGCCCATGCCCAGGTCCGGGGACGTGATGCTGTGCGCGTGGACGCCGGCATTCTGGAGGAAGACGCCCCGGCCCGTGGTGTCGATCGAGTAGTTGCGCGCGATGTCGAAGTTGCCCCGACTGTCGTAGCGCAGCCGCTCGTGGACGGGCTTGAGGAACTCCGGCTCGGCGTACTTGTAGCCGGTGGCGAGGATCAGGCCCTGGGAGCGCAGGGTGTAGTCCTTCTCCTGCTCCTCCTGCCGGAGACCGAGTTCGTACACACCGTCGCGGTAAGTGGCGCTGTCCAACGAGGAGTTGGTGAGCAGCCGGGTGGGAACGGGACCGCCGACCTTCTTCTGGTAGAGCAGGTCGAAGATCTCGTTGACGAGGTCGCCGTCAATGCCCTTGAAGAGGCCCTTCTGCTCGGCCGTGAGGCGGTAGCGGGTCTGTTCCGGCAGCGCGTGGAAGTAGTCGATGTACTCCGGGGAGGTCATCTCCAGCGTGAGCTTCGTGTACTCCAGTGGGAAGAAGCGCGGCGAGCGCGTCACCCAGTTCAACTCGTAGCCGTGCACGTCGATCTCGGCGAGCAGGTCGTAGTAGATCTCGGCGGCGGACTGCCCGCTGCCGACCAGCGTGATCGACTCCTTGGCCTGCAACTCCGCTTTGTGCTGCACGTACCGGGAGTTGTGGATGAAGTCCCCGCCCAGACCCGCTACGGCCTCCGGGAGATACGGCGGGGTACCGGTGCCCAGGACCAGCTGCCGGGCGCGGAACACGTCACCGCCCTCGGTCCGGACGACGTAGACCTCGGCATCGTCCTCGTACGCCACTTCGCTGACCGTCGTACTGAAGCGCACGTTGGTGAGCTTGCCTGCCGCCCAGCGGCAGTAGTCGTCGTACTCGACGCGCAGCGGGTAGAAGTTCTCGCGGATGTAGAAGGGGTACAGACGCCCCTTCTCCTTCAGGTAGTTGAGGAAGGAGTACGGCGAGGTCGGGTCGGCGAGGGTGACCAGGTCCGACATGAACGGGGTCTGGAGGTGGGCGCCGTCGAGGAACATGCCGGCGTGCCACTCGAAGTCGGGCTTCGAGTCCAGGAAGACGCCGTCGAGTTCGGCGATCGGCTCGGTGAGGCAGGCGAGGCCGAGGTTGAAGGGCCCGAGCCCGATCCCCACGAAGTCGTAGGTCTTGTTCGAGGCTTCAGGAAGCGCGGTCAAGGGACTCTCCCAGGTACTGCTCGGCGTGGCCGGCGATCAGGTCGAGGACGGCGGCGATGTCGTCGGTCGTCGTCTCGGGGTTGAGCAGGGTGAACTTCAGGTAGTGGCGGCCCGCGACCTTGGTGCCCGCGACCACCGCGTCACCGGAGGCGAACAGGGCCTTGCGGGCGTACAGGTTGGCGCGGTCGATCTCGGCCGGGTCGGTGACGGCGGCCGGGATGTAGCGGTAGACGAGGGTGGAGAGCGAGGGCTCGACGACCACGTCGAAACGGGGGTCGGCGGCGAGCAGCTTCCACCCCTCCACGGCCAAGTCGCAGACCTCGTCGAAGAGTTGACCGATGCCGTCGGCGCCCATCACGCGCAGCGTCATCCACAGCTTGAGCGCGTCGAAACGGCGGGTGGTCTGGAGGGACTTGTCGACCTGGTTGGGGATGCGCTCCTGCACCGCGCGGCGCGGGTTGAGGTACTCCGCGTGATAGGTCGCGTGGCGCAGCGTGTCGGCGTCACGGACCAGCAGGGCGGACGAACTCACCGGCTGGAAGAAGGACTTGTGGTAGTCCACGGTGACCGAGTCGGCGCGCTCGATGCCGTCGATCCGGCCCCGGTGCTTCAGCGAGGCGAGCAGACCGCAGCCGTAGGCCGCGTCCACGTGCATCCACACCCCGAACTGCTCGCACAGGGCGGCGACTTCGGGCAGCGGGTCGATGGAGCCGAAGTCGGTGGTGCCGGCGGTGGCGACGACGGCCATCGGGACGAGCCCGGCGTTCTTGCAGCGCTCCAACTCGCGGGCGAGCGCGACCGTCTGCATGCGCTTGTCGGCGCCGACGGGTATCGACACGACGGAGTCCTGCCCGAGGCCGAGCAGTTTCGCCGACTTCTTCACGCTGAAGTGGCTCACCTCGGAGGCGAAGATCCGCAGTTTGGCCAGGCTGTCGGTCTTCGACTCCTCGCGGGCGAGCAGCAGCGCCTGGAGGTTGGACTGGCTGCCGCCGGAGGTGAACACCCCGTCGGCGTGCGGCCCGAGGCCGATCCGCTCGTTCGTCCAGTCGATCAGCTTGCGCTCGATGAGGGTGCCGCCGGCCGACTGGTCCCAGGTGTCCAGGGAGGAGTTGACGGCGGAGAGCACCGCCTCGCCGAGCACGGCCGGGATGACGACCGGGCAGTTGAGGTGGGCGAGATAGCGGGGGTGGTGGAAGTAGATCGCGTCACGCAGATAGACCTCGTCCAGCTCGTCCAGCACCGCGCCGGTGTCGTGGAGCGGGCGGTCGAGGTCGATCCGGTCGATGAGGGGGGAGAGGGCGTCGACCGAGACGCCGGTGAACGGTCGTTCCGTGGTGGCGAGTTTGGCCGCCACCCGCTCCACGCCTTCCGTCACGGAGCGGCGGTAGTGCTCCGCCGTCGTGTCATTGAGCAGGTGCGAGCGCATGTGGGGGTCCTCCGGTGGGGAAGTCCGTGCGGGACAGGTGAGCGGCGGGGTTCCGCAACATCAACTTAGGTAAGCCTAACCTAACTTAATGTCCATGAAGCCCGCCGCTCCCGTGACAGCCGTCACTCACGCATCAGCTGCCTCTCACGCCCAGCTGTCCCTCACCCGGCGTCGCGCAACTGCTCCTCGCTGAGCCCCTGCCGCCAGTACCCGACAAAGGTCACCCGGCGCCGGTCGAACCCGCGCTCACCCACGAAGTGCCGCCGCAACGCCTTCACTTGACCGGCCTCGCCCGCGATCCACACGTACGGCCGCTCGGCAGGCGGCAGTTGGGCATCCCGAAGGGCGCCGAGGGCCATGGGGGACCCCTCGACGCCCTGGTTCTCACGCACCAGCCAGGTCACTTCGGCATCGGCGTCGGTGGCCAAGTCCTGGATATCCCCGGCATGTTGGACTTCCAGCCACACCCGCGCACGGGTCCCCGCGGGCAGCCCTTCCAGAATCGCCGAAGCGGCCGGCACGGCGGTCTCATCGCCCCACACGACCACCAGATCGGCATCCTCCGGCGGCCGGAACCGAATCGCCCGATTGTCCGCGACAGCCGGCCCGAGCAGCACTACCCGATCACCGGCGGAGGCGCGCGACGCCCAACGGGAGGCAGGACCGGCGGGTTCGTGCAGCACGAAGTCGATATCGATCTCGTCGGGGCAGCGCCGCAACGCGCGCAGGGTGTACGACCGCATCACGGCCCGTACGCCGTCCGGGAGTTCACGCCACCCCTGCCACCACCCGTCCCCGAGCTCGTACGGAACAGCGGGCTCCACCTGACCGGGTTGGGGAAGAAAGAGCGACAGGGACTGATCACACCCGCCGGAGAAGAAGTAAGCCAGATCGTCCCCCGCGAAGGTGACCCGGACCAGAGACGGCCCAAGCCGCTCCGTCCGCACGACGTGGAGTGAAAAGAAGCGGAAGGGCGCGGCAACGGCCGTAGTCATGGGGGGCTCCTCTGCAGGGGCGTGAGGTGTCCTACCTAAAGGGGCGCGGGGAACTGCGCGACCAGCCACACACGGCCCGCAGCTCCCCACAAAGCGCAACCACTCCTAAATCAACTGACCTTCTTCGCGTTCTCAATAGCCTTCGCGAGATCCTCAAGCAACGGCGCGCACTTGTCGTACGACAGAATCGGCTCAGGATTACGCGCGATGACCTGCCCGGCCTTAACAGCGGGGAGCTTCTTCCACGTGCCCTCGGTAATGTCCGCGGGCTGAACCGCCGACGTCCGGTTGTCCATCATGATGACGTCCGCCCCGTACTTGTCGACGTTCTCCCAGCTCAGGTTCTCGTACCATCCACCGCTCGCCTTCAACGCGGCAGCGGACGGCTCGACGAAGTTCACGCCGAGCGCCTTGAAGTACTCCAGGTCGACGGAGAGGTTCGACCCGGAGACGTAGAAGATGTCCTGGCTCGCGGACCCCACGAGAACCTTGATGTCCGGCTTGGCCTTGGCCGCGGCACGCAGCCGTGCAGCCGCGTCCTCGAACCGCTTCTTGGCCGCGGTGATCGTAGCGGAAGTGGTGTCCGCACCAAGGGACTTGGCAAGCTCCAGCATCCGCTGCAACGGCGTCGGCAGCTGCACGTCGTACACCGAGATACCGACGGTCGGCGCGCCCACGGCGAGGATCTTCTTCTTCGACTCCTCCGGGACGTACCAGAGCGTGCCGGCCGAGTCGAACATCGTGGTGATGAGGACGTCGGGGGCGAGGGCCGCGTACTTCTCGATGTTGAACTGGCCCCACTCGTTGCCGATGACGGTGACCTTGCTGATGTCGAGGTCGCCGGCCTGCACGTCGGCCTTGCCGTCCTTCAGCTTCGTCGGCCCGAAGACGCCCTTGGACTCGATGCCGTAGTCGTGCAGCGCGGCGGCGACGCCGATGAACGAGACGATGTTCGCCGGGATCTTGTCGGTCTTCGCGGTGGTGCCGCGGTCGTCCTTGAAGGACCAGGGGCCGGACTTCGTCGCGGCCGTCGTCTCCTTGTCCGAGCCACCGCTTTTCGCGTCGTCGTCGCCGCAGGCCGCGAGCACGGCACCGAGGCCGAGGGCGCTGCCCGCGGCGAGGATGCCGCGGCGGGAGAGGTGGGTGGCACGGGCGTTGGACATGTGTGGCTGCTTTCGAACAGGGCGGAGCGCCCGCCGGACAATTCGAAGGTAGGTTAGCCTAACCTCACTGAGTGTCCAGTGGTCGGGTGGTCACCGTCCGCCGCCCCGGCCACTGAGCCGCGCTCAACTCACCTCAGGCGGCGGCCCGTTGCCGGCGGCCCGGCGATTTGGCCGCATCGCGGCGCCGGGTGGCCAGGACGTCCACCGGATCGCCCGCGCGACCGGAAGGCTCTCTGTCAGGGCCGAGGGATCTCGGCGTACATCAGCGGGTCGATCTCGAACGCGACCGTCGGTGCGAGGAGCGCCACCGCGACGTCGGGACCCATGCCGTCGTCGGTCTCCGTCGGGGCCGGTGCCGGCGCCCACCCGTGCTCGGGGGGCACCCACACCTCCAGCAACCGCCATGGCTGCTGGAGCGCACCGTTCCCGACGTAGCCGAGGAACAGGTTCAGCCCCGTGGCCAGTGTCGCGGTGGCCGCGAGCCGCGCCCGAGGTGTGCGCATCACGGCCAGACAGGTCGTGTCCTCGCCCATGCCGCCCTTGCCCTCGTCCTGCAACTCCCGGTCGTCGGTTCCCGGGACGCTGTCACCCCGGGTGTTGGCGTCGATCGAACTCGGGGTTCTCGTTGAGGAGTACGGCGCCCATCACACTTTGGCTTTCAACCACCTTGTCCTGCCCCTTCGTTGTGATCATGCTCGTGCCCAGCAAGCTCTGCGCACCGGTGTTCGGCGACCTGCGGAGGTTGAGTGGCTGCCACAGTGGATGTGACGGAAGTGGAAGCGGTGGTGCGGAGTGACGCGGCACTGCTGGAGGACGACCTGGCCGAGTTCCTCGACGCGCTGACCGCCCCGGCGCGGACGGCGGCGGTCTCCGTCTACGACACGGCCCTGCGCCGCGTCCTGTACGAACCGGTCGCCGACGCCCTCGGCTCGAAGGTCGGCCAGCAGGCGCTGCCCCCCACACCCGGGGCACCGGGCGGCCGGGCCCCGCTGCGGCCCTCGATGGTGTATTGGGCGTACCGCAACTACCGAGGATTCTCAGGGGAGTTGGAGACCGCTTCCGACCTCGCGGTGATCCGCCGCACGGCAGTTGCCGTAAGGATTCTGCTGAAGGCGGCCGTCGCCCTCGACGACATCCAGGACGGCAGCGAGATCCGCTACGGCGAACCCGCTCTCCACAGCACCCACGGCACCCCGCTCGCCCTCAACACCGGTGCCTGGCTGATCATGTCCGCGCTGCGGCACGCGGCCGACCCGGCCGTCGTGGACAGCCTGGTGCGCTCGGTCGGCAGCGGCTTCACCGGGCAGGCCGTCGACATGTCCTCGCGTACGGCGCTCACGCGCGCGGAGTTGCTGGCCGCGCCGCGCGCCGCACGGGTCGGCTTCTGGGAGGCGACGGCCGCCCTCAAGACCGGCACCCTGTTCTGGATGCCGCTCGACGCGGCGGTCGCGGGGCTGCGGGTGGTCGAGGACGACCGGGTGGCCCTGGACGGCGCGATGCGTCAACTGGGCCTCGCCAGCCAGCTGTTCAACGACCTCACCGACTTCGTGCCCGAGTTCGGCGGGGCCAACACCCACGAGGACTTCGACGGCCTGGGCAACCGGGTCTTCCTGGAACTCCTCGACGACCTACCGGCCGGAAGCCCGCGCGAGGACTTCAAACCGTACGTTCTCGGTCACCCCCGACTGGAGCGCACGCTCCTCGCGCTCGCCGAGGAAGCCGTGGCGCTGAAGCGCGCCGCGAAGGACGCCGTGCACGGCGTGTGCCGCTCCGAGCACAGCGCCGCCTACTTCGACGTGACGATCGAACGCAAGGGCCACCTCATCGACCGTCTGCTCGCGGCGGTCCGGCAGCGGAGCGGCGTATGACGGACCAGCTGAGCGGACGCCTCAGGAACGGCACCCGCGCCTGGCACCAGGCCCTGGAGAACACCGGGTTCGCCACCGCGATGCTCGCCGGCACCCTCCCACTGGACCGCTACGTCGGCCAACTCGCCTCCTATCGCGTGGTGTTGGAGGCACTGGAAGGCGAACTCACTCGTGTCACCTGCCCATCCGTCACGTCGGTGTGGTCACCCGACCTCGTCAAGCTCCCCCTCATCGGACGCGACCTGCACCACTTCGCCGCCCTCGGCACCACACCTCAACCCGGCCCGTCCGCCGAGGAGTTCGCACGGGAGATACGCCGCACCGCCGCGACCGAACCCCGTGAACTCCTCGGCTTCCTCTACGTGTTGGAGGGCTCGACCCTCGGCGCGATGTTCCTGCTCCGCCACGTCACCGAGGCGTACCGGCTCACGGACGGGAACGGGGTGTCGTACTACGGCAGCGGCGACCGCATCCGCTGGGCGGCCTTCACCGAACGCCTGGACCGGGCGCTCGGTGAACCAGCCGTACAGGAAAAGGTGTTGGCCGCCGCCGAACGGGCCTACCGTCACATCGCCCTGATCTCAGGGGAGTTGTCGGCAGGCCTGGGCGCCCCGGCACCTGAGCCCGTTTGAACAGCTGCTAGCCCGCGAGGCCCAACTCGCGGGCGATCAGCATCCGTTGGACCTCGCTGGTGCCCTCGCCGATCTCCAGGATCTTGGAGTCGCGCCACATACGGGCCACCGGGTACTCGTTCATGAAGCCGTACCCGCCGTGCACCTGGGTGGCGTCACGGGCGTTGTCGACGGCGATGGTCGAGGAGTACAGCTTGGCGAGGGCAGCCTCCTTCTTGAAGGGTTCGCCCGCGACCAGCCGGGAGGCCGCGTCGCGCCAGGACAGCCGCGAGGTGTGGGCCTTCATCTCCATGTCGGCGATCTTGAACTGGATGGCCTGGTTGGCGCCGATCGCCCGCCCGAACGCGTGCCGTTCCTTGGCGTACTTCACCGACTCGTCGACACAGCCCTGCGCGAGTCCGGTGGCGAGTGCCGCGATCGCGATCCGGCCCTCGTCCAGGATGCGCAGGAACTGGGCGTAGCCGCGCCCCAGTTCACCCAGCAGGTTCGCCGCCGGGACCCGGACGTCCGCGAAGGACAGCTCACGGGTGTCCGAGGCGTTCCAGCCGACCTTCGAGTACGGCGCCGCGACCGTGAAGCCGGGCGTCCCGGACGGCACGATGATCGACGAGATCAGCGGCTTGCCGTCGGGCTTGCGTCCTGTCACCGCGGTGACCGTCACCAGACCCGTGATGTCCGTACCGGAGTTGGTGATGAAGCACTTGGAGCCGTTGATCACCCACTCGTCGGTGTCCGGGTCGAGCCGGGCCGTCGTCCGCGTCGCGCCCGCGTCGGAGCCGCCGTCCGGCTCGGTCAGCCCGAAGGCACCGAGGATCTCGCCGGAGCACAGCCGGGGCAGCCACTCGGCCTTCTGGGCGTCGGTGCCGAAGAGGTGGATGGGCATCGCGCCGAGGGACACCCCGGCCTCCAACGTGATCGCGACCGACGAGTCGACCCGGGCCAACTCCTCCAGCACCAGGCCGAGCGCCAGATAGTCGCCGCCCATCCCGCCGTACTCCTCGGGGAACGGCAGTCCGAACAGGCCCATGCGGCCCATCTCACGGACGATCTCGTACGGGAACTCGTGCCGCTCGTAGAAGTCGCCGATCTTCGGCGCGACGACATCGTGCGCGAACTCCTCGACCGTACGGCGGAGTTCTTCCAGCTCGGGGGAGAGACGGTGGTCCATGGCGGTCACTGCTCCTTGTGGGGCTGTGCTGTTTTACCGAGTGCGCGGACAGTGCGGGACGGGCTGGGTCGGCCCAGTCGTTCGGCCATCCACACGCTGGTGGCGGTGAGACGGGCGAGGTCGACGCCGGAGTCGATGCCGAGACCCTGGAGCATCCACACGAGGTCTTCGGTGGCGAGGTTGCCGGTCGCGGACTTGGCGAACGGGCAGCCGCCGAGGCCGCCCGCGGAGGCGTCCACGGTGGTGACGCCGTGCTGGAGGGCGGCCAGGGTGTTGGCGAGTGCCTGGCCGTAGGTGTCGTGGAAGTGCACGCCCAACAGGGCGGTGGGGACGCCTTGTTCATTGAGCGCGGCCAGCAACTTCAGCACATGGCCGGGAGTTGCCACCCCGATCGTGTCGCCGAGGCTCAGCTCGTCGCAGCCCATGGCGACCAACGCCCGGCAGACACGCACCACTTGAGCGATCGGGACCGCGCCCTCCCAGGGGTCGCCGAAGCACATGGAGACATAGCCGCGCACATGGGCGCCCTCGTCCTTGGCGCGGGCCACGACCGGGGCGAACACGGCCAGCGACTCGTCCACCGTGCGATTGAGGTTGGCCTTGGCGAAGGACTCGGTGGCGCTGGCGAAGACGGCGACGCGGGTCGCCTTCAGGGACAGGGCCCGGTCGAGTCCGCGGGCGTTCGGCACGAGGACGGGGAGGCGTACGCCCGGCAGGTCCCGCACGAGCGGGAACAGCTCCTCGGCGTCGGCCAGTTGGGGCACCCACTTGGGGTGCACGAAGCTGGTGGCCTCGATCGTGGTCAGGCCCGCGTCGGCCAGCCGCCGCACGAACTCGGCCTTCACCTCCGTGGGTACGGTCGCCTTCTCGTTCTGCAGCCCGTCCCGCGCTCCCACCTCGTGGATGCGCACCCGGGCGGGCAGATCGGGGGCCGGTACGACCATCGGGAGTGCCGCTGGTCCGAGTGCCGCTGGTCCGAGTGTCACTGGTCCTCCTCCACGGGTGTGACGACCGCCAGCACCTGGTCCATGGCGACCGTCGCGCCGGGCGTCACGTCGAGTTCGGCGACGGTGCCGGCGTGCGGCGCGGAGACGACGTGCTCCATCTTCATCGCCTCCACCACCAACAGGCTCTGACCGGCGGCCACTTGATCTCCTACGGCGACCTTCACCACGGTCACCGTCCCCGGCATCGGCGCGGTCAGCGAACCGGCACCGGAACGGTCGGCCCCGCTCAGCGAGGCGGCCACCGGATCGTGGTCCCGCACCTGCCACGCGTCCCCGTCCCGGCCCAGCCAGTCACCGGCCCGGTGGAAGGTGTGCCGGACCCCGTCGAGCGTGACGGCGACCTGGTCCGCGGTGACGGTGTGGGTACCGCGCGGGACGTACTCCACAGGCTCGGTCACCCTCAGGTGGAACCCGACCGGCTTAGGAGTACCGCCCAGCCGCCACCCGTCCGGCACCGAGAAGGGATCGGTCCACCCGTCGTCCTTGGGACGGAGAGCCTCCAGCCGTACGGCCGCTGCCGCCTCGTACACCTCCACGGGCACCTCGTCGGGGATGAGCGAGTCCGCCTCCCGCTCGACGAGCCCGGTGTCCAACTCGCCCGCCACGACGTCCGGATGAGCGAGGAGCCTGCGCAGGAACCCCGCGTTCGTCGGCACGCCCAGGGTGACCGTGTCCGCGAGGGCCGCCCGGAGCTTCCTGAGCGCGGTCGCGCGGTCGGGGCCGTAGGCGATGACCTTGGAGAGCATCGGGTCGTAGAGACTGCCGACCTCGGTGCCTTCGGAGAGGCCGGAGTCGGTGCGGACGCCGTTGCCCTGGGGTTCGTTCAGTTTCAGGACGGTGCCGCCGGAGGGGAGGAATCCGCGCGCGCCCTCTTTGTTGGACACGGTCTCGGCGCAGATGCGGGCCTCGATCGCGTGCCCGGTGAGCGTGATGTCGTCCTGCGCGAAGGGGAGCCGCTCGCCGGCCGCCACCCGCAGCTGCCACTCCACGAGGTCGAGCCCGGTCACCAACTCCGTTACCGGGTGCTCCACTTGGAGGCGGGTGTTCATCTCCATGAAGTAGTACGACGACGGGTCGCTGCCCGGCACGATGAACTCGACCGTGCCCGCGCCCGCGTACCCGCACGAGCGGGCCGCCTGCACCGCGGCCTCGCCCATCGCCGCGCGGGTGCCGGAGTCGAGGAGCACGCTCGGGGCCTCCTCGACGACCTTCTGGTGTCGGCGCTGCAAGGAGCACTCGCGTTCGCCGAGGTGGACGACGTTGCCGTGGCCGTCGGCCAGGATCTGGATCTCGATGTGGCGGGGGCGGTCGACCCAGCGCTCGACCAGGAGGGTGTCGTCGCCGAAGGAGGCGCGGGCCTCGCGGCGGGCGGCGGCGATCTCGTCGTCCAGGAGGGTGAGGTCGCGGACGAGGCGCATGCCCTTGCCGCCACCGCCGGCCGACGGCTTGAGGAGTACGGGTGCACCCAACTCATGCGCGGCCTTGGAGAGTTCGGGGTCACGGCCGCCGGGGACGACCGGGACACCGGCCGCCGCCACCGTCTCCTTGGCGTGGATCTTGTCGCCCATGAGGGCGATCGCGTCGGCCGAGGGTCCGATGAAGACCAGCCCGGCGTCGGCGCACGCGCGCGCGAAGGCCGCGTTCTCGGCGAGGAAGCCGTAGCCCGGGTGCACGGCCTGCGCGCCGGAGCGGGCCGCCGCCTCCAGGAGCCGTTCCACCGACAGATAGCTCTCGGCGGCCGGTGCCGGACCGAGCCGTACCGCCGTGTCGGCCTCCCGGACGTGCCGGGCGTCCGCGTCGGCGTCGGAGAAGACGGCCACCGAGCGCACGCCGAGGGAGCGCAGGGTGCGGATGACGCGGACCGCGATCTCACCCCGGTTGGCCACGAGGACCGTCTCGAACATCTCGGGTACCTCGGGCGTCTCGGGAATCTTGGGTGTCTCGGGATTCTCGAATGTGTCGACCATCTCGGGCATCCTCATCACATCCGGAAGACGCCGAACTGGGGTTCTCCCAGGGGCGCGTTGGCACAGGCGGTCAGGGCCAGACCCAGCACCTGGCGGGTCTCCATCGGGTCGATGACCCCGTCGTCCCAGAGCCGGGCGGTGGCGTAGTAGGCGTTGCCCTGGCGCTCGTACTGCTGCCGGATGGGATCCTTGAAGGTCTCTTCGTCCTCCGGCGGCCAGGACTCTCCACGCCCCTCCAACTGGTCCCGCTTGACGGTCGCGAGGACGGACGCGGCCTGCTCGCCGCCCATGACGGAGATCTTGGCGCCGGGCCACATCCACAGGAAGCGAGGGGAGTACGCGCGGCCGCACATCGAGTAGTTGCCCGCGCCGTACGAACCGCCGACCACGACCGTCAGCTTCGGCACGCGCGCGCAGGCGACGGCGGTGACCATCTTGGCGCCGTGCTTGGCGATGCCGCCCGCTTCGTAGTCCTTGCCGACCATGAACCCCGAGATGTTCTGGAGGAACACCAGGGGGATGCCGCGCTGGTCGCACAGTTCGATGAAGTGGGCGCCCTTCTGGGCGGATTCGGAGAACAGGATGCCGTTGTTGGCGACGATGCCGACGGGGTGGCCGTGGATGCGGGCGAAGCCGGTGACCAAGGTCTGCCCGAACTCGGCCTTGAATTCGGCGAAGCGCGAGCCGTCGACCACGCGCGCGATGATCTCCCGTACGTCGTAGGGGGTACGGGAGTCGACGGGGACGGCGCCGTAGATCCCGTACGGGTCGACCTTGGGCTCGACCGTCTCGGTGACCTCCCAGGGCAGGGCCCCGCGTGCGGGGAGTGTGGCGGCGATGTTCCGGACGATCCGCAGCGCATGGGCGTCGTCCTCCGCGAGGTGGTCGGTGACGCCCGACACGCGTGCGTGGACGTCGCCGCCGCCCAGCTCCTCGGCGGTGACGACCTCGCCGGTGGCGGCCTTCACGAGGGGCGGCCCGCCCAGGAAGATCGTCCCCTGATTCCGGACGATGACGGCCTCGTCGCTCATGGCGGGGACGTAGGCGCCCCCGGCGGTACAGGACCCCAGCACGGCGGCGATCTGCGGAATCCCGGCCCCCGACATCCGGGCCTGGTTGAAGAAGATCCGCCCGAAGTGGTCCCGGTCCGGGAACACCTCGTCCTGCATGGGCAGGAACGCGCCCCCGGAGTCGACGAGATAGATACAGGGGAGCCGGTTCTCGAGGGCGATCTCCTGGGCGCGCAGATGCTTCTTCACGGTCATCGGGTAGTACGTCCCGCCCTTGACCGTGGCGTCGTTCGCGACGATCACGCACTCACGACCACTCACCCGGCCGATCCCGGCGATGACACCGGCGGCGGGGGCGGCTCCGTCGTACATCCCGTCGGCGGCGAGGGGGGCCAGCTCCAGGAAGGGCGAGCCGGGGTCGAGCAGCGTGTCGACGCGGTCGCGGGGGAGCAGCTTGCCGCGCGCGGTGTGCCGGTCCCGGGCCCGCTCACCGCCGCCGAGCCGGGCCGCGGCGAGCTTCTGCCGCAGCTCCTTGCCCAGCGCGCGGTGCGCCGCCTCGTTGGCCCGCCACGCCTCCGACGCGGGATCGGCCGCGCTCGTCAGCTCCGGTGCCTCTTGCATTCCGTGGGTCCCCTCGCACAGCGATCGGCCGCTCTCGGCTGTTAATGAGCGTTAACCATTTCCTTCAGGTTAACGACCGCTAACCTCCCTGTCTAGAATTGCTTCCATGACCACGAGAACCGACGCCCCCACCCGCCGCGAGCAGATCCTCAAGGAGGCCGCGCGGCTCTTCGCCGAGCGGGGTTTCCACGGCGTCGGGGTCGACGAGATAGGCGCGGCCGTCGGCATCAGCGGGCCTGGCCTGTACCGCCACTTCCCGGGCAAGGACGCGATGCTCGCGGAGCTGCTGGTCGGCATCAGCGGCCAGCTCCTGACGGGCGCGAAGCGCCGCCTGGCGGAGGCGGAGGGCGTGACCTCCGCTGAGCCGCTCCTCGACTCCCTCATCGAGGGCCACATCGACTTCGCCCTCGACGACCGTCCCCTGATCACCCTCCACGATCGCGAGCTGGACAGACTCCGGGACACGGACAGGAAGCTGGTGCGTCAACTACAGCGCCAGTACGTGGAGTTGTGGGTCGAGGTCGTACGGGAGGTGTACCCGGAACTGGCCGAACCCAGCGCGCGGTCGGCGGTGCACTCGGTGTTCGGGCTGCTGAACTCGACTCCGCATCTGGGGCGACCGGGGTCATTGCCTGGGCGGGGGGCGACGGCGGAGTTGCTGCATCGGATGGCGAGGGGGGCGTTGGGGGCGGCGGCTTCGGGTGGGTGAAGGTGGCGTGACGAGCGTTACGTGCCCGTTCCACTGGACGCTCCCGCCTACCGGCCGGTACGCTCGATGCTGAGCAAGCGCTTAGCCATCGGACCGCAACCATCAATTGAGGAACCCCGATGGCGAGCAACCACATCCGCGAGAGCGGCGCCGGTTCAGGCGCAAAGAAGGGTGGCGGCGGTGCGCCGTACGGTGTTTGACGAGGACCACGAGGCGTTCCGGGAGACCCTCCGGGCCTTCATCGAGGCCGAGGTCGTCCCCGTCTACGACGAGTGGTTCGCGGCCGGCCAGGCGCCGCGCGAGTTCTACTACAAGCTCGCCGAGCTCGGCGTCTTCGGCATCCGCGTGGACGAGGAGTACGGCGGCGCGGGCATCGACTCGTACAAGTTCGAGGCCGTCCTCTACGAGGAGACCGCGCGCGCGGGTGTCTCCTTCGGCGGCTCCGGTGTGCACGTGCTGCTCGGCCTGCCCTACATCAAGCTGCTCGCCAACGACGAGCAGAAGAAGAAGTACCTGCCGAAGTTCGTCTCCGGCGAGGAGATGTGGGCCATCGCGATGACCGAGCCGGGCACCGGCTCCGACCTCGCGGGCATGAAGACCACCGCCAAGCTCTCCGAGGACGGCACGCACTACGTCCTCAACGGCGCCAAGACCTTCATCACGGGTGGCGTGCACGCCGACCGCATGATCGTCTGCGCCCGCACCTCCCCGTCCTCCAAGGAGGACCGCCGCCACGGCATCTCCCTCTTCGTGGTGGACACCAAGGCCGAGGGCTACTCGGTCGGCCGGAAGCTCGACAAGCTCGGCCTGAAGACCTCCGACACCGCCGAGCTGGCGTTCGTCGACGTGAAGGTCCCGGTCGAGGACCTCCTCGGCGAGGAGAACAAGGGCTTCTACTACCTCGGCCACAACCTCGCCTCCGAGCGCTGGGGCATCGCGTTCGGCGCGTACGCGCAGGCCAAGGCCGCCGTCCGGTTCGCGAAGCAGTACGTGCAGGAGCGTGTGGTCTTCGGCCAGCCCGTCGCCGCGTTCCAGAACACCAAGTTCGAACTGGCCGCCTGCCAGGCCGAGGTGGACGCCGCCGAGGCCGTCGTCGACCGCGCGACCGAGGCCCTGGACGCCGGTGAGCTGACCCCCGCCGAGGCGGCCAGCGCCAAGCTGTTCACCACCGAGGTCGCCCACCGCGTGATCGACCGCTGCCTCCAGCTGCACGGCGGCTACGGCTTCATGAACGAGTACCCGATCGCCCGCCTGTACGCGGACAACCGCGTCAACCGCATCTACGGCGGCACCAGCGAGATCATGAAGACGATCATCGCGAAGGACATGGGCCTGTAAGGTCCCCGAAATTACCGGCCAGTAGAAAAGGTGCCATGAGCCAGGCACTTCAGGGTCTCCTCGATCTGCTCGACCTTGAGCAGATCGAGGAGAACATCTTCCGCGGCCAGTCCCAGTCCGCCGTCGTCCCCCGCGTCTTCGGCGGGCAGGTGGCGGCCCAGGCGCTGGTCGCCGCCGGCCGGACGGTCTCCGAGGACCGTCTCGCCCACTCCCTCCACGCGTACTTCCTGCGCCCCGGCGACCCCGGCGCGCCCATCGTCTACACCGTCGAGCGCATGAACGACGGCCGTTCCTTCACCGCGCGCCGCGTCGTCGCGGTCCAGCACGGCCAGCCGATCTTCGCCCTCTCCGCGTCCTTCCAGCGCCACGAGGACGGCCTCGAACACCAGGCCCCCATGCCGTCCGCCCCCGACCCGGCCACCCTGCCCACCTCCCAGGACCGGCTGCGCGGCTACGACCACATCGCCCCCGAGGTCGTCGAGAAGTTCATCGAGGCCCGCGAGGCCATCGACCTGCGCTACGTCGAGGAGCCGCCGTACGGCAAGTTCGGCGAGCCGCGTGAACCGCACTCCCAGGTGTGGTTCCGCACCAACGGCAAGCTCGAAGGCCCCATCGACGATCCCCTCCTCCATGTAGTACTCGCGACCTACGTCTCCGACATGACCCTCCTCGACTCCGTCCTCCTTGCACACGGCCGAGGCGGCTGGGCCGTAGGGGATGTGGTCGGGGCCTCCCTCGACCACGCGATGTGGTTCCACCGGCCGTTCCGCGCCGACGAGTGGCTGCTCTACGACCAGGAGTCGCCGTCGGCGTCCGGCGGGCGCGGGCTCGGGCAGGCGCGGATCTACACGCAGGACGGTCAACTGGCCATCTCCGTCATTCAGGAGGGCGTGGTCCGGGTTCCTCGGGAACACTGAGGGCATGGCAGAAACAGAGGAAGGTGACGGTGGCGGCGAGTCCACCGTCACGGTGATCGTCGCCGCCGTCGCCAACCTGGGCATCGCGCTCGCGAAGGCGGTCGCCGGCGTCATCAGCGGCTCCAGCGCGATGCTGTCGGAGGCCGCGCACTCGGTCGCCGACACGGTCACCGAACTCCTCCTCCTCACCGCTCTCAAACGCAGCGGCAAACCCGCCGACGAGGAACACCCCCTCGGCTACGGCCCCGAGCGCTACATCTGGGCGATGCTCGCCGCCGTCGCCACCTTCGTCGGCGGCGCGGTCTTCTCGATCTACGACGGCATCCACACCCTCGTCTCCGGCGAGGAGCTCGGCGACCCGCTGATCTCGTACATCGTGCTCGGCGTCGCCTTCCTCCTGGAGGGCTACTCCCTGCGGACGGGCGTACGCCAGGCGCGCGGCGAGGCGGCCCGCTTCGACGCCAGCTTCAAGCGCTACCTCCGCTACACCCCCGACACCGCCGTCAAGGCCGTAGTCCTTGAGGACTCCGCCGCCCTGATCGGCCTGGTCCTCGCGGCCGGCGGCCTGCTCGGCGGCCAGCTCACGGGCTCAGGGGTGTGGGACGGCATCGCCTCGCTCTGCATCGGCGCCCTGCTGCTCTACGTCGCCTGGGTGCTCGGCCGCTCCAACGCCGAACTCCTCATCGGCCGCCCCCTCCCCAAGGCCATGCGGGACCGTATCCGCGAGGAGCTGCTCGGGGTCGAACACATCGAAGCCGTACTGGAGTTGACCACCCTCGTGCAGGGCCCGCGCGAGGCGCTGGTCGCCGCGAAGATCGACTTCCGGGACCGGTCGAGCGCCGCGCAGATCGAGTGGGCCTGCGAACAGGCCGAGCAGCGGCTGCGCGAGGCGTTCCCGTCGGTGAACCGGGTCTATCTGGACCCGACACCGGGGTACGCGCAGCGCCGGGCGGAAGGGCTCAACCCCTGGCCGTGACAGGGGAGTTGAGCCCGGCCGTTCAGGACGACAGTCCGGCCTCCGCCAGCAGATACGCCGTCATCGGGTCGTAGTACCTGGGGCTGACGACGTGGTCATCGAGGGGGACCGTCACCTGGACGGTGCCCTCCGACTCGGCGAGGAAGAGTGCCGGGTCGTTCGAGTCGGCGTACCCGACGGAGTCGACGCCGTGCCGCCCCGCGTAGCCCGCCCAGCCGTGGTCGGCGACGACGAGGTCGGGCAGCGGGCGGCCCTCGCGCTCCAGGGCGGTGAGGATCGCCTTCATCGGCTCACCGGAGTGCGTGTGCCAGAGTGTCGCCCCGTGCTCCAGGACGGCCACGTCCGCGAACTGCATGACGTACCCCTCCTCCGTCTGCAGCCCCTCCGGGATCACGACGATCTCGCAGCCGGCCGTGCGCAGGGCGGCGGCCGTGGCACGGTGCACATCGAGCAGACCGCCCGGGTGGCCGGTCGCGAAGAGCACCCGCTGCTGCCCGTCGGCCGCCTTGCGCAGCCGCGCCGCCAGCCGGTCGAGCCCCTCGACGGTCAGCTCCGGGTCGATGGTGTCCTGGCCGTAGCGGTACTGGGGATCGTCGTTCACACCGACCCGCTCCGCCATCACCGCGAGCACGTCCTGCTCGTCGGTCCAGCGGCTGCCGAGCTCCAGGCCGAACCAGTAGTGGCGATCGCCGTTCGCGAGCTTGCGGTAGTGGGAGAGGTTGTTCTCGCGGGGAGTGGCTACGTCGCCCGCGATACGGGTCTTCACAAGGTGATCGACGAGCTCGGCGCGGCTGAGGGTCCCGGATATCGGCATGCTCCCCATTGTGGAGCAGAGGACTGTGCGCGTGCCCGGCGTCCCGCACGCTGGGATGTGGATCACTCACACTCGCCCGAGCGCGAACCAGAGCTCCATCCGTACGTCCGGATCGTCCAGGTCCGTCTCCAGCAGTGCCGCGCACCGGGCGATCCGCTGCCGCACGGTGTTGCGGTGCACGGCCAGGGCGACTGCCGTACGGTCCCAACTCCCGTGCAGGGAGAGCCAGGTGCGCAGCGTCTCGACGAGCGCGGGGTGGGCGGCGAGCGGCGCGAGGAGGGTGCGGGCGTGCGCCTCGGCCTCGTCGTGGGGGAGCAGTTCGGCGAGACCGGCGCGGCCGGAGGAACCGTGTCGTACCAGCGGGGTACGGGTCGCACGGGCGCGGGCCAGGGCACGGGCCGCCTGGGTGTCGGCGGCGGGCCACTCCTCGGGGGTGACGGCGGCGCTGACCCCCAGGGTCCAGCCGGGTTGCGGGGCTGGTTCGCGATCGGCGGGGAGGAGTACCCGTACGACCTCCGGCGCCAGATCGATCAACGCCGACCCGAGCGCGGCGCCCAGCGCGGACGCGGCGACGGGATCAGGGGCGGGGGTGTCGGGCGTCGCGTGCACGACGAGCCACCGGTCGCCGCCTAGCAGCGACGCGACCTCCTCCGGCGGGGCGCCCAGCAGCAGCCGTACGAGCGCCGAGGACCGGTCCGCTCCCGTGCGGCTCTGGTGTTCGCCGGTGAGGAGGGAGAGGAGTACGGCGGCGACCGAGGCGATGGTGTGGTCGCCGGGGGCGCGGTCCGGGGCGGCGACCCCTAGGACGAAACCCTGACCGGTACCGAGGGCGTACGCGGCGAGATGGGCGCCGGGGACGGTGTCGGCGGCGGAGGTGGGGGACGTAGGAGATGTAGGGGATGTAGGGGATGCAGACGTAGAGGAATTAGGGGGCGTAGGGGATGGGGTCGAAGCCGCGGGGGGTCGTACCACCCGCGCCAGCCCCGCCAACGCCTCCCGCGCCTCCCGCGTCTCCACCGCCGACGCTCCCCGCCCCGCGGCCGCGATCTCCGTGCCGTCGGGTCCGTACAGCACCGCGCGACCGCTTACCCGCTGGGCGAGTTGGCGTAGGACCGAAGGGACCGGGTCGGGGCGGGAGGCTGCTGCCGCCAGGCTCTGCTGGGCCTCGGTGATGCGGCGGAGTTCGGCGAGGCGGGCCTGGGCCATCAGTTGCCAGACCGCGCGGGCCACCCGGGTGAACGGGGTCGGCGGCGGGACCTCCAGGAGTGGGAGGTCGTAGTCGTCGCAGGCCGCGACCAGGGCTCTCGGCACGGTGTCGTGGACCGGCGCGACGCCGAAGCCGAGGGCCACGCCGCCCGCCTCGACGATCCGGGAGACGTAGTCGGCGAAGTACGTGCCCGAGCCGGCCGCCTCCGGGATGTGGACCCCCGCGGTGAGGAGCAGTTCGCCGCCCAGCAGGTACGGATACGGGTCCGGCATCTCCGACACGTGCGCCCAGTGGATCGCGGTGTCGGGGTCGGACGGCCCGGCGATCTGCCGCAGCCCCAGGTCCTCGCGGGCCAGGAGGGCGGAGAGATACACGGGGGGAGTGGGCGGAACCGTGAGGTCCGGCATGGTGGACGTTTCCTCCATCACCTCGGGCTCGGATGGATGAAACGTACACTTCGCAGCCGCTTTCCGGCCACCTAGGGTCGGTCGCGGCGCAAGCCGTCCCCCGAGACTCCCCCCGGACTTCCCGGGACTCCGAGCACGTGCGTAAGGAGGCCCCCGTATGGCCGTCGACTACACCGTCATCGTCGTCTACCTGGCCGGCATGCTGGCCATGGGCTGGTGGGGCATGCGCCGCGCCAAGTCGAAGAGCGACTTCCTGGTCGCGGGCCGCCGCCTGGGCCCCGTCATGTACTCCGGCACCATGGCCGCGATCGTCCTCGGCGGCGCGTCCACCATCGGAGGCGTGGGTCTCGGCTACCAGTACGGCCTGTCCGGCGCGTGGATGGTCTTCACCATCGGCCTCGGCCTGCTCGCCCTCTCCGTCTTCTTCTCCGCCCGCATCGCCCGCCTCAAGGTGTACACGGTGTCGGAGATGCTCGATCTCAGGTACGGCGGCCGCGCGGGCGTCATCTCCGGCGTGGTCATGTGGGCCTACACCCTGATGCTGGCGGTCACCTCGACCATCGCCTACGCCACGATCTTCGACGTCCTCTTCGACATGAATCGCACTCTCGCGATCGTCCTCGGCGGCTCGATCGTCGTCGCGTACTCGACGCTCGGCGGCATGTGGTCGATCACGCTGACGGACATGGTGCAGTTCGTGGTGAAGACGATCGGCGTACTCCTGCTCCTGCTGCCCATCGCGGTCGTCAAGGCGGGCGGCTTCAGCGAGATGAAGGCGAAGCTGCCCACCGGGTACTTCGACCCGCTGGGCATCGGCGGCGAGACGATCTTCACCTACGTCCTGATCTACACGTTCGGCATGCTGATCGGCCAGGACATCTGGCAGCGGGTGTTCACGGCGGGCAGCGACAGGACGGCCAAGTGGGGCGGCACGGTCGCGGGCACCTACTGCCTCGTCTACGCCCTCGCCGGCGCCGTCATCGGCACCGCGGCCAAGGTCCTCTACCCGAACCTCGGCAGCCCGGACGACGCCTTCGCGACCATAGTCAAGGACGAACTCCCGGTCGGTGTAAGGGGGTTGGTACTGGCCGCCGCCCTGGCCGCCGTCATGTCCACATCCTCCGGCGCGCTGATCGCCTGCGCCACGGTCGCCAACAACGACATCTGGTCGCGGCTGAGAGGAGCCGTACGGCGGGAGGGCGACGAGGAGGAGCAGGACGAGGTCCGGGGCAACCGCGCCTTCATCCTCGTCATGGGCGTCGCGGTGATCGGCACGGCGATCGCGCTGAACAACGTCGTGGAGGCGCTGACAGTCGCCTACAACCTCCTCGTCGGTGGCCTGCTCGTCCCGATCCTCGGAGGTCTGCTGTGGAAGCGCGGCACCGCACAGGGTGCGCTCGCCTCGGTGATCGTCGGCGGCCTCGCGGTCGTCGGCCTGATGGCGACCTACGGCATCCTCGCCAACGAGCCTGTGTACTACGGCCTGTTGTCGTCTCTGGCCGCCTATGTGACCGTCTCTCTCGCGACGCCCGCGACCGACCCGGCCGTACTCGCCGCGTGGCGGGACCGGCTGGCGGGGCGCGGCGCACCCGAACGAGTGTCCGAGCCGATGGTGGCTCCCCGGTAAAGTCGTCATCAGGCGTACAAACCTGCAGGAAAAATCCCATACGCGACGAAGCGTAGGAAAGAAGGCAGTGCCCATGACCAGCAACGAGACGCCCCGCGGCCCGGTCGACTCCTCCCGCACCCCGCGGTACGCCGGACCCGCGACCTACGCCCGGCTGCCGCGGCTGGACGAGGTCGGCACCGCGGACGTGGCGGTGGTCGGGGTGCCGTTCGACGCCGGTGTCTCGTACCGGCCGGGCGCGCGCTTCGGCGGCAACGCGATCCGCGAGGCGTCCCGGCTGCTGCGTCCCTACAACCCGGCGCAGGACGCGTCCCCGTTCGCGCTGGCGCAGGTCGCGGACGCCGGTGACATCGCGGCGAACCCGTTCAACATCAACGAGGCCGTCGAGACCATCGAGGAGGCCGCGGACCAACTCCTGGGCACCGGCGCGCGGTTGATGACCCTGGGCGGCGACCACACGATCGCGCTCCCGCTGCTGCGCTCGGTGGCGAAGAAGCACGGCCCGGTGGCGCTGCTGCACTTCGACGCCCATCTCGACACCTGGGACACGTACTTCGGCGCCGAGTACACGCACGGGACCCCATTCCGCAGGGCAGTCGAAGAGGGCATCCTCGACACGGAGGCGCTCTCGCACGTCGGTATCCGCGGTCCGCTGTACGGCAAGCAGGACCTCAAGGACGACGAGAAGATGGGCTTCGGCATCGTCACGTCGGCGGACGTGTACCGCCGGGGCGCCGACGAGGTCGCCGACCAGCTCCGCCAGCGCATCGGCGACCGCCCCCTGTACATCTCCATCGACATCGACTGCCTCGACCCGGCCCACGCGCCCGGCACCGGCACGCCCGAGGCCGGCGGCCTGACCTCCCGCGAACTTCTGGAGATCCTGCGCGGCCTGGCATCCTGCAACCTGGTGTCGGCGGACGTCGTCGAGGTGGCACCGGCGTACGACCACGCCGAGATCACCTCGGTGGCCGCGTCGCACACCGCGTACGACCTGATCACGATCATGTCCCGTCAGATTGCCGAGGCTCGTTCGAAGTGACCCACGACCACGACCTGGAACTCCGCCCGACCGCGGCTCAGACGGAGGCCGCGCTGAATCCTCCCCCCGGCCGCAACGGCGGTGACCTGGTCGTGGAGACCCTGGCCGGGCTCGGCGCGACCACCGTCTTCGGCCTGCCGGGCCAGCACGCGCTCGGCATGTTCGACGCCCTGCGCCGTTCCGACCTCCGCTACATCGGCCTACGGGTGGAGAACAACGCCGGGTTCGCGGCGGACGCGTACGGCCGCATCACGGGCGAGGCGGCCCCGCTGCTGCTGTCGACGGGCCCGGGCGCGCTGACGTCACTGGCCGCGCTCCAGGAGGCGCGGGCGGCCTCGGCCCCGGTGTTGGCGATCAGCAGCCAGATCCCGACCGCGGGCCTGGGCGGTGGCAGGCATGGGTATTTGCATGAACTGCCCGACCAGTCCGCTTCGTTCAGGGGCGTGGTGAAGTCCGTCCACACCGTCCGCGCCCAGTCGCAGATCCCGTCCGCGATCGCGGAGGCCTGGAAGTCGGCGCTGACGGCTCCGCACGGCCCGGTGTGGGTGGAGATCCCCCAGGACGTACTACTGGCCGAGACCCTCCTCCCGGTGGTGACGGCGGTGGACGCGACCCCGGAGGACGTCCTGCCACGCCCCGAACTGACCGCCGTAGCAGCCGACTTGCTGTCGCGCGCCGCTCGCCCGGCGATCATCGCGGGCGGGGGAGTCGTACGGGCGGACGCGTCGAAGAAGCTGCGGCAGCTGGCGGAGAGACTCCGGGCACCGGTGGTGACGACGCCGGGCGGCAAGGGGGCGTTCCCGTGGACGCACCCGCTGTCCCTCCAGTCCTGGCTGGAGGACCGATATACGACCGACTTCCTGGAGGACGCGGACGTCGTACTGGTGGTGGGTTCGGGATTGGGTGAACTGTCCTCGAACTACCACACGTTCACTCCGCACGGCCGAGTCATCCAGATCGAGGCGGACCTCGGCAAACTGGAGTCGAACCACCCGGCGTTGGGCATCCACGCGGATGCGTGGCACGGGCTTCAGGCGCTGCTGGAGACGGTGACGGAGCGAGCGGATCCGACGGCGGAGGGGCGGGTGGCCGAGCTGCTCGGCCGTGTGCGGGAGCGTATCGACTCGCAGGAACTGACCCTGGAACAGGGCGTGTTGGAGTCGGTACGAAAGGCACTGCCGGCCAACTCCCCGTCCTTCTGGGACATGACGATCCTCGCGTACTGGGCCTGGTCCGCCTTCGACGCGAAGGGCCCCAACCATCTCCACTCCGCCCAGGGCGCGGGCGGCCTCGGCTACGGCTTCCCGGCGGCGCTCGGCGCGGCCGCCGCGGACCCGACGCGTCCGGTGCTGGCGGTGTCGGGGGACGGGGGTGCGCTGTACTCGATCGCGGAGTTGGCGACGGCCAAGCAGTACGACCTGAACGTCACGTGGCTCATCGTCGATGACGGTGGCTACGGCATCCTCCGCGAGTACATGACGGACGCGTTCGGCGAGGCGACGGCGACGGAACTGACCCGGCCGGATTACGTGGCGCTGGCGGAGTCGTTCGGGGTGCGCGGGGTTCGTACGACTCCGGAGACGTTGGAGTCGGACCTGGCGAAGGCGTTGGGGGAGCCGGGGCCCTCCGTGGTCGTACTCCCTGCCGTGCTGCGGATGTTCGCGGCTACGCACTTGGGGTGACGGGACCCTCCCCGCGGAAGTGTGACACTTCGGCGCAGAGTGTCACACTTTCGCGGCGTACCCCTGGTCTCACATCCGCGGATCCGGCGTCAGAAGCGCGAACACCGCGCCGAAGGGGTCGGCGAGCCAGGCCATCCGGCCGACCTCGGGCACATCCGTCGCCGGCATCAGTACGGAACCGCCGTTGGACTGTGCCGCCGTGATCGTGGCGTCGACGTCCGTCGAGTGGAAGTACGGTACCCAGCGCGGGAGTTCGCCCGCGCCGTCGCCCAGCGGCGCGACCCCGCCGAAGGAGGCGTTCTGCTGGTCCCCTTCGGCGGTGCTCAGTACCCGGTACGTCATGCCGGGCGCCTGCATCTCCTGGCTGCGCCAGCCGAACAGGCCCTGGTAGAAGGCGATGTCCGCCTCCGGGTCGGGGGCGTGCAGTTCGGCCCAGAGCAGGGTGTTCGGGGCGGAGGCGAGTTCCAGACCCGCGGTCTTCCCCGGTTGCCAGAGTGCGAACTGCGCGCCCTGCGGGTCGGTGGCCTGGGCCAGCATGCCCTCGCCCATGACGTCCATGGGCTCCATCCGTACGGTTCCGCCGCCGGCCGTGACGGCCTCGACGGTGGCCGCGATGTCGCCGGTCTTGAAGTGGATCATCCAGGCGGAGTTCGCCCCTTCCTCGGTGAGCGGCCCGAGGGCGGCGACGGTCTTCCCGTCCACCTGGAAGAAGCCGTACCCGCCTGTGTCGGGACCGGCGGAGACGAACCGCCAGCCGAGGACGGCGCCGTAGAACGCGGCTGCCGCGTCGGTGTCGGGGCTGCCGAGGTCGAGCCAGTTGGGCGATCCGGTGGTGAAGTCGGTGCCGAGCATGAAGTCCTCCTGAGCGAGGGGTGGGCCGGGACGGGAGCCACGATGCCGTCCCGACCGGCGCCGTCCGCGCACGAGCACTGACAGGACTCCGGTTTCCACCGAACGGCCGAACGTTCGCCCATGCCGGCGCCGCGCGCTGACGGACTCCCCGCCATGGGTGGACACGAGTGGGCGAAGGCGGCCGGGCGATCGAAGTCGGCGTGGCCCTCGGGCTGTTGGCCGCGTGGGCGGTGCACGATCTGGAGGAGCTGGCCACGATGCCGAGCTGGGCCCGAGGACACGTGCCCGGGCTGCGGCAGCGGTATCCGCGCGTGCCGGAACAGGTGTGGCGGCGGCTGGAGTCCGTCGACGGGCGGGAGTTCGCCACGGCCGTCGCCGTGATGGGCGGGGTGGTCGCGATCGCCGCGGCCGACGGACACCGTACGGGTGGACGTTCCGGCTTCTACCAAGCGGCCCTCAACGGATTCGGCCTGCACGCCCTGGTGCATCTGGGGCAGGCCGCCGCCGTCCGGGGATACACGCCCGGGGTGGTCACCTCGCCCCTCGTGGTCGTCCCCTTCACGCTGTGGGCCCGGGGCCGGCTGCGGCGGGCCGGTGTTCTGCGTCCCGCGCGGCCGCGTGATGTGGCAACGGGGCTGGCGCTCGCCGCGGCGGCGACGGTCGGGACGCATGGGGTGGCGCGGCAGTTGTTGCGCCGGGGGTGAACAGGGTTCCGGGTGCGAGAAGGGGGATGGTTGAACTCCCTCTGGATCAGGGGGAGTTCAACCCAGGGCAACTGCAGCGGAGCCTCGGCGGCGATCCTGGGAGCAACGACATCCCGGTAGCGGTGGTCGAGGGCGAGGACGACCGGCTGAGGCAACGTCCATGCCAGAACGGTGTTGCTCGCGTTCATGCCGTTCGTCGTGGCAGGGACAGCTCCGTGGGTGTCGCCATTCCGACTACCGGGCCGCGGGCGCGTTGCCGTCGCGCCAGTCGTTCACGCGCTTTCGGATGCTGGGGACCATCGGGAGTGCGTCGACCTCTGCGGGCTGGAACCAGCGGACGTCCGTGGATTCCTCGGACACCGCCAGTCGCCCGGCCACGGGGCGTGCCAGGAAGCAGATGGAGAACTCCTGCCGTACCTCGCCGTCGTCGTAGGCGAAGACATGGCGGGGGTTGGTGTAGGTGCCGACGATGCCGATGATCTCGACGTCGAACCCGGTCTCTTCGCGGGTCTCGCGGACGGCACACTCCGGCAGTGACTCGCCGATGTTCATGGCTCCACCGGGAAGCGCCCACATGTCGTTGTCGCGACGGCGTTGGAGCAGGATGCGCCCGGAGTCGTCGACAACGATGGCGGAGGCAGCCGGGACCAGGCTGTTCGCAGTCGGGGCGTTCGGGTCGTTCTCGTAGTCGCGCCTACCCATTGTTTTCCTCGTCCCATACCTGAGTGCCCCGGTTCCACAGTTCGTCGACGTGGGATGCGAAGCGGTCGAACATGCCGTCGTCCTGGTGGCGACGCAGGTGCAGCGTGGGGGCGTCGTGCCCCACGCTGTGCGTCAGCAGGGGCGTGACGATCATGTCGTCGTCGAAGCGGAACACGGACAGGTACGCGTGCCCATCGCTGAACCTCGCGCTGATACCTGGCTGTTGTCTGATCTTCTCCAGTTCGGCGAGCGTCACGCGGATGCGGGTGGACAGGGTGAGTGCAACGTCTTCGTCCTGTTCACGTGATCGCGTGAGATCGCTGTCAGGGTCGCCGAGCAGGAACCGGACTTGGCACCCTTGGGCGGCCTTCCGACGTAACGCGGTTCCGAACCGGGCTTGTTCAAGCCACAGGAAGTAGTTCGTGTATCCCGCGAAGGTCAGCTCTCGCTCGGCCTTGGTGATCAACGACCGCCACAGGGAGGCCGGAACGCCGGAGCGGTAGGGATAGACGGACACGACCTCACGGTCCGGACCGACCTTGATCGCCTTCTTTGCGGCTGCTGGCCACAACACCGCCTCGTCCTCCCCGAGTGCTTCGCAGACGGCCCATCTTTGGCGGGCACGAGGAACGCGCCCCGTTTCGGTGACCCACCGGCCGACCGTCTTGATATCAACGCCGCACTTCTCTGCCAACTGACGGTCCGACATCCGCGCCTGAGCCATGGCACGGCGAAGAGCTTCGTTCACAGGTACCCCCGAGGACGTTAGGCACGCTTCTCACGCTAGACCTACTCCGTGTCTAACGGCCTCCGAACGAAGTAGGAACGGCCCAGCCGGACCGGAAGGGTGAAGGGCGACAGCCTCGAAGACCCCCGCGACCGTGGTGGACGGTCCGGGGGCGCGGCCATCAACTACGCGGAGTTGACGACAGGTGGAGGTGTCGGGATGACGGGACACATCGACGACGTAGTACGGCTCCTGCCGTGGGTGGGTCCGGAGGGCAAGCCGTGTTTTCTCTCTGGGGATGGTTCCGGCGGCTACCTGGCGCGCCTTGCGGACAACATGGAGGCGGTTCAACTCGGCCTGGCCGCTGACCTCATGAAGGAAGCCAGGGGCGTCCTCGACGGGCGCGGGTGGACTTCGGGCGAACTCCACTTGCTGGCCGTGCAGTTGACCGAGGCTCTGACCGATGTGCACCGCGTCGCGGAGAGCCGTGGCGCGCGTCTGGCCGATCCTGTCTGGGACAACGCCGACGCGATCGACGACGATGACGATGCCCCCCTCGAACGGCCCGCTGAGGCAGCGGGGTGACCACTGCCCCGGAGCGGTCCCGCAACCCGTCAGCGGAGCAGGGGCTCGTGGGCGTGCCGCTGGAGGAACTTCCGGGGTACTGCAAGCGGTGCGTCGGGCACCGGGCGGTGTGGTGTCCCGAGTGCTGCGGCTTCGACGGCTGCTCCCGCTGTCGGCAAACCGGGATGCTGCCCTGCCCCGAGTGCACGAGCGGTACCGATGTTCCGGTGATCATGTGGTGACTCCAGCTCGCTGAGCGACGGCGAGCAACACGGCTCAGCGAGTCGGCGGCCCCGCCCGTGCGTCCTCCCCTGCGACGCATCGGGCGGGGCTCTGTGCTGTGGCCCTGATCCTCCGTCGGAGTCATGGCGCGCTGTGGGCACGCCGTCGGGCCTAGTCACATCCGGTGGACGCGGCGTCGTACATCTTGGAGTACGACTTCGAGGGCTGAGCCTGAGCGTGGCTTCCGTCGGCCAGGTATTGCTCAGCTTCCCTGCGCGTCGGCGGCGAGTGGAGTGGTGTCCTTGGCCGGCGGCGCCTTGATGGTCACGGGCTGGTTGATGTCGAGGAAGGTGATGGTCAGGTCGAGCGGCCCGTCTCCGGTGCCGACCATGTCGTCATTGTGCTGGGCCCGCATACGGAACTGCTTGGTGCGGCCGTCGCCGTCTGTCCACACGTCCATGGTCAGCGGGTCGGAGACTTCCAGCTGTGTGAACTGGTCGAGGCTCCCTAGGGTCAGGGCCTTGCTGTTGACCGTCCCCTTGTAGTGCGTGGTCTTGGCGCCGTCGACCGTCTCGGTCCCGATCAGCCGCAGGTCCTTGGATCCGGTCAGAAGTGTGGACTGCGCAATGGGGCTTGCCTGTAGCTGACTTGGCAGTATGCCGTAGGACTGGTTGTCCACTCCGCCGCGTCCCCATACGGCCGGGGCGGCCGTGAGCCAGCTCTTGCCGTTCAGCTTGTCCGGGCGCACCGCACTCCCGCCGAGGTACATCACCTTGTCGACGAACCGGATCTCCAGTTGGCTGTTTCCACCCTGGGCGGCCGTAGTGGTCAGCTTCATACTCATGGCCAGCGGTTGAGTGGTCATGGAGGCCTCGGCCTTCAGGCGGCCTTTCCCTGGCACGGTCCCGCTGATCCGATAGTGGAGCGATGCGATGTCCGAGGCGTTCTTCGCTGCCTTCGCGACGGCCACCGCAGGCGTCACCTTGGGCGGGTTGGCAACCGCGGAGTTGTTCTTGGCACCCGCACCGCAAGCAACCGATCCCCCCGCGAGCAGCACGGCCGCGAAGGCCACGCTCGTCACTCCGCGCGGTACGGAAACAAGGACGGACATTCCCACAACCCCCCAAGACAGATGGCAGATGGCAGATCCATGCCAAGGGCGTGAGCCTAACTCGGGGTGCGTACTGGGGTCTGCCGGGGTCCGCCGGGGTCTTGTGAGGTATGCGCGTCCAGTGCGGTCAACGGCCCGGAGTACTCGGCAAACGACGACAGCCGGCTCACCGATCGGGCTCCCCGCCACCGGCGAGGAGCCCGACCCGTCACACAGACCTACCAGATCGCCTCGACCCACTCCGGGTGGTCGATGAACGGGTTCCGGTTGTGCTGGTAGGTGTCGTAGATGACCTGGTTGCGCTTCTCCTCGAAGGCGCTCGGCGGGTCCGCCGCGCTCCAGGCCTTGAGGACGGAGAGCTTGCCCATGTAGGGGTTGCTGCCGTTGCCGACCTTCTCGTTGGGCTCCAGGTCGGCGAAGCCGTCGTCACCCTCGTAGCGCACGGCCATGTAGAGGATCATGCGGGCCACGTCGCCCCGGTCCGCCGCGCGCGGCGCGAAGGAGTCGGAGTCGACGGTGCTGCCGCCGCCGTTGGTGACCGCGCTGCCGCCGTTGTCGAAGTCCAGGTTGCCGCGGATGCTGTTGACCTGGACGTCGGCCGGACGCAGGTGGTGCAGGTCGGTGCCGGGACCGACCACCTCGCCGAAGTCGCCGTGGGACTTGGCCCAGGTGTGCTCGCGGTTCCAGTCGCCGACGTCGCCGCCGTTGAGGGACTTGGCGCGGGAGACACCGCTGTACAGCAGGATCACGTTGCTGCTGTTGTTCGGGTCCTGGTCGGTGGCCATGAGGGCGTTCCAGACCGCCGCGTACGAGATCTTCGTGACGTTGGTGCTGATGATCGTGTGCAGCGAGGACTTGAGGCTGGTGCCCGTCTTGCCGACCGCGTTCTTGTAGTACGTCGCGTCGTACGCCGTGGTCGTGGCCGACGCCGGGGTCGCGGTCAGGGTCGGCGCGGTGAGGCCGACCAGGACGGCGGCGGTCGTCAACGCCACCGATTTCCAGCGGTGGATCCGTGTCCCAAGCATAAAGAGTGTCCCATCTACGCGGGTTGAATGGGGCGGCAATCGGGAGCGTGACATGCACATGCGGTCCTGTAAATAAACGAGACGTGTCGATCAGGTGACCGGACGCGACAATTTGCCTCGTGTCTACGCGAGTTGACGTACCAAAACGGCCCCCGACCATGAGGTCGGGGGCCGTTGGCCGTTCGGCTACGTCGGCGTCACCTACGTCGGTGTCACCTACGTCCGAATCGGCTACGTCGGCGTCACTTCACGTCCGACGGGTCCAGCCGGTAGATCGTCGACGTGTTGGTCGTCGAGGTGCCGGTCGTGGAGGACGAAGAGCTCGAACTCTCCTCCGTCGACGCGCTCTTGTCGTACGCGCTCTCCTTCACCGCCGTCGCGTTCTTCTGCACCCACGCGGTGATCTCGGTGTTCAGGGTGCTGTTGCCGCCCATCCCGCCGCCACCGAGCTGGATGTAGTGCAACTCGCCCTTCTTCACCAGCTCCTTGAGCTTGGCGAGGGTCATCGCCTTGTCGGAGCCGGTGAAGCCCCACATGGAGATGACGGGCTTGTGGGTGCTGAGGATCAGCTGGCCCGCGCTCTGCGAATTGGACACCGCGAGCAGCCACTTGGCGCCGTCCTGGTGCTTCTCCAGGTACGAGATGAGCGCGCTGGACGTGGTGCCGCCCATGCCGCCACCGCCGCCGCCGAAGCCGCCCCGCGTACCGCCGGTGCCGCCACCCGGAGCCGTACCGCTGCCGGTTCCGGTGCCGCCAGGAGCCGTACCGCCGCCGGGGAACTCCCCGGTGGTACCGCCCTGTTGACCACCGGCCGTGCCGCCGGTGCCACCGGTCGGCGCCCCGCTCGGCGCGCCACCGCCCTGCGGTACCTCACCGGTGCCACCGCCACCCGGAGTCATCCCGCCGGGCGCCTCGCCGTTCGCCTGGCCGCCGCCCTGCTGGGTGCCGCCGCCGGCCATTCCGCCGGGACCACCCTCGCCGCCGCCGAAGCCGCCGCGGCCGCCGCCCCCGCCACCGGGGCCGCCCATGCCGCCGCCGGTCGACGGACCGGCCGTCGGGTTGGTGCCGCCCATGCCGCCGCCGGTACCGCTGGACGCGGCCGGAGTCACGGCGTACGCCGTCGGACCGGCCAGGGCCGCGATGATCGCCGCCACGATGGACGCGGTCAGCAGCCGGGCCCGATTGCCGGAGCCGGAGCGGAACACGAACAGGCCCACGATCGCGAGGACCATGAGAACGCCGATCGTCGGCCACAGCCAGGTGTTCCAGCCGGAGGCCCGGCGGAGTACGACGATCGCCCAGATCCCGGTGACCCCGAGACCGGCCGGCAGGACCCACGACCAGCGCGCGTCACCGCTGCGGAAGGCGCGCCACAGCATGACGCCGCCGCCACCGCACAGGGCGGCGATGCCCGGCGCGAGCGCGGTCGTGTAGTACGGGTGCATCGTGCCCTGGGCCATGCTGAACGTGACGTAGTGCAGCAGGGTCCAGCCGCCCCACATGACCAGCGCGGCGCGCGTCGCGTCGGTGCGCGGGGCGCGGCCGACCAGGACCAGGCCGGCGATCAGGGCGATGGCCGAGAAGGGGAGCAGCCAGGAGATCTGGCCGCCGAGAATGTCGTTGAACATACGGCCGAGGCCCGCGGTGCCGGCGAACGTACCGCCGCCGCCACCCCCGCCCCCGCCGCCGTTGCCCTCGCCGCCGAACACGCGGCCGAAGCCGTCGTAGCCCATGATCAGGTCCCAGGCGGTGCCGTCGGTCGAGCCGCCGATGTACGGGCGGTCCGAGGCCGGGACGAGGGAGACGACCGTGGCCCACCAGAAGCTGGAGACGGCCAACGCGACTGTGGCCAGGGCCAGTTGGACGAGCTTCTTCTTCCAGCCGAGCCTCGACGCGAGCAGGTACACGGCGAAGACGGCGGGCAGGGCGATGTAGCCCTGGAGGAGCTTGGTGTTGAAGGCGAAGCCGAAGCAGACCGCGGAGCCGATCAGCGGCAGCAGTCGATCGGTGCGCACGGCGCGCAGGCCGAGGGCCGCGCCCGCCACCATCAGCAGGACGAGGATGGTGTCGGGGTTGTTGTCACGGTTGATGGCGACGGTGATCGGGGTGAGCGCGAGCACGAGCGCGGTGATCGTCGCGGCCACGTGCCCGAAGTACCGCTTCACGGAGGAGTGCAGGATCCAGATCGTGCCGAGCGCGGCGCCGACCTCCGGCAGCATCATCTGCCAGGTGCCGAAGCCGAAGATCCGGCACGACAGGCCCATGACCATCAGGGAGAAGGGCGGCTTGTCGACCGTGAGGAAGTTGCCCGCGTCCAGCGAGCCGAAGAACCAGGCCTTCCAGCTCTGCGTGCCGCTGTAGATGGCGCTGCTGTAGAAGCTGTTGAGGCTGGAGCCGGAGAGGTTCCAGGAGTACAGCACGGCCGCCAGGACCAGGATCGCGACGAGCGCGGGCAGCGACCAGCGGGGCGCCTTCTCGGGTGGCGCGTCGACGGGTGGGGCCGGCGGCGGCCAGTCGGCGGACGCGGGGTCGGTGTGGGGGTACGGATCGGTGGCAGATGTCACCCACGCATCGTGCGAAGGCAGGGTGGGAGAGTGCTGTGCCGCACCTTGCCCCCGGCTGTGAATTCGCAAAGGGGCGGGTAACGCGTCGTACAACCGTTCCCCAACCCGTACAACCTTTCACGCCTTCCTGTGAGTCAACTCATGCATGACTCAGTCTCATTGGACATCCCGCCGAGCCAGAGTGGTGGCCGTCGGCGTGGGCGCCGGCCTCCTGATACCCGTGCTGGCCGCCGCGACTCCCGCTGCCGCGGCCACTCCGACGGTCAGCTGTACGTCCGCCAAGGCCGGCCTCGCCGCCAAGCTGAAGAAGGACATCACCGCGGCGCTCGCGAACCGCAAGGGGACCGTCGCCGTCGGCCTCTACGACCGCACCACCAAGACCACCTGCACCCTGCGGGCGACGAGCGCCTACGACTCGGCCAGCACCGTCAAGGTCACCGTCCTCGCCACGCTGCTGTGGGACGCGAAGAAGCACAACCGCACGCTGACGACGCGCGAGTCGACGCTCGCCAAGGCCATGATCACCAAGTCGGACAACACCGCGACCTCCACCCTGTGGAAGCAGCTGACCCTGACGAAGATCAAGGGCTTCCTGTCCGCCGCCGGCATGACCCAGACCAAGCCCGGCGCGAACAACTACTGGGGCCTGACCCAGGAGACCGTGACCGACGAGCAGAAACTGCTCAAGCTGGTCACCGCCAAGAACACGGTGCTGAGCGACAACTCCCGTGCGTACATCCTGAAGTTGATGAACCAGGTCATCTCCAGCCAGCGCTGGGGCACCCCGTCCGGTGCTCCCTCCGGCGTCACCGTCCACGTCAAGAACGGCTGGCTGCAGCGCTCCACGCACGGCTGGCGCGTGCACAGCCTGGGCACCTTCAACGGCGGCGGCCACGACTACATGATGTCCGTGCTCACCCAGGACAACAGCACGATGAGCTACGGCATCACGACGATCCAGGGCGTCGCAAAGGCGATCCACAAGGATCTTGCGTAAAGCCCCTGCTCAAGGGCATCGCTTTACTGTGCGGTCTCCCGCACGTCATCCACCCGTCCTACGGTGACGCCCATGCGCCTGAGAACCGTAATAGCGACCGCGACCGCCGGCCTGGCGGCGGCCACCTGCCTCACCGCCGCCGCCGGTCCCGCGAACGCCAGCAACTCCCGTACCACCGATGCCAGCAACACCCGTACTGCCAACGCCTGTTCGCCCTCCGTCTCGATCGACCGCTTCTCCGACGCGCTCGACAAGACGACGTACGACGGCACGTTCGTCGGCAACTTCTCCGCGCTCGCCGTGGACAAGGACGGCTCGATCGCCGCCCTGGAGGACCGTTCCTCGCTGTTCAATCTGAACGCGAAGACGCTCCAGCCGAAGCGCGTCGTCCCGCTCGCCGACGAGAACGGCGCCGCGCTCGACTCCGAGGGCCTCGCCATCGACCGCGACGGCACGCGCCTGATCACCTCCGAGACCGAGCCGTCGATCCGCCGTTACTCCGCCGACGGCAAGATCCTCGACCGCCTCCCGGTCCCGTCCTCGCTCCTGGTCGCCCCGGCGGGCCGGGCCGTCTCCAACCAGACCTTCGAGGGCCTGACCCTGCTGCCCGGCGGCCACACCCTCCTCGCGTCGATGGAGTACCCGATCGCCGGGGACACCTCGGGCGCCGTCCGCTTCCAGACCTGGACCCGGACCAAGGGCGACCACTTCAAGCTCGCCGCGCAGTACGCCTACAAGCCGGACGCCTCCTTCCTCGGCGTCCCCGAGGTACAGGCCCTCCCCGACGGCCGCCTCCTCGTCCTGGAACGCGGCTTCACCAGCGGCGTCGGCAACACCGTCCGCCTCTACCTGGCCGACCCCCGCCACGCGACGAACACCAGCGGCATCGACACCCTCACCGGCCAGCCCGGCGTCCACCTGATCAAGAAGACCCTGCTGGCCGACATCGCCGACTGCCCGACCCTCGGCGCCACGGCAAAGCAACCCCAGCCGAACCCCCTCCTCGACAACATCGAGGGCATGGTGATCACGGGCAAGGAGAAGGGCGCCTACAAGGTGCTACTGGTGAGCGACGACAACCAGAACACGGTCCAGACGACCCGCTTCTACTACCTCCGGGTCCGCACAACCCCCGCCTTTTAGTCTTTCAGGGGCGCGGGGCTGTATCGATTCGCGGCTCCGCCGCGTGGGCGCGACCAGCCACAACGGACCCGCACCCGAAAGCCGACCCTCGCAGCCTCTTTTGTTGCGGAGGGATGAAATCCGCTCCTTCTCGCGTTGGTGCCTTCCGTAGATCGGCGAACGGAAGGCACCCGCGTGGCAGCACAACAGGGGGACACTCAGGGCTGGGCCCGACGGCTCGCCGGATACGCCTGGCGCTACCCCAAGGACGTCATCCTCGCCCTGGGCGCCTCCCTCGCCGGCATGGCGGTCACCGCCCTCGTCCCCCTGGTCACCAAGGTGATCATCGACGACGTGATCACCGGCCACACCCGCACGATGGCCCCCTGGGCAGCCGCCCTGATCATCGCCGCGATCCTCGTCTACGTCTCGACGTACATCCGCCGCTACTACGGCGGCCGCCTCGCCCTGGACGTCCAGCACGACCTCCGCACCGAGATGTACGGGACGATCACCCGCCTCGACGGCCGCCGCCAGGACGAGCTGTCCACCGGCCAGGTCGTCGGCCGCGCCACCAGCGACCTTCAGCTGATCCAGGGCCTGCTCTTCATGCTCCCGATGACGATCGGGAACGTCCTGCTCTTCGTGATCTCCCTCGCGATCATGGCCTGGCTGTCCCTCCCCCTGACCCTGATAGCCCTGGCGGTCGCCCCCGCCCTCGGCATCATCGCCAAGCGCAGCCGCAGCAAACTGCACCCGTCCACCTGGTACGCGCAGGCCCAGGCCGCCGCCGTGGCCGGTGTCGTCGACGGCGCAGTCAGCGGCGTACGCGTCGTGAAGGGCTTCGGCCAGGAGGACCAGGAGACCGGAAAGCTCCGCGAGGTCGGCCGCCGCCTCTACGCGGGACGCCTCCGCACGATCCGCCAGAACGCCCGCTACACCCCCGCCCTCCAGGCCGTCCCCGCCCTCGGCCAGGTCGCGATGCTGGCGCTGGGCGGCTGGCTCGCGGTACGCGGCCACATCACGCTCGGCACGTTCGTCGCGTTCTCCACCTACCTCGCCCAACTCGTCGGCCCGGTCCGCATGTTGGCCATGGTCCTCACGGTCGGCCAGCAGGCCCGCGCCGGCACCGAACGCGTCCTCGAACTCATCGACACCGAGCCCTCCATGACGGACGGCACCAAGGAACTCCCCGCCGACGCCCCGGCCACGGTGGAGTTCGACGACGTCTCCTTCGGCTACGACCACGACCGCCCGGTCCTCAACGGCCTCACCTTCGAGATCCGCCCCGGCGAGACTCTGGCGGTCGTAGGCTCCTCGGGCTCCGGAAAATCCACGGTCTCGCTGTTGCTGCCCCGCTTCTACGACGTCACCCACGGCGCCGTCCTCATCGGCGGCCACGACGTCCGCGAACTCACCCTCGACTCCCTGCGCGCCGCGATCGGCCTGGTCCCCGAGGACTCCTTCCTCTTCTCGGACACGGTCCGCAACAACATCGCCTACGGCCGCCCCGACGCGACCGACGAGGAGATCCTCACCGCCTCCCGGGCCGCGCAGGCCGACCGGTTCATCGCGGAACTCCCCGACGGCTACGACACCACGGTCGGCGAGCACGGCCTCACCCTCTCCGGCGGCCAGCGTCAGCGCGTCGCCCTCGCCCGCGCGATCCTCACCGACCCGCGCCTGCTGGTCCTCGACGACGCGACCTCGGCGGTGGACTCACGCGTCGAGCACGAGATCCACGAGGCCCTCAAACACGTCATGCAGGGCCGCACCACCCTCCTCATCGCGCACCGCCGCTCCACCCTCAACCTCGCCGACCGCATCGCCGTCCTCGACGCCGGCCGCCTCGCCGACATCGGCACCCACGACGAACTCCAGGCGCGCTCACCGCTCTACCGCCGCCTCCTCACCGACCCCGACGAACTCGGCGGCGTCTCACCGGGCCACGCCCTGCCCGCCGCGGAACCGGCCGAAGACACCTCCGTACGCGAGGAGTTGGACGCGGAGTTCGACGCCGAGCGCGGGCTCACCCCCCACCTGTGGACCGGCGACCGCGAACCCAAGGACACCGCCCTGTCCGGGATGCCCGCGACCCCCGAACTCCTCGCCCAGGTCGACGCGTTGCCCCCGGCGAACGACGTCCCCGACATCGACGAGGCACGCGCGGTACGCGCCGAGGACTCCTACGGCCTGCGCCGACTGCTGCGCGGTTTCGGCGCACCGCTGCTGATCAGCCTCGGCCTGGTCGCCGTGGACGCGAGCATGAGCCTGCTGCTGCCGATCATGATCCGGCACGGCATCGACCAGGGCGTCGACAAGATGGCGATCGGCGCGATCTGGTCGGCGTCAATCCTGGCTCTGCTCGCGGTAGTTGTGCAGTGGGCGGTCCAGCGCGGCGAGACCCGCATGACGGGCCGTACCGGCGAACGGGTCCTCTACACCCTCCGCCTCAAGATCTTCGCCCAGCTTCAACGCCTCGGACTCGACTACTACGAGCGGGAGTTGACGGGCCGGATCATGACGAGGATGACGACGGACGTCGACGCGCTGTCCACGTTTTTGCAGACGGGGCTCGTCACGGCCTTCGTCTCGGTCGTCACCTTCTTCGGCATCATGGTCGCCCTGCTGGTGATCGACGTACAGCTCGCCCTCGTCGTCTTCGCGACGCTCCCCCCACTGGTCATCGCCACCTTCTTCTTCCGCCGGGCGAGCGTGAAGGCGTACGAACTCGCCCGCGAGCGCGTGTCGTCGGTCAACGCCGACCTCCAGGAGTCGGTGTCGGGGCTGCGGATCGTGCAGGCGTTCCGACGCGAGCGCGACGGCGGCCGACGGTTCGCCGAGCGCAGCAGCAGCTACCGCGAGGCGCGCACGCGGGGCCAGTGGCTGATCTCGATCTACTTCCCCTTCGTGCAGCTGCTGTCGTCGGTGGCGGCGGCGTCCGTGCTGATCGCGGGCGCGGGCAGGGTGGACAACGCGACCCTGACGACAGGCGCGTTGGTCGCCTACCTCCTCTACATCGACCTGTTCTTCGCCCCGGTCCAGCAGCTCTCCCAGGTCTTCGACGGCTACCAGCAGGCCACCGTCTCCCTGGGCCGCATCCAGGAGCTGCTCCAGGAACCGACGTCCACGCGAGCGGCCGACGAACCCCTCGAAGTCCTGTCCCTCCGCGGCGACATCGCCTTCGAGGACGTGCACTTCGCGTACGGCTCCGCCGAAGAGGCAGATACTGCAGAGGCCATCGGGGGAGTGGAGTTGAGCATCCCGGCCGGCCAGACGGTCGCCTTCGTCGGCGAGACCGGCGCGGGCAAGTCGACGCTCGTGAAGCTGGTCGCCCGCTTCTACGACCCGACGGGCGGCCGGGTGACCGTCGACGGCACGGACCTCCGCGCCCTCGACATCACGTCGTACCGCCACCACCTGGGCGTCGTCCCCCAGGAGGCGTACCTCTTCCAGGGGACCGTCCGCGACGCCATCGCCTACGGCCGCCCCGACGCCACCGACGCCGAGGTGGAGGCGGCGGCCCGCGCGGTCGGCGCCCACGAGATGATCGCCACGCTCGACGGCGGCTACCTCCACGAGGTCGCCGAGCGCGGGCGCAACCTCTCGGCGGGCCAACGCCAGCTGATCGCCCTGGCCCGCGCCGAACTGGTCGACCCTGACATCCTCCTCCTGGACGAGGCCACAGCGGCCCTGGACCTGGCCACAGAAGCCCAGGTCAACCAGGCCACCGACCGCCTGGCAGGCCGCCGCACCACCCTCGTCGTAGCCCACCGCCTGACGACGGCGGCCCGCGCGGACCGGGTCGTGGTGATGGATCACGGGGCGGTCGTCGAGGACGGCACACATGACGAGCTGCTCGCGCTCGACGGGTACTACGCCGAGCTGTGGCGCACGTTCGTCGGCGCGCCCGAGACCGAGGAGCCGGTCGCCGCGCCCCGCTGAGGGGTGCGCAACCATGCGACATACGTCTTGCGTCCGTACATCAGTACGCTGTTCGGCTGCTGTGCTGTGCGGGAGGGATGACTGTGGACATGGGTGCGCTACGACGGCGGGTGGCGCTCGGCACGGCCGTGCTCACCGTGTCCGGACTGCTCGCGCTCGCGGCCCCCGGCACCGCCCAGGCGGCCGTGGTCTGCCCGGGGCGGGAGGTGGTGACGCTGCCCTTCTCCACCGGCACCGTCCATGTCTTCCGCCGGGGCGAGTACATCTGCGCGTACACCGCCCCCAAGAGGTCCGGTGCCAAGCGCACCATGTCGGTCAGCGTCCAGGCCCGCGGCAACCGCCCGGTCGTCGACAGGGGCCGGTACACGCGCCGGGCCGGACCGGTCACCGTGCACGCCGGGCACCGGTGCGTACGGGTGAAGGGCGCGGTCGGCGGCGGCTCGGTCAGTTCGGGCTGGATCCTCTGCTGAACCGCAGGTCGGCACCGTAGCCGCACAATCTCCTCTGGTGTGACGGGAGTTGCTCCGATAGCTTCCCGTTCACAACTGCCTCACAGGGGAGACTGCATGCGCAAGGCGCTCAGATGGCTGCTGGCGCTCACCGTGCTCATAGGCACGCTGAGCACGGCCGGGGTGGCCACCGCCGCCCAGGTCGGCCAGACTGGCCAGGCCAGTCAAACGGCGGACATCAAGGACCAGTTGCTGGCGATACCCGGCATGAGCCTGATCCAGGAGAAGCCGTACACCGGCTACCGCTACTTCGTCCTGAACTACACCCAGCCGATCGACCACCGGCACCCGTCCAAGGGCACGTTCCAGCAGCGGATCACCGTGCTGCACAAGGACGTCTCCCGCCCGACGGTCTTCTACACCAGCGGCTACAACGTCTCCACGACCCCCAGCCGCAGCGAACCGACCCGGATCGCGGACGCCAACCAAGTCTCCCTGGAATACCGCTACTTCACGCCGTCCCGGCCCGCCCCGGCCGACTGGTCCAAGCTCGACATCTGGCAGGCGGCCAGCGACCAGCACCGCGTCTTCAAGGCCCTCAAGTCGATCTACACCAAGAACTGGATCGCCACCGGCGGCTCCAAGGGCGGCATGACGGCCACCTACTTCGAGCGGTTCTACCCGCACGACATGGACGGCGTCGTCGCCTACGTCGCCCCCAACGACGTGGTGAACAACGAGGATTCGGCCTACGACCGCTTCTTCACCAAGGTCGGCACCAAGGAGTGCCGAGACCGCCTGGACGCCGTACAGCGCGAGGCGCTGGTGCGCAGGGACGCGCTGGAGAAGAAGTACGCGGCGTACGCGGCCGAGAACGGCTTCACCTTCACCACCGTCGGCAGCCTCGACAAGGCCTACGAAGCCGTCGTCCTCGACTACGTCTGGGGTTTCTGGCAGTACAGCCTGGTCTCCGACTGCGACACGATCCCCGCGAACGCACAGGCCGCCACCGACGACGAGATCTGGACCTCGGTCGACACGATCTCCGGCTTCTCCTTCTACACCGACCAGGGCCTGGACCCGTACACCCCGTACTACTACCAGGCGGGCACCCAACTCGGCGCCCCCACCATCCAGTTCCCGTACATCGAGAAGAAGTACATCCACTACGGCTACCAGCCGCCCCGCAACTTCGTCCCCCGCTCCATCCCGATGAAGTTCCAGCCGGGCGCCATGCGGGACGTGGACAGCTGGGTCCGCCACCACGCCAGCCACATGCTCTTCGTCTACGGCCAGAACGACCCGTGGGGCGCGGAGCGCTTCGCCGTCGGCAAGGGCGCGAAGGACTCGTACGTCTTCACCGCGCCCGGCCTCAACCACGGCGCGAACGTCGCGGCCCTGACCGCCGACCAGAAGGCACTCGCCACCGCCCGCATCCTCGCGTGGGCCGGTGTCCCGGCCACCACCACGGCACAGGCCAAGCCCCTCGCGCCGTACGACGCGAAGCTGGACCGGCAGGACGTGCAGCGCGAGCCGACGCTGCGCCCGTAAAGCCCGTTCTCAACCTCCGTGCTGTGCCCGGCCGTTGGCAGTCACCTGACTACACCGGCCGGGCGCAGCCCACCGGTTGCTCGCCGCCGAGCTGGACGTACAGGGCGGTCGAGGCGGGGCAACTCGCGCGCCGGAGCACGGCCTTGACGACCTTGTACTGCGGCTTCCGCTGACCCGAGCCGTCGCACGCCGTCTCCCGCACCTGGCCGCTGCCCGAGCTGTAGACGCAGTCGCCGACGATCGTGCGGGGCCCGCCCCCGCCACCCGGGTCGCCGGGGTGCGGCGGCTCCAGGTTGCGCAGACAGGCGTAGCCCTTAGGTATGACCCCGTCGCCGACCCCGCCCGAGGATCCCTGGGCGCTGATGTGCAGCACGAAGTCCGTGATCGCCGGGCACGCGGGACCGTCGCTCGCATCGCCGTCGTAGCGGGCGATGACGCGGGCGGCGGCCCGCTCGCTGGTGCACGGCACCTCGGTGAAACTCGTCGTACCGAAGGAACTGCACTCGTCGACGCCGAGGAACACCGTGCCGTAGCCGGAGGGTTGGGTGGTCCCCGAGGAGGTCGAGGGCGCGGGCGCCTTCCCGCCGAGCCGGCCTTCCCGCGCGTCGGAACCGTTCGCCGACGAGCAGCCGGTCACCAGGGCGCCGAGCAGCGCGCACACCACCCCCACGCTCCATCGCTCACGCATCGATCCCCCCGACTGCCCCCGCCCAGCGTGACCCGCGGTGGCGGGCGCACGCCAGACGTGCGGGGGGCTTTGGGCCAGTTGGCGGGGGTGGGGCGGGTGCGGAACGTACCCCTAGTACGACAGTCCGTGCCCGACCGGATACAGCACCTGCGTCGGATCGTCCGCGCGCTGTACCGCCACCGGGAGTTTCCCGCGGGGCCGGACGCGGCCCGCGATCACCCGTGCCGCCGCCCGGAGTTCGACGTCGGTCCAGGAGTAGGACGCCAAGTAGGCGGAGACTGCGGGCAGTTGGGCAACATCGTAGGGGTTGCGGACGGCGACGGCCACGACCGGCTTCCCGGTGGCGACCAGTTGCTCGACGAGCGTCCTCTGCGCATCGGCCGCCGTGACGTTGTAGGTCGCCACCACCACCGCATCCGCCTCGCGCGCCGCCGCCACGGCCTTCGCGACGGTCGCGGCGGAAGGAGCCGTACCGGTGGACAGGGCGGTCGCCGTGAACCCCAGCTCCCCGAGGGCTGCCGCGAGCACCCCGGTGGGTGGCCCCGTAGTACCGGAGGGGGAGGCCGGATCGGCGCCGACCACCAGCACCTTCCCGTGCGTACGGCGGGACAGCGGCAGCAGTCCCGCCGAGTTGACCAGCAGGGTGGTCGTCCGCTCGGCGATACGGTCGGCGGCGGCGAGATGAGCAGCGGTCCCGACCGTGCGGTCCACGCCCGCCCGGCTGGCGTGGGCGTCCTCGAACAACCCCAGCCGGGCCTTCAGCCGCAGCACCCGCAGGATCGACTCGTCGAGCCGCGCCTCCGTCAACTCCCCGCCCCGCACGGCGTTGAGGACGGCGTTCCAGGCGACGTCCAGGGACGGCGGGTTGAGCAGCTGATCCACCCCTGCCTTCAGCGCGAGCACCGGCACCCTGTCGTCCCCGTACTTCTGGCGTACGCCCTCCATCTGCAGTGAGTCGGTGATCACGACCCCGTCGTAGCCGAGTTCGCCGCGCAGGATGCCGGTGAGGATGGGGTGGGAGAGGGTGGCCGGGTCGCCGGAGTCGTCGAGGGCCGGGACCATGATGTGCGCGGTCATGATCGAGTCGATGCCCGCGCCGATGGCCGCCCGGAAGGGCACGGCGTCCAGCTTCCCCCACACCTCGCGGCTGTGCGTGATGACCGGGAACCCGAAGTGGCTGTCCACCGCGGTGTCTCCGTGCCCCGGGAAGTGCTTGGCGGTCGCGGCCACCCGGCTGCTCTGATACCCCTTCACCTCGGCGGCGACCAGGCTGGCCACCGCGTCCGGGTCGGCGCCGAAGGACCGTACGCCGATGACCGGGTTGGCCGGGTTGACGTTCACGTCGGCGTCGGGGGAGTAGTCCTGGTTGACGCCCATCGCGCGCAGCTCGGCGCCGGAGATCCGGCCGAGGATGCGGGCGTCGGCACGGGAACCGCCCGCGCCGATCGCCATCGCGCCCGGGAAGAGGGTGGCGGGCGCGCCGATACGGCACACGATGCCGTGCTCCTGGTCGGTGGCGACCAGTACGGGTAGCCCTCGGGGTTGACTGAGGGACGCCTTCTGGATGCCGTTGGAGAGGGCGGCGATCTGGTGCGGGTCGCGGGTGTTGTGGGCCCAGGTGAAGTAGATGATGCCGCCGACCCGGTACTTGGCGATCAGCTCGGCGGCCGTGCGCACGCCGATCTCGCTCAGGTTGGCATCGATGTCGGCCTGGTCGGGGGCGGTGGCGGAGTGGCCGTAGACCCGCATCACGAACAGCTGGCCGACCTTCTCCGGCAGCGTCATACGGGAGATCAGCGAGCGGAGTGTCTTGTCGTCGGCGTCGTAGGCGTGGGCGGTGCCGCCGACCGCGAGGGACGCGGTGACGCCCATGGTCGCGGCGAGAACGGTACGTCTGGAGGGCACGTGCGCTCCTTCCGGAGGTGTTCCACTTCGGATCATCGGATCCGCTGAAGGAAACTTCCACGACTTCACGAATATCCGGGAAGTTTCTGCCAGTCAAGGGAACGCACAGTACCCAGCTGAGGGGCCGCCATCGGCGCAGTTGGAGGGGGGCGCGCCGATGACGGCGTGCCGCCGGCCGCGGTACGGAGGAGAGGGTTTGTCAGCTTTCGCAGCCAGCAGCGAGGCCGACGCCGTACCGCGGAGACTCATCCGGCAGCATGCCGGTTGGACGGAGGGGAGGGGATGCGGGTTCCCTCCTGGTGGCCGATTCCCGGA
The DNA here is from genome assembly GCF_045162825.1 of Streptomyces prunicolor. NCBI lineage: Bacteria > Bacillati > Actinomycetota > Actinomycetes > Kitasatosporales > Streptomycetaceae > Streptomyces > Streptomyces prunicolor. Next base: position 3,963,764 of record NZ_CP108676.1, on the reverse strand, counting down.
AGTTGGTGAACCCGTGCACAACGGGACGGATGCGGTCACGCACAGGGACGCGCGGGCGAACGGTGGTCGTCCATCCCGTGGACGTCCCGGCGGGGCGGGCGAGCGCCGTCCGATCATGAGGGCATGCCCGTAGTCGACATCCCCGGTTCCAAGTCCATCACCGCCCGCGCGCTGTTCCTGGCGGCGGCGGCCGACGGTGTCACCACCCTCCGGCGCCCCCTCCGCTCGGACGACACCGAGGGGTTCGCCGAGGGCCTGACCCGGCTCGGCTATCGCGTGGGCCGGAGTCCGGACGCCTGGCAGATCGACGGCCGCCCGGAAGGTCCCGCGGTCGCGGAGGCGGACGTGTACTGCCGGGACGGCGCGACGACGGCCCGTTTCCTGCCGACGTTGGCGGCGGCCGGCCACGGCAGCTTCCGCTTCGACGCGTCCCCGCAGATGCGCCGCCGCCCCCTCCTTCCGCTCACCCAGGCCCTGCGCGACCTGGGCGTGGACCTGCGCCACGAGGAGGCGGAGGGTCACCACCCGCTGCGCATCGAGGCGTCGGGGGTGGAGGGTGGAGAGGTGGTCCTGGACGCGGGCCAGTCCTCTCAGTACCTGACGGCCCTGCTCCTCCTCGGCCCCCTGACCAGGAAGGGCCTGCGGATCAGGGTCACCGACCTCGTCTCCGCGCCGTACGTCGAGATCACGATCGCGATGATGCGGGAGTTCGGGGTGGAGGTCCGCACGGAGGGCTCCGTTTACGTGGTCCCGTCGGGGGGCTACCGGGCCACCACCTACGGCATCGAACCGGATGCGTCCACCGCCAGCTACGTCTTCGCGGCGGCGGCAGTGACCGGCGGCGAGGTGACGGTCCCCGGGCTCGGCACCGGCGCGCTCCAGGGCGACCTCGGATTCGTCGACGTACTGCGCCGCATGGGTGCGGAGGTGGAGACCGACGCGCACGGCACACGGGTGCGGGGCACGGGCGAGTTGCGCGGCCTCACGGTCAACATGCGGGACATCTCGGACACCATGCCGACGCTGGCGGCGATCGCCCCGTTCGCCTCGGGCCCGGTCCGGATCGAGGACGTGGGCAACACGCGGGTGAAGGAGTGCGACCGGCTGGAGGCCTGTGCGGAGGGCCTCCGGCGGTTGGGCGTGGAGGTGGCGACGGGGGACGACTGGATCGAGATCAGGCCGAGTGACGTGCCGGGGGCAACTCCCGTCACGGGCACGGAGATCAAGTCCTACGGCGACCACCGCATCGTCATGTCCTTCGCGGTGACCGGGCTCCGGGTGCCGGGTATTTCGTTCGACGACCCGGGGTGCGTACGGAAGACTTTCCCGGGTTTCCACGAGGCGTTCGCGGCGCTGCGAGCGCAGTTGCCGGAATAGGCCGAGACGCCGGGACAAGGAGTCAACGGGTGGGTTTCGAACTGAAGGCTCCTGTCCTGGCAGGCGAGTTGGTGCGCCTGGAGCCTCTCGATCACCGGCACGCGGCCGAACTGGCGGTGGCGGCGGAGGAGAACCGGGGTTCGTACGCGTTCACCTGGGTGCCGAGGGCGGATCAGGTGCAGGCCTACATCGACGCCCAGTTGGGCAGGGCGGCGACGGGCCAACTCGCGCCGTACGCCCAGGTGTCGACGGCCACCGGGAGGGCGGTCGGTGTCACGGCCTACTGGGAACCCCGCTCCTGGCTGACGGACGACCAACTCGACGCCGTCGAGGTCGGGTTCACCTGGCTGGCGGGTTCGGCGCAGGGCACGGGCGTCAACGCCGAGGCCAAACTCCTGCTGTTCCGGCACGCGTTCGAGGTGTGGGGCGTGTCCCGGGTCGACCTGAAGACGGACGCCCGCAACGACCGCTCCCGCGCGGCGATCCAGAGCGTCGGCGCCCGCTTCGAGGGCGTCCTGCGCAACTGGTCCCGCTCCTGGGCGCCGGGCGAGGAGGGGCGGTTGCGGGACTCCGCGATCTACTCGATCACGGCGGCGGAGTGGCCGGAGTGCCGGGCGGGGTTGGAGGCGCGGGTGCGGGCGCGGGCGCGGCTGGCGCGGGGCAACCCGCGGGCGGACAGCCTGAGTTGATCGCGGACCGGGTGGACCGGGTGGACCGGGTGGGCCGAGCAGGCCGAATGGACCGAGTGGGCCGACTGGACCGTTCGGCCGGTGATCGGAAACCATCGCTCTCATGACCGCCTACCTCATCCTCCACGGCTGGCAGAACCACCGCCCGAAGGAGCATTGGCAGCACTGGCTGACCGACCGGCTCCGCGCACTCGGGCATCACGTCACCTACCCTCAGCTGCCCGACCCCGACGAGCCCGACCTGGACGTATGGCTGGGTGAACTCGGCCGCCATCTCGGCGAGTTGCCGGGCGGTGCCGACTCCGAGCGGGTCGTGCTCGCGCACAGCGCCTCCGCCCTGCTCTGGCTGCACGCCGTCGCCCGCGGGCTGGTCGAGGGCGGTGCGGTCGATCGGGTGCTGCTGGTCGGACCGCCGTCCGCGTCCGTCGTCGCCGGATATCCGGAGGTCGCCGGATTCGTCCCGCCCGCCGCGGACTTCACCCTCCCCGGGAACGTCCGTCTCGTCGCCGGTGACGACGACCCGTACTGCCCGGAAGGCGCCCGCACCGCCTACGGCGATCCGTTCGGCATCCCCACCGAACTCGTCCCGGGCGGGGGCCACTTGGACCTGGTCGCCGGTTACGGCTCCTGGCCCGCCGTACTGGACTGGTGCCTGGACGGGACGGCGCGGCTCACGGCTCGACCGGTGGGGTGACGCCCGCTCCGGCCCGCAGCTCGGGCGTGCTCGCGCCCACCCCCGCCACCGCCAGTACGCACAGCAGCCCCCCGGTGAACAGAGACGTCGCGCCCGAGGTCCAGCCGGCGACCAGGCCGCCGCGGAGGTTGCCCAGGTTGGGGCCCGCCTGGCCGACGATCTGTTCGGCGGCGGAGACGCGGCCCAGCAGGGCGTCCGGGGTGTGGGTCTGGATGATCGTGCTGCGGGAGACCACCGAGCAGGCGTCGGCCGCACCGGCCAGGGCGAGGCAGCCGAGCCCCGCCCACGGGTTCGTCATCAGGCCGAAGGCGGCCAGCGCGACGCCCCAGATGCTCGCGCCGAGCAGCATCACCGGGCCCGGGCGGCCGAGCCGGGTGACGGTGCCGGAGAAGACGGACGCGGTGATGCCGCCGACCGAGACCGCCGACAGGAACAGGCCCAGGGTGCGTGGATCGCCGCCGAAACGCTCGGAGTTGATCAGCGGGAACAGACTGACCGGCATCGCGAGGACCGTCGCGGCCAGGTCGGTGAGCAGCGCGCCGCGCACCACCCGATGGCCGGCCAGGAAGCGCAGGCCGTCCAGGACGCCGTGCAGTCCGCCGCGCGACGGCTCACCCTCGGGCGGCAGCGCGGGCAGGCCGAAGGCGCCGTAGAAAGCGACGAGGAAGGTGAGCGCGTCGACCAGGTAGCCGGCGCCGATGCCGACCCAGCCGATCAGCAGGCCGCCGAGCGCGGGGCCGACGAGCATCATCGTCGTGAAGGACATGGTGTTGAGGGCGAGCCCCGCCGCCACCTGGTCCTTCGGCAGCAGCCGGGGGACGAACACGCCCGACGCCGGGCCGCCCACCGCGCTGAAGCCCGACTGCGCGGCGATCAGCGCGAGCACGCCGAGCACCGGGACGTGACCGGTGAAACCCTGCACGGCGAGCAGGAGCGAACTGGCGGCCTGCCCAACGGTGTTGAAGAGGAAGATGCGCCGCCGGTCGCCGCGGTCCACCCACGAACCGGCGAACAGCCCGACGACCACGGTCGGCACCGCGCTCGCCAGCCCGACCGCGCCGGTCCAGACCGTGCTGTGGGTCATGTCCCAGACCTGGTACATGACGGTCACCGAGGTCATGAACGAGCCCAGCACGGACACCGTCCGCCCGATCAGCAGCCGCCGGAACACCGGGGACGTCCGCAGGGGCCGGACGTCGATCAACGTCCGGGTGAGGCTCATGAGGGCATGACAGGGCGCGGGGCGGGGTGAGGAGGCACCGGGGGACCCTAAGCCGCGACCCGTAGGGGCCGCCAGTTGTTTACGCGGAGTCGTTGAGCAGACGTGCCAGGTGATCGTGACCGGCGGCCAGCAGCTCGGGGAGTGGCGCGGCGCCCTCGTACCACCGCTTCTCGTACTCCCAGCACAGCCAGCCGTCCCACTCGTGCCGGGACAGCACCTCGACGCACTCGGCGAGCGGAAGCACACCGGCCCCGAGCGCCAGCGGAGTGGTGTCGTCGGCCGACGCGATGTCCTTGACCTGCACGTATCCGAGATACGGGCCCAGCGCGGCGACCGTCTCCGACGGCTGCTCACCGCCCAGCCAGGTGTGCATGACGTCCCACAGCGCCCCGACCTGCCGATGCCCGACCGGCCCGAGCACACGGAGCGCGTCCGCACCGGTCCGGTGCGAGTCGTGGGTCTCCAGCAGCACCCGTACGCCGAGGTCGGCACCCCACTCGGCGGCCGTGCCCAGCCGCCGAGCGGCGGTCGCGTCGGCCTCCTCGACGGACTGCTCGGTGCCGCCGCCGGGAAACACCCGCACGAAGGGTGCGCCCAAGTCCCGTGCCAGCTCCAGCAGTTCACGGATCTCCGCGAGTACGACGTCGTCGTCGCCCGGTGCGGCCACCCGCGGATACCCGGCGAGGCCCAGGACTTCGACCCCGGCCGCCTTGAACTCGGCGACCACGTCGGCCCGTTGGGAGGCGTCGATACCGGGGTGCACGGGCTCCTCCGGGTGCGCGCGCAGCTCGACGCCGTGGTAGCCGTGCGTGACGGCGAGCTCCAGTACGTCGGCCACGGGGAGGCCGGGGACACCGAGGGTGGAGAAGGCGAGCTTCATACTCGGGACCCTACTCGTCACTCACCGGTCCCGTGCAGGTCGAGCCGCCAGTCCTGACCGACGAGATCCTGGCCGAAGGAACGGTGCGGTTTCTCGGCGACGAGCACGAACCCGTGCCGTTGGTAGATACGGCGGGCGGCGCCGAGAATGTCGTTCGTCCAGAGCACGAGGTCGCGATAACCGACCCCGCGCGCGAACTCGACGACCGCCGCGACGAGTTGATCCCCGATCCGCAGCCCGCGCGCGTCGGGCTCGACGAGCAGCAACCGCAGCCGGGCGGTCCCCGGGGCGTCGTCCCGCACACACATCACACACCCCACCGCCCGCCCGTCGAGCTCGGCGATCCACACCCGCTCCAGATGCGGATCGTGATCCTCGGCGAAATCGGCGACGATCCGCGCCACGAGCCCTTCGTAGTCGGCGTTGAAGTCGTACTCGGCGGCGTACAACGCGGCGTTCCGCTGCACGATCCAGCCCAGGTCACCGGCCCCCGGCTCCCGCAGCACGACGTCCTCGGGCCGCGGCCGCCGCTTGTCCGACGCCGACAGGATGGTCCGTACGGTGTGCAGCGCGTCGGCGAGCCGCGGCCGGTCGGCGTCCGCCACGGTCGCGAGCAGCGCCCCGACGGATTCGTCCGCCCGCTGGGCCAACAGCTCGGCGGTCTCCCGCCCCCGCTCGGTGAGCGTGACCTGCCGCCGCCGCGGATCCCGCTCCGAGGGCGCCCGCTCGACCAGCCCGTCCTGCTCGAACCGGTTCAGGATCCGGCTCAAGTACCCGGCGTCGAGGGAGAGTTCGGTACGGAGATCGGCGGCGTCCGTACGGGGGGAGTGCGCGAGTTCGTACAGGACGCGGGACTCGGTGAGGGTGAAGGGGGCGTAGAGGTGGCGGCTGTAGTCGAGGGCGCCGATGACGTTCGTATAGAAACGGTTGAAGGCGCGGATGTCCTGGACGGTCATGATCGATCCCCGGTGCTCGGTCCCCGGTGCTCGCGCAGGGTAGTTGACTCAGTCAGAGGTATTGCGGTTCTGACGGTAGTACGGGGAAGGGCCGCGCGTCCACGGTTGGAGCCATGCCTCCATGGTTTCGGAGCATGCTCCGGGGCGTGCGACAGGTTCCCCGCAATGACCGGACTCGGCCCCGTCGCATGGCCACCCGCCCCGATCAGGACCGAGCGGCTGGTACTCCGCGAGTGGGTGAGCGGTCTTCGGCGGGGCGGCCTGGTTGAGTGATCGCAGGGGGCAAGGCGGCCAGATGGCCAGGCGGCTAAGCGGCCAGGCGGACTTGGTGGTCGGCCCGCCGCGCGATCCTCCGAACCGACGACCCGATGTTCGGGGCACGCCCTAGTCCCACCAGAACCGCCACTGATGCCGGCCGACAAGCCCGTTCGCGTACTCGGGGAACGGTGTCGGCGGATCGTCCACGATGTTGTCGGCGGTCGACAGCACATGTTCCAGGGCGAGTTGCTCCGGGTGCGGGACATCAAGCGGCGGCCGGGCGACCGACACGGTCAGCGCACCCCCGAACCCCGACACGACCCGCGCCCCGAACCGCTCCTCCCAACTCCGCAACAACGCACACAACAAGGGAACCGGCGCCTCGGCAGCCCACCCGACGATCGCCGGCACATCGGCGCTACGGTGCGCGGGCACAAGCGCCAACTGGCAGGTGTGCACAAAGGGTTCGTCCCCGAGCAGCTCCGCTACGGCCCACCGGCCGGCCTCCGCCGCACTCACCCCGGCACCCGTGCCCACCCCACCCCACCCACCGCGAGCCCGGGCCAGCTCTCGAACGGCGGCCCCGGATCGTGCGGCCAGGATCCGAAGTCCTCCGGATCGTCGTCGTCCGGCAATACGTCGGCCGAGGGCGGATTCGACCAGTACGGCAGCCGCCGGCGCCGATACTCGGCGAAGTCCGCAGCGAGCACGTCATCGAGCCGGACCGCGTCGACCTCGCTCAAGTCCTCGGCCTGGTAAGGATCACCCCGCCAGCAGATGAACGGATACAGCCCCGTGACCTCGGCCGACTCCAGCAGCCTGGGCCACAACTCGACCAGATCCTCCGGCAGTTCGTCGGAGAACCACACCTCCACCTCCCCCCGCGCCTCGAAGCGGCCGGAGAGCGGGGACAGTTCATCGGGCAAGGGGAAGACCATGCCGGGACGATATGGGGAGGGACTGACAACGGGACGTCACGCCGCCCGTCATTGCCCCCGGCTCGCTCGGCGGCTCACCTCAACCCGTGCTCCCCGTCATCGGGGGCTTGCTGCTGCGCTCCCGGGAGGAAGCCGACGCGCCGGTGTTCCTGTCCGCTTACCAGGACGACGAGATCCGCCGCTGGCACACGCGTCGGCCTTCCACCGAGGACCAGGTCCGGGAGTGGTTCGAGGCATACCGCCAGGACTGGAAACAGGAGAAGGGCGGTCACTGGGCGATCACCCGCGACGACGGCGCCGAGGTGCTCGGCCGGCTCGCACTGCGCGGTCTGGACTTCGACGACGGCACAGCGGGCGTGGCCTACTGGGTGACTCGACCCGCAACCACGCCTCGTGCAGGGTCGCCACCAACTCCGGCTACCTTCTGGAAGGCACCAAGCGCAGCGCCGCCGTACACGACGACGGCCGACACGGCATGCATCTGCATGCCTGCATCCGAGGTCTCTGAGGCCGCGGCCGAGCGATGCGCGGAGAAGCCCCCACCGGCAAGGTGACCCACAGAAGTGTGACACTTTGCGCCAAACTGTCACACTTCCGCAGACAAGGTCCCCTGCGGCAGACACCGGAAAAAACCCGCCACACCCCCCAACTCCCGGGCCCCTTACTTCCGAGGCACCCCCGAAGACCCCCGAACCATCAACTCCCCCCGAACCGTGGCGATCCCACCGGGCGGCGGCTCCTCCCGCCCCATGGCGATCCGCCCCGCCCGAGCCCCCGCCTCGGACAACGGCAACCGCACCGTCGTAAGCGAAGGCACCGCGTCCACGCTGAACGGCAGATCGTCGAACCCGGCGACCGAGACATCGTCCGGAATCCGCAGCCCCGACTCCCGCAGAGCCGCAGACGCTCCCACCGCGACGGAGTCGTTCGCCGCGACCACGGCCGTCAGCGACGGATCCCGCCGCAGCAGCTCCAGCGTGGCCTCGTACCCCGACCGACGGTCGTAACGGCCATGAACAGTCCACCGCGGATCCTCCACGATCCCGTGCGCGGCCAGCGCCTCCCGGTGGCCCTCCAGCCGGTGTCGGGTCGTCGTCCGTTCCTCCGGGCCCGCGATGTAGCCCAGCCGGCGATGGCCGAGGCCGATCAGATGTTCCGTCAGCTCACGCCCACCCCCGCGGTTGTCGAAGGTCAGCGCGAACGCCCCCGTGTCCGGCGCCGGCGGGCGCCCGCACAGCACCACCCGCGTCCCCGCCTCGCCCAGTTTCCGCAGCTTCGCCGCGACCGCCGCCGCGTGCGGCGCGTTCTCCATCGCGCCGCCTGTCAGCACCACGGCCGCCGCCCGCTGGCGCTGGAGCAGGGTCAGATACGTCAGCTCGCGCTCCGGGGAGCCGCCCGTGTTGCACACCACCGCCAGCCGTTCCCCGCCCGCGCGACCCCCCGGCCCCCCGATCTCGCCCTGGATCGCGCTCGCCATGATCCCGAAGAAGGGGTCGGCGATGTCGTTCACCAGGATGCCGACCAGGTCGGAGGTGGCCGCCGCCAGCGCGCTCGCGGGACCGTTGAGCACGTAGTCCAGCTCGTCGACCGCCCGCAGCACCCGCTCGCGCGTGGTGGCCGCGACCGGATAGTTGCCGTTCAGTACGCGCGACACCGTCGCGGGGGAGACCTGGGCGCGGGCCGCCACGTCCGCCAGGGTCACCGTCATGTTGTTCGTCCTCCGGTCGCGCATCTTGTCGTACGCCGTTGTACATAGGCTGCTCAAAGGAAGCCCCCGTCCGAGCAGACCATAAGGCCACCTGCCCCGGTCGTTCGCCCCCTCGAACAACTCGACCCCATCACGGTCTTGTACAGACCAGTGGGCAAAGGCTAGCTTCTGCATATATAGAAAGCGCTTGCTGGATTCTTGAGGCGTACGTGGAAACGTGCGTGGACGAAGGGAAACACGTGACACGCAAGACGGTGCGTATCGCCATGAACGGCGTGACCGGGCGCATGGGCTACCGACAGCACCTCGTCCGCTCGATCCTCGCACTGCGCGAGCAGGGTGGTCTAGACCTTGGCGACGGAACCGTGCTGTGGCCGGAACCGATCCTCGTAGGCCGCCGCGAGCACGCGCTGAAGGCGCTTGCCGAGCAGCACGGGCTCGACCCGGCGAACGTCTCCACGGACGTCGACGCGGTCCTCGCCGACCCGACCGTCGAGATCTACTTCGACGCCCAGGTCACCTCGGCCCGCGAGGAGGCGCTCACGAAGGCGATCGCCGCGGGCAAGCACATCTACACCGAGAAGCCGACCGCCACCGGCCTCGACGGCGCCCTGGAACTGGCCCGCCTCGCCGACGCCGCCGGCATCAAGCACGGCGTCGTCCAGGACAAGCTGTTCCTGCCGGGTCTGCTGAAGCTCAAGCGGCTCATCGACGGCGGCTTCTTCGGCCGGATCCTGTCCATCCGGGGCGAGTTCGGCTACTGGGTCTTCGAGGGCGACTGGCAGAGTGCCCAGCGCCCGTCGTGGAACTACCGCTCGGAGGACGGCGGCGGCATCGTCGTCGACATGTTCCCGCACTGGGAGTACGTCCTCCACGAGCTGTTCGGCCGCGTCAAGTCCGTCCAGGCCATCGCCACCACCCACATCCCGCAGCGCTGGGACGAGAACGGCAAGCCCTACGACGCCACCGCCGACGACTCCGCCTACGGCATCTTCGAGCTCGACAGCGGCGCCATCGCCCAGATCAACTCCTCCTGGGCCGTCCGCGTCAACCGCGACGAACTCGTCGAGTTCCAGGTCGACGGGACGGAAGGATCGGCTGTCGCCGGGCTGCGCAACTGCCGTGCCCAGCACCGGAGTTCCACCCCCAAGCCGGTCTGGAACCCGGACCTCCCCGCCACCGAGGTCTTCCGCGACCAGTGGCAGGAAGTCCCCGACAACACCGAGTTCGACAACGGCTTCAAGGCCCAGTGGGAGCTGTTCCTCCGCCACGTCTACGCCGACGCCCCCTACCACTGGGACCTGCTGGCCGGCGCCCGTGGCGTCCAACTCGCCGAGCTGGGCCTGAAGTCGTCCGCCGAGGGCCGCCGTTTCGACGTTCCGGAGATCACCCTGTGACCATCCAACTCCCGGACAGCAGCGGGGTCTTGAGGGCGTACGAGCCCCGCCAGGAACCCCTCGCCGTCACCTCCGGCACCCCTTTCACCTCTCGTACGGTGTTCTCGGCGGCGCACGTCGTCGCCGACCCGTTCGCCGACACGAGCCCCGACTCGGCCGCCGCCGTCGACTGGGACGCCACCCTCGCCTTCCGCCGTCACCTCTGGTCCCACGGGCTCGGTGTCGCCGAGGCGATGGACACCGCCCAGCGCGGCATGGGCCTGGACTGGGCGGGCGCGGCCGAGCTGATCCGCCGAAGTGCCGCCGAGGCCAAGGCCGTTGGCGGCCGCATCGCCTGCGGTGTCGGCACCGACCAGCTCACCGGCCCGGCGTCCCTGGCCGACGTACAGGCCGCGTACGAGGAGCAGTTGGCGCTCGTCGAGGCATCGGGTGCGCAGGCCATCCTGATGGCGTCCCGCGCGCTCGCGGCCGTAGCCAAGGGTCCTGAGGACTACCTGGAGGTCTACGGTCACCTGCTCCGCCAGGCCACCGAGCCCGTCGTCCTGCACTGGCTGGGCCCGATGTTCGACCCGGCGCTGGAGGGCTACTGGGGCTCGTCCGACCTGGACGCGGCCACCGACACGTTCCTCGAAGTCATCGCCGCGCACCCCGACAAGGTCGACGGCATCAAAGTGTCGCTCCTGGAGGCTCAGCGGGAGATCGACATCCGGCGCCGACTGCCGCAGGGCGTCCGCTGCTACACCGGCGACGACTTCAACTACCCCGAGCTGATCGCGGGCGACGACCAGGGCTTCAGTCACGCCCTGCTCGGCATCTTCGACCCGCTCGGCCCGCTGGCTGCGGAGGCGGTCCGCGTCCTGGACACCGGGAACACGGCCGGTTTCCGTGAACTCCTCGACCCGACGGTCGAGTTGTCCCGTCACCTCTTCCAGACGCCGACCCGCTTCTACAAGACCGGCGTGGTGTTCCTGGCCTGGCTCGCGGGCCACCAGTCGCACTTCACGATGGTCGGCGGCCTCCAATCGGCCCGCTCCCTCCCGCACTTCGCCCGCGCCTACGAACTCGCCGACGGCCTGGGCCTGTTCCCCGACCCGAAGCTCGCGGAGGAACGGATGAAGAACCTGCTCGCCCTGTACGGAGTGACCCAGTGAGCGCCGCCGACCTGTCCCGCTTCTCCATCAACCAGATGACGGTCAAGCAGCTGTCGATGCCCGAACTGGTCGACGCCTGCCTGGAGTTGGGCGTCCCCGGCGTCGGCCTCTGGCGCGAGCCGGTCCAGTCGTACGGCCTGGAGGAGACCGCGAAGCTGGTCCGCGGCGCGGGCCTCACGGTGACAACGTTGTGCAGGGGCGGCTTCTTCACGGCGATCGACCCGGCCGAGCGCGCTCGCGCTCTGGACGACAACCGCCGTGCCGTGGACGAGGCCGCCACTCTGGGTACCGACACCCTCGTCCTGGTGTCCGGCGGTCTGCCCGCCGGCTCGAAGGATCTGCACGGCGCGCGGGAGCGGATCGCCGACGCGCTGGGGGAGTTGGGGCCCTACGCCGAGGAGCGGGGCGTACGGCTGGCCATCGAGCCGTTGCACCCGATGTTCGCCTCCGACCGCTGCGTGGTCTCCACGCTCACCCAGGCCCTCGACCTCGCGGAGCGGTTCCCCGCCCAGCAGGTCGGCGTCACGGTGGACACCTACCACATCTGGTGGGACGACCAGGCCCCGGCGCAGATCGCCCGGGCGGGCGCGGGCGGTCGTATCCACACCTTCCAACTCGCCGACTGGACCACCCCGTTGCCCGAGGGCGTGCTCAACGGCCGCGGGCAGATCGGGGACGGCGCGGTCGACATGCGGGAGTGGAAGGCGTACGTCGAGGCCGCCGGGTACACCGGCCCCATCGAGGTGGAGCTGTTCAACGACGCGCTGTGGGCGCGGGACGGGCGGGAGGTGCTGGCGGAGACGGCCGCGAGGTTCGTGGAACACGTGATCCGCTGAGCCCGTCCTCGCGGGGTCACGCGCGCCGGTCGGGAACGGTGAGCGTCTGCTTCAGTGCGGCGAGGCCGTCCGCGTAGATGCCCTGGAACAGGGCGATGGCCTCGTCGTCGCTGATGCCGTCCGGCGTGAAGGCGCCGGACCACTCGACGCGGGCCGTGTCCTGCCCGGGTGTCTCGTGGACCGTGAGGGTGGAGAGGTAGCCGGTGACGGGGAAGGGGGCCTGGAGGATCGAGTAGCTGTAGGTGCGGGCCTTGTTGTCGAAGGCTTCGAGGCGCTCGACGATCACGCCGCCGTCCTCGTTCCTGAGGCTGCGGACGCGTCCGCCGTCGCTGAGTTCGCTGGCGGGGATGTAGGGGAGCCAGTCGGGCAGCGAGTCGAAGCCGCCGATGAGCTGCCAGACGTGGTCGGGGGAGGCGGGTATGTCGAGGGATGCGGTGGTCGTGGCCACGGGATCCTCCTGAGGGGGCGTGGGGGGAGGGGTGAAGGGTCAGACGGTGGCGGGTACGGGAGCGTCCTGCGCTATCAGTCGCTCCGCGCGCAGATCCGCCCAGAACGCGGCCGGGATCGGCTCGCCGAGAGCGGCCAGGTCCTCGGCGATGCGGCTCGGCCTGGTGGCGCCGGGGATCACGGCTGCCGTCGCCGGATGGGCGAGGGAGAACTGCAGCGCGGCGGACTTGATACCGACCCCGTGCCGCTGGGTGAGCGCCTTGATCCGCGCCACCTTGTCGATGATGTGCGCGGGCGCCTGCTGGTACTCGAAGTGCGTTCCGCCGGCGAGGATGCCCGAGCTGTAGGGGCCGCCGACCACGATGTCGACGTCCTGCGCGGCGGCGGCGGGCAGCAGGCGTTGCAGGGCGCGGTCGTGGTCGAGGAGGGTGTAGCGGCCGGCGAGGAGGAAGGCGTCGGGCTTCGGCTCGTCCAGGTCGAGGGTGAGCTCCAGGGGTTCCACACGGTTGACGCCAAGGCCCCAGGCCTTGATGACGCCCTCCTCGCGCAGCTTCTGCAGGACACGGAACGCGCCGGTGCGGGCGGTCTCGTAGGCGGCCAGCCACTCGTCCCCGTAGAAGTCCTGGGCCACGTCGTGCACCCACACGATGTCGAGGCGGTCCGTCCGCAGGCGCTTGAGGCTGTCCTCGATGGAGCGGAGGGTGGCGTCGGCGGTGTAGTCGTTGACCATCTTGTTCGGGCGGCCGTGTTCGAAGAGGCCGCCCTTCTCGCCGAGGTCGCGTGCGGCCGGGTCCTCGATCTCGTCGAGGATGACGCGGCCGACCTTCGTGCTGAGGACGAACTCGTCGCGGGGGTGCTGCGCCAGTACGTCACCGAGCCGGATCTCGGAGAGGCCCGCGCCGTAGAAGGGTGCGGTGTCGAAGTAGCGGATGCCCTGGTCCCAGGCGGCTTCGACGGTGGCCGCGGCCTCCTCGTCGGGGATGGCGCGGAACATGTTGCCGAGCGGCGCGGTGCCGAAACCGAGGGTGCCGGGCAGGAGGGGCTTGATGGTCATGGGGGGGGGATCCTTGCGATGGAGATGGAGATGGAGATGAGTACCGAGGGGTGGTGATTACGGCGTATTCATCACTGAATGCGCGATCCGTCGGCCTTGCGTGTTCGAGGTTAGGATCCTTGGGTGAGACTGTCCAAGACTTGCTTGGACATACTTGAGTCCTCCGAGGTCCTACATGCTTGACCTGCGCCAACTCCGCTACTTCGTCGCCGTCGCCGAGACCGAACACGTCGGCCGTGCCGCCGAGCGGCTGCACATCTCCCAGTCGCCGCTCAGCCGGCAGATCGCCCAGCTCGAGAAGAACCTGGGCCTGACCCTTTTCGAACGCAGCCAGCAGCGCATCCGGCTGACCTCCGACGGCCGGGTCTTCCTGACCGAGGCGCGTGCCCTGCTGCGCCACGCTGACCGGCTGGAGAACCTCGGCCGGCGGCTCGGCCGCGGCGAGGAGGGCGGTCTGTGCATCGGCTACGTGGCCGACGCCATGCACACGGGCATCCTGCCCACCGCCCTGCGCACCCTGCGCGATCGACGCCCGGGCATTCACGTCGCGCTGTACGACCAGGAGTCGGCCGAGCAGTTCGAGGGACTGCGCCAGCGCAGCCTCGACATCGCGCTCGTGCGCACGCCGCCGCCCGAGGACGACCCGGACCTGGACACCGCCCCTTTGCTGCGGGATCCGCTGCTGCTCGCGCTGCCCGCGGAGCATCCCCTCGCTGGGCGGGCGGAGTTGACCCCCGAGGCCCTCGACGGGCAGCCGTGGATCGCGGTGGGCGACTCCCACGACCCGGCCTGGCGTGACACGTTCGTCGCGTCGTGCGTGGCCTCCGGCTTCACCCCGGACATCCGTCTGGACGCGGCCGATCCGCTCACCGCGCTGGGGCTGGTCGCCTCCGGTCTCGGCCTCGCGCTCATCCAGAAGAGCATGATGCGCGGCACGACCGACGGTGTCGCGGTACGCGAACTGCCCTGGCACGGAGCGTCTGTCCAACTGTGGGCGGCCTGGCACCGGATCGATCTACGGCCCGTGGTCGCCTCGTTCCGCGAGACGGTCCTCGCGGGCCGGGGCGCCGCCTGAGCGCAGCCGGAATGTGAGAGTCACCTTCACACAGCTCATTTTTATAAACGCAGATCAGGGTCCGCGTAGTGTGCGCAATTCCTGTGAACAGCCTGTCGATTTAGGTTTTTCGGAGCTTTTCGGAACCGTATCTCCCCAGGTCATGTCTGTAGGATCGTGCTCGCCGCGGGGCCGGGAGAAAGCCCGGAAGCGCGGCCTTCCGGGCTTTCTCTTGCATGAGAGAAGCCTGAGAGACGCATAAGAGAAGTAATTCGAGAAACAAAACAAGGAGTTATCTGTGAACGTGCGTATAGCCGCCGTGTCCGTGGTCTCCGCCGCGCTCGTCGCCGTCGGTACCACTGCCGCCGTCGCCGCCCCGGCGCCCAGCATCACCCTCAAGGCCAACCACGCTGCCGTGAAGCTCGGCGACGTGGTCACCTTCACCGGCAAGACCGCCGGTCTGAAGGAGGGCAGCAAGGTCACGCTCCAGGTCAAGACCGGCAAGACCTGGAAGTCCCTGCCGGTGACCGCCAAGGTCAACCACAGCGCCTACAAGCTGACCGACAAGTTCCAGAAGAAGGGCGTCCAGGTCCTGCGCGTCAAGGACGGCGCCGCCGTGTCCAAGGGTGTCTCGGTCACCGTCCGCTGACGCCGACCACCCCGCACTGACACACCCCTGAGCCCTGCCCCACCCCGTTCGATCCGGGGTGGGGCAGGAGGTCAGGAGTATGCCGCACCGACCGGCCGACACCCGCACCGCACGGGTTACTTCTTCGCCCTACTTCTTCTTCGCCGCCCGCTTCGTGAGCACCGCGAGTACTGCCGGGATCAGCATCTCGACGACCCGCGTGACGGTCGCCGGCGGCAGTCCCGTCTTCTTGGCCACCGCGTTCGCCACAGGCTTGGCCGCCTTCGCCAGCACTCCGGCCATGAGCCCCCCGGTCGCGAACCCGCCCAGCATGGCCACGCCCTGGAGCGGAGCCTCCTGGGGTGCCTCGGCGGCCGGGGACTCCACGGCCGCCGCCTCGCCGGACAGCGCCGAGGCCGTCGTGCCGACGACCTCCCTCGCGCCTGCCTCGTCCGTGCCCAGCAGCCCCGCGATCTCCTGCACCTTGTCGCCGCCCAGTTCGTCGAGGACGGCGCTCTGGAAAGTCGTAGCCGAGGGTTCGCTCATGTCCGAAACGCTACGTCCGCTCCGTTTCGTCGGCACCCGGAAGCTGTCTTGAAGAATTCTCAAGATGCCGTACAACCCTCCCCGTAGTCCGTGGGTCGTACATGGCATCAGGACTCTTGGAGGGGGATCTGGGGGGATCGTGAGGGGTCCTGATGTTGGAGGGGAAAACCCGAGGGGGCTTGGTCGACGGACCGGGCCCCCTCGAATTTGAAAGTGTTACACATTCGCCCGAACTGTCACACTTCTAGAAGAACACCCCGCACCGCAGCAGCACATTCGCGTACGGCCGCGCCTCGCCCGTCCGTACGATCAGCCGCGCATCCGCCGACAGCTCCTTGAGCCGCTCGTGGGAGACGAGGTCCAGGCCGTCGGGGAAGCGCGCGTCGAGCAGCGCCGTGGCCGCCCGATTCGCGCCGCGCACCTCGCTCGCCGCCGTCGCGCCCTCCACCACCAGCTCGGCCAGCAGCCCGTCCAGCACCTCCTCGAACGACGGCACCCCGGCCCGGAACGCCAGGTCCACCACCCGGGGCCCCTTCGGGATCGGCATCCCGGCGTCGCACACCAGCACCCCGTCCCCGTGCCCCAACTCGGCCAGCGCGCCGGAGAGATGACGGTTGAGAATCCCTGCCTTCTTCACAGTGCCGCGACCTCGTCCGCCGTCGGGAAGGAGTCCTGGGCGCCCTTCTTGGTGACGGCCACCGCCCCGACCCTGGCCGCGTACGCGGCAGCCTCGGCCAACGACAACCCCGCACCCAACTTCCAGGCCAGCGCCGCGGTGAACGCGTCCCCCGCGCCCGTCGTGTCCACGGCGTCCACCTTCACGGACGGCACCCGGGTGACCCCGTCCTTGGACGCCACCAACGCACCCTCCGCGCCCAGCGTCACGACCACCGAACGCGGCCCCTTCGCCAGCAGGATCCGCGCCCAGTCCTCGGGCCGCTCGCTCACACACGCGTCCCCGAGGATCACCTTCGCCTCGTGCTCGTTGACGATCAACGGGTCGCAGGCGGCCAGGACTTCGGCCGGGAGCGGCCGCGGCGGCGACGGGTTCAGCACGAAGCGGCTGCCGTCCGCGAGACTCCGTACGACTTCTACGACCGTCTCCAGCGGGATCTCCAGCTGTACGGAGACCACCCGGGCGGCCTGGAAGAGGCACCCGGCGGCCTGGACGTCCACGGGGAACAGCTTTCCGTTGGCGCCGGGCGACACCACGATGCTGTTGTCGCCCGACGGGTCCACCGTGATCAGCGCGACCCCGGTCGGCGCACCGCCGACCAGCACACCCACCGTGTCGACACCGGCGGCCCTCTGCGAGTCGAGCAGCAGCCGGCCGTTCGCGTCGTCGCCGACCCGGGCCAGCAGGACCGTACGGGCTCCCAACCGGGCGGCGGCGACCGCCTGGTTGGCACCCTTGCCGCCGGGGTGGACGGCCAGGTCGGAACCGAGGACCGTCTCTCCGGCGCCCGGCCGCCGCTCGACGCCGATCACGAGGTCGGCGTTGGCCGATCCCACGACCAGGAGGTCGTAGTCGTACATCAATTGACTCCCCACAGTGGTGACTTGGAGTGTTGATCCGGTCGTTGTCAGGCGGTGGTTGTCGGGCGGTCGTGGTCAGCCGGTGAAGCCGGCCACGTTCTCCTTGGTGACGACCTTGACTGGCACCTTCACCGTCGTCTCCACCTTCTTGCCCTGAGCCGCGCGCAGCGCGTTGTCCACGGCAATCTTGCCGAGCTGGCTCGGCTGCTGTGCCACGGACGCGTACAGCGTGCCCTGCTTGACGGCGGTCAGGCCGTCCGGCGTGCCGTCGAAGCCGACGACCGAGACCGACTTGCCGGCCTTGGAGCCGAGCGCCTTGATCGCGCCGAGCGCCATCTCGTCGTTGGCGGCGATGACGCCCTGGACGTCGGGGTGGGCCTGGAGCAGGTTCGACATCACGTCGAGGCCCTTGGTGCGGTCGAAGTCGGCGGGCTGCTGGGCGACGACCTGGATACCGGGGTAGGCCTTGAGCCCCTTGGCGAAGCCCTCCGCCCGCTCGCGCGCCGCCGAAGTGCCCGCCTGGCCCTGGAGGATGACGATCTTGCCGCTGCCGCCGAGCTTCTCGGCGACGGTCTTGGCGGCGAGTTCACCGCCCACGACGTTGTCGGAGGCGACGAGCGTGTCCACGGCCGCCTTGTTGACGCCCCGGTCGACGGCGATGACCGGGATCTTCGCCTTGTCGGCGGCCTTCACGGAGTTGCTCGCCGCGTCCGAGTCCACCGGGTTGACGATGATCGCGCCGTAGTTGGAACTGGTGAAGTTCTGCAGCTGGTTGGCCTGCTGGGAGGCGTCGTTCTGCGCGTCCGTGACGGTCAGGTCCAGGCCCAGCTTCTTCGCCTCGGCCTGCGCGCCCGACCGGATCTGCACGAAGAACGGGTTGTTGAGCGTGGAGAGGGACAGACCGAGCTTGGGCTTCGCGGACGTAGCGGAGTCGTTGTGCAGGAAGGAGGTCGCGCCGACGATCGCGATGGTGACGACGGCCGCGAGCGCGTATGTGGTCGCCTGCTTGCCCTTGCTGCCACCGCCACCGCCCGCACCGGAGGCGGGAGTTGCGCCCGCCTTGCGGCGCACGGTGTCCAGCAGGACCGCCAGCGCGATGACGACACCGATGACGACCTGCTGCCAGAAGGCCGACACCGAAAGGAGGTTGAGGCCGTTGCGCAGCACCGCGAGGATCAGCGCGCCGATGAGCGTGCCGGACGCCTTGCCCGTGCCGCCCGCGAGGGAGGCGCCACCGATGACGACCGCGGCGATCGCGTCCAGCTCGTAACCGTCGGCGGCCTGCGGCTGCGCGGAGGAGAGCCGGGAGGCGAGGACGATGCCCGCGGCGGCGGCGAAGACACCGGACAGGGCGTAGATCGCGAGCTTCTGCTTGGAGACGCGCAACCCCGAGAGCCGCGCGGCCTCTTCGTTGCCGCCGATCGCGTACATGGAGCGGCCGATGTAGGTCCGCCCGAGGATGAAGGCCGCGATGAGCCCCATCGCGATCATCACCAGGACCGGCACCGGCAGCCAGCCGCCGAGCGTGTCACCGAGGTGCGAGACCGAGTCCGGGAAGGCGATCGGGGAACCCTGCGAGATCACCAGCGACAGCCCGCGCGCCACCGACAGCATCGCCAACGTCGCGATGAACGGCGGGAGTTTGCCGTAGGCGATGAGGAAACCGTTGACGAGACCGGCCGCGATGCCCGTGGCGATCGCGAGGACGACGGCGAGGAAGACCGGGACGCCGTGCTGCGTGGCGCTCCAGGCCAGCACGGTGGCCGAGAGGGCCGCCACCGAACCGACCGACAGGTCGATGCCCGCCGAGACGATCACGAAGGTGACGCCGAAGGCGAGGATGGCGGTCACGGCCGCCTGGACACCGACGTTGAGGAGGTTGTCGGTGGTCAGGAAGTCGCCGGACAGCGCCGACATGGCGATGACCAGGACGATGAGCGCGGTCAACGCGCCGTTGTCCAGGAGCAGTCGGCGGATCCCCGAGGCGCCACTCGCGCCCGGCGTGCTCTTGAGCGTGTCAGTGGCCACGGTGGCCCTCCACAGCGGTAGTTGCTTGGTCTGATGTGCTGGGTGTGCTGACGGCGAGTGCCATCACCGAGTCCTGCGTGGCCTGTTCGGCGGAGAGCTCGCCCGCGATCCGCCCCTGGGCCATGACCAGCACCCGGTCACTCATCCCGAGAACTTCGGGCAGATCACTGGAGATCATGAGCACGGCGGCGCCACCGGCGGTGAGTTCATTGATGAGTTGATAGATCTCGACCTTGGCGCCGACGTCGATACCGCGGGTCGGCTCGTCGAGGATCAGCACCTTGGTGTCGGCGAGCAGCCACTTGCCGATGACGACCTTCTGCTGGTTGCCACCGGACAACGTCCGCACCTGCTGGCCGAGTCCGGCCATCCGCACGCCCAGCTGCTTCGCGATCCGCGCGGCGGCGACCCGCTGCCCGTTGAGGTCGACAAGCCCACCCTTGGTGGCGGCCCGCATGGTGACGAGCCCGAGGTTCTCCTCCACGGACTGGTCGAGGACGAGCCCCTGCCCCTTGCGGTCCTCGGGCACGAGCCCGATCCCGGCCGCCATGGCCGCGTTGACGTCATGCTTGGGGATGAGCCCACCGGAGACGGTGACGGCCCCCTGGTCGTACGGGTCGGCCCCGAAGACAGCCCGTACGACTTCGGTACGACCCGCCCCGACGAGCCCGGCGATGCCGACGACCTCACCGGCCCGCACCTCGAAGCTGATGTCGTGGAAGACCCCGTCCCGGGTGAGTCCTTCGACGCAGAGCAACGCGGCGCCGGCGTCGGCCCGTTCACGCGGATACTGCTGCTCGATCGACCGCCCCACCATGAGCCGTACGAGCTCGTCCTCCGGGGTGGAGGCAGGCACCTGTCCAACGGACCGCCCGTCCCGAATGACGGTGACGCGGTCCCCTAGGGCGGCGATTTCCTCCAGGTGATGGGTGATGAAAACGATCCCGACCCCGTCGGCGCGCAGTTGACGCACGATGGAGAACAGCTTCTCGACCTCTTCCGAGGTGAGGACGGCGGTCGGCTCGTCCATGATCAGCACGCGCGCGTTCAGGCTGAGCGCCTTCGCGATCTCGACCATCTGGAGCCGCGCGATACCGAGTTCACGCACCCGAGCGCGCGGCGAGACGTTCACACCCACCCGCTCCAGCAGCACGGCGGCGTCGGCCTCCATCCGCTTCCGGTCGATCATCCCGAGGCGACGCGGCTGCCGCCCCAGAAAGATGTTCTCGGCGACCGTCAGATCGGGAACGAGGTTGAACTCCTGGTAGATGGTGGCGATCCCGAGGTGCGCGGAGTCCTGCGCACTGTGGATGCGCACCTCCTCGCCACCGGCCAGGATGCGACCGCCGTCGGGGCGGTAGGCGCCGGAGAGCATCTTGATGAGGGTGCTCTTGCCCGCGCCGTTCTCACCGAGCAGCACATGGACCTCACCCCGGCGCAGATCGAAGTCGACGCCGTCCAGCGCGACGACACCGGGGAAGGTCTTGCGGATGCCCTCGATGCGCAGCAACTCGTCCTGGTTGCTCACGACTTGCTCCTTCGAACAGGGGATGACGAGGTTCCCGGCTCACCGCGTTCGCCGCACGAGCGGCGTACGACGAGCCGGGCGGGGAGGGTGACGGACTGCGGCGCCCGCCCCTCGATCAGATCGATCAGGGCGCGCACGGCGGCCCGCCCCAGCTCACTGGTCGGCTGAGCGATCGCGGTGATCGGCGGATCGGTGTGCACGAACCACCGGATGTCGTCGAACGCGGCCAGCGCGAGATCCTCCGGAACCCGCAACCCACGCGCGCGTACGGCGTCCAGAGCACCCAGGGCCATCAGGTTGTCGGCGGCGAACACGACCTCGGGCGGCTCGGGCAGATCGAGGAAGCCCTCGGTGACCCGCCGCCCGCTCTCGACCTGGAAGTCGCCCTGGCCGATGTAGACGTCGGGGAGGGGTATCCCGTACTCGGCCAGCGCGTCCCTGAAGGCAGCGACGCGCTCACTACCGGTGGTCGTAGCAGCAGGCCCCCCGATGATGGCGAGCCTGCGATGCCCGAGCCCGTGCAGATGCGCGACGAGATCCCGGATCGCGGCCCGTCCGTCGGCCCGCACGACGGGCACGTCCAGGCCCGGGATCCACCGGTCCACGAACACCATCGGGGTCCCGGCTCGGGCGGCGTCCAGCATGCCGGGGGAGCCGCCGTCGGTGGGGGAGACGAGCAGTCCGTCGATACGCCGGTCCAGCAGCGTCCGCACGTGGTGGTCCTGCAGCTCCGGCCGCTCGTCGGCGTTGCCGATGATGACGCTGTACCCGAGGGCGCGGGCCTCCTCCTCGACGGAGCGGGCCAGCTCGGTGAAGTACGGGTTGAGCACGTCGCTGATGACCAGCCCGAGCGTGCGGGTCTGATCGGTGCGCAACGAACGGGCGACGGCGTTGGGGCGATAACCCAGCGCCTCTACGGCGGCCACCACGCGGGTACGCGCGTCGTCACTGACCGACGGATGGTCGTTCAGCACCCGCGACACCGTGGCCACGGAGACCCCGGCCGCGGCGGCGACGTCCTTGATGCTCGCCATCGCCGTTCCACCTCCTCGTGGAATCGATTACATGGAGGATTGGAATCGATTACACGGGAGTAAATCAAGCCCCCGGCCGACCTCTGAGACCCGATCGTGATGAACCCTGCTCATCGGAGCGTCGCGTATGCGGTGGCTGTTTCTGCCCGTGCCGGAGTGCTGCCGGTCACCCGTGGTTCGTGCCGGCCGGCGCCGACGGAGAACCCGCGAGCGCCGACGCCAACGTGCCCGTGACGGCGCTCTTGGGCCCGGATGCCGTCAGGACCCCGGCAATGGGTCCTGGCCGAGCATGCGCCGTCCGTTGTCGGCCGAGGTGCGCACCGCGTCGAATCCATATCCGGTCATCACGGATTCGTAATCGGCGAGCGCGTCGATGACCGGCCGGCCATGGGCTGCCTTCCCCAGCGCGGCGGCGAGCAGGCCGGCGTCGCGCAGGGCGGTGTTCGCGCCGATCCCGCCTGCCGGGCTCATCGCGTGGACAGCGTCCCCGAGCAGCGTGATGCGGCTCGGGTGCCATGCGGGGATGGGCACGCTGGTGCGCAAGGTCAGGGGGAAGACGCTTTCGGGAATCCAGTGTTCGATGATCCGGCGGACCTGCGGGTGCCACCCCTCGATCAGCCGGAGGGTTGCCCGCTGAAGTTCGGATCCGGTCATTGTCTGCAACTGGGCGTCGTCGTACGGGAGATGATCCCGGTGGGAACCGAAGGAGACCGTCATGTAGTCCGCGCTGTCGTCCAGGGCCGCCATCGGCGCGAGGCGGTCGGCTGCCCGTCTCGGCGGCTCGAGAAATTCGACCGGGGCGATGCCGACGAACTGCCTTTCCGGTCCGATGACCGGCGTGAACACGGCAAACATCTCCTCCCGGAAGAGGGGCCTGGTCGTCTTCGTGAGGGGCACCTTGCCGTACAGCTGCCGCAGGCCCGTGTCCACCACCCGTGCGTGCGGCAGATGCTGACGGCGTACAGGGGAGTTGACCCCGTCTGCGGCGACGAGCACATCGCCGCTCGCCTCGGTCCCGTCGCCCAAGCAGGCCACGACCCGGCCGTCCGCCCCGGTGCGGTAGTGGGTGAACCTTTTGCCGAACGTGACGGCGTCCGCCAGCCCCGTCAGCAGTATCCGACGCAGCGTCAGCCGGTCGACCGCGAGATGAGTGCCTCCGTCCCCCGCCAGTATGGCCAACTGCCTCAGCCGACTGTCGAATACGGGCGTGCGCGGCAGCGGCACCCCGGCCGTGGCCCGGAACAGCCGGTGCAGCTCCGGGGGCAGGGAGTCGGCCAGGGAGCTGTCCCCGTGGGTGTCGATGTGGATGCGATAGCCCTGTTGACGGGACACCAGGTCGACGTCCCGTTCGTACACCGAGAATCCGATGTTCCGCCGGCGCAGGCCCTGTGCGAGACAGAGCCCGCCCAGCCCCGCGCCGATGACGATCACGTGTGGATACGGCATGCCGGCCGTCCCTTCCTCGCGCAACGACAGAGAAAGGGACACACAGGTCACACCTGGCGTTGGCAGTCCCGTACACGGAGGCTGCCGGCGAAGTGAGGTGTTCGGCGCGTTTCGGCGCTGCCCGGACTAACCCGTACCGGGCCGTGTCTTCGCGTGTCCTCGACCCGCACGCTAACAAACTTGGCGCCTTGATCTCCATGCCCACAGAGGTGCCAGGCATCCCGACCACATCCCGAACACGGCCACGTGAGCGGTGCGGCCCTTTGCCCGTCCCCGCCGGGGGGACCCTCCCCGCAGAAGTGTGACGCTTTCCGCAGGAGTGTCACAGTTCTGCGGGTCACCTCTCCTGGGGCTGGGCGCCCCGCGCGTCACTCAACGTCGAAGCCCCCTCAAGCAGCAGCGAGCTCACACCACACGAGCTTCCCCCGCCTGCCGTTCCGGGACAACGGCTGCCAGCCCCATTGGTCGGCGCAGGCCCGGACCAGGGCGAGGCCGCGGCCGTCTTCCGCGTCGCCGAGTTCCTCCAACGACCGTGGTGGCTCCGGAGGTTGGGGGTCCGCGTCCCACGCCCCGAGCCGTAGCACCCCCGCCACCCAGCCCACCCGCAGGGCGGCGGGCCCGTTCGCGTGCAGTACGGCGTTGGCGACCAGCTCCGTCGCGAGGAGTTCGGCGGTGTCGGCGAGGCGGATCAGGCCGTGCACGGTGAGGATCAGGCGCAGGGTGCGGCGGCTGACGGTGACGGCACGCAGGTCGTTCGGGATGTAGAGGCAGTACTCCCAGGGCGCGGGTGGGTTTTCGGGCATGCGCCAACTCCGGTTCGGTGATGGGGGTTTCGGAGAACTGCGGGGTGTCGCGGGCGGTGGCTTGCCGCAGCCGTCCCGGCAGGACGGAGTGGTGCGCTTCCGGTACCCCGGTATTTCCGCAGCGTGTGCGTCGCATCACCGACGGTAGGGGTAACGTGTAACCCCGAGCAAGTCAATCGCGTAATCCGCCCCGAACGAGGAGCAGTTCATGGTCCAGAGGCGCGAACCAACCGCACGCAACATGCGTCTGGGGATTGAACTGCGCAGGCTCCGCGAGGAGGCCGGGCTCACCGCCGTTGAGGCAGCAGCGCTGCTCGGGGCGAACCGCGTCCAGATGAGCCACATCGAATCCGGACTCGTGGGCGTGAGTGAGGAACGGGTACGCCGTCTCGCTTCCCACTACGCCTGTACGGACAAGGAGTTCATCGACGCACTGGTCTCGATGGCCACCGACCGTACGCGTGGCTGGTGGGAGGAGTACCGGGGTCTGCTGCCCACGTCGTTCCTGGACCTTGCCGAACTGGACCACCACGCCACGTTTCTGCAGGAGGTGGCGATCCTGTACGTACCGGGTCTGCTGCAGACGGAGGACTACGCCCGCGCGGTTTTCTCCGCCAGGGTGCCCGAACTCACCCACGACGAGCTTGAGTTGCGCGTCCGGCACCGGATGAGGCGTCAACAGACCAACATCCCGTACGAGTTGGTGATCCACGAGTCGGCCCTGCGGATCAGGGTCAGTGACCGCGCAGCCTCCCGAGCCCAACTCGCCAAGCTCCTCGAACTTTCCCGAGCGGACACCGTCACCGTGCGTGTCATCCCGTTCGACCTGGACGGCTTCGCCAGAGCCGCGAGTGCCATGACGTACGCGGGCGGTCAGGTTCCCAAACTGGACACGGTGGTGCGGGATGTACCCCATGGCTCGGCTTTCATCGACTCCGAAGCACAACTCGGCGCCTTTCGAACGCGCTTCCGTAAGGTGGAGGCCGTGTCACTCGCCCCTGAACGGTCGTGTGACTTCATCAACAGGCTGGCGAAAGAGTTGTGAGGCATGCCATGAGCAGCTGGCGGAAGTCGTCCTACTCGGGCCCGGACGACGGGAACAACTGCGTGGAGATCGCAAACTCCCCCACTCGCATAGCCGTCCGCGACTCCAAGGTCCCGGCCCGAGCCACCCTCAGCTTCCCCGCCGAGGCCTTCACTGCCTTCATCAACAGGCTGGCGAAGGAGCTGTGACCGCATGATCACCCCTGGCACTTGGCAGAAGTCATCGTTCTCCGGGGGCGGCCAGGGCGACGCCTGCGTGGAGATCGCCTACCGCCACCCGCACATAGCCATCAGGGACTCGAAGGTCCCGACCCACGCCACCCTCACCTTCCCCACCTTCACCACCTTCATAGAAGCCCTGAAGCAGCACCCCCACCCCTGACCCCACCCCCACTGTCACACCCGCCCGGTACCGTCGACCCATGTCCAACCAGGCGGCAAAACCGGGGACCCCCACAGGCGAGCGCCACCTCGCCGTCCTCGAAGGCGTCCTGGAACGCATCACCTACGCCAACGAGGACAACGGCTACACAGTCGCCCGCGTCGACACCGGCCGAGGCGGCGGCGATCTCCTCACCGTCGTAGGCGCGCTGCTCGGCGCCCAGGCCGGCGAATCCCTCCGCATGGAGGGCCGTTGGGGCTCGCACCCCCAATACGGCAAGCAGTTCACCGTGGAGAACTACACAACACTCCTCCCCGCCACCATCCAGGGCATCCGCCGCTACCTCGGCTCCGGCCTCGTCAAGGGCATCGGCCCCGTCTTCGCCGACCGCATCACCCAGCACTTCGGCCTGGACACGCTCCAGATCATCGAGGACGAGCCCAAGCGGCTCATCGAGGTCCCCGGGCTCGGACCCAAGCGGACGAAGAAGATCGCCGAGGCCTGGGAGGAGCAGAAGGCGATCAAGGAGGTCATGCTCTTCCTCCAGACCGTCGAGGTGTCCACGTCGATCGCGGTCCGCATCTACAAGAAGTACGGCGACGCGTCGATCTCCGTCGTCAAGAACCAGCCGTACCGCCTCGCCTCCGACGTCTGGGGCATCGGTTTCCTCACCGCCGACAAGATCGCCCAGTCCGTCGGCATCCCGCACGACAGCCCGGAGCGCGTCAAGGCAGGCCTCCAGTACGCCCTTTCGCAGGCCACCGACCAGGGCAACTGCTACCTCCCCGAAGAGCGGCTCATCGCCGACGCGGTGAAGCTCCTCCAGGTCGACACCGGCCTCGTCATCGAGTGCCTCGCCGAACTCGCCCTCCCGGACGAGGAGTCGGGCGACCCCGGTGTCGTACGCGAGAAGGTCCCCGGCCCCGACGGCAGCCCCGACCCCGTCACCGCCGTCTACCTCGTCCCCTTCCACCGCGCCGAACTCTCCCTCGCCGCCCAGCTCCGCCGCCTCCTGCGCACGGACGCGGACCGCATGCCCGGCTTCCACGACGTGGCCTGGGACAAGGCGCTGGCCTGGCTGAAGGGCAAGACGGGCGTGGAGCTCGCGGCCGAGCAAGAGGCCGCCGTCAAGCTCGCGTTGACCAAGAAAGTCGCCGTCCTCACCGGCGGCCCCGGCTGCGGAAAGTCCTTCACGGTCCGCTCGATCGTCGAGCTGGCCCGCGCCAAGAAGGCCAAGGTCGTCCTCGCCGCCCCCACCGGCCGCGCCGCCAAACGCCTCGCCGAGCTCACCGGCGCCGAGGCCTCAACTGTCCACCGCCTCCTGGAACTCAAGCCCGGCGGCGACGCGGCCTACGACAAGGACCGCCCCCTGGACGCCGATCTCGTGGTCGTGGACGAGGCGTCCATGCTCGACCTCCTCCTCGCCAACAAGCTGGTGAAGGCGGTCCCCCCAGGAGCCCACCTCCTCTTCGTCGGAGACGTGGACCAACTCCCCAGCGTCGGCGCCGGCGAGGTGCTGCGCGACCTGCTGGCCGACGGCGGTCCGATCCCCGCCGTACGCCTCACGCGTGTGTTCCGCCAGGCCCAGCAGTCCGGCGTGATCACCAACGCGCACCGGATCAACGCCGGGCAGCATCCGGTCACGGACGGCATGAAGGACTTCTTCCTCTTCGTCGAGGACGACACGGAGGAGGTCGGCCGGCTCACCGTGGACGTGGTGGCGCGCCGGATTCCGGCCAAGTTCGGGCTCGACCCGCGCCGGGACGTGCAGGTGCTCGCGCCCATGCACCGGGGACCGGCGGGCGCGGGCAACCTCAACGGACTGCTCCAGCAGGCGATCACGCCCGGTCGCCCCGACCTTCCCGAGAAGCGGTTCGGCGGCCGGGTCTTCCGGGTCGGCGACAAGGTCACCCAGATCCGCAACAACTACGAGAAGGGCGAGAACGGCGTCTTCAACGGCACGGTCGGCGTCGTCACCTCACTCGACCCGGTGGACCAGCGCCTCACGGTGCTGACGGACGAGGACGAGGAGGTTCCGTACGAATTCGATGAACTGGACGAACTGGCGCACGCGTATGCGGTGACAATTCACCGTTCGCAGGGCAGCGAGTATCCGGCTGTGGTGATCCCGGTCACCACGAGCGCGTGGATGATGCTCCAGCGGAACCTTTTGTATACGGCCGTCACCCGGGCCAAACAGCTGGTTGTGCTGGTCGGATCGCGCAAGGCGATCGGGCAGGCCGTGCGCACGGTGTCGGCGGGGCGGCGCTGCACGGCACTGGACTTCCGACTGACCGTAAAAAATGATCGATCAAATGAGTCATGAAGGTCACACAGCACTTCCAGATGCCGGGGTGGAGGGGGCAGGATGAACAGGTTGGCGGCACTGAGTGCCTCCAATAGGCCCAATGGTCGACCCCGAGTGCACTCTCCTGCGCCAAATGGGGGATGGTAGAGACAGTCAGGGCAACCTCGAAGAAGAGGCACAACGTCGGTGAGGGATGACGTGAGCGACAACTCTGTAGTACTGCGGTACGGCGACGGCGAGTACACCTACCCGGTGATCGACAGCACCGTCGGCGACAAGGGCTTCGACATCGGGAAGCTCCGCGCCCAGACCGGTCTGGTGACGCTGGACAGCGGTTACGGGAACACCGCCGCCTATAAATCCGCCATCACCTACCTCGACGGTGAGCAGGGCATCCTCCGGTACCGCGGCTACCCGATCGAGCAGCTGGCCGAGCGCTCCACCTTCGTGGAGGTCGCCTACCTGCTGATCAACGGCGAGCTGCCTACCGTCGACGAGCTCACCGTGTTCAAGAACGACATCACGCAGCACACCCTGCTGCACGAGGACGTCAAGAACTTCTACAAGGGCTTCCCGCGCGACGCCCACCCGATGGCGATGCTGTCGTCGGTCGTCTCGGCGCTGTCCACCTTCTACCAGGACAGCCACAACCCGTTCGACGAGAAGCAGCGCAACCTCTCCACGATCCGGCTGCTCGCCAAGCTTCCGACGATCGCGGCGTACGCGTACAAGAAGTCGATCGGCCACCCGTTCGTCTACCCGCGCAACGACCTCGGCTACGTCGAGAACTTCCTGCGCATGACCTTCTCGGTCCCCGCCCAGGAGTACGACCTCGACCCGGTCGTCGTCTCCGCGCTCGACAAGCTGCTGATCCTGCACGCGGACCACGAGCAGAACTGCTCCACGTCCACGGTCCGCCTGGTCGGCTCCTCGCAGGCCAACATGTTCGCCTCGATCTCGGCCGGCATCAACGCGCTGTGGGGCCCGCTGCACGGCGGTGCCAACCAGTCGGTCCTGGAGATGCTGGAAGGCATCCAGGCCAACGGCGGCGATGTCGACTCCTTCATCCGCAAGGTGAAGAACAAGGAGGACGGCGTCCGCCTGATGGGCTTCGGCCACCGGGTGTACAAGTCCTTCGACCCGCGCGCGAAGATCATCAAGGCGGCGGCGCACGACGTCCTCTCGGCCCTCGGCAAGTCCGACGAGCTGCTGGACATCGCGCTGAAGCTCGAAGAGCACGCGCTGTCGGACGACTACTTCGTCTCGCGCAACCTCTACCCGAACGTCGACTTCTACACCGGCCTGATCTACCGGGCGATGGGCTTCCCGACCGAGATGTTCACGGTCCTGTTCGCCCTGGGCCGCCTCCCGGGCTGGATCGCCCAGTGGCACGAGATGATCAAGGAGCCGGGTTCTCGTATCGGCCGCCCGCGCCAGATCTACACGGGTGTCGTCGAGCGCGATTTCGTGCCGGTCGAGGGTCGCTGAAGCACTCCGCCAAGAACTCCGCCAGGAAACTCCGCTGGATCCGCAGGTTGTTCGCTGCGGGTCCGGTGGGGGCTGGTCGCGCAGTTCCCCGCGCCCCTAAAAGCAGCAGTGCCCGGCGTCCATAAGGGAAGGGGCGCCGCAGCGCAGCAACAACTCCGGAGTACTGCACCACTGCAAAACTCCGGACCACGGCAAGGCCGCGCCCTTTCGACCTCCTCGCCTCACGTCGGCGAGTGAGCCGAAGGGGCGCGCCTGTGTCGAGAGGCTGGGGGTCCCCCCTCTGGGGGAGCGCGGAGGCGCGCAGCGCCGAGCACGGTGGGGCTCTCGACACAGGCTTTGGCGCCCCGGAGGCGAACCGAGCTCGAAAAAAGAGGGGAAGAAGGCGCCCTGCCGACGGTCCCCCCACGGGCCGGCGTACAGGGCGCCTTCCCATGTCCCGGTGCGGATTCCCCCCACGGGATCCGGCCGGGCGTCTTTGAGAACCAGCGCCTGAATCGCTGTACTGCGTACTGCCGAAGCTCGATCAAGCTGAGCCTCGTTGAGTAGAACGAGCAAAACTCCTCGTACTACCGGGTGGAGCCAGTGATGTGTGCGATCTGCCGGGACACCGCACGACGGGAGGGCCGCTCAAAGCTCCCCGGTGTACGTGTCCCGGCAACGCATCTCTGAGGAAGTCCCCCAAGACATCCTCAGATGCCAGTTCGCGCCCCCCAAGACGCTTGCTGACATCGTCAACTTAGACCTTCGAACCCCTTCGATGGTTACGTTCACACCACTGTGATCTGCGTCTCTTGCATATGTCCGTTAGATGCGCAAGAGCCCCGATGTCGTGGTCGGGACCCCAGCGTAAGGATGATGCGCGAGCCTTGTGAAGAGCTTATGTGAGGCCGTCGTCCGTCTCTAGGGGGACTCTTACTTCGACTTCCCGTAACTCCCGGTAACTTTGCGGAACTTCAGCGAAATGTCCGAAGTCGCAGGCTGTTGGAGACCACGAACACCGACGAGAAGGCCATGGCGGCCCCCGCGATCATGGGATTCAGCATCCCCGCGGCGGCCAACGGCAGCGCCGCCACGTTGTATCCAAAAGCCCACACGAGATTGCCCTTGATGGTGCTGAGCGTCTTCCGGGACAGCCGGATCGCGTCCGCGGCCACCCGCAGATCCCCGCGCACGAGTGTCAGATCGCTCGCCTCGATCGCTGCGTCCGTCCCGGTGCCCATCGCGAGCCCGAGATCGGCGGTGGCGAGCGCGGCGGCGTCGTTCACGCCGTCGCCGACCATGGCGACGCTCCGCCCCTCGCCCTGTAGCCGTCGTACGACAGCGACCTTGTCCTCGGGCAGCACCTCGGCGATGACGTCCCCGGGGTCGATCCCGACGGCGGCGGCCACGGAATCGGCCACCGCGCGGTTGTCGCCGGTCAGCAGCACCGGGGTGAGCCCGAGGGCCCGCAACTGCCGTACGGCCTCGGCGCTGGTGTCCTTGATCGCGTCGGCGACCGCGACGACTCCGCGCGCCTCTCCGTCCCAGCCGACCACCACGGCCGTACGTCCGCCGCTCTCGGCCTCGGACCTGGCGCGGGCCAACTCCTCCGGCAGATCGTCGAAGAGGCGCCCTACGGCCACCTCGTGGCCCTCCACGCGCCCGCGTACGCCGCGTCCGGGCACGTTCTCGAAGTGCTCGGCGGACGGCAGTGGTCCGACCCGCTCCTCCGCGCCCGCCGCGACGGCCCGCGCGACGGGGTGCTCGGAGGCGTGCTCCAGGGCGCCCGCCAGCCGCAGCAGCTCCCGCTCGTCGGTGCCGTCGGCGACGTAGACCTCCTGGAGGGTCATGCGGCCGGTGGTGATCGTGCCGGTCTTGTCGAGTACGACCGTGTCGACGCGGCGGGTGGACTCCAGGACCTCGGGGCCCTTGATCAGGATGCCGAGCTGGGCGCCGCGGCCGGTGCCGACCATGAGGGCGGTCGGGGTGGCCAGGCCCAGCGCGCACGGGCAGGCGATGATCAGCACGGCGACGGCCGCGGTGAACGCGGCGGCCACGTCACCCGTGACTCCGAGCCACACCCCGAACGTGCCGACCGCGATCAGCAGCACCACCGGCACGAAGATCCCGGAGATCCGGTCCGCGAGCCGCTGCACCTCGGCCTTGCCGTTCTGCGCGTCCTCCACCAGCCGCGCCATGCGGGCGAGTTGGGTGTCCGACCCGACACGGCTCGCCGCTACGACGAGCCGCCCGCCGGCGTTCACGGTCGCGCCGGTGACCGTGTCACCCGGTGCCACGTCCACCGGTACCGACTCGCCGGTCAGCATCGACGCGTCGACCGCCGAGGCGCCCTCGACGACGGTGCCGTCGGTCGCGATCTTCTCCCCGGGCCGTACGACGAAACGGTCGCCGACCGCCAACGCGCCGACCGGGACCCGCACTTCACGCCCGTCCCGCAGTACGGCGACGTCCTTGGCGCCCAGTTGCATGAGCGCGCGCAGGGCAGCGCCCGCACGGCGCTTCGAGCGGGCCTCCAGATAGCGGCCCAGCAGGATCAACGCGACGACTCCGGCGGCCACTTCGAGGTAGATCGTCGAGGCGCCGTCCGTACGCGAGACGGTGAGGCGGAACTCGTCGTGCATGCCGGCCATGCCCGCGTCGCCGAAGAACAGCGCCCACAGCGACCAGCCGAACGCGGCCAGCGTGCCGACCGAGACGAGGGTGTCCATGGTGGCGGCGCCGTGCCGGGCGTTGGTGAACGCGGCCCTGTGGAACGGCAGTCCGCCCCAGACGACGACGGGCGCGGCGAGGGTGAGCGCGAGCCACTGCCAGTTGTCGAACTGCAGGGCCGGGATCATCGAGAGCAGCACGACGGGCACGGCGAGCAGGGCGGAGACGGTCAACCGCTCCCGCAGCGAGGCGAGTTCGGGATCGGCCTCGGGAGTGGACGGCGTCTCGGGCTGCGGCGGCGCGGGTTCCTCGGCGGTGTACCCGGTCTTCACCACGGTCGCGATCAGATCGGCGACCTGGATGCCCGCCGGATAGCTGACCTTCGCCTTCTCGGTCGCGTAGTTGACCGTGGCGCTGACGCCGTCCATGCGGTTGAGCTTCTTCTCGACGCGGGCCGCGCAGGAGGCGCAGGTCATCCCGCCGATGAGCAACTCGACCTCGGCGGCGGCGGATTCAGGGTCCGCGGCTATGGGTGTCTCCGCGGTGGTGGGTGTCGCTGTGGTGGTGCTGGTCATGTCCGGACTCCAGACATCGGACCGGACCGCGCGGAGCCAGTATCAGCTGGTCGGCACGGCCCGGTCGGAAAACAGAAGCGTCCTACTAGAAGCGTCCTGCTGATGAAGACGGGTGCTGGCCGGTGCTGTTCAGGCCTGGCCGACGAGCTCGAAGCCCGCCTCGTCGACGGCCGCGCGGACCGCCTCGTCGTCGAGCGGGGCGGCGGATACGACGGTGACCTCGCCGGTCGACGCGACGGCCTTCACCGAGCTGACACCGGGCAGCCCGGAGATCTCGCCGGAGACGGAGCCCTCACAGTGTCCGCAGCTCATCCCGCTCACCTTGTAGACGGTGGTGACGGAACCCTGGGTGTCGGTCTGGGCGGTCATGTCGTTCTCCTCGTGGAGGCGTGTGGAGGCAGATGGGGGTCATGGGCGCGGAGTGGCCCACGGTGACTCACTGTGCATTCGACACTATACCCCTAGGGGGTATTTCTCCAAGAGGGGTCGCGACGGGCCAGCGACCGCACCCAGGCGATGCCGAGCAGGGCCACGAGCACCATTCCGCCCACCGAGAACATCGTGAAGAGATGCTCCTGCTGGTCGGTCGGCCTCGGGATGTACCCCTGGGCGAACAACTGCTTGTCCAGGCCCGTGCCCGACAGCCGGGCCACCAGCCAGATCGCGATCCCGTGCGTCGAGTCCCACAGGGCGTGCAGCAACGAGACGCCGAGATACGTGCCGACGACCGGGGCGGTGAACCGGAAGCGCCCGTTCAACTGCCGGTACGTGAGTAGGACGCCACCCGCGATCGCTGTCCACAGCCCGTGTCCGAAGGGTGCGAGGACCCCCCGCAGGATCTCCGTCTCCAACAGCGCCCGCAGATCGATGCCCTTGGCGGAGACGGCCGCGTTGAAGGCGTACCCGGCGCTCTCCAGAGCCGCGAAGCCGAAGCCGACCGTCGCGCCGAGGATCAGGCCCGCGCGCATCCCGTGCAGCCGGGGCTGCCGGCGCAGCACGAACATCAGCGCCCCCAGCTTCACGGCCTCCTCGATGAGACCGACGCCGACGAACATCCACAAGGAGGGGTGCAGCAGGTAGTACTCCATCACCGAGGCGCCCAGCACCCCGAGCGTGCCGCCGGTCAGGAAGCAGCCCAGGATCACGCTGACGCCCAGGTCGCGCCCGTGCCGTTCGTACGCCCACAGGACGAAGGTCACCGGCACCAGGAAGCTGCCGAGCAGGATCAGCGTCGGCAGCAGGGTGGTGTTCTTCGTCGCGTACGTGACCAGCGCGGTCAGCACCCACAGCGCCAGCCCGCCGCCCAGACAGTGCTTCCAGAGACCGGTACGGATCTGGGGGTACGTCGGCGGCGGCTGCTGCGGCCCGGGGATACGGGCCCGGGGCGCACCGGGCGGCGGAGAGTAGATCACGGCAAATCCCCTCGTACTCCTACAGGGCAGATTTACCGGCACTTTATGGTAGATACGCCTCATGTCGCAGTCCGGGACGCTCATCCTGATCATGGCCATCGCGGTACTGGCCCCCCTGCTGGCCTACGCGATCAGCCGCCTGCTCCCCGTCCCGCTGGTCATCTTCGAGATCGTCCTCGGCATCCTGGTCGGTCCCGACGTACTCGGCTGGGCGGGCGACGGACAGGTCTACGACCGCACGGGCGGCCTGATAACCGCCGCCGCGGTCATCCTCGCGGTGGTGAAACTGACGGGGAGGGCGACGTGGTGGGTGCCGGGTCCATTGCGACGCTTTCACCAACGGTTCGGCTTGAGAGAGGCTGAGACTGAGCGCCCCTTCAGGGGCGCGGGGCTGCGTCAATATGCGGCTCCGCCGCGGGGCGCGCCCAGCCACGACGAACCCGCAGACAAAAACGGCGATGGGAGCCCAAGTGAAAGCGGTGGTGTTCGAGCAATACGGTGACCCCGCCGACGTACGAGACGTACCCGACCCCCACCCCGCAGACCACGGAGTGACCGTCCGGGTCGAAGCCACAGGCCTCTGCCGAAGCGACTGGCACGGCTGGCAAGGCCACGACCCGGACATCACCCTCCCTCACGTCCCGGGCCACGAACTAGCCGGCGTGATCGAGACGGTAGGCACCCGGGTCACCAACTGGCACCCCGGCGACCGAGTCACCGTCCCCTTCGTGTGCGCCTGCGGAACCTGCGGAGCATGCGCGTCCGGCGACCAACAGGTGTGCGAGCGCCAGACCCAACCCGGCTTCACCCACTGGGGTTCCTTCGCCCAGTACGTGTCGCTGAACCACGCCGACGTGAACCTGGTGGCGATGCCGGACGAGATGACCTTCACGACGGCGGCCTCGCTGGGATGCCGGTTCGCGACGGCGTTCCGCGCGGTGGTGCAGCGGGGCCGGGTCGCGCCGGGCGAGTGGGTCGCGGTGCACGGCTGCGGGGGAGTCGGCCTGTCGGCGGTGATGATCGCGGCGGCCGCGGGTGCCAGAGTCGTCGCGGTCGACATCTCACCCCAAGCACTCGCGCTGGCAAGGAAGTTCGGGGCGACGGAGTGCGTGGACGGCACGAGCACCCCGGACACGGCACAGGCGGTACGCGAACTGACGGGCGGCGGCGCCCACTTGTCGCTGGACGCCCTGGGCTCCCCGGCGACCTGCGCCGCCTCGGTGAACGGCCTGCGCCGCCGAGGCCGCCACATCCAGGTCGGCCTCCTCCCCTCCCCGTCCGGCACGACCCCGATCCCCATGGCCCGCGCGATCGGCCTGGAACTCGAACTCCTCGGCAGCCACGGCATGGCGGCCCACACCTACCCACCCATGCTGGAACTGGTCCGAGCGGGAGTGCTCCGCCCCGACCTGCTGACCACCACCACGATCACCCTCGACGAGACACCGGCGGCGCTGGCCGCGATGGGTACGGCGCCGGGAGCGGGGGTGACGGTCATCGAACCGTGGAGTTGAGCGCGGCCACCACGAAGGGGGCAGCCCACGACGAAGAGCGCGGCCCACGACGAGACGAAGAGGGCGGCCCACCATGAAATCGGCCGACGCAGCCCCACGAACGGGTGCTGCTAGCTTCACGTCCGTGATCGTGTACCCGCTGTGGCATGTCGGCCACCAGAACGAAGCCGGTGACGACGGCTCGACAGTGCACGTCGACGAGAGCGGCGTGTTCTGCGACGAGTCCGATGGCGACGACCTGAAGCTGCTCGGCATCTACTCGACTCTTGAACGGGTTGAGGAGCGTGTGCGTCAGGCGCGACTGCTGCCGGGCTTCCGCGACGAACCGGAGTGCTTCCACTTCGACGCCCGAGAGCTCGACGAGGACGACTGGACCGAGGGTTTCGTGCGGGTTCCGCCGGGCGAGTAGGCCCGTGGGCCGAGACCTCGCCCGGCGAGGCCGGGCGGCGAACGCCACCGATCGCCGCCGTGACCTCCGGCCGCCCGCATCCCGCTCCGGGCCGGTCCGTCCACCGACGTGACCGACCCGGCCGGACCCGAGACCGGCTCAGTCGTCCCTACGCCCCCGGTTCCCCGGCCGGGCGGCCACCCACGCCCGGACCGTGTCGGCGTACCAGAACGGCTTGCCGCTCTCCACGTGGTCGGGCGGGGGCAGCAGGCCGTGCTTGCGGTAGGAGCGGACGGTGTCGGGCTGGACGCGGATGTGGGCCGCGATTTCCTTGTACGACCAGAGCCGTCGGTCGGTCATGAGTGCACCTCCCTGCGCGCGCCGCGGCGGCGACCGGGGGCGGCCGTCGGGGGAGCCGTGCGCTGCGCTGGCGATCACAAAGCCTGTGCCCGGTCAACGACACAGAGTGAGGGACGGGAAGCGCCTGTCGACCGGGTGTGACGCAAAACCCGCGTACACGCGATATGTGTGACACGAGGGGGTCTTTTGTGACACAGGTGACGCAAAGGCGCACGCGGGCGCATAGGCGCGGCGCGTTGACTAGAGCGCCCCCGAAG
Organism: Streptomyces prunicolor; assembly: GCF_045162825.1. NCBI lineage: Bacteria > Bacillati > Actinomycetota > Actinomycetes > Kitasatosporales > Streptomycetaceae > Streptomyces > Streptomyces prunicolor. The sequence continues at coordinate 3,927,177 of NZ_CP108676.1, read as the reverse complement.
GGGCGCGGGGCTGTGTCGATGTGCGGCTCCGCCGCGTGGGCACGCCCAGCCGCAAGGGACCCGCACCCGACAAAGCGACCTCTCCTGGCCGTCACTATGCAAGCCCTTACCCCTCGCCCACCCCTGTCTCGTCCGAATGTCTGGACAAAACATTGACAGGGCTCGGCCACCGGGACTACAAACCGTGGAGAGCCGAAACGAAGCCGCTCCGCATCCGGTCCTCAGGGGGCCCGGAAACGAGGGCGCGAAGGGAAGTCGATGGCGTACGACCTGATCACCATGGGGCGGCTAGGGGTGGACCTCTATCCGCTGCAGACGGGCGTGCCGCTGCCCCAGGTGACGACCTTCGGGAAGTTCCTCGGCGGCTCCGCGGCGAACGTCGCGGTCGCCGCCGCCCGGCTGGGCCGCGAGGTCGCCCTGATCTCGCGCACCGGCGACGACCCCTTCGGCACCTACCTGCACGAGGCGCTGCGCGACTTCGGCGTGGACGACCGCTGGGTCACCCCGTTCCCCGGACTGCCGACCCCGGTCACCTTCTGCGAGATCTTCCCGCCGGACGACTTCCCGCTGTACTTCTACCGGCAGCCCAAGGCCCCGGACCTGGAGATCGACGCCCACGGCCTCGACCTGGACGCGATCCACGAGGCCCGCATCTTCTGGATCACCGGCACCGGCCTGAGCGAGGAGCCCAGCCGTACGGCCACGCTCGCGGCCCTCGCGCACCGCGCCAAGTCCGGTACGACGGTCTTCGACCTCGACTGGCGGCCCATGTTCTGGAAGGACCCGAGCGAGGCCCGCCCCTTCTACGAAGAGGCCCTGCGCAACACCACCGTCGCCGTCGGCAACCTCGACGAGGTCGAGGTCGCCACCGGCGTACGCGAACCGCACGCCGCCGCCCGCGCGCTCCTGGACGCCGGTGTCGAACTCGCCGTCGTCAAGCAGGGCCCCAAGGGCGTCCTGGCCGTGCACCGCGACGGTACGACCGCCGAGGTACCCCCGCTGCCCGTGACCGTCCTCAACGGACTCGGCGCCGGTGACGCCTTCGGCGGCTCGCTCTGCCACGGCCTGCTGTCCGGCTGGGACCTGGAGAAGATCATGCGGCACGCCAACGCGGCCGGCGCGATCGTCGCCTCCCGCCTGGAGTGCTCCTCCGCGATGCCCACCGTCGCCGAGGTCGAGGGCGCGATCGCCGCCGGAGCGGTCCTGTGAGGGCCGGCCGCGTGGCGGGCGCCGAGCACGAACACGGAGGCGGGGACGGTCTCACCACCGGCCCGTCGGATCCCTCCGGACCCTCGGGGCACGAGAGCGGTACCGGCCCCCGCGTCGACATCTCCGAGCTCGTCCGCGTCCGCTCCCGCCACCCCGAGGCGATCGCCGAGGCCGCCGCCCGGCGCGTCCGGCGCCCGCTGCTCAACGACGCCGGCCGGCTGATGATCGTCGCCGCCGACCACCCGGCCCGCGGCGCGCTCGGCGTCGGCGAGCACAAGTTCGCCATGGCCAACCGCGCCGAACTTCTCGAACGCCTCTGCCTCGCCCTCTCCCGGCCCGGCGTCGACGGCGTCCTCGCGACCGCCGACATCCTCGACGACCTGCTGCTCCTCGGCGCCCTCGACGGCAAGGTCGTCATGGGCTCGATGAACCGCGGCGGGCTGCAAGGCGCGAGCTTCGAACTCGACGACCGCTTCACCGGCCACCGAGCCCAGGACATCGAGCGCCTCAACTTCGACGCGGGCAAGCTGCTCCTGCGCATCGACTACGACGACCCGGGCTCCCTCACCACCCTGGAGTCCACCGCCCGCGCCATCGACGACATGGCCGCGCGTCAACTCCCGCTGTTCGTCGAGCCGTTCATCAGCCGCCGCACCGACGAGGGCAAGCTGAAGAACGACCTCTCCGCCGACGCCGTCATCAAGTCCATCGCCATCTCCTCGGGCCTGGGCGGCACTTCGGCCTACACCTGGCTCAAGCTCCCCGTCACCGAGAACCCGGACGACATGGCCCGGGTCATGGAGACCTCCACCCTCCCCGCCGTCCTTCTCGGCGGCGAGGTCGGCGACGACCAGGACGGCGCCTACGAGAAGTGGCGCGGCGCCCTCCAACTCCCCACCGTGCGCGGCCTGGTGGTCGGCCGCTCGCTGCTCTACCCGGCGGACGGCGACGTCGCCGCCGCCGTGGACACCGCCGTAGGACTGCTGTGAGGGCCGCCTTATGACGACCGCCGAGCCGTACGTCCCCGAGCTGTACGTCCCCAAGGGCTCCGCCGCCAACGCGCAGTACGCCGTGGACATCGACCCCAAGCGGGCCGGCTGGACCCACAGCAGTCTGCGGGTCGTCGAACTGGAGCCGGGCGGGACGCACCACTTCACCACCGGTGACAGCGAGTGGATCGTGCTTCCGCTCAGCGGTGGATGTACCGTGCGAATTGCGGACGAAGAGTTCCAACTCCTGGGCAGGGAAAGCGTGTTCGCCGGAGTCACCGACTTCGCGTACGTGCCCCGCGACGCCCAGGTCAAGATCGCCTCCGGCGCGGGAGGCCGCTTCGCCCTGGCAGGAGCGAAGTGCGAGCGACGACTCCCCGCTCGCTACGGCCCCGCGCCGGAGGTTCCGGTGGAACGACGCGGCGACGGCACCTGCCTTCGCCGCGTCCGCAACTTCGCCTCCGCGGACGCCTTCGCCTGCGACAAGCTGATCGCGGTCGAGGTCATCACGCCCGGCGGCAACTGGTCCTCGTACCCGCCCCACAAGCACGACGAACAACGGCCGGGCGAGGAAGCCGAGTTGGAGGAGATCTACTACTTCGAGATCGACGGCCCGAACGGTTTCGGCTATCAGCGCGTATTCCCCTCCCGTGAGGGCGGATCCGACGTCCTCGCGGAGGTCCGCTCCGGCGACGCCGTGCTCGTGCCCGATGGCTGGCACGGCCCGTCGATCGCCCAGCCGGGTCACGACATGTACTACCTGAACGTCATGGCGGGGCCGGGGGGAACGAGGGAGTGGCGGATCTGCTTCCACCCGGACCACGTTGAAAGCACAGGTGGTTACCGATGACCTCGACGACGAGGCTGACGGTCGCACAGGCACTCGTACGGTTCCTGTCCGTCCAGTACACCGAACGCGACGGCGTACGGCGGCGGTTGATCGACGCGACCTGGGGCATCTTCGGCCACGGCAACGTGGCCGGCCTCGGCCAGGCCCTCATCGAGTACGCCGATGAGATGCCCTACCACCAGGGCCGCAACGAACAGTCCATGGTCCACGCGGCAGTCGGCTACGCGCGTCAGTCGAATCGCCTGTCCGCACACGCCGTTACGACATCGATCGGCCCCGGCGCCACCAACCTCGTCACCGGCGCCGCCCTCGCCACCATCAACCACCTCCCGGTCCTGCTCCTCCCCGGCGACACCTTCGCCGGCCGCCCCGCCGACCCGGTGCTCCAGCAGCTCGAAGTCCCGTATGCGGGCGATGTGTCGGTCAACGACTGTCTGCGCCCGGTGTCGAAGTACTTCGACCGCGTCACCCGCCCGGAAGCACTCATCCCCGCCGCCCTGAACGCCATGCGCGTACTCGCCGACCCCGTCGAGACCGGAGCCGTAACCCTCGCTCTCCCGCAGGACGTTCAGGCCGAGGCGTACGACTGGCCGGACGAGTTCTTCGCCGAACGCACCTGGTACGTAAGGCGACCGGCCGCCGACCCGGCCGAACTCGCCGAAGCGGTAAGGGCAGTTCGCGCGGCCAACCGCCCCCTGATCATCGCGGGCGGCGGAGTTCACCACAGCCGCGCGGAGGCAGCCCTCGCCGAGTTCGCGTCGGCCACCGGCATTCCCGTCGCCTCCACCCAGGCCGGCAAGGGCTCCCTGAACCACGACCACCCCCAGGACGTCGGCGGCATCGGCCACACCGGCACCGCGACCGCCGACGAACTCGCCCGCCTGGCCGACCTGGTGATCGGCATCGGCACCCGCTACACCGACTTCACCACCGGCTCCCACACCCTCTTCGAACGCCCCGGCGTCCGCTTCCTCAACCTCAACATCGGTGCCTACGACGGCCACAAGCTCGCCGGACAGCCGCTGATCGCGGACGCGAGCGCCGGACTCACCGCGCTGGCAAGGGAGTTGGGCCCGGACGCCTACCGGGTCTCCGAGTCCTACATCGCCGAGTACCGCGAGGACAAGGAGCGTTGGGAGCAGCGCGTCGACGCCTGCTACGAGGCGGAGGAACCCGACGTACGCCCGACGCAGCCCCAAGTCCTGGGCGCGCTGGACGAGATCGTCGACGCGTCGGACATCATCGTCAACGCGGCGGGCTCGCTCCCCGGCGATCTCCACAAGCTGTGGCGGACGCGGTCGTTCGACCAGTACCACCTGGAGTACGGCTACTCCTGCATGGGCTACGAGATCCCGGCCGCGATCGGCGTGAAGCTCGCCGCGCCGGACCGGCCGGTGTGGGCGCTGGTCGGCGACGGCACGTATCTGATGATGCCGACGGAGATCGTGACCGCCGTACAAGAAGGCATCGCGATCAAGGTCCTGCTGATACAGAACCACGGGTACGCCTCGATAGGCGGCCTGTCGGAGTCGGTGGGCGGCGAACGCTTCGGCACGGCGTACCGCCACCGTTCGCCTGCCGACGGTTCATACACCGGCGCCCCGCTGCCCGTCGACCTCGCCGCCAACGCGGCCAGCCTCGGCATGCGCGTGCTGCGCGCGAAGACCGTCAGCGACCTGCGCGAGGCACTCGCCGTGGCGCGGGCGGCCGACACTCCCACATGTGTCTACGTGGAGACCGAAACCGCAGACACAGTGTCGGGCGCGCCTCCGGCGCAGGCCTGGTGGGATGTACCTGTGGCCGCGACCGCGACCCGATCGTCCGCGGTCAAGGCACGTGAGCTGTACGAACGGCACGTCTCCACCCGACGCCGCCATCTGTGAAGGAGCATCTGGGCATGACGAAGATCGTCAACCACTGGATCGGCGGCAAGACCGTCGAAGGCGCGTCGGGCACGTACGGGCCGGTCACCGACCCGGCGACCGGCGCGGTCACCACGAAGGTCGCCTTCGCGACCGTCGACGAGGTCGACGCGGCCGTAGCCGCCGCCAAGGACGCCTACGCGACCTGGGGCACCTCGTCCCTCGCCAAGCGCACGACGATCCTGTTCAAGTTCCGCGCGCTGCTGGACGCCAACCGGGACGCGATCGCCGAGCTGATCACCGCCGAGCACGGCAAGGTGCACAGCGACGCGCTGGGCGAGGTCGCGCGCGGCCTGGAGATCGTCGACCTGGCGTGCGGGATCACCGTGCAGCTGAAGGGCGAGCTGTCGACGGAGGTCGCGAGCCGCGTGGACGTCTCGTCGATCCGCCAGCCCCTTGGCGTGGTCGCGGGCATCACGCCGTTCAACTTCCCGGCCATGGTGCCGATGTGGATGTTCCCGATCGCCATCGCGACCGGCAACACCTTCGTCCTCAAGCCGTCCGAGAAGGACCCGTCGGCGTCCCTGAAGATCGCCGAACTGCTGGCGGAGGCCGGCCTCCCCGACGGTGTCTTCAACGTCGTCAACGGCGACAAGGTGGCGGTGGACCGCCTCCTGGAGCACCCGGACGTCAAGGCGGTCTCCTTCGTCGGCTCGACCCCGATCGCCCGCTACATCCACACCACGGCCGCGGCGAACCACAAGCGCGTCCAGGCCCTGGGCGGCGCCAAGAACCACATGCTGGTCCTCCCGGACGCCGACCTCGACGCGGCGGCGGACGCGGCCGTGAGCGCGGCCTACGGCTCGGCGGGCGAGCGCTGCATGGCCATCTCGGCCGTGGTCGCGGTCGGTTCGATCGGCGACGAGCTGGTCGAGAAGATCCGCGAGCGCGCCGAGAAGATCAAGATCGGCCCCGGCAACGACCCCACGAGCGAGATGGGCCCGCTGATCACCGCGGTCCACCGCGACAAGGTCGCGTCCTACGTGACGGGCGCGGCGGCAGAAGGCGCTGAAGTGGTCCTCGACGGCACCGGCTACACGGTCGAGGGCTTCGAGGACGGCCACTGGATCGGCATCTCCCTGCTGGACAAGGTGCCGACGACGGCGAAGGCGTACCAGGACGAGATCTTCGGCCCGGTCCTCTGCGTCCTGCGCGTCGACACGTACGACGAGGGCGTGGCGCTGATCAACAGCTCCCCCTTCGGCAACGGCACCGCGATCTTCACCCGCGACGGCGGCGCCGCCCGCCGCTTCCAGCTGGAGATCGAGGCCGGCATGGTCGGCGTCAACGTCCCGATCCCGGTCCCGGTGGGCTACCACTCGTTCGGTGGCTGGAAGGACTCCCTCTTCGGGGACCACCACATCTACGGCAACGACGGCACGCACTTCTACACCCGCGGCAAGGTCGTCACCACTCGCTGGCCGGACCCGGCCGACGGCCCGTCGGGCGTGGACCTGGGGTTCCCGCGCAACCACTGATCAACACCGAGCAGCACCGAGTGGGGCCGTCCGTATCCCGGACGGCCCCATTTTTTCGCCCACGACGGCTGCGGTTCCCGTAGCGCTCACAGGCGGGACCGGCACTGCGTCCAGGTGCCGAATACGGCACTCCGAACGGACTGGATCAACGAATTCCGTAGGTGAACACCCATTGACGTGATGGTTTCCGTCAATGTTCCATCAGCGCGTGACCGACACCCTCCCCACTGCCGAGGCCGCCGTTTCCGAGGCGACGTCGGACAGCCCCCAGAGTCCGCAGAGCCAGAGCCAGAACCCGCAGCAGCTGAAGCGCTCCATCGGCATCGTTGGCGGCACGCTCCTCACGCTCTCCTGCGTGACACCGGCGTCGACGCTCTTCGTGGTCGTCCCCGACCTGTTCGGCACGCTCGGCACCGCGACGGCCCTCACGATCGCGATCGGCTCGGTCCTCTGCATAGCCGTGGCGTTCTGCTACTCCGAACTGGGCACCCTCATCCCCAGCGCGGGCGGCGAGTACGCGATGGTGTCGACACTGGCGGGAAGGCTCGCGGGCTGGCTGGTCTTCGTCCTGTCCCTCCTGGTCGTGATGATCGTCCCGCCGGTGATAGCGATGGGCACGGCGGACTACTTGGCCCCGATCGCCCACCTGAACCCGTCCATGACCGGCGCCGGAGTGATGCTCCTGGCAACGCTGGCGGGCCTGTTGGACCTACGCGCCAACGCGTGGATCACGGGCATCTTCCTGGTCCTGGAGGTCATAGCGGCAGGAGTCGTAGCGCTGCTCGGCTTCACGCACAGCCAACGAGGCCTGGGCAGCCTGACGTCGATGCAGGTAGCCGGGACAGGCGGCCACACGGACACGGTGACGGCGATGCTGGTGGTCTCGGGCCTGGCGATAGCCCTGTTCGTCACGCAAGGCTTCTCGACGGCGGTCTACCTCTCCGAAGAACTGGAGAACCCGCGCCGCAACGTAGCCCGCACGGTCCTGGCCACCCTCGCGATCTCCACGGTGATCATCCTGGTCCCGGTGGTGGCGATCACGATGGGCGCGAACGACCTCTCGACCCTGACCGGCGGCGACATCGGGTCGATGGTGACAGCCTGGTCCAACTCCGCGGTGGGCACCTTCGTCAGCCTCTGCGTAGCCCTCGCGATCATCAACGCCGGCATCGTCATGGTCATCCAGAACTCCCGAGTCCTCTTCGCCTCGGCCCGGGACAAGGCCTGGCCCCACCCGGTCAACACGCTCTTCTCGAAACTAGGCCGCTTCGGCTCCCCTTGGGTGGCCACCCTCGCGGTAGGCATCCCCGGCGCGATCCTCTGCTTCGTCAACCTCGACACCCTGTACGGCGTGACAGGCGTCTCGGTAACCGCCATGTACCTGCTGGTGGCGGTAGCGGCCCTACTCTCCCGACGAGGCAACCATCGCCACACGCACGCGTGGCGCATGCCGTTGTGGCCCGCAATGCCGATCCTCTTGATCGCAGTCCTGGCCTACATCCTCACCCAGCAGGAGACGACGTACTTGCTGTGGACGGGCGGCATAGTGACGGCGGCAACGCTGTACTGGGCGCTCTATCTCCGCCCACGCAGGGAAACCCGCTGGCTGATCTCAATCCCTGAGGAGGCCTAAGCCCCGAAGGGGCGAGGCCTCCTCAGGGGCGCGGGGAACTGCGCGACCAGCCACGACGAGCCCGCACCCGGCAATCCACAGAAGCCCCCACCCCCGAGGCCGTACACCAAGCGCGGTACACACCTCACCCCCGGCTCACCCCAGAGTCTGCCCCAACTGTCAGAGACGCCCCGTACCGTTGAACGCATGGATCTTCGACTGCCCGGGCTGCAAGGCCTACGACGACTACGACACCCCCGGCGCTGGCTGGCAGCCACCGCAGCCGTCGTCGTGCTCGCCGCCGCCGGCACCTGGACGGCCGCAGCCTCGGACAACACACCCCCGGTCCACCAGACAGACCGGATGATGGCGATCGACGGCGTCACCCTGGACACCTCGTACTTCACAACGGGCGGATCAACGCGCCGCCCCGCAGTCCTCCTTGCCCACGGCTTCGGCGGCAACAAGGACGACGTACGAAAAGAAGCGGAGGATCTGGCCAAGGACGGCTACGCGGTACTGACCTGGTCGGCCCGCGGCTTCGGCAAGTCGACCGGCAAGATCGGCCTGAACGACCCGTCCGGCGAGGTCAAGGACGTATCGAAGCTGATCGACTGGCTGGCGAAGCAACCTGACGTCCAGCTCGACAAGCCGGGCGACCCGCGCGTGGGCATGGCAGGCGGTTCCTACGGCGGGGCCATCTCCCTCCTCGCCGCCGGCTACGACGACCGGGTGGACGCGATCGCCCCGGCGATCACGTACTGGAACCTCGCGGACGCCCTGTTCCCGAACGGCGTCTTCAAGAAGCTCTGGGCCGGCATCTTCATCAACTCCGGTGGCGGCTGCGCCAAGTTCGAGCCCGCGCTGTGCCAGATGTACAACAGGGTCGCCGAGTCCGGAAAGCCCGACGCCGAGGCCCGCGCCCTCCTCGAAGCCCGCTCCCCGTCCGCCGTGGCCCAGCGGATCAACGTCCCGACCCTCCTGCTCCAGGGCCAGACCGACTCCCTCTTCCCGCTCGGCCAGGCCGACGCGGCCGAGAAGGCGATCCGCGCGAACGGCGCCCCGGTCGACGTCGACTGGATCGCCGGCGGCCATGACGGCGGCGACATGGAGACGAGCCGCGTCCAGGCACGCGTGACGTCCTGGTTCGACCGGTACCTGAAGGACGACAAGAACACCGACACCGGCCCGGCGTTCCGCGTCACCCGCACCGGAGGCGTCGACTCCACGGACGGCGCGGCCCAGCTGCGCGGCGCGAGCGGCAGCGCGTACCCCGGCCTGGAGAGCGACCCGCGCACGATCGCCCTGACCGGCCGCCGCGAGCAGTCCTTCACCAACCCGGCAGGCGCCAGCCCACCCGCCATCTCGGCTCTGCCGGGCCTCGGCAGCACCGGCGGCCTGTCCCAACTCTCCTCCCTGGGCATCGGGGTCTCCCTCGACTTCCCCGGCCAGTACGCCGCGTTCGACTCGGCCCCCGTCACCAGGAGCCTCCGCATCACCGGCTCGCCCACGGTCACCGTCCACGTCAAGTCGACGAGCGACGACACCGTCCTCTTCGGCAAGGTCTACGACGTGGGCCCCGGCGGCACCCAACAGGTGCTCCCCTCCCAGCTGGTGACCCCCCTCAGGATCGAGGGCACCAAGTCCGGCAAGGACGTCACGATCACCCTCCCGGCCATCGACTACGACGTCCAGAGCGGCCACCACCTGCGCCTGGTCCTCGCCTCGACGGACCTCGGCTACGCCTCCCCGGCGGCCCCGGCGACGTACACCGTCACCCTGAAGAGCGACCTCAAGGTACCGACGGCCCCCGCCGTCACGACCGCGGCGGCGACGCTCCCGTCCTGGGTCTGGTGGCTCCCGCTGGCAGGCGCGGCGATCGCCGCGGCCCTGCTCCTGACCGGCCGCCGCCGCACCGCCACGGCACCCCCCGCCCCCGAACTGTCCGAAGTCCCGCTCCAGATCACCGACTTGAGCAAGCGGTACGCGAAGTCGGCGGACCGGTACGCGGTACGGGACCTGTCCTTCCGCGTCGAGAAGGGCCAGGTGCTCGGCCTCCTGGGCCCGAACGGCGCGGGCAAGACGACCACCCTGCGGATGCTGATGGGCCTGATCAAGCCGGACGCGGGCGAGATCAGGGTCTTCGGGCACGCGATCCGACCGGGCGCCCCGGTGCTGTCCAGGGTCGGCGCCTTCGTCGAGGGCGCGGGCTTCCTCCCGCACCTCTCCGGCCGCGAGAACCTGGAGCTGTACTGGCAGGCCACGGGACGCCCGCCGGAGGACGCCCACCTGGAGGAGGCCCTGGAGATCGCGGGCCTCGGCGACGCGCTCGCCCGCGCGGTCCGCACCTACTCCCAGGGCATGCGCCAGCGCCTCGCCATCGCCCAGGCCATGCTCGGCCTCCCCGACCTCCTCATCCTCGACGAACCGACCAACGGTCTCGACCCGCCCCAGATCCGCGAGATGCGCGAGGTGATGATCCGCTACGCGGAGGCGGGCCGCACGGTCATCGTCTCCAGCCACCTCCTCGCCGAGGTCGAACAGTCCTGCACCCACCTGGTGGTCATGGACCGAGGCCGCCTCGTCCAGGCGGGCCCGGTCGCCGAGATCATCGGCTCCGGGGACACCCTCCTCGTCGGCCTCGCCTCGGACATCTCCGACCCGCTGGTGGAGAAGATCGCGGCGCTCACGGACGTGGAGTCGGTGGTCCGCGCGGAGGGCGGCCTGCTGGTGCGGCTGGCACCGGGTGGTCAACCGGCGCCAGGTGACGAACCGGTACCGGGTGATGAGCTGGTACCGGGTGATGAGCTGGTGTCCGCCAACTCCCCGACGAACGGGGCGAGTACGGCCGCCGCCACGGCTGCCGCAGTCACCCCGGCTGGTACCGCCACCGAGGGCACGCCGTCCCCACCTCCCACCCAAGGTCCCCACGGCCCAGGCACCGCCGCCCGACTCCTCGTAGAACTCGTCCGCCTGGAAGTCCCCGTCTCCTCGGTCGGCCCGCACCGCCGACTCGAAGACGCCTTCCTCACCCTGATCGGAGGTTCCGCATGAGCACGCTCGCCGAGCCCGTCGAGGTGGCCTCCGGCTACCGGGCCGGCCGCACCCTGCCCCTACGGGTGGAGCTGGTCCGGCAGTTGAAGCGGCGCCGCACGCTGATCATGGGCGGCATCCTCGCCGCGCTGCCCTTCATCCTGGTCGCCGCCTTCGCGATCGGCGGCACCCCGGGCGAGCGCGGCTCCCAGGTGACCCTGATGGACACGGCCACCTCGTCCGGCGCCAACTTCGCCGCGGTGAACCTGTTCGTGTCGGCCGGCTTCCTGCTGGTCGTCCCGGTCGCCCTGTTCTGCGGGGACACGGTCGCCTCGGAGGCCAGCTGGTCCTCCCTGCGCTATCTGCTCGCGGCACCCGTGCCGAGGGCCCGCCTCCTGTGGTCCAAGCTGGTGGTCGGGTTGAGCCTCAGCCTCGCCGCGATGATCCTGCTCCCGCTCGTCGCCCTGGCCGTCGGCACCGCCGCCTACGGCTGGGGTCCGCTGGAGCTGCCCACCGGCGGCGCGATCGGCGCGGGCACGGCCGCCCAACGCCTGCTGGTCGTCGTGGCGTTCATCTTCGTGTCCCAACTGGTCACCGCCGGGCTCGCGTTCTGGCTCTCGACGAAGACCGACGCCCCCCTCGGCGCGGTCGGCGGCGCGGTCGGCCTGACCATCGTCGGCAACGTCCTGGACGCCGTCACGGCCCTCGGCCACTGGCGCGACTTCCTGCCCGCACACTGGCAGTTCGCCTGGGCGGACGCCGTACAACCCCATCCCGAGTGGTCCGGCATGATCCAGGGCACGGCGGTCTCCGTTACCTACGCCATCGTCCTGTTCGCCCTGGCCTTCCGGGGTTTCGCCCGCAAGGACATCGTGTCCTAGGTCACCGGAGGATCACCCACCGGTCTCGACGGGCCATGATCGCGACCCCTTCGAGACGCTTCCGCAACTCCCCGTAGCGCACATTCCCGCCCCCTCCGCCGTCACAGTCGCAAGAAGTCGACGTCAACGGACCGAGGGGGCACGGGAGATGGAGACCAACCGAACACGACCGAGCAGGTTGCCGGGGGAGCGGTCACACCACCGCACCCGGCGACTGCGCACCACCCTGCTCGCCCTCGCCGCCGCGGGCGGCCTACTGCTCACGGGCTGCGGCGCGGGCGGCGGCGGCAGCAACTCCAGCAACTCGGACGCGTCGAACCGCACCGGCTTCCCGGCCCCGGCGGTCCCCTCGGGCGGCGAACAGAACGACGGCCAGAGCTCGGACGCGGACCAGGACGGCGAACAGACAAGCACCCCCGCCGACAAGATCGCCCCGTCCCCCGACTACCTCTCCACCTTCGCCCTCGACGTCGACACCGCGTCCTACGGCTACGCCCGCCGCGTCCTGGCCGACGGCGAACGCCCCGACCCGTCCACGATCCGCCCCGAGGAGTTCGTCAACAGCTTCCGCCAGGACTACGACCGCCCCGACGGCAACGGCTTCACGGTCACCGTCGACGGCGCCCGCACCGACAGCTCCAACTGGTCCCTCGTCCGCGTGGGCCTCGCCACCCGCACCGCCGACTCCACCGACGAACGCCCGCCCGCCGCCCTGACGTTCGTCATCGACGTCTCCGGTTCCATGGCCGAGACGGGCCGCCTGGACCTCGCCAAGAAGTCCCTCGACGAGATGACCGACCGGCTCCGCGATGACGACTCGGTCGCGCTCGTCACCTTCAGCGACGAGGCCGAGACCGTCCTCCCGATGACCCGCCTCGACGGCCACCGCGGCCAAGTCCACGACGCCATCGACGAGTTGGAGACCCAGTCCTCGACCAACCTCGGCGCGGGCGTCCAGACCGGCTACGCCACCGCCGGCGAGGGCCTGCGCAAGGGCGCCACCAACCGCGTCGTCCTCATCTCCGACGGCCTCGCCAACACCGGTGACACCAACGCCGATTCGATCCTCGAACGCATCGCGAACGAACGCCGCGACCACGGCATCACCCTCTTCGGCGTCGGAGTCGGCAGCGACTACGGCGACGCCCTGATGGAGAAACTCGCCGACAAGGGCGACGGCCACACCGCGTACGTCTCGGACGACGCCGACGCCCGCAAGGTCTTCGTCGACCAACTCCCGCAGAACATCGACCTCACCGCCCGCGACGCCAAGGCCCAGGTCGCCTTCGACCCCGAGACGGTCGCCCAGTTCCGCCTCATCGGCTACGAGGACCGCAAGGTCGCCGACGACGACTTCCGCGATGACAACGTCGACGGCGGCGAGATCGGCCCCGGCCACACCGTCACCGCCCTCTACGCCGTCCGCACGAGGCCCGGCGCCGACGGCCACCTCGCCACCGCGAGCGTCCGCTGGCTCGACCCGAACACCCGCGCCCCGCACGAGGATGCGGGCCAACTGGAGACCGGCGCCCTGCACGACTCCCTGAGCAGTGCGTCCCCCCGCTTCCAAGTCACCGCCGTGGCCGCCTACTTCGCCGACACCCTCCGCTCACCCGAGGACAGCGAGGGCACCCTGCCCGGCAACCCGGGCCTCGGCCAACTCGCCTCCCGCGCCCACGCGTTGGCGAAGAAAACGGAGGACGCGGACGTACGGCAACTCGCCGAGGCGATCGACGAGGCGAACCGAATGAACTGAATCCACCGGTACCGCACAGACCCCATTGACCTTCCCCTACTTGCGAGTAAGTTGACGCCCCAGCCACCGTCTCACCGTCGACCGGGAGCAGCTGTCATGGGCGTACGCAAGGACCTGAAGCGGGCGCGGCAACGCACCGACCTCGCGGCCCGCACCCGGGTCGAACTCACCCGGGACGAGCGGGGCGTCGTACGAGAGGCGAGCACTCTGCCGCTCGCCCCGCGTCCGACGACCGGCAGCACCGCCGACCTGCCGTTCACCAACGCGGCGGAGGCCCCCGACACCGTGGTCCTCCGCCGCGAACGGGCCGGCACCTGGCACCCCGTCACCGCTACCGCCTTCGCCCGCGAAGTCACCACCACCGCAAAGGGATTGATAGCCGCAGGCCTCGAACCGGGCGGCCGGGTCGCGGTCATGTCCCGTACCCGCTACGAGTGGACGGTCCTCGACTTCGCGATCTGGGCGGCCGGCGGCCAGACGGTACCGATCTACGCGACCTCGTCGGCGGACCAGGTGGAGTGGATCGTCCGGGACTCGGGCGCCCGCTTCGTCGTCACGGAGACCGCGGAGAACACCGACACGGTCACCACCGGTACGGCCCGCCACCCCCAACCCCCGCGCGTCTGGCAGCTGGACGCCGGAGCCATGGCCGAACTCACCACCCTGGGCGAGGAGTTGCCCGACGACGAGATCACCAAGCGCCGAGCCTCCCTGACCCCGGACACGATCGCGACGATCTGCTACACCTCCGGCACCACCGGCCGCCCCAAGGGCTGCGTCCTCACCCACGCCAACCTGCACGCCGAGGCCGCCAACATGGTCGAGCTGCTGCACCCCCTCTTCACGGAGGTCACCGGCCAGGTCGCCTCGACGCTCCTGTTCCTCCCCCTCGCGCACATCATGGGCCGCACCCTCCAGATCGCCTGCCTGATGGCCCGCATCGAGATCGGCCACTGCCCGAGCATCAAGCCCGACGAACTCCGCCCGGCACTACGGGAGTTCAGGCCCACGTTCCTGGTCGGCGTGCCGTACCTCTTCGAGAAGATCCACGACGCCGGCCGCGCGACCGCCGAGAAGATGGGCCGCGCCGCCTCCTTCGACCGCGCCGACCGCATCGCGATCCGCTTCGGCGAGGCGTATCTGAACAAGTTCCTCGGCACGGGCAAGGGCCCCGGCCCCGCCCTCTACGCCGCCTGGGCCCTCTACGACCTGCTGGTCTACCGCCGTATCCGCAAGGAACTCGGCGGCCGCCTGCGCTACGCGATCAGCGGCGGCTCCCCGCTCGACCGCGACCTCAACCTCTTCTTCTCCGCCGCCGGAATCATCATCTACGAGGGCTACGGCCTCACCGAGACCACAGCCGCCGCCACCGTCGTCCCACCCCTGCGGCCCCGCCCCGGCACGGTCGGCCTCCCGGTGCCCGGCACCACGATCCGCATCGCCGACGACGGCGAGGTGCTCATCAAGGGCGGAGTGGTCTTCGGCGCGTACTGGAACAACCCGGCGGCCACCGACGCCGTACTGAAGGACGACTGGTTCGCGACCGGCGACCTCGGCGCCCTCGACGAGGACGGCTATCTCACCATCACCGGCCGCAAGAAGGACATCCTCGTCACCAACGGCGGCAAGAACGTCTCCCCGGCCGTCCTGGAGGACCGCCTGCGCAGCCGCGCCCCGGTCGGCCAGTGCCTGGTCGTCGGCGACAACCGCCCCTTCGTCGCCGCCCTGATCACCCTCGACCCCGAGGCCCTCGCCCACTGGCTCGCGGTCCGCAAACTCCCCGCGGACACCCCGCTCGCCGACCTCGTCGAGGACCCCCGCCTGCGCGCCGACGTCCAGAAAGCCGTCGACCACGCCAACGAGGCCGTCTCCCGCGCCGAGTCGATCCGCGCCTTCGCCCTGATCGAGGGCGAGTTCACCGAGGACAACGGCCTCCTCACCCCGTCCCTGAAACTCAAACGGCACGTGGTGACGGCGGCGTACGCGGAGGACATCGAGGCCCTGTACGCGAAGTCGAAACGGCCGTAACACGCAGAGCGGGCCGCCGAATTGCTCGGCGGCCCGCTCTTGTGGTGCGTGGTGCTGAGGTCAGCTGCCCACGGCGCCGTTGCCCGACAGGACCGGGATGTTGTCCAGGATGTGCGACAGCGGCTCGTCGCCCTTGGCCTGGGTGGAGTTCTCGGTGCACTGCTGGTTCTGCGGGGCCGAGAGGATCGGCACGTCCTGCAGGACCGTGACCGGCACGAGGCCGACCAGGGAGGCGGCGTTGACCTTGGCGGGCAGGCCGACACAGGGCTTGTTCAGGCTGCCCTGAACGAGGGAGAGCTGGGGGCTCATGTCGCCCTTGGTCTCCTGGTTGCCGTACTTCTGCACGGCGCCGTTGCCCTGGGTGGTGGTGACACCGTCGTCGTTGCCGATCGCCATCGCCGGGGTGGCGACAGCGGCGGTGGCACCGGCGAGGGAGGCGGCAACAGCCGCGGTCGCCCACAGCTTCTTCATGTTCAAACCCTTTCGGAGGACGGACTCCCGTTGCGGAGCCGCACGATGATCAACTGAGTGATGACTGGTTTGGTTGCGGCCTTTACCCCGTATGGAGCAATAAGTCGGCTCGCGTGTAAGCAAGTTGGCTTCCTCGCCCGGGGACGCGGCGGGTGATCCGCGGCGGGTCGCTCGGCAGGGGCTGCTGTCCGCGGGGGGACCAGCGGACGGGCCGCGCGCAGCTTCCCGAACTCCTCGGCCGCCTTCCGTGCGTCCCGGCGAGGCAAACCAACGGGCCGCCGAGAGATCGGCGGCCCGCTGTGCACGTCCGCGAGGTCAGCTGCCCGCGGAGCCGTTGCCCGACAGGACCGGGATGTTGTCCAGGATGTGCGACAGCGGCTCGTCGCCCTTCGCCTGGGTGGAGTTCTCGGTGCACTGCTGGTTCTGCGGCGCGGAGAGGATCGGCACGTCCTGCGCGACGGTGACCGGCACGAGGCCGACCAGCGAGGCCAGGTTCGCCTTGGCCGGCAGGCCGATGCAGGGCTTGTTCAGCGAGCCCTGGATGAGCGCCATCTGGGGGCTCATATTGCCGTACGTGGCCTGGTTGCCGTAGACCTGCTCGGCGCCGTTGCCGTTCGCCGTGGTGACGCCGTTGTCGTTACCGATCGCCATCGCCGGGGCGGCGACGGCAGCCGAGGCTCCGACGACGGAAGCGGCGACAGCCGCAGCAGCCATAACCTTCTTGATCACTTGCGTGGTCCCTTCTGGAGTAACCCCGTCCACCGGAGCGACCTGAACAACTGGCACCGGGCCGCATGGTTGCTCCGATTCACTCCAATGGCCCAGATGAATCCAACCGGGTGAAGCCACGCAACCAATCCGGCCGACCTCTGTTGATGGGGGAGCAGGAATTGTGTCTCTGCCAGGAAAGGACCGCAGAAATGCTCAAGAAGGCAATGGCTGCGACGGCTGTCGCGGCTTCCGTCGTCGGCGTCTCGGCGACGGCCGCCCCGCAGGCGCTGGCCATCGGCAACGACAACGGCGTCACCACGGTCAACGGGAACGGTGCCGAGCAGGCCTATGGCAACGCCAAGACGGCCGGCGACATGAGCCCCCAGCTCGGGCTCGCCCAGGGCGACCTGAACAAGCTCTGTGTCGGCCTGCCGGTCAAGGCCAACGCGGCCTCGATCGTGGGCGTGCTGGTGCCGGTCACCGTCCTCCAGGACGTGCCGGTCCTCTCGGCCCCGCAGAACCAGCAGTGCGCCGAGAACTCCACCCAGGCCAAGGGTGACGAGCCGCTGTCGCACATCGCGGACAACATCCCGGTCCTGTCGGGCAACGGCGCCATCGGCAGCTGACCGTCCGTCAATAAAGCGGCCGGGTTGGCCCGTACGGAAAATTCGTACGGGCCACCCCGGCCGTTTCGTATTGCCGCCTTCTTCCTGACTCCCCTTGAAGAGAAGCGTTTCTGCATCTGTGCGGCCATCGCGTCAATTAGGTGCCGACGATCGAGTGAATTGTCAGGTGACACGCGTTCTTGAGTTTCTTCCTGCGTCTATCCCTCGTTTTACAGGCTGCAGGTCATGGTGGGCATGACCGCAGAGAAGGGAACGTTCATGAAGAAGAGTGCTGCTGTTGTCGCCGGTGCGATCATGGCTCTCGGTATGGCCGCCCCGGCCTTCGCCGACGCCGGTGCCGAGGGTGCCGCTGTCGGTTCGCCGGGTGTCCTCTCGGGCAACGTGGTCCAGGTTCCCGTGCACATCCCCGTCAACGTGTGCGGCAACTCGATCGACGTGATCGGCCTGCTGAACCCGGCGTTCGGCAACACGTGCGTCAACGACTGACGACGTAACACACCAGCCGTTCCGGCTGTGTCACGGCCGGCCTTGGACACGTTTCGTTCCAAGGCCGGCTTTTTTTCCCACTTCTTCAAGCAGGAAGACAACGAGATTGCGACAGACCCTGGGTAAGGGAATGGTCGCGGCGGCCGCCGCGACGAGCATTCTGTCCCTGTGCGGCAGCCCCGCCCTGGCCGATTCGTACACCGGCGGCGCTGCCAAGGATTCGCCGGGCGTCCTGTCCGGCAACAGCATCGACGTCCCGATCGACGCACCGGTCAACGCCTGCGGCAACACCGCCGACGGGGTGTCCGGGCTCAACCCGACGTTCGGCAACTCCTGTGCCGGCGGCAAGGAGGAACACCGGCACGGCGGTGAGCACGGCGGCCACCACCGGTGGACCGAGCCGTCGTACGGAGACTCCGACGACGACTCGGGCGATGACTACGGGTACGGCTCCGGCTATGGCCACGGGCACGACTACGGCCACAACTACGGTCACGGTCATGGCTACGGAGACGACTCGGGCTACGGCTCCGGCGATCACTCGGGCTACGGCTCCGGTGACTCGGGCCACGGCATTCCGGAGGACTGTGAGGAGACGCCACCGCCTCCGCCTGGCGGGCATCACCACACGCCGCCTCCGCCTGGCGGGCATCACCACACGCCGCCTCCGCCTGGCGGGCATCACCACACGCCGCCTCCGCCCGGCGGCCACCACCACACGCCGCCTCCCCCTACGGGTGGGCATCACACGCCGCCGCCTCCCACCGGTGGGCACCACACTCCGCCTCCCCCCACGGGCGGACACCACACCCCACCGCCTCCTACGGGTGGGCACCACACCCCGCCGCCCCCCACCGGCGGGCACCACACGCCGCCGCCTCCCACCGGCGGCAACCACACCCCGCCGCCCCCCACAGGCGGGAACCACACGCCTCCGCCCACCGGTGGGAATCACACCCCGCCGCCCGTTCTGGCGCACACCGGCAGTGAGGCCATGCTGGCCACTTCCGGTGCCAGTGCCGCGCTGATCGCGGGTGGCATGATCCTCTACCGGCGAGGCCGAGCCGCGTCCCGTAGGTAATACGCACGGGGTGCCGGACGTCACCGCCCGGCACGCCCGCGCCGTCAGCGTCGTACGAAGGCCGGTGTACCCCGTCGTCCGGGCGCCGGGATCATCCCGCCGCGCGGCTCCGAGCGCAGTCGGCGTTCGACTCCCCGCGCCAGCGCGCCCGCCGTGTACGTGGCGCCGTGCACGAAGCGCATCGCCGGGCCGAAGCCCGAGGCGGTCACCAGGCCCGCCATGAAGAGGCCGGGGTGCGAGGACTCGAAGTCCCGGCCGACCTCGGGGGAACCGTCGCCCACCGTGGCCAGGGAGCCCCTCAACTCGCTGGAGAGCAGCCCGAGTCGGTTGGTCGTCGCCTTGAACCCCGTTGCCGCGATGACGTGTTCGGTGTCCAGGGAGCGTGTCCCGCCCGCCCGGCTCACCGTCTCCAGACGGACCCCGCCCGGCACCACGTCGGCCGCCGCGACCTCATGGCCGAGCAGCACCTCCACCACCGGCTCGACCCGGTCCCGCACCCACCAAGCACCGGCCGGACCAAGGGCGTTCGCCGCGATCCCGGCCCGGGTCGACTCCGGCAGCCGGCGGAAGAGGCCGGGGCGCTCGGAGTAGAACCAGTTGCGCCAGCCGGGGCCCAGGCCGCTGTGCGGGGAGCGGGCCGACTGCCACCACGGGCGCTCCCAGGCCGGCGGCACGTCGTTCCAGGACAGTTCGTCCGTCCGCGCCAACACCCGTACCCGCGTGCCCTGTTCGGCGAGCAGTGCCGCCGTCTCCAGCGCCGCCTGGCCGCCGCCGATCACCGTGACGTCCTTGCCGCGGAAGTCGTCCAGCGCGCTGTGGTGGCTGCTGTGCGAGACGAGAGACCGCCCCAACCCCCTTAGCGCCGACGGGATTTCGACGAACGGCATGACACCGACCGCGAGCGCGACGGTCCGGGCGTGCAGCACCCTGCCGTCGTCGGTCACCGCCTCGAAACCACCCGGCACCGGCGCGATCCGCTCCACCGTCCGCTCGTCCACCTCCGGGACGGCGTTGCGCGCGAACCACAGGCCGTACGAGGCGAACATCTCGACCGGGATCGGCTCCCCGTGCCGGGCCTCCACGCCCTGGGTCGCGCAGTACCCGGCGAGTGGCCAACGGCCTTCAGGGTCCGACAAGTTGGAGGCCCAGGGCTCCGACTTGAGGAACATGCCCCGGGGCATGTGGTCGCGCCAGGACGCCATCGGCCGGCCGAAGACCCGCAGGTTCAGCCCGGCGGCCGCAGCGTGGGACGCGATGGACAGGCCGTACGGGCCCGCGCCCACCACCAGCAGGTCGTACATCAGCAGCTGCTCGCTTTCTCGTCATCGGTCAACTTGGTCAACTCGGCCGGTTCGACGGGCGTGTTGGGGTGGCTCTCGCCTGCCTGCCGGACCACCCGCGCCTCCGCCGGACGTGCCGCCGGGGCCGGTCCGCCCAGCCGCTCCCGCAGCTTGCGCAGCACATGCCGTCCCCACAGCCCCCACATCGCGCGGCCCGGACCCGGGTCGTCCGGCGAGTGCCAGGCCAGCTCGCGTCCGCCGAGCATCGGCCGCAGTGCGCTGAGCGGCGCGTAGTTCTCCACCACGAACGACCGCCCCGGCCGCGGCGACCCGTCCGGCAGCGGACGGTGGGTCAGATCCAGGTGCAGGGCGCGGACGACGTCCAGGCCCGCGGAGTCCGCGAAGAGCCGGAACTGGGCGCCGGGCCGCGGGTTGAAGTCGAGGAGGTGATAGTCGCCGGTCGTGCCGCAGCGGCGGAAGTCCAGGTCGAAGATGCCCCGGTAGCCGAGCGAGGCGGTGAGACGCTCGGCGAGCGCCTGCACCTGCGCGTTGGGCGTCCAGCGGCCCACCGCCGTCAACCCCGCGCCACGCGGCCAGGCCCGTTGCTTGCGGCCGGGGCCACCGCCGCGCACGGCGCCGGACCGGTCGGCGTACCCGTGGAAGAACCAGTCACGGTCGGGCCCCGACGGCAGGAACGCCTGCAACAGCAGTCGGCTGCCCGCTTCCTCGGCGCGCAGGAACAGCTCGCGCGCCTCCTGCCCGCTGTGCACCACCACCGTGCTGCGCAGCCCGGTCCCGGCCGGCACCAGCCAGGGCCGGCTCCACTTCGCGACCACCGGCAGCCCCAGCTGCCACGCGGCGCTCGCCGCCTGCGCCGGGCTCTCCGGGATCAGCGTCACCGGGTGCGGGATGTCCGCGCCCGCGCACACGGCGGCCAGTTCCGCCTTGTCCGCGACCCGTTCGGGCAGCGCGCCGGGCTGCTGCGGCAGCAGGTAGGAGGGCGCGAGTTCGTCACTCAGTCGGCCGACCGCGACGGCACTCGCGTCGTCCATCGGGATCAGTACGGCCGGACGCGCGATCCGCGCGGCCACCCGGCGGAGCGTGCCGGCGATCTCGGCGGGCGTCGCGCCGGGCGGCGGCGGGGGATGCATCTGGCAGACAAAGCGGGAGCTGCGCACGGGACTTCCGGTGGAATCGGCGACCACATGCACCTCCACTCCCGCCCGGCCCAGCGAACGCACGGCACCCAGTGTTCCGTGGTGAAAGGGATTCCGGTCGATCCGCAACAGAACTGCGGGGACACGGATGTCGAGCAGCGACACGGACTGTTTCCTTCGGTTCGGTTCACCCGTGCGGGCGATGGAGGAACTCGGAAGCCGTAACGGCGGTGGCGTAATTCATATTCATATGACTGAGTGTCAGTAGAAGGAAAAGCAAAGTCGGAACGGAGTACGAGAGTGGAGAGAGGAGCAGGCATGGCCCCACAGCAGCGACGGTCCCGGACCGGACGACTCGCCTTCATCGCAGCCACGGTCGCCGCGTCGGCGGCTTTCGCGTCGGGTCCCGGGTTCGCGGCGGGGGTGACGCGGGTCACTGATCCGCCTGCTCCCGTGACCACCCCGACCGCGGCCACCGCACCCACGACCCCGGCCGTCGTGGAACCCGCGAAGGCACCCGAGGCCACCAAGACCTCCGAGCCGAAGGACGCCCCCGCCTTCGGAGC
The DNA here is from genome assembly GCF_045162825.1 of Streptomyces prunicolor. Classification (NCBI taxonomy): domain Bacteria; kingdom Bacillati; phylum Actinomycetota; class Actinomycetes; order Kitasatosporales; family Streptomycetaceae; genus Streptomyces; species Streptomyces prunicolor. Next base: position 3,905,041 of record NZ_CP108676.1, on the reverse strand, counting down.
CTTCCTCGACTCCGGGGCTCGCGGTGTGGCCCGGATGGCCGCGCTCAGCAGCTGGCTGGGCGGTGCCGAACTGCGCGTCGGGCACACCTACCTGCCCGGCAACCACTGGAGCGACATCGAGGGCGCCCCCGGTCTCCTCGACGTGTGGGCGGACTGGCGTACCGAGAAGTCCGACCGGATGCTCGTCCTCAACGTGCCGATGCAGGAGCACAACGAGGACGGTGTCTCCGACTGGCAGGTGCGGCAGCTGCTCCAGCAGGGCGCGGCCGGTCAGTTCGATCAGCACTTCAAGGCCCTCGCCGAACGGCTGGTCGACCTGAAGGTGCCGGACACGGTGATCGTGCTCGGCTGGGAGATGAACGGCACCACGTACACCTCTCGTTGCGGGCCGGACCCGGAGGCCTGGAAGAAGTACTGGAACAGGATCGTCACCACGATGCGCTCGGTGCCGGGCCAGAAATTCCGGTTCGACTTCGATCCGACCCGTGGCCGGGACGCCGTTCCCTGGACGCAGTGTTATCCGGGGGACGGCACGGTCGACATCGTCGGAATGGATTCGTACGACCAGCCGTCCGGGCTGACGTTCGACGAACAAGTGAAGGAGCCCTACGGACTTCAGGCACATGTGGACTTCGCCAAATCCCACGGCAAGCCCATTTCCTATCCTGAATGGGGACTCTTCCGAAACGGCGACAACGCGGAGTACATGAAGCGCATGCTCGCCTGGATGGACGAGCACAAGCCGCTGTACAACACGGTCACCGACTACTGCCCGCACGGTGTGTGGCAGTGCTCCGAGAACCCGAAGTCGTCCCAGGTCTACCGCTCGGTCCTGTTCGGCCGCACCGAGGACCCGACCCCGACTCCGACACCTACTCCGGTTACTCCGGAGCCGACCAAGCCGCCCACGCCCACGACACCGACCACACCCACCACACCCACCACACCGCCCACCCCGACGCACCCGGCCAACTGCTCGCCGGTCGAGCTGGGCGACTGGGTGGAGTACTGGCTCGGTGGGAAGCTGTGCGTGAAGTTCGACTGGTGGCAGCGCGACCGCTGAACCAGAGGTGGCGGCGGGCCGCTCACGGTCCGTCGCCACCGCGTTCCTTCCACTTCCGCACGAGCACCTTGCCCCGCCGGCGCGCGGCGACATCGCAGACGACCGCCCCCATCAGCGGCGCCGTCCGCCGCCGGGCCAGCAACAGCCGCTGGTTGACGACCGGTTCGGGCCGCCAGTGATGCTTGTACGGCTCGTCCCCGCGCAGCAGGCTCAGCGTGCGGGGCTCGCCCGCCCCGGTGTGCTCGGCGCACGCGTCGAGCAGCATCACCGCCACATCGGCCTTCCGCTCCCGCAGCCGCGGATGCGCGCCGTAGAGATAACCGCCCGCGAGCCGCCGCGACAACAACGTCAGATCTACGGCGACCACGTCCTCGTCGAGCCGGAACTCGGTGACGACGGCGTCCCCGGAGCGCACCATCGGCCCGACCGAGCGCACCAGGTGTTCGCAGAACCGGGTCTGGAGATGCTCGGACGTCACCTTCCGCCCCTGCCACTGGAGTTCGTGCAGCTCCAGCAGCCGCCGTAGCGCCGAGTCCACGCCGTCCGGCTGTACGACGTGACGCTCGACGCCGAGCGCGGTCAGCTTGCGGAGTTTGGCGCGGACGCGTTGGGCCTTGGAGGAGGGGAGCCGGGCGACCAGGTCGGCCATCGGTACGGCGGGCAGTTCCAGGCACAGCGAGTCGTGGACGCGGCGGCGGGGGCCGCGCCAGCGGTCGTAGACGCGCTCGACCGCGCCGCCGGGGCGCACCTCGCGGAAGTCGATCAGCGCGGTGCGGGCGGCGGACGCGAGACCCTCGGTGAGCGCGGCCACGGCCGGGTCGCCGTGCTCGTCGTCCAGCAGGACGTCCCCGTAGTCGGAGATCGCGCCGCCGAGCGGGACCAGCGCGGGCACCGGGCTGCGGACGAGCATCAGGGGTGCAGCGGCGACGAGTTCGCGGCCGTCGCGGACAACGAGCAGGCGCAGTCGGCCCGTTCGGCCGTACGACAGCCACCAGGAGTGCAGCCAGGCGTGGGACTGGAACGGGGTCGCCGCGCCGCACTTCTGGTACAACCGGCCCCAGGCCGGGGCCAGTTCGGCGAACTCCTGGGCGTCCGTGACGAGTTCGGTCGAGTACACCGGTGTCACAGCACGTCGGCCGCGGTGGCCGGGCTGGGCACCGAGGCGGGACGGCCGGTCTCGTCCGTGGTCCGGCGCGGGCGGACGAGCAGCAGCAGGCCGCCGAGGAGACCGCCCGCGCTCGCGCCGACCAGGCCGGTCACCGCGGCCGAGGCCGAGGTGGGCGCGGTCGGCTTGATGGCGCGGGCGAAGGTCTGGAGTTCGACGTGGGTCGCGGCCTTGGCGTCGTTCGCGTGCACGGTCAGCGAGCGGGACACGGCGTTGGCCATGTCGGCGGCGACGTCGGCGCGCGAGGAGGTGGCCGTGACGGCGACCATCGGCGCGTCCGGCGAGGTCGCCGTCTGCACGCTCGACTGGAGTGTCTTCACCGGCACGCCCGCCCACACCTGCGCGTCCCCGAGCACCGCGAGCTGCGTGGCGACCCGGCCGTAGGCCTGCGCGAAACCGAGCGCTGTCGCGGAGTCGGCCTTGTCGGTGGGGACGGCGATGACGTAGCTGGTGGCCGTGTACGTCGGGCTCTTGACGACGCCGTACGCGCCGCCGAGCAGGCCGCCGGTCACGGCGCCGGCCGCGAGGAGGGACCAGGCCGGGAGGGCTTTCGCGCGGCTGAGGGGGAGGTGCTGTCGGATCTCGGTCATGAGGAACTGGCTCCCTGGGATGCGGGGGACGGCGACGAGGTGGATACCGCGGCCGCGTACACGTCCATGAGGTGGGCGGCGCTGCGGGTGATGCAGTAGTGGTGGGCGGCGTCCGGGGCGGTGCGCGGACGCGGGCCCTGCGCGCGGGCCGCCGCCAGCGCGCGGGCGAAGACCTCGGGGCCGCCCTGCACCCGCCGGGCGGCGGCCGCGGCCTGTGGGGGGAGGTCCTCGATGGCGGGGCAGGAGGCGTAGAGCACGGGTAGCCCGGACGCCAGTCCCTCCACGACCGCCAGGCCGAAGGCCTCCTCGGGGGACGGCGAGGCGAGCAGGTCCATGGCGGCGGTGAGGGAGGGCAGGTCGGGGCCCGGGGTGCCGTCGGGTGTGTAGGGGCGCTCGCCGGTGAACAGCACCCGGTCGGCGACCCCGCAGTCGTGGGCCGTGCGGCGCAGGAGGTTCTCCTCGGTGCCGCCGCCTACCAGCAACAGCCAGTAGTCGTCCGGGAGTTGGGCCAGGGCGCGGATCAGGACGTCGAAGCGTTTGCCGGCGGCGAGGCGGCCGATGCCGCCGACGACGTACGCGCCCTCGGGGAGGCCGAGCCGCTGGCGGGTGCGCAGGCGTTGGACCGGGTCGAAGCGGAAGCGGTCCAGGTCGATGCCGTTGGGGACCACTTCGATACGCGGCCCGGGCACGCCCCAGCGCTCCAGGCGTTCGGCGACCGTGGGGGACACGGCGACCGTCGAGCGGCCCAGGCGCTCGCTCGCGAGATACAGGGCGCGGACCCCGGCGCTGAGGCTGCGGCCCTCCATCTGCGAGTCGCCCAGGGAGTGTTCGGTGGCGACGACCGCCTTCACGCCCGCGATCCGGGCGGCGAGCCGGCCGTAGACGCAGGCGCGGTAGAGGTGGGTGTGGACGAGGTCGTAGCGGCCGGTGCGGATGATTCTGACCAGGCGGGGGAGGGCGGCCAGGTCGCGGTTGCCGGTCATGCCGAGGTGGTGGACGCGCACCCCGTCGGCGGTCAGGCCGGCGGCGACCGCGCCCGGGTTGGTGAGCGTCACGACGTCGCAGTCGACCGGCAAGTGCCGGATCAGCAGCCGGAGTTGCTGCTCCGCGCCGCCGACGCCGAGGCCGGTGATGATGTGCAGGGCCCTCATGCGAGCCCCTCCACCGGACGCCGGCGCAGGCGGTGCAGCCGGTACTTGAGGAAGAGGCGTACGGCGGTGTCGTTCTGGCCGATGTGGAGGCGGGGGAGCGCGTGCGGGCCGTTGAGGTCGCCGGGGTCGATGGCGCAGGCGTAGGTGTAACCGGCCTCGCGCACGGCGTCCATGGCGCGGGCGTCGATCGTGCCGTAGGGGTAACAGAAGCCGTCGATGGGGGAGTTGAGCAACTCCTGGAGCCTGGTGCGGCTTTCGGATACCTCGGCGCGCAGGGTGGCGTCGTCCGCCTTCGTGAGGTCGACGTGGGTCAGGCTGTGGGAGCCGATCTCCACGCCCTCGGCGGCCGCTTGGCGGATGCCGTCCGCGGTGAGGAGGGGTTTGCGCGGGCCCAGCGGGTCCCAGGCGTTGTCGCCGCCGAGCCTGCCGGGGAGGACGAAGAGGGTGGCGCCGCAGTCCCAACGGGCCAGCAGGGGAAGGGCGTTGGCGACGAAGTCGGCGTAGCCGTCGTCGAAGGTGAGACCGACCAGGCCGTGGCCCTCGCCCCGGGCGCGGGCGGCGAGCAGGTCGGCCATGGACACCCCCCGCAGACCGCGCCTGCGCAGCCAACTCAGCTGCTGCTCAAGGCGGTCGGGGGTGACCGTGATGCGGTAGGGGTCGTCGGAGCAGTCGCCTACGGAGTGGTACATCGCCACCCACGGGACCGGGCCCGTGGCGCGTCTGCCGGTGGTCGGGGAATCAACGGGAGCGGCCATGGATGAGCCTTCGTGTGACGGAGCGTACGGTTTCCAGTGCGGGTGCGAAGCCCTGGGCGCCCAGGGCCCAGCCGAGCAGGACGAAGACGACGGTGACGGTCGTGCAGCCGACGGTGAGACCGAGCAGCGGCGAGGGCAGCGCGTGGGCCACGAACGCCCCCGCGATCGTCGCGACCACGGCCGCGCGCACCGGCCGGCTCAGCTCGATCAGGACCTGCCGGGTGCGGAGCGGGACACTGCGCGGGCCCGATCCGTAGAGCAGGAGCAGAGCGGTGAAGGTGATGCCGGTGGCGTTGGCGACGGCGATGCCGATGACGCCCCAGGGGCCCACCGCGCAGGCGCCGATCCAGGAGGTCACGACGATGCCGGCGGCCATCGCGCCGACCGGGTACCAGGTGGGGCGGCCCGCCGAGAAGTAGGAGCGGACCAGGACGCCCACCAGGGTCTGGCCGAGCAGCCCGAGGGCGTACACGCGCATCACGCCGGCCGTGGCGGCGGTGTCGTGAGCGGTGAACGCGCCGCGCTGGAAGAGGAGTTGGATGATCTGCGGGGCGCAGGCGATCACCGTGGCGGCGCCGAGCAGCACCAGGCAGGCGGCGAGCGCGAGGTCCCGCTCCACGCGGTTGCGGGCCTTCTCCGTGTCGCCCTCGGCGAGCGCCCGCGCGACCACCGGGAAGGTGACCGTGCACAGCATCATCGAGAGCATCATCGGCATCTGGGCGACCTTCTGCGCGTAGTTCAGGTGCGAGATGGCGCCGGCCGGGAGGTGCGAGGCGAGGAAGCGCTCGATGAGGACCTGGGACTGGCGGCACAGGGCGAAGAGCAGCACGGTGGCCATCAGGGCGAGGTTCATCGGGCGGGCTTCTGCGGGGCCCGTGTCCGGGGTCGTGGGCTTGTGGCTCGTCAACTGGCGCCACAGGGCCGGGAGTTGCGTCAGCACCATCAGGACGCCGCCGCCGGCCACGCCGAGGGCCGCCGAGCGGACGCCCCAGTGGGCGCCGAAGGCGTACATCCCGGCGATGATGCCGATGTTGTACGCCACGTAGATCGCCGCCGGGGCCACGAAGCGGCGGTGGGCTCGGAGGGCCGCGCTGCAGTAGCCGGCGAGGCCGAAGCTGAGGACGCAGGTGGCGGTGATGCGGGTGCAGCTGATGGCGAGGGCGGGGTTCGGGAGGCCGGGGGCCAGGGCTTCGACCAGGTAGGGGGCTGTGCCGATGAGTAGCGCTGATACGGCGATGAAGGCGAGGGCCAGGCGGGGGAGGGTGGTTGCCACCAGGGCTCGTACCGGGTCGCCGGGGGCGCCTTGCGCTCTGCGGGCCAGGGCCATGCTGAACGCTGGGATCAGGGCGAAGGCGAGGCCGTCTTCGATCAGGAGGGTGGCGGCGAATTCCGGGATGGTCCAGGCGACGAGGAAGGCGTCTGTTTCGCTGCCGGCGCCGAAGAGGCGGGCCAGGGATTGGTCTCTGGCCAGGCCTAGGAGGGAGCCGGTGAGGGAGAGGGCGGCGGTGATCAGTGCGGCTTTGGCGAGGAAGCTGCGGGAATCGGGGGTGGGGGTGTCTTCGGAGGTGCGGGCCGGTGGCAGTAGTGGGGTGGTGTCGGTTGTTGTTTGGGTGCTGCGCCGTGGGGGCTGGTCGCGCAGTTCCCCGCGCCCCTTGAGGGGGTTGGTGTTGGCCTGTGTGTTGCGCTCTGCGGCGGAGTCGCTGGTTGATACAGCCCCGCGCCCCTTGAGGGGGTTGGTGTTGGCCTGTGTTGGAGGCTTCACCGTCATCGGGTCAGGGCCCCTTCGGGGGTCGCTCGCACCGGAGTTGTCGCCGCCGGCCGGTCCTCAGCCGTCGCCCCAACCAGTGACCACCACGCCACCACGCCGAAGACCACCGCCGTCAGGACCGTCGACGGGCCGCCGATGTCTGCGTACATGAAGTCGATCAGTTGCCAGGTGAGGAGGCCGCTGGAGACCAACGCGCAGTCCAGGCCCGGGAGTTTGGTGCGGTGGACTCGGAACAGGCCCCGCAGCGCGCAGACCAGGAGGGCCAGCCAGCTGCCTGCCAGGGTGACGAGGCCGATCAGGCCCTGTTCGCTCAGGACCAGGAGGTACATGTTGTGCGGGGAGAGGAGGGGTTGTTTGAGGAAGGCGGCGCCCGCGCCCTCCGTGTCGCTGCCTGAGGACAATGCCAACGAGGCGTTGCCGTCCCGGTGTTCGGGGAAGCCCTTCAAACCGACGCCGGTCAGCGGGTGTTCGCGCCACATCGCCGTTGCCGCCGCCCACATCGTGTAGCGGTCGATCACCGACTGGTCGGGGGCGTCGGTGACTTGGGTGATGCTGTCGATCCGCTCCTGGAGCATCGCCGTACCGACGCCGAAGCCGCCTACCAGGACCACGCCCGCCGCTGTCACTGCCGCGGCCACCTTCAGGGCGCGGCGCAGGCCGGCCAGGGCCAACTGGATCGCGCAGGTCGCCGCCGTCGCGATCCAGGCGCCCCGGCTGAAGGAGAGGGCGAGGGGGATCAGGAGGGCGAAGGCGCAGGCTGCCGCAACTGCCCGTTGGCGTGCGTCATTTCGGCCAAGGGCCAGGGCCAGCGCGCAGATCAGGCCGAAGGACACGACCGTCGCCATGCCCATCACGTCGGTCGGGCCGAAGGTGCCCACCGCGCGGATGTCCTCGCCCTGGTAGGAGGCGCCGGTCGCGGTGACGTACTGCTTGACGCCGATCCCGCCCTGCCACAGCGCGAGTGACACGAACGACCAGGCCAGGAGGCGGAAGTCGCGGCGGTCGCGGATCAGGAGGACGACTGCCGCGGGGACCAGGACGAAGATCTGGAGGTAGCGGCCCAGGCCGCTCAGGCCCGCGCCCGGTGAGGACGCGCCCATCGCGGCGATCGACAGGCCGATGATCGGAAGTCCCATGACTGCTACGGCAGTTGGGGTGAGGGGGCGTTGCCGGTCGCGGAGGAGGCGGATTCCGCAGTACAGCACGACGAGTCCGGAGACCGCGTCGGCCGGGCCGGCGCCGCTCTCGCCCGGGGTGAGCGGCAGGCCGAGCAGGGCGATCACGGCGACGACCGGCAGGACCGGGGCGAACGTGCGCAGGCGGTGGTTCACGGCTCAGCTCCCGGTCGGACGGACGAGCGCGGTGACCGTGCGGGCCAGGATGCAGATGTCCTGCCACAGCGACCAGTTGTCGATGTACGCGTTGTCGAACCGGCAGCGGTCCTCGATCGAGGTGTCGCCGCGCAGCCCGTGGATCTGGGCGAGGCCGGTGATGCCGGTCTGCATCCGGTGGCGGGCCGCGTAGCCGGGGTAGGTCTGGCTGAACTGCGCGACGAAATAGGGGCGTTCGGGGCGGGGGCCGACCAGGCTCATGTCGCCCCGGAACACGTTCCAGAGCTGGAGCAGCTCGTCCAGCGAGGTCTGGCGCAGGAAGCGGCAGAAGCGGCTCATCTGCAGCTCGCCCGCGACGCTCCAGCGGGTCGCCGCCTCGTGCTCGTCGACCGGGCGGTGCGTGCGGAACTTCAGCAGGGTGAAGGGGCGCCCGTCCTTGCCGATGCGCTCCTGCTGGAAGACGACCCCGCGCCCGTCGGTGAGACGGAGCACCACCGCGCACACCAGCAGCAGCGGGCTGACCAGGAGGAGCAGGGTGCCGGACGCGAGGACATCCAGCGCGCGTTTACCGAAGCTGCCCGCCCTCCGCGACCCCAACTCCAGCCTGCGGCAGGCGAATCCGGCGAGCTGGTCACGCATCTCGTACGAAGGTGAGTCGGCGTCGACCTCCCAGACCACGCAGCCCGACTCCGCCAACGCCCGCAGCAGCGGCCCGCGTTCGGACCGTACCGAGGGATGCACGGTGAGGACGGCCCGGACGCCGTTCTGGATGAGGGCGCGCTCGACCTCCTCGCCGGTGGTCAGGACCGGCAACCCCTCGGTGCTGTCCGGGTGTTCGGCGACGATGCCGATCGGCTCGATCCCGCACTTCGGGTGCCGTAGCACCGCCGCCGCCACGCGTTGCGCGGTCGTCGCCGGGCCGATCACCAGAGCGGTGCGGGGGCGGTTGAGGAGTACCTTGCGGCGACGGCTGTGGACCGCGCCGCGGGCCACGCAACTGGCCGCCGTTTGCAGGGCGAAGCCCAGGAGCAGGGTGCGTGCGGAGAGCGCGCGGTCGGGGGCGTAGGCCGCGGTGAGCGTGCCGAGGGCGAGCCAGGCGACCGCGATCCGGCCGCAGACGGCGGGCAGTTCGTCGAGGACGCGCGGTACGGACCGGGGCAGATGCGGGCGCAGCAGTATCGACCCGGCGATCAGCAGGGCCACCAGGAGTGGACGGCGCTGGCTGCCGGTGAGGGCGAGCGCGCCCAGCAGGGCGGCGCCGAGGTCCGCGCCGAGCAGCGGCAGCGGTGAGACCGGCCGCGCGGGCGGTCTGCGGACCGGGAACCGGAAACCGCCGCCGGTGCGGCGGGGGATGACCGAGACGTTCGAGAATCCGTGGTCCCGTGGCTGTCCGCCGGGGGAGGGGACGGTGCTTTCCGCAGTCACGAGTGGATGGACTCCCTGCACTCGGTGGGCACGACGGACGTGTCCTTTTCTTTCGTCTCCGGGGCGCCGCCGAGCAGATCGCGATAGACCCCCGCGACCGCTTCGGCGGTGTGCCGCACGTCGTGCGTGGACTGGACGTACCGGCGCCCCTGGTGGCCGAGGGACTCGCGCAGCAGCGGATCGAGCAGCAGCTCGGCGACGGCCCCGGACAGCACCGCGGGGTTCTCGGCCGGCACCAGACAGCGCGGGGCGAGACCGGCCGGCAGGCTCTCGCGGGCGCCCGCGACATCGGTGACGACGACGGGCCGCCCGCAGGCCATCGCCTCCAACGGGGCCAGCGCCATGCCCTCCCAGCGTGAGGGCAGGACCACCAGGTCGGCGGCCTGGTACCAGGGCACCGGATCGGCGACGGCGCCCGCGAACAGCACGGAATCCGGGGCGAGTTGACGCAGCGCCTCCCGGTCGGGCCCGTCGCCGACGAGTACGAGCCGCGCCTTCGGCACCCGCCGGACCACCTCGTCCCATGCGCTCAGCAGGACGTCCTGGCCCTTCTGCCGGCACAGCCGCCCGACGCAGACGACCAGGGGAGCCGCCGGATCGACCCCGGCGAGTTGCTCGATCCCGGCCCGTACGGTGTCCACGGCCGCGGGGTGGAAGTGCTCGGTGTCGATCCCGTTGGGGAGCACGCTCCAGCGCCCCCGGACCCCGGCCCGCAGCCCGGTCGTCCGCTCCGCCTCGCTCACGCACAGCGTCCGGGTGGACCACCGCGCGCCCCACCGCTCCCAGCCGACGGCGAGCGCGGCGGTGACCCCGCCGACCGCCTCGAACGACCAGGCGTGCGGCTGGAACACGGTCGGAATCCGCCCTCGTACCGCGAGCCGCCCGGCCAGACCTGCCTTCGCGCTGTGCGCGTGCACCAGATCGGGCCGCACCTCCGCGACCACCCGGGCGAGCCGCCGTACCTCGGAGACGAGCGCCGGACCGGGTGACCGGGTCGCCTCCCACAGGCGTACGTCGGCGCCGAGCGCCCGGACCCCGTCGGCGAGGATGCCGCCGGCGGGGCAGGCGACCGTGACGTGCAGGCCCGAGGCGAGCTGAGCCCGCGTCAGATCGATGACGACACGGGCGACCCCGGCGTCCACGGGCTGGGCGAGGTGCAGGACCCGTGGCCGAGTGTCGGTTGCTGGTGGGTGCATTGCGCGGTTTCCTCGCTCACGGGTGGCGCTCGGGACTGCGGGCGGGAACGCGCCTCACTGCTGGGCGTCGACGGCGACGAAGAGCGCCCCGAACCACGCCGCGTCCCGGTGGGAAACGAGCCGGAAGGCCAGCTGGTCACCGCCGGGACGCAGCGCCTTGCCGAGATCGAACACATCGGAGTCGTAGCCGAGCGTGTTCGCATACGCGGGCGCACGCTCCGAAGGCGCCGCCGCCGGGTCGCTGATCGTGGAATTCAGCACGTCGTCACGGGGGTTGGCACCGTCACCGAGCGCGGTGGCGTTCGTACGACCGGTCGAGAGAGTGAGCGAATCCCCGGTACGGCCGCGATCCCCGTCGTACGCCACCACGCCCGCGCGTCCCCCGGCGTGCGCGGGCACACGCACCCCGCGCATCCGGATCTCCGCGCCGGTACGGGAGTCCATCGCGTCGAAGCCGTCCCACAACTCCAGCCGGCGCAGCGGCTCCTGCGGTTTCTCGTACGCCACGACGAGCGTCCAGCCGCCCCAGGCACCGGTCGCCGACTTGCCCATCGCCGTGTTGATCTGGGCGACCGTGTAGAGGCCCGAACCGCTCTCCCGGACCAGCTTCGTGACGTCCGCCGAGGCCTGGAACGCGTCCGCGCCGCCCGCCACCCGGTGCCCGACGACCGTGTCCGCGAGCACCGCCTTGTACTCGCCGCCGGGCTCCGCGATCAGCACCCGCCCGTTGTCCTTGGGCGGCTTCTGCTCGCCCACGCGGAGGTTGCCGCCCCAGTACAGGCGCGCGTACGTGGCCCGGGCGCCCTCGGGCAGCCGGACCTCCGCGCGGGAGGAGTTGTAGGTGTTCGGGTCGCTGTCGATGTCGACGTAGAACATGTCGAAGTCGCCGTTGACCGCCGACTGTCCCTCTCGTACAGCCGGGCAGGAGGCCGAGTTCGCGCGGCAGCTGATGGAGGTGTTGGCCGCGCGGACGATGCCGCCGTGTTGGAGCGCGTGGTAGCGCTGGGCGAAGGGGACGCGCGCCGCCTCCGTGGGCGGGGCGGATGCTCCGGAGGCGGCCGGGGCCCAGATCGTGACGAGGGCGAGAGCGCCCGTCGACGCCCGGCGCAGCAACGGACCCAGGGAATTGCGCATGACCGGCGGTGCCCTTTCGGGAAGTACGGCCCCTATATGCGATTTGCTGGCTATAGGGGTACTTCGGGAGGTGCGCAACTCTAGTGGCTATCCGTATTAATCCGGCGAAACGCAACAAGTGTGTCGGAATGGTGAAGTTGGGCCCTCTGGGAGATCACCCCATTGGCGGCACAACCCCTTTGGGCGCCGCGCGTTGACACAGCGCCGGGCATCCCCGCCCGGGTGTTTGTTTCAACCCCAAGGAGCACCTCTCCATGTCGCGTATCGCGAAGGGCCTGGTCCTGACCTCCGTTGCCGCCGCCGCCATGGCGGGCACCGCCGGCATCGCCGCCGCCGACAGCGACGCGCACGGCGCGGCCGCCCACTCCCCGGGCGTGCTGTCCGGCAACGTCGTGCAGGTGCCGGTCCACATCCCGGTCAACGTCTGCGGCAACACCGTCAACGTCATCGGCCTGCTGAACCCGGCCTTCGGCAACACCTGCGTCAACGACTGACGTCCGCGCGCATCACTTCGTCCGGCCGTTCTCCCGTGGGGTCTCCACGGGGGGACGGCCGGTCGGCGTTCGGCGGTGTTGCCCCGAATGGGCGGTAGCGGTCCCGGTCCGGCGCTTCGGTCTTGACATGGCCCTCACCAGGCACGACGTCGACTGCGCGGTTGACGGGCGGTCACCCGGCGCGTCCGACCGGTTGCAGATGGTGGTGAGCGCTTTCACGGTGGGCTCAAGATCCGAAGCACCACCGAAAGGAAACACCCATGCGTGGTCTGCCCGCACGGCGCGTTGCGTCCTCCGTGCTCTGTGCCACTGTCCTGATCGGAATCGCCGGCCCCGCGGCCGTCGCCGCCGACAACGACTCGGCGCGGAAGCACGTCCACGCCGCGTCGAGCGCGCCGGTCCCCAACGCTGACGCACTGCTCGCCCCGGTCAAGAGCCTCGGCGACCTCGGCAGCGTGCTCACCCCCGTCACCGACCTGTTGGCCCAGGCGCTCAAGGCCGACAACGGCCAGCTCTCCGCCGACCAGGCGAAGACGCTGGGCGACGCCGTCACCGCGGCCGTCGCCAAGATCACCGCGGCGGCGCCGGCCGCTCCGGCGGTCCCGGCCGTCCCCGCGGCGCCTGCCGTGCCTGCCGTTCCCGCTGTGCCGGCGGCGCCCGCCCTGCCCGCGCTGCCCTCGCTCAAGAGCGGCGACGACTCCAAGGCCAAGGCGCCCGCCGACCTCGCCGGTGACGCCCTCGCGTCCCTGCAGAAAGCGGTCGCCACGCTGCTCGCGGCGGTCACCTCCGGCGACGTGGCCGGCGTCGTCCCGGCGGTCACCGGTGTGGTGACCGGCCTCGTCAACGTGGTCGCGGCCACGCTGCTGGGCGGCGGTCTGCCCGCGCCGAGCCTGCCCGGACTGCCCGCGCTGCCGTCGTTGCCGTCGACGTCCGCGCTTCCGGCGGTGCCCGCGGTTCCGGCACTTCCGGGCGTCTGACGCGAGCTGTCGTAGTACAGCCCTAGAAGAGTCGTAGAGCAGTCGTAGAACGGTCGTCGGGCCGGTCCTTTCGGGGATCGGTCCGGCGGCCTTTTCTCGTGTACGGCCTTTTCATATGAGGATGGGAAACGCCGATGAGACACACGCTGCATTCGGGTGGGCAGCAGAAACTTTCTGCGCACGGGGTTTCCGCCCCGGCCGGAACTCGTTACACACGGCGACAGAATTCGCTCTGGTGACATGAGTTGCCGAAGAAAGGAACACGATGAAGTCCCTGAAGGCTGCCGCTGTCGTTGCCGGGTCCCTCGCCATCGCCGGTGCCGCCGCGCCCGCGTTCGCCTACAGCCCCGCCGACGTGACGCCCACCAGCCTCACCGGCGCCGTCAACACCCTCACCAGTGGTCAGCTCCAGCCCGCCGACGTGATGCCGCTGCAGCACCAGTCGGACGCGCTGGACACCGAGAACAAGGGCTCCGCGCTCAACACCGTCAAGGGTGCGACCGCCGCGCTGAACCAGCACAACCCGCTGCTCGGCGGTCTGCCGCTGCAGAGCTGAGTCTCGCCGGTGGTGTTCGAGGGGCGTCGCGAGGCGTCCCTCGTTCGTGTGGCGGGGTGCCCGCGCCATCGGCCGGACGGGTGAGAACGCGTCCGGTGGCCTTCCGGCCCGTCGATAAGGTCGCGCGGTGACCTCAACCTCAAGCGAAACGCGCCCCTTCCGCGTCGCCGACCTCGGCACCCTCGTCGTCCTGGCGTGGAGCGGCGAGGCCCCCGACGGGGACATGCCCTACCTCCTCGCCTACACCCTGGGCGACGCCGCGGACGGCCCCGAGGCCGCCACCGCCGCCGTGGAACGGCTGCTGACCGACAACGGGCTCCCGGTCGGCGGCAACGTCGTCGACGGCGCCACCAGGCCCAGCCTGCCGATCACCATGCTCATCGAGTCCGGGCAGGCCGTCCTCAACATGCCGCAGCTCAACGCCCAGTGCGTGCCGCCGCCCGAGTGGCTCGCGGCGGTCGGCGAACGCGGCTTCGCCTACCTGGTGTTCACCACCCGCCCGTGGCCCGAGGCCGAGCCGGGCAAGCCCGTCACCCCGGAGGCGCTGGCCGAGTTCGCCGGCTCCGAGGACACCCTGAACGCCGCCGCGCACATCATCCTGCCCGCCCGCAGCCTGCGCGGCTGACGGCCGGATCAACGGCTGGATCAACGACCGCACAGCGGGCGGGAATTGACGGTTCCGGCCCGCTGACGGGAAGCAGATCCCGGTCCGCCGACGGGAATTCCGGAAAGCTGACTACTACGGCACTCGGGGGAATCTTGAACTGAAGTCCTGCCCGGCCTCGTTACCCGGGCAGCACACAGAGTTCAGCACGCAGAGCCTCCGAATTCCGAAAGGGACCGTACTCGATGAAGTCGACCACCCGAGGAACCATCGCCGCCGTCATCACGGCCGTGGCGGCCGCGACCGGCGCCGCCGCCGCGACCCCCGCCGCCGCGCTCGGCGCGGTTCCCGTGCCCGTGCCGCTGGAAGGCGCGGAGAGCGCCCTCGGCATGGAACTCCCCAAGCTGGGCGGGGAGATCCCGGTGCCCATGCCGGGCTCGCCCGAGGGCCCGCGGTACGTCGAGGGCCGGCTCATCCCCGAGCGGGCCATTCCCCAGCTCCCGGTCCACGGCGGCCTGCCCGGCCTCGGCCTGCGCGCACCGCTGCCGCACGTCCTCGGCGACGGCTTCGACCACGTCGGCGTCAGCACGCCCGCCTCCGACCTGCGCACGATGGCCCCGGGCCTGGCGCTGGACGTGCCGCTGACCCCGCCCAACCCCGACAACTTCGGCCTCCCGGACCTGAAGGCGCCCCAACTGGGCGTCCTGGCGCCGGTGTTGCAGACCGTGCCGGGCGCGGACCTGGTCACGGGGGCGGGCCTGTAGGCCATGGCGCCGGAGCGCGGACGGTCGTAGGACCGGAGTGTGGAGGTAAGGGCCCGGGTGGTGCGACCCGGGCCCTTCCGCTTGCCCTGGGCGCTTCGGACGGTGACCGGGCGGGGGGTCGGACGTTAGCCCCTCGAACGGTCGGAACGGACGAGGGAGTTGGGCCATGAGCGTGAGCGTCGGTGGAGTACCCGTGGGCCGGGATGCGGTCAGACCCGGGCCGGTGCGCAGGTCGCGGCGGGAGGCGCTGCGCGGGGCGTTCGGTGCCGTGCTCGCCCTGGCTCTCGTGCCCGTCGTCGCGGCCTCGCGGCCCACGCGCTCCGGCGAGGACCCCGGGGACACCGCCTTCGACGAGACGTACCGGGGCCGTCGTATCCACGGAGTGCTGAAGGACGGCTGGCAGGTCACGGTGGACGGCCGGCCGCTGCATCTGATGCGCCGCGCCGACGGCACCTGGCTCAGCATGGTCGACCACTACCGCTCGTATCCCACCGCCCTGGAGGCAACCCGCGCGGCCGTCGACGAGCTGAGCCCCGGCCGGGAGTTGCGCGAGGCGGACGGGCCGATGGAGCAGATGCACATGGGGGGAGACCATGGCGTACACGCGTAAGGACGTCAGCACACTCACGAGCGCCGAGAAGCGGCGGTTCGTGGCGGCGATGCTGGAGATCAAACGGCGGGGCGAGTACGACGAGTTCGTGCGCACGCACATCGAGTTCTTCGTGCCCGACGGGGAGTACGGACTGCGCTCCGCGCACATGGCGCCCTCCTTCCTGCCCTGGCACCGGCAGTT
Organism: Streptomyces prunicolor; assembly: GCF_045162825.1. Classification (NCBI taxonomy): domain Bacteria; kingdom Bacillati; phylum Actinomycetota; class Actinomycetes; order Kitasatosporales; family Streptomycetaceae; genus Streptomyces; species Streptomyces prunicolor. The sequence continues at coordinate 3,889,275 of NZ_CP108676.1, read as the reverse complement.
CCTGCTGGACCTGGAGCGGGCGCTGCGCCGGGTCGACTCCTCGGTGACGGTGCCCTATTGGGACTGGACGCGGGAGCGCTCCGCGACCTCCACGCCCTGGACCAAGGACCTGCTCGGCGGCACCGGGCGGCGCTCCGACCATCAGGTGACGACCGGGCCGTTCGCCTACGCGACGGGCAAGTGGAAGATCACCGAGAACATCACCGACGAGCCGTACCTCACAAGGGACTTGGGCCGGGCCGGCGCCCCGATCGCGCTGCCGACGAAGAGCGACCTGGACGGGGCGCTCGCCGACCCGGTCTACGACGTCTCGCCCTGGGACTCGACCTGCCGCACGGGGTTCCGCAACCGGCTGGAGGGGTGGGGCACCGGGCGGGGCAGCGCGTCCTGGCGCAACCACAACCGGGTCCACAAGTGGGTCGGGGGCGTGATGCTCGGCGGCGCGTCCGTCAACGACCCCGTCTTCTGGCTGCACCACGCCTTCGTCGACCTGCAGTGGACGCGCTGGCAGAACAAGCACCGCGGCGCCCGCTATCTGCCGGCGAAGCCGCCGGGCGCGGGCGACGACCAGGAGGGGCGGGTCGTGGCCCGGCAGGAGCGGATGCCGCCGTGGGACGTGACGCCGCAGCAGCTGGAGGACGTCAGCAGTATTTATCGGTACGCGTGATGTCGGTTCGCCGCTACGGCTGACCGGTCGCGGACACGGGGAGAGCCCCGGCGCCTGAGGTGCCGGGGCTCTTCGCGTACGTCCGTCCGCGGGTGCGGTCGAAGCGTGCGGTCGGATCAGTGGCCGTAGCCGTTGCCGCCGTAGCCCGGGCCGGGGTGGCCGGGGTGGCCGTGGCCGCTCACGTTGGCGCAGGTGTTGCCGAAGGCCGGGTTCAGCAGGCCGATCACGCTGACGGTGTTGCCGCAGACGTTGACCGGGATGTGGACCGGCACCTGCACGACGTTGCCCGACAGGACGCCGGGCGAACCGACGGCCGCACCCTGCGCGCCCGCGTCCGCCATGGCCAGGCCGGCGCCACCGAGCGCCACGGCACCGGTGCCGAGGGCGACCACGGCCACCTTCGCGATGCGAGACATCACGTTCTCCTTTGGTTCGATGAGTGCGGTGGCACGACTCGCCACCGCACTCCGAGTTCAACGCGGCGGCGCAAGGCTGGTAACGGCGACAGCGCGGGGATCACCTTTTTGAACAGGACTTCGAGCGCCGGGAGCGGGCGTTCGACGGCCGGAAATTCGGTGCCCTCGACGGGTGGGCGTCCATTAACCTCCCGGCATGGCAACCGACCAACTGTTCCGTCTGTTCGCCGAGCAGAACCGGGTGCGCGCCTTCGCGGCGGTGGCCCTGGGCGCCGAGACCACCGAGCAGGTCGCCGAGGTGGCGGGCCTGACCTCGAAGGGGACGGCGCTCGCCCTGCTCAAGCTGCGCGAACAGGGCGTGGTGAAGACCATGGACGACGGCGAACTCCGCGTCGACTACGACCTGTTCAAGAAGCTGGCGCGGCAGGGCGAGGAGCCCGCCGAGGAGACCCCGCCCACCGGTGACGAGCACACCGACATGATCCTGCGGACCTTTGTCCGGGGCGGCCGCCTCGTCCGCCTCCCCGCCCAGTGGACCCGCAAGCAGGTGGTGCTCCAGCACATCGCCGAGCAGACCTTCACCCCCGGCGTCGAGTACCCCGAGCGGATCGTCAACGAGAAGCTGCGCGCCTGGTGCGACGAGGGCGAGATCGACCATGTGACGCTCCGGCGCTACCTGGTGGACCTCCAGCATCTGCGCCGGAGCGAGGGTATCTACCGGCTGTCGTCGACAACGGCGGCGTGACGCGCGGGTTCGGCGTCAATGGGCGTCAACTGCCGTACGGGCCTTGGGTTCTACGGCAGCTGCCGTACCGGCGAGCCCGCCAGGTAGGCCTGGATGTTCTCGACGGTCTGGCCGTAGTACGTCGTGTAGTTGGCGTGCGACACATAGCCGAGGTGGGGTGTCGCGAGCAGGCGCGGTGCCGTGCGCATCGGGTGGTCGGCGGGGAGGGGTTCGGTGTCGAAGACGTCGAGGCCGGCGCCGGCGATGCGGCCCTCGTGCAGGGCGGTGAGCAGGGCGTCCTGGTCGACGATCGCCGCGCGTGAGGTGTTGATCAGGTACGCGGTGGGCTTGAGGAGGGCGAGTTCGGCGGGGCCGAGGAGACCGCGGGTGCGGTCGCCGAGGGCGAGGTGGACCGAGACGAAGTCGCTGCCCGCGAGCAACTCCTCCTTGGAGAGGGCGAGTTGTACGCCCACTTCGTCCGCGCGCTCCTTCGTGAGGTGCTGGCTCCACGCCGTGACGCGCATCCCGAAGGCCAGGCCCACCTGGGCGACGCGGCTGCCGATCTTGCCGAGGCCGAGCAGCCCGAGGGTGCGGCCGTGCAGGTCGGCACCGACCGTCTGCTGCCAAGGGCCGCCGTCGCGCACGGAGTTGCTCTCCTCGACGATTCCCCGGGCGAGGCCCAGCAGCAGCGCCCAGGTCAGTTCGACGGGCGGGGTCGAGGAACTGGCCGTGCCGCACACGGTGACGCCGTGCGCCTTCGCGGCGGCGTAGTCGATGACCGTGTTGCGCATGCCGGAGGCGACGAGCAGCTTCAGGCGGGGGAGTCGGGCGAGCAGCGAGGCGGGGAAGGGGACGCGTTCGCGCAGGGTGACGACGATGTCGGCGGTGGCGAGCGCGGCGGCCAACTCGGTCTCGTCGTCGAGGTGTTCACGCAGGCTCACGACCTCCACGGTGTCCTCGATCGGCGACCAGTCGGCGAGTTCGGTCGCGACGTTCTGGTAGTCGTCGAGGACAACGCAGCGCAGGGGCACGGTGGTTCCTTGGTTCGGTTCCCGGTGATCGACGGGAACGCTACTCCTTGGCGAGCGAGAGCGAGTTGGCCGTGCGGGTCGGCTTGCCCAGGGCCCAGAAGAGGACGCCGAGGAGCATGAAGCCGATGAGCGGTACGAGTTCCGTCAGCAGGTACTGCCCGCGCTCGTCCTTGGTCCAGCCGTCCGGGGCGTAGTCGGCGCCGAACCAGTGGTCGCCCGCACCGGGCGCGACCAGCTGCACACTCGCGAACACGATGAGCGCTGTGAGCACGACGCTGAGCAGGATGGGGACGGGCGCCTTGTAGGGGCGGGGGACGTCCGGGGCCTTGTAGCGCAGTACCGCCAGGGCCGGGAAGATGCCCAAGTAGCTGACCAGCGTGGTCGATACGGCGAGACCGAGGACCGCGCCGAAGAGCTTGGCCGCGCTGCCGTTGGTGAGCTGGTGGGCCAGGACGAGGACGAGGGTGGAGACCAGGCCGCTGAGGATGTTGACCCGGACCGGCGTGCCGAAGCGGCTGGAGATGACGCCGAGGAAGCGGGGCGCGGCGCCGTCGTAGCCGGAGACGGCGAGGGCGCGGTCGGAGCCCATGACCCAGGTGACGCCGGAGGACAGCACCGTGAGGATGAACAGGACCGCGGCGATGTCCCCGAGGACCGTGCCGGCGCCGCTGCTGGTGACGGTGCCGTCCGCGGCCACGTCACCGCCGTAGACGGTGAAGACCTGGCGGATCGCGTCGAGGAAGCCGCCGAGGCCGGTGATGGCCTTGACCGGGAGGACCAGGAGGATGCCGAGGATGGGGAGGGCGTAGAGGAGTACGGCGAGGGCGGCGCTGCGGAAGATCGCGAAGGGGACGTCCTTCTGGGCGTCGGTCATCTCGTCGCCGGCGGTGTTGGGCAGTTCGAAGCCGACGTAGTTGAACATCAGGACGGGGACCAGGCCGACGAAGCCCGCGTACGTCGGGGAGAAGTCGCCGGGGCCGAAACCGTGCAGGCCGTGCTGGATGCCGTAGACGACGACCGTGATCGTGAACAGGCCGAGGAGGACGAAGCGGCTCCAGGCGCCGATGGTGGGGATCCACTTGCCGACGTCGAAGGAGAGGATCGCGGCGAGGACGCCGACCCAGATGAAGACGAGGGCGAAGACGTAGAAGGCGGGGGTGCTGAGGTCCTTGCCGTCGTTGAAGAAGGTCGTGTACGCCGTGACGGCGGAGACGGCGAGGGTGCCGCCGAGCCAGACCGGGTTGGTGATCCAGTACAGGAAGTTGTTCACCGCGCCCGCCAGGCGGCCGAAGGCCCGGCTGGTCCAGATGTAGGGGCCGCCCTCCTCCGGGAACGCGGCGCCGAGCTCGGCGGTCAGCAGCGCGGAGGGGATGAAGAACACCGCGGCCAGCACGATGAGCCAGGTGAACGCCTCGGCACCCTCCTTGGAGATGGTGCCGATCGTGTCGACGCCGACGATCGTGCAGAGGAGGAAGAAGAGGATGTCGAAACGGCCGAAGTGCTTGCGCAGCTTCTGCCGCTCCGCCTGTGCTGCGGCCGGTGCGTCGACCGGCTTGGAGGTTGACTGACCAGCGGCCACCGGGGGCCTCCTGCGGGGTCTGGGGAGGGGCGGGATTCGGCCAATGATCCGTCGCCGTTGTGAAATCCCACAAGCGTTCGGGGGCCAGTCTTGACCATTACGTATCCATCCGGACGTAACGGAAACCGGGGTGAAACACGGAGGCCGATTTGATTCCCTGGGTGGCCGGGGCTTACGGCTTGCGTGCCAGGCCGCCCCATATCAAGGGGTCGGGGAGCGCGGACGGCGGGACGGGGGCGTCGGGACGCCAGTCGTCCAGGGGGACGAGGCCCGGCCGTTGGAGGGTGAAGTCGGCGAAGAACCGGCGGAGCTGATCGGCTGTGCGGAGCTGGCCGCGGCCTGTTTCTCCCTGGTAGAGGCGGAACAGGGTGGTGGCGCCGGTGGGATCGCCGTCGGACACAAGGGAGTTGAGGGCGAGTGCGCTGCCCGGGGCCAGACGGTCGCGGAGGGCGGCGAACTGGGCCGTGGTGGCCGGTGTTTCGGGCAGGAAGTGGACGACGCCGGAGACGATGACGCCCAGCGGAGCGGTGAGGTCGATCAGGGTGTGCAGGTCGGGGTGGTCGAGGACGGCTGCCATGTCCTGTACGTCGCCCATGAGCAGTACGGATCGTCCGGGGTCCAGGAGGGGCCTGCCCTCGGCGAGGACGACGGGGTCGTTGTCGACGTAGACGACCTTGGTGTCGGGGTGGTGGCGGGCGGCGACCTCGTGCACGTTGTCCTGGGTGGGCAGGCCGGCCCCCAGGTCGAGGAACTGGGTGATGCCCTCGGCGGTCATGGCGGCCACGACCCGCACCAGCCAGCGGCGCATGGCGCGGGCCAGCAGGGGTGCTTGGGGGCTGGCGGCGGTGATGCGGCGGGCGGCCGCGATGTCGGCGGGGTAGTGGGTGTGGCCGCCGAGGAAGTAGTCGTAGATACGGGCGACGTTGGGCACGTTGGCCGCGTCAGGTACGTCGGGTTCGATACCGGGCGAAGGGTCCGGCTCGTCGGCCATGAGTGATCACCTTTCGCTCAACGGGCTTCCAACGGGCTTCGCCACGCGGGGAGTTCGCGGGGCGCGGCTTGGCAGGACACCATCTTCTGCCAACCGTCCGGGGCGGGGAAGACGGCGGCCGGTGGCTACCGATGCCGGGGTGACTGATCGGTCCCGGGGGCGGAGCGCTCGGCGTCGGCCGCGTGGAGGACTTCGCGGATCAGCAGGTCGAGGTCGTCCGTGGTGGTGCGGTAGTTGCACAGGGCGGCGCGCAGGACGGTGCGGCCGTGTACGGCGACGGTGGCCAGGTAGGCGCGTCCGTTGTCCTGGACGCGGCGGGCGACGCGGGTGTGGAGGGCGTCCGGGGAGTCCCCGTAGGGGTCGGTGAGCCGGAAGCAGGCGACCGGCCACGGGCCGCCCGCCAGCAGCTGGAGTCGGGGTTCGGCGGTGATCCGCTCGCGCAGCTGGTCGGCGAGGGCCAGGTAGTGCTCGATCAGGCCGGTGACGCCGTCGCGGCCCAGGTGGTGCAGGGTGGCCCACAGGGCGAGGGCCCGGGTGCCGGGACGGGTCAGTTCGATCGTCGCGTGGGACAGCCAGGGCAGGGCGTCCGGTTCACCGGCGGTGAGGTAGGAGGCCTGGTGGGCGAAGGCCGTGTGCAGGTGTTCGGGGTCGGGGACGAGCAGCGCGCCGCAGCCCACTGGCACGCTGAGGGTCTTGTGCGGGTCCACGGTCAGTGAGTCGATGCCGTCGACGCCCGCGTAGTGGGGTGCGAGGGCGGGCACGCTTGCGCCGAGTCCGCCCCAGGCGCCGTCCGCGTGGTGCCACATTCCCGTGCTCCGGCACAGGTCCGTGACCGGTTCGAGCGGATCTACGGCGCCGGTGGCGGTGGTGCCGAGTGTGGTGACGGCGCAGAAGGGGAGCAGGCCCGCGTCCAGGTCGGCGGTGACCGCGGCGCGCAGGGCGGCGGGGTCCAGCCGGTCGTGCGGGTCGGTGGCGACGGGGCGTAGCCGATGGGCGGGCAGGCCGACGCAGGCGGCTGCCTTGGCGACGGACATGTGTGCCTGGGCGCTGTAGTAGAGGGTGAGGCGGGCGTGGTCGCGGTCGTAGGCGGGGCCGTCGGCGGAGCCGCGCCGGGTGAGGAACCAGGTGCGGGCGGTGGCCAGGGCGAGCAGGTTGGCCATGGAGCCGCCGCTGGTCAGTACCCCGCCCGCGCTGTCGGGCAGGCCCGCGAGGTCGGCGAGCATGCGGACGGTGCCGCGTTCCAGGTCCATCAGGGCGTTCTCGCCCATGCCGCAGGTCGCGTTGACGGCGCAGGCCAGCAGGTCGGCGACGATCCCGGCGGGCGCGGGCGGTGAGTTGACCCAGGCGAAGAACGCGGGGTGCCCGTTTCCGGTCGGGTACGGGGCGATCTCGTCGCGTACGAAGTCCAGCACACCGCTCAACTCCCCGCCGCGTTGCGGAAGTTGTCCCGCACGCAGCCGGGATCGCAGTTGCGTGGGCAGCGGACGGGCGACCGGGCCCTGTGGCAGTTCGCTCAGGTAGCGGGCGGCCCACTCGGCGGCTGCCACGAGTTCGTCCCGGAGCACCTTCGCGTGGACCGCGGGCGGCTCCGGGGACGGGTCGAACTCGCCGAACTCGTCGAACTCGCCGAACGGAGACGGGTCTTGGTCGTGCAAACGCTGAGTCATGGCGGCGTGCGGGGCCTCTCGTCGTCACAAGACCCCCTGGTCAGCGAAGCGAGGGCCATGATCGTAACGAGCGGCCACATCGGCCGACACGTCTACCGGTGCAACTCGACTTGAGACTTCCTTTTGGGAATTCCTTTGTTCGCACTTGGCTCGGATCTGGTTGCAGGTGGTAATCGCAACGTGTGACGATGCCGAAGTTTGATCACGGAAATAGGGTGAACAGCCGCCCTGCGACGGGGGCTTGATGGTGGACGAGCCAGAGGCAGCGGTGAGCGGAGTCGCGTCGGGGCCGCCACGGTCGCGGTTGGCGGACATCGCCGATCAGACGGTGATCCGTACGGCGAGGGAGACGGTCGTCGAGGTGGCCGTAGAGGTGGCCGTAGAGGTGGTCTCCGAGGAGGAGACCGAGGTCGAGACCGAGGTCGAAGCCGAGGTCGAGGCCGCGCAAGTGCGGGCTCGGCGGCGTCGGTTCCTCGATCAGTTGGGTGAGTTCCGGCGGTCACAAGTGCTGGTGCCGATGGGCGCGTTGCCCGGGGTGGACCCTGTGGCCGAAGCGCCCTTGACGGTCGACCTGGGTGGAGTGCGGTGGATCCTCGCGTTCACCGGGGAGGCCGCGCTGGCGCGGTATGCGGCGGCCCGGGGCGAAGCGGAACGGGAGTGGCGGTACCGGGGTGTGTGGGGTGCCGCTCTCCTGGACGCCGCCGTACCGACGGTGGCCGGATCGGGCGTGCCGTGCGGGGTGTTGGTGGACGCGGCGGACGGTGAGCGGGGGCTCGTACTGCCGCCGGTGGTCGGCGTCGTACCGGAGGACGTCGCGGTGGACGGGCCGGACGGACCAGGTGGGCTGGACGGGCTGGACGGGGAGGTCGGGCGGTAATGGCGGGGGAAGTTTCGCAGGGCGGCGACGGCGGCGCGGGCGGGCCGGATCTGCAGGTCGTCGGGCTGGCGCTGATCGCCGACGGGATCGACAAGGTCCTTGGCGAGCTGGGGAAGTTGGGCTTCGCCGACAAGGTGGGCTGGTCGGGCGCGGGGCGCGGTTTCGACGATCTGGAGATGGACGGTGTGACGATCGGCGACGACGCCGTAGGGACCGTGTTCCATTCGTTCTGCGAGCGCTGGCAGTGGGGTGTCCGTTCCCTCGTCGCCGAGGGGAACTCCTTCGCGGAAGCGATCGGTCTCGCGGCGGGGACGGAGTACCAGGCGGACCAGACCGTGAAGAACTCGCTCAAGGTGGGCCTGAACTCCCTGGAGGGCAACCCGTACGCCTCCGAGGACCAGATCGAGAAGCAGAGCTGGAGCCAACTGGCCACGCCCGCCTCGCTGGACCCGGACTACAGCGCGAAGTCGTTCGAGGACGGTGCCACCAACTCGGAACAGGTCCTCAAGGGCATGGCCCGTGACGTGGCCACGACCGACGTGGTCCCCGGTGTGGAGGCGGTGCCGACCGCGCTCGGCATGGACCAGGACGACTACGACGCCACGGTGAGCACGGGCCTCGGCCTCAAGCCGGAGGGGCAGCAGGGCTGATGTCGATCTGGAGCAAGTACGGCGGCAAGGCGCTGAGCGAGGGCAAGGGGCTCCTCGACGAGGCCAAGCGCGATGTGGGGCACGCCGTCGACCAGGGCGCCGACCTCACCGGCGATGTCCTCGACACGGTCGGCGCGCACGGGGCGGCGCAGAAGGTAAGGGCCGGCGGGGACCAGCTCGCCTCCTATCTCGGCGCGCACGTGGACGAACAGCAGTTGGGGCCGGACGCCGAGCCGACCGGGCTGATCCACGGCAAACCGGCGACGATCCGCGAGAAGGCCACGCATCTGGCGGTGTTCGCCGACGCCTTCGCGGAGGTCGGCGTCGGCATGAAGGCCGTGGACTCGGCGGGCTGGAAGGGCGAGGCCGCGGACACCTTCCGCGAGAAGTTCGCCGTACACCCGACCAAGTGGTTGCAGGCGGGGGCGGCCTGCTCGGACGCCGCCGCGGCGCTGGGCAGCCTTGCCGACACGGTCGAGTGGGCGCAGAAGCAGGCGGAGGAGGCCATCCGCCTGTACCGGAAGGGCAAGTCCGCCTCGGACGCGTACAAGAAGCAGGTCGACGACTACGACCGCAAGGCGGAGGGCGGCACCGAGGACCCCGGCCCGCTGCCGCCCGAGCAGGATCCCGGCGGGGCCGCGCTGCGGGCGGCGCAGGAGGTCCTCGACGCGGCGCGGCGGCAGCGGAACGCGGTCGCCGCCGAGACGGAGACCAAGCTGACGGCCGCGCTCGCGCACGCCCCCAAGGAGCCTTCCGCCGTACAGCAGTTGAAGCTGGACGGCGCGGATCTCCTGGAGGCCCAGTACGTCGACTCGACGCATGTCCTCGGCGGCGTGGTCAAGGGCACGGCGGGCATCGTGAACTTCGCCCGCAGCGTCAATGTGATGGACCCGTACAACCTCACGCATCCGGCCGCCTTCCTGCAGAACAAGGTCCAGCTGCTCGGCGGCGTGGTCAGCATGGCCACGCATCCCGAACGCGCCCTGGAATCGGGCTGGAACTCGTTCAAGTCGGACCCGTACAACTTCGCCGGCGAGCTGTTTCCCCAGGCCGTCCTGGCCGTCGCCTCGGACGGTGCGGGCACCGCCGCGGAGGAGGGCATGCTCGCCGCCGACAGCACGCTCGCCGAGGAGGGCGCGCTCGCCGAGACGCCGGCCGCGGCCGAGAGCCAGGCTGCCAAGGATGTGGAGTCCGCGGGCACGGACCCGGTCAACCTGGCCACGGGCAGGATGTTCCTGTCCCAGACGGACGTCACGCTGCCCGGCGCACTGCCGTTCGCCTTCAAGCGCCGGGTCGAGTCGGGCCGCACGTACGGCCGTTGGCTCGGCCCGTCCTGGATCAGCACGGTCGATCAGCGCCTCGACATCGCGGCGGCGGGCGTCACCTTCGTCCACGAGGACGGAACCCGCCTCTTCTACCCGCATCCGGCCCCCGGCCTGCCCGTCATGCCCACGCACGGCGCCCGGTGGCCGCTGAGCCGGGAGGCGGACGGCTACACCGTCACCGACCCGCAGACCCGGCGGGTCTGGCACTTCGCGGACCGCGACGAAACGCTGGCCGAACTCGTCCAGATCGACGACGCCAACGGCAACTGGATCACCTTCGAGTACGACGGAACAGGCGTCCCTTCGTCGATCGTCGACAGCGCCGGACACCACCTGAGGATCGACAGCGCCGACGGACTGATCACCGGCCTGGAACTGATCGGCGGCGGCGACGGCGGATCGGACCTCCCGCTGATCAAGTACGGCCATACGCGCGGGAATCTCACCGAGGTCGTCAACTCGTCCGGCCTGCCCCTCCGATTCGCGTACGACGAGGCACACCGGGTCACGTCGTGGACGGACACGAACGGATACGCGTACGCCTACGAGTACGACGAGGCGAACCGGTGCATCGCGCAGGGCGGCTCGGCGGGCCACATGAGTCTGCGCCTGTCCTACGGCGACAGAGACCCGGAAACCGGCCTGCGCACCACGACGGCGACGAACGGCGCCGGAGCCGTGCGCCGGTATTTCGTCGACGACCTGCATCACATCGTCGCGATCGTGGATCCTGCGGGGAACACCACCCGGTATACGCGGGACCGGTTCAATCGGCTGCTGTCCCGGACCGACGCCGTAGGCCGCACGACGTCCTTCTCCTACGACGAGACGGGCAACCCGACCGAGATCATCCGCCCGGACGGTCGCCGCACCACGTTCTCCTACGACGACCTCGGACTCCCCACGCGCACGGTCCGGCCAGACGGAAGCACGGTGCGCCAGGAGTTCGACGAGCGCGGCAACCGCACACTGGTCGCCGATTCGGCAGGCGGCACGAGTTCCTTCACGTACGACGAATCCGGGCACCTGTCCGCGGTACGTGATCAGCACGGCCGGGTGACCCGTATCCGTTCCGACCCGGCCGGCCTGCCCATCGAGGTCCGTGATCACCAGGGCAATGTCACACGGTACGAGCACGATGGGCTCGGCCGCCTCGTGTCCGTCACCGACCCGTTGGGTGACACCGCCCGGCTCGAATGGTCCGTCGAGGGCAAGGTCACCCGTCGGCTGAATCCGGACGGGACCGAGGAGACCTGGACCTACGACGGCGAGGGAAACTGCCTCACCCGCACGGACACGATCGGGGGAGTCACCCGCTTCGAGTACTCCCCCTTCGACCTGCTGACCGCCCGCGTCGAGCCGGACGGCTCTCGCTACGACTTCCAGTACGACAACGAACTCCGGCTGACGAGAGTGAGCAACCCTGACGGGTTGGACTGGACGTACGCATACGACGTCGTCGGACGGCTGGTCACCGAAACCGACTTCGGCGGCCGGGTCAATCGGTACTCCTACAGCGCGGCCGGCGATCTGGTCTCCCGCACGAACGCGCTCGGCCAGACCGTCACCTTCGAGCACAACGAGCTGGGCCAGGTCGTCCGCAAGAACGCCGACGGGGAGGTGATGACGTACGCCTACGACTTCACCGACCAGATCGCCCGGGCCACCAACACCGACTCGGATCTCAGCCTCCTCCGTGACCGGCGCGGGCGACTGATCTCGGAGGGGATCGACGGCCGGGAAGTGGCGTACCGGTACGACGAGTTCGGACGACTGACGGGACGTACGACACCGGCGGGCGTCGACAGCGCCTGGGAATACGATGCCGCGGCACAGCCCCACCGCCTCACGGCGGACGGCCGGGTCGTGATGCTGGAGTACGACCGGGTCGGCCGTGAGAGCAGCCGTCGGTTCGGCGACCTGCTGAGCATCTCCCGCTCGTTCGACGACATGGGCCGGCTCAAGTCCCAGGCCGTGGACCGCCCGTTGGGCCGTATCCAGTCGAGAACCTACGAGTACCGCGCCGACGGCACGCCGACCGAGGTCCACGACCAGTTGAACGGCGCGGTGCGGTACGAACTGGACCGGGCGGGACGGGCGACTCAGGTCAGTGGGGACGGGTGGGCGGAGTCCTACGCGTACGACAGAGTCGGTAACCAGGTGGGAGCGGACTGGCCCACGCGCCAGTTCGGGGACGACGCGTGCGGCGAACGCACCTACCAGGGCGCGAACATCAGGGGCGCCGGCCGGATCCGCTACGAGCACGACGCTGCCGGGCGGGTGGTGCTCCGTCAGAAGACCCGGCTCTCGCGCAAACCGGACACTTGGCGCTACAGCTGGGACGCGGAGGACCGGCTCACTCAGGTCGTCACTCCGGACGACACGGTGTGGCGGTACCGGTACGACGCGCTCGGCAGGCGCATCGGGAAACAGCGCATCGCCGAGAACGGCGTCGACGTACTGGAACAGGTGGACTTCGCCTGGGACGGATCCTCGCTGTGCGAGCAGACGACGAGCTGGGGGGACCCGCGCGACTCGGTGACGATGACGTGGCATCTCTACGGTGCCGAAGCGATCGCCCAGAGCGAGCGCCGGGCCGTGTCCGAGAGCACGCAGGAGGAGATCGACGCCCGGTTCTTCGCCATCGTCTCCGATGTTTCGGGAACTCCGCGCGAACTGATCGACGAGTCCGGGGAAATCGCCTGGCGGTCCCGGGCCACGCACTGGGGAAAAACGTCCTGGGCGGTGGGCAGTAATGCCTACACGCCCCTCCGTCTCCCGGGACAGTATTTCGACGCCGAGACGGGCCTGAACTACAACTATCTCCGGTACTACGACCCGGAAGTGGGCCGGTACACCAGCCTGGACCCCCTCGGCCTGGCCCCGGCGGCGAATCCCGTCGCGTATGTGGACCGGCCTCTGGTGTCCTGCGATCCGCTCGGCCTCGCTCCGCAGAAGACGGCGATCCCGGTCAAGCCGTACGAGACGACCGATCTTTCTGATTGGGCGAAGCAGTTCAACCCCGAGGGAGGGAATATGAACTGTACCTACGTCGTCGAATCTTATGAACGATATATGCGCGGCGAGGGAATTAATCCTGCGCCCGGATACGTAAAGGTTCCGCAATCCCTCGATCGACTGGAGGGTGTGTATGGAGGAAGCTTCAAGGATACGAGCTTCTGGGACATGGTCGACCATATTCGAAATTCTGGAGACGGTGCTCGCGGTATAGTCGCAGGGGACTCCCCTGTCCTAGGTGAGCCGGGGCACGTATTCAATGTCGTGAACCATCAAGGTCGGGTACTTTTCGTTGACGTCCAAACGGGATTTGTCAACCCCACATATTACAAGGCATTCAAGCTGATGAGGACGAACTGATGTATACGTTGGACCAGGCAGAGCAGTTGGCGGCGGAATTCCTCCGGAAAACATCCGCTGGCTGGGACAGTGAGGTTGCCCTGTTTGGTGAGGATGAGCTGAAGGCAAGGAAGGGTGAGTTCTACTATTTTGCCTGGCAGGGTGCGAAATATATCGCCACCAGGGACGACAAGTACTTCCTCTACGGAACTACTCATATTTCGGTGCACGGCGAGACTGGTGATTGCCGATTTCTGAGCATTCATGAATGTCACTCGGTGGATCCCTTTAACCAGCGGACGAACTGATGTGTGCGCTGGAGCAGGCGGAGCGGCTGGCGGCGGAATTCCTTTTCAGGGCGTGAAGTATCTCGCTACCAGGGACGACAAGTACCTGCTCTACGGCCCCACCAACATCTCGGTGCACGCCGTGACCGGGGAATGCCGGTTCCTCAGTGCGTAGTCGGCTCAGCTCGGCAGCTGTGCCGAACTGGTAACGCCCGGGCCGTTCTTGAGGTGGTTGGCCAGGTTCTGGAGTGCCGACCAGGCTTCGGGGTCGGTTCCGTCGCCGAGTGGGTAGTGGAGGGCCGGGTAGGTGGGGGCGCCGAGTTGCCGCGGCTTTGTGGCGAGGGGTGGGCGGCGGGCGTGGGTGAGACCGATGGCGCGGATGTCGCGTGGGCCGAGAGTGAAGGAGACCGGGAGGGGCGGGGCTTCCAGGTGTGAGGGCAGGGTGAGGTCGGCGCGGGCGTTGCGCAGGGTGGTGAGCATCGTCGTCAGGTCGTGTTCGTGGACCAGCGTGGCGGCGAGGGATTCCAGGGCGTCCAGGGGGACTTCGGCGGGGGTGGCGTAGCCGAGGGTGAGGGTCGTGTCCTGGGCGACGCCGGCGGTGGTGCGGGTGATGCGGTGGGTGGCGACGGCGGGGCGGCCCGGTGCGCCGACGGCGATGAGGTGGGTGGGGGCGGGGGCCCGGTCGCGGGCGAGGTCGGTCAACTGGCGTGGGGACCAGGGGAGGTTGACGGGTTCGGCGGTACCCCAGCCGGCGGGGGGTGCGCCGGTGAGGTGCTGCCAGGCCGCTTCTAGGGCGCGACCGAGGACGAGCTCGCTGTCGGCGGCGTGCACCGTGCGGAACGACACGGTGAGTTGTCGTTGCTCGGCGGGCGTGGCCGCTGCGGTGAAAGCGTCGGCCGCGGCGCTGCCGGTCGGGGTGAACGTGCCGTCCTGCCAGGTGAGTTGGGCGCCGGACAGGCCGTCGTAGTAGCCGCCTGCGGGGTTCTGGATCACCCAGCGGTTGGGGGCGCCGCTCAGTGCGGTGCGCAGCGGCAGGGTGAGGCGGACGTGGGGTGGTGTGACGAGGTGGAGTGCGCGGTTCGTCCGTGCGGTGGTGCGCAGGATGTCCGAGAGCCAGGCGGTGAGGGGGACGAGCGGGCGGTCGGCGAGGAGGACCGCGGTCGAGTCGGTCAGGACGTCGACGGCGGGCAGGGCCGGGGCTGCCGTCTCGGTGCGGTCGTCGTCCGGCGTGCTGGGGGGCGTGGGTGTCCGCTCGTCGTGCGTCGCGTCGTCCGGGACCGCGACGCGGGCGGTGTGGGCGGCGCCGGGTGGCCAGGTGGTGCCGCCGAGCAGCATCGTCAGGCGTCCGCACACGGACCCTGCGAGGGATTCCGCCTCGGGGGCGGCGGTGGAGGCGCGGGTCTCGGTCCACCAGAACGGCGGCTCGGGCGCGGTCACTTGGGGGCCGAGGAGGCGTTCGGCCTCGCCGGGTACGTGGACGAGCAGCGGGGCCTCGACCGAGACCAGCGGGCGGCCGGCCGCCGTGCACAGCTGGATGACCGCGCCGTCGTCGGTGGCGGTCAGGCTCAGCTCGGGGCCGCCGGCGTGCAGACCTGCCAGGAGCGAGCGGGTGTCGGGCATCTTCGGGGTGAGCGCGATGACGTCCTTGGTCACGCCGGGCTCTCCGCGCTCTCCGTGTTTTCCATGGGGTTGGTCTCTGCCGCGAGGGCCGTCTGGATCAGCTGGTGGCGGCGGCCTCGGCGGACCAGGGTGCCCCGGCCCGGTGGCTGTGGGGATGCGTACAGGCCCGGGAAGAGCTGGCCCTCGGTGCGGTCTCCTGCCATCACGAGCGCCGTCGCGCCGGTCTCGCGCAGCGTCGTCAGGAACGGCTCGTACAGGGCGCGCGAGGCGCCCGCGACGCGGCGGGCGACGACGAAGTGCAGGCCGATGTCCTGGGCCGAGGAGATATAGGGCAGGAAGGGGGCGAGGGGCTGCTGGCCGGCGGTGGTGAGGATGTCGTAGTCGTCGACGAGGATGACGATCCGCGGTCCGGTGAAGGCCGGTTCGTCGGTCATGGTGTCGGGGTCGGCGGTTTCCGGCAGGCGTTTTTCCAGTTCGGTCGCGATGCCGGTGGCGAGCGCTGAGGCGAGTTTCGCGTTGTGCGCGTAGCCGCCGCGGTAGGGCTCCGGAATCGTGCCGCGCAGACCGCGCCGTGGGTCGAAGACGCCGAAGACCAGCTCGTCCGCGCTGTAGCGGTCCACGAGCGCGCGGGAGATCAGCTGGAGGAGGTTCGTCTTGCCGCATTCGTTGTCGCCCAGGACGAGCAAATGCTGGTCGGTGCCGAACAGGTCGAGGACGGCCGGGGACAGGGACTCCTGGTCGACGCCGATCGGTACCGCGTGCGGCACCGCGACCGTCGAGGGCAGACGCTGCACGGGCAGTCTTGTGGGCAACACCCGTACGGGAGCGGCCAGTTCGCCGTGCCAGGTGGCGCGCACGGAGCGTGCGGCCTCGGCGAGGGCCGGTCCCAGGTCCGTGGCCCGAGCGAGCGCGTCGAGGCGTGGCAGGGCGACATGTGCGAACAGCTTGCCGTCGGTGAGAGCGCGGCCCGGGGTGTCGGCCGACAGGGTCTCGGAGAGCTTGCGGTCAACGGATGAGTCGGAGGGATCGTTGAGCCGGAGTTCGATCCGGCTGCCGAACATCGACTGGGTGGCGATGCGTACGTCGTTCCAGCGGAGCATGCCCGCCACGACGTGGATGCCGTAGCCGCTGCCGCGTTTGAGGAGCTCGGCCACCGCGTCGTCGAGGTCGGCGAACTCGTCGCGCAGCGCGCCGAATCCGTCGATGAGCAGGACGACGTCCGTGGAGCCGAGCTGCGGCAGCCGGCCTTGGGTACGCAGGGTGCGCAGCTGGTCGACGGAGTCGATGCCGTGCTCGCGGAAGACCGCCTCGCGCTCGGCGAGCATGGTGCGCACCTCGGCGACGGTGCGGGCGGCGCGTTCGTGGTCGGCGCGTCCGGCGATCCCGCCGACGTGCGGGAGATCGGACAGGGCGCTCAGGCCGCCGCCGACGAGGTCGAGGCCGTAGATCGCGACGTCGTGCGGTGTGTGGGTCACGGCGAGGGACAGGGCAAGGGTGCGCAGCAGCGTGGTTTTGCCGGACTGCGGGCCGCCGATGACGGCGGTGTGGCCGCCCGCCGTGTTCAGGTCGTGCACCCACCGGCCCTGCCGCTGCCGCGCCGGGTCGTCGAGGACACCCAGCGGGATCCGCAACGGGCCCTCCCCGTGGGCGAGTTGCAGCCCGTCCGCCGATGCCCGGACCGGGCCGGCCGCGCCGGTCAGTGTCACCGCGTCGGGCAGCGGCGGCAGCCAGATCCGCCGCACCGGCTCGCCGGCGCCCGCGAGCCGGCCCACCACGGCGGACAGTACGGTGGGCCCGCCCTCCCGCTCGCGCGGCGCCGCCACGGCGTCGTCACCCGACTCCCCGGTCGGTGCCGCCGACGTGTTGTACGACGGATACACCCAGGCCGACGGCTCGTCGGAGGCGACCGCGTCGCTGAGCGCCAGCCCGCGGTACGCGCCGGAGACGAAGCCCGCCTTGAACCTCGTGTACGTGGACGTGTCGACCTTCAGATAGCCGAAACCGGGCAACGGCGGCAGGCTGAAGGCGTCCGGGGTCTCCAGGACCGTACGCGACTCGTCCGCCGAGAAGGTGCGCAGCCCGAGCCGGTACGACAGGTACGTGTCCAGGCCCTTCAGCTTGCCGCCCTCGATGCGCTGGCTGGACAGCAGGAGATGCACGCCGATGGAGCGGCCGATCCGCCCGATGGAGAGGAAGAGGTCGATGAAGTCCGGCTTGGCGGTGAGGAGTTCACCGAACTCGTCGATCACGACGAACAGATGCGGGAGCGGTTCGAGATCGGGGCGTCCGGTGGCGCGCAGCGCCCGGTAGTGCCCGATGTCGGCGATGTTCCCCGCGTCCTTGAGGACCTGCTGACGGTGTTTGATCTCACCGGCCAGCGAGGTGTGCACGCGTTCGACGAGGCCCGCCTGGTTCTCCAGGTTGGTGATGACTCCCGCCACGTGCGGCAGCGTCGTGAAGGGGGCGAAGGTGGCGCCGCCCTTGTAGTCGATGAGGACCATCGCCAGATCCTCGGGCGGATGGGTCGTCACCAGCGCGAGCACGAGGGTGCGCAGCAGTTCGCTCTTGCCGGAACCGGTCGCGCCGACGCACAACCCGTGCGGCCCCATGCCCAGTTCGGACGACTCCTTCAGGTCGAGCAGCACCGGCTCGTGCCGGTCGTCCAGCCCGATCGGCACCCGCAGGAAGTCGCGGTCGCCGCGCGGCGCCCATTGCCGGCCGAGGTCCAGGGCGGCCGGATCGTCGACGCCGAGCAGCTGGGGGAAGTGCACCGGGCCGGACACCGGCGTACCGTCGGCGGCCGACTCGGGGGACAGGCGCAGGGGTGCCAACGTCCGCGCGAGCCCCTCGACTCCGGCCGCACTCACCGGATCAAGGACTCCCGCGACCCGTACGACGTGCTCGCCCCGCAGGTCCTCGACCATGACCCGGTCCCCGTCGACGGTGATCCGCACGGACACCTGATCGGGTTCGTGCACCTGCTCGGCGAGCAGATGCAGCACGGTCACGCCCATCTCGCCCAGGGCGACAGCCGTGTCGGGACGGGGCAGTTCGGCCGCGTTGTCCCCGTACTCGTCACTCACCACGAGCAGTCGGCCGCCGAGGCTCAGCGCGTTGCGGTCGGAGAGACCGCGCCGCACCTCGGCGGCGTACGACGAGCGCTTCTTCAGGTCCACGCCGATCAGGCGCGCGAGTTGAGCGAGATCGGGTGCGATACGACGTGCCGGCACCGGCCCGTCCAGCTCCTCGGGGTCCAGGACGTGCGGCAGCCACTTCGCCCACTCCCACTCCGCCATGCGCTCCCCGGGTACGCCGAGGGCGAGCGCCAGGTCGTCGGGCGCGTGCGTGACGGCGGCCTGCGCGAGCAGTGCCCGGGCGACGCGCAGTACGCCTTCGCGGTCGCCGAGGATGCTGACGTTGCCCACCCGGTCCAGCGGCACCGTAAGCGGATGGTCGGCGGTGGCCCGGAACCGGGCCTGCAGTGCCCGTGCCTCGTTCAGCATGAACGGGTCCGGCGGCGTGAGCACCCCGCTCGCCGAGTTCTGCCCGACCACCACGTCCTGCACCGGCACGTCACCGACGCCGACCCGCACCCGCAGGAAGTCGGCGTCCGTACGCCGCCGTTCCCACAACCGGGCCGGATCGCGCACCAGGTCGTACAGAGCCGACGGCGGAGGGTTCAACTCCCGTGCGGCGCGCCGTCGTTCCTGCTCGGCCGCACCCAACTCCTCGCGCAGCTCCTCCAGATACTCCAGATACCGTTCGCGCTGCACGCGCCGCTGCCGCTGCGCCTTGCCGCGCTGCGACAGGAACAGCGCCACGGCCCCCAGCAGCGCGACGACAAGCACGACCGCGCCGAGGCCCGCGAACTGGCTGGAGCGGATGACGGTCATCATCACCACGGACGACATGACACCGGCGATCGGCAGCAGGGCGGTGGCCGCGCTGCCCATCTTGCCCTCCGGCAGGTTCGGCGGCGGCTCGATGGTGCGCGCCTCGGCCGCGGGCAGCGGGCGGGTGGCCCGGGCGGGGCGGTGGACCAGGTGCTGCGTCAACGGACCCGCACCGCCCGCTGCAGCGCCTCCGCCGCGAGCCGCGTGGCCGCGCGGCGCGTGGCGGAGCCGAGCAGCTCCGTACGGATGGGTCCGCCGGCCGCGAGATGCCGGTCGTAGGGCAGGTGCACGATGGTGACCCCTGTCTCGCGCAGATGCGCTGTGGCCGTCTTCAGGTCGAGATTCAGATCCGGTGTGCCCGAGGTGAGGGCGACGACGGTGAACGCGAGGGCCTCGTGCGGCAGTTGGGCCAGCCAGTCCAGGACCACGCGCGTACCGCCCACGCCCTCGGCGGTGAGCGGAGCGACGACCACCCGGGCGTGCGCGGTGTCCATCGCCGTACGGGCGACCTCGCCGGGCAGGGTCTCGCAGTCCACGACCGTGACGGCGAAGTAGCGGCGCAGGGCGAGCGTCACCGTGCGGTAGGTGGGGATGTCCAGCGGGGCGCCGAGGCGTCCCTGACTCGCGGGCAGCAGCCAGCCGCCGTCCGAGACCGGCACCAAATACCCTGTGATGTCGGTGAGTCGCATCGACGGAGTGAGGATCCGGGCCAGCTCGGCGCACGACCAGCGCACCGACTCCGCGCCCATCCGCACCGGCAGGGTGCCGAGCGCGGCGTCCGCCTCCAGCGCGAGCACCGGATCGTGCCGGTAGTGGTTGAACGTACGGGCGAGCAGCGCGGCGGTCGTCGTCTTGCCGACACCGCCCCGGATCGACGTCACGGCGATCACCCGGCCCGTGGTGACCGGCTGCTGCAACTCCCGCCCGATCCGTGTCTCCTCGGTGACCTCCTGAGAGGCCGATGAGGTCAGGCGCCGGATCGATTCACCGGTCCGCCGCGCCACGGAGTCCCCGTGCGAAGGCTTCCCCAGCGCGAGGGCGAGCCGTGGGTCGACGGTGGGCACGGACTCGGGGGTGGGGAAGGGGAGGCTGGGGCTGCCGGGACGGTGGCGGACCGCCGGCGTGCTGCTGGCCTCGGGCCCGGCCGCCGGAGGCCCTATGGGGCGGACCGCCGGTGCGCCTTGCCCCTGGGGGTTCGGGCGGGGGTTGGGCAGTGGCGCGTGCATTCCCGGGGCGGTGGAGGGGAGTTGGGGGTGAGGCTCGGTGGGGGTGGGGCGCGGCTGCGCGGGTACGGGCGAGGCGGTGGCGTCGGAGTACGGCAGGGGACGAGGCTCAGGCACCGGCTGCGGGAGCTGGGGCCGAGGCTCGCCGGCAGAGGGGCGCGGCTGCGCGGGCAGGGGCGAGGCGGTCGCGTCGGAGTACGGCAGGGTGTGGGGAGAGACGGGACGAGGCACCGGCTGCGGGAGCTGCCCGGGCAACGGCGCCAGGGTCTCCGGCCGATGCGGCGGTGTCTCGCCCGGGGTTGCCGCCGGTGCGGTGCGCGGGGGAGACGGCTGCCCCGGGTCGGAGCGCTGATCGTCGGGGTGCCGGACCGTGAGTGGGGCCCCGGCGCCTTCCACTTCGTGCTGCTGTTCCGCCGTAGTACGGGTCTCGGTCTGGTCCGCCGTAGTACCGGGCTCGGCCGCGCCGTTCGCGTTCGGCGCGGCGTTCGGACCGGTCGGCGTCGGTGCGGTGTCCGGATCTGTCGGCGTCGGTGCGGTGTCCGGATCTGTCGGCGTCGGTGCGCCGCCCCGCAGTTCGCGCAACACCTCGTCCTGCCAACCGCCCTGAGCCCCGTTCATCCCTGCCGCCTCACGCTCTCCCGCTCACGCGAAGGTGCCGAGCAGCCGCCCGTACACCCCGAAGACGCCGATCACCAGCGGGAAGAGCGCGATCACCCCGACCGACTCGAGCACGTCGCCGAACCGGCGCAGCCGCACCCGCACATGCTCGGGCGGCTGTACCGCGAGCACGGCCAGCGGAACGGTCGCCAGCACCACCAA
The DNA here is from genome assembly GCF_045162825.1 of Streptomyces prunicolor. Taxonomy (NCBI): domain Bacteria; kingdom Bacillati; phylum Actinomycetota; class Actinomycetes; order Kitasatosporales; family Streptomycetaceae; genus Streptomyces; species Streptomyces prunicolor. The sequence continues at coordinate 3,868,149 of NZ_CP108676.1, read as the reverse complement.
CACCGCGAGCGGCCCGGCCGCACCGGACCGCTCCTGCCACACCCAGGCCAGCCGAACCGCCACCACCGCGGCCGCCACGAGCAGCGCGACGACCTCGGGGACCAGCGGATACGCCCGCGCCCGCAACGCGAGCACCAGCGCCACGGCCACCGCGAGCAGCACCGTCCACACCGTGGTCGTACGCAGCACGAGCACCCCGGCGACCGCGGCGGACACGGCTGTCACCACCGTCGCGAGCGCCAGCCCGCGGTGCGTGGCCGCGAGCGCCGTCGACACCTGATACCGGCTCACCGACACGCCGCCCGAGCGCCGGTCGTCGAGCCCCGAAAGCCCCGACGTCATCAACGCGAACCGAGGCAGCAACCCCAGCACGACCACCGACACGACGGCGAGCAGTGCGCCGGCCCGCCCCGCCGACTGGAGGACGAGCGCACCCTCCCAGCACACCCCGCCCACGACGAGCGCGGCAGCCCCGAACACCCCGCCGCGGCCCAGCGGCGAGCACCATCCGAGCAACAGCAACGCGACGGCCGCCACCCCCGCGACACCGGCCAGCCGCACCGCGCCCGACCAGCCCTGGGCATCGGCCAGACTCCACACTCCGAACACACCCAACACGCCACCGGTCACCATGAGCGTGCCGGCGAGCCCGCGCAATCCGGCCCGGCCGAGCACGGCACCCGCGACCGCGGCGAGCACGGCGACGACGACCAGCACAACGCCCACGCTCTGCGCGGCGAACTCCTGCCGCGCCAGGACAGAGGCGACCAGCGCCCACCCGACCGTCGCCCCTCCGGCGACGACGCGGCGCGCGGCGGGCCGCCACCGCCAGGCCCGTACGTCGAGATCGGCGGCGGCCTCATCGGTCACATCGTGGACGACGGGAGCGGACGGCGCGTCCTCCACCCGGACGAGCCGCAGCACCGCACCGTCTGCCACGTCCGCCGACTCCAAGGTGGCGTCCAGGTCCAGGACACTGCCGTCGCCCGCCACCAGATGACGTGTTTGCGGCCGCACACCCACCCGGTCGCCCAGCAGCCGCATCACCTCGGGAAGCAGCTGCCCGATCGGCTCCTGCGACGGCAGCACAAGATCGACTCGTCGGCGCTCACCAACCAGAGTGACCCGGCTCAACGCGAGCCCCGCACGGCTCGATACCCCCGTAGATATCACGCGTTCGAACCTATCATCGGGTAGTAGACGTACCGGCCGGTGTTTCGGCGGGTGGTGAGGACGGCACGGTGGTCGAGGTCCCGTAAGGACTCGAACTCTGGCCGAGAACCCGATGCGAGACGAACGACCACCCCACACAACCGGCACACAACACCGCGGCGATCACCACACCCGCAAACACCTTGCCCAGCCGCTCGTCCACGGTACGCCGCTGCCGCTGCCCACCGAACAGCACGGCATCCCGAAGCCGCCTGCGCCGGACCGAGATCGACTCGAGTAGCTGACTGTCGTAGTCCTGCGCTGCCACAGTTACCTGCTATCCGTCCTTCGCTTTCCGGCTGTCATGGCAAGCCGGTTCGGCGCGTCCCCAGTCATCGAAGCCAGTCCGTCAGGTCAGGGCCCAGGCCGTTGTCATCCGCGTCCGGCTCAGCGAGCCCGTCAACGGTGGCCGTTCCGAAATACGTCGGTTCTCCAGGCTCGGGGGCCGTGCCCAGCAGTGCGGTGAGATCTTTCAACGCAGCAGTCAGCCGTGGAGCATTGTTCCGGTAGATCTCGGGGTGCGGTCGCCCTGCGAAGTCGTACCGGCCCCAAATGTCGTGATGTACGGACAGATCGGCCCAGAGGCCGGTGGGAGCCGTGGAGATGGACAGGTCGACCAATCGGTACTCGGTTCGGGGTTGTCCTTCCTCATCCATCCATGTTCCCGCACCAAGGACGTTGAAGTCGGAGATGTCGGCGGCAGGGTGTGCGGCCGGGCGGCTACCGCGGACCCGATCAGCAAGGTCCGGATCCGTCAGCAGCGGTTTGGTGAGCTCAAGGGTGGTTGTGACGCCGGTAGTCCCAGCGCCCATGACGCTCCAGACATACTCCAGCCGAACCGGGGTGAGAAGCTGATATCGGGTCAGCACGTCACTCATGCGTGCCGCGAGCGAAAGGGCCGGCTTCAGGCCCGGTGCGTCGAAGTCGTAGAGATCCCAGAACCACGAACCGCGCTCCCGCGGTGCACGCATCAAAGTCGACAAGGTATTTCCTTACGGGAACGTGGGGCCGTTCGGAGGCACGGTAATGGAGCCATCGGTGAAGCGAAGGAGGAATGTCGCGCCAGCGCTCCGCGCTCGAAATTCTGCCTCATTGAACATCCTGGGTGTCAGGTCCCCCATCGACTGGTGAACGTCCAGGATTGCGACGCGGTGGCTCATCCCCTCATGGTTCAGTTGCTTCGCAGCCTTCACCGCAGCGCTCTTGATGCCCTGGATGTTGGTGACGTCCTTGAGCTGGTAGCCGTAGTCGACGGAGCCGTCGGTGTGCCGGGTGTAGACGTCGAGATCGAACGTCTGCGTGTCGAGTTCGACCCCGACGCGTCCGACGCCGTGCTCCTGCAAATCGGTGGCGAGCCGCATGGCCATGTACGAGGCCGGAACCATGCCCTTCGGATCGGCCTTGGTCGGTCCCTGCTTGCACATCTCCAACAGTTTCTTGTACCCCTCGACGTCGCGCAGATGCCCCCGCGAGATCATCTCGGCGACGCCGGCCCCGTACGGGTCCTTACGCAGAGCACGAAGCACCTTCTGTTGGTCCGGCTCGGGCATCTTGGCGCGGGACAGCTCATCAAGGACTCCGGCTTCCTGTCCCGGCTCCATACGGCCTGTGTGGGCCTGTGAGAGGTCGTCGACGTTCTTGGTGTACTTGGCCGGGTCGATGTCGGGAGGCCCGTCCGAGGCTCCACCGTGCGTGTGCCCGTCGCTAGGGGTACCCGGACCGTCGTGTTCTGGCGTATGACCATGCGCCGGGTCCGGCTGATGCCCGTCGGATGCCCCGTGAGGAGACGAGCCCGAGGGCGGTTCGGTATGGGGAACTGGTGCTTCGTGCCGGTTCGCGCTGTCGTGACCACCCGAGCTGTGATCGGTTCCGGAGCTTTGAACGCCGTCACGGTGTCCCGCTCCGGTGGGACCGTGCCCTCGTGCTCCGCCGTCTGTCCTGGGGCGCTCGGTAGAACCTGTCTCGGCGGACCTGCCGGAACGGTCTTCGCCCGAAGCCGCGTGGCTGCCGTCGTTGGTGCCTGTCCGACCCGAATCCTGCCCACCAGATCGAGTGGTGCCAGTGGAGTGTTCAGCCCGTGCGTCAGCGTCGACCAGCTCACGCGAGTGATTCTCGCGGGCTGGAGCACCCAACTCGTTACGGTCGTTCGAGGAGAGTTCGTGAGCCGCTTCGTCCGCGTGCTGACGCACGCTGCCATCCGCATTGAGGACATGGCCGTCCCGGGTGAGATAGACCGGGTTGCCCTTGGCGTCGACGTACTCGATGGCGTTGTCGGGCACGGCGACCGGACGTTCCGCGACGGGCACCGGGTGTTCGGCGGGGGTGTACCTGTCGCCGACGTTCGCCATGTCCAGGTACGTGCCGGTGTGGAGATTCTTGAGCGTGGCGAAGGTGTCGCCGACCTTGACGAAGGCGAACTTGCCCACCTTGCCGATATAGGTCATCGGGTCGATGGCCCGGCCGACCTTGCCGACCACCGACAGGGTGCGAGCGGCGGCCCCCGCCTTGCCCGCGCCGCTTGCCGCGCCGCCGACGCCCTCGGTGCCGACCACCGTCAGTACGTTGAAGCCGAACGCGCCGGCCGCGCGGGCGGGGTTGGTCTTCCACTGGTCGTAGGCGACGAAGCCTTTCACCGTCTGCTTGTAGACCGTGCGTGAATCGCGCAGCCAGGAGGGCAGTTGGTCGTCCGGGGTCAGCCACCAGGCGCCCAGCGTGGCGGTGGTGAGCCAGGAGGCGGTGCCCAGTTTGGCGAGGTTCTTCCAGGCCTCGCCGGCCGCGTCCCAGCCGTCGGAGCCGAACATGGTGCCCAGGCCGTGGATCGTGGCGATGACGCCGTCGTGCCAGATGCCGTCCCACACCTGCTTGGACTGATGGGCCAGCCAGGCCCAGCCCTCGTACTCCCGCTCGACCGCCGTGCCCCAGGGGGTTGCCTCGGCGTGGTCGAGGTCGTCGGCGTCGTAGCCGTACATGTTCTTGCCGTGGGAGCCGTCGTCGGCGGTCAGTCCGGTTCCGCCGATCAGCGTCATGATCTTGTTGTAGGCGGTGCGTTCGGCGGCCTGGAAGGCGGCGACCGTGTGGTTGACGTCGTGCCACAGGTCGTTGTTGTGGTCGACCTTGTCCTGGTCCTTGCGCCAGTCGTCGTCTCCGGTGACCGAGTTCACGAACGCGGTGGCGTCGGTCTTGAGCGCGCCCAACTTGTCGACCAGTGGCTGGACTTCGAAGCCGTAGTCCGACAGGGCCGTGGCGACCTTCTCCAGGTCGTCGGCGAACGCGTCCGACTTCTCCTTCACCGGAAGCGTGGTGGCGAACAGCTGCTCCGCCTCCGGCGCCTCGTAGAACGCCGACAGACCCTGGAACTCGGTGTGCACATCCGAGCCGGACGCCCGGAACTGGCCCGCGTCCGCGGTCAGCAGCATCACATCGGTGTCCAGCGTGGCCAGGTCGCCGATGAAGTGCGGGATCCCGGACGGATCGATGAGCTTCGCCTCGCCGCCCATCGTTACTCGCCCCCCGCGTGATGGTCCGTCTCACCCGCGCCGGGCATGTCCACCTTCGGTTCCCTGGCCGCCTCCCGCTGAGCGTTCTCCGCCTGTTCCAGGGAGCCGGCCAGGTAGAAGCGGGTGGCCTCGTCCGCTCCATTCAGGGACTTCGAGGTCCGCTCGGCGATGTACAGGAGGTCCCGGCCCCAGTGCTCCGCGAACTGGCCCAGTGCCGAACCGACCAACCCGACCGTGCTCGTGTACGGCCCGTACTGGCTGGTCAGCGTCCCGGCCGCGGAGGCCGCTTCCTCAAGGTTGCCCTGCATCGCCGAACCCGCGTCGGACATGTCCTTCGCCGCGGTCCCCGTCCTGGACAGCACGCCGTACACCCCGGCCGGATGGATGTCCCACCTCGTCACAACGTTCCCCCTCGTCCCCGTGCTGCCGGGCAGCTGACCGGCGTATGCCTGCCGCCGCTTCAGCCGATGTTGTCGACGGCCGACTTCGCCTTGGCCAGCGTCGACTGCGCGGTCCCGTCGTTCTGCTCCAGCGTCGAGCGGACCAGCCGGATGATCTCGCGGACCTCACCGGCGGCCTTGTGCCAGCGGAGCTCCTTGCCGTGGTACTCGTCGGCGACGCCGTCCGCGGTGAAGTCGGCCATCGCGGCCTTGACCGCGCGGTCGCGGTCGGTCAGCACGCGCTCCAACTGGCCGATGACGCCGGCGAGGCTGCCCTGGACCTCGGTGGAGGCGCCGATGTCGTACGAACGGCGGTCCTGGTTCTGACCCATGAGCGGGTTCCCCCTTGGAAACAGCGATGGTGAAGGCGACTTGAGGATTTGGCGGCCGACCGCGGCGGTCAGCGCGCGCCGAAGCGGGCCGCGTCGAAGTTGGCGGCGCCCATGTTCTGGTGCGCGTTGTCGCCCAGCTCCACATCGCCGGTGCCGAACGCGGTGTCCATACCCGACTGGCCGCCCAGGATCGCGCCGAGCGAGCCGTTCAGCTCGTTCGTGATCTCGTCCGCATGGGCCTTGAACGTGTCGAAGGCGGCCTTGCCGGCCCCGTTGAACTTCCCCTCCAGCGGCTGTGCCGCCTGGATCAGGAGTTTGATCAGCGTGCCCAGGTCGTCGCTCGAACCGACGGTGCTCTTGCCGAGATCCGACAGGGTCGTCGACCCCATGTCGAACTTCATTCACCCACCCCCGTAAGTGTGTTGTGCGTGACGGCTGTTCGTCTGCCACGGTGTCCTCGTGCGCCGCCCATGGCTCACAGCGTTTCGAACAGCTTCTCGCATCACGCGTTGCAGGCGCAACGTAAAAGGGACTGAAGTGGCGTGATCTAGTTCATGAGTGGGCGCAAAGACAACTTCCCCTCGTGCGCTTTGTGTTCCTCTCCTCGTGCGGATCTGTCCGGCTGCCGGCCGACGCGGGCGCGGCCAGGAGCGGTTGCTCCGCGGACATTGAGTTCGGTGCCACCTAAGGCGGCAGGGCGGCCAGGGTGACGGCTCCCACCGGAGACACCCGCCGGCTCCTCCGGGACGAGTGGCCCGGGTCGGCAGCCGGTGCTCACGGGCGGCGCCTCACTGCGGATCAGCGCTGCCCGCAGGCGCGTTGGACCGGAACGATCCAGCCTCTGCGCCCCGGCCATCTGCGGGCCGCGCCGATCTGTACCGAGCCGGGTCAGCGGCCCGTCAGACCGGCTACCGGTGCGGAGCAGGAGGCGGAGCGGGTCCGCCGGAGCCAGAGCCGTAGGGACACATACAGGGCGTCCCAGGCGGCCAGGCCCAGGGGAAGCGGGGGCGGGCGTCTGGCGGGCCGCGGCGACCTTGGGGGAGCGGTGGGGCGGACGTGCAACCCCCGCTTGATGCTGAAGGGTGCGTCTGTCTGGGCGATACCCATGCAGAGCATCGGAAGCCTTCTGCGGGGAAGAGGGCAATGCGCGACCGGCCGGCGGGACCGCCGGTAGGCGGGGAAAGGTGTCTGACCTGCAGAAATGTGGAGTACAGCTGGGCGCCCCCGGCAGGACTCGAACCTGCGGCCAAGCGCTTAGAAGGCGCCTGCTCTATCCACTGAGCTACGGGGGCCGGGTGTGTGGCCTCGGTCGTGGTGTGCCCGGGTGTGGGCCGGTCCGTGACGTTGCCGGGGACAAGGATAGGGCTCCCGGGTCCTTGTCCCTGTTGCTTCACCTCCGTGGCTCGATGTGGAGGTTCAGTGAAGCGGTCCTGATAATCGCAGGCAGGTACGAATCGTGCATCGCTTTTGGTGCCCCGCGCCACGGGTGTTGTGCACTCGTTATGCCTGGACTGTGCCCATGCCCCAGTCATCCCTTCCGTCCGTTGTGTTCTGTCGGCGCGCAGGCATGCGCATATGCTTCAGAATTCCCCCAAAATTGGGCATTCTTCACATGTGGTGACCTTGGACGTACGGCCTCAGCTGCTCGACGCACTCTCCGCCCTGCGCGACCGTGTCGCCGCCGCACGCTTCCCGCTGCCCCTGGCGGGGGCTCCACGCGCGCGTGCCAACCGCGACGAACTGCTCGCCCAGCTCGACGACTATCTGGTGCCCCGCCTGAAAGAACCCGAAGCACCCCTGCTCGCCGTGGTGGGCGGCTCCACCGGCGCGGGCAAGTCGACCCTCGTCAACTCCCTTGTCGGGCGCCGGGTCAGCGAGGCAGGCGTGCTGCGGCCGACGACCCGCACACCGGTGCTGGTCTGCCACCCGGAGGACCATCACTGGTTCAGCGGCATGCGGGTGCTGCCCGACCTCACGCGCGTGTGGGTGCCTCATCAGGACCCAGGGGACGAGTTGCTCCTCCCCGGTGAGGACGGTATGCGTGTGCTGCGGATCGAGACCGCCGACACCCTCCCGCGCGGAATCGCCCTCCTGGACGCGCCCGACATCGACTCCCTGGTCGCCGACAACCGGGTGCTGGCCGCCGAACTGATCTGCGCGGCCGACATCTGGGTCATGGTCACCACGGCCGCCCGCTACGCCGACGCCGTGCCCTGGCATCTGCTGCGCACGGCCAAGGAGCACAACGCGACCCTGGTGACCGTCCTCGACCGGGTGCCCCACCAGGTGGTGTCCGAGGTCTCGCGACAGTACGGCGCCCTGCTCGCCAAGGCCGGCCTCGGCGACGTACCCCGCTTCACGGTGCCCGAACTGCCCGAATCCGCCTGGGGTGGGGGGCTGCTTCCGGCCAGTGCCGTGGCCACTCTGCGGAGTTGGCTCGTGCAGCAGACCCAGGACCCGGGCGCCCGGCAGGAGTCGATGGCCCGCACGGCCTACGGCGTCCTCGACTCCCTCAAGTCGCGCATGCCCGAACTGGCCAGCGCCGCCGCCGCCCAGTACGCCGCCGCGCTACGGCTCACGGCCGCCGTCGAGGGGGCGTACGACAGCGAGCACGCGCGTGTGCGGGGGCGGTTGCAGGCAGGGGCCGTGCTCGCCGGGGACGCGTTGAAGCGCTGGCGTGCCTTCCCGCTCGACTGCTCCGCCGGTGAACTCCTCGACGCCCTCGCGGAGAGCCTCGCCGCACTGCTGCTGTGCGCTGTCACGGCCGCCGACGAGCGCGTGGACGACGCCTGGCGCCGCGAACCGGCCGCGGGCGCCCCAGAACTCACCGAGCGCGATCCGTCCCTGGAGAGCGCCGAGCACCGCATCGGAATGGCGGTACGGCGCTGGCGGCGCGAGTTGGAGGAGTACGCCGAGGAGGAGGTGGCCGACCTCGACCGGAGCATCGCGCCCGACCCCGAGGTTGTCGCCGCCCTGGTCGCCACCGCCCTGCTGGGCGGCCGTAGGGCGCGGTCCGCGGGCGAGGGGCTCGCCGAACGGATCGGCGCCCACGGCGCGTTGCGGCTGCGCGACCGCGCCGGGCGACTCCTCAACGACCATCTGGACCGGGTCGTGCACACCGAGCGCGAACGCCGGCTCGCCCCGCTCGACGCCCTCGACGTGCACCCCGAACCCCAGGCCGAACTCATCGCCGCGCTGTCCGTACTGCAGAAGGAGAGGTGACCGGTGACTGCCGTCACTGACCAGGACCACACGGACGAACACACGGACGAGATGGATCACGCCGATCCCTCCCCTGTAGAGGGCGGTTCAGAGGGAACCTCCGGTAACCGCCTCCCCGTAGAGGACGCGAAGGCAGCGGAGGAAGTGGGTGACCCGGAGGATGTCGACGACCACGCGCGTGTGCCGACCGACACCTCCGGTCGTACGGAATCCAAGGCGTCCGCAGACCCGGTGAACCCGACGGACCCGTCGAACCCCACGGACCCCGAGGAAGCGACCGGCTCCTGGGACGACGGGCTGATCGCGCGGCGGGTCAACGAGACCACCGCCGCGCAGCAGGCCGCCGCCGTGGAGATCAGGGCCTCCCGTGCGCAGGCCGTGCACGCCGCGCACCACACCGCGCCGGTCCCGGCCCCGTTGGCGTACGACGGGCCGCTACGGTCCCGTCTCGACGCGCTCCGGGAACTCGTGGGGCTCTCCAGGACCCGGCTCGACAGCGGGACCCTCGCGGAGGCGGGGCGGGTGCTCGACGAGGCGGCGGCGCGGCGCAGGCTCTCCGGGCAGCACACCGTGGTCGCCATCGCGGGCGCCACCGGCAGCGGCAAGTCGCAGCTGTTCAACTCGCTCGCCGGAGTGGCCATTTCGGAGACGGGCGTACGACGACCCACCACCGCCGCACCCATCGCGTGCAGCTGGAGCGACGGCGCGGCCACCCTCATCGACCGGCTCGGCATCCCGGGACGACTGCGCCGACGCCCCCTGCAGAGCGCCGAGATGGAGGCCCAGTTGCGCGGGCTCGTCCTGGTGGACCTGCCCGACCACGACTCGGCGGCCGTGGCGCACCGCGAGCAGGTGGACCGGGTGCTGGCCCTCGTGGACGCGGTCATCTGGGTCGTCGACCCGGAGAAGTACGCCGACGCGATCCTCCATGAGCGCTACTTGCGGCCGATGGCGGGCCACGCGGAGGTCATGTTCGTCGTCCTCAACCAGATCGACCGGCTCCCCGGGGAAGCGGCCGACCAGGTCCTCGACGATCTGCGGCGACTGCTCGACGAGGACGGCATCGCCCTGGGGGAGTACGGCGAACCCGGCGCGACCGTGCTCTCCCTGTCCGCGCTCACCGGGGACGGCATCCCCGAACTGCGCGAGGTTCTGGGCCAGTTCGTGGCGGATCGTGGAGCAGCGGCACGGCGAATTTCGGCCGATGTCGACGCGGCGGCGTGGCGACTGCGGCCCGTGTACGCCACGGGGCGGCGCACCGGGCTCAGCGAGGAGGCGCGGGACGAGTTCGCCGCTCGGCTCGCGGACTCCGTGGGCGCCACCGCGGCGGGCGAGGCGGCCGAACGCGCCTGGCTGCGCAACGCCAACCGCGCCTGCGGCACGCCCTGGCTGCGGCTGTGGCGCTGGTACAACGACCGGCGCGAACCCGCGACCGGCCGACTGCAGGTCCGCGTTCAGGCGGACGAGGAGGCCACGGCACGCCAGCGCGTCGAACAGGCGGTCCGTACGGTCGCCGACCGGGCCTCCGGCGGGCTGCCGGCGCCGTGGGCACAGGCGGTGCGGGAGGCGGCCGTACGCGGGGCGCAGGGGCTGCCCGAGGCGCTGGACGAGCTGGCGACGCGGGCCGGGCTGCCGGTGGGGCGGCCGCCGCGGCCGGGGTGGTGGCCGGCGGCCGTACTGGCGCAGGCGTCCATGACGATCCTCCAAGTCGTCGGCGGGCTGTGGCTGGTGGGCCAGATCATCGGGTTCATGGCACCGAATCTCGGGGTGCCGGTGCTGCTGATGGTGGCCGGCATCATCGGCGGCCCGCTCGTCGAGTGGAGCTGCCGGCTGGCGGCCCGCGGCCCCGCCCGGCGCTACGGCCTCGACGCCGAGCGGCGATTGCGGGAGGCGGCCGCGGGGTGTGGACGGGCGCGGGTGCTCGATCCGCTGGCCGCGGAGTTGCTGCGGTACCGGGAGGTGCGGGAGCAGTACGGGCGGGTCACGGGGGCGGGCATCGGGGCCGGGTGAACCGGGGTCCGGACGTCGTTCGCTCGTCCGGGTGATGAGGTTTTCCACAGGTGGGCGGTGGTCCACAGCGCTCAGCGGGCCCGGCTCGGCGGAGGCAGTCTGACTGCAGCCGTACGGGACGGGCCCGTACGCGTTTCCGTCCGGCCTCGCGGGGCCGGGTCAGGGAGGGACACGCGATGAACGAGACGATGGTGTGCGCGGTCGGGAATGTGGCGACCCAGCCGATGTACCGGGATCTGGCGACGGGACCGTCGGCGCGGTTCCGGCTGGCGGTGACCGCGCGTTACTTCGACCGCGAGAAGAACGTGTGGACGGACGGCCACACCAACTTCTTCACGGTGTGGGCCAACCGCCAACTGGCCACGAACGTGGCGGCGTCGCTGTCGGTCGGCGACCCCGTCGTAGTCCAGGGCCGGCTGAAGGTGCGGACGGAAGTACGCGAAGGACAGCCGAACTGGTCCTCGGCGGACATCGACGCCGTGGCGATCGGCCACGACCTGGCGCGCGGCACCTCGGCCTTCCGCCGGGCCAACAAGCAGGAGACGGCGGCCTCTCCGCCCCGGCCGGAGCCCAACTGGGAGACACCGGGCGGGGATTCGGCCGGTGATTCGGACGCCGATTCCGCCACCCGTGCCGATTCCGCCGACCAACACCGGGCAGAGCCGCTCGTGGTGACGTGATGTCAGTGAATGCCCCGAGCTGATCGAACTGCGGCTTATCGATGAATGCGCTCCGAAAGACCCGGTGGATTTGTCGATAAGCCCTGCTCGCAGGCGATCTTGGGGATAACGATTCCGAGTCGGATCGGTTATCCGATGACCCGACTGGAGAAGGCGGTGCGCCCGCGTCCCTAGGATGCCGGGCATAGCTCGGGCACAGTTCCCGGTGCTCTGATTCTGCTGGTGGGACCGCACCCCCACGTCGACGGGTCCTGCTCGAAGGGGAATTCCGTGTCATCTGCGTTGTCCGTGTTGTCTGCGTTCCCCGCGCTGTCCCTGCGCGGTCGCCGGGGTGCCGTGCGCCTCGTCGCCGCGACCTGGACGTGCGGACTCGTCGCCGCCGGAGTGCTGGCCGGCGCCGGCCCGGCCGTCGCCGACGAGACACCGCAGACCCAGGGCGGGGCGACGGCGACGATAGGCGGGCTCAAGACGTACGGCGAGGCCGTGATCCACGCGGACACGGGCGACCAGCAGGTCTCCGCGGGCCTGTTCGAGATGTCCGTGGACGGCGGCGGCACCCTCCAGACGTACTGCGTCGATCTCCAGAACCCCACCCAGCGGGACGCCAAGTACCACGAGACCGCGTGGAGCGGCACGTCGCTGGGCGCCAACAAGAGCGCGGGCAAGATCCGTTGGATCCTGCAGCACTCCTACCCGCAGGTGAACGACCTCGCCGCGCTCTCCGCGAAGGCCGGCACCAAGGGCCTGACCGAGCAGGACGCGGCGGCCGGTACGCAGGTGGCCATCTGGCGTTACTCGGACGGCGCCGACGTCGACGCGGTCGACCCGCAGGCCGAGAAGCTCGCGGACTACCTGGAGAAGAGCGCGCGGAACGTGGCGGAGCCGCAGGCCTCGCTGACCCTGGACCCGCCCGCGGTCTCCGGGCACCCCGGTGAGCGGCTCGGCCCGGTGACCGTGCACACCAACGCCAGCGGGGTGACGGTGACACCGCCTGCCGACGCCGCCACCACCAAGGTCCGGATCGTCGACAAGGACGGCAAGGTCGTCACGTCCGCGGCGGACGGCAGCCAGGTGTTCTTCGACGTTCCCGAGGACGCGACGGCCGGGTCCGCCGACCTGACCGTGCAGGCCTCCACCACCGTGCCCGTCGGCCGGGCCTTCACCTCCGAGAGCAGAAGCCAGACACAGATCCTCGCCGGTTCCAGCGAGTCGACGGTCTCCGCCGCCGCGAGCGCCGACTGGGCGGAGAGCGGTGCCGTACCGGCACTGTCGGCTCAGAAGAACTGCACCGACGGCGGCCTGGACATCACCGCGACCAACCAGGGCGACGAGACGTTCACCTTCGAGCTGATGGGCGTCGAGCACGGCATCGACGCCGGGAAGTCCGCAACGGTGACGATCCCGCTCCAGGAGGACCAGGCCTACGACTTCACGATCACGGCGCCGAACGGCTACGCGAAGCGGTTCGCCGGAGTCCTCGACTGCCGCACGCAGAGCGACGCGGGCGGTGCCGTGACGCAGACGCTCAGCGAGCCGAGCCCCGCGACGGTCGGCGGCACCACCGTCGACACGAACCTCGCCGAGACCGGCGGCTCCGGCATCACCCCGATGATCACGGTCCTCGCCCTCGGCCTGGTCGGCATCGGCGCCACGACCCTCGTCCTGCTGCGGGACCGCAAGCCCGGACAGGGCTGAGGAAGCGCCGACCCCCGGCAGTTTTCCGGCTTCCCGGCGCAACTGTCGGCGCGTTCGGGGAGTCGTACCCGCCATGACCGAAGCACGCATACGGCACGGCGAGGGCTTGTCGCCCGGCACCTTCACGGCGGCGGGCGTCGCGAGCCTGGCTCTCGCCGCCTGGGTGAGCTGGAGCAACCTCCTGCTGTTGGTGTGGGGGCACGTGGTCCCCGACTGGGAGGTGAGCGGTGTTCTCTTCGTGCTCGCCCTCGCCCTGTGGTGGACCTTCCTCCGGGCGGCCGGACGGGCGCAGGCCCTGCGGCTCGCGGGGACACGAGCGAGGTGGGTGTCGCCGGTGAGCGCCTTGCTGATCGGCGTGGGGACGCTCGGCATCGCCTGGGGAGCGGTGGGCGACCTGGACGCGCGGTACTACGTGCTGCGCCCCACGGGACCCGGCGGCTGCACAGCCGTAGTACGGGAGACGTCGTTCCTCATGATCGGCAACGGCGAGGCGTACGCGGTGGGGCGCACCGGCCTGGCGCTGGGCGAGGCGGGCTCCTGGGTGGTCGACGACGGGTACCGGCCCATCGCCGACGGCGCGTACGAGTTGGACTGGGAGCAGGACGGCGGCCTGCTGGTGATCAGCGGTACGAGTACCGATCCGGTGCTCCGAGGAGCAATGACCGACATCGACTGCGGGTGGTGAGGCCGGCCACGCTCACCGGCTCACGGAAGTGAGCCCGGCGCCCGCCGTACGCCGGTGCAGGCCACCAGCGCGTCGCCGTCCTCGGTGAGGAAGACCATGTGGATCCACGCCCCGTCGGCTGCCGTGATCTGCCCGAGCCGCACCGGCCGGCCGTGCAGGCCGAGGAGCCGCACCGCCCGTTCCAGGCCCAGGGTCTCGACGCCCGTCCGGCGCGTGTGCCGGAGCCTGATCGCATAGGTGTGGGCGTACCGCTCGGCCGGCCACGTCCCGTCCCACACGACGTGGGCGGCGCCGCCCAAGAGGGCCTCCGAGGCGGCCACGGAGGCTTCGTCGTCGCCGGCCAGCAGCCGGACCAACAGTTCCCGGTGCTCGGCCTCGGCCTCGCCCCCGCTCATGCTCCCCGCTCACCCCCGTGCACCCACCACCGACCCGCCTCACGACCCCACCCACAAGCCGTCCCCAGAACCCCCAGCTCACAGCCCCCCGGCCAAACGAGTTACCACCCAAGCCGGGACCTCAGGCAAGATGGACTACATCTGCCCACTCCAGATTTCAAGCTGCCGGACGGTTTCTCTTGGCTGAGTACATCTACACCATGCGCAAGACGCGCAAGGCGCACGGCGACAAGGTCATCCTTGACGACGTGACGCTGAGCTTCCTGCCCGGCGCGAAGATCGGTGTGGTCGGGCCGAACGGTGCCGGTAAGTCCACCGTTCTCAAGATCATGGCGGGCATCGAGCAGCCCTCCAACGGTGACGCGTTCCTGTCACCCGGTTTCAGCGTCGGCATCCTCATGCAGGAGCCGGAGCTGGACGAGACCAAGACCGTCCTGGAGAACGTCCAGGACGGCGCTGCCGAGATCATGGGCAAGCTCAAGCGCTTCAACGAGGTCGCCGAGCTGATGGCGACCGACTACTCGGACGCGCTGATGGACGAGATGGGCAAGCTCCAGGAAGACCTGGACCACGCCAACGCCTGGGACCTCGACGGGCAGCTGGAGCAGGCCATGGACGCGCTGGGCTGCCCGCCCGGCGACTGGCCGGTCGTCAACCTCTCCGGCGGTGAGAAGCGCCGCGTCGCGCTCTGCAAGCTGCTGATCGAGGCCCCGGACCTGCTCCTCCTCGACGAGCCCACCAACCACCTCGACGCCGAGTCGGTGAACTGGCTGGAGCAGCACCTCCAGAAGTACGCGGGCGCCGTCGTCGCCGTGACTCACGACCGGTACTTCCTGAACAACGTCGCCGAGTGGATCCTCGAACTGGACCGCGGCCGTGCGATTCCCTACGAGGGCAACTACTCCACGTACCTCGAGAAGAAGTCCACGCGCCTCAAGGTCGAGGGCCGCAAGGACGAGAAGCGCCAGAAGCGGCTCAAGGAGGAGTTGGAGTGGGTTCGCTCCAACGCCAAGGGCCGTCAGACCAAGTCCAAGGCGCGCCTCGCCCGTTACGAGGAGATGGCAGCCGAGGCCGACAAGATGCGGAAGCTGGACTTCGAGGAGATCCAGATCCCGCCGGGCCCGCGTCTGGGCTCGATCGTCGTCGAGGTCCAGAGCCTCTCCAAGGCGTTCGGCGACAAGGTTCTCATCGACGACCTGAGCTTCACGCTGCCGCGTAACGGCATCGTCGGGGTCATCGGTCCCAACGGCGCGGGCAAGACCACGCTGTTCAAGATGATCCAGGGCCTTGAGACCCCGGACTCCGGCTCCATCAAGGTCGGCGACACCGTCAAGATCAGTTACGTCGACCAGAGCCGCGCCAACATCGACCCCAAGAAGTCGCTGTGGGCCGTCGTCTCCGACGAGCTCGACTACATCAACGTCGGCCAGGTCGAGATGCCGTCGCGGGCCTATGTGTCCGCCTTCGGCTTCAAGGGCCCGGACCAGCAGAAGCCGGCCGGTGTCCTCTCCGGTGGTGAGCGCAACCGCCTGAACCTGGCGCTGACCCTCAAGGAGGGCGGCAACCTGCTGCTCCTCGACGAGCCCACCAACGACCTCGACGTGGAGACCCTGTCGTCGCTGGAGAACGCGCTGCTCGAGTTCCCCGGTGCGGCCGTGGTCATCTCCCACGACCGCTGGTTCCTGGACCGGGTCGCGACGCACATCCTCGCGTACGAGGGCGAGTCGAAGTGGTACTGGTTCGAGGGCAACTTCGAGTCGTACGAGAAGAACAAGGTCGAGCGACTCGGTGCCGACGCGGCGCGTCCGCACCGCGCCACCTACAAGAAGCTGACCCGGGGCTGATCTTCTTGCGCCACATCTACCGTTGCCCACTGCGCTGGGCGGACATGGACGCGTACGGCCACGTCAACAACGTGGTCTTCCTCCGCTATCTGGAGGAAGCCCGTATCGACTTCCTGTTCCGCCCGGAGAAGGACTTCCAGCAGGGGTCGGTGGTGTCGCGCCACGAGATCGACTACAAACGCCAGCTCGTCCACCGGCACACACCGGTGGACATCGAGCTGTGGATCACCGAGATCAGGGCGGCGTCCTTCACCATCACCTACGAGGTGAAGGACGGCGACCAGATCTACGTCCGCGCCTCCACGGTCGTCGTCCCGTTCGACTTCGCAGTCCAACGCCCGCGCCGGATCACCGCCGAGGAACGCGAGTTCCTGGAGGAATACCGGGACGACGCCGAGGACGAGGCCGTCGCCGCATGACGGTCCTCCACCTCGCCGACGAAGGGGAGGCGGCGGACTTCGCGGCCTTCCTCTCCCGGCTGCTCCACTACGACCGCGGCGCCGCGGTCCGCCTCCAGGCGGCCGGCACGGCCCTCGCCGTCTTCGGGCGTCCGCCGTCCTTCGAGGTCCTCGCCATCCGCGCGGTACGCCTCGCCAAGCCGTACGAGAACGGTCTCGACGTCACCCTCGACGTGACCGTCTCCGCCGGTGAACTCCTGGAAACCCTCGACGAGTTGGCAGCCACGGCCGGCGTACCGGCCGCGGTGACCGGCCCGCCGTGGGCCGGCGTGCTGCCGCCCCGCCGCGGCTGGACCCCCGAGCTGGGCCTCCCCGGCCCGCAGGCACTGCGCGGGATGATCGCGGCCGGAGTCGCCGAATTCCGCTCCCGCACCCAGGAGTTGACCCCCGAGACCCGCACGCGCACCGAACTCGACCGCGTCGGGCGGGAGATCTGGTCCCGCACGGTCGGCGACACCTCACTGCCGGTACGCGCGGTCCACGCGGCCCAGTCGCTCGGATTCCTGCGCCCCGGCGGCGAGTTGGGCCTCTTCTCATCGGGAGCATGGCTACGGCTGCGCACGCCGTACGGCTCGATCGCCGTACGCAGGGCGGGAGTCGGGACGCTCGGCGTCAGCGTGCGCTGAGCGCGCCAACTCCCGGACCCTGTAAGGCGATCAGCCCGCCGTGTTCACCATCGAGGCGGCGGCGTACGTCAGGTAGTTCCACAACGTGTGCTCGTGCTCCTCGGACAGCCCGAGCTCGTCGACGGCGACCCGCATGTGCTTCAGCCAGGCGTCGTGCGCGGCCTGATCGACCTGGAACGGGGCGTGGCGCATCCGCAGCCGCGGGTGGCCGCGGTTGTCGCTGTACGTCGTCGGGCCGCCCCAGTACTGCATCAGGAAGAGGGCGAAGCGCTCCTCGGCCGGGCCCAGGTCCTCCTCCGGATACATGGGCCTCAGCAGCGGGTCCCCGGCGACGCCCTCGTAGAAACGGTGGACGAGGCGGCGGAAGGTCTCCTCCCCGCCGACCTGCTCGTAGAAGGTCTGCTCCTGAAGCGTGCCGCGCCGAATCTCTGTCACGCTCCCATGGTCTCAGACCGGGCGACGGAGGACTTCGGACCTACGACCGCTCGCCTCCCGGCCCCTACGGCAGGACAGTGGACGTATGAGCGCGCACGCTCTCGACAAAGACCTGGATGCCGTCGCCGTCTCCGCGCGGGCGGAACTGGTGCGGGCGATCGGGCTGAGCGGCGCCTGGGACACGGACCCGGGGTGGCGGGCGGCGTTCGCGTCGGTGCCGCGGCATCTCTTCGTGCCGTACTACTACGTCGGTGTCGAGGGCGGCTACGAGCGGCTGTGGGGCGGGAGCCCCGACCCGTGCACCCGGGAACGCTGGCTGCGCGGGGTGTACGCCGACGTACCGCTCGCCACGCGGTTGCGGGACGGGGAGCTGGTGTCGTCCAGCAGCCAGCCCTCGCTGATGGCACGGATGCTGGCCGAACTGCGGGTGACGGACGGCGCCCGGGTCCTGGAGATCGGCGCGGGGACGGGTTACAACGCGGCGCTGCTCGCCCACCGGCTCGGCGACGGACTGGTCACCACCGTCGACCTGGAACCGGAGATCACCGAGTCAGCGCGCACTCACCTAGCCGCCGCCCGACACCGCCCGACCGTGGTCACCGGCGACGGCTCCCGAGGAGTCCCCGAGCACGCCCCCTACGACCGGATCATCGCGACCTGCGCCCTGACGTCGATCCCGCGAGCCTGGCCGGCCCAGTGCACCCCCGGCGCCCGCATCCTGGCCCCCCTGGCCACCGGCCTGATCGCCCTCACCGTCCACGACGCCACGTACGCCGAGGGCACCTTCCTGAACACGGCCGCGTACTTCGTCCCCCTACGCGGCACGGAGCCCGCCGTGCAGGGCGAGATCCCGCACCGCTCCGGCGACCACGAACTACTCCGCTTCCTCCGGACCCTCACCCACGGCACGCTCGATCCGAGGGAGGCCCGCGACCTGTGGGAACGGGAAGGGAGGCCTGGGCGAGAGCGCTACGGCATCACGGTCACCGGTGTGGGGGCGAGGGCATGGCTGGACGCCCCGGAGAGCCCGCACACCTGGCCTCTCCGCTAACTACAGCGCCCCGAAAGGGGCGCGGGGAACTGCGCGACCAGCCACAACGGCGCCGCAGACGACAAACGACACGTCTTTAGCCCCGCCGAACCGTGATCGTCGTCCAAGCCCCCACGTGCACCCGATCCCCATCCTGCAACGGCACCGGCACAAACGGCTGAATAGGCTCCTCGCCACCATTCACCGTCGTACCGTTCGTCGAGTTCTGGTCGACGACCGCCCAACTCCCGTCCGGCTGCTGCACCAGCACCGCGTGCTGATGCGAGACACCCGGATCCTCCGGCGGCACCGACAGATCGATGTCGGGGGACTCGCCGGTGGAGTGGCGACGGCGACCGATGGTGATCTGGTTGCCGGTGAGCTGCCGCTGCTGCTCGGGCGAGTACGCGGGCAGGTTGAGCCCCGCGGCCTCCGGTCCCGAGCGCTGCATCATCGCCATGAAGTACTCGCGGTCCGGCCCGATCGTCGCCATCCACGTCGTCGGCTGCTGCTGGTACGCCTGACGAGGCGGGGGCGGGGCCTGGGTGGAACCGGGCTGCGGATAGCCGTAGCCGCCACCCTGACCGGGACCGCCGGGACCGCCAGGACCGCCCGGGGAGCCGGGGGTCGGCGGGGAGATCACCCAGTCGTCGTCACCGCCGCCGAAGGACGGGCCGCCCTGCTGCGGACGGTTCGTCTCCTGCGGGAACCCGGGCGGGGCCGGCGGGGCGGACTGCTGGAAGGCCTGCGGGGCGCCGCTGGTCGCGCCGGGGCCCGCGGGGGGCGTAGGTCCGGGCGGCGGCGGGATCGGCCGCGAGGGGTCGGGGCCGAAGCCCGAGGGACCCTGCGGGTTCGAGGGCTCGTTGCCGAACGGTCCGGGGGGACCCTGCCGCTCGCCGCCGAAGGCACCGGGGCGGCCCCCGCCGAACTCACCCTGGCCGGGGCGCTCGTTGCCGAACTGGCCGCCGGGACCCGGGGGTTGCTCGTTGCCGAACGGATTGGGCCGGCCGGACGGCTCGTTGCCGAAGGGCGAGGGCGAACCGGAGGCATCGTTGCCGAACGTCCGCGGCGGGCCGGACGGGTCGTTGCCGCCGAAGGGCGCGGGACCGCCACCCTGACGCTCACCACCGAAGCCCTGCGAGCCGCCGGGGCCGCCAGGCCCACCTTGCCGCTCGTTGCCGAAACCTTGCGCGCCCGGACCGCCGGGACCACCCTGGCCACCGGGTCCGCCTTGGCGTTCGCCACCAAAACCTTGCGAGCCTTGGCCACCGGGTCCACCGGGACCGCCCGGACGCTCGTTGCCGAAGCCTTGTGCGCCGGGTCCACCAGGACCGCCGGGCCCACCTTGCCGCTCATTGCCGAAGCCCTGCGAGCCGGGGCCACCAGGCCCACCCTGACCACCAGGTCCGCCGGGCCCACCTTGCCGCTCGTTACCGAAGCCCTGCGAGCCCGGACCACCCGGTGCACCGGGCCCACCCTGCCGTTCGCCACCGAAGGCACCGGGACCGTTCGGCCCACCAGGTCCACCGGGACCTCCAGGCCCACCAGGCGCTCCAGGTCGTCCCGCCGGGTCACTGCCGAACGGGGGTATGGGCTCAGCCGGCCGGTTCATCTGCGACGGTCGCGACCCCTGGTACTCGTAGGGGTCACTGCCGTACGACGGACCGGGACCCGGACCGGGCGGCGGAGGCTGCTGCTGGAAGCGGGACGCCGGGCTCGGGCCGGGGCCCGGTCCGGGCGTCGAGGGGCGCGGGGCGGCCGGGGTGTACGACGTCGCCGTGTTCGTGAGGAAGTTCCACCGGCACTCCTCGCAGAACGGCGCACCGCCCTCGCGGGGCGTGCGGCACTGCGGGCAGAGCTCCGCCTCGGCGGACGGGCCGCGGCCGGGCGCGGGCGGCGGAAAGCCGTAGCCGCCGCCGGGGGGCGGGGGAGGGGGCGGGGGCACGGCACCGGCCATGCGGTGACCGCAGACCTCGCACCAGTCGTCGGAACCCGACTGGTGTCCGTTCGGGCAGGTCGGCATGTCGGCGCGTCCCCCTTTCGCACAGGGTCGTTCTCGGTCTCACGGAGTGGTGCTGGTTAGGTCACTTCTTTACACGAACAGTCTTTGTGGACCGTGTCTCGAGAGTCATCTCGTCGGCCTCCGCGACCTTCGCCTTCAGTCGCACAGTACCCGCCGCGGCGTCGACCACGTCCACCACCTTCGAAAGCAGTTTCGCAGTATCCGCGTTTCCGGAGACGCTGGCGAGCTGAACAGCCCGTCCTAGTTTGGCCGTTGCTCCATCGACATCACCCGATTTGCGGAGATCGAGGCCTTGTTGGATGGCTTGTGCCAGTTCGGCCTGGCCGGTGTAGTGCGCGACCTGCGGGTTGATGGACGTGGAGGCCACCATGTCGTCGGTCCACACGGCCTTCACCAGCCCCTGAGCGCCCAGGTTTTGGGTGCTTCCGTCGGGCTGCGGGACGACGAGTGAGACCCGCGCGGCCAGCATCTCCTGGCCGATGCCGGCCTCGGGGACCTCGACGCACACGTGGTAGTCACGGGACTCGTCTCCCCAGGACCCGGTGGGGTAGTCCCCGGCGCGGGGCCCCGCTTCGGTGCGGCGGTCGGTCAACTCCTCGACCCTGGGCGCGACTTGCTTGACGAATTTGATGGCCGTGCCCACCGGCGTCCACAGTCGCAGCGCGACGTCCGCGACCTCCTTGCCCATCGCCGTCTCCATCATCTTGGTGAAGTCGGCGGAGAGAGCGGCCGGGTCGGCGACGATGTCGGCGGTGCCGAGCAGCGCGGAGGCGATCCCTGTGACTTCTTTCACTTCCCAGTCGGTGCCGACGCCCCGCGCGTCACAGGTGAAACGTCCGGCGCAGGAGCCGAGGGCCGCCTTCAGGTCCTCCGGCGCCTCGTGCTCGTTGCGGCCGTCGGTCAGCAGGATGCCGTGGCGTATGGAGACGTCCGCCGAGGACAGCAGCCGGTCGGCGAGCCGCAGCCAGGTGCCGATGGCGGTGCCGCCGCCCGCGCTCAGCTTGCGCAGCGCGTGCTTGGCCTGCTCGCGGGTGGTGGCATCGGCGACCGCGAGCCGCCCGCTGCCCGGATAGACCTCCTTGGCGACATGCGTGCCGCCGATCACCGCGAAGTGCACCCCGTCACGCAGGGTGTCGATCGCGGCGGCCGTGGCGTCCCGCGCGTTGCGCATCTTGGTCGGCGGGTAGTCCATCGACCCCGAACAGTCGACCATGATCGCCACGGCCGCGTCCGGGCCCTGCCCGGCCGAGTACAGATGGGGCGCCGCGACCGGGCTCCCGATGGTGCCGCCGCCGGTCGAGGTCACCGTGACGATCGCGTTGACCTCACGCCCGCCCTCCGGCAGGTACTCGTTCTGGTACACGTCGACCGAGAACTGTGGCACGTTCGACTTCGAGAAATTGGCCATGCCTACTCTGATCCCCCTCAAGTACCCCACCTGAATGGGGCGATGACTATGTGCGGACCGGTCCCCACCGGTCCGAGGCCGTCCCCGTTAGTTATGTGGCCTCAGCCGATTACTGCCCCTTGCGGCGGTACCGGGAACGGTACGACGGCCACTGTTACGTTGTCGTGGCCCCCGCCGTCCAGCGCGTGGCCGACCAGGACCTGGGCACTGTGCAGCGGGCGGACCATGGCGTCGGGGGGGACGACCTCGGCCATCTCCTCGGCGGACTCCGCGTAGTTCCACAGTCCGTCCGTGCACACCACCACTACACCCGGCCGGTCCGGCTTGAAGGAAGCCGTGTGCGGCTCCAGTTCGTACGCGTCCGCGCCGAGCCAGCCGGTGATCGCGTGGGCGCGCTCGTCGGCGTAGGCCTCCGCCTCGTTCATCAGGCCCGCGGCGACCATCTGCGCCGCCCACGAGTCGTCCTCGGTGAGCCGGGCCGGCGGTGAACTGCGGTCCACCGGGATCCAGTAGGCGCGGCTGTCGCCGACCCAGCCGACGACCAGGAGGGTCGGGGTGACGATGGAGGCGACCAGGGTGCAGGCCGGCGCGTTCTGGTGCGGGGCGTGCTCGCGGGCCGTCGCGGGCTCCTGGGCAAGGGAGTTGACCGCGTGCGAGGCCGCGATGATCGCCTCGTGCATCGCCGCCTGCGGATGCGTGCCCTGCGGCAGCGCGGCCAGCAACGCCTCACCGGCCTGCCGCGAGGCGGCCAGCGAGGCCGCGTCGGGCCGCGTCGCCGAGGACACCCCGTCACACACGACCGCGACCAGCGCGGGCGCCCCGTCGGGCAGCAGGCACTGTCCTACGGCGAAGGCGTCCTCGTTGCGGTGGTGCCGCAGCCCGCGGTCGCTGACCGCCGCGAGCGGGCCCAACTCCTCTTCCATGTGGTCGCGTTCGCGGGGCTGGGCGTGCCCGCAGTTCTCGCAGTAGCCGTCCGGGTCCACCCGGCCCGAGCGGCAGGCCACGCACACCTTGACGCCCTCGCCCGCGGTCGGCGGATCGGCGGCGACCCGCGGGTCCGGCGCCTGCAGCGGGTACTCGTCGGGCTCCGGCGGCCGGTCGAACCGTACGCCCGTGGCCGGGGAGACCGGTGAACCGGTGGGCGGCAGCGGGGCGTTGGACGGCAGGGGGGTGCCGCCCGAGTCGGTGCCGGCCAGGTCGGTGGGCAGATGGACCGTCGGCGAGGTCTCGGCGCCCTCCGGCTGGGGTACCACGGGCCAGTTCACGTCCGCTGCCTCCTCGGGTGGGAGCGGCACCGCGCCGTTCATGGTGAGCGTCGGGTGGTCGTCCGGCGGCGCGGGCACGGCGGACAGGTCGTATCCGCACGCACCGCAGAAGCGGTCACCCGATTCGAGCGGCTCTTCGCAGCTCGGGCAGGCGGCGAGCTGGGGCATCTGCGACATCAACTACACCCACGTCCGGGGGCGGTAACGGTTGGCTCGTTCCACCAGGTCGATCCTCTCCTCGCCGTCCCGTGCCAGCCGGGCCAGCGTGCGGTACGAACGCTCCAGGCCGAAGCGGAGTCCCCGCTCGTCCAGCTCGCTGCCGAGCAGCTCCCGCCGCGTGAGCGGCACGGAACCCTGGCCTCCGGAGAGTATCCAGTCGAGGGCGCGGCCGAGGACCTCGGCCGACAACCGCTCGCGCCGGACGGCGTCCAGACCGTATCCCTCCAGCGCTTCCACCTGTCCGGCGGCCGCGGTCAGATCGTCCAGGAACGGCGTGTCGTCGGCCGTCGCGGCCCGCTCCCGAAGCCGCGCCCGTACGGCGGCCACGCGCGCGGCCGTGTAGTGGATGGACGCCTCGGGCACCGATTCCAGCGTCCGTACGGCGCCCGGCCGGTCGCCGGTCGCGAACTGGACGCGGGCCAGGCCGAAGGCCGCGCTCACATAGCTCGGGTCGGTCGACCACACCAGCCGGTAGTACTCGGCCGCGTTGTCCAACTGCCCCAGCACCTCGGCGCACAGGCCCAGCGCCAGCTTCGGCGCGGGCTCGCCCGGGAAGGCGTCGTAGATCGCGTCGAAGGACAGCGCGGCGGCCTCGTAGTCACGGGTCGACAGCGCGGCCACGCCCGTGTACCAGACCACCCGCCAGTCGTCGGGCCGCTCGTCCTCCAGCTTCGCCAGGGCGTCCAGCGCGGTGTACGAGTCGCCGTTCTCCAGCCACGCGCGGATCTGCCGCAGCCGGGTCTCCACGGACGGCGACGGCGCCGATGCGAGCGCACCGAGCAGTTCGGTCGCCGCGGTCGCCATCAGGCCCGCCAGGAAGCCCGCGTTGGGGTCGGTCGGGTCGACGTGCGGAACGGGCAGCGCGAGGGCCACGGCGGGGGAGTCGACCTGCTTGACGGTGCTCGGCGCGCTGCCGTTGAGCGCGGTCAACACCGGGCCGCCGGTGGGCCGTTCAGCAAGTGCCGTGCCGGTGCGGGCACTTGAGGTCCGCTTCGGCGGCTGGGCCGCTCTCGCCCCCAGCAGGGACACGTCCCCGTCCAGCTTGGGGAACAACTCCGTGTCCGTGACCTTGAGTTCGGGGCCGAACAGGGTGGACAGCGCCGGGCGGGCCCGGCCGGTCTGCAGCGAGACGACCTCGCGCAGGACGCCCGTCAGCTGCTCGGCCATCTCCTGCGCGGAGGCGAACCGGCGGGCCGGGTCGGGGTCGGTGGCGCGGACCAGGAGCCGGTAGAACGACTCGTAGCGGCGGAAGACCTCGATGTTGTCCGGGTCGGGCAGGGAGTCCACGAAGATGTTCGTGTAGCCCTGGAAGTCGAAGGTCATCACCGCGAGGGTGCGGGCGACCGTGTACAGGTCGCTCGCCACCGACGGGCCGACCTCCGCGACCTCCGGCGCCTGATAGCCCACCGTGCCGTAGATGGCCGACTCGTCGTCGTCCATCCTGCGCACCGCGCCCATGTCGATCAGCTTGAGCTGGTCCTCGGTCTGGATCGCGTTGTCGACCTTGAAGTCGCAGTACAGCAGGTTGCGGCTGTGCAGGTGGCCGAGCGCCTCCAGGGCCTCGATGCCGTACGCGCAGGCCTGCTCCACCGGCAGCGGATCGCGCTTCCCGCTTTCCGTACGGCGGTCGTTGGCGATCTCCTTGAGGGACTTGCCGCCGACGTACTCCATGACGATGTACCCGTCCAGCGAACCCGTCCGCTGGTCGAGGTGCTCCACGAAGTTGTAGATCCGCACGATGTTGGCGTGCTCGATCTCGGCGAGGAAGCGCCGCTCGGAGATCGCGGCCTCCATCGCGTCCTGGTCGCCGGTGTCGAGGAGGCCCTTGAGGACCACCCAGCGATCGGAGACCGCGCGGTCCACGGCGAGATAGACCCAGCCGAGACCGCCGTGCGCGAGACAGCCCACGGTCTCGTACTGGCCGTGCACGATGTCGCCGGCTTCGAGCTTGGGCGTGAACGAGTACGGGTTGCCGCACTTGGTGCAGAAGCCCTCCGTGCGCCCAGGGCTGTCGCCGCGGGAACGCCCCACCGGCGCGCCGCAGTCCGAGCGCGAGCAGAACCGCTTGCGCTCGGGCACCTCCGGGTTCTCCAGGACCATCTCGCGCGGGTCGGGCCGCGGCACCCCCGGCACCTGCACCAGACCGACCCCGAGCCGGCCCCGGCTGGAGGTCCCCGACGACGAACCCGAACTGCGCACCGACACCGAACGGCCCGTGGAGCGGCCCGACTCCGAGCGCGAGAGCCGCCCCGACACCGAGCGCCGCGACTTCGCCGACTGCGACGACGTACGCGAACTGCGGCTGCTGGTACGGGAACTGGCGCTGCCCGCACCCCGCGAGCCCTTACCGCTGGTCATCCCGGTGGGCGGTGAGCCGATCGCCCCGGACGCCGACACCGCCGGCGCCAGACCGCACGTGTCGCAGTACAGCTCGCCGCCGCCGACGTCCTCGTACGAGCCCTCGCAGCCCGGCCGTTGACACTTCCGCTGTGTCTCACTCATGACCGACCCCGCTTCTCCCTCGTCACTCACGCGCCCGGCCCCCTCTGGTCCTCGGGACCGCCCTGCGGCTGTGTCCGCGGAGCGTTGAACTGCTCGGCCGCCGCGTGCTGGTAGCGCAGCACCGCCTGTTCGGCGACGCGCAGGTCGCAGGGCGCGCTCCACAGCATGCGGCGGGCCGCGTCGTACCGCTCGATCAGCAGCGGGTCCTCCGCGAGGCCGTGCCGGGCGACCTTCGCCTTGTACGCGTCGAGGCGGCCGCGCAGCTCCGCGCGGACCGCTAGCGGCTGGGTGACCGCGGTCAACGACTCGCGGGCGCGCAGCAGTTCGTCCTCCGCCTTCTGCTCCAGGGACTCCAGGAGCGGGGACAGACGGTGCCACTGGGCGTGTCTGCGGTACTCGGCGGCCGTCGACAACTGCTCCTGCAGTACGGTCGGCGGTCCGCTGACGGCCGGCACCTCCGTGGCGGCGATCTTCGCGAGGACCTCACCGCGCGCGGTGCGCGCCTCGGCGAGCGTGCGGTCCGCGCGGGAGAGCACGTCCCGCAGCTTCACCAGCCGCGCCTCCGCGTCCTGCCGGACGGTCAGTACGGCGTCGATCTCGCGGCGCACGTCCTCCAGGGCGCGCGCCTCCCGGTCGTAGACCGTGGTGTCCGGGCGGCCGCCGCCGGGGGCCGAACTGCCCTGCGCCCGCACCCAGTAGGCCAGCGGGTCGGAGATGACCCGCTCGCGCAGCTCGGTCAGGGTGCTGGTGATGCGCTCCAGGTCGTCGCCCGCCGGGTGTTCGCCCGGGCGGACGCCGACGGAGTGGGCGAGCTGGCGGGTGCGCTGCAACTCCGCGGCCAGTAAATCGATCCGGGCGGGCAGCGCCGACCACACCGCGTCGGAGGTGACGACCATGTCCAGCGAGTTCGCGTACAGGTCGTTCATCTCGTCGACGAGCGAGTTCAGCGAGAACTGGTGGCTCAGCTTGCTCGAACCGCCGGTCAGCGTCGGCATGTTGGCCGTCGCCGCGGTGGATCCGGCGACCGTGACGGACTCGCCGCGCAGCAGCTCGGTCAGCTCGACCAGGTCCTCACGGCTGGACCAGCGGCGCCGGGAGCGGATGCTCTGGGCGGCGTGGAACGCGTCCGTGTAGGCGTCGAAGTACGCCCACAGCAGCGTGATCGACGCGTCCGTGGACGCCCAGCGCTCCTTGGTCGTGCCGGTCAGCTCGGCGCCTTCGAGGAGTCTGCGGCCCGCGTGGTCCTGGAGGGCGAGGAGCGAGGTCTCGATGGCCTCGTGCTCCGCGCCGAGCCGCGCCAGCGCACGGTCCACCTCGTCCCGGTCCATTACCGGCCCGGGGGGTCCCGTGACGCCGCCCATCGATCACCTCTCGCTGCGTTGTGTTCTGTCGGAAGTCCGTTGTGTCGTTCGGTTGTTGACGGTCCGTCACTTGTAGTGCGGGATGGGCGGGTCGGCGGACGGCGAGTCCTTGCCCAGGGTGGGCAGCAGCCATTTCGTGTAGGACGCGTGCCAGCCGTCGGGGCCGGTGCTGGTGCGGTAGGTCTCCAGTATTCGGTTGACCCGCTGGACCAGGTCGGTGGCGCTCTTGTTCATCGCCACGCCGTAGTACTCGGTGGTGAAGGGGGCGCCCTTCAGCTCCACCGTCGGGTCCTGCGCGGCCTGGCTCGCGGCGAGCGCGCCGTCGGTCACCACCGCGTCCGCCTGGCCGAGTTGGAGCTCCACCAAGCAGTCGAGCTGGTTCGGGACGGGCTCCAGGATGTCGACCGTGGCGGGGATCTTGTGGCCCTTGTCCGCGCGCAGACGCGTGTTCGCTATGGAGGTCGCCGCCGAGCAGACCCTCTTGTGGGCGAGGGTGTTGTCGTAGCCCTTGATCGTCGACACCTTCGGGGCGAGGACCTGCTGGCCGGTGACGAAGTACGGCGCGGAGAAGGCGACGTCATCGGTCCGGAGGCAGGTGATCGTCATGGTGCGGACCACCATGTCGACGCGCTTCTGCTGGACCGCCGGGATGCGCTGGTCGGTCGGGATGGCCAGGAGATGCACCTTGCTCGCGCTGTAGGAGCTGCCGAAGATGTTCTTGGCGATGGCGTGCACGAGGTCGATGTCGAAGCCCTCCAGCTCGCCGGAGCTGTTCGGGTTGAGGTAGCCCCACCGGTAGCTGTTCTGGTCGACGCCCACTTTCAGGTAGCCGCGCTCCTTGATGGCGTTGATCGTGGTGCCGTCGGCGTCCGACGGGGGCGGGCTCTGGTCCTGGACCGTGCTCTCCTGGCACTTGGCGGCCTTGGCCTGGATGCCCTGGGCCGTGCCCTGTCCGCCGAGGTCCGCGCCGGCCTCCCCGCGTGACTGGGTGAGCGGCAGCAGCAGGACGAAGGCGAGCGCGAGGACGCAGACGACCGCCATCGCACCCACCCCGCCCCAGCCCCGCAGACCGGCCCGCACACGTCGTACAGCGCTCAGGCGGCGAAAAAAGTCACTCCGTGCCCGCATCGTCACGCCCCCTTTCACCGGTACTCCGACAGCCGGCGCCCGATGCCCAGTACGGCACCGGCCGCACCGAGCGCCGCGAGCACCGCGGCGCCCACGGTGAGGCCGGTCATCGCGTCCAGGCCGTCACCGGCGGACTGCTTGAACTCTTCCGTCTCGTGCGTCAGAGCGAGGTTCAGCGAGTCGTCCACCGACGTGAAGCACTCGGCCGTCGACTTGCCGTCGCCGATGACACCTTGGCGCGCGGCCTGGTAGTCGCCGTCGTTGTTGTCTTTGCTGACCTGGCCGTGGCGGGACTTCCACACCAGCATGGACTTGTTGGCGACCGCGACCGGCTCGCGGCCCGCGGAGTCGTCGGCGAGCGAGTCGGCCACTTTCAGGCCCTTGGCCAGCGCCGTGAGCTGCCGGTTGTACTCCCAGTCGTAGGTGTCCACGACCCGCTTGTCCGGGAGGGTCGTCGTCTCCGAGCCGCGGCTGACCAGGATGAGGTTCTCGTCGCTGCGTGCCTTGAGGGAGGCGATGCGGGCGTCGTGCAGCACGGTGAGCGACTTGACCCCGTGGTCGTAGGAGTCGTTGAGGCCCGCGCGGGCGACGGTGTGGCCGACGACCACCCACAGCAGGACGACCGCGGTGGCGGCCGAGGCGGCGACCAGGCCGTGGTTCAGGACCCGGTTCGTGCGCTGGTAGTTGCGCCGCTGGGCGTAGGCCAGGCCGCCGAGCGCGACGAGTCCGAGGGCGATCGCGAACCAGGGGTACGGCGTCGCGTTCCCGTAGTCGGTGTTCAGCCGCGCGTTCTCGTTCTTGTAGAGGTCCTGGGCCTTCGGGAGCATCTTGTTCTGCATCATGTCGTTCGCGGCACGCAGATAGGCGCCGCCCACCGGGAAGCCCTGCCGGTTGTTGGCGCGGGCGGACTCGACCAGGCCCTTGTACTGCGGCAGCAGTTCGTTGAGCTGCGTGATGTAGGTCGCGGACGACGAGCCCGGGTCGGTGTTGGCGGCCGCCGTGACCAGCTTCGAGGCGGCCCTCTTGATGTCGGCCTCGTACGTCTGGCGGGTCGCCTGCGTCTCCTGCAGACCCGCCAGATAACCGGTGGCCGCCATCGTGTTGGCATCCGCGAGCGAGCGGTAGATGTCCGCCGCGTCGGAGCTGAGCGGCTGGCTGCGGTGGAGCACGTCGTCGGCCGCCGTGGCCCGGCTGTCGGTCTGCCAGGCGGTGACCACGCCGAACGCGATCACCAGCACGGCCAGCAGCGCGCCGAGGGCCCGCAGCCGGCCCGGCTCGGTGGTGGCCGCCGCGCGCAGCCGGTCGACGCCCTCGGCGAACGCCGTACGGCGCGCGGGCGCCGCGTCCGGCGTACGCCGGGGCGTGGGCGCCCCCGACCGGCCCGACTGCGGCGGCAGCACCGGCATCGTGGGCACGGCGGTGCCCGGTGGCGCCGTACTTGTCTTCGGCGGTTCTGTCACTGCTGACCTCCCCCAGGGTCATCCCGTCGGCGCAAGTATCGCCGCCAGGACTGACATTCCGCACCGGTCTTCACTGGATCTTGATCGGATCGCAGCGCGGTGACCGGATTTCCGGCACCACACAACGCCCCGCACCGCCCCCCTGTCCATGAATACGCCGTGGGAATCTGTTCGGTTCCCGGGCGTCAGTGCTCGTAATACGCCCTGGCCCGCGCATGTGCCTCGGCCGGGGCGCCCACGTGGTCCAGGCCCAGCAGCACGGACCCGAGGACCGGCCGCGCGGTGACGACCGTGGCCACCGCCTTGGGCGCCTTGGCGGCCAGCAACTCCCTTATACGGTCGTCCAGTTGGGGATGCCGGGCGGCGAGCACGCTGCCGCCGAGCAGCACCGGCGCCTCCTCGTCGAGCAACTCCAGGCGGCTCAGCGCGACCGTCGCCATCGCCACGACCTCCTCCGCCATCCGGTCCACGATCGACCGGGCCACCGGGTCGCCGTCCACCGCCGTCGCGAACAGCACAGGTGTCAACTCGTGCCGACGGTGGTGCTCGACGTGTTCGAGATGCAGGGCCTCGATCAGGTCGTACATCGAGTCCAGGCCGAAGTACGCGGGCAGCGTGCGCGCCAGGGCCGTAGGACCGCCGCGGCCGTCCTCCGCGCGGGCCGCGTGCCACAGGGCCTCCTCCGCCAGGCCCCAACCGCCGCCCCAGTCACCGGAGATACGGCCGATCGCCGGGAAGCGGGCGGTGCGGCCGTCGGGCCGCATGCCGACGCAGTTGATGCCGGCCCCGCAGACCACGGCGACTCCGCGCGGTTCGGTGATGCCGGCCCGCAGGATCGCGAAGGTGTCGTTGCGGACCTCCACACTCGTGCCCCACGCGCGTGCGTGCAGCGCGGCGGCCAACTGCTCCTCCTCCACGGGGAAGTCGGCGTTGGCGAGACAGGCCGACACATGGTCGACCGCGCTCACTCCCGCCTCCGCGAAGGCGCGGGCGACGGCTTCGGCGACCTTGTCCACGGCCGTCCCGATGCCCACGACCGGAGGCCGGAACCCGCCGCCGCGCGCGGTGGCGAGGATCTCCCCGTCGGCCGCCACGACCGCGACGTCGGTCTTGCTGTTGCCCGCGTCGATGGCGAGGACACTTGCGGTCAGGCCCACGCGAGGTGCTCCCGGTTGTGCGCGATCAGCTGGTCGGTCAGGGCTTCGGCGTACTCGTACTGGCCGATCAGGGGATGCGAGAGCAGCGCCCGGAACACCCGGTCCCGGCCCCCGCGCAGCGCGGCTTCCAGGGCGAGGTCCTCGTAGGCCGTCACGTTGGCCATCAACCCCGCATACAGCGGATCAACTTCCGCCACGGCAAGGGGAGTCGCACCCTTGGCGCCGACGGCGGCCTGCACCTCGATCACCGCGTCGTCCGGCAGGAACGGCAGCGTCCCCTTGTTGTACGTGTTCACCACCTGGTAGGGACTGCCACCCCCGCCGAGCAGCGAGGCGGCCAGGTCCACGGCGGCCTCGGAGTAATAGGCCCCGCCGCGCTTGGCGAGCAGCGCGGGCTTCTCGTCGAGGGCCGGGTCGGCGTACATCTTCAGCAACTCACGTTCCATCTCGGCCACTTGGGAGGCCCGGGACGGCTTGGTGCGCAGTTCCCGTACGACCTCGTCGTGCGCGTAGAAGTAGCGCAGGTAGTACGACGGGACGACGCCGAGCCGGTCGAGCAGGACGCGGGGCAGGCTCAGGTCGGCGGCGATGTCGTCGCCGTGTTCGCCGAGCAGCTTGGGCAGTACGTTCTCGCCCTCGGGACCGCCGAGCCGCACACCGGTTTCCCAGGTGAGGTGGTTGAGGCCCACATGGTCGAGGTGCACATCGGCCGGGGTGACCCCGAGGAGTCCGGCGAACTTCCGCTGGAAGCCGATCGCCACGTTGCACAGGCCGACTGCCTTGTGTCCGGCCTGGAGCAGCGCACGGGTCACGATCCCCACCGGGTTGGTGAAGTCGATGATCCACGCGTCCGGGTTCGTACGCCGGACCCGCTCGGCGATGTCGAGAACGACCGGTACGGTCCGCAGCGCCTTGGCGAGGCCGCCCGCGCCGGTCGTCTCCTGGCCGACGCAGCCGCACTCCAGCGGCCAGGTCTCGTCCTGCTCGCGGGCCGCCTGCCCGCCGACCCGGAGCTGGAGCAGCACCGCGTCGGCGCCCTCGACACCGGCGTCCAGGTCGAACGTCGTGACGATCTTGCCGGGGTGCCCCTGCTTGGCGAAGATCCGGCGGGCCAACCCGCCCACCAGCTCCAGGCGTTCGGGTGCCGGGTCGACGAGGACGAGTTCCTCGACGGGCAGGGTGTCCCGCAACCGGGCGAAGCCGTCGATGAGTTCGGGTGTGTAGGTCGAGCCTCCGCCGACCACGGTGAGTTTCACTGGAGGTTTCCTCGCTTCCGGGCGCCGGGGACGCTCTTTATCTGCCGGGGGTCCGGCCCGCCGCGGAGCGGCAATTGGGGGCAGCGTCCCCCGGGAAGGCACTGCATACCTGGTTAACCCTTCACTCCGGTGAGCGTGACGCCCTCGACGAACGCCTTCTGGGCGAAGAAGAACACGAGGATCACGGGGGCCATGACCAGCACGGTCGCGGCCATGGTGAGATTCCAGTCGGTGTGGTGCGCGCCCTTGAACGACTCCAGGCCGTAACTCAGCGTCCAGGCACCGGGGTTCTCGGACGCGTAGATCTGCGGCCCGAAGTAGTCGTTCCAGGCGTAGAAGAACTGGAAGAGCGCCACGGCCGCGATACCGGGCTTGGCCATCGGCAGCACGACCCGCACGAGCGTCTTGAACTCGCCGCAGCCGTCGACCTTCGCCGCGTCCAGGTACTCGTTCGGGATGGTCATCAGGAACTGCCGCAGCAGGAAGATCGAGAACGCGTCCCCGAACGCCATCGGGATGATCAGCGGCCACAGCGTGCCCGAGAGGTCCAACTGCTTGGCCCAGAACAGGTACATGGGGATGATCACGACCTGCGGCGGCAGCATCATCATCGAGATGACCAGCATCAGCGACAGATTCCGGCCCCGGAAGCGGAACTTGGCGAGCGCGTACGCCACCGGGATCGACGACACGACGGTCAGGACGGTGCCGAGACCGGCGTAGATCAGCGTGTTCTTCCACCAGGTGAGGAAGCCCGGGGTGTCGAAGACCTTCCTGTAGTTGCCCCACTCCCAGGTGTGCGGGATCAGGTCACGGCTCAGGGCCTGGCTGTCGCTCATCAGCGAGGTCAGGAACACGAACACGAAGGGGAGCGTGAAGAAGAGCGCGGCGGCGACGCCGAGCGAGTGGACCGCGATCCACTCCATGAGTGCCTTGCGGCGGGCGGTGCGCTCGGCGGGGGTCACCGGCGCCCTCAACTCCACTGGTTTGTCGAGTACTTGGGCCATGGTCAGTCACCTGCCAGGTTGAGGCCGCCCCGGCGCCGCATCAGGAACGCGGTGAACACCATCGACAGGGCGAACAGGACGAGTGCCACCACGCAGGCCGAGCCGTAGTCGAAGCGCTGGAAGCCGAGGTTGTAGACGAGCTGGGGGAGGGTGAGCGTGGACTTCTCCGGGTAGCCGGGCTCGAACTGTGTACCGGCGCCCTGGATCACGCCGGACGCGACCTTCCCGGCGATGAGGGGCTGTGTGTAGTACTGCATGGTCTGGATCACGCCGGTGACGACGGCGAACATCACGATCGGCGAGATGTTGGGCAGCGTGACGTACCGGAACCGCTGCCAGGCCGAGGCGCCGTCCAACTCGGCTGCCTCGTACTGCTCCTGGGGTACGTCGAGCAGCGCGGCCATGAAGATGACCATGAGGTCGCCGATGCCCCAGAGGGCGAGCAGGGTGAGCGCCGGCTTGGACCAGGTGGGGTCGTTGAACCAGCCCGGGGCCGGGATGCCGACCTTCTCCAGGAGCGAATTGACGGGCCCGGTACCGGGGTTGAGGAGGAACGCGAAGGCCATCGTCGCGGCGACCGGCGGCGCGAGATACGGCAGATAGAACAGCGTCCGGAAGACGCCGGTCGCCGTCTTGATCTTGGTGATCAACAGCCCGACGCCCAGGCCGAATACAACCCGGAGACTGACCATCACCACGACCAGCCACAGGGTGTTGCGCATCGCGGGCCAGAAGTACGGATAGTTCTTGAAGACGTACGTCCAGTTCTTCGTCCCCACCCACGTCGGCGGCTTGAAGCCGTCGTAGTGCATGAACGAGAAATAGACCGTCGAGATCAGCGGATACGCGAAGAAGACCGCGAAGCCGATCAGCCAGGGCGACATGAAGGCGAGGGTGCGAAGCGCCTGTTTCCGCTGTTTCGCGGCGAGGCCGGGCGGGCGGTGCTTCTTCGCCAGAGTAACTGTGCTCATTCCGGGGCTACTTCGCCTGCGCGATGTCGGTGTCGATCTGCTGGGCCGTGCTCTTCAAGGCGGAGTCCAGGTCCTTCACCTTGCCGCTCTCGTAGTCGTAGCCGAGGTTCTGGATCGTCGTCAGATACACACCGCCGTTGATGGAGGCGGGACTTGTCGTCGAGTACTGGTTCGACGCGATGTCCAGGAACGTCTTGAAGCGCGGGTCGTACTTCAGCTTCGGGGACTTGAGGGCCGCGAGGGTGGAGGGCACGTTGTGGATGCCGTTGGAGAAGTTCACCACCGCGTCCGTGTCCGTGGTGATGTACTTGACGAACTCCCAAGCGGCGTTCTGCTTCTTGCTGTTGGCGGCGATGCCGGTGATCGTGCCGGTGATGTAGCCCTTGCCGTACTGGGCGACCTGGTCGTCCGGCACGGGCAGCGGGGCAACTCCGATGTCCAGCTTGGGGTTTGCGGCCGTGGCCATTCCCAGCCGCCACTCACCGTCGAGCTGCATCGCGACCTGGCCGGTGTGGAAGGGATGCTTGTCGCCCCACTCGTCGCCGAGCGTGGAGCGGTAGCTCTCCAGCTTCTTGAAACCGCCGAGTTCGTCGACGAGCTTCTTCTGGAGGGTGAAACCGGCCTTGAACGCGGGGTCGGTCGCGAGCGCCGACTTCCCGCTCTTGTCGAAGTACGTCGGCGAGAACTGCGCGAAGAGGTGCTCGGTGGTGCTCTCCCAGCCGTGGTAGTTCGGCATGAACCCGAGCTGCGAGTACGAGTCACCCTTGCTGATCGTCAACTTCTTGGCGTCGGCCTCGAATTCGGACCAGGTCTTGGGCGGGCTGGTGATGCCGGCCTTCGCGAACTCCGTCTTGTTGTAGTAGAGCCCGTACGCGTCGCCCAACAGGGGGGCGGTGCAACGGTTTCCGTCGAACTGGGTGTACTCGTTCATCGCCTTCGGGAACGTCGTCTCCGGGTCGATGTTCGCCTTCTTGAAGAAGGGGTTGAGATCGACGAGGGCCCCTGACGAACAGAACTTGCCGACGTTGTTCGTGGTGAACGACGAGATCACGTCGGGCGATTTACCACCACCCGTGCGCAGCGCCTGGTTGATCTTGTCGTCGGTCATGTTGCCGACGACGTTCACGTGGATGTTGGGATGCGCCTTCTCGAACCCGGCGACCAGCGACTTCACGGCGCTCAGCTCGGAGGCAGCACTCCAGGCGTGCCAGAAGTTGATGGTGACGTCCTTCGAGGCGTCGTCGGAGGCACCGGACGAGGCCTGGCCGGTACAGGCGGTGGTGAGCAGGGCGAAGGAGGCGGAGGCGGCGAGGACGACAGCCGCTTTCCGGGACGTTTTGGTCGTTTTCCGGGAAGTTCCGGGCATGGCGAGGTCTCCCAAGGGCGGGGCGGGGTGTGGTGGTTGGGGAAGCCGGGTGGTTCGAGGTGGGCCGAAGTCGGTCTGGGGGAACCGGAGTCGGCCGTGCGGGAAGTGGGATCAGCGGGAGGTGTCGAAGACCTCGTCGCGGGTGGTTGCCAGTGCGCTCTCCAACGCGCCGCGCAGCACGGGGTGTTCATGGACGTCGCCGACGACGAGCCGGGGCCGTGATGCCGCCAGCTCCTCCAACTCGGCCTGGACGAGGGCGCGGAGAGGTTCGCCGCCCGCGGCCAGTGAGCCACCGCTGAGGACGACGAGTTCGGGGTCGAGGACGGAGACGAGCGAGGCGAGACCGGTCGCGAGGTGGGTCGCGTAGATCTCCAGGAGCCGCCGCTGGGGGCCGGTGGTGTGGTCGGCGGCGGACGCGACGAGGGCGGCGGCGACCTCGGCGTAGGAACCCGTCGGGATCTCGGTGATGCCGAGTTCGCGGGCGAGCCCGGGCAGGGCCTGTGAACCGGCCAGGGCCTGGTAACCACCGCTGTTGGCCTTGGTCACCTGGCGGACCAGGGGTGCGCCCGGCACCGGCAGGAAACCGACCTCGCCCGCACCGCCGGTCCAGCCGCGGTGCAGTCGGCCGCCGAGGACCAGGGCGGCGCCGAGACCGCCCTCGTTCCACAGCAGCACGAAGTCGCCGTGCCCGCGCGCCGCACCGAGCCGCTGCTCGGCGATGGCGACGAGGTTGACGTCGTTCTCGTACTCCACCGGCATCGGCAGCGCGGCGGCGAGTTCGTCGAGCAGGGCGGGGGAGTGCCAGCCCGGCAGGTGGGAGGCGTAGCGCAGCCGGCCGGTGTTGGGGTCGAAGGCGCCGGGTGTGCCGATGACGAGCCGGTGGACGTCGTCCCGCGCGAGCCCGGCGGCCTTCACGGCCCCGTCGAGGGCGTCGGTGACCTGCCGTACGACGGGCTGGGCGGGCCGCCGACCCGGGGTGGCGAGCTCGAATTCCCCCACCGTCCGACCGGTGACGTCGGCGACGGCGGCGCGGATGCGCTCCGGCGTGACGTCGAGCCCGGCGGCGTACGCGGCACTCGGATTGACCACGTACAGCTGGGCGTTGGGACCCGGCCGCCCCTCACTCGTCCCGGTGGCGAGCACGAGCCCCGCCGCCTCCAGCCGGGCCAGCAGCTGGGAGGCGGTCGGCTTGGAGAGGCCGGTGAGCTTGCCGATCCGGGTGCGGGAGAGCGGGCCGTGCTCCAGGAGGAGGTCGAGGGCGGCGCGGTCGTTCATGGCGCGCAGGACGCGGGGGGTGCCCGGGGTGCCGGTGCCCGGGGTACCGGAGGTTCCAGCCATGTCTTACGCCACCTGCCTTTCGAACTCCCGAACCACACAGCGTGTCACGTGATCACTGTTAGGAAAGTTTCCAATTGGGTGGGAGGAACGTAAGCCCGGGACGAAGGGGGCGTCAATAGACACCGCCCCCGAGGCAACAGACTCGTTACCTGGGGGGCGGTGGGGGCGGCGAGGGAGGGCCGGGTGTTGCCCGGCGTCCTACTTGACGTCGATGAAGTCACCGGCGGCGGTGGCCGCGCCGGTGGTGGCGGTGCCGGCGAAGACGTAGCGGAAGTAACCGTCCTTGGACGCCTTGACGGTCGTCTTCAGGGCGCCGCTCTTGCCGGTGGTGACCGTCTTGACGGTGGTGTAGGTGCTCGAACTCTTCGCCCGGAACTGCAACTTGGCGGGCTGGGACACATAGCCGGTGTACTTGCCGCTCTCCCAGTCGGCCCGGGTCAGCGCGCCGGTGACCGTGATGGTCCTGCCCTTCTTCACCGGCTCCGGGGAGGCGTTCGCGGTGAGCTTGGCGGCGCGCTGGATCTTGACCTTGCCCTTGTTGCCCCAGGCCGCGAAGTCGGTGGAGTAGCTGATCTGGTCGTCCGAGTCGTCCATGTCGGCGTCGATGTGGGCGTAGACGCCGGCGACGTTCCAGGTGGTCGCGTCGGCCGTCTCGAACAGGCTGTCCCCGGGCTCGATCGTGATCGTGTCGGAGCAGGACGCGGTGACGGTTGTGTCCGTCGTCGCGGTGGTCGTGCAGGTCGGGGTCGTGTCGGCGTCGATCTCGTTGTCGAAGGCCGCGAGCGCGCCACGGTAGAGCATGATCCCGGCGAACGTCGTCTTGTAGTCGATCGTCACGTCGGACGGCCGCGTCAGCGTGTACGTGACGGGCACCTTCACCGTCGCGGTCGTCCCTACGACGATCGCCTTCCCCTTGTTGACCGTCACCCCGCTGAAGACCAGGGCCGGAGTAGCGGCCTGCGCGAGCGGCGCGGCCAGCCCGGTCAGGGCCAGGGCACCGGTCATCGCGGCGCCGATGGCGAGTTTTCTCATTCGTGTCCCCACATTCGAAACGGACCCCTGGGCGTTGCGCTCCAGAACAAGGGCCCGTCGTAGGGCGACCTTAGGCATGGCGAGCCTGCGATGAAAATGAGTTGAGCCTGTGAAGGTGATCGCATCACGGCTTCGTCACGATGGGTAAAGTCGCAGGTGAGGGCGGGTGGCGGGGAATTTGGTGATGTGCCGGAATTGTGAGGCCTGTTGGGCGGTTTTCGGCCGCTACGGTTCCGCGTCCGAGGCTGATTCGTGATGTGGGCGGACCTGGCCTGCCAGCCACCTCACAGGATTTTGACTTTTGATCAGCGGCGTTTGCGGGGCAGGGGGATCCAGGGAACGGGGTGCGGGCGTGAAGGTGTGGGCGGGGTGCGGAGCGTGAAGGTGTGGGCGGGGTGCTGGCGGGACGCGGCGTGCGCGGTCGCCGTACCCGTGGTGATCCGGGTCGGCTTCGAACTCTGGGACCGGGGCGGCCTCGCCTGGAGTACGGCGGGCGAACTGGCGGCGACATGGGCCGCCGCCAGCGTCGTATTGGGCGCCGTGGCATGGCTGTTGCTACGACACCGGGCGCGCAGGTCGGGCATCACCCTCACCCCGGATGCCCTCGCCGCCCGCCAGACCCGCCAACTCCGTGTGCTACGGCCCTCGGTGGGCTGGTCGGACCGGATGCGCACGGAGCTGAAGGCGTCGGACCGCGCGTCCGTCACGGCGGAGAAGGGGCGCGAGGAGATCTGGTTCCACTGGCGGCCGGGGCGTCGTAAGCGCACGGTCTGGGGTTCGATCGCCTTCGACGAGAGGTCGGGGACGGTTGTGCTCGACCTGCGGGCGGGGGCGGCCCATACGGGGTCTTCGGGGTTGGGGCGGGGGGCGTCTTTCGTGGCGTTGTGTCAGGTGGCTGGGGGGTTGGGGCTGGGGGAGGGCGAGGGGGCGGCTTGGGTGTCGTAGGTCTCAACTCGGTCGGGTGGGGCGGCAGTTGGGCTGTGGTGTGGCTTCAGTTGGCTGTGCGGTGAGTGCGGTGTCGAGGGGCGCGCGCGTTGGCGGGCGACACCCACCTTGCGACGGCACTGACCCCGCAGCAATCACGAGGAACAGGGCAGCATGATCCGGTGCCACATCGTCTGGCGGAACGAGCACACCGCCGATATTCGTTTGCGACCCCGTCGCCGCTCGGGTCAACGTCGCCTGACACCCCGACGAAGGCAGAGAAGATGACCACGCAGACCCACCCCGTCGACCACGAACTCATCCAGGCCGCGGCGCACATCGCGCGCACTCGCTGCCGGGGCGAGAACCACACCATGGCGGCCGCGGCCCGCGCCCGGGACGGCCGGATCGTGACGGCGGTGAACGCCTACCACTTCACGGGAGGCCCCTGCGCCGAGCTGGTCGTCATCGGCACGGCGGCTGCCCAGGGCATCTACGAGCTGGACACGATGGTCGCCGTGGGCGACCGCGACCGGGGGGTGGTTCCTCCGTGCGGCCGGTGCCGGCAGGTTCTTCTCGAGTACTTTCCCGAACTTAAGGTCATCGTCGGCGAAGGCGAGCGCGTGCGAGCTGTCCCGGTCACCGACTTGCTGCCCGAAAGCTATGTCTGGGCTGACCATCAACTCGACCAACTCGACGCCGAGTAGACCGGGGGACTCGGCTGTCCGGCGCCGACGTCGACGCTGACGGTTGCTGGGGTTGTTGTGCGGGAGCGGTCGTTCGGTCGATTGCGGCTCTGGTCGGGGCTGAGGCTCGGGCACCTGGGTTGGCTGTGACGCAGACGTAGCCGACCAGATCAGGCAGTCGCGGTCCCGGGTTCGTCAGGCGGGGCGGGGCGGACCGGGTTCGGGTCGTCGGGCGGCGCTCCCTGGGTTCAGGTTTCTGAGGGCTCGTCGGCGATGAGGTCCAGAAGCTGGTCGGGGGTGAGAGTGGCAAGGTCGACTGAGCGGTCTTCGCGCACGAGCCGTGCCGTCGCCTGCTGTGCCCTGAGCTGTTGGGCGCGTTCGATGAGCTCGCCGGCGCGGCGCCGTTTGTGGATACGGTCGGCGATGTCCGCGACGGCGAGCATGGCCGATGGAATGGACACGATCAGGGACGTCAGCGCGAGGGGATCGACGCCCTTGGTGTCCTGAGCGTTCGCCGGTTCCGCTGTCGGAGCTGGTTCGGGTGGGTAGCCCCAGTTCGCGGTCAACGTGGCGACGCTCTTCTCGGCGGCTTCGACGTCCGCTCCGACAAACTCGATGATCATGATTCCTCGTTTTCGTCGTCGGTGGCATTCAGTAGCTCATCGAGCTGGTCAACAACGTCCGCGGAACCGATCTTGGCGGCAGAGGCTCGGCTCGTCTGAAACACCTGTCGGGCCTGCTCGCGTTCACCTGCGGCCAGCAGAAGTCGCCCCAAGGTAGTCCCGACGACCGCGATGCCATCCGCCCGTTGAAGCTTCAGAAAGAGCTGAAACGAGGTGATCAGCCTCGGCACCGCCGCGTCGTGATCCTGGCGACTCAGATCGATTCGCGCAAGGTCCCAGTTGGCTGCCGCGATGCCGTCCATGTCGCCGAGCTGCTTATTGACTTCCAAGCGCTTGAGTTGCAGTTCGAGGGCTTCGTCGATCTCGCCCTGCTGCTGGAGGATGTCGGCGATCTGTCCCCAGGTGATTGCAGCCTCGCGGGTGTCACCGATCCGCTCGATCGCCGGCAGGGTGACCTCGCGGTGGATCCGCAGTGCTTCGTCGGTCTCGCCCTGCTGCTGGAGGATGTTGGCGATCTGTCCCCAGGTGATTGCAGCCTCGCGGGTGTCACCGATCCGCTCGTATACCGGCAGTTCGACCTCGCGGCGGATCCGCAGTGCTTCGTCGGTCTCGCCCTGCTGCTGGAGGATGTCGGCGATCTTTCCCCAGGTGATTGCAGCCGAGCGGGTGTCACCGATCCGCTCGTACACCGGCAGGGTGACCTCGCGGCGGATCCGCAGTGCTTCGTCGGTCTCGCCCTGCTGCTGGAGGATGTCGGCGATCTGTCCCCAGGTGACCGCGACCGAGCGGGTGTCACCGATCCGCTCGTACACCGGCAGTTCGACCTCGCGGCGGATCCGTAGCGCTTCGTCGGTCTCGCCCTGCTGCTGGAGGATGTCGGCGATCTTTCCCCAGGTGACTGCGACCGAGCGGGTGTCACCGATCCGCTCGAGCGCAGGCAGGGTGACCTCGCGGCGGATCCGTAGCGCTTCGTCGGTCTCGCCCTGCTGCTGGAGGATGTCGGCGATCTTTCCCCAGGTGACCGCGACCGAGCGGGTGTCACTGGCATCGGTGAACAGTTGGCGGGCCTGGTGGAGCAGGTCCTCGGCTTGGTCGACCTCGCCGCGGGTGATCAGACGGCTGGCGTGGTCGTAGAGGACTGCGGCGTGGCTGGTCGGGCTGGTCTGTTGGTCGCTGGTCCGGGTCTGCTGGACGGCACGTTGGAGCAGAGTGTCGGCGTGGTCGCCGTCGCCGCTGGTGACGGCCGCGTCGGCGACGGCCCGTAGCAGGGTGACAGGAACCTCGTGGTTGTGGCGGTCGAGGAGGGTGATCGCGTGGTGGCCGAGTTCGGCGGCGGTGGAGGCCAGGCCTTGCCGCAGGGCGGAGACGGCCTCGGCGGCGCAGTCGGCGGTGATGGTCGGGTTGTCGGCGGTCAGGGCCACGCGGGTCAGCTGGAGGTCCAGGTCGCTGTCGCGGGCGGGGTGGGGCGTGGCACCGCCCCACTGGGCGTACAGCGGTTCGGTGGCCACGGTGGCGAGGGCAGTTCGCTCGGCGGGGGTGAGGGGGGTCAGGCGTCCGGCCACGAGGGCGTTGGCGGCCAAGGCCGGGAATTCGGGGCGGTGTTGGTCGGGAAAGGTGTCAAGGAGCCCGAGGCCGCACAGGCGGGACGACGATCCGCCGACAGCGGCGGCGAGGGCGTCGATGACGGGTTGCGGGACCGGGATGTCGAACAGGGTGCAGGCTCGCAACAGGTCGCGGTGGGCGGGGCCGGCCTGGTCGAGGAGGGTGTCGAGAGCCAGGTTCTCCAGGAACTCGCCGATGTCGGAGTTGTCGGCTGGGAGGTCACCCTGGTGAAGGTAGGTCTCCATGCCGGCGACGGCGGCCTCGGCGCGGGCCTCGTCGACCTGGCTGCCGTAGACCAGGCGCAGCCCGATGAGGTCCTGCAGCCCGGGGTTGCCGCAGCTGACGTCCAGGGCCCGCCGGGCCAGGTCGGCGCGGTCGGTCCGGTACTCGGCGGGGGCGAGGTCCTGTTGACGGCGTTGGAGCTTGCGCTGGGCCGCCGGCGACAGTGGTTGCAACTGGACCGGTTCCAGTCGGGCCTCCAGCCCGCCGAGGGTGAATGTGTAGCGGCTGGTGACCAGGAGTCGGCTGTCCGTGGGGGCCAGGTCGAACGCGGAGAGCACGTCGGCGAGCACGGTGGCGTGCTCGGGGTCGACCCGGTGTGGGCCGTGAGGGTTGGCGGTCAGGATCTGTTCGAGATCGTCGATGATCAGCAAGAGGGGTTTGCGAACGTCGTCGAGTTCCTGGGCGCACGGTCCGGCCAGCAGATCGATCAGTAGTGGTTTGAGGAGGTCCGGCTGGTGGCGGACCTCGGCACGCCTCGCTTCGATGAGGGCGCGGGCGGCGGGGTTGGCGGCGGTGGCGTCGGCGATGGCGTCGAGGATCGCCGGCGGGCTGTAGTCGCCGAACACGACCGCGACGGCCCGGTTGGGGTGACGGTCGGCGATCCGGGCGGCCAGGCTCGACTTGCCCAACCGGCCCTGCCCGTGAAGTAGGACCCCGACCTTCTGCCTGCCGCGCAGGGCCCGCAGCGTGTGCTGCAGTTCCGGGCGGCGGCCGACGAACATCTCTGCGGCTGCGACCGGTAGTTGGTGCTTGCGGTCCAGGAACGTCTTGGTCACATGGTGCGGTGGCACCATCCGGCGTTTGCGGTTTCCCGCGACCAGCGGGCCGCCACCCGTCGGCCCCAGCCACAGCCGCGCCAGGTGCCATTCGGCGCGCTGGCGCTCATCGGAACAGGCCAGCAAGTGGCGGCGGGCGTCGGCGACGGCCTCGGCCACCTCGACACGGCGGCTGAGCTGCCGGTACAGATGCTCGGCGAAACGAGTGGCGGCCTCGTCGCTGACCGAACCCTCCCAGCCGATGACCGCGGGAATCCCGGCGGTCACCAGCCCGGTGGCCATCGAGTGCGCCACCCACACGCCGGGCTCGGCTGCCGGACCGCCGCGGTGGCCGGCGCCGCCGGGAACATGCCCGGTCACGTCGGCACCGGTGGCGGTCAGGCAGGCCGACACGAACGCCAGCAGCGGCCGAGGAGTCAACAGGCCCACCAGTGCGTCCGCGCTCGTCGGACGCCCGTCCCCGAGCTCGTCTTCCATCAGCAGGACGGGGGTGGCGGGTGCGTCGGGCTTCGGACGCCAGTTGTGCAGGCCGTGACACGACAGATGAACCACCGGCATTCCGCCGAGCTGGGAAAGACGCAGGCCAAGTTGCTCGGGATTGCCGGAGTCCTCGACGACGAGATCAAGGCTCGTCTCCCCGACGGCGTTGAGGATGGCCATCTCCTCCGCCTCGAAGTCCAGTTCGTGCTGGCCCCGGGGCGCCGAGGCCATGAACGCCACCCCGAGCCGGTACCCGTCCAAGGGCTGCGCTGTACTCGGGCGACCGAGCCGACGCGCCACGGCGAACAGCTTCGGCGCCTCGGCGAGGAACCCGCCCTCGGGGGCGGCCAGCAGCTCGAACGGGGCCCGCAACAGCGCCCACGCCGCCGGGGACGGGTTCGCCGGCGCGCGGACCTCGAACACCAGCGGCGCCCACGCCTCATCGAGCAGGCGCGTCAACTGGCCGAGGTCGCCGTCGAGCCACCGATACAACTCGCGTCCCACCGCGAGCAGCGCCAGGTTCTTGGAGCCGTTGCGCACGGCATCCACATACTGGCCGGCGACGGCATTGAGCAGGTCGATGTCAGAGGTCTGCAACTTCCGACAGGGCCCGACCTGCCGGTCATCAACGACCAGCTCAAACCCGTTGTCGTCCACAACCAGACCGGTGACCATAAGTCATCTTATCGTGACCGAGTGCCACTTCGGGATGTACATGGAATCAACTGCCGTCTGGCTATCGATGCGGTGTTCCCGATTGCCGACATTGCGGAGGCGCATCGGAGGCTCGAAATGGGCGGCGTGCGGGGGAAGTTCGTGATCGATATGCGCGGAGTGTA
Organism: Streptomyces prunicolor; assembly: GCF_045162825.1. NCBI lineage: Bacteria > Bacillati > Actinomycetota > Actinomycetes > Kitasatosporales > Streptomycetaceae > Streptomyces > Streptomyces prunicolor. The sequence goes on along the minus strand of NZ_CP108676.1, from coordinate 3,823,883 downwards.
GCGGGATCGCTTGGGGCCAGGGCGAGTTGAGTGGTGCGGTGAACTTCGTCCAGGTGGTGGGTCTTCGAAGTTGGGCGGCGAGTGGGGACGCTCGGCGCCAAGGGGTGGGGTGCAGAAGTGTGACACTCTGCGCGAAAGTGTCACACTTTTGCGGGGAGGGTCTGCTCTGGGGGGGGGCAGGCTCGAAGACCGGGCAGTAGGCGCGCTGGGGTCAGCCGGGGTGTTGGTCAGTGAAGCGTTGCCGTGAACTTCGTCCAGGTGGTGGGGGTGAGGCGGAGTATCGGGCCGTCGGGGGTCTTGGAGTCGCGGATGGCTATGGTGCCGGGGATGTTGCGGGCGACTTCGAGGCACTCGTTGGACGGCGTGCTGTAGCTGGACTTCGTGAAGTTGAACTCGGGCACGGATCACATCTCCTTGCGCAGGCTGTCGATGAGGGTTACGGAGTCGCGTGGGGCGAGGCTGAGCCGCGATGTCCGATCGAACAGCACGCTGTAAGTGTTGCTCTCCACCTCGTTCTCCACCCACACCATGCCCGTGATGGTGTCGCTCTGGACCACGTCGAGGGCCTCGTCCTCCGCGAAGGAGATGATGCTGAACGGGCCCGCGATGCACGGGTGCGCGCCAGCCCGGAACGGGAGTACCTGAAGGCGTACGTTCGGCAGTTCGGCCAGTTCGAGCAGGCGCTCCAGTTGGGCGCGCATGACTGCGGGGCCACCAATTTCCTGGCGCAGCGCGGCTTCCCAGATCACCGCGTACGACTGGAGCGGACGTTCGCCCAACAGTCGCCCTTGGCGCTTCTGCTTGATTTCGGCCGCGCGCTCGATGTCGTCCGGGTCGTCCCAGGTGCCCTCGGCGACCGCCAGTGCGCGTGTGTACTCGGGGATGTGGAACAGGCCGGGAATCAGGGACGACTGCCAGTTGCGGATGTGGGTCGCTACGTCCTCCATGGCGATGTACTCCGCCATCGTTCCGGTGTCGAGCGAGTCACGCCACCAGCCTTTGGCCTTGCGCCGCTCGCGGTCCAGCTTCGCCAACTCCAGCAGCCGTCCTACGACTTGGCTGTCCTTCGTGCCGTAGAACTCGCACAGCACCCGGATGTCGGGGTCCCGCATCGGTACCCAGCCGCGCTCCATCTTCACGATCTTGGTGCCGGTCGCGTTGATGGACTCCGCGGCCTGCTGCTGGGTCTTGCCCGCAGCGTCTCGCAGGCGCAGTAGTTCGCCACCGAGCTTGCGTGCCAAGACAGTTGAGACCTGGCCCTGTCGAGGCTGAGTTGATCGCATCACGGTCACAGTGTGTCCCATCGGCGTCACCGAGTCGAAGAGATTCACCCTCTCAGGAAGAACTTCCTCAAGTTTATTGCGCTCAGGACGCAGGTGTCGCTACTTTCGGTGCTCGACCCGCTACACGGAGAGGTGCTGTCCCATGACCGAAGCCCCACCCGCCTCCCACGAAGACCGCCTCGACTACACCCCCCTCGCCCGCAGCGTCACCCTCGCCCGCCGCCGAACCGCACGGCTCGTCACCGAGTGGGGACACCCCTCCCTCGCCGGTGATGTCGCCCTCGTCGTATCCGAGTTGATGACCAACGCCCTGCTGCACGGCAGCCTGCGGGACCGGCTGATCCGCGTACGGATCACCGTCACCGGGGTCACCCTCCGCGTCGAGGTCAGCGACCCGCGCGGTGAACGGTTGCCGAGCCCGTGCTCAGTAGAGGAAACGGATCAGTTCGGTCGGGGATTACTCCTGGTCGGAGCCCTGGCTCACCGCTGGGGATGGGAGCCCCGTTCCGTCGGCAAGACCGTGTACGCGGAGTGGGTGCTCGGGGGCGACCCGGCTGCGGCGAACCCGCTCGTAGGTGCGAGCGAGTGAGCGTTTTCCGGTTCTTCGCGGTTGCTCTTCACGGTTGAGGGACGACCTCGACAAGAGCGGCCGGGACACCCTTGCCGTGAACGCCTCGATCCAAACCGGCTCGACCCTCAACACCCCACCCATACAAGGGAAATGCCCGCCCACGGACTTCCGGAACAGGCTTTGGGCGGCCTACGCGGTTGTGGCGATGCCGCCGTCGACGGGGATCACGGTGCCCGTCAGGTATGCGCCTGCCCGGCTGGCGAGGAACACGGCGACACCCGCCATGTCGTCGGCGCGGCCGATCCGGCGTAGTGGGGCCGACGCCGCGATCGCCTCGCCGAACTCATCGAGGGTCGCAGCCATCATCGTCGACGGAAACGGTCCCGGCGCCACGGCGTTCACGGTGACGTGTTGCGGTCCCAGTTCCTTGGCGAGCACTCTGGTGAGTTGGTGCAGTGCGGCCTTGCTGCTGGAGTACGAGTAGTTGGGCCGCTGGGGGATGTGGATGGCGGCGATGCTGCCGATGTTGATGATCCGCGCGGGATCGTCGGCGGTGCCCGCCTTGCGAAGTGCGGGCAGCAGCGCCTGGACCAGCCAGAACGGCGACTTCAGGTTGAGGTCGACGACCGTGTCCCAGGCCTCGTCCGGGAACGTCTCCAGCGGCTCGTCCCACAGGGCGCCCGCGTTGTTGACGAGGATGTCGAGACGCTCCGAGTCGGCGGTGACGAGGTCGGACAGCCGCCGACACTCGTCGTGGCGGGACAGGTCGGCGGGGATGGCCCGCACCTCACCGAATGCGGACAGCTGCTCCTGCGCCTGAGCGCACGCTTCTGGGTTGCGTGAGCTGATGACCACGCGGACGCCCGCCTGGAGAAGGCCACGCGCGATCATCATCCCGATGCCTCTGGTGCCACCGGTGACGAGCGCGCGCTTTCCCCGCAGATCGAAAAGTTCTGCATGCGTTGTGAATTGGTTGTCTACCACTTGCCGCCTTTTTCGTTGGTCGTGCGGGCTGACGCGTCGACGCGCCGAGTGTTCGGTTCAGCTGTCTCGACGCTATGGCCGTGGAGTGCACTTCAAGCAAGCGCCCGATCCGGCGGACGGCGGCCCGACTTGATGCCTCGCGGCAACAGCGGCTCAAGTCGGGCCCACTGGCCGTTCGTCAGATCGGAAGCTGACGCGCATCAGCCGACTGTCGGCCCAGTCCTCGAGCCGAGTCGGCCGGATGGTGCCGGGATCGTGGGGCTGATGGAGATCCGCCACGATCTCCGCCAGCACGGCCTGACGTTCAGCCGGGTCGGTGACAGGCGTGGCCCGTGCGGGCAGATCCGCACGGATCCCGTTCTTGAGGTGGAAGGTGAAGTGGGGATCGGCGAGAAGGTTCGCATGCCAGTCGGTCGCGGCACCGCCGGCGCCGCTGCACAGGTAAGTGGTGCCCGCGGCTCGGTAGAAGAAGATCTCGATACGGCGTGCTCGGCCGGTGCGGCGCCCCAGCGTCGTGATGTCGATGATCCGTTCTCCGGTGCCCGCGGCGGGGGTGATCTCGATGGCTCGTCGGATGTGGTGGGGCAGGTGGGACAGAGACGCGTCCCGTGCGGAGTCGGCGGAGTCGTTCGACCCGGTCGTGTCCGGAGTGCTCATGCGGCCTGGGCCTGAAGGGCGGGGCCGAGGAGGAGCCCACCGTCGATGACGTACTCCGACCCCGTGATGAACGACGCGTCCGATGACGTGAGGAACAGGAGAAGACGGCTGACGTCGGTCGGTTCCCCGAGCCGGGGGACGGCGAACGGCTCGGGTGAGTAGAAGTCGGCGATCGCCGCGACCGCGCCGGCTGCTGGTTCGTGGATGAAGGGGGTCGAGATCACGCCGGGGTGGATGGTGTTCACCCGGATGCGGTCGCGGCCGAGCTCGAGCGCTGCCGTCCGGGTGAGGCCTCGCACGGCCCACTTGCTGGCGACGTACGGCGCGTAGTGAGCCGTGCCGCCCAGGCCCATGGCCGAGGCGATGTTGACGATGGCTCCCCCTGCCGCGCGGCGCAGAGCGGGGGCTGCGGCCTTGATGCCGAGGAAGGTCCCTGTGAGGTTGATGTCGAGGATGCGCGACCACGTGGCCTGCTCCGTGTTCTCGATTGTCGCGGGCGGATTCTGCACGCCCGCGTTGTTGACGAGCACGTTCAGGGCGCCGAAGGCGCTCTCGGCGGCCAGCACAGCGGCGGACCACGAGCTCTCGTCGGTGACGTCGAGGCGGACGAAGCGAGCGCGGGTCCCGAGCTCGTCGGCGAGAGCGGCGCCGCGTTCCGTGTCGATGCCGCCGATCACCACGTTCGCTCCCTCCGCGTGAAAGGCGCGCACGTGGCTCGAGCCCTGGCCGCCGGCCCCACCGGTCACGAGCACGGTCTGGTTGTCGAAGCGGGGCATCAGATGTTCCTTCGGTACGTGGGTGAATGACCGGGATCACCAGTGATGAACGGCGGCCAGTGGTGAGCCGAGCGACTCACCATCGCCCTGACGCTAGGTGGGCGGCGGTGGCGAGTCAAGCCACTCACCTCGTATGCTCGGCCCATGAACAAGGTCGTGACGACGTATCACCAGCGCGTCGCCCAGGAGAAGCGCGCGCTGATCGTGGCGGCCGCGACCGCACTGTTTCTGGAGTTGGGCTACGACCGGACGTCGCTGGCGCGGGTCGCGGAGTGCTCGGGCGTTTCACGGGCCACCTTGTTCAAGCAGTTTCCGAGCAAAGCCGCCCTGTTCGACGCCATCGTGACCGAGTCCTGGTCGACCGCCGACGAGGAGGATCCGCCGCCGGAGGGCAACGTCGTCGACGGGCTCGGTATCATCGGCCGCCGGTACGCTGAGCTGCTGGGCCGCGCCCAGATGACCGACCTGTTCAGGATCGTCATCGCCGAGCTGCCGCGGTTCCCCGAGCTGGCCCATGCGCAGTTCTCGCACGGGAAGATGCCCTACTTCGAGTCCGTACGCGGCTACCTCCTGGCTGAGCACGAGGCGGGAACGGTGCGGGTCGAGGACGTGGACCTCGCAGCCACCCAGTTCCTGGGCATGATCTCCAACTACGTCTTCTGGCCGACACTCCTGGTGCCGGGCTGGGAGGTGAGCGCCGAACGCGTCGCTCAGGTGGTCGACGAGGCCGTCCGCACCATCGCCGCCCGGTACGCCGTGACGGGACCAGGAGCCTCCACCGACGACTGAGTCCCGCCGACCCCGCTCCGACCCCGTTCCGATGAGCGGAACATGACACGACAACCGGTTCATCGCGCCCCACGCTGGCTGCCGAGGGTTGGGAACTCCTGGACCGGTGTTGTGCGGGAGTTCCACCAGCCCCGGTCATAGCGCAGGCAGCACTTGTTGCCACGCTTCCGATCACCTGGGGGAAGTACATGAAGAGACGCGGAATGGTCAGCGCCATGCTGGCCGCGCTGATGGTGCTCGCGGCCGGCCTGGCCATGGGCGGCAGCGCCCACGCGGCCGGCGGAGCGACAGATGTCGTACGGCCGCTCAATATCGGGGCCGCCTTCACACTCATCAACAGGGGGACCAACAAGTGCGCCGAGGTCGCCGGTGGCTCGCTGCTGGACAACGCCCCGGTGGTGGAGAATGACTGCCTCGCCAACAACACCGATCCCAACCAGAACTGGCTGCCGGTGTCGGTCGGCGGCGGCTTCTTCAACCTGCGGAATGTCCAGAGCAACCTGTGCCTGGACTTCGCAAGGCCGGTGATTACGCAGAACGTCAAGCACCACACCTGCGGCAGCGATCTCTCCGAGCGGTGGCAGCTGGTGGTCTCACCGAACGTCCCGGGCTACCTCACGGTGGTCAGCGCGAACCACTCCGGCGGGCACACCTTCTGCCTCGACCTCCGGGACGGTTCGGCGGCGAACGGAACCGTGGTCCAGATCTACGACTGCCTGGGTGCCGTGAACAACCAGCTCTGGCGCCAGGGCTAGAGCCTGTCGTCGTAGTCTCGCCCGCCGGCAACCGGGCGCTGGACAGGCTGCGGCGAACTCCCCCGGGACACCCCCGAGGGAGTTCGCCGCCTCGGACCGTGTGCCGCGCATCGCCCTGTACGTCAGTCTGCTGCGCGCTGTGCCCGGCGAGCGGCTCATCTCCCCGGCCGGCCAACGCGCCGAACTGCGGGACCAGTTGACCGGCACCACCGACCTGGTCCTGGACGACGAGGGCCGGGTCCGCCTGGACACCTGGGAGCTGTCCGACGACGTCCCAGACCCAGACCCAGACCCAGACCCAGACCCAGACCCAGACCCAGACCGCCGAACGCTGGCGACAGGGCACCAGGGGGACCACCACCGAGACCACCACTGACACCACCTCCGACCTCGCGGACCTCGACCGGTTCACCGGCGAAGTCCGGCGTCTCTACGGCTTCGCCATGACCGGCTTCGCCATGACCGGCGTCGACTACGACCGGCGTCGACTACGACCCGCCCGCCGAGACCGCGACCCCCTGGCCCAACCCCGCGACCTGACACCGTACTTGGAGAACGCCGTGCGCCTTGATCGGTGCGGCGTCACCGACAATCCCCGTGCGGTCCGGTCGCCCCGCGTGATACTCCTCCCTCCCATGACTGATCTTGTGACAGAGCGGCTCGTGCTGCACCCGATGACCGTCGGCGAAGCCGAGCGAGTGGTCGCGGGCGAGCCGGACAGCGGTGACCGGTGGGCGCCCGGATACCCCACCGGCGGGGACGTGTTCGCCGCCCGGCGCTTCCTGGGCACTTGTGCGAGCACCGGTGATCCCCAGCCGTTCGGCAACTACGAGATCCGGCGCCGAGAGGACGGTCGGGCGATCGGCGGCCTGGGCTTCCGCGGACCCCCGGACACGAACGGCAGCGTCACGATCGGCTACGGCGTCATCCCGTCGGCCCAGGGCCAGGGCTACGCCTCCGAAGCCCTCCGCGAACTGCTGCAGCTCGCGCGGGCACACGGAGCCGCATGCGTGAAGGGCGACGCCGACCACGACAACATCGCGTCCCAGCACGTCATGCTGGCGGCGGGCATGCTGCCGGCCGGACAGGACGAACGCGTCAGATACTTCGAGATCACCTGGGCCGACGCGATCCCGATGAGTACGAGTGAACTGTCCTGGTACGGCGTCCGGTGCGTCTTCCGGCACCGCGAACTCGGCGTCTACGAAGAGCGGTTGACCCTGTGGCGGGCCCGCTCGCTCGGCGAGGCGATCAGCCGTGGGGAGTTGGAGGCGCACGAGTACTGCGCCGACCTCGGCACCGTCGAGTACGCCGACTTCGCCGAGGCGTACCGGATGTTCGACGAGCCGGGGGAGGGCGCCGAGGTCTTCTCGCTCATGCGGGAGAGCGGGTTGCCGGCCGGTGAGTATGTGGGGCGGTTCTTCGCTACGGGGGCGGAGCGGGCGGAGCGGGCGGGGAGTTGAGGCGTGGCCTCGGGCTCAACTCCCCGTACGCCTACCGCGTCCCCGACCCCCGCTGCGAAGAAAGCGGCGAGGTATTGGCCACCTGAGGCGAATCCGAGTTCGAGTACACCGAAGGCGCCGCGACCGCCTCCGTCGGATCCGCCACGTCGTCCACCGGATCCGCGGTCGCACCCCCGACGATCCGGATGTTCGCCTCGTCGAAGGCCCGCTTCACCCGCCATCGCAGCTCGCGCTCCACGGTCACCGACTTGCCCGGCATGGTCTTGGCGGAGAGCCGGACGACCATCGAGTCGATCAACACACTGTCCAGGCCGAGGACTTCGATCGGGCCCCAGAGCAGCTCGTTCCAGGGTTCTTCCTTGCTCATCTTCTCCGTGACGGAGTCGAGCGTGACCTTCACCCGGTCCAGGTTCTCGGACGCCTTCACCGTCACGTCCACGCCCGCCGTGGCCCAGCCCTGCGACAGGTTGCCGATGCGCTTGACCTCGCCGTTGCGGACGTACCAGATCTCGCCGTTGGCGCCGCGGAGCTTGGTCACGCGGAGGCCGACCTCGATGACCTCGCCGGAGGCGACCCCCGCGTCGATCTGGTCGCCGACGCCGTACTGGTCCTCAAGGATCATGAAGACGCCGGAGAGGAAGTCCGTGACGAGGTTGCGGGCGCCGAAACCGATCGCCACGCCCGCGACACCGGCGGAGGCGAGCAGCGGGGCGAGGTTGATCTCGAAGGTCGCCAGCACCATCAGCGCGGCTGTGCCGAGGATCACGAACGATGCCACCGAGCGGAGGACCGAGCCGATCGCCTGTGAGCGCTGGCGGCGGCGTTCCGCGTTGACCAGCAGGCCGCCCAGCGCCGTGCCGTCCACCGACTCGACCGTGCGGTTCATCCGGTCTATCAGCTTGGTGATCGCCCGCCGCACCGTCATTCTCAGCACCGCCGCGATCACCACGATCAGCAGTACCCGGAGACCTATCGCCAGCCATGTGGACCAGTTCTGCTCCACCCAGCTGGCGGCGTTGGTCGCGCTCTCCTGGGCGTCCTGGAGCGAGGGCACGGTCACCGCCGTCCCCGAAGGGCTCGGAGACGGCGACGGCGAAGCGGCGGCCAGTAGGACGGCGGACAAGGACACGGCAGGTACCTCCAGGTGCTGCGTCCGCCCTCCGGCATGGTCCGACAGGGGCAAGGTCACGAATAGGTCACCAAGAGGGCAGGCCCACCACACTATCGGGGCATTGTGTGTGGATCGTTGCCGTGTTCGGGGGAGAGGCCGCGCCGGGCTGGGAAAGAACAGGTGGGACGAACCCACACCCGTCCCAGCCCCGCATCACATGTGGTCGAAAACACTCCCAGCCCGTTACCGGGACATGGTGGCGCTTCCACCAGGCATGAGGGGAGACTGACTACAGATCGTCCCGGCGCGAGCCACGCGCCGCCGACGCACAAGGAGGCATCCGTGCCGCATGTCCTGGTCCTCAACGCGTCGTACGAGCCACTCGGCGTCGTACCGCTCCGCCGCGCGCTCGTCCTCGTCCTGGAGAACAAGGCAGTCTCCCTTGAGGAATCCGGCGCCTTTATGCACAGCGCGACCGTCACAGTCCCCGCACCCAGCGTGGTCCGGCTCAAGCGATTCGTACGGGTTCCCTATCGGGGGCCCGTTCCTCTCACCCGCCGGGCGCTCTTCGCGCGCGACGGGGGCCGGTGCATGTACTGCGGTGGCGTCGCAACCAGCGTCGACCATGTCATTCCGCGCAGCCGCGGGGGCAAGCACGTCTGGGACAACGTGGTGGCGTCCTGCCGCCGCTGCAACCACACGAAGGCCGACCGACATCTCTTCGAGATCGGCTGGCGGCTGCGCCACAAACCCGCCCCACCCACCGGCCTGGCCTGGCGCATCATCGGGACAGGTCATAGGGACCCGCGCTGGCTGCCGTACTTGCAGCCGTACGGCGCGGAGGACGCGATGGCCCGGATCGACGGCATCTCCGCCTGACGATCCGGGCTTTTGTGTACGCCCATGTACGGCGGTACGGAGTCGTCCGCCCCGGCAGCCCCCCGTGCTGCCGGGGCGGACGGTCATGCGTACCGCAGCTCGCCCGGCCGCACCGACCGCCGTAGCAGCGGCAGTGATGTAGCGGCTGCCAGCACGCAGGCCGCGTACACGCCGACCGGTACCAGCAGCGCGGTGTACGGCACCGGCACGTCCGTGTGCCTGGAGACGGCGGCGCCGTACCAGAAGCTGATCGCCGTGCCGCCGAGGCCCGCCACCGCGATCGCCGGGAACAGCGGCAGCGCGGTCTCCAGGAGAAGCGCGCGGGCCAGTACGACGTGCGGCACCCCGGCCGCCGCCTGCGCGGCCAGGCCCCGGCGCCGGGTGGCGAGGGACTCGGCGGTGCCCACGGCCAGGGCGGCCAGGACGAGCGCGAAGGCGACGAGGATCGCGGCGGCCGTGAGGTCGATGCCCGTCGTGTAGTAGGACATGCGCGTACCGAGGTGGCCTCTGCGGCGCATGTCCTCCAGGTCCGCGAGCAGGACCTGCCGTACGCCCGCGAAGCCCGAGCCGACGACCGTCACCAGCAGCAGCGCCGCATGGGTGCGGGCGGTCGACCAGGGGTCCTCGCGCATCCGTTCCGCCGCGATCAACAGGGCGGGGCGGGAGGTGCCGGCCGCGAAGCCCTCACCCAGTTGGCGGGACGAGGCGCCGGAGAGCCAGATCGCGATCAGGCTGATCAGTACGGCCAGGACGAGCACCGTCACGGGGCCGAGGCCGAAGGAGACGGGGCTGCCGAAGACCGGGGTCAGCGCGATCGCCGCCGCCGTCACCGCCAGCAGTCGCGTCGTCGTGCCGAACAACCGCCCCGGCCCCCGCACCGGCCGCACCCGCCGCACCCGGCCCAGCGGATCCGCCACCACCCGGCGCAGCGCCACCGCGCTCACGCCCGCGCCCAGCACCGGCACGGCCACGGCGACCAGGACGACACCGGCCCAGTCCGTGGCGGGCGACGGCAGCAGCGGTACGACGGCCGCCGTCGCCACCACCGCACCGGCCAGGCACGCGAGCCCCGACTCCAGCGCCGCGATCCGCCGCACCTGCCCGGGCGCGGCCCCCGCCAGCCGCAGCGCGGCCAGCCGCCGGTCCCGGTGCACCGCCCCGATCCGCGCACACTGCCCGAGAAACCCGAGCACCGGGATCAGCAGCAGCCCGAGCGCCAGACTCACGTTCCGCCGGTCACTGGGGGAGTCGAACAGCCCGGACCCGAAGGACACGGCGTAGAACCCGTCCAACGACTGCAGCGCTACGACGGCCAGTCCGATCCCCGTCGCCAGCGCGGCCCCGAACGCCGTGAGCCCGACCCGCCACCACTCCCGCCGGTCGGAACCCCGGGTCAGCAGCCAGGCCAGCCGCAGATCGGCGAGGAACGTGTTCACGCGGCCACCCCCGCCGTCGCCACGGTCCCGTCCGTCAGCCGGATCTCGCGGTCCGCGTACGCCGCGACCTGCGCGTCATGGGTGATCAGCAGGACCGCCGTACCGGACTCGCGGGCCGTGCCGACCAGGGCCGTCATCACCTGCTCGCTCGCCAGGGAGTCCAGCGCGCCCGTCGGCTCGTCCGCGAAGACGATCCTCGGGGCGGTGACCAACGCCCGGGCGAGCGCGACCCGTTGGGACTGGCCGCCGCTCAACTCGCCCGGCCGCGACTCGTCCTGTCCGCGCACCCCGAACCGCTCCAGCCACTCCCCTGCGGTGGCCCGGGCGTTCGTACGCGAGGCGCCCGCGAGCAGCAGCGGCAGCGCGACATTGTCGACGGCCGTCAACTCCGGTATCAGCTGGCCGAACTGGAAGACCACCCCGAACTCGGTGCGCCGCAGCTTGCTGAGCCGCTTCTCGGGCAGCTCGTCCAGCCGTTCCCCCGCGTACGTCACCGTCCCCTCGTCGGGGCGGACGATCCCGGCCAGGCAGTGGAGAAGGGTCGATTTCCCGCTGCCGCTGGTCCCTGTGACGGCGAGGATCTCGCCGGCGCGCAGCTCGGCCGAGGCGCCGCTCAGCGCCCTGGTCCTGCCGTGCGTCTTGACGAGGTCACGGGCCGCGAGAAGCGGCACCGAGGTGTCCCCCTGGTTGCTCATGCTGTGTCGACCTCCGCGGTCAGAGTGGTCAGCCGGGCCGCCGTCGTCGCCATCCAACGGAGGTCCGCGTCAAGGTGGTTGAGGGCGTAGTCCGCCGAGAGCACGGTCGCCAGGTCGCTGCCCTTGGCGGTCTTGACCGCCGTGAGTTCCCGCATCCGCTCCATGTGGGCGGCGCGTTGGGCCCGCAGATACGCCTCCGGGTCGCCGTCGGCCAGGATCGAGACGACGACCTTGGCGAAGATCTCGTTCGTCACGAAGGGCGCGGGCGGCGCGATCTCCCCCGCCCAGCGGGCGAGTTCACGCGAACCGTCCCCCGTGGAGCGGTACGCCGTGCGCTCCGGGCCGCCGTCCGAGCCGGTGCCGTCGACCTCCGCGAGGCCGTCCCGGACCAGGCGTTGCAGGGTTGTGTAGACCTGCCCGTAGGCCAGCGGGCGGGCCTGCGGAAAACGTTCGTCGTGGCGTCGCTTGAGGTCGTAGCCGTGGCTCGGTCCTCCGGCGAGCAGGCCCAGCAGGATGTGGCGGGTGCTCATGGCGCTCAGTATGCATCATGTACATGTACTGAGTGAATAGTGATCAGCAGGAGAATTGCGGGGAGTGGGGGGTGGGAGTGGCCGCAGTGCCACCTGTACTCCAACCTGGAGGTCTGCCGTCGCGCCCACTGGGTAGGGCTGCGGTGACCCGCCCGCACGCCCGACAGGACAAGAAGGAGGCCCCCGTGGCCGCAGCATCGGCATCGCTTCCGCGCCCGGCCCGCTCCAAACGCACCCCGGAGCCGCGCGCCGACCTCGCCCCCGATCTCGCCCCCGACCTGTTCTTCGTCGACTCCGAAGGCGCCTGGGCCGAGACCCCGCTGACCAGCGAACCGCCGCTGTCCGACGCCGAACCCCTCACCAGCGAGCCCCCGCTCGCCGACGCCACCCCGCTCACCAGCGAGTCCGCCACCATGGACGCGCCGCTCACCAGCGAGACCGTCGCGTTCGACGACCCGATGAGCGGTGCGATCGCCCCCTTCGCCGACCCGGACCCGACGAGGCCCTAGATGACCGCACCCCGGCCGGCGGACACCCTCGGCGAGGACCTGTCCCGGCTCGCCGAACTGCACGGCGTCGCCACCGCCTACAGCCCCTCCCCGGACCGCGCGGTCCCCGCCTCGGCCGTCGCGGTCGTCGCCGCGCTGGCCGCCCTCGGCGTCGACGCGAGCACCCCGCGGGCCACCGCCGCGGCGCTCGCCGCCCGCCAACAGGAGCTGGCCGAAAGGCTGTTGCCGCCCACCGTCGTGGGCCGGTACGGCGGTACACCCGCCGCACTCGACGCGCTGCCCGAAGGCACCGTGCTGCACATCGACACCGAGCAGGGCGAGTCGCGGGCGAGCGCCGGGCAACTCCCGGTCGGCGTCCACCACTTGACCGCCACCGCGCCGGACGGCCGCAGCGCCGAGGCCCAACTCGTCATCGCCCCGGACCGGTTGCCCACGCCCACCGGGCGGTCGTACGGGCTGATGGTGCAGGTCTACTCCCTCCTCTCCCAGCACTCCTGGGGCATGGGCGACCTCGGTGACCTGGGTGAACTCACCGCCTGGGCCGGGCGATCGCTCGGCGCCGGGTTCGTCCAGGTCAACCCCCTGCACGCGGCCGTGCCGGGCGCGCCCACCGACCCGTCGCCGTACCGGCCCTCCTCGCGCCGCTTCCCCGACCCGGTGTATCTGCGGGTCGAGGACATCCCCGAGTTCGGGTACGTCGAGGAGAGTGAGCGGGAGCAGCTGCGCGGACTCCTCTCACAGGCCGTGCGGCTGCGTGAATCCGTCCTGGAGAAGGACGCGTTGATCGACCGCGACGCCGTGTGGGAGCTGAAGCGGGAGGCGCTGGAAATCGTCCGCGAGGTCCCCCTCGGCCCCGGACGACGGGCCGCCTACGTCGACTTCCTCGCCCGCGAGGGCGAGGCGCTGGAGGACCACGCCACCTGGTACGCCCTCGCCGAGGTGCACGGCTCGAACTGGCGGGAGTGGCCGGCCGCCCTGCGCGACCCGCGCTCGCCCGAAACCGCCCGTGCCCGCGCCGAGTTGATGGACCGCGTCGACTTCCACTGCCGCCTCGCCTGGCTCACCGACGACCAACTCACCGCCGCCCAGAGGGCAGCACGGGACGCGGGCATGCCGATCGGTGTCGTGCACGACCTCGCCGTCGGGGTGCATCCCGACGGTGCCGACGCCTGGGCCCAACAGCGGTACTTCGCGGCCGGCATGTCGGTCGGCGCACCCCCGGACGCCTTCAACTCCCTCGGCCAGGACTGGGGTCTGCCCCCGTGGCGCCCCGACCGCCTGGCCGAGTCGGGCTACGCCCCGTACCGCCGCCTGCTCCGCGCGCTCTTCCGTTATGCCGGCGCCCTGCGCATCGACCACGTCATGGGCCTGTTCCGCCTCTGGTGGGTCCCGCAGGGGCACCCGCCCACGGAGGGCACCTACGTCCGCTACGACGCCGAGGCCATGCTCGCGATCCTCGCGCTGGAGGCATCCCGCGCCGGTTCGGTGGTGATCGGCGAGGACCTGGGGACCGTAGAACCGGGTGTGCGCGAGACGCTGCAGGAGCGCGGGGTGCTCGGCACGTCGGTGCTGTGGTTCGAGCGGGACTGGGAGGGCGACGGCCGGCCGCTCGCGCCGGAGAGCTGGCGGGCCGACTGCCTCGCCACCGCCACCACCCACGACCTGCCGCCCACCGCGGCCCGGCTCACCGGCGAACACGTCGAACTCCGCGACCGGCTCGGCCTGTTGACGCGGCCGGTGGAGGAGGAGCGGATCGAGTCCGCCACAGATGTGGGGGAGTGGCTGGCGCTGCTGTCCCGGCTCGGCCTCTACGAACACGCCGAGGGCGGCGGCCGGCCCGCGTCCGAGGAGGAGGCCGAGATCCACGCCGTCCACCGTTTCCTGCTCCGCACCCCGGCCCGGATGATCGGCGTCTGGCTCCCGGACACCGTCGGCGACCGGCGTCCGCAGAACCTGCCCGGCACGTGGGACCAGTACCCGAACTGGCGCCTGCCCATTGCCGATGCGGAGGGACGGCCGGTGACGCTGGAGGAACTGGCCGCTTCGCCGCGGCTGCACGCGCTGGTGGATGTGTTGCGGGTGGGGTTGGGGGAGGGCGCGCAAGACGCGCAAGACGCGGGGTCGGCTTCGGGGGCGGTGAAGAAGGGGGGCCGTGAAGAAGGGGGGCCGTGAGGTCTCTACGTCCCCTACGGCCCCCATACGGCACCCCGGGCGCGCGGCTCGTTCGGACGTTCGCTACTTTTGCGGTGTGGACAAGAAGAACGCCCTGCGCGCCGGCGCCCTGGCTGCCGGTACGACGCTGATGATGCTGCTCATGACGTCCCCCGCGCTCGCGCTCGCCCGCGACGACGGTGACAGCCCGGGCCACGGCCTGAGCGTCGCCGACACGCTGGGGCTCTATGTCCTGATCCCGCTCGGCCTGTTCGCGGTCATCGCGGGCCTGGTCATGGCGCTGGACAAGTCCAAGGACCGCGCGCCGAAGGCCAAGTCCGGGACGAAGTCCGGCACGGCCGTCGACGCCAAGGTCTGACCTCACGTTTTTTGGAGGGCGTCCGCTTCACCCACTGCGGTGAGGCGGGCGCCCTTGCCATGTCCTCCGGCATGTTGTCCGCCGGCATGTCCTCTCACGGGCTCGGTGCCGTCAGATAACGCTGCAGACCGGCACCCGCGTCCCGGACGTGACCCTCGCCGACGGCGGCCGCCTCTACGAGGCGCTGCGCGGCGGCCGGTTCGTGCTCGTCACCCCGAAGACCCACGCCACGACGGCCCACGAGGTGAAGGGCGACCGCCGCAACCGGCTGGCCGTGGAGCACTGGGCGAGCGACCGCCGTACGGCTCTGCTGGTGCGCCCCGACGGTTACGTGGCCTGGGCCGCGGACACCGCCGACCCGGCCGCGATCGAGGCGGCCCTCGCCGAGCACGTCGGCGGAAAGGGCCTGCCGCTGAAGCGGCTCGTCGCCTGAACGGACCCGCCGGGAGCGGCTATCGCTCCGTCGAGGTCAGCAACTTCCTGAGCAGGTCGGCCAGTTGGCCGGCCTGTTCGGCGTCGAGGCCGGAGAGGGCCGCCGTCTGCGTCGCGAGCCCGGAGCCGACCGCCTCGTCGATGAGCGCCAACCCCTTCTCCGTCAGGGTGACTTGTAGGCCCCGGCGGTCGTGCGGGTCGGGGGAGCGGCGGAGCAGGCCGGCCCGTTCCAGTTTGTCGAGGCGGCCGGTCATGCCGCCGGTGGTGAGCATCAGCGTCGCCGAGAGCTCGCGCGGCGAGAGGGTGTACGGCTCACCGGCCCGGCGCAGGGTCGCGAGGACGTCGAACTCGCCGCGCGAGATGCCGTACGGCACGTACGCCTTCTCCATGCGGTCGCCCATGGCCCGGGAGAGCCGGAAGATCCGCCCGAAGACCTCCATCGCGGCGGTGTCGAGGTCGGGCCGCACCGCCGCCCACTGCTCGACGATCGCGTCGACGGGGTCCTTGTCGTTCATGGGGTCGAGTATCCGCCGGTCAGCCGGTCGGTCGCAAGAAAGTGGATCACGAGTCAGTGGCTTGACGCTAAGTTGCTTAGCGGTAAGCTAATCACCGTCGACCTACTTCGACCTCCGCCGGCCCCTGCTGAAAGGCGCGTCTCCCATGGCCAGTCGCCCGGCCCTGACGGCCGCCCTCACCGCCCTCGCCCCCATCTCCTGGGGCACCACCTACGCCGTCACCACCCAGTTCCTCCCGCCCGACCGCCCGCTCTTCACGGGGCTGATGCGCGCCCTCCCCGCCGGTCTGGTGCTCCTCGCGCTCGCCCGGGTGCTGCCGCGCGGTGCCTGGTGGTGGAAGGCGACGGTGCTCGGCGCGCTGAACATCGGCGCCTTCTTCCCGCTGCTGTTCCTGTCCGCGTACCGGCTCCCCGGCGGCATGGCGGCGGTCGTCGGCTCGGTCGGGCCGCTGATCGTCGTGGGCCTCTCGGCAGGCCTGCTGGGACAGCGGCCGACGGCCCGGAGCGTGCTCACCGGCGCCGTCGCGGCCTTCGGCGTCAGTCTCGTCGTACTGAAGGCGGCCGGAGCCCTCGACCCGGTCGGCGTGCTCGCGGCCCTCGCGTCCACCGCCTCCATGTCCACCGGCACCGTACTGACCAAGCGGTGGGGCCGCCCCGACGGCGTCGGCCCGCTCGCCCTCACCGCCTGGCAGCTCACCGCGGGCGGCCTGCTGATAGCCCCCGTCGCCTTCCTGGTCGAGGGGGCGCCGCCCGCGCTCGACGGCCGGGCGATCGGCGGCTACCTGTACCTCGCGCTGGCGAACACGGCGATCGCGTACTGGCTCTGGTTCCGCGGCATCGGCCGGCTCACCGCGACCCAGGTCACCTTCCTCGGGCCGCTCTCCCCGCTGACCGCGGCCGTCGTCGGGTGGGCGGCGCTCGGGCAGGCGCTCACGCCGGTGCAGGTGGCCGGGATGGCGTTGGCGTTCGGGGCGACGGTGTTCGGGCAGATCGGTACGCGTACCCCTCGTGTTCTCGTTCGGGGGGTAGCGTCACGCGGGAACGGTGTGACGGAATGCCGTGACGCGGCACCCGTAACGCAATCCTCTTGACGCAACGCCGGAGGCGCTCGTGGCCGAAGAGTCCTGCCCCAGTTGTGGCAAGCCGCTCACCGCACGGGCCGGCCGTACCGGTCGGCGCTCCGTGTACTGCTCCGCCGCCTGCCGACAGAAGGCCTACCGGGAGCGGCAGGGCGGTGGTGGCGGGGTCGGAGTCGACGGGCTGATCAAGGAGATCGGGCGCCAGGTCGAGGAGTTGGTGCCGCAGCCGCCCTCCGTCTTCTACTCCGGAGTGACGGAACTGTCGTCGTCCGTCGCGCGGCTGCGGCGGGTGGCGCGGACGGCGCGGGACACCGCTCAGGAATCCGTCACTCACGTACCCGTTACGGAAGTCCCCGCCCGTGCGGAAGTCCCGCTCGACGAAGGGGACTTCGCCGCCCTCGTCGAGTCCCACCGCCGGGAGATCCAGGTCCACTGCTACCGCATGACCGGGTCCTACGACGATGCCGAGGACCTGGTCCAGGAGACCTTCCTGCGGGCCTGGCGGGCCCGGGACACCTTCGAGGGGCGGGCCGGTGCCCGTACCTGGCTGTACCGCATCGCCACCAACGCCTGCCTGGACTTCCAGCGCCGTACGGCCCGCCGCCCCAAGCGCTACGAACCGTTGCCCGGCATGAACCACGGCGGCGGGGAGGTACCCGCGCGCATCACGTGGCTACAGCCCTACCCCGACGACGAGTTGCCCTCCGCCGAGGAGCAGCCGGAGGCCGCCGCGGTCTCCCGCGAGACCCTCGAACTGGTCTTCCTGGCCGCCGTCCAGCATCTCCCGCCGCGCCAGCGCGCGGTGTTGGTGCTGCGGGACGTGCTCGGGCTGACCGCCGTCGAGACCGGCGAGGCCCTCGACATGACCGTGGCCTCGGTCAACAGCGCGCTGCAACGCGCCCGCCCCACCCTGCGCGACCGGCTGCCCGGCCGGCGTGCGGACTGGACGGCCGACGGGCCCACCGAGCACCAACGCACCCTGGTCAAGCGGTACATGGCCGCCGCCGAACGCCTCGACCTGTCCGAGGTCGCCGCGCTGCTCAGCGAGGACGTCACCCTCACCATGCCGCCGAACCCGTTCTGGTTCACCGGCCGCGACGCGCTCGTGGAGTTCCTTAGTGTGAGCCTCGACGCCAACTCGCCCATGTTCCTGGGCCATTGGCGCCACCTCCCCGCCCGCGCCAACGGGCAGCTCGCGGCCGGGGGTTACGTCCGCCGCCCCGGTACGACCGTCTACCGCGCCCAGGTTCTCGACGTGCTGCGCTTCGACGCCGACGACCGGATCGCCGAGATCACGTCCTTCGAACCGCACCTGTTCCCGGCCTTCGGACTCCCCCTGCGGTTGTGAACGACAGGCGGTGAGCGATGAGTGGTCGGTTCCTTGTGCGTCTGTACTGCCGACACGAACGACACGTACATCTCGACCCACAAGGAGTTCACCATGCTGCTCACCGACAAGACCGCGGTCATCTACGGCGCCGGCGGCTCGATCGGCGGTGCGGTCGCCCGTGCCTTCGCCGCCGAGGGGGCCCGCGTGCACCTCGTGGGACGCACTCGGGAGACGCTGGAGGCTGTGGCCAGTGACATCAAAGACGCCGAGGTCGCTGTCGTCGACGCCCTCGACGAGAGCGCCGTCACGGAACACCTCGCCCGTGTCGGGGACGTGGACGTGTCCTTCAACCTCGTCTCGCGCGGTGATGTGCAGGGCATGCCGATCACCGAGATGCCCGTCGACGACTTCCTGCGGCCCGTTCTCAACGGCACCCGCGCCAACTTCATCACCGCACGCGCCGCCGCCCGCCGCATGGCCGAGCGCGGCTCCGGTGTCGTCCTCACCCTCAACAGCGGTTCCGCGCACGGCAGTCCGATGATGGGCGGCACCGGTCCCGCCGACGCGGCGACCGACAGCCTGGTGCGCAACCTGGCGATGGAGCTGGGCCCGCGCGGGGTGCGTGCGGTCGGCCTGTGGGCCGCCGGCATCCCCGAGACGCTCACGATCGAGAAGCTGGGCAAGGTCAACCCCGACCTCAACGAGGCCGCGATCCAGGGGATTTTGGACCACCTCTCCAGCCTGCGCATGACCCGCCGCAACCCCACCCTCGCCGAGATCACCGCGACCGCCGTGTTCCTCGCCTCGGACCACGCGGCGAGCATCACGGGCACGTTCGTGAATGTCACGGGCGGGATGTTCCCGGGCTGAGGGACGACGAAGGGCGCCCGGCTTCACGCCGGGCGCCCTCATGGCCGTAGAAGAAGTGACTACGAAGCGGCCGCGTCCGCCGCTTGGGCCTTCAGCGCGCGCTCCACGCCCGAGCGGGACTCCGAGACCAGGCGGCGCAGGGCCGCGTTGGGCTCGGCGGTCGTCAGCCAGGTGTCCGTGCGGTCCAGGGTGTCCTGGGAGACCTGGATCGACGGGTAGAGGCCGACCGCGATCTGCTGGGCGATCTCGTGCGAACGGGTGTCCCAGGCCTCCTTGACGGTGGCGAAGTACTTCTCCGTGTACGGCGCCAGCAGTTCGCGCTGGTCGGTCTGGACGAAGCCCGAAATCACCGCTTCCTGAAGGGCGTTGGGGAGCTTGTCGGATTCGACGACCTGCGCCCAGGCCTCCGCCTTCGCCTCCTCGGTCGGGCGGGCGGCACGGGCGGTCGCCGCGTGGCGCTCACCGGCGGCCGTCTTGTCCCGCTCGTGCTCGGAGGCGATGTCCTCCTCGTCGAAGTGCCCGACCGCCACGAGCCGCTCGACGAACGCCCAGCGCAGTTCGGTGTCGACGGCCAGACCCTCGATCGTCGTACCGCCGTCCAGCAGGGAGTCCAGCAGGTCCACCTGCTCCGGGGTGCGCGCGGTCGCCGCGAACGCCCGCGCCCAGGCCAGCTGGTGGTCGCTGCCCGCCTCGGCGGAACGCAGGTGCGCCAGCGTGGCGTCGGTCCAGCGGGTGAGCAGGGCGTCGCGGGTGGCCGGGTCGGCGTACAGCTCGATCGCCAGCTTCACCTGCCGCTGGAGCGACTGCACGACACCGATGTCCGACTCCTTGCCGATGCCCGACAGGACGAGGGAGAGGTAGTCGCGGGTGGCGAGTTCGGCGTCGCGGGTCATGTCCCAGGCCGAGGCCCAGCACAGGGCGCGGGGGAGCGAGGACTCGAAGTCGCCGAGGTGCTCGGTGACGAACGCGAGGGACTGCTCGTCGAGGCGGACCTTCGCGTACGACAGGTCGTCGTCGTTGAGCAGCACCACGTCCGGACGACGCTTGCCCACCAGCTGCGGTACGGCGGTGAGTTCGCCGTCCACGTCCAGCTCCACGCGCTCGTCGCGCACCAACTTGCCGGTGTCCTCGTCGAGTTCGTACAGGCCGACGGCGATGCGGTGCGGGCGCAGCGTGGGCTCGCCCTTGGCGCCCTCGGGGAGCGCCGGGGCCTCCTGCCGGATCGCGAAGGCGGTGATGACGCCGTCCGCGTCCGTCTCGATCTCCGGACGCAGGATGTTGATGCCGGCCGTCTCCAGCCACAGCTTCGACCAGGTCTTCAGATCACGCCCGGAGGTCTCCTCCAGCGCGCCGAGCAGGTCGGACAGGCGGGTGTTGCCGTACGCGTGCCGCTTGAAGTACGCCTGCACGCCCGCGAAGAACTCGTCCATGCCGACGTACGCGACGAGCTGCTTGAGCACGCTCGCGCCCTTGGCGTACGTGATGCCGTCGAAGTTGACCAGCACGTCGTCGAGGTCGTTGATCTCGGCCATGATCGGGTGGGTGGAGGGCAGTTGGTCCTGCCGGTAGGCCCAGGTCTTCATGGAGTTGGCGAAGGTCGTCCAGGAGTGCGGCCAGCGCGACTGGGGGGCGTACGCCTGGCAGGCGGCCTCCGCGTAGGTGGCGAACGACTCGTTCAGCCACAGGTCGTTCCACCACTCCATGGTGACCAGGTCGCCGAACCACATGTGGGCCAGCTCGTGCAGGATCGTGGCTGCCCGCACCTCGTACGCGGCGTCGGTCACCTTGGACCGGAACACGTACTGGTCGCGGATGGTGACGGCACCGGCGTTCTCCATCGCGCCCGCGTTGAACTCCGGGACGAACAACTGGTCGTACTTCTTGAAGGGGTACTGGTAGGCGAACTTCTCCTGGAACCAGTCGAATCCCTGCCGCGTGACCTCGAAGATGGCGTCCGAGTCGAGGAATTCGGCGAGCGAGGGCCGGCAGTAGATGCCCAGCGGCACGCTCTGCCCGTCCTTCTCGTACACGCTGTGCACGGAGTGGTACGGCCCGACGATGAGCGCGGTGATGTACGTCGAGATGCGCGGCGTCGGCTCGAACACCCAGGTGTCGTCCCGGGGTTCGGGCGTCGGGGAGTTGGAGATGACGGTCCAGCCGGAGGGCGCCTTCACGGTGAACTGGAAGGTGGCCTTGAGGTCGGGCTGCTCGAAGCTGGCGAACACGCGGCGCGCGTCCGGCACCTCGAACTGGGTGTAGAGGTACGCCTGTTGGTCGACGGGGTCGATGAACCGGTGCAGCCCCTCACCGGTGTTGGTGTAAGCGCAGTCGGCGACGACCCGCAGGACGTTCGGCCCTTCCAGCAGCCCGGCCAGGGCGATCCGCGAGTCCTTGAAGACCTCCTCGGGGTCGAGCGGGTCGCCGTTCAGCGTCACCTCGTGGACGGCCGGGGCGATCAGGTCGATGAAGGACTCGGTGCCGCCCTCCGTCACGTCGAAGCGCACCGTCGTCGCGGACCTGTAGGTCCCGCCCTCCTGCGCGCCGGAGAGGTCGAGATCGATCTCGTACGAGTCAACGGTGAGCAGCGTTGCCCGCTGCCGCGCCTCTTCGCGAGTCAGGTTTGTGCCAGGCACGCGGTCATCTCCTCGTTATGTGTGGGTTGCGCCATCCTTCCACGGGACCTGACCCGAACGCGATGTCCGTATCCCGCCGGTCAGCGGGGCGGACGAGCGCGAGCCTGGAGTCATGACGACGTACACGGCACGACCCATCGACCCCACGGTCCTGAAGGAGCTGCGCTCTGCTGACGATGCGGGACGCCGAATGGTTCCCGCACTCGATGAGGAAGGCGGCGCTCCGCTCCGTTGCTGCCTGCGCCGCAGCGAGCAGGGTGAGCGGATCGCCCTGATCTCCTACGCCCCGCTGCGGCGCTGGGCTGCGGAAACGGGCGCCGAGCCCGGGGCGTACGACGAGCAGGGGCCGGTGTTCATCCACGCGGAGGAGTGCGGGGGGCCTGCGGCCGGCTCCGGGTACCCCTTCGCGAACGCCCACCGGGTGCTGCGCCGCTACTCGGCCGAGGGGCACATCCTCGGCGGCGAGCTGGTCGACCCCCTCGACGACGAGGCCATCCGCAGGGCCTTCTCCGACCCGTCGGTGGTCCTCGTCCACATCAGGGCGGTGGAGTACGGGTGCTTCTTCTTCGAGGTGCGCAGGGCGTAGCGCCTTGGGGGCTGCCGCCCCCAGACCCCCGCTTCGGCCTGAACGGCCTCGTCCTCAAACGCCGGACGGGCTGAAAGATCAGACCCCGGCCGGGGTCGACTTCAGCCCCTTGGGGAGTTTGAGGAGCGGGGGTCCGGGGGCTGGCCCCCGGAACGGGGTCGAAGGGGTGGAGCCCCTTGAGGATGGGACGGGTAGGGGCGGCGGGGGCGAATGAACTCCCGGCGTCAGCCCTTGAGCTCCGCCGCCACCAGCTCCGCGATCTGCACCGCGTTCAGCGCAGCGCCCTTGCGGAGGTTGTCGTTGGAGATGAACAGGGCCAGCCCGTGCTCGACCGTCTCGTCCGCGCGGATGCGGCCGACGTAGGACGGGTCCTGGCCGGCCGCCTGGAGGGGGGTCGGGATGTCGGAGAGGGCCACACCGGGGGCGCCGCCGAGCAGCTCCGTCGCGCGCTCGACCGGGATCGGGCGGGCGAAACGGGCGTTGACCTGGAGGGAGTGGCCGGAGAAGACCGGGACGCGGACGCAGGTGCCGGAGACCTTCAGGTCGGGGATCTCCAGGATCTTGCGGGACTCGTTGCGGAGCTTCTGCTCCTCGTCGGTCTCGTTCAGGCCGTCGTCGACGATCGAACCCGCGAGGGGGAGCACGTTGAAGGCGATGGGGCGCTTGTAGACCTGCGGCTCGGGGAAGTCGACCGCGCCGCCGTCGTGCGTGAGCTTGTCCGCGTCGGCGACGACCTTCAGCGCCTGCCCGTGCAGCTCGGCCACACCGGCCACCCCGGAACCGGACACCGCCTGGTACGTGGCGACGATCAGCGCCTCAAGCCCCGCCTCCGCGTGCAACGGCTTCAGGACCGGCATCGCGGCCATCGTCGTGCAGTTCGGGTTGGCGATGATGCCCTTGGGGCGGTCGATGATCGCGTGCGGGTTCACTTCCGAGACGACCAGCGGGACCTGCGGGTCCTTGCGCCAGGCGGAGGAGTTGTCGATGACGACAGCGCCCTGCGAGGCGACCTTCTCGGCCAGCGCCTTCGAGGTCGCGCCGCCCGCTGAGAAGATGACGATGTCGAGGCCGGAGTAGTCGGCACTCGACGCGTCCTCCACCGTCACGCCGTCCAGGACCGTCCCCGCCGAACGGGCCGAGGCGAACAGGCGCAGCTCGTCGACCGGGAAGTCCCGCTCGACAAGGATCCTGCGCACGACCGTGCCGACCTGACCGGTGGCTCCGACGATTCCGACCCTCACAACGACTCCCTCATGTGTCCGTACGCATCCGTGCGTGTCTGCGGCTTTTCCATCATCCTGCCGATCCTGGTGCGCCTGTCCAATTCTTTGCCGCGCATGCCCGAGGAATGGGACGCCGCCCGGCCGGTGTGACGTACGCCTCCGAACGTTTCCGGGCCCCGCCGAACGTTTCCGGGCGCTCCGGCGTCGTAGAGGAAACGCGGTGAGGGGGTGGCTTGTGCTGCGCAGAAAGGCCCGCCGGGTCCAGGAGGGCGACGATCCTCTGGACGCGGCCCAGGAACGGCGGGTGCGGGCGGTGCTCGCGCTCGGCGGGGTACCGCAGGCGGATCTGCCGGACGGCGTCCAGCAGGTACGGCTGCGGTTGCTGGAGCGGGCGGCGAAGGGCGACGAGGCGCCGCGCGACGTCTCGGCGTGGGCGGCGGTCGTCGCCTCGAACCTCGCCATGGACTGGCACCGGGCCAAGCGCCGTCAGGAGCGGGTGGGGGAGCGGCTGGCCTCCCTGCGCCAGCTGGAGCATCCCTCCGGCGAGGACACGAGCGTCCTGTCCCTCGCGGTGGCACAGGGCCTGGACGAACTGCCGGACCAGCACCGCCAGGTCCTCGTCCTGCGGTTCTTCGCCGACCTGCCCGTGCGCGGGATCGCCGAGGAACTCGGCATCCCGGAAGGCACGGTCAAGAGCCGGCTGCACTCCGCGGTCCGCGCCCTGCGCGACCGCCTGCACGAGGACGAGGTGGTGTGACGTGACCGCGGAGCGGAATCAATACGACGGCGTGGACGCGCTGTTGGCCGCGATCACGGACGAGCCGCTGCCGGAAGCGGCGCTCGCGGACGCCGCCTTCATGGCCGAGCACCGGGCCGCCACAGCCGATGTGGCGCTGTTGCGGGAGCAGTTGGGGATCATCGGGCTCGCGCTCTCCGAACCGGAACCGGAGCCGGAATCGCAACCCGAGCCCGCGCCGAAGCCGGTGAGCTCGCTCCGCCCGGCCCCACGGCGCCACCGCGGCCTGCGCGCCCTCGCCTTCGGCACGCTCGCGACGGCGGTCGTCGCCGCGATGATCACCGGGCTCGCCTGGCTGGTCGCGCACAACGGGGGTGTGACCGCCGACTCCAGCAGCAGCGCGGACCAGGAGGCGAAGTCCAGCGTCGGTTCGGCGCCGGCGAACGGCTCCGCGACCCCGGGCGCGCTGTCCGACCCGGAGCTGTACGTGGCCTGCTCCCGCCTCCTTGTGGAGGGGACGGTGACCGAGGTGCAGCCGAGTTCCGACCCCCGCAAACGCATCACGCTCGCCGTCACCCGCTCCTACCGGCCCGCCCACGGCCCGGCCGACGTCACGGTCGTGCTGGCCGCGGGGGCGCAGCCGGCGCCGCGCCAGGGGCAGCACGTGCTGGTCGGGGTCCCGAAGGGCTCGGACACGGCGACCCTCTGGGCCGTCGGCGACGACGCGGTCGCCACGGACAGTGCGGCGATCGTCGAGGCGCTGGCCGGACCCGGCACCACCACCTGCCCGACCGGCTGACAGCGAGAAGGGCGGGCGCCCGTACGGACGCCCGCCCCTTCACGTCGTATGGATGGCTACGACGTGACCTTCTCGATCTTCACGCTGCCCAGGCCCGCGACCGTGCCGCGCGCGTTGACCAGCTGGACCTGGCCGAAGAACTCGCGTCCCTCAGGAGCCGGGGCCAGGGCGGTGACACTGCCCGAGACGGTCGCCGAGGCGCCCGTGGCGAGCTTCACCGGCGTCGAGTCGCCGACGGTGACCGTGCCGAGCGCCGGGGAGAAGAACACGTCCCGGTAGTCGTACGCGGTCGAGCCGGACGGCACCGAGTAGCCCGCGACCTCGACCGTGTAGGTGCCGGCGGCCGGGTTGGCGATCGAGACCGCCTCCTCCGAGTCGCCGTCCGCCGACTGGCCGACGGCCGTCCCGGCGGAGTTGTACACGGTCAGGTCCAGGTCCGCCGCCGTGTCCGAGACGTTGCCGATGGCGACGTCCAGGGAGGTGGCGCCCGCGGGCACCTCGACCGTGGTGGTCTGGGTGACGCCCTCGGTGATGGTCGGCCGCGTGGTCAGCGAGGAGCCGAGCGGGCCGCCCTTCAACGTGCCGTCCAGCGCCGCGTAGTTGTTCGTCACCTTCCAGGAGGCGGTGGCCGGGACGCCGACCTTCGCCTCGGGCACGGTCACGGTCTCCGGGTCGAAGGCCGCGCCGAGGACGGTGGCGTCCAGCTTGTACGGGTTGTCGAGCAGCGGCGAGGTGCGGCGCGCCTCGACCTCGATCTCCCAGACGCCGGCCTGCGGGTCGGCGTACGACCGCACGTCGGGCTTGCAGCCGTTGCCGTTCAGGTAGTTGTTGTAGCAGTACGGGGTGCCGGTGTCCTCGACCGGAACGCCGTACGGGTGGATCGAGATGAACCGCGTCTGGCTCTTGTCCTTCAGCCCGCTGATCGCGACCTCGAAGGCCTTGGCGCCCTCGGGGACGGTCACGAAGTACGACTGCGTGCTGTTGCGCTGCACCGAACTCGCAGTGGAGTAGGTGTAGTTGACGGGCGAGGAGACCACGACCGTCGTCAGGACCTGCTTGTCGACGCCCTCGGTCTTCGGGTCGTCGACCTCAAGGATCGCGCTCTTGATGCCCGAACTCCTGGGCGCCGCCCGCACCTTGACCGTCACCGGCTGGTTCAGCGGGAGCTTGACCTCGTCCGAGCCGACGACCTTGAAGGTGTCACCGGCGTTGTTCTCGAAGTGCAGCTCGTGCCGAACGGCCTTGTCCGCACCGGTGGTTCGCGTGATGGTGATGTCGTACGTCTTCTTCGCGCCGGCCTTGAGGCCGCCCTCGCGGTCGTAGAGACCGGTGCCGAAGCCGGGCGTCTTGAGCGCGTAGTCGATCGCGGTGTCGACGGGAGCCTTCACCGTGTACTCGTGGGCGCTCGCGCCGTCCTTGATGGACTTCCACGCGTCCACGATGTTGATGAGGCCCGCGCCCTCCTCGTACGCCTGAACACCCTTGATGTGATCGGCGGTTGAGGTCAGCGCCGTGCGCAGGGTCGCCGGGGTGAGGGCGATGTTCTTCTGCTTCGCGGCGCTCAGCAGCAGCGCCGAGGCGCCCGCCGCCTGCGGGGAGGCCATCGAGGTGCCCTGGAGCATCGAGTAGCCGGCCGGCAGCGTGTAACCCGCCTCGGGGACCGGGGAACCCGGCAGCCAGGTCTGGGTGGTGTTGATCGCGGCGCCGGGCGCGACGAGCGTCGGCGTGAAGCCGCCGTCCTCACGCGGACCGCGCGAGGAGAACGGCAGCAGCTGGTACGAAGTCGCCACCTGGGAGCCGTAGTTGGCGGCCCAGGTCTGCTTCGAGATCGAGGCGCCGACGGAGATCACCTTGTCGGCCAGGCCGGGGTCGCCGATCGTGTTGGCGCCCGGACCGGAGTTGCCGGCCGAGATCACCAGCTGCACGCCGTAGGTGTCGATGAGGCGCGTGTACAGCGCGGCGCGCGCGTTGTTGCCGTCGTTCAGCGCGGGCAGGCCGCCGATCGACATGTTGACGATGTCGACACCGCGGTTGACGACGAGGTCGATCATGCCCTCGGTGAGCGCCACGTTGGTGCAGCCACCGGTCCAGGTGCAGGCGCGCGAGGAGACGAGCTTCGCGCCCGGCGCCTCACCGTTCATCTTGCCGCCGAACAGGCCGTTGGCCGCGGTGATACCGGCGACGTGCGTGCCGTGCTCGGACTCGATGACACCGATGTTGACGTAGTCCGCCTTCGCGCCGGACGCGTTGTAGACGACGTCCTTGCGGATCTCGACGACGAACGGGACGCGCTCGACGACGTCGGTCGCCGGGTTGTCCGTCCCGAAGTAGCCGATCTGGAAGCTGTCCTTGTACGGCTTCATCGGAGTGTCGTCGGTGAAGTCGAGGTTGTCGTTCAGGTCGACGCGAACGGTGCCGGCGGCCGGGTCGTACAGCACGCCCCAGGCGTCGGTGGTGTCACCGTCCCGGTTCAGGTCGCCCTTCTCGTCACCGCCGGCGGTCGCGGACTCGTACATGTAGCTGAACTTGTAGTCGCCCGCGGGGGCCTTGAACGCCTCGGTGCCCTGGGTGGTCGTGGTGATGGAGAAGGACGGGCCGGAGACCGCCTTGGTCATCTGCCGCCAGGTGCCGTCGCCGTCGTTGACCGGGTCGGTCGAGGTGACCCAGTCGACGATCTTCCGCTCACCGGTGGTGGTCTTCTGCAGCGCCGGGTGGCCGAGGTCGACGCCGGAGTCGAGGATGCCGATGGTGATGCCGCGGCCGTCCGCCTTCGGGTTCTTCTTCACGAAGTCGACGGCGCCCGTCTCGAAGGACGGGTTGTACGGGTTCTCGGCGGGGGTGCTCTTGCTCGGCGCGGGGTAAGTGGTCGTCGCCGTGGCCTTGTTGGCGCTCTTGGCGCCCGTCGCGGTGTCCGCGCTCGGCGTCGGATCGTCGAGGGCGATCTCCTGCCGCAGGTCGATGGCCTGCACCGAGGACAGCTTCGCGGCGGCGGCGATCGCCGAGTCCGCCTTGCCGGTCGGGACGGTGGCACGGACGTAGCCGAGCTTGTCGTAGGTGCGGCCCACGGCGCCGCCCTTGACCGCGTCCAGCTGCTGGGCGACCTGCTCGGTCGCGCCCGGCGCGGTGGCGATCATCATCGTGATGTTCTTGTCGCCGTCGGCCTTGGCCGTGGCGAGCAGATCGGCGTCGTCCGAACCGAGCTTGGCGGCGGCGGACTTGACCGTGCCGTCCGCGGGTGTGGTCGCGGACGGTGCGTCGGCGGAGAAGGCCATGGGTATGGGCCCGGCCGCGGAGAGCGCGGCGACGAGACCGGCGGCCACGGATATTCGGGCCACGCGTCTCTGGTGGGAGAGGGTCATCGGCATCCCTTGTAGGTGAAGAATCCAGTGCCGGACGAGGGCACAGCTTTACCCAAGGGACGGTTGTTTGGGAAGTGTTGACCGAAACGCTATGAACGTATGGGGAAAACCCCCTATTCGTTCCGCTGGTTCGAACGTGCGTAGTGGCGGGACGCCTTCGCGCGGTTGCCGCAGGCCGCCATCGAGCACCAGCGGCGGGTGCCGTTCCGCGAGGTGTCGAAGAACCGCAGGACGCACGCCTCGTGGGCGCAGCGGCGGATGCGGTCCGGGGCAGTGGAGAGCAGCTCCAGATAACTGCGGGCGGCGAGCCAGCCGGGGCCCCACCGGGGGTCGCCGAACTCGGCGATCTCGCCGGGGCCTTCGGCGGTGAGCGTGGCCCGGATCCGGCCCTTGTCGAGGACGAGGTCGAGGTCCTTCGTGCGGGAGCCGTCCACCGCCGCGTGCAGCGCGTCGCGCGCGATCGTGGTGTGCAGCAGGGTGACCGGGTTCGCCTCGAACCGCTTGTCGAGCCCGGCCGAGCCGAGCCAGACGGCGAGCCCGCCGGGACTGGAGAGCAGGTCCTGCGTCGTCCCGTCCCGCATCCACCGCGTGTTGAGCAGGTCGAGCGCGAGCGGCTCGCCGATGAGCGGCCGGGGGTCCGGGTTGGTGGTCATGGAGAAGCTCCCTTCTGATCTAACCGGTCAAGAGTACGTGAACGGTTGACCCGATCGATTCTAACCACTAACGTCATCGACAACGGTTACATCGGAGGAAGGCTCTTCATGACCCTGCGCACCGGCCACGTCGGCCTGAACGTCACCGACCTCGACCGCTCCCTCGCCTTCTACCGAGACGTCCTGGGCTTCGCGGTCCTGACCGAGGGCAAGGAGGACGACCGCCGGTACGCGTTCCTGGGCGACGGCGACGACAGCCACCCCGTCCTCACCCTCTGGCAGCAGGCGCAGGGGCCGTACGACCGCGACAGCGCCGGCCTGCACCACCTCGCGTTCGCGGCCGACTCGATCGAGCGCGTCCGTCAGTACGAGGAGGCGCTCAAGGCCTACGGCGCCGAGTTCGCGTACG
Organism: Streptomyces prunicolor; assembly: GCF_045162825.1. NCBI lineage: Bacteria > Bacillati > Actinomycetota > Actinomycetes > Kitasatosporales > Streptomycetaceae > Streptomyces > Streptomyces prunicolor. The sequence continues at coordinate 3,794,292 of NZ_CP108676.1, read as the reverse complement.
AGGGCGTGGTCGCCCACCGGGAAGGCGCGGCCTCCGGCGGCATCTTCTTCCACGACCCGGACGGCACCCGCCTGGAGATCTCGGTGCCGACCGGCGCGGAGGACGCCCCGACCCCGAACGCGGACGCCCCGACCTGCGGCTTCTTCTAGTCATGGGGGCCATGGAGACCTATCACGCGGGCTCCCGCACCGTGCAGGACCGGGTGGGGGTGCGCGAACTGGCCGACCACGTCGGCCAGATCATCGGACAGGGCATCAAACCCGTGGCCGCCGCCTTCCTCGAACTCCAGCCCCTCCTGATCCTGGGCGCGGCAGACCCGGCAACGGGCCGGGTATGGGCCTCCCCGCTCACCGGCACCCCCGGCTTCGTACGCGCGACGGGCCCGCACCAGATCTCGATCACCGGCACCACCCGCCCCACCGACCCCCTCACCCCGGCCCTCGCCGACGCGCAGGACCTCCCGGTCGGCACGATCGCCCTCGACCCCCGCACCCGCCGCCGTATGCGCGTGGACGGCCAACTCCGGCGCACGGAAAGGGGATTGGCGATCGAGGCGGAGCGGGTGTTCGCCAACTGCCCCAAGTACATCCAGCGGAGAGAGTCCTACGAGACGCTCGCCGACCGCGAACCCGCACAGCCCCGGCGCAGCACCGAACTAACGTCCCCCCAGGCCGAGTTCATCGCGGCGGCCGACACTTTCTTCCTCGCCACCGTCCACGAACACGGCGCCGACGCCAGCCACCGGGGCGGCAACCCGGGCTTCGTACAAGCGACTTCACCCCACGAGCTGACCTGGCCGGACTACACGGGCAACGCCATGTTCCTGAGCCTCGGCAACCTGCTCGCCGACCCCCGCGCAGGACTCCTCTTCCTCGACTGGACCACAGGCACCACCCTCCAACTGACCGGCGAGGCAAGGCCGGAGTTCGGTGGGGAGGGGGAGCGCAGGGTGCGTTTCGCCGTCACCGAGGTAGTCGAGACACCAGCCGCGATCCCACTCCGTTGGTCGAGCCCCGAATACTCCCCTGCCAATCCAACCCCGGCGCGTTAATGCCCTAAGGGGCGCGGGGAACTGCGCGACCAGCCACAACGGCGCCGCAGCCAAACAACGACACATTGCGGCACTTCCCCCGGAGCACTTAGCGTCGCCGGATGCGCAAAAAGCTGAGAGTCGCCGCCTACGCCGTCTGCGTCCAGGACGGCCAACTCCTCCTGGCCCGTTCACCGGCCGCGGGCGGAGGGCACGAGTGGGTACTCCCCGGCGGCGGCATGGACCACGGCGAGCACCCGAACGACACGGTGGTCCGGGAACTGGAGGAGGAGACCGGCTACCACGTCGAGGTCACCGGTTTCCTCGGCATGGACTCGATCCACCACGTCATTCCGTGGCGCCACCGCCGCAAGGTGGACCAGCACGGCCTCCGGATCGTCTACGAGGCCACGATCGTCGGCGGCGAGCTGCGCGACGAGATCGGCGGGTCCACCGACATGGCGGCCTGGCATCCGCTGGACGACGTACCCGGCCTGACCCGGGTCGGGCTGATCGACGTGGCGCTGCGACTGTGGCGCGAGCGGCCGGCGGTCGGACGGGTCGAGCACTCCCCGAAATAGCTCCGGAATAGCTTCAGTACCCCGGCAGATGAACACGGAGTAGCCGCTTCCAGGCGGCTCGACGAGCGTTCACGAACGCACAGGGGGCGCCAAGATCCACGTACGGTGATCGGCGCTACGCGTTGCCGTCTCGTTTACGCGCAGGTCATCCCCGATGCCAAGCATCCAGTACGAGCGGGAAGTTCGCGACCGCGATCGAAAACCGATCGCCGCGCACCCCCGCGACCACTGCCGACGCAGTTCGTACTCGGGGAGATCGCGCCATGTCGCGCACACGCTCTGTCGCCAGCTCCGCGCTGGGGGTCAACCGCCGTACCGTCCTCGCCGCCACCGCGGCCGTGTCCGTCTCCGCAGGCGTCGGGTACGCCCTACGGCCCACCGACAGCCAGGCCGCCACGGGCGAGACCACCAACGCCACCAACGCCGCCGCCCAGGCACCCGTGGCGGAGTCCCGCAAGGCACCGGCCGCACCCCTGGCCCCGTACACCAAGGGCACCACCCTCGCCACGGTCGCCGCCCCGCGCACCCACTCCGGCTACCGCCGCCTCGGCGACGGCGCCGGCTGGAAGCGCGTCGTGCGCGCCGACCTCGCCGCCGCCAAGTCCGGGCGCGCGGGCCGCCGTACGGCACTCGCGTCGTTCGTGCAGTTCACCGACCTGCACCTGATGGACACCCAGCACCCGCTGCGCCTGGAGTACCTGCGCTCCACCGACAAGCACGCCTGGCGCCCGCACGAGGCGCTGACCGTGCAGGGCGGGATCTCGCTGGTCGAGCGGGTCAACGCGCTGCGTGGCGCCCCGGTGACCGGCTCCCCGCTGCACTTCGTGATGACCACCGGCGACAACACGGACAACAACGCCAAGTCCGAGCTGGAATGGTTCATGAAGATCATGAGCGGCGGACGCTTCACCCCCAACACCGGTGACCCGCGCCACTACGAGGGCGTCATGAACAGCGGCCTCAAGCTGTACTGGCAGCCCGACTCCACGCTGCGCGACGGCGACAAGCAGGTCGGCTTCCCGCACCTCAAGGGCTTCCTGGCCGCCGCGATCCGCGAGGTCCGCAGCCCCGGCCTCAACCTGCCCTGGTACTCGACGGTCGGCAACCACGACGCGCTCCCGCTCGGCTGCTTCGGCTCGCACGCGGACCCGTACCTCACCGAACTCGCCATCGGCGGCAAGAAGTTGATGACCGCGACCGCGGCCGAGGCGAAGAAGCTGCAGAACTCGATCCGGGACGCCAAGGACCCCAAGGGCACCGGCTACCGCGACTTCCTCAAGGCCCACGCCCGCTCCGCGCGCTCGATCACGCCGGACGAGAACCGCGCCCCCTACACCTCCGCCGAGTACCTCAAGGCCCACCTCGACCCGGCCTACCAGGGCCTCGGCCCGGTCGGCCACGGCTACTCCTCCGCGAACGTCGACGCGGGCACGCAGTACTACGCGTTCCGTATCGCCGACGACGTGATCGGCATCAGCCTGGACACCACGGACGCGGGCGGCCACTACGAAGGGTCCATCGGGGCAACGCAGTTGAGGTGGCTGGACAAGACACTCCGCGACAACAAGGACTCGTACGCGGTGATCTTCAGCCACCACACCAGCAAGACGATGGACAACACCCGCCCCGACCCCGCGCACCCCACCGAGCGCCGCTACGAAGGCAACGCGGTCGTCGCCCTCCTCGGCAGCCACCCGAACGTGCTGGCCTGGGTCAACGGCCACATCCACCGCAACGTCATCACCCCGCACGCGGCGCCCGACGGCCGCAGCTTCTGGGAGATCTCCACCGCCTCGCACGTCGACTATCCCCAACTCGCCCGCGTCATCGAACTGGTGGACAACAAGGACGGCACGCTCTCCCTCTTCACCACGCTCATCGAGTCCGCCGCCCCGCACCGCACCGACTTCTCCGACCTCACCCAGACCGGCCTCGGCGCCCTGTACCGCGAACTGTCGTACAACGCACCGGGTTCCAGCACGGTGCTGGGCGGCGACGCGAAGGACCGCAACACGGAGCTGCTCCTCAAGAAGGGCTGACTCTGACAAAGGTCTTTCAGAACGGCCGAAACTCACTCAACTGCCGTACACCAGGGCAACCCTCGCACCGGACGGTTGTGTCCATCCCCTCGACCGAGCTGAACCGGGCTCAACAGAGGGGGAAGACATGGCAGTTCACGCGGTAGTGATGGGCGCGACGGCGGTGGCGCTGTCAGTGGCGCTGGCGGGTCCCGCGACGGCGGCGCCCGCCGGAGGGGACCACACGGCGACCCGGCAGGCGATCGAGGCGGCTGTGGCGGACGGCGTACCCGGCGTCACGGCGACGGCGAAGGACGGCGGCGGTACGTGGTCGACGACAGCCGGTGTGGGCAACCTCCGCACCGGCAAGCCGCGTTCGGCCGACGACCGCTACCGGGTGGGCAGCATCACCAAGACGTTCGTGTCGACGGTGATCCTCCAACTGGAGGCGGAGGGACGCCTGTCGCTGGACGACAAGGTGGCGAAATGGCTGCCGGGCGTGGTCGAGGGCAACGGCCACGACGGCACGAAAGTCACCCTGCGCGAGCTCCTGAACCACACGAGCGGCATCTTCAACTACACGGCGGACGACGACTTCGGCACCGCGTACTTCACCAAGGACGGCTTCTTCCAACATCGTTACGACACGAAGAGCGCGGCCGACCTGGTGGCGATCGCGATGACCCACAAGCCGGACTTCGCGCCCGGCACGTCGTGGAACTACTCCAACACGAACTACGTACTCGCCGGCATGGTGATCCAGAAGGTCACGGGCCACTCGTACGAGACGGAGATCCGCCACCGCATCATCAACCCCCTTCACCTGAAGGCGACTTCACTCCCAGGCACAAGGGTCACGGTCCCGCGACCGAGCAGCCACGCCTACAGCAAGCTGGCACAAACACCGACGGGCCCGACGTACGACGTCACGCGACTGAACCCGACCATCGCCTCCTCGGCGGGCTCACTGATCTCCGACTCCTCCGACCTGGACCGCTTCTACGGGGCGCTGCTGCGGGGCGAGTTGCTGCCGCCGAAGCAGCTGAAGGAGATGAAGACGACGGTGGCGACGGGTGAGGGCGGCGACGCCACGCGCTACGGCCTGGGCCTCGCCGACATCACCCTGCCCTGCGGTGTCCACGTCTGGGGCCACGACGGCGGCATCCACGGTTCGTCGTCGGTGGCGGTGACGACGGCGGACGGGCGCCATTCCCTGGCGTTCAACTTCAACGGGGACTGGTCGGGGGATGCGGGGGCGGTGGTGGTGGGGGAGTTCTGCGGGACGTGAGGCGAGGTTCGCAAGGGGGAGAGCATGACCGGAGCGCGCAAGACCCTGTGGGGTGCGGTCGCCACCGTCGTCGTGGTGGCCGTCTCCGCCTACTCGGCCCAGAGCCGCGCCACGAGCCCGAAGGAAGTCCGCCAACTCGCGGGCAGCGCCCAGGCGTTACAGGCCCGGGAGAAGACCTCGACGGCGTACTCACCGCAGGGGACCGCACCGGATCCGGCATCCCGTTCACGCATGATGCCGATGGGGGCGTCGTAGGCCGTTACCGCGACCATGCCGGCGCTCTGGAGCAAACCGAGTTGTCCAGTCCGTGGCACACCCTGTCGTGGGACCCGGTACGCGGTGATCAGCCCCACCTGATGATCCGGGAACCGGACCCGTGCCCCGTCGGCAGGCCGCCCGTGATCCGGTGCACACACGAACCGGAGACCCAGACCGTCGCCGCCCTTCGCAAGCGGTACGGCATGGTGTTCAAGCTCGATCTCGCCGAGCACGAATACTACGAAGTATCCAAAGAGGGGCGCGTCCATACCAGTTGAGACCCTCGGATGTGCGCGACGAAGGGCGCAGGGCCGGTGTCGAGGCCGAGAGCCGTCTACGCGTCCAGTTCGTCACCGCGAGAAGCCTTGCCGCCCTTGTAGCGGTTGACGAGCAGCAGGCCGGAGCAGCCGACGGCGCAGGCCAACCCCGCGTACAGCAGGGGCGAGGCCCAGAACCACACCGCTTCGGTGCTGTACCCGTTGGTCCAGTGGCAGTTGACGGACATCGGGAAGCCGTCCACGTTCACCGATGTCAGTGTGGAGTCCTGCCCGGTGTCCATGTACACGCTGTCGCCACCGTCGCCGGTCCTGTCCGCACACACGGCGAGCGGGTTCGTGAAGGCGAGCCCATAGACGGTTCCGGCCCCGTAGGCGGCGATCGAGGCCGCGACTCCGATCACCGCCCAGCGGGCCGCCCGCGAGGGTTTCTTCCTGGTCGCCCAGAGCGCGTACGGGAGTGTCCCGACGGCGAAGAGGAAGATCGTGATCAGGGGCGGGCCGAAGAACGCGAACAGGGACACCATGCGGAGGGCGGACTTTCGTCAGTGGCGTGAGTCGGTCTCGCGGGCGAGTTCGGAGACGGTCGGCACTCCGGGAGGGTGAGGCGTGGAAGTGTGACAGTTCTGGCAAAAGTGTCACACTTCTGTGGGGTGGGTGGTGTCTGGGGGGCATCGCTCAACTTCGAAGCCCCACCCCTGCTCACCAGTCGCGTGATCCCGGTTCACGGAGGTGGGAGAGGAAAGGCGCCCATGCCGTCGCGGGGAGGATCAGTGCGGGGCCGGCGGGGTTCTTGGAGTCGCGGACCGCTATGCCCGTGGGGGTGAGGTGGGCGGCTTCTATGCAGTTCTGGCCCGGGTCACTGTAAGAGGACTTGAACCAGGCCTGGTCGGGGGCGAGTTCGGAGGTGATGAGGTGCGTCGGCATAGGCCTGCAGCTCTCGTCGGAGTCGTCGGTGGGTGGTGTAGTGCGGCTGGGATTACTCTACGAGTACATGACCGACGTACCGAACTCGCTTTGTCGCAGACCGAGTTGGCGCGCAGGGCAGGGATGACCCGGCCGCAGATCTCCACCATCGAGGGCGGCGGCACCGTACCGACCCTGCCCCTGCTCGCCCGGCTGGCCAAGGCGCTGGACGCCTCGGTGGCCATTGACCTGGATGGCGATACGTCGGCGTTTGCCTTCATCGCACGGGGTGGCTGTTCGTCAGTCGCGTGAGTCCGTCTCACGGAACTGGGTGACGAAGGGGGTCCATGCCGTCGCGGGGAGGAGCAGTGCCGGGCCGGTGGGGATTTTGGAGTCGCGGATGGCGATGCCGGTGGGGATGAGGTGGGCCGCTTCGACGCAGTTCTGGCCCGTGCCGTCGCTGTAGGACGACTTGAACCAGGCGTGCTCGGGTGCGATCTCGGGGTTCATGGTGCTACAGCTCACTTTCCAGTCGATGCAGGAAGTCGGGGGTGTCTTCGGGCGGCAGTGCCGATGCTGTCATGGCGTCGAACCGGCGGATGAAACGGTCGACTTCACGGCGCTTGTCCGAGGTGTGGGTCGCGCCCCAGGCACTGTCGATCTGGACCCTCGGCGGGAGGTCGTCCCCGAGGTCGAGGATCGCGAAGTCGTTCGTCGAGCGGTACCCGGATCTGAACGGCAGGATCTGGATGGCGATGTGGTCCCAGGACGACATCGTCACGAGCTTTTCGAACTGGTCGCGCTGCACTTCGGCACCTCCCACCGGGTAGCGCAGGGCGGCCTCGCCGAGGATGACGCGAAGCTTGACCGGGTCTTCCCTGGTGAGCACTTCCTGGCGTCTCATCCGCAACTCCACGCTACTGCGCACGAATTCGGAGGTGTTCTCCTCGACCGGCTTGTGTGCTTCGAGCAGCGCGCGTGCGTAGGCCTCCGTCTGCAACAGGCCGTACACCAGGGTCGGGTGGTACGCCCGCATGCTGCGCGCCTCCGGCTCAAGCCCCACGAACGTCGGCATCCCGGTCGGCATGGGGAACTGGGTCAGCCAATCCCGTTGCCCCGACTCCCGGTTGAGGTTGGTCAGCGACTCGATGATGTCCTCGTCGGTGACGCCGTACCGGTCCAGCAACTTCCTCAGATCGCCTACGTTCCGGAAGTTCAGCGCACCGGTCTCGATCCTCAGCAGCGTTGCCTCGGAGACTCGCAGTCCCTGCACCGCTTGCTTCCGAGTGAGGCCGCCCCCGCGGTCGCCCAGACCACAGCTTTCACGTAACTGACGTAGCTGAAGGCCAAGTTCAAGTCGCTGGCCGGTCCGCCCGCGCTTTGCCGCCATGTGCACCATCCCCGTGCCGCTGTACGTGTCACCTGCTCTCGCGTGCCGAGTGTGGCACGACGTATGCAAGCCGTGCAGGTGCTTGTGCAGATCCGGGCATAGTCCAATTTCAACTTCCCTGAAATTTCTGAGGAGTTTCGATTGCAGCTCGATGTGCAGTCTCGCCACGGTGGTCGGGCACCCCCCACCCGAAAGGAACCCCCCATGCCCCCCACCCTCCTCACCCCCGACTGGTCGATGAGCTACCCCATGACCCCCCGCAGCGTCCGCCTCGCCCGGCTCCACACCCGCCGCCGCCTCACCCTCTGGAACTGGCCCGGCGACATCGAAGACGCCGTCCTCGTCACCTCCGAGCTCGTCGCCAACGCCGTACGGCACGGCAAGGCCCCCGGACGCGAGGTCTGGCTACGAGCCGCCGTGGACGAAGAGAACGCCGGCCTGACGATCGACGTGTCGGACCCGACCCCGGCGTTCCCCGTGGTCACCCAAGCCCCCGGAGCGGAGAACGGCCGCGGACTCCTCGTCGTCGCCGCGCTCGCCGAATCCCTCGATTGGTTTCTGCGCGGAGACATCGGAAAGACGGTTCGCGTCCAGCTCGCCGTAGGCCCCCGTACCAATTGACCCCCGGATAACCAATCGGACCCAGACACGAGACGCCCAGTTCATTCGCACGAAATGTCCGTGCCGCCTCATAACGGCTAACCCGCTGTTCACGGGGATGGCTCGATTCATACGCAAGGCGGGTGGTCGTGTGCGCGCTAGACACGAGCTGCACGTGCTGTCGGTCTACGAAGGCTTCTTCTCCGGGGGAGCCCGAATCGTCCACAGCGACGTCGTTCTGGGACTGGTGGAGGGCGGTCAGCACCATACGGTGCTCAGCATCCACGGCGAAGTACACCGAGAAGCAACCCGGCAGGCCATGGAGAACGACGCCTGCTACCAGCAACTGACCGCGGCCGGAGTCGGTGTCTCCACCCTCGGCCGCACCTTCGGCGGCGACCGGGACCCGGACGGGACCGTCACCGGCGGATTCACCGGACCCGAGCTGGCCGACGCGGCCCGCGCCCTCGCGGACGCCGACGTCGTCCTGTCGCTCAAGGAACAGCCGCTCTCCCTGCTCAACCAGGCGGGCCTGCCCCGCCGCCCCGTCGTGGTGTGCCTGCACCGTTCGGACCCCGAACACCAGGGCCCCGCCCTCGACGAACTGAAAACCGCCATCGCCGACGGCAAGGTCGTCGCCGCCGTCTGCTGCGCGGAGTCCACCCGCGACGCCTACCGGGCCGCCGGCATCCCGCCCGAGGTCCTCCACGTCATCCCCAACGGCGTCGACCTGTTCCGCTTCCGGCCCGACCCCGCCCGGCGGCTCGCCCTCCGTGCCTCCCTCGGCATCCCGGACACCGCCCCCGTCGTCGTCTTCGCCGCCCGCTACGCCACCATGAAGAACATCCCGCTCTTCCTCCGCGCCGCCCACGAATGGCTACGACGCGAACCCGCCGGCCACGTCCTCATGTGCGGCACGGGCATGACCGCCGACGATCAGCCCGCCCTCTCCGCCGACATCGACGACGCCTTCGGGGAGGACCGGGAGCAACTCGCCGATCGGCTTCATCTGCTCGGTGTGCGGCGGGACATGGAGACCGTCTACGCCGGTTCGGACGTCGTCGCGCTGACGTCGTCCTTCGGCGAAGCCGCGCCCCTGTGCCTCATCGAGGGCATGATGTGCGGGGCCGTACCCGTCTCCACCGACATCGGCGACAGCGCGTCGATCGTCGCCGGGCACGGCATCGTCACACCCCCCGACCCGGACGCCATCGCGTCGGCCTGGACCGAGGCGGTCATCGGCCGCGCGGAGTTCGCCAAGGCCCACGCCCGCAGCCGCGAACGCTTCAGCCGTACGCGCATGATCGCCTCCTACGCCGCCCTCATCGACGGCCTGCACGCGGGACACACGACGACGAGCACCGCCCCGCCGCCGTTGCCCGAGCCCCTGTAGAACACACCCCTGTAAAACACACGACGGCACATGTGAGGAGGGGCCACCGACCCCCGGTGGCCCCTCCTCTCCCCTCCTGATCCCGCCCCGGTCCGTCACTACCGGGGCAGCACCACGACATACGCGGCCGGATCGCGGTCCGCCGACGCCATCAGTGCCGTACGGACCACCGCCGCCTGCTGCTCCATCGCGTCCCGGAGCTTCTTCGGGGTGATGTGGACGACCGTGATGCCCAGCCGCTCCAGGTGCTCGCGCTTGCGGGCGTACTCCGACCACAGCGCGTCCTCGTCCTGACGCGGGGCGCGGGTGTCCAGTTCCACGGCGACCGCCTGCTCGGGCCAGTACGCGTCCAGGCCGCCCAGGTGCGGGCCGCCGGGCAGCCGCAGGTCGACATTCCACACCGGGTCGGGGAGGCCGTGCTCGCTCACCATCCGGTAGAGGCGGTCCTCCGCGATCGCGCGGCCCTCGGCCAGCAGCGAGTCCACCGCGTCCACCACATGCGGGCGGCTCAGCAGCTTGGCGTTGTTCAACTCCCGTACCACCGCGGCCGGTTCGCAGTGCCCGCCGCGTACCGCCTCGGTCAGCAGCCCGCGTACCGCGTTGGCGTCCGACAACTCTGCCACCGCGTCCGCGAGGGCCCGCGGCACCGGGGCGACCGGTACGCCCTTCGCCTGCTGCGGGGTGGGCAGCGCCGCCGTGCGGACGATGTGGGCGCAGCCCGTCGAGCGCAGTCGGCGCATCCGGGGGACCAGGACGTCGATCTGCTTGAGCGAGGCCAACTCCGGTGCCGACGTGAAGCCGTGCAGGGTCAGCGCCGCCAGGCCCGTGACCATCGTCTCCGTGTACGTCGGACGGTGCGGGCCCTCCGCGCCGGGCTGGACCGGGACCCCCGCCGTCCGCTCCCGAGCCGCGTACATCAGCACCGCGTGCAGCCGCTCCTCGCCGGTGGGCGGGCCGGAGTGCAACAGGACGACGCCGGGGAGGAGTTGCTGCCACGGCCCGTCGGGACGGCACTGCTCGTTCACCTCGGCGGCCGGGACGCCGTGCGCCCGGAGCTGAACCGTCGTCAGCACGCGGCGGTGCACCTCGGAGAGGTGGCTGAGGGGGCGGGGGGAGAGCGGGGTGTTGTGGTTCATGCAACGGGGTTTCCCGCGCCGGATCCGGTCCCTAACCGCTGTTACACGCCCGTCGACAAATCCGGACAACGCGGTACTAAAGGACAGGCGTTCGGATGCCGAGTAGGCACCGAAAACCCCTGGTCCGGATGGGGTGGACCAGGGGTTACGGGGTGGATTACCTGTATTCAGTAACGGTGACGGAGAGGCCAATCGCAGGCCAAAGGTCAGCCCTCAGCCCCTCAGCCCTCAGCCCCTCGGTCTTCAGCTCTCAGCGCCCCGCCCCTCGTTGTCCGCCGCCTGCGCCCGCAGCGCCCGCGCCAGATCGTCCCGCGACTCCAGCACCAGCCTCCGCAGCGCCGGTGCCGCCCCCTCGTGGGCCGACAGCCACGCGTCCGTCGCGTCCAGCGTCGCCTGCGCGTCCTCGGCGGCCGGGAAGGCCGGGAACAGCCCCCGCACCACATCCACGCCGATCTGGATCGACCGCTCCGACCACACCCGCTCGATCGCCGCGAAGTACTTCTCCGTGTACGGCGCGAGCAACTCCCGCTGCGACGGCTGCACGAAGCCCGCGATCGTCGCCTCGACCAACGCGTTGGACAGCGCGTCCGACTCCACGACCTGCGCCCACGCCTGCGCCTTGACGGCCGCCGAGGGCCGGGCGGCGAGACAGCGCACCTGGTGACGCTTGCCGGACGCGGTGTCGTCCCGGGCCAGTTCCGCGGCTACGACGGTCTCGTCGGCGGCGCCGTGCGCGGTCAGCGGCTCCAGGAACGCCCAGCGCAGCTCCTGGTCGACAGCAAGGCCCTCGATCTTCTCCGTACCGTCCAACAGGGCGTGCAGCAGGGCCAGTTCCTCCGGCGCCGACGCCACCGACGCGAAGAACCGCGCCCACGCCAGCTGCTGCTCGCTGCCCGGCTCCGCGTCCCGCAGATCCCGCAGCGCGATGTGCGCCAGGATCTTCGCGCCGGTCTCGCGCCACCACGGCGGCGAGTAGTTGACCAGCGCGGAGTTGGCCCAGGCGTGCAGCACCTGGAGGACGCCGATGTCGGTCTCCCGGCGCCCGAACTGCGCCACCAGGTCGATGAAGTTGGGCGCGAGCAGCAACGCGTCCCGCGTCATGTTCCACAGCGCCGACCAGCACAGGGCCCGCGCCATCGGGTCGGTGAGCGAGCCGAGTCGCTCCCGCAGGGTCGCCAACGACACAGCGTCGAAGCGGGTCTTGGCGTACGTGAGGTCCTCGTCGTTGACCAGCACCAGCTCCGGCGCGTCCGCACCGGCCAGTTCGATCACGACCGTGCGCGGACCGTCGACGTCCACCTCGGCCCGCTCGTACCGCACGAGACGGCCGCCCTCCGTCCGGTAGAGGCCGACGACCACCCGGTGCGGGCGCAGCTCGGGATGCGACTCGGCCGCCTCCTGAAGCACCGTCAGCTCCGCGATACGGCCGCCCTCCACGTCCAACACCACTTGCGGGGTGAGGGAGTTGACCCCGGCCGTCTGCAGCCACGACCGCGACCAGGACGCCATGTCCCGCCCGCTCGTCTCCTCCAGCACCGAGAGCAGGTCACCGAGGCGCGTGTTGCCGTACGCGTTCCGCTTGAAGTAGCGCCGCGCGCCCTCCAGGAACGCGTCCTGGCCGACGTACGCCACCAACTGCTTCAGTACGGAAGCCCCCTTGGCGTACGTGATGCCGTCGAAGTTGAGCTTCGCGTCCTGGAGGTCGCGGATGTCGGCGGTGATCGGGTGCGTGGAGGGGAGCTGGTCCGCGCGGTACGCCCACGCCTTGCGGCGGTTGGCGAAGCTGATCCAGGCGTCGGAGAAGCGGGTCGCGCCGACGCTCGCGAACACCCCCATGAAGTCGGCGAACGACTCCTTCAGCCACAGGTCGTCCCACCACTCCATGGTGACGAGGTCGCCGAACCACATGTGCGCCATCTCGTGCAGGATCGTGTTCGCCCGCCCCGCGTACGAGGCCTGCGTCACCTTCCCCCGGAAGATGTACTCCTCGCGGAAGGTGACAAGCCCCGGGTTCTCCATCGCGCCGAGGTTGTACTCCGGCACGAACGCCTGGTCGTACTTCCCGAACGGGTACGGGTAGTCGAAGTGGTCGTGGAAGAAGTCCAGCCCCTGCTTCGTCACCAGGAACACGTCGTCGGAGTCGAAGTACGGCGCCAGCCCCTTGCGGCACATCGCGCCGAGCGGGATCTCCAGCGTCGTACCGTCCTCGAAGGTGCGGGAGTAGGAGTCCGTGACGTAGTGGTACGGGCCCGCCGCGAACGCCGTGATGTACGTCGAGATCGGCTTCGTCTCCGCGAACTTCCATACGCCGTCGGTCAGTTCACCGGCGCCGTTGCTCCACACTGTCCAGCCCTCGGGCGCCCGCACCTCGGCGCGGAACGGCGCCTTGAGGTCCGGCTGCTCGAAGTTGGCGAAGACCCGGCGCGCGTCGGCCGGCTCGTACTGGGTGTAGAGGTAGATCTCGCCGTCCTCGGGGTCGACGAAGCGGTGCATGCCCTCGCCGGTACGGGAGTACGCGCACCGCGCGTCGACGATCAGCTCGTTCTCGGCGGCCAGATCCTCCAGCTGGATGCGCGTGCCGTCGAAGACCGCGCCCGGGTCGAGGTCCTTGCCGTTGAGCGACAGGGCGGTCACGGCCGGTGCGATCAGGTCCGCGAAGCTCGCCGCGCCCGGCTCCGCACACCGGAACCGGATCGTGGTCACCGACCGGAACGTCCGCGGCCCCTCCCCGGCGTCGTCGCCGACCGCCGAACGCAGGTCGAGGGACACGTCGTACCCGTCGACGGACAGCAGGGCGGCCCGCTCGCGGGCCTCGTCGCGGGTCAGATTCTCACCGGGCACGGAGCAGCTCCCTCGGATGAAGTCGGATGGTGTTCGATCAACTGTGTTTGATCAGCTGTGTTCGCTATGCGGTGTTCGCTATGCGGTCAGGGCCGATCCTGCCATGTGCCCCTGACGCCGGGCACCCGGGAATGAGGTGAGGCGGGGCGGTGTTGCCGTGGGGAAACGGCCGTATTCCGAGGAGCGTCATGTCTGAGACCGCCAAGACCCCCGTGGACTTCTGGTTCGACCCCCTGTGCCCCTGGGCCTGGATGACCTCCCGGTGGGTGCTGGAAGTGGAGAAGGTCCGGGACATCGAGGTCCGCTGGCACATCATGAGCCTCGCGGTGCTCAACGAGCCCCGGCTGGACGAGCTGCCCGAGGAGTACCGCGAGCTGCTCGCCACCAAGGCGTGGAAGCCGATCCGCGTGGTCACCGCCGCCTGGCAGAAGCACGGCTCGGACATCCTGGGCCCGCTCTACACCGCGCTCGGCACCCGTATCCACAACAACGGCGAGGGCCCGACGATCGAGGCCGTCGCCGGCGCGCTCGCCGACGTCGGCCTGCCCGCCGACCTGATCGACTACGCCGACCAGGAGGACTTCGAGTTCGACGCCGAGCTGCGCGCCTCCCACAAGGAGGGCATCGACAAGGTCGGCCAGGACGTCGGCACCCCCGTCATCGCGGTCCCCGGCCCCGACGGCGAGCAGATCGCCTTCTTCGGCCCGGTCGTCACCCCCGCCCCCAAGGGCGAGGAGGCCGCCCGCCTCTGGGACGGCACGGTCGCGGTCGCCTCGGTCCCCGGTTTCTACGAGATCAAGCGCTCGCGCACGAAGGGCCCGGACTTCAGCAACCTGGTGTAAGCACGGCGGCGCTCACTCCGGGGCGGCGGCCTTCTCCTCACGGAACTTCTCGGGGAGATCGCCGCCGCCCCGCGCGTTGTACGCCGGCTGGTACCGCACACAGCCCTTGACGGCGCAGCGCCACAGATCGCCCACGTAGTGCCGGGGCCCCTTCTCCTCACGGACGGCGGCCTTCTCGGCGGCGGCCATCATCTGGAAGTCCTGCCACCCGAGACAGTTCGGGCACCACCGTCGAAGCACCGTCATGAACTCCTCCTCGCCACGCACGGCCAGGCCGGTAGTACACCGCGAATCGCGGGCGCCCGCCCCCGAAATCACCGGCTCCGGTGGCGCGCGGCCGCCAGCCGCGCCAGATGGTCCTCGAACCCCTTGGCGTAGAACGCGGCCCGTCCCGCATCCGGCTCGACGATCTGGGTCGGCCGCGTCCAGGCCCCCGCGTCCAACGCAACCCCGTACCGCTCCGCCGCCGCGAGCACCGCACCCCGCGCACCCACCTCCCCCTCGACCACCCGCAACGGCCGCCCCAGCACATCCGCGAGCAACCGCATCCAGGCCGGGCTGCGCGTACCCCCGCCGCACACGGCCAGCGAACCCGTCAGCCCCGCCGCCTCCAGACAGTGCCGGGCCGCGTAACCGATCCCCTCGCAGGTCGCCCGGATCAGATCGGCCGGCGTCGACTCCAGGGAGACACCGGTGAGCTCGGCGCGGAGCCGGGGCTCGACGAAGGGCGCGCGCTCACCGGACGGCGCGAAGTACGGCAGCACCCGCACCCCGTTCGCGCCCGGCGGGGTCGCCGCGAGCAGCCCGTCCACCTCCTCGTGCCGGACGCCCGTCGTCGACAGCACCCAGTCCAGCGCCGCCGTACCGACCATCGCCGGCATGGCCCGCAACCAGTGCCCCGGCCGGTCGAGAGAGATGTACAGCCCGGCCGGCTCACCGCTCAGGTCCAGCTCCGTGGTCGCGACGAGACTCGCGAGACAGGTCCCGACGATCAGCAGCCCGTCCCCCGGTTCGGTCACCCCCGCGCCGAGCGCGCAGGCGGGCAGGTCGTACGGCCCGTTCGCGATCCGGGTCCCCGCCGGCAGCCCCTCGCCGCGCGTCTCGGCCGTCGCGACCGGGTCGGCGACCGGCGCCAGCAGCCCCCGCCGCCGGGTCAGCCCGAGCAGCTCGACGACACCGTTGTCGTACGACCGTGTCCGGGGGTCCAGGAACGGCATCGACGCGTCCGAGACATCGGTGGTCGCCCGCGCCCCCGTCAGCCGCTGGAACACCATGTCCTTGCAGTACAGGGCGGTCGCCGCCGCGTCCAGTGACTTGGGCTCGTGCGCCGCGAGCCAGGCCAGCAACGGCCCCGGACACCCCGGGAACATCGCGCTCCCCGTCCGCCGGAACACCGTCTCGAAGGTCCCGTCCGCCAGCCACCGGTCGAGCAGTTCATGCGCCCGCCCGTCCATCCAGGACGCCGCCGCCCGCACCGGCCGCCCCTCCGCGTCCACCAGCCACACCCCGTCACCCTGCCCGGTCAGCCCGGCGAGCTCGAACGGTCCGTCCACTTCCGCGGTCAGTTCCTCCAGCACGGCGACGACCGCGGCGTAGACCTCGTCCATGTCCTGCTCGACGAATCCGCCGTGCATCGACAGCTCCACGGGCCTTGCGGCTACGGCGAGTTCATGCCCGGAGGCGTCGAAGGCGGCGGCCTTCACCGTGGATGTGCCGACATCGATTCCGACGTACATGGGGGGCCTCCTGGGGGTCGGGGTGGGGGTGGGTGATGCGGGGTGGAGGTGGGCCGGTGTGGAGATGGTGCCGCGCAGGTGGGCCGGTGTGGGGACGGTGCCGCGTGGGTGGGCCCGTGTTGATCAGGCGCCCACGCGCCACACCATCTTTTGGTTCGGTCGCCTACGGGGCGCTGGAAGCCGGTGTCGAGAGCACGACCGTGCTCGACGCTTCGCGCCTCCGCGCGCTCGCACTCTCGACACCGGCGCGCCCCTACGGCTCCCTCTCGGCCGTCCACGTGGGGACAGTCCAACTTGGTGGGCTCTCAACCGAGTTGGTGGGACAGACGCTCTCCTCGGGCCCAACGGCCCACCTCCGCCGCCGCTATCCGTGCCGCCTTCTCGGCCACGGCCCGGGATGCACCCCCGAGATGGGGAGTGAGGGTGACCCGGTCGGCGAAGCCCAACAGCCGTGCCCCGGCGGGCAACGGCTCGCGCGCGTAGGTATCCAGCGCGGCAGCGGACACCTGCCCGCTCTCCAACGCGTCGCACAACGCCTCCTCGTCCAGCAACGGACCCCGCGCCACATTCACCACCACCGCACCGGGCCGCAGCAGCGCCAGCTCGCGGGCGCCGATCAGCCCACGTGTCTCGGGGGTCAACCGGGCGTGCAGCGTGATGACTTGGGAACGCCGGAGGAGTTCGTCCAGCGCCCCGACCCGCAGCCCGTGGATCTCACCGTGCACATACGGGTCGTACACCATCACGCGCGCCCCGAACGCGCAGAGCGCCCGCGCCACCCGGCTGCCGACCGCCCCGTACCCGACCAGCCCGACCGGCAAGTCCTCCAGTTCCAATCCGCTGTGCTCGTACGTGTAGTAGGCGGCACCGGACTCCCAACTGCCCTGCCCGGCAAGGAGTTCATGCGCCTGCGGGATACGGCGGAGCGCGGCCAGCATCATCCCTACGGTGAACTCGGCGGTCGCGGCGGCGTTGCGGCCGGGCGCGAAGCACACCCGTACGTCGTGGGTCTTCGCCGCGTCCAGGTTGACGTTGACGGGGCCGCCCCGGCACACGACGACCAGCCGGAGATCCGGGCAGGCATCCAGCACGCGCTCCGTCACCGGGCCCATCTGGGTGACCAGCACCTGACCGCCACCGTTGCTCCGCAGGGCCTCGATCAACTCGTCCTCGGCATCACTCGCCTCCTCCACCTCGGCGACGGACCCGAAGGGTTCCAATGGCCAGCCGAGCTTCAACTCGGTGCTGCTGAAGGGGTGTTCGCGCAGTTCCTCGGCGATCGCGGACGTGATCAGCGACGGCAGGACGAAATGGTCACCGGCGGCGACGACACGCAGGGTCTCGGTCATCGTGGGGCTCCCTCCCTCTCCGCCACGATGAACGGGGAATGCCGAATGCGTAACCCCGTGGGAGGTCCGGATGATGTTCGAGGGTGAACCCGAGGCGTGGCTGGGGATCGACCTGGGCACGCAGAGCGTCCGCGCGCTGCTGGTCACGGCCGACGGCACGGTCCTCGGCGCGGGCACCGCCCCGCTGACCAACCACCGGGACGGCGTACGGCACGAACAGGACCCGGGGGAGTGGTGGGAGGCGGTGTGCACGGCGTCCCGCTCGGCGATGTCCTTGCCGAGGGGGCGAGGGTCGATCGCGGGCCTCGCGGTGTGCGGCACCTCCGGGACCGTCCTGCTGACGGACGCCCAAGGGCGCCCGCTCACACGGGGGTTGATGTACGACGACGGGCGCGCGATGGCGGAGGCGGCGCGGGTCGGGATGCAGACGAGCTGGGCACTGCCGAAGGCGTTGTGGCTGTTGGACGCACATGGCCCCGGACGAGTGACTCACCAACCCGATGTGATCACCGCGAAGTTGACGGGCGGGACGGTCCCGACCGACTCCAGTCACGCCCTCAAGACGGGCTACGACGCGGAGCACGAGGCCTGGCCGCCCCAACTGGCCCACCTGGGTGCGGTGTTGCCGGAGGTGGTCCGCCCCGGCACCCGGCTGGGCGAGGTCTGCCGGGCCGCCGCCGAAGCGACCGGTATCCCCGCCGGTACCCCGGTCGTCGCGGGGATGACGGACGGCTGCGCGGCGCAGATCGCGTCCGGCGCCCTGCGTCACGGCGCCTGGAACTCGGTGCTCGGCACCACGCTCGTCCTCAAGGGAGCGTCCGCGAGGCCCGTTCGGGACGACGCCGGGGTGGTCTACAACCACCGTGCGCCGGACGGGAGTTGGCTGCCGGGCGGGGCGTCGAGCGTGGGGGCGGGAGCACTGCCGGCGGGGGCGGACCCGGCGGAGCTGGACAAGGAGGCGGCGGCGTACGAACCGTCCGGCGTCCTCACCTACCCCCTCGCCTCGTCCGGCGGCGAACGCTTCCCCTTCTTCGCCCCGGAGGCCACGGCGTTCACGCTCGGCACTCCGGCCTCCGAGGCGGACGGATGGGCGGCGGTACTCCAGGGCGTGGCGTTCACCGAGCGCCTGTGCCTCGACTACCTGCACCACCTGGGCGCCCCGATAGACGGCCCGCTCACCTTCACGGGCGGCGCGGCCCGCAGCGCGTACTGGAACCAGCTCCGCGCCGACATCCTCGGCCGCCCGGCCCGGGTACCGGAACAGATCGAACCGGCCCTGGGAATGGCGGTGTTGGCGGCGTACGGAACGGGGACGGGCGGCAGGGCGCTGTCGGAGGTGGCCGACCGTATGGTCCGCATCCGCACGGTCCTCGAACCCCGCGCGTCCCACACGGCCCGCTTCACCGAGCCGTACGCTCGCCTGGTGGACGAACTGGAGACCCGGGGCTGGCTGCCCACCCCGCTCGCGACGCACACCCGCAACCGCCTGAACCAGGACACGATCGACTCATGAGCACCACACTCCTCCTCGCCCGCCACGGCCAGACCGTCTGGCACGCCGAGAACCGCTACGCCGGCATCAGCGACGTCGCCCTGACGGACACGGGGGTCGCGCAGGCGGAAGCCCTGGGCCGCTGGGCCGCCGAGCACCCGGTCGACGCGATCTGGACCTCACCCCTGTCCCGGGCCGTCCGCACGGCAGCCCCCGCCGCCCACGCCCTGAACCTCACCCCCCACCCCGAACCCGCCCTGCGCGAATGCGACTTCGGGGTGGCGGAGGGCCGTACGCTCGCGGAGTTCGCGGCCGAGAACCCCGGTGCGGCGGAGGCCTTCCGCGCCGACCCGGTGGCCCATGCCTTCCCCGGCGCCGAGGACCCGACGGCAGCCGCGACGCGTGGCACGGCCGCCCTGCACCGCATCGCCGCCGCGCACCCCGACCAACGCGTTCTGGTCGTCGCCCACAACTCCCTGCTGCGGCTGGTGCTGTGCCGGTTGCTGTCGATTCCGCTCGGCGAGTACCGGCGGGTGTTTCCGCGACTGCGGAACGCGGCGGTGAGTGAACTCCGGTTGCAGGAAGGGGCGGTTGCTGCCCTGATGTCGCTCAACGTGCCGTGTGGGGAGGAGAGTTGAAGAGGAGGGCCCCCGCGCGTCACGTCCTTGCGGGGGCCCTCCTCTTCAACCGCCTGCCTGCGTGAAAGGTGAGAAGACGATCACGAGGCAGGACGCTTCTTATGCGGGGATGATCGTCTGGCGGGACCTCGCCGCCTCGTAACGGCGGGCCACGTCCTGCCAGTTGACGACGGCCCACATGGCGTCGATGAAGTCGACCTTCTGGTTCCTGTACTGGAGATAGAAGGCGTGCTCCCAGGCGTCGAAGACGAGGAGCGGGGTCGAGCCCTGGCCGACGTTGCCCTGGTGGTCGTAGATCTGCTCGACGATCAGGTGGTCGCTCAACGGTTCGTAGGCGAGGACGCCCCAGCCCGAACCCTGTGTCGTCGCGGCGGCCTTGGTGAGCTGGGCCTTGAAACCGGCGAAGGAGCCGAAGGACTCGGTGATGGCGTCGGCGAGGCCGCCGACGCCATCGGCCGCGAGGGGTTCGCCGCCGCCGTCGCCCGTCATGTTGTGCCAGTAGATGCTGTGCAGGATGTGGCCGGAGAGGTGGAACGCCAGGTTCTTCTCCAGGCCGTTGACCGACCCCCACTGCTCCTTGTCCCGCGCCTCGGCCAACTGCTCCAGTGAGTCGTTGGCTCCCTTGACGTAGGCCGCGTGGTGCTTGTCGTGGTGCAGCTCGATGATCTCGGGGCTGATCACGGGGGCGAGCGCGGAGTAGTCGTAGGGCAGGTCGGGCAGCGTGTAGACGGGCATGGCGGATCGATCCCCTTCGAACCTCTTATTGCACATAACTTGCAACTACAACCTAGCAGCGAAAAGGCTCGGTGTGGCTACGAAGGGGCTCGGCGTGGCTACTCCGCCACCGAGGTGTAGTGCGACGCGTCGCCCTCGATCGAGTAGCTCTCCTTGCCCTCGATGCCGACCGGGATGTCACCGGCGACGGTGACGCGGTTGAGGCGGCGGGGCTGGTCGTCGTAGTTGTCGATGGCGTAGTGCTGGGTGATGCGGTTGTCGAAGAGCACGAGCTGGTTCGGGGACCAGCGCCAGCGCAGGACGTTCTCGGGGCGGGTGACGTACGCCTGGAGGATGTCCAGGATCTTGCGGGACTCGCCGGTCGACAGGCCGACGATCCGCTGCGCGAACCCCCCGATGAACAGGCCGCGTTCACCGGTCAGCGGGTGGACGCGGACGACCGGGTGGACCGTACGGAACTTGATCGACGTGAACTGGGCGCGCTGGGCCGCCCTTTCGTCGTCGATCTCCTCCTCCGGTACGGCGTAGTCGTAGTCGTTGGTGTGCTCCGCCCACAGGGTGTCGGCGAGGGCGCGCAGCGGTTCGGGGAGGTCGCGGTAGGCCGCCGCCGAACTGGCGATCAGGGTCTCGCCGCCGTACGGCGGGATCGTGATGCTGCGCAGGGTGCTGGCCTGGGGCGGGTTGAGGACGAAGGTGACGTCGGTGTGCCAGTGGTTGGCCCGGCCGCGCTCGCTGTCGACGGGCAGCACGTTCGGGGCGCCGTCGACGGCGGACACGGTGGGGTGGGCGGTGGTGAGGTCGCCGAAGTGGCGGGCGAAGGCCTCCTGGCCCTCGTCGTCGAGGTGGACGTCGTCGAAGACCAGCGCCTTGTGGACGTTGAGGGCTTCACGGAGAGCCGTTGTCCGGTCTTCGTCCAGTGGCTTGTTGATGTCCACGCCCGACACGCGGGCGCCGATGTTCGCGGTGACTTTCTGGATCTCGATGGACATGGTGAAGTCCTTTCAGACGAGGGCGGGTTGGGTGGACTGGGTGGTGGGTCGGGCGTACTGGTTGGCGGGGCGGGGGAGGCCGTAGCGCTCCCGGAGGGTGGTGCGCGGGCCGTACTCCGTGCGGAGCAGGCCGCGGGTGCGGAGGATCGGGACGACGTGGTCCACGAAGGCGTCGAGGCCGGACGGCAGGACCGCGGGCATGATGTTGAAGCCGTCGGCGGCGCCCTGCGTGAACCACGACTCGATCGCGTCGGCGACCTGCTCCGGCGTACCGGCGAAGGTGAGATGCCCGCGCCCGCCACCGAGCCGGCCGATCAACTGCCGTACGGTCAGCCGGTCTCGGCGGGCGAGTTCGACGACGAGGGTGTAGCGGCTCTTCGCGCCCTCGATGGCGTCCTCGGGAGGCAGATCGGCGGGGAGCGGAGCATCCAACTCCAGCGATCCGGAGGGTAGTTGGAGCAGTCGCTCCAGGTGGTCCACACCGTGCGTGTACACGATGTGGTTCTCCAGGAGCCGTTCGTTGGCCCGCGCCTCGGTCTCCGTCGAGCCGAGTACCGGGACGATGCCGGGCAGCACCTTGATGTGCTCCGGGTCCCGACCGGCCGCTGCCGTACGGGACTTGAGGTCCGCGTAGAAGGCCTGGGCGTCGGCGAGGGTCTGCTGCGCGGTGAACACCGCCTCCGCGTACCGCGCCGCGAACGCCTTGCCGTCCTCGCTCGAACCCGCCTGCACGAGCAGGGGGTAACCCTGGGGCGAGCGGGGGACGTTGAGAGCACCCGCGACACTGAAGTACGTCCCCTGGTGATGCGGCGGGTGGATCTTCGCGTCGTCGCCCCACACTCCGGCCGCCTTGTCGGCGACGATCGCGTCGTCCTCCCAGCTGTCCCAGAGCTTCAGCGCCACATCGAGGAACTCGGCGGCCCGCGCGTACCGTTCGGCGTGCGCGGGCTCGTGCTCCAGCCCGAAGTTCCGGGCGGCCTCGGCACCGGCGGTGGTGACGATGTTCCAACCCGCCCTGCCGCCGCTGATGATGTCGAGCGAGGCGAACTTACGGGCCAGGTTGTAGGGGGAGTTGTAGGACGTGGACGCCGTGGCGATGAGGCCTATGTGTTCGGTGGCCGTCGCCAGTGCGGTGAGGAGAGTGAGCGGTTCCAGGGCGCCGGCGGGGCGTTGGGCGAGGTTGCTCCACAACTGCGGTCCGTCGGCCAGGAAGAGGGAGTCGAAGGTGCCGCGTTCGGCTGTGCGGGCGAGCCGTATGTAGTGGTCCAGTTCGACGTGGGCGTAGGGGTTGCTCTCCGGGAGACGCCAAGAGGCCTCGTGGTGACCGGTGTTCATGAGGAAGGCGTTGAGGTGGAGTTGGCGGGGCATGGGAGGTCCTTTGAGTGGGAGTTCCGGGTGCGTGAATCAGCTCGTCGGGCGACTCTCGACGCGGGCCGCACATCTGCCCGTTGGGCGACCTTTCAACGCGGGCTGCATTAGTCGGCTCGCCGGGGGACTTCTCGGCGCAGGCCCGCATTACTCAGCCCGTTGGGGGTCCCCCCTCTGGGGGGAGTTTGAGGACGCGGCCCCTTCAGGGCTGATGGGGGTCTGGGGGCGCAGCCCCCGGAAGACGGCACGAGCAGCCGACGTTCACCGACCAGCGGACGCTCACCGGGAATCCGACGTCACACCGAGCGCCGCCAACAACCGCTCCCGGTACTCCGCCCGCGGCACCTCGGGGTCGATCACCAGGTCCAGCCCGATCCGCCCCTCCTCCAGCACAAGCACCCGATCCGCAAGCACGATCGCCTCATCCACGTCATGCGTGACCAGCAACACCGAGGGCCGATGCCGCTCCCACAACTCGCGGAGCAACACGTGCATCCGGATCCGGGTCAGCGCGTCCAGCGCCCCGAACGGCTCATCCGCCAGCAGGAGTTCAGGCTCACGGACGAGCGACCGGGCAAGAGCAGCCCGCTGCGCCTCACCCCCGGACAACTCGTTGGGCCAGGCCCGCTCACGCCCGGCGAGCCCCACTTCGGCAAGGGCCTCGCGGCCCTTCACGGCGGCTTCCTTGCCCTCCGTCCCGAGCAGTACGTTGTCGAGAACCCGCCGCCACGGCAGCAACCGGGAGTCCTGGAACACCACCGACACCCGCTCAGGCGCGGTGAGTTGACCACTCCCGGCGACCTCGTGATCGAGCCCGGCGATGGCCCGCAGCAACGTGCTCTTGCCGGACCCGCTGTGCCCCAGCAGGGCGGTGAACTGCCCCGCAGGCAGATCCAGATCGACGTGATCGAGGACCGTGCGCCCGTCGAACGACCGGGTAAGCCCCCGGAGTTGGACCGCGGGAACCGCAGGGACCGCAGGGGCGGCGGGCGCGGTGGTCAGCTGCTGAGTGTGCGGCGCCATGACAGCACCCTCCGTTCGACGAGACGGACCGCGCTGTCGGAGACCAGGCCGAACATGCCGTAGATCAGCAGGCCGACGAGGATGACGTCCGACTGGCCGTAGTTCTGGGCCTGGAACATCATGTAACCGAGGCCGCTGGTGGCGTTGATCTGCTCCAGGACCACCAGGCTCACCCAGGAACCGGTCACCCCGAGCCGCAGGCCCACGAAGAAGCCGGGCAGCGCGCCGGGCATGACGATCTGGCGGACGAACTGGAGCCTCGACAGGCCCTGGACCTCGGCCAGTTCGACATAGCGGTGGTCGATGCCGGACAGCGCGGCGTGCAGGTTGAGGTAGATCGGGATGTAGACGACGATCGCGATGATGGCGATCTTGAAGGTCTCGCCGATGCCCAGCCAGAGGATGAACAGCGGGATGAGGCCGAGGGTGGGGATCGCCCGGTTGAGCTGCACCGTCCCGTCGATCAGCGCCTCGCCGATCCGGCTCAGCCCGGCGGCCAGCGCGAGGACGACACCGGCGGTGAGGCCGAGCGCGAAGCCGTAGGCGGCGCGTTCCAGCGAGGTCAGCATGTCCGTGGGGAGCGTGCCGGACGTCCACAGTCGCCCGGCGGTCCGCAACACCGTCCAGGGCGCCGGGATCGCGGCCGGGTCCAACTGCCCGGCGGCGGAGGCGACGGCCCACAGGGCGAGGAAGAGCGCGGGCCCGACGACCCGGGAGGCGGGCAGCCGCTTGCCGGGGGCGAGCCCGCGCCGCCGCCGACGCGGCACGCGGGGTGGGGTCTCAACGGCGGTCACCGGCAAGGAGGTTGTAGTGGTAGCCCCGGTCGTCTGCGACGTGGAAGTCGTCATGGCCGTCACTTCCGGTACTCCGCCGCCACGGCCCTCGCCGCGATCCCCTCGAAACGCCGGTCGAAGAGCGAGTCCACCGTGAACTCCTTCACGAAGCCGCCCTCCGCGAGCAGATCGGCGGTCTCCTGCTCCCACTTCACGGCCTCGTCCCAACTCGGCGGGAACAACGGCTTGTTGGCGAGCGCGGTCACCGACTCGGCCTGCGCGAGCGTCAGGTTCTGCGTCTTGACGTAGAACTCCTCGTTCCAGGCGTCCGGGTGCTCGTACTGCCAGACCTGCCCCTGCGCCCACTGCGGGATGTACGCGGCGATCGCGGCGGCCTTCGCGGAGTCGGCCAGCACGGCGGCCGGCGCCCACAACAGATTGAGCAGGTCTACGACATCGGTCGTGATCGCGCGGGCGCCCTTCGCCTCGTACTGCTTGAGGTACGCCGGTGCCTGGCTGTTGGCGAGCGGGGCTATGTCCACCTGGCCCGACTGCAGGGCGGTGAAGAACTGGTTGCTGGTCAGCGGGACCAGTTTCACCTCGTCGTACTTCAGCCCGGCTTCCTTCAACGCCCGCAGCAGGACGACGCCTTGGGCCTGGCCCTGGGAGAACGCCAGCTTCTTGCCCTTGAAGTCGGCGACCGTGTGGATGTCGCTGCCGGGCTTGGTGGCGAAGAGATAGTTCGGCTTGCGGGTGACGTCGATCGCGACGATCTTGGCGTCGTAGCCCTGGTAGTGCGCCTGGATGGGTGGGATGCCCGCGTTGTTGGCTAGGTCCAGGGACTTGGCGCGGAACGCGTTGATCACATCGGGACCGGCGCCGATGTTCACCCAACTCGACACGGTGAACGGCAACTTGGGCAGTTTCGCCAGCTTGAACTGGAGCTGCTGGGTGTTCAGGTACGAGGAGATCTTCAGGCTCGTACCGGACGGAACCTTCTCGGCGAGCGGGGCGGACAGACCGGCCCCCGACTTGGCGGCCGCGGCGCTGCTCGTGGCACAGCCGCTGAGACCGGCGATGCCCGCTGCGGCACCGAGCACGGAGTTGAGGAAGAGCCGCCGGTCGAGGCCGGGCGCACGGGAATGAGGCATGGGAGGACTCCCTGATCAAAAGTCGCGGGAACGCGGGAAGGCACATGAAATTCACGGACGGAGAAAGCCGGAGCAATCTGGAACAGTCCGGAAAAAGAAATTCAGGCAGGATGAGGCCGGCGCTCGGGGCGCTTCAGCGGGTCAGCAACAAGAAGTGCGACAACTCATCGGCAGGCTCATGACCAGGATGTTCCCGGCCATGAGTGCCCCCTGTCAACATTCCGAGTTTCTGAATTAAATAGTCCCCGGTGACAGCCCGGGTGGAGCGCTCAACGGATCCCGGTACAGCACGTCGAGCATCACTGAACCGCCCGCCACCGCCAACACGGAATCCGGGAAACTCGTCGGCACGACGGCCGACGCCCGCGCGTCACCGACCTCCTCGCGCAGTGCGCGCAGGCAGTCCTCCCGCCGCATGACACCCAGCTCGGTGACGACCACCGTCTCCGGGTTCAGGATGTCGAGCAGCAGCCCGGCCGCCCGCCCCACCATCCGCGCCCGCTGCGTCAACAGCCGTACGGCGACCGGGTCTCCGCGCTCGGCCGCCGTCACGACATGGGTCGGGTTCACCCCCTCGACGATCCCCGCCTCCCGCGCCCGTCGGCACAACGTCCGTTCGCTCAGCTCGACTTGGAGGCAGCCGACGCGTCCGCAGCCGCACGGTTCCGTGCCGCCGCGCAGCGGCAGATGGGCGATCGCCCCGGCCTGTGAGCGCGGCCCGTGGTGCACCTCGTCGTTGGTGGCGAACGCCGCGTCGACCACATTGCCGACGAAGAGATGCAGCACGCTACGGCTGCCGCGCGCCGCCCGCCCGAAGAGGCGCTCCGCGTTCACCAACGCCCGTGCGTGGCCGTCGACATGGACCGGGAGCCCGGTGCGGGAGCCGAGGATCTCGCGCACCGGCACCTCCCGCCAGCCGAGCAGCGGATGGTCGACGATGCTCCCGGAATCCCGGTCCACCCAGCCGCCGGCGGCCACGCCGACCCCGAGCGGGGTGCTTCCGGCGGCCTCGGCGAACAGCGCGCCCAGACCGTCGGCGGCCCGGGCCAGTACCCGGGCGGGCTCGGTACGGTCACCCGCGGTGTCGTGCCGCAGCCGCCGCTCGGCCACCACCCGCCCGCGCAGATCGAGCAGCGCGACCGTCGTATAGGGCACGGCCACATGGACCCCGCCCACAAGGAACTGTGATGCGTCCAGGTCGACGGGCACATGGGGCCGGCCCACACCCTTCGAGCGTTGGGGTGTGGCGGACTCCCGTATGAGCCCGAGTTCGGTGAAGCGGGCGCAGTAGTCGGTGACCGACGCCGGGGACAGCCCGGTCAGCCGGGCGATGGTGGAACGGGCCACCGGGCCGTGCTCCAGCACCGAGCGCAGGATGACGCTCGCGTTGGTGCGCCGCCGGTCGCTGTCGGCGGCGCGGGGCACGGGGGAGTTGGGGGAACTGGGGGAGTGGGAGGCGAGAAGGGGTGCCGCGGTACGGGGCATGGGGATCTTCCTCGGGAACGGGTCCGACAGTGCGCCGTTTCGGATAGGAGGCGCACCGGATCCGCTCCGCCCGCCTCAGGGGCGGTAACAGGTCGCCGCGGCCTGGCGTCGCAGGTCGACATAGCGACGCGACGCGAAGTTCCGGGCCTGGGCAACCATGCGGTCGAAGCTAGCAAAGCGGCCCACGGCTGCCCAGACGGTGACCGGTGTGCGAGACGGCACGGATGTCGGTGTGCGAGACGGCACGGATGTCGGTGTGCGAGACGGCGACGGTGCCGGTGTGCCAGACCGCACGAGGTCCGGGTGACCGGCATCACGCCGGAGCGCGTGTAGCGGGCATCCTTTGTCCGGAGCCCACCAAGTCCCCGCCGAACCCTTTGTCGAACGCTGACGGTGATCGGAGCAAGGGCCCCGGGATAGCGTCACAAAGTCCCCCTGTGCCCCCGTCAACCTGCGGAGTCCCCCTTGAGTACCGCCGTCGCCACCGCCCGCCCGGGCCAGGTCCTCGCCGACCTGCTGCCCGCCTCCCGCGTCCGGGACATCGCCCTCGTGCTCGGCGGCGCCGCGCTCACCGGCCTCGCCGCCCAGCTCGCCGTGCCCGTGCCGGGCTCCCCGGTCCCGGTCACCGGCCAGACCTTCGCCGCGCTGCTCGTCGGCACGTCCCTCGGCGCCGGCCGCGGCTTCCTCGCGCTCGCGCTGTACGCGCTGCTCGGCCTCGCCGGTGTGCCGTGGTTCGCCGAGGGCACCTCCGGGGGCGGCGCCTCCTTCGGCTACATCGTCGGCATGCTGCTCGCCTCCGCCGCCGTCGGCGCCCTGGCCCGCCGCGGCGCCGACCGCTCGGTCCTGCGCATGGCCGGCACGATGCTGCTCGGCGAGGCGATCATCTACGCGATCGGTGTCCCGTACCTCGCGCTGTCCCTCGACCTCTCGACGAGCGCCGCGCTCGCCGCCGGTCTCACCCCGTTCCTCATCGGCGACGCCCTCAAGGCGGCGCTGGCGATGGGCGCGACGCCGACCGCCTGGAAGTTCGTCAACAAGCAGCGGTAGGGCCGTAGTTGAGGGGAAGAGGGCCGGGTGCTCCCGCACCCCGGCCCTCTTCTCGTACGGGCCTCAGCCTCGCAGCGGCTGCCGCGGCCGTCGCTGCGACCAGTACAGGCCCGCCGCCCCCGCCGCGATCAGCGCCGCACCGGCCGCGCCCAGCGGCAGTACGTCATCGCCGACCCCCGTCCTGGGCAGCGTGTCACCGCTCGGTGCCACCGGCTTGTTGTCGGTGCCGAGCAGCAACGGGGTGGCCGGGGCGTTCGGCGACGGGTTCGTCGTACCGAACGGGACCGGCCCCTGCTGCCAGAACGTCTCCTTGCCGTCGGCGGACATCACCGGCAGACAGATCTTCCCGGCCTTGCTCAGGTCGTACGTCGCGTCGACGGCGTACGACTTCGACTTGCCCGCGGCGAGAGCGCCGACGGAGCACTTGAATCCGCTGTTCGAACCGGGCGGAAGATCCTTTTCGCCGATCGCCGAACACCCCTGCACGCCATTGACCTTGAGGCCGTCGAAACCGACGACCAGGAGATCGATTTCGCCGCTCGCCTTGGTCCCCTCGTTCTTCACCGTGGCGGTGATCGCCGTCTTTTTCGAGCTGTTGTCGACCGAGATCTTCTCCGGCAGGAGCGTGGTCAGTTTCACCCCGGCCGGAGCGGCGTCCATCGCCTTTCCCCCTTTGTTGCTCCCCGGTCCCTGGTCATCCGCCGAGGCGGTGAAGGAAAGAATCATCACCGCCGAGAAAGATGCCGTGAGCAGCGATCCTGTGATGGTCGTGGCGATGACCGTCGAGATGGTCGTCGCGCGACGAGAACTCATGTTCGTCCCCCTTGCGTTCCCCTGTGTCCCCCTGCGACTGTGCCTGAATTCGCAGTACTTGAAGAGGTACCACAAGATTTCTCCGCACTATGCTGGTACGGCATGAAGTGTGACCATTGTGGGGGTGCAGCGGATTGCCGGGGAATGCGGGAAATTCGGGGAACATGAGGGGCGGCGGTGCTCCGGGACTCTTGGTGACCGGACGCTATCGGCTGGTCGAAAGTATCGGCCAGGGGGGAATGGGGCGGGTGTGGCGAGCCGCCGACGAAATGCTCGACCGGCAGATCGCGGTCAAGGAAATGCGCATAGACGGCCTCGACGCGGAGGACACCAGCACCCGCCGTGAGCGCACCCTGCGCGAGGCCAGGGCGACGGCCCGCATCGACCACCCCAACGTCGTACGGGTCTACGACGTCGTGGACGAGGGCGAACGCCTGTGGATCGTCATGGAGTTGGTCGCCGGGCGCTCCTTGGAACGCATGCTGGCCGACGACGGCGCGCTCGGCCCGCGCGAGGTGGCCCGCATCGGACTCGGCCTGGTGGCCGCCCTGCGCCAGGTGCACGCGGGAGGCGTCCTGCACCGCGACATCAAACCCGGCAACGTCCTCGTCGAGGGCGGCGGCCGACGGGTCGTGCTCACCGACTTCGGCATCGCCGCGATCCAGGACGCCACGGCGCTCACCATGGTCGGCATGCTCGTCGGCTCACCCGACTACATGGCCCCCGAGCGGATCTCCGGCCGCCCCCAGGGCCCGCCCTCGGACATCTGGTCCCTCGGCGCGACCCTCTGCGCGGCCCTCGGCGGCCGCTCACCCTTCGCCCGCGACACAACGCTGGCGACTCTGCACGCGGTTCTGTACGAGGAGCCCGAACTCCCGTCGGCGGCCGGTCCGTTGCGCGCAATCCTCGCCGCGCTGCTGGAGAAGGCCCCTGTGGCGCGGCCGGGGTTGGACGAGTTGGAGCGGGCGTTGGCGCCGGTGGCGTTTCCGCGGGAGGAGCGGGAGGAGCGGGAGGAGCCGGAAGGGCCGGAGGAACAGGAGAGGCCGGAGGCTGAGGAAATCGCCGTGCCGGAAACGGAGTTGGGGGAGGAGCAGCCGCCCGAGGTCTACCGGGAGTCACCGACCCCCGCCTTCCTGGCACCGCCGCTGGTCCGCGCGGCCCGCGATCCCCGGGTCTACGACCCCGACCCGGACCGCGACCCCGACCCCGACCGCGACCGCGCCCCTCACCCCGTCGAGGACGCGATACCGACGCAGCGTCCCGCCGTAGAAGAACTGGTTTCCGCGGCCGATGGCGCGTCCGAAGCGGCCTCCGAGTTGAGTTCCGAGGCTTCGGCCGACAACTCCCGAAGCCCTGTGCCACGCAGGACGGGCGTCTCCCTTGTCCGCGCCGATCAGGGTGAGCTCGCCGCACAAGCCGAGCGCGGCGAAGAGGCTCAACTCGCCGAAGGGTCCGAGGCATTGACCGCGCGAAAGCCCGTGCCTCTCCCGGCCCACCCGCCGGCCCCGCGCCCGGCACCACCGCACCCCGGCCTGGGTCCCGGACCCGTTGCCGGCTCCCGCTCGCCCCGGCCGGTACCACCGCGCCTCGCCCTCGGCCCGCACCCGGCCCGCGTGCCTCGCCCCGCCGTCGGCCCGTCGACCGGCGGTGAACTCCCGGGCCCCGCCCAGCCGTTCACCCCTGACGGGGCGCACCGCACCCGTCGCCGTATCGGACTGGTCGCCATTGCGGCTGTGGTGGTCGCGGGTGCGGTCGTCGGGACGATCCTCGCGAACTCCGGCGGCTCGTCCAGTACTTCGTCTCCTTCAGCGACGTCGACCGAACCGTCCGCCTCCCCGTCCCCCACAGCCACGTCCCCGTCCAACTCCCCGTCCCCCACGGTCGAGGGCACCTCGCGTCCCCCGACCCTGCCCCCGGGCACGCACCGAGAGGCGGGCGGCTTCGCGTGGGCGACGCCCGCCGGGTGGCGGCGGGATCTGAAGACGGGGGCCGAGGTCCACTACACGTCCCCGGACGGGAGTCAGGAACTGGTCGGCAAGTCGGCGCTCGCCCGAGGCGACCTGATGGAGACGTGGGAGGCCTCGGAGGTGAGCGCGCGCAAGGGGCGGGACTACCGGAAGATCCGCCTCGACAGGACGACGTTCCGCGGTTATCCGGCGGTGAGTTGGGAGTACACGTTCACGCTCAAGGGCGTCTCCTGGCACGCCCGGCTGCTCGGTTTCGACGAGGACGGGAAGTCGTACCAGATCAACACCTGGTACCAGCCGGACGTGGAGACCCAGGCCCTGAAGACCTACGACAAGGTCAAGAACAGCTTCGTCGTGCTGTGAACGGTCGTGCTGTGAACGCCTTCAGCGAACTCCCTCAGCCCACAGACACCTTGTCGGTGTCCGTATCCGTGTCGGAGACCGCGGTCGTGGCCGCCTTTCCGTCCCGCACCCGCTCCTTGATCACCGAGACCGCGACCACGGCCAACGCGACCAGCAGCGACAGCAGAACGGTCGTACGGCCGCTGCTCTCGCCCTCGGTGTCGGTGAGCATGTAGCCGAGGACGAAGACGATCAGGGCGATCGTCGCCCAGGTCAGATACGGGTACAGCCACATCCGCACGACGAGCTTCTCGGGCGACTCGCGCTCGATGATCCGGCGCAGGCGCAGCTGGGACGCGCAGATGACCAGCCACACGAACAGGGCAACGGCACCAGAGGAGTTGACGAGGAAGAGGAAGACCGTGTCCGGGAAGGCGTAGTTGAAGAAGACGGCGACGAAGCCGAAGACGACGGAGGCGAGGATCGCCGCCATCGGTACGCCACGGGACGTGGTCTTGGCGAACGCCTTCGGCGCGTCACCGCGGCCGCCGAGCGAGAAGGCCATGCGGGAGGCCGTGTAGAGACCGGAGTTGAGGCAGGACAGCACCGAGGTCAGCACGATGAAGTTCATGATCTCGCCGGCGTGCGCGATGCCGAGGGAGTCGAGGGCGGCGACGTAGGAGCCCTGCGCCTTGATCGACGGGTCGTTCCACGGGAGCAGGCAGACGACGATGAAGATCGAGCCGAGGTAGAAGACGCCGATGCGCCAGATGATGCTGTTGGTCGACTTGGTGACCGCGCGCTGCGGGTCCTCGGACTCACCGGCGGCCAGCGTCGCGATCTCGCTGCCCATGAAGGAGAAGACGACCAGCAGGACACCGGTCAGGATCGCGCCGGGACCGTTCGGCAGGAAGCCGCCGTGGTCGGTGAGATTGCCGAAGCCCGCCTTGTCGGTGTGGGCGCCGGGCAGCACACCGAAGATCGCCAGCGCGCCGACGACGATGAACGCGCCGATCGCCACGACCTTGATCCCGGCGAACCAGAACTCGAACTCGCCGTAGGAACCGACCGATACGAGGTTCGTGGCGGTCAGCACCACCATCACGAGGAGCGCCCAGCCCCACTGCGGTACGGCCGGTATCCACCCTTCGAGGATCTTCGCGCCGGCGGTCGCCTCGACGGCGAGCACGACGACCCAGAAGAACCAGTACAGCCAGCCGATCGAGAAACCGGCCCAGCGGCCGAGCGCGCGGTCGGCGTGCGCCGAGAACGAGCCGGAGGTGGGGTTCGCGGCCGACATCTCGCCGAGCATCCGCATCACCAGCACCACGAGCGTGCCGACGAGCGCGTAGGAGAGCAGGATGCCGGGGCCCGCGGTCGCGATGCCCGAGCTGGAGCCGACGAACAGGCCGGCGCCGATGACACCGCCGATCGCGATCATCGAGAGATGTCGGTTCTTGAGTCCTGCCTGGAGGCCGGAGCCATCAGTCGTGGGGGCAGTCATGGGGGGAGTTCCTTTACGCCGGTTGGGATGCCGGTGGGGGGTGCCCGTACGAGCGGCGTACGGGTCGGTCCAGTGAATCGGAGGTAAAGGAATTCCTGAACCTTTGAATCCAGATCGTTACTTGAGGTTTCCTTGAGGTTGCGAGGTGTTGCCTGTATTTAACGTGGTCGGGCCCCGGAGCTGCTTCCCGGAAACAGCCGTGTCACACTCGACGCATGCGCGTGTATCTCGGCTCCGACCATGCGGGCTTCGAACTCAAGAACCACCTCGTCGAGTGGCTCAAGGAGGCGGGCCACGAGCCCGTCGACTGCGGGCCGCACATCTACGACGCCCAGGACGACTACCCGCCCTTCTGCCTCCGCGCCGCCGAGCGCGCGGCCGCCGACCCCGAGGCCCTCGGCATCGTCATCGGCGGCTCGGGCAACGGCGAGCAGATCGCGGCGAACAAGGTCAAGGGCGTGCGGGCGGCCCTCGCCTGGAGCGAGGAGACCGCGTCGCTCGGGCGGCAGCACAACAACGCGAACGTGATGGCTGTCGGCGCGCGGATGCACACGCAGGAGGAGGCGACGAAGTTCGCCGAGACCTTCGTGGGTACGCCGTTCTCCGAGGACCCGCGGCACATTCGTCGGATCGACATGCTGACGGAGTACGAGACGACGGGGGAGCTGCCGGAGATCCCGGCGCACCATCCGCAGCAGTAGCGGGGTCCGGGGCGGAGCCCCGAGGTCTTTCGAGCGCCCACCTGTCAACTGACCGAGACGGGTGGGCGGGTGGGAAAGGGAGTTCGCCAGGTGCCAGAGGGGCACACGATTCACCGACTCGCACTGGACTACGGCGGTCACTTCAAAGGCCGAGCCACTCAAGTCACGAGTCCCCAGGGCAAGTTCAGCGACGCCGCCGCGCTGCTGAACGGCACGGAACTCACCCGCACCGAAGCCCACGGCAAGCATCTCTTCCTCGGTTTCCGTGACGAGGAGTGGATCCACATCCACCTCGGGCTGTTCGGCAAGGTGAACTTCGGCGGAACCCCCGCACCCCCGCCCACGGACACCGTCCGCCTACGCCTCGCCAACGACACGTCGTACGTCGATCTCCGCGGCCCCACCACCTGCGCCCTGATCACGGACACCGAGAAGCAGGCGATACACGACCGCCTCGGCCCCGACCCCCTGCGCCCGGTCGAGGACACCGACCCGAGCGCGGCGTACAAGCGCATCTCCCGCAGCCGTACGACGATCGCGGCCCTGCTCATGGACCAGAAGGTCATCGCGGGCGTCGGCAACGTCTACCGCGCCGAGGTCCTCTTCCGGCACGGCATCGACCCGTACCGTGCGGGCAAGGACCTCACCCCCGCCGAGTGGGACGCGATCTGGACCGACCTCGTCGACCTGATGCGCGAGGGCGTCCGCAACAACCGCATCGACACCGTCCGCCCCGAACACACCCCCGAGGCGATGGGCCGCCCGCCACGCGTCGACGACCACGGCGGCGAGGTGTACGTCTACCGCAGGGCGAACCGCCCCTGCCACATCTGCGGCGCCGAGATCCGCACCGCCGACCTCGCCGCCCGCAACCTCTTCTGGTGCCCCAACTGCCAGAAGCCGTAAGGGCGTTCAGCGGTACCGCTAGAACCCGTGCGGCAGCCAGGGCGCGACCGTGGACCCGAACGCCGGCGACGCCTCCGCCAGCGCCCCGGCCCGCAGCTCCCGCACCCGACCGGCCCCCGCGAGGGACGCGAGGGACACCCCGCCGAGATACGCGGCCCCCAACTCCCGTACGGACAGGGCGAGATCGGCCGGCTCCGAGGTCCGCTTGCAGGACGCGCCCTTCGCGTCGCCGGTGAGCCGCCAACTCCCCTCGTTCCAGGGGCAGAAGGCGTCCGCGACCTCGAACACGACGTCCACCGGCGTCTGGTAGGTGCGCGCCTCCAGCGCGGCCCCCACCTCCACCAGCCGTACATGCAGCGAGTCCACCTGCTGGATACCGCACCGGCGGATGTCGGAGACCAGATGCTGCCAGGCGTCGTCGACGGGACGGCTGCGCAGCGCGATCTTCCGCGTCAGGTCGATGTCGAAGAGGAACCGCCACAGCGCCGCGTACGACGCCGGGTCCAGTGCCTCCAGATCACGCAGCAGGACTGTCCCCTTGGGACCCTGGACGTCCCACTCGGGCTTGACGAAGTACCGCGTGTAGCCGACGACTTCACCGTCCCGCTCGGCGACCACGCACCGCAGCGGCGAGGACCCCTCCCGCTCGCTCTCCGGGTCCAGCAGCGGCAGGTCCTCCCACCCGGGCCCCCGCGCCGTCATCCCCGGCCGCCCGGCCACCAGCCGCGCGTACACCGCCTCGCACTGGTCGCGGACGGCGGCGGGTTCGGCGTAGCGCAGGCGCACGTCGTCCGTCCCCGGCGGCACCGAGAGCCGCACCCGGTCGGTGTCGATCTCGGCGATCGTCCGCATCGTCGCGGTGCCGTAGCCGAACCGGCCGTAGATCACCGGCTCGGAGGCCGTCAGTACGGCCAGTGGCTCGCCCCAGGACCGTACGTCGTCCAACTGCCGGCGCATCATCGAGGTCAGGATGCCCCGCCGTCGGTGGGTGGCGGCCACACTGACCATCGTGATGCCGGCCGCGGGCACCGAGGCGCCGCCGGGCACCGTGAGCCGGAAGCTGAACGCGCCCGCCGTTCCCACGCACGCGTCCCCGTCCCAGACGCCGAGGGAGCGGTCGAACTCGGTGAGCCGGCTCCACAGCTCACGCTCCTCGGGCGACTCCGGGACGCCACCAAATGCGTTGACAAGGTTGTCGTACCAGGTGTTCCACTCGTCCTGGCGCAGTACCCGCAGCTCGGTCGGTTCGGCCGGTGTGTTTCTCGCAACTGTCCCCATGAGCCATGCCTACCAGGGCATTGCGGGACGAGCCAGGGAATTTCCGCCCGCCACCCGCACAGCGGCCTCTGGTGAAGTTCACTGTGAAGTTGAACCTCGCAGGGGGGACAAGTGGGACCTCCCGTGCCAAGCGGCTGGTCGGATGGATAGGGTCCCGAACTAATGGCAGCAGGACGAGAGCGGCGCGCGGAGGCCGACACGTTCACGGCCCGGTTGAAGAAGCTGGTTCACCGGGTCCGCACCGGCCTGCGCAGAAGTGCCGTGGACTACTTCCGCGGGGACGGCTCGGACTGGGTCGCGCTGGCCGGGCTGCTGATCACGATCCCGGTGATCGTGGCGATGACCCTGGCCAACGCGGTGTGGTTCTCACCGGCCGCGCTGGTCCTGCCGATCGTCGCGGGCGGCCTGCTGCTGCGCCCCGCGAGCCTCCTCGGCCTGTACGCGGCGGCGGCCACCGGCCTGATCGTCGAGTCGGTGAAGCTCGGCCCGTACACCGAGGGACCGGCGCGGGTGACCCCGGGCGTGGTGCTCGTGGTGGCCGCGTGCGGTTTCTTCGGGCTGCTGATCGCCCAGTTCCGCAGCCGGGTCGGCGTGCCCTGGCGGCGCGGCGGCACCATGCTCTTCGACCTGCGCGAGCGGATCCGGGTGCAGAGCAAGCTGCCCCAACTCCCGCAGGGCTGGCACCGGGAGATGGCGCTGCGGCCCGCGGGCGGCCAGTCGTTCTCCGGGGACTTCGTGGTCGCGGCCCGCACGAACGGTGGTCGGACCATGGAGGTCGTCCTCACGGACGTCTCCGGCAAGGGCATGGACGCGGGCTCCCGCGCCCTGCTCCTCTCCGGCGCCTTCGGCGGCCTGCTCGGCTCCCTGCCCCCGCACGCCTTCCTCCCCGCGGCCAACGGCTATCTCCTCCGCCAGGACTGGGACGAGGGCTTCGCGACCTCGATCCACCTCGTCCTGGACCTCGACTCCGGCGACTACGAACTCTTCTCCGCGGGCCACCCGCCGGGCCTCCAGCTCAGCGCGGGCAGCGGCCGCTGGGAGGAGAAGGCGGCGGAAGGGCCGTTGTTGGGTGTGTACGACGGCGCCCAGTTCGACCCTGTGAAGGGATCGCTGCGGCCCGGGGACGTGTTGATGCTGTTCACAGACGGTCTGGTGGAGACCTCAGAGCGCGACATCGTCGAGGGCATAGACCGTCTCACCGGCGAGGCCGACCGCTATGTCGCCGGCGGCTTCCACGGCGCCGCCTGGCACCTGATCGAGGCGGTCGCCAAGGACGTCAACGACGACCGCGCCCTGCTGCTGGTCTGCCGCGAGGGCCCCACGGCGGCGGCACAGGCGCTGCCCCGATGAACACCGACGA
This sequence comes from Streptomyces prunicolor, assembly GCF_045162825.1. Taxonomy (NCBI): domain Bacteria; kingdom Bacillati; phylum Actinomycetota; class Actinomycetes; order Kitasatosporales; family Streptomycetaceae; genus Streptomyces; species Streptomyces prunicolor. Next base: position 3,757,077 of record NZ_CP108676.1, on the reverse strand, counting down.
CTCTGCTGACTCTTCTTCGGGGAGTCTGACCACCGCCGAGGTCGAGACCCTCGCCCGCGCCGCCCACGAGGGCCAGACCGACAAGGCGGGACGGCCGTACGCCGAGCACCTCCAGGCCGTGGCGGAGGGCGTACGCGCACGTGGCGGCGACGCCGAACAGATCGCGGCGGCCTGGCTGCACGACTCCGTGGAGGACGACGCACTCACCGAGCGCCGGCTGCGCGAGGCCCCGCTGAGCCGTCGTACGAAGGACATCGTGCTCGCGCTCACCAAGCGGGCCGGGGAGCCCCCGGAGGCGTACGCCGGGCGGATTCTCGCGACCCCCGGCGCGCTCCTGGTGAAGGAGGCGGACCTGGCGCACAACGCGGACCCGGCCCGCCTCGCGGTCCTCGACGAACCGACCAGGACCCGGCTGACCGAGAAGTACGCACGGATGCGCGCGCTTCTCGGTCTGAGCGTTCCCGACCAGGCGTCCCTGATCAGGGACACCTGATCAGGCGTTGACCTTCTCCCGTACGACGCGTTGCTCGAACTGCTCGCGGTCGCGGGCCAGTTCGGCCGCGTCGCGCTTGAACGCCCACTGCATGTTCGGCTCGATCGCGAAGCGGAACACCCGTCGTACGGGCGGGGTGCACAGCAGCGTGACGGCGGTGACCGCGAGGCCGGTCACCAGGGCGACGCCGTACGGCCGATGCAGCCAGGCGTGGTCGTACAGGCCCGCGTAACCGGCGCCCTTGATCAGGAAGCCGTGCAGCAGGTAGCCGTAGAGCGTGCCCGCGCCGAGCGCCGTGAACCAGGTCTTCCGGCTCGGCACCCAGGAGTAGAAGCCGGCGGTCAGCAGCAGCGAGCAGCCGAACATCGCGAGCATCATCACCGGCCCGACCCACCAGGGCGCGGCGAACTCCTGCGCGGAGTCGTGGTGGTAGAACCAGCTCGCGTTCATCCGCGGCACCGCCCAGTAGCCGAACACCAGCGCGCTCACGAACACCGGCACCGCCAGCATCCGCGCCTCACGACGGCGCACCAGCCGGAAGTGCTCGGGCTTCAGGACCAGCCCGAGCACGAAGTACGGCAGGAACTGCGCCGTCCGCTGCAGATCGAAGTCGTCGGTCATGGCCGGGGTGCAGGAGGCGAGCATGGCGATGCCGAGGGCGATCGGCAGCGGGTGCCGGACCAGTTTCCAGATCGGCGTGGTCAGCCGCCAGATGAACAACGAGCAGAGGAACCAGGTGAGATACAGCGGGTCGAGCAAGGTGATCTGCTGGTGCGGGTCGTCATTGGCGTAGCGGCTGAAGAGCGAGTACGCGATCTCGAAGAGGATGTACGGCAGCGCGACACCGGTGAGGAGCCGCTTCAGCCGGGCGGGGCTCATGTCGAAACTGCGGGAGAAATAGCCGGAGATGACGATGAAGGCCGGCATGTGGAAGCTGTACACGACCATGTACAGGCCCTGGAGCACTCTGCTGTCGCCCTTCAGGGGCTCCCAGGAGTGCCCGATGGCGACCAACAGGATCGCCAGGTACTTCGCGTTGTCGAAGAACGCGTCACGCGGTTTGGTCTGTTCGTTCTTTTCGTTCTGTTTGCTCTGTTCGTCCTGGCCCGGGGGCGTGTCAGCGTGGAACATCTGAGGCACCCTAGCGTTGCCCGTGGGAATCGGTGAAACCATCGAGCGCGCGTCCGAAAACTGTTCACGATGTCATGATTCATCCCGATCAAAAGGCGCAAAAGGGCACACGGGGAAGGTCTGTTCATGTGCGCATGCCAATAATGCGAACGAACTGCGAACGCGTCTCTTCCGAACCTTTGCGACCAACGATGCGTCACCCGCCGCATACGTGGGCCCTGTTGGTGGCACGATGGTTCTGGCGGGGTGCGCACGATTGCGTCCCCGGGCCGGGAGAGCGAACCGACCGAGGGTGTGATCAGTTGTGGCCATTTCACTGTCTGTGGTGCTGCTGTTGGCGATCATCCTGGTGGTGTTGATCCGAGGGGGATCGATCAAGGCGGGCCCAGCCATAGTCGCGATCCTCTTCGGCTTCTTCCTCGCCTCGACCGGCATGGCGCCGTCCATCAACCGGTTCATAAACTCGCTGGCGGAGACGATCAACTCGATCAGCTTCTGAGCAGGGAACGGTTCTGAGTCGGACCGGGGCGGGCACCGATCCCGGGAACGACTCAGGGCCAGGCCGAGGAATGATCCTCCGACCTGGCCCTGAGATGCCTGGAGCGGGCGACGGGAATCGAACCCGCGTAGCTAGTTTGGAAGATCGCGTATGCGGACCTCGGCTGACCTGCCGAGACGCTGACCTGCCGGTTCTCGGGTCCCTCGCCGGCGTTCCCCGCTACTCCCCGCCGATCGCCGCTCGATCGGGCACGCAGAGGACACGGGGTCGGGCCTCCGGCTCGCTGCCGCGCGATCTACGCCTCACCTCACTCGGGGACACACAACATGCGGTGAGCCGGCACGACGGGTTCGCTCGGTAGTGGATCGATTCCACGGACCCGTACGGCCACGATATCCGTGGGGATGGGGGATCGGTCCGGAACCCTCGTCAAACGCCACCTGAAGGCCGCAGGGACGTCTTTCGCGGGCAACTCCACCGTGGCGAGGCTGACCCACCGATCGTAGCTCGTGGGGTACACGCGAACTAAAGCACCGCATTCCGGGCAACGTGGCGGCTCGATCCATGTCACGTCGTCGGGGTCGGGGTTCGGCCTGGGTGCGGCTGTGGCCCCATCGGCTTCGGCCATCTCGTTGGCGTAGGTGTTCCAACACCTCTCGCAGTAGCTCGCCATGAGACCGAACCGTCCGCGCTCGCGCACGTTGGGGCTGGTCTCTCCGCAGCGATGACATGCAAGCTGGTCACGATCCCGAATCGCCCCCATGTGTCTGAGTGTGAGCGAACCTGACTAGGTCGCAGTAGATCGCGATTTGGCCTTATTTGGCGATCGCGTACCCGTGGCGATGTCAATGTGCGTAGGCAGCCCTTCGACTGTGAGGGAAACGGCCGCGTGTGTGGCCGCTCCCTGGTCGCGGATCGTTGGCAGCAATACGCTTCGTGTATGAATCTTGCGGATGCGGGGCGCGGGATCCTCGCTGTTGGACCTGGTGGTCTATCGCCTCTGAAGCGTGACAACAGCGCGGGCTGGGGGTCTGGACTCTGGGGACTGGTTGTGGTCCTGGTCATCCTCGCGCTGATCGGGGTCTTGGTGTTCTCGATACGACGGGGCTCCTCGTCGGATGACGAAGATTGATTCCTCGGGGTTTCCCGCCCTCCGAACCTCACCTTCACCACCGCGCCTACCCACCACTCGCCCCGCTTCCATCCCGTCCGCCGTCGACCCACACATCGTGGAGCGGGCGTGGTTCCTGGCGTCCAGGTGGAGCGCGCCACTGTACGAACGACCTGGACGCCAGGGGCCTCGTCTGCTCGGCTCTGCCTGGGTCGATGGTGGTCGGGATGGAAGCACCCCACGCACGCCCCTACGGGCCCGCAGCCGCGTACGGCACCCCCTCCATCCCGGTGCCGGCTGATCCCCCGCCGGAGGCTCGTTCTGGCCGTGGCTACTGCGTGTCCAGGTCTCTACTCGGGGCCGTAACTTGCTGCGGCCCCAGGGCTTGGCCCCGGCGCCGAAGGCGCAGAGGGGCCGGAGCCCAGGGGCCAGCCCGCGCCTGCGCGGGCACTTGATGAGGTAGAGAAATCTGTAACAGCTCAGGCGCCTGGGGCGACGTAGCAAATGGCGGGGATGCTCTCTCCGTCGCCGAAGTGGTGAGTGGTCTCGCCGATCTTGCGCCAGCCGAGCCGTTCGTAGAGGCGCATCGCGGGAGCGTCCTTGGCCATGACATCGAGCACCAAGCGGAGATCATGCTGACGGCCGTAGCTCATCGCGGCCTCTGTCAGGCGTCTGCCCGTGGCGTGCTGCCGTGCGGCCTGAACGACGAACAGCCGGCCTAGAACGGCTACATGAGCTTCGTCGTCGCCGCTCTGCTCGATCCACATCGAGACTGCGGCTTCGCCGTGTGGGCGCATGACGGCTACGTGTCCGACGACTGCCCCGTCCATCTCGGCCACCCATGCCGCGAGGACATCGTCTGAGCTGACCCATGCCTCTGGGTCCTCGACTCCTTCGACCGGATACCCGTCGGTCTCATGGACCTTGATCAGCGCCGTAGCGGCTCCGGACAGATCAGCGCTCTCGAAGGGGCGCACGACCGCAGGGTTCACCATCAACTCCTAGCTCTCGACGGGTAGTTCATAGAGCAATCCGGTTTGGTCGGCCCGGTGCACGTAGCGGGAGACCTCGAAGGGCACGTCGTCTTGGTCGAGGCTCGTGTGCAGTACCTCAAGGACTGGCACGCCCGGCAGAAGGCTCAGGATGGCGGCCTCCTCCGGCGTCGGCATCCTCGCGCTGATCTCATCCCGCACGCGCGTCATGACGTGGCCGAGATCTTCAAGGCGGCCGTAGATGCCGTCTTTGCCGGTCTTGGCCTCCATCAGCAGAGTGCCCTGAGCCTCGTCCCACCGCACGTACGTCGAGACGATCTGCACCGGCTCGTCATCCGCGAAGTAGTGGTTCTCGCGGTGCACGACGCTCTCCTCGTCCACGGAGACCTTCAAGCGCTCCGCGACGTCCGCCGGCGGCTTCTCTCGGGTGATCGAGGGGACGTCGATCCGCGCCACCTTGCCTTGGCGCTTCGCTTCGAGCCGGAACGGCGTCAGCCCCGTCTCGCGGTTCTTGATCGAGTAGCGGTCGCTACCGAACCGAAACAGGCGCTGCGGCTCACGTACGAACACCCCGCTGCCGTGCTTTGCGGTGACGAGCCCCTGTTCGGCGAGTAGTCGGATGGCCGCGCTTGCGGTGTTGCGTGCCGCGCCGTACTCCTTCGCCAGCGCTCGTTCCGACGGCAGCTTGTCGCCGCTTCGAAGCTCCCCGTTTTCGATCTGACGGCGCAAATCTTCGGCAATTCGCCTGCTCAGGGGCTGCTCGGTCGGAGGGCTGGATGGGGTCATGCGGAGAGTCTAGCAACTGGCTCAAGCCAGATGGTTGACCCAGATGCCGACGTGTGCTCAACTGGCTTAAGCCAGTAAGTGGCTCAAGCCAGTTCCTGCAATCAGGGAGTGACGCATGCCGTCGTTCAAGATCGATGTTTCGACCGCTGTCGTGTTCGTGGCCACCGCGCCGGAGCCGAAGATGGTCAACAAGAAGACCGGTGAGCGGGCCGTGGACCGGGAGACGAACGCGGGTCTGTCGACCGTGGGCCTGCTGGTCTCGGACGAGGGGGAGGGCAACCTCTACCAGGTGACCGTTCCCGAGACCGGGCTCCCGGAGGGTCTCGTGCCGGGCATGCCCGTGAAGGTGATCGGCCTGAAGGCGCGTGACTGGGAGAACGAGTTCAACGGCCAGAAGCGGCACGGGATCTCGTTCCGCGCGGTCGCGATCGCGTCGGCGGCCTGATCATGGCTGACGCGGCGATGTGGCTGGAGACGACGGGCGCCGTAGCGGCTGCCGGTGGTGTCGGCTACGCGAAGTACCGCGCTCCTCGCGCGTACTGGTCGCTGGTCGGTCTGCCTGCCACGTGGGGCCGGTTCACGGTGACGTATCGCTCGACGATGGACGTGTGCGGGCTGACGGTTCAGCCGTCCGGCCTGCGGGCGTTCATGGCGCGTAACGTCGCCCGCCGTCAGGTGCAGCCGGTTCCGCCGAAGATCCGCCGGGTCCGGGGCACCATGACTGGACTGCGGGTGACCCTGCGTCTGCCCGCCGGTTTGGAGCCTGCCGACGTGATTGCCTCCACGGAGCGGTTGCGGCATGCCTGGGGTGTGCACGCGGTGCGGGTGGCGGTGACGAAGCCGGGGTTCGTGGAACTGCGGATGACCGGGTATGACGTGCTACGCCGGGTGCGGATGCCGCGCAAGGCACAGCCTCACGGTCTGGTGGTGCCGGTGGCGCTGCGGGATGACGGGACCGTGTTCGAGCGGGACTACCGCAAGGTCCCCATGGCGCTCACGCTGGGGGCGAACAACTCGGGGAAGTCCACGTTTCAGCGCAACCTGATCAAGGGGCTGGCTCAACTGCCGGTCGCGCTGGTGGGGATGGACTGTAAGCGCGGGGTGGAACAGTCCGTGTTTGCGCCGCGTCTGTCGGCCCTGGCGACCACCCCGGACGATGCCGCCTCGCTGGCGGATGTGCTGGTCACGGAGATGGAAGACCGCTTCGATCTGCTGCACCTGTACGGCGCCTCGGACATCTGGCAACTGCCTGAGGACGTGCAACCGGCCCCGGTCGTGGTGCTGGTCGACGAGATCGCCGAACTCTTCCTGATCTCCCGCAAGGAAGACGAGGACCGCCGTACGCGGATCGTCACGGCGTTGATCCGGCTGGCGCAGATGGCCCGTTCGGTTGGCATCTATCTGGAGATCTGCGGGCAGCGCTTCGGCTCCGACCTCGGCAAGGGCGCGACCATGCTGCGCGCTCAGCTCACTGGGCGTGTCGTGCACCGGGTCAACGACAAGGAGACGGCTGAGATGGGGCTGAAGGATGTTGCCCCGACTGCCGTGTCGGCTGCCTGCATGATTCCTGCCGACCGTGCCGGTACGGCCGTGGCCACGGATGCGGATGGCGGCTGGTCCCTGATCCGTACACCCGAGATCTCCCGCGAGGAAGTAGCCGCGGTCTGCCGGGACTTCGACCACCTGGTGCCCGACCTGCCGTTCCTCAGGCCCTTCGCCCCCGCCGCGTCCTCACCGCTCATCGGCGCCCCGTCGCTGGTCAAGCCGTAGCGGCTCCTGCTCCATCGGTCGGCGTGACCGCCTCACGCCAGGTCCCTACCCCCGCCATGCCGAAAACCGGAAGGAGATCACCGCTCATGGCCACTGCCGACACCGCCGCCCGCGAGACCGACGCGAAGGACTGCCCGGTCTGCAAGGGCACCGGAGAGGTTTCCCGCACGGTCCACGTCGGCCGCAAGCGCCGTGCCGTTGGTCAGCAAACCGGCCTCTGCCTCAACTGCCTGGGCAGTGGCGAAGCCCCTGCCGAATGACCTGCCGGGGACGGGCGGCTGGCGATCGCTTCCCCGCCCGCTCCTGGCCCAACTCTCCTGAAGGGAGGTGCCGTTCATGGTCCGCTCGGTCCGTCTGGACGCAGTCCTGATCCAAGCCGTCATCGCCGGTGCCCTCTCGTTCGCCCACCTGCACGACCTGGCGGAAGCGGCCCATCAGTCCGGTTGGAAGGCCTGGGCCTACCCGGTCTCGGTCGACCTGCTGATGGTCGCCGCCTGGCGTCGGCTCCGCATGGCCTTCCGCGACCGCGCTGCCTGGACCTGGTTTGTGATCGCGCTGTCCGCCTCGCTCGGGGCGAACGTCGCCACCGCCGGACTCCTCGATCTCGAACACGTTCCGGCCTGGTTGCGCATCCTCGTTGCTGGATGGCCCGCTCTCGCGTTCCTGGGCGGAACCCTTCTGGTCCACTCGCCCACCGCCGCGCCCGTTCCCGCACAGCCTGTGGACGAAGTGGCCGCGCCGGAAGTCGAGATGCACCGCGTCGACGAGCCTGCCCCGGCTGTCGGCCCGGCGCCGGAACTGCCTGCTGCACCCGAGCCGCCCGCGGCCCCCGCGCCCGTGGTTCCGGTCGCGCTCCTTGACCACGCTCGGAAGATCGCCGAAGCCCACCAGGCCTCGACCGGGTCACCGATGCCCGCCGACGTGCTGTCGACCCGGCTTCAACTGCCCGCCCCGATGACCGCGGCGATCGCCGCACAGCTCCAACTCACCTGATCAGAAGGGAGAGATCGGCAATGCCCCACTCCTTCGACGGCCCCTCCGACTACGTGGAGGCGGCCCGCGAGATGGCCGCTACCGGCCGCCCGACCCTGGCCCGCCTGCTCGCTGAGGAGGCCGCCGACCGCACCCCGGACACGGACCGGGCGGCCCGCATCCTCGACGAGTTCCCCGGCCGCACCCTGCGACGGGAGGTCTGACTCGTGAGCGCTTACCGCCGCTTCCGACACGTGATCCGCGTCGGCCCCGTCCAGGTCGCCACCTACAACGACGGCCGCGGCCGTGAGAAGCACACCACGGCCTGCACTGCCCCGGACTGCGGGTTCTCCAGCGACTACCACGACCGTGCCGCCGCCGAACTTGCCGCCCACACCCACCGCTGCACGGCCTGAAAGGGAGATCACGTCATGGCTGTTCCGCTCTGGTTCGCCCTGCTCATCGTCGCGTGGCTGGGCATCAAGCTCATCCGCCCGCCGGTGTGGCTGGTGATCGTGCTCCTGCTCGGCGGCTACCTCATCGCCGACAGCATCCTCGCCCCCGCCATCGCCACGGTCCTGAAGTAGCCCAACTCGAAGGGAGATTAACCGTGTTCACCCCGAAGTACCCCCCGCAGGACACCGCCCCCGCCCCGGTTCTCTACGTGCCGACCGCCGGCGCCCCGGTGCCCGCCGGGCAGGCCCCAGCTCCGCTCGCTCCGGTCTCGAACCGTCCGACCGTGCAGCTCACCCCGGGCAGTGCGCTCGCCCTCGCGGCTGGCGGCGGTGCCGTGGTCCTCGTCGTCGGCGCGGTCCTGGTCTCGCTGCTGCTCGCGGTCGCCATCACGGGCATGTCCGTCGCCGTGGTCGCGGTCGTCCTGCGTTCCCTGCTGAAGGACCTCAACAACCAGCGTTAACCGGCCCCCGGAGCGGCCTCGGTCGCCAAACTTCCGCCGCTCCGGGCGCCTCACCCATTCCTGATCCAACGGACCCGAAAGGGACGCCCCATCATGCACCAGCACGCCCCGAGCATGCCCGTCTGCCGCGACTGCGACGGCTTCGCCACCGCCGCAATCACCACCGGCACCCGCCACGACGACGGCACCCGCGTCACCCTCCGCGTCACCTGCAAGGCCTGCAAAGGCACCGGTCACACCGCCCCCGCCCCCGCCCTCGTCCGCGCCGGGAGGTGACGGCGATGTTCCGCAAGCTCCCCGCCGACCTCACCCCGACCGAGGACAGCCCCGGCCTGCGCGTCAAGGCCGGTACTCGATACAGCCCCTCCCAGGGCGACTACATGTGCGGCGGCTGCGGTGCCGAGAACCACGCCAACGGCGACACCGACGTCACGGCCCTGGTCGAGGACTACAGCGCCAACCACGGTCCCGCCCACCGGCAGGGAGGTGCGCGGTGAACACTGCACTCCCCAACGGCCTTCGGGTGCTGGACCTGTTCTGCAAGCAGGGCGGTGCCGCCAAGGGCTACGCCGACGCCGGATTCGACGTGACCGGAGTCGACGTCGACCCCCAGCCCCGCTACCCGTACCGCTTTATCCAGGCCGACGCGGTCGCCTTCATCCGCGAGCACGGCGCCGAGTTCGACTTCATCCACGCCTCACCGCCCTGCCAGTTCTACACGCAGTGCCAGCGCATCCAGGGTCGCGAGCACCCCGCCCTGATCGCCCCGACCCGTGCCGCCCTGGAAGCCACCGGACGGCCCTGGGTGATCGAGAACGTAGAGGACGCGGCCCCTGAGCTGCGCGATCCGGTGACCCTGTGCGCGGCCGTGTTCGGGATGCGCACCTACCGCCACCGCCTGTTCGAGACCGGAGGCGGCTTCACCTTCACCCCGCCCCGCCACCTGCCCCACCTCGCGCCCCTGACCAAGATGGGACGGCCCCGCGCGGCCGGGCACTTCGCCCACTACGTCGGCAACTTCTCCGGCGTCCAGGAAGCCCGCGACGACATGGGCGTGCCCTGGATGAACCGCGACGGCATCCGCGAGTGCATCCCGCCCGCCTACGCCGAACTGATCGGCCGCGCCTTCGTCACCTCCCGTCTGGGGGTGGCTGCATGACCGACACCGCCACCCTGGCGGGTCTCGACCCGGCCACCCTCGGCGACGTGCTGAGGGTGGCCGGGTCGGCTGACTTCGACCGCTGGCAAGACCAGATCCGCCGCACCGGAGGCTGCTCCGACCCGATCCGCCTCGCCGGCGCAACCAAGACCATCGACCCGGCCACCAAGACCGTGCTCTACGCCTACACGACCGAGCACGAGCCCGGCGGCATGCTCCGCATCGCGTGCGGCAACCGCCGCGCCTCCCGCTGCCCGGCCTGCGCCTGGACCTACGCAGGCGACACCTACCACCTCATCCGCGCCGGACTCGTCGGCGACCCCGCCAAAGGCACCCCGCACACGATCCGCGACCACCCCCGCGTCTTCGCCACCCTCACCGCCCCCTCGTTCGGCCCCGTCCATAACCGACCCGGCAACCGGCCCTGCCGCTGCGGCACCCGCCACGGTGAGGACGCACCCGAACTCGGCACCCCACTCGATCCGGCGACGTACGACTACGCGGGCGCCGTGCTGTGGAACAACCACGCCTCCGACCTGTGGCGCTACTTCACGATCTACCTCCGCCGCGAGATCGCCAAGCGCGCCGGACTCACCCAGAAGGAAGCCCGCGAACAGTCCCGCGTGGCCTTCGGCAAGGTCGCCGAATACCAGAAGCGCGGAGCCGTCCACTTCCACGCTGTGATCCGCTTCGACGGACCGGAAGGGCCCGAAAGCCCACCGCCGGCATGGGCCACACTCGACCTGCTCGACGACGCGATCCATGCCGCTGCCGCCCGCGTCGCGGTCGAGGTCGACCCGGCCCGGTATCAGCCGGACCCCGACCAGCCCGCCCGCACGGAGCCAGCCCGCACGCTGAGTTGGGGCACTCAGCTCGACGTGCAGCCGATCGGCGCCTTCGGCCACGGCGAAGAGATCACCGAACAGGCGGTCGCCTCCTACGTCGCCAAGTACGCCACGAAGGCGGCAGAGACCACGGGCACGGTCGACCGCCGGATCGGCAACAAGGAAGCCCTCGTGCTGCTCGGCGTGCCCGACCACCCCCGCCGGCTAATCGAGGCCTGCCTGGACCTGCACGCGCTCTACCCGGACCGCAAGCTCCGGGACTGGGCTCACATGCTCGGCTTCCGGGGCCACTTCTCGACCAAGTCCCGCAGCTACTCGACCACCTTGGGCGCCCTGCGACAGGTCCGCGCCGACTACCGCGCAGCCCAACACCGTGAAGCCCTCGGCCTGCCCGACCCCGACGACAACCCGGAGGCAACCACGCTCACCCTCGCCCACTGGACCTACGCAGGCCACGGCTACACCCCCGGCGAATCCTGGCTCGCCGCCAACATCCGCCGCGACATCCAACTCAACCGCGAAACCGCACGCGAGGAACTACCCGCCCTGCTCGAACTCGAAGGAGCCGCCGCATGACTGATCGTTTGTTGGATGTGGCGGAGGCCGCCGTACTGCTCGGGACTTGGAAGAAGAGCGGGGAGCGTTTCCCGCGTCGCTTGATCGAGGAGCGTCGGATCAGTTACGTCAAGGTTGGCCGGTACGTTCGCATCAAGGAGAGCGTCGTACAGGCGTACATCGAGGCCAACACCGTGCAGCCCCGTCGGCAAGGCGTCGTCCTCCGGGGGGTGGCTGCCTGATGGCCAGCAAGCGCCGACAGTTCGGCCGTGTCCGCAAGCTGCCGTCCGGCCGCTACCAGGCCCGTTACGTCGGTCCTGACGGGCAACTCCGGCCGGCCCCGGAGACGTTCCGCACGAAGAGGGACGCTGACGACTGGTTGGCCGACAAGCAGACCGAGATGCGCCGTGGCGACTGGCACGACCCGGACGCCGGGAAGGTGGCGTTCGGCCCGTTCGCCGCTGCCTGGATCACGGAACGCGAACTGACCACGACCACACGGCAGTTGTACGGCTCGCTGTTGCGGCACCACCTTGAGCCCACCTTCGGGGCGGTCGACGTCGCCGAGATCTCGCCCCCGTTCGTGCGGCGTTGGCGGGCCGACAAGCTCGCGTCGGGCACCGGTCCTACGACCGTCGCCAAGGCGTACGCCCTGCTGCGCGCGATCCTGGGGACGGCCGTGTCCGACCTGATGATCAGGCGCAACCCGTGCACGATCAAGGGTGCCAGCACCGTTCACACCCCGGAGCGACCCACCGCCACCGTGCAAGAGGTGTACGACATCGCGGACGCGATCCAGCCCCGCTACCGGACGCTCGTGCTCCTGGCCGGCTTCCTCGGTCTGCGCTGGGGCGAGCTGATCGGCCTGCATCGCCGGGACATCGACCTCGACCACGGAGCCGTACGCGTCCGCCGTGCCGTCGCCGAACTGAACAACGGGCAGCGGGAGATCAAGGCGCCCAAGAGCGCTGCGGGCAAGCGCACCGTATCCATTCCGGCCGCGATCATTCCGGACCTCCGCGACCACCTGAAGCGGTATGCCGAGCCGGGCGCGGACGGCCGTGTCTTCATCGGCGCCAAGGGGGCGACCCCGCGCCGCAACCACTTCAACGGGCTGTGGCGCAAGGCCTGCGACGACGCCCGGATCAAGGGCCTGCACTTCCACGATCTCCGGCACACGGGCAACACCCTCGCCGCGTCGACCGGGGCCAGCACGCGTGAGCTGATGGCGCGCATGGGTCACAGCACCGCCCGCGCCGCGCTGATCTATCAGCACGCCAGCGTCGAGCGTGACCGGGTGATCTCCGACGCCGTGTCCGGTCTCGTCGACAAGGGCCGGAAGAAGAAGCGCAAGCCCAAGAAGAAGCAAGATCCAAAGACCAAGGGGCATGCGGGGGACACGGCAGACTGATCGAGGCCCCTGGAAACGATCAGGGCCAGGCGGAGGAGTGATCCTCTGACCTGGCCCTAAGTCTTTTGGAGCGGGCGACGGGAATCGAACCCGCGTAGCTAGTTTGGAAGACTAGTGCTCTACCATTGAGCTACGCCCGCACGTGACGCACCGCAGGTCAGACGACCGCGGCACAGGAGGCATCGTAGCGGGTCGGGTGCCCTCCGCGCACACCGCGTTCCCCATGCCCCCTCCGGCACCCCGGCGCTCGTGAAATGCGGCGGCCGAGCGGCCTGCGGGCATGTACCCTACGTGACGCACCAGACGGGGTGTGGCGCAGCTTGGTAGCGCGTCCGCTTTGGGAGCGGAAGGCCGTGGGTTCAAATCCCGCCACCCCGACCACCTGCCGGACCTTCGGGACCGGTACCACCGGACCTCCGGACCGGTACCACACGAGTACCTCGTGAGATCGCCTTTTGGGGGGTCTCGTCGCTGCGGCTACTATGCAAGCTGCGCGCCCGTGTGTCTCTCACACTCTGAAGTCCTCCGGGCGACCAGAAACCGCCGGACCTGTCTGGGTCCGCAACCCAAGAAGTCAGCCCCCAAGGAGACCGAACCGTGAAGAGCGCCGTGGAGACCCTGAACCCGACCCGGGTTCGGCTCAGCATCGAGGTGCCCTTCGAGGAGCTCAAGGACAGCCTCGACGCGGCGTACAAGAAGATCAACCAGCAGGTCACGGTGAAGGGCTTCCGGAAGGGCAAGATCCCGGCTCGCGTCATCGACCAGCGGTTCGGCCGCGGTGCGGTTCTGGAGGAAGCGGTCAACGACGCGCTTCCGAAGTTCTACACCGAGGCGGTCAACGAGGCGGAGCTCAACCCGCTCGGCCAGCCCGAGGTCGACATCACGGAGCTGAAGGACGGCGAGACGCTGAACTTCACCGCCGAGGTCGACATCCGCCCGACCATCGAGATCCCGGACTACTCGGGCATCGAGGTCGAGGTCGACGCCGTGGAGGTCAGCGAGAAGGACATCGACGAGTCGGTCGAGCAGCTCCGCGAGCGCTTCGCGGCGACCTCCCCGGTCGAGCGCGCCGCCGCCGACGGTGACGTCGTCACCCTCGACCTGGAGGCCAAGGTCGACGGCGAGGTCCTGGAGGACGGTGTCGCCGAGGGCGTCTCCTACACCATCGGCTCCGGCGAGCTCCTCGAAGGCATCGACGAGGCCGTGACCGGCCTGGAGGCCGGCGGCGAGGCCGCCTTCGCCTCCGAGCTCAAGGGCGGCTCCGCGGCCGGCCAGGAGGCCCAGGTCACCGTCAAGGTCACCCAGGTCGCCGCCCGCGAACTGCCCGCACTGGACGACGAGTTCGCCCAGCTCGCCTCGGAGTTCGACACCCTGGAGGAGCTGCGCGCGGACAGCCGCAAGCGCCTCGAGAACATGAAGCAGTACGACCAGGCCACGCAGGCCCAGGAGCGCGTCCTGGAGAAGCTGCTGGAGCTCGTCGAGGTGCCCGTCCCCGAGAAGCTCCTCGAGGACGAGATCAACACCCGCAAGCACAACCTGGAGCACCACCAGCTCGGTCAGATGGGCCTCGACCTTCCCCAGTACCTGGAGATCCAGGGCAAGACGGAGGAGGAGTTCGAGACCGAGACCAAGGAAGCCGCGGTCAAGGGCATCAAGACGCAGTTCGTCCTCGACGAGCTCGTCAACAAGGAGAAGCTGAACGTCAACCAGGAGGAGCTCACCGAGCACCTCATGCGCCGCGCGGCCTCCTCCGGCATGTCCCCCGACCAGTTCGCCCAGGCCGTCGTAGAGGGCGGCCAGGTCCCGCTCCTGGTCGGCGAGGTCGCCCGCGGCAAGGCCCTGGCGGTCGTCGTGGAGGCGGCCACGGTCAAGGACACCAACGGCGAGGTCGTGGACCTCGACGACGAGGACGACGAGACGGCCACCGAGACGGCGGAGACCGTCGAGGAGCCCACCGAGGCGTAAGCAGCCGCACACGAGGGCCCTGGGGTGATCAGACCCCGGGGCCCTTTTGTCATACGCCCACTGGGGCGCCCTGAAGGGGCGCGGGGCTGTATCGATTTGCGGCTCCGCCGCGCGGGCGCGCCCAGCCCCCACGAACCCGCAGCCCCGCTACAAACCGTCCCCACCCCACCGCGAGGGATTCCGCTCAGGCCGGCGCAGCGCTGTGTGCTGACAGCGAACAGTTCCCTTTGCGGGATTCTCCGAAGGGACCCGCGCGTTAGGGTCCATGAATACGAGGGCAGGGGAGTCCCCATTGCCCCCGGCAGTACACGGTGAGACGGCCCGGCGCCGTCGTAAAGACGAGCAGGTGGATACGTGACGAATCTGATGCCTACAGCCGCCGGCGAGCCCTCTATCGGTGGCCTCGGCGACCAGGTCTACAACCGGCTGCTCGGTGAGCGGATCATCTTTCTCGGCCAGGCGGTCGACGACGACATCGCCAACAAGATCACCGCGCAGCTCCTCCTCCTTGCCTCCGACCCGGAGAAGGACATCTTTCTGTACATCAACAGCCCCGGTGGTTCGATCACCGCGGGCATGGCGATCTACGACACCATGCAGTACATCAAGAACGACGTGGTGACCATCGCCATGGGCATGGCGGCCTCGATGGGCCAGTTCCTGCTCAGCGCGGGCACCCCCGGCAAGCGCTTCGCGCTGCCGAACGCCGAGATCCTGATCCACCAGCCCTCCGCCGGCCTCGCCGGTTCCGCGTCGGACATCAAGATCCACGCCGAGCGGCTGCTGCACACCAAGAAGCGGATGGCGGAGCTGACCTCCTTCCACACCGGCCAGACGGTGGAGCAGGTCACCAAGGACTCGGACCGTGACCGCTGGTTCGACCCGATCGAGGCCAAGGAGTACGGCCTCATCGACGACATCATGCCTACGGCCGCCGGTATGCCGGGCGGCGGCGGCACCGGGGCCTGAGGCCCCAGGACAGCCCCCAGCCGACCGCCACAGCCCCCAGGAGAGAGACAGTGAACGACTTCCCCGGCAACGGCCTGTACGAGCACGCACGCGCCGAATACACGGCTCCCGCCGCCGAATCCCGCTATGTGATCCCGCGTTTTGTGGAGCGCACCTCGCAGGGCGTGCGTGAGTACGACCCGTACGCGAAGCTCTTCGAGGAGCGCGTGATCTTCCTCGGAGTCCAGATCGACGACGCGTCGGCCAACGACGTCATGGCGCAGTTGCTGTGCCTGGAGTCGATGGACCCCGACCGTGACATCTCGATCTACATCAACAGCCCGGGCGGCTCCTTCACGGCCCTGACTGCGATCTACGACACGATGCAGTTCGTGAAGCCCGACGTCCAGACGGTCTGCATGGGCCAGGCCGCGTCCGCCGCCGCCGTCCTGCTGGCCGCCGGTACGCCGGGCAAGCGCATGGCGCTGCCGAACGCGCGCGTGCTGATCCACCAGCCCTACAGCGAGACGGGCCGGGGCCAGGTCTCCGACCTGGAGATCGCGGCCAACGAGATCCTCCGCATGCGTGCCCAGCTGGAGGACATGCTGGCCAAGCACTCGACGACCCCGCTGGACAAGATCCGCGAGGACATCGAGCGCGACAAGATCCTCACGGCCGAGGACGCCCTGTCGTACGGCCTGATCGACCAGATCATCTCCACCCGGAAGATGAACAACGCCGACGTCCGCTGACCCGGACCTGTATCGTCCACCACCCCTCGGCACGGTCCACGTGGAAGTGAACCGTGCCAAGGGGGGCCCGAACGGGGGGCCCGGCAAGGTACCGTCGGACATAAGGCAGCACCAGGAGTCGCTGGACCTAGGCGTCTCCCAGGCGAAGGGGAAGCACACCGTGGCACGCATCGGTGACGGCGGCGATCTGCTCAAGTGCTCGTTCTGCGGCAAGAGCCAGAAGCAGGTCAAGAAGCTCATCGCAGGGCCCGGTGTGTACATCTGCGACGAGTGCATCGACCTCTGCAACGAGATCATCGAGGAAGAACTCGCGGAGACGAGCGAGGTCCGCTGGGAGGAACTCCCCAAGCCCCGCGAGATCTACGAGTTCCTGGAGGGCTACGTCGTCGGCCAGGAGTCGGCGAAGAAGGCCCTCTCGGTCGCGGTGTACAACCACTACAAGCGCGTCCAGGCCGGTGAGCACGGCGGCGGTCAAAGCCGCGAGGACGCCATCGAGTTGGCGAAGTCCAACATCCTCCTGCTCGGCCCCACGGGCTCGGGCAAGACCCTCCTCGCCCAGACCCTGGCCCGCATGCTGAACGTGCCGTTCGCGATCGCCGACGCGACCGCGCTCACGGAGGCGGGCTATGTCGGCGAGGACGTCGAGAACATCCTGCTGAAGCTCATCCAGGCCGCTGACTACGACGTCAAGAAGGCCGAGACGGGCATCATCTACATCGACGAGATCGACAAGGTCGCCCGCAAGAGCGAGAACCCGTCGATCACGCGTGATGTGTCCGGCGAGGGCGTCCAGCAGGCCCTGTTGAAGATCCTGGAGGGCACGACGGCCTCGGTCCCGCCGCAGGGCGGCCGTAAACACCCGCACCAGGAGTTCATCCAGATCGACACGACGAACGTCCTGTTCATCGTGGGCGGCGCCTTCTCGGGCCTGGAGAAGCTCATCGAGTCCAGGGCCGGCGCCAAGGGCATCGGCTTCGGCGCGACCATCCGCTCCAAGCGGGAGTTGCAGGCCAAGGACCAGTTCGAGGACGTCATGCCCGAGGACCTGGTGAAGTTCGGCATGATCCCCGAGTTCATCGGCCGGCTGCCCGTCATCACCTCGGTCCACAACCTGGACCGCGAGGCCCTGCTCCAGATCCTCATCGAGCCGCGCAACGCACTCGTCAAGCAGTACGAGCGCCTCTTCGAACTCGACGGCGTGGAGCTGGACTTCGAGCGCGAGGCCCTCGAAGCCATCGCCGACCAGGCCATCCTCCGCCAGACCGGCGCCCGCGGCCTGCGCGCCATCATGGAGGAAGTCCTCCAGGGCGTCATGTACGAGGTCCCGTCCCGCAAGGACGTGGCCCGCGTCGTCATCACGGCGGACGTCGTCCTGTCGAACGTCAACCCGACCCTGATCCCGCGCGACGCGCGGGGCCGCGGCCCGGGCGAGCAGAAGACGGCGTAACCGACAGTCTCGGTACGGCGGTCTCGGTACGAAAGTCTCCGTACGACACGAAGGGCGCCCGGTCAGTCAACTGACCGGGCGCCCTTCGTAGTTGAGGCCTTCGGGGTCAGGCCTTCACCCGAACTTCCTTGCGGAGCTTGGTGGTCATGGAGACGGCGGTGTCCTTCGACACGTCGGCCGTGTTGTCGCCGGGGGAGACCATGGCGATGGTGCTGTAGTCGGCCCAGGCGCAGAACCAGTCGGTCTGCTGCTTCTTGGTCAGCTGGTTGGTCGCCTTGGTCGCCTGGCACTTCATGACCGCGCCGTCGATGTCGACCGACTCGGCCTGCCCGACCAGTTCGCTCCCGCCCGTCGAGCTGCTGCTGGAGGAGTTGCTCTGCTTGACGTCCTTCTGGATGTCCGCGAAGAACGCGTCCAGGGCCTTCTCCGGATCGGCGATCTTGCCGTAGGCGCCGATGAGGGAGACGCCCTTGGCCGTGAGGAGTTCCGCCTGGCCGGGCGCGGTGGAGGGGTCGTCCGGGTCGTAGCCGCTCAGGTCGGCCGTCGTGTAGGCGCCGAAGACGGCGGTGCCGTTCTTGACGCCGCTCTTCTCCAGGTCCTTCACGGTCGACGAGCCGTTGTCGCTGGTGTCGCCGTCCTTGGTCGCCCGGTTGTAGTCGCCGAGCACCTTCGCCGGCGTCGTCAGCTTGTGGGCACCGTCGTCCGTGAGACCGGATCCGCTGCCGTTCGCCAGCACGAAGTAGGCGCCGACGGCCACCGCGGCGACCACCGCGACCGCGCCGATGACCAGCCCCGTCTTCTTCTTGCCCCCGCCCGGGGGAGGCTGCGGAACGCCGTACGGGGGCTGCCCGTAAGGAGGTTGGCCATAGGGCGCCTGCTGACCGTACGGCTGCTGCGGCTGGCCGTAGGGACCCTGCGGCGGGACGCCCTGCGGAGGCTGGGGCTGCTGGGGGTAGCCGTACCCGGGCTGGGCGGGCGGAGCCTGCTGGGGGTAGCCGTAGCCGGGCTGGGGGGCGCCCTGCGGCGCCTGCTGAGGAGGCGGGCCGTAGGGACCCGGCTGACCGTACGGTCCGGGCTGCTGGGGCTGCCCGCCGTACGGGCCCGGCTGGTTGTAGCTCATTCTGGGTTCCCCTCCAGATACTTATGCGATCCAAACATCCTGGCCCAGTCACAGGAACCACATGGCGGCGGGGGGCGCACCGTTACAGAACAAACGCGTTTCGGGACACCCCCGCGACACCCCTAAACTGGGCCCGTGACCGAGAACGCTCAGCAGCAGCCACCAGCGCCCGACTCCGAACTGCCGACCCAGTACGCGCCGGCCGAGGTAGAGGGGCCGCTGTACGAGCGCTGGGTGGAGCGGGGTTACTTCGAGGCGGACGCGAAGAGCGAGAAGCCGCCGTACACGATCGTCATCCCGCCGCCGAACGTCACGGGCAGCCTGCACCTCGGGCACGCCTTCCAGCACACGCTGATGGACGCGCTGACTCGGCGCAAGCGCATGCAGGGCTTCGAGTCGCTGTGGCTGCCGGGCATGGACCACGCGGGCATCGCCACCCAGAACGTCGTCGAGCGCGAACTCGGCAAGGAGGGCAAGTCCCGCCACGACCTGGGCCGGGAGGCGTTCGTCGAGCGCGTCTGGCAGTGGAAGGACGAGTACGGCGGCAAGATCCTCGGCCAGATGCGCCGGCTCGGCGACGGCGTCGACTGGAGCCGCGAGCGCTTCACCATGGACGAGGGCCTGTCCCAGGCCGTCCAGACCATCTTCAAGCGGCTCTACGACGACGAGTTGATCTACCGCGCCGAGCGCATCATCAACTGGTGCCCGCGCTGTCTCACCGCGATCTCGGACATCGAGGTCGAGTACCAGGACGACGACGGCGAGCTCGTCTCCATGAAGTACGGGGAGGGGGACGACACCATCGTCGTCGCCACGACCCGCGCCGAGACGATGCTCGGCGACACCGCCGTCGCCGTCCACCCCGACGACGAGCGCTACAAGCACCTCGTCGGCCGGCACATCAAGCTGCCGCTCACCGACCGCACCATCCCGGTCGTCGCCGACACCCACGTCGACCCCGAGTTCGGCACCGGCGCGGTCAAGGTGACCCCGGCCCACGACCCGAACGACTTCGCGATCGGCCAGCGGCACGACCTGGAGTCGCTGACCGTCATGGACGAGCGCGGTGTCATCACCGTCCACGGTCCCTTCGAGGGCCTGGACCGCTTCGAGGCCCGCTCCGCGATCGTCGCCGCGCTGCGCGCCGACGGCCGGATCGTCGCGGAGAAGCGGCCGTACGTCCACTCCGTCGGCCACTGCTCGCGCTGCAAGACGACCATCGAGCCGCGCCTGTCCATGCAGTGGTGGGTCAAGGTCGCCCCGCTCGCGAAGGCGGCCGGCGACGCGGTCCGCGACGGCCGCGTCAAGATCCACCCCCAGGAGATGGAGAAGCGCTACTTCGACTGGGTCGACAACCTCCACGACTGGTGCATCTCACGGCAGTTGTGGTGGGGCCACCGGATTCCCGTCTGGTACGGCCCGGAGGGCGAGGTCGTCTGCGTCGGCCCCGACGAGGAGCCGCCGAGCGGCGAGGGCTGGACCCAGGACTCCGACGTCCTGGACACCTGGTTCTCCTCCGGCCTGTGGCCCTTCTCGACCCTGGGCTGGCCCGAACAGACCCCGGATCTCAAGAAGTTCTACCCAACGGACGTCCTGCTCACCGGCCACGACATCATCTTCTTCTGGGTCGCCCGGATGATGATGTTCGGCCTGTACGCGATGGACGGCGAGGTCCCCTTCAAGACCATCGCGCTGACCGGCCTGGTCCGCGACCAGTTCGGCAAGAAGATGTCCAAGTCCTCGGGCACGGCGGTCGATCCGCTGGACTGGATGAACGCGTACGGCTCCGACGCCGTCCGCTTCACCCTGGCCAAGGGTGCCAACCCCGGTACGGACGTGCCGATCGGCGAGGACTGGGTCCAGGCGTCCCGGAACTTCGCCAACAAGCTCTGGAACGCGACCCGCTTCGCGCTGATGAACGGCGCGACGATCGAGGGCGACCTCCCGCCCGCCGAGCAGCTGTCGGCGACGGACCGCTGGATCCTCTCCCGTCTGAACGAGACGGTGGCCGAAGTCGACGCGCTCTACGACGACTTCCAGTTCGCCAAGCTCTCGGACGCGCTCTACCACTTCGCGTGGGACGAAGTCTTCGACTGGTACGTCGAGTTGTCCAAGACGACGTTCATGGCGGGCGGCGAACCGGCCGAGGTCTCCAAGCGCGTCCTCGGTGAAGTCCTCGACGTCACCCTGAAGTTGCTGCACCCGATCGTCCCGTTCGTCACGGAGACGCTCTGGACGACACTGACGGGCGGCGAGTCGGTGGTCATCGCCGAGTGGCCGAAGGACAGTGGCTTCCGGGACCCCGCCGCCGAGCGTGAGATCGAGACGCTCCAGCAGGTCATCACCGAGGTCCGCCGTTTCCGCGCCGACCAGGGCCTCCAGCCCGGCCAGCGCGTCCCGGCCCGCCTCACCCTGGAGGGCACGGCCCTCGCACCCCACGAGGCCGCCATCCGCCAGCTCCTCCGCCTCCAGCCCGAGGGCGACACCTTCGCGGCGACGGCGACCCTCCCGGTCGGAGGCGCCACGGTCGCCCTCGACCTCTCCGGCACGATCGACATCGCGGCGGAACGGAAGCGCCTCGCGAAGGATCTGGCGGCCGCCGAGAAGGAGAAGGCCCAGGCAACGGCGAAGCTCGGCAACGAGGCGTTCCTGGCCAAGGCCCCGGACAACGTGGTCGACAAGATCCGCGGCCGCCTCACCAAGGCCGACGAGGACATCGCCCGCATCAAGAACCAGCTGGACGGCTTGCCGCAGGCGTAGGGGTTCCTGGTCAGGTGAGGGGCCCCGGTGCGTATTCAGCACCGGGGCCCCTCACTGCCTTAGGTGCCGGGGTTTTTCAGCACCGGGCGCCCTCCCGTACCCAAGGGGCGCGGGGAACTGCGCGACCAGCCCCCACCGGGCCCGCAGACGAAGACCCCCACCGGCCCGCAGACGAAAGCCCACGCGGACCTCCGTAGACTGACCCACGTGACTGACAGCGACCCGTTCGACGAGATCATCGAGGCCGAGACCGACCGCGACCCCGACCTCGCGGTCATCGAGGCCGGCAGCCGCACCCTCCGAGCCCAGGGCACCGGCGCCCCCCAGGCAGACGTCCCCGGCCGCCCAGAGGACCCCGCGCTGGACAAGGCCCTCCGCGACGTGGAGACCGAGCTGGCCTCCCGCTGGGGCGAGACCAAGCTGGAGCCGTCGGTCAGCCGTATCGCCGCCCTCATGGACGTCCTCGGCGACCCCCAGCGCTCGTACCCCTCGATCCACATCACCGGCACGAACGGCAAGACCTCCACGGCCCGCATGATCGAGGCGCTCCTCGGCGCCTTCGAACTGCGCACCGGCCGCTACACCTCCCCGCACGTCCAGTCGATCACCGAACGCATCAGCCTCGACGGCGCCCCGATCTCCGCCGAGCGCTTCATCGAGACGTACGAGGACATCAAGCCGTACATCGAGATGGTGGACGCGCAGCAGGAGTTCCGGCTGTCGTTCTTCGAGGTGCTGACGGGCATGGCGTACGCCGCGTTCGCGGACGCGCCGGTCGACGTGGCCGTCGTAGAGGTCGGCATGGGCGGCAGCTGGGACGCGACGAACGTGATCGACGCGGACGTAGCCGTGGTCACCCCCATCGACCTCGACCACACCGACCGCCTCGGCGGGACGACCGGTGAGATCGCCACCGAGAAGGCCGGGATCATCAAGCAGGACGCCACCGTGATCCTGGCGCAGCAGCCGGTGGACGCGGCACAGGTGCTGCTGAAGAAGGCCGTCGAGGTGGACGCGACCGTCGCCCGGGAGGGGCTCGAATTCGGGGTCGTGTCCCGGAGCATCGCGGTCGGCGGACAGCTCATCAACCTGCGTGGCCTCGGTGGCGAGTACGAGGAGATCTACCTCCCGCTGCACGGCCCGTACCAGGCGCACAACGCGGCCGTCGCTCTCGCCGCCGTAGAAGCGTTCTTCGGTGTCGGTGCCCAGCGGCCCGATCCGCTCGCCATCGACACCGTGCGGAAGGCCTTCGCGTCCGTCACCTCACCCGGGCGGCTGGAGGTGGTGCGACGGTCGCCGACCGTCGTGCTGGACGCGGCGCACAACCCGGCGGGCGCCCGTGCGACCGCCGAGGCCGTGGCGGAGGCGTTCGACTTCAGCAAGCTGATCGGGGTCGTGGGCGCCAGCGGTGACAAGAATGTCCGCGGGCTGCTCGAAGCGTTCGAGCCGATGTTCGCCGAGGTCGTCGTCACGCAGAACTCCAGTCACCGTGCGATGGACGTGGACGAGCTGGCCGGGATCGCCGTCGAGGTGTTCGGCGACGAGCGGGTGCAGGTCGAGCCGCGGTTGCCGGACGCGCTGGAGGCCGCGATCACGCTGGCCGAGGAGGACGGCGAGTTCGCGGGCGGCGGTGTGCTCGTCACCGGTTCCGTCATCACCGTCGGTGAAGCCCGACTGCTCCTGGGGAGGGGCTGAGTCTCCGTGCGTACGCTCTGTTCTTCGACGCTGATCGGCGAGTTCTTCGTGATCGGTTTTGCCGGGCTCGTGGCCATGAAGGACCCGGACCTGACCACCTCCACCGTGTGGACGGTGTGCGGCATCGCGATGTTCCTGTCCGTCGCGCTGTGCGGCGTGGTGACCCGGCCGGCCGGCATCGCGCTCGGCTGGGCGCTGCAGATCGCGCTGATCGCGTCGGGCCTGGTCGTGCCGTCGATGTTCTTCCTCGGGGCGATCTTCGCGGCCCTGTGGTGGGCCTCGGTGCACTACGGCCGGAAGATCGACGAGGCGAAGGCGCGGTTCGCGGCGCAGGCCGCGCAGGCGGACTCCGCCACTCCCGGCGCGGCGTGACTCCACTACACCTGACGTTGCGTAATGGGCGCATGGACACGCCCTGTAACCTCGGGATTGTCGTGAGACGACCGTGAGTCGACCCGCACCATCATGATCAGAAGGAGCCCCGTCGTGACCCAGCGCACCCTCGTCCTGCTCAAGCCCGACGCCGTACGTCGTGGCCTGACCGGCGAGATCATCAGCCGGATCGAGCGCAAGGCCGACTGGCGGATCACCGCGCTGGAGCTGCGCACCCTGGACCAGGACACCCTGGAGCAGCACTACGGCGAGCACAAGGGCAAGGTCTTCTACGAGCCGCTGGTGGAGTTCATGGCCTCCGGTCCCGTCGTCGCCCTGATCGTCGAGGGCGAGCGGGTCATCGAGGGCGTACGCCAGTTGGCCGGTCCGACCGACCCGATCGCCGCCGCCCCCGGCTCCATTCGGGGCGACTTCGGTGTCATCGTGCGCGAGAACCTGATCCACGCCTCGGACTCGGAGGAGTCCGCCGAACGCGAGGTGAAGATCTTCTTCCCCGGGCGCGGCTGAATCTCCATCAGTAACCCACATGCCTGACCAGGGACGGCCGCGTTTTTCCGGCCGTCTCTTGGCATATGCGTGCCGATCGGGGGAACGAGTGCCCCCGTTGGGCCGTCTCCACAAGCGAGGCCGTGCCTCACATGCTGACAATGGCGAAGACCCTCGCGCAGTGTTCGTGATGGCGCGTCTACGATGGAAGCCTTCACGTCACTGCACCCACTTCGCCGACCTGAAAAGCCCTCAAAAGCTCCCAGGAAGGCCAGACGAATCCTGATGGGGAACTCAATGTCGTTCATCGGCCGTGACATGGCTGTCGACCTCGGGACCGCCAACACGCTGGTGTACGTCAGGGGTCGCGGGATCGTACTCAACGAGCCGTCCGTCGTCGCGATCAACACCAACACCGGTGGCATTCTCGCGGTCGGCTCCGAAGCCAAGAAGATGATCGGGCGCACGCCCGGCAACATCGTTGCCGTACGTCCGCTGAAGGACGGTGTCATCGCCGACTTCGAGATCACCGAGCGCATGCTCCGCTACTTCATCCTGAAGATCCACAAGCGGCGCTATCTGGCCCGCCCCCGCGTCGTCGTCTGTGTGCCCTCGGGCATCACGGGCGTCGAGCGCCGTGCCGTCATCGAGGCGTCGTCCCAGGCCGGGGCCCGCCAGGTGCACATCATCGAGGAGCCCATGGCCGCGGCCATCGGTTCCGGCCTGCCGGTCCACGAGGCCACGGGCAACATGGTGGTGGACATCGGCGGCGGCACCACGGAGGTCGCGGTCATCTCGCTCGGTGGCATCGTCACCGCCCAGTCCATCCGCGTCGCGGGCGACGAGTTGGACAACGCGATCATCCAGCACATCAAGAAGGAGTACTCGCTCCTTCTGGGTGAGCGGACGGCTGAGCAGATCAAGATCACGATTGGTTCCGCGTACGACCTCGACGACGACCAGCACACCGAAATCCGTGGCCGGGACCTGGTCTCCGGCCTGCCCAAGACCGTCGTCATCTCGGCGGCCGAAGTCCGCAAGGCGATCGAAGAGCCCGTCAACGCGATCGTCGACGCGGTGAAGACGACCCTCGACAAGTGTCCGCCGGAGCTGTCCGGGGACATCATGGACCGCGGAATCGTTCTGACCGGCGGCGGAGCCCTGCTGCAGGGTCTCGACGAGCGGCTGCGCCGGGAGACCGGTATGCCGATCCACATCGCCGAGGACCCGCTGGACAGCGTGGCGCTCGGCTCCGGAAAGTGCGTCGAGGAGTTCGAGGCGCTCCAGCAGGTGCTGGACGCCCAGCCGCGCAGATGACGTAACGCTTCGATTCCGCCGTACGGGATGATCTCCTCTCGTGCGGCGGATCGTTGATACGGAGGCATAGGCTCCGTCATAAGCCTCCATTCACATCTGACGGGGCCTCCGTACACACACCTGCCTACACACCTGCATACCCGAACCTCTGCACATTTCTATGAGGAAGGCACGGCCGCCGCACGTGAGGGACACACGAGAGAGCCGGCTGCTCCTGGTGCTGCTGATCGCCGTAGCGTTCGCGTTGATCACGGTGGACATCCGGGGAGGGCAGGACTCACCGGTCGACGGAGCCCGCCGGGCCGCGGCCACCGTGTTCGGCCCGATCGAGAACGGTGTGTCGTCCGCCGTCGACCCGGTCGGTGACGCGGTCTCCGCGGTCCGCGACTCCGGTGAGCGGCACGACCGGCTCGCGGTCCTGGAGAAGGAGAACGCGGCCCTCAAGGCGAAGCTCGGCAGCGACGACCGCAACCGCAGCCGCCTGACCCAGCTCGACAAGATGCTGAAGGTGGCCGGCGAGGGTCAGTACGGCATCAAGGGCGCCCAGGTCATCGCGATAGGAGCCGCCCAGAGCTTCTCCTGGACGGTCACCATCGACATCGGCGCCAACGACGGCATCAAGCGCGACATGACCGTCCTGAACGGCAACGGCCTGGTCGGGCGCGTGACGACCGTCGGCCCCGACACCGCCACCGTCCTCCTCGCCAACGACCCCGACTTCACCGTCGGCACCCGCATGGAGGGCAACGACGAACTCGGCTTCGCCTCCGGCGAGGGCGACGGCCCGCTGCGCGTCGAACTCCTCAACGGCAAGGCCGAGGTGCAGAAGGGCGACCGTCTGGTCACCTTCGGCTCGCAGGCCGACAAGCCGTTCGTGCCCGGCGTCCCGGTCGGTGTCGTCTCGCGCGTCGACCCCTCCGGCGGCGGCCTGACCCGCACGCTGTACGTCACGCCGTACGTGAACTTCACCAAGCTCGACATCGTCGGCGTCGTCGTGGAAGCCCCGAAGAAGGACCCGCGCGACACGGTCCTGCCCGCGAAGTCCAAGCCGACCCCGACCCCGACGGTGACCGTCACGGTCACCCCGTCCGCGAACGCGCCGGTCGACGGCCAGCAACAGCAGTAGGAGCCCCTCCCCATGCGTGTCAACCGGATCCTGCTCTCCGTGCCGCTGGTCGTCGTCGCCCTCGTGATCCAGGTGAGCGTCCTCGCCCGCCTCCACCTCCCGGGCGCCGTCCCCGACCTGCTGCTCCTCACGGTCCTCGGCCTCGCCATGGTCTACGGCCATGTCGCGGGCGCCCTCATCGGCTTCGGCGCGGGCCTCCTCGCCGACCTCGCCCCGCCCGCCGACCACGCGGCCGGCCGCTACGCCCTCGTCCTGTGCGTCATCGGCTACCTCGCGGGCCTCGCGAAACCGGAGAACGGCCGCCTCAAGTCGGCGACCGGCCCGATGGCCGTCGTGGTCGCCGCCGCGATCGGCGCCACCGTCCTCTACGCCGGTGTCGGCGCCCTCGTCGGCGACACCGCCGCCCGTCATGTGGGCCTGGGCAGCCTGCTGTTCACGGCCGCCCTGTACGACCTGCTGCTCGCCCCGTTCGTCGTCCCCGGCGTCATGGCGCTGGCCCGGCGCGCCGACAACGACCCGCTCGCCGAGACCAACGCCGCCAAGTCGGCCGACATCTCCTCGGGTTGGCTCTCCTCGGGCACCGGCCTGAAGATCGGCGGTCAGCGCGGCGGCCTGCGGATGAAGACGGCTCGCGCGCGGGTGGCCCGGGCCGGGCGCATCAAGGGGGTCAAGCGGCTTTGAACACCGGGGAGTTGGCCCACGGACTCACAGGTCCGTCGTATATGACTCATACACGCATCGTGTACACGCACTGAGAGGGGGAGGCAGCACAAGTGACCAACATCCCGGAGACCGGTCGGACTCCACGGGTTCAGATCAGGCTCGTCGTCATCCAGATTCTCGTCCTCTCCCTCCTCGGCACCCTCGGCGGGCGCCTCTGGTACCTGCAGATCCGTGAGGGCGCCGCGTACCAGAAGGAAGCGTCCGGCAACCACGTCCAGCAGGTCGTCGAGCCCGCGGTGCGCGGTTCGATACTGGACGCGCGCGGTGTGCCCCTCGCCGACAACGAGACCCGGCTCGTGGTCTCCGCCTCCCGCACCGACCTGCTGAAGCAGGCCGACGACGGCAAGGCCGTCCTCACCAAGCTGGCCGGCGTGCTGGGCCTGAAGCCCGCGGACGTCATCCAGAAGGTCCGGCTGTGTGACGCGAAGACCCCGCAGCCCTGCTGGAACGGCTCGCCCTATCAGCCCATCCCGATCACCGACGAGGCCACCGCCAAGCAGGCCCTGCAGATCCGCGAGCGCGCCGAGGACTTCCCCGGCATCACCGCCGAGCCCGAGGCCGTACGGCGCTACGCGGCCCCCGGCGACGCCAACGCGGCCCAGGTCCTCGGCTACCTCTCGCCGGTCACCGACGACGAGATCACCCAGGCCAAGGACTCCGACTCGCCGTATCTGCGCTCCGACCAGGTCGGCCGCTCGGGCCTGGAGCGCGAGTACGACAAGGAGCTGCGCGGCAAGGCCGGCGTCACCCGCTACGAGGTCGACAACCTCGGCCGCGTCATCGGCAAGGCCAAGTCCGATGCCGCGCAGCCCGGTTCGAACCTCGTCACCAGCATCGACGCGCGCGTGCAGCGAGTCGCCGAGTACCAGCTGGACAAGGCGATGAAGACCGCCCGCACGCAGTTCGACAAGATCACCGGCGAGAACTACAAGGCCGATTCCGGTGCCGTCGTCGTGATGGAGGCCAAGACCGGCCGGATCGTCGCGATGGCGTCCGCGCCGACGTACGACCCGAACGTCTGGGTCGGCGGCATCTCCGCCAAGGACTACAAGCAGCTCACCGGCAAGAACTCCGACTACCCGCTCCTCAACAGGGCCATACAGGGTCAGTCGGCGCCCGGTTCGACGTTCAAGGTGGTCTCCACGGCCGCCGCGGTCGAGGCCGGCTACGAGTGGGACGGCGGCTACCCCTGCACGAGTTCGTACTCGGTGGGCGGCCAGGTCTTCAAGAACTTCGAGGGCGAGAACTTCGGCCCCATCTCGCTGGGCCGCGCGCTGGAGGTCTCCTGCGACACGGTCTTCTACGGTCTCGCCGACGCCCAGTGGAAGAAGGACGGCGGCATCAACCCGAAGAAGGGTGAGCCCAAGGACTACTTCTACAAGGCGGCCCACCAGTTCGGCCTCGGCAAGGTCACCGGCGTCGACCTCCCGAACGAGGTCACCGGCCGGATCCCGGACCGCAAGTGGAAGCAGGAGACCTACGAGGCCAACAAGGCCTACTGGTGCAAGACCGGCAAGAAGGGCGGCACGTACGTCCAGCAGATCGCGTACGAGAACTGCCTCGAAGGCAACAAGATGCGTGAGGGCGACTCGATCAACTACTCCATCGGCCAGGGCGACACCCTCGTCACGCCGATCCAGGAGGCCATGATCTACGGCGCCCTCGCCAACGGCGGCACCGAGTACGTCCCGACCATCGGCAAGGCGATCGTCAGCGCCGACGGCAAGACGGTCCAGGAGATCAAGCCGCAGGTGAAGGCAAAGCTGCCGATCAGCGCGGCCACCCACAAGGGCATCGACAAGGCCCTGGCGGGCGTGGTCACCAGTGGTACCGCCGCCTGGAAGTTCCAGGGCTGGCCGCAGGACAAGATCGAGCTGCACGCCAAGACGGGTACCGCCGAGGTCTACGGCAAGCAGACCACCTCGTGGTTCGCGACGTACACCAAGGACTACACGGTCGTCATGACGATCGCCCAGGCCGGTACGGGTTCGGGCGCCTCCGGTGAGGCCGTGCGCAACATCTACAACGCGATGTACGGCGTCCAGGCCGACGGCTCCATCGACAAGAAGAAGGCGATGCTGCCCACGCCGCAGACGAGCCTCCCGAAGGTCCGGGCCGACGGCACGATCGCCTCCCCGAAGATCACCGCCGACCCGGCCAAGGAGCTGGAGAAGCAGCAGGAGAAGGCGACCGAGGGCGGCGTCACGCCCGCGGACGACACCCAGCAGCCGGCCATCGCGCCCTCACCGTCCACCACCAACAGCAACACCCGTAGGCGTCCGCGCAGAAGGGGTAGCCGGAGGATGCTCACATGACCGGCAACAGCTTCTCCGTCTCCGGATACGGGCCCGACCGGGCCGGCTGGACGCGGGTCTTCGCCCGTGACTCGCTGGCCCGCCGGCTGGACTGGCCGATACTGCTGTCGGCGGTCGGCCTGTCCCTGATCGGCTCGCTGCTCGTCTACTCGGCGACCCGCAACCGCACCGAGATCAACCAGGGCGACCAGTACTACTTCCTGCTCCGGCACCTGATGAACACCGGCATCGGCATCGCCCTGATGATCGCCGTCATCTGGGTCGGCCACCGCACCCTGCGCGTCGTCGTCCCCTTCCTGTACGGCGCCTCGGTGTTCGGCATCCTGCTGGTGCTCACCCCGCTGGGCTCCACGGTCAACGGCGCGCACTCCTGGATCGTGCTCGGTGGCGGCTTCTCGCTCCAGCCCTCGGAGTTCGTGAAGATCACGATCATCCTGGGCATGGCGATGATCCTCGCCGCCCGGGTCGACGCGGGCGACAAGCCCCACCCCGACCACCGCACGGTCCTCCAGGCCCTGGGCCTCGCCTCGGTGCCGATGATGATCGTCATGCTGATGCCCGACCTCGGCTCGGTCATGGTCATGGTCATCATCGTGCTCGGCGTGCTGCTGGCCTCCGGCGCCCCGAACCGCTGGATCTTCGGCCTGCTCGGCGCGGGCGTCCTGGGCGCGGTCGCCGTGTGGCAGCTGCACTTCCTGGACGAGTACCAGATCGCCCGCTTCGCCGCCTTCGCCAACCCGAGCCTCGACCCGGCCGGCGTCGGCTACAACACCAACCAGGCCCGCATCGCCATCGGCTCCGGCGGCCTCACCGGCGAGGGCCTGTTCCACGGCTCCCAGACGACCGGCCAGTTCGTCCCCGAGCAGCAGACAGACTTCGTCTTCACCGTCGCGGGCGAGGAGTTGGGCTTCGTCGGCGCGGGCCTGATCCTCGTCCTCCTGGGCGTGGTCCTGTGGCGCGCCTGCCGCATCGCCCGCGACTCGACCGAGCTCTACGGCACGATCGTCGCCGCCGGGATCGTCGCCTGGTTCGCCTTCCAGGCCTTCGAGAACGTCGGCATGACCCTCGGCATCATGCCGGTCACCGGCCTGCCCCTGCCCTTCGTGTCGTACGGCGGAACGTCGATGTTCGCGGTGTGGCTCGCGGTGGGGCTGTTGCAGTCGATCCGGGTGCAGCGCCCCATGTCCGCCTGACCGCCGCCGTTGCGCGGGGCGCTACCTGCATGTTCACCCGGGTTTCCCTCGGGTTCATGGGGGATACCCCCTGCCGTTCCGACCTGTGGGCAACTAGATTCAGGTCATGGCGGACACAAAGCGCGAGATCGAGCGTAAGTACGAGTCCGACGAGAGCGGTCTGCCCGACCTGACCGGCGTCGCCGGGGTGAAGGCCGTGATCGACAAGGGTGTCGCGCAGCTGGACGCCGTGTACTACGACACCGCCGACGAACGCCTCGCCGCCGCCGCACTCACCCTGCGCCGCCGCACCGGCGGTTCCGACGCGGGCTGGCACCTGAAGGTGCCGGTCGCGCCCGGCGTCCGCGACGAGATCCGGGAACCGCTCTCCGACACCGTGCCGGACAGCCTCGCCGCGCTGGTCCGCTCCCGCGTCCGCGAGGCCGAACTGCGGCCCCTGGTCCGGCTGCGCTCCGACCGCGACCTACGGCACCTCGTGGACGCGGACGGCGCGCTGCTCGCCGAGGTCAGCGTGGACGCCGTACGCGCGGAGCGCCTGACCGACGGCGGCGGCACCGCCCAGTGGACCGAGATCGAGGTCGAACTCGCCGACGACGGCGACCCGGACTTCCTCGACCAGGTGGAGAAACGGTTGCGCAAGGCGGGCGTACGACCGTCGTCGTCCGCGTCGAAGCTGGCCCGGGCGCTGGCGGAGACGGCTCGCACTCCGGGGTCGGGAAAGTCGGGGTCGGGAAAGTCGGGGTCGAAGAAGAAGCGCAAGGCGCCGCCCGTGCCCGAGGAGCCCGCGGCTCCGGTCACCGCCGGCGACCACGTCCTCGCCTACGTCCGCGCCCAGCGCGACGCGATCCTCGAACTCGACCCCGCCGTACGGCAGGACGCGTACGACTCCGTGCACCGCATGCGCGTCGCCACCCGCCGGCTGCGCAGCGCCTTCCGCTCCTACGGCAAGGTCCTCGACCGCACGGTCACCGACCCGATCGGCGATGAACTGAAGTGGCTGGCGGGCGAGTTGGGCGTGGACCGCGACCGGGAAGTGGTGACCGAACGCCTGACCACGGTCCTCGGCGAGCTGCCCGACACCCTGATCTCCGGCCCGATCCGCACCCGCCTGGACACCTGGGCGAACGCCCGGCGCGGCGGATCACGCGGCCGGCTGATCGGCGTCCTGGACTCCCAGCGCTACCTCGCGCTCCTCGACACCCTGGACGCGGTGATCGCCGACCCGCCCCTCCTGGAGGCCGCGGCCGGCGACCCGTCCAAGGTGATCGGCAAGGCCGTAGGCAAGGACTTCGGGAAGGTCTCCGCACTCGTCGAGGAGGCGATCGGGGCGCCGCCGGGCCCGGACCGTGACTTCGCCCTGCACGAGGCCCGCAAGAAGGCCAAGCGCACCCGGTACGCGGCGGAGGCGGCGACGCCGCCCCTGGGCACCCCGGCCCGCACGCTCGCCAAGTCCATGAAGTCGCTGACCAGCCTGCTCGGCGAGCACCAGGACAGCGTCATGGTCCGCGAGATCCTGCGCGAGCTGTCCGCGGTGGCGCACGCGGTGGGGGAGAGCTCGTTCACGTACGGGGTGCTGTACGGGCGGGAGGAGCAGCGGGCGGCGGGGGTGGAGGCGGCGCTGCCGGGGGCGTGGGAGGAGATCGTGGCCGAGGGATCCGCCCAGGGGTGACGGCTGAGGCGCACCGGGAGGCCCGTGAGTGATTGGTGCGTACGGGTGAGGTCCGGGAGCGCGTTAGTCTGGATGGTCACCCGTCCGTTCAGTCCCGCTCACGAAGGTTCGCGAGATGCCTGCCGAAGTCGCTGCGGCC
Source organism: Streptomyces prunicolor (assembly GCF_045162825.1). Lineage (NCBI taxonomy): Bacteria > Bacillati > Actinomycetota > Actinomycetes > Kitasatosporales > Streptomycetaceae > Streptomyces > Streptomyces prunicolor. Next base: position 3,724,389 of record NZ_CP108676.1, on the reverse strand, counting down.
GCAGAGTCCGTGTTTCCGCAGCTCGAAGCCCTGCTCCCACAGGTGCAGAAGCCGATCCAGTACGTCGGCGGCGAGCTCAACTCCACGGTCAAGCCGTGGGAGTCGTGCGATGTCCGCTGGGCGCTGATGTACCCGGACGCGTACGAGGTCGGCCTGCCCAACCAGGGCGTCATGATCCTCTACGAGGTCCTGAACGAGCAGGAGGGCGTCCTCGCCGAGCGCACGTACAGCGTGTGGCCGGACCTGGAGGCGCTGATGCGGGAGCACAAGGTCCCGCAGTTCACGGTCGACAGCCACCGCCCGGTGGGCGCGTTCGACGTGTTCGGTCTCTCCTTCTCCACCGAACTCGGCTACACGAACATGCTCACGGCCCTGGACCTGGCGGGCATCCCGCTGGAGTCGAAGAGCCGGACGCTCGACGACCCGATCGTGCTGGCAGGCGGCCACGCGGCCTTCAACCCCGAGCCGATCGCGGACTTCATCGACGCGGTGATCATCGGCGACGGCGAACAGGCCGTCCTCGACATGACGAAGATCGTCCGAGCCTGGAAGGCGGAGGGCCGCCCCGGCGGCCGCGAGGAGGTCCTCTTCCGCCTGGCGAAGACGGGTTCGGTCTACATCCCGGCCTTCTACGACGTCGAGTACCTGCCGGACCACCGCATCGCGCGGGTCGTACCGAACAAGAGCGGTGTCCCGTGGCGGGTGAGCAAGCACACCGTCATGGACCTCGACGAATGGCCGTACCCCAAGCAGCCGTTGGTCCCGCTCGCCGAGACGGTCCACGAGCGCATGTCGGTCGAGATCTTCCGCGGCTGCACGCGCGGCTGCCGCTTCTGCCAGGCGGGCATGATCACCCGCCCGGTCCGTGAACGCTCGATCACGGGCATCGGCGAGATGGTCGAGAAGGGCCTCAAGGCGACGGGCTTCGAGGAGGTAGGCCTGCTGTCGCTGTCGTCGGCGGACCACTCGGAGATCGGCGAGATCGCGAAGGGCCTGGCGGACCGCTACACGGAGGACAAGGTCGGCCTGTCGCTGCCGTCGACCCGCGTGGACGCGTTCAACGTGGACCTGGCGAACGAGCTGACGAGGAACGGGCGTAGGTCCGGCCTGACGTTCGCGCCGGAGGGCGGCTCGGAACGCCTCCGCAAGGTCATCAACAAGATGGTGTCGGAGGAAGACCTCATCCGCACGGTCTCGACGGCGTACGGCAACGGCTGGCGCCAGGTGAAGCTGTACTTCATGTGCGGCCTCCCGACGGAGACCGACGAGGACGTTCTGCAGATCGCCGACATGGCGATGAAGGTGATCGCCGAGGGCCGCAAGGTCTCCGGCCAGAACGACATCCGCTGCACGGTCTCGATCGGCGGCTTCGTCCCCAAGCCGCACACCCCCTTCCAGTGGGCCCCGCAGCTCTCGGCGGCGGAGACGGACGCGCGTCTCGGGAAACTCCGCGACAAGATCCGCGCCGACAAGAAGTACGGCCGCTCGATCGGCTTCCGCTACCACGACGGCAAGCCCGGCATCGTCGAGGGCCTGCTGTCGCGCGGCGACCGCCGGATCGGCGCGGTCATCCGCGCGGTCTACGAGGACGGCGGCCGCTTCGACGGCTGGCGCGAGCACTTCTCCTACGACCGCTGGATGCGCTGCGCCGAGAAGACGCTGCCCGCGTTCGGCGTCGACGTCGACTGGTACACGACCCGCGAGAAGACGTACGAGGAGGTCCTGCCCTGGGACCACCTGGACTCGGGCCTGGACAAGGACTGGCTCTGGGAGGACTGGCAGGACTCCCTCGACGAGACGGAGGTCGAGGACTGCCGGTGGACACCGTGCTTCGACTGCGGGGTGTGTCCGCAGATGGACACGTCCATTCAAATCGGGCCTACGGGCAAGAAGTTGCTGCCGTTGACGGTGAAGCAGCCGGCGGGGAGTGGGCACACGCACTGACGTGAGTGAGGCGGTGGGGCGGATCGCCGCGCCGCCCCCTCCATGCGAGGATCCGAGCGCGTTCCATGGCGGTCACCTTTCGGTCGGTCATCTGGTTCCAGCCGAGGAACCCGGCTGACGCGCTGAGGATGCCGTCCAGGTAGGAGTCGAGGTCGGCGACGCTCTCCTGGTGGGAGGCGCCGAGGGTGGCTGAGACGACGCCGACCGTGTTGACGAACTCGCCGCGTGCTTCCTCGGCTTCGAGCGTCAACAGGTCGCTCTGCCAGGAGGCCACGCGCACCGGGCTCCAGAGCGCTTCCTGGAAGAGGGGGTGTTCGATGACGTCGGAGGGCAGATCGATGCCGAGGCCGTGTTGGGTGAACACGACCGGGCCCAGCATCATCCCGACCGCGTGGTGGCGGTCCTCCATGAAGGCCGGGTCCGGCGTGTTGCCGTAGGCCGCCATCCGCTGTTCGCTCTCGATCCAGTCCGTCTTCCAGCGGCTGTGGAGTCGGCGCAGCCGCGGAGGCAGTCCCAGGCCTTGTGTGTAGTCGCCGAGCAGGAAGGCGGCGAGCCTGTCGTGCGGGAATCCCAGGTGCGGGGTTCGTTCGCCGTTGGGGCAGAGATGGGCAGCTCGTTCACCGGGGTCTCCCGTCAGGCTGCAGAGCCTCGGTTTCCAGACGATGACGGCGTGCATTGCGCCGGTGCCATAGGCGTTTTCAGTGAGCTTCGATCAACTCAACGGCATCCCGCGCCAGTTGGTGCGCCTGGCCCGTCCGTCCGTCAGGGGGTGGCGCGCTGCGGGGCGGGCGGAGGAGGTGGCGGTATACGCGGGGATTTGATCTTGGACCAGCTCTCAGGGGTTACGTGGTAATGCTCCCCGTCGTCGGCGTCCATGCGTGAGTGGAAGTGCACGTACAGATGATCGTCTTCGAGACGGTAGGTGACGCCGCCCATCATGCCGAATACGGTGAAGGTGATCTCCATGGCTGGTGCTTCCGTCAGCGGCGCCAGCGGTGGCAACAGGTGCTCGGTCTCCTCGAAACAACTGCCGGTTCTCTCCCGTAGCAGCGAGTGGAAGCGGTGTTCCAGCATCTCGGGCGGGGACGGGAGTGGCCGTACCACGACCGGTTCCAGGAGCTCCAGCAGATGTGTATGCCCCTGCTTCCGTGCGACGTCCACGGCGCGCTGCCCGTCGCGGGTGCGCTGCGTGCGCCAGGCGCCGTGCGCGATCAGCCGGGAGACGACGGGGAAGTCCGCGCCGTGCCAGGCTGCCTGATGCAGTGGGGCGTAACCGGTGCGGATTCCGATCCGGGGGAGGTTGACCCGCGACGGATGCTTCCTCAACTCCTTGAACAGGCCACTCCAGTTGGCGTCCCTGGCCATGTCCGAGAGCCGGTCCCGCTCCTCCCGGTACCACGCGTTGGGCTCACGGTCGGTGAGGGCGTCCCATTCCATCCTGTTCCTGATCACCCGGACACGTTAGTCCACCCTTCGGAGACGGGCTGATCCTGGCCTGACAGGGCCCTGGGCGCATACGAACAGGGCTTTCTGAACAGCGCGTTGGTGTCGAATCACCGGGCGGCGGGAGGCTCTGGTGCAGCGGTCCTGCCGACTTCACGCCGGCAGACCGCATCTACGCGTTCTTCCGCTGCCGGCGCGACAACTCCCTGGTCAAGGCGGACACCGGCGACCGATCGGGCAGGGACCACGCCGTGCCGTGTACCTACCTCTTGACCGACACGGGCCCGGGGAGTGGGCGCGCGTACTGAGGTGAGTGTGGGCGAAGTGGCGGGTTTTCAGAGGGAGTTCGGGCCGTAGGCCGCGGCGATCTCCTTGGACCCCGACCACCTGCTGTAGGTGGGGGACTGGGGCCAGCCCTCGGGGGAGTCCTGCCATTCCTCCTGGCGGCCGTACGGCAGGAGGTCGATCAGGGCGAAGCTGTGGCTGAGTTGCTCGGTGCCTCGGCCGTTGGTGTGCCAGGTGCGGTAGACGGTGTCGCCGTCGCGCAGGAAGACGTTGACCGCGAATCCGCCGTCGGGCGGTGCGCCGGTGTCGGTGCCGAAGGAGCTGTTCGCGGTCGAGTACCAGGGCATCCGGTTGCCCACCCGGTGCTTGTACGCGAGGGCCTCGTCGATCGGGCCCTGGGTGACGATGACGAACCGTGCGTCGTAGTTGTCGAGGAACTCCAGGCGCGTGTACTGCGAGGTGAACCCGGTGCAGCCGGGGCACTGCCATTCCTTGCCGGCGAACCACATGTGGTTGTAAATGATCAACTGCCGCTTGCCGTCGAAGACTTCCGCCAGTCGGACGGGGCCGTCCTCGCCGTCGAGGGTGTAGTCGGGCATCTCGACCATCGGCAGCCGGCGACGCTCGGCGGCGATGGCGTCGAGTTCACGGGTCGCGGCCTTCTCGCGGGCGCGGAGGGATGCGAGCTGCGTCTCCCACGTTGCGGTGTCGACGACGGGGGGCAGTGCGTCGGCGGTCGTCATGGTTCCTCGTTCCTCACGGAGCTTGTGGGCGTGGCTGTGCCCTTGTGCGGGGGTAGACCCCGGCGGGCTCCGGAACTCATCGGTCGGTGTGCCCCGGGGGCCCGGAGGTCGGTCTGCGGACCTCCGGGCATCCCTGGCAAGGGGTCCGTCACACCCCGCCGTTGACGGCCCCCGGGGACGGCTGTCGCGTCACCTTGGTCCAGGGGATGGGTGCTCCCAGGCTGTCGTTGCAGTTCAGGGTGGCGTCGGGCCGGCTGCTGTTGACCGCCACGCAGGTGGTCTCCCAGACCTGACCCGTGGTCGTCATGACGTCGAACTTGATGGGCTCCCCGGAGTTGGAGCTGTGCCCGTTGACGGCGACTCCGCAGACGAAGCCGACGTTGCGTCCGTCGGTGTCCAGGCCGCCCGCCGGATAGTTGGCGTGGGTGCTGAGGTCGGTCCACAGGAAGGGATGGGTGCCGCTGCCCGTGAGGTCGTGGATGCCCGCGTAGGTGAGTCCGCCGGTGAGTGCGACCCGCAGCTCGAAGTTGTTCGAGTCCTGCTGGGCGTCGATGTCGGCGCAGGGCCCGGTCGCTCCGGTGGCTCCGGTCGCGCCCGTCGGGCCGGTGGGTCCGGTCTGGCCGTCCGTGCCCGTGGCGCCGGTCGGTCCGGTGGGCCCGGTGGGTCCGGTCGGGCCCGTCGGTCCGGTCGCACCCGTCACGCCCTGCCCGCCCTGGGTGCCCGTCGCGCCGGTGGGGCCCGTGGGTCCGGTGGGCCCCTTGGGACCGGTCGCGCCGGTGGCTCCCTTGTCGCCCTTCGGGCCCTTCGGGCCGGTCGGACCCGTCGGTCCCTTGCAGTCGCCCTTGCCGCCGCCCTCGGTCACCTGGGACTTGTGATGGTGGGCCGGTTTGCAGTGATCGCCGCCGTTGCCGGCGGCTGCCTTCGGCCGGTCGGTCACGCTCCGCGCCGCCGCGGTGGCCGGACCGGCCACGCCGGCCGCCAGGACCAGGGCGAGCGAGGCCACCATGCCCGCCTTCCTGAACCTGTCCCGGGCAAGTGGACCGAGGGGCGAGGACGTCGGGAACTCAGGGTTCATCTGTGTGCTCCTTGGGAGACCGGTCCGGGTGATGCCCCGAATCCGAGTGCGAACGCGAGCTTGGCCCGAGGTGGCTCGGGCGACCGGCGTAGCAGTACGGAACGCGCCCGTATGTCGTCATATCGGACTAACTGATGCGTTCTGATGGGGCATTTTTTACCTGCGATCACCCGTACGGCCTCGGCCACCGCTGTTCGGGGACTCTCGGCGCGGGCTTCCGCGTGGATGGACGGTCGCGGAGCGGACGCGTGCCACTGTGACGCGCGTGATTCCGACGGGACGTCAGCAGTCCGGGACGGGTGAGGCCGTGAAGCAGCAGACCCTCTGCCTGTGCATGATCGTCAAGAACGAGTCGCTCGTGATCGAGCGCTGTCTGGAGGCCGTCCGCCCACTCGTCGACTACTGGGTGATCTCCGACACCGGCTCGACGGACGGCACGCAGGACCTGATCCGCAAGGTGCTGGACGGCGTTCCCGGCGAACTCCACGAGGAACCCTGGGTCGACTTCGGGCACAACCGGACCCGGAACATCCAGCACGCCCGCGGCAAGGCCGACTACCTGCTCACTCTTGACGCCGACCACGTCATGCGCCAGGACGCCACGCTGCCCCGGCTGACGGCCGGCTCATACATGCTGCGCTACGACACCCCCGGCACCCAGCACCGGTTCAAGCACCTGATGCGGGGCGACTGGCCGTGGCGCTACGAGGGCGTGACGCACGAGTACCCGTGCACCGACGAGCCCGACACCCAGGAGAACCTGGACGCGCTCGTCATCGAGGACCAGGCCGACGGCGGATGCCGTAGCGACAAGTTCGAGCGCGACGCGCGTCTGCTGCGGCGCGAGTTGGAGCGCGACCCGGACAATCCGCGCACGGTCTTCTATCTCGCCAACACCGAACGCGACCTGGGGCACCCGCGGGAAGCCATCGCTCTCTACGAGCGGCGCGCTCGGATGGAGGGCTGGGGCGAGGAGGTCTACTGCTCCCTCCTTGAGGCCGGAATCCTGAGGGCGGAGCAGGCCGACGACTGGCCGGGGGCGATGGACGCGTTCTCCCGGGCCTGGGACGGGCGCCCCGAACGGCTGGAAGCCTGCTACGAGTTGGCGTCCCGCCTGCGGCTCGCGGGCCGCCACCGCACCGCGTACGCCCTTCTCCGTGACGTCGTCGGCAGGCCGGAGCCGGGTGACCTGCTCTTCACCAAGTCCTGGGTGTACCGATGGGGGCTCCTCTTCGAGTTCTCGATCACCGCGTACTGGGTGGGCGAGTTCGCGGCCTCGATCGAAGCGTGCGACCAGTTGCTGGCCCTGCCGGACCTGCCCGCCGCCATCCGCCGCCAGACCATGGCCAACCGGGAGTTCTCCGCCCCGCACGTCGCCGCGGTCCCCCGGCCGTCGGACCCCGTACGTAGACCGAAGGTCTCCCGGGCAGGCAAGGCGGCCAGGGGCAGGAAGAAGTAGCCGTACGCCGACGCGCTCGCCCTGAGGGTCAGTCCGACGTCAGCCACACACCGACCCCTGCCAACGTCCCCTCCCCGGAGTCCGATTCCACGTCGCGTGCCAGATCGGCGATCGTGACGGACCGTAGGGCGTCGCGGCGGGCCGACTCGGCGGTGGCCATCGTGCGGGCGATCGCGCATGGGGTGGTGCAGGCCTCGGGCGGGGTGGCCATCGGGCCGCGTTGGCGGATCTCCGTGCAGACGAAGGCCGGGTCGGGGCCGTCGATCGCCTCGACGACGTCGAGCACCGTGATCGTTGCCGGGGAGCGGGTCAGGACGTAGCCGCCCGACTTTCCCTGTACCGAACGGACCAGGCCGGAGCGGGAGAGGGCCTGGAGCTGTTTGGCGAGGTACGTCGGTGACACGTCGTGGAACCGGGCCAGGCGTGCGGCCGGGACCGGGGCCTGGGTCGAGGTCAGGACAACGCAGCAGTGCAGGGCCCACTCGACTCCGCCGGACATCTTCACTCACTCATTTTACTCAGACTCCGGTTGACTCGGATGTCTGTTGTCCGAGTATTATCTCGGATAAGAAGTGTCCGAGTTTTGGTTTCGGGGTGCCGCCGGTTTCGCTCGGCGGTACATATCGGACGTAAGTCATCTACGGAAGGCGTAGGCCATGAAGATCGCAGTCATCGGCGGTACCGGACTGATCGGGTCGCAGGTCGTGCGGAACCTGAACGTGGCCGGGCATCAGGCCGTGCCGCACTCGCAGTCCACCGGGGTGGACATCATCACCGGTGAGGGGCTGGAGGCGGCCGTCTCGGGCGCCGACGTCGTCGTCAACCTGACGAACTCACCGACCTTCGACGACGCCTCGATCGGCTTCTTCCAGACGTCGATGGACAACCTGCTCGCCGCGAGCGAGAAGGGCGGGGTCGGACACTTCGTCATCCTGTCCATCGTCGGCGTGGACCAGGTGCCGGGGCTCGACTACTACCGGGCGAAGGTCCTCCAGGAGGATCTCCTCAAGGGCGGGCCGGTCCCGTACTCCATCGTCCGCGCCACGCAGTTCATGGAGTTCATGGACGCGACCCTCGCCATGACCACTGACGGCGACACCGTCCGGCTGCCGCGTACGCCGATCCAGCCGATCGCCGCCGCCGAGGTCGCCGCCGTCGTCGCCGAAGTCGCCGCGGGCTCCCCGCTGAACGGCGTCCTCGACATCGGCGGCCCGGACGTCTACCCCCTCGACGAACTCGGCCGCCTCACCGTGACCGCCAAGGGCAGCGCCGACTCCGTGGTCACCGACGACGCCGCCGGCATGTTCGCCGTCGTCCCCGGCGACGTCCTCACCGCCCCGGACGGCGCCCGCATCACCGCCACCCACTACACGGACTGGCTCGCCGGGCGGTAACTCGCTTACGGCAGCGGTGCCTTCGGGTCTCCAGTCGCGTGCAGGGAACCCAGCCGAGCCAGCGACACGGCGTCCTCCGTGTCCGGCTCGGCCGTGCCGACCAGCAGGCACTGGCCGGGGGCGCTCTGTACGTCGAAGGTCTGGTACGTGAGCGTGAGGCGGCCCACGTCCGGGTGGTTGAAGGTCTTGGCCTGACGGCCGGGACGGCTGACGCTGTGGTGCTGCCACAGCGCGGCGAACTCCTCGCTCCCGTCGAGGAGTTCGGCGATCAGGGAGTTGAGCTCGCGGTCCTCCCGGTCGTGTCCCGTCGCCAGGCGCAAGGCCTCGGCCGAGCAGCGGGCCACGTGCTGCCAGTCGGCGAAGAGGTCCTGGGCCGCCGGGTCGAGGAAGAGCGTGCGGACCATCCTGCGGCGGTCGCCCAGGGGCGCCAGGAGCGCGTCGGCCAGGGGGTTCGACGCGAGGACCTCCAGGCGCCGGTTGATGATGTAGGCCGCCGCCGTCGGGAACGCGTGCATCAACTGGAGCAGCGCCGGGTCCACCGCGTCGGACGGCTCGGCGGGGACGGGCCTCGGGACCAGGCCTGCCAGCCGGTACGCGTGCCAGCGGGCGTCCGTGTCGAGGCGCAGGGCGCGGGCGATGGCGTCGACCACCTGGCCGGAGGGGCTGCGTTCGCGGCCCTGCTCCAGCCGGGCGTAGTAGTCGGCGCTGACCCCGGCCAGCACGGCGACCTCCTCCCGCCGCAGCCCGGCCACCCGGCGCGCCCCCGAACTGGGAAAACCCACCTCCGCCGGAGTCAGCCGGGAACGCCGCGCACGCAGGAAGTCACCGAGCGCGTAACCGTCCGTACCGTCCATTCCACAACCCTACGGCGCCCCCTCGCTTCCTAGGAGCCGCGCACCCAGGAAGCCCCGTCCTGCCCCATCGGACCGATCCCGCCGATGCTCGGAAGGCACGACACGAACGGCACGACACGAACGGCACGGTGGATCACCGCCGCGCGATCGGCTTCTCCGAAGGGCTCCTCATGACCGCCACCACCGTCCGGTCCACCTCCGGTACCGGCCCCCGCACCGCCAAGACCGTCCTGGTCACCGGCGCGAGCAGCGGTATCGGCGAGGCCACGGCCCGGTTGCTGGCCGGGGCGGGGCACCGGGTGATGCTCGGCGCCCGGCGCGCCGACCGTCTCGCCGCCCTGGCCAAGGAGATCCGCGCGGACGGGGGCACGGCCGACCACCGCGAGCTGGATGTGACGGACCTGGAGAGCGTGCGGGCCTTCGTCCGGGCCGCGCAGGAGTCGTACGGCCGTGTCGACGTGCTCGTCAACAACGCGGGGGTGATGCCCCTGGCGATGCTGGAGGCACTCAAGGTCGACGAGTGGAACCGCATGATCGACGTGAACATCCGCGGTGTGCTGCACGGCATCGCCGCGGTCCTGCCCGTGATGCGCGAGCAGGGCGCGGGGCACATCGTGAACGTCGCCTCCGTCGCCGGGCACCGGGTCGATCCCACCGCGGCCGTCTACTGCGCCACCAAGTACGCCGTCCGCGCCATCTCCGAAGGCCTGCGACAGGAGAGCCGCGACCTCCGCGTCACCGTGATCAGCCCCGGCTTCACCCGCACCGAACTGACCGACGGCATCGGCGACTTGGGGATGCGCGCGGTCGCCGAGGACATGATGGGCATCGCGATCCCGGCCACGGCGATCGGCGAGGCGATCGTCTACGCCGTCAACCAGCCCGCGGACGTCGATGTCAACGAGATCGTCATCAGGCCGACGGCTCAGGGCTGAACTCCCGGCCGGGCTAGGGCAGTTGGCTGCGGGTCGGCGAAGCCGAGACCGAAGCCGAAGCCGAGGCCGAAGTCGAAGGCGACGCTGGTGGGTAACTCGGGTGCAGCGAAGCGGAGAGCGGGGCCAGCCCGGCGCACAACGATGCGGGGAACGCGGGCTCCGCGCGCTGGACAACCTTGCAGCCGCCGGCCGCGCTTGAGGTGATCGGTGCCCAACCGGCGGGCTTCGCCCGGAAGAACCAGCGGTCGCCCAGCCGGGAGGCGCAGCCGGCCGGGGACGCGGTCGTGTCGCCGCAGACCGGGCCCGTACGCCAGGAGAAGTCGAGGACCAGCCACTTGCCGTCGCAGTGTTCCGCGTCGCGGTAGGTGTGCGCGGGGACGTCGGCGGCGATCTCCGCCTGTTCGTAGGAGGCGGTGGTGCAGCCGGTGGCCGGCGGGTGGCAGCCGAGTTCCCCGCACAGCCGCAGCGCGGGCAACTTGGCGCCGTCGGTGGTGAATTGGTTGTCGTAGTCGACGACCAGTCTCTGCTTGCCCAAGGGTGCGGGCAGCCGGACTCGCGTCGAGGCCGTACGTTCCCCGGTGCAGCCGGAGCGCCTGTCATCCGATGGGGAGGAGAAGGTGATCTGGACCCACACGGTGTTGTTCTCGGAGGCGGTGACCGCGGCCTTGAGCGCCCGTATGCACGGCTGCTTGCCGTCGGGCACTCGGACGCTCACGGTCAACGTGCGCTGGTCGTCGGCCAGTTGGGCCCCCGTGACCCTGGAGGGCGACGCCAGGGTCCAGGGGAGCGACCCGGTCGGCGTCGCTCCGTCCATGCCGCCCGCGAGCTGCGTCCCGCAGGCGCTGAGAAGCAGTACGGCGGCTATGGCGCAGAGGGCGGCCAGCACTGCCGCCCCGCGTGTTCTGACTGGTCCCACGAACGCTCAATCCCCCCGGATCGCACCGACGTCGACTCCGGACCGTCAAGCACGGACGTCACGTACAGGCCTCAAGTACGCCCACCAATATAGGGAGTTCAGTTATAGGGAGTTCAGCGCGCGGCCACCCAGTCCGCCACCGTCGTCACCTCCGCCTGCATCGGGAACACCTTCTCCGTGAGGACGCGGTGGACCTCCGGGTCGTTGTCGAGGCAGCCGTCGGACAGGACGGTGAGGGTGAAGTCCAGGTCGGCGGCCTGGCGGAGAGTGGACAGGACGACGCCGCTCGTGGCGATGCCGGTCAGGGTCAGGTGGTCGATGTCGTTCGCCCGCAGGACCATGTCGAGGTCGCTGCCCGCGAACGCGCTCACCCGGCGTTTGGTGACGACGATGTCGCCGGGGCCGGGGGCCATGTCCGGGTGAATGTCGTTGGCCTGGATCGCGGCGGCCGAGGCGAGAGCGCCCGCGAGCCTGCCGAACAGCTTGTTGCGGGGGCTGATCTCCGGGGCGCCGGGGCGGAATCCGACGGTCACGTAGATCACCCGGACTCCGTTCGCGCGGGCCGTGTCGATCGCCTTGCGCAGGCGCGGCAGATAGGCCGGGTCGGGGTAACGGTCCACGATCATGCGCTGGACGTCCATGACGAGGAGGGCTTGCTCGGACACGCCGGTCCTTCCGCGAGCTGAGTGCTCGGTCACTAAGTCATCAGGTGATTACTTGCCTAACGTAACCATGCCCTGTAGTCATGTCAACGAGCGATGACTTGAGCTGGTCGAGGGTGCTGGAGGGAGGCCGCCGGTGGCGATGGGTGAGATGCGTGACGAGGCTGAGACGCGTGACGAGGGTGAGACGCGTGACGAGGGTGAGGCGAGCGACGAGGGTGAGGCGAGCGAGGGCGACGGGCGCCGTCGGCGGGACGCGGCGGCGACCCGGCAGGCGCTCCTGGAGGCCGCGAGCAGTCGCTTCACCCGACTCGGGTACGACCGCACGACGTTGCGGGACGTCGCCGCCGACGTCGGGGTCAACCTGGCGCTCATCAAACGGTACTTCGACTCGAAGGAAGGGCTGTTCAAGGCAGCCCTCGCCTCAACTCCCCGCTTTCTGGGCCGGGATGAGGAGTTCCCTTCGGACCGGGCCGGTCTCGCCGAGGCGCTCAGTCACCAACTGTCCGCCGGTGCCTGGCCGGAGTTCGGTGAACACCCCGTGCTGATGCTGCTGCGCGGCTCCGGTGACGAACGCGTGGACGCCCTGCGCCGCAAGGCCCTGGACGAGTTCAGCCGCCAGATCCTCGAAGCGTCCGGCGAGGGCCCGGCGGGGGAGGACGACGAACGCCTGCTGCGCGCGGAACTGCTCGTCGCCCTCGGCGTGGGCGTCGCCGTCGTACGCTCCGCCGTGGGCCTGCGCCCCCTCCGTGACGCGACCGCCGCCCAACTGGCCGCGCCCTTGCGGGAGATCGTCGACGCGCTCCTGTCGCCCCCTGCCGACGACCGCTGAACTGCCGCACAACGCACGGGTGGACAACATCACGATCCGCCCCGCCGAGCCGGCCGTGGTCCAGCGGGTGCCGACTCCGACCGCCCTGCGGCGATCTGCAGTGCGTGTGCGTGATCCCCGGCGAGCGCGACGGCGGTGTCGGCGGACGGCTGGTGGAAGCGGTGCCGGCGCGCGCCCAGGACCTCGGGCTCGAACGCGGCACCGTCCACTCCTCACCCCGGGCGATCCCCGCCTACGCCCGACGCGGCTTCGCCTCCTCGCCCCGGCTGCTGCACACCCGCGTCCGCCCCGGCGACCCCTACCCTTGACCGATGCCTGAACTGATCCCGCCCGACGCCCGGTTCCGGGTCTCCTTCCTGGACGCCGTGCACGAGCACATCGTCGAGGACGACTTCTTCGGCGGCACCCTCGCGCGTGAACTCCGGGAGCACGGCGGCACCTGGAACCGGCCGACCGGGTTCGCGCGGTACGTGGAGGCGGTGCGCGAGGAGGAGTTGGAGGACGGCCGACGCCCCGAGGGCTTCGTGCCGAGCACCTGGTACTGGTACGTCGACGGCGACACCTACCTCGGCCGGATCCAGATACGGCACCGCCTCACCCAGTGGCTCCTCGACTACGGCGGCCACATCGGCTACGGCGTCCGGCCCGCCCACCGTCGCCGCGGGCACGCGACCGCGATGCTCCGTGACGTCCTGCCGTACGCTCGTGAACTCGGCCTGGATCCGGTCCTCGTGACCTGTGACGCCACCAACATCGCGTCCCGCAAGGTGATCGAGTCCGGCGGCGGGAAGTTCGAGGACGAGCGGGACGGGAAATTGCGGTACTGGATCCGGACCCGGACGGGGAGCTGAGGCGTCTTGCCCGGTATGGACGCCCCCAGGAAATTCGAGAAGCCGCCCGCGCGGCCGTCGCCGCAGCCGCCCGAGGGATGTCTCGCCGTCGCGATCCGCGTCCCGGTGCGGATCGTCGTGCTCGTGCTGGTCGTGCCGGTCCGGTTGGTGTGGGACGGGCTGGTGGTCGGCGGACGGTTCCTGTACCGGACGGTGCTGCGGCCGGTGGGGCGCGCGGTGTTCGTGTGGCCGTGGGTGGCGCTGTGGCGGTACGGCGTCGTGCCGCTCGCCAAGGCGCTCGCATGGCTCACCCACCTTCTTGTCCTTGTGCCGCTCGTCTGGTTGTACCGGTATCTGCTCACCCCGCTCGGGCACGGCCTCGCCTGGAGCGCCCGGCGGATCGGGAGCGGGCTGGCGTGGGTCTACACGCGCGTGCTCACTCCCGTCGGGCACGCGTGCGCGTGGGTCGCGGGTGGGGTGGCGGCAGGTGTGGCGTGGGTCGTCGGCGGGCTGGCCGCCGGTGTGGCCTGGCTCGGGCGGTATCTGCTCGTCCTGCCCGCCGGGTGGCTGTACGCCTGGATCCTCACGCCGATCGGGCACGCGGTCGCCTGGTGCGGGCGGGGACTCCTGTGGCTGCTGAGCGTGATCGGCACGGGGATCGGTGTCGCCCTGTACTGGGCGGCCCGGATTCTGCTCGTGCTGCCCGCCGTCGCCCTGTGGCGCTGGGTGCTGACACCGGTCGGGCGGGTGCTCGTCGTCGTCGGGCGGGAGGTCCGGGATGCCCTCGGGCACGCCTGGCGGATCGCCGGGCACATCTCGCTCGCCGTGGGGCGGGCACTCGGGACCCTCTTCCGGTGGATCTTCGTGGAGCCGGTGAGCTGGGTGTACCGGACCGTGCTCACCCCGGTCGGACACGTCGTACGGGACCTGGTGCTGCGGCCCGTCGCCGAGGCCGCGCGCGCTGTGGGGAGGGTCACCCGGCAGGTGCTGACCGCCGCGCGCGAGTCCGCCCGGCAGGCCCGTGCCGACTTCCGGCGGATGGTTTTCGGCGAGCCCCGGCAGCCGGAGCCGGTGGAGCTGCGGGAACCGATGGGCGACGAGACACGTACTCTTGGTAGAAGTACGACCGTTCTCACGAAGGACTAGGACACTGGGCAAGCGACAGCCCGAAGGCCCGCCGCCCGCACCCGCGGTGCAGCGCATCCGACTGCGCTACACCAAGCGCGGCCGCCTCCGGTTCACCAGCCACCGTGACTTCCAGCGCGCCTTCGAGCGTGCGCTGCGCCGCGCCGAGGTGCCGATGGCGTACTCGGCGGGGTTCACGCCGCATCCGAAGGTGTCGTACGCCAATGCCGCACCCACCGGCACGGGCAGTGAGGCGGAATACCTGGAGATCGCGCTCACTGCCGAGCGCGACCCCGACAAGCTGCGCGAGCTGCTCGACGAGTCGATGCCCGTCGGGCTCGACATCATCGACGCGGTCGAGGCCCGGACCTCCGGGCTCGCCGACCGGCTCACGGCTTCCGTGTGGGAGCTGCGGCTGGACGGAGTGGCGCCCGAGGACGCCGAGCGCGCGGTGGCCGCGTTCAACGCGGCCGAGAGCGTCGAGGTCCAGCGCATGGCCAAGAACGGCATGCGGACGTTCGACGCCCGCCCCGCCGTAGCGCATCTCGAGACGATCAGTCCACAGGCTGATAGGCCTACCGACCAGGCCTGTGCGATACTGCGGCTGGTTGTTCGGCACGTGACGCCTGCCGTTCGACCCGACGACGTCCTGTCCGGTCTTCGCGCCGTGGCCGACCTGGCGCCGCCGGTCGCCGCAGCGGTGACCAGGCTGGCGCAGGGGCTGTTCGATGAAGAGACCGGCACGGTGACCGACCCGCTCGCGCCCGACCGCGAGGCAGCAGTGACCGGAAATACCACGGTCGCCGAAGCTGCCGCCGCGAAGGCGCCGGCGTAGGGAAGGTTCCGCGTAGGGACCGATGTCGTAGCGCCGCCCTCGGACTCGGGAGCCACCTGGGTCGGGCAGCGTACCGACCACAAGACTTTCGCCAGGCCGTCCGCATCTGGGCGTACGGAACCGGCGAGACAGGACACAGAGAGCTCCCGTGCGGCGCCCGCGCCCCGGACGGCGGCACCGCGCAACGCGCGAGCCGCGGACGTCACCGGCATCCCTGCCGGACCAGGCGCGGCGCCCGGGAGCCTGACGGGAGAAACGCCCGCATGCTCGAACCGACCGAACCCGCAGAGGGTTCCGAACTCAACACCCCGAGCGACACGCTGCCGCCGCGCCGTAGGCGCCGCGCCGCGTCTCGACCCGCGGGACCGCCGGCCGCCCCCGAGGGCGCCGTCGAGAACAGCGCTCCGGCCATACCGGCCGAGGCCGGCGAAGCAGAAGAGAAGAGCGGGGCCGACGAGAGCGTCGAGGCGCCCGGTGCCGTAGCAACACCTGTGGCGGAAGAGGCCGCGCCCGCCGGGCGTACGCGTCGGCGTGCCACTCGGCGGGTGTCCGCGCCCGCCGGTGCGCCCGAGGCGAGTGAGGTGTCCGAGGCGGCCGAGATCGTGGTGCCGGCCGTTGCCGCCACCGCGCCTGCCGCCGTCGAGGAGACCGCGCCGCCCGTGGAGTCCGACGGGGATGCCGCTCCGCCGCGTACCCGCCGTCGCGCCACGCGCCGGGTGACCGCGCCCGAGACCGTTGCCCCGGCCGCCGTGCCCGAGCCGGTGGAGGCGCCCGAGGCCGCGCCCGTCGTCGCCGAGGTGCCCGCCGTCGTAGCAGCCGTCGTGGCGGAAGAGGCTGCTGCGCCCGCTGGGCGTACGCGTCGGCGTGCCACTCGGCGGGTGTCCGCACCCGCCGGTGCCCCCGAGGCGAGTGAAGCGCCCGAGGCCGCCGAGAGTGTTGAAGCCACCGCAGTGACCTCAGTGACCGAAGAAGTGACCGAAGGTTCCGCGGCTGCCGTGTCCGATGAGGACGCCGGGCCGCGCCGGAGCCGTCGTCGCGCCACGCGCCGTGTGTCCGCGCCTGCCGGGACGCCCGTGGGCGAGGAGGCCCCTGTGAACGACGAGACCCCCGCGGACACCGCGGAGACGAACACCGCTGCCGAGGTTCCCGCCGAGGACTCGGGGCCGCGACGTCGGCGCCGGTCCGTGCGGACCGCTGCCGGTGGGTTCTCCGCGCCCGCGCCCAAGAACGGGAACAGCGTGGAAGAAGAAGACGGACCGCGTCGGCCGCGGCGGCCCGCTGTCGCCGTGTTCCAGGCGCCCGTCTTCACCGAGCCGATGTTCCAGACCCCGGAGCGCGCCGCGGCTGCCGCTGCCGCCGAGGCCGTGGAGGACGACGAGGAAGAAGTCGTCGTCGCCGAGCCCGTGGCCGTCGAGGTTGTCGAGGAAGAGACCGGCGGGCGCCGTCGGCGTCGTCGCCGGGGTGCCGCCTTCGAGGCCGAGCCCGAGGCGCCCGCCGTCGTCGAGGCCGTCGTGGTCGAGGAGGAGCCCGAAGAGGCCGACGAGGCCGAGGACTCCGCCGACGGTGACGAGGCCGAGGAGACCGGTTCGCGCCGCCGCCGTCGCCGTGGTGGCCGGCGTCGTCGCCGTGGCGAGTCCGCGACCGGTGAGGACGAGGGCGAGGACGGCGAGGAGTACGCCGCCGAGCAGGTCGCCCAGGATGCCGAGGACACCGCCGAGCAGGTCGAGGAGGACGCCGAGGAGGCGGACGACGACCAGGGTGGTTCCGGGTCGAGCAGCAGCCGTCGCCGGCGCCGTCGGCGTCGTCGCGCCGGTGACTCGGGCGGCGAGAGCGAGACGCCCGCGTCGACCGACGACCCCGAGCGCACCGTCGTCAAGGTCCGCGAGCCGCGCGCCAAGAAGGACGAGCACCCCAGCGACGAGGTGCAGTCCATCAAGGGCTCGACGCGCCTCGAAGCCAAGAAGCAGCGCCGCCGTGAAGGCCGCGAGCAGGGCCGTCGACGCGTCCCGATCATCACCGAGGCCGAGTTCCTGGCCCGCCGTGAGGCCGTCGAGCGTGTGATGGTCGTCCGGCAGAGCGGTGAGCGCACGCAGATCGGCGTCCTGGAGGACGGCGTGCTCGTCGAGCACTACGTCAACAAGGAGCAGTCGACCTCGTACGTCGGCAACGTCTACCTGGGCAAGGTCCAGAACGTGCTGCCCTCCATGGAGGCCGCGTTCATCGACATCGGCAAGGGGCGCAACGCCGTCCTGTACGCCGGTGAGGTCAACTTCGAGGCGCTCGGCATGGCCAACGGGCCGCGCCGCATCGAGTCCGCCCTGAAGTCCGGCCAGTCGGTCCTCGTGCAGGTCACCAAGGACCCGATCGGGCACAAGGGCGCGCGTCTGACCAGCCAGGTCTCCCTCCCCGGGCGCTACCTCGTGTACGTCCCCGAGGGCTCCATGACCGGCATCAGCCGCAAGCTGCCCGACACCGAGCGGGCCCGGCTGAAGACCATCCTCAAGAAGATCGTCCCCGAGGATGCGGGCGTCATCGTGCGCACCGCGGCCGAGGGCGCGAGCGAGGACGAGCTGAGCCGTGACGTCGAGCGGCTTCAGGCGCAGTGGGAGGACATCCAGAAGAAGGCGAAGGGCGGCGGCGGTTCGAACGCGCCGACCCTGCTGTACGGCGAGCCGGACATGACCGTCCGCGTCGTGCGCGACATCTTCAACGAGGACTTCACCAAGGTCATCGTCAGCGGTGACGAGGCGTGGGACACCATCCACGGCTACGTCTCGCACGTCGCCCCCGACCTCGCCGACCGGCTGTCCCGGTGGACCTCCGAGGTCGACGTCTTCGCGACGTACCGCATCGACGAGCAGCTGATGAAGGCGCTGGACCGCAAGGTCTGGCTGCCGAGCGGCGGTTCGCTGGTCATCGACAAGACCGAAGCGATGATCGTGATCGACGTCAACACCGGCAAGTTCACCGGTCAGGGCGGCAACCTCGAAGAGACCGTGACCAGGAACAACCTGGAGGCGGCCGAGGAGATCGTGCGCCAGCTGCGGCTGCGCGACCTGGGCGGCATCGTCGTCATCGACTTCATCGACATGGTCCTGGAGTCCAACCGGGACCTCGTCCTGCGGCGGCTCCTGGAGTGCCTGGGCCGCGACCGTACGAAGCACCAGGTCGCCGAGGTCACCTCGCTGGGCCTGGTCCAGATGACCCGAAAGCGCGTCGGACAGGGCCTGTTGGAGTCCTTCTCCGAGACCTGCGTCCACTGCAACGGCCGCGGTGTCATCGTGCACATGGAGCAGCCGACCTCGGTCGGTGGCGGCGGCAAGCGCAAGCGGCGCGGGCGCGGTGGTGACGGGAACGGGCAGGACGTCCACGACACGCACGAGCACGACCACGATGTGGCCGACGACGAGGTCGAGACCGAGGCGGAGGTCGCCGCCGAGGTCGCCATGCCGGTGCCGTTCGCGGAGACCGAGTTCAGGCCCGACGAGGACCTGTACAGCAGCGCCGCCGAGGCGGAGGCCGCGGCCACCCGGGGTGGGCGTTCGCGGCGCCGGACGAGTCGGCGGGCGTCGGCTCCGGCCGGTGCGCCGAGGGCCGAGGCGCGTGAGGCGCGGCAGTCGCGTGAGGTCCGCGAGGAGGCCGAGCCGGCCGCTGTCGCGCAGGCCGCGCCCGTCGCCGTGGAAGACCCGGTCGTCGAGGCTCCGGTCGCTGTCGAGGCGCCTGCGGCCGTCGAGGCTCCGGTGGTCGACGACGCCGCGCCCAAGGGGCGTACGCGCCGTCGTGCGACCCGTAAGGCGACCGCGCCCGCCGGTTCGCCGGCCGGGTCCGAGGAGGCCGCCGTCGTGACGGTCACCGAAGCCGCCGCGCCGGTCGTCGTCGAGACGCCCGCGCCCGTCGAGCAGGCCGAGGTGCCCGCCGAGAGTGCGGCTCCGGCCCGCCCGCGGCGTCGTGCCGTGCGCAAGGCCACCGCGCCGACCGCGTCCGAGGAGGCGGCCGTCACGGTCGTACCGTCGGCCGTGGTGGAGGAGGCCCCGGTCGCCGAGGCAGCAGCCGTAGCGGCTGATGTTGAGGGCGAGGCTCCGGCCAAGAAGACGGCCGCTCGTAAGGCGGCCAAGAAGGCGCCGGCGAAGAAGGTGGCCGCCAAGAAGACGGCGGCGACCAAGACCGCGGCCAAGAAGACGGCCGCGAAGAAGACGACGGCCAAGAAGGCCGCCAAGACCACGTCGAAGAAGACCGCGGCGGCGGAGCAGACGAGCCCGTCCTCCGTCACCGCCTCCACCGACGAGGGCTGAACCCCGGGCGGGTGCGGCTGGTCCATGTGACCAGTCGCACTCCCCACCGGGCCCGGTTTGACCCGTTCGGCTGCGGCCCCGTAACCTTGACTGTCGGCGTGTCCACTGGTGACACGCCACATCCCCGTAAACCTCTTCCTCCCGGGCGTGTTCCGCCGGGAGAGGCCGTCTGCTCTGCAGGGCGGCTGGACTGCGGGGGTGCCGTCCCTGAGCTAGAGAGTGAGATCAGCGTGTACGCCATCGTGCGCAGCGGTGGTCGCCAGCACAAGGTTGCTGTCGGCGACATCGTTGAGGTTGACAAGATTTCCACTGCCAAGGTTGGCGACACGGTCGAGCTCTCGACCCTGCTCGTTGTCGACGGCGACGCTGTGACCAGCGACCCGTGGGTGCTGGCCGGCATCAAGGTCCAGGCCGAGATCGTGGACCACCACAAGGGCGTCAAGATCGACATCCTTCGGTACAAGAACAAGACCGGTTACCGCCGTCGTCAGGGCCACCGCCAGCAGTACACGGCGATCAAGGTCACTGAGATCCCCGCGGCTGCGAAGTAAGGGACTGAGGAGAGATGGCACACAAGAAGGGCGCATCGTCCACCCGGAACGGTCGCGACTCCAATGCCCAGCGGCTCGGCGTGAAGCGCTTCGGCGGTCAGGTCGTCAACGCTGGTGAGATCCTGGTCCGCCAGCGCGGCACCCACTTCCACCCCGGTTCGGGCGTCGGCCGTGGCGGCGACGACACGCTGTTCGCGCTGAACGCCGGTGCGGTGGAGTTCGGTACGCACCGTGGCCGCAAGGTCGTGAACATCGTTCCGGTCGCCTGAAACATCAGGTAACTGATCGGAAGCTTTCGCGAGGCGGACCTCACTTCCCTTCCGGGAAGCGGGTCCGCCTTTCGCGTGTTTCTACTGGTAGCAGCACGTAGCTGCGCCCCTAAGACTTTCCTGTACGTAACTGGAGGCACATCCCATGACCACCTTCGTGGACCGCGTCGAGCTGCATGTCGCCGCGGGTAACGGAGGCCACGGCTGTGCCTCCGTCCACCGTGAGAAGTTCAAGCCGCTCGGCGGCCCGGACGGCGGCAACGGTGGAAGGGGTGGGGATGTCATCCTCATCGTCGACCAGTCCGTGACCACGCTGCTCGACTACCACCACTCCCCGCACCGCAAGGCCACCAACGGCAAGCCCGGCGAGGGCGGCAACCGCTCCGGCAAGGACGGTACGGACCTGGTCCTGCCGGTGCCGGACGGCACGGTCGTGATGGACGGCGCGGGCAACGTGCTCGCCGACATGGTCGGCCACGGCACGTCGTACGTCGCCGCGCAGGGCGGCCGGGGCGGCCTCGGCAACGCGGCGCTGTCCTCGGCCCGCCGCAAGGCCCCGGGCTTCGCACTCCTCGGCGTCCCCGGTGACCTCCAGGACATCGTCCTGGAGCTGAAGACGGTCGCCGACGTGGCCCTGGTCGGCTACCCGAGCGCCGGCAAGTCCTCGCTGATCTCCGTGCTGAGCGCGGCGAAGCCGAAGATCGCCGACTACCCCTTCACGACCCTCGTCCCGAACCTCGGCGTGGTCACGGCCGGCGAGACGGTCTACACGATCGCCGATGTCCCCGGCCTCATCCCCGGCGCCAGCCAGGGCAAGGGCTTGGGCCTGGAGTTCCTGCGCCACGTAGAGCGCTGCAGCGTGCTGGTCCACATCCTGGACACGGCGACGCTGGAGTCCGAGCGCGACCCGATCTCCGACCTCGACATGATCGAGGAGGAGCTGAAGCAGTACGGCGGCCTCGACCGCCGTCCGCGCATGGTCGTCCTGAACAAGATCGACGTACCGGACGGCAAGGACCTCGCCGAGATGGTGCGCCCCGACCTGGAGGCGCGCGGCTACCGCGTCTTCGAGGTGTCGGCGGTCGCGCACACGGGACTCCGCGAACTCTCCTTCGCGCTCGCGGAGTTGATTGCCGCGTCGCGTGCCGCGAAGCCGCAGGAGGAGGCGACCCGGATCGTCATCCGCCCGAAGGCGGTCGACGACAGCGGCTTCACCGTCGTGCAGGAGGAGGACGGCCTCTTCCGCGTGCGCGGTGAGAAGCCCGAACGCTGGGTCCGCCAGACCGACTTCAGCAACGACGAGGCCGTCGGCTACCTCGCCGACCGCCTCAACCGCCTCGGCGTCGAGCAGTCCCTGATGAAGGCGGGCGCCCGCTCCGGCGACGGCGTCGCGATCGGCCCCGAGGACAACGCGGTCGTCTTCGACTGGGAGCCGACGGTGATGGCCGGCGCGGAGATGCTGGGCCGGCGTGGTGAGGACCACCGCTTCGAGGCCCCGCGCCCGGCGGCTCAGCGCCGCCGCGACACCCAGGCGGAGCGGGACGAGGCGACCCAGGAGTTCAACGACTTCAAGCCGTTCTGAGGCGCGGCGCGGGGCGGCTTTCGGGCGGCTGGGGCTGGGCGGTGAGTGTCCGGCGGGCGGGGTGACTGTCCGTCAGGCGTGCCGCCCGCTCGCCCCGCCCACCACTCACCCACCCCCGTCCCCCGTCCGGCCTCAAGATCATCCATCCCCGTGACCAATCTGGCCGAGACCCGTTGCTCCCGGAGTAACGGGTCTCTTGCTGTGCGCTCATTTGTCATGGACGCGATACTTACTGTTCAACGGGCGGGACTCCGCGCACTGTGAGGCTTCCAAGTGACCCAAGAGGCCAACGTCGCAAGGGAGTTCACCGATGACCGGAGCCGTATCACCCGATCGACGACGTTTTCTCGCGGCCGGTGCGGCGGTGCTGGGGGCCGCCGCTTCCGCCCAGCTCTGGCTGCCGACCTCGGCCCGAGCTGCCGAAACCCCGCTGCCCGACGGTGTGTTCAGCCTCGGTATCGCCTCCGGCGACCCGCTGCCCGACGGCATCGTGCTGTGGACGCGGCTCGCCCCGGACCCGCTCAACGGGGGTGGGATGCCGGATCAGGTCGTCCCTGTGGAGTGGGAAATCGCCGAGGACGCGCGGTTCAGAAAGCACCTGCGCCGTGGCATCGCGCCTGCGCGGCCCGAGTACGGGCACAGCGTTCACGTAGATGTACGGGGGCTGCGGCCCGGCCGTGACTACTGGTACCGCTTCCGTGTCAGCGGGCAGATCTCCGCCACCGGACGCACCCGCACCGCGCCCCACGCGAACAGCTCCGGCGGCCGGCTGCGCGTCGCGCTCGCCTCCTGCCAGAACTGGCAGAACGGCTACTTCACGCCGTACGCCGACATGCTGTCCCAGGACCCCGACTTCGTGCTCTTCGTCGGTGACTACATCTATGAGTCGGCGCCGTCGGGTGGCGGTCCGCGTCGGCACGAGGGGAGCGGGGAGCCGTACAGCCTCGTTCAATATCGGAATCGGTACGCGCAGTACCGCACCGACCCGGATCTGCTGGCCATGCATGCCAACACCCCCTGGGTCGTGACCTTCGACGACCACGAGGTGGACAACGACTGGGCGGGGGAGGTCCCGCAGGACCCCGCCCAGCAGTCGCACGACGCGTTCGTCGCGCGGCTGACCGCGGCCTTCCAGGCGTACTACGAGCACATGCCGGTGCGCGCGAGCGCCGTGCCGAACGGGCCGCACATCCAGATGTACCGGCGGCTCGAATTCGGTCGGCTGATGCGGCTCAACGTCCTGGACACCCGGCAGTTCCGCAGCGACCAGGCCACCACGCAGGCCGGCGCCGAGGACCCGGCGATGACCATGATGGGCGCCGAGCAGAAGGCGTGGCTGCTGAAAGGGCTGCGGCACTCGCCCGCCCGTTGGAACGTCATCGCCTCGCAGATCATGATGGCCGAGACCGACATCCTGCTCGGCGCGGGCAAGCAGTGGTTCTACGACGCCTGGGACGGCTACCAGGTCGAACGCAACGCCCTGCTGGAGGACTTCAAGTCCGTCCGCAACCCCGTGGTGCTCAGCGGCGACCGGCACCTCACGATGATCAGCGATCTGAAGGAGGACTTCGCCGATCCGGACTCCGACGTCGTCGGCGCCGAGTTCGTCGGCACGTCCATCTCCAGCAACGGCGACCAGGACCAGGCCGCCTTCCACGCCCAGTGGGACCCGCTGATGGCGGACAACCCGCACTGGAAGGTGATCGACGCCCACCGCGGCTACCACCTGTTCGACATCCGCAAGGACGGCATCGACGCGCAGGTGCGGGTCGTGGACACCGTGCTCAAGCCCACGGCGACGCCGAGCACATACGCGGCACTCCGGGTGGAGGCGGGCCGACCCGGGGTGGAAAAAGTGTGACACTTTTCGTGAAAGTGTCACACTTTTTGGAAACATGAACCCTGTGTGGCGGGAGCCTGGGACTCATCTGTGTCCCAGGCTCCTCTCAGGTCTAACTCAGGAACAACTCTTACCGTCCGTTAACCATGGAGACGGATTGTATTAAGGAAGCGCTGCCCGTCGGGACCCGGCTGCTGCACATCGGCCCGCACAAGACCGGGACCACGGCCATCCAGGGCGCGCTGTTCGCCGCGAAGGACGCGATGCCCGCACACGGCGTCGACTTCCCCGCGCACAGCAGGCACCCGATGGAAGCGGCCCTCGCCGCCTGCGCCCGGCCCGCGATGATGGGCGACACCGTGCCCACCGACAAACACTGGACGCGTCTCCTCGACGC
Organism: Streptomyces prunicolor; assembly: GCF_045162825.1. Lineage (NCBI taxonomy): Bacteria > Bacillati > Actinomycetota > Actinomycetes > Kitasatosporales > Streptomycetaceae > Streptomyces > Streptomyces prunicolor. Next base: position 3,700,126 of record NZ_CP108676.1, on the reverse strand, counting down.
CGTGCGGGCCACCGGCGACCGCACCTCGGTGATCAGCAGCGAGTTCTTCGCCGACGCCGAGGACGACGAGACGGTCGCCCGGATCGTGGAACAGCTCGGCGGCGAGCGCGTGCACATCCTGATCACCCTGCGCCCGCTGGCGAGGATCATGCCCTCGCAGTGGCAGCAGTACGTGCAGAACGGCCTGCGCATGGGTTACGACAACTGGCTGGAGCACATGCTCCGCAAGGCACCGTACGAGCAGCCCAACCCCAGCTTCTGGCGCCGTCACCGGCACGACCGGCTGGTGGAGCGGTGGACGCGGGCGGTGGGTCCCGAGCGGGTGACCGTCGTCGTGGTCGACGACAGTGACCGGGACGGGCTGCTGCGCACCTTCGAGGCGCTGCTCGGACTGCCCGCGCATCTCCTGCGGCCGGTTCCGGACGCGGCGAACCGTTCTCTCACCCTCGCCGAGACCGAAATGCTGCGGAAGCTCAACGTCGAATTCCGCGGCAATGGACTCCCCGACGAGCTGTATTCCAAGCTCGTGCGCAACGGCGCGGTCATGCATATGAAGAATGCGTGCAGCCCGACTCCGCAGGACGTGAAGATCACCACGCCTCAGTGGGCGATCGAGGCCGCGGGCGCGATCGGCGCCGAGATGGCCGGGACGATCGCCGCCACGGGCGTACGGGTCGTAGGGGACACGGCACTGCTTTCGGCCGTGCCGGAGGCTGTGGCCAAGGTGTCCGGGGCGCCGCGGATCGCACCCGACGTGGCCGCGCAGGCGCTCTACGGGGCGCTCGCGGCGGTCGCGGCGGCGCCCGTGCGGCATACCACGCCGGCGAAGGCGCGAACGGTTCACCAGACCTCGTCGAAGGAACTCGTACGGGTTCTCGGTCACCGTTGTCTGAAGAAGTTGCGGCGCCGCTGAGCGCGTCATCGTTCGGTTACCGGCAGTGCAAGATGAATGACAGGTGTCGCGCACATATGCGGTGGAGGTCACTCGCCTTGCACTGCGGTAACCGCGAGTGGGACCATTTGCGAGTTCCCCATTGTCCCGAGGTAGGTCAAGGTCACCTGTGTCGCACATAGCCAAGCCCCGCACCACCGCAGTGATCCTGGCCGGCGGTACCGGCCAGCGGGTGGGTCTCTCGATCCCCAAGCAGCTGCTGAAGATCGCCGGCAAGGCAGTCATCGAGCACACCTTGACCACCTTCGAGAACGCCGACTCGATCGACGACATCATCGTCCTGATGGCGCCGGGCTACGTCCCGGACATCGAGAAGATCGTCGCCAAGGCCGGCTTCCAGAAGGTCACCCGGATCATCGAGGGCGGCGCGACGAGGAACGAGACCACCGAGCGCGCCATCACCGCGCTCGGCGAGGGCCTGGCCGAGGGCGAGGACCGCAACGTCCTCTTCCACGACGCCGTGCGCCCCCTGCTCTCGCGGCGCGTGATCGACGACTGTGTGATCGCCCTGGAGCGCTTCCAGGCCGTCGACGTGGCCATCCCGTCCGCCGACACCATCATCGTGACCCGCACGCACGGCGACGACGGCGAGTTCATCACCGAGATCCCCGACCGCTCCCGGCTGCGCCGCGGCCAGACGCCCCAGGCGTTCAAGCTGTCCACGATCCGCCGCGCCTACGAGGTCGCCGCCGGTGACCCCAACTTCCAGGCCACGGACGACTGTTCGGTCGTACTGAAGTACCTGCCGGACGTGCCGATCCACGTCGTCGCGGGCGACGAGTACAACATGAAGGTCACCCAGCCCGTCGACGTCTTCATCGCCGACAAGCTCTTCCAGCTCGCCTCCACCGCCGCGCCCGAGCAGGTCGACGAGGCCGCCTACCGCGAGCTGCTCACCGGCAAGACCCTGGTCGTCTTCGGCGGCTCGTACGGCATCGGCAAGGACATCGCCGAGGTCGCCGAGGGCTACGGCGCGACCGTGTACGCGCTGGGCCGCTCGACCACCGGCACGCACGTCGAGAACCCCGAGGAGGTCGACGACGCGCTGTCCAAGGCGTACGGCGAGACCGGGCGCATCGACTACGTCATCAACACCGCGGGCGTGCTGCGTATCGGCAAGCTGGCCGAGACGGACAACGCGACGATCGAGGAGGCGCTGAAGGTCAACTACCTGGCGCCCGTGCAGATCGCCCGTTCCGCGTACAAGTACCTGGCCGAGACCAAGGGCCAGCTGCTGCTCTACACCTCCAGCAGCTACACCCGCGGCCGCGCCGAGTACAGCCTGTACTCCTCGACCAAGGCCGCGATGGTCAACCTCACGCAGGCCCTGGCGGACGAGTGGGCCGGCGACGGCATCCGCGTGAACTGCATCAACCCGGAGCGCACCGCCACCCCGATGCGCACCAAGGCCTTCGGCCAGGAGCCCACCGGCACGCTGCTCTCCTCCGAGGCCGTGGCCCGTACCTCGCTCGACGTGCTGCTGTCCGAGCTGACCGGCCATGTCATCGACGTCCGCCAGCAGGACCCGACGGCCGGTGCGGCCAAGGCCTCCGGCTTCGAGGCCGCCCTCGCCTCGGTCCTGGACGTCCAGGACGGCGTTTAATTAAGCCTGCTTCTGAGATCCCGGTAAATTACTCGAAACCCCCAAGAGCAGGTTTATCAGTGATTTCCACCGCTATTCGCGTGGCCCGGGTGGGCAGCGCGGCTGAGCTGGCCGCCGCCGCCCTGATGATGCTGGGATACCCGGCCCTCATGCTGGCCGCCCTCATCCCGAGCGTCCCCGCCTTCGCCGCCGCGACCGTCGTGACATACGTCGCGGACCACTACCTCCACCGCCAGGCCAGCTACCTGATCAACCGCCTCAGCAAGGTCAGAGCGGGCCTCTCCATCCGCTTCCTGATCCGCCAGCTGCTGCTGATCCTGCTGCTGGCCCGCATGGACCTCTCCGACCACCTGATCTTCTACGGCGCGATCGCCTGCTTCATCGCCTTCTACGGCCTCCAGGCCCCGCACGGCGCCGTCGTCACGCTGATCCGCAACCGCCGCCGGATGCCGGTCGCCACCCGCAACGTCGACCTGGGCGCACGCATCAACATCCCGGACGCCCCGCCGTTCGGCCTGCTGGAGCGCTCCGCCGAGAAGATGCTCCACCTCGACCTGTTCGCCGTCGTGGGCCTGCTGATCTCCGCGCAGCTGGACTCGGCCGTCGCCGCCTTCATCGGCATCGGCGTCACCCTGTTCCTGGGCACCCTCTACGTCGTCGCGCTGCTGCCGTACATAAGGGGTACGAAGATCCCGCCGACGCCCGAGGTCATCCTCGAAGCCGTCGACGACTGGCTGCACGAGTACAAGCCGCAGACGGTGCTCTGCTTCTCCGGCTCCAAGGACTCGGCGTACCAGGTCAACATGTGGCTGGAGACCATGGAGCAGCTGGACACCCGGCCGCTGGTCCTGCTCCGCGAGCGCGTCATACTTCAGAACCTCGCCCCCACCAAGGCCCCCGTCATCTGCGTGCCCGGCGGTGTGCACCTGATGAACATGGACCTGTCGAGCGTGCGCGTCGCGCTGTACGCGGCCAACGTCGGCAAGAACATCCACCTGCTGCGCGTCCCCACCATGAAGCACGTCTTCATCGGCCACGGCGACAGCGACAAGCTGGCCAGCGTCAACCCGTTCAGCAAGGTCTACGACGAGGTGTGGACCGCCGGCCGCGCGGGCCGCGACCGCTACGCCATCGCCGACGTCGGTGTCCGCGACGACGACATCGTCGAGGTCGGCCGTCCCCAGCTCGCCCCGATCCAGACCTGGCAGGGCGTCCCCGAGGGCCGTATCCCGACCGTGCTCTACGCGCCGACCTGGGAGGGCTGGGACAACGACCCCGGCAACACCTCTCTCCTGCTGGCCGGCGAGAACATCGTGAAGAAGCTGCTCAAGGCCGACCCGCCGGTGCGTGTGCTGTACAAGCCGCACCCCTTCACCGGCACGGTCAGCGCCGCGGCCGGTTCCGCGCACCGCAAGGTCACCGCGCTGGTCGAGAGGGCGGCGATCGAGCGCGCGAGCGACCCGCGCTTCCAGGCCGACACGACCGCCCGGACCAAGGCCAAGGCCGACCTGGCCCGCATCGAGGCCCGGATCAGCGAGCTGTCCGGTGGACCCGCCGACAAGGGCGACGAGGCCGAGCTGACCCGTGACGGCGTGGTCGACCTGGCCAAGTACGAGGAGATCGCCCGGCTGCGCGCCGAGTGGAACGACGCGTACTGGACCTCCGTCGGCACCTTCGAGCACCGCGTCATCTCGGGTGCCGAGCCGCGCCTGTACGACTGCTTCAACGTGTCCGACGCGATGGTCTCCGACATCTCCAGCGTGGTCTCCGACTTCATCGCGAGCGGCAAGCCGTACGCGGTCACGGACTCGGCGAAGCTGGGCGTGGAGGAGTTCAAGCGGCAGAACACGGCGGTGCGCGCGGCCGTGATCCTCTCCAACAAGGCTGCGGAACTGGGCGAGTTGCTCGCGGCGGTCCGCACCCCGGACGCCGACCCGATGGCCGAGGACCGCAAGGAACTCAAGGAGTACCTGCTCGGTCCCGACGAGCCCACGTCCATCGAGCAGTTCAACACCGCGGTGGAGAACCTCGCGCTGAAGTCCGAGACGCGGAATGTCGGGCAGGAGCGGGTGGCGACAACGGAGGCCGAACTCACGAGCTGACCCGCGCGAGTCAGTACTTGGTCAAGAAGAGCCCGGTTTTTGGGGAGTGATCCTCGAAAACCGGGCTCTTTTGCGTATCCCCTGCTGACGGAGGACAACCGATCCACGCGGTCGGCCGTCTTGTAGATGGCGCTTCAGCAGATGCGGGGGAAACACTCCATGGACGAAGGGGGACGCGTGACCGTGACGCAGCCTGATGTGACCGTGGTCGTCGGGGCGTACGAGGCGATGCCGTACCTGATCGAGTGCCTGCGCTCGGTCGAGGCGCAGACGCTGGACCCGGCCCGCATCGAGGTCATCGCCGTGGACGACGGTTCGACGGACGGCACGGGGGAGTACCTGGAGGAGTTCGCGGCCCGCGCCGCGACCCACGTCACCGTGATCCACCAGGAGAACTCCGGCGGCCCCAGCTCCCCACGCAACGTCGGCCTCGGCAAGGCCAGCGGGCGCTACGTCTTCTTCCTCGACGCCGACGACCGGCTCGCCCCGGAGGCGCTGGAGCGCATGGTCGCGATGGCCGACCGCAACGGCACGGACGTGGTGCTCGGCAAGGTCGAGGGCATCAACCGGGTCCCGCCCAAGGCTGCGTGGGTCCAGACACTGGAGCGCACCGACGTCTTCCACTCCAACATCAAGTTCACGCTGAGCGCCCAGAAGCTGTTCCGGCGGGCGCTGTTGGAGCGGCACAGTATGCGGTTCGACGAGTCGCTGTTCACCGGCGAGGACGCGCTGTTCACGATGGAGGCGTATCTCCGGGCCGACGGGGTCTCCGTCATCGCCGACCACATCTGCTACTACCTGGTCGGCCGGGACGACGGCAAACACGTGACGAAGAGCGGGAGTTACACCCTGCGCTTCGACTCCGCGCGGGCCCTGATGAACCTCATCGCGGAGATGGTCCCGCCGGGGGTGGAGCGGGACAAGCTGATGGTCCGGCCGTTCCTGGTCACCCTGCTTCCGCAGTTCGGCCCGAAGTACGTGGGGGACAGCGAGCGGGTACGGCGCCACAAGTTCGAGCTGGCCAAGCCGTTGATGGCCGCCCACTGGACGCCCGAGGTGGCCGTACGCCTCAAGGTCGACGAACGGCTGCGACTGCAGCTGGTGGCGGAGGAACGTCCCGAACTCCTGCTGGCGGTGGCCGAGTTCGTCAAGTCGAAGAAGCGCCCCGATGCGGTGGTGGAGAAGCGGGGGCGTCGGGTGTACCTGGCGTATCCGCACTTCCGCTCCGCGGCGGCGGGGCTGCCGGACTCGGTCTACCTTGCGGAGCCGCGGGAGGCGCGTGAGGTGGAGGGGTATCGGGAGGGGGGAGCGAGTGTGTTCTTGCGTCGGGTGGCGCGGAAAGTACGTCGGGTGCGGGTTCGTCGTGGCTGGTCGCGCAGTTCCCCGCGCCCCTGAAAGGCACCGGTCGGCCCGCGTTTTTAAAGGGGCGCGGGGCTGTGACATTAGCGGCTCCGCCGCGGGGCGCGACCAGCTACGACGCACCCGCACTCTGAACTCAACCCTCCTGTCCGCAACCTGGACGAACGTGCACAGGGCAACCCGGTTCGCGTAGATTGCCAGCCGGACCTACCCGAGGGGAACGCGCACGTGGCAGGGGCAAGGCAGGCCGTGACCGAGGCCCGCAGGATCGTCGTCAAGGTGGGTTCCTCCTCACTGACCACCGCGGCCGGCGGCCTCGACGCCGACCGCGTCGACGCACTCGTCGACGTCCTCGCCAAGAGCCGCAGCGGGGGAGAGAAAGAGGTCGTCCTCGTCTCCTCCGGTGCCATCGCCGCCGGACTCGCCCCGCTCGGACTCCGCCGCCGCCCCAAGGACCTCGCCCGCCAGCAGGCCGCCGCCAGCGTCGGACAGGGCCTCCTCGTCGCGCGCTACACCGCCTCCTTCGCCCGGTACAGCATCCGCGTCGGACAGGTCCTGCTCACCTCCGACGACATGAGCCGCCGCTCCCACCACCGCAACGCCTCCCGCACCCTCGACCAACTCCTCGCCATGGGTGCCCTCCCGATCGTCAACGAGAACGACACCGTCGCCACGGACGAGATCCGCTTCGGCGACAACGACCGGCTCGCCGCCCTTGTCGCCCACCTCGTCCACGCCGACCTGCTGGTCCTCCTCTCCGACATCGACGGCGTCTACGACGGCGACCCCAGCAAGCCGGGCACCTCGCGGATAGCGGAAGTCCGGGGACCGCAGGACCTCGCGCACGTCGAGATCGGCAGCGCGGGCAAGGCCGGCGTCGGCACCGGCGGCATGGTCACCAAGGTGGAGGCGGCCCGTATCGCCGCCGCCGCCGGTATCCCCGTCGTCCTGACCAGCGCGGTGCACGCCACCGACGCGCTGAGCGGCGGCGACACGGGGACGTACTTCCACGCCACCGGGAAGCGGTCCGCCGACCGGCTGCTCTGGCTGCAGCACGCGTCCACGCCCCAGGGCTCGTTGACCCTCGACGACGGTGCCGTACGCGCGGTCGTACAGCGCCGTATGTCACTGCTGCCGGCCGGAATCGCCGCCGTCGAGGGCGAGTTCAGCGCGGGCGACCCCGTCGAACTCCGGGACGGCGAAGGGCACGCGGTGGCCCGGGGGCTCGTCAACTTCGACGCCAAGGAGATCCCCCAGCTGCTCGGCCGCTCCACCAGGGAACTGGCGCGGGAGCTGGGACCGTCGTACGAGAGGGAAGTCGTACACAGGGACGACCTGGTGATCCTGCACCCGTAGAACACCTGTTGGTCCTGCCCCGTGGAACAACCGAACCGTCCGCCCCGGGCCCGCGGTCGAAAAGGGCGGGAACGCCCGCCCCGGGCGACAGCCGTGAGGTGGACCTTCCGTGCTGTGCTCACCCGGGGGACGCTGAGTCCGACAGCCGCTGCGCGGCGGGCCGGACCCCCGGTCGCCTCCAGGCCTCCCGGTCGAAAAGGGCGGGAACGCCCGCCCCCGGCGACAGCCGTGAGGTGGACCTTCCGTAAAAGCGCCACGCGGACGCCTTCGGCCTGCTCAACTTTGTCTCAGGGACAAATTCCGCGCGAGCACCGCAGCTCGACCGTTGCGTAAGGAGGCCGTCGTGAGACGAGTGCGCCCTGGGGCGGCGGCGTCCCGCGGTGGTGTCACCTCCCGCGCGCCCGGCGAGGAGCGCACGCTGACGAGCGTCGCGGCCGGCGCCCGGTACGAGGGCGAGGAACCCAAGGACCTGCCCCGGCTGTGGCATGTCACCCTCAGTGTCTCCGGCGGCGAGGCCCCGCTGAAGGAGGTGCGGCGCGGTCTGGAACAGCTCGCCCACGACCACCCCTTTCTGCTGACCAGCCGCTACGCCAACGACCACGCGGAGATCCGCTACTGGGAAGAGGCCCGCGACCTGCACGACGCCGCCGCCGTCGCGCTGCGCCTGTGGGGCGAGCACCGCCAGACCGCCAAGTTGCCGCCGTGGGAGATCGTCGGCCTGGAGGTCATCGACCGCGAGACCTACCACCAGCGCATCTCCGAGGGATACGGCCCGCTGCCCGCGACCCCGGTGGGCGTACACCCGTTCTAGGAACCTCAGGGTCTGTTTTGAGCCGTCTTCGGCGCCTTCCGCGCCTGTCTCGCGCTTTGGGATAGCCGGTGGACGCCCCCGCAGGGCGCACTACCCTTCCCTCATGACCACGCTCTCGCCGTACGACTCCCTGTCCCCGGTCACGCAGGCCGCGTACCGCGCCAAGTCCGCCGCCGCCGACCTCGCGCCGCTGCCGCGCGCCGAGAAGGACGACGCGCTGCTCGCCATCGCGGACGCGCTGGAGGTCCGTACGAGCGAGATCGTCGAGGCCAACGCCAAGGACATCGCCAAGGCCCGCGCGGCCGGCACCAGCGAGACGGTCATCGACCGGCTGACGCTCACGCCCGAGCGCGTTCGGGCCATCGCCTCGGACGTACGGGACGTCGTCGCGCTGCCCGACCCGGTCGGCGAGGTCGTCCGCGGCTCGACCCTCCCGAACGGCATCGACCTGCGCCAGGTCCGTGTCCCTCTCGGCGTCGTCGGCATCATCTACGAGGCCCGCCCGAACGTGACCGTGGACGCCGCCGCCCTGTGCCTGAAGTCCGGCAACGCGGTGCTGCTGCGCGGCTCCGCCTCCGCCTACGAGTCCAACACCGCCCTCGTGCGCGTCATCCGCGACGCGGTCGGCGGCGCCGGACTGCCCGCCGACGCCGTCCAGTTGGTGCCCGGCGAGAACCGCGAGAGCGTCCGCGAACTGATGCGCGCCCGGGGTCTCGTCGACGTGCTCATCCCGCGCGGTGGCGCCTCCCTGATCCAGACCGTCGTCAACGAGTCGACCGTCCCCGTGATCGAGACCGGCGTCGGCAACTGCCACGTCTACGTCGACGCCGACGCCGACCTCGACATGGCGATCGACATCCTGATCAACTCCAAGGCCCAGCGGCCCAGCGTCTGCAACGCCGCCGAGACCCTCCTCGTCCACCAGGACATCGCCCCAGAGTTCCTGCCGCGCGCCCTGGACGCCCTCGCCGAGGCCGGCGTCACCGTGCACGCCGACGAGCGCGTGCTCGCCTACGCCAAGGACTCCGAGGCCACGGTCGTCGAGGCCACCCCGGAGGACTGGGACACCGAGTACCTCTCCTACGACATCGCCGCCGCCGTCGTCGACTCGCTCGACAAGGCCGTCCAGCACATCCGGCTCTGGAGCTCCGGCCACACCGAGGCGATCGTCACCAGCTCCCAGCAGGCCGCCCGCCGCTTCACCCAGCTGGTCGACTCCACCACCGTCGCCGTCAACGCCTCCACGCGCTTCACGGACGGCAGCCAGTTCGGCTTCGGCGCGGAGATCGGCATCTCCACCCAGAAGCTGCACGCGCGGGGCCCGATGGGCCTGCCGGAGCTGACGAGCACCAAGTACATCGTCACGGGCGACGGGCACATCCGCCGCTGAGGCCCCGCCGTTCGGCATATGCGGTAGGCATAACGCCTCGTCGGGGGAGAGACGTCTCACACAACGGATGAATTTCCCTACCGGCTGCCCAAATTGACCCCCCAGGTCTACTCTGGAGAGGTGCCGGAGGACGTGGGGGGCAGGCCGTTTCCTGACGGCTGGGAGCCCGACGACGACCACGACCGCGGAATGTCGGACGAAGAGTTCGCATCCGTGGTCTTCGACGAGGCCTTCATACGGGCGGCCGTAGTACACGAGCCGACCGCGGTCGAGCGCCTCCTTGCCGCCGCGCAGGCGAGAGCCGAGGCCTCCGAGGCCGAATCCCGCCGCGCTCAGCACGGCAGACGCGCACGAGGCGACGACGACCCCTTCGAGGACGCCTACGGACGCGAATTCGGCCATGATCCGGAACTCGACGACCTGGACGACGCCGATCTCGTCGAGGGCCGCTACGGCGCCCCGGGCACCTACGGCAAACAGGTCCGCTGGCACCGCCCCGTCGCCTGGCTGCTCGCCCTCGTGATGGGCATCGGCATGGTCGCCCTGGCTTTCTCGGCGGTCTACCGCGGCGCGTCCTCGGGCGGCCGGGACCGCGTCCCGCCACCGGCCTCCACCGGAGTGGAGCAGGCCACGGCGGCGGCACCCTCCGCTTCCGCCGACAACTCCCAGCCACCGCTGTCCGCGGTACCGCGCACGCCCTGAGCGATCTGTGAGGGGCTCGGTGAGAACCTGTCAGAACTTGTCGTGTAGCAGGGCGTTTACCTGAGGCTCCAGAGACCTACTCTGAAAGTATGGGCGGTCCAGGAGACCCACCCGAGGGGATGCCCGAGGGCGCTCCCGGTGGTGGTGAGGACGAGTACCGATCCGTCGTCTTCGACGAGTCGTTCGTCCGCGCTGCCCGGCTCCAGGAGTTCTCCGCGCAGGAGCGCATGGCCGACCACGCACCCGCCGTCCGCCGCCGCCCGGCCCTGCGCCGCGGTCTCTCCCGCCAGGCCCTGATCCTGGTCATGCTGATCGCCGTCGCCTTCGGCACCGCGATCTACATGGGTGTACGGCATCCGTACACGACCCCCACGGCCCAGCAGCCCGCCGAGCCGCTGCGGATGACCGTCATCCCGCTGTCCCCCCAGGGCAAGGTGCCGGGGGCGGCCGACGCCGAGGACCTCTACGCGCACAGCCCCGCCGCGCAGTTCTCCGTCGGCGCCGAGGGCCTACCGCTGCCGGCCGCGCGGCGCACCTCGCACTTCTCGGACAGCCAGGTCATCGCCGCCCTCAGCACCGCCAAGGACTACATCGTGGAGTCCTCGCTCTACCCGGCCGTCCTCACCGGCGGACAGATCCGCCCCGCGCGCGTCCTCGTCGACCCGGACCAACTCGACCAGTTCGACCAGAGCTTCGAGCACCCGACCGCCGACGGCCGCCACGAGCCCACCGGATGGCTGGTTCGCTTCGACCCCTCACGCGTCCAGCTGGCCGACAGCAAGATCCGTGTCCAGGGCACCCTGCAGGCCACCGAGATCGACTCGTCCACCCTCGAAGTCACCGCCGACGGAACCTTCGTCTACGCGCTGCGGTCCACCGGCTCGGCGGCCTCGGTAGGCTCCGGCGGCCAGGCCCAGGTGTCCCTGTTCACCGTCCGCCGCGAACTGCACTTCCGCTTCGACCGCGACGACCTGCGCATGCACCAGGCCCAGCTCGTCGTCTCCTACGTCCAGGCCGGGCCGCTGTCCTGCGCCGAGGACTCAGTGACCCATCTGCGCCCGCTGCTCGCCGGCCAGACCGCCAAGGCGGGCGGCCCGGCCGGCACGGACCCGTACGCGACGGGCAGCGCGACGGCACTGTGCGGATCACTGGCGACGAGCGCGCAGCCGAAGGTGTGAGTTCCCTGAATTTCCACGCCGGGGGCCGCGCTCGGTGGTGGTCGTGCACGGCCGCCGTACGTGATGGATGAGCGAGGTCGGTCCTCAGTCGCGCGGCGGGGTGTCGTCCGTGGGCGGCTGCTCCGTGCCGTTGGCCGAGCCCGTCGGCGGCTCGTCCTGCGGGGTCGAACTCGCGAAGCCGCCGAAGCCGCGCCGCACCCGGCCGCCGAGGTCGCCCGCGCCGCCGGCGAAGTCGCTGACCAGCTTCATCAGCGGGTCCTTGGAGTTCTTGACGTTGCTCGCGTAGCTCGCCGCCGACTCGCGGAACGAGTCCGAGACCGAGGTGTCCTTGTCCTCGCTGCGCCGCGGGTAGTGCCCGTCCATGATCCGCTGGTACTCGCGGGACGCGGCCCACTTCTTCAGCTCGGCCGCCCGCACGGTGGTGAACGGGTGGGAGCGGGGCAGCACGTTCAGGATCTTCAGCACCGAGTCGCGCAGGTCGCCGCCCGACTCGAACTCCTCGGCCTGCTTGAGGAAGGCGTCCACGTTCATCTCGTGCAGGTGGTTGCCGCCCGCGATCTTCATCAGGCCGCGCATCGAGGCCCGCAGGTCCTGGCCGACCAGCAGACCCGCGCGGTCGGCGGACAGCTCCGACTTGCGGAACCACTCGCGCAGCGCCGTCACGATCGCCAGGATCGCGAGGTTGCCCAGCGGGATCCAGGCGACCTTCAGGGCCAGGTTGGTCAGGAACAGCAGGATCGTGCGGTACACGGAGTGGCCGGACAGCGCGTGGCCCACCTCGTGGCCGACGACCGCCCGCATCTCCTCCTCGTCGAGCAGCTCGACCAGGCCGGTGGTGACGACGATGATCGGCTCGTCCAGGCCGATGCACATCGCGTTGGGCTGCGGGTCCTGGGTGACGTACATCGGCGGGACCTTCTCCAGGTCCAGGATGTAACAGGCGTCCCGCAGCATGTCGTTGAGGTGCGCGAACTGCTGGTCCGACACGCGCACCGAGTCGGACAGGAACAGCAGCCGCAGACTGCGCTCGGGCAGCAGCCCGCTGAGCGCCTTGAACACCGTGTCGAACCCGGTCAGCTTGCGCAGCGCCACCAGGGCGGAGCGGTCGGCCGGGTGCTCGTACGCACGCGAGGAGATCCCCGGGAAGCGCCGGCGCTGCCTGCTCGGCACGTTCTCGTGCGCGTTCTGCTCTTGGCCGTCTTCGGACATGTGGTCCCCCATGTGCGTGTGAGTGCCCTGAGTGCCCCCGAAGCAGAGCCCAGCCTAGGCGGAGATACCGTTGACGGGCAGTACAGCGAAGGAGTCAACGCATGGAGCCCCATTCCGCAGCCGCCTGGCTCGCAGAGGCCGCGAGCGCGGCCCCCCGGCAAGGGTCGGGGGATCTGCTCAGGGTCGTACTGATCGTGATGTTCCTCGGCTGCATCCTGACCGCGTGGTTCCTGCTGCGCGGGTACAAACAGAAGGACGACTGAGACGCCCGTCGAGTTCCCTGCCGACGCCCATGTCGCGTTCCCAATGGCGGAGTCGGCGTGATCGCCGCCGGGGCGCCCGCTTACCATGGGCCGACATCTTTATCCCGCCCACACCGGATAGGTTCTGCTGAAGATGAGCATCCACGGCACTGCTGCCCAGTTGGTCACTCTTGCCGCCGAGGGGGAGGGCGGGGGCAACCACGAGAGCCTCCAGCCGATCATCACCGGTGGCGGCGCGTTCCTCCTCCTCATGCTCCTGCTGTGGATCACCACCCGCTTCAACCGCGACCGCTAGGTTCTGCCCGTTCTGTCCGCCGGACGGGTCTCGGGGCCTTCACACCGGGCCGGTAGGGTCTGCACGCATGGGAGAGCAGGACATGCCTACCGGTCCGGCGAACGACACGACGCGCGGCACGGAGATCCGAATGGCGAACGGCCCGCGCAACAACGGCCCGTCGAACCCCGGCAAGCGCCGTCTCGGCGTCATGGGCGGAACGTTCGACCCGATCCACCACGGGCACCTCGTGGCGGCCAGTGAGGTCGCCGCGCAGTTCCATCTGGACGAGGTGATCTTCGTCCCGACCGGTCAGCCGTGGCAGAAGACCGACCGCAAGGTCGCGCTGGCCGAGGACCGCTACCTGATGACGGTCATCGCGACCGCCGAGAACCCCCAGTTCTCGGTGAGCCGTATCGACATCGACCGCGGCGGTCCCACCTACACCACGGACACCCTGCGCGACCTGCGGGCGCTCAACCCGGACGCGGACCTCTTCTTCATCACCGGCGCCGACGCCCTCGGCGCGATCCTGACCTGGCGGGACGCGGAGGAGCTGTTCTCCCTCGCGCACTTCATCGGGGTCACCCGCCCCGGCCACACGCTGACCGACCCGGGCCTCCCGGAGGGCGGCGTCTCGCTGATCGAGGTTCCCGCGCTGGCCATCTCCTCAACAGACTGCCGTGCGAGAGTCGCGAAGGGAGACCCCGTCTGGTACCTGGTGCCCGACGGAGTCGTGCGCTATATCGACAAGCGCGAGCTGTACCGCGGCGAGTGAGCCGAGAGGGGCACCGGTGAACGACCGATACGACGCCGGGTACGGCGGCGACCAGTACGAACTCGTCGGCTACGACGAGTACAACCAGCCTGTCTACCGGCAGGTCCCGGCCCAGCAGACCCAACAGCCCCCGCAGCAGCAGCCGTACGACCCGTACGGGCAGCAGCAACAACAGGGCTACGCCTACGACCTGTACGCGACCGGCACCCAGCAGCAGCCGTCCCCGTACGACACGGGCACCCAGCAGCCCTACGACACCGGCCAACAGGCGCCCCAGTCCGGCTACGACCCGTACGCCACCGGGACGACGACGGCCTACGACCCCTACGGGCAGACCGCGACCAGCGGACAGCAGCCCCGGGTCGCCGAGCAGACCGCCTACATCCCGCAACAGGCCGGTCCGGCCGAGGACACGGAAGCCGAAGACCCGAAGACCCCGGAGACGGGTGAACGGGACTACCGCACCGAGCAGTTCGCCTTCGTGGAGGAGCCGACCGACGACTCCGAGGACGTCATCGACTGGCTGAACTTCACCGAGAACCGCACCGAGCGCCGCGAGGAGGCCAAGCGCCGCGCCCGCGGCCGCATGGTCGCCCTCGTCGTGGTCCTCGCGCTCGTCGCGTCCGGCGGTGTCGGCTACCTCTGGTACGCGGGGAAGCTCCCCGGAGTGTCCTCGTCCGCCTCGAAGTCGGGCACCACGACGGCCGCCGGCGCCCAGAACCGCGACGTGATCGTCGTCCACCTGCACAACACCTCGAAGGGCGGCACCTCCTCGGTGCTGCTCGTCGACAACACCACCCTGAAGCAGGGCACCACCGTGCTGCTGCCCAACTCCCTGGCCCTCACGGACGACGACGGCAACACGACGACGCTGGCCAAGTCGGTCGACGACGACGGCACTTCAGGGACCGTCGACCAGCTCAACACCGTCCTCGGCACCGACATCGAGGGCACCTGGCGCCTCGACACCCCCTACCTGCAGAACCTGGTCGACCTCGTCGGCAACATCGACCTCGACACCAACGCCGACGTGCCCGACCCGGCCGCGACGAAGAAGAACGCCGCGCCCCTCGTCCACAAGGGCAAGGACCAGACCCTCAGCGGCAAGATGGCCGTCGCCTACGCCACCTACCGCGCCTCCGGTGAGGCCCAGAACGCCCAGCTGGAGCGGTTCGGCCAGGTCATGCAGGGCGTGCTGCGCCAGTTGACCTCCGACCCGACGGCGGCGACCACCACCGTGCAGACCCTGGCCCAGATCCTGGACCCCCCGCTCACCGACAAGGACCTCGGCACCTTCCTCGCCAAGCTCGCCGACCTCGCCAAGAGCGGTGACTACAAGACCGCCCTGCTGCCCGTCCAGAACGACGGCACCCTGACCGCGCAGGCCTCCGCCAGCGTCGTCAAGGACATCCTGGGCGGCACCGCGAAAAGCCCCGACGAGGGTTCGGCGGTCCGGGTCGCCGTCCAGAACGCCACCGGCGTCAAGGACGACACCGAGAAGGCCCGCGTCGTCCTCCTCAACGGCGGCTTCACCTTCCTGGAGGCCGGCACGGCGTCCACGGCCTCGGCCACGTCCAAGATCACGTACTCCGACGCGGCCGACAAGGAGAACGCCACCGAGGTCGCCAAGACCCTGGGCCTGCCCACCAGCACCGTGACCAAGGGCACAGTCTCGGCGAACGCGGACGTCTCGGTGATCCTCGGCACCGACTACAAGCCGTCGTCGTCCTCGTGACGCCGTAGCCGTGCCGTCGTAGCGGTGTGGTCGTGACGGAGAGCACGCCCCGGAGGCCGGAGCCGGTGTCCCGGCCGGTCTCCGGGGCGTGCTCCGTTTTTCACGTGGGGGGCCGTCCGCGGTCCGTGAGACCCTTGAGGTCTGTTGACCGCCGACCGAAAGCCGCGTAGTGACCGCCACTGACCGCTCCATCGAGCTCATCTCCGCCGCCGCCCAGGCGGCCGCCGACAAGCTCGCGCACGACATCATCGCCTACGACGTCAGCGATGTGCTGTCGATCACGGACGCCTTCCTGCTGGCCTCCGCTCCCAACGACCGTCAGGTCAAGTCGATCGTCGACGAGATCGAGGAGCGGCTGAACAAGGAACTCGGCGCCAAGCCGGTGCGCCGCGAGGGCGACCGTGACGCCCGCTGGATCCTGCTCGACTACGTCGACATCGTCGTCCACGTCCAGCACAGCGAGGAGCGCGTCTTCTACGCCCTGGAGCGGCTGTGGAAGGACTGCCCCGAGCTGGACCTCCCCGCCGAGGCGAAGGCCACCCGCGGCAAGGCTGCCGAGCAGGCCAAGCTGCAGGCCGAGGAGGACGCCTCCGAGTTCGGGGAGGTGCGGTGAGCGCCGGGGCCGACGGCCGCAAGGCGGGCCGGGGCCGCCGCGTCATCCTGTGGCGGCACGGGCAGACCGCGTGGAACGTGGAGCGCCGCTTCCAGGGCACCACGGACGTCGAGCTCACCGAGACCGGCATCGGCCAGGCCCGCCGGGCCGCCCGGCTGCTGGCCTCCCTCAAGCCGGACGCGATCGTCGCCTCCGACCTGAAGCGGGCGGCGAACACGGCCGCCGAGCTGGCCGCCCTCACCGACCTCGACGTCACCCACGACGAGGGCCTGCGGGAGACCTACGCGGGCGTCTGGCAGGGGCTGACGCACCGGGAGATCATCGCCCGCCACGGCGAGGAGTACGCCGCGTGGAAGCGCGGGGAGCCGGTGCGCCGCGGCGGCGGCGAGCTGGAGAGCGAGGTCGCCGACCGGGCCGCTCCCGTCGTGCTGCGGCACGCCGAGAAGCTGCCCGAGGACGGCACCCTCGTGGTGGTCAGCCACGGCGGCACGATCCGCACCACCATCGGACGTCTCCTCGGTCTGGAGTCCCAGCACTGGGAGAGTCTCGGCGGCCTCTCCAACTGCTGCTGGTCGGTGCTCGGCGAGGGCGCCCGCGGCTGGCGCCTGCTGGAACACAACGCCGGCACGCTCCCGGAACCGGTGCTCGGCGACGACGACTGAGCGGCCCTCCAGGGCCCCGACCCCGGATTTCACTTTCCGGCAGGTCGCAGGCTAAAGTTCTTCTTGTTCGCCCCGCCGAGCGGGAAGAACGTAAGGGGCTATAGCTCAGTTGGTAGAGCGCCTGCATGGCATGCAGGAGGTCAGGAGTTCAATTCTCCTTAGCTCCACAGATGAACACTCTTGAGTTGTCAAGGATCGAGAGTCGTCCACGATCGAATCGATGAGATCCCATCCCTTTCAGGGGTGGGATTTTTTCGTCGCTGTCAGCGCCTCAGTACGGAGCCGAGTCTCCTCGTCGGCCGGGGTGTAGACCACGATCCGGCACTCCGGCATGCCGTTGACCGACAACGACACCGAGGTCATCCGCATCTCGCCCACCTCCTCATGCCGGAACGTCTTCACCCGCCGCCCCGGCTCCGCCACGTCCCCGCTCTTCCACAGCCGCGCGAAGAGCGGACTCGCCGCCGACAGCCCCCGTATGAACTCCTCCCAGACGGGCTCGCCGGTATGCACTCCGTAGGCCGAGCGCAGCGTCGCCACCATCACCGGCAGCTCCGTCTCCCGGTAGAGCAGCGGACACTCCTCCTCCGGGACCGTGAACAGCTTCCACAACGCGTTCGGCATCGGGCCCGGCGGCAGGGGATCCAGCCAGAACACCGTCCGGTAGGGGGAGTTGGTGGCGAGGATGTCGTACCGCGCGTTGTAGACCACCGCCGGGCGCGGATCGAGGGCGTCGAGGATGCCCTGGATCTCCGGCCCCACCGACCGCGGGATCACCTCCGGCGGATGCGCGTACGGCACCTCGGCCAGGTGGTACAGATGCTCGCGCTCCGGCGCGTCGAGCCGGAGCGTGCGCGCCACGGCGTCCAGCACCTGGGCCGACGCGTTGATCGGGCGCCCCTGTTCGAGCCACGTGTACCAGGTGACGCCCACTCCGGAGAGCTGCGCGACCTCCTCGCGGCGCAGCCCCGGCGTACGCCGTCGAAAGCCCGGCGGCATACCGACGTCGTGCGGTGTCACCCGGGCGCGCCTGCTGCGCAGAAACGCGGCCAGCTCGGGCCGGCGGCGCTGTGTCGTCCCCATCCCCATCGTCACATCCCCCATGTTCGACGCCCGACTCGGTCCCTGCCAGGTGCTGCCGGTACCAGCATCAGCGGGCTCTCGGCACCCGTACCGGAGCGCCCCCACGCTCGACCGCATGACGACATCACCCCGGACGGAACCGGATTCCGCACCCGTTCCAACTCCTGCCACCAGTAAAGACCCTGGCACTGACAATCGCCGTGGGCCGATGCTCGCGGTGCTGCTCGCGGCCCTGTTCATGGCGCTGCTCGACGTGTTCATCGTGAACGTCGCCGCCCCCACCATCGGCACCGAACTCCACGCGTCCGGCGCCGACTTGCAGCTCGTGATCGCCGGATACACCATCACGTACTCGGTGCTGCTGATCACCGGCGCCCGGCTCGGCGACCGGCTCGGTCACGCCCGGGTCCACCTCGCCGGGCTCGCCCTGTTCACCGCCGCCTCGCTCGCCTGCGGGCTGGCCCAGGGCTCGACCGAGCTGATCGTGTTCCGCCTGATCCAGGGTTCCGGCTCGGCGCTGATGATTCCTCAGGTGCTCAGCCTGATCCAGCGGCACTTCGTCGGCGAGGCCCGGATGCGGGCGCTCGGCGTCTACTCGGCGGTCATCGCCGTCGGCGCCGCGGCCGGACAGATCCTGGGCGGTGTCCTCGTCAGCGCCGACCTGTTCGGTACCAGCTGGCGGCCGGTGTTCCTCGTCAACGTGCCCGTGGGTGTCATACTCCTGTTCGTCGGCAGGCGCGTGCTGCCGAGGGGCGCCGGGGCGGAGCCGGAGCGCGCACGGGCCTTCGACGTGCCGGGTCTTGTGCTGCTCGCCTCGGCGGTCTCGCTGCTGACGGTGCCGCTGGTGCTGGGGCAGGAGGAGGACTGGCCGCTGTGGTCGTGGCTGTCGCTGATCGCTTCGGCGGTGCTTTTCGCGGCGTTCTGCGTGTACGAGTCCCGGCTCGCCCGGCGCGGTGGAGCCCCGCTGATCGCACCGCGTGTGCTGCGTCACCCGGGTATGGGTCTCGCCGTCTTCCGGATCCTGGCCGTGATGGCCATCAACGCCGGTTTCCTGTTCGCGCTCACTCTGCACGTCCAGGGCGGCCTCGGCTTCAGCGCGCTGCGCGCCGGTCTCACCTTCGCGCCGACCGCGGTCGTCTTCGGGGCGGTCGGACTGACCTGGGGCAGGTGGCCGGCGGCCTGGCAGCGGGCGCTGACCCCGCTCGGTTTCGTGATCACGGTGCCGGCCGTCCTGGGAGTCGGCCTGGCGTTCGAAGGCGGTGACCGCGGCGGGGCCGTACTGTACGTGGCGTACGTCGGCGTGGGGGCGGGGCTCGCGCTCGCCTTCAGTCCGACGCTGACCCGGGCCCTGTCGACCGTGCGGCCCGAGGACGCGGCGGACGCCAGCGGACTGCTGTCCACGGTCGCGCAGCTGGGTCAGCTGATCGGGGTCGCGGTTTTCGGCACACTGTTCTTGAACCGGCTTGAGTCACTTGGGGCCCCGGGGGCGTATACCTCTGCGAAGGCGCTTTTGGCGTGCGTGTTCGCGCTGGCGGGGACGGCCGCGGTGGGTGCCGTGTCCGGACTGGTACTGAGGCGTCGCTGACCGTATTGGTCCGGCCGTGGCAGAATCAAACGGCCGGAAGGGGGCGCGGCCCGACGGGAGGGAGTAGCGATGCCTGCGAGCATCATCGAGGAGGTCGACCACCTCTTCGATGCGGCGTTGATACGGGATACGATCACCCGCCTGAGCTGCCCTTCCTGCGGTTCCGCCCACGTGGCCCAAGTCCTTGGTGACAACGGCGGAGTTTCCTACGTGTGCACGGCCTGCGGCCACAGCTGGAGCTGATCGATGGGTGCACACAGGCGAAAGTGCGACTGGTGCGGCAGTGGGACGCCGATCGTCCGTGACATGGAACCGGTGAATCCCGACTACCAGTACTGGTGCGAGGAGTGCGCGCGGGCGCTGATCATAAAAGGCGACCCGATCGAGACGTACCGCGAACTCGAGGGTGAGCCGATCTACGGTCGACTCCTGGAAGAGCACTGCACTTTGAAACGGTTCTATTCGTTCGTCACCGCTTGACTGAGGCCGGGGCCCCGCGAGGAGGTCCCGGCGATCACGGTCACCGTCACGCCGACCGAAACGATTTGGTGGTGCACCGGGTCCACCGGTAATGTTGGCGTCGCCGCCGGGGAGACCCGGTAGCACCCTGCGAGGGGCTATAGCTCAGTTGGTAGAGCGCCTGCATGGCATGCAGGAGGTCAGGAGTTCAATTCTCCTTAGCTCCACAGAAGTCGAAGGCGGGTCATCCGAGAGGATGACCCGCCTTCGGTGTGTTCAGGGGGAGTTGGCGCCGTTCATGGAACAGCGGGCCGCCCCTTCTTAAGAAGAGGGCGGCCCGCTGTTCGTGTGCTCAGCGGCCCAGCGCCCGCCGGCCGCGGCCCTGGGAGAGGACCGGCAGGTTGCGGGACGGGCCCTTGTCCCGCGCGGTCTCCTCCTCCAGGCGCAGGGCGAGCGCCGGGCAACGGCGCACCGCGCGGAGCGCCTTCGCCTCCGCGTACCGCGGCACCTGCGCCTGCGCGACGGTGGGGAAGCCGTCGGCGCCGAGTTCGAAGACCTCCGGGAGGATGTCCGCGCACAGACCGTGGCCCCGGCACAGCGTCCAGTCGACGTAGATCTTCTGACGGCTGGGACCGCTCTCCTCGGCCTCCGCGCCGCTGGTGATGCCCGCCGGGAGCTGGCCGGCCTCGAAGAGCGGCAGAACGCCCTCCACGGGCCTTCCGCAGCCGTTCCCGAGGACGTGGGCGGCGAGGTCGTCCGTGAACGCCTTGATGGTCGACTCCAGGAACATCGCGGAGCCGTCCGGGTGCGAGCACGCGCCGCGCCGCTTCACGGCCTTGGCGACCTGCTTGAGCGCCTCCAGGGCGGCCGGGCCGCCGCCGTTGAGGATGTCCTCCATGCCGCGCGCGGCGGCGGGCAGACCGAGGTAGCAGGGACCGCACTGTCCCGCGCTCTCGTCGGCCAGCCACTGGGCCACGCGCAGTGACTCGCCCAGCGGGCAGGTCTCCTGGGTGATCGGCATGATGGCGCCCGCGCCGAGCGCACCGCCCACCGCGTCCAGGGAGTTGCGGGAGACGATCGCCTCGTTGACCGTCGCCGCGTCGATCCACTTGCCGTGGTAACCACCCGTCAGCACACCCTGGGGGACCGGCGGGGCGCCGGCCAACTGCAGGACGTAGCGCAGCGGTACACCCGTGGGGACCTCGATCACCATGGGGCGGGCGACCGCTCCGGAGACCGTGAGCATGACGGTGCCGGGCTCGTCGTAGAGGCCGGTGTTGCCGTAGCGCTCGGGGCCGATGCGGGCGGCGATGGCGAGTTGGGCGAAGGTCTCGGCGTTCGAGAGCAGGGTCGGGACGCCGCCGACGCCGTTCTGGGAGGCGCTGACCTTGCGGCCGGGCGGGATCGCCGGGCCGCCGTCGATCGAGCGGATCAGGGACGCGGCGGCGCCGGTGACCATGCGGATCGGGTTGCGCTGGACGAACGCCTTCAGGGCTGAGCGGCGCGTGTTGCTCAGGCCGCGTTCCGCGAGCGCGGCCTCCATGGAGCGCTGCGTCGACTCACGGGTGACCCCCACCACGAGCGTGCGGGCACCCAGAGCTTCGGCGACCAGGAGGGCGCCGTCCAGGATGAGGTGCGGGGCACGGTTGATGAGCACCGTGTCCTTGCGGCAGGCCGGCTCGTCCTCACTGCCATTGACGACGACGACCGGTCGTACACCGCGCTTGATCGCCGCCTCGGCGACCGACCGCAGCTTCTTGTGGAAGGGGAAGCCCGCGCCGCCGCGGCCCTTCAGGTTGATGGCCTCGGAGAGCTTCGCGAGCTGCTCCCCGCCCATTGGTTCGAGCGGCCCGTGCACCTTCAGGTGCATGGGCAGGTCGAGTCTCTCGACAAGGTCGAAGCCTGACGTGAGCTGCGGAAGGCCGACCACGCGGACTTCTGGGACGTCGGGCAGGGCCTCGTTCACCTATAGCCTCCGGAAGGCGTGTTCCAAGGTTCGCCCGAGCCGCCCTGCGCGTCGAAGTCGTACGAAGCGTTGGGCGTTTGATCAGTGGCGGGACCGCTGTTGTACGTGTCATTGGGGTTGTACGTACCGGAGGCCCCGTTCGACTCACCGGTGTCGTACACGTATCCCTCGCCGTACCCGCCCGTGTTCGCGTTGTTGTTGTACGTCGGGATGTTGTTGTACCCGGTGTCCTGGAGCGGGTCGTACGCCGACGGGGGCGCCTCGCCGACCGGCGGCGGCGAGGGGACCGGCCAGCTGCCGGAGGTGCTGCCGCCGTTGTCCGCGCGGGGGACCGCCTGCGTGTTCTGCATGTCCATCGGCATGTTCATGCGCGAGGTCTGGTCGACGTACGGCATCTGACCGGTGGACGGGTCGGCGGTGCGGTAGGCGGCGGCGAAATCGTTCTTGGCCGCCTCCGGGGTCATCGACCTCGTCTCATACATGGCGTTGGAGTCCACGCGCGGGATCGACCCGGTCTCGGTGAACGAGGGCTGCGCCGGCCGCCGGCTCTCGCGCTTCTCGAAGCCCGGCAGCGACGACTCGCCCACGCGACCGCGGCTCGCGTCGAGTTCGTCCAGACCCGGCCGCTCCTCGTTGCCCAGGAGCCTGGCGACCTTGTCGGCGAACCTGCGCTTGAACGGGCGGGGCGCCGAGCGCAGTGCGAGGGCGGCGGCGACCCCGACCAGGCACAGCTCGTACGAGATCATGAAGAACGGCTTCGCCGCGCGGCCCGCGAACAGGCCGTGGATCAGCGCCGCGCACCAGGCCGGGTAGGCCAGCATGTGCATCGCGCGCCAGCGGGCGGCGACCGGCGCGGGGGACGCGAACTGGTTGCGCAGGGCGCCGGTGATGCCCACGAAGATCATCAGCAGGCCGCCGAGGGAGCCGAGGCCGATCAGCCCGGCGCTGCCCTTCACGCCGAGGCTGAACGGGATCAGCGCGGCGATCAGGACGGTGTGGTCGAGCGCCAGCTTGACCGTGATGTGGATCACGAGGAAGGCGATCGAGCCGACGGCGGTCACCCGGTGGATGCCCTGCGCCACGATCCGCTGGCGGATGTTGAGGATGACCCGGTCCTGGGCGACGAGCCCCCAGATCACCGAGCAGGAGAGGGAGACGAGCGAGAGAACGCCCGCACCGAAGTTGAGGAAGTCCTGTACCTGGCTGCCTCCGGCCAGCACGAACACGGGTATGAAGATCAGGACGACGAGGCTCACCACGCCATAGGCCGAGCGGCCCGGCTTGGGGAGCGAACTGGTACTACGACGAGGGTTCATGGGGGCAACTCCGAGCAGTATCGGGAAAGCGGTCCCGCTGCCGAACTCTAAGTGGCTCCATACCGGTGGGTACGAGGTTTGAGTTATTGCGTTGTTATCAAACGACTATGCGCTTGCAGTCATGTCCTGTAGTGGGTGGTACGCGAAGGTAGTCCTCGAACTGGGGTCGGTCCACGCCGCTGTGGACAGGGTGCCAAGGGTGATACGGAAGCGCGTCGCGTTGTGCTCAAGGGCTGCGGTACCCTCATGCCATGCGTGCTGTACGCCTTCTGCTTAGCGAGCCGCGCTGATCAGTCCCGACCACCGGCGAACGGTGAGGTCGGAATCGGCGCGGCGTCCCCTCCTGTGCGAGGGGATTTTTCATTTGCTGGATGTCACATGGTGGATGTCACAGCCTGAATGTCGCAGCCGCCGGCAGAGACGATCGATGGAGCTTTGAGGATCATGAGCGAGACGAACCCCGCTGCCGCCGCCGAGGTGGTCGCCCCGCACCGCTACACGGCCGCCATGGCCGCGGACATCGAGGCACGCTGGCAGGACTTCTGGGAAGCCCAGGGCACCTACGAGGCGCCGAACCCGACCGGTGACCTGGCCGGCGACCCCGAACTGGCCGCCCGCCCCAAGAAGTTCATCATGGACATGTTCCCGTACCCCTCCGGTACGGGCCTGCACGTCGGCCACCCCCTGGGCTACATCGCCACCGATGTCTTCGCCCGGTACCAGCGGATGACCGGCCACAACGTGCTGCACACCCTGGGCTTCGACGCCTTCGGCCTCCCCGCCGAGCAGTACGCCGTGCAGACCGGCACGCACCCGCGCGTGTCCACCGAGGCCAACATCGCGAACATGACGTCCCAGCTGCGCGCGCTGGGCCTGGGCCACGACAAGCGCCGGTCGTTCGCCACGATCGACCCCGAGTACTACAAGTGGACCCAGTGGATCTTCGTCCAGATCTTCAACTCCTGGTACGACGACGAGGCCGACAGGGCCCGCCCGATCGCCGAGCTGATCGCCCAGTTCGAGACCGGTGAGCGAGCCGTACCGGGGCACACGCGCGCGTGGCCCGAGCTGAGCGCCACCGAACGTGCCGACGTCCTGGGCGAGTTCCGCCTGGCGTACGCCTCCGACGCGCCGGTCAACTGGTGCCCCGGCCTGGGCACCGTCCTGGCCAACGAGGAGGTCACCGCCGACGGCCGCTCCGAGCGCGGCAACTTCCCCGTCTTCAAGGCCAAGCTGCGCCAGTGGAACATGCGCATCACGGCCTACGCCGACCGGCTGCTGGGTGACCTGGACGCGCTGGACTGGCCCGAGGCCATCAAGCTGCAGCAGCGCAACTGGATCGGCCGTTCCGAGGGCGCCCGGGTCGACTTCCCCGTGGACGGCGAGAACATCACCGTCTTCACCACCCGCCCCGACACCCTGTTCGGCGCGACCTACATGGTGCTGGCGCCCGAACACCCGCTGGTCGACAAGTTCACGCCGGCCGCCTGGCCCGAGGGCACGCACGACGTGTGGACCGGGGGGCACGCCACCCCGGCGGAGGCCGTCGCCGCGTACCGCGCGCAGGCCGGCACCAAGTCCGACGTGGAGCGGCAGACCGAGGCCAAGGAGAAGACCGGCGTCTTCACCGGCGCGTTCGCGACCAACCCGGTCAACGGCGAGCGGCTGCCCGTCTTCATCGCCGACTACGTACTGATGGGTTACGGCACCGGCGCGATCATGGCCGTCCCCTGCGGCGACCAGCGCGACTTCGACTTCGCGCGCGCCTTCGAGCTGCCGATCACCTGCATCGTCGAGCCCACCGACGGCCGCGGCACCGACACGTCGACATGGGAGAACGCCTTCGGGTCGTACGACGCGAAGATCATCAACTCCTCG
The DNA here is from genome assembly GCF_045162825.1 of Streptomyces prunicolor. NCBI lineage: Bacteria > Bacillati > Actinomycetota > Actinomycetes > Kitasatosporales > Streptomycetaceae > Streptomyces > Streptomyces prunicolor. The sequence goes on along the minus strand of NZ_CP108676.1, from coordinate 3,674,852 downwards.
AACGGCGACATCTCCCTGGACGGCCTGCCGGTCGCCGAGGCCAAGGCCCGCATCACGGAGTGGCTGGCCCGCAAGGGCATCGGCGAGGGCACCGTCAACTTCCGCCTGCGCGACTGGCTGTTCAGCCGCCAGCGCTACTGGGGCGAGCCCTTCCCGATCGTCTACGACGAGGACGGCATCGCGCGCTCGCTGCCCGAGTCGATGCTGCCCCTGGAGCTGCCGGAGGTCGAGGACTACTCGCCGCGCACCTTCGACCCGGACGACGCGAACACGTCCCCGGAGACGCCCCTGTCCCGCAACGAGGACTGGGTCGCCGTCACCCTGGACCTGGGCGACGGCCGCGGCCCCCAGAAGTACCGCCGCGAGACCAACACCATGCCGAACTGGGCCGGTTCCTGCTGGTACGAACTGCGCTACCTGGACCCGCACAACGACCAGAAGCTGGTCGACCCGGCCATCGAGCAGTACTGGATGGGCCCCCGCGCGGGCATGCCGCACGGCGGCGTCGACCTGTACGTCGGCGGCGCCGAACACGCCGTACTGCACCTGCTGTACGCGCGCTTCTGGTCCAAGGTGCTGTTCGACCTGGGGCACATCTCGTCCCCGGAGCCGTTCCACAAGCTGTTCAACCAGGGCATGATCCAGGCCTACGTCTACCAGGACAGCCGCGGCTTCCCGGTGCCGGCCGCCGAGGTGGAGGAGCGCGACGGCGCCTACTACTACCAGGGCGAGAAGGTCTCCCGGCAGCTGGGCAAGATGGGCAAGTCCCTGAAGAACGCGGTCACTCCGGACGAGATCTGCGACGAGTACGGCGCCGACACCCTGCGCCTGTACGAGATGGCCATGGGCCCGCTGGACGTGTCCCGGCCGTGGGACACGCGCGCGGTGGTGGGCCAGTACCGGCTGCTGCAGCGGCTGTGGCGCAACGTCGTCGACGAGACGACCGGCGAGGTCACGGTCGTCGACACCGAGCCAGGCGAGGACACCCTGCGCGCCCTGCACAAGGCGATCGACGGGGTGCGCCAAGACCTGGAGGGCCTGCGGTTCAACACGGCGATCGCCAAGGTCACCGAGCTGAACAACTACCTGACCAAGGCGGGCGGCGCCGTGCCGCGCCCGGTCGCCGAGTCGCTGGTGCTGCTGATCGCGCCGCTGGCCCCGCATATCGCCGAGGAGCTGTGGCGCAAGCTGGGCCGCACCGACACGGTCGTCCACCAGGACTTCCCGGTCGCCGACCCGGCGTACGTCGTGGACGAGAGCGTGACCTGCGTCGTGCAGATCAAGGGCAAGGTCAAGGCCCGCCTGGAGGTCCCGCCGACGATCTCCGACGCCGAACTGGAGAAGGTCGCGCTGGCCGACGAGAAGGTCGTCGCCGCGCTGGAGGGCGCGGGTATCCGCAAGGTCATCGTGCGGGCGCCGAAGCTGGTGAACATCGTTCCGGCGTAGTTCTGATGCGGTTCTTCGCCGGGGTCGGTGCGAGTGTCTCGGGGTAGTCCCCTACGGGCAGGTCCAGGGTTCCTGTGGAACTCCGGACCTGCCCGTAGCGTTTACCGTTGAAGAGCGGCGCGGCGTGTGCCGCCCGGAGCCGGTGGAGGAGCGTTGGAAGCCGTGATCGCAGTCTTCGCCCTTCTCTTCCTGCTGTTCATGGTCGTAGGTGGCTATGCGGCGGTCAAGGCGGTCGGTGCGGCCAAGCGCGGCGTCGACCGCACGGTCGCGCAGGCCCGGCGCTCGGTCGAGGACCACACCCTGCGCGCCAAGTCCTTCGCCCAGCCCGGCCCACAGGGGCAGGTGGCCCAACTCCGGCTCGCGCTGCGCACATCGATGCGCGCGACCCAGGACGCGCTGCACGCGGGCGTGACCGAGGACGAGTCGCTCAAGGAGTCCCTGGGCCTCTTCGAGCGGCTCAGCGCGCACGGCCGTGAACTCGACGGCGAGCTCAGGCGTCTGGAGTCCGAGCCGGACTGCAGGACGCTCGCCGAGCGGCTGCCCGCGCTGCGCGAGCGCACCGAGCGCATCACGAAGTCGGCGGACTCGCTGCGCTGGGCGGCCCGCGACCGCGCCGGCCGCTTCGCGGAGGACGACCTGGACACGCTGAGCGCCCAGATAGACATGGAGGCCGGTGCCCTGCGGCACTGGACGAAGGCCGAGCACACGACACCTCCGTGGCCCGAGGCCCCGCCCGCCGACGCCACGACGGGCCGGCAGACCTGGCCGGAACCCCCGTGTTCCCGCCCCGCCGCCGAGGAACCGGCCCCGTCCGCCATCACCCCGCCGGGACGGCGCCCCGTCTACCCCTGGCAGAAGAAACCCCGTCCGGAGAGCACGACTTGACCGGACGGCACGGTGTGAGGGCGCGGCACGGTGTGAACGTGCGGCATGGTGTGATCCGGCCGGTTCCGGCCCAGGTGAAAGGGGTCGGGCTGCCGCCCGGCCGCTACGGCAGGTAACCTCCAGCTCATGTCCCGCCATGTCGCGATCGTCACCGATTCAACGGCCTACCTGCCGCCGCTGACGATGGAGCGCCACGGCATCACAGCGGTGCCGCTGACCGTGGTCCTCGGCGACCGAGCGCTCGAAGAGGGCACCGAGATCTCCACCCGCTCCCTGGCCCAGGCCCTGCAGAAGCGACGCCCCGTCACCACCTCGCGCCCCAGCCCCCAGCTCTTCGCCGAGACCTACCGCAAGGTCGCCGAGTCCGGCGCCACCGGCATCGTCTCCCTCCACCTCTCCGCCGAACTCTCGGGCACCTACGACGCGGCGGTCGTCGCCGCGCGTGAGGCACCGGTGCCGGTGCGGGTCGTGGACACCGGGATGGTCGCGATGGCGCTCGGCTTCTGCGCACTCGCCGCGGCCGAGACGGCGGAGGCCGGCGGCACGGTGGACGAGGCGGTCACGGCCGCGGAGAAACGGGCGGCCGGCACCTCCGCCTACTTCTACGTCGACACCCTCGACTATCTGCGCCGGGGCGGCCGAATCGGCGCGGCGCAGGCCCTGTTGGGCTCCGCGCTCGCCGTGAAACCGCTGCTCCAGCTGGAGGGCGGGCGCATCGAACTCCTGGAGAAGGTACGGACGGCGTCGAAGGCGATCGCCCGCCTTGAGGAGCTCGCGGCGGACCGGGCGGGAAGCGCGCAGGTCGACATCGCCGTCCACCATCTCTCGGCGCCTGAGCGGGCGTCGGCGCTCGCGGATCGGTTGCGGGCGCGGGTACCGGGGCTGGCCGATCTGCATGTGAGCGAGGTCGGGGCGGTGATCGGGGCGCATACCGGGCCTGGGTTGTTGGGGGCTGTGGTTTCGCCTCGGTGACGGGGTTTGCCGGGGGCGGTGCCTGAGCGGTGTTTTGGGCGGGCGGCGCCCGTGTGGGTGACGGAGTTATCCACAACTGGGCGGTCGTCCCCGGGAATTGACCAAGATCATCGCGACGTCGCGGAATGTCCGATCCTCGGCGCATGGCACTTCGATCACGCTCACACACAGCGACTGCGACCAGCGGCCCGGGCCGCCCCCCGTCCTCCGACGGCCGAACTCGGCATCGCCGCACACCTGCACGGGGGCGGGCACATCGGCAGGCTTCGGCAGAGGAACTTCGGCGACGGGCGGAACTGCTCTTTGGCGAACCTGGTGAACGTGCCGGGGAGCGGGGGGAGTTGGGGAACGGGCCGCCGGGTGAAGTCGTAGAGGCGCTTGTTCCGCCCGTGCGCGAGACGAGGGGGCGGGCTGCTCCGGCTGTGGTCAGGGCGGCGGGGCTTCGTTCTCCAGTGCCTGTTGATGCCGGGCCGTGGGCTGTTCCGGAGCCGGAGCCGGAGTTTGGGCCTGGGCTTGGGCCTGGGCTGGGGTCGGGGCAACGGGGGGTTCGGGTGGGGGTGCCGGTGGGTGTTGCCCTGGAGGCTGATGACTTCTCGTACGCCGGAGGGGCCGGAGCGGGCGGCGACGGTGGGGATTTCAGTGGCACCGGAGAGGTAGGCGTCGGGCGGGATCGTGTGGCCGGGGCTTGGCGGGAGCGGGCTGGGGCGGCTCTGCGGGAGCGGATGCCGGTGTGGGTGCAGACGCGGTGCGGGCTGGAGCGGCGGAACGTGGTCGCGCTCGGTGTCCTGCTCGTCGTGGCCGCGGTCTTCGCCGTGCAGCACTTCTGGGTGGGCCGGACCCAGCCCGTGCGTGCCCCGGAGGTGGTGGCGGCGGCTCCCTATGGAGATGTGGAGAGGGGCGGCGGTGGGGGTGGGGCTGCGGGGACAGGGGCCGAGCCGCGTGCCTCGTCGGTCGGAGCGCGAGGTGCTTCGGGTGCGGCCGCCGGTACCGAGATCGTCGTGGACGTCAGCGGCAAGGTCCGGGAGCCCGGGGTTCATCGGCTTCCGGCCGGTTCGCGGGTGACCGATGCGTTGCGGGCGGCGGGTGGGGTGCGTCCGGGCACGAACACCGACGGGCTCAACCGGGCTCGGTTCCTCGTGGACGGGGAGCAGATCGTCGTCGGCGGTCCGGCCCCCGCGGCGGCGCCTGGTGCGGGCGGTGCGAACGGCACGGGGATCGCGGGCTCGGCGGGCTCCGCTGCGGGAGCGGCTCCGACGGCTCCGGTGTCCCTCAACACGGCCACCGCGGACCAGCTCAACACCCTGCCCGGTGTGGGACCGGTGCTGGCCCAGCACATCATCGACTACCGCACCCAGCACGGCGGTTTCCGCTCGGTGGACGAGCTGCGCCAGGTCAACGGCATCGGTGACCGTCGCTTCGCCGATCTGCGGGACCTGGTGCAGCCATGACCACGGGATCCGGTGCGGCCACGCCCTCCGCCCACGTCGATCCGCCCGAGCCCGCGCCCCCTCGTCGCACGGCACAGGACGACGTCCCCACGCCGGCCCGCCGAACCGTGCACGCCGACTCCGGGAACCGGCGGGGCGTTGCGCACCCCCAACAGGAAGGACCGACGGACCTACGACTCGTACCGCCCGCGCTCGCGGCCTGGGCGACGGCGGCACTGGCACTGGACGCGTCGCCCGGCTGGGTCACAGGAGTCGCCGTCGCCGCGCTGACCGTGGCGCTCGTGCTGCTGCTGGTGACGCGGCGGCGGGACGGCACGGCCGGCGGTCGTACTCCTTCTCGGCGGGACACTCACCCTGACCTCTCACGGGACACTCCCCCTGACCTCTCACCGGAGGGAGTGCACCCCGCACCCTCATGGCGGCAGGCCGCATGGCCCCATGTCTCGATCGCCGCCCTGCTCCTCGCCATCGCCGCGGCCGCCGCCTCCGCCGGGCTGCACGGGGCCGATCTGCGGCGCGGGCCGGTGCCCGAACTGGCGCGGGAGTACGCGACCGTGACCACGGAGGTGGAGGTCGGTTCCGATCCACGGTTGACCCGGCCCCGGATCAGCGGGGATCACGCGGCTCCGGTCTCCGTGCTGATCGAGGCCGAGGTGCGGCGGGTCGAGGAGATGGACGGGACGGTCGTGGAGACGCGGGCGCCGGTGTTGTTGATCGTCGACCCGGGCTCGTCCGCCAAGGGAGGGCGCGCGACGGGGGGTTCTGGTGGTGGTCCGGAGAGTTCGCCCTGGCTCGGGCTGCTTCCGTCCACGCGAGTGAAGGTGACCGCGCGGTTGGCGCCCTCGCTGACGAGCGGGGACCGGGTCGCGGCCGTGCTGCGAGTACGGAACCAGCCGGTGCCGGAGGTGGTGGAGGGGCCGTCCGGAGCACAGCGGTTCGCGGGGCGGTTGCGGGCCGGGCTGCGTGAGGCCACCGACGGGTTGCCGGGCGACGCGCGGGCGTTGCTGCCGGGGCTGGTCGTCGGGGACACCGCGCGGATCACACCCGAGTTGGACGAGGCGTTCAAGGCGACGGACCTCGCGCACACCCTCGCCGTCTCCGGAAGCAACCTCACCATCCTGCTCGCCCTCCTCATCGGCCCACCCGGCCTCGCCCAGCACATCGAACGCAGGGGTCTGGCACCGCGTCTCGGCATCTCCCTCCGGGCGACCGCACTGCTCGGCGGGGTACTCACGCTCGGGTTCGTCGTCGTGTGCCGGCCCGACCCGAGCGTGCTGCGAGCCGCGGCCTGCGGTGCCGTCGCGCTGCTCGCGCTGGCGACCGGGCGCCGCAGATCACTGATCCCGGCCCTGGCGACGGCCGTACTGCTACTGGTGCTCTACGACCCCTGGCTGGCCCGCAGCTACGGCTTCCTGCTCTCCGTGCTGGCCACCGGTGCCCTGCTCACGCTCGCGCCGCGCTGGAGCGGAACGCTGCGTCGGCACCGGGTTCCGCCGCGGTTGGCCGAGGCGCTGGCCGCCGCTGCCGCCGCGCAGGCGTTGTGCGCGCCGGTCGTGGCCGTGCTGTCGGCGCGGGTGAGCCTGGTGGCGGTGCCGTGCAATCTGCTCGCGGAGATCGCCGTCGCGCCGGCCACGGTGCTGGGCTTCGCGGCGCTGGCGACGGCGCCGGTGGCGATGCCGGTGGCCAAGGTCCTTGCCTGGGGGGCGAGTTGGCCCACCGGGTGGATCGCGGACGTTGCCCGGACCGGCGCGGCGTTGCCCGGTGGGGGAGTGGACTGGCCGGGCAGCTGGACCGGGGCACTGCTCCTCGCGCTCGCGGTCGCGGCCCTCGTGCTGGTCGGGCGGAGGCTGTTGAAGTACCCCTGGTTGTGCGGGGTCTGCGGGTTGTTGCTGCTGCTGATCGTGGTGGCGCCGGCGCCGTTGACCCGGGTGATCACGGGGTGGCCGCCGCCGGGTTGGCGGTTCGCGATGTGTGATGTCGGGCAGGGCGACGCGACGGTGCTCGCAGCGGGCAAGGGCACAGGCGTGGTCGTGGACGCCGGACCCAATCCGAAACTGGTCGACCAGTGTCTGCGCACACTCGGCATCACCAGGATTCCGCTCGTCGTCCTGACCCACTTCCACGCCGACCACGTGGCGGGACTGCCCGGGGTGCTGCGGGGCCGCGCGGTGGGCGCCATCGAGACGACGTCCTTCGAAGAGCCCGCGGACCAGGCCGAGTTCGTACGGAGGGCGGCGGCGGAACAACACATCCCGATCACCCGTGCGGTGGCCGGTGAACAGCGCCGCACCGGTCCGCTCTCCTGGCAGGTGCTGTGGCCCCCACCGCGCCCGGCGCCGGACCCGGACGGGCCGAACGACGCGAGCGTCGCCCTGCTGGTAAGGACGGCCGGGCTACGACTGCTGCTGCTCGGGGACCTCGAACCCCCGGCCCAGCAGGAGCTGTTGAGGTCACCGGCGGCCGCGCTACTGGGAGGCGTGGACGTACTCAAAGTCGCCCATCATGGCTCGGCCTACCAAGACCCGGACCTGATGCGCAGGGTCGCTCCGCGGCTGGCGCTGATCTCCTGCGGTGAACACAACGTCTACGGGCACCCCGCCCCCAGTACGGTCGCGGCGCTGCGGGCCATGGGCGCGGTGGTCCTGCGGACGGACGTGGACGGGGCGTTGGCGGTCGGAGGCGCGGGGGACGAGCTCCGGGTGACACCGGACTGAGGGCGGGGCGGGGGCGGGGCGGGGGTGGGGTGGGGGGGAAGGGGGGGCCGGGAAGGAGAGGGGGCGACCAGCTGACGGTGACGCGCAACCGGCGCCGCGGCCTTTGAACCGCCACTCGCGCGAGACTGAGGCCATGAATCCCGCACAGGTTGATGCCTATCTCCGCCGGCTGGGAGTCCAGCGCCCGGCGTCGCCCACAGCCGATGCCCTGCGCGAGTTGCATCTGCGGCATCTGCAGACCGTGCCCTTCGAGAACCTGTCGATCCATCTGGGGGAGGAGATCGTGCTGGAGGAGAACCGGCTGCTGGAGAAGGTGGTGGGCGCGGGCAGGGGCGGGTTCTGCTACGAACTGAACGGACTGTTCGGCGCGTTGCTCGGCGCGCTGGGCTTCGAGGTCGCGTTGCTCGCGGCGCGGGTGTACGGGGACGCGGGGCGGCTGGGGATTCCGTACGACCATCTCGCGCTGCGGGTGAGGACGGTGGACGGGGGTGTGTGGTTGGCCGACGTGGGGTTCGGGACGCACAGCCATTATCCGCTGGCCTACGAGGAGCGGGGTGAACAGCAGGATCCCGGCGGCACGTTCAGGGTTGTCGCGTCGGGACCGGCTGCGGCCGACGTGCAGGGCGGGGCGTCCGGAGAGAGCTCGGGGGAGTCGGCGGACCTGGACGTGTTCCGGAACGGCGAGCCCGAGTACCGCCTGGAGACGCGGCCCCGGGTGCTCGGTGACTTCGTGGCCGGAGCGTGGTGGCACAGCACCTCGCCCGCGTCGCACTTCACCCGGTCACTGGTCTGCTCACGGCTCACCGACGACGGGGGTCGGGTCACGCTCAGCGGTCGCGGTCTGACGGTGACGGGGGCGGACGGCACGCGGGACACACGCGAACTGGCCACGGACGAGGAGGTGTTGGCGGTGTACCGGGAACGGTTCGGGATCGAACTGGGGGCGGTGCCGACGATGCGTAAGTCCGCCTAGCCCTGGGGGGAGTGTGCGCGAGCACGCGGCCGTACCGGAAAATGTCCCCGTGAGCGATGTGAGACATGTGCTGGTACTGCCCGACCGAGACGCGGCTCAGGAAGCGGCCGAGGTGATCGGGGAGCGGTTCGCGCTGGATGAGGAACCGCGATTGGTGCGGGACGCGCTGGCCGGTGAGGACGATGCCGAGGACGCGCAGTGGCTGCTTGTTCTGCGGGACGAGGACGGGCGGCTCGACCCCGCGGAGCTGGACGCGTTCGCGGGGGAGTGGGACGGCTGGCGCGAGGAGCCGTAGCAGTCCCGAATCCACTACCGGCCTCATCCCGGTTCCGGCCGCCCGATCTCGGGCCCGCGCGCACCTCACCCATCGCCGACATGCACCCCCGCCCAGAGTCCGCGCGACCCCCGCCCAGAGTCCGCGCGCACCTCACCCAGCACCCACGCACACCCCACCCAGAGCCCATCCACCCCCACCCAGAAGCCGCTCGCTCCCCACACCCCCCGCCACCCGGGACGCGTTGTCAGTGGCGCGTGCGATGCTTTACGGGATGTCCAGGAAGACTGCGAATGACGACCCTCTCGCCCCGGTGACGCTTGCCGTGGGCCAGGAGGACCTCCTGCTCGACCGTGCCGTGCGGGAGGTGGTGGCCGCTGCCAGGGCCTCCGACGCCGACACGGACGTACGTGACCTGACTTCCGATCAGTTGCAGCCCGGCACGCTCGCCGAGTTGACCAGCCCGTCGCTCTTCGCGGAGCGCAAGGTAGTGGTCGTACGCAATGCGCAGGATCTGTCCGCGGACACGATCAAGGATGTGAAGGGGTATCTCGACGCGCCCGCCGAGGAGATCACCCTGGTGTTGCTGCACGCGGGTGGGGTCAAGGGCAAGGGGTTGCTCGATGCCGCGCGCAAGGCGGGGGCGCGGGAGGTGGCCTGCCCGAAGATGACGAAGCCGGCGGACCGGCTGGCCTTCGTGCGGGGTGAGTTCCGGGCGACCGGGAGATCGGCCACGCCGGAGGCCTGCCAGGCGCTCGTCGACTCCATCGGCAGTGATCTGCGGGAGCTGGCGTCCGCCGTCTCCCAGTTGGTCGCCGACGTCGAGGGGACCATCGACGAGGCGGTCGTCGGGCGGTACTACACCGGGCGGGCCGAGGCGTCGAGCTTCACGGTCGCGGACCGGGCCGTCGAGGGGCGGGCGGCGGAGGCGCTGGAGGCGTTGCGGTGGTCGTTGTCCACCGGGGTGGCGCCGGTGCTGATCACCAGCGCGTTGGCGCAGGGGGTGCGGGCGATCGGGAAGCTGTCGTCCGCGCGGGGTGGACGGCCGGCGGATCTGGCGCGTGAGCTGGGGATGCCGCCGTGGAAGATCGACCGGGTACGGCAGCAGATGCGGGGGTGGACACCGGACGCGGTCTCCGTCGCGCTGCGGGCGGTGGCCGAGGCGGACGCGGGAGTGAAGGGCGGTGGGGACGATCCGGAGTACGCGTTGGAGAAGGCGGTCGTCGCGATCGCCCGGGCGGCCCGGTCCCGGGGACAGACCTGACCGACGCTGCCCCAGTTCTGCCCCCGGCCGACGCTGCCCCCGGCTCTTCGTCCCCGGGGATCAGCTCCCTCCCCGGGATGCGACAGAGCCGGATGCGACAGGGCTGGGATGCGACAGGGCCGGGAAACAGCAATGCCCCCGAAGTGGGTCCGGGGGCACTGTACGTGGCGTGGCGACCACGATGTCTGTCCGTGAATCGAGGTAGAGGGCTCGACGTTGTCCTCACGGTGGATTGCTACTGGTCCGGTCCGCGCGAGCGCGGGCCGAGGCAAGTGCGGAAGGATCAGCCCTGGAGCGCGGTGACCTTGGAAGCAAGCGCCGACTTCTTGTTGGCGGCCTGGTTCTTGTGGATGACGCCCTTCGCGACGGCCTTGTCGAGCTGACGCGCGGCAGCGCGCTGGTACTCGGTGGCCTTCTCGACGTCACCCGCGGCAGCGGCTTCGCGGGCCTTGCGGATCGCGGTCTTCAGGGAGGACTTGACGGCCTTGTTGCGCAGCCGAGCCTTCTCGTTGGTCTTGATCCGCTTGATCTGGGACTTGATGTTCGCCACGAATGAGCCTTTGCAGGTTCTGGCACGGGGCCGCACGGGTCCCGGGCCGATGATTTTTCTTGGGGTGCGCCTCGCACCGAGCGGGGATACCGGTCAGGGATGAGGCGCAGCCACTCAGGCTACCAGCCGCCCACCGGCCCACCCAAACCGGTCCCCGAGAGGCATCCGGCCGGTCCCCGAAGGCCTCCGGCGAACCTCTCGAACCCTCCCGAGCCGGACCGCATCCTTCGTCTGTCGGCCCAGGCCAGGCCCCTGACCCGGCTCCCGAGCAGTCCCAGGCCTACCCGAACCGCTCCCCGCTCCCCGAGCGGCCCCAGACCTACCCGACCACTCTTCCCGCTCCCCGAGCAGTCCCTGAGCCCCCGAACCCGCCCCCGAACCCGCCACCGAACCGACCCGCGAAAACCCCCGTGGTTACCCACCCGCACCGGCCCAAACCGGACCGCACCTCCCACGCGTGGGACGATGGAGCCTACGTATCGATCCGACCCGAGACCGCAGACACTGCGGACGCCTCAAGAATCAGGACCCTGCGTGCCCGCGATCCCCAGCCATGTGCCCGAGCCGAGCCGTACCGACCCGGCGTTGATCCGCAATTTCTGCATCATCGCGCACATCGACCACGGCAAGTCCACGCTCGCCGACCGGATGCTCCAGCTGACCGGAGTGGTCGACAGCCGGCAGATGCGTGCTCAGTACCTCGACCGCATGGACATCGAGCGCGAGCGTGGCATCACGATCAAGTCCCAGGCGGTGCGTCTGCCGTGGGCCCCCACGGAGGGGGCCGACAAGGGCAGTACGCACATCCTCAACATGATCGACACCCCGGGACACGTCGACTTCACGTACGAGGTCTCGCGGTCGCTCGCCGCCTGCGAGGGCACCGTGCTGCTCGTGGACGCCGCCCAGGGCATCGAGGCCCAGACCCTCGCCAACCTCTACCTGGCGATGGAGAACGACCTCACGATCATCCCCGTACTGAACAAGATCGACCTGCCGGCCGCGCAGCCCGAGAAGTTCGCGGAGGAGCTGGCCAACCTCGTCGGGTGCGACCCCGACGACGTGCTGCGGGTGTCCGCCAAGACCGGTATCGGTGTCGACGTACTGCTGAACAAGGTGGTCAAGGAGGTCCCGGCGCCGGTCGGGAACGCGGACGCGCCCGCCCGCGCCATGATCTTCGACTCCGTCTACGACTCCTACCGCGGTGTCGTGACGTACATCAGGGTCATCGACGGACAGCTCACCAAGCGCGAGAAGATCCGGATGATGTCCACGAACGCCACGCACGAGCTGCTGGAGATCGGGACGAACTCGCCGGAGATGCTCGGCGCGGACGGGCTCGGGGTCGGCGAGGTCGGCTATCTGATCACCGGTGTGAAGGACGTCCGCCAGTCCAAGGTCGGTGACACGATCACCACCCTGCACAAGGGCGCGACCGAGGCGCTCGGCGGTTACAAGGACCCCAAGCCGATGGTCTTCTCGGGCCTGTATCCGCTGGACGGGTCCGACTACCCGGAGCTGCGCGAGGCCCTCGACAAGCTCCAGCTCAACGACGCCGCGCTCGTCTACGAGCCGGAGACCTCGGCGGCGCTGGGCTTCGGCTTCCGCGTCGGCTTCCTCGGGCTGCTGCACCTGGACGTGATCCGGGAGCGGCTGGAGCGCGAGTTCGGGCTCGACCTCATCGCGACCGCACCGAACGTGGTGTACCGGGTCGAGATGGAGGACGGCAGCGAGCACGTCGTCACCAACCCGAGCGAGTTCCCCGAAGGGAAGATCGACAGGGTCTACGAGCCCGTCGTACGCGCGACGATCCTCGCGCCGTCGGAGTTCATCGGCGCGATCATGGAGCTGTGCCAGACCCGGCGCGGCACCCTGCTCGGCATGGACTACCTCTCCGAGGACCGCGTCGAGATCCGCTACACGCTGCCCCTCGCGGAGATCGTCTTCGACTTCTTCGACCAGCTGAAGTCCAAGACCCGCGGCTACGCCTCGCTCGACTACGAGCCCACCGGCGAGGTGGACTCCAGCCTGGTGAAGGTCGACATCCTGCTGCACGGCGACAAGGTGGACGCCTTCTCGGCGATCACGCACAAGGACGCGGCGTACGCGTACGGCGTGCGGCTGGTCGCCAAGCTGCGGGAGCTGATCCAGCGGCAGGCCTTCGAGATTCCCATCCAGGCCGCCATCGGCTCCCGGGTCATCGCCCGCGAGACCATCCGCGCCATCCGCAAGGACGTCCTCGCCAAGTGCTACGGCGGTGACATCTCCCGTAAGCGGAAGCTGCTGGAGAAGCAGAAGGAGGGCAAGAAGCGGATGAAGATGGTGGGTTCCGTGGAGGTTCCCCAGGAGGCCTTCATCGCGGTGCTGTCCAGCGATGACAACGCCGGCAGCGGCAAGGGCAAGAAGTAGGCGGCGCCGAGCGCGGGAAGTAGCGACCCCGTACACCGAAATTTCGGACGACAGTCAGGCGATTCACCGGGCCCGTTGCGCTTTCGCGTGGCGGGCCCTATGCCTTGGGTCTGCGCGAAGTGGTCATGGCTCTGTTCGAAGTGGCCGTCCACCGCCCCTTACGCACCGGCCGGTCGCGGCTTACTCTGATCACTGCTCGATAGTTACTCGTGAGTTAAACAACAGCCACATGAGCCACCAGCCGCAGTGAGCCAACCGCCTCAGTATTGAGTCGACCGCCGCAGCAACAAGCCAGTAGCCGCACTGTCGCGGGCCCGGAGGATGTCGTGAGCGACACACAGACCCTGATCGAGAACCGTCCGCCGTCCGTGGCGGGCCTCTTCCTGGAGCGCGTGGCGGCCACGCCGGACGCCGAGGCCTACCGCTACCCGGTACCGGCCGCCTCCGGTGAGGGCCCCGACGACTGGAAGTCGCTGACCTGGGCGCAGGCCGCCGAGCGGGTCTACGCCATCGCGGCCGGTCTGATCGAACTGGGCGTGGAGCCCGAGCAGCGTGTCGCCCTCGCCTCCGCCACCCGCGTCGAGTGGATCCTCGCGGACCTGGGCATCCTGTGCGCCGGTGCCGCCACGACCACGGTGTATCCGCAGACCAACGCCGACGAGTCGACGTTCATCCTCGCCGACTCCGACAGCAGGATCCTGATCGCGGAGGACGCGGCGCAGCTCGCCAAGGCGCGGGAGAGGCGCGCCGACCTGCCCGAGCTGACGCATGTCGTGGTCATCGACCCGACCGGCGTGGAGACCGGAGCCGAAGAGGGCGACTGGGTGCTCAGCCTCGCCGAGCTGGAGCAGCGCGGTGCCGCGTACCTGGAGAAGAACCCGGACCTGATCAAGGAGCGGGTCGGGTCCATCACCAAGGACCAGCTCGCGACGATCATCTACACCTCCGGCACCACCGGCCGCCCCAAGGGCGTCCGCCTCCCGCACGACAACTGGTCGTACCTGGCGAAGGCGATCTCGGCGACCGGACTGCTCTTCCCCGAGGACGTGCAGTACCTCTGGCTCCCGCTCGCGCACGTCTTCGGCAAGGTGCTGACCTCGGGCCAGATCGAGGTCGGGCACGTCACCGCAGTCGACGGCCGTGTCGACAAGATCATCGAGAACCTGCCGATCGTGCAGCCGACGTACATGGCGGCCGTCCCGCGCATCTTCGAGAAGGTCTACAACGGCGTCGCCGCCAAGGCACGCGCAGGCGGCGCCTCCAAGTACAAGGTCTTCCAGTGGGCCGCCGAGGTCGCCCGCGAGTACGCCAAGGTCACCCAGGACAACTTCCGCCGCACCGGCACGGCCACCGCGCCCTTCGGTCTCGCCGCGAAGCACAAGGTCGCCGACGCGCTGGTCTACGCGAAGATCCGCGAGGCCTTCGGCGGCAAGCTGCGCGCCTGCGTCTCCGGATCGGCCGCGCTCGCGCCCGACATCGGCTACTTCTTCGCCGGCGCCGGCATCCACATCCTTGAGGGCTACGGCCTGACCGAGTCCTCCGCGGCCTCCTTCGTGAACCCCGGCGAGGCCTATCGCACCGGCACGGTCGGCAAGCCGCTGCCCGGCACGGAGGTGCGCATCGCGGACGACGGCGAGATCCTGCTGCGCGGCCCCGGCATCATGGAGGGCTACCACGGGCTGCCCGAGAAGACCGCCGAAGTCCTGGAGTCCGACGGCTGGTTCCACACCGGCGACATCGGCGAGCTGTCCCCCGACGGCTACCTGCGCATCACGGACCGCAAGAAGGACCTGATCAAAACCTCCGGCGGCAAGTACATCGCGCCTGCCGAGGTCGAGGGCCAGTTCAAGGCCGTCTGCCCGTACGTCTCCAACATCCTGGTCCACGGCGCCGACCGGAACTTCTGCACCGCCCTCATCTCCCTCGACGAACCGTCCATCCTGGAATGGGCCAAGGAGAACGGCCTGGAGGGCAAGTCCTACGCCGAGGTCGTCGCCGCCCCCGTGACGGTCGCCCTGGTCGAGGGCTACGTCAAGGAACTCAACGAGGGTCTCCAGCGCTGGCAGACCATCAAGAAGTTCCGCCTCCTCCCGCGGGACCTCGACGTGGAACACGGCGAGATCACCCCGAGCCTCAAGCTCAAGCGCCCGGTGGTGGAACGGGAGTACAAGCACCTGATCGACGAGATGTACGCGGGCTCGCGCGAGGCGTAACTGTTCGGCGGGGGCCGGGCCCAACTCCCCAGGGGCGCGGGAACTGCGCGCCCAGCCCCCACCGGACGCGCACGGAACAACGCGCCTACTGGGCCGAACTCCGCCGCATGTCTCTCACCAGCTGCCCCAACTCCCGCACCTGGTATCGAAGTTCCTGCACCTCGTCTACCGAACTCGCAGCCATCCGCGCCTCAATCTCCTTGAGCCGCAACGCCAGTTCATCGAACTGCCCCTGCTCACGCGCCAGCATCCGCTCCAACAACTGGTTCTTCCGGTGCAGTTCGAGAAAAACGGTGACCTTCGCCCGCAGCACCCAAGGATCGAACGGCTTGGTCAAGTAGTCGGCGGCACCCGTGGCATAGCCACGAAACGCATACCCCGCGTCCGAGTCCGTGCCGGTCAGGAAGATGATCGGCACGTCCTTGGTCTGGTCGAGCCGTTTGATGTTCGCGGCGGTCTCGAACCCGTCCATGCCCGGCATCCGGATGTCGAGGAGAACCACGGCGAACCGCTGCCGCAACAGCGCCTTCATCGCCTCCTCGCCCGAACGAGCCCGTACCAGCGGCTCGTTGAGGGACCCCAGGACGGCTTCCAGGGCGACCAGGTTGTCCTCCATGTCGTCGACCAGGAGGATGCTGGCGCGCTCGCCGGTCGTTGCCTCAGCGCTCATGATGACCGTGCCTCACTCGGTCGTCGGCGGTACCGCCGACTCACCTGAAGTACCTGAACCTGAAGTACTCGAACCTGAAGTACCTGAACCTGAAGTACCCGGATCCGCCACCGCGATGTCCTCGGACGCGGCCTCGGGATCCAGCAGCGCGCAGACGACGGTCAGCAACTGATCGACATCCACCGGCTTCGGTACGTAGTCATTGGCGCCCCGTGCGATCGACTTCTCCCGGTCGCCCGGCATCGCCTTCGCGGTGAGCGCGACGATGGGCAGACCGGTCCAGCGCGGGGCACGGCGGATGGCGGCGATGGTCTCGTACCCGTCCATCTCCGGCATCATGATGTCCATCAGCACGAGTTCGACGTCGGGATTGCGCTCAAGGGTCTCGATGCCCTCGCGCCCGTTCTCCGCATAGAGCACCGGCATCCCGACCCGGCCCAGCACGTGGGTGAGCGCGAAGACGTTGCGGATGTCGTCGTCCACGATCAACACCCGCCGCCCCGGCAGCACTTGACCCGCCCGCCCGGCCTTCCACGCCTCCAGCTTGGTGGGTGTCGGCCAGGAGTCGTCCACCTCGTGCCCGGTGAACGGCTCGACGGACAACTGCTCGGCGATCGCGGGCAGTTCGCGGTCCTCGGAGGTCCGCCCGGTCGCCGCGTGGCTGGGGCTGACGACGGGGACGTAGAGAGTGAAGGTGGACCCCCGCCCCGGCTCGCTCTCCGCGACGATACGGCCGCCCAACAGGCCCGCGATCTCGCGGCTGATCGACAACCCCAGCCCGGTACCTCCGTACTTGCGGTTGGTCGTGCCGTCGGCCTGTTGGAACGCCTCGAAGATCACCGGGAGTTTCTCCGGGGCGATCCCGATCCCGGTGTCGGAGACGGCGAACACGATGACCTCGTCGCTGGTGTCGGAGTAGCGGTGTTCGGGGTCCTTGACCCGGTTGACGCGGAGTTCGACGCGGCCCGTGGCGGTGAACTTGATGGCGTTGGACAGCAGGTTGCGCAGGATCTGCTGGAGCCGCTGTTCGTCGGACCAGAGTTCGCGCGGTACGTCCTCGCCGACCGACACCTCGAAGGAGAGCCCCCGGTCCAGGGTGAGCGGGCGGAACGTGGCGTGGACGTAGTCGAGGAGTTTGATGAGCGGGAGCCGCTTGGGGCGTACGTCCATGCGGCCGGCCTCGATCTTCGACAGGTCGAGGATGTCGTTGATGAGCTGGAGCAGGTCCGAGCCGGAGCGGTGGATCGTGCTCGCGAACTGCACTTCCTGGTCGGAGAGATGACCGTCCGGGTTGTCGGAGAGCAGCCGGGCCAGGATCAGCAGCGAGTTGAGCGGGGTGCGCAGCTCATGGCTCATGTTCGCCAGGAACTCCGACTTGTACTGCGAGGAGGTCGCCAACAGGGCGGCCTTCTCCTCCAGTTCGGCGTTGGAGCGCTGCAACTCGGCCTGCTGCTTCTGGAGTTCGTCCGAGCGCTCCTGCAACTGCATCGCCAGCCGCTGGGACTCGCCGAGCAGGGACTCCGTGCGGGAGTTGGCGATGATCGTGTTGATCGCGACGCCGATCGTGTTCACGAACTGGTCGAAGAACGCCAGGTGGACGTCGGAGAAGCGGGAGAAGGAGGCCAGTTCGATCACGCCGAGGAGCTTGTCCTCGAAGATGATCGGGATGATGACCACGCTCGCCGGGGAGGCTTCGCCGAGCCCGCTGTTGATCTTGATGTAGTGCGGCGGTGCCTCCTCCACCAGGATCCGCTTCTTCTCCCGCGCCGCCTGCCGCACCAGACCGTGCACCGGCATCCCGCCCGTGTCCACCGTCGCCGCCTGCGCCGACCCGTACCCGGCGATGAACGCGAGTCCCTTGGCGGGAATGGCCGTTCGCAGACTGTCCTCGTCGGGATCGGCCAGGAAGAACGCCCCGTACTGCGCGTTCACCAGCGGGGTCAGCTCGCGCAGGATCAGGTCGGCGACCTCCATCAGGTCCCGGTGCCCCTGCATCAGGGCCGCGAGCCGGGCCAGGTTGGACTCCAGCCAGTCCTTCGCGCGGGTCGTCTCGCGGAGGTTGGCCACCATCAGGTTGATGTTGTCCTTGAGCTCGGTGACCTCGCCCTGGGTCTCCACCGTGATCGAGCGGGACATGTCGCCCTGCGCCACCGCCGAGGCCACCTCGGCGATCGCGCGGACCTGTGTGGTCAGGTTGAGCGCGAGTTCGTTCACGTTCGTCGTCAGGCGCTTCCAGGTGCCGTAGACGCCCTCCACCCGTGCCTGGCCGCCGAGTTGGCCCTCGGAGCCGACCTCGCGGGCGACGCGCGTGACCTCGGAGGAGAAGGAGGAGAGGGTGTCGACCATCGTGTTGATGGTGGTCTTCAGCTCCAGGATCTCGCCGCGCGCGTCCACGTCGATCTTCTTCGACAGGTCGCCCTGCGCCACGGCGGTCGCGACCTGCGCGATGTTCCGGACCTGCGAAGTCAGGTTGTCGGCCATGTAGTTGACGTTGTCGGTCAGGTCGCGCCAGACACCGGAGACGCCCAACACCTGGGCGCGACCGCCGAGTCGGCCATCCGTGCCGACCTCGCGGGCCACCCGGGTCACCTCGTCGGCGAAGGCGCGCAGCTGCTCCACCATGGTGTTGACGGTGTCCTTGAGTTCGAGGATCTCGCCGCGCGCGTCGACGGTGATCTTCTTCGACAGGTCGCCGTTGGCCACGGCGGTGGTGACCTGGGCGATGTTCCGGACCTGCGAAGTCAGGTTCAGGGCCATGAAGTTGACGTTGTCGGTGAGGTCTTTCCAGACGCCGGAGACGCCTCGCACCTGCGCCTGGCCACCGAGGTTGCCCTCGGTGCCGACCTCGCGGGCGACGCGCGTCACTTCGTCCGCGAAGGCCGACAACTGGTCGACCATCGTGTTGATCGTGGACTTCAGCTCCAGGATCTCGCCCTTGGCCTCCACCGTGATCTTCTTGCCGAGGTCGCCCTGTGCGACGGCGGTCGACACGAGGGCGATGTTCCTGACCTGTGAAGTCAGGTTGTCCGCCATGAAGTTGACGTTGTCGGTGAGGTCTTTCCAGACCCCGGAGACACCTCGCACCTGGGCCCGCCCGCCCAGGTTGCCCTCGGTGCCGACCTCGCGGGCCACGCGCGTGACCTCGTCGGCGAAGGCGGAGAGCTGGTCCACCATCGTGTTGATGGTCGACTTCAGTTCGAGGATCTCGCCCTGCGCGTCCACCGTGATCTTCTGCGACAGGTCGCCGTTGGCCACGGCTGTCGTCACCTGGGCGATATTGCGGACCTGCGAAGTCAGGTTCGAGGCCATGAAGTTGACGTTGTCGGTCAGGTCCTTCCAGACCCCGGACACGCCTCGCACCTGCGCCCGCCCGCCCAACTGCCCCTCGGTGCCCACCTCGCGGGCGACGCGCGTCACCTCGTCGGCGAACGCGGACAGCTGGTCGACCATCGTGTTCACGGTGAGCTTCAGTTCGAGCAGCTCACCGGTCGCCTCGACGGTGACCGTACGGGTCAGGTCACCCCGCGCCACCGCCGTCGTCACGAGGGCGATGTCCCGTACCTGCGCGGTCAGCCGGGACGCCATCGTGTTGACCGCCTCGGTCACATCACGCCAACTGCCCGACAGACCCTGCACCTTGGCGCGTCCGCCCAGTCTGCCCTCGGTGCCGACCTCGCGGGCGACCCGGGTCACCTCCCCGGTGAACAGGGAGAGTTGGTCCACCATCTTGTTCACCGCGCGGCCCAGCCGTCGTAGATCACCGCGCAACTGCCTGCTGCCGTCGTGCAGATCGACCCGCTGGGTCAGATCGCCGCCCGCCACCGCGTCCAGGACGCGGGTCGCGTTGGCGGCCGGGGCGACCAGGGCGTCGAGGAGCTGGTTGACGTCGTTGACACGGGAGGTCCAACTGCCCTGGCCGGGGCTGGCCGAGAGGCGTTCGTCGAGGCGGCCGTGGCGGATCAGCTCCCGTTTGACGCGCTGCGTCTCGGAGTTGAAGTGGGTGCTGCGGTCCATGATCTGGTTGAAGGCGGCGGTCAGTTCGGCCACCATGCCGTGGCCCGTCTCCGGCGCCTTCGTGAAGTCGCCGTCGCGGGCGGCCGTCATCACGGCGAGCAGCGGACGGAGATCGGATGCTCGAATCCAGTCGTCTTTGTGACCGTCTTCGAGCACACGCGTAGCACTGTTCTCACTCATGGCGGCCCACTTCGGTAACTCGGCGCTTATGGCCGCGGTCAGTCTGTCACTCTGTCCGCATCGACCGAGGCGTAATCGTCCGAACTGCTCGGGGAGCTGTGCATGGGGGCCATACCGACGCAACGGGAGACCACTTCGCGTCCTCCCGACGCGCCCGCGCACCACCGCGCACACCACGGCGTGGACCCGCGTGCGACGGTGCGCGCCACCCTGTCCGGAAGCCCCCTGGCGCCCGGTTCCGCCCGTGGCCTGGTGCGCTCCGCGCTCCGCGAGTGGGCCGAACTCGGCCTGCCCGGCACCGAGTTCCTCACCGACCGGCTCGCCGACGACGCGATGGTCGTGGTCAGCGAACTCGTCACCAACGCCGTCGTGCACGCGGGCACGGACGTCGAGCTGGTGTGCCGACTGGAGGAGACGGACTCGATCGTCGTCGAGGTCGCCGACCACCACCCCTCCCGCGCCCCGCGCGACAACAGCGCCGAACCGGCGTACGAGACCCCGGAGTTCGGGCGCGGCCTGCGGCTCGTCTCCACGCTCGCCGAGGCCTGGGGCGTCACCTACCGCACCGGCACCAAGACCGTATGGGCCCGGCTGCCCGCCGAAGGCACCCCGGCCGCCGAGGAGTTGGAGACCTACGCCGTGGAGCGCGGCCTCCGCGTCGCCGAGATCCTCGCCCCCGAACCCCAGCGCGCCGAACGCGACCGGGACTGGCTCGGCCGCGGCGCCCTCTCCTTCCTCGCCGAGGCCTCCGACCTCCTCGCCGGTCAGCTCGACGAGGATCTCGTCGCCGCGCTCGCCGGTCAGCTGATCGTGCCGAGACTGGCCGACTGGTGCGCCGTATGGCTGGAGGACGAGGCGATGGGCCGCGGCGGCGGCTGGGGCGAGGGCGCCGGAACCAGCGGCGGACCGCGGCTCGCCCGCGTCTGGCACGGCAGCGAGAACCGCATCGAGGAGCTGCGCCGCGCCCTGGAGAAGGACCCGCCCCGCCCACCGGACTCCCTGCGGCCCGTGACCTACCCCTGGCCCGCCGACGCGCTGGGCCCGCACGGCACCCACGGCGCGGCACTGTCGTACCGCCTGATCGCGGGCGGCCGTCCGCTCGGCACACTCGTCATCGGACGATCCGGGCTGCCGCACTTCCCCGACGAGGTCACCGGCCTGGTCGAGGACCTCAGCCGCCGCGTCGCGCTCGCGATCGGCGCGGCCCGCCAGTACGCCCGCCAGGCCACCATCAGCCGCGTCCTCCAGCGCGGCCTGCTGCCCGGCGCCGTCGCCGAGATCCCCGGCGTGCACAGCGCCCTCGTCTACGAACCGTGCGACAAGGGCGGCCCCAGCGGCGACTTCTACGACCTCTTCCCGGCCAGTGACGGCCGCTGGTGCTTCGCCCTCGGCGACGTCCAGGGCAAGGGCCCCGAGGCCGCCGTGGTGATCGGACTGGCCCGCCCCTGGCTACGGCTCCTCGCCCGCGAGGGCTACGGCGTCGCCGACGTCCTCGACCGCCTCAACCAGCTCCTCCTCGACGACGCCACCGAGGCCGCCGACGCGGCGGCCCACGCCCTCGTGGCAGCGGGCGGCATGCCGGGCCCGGTCGGCGACGGCCCCCGCTTCCTCTCCCTCCTCTACGGCGAGCTGGTCCCCTTCGAGGGCGGCGTCCGCTGCACCCTCGCCTCCGCCGGACACCCGCTGCCCCTGCTTCTCGGCCCGGACGGCAGCGTCGGTACGGCAGCCCGCCCGCAGACCCTCCTCGGGGTCATAGAGGACGTGACGTACACCAGCGAGACCTTCGAACTCCGGCCCGGCGACAGCCTGTTGTGCGTCACGGACGGGGTGACCGAGCGGCGCTCCGGGGCGGTCCAGTTCGACGACGGCGACGGGCTGGCGACCGCGCTCGCCGGGTGCGCGGGGCTGAGCGCCGAGCTGATCGCGGAGCGCATCAAACGCCTGGTGCACGAGTTCGGCGGCTGTCCCCCGGAGGACGACATGGCGCTGCTGGTCCTCCAGGCGGAATAGGCGGAATAGGCGGAGCGGACAGGCGGAGTAGAGAGTCGTGCGGGTGCTGGACAATGGAAGACATGCCTTCCGCACTCCCCGACGGCGATCCCGTCCCCGAAGACGGCTCCCTGCCCGCACAGGCGCTCGCCGGATCGGCCGACCGCCCCCTCGGGTTCTACCTGCACGTCCCGTACTGCGCGACCCGCTGCGGCTACTGCGACTTCAACACCTACACGGCGACCGAGCTGCGCGGCACGGGCGGAGTGCTGGCCTCCCGCGACAACTACGCGGACACCCTGATCGACGAGGTCCGCCTGGCCCGCAAGGTTCTCGGCGACGACCCGCGCCAGGTCCGCACGGTCTTCGTCGGCGGCGGCACTCCCACGCTGCTGGCGGCGGGCGATCTCGTACGGATGCTGGGCGCGATCCGCGACGAGTTCGGCCTGGCACCGGACGCGGAGATCACGACCGAGGCGAACCCGGAGTCGGTGGACCCCGCCTACCTCGTGGCCCTCCGCGACGGCGGCTTCAACCGCGTCTCCTTCGGCATGCAGAGCGCGAAACAGCACGTACTGAAAGTCCTGGACCGCACCCACACCCCCGGCCGCCCCGAGGCCTGCGTAGCCGAGGCCCGCGCGGCCGGCTTCGACCACGTCAACCTCGACCTGATCTACGGCACCCCCGGCGAGACCGACGACGACTGGCGCGCGTCCCTCGACTCCGCCCTCGGCGCGGGCCCCGACCACATCAGCGCGTACGCCCTGATCGTCGAGGAGGGCACCCAGCTCGCCCGCCGCATCCGCCGCGGCGAGGTCCCCATGACGGACGACGACGTCCACGCCGACCGCTACCTCATCGCCGACGAGGTGATGTCGGCGGCGGGCTTCGACTGGTACGAGGTGTCCAACTGGGCAACGTCGAATTCCGGCCGTTGTCTCCACAACGAGCTCTACTGGCGCGGCGCCGACTGGTGGGGCGCGGGCCCCGGAGCGCACTCGCACGTCGGCGGGGTCCGATGGTGGAACGTGAAGCACCCGGGCGCGTACGCGGGGGCGCTGGCGGCCGGCCGCTCACCGGGTGCGGGCCGGGAGATCCTCTCGGCGGAGGACCGCCGGGTGGAACGCATCCTGCTGGAACTACGACTCCGGGAGGGCGCACCGCTGGACCTGCTCCGACCGGAGGGGCTCGCGGCTTCGCGCCGGGCGCTGGGGGACGGGCTGCTGGAGGCGGGGCCGTACGAGGCGGGGAGTGCGGTGCTCACGTTGCGGGGGCGGTTGCTGGCGGACGCGGTGGTGCGGGATCTGGTGGACTGATCGGATCGCCCCCGTCAGCCGCCCTCGGGTGCCGTGACGAAGTCGATCAACTCCTCCACCCGCCCCAGCAGTTCCGGCTCCAGATCCTTGTAAGACCCCACCCTGGCCAGAATCGCCTGCCACACCGCACCGGTGTTTTCCGGCCAACCCAGCGCCCGGCACACGCCCGTCTTCCAGTCCTGACCGTGCGGGACGCGGGGCCACGCGGCGATGCCCACGGAGGACGGTTTCACGGCCTCCCAGATGTCGATGTACGGGTGGCCGACGACCAGCGCGTGCTCACTCGTGACCGACTGGGCGATGCGCCACTCCTTGGTGCCGGGGAGCAGGTGGTCGACCAGGATGCCGAGGCGGGCGTCCGGGCCCGGGGCGAACTCCTCGACAATGGCGGGCAGATCGTCGACGCCCTCCAGGTACTCGACCACCACGCCCTCGATACGCAGGTCGTCGCCCCACACCCGCTCGACGAGTTCGGCGTCGTGCCGGCCCTCCACGTAGATCCGCCCGGCGCGAGCCACACGCGCGCGTGCACCGGGGACGGCGACTGAACCGGACGCCGTACGAGTGGGCCGTAGCGCACTCGGCGACGCCGGCCTGACCAGGGTCACCACGCGGCCCTCCAGGAGGAAGCCGCGCGGCTCCATCGGGAACACCCGGTGCTTGCCGAAGCGGTCCTCCAGGGTGACCGTGCCGGCCTCGCAGCGGATCACCGCGCCGCAGAAACCGGTGCCCGGCTCCTCGACCACCAGGCCCGGCTCCGCGGGGACCTCGGGGGCCGGCTTGGGCTTCTTCCACGGCGGGGTCAGATCGGCGGAGTACTGGCGCATTCGGATGACGATAGGAGAACCGGGGCGACCGTCGTCACGACACGCCGAAACGCGTTGCCAACGCGTCCCGTTGGGCCCGCACGAAGGCCGCGTCCACCACCGCTCCGTGACCGGGGACGTACAGCGCGTCCTCGCCGCCCAGGGAGAGGAGACGGTCGAGGGCGGCGGGCCAGTGGGACGGTACGGCGTCCGGGCCCGCCTGCGGTTCGCCGGACTCCTCGACCAGGTCGCCGCAGAACACGACCGGCGGGGAGCCGGGGACGAGGACCGCGAGGTCGTGGGCCGTGTGTCCGGGGCCGACGTTCGCGAGCAGGACCTGTCGGTCGTCGCCCAGGGGGAGCGTCCACTCGTCCGACACCAGGTGACGCGGGTACGTCAGGGCGGCTACGGCCTCGTCGGCCACGCGCGCGTGGAGGCCGTTCCGGATCGCATCCGTGCGTAGTTCCTCCCGCTCGTCCGTCAGTACCCGCTCCATGCCCGTCGCGCCGTACACCTCCGCGTCCGCGAACTCCGCCGCCCCGAAGACGTGGTCGAAATGGGCGTGGGTGAGCGCGAGATGAGTCACAGCGTGCCCGGCGAGCGCCCGCGCCTCCGTGCGCAACCGTGCGCCCTCCGCCAGGCTCGACCCCGCGTCGATCATCAGCGCCGAGCCCGCCCCCACGACCAGCCCGACCGTGCAGTCCCAGCCAGGCAGCCGGCACCGGCCCACCCCGGCCGCCAGCCGCTCCCACCCCGCCTCTTCCCAAGTCACCGTCATGCAGCGACGCTAGCGGTGACGGCACTCAGGGCGTGACATCGCAGGACCGGCCTTGCCCGGGGTGTACCTCACGGCCGTACACTGGGCCGGGGAACGCTGGCACTCACGCGCACAGAGTGCCAGGAAAGGGCAGCCCGGTATCAAAACGGCGACCAGAACTGGAGGTGTGCGCGATGCTCAGCGAACGCAGGCTTCAGGTGCTGCGCGCCATCGTCCAGGATTACGTCGGCACCGAGGAGCCGGTCGGGTCCAAGGCGCTCACCGAGCGGCACAGCCTCGGCGTCTCCCCGGCGACGGTGCGCAACGACATGGCGGCCCTGGAGGACGAGGGGTACATCGCCCAGCCGCACACCAGCGCCGGGCGCATTCCGACGGACAAGGGCTATCGGCTGTTCGTCGACAAGCTCGCCGGCGTCAAGCCGATGACCGGCCCGGAGCGCAAGGCGATCCAGAACTTCCTCGACGGTGCTGTGGACCTCGACGACGTCGTGGGCCGTACGGTGCGGCTGCTCGCGCAGCTCACCCGGCAGGTCGCCGTCGTGCAGTACCCGTCCCTGACCCGCTCGACCGTCCGCCACGTGGAGCTGCTGTCGCTGGCCCCCGCGCGCGTGATGCTCGTGCTGATCACCGACACCGGGCGGGTCGAGCAGCGCATGGTCGACTGCCCGGCGCCCTTCGGGGAGAGCTCGCTCGCGGATCTACGCGCGCGGCTCAACAGCCGGATCGCGGCCCGCCGCTTCGCGGACGTACCGCTGCTCGTGCAGGACCTGCCGGAGGCCTTCGAGGCCGAGGACCGCGGCACGGTCGCGACGGTGCTCTCCACCCTCCTGGAGACCCTCGTCGAGGAGACCGAGGAGCGGTTGATGATCGGCGGCACCGCCAATCTCACCCGCTTCGGACATGACTTTCCCCTCACCATCCGCCCCATCCTGGAAGCACTGGAGGAGCAGGTCGTCCTCCTCAAGTTGCTTGGTGAGGCGGGGGATTCGGGCATGACCGTACGGATCGGTCACGAGAACGCCTATGAGGGACTCAACTCCACTTCCGTGGTGTCGGTCGGCTACGGTTCGGGCGGCGAGGCAGTCGCCAAGCTCGGCGTGGTCGGACCGACCCGCATGGATTACCCGGGAACGATGGGAGCGGTACGCGCAGTGGCACGGTACGTCGGACAGATCCTGGCGGAGTCCTAAGTGGCCACGGACTACTACGCCGTTCTCGGCGTGCGTCGCGACGCGTCGCAGGATGAGATCAAGAAGGCCTTCCGTAGGCTCGCGCGCGAGCTGCACCCGGACGTGAATCCGGATCCGAAGACCCAGGAGCGGTTCAAGGAGATCAACGCCGCTTACGAGGTGCTCTCGGACCCGCAGAAGAAGCAGGTCTACGACCTCGGCGGCGACCCCCTCTCGCAGGCGGGCGGCGCGGGCGCGGGCTTCGGAGCCGGTGGCTTCGGGAACTTCTCGGACATCATGGACGCGTTCTTCGGTACGGCGTCGCAGCGCGGACCGCGCTCGCGCACCCGCCGCGGCCAGGACGCCATGATCCGGCTGGAGATCGAGCTCGACGAGGCGGCCTTCGGCACCACGAAGGACATCCAGGTCGACACGGCCGTCGTCTGCAACACCTGCAACGGCGAGGGCGCGGCCCCCGGCACCTCCGCGCAGACCTGTGACATGTGTCGCGGTCGCGGTGAGGTCTCGCAGGTGACCCGGTCCTTCCTGGGCCAGGTCATGACCTCCCGCCCCTGCCCCCAGTGCCAGGGCTTCGGCACGGTCGTGCCGACGCCGTGCCCGGAGTGCGCCGGTGACGGCCGCGTCCGCTCGCGGCGCACCCTCACGGTCAAGATCCCGGCGGGTGTGGACAACGGCACGCGGATCCAGCTCGCGGGCGAGGGCGAGGTCGGCCCCGGCGGCGGCCCCGCCGGTGACCTGTACGTCGAGATCCACGAGCTGCCGCACGCGATGTTCCAGCGGCGTGGTGACGACCTGCACTGCACGGTCACCCTCCCGATGACGGCGGCGGCCCTCGGCACGAAGGTGCCGTTGGAGACGCTCGACGGCATGGAGGAGGTCGACATCCGCCCGGGCACCCAGTCCGGCCAGTCGATCCCGCTGCACACCAGAGGCATCACGCATCTGCGCGGCGGCGGCCGGGGCGACCTCATCGTGCACGTCGAGGTCACCACCCCGACCAAGCTGGACGTCGAGCAGGAACGTCTGCTGCGCGAACTGGCGAAGCTGCGCGGCGAGGAGCGGCCCATGGGGACGTTCCAGCCGGGTCAGCAGGGGCTGTTCTCACGCCTCAAGGACGCTTTCAACGGTCGCTGAGAGGGTCCGGGGGCAGCCGCCCCCGGGCCCTCTCTTTGATCCGGCTCCGGTCCGAACGGCCTCGTCCTCCACGGCCGAACCGGCTGAAACCAATGGCATGTGCCAGTGCCAAGGCCGGATTCGGACTTGTTCGGAGGACGTGACAACATGCCGTCATGTCCTCCGCACTGACCGATCTCTTCCCTCATCCGATCGTGCAGGCCCCGATGGCGGGCGGTGTCTCCGTCCCGCGTCTCGCGGCCGCCGTGTCCGAGGCCGGCGGGCTGGGATTCCTCGCCGCCGGGTACAAAACGGCCGACGGCATGTACCAGGAGATCAAGCAGCTGCGGAGTCTGACGACCCGCCCCTTCGGCGTGAACCTGTTCATGCCGCAGCCGGAGTACCCCGGTGCAAGCACCGGCTCCACTGGAGCGGCTGTCGCCGCGCCGCCTTATCGGGCCGCCGTCGACGTCTACGCCCACCAGCTGGCCGGCGAGGCCACGTGGTACGAGACGGAACTCGGCGACCCGGACAGCGGCCGCGAGGACGGCTACGACGCCAAGCTGTCCGTCCTGCTCGACAACCCGGTGAAGGTCGCCTCCTTCCACTTCGGCATCCCCACCCCGGAGGTGCTGGACTCGCTGCGCCGGGCCGGCACCTTCACCCTCGTCACCGTCACCACCGTCGAGGAGGCCCTCGCCGTGGAGCGGGCCGGTGCCGACGCGGTGATCGCGCAGGGCGTCGAGGCCGGCGGCCACCAGGGCACCCACCGCGACCTCCCGGAGAACGACGGGGCCGGCCTCGGCCTGCTCTCCCTCGTCGCCCAGATCCGCGAGACCGTGAACCTCCCGATCGTCGCCGCCGGCGGTCTGATGCGCGGCAGCCAGATCGCCGCGGCCCTCGCGGCCGGCGCGAGCGCGGCCCAGCTCGGCACGGCGTTCGTGGCCGCGCCGGAGTCCGGCGCCCACGCGCTGCACAAGCAGGCGCTCACCAACCCCCTGTTCACGCGTACCGAGTTGACCCGCGCCTTCTCCGGCCGCCCGGCCCGCGGCCTGGTCAACCGCTTCATGCGCGAGCACGGCCCCTACGCCCCCGCCGCGTACCCCGAGATCCACCACCTGACCTCCCCGCTCCGCAAGAAGGCCGCCGCGTCCGGCGACCCGCAGGGCATGGCGCTGTGGGCGGGCCAGGGCCACCGCATGGCCCGCGAGCTGCCCGCCGGCCAGCTGGTCGAGGTCCTGGTCGCCGAACTGGCCTCCGCCCGGACAGCGTTGTCGACCGGTGGCGGCCTGCGATGACCGCGCCGGTGTTCATCCTCGACCCCCTGAAGATCCCGGATTTCAGCGGCGGTGAGATCGTCCTCGACGGCCCCGAAGGGCGGCACGCGGTTTCCGTGCGGCGGATGCGGGCCGGTGAGGACGTCGTCCTCACCGACGGACGCGGCCGGTGGATGGAAGGCGTCGTCAAAGCGGCCGAAGGCAAGGACCGGCTCGTCGTCATGGACCTGGAGTCGGTCAGTGAGGAGCCCGCGCCGCAGCCCCGCATCACCGTCGTCCAGGCCCTCCCCAAGGGCGACCGCGGCGAGCTGGCCGTGGAGACGATGACCGAGACCGGCGTCGACGCGATCGTCCCGTGGACGGCCGCCCGTTGCATCACGCAGTGGAAGGGCGACCGGGGTCTCAAGGCCCTCGCGAAGTGGCGGGCCACCGCACGCGAGGCCGGCAAGCAGTCCCGCCGGCTGCGCTTCCCGGAGGTCGCGGACGCGGCAACGAGCAAACAGGTTGCGGCGCTTCTGGCCAAAGCCGACTTCGCCGCCGTCCTCCACGAGGACCGCGACTACGGCAGCGAGCCGCTGGCCACCGCCGAACTCCCCACCGAGGGCGAGATCGTGCTGGTCGTGGGCCCCGAAGGAGGCGTCTCCCCCGAGGAGTTGGCGCTCTTCGAGGACGCGAGGGCGAAGGCCTACCGCCTCGGGCGTAGCGTGCTGCGTACATCGACGGCCGGGACCGCGGCGACCGCCCTGCTCCTGGGCCGTACCGGACGCTGGTCCTGAACCAGGGGGGATCGCCGTGGAACTCGCCCAAGTACGGCTGCTCGTCACCGACTTCGCCGCCTGCTACCGCTTCTACGCCGAGGTCCTCGGCCTGAAGCCCCAGTCGGGGGCGGTCGAGGGACCGTACGAGAAGTTCTCCCCCTCCCTCGGGTCGGCCGGGATCGCGCTCCAGGACCGGGCGATGATGGCCCAAGTCCTGGGCGAGCTGGGGGACTTGGCGACCGGGCACCGTTCGCTCGTGGTGCTGCGGGTGGACGACCTGGACGGGTACTGCGAGCAGATCACCGCGCGGGGCGCGGAGTTGGTGCACGGGCCCGCGCCGATGACGGACCGGATGCGGGTCGCCCATCTCAAGGATCCCGAGGGCAATGTGGTGGAGCTTCAGGAGTGGTTGCTGCTCCAGGGCTGACGGATCGTGCGCCGGTGGCCGCGCCCCCGGCGCACGGGTGGCCGTATGCGCTCTTCCGCGTGCGCTCCGACGGTGGCAGGCTGCCGTCCATGGGGGCGTTGAGACGGAACTGGCGTCGGCCGCGCGGTCGGCGGGTGGCCGCTGTGGCGGGGCTCGCGGTGGTGACCGTGGGCGGAGTCGTCGCGTGCCAGCCCGGTGATCTCAGCGCGGCGACCGTCGCGTACACCACCGACAAGACGGCGACCGCGGAGCTCAAGCGGGACCATGTGAGCGTGCGCTGGCTGACCTGCACGGGCAACTACGGCAGCAACAACAAGGCCTCCACGTCCGGGAGTTCGCCCTCGCCGACCGAGACCACCGTCGTCAGCGTCGACTGCCAGGGGCAGACGAACGACAACCGGGACATCACCGTCACCGGCAAGGTCACCCGGGCCGTCGACGGCGCGTGCGTGCGCGGCGACCTGGTCGGCAAGGTCGCCGGCAAGCAGGTGTTCCACGTGACCGGGCTCGGCGACTGCAACGCGGCGACACCGTCGTCCGTGTCCAATCCGAACCCGAGTCTCACCTACGGCCCGGGGCCGACCGTCACCGTCACGGTCACCAAGACGATGTGGTGCAAGGGCGACCCGACCTGCTGGCCCGTCGAAGGCAAGTGACCGGCGGCCCACGGAGGGCGCTGTCGGGAGCAAGTGATCCAAACCGCTGTCGTCGCAGGCCGTAGCTGCATACGCTGATCAGGTGACTCAGCCCTCAGCGTCCGCAGCCCAGGCCTATCTCCGCTTCCCGCATCTGCACGGCGAGTTGGTCGCCTTCACCGCCGAGGACGATGTGTGGCTGGCGTCCCTCGACGGCGGCGGCCGGGCCTGGCGGGTCAGCGCGGAGAACGTGCCGGTGACCCACCCGCGCATCTCGCCCGACGGCACCACCGTCGCCTGGACCTCCACCCGCGACGGCGCCCCCGAGGTGCATATCGCCCCGGTCGACGGCGGCCCCGCCAAACGCCTGACGTACTGGGGCAGTTCACGCACCCAGGTGCGAGGCTGGACGGCGGACGGCCAGGTCCTCGCGCTCAGCACCCACGGCCAGGCCAACCTCCGCCGCAGCTGGGCCCGTTCGGTCCCGCTGGACGGCGGACCGGCGACGATCCTCCCGTACGGCTGGGTCGGCGACGTCGCCCGCGGTGAGACGGCCACGGTCCTCCTCTCCGCCCCCATGGGCCGCGAGGCGGCCTGGTGGAAGCGCTACCGGGGCGGCACGGCGGGCAAGTTGTGGATCGACCGCGAGGGCGACGGCGAATTCACGCGGCTGCACGAGGAGTTGGACGGCAACATCGAGTACCCGGTGTGGGTGGGGGAGCGGATCGCGTTCCTCTCCGACCACGAGGGCACCGGCGCGCTCTACTCCTCCCTCGCGGACGGCTCCGACCTCCGCCGCCACACCCCCCTCGACGGCTTCTACGCCCGGCACGCGTCCGGTGACGGCACCCGGATCATCTACTCCTCCGCCGGTGAACTCTGGCTCCTGGACGACCTGGACGGCGCCGAACCGCGCCGCCTCGACCTCCGGCTCGGCGGCCAGCGCACCGACCAGCAGCCCTTCCCGGTGGCCGCCGCCCGCTGGTTCGGCTCCGCATCGCCCGACCACACCGCGCGCGGCAGCGCGGTCGCCGTACGCGGCGCCGTCCACTGGGTCACCCACCGCTCCGGCCCGGCCCGTGCCCTCGCGGCCACCCCTGGTGTCCGCGCCCGACTGCCCCGCACCTTCCGCGCCGACGGCGAGGAGTGGGTGGTGTGGGTGACGGACGCCGAGGGCGACGACGCCCTGGAGTTCGCCCCCGCCACCGGCCTCGCCCCCGGCGCGACCCCGCGCAGACTCGCCGCCGGACAGCTCGGCCGCGTCCTCGCCCTCACCGTGGCCCCCGACGGCAGCCGGGTCGCCGTAGGCTCGCACGACGGACGTGTCCTCCTCGTCGAGCGCGAGACCGGCGAGGTCCGCGAGGTGGACCGCAGCGAGAACGGCGACGCGACCGGCCTCGCCTTCTCCCCGGACTCGGCCTGGCTCGCCTGGTCGCACCCGGGCCCGCGCCCCCTCCGCCAGCTCAAACTCGCCAACACCACCGACCTGTCGGTCACCGAGGCGACCCCGCTCCGCTTCCAGGACTACGCCCCCGCCTTCACCCTCGACGGCAAGCACCTGGCCTTCCTCTCCACCCGCTCCTTCGACCCGGTCTACGACGAGTACGTCTTCGACCTGGCCTTCGTGGTCGGCGACCGCCCGCACCTGATCACCCTCGCCGCGACGACCCCGTCCCCGTTCGGACCGCAGCGCCACGGCCGCCCCTTCGAGGCCCCGGACAAGGACGAGACCCCCGACAGCGAGGGCCGCCCCACCACCCGTGTCGACCTCGAAGGCCTGGCCGACCGCATCGTCGCGTTCCCGGTGGAGGCAGGCCGCTACTCCAACCTGCGAGCGGCCAAGGACGGAGTGCTCTGGCTGCGCCACCCGGTCCAGGGAGTCCTCGGCGCCACCCGCGCGACCCCCGAAGACCCGGACCCCAAAACGGAGTTGGAGCGCTACGACCTCGCCCAACAGCGCATCGAGCACCTTGCCGGAGACGCCGACCACTTCGAGGTCAGCGGCGACGGCAAGCGCGTCCTGCTCTGGACGGACCACAAACTCCGGGTCGTCCCGAGCGACCGCCGCGCTTCCGGCTCGGACGACGACGACAGCGACTCGAACATCAACGTCGACCTGTCCCGCATCCGCCAGACCGTCGACCCGGCCGCCGAGTGGCGCCAGATGTTCGACGAGACCGGCCGCATCATGCGCGACAACTTCTGGCGCCCCGACATGAGCGGCGTCGACTGGACCGGCGTCCTCGACCGCTACCGCCCGATCCTCGACCGCGTGGCCACCCACGACGACCTCGTCGACCTCCTCTGGGAGGTGCACGGCGAACTGGGCACCTCGCACGCCTACGTCACCCCGCGCGGCGGCCACGGCCACGGCGAACGCCAGGGCCTGCTCGGCGCCGACATCTCCCGTCACGAGGACGGCAGTTGGCGCATCGACCGCATCCTGCCCTCGGAGACCTCCGACCCGAACGCCCGCGCCCCCCTCGCCGCCCCCGGTGTCGCTGTCCGCGCGGGCGACGCGATCCTCGCGGTGGCCGGCCAACCCGTGGACCCGGTGACGGGACCGGCCCCTCTCCTCGTCGGCACGGCGGGTAAGCCCATCGAGCTGACGATCTCCCCGGCAGGCGGCGGCGACCCACGCCACACGGTGGTCGTCCCCCTGGCGGACGAGGAACCCCTCTACTACCACGCATGGGTGGCCGACCGCCGCGCCTACGTCCACGAGAAGTCCGGCGGCCGCCTCGGCTACCTCCACGTCCCCGACATGCAGGCCCCCGGCTGGGCCCAGATCCACCGCGACCTACGCGTGGAGGTGGCCCGCGAGGGCCTGGTCGTCGACGTCCGCGAAAACCGCGGCGGCCACACCTCCCAGCTGGTCGTCGAGAAGTTGGCTCGGAGGATCGTCGGCTGGGACCTCCCCCGAGGCATGCGCCCGTACAGCTACCCCGAGGACGCCCCGCGCGGCCCCGTAGTGGCCGTGGCCAACGAGTTCTCCGGCTCGGACGGCGACATCGTCAACGCGGCGATCAAGGCGCTGGGGATCGGCCCGGTGGTCGGCACGCGCACGTGGGGCGGTGTCATCGGCATCGACAGCAGGTACCGGTTGGTGGACGGCACGCTGATCACCCAGCCCAAGTACGCGTTCTGGCTTGAGGGTTACGGGTGGGGGGTGGAGAACCACGGGGTGGATCCGGATGTGGAGGTGGTGCAACGCCCACAGGATTACGCGGCGGGGAGGGACACCCAACTGGACGAGGCAATCCGCTTGGCGTTGGCGGCATTGGAGACCGAGCCGGCTAAAACTCCGCCAGTCTTGCCCACCTAGGGGCGCGGGGAACGGCGCGACCAGCCCCCACGCACCCGCACTCAACGACGATACGATGCCCCGCGTAAAGCACAGCCCAGCCTCGGAGGGAAGCCACATGTCAGGGGACCCGCAGGACGACTGCCTCTTCTGCAAGATCGTCGCAGGCCACATCCCGGCGACGATCATCCGAGAGACGCCCACCACCGTCGCGTTCCGGGACATCAACCCCCAGGCCCCGACCCACGTCCTGGTCATCCCCCGCGTCCACTACCCCGACGCCGCCTCCCTCGCCGCCGCCGAACCCACAGTCGCCGCCGACGTACTGCGCGAGGCCGGCGAGGTGGCAACCGACGAAAAGCTCGACAGCTACCGCGTCATCTTCAACACCGGCAGCGGCGTGGGCCAGACCGTGTTCCACGCCCACGCCCACGTCATGGGCGGCCGCGGCATGCAGTGGCCCCCCGGTTAACTCACCGTGTCCGTACGCGAATTGGTGGTCCTCGGCACCGCCAGCCAGGTCCCCACCCGCCACCGCAACCACAACGGCTACCTCCTCCGCTGGGACGGCGAGGGCATCCTCTTCGACCCCGGCGAGGGCACCCAGCGCCAGATGCTGCGCGCCGGGGTGGCCGCGCACGACCTGAACCGCATCTGCGTCACCCACTTCCACGGCGACCACTCCCTCGGCCTCGCGGGCGTCATCCAGCGCATCAACCTGGACCGCGTCCCGCACCCGATCACCGCCCACTACCCGAAGTCGGGCCAGGGCTTCTTCGACCGCCTGCGCTACGCCACGGCGTACCGCGAGACAGTCGGCATCACGGAGTCGCCGGTGTCGTCGGACGGTGTGATCGCCACCGTCGGGAACTACACCCTGGAAGCCCGCAAGCTCTCCCACCCCGTCGAGTCCTACGGCTACCGCCTCACCGAACCCGACGGCCGCCGCATGCTCCCCGACCGCCTCGCCGCGCACGGCATCAAGGGCCCGGACGTGGGCCGCATCCAGCGCGAGGGTGCGATCGGCGATGTCACGCTCGACGACGTCAGTGAGGTACGGCACGGCCAGCGTTTCGCGTTCGTCATGGACACCCGCCTCTGCGACGGAGTGCACGCCCTCGCGGACGGCTGCGACCTGCTGGTCATCGAGTCGACGTTCCTGGACGAGGACGAGCAACTGGCCGTAGACCATGGTCACTTGACCGCAGGGCAGGCGGCGAGGGTGGCGCAGGAGGCAGGCGTGCGGCACTTGGTGCTCACCCACTTCAGCCAGCGCTACTCCGAGCCGGAGGAGTTCGAGCGGCAGGCGCGGGCGGCGGGCTACGAGGGTGAGCTGACCGTGGCGCACGATCTACTCAGGGTGCCGGTTCCGAAACGGCGGTAAAACACCCGTACGATACTTCGATGCCCATTCCCAAAGCCGAACTGCACCTGCACATCGAAGGCACCCTGGAGCCCGAGCTGGCCTTCGCGCTCGCGGCCCGCAACGGCGTCGAGCTGCCGTACGCGGACACCGAGGAACTCCGGAAGGCGTACCTCTTCGAGGACCTCCAGACCTTCCTGAACCTCTACTACGAGCTGATGGCCGTCCTGCGCACCGAGCGGGACTTCGAGGACCTCGCCAACGCCTATCTCGCCCGCGCCGCCGCGCAGGGCGTACGGCACGCGGAGATCTTCTTCGACCCGCAGGCGCACATCGCGCGGGGCGTGGACATGGGCACGGTGGTGGAGGGCCTGTGGCGGGCGCTGGGCAGCAGCGAGACCAACCACGGCATCTCGACCCGGCTCATCCTGTGCTTCCTGCGCGACGAGTCCGCCGACTCGGCCATGGAAACCCTGGACGCGGCGAAGCCGTACCTCGACCGCATCACCGGCATCGGCCTCGACTCGGCCGAGGTCGGCCACCCGCCGGTGAAGTTCCGCGAGGTGTACGAGGCCGCCGCCGCGCTGGGTCTACGACGCGTCGCGCACGCCGGTGAGGAGGGCCCGCCGGCCTACATCACCGAGGCGCTGGACGACCTCGGCGTGGAGCGCGTCGACCACGGGCTGCGGTGCATGGAGGACGAGGAGCTGGTGGCGCGGCTGGTGCGGGACCGCATCCCCCTGACTCTGTGCCCCTTGTCGAACGTCCGGTTGCGCGCGGTGGACGTCCTCGCCGAGCACCCGCTCCCGGCGATGCTGGAGGCGGGCCTGCTCTGCACGGTCAACTCCGATGACCCGGCCTACTTCGGGGGTTACGCGGGTGACAACTTCGACGCGGTGCGCGAGGCCCTGGGCCTGACCGAGGAGCGGCTGCGCGAGCTGGCCCGGAACTCCTTCGTGGCGTCCTTCCTGGAGGACGACGAGGAGCGCCGGACGCGGTATCTCGCCGAGGTCGAGGCGTACGTCTTCTAGGCGTCGCACCCCCAACTGCCCCGGGGAGTCGGCCGATTGGGGCCGGTTGAAGTTCTTTGCCGTCTCTTGACAAACAACTGAAGATCGTATTTAGGTTTGCCTTACCTAAGTTGATGCGGCCGTTGATCCGGCCGCCGACCGGAAGGCACTCCCACCATGAGATCCGTCCTGTCCGCCAGTACCACCGCCCGCACCGCCGCCCGTGCCGCCCTCGCCGTCAGCGCGTCCGCCGCGCTGACCCTGGGCCTGGCGACCTCGGCCTCCGCCGCGACCTCGACCCGCTCGGTCGTCGACGGCACCACCACCTACAACCTGTCGCTGACCGCACCCGGCACGGCGGCAGCGGCGGGCCAGGTCATCACGGTCACCGGTTCCGGCTACAACACCAGCCAGGGCGTGTACGTCGGCCTGTGCGCGGTCAGCGGCGCGCAGGGCGCGGCCAAGCCGACGCCGTGTCTCGGCGGACAGGACGAGACCGGCACGACGGGCGCCTCGCACTGGGTCAACAACACCTTCGGCGGCCTGTTCGCCAACAGCTCCACGTTCGGCACCGGCGGCACCTTCAGCGTCCAGATCTTCGTCAAGGCCACGCTCGACGACGGCCGGGTCTGCGGCGAGGACGTGGACTGCGCGATCGTCACCCGCGCCGACCACTTCGACAGCGAGGACCGCAAGTACGACGTCCACGTCCCGGTCACCTTCCAGTGAGAGCCGACAGACGTCCGGCGGCGCTCCTGGGCGCCGCCGCGCTGGTCGCCGCCTCCGCCCTGGCCTTCGGCGCGTTCGGGACCGGCCCGAGCGCGCAGGCCGCCGCCGGCACCCCGAAGACGGCCCTGGGCAAGGACGGCCAGAAACTCGCGGTCTCCGCCTCCGCCGGACTCGACCCGGCAGGCGACACGATCCGCGTCACCGGCGAGGGCTACGACACGGCCAAGGCGATCTATGTCGCCGTCTGCAAGGACAACGGCGACAACCGCATCCCCAGCCCCTGCCTCGGCGGCGCCGACACCGGCGGCACCGGCAGCACGTCGAAGTGGATCGTGCCCGAGGGGGACCCGTACGCGGGCGACCTCGCCCAAGTCTGGGGCGCGGGCGGCACGTTCGCCGTGGACATCGGCGTCGAGGCGAAGGACAGCGGCCTCGACTGCACCCAGGTCGTCTGCGCGGTCGTCACCCGGGTCGACCACCGCAACGCGGGCGACCGTTCCCAGGACGTGCGCATCCCGATCACCTTGGAGGGCCAGGACCCCGGCAGTGATGGCGGCGACGGCGTGGACATGCCCGCCGGGACCGTCAGCTACGTCCGGGCGGCGGAATTCACCACGGCGGGCCGCCCCCTGGACGTGATGCTGCACCCCAACTCGGGGAAGCTGTACGTCGGTTCGGACAACATCGTCGACACGGCCGACGTGAGCGAGCAGGGCCTGTACGCGCTCGACCCGGCCGACGGCAGGCTCCTCAGCCACATCCCGCAGGCCCCCGGCTCCACCGGCGCGCTCGCCGCCCGTGTGGTCCCGCAGATCATCGCGCCGCTCTCCGGAGACGGCGTCGTCTTCCACTACCCCCTGCGTGGCATCGGTACGGCAAAGGACGGTGACACGGCCGCGAAGGGCGTCTGGCTGACGGGCGCAGCGGTCACCGGCGCGGGCCCCGGCACCACCGCGACCACCGTGCTGGTCGCCCAGGGCCCGATCCTCTCCGAGACAGAGACCGCAACCGGTGTCGTGCGGCGCACCCTCACTCTCGACGGCGGCTCCGAACTCGGCGTGGACACGGCGCACGCCGCCGCCTGGTCCACCGGCCTCTCCGGCGGACAACTGCGCCGCATCGACACCACCACCTTCGCCGTCACCGCCACCGCCGAACTCCCGGAAGGCGCCGTCTACTTCGTCGAACCCGACCCGGAGACCGGCAACGTCTGGGTGGGCAGCGGCAGTTCGGTCCTCGTCTACGACAAGGACGCCAAGCTCCTCGCCACGCTGGAGGACGTCGACCGGGCCACCGCCATGGCCTTCGACACGTCCACCCACCGGGCCTTCGTGCTGCGTGAGGACTACGGGAACGCCGACGCGGGCGCCGACTTCATCGGTTCCCTCCAGGTGTTCGCCAGCGCGACCTTCGAGAAGGCCGCCGAGACGCTCGCCCTCCCGGGCAGCCGCGCCAACACGACCGCGGGCGTCGCCGTCACCCCCGGCGGTGCCACCGTCTACGTCACCAACCAGGCGGAGGGCGAGGTCCTCAAGCTCGACCGCCGGATGTCCCCGAAGGTCACCCAGGCCCCCACCGACCAGTCCGTCGCCCCGGACGACGAGGTCACCCTCGCCGCCGCCGCCGACGGCACCCCGCAGCCCACCGTGCGCTGGCAGACCAGCTCCGACGGCGGCCAGACCTGGTCCACGATCGAGGGCGCCACGCAGAACGCGTACGCCTTCACCGCGAAGACCTCGCACGACGGCTACCGTTACCGCGCCGAGTTCACCAACTCCGTTGGCACGACGCGTACTTCACCGATGACCCTCACGGTCACCGAGCCCGGCGACGGGACGGACGGCGGAACGGACGGCGGGGCCACGGGCGGAGACGCGTCCGGCGGCTCGGGTACTACGGGTAGTACGGGTTCCACGAGTACGACAGGTAGTACGGGCTCCACGGGTAGTGCGGGTACTACGGGCGGGACAAGCACGTCCGGTGGCACGTCCGGTTCGACGGCCGGCGGTACTACGGGAACGGGAACGACGGGAGGCACGACCACCGAGGCCTCCACCTCGACCGCCGGCAGCCTCGCCGCCACCGGAGTCGCCGTGGGCACGGTCGCCGCCCTGGCCGCGCTGCTCACCGGCGTCGGCTGGTACCTGCACCGCCGGGCCCGTGGAGGCGCCCGCCCGGGTCAGTAGGTCACGGTCTCCCGGACCCCGGCGCGGCGCTCGCCCGCCGGGGGCCCGGCGATGTCGTAGGAACCCTGCGCGGGTACGGCCGGAAGGCCCACCGGGAGGATCTCCACGACCTCCTGTTCCCGCGCGCCGATCTCCGGTACCGGTCCCGTAGGTATGCCGCCGGACGCGGCGACCACGGCGGCCGGGGTGCCGCCGCGCCGCCGGACCGTGCCCGGCAGCAGCAGCCGTCCACCGGTGTGGAGCGC
Source organism: Streptomyces prunicolor (assembly GCF_045162825.1). Classification (NCBI taxonomy): domain Bacteria; kingdom Bacillati; phylum Actinomycetota; class Actinomycetes; order Kitasatosporales; family Streptomycetaceae; genus Streptomyces; species Streptomyces prunicolor. The sequence continues at coordinate 3,635,714 of NZ_CP108676.1, read as the reverse complement.
GACCCCGGTCATCGGTACGGCGATCACGATCAGCCCCACGGCGAGGATCGCGCCCATCGCCGGGAACCCGGCCCGCGCCGACAGCAGGCTGCCCACCAGCGGTCCCGCCGCCGTACCCAGCGACGAGGCCGAGCCGACGAGGACGGCCCAACGCCCGCGCGGATCAAGGGAGGCGGCGAGGCCGAGGAGGTAGGACAGGACGATCGGGTAGAGGGTGTTCCAGGCGATCTCGCCGGTCGCGAACGTCCTCAGGTCGTGCGCGGACGCGCTGAGCACGATGCAGCCCGCGATGAGCGCCGTCCCCGCGCCGATCGGCACCGCGCGCCCCAGCCGGGCCCCGAGCGCGCCCGCACCGATGACACCGACGAGGGCGGTACCGAGGGCGATCGCGAAGACCGCGCCGACGGTGACCTCGGAGAGGTGCGCCTGGGTGAGGCCGATGCGGCCACTGACGCCCCAGAGGGAGTTCTGGGCGAGGGACCAGCACAGCAGGGTGGCGGCGAGGACCAGTCCGGCGCGGCGGTGGGGGAGCCCGGCGGTCTCCACGCGCGTGTGCGGTGTCGCCGTACGGACGGGGAGGCGGCCGGTCAACGGCCATACGGCGAGCGAGGTGAGGGCGATCGCGGCGAGCGGCTGGCCGTGGCCCGCGCCGAGGTGCGGAACCGTCAGATACACGGCGCCCGCGAGCGCGGACACGCACAACAGGCCGAGGGTGGAAGCGCGGTGGGGGTCTCGTTCGGCGGCGATCCCGGACGCGGCGACCGTGGTGGCCGTACCCGATCCGAATCCGCCGACCACCGCGCCCGCGACGACCGCGGGGACGGCGTGGGTGAACGCGGCCGAGCCGTACCCGAGCACGGCCAGCGCGAGGCCGATCCGGGCGAGGGTGCGCGGGCCGACCCGGTCGACGCGCGAGGCGAGCAGAAACCCCGCCGCGGCCGAACTCAACAGCAGCGCACTGCCGACGGCACCGGCCTGTGTGGCGGACAACGGCAGCCCGGCGTCGAGGCGGCCGACGGTGGTGGGCAGGAGGTAGGGGGCGAGGTACCCGGCCGTGAAAAGGGCGACGAGGGGCCAGGGCGTGGTGGTGCGGGCGAACACGGGCGTTCCCAGGGCATGCGAAAGAAGCGGCTCAAGAAGGGGGTTGGGCGACGACCGTCGACGGACAGGAACGCGCGGCCAATTTGTATCAAGCACGCGGTTCGCGAAAGAAGGGCGGGGGGTGTGATCTGGGGCACGTTCAGTTTGGGGGCTGGGGGACCGGGTAGACGAGCGCCCAATTTCCGGTGCCGGGCGGCGTCGTTAGGCCTGTCCGGCACGTGTTCATGCAGGCCGGCACACTCGGCCCGTCCGGCGCCTTTCAACTCCGGCGCCTCTCAACACAGGCCCGCATTATTCAGCCCGTTGGGGGTCCCCCCTCTGGGGGAGTTTGAGGACGAGGCCGTTCAGGCCGAAGCGGGGGTCCGGGGGCGCAGCCCCCGGAAGGTGCGCCCGCTACCGCCAGTGCACAGCCCCACCCGCCCCGGCCGCCGCCCCTTCGATCTTCGCCCGCACCTCCCGCATCACCGCGACGATCTCCCCTTCGTGCTCCGGCGTAAGCCGAACCACCGGCACCGAGCAACTGATCGCGTCCAGCGCCGGGTTGTCGTACCGCAGGGCGAACCCGAACCCGACGATCCCGACGACCCCCTCCTCACGGTCGACCGAGTAACCCCGGGCGCGAATCGAAGCGAGGTCGGCGACCAACGCCTCCCGGGACGTGTGGGTGTTGGGGGTCGCGGCCTCGTACGGCCCGTCGGGCAGCTCGGCGTCCGGCCGTTCGGCGAGCAGCGCCTTGCCCAGGGCGCCGACGTGGGCCGGCAGCCGTCGCCCCACCCTGCTGATGGTCCGCAGGTACTCGTGCGACTCCCGCGTCGCCAGATACGCCACGTCCCGCCCGTCCAGCCGCCCCAGATGGATCGTCTCGCCGAGCGTCTGGGACGCCTCGTCGAGATACGGCCGTACGGCCCTCACGCGCGGGTCGGAGTCCAGATAGCTCGTGCCGGTGAGCAGGGCGTGGATGCCGATGCCGTAGAGCGAGCCGGTGATGTCGGTGCGGACCCAGCCGTGCGCGATCAGGGTCTGGAGGAGGGCGTACATCGAGCTGCGCGGCACGCCCAGCGCGTCGGCGAGTTCCTGGAGGCGTGCGGGACGGTCGCCGCGCGCGGCGAGCAGTTCGAGCAGCTCGACCGTGCGGGCGGCGGACTTCACCTCACGGACGCCACCGGGCTCTGACATGGGGCGATGTTAGCGAGCACGGGTGCCCCATTGACGGTCGAGGTTCGCGTATCTAACCTCTGTCTTCATACATGGATAACGTCTACATAGGGAGATGGCCGCGAGATGGCCTCAGTGAACGGCGAAACGGAGAACGGCGAAACGGAGACCGTGGTGCGCAGGCTCCGGGACGGGATGGTGGCCGGTGTGCTCTCCTTCCCGCTCACCTCCTTCCACGACGACGGCTCCCTCGACCCCGACGGCTTCCGCACCCATGTCGCGGCCCGGATCGCCACCGCCCCCGGCGCCGTGTTCCCCGCCTGCGGCACCGGCGAGTTCTTCTCGCTCGACGAGGACGAGTACCGCACGGTCGTCACCATCGCCGTCGAGGAGGCGGCCGGCAGCGTCCCCGTCGTCGCCGGAGTCGGCTACGGCTGGGCACAAGCCGCCCGCTTCGCGCGCATCGCCGAGGAGGCCGGCGCCGACGCGCTCCTCGTCCTGCCGCACTACCTCGTCGCCGCCCCGCAGGACGGCCTGGTGGCCCAGCTGGAGCAGCTCGCCGCCCGCACCCGGCTCCCGCTCATCGCCTACCAGCGCGGCCAAGTCACCTTCACCGCAAGCTCGTTGAAGCGCATCGCGGCGATCCCCGGCGTCATCGGCCTCAAGGACGGCCACAGCGACCTCGACCGCCTGCAACGCCTCACACTCGCCGCCCCCGAGGGCTTCCTGTTCTTCAACGGCGCCTCGACCGCCGAGATCCAGGCCCGCGCGTACGCCACGGTCGGCGTCCCCGCGTACTCCTCGGCCGTCCACGCCTTCGCCCCGGAGATCGCGAACGCCTTCTTCGCGGCGTTGCAGGTCGGCGACGACAAGACGGTCGAGAAACTCCTGCGCGACTTCTACGTCCCGCTCGTCGAACTCCGCGACCGGGTACCGGGATACGCCGTGTCGCTGGTCAAGGCGGCGGCCCGGCTGCGCGGCCAGCAGGTGGGACCCGTGCGCGCCCCGCTCACCGACCCCTCGGCCGCCGACCTGGCCGAGCTCACGACCCTGCTCACCACCGGACTCGACCTCGTAGGAGCCGCGCTGTGAACCTCACCATCGCCGACGTCCGACTGACCCCGATCCTGGTCGCCGACCCGCCCCTCCTGAACACCCAGGGCGTCCACCAGCCCTACACCCCGCGCCTGATCGTCGAGATCGAGACGGCCGACGGGATCACCGGCCTCGGCGAGACCTACGGCGACACCAAGTACCTGGAACTGGCCCGGCCCTACGCCGACAAACTGATCGGCCGTCAAGTCAGCGATCTGAACGGCCTGTTCACTGTCGCCGACGAGGTCGCCGTCGACAGTTCGCGGGTCTCCGGGCAGGTCGACGTGGGCGGGCTGCGCGGGGTCCAGACCGCCGACAAGCTGCGCCTGTCCGTCGTCTCCGCCTTCGAGGTCGCCTGCCTCGACGCCCTCGGCAAGGCGCTCGGACTGCCCGTGCACGCGCTGCTCGGGGGCAAGTTGAGGGACGCGGTCGAGTACAGCGCGTACCTGTTCTACAAGTGGGCCGACCACCCCGAGGGCGTCGCGAGCGAGAAGGACGACTGGGGCGCCGCGATCGACCCGGCCGGAGTCGTCGAGCAGGCACGGAAGTTCAAGGAGCGGTACGGCTTCACGTCTTTCAAGCTCAAGGGCGGGGTCTTCCCGCCCGACGAAGAGATCGCCGCCGTACGGGCGTTGGCGGGGGCCTTCCCCGACCACCCCCTCCGCCTTGACCCCAACGGCGCCTGGTCCGTGGAGACTTCGCTGAAGGTCGCCAAGGAACTCGGCGATGTCCTCGAATACCTGGAGGACCCGGCGCTGGGCACCCCCGCCATGGCCGAGGTGTCCGCCGGGACCGACGTGCCGCTCGCCACCAACATGTGCGTGACCACGTTCGCCGAGATCAAAGAGGCCTTCACGAAGGACGCCGTACAGGTGGTGCTCTCCGACCACCACTACTGGGGCGGACTGCGCAACACCCAGCAACTGGCCGCCATCTGCCGCACGTTCGGCGTCGGCATCTCCATGCACTCCAACACCCATCTCGGCATCAGCCTCGCCGCGATGACCCACGTCGCGTCGACCGTCCCCAACCTCCACCACGCCTGCGACTCCCACTACCCCTGGCAGTCGGAGGACGTCCTCACCGAACGCCTCACCTTCACCGACGCCAAGGTCACCGTCTCCGACGCCCCCGGCCTCGGCGTCCAACTCGACCGCGCCAAGCTGGAGTTCCTGCACCAGCGCTGGCTCGACGACGACGGCTCACTGCGCGACCGCGACGACGCGGCGGCGATGCGGATCACCGACCCGGAGTGGGTGACGCCTTCGATGCCGCGCTGGTAGGGGCGTACGACGCCGCCGGGCGCGGCCGGATCCGGACGCGCCCCCGCGGTGCCCGTGGACGGACCGGCACCGGGCGCGGCACCCGCCGTAGCGCGCGGACCTGCGGTCGGCCGGTACCGGCGCGACGGGCGGCACCGGAGCGGGAGCCGCCCCCACGCGCGCGTGGTGGTGCACACTGGCCTGATCCGTATCACGTCAGGGAGCGCACCGTGACCGCGTCCAACGCGTCCACCGGAAAGGGACCGTCGTCCCGCAGCGAAGGGCCGTCCTGCGGGGTCGATCCGCTGGCCGGGCTGCGCACGGCGGACGATCCGCCCTGGGACGTGTACCTCACCGGCACCGTCTTCCTCGACATCATCTTCACCGGGCTCGAATCCGCCCCGGTGCGTGGCACCGAGTCCTGGGCGCGCGGGATGGGGTCGAGCCCTGGAGGCGTCGCCAACATGGCGACCGCACTTGCCCGGCTCGGCCTGCGCACCTCCCTCGCCGCGGCCTTCGGCGACGACCACTACGGCGAGTACTGCTGGGACGCGTTGGAACAGGGCGAGGGCATCGACCTCTCCGCCTCCCGGACCGCGCCCGGCTGGCACTCGCCGGTCACCGTGTCGATGGCGTATGAGGGCGAACGCACGATGGTGTCCCACGGCCACGAGCCGCCCCCGGAAGTCGTGTTCGGCCAAGGGGGCGCACCCGACTGCCCGCCACGCGCGCGTGCCGCCGTCGCCTCCCTCACCCCCGGCAAGCAGGCACCCTGGGTCGCCCAGGCCGCGAGCGAGGGCACCCGGATCTTCGCCGACGTCGGCTGGGACGACACCGGCGCCTGGGACCTCGCCGGACTCGCCGACCTCGCGCACTGCGAGGCGTTCCTGCCGAACGCCGAGGAAGCCATGCGCTACACCGGCGCCGACTGCCCCCGCGCCGCCGCCCACGCCCTCACCGAACACGTACCCCTCGCGGTCGTCACCCTCGGCGCGGACGGCGCCTACGCCGTGGACCGGCGTACCGGAGAGTCCGCCGAGGTCCCGGCGATCGCCGTCGAGGCCCTCGACCCCACCGGCGCCGGCGACGTCTTCGTGGCCGGTTTCGTCACCGGCACCCTGGCCGGCTGGCCGCTCGCCGACCGCCTCGCCTTCGCCGGACTCACCGCCGCCCTCTCCGTCCAGGAGTTCGGCGGCTCGCTCTCCGCACCGGGCTGGTCCGAGATCGGCGCCTGGTGGCGCAAGGTGCAGTCGGTCGAGGGCCAGGACCCGACGGCCCTGCGCCGGTACGCGTTCCTCGCGGGACTCGTACCGGAGGAGCAGGGCAGCGGCAGTCCGTGGCCGTTGCGGCGGGCGGTGCCGACGATCGGGTTCGGCCGGTCGACGTAGGGGTTGGAGCGAGGGACCGGATCACCTGCTGCCCGGCCGGACATTCGCCACCAAGCCACCCAGTCGGCCAGCCACCAAGCACCCCGGCCGGTCAGGGTGAACGTTCCTGCTCAGCCGCCGCGCCGACCTCCTCAGCGAGCCCCCGCCCGCTCCACCACACCACCGACCACGTCCCGTACGGCCTCGAAGACCGCCTCGGGCAACGTGCCGAGCGGCGTCAGTGCCAAGGCGCGCAGCACCCGGCCCGTGTCCGTGTCGTACGGGACGGTCTCGCTGAGCACGTCGTAGCCGTCACGCACGGCGACCCGCAGGACGGGCGCGTCCGCCCCCACGGCCGCCGCGACCACGAAGGGGACCTCGCCCCGCAGCTGGTCGGTCAGCTTGCGGTAACCGCTGGCCACGGGCTCGCGCCAGTGCAGACTCAGCAGCAGGGGCCGCTTCGCGAGCAGCTCGGCGAGGTCGGTCTCGACGGGACCGTCCGCTTCCAGGACGACCGCGCGGGCGTCCAGCACCAGCGCCGCCGGCAGCAGACAGCGCAGCGTGCTGCCGACGATGTTGCCGCCGACCGTCGCGGTCCGGCGCACCGCACCGGTGCCCACCCCGCCCGCGGCCTTGCGCAGCACCTCCGGCACCCGCTCGTCTATCTCGTGCAGCAGTACGGCCGAGCCCAGCGTCCCGTCCCCGATCACCTTCGCCTCGGGCAGCTCCCGCAGGGACACCGCCTGCTCGGGGAAACCGTCCCGTTGCCAGCCGGCCCAGACCAGGGTCGCCCCTCCGACGGGCACCGCCCCCTCGGCCAGGCACGACTGTGCTTCGGACACGGACCTGGGCAGACGCACGAGCACAGCGGCCGACCTGCTTTCCCTGCAAGGCTTACTTGGCGGACATAGCGCATTGTCCGTACAAGCGAGGGGGCGCGAACAGGGCTCACGGCGTCACCCCGCGCGCCTCCCCTGCGCCGGACCCGCTCCCGGAGCACGGCCGGACCCGCTCCAGGAACGAGCCCGGACCCAGTCCCGGGACCGGCCGGGATTTCGTGGCCCGACGGTCACCGAAAAGCCCTACGGCGTTGTCAGTGCCCCGGCGTACCCTGGGAATCACCAGGCCGCCCTTGTGGCGGGCGAGTCTTTTCGAGGAGGACGAGCAAGGCCTACAGAGCCGGCCCATGACTCAGACACCCACAGCTCACACCCCCGCGCAGGAGCAGGCGAAGGCACGGTTCACCGTCCCCGCCCAGCATCCGATGGTCACCGTCCTGGGGTCCGGAGACGCCCTCCTGCGCGTGATCGAGAAGGCCTTCCCGGCGGCCGACATCCACGTCCGGGGCAATGAGATCAGCGCGGTCGGCGACGCCCGCCAAGTCGCCCTCGTCCAGCGCCTGTTCGACGAGATGATGCTGGTGCTGCGTACGGGGCAGCCGATGACGGAGGATGCGGTGGAACGCTCGATCGCCATGCTGCGGGCGAGTGAGAACGGGGATGGTCCCGAGGAGACACCGGCCGAGGTGCTCACCCAGAACATCCTGTCCTCGCGAGGCCGCACGATCCGCCCCAAGACCCTCAACCAGAAGCGGTACGTCGACGCGATCGACAAGAACACGATCGTCTTCGGCATCGGCCCCGCCGGCACCGGCAAGACCTACCTCGCCATGGCCAAGGCGGTCCAGGCCCTGCAGGCCAAGCAGGTCAGCAGGATCATCCTGACCCGCCCGGCGGTCGAGGCGGGCGAGCGCCTCGGCTTCCTCCCGGGCACCCTCTACGAAAAGATCGACCCGTACCTGCGCCCCCTGTACGACGCCCTGCACGACATGCTGGACCCGGAGTCGATCCCGAAGCTGATGGCGGCGGGGACGATCGAGGTGGCACCGCTGGCATACATGAGGGGCCGCACTTTGAATGACGCCTTCATCATCCTGGACGAGGCCCAGAACACGAGCCCCGAGCAGATGAAGATGTTCCTCACCCGGCTCGGCTTCGAGTCGAAGATCGTGATCACCGGTGACGTGACGCAGGTCGACCTGCCGAGCGGCACGAAGTCGGGGCTGCGGCAGGTGCAGGACATCCTGGAGGGGCTCGACGACGTGCACTTCTCCCGCCTGTCGTCGGCGGACGTCGTCCGGCACAAGCTGGTCGGCCGTATCGTCGACGCGTACGAGAAGTACGACAGCGAGAACGGTACGGAGAACGGCACCCACAAGGGTGCCCGTGACAAGCGGAAGTAGATCAGCACGACCATGTCGATCGACGTCAACAACGAGTCCGGAACCGAGGTCGACGAGCAGGCGATCCTCGATATCGCCCGCTACGCGCTCGCGCGGATGCGCATCCACCCGCTCTCCGAGCTCTCGGTGATCGTCGTGGACGAGAACGCCATGGAGCAGCTCCACATCCAGTGGATGGACCTGCCCGGGCCGACCGATGTCATGTCCTTCCCGATGGACGAGCTGCGTCCGCCGAGCAAGGACGACGAGGAGCCTCCGCAGGGGCTGCTCGGTGACATCGTGCTGTGCCCGGAGGTCGCCACGAAGCAGGGGGCCGAGGCCGAGACGCAGCACACCATGGACGAGGAGCTCCAACTCCTCACCGTCCACGGTGTGTTGCACCTCCTCGGCTACGACCACGAGGAGCCGGACGAGAAGGCCGAGATGTTCGGCCTCCAGGCCGCCATCGTGGACGGCTGGCGCGCGGAGAAGGGCCACACCGGCCCCTCCCCGGCGCCGACGGTCTCCTAGGGCACCGGGGCACCCCTTCTCATGAGTCCTCAGATCGTCGTCGGGGCCATCGCCCTGGTCGTTGTCGCCTGGCTCGCCGCCTGCGCGGAGGCGGGCCTCGCGCGCGTCTCCAGCTTCCGCGCCGAGGAGGCCGTACGGTCCGGTCGGCGCGGCAGCGCCAAGCTCGCGCAGGTCGCCGCCGACCCGACCCGCTATCTCAATGTGGCCCTGCTGGTCAGGGTGGCCTGCGAGATGGCCGCCGCCGCGCTCGTCACCTACGAGTGTCTGCACGTGATCCACGGCACCGCGCCCGCGCTGCTCGCCGCGATCGGCGTCATGGTTCTCGTGTCGTACGTCGCGGTCGGGGTCTCCCCGCGCACGATCGGGCGCCAGCACCCGCTGAACACGGCCACGGCGGCGGCGTACGTGCTGCTGCCGCTCGCGCGGATCATGGGGCCGATCCCGTATCTGCTGATCCTCATCGGCAACGCGCTCACCCCGGGCAAGGGGTTCCGGCGCGGTCCGTTCGCGTCCGAGGCCGAGCTGCGGGCGCTGGTGGACCTCGCCGAGAAGGAGTCGCTGATCGAGGACGAGGAGCGCCGGATGGTGCACTCGGTCTTCGAACTCGGCGACACCCTGGTCCGGGAAGTGATGGTGCCGAGGACCGACCTCGTCGTCATCGAGCGGTACAAGACGATCCGGCAGGCCCTCACCCTCGCGCTCCGCTCCGGCTTCTCGCGGATCCCGGTGACCGGGGAGAGCGAGGACGACATCGTCGGGATCGTGTACCTGAAGGACCTGGTCCGTAAGACGCACATCAGCCGTGACGCCGAGTCGGAGCTGGTCTCCACGGCCATGCGGCCGGCGAGCTTCGTGCCGGACACCAAGAACGCCGGTGATCTGCTGCGCGAGATGCAGCAGGAGCGCAATCACGTGGCCGTCGTCATCGACGAGTACGGCGGCACGGCCGGCATCGTCACCATCGAGGACATCCTGGAGGAGATCGTCGGCGAGATCACCGACGAGTACGACCGGGAACTGCCTCCGGTGGAGGAGCTGGGCGACGACCGCTACCGGGTCACCGCGCGCCTGGACATCGGCGACCTGGGGGAGTTGTACGGCTTCGAGGCGTACGACGACGAGGACGTGGAGACGGTCGGGGGGCTGCTCGCGAAGGCGCTGGGCCGGGTTCCGATCGCCGGTGCCTCGTCGGTCGTGGAGCTGCCGGACGGGCGTGAGCTGCGGCTCACGGCGGAGGCCTCGGCCGGGCGCAGGAACAAGATCGTGACGGTGTTGGTCGAACCGGTGGAGCCGGTCGAGAAGGAGACGAAGCCGGAGTGAGCCCCGAGCAACTGCGCGCGTTCTGCCTGTCGTTCAACGCGACGGTGGAGGATTTCCCGTTCAACCCCGAGACGTCCGTCTTCAAGGTGCTCGGCAAGCTGTTCGCGCTGACCCGGCTGGACGGCAGCCCGCTCACGGTCAATCTCAAGTGTGACCCGGAGGACGCGATCCGACTCCGGGAGGAGTACGAGGGGTTGATCATCCCCGGGTACCACATGAACAAGCGGCACTGGAACACGGTGACGGTGGACGGGGAACTCCCGGACCGGCTGGTCCGGGAGCTGGTGGAGGACTCGTACGACCTCGTCGTCGCCGGGCTACCGCGCGCCGAGCGGCTCCGCCTCGACCGTCCCTGACCCGGCCCGCCGGGACCGCAGTCCTACGGCCACCAGCACCGCCGCCCCGAGCGCGATCGCCGCGTCGATGCCGACGACTGTGTGGACCCCCGACATGAGATCGCCCGAAGTGGTGGCGAGGACGCCCAGCAGCGGGATGCCGATGGTGATGCCGACCTGCTGGGTGGAGGTCACCAGGCCGGTGGCCAGGCCCTGTTCCTCGTCGGGGACGCCCGAGGTGACCGTCAGGCCGTAGGAGATGATCGCGCCCAGGTGGCACATGCTCGCCAGGGAGACGGCGGCCGTGGCCACCCAGACCGACCAGGTGTGGGTGGTGAGGGTGAGGAGGGTGGCCGTGAAAGCGGCCTGGCCGGTGAGGGAGGCGATCAGGGTGCGGCGGGCGCCGATGCGGCCGATGACCTTCGGGGCGTAGACGCCGGCGACCGCCGAGAGGATGCCCTGGACGCCGAAGACCAGGCCCGTCTCGAAGGACGACAGGTGCAGGATCTCCTGGAGGTACAGGGTCAGGACGAAGACCACCGTCGACATCATCGAGAAGGTGACCAGTCCGCCCAGGTTGCCCCACGCCACCGTGCGGCGGCGCAGCATCGGGAGGGAGACCAGGGGGTGCGTCGTGCGGGACTCGACGTACGCGAAGGTGGTCAGGAGCAGGACGCCCGCGAGGAGTGTCGTGATCACGTCCGGGCGGGCGAAGCCGTGGTCCGCCGCCGTCGACAGGGCGTAGATCAGGGCCAGTAGGCCGCCCGTGACCGTGAACGCGCCGGGGACGTCCAGACGGGGACGGTCCGGGATGGGGGCACCTCCCATGCCCTTGAGGCCATGGGGGAGGGACTCGGGGAGCAGGGCCGGGGCCAGGGGCAGGACCAGTACCGCGAACAGGGTGAGCAGGGCCATCGTCGAGCGCCAGCCGAACGCGTCGGTCAGGACGCCGCCGGCCACCATGCCGACCGTGAAGCCGAGCGAGAGCAGGGTGCCGGAGATGCCGAGCGCACGGTCGCGGGCCGGGCCCTCGGGGAACGTGGTGGTGAGGAGGCTCATGCCGGTCGGCACGATGGTCGCCGCTCCGAGGCCTTGCAGCGCCCTGCCGGTCAGGAACGATGCCGGGTCCCAGGCGAAGGTCGCGAGGAGTGAGGCCGCGCCGAACAGGGCCAGGCCGGTGAGGAACAGTCGGCGGCGGCCGTAGAGGTCGCCGATGCGGCCGAAGAGGAGCAGGAAGCCGCCGGACGGCAGCGCGAACGCGGTGACCGCCCACTGGAGTCCGGACTGGCTCATGCCGAGGTCGGCGCCGAGAGTGGGCAGGGCCACGTTGAGGACGGAGAAGTCCAGGGCGACCATGAACTGGGCCGCGCAGAGGACGAAAAGGACGAGTTTGTCACGGGTCGAGAGCTTGGGGGTGCCAAGTGGTGGGTGGATGCCGGTAGTTGTCGTGTCGGTCGCCATGGGGAGAGCTTCCGGCCGTCGGAATAGCCGTGGGGAGCCGGAAGTTGTGCTGGTGGTGGCACCACCAGGCAGCGGCACCACTGGTCGGCACTAGGGGGATGTGTACGTGGCTGAGGATGCCCTGAAGAGTCGTCGGCTGAGCGAACTGCGCGAGTTCCTGATGAGCCGCCGGGCCCGGGTCTCCCCGGCCGAGGCGGGGCTGCCGGACGGTGGGGCGCGGCGCCGTACACCCGGGCTACGGCGGGAAGAGGTCGCCGTGCTCGCGGGTGTGGGCGCGTCCTGGTACCAGTGGCTGGAGCAGGGGCGGGACATCTCCGTGTCGCCGCAGGTCCTCGACTCGGTCGCCCGGGTGCTGCGGCTGAGCAATGCCGAGCGGCGGCATCTGTACGTCCTGGCCGGGCTGAATCCGCCCGCGGCCGAACCCGCCGCCGATCACGGGTGTGAGGGTATGCGGCGGCTCATCGACGCGTGGATGCCGTTTCCGGCGCACATCATGGACCGGTACTACAACTGCGTGATGTACAACGACGCGGCCGGCTGGGTGCTCGGCATGCGACCCGAGAACACGCAGAACTGTCTCGTCGACTTCTTCACCGATCCGCTCTACCGGGCGCGTTCGCAGAGTTGGGAGCGGAACGCGCGGACCGTCGTCGCGCAGTTCCGGGCGATGTGCGCGGACCGGCCCGATGACGAGGGCTTGCAGGCGGTGCTGGCCGAACTTGCCTCCGTGAGCCCGGAGTTCAGTGCGTTGTGGGCGCGGCGGGACATCCTGGACGCGGGGGTGGTCCGTAAGGAGTTGGACCATCCGCTGGTCGGGTTGCTGTGTGTCGAGTCGACGGCGTTGAAGGTGCCGGCGCGGCCCGATCTCACGATCGTGCTGCACACGCCGTTGGACGAGGCGAACACGGTGGGGAAGCTGGAGTGGCTGGCCTCGCCGGAGGGGCGGCGGGGCGCGATGTATCCCGTGGCGGGGTGAGGCGGGGTGAGGTGAGGGTCCTTGTCGGTCCTCGTCCCGGTCCTTCGTATGCTCTGGTCATGACCGAGAGCAGCGCGCTTGATCCCGAGGACCGCAAGATCGTCACCCTGGCCCGTTCCGCGCGGGCCCGTAATGGTGTGCCTGAGGGCGCGGCCGTGCGGGATGAGACGGGGCGGACTTATGTCGCCGGGACGGTTGCCCTTCCCTCGCTGAAGCTGAGCGCGTTGCAGACGGCTGTGGCGATGGCGGTGGCGTCGGGGGCGAAGTCGTTGGAGGCGGCGGCGGTGGTGACGGAGGCGGAGTCTGTGGCTGCGGAGGATCTTGCGGCTGTACGGGATCTGGGTGGGCCGGAGACGCCTGTGCTGGTGGCTGCGCCGGACGGGGTTGTCCGGCTCACGGTGACCGCCGGTTAAGGCACTTCCGACCGACTGACAGGAACCGTGTCCGGAAGTAACCCGTCCAGATTTCGCCCTTGCTCTCCCCCCGTCTCCCGCGCATCAATGGAACCGTAAGTTCCGACGGACCGTCAGATTCTCGCTCGCGTGGCGCACCGCACCGCGTTCGTGAGTGGCTCTGCGGTGTTTCTCCCGTCCATCCCCACATGGCATTCCCAGACACGGGAAGGGAACCAGACCCATGAAAGGCAAGCTGAGAAGCAAGCGAATCGGAACGGGTGCGGCACTGGTGACGGGGGTCCTCGCGGCCGCCTCGCTGGCGTTCGCGCCCAGTGCGCTCGCCGTCACTCCCCAGACGGCGACGATCACCGCGAGCTGCGGCATCTTCGGCGGCGGCGCAGCCACCATCACGGCCACGCAGGACGGGACGGCGGCCACGGTCACCGTCAACTCGTCCATCACCGCTCCGCTGGCCCTGGCCCAGAACTCCATCGCCTCCACCTTCACGTTCGTGAACGCGAGCGGTGGTACGACCGTCTTCAGCGGGACGGTGAACCCGGCCATGGCGACCGGTGACGCCGTCACTGTTGGTCCGCTCAGTGGCACCGTCGCCTCCGGTGACAGCCTGGAGGCGTACGGCGGGTCGCTTCAGATGACGATCTTCGGGATCGCCGTCACATGCACGGCCACCGGACCGCAGTCGCCGGGTCCGTTCGTGTTCGACTGAGAAGTCGCCTGAGGAGTCGGCTGGGAAGTCGGCTGAGGAGGCGCCTGAGAATTCCCCCCACGGGCTCAACTGGGCCGTCGGTTCCCGCTGTTGTGGGAACTGACGGCCCATCAGTTTGTTTCACCGTGTCCATTGACTTCTCATGCGATCCCCACATCAATGCCCCCTGTGGACGCAGACGAGCCGCTGCGCCCATCGTCCTCAGGAGGGGGCACAGCCATGGCTACGACATTCCGAAGACGCCGTTGGGCGTCGTTGCTCGGGGTGACCGCACTCGCGGTCGCCACGGGAGGTGCGCTGGCCTGTCCGGCCGGTGCGTCCACGAACGTGGACTTCGCAACGCACTGCATCCCGCCGGCGATCGCGGGCATCCCGCCCATCGACGGCACCACGACCGCCGCGATCACGGTGGACAACACCGCGCCGAAGGTCGGCGACACCGTCACCGTGACGTACACGGTGGTCAAGCCGGCCGCCAGCAACCCCACCGCCATCGCCCTGCCCGCCGACATCATGACGCCCACCGGGAAGGTCACCCTCGGCGGTGCCCAGACCGGCAGCTTCACGGTGGCCGGGCCCAAGAAGAACGACCCGGTGCCGGGCAACGGCGCCTTCCCGTCGTTCTCCATGACCGGCACCTTCACGGTCACCACCCCGGGCGCGATCACCCTCTCGCCCGGTGACTACAACATCCACACCAGCTACATCCTGGAGCTGGACACCCCCTGCACGGTGACGAACCCGCCGGCGCCGGTCTCCGAGACCGTCACCGCGACCGCCACCGTTCCGGTCAACACCCGTGCGATCAGCCTGGGTTCGGCCTCCGGGAACGCCGGTGACAGCGTCACCGTGACCGGCAGCAACTTCACCCCGGGTGCCACCGTGACCCTGGCCGGACGGTCCGGCACCGCCCAGACCGCGGACACGGCGACCGTCACGGCCAGCAGCAGCGGCACCATCAGCGGTTCTCTCGTCGTCAACGACAAGACGACCACCGGGGTCGTCGCTTACGAGGGCAGTGCGTGGACCGATGGCCTGGGTGCCGGACCGGCCGCCTACGTCGTCAACGACACCACGCCCGTTCCGCCGGGGAGTCAGAAGCTGACGACCACCGTCAAGGCGGGCACGCTGTCGATGGCCCAGGCCGGGGACGCCGTGGGCCTCTCCGCCGTCGACTTCGGCAAGGGCGGTGCCTCCACGGGCGCCCTGAACACGGTGACGGTCCAGGACTTCCGCGGCGGACCCGCGGGCTGGTCCCTGACCGGCAAGGTCACCGACTTCACCGGTCCCGGCGCCAAGATCGATGCCGGGGCGCTGAGTTGGACACCCGCCTGCGCCACCAAGGCGGGCAGCCCGAGCACGTGTGTCGCCGGTTCGGCGGGCGCGGTGGGCAGTTCGGGAGCGACGCTCGCGTCCACGCCCGACGGCACGCTCACCGGCGGCCAGTTCACCGTCGACGCCGGACTCTCCCTGAACGTACCGGCGTTCACGCCTCCGGGCTCGTACTCCGGTGTGCTCACGCTGACGCTCACCTGACCGTCCCACTCATTTCCGGTGGCCGGGCGCTCGCACCCGCCCGACCGCCACACACCTCGTCCGTGGGGGTCCGCACCCATGCGCAAGCTGTACGTCCTCCTCCTGAGCCTCTGCCTCGGCCTCTGTTTCGGCTGTTTTGGAGTGCTCGCCGCGCCCTCCGCCCACGCGGCCGACAACGGCAGTTGGTCCGTGTACCCGGCCGCCTCGCAAGTCGCCGCGCGGCCGTACTTCTATCTCTCGGCCGACCCCGGCCAGACCATCCAGGACAAGGTCGTCGTCGCCAACAAGACGGCCAAGCCGCTGACTTTCCGGCTGTACGCGGCCGATGCCTACAACACCGCGCGTGATGGCGGGTTCGCCGTGCGGACCGTGACGGAGACGATGCGCGGGGTGGGCGCGTGGGCGAAGCCCGCGAAGTCCCGGGTAACTGTCCCTGCCCACAAGACACTTACCGTGCCGTTCACGCTCCACGTGCCCGAAGGGGCCGAACCGGGCGACCACCCGGGCGCGTTGGTCGCCCTCGACGAACACGTCGACAAGGGCGACGGTTCACTCGCCCTCGGTGTGCAGCGGGCCGTCGGTGCCCGCGTATACCTGCGGGTGAGCGGCCCTACGCTGCCCGCACTCGCCGTCGAGCACGTCCACGTGTCCCATCACCAACCGCTGGTACCGGGGTTGGGGGACAGCGACGCCACGATCTCCTACACGTTGCACAACACCGGGAACGTCACCCTCGATCCGAAGGTGACGCTGAAGGCGCAGGGGCTGTTCGGTCGTACGCTGCTGTCGCGCGGACTGACCCGTATCCCCGCCGAGTTGCTGCCGGGGCAGAGTGTGAAACTGAGCGAGCCGTGGAAGGGGTCGCCCCAACTCGACTGGGGGGACATCACGTTGACCGCGAGCGCGCCGGGGACGAAGCAGTCGGCGAGCGCGTCGTTCTTCGCGCTGCCGTGGCTCGCGGCGGCGCTGCTGCTCGCGGTCGGGTTCGTCGGGGGAGTGCTGGCGGTCAGAGCGCGTCGGGGCCGCGTTCGCCCGTCCGAACCCGTACGACCGTCTCGATTGGCATCGACCACACCTTCCCGTCCCCGATCTTCCCCGTCTGCGCGGCCTTGACGATCGCGTCGATCACGGCGTCCGAGTCCGCGTCGTCGACGACGACCTCGATCCGCACCTTGGGGACCAGGTCGACGCGGTACTCGGCGCCGCGGTACACCTCGGTGTGGCCGCGCTGCCGGCCGTAGCCGCTGGCCTCGGTGACGGTCAGGCCGTGCACGCCGAGCTCCTGGAGCGCCGTCTTGACCTCGTCGAGGCGGTACGGCTTGACGATCGCGGTGATGAGCTTCATGCCTGGGACTTGACCTTCTGAAGGGAGGGGAGGGACGAGCCGACCGGGGCTCCGTGGCCCAGGACGCCGTGATCGTATGCGGTCTCGGCGTGCACCGTAAGGTCCAGACCCGTCTGCTCCTCCTCCTCACTCGCGCGCAGCCCCATCAGCCGGTCGAGCAGCTTGCCGATCCCGTACGTCACGAGGAACGCGTACGCCCCTACGGCGGCCACGGCCACCAGCTGCCTGCCGAGCTGGGCGAGCCCGCCGCCGTAGAGGAGGCCGTCCGTCTTTCCGGTCAGTTCGGTGGTGGCGAAGACGCCGATCAGGAGGGTGCCGATGATGCCGCCGACCAGGTGGACGCCGACGACGTCGAGCGAGTCGTCGTAGTTCAGCTTGAACTTCCAGCCGACCGCGTACGAGCAGACGGCACCGGCGGCGAGGCCGATGACCAGCGCGCCGAGCAGGGAGACCGAGCCGCAGGACGGGGTGATCGCGACCAGGCCCGCGACCGCGCCCGAGGCCGCGCCCAGGGTCGTCGGGTGGCCGTCGCGCTTCTGCTCCACGAAGAGCCAGCCGAGGAGGCCGGTGCAGCCGGCGGTGAGGGTGTTGAGGAAGGCCGCGGCGGCGAGGCCGTTCGCGCCGAGCGCGGAGCCCGCGTTGAAGCCGAACCAGCCGAACCAGAGCAGGCCCGCGCCCAGCATCACCATGGGGAGGTTGTGCGGGCGCATGGCGTCTTTCTTGAAGCCGAGACGGGGGCCGACCACCAGGCACAGGGCCAGGCCCGAGGCGCCGGACGTGATCTCGACCGGGAGGCCGCCCGCGAAGTCGAGGGCGCCGAGGTGCGCTGCGATCCAGCCGCCGGGACCCCAGACCCAGTGCGCGACGGGAACGTATACGAGGAGCGCCCAGACCGGTACGAAGACCAGCCACGCCCCGAATCGCACCCGGTCCGCGACCGCGCCGCTGATCAGGGCGGCCGTGATGATCGCGAAGGTGAGCTGGAAGGTGGCGAAGAGGAGGGTGGGGACGGTGCCGTGGACGGCGTTCGGGCCGAGGCCCGCCATGCCGGCGTGCTTCAGGCCGCCGATGAGTCCGCCGCCGATGTCGTCGCCGAAGGCGAGGGAGTATCCGGCGGTCAGCCAGACCACCGTGACCAGGGCGATCGACACGAAACTCATCATCAGCATGTTGAGGACGCTCTTCGTGCGGACCATGCCGCCGTAGAAGAGGGCCAGGCCCGGAGTCATCAGCAGGACGAGGGCGGTGGCGGCGAGCAGCCAGGCGGTGTCGCCGGTGTCGACGCGGGTGACGGCGAGGGGCACGGTCGTCTCCAACGGTGTGGGGGCTCGTCAGAGGGTCACCGGTGCTGGTTTCCGGTTGTGCACGGGGGTGTTTCCGTGGTGTTTCGTTGCGGTGGGGTTACCGAAAGCTCACCGTGGTGGGCGGGGGTGGACTGTTGTGCGGCGGGAGCTTGTGGATCAGGGACAATGGGCGCCATGAGCGTTCGTACCCCGTCATCCAAGCCGTCTGCGTCGTCGGAGCCTTCCCACCGCGCCGGCTTCGCCTGCTTCGTGGGCCGCCCCAACGCGGGCAAGTCCACCCTTACGAATGCTCTGGTCGGCCAGAAGGTGGCGATCACCGCCAACCAGCCGCAGACCACGCGGCACACGGTGCGGGGCATCGTCCACCGGCCGGACGCGCAGTTGATCCTGGTGGACACGCCTGGGCTGCACAAGCCGCGCACGTTGCTCGGGCAGCGGCTGAACGACATCGTCCGTACGACGTGGGCCGAGGTCGACGTCATCGGTTTCTGCCTGCCGGCGAACGAGAAGCTGGGCCCGGGTGACCGTTTCATCGCGAAGGAACTGGCGTCCATCAAGAAGACGCCGAAGATCGCGATCGTCACGAAGACCGACCTGGTGGACTCGAAGACGCTTGCCGAGCAGTTGATCGCCATCGATCAGCTCGGTAAGGAGCTCGGGTTCGAGTGGGCGGAGATCGTGCCGGTGTCGGCGGTCGCGGGACAGCAGGTGGAGCTGCTTGCCGATCTGCTCATTCCGCTGCTGCCGGAGGGGCCGGCCCTGTACCCCGAGGGCGATCTCACCGACGAGCCCGAGCAGGTCATGATCGCGGAGTTGATCCGGGAGGCCGCGCTGGAGGGGGTTCGGGATGAACTGCCGCACTCCATCGCCGTTGTGGTCGAGGAGATGCTGCCTCGCGAGGACCGGCCTGCGGACAAGCCGCTGCTCGACATCCATGCGTTCGTGTACATCGAGCGGCCCAGTCAGAAGGGCATCATCATCGGGCCGAAGGGTGCGCGGCTGAAGCAGGTCGGGATCAAGTCGCGTAAGCAGATCGAGGCGTTGCTCGGTACGCCGGTGTTCCTGGACCTGCATGTGAAGGTGGCGAAGGACTGGCAGCGGGATCCTCGGCAGTTGCGGAAGTTGGGGTTCTAGAGGGGGAGTTGGGGGTTCTGAGGGCTTTTCTCGCCCCCGCCGCCCCTACCCGTCCCATCCTCAAGGGGCTCTGCCCCTGCGACCCCGCCGGGGCTCCGCCCCGAACCCCGTTCCGGGGGCCAGCCCCCGAGCCCCCGCTCCTCAAACGCCGGAGGGGCTGGGTTTGACCTCACCTTCTCGAGCGCGGCAGGGGCTGGGATTGGCCTCACCTTCTCGAGCGCGGGAGAGGCTGGGATTTCGCCGGGGCGGGGCTTGATCTTTCAGCGCGTTGATCGCTTCAGCACGACCAGCCCTTCAGCGCAGGCCGGCAAAATCCAGCCCGTCCGGCGTTTGAGGACGAGGCCCCTTCAGGGCCGATGGGGGTCTGGGGGCGCAGCCCCCAGGGGGGTCGGGGTCATGTCCTGGAGGCCTATCACCCGCAGCAACTGCAGCCGTTCGTACGACTCCGTGCCAGGTCGGGCCGTGTGGATGATCAGCAGGTGGTGCGCGTCCTGGTTCAGGAGGATCTCGCAGTCCAGCTCCAGGAGACCGACCAGGGGGTGGCGGAAGCGCTTCGTGGACTGACGCCGTACCGCCACCTCGTGTTCCTCCCACAGCCGCGCGAACTCCTCGCTGGACGACCGGAGTTCGGCCACCAGCGCGGCCGGCTCGGGGTCGTCGGGGCGGGCCGCGGCAACCGCCCGTAGGTTCGCGACGTGGGAGCGCGCGTGGTCCGGGATGTCCTCCGGGGGAAACATCTCCCGTGCCGTCGGGTTCAGGAAGAAACGGCGGAGCAGGTTGCGGTCCTGGGGTGGGCGGGCGAACACGTCACCCGTCAGAGCCCTCGACATCGCGTTCTGGGCGATCATCTCGCCGCAGTCGCTCGACACGTGCGCCGGGGTGTCGTGCAGGCGGTCCAGGACCAGGAGGAGGCCCGGCCGCAGGTGCCCGGAGGTGCCCCGCCGCGGTGGCTCCTCGCCCGTCAGGTGGAACAGGTGGTCGCGTTCGTCGTCCGTGAGCCGTAGCGCCCGCGCCAGCGCCGTCAGCATCTGGCGGGACGGGTGCGGGCCGCGGGCCTGTTCCAGGCGTGTGTAGTAGTCCACGGACATGCCGGTCAGCTGGGCCACCTCCTCGCGGCGCAGGCCTGGCGTACGGCGGCGGGCGCCGGCCGTGAGCCCCACGTCGGCGGGGTCCAGGCGGGCCCGGCCGCGGCGCAGGAAGTCGGCGAGTTCGGCTCGGTTCACGCTTCCAGGGTGCGGCAGTCCGCCCGGCTTATCCAGGGACTGCTGATCCCCTGATCGGAAGGTCTCTCCCGGTACCGGCCCGCCCGCCCAAAGCTGGTCGGGACGAGAAGAGACGGGACGAGAGGAGCACATGATGCTGACACTGGTGACAGGCTCGACGGGACAGGTCGGACGCCGCTTCGTACCGAGGCTGCTGGCGCAGGCCCGGCCGGGGGAGCGGGTGCGTGTGCTGGTGCGGGACGAGGTCCGCGGCGAGCGATTCGCGGAGCTGGGTGCGGAGGTCGTCCTCGGCGATCTGCGCGACACGGACGCCCTCGGCAAGGCGGTCTCCGGCGTCGACGCGGTCGTGAACGTCGCCGCGTCCTTCCGCGGCGTACCGGACGAGGAGGCCTGGGCCGTCAATCACGTGGCGGCGGTGGCCCTGGGACAGGCGGCACTCGCCTCCGGCGTACGGCGCTTCGTCCAGGTCAGCACGGGGCTCGTGTACGGCACCGGGCGGGGGCGCCCCATGACCGAGGAGGACGAGAGCCGCCCCGGCGGCGAGATGTGGGGTGCCTACCCCGACGCGAAGGCGACGGCGGAACGGGAACTCCTCGGGCTCGACGACATGGACGTACGCGTCGCCCGACTCCCCTTCGTCTACGGCGAAGGCGACCCCCACCTCGCCAACTCCCTCCGCTGGGCGGCGCATTGGGCCTCGAACCAACGCCTCCACATGGGCCACCACGCGGACGTCGCCCAGGGCCTCCTCCGCATCCTGCACGCCCCGGGAATCGCCGGCCGGATCTACAACATCGCCGACGACGCCCCGGTCACCGCGGTCGAACTCCACCTGCTCAACGGCGTCGAGATCCCCGCCGAACTCCACGAACGCACCGACCCCGACCCGTGGTTGGGCATCATGTCCACCGAACGGATCCGCCGCGAGCTGGGCTACCGCCCGCTGTTCCCGACGGCGTGGTCGGCACGGGACGCGGGCGTGCTCTGACCCTGCCCCTGCCCCAGCCCCACACCTGTTCAGTCCACCCCCCGAATCCGCCGAACCAGCAACGCCCCCACCATCCCGATCACCGCGGACACCAGATACAGCACCCGGTACCCGCCCAGATACGTCACGATCGGCGCGGCGAGGGCGGGCGCCGCGACCTGCGGCAACGCGTTCGCCACGTTGATCACGCCGAGGTCCTTGCCGCGGTCCAGGGCCTTCGGGAGTACGTCGGTCATCAGGGCGAAGTCCACCGACGTGAAGACGCCGAAGCCGATGCCCAGGACCGCCGCCGCGACGACCGCGCCCGGCCAGGTCTGCCAGCCCGCGAGGACCGCCGTCGCCACCGCCATCAGCACGCCGGACCAGATCACGAACGGCTTGCGGCGGCCGACGCGGTCCGACCACACCCCGCCCACCACCACTGTGGCCAGCAGCGTCAGGCCGTTCACCGCCGTGAGGATCAGGACGCCCTGGTCGGGGTCGTGGTAGTGCAGGCGATCGCGCAGGTAGTAGAGGAGGTACAGCAACACCAGCGCGTTGCTCAGGTTGATCAGGAAGCGGGTCAGCCATGCCCAGCCCAGGTCCGGGTAGCGGCGCGGGCTCAGCCAGAAGCCCCGCACGAAGCCCGGCCAGGACCACACCGGCCGTGCCATGGGCGGGAGTTGGAGGTCCTTGTAGCGGAGCACGTACGGCAGTACGCCCACCGCCGTGAACACCGCGCACGCCACATAGCCCGCCCCGATGCCCCCGGCCGCCGTCGCCAGACCCGTGCCGCCGACCACGCCCAGGATCTGCGCGGCGCCCAACCAGCCGCCCACAGAACCCCGTTGGAGCCGCGGCACCCGATCCGGGACCGCCGCCGTGACCGCCGCGAAGGCCGCGTTCAGGGTGAGTTGGACCAGGCACCAGCCGGCCGCCATCGTCCACACCCCGCCCGCACCCGCGAGCAGCAGCAACGACAGCGCCCCGCCCGCGGCCCCGCCCACGATCCACGGCGTACGGCGCCCCCACCGCGCCGTCGTACGGTCGGACAGCGCGCCGAAGAGCGGATTGGCGACCAGCGACACCAGCGCGCCCGCGCCCGTCACCCACGCCAGCATCGACTCCTTGGACATACCGGTGCCGGGCGCGAAGTCCTTCGCCTGCGAGGCCAGCAGGATCTGCAGCGGGCCGTACCAGCCCACCCAGATCGCCCCGTTGGCGAGCGAGAGCGCGGACGTCCAGCCCCGGCCCACGCGTTCGACGGGTTCGGCCAGGGCGAGAGCCGAAGCGGCCGTGGCGGGAGCCGGGTTGCCGTCGTCCACTGAACTCCCCGTCGTCGTCATCTCTGCGCCCGCAGCATGCCCTGGAACCAGCCGTACGACGCCTTCGGAGTGCGTGCCTGTGTCTCGTAGTCCACGTGTACGAGGCCGAAGCGGCGCTCGTAGCCCTCCGCCCACTCGAAGTTGTCCAGCAGCGACCACACGAAGTACCCGCGGACGTCCACGCCCGCCTCCAACGCGCCGTGCAGCGCCCGGACATGGCCGTCGAGGTAGGTGATCCGGTCCTGGTCGCCGATGCCGTCGTAGGAGCAGCCGTTCTCGGTGATGACGACGGGTGGGAGTCGGTCGCCGTAGCGGTCGCGGAAGGTGGTGAGGAGTTCCGTGAGGCCCTCGGGGACCACCGGCCAGCCGAAGTCCGTCACCGGGACGTTCTCGATCTCCCTTACCGAGAAGGGGAGTTCGGCGGGGAGGGTCAGGCCGCCGAACTCGATCTCCGCGCCCTGGGGTGCCCCGACCCTGCTCGGCGCGTAGTAGTTGATGCCGTACCAGTCGATCGGCTCGGAGATCACCTTCAGGTCGGACTCGACGTCGCCCGGCATCAACTCGCCCAGCCCGGACGGGTATTCACCGAGCAGGAGCGGGTCGGCGAACAGGCGGTTCAGGAGGAGGTCGTAGAAGTTCGCCGCCTCTATGTCCTCCGGCTCCTGCGAGGCCGGCCAGGTCGGGCCGTGCGAGTTGGCGATCCCGATGTCGGTCGCACCGGCCGCGCGCAACGCCCGTACCGCCAGGCCGTGGGCCAGGAGTTGGTGGTGGGCGACCGGCAGCGCGTCGAAGAGGAGTGTCTTGCCCGGTGCGTGGGCGCCCAGCGCGTGGCCCAACAGGGTATGTTCCGCGGGCTCGTTGAGGGTGATCCACTTCTTCACCCGGTCGCCCAGACGGTCGGCGACCAGTGACACGTACTCGGCGAAGTGGGACGCCGTGTCCCTCTGCAGCCAGTCCTGCGTGACCGGGAGATCCCAGTGGAACAGGGTCGGGACCGGACGTACGCCCGCCTCGCCCAGTTCGTCGACGAGACGGTCGTAGAAGTCGAGGCCGCCGGGGGAGTTCACCCGCGGCCAGGAGATCGAGAAGCGGTACGCGTCCACGCCCAGGTCGGCCAGGAGGGCCACGTCCTCGCGGTGGCGGTGGTAGTGGTCGCAGGCCACCGCCGCCGTCGAGCCGTCCTTGATCCGGCCCGGCTCGGCCTCGAACCGGTCCCATACGGACGGTTCGCGCTCGTCCGCCGCGCCCTCGATCTGGTGGGCCGAAGTCGAGACGCCCCAGAGGAAATCGGCCGGGAACCGAGGTATCGGATTGCCTGCATCAGTCGCCATGCGCCGGATCATGGGTACCGGCGGTAACGGGTGTCAACGGGCGGGCGTGAACAAGCAGTTACGCCCGCCCGAGAACATCCGCTCACGCGCCTTCCTTCAACACCCTTGAGATCAGCTCCCGTTGATCGTCGGTGAGCCGTGGGTCGGCCGTGTGCACCGTTTTTCCGTCCACCGTGATCTCGTAGTGGAAGCCGTCCGGGACCCCCGTCGAGGGAGCGCTGTGGCCGGCGGCGACCGCCCGTTCGGCCAGCGCGTGCCACTCATGGGCGTCGGGCCGCGTCGAGGTGTCGACCTCGCCGCGGCGCTGGATACCGCCGAAACCGCCCGTGCGCCGTACTTGAATACGCATGGTCCCTGTCTAGTACGGATCGGGTGCGGTGACGAGGCGGGACCGGGACGGGGAACCCCTAGGTGGTGGGCACTCCGACCTGCTCCCACGCCTTCTCCACGGCCTGCAGCTCCTCGCCGCCGTCCCCGAACCGGGTCTTCGCGGCGGCCACGGTGAGCGTCGCGAAGTCCGTGAACAGGGCGTCCTTCTTCAGCTCGCCGCCGGTCAGGACGTCGTACCAGATCTGGCCCGCCTTCTCCCAGGCGTGGCCGCCGAGGGCGTCGGCGACCAGGTAGAAGGCGTGGTTGGGGATGCCGGAGTTGATGTGCACGCCGCCGTTGTCGCTGCCGGTCTTGACGAAGTCGTCCATCGTCGCGGGCTGCGGGTCCTTGCCGAGGGCGTCGTCGTCGTAGGCCGTGCCCGGGGCCTTCATCGAGCGCAGGGCTACGCCGGAGACGCGCGGGGCGAGCAGGCCCGCGCCGATCAGCCAGTCGGCGTCGGCGGCGGTCTGGCCGAGCGTGTACTGCTTGATGAGCGAGCCGAAGACGTCGGAGATGGACTCGTTCAGGGCGCCGGACTGGCCGAAGTAGGTCAGGTTCGCGGTGTACTGCGTGACGCCGTGGGTGAGTTCGTGGCCGATGACGTCGACCGGGATGGTGAAGTCGAGGAACAGCTCGCCGTCGCCGTCGCCGAACACCATCTGCTCGCCGTTCCAGAACGCGTTGTCGTACTTCACGTCGTAGTGGACGGACGCGTTGAGCGGCAGGCCCTCGCCGTCGATGGAGTGCCGGTTGAAGGCGTTCAGGTACAGCTCGAAGGTGGCGCCGAGACCGGCGAAGGCGCGGTTGACGGTGGCGTCCTTGCCGGGGTCGGAGCCCTCGGCGCGCACCTTCTTCCCCGGCAGGTCCTGCTTGTGCTTCGCGTCGTAGATCGTGCGCTGCGGCTTGTCGGACACGACCGGCGCGGCGAGGGTCGGGGCGCCGATGACTGTGGTCAGCCGGCGGTGGGTGCGCTCGTAGGCGTCGCGCTCCAGGGTCTCGCGGGCGGGACCGGCGAGCGCGGGGTCCTCGTGCTGGGCGAGCTTGTCGAGGACATGCGGTGGCACGATGGTGCAGAAGACGGGCTCGAAGCCCCCGTGAGTCGTCATGCCCGGCACCTTGGCACCGAGTGATGTGGATGTCACTACCGGCAACTATGATCGGTGAAAAACGCGGACATTCATCACAGTCTCGTAGCGCAGAGTGGTACACGACGGCGAATGTCCCGCATAGTGATACGGCCCCGCGCGCTGCGCATGACTCGGTTACTCTGCTGGACATCATGCGTATCGGGCTGCTTCTCCTTAGCTGCCGCGGCGAGGGCCTGTAGTCGTAGGCCGACCCCCTCCCCGCGGAGTCTGGCGTTGCGCCGTCGGCCGTCCTTCAGGACACCACGAGGAGCCCCCGCATCATGGCAAGCAGCCGCGTCAATCGCCAGCAGCCCAGTTCCATGCCGATCCACAAGTACGGCCAGTACGAGCAGGTCGACATCCCCGACCGCACCTGGCCCTCGCAGCGGATCACCGTAGCCCCCCGCTGGCTCTCCACGGATCTGCGTGACGGCAACCAGGCCCTGATCGACCCCATGTCACCGGCGCGCAAGCGCGCGATGTTCGACCTGCTGGTCAAGATGGGCTACAAGGAGATCGAGGTCGGCTTCCCGGCCTCCGGCCAGACCGACTTCGACTTCGTGCGCTCGATCATCGAGGAAGAGGGCGCGATCCCGGACGACGTCACGATCTCCGTGCTGACGCAGGCCCGCGAGGACCTGATCGAGCGGACCGTGGAGTCCCTGAAGGGCGCCAGGCGCGCGACCCTGCACCTCTACAACGCGACCGCCCCCGTCTTCCGCCGCGTGGTCTTCCGCGGCTCCAAGGACGACATCAAGCAGATCGCCGTCGACGGCACCCGCCTGGTGATGGAGTACGCCGAGAAGCTGCTGGGCCCCGAGACCGAGTTCGGCTACCAGTACAGCCCCGAGATCTTCACGGACACCGAGCTGGACTTCGCGCTGGAGGTCTGCGAGGCGGTAATGGACGTCTGGCAGCCCGGCCCGGACCGCGAGATCATCCTCAACCTGCCTGCCACCGTTGAGCGTTCGACCCCCTCGACCCACGCCGACCGCTTCGAGTGGATGGGCCGTCACCTGTCCCGCCGCGAGCACGTGGTGCTGTCGATCCACCCGCACAACGACCGCGGTACGGCCGTCGCCGCCGCCGAACTGGCGCTGATGGCCGGCGCCGACCGCGTCGAGGGCTGCCTGTTCGGCCAGGGCGAGCGCACCGGCAACGTCGACCTGGTCACCCTGGGCATGAACCTCTTCTCCCAGGGCGTCGACCCGCAGATCGACTTCTCGAACATCGACGAGATCCGTCGTACGTGGGAGTACTGCAACCAGATGGAGGTCCACCCGCGCCACCCGTACGTGGGCGACCTGGTCTACACGTCCTTCTCCGGCTCCCACCAGGACGCCATCAAGAAGGGCTTCGACGCCATGGAGGCCGACGCCGCCGCGAAGGGCGTCACGGTCGACGACATCGAGTGGGCGGTCCCGTACCTGCCGATCGACCCGAAGGACGTGGGCCGGTCCTACGAGGCCGTCATCCGGGTCAACTCGCAGTCGGGCAAGGGCGGAATCGCGTACGTCCTGAAGAACGACCACAAGCTGGACCTGCCGCGCCGGATGCAGATCGAGTTCTCCAAGCTGATTCAGGCCAAGACGGACGCCGAGGGCGGCGAGGTCACCCCGAAGCAGATCTGGGCGACCTTCGAGGACGAGTACCTGCCGAACCCGGACAACGCCTGGGGCCGTATCCAGGTGAAGAACGGCCAGTCGACCACCGACACCGACGGCGTGGACACGCTCAAGGTGGAGGCCACCGTCGACGGCGTCGACACCGTCCTGACGGGCACCGGCAACGGCCCGATCTCCGCGTTCTTCGACGCCCTGGGCTCCGTCGGCATCGACGTACGGCTCCTGGACTACCAGGAGCACACGATGAGCGAGGGAGCCTCCTCGCAGGCCGCCTCGTACATCGAGTGCGCGATCGACGACAAGATCCTGTGGGGAATCGGCATTGACGCGAATACGACACGTGCGTCCCTGAAGGCGGTCGTCTCGGCCGTCAACCGCGCTACCCGCTGAACCATCCTGACCGGCGGTTTACTCGTCGCAGAAGGGCCCCGTACGCCGGTCTCCGGCGGGCGGGGCCCCGTCGTTTCCCGGCCATTCCGTGTGCAGGTCACGGAGAGGTCTCGTCCTGGGTACTGACTCCGGCTCGACAATGTGGCTAACATCACGCCAGCGTGGCGATGTTGCCGCGGCGTTACGGAGGTGCGACGTGCTGCCTGAACGGGGACGAGACGGCCGAGTGGTCCATGAGGGCCGCGCGGCGCGCGTGCTGGGCATCCGTACCGCGTGGACCAGCGTCGGAGACGGCGAGTTCTTCTGCCCCGGATGCGGGGGCGACCGCAACTACCAGCGGCTCACCGGGCGCCGCCGCTTCACCCTGCTCGGCATGCCGGTGCTGCCGCGCGGAGACACCGGTCCCGTCGTCGAGTGCGCCGCCTGCCAGGGCCACTACGGCACCGACGTCCTCGACCACCCCACCACGAGCCGCTTCTCCGCGATGCTCCGCGACGCCGTGCACACGGTCGCCCTCGCGGTCCTCGCCGCGGGCGGCAGCTGCGCCCGTACGTCCCTGGAGGCCGCCGCGGGCACCGTGCGGGCCGCCGGCTTCCAGGACTGCACGGAGGAACAGCTGGGCGCCCTCGTCGAGGCCCTGGCCGCCGACACCGGCCGCATCTTCGGCGAACCGAGCGGTGCGGGCCTCGCCATAGAGCTGCACGAGGCCCTGGACCCGCTCGCTCCCCATCTCGCCCCGGCAGGACGCGAATCGATCCTGTTGCAGGGTGCCCGCATCGCCCTCGCCGACGGCCCCTACACACCGGCGGAACGCGACGCGCTCGCGACGGTGGGAGCCGCCCTCACCATCTGTGCGGACGACGTGACACGGCTGCTGGCGGCGGCGGCGCGGACACCCTCATAGCCCGGGCCACTACTCCCCAGGGAGTAATACGGCCGCACGGACACCCCTGGCAGTAGTCCCGAACTCGCCCTCCCGCGCGACGAATTGCCCCGCCCGCGCCGGAAGTCTGGAGAGCGCAACCAGACATCCGCGCCGGAGGGGGGCCCGTTCATGGGGGCCGAACAGAGGAACAGCACACGCCGACGAGCCATCCCCTGGGTGATGCTCGTGCTCTGGATCGGGGTGCTCGCGCTGGCCTCGCCGTTCGCGTCGAAACTCGGTGACGTGACGCACGACCGGGTGACCGACTATCTGCCCGCGAGCGCCGACTCCACCCAAGTGGCCAAGATCCAGCAGGAGTTGCCGGGCGGCCAGACCACCGAGCTGGTCCTCGTCTACCACCGCGACACCGGACTCACGCCGGCCGACAAGGCCACGGCGGCCCAACAGCTCGCTCAGATCGGCACGTTGCACCCGCCGGCCGCGACCCCGCGAGGCGTCCCCTCCGCCGACGGCACCACCCTCATGTACCCGGTCACCAGCAACTGGCCCGGCACCGACGAGAAGAAGCGCACCGCCCTCGTCGACGACATCCGCCAAGTCGCCCACGACACAGGCGGGTTGACGGTCGACGTCGGCGGCCCCGGCGCCCTGGCCACCGACTCCGGCAAGGTCTTCGACTCGCTCGGCGGCCCCCTGCTCTACACGACCGTCGCCGTCGTCGCCGTCCTCCTGATCATCATCTACCGCAGCCCGGTCCTCTGGCTGGTCCCGCTCGCGGTCGCCGGAGTCGGCGACTTCCTCTCCATGGGCATCTCCTACGGCCTCAACCACGCCTTCGGGACGACGATTTCGGGCCAGAGCACAGGCGTGATGACGATCCTCGTCTTCGGCGCGGGCACCGACTACGCCCTCCTGCTCATCTCCCGCTACCGCGAGGAACTACGCCGCGTCGAGCGCCCCTACGACGCGATGCGCGCCGCCCTGCGCGGCTGCGGCCCCGCCGTCCTCGCCTCCTCCGGCACGGTCGCCGCGGGCCTGCTCTGCCTGCTCGCCGCCGACCTCAACTCCAGCCGCGGAATGGGCCCGTTGGGCACGGTCGGCGTCCTGTCCGCACTCGCCGCGATGCTCACCCTCCTCCCCGCACTCCTCGTCCTCCTGGGCCGCCGCGTCTTCTGGCCACTCGTCCCGGCCTACGGCTCCACACCCAAGGCCCGCCGGTCCCTGTTCACGGCGATGGGCAGCTCCGCCGGACGCCGCCCGCTGCTCGTCCTCGTGGCCGGCGCCGCCGTACTGGGCGCACTCGCCCTGGGCACGTTGAACCTCCCCGGCTCCCTCAAGCAGGACGACTCCTTCGTCGACCGCCCCGACTCCGTCACCGCGATGCGCACCCTCGCCGCCGCCTACCCCGAACGCTCCGCGCAGCCCATCGACGTCATCACCCCGGCGGGCCGAACCGACGCGACCCTCGCGACGATCCGGGCGACCTCGGGTGTCGCCGAAGCCCGCCAGGGCCGTAGCGGAAACGGCTGGACGGAGATCTCCGTGACCGCCGTGGGCGCCCCGCAGTCGGCGGCCGAGACGCGCACCATCACCGACCTCCGGCACACGCTCAAGGGGTCCTACGTCGGCGGGCCGAGCGCTCAGCAGTTGGACCTCCGGGACACCAATGCGCGGGACCGGATGGTCGTCGTGCCGATCGTGCTCGTGTCCGTGCTGCTGATCCTGATCGTGCTGCTGCGGTCGCTGGTCGCGCCGTTGATGCTGGTGGCCGCGGTGATCGCGGTGTGGGGCGCGGCACTTGGCATCGGGGGGCTGGTGTTCGGGCCGCTGTTCGGCTTCGCCGGGACGGACCCGGGACTGGGCCTGCTGTCCTTCGTCTTCCTGGTGGCTCTCGGGGTCGACTACGGCATCTTCCTCATGCACCGGATGCGGGAGGAGGCGATCCGGGGCGCCGAACCGGTCGCCGCCGCGCTGACCGCCCTGTGGACCACGGGCGGGGTCATCGCCTCCGCCGGGCTGGTCCTCGCGGCGACCTTCGCCGTGCTGACGAACATGGGGCTCGTACAACTCGTCGAGCTGGGCTTCGTGATCGCGGTGGGCGTGCTGCTGGACACCTTCCTTGTGCGGACGTACCTGGTGACCAGCGCGAGTGTGCTGCTGCGGCGGAAGGTGTGGTGGCCGGGGCGGCTGTCGAGGAAGCCCGAGGCTCTACGTCCCGAGCGGCAGCCGGAGCCGGTGTGAGGGCGGCGCACGGGGCTGGCGGAGGATGACCCAGTGCAGGCAATGAGGCTGAGTGCCCGGCGGCAGGACATGTACCTCGCCGTCGGGCTCGCCGTGCTCGCGTCCGTCGTCGCCGTCAGCTTCGGGAGCGGACGGCGGCCGGACGCGCTCGGCTGGGCGTTGCTGCTAGCACTGCACGTCCCGCTGGCGTGGCGACGACGGGCGCCGTTGACGGTGCTGTGCGTGATGATCCCGCTGATCGCGTTCTACCACCAGCAGGAGTACGACCACTCGGCGCCGACCGCCGCCTCCATGGTTCTCCTCTACACAGTGGCCGTCACCGGCAGCACCCGGCGGACGGTGACCATCGGCTGTGCGGTGGTCGCGCTGATGCTGGTGCTGAAGGCGGGCCACGGCATGGCGGGGGTCGCCGAGAGCTTCCAGATCACGGGTTGGATCGTGTCGATGCTCGTCCTCGGCGGCTACCTGCGCGTCCACCGTCAGCTGACGCAGACGGCCCTCGAACGCGCCGAGCGCGCCGAACGAACCCGCGAGGAGGAGGCCCGCCGCCGCGTCGCCGAGGAACGGCTGCGCATCGCCCGCGACCTGCACGACCTGCTCGCGCACAGCATCACCCTCATCGGCGTGCAGACCTCGGTGGCCGCGCACGTGCTGACCGCCGACCCCGACCGCCTCGACCGCGCCGCCGTGGCCAAGGCCCTCGACGACATCGCCGACACCTGCCGCAGCGCACGCGGCGAACTGCGCACCACGCTGGAGGTGCTCCGCGAGCACGACACGGCGGACACCCGGGGCCCCCTCCCCGGCCTCGACGCGCTGCCCGACCTCGCCGCGACGGCCAGGGCCGCGGGGGCGAAGGTCGACCTGTCGGTGGAGGCCACCGCCGCGGGTGTCCCGGCCGCCGTGGGCGCCGCCGCGTACCGGATAGTCCAGGAGGCACTCACCAATGCCGTACGACATGGCGGGCGGGCCGACCTCACGGTCCGGGTCGGTGTGCACGAGCGGGACGGCGCGCTCCGCGTGGACGTCACGGACGACGGCGCGGGTACCGGTGACGGCACGCCCGGCTTCGGGCTCGTCGGCATGCGTGAACGCGTCCGAAGCGTCGGCGGCACGCTGGACGCCGGGCCACGGGACGAGCTGGGCGAGCGGGCGGGCTTCGCGGTGAGCGCCGTACTGCCGCTGCGGGCGCACGGAGAGGAGGCACGATGACCGCCACCGCCGCTGCCATCCGGGTGCTCCTCGCCGACGACCAGACTCTCGTACGGGCCGCGTTCGCGATGCTCGTCGAGTCGGCGCGGGACATGGAGGTCGTAGGACAGGCTGCGACCGGACGCGAGGCGGTCGCGCTCGCCCGCACGACCCGCGCCGACCTCGTCCTGATGGACATCCGTATGCCGGACCTGGACGGTATCGAGGCGACCCGCCTGATCGCGGCCGACGAGGACCTGGCCGGGGTGCGGATCCTCGTCCTGACGACCTACGACACCGACGAGCACGTGGTGGAGGCGCTGCGCGCCGGCGCCTCCGGATTCCTGGTCAAGGACACCCGTCCGGCCGAACTCCTCGACGCGATCCGCACGGTGGCGGCCGGAGAGGCGCTGCTGTCGCCGGGCCCGACGTCCCGGCTGATCGCCCGTTTCCTGCGCACCCCCGTCGCGCCCGCCACCGGCGGCCCCGAATGCCTCTCCGAACGCGAACGCGGAGTCCTCGCGCTGGTCGCGCGCGGCCTCAACAACACCGAGGTGGCCGAAGCGTTGGGCCTGAGTCCGTTCACCGCGAAGACGCACGTCAGCCGCATCATGGGGAAGCTGGGGGCGCGGGACCGGGCGCAATTGGTGATCGTGGCGTACGAGTCCGGGATGGTGACACCGGGGAGGCTGTGACGGACAGACAGGTCGGCGTCGTTCCGCGAGGGCGACCTCCGCGAGGAGCGACCTCCATGAGGGGCGACCTCCGTGAGGGAGAGCGATGACCATCCTGAGCCGCACGCTTCTTGTCACCGTAGTACTGGTCGCCCCGATCACTTTCGCCGGGCACGCCTCGGCGCACTCCGGCTGCACGTCGTCCGTGCCGTACGTCTCGGGAAGCGGCGGCTACGACACCTACCGCATCCCCGCGACCGTCACCACCGACCGGGGCACGGTCCTCGCCTTCGCCGAGGGACGCCACAACAGCGCGGGCGACACCGGCAACATCGACGTCGTCCTCCGACGTTCCGGCGACGGCGGCTGTACCTGGGGTCCGTTGTCGGTGGTGGCCGCGGGGGACGGAGACACCCGGGGCAACCCGGCCCCCGTCGTCGACCCGCGCACCGGCGCGATCGTGCTGGTCACCTCCTACAACAGCGGTGCCGTCACCGAGGGCCGGATCATGCGGGGCGAGGTCACGCCGGAACAGAGCCGTCGGGTGTTCGTGCAGCGCAGTTGGGACGACGGGCGCAACTTCTCGGTGCCCCGGGACATCACGGGGGAGGTGAAGCCGCCGAGTTGGCGCTGGTACGCGACCGGGCCCGGGCATGCCGTTGCGCTGACACGGGGGCCGCACGCGGGGAGGCTGGTGATCCCGGCCAATCACTCCGCCGCACCGGCCGCCGGGTCGACCGACACCGGGCAGGAGGCGAAGTACTACGGCGGGCACGACCTGTACAGCGACGACGGGGGCGAGACGTGGCGGCTGGGGTTCGTGGACGCCACGTACGACGGGGTCGGCAACGCGAATGAATCCACGGCCGCTGAACTCCCTGACGGCAGGCTGTACTTCAGCTCCCGGGACCAACTGGGGACGAGTGCGGGGAATCGGCTCGACACGTACTCCAGTGACGGGGGTGTGAGTCTGGATCGGCCCTACGCGATCCAGCACACCTTGGATGAGGTGCCGGTGGTCGAGGGGAGTGTTCTCCAACTGCCGGGCGTGGGGGCTCCGTTGCTGTTCTCGGCGCCGTCCGTGCCCAATGTCCGCCAGGGGATGGCGATTTGGCGGAGTGCGGATGGCGGGGGGAGCTTTGTGAAGGCGGTCGCCTTGTCGGGGGAGTGGGCGGGGTACTCGGATCTGGTGGCGGTGGACGAGGACACCGTCGGGGTGCTTTACGAGACCGGGGGGACTAGTGCGTACGACACGATCGAGTTTCGGCGGGTGGGCGTGGCTGGGGTGAGTGGGGGGTGAGCGTCCCTGGGGGCCCGCTCCCGGGCTCCCGGGCCCCGTGGTCACGAAGGACGGCCGTGCTCCGGGTCGGCCTACCGTGCCGGGCGGAACGGCCGCAGGAAGCGGATCCCGTCCTCGATGCCGCCGTCCATCAGTTCCAGCAGTTGGGGCACCAGGTCCTGCATACGGGGTGCGTGCAGGTGGCCTTCGAGGGCCTCGCGGCTCTCCCAGCGCTCGAAGACGACGAACGTGCCCGGTTCTCCCTCGACCTGGTGGGCCTCGTAGTCGATGTTGCCCGCGTCGTGGCGTGACGCGGTGACGGCGGCTGTCATGAACGTCTTCATCGCGGCTTCCTTCCCGGGTCTGGCCCGGGCTTCCCACAGCACGGTGACGTAGTGGTTCGACGTGGTGGTCATGCGCCTGCTCCTCCTGGTCCGAACAGCACGGTCGTGCGCTGTTCACGACTCGACACTGGGCCCCGGGGAGCGTCGGCGGGAGCTACGGGGCTTCGTGGTACAGCGCGTACCACCCGGTGGGGCGGGGTGTGCGGGAGGATGGTGTGCATGGATCAACTCGGTGCCGCGCTGCGGGCGTGGCGGGACCGGCTGGATCCCGCGACGGTGGGCTTCGCGCACGGCTCACCCCGTCGGGTCCCGGGTCTGCGGCGCGCGGAGCTGGCGACGCTGGCCGGCATCTCGGTCGAGTACGTGGTCCGGCTGGAGCAGGGACGGGTGGCGACGCCCTCGGCGCAGGTCTGCTCGGCCCTGGCCCGCGCCCTGCACCTGTCCGACGACGAGCACGCGCACCTTCTGCGCATGGCCGGGCACGCGGCGGATCCGGCCCGGGTTCCGCGCATGATCCCGGGGAGCCTGTACCGGATCGTGGACCAGCTCGCCGGCAACCCGTTGGCGATCTACGACGCCACCTGGCAGCTGCTGCACTGGAACCCGCTGTTCGCGGCCACGTTCGGCGACCCCACGGTCCACGGTGCGGGCGACCGCAACGTCCTGGTCTGGCAGTTCCTGGGTGAGCTGCCCCGGGTCCGGCAGACGGCGGCCGAGCGGGCGGCGTTCGAGGAGTCCCTCGTCGCCGACCTGCGCGCGACGACGAGCCGGTACCCCGACGATCCCGACCTCACGGCGCTGGTGTCGAGGCTGAACCTCAGCCCACGGTTTTGCGAGTTGTGGAGCCGCCGAGCGGTGGGCGGTCACCAGAGTGCGCACAAACTCGTCCGGCACCCGGACGTCGGAGACATCGCCATGAACTCCGACATCCTCGCCACCCAGGACACCAACCTCCGCCTCGTGGTGTACACGCCGCGGCCGGGCACCGACGCCCGCGGCAAACTCGAACTCCTCGCGGCCATCGGGGTCCAGAGGATGTCTCCGCAGAAATGAAGCCGGGTGGTACGCGCCGTACCAGGAAGTCCCGTAGCTCCCGCCGACCCTCCCAGGGACCCAGCATGAAGTGCGTGAACAGCGCCCGACCGTGCTGTCCGGACCAGGAGGAGCCAGCATGACCACCACCTTCATCACCGGGGCCAACAAGTCCCTCGGTCTGGAAACCGCCCGTCGTCTCGTCGAGGCGGGGCACACCGTCCTCCTCGGTGCCCGCGACCGTGAGCGCGGTCGGGCCGCGGCCGCCTCGCTCGGCGCCCGGTTCGTCCGGATCGACGTGACCGACGACGCCTCGGTCCAGGCCGCGGCCGCGGATGTCGCCGCGCACGAGGGAACGATCGACGTCCTGGTCAACAACGCCGGCGTCCTCGGCAAGATCGGCCCCGTCGAGGAATACACCGCGGCCGACGTGAGCGCCGTGCTCGACGTGAACGTCGTCGGCATCGTGCGCGTCACGCACGCCTTCCTCCCGCTGCTGCGCAACTCGCCGAGCCCCGTCATCGTCAACGTGTCCAGCGGGATGGGCTCCTTCGGCATGACCCAGGACCCGGCGCGGATCGAGTCGCAGTACGCCCTGCCCCTCTACTGCGCCTCGAAGGCCGCGGTCACGATGCTCACGACGCAGTACGCCAAGGAACTGAAGGACGTGAAGGTCAACGCCGCGGACCCCGGCCAGACCGCGACCGACTTCACCGGCGGCCTCGGACACAGCGTCGCCGAGGGCGCGGAGTCCATCGTGACCCTCGCGACGATCGGCCCGGACGGACCGACGGGACAGTTCATCGACCGGTCCGGGAACCTTCCGTGGTGAACGTGCCCTGAGCTCGAACGGGTGGGTGGGAATCCCGGTCGGTCACAGCAACCCCGCCGCCGCCAGGAACTTCCCCACCCGTCCCACCTCGTCCGCCGACAACGACACCTGAGGCTCCGCGGTCGCCGCACACTCGATCACGCCCCGCAGATGCAGCGCCGCCTTGAACGCCCCCAGCGCCGACGAACTACCCCCCATCCGCGCCGGGTCCCCCACCCCCACCAGCCTGAACAGCGCGCACAGCCGCTCCTGTTCGGCACGCGCCCGATCCCAGTCCCCGGCCCGGCACAGCGTGTCGAGACGGACGTACCCGTGCGGATCGACGTTGGCGAGACCGGGCACCGCCCCGTCCGCGCCCAGCGCCAGCGCGGAGTCGACGAACAGCTCGGAACCGGTGAGCACGCTGAACCCGGTGATGTCCGGATCAACACGCGCGCCGGTCACCACCGTTCGAAAGCCCCCAAGGTCCCCGCTGGAGTCCTTGAGACCGGCGAGGACCCCCTCGGCGGCGAGTTCGAGGACGAGGTCGGAGGGCAGCTTGGTGTGGACGGAGGCGGGGAGGTCGTAGGCCACGACAGGGGCCGGGGACGCGGCGGCGATCAGGCGGTAGTGGCGGGCGATCTCGGCGGGGTGGGTGCGCGTGTAGAAGGGCGCAGTCACTACGACCGCGTCCGCCCCCGCATCGGTCACCGCGGCCACATGGTCCAGAACCCGGGGCGTCGTCATGTCGATCGCCCCTGCCAGCACCGGGAGTTGGCCCCCGACATGAGCCACCACCGCCTCGACGACACACCTCCGCTGCCGGTCCGTCAGATACGCCGCCTCCGAGGTCGAGCCGAGCAGGAACAGCCCGTGCACCCCGGCCTCCACCAGATGGTCGACGAGCCTGAGCAGGGAACGGACGTCCACCTCGCGGTCCGGTGTCAGGGGGGTGCAGACGGGCGGTACGACACCGGTGAGCGGGGCGGGGAAGGTCATGAAGGCTCCAGGGGGAGGCTTTGGCGAACGAGGTCGCGGGTCGACAGGTCCTCCTCCACAGGATGGTGGCAGCGGTAGCGATGTCCCGGCGTCGACGCGGGCGAAAAGTCCGGCATGGCGGCAGCGCACACCTCGTCCGCCTTCCAGCACCGCGTACGGAACGGACACCCGCTCGGCGGTCGCGTCGCCGACGGTACCGGTCCGATCAGCGGGATCGGGTCGATGGGGTGGAGGAGACCGGGGGTCGCCGAGAACAGGGCGCGGGTGTACGGGTGCCTCGCCCGGTCGGTGACCCGGTCGGCCGGGGTCTCCTCGACGATCCGGCCCAGGTACATGGTGATCACACGGTCGCTCATCCGCCGTACCGTCTGGATGTCGTGGGACACGAACACCAGGGCCAGGCCCAGCCGTTCCTTCAGGTCCAGCAGGAGATTGAGGATCTGAGCCCGGACCGACACGTCCAACGCGCTGGTCGGTTCGTCGGCCACCACGAGGTCGGGGTCCAGCGCCAACGCCCTCGCGATCGCGACACGTTGACGCTGCCCGCCGGAGAGCTGCCCGGGGAGGCCGTCCGCGAGCGCACGCGGGAGGCCGACCAGCGACATCAACTCCCTTACCCGGTCCTCCCGTTGTCTCCTGTCGCCGCGACCGTGCACGTCCAGCGGATCCCGCAGTATCTGTCGGATCGTCAGCCGACGGTTCAGCGCGGTCGACGGGTCCTGGAAGATCATGCCGATGCCCGTGCCGACGGCCGCCCGGCGTTCGCCCTCCGGCATCGACCACAGGTCCCGGCCCCGGAAGGACACCGTTCCGGACGTCGGCCGCTGTACGCCCACCAACACCTTGGCCAGCGTGGACTTTCCGCAGCCCGACTCGCCGACCACACCGACCGTCTCGCCGGGCGCGACGGTGAGATCGGCGCCGGTCAGGGCGTAGACCCGATCGCGGCTGAACAGCCCACCACTGCGCGCCTTGTGCACGACATGAGCACCGGCCAACTCGACCAGCACACCGCCCACTTGACCACCCTCCACCTCAACACCCGCACCGCTCATCCGTCCGCCTCCCGCTCGACACCCGCACCCTTCACCCCGCCCCACGTCAACCCCCCAAGGGGCGCGGGGCTGCATCGATATGCGGCTCCGCCGCGCGGGCGCGACCGCCCACCCGCACCCTTCACCCCGCCCACCCCAACCCCCAAGGGGCGCGGGGCTGCATCGATATGCGGCTCCGCCGCGCGGGCGCGACCGCCCACCCGCACCCTTCACCCCGCCCACCCCAACCCCCAAGGGGCGCGGGGCTGCATCGATATGCGGCTCCGCCGCGGGCGCGACCAGCCCCCACTCACCCGCACCCCGCACACAACCCAAACCACCCACCCCCAACCCGCCCCACAACCCACCCGCACCACTCACTCGGCCCCCCTCGACCACCACCCCGCTCACGTGACCGCCCCTCTCTCGGTCGAGACCAGGTCGACCGCCGGATGGTGGCACGCCGCCGCGTGCGTACGCGGGCCCACCAGACCCGGCGCCGTCGTACGGCACAGCTCGCTCGCCAGCGGGCAGCGGTCCGCGAAGCGGCAGCCCGCCGGGAAGTCCGCGGGGGAGGGGACGACCCCCTTGATCTGGGTCATCCGCTCGGCCGCCGACTCCAGGGACAGCACGCTGCCGAGCAGACCGCGCGTGTAGTGGTGGGCCGGCGACTCCACCAGGTCGGCGGTCACGCCCGTCTCCACGATCTGTCCGCCGTACATCACCACCACCCGGTCGGTGACGTCGGCGATCAGCGCGAGGTCGTGCGAGACGAGGATCAACGCGAAGCCCAACTCCGCGCGCAGGCGCAGCAGTAGCTCTATGACCTGCGCCTGTACGGTGACATCGAGGGCGGTGGTCGGTTCGTCGGCGACGATCAGCTTCGGGTCGCGGGACAACGCCATGGCGATCAGCACGCGTTGGCGCTGCCCGCCGGAGAGTTCGTGCGGGTAGCTGCGCAGGGTGCGGTCCGGGTCGAGGCCGACCATCGTCAGCAACTCGCCCGCCCCACGGCGCCCTCCGCGCCGTATCACCTGCTTGAGCTGCGCGCGGATCGTCATCGCCGGGTTCAGCGAGGACAGCGCGTCCTGGTACACCATCGCCATCTCGTGGCCCAGCAACTTGCGGCGCACCCGCATCGGCTCGCCCACCAACTGCCGCTGGTTGAACCGGACATGGCCGCGCACCCGCGCACCCTTCGGTTCCAGGCCCATCACCGCGAGCGCCGTCAGCGACTTGCCGCAGCCCGACTCGCCCACCAGGCCCAGGACTTCACCAGGCCGCACCTCGAAACTGATGCCGTCGACGATGTCCACGCCGTGGTGCCGGCCTTCGAAGCCGATCGCCAAGTTCTCTACCGCGAGGACTGGTTGGCCGTCCGGATCGGGCAACGGCCGTGCCCGGGACCGGAGTCGTAGCGCCGCCTCCGTCAGGCCGGGGAGCGGGAGCACCTCGCCGCTGCCGGGCGCGGGCGCGTCGAGCGGGTCCTCGTCGGGCCGTACGTCCACCTCGCGCGCGGTCGGTGCCGCCCACGCGTCCGAGACTCCCTCGGACAGTATGTTCAGCGAGAGGACCGTGATCAGCATCAGCAGGCCGGGGAAGACCGTCGCCCACCAACCCCCGGTCAGCACCATGTTCTTGCCGTCCGCGATGACACTGCCCCAGGACGGGTCCGGGGGCCGGACGCCCGCGCCGATGAACGACAGCGACGCCTCGAACACGATCGCCTCGGCCACCTGCACCGTGCAGAACACCAGGATCGGAGCGGCGCAGTTGACGGCCACGTGCCGGATCACGATGTGCGGGGTGCGGGCGCCGATCACCCGCTCGGCGGTCACATAGTC
The DNA here is from genome assembly GCF_045162825.1 of Streptomyces prunicolor. Lineage (NCBI taxonomy): Bacteria > Bacillati > Actinomycetota > Actinomycetes > Kitasatosporales > Streptomycetaceae > Streptomyces > Streptomyces prunicolor. The sequence continues at coordinate 3,595,757 of NZ_CP108676.1, read as the reverse complement.
CTCGCCGTACTGGTCAAGTACGTTGGCCCGTACGACCCTTGCGACCGGCGGGGTGAACAGGAACGCGATCGCGCAGATCAGTACGGTGATCCCGCCGCCGAACACCGCGACCAGTACGGCGGCGAGCGCGATGCCGGGGAACGCCATCACCACGTCCAGGCAGCGCATCAGCGTTTCGTCGACGCCCTTGCGGGAGGTCGCGGCGACCGCGCCGATCAGCGCGCCGACGACGAGGGCCAGCGCGGTCGCCCCGAGCCCGATCGCGAGGGACCAACGGGCGCCGTACATCAGCCTGCTGAGGATGTCCCGGCCCAGGCTGTCCTGGCCCATCCAGTGGTCGGCGGACGGGTGCCCGGTGCCGTCGACAGGGAGCTGCTGGCCCAGCGGGTCGTGCGGGGCGATGAGCGGCGCGAGCAACGCCACCAGCACCACGACCGCCAGGAAGCACACCGCGACCTTCGACAGCAGCGGCAGCCGGTGCCGGCCGCGCAGCCGGATGCCGGGCCGGGACAGGGTCTCGGCGAGGCCCTTGCGGGAGAACTGGGGGAGCTGGGGGAACTGAGTGAACATCAGGAGGCATCCCTCAGGCGCGGGTTGACCAGCAGATAGAGGATGTCGATGACGAGGTTCACGACGACGAACCCGGTCGCCGTCGTGAGCACCACGCCCTGGACGACGGCCGGGTCGCCGTTCTGCACGGCGTCGATCATCAACTTGCCCATCCCGGGGAGGGAGAAGATGGTCTCGATGACGACCGCACCGCCGAGCAGGTATCCAACGCGCAGGCCCAGTACGGTCAGTGGGTTCATGAGGGCGTTGCGGAGGACGTTCCGGCCGACCACGACTCGCGGTGGCAGGCCGCTGCCGATCGCCGTCCGGACGTAGTCCTTGTCCAGCTCCTCGACCACCGACGTCCGTACGATGCGCGTGAGTTGGGCCGCCACCGGGAGGGACAGCGCGAGCGCCGGTAGGGCCATCGTCTTGAGCCAGCCGGTGAGGGAGTCCGCCGGGTTGATGTAGCCGCCGGTCGGGAACCAGCCCTGGTCGACGGCCAGGTACTGGATCATCAGCAGCGCCAGCCAGAAGCCGGGCGCCGCGACCCCGGTGAGCGACACGACCCGGATGATCTGGTCGGGCAGCCGGTCCCGGTAGATCGCCGCCGTCACTCCGCCGAGCAGCGACAGCACGACCGCTATCCCCAGCCCCAGGAAGGTGAGTTGGAGGGTGAGCGGCAGTGCGGTGGTGACCTGGTCGACGACCGGCGCCCGGGTCAGCGCGCTGGTGCCCAGGTCGCCGTGGAGGAGCGCGCCGACGAAGTGGACGTAGCGGAGGGGCAGCGGATCGAGCAGGCCGTTCCGCTCGCGGAAGTCGTGCAGTTGCTGCGGGGTCGGGTTGGCGCCCTGGAAGAACGCGGACGCCGGGTCGACGTCCGAGAAGCGCATCACCACGAACACGAACAGCACGATGCCGAGCATCAGCGGCACGAGCAGGACGATACGGCGGGCCAGAATCCTGACGACGGTGACCATGGGTCAACTCCTGTACGGCTAGACCCACTTGGCCTGGAGGACGTTTATGCCGGGGTACGGCTGTGCCCTTATCCCCGTCAGTTTCTTCGGGTCCCAGGCGGTCATCAGTTCGTTGTGGACGACCGGGTAGAGCACGGCCTGTTCGGCGACGATGTCGATGTAGTCCTGGATCATCGTCTTCTTCTTCGCCGCGTCCGGCTCCCGGGTCGCCTGGTCCATGTCCTTGAAGAGCTGCTTGGCGACGGAGTTTCCGGCCCAACGGGCGTAGCCCATCCAGAGGTTCTGCGGGCCGTAGTTGTAGTGCATGATCAGGTCCGCGTCGAGGCCGAACTGGTTGGGGTTCGAGGCGGCGGCGACCACTTGGTAGTCCTGCTTCTGGTCCATCTTGGTGAAGACGGCCGTGGTCTCCTGCGGGGAGAGGGTCGTGCGCACATCGATCGCGTCCCAGGACGCCTTGATGGTGGGCAGGCAGTCGACGATCCAACTCACGTTCACCGCAAGGATGTTGACCTTCAGCCCGCTGACCCCGGCCGCCTTCAGCAGCGCCTTCGCCTTGTCGGGGTCGTAGTCGTAGACCGTCTTCGCGCGCCGGTAGGCCGGGTTGCCCTCGTTGAGGAAGGACGAGGACGGCTTTCCGTGTCCGCGCAGGGCCACTTGGACCATCTTGCCGGTGTCGATGGCGTAGTGGAGCGCCTGGCGTACCCGTACGTCGTCGAAGGGCTTGTGCCGGGTGTTGAACATCAGGAACAGGTTGTTCATCCCGGCCCCGCCCGCGACCGTCAGCCCGCCGCTCTGGAGCCGTTGGATGTTGGCGTAGGGGATGTTGTCGGCGATCTGCGCGCCCGCGCTCGACCCGGAGATCTTGGCGACGCGGGGTGCCGCGTCGACGATCGTCAGCCAGTTCATCGTCTTGAAGGCGGGCGGGCGCGGGCCGTTGTAGCCGGTGAACGCGGCGAAGGTCGTGTTCGACTTCGGGTGGTGCGCGGTCTGCCGGTACGGCCCCGAGCCGACCGCCTTGCCCTTGATCGCGTCGTCCCAGGCGCCGGGCTTCGAGAAGATGTGCTTCGGCATGATCTTCGCGAGGGTGAGGCGTGAAATCCCTTCAGGGAAAGGGAACTTGAGGACCAGCTCGACGTTCCGCGCGTCGATCTTCCGGACCTCCTTCAGCCAGCTGACGAAGAAGCCCTGCGCGAGCGTCGCCGTCTTCGGGTCGAGGATGCGGTCGAAGACGAAGACGACGTCGTCGGCCGTGACCGGCTGCCCGTCGTGGAACGTGGCGCCCGCCCGCAGCGTGAACTTCCACGAGGTGCCGCTGGTGTCCGTCGGCACGGCGGTCGCCAGCGCCGGGTACGGCGTGCGGGTGATCGGATCGGTGTCGATCAGCCCCTCGTAGATGTGGTTGTTGCCGGCCATCGCGAACGCGGACGCGGTCTGCGTCGGATCCCAGCTGCCGTCGTTGCCGTAGCCGATCACCGCGGTCAGCGTCCGGTTCTTGCCGGTGCCCCCGCCGCCGGTGTCGTTCGTCGACTGCGGCCCCGACGAACAGGCCGTCAGGGACGAGGAGATCGCGGCCGCCGCGCCCAGCGAGCCGGAGTACTTCAGGAACGCCCGGCGGTGCAGCGCGGGCACGTTCTGGGTCACGTCTTCGCGCATGGTTCCTCCAGGAGGTACGACGTCCTACGTCCTGCGGTCAGCGCGACCATAAGAGCGGCCATGGGGGTGGTCAAGGCATCGCACACGAATGGCGTAGCCGTCAGAGGTCGGACCAATGGCAGTTTGAAGAGGTGCGCGAAAACGCCCGTGAATGGCGCAAGTTGCCGCCCTCTCCGATCAGGCCGAGGTCAGACATGGGACCTGGGACCTCTGATGCGGCTACGATGCGGCGCATGTCCGGGGAGCCAAGGAACAGTCGGATACAGCGCGAGGTCGTCCAGCTGATCCTCGACCGCAAGCTCCAGCCCGGTGCGCCGCTGCCCACCGAGGCCGAGCTGATGGAAGACCTCGGCATCAGCAGGAACTCCGTCCGCGAGGCCCTCAAAGCACTCCAGGCCCTCGACATCGTGGAGATCAGACACGGCTACGGCACCTACGTCGGCCGCGCCTCGCTGACCCCGCTCGTCGACGGCCTCACCTTCCGCACCCTCGCCCGGCACGAGGACGACGCGGACGCGCTGGCCGAGATCCTCCAGGTGCGCGAGGTGCTGGAGGAGGGCCTGATCCATCGGGTCGCCGCCACCGTCACCGAGCCGGAACTGGACCGGCTGGAAGCGGTGGTGAACCGAATGGAGGAAGCAGGCCGCGCCGGCCGGCCGTTCCCCGAACTCGACCGCGAATTCCACGAGTTGCTCTACGCCTCGCTCGGCAACGAACTCGTCCTCCAACTCCTCGGCGCCTTCTGGACGGTGTTCCGCCGGGTCGCCGGAGCCCGCGGCTGGACCGACGACCCGGACCCCGAACTCACCGTCCGCCGCCACCGGGACATCGTCACCGCGCTGCGCGCCCGCGAGGTCGAGGGCGCGCAGCGCGCGATGGCGGACCACTTCCGCGGCATCGAGGCGCGGGCGGCACAGGAGTCGCGGGGAGTGGGTTAGCCGGTCTCCTTGCGGTGGGATCAGCCCACGTTGACCGAGTACGAGCTGCTGCTCAGCTTGCCCCGGCCCCTGAACACCTCCGTGCCGGCCTCGACACTCGTCAAGTAGGCGTTGTTGGCCAGCAGTCTGCGCTGGACGAGGGCGTCGGCCATGGCGGTGATGTCGGTGGTCGCGGAGTTGGTGTTGGCGACGCGGACGTACGAGTAGACGTTCCAGCTGCTGGTGACGCGGCCCGCCTGGTCCTTGTTGACGATCTTCCCGACGTACAGGTCCCAGGCCGTGCCGCCGATAGTGACCCGCTCCCGCTTGGTGCCCAACGGGCCTGCTCCGCCTTGGTGGTTGAGCCAGATCATCATCTCGTCGTGGGGCTGGTCGGCCCAGTTGGGGTTGGACTTCTGGTGGAACCAGACGTCGTAGGAGACGTTCATGACGGACGGGGTGTTCTGGGTGATGTTGAAGGCCCAGTTCGAGGTGATCTTGCGGCGGCTGTTGAGCTGGACGGGCAGCTTGGTCGTGGTGTCCTTCCAGCCCCAGTGCCAGCCGAGCACGATGCTGCCGTACGCCTTGACGCCGGTCGGGTTGCCGCCCGACCAGTCGAAGGACGTCTCCCAGTTGACCTTGCCGCCCCGGTAGGAGTTGAGCCAGGTGCACTCCTTGCCGGTGGCGCCGCTGGCGCCCCAGACGTTGTTGTTCAGGTAGTACGGGGACGCCTTGATGGTGTTGAAGGCGGTGCAGTTGTCGGCGGCCCGCGCGACGGAGGGGGTGAGCAGGAGCGGGGCGGCGACGGTGGCCGCGACCGACGTGGTGAGGGCCTTGAGAGCTCTGGCGGTGAACATCGTCGGTGCTCCTACTTGTAGGTGATGTCGGAGGATTTGTAGATGCAGTTGCGGCCGTCGGGTCCGGATCCGACCTTCGCGGGTTCGCCCGAGGTGACCCCGCGGAACTTCTGGCAGACGACGATCTTGCGCGCCGGGTCGCCCTGGATCGTGATGCGGCTCAGGCGGGCCGTGTCGCCGTACGGCGTGGAGTTGATGCCGACGATGTCGAGGCCGGGGGACTTCACGGTGACGTTGTCGAGGACGACATGGCGTTGGTACTGCGTCCTGCAGTTGCCGCAGGAGCGGTAGAGCTTGCCGAAGTTCTCGACCTTGAAGTTCCTGATGACGAAGGTGCCGGGGCCGTTGTGCTGGAACACCTTGTCGGCCGCCTTGCGGGCGCCGCCGCCGTCGATCGTCATGGTCTGGTTCGCGGCGGTGCCCTTGAAGGTGGCCGCGTCCTCGCCCACGTCCTCCCACCAGACGTTCTTCAGTGTGCAGGTGCCCCGGCAGTGGATGCCGTCGGCGGCCGGGGAGCCGATGATCACGTTCGAGACGGTGGCCTTGTCGGCGAGCTCCAGGATCGGCGGCTGGTTCTCGGCCTGGTCCCCGCCGCCGAGCGCGCCGGCGCCGACGAAGCGGGTGAGGTCGAAGTCCCGGTTGCCGGTGACCTTGATGGTGGCGCGTACTTGCTGGACGCGCTTGGCGGCCGGCCAGTCGGCGGCGGGCCGCGCGGAGTCGGCGCCGGCGGTGGTGGGGAGCGAGGGGACCAGGGCCACGGCCACGAGGGCGGCGAGCGGCAGCAGGGTGCGTTTTCGGCTGTGCATAGTCGGATCGTTGGCAGAGATGGGCGCATCCTGCGCGCCACGGCGTCCGAACGTATGACCGCAACACTCGAACGGACGTCCCGGCGCCGTGCCGGCCCCTACGCTGACCGCGTGACCGAGTTCTGGAACCCGACCACCACCGGCGTCCTGCGACTCCCCTCCGGCCGCTTGGTCCGGGGCCGCGGCCTGCGCCGACCGCTCCCGGCCGGCAGCCCGGTCCCGACGTACGGTGTGTATCTCCTCGGCAGCCCACCGCCCCAAGTCCCTTGGCCGGCACGGTGGTTGCGCTGGCCCGACTTCCGGCTGCCCGCCGACCGCGCCGAGGCGCAGGCGGTTCTGACGGACGCCTGGCACCGGTCGCTCACCGAGCGCGTCGAGTTCGCCTGCGCCGGCGGCCGGGGCCGCACCGGCACTGCACTCGCCTGTCTCGCGATCCTCGACGGGGTGCCACCGGGGGAGGCGGTCGACTACGTCCGCGCCCACTACGACCGGCACGCGGTGGAGACGCCGTGGCAGCGGCGGTACGTACGGCGGTTCGGGGCGCCCTCGGGTGCGGTAGGCGAGTCAGGCGCGGCGCGCCCGGAAGCGTAGGCCACCGCCCTCCGGGTGCAGGTCGACCGCCACGTCCGTGAAGCCGGCCCGCTCCAGTCGGGTGGGAAGCGTCGCCGGATCGAGGGTGTTCATCGTGTCCCGGAAGTGCAACACCCGCAAACGGAAGCTGGGTTGACTGTCACTGCCCGCGAACGTGCCGCCGGGGCGCAGCACGCGGAACGCCTCGGCGAAGATGCGGTCCTGGTGGGCGGCCGTGGGCACATGGTGCAGCATCGTGAAACAGACGACGGAGTCGAACGCCCCGTCCGGCAGCGGCAGTTCGGCACCGTCCGCGTGGAGCACGGCGGCCCGGTCGCCCCACTGGGACTGCAGCAGGCGGGCGGTGTCGGCGTCGATCTCGGCGGCGGTGAGATGGTCGACCCGCTCGACGAGGACGCGGAGGTTGGCGCCGTAGCCGGGGCCGATCTCCAGTACGTCCGCGCCGAGTTCGATGTGTTCGAGGGCCCAGGGCAGTATGCGGTCCTTGGTCGTCTGCGCCCATCCCTCGGAGCTGCACAGCTTGCGGTGGGCTCGGTTCATCGGCATACGTCGACGCTAGGCGGGGCAGGGGGCTGTCCGCCACGGGCTAGGCTGCCGTGTCATGTCGTGGAACGGACAGGAGCGGGGGCGCCGGTTCGACACGGCCATCCTCGTCGGCCAGTTCGCCATGCCGCGCGGGACGGCCTTTGGCACGCACTGGCATCCTGCCCTTCACGTACTTTCCCGAGGCTTATGGCAGATCAGAGGGACAGCGCCAGGATCAGTCGGTCCTTGCCCGGTCCGAGGTAGTTCTTGCGGGCGCCTCCCATCGGCACGAAGCCCAGGGATCTGTAGAGCACGATGGCGGTGGTGTTGGAAGGCTCCACTGTCAGCCGGACCTCGCGTACACCGTCGGTGCGCAGGTGTCGCAGCACCTCCAGCATCAACTGCCGGCCAACTCCACGGCCGCGCCGACTCGGTGTCACGGCGAGGCTGAGAATCCAGGTGCGCGTGGCATTCGGTGTGGCAGCCACCGCGATGTAGCCGTGCAGGGTGGTGCCATCGTCGGCAACAAGCATCCGGTCCTCGCACACGTCGAGCCACTGCCGCAGTACGTCGAAGGGGTACGGGCCCTCGGGGAAGGCCTCCTTGTCCAGGCGGACGACTTCCGGCAGGTCCGCTTCAGTGCCCGGTCTGATCCGCAGGTGGCGGTCTCCGGGCTCCAGTCGTCGCAGGGCGGAGCCGGTGACGGACGGGAATCGGTCTCCGGGGAGAGGAGGCATATCGTCCCCTTTGTGAGAGGAGTCAAAGAGGTGCCGTCACGTACGGGTGAATGCGATCGGGGTGGCTCGCAGTCTGTTTCGGATGCGATCAGCTCGGGCCCGACCATCATTCCTGGTCGCAACTGTTCGTTCAAGGCGCAATTTGGCCCCAAAGCTGGCCTGTTATTGAGGCCCTGCCGTGCATCAGGTCAAAGGTTTCTAAAGAAAATGTGCGCAAAAGGGGTGTCGGGTAGGTATGCTGTTGCTACATTGGGCTATGGCCTTGAGATCGCCGAGTGGCGAGCAGAAGTTGAACGATGACGCCCCTTGGGACTCTTTTGACCCCGAAGCGTACATTGACCGCAATTATCGTATCCTGCACCCGGATGATGAGGAGATCATCTCGATCGTCCGAGATCACTTCGAAGATCACTTCCGTGGGAATTCCGGAAGGCGGCTTTCCGGTATCGATGTGGGCGCCGGAGCCAACCTGTACCCCGCGCTCGCCATGCTTCCCTGGTGCAAGAAGATCACCCTGCTCGAACGCTCGTCGGCCAATGTGGGGTACCTCAAGAAGCAGAAGCAGCACTTTGACCCCACCTGGGACCAGTTCTGGACGGCACTTCAGGAGGATGACAAGGGGCGGGCCTACAGCGGCCTCGGGGTGGACCCCAGGGCGAGGTTCGGGAAGACCGTTCGTGTCAAGCCGGGGAATCTTTTCGACCTTCACCGAAAGCAGGGGCGCTGGTCCATTGGCACCATGTTCTTCGTTGCCGAGTCGATGTCCACATCCTATGACGAATTCAGGCTCGGGACGGGTTCCTTCATGAGTTCCCTCAAGCCTCGTGCCCCTTTTGCCGCTGCATTCATGGAGCACTCCGAAGGTTATAAAGTCGGCACGGAATGGTTTCCCGCCTGTTATTCCGTCAGTCAGTCGAATATCGAAGATGTTCTGGGGTGTTATTCGGATGACGTCAAGACCTTCCCGGTGGGTAAACCAGGTGGATTGCTGCGGGACGGTTACACGAGGATGATCGTGGCCTGTGGAACTCGGAATTCCTTTTTTGATGAACGAGTGCGTCTGAAATGGTGGAACATCTGATGAGGGCGAACCCGCCCGGTTCTTGATCCGCTCTCGGTCGGGCCGAGAGGACCTGTTTGAGGGGCATGGGGCATGCAGATCAAGCCGCGTCAGCAGCTGCTGGACATCTGGCAGGCGATTGCTCGTCACTCTTTCGCGAGTGGTGCGTGGGACTGGGGTGAATGGGGCGGTCGCAGCAGTGTTGCGGATGCCGAGCGGCTGCTCTGTCTCATGTATCCGGCCACCGAAATCCCGGCATTCCGGCTCGACGATCCGAACACCACCCAGGACGACGTCCAAAGGGTTCTGAAACGGGCCGGAGGGGCGACGGAGGTCCCCGGAAACCTGGTTGCGGTCCTGTCCGAGTTCATGGACAAGTACACCGGCGATGACGAGACGTCGGCTTTCGGGGGCGGCTACTACTTCGTCCCCGAACAACCGAGGGACGAACTCACCAAGGAACAACGCGAACTGGGCGTCGTCGACTCCTTCTCGATGTCCGTGACCCTCTGCCTGGCCATCCTCGACTTCCTGAAGGCGTACGAGACCAAGACGCAACGGACCGATGTGAAGAGGCGGATCCAGGAACTCAGAACCGCCACCAGCACTCGGCTCACTGCCGCGATGGTGAGCCTCCTGCGCTCCTTCACCGTCAACGTCTTCGACACCGACTCCCCGCAGGGCCGGACACTTTGTCGGCTCCTGGGCCAGGGACGGCTGTCCGAGCGGCTGGTCCTCCAGCAGTTCCAGAACCGTTTCGAGGCGCTGCGCGCCACGATCAGCGAGAGTTTCGTCCTCGGCCTCGAAGTCGAGGAGCGCCTCAGGGACGAGAGCCAGCTCTTTGAGTGCGGCTGGGCCTGGAGCCTGGTGAAAGACGCGCCGGAGGTTAAGACCACCGAACAGATCGGCTCTCAACCCGAAGGCGTTGCTCACGCCGTTCCGTATCTCTACTTCACCGTCGTGGCCATTGACGGCATCCAGGACCTCTTCTCGGAACGCACCCTCGTCCTCGGCCTGCTCAACCCCGAGCAGCAGAAGCTCGCCGAGGCCCTGCGTCTCCGCTGGGAAATCACCAGGCAGTACTGGTCGGGCATCGCCCGCTTCGGCGACGACGTGTGGCCGCTGGAGGACATTCCCTGGCGAACCACGGGTCAGCAGCGGGTCGAGTCGGAGTACTTCTCACTCTCCGTCACAGCCCTCCTCGTCCACGACCTGTTGAGTCGCCGTGCCACCGACGACGACCTCACCCGCACGGTCGCCGTCATGGAACGTCTCGCCGAACGCGGTCGGATCACCAGCAGGGTGACCCGGGAGGACCGGGCCGTCCTGCTCCACAACCCCGGCGTCACCCTGCCGTTGGAGGGCAGCGACGCCAAGGGCCCGGCCATGCAATGGACGATGACGGACTTCTCGGCGCAGCTGCTGAAGCGGAGCATTCAGCTGTGCGTGCTCTCGCGCAACCCAGCCTCGCACGACCGCTTGCTCCGGCTTGCCGAGCAGACTCTGGACCACCTGTGGAGCCGCCGTATCGGAGACGGTGTTGGGGCCGGCCTGTGGGACAACGTCCGTGCCGTCTACCCCGGTTCACCGGCCGCCGAAGTGCCGCTGTCCTGGAGCATCACCGAGCGCGTCATCGAGTGCATGGTCGCCGCGCGGCAGCTTTACACGCAGCCTCCGATCCGTAGCTCCGAACTGGCGACCCTCGCACGTGCCCTGCTCAGCGAGTCCACTCATCTCCTCGGCAAGCAGCAGATGGAGCCGGCGCCTCCGCACAACACCCAGGAAGGCCTGGCCCTGAAGGGCATCGAAGTAAACCTCCGCAGAGCCCGGCAGCTCCTCGACGAACAGCCGGGCACAGCCTACGCGCTGGCCCTCGACGTACTCAGCGAACTCGACGCCCTGGCACGCGCCAGGAACGCCGTGCGTCCGGGAGGGTGAACCGTGCTCATCTTCGCAGCCTCCGACAAGGGAGGCACCGGCCGTTCGGTCACCAGCGCCAACCTCGCCTATCACCGGGCGCTCGGCGGTGACGAGGTCTGCTACGTGGACTTCGACTTCGGCTCGCCGACCGCTGCCGCCGTTTTCGACGTTCCCAAGGCATTGGAAGGGTGCGAGGGACTGGGCCTGCACTCCTATCTGAGGGGCCTGATCGGCGAGCCGGCCCGGGTCGACGTCTGGGCAGACACCGAGCACACGGTGCTGCGCAACCGGCCGAGCGGCTCAGGCCGCCTGGTGCTGCTGCCCGGAGATCGCGGCGGCGGCGAATTCGTCACCGACGAGGAGAACCTGCACCGCTGTGTCGATCTCTTCCTTCGGCTGAACGCAGAGTTCGACATCATCGTGGTGGATCTGAGCGCCGGGCGCAGCTATGCGATGGACATGGCCCTGCGCGCGATCGCCCGGCCCGAGATGCGGGGTGTCCAGGCCCGCTGGCTGATCTTCCACCGTTGGACTCGGCAGCATGTGATGGCCGCAGCCGAACTCGTCTCCGGCATGGTGAAGGCCGGCGGGGAAATGGGCCATGACGAGGAAACGCTCGCGGGCGCCATCCGTTTCGTACGAGCGGCGGTGCCCGGCCTCAACTCGCCCCTGTGGTCCCAGGTGCCGCCCACCCTGTCCGTGTGGATGCGTAAATACGACGAGGAGCTCGACAACAGGGCGGGCGCGCGCGGCATGGGGAAGACCCGCGTCCTGGGATCCGTACCTCTGGAACCCGTGCTCCTGTGGCGTGAACAGCTCATCACCGACGAGGACGTCCTCGACAGCCGGATCGCGAGTATGGAGACTTGGCAGGCGCTGGTGGAACTCGCCGGGAGACTGACCGACGACAAACACTGGGGGCGGCCGTGACGGAACCCGTATTTCGGGAGACCAGCGCCCAGCCGCGCACCGAGTCCGTGCCGCTCTCCCATCTCTCCCTTGAACTCGGGCATCTGCACATGGAGGACCTCCAGGAGGGCCCCGAGCGTCTGCGCGCGCACTTCGTGGCCGTACGGCCTTGGTTGGACGCGGCCCGGGCAGGTGTCGCCGCTCTCACAGGTGGCCGAACACTCCGGCTCAGCACCTGTTTCCTCATCGACGATTACTTCACCCGTTTCTCCACCCCTGCTGAACTCCTGCCGCAGGTGCTCGCCGCCGCCGAGGAAGCTGGACTTGCCATCGACTACGTGGCCCGTGAGTCGGGCTGCGCCGTCGCCGAGGATGCTCGGCTCGCAAAGGACGTCCAACTCGCCGAATCCGTGATGCGGCGGTTGGTCGAGTCGCCGCCGCCCGGGAGCAACGGCTTCCGTCCCCCCGTCAGCCAGACCGGCTGGCTCACCAACGGTGAGCGCACACCCGCCCTGCGCACCTCTGCCGCGATGACGGCCACCGTCTGGAAGCCGCCCAGCGAGACCGGAGCCGTCCGGCACTCCATCCACATGGATGTCGAGCTGTGGGACGAACACGACGAGCGACGCACATGGTCGTGTCCCTTCCTTGCCGCGGTCTGGCAACTGGCCCGCCTCGGACTGCTGCGCGACGACGGCAGGCCGGTACCGCACCCCCACCTCTGGAACTCCGACGGCTTTCCGCACGAGTGGGACGCCCTGCCACCGCTGCTTCAGCTCACACCGTCGGCAGCACCGTTTACCGCATACTTCACCTGCACCGTGTTACCGACCCGATTTCTGCCCGTCGAACACGCCGTCCGAGTCATCCTCGACCAGGTGCACGCGGACAGCGGGGCGCTCCAGCAGGTCGCCCAGCGTTCCGGCCGGGAGGGCATCGACATACCCGCCCAGATCGCGGACCGCGCCTTCTACATCTTTCCGCCCGGACTCTGAGATGTCGACCGGAGAAGGGATCACCTCGCCGATGCTGACCTGTGGAGAGGTGCGCACCTGTCTGCTTCCGGCACGACACTCCCTGGACGGCCGGGCTGCCGCCCAACTGCTTCGGCTACGTGTGGACGAACGGGTCAGCGTCTCCGAACGCCCCAACCTGTACGTCCGCTCTCCCGACGTCCTCACCGGAGTCGACTGTCGACTGCCCACCGCCAACAATGCCAAGATCCGGGCCATCGGGACGGCGGCCTCCCGCGCGGCACTCACCGAGGGCCGCGTGCTCCAGGCCACCACATACTTCGCCGTTCCGGCCGCGGGGCTCGACCAACGAATGCCCTGGGGGTACTACCTCGTGCGCCCGGGCATGCTGGTGCCCCTGGGACGACTGCCCGAACAAACCGTAGCCAGCGGCTTTCTGATGCGCCGTCAATCCGGACCTTCCGGTGAACTGAACCTCGGATCCATCACGGAGGGTCTGCTCGCAAAGCTACGCCGGGACCCGCTGCTCGACCAGCGGGCACCCTTCAAGTCCGAGACCACCAGGCTGCGTTGGGCCGCCCTGCTGGCCCCGGACGGCGAAGGCGCGTCGCTCTCGCGCTTCACAGTCACAGGTGACGGGCTGCGCACCGTCGAGCTGCGGTTGCCGCGGGAGACGCAGCCAACCGCCGTAGCGGGGCTCTGTGAGGATCTGGCCTTGCACGACTGGCTGTTGACGACCGTGGTGCGGAAGCTCGACGGAATCCGGCTCGGAGCGGCGGAGGGACCGGCCACCATGCAGGTGCTGCGTCCCCTCGTAGACCATCTGCTCCACCTGTGGATGCCCGGAGCACGGGTGGACCGGGCCCTGAGCCCCCTGTGGGAGGTGCTTGAGACGGAGCCCGGATTCACCCGGCAGTGGCAGACGCTCGTCCAGCGCATCCGCGACCAACTGGCCCTTCAGGCCATCCCATTGCCGTCAGAGGCGCAGGCAGCGCACTGACACCACCGGTTCGTGCACGATCCCGACGGGGGAGACGCAGATGAACGCACCGCCAGGAGTAGTGAAGAAGACGCTGGTCACCCTTGTCGTGGCCGTGCCCGTGTATGTGCTCACCAATGTCCTCGATCAGAACCAGGACCAGGTGTGGAAACTGACCGTTTCCTTGGTGATCGGTGGCGCTGCACTGATCATCCAGTACATGAACGACTTCGAGCGTCGGTTGGAGGGGATCGAGACCGGCCAGCGCAATCGCATCCGGGAGATGAGGGAGAGTCTGACCGATCACAACAGTGAGATGAGCGAGAACCTCGCCGCACACAACCGTGCGATGGAAAACGTGGTCAACACCAACTTCGCCCGCATCAACGAGGCGACCAAACTCTTCAGTGAGATGGGGCGGTCGGTGCTGCGTCCGGACGGAGTCGCCGAACTGGCCGACAGCGCGACGCGCGTGAGCCTGCTGGGCACCGAGATCGTGCACACCTTCGCACGAGAGGAGATCGACCAGCTCACGTCGTTGATGAAGGGTCTCACCAACAGGAGCGCCGAGAGCCCGGGAGAAAACCATGACTGGCTCATGGCTCTCACGAAGTGCACGAAGGACACCATCGACGCCACCAGCACCTCTGTCGATCGGAACTTCTGGACCAGTGAGCCGGGGCGCCGTTATCTGCTGGCGCAGCGCGACGCCATCAAGTTACAGAGGGTGAAGGTGAGGCGGCTGTTCATAGTGGATGAGCCCGCAGACGTCGAGGCCGAACTGACGGGACTCTGTGAGAACCAGCAGGCCCTGGGCATCGAGGCTCGTGTCGTGGTCCTGTCCCAGGTACCGGAGCACGCTCGGCTGGGGCCGACGAGCGACTTCATCATCTTCGACGGAGCGCTCTGCTACGAGGTGGATCAGGACCTGAAACAGGTCAACGTCAAGACGACGCTGGACGCACGTGAGGAGCACGTCAAGCGGTGCGTCAAGTGGTTCGACGAACTCTGGGAAGTCAGTCAGTAGCCACCATCACAGGCACGCGCGGCTGTTCACTGGTTCTTCAGTGATCGACACCGGAAGTCATCCCTTGGTTGTGGAGCCGTAGACCTTCGGAGGACGGCGGGGCGGAGGCACGCTCGGCACGGTTGGCGCATGGTGAACACACAGGGGATCACTCGGGGGCGGTTTCTTGCGGCAGCGGCCTTGGGGACGACGGGCGTGCTGCTGCCGGCGGGATGGGCGGCGGCAACGGACGGCAGGCGCGGACTTGGATTTCGACGTGGACTTGCCCATCGGGGCGTCGTCTACACGGTCGGTGAGGGTGGGGTGCCCGGCACGGCCAGGAGCCCCCACCGTATGCACGCCGACCTTCGTGCGATCCGCGACGAGTTGCACGCCGACACAGTCGACGTCACCGGTGACGGCGTCGACCGCCGCACCGCGACCGCCGCCCAGGCCGCCGAACTCGGCCTGCACATCTGGCTCCAGCCCACCCTCGCCGACCTCCCCGAGCGGGACATCCTCGAACACCTCGCGGAGACAGGCCGGTTCGCGGAACGCCTCCGCCGCCAGGGGGCGAGCGTCGACTTCAGCGTGGGTTGCGAGTTCTGGCTGTTCGTGCCGGGCATCGTGCCGGGCGCCACGGTACTGGACCGCGTCCAGAATCTCCTCGACGGCACGTTCCACCCGGCCAGGATGCAGCGCAAGCTGGACGCCTTCACCAAGAAGGCGGCGGCGCTGGGCCGTTCCGTCTTCCACGGCAACCTCAGCTACGCCGCCGCCCAGGACGACAAGGTCGACTGGAACCTCTTCGACATCGTAGGCATCGACTACTACTCGCACTTCCCCCAACCAGCCGACTACGTAAGGGAGTTGCGCCACTACCAGCGCTGGGGCAAGCCCGTGACCATCACCGAGTTCGGCACCTGCGCGTACAAGGGCGCCGAGAAGACGGCCGGCATGGGCTGGAACGTCGTCGACTACGACAAGGACCCGGAGGAGATCAAGGGCCACCTGATCCGCAGCGAACATACCCAAGCCGCTTACGTGGTCGGCCTGTTGGAGGTCTTCGAGTCGATGGGCCTGTACGGGGCGATGGCCTTCGAGTTCGTGACCCCGGACGCTCCCCACCGTGCCGACGATCCCCGCCACGACCTCGACATGGCGAGCTATGCCATCACCAAGACCATCGAGGACCGGCCGTACGACCCGCGTTCAACCTGGCACCGGGAGCCGAAGGAGGCGTTTCGTGCGCTGGCGCGGCACTATCGGCGAGGTCGAGTGTCATGAGGATGCGATCTTCACCGGGCCCGAAGTAGTCGTTGCGGACGTCTCCGGTCTGAGTGAACCCAAGATGCTGATAGAGGGAGACGGCCCGGTCGTTGTCGTGGGCGACGGAGAGCCGGACCTCGCGCGCGTGCTCGGAGTGTAGTTGCCTGAGCGACTCCACCATCAGTCGGCGACCCAACCCGTGGCCCCGCAGGTCCAGGGTGACACCGAGGCTGAGGATCCAGCTGAGGCCGGCTTCGGGCGGAGTCGCGATGAGGTACCCGTACAGGGCGTGCCCGTCATCTAGCACCAGGAGATGGTCGCGGCACAGGTCGAAGTACTGGCGCAGGACGAAATAGGGGTACGGCTCTGTCGGAAACGCCTCCACGTCGAGCCTCTTGAGTGCGGCTAGGTCGTTCTCGACGGCGGACCGGACATACAGTGGCATCCGTCCAGGATTGCCCGTTGTAGCAGGACTTTTCAAGGGCCTGAATTAATATCCGGAGCGTGTTGTCGCCATGTGCCCCCATTCATCAGTGGCAGTTGCATGGCGCGGGAAAGGGGCTCCCGTGGATCGGTGATGTTGATACGGTGGAGCCATGCCTTCAGGATCGCTGGGAGACCTTCCGCAGTTGAATGCGGAAGCACTCTGGGACGAGTTTAACCCAGCGGACTACATCAGTCACAACTATCGCACAGTGCTTCCTGTCGACGCGAAGATCATCGCCATCGTTCGCGATCATTTCGGTGATCATTTCCGTCGGTTTCCGGAACGCCCGGTCCGGGGCGTCGACATGGGCGCCGGACCGAATCTTTATCCGGCCCTCGCGATGTTGCCCTGGTGCGAGGAGATCACCCTGCTCGATCGGTCGAAGCGGAATGTGGCCTATCTCCGGGATCAGTTGGACTCCTACGACACGAACTGGGATGCCTTCTGGCAGGAGTTGTCACGGAAAGGCCCGTATGCCGCGTACCCCCATGACCCGAGAGTGAGATTCAAGCAGATCGTCCGGGTCAAACAGGGAGATCTCTTCGATCTGGCGGGGCGGCAGAGACGCTGGACTCTCGGCACGATGTTCTTCGTCGCTGAATCCCTCTCCACCTCCGAAACCGATTTCCAGCGGGCAACAGAATGCTTTCTTGACCATCTTGAGCCTGGGGCACCGTTCGCCGCCGCTTTCATGGAGGAGTCCGAGGGGTATGAGGTGGGTGGTAGGTATTTCCCCGCCTGTAAAGTGAGGAGGGAGTTGATCCACAGCAGTCTCTTGGACCGGGTGGAGGGGTTACAGACCATTCGGGTGGGGGAGCAGGACAAGGTGCGCGATGGCTACACATCGATGATCGTGGCCCACGGATTTCGGAGCGCGTAGATTTCCTGGGGGCAGGGGATGGAGATCAAGCTACGTCAGCGTCTGCTGGATATCCGGCAGGCAATAGTCCGACATTCTGTGTCGACGATCCGGACCGGCTTCACCTGGGAGTGGTAGACCCAGGTCCAGCGCATCCGCGATCAACCGGCCGTCCGGGCCGCGATCCGGTGGGGGAGAGACAGTCATGGACGGAGCATCCGGGACACCTGGTCCGGCGCCGGCGGGCGGCGTACGCATACCTCCCGTCCTGCTGAAGACACTGGTCACCTTCGGCGTGGCCACCATTGCGTACGTGATCACCAACCTGATCAATCAGTCCCAGGACGAGTTGTGGAAACTCGCCGTCTCCATCGTCATCGGCGGTGCCGCGCTCATCGTCCAGTACATGATCGACTTCGAGCGGCGGCTGGCATCGGTGGAGCACGGTCAGCGTGCCCAGAGCGGAGACATCCGGGAGGTGCTGGACGCGCATCACCGCGAGATGAAGGACATGGTCCAGGAGAAGTTCCAACTGGTCGGCGATGTGACCAAGCTCTTCAGCGAGTTGGAGCGGTCAGGGATGGGTACCGAGCAGGTGCGGCGGCTGGTCGAGAGCGCCACACTGCTGGGTGACCAGGGTCCGGAGATCGCGAGGGCTTTCGCACGCGGTGAGATGGATCGCCTCTCCGTGTTCGTGGAGGACCTGGCCAACATGGTCGTGGGCTGGCAGGGAGACCCCAACGAACAACTCGTCCGCCTCACCAGCCACGCAACGAGGAGTATCGACGCCACCAGCACTTTCGAAGACGTGGCCTACTGGGACACCACGGATGCGCAGGACTATCTGAAGGTACAGCGGAACGCGATCGAGCGACGCGGGGTGAAGGTGCGGCGCCTGTTCATCGTGACGCATCCTGGTGAGGTCAACGACAAACTGCTTCAGATCTGCCAATTCCAAAGAAGGTTGGGTATAGAGGCCCGGGTTGCGGTGCTGTCTCTGCTGCCGCTCGGCGTCGGACGCGGCGGACGGCGAGACTTCATGATCTTCGACGGCGAACTGTACTTCGAGATGCACTCTGACTTGGCACAGGAGGAGTCAAGAAGCGAGCTGAACGCACGGGGGTCTCGGGTGAATGAGCAGATGGCACGGTTCAACGAACTGTGGGACGCCAGCCCGCCCGACCTGCCGAGCCTTCCCTGACTCAGACATTCCGCCGGTCCACCACCACGACAGTGATCACCGCCGCAGCCGCCCACCACACCACGAACACCACCCATGCACCCCCGACGGTCGCCGGATACCGCTCGGCCAACGTGTAGGGCATGTAGCCGTAGTTGACCTGGACGAGTCGGTCCCAGGCGTTGAAGGGAAGGGCGTTGCGGACGCAGGCCGTCCAGTGGTACCGCTCGGTGACGAAGATGGGCAGGAGGAGCAGGAGGCCGGTCGCGAGGACCATCGTCGTGGCGCTGTGCCGGATCAGCGCGCCCATGGCCATGCCGACCAGCGCGGACACCGGGGCGAGCAGCGCCGACGCGACGATCACCCGCAGGGCGCCGGGGTAGCCGATCGACAGGCCCAGGCCACGCCCGGACAGGATCGCCTGGGACGCCGTGAAGGAAGCCCCGGCGACCACGAAGCCGTACACCGTCATGACCGCCGTTACCACCCCCACCTTCGCCGACATCAGCGCCCGGCGGTCCGGCACGGCCGCAAAGGTCGTACGGATCAGGCCTGTTGAGTACTCGCCCACGACCGTGATCGCGCCGACGCTCGCCGCCGTCAGGATCAGGATCATCGCGGCGCCGTCGGTGAAGGAGTCGAACAGCGCGGTGGTGGCGAAGTGCGCGCGCATCATCGCGTTGTAGTGCGGATAGTCGACGTAGTCGGCACGAGCGGCGTTCGCGTTGAAGGCGATCACGGTCAGCGCGCCGGTGCCGAGCGCCCAGTAAGTGGAGCGCAGGGTACGGAGTTTGAGCCACTCGGCGGCCAGGAGATCGGTGAAGCGCGGGACGGGCACGGGCGGTGCGGTGATCGTGGTCATCGGGAGTCTCCGGCGAGGTATTCGACGCTGTCGGCGGTCAGTTCCATGAAGGCCGCCTCCAGGGAGTTGTGCTCGGTCGCCAACTCCCGCAGGAGGAAGCCGTGTTCGTGCACCAGCTCGCCGATACGGGTGGCGCCCACCCCGGTCACCTTCAGCGTCTCCTCGTCGTACGGCGTCACCACTGCGCCCTCCGACGCCAGTACGGCGGCCAGCGCGCCCGCATCCGGTGTCCGCACGGTCACCGTCGGGGCCGTGCCGCGTGCGGCGAAGTCCTCGAGGCTCTCGGCGGCGATCAGTTCGCCCCTGCCGATGACGACGAGGTGGTCGGCCGTGTTCTCCAGCTCGGACATCAGATGGCTGGAGACGAAGACGGTACGACCCTCCGCCGCCAGCTTCCGGAACAGGCCCCGCACCCACAACACCCCTTCCGGATCAGGGCCGTTGAGCGGCTCGTCGAAGAGGAGGACGGACGGGTCGCCGAGCAGGGCGGTCGCGATGCCGAGCCGTTGCTTCATGCCGAGGGAGTAGCCGCCGACGCGGCGCCGGGCCGCCGCTCCGGTGAGGCCTACCTCAGTGAGCACCTCCTCCACCCGGCTCGCGGGGATGCGGTTGCTGCGGGCCAGTGTCCGCAGGTGCGCCCGCGCGGACCGCCCGCCGTGCACATCGTTCGCGTCCAGCAGCGCACCGACGTGGCGCAGCCCGCGCGCATGACGGCGGAAGGTGTGACCGCTGATCGTGGCGCTCCCGCCGGTCGGCGCCACAAGTCCCAGCAGCATCCGCAGAGTTGTCGTCCTGCCGGCGCCGTTCGGGCCGAGGAATCCGGTGACGTGCCCGGGCCGGACCATGAAGGACAGTTCGCGTACGGCGGTGGTGGGGCCGTACCGCTTCGTCAGTTCGTCGACTTCAATCACGGGAGCACGGTGTCGCGGGCGGCCGGTTCCCGGCATCGGCCCGGCGCTGACATTCGTCCGGCGTCGATGTCGACCCAGGTCGTACACCCCCGGACCGATGCCCGCACTCACCCCCCGCTCCTACGATCCCGGTATGCCCACCACCCCACCGCTGCCCCTGCTCAAGCGCGTACCGCCGGGCGCCTGGGCGGGGGTGCCCTGGATCTACGGCACGCTGTTCGCGGTCCGCGCCTTCTTCCACCTCCCCTTCATGCCGACGTTTGCCTACCCGCCCACGCCGGCCGGCTGGGTGCTCATCGCGTCGGGCAGTGCCCTCGCCCTGGCCGGGTGCGTGCTGCTGCGTCGGCGCCCGCTGTCCGGGAACGGGCTGCTGGTGGTGGGGACGTACGCCGTGACGCTGGGGCTGAACGCGCTGACGATCGGGCTGGTCCACTACGCGGCGATCGACATCGCCGTGGGCTGGATCGCCGCGAGCTCCGACCGCCGCCGGAGCCTCACCGCCCTCGCCCTCGCGATCGCCGTCCTGCCCGTCTACGAACTCACCCGGACCGGCCTCGGCCGCCCCCTCGTCGCTCTCTACGACACCGGCCGGGGCGACTGGCAGAGCTGGTCGGCGCTCGCTCTCTCGGCCGTCGTCGCCTGGCTGATCGGCAACTCCGTGCGGCAGGGCCGTGCGTACGCCGAGCGGCTCACCGCGCAGACCGCGACGCAGGCCGTCACCGCCGAACGCCTGCGTATCGCACGGGAGATGCACGACACCGTGGCGCACAGCATCGGCATCATCGCCCTCCAGGCGGGCGCGGCGGCCCGGGTCACCACGACCCAGCCGGAGGCCGCGCGGGAGGCGATGCGCGCGGTGGAGCACGAGGGCCGGGAGACCCTGGCCGGGCTGCGCCGCATGCTCGTCGCGCTGCGGGCGGCCGACGCGGCTCCCGTCCTGCCCGCAGGCCTCGGTGACGTCGACCGGCTCGCCGCCACGACCACGGCGGCCGGCGTACGGGTCGACGTGCGGCGGCGCGGTGAGCCGCGCCAACTCCCGCCCGACATCGACCTGTCGGCGTTCCGCATCATCCAGGAGTCCGTCACCAACGTCGTACGGCACGCGGGGACGAGCGTGTGCCGGGTCACCCTCGACTACGGCGACGACGAACTCGCCCTGGAGGTCACCGACGACGGGCGTGGCCACGGCACGGCCACCGACACCGGATTCGGGCTGGCGGGCATGCGGGAGCGAGTGGCCCTGCTACAGGGGGAGTTCACGGCGGCACCGCGCCCCGAGGGCGGCTTCCGGGTCGCGGTCCGGCTTCCGGTGCCGGTGCCGACGGCGGTGGCCCGATGAGCGGGCCCGTCCGTGTGCTCCTCGCCGACGACCAGCAACTCATCCGTACGGCACTGCGGATGGTGATGGCCGACCTCGACGACGTGGAGGTCGTCGGGGAGGCGGGCGACGGGGCGGAGGCGGTGCGGCTGACGGCTCAACTCGCGCCGGACGTCGTGGTGATGGACATCCGCATGCCCGGGACGGACGGGATCGAGGCCACACGCAGGATCACGGAGAGTTCGGCGGCGGCCAGGGTCGTCGTCCTCACCACCTTCGACGACGACGATCACGTCTACGGCGCGTTGCGCGCGGGCGCGTCCGGGTTCCTGGTCAAGGACATGGCCCTCGACGACATCATCGGCGCGGTACGGGTGGTGGCCGCCGGAGACGCCCTGATCGCCCCGAGCGTGACCCGGCGCCTGATCCGCGACTTCGCGGCGTCCCGCCCCGAACTGGCGCGCACTCGCCGGGAGTTGACACGGATCACGGAGCGGGAACGCGAAGTGCTGACGCTGGTCGGCTCGGGGCTGTCCAACACGGAGATCGCGGCCGAGCTGTGCATCAGCGTGGCCACGGCGAAGACCTACCTGACCCGCCTCTTCACCAAGCTGGACGCGAGGGACCGGGTCCAGCTGGTGATCCTGGCCTATGAGGCGGGACTGGTCTCGGTGAGTTAGGACCCGCCCCCCCGGAAAACGCGTCGCCCGTGCCCGTCTCGTCCGCTACGGTCGCGAGGTTGTTCTCATAGCTGGGAGGCCGTTGTGGCGTGTCGTATCGGTGAGTTGGTGCTCGGGTGTCGTGACCCCGAGGTGCTGGCGCGGTTCTGGTGCGAGGTTCTCGACTTCGTCGTGCTGGAGCGCGAGGAGGGGCAGTGGGCGGAGATCGGGACGCCGGAAGGGTTCGGTGGGCCGCATCCGACGCTTTTCTTCAGCCGCAGGGACGAGCCGGAGCCGGGGAAGCTGCGGCTGCACATCGACGTCAACCCCACCGACCGCGACCAGGACGCCGAGCTGGAGCGTCTGCTGGCGATCGGGGCACGCCCGGTCGACATCGGGCAGACGGGGGAGGAGCAGTGGCATGTCCTGGCCGACCCCGAAGGCAATGAGTTCTGCCTGCTCAAGGCCCGTATCAACCCGCTCTGACAGCTGACGCGGGCACCTGGCGGGCTCCCAGGTGACGGGAGCGGTGGGCCGGTACGTCGTGGGCGGCGGCCGGGCCCAGTGGTACGGCCGTACGGCCGCGATGCCGTCGGCGCCGTACGAGCACCGTCGGGCCAGCCACAGGCGGATCAAGTGCCCATGCGATGCACGCGCCCACCGAGTCCCTGCCCGGCTGGTCGGGTCGATAGCCGCGCAGCCGGTCGGCCGCGCCTGTGCGTCGGCTCGTTTTTCTCATCCGAACCTCCGTTGCCGTTGCCGTTGCCGTTTCCGGCCTGGGCAGGGGGCGGAAATGCCGTCGGTTCGTGGAATCTCGTCAAACCGGATCGGCGGTGCCGGTTTCGGTTTCCGAATTGGCTGTTCGAAGTGGCCGGAATAAGCGCCGGGACTGAAACGTGCGCCCCTGGTTCCCGCGTGCCCCCGGTTTCGTGGAACTCCCGAGCCGCTGCCGCTAAGCGTTGGCCATGGCCAACACCCTTGGTATGTACCGCAGTTGTGGTCGACAGACTCCTGCCGAGTGTAGGGGCGCAAGGGCGCCCCGGAGTTGAGAAGCGTGAAACTCGAAAAGGGAGGGGAGTCAGGTGTGGGCACACTGCTGGGAGGCGAAGGACACCTTGATGGAATTCCGGATTCGGGTGCGAGGAGAGCGATGAAGCCGCCTGTCGGATCGGTCGCCGTGGACACCCGTAACGGGAGAGTGGGCATCGTCATGGGGCACGAGGGGCCTTATGTTCAGCTGCGCCCGTACGGCGGCGGGCGGGAGTGGGACGTCGAGCCGGGCGCCGTACGCGACGCGACCCCGGCCGAGCGGCTGAGCGCGGCGACCGCGTACGCGAACGCCCGCAGTCGCGGTGAGGTGCCTTGAAGCGTCGTGGCGCCACAGGGCCGTAGGGGACAATGGGCGGCATGAGTCTGTTCCGCGACGACGGCATTGTGCTGCGCACCCAGAAGCTGGGTGAGGCGGACCGGATCATCACGCTGCTCACCCGGGGTCACGGGCGAGTGCGGGCCGTGGCGCGCGGGGTGCGGCGGACCAAGTCGAAGTTCGGCGCCCGGCTGGAACCCTTCTCCCATGTGGACGTGCAGTTCTTCGCGCGGGGCAGCGAACTCATCGGCCGCGGGCTGCCGTTGTGCACCCAGAGCGAGACCATCGCTCCGTACGGTGGCGGGATCGTCGCCGACTACGCGCGGTACACCGCCGGTACGGCGATGCTGGAGACGGCCGAGCGGTTCACCGATCACGAGGGCGAGCCCGCCGTACAGCAGTATCTGCTGCTCGTGGGCGGGCTGCGGACGCTGGCCGGTGCGGAGCACGCTCCGCATCTCATCCTCGACGCGTTCCTGCTGCGTTCGCTCGCCGTCAACGGCTATGCGCCAAGCTTCGGGGACTGCGCGAAGTGCGGGATGCCGGGACCGAACCGGTTCTTCTCCGTGGCGTCGGGTGGGGTCGTCTGCGCCGACTGCCGGGTGGCCGGGAGCGTCGTACCCTCACCGCAGGCCCTGGAACTCCTCGGTGCGCTGCTTACGGGAGACTGGGCGACGGCGGACGCGTGCGAGGCGCGGCATGTGCGGGAGGGCAGCGGGCTGGTGTCCGCCTATCTGCACTGGCATCTGGAACGTGGACTTCGTTCGCTGCGGTACGTGGAGAAGTCGTAGCAGGTCGTAGAGAAGCAGTCGGAAAGAGGAGACGAGAAGCACATGGCCGTACGCGGGATCCTGGGGCGCCAGCGGCGCGAGTACAAGGCGCCGGAGCCGCACCCGTCCGGGGCCACCGCGCCGAAGCTGCCCGGTGAGCTGATCCCGAAGCACGTGGCGATCGTCATGGATGGGAACGGGCGGTGGGCGAAGGAGCGGGGGCTGCCGCGCACCGAGGGCCACAAGGTCGGCGCCGAGCGGGTGTTGGACGTGCTCCAGGGCGGCGTCGAGATGGGGGTCGGCGCGATCTCGCTGTACGCCTTCTCCACCGAGAACTGGAAGCGGTCGCCCGACGAGGTGCGCTTCCTCATGAACTTCAACCGCGACTTCATCCGCAAGACCCGCGACACCCTCGACGAACTCGGCATCCGGGTGCGGTGGGTGGGCCGTATGCCCAAGCTGTGGCGCTCGGTCGCCAAGGAGCTCCAGATCGCGCAGGAGCAGACCAAGAACAACGACGCGCTCACGCTGTACTTCTGCATGAACTACGGCGGCCGGGCCGAAATCGCCGATGCGGCAAGGGCGTTGGCCGAGGATGTGAAGGCGGGTCGGCTCGACCCGGCCAAGGTCGACGAGAAGACCTTCGCCAAGTACATGTACTACCCGGACATGCCCGAGGTCGACCTCTTCCTGCGCCCCAGCGGCGAACAGCGCACCTCCAACTACCTGATCTGGCAGAGCGCTTACGCCGAGATGGTCTTCCAGGACGTGCTCTGGCCGGACTTCGACCGCCGTGACCTGTGGCGCGCGTGCGTCGAATTCGCCCAGCGGGACCGCCGGTTCGGCGGCGCGGTGCCGAACGAGAAGCTGCTCGCGATGGAGCAGGCGATGCGGGGGCGGCCCGAGGAGGGCTGACCACTACGGCTAGCATCCCGCCTCATGGACATGGGGCGGGATGACGTGACGGGGCGAGTGGTCGAGCTGGAGTACCGGCCGGTCGTCGAGGACTTCGCGGCGGCGCTGAGAGCGCGCAGGGGCCTCATCCCTTCGACGCGAAGACAACTCTGGCTGCTGGGGATCGGGGCCTTCTTCGCCGTGATGGCGATCGCGACCTCACTGGCCAAGGGCAGGTCGGTGCCGATCCCGCTGATCATCGGTGTGTGCGCCGTGGTGGTGGCCCTGGTGTTCCTGCCGCGGATCCAGGCGCGCCAGTTCCAGCGCCTCGCGGAGCGGCGGGGGGTGATCCGGGTGACCGTGACGGACGCCGGGGTGACCGTGGCCACCGACGACTCGTTCACCTCGCTCAACTGGACCGTGCAGCCTCGCTATCGGGAGACGGCGGACGGCTTCTATATGTTCAGCCCCGAGAAGAACGCTCTCAACTTCACGCTGCTGCCCAAGCGCGGTCTGCGGGACCCCGCCGACGTGGACCGGCTGCGGGCGATCCTCGACGCCCACCTGAGCCGGGTCTAGGGCCTCAGCCCGCCGCCGCGCACTCCGCGCACGTGCCGAAGATCTCCACCGTGTGCGCCACGTTCACGTACCCGTGCTCCGCCGCGATCGCCTCCGCCCACTTCTCCACAGCCGGGCCCTCCACCTCCACCGCCTTGCCGCAAACCCGGCACACCAGGTGGTGATGGTGGTCGCCCGTGGAGCAGCGGCGGTACACGGACTCGCCCTCGTCCGTGCGCAGGACGTCGACCTCACCCGCGTCGGCGAGGTTCTGGAGGGTGCGGTAGACCGTGGTCAGGCCCACCGAGTCACCCTTGTGCTTGAGCATGTCGTGGAGATCCTGGGCACTGCGGAACTCGTCGACCTCGTTGAGCGCCGCCGACACGGCGGCACGCTGGCGGGTGGAGCGTCCCTTTACGGGCGGACCGGCCGTCGTCACCGTTGCCTCCTCACGTCTGCACTGTGCCGAGCCATTGTGCCAGCCCGGGCTGTGCATGGTCAGACACCGACCTCGTCGGCGGCCCCCCGGGTGGCTGGAATCGCGCATTCCACCGGGTCCCCGGCCGGTCGCGCGGCGGCTGCGGCCCGGGCCCGGCGCCTCGCCAGCGGGGTCGCCAGCGCGGTCAGGGCGATGAACGCGGCGATCGTCAGGAGCACGATCGTCGCGCCGGGCGGGACGTTCTGGTAGTACGAGGTGACGGTGCCGCTGACCGTCACGGTCACGCCGATCGCGCCCGCGATCGCGAGGGTCGCGGCGAAACTGCGGGTGAGCTGCTGCGCGGCGGCGACCGGCACCACCATCAGCGCGGACACCAGGATCAGGCCCACGACCCGCATCGCGACGGTGACCGTGACGGCCGCGGTGACCGCCGTCAGCAGGTTCAGGGCGCGCACGGGCAGGCCGGTGACCCGCGCGAACTCCTCGTCGTGGTTCACGGCGAACAGCTGCCGCCGCAGCCCCAGCGTGACCACGATCACGAAGCCGGCGAGGATGCCGATCGCCGTCACGTCGGACTGCGAGACCGTCGAGAGGGAGCCGAAGAGGTACGAGCTCAGGTTGGCGTTCGAGCCGCCCGGCGCGAGGTTGACGAACATCACGCCGCCCGCCATGCCGCCGTAGAAGAGCATCGCGAGGGCGATGTCGCCGCGGGTCTTGCCGTACCAGCGGATCAGTTCCATGAGGACCGAGCCGAGGGCGGAGACGGCGGTGGCCATCCAGACCGGGGACGCGTTGAGGAGGAAGCCGAGGCCCACGCCGGTCATCGCGACGTGGCCGATGCCGTCGCCCATGAGGGGCTGGCGGCGCTGGACGAGGTAGATGCCGATCGCGGGGGCGGTGATGCCGACGAGGACGGCCGCGATGAGCGCCCGCTCCATGAAGGGGTAGTTGAGGATGTCCATCAGCTCAGCAGTCCCGTGCGGATCGGTTCGGCGTCCGCCGAGTGCGGGTGTACGTGGTCGTGGCCGGGCAGGGCGTGCTGGCCCAGGGCGCGCGGGGGCGGGCCGTCGTGCTGGACGCAGCCGTCGCGCAGGACGACCGCGCGGTCGATCAGCGGTTCCAGCGGGCCGAGTTCGTGCAGGACGAGCAACACCGTTGCGCCTTCGGTGACTTGGCGGGTCAGGGTGTCCGCCAGCACCTGCTGGCTGGCCAGGTCCACGCCCGCCATCGGCTCGTCCATGATGAGGAGTTCGGGTTCCGCGGCGAGCGCGCGGGCGATCAGCACCCGCTGGTGCTGGCCGCCGGAGAGCGCGTCGACGGAGTCCTTGGCGCGGTCCGCCATCCCGACCAGCTCCAGGGCGTGCCGTACGGCCTCGTGGTCCGCCTTGCGCAGCAGGCCGAAGCGGGCGCGGGAGAGGCGGCCGGACGCGACGATCTCGGTGACCGTGGCGGGCACCCCGCCCCCGGCCGTCGTGCGCTGCGGTACGTAACCCACGCGCCGCCAGTCGCGGAAGGCGCGGCGCGGGGTGCCGAACAGCTCGATCTCGCCCCCGCTGAGCGGGACTTGGCCGATGATCGTGCGGATCGCGGTCGACTTGCCGGAGCCGTTGGCGCCGAGCAGCGCGACCACCTCACCGCGGCGCACGGTGAGGTCGATGCCACGCAGGACGGGGCGCGAGCCCAGCTCGGCGCGGACTCCGCGCAGCGATATGACGGGCTCGGCCACTGTGTCCTCCGTACTGCTGTAGCTCACTTGGTTCCCAGGGCCGTCTGCAACGCCTTGAGGTTGGCCTGCTGGACCGAGAAGTAGTCCTTGCCGCGGGACTTCTTGGTGATGCCCTCGATCGGGTCGAGGACGTCCGTCTTCAGGTTCGCGTCGGCGGCGATGGTCTTCGCGGTCTTGTCGCTGACGAGCGTCTCGTAGAACACGGTGGTGACGCCGTCGGCCTTGGCCATCTTCTCAAGGTCCTTGACGCGCTTGGCACTTGGCTCCGACTCGGGGTCGAGGCCGTTGATGGCCTCCTCGGTGAGGCCGTAGCGCTCGGCGAGGTAGCCGAAGGCGGCGTGCGTGGTGATGAACACCTTGGTCTTCGTGTTCGCGAGGCCCGTCTTGAACTCGGTGTTGAGCGCGTCCAGCTTCTTGACCAGGGCCGCGGTGTTGGTCTTGTAGTCGGCCGCGTTCTTGGGGTCGGCCTTTTCGAAGGCCTTGCCGACGCCCTCGGCGACCTGGGCGTAGCGCACCGGGTCGAGCCAGATGTGGGGGTCGAGGCCGGCCAGTTCCTCGTTCTTCGAGGTGTCGTGCGTGGCCGCGTGGCCGCCGACCTCGTTGCCGTGCTTCTCCTCCGTGGTCAGGGAGGCCGCGTCGATCTTCGTCTTGACCTCGGACTGGCTCACCGCGTCGTCGACGGCGGGCTGGAGGTTCTTGAGGTAGAGCACCGCGTCGGACTCCCCGAGCGCGGCGGTCTGCTGCGCGCTGATCTCCAGGTCGTGCGGTTCCTGGCCGGGCTTCGTCAGGCTGGTGACGTGGACGTGGTCCCCGCCGATCTGCTCGGCGAGGTACTGGAGTGGGTAGAACGCC
Organism: Streptomyces prunicolor; assembly: GCF_045162825.1. NCBI lineage: Bacteria > Bacillati > Actinomycetota > Actinomycetes > Kitasatosporales > Streptomycetaceae > Streptomyces > Streptomyces prunicolor. Next base: position 3,567,144 of record NZ_CP108676.1, on the reverse strand, counting down.
GCGACGACGTCGAACTTGTCCGTGTTGGCCGCGGACGCGGTGTCGGAGCAGGCGGAGAGGGTCCCGAGACCCAGGGCGGTGGCCGCGGCTATCGCGATCGCGGGTATTCCGGAGATGCGGCGTCGTCGTACGTTCATGACACTCATTTTCAACTGACATGGAAACCGTTGTCAACAAGCGCCGGGTGAGGAACCGATTTGATACGGGGGTAGGGCGCGCCGGTAACCTAAGTCATTCGCCCGCCCGTCTCCCGACCACCACCCCCCATCGAGGCGCTTCGCGCCGCCCCTCCTTACCGTCCATTCGTCATGAAGAGAGCATCGTGGCCGCCGACAAGATCGACACCATCGTCAGCCTGAGCAAGCGCCGTGGCTTCGTATTCCCCAGTAGTGAGATCTACGGTGGCCAGCGCGCCGCTTGGGACTACGGGCCCTTGGGTGTCGAGCTCAAGGAGAACCTGAAGCGCCAGTGGTGGCGCTACATGGTGACGTCGCGCGAGGACGTGGTCGGTATCGACTCGTCCGTGATCCTGGCCCCCGATGTCTGGGTCGCCTCCGGCCATGTCGCCACTTTCTCGGACCCGCTGACCGAGTGCACCTCGTGCCACAAGCGGTTCCGCGCGGACCACCTGGAGGAGGCGTACGAGGCCAAGCATGGCCGCGCCCCCGAGAAGGGCCTCGCCGACATCAACTGCCCCAACTGCGGCAACAAGGGCCAGTTCACCGAGCCCAAGGAGTTCTCCGGCCTGCTCTCCACCCACCTGGGCCCGACGCAGGACACCGGCTCCGTCGCCTATCTGCGCCCCGAGACCGCCCAGGGCATCTTCACCAACTTCGCCCAGGTGCAGACCGCTTCGCGCAAGAAGCCGCCGTTCGGCATCGCGCAGATGGGCAAGTCCTTCCGCAACGAGATCACGCCCGGCAACTTCATCTTCCGGACCCGCGAGTTCGAGCAGATGGAGATGGAGTTCTTCGTCAAGCCGGGCGAGGACGAGACGTGGCAGGAGTACTGGATGGAGCAGCGCTGGAACTGGTACACCGGCCTGGGCCTGCGCGAGGAGAACATGCGGTGGTACGACCACCCCAAGGAGAAGCTCTCCCACTACTCCAAGCGCACCGCTGACATCGAGTACCGCTTCCAGTTCGGCGGCAACGAGTGGGGCGAGCTGGAGGGTGTCGCCAACCGCACCGACTACGACCTGAACGCCCACTCCAAGGCCTCCGGCCAGGACCTCTCCTTCTTCGACCAGGAGGCCCAGGAGCGCTGGACGCCGTACGTCATCGAGCCCGCCGCCGGTGTCGGCCGCGCGATGCTGGCGTTCCTGCTCGACGCCTACGTCGAGGACGAAGCGCCCAACGCCAAGGGCAAGTTGGAGAAGCGCACGGTGCTCCGCCTGGACCACCGCCTCGCCCCGGTGAAGGTGGCCGTCCTCCCCCTTTCCCGCAACCCCGAGCTGTCCCCGAAGGCCAAGGGCCTTGCCGCCGCGCTCCGTCAGAACTGGAACATCGAGTTCGACGACGCGGGTGCGATCGGCCGCCGCTACCGCCGCCAGGACGAGATCGGTACGCCGTACTGCGTGACGGTCGACTTCGACACGCTTGAGGACAACGCGGTGACGGTGCGCGAGCGCGACTCCATGAAGCAGGAGCGGGTGTCTCTCGACCAGATCGAGGGCTACCTGGCCGGGCGTCTGGTTGGTGCCTAGGTCTGTCGGGGGCGCCGTCGCTGGGGGCTGCGCCCCCAGACCCTGCTTCGGCCCTGAAGGGGCCTCGTCCTCAAACGCCGGACGGGCTGAGATCGCCTGAACCGGCGCCTGGACAGTCGAACGCCGGACGGGCTGGAAATGCCCGTCCGGCGTTGGTGATTGGTCCCCGATGCCGGCGGCCCATTGGCCCTGCCGCGAGGCCTGCGGCGCCGCCAGTCTGGCCCCATGAGCCTCGCCTTTCTCCTCACCACACTCGTCGTGGTCGTCACCCCCGGCACCGGCGTCGTCTACGCCCTGGCCGCCGGTCTCTCCCGGGGGCGTCGCGCGAGCGTCCTCGCGGCCTTCGCCTGCACGCTGGGAATCGTGCCGCACGTGCTGGCCACCGTCGTCGGGCTGGCCGCGCTGCTGAACGCCAGTGCCGTCGCCTTCCAGGTGCTCAAGTACGCCGGTGTCGCCTATCTCCTCTACATGGCGTGGGCGACCGTGAAGGACAAGGCGGCGATCGATGTCGACCAGGACAGCGCGCCTCTGTCCGCCGGTCGCGTGATCGTCAGGGGCGTGCTGATCAACATCCTCAACCCGAAGCTGACGATCTTCTTCTTCGCCTTCCTGCCCCAGTTCGTGAGTCCCGATGAACCCCACTCCACCGTAAGGATGTTGGCGCTCAGCGGTGTCTTCATGCTGGCGACGTTCGTCGTCTTCGCCGCGTACGGCGTCCTCGCCGCCTCCGTCCGCAGCCACGTCACCTCACGGCCGAGGGTGATGACATGGCTGCGGCGGAGCTTCGCGGGGTCGTTCGTGGCGCTGGGGGCGAAGCTCGCCCTCACGGCCAGGTGAGTCTCAACGCCCTTGCAGGGACTTCACGTTGTCGCCGAACGTCCAGTTCTTGGAGCCGTCCCAGTTGATCGACCAGGTCATCAGGCCCTTGAGGGACGTGCCGTAGTGCTTCCACGCCTGGGAGACCAGGGACGGTGACATGTAGCCGCCGCCCGCGCCCGACTGGGCGGGCAGGCCCGGTACTTGCTTGTCGTAGGGGACCTTGATCGTCGTACCCTGCACGACCAGGCCCTTGTTGAGGCAGTCGGTCTGGGCGGTGAAGCCCGCGACGGTGCCGGCCGAGTACGAGTCGCCGGAGCAGCCGTACATGCTGCCGTTGTAGTACTGCATGTTGAGCCACCACAGGCGGCCGTTGTCCGCGTACTTCTTCACGATCGGGAGATACGCGCCCCAGATCGAGCCGTACGTGATGCTGCCGCCGGTGACGTACGCCGTCTCCGGGGCCATCGTCAGGCCGAAGCCGGCCGGCATCTGCGCGAGGATGCCGTCGATGATGCGGATCAAGTTGGCCTGGGATGTGGAGAGTTGGGTGATGCTTCCGCTGCCGACCAGGCCCGTCTCGATGTCTATGTCGATGCCGTCGAAGTTGTACTTCTTCAGGATCGGCACGATCGTCGAGACGAACTTGTCGGCGACCGTGGACGAGCTGAGGTCGATGCCCGCGGCGGCGCCGCCGATCGACATCAGGATCGTCTGGCCGGAGGCCTTCGCCGCGCACATCTCGGCCGGCGTTGCCACCTTCACGCCCGCGTCCATGCCGTCCTCCCACAGGGCCGTTCCGTCGGAACGGATGACCGGGAAGGCCGCGTTGATCACGTTGTAACCGTGGGTGGCGATCGCGGAGTTGGTGATCGGGGTCCAGCCGAAGGGCGGGTGGACGCCGTTGGCGGAGCCGTCCCAGTTCTCCCAGTAGCCCTGGAGGACCTTGCCGGCCGGGCGGGACTTCACGGCGCAGGTGTCGGCCGCGGACGCGGCCCCGGCGATGGGGAGTTGGGCGAGGCAGGCCGTCGTCAGGGCGGCGGCGAGCAGGCGCAGGGCATGGCGGAGCATACGGGCCTCCCGGTGGGGGTGCGGTGAGGTGTCGTAGGCATGACAGTGCGCGTGGTCCAGACCTTTCGTCAAGAGGTCTGTACCAGCCGACCGCGCTGACGGGCGCGGATCACGCTGACAAGTATGGAATGACAGATATTGAAATCTGTCAGCTGTCATGCCAAGGTGGCATGCATGACGATCCCCACGCGCACACTCGGAACCACCGGCCCCCAGGTCTCCGCCCTCGGCCTCGGCTGCATGGGCATGTCCGCGCTGTACGGCGTCGCCGACCGCACGGAGTCCATCGCCACCATCCACGCCGCCCTCGAAGCGGGCGTCACGCTCCTCGACACCGGCGACTTCTACGCCATGGGCCACAACGAGCTGCTGATCGGCGAGGCCCTGCGCACCGCCCCCGCCGCCCGCCGCGAACAGGCGCTCACCAGCGTGAAGTTCGGGGCGCTGCGCGGTCCTGACGGCGGCTGGAGCGGCTACGACGGCAGGCCCGCCGCGGTCAAGAACTTCGCCGCGTACTCGCTCCAGCGCCTCGGCGTCGACCACATCGACGTCTACCGGATCGCCCGGGTCGACGCCGGCGTACCGATCGAGGAGACGGTCGGCGCGATCGCCGAGCTGGTCGAGCAGGGCTACGTCCGGCACATCGGCCTCAGCGAGGTCGGCGCCGACACGATCCGCCGGGCCGCCGCGACCGCGCCGATCGCGGACGTACAGCTGGAGTACGCGCTGATCACGCGCGGCATCGAGGACCGGATCCTGCCCGTCACCCGCGAGTTGGGCATCTCCGTCACCGCGTACGGCGTGCTGTCCCGGGGACTGATCTCCGGGCACTTCACGACCGACCGGCAGCTCGGCGCGAGCGACTTCCGGGCGCACTCGCCGCGTTTCCAGGGCGAGAACCTCCAGCGCAACCTGACCCTGGTCGAGCAGTTGCGCAAGCTCGCCGAGCAGAAGGGCGTCTCCGTCGCCCAACTCGCCATCGCCTGGGTGCTGTCACGGGGCGAGGACATCGTCCCGCTGGTCGGCGCCCGCACCCGGGAGCGGCTGACCGAGTCGCTGGGCGCGCTGGACGTCGTACTGGACGCGGCGGACCTGGCGGCGATCGAGGCGGCCGTACCGGCGGACTCGGCGGTGGGTGACCGCTACCCGTCGGCGATGATGGCGCACCTCGACAGCGAGCACTGATCCCGCCTGCGGGTACGGTCTTCGTCATGGCACCGAGCGAGACCCTGACCGCCGAGCGCATCCTCGAAGCGACCGAGGAGGTGCTGCGCCGCCACGGCCCGGCGAAGGCCACCGTGGTGGACGTGGCCCGCGCGCTCGGCGTCAGCCATGGCACCGTCTACCGGCACTTCCGTACGAAGGCCACCCTGCGCGAGGCGGTCACCAAGCGCTGGCTGGACCGGACTTCGCAGACGTTGGCCCGTTTCGTGACGGGGGACCACGACCCGGAGACCCGGCTGCGGCACTGGCTGGCGGGGTTGTTCGAGGCCAAGCGGAAGAAGGCGGGCGGCGATCCCGAACTCTTCGCCACGTACTCGGTCCTCGCCGAGGAGGCGGGCGAGGCGGTCGGCGACCACATCGACGAACTCACCGGCCAGCTGACGGAGATCGTCCGCGCGGGCGTCGAGAGCGGTGCCTTCACGGTCGCCGACCCGGCCGTCGCGGCCCGCGCCGTCTTCCAGGCGACGGGCCGCTTCCACGACCCGTCCTACGCGCGGGAGTGGCTGAAGCCGGGCGTGGAGGGCGAGTTCGAGGCGATGGTGGAGCTGTTGCTGCGCGGACTGCGGGGCTGAGGATCAGCTGCTTGCCGTGCACCGCCAGAAGTCGCGCATCACCTTCGTCGGGGTCGGGTTCGCCATGCCCGCCTGGGTCAGCAGGATCGTGACCGTGCCGGTGGGCGGCACGATGTGGGCCGTGGTGCCGGTGCCGCCGACCCAGCCGTAGCGGCCGGGGACGTTCCACGGGTCGATCGGGGTGACGTCGACCTGGCCGCCGTAGCCCCAGCCCTGGCCCTCCAGGAAGAGGGTGGCGGCCTCGCGCTGGGCGGCCGTGAGGTGGTTCGTGGTCATACGGCTCACCGAGGTGGGGGTGAGGAGTTCCGGGCCGTCTCCCATGAGCATGCGGGCGAAGGCCAGCCAGTCGTCCGCCGTGGAGACCAGTCCGCCGCCGCCCGAGGGGAAGGCGGGGGTGCGGTTCCACTGGCCGTCCGGGGTGTCCGTCAGTTCCAGGCCGCCCGCCGGGGTGGGGCTGTAGTAGCTGGTGAAGCGCGACCGCTTCGACTCCGGGACCTCGAACGCCGTGTCCGTCATGCCGAGCGGTTCGAAGATCCGCTCGGCCAGGAACTCCGGGAGGGTGCGGCCCGACGCGCGCGCCACCAGCACACCTTGCAGGTCGGACGCCGTGCCGTACAGCCACGCCGCGCCCGGCTGGTGCAGGAGCGGGACCCTGGCCAGGTCCGCGACCCAGGTGTCCGGGTCCGGCCACGACTGGAGGAACCGGCCGTCCTTCTGCACCCCGAACAGCTGCTGCACCGCCGGGAGCGAGAAGTCCGACGGGAAGCCCCAGCCCGGGCGGGAGCTGAGCAGGTCCTCGACCGTGATCGGCCGGGCCGCCGGGACCAGGTCGTCGACGGGACTGGAAGGGGTGCGGACCGCCATCGGTTTCGCCAGTTCCGGCAGCCACTCGTCCACGGGGGAGTCGAGGCCGAGGACCCCGTCCTCCACCAGCATCAGCACCGCAGCCGCCGTGATCGGCTTCGTGATCGACGCGATCCGGAAGATCGAGTCCCGGGTCATCGGGGCCGTGCCCTCGGCGTCCACCGAGCCGACGGCCACCACCTCGACGGCGGCACCACGGGCCACCAGACCCACGGCGCCCGGGACCGCCCCGTCCTTGACCTGTTGGATCAGGGTCTCGCGCAGTTCGCTCATCGGTGGGCCTTCCGGTGCCGGTCGCGGTCGTAGTCGTCGTAGTCGTCTTAGTCGTGTCTACGGGATGTACGACCGGACCGGCGTCGGAAACTCATCGGTGCCCGGCGCCTACGCCGCCGACGGGTCCACCGTCGCCTGGTGCTCCTCGGCCAGGTGTTCCTCCGCCTTCAGCCAGGGCAGGAACTGCGCGTTCTTCTTCCAGCCGCAGGTGTCGCACACGATCGTGCGCTGCGCGCCCTTGCGCTGCACGCGGACGACATGTTCCCGCCCGTGCTGGTCCCAGCGGCTCACTTTGCTCGTGTTGATCTGCAACATGCGCCTCGCCTCCGTTCAGGAGTCTCCGGCACCGAGTGTGCAGCAAGACCAACATCAACAGGGTTCAATTCACGCCGAGTTGTCCAAGCTGTGAACATGACATCCGGCGTGACGTCCGGTGGGTCGGCTCGATCAGCCGATCGTGCGCGGCAGGCGCAGGCTGAGCAGCCCGGTCAGGACGACGCCCGCCAACTGCGCGAGCAGGGTGATCGCCAGGGCGTCGCGCATACCCATGCCCGGGATCAGCGACAGGAAGAGGGTGCCGAGCGTGGCCACGCCCAGCGCCAGCGCGGACTGCTGGGTGGTGACCATGACCCCGGCGCCCACACCGGCACGGGCGGCCGGGACCTCGGACAGGATGATCCGGAAGATGATGGGGAGTTGGAGCGCCTGACCGGCGCCGGCGACCGCCGCGCCCGGGAGCAGTTCGACGAACCCGAGGTGCGGCCAGGAGCGCCACACGGCCAGCACGATCAGGCCGAGCCCCACCGCCTGTATGACCGACCCCGCCGTCACGACCCGCGTGCCGTACCGGGCCACCAGGCGCGGCCCGGCGAGCGAGGCGAGGAAGAAGGTCACCGCCAGCGGGACGAGCGCGAGGCCCGCCGCGACCGGGCCGAGACCCGCGCCGCTCTGCAACGCCACCGCGATCACGAACATGAACCCGCTGAAGCCGATCGCGAACGGCAGGATCATCACCAGCCCGCGCCGCAGCGAGGTCAGCGCCAGCAGACTCGGCGGCACCAGCGGCGTACGGCCCTGCCGGTCGGCCCTGCGCTCCACGGCGTAGAAGGCCGACGCGAGCCCCGGGAACGCGGCCAGCGACAGCCACGTCCACAGCGGCCAGCCCGCCGCCCGGCCCTCGGTCAGCGGCACGAGCAGCGCCAGCAGGGACGCGGCGAGCAGGAAGGTGCCGGGCACGTCCACCGGTTCGGGGTGCTGGGAACGCGTCTCCGGTACGACCTTGGCGGCCAGGAACAGTCCGATGACGACGACCGGCACGTTCACCAGGAACACCGCGCGCCAGCCGGTACCGGCGATGTCGGCGGCGACCAGGATCCCGCCGAGGATCTGGCCGGCCACCATGGCGAGGCCGGCGGTCGCGCCGTACAGGCCCATCGCCTTGGCGCGGCGCGGGCCCTGGGTCGCGGACTGGATGGTGGCGAGGACCTGCGGGAGCATCGCCGCGGACGCCGCGCCCTGCGCGATCCGCGCGGCGACCAGCGTCCAGGCGGTGGGCGCGAGCCCGCACGCGAGCGAGGTGACGCCGAACGCGGCCATCCCGCCCAGGAACAGCCGACGGCGCCCGAACAGGTCGCCGAGCCGTCCGCCGAGGACGAGCAGCACGGCGTACGAGACTCCGTAGCCGGCGACGACGAGTTCGAGGACGGCCTCGCTCGCCGAGAGGTCCTTGCCGATGGTCGGCAGGGCCACGTTCACGATGAAGAAGTCGATGAGGGGCAGCGCCGCGGCCAGCAGCACCGTGAACAGTCCGAGGCCGCTGAGCACGGGTGCCGCCGCCGGGGATCTGACGGTGCGGGAAGCGATGGTTTCGGTCACGCTGACGAGCGTGCGCCTCCCGGGAGACTGGTACCAGAGTGTCCTTATCCTGGTAGCAGGACTACCTGGAAACAGGCTTCGTGCAGCGGCAGACTGGGGTGATGACGACGATGGCACAGGAGACGGTGACAGAGGCAGCGGTGACGGGGGCGGCGGTCGAGGCCGCAGGTGCGCCGCAGACTGCGTCGACGGTCCGGCGCCATGAACTCGCCGCGTTCCTGCGTCACCGCCGGGAGCACATCACCCCCGAGCAGGTCGGCCTGCCGCGCGGCACCCGGCGCCGCACTCCCGGCCTGCGCCGCGAGGAGGTCGCGCAGCTCGCCGCGGTCGGGGTCACCTGGTACACGTGGCTCGAACAGGCCCGGGACATCCAGGTCTCGGTACAGGTCCTCGACGCGCTGGCCCGGACCCTGTTCCTGGACAGCAGCGAACGCTCCCACCTCTTCCAGCTGGCCGGTGCGATCGACCCGCAACCGGCCACGAGCTGCGCGGTCGTCACACCCGCCCTACAGGCGATGCTCGACCAACTGGACCCGATCCCGGCCTGTCTGCAGAACAGCAGGTACGACATCCTCGCCTACAACCGCACCTACGGGATGCTGCTGTGCGACCTGGAAGCGGTGCCGCCCGAGGACCGCAACTGCATGATCCTCTCCTACACGCACGAGGAGTGGCAGTCGTCGATCGTGCACCTGGAGAAGAGCCAGCGCCTCATGGCCGCACGCTTCCGCGGCTCGATGGCCGACCACCTCGCCGACCCCACCTGGAAGACCCTCCTCAAGCGCCTGCGCAAGTCCCCCGAGTTCTGCGAGGTCTGGGATCGCCACGAGGTCATGGGCGCGAGCCCGCGCCGTAAGGAGTTCCGCAACACCCACGTGGGCCGCATCACGGTCGACCACACAGACCTGTGGCTGGGCCCGGCGAGGGGCCCGAGGATGGTGACGTACGCTCCCGCGGACGAGGAGTCGAGGGGACGCCTGGAGAAGCTGAACAAAATAGCGCAGGCAAGGTGAGATACGCAGGGGCGCGGGGCTGTATCTGATTTGCGGCTACCGCCGCGTGGGCGCGACCAGCCCCCACGCGCCTTCAGCCGCAAAACTAAGCGCTAATACCCGCAGCCTCGCGTACTTCAACAGACGACAACTTGTCAGCCGTACGTTCAGCAGTCCGCCGAGCCCAAGCCCCACTGGTAACCGCCCCCAGCACCAGCACCGCAAGCCCGCACGCCACCAAAATCCACCACCCCGGCCGAGCAGCAGACACAAACGTCTCCTTGTACGACGACGCCACCACCCCGGAAGCCAACACCGCCCCCACCACGGCAACCCCGAGCGTCTGCCCCAACTGCCGACTCGTGGACGCCACCGCCGCCGCAACCCCCGCCTGAGCCCGCGGCATCCCGGACACCGCCGTGTTGGTGATCGGCGCGTTCACAAACCCGAACCCGATCCCGAACAGCGCGTACCCGATGAACCGCGAGACGCTCGACGTCTCCGCCTCGAACCCCGCGAACAGCACCGCACTCGCCGTCATCGCGGTCCCCGCGATCAGCAGGGATATGCGCGGCCCCCGACTACCGACCAGCCGCCCCGAGATCGGCGCGCACAGGAACGTGGGCACGGCCATCGGCAGCATCCACAGACCGGCGTGCAGCGCGTCGAGCCCCACCACGTTCTGCAGATACAGCGTGGACAGGAACAGGAAGCCGCCCAGCGCCGAGAACGCGCTGATCGCGATCACCGTCGCCCCACTGAACGGCGCCGAACGGAAGAACCGCAGGTCGATGAGGGGTTCGTCGCGCCGCGGCTCGTACCAGAGGAGCCCGGCGAGGGCGGCCAGCGCGAGGATCGCGAAGGGCAGGATCGAGGTGAACCCGGACTCCGGCGCCTCGATGATCGCGTACGTCAGGGAGCCGAACAGGGCGATCACCATGAGCTGGCCGACCGGGTCGGCACGGCGGGCCTTGGGCGCGCGGGACTCGGGGATGAACTTCAGCGTGAGCAGCAGCGCGGCCAGGCCCACCGGCAGGTTGATCCAGAAGATCGAGCGCCAGCCGACCGAGTCCACGAGCAGCCCGCCGATCAGCGGCCCGGCGGCCATCGATATGCCGACGACCGCGCCCCACACACCGATCGCCCGGGCGCGCTCGCGCGGCTCGGTGAAGGTGTTGGTGATGATCGACATGGCGACGGGGTTGAGCATCGAGCCGCCGACCGCCTGGATCATGCGGAACCAGATCAGCGCGTCCAGATCGGGTGCGAGGGAGCAGAGCAGTGAGCCGAGGCTGAAGACCACCAGGCCGGCGATGAAGACCCGCTTGCGGCCGATGCGGTCGGCGGTGGAACCCGCCAGCATCAGCAGGGAGGCCAGGACCAGGGTGTACGCGTCGATCGTCCACTGCAGACCGGAGGTCGAGGCGTGCAGATCGGTCTGCATCGCGGGCAGTGCGACGTTCAGGATGGTCACGTCCAGGCTCACGATCAGCAGGCTCATGCAGCAGATCGCGAGCACCAGCTGTCGGCGGCGGTGGCTGAGCTCGGGCATGCGCACCATCGTACGCCAAACTCGATAGTGCGGCTAACTAATTACCGATACATGATCCTGGGCGGGGCGAGGGCACCGGGTGGGGTCGGGCACCGGGAGCGGTGCGGGACAATGGAGCAATGTCCACGCCCGTCTCCGCGCCTGTCTCCCCGCCCGCGTCCCCGGCTGCGACCCCGCCTGTGACTCCTTTGCAGGTCGGCCCGCACACCGTCGCGCCGCCCGTCGTCCTGGCCCCCATGGCCGGGATCACCAACGCGCCCTTCCGCACCCTGTGCCGGGAGTTCAGCGGCGGCAAGGGTCTGTTCGTGAGCGAGATGATCACGACCCGGGCGCTGGTCGAGCGCAACGACAAGACCATGCAGCTGATCCGTTTCGACGAGACCGAGAAGCCTCGCTCGATCCAGCTGTACGGCGTCGACCCCGCGACCGTCGGCAAGGCCGTCCGCATGATCGCGGAGGAGGGGCTCGCCGACCACATCGACCTCAACTTCGGCTGCCCCGTGCCGAAGGTCACCCGCAAGGGCGGCGGCTCCGCGCTGCCGTACAAGCGGAACCTGCTGCGGGCGATCCTGAAGGAGGCCGTCAGCGGGGCCGGTGACCTGCCCGTCACGATGAAGATGCGCAAGGGCATCGACGACGACCACATCACCTTCCTCGACGCCGGCCGCATCGCTGTCGAGGAAGGCATCACGTCCATCGCGCTGCACGGGCGCACGGCCGCCCAGCACTACGGCGGTACGGCGGACTGGGACGCGATCGCGCGGCTGAAGGAGCATGTGCCGGAGATCCCCGTGCTCGGCAACGGCGACATCTGGTCCGCGCAGGACGCGCTGCGGATGGTGCGGGAGACCGGGTGCGACGGGGTCGTGGTCGGGCGCGGGTGCCTCGGGCGGCCGTGGCTGTTCGCCGACCTTGTGGCGGCCTTCGAGGGGCGTGAACAGGACGTCCTGGAGCCGTCGTTGCGCGAGGTCGCCGATGTCATGGTGCGGCACGCGACCCTGCTCGGTGAGTGGATCGGGGACGAGGCGCGCGGTGTCATCGACTTCCGCAAGCACGTCGCCTGGTACCTGAAGGGCTTCGCGGTCGGGAGCGAGATGCGCAAGCGCCTCGCGATCACGTCCTCGCTGGAGGAACTTCGGTCCGGGCTCGACGAGTTGAACCTCGACCAGCCCTGGCCGGTGGGCGCGGACGGGCCCCGCGGCCGTACGTCCGGCAACAACCGGGTGGTGTTGCCGGACGGTTGGCTGAAGGACCCGTACGACTGCGCGGGGATCGGCGAGGACGCGGAATTGGACACGTCCGGGGGCTGAACCCCCGGCCCTGGGTTGTCAGTTCGTCTTCGGGTGGGGCGTCGAGCCGTACGCCGTGAGGAACTTGTCGCGGAAGGCGCTCATCTTCCACACCGGGGCGTCGTGCGCGGGGCGCAGGCCGTCGGTCCAGTTCCAACTGTCGACCTTCGCAAGGACCTTGGGGTCCTTGGCGACGATCGAGATCGGGACGTCACGGCTGGCGTGGCTGCCGCTGACCCGGGCGATCGGCTGGTGGTCGCCGAGGAAGACGAGCACGGTGTTGTCGTTGCCGTAGCGCTCCAGCCACTGGGTGAGGGAGTTCACCGAGTACTGGATCGACTTGCCGTACTCCTCACGGGACTTGGTGGAGTCGGCGATGACGTCGGACGCCTTGTTGCCGGCCTTCTGGATCGCGTCGAAGATCGAACCGTTGCCCAACTGGTCCCACGGGACCATCTTCGGGATCGGCGCCCAGGGCTGGTGGCTGGAGGTCAGGATCAGCAGCGACATCAGCGCCTTGCCGTCGGTGCGCGGCTTGCTGTGGACCTGCTTCTGGAACTGCTCCAGCGCGTACTGGTCGGGCATCGTCGACCAGCTGAACTTCGGTCCCTGGTAGCCGAGTTGGAAGGCGTTGTAGACCTTGTCGAGGCCGTAGAAGCTCTGCTCGGGCCAGCCCTTCTGGATGCCCGGCATCACGCCGACGGTGTCGTAGTCGCCGGTCTTCTTGAAGGCGTCGGTCAGGCTCAGGTGGTCGCTGGCCATCACCGTGCGGTAGCGCTGCTGGTTGTTGACCCACAGGCCCGACATGGTGGTGGAGTGGCCGAGCCAGCTGCTGCCGCCGTACGTCGCCGAGGTCAGCCAGCCGCTCTTCGCGGCGAAGCCCGCCTTCGACAGGGCCTTGGTGTCGGCGGCGAGGGTCGAGTCGACGCCGGGCGCCATGATCGGGTCCTCGATCGCGCTACGGCCGTAGCTCTCGATGAAGGTGAAGATCATGTCCTTGCCGCGCAGGTCCGGGAGGAGCTGGCTGCCCGGGGTGTTGCCGAAGGCGTCGACCTTGGCGACCTTCTGGAACTCGGCCTCGTCGCGCAGGGTGTTGCGGATCGCCACGGTCCTGAGCTTGACGACCGCGGCGGCGTGGTCGGCGGCGAGCGGCACGCCGGAGAGCTGGAGGCCGAACGCCGTGCAGGTGATCCAGACGGTACCGGCGATCAGCGCGCCCCGGGACGAGCCGGCCTTGTGCGCGGCGAGCAGGTTCCCGAGCCGGACCGTGGCCAGGGCGACCAGGACGATCAGCAGCAGGACGAAGAGGATCAGGCCGACGGTGATGCCGGAGGTGGCCGCTCCGCCGAGCGTGTCCTTGAGATAGCTCTGGGCGTCGCCGAACAGGCTCCAGTCCAGGATGACGTTGAAGCCCCGGCCCAGGTATTCGTTGAACCCCATGTCGAGCATGTTCAGGATCGCCACGACGGCGGCGAGAGCACCGGAGAACGCCGCCAGCACGATCCGCGGCCGCCGCGGCAGGCTGACCAGCACGACAGCCCCCAGGATCGCCTCCGCCGGAAGCCGCATGAACTGGGTCGGCTTCAGGCTGTTCAACGTCGTCGGCATCTGCAGACAGACGTAGACGAGAACGGCGGCGAGGACGGTAAGCGTCCAGGAGAGCACGCGAGCGGCGACGGGATGCTTCTCCCGCCAGGCCTGTATCCGGCGGCGCAACCCGAGCCGGCTGCTCCAGGAACGGGGGGCGGGGCGAGTGGGGCGGGGGGTGGTACCGGAGGAGGGATCGGCGACTGCGTCGGCGTCGCCTTCAGGTTCGGCGTCGGCTTCCGTGTCCGGGGCGGACGCGGCGGTCTCCTCGGAGGGCTCGGAGGCCTCGGCGCCGGGGGCTGGGGAGTCTGCGGCCCCGGTGTCGGCGGCGTCCGTGTGGTCAGCCGTCCCGGGCTCCGCGGTGTCGGACGCGGCCTTCGCCGAAGCGGCGGACGGAGTTTCTACGGCCCGGTCGGAGGCGGTGTTCTCGGCCTGCTCGGCCTTTGCGGCGGAGGGAGAAGCACCGGCCTCGGAGCCAGGGGCTTGGGAGCCTGCGGCCGCGGTGTCGGTGGGCTCGGCTTCGTCAGCGGCCTTCGACGGGGCTTCGGACGTGGCTTCTACGGCTCGCTCGGACGCGGTGTGCCCGGCGCGCTCGGTCTCGGCGGTGGGAGAAGCGCCGTCGGCCTCAGTGTCGGCGTCCGCGGCGGAACCGGTCTCGGACCCGGCCTTGCTCTCGGACCCGGCCCCGCTCTCCGCGCTCGCGGGCACGTCGGCTTCCGCTTCCGTGACCCCGGCGAGGGCGGCCTCGGTGTCGTCGGCGACCCCGGCGGTACCGGTCCCGCCCCGCTTCTCCGCAGCTGCCGAAGGCTCGCTCGGCTCGGCCGGCTCGACCTCACCCGAGTCCGAGCCGGCCGCGGAAATCCCCGCTCCGGCAACGGAGTTGGCCTCGGTGTCCGCGGAACCGCCGGAGGCCTCGGCTGCCCCGGCCGTGTTCGGTGTCTTGCGCGTGCTCGTGTGCTGAGGCAACCCGAAGGTCCTTCCGTGCGAGGCCCGTGATCGGAGTGGAGGGGCGGTCCGACTGGGGAGGCAGGACCGCCGCTCTTCCGTACGAGTTGCCTCGGGCCCCTGTTCACGGAACTGGGCAAACACCCGGCAAACGGCTTATCACCGTTGCGTCACGCGCCCCCTACCGCCGTGAGCAGCGCCAATGGAGCAGCCGCCGAACGGGACTCCCGTACGCACGCGTGCGGGTACGGAACCGGCTCCGGGTGGGTGTCGCGGCCGTAGCCCGCGAGGACCTCCGGGAGGCGGTGGCCGGTCGCCGTCGCCGCGTCGACCAGCGCGTGCGCGACCGTGCGGGCCTCGTCGTGCAGGCCGTAGCGGGCCAGGCCCAGCGTGATCAGCGCGTTGTCGTGCGGCCAGACCGAACCCCGGTGGTACGAGAGAGGGTGGTACGCCGCTTGGCCCGAGGCCAGGGTGCGGACTCCCCAGCCCGAGAAGAAGTCCGGGGCCAGCAGCCTGCGGCCGACCAGCTCGCCGTACTCCTTGTCGAGGAGACCGGACCAGAGCAGGTGGCCCGCGTCCGACGCCAGCGCGTCCACCTGGCGGCCCTCGCCGTCCAGCGCCAGCGCCGGGAAGGAGTGCTCCCGCATCCAGAAGTCCCGCTGGAAACGGTCCCGGAGGTCGGACGCCGCCTGTTCCAGGAGGGCCGCGTACGTCTCGTCCTCCCATACCGTGCGGGCGAGTTGGGCCGTGCGGCGCAGCGCGTCGTACGCGTACCCCTGCGCCCCCGCCGCCATCACCGGACCGCTCGCCCGCGTGCCGTCGGCGCCGCAGATCGCGCCGGGGGAGTCCTTCCAGTTCTGGTTGGCCAGGCCGCCCTGGTCCGCGCGGTACACCAGGTAGCCGCGCGAGGTCAGACCGCCGTGATCCAGCATCCAGCCGATCGCCGCACGGGCGTTGGGCTCCAGGCGCCGGGCCAGGGTCACGTCGCCGGTCTGCTCCACATACGCGCCGAGCAGCACCAGGAACAGCGGCGTCGCGTCCACCGAGCCGTAGTAACGCCCGTACGGCACCTGCCCGAAGTGCGCCAACTCGCCGTGCCGCACCTCGTGCACGATCTTGCCGGGCTGCGACACCGACTCCGCGCCCACCGCCGTCGCCTGCGTCGCGGCGAGCGCCGGCAGTGTGGCGGCGGCGAGTTGGGGACGGTACGGGAGCGCGAAGAGGGACGTGAGGAGCGCGTCCCGGCCCAGCAGGGTCAGGAACCACGGTGCCCCCGCCGCCGGTACGCGCAGTTCCTCGCCGTCGGGACCCGTCGCCGGGACCTGGAGCGAGGCCAGGTCCGACAGGCCCCGGGCGCAGGCCGCCGCCAACTCCGGCCAGCCGGTGGGGAAGGAGACGCCCTGGACGTACTCGCCCTCCAGCGCGATGAGTTGGTCGTTCAGGGCGGACGGTGAGCGCGGTACCCGCCGGGCGCGCTTGTCGCCGTGCGGGCGGGCCATCACGCGGAGCGCCAACTCGGCGGTGCCGTGCGGCTCCAGGTCCAGGGTCCACACCATGCGGCGGGCGCCGGTGCCGGTCTCCTCGACGCCGTCGGGGGCGGGCTCGGCCGTGACCGTCGTACAAGAACGCCATTCGCCGCGCTGGTAGGCGAACTCGACGCCGTCCTCCAGGACTTGGCGGGAGCGGGTGGCGCCGATCTTCGCGTACGTGCGGTAGTCGGAGCGCAGTTCGAACTGGTCGGTGAAGTCGGCGTCCGCGGTGACCGCGAGCCGGACCGTCGTCGGCACCGGACGGTTGCTGGTCACCTTCAGCGATTCGACGAACGAGCCGTCACCGACGGCCTGTTCACGGAAGAGCGTGTGCGCGGGCGGCTCCTGGCGGCCGCCGCGCGGGACGAGGACACAGCGCGCCATGTCCCCGTCGGCCACCGGCGTCAGAGCCTCCGGCACCGCGCCGTCGACCGTCAACTGCCAACGGCTCAGATGCCGCGCGTCCCTCACGAATAACCCGTCCGGGGAACTGCCGCCCCGTACGCCGCTGATGTCCCCGCCGTCGCCCACGGCTGCGAACGTCCCGCCGTGCACGAGCAGATGATGCCGGTCCGTCATCCCCGGTCCCCTCCCTTGACTCTTCTGGCGACCTTGACTTCTGTGTCACTGACGTCCGTGTCAGTCACGTGTGTCACTCATGTCGAACGTGCCGAGGACCGTGCCGGACACGCCGTGCCCGGGGCGCTCGTGGAGCAGATCGAGGGTCAGCGCGGCGGTCCAGCTGAAGCCGGTCGCGCCGCACGCCTCGCCGTCGTACGGGTCGACGTACTCGGCGAAGTCGGTGGCGGCGGCGGTCTCCAGGACCGCCTCGCGCAACGCGTCCGCCCGCGCCCGCTCGCCGTGCAGTCGCAGGCCGCGCTCCAGCAGCCAGCTCGTGTTGAACCAGGCCGGCCCGCGCCAGTACCGGTGCGGATCGAACGCCTCGCCCAACAGGTCGTAACTGGGCGGGAGTTCGGTGGTGTCGCCGAGCCCGAAGTGCGGGCCGGACGCCGTACGGACGAGGGCGCTGCTGATGTCCCGGGGCAGGTCGGGGAGGAGGAGCGGGATCAGCCCGGAGACACTGCGCTCGGGGATCAGCCCTTCCCCCCTTACGTCCCGGCAGAAGAACATGCCCTCCGTCGGGTCCCACAGCCGCTCGATCAGCACCCCCGTCAACCGCTCCGCGCGTGCGTGCCGGGCCGTGCCCGTCGCGCCCAACTCCCGGGCGATACGGGCCAGTGCGTGCTCGGAGGCGATGAGCAGGGCGTTGAAGGACGGGTCCTCCACCGCGAACTCGCTTGCCCCGTCGGCGTATTCGCCGTCCCGGTAGTCCGTCGCGAGGCGCACGTAACGGCCGTAGTCGAGGTCCGTAGGCCGGTCCTCGGCGGCCCCGTGGTCGAGGTCGGCGCGGCGGAAGGAGCGGGCCGGGGCCGGCGTGATCCGGCCCAACGGGGCATCCCAGCAAGGGCTGTTGTCCATACCCTGTTCCCAGGGATGCACGACGGACGCGAGTCCGCCCCCGCCCAAGTCCCGCCGGTGCAGCAGATAGCGGTGCCAGGCGGCCAGCCGGGGGTAGACACCGGCGAGGAAGCCACGCGCGCGGGAGAGGCCCGGGTCCGCGCAGTGGACCAGCCAGGCGGCGAGCGCGTGGACCGGTGGCTGCACGATGCCCGAGGTCTGTACGGTGCGCGGGGCGCCCGCGGTGCGTCCCGCGGTCGAGGAGCGCCAGAAGTCGGGGCTCGGGAAGTACGCGTCGAGCGGTACGGAGGGGTTGAAGACGATGTGCGGGATACGGCCGTCGCCCCACTGGGCGGCGAGCAGCGTCTCCAGCTCCGTCTGCGCCCGCAGCGGCGAGAGGTGCCGCAGACCGATGGCGATGAACGCGGAGTCCCAGGACCACTGGTGCGGATACAGACCGCGGGAGGGGACGGTTGAGGCACCCGTCCAGTTCCCTTCCAGTACGGCAGCTGCCCTGAGATGCAGCGAACCTGACAAGGGTGGCGGATCGTATACGAAGGTGCGTTCCACGGGGAGGGCTGTGAGCTGGGCAGTGCGATCCACTCGGGACTCCACGAAACACATCGTGCCGACCGGTTCGGTCATGGCTACCGTAGGGTTACGTCTATTTAACACGCAAAACTCAATATGTAATGCAGGGTTGAGAAACACAAGGGGGTGCGCATGACTGGACGAGGTCAAGCGAGCGCCGGCGATCTGCTCGAACTGGTACGCACCGGGCGTGCCACGACCCGCGGCGCCCTCCAACAGGTGACCGGACTCTCACGCGCGACCGTCGGTCAGCGCCTGGACCGGCTCTTCCGCGCGGGCTGGCTGCGCGAGGGCGCGGGCGGTCCGGTGGACTCCCCACTGGGCGGCAGACCCTCGATCACCCTGGAGTTCGACGACGCCCACGCCGTAGTCCTCGCGGCGGACCTGGACACCCGCCACGCGCGCGCGTGCGTCCTCTCCCTCACCGGCGAGATCCTCGCCGAGCACGGCGGCACGCTCGTCATCGAGGACGGCCCGGACGCAGTACTCGGCGAACTCGGCCGCTGGTTCGCCGAACTCCTGGAGAAGGCCGGACACCGGCCGTCCGAGGTCTGCGGGATCGGCCTCGCGGTCCCCGGACCCGTCGACAGCGAGACCGGCCGCGTCGTCCAGCCGCCGATGATGCCCGGCTGGGACGCCTACGACATAAGAGGCCGCCTGGCCCGCGCCTTCACCGAACACACCGGCGCCCCCCGGGTCCCGGTCCTCGTCGACAACGACGCCAACCTCATGGCCTACGGCGAACAGCGCACCGGCCACCCCGACTGCTCGGCCTTCGTCCTGGTCAAGGTGTCGACGGGTATCGGCGCGGGAGTGGTCGTCGGCGGCTCCATCTTCCGGGGGATCGACGGCGGCGCGGGCGACATCGGCCACATCCGCGTCCCGGCGGGCGCGCAGGCGCTGTGCCGTTGCGGGTCCTACGGCTGCCTCGCCGCCGTCGCCAGTGGTGGCGCCGTGGCGCGACGGCTGGTCGAGACCGGGGTGCCGGCGGCGTCCGGCTCGGATGTGCGGGACCTGCTGGCGTCCGGGCATCCGGGAGCGGCCGCGTTCGCCCGCGAGGCGGGACGGCAGGTCGGGGACGTCCTGGCGACCGTGGTGACGCTGCTCAACCCCGGGGTGCTGATGATCGCGGGAGACCTGGCCGGCACCTCCTTCCTCACGGGCGTACGCGAGCTGCTGTACCAGCGGGCACTGCCGCGCTCCACCGCTCATCTGCACGTGCTCACCTCACGGCTCGGTGAGCGGGCCGGGCTGGTGGGGGCGGGCGCGCTGGTCGTGGAGCACCTGTACGCGCCGGAGCGGGTCGAGGAGCGGTTGCTCGCGTTGGGCATGTGACGTCCGCGTTTCCGTCCCGAGACTCGTCCGGATGGTGAAATCCGGGCGGTTGTAGAAGCGTGATTCTCGCCACCTTTGATAGGGGTGGCGCTCAGGTGAGCGGATCTTGCGCGGCTGCACTTCTCCAAGGGGTGGCACTCCGTGCCACCCCTTGATCGTTCATCGATCGAAAACAGGCGAGCCGTAACCCGCTCGCATGAGCGCATAACTCCGCGCCTGGGCGGTGTTGCGTTCAAGAAGTGAAAACATCCGGCGGTGTTCGCTTGCCGAGCTTTGACTTTCGATCCGCTGGCGGACTGCCGGTTACAGACGCATGACATGCAAGTGGACGTACCCAGACGCCTTCGATCTGGGTATGTTCCTGGCCGTCAGGGCAGCCACCCGCGTCCCGAGGAGTCGAGACCCGTGTCGGAAAACAAAGAACCCCACGTAGTGAAGTTCGTCTACGACTTCACCGAGGGAAACAAGGACCTCAAGGACCTCCTCGGCGGCAAGGGTGCCAACCTCGCCGAGATGACGAACCTGGGCCTTCCCGTGCCTCCCGGTTTCACCATCACGACCGAGGCGTGCAAGACCTACCTCGACAGCGGAGACGAACCCGCGGCACTGCGTGACGAGGTGAGTGCACACCTCGACGCGCTCGAAGCGACCATGGGCAAGCAGCTCGGGCAGGCCGACGATCCCCTCCTCGTGTCGGTCCGCTCCGGGGCGAAGTTCTCCATGCCCGGCATGATGGACACCGTCCTGAACATCGGCCTCTCCGACAAGTCCGTGCAGGGCCTGGCGAAGCAGGCCGGCGACGAGCGCTTCGCGTGGGACTCGTACCGCCGCCTCATCCAGATGTTCGGCAAGACCGTCCTCGGCGTCGACGGCGACCTCTTCGAGGAGGCGCTCGACAAGGCCAAGGACGCCAAGAAGGTGGTCGTGGACACCGAGTTGGACGCGGCCGACCTGAAGAAGCTGGTCACCCGGTTCAAGCGGATCGTCAAGACCGAGGCGGGCCGCGACTTCCCGCAGGACCCGCGCGAGCAGATGGACCTCGCCATCCACGCGGTCTTCGACTCCTGGAACACCGACCGCGCCAAGCTCTACCGCCGCCAGGAACGCATCCCGCACGACCTCGGCACGGCGGTCAACGTCTGCTCGATGGTCTTCGGCAACCTCGGCCCCACGGCTACATCTATTGGGGGCGGCACGGGCGTCGCCTTCACTCGCGACCCCGCCAGCGGCCACCAGGGCGTCTACGGCGACTACTTGCAGAACGCGCAGGGCGAGGACGTCGTAGCCGGCATCCGAAACACCGTGCCCCTCGCGGAACTCGAGCAGATCGACAAGGCGTCGTACGACCAGCTCATGCAGATCATGAAGACCCTGGAGAACCACTACAAGGATCTCTGCGACATCGAATTCACCATCGAGCGCGGGCAGTTGTGGATGCTCCAGACGCGGGTGGGGAAGCGGACGGCGGGTGCGGCCTTCCGCATCGCGACCCAACTCGTCGACCAGGGGCTGATCGACGAGGCGGAGGCCCTCCAGCGGGTCACCGGCGCACAGTTGGCGCAGCTGATGTTCCCGCGCTTCGACGACGAGGCGAAGGTCCAGAAGGTCGGGCGGGGCATCGCGGCCTCGCCGGGTGCGGCGGTCGGCAAGGTGGTCTTCGACTCGTACACGGCGGTGAAGTGGTCGCGTTCGGGCGAGAAGGTGATCCTGGTCCGCCGTGAGACGAACCCGGACGACCTCGACGGCATGATCGCGGCGGAGGGCATCCTCACGTCGCGCGGCGGCAAGACGTCCCACGCGGCCGTCGTGGCGCGGGGCATGGGCAAGACGTGCGTGTGCGGCGCGGAGGAGTTGGAGGTCGACACCAAGCGGCGCCGGATGACGGTGCCGGGTGGGCATGTCGTCGAGGAGGGCGACGTGATCTCGATCGACGGATCGAGCGGCAAGGTCTACTTGGGCGAGGTCCCGGTCGTCCCGTCCCCGGTCGTGGAGTACTTCGAGGGCCGGATGCACGCGGGCGCCGACGACGCCGACGAGCTGGTCGAGGCGGTCCACCGGATCATCGGATACGCGGACCGCGTACGCCGGTTGAGGGTGCGCGCGAACGCGGACAACGCCGAGGACGCGCTGCGCGCCCGCCGCTTCGGGGCCCAGGGCATCGGCCTGTGCCGTACGGAGCACATGTTCCTCGGCGACCGCCGCGAACTGGTCGAGCGCCTGATCCTGGCCGACACGGACACCGAACGCGAGGAGTCCCTCAAGGCTCTTCTCCCGCTCCAGAAAGCCGACTTCGTCGAGCTGTTCAAGGCGATGGACGGACTCCCGGTCACGGTCCGCCTGTTGGACCCGCCGCTGCACGAATTCCTGCCGGACATCACGGAGTTGTCGGTCCGGGTGGCTTTGGCGGAGTCCCGCCAGGAGTCCCACGAGAACGACCTCCGCCTCCTCCAGGCGGTCCACCGCCTGCACGAGCAGAACCCGATGCTGGGTCTGCGGGGCGTGCGCCTGGGTCTCGTGATCCCCGGCCTGTTCACCATGCAGGTACGGGCGATCGCCGAGGCCGCCGCCGAACGCAAGGCGGCGAAGGGCGACCCGCGCGCGGAGATCATGATCCCGCTCGTCGGCACGGTCCAGGAGCTGGAGATCGTCCGCGAGGAGGCCGACCAGGTCGTGGCCGAGGTCGAGGCGGCGACGGGCACGTCCCTGAAGCTGTCGATCGGCACGATGATCGAACTCCCGCGCGCGGCCCTGACGGCGGGCCAGATCGCGGAGGCGGCGGAGTTCTTCAGCTTCGGCACGAACGACCTCACGCAGACGGTGTGGGGTTTCAGCCGGGACGACGTAGAGGCGTCCTTCTTCACCGCCTACCTGGAGAAGGGCATCTTCGGCGTCTCCCCCTTCGAGACGATCGACAGGGATGGTGTCGGCTCCCTGGTGAAGCTGGCGGCGAAGGCGGGCCGCGAAACCCGCCCGGACCTCAAGCTCGGCGTCTGCGGCGAACACGGCGGCGACCCGGAGTCGGTGCACTTCTTCCACGAGGTCGGCCTGGACTACGTCTCCTGCTCACCGTTCCGGATTCCGGTGGCGCGGCTGGAGGCGGGGCGGGCGGCTTCGGCGGGGCAGGGGAGCGATCACCGGTAGACGCATGGCCGGCCTTTGGTAGGTCGTACGGCATCCAAGAGCCCCGGGACCGCTGTCGGTCATCCTGACCCTCACCGACGCGGCGGTGGTTCCGGATTTCGAGGGGAGGGGCGGCACCCTGTGCGGGGGTGTCGCCCCTTTCCGCGTCGCCAGTCGGTCTGCCACGCCCCGGTAGGCCGCCAAGGTGAGGAACAGGATCTCGACGCCCGCGGTGATCCCCGCCGCCCGGAACTTCCCCGAACCTGTCGAAGGAGTGCCCAGCAGCACGGGGATCTTCCCCTGGGGGTCCACGGTGACGGTGACGGTCTGGCCGACCTTCAGCCCGTCCCCGGACACCTTGTCCGGCAACGGCTGCCCCGACGGATCAGCCAGCCGCGCGACGTGAGTCGGCGGATCGGCGCCCTGGTCGACCCAGTACACGTCGGTCACCGTCGCCTGCTCCTCCCGGCCGCGGGCGTGCAGCGCCCGCTGGTCCGGGCCCGAGTAGGTCAGGTGCATCACGACCAGAGCGCAGATGGGCACCGCGATCAGCGCCAGGATGCCCCAGCCCTTGGGCTCCTCCATACCCGGCACCATCAGTCCGAGGAGAAAGAACGCCAGGAGATAGAGCGAGGGATACACGAGCAGCGCCACCCAGACGCTGTGCATGACGTGCACCAGGATGCCGGCGCCGACCTCAAGGCCCAGGAACACCACCGCGAAGCCCACCAGGAGCAACGCGACCAGCCCCATCAGCCGGCCCCGCCTCAGTATTCGCCCGGCCACAACACCCCCGCCATCGAGTGTTCCGCGCCGACCCGCCACCGAGAAGCGCGCATTGCATTCTGCCCGCCGTCACTCGCAGGCGACCCCGTCCCCGTCCCGGTCGAGGTGGGAGTCGTAGCCGGGGTCGCCCGTGTGGAGGGGTGTGACGCCGGCGGCACGGGCGGCGGTGCAGTTCGTGTAATAGGTGCTGCCGCCACCGGAGTTGGTGTCGTCGGAACCAGAGCCGGAGCCAGAACCCGAACCGGAGCCGCTGCCCGCGGCCGCCTCTGCGGTGACCGTCTTCGTGACCTTGACGGTCTTGGTCGCGGTGACCGTGGGTGCGGGCGCCGGGGTGGCCGTCTCCGTCGTCGTCGCCGTGACGGTCATCGTCGGCTGGGGGCTGGCCGCTGCCGGCTTCGCGTCGGCCGTCGTGTCGGTCTTCTTGTCCTGGCCGGAGCCGCCCGCGCTGATGCCGATGAGGAAGGCCAGCGCGAGGGCGGGGAGTACGTACCGCTTGCGGGCCCAGCGGGGTGCCGGTCGGACGGGCTGGAACGGTGGCTGGGGCTGTGGCATGGGTGGTGTGGCGTACGGGTGCGTCATCTCGTCCCCCTGTGTCCGGTGAGACATGGACCGTATTGCCCCGGTGAGGGCGGTGAAGGAGGAGTGACCATCTCGTGATGGATATGTCGCTCGGTGCGAGCGGAGCGGTGGCGGGTCGGCTCTCGTACGCTGAGATCCCAACCGCTCGCCGACGCTTGTCCACGCTCACCGAGGGAGCCCGATCATGTCCGGCTGGAACGAGAAGGCCATCCCCGACCAGCGCGGCCGGGTCGCCGTAGTCACCGGGGCCAACAGCGGGCTCGGCTACGTCACCGCGCGCGAGCTGGCCCGCAAGGGCGCCCGGGTGGTGCTCGCCTGCCGGAGCGAGGTGCGGGGGAGTGCGGCTGCCGACCGGATCGTGGCCGAAGTGCCGGGCGCCGAGGCGCAGTTCGGGCGGCTGGATCTCGGAGACCTCGCGTCTGTACGGGAGTTCGCGGACACCTTCCCCTACGAGCGGCTCGATCTGCTCGTCAACAACGCCGGCGTCATGGCGATGCCGTACGGCACCACGGTGGACGGGTTCGAGACGCAGTTCGGGGTCAACCACCTGGGGCACTTCGCACTCACCGGGCTGCTGCTGCCCGCGCTGCTCGACGCTCCCGACGCGCGGATCGTCACGCTCTCCAGCTTCATGCACCTGCTCGCCAACATCGACATCGACGACCTCAACAGCGAGCGCCGGTACAGCCGTTGGACCGCGTACTCCCGTTCCAAGACCGCCAACCTGCTCTTCACGCACGAGCTGGCGCGGCGGCTCGGGGCGGCCGGTTCGGGGGTGGTCGCGACCGCCGCCCACCCCGGGTACGCCGCCACCAACCTCCAGACCGCCGGGCCGCAGGCGGAGGGGCGGAAGGGCGCTGAGCGGTTCATGGAGATCGGCAACCGGGTCTTCGCCCAGTCGGCGGAAGTCGGCGCGCTGCCCTCCCTCTACGCCGCCACCGCCCCCGATGTACGGCCTGATTCCTTCTTCGGCCCTCGTGTAGCCATGTGGCGCGGGGCACCGGCGCCGTCCTGGCGGGCGCCTTGGACCCTCAACGACGCGATGGGGCAACGCCTTTGGGCTGCCTCGGAGGCGTTGACAGGAGTCGTCTACGACCAACTCAAGGCGTGAGCCGTCGAGTTACCGGTATTCAAGCCAGGTCTCAGGCCTCAGGCCCCTGCGCCTCACGCCGTTGCGCCGCTGTCCACCACCAGGTCCGTGCCCACCACCGACGCCGCGTCGTCCGAGGCCAAGTAGAGGACGGCGGCGGCCACTTCGGACGTGGCGGAGATGCGGCCCAGGGGAAGCGTGCCCCGTACCCGTTCGGCGCGGTCGGCCTCCGTCTCGCCCGCGCGCAGGGACATCGGGGTGTCCGTGGCACCGGGGCTGACCACGTTGATACGGACGCCCTCGCGGATGTGGTCCACGGCGGCACCCTTGCTCAGCACGGCCACGGCGGCCTTGGACGCGGCGTAGGCGGCGGCACCGGGGCTGCTCGTGTGCACGCCGAAGGTCGACGCCACGTTGACGATCGCGCCACCCGACGGCTGGGTACGCATCTGCCGGATCTCGGCCTGGAGGGCGAGGAAGACACCGGTCACGTTGATGTCGAGCTGCGTGCGCCAGTCCTCCTCGGTGAGGTCGGCGAGGGGCTGTCCACCCCGGAAGATCCCCGCGTTGTTGACGGCCACGTCGAGCGAGCCGTACCGGTCGACGGCTGCCCGTACCAGGGCGTGGGCGTCAACGGCCCTCGACACATCGGCAGTTACCGCGAAGGCCTTCCCGCCCTCGACCCCGCCCTCGATCAACACGACGGTCTCGTCCAGCGGTTCGCGTCGCCGCCCTGCTACGACGACGTTCGCCCCCTCGGCCGCGAACGCCAGGGCGATCGCCCGTCCGATGCCGGACCCGGCACCGGTGACGAGGGCGGTCCTGCCGGTAAAGCGGGTGCTGGTCATGATCTCCCCTTTTCTTGACTGATCGGTTTATTATGAGGACGCGGGAACATGGCTCGGAAGGCAGGAAAGTGCCCTGGACGGAAGGGCGTCTCAGTCGAGCAGCGTCAACGCCTGCTCCGCCGCGTCCCGCACCCGCGCCGGATCCCCGGACGCCCTGCCGACCACCCGCAACCCCTGCATCAGCACCAGCAACATGCGCGCCAGGGCGAGCGGATCGCGGTCGGCGGGCAACTCGCCCTGTGCCTGCGCCCGCACCAACGCCGAGCGCAACACCGCCTCCAACTGGTCCCAGTTGCGCTCGACCAGCCGCGTCGCGGCCGTGTCGTGCGGGGCGAGTTCGGCCGCCGTGTTGGTCACCATGCAGCCCAGCGAGCGTAGTTGCTCGTCCGCCGCCTCGGCCGCGTACCGCCGTACGATCGCTCGCACGGGCGGCAGCGCGGGCCCCGGCTGGGACAACTCCCGCACCATCGGGGTGAGTCCGGACCGGTCGTAGCTCTCCAGCGCCTTCAGGTACAGGTCGTGCTTGTTGCCGAAGGTCGCGTAGATGCTGGCCCGCCCGATGCCGAGGTGCTCGACGAGGTCGGCCATCGACGTCGCCTCGTAGCCGCGCCGCCAGAACAGCTCCAGGGCTGCCCGCAGCGCGGCCTCGGGATCGAACTCCTTGGTCCTGGCCATACCAGGCAGCCTAGGTTTATCGAGAACGGTCAGTCAAGAATACCTGTCCATGCACGGAGGGGCCTGCCGGTCACGCGAACTCCGGGATCAGCTCGCCCACCCGCCGGATGCTGTCCATCACCCGCTCATGTGGAATCGCCCCCACCTGCTGGAAGCACATCAGCCGGTCGATGCCCGCGTCCGCGTACGCCCGGAGTTTCTTCCGGCAGGTGTCGGGGCTGCCGACGATCAGGGAGTCCTGCGCCATCAGCGCCTCGAACAGTTCGTCCTCCGGGACCGTCTCGCCCTGGAGGATGCGGCCGATGGCCAGTTGGGCCGCGTTGGGGGCCGTGTCGACCTCGTCGCGCAGAAACGCGCCGGTCAGGCCGCCGCCGGCCGGGTCGGCCAGGATGCCCTGCTGGATCGTCATCGTCTCGACGAACGCGTCCGCCGCCTCGAAGAAGGTCAGCGCCCGGGCCGTGTACCAGGCCGCCGCCGCTGCCGCGCCGGACCGCAGAGCCTCCTCGTCGGTCTCCGCGCAGTGGACGAACGTGAAGAAGGCGATCTGGTCGTTGACGAAGGCTCCGGTGGGCTGTTCGCAGTCGGCTACGGCCTCCCGGTACAGCTCGACCAGCCTCGCCACCCGGGTCAGCGGCTCCCAGAGGGTGGTGCCCAGGACGCCCACCCCGCGCCGGCCCGCCTCCTCGAACGACGCCGGGCTGGAGGCCGCCTGCCACAGGGGCGGGTGCGGTTGCTGGAGGGGCGCGGGGACGAGTGGCTGGTCGCCGGCGCCCGTCCACAGGCGGGGTATCTCCTCGAAGGCCCGCTGGGTCTGGGCGCGGGCGCCCGCCGGGTCCACGCCGAACATGCGCCACTCCGGCGCCGTGGAACGGGTCAGGCCCAGCTCCACCCGGCCGCCGCTCAACTGGTCAAGCCAGGCTGCCCGTTCGGCGACTCGCCTCGGGTGGTTGATCTCGGCGGGTGCCAACACCGCCGCGTGGCCCAGCCGTATCCGGGACGTGCGCTGCGACAGCGCCGCCAGCAGCAGCTCCGGCGCCGAGCTGAGGCTGAACTCCGCCGCGCCGTGGTGCTCCACCTGCCACCAGCAGTCGTACCCGAACTCGTCGGCGAGCACGGCCTGTTCGACCGCCTCCGTGATCCGCCGGTGTTCGTGGTCCTCGGTCGCCCACGGCCTGGGGTCCTGGATCTCGCTGAACATGTCGAGCTTCACGTGCTGAACTGCCCTTCTCTCCGGCCGACTTGCTATGGGAAGCGCTCCCACGCGGCCGGATCAGATTGTCAGGGAAGTGTGTTACAGCCGTGATGTTCCGCTGTGAGGCTCATGTGCAGATGGGAGTGGTTCAGGGGGAGCGGTCCCGCCGCAGTGACGTCACCAGCAACTCGGTGAACTGTGTCGCCGACCAGGACGGCCGCCGTCCCGTCGCCGTCTGCACCTGCGCCTCGCGCTGCCGGAACACCGGGTGGTCCACGGGGACGTACGTCACGCCCTCGGTCGCGGCGCTCTGTTCTGTGTCGCCGAGGTCTCCGACCAGGGCGAGGCCGCCCCCGGCGCGTACGAACTCATACTGCGGAGCGAGGCTGTCGCAGACCAGCGCCGGGCGGACCGTGATCCCCTCCAACTGCGCCCCGATGTCGAAGAGTTCACGCTGACTCGTGCCCGGTGAGGCCAGGGTGAGGGGGTAGGCGCAGAGGTCGGCGAGGCCGATGCGGTCGCGGTCGGCGAGTTCGTGACCGAGGGGGACGATTGCCGCCACCGGGACCACGACCGCGCACTCGACGCGGACATCGTGCTGCGGGCCCATCGTGTAGGTGACGGCGACATCGGCGAGGCCCTCGACCACGCGGCGGGTCGCCTCCTGGCGGGCGACCACGTCCACGCGGAAGGCCACGTCGGGATGGGCGCACCGGAAGTCGGCGATCGCCCGTGGCACCAGTCGCCGCGCGAACCCCTCCGAACAGGCGACGGCGACACTGCGCGCCTCCGCACCCCGTCCCGTCCTCAACTCCTCGACCAGCGTGGTCGATTCGGTCTCGGTGCGGCGCGCGTGGGCCAGCAGTCGCGAGCCGGCCTCGGTCAGGGTCATCCCGCGCGGATGCCGGGCGAACAGCGGGACCCCGATGCCGGATTCCAGCTTGGCAACCTGTCTGCTGATCGCCGATGGCGCGACGTTCAGCGCGTGCGCCGCCTCGGTCACCGATCCGGTGCGGGCGACCTCCAGGAAGTAGGCGAGGTTCACCGGCAGGAGTTGCATGGGTGGGTTCGGTCCCCTGTGATCAGACATTCGGCTAGACATCGCGTTGCCAGACGTTGCGTTGTCGAACATTGCGTTGCCGAAAGTAGAACGCATCACGTCACAAACGGCAATGGTCGCAGGCCCGGATCCGCCCTACTCTGCTGGGACGACGAGAGCGCATCGCCCGCCCCACCGCTGCCCTCCCTGGAGAAATCTTCCCGTGATCCCTGAGAAACTGGCCCGTAAAGCCGAGGAGTTCGTCGACTCGGGTGCCTTCTTCACCGAGCTGGCCGCCATGGTCGCGTACGCCACGGAGAGTTCCCGCCCCGAGGGCCGCCTTGCCATTGAGGCATACCTCGACGAGTTCCTGACCCCCGCCCTGACCGCCCTCGGCTGCGAAGTCACCCGCTACGACAACCCCGACCCGGCGGCCGGTCCCTTCCTGATCGGCACCCGCGTCGAGTCCTCCGACCTCCCGACCGTGCTCGTCTACGGCCATGCGGACGTCGTCGAGGGCCAGGCGGGCCGGTGGAGCGAGGGCCGCGACCCGTGGACGCTGACCGCCGAGGGCGACCGCTGGTACGGGCGCGGCGCCGCCGACAACAAGGGCCAGCACCTGGTCAACCTCGCCGCCCTGCGTCTCCTCCTCGCCGACCAGGGCTCGTTGGGCTTCAACCTGACCTTCCTGCTGGAGTCCGGCGAGGAGATCGGCTCACCCGGGCTCGCCGAATTCGCTTCGGAACACCGGGAGTTGCTGCGCGCGGACGTGCTCGTCGCCTCGGACGGCCCGCGCCTGGACGCCACGACACCGACGCTGTTCCTCGGCGCGCGCGGCGGCCTCGGGCTCCAACTCACCGCCGATCTACGGCCGGACGCCTACCACTCCGGCAACTGGGGCGGCCTGCTGCGCAACCCGGCGACCACCCTCGCCGGAGCCATCGCCACCCTGGTCGACGGCCACGGCCGGATCCGCGTACCGGAGTTGCTGCCGCCCGCGATCCCGCCGGAGGTCCGCGAGGCACTCGCCGGCGTCACCGTCGCCGCCTCGCCCGGTGACCCGGCGCCCGACGAGGGCTGGGGCGAGCCCGAACTGTCCGCCGCCGAACGGCTCTACGCCTGGAACACCCTCGAAGTCCTCGCCCTCGGCGCCGCCGACGCCGAACGGCCGGTCAACGCGATCCCGGGCAGCGCCCGCGCGGTCCTCCAACTCCGGTACGTCGTAGGCACCGACGCCGATCAGGTCGCCGACGCCGTCGCCCGGCACCTGGCCGAGCACGGATACCCGATGGTCGACGTCCAGGTGCTCGGCAGCTTCGCCGCGAGCCGCACCCCGCTCGACGACCCGTGGGTGCGCTGGACCCGGACCGCGCTGGAGGAGATCACGGGCGGCCCGATCGCCGTACTGCCCAACATCGGCGGCTCCCTCCCCAACGCCGTCTTCACCGACGTCCTCGGCCTCCCGACCCTCTGGCTGCCCCACTCCTACCCCGGCTGCCTCCAACACGCCCCCGACGAACACCTGTTGGCGCAGATCGCCCGCGAGGGCCTGGTCCTGGCGGCCGGCCTGTTCCACACGCTGGGCCGTCCACCGGCGGACCGCCCGCTCCCCACCCACGCATAGCCCCAACTCCCCACCCCCGTAACACTCCCGAGTCTCGGCACCCGCGCCCCGTCCGGCACACCCTCCCCAACTCCCGCCGGAAGGACCCCCGATGACCGCTCCGTCCCCCCAGCCCACCCAGCCCACTCAGTCCACGCACCCCGACGACACCTCGGCACCGAACCGCCCCACCGCACGACGTGCCATCGCGGTGGCCGGCATCGGCAACGCGCTCGAATTCTTCGACCTCGCCCTGTACGCGCTGATGGCGTCCTACATCGGCCGCACGTTCTTCCCCGGCGGCAACCCCGGAGTCCAACTGGTGCAGGCCTACGCCGTGTTCGGCGTGACGTACCTGATCCGGCCGCTCGGCGGGCTGCTGCTCGGCGCGTACGCGGACCGCAACGGCCGTAAGAAAGCACTGGTGTTGTCGATCCGGCTCATGGTGCTCGGCACGCTGCTGCTCGCGGTGATGCCGGGCTACTCGACCCTCGGGATCGCGTCGACCCTCGGGATCGTGCTCGCGCGGTTGATCCAAGGGTTCGCCGCCGGGGGCGAGTTCGGGGCCGCCACGTCCTTCCTGGTCGAGCAGGACGAGCGGCGCAAGAGTTTCCTCGGCAGCTTCCAGTTCGCCAGCCAGGGTCTGTCGACCCTCCTGGCGGCAGGCTTCGCGGCGGTTCTCACGGCTGTGCTGTCCGACGCCCAGATGACGTCGTGGGGCTGGCGCGTACCGTTCGCGTTCGGCCTGCTGATCGGTCCGGTGGGCTATTTCGTACGCCGCTACATGGACGAATCCCCGGCTCTGGCAACGGAGTTGGAGTCGGATGCCCCGAAGCCCTCCCCGATCGTGTCGGTCTTCCGGCACCACTGGGGCGGGCTGCTGATCGCCGGCGGTGCGCTGATCGTCTCGACGGCGCTGAACTTCATGCTCCAGTACCTGCCGACGTACGGCATCGGTCAACTGGGCCTGGACGCCTCGCTGTCGTTCACCGCGCTGCTCATCGCCGGGGCCGTCCTGACCTTCGTCACCCCGCTCGTGGGGCTGCTGGGCGACCGCCACG
Source organism: Streptomyces prunicolor (assembly GCF_045162825.1). Taxonomy (NCBI): domain Bacteria; kingdom Bacillati; phylum Actinomycetota; class Actinomycetes; order Kitasatosporales; family Streptomycetaceae; genus Streptomyces; species Streptomyces prunicolor. The sequence goes on along the minus strand of NZ_CP108676.1, from coordinate 3,535,473 downwards.
GCCGACTGCGCATCATGATCCCGGCCGCGGTGCTGATCGGCGTGAGCGTCGTCCCGCTTTTCCTGTGGCTCAACGCCTCGCCGTCCTTTCTCACCTTCGCGGTGTGCACCACCGTCCTCGCCCTGCTCAAGGCGGTGTACTTCGGCACGCTGCCGTCGGTGATGGCCGACGTCTTCCCGGCCCGGGCGCGCGCGACGGGCCTGTCCTTCAGCTACAACACGACGGTCGCGCTCTTCGGCGGCTTCACCCCGACGATCGCCGCGGCCCTGATCGAGGCGACCGGTTCGCCGGTGGCACCGGGCTACTACCTGTTGTTCACGGCCGTGTTGAGCACCGCGGCCCTGACGACCGCGCTGCGTACCCATAGCGTTCAGTAAGGGGGAGAAGCGGTTCGCGCGTCACCGACCTCGACCACCTCTCCTACGTCGTCACTCCACCCGCACCTCGTACGCCGCCACCCGCACCGACGCGTCGTCCAGGCACTCCCCGGAGACCAGATCGAACCGCTGCTTGAGCAGCGGCGACGCGACGAACGGGCGGCCCTGGTGGGTGCCGGTCAGGCCGCGGGAGAGGACCGCGGCGCCGCTGAACGGGTCGCGGTTGTCGATGCCGTAGAGGATGCCGGCGCGGTCGCGGAACAGGGCGACCTGGCTGCCGTCGGGCAGCAGGGCCGCCACTCCGCGGCCGGGGGTGAGCCGGTCGAGGTCGCAGACTGTGAACCAGTCGTCGGCGAGCCGGAGTTGGACCTTCAGGTCGGTCGTCTCGGGAGCCAGGGTCATCGCTGGGCGCTTCCTTCCAGGACGTCTGCGGGCTGCTGCGGCCGCATACCGATGGTCAGCAGCGGCAGGTCGGGCTTGATCTGATCGCGCTCGGGGACGAAGCCGACGACCGGGTCCGGGGTGTCGGGCGCGTTCACGAAGGACACGAACCGGGCGAGCTTTTCGGGGTCGTTGATGGTGGTGGCCCACTCGTCGCGGTACCCGGCGACATGCGCGGCCATCAGCGACTCCAACTCCCCGCAGATACCGAGCGAGTCCGCCACGACCACGTCCCGTACGTGGTCGAGGCCGCCCGGAATCCGCTCCAGCCACACGCTCGTACGCTCCAGCCGGTCGGCCGTACGGATGTAGAACATGAGGAACCGGTCGATCAGGCGCACCAGTTCGGCATCGGAGAGGTCCTTCGCCAGCAGGTCCGCGTGGCGCGGAGTGGCGCCGCCGTTGCCACCGACGTAGAGGTTCCAGCCGCCGGCGGTGGCGATGATCCCGAAGTCCTTCGACTGGGCCTCGGCGCACTCGCGGGCGCAGCCGGACACCGCCGACTTGAGCTTGTGCGGCGACCTGAGCCCCCGATACCGCAGCTCCAGGTCGATCGCCATCCGGACCGAGTCCTGGACGCCGTAGCGGCACCAGGTCTGCCCCACACAGGACTTGACGGTGCGCAGGGCCTTTCCGTACGCGTGCCCGGACTCGAATCCGGCGTCCACCAACCGGGCCCAGATCAGCGGGAGTTGTTCCACGCGGGCGCCGAACAGGTCGATGCGCTGGCCGCCGGTGATCTTCGTGTAGAGGCCGAAGTCCCGGGCCACCTCGCCGATCACGATGAGTTTCTCGGGGGTGATCTCGCCGCCGGGGATGCGCGGAACGACCGAATAGGAGCCGTTCTTCTGCAAGTTGGCGAGGAAGTGGTCGTTGCTGTCCTGGAGGGCCGCCTGTTCGCCGTCGAGGACATAGCCGCTCGCGCCGATCGTCGGGGCGAGGGACGCGATGATCGAGGCGACCGTCGGCTTGCAGATCTCGCAGCCGTCGCCACCGCGGGCGCCGTCACGGCCGTAGCGATCCAGCATCTCCTGGTAGGAGTTGACGCGCAGCGCGAGGGCGATCTCGTACAGCTCCTCGCGGGTCTGCGCGAAGCAGCCGCACAGGCCCTTGTCGACCTCGACGCCGTTCGCCTCCAGCTCGGCGGTGACCAGCTGGCCGAGCACCTTGACGCAACTCCCGCAGCCGGTACCGGCCTTGGTGCACTTCTTCACCTCGGGCACGCTCGTGCAGGAGTGGTCGGTGACCGCGCCGCGGATCACGCCCTTGCTGACGTTGTGGCAGGAGCAGATGACCGCGGCGTCGGGCAGCGCGGACGGCCCGAGCTGGACGGCATCCCCGGAACCCGCCGGGAGCACCAACTGCTCGGGGGAGACGGGCGGTACGGACCCGGTGAACGCGCGCAGCGTGCCGTACGCGTCCGCGTCACCGACCAGGATCCCGCCGAGCAACTCGCCGCCCCGGCCGATCACCAGCTTCTTGTACGTCCCCGCCCGCGCGTCGGAGTAGACGACGTCGAGGCAGTCCGCGGTGGCGCCGTGCGCGTCGCCGAAGGACGCCACGTCCACGCCGAGCAGCTTCAGCTTGGTCGACAAGTCCGCGCCGGTGAAGGCGGATTCGTCCCGTGCGATGGTCGCGGCGACCGTCTCCGCCTGTTCGTAACCGGGCGCCACCAGCCCGTACACCCGGCCGTCCGCAGCCAGCGCGCACTCGCCGATCGCGAACACGTGCGGGTCGGCGACCGTACGGCACTGCTCGTCGACCGCGATGCCACCGCGCTCACCGACCGACAGACCGCAGTCGCGGGCGAGTTGGTCGCGGGGGCGTACTCCGGCGCTGAACACCACGATGTCCGTGGCGAGTTGGGAACCGTCCGACAGCTTCATACCGGTGACGGCGCCGTGCGCGTCGGCGAGGATCTCCTGCGTACCGGTCCCCGTGTGGACGGTCAGGCCCATGCCCTCGATGGTGCGCAGTAGCGCCGCGCCGCCACCCTCGTCGACCTGCACCGGCATCAACCGGGGCGCGAACTCGACGATGTGCGTGGCGAGTCCGAGCCCCTTGAGAGCCCCGGCGGCCTCAAGACCGAGCAGCCCACCACCGACCACGGCACCCGTCGTCGCCCGCGCCTTGGCGTACGCCTCGATCGCGAGCAGATCCTCGATCGTGCGGTAGACGAAACAGCCGTCGGAGTCATTGCCCGGAACGGGCGGCACGAACGGATACGAGCCGGTGGCGAGGACGAGCGTGTCGTACTCAACGGTCAGACCGGAGCGGGCGGTTACTGTCCTGGCCGCGCGGTCGATGGTCTCCGCCGGATCGCCGACGTACAGCTCGATCCCATGATCGCTGATGAACTCCGCGTCCGTGAGCGAGAGTTCCTCGGGTGTGCGGCCCGAGAAGTACGAGGTGAGCTGGACGCGGTCGTAGGCCGGACGCGGTTCCTCGCACAGCACGACCACTCGGTGCGTGGCGGTCAGGCCGCGCTCGGCGAGCGCTTCGAGGAAGCGCTGACCGACCATGCCGTGGCCGACGAGCACGATGGTGGGCACGGTGGGCACCACACGCGGATTCGAGGTCATGCCCAGGAGCCTGCGACGCCGGTGTTACCCGACCGCATCCCACCTGTTTCCCGCGAGGAACGCTGCCCTCAGCGGGAGCGCGCGGGGGGTGTGAGGGTTCGGGGTGCGCGCCGGGGGAGGGGTGTGAGGCGGGGGCCTGGTCCAACCGCTGTTCACGGTCTCCGCCCTCGCGGCCGGCTGGATCGACGCCGTGGTGGGCGGCGGCGGACTCCTCCTGCTCCCGGTACTCCTGCTCGGCCTGCCCGCGGGCACCCCGGCCGCCACCGCACTCGGCACCAACAAGGCGGTAGCCATCGTCGGCACATCCGGCGCGGCGGTGACGTACGCCCGCAAGGCACCGGTGAACATCGGCCTCGCCGTACGCATCGGCCTGGCGGCCCTCGCCGGTTCCTCCGCCGGTGCCTTCTTCGCGGCCGGTATGAGCACCGACGTACTCAAGCCGGTGATCATGGTCGTGCTGCTCGCGGTAGCCACCTTCGTCATCCTCCGCCTGGCCTTCGGCACGGTCCCCACCCCGGCCCGGCCACCCGCCGCCAGATCCTCGCCGCGATCGGCCTCGCCGGCCTGGGCATCGGTTTCTACGACGGGCTCGTGGGCCCCGGCACCGGTACGTTCCTGGTCCTCGCGCTCACCGCGGTCCTGAAGTAGGGGAGCGGTTGCGTGCGGGGCATGGCCGCTGACGCCGGTCCCAGCCGTCGTGGTGAACCTGACACTGCGAACCTGGCGTTCAGCCTGCGCCCCATAGGGGCGCGGGGAACTGCGCGACCAGCCACGACGGACCCGCAGACGACGCACGACCCTTCCCCCGAAGCCCTACCGACTCCCACTCAGATGCGCGAACACCACCACATTCCCCTGATACCCCGTCGCCCGCGAATACCCGCCCCCACACGTGATCACCCTCAACTCGGGCCGCCGCGCAGCCCCGTACACCTTCTGATCGGGAAACCGGCTCGCCTGATAGACCTCCACCGCGTCCACCGTGAACAACGCGACGCTCCCGTCCAACCGGTCCAGCTCAATCGCGTTGCCCTTCTTCAGGGCGCCGAGGTCATAGAAGACGGCGGGGCCATCCGCGTTGTCGACATGCCCCGCGACGATCGCCGTTCCGCTCTCACCGGGGGTCGTCCCGGCCTCGTACCAACCGGCGAGGTTCTTCTTCGCGGCCGGGGGCACGTCCAGGCTGCCGGTGCTCGTCAGCTTGAGGCCCATCAGCGGGGCGTTCACATGGATGGCCGGGATCCGGATGCGGTCCGGCGGCGACGGCGGCAACGCACGCGCCGCGGTACGCCCGGCGACCGGATCGGGCCGGGCCTCGGCGGCGGACGGCTGCGGCGGCGCGTTCGTACCGGAACCGCTGGTCAACAGCCACGCGCCCGCGCACAGGGCGACCACGGTGACGACCCCTATCGCGGTGTTGGCCCCGGTCGCGGTGTTGCCGTAGCTACGACGGCGCATGAGGAATCAACCCCTCTCCAGTAACTGGCCCCGCGCCCCCCTCCGGGTCACGAGGGGCGTCGGACCCGGAGGGGGAGGGGACGTGCGGTACCGGCGGACGGACAGCGGAGGGTGTCCGTCAGAACCTGTCGCCTCTCGCCCGGCGATGCAGGAGCCAGGTACCGCCCGCGGCGGCGACGGCGAGAGCCGCCACACCGGCCGCGGTCTGCACGGGGTCGGGGCCCAAGGCGCCACCGACCCCCGTCTTCACACTTCCGCGCGGCTGCACCTGTTGCCGCATCGAAGCCAGCGTCACCATCAGATCGCCGCTGACCTGCTTGCCGTCCGCGCACTTCGCGACGATCTCGTACGTCCCCGGCTGCGCACTCGGCGGCACCTTGAACTGCCCGATCGCATCGCCCTCGTGCGCACTCGGCGCCAGCGTGAACGTGCCGGCGCCCACCGCGCTGGCATCACCGGCGGCCGTACCGTCGTCGCCGCACGCCGCCGTGTTCACCGTGACGTCGCCGCCCGGCACGGCGTTCGACGGGAACACCTCCAGACCGGCGCTCTCGCCGCCGTACGCCGGCGCGGTCGCGAGACCCGCGGCGGCGACGACGAGCGCGGTGCCGGTCAGCAGACGGGCGGTACGACGCATCGGTGCTCCTCCGAGCTGTGGTTGGCTGCCCTTCCGAGGAAAGTGGCACCGGGCCGAGCGCGCTTCCTGAACGTGCGTCAGAAGTGTGGTGAATGGGTGTCAGGAAGCGGCCGCGGCGGCCCGTCAGCTCGCTGTTTCAGCAGGTCATAGGGGTACGGCGACCTCGCCCCGAACGAGTACCCGAAGAGCGCACGCCGCGCGGGTGAACGGGTGACGACCGGTCAGGCCCGACCTCGGGAATGGGTGACTTGACCTCAAGAATGGTTGAGGTAACAGGCTGACCGGCATGGACACCGAGACCGCTCCCGCACGCCCCCTGACCGTGACCGTCGTCATCGGCAGCAACCGCCACGGCCGCTTCGGCCCGGTCGTCGCCGACTGGCTCCTCACCCACGTCCGCGACCACCCCGACCTCGCCCTCCAGGTCGTCGACGTGGCCGACACCGGCCACCTGCCCACGACCCTCGCCCCGACCCCGGAGGCGACGGCCGCACTCGCCGACATCACCCCGAAACTCTCCTCCGCGGACGCCTTCGTCGTCCTCACCCCCGAGTACAACCACTCCTACCCGGCGGGCCTCAAGAACCTGATCGACTGGCACTTCACCGAGTGGCGCGCCAAGCCCGTCGCCCTCGTCTCCTACGGCGGCCTCGCGGGCGGCCTGCGCGCGGTGGAACACCTGCGCCAGGTCTTCGCCGAACTCCACGCCGTGACGGTCCGCGACACCGTCTCCTTCCACAACGCGGGCGCGTCCTTCGACGACGACGGCCGCCTCAAGGACCCCACGGCCCCGGATGCGGCGGCGAAGGCGATGCTGGACCAACTGGTCTGGTGGGGGCTGGCGTTGAGAGAGGCGCGCGATGTACGTCCATTGATCTGACGCAAAGAAAGGGGGGCGGCCGACACAGGTCGGCCGCCCCTTTCACACCACACCACACCGTCACTGGTGGCCCGGTGCGCTGCCCGGGCTGGTGCGCCGGGCGGACGTGTCAGAAACCGAAGATGCCCTCGAACGTGCCACGGTCCCAGTCGTGGTCCGTCTTGGTGGTCGAGGAGTAGACGGGCCCGACGTGGTTGATGACACCGGCGAACATCGTGTTGTCGACGTGCCCGGAGCCCTGGGAACCGGTGCCCTGGACGAGCGCGCCGTCGTCGTGGGGGAACGGGCCGTTGTCGTGGGCGAGGGCGGCACCGGCGCCACCGAGCAGGATGCCGACGGCGAGGACGGACGTGGTCAGGGCAGAGCGCATACGCATTGACTACTCCCAAAGATCTCTGGATGACGCGCCGGAAACCGGGCGCGTCGGGCCGATCAACGCCTAAACGATCACTGGAAACGGGATGCCACCTCGCTGACGCCACGTGGATCACCCGTTGATTCACTCGAACGGGACCTCGTGTCACGCCATAAGAACCGCACCGCCGGAGCATGCATCCCGGCATGAGTGTGGACAGGGCTTACGTCACCGTCGGGGCCACCGTGTCCACGGACGACCTCGCCGCGGACACGGCCGACCCGGCCCGGGACCGGCAACTCGGCGCGGCCCGGACGGGAGTCACCGCCGACTGGATCGCCACCACCGGCGAAACGGCGATACGACTCGCCGGCCTCCGAGATGCGCCACATCGAGGCCGCTGCCTGAAGTGGCGGGCGATTCACTTATCCGGGTGAAGGCCCACAAGCTGCCGTCTAGGTGTCATATGACCCGGGCAGGACGGGGCCATGGGATACCAACTGGGGGATCTGGGGCGGACGTTCCGCGACCAGATGTACAACGTGCTCACCGGCGGCGACGGCAGCGTCCCGCCGTCCAAGTCCAGCTTCATCACCTGGTGCATGCCCGGACTGCCGTACCAGGAGGCGGACTTCGCGTTCGCCGCGCAGGGCATCGGCACCGGCGCGACCGCGGCGGAGGACAAGCTCCTGCTCCAGCAGGCGTACAACTTCTCCTCGCTCATCGACTTCATCCCGGACGTGACCTCGGCGTACTCCTCGGGCCGCCAGGACGGGGTGTGGCGCAACGCGAGCGGTGCCCGGCTGAGTGAGATCTACGGCCAGATCCTCAAGTTCTCCAAGGTCGTCGACGATCAGCTCACCGACGACCAGAAGGCCAAACTGGAGCGGTTCCGGGGCCTGTTGAGGGTGACGCGCACGGTGAAGGACATCGTCACCGAGCAGGAGAAGCAGGTCACCGAGGACAGCCCCATGCTCAAGGCCTACAAGGCGTGCATGCAGGCGTACGTCACCGCCGCGCTGTCGTACAACAACAAGCGCATCGCGGCCCAGGCGGCCGTGGGAGAGTCCGGCAAGCAGGCGGTCGCGGACTGGGCGGCCAACGCGCAGCTGTACTCGATGCAGGTCGCCGCCGCGATGGACGACTGGACGTCGAGCGGGTACCGCAACGAGGTCGAGGAGATCAACGCCTACATCGACCAGACCACCGAGAAGTCGATGCTCCTGTGGAAGCGCAACCTGGAACGCTTCTACGAGGAGGCGAACACCAACGCGCTGGGCCCGGGCCAGTCCTTCTACTACACGACGGTCGTCCCCGGTGACTTCGCGACCTCGAACGGCTGGACCGGGTACTCGATGTACCACCAGATGGTGGACTCGCACAGCCACTACGAGACGACATCCTGGTCGGCGGGCGGCGGTCTCAACTTCGGCCTGTGGAGCACGAGCGCGGGCGTCACCACCAACTCCCAGGACTACAGCGAGAACTTCCAGGTCGACGACTTCTCGATGTCCTTCGAGATGGCGCAAGTACAGGTCGTACGGCCCTGGTTCTACCCGGAGTTCCTGGAGAACCGCGGCTGGGACCTGCGCCAGGGGCAGGGCTGGAACTACGACCAGATGCCGTCCGACGGCGGCAACCCGCCCCAGGGCCGCTTCATCGGCTATCCGCTCCAGGCCCTGTTCATCAGGAACCTCACCATCCACTCCGCCTCGCTGGCCCAGGCGTTGCAGACCCATCAGAGCTCCGTGTCGGTCAACGCGAGTGTCGGCTGGGGCCCGTTCTCCGTGAAGGGCAGCTACAGCCACTCCGAGTCGGACCAGCACTTCCACTCCGAGAACGACGGCGCCACCATCACCGTCCCCGGCATGCAGATCATCGGCTTCGTCAACCACCTGCTGGACAAGACACCGAACCTGCTCGACGGCCTCGACCCCGACCAACTCGTCTAGGGCGGCGGCCAGTTATGAACGAGACCGCTGCAGTGTGGGCCGCGTCCCCGGTGGACGCGGCGGCCATGTTCGGCCTGGGCGCGTACTTCCGAGGCCTGCTCACCGACCCCGACCACCTGGTGTCCGTACCGGTGACGCCGGTGGTCCACCAGGACAGCATGTTCCGCTTCGGCGGCGCCCTGGACGCACCCCGGGCCACGGTCTGGTCCGAGTTCTGCGAACTGGTCAACAGGGTCCCGACCCAACCGATTTGGGCACCCCCGTCGACCGTCCACCTGTGGGGAATCTACGGCGAGGTACTGGCCGCCGACCTGGCCCGCTCCACCCTCACCCCCGAGGAACACCAGCGCTACGACACGGCAGTCGCCTACCTCTACGACACCGGCCCCGACGGAGTCTTCGTCCCCTCACCCGCCCTGCGCGACTACCGCACGGCCCGCCAGGCCTGGCTCCAGGCCGACACGGACTACCACCAGGCGGATCAGACGGCGGCCATGTCGACCGACCCGGCAGCCCGCGACCACTGGACCCACGTCGACGAACCCCGGCTCCGCCAGGCCAGGGACGACGCCATGGACGCCTGGCAGACCGCCGGTCACAAGGCCGAGGTGGAGGACGCCCTGCGCGAGACCTCCGAACTGGCCTCCAAGGCCCCCTCCAGCATCTGGAAACGGCACCGGGACACCTTCAACCCGAACCTCCCCGACCAGTACACGACCGCCCCCAACGGCACGCGTTTCGCGCCCACTTACTACTCACCGGACGGCGCGCTGGACGACCCCTGGTCGAGAGTCGTGCTCTCGGACGACATGCTCCGCACCCTGGCCACCCAGGCCCCCGCGGAACTCAAATCGGCGTTCGGCGACCGAGCCACCGACGACACGGTCTTCTCCCTGGCCTTCGAATACCGGGTCGTGTCGGTCGTCCGCCCCTGGCTGGACCCACCGATGGAACTCTTCGCCTCCCGAGCCTGGCGCCTCTCGTCAGGCGTCGCCGCCCTGAGCGACGGCGCGTCCCCACCCCACGGCCGCTGCCCGTCGTACGTCGAGTCGGTCGCCCTCGCCCGCAACGTCGAACTGATCCGCCAGGCCGTGGGCTACACGCAGACCCCCGGCGAGACCACCCTCCACGGCACCTGGACCCTCGACCTCGACAACGGCATCGCCGGCGGCGACATGAACACCGCCGACCTCTGGTGGGAGTGGATGACGGAGACGACGGCCCAGTTGGTCCCCAGCTCGCACGCCGGAATCGTCAACCTCGGCCAGGTCGACTACGACGCCTTCGACGGCCACCGCCTCTCGACCCTCACCTACGGCAGCACCCCCCTCACCGGCAACCCGAACGCGAGCAACCAACTGGTCACCGGGGACGTGTTCGCCGTACGCACGACGGAGGGCCGCTTCGCCAAGGTGCAGGTGGTCCAGTACGGCTACGACCTCCAACTCCGCTGGGTGGCCTACCAACAGGCGACGTCAGCGACGCAGAGCACGGTCACCGGTCCGGATGACGTGTTCCTCGCGGGGTTCGTGTGCCGACAGCTCCCGAAGAGCCCGGACCCTGACCCGGCACTGTCATGGTGAGCCCTGGCATGGTGACCCCCGAAACGAACCCCGGACTCGCCGTCCACGGCCTGGTGTTGCTGGGCACGGACACCGTCTACGCCGTCCACATGCCCACGTTCACCACCCCCTACGACTTCCAGGCCGTCCTCCGCGTCACCCCGGACACGGACACCTACCGCACGGCCCGCAAGCGCTACGGCACGTCGGCACTGTTCACGCTCAGCCCACGCACTCTCCTCCTCAAGGACCTTGAGCCGGGCGCGTCCTTCCCCGCCGACCTCTACTTCGGCCGCTTCGGGAGGGAGGGCGAGTTGCTGGGGGAGGTGAGGGTGGGAATCGAGGAGCGGCTGTACGTGGGCCACCCGACCGAGCCCACTATCGAACCGGCGCCCCTCCGTTACGTCCTCTTCGGCCGCGAACAGCTCTACCTGGCGCATGTGTTGACCGGCCCGCCGGACTTCGACCAGGTGCTGACGGCTCAACTCGCGGGGGAATGGCTGACGTTGACGGGGGAGCAGTCGTCCCGCACGGTGACGGTCCCAGGCCGCCCGGACGACCTGACGGGCCGCCTGCGCCCGGGCGAGCAAGTCACGGCGGAGGGCACGGAGTTGCAGGTGCTGGCCGAGGTGTACCTGGAGACGGCCGACCTGGCAGGCGAGGCCTAACACGTCAGCCGGGTGATGAACTTGCCCTTTGGGCGGAAGCCTTCTCAGACGGTGGCATCCTGCTGGTCCAGCCATTTGGTGATCAGCTGGTTTGTTTCCTCAGGCATTTCCTCCTGGATCCAGTGCCCGCATTCCAGGCCGACAACTTCCACGTTGGGCACGAACTCTGGCAGGTTTTCGGACCTCGGGCCGAAGGGGTCCCGGTCGCCGTAGATCATGAGGGCGGGCTGCTGGATGATCGGGTCCACGTCCGCCAGCTGGTGCCAGTTGCGGTCGAGGTTCCGGTACCAGTTGATGCCGCCCGTGAATCCCGACGTTTCGAACCCGGAGATGTAGACGGCCAGGTCGCTGTCGCTCATGACAGGCTCACCGAGCGGTGCTTCCGCCAGGGCGAGGTTGATAAACACCATGCCCGGCTCAGGGGGCGCGGGGGGAACGTTCTTGCGGTAGAGGTTGCGGAGAAACCGGCTTGTGTTCGCATCGAGCACGGCGTCCGCAACGCCCGGCTGTCTATTGAAGTGGACGAAGTAGAAGTCGCCGCCGAGGAACTGTTCCATGACCTCGATCCACGGCGTTTCACCGCGCACCTGGTAAGGCAAGGACAGGTTGATCACCTTGTTCACGCGGTTGGGGTGCAGCAGGGTCAGTCCCCAGACGAGGAACGCACCCCAGTCATGGCCGACGAAGGTGGCGTCTTCGTATCCGTAGTGGTCGAGGAGCGCGACGAGGTCGCCCGACAGGTGCTCGACGTCAGATGACGCCGGGAGTACGCGTGCTCAGGCCAGCCGTGGCAGAGCACGATGGGCTTTCCCTTGTTTTCTCGTCCTGCTTCGAAGACTTCGAGTTCCACGCCGTTGACCGGAACAAGGGTGGGCTTGGGGAAATCGCTGGAATTGGTCATCGTGTCTCCTTATCTGCGCGTTGACCGAGCGGTCGATCATGAGGGCCGCTCGGACCTTGCCATCGACGCCACCATCCGCTCCAAGCGGGCCAGCCGCGTCTTCTCGGTACGAGCGGTGACCAGACCGAGGTACAGGGCGAACTGGTCGGACTTGCCGAGCGTGTCGTAGAACACCCGCGCTGCGGGGTTCGCGTCGAGGGCTTCGATGAGATCCGGTGGTGCGGTGGCGTTCTTCTGCGAGGCGTATGCCGTCTCCCAGCGGCCGTCCGCCCGCGCCGCCTCGACCTCGGCCAGGCCGCGGGGGCGCATCCGGCCTGCCGCGATCAGGGCCTCGGCCTTGTCGACGTTCACCCGCGACCAGGCGGAGCGGGGGCGGCGGGGTGTCGTGCGCTGCAGAAAGTACGAGTCGTCGAAACCTCGCCGCTGACCGTCGATCCAGCCAAAGCAGAGCACCGTGTCGACCATCTCTTCCCAGGTGAGCGACGAGATGCCGGTATGCCTCTTGGCGATCTTCACCCAGAGCACGGCCTTCTCCCCGTGATGCTCTTCGAGCCACGCCTCCAGCTCGGCCGGGCTCGCGGGGACAAGGATCTCGACGCCGCCCTCGTGTTCCTGCATAAACCGCAGGCTAGAGGCCATATAGGACAGATGGTGACCTACTCGAGCGACCCGCTCAGGCGGCATGACCGGTTCACTGCTACCGACACAGATGTGCTTGGGGCGATTCGACTCCCACAACGGGCCTTCGGGACCCCGCCCTGGAGTATCGGTGGACTGGTGACCATTGGGCGGTAGTGCCACCCCGCTGCCGCTGCCGCTGCCGCTCCTGTCTTTGAGAAGGCTTCCGATCGGGTGATCGCCGCGGCGTCGGCGCATGAAGACTCCTTCTCCCGGGCCTCCAGCATTCCGAGCACCGACGGCGCAGCCACCTCCACGGAGAAGATGAGCAGACGAACCGCCCCATCTCTCCCACCCGCAGGCGGAGTTCACGCCCACCAACCTCGTATGTGCGCTAGAGCGCACTCCGACTCCCAGGTTCAAAAGCATGCGATACATCAAACTCGGAACGACCGGACTGGAAGTCTCCGCCATCACCCTCGGCCGCATGAGCTTCGGCGAGCCGGACCGGGGCGGCGAGCCCTGGTCGCTGGGCGCGGACGCCGGCCGGGACATCATCAAGCAGGCCCTCGATGGCGGCGTCAACTTCCTCGACACGGCCAATGGGTACAGCGCCGGAAGCAGCGAGGAGATCGTCGGCCAGGCGGTCAAGGACTTCACGCGGCGCGAGGAGGTCGTTCTTTCCACCAAGGTCTGGATGCGGATGCGCCCCGGCCCGAACGGCGCCGGGCTGTCCCGCAAGGCGATCTTCGCCGAGCTCGACGCCTCCCTGAAGCGACTGGGGACCGACTGCGTCGATCTTTACCAGATCCACCGCTGGGACTACGACACCCCGATCGAGGAAACCCTGGAGGCGCTGCACGACGCGGTCAGGTCCGGAAAGGTCCGCTACATCGGAGCCTCTTCCCTGCGCGCCTGGCAGTTCGCCAAGGCCCTGTACCTGGCTGACCTGCACGGCTGGACCCGGTTCGTGTCGATGCGGGACCACTGCAACCTCGTCCACCGAGAAGCAGAGCGGGAGATGCTCCCGCTCTGCGCCGACCAGGCATCGGCGTGATCCCGTGGAGCCCGTTGGCGCGGGGCAGGCTGACGCGGGCCCGGGACACCGCCACGGCGCGTGCCGAGACCGACGCGGGCGGCAAGATCCTCTACCGCGACGAGGACCAGGCAGCGGCCGAGCGCGTCCACGAGATCGCGGGCAAGCGGGGTCTTTCCCCGGCCCAGGTCGCCCTGGCCTGGGCCATGCGCAACCCGGTGGTGACCTCGTCCATCGTCGGGGTCACCAAGCCGGCCCAGCTGGCCGACGCGGTCGCCGCGGTGGACATCGAACTCGACCAGGACGAGGCCACCTACTTGCCGGCGCGAACCGGCACGACTCCCCGTTCCTGCGCCCGACGCTAGAGAAGCCCGGGCGTTTCGAGCTCGCGTTGATGACCACGATCGACGATCGCGATGGCTCACGCGCCGAAGGGCTGAAGCCGGGAAAGTGTGACACTTTTGCGGGAAGTGTCACACTTTTTCGACTGGGGGTGGGCGATCGGGGTTAGTAGGTCGAGTGCCCTGCGGGCAGGGAGGATTGGAAGGCTCTCCAGGTGGCGGGGTGGAGGCGGAGGGAGGGGCCGTTGGGGTTCTTGGAGTCGCGTACGGCGACGGTGGTGACGATGTTGGTGGCGACCTCGACGCACTCGGCCAGCCTGTCGCTGTAACTGGACTTGCGGTAGCGGAAATTGGGCACGGCTCATAGTTCCTGGCGGAGGTCGTGGAGAAACAGCAGGGATTCCCGTTCGTTCAGGGAGCGTTCGGCGATCATCTCGAACAACTCGTTGTGGGCTGCGGCCCCTTCGCCGCCTTCGATCCATGACTGTGTGAAGGCGGCTTCGGCGTAGACGACGTCCATCGCCCCGGGCTCGGCGAAGGAGATGATGTTGAACGCGCCGTTCAGCCCTTGGTGCGTGCCGCCGGTGAAGGGGGAGACCTGGAGGGAGATGTTGGGCAGGTCTGTCATCTTCACCAGGTGGTCGAGCTGACCGCGGGCCGTCTCGACTCCGCCGGGGAAGTTCCGCAGTACGGCTTCGTAGAGCACTGCCTTCAGGGCGAGCGGCGGATCGGAGGTGAGCCGCCGCTGTCGGGCGAGTCGTGCGGTGACGAACTCCTCGTCAGGGCCCTTTCGCCGGGCCGGCTTTGTGGCGCCGAATGGCGTTCCCCTCACCCCGCGCACATATTCGGGGGTTTGGAGGAGCCCGGGGAGGTACGCGGGCTGCCAGGCCTTGATGGCCGTTGCCGCGCTCTCCAGCGTGACGTACTCCTGCATGACGCCGAGGGTCGTGTAGTCGTCCCACCATCCCTTTGCCTTGCGCCGCTCCCGATCGATTCTCGCCAGTTCCAGGAGACGGCCGACAACGCCCCTGAAGTCCCCCTCCATCACGACCGCCTCGACTACACCCCGCTCCCCAAGAGCGTCACCCTCGCCCGTCGCCGAGCGCACCGGCTCCTCACCGAGTGGGGTCACCCCGAACTCGCCCCCGACACCGCCCTGTTGGTCTCCGAGCTGGGCGGCAACGCCGTACTGCACGGATGCCTGCGTGACCGACTCTTCCGAGTCGAACTCACCCTCACCGAACGCGCCGTACGCATCGCGGTGTCCGACCCGAAGGGTGAGTTACGGCCGAACCTCCGCGAGGTCACCGAGGACGACATGTTCGGGCGGGGACTGCTGATCGTCGGTCAGATCGCGGACCGTTGGGGCGTGCGCGAACTCACCGTGGGCAAGGCGGTGTGGTGCGAGTTGGACGTCGTACGACACCACTCACAAGGCCCGCTCCATGCAGACCAGTTGATCCCGCTCGTCCCATGACTCGGTGACGGCGAAGCCGAACCGTTCGTAGAGGGCGATGGCCCCGGTCCGCCACTTCCACACCGACAACCGCACGGCGCCCGCGCCGCTGTCCGCCGCATGCGCGAGCGCGTCACCGAGCAGGCCCGAGGCGACTCCCCTGCCCCGGAACGCAGGGTCCGTCCAGAGCCGTTTGATCTCCAACTGCCCGTCGGCGGGGGCGGTCACCACCAGACAACCCACCGCGGCGCTCCCGCTCAGAGCCATCAGCACGACATCGTCGGCGAACGCGGTCCGCGGGTCCGAGATCTCCGCCCGGTACCGGTCCGGCAGCGCGTCCACGTCGGCGACGGGCTGCCCTTTCTCCGCCTCGGTCCGTAGGTGGTACGCCGCCAGCAGCGCGCCCAGCCCGTCCTCGGCGGAGAGGGTCCGGCCCGGCCGGCGGACGATGGAAACCTTGCTCTGATCAGCCATGACGTCAAGTATCCAGGGATTCCAGGAACGGCAAGTACGCCGCCTCAACCCGCCGGGCGTCGCGGCGGACGTATGCGCGGACGTCGTTGCGCGGGTCGCCGTCGTAGACGTCGGTGAGGAAGGCGGTGGGCCTGACGTCGAGGAGCGCGGCCCGCCAGGGGTAGCGCCTGCGTGCACCGGGCGGCCCGATGACGGCCCAGGCCCAGTGCAGCGCCGGCAGCGCGATGGCCGGGTCCCGCGTCGGCTCGCCCTTGCGGACGGCTCGGACGACGGCCGCGTGTTCGCTCCGGCTCATGGCCTCCCATGCGACGCGGGACGCCTCCCGCACCCACCGCTGATCCGACACGGGACTCCCTACCGACGGCACCGGCAGTCGTCATCCGGCAAGACTCACCCCAGGCTCGCTCAGGACCCGCCCGATCTCCAACCACCTTGACGAGATCATGGCGTGGTCCGGCATGGTCTGGTGGAGTGAGATCGCATAACGGAGACTCGATGGATGGGTGAACCGCAGGCGAGCATCGACTGGGGCGAGACGGGCTCGGTCGAACGGCACGACTACAAAGCGTGGGCAAGTCAGCACGTGAGCAGGCTCGTTGAGGAAGGCCGCATCGAAGAGCTGCGGTCGGCCGCCTCGACCGGTACGGCCCTGGCCCGCGCGCGTCTGGCGGAGATCTACGCCGCGCAGGGCCGGATCGAGGAGTTGCGGGCACTCGCCGGGTCCGAGAACGAGGGCCTGGCGCTCCTGCTGGCCGACACACTGGCCGGGCAGGGCGACCTCGAAGCCAAGGTCGCGGTGATGAAGGTGCGCCTTCAGGTCGACGAGGAGGACGCCCGCGACGAGCTGATCGAGCTGCTCCGCGCACAGGACCGCATCGATCAGGCCATCACCTTCCTCCAGCGGTACACGCACGAACACGTCGAATGGAACCTGCTGGTCCGTCTGCTACTCCTCCAAGGCCGCGTCAAAGACGTCCAGTTGATGGCCTATGAGGAACGGGGCCCCCGTCGCGACGCGCGCTCCATGGTGGCGTACCACTTCGCCGAGCAGGGACGGATCGACGAGCTGCGGACACTCGTCACTCCTGGCAGCTCTACGGGTCTCGCTCTCCTGCTGGCCCGCGCACTGGTCGCTCAGGGGCGCGTAGACGAGGGGGTCGCGGTGCTGCAGGAGCGCGTCGACGCCGACGAGCAGCACTCCCGCGACTGGCTGATCCAGCTCCTGGTGGAACAGGGCCGCGCCGACCAGGCCGTCACCGCCCTGAAGGGCATGCGGTCCTGGCGCCGATCGACCTCCACCGCCGAACTGGGCGTTGCCCGGCTGCTGGACGAACAGGGTCGCCCCGAGGACGCGATCAGGATTCTGCGGGGCACCGGGTCCGCACCTGAGCGACTCGCCGCGCTGCTGGCTGCGCAGGGGCGCGTCGACGAGGCGGTCCGGGCCCTCGACCGGGCCGTCGAAGACACGGATGCGAGGTACCCGGCTGCCATCGAACGGCTCACCAAGGCCAAGGCCGACCTGCTGGCCGAGTACGACCGGCCAGATCGGAACAGGAACTGAGCGTCACCCCACGCCGACCGCGCTCCACGCCGCGCCCACCGCGCCGTACTCCGAACTCCCCACCCCGTAAAGGTCCTTGGCCGCGCTGAGCGTCGCCGTCCGGGCTCCCGCGTAGTTCGTCGAGGACGTCATGTAGACCGTCAACGCCCGGTACCAGATGGCCCCGAGCTTGTCCCGGCCGATCCCGCTCACCGAAGAGCTGTTGCACGTGGGCGAGTTGTAGCTGACGCCGTTGATGGTCTTCGCGCCGCTGCCCTCCGCGAGGAGATACGCGAAGTGGTTGGCGACACCCGACGAATAGTGCACGTCGAGATTCCCGACCGACGAGCTCCAACAGTCCGCCGAATTACCGTCCTTGGACGGCTGGTCCATGAACCGCAGCGCCGCCTTGCCGAAGCCCGACCGCACGATCTTCTCGCCGATCAAGTAGTCCCCGAGATCGGAGGAGTTGTTGGCGTACCACTCCACCAGCGTGCCCATGATGTCCGAGGTCGCCTCATTCAGCCCGCCGGACTCGCCCGAGTACGTCAGCGCGGCCGTCTTGGACGTCACGCCGTGCGTCATCTCGTGCCCGGCGACATCCAGCGCCACCAGCGGACCGAGCTGCGTCCCGTCACCGTCGCCGTACGTCATGCAGAAGCAAGTGTCGTCCCAGAACGCGTTGTTGTAGCTGTTGCCGTAGTGGACGCGGTTGTACGAGCCCTTGCCGTCGCCCGCGATGCCGTTCCTGCCGTGGACGTTCTTGTAGTAGTCCCACGTCTCGTTCGTGCCGTACTGCGCGTCCACCGCCGCCGACGAACGGTCCGAACTCGCCCCCGTTCCCCAGTGGTTGTCGGTGTCCGTGAACACCGTGGACGGGGCGCGGCTGATGCAGATGCCGAGAATGCACAGGTCGGTCTTGTTCGCCGCGTCACCGGTGTAAGTCCCGCCGCGCGTAGCGTCCTTGAGCTGATACGTCGATCCCGACAGCGTCGTCTCCAACGGCACGGTCCCGCTGTACAGCGACTTCCCGTCGCCCGTCGCCGTCTCCACGCTGTCCCAGGCGTCGATCTGGGTGCCGGTACGGGCGTCGGTCAGCACCGTACGGGCGACCGGGTTGCCGAGCGAGTCCTTGGCGACGACATTCGTCCGCCAGGCGAGCTTCGGGGCGCCGTGCAAGGCATCAACTATCAGCTGGGACTTGGCGGTTACCCCCTTCAGCGCCTCACCGAGATTCGCCGCCCGCAACGCGTTCACCGCCAGGTCCGCCGCCTTCGGAGCAGCCACCTTCGGCGTCACGGACGACAGGGATATGGAGTTCCGGGTCGCGCGGTCGGCGCTCCGGTAACTGCCGTTGGGGGCCAGGTGGACCACGAAGTCGCCGCCGAGGACGGGGAGTTGACGGTACGTCCGGTCGTAGCGCACGTGCTGGGTGCCGTCCGCGTCGACGATCACGTCACGAACGGACGTGTCCTCCGCGGCCGTCAGCCCCAAGCCCGCCGCATGGGCCACCAACGCCGACGCGGCGTTCGCGATCGCGGTGGTCCGGGACGGCCGGTCGGCCGCGTGGGCGGTGGGGGCGAGGGTGGCGGCCAACAGGGTCGCGGCGCCGGCGGCGACACCGGCCGTGGCGAGACGGGAACCTCGAATGTGCCGTGTCCGACTCATGGCTCTCCTCAAGAACGCAAGTGGGGGGCGTGGGGGCTGCGTTGCGTTGATGTTGAATGAGATTTAAAGGGCCCATGACATGTCATGTCCATAGCGCGTGCAAAGACCTCCGGGATCAAGGAGAGCGATGACGACCCCCTCGACGCCCCTCCCCTTCTTCGTCTACGGCACGCTCCGCCCCGGCGAGCCCAACCACGACCGCTTCCTGCGCGGCCGTACGGAGTCGGAGGAGCCGGCACGCCTCCACGACGCCGCCCTCTACGACGGCCCCGGCTACCCGTACGCCGTCGAGGCCCCCGGCGCGGTGATCGTCGGCGAACTCGTCACCGCGCGCCCCGAGGCCTACCCCCAACTCCTCATCGCCCTCGACCGACTTGAGGACTACGCCCCCGGCGACCCGGCCAACCTCTACGAACGCGTCGAGCTCCGGGTCACCCGCGATGCCGATGCCGATGTCCATGCCGACGCCGACGCCGACGGCACATCCGTACGCGCCTGGGTGTACCTCGCCGCCCCCACCGTCACCGCCCGCCTCCGCACCCACGGCAAGCTGATCGAGGGCGGCGACTGGATCAACCGCCGCTGAAACAGCCCTGAAGGGACATCAGTTGCCGCGGGCTTCAGTTGCCGGAGGCCAGCGCCCGTGTGATGCCCTTCTCCTTCGGCCCGAGGAAGTGCGGATCGGGGTGGAACATCAGGTCCAGCGCCGCCTTGCTCGCCGCGAGCACCTCGCGCGTACCGCCGTAGTACCAGGTCGCGTTGTGCGCTTCGTCGACCCCGACGCCGTACGAGTCGACCCCCGCCGCGTCGCACAGCGCGACCGCCCGCCGGATGTGGAAGTTCTGGCTGATGAGTACGGCCTTGTCGACGCCGAAGATCTTCTTGGCGCGGACGCAGGAGTCCCAGGTGTCGAAACCGGCGTAATCGGTCACCACGCGCGCGCGTGGCACCCCGTGCTTCGCCAGGTAGACGCGCATCGCGTCCGGCTCGTCGTAGTCCTTGCGGCTGTTGTCGCCGGTCACCAGGACGACCTTCACCCGGCCCTCCCGGTACAGCGCCGCCGCCGCGTCCAGCCGGTGCGCGAGATACGGCGACGGTTCGCCGTCCCACAGCCCCGCCCCGAAGACCACGGCCACATCGGTGCGCGGCGCGTCCTGAAGGGTCCGCAACCGGTCGGCCGTGGACACCCACAACCAGGTCGCCGGAAGCAGCGCGAGGACACAACCGGCGGCCACCACCTGCACGAACTGCCGCCACCCGGCACGCGTGCGTGGCAGCCGAGGTCGCGGTCGCCGAAGTCTCAGGCGAGGCATCAGGCGCATCGGAGTTCTCAAAAGGGGTCCCCTCCCCGAACAGGTTCGACAGTCACAGACGCGCCGTAACGTCCTCCGGTTCGCCGTCCGCAGTGTGACCGGCTTCACTGTGAGCCCGTAAGTCGCAGGTCACGTCACCTCACACACCCCCCGAACCCCATCGTGAACCCCCGGAAAAGACCCGTCATTCCCGTGCAACGGGGCGGCAACCTCCCACCGCCACCATCACTCCATGACGGCGTCGAACCACCCTCACGACGAGTCCACGACCCTCGACAGTACGGCGCATCTCATGAACCGGATCAGCAGCCAACTCGCCGACCAGCTCAGCCTCGTCTCCCTGAACGGCACCAGACGCCCCGTCCCGCCCGCCCCGCCCGCGCTCGTCCTGGTGGCCCACGGCAGCCGCGATCCACGCGCCCTGAGCACCGTACGAGCCCTCATGGCCCGCGTCCGCGAACTCCGCCCCGGCCTCCCCGTCCACCTGGGCCACATCGAACTCAACGAGCCCCGTCTCCAGGACACCCTCACCGAACTGGTCCCCGCGGAAGCCGTCCTGGTCCCCCTCCTCCTGTCCCGCGGCTACCACGTCAAGCAGGACATCCCCGAGCTGGCCGCGAAGGCAAGGGCCCAGGCACGCACGCGCGTGGCACCCCCTTTGGGCCCACACCCTCTCCTCGTAGAGACCCTCTACGACCGCCTGGTGGAGGCGGGTTGGCGAACGAGGATGGACGACCGGACCCGCCGGGCGAGCGCAGTGGTCCTGGCCGCGGCAGGCTCCCGGGACCCCGACTCCAAGCTCGACACCACCCGCACGGCCCACCTCCTGGCCGCCCGCCTGGGCGTCCCCGTGATCCCGGCCTACGCCTCCGCAGCGACCCCCACGGTCCCCGAGGCGATCCGCGCCCTCACCGCCCGAGGCCACCACAGGGTGGCAGTGGCATCCTGCTTCACGGCCCCGGGCCGCTTCGCGACCCAGTGCGCGGAACAGGCCCCGTGGATCGCATCGGCCCCCCTGGGAGCCCACCCCGCGATGACGAGGCTGATCCTCCACCGCTACGACCAGACCCTGGCAACCAACGGCGGGGTCATCTCCCTAAGGGGCGCGGGGAACTGCGCGACCAGCCGCAGGCGACCCGCACCCGCAAACGAACCGCACCCGGCAACCGCATAGGCGCCCCGCAACTCCCGAATTGTCACTACCGCCGCTTACTGTCGAAGCATGGAAGGCACCGCAGGCACACGCACAGCAGCACCCCACCCCTACGACCCGACGTCAGTAGACCGCTGGGCACCCGAGCCCGACAAACGCCCCGGCCGCACCGCCTTCCAACGCGACCGCGCCCGAATCCTCCACTCCGCCGCCCTACGACGGCTCGCCGGCAAAACCCAGGTGGTCACCCCAGGAACCCGCAGCCAGGCCTGGGACGCCAGCCCCCGCACCCGCCTCACCCACTCCTTGGAGTGCGCCCAGGTAGGCCGAGAGCTGGGCGCGGCCCTGGGTTGCGACCCGGACCTGGTGGAGGCGGCCTGCCTCTCCCACGACCTGGGCCACCCACCCTTCGGCCACAACGGCGAGCAGGCACTGAACGAATTCGCCGACGACTGCGGCGGTTTCGAGGGCAACGCCCAGTCCCTCAGACTCCTCACCCGCATCGAACCGAAGCGCTTCGTAAGAAGAGACACGACAGGCGACGAGAGCGCGACGACCGGCGACCTGGTGAGCGTCGGCCTCAACCTCACCCGTGCCACCCTCGACGCCGCCACCAAGTACCCCTGGCCGCGCGGAGCGCACCCCACCGACCCCAAGTCCCCGAAGTTCGGTGTCTACGACGACGACCGGCCCGTCTTCGACTGGGTCCGCAAGGGCGCCCCCGGCACCCGCACGTGCTTCGAGGCTCAGGTCATGGACTGGTCGGACGACGTGGCGTACTCCGTGCACGACGTCGAGGACGGCCTGCACGCGGGCCACATCGACCCCAACTGCCTGCACGCCGAACCGGAACGCCAGGAGATCTTCAAGGTGGCCATCGGCCGCTACGTCCCCGCGGACACGGCCCCCGAGGAACTCGCCGAGGCGCTGGACCGGCTCCAGAACGAGCCGTGGTGGCCGCACGGCTACGACGGCTCGGCCGTCGCCCAAGCCCGCCTCAAGGACGCCACCAGCCAGCTCATCGGCCGCTTCTGCCTGGCCGCCGAGTCCGCCACGCGCGCGGCGTACGGCACCGGCCGCCTCACCCGCTACGACGCCGAACTCGTAGTACCGCACGAGGCACGGCTGGAGTGCGCGGTCCTCAAGGCGGTCGCCGACCGCTACGTGATGCAGCGCGCGGAGCAGGAGCGCATCCGCGCCGACGAGCGCATCGTGGTCGCCGAACTCGCCGAGGTGCTCACGACGCGCGCCCCGGACGGTCTGGAGCCGCAGTTCCGCGCGCAGTTCGACGAGGCGCCCGACGACCGCGCCCGCAAGCGGGTGATCGTCGATCAGATCGCGTCACTCACCGACGCGTCGGCGCGATCTCTTCACGCGCATCTCACGTCGCTGGGGCACAGTGACGCGAAACAAGCCCGAATGTGACCCTCCGTGGCCTGATCGGGCCACACCCCCTTCCCGCATCACACTGCGTGCGGGACGCTCGCTTATGGCGGCACCATTACGAGGAGGCATCAAGTGGTCGACGCGGATCAGACGTTCGTCATCATCGGAGGAGGCCTGGCCGGCGCCAAGGCGGCCGAGACGCTCCGAGCGGAGGGCTTCACCGGCCGCGTGATACTGATCTGCGACGAACGCGACCACCCGTACGAGCGCCCGCCGCTGTCCAAGGGCTACCTCCTCGGTAAAGAGGAGCGCGACAGCGTCTTCGTCCACGAACCCGCCTGGTACGCGCAGAACGACATCGAGCTGCACCTCGGCCAGACCGTCGACGCCATCGACCGTACGGCGAAGACGGTGCGCTTCGGAGACGACGGCACCCTGGTCCGCTACGACAAGTTGCTCATCGCCACCGGCTCCGAGCCCCGCCGCCTCGACATCCCGGGCACGGACCTCGCGGGCGTCCACCACCTGCGCCGCCTCTCGCACGCCGAGCGCCTCAAGAACGTGCTGGCGTCCCTGGGCCGGGACAACGGCCATCTGGTGATCGCCGGCGGCGGCTGGATCGGCCTGGAGGTCGCGGCGGCGGCCCGGGAGTACGGTGCCGAGGTCACCGTCGTGGAACCGTCCCAGACGCCGTTGCACGGCGTCCTCGGCCCCGAACTGGGCCAGCTCTTCGCCGACCTGCACGCCGAGCACGGGGTGCGTTTCCACTTCGGCGCCCGGCTCACCGAGATCGTCGGCCAGGACGGCATGGTGCTGGCCGCCCGTACGGACGACGGCGAGGAGCACCCCGCGCACGACGTCCTCGCGGCGATCGGCGCGGCCCCGCGCACCGCGCTCGCCGAGGCGGCGGGCCTGGAGCTGGCCGACCGCGCGCACGGCGGCGGCATCGCGGTCGACGAACAGCTGCGCACCTCCGACCCCGACATCTACGCGGCCGGTGACGTGGCCGCCTTCCACCACGCCCTCTTCGACATCCGCCTACGGGTGGAGCACTGGGCGAACGCCCTGAACGGCGGCCCGGCGGCGGCCCGCGCGATGCTCGGCAAGGACGTCACCTACGACCGCGTGCCCTATTTCTTCTCCGACCAGTACGACTTGGGTATGGAGTACTCCGGCTGGGCGCCCCCGGGCTCCTACGACGAAGTGGTGATCCGGGGAGACGCGAGCAAGCGGGAGTTCATCGCCTTCTGGCTGAAGGAGGGACGCGTGCTGGCCGGGATGAACGTGAATGTGTGGGACGTCACAGAGCCCATCCAGCAGCTCATCCGCTCCCGCGCGCGCGTGGACACCGACGCCCTCGCGGACCCACACGTTCCACTGGACAGCCTGGGCGTCTAGCGGTCCTCGTCGTCACTGGTGTCAGTCCGGCCCCGTAGAATTCACGCGTGGCTGGACGGATCAACGACGAGGACGTGAAGGCGGTTCGGGACGCGGTCCCGATCGACGCCGTGGTGTCCGAGTACCTCCAGCTGCGGAACGCGGGCGGCGGCAACCTCAAGGGCCTCTGCCCGTTCCACGACGAGAAGTCGCCGTCCTTCCAGGTCAGCCCCAGCAAGGGTCTCTTCCACTGCTTCGGCTGCCAGGAGGGCGGCGACACCATCACGTTCGTGATGAAGGTCGACCACCTCACGTTCTCCGAGTCGGTCGAGCGCCTGGCCGCCCAGGCCGGCATCACGCTGCGGTACGAGGAGGGCGGGTACAACCCCGCCAATCAGCGCGGCGAGCGCATCCGCCTGGTCGAGGCCCACAAGGTCGCCGCCGACTTCTACGTGGAGCAGCTCGCCGTCAGCCCCGAGGCGGACACCGGCCGCAAGTTCCTCGCCGAGCGCGGCTTCGACCAGTCCGCCGCCGAGCACTTCTCCGTCGGCTACAGCCCGCAGGGCTGGGACCACCTCACCAAATACCTCCGCGGCAAGGGCTTCACCGACAAGGAGATCCTCCTCTCCGGCCTCGCCCAGGAGGGCCGCCGCGGCCCCATCGACCGCTTCCGCGGCCGCCTGATGTGGCCGATCCGCGACATCGGCGGCGAGGTCGTCGGCTTCGGCGCGAGGAAGCTCTACGAGTCGGACAACGGCCCGAAGTACCTCAACACGCCCGACACCGCGATCTACAAGAAGTCGCAGGTCCTCTACGGCATCGACCTCGCCAAGAAGGACATCGCCAAGTCCTCCCGCGCGGTCGTCGTCGAGGGCTACACCGACGTCATGGCCTGCCACCTCGCCGGAGTCACCACCGCCATCGCCACCTGCGGCACGGCCTTCGGTACCGACCACATCAAGATCCTCCGCAGGCTCCTGATGGACAACGGCTCGGCCCGCGTGATCTTCACCTTCGACGGTGACGCCGCCGGCCAGAAGGCGGCCCTGCGCGCCTTCGAGGACGACCAGAAGTTCGCCGCCGAGACGTACATCGCCATCGCGCCCGACAACATGGACCCCTGCGAACTCCGCCTCGCCAAGGGCGACGAAGCGGTCGCCGACCTGGTCCAACCCCGCACCCCGCTCTTCGAGTTCGCGCTCCGCCAGATCGTCGTCCGCTACGACCTCGACACCCCCGCCGGCCGCGCCTCCGCCCTGGACGAGGCCGCCCCGATCGTCGCCCACATCAAGAACAGCGGCGCCCAGCACGAGGTCGCCGTCCAGCTCGCCGGCATGCTCGGCATCCTCGACACCCAGTTCGTGGTCAAACGCGTTGCCCAGCTGGCCCGTTGGGCCCGCGACCGCGGCGGCAAGGGCCCGGCGCCGACCCGAGGCGGACAACAGCAGCAGCCGTACGACACCACCCCCCGCACCCCCACCGGCGGCCCCGCCCTCACCCTGCGCAACCCGGTCTTCGCCACCGAGCGCGAACTCCTCAAACTCGCCCTCCAGCGCCCCGACTTGGTCTCCCCGGCCTTCGACGCGTACGGCGTCGACGAGTTCACCGCCCCGCCCTACGCGGCCGTACGCGAGGCGATCATCGAGGCGGGCGGCGCCGAGTACGGCCTCCAGGACGCGCAGGACTACCTGGTCCGCGTCCGTGAGGCGGCACCGGACGACACGGTCCGCGCGATGGTCACCGAGCTGGCCGTCGAGGCGATCATGCGCCGCACGGTCGACGAGAACTACGCGGGCGAGCAGCTCGTCACCGTCCGCCGAAGAGCCGTAGTACGCCGCATCGGCGACATCCAGGGCACGCTCACCCGCCTCGGCAGCCACGGAGACTCGGCCGAACTGGCCGCCGTACAGAACGAGTTGTGGGTACTTCAGCAGTACGACCAGGCACTCCAGGTGCACGGCGCCTCAGCGCTCTGAGCACGTAGTCACGGATCGGACTCAAAAAGTCACCGCACGCCCCTCGTGGCGGCGATGTGTCGTACTCCACACTGGGTTCCGGTGCCTGAGTCCTCGGAGCGCGGCCGATCCGTTCCCAGCGGGTCCTTCACCCCCGCGGTTCCGCTCATCGAGTACGGGACGGATTGCGGCGAGGCCGCCCACTCCGCCCCTGAAGTACCGCTGCCGTACCCCCTGGCAGCGATCATCCTGGAGGTCGCCCCCGTGCAGACCCAGACCCTCGACCAGACCGAGACCAGCACGACGGACGGCGCGGAACCGGAAGCGGAGACCGATGTCCTCGCGACCGTCCCTCCGCAGAGCCGTGCCGCGCACCACCTCGAAACCGTGGAGGCGGAGAGCCCGCCCGAGCTCGAAGAACCGACGGCCGAAGCGGTGGAGACCGCCGAGGCCCCCGAGCCCGCCGTACGGCCCCGCAGCCGGGTCGCCGCCGACAACGGCGCGCCCTCCTCGGACCTGTTCCGGCAGTACCTGCGCGAGATCGGCCGCATCCCGCTGCTCACCGCGGCCGAGGAGGTCGACCTCGCCCGCCGCGTGGAGGCCGGCCTGTTCGCCGAGGAGAAGCTCGCCGGCGCGTCCGATCTGGACAGCCAACTCGCCCTCGACCTGGACAAGTTGGTCGTCATGGGCCGGATGGCCAAGCGCCGCCTGATCGAGGCGAACCTGCGGCTCGTCGTGTCCGTCGCCAAGCGGTACGTCGGGCGCGGCCTGACCATGCTCGACCTCGTCCAGGAGGGAAACCTCGGCCTGATCAGGGCAGTTGAGAAATTCGACTACGCCCGCGGCTACAAGTTCTCGACCTACGCGACCTGGTGGATCCGCCAGGCCATGTCCCGCGCCCTCGCCGACCAGGCCCGCACGATTCGCGTCCCGGTGCATGTCGTCGAGCTGATCAACCGGGTCGTCCGGGTCCAGCGCAGGATGCTCCAGGAGCGCGGCTACGAGCCGACGCCGGAGGAAGTGGCCGACCATCTCGACCTCGCGCCTGAGCGCGTCAGCGAGGTGCTGCGCCTTGCCCAGGAGCCGGTTTCGTTGCACGCGCCGGTGGGGGAGGAGGACGACGTTGCCCTCGGTGACCTGATCGAGGACGGCGACGCGACGAGTCCCGTGGAGTCGGCCGCGTTCATCCTTCTCCGGCAGCACCTGGAAGCGGTGCTGTCGACGCTGGGGGAGCGGGAGCGGAAGGTCGTACAGCTGCGGTACGGCTTGGCGGACGGGCGTCCGCGCACGCTGGAGGAGATCGGGCGGATCTTTGGCGTGACCCGGGAACGGATCCGGCAGATCGAGTCGAAGACGCTCAACAAGCTGCGGGATCATGCTTTTGCGGATCAGCTGAGGGGTTATCTGGACTGATGCCGGGTGCGGCCCGGTGGGGGCTGGTCGCGCAGTTCCCCGCGCCCCTAAAAAACGCCGGGCGCGCCCTGTTCTTCCAGGGCCCCCGCGCCCCTAAAGACCCGGGCCCGCCCTGTTCTTTCAGGGGCACCCCGCGCCCCTGAAAACTCGGGCCAGCCCCGTTCTTTTAGGGGCGCGGGGAACTGCGCGACCAGCCACGACGGGCCGTCACACGCACGACGACCCCTCGTGGCACTCACCGCAGCGCAGCTAGTCCACCTCGGCAACCGCCTGCGCGAACTGTGCCTTGTACAGCCGCGCATACGCCCCGTCCGCCGCCAACAGCTGCGCGTGCCCGCCCTGTTCGACGATCGAGCCGTTCTCCATGACGAGGATCGTGTCCGCGTCCCGGATCGTGGAGAGGCGGTGCGCGATCACGAACGACGTACGCCCATGGGCGAGTTTGGCCATCGCCTTCTGGATCAACACCTCCGTACGGGTGTCGACCGAAGACGTCGCCTCGTCCAGGACCAGGATCGTCGGGTCGGACAGGAACGCCCGCGCGATGGTGATGAGCTGCTTCTCACCGGCGCTGACCCCCGTACCCTCGTCGTCGATCACCGTGTCGTAACCGTCGGGCAGCGTACGGACGAACCGGTCGGCGTGCGCCGCCCGCGCCGCCTCCTCGATCTCGCCCCGGGTGACCTCGCGAGAGGCCCCGTACGCGATGTTGTCCGCGATGGAGCCGCCGAACAGCCAGGTGTCCTGGAGCACCATGCCGATCCCGGACCGGAGTTCGTCCCGGGACATGCGCGCGATGTCGACGCCGTCGAGGGTGATGCGCCCGCCGGAGACCTCGTAGAACCGCATGAGGAGGTTGACGAGGGTGGTCTTGCCGGCGCCGGTCGGGCCGACGATCGCGACCGTGTGGCCCGGTGACACCGTCAGCGAGAGGTCCTCGATGAGCGGCTTGTCGGGGTCGTAGCGGAAGGAGACGTGCTCCAGGGCGACCAGGCCGCGGAGTTCCTCCGGGCGTTCGCTCGGCATCGGGTCGGGCTGCTGCTCCTCGGCGTCGAGGAGTTCGAAGATCCGTTCCGCCGAGGCGACGCCGGACTGCACCAGGTTCGCCATCGACGCGACCTGCGTCAGCGGCATGGAGAACTGGCGCGAGTACTGGACGAAGGCCTGCACGTCACCGATGGAGAGTGAGCCCGATGCGACTCGCAGGCCGCCGACCACGGCCACCAGCACGTAGTTGAGGTTCGACACGAACATCATCAGCGGCTGCATGACCCCGCTGTTGAACTGCGCCTTGAAGCCCGCCTCGTAGAGCGCGTTGTTCTGCTCGGCGAAGAGCTGCGCCGACTCGTCCTGGCGGCCGAAGACCTTCACCAGGGTGTGACCGGTGTACATCTCCTCTACGTGCGCGTTGAGCTTGCCGGTCGAGCGCCACTGCTGCACGAAGTGCGGCTGCGAGCGCTTGCCGATGCGGGTGGCGACGAGGAACGACAGCGGCACGGTCACCAGCGCGACCAGGGCCAGTAGCCAGGACACCCAGAACATCATCGCGAGCACGCCGATGATCGTGAGCAGCGAGTTGATGAGCTGGCCCATCGACTGCTGGAGGGTCTGGCCGATGTTGTCGATGTCGTTGGTCGCACGCGACAACACCTCACCGCGCTGGCGCTTGTCGAAGTACGACAGGGGGAGCCGCGACATCTTCGTCTGCACGCTCTCGCGCAGCCGGAACATGGTCCGGTTGACCGCCCGGTTGACCATCCGGGTCGCCACCGCCATCAGCAGCCCGGCCACCAGGAACGTGCCCAGCGCGAGCAGCAGCACATGCCCCACCGAGGTGAAGTCGATGCCCTTGCCCGGGGTGAAGTCCGTGCTCTTGAGCATGTCCGCGACCGAACCCTGGCCCCGGTCGCGCATCGCCTGGAGGGCCTGCGCCTTGGTCGTCCCGGCCGGCATCTGCCGCCCGATGATGCCCGCGAAGACCAGGTCGGTGGCGTTGCCGAGGATCTTCGGCCCCACCACGTTCAGCCCCACGCTGATCACCACGCACACCAGCAGGATGCCGATGGTCAGCCGCTCCGGCCTGAACTGGCCGATGAGCCGCTTGCCGGACACCTTGAACTCCATCGAACGGGCGTCGGGGCCCGCCCCGGCCATCATCCGCCCCATGGGCCCGGCCATCAGGCGGCCTCCGCTTCCGTCAGCTGGGAGAGCACGATCTCCCGATACGTCTCATTGCCCGCCATCAGTTCGTGATGGCGCCCCGTCCCCACGACCCGTCCCTCGTCGAGTACGACGATCCGGTCCGCGTCCCTGATCGTCGCCACCCGCTGCGCCACGATCACCACGGTCGCCTCGGCGGTCTCCCGCGAGAGCGCCGCCCGCAGCGCCGCGTCGGTCGCGTAGTCGAGGGCGGAGAAGGAGTCGTCGAAGAGGTAGATCTCCGGTCGCTGCACGAGTGTCCGCGCGATCGCGAGCCGCTGCCGCTGACCGCCGGAGACATTCGTGCCGCCCTGCGCGATGGGGGAGTCGAGCCCGTTCTCCAGCCCCTCGACGAAGCCCTTGGCCTGCGCCACCTCCAGCGCGTGCCACAACTCCTCGTCCGTCGCGTCGGGATTGCCGTAGCGAAGGTTGGTCGCGACCGTGCCCGCGAAGAGGTACGGCTTCTGCGGGACCAGGCCGACCGTCTTGGCGAGCAGGACCGGGTCGATGGTCGACACGTCGACTCCGTCGACGAGGACCTCGCCGTCGGTCGCGTCAACGAGCCGCGGGACCAGACTCAGAAGGGTGGACTTCCCGCTGCCGGTCGAGCCGATCACGGCTGTCGTCTCGCCCGGGCGGGCCACCAGGTCGATGGACTTCAGTACGGGTTCCTCGGCGCCCGGGTAGCAGAAGCCGACCCCGCGGACCTCCAGATGCCCGTGCCGGCGCAGCTCGAAGACGGGAGCCACCGGCGGCACGACACTGCTCTCCGTGTCGAGGACCTCCTCGATGCGCTCGGCACAGACCTCCGCGCGCGGCACCATCATGAACATGAAGGTGGCCATCATCACGGACATCACGATCTGCATCAGATAGGCGAGGAACGCGGTCAGATCACCGATCTGCATCCCGCCGCTGGCGATCCGGTGCGCGCCGAACCACACGACGGCGATCGACGACAGGTTCACGGTCGTCATGACCACGGGGAACATGAGCGCGAGCAGGTTGCCGGTCTTCAGCTGCATCTCGGTGAGATCGCTGTTGGCCTTCCGGAACCGGTCCTTCTCGTACTCGTCCCGGACGAAGGCGCGGATCACGCGGTTGCCGGTGATCTGCTCGCGCAGCACCCGGTTCACCGCGTCCAGGCGCACCTGCATCGACCGGAACAGCGGCCGCAGCCGCCGCACGATGATCGTCACGCAGATGGTCAGCGTCGGCACCACCGCGATCAGCACCCCGGACAGCGGCACGTCCAGACCGAGCGCCAGGATGATCCCGCCGACGCACATGATCGGCGCCGACACCAGCAGGGTGAACGTCATCAGGGCCAGCATCTGGACCTGCTGGACGTCATTGGTCGTCCGGGTGATCAGCGAGGGCGCGCCGAACTGGCCGACCTCGCGGGCCGAGAACGACTGCACCCGGTCGAAGATGGCACCCCGGATGTCCCGGCCGACGGCCGCCGCGGTGCGCGCGCCGTAGTAGACGGCACCCGTGTTGCACACGACCTGGACCAGCGAGATCCCGATCATCAGGGCGCCGAACGACAGGATGTAACCGGTGTCCCCCTTCACCACACCGTTGTCGATGATGTGCGCGTTCAGGGTGGGCAGGTAGAGGGTGGCGCAGGTCTGCAGGAACTGCAGCAGCACCAGCAGAGTGATGGGTTTCCTGTAGGGCCTGAGATAGGTCCGCAGAAGTCGTATGAGCACGCTGGGTCTCTCGGAGTCGGCGGGTGGAGGGCGGGCGGTGTGCCCCTCGCCCCCATCGTCGAACACTCCACCCGCGTTACCTCAACCGATTAAGCCAACAGCAGTGCTCTACGGCCCCTTATGCACCCTTAAGTGCCTTATTCGCGCCGCCGACTGTGCGTCCCTACGAGCGGAACGCGCCCGGATGGGTCTGTTCCCGTACGGACACGTACTGCTGCCGCACGGCCTGCCCTACGGCCAACTCGTCACCCGGCTCGAAGACCTGGGCGACCGGTCCCTGCCAGGGCGGCGGGTTGCGCGGGTCGAGGGTGCCCTGGGAGACCCCGAGCGCCCAGGCGGCCTGCCGGGCGGCGCCGAGCGCGGCGTAGTCGGCGGGCTGCGGTACGACGATCTGGGTCCCGAAGAGCGCGGGCGCCGCGGCCTGCACGGCGGGCAGCTCGGCGGCCGACCCGAGCAGGAAGAGCCGGCGTACGGCCACACCTCGTCCGCGCAGCACGTCCAGCGCGTCGGCGAGCCCGCACAACATGCCTTCGAAGGCGGCCCGCGCGAGATGCTCCGCCTTCATCGACTCCCGCCGCAGCCCGGCCAACGTCCCGGCGGTGTGCGGCAGATTGGGCGTCCGCTCACCCTCCAGATACGGCAGGAACACGAGCCCGTGCGCCCCCGGCGTGGACTTCATCGCCAGCTCGGACAGGCTCTCCAGGTCGGGCAGCCCGAGCAGTTCGGCGGCCCCGCGCAGCGTCCGTACGGCATTGAGTGTGGTGACGACCGGCAGATGCATCCCGGTCGCGTCGGCCAGCGAGGTGATCATCCCGCTCTGGTCGACGAGCGCCTCGTGGTGCACGGCCATCACGGACCCGGAAGCGCCGAGCGACACGACCGCGTCCCCGAACCCGATCCCGAGCCCGAAGGCCGCGGCCATGGTCTCGCCGGTACCGGCGGAGATCAGCAGCCCCTCCGGGGTCGTACCGGCCGCGTCGGAGGGACCGATCACCTCGGGGAGCATGGCCTGGTGGCCGAGGGCGAGTTCGACGAGATCGGGCCGGTAACCACCGCTGGCGGCGGACCAGTAGCCGGTCCCGGAGGCCCCACCCCGATCGGTCGTCCTGCGCACCGGCCGCCCGAGAAGCTGCCACACGAGCCAGTCGTGAGCCTGGAGCAGCGCGGTCGTCCGCCGGGCGTTGTCGGGCTCGGTCCGGTTCAGCCAGCGGAGCTTGGTGACGGGCTGAGCGGCCTGCGGTACACAGCCCACCGCCTGCGCCCACGCCTCGCGCCCGCCGAGCGCGTCGATCAGATCGGCCGCCGCGACCTGCGCCCGCTTGTCACCGCCGACCATCGCGGGCCGCACGGTGTTGCCCTGCGAGTCCAGCGGCACCAGCGCGTTCTGCTGCGCGGAGACGCCGATGGCCTGCACACCTTCGAGCAGCCCCCCGCCGGCCGCCTCGCCCAGCGACAACAGCCAGGCCTGTGGATCGACATCGGAGGGCCGCCCGCCGCCCTCGGTCTCGGTTTCGACCGGATGCGGCGCATATCCCTGCCTGAGCACGGACCCCGTGTCCGTGTCGCAGACGACGATACGAGTGAAATCGGGCGAACTGTCCAACCCGGCGACTATCCCCATGGCGGAAATTCTGCCGTACGGCGGGAGGTGACGGCGCCGGGTCGGGACTCCCTAGGTGTTGCTGGTGCCCCAGTCGTCCTCGCTCGTACCGTTCGCGTTGCGCTCACGCAGGGACCGTACGCGCTGGGCGACCGAGTCGGGGACCCGGTCGCCGATCTTGTCACTGACCGCGTGGTACGCCTTGCCCGCGTACTGGCGCCCCTGCTGCGCCGCCGTCTCGGCGGTGTTGCGGACGGCGGGGTTCTGCGCGACCTGACGCGCCGACTTCTTCAGCTGCTCGTAGCGCTCGCGTCCGGCCCGCGTGCCGAGCACGTAACCCAGAGCCAGTCCGACGACGAACGTGAGCTTGTAGCGCATGACGGCCATCCTTCCCTTGCGTAGGTTCCCCTGCGTGGGCTCCGGGGCTCCGGCGCGGCATCGGTGCCGGGGGAACCGATTGGCGGAGCACCCCCCTGCTTGCGCTAATGTATGTGTCGCAGCGAGCGCACGCCCCCTGGCGAATACCCAGGGAGGTAGGTTCGATGCAACGAGGCATTCCCCTGTAGCTCAATTGGCAGAGCAGCCGGCTGTTAACCGGCAGGTTACTGGTTCGAGTCCAGTCGGGGGAGCTTCGATCTTCCGTAGCTCAATTGGCAGAGCAGCCGGCTGTTAACCGGCAGGTTACTGGTTCGAGTCCAGTCGGGAGAGCACAGTGAGGAAGCAGTGAAGAGGACCCCGTTGGGGTCCTTTTTCATGTCCCCCGGAACCGCTCGTGACGTGCGGCAGTCCTCATGGTCGTGCGAAGTCGACCATCCGAAGCAGGAGATCGTATGAGCGGCTATGCTGCGGCAGACGGCGCGTACAAATGTGCGCGACGCGCCGTAATGGGGCGGTAGCTCAGCCGGTTAGAGCAGCGGACTCATAATCCGTCGGCCGTGGGTTCGAGTCCCACCCGCCCCACCTTCGCTACCCGAGCAGAAACCTTCTGACCTGCGAGGATGCGGTTTTCCTAGGGTGTGTGGCGTGCAGCGAACGCTGCGCGTGGTGCAGCGAATCCTGCTTCGCGTACGCCCAGGGTGACGCTTGCGTGGCTGTGACCTGTGGTTTTCCCCGCTGTGTCCCGTGGGAGCGTCCTGGCGCGGTCCCACGTGCCGTCTACCGGCCACCGGTGCTGTTCAAGGACGTCTTTCAATTGCCCTTTCTCCTGGGCAGGTTGTCCTGCCGCGTTCGGCCGGGAAGTCGGCCATGAGGGTGCAGGCCGATCGGCTGCTGCGGGGTGTGGGCCCGGGGATGGCTGCGACCGTTTCCCGTGTGTTCAAGTGGCGTGCGCTGTCTTTGCATGGCAGATGTCAGGGGTTCGACTCCCCCAGGCTCCACAAGATGTACCCCTCTGACCTGCGGAAATGCAGTCATGGGGGTTCTTGGTCCCGTTTTTCCGTGCTGACGTGTCAGCACGGTGGTGCTGACGAACGTCTGCGGAGGCCGGTGTTGCAGGGCTCCGGGGCGGTGTCTCTCCCCTGGCAGATCCCCCGCTATCTCGCTGTTACGGTGCGTGACGCGGTCCTGCTCGCTGTGGTTGCGGTCTGGGGGGCCCGCGCTGTCCTGGCCCGAGCCGAGGATCTGTACGTATCCGTCGGCCCTGTGGAGGGCAAGGGCCTGGGGGAGCGGGCGGTGAGCCGGGGCCGGTTGACCCCCGCTCGCGCGGAGAGCACCACAGCGTCCGCCGGTTCGTGTACCGACGCGTCGGATCACCTCCGCTCGCACGGAGAGCACTTCAGGATCAGCGTCACCTCGGCGCCGCACTTGCCTTCTCCAACATCCGCTTACAGGACGTCATTTAGTGTCCCGGACTTGGCGTCGTCGGCAGCGGAGATCGGGGGGCCGACGACGCTGAGGCAGTCCGAGGCGGGTCTGTGGCCGTCGGGCCCGCCGCAGCGCCCAACGTGCCTGGATCGGTGGGAGCCTGATCTGCGTCAGGAACAGCTCATCGCGGGGGCGAAGGTGCGTCACAGTCCAGACCTGAGAGACAGGCATTCCGGTAGGAGGTGTCGTAAATGCGTTCACCGGCGGTCTTCGCGCTGGTCAGGGCCGCGCAAATGACGAGGACCATGACGAGTTGGGTGACAGCAACCACAGGTACCCGGCGGACTCCGGCTACGACAGCCGCAACCAGGGCGGCTGCGGCCACGAACAGAGCCTTCTGCAGGTAGGGACCCGGCGGTGCGCCGTAGGCCTGGTCGCCAAAGGACGACCAGTAGGACGCAATCCAGAAGAACCAGATCAGGCCCAGGGCTAACAGCTCGAGAACAGCCAGGCCCACGGATATGGCCACGGCCCGACCAGTACTTTCAGGATCTGTACTCACCCGGTCAGAATCCGTCCGGCAGGCACGCGGTGTCATGAGTATCCGTACTTAAAATGGGTGCGGGGGTGTGATGGGACACTCCCACGCGCCGTGGTCAAGGATCCGTGGCAAGCACTCAAGATCCAGTGGTACAGGCGCCGTGGTCCTTGAGATCGGTTTCGCCGTCGGTGATCAGCACGGTGAGCTTCCGTGCCTGCCCCTCGAACTCGGCCGCGACTCGGGGGCGGGGATGGCCGGGGCCCGAGTACGCGTACTCAGGCCCCGGCCTGGGGGAAGGGCCTGGAACTCGGCCCCTCCCCCGGACTTCCTCACCTCTCTACGGCAGATACTGCTGCAGCACGTCGGCGTAGAGGCGGGCTCCCGCGATCTTCGGATGGAACGACGCCATGGCGGGGTCGGGTGCATCGTTGTCCACCTGGGAGCGCCCGTTTTCCACGATGCCGTTCACATCCTCCGGATTCCCGCACGCCGTCTTGCCATAGAACGTGTTGCGGGGATCAGCGAACACCGCGTTGATCCCGTCCTGGGACTTGGCGTCCGACGCGGCGCCGGCCATCTCCGTGTCCAGCATGTCTGCGACCGAGTTCAGCCAAGGAGCCTCCTCTTCCATGCCGATTCCCGCCACGCAGTCCTTGGCCCCCGACAGAAGCTCCGGGTATCCCATGAGGATGATCTTCGCGTTCGGCGCCACATCGTGAATCCGCGTCAGCACCGCCCTGATGCGTGGCCGGACCTGGTCGTGCAGCCACGTGGGAGCCCAGTCCTTGAGCGGTCCGGTGTCTCCGGCAACGTCCTGGCCTGTGATCGGGTCCTTGTTCCCTATCGCCGTATTCTGGCACTGCGCCGTTACAGCGCCGTATGCGCATTGCTTGAACACATCCGAGAACCTGGCGTCGTTGCCGCCGACCGACAGGGTGACCAGGGTGGTGTTCTGGTCGAGATAGCCGGCGTCGATCTGGGGCACTTCGTGGGACTGCCCGCTGGTGAGAATGTTGTAGGTGCGGGCACCTGAGCAGGCGATGAAGTGGTAGTCCGTCTGTGTGTCGAGGCTGTCGGCCAGGGCTCCGATGGACGTGCCGGAGCCGGGCAGCGTCGCCTGCCGGGACCAGGCGAGCTTGGAGCGGTGGCACTTGTCGATCAGCTCGCTGTTCACATTGTCCATGTGGTCGGTCTCCGGGAAGAAGTCCGTGCCGCCGGCCCCGCTGGCGCCCTCGCCCGAAGAGTAGGAGTCGCCCATTGCCACGATGGAGTTCGCCGGCTTTCCGGTCAGGGGCTGGAAGGCCACCGCGTCCCACGCGATGTCCTCGTCCCCTGTGCCGTCCGCCGTCGAGTTCGACAAGGACACTGTCGGCGTCCCGGTGAAGTGGAACGCCCCGATGCTGACCCAGCCGCCGGCGCGCTGCAGTATGGCCCTGTCCGGGCTGGTGCTGTCCGAGCCCCCGACGGTATAGGTGGCCTGCCGGGTCTGGGCGCCGGTGTCGGGCAGATACACCAGGACGCGGGCCCAGCTGAGGTTCTGGTTGAGCGTCCAGGTGCCCTTCATGGTCATCGCCCCGTCGGCGCCACCGAGATGGGGCGTATCGCGGGTGTGCGCGTACCAGTAGTGCCCCTGGTAGCCACCGCCGACCTGATGCAGATCAGCCTTGGACTCGAACGGGCCGAGGCCGGGACCGGTTGCGGCCGGGTCCGCGTTGAAGGCGAACTTGAAGGTTCCACTCGAATAGGACTTCCCGCAGCTGCTCCAGGTCTCGGTGGCGTCGGGTACGGAATCGACCAACCAGGAGCCGTTGGGCCGGCCGTCGTTGGCCGCGCCCGAGCAGAGCGGGGTTCCGTACTGCAGGCGGGTGCCGCGGCCGGGCTCACTGATCAAAGTCACGTACTTGATGTTCTCGAAGCCGCAGGTGGTGGCGCAGTCGGACTTCCAGGTGACGTTGGACTCGTGCCACCAGTACTGTTTGTAGCAGTCCGCGTCGGGGCAGTCGGGTGGACTGGTCACGCTGCAGTTGTTTTTGGTGTTGCAGAAAGTATCGAGCGTCGGGTTGGCGTGCGCCCGGTTGTACTTCGCACTGTTGATGTCCACGACGGTCCGGTCGGTGCCGTTCCAGTACGCGGGGCGGAAGCCGGCGGAGGAGAATCCGGACTCGCCCGGCCAGTCCTGACGGCCGGAAGTGGCATAGGAGTGGCCACTGTCCATGGACCAGGAGGCCCATCCCAGCACCTTCTCCTCGTACGGCCAGTCCTGCGGATGCGCCGCGTCCTTGATGGCCAACGCATCGAGGTCGGTGTTCATGAAAGCTTTACGGGTGGGCGGGTAGTCGGGGTTCGCGGGGTTGTTGAACCAGCCCAGGCCCCAGTTGGTGTCCGCTCCGGGTTTGTTGAAGCCGAGGTTGTAGTTCCATACGGCGGTGAACCAGTTCTCCGGCTTCGAGGGGTCGTCGTTGTTGGCGGTGACCATCTGGCCGCTGGTGTGGACCTCGTTCCATTTGTCGGCGAGGATCTTCAGCGAGGCGGCGATGTTGGTGGCGTAGTCGAGCGCCACGGCCTTTTGCAGGGTCGGCGACAGGGCGGTCTCCTTGTTCCCGTTGTCGTCGGTCTTCTCGTAACCGGCCAGGCGCATGCCGTCGGTGACCTGGCCGACTCCGTAGCCGCAGTCGGACTTCGTCCAGTTGATTTTCCAGTGGGCGGCCAGCGTGGTCGCTTTGCCGTCATGGCCGTAGAAGCCGTCGACCGCGGCGAGCGGGTTGCCCATCTGCCCCGGGATGGAGCCTTGTTCCGCCTGCCACAGGTTGGACTCCTGGGCCAGGATGCCGAGTTCGACCTGGGCGGGGATACGGCCGCTGCCGTTGCCGCCGTTCAGGGTCGGGATGGGGAACAGACCCTGCGGGTCGATCGTGCCGATACCGGTCTGTGAGCGCCAGCCGCCCTGGGTGAGGTAGTTGGAGCGCAGGTTTCCGCGGACTGCCATGTCCACGGCCCATTCCACCTGGTTGGGGGTGGGCTGCAGGGCCAGCTGACTGACGTCGTTGCGGGGGACCGAGCACCAGCGGTCGGTGTCCACCGGGTCGTTCTCGATACTGGCCGCGGCTACCGATGCCTTGGCGCTGGGAGTGCCGGCCAGGGCCGGGGACAGCTTGGCGCCCCCCACTGCCGTGCCGGGCTCGGCGGCGAGCTGTGTGGTGGGCTTCCCGGTAGCTGTCGCGACGCCGGTGACGGTGAGGGCGTGGCCGGGCTCGGCGGGAACGGGCTCACCACCCTTGGTGAAGCCCTTGCCCGCGTTCTTGACGTTGTCCAGACCCCTCTGGACGGCATCGGAGAGGACGGGGTTGACGGCCAGTCGGCCCAGGCTCGACACGTCGGCTTCTGCCGGCGCGTCCAGCAGGCTTACCCCGCTGCCCGACAGACGCGTCGCGCCGGAGGGCTTGCCGGTGAGGAACACCCGGCTGGTGCCGGCCTGCTTCAGGGCGAGCTGCTCCAGCTTGCCGGTGGCGACAGTGGCGACCTTGCCCGCTGTGTATGTCTTGGCGTGTGTCGTGGTGTTGCCCGTGCGGTCGAGGAAAGTGATCTTCCCGCCCGGCAGCGCGTGAATGTCGTACGGGGCCCGGCTGGTTTTGACGAGGGTTTTCGTGCTGCCTTTGCGGTCGATGTGCACGAGCTGGTTGCCGAGCGCCGCGATCACACCGTCGCTCACGGGGACCGGGGAGGTGACCTGCCCCTGTGCGACGGTGTCGGCCACGGTGCGGCCGTACGTGTCCACCGTCATCAGTCGTGACTCGTCGTCCCGCTGCGAAGTGAATGCCGCCGTGTGCGTAGCCGGGTTGCAGGTGGGGTTGAAGTAGGCGAGAGACGCGGTGAACGCAAGCTTGTTCACCACTCCCTTGTCGAGATCGACGATCGCCGTGAAGGCTCCCCCGAGCATCATGTCGGGGTGGTTGGTGAAGGTGCGCGGGGCGTAGACGACCGCCGCATGGGCGTGGTCGATGACGCACGCGTTGCCGATCCAGGTGTCACCGGGCATGCCCGGTTCGTTCAGGACTGCCGCGGTCTTCCACGTGTACGCGGATGCGCTGTCGGCGACCAGCAGATGGAGGCCGTCGCTGTCCGCGGCTGCGGTGACGGCCCGGTCTGTAGACGTCTTCCAGTCCGAACCGAACGTTCCGGCCGGTTTTGCGATTCTGGTGGGGGGTCTGGCGGTGGAATCGTGTGCCGGGTGTGTGCTTGTCGGAGGGGCGTCTGCGGACTGTTGCTCAAGGCCCGACGCGGTGGACTGGAGGAGTCCGACCAGGACTCCTCCGGCTGCTATAGCAGCTAGAGATATTCGTGCTTTTTTGCTGTATCTCACAGAATTGAACCATTTCTGTCAGGAGCGTGACTGGTTGAGTGCGGAGGCCTCTACGTCCTTCGTCAGGGCGCCCGGTTTCGGTTTGGGGTGGTTTGCCTTATGGGGCGCATGCGGTGAGTTCGACGTCCTGGGGGCTGCGGGGTTCGTAGAAGGTGCCGTCTCGGAGCGTGGCGAACAGGACGCTGATGCGTTGACGGGCCAGGCGGAGGATGGCCTGGGTGTGGGTTTTTCCGCGGCCTCGCCGGCGGTCGTAGTCGGTGCGGGAGGCGGGGTCGGCGTTCATGCAGGTGAACGCGCAGGGGAGCATGGAGCGTTTGAGCTGCCGGTTTCCGCCCGCCTATGGCCCGCGAAGGTTGTGAGGGCCGGGCGGTGGTATTTCCGGGGGTGTCGCCGGTGGTGTCGAGGGCCGCACAGACGATGGCCTCAGGGGCCTCCGACCGGGCACGAGTGGGGCCGCCCGCCCCGGCCGGAAATGGCCTGAAGGGCGGGCGGGAACTTGAGAGTTGAGCCGGTGGCACTACGCACGACGTGCGAGGCGTGGGTGACGCTGAGAGGTGAGAGTGACAGGTCAGTGGGTGTCTGCGAACGGGTCGTACTGGACGACTTTCAAGCTGATCTTCGCGTCGCTCGTCCCCGCCGTGGCGCCGGAGACCGTGATGTCTGCCTGGGTCGGCCACGTCGTGCCTGGCCAGACATTGCCGGCCTTCTCGACGACCGAGAACGGGGACTTCTGCTTGCCGCCCACGACCGTCACGGTGACGGTGTAAGCCAGGCGTTTGTCACTGCTGTTGTGGAAGGTCAGCGGTACCACGACCCGTCCCGACACCAGGCGAGGCGTGTACGCGACGACCTCACCGTGCGCTGCCGTGGCCGCGGCCTTCCCGAATCCGTAGTCCTTGGGATCGGGGACAGCCGTGTTCGTCGGCTGGACGGGATCTCCACTGGCGGCGGCGGCCGCGCGTTGAGCGGCCGCGTTCTGTGCTGCCTTGTTGGGGGCGCCAGCCGTGCCTGACGGCTTGGCCACGGCCGCGGCAGTTGCCGGGGAGTGCGGTTTGGACGACGTGTCGGCCTGGTGGCTTCCCTGGTTGCCGCAGGCGGTCAGAGCAAGCGGCCCTGCGGCTATCGCCACTAACAGGAAGCGCGCGGAGGCCCGGGTTCTGCCGGGCAGGTTCTCAGTCACAGGAGAACATGTACTCGGTCGTGTAGTTGATGTACAAGCTGCTGGAAGTCGCGCCCATCTTCGCGGTCACGGGTGCACAGACATCGCTGGCTACGTAGAGAGGGCCGGCGTATTCGCTGAAGTTCCCCGAGTCCGTGGAGCAGCCGGTGTTGTCCACCTTGCACATGTGCAAGTACATGTAACGCGACACCCCGACGTTGTTGTCGAGGATGGCGCAGCCCTTGCCGTTGTTCTCGTAGGAGAACAACGTCGCGAGCCGCTGGTTGGGGTCCGTCCCCTCCGGAAGCGGTACAGCATGGAACAGGCTGTACCCGGTCCCGCACACCGTGGCCGCGGCCGCCGCGGGTTGCGGGTCGGCCTTGGCGATGGCCCGGGTGGCCGCATCAGCCGTCTTTGCGATCGGTACTGCCGGCTGGTCGGCGGCCATCGCCTGCGGTACGGCCACCAGGCCTAAGACCAGCATCGCGGCAACGGTGACGGCACGCAGACTTGCCCTGAGCTTGAACATGGTTACTGACTCCCCCTCGAAGCAGGACGAACACGGATTGATGGCGCTGGTCGGGCGCCTCCAGGAGGACGCCCCGAGCCCCACCCAATCCGCACAAACGTTTGAACGCCGGTGCCAACTTAGGTGCGAAGTGGAACTGTCGGCAGGGGGTGGCGCGTGCATGACCGAAAGTTGCCGATTAAAGGAATCATCAAGAGCATGTCAAAAGACGGCTGAGAGTTGACGATCATCCACCTCCGATCAACAAAGCGGAACGGAGCCTCCTGGCACGGAACGACTGAAACAGGAGCCTCATAAGCACCAAGGCTGACGCGTTCTCACGCTTCAAGATCAGGCAGTTGTAAGGCCCGACGGGAGCTCCGCGATCTTCCCTGTCGCCGTCGGTCATGGCGTGATCGTCCGTGCCGCCAACGGCGAACTCATGGACCGCAGCAGGCCACCACCACAACCTGCCGCACCGCCTGACCGGCCGAGCCGACACACCCACCCGCCGGCTCGCCCCCTACTCCCCGCCTGTGCTCCGGCCTTCCGCCGGACCCTTCTTGTTTCACGCCCCGTACGGCGCGGTGCTCGATCAACCCAGGCCAGGGGGCCTCTCGGACTCGGGGCAGGAGTGGGGGAGTCAACAGGTGCGCGGGGCCTGGCAGGTGGGGCAGCGTGATGGTCAGCGGGGCCGCCGGGTCAGCCGGCCACTCCGCGACTCCCCACCCACCTGCATGGAGGTATGCCATGAGTGAGATCACCCTTGTCCGCGACGGCCTGGACGCGGCGAAGGAAGAGCCGTCGCAGTTGTCCGAGGACCTGCTGCTGGAGGCATTCAGCTCGATTGGCGAAAACGACATCGCGGACCCCGTCCTCGCCACCCCGACGCAGGTCCTGCTCCCGGCCGCAGAGAGCGACGGGCTGCATGCCGTCCTGGGCGGCGCGGACCGGGCGATCGCCTGGTACCGGGCCCGGCTGGGCAGCACTGCCTACGAGGGCTGGTGCGAGAAGGCCGCCCGTACAGCGTGGGGCTGTCCGGTGCTCTCTACGCGAGCGGAGGTGAACCGGAGGTGACGGTGTCGGACCAGTCGCTGGGGATGTGCTCTCCGCGCGAGTCCTGGGCTGCCGCGAACTCTGGGATCTTCGAGCGGCGTCGGCGGCGGCCCTACGCCGCTGTGTCATGCAGGAGTCGCGCCTCGATACTGCTCGGATCCTGCTCGCTCGCCGGGCGATCGCCTCGATGCTTCTCGACACTCCGGCTCCTCGACCCGCTTGGGAGAGAGGAGTGGCTCGCCGGTGGCTGCATCCGTCCCGACACTGGCTTCGCGCAACACTGAGTCGTGTGCACTGCCCCGGTGGACGCCCCTCAGGGCGGTGACCGTGGAGTGGGCGCAGCGGGAGACTCTGCTCCGCCGGCCAAACTCGTGCAGAGAATGAACTCGTGCAGAGAATGAAGGTGAGGCTCTCGGGTCAGCGAGGTACCCCAGCTGACTGCGTCGGGGGCAGGGGTGGTGTACGAGGCGGCTGCGGAGAGTGGTCAACAAGGGGGGTGCCGGCCCCGCAGCCGCGGCGGCGGAGTCGAGCACGGTCGTACCCCGCGACAGGACATGCTCGTGACCCGTGCCGAAGGCGACCCCCGTCAGCTGCGTGATGGTGCCGCGTTCGGCCGACAGGTGCGGATGGGCCGCAGTAGGCAGCGCGCGGGCACCGGTGTAGAGGCCGGCCGACACGACACCGATCCGGATGCGGTGAGCGTTGTCCTCGGCGAAGGCTCGCAGGGTGGGGCCGAAGCCGTAGCACCAGGCGCAGTACGCGTCGAAGGCGTATGTCAGGGAGGCCCGTTCCGGCGCAGGCATCACACGCCTCCTCTCCTACCGCTCGATTGCTGCTTTCCGACATCGAATGACGCCGGGTGGCTGACAGTTCTAAATTAGGGCTGTTGAGCAGGGTGAATCAGATGCGATGGCGACTAATGATGGTCAAAAA
The DNA here is from genome assembly GCF_045162825.1 of Streptomyces prunicolor. Classification (NCBI taxonomy): domain Bacteria; kingdom Bacillati; phylum Actinomycetota; class Actinomycetes; order Kitasatosporales; family Streptomycetaceae; genus Streptomyces; species Streptomyces prunicolor. Next base: position 3,492,059 of record NZ_CP108676.1, on the reverse strand, counting down.
CCGACATGATGCCGCCCGGGGTGTCCCGGAGATCTCCTTCGCGGCGCCCGCAGGCACTCCCGCCGGTGTCGAGGTGCTTTCTCTCGCCGGCCTGCGCCACCGCGTACCAGGCGAGCGGCTGGCGGCTCCCCAGCGCCCGGACTTCCACCACCTGATCGCTCTCACCGGCGGAACTCTGTGGCACACGGTCGACTTCACCGCCTACGCCCTCGAACCCGGCTCATGGCTGTGGGTTCGCCCAGGCCAGGTGCAGCAGTGGGGCGACCTCACCCACGCCGAGGGCACTCTGATCCTGTTCCGTCAGGACTTCCTCGACCCGGCCACCGCCACCGGCGCCCGCACCGAAGATCCGCACGCGCCGGTCCTGCGCCGCCCCCTGCCCGAGGACGCCCGGGCCCTGCGGCTGGCCGCCGACCACCTCGCTACCGAGTTCCAGGCCCTCGGACGCCTGCCCCTGGAGATCCACACCGCGGCCCTGCGCCACCTGCTGGCCGTCCTCGTCCTGCGTCTGGCCCACCTCACCGCGCCTGCCGGCAGCCCCGCCCCCGAACCCGACGCCATCTACCTGCGCTTGCGTGACGCCGTGGAAAAGGACTTCGTCCGCACCCACCGGGTCGAGGACTACGCCGAAGCGCTCGGCTACTCCACCCGCACCCTCGCGCGCGCCACCCTCGCCGCAGCAGGCCTGGGCGCCAAGGAGTTCATCGACCGCCGCGTCGTCCTCGAAGCCAAACGCCTTCTGGCCCACAGCGATCAGAGTGCCGCCCGCATCGCCGGCCGCCTCGGCTTCTCCAGTGCCACCCACTTCAGCAAGTACTTCCACCAGCGCACCGGCCAGACCCCGATAGCCTTCCGCGACACGGTCCGCGGGCACACCCCGAGGTGACACATCCGTCCCGCCGTGCTCGCAGGTCTCGACACCCATACGCTGCCGACCCACGCCTGCCGGCTACAGGAACGGATACCGGAGCGATGGGCCGGCGTCTGCCGGTGCCCTGCCGAACTGCCGCTTGCGTCCATGGAGATGGTGTACGGGTTTGACCTGATCCGGGGGTGTGCTCCGGCATGGGGATGGTGCCCGCACAGTTGAACGGCCACCGGCTGATCTTCGAAGTGCCGAAGCCTCGAAGGAGATCAGCACGATGACCGCGCCTGGCAGTGTGCCCCTGCACGTCCTCGCGGAAGACACCCGCGTCGCGGCGAGTCCCGATCTGCTGCACGCGATGGTGAAGACGTTCGCCGACGCGCTCATGTCCGCGGCGGTCGATGCCCTCTGCAACGCCGAATACGGGCAAGTCGGCGACGAACGCTTCAACCACCGCGACGGCTGCTGCCCACGCGAGCGGGACACCCGTGCCGGAACCGTCGAACTGGCCATCCTCGAGCTGAGTCAGGGCAGTTGTTTCCCGCACTGGCTGCTGGAGCGACGCCGCAGGGCCGAGCAGGCCCGGATCAGGGTGGTCGCCATCGCCCACCGGCTGGGCGTTTCCACTCGCCGGGTCGAGAAACCAGCGGAGTCCCCCGGCGTCACTCAACTGTCGAAGTCACAGGTCAGTGCGACGGCCAAGTACCTGGACGATCAGGTAGCCGCGTTCCGCGACCGGCCCCCGGGCCAAGGTCCGTGCCCGCCCGACGTGTTCACTGCTCATGCTCTCCGGATCAGGGGCGCGTCCGTGCGGTCGGCGATGTCCTCCGCGGTCACGCCCGGCGCGCATTCGACGAGCGCGAGGCCTTCCGGTGTGACGTCGAGGACGCCCAGGTCCGTGATGATCCGGTGGACGCATCGCTCGCCGGTGAGCGGAAGGGCGCACTCCTTGACGATCTTCGGAGTGCCGTCCTTTGCGGTGTGCTCCATCAGGACGATGACCCGGCGGGCGCCGTGGACCAGGTCCATCGCGCCGCCCATGCCCTTGACCATCTTGCCGGGGATCATCCAGTTGGCCAGGTCGCCGGCAGCGGACACCTGCATGGCGCCGAGCACGGCGGTGTCGATATGGCCCCCGCGGATCATGCCGAAGGAGAGGGCCGAGTCGAAGAAGGAGGCGCCGGGCAGGACGGTGACCGTCTCCTTGCCCGCGTTGATGAGATCCGGGTCGACTTCGCTCTCGTGCGGGTACGGGCCGGTGCCCAGGATGCCGTTCTCCGAGTGCAGGAGCACCTGGACACCCGGCGGGAGGTGACCGGGGATGAGTGTGGGCAGGCCGATGCCTAGATTGACGTAGGAACCGTCGGTGAGTTCGGCTGCGGCGCGAGCTGCCATCTGGTCGCGGGTCCAGCCCGTGGGCGTGCTCATGCGCGAACCGTCCTCTTCTCTATGTGCTTGTCGGCAGCCTGAGCTGGGCTGAGGGCCACGATCCGCTGGACGAAGACGCCCGGCAGATGTACTTGGTCGGGGTTCAACTCGCCTGGTTCCACAAGCTGTTCGACCTCGGCCACCGTCACACGCCCGGCCATCGCGGCGAGTGGGTTGAAGTTGGCGGCCGATTTGCGGAAGACGAGGTTGCCGTGGCGGTCGCCGCGCCAGGCCCGTACGAGGGCGAAGTCGGTGGTGATCCCGTGCTCCAGCACGCACGCACGGCCGGCGAAGTCGCGGGTCTCCTTGGGAGGGGAGGCCAGGGCGACCGTGCCGTCGGCGGCGTAACGCCAGGGCAGTCCGCCGCGGGCGACCTGCGTGCCCACGCCTGCCGGGGTGTAGAAGGCGGGGATGCCCGCTCCGCCTGCGCGCAGTCGTTCGGCCAGGGTGCCCTGGGGCACCAGTTCCACCTCCAGTTCGCCGGACAGGTACTGGCGGGCGAACTCCTTGTTCTCGCCCACGTAGCTGCCCGTCACGCGGGTGATCCGGGTTGCTGACAGCAGGACTCCCAGTCCGCGCCCGTCGACTCCGCAGTTGTTCGACACCACCCGCAGGCCGGTCGCTCCCTGCGCGTGCAGGGCCTGGATGAGTACGTCGGGGATGCCGCTGAGGCCGAAGCCGCCGACGGCCAGTGACGCGCCGTCGGGGATGTCGGCGACCGCCTCCGCGGCGCTCGCGCGGACCTTGTCCATGGCGGAAGAGCCTTTCTGTCGTACGTTGTTGCTGGTTCAGGCGTCCGCGCGCAAGGCGTCCGAGATCGACTTGGTGCCGCCGTGCGAGGTGAGGCCGCCGTCGACCGGGATGTCCGCTCCGGTGATGAAGGACGCGTCGTCGGACAGCAGGAAGACCACGAGCGGGGTGATGTCGTCGACGGTTCCGGTGCGGCCGAGAGGTGTTTCGCGGAGGTTCCCCTCGCGGAACGCGGGGGCCGCCGAGGCGGTCATCGTGGTCTCGATGAATCCGGGGTGGATGGTGTTGACGCGGATGCCGCGCGGTCCCAGTTCCATGGCGGCCGTCTTCGACAGGCCGCGCAGCGCCCACTTGCTGGTCGTGTACGCGACGGGGTAGTGGGCGGTCAGCGCCGCCGACGAACCGACGTTCACGATCGACGCCCCAGCCCGCATCAGCGGGGTCAGATGCTGGATGCCCAGGAGGGGACCGGTGACGTTGACCGCGTGGACTCGGGCCATGTCCTCGGGACGTACGTCGTCGATCCGTGCCCGCCAGGTGACGCCCGCGTTGTTGACCAGACCGTGCACCTGGCCGTACGACTCCCTCAGTTCGGCGGCGAGTTCGGCCCACCCCTTGTCGCTGCTGACGTCGAGGCGGCGGCAGCCGGGTGCTTCGTTCACGTCGGTGGCGATCACCCGTGCGCCCTCGCGGGCGAGCGCCTCGGCCTCCGCGGCCCCCTGGCCGCCGGCCGCACCCGTCACCACGACGACCTTGCCCAGCAGTCGCTCGGTCACGGCCGCTCCCGGGACCGACGCCGGCCGGCTGGAACCGGCACGGGATCGACGCCGCTCACGACCGTGTTGGAGACGGACCCGATGCCTTCCGCGGTGAGCGTCACCGTGTCGCCGGGCTTCAGCGGGCCCGGGTCCTGCTCGCCTCGTACGCCCCAGAGCTCGGCGAGGCAGCCGCCGTTGCCGCAGGTCCCGGAACCGAGGACGTCACCCGGGCGGACGACGGTACCCCGGGAGGCGTAGGCCACCATCTCCTCGAAGGTCCAACTCATGTTGGAGAGAAGGTCCTTGCCGACCACCTGGCCGTTCACCTCGGCGGTCAGTGCCAGCCGGAGGAAGCCGTCCGCGTCGCGGTACCTCTCCAACTCGTCGGCGGTCACCAGGTACGGCCCGAGGGTGGTGGCGGTGTCCTTGCCCTTGCACGGGCCGAGACCGACCTTCATCTCGGCGGACTGCAGGTCGCGGGCGGACCAGTCGTTGAAGACCGTGTAGCCGACGATGTGGTCGCGGGCGTGCTCGGGGGTGAGGTCGCGGCCCTCCTGGCCGATGACGGCGGCGACTTCGAGTTCGAAGTCGAGCACGCTCGAACCCGGGGGCACGGGGATGTCGTCGTGCGGGCCGTACACCGCGTAGGGGTTGGCGAAGTAGAACGTCGGCGCCGCGTACCACTGCTCAGGCACCCCGGCGGCTCCGTCCACGGACCGCCGTACGCCCTCGACATGCTCCTCGAAGGTGACGAAGTCCCGCACGGTGGGCGGCTGGAGCGGCGGCAGCAGTCGCACCTCGGAGACGTGGGGGCCGGCCGTGACGTCGAGCGTCGCGGAGCCCGCGTCGAGCAGTTCGGTCAGACCGCCTCCCCTTCCCTCGGCGAGCAGGCCGGTCAGTGAGCTGACACCGGGCAGGGGGTAGAGCGTGCCGTCCTCTTCGACGACGGCCACCTGGCGTCGGTTGCGGTACTCGTACGTGGCGAAACGCATGGGCGGGGTCCTGTCGGCGGGAGGACGGGGGAACACGGCCGGGGGTGCGGCGGGGAGCCAGGGCATGGCATGACCGCCGCGTTCCCGGCGGCAGGGGGCCTGACCGGTCAGACCGGCGGGGCGACGAACACGCCGCGATCGGGGTCGTTGAAGGACTCCTTGGCGATCAGCTCGTTCATCGGGTTGGCGGTGCCCCACTGGTCGGTGACCTCGGGCTGGGAGAAGTCGTAGACGTGGGGGTGCCAGGTGTCCTCGTCCAGCTCCTCCAACTCCGTCGTGTATTCAACGGTGTTGCCGTGCGGGTCGAGGAAGTAGGTGAAGGTGTTGTCGCCCGCCATGTGCCGGCCCGGACCCCAGACCTTCTTGAAACCGGCCCGCATCACCCGGCCGGAGCCGCGCATGTACTCGTCGATGCCGCGCATCTCGAAGGAGACGTGGTGCAGCGAGGTGTGCGGGCCCTTGGCGATGGCCATGGAGTGGTGTTGGTTGCTGATCCGCATGAAGTGCATGACGTCACCGACGTACGGCGAGCTGAGTGTGTCGGAGTGCCGGAAGCCGAGGTGCTGCTCGTACCAGGCGCGGGTCCTGTCGAGGTCCGGCGAGTTGAGGACGACGTGCGACAGCTTGACCGGGATCGACTCCTTCTCCTCGATCCTGCGGTGCTGCCGGACCTCCACATCGGCCGAGACCTCGACGGTGCGGCCGTCGACGTCGAAGAAGCGGAAGCCGTACCCGCCGCCCGGGGTGTCCACCTTGCCCGGCCGGCAGATCAACTCGACCCCACCGGAGAGGAGTTGCTCGGCGAGCGTGTCCACGTCGGCGGCTGAGGCGGCGCCGTAGGAGACCAGGTCGAGGCGCTTCTCGTCGGCCTTGCGCAGCCGTACGACGTACTGCTCGGGGCTGCCCTCGGCGGCGAGGAAGGAGATGCCGGAGTCCTCGGCGACCTTGGTCAGGCCCCAGACGCCGGAGTAGAAGTCGAGTTGCTTGTCGTAGTCGGGCACGGCGAGGTCGACGTGCCGGAGATGGGTGAGCAGGCGGTTGCTCATGGGGGTCCTCCTCAGACGAGGTTGAGCAGGGCGGCGGCGTTCGCGCCGCGGAGGGAGTGGAAGTCCTGGTTGGTCAGATCCGCCGCGCGCAGTGCGGCCAGCGGGTCGTCCGTGCCCATGTCGAAGGGGAAGTCGGAGCCGAGCAGGACACGGTCGGCGCCCGCGGTTCGGACCAACTCCCGTAGCACGTACGGGTCGTGGACGAGCGAGTCGTAGTAGAGCTGCCGCAGATAGCTGCTCGGCTCCCGTGCGCAGCCGTGTGTGTCGGGGCGGGCTCGCCAGGCGTGGTCGGAGCGGCCGATGTGGGTGGGGAGGTAGCCGCCGCCGTGCGCCGCGATCAGCTTCAGGCCCGGGTGGCGGTCCAGGACACCGGAGAAGATCAGGTGGGAGAGGGCGACGGCGTTCTCGGTGGGCTGGCCGACGGTGTTGGACAGGTACCACTGGTCCAGGCGCTCGTCGAGCGTGCAGCCGAAGGGGTGCAGGAACAGGAGGGCTCCCGTCTCCTCGGCCCGCGACCAGAGGGGTTCGTAGGCCGGGTCCGACAGTTCGCGGCCGGGCGCGTGCGAGGAGATCTCCACACCCCTGAGTCCCTGCTCCAGCGCGTGGTCGAGCAACTCGACCGCGAGGTCCGGGTGTTGGAGCGGGATCAGGCCCAGGCCGTGCAGCCGGTCGGGTGCCTTCGCGCAGTGCGCCGCGGTGCCCTCGTTTGCCAACCGGCAGACCGTTGCGGCCAGTTGGGGCTCGGCCCAGTAGTGGTAGTGCGACGGGGACGGGCTGACCAGCTGGATGTCCACGCCCTGCGCGTCCATGGCGGCGAGGCGTACGGCGGCGTCCGTCAGCTTCGGCACACGCGCGCCGACCATCGGGCCGTTCACGGTGAGGGCGGCCGGGCCGTTGCGGCGGGCGTCGAGGGCGCGGGCCTCGGCGAGGCCGGGACGACCGGCGACGGTCTCCTCGACCTCGGGAAGAAGGAGGTGCGCGTGGACGTCGATCGTCGGAGCGGAGGATGCGGTGGCGGTCACGGGCGCTCCTTGAGCATCGTCATGGTGCGGCCGATCAGCCCGGGCATGTCGGCATCGCGCACGCCGTCCAGCTGCCACTGGCCGATCTGCACGGATGCCTCGACGACGGTGCGCACCCGGGGAATGCGGCGGTCGTAGTACTCCTGGAACAGCTCGTCGCCCCAGTCCTGTCCACTGCTCAGCAACTCGGCGAGGACGACGGCGTCCTCCAGGGACATGGCCGCGCCCTGGGCCAGGGTGGGCGGGCAGCAGTGGGCGGCGTCGCCGATCAGCACGACACGGCCCCGGTGCCAGGCGCCCTCGACCAGCAGGCGGTCGAACCAGGTGTAGTTGACCTTCGTCGGGTCGGTGATGTGGGCGGTGATCTCGGGCCAGGCACCGCCGTAGCCCTGTGCCAGGCGGCGCATCTCGTCGGCGTGGGCGGCCGGATCGATGGCGGCGCGGTCGCGGCACGCCTCGACGAGGTAGGCGTAGATGGTGTTCTCGCTGGTGGGGCAGTAGCCGGCGATGTAGGCGGGGCCGCCGTAGGCGAGGTCGGTGCGTGTCACGCTCTCGGGCCGTGGGGCGGCGATGCGCCAGATGGCCATGCCGGTCGGTTCGGGTTTGTCGGTGATACCGATCGCGGCGCGGGTGGTCGAGCTGACGCCGTCGGCGGCGATCACCAGGTCGTAGCGGCCGGTCGTGCCGTCGCTGAGGCGTACGGAGACGCCGTCGGCGTCCTGGTCCAGGATCTCGGCGGTGGTGCCCAGGCGAACGCCGGCGCCGGAGGCGCGGACCGCGTCCATGAGGATCTGCTGGAGTTGGGGGCGCTGCATGCCGAGGGTGGCGGGCAGGTTCTCCCCACCGGTCTGGATGTCCTCGGCGACGAACAGGACGGTGCCGTCGGGGGCGGTCACGCCCAGCGAGCCGAAGGCGTACCCGGACGCTTCCACCTGTTCCCACACGCCCAGTTCGCGCAGGACCCGCAGGGCGTTGCCCTGGAGGGTGATGCCGGAGCCGGTGGTGGCGTTCCAGTCGGGCCTGGCCTCGACCAGGTCCACGTTCATGCCGGCGCGGCGCAGCAGGATGGTGATGGCGTTTCCTGAAGCGCCCCCGCCGATGACCAGGACGGTGGGTGCCTCCCCGGCCGGAGGCCGGGGGAAGGTGGGGCTGTCAGCCATGTCGGGGGATACCTCCCGGGTTGGGCCGCGCGGCTTCGGGCGGCGGGGGTGCGGTTCGCCCGCCGGGGAGTAGCGGGCCATGGTGCGGGCGGGGTGCGGGCCGGATACGCCGTTCGCTGTCCGGGGAAGGGCGCGTCCTGCGGCTGAAGGGGCTACTTGACGGCGATGGGGTTCACGGGGGAGCCGACGGCGCCGGTGATGGGAAGGGGCGCGGCGGTGAGCCAGAAGTCGTGGACTCCGTCGGCCGCGCAGTCGGCGGCGAGTGCGTCGAGGTCCCACATCTCGCCGATGAGCAGGCCGATGTTGGGGATGGCGACCTGGTGCAGCGGCTGGAAGGCGTGGTCGAACTCGTTGGGCCGTACCTCGAAGCCCCAGGTGTCGGTGGCGATGGCGGCGATCTCGGTGGAGTGCAGCCAGCCGGCGGTGGTGAACGACAGCCCGGGTGCGGGTCCGCCCGCGTACTCGCCCCAGCCGTCCCGTCGGGCGCGGGCGAGCCGTCCGGTACGGACGAGGACGATGTCGCCGCGGCCGACGCCGACCCCGTGGGCCTCGGCGGTCGTGGTCAGGTGCTCCTCGGTAATCGCGAACCCGTCGGGCAACTCGCCGTCGACACCGATGACCTGCCCCACGTCCAGCAGCACCCCACGCCCGGCGACGTACGGCGCCATGTGTTCGATGCCGGTGACGAGGTCGCCGTCGGAGGTGACGACCTTCTCGGCCGGCCGGCCGTTCCACGCCTTGCCGTGGTCGAAGATGTGCCCGAGCCCGTCCCACTGCGTGGAGCACTGCAAGGGCATCGCGATCACGTCGTCCGCGCCGCCGATGCCGTGCGGGAAGCCCTGGTTGCCGAGGGCGGCGTCGGTGCCGGTGTCGAGCATGGTGTGCACCGGGTTGGTGCGGCGGCGCCAGCCCTTCTGCGGGCCGTCCATGTCGAAGGACTGCGAGAGCGAGAAACTGACGCCCCGGCGGACCAGTGCGGCCCCCTCGCGGCGCTTGGCCTCGTCGAGGAAGTTGAGCGTGCCCAGCACGTCGTCCTCGCCCCAACGCCCCCAGTTCGAGTACGACTTGGCGGCCTCGGCGATCGCGCCCTCCGGGTCGTGGCGGTCCAGGGTCATGCCGACCCCTCCGCCACACAGCGGGTGCGCTGCACGCCCAGGCCGGTGATGGACCCCTCCATGACGTCGCCGTCGCGCAGCAGGCGTCCCCAGTGGATGCCGTTGCCGGCCGGGCTGCCGGTCAACACCAGGTCGCCCGGCAGGAGTTGGGCGCTCTGGGAGGCGTACGACACCAGTCGCGCCACGCCGAAGAGCATGTCCTTGGTGGACTCGTCCTGCATGGTCTCGCCGTTCAGCCTGAGGGTGACGCGCAGGTCGCCGGGGTCCGCGATCGACCCGGCCGGGACGAGCCACGGGCCGAGCGGAGTGAAACCGGGGGCGTTCTTGCTGCGCAGCCAGTCGGTGCCGATGGCCTTCATGTCCCTGCGGAAGACGGTGGCGCGGTCGGTGAGGTCGTTGGCGATCGTGTACCCGGCGACGTGTTCGAGGGCTTCCTCGATGGACACCCGGTGGGCGGGCTTGGCGATGACGGCCGCCAACTCCAGTTCCCAGTCCGGCTGTCGGGCCCAGGAGGGCAGTACGACATCGTCGTAGGGGCCCGTGATCGCGCTAGGCAGGCCGATGAACACGTACGGGAGGTCCTCGGCGGCCCGGCGGTCCATGACCGCGGCGATCTCCGCGCGCGCCTCCTCGACCGTGCGCGGGTCGTCGGGGGAGCGGTGGGCGACCTCCAGGTCGATCACGTGCTGGCGGTAGTTGGCGCCGGACTGGAAGATCTGGCGCGGCGCGATCGGGGCGTGCACCCGCAGGCCCTCCAGGGGTCGCCATTCGAGGGTGTCGTCGTCCGCGAGGGAGTGCAGGACGGGGAGGGTCTCCTCCCACCGCTCCACCACGGCGCGCAGTCCGGACGGTGCCCAGTCCAGGGCACTGCTCAGGTCGAGTACGCGCTCCTTCGCCAGAAGGCCGGGAAACGGATCACCGTCCTCGGCGGAGAACGTGCCGAGCGCGAACGGGCCGGCAGGTTGCGCGAGCGTTGCCATCAGATTTCCTCCTGCTGGGTTGCGGTCTACTGTGGCCTCGATCGACTAATCACGGAAATAGATCCTGTGGATGCGCCTAATCCATGGCGTGGATGGTTCTTGCTCGCAAGGTCTCGCATTGGTGGTGCCTGGTGAACCTGTCCCGACTCGACCTCAACCTGGTCCTCGCGCTGCGTGCGCTGCTGGAGGAGCGCAACGTCACCCGGGCCGGCGAGCGCGTCGGACTCAGCCAGCCCGCGATGAGCGCCGCGCTGTCCCGGCTGCGCCGCCACTTCGACGACGAACTGCTCGCCCGCACCGGCAACGCCTACGAGCTGACACCGCTCGGAGTGGCCCTGCGGGATCGCAGCGCCACCGCCTGCGACCTGCTGGAACGGGTCTTCGCCAGCCAAGCCGACTTCGATCCGGCCGCCGAGAGCCGCGAGTTCACCCTGCTCGCCTCCGACTACGGCGCCGCCGTCTTCGGCTCCGCGCTCGCCCGCGCCCTGCATCAGGAGGCGCCCGGCATCCGGCTCGCGTTCCAGCACTCGACGCCCGCGGCGGTGGAGAACACCGCCGCGATGCTGAGCACCGTCGACGGTCTGCTGCTGCCGCACGGCATCATCGACGGCTTCCCCGCCGTCGACCTCCACCAGGACCGCTGGCTGTGCATGGTCGCCGACGACCACCCCGATGTCGGCGACGAACTCACCCTCGACCAGCTCGCCCGTCTGCCCTGGGCCGTCTACCAGCGCCCCTACGACGCCCCCGCCGCCCGCCAGCTCAGCATGATCGGCATCAGCCCCCGGGTGGAGGTCTCGGTGCAGACCTTCCAGCTGCTTCCCCACATGGTCGAGGGCACCCGCAGGGTCGCGATGATCCAGGAGCGCCTGGCGCGCCGGGCGGTCCGCTCGGCCGCGGTGCGCGTCCTGCCCTGCCCGTTCGAGGCGGTGCCCGTGCAGGAAGCTCTGTGGTGGCACCCGGTGCACACCCAGGACGCCGCCCACATCTGGCTCCGCCGGAAGGCCGAGGAGGTGGGGGCGACGCTCATGGAGAGCGGTGACTGAGCGGAGCCACAACGAGTGTGGAGACGTATTGATTCCAGTCGGTCAGGCATGGTCTGGCTTGGACTGCGGGAGGCATGCCGCGTCTTGCGGCCAAGGAGCGGATCACGTTCAGCAGCTGGCGGTGGGGGCATGCGGCGCAGCCGGATGCGCGAGGCAATCACACGATGGAGCAGCCGAGTTGAACTGAACGGGCTCGAACGCGTACAACAACGACACCAGGGCCTCCCAGCACTGCTCGGTCGGATTCGCATCCCCGAGCGACCGAGAGGCCCTGTCTTCATGCGCGCACCGCCGGAAGATCACCCCGGCGGGAACCCTGTTCGAGCTGCACGTCCGTGATCCGTTGAGCGGCTTCTCAGTGAAGGCGACGCAGGATCGACCAGATCCCCTCCAGCGGTACGTCAGTCCTGGATGAGGGCAAGTTGCTTCTCGATTTCGCGGGGGTTGGTGTCGCCTGCGACCTTCTGCAGAAGCGGGGTGTGGTCGAGGATGAAGTCGCGGACCGGCCGCAGTGGTGCCGGCGCGTGGTGGAAGACCTGGCCGAGAACGTATGCCTGCTGGACCTGCCGGGCGGTGTGGGGCTTGCGCGGGTCCTCATACCTTTGCAGCGCACGCTGTACGGCGCTGAGGTCGGTGAGGTCGATGCCGCGCAGGGCCCGGCCGAGGAAGTAGCCGTCCTCGATGGACATACCCGCGCCGTAGGCGGCGTAGGGGGAGGTCGGGTGTGCCGCGTCGCCCACCAGGGTGGACCGTCCCTTGGACCACTGCTGCAGACGGGGCCGGTCGCGCAGCACCCAGCGTTGGACGTTGTCCGGCTCTGTCCGGGCGATCAGTCCGGGCAGGGGCGCGGGGAACTCCGCGGCCAACGCGGTGGCCGCGGCCTTGAGGTCGGACGGTGCCGGGGCGTCGGGGTCGGTGGCGGTGAGCACCCACCACTGGAAGCCGTCGCGGCCCTTGTGCCGGATCGATGTCCAGCTTCCCTGCACCGTCCTGCTGTGCGTCAGGACGGACTTGTTCGGTTCGGTGCCGTCGACGTCGGTGAAGGTGAATCCGCCGAAGATGTGCAGTCGGTGCTCGCGCTTGGGTGTATCCCCCCACAGCGTGCGCCGTACCAGCGAGTCGATGCCGTCTGCGCCGACCAGTACGTCGTGCTCGGCTGTGGTGCCGTCGGCGAAGTGCAGAGTGACCGCGTGGTCGTTCTGCTCGATCCGGGTCACCTGCTGGTTGAACCGGAGGGTGTCCGGTGGGATGGCGGCGAGCATCCGCTCGTACAGTTCGGGCCGTAGCAGTCCGATGAACCCGCCGCCGTATGCGCGCTTGGTCTCCGGGTCTTGCCTGACGTGCGCGCGCACGTGGCCCCGGAGGTTGCGGAACTCGGAATCCGTGGGGGAGCCGAGGTCTTCGGTGTCCACTCCGAGGATGCGGAGCGCCTTCAGGGGCGGCGGCCACAGGTTGAGGATGTTGCCGGCCGGCCGCGCCTCGCGGTAGCGCTCGTAGACGGCGACCTCATGACCGGCCTGGGCAATGGACAGGGCCGCTGCCATACCGGCCGGACCGGCGCCGAGGACGGCGACTCGGCCACCGGGGTTGTTCTGCATGAGCATGGGGACACCTCGCGTCATCGAGAGGAAACAGTAGCGAGCACTACTGTTGGTCGCAGACTGTAGTGTGGACTACGGTTCAGTCAAGACCTGTGCACGCACCCCGGGGAACGAGAGGCTGAGGCCATGGGCGAGGCCCAAGCAGCGCAAGCGGCCGACCTGGAGATCCGGCCGCCCAAGCAGCGGCGCAGCCGCGAGGCGTGGAACCGGGTGCTCGATGCCGGAGTGTCGATCCTGGAGGACGGCGGGTACGAGGCGTTCACCATCGCCGCCGTATGCGAGCGGGCCGAGGTCGCGCCGCCGGCCATCTATGCCCGCACCACCAGCAAGGACGCTCTCTTCCTTGCCGTCTACGAACACGGCATCCAGCACCTGCGCGCGGAGCAGCAGGTCTTCTCCGACAACAGCCGATGGGCAGACCTGTCCGCGGCCGAACTCGTCCGCGCAGCAGTGGCCGAAACGGTCGGCATGTTCCTGCGCCACGAACGGTTCCTACGGGCCGTCGTCCTGACCTCCGCGTCACATCCTGAGATCCGGCGCCGAGGTTCCCGCTACAGCCAGGAGCTCGGGAACGGATTCGCCAGGGTGGTCCTTCGGGTGGCGGACGCCATCACGCTCCCCGATGTCGAGACCGCGGTGCACTCCTGCTTCAGCACCGTCTTCGCCGCGGCGGTCATCCGTGTCGCCTACGGCCCGGGATTCGCCCGGCCGGTGCCTGTCGAGGACGACGCGTTCATCGCCGATCTGGCAGAGACGGCGGTGCGCTACCTGCTGTCTGCCTGACAGCTTTTGGCCCGAACCTCTGTCATCTACGGCACCGCTGTCCCCCGGCATGACCACACAGTGACGGGATCGAGCGCTGACACGCACGACCGAAGCGCCCGGTTCGGAGTCAAGCTGAGGTCAGGCCAGTTGCTCCGGCAGAGGTCGGGGATCGACCGTGCCTGCCCGGCGCCGGGATGCCCACAATCCGGCCGCGACGAGGGCGGCGACCAGCCCCAGCACGCCGACCGCGCCGGCGAGGCTGCCCACCGCCGACTTCCCGGCGAGCAGCACGAGTGGGCAGATGAACTCGCCGCCGAAGAAGGCCGCCATCCACAGTCCCGTGCCGCGTCCGCGGTCCTCGAACGCCAGCCGGGACATGGCGCTGGTGAGGAGGGCGGGCAGCAGCAGGCCGGTGCCCACGCAGTTGACGACGGCCCCGACGACCAGCAGCGGGGCGTTCCCCGCCAGGAACATCACCCCGAAGCCGACCGCGCAGAGTGCGAGAACGGCGGGCAGCATCGGGTCGGGAGAGCGCTTGAGCCGGGCGAAGGCGACCGCACCACCCACAGTGGCGGCACTCGCGATCGCGGTGGCCAGGCCGATCACGCCGGAGTTCTCCACCCCCAGGTCGTCGAGCAGGTACGACATCTCGACCGGGACGGTGTAGAAGACCATCGCCCCGAAGAAGGTGAGGGCGCAGATGCCCGCCAACTGCCGCCAGGGGAAGGTGCGTTGCAGCCTGACTGTGGTGGAGGTGTCCTCGGTGGCCGTGCGGGGTGCCGGGTTGGTCAGGACGGTGGCCATCAGTGGGGCGAGTACCAGACTCACGGCGTAGACCCAGAAGGGCACACGCCAGCCCGCCGATCCGGCGGCGCCGCCGAGCACGAAGAAGACGGTGGCCGATGCGGAGGCGCACATGGTCTGCAGGGCGAGGTACTTCACCCGCCGGTGGCCCGAGTAGTAGTCGCCGATCAGTGTCGTGCAGCACGTCATGATCGCGGCCTCGGTGACACCGACGAGGGCGCGGCTGGCGATGATCGCCCCCAGCGAGTCCAGCCAGAGCGGCGCGGTGCCGAACACGGCGTACAGCAGGGTCGCCACGATCAGTAGCCGCTTGCGGCCGAGCCGGTCCACGATCACCCCGGCGAACGGGGCCAACAGGGCCAGTGCCAGCGCCGGAACGGTCAGTGCGAGCGGCACCAACGCCTTGGCTCCCGGCACGGACGCGAAGTGGTCCTGCATCTTCGGAAGCACCGGGGCGATGAGCACCGCTCCCAGGATCGGCAGACAACTGCCCGCCATCAGCAGGCTCACGCGCAGCAGATGAGCCGGGCCCGAGACGGGGACAGAGGACGGAGCGGCATCGTCGACCGCGGTGGGAGACGGCGACGGAACGGAACCGGGCATGGCGACTCCAGGGACGGTGTACGGGAGCGGGCATGCCTGACACGGGCGCCGAGGACGCACGGCATGCCGGGGACGGCCGCACACCGGCGGCTGGCCGGACAGCGGCGTGCGGGTAGGAACGACTATCGGTCGTCAGGAGCCCGGTCGCCATCCTCCGCGTGATCCGAATCCTCTATCCC
Organism: Streptomyces prunicolor; assembly: GCF_045162825.1. NCBI lineage: Bacteria > Bacillati > Actinomycetota > Actinomycetes > Kitasatosporales > Streptomycetaceae > Streptomyces > Streptomyces prunicolor. The sequence goes on along the minus strand of NZ_CP108676.1, from coordinate 3,476,945 downwards.
GCCTATCCACACCATGGATGAGCTGCCCGTACACCCTGGACGTCACGGGGGCATGCCGCAGGGCGGTTCCACCGTCGTTGCCGTGGTGGAACCGCTCCGGGTTTGGCACGAGCAGGGGTCAGAACGCTCCGGGCGTACGGCCGAGAGTTCCGTCGGGGTCGCCGGGGTCGGCGCCCTTGACCTGGCCGAAACAGAGCTCGACCTGGGAGCGGAAGCGCTCGACGGCGGCGCGGTTGCTCATGAACTTCGCGAAGGCGTCGGGGTCGGTGTTCTTGTACGAGGCCAGGGGCTTGAGGCCGGTCGGCGGGGCGACGTCCTTGCGGACGGACCAGGTCCAGGTGGCGATGGCGTTCTTCTGCACGGCCTGGGAGTCGAGCCAGCTGAGGAAGAGCTTGGCGCCGGCCTTGTGGGGCGCGTTCTTGAAGATGGCGCCCCGCTGGGCCCAGGAGTTGAAGCGCTCGGAGTTCGAGAAGACCTGGGTGCCGTTGGGGCGGGCGTCGCCGCCGACCGCGATGGAGGCGAGGTAGTCGCCGCTCGCCACGCCGGCGGCCGAACCCGGGACGCCACGGATCAACTTGGGGTTCTGCTTCACCAGCTTGGCCAGGTAGTTCCAGCCGTACTTGTCGACGAGCTGCTTGTAGCCGAAGGGCACGGCGTCGTCGTCGTTCGGGTAGGTGAAGTCCATAAATGCATAGGGGAGTTCACATATGTCGCAGGCCAGACGCACCCGGTGCCACCACTGCTTCCGGCGGCGACTCCTTCCCCGTCGCTCCTTCCGCCAAGATCGTCGACACTCGTTCGGTCCTCGGCATCAGCGCCGCACTCGGCGCGACGTCCACCAGCTCATTCCAGGTACTCGGGCAGGGCGGCGTGCCGTCTTCCGGGGTATCGGCCGTTTCGGTGGACATCACCGCGGTGAACGCCACCTCGTCGGGCAGCTATCTGCAGATGTACGGACGGCAAGGGCTGGACCATCTCCGGCAGTGTCAGTGAGACCAAGTCCACCGGGCACTCCACCGGGTACACGGGGAAGGGCCCGTGCTTCGCTCGCCAGTGGCGCGTGCCCATCAACTACGGCTACGTACGGACCAAGGTGACCTGCCTGCACGTCGGCGGCTGCACGACGTACGAGATCCGCCCTCTCGGCTACAAGATTCCCTCCGGCGGCGCCGTGGCCGAGTACGGCAAGACAGTCACCAAGTACGACGGATCCCACGGCTATGTCAACGCGCCCAACAGCCGCCGGGGAATCGTGAGGCCCGGGACGTACTTCTCTCTTTCCTCGGGGCATTCCATGACCTACACCGTGGGGGCCACCGTCTTCGGTATCGGTATCTCCTCGCAGACGATATACAACGGCACCCACACCCAGAAGATCGAGGCCGGAAACAAGGCCGAGGACCATGCCATCCGGGGAGCAAAGGGAACACTTTATGGTAAGCCCGGCACGTTTTACTCGTACTGGCCGATGCGTGCTGCTGGGAGTCGCCGCCACCCTGCTCGCCTCCTGTGCGGGTCCGGCGAGTTCCTCCCCTGCGACAGGGCACGCTCTCACGGCGGGGGGTCCTCCCTCTGTCGGGATTCTGGGTGTTCCCAACGCCAAGATCGGAAACGTCTGGAGATTCGCCTTCCCGCTGTTCACCAACAACTCGAAGACGACGCTGCGGATCACCTCGGTGCGGCTGGACAATGTTCCGTCCGGTGCGCGGGTCGAGGGATACCCGGTCTATTCCATGAAGGACACGAACGGATACATCCTGGACAGTGAGGAGGGAGACAAAGACGTATCCGGATCCAGGGACATGACCAAAATGCCCAACTACGCCGGTAAACCCATCGTGATACGGAGTCATCAGGACAGTGGTGACTACTACGCAATGGTCAAGGTGAAGGTTGTCGGGCGCATCAAGAAGCACCTCAGCGGCTGCCGCGTGAACTACACACAAGGCAGCACCAAGTACACCCAGAAGGTGCACTGCGAATACGCGCTCGACATGAAGTAGCCACTGACACAACCACCAGGCACCACCACGCGTGCTGTGCCGCGGTTACCCCTTTCCGGGGACAACCGCGGCACAGCGTCACCACGCACATGCCGGCCGGCAACCGCAGCGGGAGAGAGTCGTCAACGGTATGCCTCGGGTCCGCGCGGTGAACCGGCGATGCGTCGTCGCCCGCGAGACACCGAACGTCTCCGGCAGCTGCCGCCAGGCACACCCGCTGGTCAGCACATGCGCGACCGCCGTGAACACAGCCCGCTCGTCACCCGGAGCGGTCCCCCCCTGGCTGTGACGGAGCGCTACTTTGGCCAGGTGTCGCGCTGAGCAGCTGTCCTGGCGTCCCGCCGGCTCGTTGGTGTCGGAAAATCCCGAACTCATCATTCACACTCCGGGCAGGATGCCTCTGTGCATCACATCCTGTGCGGGCTCGCCGCCAATCCAGCTCTGTCGTCCGAGCTGGTCGACCGGCTGATATCCATCGCGGACGACGACATCGCCGCGGACCTCGCCTGTCGCGCGGACCTCAGTCGCGCACAGGCGGTCGCGCTGGCCGAGCGCGTCGACGAGAGCGCGGTGCGGCTCGCGCACGAGGGTCGGCTGACCGCCGCCGACGTCGATCCCGCTGTCTGGCCGGATGCCGCCCTCGCCCTGCTCGACCACGGTGTCGGCCGCCCGGAGTGGGCGCGTCTCCTCGCGGCGGACCCGGTCCGTGAGCGCCGGGAGAAGCTGGCAGCCTGCCCCGGCCTCCCGTCCGACGTGGTGGACACGCTCGCGGCGGACCCGGACGTACGTGTCGTCGCCGAACTCGCGTTGTGGACCACCCCGGACGTGGCCGCGAGGCTCGCCGCTCATCCGCACGCCGATGTACGCCGCGCGGTGGCGGGCAACGAGGCGACGCCCCCCGCCGTACTGGCAGCGTTGGTGACCGGAGAAGGGCTGCCTGCGGCGCGACGCTGCCTGGTCTGTGACCGTGAGGAGACCCCCTTCGTTCACGATCCGTACTGCCCGCGGCTCGACTGCGAGCTACCGCCGGGCGCCTCCTGCGACGGCTCCCACGAGTCCACCGTTCATGGCATGCGGGAGGCGGCACTGCGTAACCCTGCCACCCCCGTCGAAGCCGTCGTCGGCTTCGTGGACCATCCGTCGATGCTGTTGCGCTGGGCGCTCGCCGCCCGCCAGGACCTGCCCCGGCAGGTGTGTGCACGGCTCGCCTCGGACCCCGTTCCCGGTGTCCGCGCCGACCTTGCCGAAAATCCCGCGATCGACGATGCCCTGATCCGTGTGCTGGCCGGTGACCGTGACCCCGACGTGCGCCGCAGCCTTGCCCACCATCCCCGCGTGCCGCTCGACGTGCTCACCCACCTGGCCCGAACTGCCAAGATCGGCAACACCCTGCTGCCCCGAATCGCAGCCGCTTCTCCCGCCGAGGTCGAAGAACTGGCCACATCACCGGACCCGGCCGCCCGCATGCTCGTGGCCCAACTACGCGATCTGCCGACCGAGATACGCGACCGGCTGGCCGACGACCCCGACGCGAAGGTGGTCAAGGCCCTCGCTCCGCACCCCGGTCTCACCGAAGCGCAGCTGCGCGCCATGGTCGACCGACACGGCGTCCGTGTCCTGGCCAAGGTGGCGACCAACCCGGACGCGCCCCCGGCACTGCTGGAGGAACTGGTCCGGCACGAACCAACGGTGCAGAAGGTGTTCCGTGAGGTTGCCCGACATCGCGGGGCAACGGCCTCGGCGCTGCTCGTCTGCCTCGCGGACGGACAGGCGAGACCCGTGGCCGCCGGCCATCCGGCGCTCCCGCCACCGGTCATCGTGGAGCTGCTCGCCGACGCGGACCGGCAAGTGGTGGAAGCCGCCGCAGCCAACCCGTCCCTGCCGCCTGCCGTGCTGTCCGATCTGGTGTGCCTGCAGTGACCTTCAAGGGTCTGAGGACGTTGGCGGATTGCTCGGGTCGCGGATCCTGATCGTCCTGGGCTTGCGGCCGGCTCGTCGGTGCCGCCAGGATCGGCTGCATGATCAAGGGTGTGATGTTCGACTTCTCCGGGACCCTCTTCCGGATCGAACCGGCCGCGCAGTGGTTGCGCGCGGTGGCGACGAAGGCCGGTCTGGACGTGCCCGAGGGTGAACTCGACGCGTGCGTCAGCCGGTTGGAAGAGTTCGGGGCTCAGCCCGGAGGGGTTCCTCCGCGCACGGTGCCGCCCCATCTGGAGGCGCTGTGGCGGGAGCGGGATCTGACCGCCGAACGACACCGGGCCGCTTTCACAGCCCTTGCCCGGGAAGCGAAACCGCCTGCGGCCGACCTGGCCGAGGCCCTGTACGAACGTTCCCAAGTGTCCGGGGCATGGCTGCCTTATCCCGACACCGAGGAAACCCTCCGCGCCCTGCGCGGCCGAGGCATCCCGGTCGCCGTCGTCAGCAACATCGGCTGGGACATGCGCCCCGTCTTCCGCGACCACGGTGTCGATGACCTCGTGGACGCCTACTTCCTCTCCTTCGAGCGCGGGGTGAAGAAGCCCGATCCCCGGATCTTCCAGATGGCGTGCGACCAGCTCGGAGTGGCGCCCGGCGATGCACTCATGGTGGGCGACGAGCCTGTCGCGGACGTCGGAGCCGCCACACTGGGATGCCGGGTCCACCTGGTCGATCCCCTGCCCGTCGACCAGCGTCCCGGCGCGCTGGCCGAGGTGCTCCAGCTCCTCTGACGTGGCCCGACCGGGGCGACCTTCGGCCCGATGACGAGGGCCCGGCGACCGAACGCCGTCCGGCCCTCGGGCACAACCCTCCGGTGTTCTGGCGTGTCCACGTAGTGTGCTGACGATACGTAGAACATGGCGAAGAGCGGCGGCCGCCGCTTTCGCGGCCGCCGTCATGGCGGTCGCGACCCCGGCCGCGCACGCCGCCGGAACGACGCTCGTCCTGGACGCCCAGGAGAACTACTACCTCCCTACTGAGGGCGAGGGTCCGAACCTGGACCTCGGCATCACCGCCTCGGGCGGGGACGCCCATGACGTCTCGGTGGCGGTCGACGCGTCGTCCCTCGCCGGGAAGGCGACGATGGAGGTCACGGGGGACTGCGTGAGCACCGGCACCCTGAAGGTGAGGTGCGACGTGGGCCCGCTGTCGGGCAAGGAGTCGATCGACCCGTTCTTCCTGAAGCCCACCGCGGCCGCCAAGGCGGGCGACACCGGTGCCATCACCTACACCGCCACCGCCTCCGACGCGGCCACCGTGACGGGGAAGACGGACGTCCTGGTCGGCGGGCCCAAGCTCGTCGCCCGGCCCTACCCGGCGCTGAAGGGCATCGCGCCCGGCGCCGTCTTCGAGCGCACCCCGGCCTTCGCCGACACCGGCGCAGCCCCCGCCGACAAGGGCGTCATGCTGTGGGTGCAGGACTCGGACGGCGTCTCTCTCGCCCGTGACCACTCCAACTGCCACTACGCGGACCGGCCCGACATCGGCGCCTGGTGCCGGTTCGACACCCCGGTCGCGCCCGGCGCGGCCTACGAGACGGACGCGCCGCTGCGCTACACCGCCTCCAAGGACACGATGTACGGCTACAACACCTACCTCGCGTGGCCGGTCGGCGGCAGCGCGCCCGACTCCTTCGACCCGTCCGACTTCCCCGACACCGGCACCGGCGCGCCGCTCGGCCTGAAGTCCGTCGCCTCCGGCTCCGGATTCACCGGCCCCGGGTACGGCACCTTCGCCACCACCCAGCACGCCGACTACCAGGCACTCGGTGACACGGTCCAGGGCAAGGTCGGCGAGACGGTGAGCATCACCTTGGGCGTGCGGAACAACGGTCCGGGCCGGATGGACTTCCGGTGGGGGGATGCCAACAACTCCGGCACGTTCGTGGTGACCCCGCCCGCCGGCACGACCATCACCGGCGCCCCCGGCCCCGGCGAGCAGGGTGACCCCGGGCCGCTGTGGAGCTGCACACCGGGCAAGGCCGGCGCGAAGAGCTACACCTGCGACATCGCCAGCACGGACTTCGGGCCGGGCGACTTGGTGACCCAGGAGTTCACGGTGCGGATCGACAAGGTCGTCCCCGGCGCACGGGGCAGCGTGCGGGCGGTGGAGAACCCCGAGTACCCCAATCGTGACGACGACGCGGCGAACGACACCGCGGCGGTCGCGGTGAAGGCCACCGGCTCGGCGACGTCCAGCCCGTCGCCCAGCGCCTCCGCGTCCCCGTCGGCCACGGCCACCCCGAGCCCGTCCGGCTCCGGGGCGGGAACCAGCGGCGGAACGACGACCGGCGGCGGGCTCGCCGCCACGGGCGCGGACGGAGTCCTGCTGCGGGCGGGCATCGCCGTCCTGCTGGTGGCGGGCGGCGCGCTGGTGTTCCTGGCGGCGCGGAGGTCACGGCCGCAGGGCGTCAGCGGTCGATGAGGCATTCCGTCACCTCGCGAACCGCATTTCGTCAGTAGCCCGACCAACTCCGCGGGTGCGGGGAGCAGTTGCCGGAGCGGCACTTGCCGACCATGTTGACGGGACCATCCCCGCGCCCGCGAGGAGTCGGGCGAGCCACTGAATTCTCCTCGTGCCTGCACGGTGCCGGAGAACCGTGCAGTCGCCAAGGTCACCTCTCCGCCGAGTGGATCACGGCGACAGGACAGTCCGCGCGGTGCAGGGCCACCATGCTGACCGGGGTCGGCAGAACGCCAGTCCGGCGGCCCCGGCCTCGCGCACCGACGACGACCAGCTGTGCCCGGGTGCTCGCCTCGACGAGCGCCCGGCTGAGCCCGCCCCGGGCGCGGGCACGGTGTGTGGTGACGTCCGGGTGCTTACCGCTCTGCACGGACAGGGCTTCGGCGAAGGCGTCGTACGACCGGCCGTGCCACGCGGTCGTCCTCTCCAGCACGACCAGATCCGTGTCACGCGCCGCTGCCTCGGCGTAGGCGAACTCCACCGCTTCCCGGACCTCCTGTGCGTGGCCGCCGACCAGCACGACGGGACCGGCCGGGTCCGGCCTGCCGCGTACCACCAGCATCGGCGTACGTCCGTGGGCTGCCAACTGCCCGGCGACCGAGCCACGTCGCAGCGACCCGGCCCCGCCCGGCGGACGGCCGCCGACCACGAGGAGGGACGCCTCTCGGGATGCGGACTCCAGCACCGCCACGGGGGCACCCATCAAGACCTCGTGCGTCACCCGGAGTTGGGGCGCGGCACCGACGGCCCATCGCTCGGCCTCGGTCAACGCTCCCTTCACCACACGGCACGCCCCCGCTCCACTCCGGTCCCAGGGCGGAACACCGGGTGACACACGAGCTGTCGGCCACTCGTAGGCGTACGCCAACCGGAGTTCCACCCCGATGCGATCGGCCTCGTGCGCCGCGGCCTCCACCGCGGCCATGCCTGACTGCGAGCCATCGATTCCCACTACGACCGGGCCGCTCATGACGGTCCTCCCTTCACCACACGTCGTCTCGGAACCTCGGGCGCCTCGCACGGCGTTCGTCGGCGGGCGACCGGGTGCTGCCGGATCCGTGACCTCGCGGTGTCGGCCCGGCAGCACCCGGCTTGCTCCCCAGGACTCAGACTCTCCCCGGCGCCGCGCACCCGACAGGGCCGGACGGGTACCCGAAGCGTGCCGTCCGGCCCTGACTCGGTTCCCTGCCACGGCAGGAGACGGAGGGTCAGCGGACGGAGGAGCAGTAAGGGGGAGTGGAGGACGGAGGGTCCGGAACGGGACGACCGGTGCGTCGAGCGCGGCACACCTCATCGAACCGCCGGATCGGCGTGGCCGCAGGGTGCCAGAAGTCTCCTGATCGGAGCCGAGTGGCCCGGCCGACGGACCGGGTGGCCCATGGTCCGTCGCGGGGCGCCGGACACACGCTGGTCATGGCAGTTCCCCTACTCCGTCGGGAGGCAGGCCATGATCACCACCCCCACCCCCAGCATGCTGCGCGCGCTGCCCGCCGAGGACCGGCAGCGGCTGCTGCGCACCGCCCGCGAGGTGTCCTTCGCGCAAGGGACGCGCCTGTTCGAGGAGGGCGGCCGGGCCGACCGGTTCTGGATCATCCGCACGGGCACGATCGAGCTCGACATGCGTGTGCCGGGCCGTCGCCCGGCCGTCATCGAGACCCTTCGGCACGACGAACTCGTCGGCTGGTCCTGGCTGTTCGCCCCGCACGCCTGGCATCTCGGCGCCGAAGCGACGACCCCCGTGCGGGCGTACGAGTTCGACGCCACGGCCGTCCGCCTGATGTGCCGGGAGGACCCGGCCCTGGGCAGCGCCGTCGCCCAGTGGGTCGGCGACGTGCTCGCCCACCGCCTGCGCTCCGCCCGGACCCGGCTGCTGGACCTGTACGCCCCGTACGGCGCCGGCAGCACCCTCTGACACCCTCTGGCACCGTTTGACCGGGCCCAAGGAGGAGGTTCGCGACAGCGACCCCACCGACACACGGTGCGGACGTGTTTCCGAGCCGACGGGGGCCGGTCGGCCCTAGTGCGATCGGGCCCGGCGCGTGATGATCGTCCTCACGGGAAACCCGCAGCCCGTTCGCCACCGGGGAACAAGGGGAACAAGGGGTCGTCATGGCCGAGCCACGCACCTTCACGGAGCAGAACCCGATCCGTGTCTTCCTGCTGGACGACCACGAGGTCGTACGACGCGGCATCACCGACCTCCTGGACACCGAACCGGACATCTCGGTGGTCGGCGACGCGGACACCGTCGAGCACGCCCTCGCCCGCTGCCCGGCGGTGCGCCCGGACGTCGCCGTGCTCGACGTACGTCTCCCCGACGGTGACGGCATCACGGTCTGCCGCGAGCTGCGCAGCCGGATGCCGGAGCTGGCCTGTCTGATGCTGACCTCGTTCGACGAGGAGGACGCCCTGCTCGACGCCATCATGGCCGGGGCGTCCGGCTACGTGCTCAAGCAGATCAGGGGCTCCGACCTGGTCTCCGCGGTACGGACGGTCGCCTCGGGCCAGTCGATGCTGGACGCCGCGACCACGGCCCGCCTGATGCGCTCGCTGCGCGCCGAGCCCGCCGAGACCCCGGCGCTGTCGCCCGAACTGGCGAGCCTGTCCCCGCGTGAGCGGGACATCCTCGCCCTGATCGGGGACGGACTGACCAACCGCGAGATCGGCAAGAGGCTCTACCTCTCGGAGAAGACCGTCAAGAACCACATCTCCCGGCTGCTGGCCAAACTCGGCGTCCAGCGCCGGGTCCAGGCCGCGGTCCTGGCCTCGCAGTTGGAGCAGTCGCAGGCGGGCGACCGCCCCGAGAAGTGAGGCCGCCGGGCCCGACCGCCGCCATCGGCGCAGGGCGGGCAGGAGGCCCCGATGCGTACCGCGGCCCTCGACGGGACGACGCTGGAAAGGGTGCTCGCCGCGGCCGTAGCCGCTCCCTCGATCCACAACACCCAGCCCTGGCGCTTCAGCCCGGCCCCGGAGACCCTCACGGTCGAGATCCGCGCGGCCACGCAGCGCGGCCTGCGCCACATCGACCCGACGGGCCGCGCCCTGCACCTGTCCGTCGGCTGCGCCGTACTGAACCTGCGGGTCGCGGTCGAGCACTTCGGCCGGGAACCGGTGACCCGTTCCTCCCACGCCCGGAGGAGCCGGACCTGCTCGCCACCGTACGTCTCGGCGGCACCGCCAGGACGTCCTCGCACACTGCGCCGTACGACGCCGTGTGGCGCCGGCGCAGCAGCCGATTCCCCTTCTCTGGACGGCAGTTGCCCACCGCCCTGCGTACCGAACTGGCCGAAGCGGCACACAGGGAAGGGGCACGGCTGCACTGCCTCCCGCCCCGTGGGGCCGACGGCGTGCTGTCCCTCACGAGGGAGGCGGAGCACCGCAACACCACTGACGCGGACCGCGCCACGGACAGCCGCCGCTGGGTGGCGGAGACGCACGACAGCGGCCTGGGCATACCGGCGCAGGCGCTCGGTCTCCAGGACTCCCTGGAACGCGTGCCGGTGCGCGACTTCGGCGCCCACCGCCACCGGAACGGCCTCACCGTGCGCCCCTTCGAGCAGCGGCCCTCGAACGGGTCCTGCTCATCACGACCGCGCACGGGGTACGGGCATCGCTCCTGCACCAGGCACTCCTGCCTCCCACGGTTCCCGCCTGCCCAGTGACGACGACCAGGGTGTCCCACCGGTGCGACCGGGCGGCGGCAGGCCGGAGAGTGGCGGCAGGTGGCGGTTCCGCGGTGCGAACGCGGGCGCCGGGCCCTCGACGGTAGGAGTGATGGAGATGGCGAAGCTGCTTTTCGTGCTCACCGGAGCGACGTACTGGGTGTTCAAGGACGGCACCAGGTACGCGACCGGTTACTGGGCCGAGGAGTTCGCGGCCCCGTACAAGCTCATCACGGAGGCAGGTCACGAGGTCGTGGTCGCGACACCCGGCGGCGTGACACCGAACGTCGACATGATGAGCCTTCGGCCCTCCATGGCGGGCGGTGAGCAGGGCGCCCTCGACCTTGAGGAGATCATCCGTTCCGCGGAGGTGATGCGGAGGCCGATCCAGTTGTCGGACGTCCGTCTTGAGGACTACGACGCGGTGTACGTGCCCGGCGGTCACGGCCCGATGTCCGACCTTGCGTGGGACGCCGACATGGGCCGGATACTGACGGCGCAGCTCGCCTCGGGCAACCCGCTCGCGATCGTGTGCCACGGCCCCGCCGCGATCCTGGCCACCAGGATCCACGGCGAGTCGCCCTTCAAGGGCTACCGGATCACCTGCTTCACCAATGAGGAGGAGGAAGGTGTCGGTCTCGCGGACCGGGCGCCGTGGCTGCTGGAGACGGAGCTGAAGGACAAGATCGGCGTCGAGTTCAGCCGCGGTGCGATCTGGAAGCCGTACACGGTGGAGGACCGCAACCTCATCACCGGGCAGAACCCCGACTCGGCCGCGGTGCTGGCGGAGCGTCTCCTGGAGCTCGTGACATAGCCGGCAGCGGAACCTGGAACTCCCTGGCGCGAACCGGGGCCGTAGGGGCGAGTCTGGTGGTGTCGGAAGTTCGTCCGAGAACGGAGAAGTACCCCATGGAACGGAGGAGCACCCCATGGACATGAAGCTCGAAGTCGTCGTGGTGCCGGTCGGGGACGTGGACCGGGCCAAGGACTTCTATACGGCGCTGGGCTGGCGGCTCGACGCCGACGTCGCCACCGGCGAGGACTTCCGGGTGGTGCAGGTGACCCCGCCGGGTTCGCCGGCCTCCGTCATCTTCGGCACCTCGGTCTCGTCCCAGGCGCCAGGCTCGGCCCAGGGACTGCACCTGATCGTGGACGACATCGCCGCCGCCCGCGACGAGCTCAAGCGGGCCGGCGCCGACCCGAGCGACGTGTTCCACGACGAGGGCGGCGTCTTCCACCACGCGGGGACCGACGCCCGGGTGCCCGGGCCGGATCCGCAGCGCAGCAGCTACGGCTCGTTCCTGTCGTTCAGCGACCCGGACGGCAACGGCTGGATCCTCCAGGAGATCACCACCCGGCTCCCGGGCCGCGTGGACCCGGCGGCCACGACGTTCGCCTCCGCCGAGGACCTGGCGAGCGCGCTGCGCCGGGCCGCCGCGGCACACGGCGAGCACGAGGCGCGTACCGGCGAGGAGGACCCGGACTGGCCCGACTGGTACGCGCGGTACATGGTCGGCGAGCAGGCCGGTACCGAGCTGCCGTCGTGAGCACGTCGGTCGGGCGGGCGGCTGCGCCCGTTCGGTACCTCGGCCGGGGCCCGAAGCGCCCGACGGCCTCGGATTCCGCCGCGTCCTCGACGCGAGGGAAGTGAGCCGGCCGTGTCCGGGAAACCGCTGGCCGGAGCCGTCGCGCTGGTCACCGGCGCAAGCAGCGGCATCGGCGCCGCGACCGCGCGCCGACTGGCCGAGGAGGGCGCGGCGGTGGCGCTCGTCGGCCGCCGACGCGCCCGCCTGGACCGGCTTGCCGAGGACATCGCCAACCTGGGCGGCCGGGCCCACGCCGTGGCGGCCGACATCACCGAGCCCGAGCAGGCGTACCAGGCGGTCCAGGTCACGCTCGGGCGGCTGGAGCGCCTCGACATCCTGGTCAACAACGCCGGGATCATGCTGCTCGGCACCGCCCTGCACACCACCGTCGAGGAGTGGGACCGGATGGTCTCGCTCAACGTGGCCGCGCTGCTCCACGTCACCCACGCCGCCGTTCCGTATCTGATCGACGCGGCGGCCACCTCCCCGCGGCAGGTGGCCGACATCGTGAACGTCGGCTCGACGGCCGGCCGGGTCGCCCGCCCGGGAAGCAGCGTCTACAACCTGACGAAATTCGGTCTGAACGGCTTCACCGAAGCGCTGCGCCAAGAGCTGCTCGTGGAGCGGGTACGGGTCGCCGTGGTCGAACCCGGCACCGTACGCACGGAGTTGGCGGACCACCTCGGCGAGGCCACCCGGGAGACGGCCCTCCGACAGGTCGGCGGCATCGAACCGCTACGGGCCGAGGACATCGCGGACGCGATCGGCTACATCGTCACCCGGGAGCGCCGGGTGGCCGTCAACGAGATGCTGGTGCGGGCCGGTGACCAGCCGTGGTAGCCGCAGACGAGGAGGACGGACGGATGAGCCCCTACGACAACGGTTACGACTACGACGTCATCGTGCTCGGCGGCGGATCGCCCGGCGAGCACTGCGCCGGCGCCCTGGCCGAGGGCGGTCTGCGAGTCGCCCTGGTGGAGCGCGAACTGGTCGGCGGGGAGTGCTCGTACTGGGCCTGCATCCCCTCGAAGACACTGCTGCGCCCGGGCGAGGCCGTGCACGGCGCCCGAGAGGCCGCGGCGAGCGCCCAGGTCGACGTCCAACAGGCCCTGGCCTGGCGGGACTTCATGGTGTCGGACTACTCCGACGCCGGGCAGGAACGCTGGCTGGCCGACAACGGCATCGCGCTGCTGCGCGGCACCGGGCGCCTGGCCGGACCGGGTGTCGTGGAGGTGGCCGGCGCCCGCCACACCGCCGAGCACGTCGTCGTGGCCACGGGGGCGGCACCGATCATGCCGCCGGTCCCGGGCCTGGCCGAACTGACCGGCGTGTGGACCAACCGCGAGGTGACGGGCATGAAGGCGGTCCCGCGCCGGCTGATCGTGCTCGGCGCGGGCCCTGTCGGCGTGGAGATGGCGCAGGCCGTACGCCGTCTCGGCGGCGAGGTGGTCCTCACGGCCCACGGCCCGTACGTCCTGCCCCGCGAGCCCCGGCCACTGGGCGAGGCGCTCGGCGAGGTGCTGCGCCGCGACGGGGTCGAGCTGGTGCTCGGGCCGCGCACGGTCGCCGCCCGGCGCGAGGGCGAGGGTGAGGGCGAGGACTACGTCCTGACGCTCGACGACGGGCGGGAACTGCGCGGCGATCACCTTCTGGTCGCCACCGGGCGCCGCCCGCGCGTCGACGACATCGGCCTGGACACGGTGGGCGTGAAGGCCGACGAGCACGGCATTCCCGTCGACTCGCGGCTGCGTGCCGCTGAGCGGCTGTGGGTCGTCGGCGACGCCACCGGCCTCTGGATGCTCACCCACGTCGGCAAGTACCAGGGCGAGATCGTCGCCGCCAACATCCTCGGCGAACCCCGCGAGGCCGACTACACGGCCGTACCCCGCGTCGTCTACACCGACCCGCAGGCGGCGTCGGTCGGCGCGGACGAGGCACGGTTCGGCGCCACCGTCCCGATCTCCGGCGTGGCCAAGACCGCCGCCTACACCCGTGCCTACGCCGACGCCAACGGGTTCCTCACGCTGCTCAGCGACGGCCGGGTGATCACCGGCGCCCACGCCCTCGGCCCGGAGGCGGGGGAGTGGCTGCAGCAGGCGACCCTCGCGATCCGCGCCCGCGTCCCGCTGGACGTACTGCGCGACACGATCCAGCCGTTCCCCACGTTCTCGGAGATCTACGTCGCCGCGCTCAAGGACCTGCACGAGCAGATCGGGGCCGTAGCGGGGAAGCGGTCGGCATGACGCGCTACCGCACACTCAAGGTCGACGACCTGGAGATCTTCTACCGCGAGGCCGGGCCGCCCGACGCCCCCGTCCTGCTGCTCCCGCACGGCTTCCGGATGGCCATGGCGCGCCCGGAGCGGCTGGAGGCCCTGATCGTCCAGAACGCGGTGGCCCACGACAGCGGGCTCGGGCCGCTGTGGGCTGGTGCTCCGGCCACTTCGTCCTGGACACCCGCGCCGACGACGCCGCCCGGCGAATCCGGGCATTCCTGGCAGAAATGACCTGAAATTTACCGCCTACGGCCCGCGCTCTCCCCGCTGTAGCGTGCAGTGTGACCAGGGGGCGTACCGCAATCAAGGCGGGTAGCCGTGGCGCATGCCGAGCACAGCTCACCGGACGGGGCGAAGACCGGCCTGCTCGGGAGACGGACCGAGTGCGCCCTGCTGGACGAGATGATCAGCGCGGTCCGCATCGGGGACAGCCGCACCCTCGTGATCCACGGCCCACCCGGCGTCGGGAAATCGGCGCTCCTCGACTACGCGACCCGGGCGGCGACCGACCTGCGCGTGCTGCACGCCGTCGGCATCGAATCCGAGATGGAACTCGCGTTCGCCACCCTGCACCAGATCTGTGCGCCGCTGCTCGAACGTCTGAAGAACCTGCCCCAGCCGCAGTGCGCCGCCCTGGAGACGGTGTTCGGGATACGCGCGGGCCCCCCGCCCGACCGCTTCCTGGTCGGGATGGCCGTACTCGGGCTGCTGTCCGACGCCGCCGAGAAACACCCGCTGCTCTGCCTGGTCGACGACGCGCAGTGGATGGACCGGGTCTCGGCGCAGATCCTCGGCTTCGTCGCCCGCCGGCTGCTGGCGGAGTCGGTTGCCCTGGTCTTCGGGGCCCGCGAGGAACCTCGGGACCTGCTCGGACTGCCGGAGCTGAAGGTCACCGGGCTGGGTGACGCCGACGCCCACACCCTGCTCGACTCGGTCACCCACACCCGGCTCGACCAGGACATCCGCGACCGGCTCGTCGCGGAGACCAGAGGCAACCCGCTTGCCCTCCTCGAACTGCCCCGAGGACTGACCGTGACCCAACTGGCCGGTGGATTCGGCCTCTTGAACGGCGACACGCTGCCCGGCCGGATCGAACAGAGCTTCCTGAGCCGGATCGAGGGGCTGCCGGACGAGACCCGGCTGCTCCTGCTGATCGCGGCCGCCGAGCCGGTCGGCGATCCCGCCCTGGTGTGGAGTGCGGCCGGACGGCGCGGGGTGACACCGGAGACGGCTCTCGTCGGCGGCACGGACGGGCTGCTGTCGTTCGACATATGCGTGACGTTCCGGCACCCGCTGGTGCGGTCGGCCGTGTACCGGTCGGCGACGGAGGAGGACCGCCGGGCGGCACACCTGGCCCTCGCGGAGGTCACCGACCCGCAGGCCGACCCGGACCGCCGTGCCTGGCACCTGGCGGCCGCGACCGCCGGCCCGGACGAGTCCGTCGCCGCCGAGCTGGAACGCTCCGCCGGCCGTGCGCAGGCACGCGGCGGTCTCGCCGCCGCGGCCGCGTTCCTCCAGCGGTCCGTGGCCCTCACCGGCGACACCTCACGGCGCGCCGAACGGGCCGTGGCAGCCGCGGACATCAGCCTCCAGGCCGGTGACCTCGACGCCGCCCGCCGGTTCGTCGACATCGCGGAGCAGTACGCCCGGAGCGAGTTCCAGCGCGTCCGAGCCCATCTCGTACGCAGCCGGATCACGTTCGCGGCCGGCCTCGGCCAAGAGGCACCACCGCTGCTGCTGACGGCCGCACAACGGCTGGAGCCCTTCGACACGGACCTCGCGCGCGAGACCTACCTGCTCGCGTGGGGCACCTCCGCACTCGTCGCCGCGGACGCCGACAGCCTCATGACGATCTCCCGGGCGATGCGAGAACTCCCGGCGGCCACGGGAACTCCCCGCGCCCTCGACCTCGTCATCGAGGCCTGCGCGCTGCTCGTCACGGACGGCCGCGCCGCCGCCGTCCCCGCACTCCGGCGGGCGGTGACCGCGCTCGCGGACCTTCCCGCGCCCGACCTTCTGACCTGGGGCTGGGTGGCCAACGGCGTCAGCGCGGCGGTCTGGGACGACCAGGCCATGCGCAGCACCTACAGCAGGGCCGTCGAGGTGGCGCGAGCCGCCGGCGCCCTGACCGAACTCCCCTTCTGCCTCGCGTCGTTGGGCATGGCGACCACCTGGACCGGGGACTTCGACGCCGCCGCGGCGATCGTCGACGAGGCGGACATCGTCGCCGCGGCGACCGGCGTCCCGCTGGCGCCGCACGTCAAGCTCCGGCTCAGCGCGCTGCGGGGCCGGAGCGCCGATGCCGAGCCCCTCATCGCCGCCACGATCGAGGAGGCGGGCGCGAACGGCCAGCTGATGGGGGTCACGGTCGCCCACTGGGCCGCCGCCGTCCTCAACAACGGTCTCGCCCGCTACGAGCAGGCGCTGCCCGCGGCCCAGATCAGCAGCCGGATCGCCGACCTGTGGGTCTCGGTCTGGGTACTGCCCGAACTCGTCGAGGCGGCGGCGCGCGTCGGAGCCGAGGACGTCGCCGGTGACGCGCTCGCCCGGCTCGCGGACGCGGCGGAGCCCTGCGACACCGACTGGGCACAGGGAGTCCTGGCCCGCTGCCGGGCCCTGCTGAGCACCGGGGCACCCGCGGACCGCCTCTACCGCCGGGCCATCGAGCGCCTGGGCCGCACCCGGCTGCGCCCCGAACTGGCGCGCGCACATCTCCTGTACGGCGAGTGGCTGCGCCGGGACCGGCGGCGCAGCGACGCGCGCGGCCAGCTCCGTACGGCCTACGAGATGTTCGGGTCGATCGGAATGGAGGCCTTCGCCGAACGGGCCCGCCGTGAACTGCTCGCCACCGGGGAGACCGTCCGCAAGCGCACGGTCGAGGCCTCGACGAGCGACGAACTGACGCCCCAGGAGAAGCAGATCGCGCTGCTCGTACAGGACGGCTTCTCCAACCCGGAAGTCGGCTCCCGCCTGTTCCTCAGCCCACGGACCGTCGAGTGGCACCTACGAAAGATCTTCACCAAGCTGTCGATCACCTCCCGCAGACAACTCCGCGACGTACTGCCGCGCGGCAAGTACGAGGCCACGCCGGACTAGGAGTTCAAGCTCAAGGCACCAGCTGCTGGCCGCCGTCGATGTCGTAAGTCGCCCCGGTGAGTGCTGTGTTGGTCATCAGGTGGAGGGCGAGCGCGGCCACGTCCGACGGGCCCACGACCCGCCGGATCGGCAGCCTGGCGCGCAACTGCTCCCGGCGAGGCTCCAGTTCGTCGCCGAGCAGGCGTGCCGACAGCGGGGTGTCGACGAACCCGGCGGCGATCGCGTTGACCCGGACCGGGGCGAGTTCGAGAGCGGCGTTC
Organism: Streptomyces prunicolor; assembly: GCF_045162825.1. Lineage (NCBI taxonomy): Bacteria > Bacillati > Actinomycetota > Actinomycetes > Kitasatosporales > Streptomycetaceae > Streptomyces > Streptomyces prunicolor. The sequence goes on along the minus strand of NZ_CP108676.1, from coordinate 3,459,623 downwards.
GCCGTGATGGCGGGCAGGCCCGCGGCCGCGATCGCCGCGATGCTCAGGCCCACGCCGGGGCGACGGGCGTGCGTGCCGGTGATGTACGTCAGCGATCCGCCGGGACGGACACCTGTCGCGCACTCCCGCGCGACACGCAGCGAGCCCAGCAGATGCTCGTCGAGCACGCTCCGGGCCAGGTCGAAGTCCATGTCGGCGATCGGTGCGTAGAGCGGTCCGCCCCCGGCGACGAGGACGTGGTCGACCGGCGAGGGCAGTTCCGCGAAGAACCGGTGCAGCCCTTCGGCATCACCCAGGTCGAGCCTCGCGGACGTCGCGCCGAGCTGGTCCCGCGCGGCGTCGAGCCGTTCCTGGTCACGGCCGGTGATGACGATCCTCGCGCCGGTCGCGTGCGCCTGGCGGGCCGTCTCCAGCCCGATGCCGGAGCTGCCGCCGATGACGACAACTGTGCTTCCTGAGAGATCGTTCACGGCTGCCTCCGTAGGGGGGAGAAGGGACATGGCGCCGGCGCCGGTCAGACCGTCGAGCCGCTGGAGACGCCCGGTCCCCGCACGCGACCGCTCCCCTGGCCGGGCAGTCCCCACAGCCTGGTCAGGTGCCTCCGGCCGTCGGTCTGTCCAGGATCGTGCGGTCACCGTGTCGCTCGCGCCCGTGGTCCTCCCTGGCGGATCGCCGACCAGGGAGTCGACCGGCCGACGGCGACTGCGCCGCCCGCCACCGCCACCGCCCGGCACGGAACGGACCAGGGACTTCCACGGGCGCGATGCCCCCTCGCCCGGGGCGAAGCTGGACGAAGCCGCCCACCCATGCCGTGGCCGGCGGAGGGAGTCACCATGTCCAACCACTTCAGCGCGGCCTACCTCAGGTTCCCGGGCAATGACGCGCGCTTGGACCTGACCGACCTGTACGCCTTCCCGGCGTCCGGCGACACCGGCGGAACGGTGTTGATCATCGACGTGAACCCCTTCACGACGGGCCTGAGCGCGACCCCGCCGTTCCTCATGAGCCCGGAACTGCACCCCGACGCGGTGTACCGCATCAACATCGACAACGACGGCGACAACGAGGCCGACGCCGCCTTCTCGTTCGTGTTCACGCCGGCGAACGGCGGCCGGCAGACGGGCACGGCCTACTACGCCACCGGTGCCGACGCCCGCAGCGCCGAGCCGGCCGGTGAGGTGCTCGCGAGTGGCCTGCCGGTCGGCTTCGACGCGTCCGCGCAGCCCGTGCGAGCGGGCCGTTGCCGGCTGTTCACCGGCGTCCGCAGCGAACCGTTCTTCGCCGACGCCGAAGGTGCCCTGCACGGCTTCGAGTGGACGGGAGAGGACGCCTTCGCCGGCAAGGACGTGCAGTGCATCGCGCTGGAGGTGCCCGACGACATGCTCGGCCCGGAACCGGTGATCCACCTCTGGGCGACCGTCAGCGTGCGCCGCGCGGGCGCCCTCGTGCAGGTGGACCGCGGCGGGCATCCGACGATCAACCCGTTCATCAACCCCGAGTACGCCAAGGACGCGTACAACGCCGGACGTCCGGCGGACGACGTGGCGACGTACCTGGCGCCGTGGTCGAAAATCCTGGAGGGGAACGGCTATCCGCCCGCCGAAGCGGGTGCGGCGGCCGCCACCGTCCTGCCGGACGTCCTGAGCTACGACCGCGGCCGACCCGCCGCCTATCCCAATGGGCGCGGCCTCACCGATGACGTCTTCACGGCTCGGATGGCTTTCCTGACCAACGGAAAGGTCACCGAGGGCGGGGTGCCGCCGCACGACGACCTGCTGCCCGAGTTCCCCCACCTCGGCCCTCCGCACCGCTAACCGACAACCATCGGTCCGCACCACCACCGCCACCTCGAAGGGCCACCATGGACATTCCCGTCAAGCGGGTAGCCGTCATCACCGGCGCGTCACAGGGCATCGGCGCCGGCCTGGTCGAGGCATACCGCAAGCTCGGCCACGCGGTCGTCGCGACCTCGCGCACCATCACCCCCTCCGAGGACCCGGACGTGCTCACCGTCCAGGGCGACATCGCCGATCCGGGCACGGCCGGGCGCGTCACCGTCGCCGCGATCGAGCGCTTCGGCCGGATCGACACGCTGGTCAACAACGCGGGCCTCTACGTCGCCAAGCCGTTCACCGACTACTCCCGGGAGGAGTACGAGACGGTCATCGGCGTCAACCTGACCGGCTTCTTCCACCTCACCCAGCTCGCCGTCCGGCAGATGCTGCGCCAGGGCACCGGCCACATCGTCCAGATCAGCACCAGCCTCGCCGACCACGCCAACTCCGAGATCCCCGCGGTGCTCGCCTCCCTCACCAAGGGCGGGCTGCAGTCCGCCACCAGGGCGCTGGCGATCGAGTACGCCTCCCGCGGCATCCGCAGCAACGCGGTCGCGCTGGGCGTCATCAGAACCGCCATGAACCCGGACGCGACCGAGAGCCTCGCCGCGCTGCACCCGCTCGGGCGGATGGGCGAGATCGGTGACGTCGTCGACGCGATCCTCTTCCTGGAGAACGCGCCCTTCGTCACCGGCGAGATCCTCCACGTCGACGGCGGCCAGAGCGCCGGGCACTGAACTTGCGGTGCGGGTGGACGGGGACGGGTCCCCGGAGGGGACGACGGGTCGGCGACCGCGACCGCGGTCGGCCAGTGCCCTCGCGGAGGCAGGAGAGGGGCGGCGGGATCATTCACGGGGAGGGCTTCAGGGTCTGCGGATCGGGCGGCCGGACCGATCTCTGTCGCCGGGCGCCCGGGACCCCTCCCGAGCGCCGAGCCGGACAACGCGGGCGCCGGGCCTGGGCTCGGCCCCCCTCAGGTCGCGAGCAGAGTCCACGGATTCGGCTGGGCCAGCGCCAGCCGCGGCTTGCGCGCGGCCCAGTGCCGTACCGCCGTCTCCATGACCGCCCCCGGATCGTGGACCGTCCGCGTCGGTTCGAAGGGGGAGGACATGCTGGTGTAGCTCTGGAACATGGCCAGCAGCTGGACCGCGTGATGCTGGAACGGCGACAGGTACTGGTCCGCGAGGGGCAGGAAGAAGCGGTTCCAGGTGGCGGGCGGGACGAACGGGGGCTGCTCGATGGGGGCGACGCCATGGTGCGCGCGGAACTCGTTGAGGGTCCGGCAGGCGATGCCGATCATCGCGGAGAGGCGCAGACTGCCGCCGCCGCCCGCGACCACCTCGACGCGTGGAGTGTCCGGGGGAGCGGCGAGCACCGCCGAGGCGACGGCCTCCGCCACCTCGTCGACCGGGCTGATCTCCGCGTAGCCCTCCGGGTCGCCGACGACGACGGCGGCGAGGCCCGAGACCAGGGCGTGGATGATCGTGTACGGCCCGGAGAAACGGGCGATCCGCCCGTCGTCGCGCCGGCCCACGATCAGCGGTGGCCGCACGATCGTCAGCGGCCCGCCGTGCTCCTCGCGCACCACGGACTCGCAGGCGGCCTTCGACCACTCGTAGCCGTTGCGGTATCCCTCGAACTCCGCGCCCCGCAGATCCTCCGGGGCCCGCACCCCGCCCACGTACGCCGTCGAGACCTGCACGACGTGGGTGTCCCGGTCGGCCAGCGCGAGCACCGCCCGCAGCGGGTCCACGTTGGCCGCCTGTGCCTCCGCCCTGCTCATGGTCCAGCGGGTGGAGGCGGCGGTGTGCACGATCACGTCCCAGTGCCCCGACAGTTCCTGGGGCGGCGGCTCGTTGCCGATGTTCCAGGTCGTCACCTCCGCGTCCGGCGCCCGCCTGGCCACTCGGGTGAGTGACCCGGGACCTGAGGGGTCCGCGCGCAGCCGGTCGACGACTTCGGTGCCCACCACACCGGTGGCGCCGGTGACAAGGGTTCGCATGGTGTTGGCCGTTCCGTGAGGAGAGGGGGTCCGGTGGTGGCGGGTCACGCCGGTGGGGTCAGGACCAGGCACGCGTTCTGCCCGCCGAAACCGAAGGAGTTGGACAGCACCGGCCCGCGCGCGATCGTGCGGCGCCCGCCGATCACCACGTCCACCAGGTCCGCCTCCGGACTGCCGAGCGTGTTCGCGATCGCCGGGACCACACCCCGGTCGGCGCAGAGCAGGCCCAGCAGCGCCTCCAACGCGCCCGATCCGCCGATGAGATGACCACTCACGCCCTTCACGGCGGTCAGCGGCGGTGACTGTTCCCCGAAGCACCGGTGGACCGCGGTCGCCTCCGCCCGGTCGTTGAGCACCGTCGACGTGCCGTGCGCGCTGATGTGCCCGATGTCGCCCGGCGAGAGCCCGGCGTCCGCGACGGCCAGCCGCATGCACTCGGCCGCCGTCGCCGCCTCCGGGTCCGGCGCGGCGATGTGGAAGGCGTCGCAGTTGGCCGCGTAGCCGGTGATCTCGCCGTAGATCCTGGCCCCCCTGGCGAGGGCCAAGTCCCGCCGCTCCAGGACGAGTACGGCGGCGCCCTCGCCCATCACGAAGCCGTCGCGGTCGGTGTCGAAGGGGCGGCTGGCCCGGTCCGGTTCGTCGCAACGCCGCGACAGGGCCCGCATCTTGGCGAAGGCGCCCACGATGGTGGTCGTGACGGGCGCGTCGACACCGCCCGCCACCGCCGCGTCCAACTCGCCGTACCGGATCCGGCGGGCCGCCTCACCGATGGCCGTGGTGCCGCTCGCGCAGGCGGTGGCGTAGGTGGCGCAGTTGCCGCGGAAGCCGTAGCGCATCGCCACCCGGCAGGCCGGCGAGTTCGCCATGGTCCTGGGGACGGTGTGCACCGGCATCGTCATCGGCTGCGCCCCGTAGTCGAACGTGGTGCCCTCCATCGTCCCCAGGCCACCCATCCCCGTACCGACCTGCACACCCACCCGCGAGGACGGCAGGTCGGAGAGGGCCGACTCGCCCGCGTCGGACACCGCGTCCACGGCCGCGCAGAGCAACAGCTCGGCCGCCCGGTCGAGTTGCCGCCGCTCCCGCCGCGTGATGTACGGCTCGACATCGAACTCCGGTACCAGACACGCCATTTCGACGGCGAGGTCGCGCTCCGCCTCCACCAGGTGTTTCGCTACGACGGCTGTCGACTCGGCGGCGAGCAGCCGCGCGTACGCCGCCTCGACGTCGTTGCCCGCGGGTGACTTGACCCCGAGGCCGGTGACGACGACCCGGACCCGCCCGGAAGGAGAGGCGCCGTTCATACGGTCCTCCCCATGCGCCGCGCCAGCAGGTCGACGGCGTCGCCGACGGTCCTCGCCTCCAGGAGATCGGAGACCGGGATCTTGACCCGTAAGGCGTTCTCCAGCCGGCTGCCGACATCCATCAACTCCAGGCTGTCGATGCCGAAGTCGTTGCCGAGGTCGGTCGCCTCGTCGATGTCGTCCACCTCGGTACCGAGGACGTCCGACACGGCCGTCCTGACGGTGAGGGACAACTCCGCGCGGCTGAGGGCCAGTTCGGTGGCAGTCCCCGAATTGCCCGGGTCCGCCGGGGTGTTCAGGTCCATAGGTGTCCTTTCCTGTGCGGTGCGAGGGTGGTGGTACGGCCGGTCACTCGCAGCGCCGCGCCGCCACGCCGATCGCCGTATCGAGGATGTCGGCCGCCTCCGCGATGTCCGACTCGGTGCTGACCAGCGGCGGCAGCAGCCGTACGGTGCCCGGGCGGCCCAGGCACGGCGACACCAGCAGTCCCGCGCCGGCGAGTTCGACCACCACCGAGCCGGCCACCCCGGGCGAGGTGAAGTCGATACCGCGCAGCAGCCCCTTGCCGCGGATCCCGGCGATCAACTCACCGTGCCTGCCGACGAGTTCGGCCAGGGCGCGGTCCAGCGCGGCGGCGAGTCCCGCGCCGTGTTCGGCCGCCCCCTCGATCGCCGTGAGCGCGGCGGGCAGCGCCGCGCAGCTGAGCGGGTGGCCCCCGAAGGTCGCCGAGTGGAGGAAGGGATCGGCGCTCAGCGGGGCGTACAACTCCTCGGAGCAGACCAGCGCCGACAGCGGTACGACCCCTCCGCCCAGCGGCTTGCCGACCAGGACGGCGTCGACGGGCAGTCCGGCCGCGAGGGCGACGGAACGCTCCCCGCACCGGCGCAGCCCGCACTGGATCTCGTCGGCGATGGTGAACGTGCCGTACCGCGCGGCGTCGGCGCACCACTGGCGCAGGACGTCGACGGGCAGCACGGCCGCGCCGTTCTCGCCCTGGACGGGTTCGAAGACGACCGCGGCGACCTCCCCGCCCCGGACCTCCCGCAGGACGGCACCGGGGTCGTCGGGCGAGACGTGGACGACGTCGACGGACGTGCCCAGCAGACCCCGCCGGAACAGCGGACTGTGGGTGAGCGCCAGCGCGCCTAGGGACTTGCCGTGGAAGCCGCCCTCCACCGCGACGACCCGGCCGCGTCCGGTGGCGAGGCGCGCGAGTTTGCCGGCGACCTCGACGGCGTCGGCGCCGTTGAGCCCGAAGTACACCTTGGGCAGGGCCTGTTGGAAGTACTCCGCGAGCTGCGCCGCTGCGCTGGCGGCCGTCGGGTTGGCGAGGCTGCGGGTCGAGGTCGGCATCGTGTCGAGCTGCGCGCGGACGGCGGCGAGCACGTCCGGGTGCCGGTGGCCGAGCAGCGTGACGGCGTACGAACCGAAGTCGAGTGCCGTACGCCCGTCGGACAGCGTCACCCGGCAGCCCTCGCCGGACACCTCGGTCGCGCCCCGGCCCGCGAACGAACCGGTCAGGGCGAGCCGGGGGGAGAGGTGACGCCGGATCAGATCGAAGGTGTCGGAGGGGGCGCCGATCGTCGTGGTCATACGCGGTCGTGTTCCTCTTCGGCTTCACGGGTGGGCGGCGGGACACTCACCGGGTCGCTCACGGGGGTGCTCAACTGGGCGTCGGCGGCGAGCAGTCGGCGTTCCAGCGCCGACAGCATCTGGGCGGCGTTCTCCCGCAGGGCGTCCGCCGCGACCGGGTTGAGCAGGTCGGCCAGCAGCGGGATGCCGATGTCGAAGGTGACGTCGAGGGAGACCGTGCTGTGCCCGCCCGGCGCGGGCCGTACGGCCCAGTGGCCCTCGAACTCCCCCAGATCGCCGGTGACTTGGCGGAAGTCGAAGCGCCGGGCGACCGGGTCGAGGACCTCGTCCTCGGTCCACTGGAGCACGGAACCCTTCAGCCGCACCGCCCAGGCGCTCGTCCGGTGCCGGTCGTCGGCCCGCCGGGTGATCGTGACGGAGTCCACGCTGTCCATGCACGCGGGGAAGGCCTCCACGTCCACGACGGCGGCCCACGCGGTCTCCGGCGGTACGGCGATGGGGAGTTCGACCTCTACTCGGGGCATGCGGAGGGGGCGCCTTTCTGGTCGGGGCGGCTCGGGGAACGCGTGGCCCGCGCGGGCAGGTGCGGGCCGAGCGCCTGGGTCCGTGCCGCCGCGAGGGCCGCGGGCAGCAGCCGGCGCAACGCCGCGCGCGGCAGCGGACGTAGATGAGTGATCGCGTACGACTGCGGGAGCAGCCGGCAGCCGAGCTCGACCTTGGGTGTGTACGCGGTCTGCGCGAAGCGGATGTGGCGGCAGCCCGCGTCGAGCGCGAGGCGGATCGCCGCGTAGTGCACGTTGTGGTAAAGGCGGGCCTCGTGCGCCAGCGCGTAGTCGAGACCGATGCGGGCGCCGGTGGCGCCGGAGCCGCTGAACAGACAGAGCAGGAAGGCGACGAGCCGGTCCCCGTGTTCGCCGTCGAAGCAGGCCACCAGCCGCCGGTCCGGCCCGGGGGCGGCCGCGAGGGCGGTCAGGAAACCGGCGTCGAGGACGTCGAGCCGCTGGTCCGCCCGGTCCATGACCTGCCGGTAGAGGCCGAGCATCTGTGGTACGAGCGGGCGGAAGTCCTCGACGGTCTCCATCCGCAGTCCCGGGTGGGCGGCGAACTTACGGATGTTGCTGCGCGCGTTGCGCCGTGGTTTGGCCGGAAGTTGCTCGATGTACTCGTCGAACGACGCTGCGGACAGCGGGAGTTCGGTGTCGGGCATGCTCCGCGCGGGGAAGAAACCCGCCGAACTGAGGGCGGTGCGCAGCGGGTTGAGGTCGGCGGGGGCGAAGTCCTTGAAGACGACAGTGCCGAGGCGCTCGGTCCGCGCGAATCGGAGTACGCCCTCGACCAGCAACCGGCCGACCTCGTCGGTGAGCGGTCGGGAGGTGAGGACGTGCCCTTGGCCGAGGAAGTTGCCGCAGAAGAGCATCGGCGCCCGCAGCAGGTGGGGAGCCAACTTCCGCACGGGGGCCAGGAATTGGCGCTCTTGCGGGCCGACGATGTCGTCGAGGTGCAGGTTCCGGAAGAGCGCCAGAGGCAGTACGGCCTCGGTGCGCGGGCCCCTGCGGACCACCAAGTAGGCATAGCTGTCCGGGCCGATGGCGCCGTCCTCCATGGCTGCGAAGACGGCGCTGGACCACATCGGGTCGTCCGGCGGGGCGAGTTCGTGCCAGACCGACTCCGGCAGGAAGTCGATGGAGCGCAGTACCTCGACCCGGCAGGCGGCGGCGTCGGCTGCGGGCTCCATGGGCAACCCGCTCCTGTTCGTCGTCAGCACCGCGCTCAGCCGATCCGCAAGGGGGCGCCGTTCAGGAACTCCCGCAGAGGGGCGCCCATGCGGGCCCGGGACGGCGGGTGGAAGGTGAGCCCGGTGGCGGCGGAGGCGAGGTACGTGCTGTCGGGCGCGGTGATGAACGCCATGCCGCCGAGCGCCGCCTGGCAGGCCGTGGTGGTGCGGGCGATGGCGTCCTGCGCCGCGTACCGGGCGGCCAGGGCGTCGACGAGCAGCGCCTCGCTCCACGCCTCCGTGTCCATGGCCCGGGCGACCGACTCGACGCCGAGCATCGCGGCCTCGATGTCGACCAGGAAGGGCGTCGGGTCCTGCGGGCCGCCCGCCTTGTCGAGGACCCGCTCGACGAGGGCGCCGGCGATCCCGATGTACCCGGCGGTCAGCAGGAGTTCGAACCAGAGGAAGCCGGCGATGTTCAGCTCGTCGGGGACGGCGTCGGCGGTGACCTGGGTGAACACCACCATCGCGGGGTCGAGTTCGACCTCGGTGAGCACGACCTGGTCGCTCTCGGCGCCCGCGAGGACCGGGGACTTCCAGAAGGGGCGCACCTCAAGTCCCGGTGATCCGGCCGGGATCAGGGCGACGGCGAGCCGATCGACACCGTCGTCGTCCTTCATCATCACGGACGCGGTCAGCAGGTCCATCGAACGGGACAGGCTGCACGGCATCTTGCTGCCGTTCAGCACGATGCTCCCGCTGTCCGTACGGCGGGCGGTGATGTGCGGGCCCAGGATGTTCTGGCCGGTGTTTCCCTCGGCGAACCCGGAGGCGAGCAACAGCCCTTCCTTGGCGATGGCTTCGAGCAGCAGCCCTTCCGCGCCGCTGCCGTTGCCGTACGCGGCGGCCTGCACGAGCCCCGCGATCGAGAAGTGGTGCATGGTGGTCGCCACCGCGAGCGAGGGACAGCGGGAGCCGACGGCACGCTGCACCCGTACGGCCTGGAGAGGTCCGGCGCCGATGCCCGCGTTCTCGGTGGGCACCAGCAGCGCGGGGCCGCCCGCCGCGCGGAACTCGGCGATGGCGGGACTCGGCGCGCTCTCCAGCGCGGCCAGCGGATGCCGGGCGAGCGCCGCGTCCAGCCCCGGCAACAGGGCTTCTACGGTGGCGCGTTCATGGTGCAGGAACTTCACGGGGTGGTGCCTCTCGTCCGGCGGGGGCCGGTGGGGTGGGTGGCCTGTACACGTGGGTGGGCGCGGCTCAACAAGGAATTCGAGCTGGGTGAGGACCGCCTGACGGTCCGCGAATCGCGTCAGGAAAGAGGGAAAAGAAATGAAGCGTTATGCGGCCTATTTGCGTATTGCAGCTTAACTTTCCCTCAAGTGTGCTCTGAGTGCTCTGTCGGCTTGATGGCGATTTAGGAGGCAATGCCTACCCGTAACGAAGGAGGTGGGGAACATCGGTGCGAATGTCAGCCGAGCGTGACGGGCAGTTCCTCGTAGCCGCGCAGCATGAGTCCGTAACGCCTGACGGGCTCACCGGCCGGACGCAGCCGGGGGAAGCGTCTCAGGAGCGCGGGCAGCGCGATGCTCGCCTCCAGCCTGGCGAGCGGGGCGCCCAGACAGAAGTGGGCACCCCCGCCGAAGGCCAGCGGCTGGGGGCCGGTGCGCAGGGAGTCGAACTCCGCCGGGCGGTCGAACTGCCTCGGGTCGCGGTTGGCGGCCCCGAGGAGCACCAGGGCGACCGTACCGAGAGGCGCGGGCACCCCTCCGGCATCGAGCCCTTCGGTGAGCGGTACACGGGCCGCGTACTGGATGGGGGCATCCAGCCGCAGCACCTCATCGACGAATCCGAGGAGGGGAGTCGTGCCGTCACGCAACCCGGCCGCTGCCAGGGGGTGTTGGAAGGAGAGCGCGAGGGCGTTGCCGAGCAGACTGGCGGTGGTCTCGAACCCGGACACGAGAAGCAGCACGAACATGGACAGCATCTCGTCCTCGCTGAGCCGAGCGTCCCCTCCCGCCGCTCCCTCCGCCGCCGTGGCCAGCGCGCTCACGAGATCGTCCTGCGGGTCCGCGCGGCGCCGGGCGGTCAAGTCCGAGAAATAATCGACGAGTTCGGCCGCCGCGGCATCGGCCGCCAGGACCGCCTCGGGAGGCTGGGCGATCTCCAGCGTGACGGTGAGCGCGGACGAGAGGGCGCGGAACCTGTGCCGGTCCTCCTTCGGTACGCCCATCAGCTCGCAGATCACACTCATCGGCAGCCGGGAGGCGAAGACCTCCATGAAGTCGAGGGTGCCGGAGCCGAGGGTGCCGGAGCCTGGAGTGCCGGCGTGGCCCGCTTGGCCTGCCATCTCATCGAGCAGGTCCTCCACCGCCGCCGCGATCAGAGGTTCGAGCGCGGGAATCCTGCGGGCCGCGAAGAACGACGAGACCAGGGACCGGAGGCGGGTGTGCCGGGGCGGGTCGGTCTCCAGGAGGGAGGCGCTGATGATCCGCTGCGCGAGATGTTCGGTGCCGCCGGGGCCGGTCGCCTCGCCCGCCTCCGTACGCCGGATCCCGAAGGCGCGGTCGCGTGTCAGCCGTTCCGCTTCCTCGTAGCCGGTCACCAGCAGGACCCCGTCCCCGGTCGGCAGCACGGGCCCGAGCGCCCGGGCCCGCTCGAACAGCGGAAAGGGGTCGGCCGAGCCTTCCTCGGTGAGCAGCCCTTCGAGGATCGCGGTGGCGGTTGCGGTGCCTGTGCCCGTGTCCGTATCCGTGGCGGGGTCCGTCGTCCGATGCGTCATGAATTCCTTCCCGCAGCCGGAACTGTCCGACCGGCAGCTACGGGCCACTATCTGTCGCCCGACAAACCACGCCCGACGCATTTCCCCGGAACGCCCTGGACAACAGCGGGGAAATCAAGGAAGCGGGCGGAAAGGAGCACGAGGTACGAGGGGGCGCACGGCCGGAGAGCAAGGCGCCAGCGCACTACGGGTACGCGCGTCCACGACTTTGAACGGCCGCAGCGGCGCCCCCGTACCCCCTGACATGACCCACCAGACCCACCAGAGCCGCCGGCCCGCCCGAGGGCACACCTCCACCTCCCGCCTGCGCCGAGGTGCCGCCCTCGCCCTGCTCCCGCTGGCCGTGGCCTGCGGCGGGGGCGAGGACAGTGCGGAGCAGAAGCGCAAGTCGGCCACGGCCGCCGTGACCGCCGCCCCTGAAGCCGGAGTTGTGGCCCCCGCGAAGGTCGAGGTGATCGCCGGGCTGACCGGGTGCACCGCCGAGATCCGGGTCGAGGCGGAGGAGCTGCGCGAGGGGCTGTGCCGTACGAAGCAGGGGGAGTACCGGATCACCACCTTCCCCGAGGAACGGTTCAAGGTGACCTGGCTCGACAGTGCCGCCATGTACGGCGGCAAGTACCTCGTCGGCACTCGTTGGGTCGTCAGCGCGACGCCGGAGCTGCTGGAGGGGTTCCGTTCCCGGCTCGGCGGGACCGTGCAGGAGCTGCGCTCGATCGCGCCCACCACAGGGTCCTGAGTCACCCCTCTGTACGGAGGTGAGCCAGCACCTCCTCCAACGGCAGGTCGAACCTGTCCTTGTCCCCCGCCCATCGGCGCAGCACCGTCGCCGCGCCCTCCGCCATCTCCGGCGGCAGTCCCGCCGTGCGCAGGGTCGCCGCGATCTCCTCCAACTCCGGTGCCCAGCGCCAGGCCCGGGCGGCCACGCTGGGGAGCTGGTCGGTCTGGGCGAGGATGTTGGACGTCAACGAGCCCGCCTCGCGGGCGAGTTCGTCGGCCACGCCGTGGTGCGCGGCGAGGGCGTGCGACACGGCGGCCAGCACGCGGGCCGACTTCTGGTACGAGGCGTACGCCATCTTCAGCGCCGACGCCGCACCGATCTCCGCGTCCAGCGGGCGGGCCACGACCTGCGTGTCCTTGAACGCCCCCGCAACTCGGGCGACTTGCTCCCCGTCGCCGCTCAGATACAGGCGCGGGGCGCTGCCCGGTCCCGGCGGCCCGCCGACGATCGAGCCGTCGAGCATCGGCACGCCACGCTCCGCGCACGCCGCCGCGATACGCCTCGTACGGTCCGGGCTGATCGCGTTGGCCTCGACGTACACGCCGGGGAAGGGGTGCGTGAGGACCTCGCGCGCCACGTCCTCCGCCGCGTGCGGTGGGCAGACCGACAGCACGAAGTCGCTTGCGGCCAGGGCGGATTCGAGGGACTCGGCGGGCTCCAGGCCTGCCTCGCGGGCGCGTTCGAGGCTGGCGGGGCTGCGGCCCGTCGGGACGTACAGCACTCGGGCGCCCGTACGGGTCGCCTCGCCGCCGACTTTCGCGCCCATGGCGCCGGGATGCAGCAGCGTGAAGGTGGTCGTCATGGGCCTCACGGTACGGACTTGATGTTGTTGGGAGTCGCGAGGACGAGTGTGGGGCATAGGAGAGGGGCATAGGAGATATGAGCCTCGGGAGGGCGCCATGAACCGACAGATCCGCGTTCGCGTCAGTCGCCGGCCCATCACGCCCCGCGACGACACCATCGACCGCAGGACGCCGTCGGGGCGGATCCTGCCTTACTGACACCCCGCCTCCTGCCCCACCGACACCCCTCCGGCGCCGCTCTCACAGGGGCGACTGCCAACGGACCGTCGTGCCGCCACCGTCGCCGACACCGGTCCCTCCGTCGTCGTACACCTTCAGTCGTACGGCCTCCCTGCCGTCCGGCAGGGGCGTCGTCGTGTCGATGGTGATCTCCAGGCGGGACACATCGGCGCGGCCCGACGCGGCGGCGAGGGCGCGGCGGAGGGCGGCGACGAGGTGGGTCGCCACCTGGTCGGGGACGACGGTGTCCACCGGGCCCCTGAAGTGGGTCGAAGGCTGGAAGCCGAGCACGGCCGACGCGCCGGCCGTCTCCCGAAGTACCCTGCCGCGCACGCTTGTCGGGGCCTCCGCCGGGGGCTGTTGCAGGGCGAAGATCGCCGTGCGGACCTCCTGGATCGTCGACTGGAGTTCGTCCACCGCGCGGCCGAGGAGCTCGTGGGCCTGGTCCGTGTCCTCGGTTCTGCGCTGCGTGGACTCCAGCAACATGCCGGTGGCGAACAGGCGTTGGACGACCAGATCGTGCAGATCACGGGCGATGCGGTCGCGGTCCTCGTACACCGCGAGGCGTTCACGGCTGTGCTGCGCGTCGGCCAGGACCAGGGCGAGCGCGGCCTGGGACGCGAACTGCGTCGCCAGCAACCGTTCCACGGCCGTGTAGGGGCGGTCGCCCGGGCGGCGCGGGAGAGCCAGGGTGCCGATGAGGCGGCCGTCCGCCTGGAGCGGGAGCATCATGCTGGGGCCGAACCGGTGCCGTACATGCGTCGTCATGCGCGGGTCGGTCGCCGAGTCGTCGATGAACACCGGTTCGCCGCCCAGGAGTTGGACCAGGACGGGGCTGCCGGGCTCGATGGTCGTACCGACGACGTCACCCGGGTCCTCGTAGATCGAGGCCGTGACGATCTCCATGCCGCCCGCCGCCGTGCGTTGGAGGATCACGCCCGCCGCCGCGTCGGCGAGGGCCCGCGCGCCCTCCGCGACCGTCTTCAGCGCGTCGGCCGCGGCCTCGCCGGTGAGCAGCGCGGTGGTGACGGCCGCCGCGCCCTCGATCCAGCGCTCGCGCTGCCGGGCCGTCTCGTACAGGCGGGCGTTGCCGATCGCGATGCCGGCCTGGGCGGCGAGCACGTGCAGGAGTTGCTCGTCCTCGGCGGTGAAGGGGGCGTCGTGCCGCTTTCCGGCGAGGTGGAGGTGGCCGAACACCTCGTCGTGGACGTGGATCGGCACGCTGACCACCCCCGCGGGCGGCTCGGTACAGCCGGTGCGGATCTCGGTGAGGCCGTCCTGCCCGGGGTCCGTGGTCCCGAGCGCCGCGTACCGTGCGCCGGTCAGCTCGGCGGCGCCGTCCACGATGTGCTGGAGCGTGGTGCGCAGTTCGAGCTCGGAACCGACGCTCAGGACGGCTTCGAGGAGGCGGGAGAGGTCGGGGGCGCCGTCACCCGCCTCGGCCGGGCCGGGGCTCAGGCGGTGGCCAGCGGGTCCAGGACCAGCGGTTCGATCTTGCCCTCCAGCATGTAACCCAGGCCCTGTACGGCACACACGTCCGGCCGCTCGGCGATGTGCACCGGCATCCCGGTCGCCGCGCGCAGCATCTGGTCGAAGCCGGGGAGCAGCGCGCTGCCGCCGACCATCATGATCCCCCGGTCGGCGAGGTCGGCCACCAGGTCGGGCGGGCAGTTGCGCAGCACCCGGCCGATCCCGTCGAGCACAGCGGTCAGCGGGGTCTCGATCGCGTCCCGTACGGCCGCGGTGTCGACCCGTACGGAACGGGCGAGACCGCTCGCCACGTCCCGCCCGTGGATCTCGGTGGTGGTCGGCCCGTGCGGGGTGAGACCGTTGCCGGACAGGGCGAGCTGCAACGGCCGTACGGACTGACTCGGCAGCATCAACTCGTGCTCGTGGCGCAGGTGTTGGACGATCGCGTGGTCCACGGCCTCACCGCCCACCGGAATGCGTTCGGCGGTGACGATGGAACCGAGGGAGAGCACGGCGACCTGGGTCGCGGCGGCCCCGCACACCATGATCATGGTCGCCTCGGGCCGCTCGACGGGCAGTCCGCAGCCGACCGCGGCGGCGATCAGCGTGTCCACCAGCTCGACGCGGCGCGCGCCGAGCCCGACCAGCGTCTCGATCGCGGCGCGCTGGGCCAGCGGATCGGCGTCGTGCGGGGTGCAGGCGGCGGCCCGCAGCCGGGGCTTGCGGCGCAGCGCGCGGCGCACCTTGTCGCCGATCAGGTGCCGCAGCATGCGCTGCGCCATCTCGATGTCGACGACGGTCCCGCCGGACACGGGCCGCACGACCCGGATGTAGTCGGGCGTACGGCCCGTCATCTTCTCCGCGAACTCTCCTACGGCGATCAGCGCGCCGGTCCGCGTGTTCACGGCGGCGGCGGACGGCTGGTCGACGACGAGCCCGGCGCCCTTGACGTAGACGCGGGTACGGGCGGCACCCAGGTCGACGGCGAAATGGCAGCGTCGCAACTGCTCCAGACTGACGGTCATGGCAGGGTCTCCCGAGAGCGCGGACCGGGGCTTCGCCGGGCGGCGGGCCTCTTTCGCATCGTGCGGGGGCGGTGGAGCGGGCGCGTCTTGTGGTGGGCCGGGTGGGGTGCGGCTAAATGGGGGTATTTGTCTGTTATGTCCGAAGTAAAGAACAAGTAAGGGGCAGCTGGTGAGGTGTCGTCACTCACCCGGGCCACGTCGTCCGGATCACCCCCAGCTCCGCCAAGTCCTGCGGCCGAAGGCGGAGTTGATCGGCCGTCGCCTCCGTCTCCGCCGGCGGCCGCTTGAGGGTCGCGGCCGCCGGCTCCGGGGCGATGACCGAGAAGTAACTGTCCGGCGTGGCCCAGGTATTGCCCGGCGCTGCCAGCGCCAACGCGCCGCCGGAGCCGCCCTCGCCGATCAGCAACGTGGTGAGCGGGGTACGGGCGCCGGCCACCGCGCCGAACAAGTCGGCGATCGCGGCGCCCGCGCCCTCCCGCTCCGCCTCGGCGTCGTTCGCCGCGCCCGGGGTGTCCACCAACGTCAGCACCGGGACACCGAGCCGGCCCGCGAGCCGGATCAGCCGGGCGGCGGTGCGATACC
The DNA here is from genome assembly GCF_045162825.1 of Streptomyces prunicolor. Lineage (NCBI taxonomy): Bacteria > Bacillati > Actinomycetota > Actinomycetes > Kitasatosporales > Streptomycetaceae > Streptomyces > Streptomyces prunicolor. Next base: position 3,443,516 of record NZ_CP108676.1, on the reverse strand, counting down.
CGGCCGGCCGGGTCGCCGTCCCGGCCTGCGCGGCATACGCGACCGTCCGCCCCGCCCGCTCCCCGAACCCGCACAACATCCCCGCGTCGACGCCCCCGCACCGGTCCCCGCTGATCGCGACCCGGTGGGCGAAGTAGGCGTCCAAGTACCGCTCGGCACGCGGGCGTTGGGGTGAGCGGGCGCGCTGCACGGCTTCCCAGCCGGTGACCGGGAGGTCGACCGCCGACCGGGTGTCCCGCGCGGCTACGGGGAGGCCGGCCGCACTGCTGTGACCCCGCCCCGCGTCCTGAGCGGCCTCGCGTGCGGTCACCGGCAGGTCTGCCGCCGCACCCCGAACCGAAAGCGCTCCCCGCGCGTCCTCCCGTGCTGCTGCTGCTGCTGCTGCTGCTGCTGCTGCTGCCGCCGACCGGGCGGGCGCGTCGAGGTCGTCCCACCCCGTGGCCGGCGGGCCGCTCGCCCCGAGCGCCGGAGGCACCGGTGCCTGGCCCGCCCACGGCGTGGTCAGCAGCCGCAGCCACCTCCCCAGGGTCTCCTTCAGCTCCTCCTGCCGTACGACCGCGTCGGCCGCGCCCGCTGCCACCTGGGCCTCGGCCGTGTACGCCGTCGGGTCCGCGTCCGGTGGCCGGACCCGGGAGCCCGCGAAGCCGACCTGGGCGCCGGGCAGGGCCAGGATCACATCGGCGCCCGCGCCGAGCGTGGCCCAGCCGCCGCCCGTGGTCGGGTCGCGCAGTACCGCGATCTGCGGGAGGCCGGCCTCCCTGGTGAGCACCGACTGGCGTGCCACGCGCTGGAGTTGGGTGAGGGCGACCATGCCCTCCTGCATCCGGCTGCCCCCGGTGGCGATCAACGGCACGACCGGCAGCCGGTGTTCACGGGCGTACGTGTACGCCGACTCCAGGCGGTCCCCGGTACGTTCGCCGAGCGAGCCGCCGAGGAAGCCGAACTCGAAGGCGATCAGCACCGCTCGCGTGCCCTCCACCGTCGCCGTGCCGCACACCACCGACTCCGACTCGCCGGTGCGGTCGGCGGCGCGGGCGCGCGAGGCGTCGTAGCCCTGCCAGGCGAGGGGCCCGTCGGGCTTGGACTCCCGTGCCGGGTACGGGAGTTCGGTGAAGGTGGCGTCGTCCGTGACCAGGGCGAGGAACGCGCGGGCGGACAGGCGGCGCTCAGGCATCTCAGGCGTTTCGGTCGTTGGTCAGGGAGCGCTTGAGGATCTTGCCCATGTCGTTGCGGGGGAGGGCAGCGAGATGGTGGACGACGCGGGGGCGCTTGTGCGGGGCGAGGCGAGCGGCCACGTGATCGGCCAACTCGTCGAGCCCCGGAGGGGATTGGGGATCCGTCGGCACGATCCAGGCCACGACCCGCTCGCCCAGGTCGGGGTCCGGTTCGCCGGTGACGGCGGCCTCGCGGACCCCGGGGTGCTCCAGGAGCGCGTTCTCGATCTCGCCCGCGCCGATCTTGTAACCCCCGCTCTTGATCAGGTCGGTGGCCTTGCGGCCGACGATCCTGACGTAGCCGTCGGGGTCGCGCACGGCCATGTCGCCGGTGCGGAACCAGCCGTCGGCGGTGAAGGCGGCGGCCGTGGCGTCGGGCCGGTTCAGGTACTGGGTGAAGAGGTTCGGGCCGCGCACCTGGATCTCGCCCACGCTCTCGCCGTCGTACCCGGACAGCGGCGTGCCGTCCTCCTCGACGAGCCGCAACTCCACGCCGGGCAACGGGACTCCCACCGTCCCGGCGCGCGGCTCACCGTCCGCCCGCACGCTGGTGTTCATCAGGGTCTCCGTCATGCCGTAGCGCTCGATGACCCGGCGCCCGGTCGCCGACGTGATGCGTTCGTGGTCGTGGACCGGCAGGGCCGCCGAGCCGGAGACCAACAGGCGTGCCCGGCCGAGGGACTTGGCGAGCCCGGGGTCGTCGGGGAGGGTCTCCGCGATGCGGTGGTACATCGTCGGGACGCCGAACATCATGGTCGCGCCGTCGTTCAACTCCCGTGCCACGCCCTCCGTACTGAACCGGCCCAGGTGCCGCACCGAACCGCCGCGCCGCAACGGGCCCAGGATGCCCAGCACCAGCCCGTGCACATGGAACAACGGCAGCCCGTGCACGAGCACGTCGTCACCGGTCCACTGCCAGGCGTCGGCGAGCGCGTCCAACGTCGCGGCGATCGCCCGGCGCGGGATGACGGCACCCTTGGGCGGGCCGGTGGTGCCGGAGGTGTAGACGACGAGGGCGGGGTCCTCGTCGGAGCCGGACGACTGCTCCTCGGTGAGCGGTCCCACCGCGCGCACGTCGACGTCGATGCGCTTCAAGTCCCGTAGCGGAGACGGAAGTTCATCGCCAGGAGCTGCCAGCACCAGAGTCGGTGAGCTGTCCGAGAGGATGTGCCCGAGTTCCTTCTCGCCCGACTTCGGGTTGAGGGGAACGGCCGCAACTCCCGCCCGCAGTACGCCGATCACGGCGACGGCCGTCTCCAGCGTCGGTGTCGCCCAGACCGCGATCCGGCCGTCGGCGCTGCCGCCGCTCGCCTCGCGGAGGCGCTCGGCCAGTGCGCCGGACGCCACCGCGAGTTCCCGATAGGTCAGGGACCGGTCGCCGAAGCGCAGGGCGGCCTGGTCGCCCGGGCTGCCCACCAGGGCGGGAAAGAGGGAGGACACCGGCACACTCCTCGACAGCTAGAACAGGTTGAGCACGACAGAGACGACAGAACCGTTCCTATCAGTACGGCGGTCAGGCTGCCGTGCGCTCCGTCACCTCCCCCGCCACACGGCTCGGTTAACCTGCGGATCTGTCCACAGCCCGCACCCGGATGGAGACCCCGTGCCCCGTATCGCGCTCGCCACCTACAACCCCGGACCCAAGCCCAGCAAGGACCGTGACCTCCCGGTGCTGGTGGATGCCTTGCGGGCGGCCGGGGCCGAGGCCGTCGCCGCGCCGTGGGACGACGCCGGGACCGACTGGGGTGCCTACGACCTCGTGCTCATCCGCTCCACCTGGGACTACAGCTGGCGGCCGGTCGAGTTCGTGGCGTGGGCCGAGCGGATCGCGAAGGTGACGCGGCTCGCGAATCCGGTGCAGGTCGTGCGGTGGAACACCGACAAGCGGTACCTCGGCGACCTCGCGGCGGCCGGCGTGCCCGTCGTGCCGACCCGGTATCTCGCCGCCGGTGATCCGGTCGACCTGCCCGACGACCACGAGTACGTCGTCAAGCCGACCTCCGGCGCGGGCGCCCGCTTCGCCGCCCGCTACACACCCGACGAGCACGAGACGGCCGTACGGCAGCTGGAGCGCATGTATGCGGAGGGGCTCACCGCGATGGTGCAGCCGTATCTGACGCATGTGGACGTCAGTGGGGAGCGGGCGCTGCTGTTCTTCGGGGGGCGGTTCGTGCACGCCTCGCGGAAGGGGGCCGTGCTGGCGCGCGGGACGGCGTACGACGACGACAAGGTGTCCCACCCGGACCTGGAGCCGTGGACCGCTACCGAGGCCGAACTCTCCGTCGCGGAGCGGGCGTTGGCCGCCGTACCGGACGCACCGGAGCTGCTGTACGCGCGCGTGGACCTCGTCGACGGGCCGGACGGGGAGCCGTGTGTGATGGAGCTGGAACTCGTCGAGCCGAACCTTTTCCTCGATCTGCATCCGGAGTCGTCGTTGACCGTCGTAGTCGAGGCGATTCTGGGGGCCGCTAGTCGTTGACCGCCGTTCGCTGGAGCAGGCCCCAGGTGAACTCGGCCGCGCACCTGTGGCGTACGCCCTGCGCGTCCGGGGCGGTGAACGCGAGGCCCCAGCGGGTGGGGGCCGTGCCCTCCAGGGGGCGGGCGGGGGCGAAGGCGCGGGCCGCCTCGTCGACCGTGCAGGACCAGGGGGTCAGGTCCTCCAGGGTGTGGAGGGCGGGGCCTTCGGCGCCCGGGGCGCGGACCAGCCATTCGTTCCACACGGCGCCGTTCGGGGCGGTGAGTACCTCGAAGCGGAGATCGGGCCAGAGGGGGACCGGCCACTGCCAGGCCTCGCAGTCCAGGTCGCCGATCCGGCGTTTCGCGGACGACTCCGGGGTGCCGAGGATCGAGCGGTAGCGGGACGCGGCGGCCCGGCCTCTCGGGGAGTGCAGCATCGCCTGCCAACGCTTGTTGGCCTCGCGCATGTCGGCGATCGAGACGCCCAGCTCATGACGGGCGTTCTCGACCAGGTCCGGGTTGTGGTCCGCCATGCGGCGCAGCAGGACCAGCTGGAAGTCGAGGGGACTGAAGGGGCGGGCGGGGCGGGTTGGGCGGTTCGCTTCGGGCATGCGATCCATCGTCGTGCACGGCACTGACACCGGGGGTGCGGCCGTCGGGGAGGAAGAGCACCGAGTTGACGTAACGGGGTCCGCGGGCGAAGGGCAGGACCCGGCGCAGCAGCCCCTGGGAGACGACGTACGAGTTCCGGGCCTGGTGCTTCTCCAAGGGGAAGGACGCCAGCCTGACCCAGTCCCTGTTCCGGTCCGGGAGGACCCAGCCCTCGTAGCCGAGCAGCGACAGGTACGTCACCACCGGGGCGATCGGCTGGATGCGGGACTCCAGTTCGACGAAGAGCGCGGGGTGGTCGCGGGTCAGGAGGCCGGTCGCGCCGTGCAGGACGGCCAGTTCGCTGCCGTCGACGTCGATCTTGATGAAGCCGACGTCGCAGAGGTTCAGGCCGTCGAGCGTGACGCACTGGACGTGCACGGCGCGGGCGTGGATGTCCCGGCGGACCAGCGAGGACACCCCCCGATCGCCCTCGTCGTCCGGCGGCAGCCACAGGCGGGCGGTGCCGGGGCGGTCGGAGGCGGCGGCCGGGATCACCCGGGCGTGCGCGGGGGCGGCAGCGGCGAGCAGCCGGGCCAGGTGGGGGACGGGTTCTACGGTCACCACCTCGCGCGCGTGTCTCCAGAGACGGTGCGTCCAGGGGCCGTACCAGCCGCCCACGTCGACCGCCGTGCCGCAGTCCGGTGGCAACAGGTCGGCCAGGCGGGCCAGTTCGGGTTCGAAGCGGGGGTAAACGGCGCGGGCGGTGGCGGCGACGAGGCGGGTGGGGAGGAGGGGTGCGAGGCGGGCGGTGAGAGTACGAGGAACCGGGGTGCGGGGAGTGGGGTCCGTTGGGTTCGTGGGGGTCATGGCGCCATCCGTTTGAGGAGTTCCAAGTGCTCGGCGTCGTCGGTCACTTGCTCTCCGGACGAGGGCAGCAGTTGCGGGATGCCGTCGACGATGGGGTAGCGGCGGCGCAGGCGCGGGTTGTAGAGGGCGTCCGTGGGGAGCAGGTGCAGCGGGCCCTTGTCGAGCGGGCAGGCCAGGATCTTCAGCAGGGGGTCGTCCGGGTTCATGGGGGCATCAACTCCTTTGCCTCGACCGGTGGTTGAGGCGCGTTGTCGTGCTTCGGCATGGTCAGCAGGACGGTGACCGCCAGGAGGGTGCCCCCGATGCGCAGGGCCAGGCGCAGCGGATCGTGCGGCAGGGCCTCGCCGAACGCGAGCGTGCCGAGCACCGCCGTGAACAGACTGGTCACTGTCGTGCAGACCGGCACGATCAGCGAGGCCCGGCAACGTTGCAGCGCCGCCTGGGACATGACCAGGCCGAATGCACCGGTGAAGAGGAGGAGGTACGGGTACGGGGACTTGAGCAGGCCAACCACCGCCCCTCCCAGGTCACTTGTGGTCAGATAGCTCGACACGCCCTTGATGGCGAGCGAGCTGACCCCGTACAACAGGCCCACCGCCACGCCGTATTCGACGCCCGTGGTGGGCCGTCGGTGCCGGTGGCCCGCGCCGCGTTCGGTGGAGCGGTACAGCCAGACGCCGGCGGCCAGCGAGGGCACGCAGACCAGCAGGATCAGTGGGTAGGGCGCGTTGCGGCTGACATGGTCCGAGCCTTCTTTGAGGGACAGTACGACCATCAGCAGGGCGACGAGGATCGCCCCGAGCGCGTACCGTTCGCGACCGCTGGTCTCCTCGCCGAGCATCCGGGCGGACAACAGCACGAGCAGCACCAGGCCGGACACGAAGATGCCCTGCGCGGCGGCGATCGGCAGCGTCCGGTACACGGCGAGCTGCGCGCCGAACCCGGACGCGAGCGCGAGGGATCCTCCGATCCACAGCGGGCTGCCCAGCACCAGCCGCAGCAGCCTTGCCGGTTGACGGACCGTCACCTCGGGCAGGGCCGCGAGCGCGCGTTTCTCCAGGACGAAACCGGTGCTGTAGAGCACGTTCGCCAACAGGGCCGCAGCCACCCCCCACCACACGGCCGCGCCCCCTACGTCTTCCGTGCGTGCAGCAGCAGGATCGACGCCAACTGCGGTCTGACGCAGGCCAGTCGGTCGAGGGGACGGAGCGGTCGCGGTACGCCGTGGAAGGGCGCGCCCTTTAGCCCTACGACCTCGAAGCCGGCCGCCGTCACGAACTCCCGTAGCGCACGCGGGGTGTAGAGCCGCAGATGTCCTACGACCTCCTTGCCCGGGCGGCCGTGGATCGCGCGCAGGCTCACCTCCGAGAACACGGGCTGGACTCCGGCGAGCAGCAGGGCGCGGTTGTACCAGGCGGCCAAGTTCGGTGTGGACAGCATGAGATGGCCTCCCGGGCGCAGGACGCGGTGGATCTCGGCGAGAGCCGTGTCCGGGTCGACGAGGTGCTCGATCACCTCGCTGAACAGGACGGCGTCGGCAGAGGTCGAGTGGAGTGGTAACGCGGTGAGTTCGCCTCGGACGGTGTACGGGAGGTGGGTGCGGGCGCGGGTCAGGGCGTCCTGGGACCAGTCGATGCCGATGACCCGGTGGCCGGTGAGGAGGGGGGCTGCGGTGGCGGCCGCGGTGCCGTCGCCGCAGCCGATGTCGAGGACGGTGCGGGTCCGGTCGGTGGCCGGGCCCAGCGCGGTGGCGAGGATGCGGGCCTGACGGAGGGTGCGGGAGGGGCCGGAGGCGACGGGGGTGGCGGGGTTCTCGTAGAAGTCGCGGAGGTCGGGGCGCACCTGGTTCGGGGGAGTGGTGGTCGTCATTTCGGGTGCTCCTCCGTCTGTTCCGTCGTGTGCAGGTAGTGCTCGAAGAGGTCGCGGAGGTGGGCTCCGTCGCCGGGGCCGAGGAGGGTGCGGGACCAGCGGAGGGCCACGTGGAGTTTCCCTGCGGTGGACGCCGTCGTCACGGTGAGGCCGCGGGGCATACGGGCGGGGGCGGAGAACCAGACCGCGTGTGCGCGGCCCGTCGGGGCGCCGAAGTCCAGGGTGTACGGGATGCGGCCGATGTTGCTGAGGAGGGTGGTCGAGGTCCAGGGGGCGGCTGCCCTGCGGAGGCCTCGGGTGAGGGTGGCTCGCCAGGCGACGGGGACGACCGGGGCCGTCAACAGGGTTGCTCCGTGGCCAAGTTGGGGGCGGGAGAGGGCTTTGAGGGCGCGGGTTCGGGTTGCCGTGCGGTGGAGCAGTTCGGCCATGGGGTGGTCGGGGGTGGTGGTCAACTCGCTTGGGGCGAAGGTGACTTCGACCAGTCGCGTGCCGTTGCCTATCGGCATGTCCGTGCCTCGGGGGCGGTCGTCCACGGGCATCGTGATGCGCATCGGGCGGGGGTGTGCGCCGTGTTCGCGGTTCCAGTGGGCGATCATCAGGGCCGTGGTGACCATGAGTTGGTCGTTCACCGTGTACGGGGAGCCCTTGGGGCGGTGGGGGACGGGGAGTTCGGTGAGGAGGAGGCCGTTGCCGCCGGGGGTGGGAGTGGGGGTGCCGGGGGCTACTCGGGCGGGCGGGGTCCATACGGAGGGGGTGTCCGTGGGGGGTTCCGGGGTGTCCGGGGGGCGGGTTGGTGGGGCGGTGGGGGTGTTGTCCTTGCCGCCGTACAGCTGCGCCGCGGTGGCGAGGATGCGGAGGCAGGCGGGGCCGTCCAGGGCGGTGTGGTTGACCGTGAGGATCAGGGCGGTTCCGTGGGGGAGTTCGATGGCTTCGAGGCGGATGGGTGGGGATGCGGTGAGGGGTGGGGTGTGGGTGAGGGAGCGGGTGCGGGCCTGTTTGAGGGCGTCCTTGGTGGGGGGTGGGAAGGTCACCACCTCCAGGTCCGGGGAGTTGGTCAACTCCCATTCGTAGCGGCGGCGGTACCAGGGGCCGGGGGCCTCGCGCATGAGGATGCGGGGGTGGTGGTGGAGGGCCTCTGTGAAGGCGGTGCGGAGGCGTTCCGCGTTTACGGGGCCTGGGAGGTGGACCTCTATGTGGACGGTTTCCGGTTCGGCGGACTGGTGGCAGTGGCGGGCGATTTCGTCGACTGTGGGGAAGGGGATGCGGGTGGGGGAGCGAGGTTGGTCGAGTGTGGTCATCGGGGGTCGTCCTTTTGGTGCGGGTCCGTGGGGGCTGGTCGCGCAGTTCCCCGCGCCCCTGAAGGGGCGCCTTCGAGTGCCGCTGGTTGAGAGGTGGAAGCGGGCAGTTCTTGCCGCTCCCGGACGCTCACCAGTGCCGCGAACAAGCCGATCAGTGCCAGGAGTTGGGCCGCGTGGCTGAACGCTCCCTCGCCCGCGCCCACCGGGTCGCCCGCTCCCGTCGCCGCCACGATGCCTGCCCCCGCCAGTGCCACGAACGCGATCGGGACCAGCAGCGCGTGTCTGCGGTAGGCCAACAGGGCCAATGCCGGGACCAGTAGGGCGAACCAGCCCGCTGTCACCACTCCGACCAGCGTCAGCGCCACCGTGCCGAGCCAGAGGCCGGGTAGCGGCGGGGGCAGTTGGAACTCGTCGGGGTTGGGCTCGTCGCGGCGCCAGATCACCAGGGCCAGGAGGGCGGCGACGGCGACTCCGCTGCCGATGAGGCCGGCCTCGTACGTCGTCGCCGGTTCGTACGACAGCTTGATCGTGCCGCCCGCGCCTGCGGGGACGCGCCAGCCCTGTTGCCAGCCGTCCAGGCGGAGTGGGGTCAACTCCTTGCCGTTCAGGGTGGCTTGCCAGCCGGTGTTGTAGTTCTCGTACGTGGTGAGGTACGAGGCCGCGCCCGCGCCCACCGTCACCTCCCGGCGGTCGCCCAGCCAGTCCTGGACCGTCAACTCGCGTGTCTGGGCGGTGGGTTCGGTGACCGTTCCCCGGGTCAGTGTCACGTCCGTGAGGGTCAACGGGCCGGTGTCTCCCGCTTCCACCCGGTGTGGGCCCGACGTCAGCTCCAACGCCCCGTCCGTCTTGCCCTGCTGACAGGGCGTCACCTCCACCGAACGCCGTTCCGTCAGGTCCCGCACCGTCCCCGTCACGCTCGTCCCGTACAGCTCCCCGTCCACCGCCACCACCGGGCCCTTTCCGCAGGGCAGGGTGAAGGTGCGGGTGGGGTCCGGTTGGGGGGTGCGGTACTGGTCCAGGGCCGGGATGTAGGCCTCGGTCAGGCCCACGGGGAGTTGGAGGTTCTCGTCCGCTATCGGGTTGTGGAGTGTGAGCGGGGCCGTCTTCGTGATCGTGATGGTCAGGCTGTCCGTGGTGATCGGGTCGAAGCGGGTCACACCGTTCTCGTCCACGCCCGCGATCGTCGAACCGTCCGGTGACGTGATGTCCACCTCGGTCGGGCGCGCCGACAGGCCGCCGGCGGGGGCCAACACCACTTCACCCACTGCCTGTTTGCCGGTCCAGGTGAGGTGGATCGTCGGGCGGTCGCCCGCTGTCCAGCCCGTCGTCAGGTCGCCGTCCGTGAGGTTGCGGGCGGAGAGGCCCGCGCCAAGTGCCGCTGTGGAGTCGGCCGTTGCCGTGATGCGGTGCTGCTGGGCGGGGGCCACCTCGTAGAGGAGCTTGTCCAACTCCTCGCCCGGGGTTGCCGCCGCAGTCGCCTTCATCTCGTACGTTCCCGCCGCCGGCGTCGAGAACGTGCGGTGCAGGCCCGCCTCCGTGCCCGTCGGGGAGAGGCCCGTCGGGTCGGCCGCGCGGTGCAGGGAGATGATCTCGGCGGAGGCGTCGGAGGTGTTCGCGTCGGTGGGGAGTTTGAGGAGCCGGGTGACCTGGATGTGGGGGAGGGCGATCTCGGAGAAGCCCGCGCCGGTCAGGCCGGTGCGGCGGGCCACCGAGTCGACGATCGTCAGCTTCATCCAACTCGTGGAGCCCGAGGGCGCCTTGACGGTCTGAGGCATGCCGCTCGGCTGGAGATGGCTCGTCGCCGATCCCTTCGCCGTCTCCACCTTCACCTCCGTCGCCGCCGCCCGCACGCTCTCCTGCGGGAGCGGAGTCACCTTGAACGAACCCGGCATGTCGTACGACCCGCCCGTGAAGCCGATGCGCAGCCACTGGCCGTTCGCCGAGCCCGCCGCGCCCTCCGCCCACGCGGTGTCCGGGTCGCCGTCGAAGGCGTTCACCGGGTCGAACTGAGGGAGCGAGAACAGCCAGTTGCCGCTCGAAGACGCCGTCACCGAGCGGGCGCCGCGCAACTCCGCCACCGTCTGGTGGGCGATGCCCTTCGTCGGCAGGATCTGCTTCGGTTCCTTGCCCGCGTCCTGGACGGCGTCCGGCGCGTTGCGTTCGTCGGGGGTGTATGTGTACGACGTGTTGGCGTCCACCAGGCCGAACCGGGTGTCGGCGCGGCGCAGTCCGTCGCCCACCACCTGGAGCGGGGGTGAGCCCAGGCCCGGGTGGTTGTCGCCCGTCAACACCGTTGCCCTGCCCCGGAGTTCGGTGGCGAGGGGGAGGAGGGACTCCGGGCCGCCGGAGACGACCGCCGTGTCGGACACCGGCGTCAGGCCCGCCTGGCCGGGGCGGATCACGTCCTTGCTCGTCGGTTCGTAGATCTCCACCGCCCGTTGGCGCGGGTAGAGGCCCTCGACCTGGAGCGGGGTGTCGTTGGCGATGCGGCCGCCGGTCATGATCGGGCCGAGGCCCGTCACCCGCTGGTAGCCGGACTGTTCCAGGGTGCGTTTGACGGTGGTCGTCGGGACGTAGCCGATCTGGTCGGGGTCCAGGTCGTTGCGGACGACGACGTAGTAGACGCCCGCCCGGCTCAAGTAGTCGGCCAGGCCCGGGACTTCACTCCCGCTCGCCAGGGCCTGCTCCACCGCGTCCATCGCGCGCCGGTTGCCGGGGGTGCCCATCGGGACGTAATCCCGTTCCGCCCAGCGGGAGTTGGCGAGGACGTCGAGGGGCTCGTCGATGGGGGAGCCCCAGGTGTAGATGCCGTGCGCGGTCGCCGGGACGACCAGGGCGCGGGAGTCGGGGGAGTACTTGTGCAGCCAGTCCGCCGTGGACTGCCAGTACGTGGGGAGCTGCTGGAACGAACCCGGGTTCAGGATCGACCCGTTGAGATACGGCCACGCCAGACCGGGCAGGACGAGGATCGCCGCGATCAGCGGGGCGAGTCGGCGGCCCCGTACCGGACGGGCTCCGCGTGTCTCGGCGGCCACTCCCACCAGGTGGGCCAGGCCCAGGACGAGCGCGAGGGCCAGGCCCGCCTGGAACTTGTAGATGTTGCGGAACGGGACGAGCGGGCCGTTCAGCCAGTCCTGCACCAGCCCGTGGAAGGGCGCCCCGAACGAGCCGCCGTACCCGGCGAACAGGACCAGCGCGACCGACACCCCGATCAGCACCAGCCAACGCCGCTCCGGCATGTCCCGGCGGGCCAGCCCCGCGAGGCCGAGCCCCGCCGCCAGTGCCGAGCAGACGATCACGATCACCGAGGACGCGACCGTCCAGCCGGCCGGTATCCAGGCCTCCCCGAGGTGCAGATAGGCGACCCAGTCACCGGCCCCGCGCAGGCCTTCCGTCGCCGACATGGTCTCGGTCGTGGTCTGCGAAGTCTCCACGTAGGGAAGGAAGTTCTCCCCGTAGACGCCGAGCATCAGCAGCGGGATCCACCACCATGCCGTCGCCAGGATCACCCCGGGCACCCACCACGTGATCAGCTTGCGCTGCCGTGGTCCGGGTGGGCGGGAGAGCAGATACAGACCGACGGGGAGGAGTGAGGCCAGGGTCGCCGCCGCGTTCACTCCGCCCATGAACGGCACGATCAACGCCGACCGCAGGGCCGCGATCCGGGCCGTATAACGCTCGTTGGTGAGCGGCAGCAGGACCCAGGGAAGGAAGGCACCGGGGAGCGCGGCGGCGGACGTCGACCCGACCACGATCGTGAACACCGGCCACAACGCGTACGTCACGGCGGCGAGCAGCCGGGACGCGGAGTTGCCGACACACAGCCGTTCGGCCAGCCGCAGCGCACCCCAGAAGGCGACCGAGACAACGAGGGACAACCACAGCCGTTCCGCCAGCCAGACCGGGAGGTGCACGGCGTGGGCGAGCCAGTAGAACGGGAGCATCGGCCAGAGATAGCCCGCGTACTGGTCCTGGATACCGCCGAACGAACCCCGGTCGTGCCACAACTGCCCCAGGTCGGACAGGAATTGACCGGGGTCCACGGTGACGCCGAGCTTCGTGTCGAAGGTCTGCCGCCCCGGGTGCACGGCGAGGAACAGCACGAACACCACGGCCCAGAACCCCAGCAACCAGCGCCAGGACCTCGGGCCCTCCGGGGAACCCGCGATGGTCGTGGTGGGGTCGGCCGCCGGGGGCGGGGCCTGGACCGTGGTCGCCGTCATGGTGGACACCGCCGGAGGATGAGGAGGAGGTTCCAGGTGGCCAACTCCCTTATCCCGGGCACTTTTACGACGGCTCGGTCGAGGAAGGGCCAGTAGCGGGAACGCGCCGCGACGACCATCACGTCGTCGCGGGCGCGGACCTGCCGCAGGGTGGCACCGATGTGCACGGCGAACAGGTTCTCGCCGAGGGTGTGCTTGGCCGGCTTTCCGGTACGGCGCCGGTAGCGGGCGCGGGCCCGTTCGGCACCGAGGTAGTGCCAGGGCGCCCACTCGTGACCGCCCCACGGGGACAGCCAGTTGGTGAACGACACATAGATCAGCCCACCGGGCCGGGTCACCCGAGCCAGCTCACTGAGAAACGTCTCCGGATCGGCCACATGCTCAAGGACGTTGGAGGAGAAGGTCACGTCCGCGACCCCGTCGGACAGCGGCAACAAATACCCGTCCGCGATCACGGTCCCGTCCGGCGGCTTCCGCCCCAACTCCCGTACGTCCGGCTCGAAGAGGTAGGCGTGAGCACCACGCCGCCGAAACTCCTCCGTGAAATACCCGCTCCCGCCACCGACGTCCACGACGGTGCGGCCGGCGACGGGCCCGTCGTAGGCCTCGACCTGGTTGACGGCGTCGGTCGCGAGCAGTGAGTAGCAAAACTCCGGGTCGTCTTGTTCATGCAGGAAGGCGCGAAACAGGGCGAGGGAGCGCCGGAGAGAGGGATCCTTGAAACCCCGGTGAGTTCCGAAGGGGCGCGGGGAACTGCGCGACCAGCCCCCACCGGCCCGCAGCCAACTCACGACCCCCAGCCCTTCACCACCTCACCGGCCACCAAACGAAACTGTCTGACAGTCCGATCCCAGCGATAACGCCCCGCAAGATCACACGCGGCCTTGCCCATCACCTCACGGCGCTCCCCGGACAAGGCCAACGCACACCACGCCGCCGCGAACGAGGACTCACCACGAGCCAGCACACCGGTCTCCCCGTCGACAACCGAGTCCCGCAGCCCAGGCACGTCAAACGCGATCGCCGGAGTCTCACGGGCGGCAGCCTCCGTCACGACCAACCCCCACCCCTCCAGCGCAGAGGGATGCAGCAACAACCAGGCCGCACACAGCAGTTCGTGCTTCCGAGCCTCAGAGACATGCCCGGTGAACTCCACGCCAGGGCCGGCGAGTTGCTCAAGCCGCTCACGTTCAGGACCATCACCGACGATCACCAGTCGCCCGCCGGTCACGGGACGTACCCGCTCCCACAGCCGCAGCAACAGATCGATCCGCTTGTACTCGACCAACCGCCCCACCGCCACGAACAGCGGCTCGGCGGAACGCTCAGCGCGCGGCCCAGGCTCCTCAACTCCGTTGTGGACAACCCGGATCCGCTCCCGCTCGACCCCGATCCCGCGCAGCGCACCCGCGGTCGAGGGAGACACCGCGACCAACAGCCCACGACGCTGCGCCCCGGTCAGCGCCCAGTGTTCGAGTCTTCGCCCGATCCTCGCCGCCGGTGCCATCGGCCCCCCGAACCGCATCTTCCACAGGTCCGTGTGGACGTGGTTGACCAGGCACATGGTCGGCCCGTGATGCCACATGGGCGCGAAGTACGGCATGCCGTTGCACACCTCGACCAACAGGTCGCAGTCACCGATCTGTTGGGCGAAGGCGGTACGGGCGCGCAGGAAATGACCGTACGCACCGCCCGCCGACACCACGCGATAGTCGCGGTAGGAGGCCGGGCCGCCGCACAACAGGGTGACCTGGTGGCCCAGTCGGGTCAGCCCGTCGGCGAGTCTGTCCACGAGGAGTTCGGAGCCGCCCGCCTGGGGATTGTCGAGGTCCCGGTGGGCGAGGAAGACGATCCGGCGCGGTTGCGGCACCGGCGCCGGGGGGTGCTGCGCGGCTGGTGGAAACGGGGCGCGGTGGGGGTCCCCCCGCCCGAGTGAATTCGAGGGTGGGGGAGAGTAGGGCACGTGCTGGGGCATGGGTGCTCCAACTCGTCTCAGGGTGCGGAACGTTGGCGGTTCAGGGTGCGGAACTGTGGCGGTTCAGGGTGTTGAACTCTGGCGGAACTCCCCGGGGTGGGGCGGGATGGGGCGGGGCTCGGTGCGGAGTTCTGTGGATGGGCTGTGCCGGGGTGGGGTTGGACAGTTTTCGCTCCGGCGTTCCCGACGGCTACTCACCCGCATGACAATTTCCGGGGTTGTTAGAACTGACGTCACGTCACATCGTGGGTGGATACTCGGGTGAAGTGGGTGATTCGGGGCGCCTGCGACCGCGTAGCACCAAAACGCCACCCGCCACGGCGAGGACGAATCCGGCCACAGCGGCACCGATCGGCAACGACTGCCCCACCAGGCGCAGTTGGCCGCTCTCGCGCTTCGCCAGTTTCACCTGTTCGCGCTGCGTGGCGGGGGTGAACGCGAGCTTGTCGGCGTCCAGGAGCAGGACCGCGTCGTAGGCGTGGCCGGGGGCGCGCAGGGTGCGCCGGGGGCCGGTCTGGGCGTAGATCACCCGGCCGGTGCGCTGGTCGACGATCAGCTCGATGCCGTGGTTGGAGTACCACTCCTCCGCCAGGATCTGGGGGGACTTGGGCTGGTCGACGAGGCTGCCGGGGACCAGTCGGGTGCCGATCTTCGAGGGCGGGACCGTGCCCTTGAAGACGTAACCCGAGTAGCCCTGCACCTTCTTGGTCCCTGCGTAACGCAAAGTCACTGTCGCGCCAAGGGAGTTGTCCCACCACTGGTACGGCTGTTTCCGCACGTCGAACGGGAATTTCAGGAAGGCGTCGCCCTCGAAGTAGGGGTTCTCGTGGCAGCAGTGCACGGGCTTGTTGGTCTTACGGTCCGTGACCCAGCGGTTGGGGAAGAACTCCAGCGCGTCGTGCGGATCGGAGGCCGGCAGGGACTTGTCGGTGTCGACGGTCGTCGTGACGTCCCAGACCGCGGCCCCGCTCTTCTCGCTGTCCGCGACCTCGCCGCGCACCTGCTGGGTCACGGTGATCCGCTGGTCGTCCACGGTCCGCAACTCGCCGGTGTCGAAGTAGCTTCCGGTGCCCCGGTAGACGGCGGTGGTGTCGATGTCGATCGGGGTCACGGCGGCCCGCGGCTCGACGTACCACGCCAGCATCGGCGCCAGGACCAGCAGAAACGTGCCAAGTCCCAGCAGGATCAAGGAAAGTGGAGAGGTCGTACGGCGCATCCGGACACTCCAGTGAAGGTTGATGACGGAGTTCGGGCCGCTCTTGGGCCGGGAACCGTAGAGGGCCCTTGACGGAGTGTCAATGTCTGCCGACACTGGGGCCGACGGGCAGGGGTGGGACGACCTCGGGACAGAACTTCGGTCCTGAACCTCAGGACTGAACCTCGGGACAGAGAGGTTGACCCTGCGATGTCCAGACTGCTCGCCGCCGCACTCACCATGGCTTTGGCCGCCGCCCTCGCCGTCGGGGCCGCGCTCGGCATCGTCGCGCTGCTCGACGCCAGACCCGAGCAGTCGAACACACCCCTGGTCACGTACGAGCAAGCGGGCCAAGGGAGTTGACCCCGTGGCCGCTCGACCGGCGACCGCACGATCAGCGACCGCTCGCCCGGCGACCGTGACGGCGCGCTCGGCGTGGCACGACGTACCGCGCCCGAAAGTGCGGGAGTTCGCGGCGATCGCGATGGCCGAGGCGCCCGCGCTCGCCGAGGAGATCCTGCGCGAGATCCGCCGTGAGCACCCCCAACTGCCCCTGGTTCTCGACGAGTCGGGTGAGCCGATGGCTCTGGTCGGCATCCGGCGTGCCATCGAGGTCTTCGTCCAGCACCTGGAGACCGCCGAGGGGCGTCCGACCGTACCGCCGGGCGTCTTCCAGGAGTTCGGGCGCGGCGAGGGACTGCACGGCCGCAGCCTCGACTCGCTCCAGGCGATCTACCGGATGGGTGTCCGGCTCGCCTGGCGCCGGCTGGCCGAGATCGGGCAGCGCGTCGAGATCCCGCCACCCGCGATGTACGAACTCGTCGACACGGGCTACGAGTATCTGGACGGGCTGGTCGACCAGTCCGTGCGCGGGTACGCCGAGGCCGCCGCCCGGCAGGCGGGGGAGCGGCTGCGCCTCCAGCGCCGGCTCATGGAACTCCTCCTCGCCGAGCACCACCGCGGCGACCCCGCCGAGGCCCTCGCCGAACGCGCCGCCCGCATCGGCTGGCCGGTGCCCGACAAGGTCGCCGTGGGCGTCCTGCTGCGCCCGGCCCGCGAGGCGGTCGCCCCCGCCGTGGGGCAGGAGGTGCTGCTCGACATGGAGTACGAGCAGCCCCGCATGGTCGTGCCGGAACCGGATGCCGCCGGTCGGCCCGAGCTGCTGCACCGGGCGCTGACCGGCTGGGCCGGGGCGATCGGGCCGCCGGTGCCGCTGGCCGACGCGGTGAAGTCGGCGCGCTGGGCCGAGGCGGCCGTAGGACTGATGGAGCGGGGGTTGTTGCCGGGCGGGGGTGTTCTGTACTGCACCGAGCACACCGAGGCACTGGTCCTGTTGCAGCCGGAGGAGCTGATCGACGATCTCGCCGCGCGGTGTCTCGCGCCGCTGGAGCACTGCGGGCCGACGCACGGGCGGCGGCTCGCGGAGACCCTGCTGGCCTGGCTGGAGACGCGGGGCGGGGCGCCGGAGGTGGCCGCGCGGCTCGGTGTGCATCCGCAGACCGTGCGGTATCGCCTGCGGCAGATCCGGGAACTGTGGGGGGACGAGATCGACCACCCGGACCGTCGGTTCCAGCTCGAACTGGTGCTGCGCGCCCAGCGGTTGCGTGGTGAACTGGGCGATCCCAGGGCCGGTCGGTAGTCATCGGTAGTCACGTGGTCACGCGACCATTGCCCGTGCAACCCTCTATGGCTAGCCTGTGTTCGTTATCCCGATCGTCAGTTGAAATTTCGAACACGACACTTAGAAGGGGGCCGGTTGTGGGACGACTCGTACCTGCCGTGACCCGGGCTCTCGATATTCTCGAGCTCTTCCTCGACGGGGACGGGACGCTCTCCGCCCCCGACATCGTGCGCAAGCTGCAGCTGCCGCGCACGACCGTGCACGAACTGGTCACCACCCTCGCCGCCCGGTCGTACATCGTGCCGGTGCCGGGACAACCCGGACGTTACCGGCTCGGGGTCCGTCCGTACCAGCTCGGGAGCCGATACGCCGAGCAGCTAGACCTCGCCGCCGAGGGGCAGCAGGTCGCCCGGTCCGTCGCCGAGACCTGCGACGAGACCGTGCACGTGGCGATCCTCGAAGGCACCGACGTCATCTACATCGCCAAGGTCGACTCCACGCACGCGGTGCGGATGGTGTCGGCGGCCGGGCGGCGGCTGCCCGCGCACTGCACGTCCGTGGGCAAGATGCTGCTGGCGTCTCTTCCCGAGCCGGAGCTGAGCGCGCGTATCCCCGCGGATGTGTCGTTGGCCGCGATGACGCCGAACAGCATTGTCGAGCCGGGGGCGCTGCGGGAGGCTCTTGCCGAGATCCGGGAGCGGGGGGTCGCGGTCGAGAGCCGTGAGTCGAACCCGGATGTGTCGTGTGTCGCGGCGCCGGTTCGGGACCGTACGGGACAGGTCGTAGCCGCTCTCTCCATCTCCGTTCCGATGATTCGGTGGAGCGACGAGCGGCGGGTCGAGCTGGAGCAGCTTGCCGCGAAGGGTGCGGTCGAACTGTCGGAGCGGCTTGGGCATCGGAGTGTGGGATGACGTACGAGGTGGCGGTACGGGCCGAGGCGACGCTCGGTGAGGGGCCGACGTGGGACGCGGCGGCGGGGCGGTTGATCTGGATCGACATCCTCGGGTCCCGGGTGTACACGTACGACCCCTCGTCCGGGGTTCGTACGGTGCGGGTGACCGAGCAGCACGTGGGTGCGGCCAAGCCTCGGGTCGGTGGGGGGCTTGTCCTCAACCTCCGGGACGGGATCGGGCTTGTCGATCCCGACGGGGAGTTCCGGTGGTTGCATCGGGAGCCTGTTGCCGGGCGGCGGGCCAATGACGCGGCCGTCGCGCCTGACGGGGCGCTGTGGGTGGGGACGATGCGGTACGACGAGGCGGCGTGCGGGGGGTCGTTGTCCCGTGTCGCCGGGGACGGTTCTGTTCAGCTGATCCTTGATGACGTTGCTGTGAGCAACGGGACGGGGTGGAGCCCGGACGGGCGGTTGATGTACTACATCGACTCGCCCACCCGTCGGATCGATGTGTTCGAGTATGCGGACGGGCGGGTGTCGAAGCGGCGGCGGTTCGCTGAGGTCGAGGTTGGCGCGGGGTTTCCTGATGGGCTGACTGTTGATGCCGATGGGTGTGTGTGGGTGGCGTTGTGGGGTGGGAGCGCGGTGCGGAGGTATACGCCGGACGGGGAGTTGGAGCGGGTTGTTTCGTTGCCTACGTCGCTTGTCACCGCGTGCGCGTTCGGGGGTGCGGATCTCACTGACCTGTACGTGACGACGGCTCGGGTGGGGCTCAAGTCACCGCATCCTGTTGCCGGTTCGCTGTTGGTTGTGCCGGGGGCGGGGAAAGGGTTGGCGCAGCCTGCGTTTGCCGGGTGAGGTTCGGTTTTTGGGTGCGGGAGCGTCGTGGCTGGTCGCGCAGTTCCCCGCGCCCCTAAAAGCAGCTCGGCTGGCGTACGGTCAAAGCTGGCCAGTGCTTGGGCCGGGCGCGCCCGCGCGGCGGAGCCGCACATTGATACAGCCCCGCGCCGCTAAAAGACTCGGCTGGCGTACGGTCCAAGCTGGCCAGTGTCTTGGGCCGGGCGCGCCCGCGCGGCGGAGCCGCATAGTGATGCAGCCCCGCGCCCGTAAAGACCTCAGTTCCCTGAACTGCCCAGCTCAGCCAGCGTCTCTCGTTCCGCCGGTGTCAGGGGTGGGCCTGAAAGAGGAGGCAGGAGTGGGCCGTTGAGGGCTGCCCACAGCGTGCCGGGGTGCAGCAGCGTGGACGCGTCTGCCTCCATGCTCGTGACCGTTGCCAACGCTGACGCCGCCGCGTACGAACCCGTTGCCGACTTGAGCAGGCGGCGGGAGTAGCGCGTGATCAGGCGGTCCGCTGTCGTGGGGGCGGGGCCCTTGGTGTTGGGGTACCAGATGTCCTGGCCCACTGCCATGGCCCAGGCGCCTTCCACCGAGGGGGCCACCGCGTGTTGGACCTTGGTGGAGAGGGTGGGGGCGGTGAAGCCCTCTTCGTTCAGTTCGCGGGACAGGGTCTGGGCGCCCAGTGCCGCGACCGACATGCCTTGTCCGTAGGCCGGGTTGAAGGTGGCCAGGGCGTCGCCCAGGACGACCAGGCCGGCGGGCCAGTTCTGGACCTTCTCCAGGTAGCGGCGGGCGTTCTGCGTGCTGTGGCTGGTGTGGACGTCCGTCAGGGGTTCCGCGCCGGAGATCAGGCGGGCGAGGATCGGGTGGGGCAGGTCGCGCATGTACTGGGCGAAGCCGGCCGGGTCCGCGGGTGGTTCGGCGCCCCGCGTGCCGGCGAGGCTCACCATCCAGCGGTCGCCCTCGATGGGCAGGACCATTCCCGCGCGGCCGGGGAGGGACACGTAGGGGTTCGCCTGGAGGACCGTGAGGGGGAAGTGCTCGGCGCCCTCGGGGCGGCGGTAGATGCGGGTCGCGTTCACCAGGCCCGAGTCGACCGTGCGTTCCTCGATGCCGGTCACACCGAGGGTCTCCAGCCAGTGGACTATGCGGGAGCCCCGGCCGCTCGCGTCCACCACGAAGTCGGCGTCAAGGTCCGTCTCTCCGGCGGTCGTTGAGATGCGGACGCCGGTGACTCTCCTTGTGTCGCCGAGGAGTTGCAGGGCCTGGGCCTTGCGGATCTCGGTCTTCGTCTCGGCCAGGATCGTCTCGCGGACCACCCAGTCCAGCAGCGCGCGGCTACAGGTGAGCATCCGGGGACCCTCGTGCCGCCAGCGGCGCAGCCAGCCCTCCGGAGTCAGCGCCAGCATGCCCGAGTTGAGGGATATCTCGTGGGCGCCCGCGTCGAGCAGCCGTCCGCGCACGCTCACGCCGGGGACGAGGTCCTCCATCGCGGTCAGGCCGCCGGACATCAGCAGATGCGCGTGGCGTCCCTGCGGGAGACCCTTGCGGTGCTCCGGGCCGTCGGGCAGCTCGTCCCGGTCCAGCACGATCACCTCGTCCGCGTGGACGGACAACGCGGCCGCGGCCAGCAGGCCGGCCAGTCCGGCACCGATGACGACAGCTCTCCGCGACATGGGGCTCCTCAAGTCAGCCAGGAAACAGGGGTGTTGGGGCACGCAGCGGTCAACAGGGGCTGGGTCAACGGGGGGTGGCCTTCACCGTACCCTGCGGTATGGCCGCAGCGACACGGGACCTGGCCAGCGCCCGCGCCAACTCGACCAGCCCGCAGGTGTCGGAGACCTCCGTGGCGTAGAGCCGGTAGGTGCTCGGGGTGCCGAAGGGCTCCTCGCGGGCGGCGGCGCGGCGGGCGGCGTCGGCCACCATCGCCGCCTCGGCGACCACCCGGGCCTCGTGCGCGGAGCGGCCCTCGTGCAGGGCGGCCTCGCGGGTGCGTTCGCGCAGCCGGTCGTCGAAGTACGGGGCGAGGGCCAACAGGCTGTCGTGGATGGACACTTCACGCCAGTGCAGCCGCATCCGGGGCAGCTGCCAGAGGGCGCTGGGCGGCTTCGGGGCGAGGGACGCGAAACGGACCTCCGACCACAAGGGGCCGAGCCCGCGCAGATCGTCGAGGTAGCGCCAGTGCGCGCGGGCCATGGGCAGCAGCCGCGGCAGGGCGAAGCCCGCGGAGCAGGTCAGGGCGGCCAGCGAGGCCATCCGCGGGGCGACACCGGTGGAGAGGAAGTCGAGGTCGTGGCCGGTCCAACGGGCCACCACCGCCGTGTACTTGGTGAGCTGGAAGCCGACCACGTCCAACATGGTGCCGATCAGGATCAGTTGCAGCCCGGTCCGCAGCAGCCCGGTGACCTCCCGGGACCAGGAGACGCACACCGCGCACATGGCGAGGGTGGCCGCGCTGTGCCCGAGCAGATAGAGCACGATCATCTCGCGCATGTAGGGCGTGTTGGCGTAGTACGTGTCGAGGTCGGTGAGCCGCTCGGTGCTCGGGTCGGCCAGCGCGAACAGCACGACGATGGCGACGATCAGCGCGGCGTAGGCGGCCATACCGCGCAGCACCATGCGGCGGATCCGGGCGGGGGAGCCGCCCCGCCACTGGAACAGCAGGACCAGCAGGGAGCAGCTGTACGCGGAGACCATGCCGTAGGTGAGGGGGGCGCCGAAGTTCGCGATGCCGGTCAGGCCGTTGACCGCGCTCAGGGTCGGCGGCGCCGCGCAGACCAGGCCCAGCGAGCCGAGGACGATCGCCGCACAGGTGGAGACGGTCAGCGGGTCGAGCGGGGCGCGCGAGGGCCGGACCAGCAGGGCGGTGCAGGACAGCCCGAAGACGGCGGCGGCGAGATACACCATGAGGCTCATGCCCGCGAACTCCCTTCCGTCGTGCCGGTGCGGACCCGGGCCGCGGCGACGAGCGGGGACCGGGTGAGCGCGTCGGCGATGTGCGGGAGGAGGGCGGTGCCGGGGGCCCGGTCGGGGAGCCCGCCCGGTTCGTCGGCGGAGGTGAGGTGCGGGTCGCCGTCCTCGTCGTCGGTGTCACGGCTGCGCTCCTCGGCCACGGCCGCGGCGACGACCGCCGCCCACGCGGTCGCCTCGGCCTGCTCCGGGTCGCCCGTCGTGCGCGCCGCGGCCTGCGAGGTCCGCTCGTACAGGGCCCGGTCGAAGAACACGTCGAGGTGGCCGAGCGCGTTGTGGATGCTCGTCTGCCGCCACACCAGCCGGGTCGCGGGGGAGGACCAGCGCGGCCGGGGCAGCCGTAACGCACGGCGGGTGAGCAGTTCGTCCAGCTCGTGCTCCAGCGGCTGGAGCCGGGCGTACGTGCGCCTGGCCTGCCACCACTGGGACAGCTGGGGGCCGCCCAGCGGGATCAGCACCCCGATGACGATGAGGACAGCGCTCAGTCCGGCGGCGGCCGGCGAGACCTTCGTACCGAGTTTCGTCCAGTCCAGGCCGCACCAACTGGCGATCACCGCCGCGAGCTTGGTCAGGCTGTACCCCGCGCCGAACAGCGAGCCGACGCCCAGCGTGAGCAGCCCCGCGCGGAGCCAGCCGTGCACCTGCCGGGCCCAGCGCAGCGACGACACCGTGGTGACACTGACGGCGGCGAGGTGCCCGGAGAGATACAGCACGATCATCTCGGTGATGAACGGCGTCCGCGCGTAGTAGGTGTCCAGGTCGGTGCGCCGCTCGACCGGGGTGTGGCCGAGCGTGAACATCACGGCGATACCGACCAGGACGAGGGTGTACGCCACGATCCAGCGGCGGGCGGTGCGGTGGACGTGCGGTCCGCCCCGCCAGTAGACGATCAGGACCTGGGAGGAGGCGCTGTACGCGGTGATCGACGCGTACGTCAGCGGGGCGGCGAGGTTCGTGATGCCGCTGAAGTGGTTGATCGCGCCGACGGTGGGCGGCGCCCCGAGGAAGAAACAGGTCCCGGCGAGGCCGAGGAGCACACAGATGACCCGGAGATAGGGGTCGCGCCAGTGACGTATCAGATCCGGGGCCTTCACCAGCAGACCCAGCCACAGCAGGCCGCAGCTCAGGTAGTTGATCGTGCCGCTCATTTTCTGGTCCCGCGATAGTTGAGAGCGGCTCCGATACGCCCGGCGAGCCCGGCCTGCGTACCGTCGTCCGCCACGGCGGGATCGAGCGCGGAGTCCGAGGTCACCGCGGCCTCCAGCCAGGGCCGCAGCCGTCCGCTCATCAACATGCCGAACCTGTCCGCCTCTTGCTCGTCGGCGAGGCTGAAGTCGGTACGGGCGGCGACCGGTCGGGGGCTGCCGTCGGCGGTCGGCTCACGTGTGGGGTCGGCGGTGCGCTGGTGCATGTGCCACACCTCGTGGCAGAAGATCACGATCTGGTGCCAGGCGGCGGCCCGTTTGTCGATGACGATGACGTCGTAGGTGTCGCCCTCCAGCCATAGCCCGCTGGCGGTGTGCGGCGGGAACACCTCGCGGCGCACGACCACTTCACGCCCTCGCCAGCGCGTGACGGAGTCGACCAGCGCGTCGAACAGGGCCTCGGGCTCGGCGGGGACCGGAACGCGCAGGGGATCGATGAGGGCACCGGCGAACCGGCGCATCTCCTTCTTCGTGCGCACCGCTGCAATATGCCAGGACATACGTCGACTCAGCCACCCGCCGGGTTCGCGTGCACGGTACCGGCCGGTTCCGTCGCGCCGGCCCCCGTCCCGCCGCCCCGCACCATCGCGCGCACCGCGTCGATCGCGTCGCGCCGGCGCAGGGCCCGGGAGAGGGAGCCGATCTCCTGGAGGAGGTCGGCGGTGTCGGGGTGGCCGGTGCCGGTGCCGGCGCCGTGGAGCGCGGGGCGGCCGGCGGAGTCGACGGCGTCCAGGATCGCCACCGCCGCCGCGAGGGCCTTCGCCCGGCGCGGTGTGCAGCCGAGGCGGAGGGCGGCGCGCTGGGCGCGGCAGCGGAGGTCCTCGTCGAGGTGGCGGGCGAGCGGGAGGAGCACGTCGCGGATGTACGTCTCCCGCCGGGTCAGCCGCAGTTCGGGTGCGGCGAACAGCAGGAAGGGAACGCCCTCGCCGTCGACGGTGCGCATCAGGACGTAGAGCGGACGCAGTCGGTGGTGGGCGAGGCGGACGCGCAGGCGGTCGTGCAGGTACTGGCCGGTGTGCGGCAGGATGAAACCGACGGCGGTCAGGACGGCGGCGAGGCAGGCCGCGCACGGGGCGATGTCCGTGCTGAGGGTGTCGAGATCGTGGCCGGTCCAACGGGCCACTACCGCCGTGAGTTTGGCGAGATCGAACACGAGGTCCAGCGCGTAACCGGCACCCAGGGACGTCAGTCCCCAGCGCAGCCAGCCGTGCAGCCCGTCGGCGCGCACCCAGTTCCAGATGAGCCGCACGGTGATCAGTACGGCCACGGTGTGCGCGAGCAGATAGAGCAGGATCTCCTCGCGCATGAATGGCGTGTTGGCGTAGTACGTGTCCAGGTCCCGCACCCGCTCCACGGGCACGTCGGCGAGGGCGAACAGCACCCACAGCGCCACGATCACACCCGAGTACACGGAGATGACCCACCGTCTGGCACGCCGGGTCGCGTTCGAACGGTCGGGCAGCCCGTCGCGCCAGGCGACAAGGAGCAGTAACCCGGCCCCGCTGTACGCCATGAGCAGCGAATACACCCACGGCGCCGAGAAGTTGGGCATACCGGTGACCCGGTTCGTCCAGACGATGACCGACGGCGTCACGGACACGAACAGCGCACAGGCCAGCAGCAACAGCCCGCCGACCGCCCGTAACAGCGGCTCCCGCCACAGCCGGATGACGGCCGGCAGCTTCAGCGCGAGAGCGGCGGCGAGGACCCCGGTGGGGATCCACGCGAAGGACCCGTACAGCTCGCCGAGAAAGGTCGTCACCACGTCGTACGCTCCCCCCTTCCCACCGTCCGCCGCACAAGCCGGTCCGAGGTTACGCGCCCACAACTGCCAACGTCATGTCATCCGGTGGCCGATGTGGGACCGGGAACGACCGCTGTGTCCGGAAATCGCCCCCGAGAATGAACTGTGCAGAGTGTTCAACCCATTGACGCGCAAGCGCTTCGATTTTACGGTCCCGTTCGAAGTTGCGAGCGACATTCGATATTTCGAACACGACAGGATCTCTACAGCAAGGGCAGGCAATGGGACGACCTGACCTGAATCGCAGGCACCTACTGGCCACGGCGGGCGGCCTCGCGGTCGCGGGCAGCCTCGCCTTCGCCGCTCTCGGCACCGGCGCCGACGCGCTCGCCTCCGGCGCGGACACCCGGGTGCGCTACTGGAACCTCTTCAGCGGCGGCGACGGCGCCAACATGATCGCGATGCTGGACGCCTTCCGTAAGGAACACCCCGGCATCGACGTGAAGGACTCCACCCTCCAGTGGGGCAACCCCTTCTACACGAAGCTCGCCATGGCCGCGGCGGGCAATCGCGCACCGGAGCTAGGCGTCATGCACATGGGCCGGGTCGCGGGCTTCTCACCGGGTCGGCTCCTCGACCCCTGGGACGAGGGCCTCCTCGCCAAGTACGGCGTGCGCAAGGCCGATTACCACCCCGCGCTGTGGAACCGCGGTGTCATCGACGGCAAGTTGTACGCCCTGCCGCTCGACGTCCACGTACAGCTCTGCTTCTACCGCAAGGACGTCCTGAAGAAGGCGGGCCTGCTCGGCGACGACGGCCGGATGGTCCAAGTCGCCTCCACCGACGAGTGGTTCGACGTCCTGAAGAAGGCCAAGGCGGTCCAGAAGAAGGGCCTGCAGACCATCGGCCTGTGGACCAACGACCAGAACTTCCAGTGGTGGTTCTTCGTCGCCTTCTACACCCAGCTCGGCGGCGCGTGGTTCGACGACGGCAACACCCAGGTCCTCTTCGACGCCGACAAGGCCACCCAGGTCCTGGAGTTCTTCCGCAGGCACGTCACCGACGGATACGTCATCCCGGGCGCACCGACCGGCGAGCAGTTCATCAACGGCGCCCCCTTCACCTGGGAGGGCGACTGGTCGGTACCGGTCTTCTCCGGGGCGAAACTCGACTACGGCGCGACCCCGTTGCCGCCTGTCTTCGGCAAGCAGGCCACGCACGCCGAGTCGCACTCCTTCGTCCTGCCGCACCAGGCGGGCCGCGGCGGCGCCACCAACGAGGCCGCGCACGAACTGGCCGCGTACGTCGTCACCCACGCCCTGCAGTGGGCGGCCGGCGGCCACATCCCCGCGTACACGCCGACGCTGTCCACGGCCGCGTACAAGAAGCTCACCCCGCAGAACGAGTACGTCTCCGCGATGAACCACCAGGCCACCGAGCCGAAGGTGTGGTTCGCGGGCTCCACGGGCGTTCTCGCCCAGGATCTCGGCCCCCTCGTCGTCTCCTCGACGATGGGCTCCGCCAAGCCGGCCGCCGTCGCGCGGACCATGAAGAACCACCTCACCAAGCTCCTCGCCTCGAAGAACCCGATGGACGGCAGGACCGCCGCACAGGGAGGTGCAGCCGCATGACGACCAGTGCCGGGACCGTCATCGCCCCGGCGCGGGCGAGGACCGCCACCGCCATCGCGACCGTCCGCCGCAACCAGGGCTTCCAGCACGGGGGTTGGTTCGTCGCCCCGTTCCTGGCGCTCTTCGCCCTGTTCGTCGTCTGGCCGCTGCTGCGCGGCGTCTACCTCAGCCTCACGGACGCCAACATCTCCGGCGACGGCGCGAACTTCATCGGCCTCGACAACTACCGCGAGGCCCTGCACGACCGGGCGATGTGGGACGCGCTCGGCCACAGCGCGTACTTCACGCTGCTCGTCGTACCGTGCATCACCGTCCTCGCCTTCCTGCTCGCGATGCTCGCGCACCACATCGAGCGCGGAAAGTGGCTGTGGCGGCTGTGCTTCTTCGCGCCGTTCCTGCTGCCGTCGACGGTCGCGGGCAACATGTGGCAGTGGCTGTTCACCCAGGGAATCGGCCTGTTCAACGAGACCTTCGGACTCACCACACCCTGGCTGACCGACAAGTCCTACGCGATGCTCGCCATCGTCATCGAGACCCTCTGGTGGACGGTCGGCTTCAGCTTCCTCCTCTACCTCGCCGCGCTCCAGGGCATCCCCGACCACCTCTACGAGGCCGCCAAGCTCGACGGCGCGAACGCCTGGCACCGCACGGTCCACATCACGCTGCCGATGCTGCGCCACATCACCGGCCTGGTGATCGCGCTCCAGGCACTCGCCTCGCTCCAGCTCTTCGACCAGGCCGTCGTGATGATGGACTTCGGCCCCGGACCCGAGCTGAGCACCCGCTCCTTCGTCCAGTACACCCTCGAACAGGGCTTCACCAGCTACCGCGTGGGCTACGCCTCCGCGATGTCCGTCATCTTCTTCGTGATCATCGCCGCCGTAGCCCTCGCCCGGACGGCACTGCTCCGCAACCGTGAGGAGGGCACCCGATGAGCACCACCCAGATACGGCTGAAGCCCCTACGGACCGAGCCCCGCAAGCCCTGGACACCCAGCCAGATCGTCCTCACCCTCCTCGGCATCGCAGTCTCCGCCCTCTTCGTCGCGCCGATCGCCGCGGCCCTGTTCACCTCGCTCAAGTCGGAGACCGAGGCAGCCGAGATCCCGCCGCACTGGCTACCGAAGGTCTGGACGACCCAGGCCTGGAAGGCCCTCTGGAAGACCGGCAACATCACGAACTGGTTCGTCAACTCCCTAGTCGTCTCGATCCTGGTGACGGCCATCGTGGTCACTGTCGCCGCCCTCGCCGGATACGGCTTCGCCCGCACCGAGTTCAAGGGCAAGACCGTCCTGATGGGCGTGGTGATGGCGGGCCTGATGATCTCCCCGGCCGTCCTCGGCGTCCCCCTCTTCACCACCGTCCAGCAGATGGGGATGGTCGACACCTACTGGGGCATGATCCTGCCCCAGTGCGCGCCCGCCGCGATGGTCTACATCCTGTACAAGTTCTTCCAGGGCATCCCCCGCGAACTGGAGGAGGCCGCCTTCATCGACGGCGCCGGCCGCTGGCGGATCTTCTTCACCATCGTCGTCCCGCTCTCCCGCCCCTCCCTCGCGGCGGTCGGCATCTTCACCTTCATCGCCTCGTGGAACAACTTCCTGTGGCCGTACATGGTGACCAACAACCCCGACCTGATGACCATGCCGAACGGCATCGCGACCGTCATGAACTCCTACGGCATCCAGTGGGCCCAGCTCATGGCCGGCGGTCTCATGGCGGGCCTGCCGCTGATCATCGTCTTCGTCTTCTTCCAGCGCCAGATCGTCGCGGGCGTGGCCCACACCGGTCTGGCCGGCCAGTAACTCACCTTCGGAGGTACTGAGTTGAAGCACTACAGACTGGCGACCCTGCTCGCCGCAGCAGCGATCGCGATCCTCCCCGCCACGGCCGGGGCCGCCGTCACCTACCCCGACCCACAGCCCATCACCGGCCAGCAGATCATCCACGACCCCACGGTCATCGCCCTCAAGTCCGGTGGCTACGTGGCCTATTCGACCGGCGGCGTCATCGGCGCCCGCACCTCCAAGAACCGCGTCCAGTGGGACGACGCGGGCAACGCCTTCGCCGCGCCCCCGAGTTGGTGGTACGACTACAGCTCGACCGGCGATCCCTGGGCCCCCGACCTCTCCTACCGGGACGGCCGCTACTGGCTCTACTACGCCGTCTCCTCCTGGGGCACCAACCACTCCGCGATAGGCGTGGCGACGTCCCCCACCGGCCTCCCCGGCACCTGGACCGACCAGGGCAAGGCCTTCACCTCGGAGACGACGGACGCCTGGAACGCCATAGACCCCGCGCTGATCACCGCGGACGGCAAACTCTGGATGGCGTTCGGCTCGTACTGGACGGGCATCCGCATGGTCGAACTGAACCCCGCCACAGGTAAGGCGATCCCCGGCGCAACGGTCGCCCAGCTGGCGACCCGCCCGGACGCGCCGTATGCGGTGGAGGGCGCGTATGTGCTGAAGCACGGCCCCTATTACTACCTCTTCGCGTCGTACGACGCGTGCTGCGCAGGTGTGAACTCCACCTACAAGATCCGGGTCGGGCGCTCGACGTCGATCACGGGCCCCTACGCGGACAGCACGGGCAAGTCGATGCTGGCGGGCGGCGGGGACCTACTCCTCGCAAGCCACGGCCGCTACATAGGCCCAGGCGGAGAATCCATCTTCCGAGACAAAGGTAAGGATGTCTTGGCATACCACTACTACGACGGCGAGGATTCAGGCACACCAAAGCTAGGGCTAAACACCCTGAGCTGGACAAACACCGGCTGGCCAAAGGTCTTTTAGCTTTTAGGGGCGCGGGGCTGTATCGATATGCGGCTCCGCCGCGTGAGCGCGACCAGCCACGACGCACCGGCAGACAAATCTCAACCCCCGGAAGGAAGCAATGCGCACCGCCCGCTTCACCCTCGACCCCGCCTTCACAGTCGGCGAAGTCAACCCCCGCCTCTTCGGCTCGTTCGTAGAACACCTCGGCCGCTGCGTATACACCGGCATCTTCGAACCGACCCACCCCACCGCAGACGAACAGGGCATCCGCCAAGACGTCCTCGACCTGGTCCGCGAACTCGGCGTCACCACCATCCGCTACCCCGGCGGCAACTTCGTCTCCGGCTACAAGTGGGAAGACTCGGTAGGCCCCGCAGGGGATCGCCCCCGCCGCCTCGACCTGGCCTGGCGCTCGACGGAGTCCAACCGCTTCGGCCTCTCCGAGTACATCGCGTTCCTGAAGAAGTTGGGCCCGCAAGCAGAACCGATGATGGCGATCAACTTGGGCACCCGGGGCGTAGCCGAGGCCCTGGAACTCCAGGAGTACGCCAACCACCCCGCCGGCACGACCCTCTCCGAGCAGCGGATCACCCACGGCGACAAGGACCCCTTCGGCATCAGGGTCTGGTGTCTCGGCAACGAGATGGACGGCCCCTGGCAGACGGGCCACAAGACCGCCGAGGAGTACGGCAGGATCGCCGCCGAGACGGCCCGCGCGATGCGCCAGATCGACGCCGGTGTCGAACTCGTCGCCTGCGGTTCCTCCTCCCAGGCCATGCCGACCTTCGCCGAGTGGGAGTCGACGGTCCTCCAGGAGACGTACGACCTGGTCGACTACATCTCGCTGCACGCCTACTACCAGCCGACCGACGGCGACCTCGACTCCTTCATCGCCTCCGCCGTCGACATGGAGTCCTTCATCGAGAACGTGGTCGCGACCGCCGACCACGTGGGCGCCCGCCTCAAGTCGAAGAAGAAGATCAACCTCTCCTTCGACGAGTGGAACGTCTGGTACACGTCGGACTGGGAGGAGCAGGCGAAGAACGCGGACCCCGCCGACTGGCCGGAGGCCCCGCGCCTCCTGGAGGACAACTACAGCGTCATGGACGCGGTGGTCTTCGGCTCGCTCCTGATCGCCCTGCTCCGGCACGCCGACCGCGTCACCGTCGCCTGCCTCGCCCAGCTCGTCAACGTCATCGCGCCGATCATGACCGAACCGGGCGGCCCGGCCTGGCGGCAGACGACGTTCTTCCCCTTCGCGCAGGCCTCGAAGCACGGCCGCGGCCAGGTCCTCGACGTCCGCGTCGACTCCCCGAAGCAGGAGACGCAGAAGTACGGCGAGGCCGACCTGCTGCACGCCACCGCGGTGCGCGGCGAGGACGGCTCGGTCACGGTGTTCGCCGTCAACCGAAGCCGCACCGAGTCGCTCCCGCTCGAAGTCGGCCTGAACAGCCTGGACTTGACGTCGGTCGTCGAGCACAGCGCCCTTGCGGACGCCGACCCGGACGCCCGCAACACCCTGGCCGACCCGGAGCGGGTGGCCCCGCACGAGGTCGAGGGCACCACCCTCCAGGACGGCACCCTGACCGCCGTACTGGAGCCGCTGTCCTGGAACATGATCCGGATCAGCTGAACCGAAACAGAGCCCTGAACCCCATGGGTGTCAGCGGCCGGGCGAGGCCACCGGCGAAACCGGTACTCCTCCGGCCGCACTCCCCAACAGCGTCAGCCGTACGTCCTTCGGGCCCGCCGGTGTGGTGCCGTCGGACAGGACGGCCAGGGCGAGTGTGTTGGCGCCACGTGTGCGGAGGATCCCGTTCGGCAGGGCGAAGGTGTGCTGCGGGCCCACGTCGTTGATGTACTGGCCCATGTTCCAGCCGTTGAGGAAGATCTGGACGCGGTAGGCACGCGCCGGGTCGTCGTCGAGGACGAGGCCGATCGAGGCGTCGATGCCGGTGTCCACGGCGAGCTGGAAGCTGGTCCGGTACCAGGCCACGCCCTGCCGCTTGTCGGCGCGGGGGAGCGTGACCGCCTCCCAACCAGCGTCCGCGTACCCCGGCAGATGCCAGCCCTCCCGCTCGCCGTACAGCCCGCCGTTGTTCTGCGGCCCGCGCACGGGATCGGGTGCGGCCTCGCCCTGGAGTCGCCAACTCACCTTCGGGGAGGCGCCCTTGAAGGTCGCCGCCGTCAGGCCGCGGGCCACCTTGTGGGTGTCGAGGGCCTTGCCGTCCTGGTCGTGCTGCATCCGCCGCACCAGCACGGACAGGACATGCGGACCGGCCGCGCGCAGTTTCGCGGGCTTCTCCGGGACGGCGAGGGTCGCTTTCGCCGTCCAACTTCCCTGCCGCACACTGCTGTTGGTCGGTACCGGCATCCGGTGGGTGCCGAGCGGTTCGCCGTCGAGCCAGGCCATCAGCAGCCCCTGGGTGCCGGTGCTGTAGGCGAGGGTCAGCGACTCAAGGTCGTCGGCCGTGGTCGTCGTGAACCGGCCCCGGTACCAGACGTCGCCGTAGTGGAAGCCGTAGTCGTCCGCGAAGAGCAGTGGCTGCCCGGAGGGGATGGCCGTCGTGCTGAACGTCGACGTCTTGTTCGCCGCCGTCCACTTGGAGTCGTCGAAGGCGACCGCGGCCTCCTGGTTCTCCACCTTCCGCCGCCAGCCGTCGAGCGCGGGGAGCGGTACCGCGGGCACACCGGGCAGCAGCGCGTCCGGGTTCGAGCGCAGGCTGCCCGCGTTGGTGACGGTCGCGGGCACGGGCCGCCCGTTCCAGGTGACCGCGGTGATGCCGCGCGGGCCCCACACCTCCACGCCGGTCTCGGCGATGGTGTCGCCGGTGAGCTGGGCGGTCGTGTCGCTGATCGTGGCCCCGCGGAGCAGCGCGGGGCCGTAGACCAGGGCGGTGCCCGAGCCGGTCTCGTACGGCCACAGGCGTACGGAGGTGGCCTCGTCGGCGAAGAGCAGGACGAGGGGGTTGTCGACGCCGCCGGCCTGGACGAGGACCCGGGTCAGACCGCCGATGCCGAGCGGGACGGTGACGTGCAGGAGACCGCGGTCCCACACCCACGCGGCCTGCTCGTCGAGCCGGGTCACCACCGGCTCCTCCGGGCACTCGACGACGACGTGGGCCATCTCGCCGCGCTTCCCGGCGAACACGGCGAGGTCCTGCCGACCGGTGCTGAGGGACATCATCGGCGTGACCGTCGAGTACCTCAACTTGCGCCCGCCGAGGGCGAGTTGGGTGACGAGGAGACGGGCGTCCTGGGCCGGGACGGTGACCTCGATGTCGTCGGTCGCGGTCGGCAGCGTCGAAGTGACCTCCTTCGTGCTGTCGTTGCGCAGGACGTAGACATGGGCGCCGGTGTCGGCGTTGGTGAGGTGGTAGGTCTTCAGGCCGTCCACCGCGACGTCCGCCGCCTTGTCCAGCTTGGCGAAGTCGGGCACGGTCCGCAGCAGATGGCCGAGTTGGTGCATCGGGACGAGCTTCGCGGTCGGATTGCGGCCCTCGTCGAAGGCGGCGCCGTAGTCGTACGACGTGTAGACGACCGGCGCGGGCAGCCAGCCCCACGAGGTGCCGCCGAAGGTCATGTAGACGTTGTGCAGGGTGAGTCCGTTGGCGAGGTTGGTGAGGTAGAAGCGCCGTTCGTACGCCGCGTCACGCGTCCGGCGCGACTCCGCGTACCCCTTGCCGTCGAACCAGGACCCGCCCCACGGATCGAACCAGCCGCCGCCGAACTCCGGCACGAAACCAGGGGTCTTGGGGCTGGCGGTGGCCCCGCCCTTCGCCCCGCCGATCCCGAAGTGCCCCCAGTCCGGCGGCGGTTGGGACGGCGTCGGATACCCGTCGAAGCCGTACAGCCAACCGCCCTTGTCCGCGCCGGTGTCGAAGGACCCGGGGGTCCAATAGCCGTTGCGGCCCTTGTCGTTGTGGAACAGGGGGACGTCGATGCCGTCGGCGCGCACCTTCTTGTACAGGTGGGACATGTAGTCGCGGCCGGTGGGCTCGGTGACGTGGGCGTCGTACTCGTTCTCGATCTGGTAGAGCAGGACCGTGCCCGTGCCCTGGGTGAACAGGTGCTGGGAGACGATGGAGTTGACCTGCGTCAGCCACTCGTCGACGTGTGAGAGGTACGTCGGGTCGGCCGTCCTCGCGGTGCCCTTGGTGGCGGTCAGCCAGCCCGGGAAGCCGCCCGCGTCGATCTCCGCGTTGATGTACGGGCCAGGGCGCAGAATGACGTAGAGGCCGGTCTCGGTGGCCATGCGCAGGAACAGGTCGAGGTCCCGGATGCCCGTGAAGTCGTAGTGGCCCTGGGCGGGGGAGTGGTAGTTCCACGAGACGTAGATGCTGACGGCGTTGTAGCCGAAGGCGCGCATCTTCTGCAGGACGTCGCGCCACAGGGACGGGCTCGGCAGCCGGAAGGGGTGCATCTCGCCCGACCACAGGACCAGGCGTCTGCCGTCGACGATCAGGGAGTAGCGGTCGTAGCCGATCGTGTGCGGCTGCCCGTCCGCGCCCGGTGGGGCGGGGGGCGGGCCGGTCGGCACGACGTGTGCGGCGTACGCGTCCTGGGGGGCGGCACTGCCGCCGCCCAGCGCGAGGCCGAGCGCGGCCGTCCCCGCGAGGGTGCTGAAGGTACGCCTGCTCAGCTCCACTGGAAGCTCCTCCCGGGTCCGGTCCGTCGGCGGCACGTGCGAAGCCATTTTCCGTGGTGGTCCAGGGAGGCTGTCGTGCGGGGCCATTCTCTACGCCGGAACGGACCACAATGGACGCATGAGGATCTCGGCACGGGCGGATTACGCGGTACGGGCGGTACTGGAGCTCGCCGTACGGGGTGACGACGGCCTTGTGCCGGACGGTCCGGTGAAGGCCGAGACCATCGCCACCGCGCAGGACATCCCGCACAAATTCCTGGAGGGAATTCTCGGCGACCTCCGGCGCGCCGGGATCGTCGACAGCCGGCGCGGCGGGGGCGGCGGCTACCGGCTGGCCCGCGCCGCCGGGGCGATCACCGTGGCGGACGTCATCCGCGCAGTGGACGGCCCGATCGTGTCCGTGCGCGGCGAGCGCCCCACCGGACTCTCCTACACCGGCACCGCCGAACCCCTCCTCCCTCTGTGGATCGCGCTGCGCGCCAACGTCCGCAAGATCCTGGAGGGCGTCACGGTCGCGGACATCGCGGCGGACGCCCTCCCGGAACCGGTACGGCGGTTGGCAGCGGAACCGGCGGCCTGGGAGAACCCGTAGGACCGTCGGTTCGGCCGCTCGGCGCCCGGGTCAGCGGTTGGTGAGCCTGCCGTTGAAGGTCTTGCCGGTCTTGGTGACGGCCGCCTGTATGAGCTGGTCCTTGACGACCTTCTTGCCGAAGGCCCGCACCTGAGGAGTGGCGGTCCAGACCGTGGAGCTGTTGGCGATGGCCCCCTTGACGACGGCCTTCGGCTTGGACGCCTTGACCACGACGGCGGCGTTGACGTTCTTCAGGGCGACCTTGGCGTGGGCGTTCTTGTTCTTGGCGCTGCCGCGGGTCTCGAAGCTGACCGTGATGGCCTCGGTGGTGACCGGGATGCCGTAGATCCGCTCGGAGACGGTGAAGGTCAGGGTGGCGGTCGCGGCCTTGTCGCCGGCGATACGGGACGTGACATCGGTGACCAGCTGGACGTCCTGGTCGTAGCTGTTGACGATGTGCAGCCGGTGGCCGATGAAGTACACCAAGACGACCATGGTCCGGCGGTCGTTCATCCGGCAGCAGTGGGCCACCGTGCCGACCAAGCTCGGCTCGGTGTCGGGGTGCGAGTACACCAAGGGCTACAAGTACAAGGGGGACAACCGCGGCTTCTCCTCGAAGGTGACCGGCCCGTCGTTCCGTGCCGGCCTGCGGGGGGTCGTGTACTGGACGAAGTCGGCGTACGACCTCTTCCCGGAGACCGGCTGGACGCAGGTCTACAACGCCAAGACGGGCAAGTTCGTGGCCAAGCGGAAGGCGTCCACGAAGAAGATCGACTTCACCACGAAGACGCGCTTCGACGGCAAGACCCGTGCCGTGCACGGCCAGATCGAGGCCACCGACCCCTTCTGCCCGAAGACCGGCGTGAAGCGGGCCGGGATCGGCGTGTACTACGACGCGCGGCTCGCCCGCAACGGCGACTTCTACGTGTCGGGCAAGTACCGCCAGGCCCCGGACAGCGAGATGTACCTGTACGGGTACACCAGCGCGACCAAGCACTCCACGAAGGCCGTGCACCAGTCGAGGATGAAGAGCCTGCTGTGCCTGTCCCAGCCGATGTGCGAACTCGGCACCATCGGCAACAACGGCGGCTACTGACCCCGGGCCCGCTCGGCGGAGCGGGCAGAGGACAATGATCGTGGGACGGGCCGCTGTTGGGCGGCGGCCCGTCGACGAAAGGGGGAGTGACGTGACTGTCACCTGGCGCGGGGCCGTCCGCTACGCGCTCACCGTCGTTGTCCTGTCCTGGCTGATCGGCGCCGGCGTCGACCTGGCGTGGCAGGCCGCCACCGGTGGCCTCGGAGCGTGGGCGTCCTTCTGGCTGAAGGACCCGGGGAACTGGGTCTTCCTGGTGTGCGGCACGGCAGCCCTGACGCTGGCCCGGCGGCTGCTGGCGCCCCTGCCGCGCTGGCGCGTGGTCGTGGTCGACGGATCCGTGTACCTGCTGGCCCTGCTGCTCACCGCCGGGCTGTCGGCGTGGGCCACGGGCGACGAGGCGCCGGCGGACGCGGCGTTCGTGGTGGCGATCTACGCCCTGTTCACCCTCCAACTGCCCGCGGCCTGGGCGCTGGGCGCGTGGCGGTCGCGGGACCTGGAGGTCGTACTCAGCGCGGTCGCCGCGGAGGACACCCGCAGGGACGTGCGCGAGCGGTGACGACGACTCGACGCGCGTGCGTGACCGTGGCCGCCGCGTGCGCGGTCCTCGCGGGCTGCTCCTCACCGGCCCCGATCAGCGACGCAAGCCCCGGCGATCCGCTCACCCGGACCTTCAAGGAGGGCAAGCGTCCCGCCGTGGCGGATCTGGCCGGGACCTCGTTGGACGGCGAAGCGATCCGGCTCTCCGACTACCGCGGCAAGGTGGTCCTGCTCAACGCCTGGGCGTCCTGGTGCGGTCCCTGCCGGGCGGAGGCGCCCGAGCTGAAGAAGGTCCAGCAGGAGTGGGGCGGGCGCGGGCTGCGGGTGCTGGGGCTCGACAACGACGGGAACCGTTCCGCCGGTCTCGCGTTCCAGAAGGCCCACGGCCTGGCCTATCCGTCCCTGCACGATCCGTCGAGCAAGCAGGCGCTGCGGCTGCCGCGCGGCCTGGTGAACACACAGGCGCTGCCGTACACGATCGTCATCGACCCGACGGGGAAGGTGGCGGCGACGCGGATGGGCGCGGTGACCCGCGACCAGCTCGCGAAGATCGTCGAGCCGTTGCTGCCGAAGTAGCAGTACGGGACATCGGCTGCCGCCCTGGCGTACTCGGTCGGCGCCCATCGCCGGGAGAGGGCGCCGGCGCCGACCGAGTCCGAGTCCGCCGAAGGGCGGCAGCCGGTAGGGGTGTGATCGGCGGATCCCGATCAGTGCTTCCTGGTCATCTGCCTCCAGTTCGACTTGTGCAAGGAAGCTACGGCCGTACCTGAAGAATTCCTTGGTGTGCCGCTGTGAAGGACCTGGGGACGGAACGGCCAACGGCCGCTTATTTCAACAGAGTTCACACACTGTGGAGAGAATGTGAAAGACGCGTCTGTGAATGGCCTGAGTTCGCGCTGACCGCTTCCTGTGGGGCTCCCTACGATGCGAGCGCGCCGTCGGTCTTCACAGGAACTTCATTGGTTCTTCAAAGACTTGGGGCGCAGCCACCCCCCCAACCCCAAGGAGAAACCATGCCTGGTGGGCTCCTCCTGAGCGGCGCCGTCGCCGCTCTTCTCACCACCGTGCTGCCCGCGCAGCACTCGTCCTCGCCCGTGTTCGACGACCCGCCCCCGGACAAGATCGTCATCAACGTCGCCACGGTGAACGGCTCGGGCTGCCCGCAGGGCACGACGGCGGTCGCCGTCTCCGAGGACAACACCGCCTTCACGGTGACCTACAGCGCGTACCTCGCCCAGGTCGGCGGCAACTCCGACCCCACGGCGTTCCGCAAGAACTGCCAGCTCAACCTGGTCGTTCACGTCCCGCAGGGCTTCACGTACGCCATCGCGAGCGCCGACTACCGGGGCTTCGCCTCGCTCCAGCGCGGCGCGAGCGGTGCGCAGAAGGCCTCGTACTACTTCCAGGGTTCGTCGAACACCACGAGCAAGAACCACCCCTTCAGCGGCCCCTACGACGACAACTGGCAGGCGAACGACACCACGGAGGTGGCCCAACTGGTCTGGGCGCCCTGCGGAGTTCAGCGCAACTTCAACATCAACACGGAGCTGCGGGTCAGCGCCGGTTCTTCGTCGTCCAGTGCGGTCAGCTTCATGACGATGGACTCGACGGACGGCGACATCAGCACGGTGTACCACATGGCGTGGGAGCACTGCCCGGGTTCCTGACGTGCGGTGCTGTGAGGTGACATGAGGAAGGGGTGGCCCGTCTCGCACCGCGGGCCACCCCTTTTTCGCGGGGGGATGTCAGCGCCGGGTCAGCTCTGGCTGACGCCCAGCGTCAAGGTGCCCGTGTAGCCGGACGAGGTCGAACTGCCCAGCGCCGTAAGGGTCATGAGCCCGGACGCGGCGCCTCCGTCGTCGTAGATGGAGTCCTGGGCGAGGGTGGTGCGGGTGACCGTGTTGGTCGAGTACGGCGAGACCGTGGCGACGGCCGTGGTGATGGTCTCGGCGATGAAGAGCTGGCCCGTGTGGAGTTCGCTGCCGCCGGTGAACGAGCCGTCCGAGGTGAGCGTGACGCCGGTGTGCACCTTCACGTGGATGTGAACACAGCGGCCTCGGTACCAACCGGGGTAGATGGTGGTGATGTTGGCGAGGCCGGCGGAGTTCGTCAGGACTCCGCCACGCAGGAAGGTGCCGTCGTCCGGCTCGCTGTGGCCGTTGTTGCCGACGTAGCCGGAGTACTCGCCGAGCGCGTCGCAGTGCCAGATCTCCACGAGTGCGTTGGGGATGACGGCGCAGGTGCTGTCGTTCACGACGGTGAGGGCGAGTTTGAGCGGGATGCCGGCCTTGCCTTCGGTGACGTCGGCGCGGACCAGGGCGCCGTCGAGGTAGTAGGGACCTTCGGTCATCTCCTTGGTGAGGGTGCAGACTGCCGCCGCCGCAGCGGGAGTTGTGTCCGCGGCGGTGGTGGTCGTGGGGGATGAGGGAGCGGCGGCGCCCACGGCCAGTACGGCGGCGGTGGTGCCGGTGGCGATCAGGACGGTACGGCGTCCGACCGAGGTGGGGGTGGCTCCATTGTTGTCTGTCATGGACACGGCACGCTAGGAGTGGAAGCTGTCGCTCGGCTGTGCGAACCGTAAAGTGATGGTCCGTCAAGTCCATTGCGAGACAGGCGAGTTACGGCGCTGTCACCGATCGGTCTACGGCGGCTGCTGTTGCCGGTCGCGCTACGACGGCTGCCACGGTCGCGCTACGACGGCTGCTGTCGGCGCCCGCCCTCTGTGAGCTCGGCGAGTTCGGCGAGCGTCGCCGCGATGGCCGGCAGGAGGTCGGCCGGGATGTGGTCGAGGACCCGGCGCCGGGCGCTGGCGAGGTGGGAGGGCTGCGCCGCGTGCATGGCGCGCAGCCCGGCGTCGGTGAGAACGGCCTCGCTGCCGCGGGCGTCCTGGCCGTGCCGTTCCTTGCGCACCAGGTCGTGCCGGGACAGACCGTCGATGATCCGCGTGACGCGCGGCGGGGTGACGCCGGAGGCCGCGGCGAGCGCGGACATGCGCATACGACGGTCGGGCGCCTCGCTGAGCAGCAGCAGGACGGCGAACTCGGTCATGGTCACGCCGGTGCGGGACATGTCCTGCTCCAGGGTGCGCGGCAGGGAGTGGACGAGACGGCCGAGGCTCTGCCAGAGCAGCAGCTCGTCGGCGCTCAGCGGATCGACGGTCGGTGGATCGGTGAGGGGGGTGGCGTCGGCGGCAGGGTCGGCGGTGGGGTCCATGCGGCCACTGTATTTGACTAGTTAAGCAAGTGGGTGCAATGGTTGCTTAACTAATTAAGTAAGAGGTGATCGTATGCATCCCGGAGCACCCGCACCGGACGGATTCGAGCACGCCGTCGCCGATGTCGCTGGTGTCCAACTCCACTACGTAGTGGGCGGATCCGGCCCCGCCGCGGTCCTCATCCACGGCTGGCCGTTCAGCTGGATCGAGTGGCGGGCGCTGCTGCCGCTGCTCGCCGCACGAGGCTTCACGGTGATCGCGCCCGACCTGCGCGGATCCGGCGACTCACAGATCCCGCCCGGCCACTGGACCAAGCGAGAGGAGGCCGAGGACCTGCACCGCCTGCTGAAGCACCTGGGCCACGACCGGGCCTTCGTGGTCGGCACCGACGTCGGCACGATGACCGCGCACGCCTGGGCCCAGGCCCATCCCGAGGACGTGGCCCGGCTGGTGCTCAGCGAGGCGTTCCTGCCCGGCTACGGCCTGGAGGAGCACATGAACCCCGCGACCGGCGGCTCATGGCACTTCGGCTTCCACGCCCAGAGCGACCTGGCCGCGATGCTCACCGCCGGCAAGGAGGAGCAGTACCTTTCCGGCTTCTGGTCGCTGATGACGAGCGGCGGCATCACCACCGCCGACCGAGCCGACCTCCTCCGCACCTACACCCGCCCCGACGCGATGCGCGGCGGCTTCGAGCACTACGCCACGCTGGTCGAGGACGGGAAGTCGGCCCGCTCCGGCGACCGCCTGACCATGCCCGTCCTCGTCCTGAACGGCGAACACGGCCTGCCCCAGGACGTGTTGCTGACCGGCGCCCGCGAGGCCGCGACCGACGTTCGCTACGACATAGTCCCGGGCGCCGCGCACACGTTCGCGGCCGACAACCCGGCCTGGACGGCGGACCGGCTGGCCCGCTTCTTCACGACCACTCCCGCCGCTTGAACCCGTCACCTCAACACGCCACCTGGGCCGGTCGCTTGACGTCGCCGATCGGTGTTCGTCATGACGCCGTCGCCTGGGCCGCGCACACCCTTGCGGCCGACAGTCCGGCTCGCCTGCTTCTTCACCACCCCCGGGCCGCCTGATCCCGTTGCCCGAACTCGCCGTCTG
The DNA here is from genome assembly GCF_045162825.1 of Streptomyces prunicolor. Classification (NCBI taxonomy): domain Bacteria; kingdom Bacillati; phylum Actinomycetota; class Actinomycetes; order Kitasatosporales; family Streptomycetaceae; genus Streptomyces; species Streptomyces prunicolor. The sequence goes on along the minus strand of NZ_CP108676.1, from coordinate 3,402,975 downwards.
GGTCGGTCTGTTGACCCAGCCGCCTGGCAGGTGGCACGACACGGTGCCGTGGGCGGCGCACGCATTCGCGGCCGACAACCCGGCCCGGACCGCAGACCGCCGCGCCCGTTCTTCACCGCGACCCCCTGAACTCCCCACCCGAACCCGCAACTTGACCCCGCCGCCCGACGCGCGGCGCGACACAGCACACGGAGTACTTCTCATGCAGATCCTCGTCATCGGTGCCACCGGCTACGCGGGCCGCCGCGTCTCAGCCGCCCTCGCCCGCGCCGGACACACCGTCCTGGGCCTGGCCCGCGATACCTCCGCCCCCGCGGCCCACGCGCTCACGGCGGACGAAGTCACCCCGATCGAGGGCGACTTCGGCAAGCCGGAGACCTGGCGCGACCACCTCGACGGCACGGACGCGGTCGTCCACCTGCTGATGGACATGAGCGACCCGATCGGCGGCGACCAGCGCCTGTTCGCCGAACTGCGCGCCGCCCAGGAGCGCGACGGACGCAGCCGCCACCTCGTCTACACCACCGGCATCTCCGCCTACGGCCGCACCGGCCTGCCCCTCATGGACGAGAACACCCCCGGCAACCCCGAGAGCCCGATCGGCTTCCGCTTCGCGCTGGAACGGGAGTTGGCCGCCTCCGGCCTCGCCCACACCGTGGTCCGCCCCGGCTTCATGTACGGCGGTCCCGCGACCACGTCCATGACCGCCCAGTGGTTCGCCGCAGCAGAGGCGGGCACCCCCGTCTTCTACGGCGACCCCGCCAAGCGCTGGAGCTGGGTCCACGTGGACGACCTCGCCGACGGCTACGTCCGCATCCTCGACAACCCGGCCGCCGTGGACGGGGAGACCTTCGTCATCGCCGACGACCAGCGGCTGACCGCCCTGGACATGCAGCGCACCGCCGTACGCGCCGCGGGCCACACCGGCGAGATCGCCCTGGAGAGCGCGGAGGCCGGCGGCATGATGCAACTGGCCGCTGACCAGGACGAGTTGGTCACCAGCGCCAAGGCCCACCGCCTGCTGGGCTGGACCCCGCGCCACATCTCGTTCACGGACGCGCCCACCCGGCACTACCTCGCCTGGAAGGCGGCTCGGCCCGTCCGTACTCGGTAACTCGGACATGCGGTTGCTGCCCGGTGGGGGAAGACCGGATGGTGCCACCGCCGTCGTCACGGACCGTCGATCGCCGAGGTCCGCCACCGGGGAAGAACATCCGTGGCGATCCGGTCGACCACCGACCGCGGCGCGGAGAAGGGACCCTGCGCACGCGGCCACGGGGCGACGACATCGGTGAACCCCAACTCGTCGGCCCGGCCCAGGAAATCGTCGAAGCAGTCGGCCGACTGGATACTGAGCACCGGTGCGGCATCGGTCTGCAGCATCCGCCGGAACTCCGGATCGCCCTCGCGTCCGTGCGTCGCGAGGGCGGCCGTCATCCGGTCGCTCGCCTCCGAGACAAGACCCCACCACGCATCGAGCTGCTCCGACCTGCCTCCGATCGTCACCCACCCCTGCCTGTACCGCGCCGTGACGTGAAGCAGCCGCTGGTCCCGGGTGCGGGACATGACCGAAGATCGGCCGATGGAACCCTTCGACCCCCGACGCGCGGAACCCGGCCGCTACCCGCGACTTGAGGCCGCCCTCGCCACCGTCAACCGTGACCTCGCGGCAACCCTCCCCGACCAGCCACCCCTCGTGCTGATGGCCTGGGAGGAACAGGTCTACGTCGCCGTGTCCGACGGAACCTGGCACCACAACGGTCTCCAGGAACCGGACGGCGATGCCCTCGACGCCCTGGGCCCCGTCGCGGACGCGGCGCAGGAGACGCTGGCCGACCGGCTCTGGCTGGCCTGGCCGATGTGCCCGTTCCACCAGCTCGGCACGCATCTTCGCCCCGAGGGCACGGCGCCCGACTGGGACTGGGACGACGGCTGGAGCGGGCGTCTGGTGTGGTGGTGCCGGGGCGGTACGGCCGGCGGCGACTGCCATGACCTCGCGCCGGTGGGGGAACTCGCCGGCGTGACACAGCCGTAGCGCCGCTCTACGTGGTCGGCCGGATGCCCAGCGCCGCCAGGCACAGGGCGATCGCCGCCTCCACGCACTCGGCCGGGGTGCGCCCCGGCGGCGGGTCGAGGATCGCGCCGTGGATCTGGGCCTCGGCCGCCTGGACCAAGAGCAGGGATGTGAGGGTGGGGTCGGGGGCGCCCAAGTCGAGGCGGCGCAGGTGGTGTTCGACCTCGATGGCCATCTCGGTCTGGAGCGCGCGGAGTTGGGTCGCGGCCTCGGCGGGGCGCGGAGCCTGGTCGTAGAGGAGCCGGTGCAAGTGCGGGTCCGTGTCGTGGAGTTGGGCCAGGGTCGAGTAGAGGGTGCGGATGGTCTGTTCGGGTGGGGGTGCGGCCGCGCGCAGGTCCGCCATCGCCGAGGTCATCGCGGCGGCCAGCGCCCGCACATGCCGCTCGCCCAGTGCGTACAGCAGCGCGTCCTTGTTCGGGAAGTACTGGTAGAGCGAGCCGATCGACACCCCGGCCCGGTCCGCGATCTTGTTGGTGGTCGCGCCGGTGTAGCCGAGGGCCTCGAAAAGCTGAGCAGCCGCCTCCAGGATCGCGTCGTACGTCTCCTGGGACCGCTGCTGACGTGGGCGTTTGCGGGGTGTGGACATGAGTCGGATCCGGGGTCCAATGCGAGTTGTCAGAAACTGAGGATTACTCGCATTGTAGAAGGCATGTTCACCTTCCCCGTAGAGCCCGACGACCTTCTGGACGAGCGCACCCCACAGTTCGTGGCGCTCGGGATCCCGCGCCCGGTCGTGGACCGCGCCCGGGCCCGGATCACCGACATGTGGGGTACGGGGGCGGGGAGTTGGGTCCCGGTGTGGGCGGCCGAGGCCGAGCGGGCCCACGCCTCCGGCGACCCGCTGCTCGCCTCCCTGTGCTGGGGCGCGGCCCGTTTCCCGTGCCTGGCGACCGACGACCGGCGAGCCGCGCAGGAACACCAGCTCGCCGCGTACCTCGAAGCGGCGCCCCGCTTCCCCGTCCGTTTCCAGCGCGCGGTACTGAACGTGCCCGAACCCGTCCCCGTGCACTTCTTCCAACGACGGCGACGGCCACGGGGGCGGTCGGCCCGCCCCGGTGTGATCGTGCTCTGCGGCGGCGTCGACACCTGGAAAATGGACCTGCACCGCCTGGCCGTGGCCACCGCCCGCGCCACCGGCTTCCTCGTCGCCGCCGTGGACATGCCCGGCACCGGCGAGTCCACGGTCCCGCTCGCACCCGACGCCGACCGCATCCTCGTCGGCCTCGTCTCCCAGCTCCGGCGCGCCTACGGCCAACCGGTCGGGTTCTACGGCATCAGCTTCGGCGCGCACTGGGCGGCCAAGCTGGCACTCGCCGGCCACGTCGACGCGGCGGTCGACCTCGACGGCCCGACCGGTCTGACCGACGAACCCGTCGATCTGCTCAACCTGCCGTACGGCATGGCCGGGATCGTCGGCAACGCCCTCCACCTCGACGAGCTGCCGGACCAGTCCGTGATCGCCGACCTGCTCGCGAGCTTCTCCTTGCGCGAGCAGGGGCTCCTCGACAAGGCCGGGGCCGAGAGCTCCCCGCTGCTGGTGATCAACGGCGCCGACGATGTCTACGTCCCGCTCGGCGACATCGTAGGACTGGCCGGGCGGCCGGAAACGACGGTGTGGGTGATCAAGGACGCCGGCCACTGCGCCCCCGAGCGGTCGTCCCAGGTCAACTTCGCCCTGTGGGGCTGGCTGGCCGCACGCCTCGCCCCGGGCCACCCGCTGCCGCGCCTGGCCGAGATCGCGGCACGGCAGCCGCTACGGCCGTTCCTCGCAGAGGCCTCCGCGGGGCAGTACGCCTAGGGAGCGAGCCGGCGTTCCGCCGAGACGGAGTACGCGTGGCGGCGGAACGCCAGCATCTTGTCGTCGGACGCTTCCACGCCCGGTGCGAGACGCGTCGGGTCGAACACCTGCTGCTGCCAGTGGTCCTCGCGGGGCGAGCGGGCCGTCACGTGCAGGTGGCCGGCCGGGATCAGCGGGCGCTGCTCCGGCCACGCCTGGGACGGATCGTGGGTCGGGTCGTTCGGCTCGGCGAGCTGGTACACCACGGTGAAGGTGACGGGACCGGTGGTGAGACGGGAGTCGAGGTCGCCGATGAGGAAGTCCGGGGCGAGCGTCTCGGCGGACGCGGGATCGATCTCGACCTCGCCCAGTTGGGGCACGAGACGGTAGCGGAAGGGGCGGCGTACGCCCGACTCGTCGACCAGGACGAAGGCGTGCAGCCCGTCGTAGCGGGTGGTGGCGAAACTGGCGGGTGCCTGTTGCCCGGCGAACGACTTCAACGCGCCCCGGCTTTCCGGGTGTTGGGCGAGAACGGTGGCGAACTTCCCGGCCGCGGCGAGCTTCCCCTTCGCCCGGTCGGCGAACCCGCCCTCCGTGCCCGCCATGCCCAGCGCCTCGACGAGGTCGATGAACCCCTCGGGATTGTGACTGGGGAAGACCCGGAAGTTCGCGGCCACCAGATCCATGACGGCCTTCGCGTCATCGCTACTGCCGTCGCCGTCAAGGAACTTGACCGCCATCCCGCGTACGCCGCGTGCCCGGTCGTCGGCGGCGAAGTTGCCGGAGCCGTTCGAGAACCGGATGACGGCGGCGGACTCGGCGGTGAGACAGGCGGCGGTGGTCCACTCCGCGATCTGCCCGGTGGGCACGAACCGCGCGTCGTACACGGCCCCGCGGGCGTGCAGACGGCGATCGTGCGGACGCGGGTGCGCGGCGGCCTCGATCCGGTCGACGGCCTGGACCGCGGTCATGCCGTCTTCCGTGACAGAGGAGTCAGGGGAGTCAGAGGAGTCAGGGGAGTCAGAGGCGTCCTGCGGTGACTGTGACATGGCGGCATCATCGCACTCGCGGCTCCCGCATTCCCGTTGCGGGGCGCCACCACGGCGCCAGTTGGAGCACACCGAACATCGCCTCCACGACCAGGAACAGCCACAGGAAACGCGGGGCGCCCTGCGCGAGGGCGTAGGCCTGCCAGACGGTGAAGAGAACGCGGGCCACCCCGTCGAGCAGACCGTACAGAGGCAGCGGCCGGACGAGGCGCAGGACGGCCCAGACGACCACCACCGAGCCCATCAGGTTCGCGTACAGGGTCTGTATCGGGTCGAGTTCGGGCAGTACGCCCAGCCCCCAGGCCCGGCCCAGCGCCGACAACGCGTCATGCACCAGCGCGTAGGTCCACGGGGTAGCGAAGCCGGCCGTGACGACGAGGTCGTACCAGGCGCTGGCGCGTACGACACGGAGGTAGGAGGTGGGGCGGGAAGCGCTGCGGGGAGCGGGATGGGAAGCAGGAAGGGAAGCGGGACGGGAATCGGTGGTCATGCCGCTCACGCTAAACAGTGGAGTGCGGTCCAAGGTCAAGTCATCATGTGGGCATGCGTATCGGGGAGTTGGCGGCACGGGTGGGTCTGACCAGGGACGCCCTTCGGTTCTACGAGCAGGTGGGGATCCTCACCAGTGAGCGGCGGGCGAACGGCTATCGGGAGTACCCGCCGGAAGCGGTGCCCTGGCTCGAGTACGTCCGTACGGCGCAGGCCCTCGGATTCTCGCTGGCCGAAATCGCCGACCACGGGGAGGAGTTGAGCGAGGCCCCCGATCAAGCGGAGGCGCTGTCCGCCCTCTTCGCCGACAAGATCCGCGTCATCGACACCCGCATGGCCGAACTGACCGCACTCCGGGCCGAGTTGACCGCCCGCGCAGGGACGGAGTGCCCGCTGCGTAGGGCGCCGGGCTCAGCGCGCCGACGGGTGTGATGCCGTGCGCGCGGTCCACGGTTCCCGGTCCACGCCCTGGCCGTCCAACGTCATCCCCGCGAAGAGACCGGCCAGCCCGGAAAACACGCCCAGCAGCATGCCGGTCCAGTGCGGGACGACACCCAGCAGGAACGGTATGGCGAGGAGGGCGTCCCTATCGCAGAGTGACGATGAACTCGGTCCAGGTGGTGGGGGTGAGGGCGAGTTGAGGGCCCTGGGTGTTTTTGGAGTCGCGGATGTGGATCGTGGAGGGACAGGTGGCCACCTCCACGCAGTCACCGGAACCACTGCTGCTGTAGCTCGACTTGTGCCAGGAGAGAGCGACTTCTACGCAGTCACCGGAACCGCCGCTGCTGTAGCTGCTCTTGAACCAGGCCAGCTCAGTGGTGCTCATAGGTCTCCTCGCATGCGCTGCAACAGGCTCAAGGAGTCTTGGATGGTGAGAGCCTGCGAACGCATTCTGGCATATCGCATCTGGAGCATGCTCACCACTTTTCGATCAGCTACGAGCAGCCCGCTCTCCTGTCCCTCGCAGTAGGCGTACCAACGGTTGTTGGGCTCTTCGAGTAGCTGCATGGGACCGTCCAGCCCGGCATGGCTCTGCCGGACCTGCGGCATGATCTGGACCTCGACGTTCCGCAACGCGGCGATCGCCAGTACGTGGTCGATTAGCCCCCGTGTGACCTCAACTCCGCCTGTGCGGCGCAGGAACAGCCCCTCTTCCAGGATGAAGCTGAACGCCGTGTTCGGTCGGTCCCACAGCAGCCGTTGCCGCTTCTCCCGTTCCACCCACTGCACTTCGATCTGTGAGTCGTTCAACGGCGGCAACTGCCCAGTGAACAGCGTCCGCGCGTACGCCTCGGTCTGCAACAGCCCAGGAATCAACCGGCATTCGTACGTGTACAGCGTGATCGCCGTCTTCTCCTTCAGCGCCCACTGCCGAAACCAAGCCGCCAACCCCGGCCGCCGCTCCAGGTGTTCCGCACCCCGCCGCACCGCCCCGGTGTTCCCCAGCACCGGCTCCGACCGCTCCACGTACAGTGCGTCCGGCATCCGCCTCCCCAACTCCACCGACTCCACGGTGTGTTTGGAGTACCTGATCTTCCGTCCGAACTGTTCCCGGCTCAGCCCCGCATGCTCACGCAGGGCCTGCAACATCGCCCCGAACGTTCGCAGGCTGTCGGACACTTCGGGCTCGCTGCTGCCCTCGGTCATGGTCACCCACCTCCCGCGGACATGGTTACGGAACGTAGCGCGTACTGTCCAGCGGGTGACCCCGTACGCTGCGGCAGCGTACGGGCCCGGAGCCTGGTGAAGTGCCGCCCCCGACCGCCACATTGGGCACATGACTCCCCAACTCCCCGTCACCGTACATACGTTCGTCCAGCGCCTCAGCCCCACCCCTCGAGGTGCCCGCCTGGCCCGTCACCTCGCCCTGCACCAACTTCACGCCTGGGGCATCCCGCACGGCAGCACCGCCTCCGACACCGCCGGCGCGATCGTCGCCGAACTCGCCGCCAACGCCGTCACCCACGGCCGCGTACCCGGGCGGGACTTCGAACTCCGGCTCTCGCTCGTCACGGGGAGTGTCCGCATCGAGGTCACCGACACCCGTACCGGACCGCGTCCGCCCGCACCCGGGGCCGTAGAGCCGCCTGACCTGCTCGACGAGAGCGGGCGCGGGCTCGTGGTCGTCGAGGCGCTCGCGGATCGGTGGGAGGTGGTGGAGCGGGTGCCGCCGCCGGGCAAGACCGTAAGGGTGGAAATCGACCTGCCGAGGTGGTTGACGCTGGTCAGGGGGCTGGACCGGGCTTCAGGTTCGGTTCAGGTTGGTGCGGGAGGTTGGTCCGTATGCATGGACACCGACCCCACACCCCCGAAACCGAGCGCAGCCGTCGCTGGTTCATGAACAAGGCGCTGCTCGCCGGAGGCGTCGCCGCGGTGGCGACCATGACCGGATGCTCCAATGGCTCGTCGGACACGGCGAGTTCGTCCTCGGCCGCACCCTCCGGAGGTGCCCCGAGTGGCATGCCGTCGGGCGGCCCCGGAGCCGGCGGTGGTGGAGGCGGCGGCATGGGCCCCGGGGTCTCCCAGGTCAAGTACGAGGACCTCAAGGGTGTCACCGCCGACGGCAAGGTCGTCGACGACCTGTTCACGATCCACTCGACCGGTGTGTCGACGGACGGCCTGGTCAAGGCGGCGCAGGCGTTCCTGGACGGGCTCTCCGCGAAGGAGCGCAAGTCCTGCACGTTCGACATCGACGCCGACGAGTGGACGGCCTGGAGCAACGTCGACGGCTACGACCGCAAGGGCGTCCGCATGGGCGACCTGACCGACAAGAAGCGCAACCTCGGTTACGCGCTGCTCGGTGTCGCCCTGTCCGCCGACGGTCTCACGCAGACCCGCAACATCATGAAGCTCAACCAGTTCCTCGGCGACTCCAACGGCGGCAATCAGAAGACCCTGACCGAGGGCCACTACTTCTTCACCTTCATGGGCACCCTGTCGACCACGAAGCCGTGGGGCTTCCAGTACGAGGGCCACCACGTCGCCATCAACTACTTCGTGCTCGGTGACCAGGTCGTGATGACACCGACCTTCATGGGGTCCGAGCCGACCACGGCCACGTACAAGGGCGAGAAGATCGCCCTGTTCCGGCCGGAGACCACGGCCGGTCTGGCGATGATCCGTTCCCTCACGAAGGCACAGCTCGCCAAGGCGGTCTCCTCGCAGGGCAACGGCAACGAGGACATGAAGGCCGGCGCCGGCTCGGACAACCTCAAGCTCGCCTACGAGGGCCTGCGCGGTTCCGAACTCACCTCCGTGCAGCGGGAGAAGCTCCTGGACGTGGCCCGCGTGTACATCGGCTACATCAGCGAGGGGCATGCCGAGGTCAAGATGACCGAGGTGGAGAAGCACCTCGACGACACGTACTTCTACTGGATGGGCGAGACCAAGGACACGTCCGCCTTCTACTACCGGATCCACAGCCCGGTCGTGCTGATCGAGTACGACGCCCAGGCCCCGCTCTTCTACCACGAGGCCTCCTCCGCCAGCCCGAGTGCCAGTGCCAGTGCGAGTGCGAGTGCCAACGGCGGCGGCCCTCCCGGCGGCGGTATGGGTATGGGCGGCGGCACGCCGTCCCAGGAGCACATCCACACCATCATCCGCACCCCCAACGGCGGCGACTACGGCGTGGACCTGCTGAAACTGCACCTGGACAACGACCACTGACGACGGTGTCAACGGTCAGTGACATATGCCCAGTTGGCCCCTTGGCTCTTATGGGCTAAGAAGTCCAGCTTCGATTCCTCATCGCCCTGATCTGGCTGATATGAAACCCCTTGGCCGAAAAAGCAAGATCAGGGGTGGATGTGGCGAAACGATTCGACTCCGGGGCGCGGACCGGGGCGCGGACCGGAGTGCGGACCGGGGTGGTGATCGTCGGGGCGGGCCCGGCGGGGCTCGTCCTGGGGAACCTGCTGCTGGACCGCGGCATCGACTGCGTGATCCTGGAGCGGCGCGGACGCGAGGCGGTGGAGGGGCGGGCCAGAGCGGGCTTCCTGGCCGCCCACTCCGTCCGCGTCCTCACCCAACATGGCTTGGCGGAGGGGCTGTTGGCCCGGGGGCACACCCACCGGACCTGCCTCTTCCGCAGCGAGCAGGGTGAATTCACCCTCGACTACGGCGAGTTGGGGCGCGGCGAGGTCCACACGGTCTACCCCCAGCAGGAGTTGGTACGGGACCTGCTCGCCGAGTACCTCCGACGCGGCGGCGAGATCCGCTTCGACACGGAGGTCGAGGAGATCTCCGAGGACGGCCGGGTACGGACGTCCGACGGCACGGACGTCACCGGGCGCTACGTCGCCGGGTGCGACGGACACCGGGGAGTCGCCCGCGCGACCATGACCGCCCACGGGGCGCGTACCGCCCGCTGGGACCACGGCGTGAGCTGGCTCGCGGTCCTCGTCGAGGCCCCGCCGAGCATGGAAGCCGTCGGATACGCCCTGCACGAACGGGGATTCGCCGGTCACATGGCCCGTACGGCGACCGTCACCCGCTACTACCTCCAGTGCCCGCGCGGGACCGATCCCGCCGACTGGAGCGCGGACCGGATCTGGGCCGAACTGGAAACCCGGTTCCGTGTCGACGAGTTCGGCGTGCTCAAGGACGGCCCGGTGCTGGAGAAGGCGGTCGTCGACCTCCGCTCCGACGTCCTGGACACCCCCGGCGACGGACGCCTCTGGCTGGCGGGCGACGCGGCCGGACTCATCAGCCCCTCCGCCGCGAAGGGCGCCAATCTCGCCGTACTCCAGGCCGAACGCCTCGCCCAGGCAATGGTGTTGGCGCTGAAGCACGCCGACGAGAGCGACCTCGCCCGGTACGCCGCCGACTGTCTGCCGCGCGTCTGGCGGGCCCACGAGTTCTCGCACTGGATGAGCGGCCTGCTGCACGGCCCGTCCGCCGAGGACACCGAGAACACCGTGGACGCCCGCGCCCGCTACGGCCGCGCGCTCCAGTACGCCCGCCTCGACAGCCTGCGCACCTCCCGCGCCCACCAGGACTTCTTCGCCGAGAACTACACGGGCATCTGATCCCGCCCCCTCGCTCTCCCGTCCCCCCGCTCTCCTGTCTCCCGTCTCCGTCCCCACGATTCACCGGGAACCCCTTCATGAACCTCCCCGTCGTACAGGCACGCCTCGCCGAAGCCGACGTAGCGCGCATCGAGCGCGCGGCGGCCTACGTCGAGACCCACGACACGGACCAGGTCCTGGCCGAACTCCTCCCGGCCCTCACGTCGGCCGAACGGGCGGACGTCTCCCGCCACTTGGTCTTCGACCACACCGCCGTCCTCGTCTTCCCCGACTCCCTCGACGGCCTCCGCGAGGAACTCGGCCGCCTCGGCCTCGAACCGGGCCCGGTGACCCCCAGCGTGGTCGTCCGCGACCGCCTCACCCGCCGCTACGGCCCGGCACTCGCCGGCATCCCGGTGGGCATCGTGCACGTGGCGGTCGGGGGACGCAGCGTGGAGATCTTCGCGCTCCCCGTGTCCCCCGACTCCGCGCTGGAGGCCGTGGCGGCGGACGAACGCGAGGCGGAACACGAGTCGCACCACGCCTTCGCGGTCACGGCCCCCGGCCCGGTGGTCCCCGCGGGTCTACGGCTCCTCCTCCAGGAGCGGGGCGGCGCGGTGCCCGATGGCGGCGGCTACAACGGCCACGAGAACGTCACCGTCCTCTACCACCGCACCACCACCCACCGCCGCTTCGAACTCCGCCTCCCCGGCCGCCACGACCCGCTGCCCGACCCGACGACCGCGCTCCTCACCGTCATGACCGGAGCCTGGGCCACCCAAGCGGTCGCCACGATGGCCGAGTTGAACATCGCGGACCACCTGGCGGACCACCCCGGCATGTCGGCGGAGCGGCTGGCAACCCTCACCTCGACGCACCCGGACGCGCTACGCCGCCTGCTCCGCTACCTCACCTCACTGGGACTGCTCACCTCCGCCGACGGCACCTACCACCTCACCGCCACCGGCCAACCCCTGCGCACGGGCACGGAGTTCTCCCTCCACCCGCTCGCACAGCTCTACGGCGGCCCGTTCTACGACTCCTTCGCGGGCCTGACCCACTCCGTACGCACCGGCCAGGAGGCCTTCGCCCACCGCCACGGCCAGCACCACTTCCCCTATTTCGCCCAACACCCGGAACTGGGAAGCCTGTTCCACCGTGCGATGGCGGCGAGCGCGGAGATGTTCACCCCCGTACCGACACTGATCGACTTCTCGGCCGTACGCGAGGTGGTGGACGTCGGTGGCGGGAACGGCGCGCTGCTCGGGCACGTACTACGGGCCCACCCGCACCTGGACGGCGTGCTCTTCGACCGCCCGGACGCCCTGGAGGCGGCCCGCACCCAGCTCACCGAGCGCTGCGCCTTCGTCGCCGGCGACTTCACGAGGTCCGTACCGGAGGGCGGCGACGTCTACCTCCTGTCCCGGGTCCTGCACGACTGGGACGACGAACGCTGCCTCACCATCCTCGGCAGGTGCGCGGAGGCGATGCGCCCGGGTGCCCAACTCCTGGTGGTGGAACGCTTGTTGCCCACCCCGACGGCGGTGGCATGGGACGTCCACATGCTGTGCAACGTGGGCGGCCGGGAACGGGACGAGGCCCACTACACCCGCATGCTGGCGGAGGCGGGCTTCGAGGTGCGGGGGTGTCACGACCTGCCGCTGGGGGCGTCACTGATCGACGCGGTGCGGGCGACTCCCTCCTAGCTCCAGTAGCTCCGGCCCGTCACTCGTACCGGTACTTCAGCGAGTCCGCCTCCGTCTGCTGGATGTCGGCGATCGTCAGTTCCGGCATGCGCAGTTGGGCCAGCGTCACCTCGGCGGAGGCCGGCTGGGCGTCCGCCGGGAGCCACTGGTCCGGCTTCCAGGCCCCGCTGCGCAGCAGGGACTTGGGGCAGTGCGGGTAGACCTCCTCGATCCCCACCACCAGCGCGCTGGCCGGCGGCTTGCCCACGGCGGTCAGCTGCGACAACAGCTCCGGCCGGGTGGAGACACAGGCCCGGCCGTTCACCCGGAGCGTCGTGGTGCGCCCCGGGATCACGAACAGCAACCCGGCCCGTCCGGTCGCGAGGACGTTCTGCAGCGTGTCCAGCCGCTTGTTCCCGGTCGCGTCCGGAATCGCCACGGTCCGCGCGTCCAACACAGCGACAAACCCGGCGGGCCCACCACGCGGCGACACATCGCAGTTGCCCTCACCATCCACACTGGCGACAAAAACCAACGAGGAACACCCGATCAACGCCCGCGTCTGCACGGTGAGTTCGGTCATCTGCTTCCGCAGAGCGGTGGCATTGGGCAGAGCGTAGACCCGCCGCAACTCGTCCTGATCACACAGGGCATCAACACGAAGCGAGTCAAAGGCAGTACCGGTGAGAGAAGGCGTCATACCGCGACCCTAATCAACACCTCAAGGGTCAACGCCCTGTTTTTAGGGGCGCGGGGCTCTGTCGATTTGCGGCTCCGCCGCGTGGGCGCGACCAGCCCCCACGCACCCGCACCCGGCAACGACCCCTCAGCCCGCCTGCCCCATCCCCGCAGCATTGGGCCAACTCTGCGCATTGGGCCACCCAGTAGCAGGCGCCGGCGCAAGATTCTGCATCCCGTTAGGACTCGTAGCCCCCCGAACCTGTGCAGCCGTAAGCCCATTACGCGCAGGCACACCAGTCGGCGTAGGCCCCTGCGGCATAGGCGGCGCCGCCGGAGCCGGCGCGGGCACCCCGTAAGGCTGCTGAGGCATCTGCTGGGGCGCCTGCATGGGCATCCCCATCCCATTGGACTGGTCCGCCATCGCAGCCATCGGCATCTGCTGAACCTGCGCCGCGGCAACCATCGGCTGCATCTGCGGTTGAGGCTGCTGCGGTTGGGGCTGAGGCTGAGGCTGTTGGGGCATCTGCATCGGCGCCTGCATGGGCACCGGCTGAGGCTGCATAGGCATCTGAGCCGCCGCGGGCACCGGCACCGGCATCTGCATAGGCGCCTGCATCGGCATACCGACCCCCGACGTACCCGTGGCGAGAGCCTGCGCGGCGAGGTTCTGCATCCCCGCCCCGTTCGTCGCCCCGACCAGACGGTCCACGGCCGCCGTACCCGAGCTGTAGTTGGTCCCTGTACCCAGCTCGGGTACGGCAGCTCCCCTCCTGGTCCCGTAGAGCACCTGTTCCATGCCGGACACCAGGCGACGCACGTCCGTCTGGGGGCGCACCACGAGCCGCAGGAAGCGGCTGGACGAACCGATCTTGTTGCCGCACTCGCGGACCAGGATGCGGTGCTCGGTCAGCATCCGGTCCCGCACCACCGTGCCTTCGGCGCCGACGGGGAGGCGTACGAAGAGGAAGTTGCCCTGCGACGGATAGACCGTCAGACCGGGCAGCGCGGAGAGATGGCTCGCCATGTCGAGCCGGTCGCGGCGCACCTGCTGGAGGCTCTGCGCGTACTCCGCGCCGTGCTCCTTGAGGATGAACACCACATGCTCGGCAAAGGCGTTGAGGTTCCACTTGGGGAGCATGGAGCGTATGCGGCCCGCGAGAGCCGGGTTGGCGACGAGGTAGCCGAACCGTATGCCGTGCAGACCGAAGTTCTTGCCGAGGCTGCGCAGCACGACGACGTTGGGGCGGAGCATCGCCTCTTGTACGACGCTGGGTTCGACCTCCGCGTCGGCGAACTCCAGGAACGACTCGTCGATGATGATGAGATCCAGGTCGGCCATCGCGTCCATGAACTGGACGAGCGCCTGCTTGTGCAGATAGCCGCCGTCGGGGTTGTTCGGGTTGCAGATGACCGCGACCTTGGTGTTGCGCTTGCGGATGAACTCGGCGTACTGCGTGAGGTCCAGGGCGAAACCGCTGGACTCCTGGAGCGGGAACATGTCGACCCGCTTGCCGGTCTCCATGGGCTGGTCGGTCCAGCGGCCGAAGGTGGGGACGGGGATGGCGAGTGACTCGCGCACCATCAAGTGGTCGATCCAGGTGATCAGTTCGGTCGAACCGTTGCCCATCGCCACGCAGCTCGGCGGGAGTTGGAGCAGGTTGCACAGCTCGGCCGTGATGGTGTCGGCGCTGCTCGGGTAGTACGTGATGATCTCGCGCAACCGGGCCGCCATGTCGTCGAACATGGCGGGGGTGGGGAAGTACGGGTTGCACGGGATACAGAAGTCCACGGGGCCGGTGCCGTCGCTCTCACGCGCCAGCGCTGCCATCGACGGGCTGTGCGCCGCCGTACTGCGGAACAGCGAGGTGACGTTGGAGTCGGCCAATGGAACCTCCGTATGAAGGCGGGCCCGGCGGGGACGACCGGGCCCGTCGTCTTGGGTGGCCCGCGCGGGGGAGCACGGGCCACCCATGGATACGGATACGCGAGTGGCGCTGTTCAACGGATGTGAAAATGGTGTGTGTTCGGGAACCCCGGTTCCGAACTACGCGTCGGTTGTGCCTCTTCAGTTGCCGAACGTGTGGATCGTCGACGTCTTGTACGTCTGACCGGGCCGCAGCACCGTCGACGGGAAGTTCGCGTGGTTCGGCGAGTCCGGGAAGTGCTGGGTCTCCAGGCAGAGCGCGTCGCCCTGGCGGTAGGTGTGGCCGCCGGTACCCGTGAGCGTGCCGTCGAGGAAGTTGCCGGTGTAGAACTGCAGCCCCGGCTGGTCGGTGGCGATCTTCAGGGTGCGGCCGGAGTGCGGGTCGTGCAGGGTCGCGGCGTGCTCGGGCTTCGCGGTGATGCCCTTGTCGAGGGCCCAGTTGTGGTCGTAGCCCTTGGCCTGCACCTGCTGGACGTGGCCGGCCCGGATGTCGCGGCCGATCGGCTTGGTCTTGCGGAAGTCGAAGGGGGTGGCGGAGACCTTGGCCAGTTCGCCCGTGGGGATCAGCCCCGAGTCGGTCGGCGTGTAGCGGGCGGCGGGGATCGTGAGCTGGTGGTTCTCGATCGTGCCGCTGCCCTCGCCGGCGAGGTTCCAGTAGACGTGGCTGGTCAGGTTGACGACCGTGGCCTTGTCGGTGGTGGCCTCGTAGTCGATGCGCCAGTCGCCGTGCTTGTTGAGCGTGTACGTCACCTTCACCTTGAGGGTGCCCGGGTAGCCCATCTCGCCGTCGACGCTGGTGTAGTAGAGGTGCAGGCCGACGTCGGAGCCGGAGGTGAAGCCCTCCACGTCCCAGATGTGCTTGTCGAAGCCCTGGGTGCCGCCGTGCAGGCTGTTGACCCCGTCGTTGACAGAGACCTGGTAGCTCTTGCCGTCCAGGGCGAACTGGCCCTTGGCGATGCGGTTGCCGTAGCGGCCGATCAGCGCGCCGAAGTACGGGGTCTTCGCCACGTAGTCGGCGATGTTGTCGAAGCCCAGCGAGACGTTGGCGTACTTGCCGTGCCGGTCCGGGAGTTCCAGGGACTGGACGACTCCGCCCCACGACAGCACCTTGAGCCGGGTGCCGCCGTTCTCCAGCGACCAGCGGTAGACCTTGCTGCCGTCGGCGAGGGTGCCGAAGAGTTCCTTCACGGGCTTTCTGCCTCCCGAGGCTGCCTGCGCCGTACCTGTGCCGAGTGTGCTCGCGGCGATACCGGCTGCCGCGGCACCTGCAATGACCGTGCGTCTGTTCAGTTCCATGTAGCGGCTCTCCCATGTGAGTTGGAGGGGCCCCGCTGGGCCCGCGCCCCAAAGGGGCGCGGGGCTGTATCGAAATGCGGCTACCGCCGCGTGTGCGCGACCAGCCACGTACGGCGCGCAGTTTTCGTACGGCCTTCCCAGCGGAGCGTCGCGCTGAAGTTACGAACCGGACTTGCGTTTGTTCCACACGTCGAAGCCGACCGCGGCCAGCAGGGCGAGGCCCTTGATGACCTTCTGCCAGTCGGTGCCGACGCTGAGGAGGTTCATGCCGTTGTTCAGCACGCCGAGGACCAGACCGCCGATGATGGCGCCGAAGACGGTGCCGACACCGCCGCTCATGGACGCGCCACCGATGAACGAGGAGGCGATGGCCTCCAGTTCGTAGCCGTCGCCGGCCTTCGGCGAGGCCGCGTTGAGGCGGGCGGTGATCACCAGACCCGCCAGGGCCGCGAGCACGCCCATGTTCAGGAACACCTGGAAGGTGACGCGCTTGTCCTTGACGCCGGACAGCTTCGCGGCCGGCAGATTGCCGCCGATCGCGTAGATGTGGCGGCCGAAGACGGAGTTGCGCATCACATAGCCGTAACCGGCCACCAGGACGGCGAGGACGATCAGGATGATCGGCGCCCCGTTGTAGCTGGCGAGCAGCATGGTGAGCCAGAGGATCGCGGCGACGATGACGACGAGCTTGAGGAGGAACAGCTTCGTCGGCGCCACGTCGAGCGAGAACTCCTGCTGCCGGCGCCGGTCGCGGAACTCCTGCCACACCACCACGGCGATCATCGCCAGGCCCAACAGCAGGGTGATGTTGTGGTAGTTGGTGTTCGGGCCGACCGCGGGCAGGAAGCCGTTGCCGAACTTCTGCAGACCATTGGGGAAGGGGCCCAGCGTCTGGCCCTGGAGGAGGATCTCCGTGAGGCCGCGGAAGAGCAGCATTCCGGCGAGCGTGACGATGAACGACGGTATGCCCGCGTAGGCGATCAACAACCCCTGTACCGAGCCCGCCACCGCGCCCATCAGCAGGCACAGCACCAACGCGATGGGCCACGACACCTGGTGATTGACCATCAGGACGGCCGCGAAGGCGCCCACGAACGCGGTGAGCGAACCGACCGACAGGTCGATGTGCCCGGCGATGATGACCAGCATCATGCCGATGGCGAGGATCAGGATGTAGCTGTTCTGCAGCACCAGGTTGGAGACGTTGCGCGGCAGCAGCAGGTCCCCGCCGGTCCAGACCGCGAAGAGGATCACGATCAGACCGAGGGCGATCAGCATGCCGTACTGGCGCATGTTGCGCCGCAGGCCGTCCAGCACCAGCCACAACAGGCCGCCGCCCGCGGCCGATCCGCTCTTGCCCGGTGGCGCGGGGGCCGGGCTCTTGGCGGTCACGTCCGTGCTCATCGCGTTACCTCTTTGTCCTTCGTCATCTGGCGCATCAGCACTTCCTGCGTGGCCTCGGCCCGGGGCACCTCACCGGTCAGCCGGCCCGCCGCCATCGTGTAGATGCGGTCGCACATGCCGAGCAGCTCCGGCAGTTCGGAGGAGATGAAGACCACCGCCTTGCCCTCGGCGGCGAGTTGGTCGATGACCGTGTAGATCTCGTACTTGGCGCCCACGTCGATGCCTCGGGTGGGCTCGTCCAGGATCAGCACCTCGGGACCCGCGAAGATCCACTTGCTGAGGACGACCTTCTGCTGGTTGCCGCCGGACAGCTTGCCCACCGGCTCGAAGACGGTCGGTGCCTTGATGTTCATGGACTTGCGGAACCGCTCGGCGACCTGCCGTTCCTCGTGCTCGTCGACGACTCCGCGCTGGGAGACCTTGTTCAGGGCGGCCAGCGAGATGTTCCGGTTGATCGTGTCGATGAGATTGAGGCCGTAGTGCTTGCGGTCCTCGGTGACATAGGCGATGCCGTGCTTCACCGCCTCCGCGACCGACTTCGTACGGATCTCCTGCCCGTCCTTGAGGACCGTGCCGGCTGCGTAACGGCCGTAGGAACGGCCGAAGACGCTCATCGCGAGTTCGGTGCGGCCGGCGCCCATGAGTCCGGCGATGCCGACGATCTCGCCTCTGCGCACATTTATTGACACATCGTCAACTACCTTGCGCTGCTGGTCGATCGGGTGGAACACGGTCCAGCCGCGGATTTCCAGCGCGGGTGCCGCCTCGGGCTCGCCCGCGTGCGGGGTGCGCTCGGGGAAGCGGTGGTCGAGGTCGCGGCCGACCATGCCGGAGATGATCCGCTCCTCGGTCGTCTCCGGCGCCTTCACGTCGAGCGTCTCGATGGAGCGGCCGTCGCGCAGGATCGTCACCGAGTCGGCGACCCTGCGGATCTCGTTCAGCTTGTGCGAGATGATGATGCAGGTGATGCCCTGGGTCTTCAACTCCAGGATGAGATCGAGGAGTTTGCCGCTGTCCTCGTCGTTCAGGGCCGCCGTCGGCTCATCCAGGATGAGCAGCTTCACCTTCTTCGACAGCGCCTTCGCGATCTCCACCAACTGCTGCTTGCCCACGCCGATGTCGGCGACGCGGGTCTCCGGGTGGTCGCTCAGGCCCACCCGGCGCAGCAGTTCGGTGCCGTGCCGCAGGGTCTCGTTCCAGTTGATGAGCCCGCGCGTGGCGTGCTCGTTGCCGAGGAAGATGTTCTCCGCGATGGAGAGGAACGGCACCAGCGCCAGCTCCTGGTGGATGATGACGATGCCGCGGTGCTCGCTCGCCCGGATGTCGCGGAAGTGGCACTCCTCTCCCTCGAAGAGGATGTCGCCTTGGTAACTGCCGTGCGGATGAACGCCGGAGAGCACTTTCATCAGGGTGGACTTCCCGGCGCCGTTCTCACCGCAGATGGCGTGGACCTCGCCCTGACGGACCGTCAAGGTGACGTCCGACAGCGCTTTGACACCGGGAAAGGTCTTGACGATCGAGCGCATTTCCAGGACGGGTCCCGCCATGGTCGTGCCTACCAATCAAGTGTGGGGTCGGGTAACTGGACGCGGGCTTACTTGAGTTGAGCGTCCGTGTAGTACCCGCCCTTGACCAGCACGTCCTCGTAGTTCGTCTTGTCGACGCTCACCGGCTGGAGCAGGTAGGCGGGGACGACCTTGGTGCCGTTGTCGTAGGTCTTGGTGTCGTTGGTCTGCGGCGTCTTCTTGTTGAGCACGTCGTCGATCATGGTGTCCGCGACCTTGGCGAGCTCACGGGTGTCCTTGTAGACGGTCTGCGTCTGCTCACCGGCGATGATCGACTTCACCGAGGCCAGCTCGGCGTCCTGGCCGGTGATGACCGGCAGCGGCTTGCTGGCGGTGCCGTAGCTGTCCGACTTCAGCGCGGACAGGATGCCGATGGAGATGCCGTCGTAGGGCGAGAGCACCGCGTCGACCCGGCCGCTCTTGTAGGAACCGGTGAGGATGTCCTCCATGCGGTTCTGCGCCTTGGTGCCGTCCCAGCGCAGGGTGGTGACCTTGTTCAGCGCGGTCTGCCCGGACTTGACGACCAGGATCTTCTTGTCGATGTACGGCTGGAGCACGCTCATCGCGCCGTTGAAGAAGTACTTGGTGTTGTTGTCGTCGTTCGAGCCGGCGAACAGCTCGATGTTGAACGGGCCCTTCTTGCCCTGGTCCAGACCGAGTTTCTGGATGATGTAGTTGCCCTGGAGGACACCGACCTTCGTGTTGTCGAAGGACGCGTAGTAGTCGACGTTCTTGGTGCCGAGGATCAGGCGGTCGTAGGCGATGACCGGGATCTTCGCGTCCGCGGCTTCCTGGAGCACGTTGTTCAGGGACTTGTTGTCGATCGCCGCGATGATCAGGCCCTTGACGCCCTGGGTGATCATGTTCTCGATCTGCGAGACCTGGGTGTCCGGGTCGTCCTCGCCGTAGACCAGCTTGGTCTTGTAGCCCTTGGTCTTGAGGTCGCTGACCATGTTGTTGCCGTCGGAGATCCAGCGCGCGGAGGACTTCGTCGGCATCGCGATGCCGATCGTGCCGCCCTTGGCGGTGGTCTCCTTCTCCTTGCTGCCGCCCGAACCGCTCTGTCCGCACGCGGACAGGCTCAGCGCGAGGGTGGCGGCGCCGGCTATGAGGGGGAGGGCGCGACTTCTACGGATGCGCATGTGAACTGGCCTCATTCTTCTCGTCGTTGAGAGGTGCAGCGGGCGTGGGGGGTGGTTCAGGGTGCGGATTGGTGGTGCGGGTGCGGGGTGGTGCCGGTTGTGTTGTGTGGTGCGGGCCCGGTGGGGGCTGGTCGCGCAGTTCCTCGCGCCCCTTCTGAAGCGGGCCTGTGCTGAAGAGGTGCGGGTGGTGCGGGTTGAGTTGTGTGGTGCGGCCCGGTGGGGGCTGGTCGCGCCCCGCGGCGGAGCCGCAATTCGATACAGCCTCGCGCCCCTACGAAACGCACCCCCCGGTTTCCAGGTGCACCTCGCAAACCCAGGCCCGCCATCAAGGGGCGCGGGGAACTGCGCGACCAGCCCCCACCGGGCCGCAGCCCCCGTTGATCAGTCAGTGGCACTCTCTGCGGGGAAACGGTTGAGAGTCCCCGGCAACCTCGTACCAAGGGCCGCCATGTCACCGTCCGCGCCGTGCCTCGCCAGCAGGTCCAGGGCCAGCCGACCCCGCCGGACCCGCTCCCGCGCCGTGTCCAGGGTGACGTCCCGCAGGTGGGTGCCCCACGGGTAGATACCGGGGGCCTTGGAGAGGCCGAACTTCAGGTACAGCGGAGCGCCGCGGCGGATCAGCTCCGCGACCTCGTACATCCGGATGTAGCCACCGAGGTCGTCGGGCGCCTCGATGTACATGTCCATCGGAGCCGCCGACACCCGCCGGATCTCCGTCAAGTGATCCAGCGTCAGATCGCTCGGCACGTTCAGCGAGTCCGCGCCGAGCTTCTCGTACACCGCGTACGCCGCCGGGTTGACCGGACCGATCAGCGCCGACACCTTCAGCGTCGTGTCGGCCGGAATGATCCCGGCCACCCGCGCCCGGTGCAAGGTCCACAGCACACCCTCGTCGGCGACGAGCAGGCACTTGACGCCCAACTCCGTTGCCCGCACGGCGTCTTCGATGCACCCGGCGACCGCGTCATGACCCCGGGCACGCAGCCCACCACCGCGCGAGTCGGAGCGCACCGACCCGCCGATGTCCCACGTCCCGCGCGGACCGGTGAACAGGCACAGCTCGATGTCGCGTTCGGCCGTGGCCTCGACCATCTCGGTGATCTCGGCGTCGGTCAGCATCCAGACACCGCTGCCCTGGCTGATCCGGTGGATCGGCACGTCGAGGCGCGAGGACTCCTTGAGGATGACCGCCAGCGCCTCGGGCCCCTCGCAAGAGGGGATCTCGGTGCGCCAGCGACCGCCGTCCGGGAAGGTGTGGGTGGAGGCGTCGGCGGGGTCGAGGGCGGGCGCGCCCAGGCCGAGCGCGGAGAGCGCCTGCTCCCCGGGCCTGCGGGCTGCCGTGGCGGTGTCGGTCACTTGCTGTCCTTCGCGTTCGGTATTTCGGACGAGGTTCGCGGCTCGGGGTAGAAAAAGACTCTGGTGGTACGCCGGCACGGGGTGGTCAGGTCACCCCGTGCCGGCGTACGGCTGGGGTTTCCTACGGCCGCAGCAGCACCTTGCCGACCTTGGGATCGCCGGAGCCCACCAGCTCGATGGCCTGCGGGAACTCGGCGAGCGGCAGCTCATGGGTGACCAGGGGAAGCGGATCGAGCAAGCCCGCCCCGAACACCCGCACCGTGTGCGCCCAGGCGTCCGGCGGTGCCCCGAAGACGGTGTGCACCTCCAGCTGCCGTACGACGAGATCGGTGGGGTCCAGGCCCTCGGCGCCCGGCGCCGGGATGCCCGTGAGGACGAGGCGGCCACCGCGCCGGAGCAGCGAGGCGGCCGTACGGGCTGCGTCCGCGGAGCCGGCGGTCTCGATCACCACGTCGAAGTCGTCCGGGAGGGGTTCGTGCTTGGTACGGAAGTCCGTGGCGCCGAACTGCTCCGACAGGGCCGCCCGGTCCGGGCGCGAACCCACCACGAGCAACTCGGCCGGTGAGCCCGCCTTCAGGAACTGCACCGCGAACATCCCGAGCGTGCCGGTACCGACCACCGCGACCCGCTCACCCGGCCGGGCGTTCGCCTTCAGCGCCGCCGCCGCGATACAGGCCGCCGGCTCAAGCAGCGCCGCCGCCGTCAAGTCGGCCTCGTCCGGGAGGACATGGAGGAGCCGGGCGGGGAGCGTGAGGGTGGTGGCCATCGCCCCGGGCTGGGTGAAGCCGGTCTCCTCGTAGCCCGCCGTGCACAACGTCGTCTCGCCCGCGTGACAGCGGTCGCAGACCTGGCAGTTGCGGAAACCCTCGCCAACGACCTTGCGGCCGACCAGCGTCGACGGCACCCCGGCGCCGACCGCGTCCACCGTGCCGGACCACTCATGGCCCGGGGTGAGGGGGTAACGGACGTAGCCCTCGGGCCTGTTGCCCTGGTACACCTCGCGGTCGCTGCCGCAGATGCCGACCGCGTGGACGCGTACCAGCGCCTCGCCCGCGTCCGGCTGCCGCGGCTCGTGCGCGGCCAGCCGGTGCTCACCCGGTGCCGCGATGACGACCGCCGTGCTCACTTCGCGCCCTTCGGCTTGCGCTGCTCCCAGCCGTCCGCCCAGAGGTCGAACCGGGCCTGCTGCTGCGGGAATTCGGCCGCCGCGTCGGTGTCCAGCTCGACGCCGAGACCGGGCGCGTCGGAGAGGTGGAAGTAGCCGTCGATGACCTCGGGCGCACCCTTGACGACCTTCTTGATCTCCGCGTCGGCGAAGTCGTTGAAGTGCTCCAGGATCTTGAAGTTCGGGGAGGAGAAGCCGACTTGGAGCGAAGCGGCGGTCAGCACCGGTCCGCCGACGTTGTGCGGGGCGACGAGGACGTAGTGCGCCTCGGCTGTCGCGGCGAGCTTGCGCGTCTCCCAAATGCCGCCGATGTGACCGACGTCGGGCTGGATGATGTCGACGGCCTGGCTCTCGAACAGCTCGCGGAACTCGATCCGGTCGTGGATGCGCTCACCCGTCGCGATCGGGATGTCCACCTTCGCGGCGACCTTCTCCAGCGCCTTCAGGTTCTCCGGCGGAACAGGCTCCTCCAGCCACGCGGGCTTGAACTGCGCGAGTTCGTTCGCCAGCCGTACCGCGGTCGACGGCGAGAACCGGCCGTGCATCTCCAGCATCAGCTCGGCGTCCGGACCGATCGCGTCCCGCACGGCCTCGATGAGGGAGACCGCGTACAGGGTCTGCGCGTGGTCGAGTTCGAAGTGCCCGGTGCCGAAGGGGTCGATCTTCAGCGCCTTGTACCCGCGCTCCATGACCCCCTGGGCGGCCTTGTGATAGGCCTCCGGGGTCCGCTCGGTGGTGTACCAGCCGTTGGCGTACGCCTTCACCTTGTCGGTGACCTTGCCGCCGAGCAGCTGCCACACCGGCACGCCGAGGGCCTTGCCCTTGATGTCCCAGCAGGCCATCTCGATCACGGCGATGCCGGACATGACGATTTCACCCGCGCGCCCGTAGTCGCCGTACTTCATCCGGCGTACGAGGTCTTCCACGGCGAACGGGTCGGAGCCGAGAATGTGGTTTGCCTCGGCCTCGCGCAGGTAACCGATCAGCGCGTCGGTGTGGCCCAGCATCCGGGTCTCGCCGACGCCGGTGACGCCCTCGTCGGTGTGCACTTGGACGTACGTCAGATTGCGCCATGGCGTCCCGACCACGTGCGTACTGATTCCCGTGATGCGCACGGCAGATGCCCCCTGTGCTCTTCAGTGCTGTTCGAAATTTCGGCTCACGTTCGAAATGCTGGGCAGACAGTAAGGACGCCGGGGCGGGGGTGTCAATGGGTCGAACATGTAACGGTTTCGGCAAGAGGCGCGATCGGCGTACCGCTCGGCGGCGTCGGTTCGTGTCGATTCTTGTCGTTTGCCGCCGCGTCCCTACACAACTTTCACAGGCGCGACTATGAACGTTACCTGTGAGGAACTTAGTCTTCCCGCGTCATGGACTACTGCCACCCCTGCGGCCGGCACCTGAACGGCGCCCTCGCGTGCCCGGGGTGCGGCGCATCAGCCGAAGCGCCGGCCGAATCAACTCAGGCCCACACGCGTGCGGTTGAAGCGCGCCCGCAGGCGGACGCACCTGATGCCGGGCACGACGAAGACGCCGAGAACAGCGAGCCCCGGGGGCGTGCCGCGCGGCGCAAGAGCCGTGGGCGCGGGCGGGTCGGCAGTCACAGCGGCGGCGGTGACTTCGATGATGACGGCGACGACGCCATCGAGGGCGCGGGAGCCGGTACGGCGGGCGGAAGTCGTCGCGATCGCAAGGCCGCGGCCCACCGTCGGCGTCGGCGCCGGGTGCTTCTCATAACGGCCGGTTTCCTACTGGCGGCGGGCGGCCTGAGCCTGGCAGAGCTGGGCACCGACGCGCCGTTCTCCAGCCAGAGGTCCGCGGCGCCGGGTGCGTCGGCGGAGGGCGGGGCGGATGCGGAGGCCAGTCAGACCGCGGAGCCCCTGGACGTCACCAAGACCGTCGGAACCAGCGCGGGTACGGGGTCCCCGGACGCGTCGGCATCCCCGTCCGCGTCACCGTCGAAGTCCGCGAAGGGAACGAAGGACCCCGAGGAGTCGCAGACCCCGACGACGGGCGGCGGCACCACGTCCCCCGCGTCGACGTCCTCGACGGACCCGGCGACCACCCCGTCCTCGGACCCGTCGTCCTCCGACCCGAGCCCGACACCGTCGCCCTCGGAGACCTGCAAGCAGATCCTGTGGTGGTGTTCCTAGGGTCCGAGTGGTGCTGCGTTCCTAGGGTCTGAGTGGCGCTGCCGAGCCGCTCGGCTCGGACGCCCGTGGGTGGCTCGGCTCGGACGCCTGTGAGCCGTCCGGCTCAGACTTCCAGCATCCGCCGCAGCAACCCGCGCAATGCCAGCCGCTCCTCGTCCGACAGTCCGGCCAGCGGCTCGCGGGCGAAACGCAGCGACTCCCGCAGGCTACGGGCCACCCGGCGCCCCTCCTCCGTGGCCGCCGCGAGCTTCACGCGTCGGTCGGCGGGGTCGGGGCGGCGCTCCACCAGGCCGCGGGTCTCCAGCCGGTCCACGATCCCCGTGACGTTCGACGGCTCGCACTTCAGCTTCAGCGCCAGCTTGCGCATCGGCAGCGGCTCCAGGGACAGCAGGCTGAGCAGCCTGGCCTGCGCGCCGGTCAGCCGGTGGTCGCCGGCCGCCTCCTCGTAGTCCGCGTAGAACCGCGCCACGACATCGCCGATCAGCTCGACGACCTCCACGGTCACGGGGTCGGAGCGACGCGTCTTTTCGGGTGTGGCCATGGACTCAGAGTACCCCGTTACTTGACATCATGAAATATTCAGGAGCATGGTTGTTTCAGGTACTGAAGTATTTGGCAGTGTGCGAACCACCCCGCACGGCCCCCTGCACTACGAAAGGCGCTTGTGATGATCAACCGCGAATGGCACCTGCTCAGCCGCCCGGTCGGCTGGCCGAAGCCCGAGGACTTCGCCCTGGTGGAGACCGAGACCCGGGCCCCGGCCGAGGGCCAGGTGCTGGTGCGGAACAAGTACCTGTCGGTCGACCCGTACATGCGCGGCCGGATGAGCGCCGCCAAGTCGTACACGGCCCCCTTCGAGCTCGGCAAGGTCATGCAGGGCGGCGCGGTCGGCGAGATCGTCGAGTCGAACGCCGAGGGCTTCGCGCCCGGCGACCACGTGCTGCACTTCGGCGGCTGGCGCGAGTACGCGACCATCGACGCCAAGGGCGCCGTCAAGGTCGACCCCGACCTCGCCCCGCTCTCCACCTACCTCGGCGTCCTCGGCATGACCGGCCTCACCGCCTACGCCGGTCTGCTGCGCACCGCCTCCTTCAAGGAGGGCGACTCGGTCTTCGTCTCCGGCGCCGCGGGTGCCGTGGGCAGCCAGGTCGGCCAGATCGCCAAGCTCAAGGGCGCCTCCCGCGTCATCGGCTCCGCCGGCTCCGACGAGAAGGTCAAGCTCCTCGTCGAGGAGTACGGCTTCGACGCGGCCTTCAACTACAAGAACGGCCCGGTCGGCAAGCAGCTCCGCGAGGCCGCCCCGGACGGCGTCGACGTCTACTTCGACAACGTCGGCGGCGACCACCTGGAAGCGGCGATCGGCTCCCTGAACGAGCGTGGCCGCATCGCGATCTGCGGCATGATCTCGGTCTACAACAACACCGAGCCCACCCCCGGCCCGAAGAACCTCGGCCGCCTCATCCAGACCCGCGGCCGCATCGAGGGCTTCCTCGTCGGCGACCACTACGACCTCCAGCCGCAGTTCGTCCAGGAGGTCGGCGCGTGGGTCGCGTCCGGCGAGCTGAAGTACCGCGAGACGGTCGTCGAGGGCATCGAGAACAACCTGGAGGCGTTCCTCGGCCAGCTGCGGGGCGAGAACACCGGCAAGATGATCGTCAAGCTCTGACGCAAGACGCTTCTACGACGAGGCCGCACCCCTGGACGTGGGGTGCGGCCTTCGTTCGTCATCAAGTGGACGTCACTGAACGGACGTTACTGAGCCAGCGCCGCGCTGTGC
Source organism: Streptomyces prunicolor (assembly GCF_045162825.1). NCBI lineage: Bacteria > Bacillati > Actinomycetota > Actinomycetes > Kitasatosporales > Streptomycetaceae > Streptomyces > Streptomyces prunicolor. Next base: position 3,376,432 of record NZ_CP108676.1, on the reverse strand, counting down.
ACCGCCCGTACCAACCCCTCGTTCTCCAGGGCCGCGCCGCCCGGGAAGGCGAAGCGGCGCCGGGTGTAGCCGTAGGCCAGGCCGCTGCGGGGGTCGGCGAAGGCCTGGGAGCCGGCCGCGCCGCTGTGGCCGATCGTGCCGGCACCCAGGAACGGGTACCAGGCGTCCGCGGTCGCCTGGAAACCCAGGCCGTACGCCCGGTGCGTGTCGGTCACCACGTCGTACCCGACGGAGTGCAGCTGCCCGAACTCCGCCGCCGTGTCCGGCTTCAACAGCGCGGCCCGGTCGTCGACTTCACTGATCGCCGCCGCGTACAGCCCGGCGAGACCGCGCGCCGACGCCACCCCGCCGACCGACGCGGGACCCTTCGCCCGGATCACCCGCTCGTTCGGCAGTGACTCCAGGACCGTCGGCTGCGCCGCGTGCTCGTTGAACGCGATCGCGGCGAGGCTGTGCGGCCCGGCCGGCTCCGCCGCGCGCGCGGCCTCCTGCTCCGGGGTGAGCAACTGGGGCTGGACGGTGCGGAATCGGGGCTCGTGCGCCGCCGGCAGCCCGAGGAAGAAGTCCAGCCCGTACGGCGCCCGCACTCTCTCCTCGTGCACGTCCCGGAGCGAACGGCCCGTGGCCCGCCGTACGATCTCGCCGGTCAACGCGCCGATCACCAGGGCGTGATAGCCGAAGGCCGTGCCCGGGCGCCAGAACGGCCGCTGGTCGGCGAGGCGTTCGGCGACCGCGCGGTCGTCGGCCAGTTCGTCGAGCGTGAACCCGGTGTCCGTCCCGACCAGACCCGCCCGGTGCGCGAGCAGCTCGCGCAGGGTCAGCGCGCCCTTGCCCTCGGACGCGAACTCCGGCCAGTAGTACGTCACTTTGCGGTCGAGCTCCAGCGTGCCGTCCTGCACGAGCAGCGCCACCACGAGATGCGCGGCGCCCTTCGTGGACGAGAACACGCCATAGAGCGAGTCGCCGTCGGTGCCGGGTGGTCCCGCCCACAGGTCGACGACCCGCCGTCCGTGTACGTACGCACACAACTGGCCCTCGTAATCGGCGCGTTCGACCGCCACCACCGCGGCGAACTCCTCCCGCACCGCCTCGAAGCCGTCGGCTACGGTGCCGTGGATCTCCTGGGTCATCTGCTCTCCTCGACTGATCCGCTGCTCGCGTGTGCCATCGCTCGTGTGCCGTCGTACGTGTGTGCCATGGTGAACAACGCCCGTCCGACCTGCGGGAGTTCCCCCTTCGGATGATCTCGGAAGAGGGGCTCCGTACCGAACAGGACGGCGTGCGGGCCGCTGATGACCGAGGGGCGCCCTGCCGCGGCGGCAGGACCGCCGGTTCCGTCGTCCAGTGGCCGCCAGTGCCCGGCGACGAGTGGATTCCCGGTCGCGTACGACTGCTCGACCCGCACCCCGGGTCCGAGACCGGTGAACCACACCGGCGCGTACACGAAGCCGTAGGCCGGTGCGCCGAGCGTGACCGGTCCTGAATTCACCACCCGTACAACGCCGTTGGCCTCCTCGTCGCCCTCGACGGGTGTCGCCGTCAGGAGTCCGGCCGCCGAGCCGAGGGCCGCACCGGTGACGCCCCGGCCGACGAGTCCGTGGCCGGTGGTGAGGAAGGTGCCGAGGGCGGTGCGGGCGGCCGGGGTCAGGTCGCCGTGGTCCAAGCCCGCCGACACGAACAGGACGTCCGCCTTCGACCAGTCGAACCCGGCGTTCAGGATGTCCGTCGACACGGGCGTGACGTCGAAGCCCATCTCCCGCAGCGCGAACAGCTCGCCCGCGGTGACGGCGGCGGCGACGCGGACGGGGTGGAGGGCGGTAGTGGTGGTGCCGGTGAGGGGCGCCGCGTCGAGGGCCACGTCGTACTCACCGGCCACCTCGGTCGCCTTCGCTCGCGCCGACTCCGGCACGATCGCGCTGCCGTCCGCTGCCCGTCGTACCGGAATCCCTTGCCGCAGAAGGGAGTTGAGGGCGGCGAACTCGGCCGGGTCGGTGAGGCGCAGGCGCAGGTCGCCGTGCGGGGCGACCCGGGCGGTGGGGGAGGGGGCGGTGACGGCGTCAAGTGCGGTGCCGGGGAGGGTGGTTACGGCCTCGACGGTGGCGCCCCACAGGCGGCCCAGGCTCCACGCCGAGATGTCGTACATGGCCGTCACCTTGTCGCTGATGTCACGGCCGTCGGCCAACAGGGCGTTCGCCAGGCCCCGTTTGGGCTGGCGCATGTCGATGACGTACGGGCCGGTCGCCGCGCGTAGCACGCGGACGTCGTTGGCGATGAGGTGGGCGACGAGGCGGGCGCCCGCGGTGTCGGCCGCAATGGTGTAGGCGCGGGGGAATTCGGTCGTGTAGACGTCCTCGGGGCCGATGCCCGGGACGCCCGGGACGGTCCGTGCCGACACCGGGACTTGCTCGGCGCCCGCCGCGCCCCGCCGGAACATCTCGATCTGGTCGGCGATGAGCGAAGTCCGGTGGGACCGGGCGAAGTCGAGGGTCGCGCGCATGGCGGCGCCCGCGACGGCCACGTTGATCGCGGAGCGGCGGCGGAGCTCGGTGGTGGGAAGGGTGTCGTAGGCCGCGTTGTTGACCTGGAGCGGGATCTCGACGGTGTGGGCGGCCACCGCGCCCTGGAAGGCCGCGTACTGCGGGGTGAAGACCGGGGGCCAGTCGTCCCAGCCCTCCGCCTGGTCCCGGAAGGGGATGTGGACGGGCTCGACGCCGTCCTTGGCCGGTGTGTAACCGAGGCCATTGACGGCGGACTCCATGCCCAGGGCGTTGGCGTAGGTGTTCTTGAGGAAGAGGTCGTACTCGTAGTTCTCGCCGTGCGGGGGAGTGGTCGGCTCGATGAGGGTGCCGTTGACGTAACCGTGCAGGTCGAGCAGGACGGCGGGCTGTTTGTCGATCGTGAGCGCGCGGATCGCGCGGGTCTCGGGCTGCGAGGCGGTGATCAAGTCCCGGTTCAGATCGAAGCCGTTGGCGTTCGCGCGGGTGCCCGCGATACGGCCGTCCGGGTTCGCCGTGAGGTTGAAGTAGAGGCGGCTGTGCGCCAACAGGTCTTTGGTGGCGGTGTCGTTGGCGGTGGCGAGCTGGGAGATGAGATCGAGGGAGGCGTCGGTGCCCTCGCGTTCGTCGCCGTGGATGTTGTTGTCGAAGAGGACCGGGGTCTTGTAACCGGCCTTGATCTCCGGTGACTTGGCGGCGGTGGCGGGCGCGTTCTCGATGAGCTCGCGCATCCGCTCCTGGGCGGTGGCCTGGTCGGCGGTCTCCGGGGCGGTGACCGTGACGAGGTAGAGCCGGTGCCCGCCGGCCGAGACGCCCGCGACCTCGACACTCACCCGGTCGCCCAGCCGCTGGAGGGCGTTCAGGCGCGGGGCGAGGGCGTCGTACGGGGTCAGGCCGAGCTTGCGGGAGGTGTCGGCGGGGTTCGCCGGGTCGGGGGAGAGGACCTGGCGGCGGGGATAGCCGAGGTGGGGATCGGCGCGGGGGACGGTGGCGGTGAGGGCGCGCCGGGCGGCGGCGGCCGGTGCGCGCGCGGCGCGTCGGTCGGGGGCGGAACCCTCGCGGGTGGCGGGGCGGGGGTCGGCGCCCGCGACGCGAGGGGAGAGCAGGAGCGAACCGGCGGCGGTGGTCAGGGCGACGGCGGCGATCAGAACGGGTCTCGGGGGGACGGCTCTGGCAATGGTGCGCACGCGTACCTCCTCTTTGGTTCCAGAGATCGGTACGGCGAGCCGCACCTTTTCGACTCAACGGTGAACAGGAAGTTGTCGGTGTCGTCGATGCCCCGTATGGCGCATTCACGGGGCCGGGAAGGGGGCATGCTGAGCAGAGGTCACCGGAATCGCTACCGGGCAGCGGGCGCGGCCGGTTGCGCACGACTGCGTACGGCGAGGAGGTCCCAGATCCCATGGCAACGATTCCTTCGCTCCCCAGCAGGGACGAGGTGCTGCGCATGGCACGCAGCACCACCGACATCACCGGCCAACTCCTGGACACGGCCGGGAACATCACCAGGATCGCGATCAACACCCTTGATCCACGCGACGGTTCGGGCGCGGAGGCGCTACGGGTGCTGCGCGAGACCACCGCCGAACTGGCCGAGGCGAGCGCGTCGCCGCAGGCCCAGGAGGCGTTCTACCGCATCGTCGACACCCTGACCCGACTCGGCACGACCGGCGCCCCGCTGGCCGTGCACCCGGTGAGCGCACCGGCCCAGGCGCTGCTGACCGTCCTCGGCGACAGCCTGCTGCCCGTCCTGGACGCGGTGGAACCGGCGGTCGAGGAATTCACCACGGCACTCGGCGACTTGGTCGAGGCGGCCTCCCCGCTGCTGCCCGCGGCGGCCGGTGTGGCGGCGGGCGTACTGCTGGCCCTCACCCCGCTGATCCGCGCGCTGGCCGACACCCTGGCCGACGCGTCCCCCGAACTCCGGCGCGTGGCCGAGGCGTTGACGGCGGTACTGGCTCCGCTGCTGCCGTTCCAGGTCGCCCTCGCACAACGGGCGGCGACCGCGGGCGCGAGCATCCTCCGGGCCACCCTCCCACCCCTCGCCGACCTCACGGAGGCCGCGGCGGCCACCACGAAGGCGACCGCCCCGATGCTGGTCGCGGGCGAGGAACTCCTGCTCTCCGCCCTGGAACGCGTCCAGCCGACCCTCCTCGCGGCGACCTCCCGCGCGGGCCGGGTGGCCCGGGCGACCGCGGTACGGGTGACGGCGGCGGTGTCGCCGACGGCGGATCGGGGAGTCGTGTTGGCGGTGTCGACCACATAGCGCTGACGCTGAGTAAAGTTCACCCCATGCATGATCTTGGCGCGGGATTCAGCTATCTCCTGAAGGGCCAGCGCTGGATGGCCCGGCACGGGAGGCACTACGGTTTCGGGCTGATCCCCGGCCTGATCACCCTGGTCCTGTACGTGGCGGCGCTGGTGGCGCTGGCCCTGTGGGGCGAGGACTTCGTCACCTGGGCGACCCCCTTCGCGGACGACTGGTCGAGCCCGTGGCAGGGCCTGTTCCGCGGTTTCCTCACGGCGGTCCTGTTCGTACTCGCCCTACTTCTCTCGGTGTTGACCTTCACGGCCGTCACCCTCCTCATAGGGCAGCCCTTCTACGAGACCCTCTCCGAGAAGGTCGACCGGGACGTCTCCCCGGACGGCACGGCCCCGGAATCGGGCCTCCCCCTCTGGCGCGAACTGTGGATCTCGGCCCGCGACAGCCTCCGCATCCTGGTCCGCGCGGTGCTGTGGGGCATTCTCCTCTTCGCCCTCGGCTTCGTCCCGTTCATCGGCCAGACGTTCATCCCGGTGATCGGCTTCTTCGTCACGGGCTTCTTCCTCACGGAGGAACTGACCGCGGTCGCCCTCCAACGCCGAGGCATCGACCTCCGCGCCCGCCTCACCCTCCTCCGCTCCCGCAAAACCCTCATCTGGGGCTTCGGCACCCCCCTCGGCCTGTCCTTCCTGGTCCCGTTCGTCGCGGTGTTCCTGATGCCGGGGGCGGTGGCGGGGGCGACGATGATGGCGCGGGAGCTGTTGGGGGAGGAGACCGAGGGTGCTCTTCAGGAGGGCGAGGACACCGGCCCTGCGGATGACTGAGGACGGCATCCGGTGAGGCGCTCGCCTTTTCAGCGCAGGCCGGCATCATTCAGCCCGTCCGGCGTTTGAGGGGGCGAGGCACTTCTCAACGCCGGTCAATTCTCAGCCCGTCCGGCGTCTGAGGACGAGGCCGTTCAGGCCGAAGCGGGGGTGTGGGGGCGGCAGCCCCCGCTTCGGCCCGCACCGGTACCGGGTGCCTACGAACCCGGTGAACCAGCTGCCGCGTCCATCGCCACCGTCACCATCGCCCTCACCTGCGCGATGATGTCCACCCGGTTCCGCACGAACTCCGGATCGGTGATCGCCCCCGTCGCCGGGTCCGTGTTCCCCGTCCCGAACTGCAGTACCGGCGTGTGGATATGACCACCGGGCAACGAATCGTGCAGCCCGAGCCGATCCCGTAGCAACGTGGCGCGGTACGCGATCTCGTTGGAGAGATAGTTGCCGCCACCCCCGGCACGGGCCGTGGACCCCGAGGTCGGCCCGTCCGCCCGCACGACGGGAACGGTCCCGCCCGCCGGAATCTCCGTCACCTCGGTGTGGTCGTAGACGGGGAAACGCCCGGTGTTCGCGGCCACAATGTCCTTGTACGGCAGGGTCGTTGACGTCCACTGAGGCTGCGAGCCCGGATCAGCGACAGGGATCGTCTCCGTCCGCGACACCTTGTCGTTGTCCGGATATCCGCCCCGCCAGGCCCCGTTGGTCCGCTCGACGTCGAACCGGCCGACCCGCCCCTGACTCACCGTCGTGAACAGATCCACCTTCGGCAGATACGGCCGCAACGCCCGCTCCACGGTCCCCTCCGCGAAGTCGGCCCACCGCACCGGGAACATGGCCGTCTCGATCCGCGCCGGCCCGTCCGCCGTCTGGATCACCGTGCCGTCGAGGGCGAGCGCGGTGGCCCCGGACGGATTGGAGATCCGGATGTCCGCGTCGAGCGTGAACGGGTCGAACCCGGTCACGAGAATCCGCTTCAGCGCCTTCTCCTGCGGATACCGAATACTGCTCTGCCCGCGCGAGGCCGTCTCCAACTCGGAGAGCAGAGCGTTCCGTTGAGCCTCACTGATCCCGAACTCCGGCTCCCAGCCCCGCACTTCCCGAGTCATCCCCAACCGGGCCCAGTACAACGGCCGATCATCGTCCCGGCTGAGATCCCCGCCGGCCGACCCCCGCCCCTGCGCCCGGTCGACCGCCCGCCGCCACAGCGCGGTTCCTTCGCGTACGACGACGCGCCGGGCCTGCGCGTAACTGTGCGCGGCTTCGAGCGCGTGGGTGAACTCCGGTGCCACGGTGTCGAATCCGGAGTGTTCGAGGATCTCCTGGGGGACCGCCTTGTCGAGCCGTTGCTCCTCGACGGTCGGGGACAGGGTGGTCTCGGCCGCCGCCCCGGTACTGGGGGCGGAGAAACCGGCCAGCAGGGCAAGTCCGAGGACGCTGGTCCGAACTCGTATGACGTTCAAGGTGGTTGGGGCCTTCCGTCGCAGTGGGGTGCGGGGGCGCTGGGGTGCCGGACGGCCGCAGTATGGCTTGGCGGAAGCGGCGCACGCCATCGCCCGGTCGGCAAGATGAACATTTGGTGCCGGGGCAGCCGTAGCCTTATGCGGCCCTTGTTCCGTTCCGTCCGGAGAGCGGATGTACAGGAGGTGAACTCCAGGGCAAGTAAAGGTCTTTGCTTCTTCGTTGCTTCCCCATGGACTCATTGCCATTCCTTGACGTGCCCGCGCTAGGTCTGGAAGCTGCTCCTCGCGTATCGGTGATCTTTTGGGGGGAAATCGCGATGGGCCGGAGTGTGCGCGGAGCCATGGTCGCCGCAGTCCTGACAGGGCTGTGGTGCACGGCGTTGCCGGTGGCGGTCGGCTCGGCGGCGACGATGACGCGTCCGTCGTCGCAGTCGGAACAGGCCGAGCAGACTGAGCGGTCCGAGGCCCAACTCGCCCTGGAGAAAGCCGAGTCGAGCGGCGAACGCGTCGAGGTGACCGGCCTCGGTTCGGAGTACTCGACCACCTACGCGAACCCCGACGGGATCTCCTTCACCCTGGCGGACTCGGCCGCGGTGGTCCGGGTCAAGGGCGCGGACGGTTCCTGGCGGGCGCCGGACGCGACGCTGGAGGTGCGGTCGGACGGCTCGGTCGGGCCGGTGGCCGCCGCTGTGGACCTGTCGTTCTCGGGCGGCGGGGACCGCGAGTTGGTGTCGATTGGCCGGGACGGCGCCGCGCTGTCGCTGGGCTGGGCCGACAAGCTCCCCGAGCCGGTGATCGAAGGGGCGACGGCGACGTACGCCTCGGTCCTGCCGGACGTGGACCTCCAACTGACCGCGACGGTCGAGGGGTTCCGTGAACTCCTGGTCGTGAAGTCGGCCGCCGCCGCCGCGAGCGAGGAACTGAAGCGGGTCGAGTTCGCCCTGGCCACGGACGGCGTGACACTGCGCGAGACGGCGGCCGGCGGGATGGTGGCCGCCGACGAGGACGGTACGACGGTCTTCTCGGCGCCGCCCGCGGCCATGTGGGACTCGGCGGGCGGCACGGCCGCCGCGGCGGAGACGACCCCGTCGGCCGCCTCGGCCTCCGCCTCCCTGACCCCGGGCACGACCCTCCTCACCGACGAGGGCGCCACGGTCATCGTCACGGCCAACCGCGCCTACACCCGGCACGCGACGACGTACAACCTCACGGTCGATGACCTGCATACGTACTATGTGCTGGCCGGGGAGACGCCGGTCCTCGTTCACAACAGTGGCGACGGCATACCGCAGGTCGACAATCCACGGCTGCAGCTGGTTGTCAACTCCCTTTTCCACGGCTTGGGCAACGAGAGGGCGGTCGGTGACGGTTCGGCAATGGCCGCAGCAAACCACGAAGCCCTCGGCGGAGCGTCGGTCGAGGGGAAGAACCACATCAGCAGCACAACGCAAATGCGTAGCGCGCTCAACAAATTCCTGACGAATGACGTGGTCAGACTGAAGGGCGGAAAGAAGGAGGCCGTGGTGAGGACAGCACGTGATATCGAGGTCGCGAATGGTCTGATTTCGGCGATCGATGACGCCCATGCCGGAAAATATTCGGGTCTCGGCAATTACGCCGGTCTGGGGCCGTGCTCATGAGTGCGGACGTGCAGCTGGTGAAAGACCTGGTGACCAGGTTCCCGATCCTTGAGGATTCCTACGAATCCCATGTGTTCAACAACATGGACGAATTGCTGCCGCACGTTTACTTCTACGAGGTTTCGCAGGAAGTGGTGCAGTCCTTCATCTCGCGGGATCCGGATGCTCTGGACTGGCGATCCGTCCTCGCCTTTTTGGAGGAACAGTTGAACAGGGGAGTCCTGGCGGTGACCGAGGTGATCGTCACCTCGTTCCTCTGGTACATGCCCAACCCGGGTGACCCGGGACACGAGATCGTGTCCCATCTGGGGCCTACGATGACCCGCAAATTCCACGAAGTACGTCCCGGCGAATAGGCCGCCCCGCACCCACCCCCACGGCCTTCACCGCCGCCGCAGCCGTTTGTCGGTGATCGCCGGGGTCGGGTCGATGTAGAAGTCGTCGGGATTCACATCGACCCCGGGCGGGACGATCTCGTCGACGCGGTCGAGGAGGTCGTCGCCGAGTTGCACGTCGGCCGCGGCGAGGAGGTCGGTCAGCTGGTCGGGGCGGCGCGGGCCGATGAGTACCGCGGTGACCGCCGGGTGGGCCAGGACGAAAGCCGTGGCCAGATGAGGCAACGGCAGCCCGGCCTCGGCGGCCAGCGCGGTCAGTTCGCGCACGGCGTCGGCCTTGGCCCGCACACCAGGCCGGCCGAGGTCGAACATCTTCGCCCCCGCGCCGGCGCTGCGATGCCCGGCGGTGGGATCCGAACGCCCCGACAGCCAACCGGAGTTGAGCGGCCCGAAGGTCAGCACGCCCATGCCGTAGCGCTGCGCGGTGGGCAGTACCCGGCTCTCCACCCCGCGGGTGAGGATCGAGTAAGGCGACTGCTCGGTGCGCAACCGGTGGTGACCGCGCCGCTCGGCCGTCCACTGGGCCTCGACGATCTCCTCGGGGGAGAAGAACGAACCGCCGACGGCCCGCACCTTCCCGGCCCTGACCAGGTCCGACAGCGCGCCGAGGGTCTCGTCGATGTCGGTGCGCGGGTCCGGGCGGTGCAGTTGGTACAGGTCGATGTGGTCGGTGTCCAGGCGGCGCAGGCTGTCCTCCACCGCGCGCCGGATCCAACGGGCCGAGCCGCCACGGCGGTTGGGGTCCTCGCCCATCGCCAGCCCGAACTTGGTGGCCAGGACGACATCGTCGCGCCGGCCCTTCAACGCCTTGCCGACGATCTCCTCCGACTCTCCGCCGGAGTACACGTCGGCGGTGTCGACGAGGTTGATCCCGGCGTCCAGCGCCGTGTGGATCATGCGGACCGACTCGTCGTGGTCGGTGTTGCCCATCGCGCCGAACATCATCGTGCCGAGCGCGTACTCGCTCACCGACATACCGGTACCGCCGAGAATCCTGCGCTTCATCACGGGCCTCCAGGTGCGTACTTGCGCTGCTTTCCCCACGTGTTTCCCACGTGCTCTGCTCTCCACCAGACGACCACCGCTCGCGCCCAGGGTGGGAGACCCACTCCGACCGGGGGTCCGACAGACCCCCTTTCGCGCGGCTGCTCCCCAGGTCACCCGGTCTACGGTGGTGACATGGCCCAGGAACCCAACAGCGAGCTGCGGGACTTCCTCCGCTCCCGCCGCGCGAAGATCACCCCCGAGGAGGCGGGCCTGGCCCCGCTGCCCGGCACCCGCCGCGTTCCGGGCCTGCGACGCGAGGAGGTCGCCCAGCTCGCCGGCGTCAGCGTCGACTACTACGTCCGCCTGGAGCGCGGACGCCACCTCAACGTCTCCGCGTCCGTCCTGGACGCGATCGCCCGCGCCCTGCGCCTCACCGACCTGGAGCGCGCCCACCTGTTCCGGGTCGCCCGACCGACCCACACACGTCCGCGCCCGCTGCCCCCGCAGCGCGTCCGCCCCGGCCTGCGCCTGCTGCTCGACAGCCTCACCGACGTCCCCGCCCTCGTCTACGGCCGCCGCATGGACGTCCTGGCCGCCAACCACCTCGCCCGCGCCCTGTACACGGACTTCGAGGCGCTGCCCGCCCGCGGCCGCAACATGGCCCGCCTGGTCTTCCTCGACGACCACTTCCGGAGCCTGTACGTCGACTGGGAGGACGCCGCGCGCTCCATCGTCGCCTCGCTCCGCCTGTACGCGGGACGCCACCCGCACGACCCCGCCCTGGCCGAACTCGTCGGCGAACTCTCCGTCCAGGACGCGGACTTCCGCCACTGGTGGGCCGACCACGACGTGTTCCAGCGCACCCACGGCACCAAGCGCTTCCACCATCCCGTCGTCGGCGAACTCGTCCTGGGCTACGAGGCGTTCGCCCCCACCGACGACCCCGAGCAGATCCTGGGCGTCTCCACCGCCGAACCGGGCTCCCCCTCCGCGGACCGCCTGAAGCTGCTGGCCAGCTGGTCCCGGTCCCCCCAACACCCGCCACCGGCCGCCCCCTGATGCGGTCTTGCGCGCGGGGCGGAGCGGCCCGCGATACTGCCACCCATGAAGACAGCGAAGGCAGCGAACCTCGGCGTCCTCTTCGCCATCGAACTCGGCGTCCTCGTGGCCGTCGCCTACTGGGGGTTCACGCGGGACCTCGCCACACCGCTGACCTGGCTGCTCGGGCTCGGCGCGCCCCTCGTCCTCGCCGCGCTGTGGGGACTGTGCGGCTCACCGAAGGCCAGGTACAAGGTGCGGGGCGCCGGCCGGGTCGGGTTCGAGGCGGTGTGGTTCGGGGCCGGAGTCGCCGCGCTGGTCCTCGCCGGCGCCTACGACTGGGCCCTCGTCCTCGTCCTCGTGTGCGCGGTGAGCAAGACGCTCGCCGTCATGTGGCGCCAGTAGCGTTCGCCGTCATCTGGCGGCAGTAGCAGGGGAGTTGGCCGAGGCCTTACGTCTCCTCGCCCAGCAGCGCCAGGAAGTCCCGGAACGCCCCCGGCATGTCCACCGACTCCGGATCCAGCAGCCACTGGTACTGCAACCCGTCCATCACCGCGACCAGCAGCGGCGCCGCCCGCTCGGGCGTCAGCCCGTTCGGCAGCCGGTCGCCGTACTCGGTGCGCAGGACCCCCGCCATGTTCGCCCGCACCCGGACGTACCGCTCGGTGAAGTAGCCCCGCGCCGGATGCCCCTCCGTGACGCTCTCGCCGAGGAGCGCGGAGAAGGTCTGGATGATCCCGGGCCGCATCGCGTTGTACTCGACCAGCGAGGCCAGCAGGTCGACCCGCCAGCGGCTGTCCGGTACGGCGTCCCACTGGTCCCGCTCCTCCAGGACCGCGACGAGCAGCGCGTCCTTCGTGGGGAAGTAGTGCAGCAGGCCCTGCTGGGTCAGCCCGACCCGCTCCGCCACCGCCGCCAGGCTCGCGCCCCGGTAGCCGCGCTCGGCGATCACCTCCAGGGCCGCCCGCACGATCTCGGCGCGTCGTTCCTCGCGCCGGGTCCTGGAGTTCGTGGCGTTCATGGCGTCACCGTACGACACCCGACCACAGTTCACATAACAGCAAGGTTACGAAACCTACCGCTCTACAGGTAATCGATGCACGATGGAGGCACCGCACGGTACGGACTCAACGAGGAGGCACAGCGATGGCGGGAACCCGCACCCCGGCCGACGAGGCCCGTGAAGCAGTCGTGGAGGCGGCCCTCGGCAAGCTCGACCTGGACGCCAAGACGCGGCTGCTCGCCGGTCAGGACATGTGGTCGCTGCCCGCGCTCCCGGAGATCGGCCTGAGGTCCCTCGTCATGTCCGACGGCCCGATCGGCGTCCGGGGCGTGCGCTGGACCGCCGACGACCCCTCCGTCGCCCTGCCGTCCCCCACCGCCCTCGCCGCCGCCTGGGACCCCGAACTCGCCCACCGCGCAGGCGTGTTGCTCGCCCAGGAGGCCCGCCGCAAGGGCGTCCACGTCCTCCTCGCCCCGACCGTCAACCTGCACCGCTCCCCGCTCGGCGGACGGCACTTCGAGGCGTACAGCGAGGACCCCTACCTCACCGGACGGATCGGCACCGGATACGTGACAGGCGTGCAGGAAGGCGGAGTCGGCACCACCGTCAAGCACTTCGTCGCCAACGACGCCGAGACCGACCGCTTCACCGTCGACAACCTCATCTCCCAACGCACCCTGCGCGAGCTGTACTTGGCCCCCTTCGAGGCGATCGTCGAGAACGCCCACCCCTGGGGCATCATGACCGCCTACAACAGGGTCAACGGCACCACGATGACCGAGCACCGCTACCTCGTGAACGAGATCCTGCGCGGCGAATGGGGCTTCGACGGCTTCAACGTCTCCGACTGGACCGCCGCCCGCTCCACCGTCGGCGCCATCGAGGGCGGCCTCGACGCCGCGATGCCCGGCCCCAGGACGGTCTACGGCGAGGCCCTCGCGCAGGCCGTGCGCGACGGCGAGGTCGAGGAGACCACCGTCGACGCCGCCGTGCGGAACGTGCTGCGGCTCGCCGCCCGCGTCGGCATCCTGGACGGCGCCGAACCCGTCGTCGCCGAGGCCCAACTCCCGTCCCCCGTAGACGGCGAGGCCCTCGCCCGCGAGATCGCCCGCCGCTCCTTCGTCCTCGTCCGCAACGAGAACGACGCCCTCCCGCTGAAGCCGAACGGCACCGTAGCGCTCCTCGGCGCCGCAGCCCGCGACGCCCGCGTCCTCGGCGGCGGCTCCGCCATCGTCTTCCCACCCCACACCGTCTCCCCGCTCGACGGCCTCACCGCCGCCCTCCCCGAAGGCACCCTCAGCTACGCCGTCGGCGCCGACCCGAACACCGAACTCGCCGACGCGGACAAGGGGTTCGAGCTGCGCGCCGTCTGCCGGGACGCGGCGGGCCAGGTCATCGGCACCGCCTCCGCGCCCAGCGGACAGCTCCGTTGGATGGGCGCCGACCTCCCCGAGGGCGTCACCCACGACACCCTCCACACCGTCGAACTCACCGGCACCTTCACCCCGCGCGCCACCGGCACGCACACCTTCGGCATCAAGGGCCTGGGCGCCTTCACCCTCACCGTCGACGGCACGACGTACTACGACGACGTCCAACGCCCGCTCAAGGACGACCCGTTCAGCTCCTTCTTCGGCGCCCCCGAACCCCGCGCCCGCGTCGACCTCACTGCCGGCGCCCTGGTCGAGGTGTCCCTGACCTACGTCGTGAGCTTCGCCGAGAACCGCTCCCTCAAGGTCATCGGCTTCTCCCTCGTCCACCAGGAACCACAGCGCGACCCCGACGAACTCATCGCCGAAGCAGTCGAGTTGGCACGCGGCGCCGACACCGCCGTCGTCGTGGTCGCCACCACCGAACGCGTCGAGTCCGAGGGCTACGACCGAACGAACCTCCAACTCCCCGGCCGTCAGGACGACTTGGTACACGCCGTCGCCGCCGTCAACCCGAACACCGTCGTGATCGTCAACTCCGGCTCCCCGGTCGAACTGCCCTGGCGCGACGAGGTCGCCGCCGTGCTGCTCGGCTGGTTCCCCGGCCAGGAGGGCGGCGCCGCCCTCGCCGACGTCCTCACCGGCACCCACGAACCCGGCGGCCGCCTCCCCACCACCTGGGGCTCCCTCACCGACGCCCCGGTCACCCAGGTCGTCCCGGACAACGGCGAACTCCCGTACACCGAGGGCGTGTTCATCGGCTACCGCGCCTGGGAGAAAGCGGCCCGCACCCCGTCGTACCCCTTCGGGCACGGCCTCGGCTACACGGACTGGACCTACGACGAGATCGCAGCGGACGACACGGACGGGACGTCGGTCACCGTCCGCGTCACCAACTCGGGCGCCCGGCACGGCCGTGAGGTCGTCCAGGTCTATCTGGCCCCCACCGATGCCCCCACCGATGCCCCCACTGGGACCAACACCGACACCGACACCGCCCCGGAGCGCCCGGCCCGCTGGCTGGCCGGTTTCGCCGGGGTCGAGGCCGGACCCGGCGAGAGCGTCGACGTGATCGTCGAACTTCCGCGACGGGCTTTCGAGATCTGGGATGAGACGGCGAACTCGTGGGCAGTTGTAAAGGGTTCGTACGAGATCCAGGCGGGACGCTCGATCGCGGACCGCAGGGTCGCCACGACGATTAACGTCTGAGCCGGGACAAGCTCCCCACAGACAGCCCCGGCCCGGGACCTGACCCCTGGGCCGGGGCTCATCACATCCCGGTCGGCCGACGCGTTCAGCGGGCCGAGAAGCCGTACACCGTCTCCGACCGGTAGACCTGGCCCGGACGCAGCTCCGTGCTCGGGAACTCGGGGCGGTTCGGGGAGTCCGGGAAGTGCTGGGTCTCCAGGGCGATCCCGGCCCCCGGGGCGAACGGCTCGCCCAGATGCTCACCGGTGTAGAGCTGGATGCCGGGCTCGGTCGTCGCCACCGTCAGCACCCGCCCGGACGCCGGGTCGTACAACTCGGCGATCTCGACCGGGGCCGGGGTCAGCCCCTTGTCCAGCACGAAGTTGTGGTCGTAGCCCGAGCCCACCTTCCGCGCCTCCCGGAAGTCGAACCGCGTGCCCGCCACCTCGTCGAGCGCACCGGTAGGGATCAGATCGCCGTCGACCGGCGTGAACCGGGAGGCGGTGAGCCGGAGTTCATGACCGCCCGCACCGCTGGTGCCGCCCGCGCCGCTCAGATCGAAGTAGCTGTGGTTGGTGAGGTTCACGACGGTCGGCGCGTCCGTCGTCGCCTCGTAGCCGAAGCGCAGCGCGCCCGACTCGTCCAGCGTGTACGTCGCCGAGACGACGAGGCGCCCCGGAAAGCCCTCCTCGCCGTGCGCGCTGACCCGGCTCAACCGCACCCCGTGCTCGACCGGATCGACGTCCCACACCCGCTTGTCGAAGCCGCGCTCGCCGCCGTGCAGGGAGTTGGGCGCGTTGTTCTGCGCCAGCGAGTACGTGACACCCTCCAGCGGGAAACGGCCGCCCGCGATCCGGTTCGCGTACCGCCCCACCAACGCCCCGAGATACGGCTCGGGATGGGCGAGATACCCGTCCAGATCGGCGAACCCGAGCGCCACGTCCGCCGTGTGCCCGTCCCGGTCCGGCACCTCCACCGACTGCACGATCCCGCCGTACGACAGCACCCGCACCCGCACACCGGCCCGCTCCAACGTCCAGCGGTGCACGGGCGTGCCGTCGGGAAGGGTGCCGAAAAGTTCGCTCATGAGGGAAACCCTAGGTCACGGGTTCGCGCGCGGTGACGTGCCGGTAGGCGATCTCGGCGAGCCGCGCCTGACCGTCCGTACTCGGGTGGAACCAGTCCCAGTGGCTCAACTGGTCCGTCCCGAACCGGTAGTCGTAGACCGCGCCCCCGTCGAACCGGCACCGCTTGTCCGTCGCGCACACCTGCTCAAGGACCTTGTTGTACGCCTCCACCCGGTCCAGCACCGTGTCGCGCCGCTCGCTCGCCGCCGAGTCCAGGGCGTCCGCGTCGGCCAGCATCGACGGGCAGATCCCCAGCTTCCACACCGCCTTGCCCATCGGGTTCGTCCGCCCCTGCGCCCAGAGCCGCTTGAGATTCGGCACGCTCGCGACGTAGACCTGCGTCTTCGGCAGCGCCCGGCGCAGCGACTTCAACGACTCCTCGAACTCGGCACGGAAGTCGGCCACGGAGGTCATCGCCGAGGTCGAGGCCGTGCAGGCGTCATTGGCCCCCACCATCACGGTGACCAACTGCGGCTTACGGGCCACCGCTTGACCGATCTGCGCGGCCAGGTCGGCCATCCGCGCCCCGGTCTCCGCGTAGTTCCAACTCCGCTGCGCCGCACCTGTCTTCCCCAGCAGCCGCACGGCAAGACTGTCGACCGAGGCCTCGCTGCCGGTCGCCCAGGACACCTCGGGGCAGTCCGACAGCACCGTACAGGCGTCGAAACCACGGGTGATGGAGTCCCCGACCGCCGCGACCGACGACGGACTGCGGTCCCACAACGGAGCGGGCTTCGCCTTGGCCGCCGTACCACTCTTGCTGTGCGCGCCGGAGGACGTACCCCCGCTCCCGTCGCAGCCGGCGGCCCCCAGGACACTCGCCACCACGACGGCGAGCACGGCCCGTGAACGGTGACGTCGGATTCGCATGTTGAGACACATCCCCTCCACCCCTCTCTTTGGAGGGAATCCCATCTCAGGATTGCGCTGACCCGCAGACCGCGACGGACGTTTCTGTTGCTCGATGTACTGCTTGACGATCGTCAGTGGCGCGCCCGGTGAACTCCTGCTGCAGGTAGCGCGATGACACCCTCTTGAGTGGGTGCACCTGATCCTCTTCGCAGCGCGTCAGCATGTCGTCGTTGAAGACTTCACGCCGGTACTTGGCACCAAACACCAAGTGCGCGTGCAGGCGGTGAACCACGTGACCCACTGGGCGAATATTGGTGTTTGGCTCCCAACCTGGTGACATGCACCAAGGGTAATAGGATCAAGGAGTTCGACCGGAGGGGGGTGGGCTGGATGATCCGTGCGTACAAATTCCTCATGCGGCCCACAGTGGGCCAGCAAGTCGCGCTGAGCGAGATGCTGCGCGATCACTGCTCCCTCTACAACGGGGCCTTGCAAGAACGTCGCGACGCCTACCAGCACGCCTCGAAGACGAGCGTGAGGTACGGGCAGCAGTCCGGACAGCTCAAGGACATCCGGGCTTTCGACCCCGAGTGGCAGGGGCGCTGGTCCTTCTCCTCGCAGCAGGCGACGTTACGACGGTTGGACAAAGCGTTCGCCGCGTTCTTCCGTCGGATCAAAGTCGGGGACAAGCCCGGGTTCCCGCGCTTCCGTGGGGCGAACTGGTTCGACACGGTGGACTTCCCGAAGGACGGGGACGGCTGCCGGTGGGACTCCACCCCGCACGACCCCGTAACCCGGGCCCGCTTCCAGGGCGTTGGGCACGTCAAGATCAACCAGCACCGTGTGGTGATCGGCAAGATCAAGACCGTGTCGGTCAAGCGCGAGGGCCGTAAGTGGTTTGTCGTGCTGACCGCCGAGCAGTCCCGGCCCGAGCCGCAGCCCGCGACCGGCTCAGTGGTCGGCATCGACCTCGGTATCGCCTCGTTCCTCACCGATTCCAACGGCGTGCACATCGCCAACCCGCGCCACGCACGCAAGGCCGCCGCAAAGCTCGAAGTCGCGCAGCAGGCCCTGAGTCGGTTCCCGCGCCGCAGGGCCAAGGACCGCACCCGCAACCATCAGCGCGCTGTGGACAACGTCGCCCAGATCCACGGCAAGGTACGCCGCCAGCGGCTCGACCACGCGCACAAGACCGCGCTCAGCCTGGTTCGTGAGCACGACTTCATCGCGCACGAAGACCTTAAGATCCGCAACATGAGCAAGGCTCCCGCGCCGAAGCCGGACCTCGAGAAGCAGGGCAGCTTCCTACCGAACGGGGCCGCGAGCAAAGCCGGACTGAACCGTTCGATCGCTGACGCCGGTTGGGGGTTGTTCCTCGCGATCCTGAACGCAAAGGCTGAAAGCGCCGGGCGGGAAGTGATGGCCGTGGACCCCCGTAACACGTCCCGCACATGCCCCGAATGCGGGTACACCGCCAAAGAGAACCGGCGCACCCAGGAAAAGTTCCACTGTCTCTCGTGCGGCCACCGGGCACACGCCGACGTCGTCGGAGCAACCAACGTTTTACGGGCCGGGCTGGTCCGCCGCGACGCCAACCAGGCATAGCGAGAAGCCACCCCGTCCACGGGGTGGAGGAGTCACAACGGTCTCAACCCATCACCACACAACTGACAACGCGCCAGAGTTCCCGCACCCACCCGATGCAACGGCACACCCCCGTACAAGCGTCCCCATGGGTGAATGGCGGCGTTTCCTGGTACCTGGAGGGACGGTACGTCACACTCCGCGCGCCGCCGCACGGTAGCCTCGCCCTCAACGTGGCTGCCCTGCCGCCGCCGTTCGCCAGTCAGCAAGATGCCCCGCTCTGTCCGGAGGTCCCGGTGACGACACGTGGAGTTCTGTACGTGCACTCCGCGCCGCGCGCGCTGTGCCCGCACGTCGAGTGGGCCGTGGCCGGGGTGCTCGGCACACGCGTCAGCCTCGACTGGATCCGACAGCCCGCCGCCCCCGGAACCTGGCGCTCCGAATTCTCCTGGCAGGCAGAGGTCGGAACGGCCTCCAAGCTGGCGTCGGCCCTACGCGGCTGGCACCTGCTCCGCTTCGAGGTCACCGCAGAGCCCTGCCCCACGGCCGAGGGCGAGCGCTACAGCTGCACCCCCGAGCTTGGCATCTACCATGCCGTCACTGGCATCCACGGCGACATCCTCATCCCCGAGGACCGACTCCGCGCAGCCCTGACGAGGTCTCAGCAGGGCGAGACCAACTTGGAATCAGAGATCGCCAAGCTCCTCGGCAAGCCGTGGGACGACGAGTTGGAGCCGTTCAGGTACGCGGGCGAGGGAGCCCCGGTGCGCTGGTTGCATCAGGTGGTTTAGGGGCTTTGCCGTCCCGGTCGAGCGTGGGGGGTGCACGCGAATCGGGGACAGGATGTCGGCGACGTGACACCCTCGTAGTCCGCCGATCGCGGCGGGTCGACGGGATGAGGGGGCGGGATGGCGGAGATCGTCCTGGTGCACGGAATCGCCCAGGAGCAGAAGTCGGCCGACACCCTGGAAAAGGAATGGCTGCCCGACTTGGCCGGCGGGGTGCGAACTGCCGGCGGTGCCAGGCTTGCTGACGAATTGTGGCGCAGTGCCCGACCGGGTCGGCTGGAATCCCGTATGGCGTTCTACGGCGATGTCTTTTTGAAGAAGGGGGCTCAAGGAGCCGCCGAGGATCCGGCCGAACTCACCGGCACCCAGCAGGAACTCACCGACGCCCTGGCTCTCGAATGGCTTCGCAATGCGCGCGACCGAGCTCCCGAGCCTGGTGACCGGCGTATCGCTCGGACGGTCCTCTACGACATCGAGGGCGGAGACGAAGGGCGGCAGGGCCGCAGGTCGGCGGGACGGGCCGCGGTGAACGGGCTCGCCCGGCTCAAGTGGTTCAGTCGGCTGGGCATGGGGTTCGCGCAGCGCTTCGTCAACAAGTCCTTGGTCCAGGTCACGCGCTACATGACCGAACCTTCCGTGTACGAGGAAGTGCAGCAGCGGATCGCTGACCTGATCGGTCCCGAGACGAGGATCCTGGTGGGGCACTCCCTCGGGTCGGTTGCCGCGTACGAGGCTGCTCTCCGCTTGGAGGGAGAGCTTCCGCTGCTGCTGACTCTCGGTTCCCCGCTCGGACTGCGCACATTCGTCCATGACCGGCTGGACGGTGAGCATCAGGTCCCTGAGCTGGTGGGGCGTTGGGTCAACCTTGCCGACAAGGACGATGTGATCGCGGCGGAGCCGGACCTTGCCAAACGCTTCGCCGATCCTCGTGGCGTTCTTGAGTCGGACTGGACACTGAACAACGGCGAGGACGACCCGCACAGCGCCCAGGCGTACCTGACGAAGCTGCAGACGGGACGGGCAGTCCGAGAGGCTCTGGAGCCCCGGTAGGAAGATGTCAGTCGGCCGTCATCAGGGCACGGAGCGCTTTGAACATGCTCTGACGAACGTCCCTTGCCAGGGCGGCGTCCTCCCCCTGGTGCCGTTCGATCTCCACGAGCAGTGTGCCCCAGCTCGCGATGGCCTCGGTGACCCTTTCGGTTGCGTGCAGACAAATTGCGACGCCGTTGCGCGCTGTGAGGTGGAGGCGGCTGCCCAACAAGCCCGGGATTCGTTCGATGTCCGTCACGAGCGTGCGAAACCGCAACAGGGCTCGGGTCGGATCGCCGGCCTGGCGCATCCAGGAGGCGGCGTTGTTCCGGGTGGTCAGTGTGACGAAGTGCTCCGGGCCCAGGGCGCGCCCGCAGTCGGTCTCCAGCTTGAGGTAGAGGAGAACTGCCATGGCGGGATCGTCAACGCCCAACCAGTCCGCGGCAAGCGCACCGACTTGGAGGATTTCCTCGGCGTCAGGATGGTGAGGGGCGTCCGGACGCGCGGGGTCCAGAGCGTCCTGGCAGTCGGCAGCGAGTTCCTCGTAGAGCTTCCGTGCGGCGGAGTGATTGCCACACATGTCGGTCCAGTGGGCGACGCCTCCCTGTGCGTTCAGGACAGCGAGGTTGTAAGTGCCCAGCGCTTTCTTGAACCGGCTGAGCCAGTTCGACCAGCGCAGGAGATTGGTCTCGGGCACGGGGGAAGGCCGGTCGACCAGAGACTGCACCACTCCGTTGGGGTCGTCCTGCTCCCAGAAGTGGGTGGCTTCCGCCTCGGCGGCATAGTCGTAGAGAGGGTCTCCGTCGATCTGCTTGCCTCGGGGAGCGAGTTCGCGCAGCGCTTGGCCCAGGGCTTCGTGGCCGGCTGCGACGACTACGGCGAACTCCGCCCCGGGACGCGTTTTCCCGGAGGCCAGATACTGGGACAGCGTGGGGTGGAACAAAGCGTAGGCCTGCGTCTCACCATCCAGCGGGCGAGTGATGACGAGCCGTCTGAGGCGTTGCAGGGTGCTCTTTACGAGTTTCGGAGTGGCGGAGCGGCGGAGATGGGCCACAGCCTGGAGGAGCAAGGGCTCCGGGACGGCGACGGCTCCGGTGGCGGACGCGGCGGAGGTCAGAACGGTCAGGACGGCATCGACGACCGAGTCCTCCCAGGGTTCGTCACCCAGGATCTTGTGCAGCCGCTGGGTGTACGTGTCGTCGGTGTCGTCCGGGAGCGTGTCGAGACCGTAGTCCTCCAGCCAGTCGGCGAGCAGGGTGACCACCAGCCAGTTGCCCCCGCTCCGTTCGACCACGTGCCGGTGTACGTGATCTCCGATTCCGCGTCTCGTCAGATAAGCCGTGATCTGGTTCTCGTGAGCGGCTGTCAGCTCTACGGACGTGAACTCCCACCACGTCGGTGCGGCCTCCGGCCGACCGGAGAGCAGGACACGCATGCCGAGTATGGACCGGGTCTGCTGATAGCCCTGACGGTAGATCAATTCGGTGACCAGGTCGCGGATTTCGGGCAGCACCGACTGCCGCAACTGGTCGAGGCCGTCGAGGGCGATACGAATCGAAAGCTGCTCGATCGGCACCTTTTCATGAAGCTGGTCCAACGCGTTCAGCAACGACTGCTTGTTGCCTCCGTCCGGCCCATCGACATAGACATTGGCGAAACCCGGCACGCTTGCCCGGAGTTGGTGGGCCAACGACCTTGCCACGCTGTTGACGTCATCCGCCGGCCGTAATCCATACAGTGCGTGAATGAACCCCTCGGGAATGTCCTTGCTGAGTTCGGGCCGGGTCAGCGCGGTCAGCAGAGTGGTCTTTCCGGAGCCTGCCGACGCTTGCACCATGGTCACGGTCTGCGCTGTCGTGGCAGCCACCACCCGGCCGACGTCCGGCGTCGCCTGGAAGTTCCGCAGCTCCCGGGCAAGCGGGCGAGGCGCCTGGTTTCGCGCGAGCCACAGTTCGGAGGATCCGGAGCTGCCGTTGTAGTCCAGTCCGACCGACTGGTGCTCCAGGACGTCCCGTTCCACGACGCTCGCGTGGATGTCGCGGCAGTACAGCAGTGGTTCGCCACGAACGGTGCCGTGGCGCAGAATGTGCGCGGTCTCCCGGGAGAACGCGCACTCGTACGACGGCTCCAGGCTGGACGAGGTGAGCAGGTGAAAGCGGCGGTCCATGTCCGTCTCGTTGAGTACGAGCCACCGCTTCGCCGCGGTCACCGCACCCTGCCCCGCGTCGCAGGTGTCCAGCAGCAGAATCAGCCCCTGGAGCCGCGGACGCGCGGACAGGAAGCGTCCTATCTCGGTGACCAGCGGATAGGGGCGAACCCGAGCCCCGAGGTCTTCCTGCGCGTTGTTCGGCAGTACGTAGTACTCGTGATCGGTACGCAGTCCATGACCGATGTAGGCGAGGACCAGGACCGCTCGCTCGGCGTCGGCCCGATCGAACGCGTCGACCAGAGCCTCGTCGAGCTTGTCCCGGCTCGGATCGAGTAAGGGGCCATCGAGCTCTGGCAGAGCGTGGGAGCAGCCACCGACGGCAGGCCGACGCACCACCTCGTCCAGCTCGCCGGCCGCCGTCTCCAGGGATTCCAGGTGTTTCCCAGAGCCCAGGCTCTCGCACTGCGACCCGATGACCAGCGAGAGCCGTCCCCCCTTTCCCATGCGTTCCAGCATAGGAGGCGGCCTGCCTCTCAACGTGGTGAAAGAGAGAGACAGGCCGCCTAAATCCTCATGCGGGCAAGGGAGTTCAGACCGTCCGGAACGCCAACACCACGTTGTGCCCACCAAACCCGAACGAGTCGTTCAGCGCGGCGATACGTCCCTCGACCGGCAACTTACGAGCCTCACCGCGGACGACATCCGCGTTGGCCTCGGCCTCAGGGTCAAGGTTCTCGACATTGATGGTCGGCGGCGCGATCCGGTTGTACAGCGCGAGGACGGTGGCGACCGACTCGACGCCACCCGCGCCGCCCAGCAGATGCCCGGTCATGGACTTCGTGGCCGAGACAGCCATGTGGTCCGCGTCGTCACCGAACACCTTGCGCAACGCCTTGAGTTCGGCCACGTCACCCGCCGGCGTCGACGTCGCGTGCGCGTTCACGTGCACGATCTCCGCCGCGTCGAGATCCGTGTTGTCCATCAGGTTCCGCAGGGCCTGCGAGATGCCACGCCCCTCCGGCTCCGGCTGCACGATGTCGTGGCCGTCGGCGGAGATGCCCTGCCCGACCGCCTCGGCGTACACCCGGGCACCACGCTTCGCGGCGTGCTCGGCGGACTCCAGGACGAGGACGCCCGCGCCCTCGCCGAGGACGAAGCCGTCGCGGCCGGTGTCGTAGGGACGCGAGGCGCCCTGCGGGTCGTCGTTGTTCTTGGACATCGCCATCATGTTGCCGAACGCGGCGATGGGGAGGGGGTGAATGGCCGCCTCCGTGCCACCCGCGACGACGACGTCGGCGCGGCCGGTGCGGATCATCTCGATGGCGTAGCCGATGGCCTCGGCGCCGGAGGCGCAGGCGGAGACCGGCGTGTGCACGCCCGCGCGGGCGCCCACGAGCAGACCCACGTTGGCGGACGGGCCGTTCGGCATCAGCATGGGGACGGTGTGCGGGGAGACGCGGCGGACGCCCTTCTCCTTCAGCACGTCGTACTGGTCGAGCAGGGTCGTCACACCGCCGATGCCGGAGGCGATGACGGTGCCCAGCCGGTCGGGGTCGACCGCCGGGTCCTCGCCGGCCTTGTCGGTGAAACCGGCGTCCGCCCAGGCCTCCTTGGCCGCGATCAGCGCGAACTGAGCCGAGCGGTCCAGACGGCGGGCCTGCGGACGCGGGATGACCTCGGAAGGTTCCACGGCGATGGTCGCGGCGATACGGACTGCCTGCTCGGCGGCCCACTCCTGCTCCAGGGGCTTCACACCGGACTTGCCGGCGATCAGACCCTCCCAGGTCGAGGCTACGTCGCCACCCAGCGGTGTGGTTGCGCCGATACCGGTGACGACCACGGTGCGATTGGTCGGGCTCACGGGAATTCTCTCTCCAACGGTACGAGGATTAAGCGGCGCCACCGCCGGGTGGCGGGGCCATGCAGCCGGGCCTATGAGGTGGCTCAGGCCTGGTGCTTGAGGATGTAGCTGGTCGCGTCGCCGACCGTCTTGAGGTTCTTGACATCCTCGTCGGGGATCTTGACGTCGAAGCGCTCTTCAGCGGCGACGACGACCTCGACCATGGACAGCGAGTCGACGTCCAGGTCGTCGGTGAAGGACTTGTCCAGCTGGACGTCCTCAACCGGGATGCCGGCGATCTCGTTCACGATGTCGGCGAGACCGGCGACGATCTCTTCCTGAGTGGCGGCCATGTCAGGCGCTCCTTCTTTGTGATCCAGAGGGTGTGGCGTTCCCGCCGCGGCAGCGGCGGGTGAGTACAGCCGTGCCGGATCCGATGATGATCCGGCACGGAGTGCCTAGGGGAGGGTAACGACCGTCGCGGCGTACACGAGACCCGCCCCGAAGCCGATGACGAGCGCGGTGTCGCCGCTCTTGGCCTCGCCGGTCGCCAGAAGCCGCTCCATAGCGAGCGGAATCGAGGCGGCCGAGGTGTTGCCGGTGGTGCGTACGTCACGCGCGACCGTGACGTGCTCCGGCAGTTTCAGCGTCTTCACCATCGAGTCGATGATCCGCTCGTTGGCCTGGTGGGGAATGAAGACATCCAGGTCGTCCGGGGTGATCCCGGCCGCGTCCAGCGCCTGCTGGGCGACCTTCGCCATCTCGAACACGGCCCAGCGGAACACCGCCTGGCCCTCCTGCGTGATCGCAGGGAACTTGCCCGTGCTGTCGTACTCGGTCCACGGCACGGTCTGCTTGATGGTGTCGGACTTGTCGCCCTCCGAGCCCCACACGGTCGGGCCGATCATCGGCTCCTTGGCGGGGCCGACCACCACCGCTCCCGCGCCGTCACCGAACAGGAAGGCCGTCGCGCGGTCCTCCAGGTCGGTCAGGTCGGACAGCCGCTCCACGCCGATGACCAGCACGTACTCCGCGCTGCCCTCGACGACCATGCCCTTGGCGAGGGTCAGGCCGTAGCCGAAGCCCGCGCAGCCCGCCGAGATGTCGAACGCGGCGGCCTTGTTCGTGCCCAGCTTGTCGGCGATCTCCGTCGCCACGGCCGGGGTCTGCTTGAAGTGCGAGACCGTGGACACGATCACGCCGCCGATCTGCTCGGCGGTGATGCCCGCGTCCGCGATCGCCTTGCCGGACGCCTCGATGGACATCGCGGCGACGGTCTCCTCGTCGTTCGCCCAGTGCCGGGTCTCGATGCCCGAACGGGAGCGGATCCACTCGTCCGACGAGTCGATCGTCTCCAGGATCACCTCGTTCGGGACGACCCGGACCGGACGGTAGCCGCCCACGCCGAGGATGCGCGCGTACGGTGCGCCCTTGCTCGGCTTGATCTTCGTCGACATGTTCCTACGGCTCCTTCTTCAGGCGTTGGCGTGCTCGGAGATGAGCTCGCGGGCCGCGTCGAGGTCGTCCGGGGTCTTCAGGGCCAGCGTCTTCACGCCGGGCAGGGCGCGCTTGGCGAGGCCGGTCAGGGTGCCGCCGGGGCACACCTCCAGGAGCGCGGTGACGCCCAGCTCCTTGAAGGTCTCCATGCACAGGTCCCAGCGGACCGGGTTGGCGACCTGGCCGACCAGCCGCTCCAGAACCTCGGCACCGGTGGCGACGGCCTGGCCGTCCTTGTTCGAGACGTACGTGATCTTCGGGTCGCCGGGCGTCAGTTCCTGCGCGGCCTTGGCGAGCGTGTCGACCGCCGGGCCCATGTGCCGCGTGTGGAACGCGCCGGCCACCTTGAGCGCTACGACCCGTCGCACGCCCTCGGGCTTGTCGGCCTCCAGGGCGGCGAGCTGCTCCAGTGTGCCGGCGGCCACGATCTGGCCCGCGCCGTTCACGTTCGCCGGGGTCAGGCCCAGCTTCTCCAGGTGCGCGACCGTCGTGTCCGGGTCGCCGCCGAGCAGCGCGGACATCCCGGTCGCGGTGATCGCGGCGGCCTCGGCCATCGCCAGACCACGCTTGCGTACGAGGGTCAGAGCGGCGGTGTCGTCCAGGACGCCCGCGAGGACGGCGGCGGTGATCTCGCCGACGCTGTGACCGGCGACCGCACCGGGCGACACGTCACCGAGTGCCGCGGCGGAGACCAGTCCGGCGGCGACGAGCAGCGGCTGGGCGACGGCGGTGTCACGGATCTCGTCCGCGTCGGCGTTCGTGCCGTAGTGCACCAGATCGAGGTCGGCGGCGGCCGAGAGGGCACGCAGACGGTCCTCGACACCGGGGAGGTCGAGCCAGGGAGTCAGGAAGCCGGGCGTCTGGGCGCCCTGGCCGGGAGCGACGAGTACGAGCACTCTCACACTCTCTCTTGGAGACGGGCACGGCCGCCCGTGGGGACAGGGACGAAGAACGGGAAGGGGATTTGTGGAGCCCCGACAAAAGGCTAGTTCTGGGGATCTCCATCGGCCAGACGTCCCAGGATCAGCGCGATCCGCAGCGTGAACGCCGACCGTACATCCGACGGCGACCAGCCGGTGACGTCAGTCACACGTCGGAGCCGGTAGCGCACGGTGTTGGGATGCACGAACAGCATCCGCGCGGCACCTTCGAGGCTGCTCGCCTGCTCCAGATAGACACTGAGCGTCTCCAGGAGCGCGGACCCGGCCTCCTCCAGCGGTCTGTAGATCTCCTCCACCAACTGGTCCCGGGCGCCGGGGTCGCCGGCCATCGCGCGTTCCGGAAGCAGGTCGTCCGCCAGTACCGGGCGCGGGGCGTCCTGCCAGGCGGAGCACGCCTTGAGCCCGGCGGCGGCGGCCTGCGCGGACCGGGTGGCGGCGAGCAGATCGGGCACGATGGGGCCCGCCACGACGGGTCCGGCCGCGTACGGCCCGATCAGCGACTTGGCGACGGCGAGCGGATTGTCACTGCCACCCGCGATGACGACGAGCCGGTCGCCGAGCACGCCGGTGAGGACTTGGAGCTTGGCGTGGCGAGCGGCCCGCCGAATCGCCTCGACGGTCAGTTCACTGTCGCCGTCGGGTGCGGTGCCGAGGACGACGCAGACATGCTCGGGCGAGTTCCACCCGAGCGCGGCGGCCCGGGATACGGCCCCCTCGTCGGCCTCGCCACTGAGCACGGCGTTCACGACGAGGGACTCCAGCCGGGCGTCCCACGCGCCGCGCGCCTCGGCGGCCTGCGCGTAGACCTGGGCGGTTGCGAAGGCGATCTCCCGGGCGTACACGAGGAGCGCCTCGCGCAGCACGGACTCGTCGCCGGGCGCGGCGACTTCGTCGATGGCGGACTCCATGACCTCGATGGTGGTCCGCACCATCTCGACGGTCTGCCGGAGGGTGATGGCGCGGGTCAGTTCACGCGGAGCGGTCCCGAACACGTCGGTGGAGATGGCCTGCGGCGCGTCCGGGTGCCGGAACCATTCGGTGAACGCGGCGATACCGGCCTGCGCGACCAGCCCGATCCAGGAACGGTTCTCCGGTGGCATCGCCCGGTACCACGGCAGCGTCTCGTCCATGCGCGCGATGGCCTGGGCGGCGAGACTCCCGGACGACTGCTCCAGCCGCTTCAGAGTCGCCGGGTGCGAGTGGGCACGGGGCAGGGGGCCTACGGGTCTGCTGGTTTCGGGTTCGGGCACGGGACAAGACTGCACCATCTTTTGGTTCGGTCGCCTTCGGGGCGCTCTAAGCCGGTGTCGAGAGCCCCACCGTGCTCGGCGCTGCGCGCCTGCGCGCGCTGGGGCTCTCGACACCGGCGCGCCCCTACGGCTCCCTCTCGGCCGTCCACGTGGGGACAGTTGGACTTGGTGGGCCCGCACCCGGCGTCGGGCTGGACGCCGTGGGGATCGGGCCGGTGTCCGCAGGGCTACCGTTGAGGGCGTGATGGACGTACGGCGCTCCGCCGAGCGCTACCCAGGGGGTGACCCGCAGGCCGGGATCCAGTCCTGGCATGCCTTCTCCTTCGGGCCGCACTACGACCCCGACAACCTGCGGTTCGGCGCGCTCATCGCCTGCAACGAGGAGCGACTCGCCCCCGGCGCCGGTTTCGACGAACACCCGCACAGCCACACGGAGATCGTCACCTGGGTCGTGGAAGGGGAGTTGAGCCACCGCGACTCCACCGGCCACCTCACCCGCGTCCGCCCCGGAGACGTCCAGCGCCTCAGCTCGGCGGCCGGAGTCCGGCACGTCGAGCGCAACGACAGCGACGCACCCCTGACCTTCGTACAGATGTGGCTCGCCCCGCTGGAACCGGGTGGCGAACCGTCGTACGAGATAGTCCATGGCATCGCCGACTCCACGCCGTACGCGGTGCCGGAGGCGGGCGCGATGCTGCACGTGCGGCGGCTCGTGCCGGGGGAGCGTACGGCCGTACCGGACGCGGTGCATGTGTATGTGCATGTGGTGCGGGGTGAAGTGAGCCTGGGTGGGGAGAAGTTGGGGCCGGGGGATGCCGCGCGCATCACGGACGCGCGGGATCTGGTGGTGGAGGCGGCCACCGGGGCCGAGGTGTTGATGTGGGAGATGCTCTAGAGCTCCGCGAGGACCGCGTCCGTGAACGGCGGCCACGCCTCGACCGCCCACGGCCCGAACGCCCGGTCCGTCAGCGCCACGCATCCCACCCCGGCCACCGGGTCGATCCACAGGAACGTACCCGACTGCCCGAAGTGGCCGAATGTGTGCGGCGAGGACGAACTCCCCGTCCAGTGCGGGGACTTGGAGTCGCGGATCTCGAAGCCGAGGCCCCAGTCGTTGGGGTTCTGGTGGCCGTAGCCGGGGAGGACACCCTTGGTGCCGGGGTACTGGACCGTCATCGCCTCGGCGACCGTGCGGGGGTCGAGGAGGCGGGGGGATTGGACCTCGGCGGCGAACCGCGCGAGATCCTCGACCGTCGAAACGCCGTCCTTCGCCGGGGAGTCGGCGCCTTCCAGCGTGGTCGACGTCATGCCCAGGGGGTCCAGCACCGCCTGCCGCAGATACTCCGCGAACGGGATCTCCGTCGCCTTCGCGAGGTGGTCGCCGAGTTGCTCGAAGCCCGCGTTCGAGTACAGGCGGCGCTGGCCGGGCGGGGCGGTCACCCGGTGTTCGTCGAAGGCCAACCCCGAGGTGTGGGCGAGGAGATGGCGGACCGTGGCGCCGGGCGGGCCCGCCGGTTCGTCCAGCTCGATCGCGCCCTCCTCGTACGCGACGAGGGCCGCGTACGCCGCGAGCGGCTTGGTGACCGAGGCGAGCGGGAAGCGGTGGTCGGTCGGGCCGTGGGTGCCGAGGACGGTCCCGTCGGCTCGTACGACGGCCGCCGCGGCGGTCGGCACCGGCCAGTTCTCGATCAGCGCGAGGCTCTGCAAGGACATGTCGTCGAGCCTAAGTGGTCAGAGCTTCAGCTCCATCAAAGGGTCCGGCTTGGGCACGAAACCGAGCGAGGCGTAGAGCGGCTCGGCCTCCGTGGACGCGGTGAGGTGGACGCGCCGGGCGCCACGCTCGCGGAACCACGCCAGCAGCTCGTCCATGGACGCGCGCGCGTACCCGCGACGCCGCGCGTCCGGGTCGGTGGCCACGCTGAAGACGTACCCGACCTTGCCGTGCGGGTTGCCGGCCTTCCCGATCCGGTACTCGATGGTCCCGACCACGAGGGCCGCCAGCGCTCCCGGCCGCTCGGGGTGATCGACGACGAACGCTCCGAAGTCCTCGTCCGACGCGAGCCGCCCCCGTAGCGTCGGCAGGGACTCCGCGTGCCAGTCCGTGCCGGGGTCCGAACCCGCCATCGAGTCGATCATCACCTGGCGCAGTCGCAGTAGTTCGGCGGCATCGTCGGGGGCGGCCCGTCGTACGAGACTCATGTCCCGCACGCTATCCACCGCACCCCCGACCCGTCCTGCGGATTTCTTACCGGTTCCGCTTGCTTCGAGTGCACTCCAAGGCCCTAGCGTGGTGGCCATGACGGTGATGGAGACCACGGGTACCAGTACCGACAGCTGCGCGGGCCCGCCGCAGGCCGACCGGCGTCCGGACGGCGAGGACAGCTACACGATCAGCGAGGTCGTCGCCTTCACCGGCCTGACGGCACACACCCTGCGCTGGTACGAGCGCATCGGCCTGATGCCGCACATCGACCGCTCGCACACCAACCAGCGCCGCTACAGCAACCGCGACCTCGACTGGCTCGACCTCGTCGGCAAGCTCCGCCTGACCGGGATGCCGGTCGCCGACATGGTCCGCTACGCCGAGCTGATGCGCGAGGGCGAGCACACCTACGGCGACCGCTTCGAACTCCTGGAGGCGACCCGCCGGGACGTCATCGCCAGGATCGCCGAACTGCAGGACACCCTGGCCGTCCTCGACCGGAAGATCAACTTCTACGCCACGGCCGGCCGCGCCTACGAACAGGAGAAGGCAGGATGACCGACACCTCGATCCCGACCGCACGACTCGGCGCGGCCGGCCCCGAGGTCGGCGTCCAGGGCCTCGGCTGCATGGGCATGAGCTTCGCCTACGGCCCCTCGGACGCGAAGCAGTCACAGGCCGCGCTGGACCGCGCGTTCGACCTGGGCGTGACCCTGTACGACACGGCGGACGCGTACGGTCAGGGAGAGAACGAGCGGTTCCTGTCGCCCTTCTTCAAGGCCCACCGCGACCGGGTCGTCATCGCCACGAAGTTCGCCCTGTCGATCCCGCCCGGCGAGCCCACCCGGCGCGTCATCCGCAACGACCGCCCGTACATCCGCCAGGCGGTCGAGGCCAGCCTGCGACGCCTCGACATCGACACCATCGACCTCTACTACATGCACCGCCGCGACCCGGCCGTCCCCATCGAGGACACCGTCGGCGCGATGGCGGAACTGGTCGCCGAGGGCAAGGTGAAGCATCTCGGCCTGAGCGAGATCACGGGCGCGGAACTGCGGGCCGCCCACGCCGTCCACCCGATCGCCGCCGTCCAGTCGGAGTGGTCGCTCTTCAGCCGCGACGTCGAGATCAGCCTGGTGGGCGCCGCCGCCGACCTGGGCGTGGCGGTCGTACCGTACTCACCGCTCGGCCGAGGCTTCCTCACGGGTTCGTTCGCGAACGCCGAACAGGACCTCACCGAGAGCGACTACCGCCGCACGCAACCCCGCTTCACCGGCGAGAACGCGGCCGCCAACGGCGCGCTCCTGGACCCGGTCCGCACGGTCGCCAAGGCGCACGAAGCCTCCCTGGGCCAGATCGCCCTGGCCTGGGTGCAGCAGCGGGCACAGGTCCACGGCCTCCCGGTCATCCCGATCCCGGGCACGACCAAGCCCGGCCGGGTGGAGGAGAACACGGCGGCGACCAGGATCATCCTCACGGATGAGGAACTGTCCCTACTGGAGCCGATCGCGGGGAAGGTGGCAGGCGACCGCTACACGGACATGTCGTTCGCTTCTTCCAGCAGGGAGTAAGTAAGTAGCGCCCTTAACTGGAGCGCCCCGAAAGGGGCGCGGGGAACTGCGCGACCGGCCACAACGGACCCGCGGCCGAAAAACAACAAGTCGTCCCCGCTACAACTCGGCCAACAACTCAGCCTTCTTCACGGCGAATTCCTCATCGGTCACCAGCCCCGCCTGATGCAACTCCCCGAGGTGACGAATCCGCTCAGCAATATCCGCAGGGTCGCGCCGCATGGCCGGAACCACGGCCGTAGGCCGCGCGGTGCGGACGGCGGAGAGGACCGCCGCCGCGAACGGCAGAGACTCGTGCACAGGCCCATACCCCAGCCCGAACACCACAGCCGCCGGATCCTGATCGACAGGCAGCAGCGACTCGGCGCCACGCAACAGCCGTAGATGCCCCTCAAAGACCTCGGGTGACCGCCACTCGACCCCGTTCAGGTCGGCGATCGCGAAGCTCTGGTCGCCGGCTTTCCACTTCGCGGACGACGCCCCCGTCCAGAACCACCGGAACGCCACGGTCTTCCCGTCGAAGGTCGCCTTCCCGTCGTACGCCTTGAACCGCAACGGCACCGCAGGCGCGGCCACCAGGAACCGCTCGGCAGGCCCCTCCCGCTTCAGCTGCGCACGCAACTCGTCGGCGTAGTACTCCGCGAGCGTCTCGCGCTCGGCCGGCAGGACAAGGCGGTAGGGATCGCAGCTCTCCTTCAGCTGACCCGCAGCCGCCTCCATCAGCGGGTCGGCCCCGGCCCGCGGCTCCACGCGGAGCACGACCGTGCCGCGCCTGCCGGGCGCGAGCGTCACCGTCTCGATCGCCTCGAAGGGGATCCGGCGTTCACCGAGCGCCTGGAATAGCTTGGGTGTTCGAATGCCGCGTTCGTAGCGGATGAGCACGGAGTCGGACTCGAACTCCCAGGCGGCATGAAATCCGGCCAGTACGTCACCCATGCGGCTCATCGTAGGCGGCACACACTCCTCCGTCCCATCCCCGCGCAGACCGCACTTCCTGCTGTTTCTACGCGCGTCCGACGCCTAGGCGCCGGACAAACCCTCTCGGCAGGTGTCACCTTCGTGCGCGCACGTCACCGAGCGGTACGCGCCAACACCGATGTCGGCGAAGTTGGCGAGGCTGTCGGTGCCCGCCGCGAAGTAACCGGTGTGGCCCTCGGCGTCCTTCGCGGCCAGCACCCGCGCCCCGAACGCGTTCGACACCGGGTCCTCGCCGTGCCCGAGACCGCCGAGCTCCATGTACGGCACGTCCTGGATCCAGTCGTCGGCGTCCCGCATCGCCCACACCCGCGCGAGCGTGTGCAGGTGGGAGGCCTTCGAGGTCCGCATCCCCGGGCTGCCCGCCACCGCGATGTCGGTCACCCGGGTCGGCAGCTCGTGCGCGGCGACCCCGCACACCACGGAGCCGTAGCTGTGGCAGAACAGGGCGACCTGCGACTTGCCGGGCAGCGCCCGCACCAGCGCGTTCAGCCGTACGGCGCCGGCCTCGGCGCGTCCCGCGGTGGCCGAGTCGATGCCGAGGCCGCCGGGGGAGGTGTAGTCGGCCCAGGCGATGACCGCCGTACGCGTGCCGCCTTTGTCCGCCCTGGACTTCGCCGTGTTCTCGGCCGCGTACAGGTTCTGCGCCATGCCGACCGGTGCCGAGTACTCCTTGTTGGTCTTCTGGAAGGTCAGCAGGTCGGTGTCGACGCCGGGGACGATCACCGACACACGCTGCGCGGTGTTCAGGTCGCCGAAGACCTCGGCGATCCGGCCCGCGCCCTCGGGGTCGAAGGCGAGGATGTGGCGGTCCTTCGTCATCAGCGCCTCGAAGCGGTGCATGAGGCGGCCCGCCTCCTGCTGGCCCAGCGGCGTCAGACGGTTGTCGTGCATGCGCTTCCGCTCGACCTCGCGCTGCTGGTCGAGGGCGACGCGGTTGGCGCGGTAGCGCAGCGAGACCGGGGCGCCGTTCATGTTGCCGACCGCGAGCGGGTAGCGGTGCGCGAGGCGCGTGCGCTGCTGCGCGGTGAGCGAGGCGAAGAAGCGGGCCAGCCGGGTCGGGGACGCGTCCGGGTCGGGCAGCTCGCGCCCGTCGATCCGGCCGTGCTCCCACGCGGAGAGCGAGGACTGGAGCGCCGTTTTCCCGGGGTGGCTGCGGACCGCGGTCCAACCGGTGGTCGCCAGCATCACGAACACCACGGCCAGCGCGGCCAGTGCGCGCCAGGCGTTCAGCGTGGGGGAGGAGTCGAAGGAAGTCACTGGGAGGACACACTAGGAGAACGAGAGGGTCTCGCGTTAACCGAGTGACGGGGATCACGTTTCAGCGGTACGTGACGAGAAACTCAGTACGACTCACTTTGTGTGACTCGTGCGCCAGTTCCCGGCGAGCGCCGGTCCCACCCCGTCGAGGTAGTCGGCGGTCAGCTCCCGCATCGCCTCGATGCTGAGGTCGTCGCCCGCGATCCACATCCGCTCCACCACCCGCATCACCCCGCCGAACACGGCCACCACCAGCCGCGGCCGGGGGTCCGTGTCCACCGCCAGTCCCTCGCGTTCGGCGACGATCCGCGCCAGCTCCTCCTCCAGCTCCTGCTGGCGCCGCAGATGTGCGGCGAGCAGCGCCGGCGTCGACTCGATCGTCCGGTAGGTGCGTATGTGCAGGTCCAGCGGTACGACCTGCTGGATCGCCTCGTTGATGGTGTCCCAGCTCTCCAGCACGGCCCGGCGCAGCGCCTCCAGCGGGGCCTCGTGCGGCGGGCGGGCGCGGACGGCCGTCACGAAGTGCGTCTCGGTGAGCCGGGGCACGAAGAAGGCGGCCTCCTCCTTGCTCGCGAAGTAGCGGAAGAAGGTGCGCTGCGAGACGTCGACGGCCTCGGTGATCTCGTCGACCGTGGTCTGTTCGTAGCCCTTGGTCGTGAACAGCTCCAGGGCGGCGTGCAGCAGCGCGTCCCGCGTGCGGGCCTTCTTGCGCTCGCGCAACGTCTCCATGCCGTTCTCCTCGCCGTTGTTGACAGTCGCCGACATCTGAACCTGTTTGTCAACTGTCAGCGGCTGACATTAGCCTCGAACGCATGACTAGTCAGACCACCATCAGCGCGACGGGGCCGGGGGACAAGGCACCAGCTGCCCCGTCCGACCCGACGCCCTCCACGGGGCTGCGCGGCCACCCGTGGTTCACCCTCATAACCGTCGCCGTCGGCGTCATGATGGTGGCCCTCGACGGCACCATCGTCGCCATCGCCAACCCGGCCATCCAGAAGGACCTCGGCGCCAGTTTCGCCGACGTCCAGTGGATCACCAATGGCTACTTCCTCGCCCTGGCGGTCTCCCTCATCACCGCCGGCAAGCTCGGTGACCGCTTCGGCCACCGCCAGACCTTCCTGATCGGCGTGAGCGGCTTCGCCCTCGCGTCCGGCGCCATCGGGCTCTCGCACAGCATCGCGTTCGTGGTCACGTTCCGCGTGCTCCAGGGTCTGTTCGGCGCGCTGCTGATGCCGGCCGCGCTCGGCCTGCTGCGGGCGACCTTCCCGGCCGAGAAGCTCAACATGGCCATCGGCCTGTGGGGCATGGTCATCGGCGCCTCCACCGCGGGCGGCCCGATCCTCGGCGGCGTACTCGTCGAGCACGTCAACTGGCAGTCGGTGTTCTTCATCAACGTGCCGGTCGGCGCCATCGCGCTGGTCCTCGGCGTGCTGATCCTCCGCGACCACCGAGCGGAGAACGCGCCGCGCTCCTTCGACATCCTCGGCATCGTGCTGCTCTCCGGCGCGATGTTCTGCCTCGTCTGGGCCCTCATCAAGGCGCCCACCTGGGGCTGGGGTTCCGGCACGACCTGGACGTTCCTCGCCGTCTCGGTGCTGGGCTTCGCGCTGTTCGCGTTCTGGGAGCAGAAGGTCGCGGAACCCCTCATCCCCCTGGGCCTGTTCCGCTCCGTCCCGCTGTCCGCGGGCGTCGTCCTCATGGTCCTGATGGCGATCGCCTTCATGGGCGGCCTGTTCTTCGTGACGTTCTATCTCCAGAACGTGCACGGCATGAGCCCCATCGACGCCGGTCTCCACCTCCTCCCGCTCACCGGCATGATGATCGTCGGCTCCCCGCTCGCCGGCGCCGCGATCACCAAGCTCGGCCCGCGTATCCCGCTGGCCGGCGGCATGGCGGCCACCGCGATCGCCATGTACGGCATGTCCACCCTCACCTCGGACACCGGCAGCGCCGTCATGTCGATCTGGTTCGCCCTGCTGGGCTTCGGCCTCGCCCCGGTGATGGTCGGCGCGACCGAGGTCATCGTGGGCAACGCGCCCATGGAGCTCTCCGGTGTCGCCGGCGGTCTCCAGCAGGCCGCGATGCAGATCGGCGGCAGCCTCGGTACGGCCGTCCTCGGCGCCGTGATGGCCTCCCGCGTCGACAACGACCTGGCCGGCAACTGGGCGGACGCGGGCCTGCCCAAGCTCACCCAGCCCCAACTGGACGCCACCGCCGAAGCGGTACAGGTCGGCGTCGCCCCGATCGCCCCGAACACCCCGGAGGCGATCGCCGCGAAGATCACGCAGGTCGCCCACGACACCTTCATCTCCGGCATGAGCCTGGCCTGCCTCGTCGCGGCCGGCGTAGCGGTGGTCGCGGTGTTCGTGGCCCTGCTGACCAAGCGCGGCGAGAACGCGGAGGCGGGCGCGGGCGCGGCGCACATCTAACCCTGATTCAGGCCGATTTCGCCTATCAGGGTGACTCCCCTAAAGATTCCTGGCGTCCGGTACGCGCCGCAGGTCACAGTAAGTCAAGTCCTCCGCAGGGCAGGGGGGACGGGTTGGTCTGCGGCGCGCTGCCGGAGGGGGGCAGCGCGCAAGCAGGCTTTTTTTGTGTGTACGCGGGTATCCGGTCATCGTAGGGAACTGGCCGAACTGGCATGGACGCCCAGGGAGTTGACGATGACGGGCTTCGGAACGCGCAAGACCCCCCGCTCGCGTGGCCGCATGAGGTCAGGGAGCGGGCCGGACCGCGCGACGCTCGGCATCATCGGACTGGTCTGCGCGGTAGCGGGCTTCTTCACCCTGGGAATCGTCCTCGGCCCGATCGCGGTGATCTGCGGCTGGCTGGCCATGGGCCGCAAGTGGACGGGCTCCCGCCGGGCGATGGCGCTGGTGGCCCTCATCCTGGGCGCGATCGACACGGTGGCGGCGGTCCTGTGGACGTTCTTCTGAGCCGAGGCCGAGCGGACGTTCTTCCGGGCTGTATCGGCCTTTGAAAGGGCTACTGCTCTGCCCCGGAGAGGGCCGCCGCCTCCGCTCCGGACAGAGCAGCCGCCCCCGCCCCGGAGACACCCACCACCGGCGCCCCCGACAGCGCCGCCACCTCCGCCCGCAGCGCCCGCACCTCCGCCGTCAGCGCCTCGATCGCCTCCGTCTGGCGCCGTTCCTCCACGTCGTCCTTCTCGAACCGGGCGATGAACCACGTGGCGATGTTCGCGGTGACGACACCGAGCAGCGCGATCCCGGAGAGCATCAGCCCGACGGCGATCATCCTCCCGAGCCCGGTGGTCGGCGCGTGGTCGCCGTAGCCCACTGTCGTCATCGTGGTGAACGACCACCAGACGGCGTCACCCAGCGTCCGGATGTTCCCGTGGGGCGAGTCCCGTTCCACGGACAGCACCGCGAGCGAACCGAACATCAGCAGCCCGATCACCGCGCCGGCGACATACGTCGTGAGCTGGATCTGCGAGGCCATCCGGGCCCGGCGCCCGACGAGTATCAGCGTCGACACCATGCGCAACAGCCGTAGCGGCTGCAGTATCGGCAGCACGACCGCGCACAGATCCATCCAGTGCGTCCGCACGAACCGCCGCCGGTCCCGCGACATCGCGAGCCGCATCAGATAGTCGACGGCGAACGCCGCCCAGACCACCCACTCGACCCCCGTACACACCGCCGTCAGCGAATGACCGGCGGTGGTGTCCACGATCGGCACGGCATAGGCGACGGCAAACCCCACCGCGAGCGCCAGCAGAGGCCGCTGAGTGCGTTGCTCCCAACGAGCTTGTGCCGAGGGTTCGTTCATGACGGCATGTTAGGGGGGCGGGCGGCCCCTTATCGGCGCCCCGAAGGGGCCGCCGATTAGGGGCGCGGGGAACTGCGCGACCAGCCCCCACGCACCCGCAGACGAAAAACGACTACGCGTCCCCGCCCGCCGCACCCGGGTCAGCCGAGGCAACATCCAGCAACTGATACCGATCGATCGCCTGCTTCAACACAGACCGATCAACCTTCCCCTCACGCGCCAACTCCGTCAGCACAGCCACCACAATCGACTCGGCGTCAATGTGGAAGAACCGCCGAGCCGCCCCGCGCGTGTCAGCGAACCCGAACCCATCAGCACCCAGCGACTGATAAGTCCCCGGCACCCACCGAGAAATCTGGTCAGGAACCGACCGCATCCAGTCGGAAACAGCCACGAATGGCCCCTCCGCCCCGCTCAACTTCCGCGTGACATAAGGAACCTGCTGCTCTTCCTCGGGATGCAGCAGATTGTGCCGCTCCACGTCGACCGCCTCGCGCCGCAGCTCGTTCCAGGAGGTCGCGGACCACACATCGGCCCGCACGTTCCAGTCCTCGGCGAGAATCCGCTGGGCCTCGACAGCCCACGGCACCGCCACGCCCGACGCCATGATCTGCGCCGGAACCGTCCCCGAGGCGCCCCGACTGATCCGGTGGACGCCCTTGAGGATGCCCTCCACGTCGACGTCCGCGGGCTCGGCCGGGTGCTGGATCGGCTCGTTGTAGATGGTGAGGTAGTAGAAGACGTCCTCGCCGTGCGGGTGTTCCGCGTCCGAGCCGTACATCCGCCGCAGCCCGTCCTGCACGATGTACGCGATCTCGTACGAATACGCCGGGTCGTAGGCGACACATCCCGGGTTGGTCGACGCGAGCAACTGCGAGTGCCCGTCCGCGTGTTGGAGACCCTCGCCGGTCAGAGTCGTACGACCCGCGGTCGCGCCCAGCACGAAACCGCGCGCCAACTGGTCGGCCATCTGCCAGAACTGGTCACCGGTGCGCTGGAAACCGAACATCGAGTAGAAGACGTAGACCGGGATGAGCGGCTCGCCGTGTGTCGCGTACGCCGAACCCGCCGCGATCAGCGAAGCGGTGCAGCCCGCCTCCGAGATGCCGTCGTGCAGCATCTGACCGGTCGGCGACTCCTTGTAGGCGAGCAGGAGTTCACGGTCCACCGACTCGTACTGCTGCCCCAGCGGGTTGTAGATCTTCGCGCTCGGGAAGAACGAGTCCATGCCGAACGTGCGGTACTCGTCCGGCGCGATCAGCACGAAACGCCGGCCGATCTCCTTGTCCCGCATGAGGTCCTTGAGCAGCCGTACGAACGCCATGGTGGTGGCGATCGACTGCTGGCCCGAACCCTTCTTCACACTCGCGTACGTCTTGTCCTCGGGCAGCGTCAGCGGCTTCGAGCGGACTACACGGGTCGGGACGTAGCCGCCCAGCGCGTTGCGCCGGTCGTGCATGTACTGGATCTCCTCCGAGTTCCGGCCCGGGTGGAAGTACGGCGGCGCGCCGGACTCCAGTTCCTGGTCGGTGATCGGCAGGTGCAGCCGGTCGCGGAAGCCCTTGAGGTCGGCGACCGTCAGCTTCTTCATCTGGTGCGTGGCGTTGCGGCCCTCGAAGTTGGGGCCCAGCGTCCAGCCCTTGACCGTCTGGGCGAGGACGACGGTCGGCTGGCCCTGGTGCTGCTTGGCCGCCTCGAAGGCCGCGTACACCTTCTGGTGGTCGTGCCCGCCGCGCCCCAGGTGCAGGATCTGGTCGTCGGTCATGTTCTCGACCATCGCGCGCAGCCGGTGGTCGTGCCCGAAGAAGTGCTCGCGGATGTACGCGCCGGTCTCCGTGGCGTACGTCTGGAACTGGCCGTCCGGCGTGGTGTTCAGCTGGTTGACCAGCACGCCGTCCCGGTCCTGGGCCAGCAGCGGGTCCCAGGTGCGGTCCCAGACCAGCTTGATGACGTTCCAGCCGGCGCCCCGGAACTGCGACTCCAGCTCCTGGATGATCTTGCCGTTGCCGCGCACCGGCCCGTCGAGCCGCTGGAGGTTGCAGTTGACGACGAAGGTCAGGTTGTCGAGGCCCTCGCGCGCCGCGATCGAGAGCTGGCCGAGCGACTCCGGCTCGTCCATCTCGCCGTCGCCGAGGAACGCCCACACGTGCGACCGCGACGTGTCCGCGATCCCGCGCGCCTCCATGTAGCGGTTCATCCGCGCCTGGAAGATCGCGCCGAGCGGGCCCAGGCCCATCGACACGGTCGGGAACTCCCAGAAGTCCGGCATCGACCGCGGGTGCGGGTACGAGGACAGTCCGTACGGCGCCTTCGACTTCTCCTGGCGGAACGCGTCCAGCTGCTGCTCGCTGAGCCGGTCCAGGAGGAACGCGCGGGCGTAGATGCCCGGTGAGGCGTGCCCCTGGAAGAAGATCTGGTCGCCGCCGTCGCCCTGGTCCTTGCCCCGGAAGAAGTGGTTGAAGCCCACGTCGTAGAGCGAGGCGGAGGAGGCGAACGTGGCGATGTGGCCGCCGACGCCGATGCCGGGACGCTGGGCCCTGGACACCATCACCGCGGCGTTCCAGCGGGTCGCGTTCAGGATGCGGCGCTCGATGTCCTCGTTGCCGGGGAAGAACGGCTCGTCCTTGGTGGCGATGGTGTTGACGTAGTCCGTGCTGCGCATCTCGGGCACGGCCACGCGCTTCTCGCGGGCCCGCTCGATCAGCCGGAGCATCAGATAGCGGGCCCGCTCACGGCCGCGCTGGTCCACGGCGGCGTCGAGCGAGTCGAGCCACTCCTGGGTCTCTTCGGGATCGAAGTCAGGAACCTGACTCGGAAGGCCGCCAATGATGATCGGATTGCGATCGGATCCGGAAGCCACGCTGTTCCTTACCTGTCAGAGGGGACTGTCTGAGGCTGATGGGGTGGGCCTATGAGGGCTTAATGAGGCTTATCGGTGCTGGATTTCCATGGTTCTGCACCGTTCCCCATGGTCTACCGCAGGATGGCAATCGTCATCTCTACCGTGAGGTAACCGTGACTCGTTTAGCAAAGTCATTCGAGTCGCGTACCCTCGGAGGGTTCTCAAACGTGCAAACCGGGCAGAACGCTGTGGTGTACGTCACCAGCGGCCGCGATAGCGTGCCTGGAGTTGCGGCGACACGGCCAGGATCGTCACCGTTTCGGCGTTCCGAATCGCCGGGTACTTGCGCGATCCGGCCCGTCCGTGTGGACTACGGCCAATGCTTCGCGCACGCGCGATGCTGGACATTCATCAAGACATGATCAGGAGGCAACCCGTGAGCGCGACCGCGGACCACGCGGAGGAGCGGACGAACCCTGCCGTCAGGCTGGGGTTCCAGCCCGAGCAGGTGGTCCAGGAGATCGGCTACGACGACGACGTAGACCAGGAACTCCGCGAGGCCATTGAAGAAGTCATCGGCAGCGACCTGGTGGACGAGGACTACGACGACGTCGCCGATGCCGTGGTGCTGTGGTTCCGCGACGAGGACGGCGACCTGACCGACGTGCTGGTGGACGCCATCTCGTACGTCGAGGAGGGCGGCTCGATCCTGCTGCTGACGCCGAAGACCGGCCGTGACGGCTACGTCGAGCCCAGCGACATCTCGGAAGCCGCCACGACCGCGGGCCTTTCCGCGGCCAAGAGCGTCAGCGTGGGCAAGGACTGGAGTGGCAGCCGGCTGGTGACGCCCAAGGCAGCCAAGTCCAAGAGGTAGACCCCGGAGGTACCTCGATCGTTGAACCCCGGACGGGCTGGCCACGCCAGCCCGTCCGTCCGCATGCGGTGATCGCTGCGTAGGGTGGTCGCAGGGTGGACTCACCCGAACAGCCCCACCGAAGGGATGCAGGACGAGATGGCGATCCAGGTCGGCGACAAGGCCCCCGATTTCGAGCTCAAGGACAACCACGGCGCCACCGTGAAGCTCTCCGACTTCCGCGGCGACAAGAACGTGGTGCTGCTCTTCTACCCCTTCGCCTTCACCGGCGTCTGCACCGGCGAACTGTGCTCCCTGCGCGACAACCTGCCGCAGTTCACCGACCGCGACACCCAGCTCCTCGCGGTCTCGAACGACTCCATCCACACCCTGCGCGTCTTCGCCGAGCAAGAGGGCCTGGAGTACCCGCTGCTCTCCGACTTCTGGCCGCACGGCAACAGTTCGCGCGCCTACGGCGTCTTCGACGAGGACAAGGGCTGCGCCGTGCGCGGGACCTTCGTCATCGACAAGGAGGGCGTCGTGCGCTGGACGGTCGTCAACGGCCTCCCGGACGCGCGCGACCTCAACGAGTACGTGAAGGCGCTCGACAGCCTGTGATTGTTAGGTTCCAGAGCCTGCGAGGGTCGGGAACCCGTCACTAGGATCGAGACGTTGATCCGATACCGACGCACTACGGGGCATCCCCGCCCCTGGACACCAATGGA
This sequence comes from Streptomyces prunicolor, assembly GCF_045162825.1. Lineage (NCBI taxonomy): Bacteria > Bacillati > Actinomycetota > Actinomycetes > Kitasatosporales > Streptomycetaceae > Streptomyces > Streptomyces prunicolor. Next base: position 3,334,431 of record NZ_CP108676.1, on the reverse strand, counting down.
GGACTCGTGGGAGTCAGCCTCAGCAAGGGCGGCAACGTTTCACTGACCAAGGAGGCCCCGGGCCTGACCGCGGTCATCGTCGGTCTGGGGTGGGACGTCCGTACCACCACCGGCACCGACTTCGACCTCGACGCCAGCGCCCTGCTGCTGAACAGCGCGGGCAAGGTCGCCAGTGACGCGAACTTCGTCTTCTTCAACAACCTCAAGAGCCCAGACGGCTCCGTCGAGCACACCGGTGACAACACCACCGGTGAGGGCGAGGGCGACGACGAGGCGATCAAGGTGAACCTCGCGGCGGTCCCGGCCGACGTCGACAAGATCACCTTCCCGGTCTCGATCTACGACGCCGAGAACCGCCAGCAGTCCTTCGGCCAGGTCCGCAACGCCTTCATCCGCGTGGTGAACCAGGCCGGCGGCGCCGAGATCGCCCGCTACGACCTCTCCGAGGACGCCTCCACCGAGACGGCCATGGTCTTCGGCGAGCTGTACCGCAACGGCGCGGAGTGGAAGTTCCGCGCCATCGGCCAGGGCTACGCCTCGGGCCTGCGCGGCATCGCCCAGGACTTCGGCGTCAACGTCTGACGTACGAGCGTCCGATGTACGGAGGCTTCACCGTCCGGCGCCGCGCGGTTCGCGTGCGGCGCCGGAGGGTCTCCCCTCCGGGGGAGTGCAGGACAACCAAAGAAGCATCACCTCGGGGAGGACCAGCACTATGGGCGTCACGCTCGCCAAGGGGGGCAATGTCTCCCTGTCCAAGGCCGCACCGAACCTCACGAACGTCCTGATCGGCCTCGGCTGGGACGCGCGCTCCACCACCGGAGCCGACTTCGACCTGGACGCCAGCGCGCTGCTGTGCAACGGCGGCCGGGTGCTCGGGGACGAGTGGTTCATCTTCTACAACCAGCTCACGAGCCCGGACGGTTCGGTGGAGCACACCGGTGACAACCTCACCGGTGAGGGCGAGGGCGACGACGAGGCGATCAAGGTGAACCTCGCGGCGGTCCCGGCCGACGTCGACAAGATCGTCTTCCCGGTCTCCATCCACGACGCCGATGTCCGCGGCCAGACCTTCGGCCAGGTCAGCAACGCCTTCATCCGCGTCGTCAACCAGGCCGACGGCCTGGAGCTGGCCCGCTACGACCTCTCCGAGGACGCCTCCACCGAGACGGCCATGATCTTCGGCGAGCTCTACCGCTACCAGGGCGAGTGGAAGTTCAGGGCGGTCGGACAGGGGTATGCGTCGGGACTGCGGGGCATCGCCATGGACTTCGGGGTCAACGTCTCGTAAAGGGCGTTATCCACACCGGCTGTCCCGGTCGGCGGAGTCTCCCTCTAGACTCAGTGCTCGACGTCAAATTTTAAGTAAAGCCGAGTGCGGCGCGGGGGGAGACCCTCCCCCAGACTCCGTCTGGGGGAACCCCCAACACACGATTGGGTAGCCAGTGCTTCTGAAAACCTTCGGCTGGTCGTTCGCGGTCACCGCGCTCGGCCTTGTCGCAGCGGCGTTCTACGGGGGGTGGGAAGCCTTCGGCATCGTGGCGATCCTGGCCGTCCTGGAGATCTCGCTGTCCTTCGACAACGCGGTGGTCAACGCCGGGATCCTGAAGAAGATGTCCGCCTTCTGGCAGAAGATCTTCCTCACCATCGGTGTCCTGATCGCCGTCTTCGGCATGCGGCTGGTGTTCCCCGTCGTCATCGTCGCGGTCACCGCCAAGATCGGCCCGATCGACGCGGTCGACCTCGCGCTCAACAACAAGGACCACTACCAGCAGCTGGTCACCGACGCCCACCCGGCGATCGCGGCCTTCGGCGGCATGTTCCTGCTGATGATCTTCCTGGACTTCATCTTCGAGGACCGGGACATCCAGTGGCTGCGCTGGATCGAGCGCCCGCTGGCCAAGCTCGGCAAGGTCGACATGCTGTCGGTCTGCATCGCCCTGATCGTCCTGCTGATCACCTCGTTCACCTTCGCGGCCCACGCCCACCAGCACGGCGGCGCGCACGCGGACAAGGCGCAGACGGTCCTGATCGCCGGTATCTCCGGTCTGATCACGTACATGATCGTCGGCGGACTCTCCGGTTACTTCGAGGACAAGCTCGAAGAAGAGGAGGAGCGGGAGCACGAGGAGGAGGAAGAGGCAGCGCGCACCGGCAAGCAGCGCTCGGCGGTCGTCCTCGCCGGCCAGGCAGCGTTCTTCATGTTCCTGTACCTGGAAGTGCTCGACGCCTCCTTCTCCTTCGACGGCGTGATCGGCGCGTTCGCCATCACCAACGACATCGTCCTGATGGCCCTGGGCCTCGGCATCGGAGCGATGTACGTCCGCTCCCTGACGGTCTACCTGGTCCGCCAGGGCACCCTGGACGACTACGTCTACCTGGAGCACGGCGCCCACTACGCGATCGGCGCCCTGGCCGTGATCCTCATGGTCACCATCCAGTACCAGATCAACGAGGTCATCACCGGCCTGGTCGGCGTCATCCTGATCGGCTGGTCCTTCTGGTCCTCGGTCCGCAGGAACAAGGCCCTCGCGGAAGCCGAGGGAAAAGCGGGCGCGGACGAGAAGACTGAGGTCTCGTCCGGGGTGTGACAAGCTCCCTGGTAAGGGAACGCTTCTGTTCGGGGCGGCCGTCGAGGACATGTCCTCTGTCCGGCCGCCCCGACGGCTTTGTCATGCGGGACGTTGATGTGGACGTGGGGGCGGGAATGGGCTTCTTCGACGGAATCTGGCGGCGCGAGGCCGACTTCGACTCGGGCAGCGCGGCCAGCAACGCGATAGAACTGACCAAACGGCACCACCAGGTCTCGCTCACCAAACAGGGCGCGGCCACCGGCAACCTCCGCGTCAACCTCACCTGGCGGATGCGGACCTCCGACATCGGCGGCCTCCAGCGGGACAGCCTGCTCCGGCACCCCTTCAAGGCGCTCAAGCCCCCGGAGGTCATGGGCCACAGCCAGAGCATGGTCAACGTGGACCTGGACCTGGGCTGCCTCTACGAGCTGATGGACGGCACCAAGGGCGTGGTCCAGCCCCTCGGCGGCCTCCTCGGCGACGTCAACTCACCCCCCTACGTGAAGCTCAGCGGCGACGACCGCTTCGGCTCCGCGTCCGGCGAGACGATGTACGTCAACCTCGACCACCGCGACCAGATCAAGCGCCTCCTGGTCTTCGTCTACATCTACGACCAGACCCCGGCCTTCGACCGCACCCACGCGATCGTCACGCTGTACCCCAGCAACGGCCCCCGCATCGAGATAGGCCTCGACGAACGCCACCCCCAGGCCCGCTCCTGCGCGGTCGTCATGATCGAGAACGTCAAGGGGGAGTTGGTCGTCCGCCGGGAAGTGAAGTTCGTCTACGGCTTCCAGGCTGAGCTGGACCGCTTGTATGGGTGGGGACTGCAGTGGGGGCGGGGCTACAAGACGAAGGTCGAGCGCTAGTTTTTAGGGGCGCGGGGAACTGCGCGACCAGCCCCCACCGGCCGGTAGCCAAAAAACAACGCACCCACCCTCAGATGAACTGCGGCCCCTGCGGAGGCATCCGAAAGTCCGGATCCGGCGCAGTAGCAACAGGCACAGGCTGCGGATACCCATACGTCCCCGCGGGCGCCGTCTGCGGATACCCATACGCAGGCTGAGTCACCGGCTCCTGCGGATACCCGTACCCGGACTGCACCGGAACCGCCGGAGGCACCTGCACCGGAACCGCCGGAGGCAACGGCTGGGAGACCCCCGCCTCAGCAACCCCCACCCCCACCCCCTCCGACTCGTCCACCGTGATCCCGAAGTCCATCGCCAGCCCGCGCAACCCGTTGGCGTACCCCTCGCCGAGCGCCCGGAACTTCCACCCGTCACCCCGCCGGTACAGCTCCCCGCAGATCAGCGCGGTCTCCTCACCGGTCTCCGGCTTGATGTCGAAATACAGCAGCGGTTCACCCTCGGCGACGGCCGCGTCGTACAGCAGGATGCGCAGCCCCTGTACGTGGTCGAAGGTGACCTCGTCCGCCGAAGCGACCACCAGAATCCGGCTGACTTCGGGCTCGACACCGGCGAGATCTGTCTGGATCGTGTCGGTGGGGCCCTCCGCGACACGCTTCTTGCCGAGCCACCAGACCTTCCCGGAGGGGTGCCGGGGCTGGTTGTAGAAGACGAAGTCCTCGTCGGAACGCACCTGACCGGCGGGGCCGAGGAGCAGCGCCGAGGCATCCACGTCCGGGACCTCCGCCCCGGGGGTCCAGCGCAGCACGGCACGTACCGTGGTGGCTTCCAGCGGGACGTTCGACCCCTTCAGCATCGCGTGCGTCATGCGGTCATCCTGCCCTCTCGGTCCTGGTCACGACAACGTGGGGGTTCGGACACCGACACGGCCGAGTTACCTGAAGTTCATGCCCGGTGGGAACCCTCGACATGGGTTTGTACGTACTATTACCGGCCACCTATCGAAAACAATCACGAACCACAACGGCACCACGGGGGAGCTTTATGCGTCATTTCGGGCACATTGCCCCTGAGGTACGGCAGCGTCTCTTCTTCCAGGAGCCGTGCGAGTTCGACGCGGACTCCCCGGCCAGGCTGCTCGCTGCGGCCCTGGGCGCCACGCTCTACAGCCCGGCCACCCGACCCCACCTCGCCGACGACATCGTCAAGCTGGCGGGACGCGGTGTCGTCTCGATGGTGCTGTGCCTGGAGGACTCGATCGGCGACGAGGACGTCCCGGCCGCCGAGGAGAACCTGGTCCAGCAGTTCACCGAGCTGGCCGCACGCCCGGACACCGAGCTTCCGCTGCTGTTCATCCGGGTCCGCGTGCCCGAGCAGATCCCCGATCTCGTACGCCGCATGGGCCCGGCCGTAGAACTGCTCTCCGGCTTCGTGATGCCGAAGTTCACCGAGGAGAGCGGCACCCCCTTCCTGGAGGCGCTGGCCGCCGCGGAGGCGGCGAGCGGCCACCGGCTGTTCGGCATGCCGGTCCTGGAGTCGCCCGAGCTGCTGTACCGCGAGTCGCGTGTCGAGACCCTGGAGGGCATCTCCCGCGCGGTCGACAAGTACCGCGACCGCGTCCTCGCCCTGCGTCTGGGCGTGACGGACTTCTGCTCCTCCTACGGCCTGCGCCGCGCCTCCGACATGACGGCCTACGACGTCCAGATCGTCGCCAACGTGATCGGTGACGTGGTGAACATGCTGGGCCGCGCCGACGGCACCGGGTTCACGGTGACCGGCCCGGTGTGGGAGTACTTCCGGGTCCAGGAGCGCATGTTCAAGCCGCAGCTGCGCCGCAGCCCTTTCCTGGAGGGCCAGGCGGAGGAGCTGCGCGAGGCGCTGATCGAGCACGCCATGGACGGCCTGCTGCGCGAGATCTCCCTCGACCAGGCCAACGGGCTGATGGGCAAGACCTGCATCCACCCCTCGCACGTGCTGCCCGTGCACGCGCTGTCCGTGGTCAGCCACGAGGAGTTCTGCGACGCGCAGGACATCCTGCGGCCGGAGCGGGGCGGCGGGGGCGTGCTGCGCTCGGCGTACACGAACAAGATGAACGAGGTGAAGCCGCACCGCGCCTGGGCCGAGCGGACGATGCTGCGCGCCGAGATCTTCGGGGTCGCACGCGAGGACGTCGGCTTCGTGGAGCTGCTCGCCGCCGGAATCCCCGGCTGAATCGCAAGGGACGTATGAACAAGGCAGTGAACGACGGGGTCCGGCCGGGCAATAACGAGGTCTGGTCGGGCAGTTGGGTCGCGGAGCGGCTCGGGGTCGAACTGCTCGGCGACCCCGAGCTGACGGACCTCCTGGGCCTGGCGCTCCGGCGCAACCCCAAGCGGGCCCACCTGCTCGTGTCGAACGTACTCGGCAAGCACGTCCCGCAGTCCCCGTCCGTGGTCTACGGCTACGGCTTCACCCTGGGCCGTCGGGTGCGCGAACTCCTGGGCACGGAGGAGTCCCGCCGGGCGGTGGTCCTCGGTTATGCCGAAACCGCGACGGGGCTGGGCCACGCGGTGGCGGACGGCATCGCGGTCGCCCCCTACCTCCACTCCACCCGCCGCCCGGTCGCCGGCGTGGCCACGGCGGGCGGCTTCGAGGAGTCCCACTCCCACGCGACGTCCCACCTCCTGCTGCCCGAGAACCCGGCGCTGCTGGCCGGCGAGGGGCCGTTGGTCCTGGTGGACGACGAGTTCTCCACCGGCAACACGGTCCTGAACACCATCCGTGACCTGCACGCGCGTTATCCGCGGGACCGGTATGTGGTCGTTGCCCTGGTCGACATGCGTTCGGCGGCGGACGCGGGGCGGTTGGACGAGTTCGCGGCGGAGATCGGCGCGAGGGTGGACCTGGTGGCGGCGGCATCGGGCACGGTTCGGCTGCCGGCGGGGGTGCTGGAGAAGGGGCAGGAGTTGGTGGCGCGGTACGAGTCGGGGGGTGCCGGGGCGGGTGGTCTGTCGTCTGCGGCACCGTCTGGGCTGGTCGCGCCGTTCCCCGCGCCCCTAAAGGACGAGGGCGACGCCGCAGAACCCGACTTGAGCACTGAGGTTGGGCCGAGCCTTGAAACCGTCCCCAACCCCAACCCCCTAGGGGCGCGGGGAACTGCGCGACCGGCCCCCACCGGCCCGCACTCGACCCCCAACCGAACTACCCGAGTCGAACTCCGCTGGCCCAGAAACCTCCCCGACGGTGGACGACACGGCTTCACCCCCCAGCACCGAATACGCCTCGAACGCGCCCTCCCCGCAATGGCCGCCCGCCTCGCAGACGCCCTCCCGGAGGGCGCGCACCGCGTGCACATCCTCGGCTTCGAAGAGCTGATGTACGCCCCGTTGAGACTGGCCCGCGAACTGGAGCAGGTCGTCGACGCCGGCGTCACCTACTCCACCACCACCCGCTCACCCGTCCTCGCCGTGGACGACCCGGGCTACGCGATCCGCACCCGTATCTCCTTCCCGGCCCACGACAACCCGGCGGACGGCCCCGGCGAGCGCTACGCCTACAACATCGCCGGCGCCGGCTTCGACGCGGTGGTCGCGGTCATCGACTCCCGCGCTGACACCCCCGAACTGCACGGCCTGCTCGCTCAGTTGGCCGCACACACCCCGCACGTCATCCTCGCGGTAGTGCCCTCGTACGTCCCCGAAAGGCCCCCCATGCTCCCCGAGCCCCTCCGCGGCCCCGCTTTCTCCTCGTACGCGCCCGAAGAGGTCGGCTGGCTGCTCCAGGACCTCTCGGACGTGACGCTGGAGGCGCCGACCGAGGAGCGCGAGGAAGCCATCCAGAGCGGCGGCGCGCACTACGCGGAGTCGCTGCCGGTGGAGTACCAGCCGAGCGAGCAGTACCAACAGCTGTTCCACACCGCCCTGGACGAGGCCGCCGACCGACTCGCGCTCGCCGTGGGCGCCGTCACCGAACTCGTCCTCGCCGAGCGCTCACCGCACCCCGTGCTCGTCTCCCTCGCCCGCGCCGGCACCCCCGTAGGCGTCCTGATGCGCCGCTGGGCCCAGCACCGGCACGGTCTCGACCTCCCGCACTACGCCGTGTCGATCGTGCGCGGCCGAGGCATCGACGCCAACGCGCTGCGCTATCTCGCCGCCCACCACGACCCCGCCGATGTCGTGTTCGTCGACGGCTGGACCGGCAAGGGCGCCATCACCCGCGAACTCACCGACGCGGTGAGGGAGTTCGAGGAGTCCGACGGCATCACCGGCTTCGACCCGGAGATCGCGGTGCTCGCCGACCCCGGTTCCTGCGTGCGGACGTACGGCACCCGCGAGGACTTCCTCATCCCCTCCGCCTGCCTCAACTCGACGGTATCCGGGCTGATTTCGCGTACCGTCCTGCGGTCCGACCTGGTTGGCCCGCACGACTTCCACGGCGCCAAGTTCTATCGCGAACTCGCCGGAGTCGACGTCTCCGTGGACTTCCTGGACGCCGTGGCCGCACGCTTCCCGGAGGTATCGGACGCGGTGACCGTCCTCGCCAAGGAGCTGCTCGCCGCCGACCGCACCCCAACCTGGGAGGGCTGGGCGGCAGTTGAGCGGATCAGTGAGGAGTACGGCATCCACGACGTGAACCTCGTCAAGCCCGGCGTCGGCGAGACGACCCGGGTGCTGCTGCGCCGGGTGCCCTGGAAGATCCTCGCGCGGGCCGGTGCGGGCGCCGACCTCGACCACGTCAGACTGCTCGCCGAGCAGAGAGGCGTGCCCGTCGAGGAGGTGGCCGAACTGCCGTACACCTGCGTGGGGTTGATCCACCCCAAGTACACGCGCGGTGCGACCGGTGCCGACGGCAAGGCGGTGGCGGTCTGATGCCGGTACTCGTCGCGAGCGACCTCGACCGTACGCTCATCTACTCCTCGGCCGCCCTCGCCCTGACCATGCCGGACGCGCAGGCGCCCCGGCTGCTCTGCGTCGAGGTGCACGAGAGCAAGCCGCTGTCCTTCATGACGGAGACGGCGGCCGGACTCCTCACCGAACTCGGCGAACTCGGTGACGCGGCGGTCTTCGTACCGACCACCACCCGCACCCGCAAGCAGTACCAGCGCATCAACCTGCCAGGCCCGGAACCGAAGTTCGCGATCTGCGCCAACGGCGGCCACCTCCTCGTCGACGGCGTGACCGACGAGAACTGGCACACCCAGGTGCAGGCGAAGCTGGCCGCCGAGTGCGCCCCACTGGAGGAGGTCCGGCAGTACCTCGCGGACACCGCCGACCCGGCGTGGGTACGCAAGCACCGCGTCGCCGAGGACCTCTTCGCCTACCTCGTGGTCGAGCGCGAACTCCTCCCCGAGGAGTGGGTGAAGGAACTCGCGGTCTGGGCGGAGAACCGAGGCTGGACGGTGTCGTTGCAGGGCCGCAAGATCTACGCCGTCCCGAAGCCCCTCACCAAGAGCGCAGCGATGCGAGAGGTGGCCCGCCGCACCAATGCCACCCTGACCCTGGCCGCCGGCGACTCCTTGCTGGACGCCGACCTCCTACTGGCAGCAGACAGGGCTTGGCGCCCGGGCCACGGAGAGCTGGCAGACGAGTCCTGGACGGCTCCCAACGTCACAGCCCTACCGGAGCGGGGAGTACTGGCGGGCGAGCGCATCTTGCGGGAGTTCTTGACCCAGTCCCGCACAGTCGCCCTTTAGGGGCGCGGGGAACTGCGCGCCCAGCCCCCACGCACCCGCAGTCGACAACGCACAGGCCGTACCTAGCCGCAGCACCCGCCACCACAACAACCGCCCCCGCCACCAGCTCCACCTGCGGGGGCGGACGCAGTCCCGCCCACCGCCACAGCCGACAGCAGCTTCACGGTGTCGCCGTGCCCCGCGGGGCAATCGGCCGGCGCGGACGACTCCGCCATGGGCCGACTCAGTTCGAACGTAGATCCGCATGTGCGGCAGCGGTACTCGTAGCGAGGCATGGCCTCAGGCTAACCCCCACCTCACATGAGTACGGCACCTTGTTTTTTCATGAAGGTTTCGGCTGTGTCCTGTTCTGTCGTTTTCTTATATGGAGAACTTGCGAAGACCACTGGTAATTTGAGGGCGCCGCGTGATCTGTGAGGCCGGGGGGAACCGGGATTTGCAGTCGTGTTCATGGCAACCATTTCAGACCCTCGTACGTCAATGCGTCTGCCTGTGCGAGCAATAGGAGTGCGGAGGGGAGTCGCGTCGTGACCGACGAGGGGGACGGCGAGGAGCGCCAGGCACCGGACGAGACCATGCAGTTGAAGCTCCCCGCCGGGTTCCGTCCGGACGAGACCATGCAGCTGCGGTTGTCCGATCTGGAGATACCGGAGGCGTCCGAGATACCCGCGGGGGAGACGAAACCGGTCCGGCACCGGGGGCGCAAAGCCCACCGCGCGTCCCTCCGCAGCCGTCTCTCCCGCCTCGCCGCGATCCTCCGCACCCGCCTCGCTCCCGTCGCCGCCCGCCTCGCCCCGGTGGTGACCTTCCTCACCCCGTACGTCCGCAAGCTGCGCCCGATGTACCCGCGCCCGGGCCGTACGGACTGGCGCCGCTGGATACCCTCCTGGCGGCAGTCGGTCGGGGGTGTCCTGGCCGCCGTAGGTCTCAGCGGAATGTTCCTGGTCGTGGCCTACGCGACCACCGACATCCCCTCGAACCTCAACACGTACGCCACCCAGCAGGACAACGTGTACTTCTGGTCCGACGGGACGCCCATGGCCCGGACCGGCTGGGTGCAGCGGCAGGCGATGCCGCTGAAGGACATCCCGACCGACGTCCGCTGGGCCGTGCTCGCCGCGGAGAACCAGAGCTTCTACAGCGACCCCGGCATCTCCGTGAAGGGCATCGCCCGCGCCCTCTACCGCACGGTCGGCCAGGGAGACACCGAGGGCGGCTCGACGATCACCCAGCAGTACGTGAAGAACGTCTACCTGACCCAGAACCAGACGGTGAGCCGCAAGTTCACCGAGGCGATGATCTCCCTCAAGCTCGACAACAAGATGAGCAAGGACAAGATCCTCGAGGGCTATCTCAACACCAGCTGGTTCGGCCGCGGCACCTACGGCCTGCAGCGCGCCTCGCAGGCGTACTACGGCAAGGACGTCAGCCAGCTCAACGCGAGCCAAGGGGCCTTCCTGGCCTCGCTGTTGAAGGGCGCGGGTCTCTACGACCCGACGCTCAGCAAGGCCAACCACGCCCGGGCGGTGGCCCGTTGGACGTGGATCCTGGACCGCATGGTGAAGATCGGCAAGCTGTCGCCGGCCGAGCGCGCCAAGTACAAGACCTTCCCCGAGCCGCTCAAGCAGTCGAAGACCTACGACACCGGAAAGCAGAGCGACTACCTGGTCGAACTGGCCACCCAGTACGCGAAGAAGACCGTGCACATCTCGGACAAGGACTTCGACCTCGGCGGCTACCAGATCTACACGACCTTCGACCGCAAGCGGGAGACCGAGCTGACGGACGCCGTGAACAAGGCCCGCAAGGACGCGCAGAAGAAGAACGCCGACACGGCGAAGACCGCGCACTACGGCGCCTCATCGGTGGCCTCCGACGGCCGGATCCTCGCCGTCTACGGCGGCCCCGACCACCGTACGCAGGGCTACAACGACTCCAACTCGACCACGGTGCCCGCGGGTTCGGCCTTCGAGCCGTTCGTCTACGCCGCCGCCCTGGAGCACGGGGTCACCAAGACCCGTGGCAGACCGCCGACTTCGGTCACCCCGGACACGCTGTACGACGGGGACGACGGCGTGCCGGTCACCACACCGGAGGGGCCGTACTGGGACCGCAGCGGCAAGAAGGTCGCCGCGCACAACGACGGCAAGAAGTCCTACGGGCAGATCAGTCTGCGCCAGGCCCTCGCCCAGTCCGTGAACACCCCGTTCATGCAGCTCGGCATGGACACCGGCCTGACGACCGTACGGAAGACCGCCGAGGACGCCGGGCTGCTCTCCTCCAGCTTCGGCGCACAGGTACCCGCGCTGTCGCTGGGCAATGCCACGCCCAGCGCCTTGCGCATGGCGAGCGCGTACGGCACGTTCGACGCCGGGGGCGTCCACACCGAGCCGTACTCGGTCCGCCGTATCACCCGTAACGGCGCCGCGGTCGCCCTGGAGCGGCCGGAGCCGACCCGGGCGATCAGCAAGGAGACCGCGCGTGAGGTGACGGAGGCGCTCACGGACTCCTTCGGCACCGCGCACCCCACCGCCGCCAAGACCGCCGGGACCGAGGTGGCGGGCAAGACCGGCACCACCCAGGACGACACCGCGGCCTGGTACGTCGGCACGGCCAAGTCCGTGTCGACCGCGGTCGTCGTCTACCGCATCGACCTGAGCAAGAGCCTGGAACCCCTGCCCCTGAAAGGAATCTCCGGCACCCCAGTCACCGACGTCCCCTACGGCATCTGGTCGAGAGCCATGACCCCGCTCGGCTGAGCTCGGCTGACCACCGCAGCGCAACCGCCACCTCCTCGCAGAATGAGCCGCCCATGAAGCCTCGGACGAAGGCACCGTCCGGCCGCCGCCGCAGAGCCCCCGAACCGCGCCGTCGTACCCCGAAGCCGGGATTCCTCACCCTGGCCGTGTTCCTTGTCGTCGCCTCACTGGTGACCGGGTACCTGGCGTTGAACCGGGACAACACGGCGCCCACCGCGTCGGCGGGCAAGAACGCCGAGCCCAAGTCGACCAAGGAACCCGCCTGGGACGGCAAGACGCAGGTGCTGGGGGACGGCTCGACCTCGTACACGGGGCCGCAGCAGGACCAGTTGAAGGCGGTGCCGCTCAAGCCCGGTGAGAAACCACCCCAGTTCGTGGTCTTCTCCTGGGACGGGGCGCTGCAGGGGGACGACAAACTCTTCTCGCACTACCGGGAGATGGCGAAGGAGTACAACGCCCACATGACCTTCTTCCTCACGGGCATCTATCTGCTGCCCAAGAGCAAGAGGGACCTGTACCACCCGCCGATGCACTCGGTGGGCTCGGCGGCGATCGACTTCCCCACCGACCAGCACATCCGCGACACCCTGGAGCAACTCCGCCTGGCCTACGAGCAGGGCAACGACATCGGCACCCACTTCAACGGCCACTTCTGCGAGGCCAAGGGCGGCGGTGAGTGGAGCGTCGCGCAGTGGAAGAGCGAGATCGACCAGTTCTTCTCGTTCGTCGAGAACTGGAAGACCAACACCGGCTACACCGACATCCCGGCGCTGCCCTTCGACTTCAAGAAGGAGGTCGTCGGTGGCCGCGCTCCGTGTCTGGAGGGCCAGCCCAACCTCCTGAAGGCGCTGAAGGGTTACGGCTGGCGCTACGACGCCAGCTCCCCGGGCGACTTCCAGATATGGCCCGCCAAGAAGGACGGCCTCTGGGACTTCCCGCTCGAACTGCTCCCCTACGGGGACAACATCCAGGCCCTGTCGATGGACTTCAACTTCCTCTACAACCAGTCGGGCGGCGCCACCCAGGGCGACCCCGCGAAGTTCGCCGACTGGGAGAAGAAGACCGTCGACTCGTACATGGCCGGCTTCAACCGCGTCTACTACGGCAGCCGGGCGCCGCTGTTCATCGGGAACCACTTCGAGAACTGGAACGGCAGCATCTACATGAAGGCCATCGACCAGATCATCCCGAGGATCTGCACGAAGAAGGGCGTCAAGTGCGTGTCCTTCAGGGAGCTTTCGGACTGGATGGACGTTCAGTCGCCCCAGACTTTGCAGCAGTTGCGCAGCCTGGACCCCGCTCAGTCGCCGGACTGGTCCACGGTGGTCAAGTGACCTCTGGGGACTGGTGAACTGACCAAGTGCATCCCCCTTCACAAGAGCCACACATGGCGTGCGAAGATGCCCTCGCCCGGTAGGCGTACCGGCGTAGAGGGGAACACCATTGAAATCCAGAAAACTGAGCCGTAAGCGGAGCCGTACGGCCATAATCTCGGCGGCCGCCGCCTCGGTCGTCGCCGGCGTCGCCCTCGTGCCCAACTGGAGCGCGGGCGCTGCCGTCGTCGACGACCCGACCGTGAACGCCGCGACCAAGGCGACCTTCCAGAAGCTGGCCGACGCGGTCTTCACCGACCGCACCCAGGCGCTCGTCCACGGGGCCACGACGAAGCAGAGCACCTCGCGCTTCTCCGGCGACGTCCGCCTCTCCAGCACCCAGTCGCGCGACGAGAAGTCGGCGCTGAGCCAGCTGCGCGGCCGCCAGAGCAGCATCGCGAAGCTCGGCGAGACGTACCGCACGGGCACCACCAAGGTGACGCTGGACGCGACGCGGGTGACCGGCCGGACCGCCAAGGCCGACGTCACCGAGACGACCACGCTGACGTACGCGAAGGCCACGGGGAACGAGCCGAAGACCACCGGCTTCCAGGCCCACCACGAACTGACCTTCAAGGCCGACCAGCAGGGCACCTGGCAGCTCTCGAACATCCAGGACACGGACACCGGCGGCCTCGCCGTCAACACGGTGGCCAAGCCCGCGGTCAAGGCGTCGCCCGCCCCGGCCGACGACGGCAACACCACGCCGGACGCGCCGCGCGCGGCCACCACCCGCAACCCGGTGGCGGTCCCGAAGACGAGCACGACGTACGACTACAAGGCGATGGCGGCGTACGCCGAGAAGTACTGGAACGTCTACAACACCGCCTACCCGGACTTCAACGGCCACGCGGACGGCGGCGACTGCACCAACTTCGTCAGCCAGTCCCTGAAGGCCGGCGGCTGGAAGCACGTCCCGGGCTATGTGTACGACTACACGAAGTGGTTCGGCACCGCCGACATCCAGTCGGACTCCTTCGTCGGCGTCAACGAGTGGTCCTGGTTCGCGCAGAACTCCAAGCGCACCACCCCGCTCGCCAACGTCTACCAGCTGGAGGTCGGCGACGTCCTCCAGATGGACTTCGACCGTGACGGCGCCAAGGACCACACGATGATCGTGACGGCCAAGAGCAACGGCGTCCCGTACGTCACGTACCACTCGAACAACACCCTGCGCAGGTCGGTCGCGAGCCTCATCGCGTCGTACCCGAACGCGTACTACTACGCCTACCGCACCTGAGTTCCACAGCTCGGCGTAGTCCCACCGGCCCCCGGTCGCATGCTTCGGCACGCGGCCGGGGGCCGTCTCGCGCTCAGTGTCCGGGGGTCCCGCGCTCCTCGCGGATCTGGCCGACCACCCGGGCCACGGACTGCCGTACGGCCTCCGTCTCCGTCAGGAAGTGCCAGTAGTCGGGGTGGCGGCCCTCCAGCGTAGTGATCGCGCGGTCCAGGCGCGCGACGGCGTCGTCGAGCGGGCGGGCGTGGCGCGGTTCGGGCGTGCTGCGGCCGGACATCGCGAGCCGCTGGGCGTCGCGGATCGCGAAGCGGGTGCGGTCGATCTCCTGCTGCGGGTCCTTCTGCACGGCGTTCAGCCGGCGCAGCCGGTCACCGGCGGCCGACACGGCCTCGTCGGTGGTGTTCAGCAGCGCCCGTACGGTCGACAGCAGGGACGTGGCGTCCGGCCAGCGCTGCGCGTCCCGGGCGGCCTGCGCCTCCTTAAGCTTCGCCTCGGCCTGCCGTACGTTCTCGCCGGCCTGCTGCGGCACCTGCTGGAGGTCCTGCCAGCAGGCGGCGGAGAAACGCCGCCGCAGCTCGCTCAGCACCGGGTCGACCTGACCGGCGCGGGTGGTGAGCGCCTGGGCGCGGGTGCGCAGGGAGACCAGCCGGTGGTCGATCTCGGCGGCCCGCTCGGGCAGTTGCTCCGCCTCGGCCCTGATGGCCTCGGCCTCCCGGGCGACCTGCGTCGCCCGCTCCAGCGTCTGCGGTACGCCGTGCTGCCCGGCGCCCTGGTTCAGCTTCGTCAGCTCCGGCCCGAGCGCGGCGAGCCGGGCGGCGAGCGCGTCGGCCCGCAACCCCGACGCCCGTACGGCGTCCAGGGCGTTGGAGGCGGCGAGCAGTGCCTGCCGGGCGCGCTCGACGGCGGGCGCCAGCCGGGCGAGCTGGGTCTCGGCCTTGCCGAGCAGCGGACCGAGCCCGCTCTCGAACCGGTCCAGCTCCTGCTTGACCTGCCCCAACTGGTCCTTGGCGGCGGTCAGTTCGGTACGGGCGCGGTTGGCGGCGGCGGCCTCCAGGTCGTCGCGGTCGAGGTCGTGCGCGTCGACGGCGTTGATGTACCGGCCACTGGCCTCGTCGATGCGCCGCCCGAGGGCCTCGAAGTCGGTGACCGCGCGGCGGGCGGCCGGCGAGTCGTCGACCGCGGTGATGGTGTCTATCGAGATCCGCAGATCCCGCTGGGCGGTGTCCAGCTCGTAGAACGCCGCAGCCGCGGCGTCCTTCGCCGCCTGCGCCTCGGCCCGCTGACTCTCCGCCCGCCCGCCGAACCAGCGCCGGGTGCCGCCGCCGGCGAACGCGGCGGGGAGGGTGAGCACACCGATCAGCAGCGGCAGACTCATCAGCGTGAGGGTGTCGAGGGCGGCCCGGGTGGCGCGAGCGGGGCTGTCGGGGCTGTCGGGGTGTGCGGCACGGGCGGCGGTGGGACCGCGCCGGAGCCGTGTGAGCGGCGAATACGGCTGCGCTGGTGTCGCCGTCACATCCCTCTCCCGTGTTGTCCGTCCTGACCGTTGCCATTCTCCCACCGGTAGAGGACGAACACACGGGCCGGTCAGTTCGCGTTCCGCACCGTGACTTTCCCGTCGCCGGTGTGGGCGGTCACCACATGAGAACTGGACGAGTCCCGGGGCACCGACACATCCACCGATCCGTCCCCGGTCTTGGTGGTCACCCGGTACTCGGCGCCGCCACCCTTGGGCAGCGCGATCGTCACGGACCCGTCGCCACTGCGGGCCTCCACCAGGTCGGGTACGGCCCCGAGTTCGAGATGCACGGACCCGTCACCGGTGGTCACGTGCACCTTCGGCGACGCGACCTCGGCGTGCACGGACCCGTCCCCGCTGCGCAGGGTCAGCGGCCCGGTGGAGTCGGTGACATGGACAGACCCGTCGTGTGTACGAATGTTCAGCGCATCGGCGAACCCCCGTGCCCGCACACTCCCGTCCCCGTCCTCCACGGTCACGGCGACCCCGCGCGGCACCTCGATCCGGTGCTTGACCGAACAGTCGGCGATCACCCCGGAACACTTCGTCCGCAGCACCAGCCGGTCGCCGTCCATCGCCCAGGTCACCTTGGGATCCGACCCGATCGCGACGCTGCCCTGCCACCACCGGGTGACCTCGATCTTCCCGGCCGGATTCGAGTCCGCGGCGACGACTTCCAGCGCGGAGTCGTCGGAGTCGATGGTGAGGGTACGACCGGCCAGGCCGAAGGTGCGGTGATCGGGGTGCTTGTCGTCTCCGGCGGAGGCGGTGCCGCAGGCGGTGGCGGTGAGGAGGAGCAGGGCGAGGGTGGTGGTGGCGGTGAGGGCGCGGGTGGTGCGGACACGGCTGTGGGTGTGGGTGTGGGTGCGGGTGCGGGTGCCGGTGCGGGTCACGGTGATTTCCCCCTGGACGGACGCGGAGTCCTTGTGACTCCTACGGCTCCCCTCGACCGTAGGGAGCGGCGCGCCGCGGGGGCATCCGGTGCGCTCCCGGACTGGGGGTGGGGTAAACCCCCGGGACCCCTCGCTACCGCCCCGGGATTTCTCCGTGGCGATACGGGTTTGCAGGACAGGCCCCCCGGCAATGTAGGCTGTCGACTCGTCCTGGGCGCGTAGCTCAGGGGTAGAGCGTCGCCCTTACAAGGCGAATGTCGGCGGTTCGAAACCGTCCGCGCCCACCAGGATAAGTAGCAGGTCAGAGGCCTTCCGGGGAGTTCCCCGGGAGGTCTCTTTCATTCTTGGCGTCCCTGAACGCCAAGGTTCCGTCGAAGTCCCACAGCACGACGCTTCTGGTCACGTGCGGCAGCCTACGGAGAATCAAGTCACTGGCCGCCTGATACGCGGTGACCGCTCTCTTCCCTTTCCAGCAAGGGCAGTTGGAAGGCTCGGCCCAACCCGTGCGGCGGTATCGCGGTTTCCCGGAGCGATGGGCAGGATGGACTCATGACCGAACCCGGCACCACGCCCTCCGCCTCCGTGCTGTCCCTGTGGTCCAAGGACTCGGTGCTGTCGATCGGCTCGGTGGGGTCGGTGCTGTCCGTCGGGTCCGTCGGGTCGGCCCTGTCCGTCGGGTCGATCGGGAGCACGCTGTCGGTCGGGTCGATCGGCTCGGCCCTGTCGTTCGTCTCGGCCGGGTCGTGGCTGAGTACGGGGTCCGTGCTGTCCGCGCAGTCACGGTGGTCGGTGCTGTCCTGGCGTTCGACGCGCGGCTTCCGGGCTGTCGGAGTCGGTGCCGTGGGGGCTGTGACGGTCCTGTTGGTGGCCCAACGGGCGCTGCGAAAGCCGTAGTCGAGGGCAGAACTGGAACTGCCTGTACCTGTGGTCGCCGCCTCGCGGTTGACGGTGGGCGGTCGTTTCGACGATCCGAGGCTTGCTTCGACGGTCCAAGGCTTACGTCAGCTCGTGTCGCCCCGGTCGTGTTGGCCGCCCTCAATCCTCCTTGTCGTCCGCCGGAGGCGTCTCGTGGGCGTGCTTCAGCCGCATCCGGCCCTCCACGCGTTCCGTCGCCGCGACCTCCGTCCAGAAACGGTGGCCGCTGACGAAGACCGCGAGCTCGTGCTCGCGCTGCCGGAGCTTCTCCACCTCGGCCTGCTCGTCGGGCGTCCAGCCGGGGGAGGCCGGGCGCTCCACCTTGCGCCAGCCGCCCACGTCACTGAACCCGTCCAGGGGCTCGACCGACCAGGGCAGCCGCTTCAGCAGGGCCGACAGCTCGGCCCGGACCTGATGCAGCTCCTCCTGACCGGCGAGGAGGTCACTCGGGAAGTCATAGGTCGTAGCCACGCGCTAATGCTACGCCTGTTCGAATTTGGGTCGCGAGTTCCTTCCGGGACTTCATACGAACGGGTGGGCCGCCGCAGGGCGACCGTTTCCCTCCGGCCGCCCCCGCACCTCGCGGAACCTCAGTCATGTGACACATTCCGGCGCGCGCCGTTCCCGGCACGGTGGACGGAGTGAACATCCACTCCGACATCGGCCAGGGAGAAATCATGCAGGCGCTTCAGTGCGCGGAGTACGGCGGTCCCGAGGTGTTGCGGCTCGTCGACGTGCCGTTGGCCGAGCCCGGACCGGGGCAGGTGCGGGTCGCCGTACGGGCGGCCGGCGTCGATCCGCGGGACGCCAAGCTGCGCGGCGGGCGGTTCGCGTCCGAGCCGTTGGCGCACCCGGCCGGGCTGGGCATGGAACTGTCCGGAGTCGTCGACGCCGTAGGAGACGGGGTGGACGTCTGGCGCGTCGGGCAGGCCGTGTTCGGGCGCTCGGAGAACAGGGACGGCACGAGGTCAGCCCCGCGTGAATCGTCCGTACGGCCATGGCAGTTGCCCCGCTCGACCGGCTGCCCGCGTGCCGCGAGGCCCTCCGGCGGGTCGTCCGGCACGGCCGGGAGGGCGGCGCGGGCACCTCGGCCATCGAGGCGCTGTTCCTCCTCGCGCAGGACGCCTTCCACACCGGCCGCTGGGACGAGGCGCGGCAACTGTCCGACGAGGGGCTGGAGTTGTGCCGTACCCATGGCTACGACCTCCTCTCCTGGTCCGGTCGGCTCACCGGTGCCCTGCTGGCGGCGGCGCGCGGTGACTTCGAGGCGGCCGCGGACACCGCCCGCGACATGGACGCCTGGGCCGCGCCCCGCCGCGTCGGGATCGTCAACTCGTACGCGTCCCACGTGCGTTCGCTCACGGCGCTGGGACGCGGCGAGTTCGACACCGCCTTCCGCGACGCCTCGGCGGTGAGCCCCGCGGGCACCGTCGCCCCGTACGCTCCAGATGCCCTGACGGTGTTCCACGACCTCGTCGAGGCGGCCGTGCACACCGGCCGGGACGCGGCGGCGCGGGCTCATCTCGCCGCCGCCCGCGGCCACCACCTCGACAGCCTGTCCCCACGACTGAGCCTGATCGTCCTGGTGGGCGAGGCGCGCACCGCTACGGGTACATCTGAGGGGTCCGCCGAGACCGCTCTGGAAGCGGCGATCTCGGCCCCCGAAACCGGCCAATGCCCCTTTGATCTGGCCCGAGTTCACCTTGGCCACGGCTCCCATCTGCGCCGGCTGAAGCGGATCGTCGACGCCCGCCGTCATCTCGCCGAGGCGGCTGAGATCTTCCGCGGCCTGGGCGCCGCCCCCTGGACGGCCCGTGCCGACCGCGAACTACGGGCCACCGGCATCACCGTCTCCACCGCCGCCGACTCGGGCCTGGCCGCCCTGACCCCGCAACAACGCCAGATCGCCCAACTCGCGGCAGCCGGCCACACCAACAAGGAGATCGCCGCCCGCCTCTTCCTCTCCTCGCGCACGGTGGCCGCCCACCTCTACCAGGTCTTCCCGAAACTGGGCATCACGTCCCGAGCGGCCCTCCGCGACGCCTTGGGCAACGGGACCTCGGAGTAGCCATCACGCCGCCAACTCCCTTACCAGCCTTGCCGCCACCGGCACCGCGATCCCCTGTCGCTGTGCCGCCCGCAGCAACGCCCCGCCGATCGCGTCCAGTTCGAGCGGGCGGCCCGCCTCCGCGTCGCGCTGCATCGACGACTTGGTCTGCGGAGGGAACGTGTCGTAGCGGGCCAGTGCGCCCGCCGCGTCCGAGGGGCCGCCGTATGAACGGCTCACCGCCGCCGTTTCCTCCAGCAGGGCTGTCAACTCCTCGCGGTGGCGCGTGCGTACGTCGCCGAGGGGGAGGGCGTAGCGGGTGGTGAGGAGGGCGAGGGGAGCGAGGAAGGTCATCTTGGCCCAGAGTGCGGCCGTCTCGTCGGGCAGGACCTGGGTCTTGGGGCCGGCCGCGTTCAGTGCCGTTGCCAGTGTGTCCAGGCGTTCGCGGGGGACCGGGTCGCCCGTCAGGTCGATCTCCGCGAAGGGGCTGCCGTGCTCAATCTCCCCGGGGGCGACGCGAGTTGACTCGACCCGGATGATCGCGGGGGCGACCTGGGTGGGGTTGTAGTGGGCGCGGAGGTGCGTTGGATGTTCTACGCCGTTCAGGAACGGGACGAGGAGGCCGTCTCCCAGGGTCTTCGCCGGGACTCGGGTGAGGGCCGCGTCCAGGGTCGTCGCTTTGACCGTGATCAGGCAGGCGTCGACCGGTTCGCGTAGTTCCGTGTCCGCCTCCACCCGGGCGGTGAAGTCGCCGTAGCGGGCGCTGTGGATCCGGATTCCGTTCGTACGGAGGGTGTCGGCCGTCTCTTCTCCGGCCAGGCAGATCACGCGGTGGCCGGCCCGGGAGAGCAGGGCCGCGAGCAGGCCGCCTACGCCGCCGGGGCCCAGTATCGCCACGGTGAGTTCGTTGTCCGCCATGTTGTTGTGTCCTCTCGTCGGTCGGCCCCGTGCGTGGTGACGGTGGCCGCCTCGGAGGGATCATCGCAGGTGTGTTCGGGAGAGGGGCGGCGGGATCGGCTCCGGAGCGGGAGACTGGAGGTATGTGCCGCAGTATCAAGACGCTTCGACCGCCTGTCCTGCCCGATGAGGCCACGGAGGAGGAGGTTCGCGCCGCCGCGTTGCAGTACGTGCGGAAAGTCTCCGGGTTCCGGGCGCCCGCCGCGCACAATCGCGAGGTCTTCGACCGTGCGGTGGATGTGATCGCCGAGGCCACGGCTGAGTTGCTGGCGGGGCTTGAGGTGAGGGGCGCTCCGCGGGAGGCTCGGTGATCAAAGCGCGGGTCGGTGGGGGCTGGTCGCGCCCACGCGGCGGAGCCGCCCATTGATACAGCTTCGCGCCCCTGAAGAGCGGGCGCGCGCCCTTGATCTGTAGCGAAGCCGTGTTCCTGAGAAACGAACGTGCGGCTCCGGTTCGTATCGAAGCTGCGGGCCGGTGGGGGCTGGTCGCGCAGTTCCCCGCGCCCCTAAAAACGGACGCGCGCCCCCGATCTTTAGCGAAGCCGCGCCCCTGAAAACGAACGCGTGCCCCTGATCCGTAGCGAAGCCGCGCCCCTGAAAGACGGACGCGCGCCCCCGATCAACAACGACGCCGCGCGCCCGACCTGTGACGACCCCGCGCGCCCGACCCGTAACGACTCCGCCCCTAAGGGGCGCTCACCTCTGCGGCCACCCCGGGCTGGCGTCGCATCACGAACGCCGCCCCCGCCCCCGCCCCGAACAGCGCGATCAACGACACCCCCGTCGCCAGCCAGGTCGCTCCCAGCCACTGCGCCCCGTAGTACCCCAGAGCCACGCTGTACGCCGCCCAGGACAGGCCCGCCAGGGCCGACCAGGGGAGGAAGTCTCGGGCTCGGCGGTGGGCGGCGCCTGCGCCGAGGGAGACCACCGAGCGGCCGGCGGGGGCGAAGCGGGCCAGGATGACCAGGGCGCCGCCGCCGCGGGCGAGGGCCAGGCCGAGACGTTCCTGCGCGGTGGTGAGGCGGCGGGAGCGGGAGATCGCGCGGTCCAGGCGGGCGCCGCCGCGCCAGGCCAGCCGGTACGCGACCAGGTCGCCCAGGACGGACGCGGTCGCCGCGCACGCGATCAGCGCCAGGATGCTGGGGACCTCGTGCGGGACGGGAACGGCGTCCGCCGCCGCGCCGGTGCCCGCTGCCGCCGCCGTCGCGGCCGCGATGACCAGGACACCGCTCGGCAGGACCGGCAGGAACACATCAAGGAGTACGGACAGGGCGACCATGGCGTAGATCCATGGGCTGCCGGTCAGCGACCCCACACTCTCGAACAACGCGTCTCCCCGTGAACTCCCCCGTGGGCCGCGGCAAAGACGGCCAGTGACAGCCATACAGCGTACGCCTGGGTGGGTACAGGAGATTCACGGGGGGCGCGTGTGATCCGCACAGCGTGTTCACCCGGCTGCCCTGTCCCGAGGGGCGAGGCGGGCTCGCATCCCGTAGCAACGTAAAGGGGAACTAAGCGCATCTAAGCGCATCTGAACGTGAGGAACGGTACACATCATGGTGGCAGGTATATGTGCGGGCGCCGTCGTCGCGGCCCTTCTGGCGAGCGGCGGAGGTGGCACCGGCATTGGCTCCGGATCCGGTGCCCCTGACGGGTACTGGATGCGGACGGACGCGCGGTTCGCTCCGGTCGGCGCCCTCGTGCCCTCGGCGGCGGTGACGTACGACAGCAAGCTGGTGCCCGCCGCCGCGTGGATCCAGGTGAGTCAGCACATCGCCGTGAGCGGTGCTACGACTGTGCGGCTCAAGGTGGATGGGATGGTGCCTGGGCACGCTTACGGCGTCCATGTGCACCAGAAGCCGTGCGGCGCCGACCCGGCCGCCGCGGGCGGGCACTTCCAGCACAAGCCGTCCACCGACCCGGCCGCCACCAACGCCGACAACGAGGTCTGGCTCGACTTCACGGCCGACGAGCACGGCGCCGCCGAGGCGAGCGCCCGGCACGACTGGGGCTTCCGGCAGGGCGAGGCGTCCTCCGTGGTCATCCACGACATGCCCGGTAGCCACACCCGCGCCGCCTGCTTCACGGTGCCGTTCGGCTGGGCTCCCTGACGCGACTGGCCGGTGTCCCCGGGAGGGGCACCGGCCAGTCGCTCAGCAGGTCAGGCGGCTACCGGTGTCTGGTCCGCCGACGTCCGCCCACCGGCCGCCGCAGCGGACCGCTTCGCGAACAGCCGGTCCACGCCCAGCGCGCCGGAGCCCGTGAACACCAGCAGCAGGAACGCCCAGCAGAACATCGCCGAGGCCTCGCCGCCGTTCTGGATCGGCCACAGGGCCGCCTGCTGGTGGACGTCGAAGTACGCGTACGCCATCGAGCCCGAGGTGATCAGCGCGGCCACCCGGGTGCCGAGGCCGAGCAGGACGAACGTGCCGCCGACGAGCTGGATCACGGCCGCGTACCAGCCGGGCCAGGTGCCCGCGTCCAGGGTGCCGCCGTCGGTGCCGGCGGCGCCGCCGAGGATGCCGAAGAGCGAGGCCGCTCCGTGGCAGGCGAAGAGCAGGCCGACGACGATCCGGAACAGGCCGACGGCGTACGGCTGGGCGCTGTTGAGGCGCCCGGACAGGGAGGGAGTCATGTGGGGGGTGCTCCTTCGGTCGGGCCGGTCCGGGTGGGGACCGGTCTGGGGGACGAGCCGAGTGAGCGATCAACGTTAGGTGAACCTAATCGATGCTTGCAAGTTCAACATTCAGCCACTGTTCAGCTTCCGTTTGCGGTTCCGGATCGGTCGTCGCCGCACGTAGAACCGCTCTCGCCACCGCGTCGGCGTCCGAAAGCGTGACCGAATCCACGCCTGGACGCGCGCCCGCCGCGGTCACCCAGTGCACGCCCTCCGTGGGCACCCCGAACGCGAACCGCCTTGCGTGGACGCCTCCTTGACGGTCGATCAGACGGTACGGACGTGGCGTTACGTCGAGTCCTCCCGTTTCGTAACCGTCCACCGTGTGCGGCCGGCACCGGCCCGTACGCAGCAGCCGGCCGAGCAGTTCGTCGGCGGTGCGGCGCAGGTCCGGTTCGGGGAGCCGGGCCTCTATGAGGGTTGTCACACGCACCGCCGAGCCCGGTATCCCGGGGGAGCGCGCCACCCAGGCACCGTCCGCCTCCCGCACCTCAAGCCGCGGCCCGAGCACCTCCACCACGCCCGCCGCCACCAGCGCGGCCAGTTCCTCGATACGGCGGCGCGGCGGACCGATGGACAGGAACGCGTTGAGCGGCGTGTACCAGCGGTCCAGGTGGTCACGGCGGGAGGTGCCCGCGAGACCGCCGTGGTCGACGACCAGCCGGAGTTCGTTGCGCAGATCACGCAGCACGTCCAGGGCCGCCTTGAGCGGGCCGTCCACATTGCCGAGCGCCGCGTGTTCGGCGTCCTCGCGCAGATACGACAACAGCCAGTCCCGCCAGGCCGCCGGGTGCGCGAGATCGCGTTCCGTATACGGCCGGGACAGCCGGTCCCAGCTCCAGCGGTCGGCGTCCGGGATCCCGAACTCGTCCAGTATCAGGGCCTCTTGGGGGTCGCGGTGCGGGACGGCGAGGAAGCGCTCGGTGAATTCCGTCGACTCCGGGCGCCGGGAGGGCCGTAGCAGCGCGGTGTAGTAGGTCGTCTCGACCTCCTTCGCCACCAACGGCCATATCTCCGTGAGGAATTCGGGCGGCTCGCCGGAGTCGGCGCGTTTGCGGAAGGCGGCGATGGTCTCCGGGGTGAGGAGGAGAGGGGTGTGGCGGCCGTGGGGGCCCTTCGCGTTGTCGCCGCGGGCCTGGTACGGGACGCCTCGGCGTGAACCGGCGTACAGGCGGGGCTCGTTGCCGGAGGGGAGATAGCGCAGGCCCTCGCCCTTGCCCTCCGTGTGGACGAAACGGCCGCCCCTGCCCGTCGTCAACAGGGCTGTGTGGTCGAAGAAGTTGAGGCCCAGGCCGCGCAACAGCACTGGTTCGCCGGGGCGTACGACGGTCAGGTCCACGTCGGCCGGGTTGGCGGGCGGGATGTGGCGCAGTCCGTGGCGGTCGGCGTAGGAGGTGAGGCGGCGGCGGTTGGTGTCCGGGGCCGTCGGGAGGTGGCCCTGGGCCAGGACCACGGCCGAAAGGGCGGACAGGGTACGGCCGTTGTCGAGGATGAGGCACTGGTGGCCGTCCGCCGTGTCGTCGAGGCGTACGGCGCGTGCGCTGTGTGTCGCGACCTGGACGGATTCGGGGGCCTCGCGGACGGTGCGGGCGAACACCCACTCCAGGTAGCGGCCGTAGTGGGCGCGGGTGGGGTAGTCGTCCGGGCCCAGTTCGGCGGGCGCCCACTCGTGCAGGCTCGGGCCGGGGCGGACCGGGCCCGCGCAGTCGACGCTGGCGTCGGTGAAGAGGGTCACCTGCGAGGCCACGGTGTTCATCAGCAGCTCGGGGGACTGCGCGGAGCGCCACACGCGGCCGGGGCCCGGGGGCGCCGGGTCGACGACGTGGACGGTGAGCCGGGTGCCGGGCGGGAGAAGGTCCGGCGCGGAGGCGCAGAGGCGCTCCAGGACGCTGGTACCGCGCGGACCGGCGCCCACCACGGCGACCGAGACGGAGGCCGGGGCGGGGGCCGACCCGCCGTCGGACACGGCGTTCACTGCAGACAAAGGGGTGACTCCCGGGCGTGTGGGGGCGCAATGGAGCAGACCGCCCACCGGGAAAGCGGACGGCCCGCCTCATCATGCCCCGAGCGAGGTCACGGGGGTGTCAGTGGGGACTCGGCCACGGTCTTCAGCGTTCCGTCCGCCCGTGCCTGTTCCAGTCGCAGCCGGGCCGAACGGCCGTGCAACGTCAGCGTCATGAGCTGGTTACCGAACCAAGGCCCGCCCGTCTTACGCCACTTGACCGAAGGATGCGGGCAACGGCCGTGCCGGGCGAGGCGGCGGCCCAGTCCGCGCGCGACCGCGCTCCAGCCGAAGCGGAAGCCGACGCGGATGTAAGGGGGGATGGAGTTGTGGACGGGGGAGCAGGTGAGCTGGAGGACACGGGAACTCGGGCTGCCCGTCTGCCACTTGGGCTCCGCCACGTACGCGTGGTGTACGTCCCCCGACAGCACGAGCACCGACGCCGGCGCCGAGTCTCCCGAACCCACCTCGGCGATCAGGTCAGCCAGCTTCTCGAAGGACTCCGGGAAGGCCGCCCAGTGCTCCAGGTCGGCCGCGCGGCGCAGTTTCTCGCCGAACTCGGCCCAGCGGGCGCCCCGTTCGCCCCGACACAGGGCTGCGTCCCAGGACTCGGCGTCGTGGACGAGGTGCGGCAACAGCCAGGGGAGGGAGGTGCCGATGAGGAGGTGGTCGTAGGAACCGGGGTCCGTGAGGGCCTGCGTGCGCAGCCAGTCGGCCTCGCCGGGGTCGAGCATCGCGCGGTTCTGCTCGTCGAGGACGCGGGCCGCCCTGCTGTCGACCATCAGGAGGCGGACGCGGCCGAAGTCGCGCCGGTAGCTCCAGCGGACGGTGGCCGGGTCGGCGTCGGCGCGGGAGGCGAAGGCGCGGAGTTCGTCGGTGCCGTCGGGGGCGCTGCGGACCGCCAAGTAGAGGGGATCGGCGGCGAGTTCGGCGGGGGAGAGGTTCCCGAGGTGCTGGTGGACCCAGTACGACATGAGACCGCTGAGCAGTCGCTCGCGCCACCACGGGGTGGCCCGCATGTCGGCCAGCCAGGCGGCGCTGGTGTTCCAGTCGTCGATGACGTCGTGATCGTCGAAGATCATGCAACTCGGCACCGTGGACAGCAGCCAGCGGATCTCCGGGTCCAGCCAGGACTCGTAATAGAGGCGCGTGTACTCCTCGTAGTCCGCGACCTCGCTGCCGGGCGGCTCGCTCAGGTCGCGGCGGGCGGAGAGCCAGCGGCGGGTCGCGTCGGAGACCTCGTCGGCGTAGACCTGGTCGCCCAACAGGAGGAGTACGTCCGGCCGTTCGGACTCCGGGTCGCGGGCGATGCGCGAGGCCAGGGTGTCCAGGGCGTCCGGACCCACCGGGTCGTGGTCGTCGGCGGGCGGCGCGGCCCAGCGACACGAGCCGAACGCGACGCGGACGGTCCCGTCGGCGTCCGGGGTGTGGATCACGGACGGGGGGAAGGGGGATTCGGGCAGCGGCCACACGTGCGCGCCGTCCAGGAACACCTCGTACGGCGTCGACGTCCCGGGCGTGAGGCCCTCCACCGGCACCAACGCGTAGTGGTGGCCCGCCACTTGGAAGGTCCGGGCGGTGCCCCGGGCGCCGTCCGCGCAGCGCACCTCGGCGGTGCACGGACGGCTCGCCTCGACCCAGATGGTCGCGGACGAGCCGTCGGCGTAGCGAAGCAGTGGTCCAAGACTCAGTCCGGCCACGGTGATCACCTTCCTCCGTCGCCCCGTACGGTACGGAACGACGGAGGGCGGCGCCTAGATCTCCAGGTGGATCTCCCGTGGCATCTCCGTGGGATCAGCAGCCGCTGAGGACCGAGGTGAGCTTGGCCTTCTCGGCGGTGTCGACCGAGAGGTCGTAGTAGTACTTCACCTGGACCCAGGCACGCACGTAGGTGCAGGCGTACGAGGTGAGGGACGGCATCCAGGTCGCCGGGTCCTGGTCGCCCTTGGACTGGTTGACGTTGTCCGTGACCGCGAGGAGCTGGGGACGGGTCACGTCGTTGGCGAAGGCCTGGCGCTGGGCGGTGGTCCAGTTCCGGGCACCGGAGTCCCAGGCCTCGGCCAGCGGGACGAGGTGGTCGATGTCGACGTCGGAGGCGGCGGTCCAGGTGGCGCCGTCGTAGACCGAGTACCAGCTGCCGCTGGTGGCGACGCAGGCGGAGGTGGTGACGACGTTCGTACCGTCCCGCTTGAGGATGTACTCACGGGTGTTGCAGGTGCCGCTGATCGTGATCCAGGTGGGGAACAGGTCACGCTCGTAGCCGGTCCTGACCTCGGTGGCCACGGTGAGCGAGGCGAGGTAGGTGCGGGCGGTGGCGGCGCTGACCGGGGTGGGGAGGGCAGCGGAGGCGGCCGGGCCGTTGAAAAGTCCGGCGAAGGCTATGAGCCCGGTAAGTGCCGCGAGTATGCTGAGCCGTCGACGCGCGTAGAACTTCGGCATACGAACTCCCTTGTGGTGTGGGGGCGTTGGAGTGCGAGCGAGGAAATGCTCGCGGTGCCGTGTTGCGGGAAGGTGTGCGTCCGGTAAGAAGCTAGTGACGTGCTCATGACACAACAAGGGGCGCGACGAGACTTTCCTCACGGGTGGGCAGAGCCGGTCCTCGCGTACAGTGGATGGCGCAGAAGGGGAGTAGCTCTTCGCCGGACCGTCGACATACTGCTCAGCTCGTCTGAGCCGGCGCCCGGAGGCAGGTTCATCCCGCAGGTGGGGATGGGTCGGCCAGCGAGACCTTCGGTAAAGCAGTGCACTAGTCGTTTTTCGTGTGCGCTGCCGTGCCGAGGTGTCCGCGGACAGCACACACACTCTCGGTGGGGCAGCCCCGACCGATTGAGGAATCTTGATCAGCATCAGCGTGACGGCGCTCGTCTTCGGCGTCGTCTTTCTCGCCGAACTCCCCGACAAGACCGCGCTCGCCGGACTCGTCCTCGGCACCCGCTATCGCGCCTCGTACGTCTTCGCCGGTGTGGCCGCCGCGTTCCTTCTCCATGTCGTGCTCGCGGTGGCGGCGGGCAGCGTACTGACGCTGCTGCCACAGCAGTTGGTGGCCGCGGTGACCGGTGTGCTCTTCCTGGGCGGGGCCGCGGTGCTCCTCTTCAAGAAGGGTGATGACGAGGAGGAGGTCCGCAAGCCGAAGGACCAGTCCTTCTGGAAGGTGTCCGGCGCCGGATTCATGCTCATCCTGGTCGCCGAGTTCGGTGACCTGACCCAGATCATGACGGCCAACCTCGCGGCTCGCTACGACGATCCGTTCTCCGTCGGTCTCGGTGCGGTGCTGGCGTTGTGGGCGGTGGCCGGGCTGGGCATCGTGGGCGGGAAGGCGCTGATGAAGCGGGTGCCGTTGAAGTTGATCACGCAGATCGCGGCGGTGCTGATGCTGGGGCTGGGGGCGTGGAGTCTCTGGGAGGCCGTGACGGCCTGAGCAGGTGAGGGGGGCTTTGGTTCGACGGGGTGAGCTGAACGGTGGGTGAACTGTTCCGGGGGTGGTGGCGCGATGCCGGTTCGATTTTGTACCGTAGGGAAACAAAGTGGCTCCCGTCCGTTCTCCCTGACCGGCGGGCGGGGCCACCTTGTCTCTCCGGGGGTTGACCGGGGTGACCAGGTTGACCGACGTACACCTCTCCCGTTCCTTGGAGCCTGCCGATGACGGCCACCACCGTGCTCACCGCCCGCGCCCTCCTGCTGGACATGGACGGCACCCTCGTCGACTCGCACGCCGTCGTCGAGCGGATCTGGCGGAACTGGTCCGACCGGCACGGGCTGAACGCGGACGAGGTCATGAAGGTCGTGCACGGTCGGCAGGGGTACGCGTCGATGGCGCTGCTGCTGCCTGGGCGGCCCATGGAGCAGAACTACGCCGAGAACGCGCGCATGCTCGCCGAGGAGACCGCGGACGTCGAGGGCGTCGTC
This sequence comes from Streptomyces prunicolor, assembly GCF_045162825.1. Classification (NCBI taxonomy): domain Bacteria; kingdom Bacillati; phylum Actinomycetota; class Actinomycetes; order Kitasatosporales; family Streptomycetaceae; genus Streptomyces; species Streptomyces prunicolor. Next base: position 3,305,043 of record NZ_CP108676.1, on the reverse strand, counting down.
CCGATTCCCGGTGCGCCGGAGTTTCTGGCGTCCTTGCGGGGGCTGCCGCACGCGCTCGTCACGTCGGCGGACGTTGCGCTGTCCACGGCGCGGATGGGCGCGGCCGGGCTGGAGTTGCCGGAGGTTCGGATCACCGCCGAGTCCGTCGGCGCGAGCAAGCCTGACCCGGAGGGCTTCCTGAAGGGCGCCGCGGAACTGGGCGTCGCGCCTGCGGATTGTGTTGTCTTCGAGGACTCCGGGGCGGGGATTGCGGCGGGGCGCTCCGCGGGGATGCGGGTGGTGGGGGTTGGGCCGCAGGCCGGGTTCCATCGGGCGGATGTGGTGGTGCGGAATTTGCGTGAGGTTCGGGTTGAGGATTTGGGGGGCGGGGGGATTCGGCTGCACGTGGGGTAGGGGGTGCGGGGTGGAGGTTGGGGGTGCGGGTTAGGGGTGGGATCAGTGGGGCGGGATGGGTGGCGCGTCGGTTGTGCCTCCTTGGGGCGCTTCGGTTGTTTTGCGGGTGCTGCGCCGTGGGGGCTGGTCGCGCAGTTCCCCGCGCCCCTTTGGGGCGCTGTTCCTCGGGGGGGTGGCCTGCGGGCGTTGGCGGTGCTGGTGCGGCGGCCGACCCGGTGCGCGCCAGGGGCGGTCTCGGTGCCTCTCGCAACCCGGCAGCCTTCAGCCCTGGCGCTCCCCGTCATCCCCGGCGCCCTTCAGCTCCGCTCGTCCGCAACCCCGGCGCCCTCGGTCAACCCCGGCGCTCTCCGCAACCTCGGCCCCCCAACCTCGGCGCCGATAAGCCTCCCAGCCAGCGCAGCGTCACGGCTCAGTCGTCTCGGACTCCAGCCTCGCTCGCGTCGCCGTCCCGTATACCCCCAGCTCGTCGGACGTGATGCCGCGGGCCACCTGGTAGGCGCGTACCGACGTCTGTACCTGCTTGTCGAAGATGCCGTTGTCGGGGCCGGAGTAGAACTTCGCCTCGGCCAGGCGGAGTTGGAGTTCGGTGACCTCGGGGCCTTCGTCGCCGCGTTGCAGGACCGTGGTGGGGGTGCTGTTGCCCTGGCGGCCGGTGGCGGAGGAGGTTGAGGTCGAGGCGGTGGGCGTCGGGGTGTGGCTGGCGGGCGCCGATCTCGACGCCGTGGCGGACGGGCTCGACGACGCCGCCGGTGACGGGGGCTCGCTGAGCGACGGGGCCGGGGACGCCGACGTCGGCTGTGCGGACGTGGAGCCGCTCGTGGACGGTGTTGCCGACGCCGGGCTCTTCGACGCCGTCGGGACGCTCGCCCGTACGTCCTGAGGGGCCGCCTCGTCCCGTGACGGTGTCTCGTACGAGAACATGCCGCTCGCGAACGCCGCGACCGCGGTCACCGCTACGACGGCTCCCGCGGCGGCGAGGAGGACGGTACGGCGGTGGCGGCGGCGCGGGGAGACTTCGTCGTCCGTGAGCGGGTCCGGGGCGGCCCCGTCACCCTTGCCACTCCCGCCCTCCGCGAACAGGCTCAGGTCCGTCCGGATCGGGGCGGTGTCCGACGGTGCCCGGAGGGTGGGGAGGACCGACGTCTCCTGCGCAGGGGGCGGCGACGGCGTCACCGCGCGCAGCAGCATCGTCTCCTCGACCGCCGGCAGCCGCTGTGTCTCACCCTCGGGAGCCACCGGTGTCGCCGGAGGCGTCCGCTCCTGCGGGGTGCCGTCCAGTTCCACATACGGTCTGATCCGCAGCGGGTCGAAGTCCTCCGCCGCTGCCGCCTCCGCCGTGCGCGCGTCACGCAGCGCGTCGGACGCCCGTTGGGTGCAGGCGCAGGACGGGGAACCGTCGGCTGCCCGAGGTGCCCCGCACTGCGGGCATATGTGGCCCTTCGCCTCGTTCACGTGTTCGTCCCTCCCCGTCGGACTCCAGAGGTTATGCGGATCTCCTTCACGCCGTCTCCTCCGACCCCCGGAATGCGGGCTTCCATTCGGACTCAACAGGCCGTAACCGGCCATACCGATCACCATGGATGTGTAACGAGAGCCGCAGGAGGTCTTCATGGCCGGCGATGCGCACGGTATGACGGGGAATGTGCACGACGCGCAGCCACCGGAAGGGCCCCCGCAGCGGGGCAGTTCCGCTCAGGAACACGTGTCGGGCAACGTCCTCGTCTCGATCGGGGCGCTGCTCCTGGGGCTGCTGCTCGCCGCCCTCGACCAGACCATCGTGTCGACCGCCCTGCCGACGATCGTCAGTGATCTCGGTGGGCTGGAGCATCTGTCGTGGGTGGTCACCGCGTATCTGCTCGCCTCGACCGCCGCGACCCCGCTGTGGGGCAAGCTCGGCGACCAGTACGGGCGGAAACGGCTGTTCCAGATCGCGATCGTGATCTTCCTCATCGGGTCCGCGCTCTGCGGCGCGGCGCAGAACATGCCCCAGCTGATCGGCTTCCGGGCGCTCCAAGGTCTCGGCGGCGGTGGGCTGATCGTGCTGTCGATGGCGATCGTGGGTGACGTCGTATCGCCACGTGAACGCGGGCGCTACCAGGGGCTGTTCGGTGCCGTGTTCGGCGCGACCAGTGTCCTCGGGCCGCTGCTCGGCGGGCTGTTCACCGAGCATCTCAGCTGGCGCTGGGTCTTCTACATCAACCTCCCCGTCGGCGTCGTCGCCCTCGCCGTCATCGCGACCGCCCTGCACATCCCGCGCAAGTCGACCCGGCACGTCATCGACTACCTCGGCACCTTCCTCATCGCCGCGGTCGCCACCTGCCTGGTCCTCGTCGCCTCCCTCGGCGGCACCACCTGGGGCTGGGGTTCACCGCAGATCATCGGGCTCGCGGTGCTGGGTGTGGTGCTGATCGCCGCGTTCGTCGCCGTGGAGCGGCGGGCCGCCGAACCCGTCCTCCCGCTGAAGCTGTTCCGCGTCCGTACCTTCACGCTCGCCGCCGTCATCAGCTTCATCGTCGGCTTCGCGATGTTCGGCGCGATGACCTATCTGCCGACCTTCCTCCAGGTCGTCCAGGGCATCACCCCGACCATGTCCGGCGTCCACATGCTGCCGATGGTGTTCGGCATGCTCCTGTCGTCCACCGGCTCCGGCCAGGTCGTCAGCCGCACCGGCCGCTGGAAGGTGTTCCCCATCGCCGGCACCGGCATCACCGCCCTCGGCCTGCTGCTCCTCCACCGGCTCGACGAGAACAGCTCCACCGCCGAGATGAGCGCCTACTTCTTCGTCTTCGGGCTCGGACTCGGCCTGGTCATGCAGGTGTTGGTGCTGATCGTGCAGAACGCCGTCTCGTACGAGGATCTCGGCGTCGCCACCTCCGGCGCGACCTTCTTCCGCTCCATCGGCGCCTCGTTCGGCGTCGCCATCTTCGGCACGGTCTTCGCGAGCCGACTGGGCGACAAGCTCACGGACGCTCTCCGGGGGACCTCGCTGCCGCCGGGCGTCACACCGGACGGCCTGGAGTCCGATCCGCGTGGCATCTCCGAACTGCCGGTCGCGGTACGGCCGGAGGCCCTGCACGCGTATGCGTCCTCGATCACCGATGTGTTCCTGTACGCCGCTCCCGTCGCCCTCGTCGGCTTCGTCCTGGCGTGGTTCCTCAAGGAGGACAAACTGCGCGGCTCGGTCACCGCCCCCGACGTCACCGAGACCCTCGCCAGCAACCCCGTCCAACGGTCCTCCTACGACGAGGTGTGCCGCGCGCTGTCCGTCCTCGGCACACGGGAGGGGCGCCGCGAGATCTACAAGACGATCACCGCGAAAGCGGGCTACGACCTTCAGCCCGCGGCCAGTTGGCTGCTGCTGCGCATCAAGCGGGACGGCTGGGCGGAACCGGGTGTGCTGGCCGAGCGCAGCACCGTGCCGTTGCCCGTCATCCTCGCCGCGGTCCGTCAGATCGAGGGGCGGGGGCTCGCCGTACGGGAGGGTCTCGACCTCCAACTGAGCGAGCGGGGGCGGGAAGTGGCCGAGAAGCTGTCACTGGCTCGTGAGGAATCTCTCGCGGAGACCCTGGGGGACTGGTGGGGGCCGGATCGGCCTACGGATCTTGTTCAGCTGGTGAAGGAGCTGAATGGCGAGTTGTGCGGGTCGGATCGGGAGCAGCCGCACAACGGGACGGCTGCGACGCTCAGTTGAGGTCCTTTCGGAACCGGTGCTTTGAGTGGTGCCGGGGGCCTGGGCCGGTGCTGGCCAGGCACCGTGCGCGCACCTCTTTTGGTTCGGTCGCCTTCGGGGCGCTGGGAGCCGGTGTCGAGAGCCCCACCGTGCTCGGCGCTGCGCGCCTCCGCGCTCCCCCAGAGGGGGGACCCCCAACCTCTCGACACCGGCGCGCCCCTACGGCTCCCTCTCGGCCGTCGGCGTTGGGACAGTGGGACTTGGTGGGCCCGCAACCGGGGTTGAGGGCCCACCAAAGGCGTTCAGCTGACGTCAGTTGAGGGGTTTGCGGAACCAGTGCTCGGCGTACAGGTCGTCGTTGTGGCGGTCGGTCTCCTCGTAGCCGAGCCTCGTGTACAGGGTTCGCGCCTCCACCAGGTCGTTCCGGGTGTCGAGGATCATCACCTTGGCGCCCAGCTCGCGGGCGGCGTCCTCGGCGGCCGTCACGAGCCTCGGAGCGCCGCCCCGGCCGCGCATCCCCTCGTGGACGAAGACCCTCTTCAACTCGGCCGTCGTCGCGTCGAGCAGCCGTACGCCCGCGCTGCCGGCCGGCTCGCCCCCGTACCGGGCGACCAGCAACAGACCGCTGGGCGGGGCGAGTTCGGAGCCGGTGCAGGCGGCGATCTCGCGTTCCAGTTCGGCGGGGTCCGTGCGGTGGTTCTCGTGCAGCAGGTACCAGCGGTCGCTGACCTCGGTGTAGTACGCCCGCCAGAGCGCGGCGGCGACGGGGGAGTCGTAGGGTTCCGGGGCGATCGTCCAGGTCATGCGGGCATTGTCAGGAGATGGCGGGGGTGCGGCGCAAGCGAATATGGGTCACCTCGGGGGAGGAGTCCAGGACCTGGGTCTGCTTCCATTCGATGTGCGTGTCGCCCACGTTGTCGAACAGGCGTCGTCCGCCGCACGCGAGGACCGGCACGACATGCAGGAGGAGTTCGTCCAACCACCCGGCGCGGATGAACTGTTGGACCAGATCGGCGCCGCCCGCGAGGGAGATGTCCTTGTCGCCGGCCGCCTCGCGGGCCAACTCCAGTGCGCGGCCGGGGCCTTCGGTGACGAAGTGGTAGGTCGTGCCGCCCTTCTTCACCACCGACTCCCGCGGGTGGTGGGTGACGACGAACACGGGGGCGTGGAACGGCGGTTCGTCGCCCCACGGGGTCTCCCCGCTGACGAACATGCCGTGCCCCATGACCACCGGTCCCAGTCGCTCGATCCACTCGGCGAGCAACTCGTCGTCCGGGCCGCCCGCCCCGCCCTTCATGCCCTGCATCCGGCGGAAGCTCCGCAGCCCGAACACCCAGGAGTGCAGCCGCTCCCCACCGATGCCGAGCGGATGCTCCCGCCCCGACTCCGGGCCCGCGATGTACCCGTCCAGCGACATGGCCAGCCGTGCGATGACCTCACCCATGACAACCTCCTCGATCGGTCCTTGCCCCTGCGTCGAACGGGGCGGGGCGGAATCGACACACCGGCAACACGAATTCCGCCGAGGTGTGGCCGTCGTTTGAAGAGGGCCTTTGAGGCAACCCGGTAGAGGAACCGACCGACTACGAGAGCCGGTTGGCCAAGAACCCGGAAGGCACTCATGTCCACAGGCGTGATCATCGTTTTGATCGTGATCGTGGTCGGCGTGGTCGCTGCCGCGGCCGCCCTGGCGCTGCGTGCCCGAGGCGCGACCGGCGGCTCGGGCCTGAAGCGCCGCTTCGGGCCGGAGTACGACCGGACCGTGGCCCGGCACGACGGCGACGCGAAGGCCGCCGAGCAGGAGCTCGGCGCGCGCGTCCAGGAGCACGGTTCGCTGCACGAGCAGCCGCTGGAGCCCGCGGCTCGCGAGCAGTTCCAGGCCCGTTGGGCCGCCGCCCAGGAGCTCTTCGTCGACTCGCCCCGCCAGGCCGTGTCCGACGTGGACCAGCTGCTCGGCGAGGTCGCCGGCGCCCGGGGCTTCCCCGACGTCGCCGAGTACGACAAGCAGTTCGACGCGCTGTCCGTGCACCACGCGGACCACGTCCACGGCTACCGGCGCGTGCACCGTGTCGTCACCACGCGTACGAACGGCACGCCGGAGAGCCAGGCCGGTACCGAGGAGATGCGTGAGGCGATGCTCGAAGCCCGCGCCCTCTTCGACGACCTGGTGAGCGACGACAGCCGTGGCAGTCGTCATGGCAACGGCGACGGGCGCGGTGGCCGTCACTCGATCGGCTCATTCAACAAGCAGGCACTGAAGGGGAGTTGAGCTTAATGTCCGACGCGATACGGCCGACCGGCGACAACACGAACGCGAGCACGAACACGAACGCGGAGCGCGCCGACCGCAAGGAAACCGACAGGACAGCGGACAGGACCGCCGACAAGGCCGCCGACAAGACCGCCGAGCAGCGGGATGCCGAGAAGGCGTCGCGCGAGTCCGGGTCCGGGTCCGGCACCAAGCCGTTCGGCAGCAGGACCGGCGACGACAGGTCCACCGACGGCACAGCCACCGACGACAAGTCGGCACCGCGTGGGTCCGAGAAGGTGACACCGCTCGGGTCGTCCGACCGGACGCCGACGGCATCGACCCCGACGACCACGTCGGCGTCGGCGTCATCGACGACCTCCTCGCGTGAGGCCGACCGGGCGATCCCGAGCCCGCGCACCGGCGACACGACCGGCACCGAGCGCGGTGAGCGCACCGATCGCTCCGACCGCAGCGAGCAGCAGTCGTCCCGCTCCGTGCATGCCCCCGAGCCCGCCCCCGGCATCGGCTCCGGTGCCGCCTCCGGCAACGGGCGGCGCGTTCCGCAGGACGCCGAGAACGGCAGCCTGCTGCCGCACGACGAGAGCGACAAGTTCAGCCTGCGGCTGCAGCACGCGGTCACCGGGTTCGTCGACGAGCCCCGGTCCGCCGTCGAGGAGGCCGACCACGTACTGGAAGAGGTCGCCGCCCGCTTCACGGAGGCCGTCACCAAGCGCCGCGCCACCCTGCACGGTTCCTGGGAGTCCAAGGGCTCGGACGGCTCGGAGAACACCGAGCAACTCCGCCTGGCCCTGCGGGACTACCGCGAACTGACGGAGCGGCTGCTACACATCTGACCCGCCGGCTCCGGCTGTTCCGCCGCCGGTTCCGTCCGTTCCGTCAACCGCCCGGCGCTCCCGCCACTCCCGCGCGACCTCTTCGACGTCGTACGGCTTCATTCCCAGCGGGGGGCCGGGCGGTGGCTTGAACATCATCTCGCGGATCTTCACGTTGACTTCGGTGACGATCTTCCGCGCGATCCGCTCCGAAGGGGCCGAGTACGCCGCAGCAAGGGCGTCCTCGGCCTCTTTGCGCAGGGCCAGGGTCGGTGGCAGCACGGAGAAGCCCTCCCGGGCCATCTTCTGCTTGATCCACCACAGTTCGTCGTACGTCGTGTCGGCGCCGGACGGCAACGGCTTCCCCGCGCCCGGGAGTTGGGCGAACTCGCCGGCCTGCTCGGCGTCCCGGATCTGCTTGTCGACCCAGGACTCGAAGGACACACCCGGTGGCTTCCGCTCGGTCATGACTTCCATTGTGCCGGACGCGGTGGCGCCGGGCGATTTATCATGCGCCCGCTGCTGTAAGGACACTTCACAGGGGAGCGCACGTGCTCGAACTCACCATGGCCTCGGTCTCCGGGACGGACGAGGGCGCCACCGCCGGCATGTTGATGGCCGACGCGCCCAGTGACCCGGGCGCGGTGCTGCGGGTGGGCCGCGACGAGACGGTGTGCCGGCTGGTGACACCGGACGACTGGCTGTTCATCTCGCGGGTCCATCTGGAGTTCCTGTGCGGACCCGAGGGCGTCTGGCAGGTGAGCTGGCTGCGCGGCTCCCAGCCCGACCCGTCCTCCGAAGTACGCCTGATCGTCGGTGAGTACGCCCAGACCGTCGGCTACGGAGGCAGCGTGCCGTTGCCCCGGGGCGGCAGCGGCGAGATCGTCATCAAGGACCGCACCGGGCCGCGCAGCGTCAACGTCGGCTTCTATCACGAGAGTTGAGAAGCCCTCAGCGGGAAACCCCGGGCCAGGAGCTCTAGTCGAGCACTCGCGCCAGCGCGAACCCGTCGTAGCCCTTCTTGCCCACCGTCTGGATCGCCGTACCGGACAGGCGCGCGTGCGAGCCGATCAACTCGATCGCCGTGCGCGTGCCCCGGACGTCCGGCGACGTGTCGTCCGGGTCGGCCACCCGGCCGCCGCGCACCACGTTGTCGATGATGATCAGGCTGCCGGGGCGGGTGAGCTTGAGGGCCCACTCCACGTAGTGCGGGTTGTTGACCTTGTCGGCGTCGATGAAGACCAGGTCGAAGGGGGCTGGGTTCTCGGCGGCCTCGTCGGCGAGCTCGGCCAGTGACTCCAGGGCCGGGCCCACCCGTACCTCGACGATCTTGTCGAGGCCCGCGCGGGCGATGTTGCGGCCGGCGACCTCGGCGTGCTTCGGGCTGTACTCCAGGGTGACCAGCCGGCCGTCGGCGGGCAGCGCGCGGGCCAGCCAGATCGTGCTGTAACCGCCGAGGGTGCCGATCTCCAGGACGCGGGTGGCGCCCTGGATCTGCGCCAGGAGGTGGAGCAGCTTGCCCGCGGCGGCGGACACCGCGATCTCCGGGAGCCCGGCGGCCTCGCTGTCGCGCAGGGTCGCCGCCAACACCTCGTCCTCCGGGGCGAGTTGGCTGATGAAGTAGTCGTCGACATCGTCCCACAACTGCGACTCGCTCATGTGCCGGTGCCTCTCGTGAATCCGGTGAGAACTGATACGAACCCGTTCGTGTGCAATCACTCACTGTACGGATGCGCCGTTATTCGGTGTGCCCAGGCAACCCGAGGCCGACTATCGTCATCCGGACAAAAGGAGGCGGACGTCAGGTGAAGGGGGGGTTGCCTGCGTCTCTCCCGCAGGGAGTGCGAACCTCATAGGGTTCATAGAGGGAACAGCCACGCAAGCGACGCGTGGGACGAGCGGGGCGGGAGGCCTACGAGGCGTGGCGAACGTGGAGCACAGCGGGCGACCGGCGGGAGCCGCGGGAGCATTCGGGTCGAGTGCCGCCCAGACGGCCAGGGCACGGCTGCGCGTGGCGCGCCTGGGTCTGTGGCTGGTCGCCGCGGTCCTCGCCGTACGGCAGGTGGCCGTGGTCCTCAGCACCCCGCAGGGGGACCGGCTGACCGACCTGGAGACCTGGGTGGGGCCGAACGGCGTGCTGCATGTGAAGGGCTCGCTGTACGACTCGACGCAGTTCACCGGCACCCCCTTCGGCGGGCTCGTCCTCAAACCGCTCACCCGCGCGGCCGAACAGGCCCTCGGCTGGGGCTGGACCTTCGGCACGCTGCTGCTGGTCGTCGCGCTCGGCCTGGTCGTCGCGCGTGCCCTGCCACAGCCCGTCACCCGCCGTAGCTCGCTGCTCGCCGCGCCCGTCGCGATCAGCCTGCTCATGCTGTCGCTGCCGGTGCGCAACACACTCTGGCTCGGCCAGACCAGCATCATCCCGGTCCTGCTCGTGCTGCTCGGCTGCTTCACCGTGCGCGGCGAGCGGTCCAGTGGAGTGCTGATCGGCCTCGCCGCCGCGCTCCAGCCGACCGTGCTGCTCTTCGCGCCGCTGCTGTGGTTCACCGGCCGGCGCCGGGCCGCTGTCACCTCCGCGCTCACGTTCGCCGCGAGCGTGGTGATCGCGTGGGCCGCGATGCCGCACGACTCGTACACCTACTGGGTGCACCACATCGCCGGGGCCGGCCTCGGCGGCGCGGCTGACGGCCTCGGCAACCAGTCGCTGCACGGCGCGCTGCTGCGGCTCGGTCTCACCGGGCCGCTGGAGATCGGTGTGTTCCTGGTGCTGGGCGCGGCCGTCGCGTACCTGGGCCTGCGCCGGGCCGTGCGGTACGCGCGCGACGGGCAGCTGCTGCTCGCGGTCGCGGTCACCGGCTGCGCGGCGATCGCCGTGTCGCCGACGACCTGGCAGCACCAGCTGCTGTGGGTGCTGCTCGCGGTGGTCGGCCGGGTCGGCAAGCGGACCTCGGACCGGTACGTGTGGCCGGTCGCGGTGGTCCTCGTCGTCACGCTGCCCGCGAAGATGATGCTGCCGAACATGGCGGCCGTCTATCCGCTCCGTGACAACGTCGTCCTGCTCATGGCGCTGGCCGCCGCGACCGTCGTGCCGTTCCTGTCCCGTACGTCGGAGTACTACCGCCGGCCGATCCCCACGGAGTACGCCGAGCCGGTCCCCACGCGCTGGAAGCACGTCCCGCTGCTCCCGTTCCTGCGCCGCGTCCTGACCCGCCCGAACCTCCTCCTCGAACTCCTCCTGATCCGCGTCACCTACGCCGCCTACCAGCAGGTCCGCCTCGCGGCCACCGGCGGCACCAACGCGGGCGGCCGGGCCACGGCGGAACACCACGGCCACGAGATCCTCTCGATCGAGCGCTTCCTGCACATCGACATCGAGCACGCGGTCAACCACTGGGTGGTGAAGGTCGACTTCCTGAAGGACTTCTTCAACTTCTACTACGAGTCCTTCCACTTCGTGGTCCCGCTCACGGTCATGGCCGTCCTCTACTGGCGCCGCCCGGTCGACTACCGCTGGGCCCGCTCGGCCCTGGGCTTCGCCACTCTGCTCGCCCTGGTCGGCTTCTGGCTCTACCCGCTGGCCCCGCCCCGCCTGCTCCCAGGCCTCGGCATCATCGACACGGTCCACGGCGTCCAGGACTTCTCCAAGCCGGACTACGGCACCCTCACCGCCCTCACCAACCAGTACGCGGCGATGCCCTCGCTGCACTTCGGCTGGTCCCTGTGGTGCGGCGTCGTCATCTTCGCCCTGGCCCCCAAGTGGTGGATGAAGGCCCTGGGCCTGCTGCACCCCTTCTTCACCGTCTCCGCGATCGTCGCGACCGGCAACCACTGGGTCCTGGACGCGGCCGGCGGCGCGGCGGTCGTCGCCGCGGGCTTCGGCCTGGCGTACGTCTTCCAGGGGCCGCGGGCGCGGTCGCTACGGCCGCAACAGGCGGAGATCAGCGCCGAGTTGGAGCCGGCGTCGGGTGACCGTATCCGGAGCTGATCCGCTACGGCGCCTCGTTGAAGTAGTAGTCATGGTCGAGGTCCGCGAGCAGGCCGATCCGGGTCGGTGTCCAGCCCAGCCGTTCCCGCGTCAGCGTGCTCGTTCCCACCAGGTCGGACGAGACGAAGTGGCCCAGCCAGCCGAAGTGGGTCCCGGCCTCGGCCACCGGCACGCTCGTCACCGGGATGTCCAGCCGCCTGCCGATGACCTCGGCGATCTCGCGTACGGGGATGCCCTCGTCGTCGACGGCGTGCAGGACCGAGCCCGCCGGGGCGTTCTCCAGGGCCAGCCGGAAGAGGACCGCCGCGTCGTCGCGGTGGACGGCGGCCCAGCGGTTGGTGCCGTCGCCGGGGTAGGCCGAGACGCCCTTGGCGCGGGCGATGTCGATGAGGGTGGGGACGAAGGCGTGATCGCCTTCGCCGTGCACCTGCGGAAGCCGGACGGCCGACGCGCGCACGCCCCGCGCCGCCGACGCCAGGGTTGTCACCTCGGCCGGGAGGCGGTTCAGCTCGGGGTGTGCGGAGGGGTCGGGTACGTCGTCCTCGCTCGGGCCGTGACTCATCACGGAGCTGATGACGAGGGGGCGGTCCGAACCGGCGAGGGTCTCGGTGAGGGCCTTCACCGCGCTCAGGTCGATCGCGACGGACGCGCCGTAGTTCGAGAAGTCGTGGATGAAACCGGTGTGGATCACACCGTCGGACGCCGACGCACCCGCGCGCAGCGCGTCGAGGTCCTCCAGCGAACCCCGGTGCACCTCCGCCCCGGTCGCCGCTAGCCGTTCGGCCGACGCGTCGGAACGCGCCAGGCCCAGCACCTTGTGACCGTTGGCGAGCAGTTCGCGGACGACCGCGCTGCCCACGAATCCGGTCGCTCCGGTGACGAAAACACGCATGACGAAATCACCCTGATCTAAGTCGGGTCGGAAGAATCGGTGTGTCTTCAGCCTGCGCCCGCCGTACCCCGCCCGTCCAAGACCGACTCCGGAAGACGTGATTCATTTCCGGTATCAGTGCAGCTCGCGCGGTTGTGGCGTCGTACAGTCGAGGGATGAGTGACCTGGACCTGCGCCTCGTCCGCTGCTTCACCGTCGTCGCCGAGGAACTGCACTTCGGCCGGGCGGCGGCCGTCCTGCATCTCGCGCAGCCGTCCCTCAGTCGTCATGTCCGGCGCCTGGAGGGCGAGTTGGGCGTCCGGCTCTTCGACCGGACCGCGCAGGGCACTCAACTCACCGAAGCGGGGCGGGCGTTCCTGCCCCGGGCCCAGGCGTTGCTGCGGTCGGCGGCGGAGGCGGCGGCCGTGGTGCGGGAGGTCGCGCAGCCCAGCCGGGTCGTCGTCGGGTTCATGACCGGGCTCATCATCACCCCGGCGGTGCGTGCCCTGCGCGCCGGCCACCCCGAGGCCGATGTGCACAGCCGCTTCCTCGGCTGGGGCGAGCTGCCGTCCGCCCTGCTGGAGCACCGGGTCGACGTGGTGGTGGGCCGACTCCCGTTCGCCACCGAGGGGTTGAGCGTCAGTGTCCTCTGCGAGGAGCCCCGCGTGCTGCTGATGCCGGTCGGTCACCGGCTGGCCGGCAAGGAGCGCGTCAGCATCGACGACATCGCCGACGAGCCCGTACCCCGGTTCCCCGACGAGGAGTTCAACGCGTTCTGGCGCGTCGACCCCCGCCCGGACGGCCGCCCCGCTCCGGACGGGCCGTTCGTCCGGGAGTTGGAGGACAAGCTCGAAGCCATCGCGGCGGGCGAGGCGGTGGCGATCGTTCCGGCGGGCGCCGTCAGAAAGGGCCTGCGGCTCGATCTGACGACGGTCCCGATCGACGGCGTGGCCCCGGTCCCGGTCGTGCTGGCCGTTCGCGCGGGCGAGGAGGGCCGCCCACTCCTCGCGGCCTTCCGCGCCTGCGCCGAGGAGCACCTGCACCCCGCCAACCGGCTTGCTACAGACGCTGGATGATCGTCCCCGTCGCCAGCGCCCCGCCCGCGCACATCGTGATCAGCGCGAACTCCTTGTCGGCGCGCTCCAGTTCGTGAAGGGCCGTGGTGATCAGACGGGCGCCGGTCGCCCCGACCGGATGGCCGAGGGCGATCGCGCCGCCGTTCACGTTGACCTTCTCCAGGTCCTGGCCGAAGACCTGCGCCCAGCTCAACACCACGGACGCGAACGCCTCGTTGATCTCGACGAGGTCGATGTCCTTGAGCGTCATGCCCGCCTTGCCGAGCACGGCCCGCGTCGCGTCGATCGGCCCGTCGAGGTGGTAGTGCGGATCGGCCCCGACCAGCGCCTGGGCCACGATCCTCGCCCTCGGCCTGAGCTTCAGCGCCCGCGCCATCCGCTTCGACGCCCACATGATCGCCGAGGCGCCGTCGCTGATCTGGGAGGAGTTGCCCGCCGTATGCACGGCGGTCGGCATCACGGGCTTCAGGCGCGCCAGCGCCTCCATCGACGTGTCGCGCAGGCCCTCGTCGCGGTCGACGAGCCGCCACATGCCGTGCCCGGCGCGCTGTTCGTCCTCCGTCGTCGGCACCTGGACGGCGAACGTCTCCTTCTTGAAGCGTTCCTCGGACCAGGCGATCGCCGCCCGCTCCTGCGAGATCAGGCCGAGCGAGTCGACGTTCTCGCGGGTCAACTTCCGGTTGCGGGCGATGCGTTCGGCGGCCTCGAACTGGTTGGGCAGGTCCACGTTCCACTCGTCCGGGAACGGCTTCCCGGGTCCGTGCTTCGACCCCGACCCCAGCGGCACCCGTGACATCGCCTCGACGCCACAGCTGATCCCGACGTCGATGACGCCCGCCGCGATCATGTTGGCCGTCATGTGCGAGGCCTGCTGCGAGGAGCCGCACTGACAGTCGACCGTCGTCGCCGCCGTCTCGTACGGCAGACCCATGGCCAGCCAGGCCGTGCGCGCGGGGTTCATGGACTGTTCGCCGGCGTGGGTCACCGTGCCGCCGACGACCTGCTCGACGCAGTCGGCGTGGATGCCGGTGCGGCCGAGGAGTTCACGGTAGGTCTCGCCCAGGAGATAGGCGGGATGGAGGTTGGCGAGCGCGCCGCCGCGCTTGCCGATGGGAGTGCGTACGGCTTCCACGATGACGGGTTCCGCGACCATGGGACACGTCCTCTCCTCGTACACCGCGCGGCGCGGGCGTCCCGGCCACCCGCCACGCAGAACTAGTACGCGTTCTAGTTCTGTGTGCAGTCTGCTGACAGGCCGTCCACAACCGCAAGGGTCGTGCAGGGAATTCGGCTTGCCATGCCTCTTGCGACTTGTAGAACCCGTTATTACCTTCACGGGCATTCCCCTGTTCTGATGGACCGTCAGAAAACGGCTGGAGTGCCCATGCCCTGTCCAGCTCTGCCCGACGGGTTCGACTTCACCGACCCGGACCTGCTCCACCACCGCGTCCCGCTACCGGAGTTCGCCGAACTGCGCGCGGCCGAGCCGGTGCGCTGGATACCGCAGCCCCTCAACATCGCGGGGTTCCAGGACGAGGGCTACTGGGCCGTGACCCGGCACGCCGACGTCCGGTACGTCTCCACCCACCCGGAGATCTTCTCCTCGACCCTCAACACGGCGATCATCCGCTTCGGCGAGCACATGACGCGCGAGGCGCTCGACGTCCAGCAGTTGATCCTGCTCAACATGGACCCGCCCGAGCACACCCGCGTCCGCCAGATCGTCCAACGAGGCTTCACCCCGAGGGCGATCCGCGCCCTGGAGGAACGCCTGCGCGACCGCGCCCACGCGATCGTCGAGACCGCCCGCGCCCACTCCGGCCCCTTCGACTTCGTCACCGAGGTCGCCTGCGAACTGCCCCTCCAGGCCATCGCCGAACTCATCGGCATCCCGCAGGAGGACCGCGTCAAGATCTTCGAGTGGTCCAACAAGATGATCGCGTACGACGATCCCGAGTACGCCATCACGGAGGAGATCGGCGCCGAGTCCGCCGCCGAACTCATCGCCTACGCCATGGGAATGGCCGCCGAGCGCAAGCAGTGCCCGGCCCACGACATCGTCAGCACGCTGGTCGCCGCCGAGGACGAGGGCAACCTGAACTCCGACGAGTTCGGCTTCTTCGTGCTGATGCTCTCGGTGGCCGGCAACGAGACGACCCGCAACGCCATCACCCACGGGATGCACGCGTTCCTCACCCACCCCGAGCAGTGGGAGCTGTACAAGCGGGAGCGCCCGTCGACCGCCGCCGAGGAGATCGTCCGCTGGGCCACGCCGGTCAACGCCTTCCAGCGCACGGCGACCCAGGACACCGAGCTGGGCGGCAAGTCGATCAAAAAGGGCGACCGCGTCGGCATCTTCTACGCCTCCGCCAACCACGACCCCGAAGTCTTCGAGAACCCGGACCGGTTCGACGTCATGCGCGACCCGAACCCGCACCTGGGCTTCGGCGGCGGGGGCCCGCACTACTGCCTCGGCAAGTCCCTCGCGGTCCTCGAAATCGACCTGATCTTCAACGCGATAGCGGACGCGATGCCGAACCTGACGCTGACGGGCGACCCGC
Organism: Streptomyces prunicolor; assembly: GCF_045162825.1. Lineage (NCBI taxonomy): Bacteria > Bacillati > Actinomycetota > Actinomycetes > Kitasatosporales > Streptomycetaceae > Streptomyces > Streptomyces prunicolor. The sequence continues at coordinate 3,289,403 of NZ_CP108676.1, read as the reverse complement.
GCCGGCTGCGCTCCGCGTGGATCAACGGCGTCAAAGAGCTTCAGGTGACCGCCGGTTGAGGTGCCCCAGGTGAACGCACAGCTCGGGCCGGCGGCATCCCGGCGCCGCCGGCCCGTCTCAGCACGTGCGCGCATCCGCCCCCGTGTCAGTGCTGTGCCAGTTCTCGTGGCTTACTTCCGTACGGCGAACTTCATGAGCTCCCGCTCGTCCCCCTGCTTGATCTTCCCGGTCTCGTTGATGACCTGGAGCTTCCAACTCCCGCCCTCCCGGACCGCCTTGGCGACCGCGCAGCTGTTGTGGTCGCTGAGCAGGTTGGGCCAGATCTCGGCGACCTGCTGGGTGCTGCCGCCCGTCGCGTCGTAGACCTTGAAGGCGATGTTGCGGGCCTTCTGGAAGGAGCTGCCCTTCTTGTAGGCGGCGGCGACGAAGACGATCGACGTGATGTTGGTGGGTATGCGCGCGAGGTCGACGGTCACCGTCTCGTCGTCGCCCTCGCCCTTGCCGGTCTGGTTGTCACCGCTGTGCACCAGCGAGCCGTTGCCCAGCGGGTCCGTGGAGTCGAGCCCCGCGAGCCGGACCGGGTCCTGGCCCTGCATCGCGATGGCGATGAGGTCGAGGTCCGTACCGGCCTTCTGGCGCAGCTTCCCGATGAAGCCGCCGCTGCTGCCGACGGTGGGGTCCCAGGACGCCCCGATCTCCAGATGGGTCACTCCGTCCAGATCCGCCGGACCGTCTTCCTTCGTGAGCGTGATCATGCGTGATCGATCCTCTTGATCGTGGGACTTGGACGCACGAATTCTGCCTTCTTGACCGGCCTTTGGGCTACTCCCGGCCGGATGCGGTCAGTGCGAACACTCCGGCGGCCAGGGCCGCGAGCAGGAGCGGGTAGCGCAGGCCGTGGTGCAGCGTGAGCCAGGCGCCCAGGAACGCGCCCGCGACCATGCCGACGACCGCCAGGCCGCGGCGGAGCGAACCGGGGCCCCAGCCGTTGCCCGCGACCGAGTCGGCGACCAGTGCGGTCAGGGTCGACGTCAGGACCGTGGTGGTCGAGATGTCGGCGACCTTGAGCGTGCGGACCGCCGCGTTGCGCAGCCCCATCGCGAAGGCGGTGAGGGCGATGAGGGGATAGGTGGTGGCATGGTCCCCCGGTGCGGCGAAGGCGATGACGGCCGCCACACCCACCAGCGCCGCCTCCGCGCCGAGACTCACCCGGGCCCAGGTGCGCCGCGACCCGGTGTCCATCCGTAGCGAGATCCGGCCGCCGGCCACCACGCCCACGAGGAAGGCGCCGAGCGAGGTGAGGTTGTGGAGCACCGAGAACCCGGGCGCCCCGGCGGCGGCGAAGCCCAGCACCACCACATTGCCGGTCATGTTCGCGACGAAGACATGCCCGAGGCCCAGATAGCTGACGGCGTCGATGAGCCCACTGACCACGGTCAGCCCCAGCAGCACGGCCACCAGCCGCACTCCGCGCGCTTCCCGGTCGTAGGACTGGGGTGGTGTGTTCTCGGCCATGAACGCAATGTAGCGGCGGCCCCCGGTGTGCCGGGGACCGCCGCTGTGTGGTGCGTGTGGGGAGCCGGTGATCAGTACCAGCCGTTGGACTGCCAGAAGCTCCATGCGGCCGTCGGGCTGCCGTAGCGGGAGTTCATGTAGTCCAGGCCCCACTTGATCTGGGTGGCGGCGTTGGTCTTCCAGTCGGAGCCGGCCGAGGACATCTTCGAACCGGGCAGCGCCTGGACCAGGCCGTAGGCGCCGGAGGAGGAGTTCGTGGCGGTGACGTTCCAGCCGCTCTCGTGCTCGACGATCTTGCTGAACGCGTTGTACTGCGCGGCGCTCGGGATCATCTTGTGCGCGATCGACTGAGCGGAGGAGGCGGAGGTCGTCGCGGCCTGGGCGGGAGCCGAGGTCAGCACGAGACCGGTGGTGGCGGCGGCCAGAGCGGCGGCGGTCAGGGCCTTCTTCGGGGAGGCGATGCGAGCGACGATGCGGGAGACGGACACGGAGAACCTGTTTCTTCGGGGACAGAGGCGTCGTACGCCTGCCGGTGTCACGCGGTGCGCGGCGGTGGCAATGCGTCGGCGCCGAGGCCCGTGAGGACTCGTCGGCGCCGTGCGACTGCTCCAGAGAAACACTCTCGATCCGTGTCCGCAAAGACCCCTTTTACTAGTTGTGGTCGCATGTGGGTGAAAGATGAACTGTGTGACCTGGCTCTCAAACCCCAGGTCAGAGGGTGTGTGGGACGCGTACATGACACGCCTAAACACTACTAATCCCAGTAGTTCGTGACATGGGTCATGTGGGCCGCTTCACCACCTCTGTCACGGTCGGTGCGCGCCGCCTCACGCAGGGGTTGGATTTCTGGGCACCTCGCGTACCGGTCGGGGCTGGATCGCGGAGGCCAGGAGGGCGAGTTTGTCGGCCGCGTCGGTGTCCGGGTCCGGGTGGTAGATGACGAGGGTCTGGCCCGGGGTGCCGTCGATGCTCAGGCGTTCGCGGTTCAGCCGGAGGCCGCCGACCTGGGGGTGGGCGAGGTGCTTGGGGGCGGCCTCGCAGGCCTGGACGTCGTGGCGGGCCCAGAGGCGGCTGAACAGGGGGCTGGCCAGGGAGAGTTCACCGACCAGCTCGATGAAACGGGGGTCGTCGGTGTCGGTGCCGACCGACTCGCGGAAACCGGCGACCATGCCTCCGGCGGCGCTCTCCCAGTACGGGTACAGCGCCTGCTCGGCCGGGTCGAGGAACAGGGACCGCAGGCGATTGGCGCCCGGCGTGAAGCGGGGAGAGAGCGCGGTCGCCAGGGCGTTCGCGGCCAGGACGTCGAAGTAGCGGCCCTCGACCAGTGCGGGGAGGGGGAGCGTGGTGAGCAGCTTGGTAATGCCTGGGGGGACGGTTTCCTTGCGGGGGCGGGGGCGTGCACGGTGTCGGCGGGGTGTGGCGGCGCCGAGGCGCAGGAGGTGGGCCGTCGCGTCCTCGTCGAGCCGTAGCACCCGGGCTATGGACTCCAGGACCTGCACGGAGGGGTTGCGGTCGCGGCCCTGTTCCAGGCGCAGGTAGTAGTCGGCGCTGATGCCGGCGAGCATCGCGACCTCCTCGCGGCGCAGGCCCGGCACGCGCCGTACCCCGAAGGCGGGGATGCCGGCCTGTTCGGGGGTGACGAGTTCGCGGCGGGCGCGCACGTACTCGCCCAGCGGGTTCGGTTCGTCGGCCATCTCCTCACTGTAAAGCGGCAGGCGGGGCGCGTGCCTGGTCCTGTCACCCCCAGGGTCGGCGGGGCCCTGGCTGGGGTGTTGGGCGGGCGGCAGCGTCGTCGGTGGCCGGTCGAGTGCGTGCCGATCGACGCGCCGGCCGCCACGGCTCGGTAACCCTCGTCACCTCACCAAGGAGCACAGTCATGTCCACCTATCTACTGGTTCACGGCGCCTGGCACAGCGGGCAGTGCTGGGACCGTGTGGTCCCGCCGCTGACCGAGGCCGGGCACCGGGTGCTCGCGCCCTCGCTCACCGGCCACGGCGACAAGGCGGGGCTGCTCGGCCCCGAGGTCGGTCTCGACACCCACGTCGACGACGTCGTCGGGCTGATCACCGAGGAGGACCTCACGGACGTGGTCCTCGTGGGGCACAGCTACGCCGGGCTGGTCGTCTCGTCCGCCGCGAACCGGGTGCCGGACCGGATCGCCCAGCTCGTCCACCTCGACGCGATGGTCCCGGTGGACGGTGAGCGCGCGACCGACATCCTGCCCGTGACGCAGGTCCTGATCGACCTCGCCGCGCAGTCCGACGCCCCCTGGCGGATTCCGCCGCTGCCCGAACTCCCGCCACCCGGTGGCCTGTTCGGGGTCACCGACCCGGCGGACGTGGCCTGGCTGCGCACGATGGTCTCCGACCAGTCGGCGCTCTGCCTCCAGCAGCCCGTCCACCTGGACAACCCTGCCGCGAACGCGATCCCCCGCACCCACATCCACTGTGTGGGCAGCGAACCGGAAGGCTTCGAGCGCCGGCCCGTCCCCGCGATCCAGCCCAACGGCACCCCGGCACAGGTGTGGGAGTTGGAGACCGGCCACGACTGCATGATCACCAAGCCGGCCGAACTCGCCGACCTGCTCCTCAAGTTGGGCTGAACCGGACGGGCGGGCCTCACACCCGCACCGGCGCCGTCACCCCCGTCGGCTGGCACAGGACGAGTGCCAGGTCGTCGGTGGGCGGCCCGCCGGTGTGGGCGAGCAGGCGGTCGTAGAGGGCGTGCAGCGCCGCGTCCGGCGTCGGTTCGCCGAGGGCCGTGGCGGACTCGGTGAGGAGGGCGAACGGGGTGCCGTCGGGAGCGCGGGACTCGGTGAGGCCGTCCGTGTAGAGGAGGAGCCGGTCACCGGGCTGGAGCCGGACCCGGTACTGGTGCGGCTCCGGGTGCAGGCCCAACGGCAGGGCGGGGACCCGGGGTTCGAGGAGTTCCAGGCGCCGACCGGAGCGCAGGGGCGCCGGGTGACCGCAGTTGACCAGCCGTACCTCACCCGGCCCGAACTCCGCGAGCACCGCCGTGACGAAGTCCTCGGGTGCGAGGCGGGGCGCGAGGCGGACGTCCAGTTTCCTCGCGAGGGCGGTCAAGTCCGGTGTCGTGTAAGCGAGTTCACGGAACGCGGTGACCGTGTCGGACGCCGTCCGCAGCGCGTCGAGCCCGTGCCCGCGCGCGTCGCCGACCAGGACACGCAGTCCGTACGGCGTCACCGCGAGGTCGTACAGGTCGCCGCCGACCGACGACTCCCGGCTCGCGCAGTGGTAGCGGGTGCTGACATGTGTGCCGGAGAGGGTGCGGGACACCGGCCGCAGGATCGCCTCCTGGGTGATCCGAGCCACCTCCCGCGCCTCCGCGAGCCGTTCCCGCAGCCGGCCGCGCTGCCGCGCCGCGTAGACACTGCACGCGCAGCCCAGCAGCAGCCCGCCCCAGCGGACGGCGAACCCGGCGCTCAGCTGCGTCCCGGCGCCGAGCCCCGCCGCGAGCGCGAGCAGAACCGTCCAGCAGCTGACCAGGAACGTACGGCGGGCGCCCAGGAACGTCGCGGCCATCAGCGGCCCGATCGCCAGCAGCGGCAGGATCGGCTGCACCCGCCCGATCAGCAGCCCCGGCGTGGCCGCGAGCAGACAACCGACCGGCGCGACCAGCAGACCCAGCGGACCCGCGAGAAAACCGGCCGGTGCCCTGTCAGAACCCGTCCCTGCCGTGCGGAATCCGCGTCCCCGATCCATCGTGTTCACGCCACGACGATCGCCGAATTTCCCTCTCTCCACCTGCGCCAACGGGGAGTTGAGCAGCTCTCGATCACTAAGCGTCGCAACAGGCCCGCAAGTGATCGAAAAGTATGGCCATTTCGGGGGGTTCGTGACTGTTCCGGGCAGCCGTGGACCGCGTTACGTGACCCGCGCATGGAGTCGGTTGCGTACGGACACACTGGGCCTCGTGCCGGACACGACTCACCCGAACCCCGGGAACCTCGGGAATCTGCCGCCCGAGACGCACAGTTTCGTCGGGCGGCGCACCGAACTCGCCCGGCTCCGGGCCGCGTTGAACCCGGGCGTCGGCCCCGCTGCCCGGCTGGTGAGCGTCGTCGGTGTCGGCGGGGTCGGCAAGACCCGGCTCGCCCTGCGCGCGGCGGCGGAGGTCCGGGACGCCTACCCCGACGGCGTCTGGCTGACCGAGCTCTCCCCGCTGCACACCGCCGGACTCGTGGACCTCGCGGTCATGGAGACCCTCCGGCTCGCCGACCGGTCGACCCGCCCGGTGACCGACGTCATCATCGAATGGGCCCACGGCAGACGGCTGTTGATCGTCCTCGACTCCTGCGAACATCTCCTCGCCGACTGCGCGAAGGTCGCCGCTGCGCTGCTGTCCCGTGTGCCCGGCCTGCGCATCCTCGTCACCAGCCGGGAACGCCTCGCGCTGCCCGGCGAGGAGGTCCTCCACCTCGAACCGCTGCCCGTGGACGGCGGCATCGGTGACAGCGCCGATGCCGGTGACCCCGGGGCCGCCGGTGACGCCGTGGCCCTGTTCGCCGAGCGCGCCGCGGCCGCCGGACGCCCGCTGAGCGACGACGACATGGCCGGCCGCGCGCTCGCCGCCGCCGTCTGCCGTCGCCTCGACGGCATCCCCCTGGCCCTCGAACTCGCCGCCGCCCGCCTCGCCGACCTCACCCTCGACCAACTCCACGCGAGGCTCGGCGAACGCCTGCCCTCGCTCCCCGATCTCCCCTCCCCGCTGGACCTGTTGACCTCCGCCCCCGGTGAACGCCCGCCCCGGCACCAGACCTTGCGCACCGCCATCGGCTGGAGCCACGAACTCTGCGCCCCGCTCGAACGGCTGCTGTGGGCGCGGCTGTCCGTCTTCACCGGCGGGTTCTGCGCGGAGACCGTCCAACAGGTGTGCGCGGGCGGCCCGTTGGCCCCGGAGCGGATCGCCGGGCTGCTGGCCCGGCTCGTCGCCCAGTCCATCGTGCTGCCCGACCCCGTCATCTCGGCCCGCTACCGGATGCTCGACACCGTGCGCGAGTACGGCACCGACTGGCTGTACGCGCTCGGTGAGGAACGCGCCGTACGACGCCGTCACCGCGAGCACTACGCCCGCCTCGCCCACCAGGGCTGTGCCGAGTGGAACACCGGCCGGCAGGTCGCCTGGTGCGAGCGGGTGCTGAGCGAACACGCCAACTTCCGGGCGGCGGTCGAGAGCGCGCTCGCCGAACCGGACCGTGCGGCGGCCGTGGAGATGGCGGGCCATGTCGGGTTCCTGTGGCGGCACTGCGGCTACCTCCGCGAGGCACAGGCCTGCCTCGACGAGGCACTCGCCGCCGACCCGCCGCCCGGCCACGGCCGCACCCTCGCCCTGTGGTCGCGCGGCGCGGTCGCCATCCTCCAGGGCGACCAGGAAGCGGCCGCCAACTGGGCGGTGCGCTGCGCCGACGCGGCCCGCGAACAGGGCTCCCCGGTCGCCATGGTCGCCGCCGTGTACGTGCGAGGCGGCCAACTGGCCCTCACCGGCCGCCTCGCCGAGGCGATCGACGTCCTCGCCGCCGCGCCCCAACTCCCCATACAGGACGACGCGTTCGGAGCCGCCCAGCTCCAGGTCCGGCTCGCGCTCTCCCTCGCGCACGTGCTGCGCGGCGAGTACGAGCGCGGTCGCGAGGTCGCCGGCGAGGTGCGTACGGCCGGCCGGAAACAGGGCGAGTACTGGTGCGGGGCCTTCGCCGACTACCTCATCGCCCAGGCCGACCTGGCCCACGGCGACACGGCGGCCGCGGTGAACGGCGCCCGCACCTCCATCTCGGGCCACGCCCTGCTGCACAACACCGTCGGCGCCGCCATGTCCCTCGACCTGCTGGCCGCCGCGATCGTCACCACCGGCGACGCCCACCGCGCCGCCCGCCTCCTGGGCATCGGCACCCGCCTCTGGGAGCTCACCGGCCGCGCCCAGATGGACTCCCCGGACCTCATCGCCACCCGCCGCACCTGCGAACTCCGCGTCCGCGAACACCTCGGCGACGACGCGTACGAGACGGGATACCGGGCGGGCCTGGCGATGTCGTACGACCAGGGAATCGCCTACGCGACGAGCCGGCCGGGCGGTCGGTGACGCGGGGTGGGACCGCCGAACGGCAGGAACAGGGTGCGGGTGTCGATCAGCCAACTCCCGTCCACCTGGCGGAAGTTGTCCTCGTAGTGGCCGACCTGGACCGGGGGACCGGCGGTGACCAGGCCGCCGTGGTGGCCGTCGACGCGGTATGTCGTGAAGTACGCCGTCGAGATCGCCGTGTCGGGGGAGGTGAGGGTGACGAGGACGTTCGACATCAGGCGCCGCGAGAGCCGCCCGGCGGGCCGGGAACCGAAGTACTTCCGCAACGCCTCCCGCCCCTCCACGCGCCGATCGCCGTCCGGCCACTCCCAGCTGCCGTCCTCGGTGAACAGCTCGGCGACGGAGGAGGGTTCACCGAGATCGAGTCGGCGGACGAAGTCCAGGACGACGCGTTCACAGGCGCGTTCGGCGAGGAGTCGTTGCAAAGGGTCCAGGTCCATGCGGTCGTTGGTACCAGCCGCACCCCTCGCACCACGACCGAATTACCCCCACGACGGAACCGACCGCACCGCCATGTACGCCACCGGCTCGCTTCCGGTTCTGTCTATCCGTCTATGTAGTGTGCGGACATGGCAAGAAGTGAGCGGCTCGCGGACCAGCTGGACTGGTACTGGCACAAAAATCTGCGGCCGCGGCTCCACGGTCTTGCCGATGAGGAGTACTTCTGGGAGCCGGTGCGTGACTGCTGGAGCATCCGCCCACGGGGCACGTCGGCCGCACCGATGTCGGAGGGTTCGGGGGAATGGACGATGGACCACGCGTCCTCCGGCCCGGAGCCGGCGCCGGTGACCACGATCGCCTGGCGGCTGGCGCACATCATCGTCGACTGCCTGGGCTACCGGGTCGGATGGTACTTCGGCGGCCAGGGCGTCGAATCCGAGACATTCGCCTACGCGGGGACCGCCGACGAGGCGCTGAAACAGCTCGACGAGATGTACGGGAGATGGAACGCGGGGGTCCGCGGGCTCTCGGACGCAGACCTGGAGAATCCGCCCGCGGTGGGTCCCGAGCCGTATCCCATGGAGAACAGGATCCTGCACGTCAACAGGGAGCTGATCCATCACGGCGCCGAGATCTCCCTGCTGCGCGACCTCTACCTCCGGCAGGACGGAGCCGTTCCGCGCCGCGTATGAATCACACCGCCACGTACGTCACCGGTTCGCTCCCCGTCACCGACTCCGCCTGCCCCAGCTTCACCAGTCGCCGCAGATGCGCCTCGGCCTCGGACACCGCGATGTTCCTTGACTGGAAGGGGATGTGGGCCCAGGGCCGGTTCCACTCCATCCGCTCCGCGACCTGCCAGGCGGTGAGCGGTTCGGAGAGCAGGGCGAGCAGTCCGGTCAGCCGGTCCTCGTGGTGGGTGAGCAACTCCCTTACGCGGCCGGTCGCGTCGGTGAAGGTGTGCTGGTGGGCCGGGAGGACCTCGGCGGGGGCGAGACGGCCGATCCGCTCCAGGGAGTCGAGGTAGTCGCCGAGCGGATCGGCGATCGTCGTGTCGTCCGGGTCCTCGTACAGGCCGATGTGCGGGGTGATCTCCGGGAGCAGATGGTCGCCGGAGAACAGGCGCCCGTGGCCCGGGAGTTGGGCCGGGTGGTGCTCCTCCAGGTGCAGGCAGACGTGCCCGGGGGTGTGGCCCGGCGTCCAGATCGCGCGCAGGCGGCGGCCCGCTAGGTCGAGGAGTTCACCGGGGACGATCTCCCGGTCGGGCAGCGCGGGCGTGAGTCCCGGGACGCTGCGCGGGCGGGCCGCGCGCAGGGGCGCGAGGTGCTCCTCGGGGGCACCGGCCGCCGTGAGTTTCGCGGTCATGTACGCCAGCCAGCGGCCCGGTTCGGTCGAACGGGCCCGCCGTACGATCGCCGTGTCCGCCGCGTGCATCGCGAGCCACGCCCCGGACGTCTCGCGCACCTGCCCGGACAGGCCGTGGTGGTCGGGGTGGTGGTGGGTGATGATCACGCCGTGGACCTCGTCGACCGGCGTACCGCAGGCCGCCAGGCCCTCGACCAGGGTGTCCCAGGAGGCCGGGTCGTCCCAGCCCGTGTCGACCAGGACCGGTCCGCGGTCGGTGTCGACGACGTAGACGAGCGTGGTCCCCAACGGATTGTCGGGGATGGGGACTTCGATGGAGCGAACGCCGCCGCCGTGGTCGTGGACCTGTCCCATGGACGTCATGGACTCCCCAATCGCCGCCTTCCGGTCACTATACGTGGACTCCATCGACCGGAACTGGTATTCAGTCTTCGTATCTGATGGATCGTCAGACAGCGGTACCGGGGAGGCGTTCGGCCATGACAGAGCTCGTGGAACACCGACAGCTGTTCATCGGCGGGGAGTTGACCGACCCCCTGGGCAAGGACGTCATCGAGGTGATCTCCCCGCACACCGAAGAGGTCATCGGACGCGTCCCGCACGCGTCGACCGGGGACGTGGACCGGGCGGTCGCGGTCGCCCGCCGGGCCTTCGACGAGGGGCCCTGGCCGCGCATGACGCTCGACGAACGGATCGCGGTCGTCACCCGCATCAAGGACGCGATCGCCGCCCGGTACGAGGAGATCGGCCGCGTCATCTCCTCCGAGAACGGGTCACCGTACTCCTGGAGCATCCTCGGGCAGGCGCTCGGCGCGATGATGGTCTGGGACGCGGCGATCACCGTCGCGAAGGGCTTCACGTACGAGGAGTACCGGGACGGAGTCCTCGGGAAGATCCTCGTACGCCGGGAGCCAGTTGGGGTGGTCGCGGCCGTAGTCCCGTGGAACGTCCCGCAGTTCGTGGCCGCCGCGAAGCTCGCGCCCGCGCTGCTCACCGGCTGCACGGCGATCCTGAAGCCGTCGCCCGAATCACCCTTGGACGCCTACCTGTTGGGCGAGATAGCGAAGGAGGCAGGACTCCCGGACGGCGTCCTGTCCATCCTCCCGGCCGACCGCGAGGTCAGTGAGTACCTCGTCGGACACCCCGGCATCGACAAGGTCTCCTTCACCGGTTCGGTCCCGGCGGGCAAGCGCGTGATGGAGGTCGCCGCGCGCCATCTCACGCGCGTGACACTGGAGTTGGGCGGCAAGTCGGCGGCGATCGTCCTGCCCGATGCCGATCTCACGACCGCCGTACCCGGCATCGTCTCGGCCGCCTGGATGAACAACGGCCAGGCGTGCGTCGCCCAGACCCGCATCCTCGTACCGCGCTCGCGCTACGACGAGTTCGCGGACGCCTTCGCCCAGGCGGCGAGCGCTCTCGTGGTCGGCGACCCGCTCGACCCGGCCACCCAGGTCGGCCCGTTGGTGGCCAAGCGCCAACAACAACGAAACCTCGACTACATCCGCATCGGCCAGGAGGAAGGCGCCAAGATCCTTACCGGCGGCGGCCGTCCACCCGGCCTCGACCGCGGCTGGTACGTGGAGCCGACCCTCTTCGGGGACGTCGACAACTCGATGCGCATCGCCCGCGAGGAGATCTTCGGCCCGGTCATCTGCCTCCTGCCGTACGGCGACGAGACCGAGGCCGTGAAGATCGCCAACGACTCCGACTACGGCCTCAGCGGCAGCGTCTGGACCGGTGACGTGGCGCACGGCATCGACATCGCCCGCCGGGTCCGCACCGGCACCTACAACGTCAACACCTTCAGCCTCGACATGCTCGGCCCCTTCGGCGGCTACAAGAACAGCGGCCTGGGACGGGAGTTCGGGCCCGAGGGCTTCTCCGAGTTCCTCGAACACAAGATGATCCACCTGCCGGCCGGCTGGGAGGGGTGAACGGAGGATGGGCGACCGCTGGCAGGTAGAGGTCGACCGCTCGATCTGCATCGGCTCGGCCCAGTGCACCCACCAGGCCCCCGACCGCTTCCACCTCGACGCGGCCATGCAGTCCCACCCGGTCGCCCCGGAGACCGACGCCAACGAGAAGATCCTCGCGGCGGCGGAGGGGTGCCCGGTGGAGGCCATCATGATCACGCTGTTGGGGAGCGGGGAGCCGGTGTTCCCGCCGGAGGAGTAACTCGCCCTGGTTCAGCGGCTGATGGCTCCGGAAGTGTGACCACCGGCGGGATCGGACACCGCGGCCAGCCGTTTCCTGATGGTGTCCGCCTCCGGCATGCCGTGTTCCGTGTACAGGGCCAGTGCGCGCTCGTAGTGGTGGATGGCGAGGGCGGTGTCGTCGCGTGCGTGGTGGACCTCGGCCAATCCCTCGTGGGCGCGGGCCTGTTGGCCCGGGTTGCCGATGTCCTCGGCGATGGTGAGGGCGTCGGTGTGGTGGGTGAGGGCGTCGGCGGTGCGGCCGGCGGCCCGGGCGGCCTCGCCGAGGCCGTTGAGGGCTCGGGTCTCGCCGTCGCGGTCGCCGTTGCGGGAGTAGAGGGCGAGGGCCTGGCGGTGGCATTCGGCGGCCTGTGTGTGCTGTTCGCGCCGTGAGTGGACGATGCCCAGGCCGTGCAGCGCACCGGCCTCGCCGTAGCCGTCGCCGACCTCGCGGATCAGGGCCAGGGCCTGTTCCTGGTGGTGGGCGGCCTCGTCGAGCCGGTCGAGTCGGGTCTCGACCGTGCCGAGGTCCATGAGCGCGTGCGCCTCCAGGTAGCGGTTGCCGGTCCGGCGCAGCAGGGTCAGGGACTGCTGGAGGTGGTCGGCCGCCTGGTCATAGCGGCCCAACTGGCCCTCGACATGGGCGAGATTCTTCAGCGCGATCGACTCGCCCGAGGTGTCGTCGACGCTCCGGTACAGCAGCAGCGCCTGTTCGAGGTACTCGACGGCCGGCAGGAAGCGGCCCAGGCGTTCGTCGACGAGGCCGAGGTTGGTCAGGGCGCGGGCCTCGCCGGTGGGGTCGCCGGCCTTCCGGAACAGGGTCAGCGCCTCCTGGAGTTGCCGGCGGGCCGGTTCGTGCCGGGCCAGCTGGTAGTGGGCGGTGCCGATGCCGAGCAGTGCGAGGGCCTCGCTCGCCGGGTCGGCGAGCAGACGGGCGGCGTCACGCGCGTGGCCGTGGATCGTGAGGCCGTCGGTGTGGTGGCCGCTGATGAGATGGCGGTACAGGGTGAGGGAGAGCCGGATGGCGTGGGCCGGCCGGCCATGGGCTGCGGTGTGCGCGGACATCGCCGTCAGACAGGTGCGCTCGGTGTCCAGCCAGGCGCGTGCGGCGTCCGCATCCGACAGGTCGGGCACGGGAGTTGACGTTGCGGGAGCGGCGGGGCGCCGGTGCGCCTCGGCCGGGTGGAGGCGGTCCATGGCGGTGGCCGCGGTGGCGAGGTAGTGGTCGAAGAGCCGGTCCAGCGCCGCCTCGCGGGCCTCCGCCGGATCCTGCGCCACGGCGAGCCGGGCGGCGTAGGCGCGCAGCAGGTCGTGCATGCCGTACCGGGCGGTGTCCGCACGCTGGATCGGGTGGGTGGGGGTGGGGGCGTCGAGGGCCTCGCCGGCGTCCGGCGTGGAGGTGCCGGTCGGTGCGGGGGCGGTGTCTGCGCGCTGCACCAGATGGGTGTGGGGAGAGGCGTCGAGGGCGCGGCGGGTGTGCCGGTCGGTGCGGGGGTGGTGTCTGCGCGTTGGACGGGGTGGGTGCGGGCGGGGGTTGGGGTGTCGAGGGCATCGCGGGCGTCCGGCGTGGGTGTGCCGGTCGGTGTGGGGGTGGTGTCTGCGCGCTGCACCAGATGGGCGCGGGCGAGGATCTCCAGGGCGCGGCGGGCGTCCGGCACCGTGCTGCCGGTCAGTGCGGCGGCGGCGTGCGCGTCGAGGTCGGGGCCGGGGTGCAGGCCGAGCAGCCGGAACGTGCGCGCCGCCTCCGGGGGCAGTTGCCGCAGTGACCAGGAGAACACCGTGACCACGGCGGCCCGGGGGTCGCCCTCCGCGTCCAGCAGGTACAACCGCCGCTGCTGGTCGGCGAGTTCGGCGACGAGGTCGGTCAGCGGAGTGCCCGGGCGGGTGACGGCGAGCTCCGCGGCGACCCGCAGCGCCAGCGGCAGCCGGGCGCACTGCGCGGCGAGGGCGTCCACGGCGTCCGGCTCGGCCTCGGCACGCGGGCCGATGAGCCGGCGCAGCAGGGTGCGGGCCGCATCGGCGGGCAGCAGGTCGAGGTCGAGCCGTTGGGCGCCCTCCCGCGCGACCAGCCCGGCCAGGCTGTCGCGGCTGGTCACCAGCACCGCGCAGGAGCCGGTGCCGGGCAGTAGCGGACGGACCTGCTCGACAGTGGCCGCGTTGTCGAGCACGATCAGCATCCGCCGGTCCGCGACCTCGGTGCGGTAGCGCGCCGCGCGGTCGTCCTGCTCCGGCGGGATGTCCTGTTCGGACACGCCGAGCGCGGTCAGGAACCGGACCAGCGCGTCCGGGGCGGTCAGCGGCCGGTCGGGGTCGTAGCCGCGCAGGTTCACATACAACTGGCCATCGGGGAACCGGTCCCGGGCCCGGTGCGCCCAGTGCACCGCCAGCGCCGTCTTGCCCACGCCCGCCGTCCCGGACACCGCCGACACCACCACCGCGGTCGGTCGCGCGGAACTCGCTCCCAACACCTTCTCCAGCCGGGCCAGTTCCTCCTCGCGTCCGGTGAACCCCGCCGGGTCCAGGGGCAGTTGAGCGGGTACGACCTTGACGCGCCCGGTGCCGCCGACCCCCGACGAAGGGCGCGGGGCGGCCTTCCCGCTCAGGATCGCCCGGTGCGCGCGCTGGGCCTCCGAACCCGGGGTCGTGCCGAGTTCGTCGGCCAGCCGCTTGTGCAGGGCGGCGTAGCAGGCGAGTGCCTCGGGAGCGCGCCCGGCGGCGTGCAGCGCCCGGATCAGCGCCACGGCGAGCGGCTCGACCAGCGGATGCTCGGCGACGAGGACGGACAGCGCGTCGACCACCACGAGGTGACCGCCGACCCGGAGTTCGGCGTCCGCCCAGCCGAGCACGGCGTCGACGTACTGATGCAGCCAGCTCTCCCGGGTCCGCGCCGCCCACTCACCGGGCAGCCCGGCCAACGGCGTCCCCTGCCACAGGCCCATCGCCTCCCGCAGCGCCAACACCCGTGCCGCGTCGGAGCCTTCGGCCGGGCGGGCCCGTGCGACCAGGTTCCGGAAGCGGTGCACGTCGACCAGGTCCGGCGAGATGTCGAGCCGGTAGCCCGCGGGGCCGCGCACCAACTCCGGGGCCGGGGAGGGGACTTCACGAGCCTCGGGAACTCCGACGTCGCCGGAGAGCCACGGCCCCGTCTCCACAAGTACCCGGCGGATACGCGCGATATGGGCATACAGCGTGCCCCGCACCTGGGCCGGCGGATCCTCCCCCCACACCCGGTCGATCAGTGTCTCGGCCGGTACCCAGCGGCCCGCGTCCACCAACAACGCCGCCAGGACCGTACGCCGCTTGGCGGGCCCCAGATCGACCGGACGGCCCGCCACCCATAACTCCACGGGCCCCAGCAGCCGAAATCCCCTCACGCCCGTCTCCACCGTCCCACCCCACGTGCTTCACAGGTTCTCCACCGCGCACCCAACCACCTGCCCACCTGCGGGACAAGGTTTGCGCAAGGTCCCCGACCACCTCCCTCCGCCACCTTGGGCACGGCAACTCGCCCGTACCGCGGACGACTTCGGGTCTGCGGGCGGCACCCCGAGCGATGGAGGAACACAGAGAATGAAGCGGATCCTGACCAAGGCCGGCCTCGCCCTCGGAACCGTGGCGCTGGCCACCACCGGCGCGTTCATCACCGCCGCCCCCGCAAGCGCGGCACTGTCGGACTGCCCCTCCGGAGGACTCTGCGCCTACCTCGGCGTCAACGGCTCGGGCACCCCCGGCGTGGTCTACGGCGACAACACGAACCTGCTCCAGTACAACAAGTTCAACAACGCCGAGTCGCTGTACAACAACGGCAGCAGCTGCAACGTCCGGATCTACTCGGGCACGGGCTACACGGGTTCCAGCTACATCCTCGCCAAGGGCTACTACAACGGCTCCCTGGCGAACACCGTGTACTGGCACAACGTCGCCTCCAACGACTGGTGCGTGTGAGCACAACCACGGCGCGGCGGACACTTCTCACGGTGCTCCTTGTGCTGACCGCGGCGCTCGACGTCCGTCCCCTGTCGGGTGCCACCGCGTCCACCCACGCCGACGCCGTACGCCTCTACGACCGTGAGGAACACGCCGTCGCGGCCTGCATGAGCGCCCGCGGCCAGACCTACACGGCACAGCCCCGCACCGCGTCCGCGCGCGGCGAGGAGACCAACCCCTACGGCCTGCTCACCGTCCGGAAGGCGACCCAGGACGGCTACGGCATCGTCGGCGAGTACCTCTACCGGCGCTCCACGCCCGTCCCCGCGAGCGAATCCCACCAGGCTTCCTGGCAGCGGGCGTTGACCGGCACCCCGGCCCACCGGGTGACCCTGCGGCTGCCCGACGGCGTCAACCTCGCGTACTCCAGCGACGGTTGCGTCGCCAAGGCCCGCGCCGAGCTGTACGGGGCGGACTGGAACACGGTGGAGCCCACCGCCGTAGGACTGGCGAACCGGGTGCTCAACGCCGTGGAGAAGGACTCCAACTACCTTTCCGCCGTGCGCCGTTGGTCCTCCTGCATGACCAAGGCGGGGCACCCGGCGACCAACCTCCAGGCCCCCCGGCAGGCCGTCGACTCCCGTCTGCAGCAAGCCGCTTCGGACGAGACGGCCCTGCGCGCGCTCGGCAACGACGAACTCCGCACCGCCCGCGCCGACGCGCAGTGTCAGTTGGACACGGATCTGTCCGAAGCCGTCCGGGATGTCCAACAGGCGGTCGAGAAGCGGCTGTTGACGGCGGCCGACAAGAAGACGGTGGCGCGTTACGTGACGGACCGGCGCAAGGCACTGGCCTCCGCCACCGCGTGAGCCACCGGGACTAACCGGGCTGGAGAGTTGCGAACAGCGCGCGGACCCGGGTGCCGTCGGCCTGTGCCCAGGCGCCGGTGACCTGGCCGAGCGCGTCCTCGGGGGCCGTGGAGCCGGGGGTCAGCACCCGGTGCAGCCGCAGGGTCGGGCCGTCCGGTACGGCGAACTCGGTGGCCTCGTCGGTGTCGGTCGGGGCGCCCAGGGCGGGGACGGGCGCCGTCCCGGTCCAGGAGCGGGCGACCTCCCGGTCCAGGGTGTGGGAGACGCTCTGCGCCTGCGCCTCCACCCGGCCCTCGACGAACGCCGTCAACCCGGCGGTCAGCACCGGGTCGTGGCAGCCGTCGTAGGCCCAGCGCGGACCGAGCACGCCGTGCTCCATGGTGCCGATGAGGGCCTGTTCGGCGCCGGGGAGCGGGGCGGCCCGGTAGGTGAGCGGCACGAGGTAGGCGTCCGAGCCGTCGGTGACGACCATGAACTCGATGCCGACCTCGCCCTCGGGGTCGTCGAGCCGGAACCCGCCGGCCTTCGCCAACTCCGGTTCGGCGGGGCCGTGATACCAGGTGCGGGTGGGCAGCCAGGTGGTGAGGAGTTCGAGCTTGGTGGGCTTGACGTAGGTGTGGTGGATGAAGGCCATGCGGGAATTATCGGTCCCCGGCCCCGCCCGGTTCGGTGAGATCGATCAATCGGCAGACCGTCTCGATGTCGATCTTCACCTGCGCGATGGACGCGCGGCCCGAGAGCCAGGTGATCAAGGCCGAGTGCCAGGTGTGCTCGATGACCCGGACCGCCGACAGCTGTTCCGGCGTGGGGTGTTCGAGGCCCATCGCGTCCAGGATGATCACCGTGGTCTGCCGCGACACCTGGTCGACCTCGGGGGAGACGCTGCGGTCCGCGAAGGTCAGCGCGCGGACCATCGCGTCGGCGAGATGCGGCTCGCGCTGGAGCGCGCGGAAGGCCCGCATCAGGGTCTCCGCGACCCGCTCGGCCGCGCTGTCGCCGCTCGGCGGCTTCTTGCGGAGCGTGCCGTGCATGTGTTCCAACTGGTCCTGCATCGTGGCGACCAGGAGATGCACCTTGGACGGGAAGTACCGGTACAGCGTGCCGAGCGCGACCTGCGAGGACTCCGCTACCTCCCGCATCTGCACCGCGTCGAAACCGCCCCGGCTCGCCAGCTGCGCGCTCGCGTGCAGGATGCGCCGCCGCCGGGCCTCCTGCCGCTCGGTGAGGGGCGGCGAGGTCCGCGCAGTGGCTTCGGGCTTGGCTTCCACTGGCATGGCTCCCGTTCCGTGACTGTTCCCGTGACTGTCGGTGAGGGCGGGTGATCGGACCGATCATGGCAGGGTCTCAGCCGTGGTGTGAATCACCTGATCCACTTCTCACAGCGCCCGTACCGGCCGGTAGATTCAGAACCTCCTGGACGATCAAGTCTGAAACTTGTTCTAGATTAGCGTCCCGGCGTAATCTCGCGGGACAGTGCAGGCAGAAGGGGGCTCAGAGTGACCGCTGAGGCCAGTCAGGCGGGTCCCCAGGAGGACCTGGCAGCCGACGGCGAGCGACCGCTCCGTATCGCACTCCTCACCTATAAGGGGAACCCGTTCTGCGGGGGCCAGGGTGTCTACGTCCGCCACCTCTCCCGCGAGTTGGCCCGCCTCGGGCACCGCGTCGAGGTCATCGGCTCACAGCCCTACCCCGTGCTCGACGAGGGCTACGACGGCATCTCCCTGACCGAGCTGCCCTCGCTCGACCTCTACCGCTCCCCGGACCCCTTCCGCACCCCGAAGCGCGACGAGTACCGGGACTGGATCGACGCCCTCGAAGTGGCGACGATGTGGACCGGCGGCTTCCCCGAGCCCCTCACGTTCTCGCTCCGCGCCCGCCGCCATCTCCGCGCCAGGCGCGGCGAGTTCGACATCGTGCACGACAACCAGACGCTGGGCTACGGCCTGTTGGGCGACGTCGGCGCCCCGCTGGTGACGACGATCCATCACCCCATCACCGTGGACCGCCAGTTGGAGCTGGACGCGGCGGAGAACTGGCGGCAGCGCATGTCCAAGCGCCGCTGGTACGCGTTCACGCAGATGCAGAAGCGCGTCGCCCGCCGTCTCCCCTCCGTCCTCACCGTCTCCGGCACCTCGCGCCAGGAGATCATCGACCACCTCGGCGTCCGCGACGACCGCATCCACGTCGTCCACATCGGCGCCGACACCGACCAGTTCTCCCCGAACCCGGCCGTACCCCAGGTACCGGGCCGGATCGTCACGACGTCCAGCGCGGACGTCCCCCTCAAGGGCCTCGTCTTCCTCGTCGAGGCCCTCGCGAAGGTCCGCACCGAACACCCCGACGCCCACCTGATCGTCGTGGGCAAACGCCCGACCGAGGGCCCGGTGGCGCAAGCCGTCGAGCGCTACGGCCTCGAAGGCGCCGTCCAGTTCGTCAAGGGCATCACGGACGCCGAACTCGTCGACCTGGTCCGCTCGGCGGAGGTCGCCTGTGTGCCCTCGCTGTACGAGGGCTTCTCGCTCCCGGCGGCGGAGGCGATGGCCACGGAGACGCCCCTCGTCGCGACGACCGGCGGAGCCATCCCGGAGGTCGCCGGGCGCGACGGCGAGACCTGCCTGGCGGTACCGCCGGGCGACCCCGGGGCGCTGGCGACCGCCCTGAGTCGACTCCTGGCCGACCCGGCACTGAGGGCCCGCCTCGGTGCGGCGGGCCGTGAACGCGTCCTGGCCCGCTTCACCTGGGCGAAGGCCGCGGAGGGCACGGCGGCCAGGTACCGCGAGGCGATCGCCCCCGGCCGGACGGGCAGCGCGACCTCGGCATCGTTGTCGCCCTCGGCAACCCCGTCTCCTTCCCCTTCTCCGACCAGTGTTACCGGCGTCTCTCCCGAAAGCAGGGCCACGTGCTGACCGTCGACTTCTCCCGGTTCCCGCTCGCCCCTGGCGACCGAGTCCTGGACCTCGGGTGCGGTGCCGGGCGGCACGCGTTCGAGTGCTACCGGCGAGGGGCACAGGTCGTCGCCCTCGACCAGAACGCCGAGGAGATCCGCGAGGTCGCCAAGTGGTTCGCGGCGATGAAGGAGGCCGGCGAGGCCCCCGCCGGAGCCACCGCCACCGCGATGGAGGGCGACGCGCTCCAACTCCCCTTCCCGGACGAGTCGTTCGACGTCGTGATCATCTCCGAGGTCATGGAACACATCCCGGACGACAAGGGAGTGCTCGCCGAGATGGTCCGGGTCCTGAAGCCCGGCGGCCGCATCGCCATCACCGTCCCGCGCTACGGCCCCGAGAAGATCTGCTGGGCCCTGTCCGACGCCTACCACGAGGTCGAGGGCGGCCACATCCGCATCTACAAGGCGGACGAACTCCTCACCAAGATCCGCGAGGCGGGCCTCCAGCCGTACGGCACCCACCACGCGCACGGGCTGCACTCGCCGTACTGGTGGCTGAAGTGCGCGTTCGGCGTGGACAACGACAAGGCGCTGCCGGTGCAGGCGTACCACAAGCTCCTGGTCTGGGACATCATGAAGAAACCCCTCGCCACCCGGGTCGCCGAACAGGCGCTGAACCCGCTGATCGGCAAGAGCTTCGTGGCCTACGCGACCAAGCCGCACCTCCCCGTGGCGGAAGCCAAGTGACCACTCCCCGGACAGAACACCTCGTCCTGCCCGGGGTCCTCACCGCGGAGCAGGCCGCCGCGACCGTCGCCGGCATTCTCGCCGTGCAGCGGGAGGACGGGGCGATCCCGTGGTTCCGGGGCCATCACCTCGACCCGTGGGACCACACCGAGGCCGCGATGGCGCTCGACGCGGCGGGCGAGCACGAGGCCGCGGAGCGGGCGTACAACTGGCTTGCCCGGCACCAGAACGAGGACGGGTCCTGGTTCGCGGCGTACGCGGACGGGGATCCGGGCGAGGTCACGGACCGGGGGCGTGAGACCAACTTCGTCGCCTACATAGCCGTAGGCGTGTGGCACCACTACCTCGCGACCGGCGACGACACGTTCCTTGACCGGTTGTGGCCCACGGTGTTCGCGGCCGTTGAGTTCGTGCTGCGGTTGCAGCAGCCGGGTGGGCAGATCGGGTGGAAGCGGGAGGACGACGGTACGGACACGTCGGACGCGCTGCTCACCGGTTCGTCCTCGATCCACCAGGCGTTGCGGTGCGCCCTTGCGATTGCCGAACAGCGTGAAGAGCCGCAGCCGGACTGGGAGTTGGCGGTCGGGGCGCTACGGCACGCCATCCGGCGGCATCCTGAACGGTTCCTGGACAAGGGCCGTTACTCGATGGACTGGTACTACCCGGTGCTGGGCGGTGCGTTGACCGGTGTGGAGGCCAAGTCCCGGGTGGAGGAGGGCTGGAGCCGGTTCGTCGTGCCGGGGCTCGGGGTGCGGTGTGTTGTTCCCAACCCGTGGGTTACGGGGGGTGAGTCGGCTGAACTCGCCCTGGCGCTGTGGGTGTTGGGGGAGTCCGACCGTGCGTTGGAGATTCTCCAGGCCATTCAGCACCTGCGGGATGCGGAGAGCGGGCTGTATTGGACCGGGTACGTCTTCGATGACGATGCGGTGTGGCCTCGTGAGCTGACCACGTGGACTGCGGGGTCGTTGCTGCTTGCGGTGGCGGCGTTGGGGGGCCATGACGCGACCTGTGCGGTGTTCGGTGCGGAGCACTTGCCGTTGGGGCTGGATCCGGATTGTTGTTAGGCGCGGGCCCGGTGGGGGCTGGTCGCGCCGTTCCCCGCGCCCCTAAAAACGCCGGGCCCGCCGTTTCTTTTAGGGGCGCGGGGAACTGCGCGCTCAGCCCCCACCGGGCGAAGCTTAACGGTGAACCTTGTTGGCGATCGCGTGGCCGATGAACAGGTACACCACCGCCGCCAAGCCGTAGCCGCAGATGACCCGCGCCCACGCCTCGTCGAAGGTGAACAGGTCGCGGGACCAGCCGGCGAGCCAGTTGGCCGAGCGGTGGACGAACTGCACGAGGTCGTTCGCGCGGTTGGCGTCCAGCAGGTACATCAGAATCCAGAGGGCCAGGATGAGGGCCATGATGTCGGCGATGATCACGATGACATTGCCGACCGAATTCGAACCGCGTCGGTAGGGGGACATGCCAAGCGGATTGCCGCTTCCGGCGCGATGAAACCCGTACGGTCCCGTCCGGGTGGCGCGAGTGGCCGAGCCGGGTCAGGCTGCCGGGGTAAGGACACCCACTCGGGGAGAACACCCCGGAGGACCCCGTGCCCGTACCGATACGGCGCCTCTTCGTGGCGCTCACCCTGTGCTGCGCCCTGCTCGCCGGTGCCACGGCCTGCGGCAGCGCCACCGATGACGCCACGCAGGACACCGCGGCCGTAGTGGCCGCCGCCGCTGCCGCGACCCCGAGCCCCAGCACCTCCGCCGAACGGCAGAAGTTCGCCAAGACCCGCTTCGTCGCGAACGCGGGCCTCGCCGCCGGTGCCACCTACCAGTGGATCGTGAAGCCCTGGAAGGCGGGCAAGTTCAAGAAGGGCGCGAGCGGACGCAGGTTCGCGCTCATCAAGGCGGGTCTCGCGGGCGCGTTCGCGTACAACCGGCTCAAGGCGGCCACCAAGAACGCCAAGGGCGACCCCACGCTCTCCAAGGCGGTCGCCCCGCTCAGCGCCGGCATCGACTCCCTCAAGGACCTGCCGTCCAAGCTGCGCAAGGGTGATTCGACGGACGCCACGGCGGGTTCCTTCGACGACATCATCAACAAGGTCAAGGACGCCGGGAAGAGCGCGGGTGCCGAGGTGACCGACAAGGTGCCGTCGGCAGGGCAGCTCGCCGGAGGGTAAAAGCCCTTCAGCGTCCGGGAGTTGAGTGGCTCCTAGGAGTTCAGCTCCGCCAGCACCCGTAGCGTGTGCGGGTCGGGCGCAAGGGCCAGCAGGTCCGTCACCGGGCCCTTGCGCCACAACTCCAGCCGTTCCGCGATCCGTTCACGCGGGCCGACCAGCGAGATCTCGTCGGCGAACGCGTCCGGTACCGCGAGCACGGCCTCCTCCCGGCGGCCCGCGAGGAACAACTCCTGTATCCGCCGGGCCTCTTCCTCGTACCCCATGCGCGCCATCAGATCGGCGTGGAAGTTCCGGGCCGCGTGCCCCATCCCGCCGATGTAGAAGCCGAGCATCATCTTCACGGGGAGGAGACCTTCGGCCACGTCGTCGCAGACCTTCACCTGGGCCATGGGCGCCACGAGGAATCCGTTGCGGAAGGCCGTCGTGCCGTACACCTCCGGTCGGCTCGGCGACCAGTACAACGGCAGCCAGCCGTCCGCGATCGCCGCCGTCTGCGCCACGTTCTTCGGCCCCTCGGCGCCCAGCAGGATCGGCAGGTCCGAACGGAGCGGGTGGGTAATGGACTTGAGCGCCTTGCCGAGCCCCGTACCGTCCGCGCCCCGGTACGGATGCGCGTGGAACCGCCCGTCCACCTCGACCGGCGCCTCCCGCCGCAGCACCTGCCGTACGACCTCGACGTACTCCCGGGTCGCGGTGAGCGGCGACTTGGGGAACGGCCGCCCGTACCAGCCCTCCACCACCTGCGGCCCCGACAGCCCGAGCCCGAGCAGCACCCGCCCGCCGGAGAGGTGATCGAGGGTGAGCGCGTGCATGGCGGTGGTGGTCGGGGAGCGGGCCGCCATCTGCGCAACAGCCGTGCCCAGCTTGATCGTTGAGGTCTGCGCGGCGATCCAGGTGAGGGGAGTGAAGGCGTCGGAGCCCCACGACTCGGCCGTCCACACGGAGTCGTACCCGAGCCGCTCGGCCTCCTGAGCCAGCGGCACATGGTCGGCGGAGGGCCCGCGCCCCCAGTACCCGAGTGCGAGACCGAGCCGCATATCGCCTCCACCACAACTGATCTGACGGTTCGTCAGTAAACCGACCGGCGGCTGCGACTGTACGACAACGGCCCCCCACCCGGAAGGGCGAGGGGCCGCGGTGAACGTTGGGGGAGGGACTCAGCCGCGCTGGATCCCCGACGTGTCCTGCAGGACGCCACGACGGCCGTCCTGGGTCTGCGCGACGAGCGCCGGACCACGCTGCTCCACGGCCAAGTACCAGGTACCCGGCGCCAGTTCGGCGATCGGCGACGGCGAACCGTCCTCCGCGAACAGCGGCAGGGCCACCGGCACCGCGAACCAGAACGGCGAGAAGTCCCCGGCCGGAGCCGGCGCGGGCTGCCCGAACGGCTGCGCGGCCTGCGCCTGTTGGGGCGGAGTGCCGTACGAGGGCTGCGGCTGACCGGCACCCGGGTAGCCGTAACCACCGGGCGGCTGCTGGGCGCCGTAGGGCTGCGGGGCGACCGGCTTGGGGGCCGGGATGAGGGCGGCCTGGAGGGGCGGGAGCAGCGGGGTGGCGATGGCGCCGCCGGCCAGGACGAGGGCGGCGATGAAGCCGAGGATCAGACCGGCACCGGCGTTGAGGCCGTCCTGAACGTCCACGAGGGTCCAGAACAGGGCCCAGACCACCAGGACCGAGAACGCGACGCCTACCTGGCCCAGCTCCAGTCCCGCGATCTTGCGCGGCTGCGGCAGGGCGCGGTTGACGACGATCAGGGCAGCACCGATGACCCCGCCCACGTAGAGGCCCAGAGCGTCGCCGAGGTAGTCCCAGGCGGTCGGGGCGTTGCTGTAACCGGCAGCGGTGTAGAAGCTGAGAAACGACGCGATGAAGAGCAATACCGCTGCTCCGATCACCACGCCGTCGCCTCGTGTGAGGGAGCGGATATTCACTTCAGGTCCTTCGTAGGTCGTCTCGTCGTCGGTTGACCCTATCGTCCACCCTGCCAGGGTGTCCGCCCGGATCAGCCCGCTGATCGCTACCCGCGCAGGAAACTCACGATTCCCTCAGAGATCCCCTGCGCCGCCTTCTGTCGCCAGGCGGCATTCGTCAGCAGTGCAGCATCATTGCTATCGCGCATGTTGCCGCATTCGATGAACACCTTGGGAACCGTTGACAGATTGAGACCGCCCAGGTCCTTACGTGTGTCGAGACCGGTGCCGTCGCCGACGTAATTGGAGAACGGTTCGCCCGTCACGCGACGGTAGTTGCTCGCGATGCCCCGCCCGAGGGCGGCCGAGGGGCCGACGATGGCACGGGTGTCGGCGCCGCCCGCGTGCACGGAGGCGGGCAGGATCACATGGAAGCCGTGGTCGCCGGCCGGTGCGCCGTCCGCGTGGATGGAGAGCGCGGCGTCCGCGTGCGCGTCGTTCCCGATCCTGGCCCGCTGGTCCACGCACGGCCCCCAGGACGGGGAGCCAGTGTCATGCGTCAACTTCACCGTGACGCCCTGCTTTTCGAGCAGCGCCTTCAGCCGGTGGGACACGTCCATCGTGAACTGGGCTTCCGAATAACCCGCGTTGGTCGACGTCCCCGTCGTGTCGCACTCCTTCCAGTTCGTGCCGATGTCCACCTTGCGGTTGATCTCGGCGGTGTGCTGGAAGTTGGTGACGTTGTGCCCCGGGTCGATGACGACGACCTTGCCCTTGAGGGGACTTGGGCCCGGCGGCTTGTCGTCGTTCGACGCGGTGGACGTCGGCGACACCGACGCGCCTGCCGACGCGGACGACGCGTGGGCCGAGGAGCCGCCCCCCGGGCTGCCCACCGCCTCATAGACGAACCATCCGATGAGTGCCCCCGGGACCAGCGCGGCCAGCGCCACGGTCAGGGGTCCTCGGCGGGGACGGCGGGGCTGCGGGGGATCGAAGTCCGGACCTACGTACGACACGGGAGCCACCCTAGCCGCCGCACAGGGTGGGTTTGCTGAAGCGGCAACAAGAGTCGTGGGGTGGCGCCGCCGGGGCGCAGGATCGTCGGACCAGCCCCCGTCCCGGAGGACTCATGACCATGGTCAAGGACGTCACGCACCGACTCGTCCCCGCCCCCGCCGGCCGCATCCACCTCGTGGAACAGGGCACCGGCCCCCTGGTCCTCCTCGTCCACGGCTTCCCGGAGTCCTGGTACTCCTGGCGCCACCAACTCCCCGCGCTGGCCGCGGCCGGCCACCGCGCGGTCGCCGTCGACGTCCGTGGCTACGGCCGCTCGTCGCGCCCCGAGGACGTGTCGGCGTACCGGATGCTCGACCTGGTCGAGGACGCCGTGGCGGTCGTGCACGCACTCGGCGAACGGTCGGCGGTGATCGTCGGCCACGACTGGGGCGCGGGCATCGCGGCCCACTCCGCCCTCCTCAGGCCGGACGTCTTCCGAGCCGTAGCGCTGCTGAGCGTCCCTTACACGCCCCGCGGCGGCCCACGCCCCAGCGAGATCTTCGCGGGAATGGGCGGGGACGAGGAGTTCTACGTCTCCTACTTCCAGCAACCGGGCCGCGCCGAGGCCGAGATCGAACCGGACGTACGCGGCTGGCTCTCCGGTTTCTACGCCGCGTTCTCAGCCGACACGATGCCTCAACCCGGCGCCCCCGACCCGCACTTCGTGAGCCGGGGTGAGGGGACGCTGCGGGAGCGGTTCCCGACGGAAGCGCCTGCGTGGTTGGGTGCGGCCGAACTCGACGTCTACGCGGGGGAGTTCGAGCGCACAGGCCTGACCGCCGCCCTGAACCGCTACCGCAACATGGACCAGGACTGGGAGGACCTGGTGGCCCACGACGGAGCACCGATCCCCCAACCGTCCCTGTTCTTGGGCGGCTCCCTGGACGCCTCCACCACCTGGCTGTCCGACGCGATCGCCGCGTACCCGGCGACCCTGCCCGGCCTGCGCGGCGCGCACATCCTGGAGGGCTGCGGCCACTGGATCCAGCAGGAGCGCCCGGCGGAGGTCAACCAGCACCTGCTCAACTGGCTGGCAGGGCTGCCCAGTTGATCTCAGATACCGGTAGCGGTACGCCGTAGGACACGCAGGGAGTCGGTCGCCGAGACCTCCGTGAACGCGCCGGACTCCAGCGCCCGGAGATACACCCGGTACGGCGCCTGCCCGGTGAACTCGTCCTCCGGTTCCGGGAACACGTCATGGATGACGAGCAGCCCGCCCTCGGCGACATGGGGCGCCCACCCCTCGTAGTCCCCGTTCGCGTGCTCGTCGGTGTGCCCACCGTCGATGAAGACGAGGCCGAGCAGGGTCCCCCAGATCCGCGAGACCTGCGGCGACCGCCCGACGAGGGCCACCACATGCTCCTCAAGACCCGCCCGGTGCAGGGTCCTGCGGAACGTCGGCAACGTGTCCATCAGCCCGACCTCCGGGTCGACGGTCTCCGGGTCGTGGTAGTCCCAGCCCGGCTGCTGCTCCTCGCTGCCCCGGTGGTGATCGAGCGTGAGCACGGTGACACCGGCCTCGCGGGCGGCATCGGCGAGGAGGAGGGTGGAGCGCCCGCAGTACGTGCCTACTTCGAGGAGGGGGAGGCCGAGGCGCCCGGCTTCTACGGCTGCGGCGTAGAGGGCCAGTCCCTCATCCACCGGCATGAATCCCTTGGCGGCCTCGAACGCGGCGAGGATCTCGGGCTTGGGTGCCAGGGGCATGTCGGTTCCTTCAGTACTGGCGACTTGTGGGCGCGGCCAGGCTACGGCTTTTAGGGGCGCGGGGAACTGCGCGACCAGCCCCCACGCACCCACAGACAACGAACTACCGACTACGCGCTGACAGTCTCACCGGGCAACGAAAGGTCCAGGTCAACCGCGACCCCGTCCCCACCGTGCGTCGCAGACGAAGCAAGCGGCCCATGCCCACTCGCCCGAGCCGCCAGCACATACGCCCCCTGAGACGGCACAGCGAGCACGTAACTCCCGTCCTCGGAGGACAAGGTGGCCCCGGCCTGCCGACCACGACGGTCGATCAGCGTGACCTTGGCCCGGGCGACGGGAACACCGTCGGCACTCAGCACCCGCCCCCGGAACCCCCGCAGAACCTCCTCGGCCCGCTCAAGGTTCGCCTCCTCCTCGCTGCTGAAGTTCAACTGCGGCGCCCGATTCGGCTTCGGAAGGAACAGCGCCATCAGCAGGCCAACGGCAACCGCACCGGTCGCGATCAGGAACGACACCCGGAACCCGTGCATGGTCGGAACGGCAACCCCGCCCACATGGTTCGCGGTGTTCGCCAGCACCATCCCGATCACCGCACTGGAGACGGACGTACCGATGGACCGCATAAGGGTGTTGAGCCCGTTCGCCGCACCGGTCTCCGACGCCGGCACCGCCCCCACGATCAACGCGGGCAACGACGAGTACGCGAGCCCGATCCCCGCACCGAGCACGACGGCGATGACAAGGGACTGCCAGGCCGCGCTCATGAGCCCGATCCCCGCGCCGTAGCCGATACCGATGATCAGCATGCCGAGGATCAGGGTGACCTTGGGACCGTACTTCGCCGAGAGCCGGGCGTAGACGGGAGCGGTGAACATCATCGTCAGGCCGAGCGGAGCCACCAGCAGACCGGCGGTGACCATCGACTGCCCGAGACCGTAACCGGTCGCCTTGGGCAGCTGGAGGAGCTGGGGCAGGACGAGGGAGACGACGTAGAAGGAGACGCCGACCATGATCGAGGCGAGGTTGGTGAAGAGGACCGCGGGGCGGGCCGTGGTGCGCAGGTCGACCAGCGGAGCCTTCAGACGCAGCTCCATCACGCCCCAGAGGAGCAGGACGGCGACCGCCGCCGCGAACAGACCGAGCGTGGTCCCGGAGGTCCAGCCCCAGTCACTGCCCTTGGTGATGGGCAGGAGGAAGAGGACAAGGCCCGCGGAGAGACCGATCGCGCCGAGCACGTCGAACGTGCCCTCCGCGCGCATCGGGGACTCCGGTACGACGAGGAGGGTGAGGCCGATCGCGAGGACACCGAGGCCGGCGGCGCCGTAGAAGAGGGCGTGCCAGTCGGCGTGCTGGGCGACGAGCGCCGCGGCGGGCAGTGCGAGACCGCCGCCGACGCCGATCGAGGAACTCATCAGGGCCATCGCCGAGCCGAGCTTCTCGCGGGGCAGCATGTCGCGCATCAGGCCGATGCCCAGCGGTATCGCGCCCATCGCGAAGCCCTGGAGCGTACGGCCCGCGATCATCGTGAGCAGGTCGCTGGTGAGCGCGCTGACCAGCGCTCCCACGACCATCACGGACAGGCTGACGATCAGCATCCGGCGCTTGCCGTAGAGGTCGCCGAGGCGGCCCATGATCGGCGTGGCGACGGCTCCGGACAGGAGAGTCGAGGTCAGGACCCAGGTGGCGTTGCTGGGCTCGGTGCTCAGCAGCTGCGGCAGGTCCTTGATGACCGGGACGAGCAGGGTCTGCATCACCGCGACAACGATGCCCGCGAAGGCGAGCACCGGCACGACGGCGCCGGACGGCCTCCGTGCGGGCTGGTCGGTCGACGTGTGCGTCATGGAGTGGGGCCTCCAGGCCGTAGGTGTGGCGTGATCCGTGCGGGGCGGACTGATCCGTGTGAGATAAGTGCACGGTAAACCTCGTATGCATGGGCAACTATTCCGATGCTTCGGCGCACTAACGAATCCTTGACCGTCCCATGAATATCTGACCCTCCGTCACCTCTGGTCATTCACTGGAACGTGTTCTAATCTCGCCCGCCATGAAGGCCTATGTCGCAGGCGTCGGGATGACGAGATTCGAGAAGCCCGAGACCCGGGAATGGCAGTACTGGGACATGGTCCGCGAGGCCGGGAACGCCGCCCTCGCGGACGCCGGGATCTCCTACGCCGACGTAGAACAGGTTCCCGTCGGCTACTGCTTCCAGCCCTCGGCCGCCGGCCAGCGAGCCGCCTATGAACTAGGTCTCACCGGCATCCCCGTCTACAACGTCAACAACAACTGCGCCACCGGCTCGACCGCGCTGATGCTGGCCCGGCAGCTGGTGGAGGGCGGGGCGGCGGACTGCGTGCTGGCACTGGGCTTCGAGAAGATGAAGAGGGGCGCGTTGGGTGGGGGAGCGGACGGCGGCGACTTCTCCACGTCCCCCGTCGCCCGGCACTACGGCATCATGGCCGCCCGGCACGGCTTCGAGATGACCCCGCCCACCGCCCAGATCTTCGGCGACGCGGCCCGCGAACACATGGAGAAGTACGGCACGACCGAGGCCCAGCTCGCCGCCGTCGCCGCCAAGAACCACCGGCACTCCGCGCACAACCCGTACGCCCAGTTCCAGGACGTGTACGACGTCGACGACATCCTCGCGGCGAGGGTCGTCCACCACCCCCTCACGAAACTCCAGTGCTCACCGACCTCGGACGGCGCCGCGGCGGCGGTCGTGGTCTCCGAACGCTTCGCGGAGGAACGGGAGTTGGGTACGGGTACGGGGATAGGGACGGGTGCGGGTGCGGGCTCTGGTTCGCTCGTCGAGATCGTCGCCCAGGCGATGACCACCGACACCCAGGACTCCTTCGCGTCGGGCTCGTGCATCGACGTCGTGGGACAGCCCATGTCCCGGGCCGCCGCCCGCCAGGTCTACGAACGGTCCGGACTCGGCATCGACGACGTGGACGTCGTAGAACTGCACGACTGCTTCTCGATCAACGAGCTGCTGACGTACGAGGCGCTCGGTATGTGCGAGCCGGGGGAGTCCGGGAAGCTCGTCGAGTCCGGTGGGACGACGTACGGCGGGCGGTGGGTGGTCAATCCGTCCGGTGGGCTGATCTCCAAGGGGCATCCGCTGGGGGCCACCGGGATCGCCCAAGTCGCCGAGTTGGTGTGGCAGTTGAGGGGGACGGCGGGGGAGCGGCAGGTGCCGGGGGCCGAGGTGGGGCTCGCGCACAACATCGGGTTGGGCGGGGCGGCGGTGGTGACGTTGCTGCGGGCGGCGTAGGTCCTGCGGCGGTGGTACGGCTGGGGCGAAATGCCGATGCAGGGGGCACGGGCCGGTTGAGAGTATGACGACCATGCCCCGAGCCGCTGATGCCTCTTCCCCCTCCTCTTCCTCTTCCTCCCGAATATCCCGCCCGTTCCGCCCGGGCTCGCCGCCGCCCGGCGCCTGGCTGGTCGTCGCGCTCGCCTGTGCCGGGCAGTTCCTCGTCGTCCTCGACGTGTCCGTCGTCAACGTGGCATTGCCGTCGATGCGGGCCGACCTGGGGATGAGCGCGTCCGGGCTGCAATGGGTGGTCAACGCGTACGCCATCGCCTTCGCCGGGTTCATGCTGCTGGGCGGACGAGCCGGTGACCTCTACGGCCGCAAGCGGATGTTCCTGGTCGGGCTCGCGCTGTTCACGCTGGCCTCGCTGTGCGGCGGGCTCGCCCAGGACGGCTGGCAACTGCTCCTCGCCCGGGCCGCGCAGGGACTCGGCGCCGCCGTACTGGCACCCTCGACGCTGACGATCGTCACCTCGGCGGTCTCGGAGGGCGCGGCCCGCGCCCGGGCCATCGCCACCTGGACGGCGGTCGGCGCCGGTGGCGGGGCCGCGGGCGGACTCGTCGGCGGAGTGCTCGTCGACACCCTGTCCTGGCGGTGGGTGCTGCTGATCAACGTGCCCGTCGGCGCGGTCGTGCTCCTCAGTTCCCTGCGCTGGCTCCCGGAGAGCCGCGCGGGCGACCGGCGACGGCTCGACCTGCCGGGTGCCGTCCTGGTCACGGCGGGCCTCGGAGTCCTGGCGTACGGCATCTCGCAGACCGAGGCCAAGGGCTGGACGGCCACCGCCACCCTGCTTCCGCTGGCCGCCGGGCTCGCCCTGATCGTCCTCTTCCTCGTCGTCGAAGCGCGTACGGCGGCTCCGCTGATGCCGCTGGGACTCTTCCGGGCACGGGCGGTGTCGTCGGCGAACGCGGCGATGTTCGTGAACGGCTCGGCGATGTTCTCCATGTGGTTCTTCATGACCCTGTACGCGCAGAACGTCCTCGGCTACACACCGCTGGAGGCGGGACTCGCATTGGTGCCCAGCTCCCTGGCCGTCCTCATCGGCTCCAAGTCGGCACCCCGCTTCATGCCGGTGCTCGGCGTGCGCAACGTGGCCGTGCTCGGGACGGTGATCGCCGCGCTGGGCTTCGGCTGGCAGTCCCTGATGACGGTGCGGGGCGACTACCTGACCGAGATCATGTTCCCCGGGATCCTGATGATGCTGGGCGCGGGCCTGACGGCCACGCCACTCGCCGCACTCGCCACGTCCGGGGCGGCGCCGGGGGAGGCCGGGCTGGTCTCCGGGCTGATCAACACCTCGCGCACGATGGGCGGTTCGCTGGGGCTCGCGGTGATGTCGACGATCGCGGCGGCGCGTACGGCGAGCGTCGGGGGGACGGCGGGGACGGCGGGGAGTGGTCGCGGTACGGCGGAGGCGCTGACGGAGGGGTACGCGCTGGCGTTCCGGACGGGGGCGGGGGTGCTGCTCGGCGCGGTGGTGCTGATGGTGGTGTGGCTGCCGTGGCCGCCCAGGAGGGTTTCGACGGGTTCCACGGGATGAGGCAACGGTTCGGGCGGCTCATGGACTCCTTTACATATCTAGGAGGTGCCCATGGGGGATCGCAAAGAGGCTCGGGAGACTCGCGATGACGCGTTCCAGAGCTTTGTCATCGGCCGCTGGCCGCGGTTGATGCGGACGGCATTTCTTCTGACGGGGGAGCAGCACGCCGCGGAGGACCTGGTCCAGTCGACGCTCGAACAGACCTTTGTGGCCTGGCGGAAGGTCGGCTCGGCCGATGATCCGGAGGCGTACGTACGGCGCGTGATGATCAACGCGCACGCACGCAAACACCGCAGACGGCTCAAGGAGTTCCTGGCGCCCAAGGACGACTCGGGCCTGGTGCGCGAGGTCGCCGACACCGGTGACCGCATCGCCCAGGCCGAGGATCGCAGCGCCCTGCTGGAGGCACTGGCCCAACTGCCGCCGAGGCAGCGGGAGGCGGTGGTGCTGCGGTACTGGGAGGACCTGACCGAGACACAGACGGCCCAGGCGATGGGCTGCTCGGTCGGCGCGGTGAAGAGCAACGCGGCCAAGGGGATCGCGAAACTCCGCGCCATACCGGGACTCGCCGAGATGGTGACGCACGGAGGGCGGAAGTGATGAGCGCGGACCGGGAGACGAACCAGACCATGAGCGACAGAGACATCGCCCTCCTGCTGGCCGACGCCGCGGACGAGGTCGAGATCGGCATAGCCCCCTACCAGGCGGTGATCCGCGGCGGCCGCCGACGCCGGGCCCGCCGCTGGGCGCTCGCGACGGCGACGGCACTGGTCATCGTCGGCACGTCGGGCGGCCTCGCGCTGGCCGGACTGCGCGGCGGGGACGGGGGCGAGGTCACCCCCGCGGTGACCCAGAAGGCGACACAGCCGTCGACCCCGGAGGAACGGCATGTGTACACGCCGCAGGAAACCATGCTCGCGGCGGGCACCGAACAGGGCGAGACGTGGTACGTCACGGTCGACGTGTGGGGCGCCCCCCGCACCGAGGCGGAGGCCGAGGCGCAGCTGCGGTCCATGTCCAGCCATCACGAGGAACCCTGGGACAGGGACAACCCCTCCGCGCTGGTCGGCAAGATCACGTACTTCGTGCAACGGGCCGTCGGGAGCGGCGAGCCGGAACTCCTGATGGGCGACTCGGTCTCCCCCCAGGACACCACGGTGGGCACGGACCTCAAGTCGGGCGCGTCCACCCTGGACCCGAAGAAGACCGAAGGCCCCCAGCGCCTGGTGGTCGGCCAGGTCGCCAAGACCGCACAGGAAGTCACCTGCACCTGGAAGGACGGCTCGTCCACCGTGGCCCACAGGGTGGAGGCGGGGGCCGACATCAACAGCGACGACGCGGCGATCCGGCCGGCGGCGGGGTCTTTGGACAACTGGTTCGTGTGCGTGGCTCCGGCGCGGACGGCTTACGAGTCGGCGGAGGTGACGAAGTAGGGCGGGGAGTGTGGCGGCGGGGATGAACTGGCGCCGCAGCAGGGCACGTTCGCCTGAGGGGCGTGGCGTGCTGGTCCCCGCCGGGCCGGCACTCCGGAAAGTGCGGTCGCCGTCGCCGGGAATGCCGTCCTGGTGGTGCTCGGGCGGGGTGTCGGCAGGGGTTCACCGTGGCGTTGGGGTGACGTGCTTCCGGCGTCGACTCCCGCCTCGTACAGGGGAGTTGACGGGATTCGCGTGAGCGTCCCGAATGGGGTCCGACCTGGGCTTTCGGGTCATCCGCTTCTACGATCGGTGTAGCGGAGAGGAGGTCTGGATGGACCGGACGGATCGGTACCAGCACGGGCGGGGCATCCGCACGGTCGACGACGTGCTTCGGCTTCTGGACGGGCTGTTCGCGCCGGAGGCGGACCGTTGGAGTTCCAGGGGTGCCTCTTGGTGGGACGGGTTCTATGCCGACCGTGACAGGCCGGTGCCGTTCTTCGTGGCGAAGCCGGACGAGAACCTGGTCAGGTATGTCGACCGGGGGCTGATAGGCGGGGGCGGCCGTGCACTGGACCTGGGGTGTGGTCCGGGGCGCAATGCCCTTCAACTGGCCGCGTGGGGCTTCGAGGTGGACGGGGTGGATCTGTCGCCCACGGCTGTCGCTTGGGCGGAGGAGCGGGCGCGGGGTCGGGATCTCGGGCGGGATCTGGGCCGGGTGGAGACGGGGGTGGGGGGAGGGGAGGGGGAGGGCCCCCGGATCCGGTTCCACTGTGGGGACGTATTCGCCCTCGCCCCCACCCAACTCCCCGGCCCCTACGACCTCGTCTACGACTCCGGATGCTTCCACCACCTGCCCCCGCACCGGCGCATCAGCTACCTGGCCCTGTTGGACCAAGTCCTCGCCCCCGGTGGGCACTTCGCGTTGACCTGTTTCGCGGCGGGTGGGATGGGGTCCGAGTTGCCCGATGCCGAGCTCTACCGGGGCTCCGGGCTTCAGGGCGGGTTGGCCTACAGGCCTGATGAACTGCGCTGGATATTCGCGGAGTCGGAGTCGGCATTGCAGCTGGAGGAGGTCGAGATTCGTCGGATGCGCGACGAACCGGACGACTCGCCGTGTTTCGGCGAGGACTTCCTCTGGACGGCGTTGTTCCGCAGGGGGACCGGAGCGTAGGGCGGGGGAACAGGGGGCTACAGCCACCCCTGCTGGCGGGCCTCCCGCATCGCTTCCATGCGGTTGCGGGTGGCTGTCTTGCCGATCGCCGACGAGAGGTAGTTGCGGACGGTCGACTCGGAGAGGTGGAGCTTCGTGGCGATGTCGGAGACCGTCGCGCCGTCCACCGAGGCCTTGAGGACGTCGCACTCGCGGGCGGTGAGCGGATTCGGGCCCGCGCTCAACGCGGCGGCGGCCAGCGCCGGGTCGATGACTGTCTCACCGGTCAGGACGCGGCGGATCGCGGCGGCCAGGTCCTCCACCGGGCCGTCCTTCACCAGGAAGCCCGCCGCGCCTGCCTCCATCGCCCGGCGCAGATAACCGGGGCGGCCGAAGGTCGTGAGGATCAACACCCGGCAGTCCGGGGCCTGTTCGCGGAGTTCGGCGGCGGCGTCCAGGCCGCTCATGCCGGGGAGTTCGATGTCGAGGAGGGCCACGTCGGGGCGGTGGGTCAGGGCGGCGTCCACGATCGTGTCACCCCTGCCGACCTGGGCGACGACCTCCAGGTCCGGCTCCATGCCGAGCAGTAGGGCGAGGGCGCCGCGCATCATGCCCTGGTCCTCGGCGAGCAGCACTCTGACGGACTTGGCGGGCCGGTGGTCCCGGGGCATCTCATCCACGGGGCAAGGGTAAGGCCCGGGGAGACCCGGGGCGGTTATCAAAAACTCTTCATTGTTCGCGTCCGCGAGTCTTGACGGTCTCCGGCTGCGGGCAAACAATCGCCTCGGCATTCTGCAATCACCTTGGAATTTCCGGGCGCCGGGCCGCTTTCGGAAAACTTTCGACCGACTCTCGACAGTTCGACATTTCGATCGCGAATTGGTTCGGCATTTCGATCGAACGGCGTTCGGTATATCGACCGTATGGATCGGGCGCCGATGCTCCACCCGCACCCGCACCCGCACCCGCACCCGCACCCGCACCCGCACCCGCACCCGCACCTGCGTCAACCACCCGCACCGCCCTACCAGGAACAGAAACAGAATGAGGTGCACCGTGTTCTTGAGATTCCTCCGCACCCGGCCGCGCCGGCTGAGAAACGCCACCCTGGCCGCACTGTCCGCGCTCGTGACCGTCGTCGCGCTGGCCGTCGGCGTTCCGCAGGCGTCGGCCGCCACCTCGCTGCCGTGCGACATCTACGCCACCGCCGGCACGCCCTGCGTCGCCGCGCACAGTCTCGTCAGGGCGCTCTACTCCTCGTACAACGGCTCGCTGTACCAGGTGCAGCGGGCCTCCGACAGCGCCACCGCGAACATCGGCCTGCTGGCGGCCGGTGGGTATGCCAACGCGGCGGCGCAGGACTCGTTCTGTGCCGGTACGACGTGCATCATCACCAAGATCTACGACCAGTCCGCGCGCCACAACGACCTCACGATCGAGGGCGCGGGCGGGGCCGGTGTCGCCGATGTCGGCTCGCCCGCGGACGCGCTGCCGGTGACCGCCGGCGGGCATCAGGTCTACGGCCTGGAGATCTCGGCCGGCATGGGCTACCGCGACAACTCCACCTCGGGCGTGGCCACGAACGGCGCCGCCGAGGGGATGTACATGGTGACCTCGGGCACCCACGTCAACGGCAGTTGCTGCTTCGACTACGGCAACGCGGAGACCAACAACCAGGACACCGGCAACGGTCACATGGACGCGATCAACTTCGGTACGGAGTGCTGGTTCGCCCCCTGCTACGGCAGTGGTCCCTGGGTGCAGGCCGACCTGGAGAACGGGCTGTTCCAGTCGGACTCCGGGTACAGCAAGAACACGGCGAACACCGGCACCGGAGCGATACCGTTCGTCACCGCTTTGCTGAAAAACAACGGTCAGGACCATTTCGCGCTGAAATACGGGAATGCGCAGTCGGGGAGTCTCACGACCAGCTATTCCGGGGGTGAACCCACCACGAGTGGATACTCGCCCATGCACCAGGAGGGCGCCATCGTCCTGGGCACCGGCGGCGACAACAGCAACGGCTCCATCGGCTCGTTCTTCGAGGGCGTCATGACCGCCGGCATTCCGACGGACGCCGCCGACAACTCCGTACAGGCCAACATCGTGTCCGTCGGCTACGGCGGCTCGACCGGGACCACCGGGACACTGGCGGCCGGTTCGGAGATCTCGCTGCGCGCGACCACCTCGTGCTGCACGGCCGACTACATCCGCCACCAGAACAACGCGGCGGTGCTCTCGGCCATCACGTCCAGCAGTGCGACGCTCGACAAGGGCGATGCCACCTGGATCGTCCGCAGGGGACTCGCCGACAGTTCCTGCTATTCGTTCGAGTCACGGAACTACCCGGGCGACTTCCTGCGGCACTACAACTACCAGCTCTACCGCCAACCCATGGTCGGGACAACGCAGTTCAGACAGGACGCCACGTTCTGCGCCTCGACCGGCAAGAGCGGCACGGGCACCTCGTTCGCGTCGTACAACTACCCGACCAGATATCTCCGGCACTACAACTACAACGTCTACATCGCGAGCGACGGCGGCTCGAACGCCTTCGACAGTGCCACCTCGTGGACGGACGACGTGAGTTGGGTCGTTACGGCTCCCTGGGCGCCGTAGACCCGGAAGCAGCCACGCCGGAGGACGTCAACTCCGCTGCCTCCACCGGGAGTTCGGCGGTGACCGTGAAGCCGCCGCGTGGCGACGGGCCGGCCCGTAGGGAGCCGCCCGCCGTCGCGAGGCGTTCGGTCAGGCCCTTCAGACCGGTTCCGCCGATGCCGATGCCCTCGGCGGGGCCGGTCGCCGCCGTCCCTCCGTCCTCGGGGCCGTCGTCCGCGATCGTCAGGCGTACGCGGTCCAGGACGCCGTCGAGGGTGATCTCGCAACGGGTCGCGCCGCTGTGCCGTAGGACGTTGGTGACCGCCTCGCGGACCACCCAGCTCAGCAGGGCCTCGTTCTGCGGGGTCAGGGGTGGGCCCGACTGGCGGACGACCGGGGCGATGTCGGCGGCGGACAACGCGGAGCGGGCGCGGTCCAGTTCGGTGGCGAGGCTGCCCTCGCGGTAGCCGGTGACGGCCTCGCGGATCTCGGTGAGCGCCTGCCGACCGACCGATTCGATGTCGGTGATCTGGTCGAGCGCGGCGTCCATGTCGCGGGGTGCGAGGCGCCGGGCCGCCTCCGACTTCACGACGATCACCGAGAGGGTGTGCCCGAGCAGGTCGTGCAGGTCGCGGGAGAACCGCATGCGTTCCTTCTCGACCGCGCGGCGCGCCAACTCCTCGCGGGCGGCGCGCAGTTCGCGTACGGCTTCGGAGAGGGAGAGGATCGCCGCGGTCACCATCGTGGACAGGAACGTGCCGTAGGCGATGTTGATGGCGGCCGTGCCCGCCCGGATGCCGGAGACGGTACCCGCCAGGACGGCCAGGGCGATGCCGACCTGGCCGAGCCGCGGTCCGCGCAGGCAGGCGCCGGTGGCGAGGCCGAGCAGCGGGAAGAAGTACAGCCAGTTGCCGCCGTAGCCGAGGGCGAGGCCGCAGGTGACCAGGCCCATCGTGAGGAGTGCCAGCCGGGTCGAGACCGCCTCGCGCTTCTCCTTCACGAAGGAGCGGAAGACGACGTTGATGTAGAGGGAGTTGAAGATCAGCAGGCCCAGGCCGCCGATCCAGGGGTTGGGGGTCTTGCCCTGGAGGAGGTTGGAGAAGGAGCCCATCCCCATCAGCAGCCACGGCAGCAGGGAGAAGCCGTTCGGCGGCGGACCCGGGTTCTCGGGCCACTCGCCCTTGCGGCGCCCGTCCTTCTGCGCGGCCTTGAACTCCGCCATGTCGGCCCGCCATTGGGCCCGCGCCGCCCGCCAGTGCCGTAGCTGGCAGGTGATCCCTTGTATCCAGGACATCTTTCTCGCTCCCCCGGTCACACGGTCCGCCCGGTCCGGCGGTACGCCAGCACAGCGTACGAACCGAACGCGAGCAGCCAAGCCGTCAGGACCACGATCGCGCCGAGTGCCGGGGCGTGCCCGTCCGCGACGGAGGTGCCGAGTTCGGCGAAGCGGTTGGTCGGGGTGTAGTGGGAGATCGCGCGCAGCCAGCCGGGGAAGAGGCTGATCGGGAACCACAGGCCACCGATCACCGAGAGCCCCAGGTTGCAGGCCATGTTCGCGACGCCGGTGGTCTGGGAGGTGAGCCCGTAGCCGTTGCCGAGGCCGAGCAGGGTGAAGGGGATCGAGCCGAGCCACAGCAGCAGCGCGATCGCCGCCCACTGCCAGGCGTCCATCCGTACGCCGTTGACCAGGCCGCCCGCCGCGAGCACCGCGGCGATCGCGGGCAGCACGGTCACCGAACCGGTCAGCGCCCGGCCCAGCACGACCTGACGCGGGGTCATCGGCGTCACCCGCAGTTGCCTGAGCCAGCCGATCGCCCGGTCCTCGGCGACCCCGCCCCCGGTGTTGAGCGCGGAGCCGACCGCGCCGTAGGCGGCCATGCCGACCATCGCCGTGGCCTTGTAGCCGCTGTCGTCACCGCCGAGGTTCGTGAACAGCAGGTACATCATCACCGGCATCGCGATCCCGCCGATCACGAAGCCGACGTCGCGCAGGGTCCGGCGTACTTCGAGGCGCAGGTAGTCGATCATCGGACGGTCTCCGTCTCGGGGAAGGTGCTGTTCGGGGAAGCGGGGGTGGCTTTGCGGCGGCGGGTCGTGGCCGTGCCGCCGGTCACCGGGCCGGGGTCGCGTGTGGTCCGGCGGCCTGCGAGCCGCAGGCAGTCGCGCATCACACCGTCTCCAGTTCGGGTTCGAGTTCGTGTGCCGTCAGTGCCAGGAACGCGTCGTCGAGGGAGGCCGGGGTGACCTCCAGGCCGTGGATCGCGTCCAGGTCAGCCAGTGCGCGCACGGTCGCGTCCGAGTCGTCGGTGCGGAGCAGGGCGCGGTCGCCGCGTACTTCGACGGTCCGTACGCCGGGCAGCTGGGCGAGACCCTCGGTGGCGCGGCCCGCCAGGTCGAAGGAGACGAGGCTGCCGCCGGCCGCCCGCTTGAGCTGCTCGGCGGTGCCGTCCGCGACGATCCGGCCGCGGTCGATGACGACGATGCGGTCGGCGTGCGCGTCGGCCTCCTCCAGGTAGTGCGTGGAGAACAGGACGGTGTGCCCGCGCCGGGCGAAGGTCCGCATCGACTGCCAGAACGCGTGCCGCGCCTCCACGTCCAGCGCCGCGGTCGGCTCGTCGAGCACGATCAGCGACGGGTTCCCGGCCAGCGCCACGGCGAACCGCACGCGCTGTGTCTGCCCGCCCGACAGCCGGTCCACCCGCCGCCCGGCCAGCTCGCCGATACCGGCCAGTTCCAGGGCCTGCGCGACGGGCATCGGCGCCGGATAGCGCCGGGCGACGAACGCGACCAGCTCGCCGACGGTGACCCGGGGCACCGCCCGCGACTCCTGCAACATCGCCCCGACCAGGCCGTTCCGTACGGCCGACTCCGGTGCCCCGCCGAAGAGTTCGACGGTGCCGGAGTCGGGCGCGTTCAGCCCGAGCAGCAGTGAGATCGTCGTCGACTTGCCCGCACCGTTGCGGCCGAGCAGCGCGACCGTCTCGCCGCGCCCGATCTCCAGGTCCACACCGTCCACGGCACGCACCGCGCCGAAGTTCTTGACCGCCCCCGCGAAGGACACGGCACGCTCTGACCGGTCTGACGTCCCGCCTGCCGTCCTGACCGCCGCCCCACCTGTCTGTGTCATGGCTACGACGCTACGGATCCGTACCCCTCGCCCGGCAGATGCGCATGTACGGACTCGGGCAGGACAAATGTCACGGGTGCCGGAACGGACGCGGGTACGGATGCCGGAACAGATGCCGGTACGGGCGCCGGTACCGACACCCACCTGACGCACCGTCAGGAGCCTTCACAAGTGCGGGGCGCTCGGCTATACAGAAGGGCGCCGGACTGGAACGCGTTCTAGGTCGGCCCGTGACGACCTCGGTGCGGCCGACGGTGCGGACGGCCGCACCGAGGTCTTCGACCACCGGCGATCAGGAGCCCCATGCCCATCGACGCAGCCCAGGCCCTCGCGGCCGAACCCCGGACCGGCGAGATCTCCTGGACCACCAAGGACGTCCAGCTCTACCACCTCGGCCTCGGCGCGGGCACCCCCGCGACCGACCCCGACGAGCTGCGCTACACCTTGGAGTCCCGGCTGCACGTCCTGCCGAGTTTCGCCACCGTCGCGGGCAACGGCTCACCCGGCGTGATCAGCGGCCTGTCCATGCCCGGCATCGAGGTCGACCTCGCCCGCGTCCTGCACGGCGGCCAGTCCCTGCGCCTGCACCGCCCGATCCCGGCCGAGTCCACCGCGACCAGCACCGGCCACATCGCCGCCGTCTACGACAAGGGCAAGGCGGCCGTCCTCGTCATGCGCACCGAAGTCGCCGACGCCGACGGGCCGTTGTGGACGAACGACGCGCAGATCTTCGTACGGGGGGAAGGCGGCTGGGGCGGCGACCGCGGCCCCTCCACCCGCCTCGAACCACCAACAGGCGCCCCCGACAAGGTGGTTGAACGCGGGATCCGCGAGGACCAGGCCCTCCTCTACCGCCTCTCCGGCGACTGGAACCCCCTGCACGCCGACCCCGAGTTCGCCAAGCTCGCCGGGTTCGACCGGCCCATCCTGCACGGGCTGTGCACCTACGGCATGACGCTGAAGGCGGTCGTCGACACGTTGCTCGACGGCGATGTGAGCCGGGTGCGCGCCTACGACACACGGTTCGCCGGAGTGGTGTTCCCCGGCGAGACGCTGCGCATCCGCATGTGGCGGCAGGGTGATGCCGGAGCCGGAGCCGGAGCCGGAGCCGGAGCCGGAGCCGGCGTGGTGCGGGTCGCGGTGAGCGCCGTGGAACGGGACGACGCACCCGTCCTCGCCGACACGATCGTCGAACACGCCTGATCCAGGCCAGAGTTGACCCGAGTTGAGGGGAGCCGCACCATGCTCGCAGCCGTACTGCACGAGATAGGCCAGGACAAACTGGAGGTCCTCGACGACGTCGAGGCGACGGGCTTCGGGCCCGGCCGGGTCAGGATCCGGGTGCGCGCCACGGGGCTGTGCCACTCGGACCTGTCCGCGATGGCGGGCGTACTGCCACAGCCCGCACCCTTCGTCCCCGGACACGAGGGCGCGGGCGAGATCCTCGAAGTCGGCGAGGGCGTAACCCACTTGAAGCCGGGTGACCGGGTCGTCGTCTGCTGGCTGCCGGCCTGCGGGGTGTGTCCCGCCTGCAAGCGCGGCCAGACCCAGCTGTGCCTGGCCGGGTTCATGAACGCGGGCACCCCCAACTTCAAGCGCCCCAGCGGCGATGTGTTCGGCTTCGCGGGCACTGGCACCTTCGCCGAGGAGGTCGTCGTCGACGCGGGCTGCGCCGTGCCGATCCCCGACGACGTGCCCTTCGACATCGCCGCCCTCATCGGCTGCGGCGTCACCACCGGACTCGGCGCCGCCCTCAACACCGCCGACGTGGAAGCCGGTTCGTCGGTCGCCGTGATCGGCTGCGGGGGCGTCGGCATCTCCGCGATCCAGGGTGCACGGCTCAAGGGTGCCGCCGAGATCGTCGCCGTCGACCCGGTCGCCTCCCGCCGCGAGGCCGCGCTCAAGTTCGGTGCCACGAGGGCGATTTCGCCGGACGAGCTGCCCGATGCCAAGCAACAGGTCACCGGCGGCGAGGGGTTCGACTACGTCTTCGAGGTCGTCGGCCGTTCCGCCACCGCCCGCACCGCCTACGAGAACACCCGCCGCGGCGGCACCCTCGTCGTCGTCGGCGCGGGCGCCCTCGACGACTATCTCCAACTCAGCATGTTCGAGCTGTTCTTCGACGAGAAGCGCATCCTGCCCTCGATGTACGGCGGGGGAGACGTGCTGCGTTCTTACGAGCGCACGATCGCCCTGTGGCGGGCGGGCCGCGTAGACCTGGAGAGCCTGATCACCCACCGGGTGCCGCTGGCCGACATCAACGAGGCCCTCGACCAGATGCGCCAGGGGACGGCCCTGCGCACGTGCATCGAGATCTGAGGGATCTGGGGGATCCGAGCCGATCTGCGGGCGTCTCTTCCACCGAAAGGACCTTGATGACGCTGCCACTTGAAGGACTCGCCGCGATCGTCACCGGCGCCGGACGCGGCCTCGGCCGGGCGGAGGCGCTGGAACTCGGCCGGCTCGGCGCGGCCGTCGTCGTCAACGACTACGGGCAGCCGGGCCGGGACGGTTCGGGGGAGGCGTCCGCCGGTCCCGCCGAAGAGGTCGCCGCCGAGATCCGCGCGGCGGGCGGACGCGCCACCGCTCACACCGGGGACGTGGCCGACTTCCAACAGGCCGCCGAACTGGTCGAGGTGGCGATCGCCGAGTTCGGCGGGCTCGACATCCTCGTCAACAACGCGGGCATCCTGCGCGACCGCATGGTCTTCTCCATGACGGAGGGCGAGTGGGACGCGGTGATCCGGGTCCACCTCAAGGGCCACTTCAACACGACCCACTTCGCGGCCCGGCACTGGCGCGAGCGCTCCAAGGCGACCGGCGCACCGGTGTACGGCCGGATCGTGAACACCTCGTCCGAGGCCTACCTCGCGGGTTCGGCCGGACAGCCCAACTACGCTGCCGCGAAAGGCGGAATCGTCGGCCTGACCACCTCCACGGCCCTCGCTCTCGCCAAGTACGGCGTCACCGCGAACGCCATCTGCCCACGCGCCCGCACCCGGATGACCGAGGACGTCTTCGCCGGTTTCCAGGAGCCCGAAGACGGCCTCGACCCCCTCGCCCCCGAGCATGTCGCCCCGCTCGTCGGCTACTTGGCCTCACCCGCCGCCGAACGCGTCAACGGACAGCTGCTCGTCGTCCACGGCGGAATGGTCGCGATCGTCGAACGCCCGCACGTCCAGGCTAAGTTCGACAGCAAGCAGGACGTCTTCAGCTACGACGAGCTGGACGCCGTACTCACTCCGCACTACGCGGAGCGACCGCCGGGGGAGACCTTCGCGGCGGCGGAGGTGCTGGGACTCAAGCGGGAACCCGGCACGGGATGACAAACGGCCCCGCCCGTCCGGAGACGAGCGGGGCCGTGTCGTGCGAGTTGGTGCAAGGCGCCTGACGTGTCGTCAGACAGCCGCGTACTTCGACTGCGTGGACTGCTCGGACGGCTTGCGGTGCCGGCCGTGGGCGGCGGCGTCGCCGTCCTGCGCCGAGACCGGGCCCCGGTGCTTGCCGTGACCGGAGGCCTCGTGTGTGTCGGCAGACATGGTCTGCGCGGTGTTCGTGTCGTTCATCGGAAACTTCACCCCGTAGCAACATGATCCTTCATACAGCCCGACGATCTTATCCAGCCGTGCCCGGGGTGAAGCGAGACGGCCTGCCGTCCGGGACGAGTTCGTTACCGAGCCGCACCACTTTGTTACCCGACGGCCACCCGGCCGTTGAGTGGAGCTTCCCGCAAGGGCACCGGACGCGGCGCGACCGGCACCGGAGGATCCGGTTCCGAGGGCGGTGACGGCACCGGCGCGGCCTCCCCAGGCGCGCCCACCGTCCCACCCCGAACCGGATCCCCCGGGCGTGTTTCCCCCGTACCCCCCGTACCCCCCGTACCCCCGGAACCCCCCGTTCCCCCCGCAGCCACAGGGGCCCCCACCCCCGGGCTCCCCGCGTCCCCCGTTCCCCCCGCCCCCCTGGGCACCGCGAACCGCGCCACACCGCACGGCACTTCCCGTGTGGCGTACGGCAGTTGCAGCACCCCGCTCTCGGTCCACAGCCCGGCACCCGCCAACCACCCCTCCGGCGCCGGGAGTTGGAGCAACTGCCGCTCCGCGGGCCGCCATACGGCGAACCAGGTGCCGGCCGGGCCGTCGACGCGCAGCGCCACCCCGCAGTTCTCCGGCATCAGCACCTGCCCCGGCTGGATCGCGAACGGCGTCACCGTGCAGTCCGGCAGCCGCAGGCACTCCGGGAACCGCACCGGCAGCGTGGAGCCGATCACTCCCCAGCCCAGCCGCTGCTCCCGCCCCGGCGACGGCGCGTCCGAGCTGATGAGGAGCAG
The DNA here is from genome assembly GCF_045162825.1 of Streptomyces prunicolor. Classification (NCBI taxonomy): domain Bacteria; kingdom Bacillati; phylum Actinomycetota; class Actinomycetes; order Kitasatosporales; family Streptomycetaceae; genus Streptomyces; species Streptomyces prunicolor. The sequence continues at coordinate 3,245,042 of NZ_CP108676.1, read as the reverse complement.
CCCGCTGTCGGGATCGGCGGCCAGCAGCCGGTCGTCGCTGTCCGCGGCGATCTGCAGCAGCGGCGACACCTCCCCGTCCCGCTCCAGGTCCACCACGATCGCCTTGGTCCGCCCGCCGACCTCCCGGTCCAGGGCCAGCATCCGCCCCGCCCGGTCCAGCCAGACCCCGCCCGAGCACCGCCCCGGGACCATCGCGAGATGCTCAGGACCGAACGCCCCGCCCGCCACCAGCCACACGGCGGTCGAACGCCGGCCCACGGCGAGGGCGTACGCCTTCTCGCCCCCCGGTGCGGGCGGCAGCAGCCGCAGCCGGGTGTCCGGGTCCGGGCACTCGACCGCGCCGAGCGGCAGCTCACCGGTGCCCGGGCCGGTCGGGTAGAGCAGCGAGAACGCGTGCCGCCCGTCGACCAGCCGCCGGATGAGCACCCGCCCGTCGCTCATCGGCTGCACCTCGGTGCCGGGCTCCTCGGGCTGGTTGCCGGGCAGCGGCACGGCGTACGGCTCGGGGCCGTCCAGCGTCCACCGCTCCGGGAACAGACAGTCGCCGGCCGGCGCGAGACGGGCGGCGTACGCCCCGTCCGCGGTGATCGCACACACGGTGCCACCGTTCCGCGGGACCCCGCAGTCGTCCCAGCGCTCGTCCCCGCACTCGTCTCCGCGGTCGTCCCTGTCCTCGTCCTCGTCCGCCGCCGTGGGCTCGATCGCACAGGCCGTCATGGTTCGATCACCTCCGGCGACGAAACTAGTTTTCGCACGTACGGACGTGGGACCGATGAGCAGCCGCTTCACCAATAAGGGTGGCCAAGTAACGATTCGCCTGAGGAAACCGGGGCGGGTGTGCTGAACGGGGTCGTAGGCCCGCATACGGCTGCTTCAGCGGTTCAGCCGCTCAGCCCGGCCAGGTAGCCTTTCCCCGTGCCCCGTCAGTCCGTACCCCGCCTGTCCGAAGTCATCGCCGCGCTGGAGAACCTGTGGCCCGCCGAGCGGGCCGAGTCCTGGGACGCGGTCGGCACCGTCGTGGGCGACCCGGACCAGGACGTCACGCGCGTGCTGTTCGCCGTCGACCCGGTGCAGGACATCGTCGACGAGGCCGTGAAGCTGGGCGCCGACCTGCTGGTCACCCACCACCCCCTCTACCTGCGCGGTACGACCACGGTCGCGGCCTCCACCTTCAAGGGCCGCGTGGTGCACACCCTGATCAAGCACGACATCGCGCTGCACGTCGCCCACACCAATGCCGACCGCGCCGACCCGGGAGTCTCCGACGCCCTCGCGGGCGCGCTGGACCTCAGGGTCGTAGGACCGCTCGTACCGGACCCGACCGATCCGGAGGGCCGCAGGGGCCTGGGCCGGATCTGCGAGCTGGACCACCCCCTGACCGTCCGCGAGCTCGCGGCCCGCGCCGCCGAGCGCCTGCCCGCCACGGCGCAGGGCATCCGCGTCGCGGGCGACCCCGAGGCCCTGGTCCACCGGGTCGCGGTGAGCGGCGGCTCCGGCGACGGCCTCTTCGACGACGTACGAGCGGCAGGCGTGGACGCGTTCCTGACAGCGGACCTCCGCCACCACCCGGTCTCCGAGGCTCGCGCCCAAAACTCTCAGAACCCCCAAAATTCTCAAAACCCTCTCGCGCTGCTCGACGCGGCGCACTGGGCCACCGAGTGGCCCTGGTGCGAGCTGGCCGCAGCCCAGCTCGACGAGATCTCCGACCGCGAGGGATGGGACCTCAGGGTCCACGTCTCCAAGACGGTCACCGACCCCTGGACCGCCCACGCGGCGTCCACCACCACACCAGACTCAATGGGAGCCCCCAACTGAACGCCGCGCCCGCCGACCAGATCCGACTTCTCGACGTCCAGGCCCTCGACGTACGCCTGTCGCAGCTCGCGCACAAGCGCAACTCCCTGCCCGAGCACGCCGAGATCGACTCGCTGACCAAGGACCTCACCCAGCTGCGCGACCTGCTCGTGGCCGTGCAGACCGAGGAGAGCGACTGCGCCCGCGAGCAGACCAAGGCCGAGCAGGACGTGGACCAGGTGCGCCAGCGCGCCACCCGCGACCAGCAGCGCCTCGACTCCGGCGCCGTCACCTCGCCCAAGGACCTGGAGAACCTCCAGCGCGAGATCGTCTCCCTCGCCAAGCGCCAGGGCGACCTGGAGGACATCGTCCTGGAGGTCATGGAGCGCCGTGAGTCCGCGCAGGAGCGCACCGCCGAACTGACCGAGCGGGTCGGTTCCGTGCAGGGCAGGATCGACGACGCGACCGCCCGCCGCGACGCCGCCTACGAGACCCTCGACGCCGACGAGGCCACGGCCGAGAAGGAGCGCGAGGTCGTCTCGGCCACCATCCCCGCGGACCTCCTCAAGCTCTACGACAAGCTCCGCCAGCAGCAGGGCGGCATCGGCGCGGCCAAGCTGTACCAGCGCACCTGCCAGGGCTGCCGCCAGGAGCTCGCCATCACCGACTTCAACGAGGTCCGCGCGGCGGCCCCCGACACGGTCGTCCGCTGCGAGAACTGCCGCCGCATCCTGGTACGTACGTCCGACTCCGGCCTGTAAGGAGCTTGCGCCGTGCGGGAGTTCATCGTCGAGGCGGACGGCGGTTCCCGGGGAAACCCGGGTCCCGCGGGCTACGGCAGCGTCGTCATCGACGCGACGACGGGAGAGACGCTGGCGGAGGCGGCCGAGTACATCGGCGTCGCCACGAACAACGTCGCCGAGTACCGGGGCTTGTTGGCGGGCCTCCGCACGGCCCACGCCCTGGACCCCTCGGCCTCCGTCCACGTCCGCATGGACTCCAAGCTGGTCGTGGAACAGATGTCGGGCCGCTGGAAGATCAAACACCCCGACATGAAGCCCCTGGCGGCAGAGGCGGCCACCGTCTTCCCGCCGGACCAGGTGACGTACGAGTGGATCCCCAGAGCCCAGAACAAACACGCGGACCGCTTGGCCAACGAGGCGATGGACGCGGGGAAGCGGGGCGAGCAGTGGTCGGCGTCAGAGTCGACGGCGGAACTTCGCAGCACAGGCTCAGCTGAGGCTTTTCAGGGCCGCGGACGCGCCCAGCTTTCCAGCACGGGCTCAGGCGATGCCCTTAAGGGGCGCGGGACACATGCGGGACTTTCCAGCGCAGGCTCGGCTGAGGCTTTTCAGGACGGCGGACGCGCCCAGCTTTCCAGCACGGGCTCAGGCGATGCCCTTAAGGGGCGCGGGACACATGCGGGGCCTTTCAGTGCGGGCTCAGGCGAGACACCTAAGGGGCGCGGGGAACTGCGCGACCAGCCCCCACTCACCCGCACTCTGAAGACAACCGACAAAACCACAGCCGACACCCGCGCAGCCCGCAACGTAGCGACCCCCACCCCAGGTTGGGCCCCCGCAGACATGGGCGCCCCCGCAACCTTCGTCCTCCTACGCCACGGCGAAACCCCCCTCACCCCCCAAAAGCGTTTCTCAGGCAGCGGCGGCACCAACCCCGCCCTCTCGAACGTCGGCCGCGACCAGGCGGAGCGAGCCGCAACCGCGTTGGCAACCCGAGGCACGATCCAGCACATCATCGCCTCCCCCCTCACCCGCACGAGAGAAACCGCCGCAGCCGTAGCGAACCGCCTCGGCCTGGACGTGACGATCGAAGAGGGCCTGCGAGAAACGGACTTCGGCGCCTGGGAGGGTCTCACCTTCGGCGAGGTACGCGAGCGTTACCCCGAAGACCTGACCACCTGGTTGGCCGACCCCACCGCCCAACCCACCGGCGGCGGCGAGAGTTTCGCGGACACGGCAACCCGCATCGCCGCCACCCGGGACAAGCTGACCGCGGCCTACGCGGGCCGCACCGTCCTCCTCGTCACCCACGTCACCCCGATCAAGACGTTCGTCCAACTCGCCCTGGGCGCCCCACCGGAGTCCTTGTTCCGCATGGAACTCTCGGCGGCCTCGATCTCCGCCGTGGCGTACTACGCGGACGGCAACGCGAGCGTACGACTCTTCAACGACACGTCCCACCTACGCTAACGACACGTCCCACCTACGCTGAGCGCAGCCCCGCCGCCTCCCGGGCCAGCACCTCGACCCGCCCCCAGTCACGCGCGGCCACCGCATCCGCCGGAATCATCCAACTCCCGCCCACACAGGCCACGTTGGGCAACGCCAGGTATTCCGGCGCGGAGTTGACCCCTATCCCCCCGGTAGGACAGAACCGCGCCTGTGGCAACGGCCCCGCCAGCGCCCTGAGATACGCCGTGCCGCCCGAGGCCTGAGCCGGGAAGAACTTCATCTCCCGCACCCCGCGCTCCAACAGCGCGACCACCTCCGACGTGGTCGACACCCCCGGCAGGAACGGCACCCCGGACCCCTGCATGGCCTCCAGCAGCAACTCGGTCCACCCGGGACTGACCAGGAACCGCGCCCCGGCCGCCACGCACTCCTTCACCTGCCCCGGAGTCAGCACGGTCCCGGCCCCGACCACGGCCCCCGGCACCTCACCCGCGATGGCCCGCAAGGCGTCAAGTGCGACCGGAGTCCGCAAGGTCACCTCGATCGCCGGCAACCCACCCGCCACCAGCGCCCGCGCGAGCGGCACCGCGTCGGCGACGTCCTCGATGACGACGACGGGCAGTACGGGAGCAAGATCGAGCAGGCCGGAGGAAGGCCACGGCGAGGAAGGCATGCTCTCATCCTGCCGAGCCGATGCAGTGTGCGCAAAGCCCATTGCGCACACTGCAACGCGTGCACTCGAAAACCCTCAGTGTCCCTCGAAAGTGTCCCTCGAAAACCCTTAGTGGATCTCGTCCACCAGCACATCCAGTGCCCAGGCCCGCCCCGCCTGCGAGGGCGCCTCCGCCTCCACCTCGTACCCCAGGTCCCGCAACGCCTCCACCAGCTCACCCGGCGTCCCCGGCACCCCCGCCGAGGTCAACAGGCTTCGCACGATCCGCCCCTTGGTCGCCTTGTTGAAGTGGCTGACGACCTTCCGCGTCGGCGCATGCAGCACCCGTACGGTCGCCGTCCGCCCCGCGACCTCCCCCTTCGGCTTCCACGCCCCCGCATACGCCGACGACCGCAGATCCAGCACCAGCCCGTCCCCGGCGACCTCCGGCAGCACAGCCGCCATCGGGGTCCGCCAGTGCGCACCCAGCGCGCCGAGCCCGGGCAGCCGTACCCCCATCGAGCAGCGGTACGACGGAATCCGGTCCGTCACCCGCACCGCGCCCCACAACCCGGAGAACACGAGCAGCGAGCGCGCGGCCCGCTTCTTCGCGGCGGGTTCGAGCGAGGCCAGGTCGAGGGCGTCGTAGAGAACCCCCGTATAGATCTCCCCGGCGGGCCGCGCACCCGCCGTCCGCAGGTCGACGTTCTTCGCGATCTCGCCGCGCAGGCCCTCGCTCAGCCCGAGCACCTCGCGTGCCTTGTCCTCGTCGGCCGCGCACAGGTCGACGAGTTCGTCGAGTACGGCCGCGCGGGCGTCGGCGAGTCCCGGCAGTGAGAGCGATTCCGGCTTGAGGGGGGCACCGCGGCCGGAGGAGGCCTTGCCTTCGGAGGGCGGCAGCAGGACGAGCACGGCGGGTTTCTCCTTAGGGGACTTCTGGAGGGAACTTCGGGGCGGAACTTCTGGCTTATGTGGGGGGCCTGCGCCAGCGTAAAGGGTGCGGGCCTGCGGATTGTGCCTACGCTCGTGTCATGCCCAGCCGCCGTATCCGGGTGACCGGCACCCCCGAAGCCCCGCTCCGCGCCGCCCTCGCCGCACTCCGTACCGAACTCGGCGTACCCGAGACCTTCCCGCCGGAGGTGCTCGCGGAGGCGGAACGCGCGGCGAAGTCCCCGGTGCCGCCCGCCGAGGACGCGACCGACATCCCCTTCTTCACCATCGACCCGCCCACGTCCATGGACCTCGACCAGGCGATGCACCTGTCCCGTAGGGGGGCCAGGGGGACCGGGGGGACCGGTTTCCGGGTCCGGTACGCCATCGCCGACGTCGCCGCCTTCGTGGTCCCCGGCGGCGCGCTGGACGCGGAGGCCCACCGCCGCGTGACCACCCTCTACTTCCCCGACGAGAAGACCCCGCTGCACCCGCCCCTGCTGAGCGAGGGCGCCGCGAGCCTGCTGCCGGACGTGACCCGGCCGGCGGTGCTGTGGACCATCGACCTGGACGCGGACGGGCGTACGGTCGCCGTCGACGTCCGCCGCGCCCTCGTCCGCAGCCGGGCCAAACTCGACTACGCGACCGCGCAGCGGCAGATCGACGCGGGCACCGCCGAGGAGCCGCTCGCCCTGCTGAAGGACATCGGTGAGGCACGCGAACGCCAGGAGGTCGAGCGCGGCGGCATCTCCCTCAACGTGCCCGAGCAGGAGATCGTCGAGCGCGACCACACCTACCAACTCGCCTACCGCGCCCCGCTCCCCGCCGACGGCTGGAACGCCCAGATCTCCCTCCTCACCGGCATGGCCGCGGCCGACCTGATGCTCACGCACGGCACCGGCGTCCTGCGCACCCTGCCCACGGCCCCGGACGGCGCGGTCGGCCGCCTGCACCGCACCGCGCACGCGCTCCACATCGACTGGCCGCACCACATGCCGTACGCGCAGCTCATCCGCTCCCTCGACCCGCACCTCCCGCACCACGCGGCCTTCCTCCAGGAGTGCACGACCCTGCTGCGCGGCGCCGGCTACACGGTCTTCCGTGACGGCAACCTTCCCGCCATCACGACCCACGCGGCGGTGGCCGCCCCCTACGCCCACTGCACGGCACCCCTGCGACGCCTGGTCGACCGCTACGCCTCCGAGCTCTGCCTCGCCCCCGGCAACCCACCCGCCTGGGTCCTGGCCGGTCTCGACGCCCTCCCCAAACAGATGGCCGACGGCACCCGGCTCGCGGGCACCGTCGAGCGCGAGTGCGTCGACATCGTCGAGGCGGCCCTGCTGAAGGACCGCGTGGGCGACCTCTTCGACGGCTGTGTGGTGGACGTCGACGAACGCCAACCCACCGTGGGGAAGGTGCAGTTGGACAGCCCGGCCGTCGTCGCCCGCCTCGAAGGCGGCACGACTCCGCTGCCGTTGGGGGAACGGCTGCGCGTCCGCCTCACCCAGGCGGACCCGGGGACGTCGAAGGTACGCTTCGCCCCCGCCTGACCACCCGCAGCTGGGCCTGAAGGGTCGCTACGACGAGTTCGGCGTCGTCGGCGTGGAAGTGGACGGCGTGCACCTCTCGTTGTCGGCCGAGGAGCGTGAAGTGGGTTACCGGCTCGGCGAGTTGGAGGGTTATGGAGGTGCGGAAGCCGACGGGGAGGTCGAGTTCGCCGTCGGACCGGCGCCGGGCCACCCGCAACTCCCGCTCGGCGGCGGCGATATGACCCAGCGGGACGATCACGTCGGCGCGGGCGGCCCGCCGGAGCCGTAGCGCAAGGGTGTCCGTGTCCAGCAGGTGCGGGCGGGCGACCGAGGACGCGTGCAGGGCGGCGACGGACGCGACCGCGAACAGGCCCAGGACCGGCACCACTTGGTCGAGCGGTGGCCAGTCCCGCAGCAGCACCGACATGGTGAGCGTCTCCAGCACGCAGGCGAGCGCCGACCCGGCCACCAGGGCCCGTCGCCCCCGCGCATACCCGAACACCCGCCCGCCGCACGCCCAGTTGGTCCTCATGGGGATCAGTACAGATGCTGACGCGGCGGCAGGGTCAAGCGCCAAGCGGCGCGCCGAACCACAGTCGCAGTGCCTCCGTCGGGTCGTCCTCGGTGCCGTCCGTGTCGGCCGCCCATGCCGTGATCCCGTCGGGGCGCACCAACAGCCCGGCCAGTTCCGGGTGTTGGGGGCAGGTGGTGGTCAGGACGTCCACCAGACCCTCGTAACCGGCCGCGCGCGCCCGGAGTTTGGGATCGTCGGCGAGGTCGAGGAGGAGGGCGTGGCCGGTGTGGAGGTGGTCGGCGAGGTGGGTGCCGTCGGCGAGTTCGAGGTCGGGGGCGCTGCGGCCGGTCAGTGGGTGGTCGCCGGGGAGGTCGTAGCGCTGCCAGACACCGGAGATCCGCTTGACGAAATACGTGGTGCCGTCGACCGTCCCGGTGAGGTCGGTGACCACCTCGCGCAGGGCACGGGAGTGCGGCTCGGGGCGCATCACCGCGATCTGGGCGCGCGTCCAGTCCAGCACCCAGGCGCCGATCGGATGCCGTTCCGCCGTGTAGGTGTCCAGGAGTTCCACCGGCGCCCGGCCGTTCACCACGAGGGCGAGCTTCCAGCCGAGGTTCATCGCGTCCCCGGCACCGAGGTTGAGGCCCTGCCCGCCGAACGGCGAGTGCACATGCGCCGCGTCGCCCGCGAGCAGCACCCGGCCCGAGCGATAGGTCTCCGCCTGGCGGCAGTTGTCGGTGAACCGGGTCGAGGAGTGGACCTTGTGCACGGTGACGTCGACGCCGGTCACCCGGCGCACACTGGCCTGCAACTCCTCGGCGGTGACGGCGGATTCACGGTCGGCAGGCGGCCCGTCGAACTCGACGGTGAGGATCCGTCCCGGCAGCGGACCGAACGCGTACGTCCCCACGTCGGTGGTGTTCCAGCCGCCCCGCAGCGGCTCGGTGCCGGTCATGTCGGCGAGCGCCTGGTAACCGGTGATCTCCGGCGGGGTGCCCGGGAACTCAAACCCGGCGAGCTTGCGCACGAGGCTGCGCCCGCCGTCGCAGCCGACCAGCCAACCGGCGCGGACGGTCCCCGGCGCGGAGCCGTCCGTAGGGGTCAGGCGGACCGTCACGCCCTCCTCGTCGGTGTCGAAGCCGGTCAACTCGACCTGCCTGCGCACCTCGACGCCGAGTCCGTCGGCGTGCCGGCCGAGCAGCCGCTCCAGCGGGGCCTGCGGGACGAGTCCGACGCGCTCGACCGGGCCGAGCTCCGCGAAGGCGGGGTCCGAGTCGTCGAGCAGATCGGCCCGCAGCATGATCCCGGAGAAGTGCCCGGCGAACCGCGGCGGCGGAACGGGATCGGCATCGCCGTCGCCGTGAGCGCCACCGCCCTGCGTCCGCATGAACTCCTTGAAGCGGCTCATCGCCTCCTCGTGCACCTCGGCCAGCGCGGGCAGCAGTCCTCGGCGGTAGAGGGCGACGGCGGTGGTCGAGTTGATGCCGCCCGCCTTGATCGTCTCGTTCACCTCGGCCAGCCGCTCCACGACCAGCACGCGTGCTCCGCCGAGTTGCAGTTCGGCCGCCAGCAGCAGCCCCACGGGACCGGCTCCGGCGACCACGACGTCGTAGTGCGCGTCAGAGGTCGACTCAGAGGTCGACTCAGAGGTCGACTCAGAGGTCGTGTCGGTGTTCGTGTCGGTGTTCGTGTCAGTGTCCATGGCTTGAGTGTAGTCACTAAAAAATTATGTTCGCTACACTATTCCCATGAGTGAGAGCACGAGTGGCAGTGACGGCGCGGTCGAGCTGTCCCTGAGGGAGCGCAAGAAGCGGGCGACCCGGCAGCGGATCTCGAACGTCGCCACGGGCCTGTTCAAGGCGCGGGGCTTCGACCAGGTGTCGGTGGCGGAGGTCGCGCGCGCCGCCGAGGTGTCGACGATGACCGTCTTCAACTACTTCCCGCGCAAGGAGGACCTGTTCCTCGACCGCATCCCGGAGGCGGTCGAGGTGCTCAGCGGGGCGGTACGCCATCGTGCCCCGGGCGAGACCCCGCTCGCCGCGCTGCGCCGCCTCTCGCTCGAACTCCGCGACCAGCACCACCCGTTGGCCGGTCCCAACGACGCCTTCCCGGACTTCTGGCAGGTCGTGATCGACTCGCCGGCCCTGCGCGCCCGGGCCCGCGAAGGCCTGGAGGAGATCGAGGACGCGCTGTCCGACGCCCTTGCCGAGACCGCCCCGGACATCCCCGACCCCGCCCTGGCCGCGGCCCTGATCGTCGCCGCGTACCGATCGGTGTACGGCACCACCGCGCGCCGCCTGCTCGCGGGCGAACGCGGGGAAGGGCCGGCCGAGGACCACCACGTACGGATGGCCGCGGCCTTCGACACACTGGAACGGGCGCTCACCCCGGCATGACACGCGGCCCCGGCGCGTTGCACCCTGTGGAGGAGAGGGGGTGCGGCCGGTGAGCGCACGTGAGCAGGCACTGTGGACGAGGGCGAGACTGGGCCGCTGCGGCCCGCCGCTCGACCTGCTGACCGCCCGTTTCGACCGGCACGTCTTCGCCCCGCACGAGCACGCCGAGTTCTCGATCGGCGTCTGCGTCGGCGGCTCCGAGGTCATCGACTACCGCGGCGGACGCCTCCGTCTCGGCCCGGGCTCCATCGTCGTCCTCGCGCCCGACGAAATGCACACGGGCGGCCCCGGCACCACCACCGAGGGCTACGCCTACCGCGCCCTCTACGCCGATCCGGCCCTCCTCACCGACGGCATCCTCGGCGCCGCCCTCCCGCACTTCCGCGAACCCCTCCTCGACGACGCCGAACTCGCCGTGGCCCTGCGCACGGCGCACACCCAACTCAGCGTCTGCCCGGACCCGTTGGAGGTGGAGTCCCGCCTCCCATGGCTCCTCACGGCCCTGGCCCGCCGCCACTCCACATCGAGCCCGGCACCGGACGAGATCCCGGGCGCGGCCTGGGTGGCGCACGCGGTACGGGACCGCCTGGCCGACGAACTGCTGACCCCACCGTCACTGTCCTCCTTGGCGGCGGACTTCGGCCTGTCCCGCTACCAACTGCTCCGCGCCTTCCGTACGACGATGGGGATACCGCCGTACGCCTGGCTCGCCCAGTACCGGGTGACCCGGGCGCGCGGTCTGCTGGAGGCGGGCGGGCGGCCCGCCGAGGTGGCGGTACAGGTGGGGTTCGCGGACCAGGCGCATCTGACGCGGTGGTTCCGGCGGGTGCTGGGGGTGACACCGGCGGCGTACCGCAACAGCGTTCAAGACCGCGGGCGCTGACCGGTCCGACACTCGCCGTATGACTGCACGCGGCTGGTTCCTGTTCTCCCTGATGGGAGTGGTGTGGGGCATCCCCTACCTGATGATCAAGGTGGCGGTGGACGCCCCGCTGTCCCCGTCCATGGTCGTCTTCACACGCTGCGCCCTCGGCGCCGTACTCCTGCTGCCCTTCGCGCTACGACAAGGCGGCCTCGCCGGCACACTCCGGACGCACTGGCGCCCGATGCTGGCCTTCGCGTGCATCGAGATCATCGTCCCGTGGTTCACGCTGACGGACGCGGAACGGCACCTGTCCAGCTCTACGGCGGGTCTGCTGATCGCGGGCGTCCCGATAGTCGGCGTGCTGATGGCGCGCTTCTTCGGCGAGACGGAGCGATTGGGCGCCCGGCGGGTGGCCGGCCTGACGCTGGGCCTGGCCGGGGTCACGGTCCTCACGGTCCCGCATCTGACGGGCGGCGACGCGCGCTCGCTGGCGGAGGTGCTGCTGACGGTGCTCGGCTATGCGACGGCGCCGCTGATAGCGGCCCGCTACCTGAAGGACGTGCCGACACTCCAACTGACCGCCCCGTGCCTGGCGTTGGCGGCGATCGTCTACGCCCCCGCAGCGGCGCTGACCTGGCCGTCCTCGGTTCCGTCCCCCCAGGTCCTGACCTCCCTCGCCGGTCTGGGGGTGATCTGCACGGCGGTGGCGTTCGTGGCCTTCCTGGAGCTGATCAAGGAGGTCGGCCCGACCCGTTCGACGGTGATCACGTACGTCAACCCGGCGGTGGCGGTGGCGGCGGGCGCGCTGTTCCTGGGGGAGAGCCTGACGGTGGGCATCGTGGTGGCGTTCACGCTGATCCTGGCGGGGTCGGTGCTGGCGACGGCGGGGTCGGGCGCCGGTCCGCGGGGCGGCGCCCGCCCGGTAGCATGGTCGACACGGCAGACGAGCCGGGCGGACGGCCGCGTGGAGTGCCCCTAGGGGGACTTCCCGAGGAACGTCCGGGCTCCACAGGGCAGGGTGATGGCTAACGGCCACCCGGGGTGACCCGCGGGACAGTGCCACAGAAAACAGACCGCCGGAGATCTCGATCTTCGGTAAGGGTGAAACGGTGGTGTAAGAGACCACCAGCGCCTGAGGCGACTCAGGCGGCTAGGTAAACCCCACCCGGAGCAAGGTCAAAAGGAGCGCCGCCGTGAAAAGCGCGCTCTGCGCGGACGTTCGAGGGCTGCCCGCCCGAGTCCGCGGGTAGACCGCACGAGGCCGGTGGCAACACCGGTCCTAGATGGATGGCCGTCGCCGGGGGGATCGTGAGGTCCTCCCGGACACAGAACCCGGCGTACAGCCCGGCTCGTCTGTCGGCAGGGCTCTGACCTGGCCTTATGGGCTGGTCAGAGCCCTTTGTCGTGTCTGGGGCTTCCCGCTTCTACCTGCGAGTTCCCCGGAGTTCCTGCGGAAGTGTGCACGCGTTGGTGTGCGCTCGTGGTGGCCGGGGTCGCGGCCAGTGCCTCGTACGTTCATCATCGGGAGTTCGCGCTGCAGGGCGGGGCCGATCCGGTCAGTGCTTCGTTGTGGGCGCTGTCCGTGGACGGGCTCCTGCTCGTGGCCATGGCCGGGCTGCTGAGGTCCATGGCGCCCCGCACGCGCCGGGCGCGGTGTGGGCGGCTTTCGTGTTGGGGATCGCGGTGTCGTTGGCGGCGAATGTGGCGGCGGCTCCTGCGTTGGAGTGGAAGCCCATGTTGGTGGCGGGGTGGCCGCCAGTCTGTGGCGTGAGGTATCGGTCAGACGAACGTCTGATTCATGAGCGGCCGGTAGGGAACATCTCCGCCTTCTGCGGCGGTGACCATCACCCCCAGCAGCAGAATGGGCGTGTCGACCACGACGCGCCGCTTGCGCCCGTTGATCAGTTCGCCGCCGTTGAAGCCGTGGCTGTCGGAGCCGACGGCAGTATCCGCTTTGACGGACAGCGAGTCGATCACCCCTGCCGTCGGCTCCGTATCACGCCCCTCCCTCTCGCGGATTCTTGCGCGCAGCCGATCGTGGACCTCCTTGACCAGGGAGTGGTCGCGCCAGCGGCGGATGAACGCATAGACCCGGTCCCACGGCATCAAGTGGCGGGCATCGCCGGCCACTTGATGCCGTTGTCGACGAGGTAGCGGATCGCGTCCAGCATCGCCCCGTGTCAGTACGTCTCCGGCTGCCCACCCCGGCCGCGCAACCGGCCGGGCACCGGCAGCAGCGGCCGGATCACGGTCCACTTCGCGTCCGTCATGTCCGAGGGATATCGCCGAACACGTTCCGGGTGAGCGGCCGCGTTTCCCAACCGGTGAGGGACGCAACCACACGTCGGTGCAACCGAATTGAACTCACCGGCGCGAGCACGTACAACTGCGCCAGCAGGGTCTCCTGGATCTCGGTCGGTTTCGCAACCCCGAGCTACCAAGAGGCCCTGCCTTCATGCTCGCAGCCGACGGCAACCACCCGATCGAGACTCCCGTTCGACGCACCCCTCAAGATCGGAACGACAACTATTTCTCGTCCGGTTGCCTGGGCATCGTGTGAGTGCCGCGAAGGCTCCGCCGTGTGCTCTACAGCGGCAGGATGTTGGCCAACCCGGTGAAGGCGGTGGCGTCGTTCTGATGCGCCTCGACGGACACGGTCGTGCTGGCCTGGTCCGTGGCCACGTCGGCAGAGCTGCGCAGCAGACACGGGGCGTCGAACTCGACGTACTGGTTGAAGGCGATGTCCATCCCCGTGACGATCGACGGCGTGATGTCGGCGGCGGCGTGCGCGCACTGACGCACCGCTTCGAGGATGAGCATGCCTGGGGCGTGGTCGAGGGGGTGGTCGAACAAGATCGGGTGCGTGGTGTCGATGAGCAGCTGCCATGTACCGGCCTCGTCGGTCTGGCCGAGGACGACGTCGCGGGTGCGGGAGCGACCGGTCCGTGCGGGTGAGGCGGCCTCATGTGCGAGGGTGGCGGTCGCGGTCTTCATCAACGCGGTCGCGTCGTGACGTCCGCCTCGAAGGCGCTGGTAGACGTTGGGGGAGTGGCAGCCGAAGCGTGTCTCGGACATGGCGATGAGCTGCTGGTCGCGGAAGACCTCGATGTGCATCGACATGCGGACGGGCACGGAGCGCTGGTACTTGATGTCGCTGCAGCGGACGCGGATCTCGATGTCGGCCGGCCGCTGCCGTATCTCCAGTCCCTGGGGATTGGCCGAGTAGTGGAAGCGGCTCCAGCTGAGGGCGTGCCCCATGGGCACGCCGTATGCGGTGTGTGCCAGCAGCGGGAAGGTCTGTCGGATCGTCTCGCACAGGAGCATCGGGTCGTAGATGCCCGTGTCGTCGGCGTAGAAGCTGTGGAAGCGGGGCCACTGCGCCGTGACACGGAAGGTGTCAGGGTCTGTCTGCTCCCACCCCGTGAGGAAGACCTCTGCAACCGCCGACCGGTGGACGTACTCTCTGGCCACGGTCGTGGTGAGAGTCGGTCCAGGCTGTTTTGAACGCGCGGCTGTAGCCAACATGTTCACTTGTACCCCCTGTGAAGGCGGACGCCCAGGATGATTGGGCGGTCGCTGAGGTTGTAAAATAACGGGTGTTCGTTTTCTGTGTCGAGAGAGTGGTGAACCTGTGACGTCAAGAATTCGTCAAGAACGTGCCGTCAGGACGCGCGAAACCATCCTGCAGGCGGCGGCGGAGGTCTTCGACGAGGTCGGATACTCCAAGGCCAGCATCCGCTTGATCATGGAGCGTGCGCAGGTCACCCAGGGGGGCATGTACTTTCACTTCAAGTCCAAGCAGGGCATCGCCGAAGCCGTCATCGTCAGTCAGCAGCAGTTCGTCCACCTTCCGGAAGGACCCGACGGCCTGCAGCGCCTCATCAACATCAGCTTCCACCTCGCGCGCGAGCTTCAGACCAACGCAAGGTTCCGCGCCAGCGTCCGACTGGCCGTGGAACAGGAGGAGTTCGGCGGCCGCGACGCCACCGCCTACCTGGAGTGGGCCGAGCAGTTCCATCGCCAGCTGGTCGCCGCCCGGGCACAGAAGGAGCTGCGGTTCGGTGTGGATGAGAGGGAGTTCGCCACCGTGCTGATGGCCTCTTACTCGGGGGTCCAGATCTTCTCCAACATCTCCACCGGCCGGGCGGACCTGGTCGAACGTGTCGCCTCGCTGTGGCGCTACTTCCTGCCGGCACTCGCGCATGAGGAAGTCATCGACCGCCTGCGCATTGCTCCGCCCCTTGACGAAGCGACGGTCTGACCTCCGTGCGCATTGTGATCACCGGCGCCACGGGTTTCATCGGCTCCGCGGTACTGAGGCACCTCACGGCGGCTCGCGACACGGGTCTGCACCATGGGGGAGTGCACCTCACGGTGTTGGGAAGGTCCCCTTCCTCGCAGGTCGGAGCGTCAGCTGACGTGTGGCGCACCGCAGACCTGGCCGTGCCGGACTCCCTCGCCTTCACCTGCCGGCACGCTGACGTCCTCCTGCATCTGGGCGGGACGCTGAGCCGGGATCCCGAGGTGTGCCACATCGTCAACGTCGCAGGGACCGCCGCCCTGATGCGTGAGGCTCGAAGAGCCGGAACGCGACGGATCATTCATCTCTCCACGGCAGCCGTCTACGGGCCGGGCCCCCACCGCGGCCTGGAGGTCAACGAGACCACTCCGGATCCGGTCTCGCCGGCCAGTATTTCCCGCCTGGCCGCCGAGCGGTACGCGCTGGCCGCCGGTGGCACCGTACTGCGCCCCGGGCTCGTCCTGGGGGAGGGCGACCGCTGGGTCGTACCTGCCCTGGCCGAGCTGCTCGACCGCGTGCCCGCCCTGTGGGACGGCGGCCGGGCGCAGCACTCCGCCATCGACGTGCACAGCCTGGCCGGACTCATCGCGACCCTGGCACTGCGGGACGAGCTGGTGCCCCCGGGTATCTTCCATGCCAGCCACCCTCAGCCGGTGACGACCGAGCAACTTCTCGGCTCCCTGGCCGACTTGGGGGTGCTCAAGCGAGTCGGCGAACCATGGGGATGGGAGCGCTGCCTGCAGGCGTTCCGCGCCTCACCCGGATCCATCAGCGAGCGGCAGTTCCACCTCCTCGCCCAGGACCATTGGTACATCAGCGAAGCCATCTGGAAGAGCGCGGCCCTGAATCCCGGAGCCGCCCCCCACCTCCGGTTGGCCGGCGCACGCGGCTGGTACCAAGACCTCACGCGCTAGCGCGCCCCGAACGGGCCAGGGCCGCGTCAGCTGGTGGCGGTGACATCGTGACCGTCCAGCCGCACACCCCTGAGCGCCAGTTCGCACACTCGCTCCAGCCGCCGACTGTGGTGCGGCAGGGGCGGCGAGGTACGCCAGCGCGCCTCCGCGCCACGTGCCAGGTATTCGGCGAGATCCACCACGTCCCCCGCCGACACATCGGCTCCCAGCAGACCGAGGGCGTAGGCCTGCCCAACAGGTGAGGCGACGGCCGGCAGCCAGACTTCGGTGAGCAGGTCCGTGGTGGTCCGCTCATGAGCCAATCGCAAAGCCGCCCGCACCATGACGTCGTTTTCGAGGAGTTCGGCGAACGCCACGGTCAGCTGCACGACTGCCTTCAGCGCCGCCGCAGCCGTGCCCGTGGACTCCAGGACGGTCCTCGCTCGCGTCTTGCCCTCGTGTTCCACCGCGTCGGCCAGGTCCGCCTTGCTCGCGAAGTGAAACGTGATGGCACCCACCGACATCTGGGCCGTTTCGCAAACCTGCGCCAGGGACGTGGAGTTGTAGCCGGCGTCGTCAAAGTGTTGCGCTGCTGCCGCGATAAGACTCGCTCGCGTACGCGCTGATCGCTCCTGCTGCCTGGCCATGCTGTCTCCGGTGTCGATTCGTGACGGATGGGGCCGCCAAGGGCTGTCTGGCGGCGGGGCGTCCCGCCTTCACTCCCGCTGCACGTCGCGAGGACTGCAGTGTGTGGCGCCTGTTCAGCGCGAGGCAACCGAAAGTTGCCGAAGCTGAATTCGTTTGCTGGTCGACGGCGCTGTCACCTGCGCTCTGCATGCGCTATGCCGGGTAGTACCGGAATCTAGCGAAAGTGACCTAATTGTGAGTCGACTTGGCGAAGTTGAGTATGGCGAGAGTGCGATGCTGTAAAGAAAAGGGTCGCCCGTTATTCTTCTGATGGGCCAGCGCGGGGCTGGTGCGGACAAGGGGGAGATTCGTGTACGAGCTCACGCCACAGCGCCAGCAGCAGCTTCGTGCCTTCATTGCGGAACTGTTCGTCGAGCTACCGCGGGCAGACCAGCGGCGCTGGGCCGGCGCCTACCTGGAAGGGCTCCTGACGACACCCGGCAAGAAGACGCTGCGGCGCATGGCGGACATCCTTGGAGCCTCCCCCACCGCGTCACAGAGCCTGCACCAGTTCGTCAACGCCAGCCCGTGGCAGTGGGAGCCGGTCCGCGACCGCCTTGCACACTGGATGAGCAAGCACGCTGCCCCCGACAGCCTCGTGCTCGACATGGCCTACATCCCCAAGAGGGGCAGCCAGTCCTGCGGAGTACACACCCGCTACATTCCGGGCCAGGGTGTCGGATCGTGCCAGCTCGGTATCGCCGCCATGTTGGCAGGCAGAGACCATATCGCCCCTGTCGACTGGGCCCTGCACCTGCCCGGCCGGTGGCTCGATGACCCGGCGGCCCGCTCACGCACCCGCATTCCTGACTGCCTCACGTCCAAGACCACGGGCCGGCAGGCACTCGACCTCGTCGACGCACAGGACCACGGCCTCACCGCGGCGCTACCGGTAGTGGGCAACTTCAGCTGCGCGGAGGAGATCACCTCTCTGGTCATGGGACTGACCATGCGCAGTCGCGAGTTCGTCCTCGCCGTGCCCGCAACCACGCTGGTGCAGACAGAGCGCGGCAACACCGCCCCCGCGGGTCAACTGTGGGGACAGGACCGCTCGGCCGACCGGCCGACACCGCCGGCCATGGCAACCGCCACGGTCCGCCTCCCGCTGCCCCAGATGATCAGCCCGGAATACCAGCTAATGACCGTCAGGCCTAGCAGCGGGAGTCGCACCGCTCAACTCTGGCTGAGCAACGTGCGCGACAGGCGGCGCATGTACCAGCTGGCCGGCCGCCTGGACGACTCCGCACGTCTCCTCGGCCACCTCGCAGGCCAGGTCGGCCTGGCCGACTTCGAAGGCAGGTCGTACCACGGCTGGCATCACTACGTGACCCTCGTCTCCGCCGCCTACGCCTGGAGCCAGACGAGCCACATGTACGAGCCTGCCTAGCGGTACGCCCCAGCTGTTGCCCGCCCCCGACGTCGACGTGAGTCGCACCGGCCTCGTCCAGGTGCCGCCCCTGGATGTCGGGCGAGACCAACCGGACCGCTCAGAACCGTGGAGTGGACCACTTGGGCTGCCGTCAGGAGGACGCGCAGAGTTCGGCGACAGCCCTACAACCCCTGGGCGCCACTGGCGGCCGGCGCTGCCGAACCTGCCGGGAACGGCACCCTCTTGGGACCCGGCCGGCTCGCGCGAAGTCGCGAGCCTATGTCCCGGGTCAGTTCGGCCTGCTGCTCCACGAGGTAGAAGTGATCGCCCGGGAAGACCTTGAGCTCGAAGCTCGTGGAGGCGGCATCGGCCCAGCCGCTCATCGTCGCCGGATCAACATCCGGGTCGCAGTCCCCCAGGTAGGCGGCGACAGGAAACGGGAGAGGCACGCTGGCTCGCGGCGGGTAGCCGGCCACCACCTTGAAGTCGGCGAAGATCGCAGGAAGGATCAGATCCGCGAGCTCAGGGTCCTCCAGAAGCATCGCGTCCGTTCCACCCAGTCGACGCACCTCATCCAGAACGGCGTCGGCATCGTCAGGGTCCGGGAACGCGCGGTCCGCCAGATGGGGCGGGGTGCGCCCGGACACCATGAGGGCAGTCAACGCCACGCCGTGCTCCTGGAGCAGGCGCAGTGCTACCTCGTACGCGAGTGATGCCCCCATGCTGTGGCCGAAGATGGCCAACGGAGTGTCCGTGAACCTGAGCACCGCGGAGGTCAGGGCATCGGCGAGGTCGTCCATCGAGGTCATGAGTGGATCGTTGAGCCGCTCATGACGGCCCGGATAGCGAGCCACCAGAACCTCGATGTCGTCATCGAAGGCCGAGCGCCACTCGTGGAAGAACGCTGCCGACCCCCCGGCGTGCGGCAGACACAGAAGCCGAAGTCTCGGCGTGCGCGAACTCGGATGACGCTTCACCCATTCACTGGCGCTGGGATTATGCATGAGTGTGTGCCCTTCGCTGCCCTGTTGACCGGACCATAACTGGCCGACAGTAGCGGCCATTTCGGAATCTACCCAGAAATAACCAGGACGGACAGGGGCTTCGTCGTCCTGTCGCCAGGACAAGCCCGTTTTCCACGCGCACCCTTGCAAACCTTGACGTGGCATCTCTAGCTTGACTTAAGGCGTGCTGCGGCTGAAAGGCTAATTCACTTGGGAAGCCGCTTTGGGCTTTTGAGTTCGCGTTGACCAGCGGTGCGGGCGCGAGTTGGCAGCATCCCTGACTTGATACGCCATCGAGTCAACGAACCTGACCGGACTGATGTGTGGCGTTCTCACGTCCTCGAATCGGGAGAAGTTTCCATGGATGCAGTTTCGGCGGAAGTCTACGACGTGGTTGGCATCGGATTCGGTCCGTCCAACCTGTCCCTCGCTGTGGCTCTCGAGGAGCTGGGACAGGTGAGATCCGAACAGCCGATATCCGCTGTTTTCTTCGAGCGGCAGGAGTCCTTCGGCTGGCACCGCAACATGCTGCTTCCGTCGACGACGATGCAGATCTCGTTCCTCAAGGACCTGGCGACTTTCCGTAACCCCACCTCGAAGTACAGCTTCGTCTCCTACCTGCACAGCGCGGGCCGCCTCGCGCGCTTCGTGAATAACCAGGACTTCTTCCCGACACGCAAGGAGTTCCACCAGTACCTGGAGTGGGTGGCGTCCAACTTCCGCGACCAGGTCAACTTCGCCCACGAGGTCGTCTCCGTTCGCCCCGCAGCCGGCGCCACCGGCCCGATGGACCACCTGGAAGTCGAGGTCCGCAGGCTGTCCGACCGCTCCGTGCGCGTGGTGCGCACGCGAAACGTCGTCGTCTCCACCGGCCTCGCCGCCCGCATGCCCGACGGCATCGCCCGCGGTGAACGGGTCTGGCACAGCTCCGAGTTCCTGACGAGGTTCGCCACTGCGGATCAGGCGAGCCTCAAGTCGGTCGCCGTGGTCGGGGCCGGCCAGAGCGCCGCGGAGATCACGCGCTTCTTCCACGACTCCCTGCCGCACGCCCAGGTCTACGCCGTCATCCCCTCGTACGGCTACGCGCTGGCCGACGACACCCCCTTCGCCAACCAGGTCTTCGACCCGACGGCCGTGGACGACTACTACTTCGGTACCGACACCACCCGGCAGGCCTTCTGGGACTACCACAAGAACACCAACTACTCCGTGGTGGACGACGACGTCATCAGGGACCTGTACCGCCGCACCTACGAGGAAGACGTGCACGGAACGTCGAGGCTTCGCTTCCTCAACCTGACCCGGGTCAGCGCCGTGGAACCCGCGGGCGCCCGCACCCGGGTCTCCCTGACGCACGGAGACATCAAGGAACTCGATGTCGACGCCTGCGTCTTCGCCACGGGCTACCACGCCATGGACCCCGCCGGCCTTCTCGGCGACTTCGACGAGCAGTTCCTACGCGACGCACGAGGCGCCCACCAGGTGGCGCGCGACTACCGACTCGTCGCAGCCACCCCGAACACCCCCGGACGTGTGTACCTCCAGGGCGGCACCGAGCACACCCACGGACTGACCTCGTCATTGCTGTCGAACCTGGCCGTGCGCAGCGGCGAAATAGCTGACTCCATCCTCGGGTTCCGCCTCATCGAAGAGGAGCTCGAACTGCCCGCGGCCGAACCGGAGACTGTCGGCAACCTCGGCTGACCGCGAAACGAGAACGGGCGGGTCCGGGCACGTGAAGTGCCCGGACCCGCCCGCACGATTGTGGCCTGCTACGCAGCGCTCGTGACCGAGGAATCGGCGGCCATCGCGTCCTGCAGACTCTTGGGGCGCAGGTCCGTCCAATGCGTCTCTACGTAGTCAAGGCACTCCTGCCGCCCCGACTCGCCGAATACAACACGCCAACCGGTTGGAACGTCGGCGAAGGTCGGCCACAGGGAGTGCTGCTCCTCGTCGTTCACCAGAACGAAGAACCTTCCCTCGTCGTTGTCGAAAGGGTTGCTGCTCATGGTCCCTCCAGGAATTCGATGCAGAATGGGAGCTTCGCGTAACGGAGACGCTGCAGGATGTGGGGAAGCATGTGGCGAACATGTGCGACCCAAAATACTGGCTCACACACCAGCTTGGCAGGATCATCTCGGCCCGCGCAATAGAGGAATGTCCGGTGGACAGGACAGGATTCCGCTGCGACACGCATCAGCATAAGAATGTCTACCGTTGGGTGACGAATTGCGTCGGCGTCCCTCATCATCCAAGTCGTAGAAAGAACACGGTTCTTAAGTCCGCGCACCGGCGATGCCGGGCAGCGGGAGGGGGATGAATGACCCTGCGCGTAGCAGTGGCCGGTGCCAGCGGTTATGCAGGCGGCGAACTCCTGCGGCTCCTGCTCAATCACCCCTGGGTGCGCATCGGAGCTCTGACCGCCGGCACCAACGTCGGCCAGCCGCTTGGACAACTCCACCCGCACCTGCCCGAGCTCGCCGACCGGCGTCTGCAGCCCACCACCGCCGAGGTGCTGAGCGATCACGACGTAGTGTTCATGGCTCTGCCGCACGGCACCACGGCCCAGTTGAGCCGGGAACTCGACGACATCCCGCTGATCATCGACTGTGGCGCTGACTTCCGTCTGACCGACGCGACGGCCTGGGCCCAGTTCTACGGCACCGAGCACGCCGGCACCTGGCCCTATGGGCTTCCTGAACTCCCAGGCCAGAGGGCCCTGTTGCGCGACGCCCGCAGAATTGCCCTGCCGGGATGCTTTCCCACCGTGGCGACCTTGGCCCTGTGGCCCGCCTACCAGGCGGGGCTGCTCACCCCGGTCGTCGACATCGTGGCGGTCACCGGCACCTCGGGAGCAGGAAGGACACTCAAGCCGCACCTGCTCGGAAGTGAGGTCATGGGCTCCGTCACGCCCTACGGCGTGGCCGGGGTGCACCGCCACACCCCTGAACTGCGGCAGAACCTGTCGGCCCTCGCCGGCGCCCCGGTCGAGGTTTCCTTCACCCCGGTCCTCGCCCCGATGACGCGAGGCATCCTCGCGGTCTGCGGCGCCCAACTCCTGGACGGCGTATCCGAGTACGACGTGCGCGAGGCATACACGAAGGCAACGGCCGGAGAGCGATTCGTGCACCTTCTTCCATCGGGTCAATGGCCTACCACAGCCGCTGTCGTCGGTTCCAACACCGCCCACCTCCAAGCTGCGCCCGACCCGCACCGGCAGCGGCTGATCGCTGTCGGCGCCATCGACAACCTCACCAAGGGAACCGCCGGCAACGCCGTGCAGTGCATGAACCTCGTCCACCGATTTCACGAACACATCGGACTGACAACCCTAGGAGTCGCTCCATGAGCATCACGGCACCGCAGGGCTTCACCGCGGCCGGCATAGCTGCCGGTATCAAACAGAACGGCAGCCCTGACCTCACCCTGGTGGTCAACAACGGACCGCGCAAAGCGGCAGCGGGCGTGTTCACCTCCAACCGCGTCACGGCGGCCCCCGTCGAGTGGACGAAGCGAGTCGTCGCCGACGGCGAACTGACCGCGGTCGTCCTCAACTCCGGCGGCGCCAATGCCTGCACCGGACCCGACGGCCGCGCGGACACCGCGGCAACCGCGCACAGGGCGAGCCAGGTGCTTGACGTGCGTCCCGACGACGTCGCCGTCTGCTCGACCGGCCTCATCGGCATCCGGCTCCCCATGGACCGCGTACTCAGCGGCATCGATCAGGCCTGCGCCGCCCTGTCGCCGGACGGCGGCCAGGCCGCGGCCATCGCCATCAAGACCACCGACTCGGTCCACAAGACAGCCGTTGCGCACCAGGACGGATGGACCGTCGGCGGCATGGCCAAAGGAGCCGGGATGCTGGCGCCTGGCCTGGCGACCATGCTCGTCGTCCTCACCACCGATGCCGACGTTTCCGCTGCCGTACTCGACGAGACGCTGCACGACGCGGTCTCCGTGACGTTCGACCGGGTCGACTCGGACGGCTGCATGTCCACGAACGACACCGTGCTCCTGCTCGCTTCGGGCGCCAGCACCGTGACACCGACCCGTGAAGTGTTCGCGGACGCCGTGCACACTGTCTGCGCCGACCTCGCCCGTCAGCTGATCGCGGATGCCGAAGGCTCCACCAAAGAGATACGCATCGACGTCGTCGGGGCCGCGAGTGAACACGATGCCGTGGACGTCGGCCGTGCCATCGCGCGCAACAACCTGTTCAAGTGCGCCATCTACGGCGAAGACCCCAACTGGGGCCGCGTTCTGTCCGCCATCGGCACCACCGATGCCCAGTTCGACCCGCACCTGCTCAACATCGCCATCAACGGTGTCTGGGTCTGCAAGGACGGCGCCGCAGGAGAGGACCGCGGCAACGTCGACCTCACCGGCCGCGACGTCGTCGTCACCGCCGATCTGGCCGCGGGCCGGCAGCGAGCCACGATCTGGACCAACGACCTCAGCGTGACCTACGTCCACGAGAACAGCGCGTACTCCTCATGAGCACATCTCCCTACGCGCCGGCACCCGAGGACCGAGCGACAACCGGACTGGGCGACATCGTCGTCATCAAACTCGGCGGCAGCACCACGATCGACGAGGACCTCAAGCGGGCCTTCGCCCACGATGTGGTGCGCCTGCACGAAGCGGGCCTGCTTCCCGTCGTCGTCCACGGCGGCGGACCTCAGATCAGCTCCGAACTCGCCCGCCAGGGCATCGCGTCCGAATTCAAAAGCGGCCTGCGCGTCACCTCCCCCGCCGCGATGCACGTCGTGCGCATGGTGCTCGCCGGACAGGTGCAGCGTGAACTCGTCGGCCTGATCAACCAGCACCGGCCCCTGGCCGTCGGTATGACCGGCGAGGATGCCAATACCTTCACGGCAGCCAGGCACCTCCCGGAGATCAAGGGCGAACTCGTCGACATCGGCAGAGTCGGCGAGATCACCCGCGTCGACCCCCGGCTTCTGGAGAGCCTGCTGGCCGACGGACTCATCCCGGTCGTCTCCTCCATCGCACGCAGCGTGGAGGACGAGGACGTGTACAACGTCAATGCCGACACCGTTGCCGCTGCCCTGGCTACCGCCCTGGGCGCCGGCCAACTCCTCCTGGTCACCGACGTCGCCGGGCTCTATGCCGACTGGCCGCACACGGATGACGTGTACGAACGGCTCACGGCCAAGGAGCTCGAAGATCTGCTGCCTGAACTCTCCGCCGGCATGCTCCCCAAGATGAGGGGATGCCTGAACGCGGTCCGCAACGGAGTACGCAGCGCACGGGTCATCGACGGCCGTGTCCGCAACGCAATCCGCACCACCGTCCTGACGGACCAGCCCATGGGCACCACGGTCGTACCGGATGTCCCCGGAGGGATGACATGAACGAGAGCGCCTCCCTGAGCACGCGGTGGCAGAACGTGATGATGGCCAACTACGGGACGCCCCGCACGGCGCTCGTCCGGGGAGCCGGCATCGCCTTCTGGGATGCCGACGGCAACAAGTATCTCGACTTCCTGGGCGGCATCGCCGTCAACGTCCTCGGCTCCGCGCACCCCGCCATCACCCGTGCCGTCACCGAACAACTCGGCAGGCTGGGACACGTCTCCAACCTGTTCATCGCCGAACCGCCGGTGAGCCTCGCGGAGACTCTGCTCGGGCTGACCGGACGCGAAGGACGCGCCTTCCTCTGCAATTCGGGCACGGAGGCCAACGAAGCCGCGTTCAAGATGGCCAGGTTGACCGGCCGCCCCACCATCGTCGCCGCTACCGACTCCTTCCACGGACGCACCCTGGGCTCCCTGGCGCTGACCGGCCAGTCCGCGAAGCGAGAGGCGTTCGAGCCCCTGCCCGGCGGTGTGCATCATGTTCCCTTCGGAGATGCGGACGCCCTCGCGGCAGCGGTCACCGAACAGACCGCCATGGTCCTCCTGGAGCCCATCCAGGGCGAAGGCGGAGTCATCGTGCCGCCGCCCGGTTACCTGGCCGCCGCCCGTGACATCACCCGCCGTACCGGTACCCTCCTCGCTTTCGACGAAGTGCAGACCGGGATCGGCCGCACCGGCCACTGGTTCGCACATCAAGCCGACGGCGTCGAACCCGACGTGGTCACCTTGGGCAAGGCGCTCGGAGGAGGCCTGCCCCTCGGCGCGGTCCTTGCCTTTGGCGAAGCGGCCGACCTGCTCGGACCCGGTACCCACGGGTCCACCTTCGGAGGAAACCCGGTGGCCTGCGCCGCGGCCTCGGCCGTCCTGGAGACCATCAGGGACCAAGGGCTCCTTCAGGCTGCCAAGCGCCAGGGCGAACGCCTCATGACAGGCATCGAAAGGCTTCGGCATCCCCTGATCGATCACGTAAGGGGCAGCGGCCTCCTGCAAGGCATCGTCCTCGCCCAGCCGTACGCGAAGAACGTCGAGGAGCTGCTGGAAACCTCCGGATTCCTCGTCAACGCCATCGCTGCGGACGTGGTTCGCCTGGCACCGCCCCTCATCGTCACCGATGCGGACGTGGACGCCTTTCTCCATACCTTGCCCGCCGTGCTGCACAAGGTGATCACTCGTGACGAGCAGCGGATCACCTGAGGCCGGACCCGTCCCCCGCGAAGTCCCAAGGTCCCAGGGATCTTAGACTCACACCGGACCACAGCCCCAAGTCGGCCTCCCAGCACCGGAGTTGCTTCGCCGGCGCTCTCCCTGGTTGCAGAGTTACCCGTCCGCACAGACCTCGCCGAAGGAACATCGATGACGCAGTACCGCCAGGTGCCCGCCCAGGTCGACCTGCCCGCGCTCGAGCACGCCGTGCTCGACTTCTGGCGCGAGCAGAAGATCTTCGCCAAGACCCTGGACCAGTCCGAGGGGCGCCCCGAGTGGGTGTTCTACGAGGGCCCGCCCACGGCCAACGGCATGCCGGGCGCCCACCACATCGAGGCGCGCGTCTTCAAGGACGTCTTCCCCCGCTTCCGGACCATGCGCGGCTACCACGTGGGCCGCAAGGCCGGCTGGGACTGCCACGGTCTCCCGGTGGAGCTGGCGGTCGAGAAGGAGCTGGGCTTCACGGGCAAGCAGGACATCGAGGCGTACGGCATCGCCGAGTTCAACGCCAAGTGCCGCGAGTCCGTGACCCGGCACACCGACGCCTTCGAGGCGCTCACGAACCGCATGGGCTACTGGGTCGACCTGGACGACGCGTACCGCACGATGGACCCCGAGTACGTGGAGTCGGTCTGGTGGTCCCTCAAGGAGATCTTCAACAAGGGCCTGCTGGTCCAGGACCACCGGGTGGCCCCGTGGTGCCCACGCTGTGGCACCGGCCTCTCGGACCACGAGCTGGCGCAGGGTTACGAGACGGTCGTCGACCCCTCCGTGTTCGTCCGTTTCCCGCTCACCTCCGGTCCGCTGGCCGGCCGCGCCTCCCTCCTGGCCTGGACCACCACGCCATGGACCCTCATCACGAACACCGCCGTCTCCGCCGGAGCGGACATCACCTACGTCGTGGCCACGGACGGAAAGGAAAAGGTCGTCGTGGCCGAAGCACTCCTGGCGACCGCCCTCGGCGAGGGCTGGGAGAGCACCGGCGAGACCTTCACCGGCGCCGAGATGGAACGGTGGAGCTACCGCCCGCCCTTCGACCTTGTGCCGATGGACGGCGCCCACATCGTCCTCAACGGTGACCACGTCACCACCGAGGCCGGAACCGGCCTCGTCCACACCAACCCTGCCTTCGGCGAGGAGGACTACAAAGTCTGCAAGGCCTACGGGCTGCCCCTGGTCAACCCGGTGCGCACCGACGGCACCTTCGCACCCGAACTCGACCTGGTCGGCGGGCAGTTCTTCAAGGACGCGGACGACACCGTCCTCAAGGATCTCAAGGATCGCGGTCTGCTCTTCAAGCACGTGCCGTACGAGCACAGTTACCCGCACTGCTGGCGCTGCCACACCGCGCTGCTGTACTACGCGCAGCCCTCCTGGTACATCCGCACCACGGCCGTCAAGGACCGCCTCCTCCAGGAGAACGAGAACACCAACTGGTTCCCGGACACCGTCAAGCACGGCCGCTACGGCGACTGGCTGAACAACAACATCGACTGGGCCCTGTCCCGCAGCCGCTACTGGGGCACCCCGCTGCCGATCTGGCGCTGCACGGAG
Source organism: Streptomyces prunicolor (assembly GCF_045162825.1). NCBI lineage: Bacteria > Bacillati > Actinomycetota > Actinomycetes > Kitasatosporales > Streptomycetaceae > Streptomyces > Streptomyces prunicolor. Next base: position 3,217,783 of record NZ_CP108676.1, on the reverse strand, counting down.
GACCACCTCACGGTCGTCGGCTCCCGCGCGGAACTGACCGAACTGACCGGCACCGACCAGTCGGGCCTGGACCCGCACCGCCCGTTCATCGACGCGGTCACCTTCGCCTGCCCCCAGTGCGCCGGGACCGCCACCCGCGTGCCCGAGGTCATCGACGCCTGGTACGACTCGGGCTCGATGCCGTTCGCACAGTGGGGCTACCCGCACAAGAACAAGGAACTCTTCGAGTCCCGCTACCCCGCCCAGTTCATCTCCGAGGCCATCGACCAGACCCGCGGCTGGTTCTACACACTGATGGCGATCGGCACCCTCGTCTTCGACAAGTCCTCGTACGAGAACGTCGTCTGCCTCGGCCACATCCTCGCCGAGGACGGCCGCAAGATGTCCAAACACCTGGGCAACACCCTGGACCCGATCCCCCTGATGGACCGCCACGGCGCGGACGCGGTGCGCTGGTTCATGGCCGCCGGCGGCTCCCCCTGGGCAGCCCGCCGGGTGGGCCACGGCACCATCCAGGAGGTCGTCCGCAAGACCCTCCTGACGTACTGGAACACGGTCGCCTTCCAGGCCCTGTACGCCCGCACCTCCGACTGGGCCCCCAGCACGGCGGACCCGGCCCCGGCCGACCGCCCCGTCCTGGACCGCTGGCTCCTGTCCGAACTCCACGCACTCACCGACCAGGTCACCCAGGCCCTGGAGTCCTACGACACCCAGCGCGCCGGCAAACTCCTCTCCGCGTTCGTCGACGACCTCTCCAACTGGTACGTCCGCCGCTCCCGCCGCCGCTTCTGGCAAGGCGACAAAGCCGCACTGCGCACCCTGCACGAAGTCGTCGAAACGGTCACCCAACTCATGGCCCCACTCACCCCGTTCATCACCGAACGCGTCTGGCAGGACCTGATCGTCCCGGTGACCCCGGGCGCCCCGGAGTCGGTCCACCTGTCCTCATGGCCGGAGGCGGACCTGACCGCCATCGACCCCGAGCTGTCCCAGCAGATGGTCCTCGTACGGCGCCTGGTGGAGCTGGGCCGCGCCACGCGCGCGGAGTCCGGCGTCAAGACGCGCCAGCCGCTGTCCCGCGCGCTGATCGCGGCCACGGGCTTCGCCGCCCTGGACCGCGAACTGCACGCGCAGATCACGGAGGAGCTGAACGTCGAGGGCCTCGCCTCGCTGAGCGAGGTCGGCGGCTCACTGGTCGACACCACGGCCAAAGCCAACTTCCGCGCCCTGGGCAAACGGTTCGGCAAACGCGTCCAGGACGTCGCCAAGGCCGTCGCGAACACGGACGCCGCCGCCCTGTCCCTGGCCCTGCGCGAAGGCACCGCGACCGTCGAAGTCGACGGCGAGACCATCACCCTGGCCCCCGATGAGGTGATCATCACAGAGACCCCGCGCGAAGGCTGGTCCGTGGCCTCCGACTCGGGCGCGACAGTCGCCCTCGACCTCGAAATCACCGAGGAACTCCGCCAGGCAGGCCTGGCCCGCGACGCGATCCGCCTGATCCAGGAATCCCGCAAGAACAGCGGCCTGGACGTCGCCGACCGCATCGCCCTGCGCTGGACCTCAACCGACCCCACCGTCATCGCGGCCCTGTCCGAGCACGCAACCCTGATCGCCGACGAAGTCCTCGCCACCGACTTCACCCAGGGCGAAGCCGACAACACCTACGGCACCCCGTTCACCGACGAAGGCCTATCCCTGGTATTCCGCCTCCGCAAGGCATAGCCACCAACCCTTCCCAGACGTATGGCCCGGCCCCTGAGAGGGCCGGGCCATACGCGTTCCTGCCTGCCTCAGCGCCGCACAGCTGCCAGATGGTCGGCAACGACGGCTGCCACCTCGCCGGCGTCCTGCTGAAGATAGAAGTGGCCGCCCGGGAAGCGATGAATCTCCGTCCTGGAGGTCGAATTCAGGCGCCACTGCTCCAGCTGCTGTGCGCTGAAGACGTCGTCCGAACCGCAGCACACCACGATGTCCGCCTCGGTGACGATGCGCCGCTGCTTGCGCAGGAAGGACGCGGACAGAGCGAAGTCGGCCCGAAGCAGATTCGCCGCCCGCGTCCGCAATTGCGGATGATCGAGTATCTGTCGGGGCACGGCGCCACCGGACGCCGCCGTGATGCGGAAGATCTCCTCGTCGTCGGTCAGCAGAGCCGACCCGTCGAAGGGCAGTACGGCGCCGACCGGCCCGGAGTTGGCCGACGCGAACAGCGTTGAGCACCGGACTCCGCCCTCCGTCTCCTCGAGTCGGGAGGCAAGGGCCAGGCCGAGGTAGGCGCCCAGACTGTGCCCGAAGACGGCGAACTCACCGTCGATCCTGCCGATGTGCCGCGCCAGGTGGTCCACGGCGTCGTCGGCTGTCGTCACCGGCGCCTCGCGCCACGAACGGCCGCGCCCGGGAAGGTCCAGGGCGATGGGCTGGATCTGCGGCGGCAATGCGGCGATGAGGGCGTCGAACACTTTCGCCGACCCGCCCGCATGGTGGAGCAGGATCAGGGGGAACGGTGTCATGCGGCTGCCTCCTGCGGGCGTGGCTGACGGGCGGAACATCGAGCAGCGTGGGGGGAGACGGGCGGACCGTTCCCCCTCCGCCTGGCTACATCTGCTGGTGCGGTACGAACGAGAAGCCGCGCTGACTCTCCTTCGCGACGCGGTTGTGGCCGTACTCGTCGGTGCCCGAGACGAGGACGGTGCCGTAGTTGTCGAGGGTGATGCCGCCGCCGTACTCGTTGACCGCGTCGGTGCCCGGGTAGACCTGTACCTGTGCGGGCACGAACCGTGTCGCGTATCCCATCCGGTAGTCCTTCTTGCCGCCGGTGTGCGGCAGGGAGGCATGCATGAGCGTCGACCAGAAGATGACGCACTCGCCGGGCTTCATCACGAGCGGGAAGGCCTGCGTCTCATCGGGGCTCCAGTCAGGGTCCTTCTGGAGCTGACGGTAGTCGTAGCCGAAGAACCCGCGCTTGACGCCGTCCTTCTCCCGGGCGTTGAACGCGTCGGCTTCGTATGCCATGCCCTTGGACTCGTCGTAGTTCATGTGCTTGTGCGTCCCCGGCATGAGCTGCAGACACCCGTTCTCCTTGGTGGAGTGGGTGAACGCGGTCCACACGGTGATCGTGCCGCCGAACGCCGGCAGGCCGTCCTCGGACGGCCAGACGATCTGCGGGCTGCCGCTGGCGTGGGCGAACGTCGCCGCCTGGTGCCAGTCGGTGCCTTCGTCGCCCTGGAACTTGGGGAAGAACTCCGAACGCCAGCACAGGAGGTCGGGACCGAGGATCGACGCGACCCGGTCCACGATCTCCCGCTTCATGATGTGCTCGGACAGAAGGTCGATGTCCAGGTGGCGGTCGTAGTTGGAAATGCTGCTGGCCTTGCCGGAGCCTTCGGGGTAGATCGCATGGGAGCGGTCGCGCAACTCCCGCTGGATGGTCTTCCAGCGGTTCTCCATATCCTCCACTTCGTAGATCTTGATGGGGCCGATGAAGCCGTCGCGCTCGAACTGATTCAGTTCCCGCTCGCTGAGCGAATAAGTGAGAATCTCACTCGTTGTCATGTGTGTCAGCCGTTCTGCGTAGTGGAGTTGAGGTGGCTTACTATGCTGCCCGCCGCTTCACCGATGCTCTTCTCGAAGAGCAGTTGCAGGTCGAGCTCTGCTCCGAACGTGTCGAAGACGCGTTGGTTGAGCTCAGCGGCGAGCATTGAATGGCCGCCGAGATCGAGGAAGTTGTCCTGCGCGGACGCGGGCTCCTCGAGGATTTGCGCTGCCCATTCGACGACCATGCGCTCTACCGCTACGGGGTCATGTACGTCCCGTGATGCCATGTGGCTCATCTGTGTTGTGTCTCCTCTTTCCATGACCGAGCGATTGCGGCTCGATCCACCTTTCCGTTGACCGTGCGCGGCAATTCCGCCAGTCGCAGATAACGCGCAGGGTGCATATAGGACGGGAGCAAGGACTTCATGTGCTGCCGTATCTGCTGCGGTTCGAGGGCGGGAGTGTCGTCGCCGGTGACGTAGGCACAGACCAGACGAGTGTCCGAGGCCTTGAACTCGTGGAGGGTGACGACCGCGTCCAGGACTGCCGCATGTCGTCGCACGGCTGCTTCGACATCACTCAACTCGATGCGGTAACCGCGGAGCTTGACCTGCAGGTCAGCCCGTCCGTCGTAGACAAGGCCGCCGTCCTGTGCACGACTGACTAGGTCGCCGGAGCGGTAGTAGCGCAGCGTTTCGCCCGTCACGGGGTCGGCCGCGGCCGGGAACTTCTCGGCGGTGAGTTCAGGCCGGTTCAGATAGCCGTCGGTGACCTGCGGTCCGGCCAGCCAGAGTTCGCCCTTCTCACCCGCGAGTACCTCGTGGCCCTGCTCGTCGACCACTCGGATACGAAACCCCGGTAGCGGATCCCCGATGATCGACGTGTCGCCGGCCAGGTCGTCCTCGGTGACCTCGTGGAACGTCGTGAAGACGGTGGTCTCGGTGATCCCGTACCCGTTGACCAGCCGCGGGCGGGCCATTCCGTACTGCTTGGCCCAGGAGCGCAGCGAAGGCGGAGACAGCTTCTCTCCTCCGAAAATGACATAGCGAAGCTGGGGCAGAGCCGTCCCGGAGCGGGCCGCCGCATCGGCCAGCGCCGCGAAAGCTGTGGGCGTCTGGTTGAGTACCGTGATGCCGCGCTCAGCGATCAGACGCAGGCTTTTGTCCGGGGACCGCGCAGCCCACTGCGGCAACACGACCAGCTCCGCGCCCGTGCCCAGCGCGCCCCACATCTCCCAGACGGAGAAGTCGAAGGCGATCGAATGGAACAACAGCCACCGGTCGTCGGTGGTGAAGTCGAAGACGCTGGCGGCGCCGTCGAGAAGCGCCTGCACATGGTGGTGCCGTACGGGAACTCCCTTGGGTTCGCCCGTTGTCCCCGAGGTGTAGATGACGTAGGCCGTGTCATCGTCGCTTGGACCTGGTCCGGCCGGGCCTGCCGTGTCACCGGTCCGGCAGGCGGCGACCACCTCCTCTTCGGTGACGAGGGCGCCGATGTGGCGTGGGGGAAGCGCCTCGCCCCACGAGCCCACGAGCGCACGCGCCGCGCTGTCCCGCGCGATGAACTCCCGGCGGGCCACCGGGTGGCGGACGTCGAGCGGCACGTAGGAGGCGCCGCACTTGAGAATGCCGAGAACGGTCGCGACGGAGGCTGCCCCCGGGGACATGCGCAGCACGACCCGATAGCCCGGCGCCACCCCGCGGGCGCGAAGGAGACCCGCGACGGAGTCGGACCAGGTGTCCAGCTCCGCGTAGGTGAACCGCTTCTCCTCCTCGGACAGGGCAATACGCTCCGGCCAGGCGCTGACGGAGGCATTGAACCGGCTTACCAAATCCTTGGGGCCGCCCTGCTCCCACCCCTCTTCGCGCATCGGTCGCACCGTTCCCCTCCCCTTTCGTTGCTTCGTCGCGGCGGGACGTGCTGTGGTCCCGCTGCTGTGTCAGCGGAACGTGATCGCGCCGGACGGGCACAGGTGGACGGCCTCCTGGACAGCGCTCTGCTCTTCGTTCGGCGGCCTCTTCTGCACGACCCGGACGATTCCGTCCTCGACGCGTTGATCGAATACACCCGGCGCGGCCAGTACGCACTGGCCGGCCCCCACGCAGACTTCGGTGTCGACTTCTATATTGGGCAGCATGAATAGTCCCCTCGCTCACCTGAGTTGCTTGCGGATACTGCATCCGAAAGCATGGTGCTGGACCTGATGGCATTTCGGGAAGGGCCTCTTCGAGGAGTGGCGATCTGTGCGAACCAATGCCACCGGAGAGCACACCGTACCAACGGTGCCTGATCGGCGACCATTCGCGTCGAGCTGTCCTGTCGACAGGACGTTCTTGTAGCGCTGGTTCAGCACGGCGATGAATCTATTGGGCGTGATACAACCGTGGACGGTCGGTACGGAAAATTCGGCCAGATTCTCACAAGCTTACTCAGACGAGTGGAATGAACGGGGGGACGCGCATGTTCTCAGCGTCCATTGCGCAGCGCCGATTGTGGTTCATTCACCGATACGGTGAGAAGCCGTCGGCAGTGGCTACTGCGGTGGGCCTGCGGATGACGGGCGGCCTCGACACCGACGTTCTGGAAACAGCGCTGCGCGATCTTGTCGCCCGGCACGAGGCGCTGCGCACCCTGTTCCCCGAGGGGCCCGACGGCCTGCCCCGGCCGCGGCCCGTGGCGGCCGAGCGTGCTGTCCTGAGCCTGCCGGTCGTGGACGTGACCGAGCCCGAGGTCACGTCGGCCTTGATCGCCGCGGCACGTCAGTCCTTCGATCTCGCCTGCGAACTGCCTCTGCGTGCCGCGCTGTTGCGATCGGGTACCGCCTCCTGCACGTTGATATTGACGGCCCATCACATAGCGGTGGACGAACCCTCCTTGAATCGTCTGCTCGGCGAGCTCTGCTCTGCCTATGACGCCCGTCTTCAGGGCCGGGTGCCCCAGTGGGAGGACGCTGCGTTCGACCGCACCCGGCACGTCGCCGCCGAGCGGACCTTTCTGGCGGACTCGGCGCGGCCAGGAACCGAGGCCGCACGGCAGCTCGCGCACTGGCGGACGGAACTGGCAGGGCTGCGCGCACCGATGTCGCTGCCGGCGGACCGGCCGCGGCCGCCCAAGCCCAGCGGACAGGCCGGCACGCTGTCCTTTCCGTTGGAAGCCGATCTCCTCAGGGATCTGAGGCGACTGGCGCGGAGTAAGGGTGTTCCGCTCGACTGCCTGGTGCGAGCGGCTCTGGCGGTGCTGCTGCACCAGTTGGGCACGGGCACGGACATCGTCATGACGACACCCAAACCCCGGACGCGCGCGATAGGCCCCTTCCACGATCTGACGGTGCTCCGCGCTGACCTGAGCGGGAACCCTTCATTCCTCGAACTGGTCGACCGGCTCGCGGCACGGGAGCGAGCGGCATCCGAGCATCCAGACGTCCCCTTCGCCCACCTTGTCTCCGAGTCCGTGTCCTACCGTGCAGCGGCGGACCACCCGCTCTTGCAGATCCTGTTCGAGGGGACGGAGGGCACGCCGTCGCCGATCGTGCGCCTGCCTGGTCTGACGACAGTGGTGGAGCGGCCCGCGCCGCAACATGCCCTGCACGACCTCCGCGTCAGCCTGCGGGCCGGGCCGGCCGACGCCCACGACGGCATGGAAGTCCGCATCACCTACGCTCGCGACCTCTTCGACCGGTCGACGCTCGCGGTCATGGCCGGCGGTTTCACAGCCATCCTCCGGGCCGTGGCAGCGGACCCCGGTGGCCGAGTGGGCCGTATCGACATGCTCGACGAGCAGGAGCGGAAGGGGTTGCTCGTCCACTCGTCAGGAGTCCGGACGGCGGTATCCCCGCTGAGCGTCCCTGAGCTCGTACAGCGCCAGGTACGTGTCACTCCCGAGGCGATCGCCGTGACGGACGCAACCACCTCCCTGACCTATCGCGAGCTCGATGACCGGTCGTCCCGGCTCGCCCGGCGGTTGTGGCGCGCGGGCGCACGGCCTGAGACCGTCGTGGCACTCGCCGTCGCCCGTACCGCCGATCTCGTGGTCGCCCTGCTCGCCGTCCTGAAATCCGGCGCCGCATATCTGCCCATCGATCCGCGCTACCCGAGCGGGCGGCTCTCCTTCATGCTCACCGATGCCGAGCCGTGCCTCGTCCTCACCGACCGGGAGACCGCCCCCACCCTGCCGGCCCAGGATCTGCCCCACTGCCATGTCGAGTCCGCCGCGGCCCAGGACCCCAGCGACGAACTCGAAACCCCGTCACTGCCACCCGGCCCCCGGCCGCAGAACCTCGCCTATGTGATGTACACATCGGGCTCGACCGGAACGCCGAAGGGCGTCGCCATCACGCACGGCAACGTGGTCAACGGAGTATCCCAACTGGCGCCGCTGGTAGGCATGGAGCCCGGAGCGGTCATGCTGGCCGGGACCTCGGTCAACTTCGACGTCTCCGTGTTCGAGATCTTCACGGCGCTCAGCACCGGGGCCAGGATCGACGTCGTCCGCGACGTGCTGGTCGTGGGGGAGCGGGGCGGCTGGACGGGCGATGTCCTGCACACTGTGCCCTCCGCGTTCGCCGAAGTACTCGATCAGGTCTCCCACGCTCTCAAGGCGCGCACAGTGATCTGCGCGGGCGAGCAGCTTCCGGCCGACCTGGTCCGCCGGGTCCGTGCGGAACTCCCCGACGCCCGCTTGATCAATGCCTATGGGCAGACCGAGAGCTTCTACGCCACCACGCACACGGTCGCCAGGCAGGGGGGCGGCGTCGGCGGTGTCCCGATCGGAAGGCCGTTGGGCAATATGCGCACCTACGTACTGGGCCCGGGCCTCCTGCCGGTTCCGCGCACCGTCACAGGCGAGTTGTACGTGGGGGGAACCGTGGCACGCGGCTACCACGCCAGACCTGGGTTGACCGCCGACCGCTTCGTGGCGGACCCCTTCGGTGCGCCGGGCGAGCGCATGTACCGCACCGGAGACCTGGCCCGCTGGAACAGTGAGGGCGAACTGGAGCACCAGGGGCGGGTGGACACCCAGCTGAAGGTTCGCGGCATGCGCGTCGAGCTCGGCGAGATCGAAGCGGTCCTTGGTACTCACCCGGGCATCGCTCAAGTGGCTGTCGCAGTACAGCCGGGTGGGCGCCCCGACCACACGCGGATCGTGGCCTACCTTGTCCCGGGGGCCGATCCGGCGGCCGGAGACACGGACGCGCTGAGAGCTCGGCGCCTGCGACGCTATGTGGCCGATCGCCTGCCGGCCCACATGATTCCGTCCGCGTTCGTCATGCTGGACCGTCTTCCACTCACCCCCAATGGCAAACTGGATCGCTCCCAGCTCCCCGAACCCGGACATAAAGTTACGAAGCGTCAGGTGCCCGAGACCTCACTGGAACGCGACTTGGCAGTGTTGTTCGCAGAAACGCTGCACCGCGCCCCGATCGGCATCGACGACGACTTCTTCGACCTCGGGGGCAACCCGCTTCTCGCCGTCCGTCTGGTAAAGAGAATTCAGGATACGCAAGGAGTTGGGCCGACGATGCAAGAATTTCTTGGGGCCCCTTCGGTGGCCGGTGTCGCCGACTGTCTGGCGCCCCGCCTGCGCACGGACTGAATCCCCTCCGCCGAAGTCGCAGGTAGGTGACGTGGAAGTAGCCGTGTCCCGTTGCCAGGACACAGCCACTTGGCGCACTCGGCAGGGATCTGGCCCCCGACGGGCTGTCCGCTATTGCCAAGAACTCTGGCGCCTTGTTTTCTGGTGTTCGGCCAGGCGCATGCCGGGCCATCGGTGAATCAAATGCATCATCAATTCCGGTGCACAGCGGAGTACAAGAGAAACCGCAGACGCCGATATCGATCGGCTAAAAAGCCGACCCGGAAGTCTCTTTCGTTGCGGAGCATGGCCGCGCCCACGAGGCTCCGTCCCCAACACGAGCCGGGAGTGCAGCGTGACTACACCGTCCATACAAAGAGCCGTGCATGACGCCGTACGGCGGGCGCGAGCGGCACAGGCCCTCACGGAAGGCTGGCCGCAGGACCGCGTTGACGACGTGGTGGCAGCCGTCGCCTCGCGCTGCTACCGCGAGGACAACGCCCGTCGCCTCGCCACCCTTTCCCACACCGAAACCGGCTTGGGGCACCCGGAACACCTCTACGAACTGCAGCGCAAGCGCGTACTGGGGCAGCTCTTCGAACTCCACGGCCAGACGACGGTCGGGACGGTCGAGGACCATCCCGATCTGGGCCTGCGCAAGATCGCCAAGCCGGTAGGCGTGATCGCCGCGGCCAGCCCCGCGACCGCCCCCAGCCCGGGCATCGTGTGCAACACGCTGCCCATGCTGAAGACGCGCAACGCGGTCGTCTTCACCCCCAACCCCCGGGCCCGCGCGACGGCGATGGAGACCATCGACGTCATCCGCGAAGCCCTCGCGGACGTCGGTGCCCCTGCCGACCTCGTCCAGTGCCTCGACGTCAGCGGCCGCGAGGCCGCCGAAGAGCTGATGGCGGCCGCAGACCTGGTCGTCGCCGTGGGGGGACCTGGTACCGTCCGCCGCGCCTACGCCAGCGGAACGCCCGCCGTTGGAGCCGGCGTCGGCAACTCGACCGTCGTCGTCGACGAGACCTGCGACGTCATAGCCGCCGCCCGAAGCATCCTGACCGGGGCCGGCTACAACAACGGCACCTCGTGCTCCTCGGAGAGCAACGTCTTCGTACAGCACTCGGTCGCCTCCGAGTTCCGCGCCGAACTCCTGCGCTCCCACGGTCACGTGTGCACGAAGGACGAGACCGAGCGCGTACGCAAGGCACTGTGGCCCGATGGACGCACCCTCGACCGAGACTTGATCGGCAGGTCGGCCGACGCGATCGCCCTGGCGGCCGGCATCACCCTCACCACGCCCGGCACAACCACCACACTCGTCCTGGACGGGGACGGTGAAGCCCCCGACAGCCCGGTTCTCAACGAGAAACTCGCGCCCGTGCTCACCCTGCTGACCTATGACCACTTCGAAACGGCCGTCGAACGCGTCCACGACATCCTCGAAAATTGCGGACGCGGGCACAGCGCAGGAATACACACCCGCAGTCCGGAACGTGTGGACCAGCTCGCGGACCGCATTCCCACCTGCCGGATCGTCGTCAACCAGTCCACCATGACCAACAGCGGCAGTTTCACCAGCGGAGTGCCCTTCACCGCCACGCTCTCCAGCGGAACCTGGGGCGGAACCAGCGTGTCAGGAAACGTCACCTGGCGTTCCTACGTGAATCTGACGACCGTCACCTGCCCCATCGCCGAACGGCACGCGGACGAGACTCTCCTTTTCGGCCGACACGCAGCCGCCGCGCTCGACGACCCCTATGGCGACCGGGCGCTGCAACGACACCTCGAGAACGTGCTGTAAGCACCCTCGCGCAATCGGATCTCGTGCCCAAAGGCGTCCGGATCCGCCATGTCCTTCGATCGAAATCACGATCCGCCCTGTCACCGGGCCCGATCAGCCACCTGTCTGAGTTCTGTAGCGCTGGGGGAGTGCCGAGTTATGTCTGCCCGCAATCGTGTGTCACTGACCGCTCCACAGCACGGACTCTGGCTCCTGCACCAGCTCGACCCGACGAACCCCGTACTGACCGTCGGCGAAGTACTGGAAATCCGCGGCACGATCGACCCCGCCCTGTACACCGCGGCCATGCGCCAGGTCGTCCACGAGGCAGAGACACTGCGCATCCGCATTGCGGTCGACGGCGACGAGGTGTTCCAGCACATCCTCGACCCCGACTCCGTTCCCATCGAAGTGGTCGACCTCAGTGCTGAGCCAGACCCCCAGGCAGCCGCACAGGAGCATCTCACCGCAGCATTCACGACAGCCATCGACCCCACGGGCGAACCTCTGTTCACCCCCGAACTGCTGAAACTGGCAGACGACCACTACCTCTCCAGCCACCGCTTCCATCACCTGGCCATCGACGGATGGAGCATGGGGCTGACGGCACGCAGACTCGCCGAGGTCTACACCCGGCTCCACGCCGGCGAAGCCCCCGGCGACAGCCCCTTCGACCCGCTGCACGTCCTGCTGCGGGAACACGTCGCCTACCGTGCCTCCGACACCTACACGCACGACGCCGAGTTCTGGCGCAACTACCTGGCAGGCGCCCCTGAAGCCGCCCGTCTGACCACCGGCCTGCCCCACCTGCCCCACCGCCTGTTGCGCCGCTCCGTCGAACTCCCCACCACTGCCTCCACCCGGCTGAGAACGCTCGCCGAGCGCACCGGAGTGCGAGGCTCCACGCTGGCCATCGCCGCGACCGCCGCCTACCTGCACCGCTTGACCGGTGTCCAGGAGCTTGTCCTCGGCCTTCCGGTCGCCGCGCGCACCACCGTCGCTCGCAGCGTCCCCGGCGTCGCCTCCAACGTCGTCCCCCTACGCATCAAGATTCTCCCCGACGCCACACTGGAGGGCTTCCTCCAGTACGTCGCCGAAGAGACCGGCCGCGTGCTGCGCCACCAGATGTACCGGTACGAAGACCTCAGTCGAGACCTCAACCTGGTCGGCACCCGGCAGCAGCTGGAGGGCCCGGTCGTCAACGTCATGAACTTCGACTACGACCTCCGCTTCGGCACCGCCCCGGCCAGCGGCACCTACCACGGCATCGGCCCCACCCAAGACCTCGCTTTCCAGTTCCTCGACCGCGCCGACAGCGACGGCTGGCAGATCGAACTCAAGGCGAACCAGGCCCTCTACACCGTCGAGGAACTCGACGCCCACAACACCCGCCTCGTCTCCTACCTCACAGCCCTCGCGGAAGCGGACGCCCACGCTCCCATCGGGGACCTGGACATCCTGCTGCCCCGAGAACATGAGGCCCTGCGGGAGTGGAACGACACGGCAGCGCCCCAACCGGCCGGCACCCTGCCGGAACTGTTCGCCGCCCAGGTGCTCCGCACACCGCACGCACCGGCCCTGGAATGCGCCGACGTACACCTGACATACGCCCAGTTGGACGCGCGGGCCAACCAGCTCGCCCACCACCTCATGGCTCAAGGGATCGGCACCGAGGACTTCGTGGCGCTCTATCTGCCACGGTCGGCCGACATGGTGATCGCCCTTCTCGCGGTCCTGAAGGCCGGAGCCGCCTACATCCCCGTAGACCCGGCGTACCCGGCCGACCGCGTCGCCTACATGCTCGGCGATGCCCGCCCGCGTCTCATCCTCACCACCGAGAAGGCAGCCGACGCACTGCCCGACACCGGAGTTCCCACGATCGAGCTCGACGCCCCCGACGTGAGGAACACGCTCAGCGGCGAGCCGGACACGTCCCCCGACGGCCCGACCGCCGTCCTCGGCACCAGCCCCGCCCTGGTCATCTACACCTCCGGCTCCACCGGCGAGCCCAAGGGCGTCATCGAGACCCACGCCGGCATGGGGAACCGCTTCATGTGGTTCCATTCCCGCTTTCCCTGGCAGCCCGGGGACACCGTCTGCGCGAAGACCTCCCTCAGCTTCCTCGACGGAACGAGCGAGATCCTCGAACCGCTCCTGCACGGCGGCCGCGTCATCGTCGCCGACCAGGAACAGGCGCGCAGCGCCCCGGAACTCGCCAAACTGATCGAGCGCCATGACGTCCGGCGCATGACCATGGTCCCCAGCCTGCTCGCCGAGATGCTGGAAGGCGACCTCCTCGGCCCCGCGGCAGGCCGCGCCACTTGGATCACCAGCGGGGAGGCCTTGCCCACTGCCGTCGCTGAGCGCTTCCACTCCGTGCTCCCCGAGGCCCGTCTCCTCAACTTCTACGGCTCGTCCGAGGCGAGTGCGGACAGTGTGTGGACGGAGATTGTTCCGCAGGATGTGTCCGCGGGTGCGTTGCCGATCGGCAGGCCGATTGCGAACACGCAGGTTTATGTGCTGGATTCGGGGTTGCGTTCGGTTCCGCCGGGTGCCGTCGGCGAGCTCTACGTCGCCGGCACCGGTATCACGCGCGGCTACCTCGGTCGCCCCGCTCTGACGGCCGGACGGTTCGTGGCGAGCCCGTTCGGTGTGGGTGAGCGTCTGTACCGCACGGGTGATCTGGCGCGGTGGGGTGCGGACGGACGGCTGTCCTACGCGGGCCGGGCCGACGACCAGGTCAAGGTACGCGGCTTCCGTATCGAGCTCGGTGAGGTACAGGCCGCGCTGGCCGCGCACCCCGCGGTGTCCCAGGCCGTTGTCATCGCCCGCGGCGACGACAACGGAGAGAAGCGTCTCGTCGGCTACGTGGTGGCGAACACGACCGGCACACCGGAAGCCGTCGAGCTCCGGGGGTTTGTGGCGGGGCGGTTGCCGGAGTACATGGTGCCGGCGGTGGTGGTGGTGCTGGATGGGCTGCCGTTGAACGCGAACGGGAAGCTGGATCGTGGTGCGTTGCCGGCGCCGGTTTTTGTGGGTGGGGTGTATCGGGCGCCGCGGTCGGTGCGTGAGGAGGTGTTGTGCGGTCTGTTCGCGGGGTTGTTGGGCCGTGAGGTTGTGGGTGTGGATGACTCTTTCTTTGATCTGGGGGGTCATTCGCTGTTGGCGACGCGTCTGGTGTCGCGGATCCGTCGGGCTTTGGGTGTGGAGTTGTCGGTGCGGGCGGTGTTCGATGCGCCGACTGTGGCGGGGCTTGTGCGGTGCATGGATGGTGAGGTCGCTGTCCGTCCCGTGTTGACGGCGGTGGAGCGTTCTGGTCCGGTTCCGTTGGCGGATGGGCAGCGGCGGTTGTGGTTCCTGGATCAGTTCGATGGGTCGGGTGCGGCGTACAACATGCCGGTCGCGGTGCGGTTGTCGGGTGTGTTGGATGTGGTGGCGTTGCGTGGGGCGCTGGCTGATGTGGTGGGCCGGCATGAGACGTTGCGCACGGTCATTGACGTGGTGGATGGCGTGCCGGTCTCACGTGTGCTGTCGGAATCGGCAGTCGAGCTGAGGGTCGAGACCGTCGCATCCGGTGACCTCTCGGCAGCGTTGACGGCGGCGGCGTCCCAGCCGTTCGATCTTGCGGAGGACGTGCCTGTTCGGGCGAGGCTTTTCAGCCTGTCACCGGGTGCTGGTGAACACGTTCTGCTGCTGGTTCTGCATCACATTGCGGCGGATGGCTGGTCGATGGCGCCGTTGTTGCGGGATCTGTCGCGGGCGTATGGGGCGCGGTTGTCGGGTGGGGTGCCGGACTGGGATGCGTTGCCGGTGCAGTACGCGGACTACGCGTTGTGGCAGCGGGAGGTGCTGGGTTCGGAGGACGACCCCGACAGCCTGGTGTCGGGTCAGCTGGCTTACTGGCGTGGGGTGTTGGAGGGTTCTCCGGCGGAGATTGCGCTGCCGTTCGACCGGGTGCGGTCTGCGGTGGCGTCGCGTCGGGGTGGCAGTGTGCCGTTCGCGGTGGACCCGGAGTTGTACCGGCAGGTGATGGACCTTGCGCGGGAGCGCGGGGTGTCGCTGTTCATGGTGTTGCATGCGGCGTTGCTGGTGGTGTTGTCGCGGGTGGGTGCGGGTGAGGACCTGCCGGTGGGTGCGGCGGTGGCGGGCCGTTCCGATGAGGGTCTGGATGATCTGGTCGGGTTCTTCGTGAACACGGTGGTGCTGCGTACGGATGTGTCGGGTGATCCGTCGTTCGTGGAGTTGTTGGACCGGGTGCGTGAGGTTCATCTGGGTGCGCACGCTCACGCGGATGTTCCGTTCGACCGGCTGGTCGATGTCCTTGGAGTTGAGCGGTCGGCTGCGAGTCAGGCGTTGTTCCAGGTGATGCTCGTCCTGCAGAACAACGCGCACGGCCGCCTCGAACTCCCCGGACTCACCACCACACCCGAACAAGTAACCACCGACGCAGCGAAGTTCGACCTCACCGTCCATCTCACGGACGAATCCATCGAGACGGAGGGCCGACTGGTCGGCTCCTTCGAGTACTCGGCCGACGTCTTCGATCAGAACACCGTGGAGAAACTCCACCAGCGCTTCCTCCGCGTACTCGATGAAGCCGTCCAGACTCCGCACACCACGCTCGGGCAGCTGGATGCTCTGCTGCCTGGTGAGCGGGAGTTGCTGGGTGGTTGGCATGGTCGAGCGGTCGGTGTGCAGGGCGGCTCGATTTCCGAGTTGTTTGCCGTGCAGGTTGCTCGTACTCCGGATGCGCTCGCTGTGGAGTTCGCGGACATTCGGCTGACGTATGGGGAGTTGGATGCGCGGGCGAATCAGCTTGCTCATGACCTGATCGGTCGGGGGGTGGGTGCGGAGTCGTTGGTGGCGGTGTGGATGGAGCGGTCGGTCGAGCTCATCGTGGCCGAGCTGGGTATCGCCAAAGCCGGCGGGGCGTATGTGCCGTTGTTCCCGGACTGGTCTGCTGATCATCGCGACAGGGTGTGTGTTCAGGCGGGTGTGTCCGTGGTCCTGACGGCTGAGGACGTCGCGGCCACGGTGGATGGCCCGGTGTGGGACCCGGGCGTGAGTGTTCGCCCCGATCAGTTGGCGTATGTGATGTTCACGTCGGGGTCGACGGGTGTGGCGAAGGGTGTGGGGGTTCGGCAGCGGGATGTGGTGGCGCTGGCGGGTGATGGTGCGTTTGTGGGTGGGGCGCATGGTCGGGTGTTGGTGCATTCGCCGCATTCGTTTGATGCGTCGACGTATGAGGTGTGGGTGCCGTTGTTGAACGGTGGTCAGGTGGTGGTGGCTGCGCCGGGGCGGGTGGATGCCGGTGAGCTGGCGTTGTTGATTGAGTCGAGTGGGGTCACGGGGTTGTGGCTGACGGCTGGGTTGTTCTCGGTGATGGCTGAGGAGTTCCCGGGGTGTTTCGGGTCGGTGGTGCAGGTGTGGGCTGGTGGGGATGTGGTGCCGGCGGTGGCGGTGCGTCGGGTGCAGGCGGTGTGTCCGGGGCTGGTGGTGGTGAATGGGTATGGGCCGACGGAGGTGACGACGTTCGCGGCGTGTCATCGGATGGATGTGCTGGGTGAGGGTGTTTCGGATGTGCCGGTGGGGCGGCCGTTGGATGGGGTGCGGGCGTTTGTTCTGGATGGGTTGTTGCGTCTGGTGGCGCCGGGTGCGGTTGGTGAGTTGTATGTCGCGGGTGCGGGTGTGGCCCGTGGGTATGTCGGCCGGCCGGCGCTGACGGCTGAGCGTTTCGTCGCCAGTCCCTTCGATGCGGGTCAACGTCTGTATCGCACGGGGGATCTGGTGCGGTGGGACCGTGAAGGCCGGCTGGTGTATGTCGGGCGGGCGGACGATCAGGTCAAGGTCCGTGGGTTCCGTATCGAACTCGGTGAGGTCGAGACCGCGCTGGAGGCCCATCCGCGGGTCGACCGGGCGATCGTGGTCGCCCGTCGGTTGCCCGCGGGGGGCAGGCAGCTCGTCGGTTACGTGGTTTCCGCTGGTCCGGGCGGCGGAGTTGAGGGACAGGGACTGCGGGAGTTCGTTGCCGAGCGGCTTCCGGAGTACATGGTCCCCGCCGCGGTCGTGGTCCTGGACGCGTTCCCCCTCACCGTGAACGGCAAGATCGACCGCAAGGCGCTGCCCCAACCCGTCTTCACCACTCGGGAAGGCAGTCGCAGCCCCCGTACTCCGGTCGAGGAGGCACTGTGCCTGGTCTTCGCGGGGGTGCTGGGTCTTGAGTCGGTGGGTGTTGATGAGTCGTTCTTCGATCTGGGTGGGGATTCGATCGTTGCGATTCAGTTGGTGGCGCGGGCGCGTGGTGTGGGTGTGGTGTTCTCGGCGCGGGATGTGTTCCGGTGGCGCACGGTCGAGGCGCTGGCGGTGGTGGCCGCGACCGCCGAGAGTGCTGCCGGTGAGGTCGAGGCTGCGGGTGAGGCGGTCGGTGAGGTTCCGGCGACACCGGTGATGGCGTTGTTCGGTGCGCGTGGTGGTGGTCTGGACGGGTTCTTCCAGTCGATGGGTGTGCCGGTTCCGGTGGGTGCGGGGCTGGGGCATGTCGTGGGTGCGGTGCGGGCGGTGGTGGAGCGGCATGACGTGCTGCGGATGCGGGCGTCGTTGACGTCTGAGGGCCGGTGGCTTTTGTCGGTTCCCGAGGTCGGTGAGGTGCGTGCGGGGGAGTTGGTGCGTCGGGTTGATGTGTCGGGTCTGGATGCGGATGCGTTGGCCCGGGTGGTGGTTGAGGAGCGTGGTGGTGCGCGGGGGAGGTTGTGTCCTGCGGAGGGTGTGATGGTGCAGGGGGTGTGGTTGGACCGTGGCCGGGAGGCTGGGGGTGTGCTGCTTCTTGTGGTGCATCACTTGGTGGTGGACGGGGTGTCGTGGCGGGTTCTGGTGCCGGATGTGCGTGCCGCGCTGGAGGCGTTGGTGGCGGGGCGTGGGGTGGAGCTGGCGGGGGTGGCGACTTCGTTCCGTCGGTGGGCGCGTCTGCTGGTGGAGGAGGCGGGTTCCCGGTCGGGGGAGCTGGATTTCTGGCGTGGGGTTTGTGGGGTTGCTGATCCGTTGTTGGGGTCGCGTGCGTTGGATGTGGTTCGTGATGTGGCGTCGTCGGCGGGGCAGTTGGAGGTGCGGCTGCCTGTTGGGGTGTCGCGGCGTCTGCTGGGTGTGGTGCCGGCGGCGTTTCACGGTGAGGTCAACGATGTGCTGCTGGCGGGTCTGGCGCGGGCGGTGCGCCGCTGGCGCACCGCCGGTGCGGGCAGTGCGGGTGGTGCGGGTGCGGGTGGTGCGGGCAGTGCGGGTGCGGGTGCGGTGGTGGTGGATGTTGAGGGTCATGGGCGTGAGGAGTTTGCGGGGGTTGATCTGACGCGGACGGTGGGTTGGTTCACGTCGGTGTATCCGGTGTGTCTGGAGCCGGGGGAGGGGGATGTTGTTTCGTCGGTGAAGCGGGTGAAGGAGAAGTTGCGGCGGGTGCCGGACAAGGGCATCGGTTATGGGCTGCTGCGTTATCTCAACGCGGAGACGGCTGGTGAGTTGGCGGGTGCGGAGCCTCAGATCGGCTTCAACTACCTCGGCCGTTTCGTGTCGGGGGAGGAGGGGCCGGGTCTGGGTCTTGCCAGTGGCCGGGATGCGGATATGCCGTTGGCGCATGTGGTCGAGGTGAACTCGCTGGTGGAGGACGCCGGTGAGGGTCCGGTGCTGCGTGCGGTGTGGTCGTGGGCGGGCGGGTTGCTGGAGCGGGAGCGGGTGGAGGAGCTGGCGCTGGCGTGGTTCGCGGAGCTGACCGCGATCGCGGACGCGGTCACCGAGGACCGTGCGGGCGGGCACACTCCGTCCGACTTCCCCCTCGTTGCCCTGACCCAGCACCACATCGACGCCCTCGAAACAGAACACGAAGCGGACGGCACCACCCTCGACGACGTGCTGTCCCTCTCACCCCTGCAGCAGGGACTGGTCTTCCACGCCGGCTATGACGAGCAGAGCACGGACGTGTATACGGCCCAGTTCGTACTGGACCTGACAGGTGCCTTGGACGCCGAGCGACTGCATTACGCGACGCAGGTACTCCTGGACCGCCACGCCAACCTCCGGTCCGGATTCCGTCAGACTGGCGACGGTCAGTGGGTGCAGGTGGTACCCGGCAAGGTAACGACGCCGTTCCGTGTCGTGGACGTGTCCAAGCAGTCGGATCCGCAGGCGGAGGCCGACGTTCTGGCCGATCTGGAGCGTGATCGCCCGTTCGACCTGCTGCGGCCGCCCCTGCTGCGTTGGGTGTTGGTGCGGCTCGAAGCCGACCGGCACCGGCTAATTCTGACCAACCATCACATCCTGTTGGACGGTTGGTCGATGCCCGTCCTGTTCGGTGAGTTGTTCCAGCTCTATCGGCGGGGTGTTGATGTCCTTCCGGTGGTGCGTCCGTTCGGTGAGTACTTGTCGTGGTTGGCGGGTGCGGATCGGGGTGTGGCGGAGTCGGCGTGGCGTGAGGCGTTGGCCGGGGTGGAGGAGCCGACGCTGGTGGCGCCGGGTTTTGTGCAGGCGCGGACGGAGGTTCCGGTCCGGTTGCGGGCCGAGTTGGATGCGGGGCTGGTGGCGGAGCTGTCGGGGCTGGCCCGGTCCTGGGGCGTGACCCTGAACACGCTGGTGCAGGTGATGTGGGGTGTGCTGGTCGGTGGGCTGACCGGGCGTGAGGACGTGGTGTTCGGCTCGGTGGTCTCCGGTCGTCCGGCGGAGCTGCCGGGTGTGGAGAACATGATCGGCCTGTTCATCAACACCCTTCCGGTGAGGGTCCGGCTGGACGCCGCGGAGACGATCGCCGCCCTGATGGACCGGGTCCAGCAGGAACAGGCGGGTCTGCTGGCCCATCACCACCTGGGCCTGACGGAAATCCAGCAACTCACCGGTACGGGGCAGCTGTTCGACACCCTCACCGTCTACGAGAACTACCCGAGGGTGTCCGCCAAGGTCTCCGACACGCAAGGCGACACCGAAGTCAACGTCACGGTGGTCTCCGGTCTGGACGCGACGCACTACCCGCTGGCCCTGGCGGTGATCCCCAGCAGCGAGAGCATCCGGTTGCGGCTGGACTACCAGCCCGCCGCGTTCACCGCAGAGCAGGCAGAACAGATCCTGCACCGCTACCAACACCTGCTCCACACCCTCACCACCACCCCGGACCACACCACACTGGCCCAACTCGACCCCCTGCTGCCCGGCGAACGCGACACGCTCAACAGCTGGAACGACACCGCCACGGACGTGCCCACCGCCACACTCCCCGAACTGTTCGCCGCGCAGGTCGCCCGTACCCCGAACGCTGTGGCGGTGGTGTGTGGCGACACCCATCTGACGTATGCGGAACTGGACGCGCTGGCCAACCGACTCGCCCGCCATCTGATCGCCCATGGAGTCGGCCCCGAGCAGTTCGCAGCGCTGTACCTGCCGCGGTCGGTGGACATGGTCGTCGCTCTGCTGGCCGTGTCCAAGGCCGGCGGAGCCTATGTCGGCCTCGACCCCGCCTACCCGTCGGAGCGCGGAGCCTTCATGCTCGGTGACTCCCGGCCCGTGCTGATCCTCACTACGAGTGAGGTGTCTCGAACGCTGCCCGACACTCACGTTCCGACGGTCGTCCTCGACGCCCCCGACACCAGGCACACGATCGCCGCGAAATCCCCCGACCAGATCACCGACGCGGAACGCACCGCAAAGCTGACGCCCGCCCGTCCTGCCTACGTCTTCTACACCTCGGGCTCAACAGGCTTGCCGAAGGGCGTCGTAGGCACCCACGCCGGCATGGTGAACCGGCTCAACTCGGCCCATGCCCAATTCCCCTGGAAGGTCGGGGAAGTGGGATGCGCCAAGGCCTCCATGGCATTCGGCGAGTCGACAAGTGAGATCCTCGGCCCGCTGCTGCATGGTGCCACTGTCGTTGTCGCCGATCAGGAGCAGATGCGCACCGCGCACGATCTCGCTGATCTGGTCGAGCGACACGGCGTCACCCGGATCACTCTGGTCCCGAGCCTGCTCAACACCCTGCTCGAAGAGAATCTGCTCGGCACGATGGCCGGGCGAGCCCTGTGGACGAGCAGCGGCGAGGCCTTGTCGCCCTCGACCGCCAGACGGTTCCTGCACGCCTTCCCGCAAGCACGTCTCCTCAACTCCTACGGGTTCTCCGAGGCGAGTGCGGACAGTGTGTGGACGGAGATTGTTCCGCAGGATGTGTCCGCGGGTGCGTTGCCGATCGGCAGGCCGATCGCGAACACGCAGGTCTATGTGCTGGATTCGGGGTTGCGTTCGGTTCCGCCGGGTGCCGTGGGCGAGCTCTACGTCGCCGGGATCGGTCTGGCACGCGGCTATGTCAACCGTCCCGCTCTGACGGCCGAGCGGTTCGTGGCGAGCCCGTTCGGTGTGGGTGAGCGTCTGTACCGCACGGGTGATCTGGCGCGGTGGGGTGCGGACGGACGGCTGTCCTACGCGGGCCGGGCCGACGACCAGGTCAAGGTCCGCGGCATCCGCATCGAGCTCGGTGAGGTACAGGCCGCGCTGGCCGCGCACCCCGCCGTCGTCGAGGCAGTCGTGATCGCCCGTGAGGGAGAGGGATCCGGACACGGCACCCAGCTGGTGGGATACGTAGTCCCCGCGGAGCCCGACGGCACCGACGCCGCCGCCCTCGACCCCTCGTCCCTCCGGGGGTTTGTGGCGGGGCGGTTGCCGGAGTACATGGTGCCGGCGGTGGTGGTGGTGCTGGATGGGCTGCCGTTGAACGCGAACGGGAAGCTGGATCGTGGTGCGTTGCCGGCGCCGGTTTTTGTGGGTGGGGTGTATCGGGCGCCGCGGTCGGTGCGTGAGGAGGTGTTGTGCGGTCTGTTCGCGGGGTTGTTGGGCCGTGAGGTTGTGGGTGTGGATGACTCTTTCTTTGATCTGGGGGGTCATTCGCTGTTGGCGACGCGTCTGGTGTCGCGGATCCGTCGGGCTTTGGGTGTGGAGTTGTCGGTGCGGGCGGTGTTCGATGCGCCGACTGTGGCGGGGCTTGTGCGGTGCATGGATGGTGAGGTCGCTGTCCGTCCTGTGTTGACGGCGGCGCCGCGTACCGAGCGGATGCTGTTGGCGGATGGGCAGCGGCGGTTGTGGTTCCTGGATCAGTTTGATGGGTCGGGTGCGGCGTACAACATGCCGGTCGCGGTGCGGTTGTCGGGTGTGTTGGATGTGGTGGCGTTGCGTGGGGCGCTGGCTGATGTGGTGGGCCGGCATGAGACGTTGCGCACGGTCATTGACGTGGTGGATGGCGTGCCGGTCTCACGTGTGCTGTCGGAATCGGCGGTCGAGCTGAGGGTCGAGACCGTCGCATCCGGTGACCTCTCGGCAGCGTTGACGGCGGCGGTGTCCCAGCCGTTCGATCTTGCGGAGGACGTGCCTGTTCGGGCGAGGCTTTTCAGCCTGTCACCGGGTGCTGGTGAACACGTTCTGCTGCTGGTTCTGCATCACATTGCGGCGGATGGCTGGTCGATGGCGCCGTTGTTGCGGGATCTGTCGCGGGCGTATGGGGCGCGGTTGTCGGGTGGGGTGCCGGACTGGGATGCGTTGCCGGTGCAGTACGCGGATTACGCGTTGTGGCAGCGGGAGGTGCTGGGTTCGGAGGACGACCCCGACAGCCTGGTGTCGGGTCAGCTGGCTTATTGGCGTGGGGTGTTGGAGGGTTCTCCGGCGGAGATTGCGCTGCCGTTCGACCGGGTGCGGCCTGCGGTGGCGTCGCGTCGGGGTGGCAGTGTGCCGTTCGCGGTGGGTGCTGAGGTGCATGAGCGGTTGACGTGCCTTGCGCGGGAGCGCGGGGTGTCGTTGTTCATGGTGTTGCATGCGGCGTTGCTGGTGGTGTTGTCGCGGGTGGGTGCGGGTGAGGACCTGCCGGTGGGTGCGGCGGTGGCGGGCCGTTCCGATGAGGGTCTGGATGATCTGGTCGGGTTCTTCGTGAACACGGTGGTGCTGCGTACGGATGTGTCGGGTGATCCGTCGTTCGTGGAGTTGTTGGACCGGGTGCGTGAGGTTCATCTGGGTGCGCACGCTCACGCGGATGTTCCGTTCGACCGGCTGGTCGATGTCCTTGGAGTTGAGCGGTCGGCTGCGAGTCAGGCGTTGTTCCAGGTGATGCTCGTCCTGCAGAACAACGCGCACGGCCGCCTCGAACTCCCCGGACTCACCACCACACCCGAACAAGTAACCACCGACGCAGCGAAGTTCGACCTCACCGTCCACTTTTCTGAAGAGGTTCGAGACCAGGATGAAGTCGGCGGCTACGGCGGCGGACTGGCCGGCGGAATCGTCTACGCGGTGGACCTCTTTGACGAGGAGACCGTCCGTGGTCTCGCAGACCGCTTCTCCAAGGTCCTGCGGGAGGCTACCGCAGACCCGGACATCAAGATCAACACGCTGCAACTGTTGCTCCCGGGCGAGCGGGAAACGCTGGAGAAGTGGGAGAGCACGGCGCCGGGTGTCGAGGGCGGCTCGATTTCCGAGTTGTTCGCTGTGCAGGTAGCCCGCACCCCGAACGCCCTCGCCGTTGAATACGCCGACACCCGGCTCACCTATGCCGAATTGGATGCGCGGGCGAATCAGCTTGCTCATGACCTGATCGGTCGGGGGGTGGGGGCGGAGTCGTTGGTGGCGGTGTGGATGGAGCGGTCGGTCGAGCTCATCGTGGCCGAGCTGGGTATCGCCAAGGCCGGCGGGGCCTACGTCCCGCTCTTCCCGGACTGGTCTGCTGATCATCGCGACAGGGTGTGTGCGCAGGCGGGTGTGTCCGTGGTCCTCACAGCCGAGGACGTCGCGGCCACCGTCGATGGCCCGGTGTCGGACCCGGGCGTGCTGGTGCATCCGGATCAGTTGGCGTATGTGATGTTCACGTCGGGGTCGACGGGTGTGGCGAAGGGTGTGGGGGTTCGGCAGCGGGATGTGGTGGCGCTGGCGGGTGATGGTGCGTTTGTGGGTGGGGCGCATGGTCGGGTGTTGGTGCATTCGCCGCATTCGTTTGATGCGTCGACGTATGAGGTGTGGGTGCCGTTGTTGAACGGTGGTCAGGTGGTGGTGGCTGCGCCGGGGCGGGTGGATGCCGGTGAGCTGGCGTTGTTGATTGAGTCGAGTGGGGTCACGGGGTTGTGGCTGACGGCTGGGTTGTTCTCGGTGATGGCTGAGGAGTTCCCGGGGTGTTTCGGGTCGGTGGTGCAGGTGTGGGCTGGTGGGGATGTGGTGCCGGCGGTGGCGGTGCGTCGGGTGCAGGCGGTGTGTCCGGGGCTGGTGGTGGTGAATGGGTATGGGCCGACGGAGGTGACGACGTTCGCGGCGTGTCATCGGATGGATGTGCTGGGTGAGGGTGTTTCGGATGTGCCGGTGGGGCGGCCGTTGGATGGGGTGCGGGCGTTTGTTCTGGACGGGTTGTTGCGTCTGGTGGCGCCGGGTGCGGTTGGTGAGTTGTATGTCGCGGGTGCGGGTGTGGCCCGTGGGTATGTGGGTCGGCCGGCGCTGACGGCTGAGCGTTTCGTCGCCAGTCCTTTCGATGCGGGTCAACGTCTGTATCGCACGGGGGATCTGGTGCGGTGGAATGCCGAGGGTGAGCTCGTCTATGTCGGGCGGGCGGACGATCAGGTCAAGGTCCGTGGGTTCCGTATCGAACTCGGTGAGATCGAGCTGGCGTTGACCGCCCACCCCGACGTCGCGCGGAGCGTGGTGATCGCCCGCGAGACGGCGACAGGGAACAAGCAGCTGGTCGGGTATGTCGTTCCCGCCGACCTTGGCAACGGGCCCGATCCATCGGTGCTGCGGGAGTTCGTTGCCGAGCGGCTTCCGGAGTACATGGTTCCCGCCGCGGTGGTGGTGCTGGACGCGTTCCCCCTCACGGTGAACGGCAAAGTCGACCGCAAGGCGCTTCCGGAGCCTGTTTTCGCCACTGGGGAAGGCAGTCGCAGCCCGCGTACTCCGGTCGAGGTGGCACTGTGCCTGGTCTTTGCTGGGGTGCTGGGTCTTGAGTCGGTGGGTGTTGATGAGTCGTTCTTCGATCTGGGTGGGGATTCGATCGTTGCGATTCAGTTGGTGGCGCGGGCGCGTGGTGTGGGTGTGGTGTTCTCGGCGCGGGATGTGTTCCGGTGGCGCACGGTCGAGGCGCTGGCGGTGGTGGCCGCGACCGCCGAGAGTGCTGCCGGTGAGGTCGAGGCTGCGGATGAGGCGGTCGGTGAGGTTCCGGCGACACCGGTGATGGCGTTGTTCGGTGCGCGTGGTGGTGGTCTGGACGGGTTCTTCCAGTCGATGGGTGTGCCGGTTCCGGTGGGTGCGGGGCTGGGGCATGTGGTGGGTGCGGTGCAGGCGGTGGTGGACCGGCATGACGTGCTGCGGATGCGGGCGTCGTTGTCGGGGGCGGACCGGGTGTGGCAGTTGTCGGTGCCGGCTGTGGGATCGGTGCGTGCTGCGGAGCTGGTGCGTCGGGTTGACGTGCGGGGTCTGTCGGACGGGGCGCTGCGCGATCTGGTGGCGTTGGAGCGTGGTGGTGCGCGGGGGAGGTTGTGTCCTGCGGAGGGTGTGATGGTGCAGGGGGTGTGGTTGGACCGTGGCCGGGAGGCTGGGGGTGTGCTGCTTCTTGTGGTGCATCACTTGGTGGTGGACGGGGTGTCGTGGCGGGTTCTGGTGCCGGATGTGCGTGCCGCGTTGGAGGCGTTGGTGGCGGGGCGTGGGGTGGAGCTGGCGGGGGTGGCGACTTCGTTCCGTCGGTGGGCGCGTCTGCTGGTGGAGGAGGCGGGTTCCCGGTCGGGGGAGCTGGATTTCTGGCGTGGGGTTTGTGGGGTTGCTGATCCGTTGTTGGGGTCGCGTGCGTTGGATGTGGTTCGTGATGTGGCGTCGTCGGCGGGGCAGTTGGAGGTGCGGCTGCCTGTTGGGGTGTCGCGGCGTCTGCTGGGTGTGGTGCCGGCGGCGTTTCACGGTGAGGTCAACGATGTGCTGCTGGCGGGTCTGGCGCGGGCGGTGCGCCGCTGGCGCACCGCCGGTGCGGGCAGTGCGGGTGGTGCGGGTGCGGTGGTGGTGGATGTTGAGGGTCATGGGCGTGAGGAGTTTGCGGGGGTTGATCTGACGCGGACGGTGGGTTGGTTCACGTCGGTGTATCCGGTGTGTCTGGAGCCGGGGGAGGGGGATGTTGTTTCGTCGGTGAAGCGGGTGAAGGAGCAGTTGCGGCGGGTGCCGGACAAGGGCATCGGTTATGGGCTGCTGCGTTATCTCAACGCGGAGACGGCTGGTGAGTTGGCGGGTGCGGAGCCTCAGATCGGCTTCAACTACCTCGGCCGTTTCGTGTCGGGGGAGGAGGGGCCGGGTCTGGGTCTTGCCAGTGGCCGGGATGCGGATATGCCGTTGGCGCATGTGGTCGAGGTGAACTCGCTGGTGGAGGACGCCGGTGAGGGTCCGGTGCTGCGTGCGGTGTGGTCGTGGGCGGGCGGGTTGCTGGAGCGGGAGCGGGTGGAGGAGCTGGCGCTGGCGTGGTTCGCGGAGCTGACCGCGATCGCGGACGCGGTCACCGAGGACCGTGCGGGCGGGCACACTCCGTCCGACTTCCCCCTCGTTGCCCTGACCCAGCACCACATCGACGCCCTCGAAACAGAACACGAAGCGGACGGCACCACCCTCGACGACGTGCTGTCCCTCTCACCCCTGCAGCAGGGACTGGTCTTCCACGCCGGCTATGACGAGCAGAGCACGGACGTGTATACGGCCCAGTTCGTACTGGACCTGACGGGTGCCTTGGACGCCGAGCGACTGCGCGGGGCGGCACAGGCTGTACTCGACCGCCACGCCAACCTCCGGGCCGCATTCCGCCGGACGGCCGATGGGACTCCGTACCAGGTCTCGGTCGGCAACCTCGTCGTACCGTTCGAGGTGGTCGACGCAACAGCGTCTCCGTCGCCAGAAGCCGAAGCACGCGCGATCGCGGAACGTGAGCGTGGTCGCCCGTTCGACCTGCTGCGGCCGCCGCTGCTGCGTTGGGTGTTGGTGCGGCTTGGAGCCGAGCGGCACCGGCTAATTCTGACCAACCATCACATCCTGTTGGACGGTTGGTCGATGCCCGTCCTGTTCGGTGAGTTGTTCCAGCTCTATCGGCGGGGTGTTGATGTCCTTCCGGTGGTGCGTCCGTTCGGTGAGTACTTGTCGTGGTTGGCGGGTGCGGATCGGGGTGTGGCGGAGTCGGCGTGGCGTGAGGCGTTGGCCGGGGTGGAGGAGCCGACGCTGGTGGCGCCGGGTTTTGTGCAGGCGCGGACGGAGGTTCCGGTCCGGTTGCGGGCCGAGCTGGATGCTGGGCTGGTGGCGGAGCTGTCGGGGCTGGCCCGGTCCTGGGGCGTGACCCTGAACACGCTGGTGCAGGTGATGTGGGGTGTGCTGGTCGGTGGGCTGACCGGGCGTGAGGACGTGGTGTTCGGCTCGGTGGTCTCCGGTCGTCCGGCGGAGCTGCCGGGTGTGGAGAACATGATCGGCCTGTTCATCAACACCCTTCCGGTGAGGGTCCGGCTGGACGCCGCGGAGACGATCGCCGCCCTGATGGACCGGGTCCAGCAGGAACAGGCGGGTCTGCTGGCCCATCACCACCTGGGCCTGACGGAAATCCAGCAACTCACCGGTACGGGGCAGCTGTTCGACACCCTCACCGTCTACGAGAACTACCCGGTCGTACAGACCTCGCAGGCCACGAGCGACGACGCCCGCGACCTGGACGTACGCATCGTCGAGGGCCTGGACGCGACGCACTACCCGCTGGCCCTGGCGGTGATACCCAGCAGCGAGAGCATCCGGCTGCGGCTGGACTACCAGCCCGCCGCGTTCACCGCAGAGCAGGCACAACAGATCCTGCACCGCTACCAGCACCTGCTCCACACCCTCACCACCACCCCGGACCACACCACGCTCGGGCAGCTGGATGCTCTGCTGCCTGGTGAGCGGGAGTTGCTGGGTGGTTGGCATGGTCGAGCGGTCGGTGTGCAGGGCGGCTCGATTTCCGAGTTGTTTGCCGTGCAGGTTGCTCGTACTCCGGATGCGCTCGCTGTGGAGTTCGCGGATATCCGGCTGACGTATGGGGAGTTGGATGCGCGGGCGAATCAGCTTGCTCATGACCTGATCGGTCGGGGGGTGGGTGCGGAGTCGTTGGTGGCGGTGTGGATGGAGCGGTCGGTCGAGCTCATCGTGGCCGAGCTGGGTATCGCCAAGGCCGGCGGGGCCTACGTACCGCTCTTCCCCGATTGGTCCGCCGACCACCGCGACAGGGTGTGTGCGCAGGCGGGTGTGTCCGTGGTCCTGACGGCTGAGGATGTGGCGGCCACGGTGGATGGCCCGGTGTCGGACCCGGGCGTGCTGGTGCATCCGGATCAGTTGGCGTATGTGATGTTCACGTCGGGGTCGACGGGTGTGGCGAAGGGTGTGGGGGTTCGGCAGCGGGATGTGGTGGCGCTGGCGGGTGATGGTGCGTTTGTGGGTGGGGCGCATGGTCGGGTGTTGGTGCATTCGCCGCATTCGTTTGATGCGTCGACGTATGAGGTGTGGGTGCCGTTGTTGAACGGTGGTCAGGTGGTGGTGGCTGCGCCGGGGCGGGTGGATGCCGGTGAGCTGGCGTTGTTGATTGAGTCGAGTGGGGTCACGGGGTTGTGGCTGACGGCTGGGTTGTTCTCGGTGATGGCTGAGGAGTTCCCGGGGTGTTTCGGGTCGGTGGTGCAGGTGTGGGCTGGTGGGGATGTGGTGCCGGCGGTGGCGGTGCGTCGGGTGCAGGCGGTGTGTCCGGGGCTGGTGGTGGTGAATGGGTATGGGCCGACGGAGGTGACGACGTTCGCGGCGTGTCATCGGATGGATGTGCTGGGTGAGGGTGTTTCGGATGTGCCGGTGGGGCGGCCGTTGGATGGGGTGCGGGCGTTTGTTCTGGATGGGTTGTTGCGTCTGGTGGCGCCGGGTGCGGTTGGTGAGTTGTATGTCGCGGGTGCGGGTGTGGCCCGTGGGTATGTGGGTCGGCCGGCGCTGACGGCTGAGCGTTTCGTCGCCAGTCCTTTCGATGCGGGTCAACGTCTGTATCGCACGGGGGATCTGGTGCGGTGGAATGCCGAGGGTGAGCTCGTCTATGTCGGGCGGGCGGACGATCAGGTCAAGGTCCGCGGGTTCCGTATCGAACTCGGTGAGATCGAGACCGCGCTGGAGGCCCATCCGCGGGTCGACCGGGCGATCGTGGTCGCCCGTCGGTTGCCCGCGGGGGGCAGGCAGCTCGTCGGTTACGTGGTTTCCGTCGGTCCGGGCGGCGGAGTTGAGGGACAGGGACTGCGGGAGTTCGTTGCCGAGCGGCTTCCGGAGTACATGGTTCCCGCCGCGGTGGTGGTGCTGGACGCGTTCCCCCTCACCGTGAACGGCAAAGTCGACCGCAAGGCGCTTCCGGAGCCCGAGTACATCGGGACCACGGCCACACGACCGCGCACCCCGCAGGAGGAAACACTCTGCGGACTCTTCGCCGAGGTCCTCGGCCTGGAGTCGGTCGGTGTCGACGACTCGTTCTTCGACCTCGGCGGACATTCACTGCTCGTCAGCAAACTCGCCGTGCGGATCGCCGGACGTCTTGAGGCGCACTTCACCGCCAGGGACATCTTCCAGGCGCCGACAGTGGCAAAACTTTCCGAACTTCTTCCCAGTGCACGTCCGGCGCGGCCCAAGTTCCGCCGTATGTCGCGAGAGAGGGGCACATCGTGATCCCGTTGTCGTATGCGCAGCGTCGCATCTGGTTCTTCGACCAGCTAGAGGGACCCAGCGCGGCGTACAACATTGCCGTGTCCCTGCGGCTCACCGGCGGGGTCGACGTGCCTGCGCTGCGGGCCGCCCTGGCGGATGTGGTCGAGCGGCATGAAAGCCTCCGCACGGTCATCGCGGTGCGGGACGGCGAACCCAGCCAGCGCATTCTGGAGATCGTCCACCCGGAACTGCACAGGGCGCGCGTGACGGAGGGCCACCTTTCCGAGGCGACTTCCCAGGCGGCGGCGTACTGCTTCGACCTGGCCGAGGAAATCCCCGTTCGTGTCTCGCTGTTCGAGGTCACCCCCGAAAGCCACGTGCTGGTGATCGTGCTCCATCACATAGCCGCCGACGGCTGGTCCATGGCCCCGCTTCTCAGGGACCTCTCGACCGCCTATGCCGCACGTCACCGGGCCACGGCCCCCGAGTTCGATGAACTCCCGGGCCAGTACGCCGACTTCGCCGTGTGGCAGCGTGAGGTGCTGGGATCCGAGGACGATCCGGCGAGTGTGGTGAGCGAGCAACTCGCGTACTGGCGCGCGACTTTGGAAGGGTCGCCGAGCGAACTGGCGTTGCCGTTCGACCGCCCGCGGCCGGCTGTGGCCTCGCGTCGTGGCGGCAGCGTGCCGTTCTCGGTCGACGCCGAAGTGCACCAGGCGCTGCTGGAGCTGGCGCGCGAGCGAGGCGTGACCCTGTTCATGGTGCTGCACGCAGCGTTCGTAGTGCTCCTCTCCCGACTGGGTGCGGGCGAGGACGTGCCGGTCGGCGCGGCGGTGGCGGGTCGTTCGGACGAGGGTCTGGATGATCTGGTCGGGTTCTTCGTGAACACGGTGGTGCTGCGTACGGATGTGTCGGGTGATCCGTCGTTCGTGGAGTTGTTGGACCGGGTGCGTGAGGTTCATCTGGGCGCGCACGCTCACGCGGACGTCCCGTTCGACCGCCTGGTCGACGCGCTGGGAGTGGAACGCTCAGCGGCACGGCAGGCGCTGTTCCAGGTCATGGTGGTCCTGCAGAACAACGTGCGGGGCCAGTTGGAACTGCCGGGGCTCGACGTCGCGGTGGAGCCGGTAGAGCTGGGTTCCGCGAAGTTCGACCTGACGCTGCAGCTGGCCGAGGAATCCGACGCGGACGGCGGTCCCGACGGACTGCGCGGTGCGCTGGAGTTCGCGGTCGACGTCTTCGACCGGGAGACGGTACGGACGCTCGCTCGCCGGTTCGTGCGGGTGCTGGCGGCTGTCGCGGCGAACGCGTCGGTGCGGGTGGACGAACTGGACGTACTGCTGCCCGGCGAACGTGACGAGCTGGCCGCGTGGAACGACGGTGGCCGAGCGGACCGAGGCCGTTCCCCGGCCGAGCTGTTCGGACGGTGGGTGCACAGGACGCCCGACGCGCCGGCGGTGGTGTTCGGCGAGCAGTGCTGGACGTTCGCGGAGGTGGACGCGCGGGCGGACCGCTTCGCCCGGTGGCTGGCAGGTCGGGGCGTGCGGGCCGAGGACGTGGTCGGACTGCGGCTCGGCCGTTCGGTCGAACTGGTGGTCGCGGTCCTGGCGGTGTCCCGCCTCGGCGCGGCCTGGCTGCCGATCGATCCTGCCTATCCCGAACAGCGCGTGCGACACATGCTGGACCGGGCCGCACCGGCCCTGGTGGTGGACGCCGGTCTGATGGCCCGCGCCGAAGAGGAGCCGGCCGGCCCGGAACCGCTGCCCGCGGTCACCCCCGCGTCTGACCACCTGGCGTATGTGATCTTCACGTCGGGCTCTTCGGGAACCCCGAAGGGTGTGGCCGTCACGCACGCGGGTGTGGAGGCGCTGGCGGCGTCGATGACCGAGCGGTTCGCGCTCGACGAGACCAGCCGCGTGCTGCAGCTGGCGTCGCCCGGCTTCGACGCGTCGGTGATGGAATTGCTGATGGCGTGGGGCTCGGGCGCGGCGCTGGTGGTGGCCCCGCCCGGGGTGGTGGTCGGGGACGAGCTGGCCGGAGTGCTGACGGCGGGTGGAGTGACACACGCCTTGGTGCCACCGGCCGTGCTGGCGACGGTGCCGCACCTGCCGGAGAGCGTGCTGTCAGCACCGGTGGTCGGCGCGGAGGCGTGTCCGCCGGAGCTGGTGGCGCGGTGGGCGCCCGGACGCCGGATGGTCAACGCCTACGGCCCGACCGAAGTGACCATCGCGGCGACGCTCAGTGAACCGCTCGCCGCCGATGGGCACATACCCCCGATCGGCCGTCCCGTCACAGGGACCAAGGTGTATGTCCTGGACGCACGGTTGCGTCCCGTCCCCCTCGGTGTGACCGGCGAAGCGTACGTGGCGGGCGCGGGCCTGGCCCGCGGCTATCTGGGCCAGTCCGCGCTGACCGCGTCCCGGTTCGTCGCCAGCCCCTTCGGCGCAGGACAGCGGCTGTACCGGACAGGAGATCTGGCTCGCTGGGGCCGTGACGGCCAGCTGGTGTATGTCGGCCGGGCGGACGATCAGGTCAAGGTCCGCGGGTTCCGTATCGAACTCGGTGAGATCGAGGCCGCGTTGACTGCGCATCCTGGGATCGCGCGGAGCGTGGTGATCGCCCGCGAGACGGCGACAGGGAACAAGCAGCTGGTCGGGTATGTCGTTCCCGCCGACCTTGGCAACGGGCCCGATCCATCGGTGCTGCGGGAGTTCGTTGCCGAGCGGCTTCCGGAGTACATGATCCCCGCGGCCGTCGTGGTGCTGGACACGCTGCCGCTGAACACCAGCGGCAAGGTCGACCGCAAGGCGCTGCCGGAGCCCGAGTACAGCAGTGGCGCGTCGACGCGGCCGCGCACCCCGCGGGAGGAAACGCTCTGCGGACTCTTCGCGGGGGTGCTGGGTCTTGAGTCGGTGGGTGTTGATGAGTCGTTCTTCGATCTGGGTGGGGATTCGATCGTTGCGATTCAGTTGGTGGCGCGGGCGCGTGCTGCGGGTGTGGTGTTCTCGGCGCGGGATGTGTTCCGGTGGCGCACGGTCGAGGCGCTGGCGGTCGTGGCCGCGACCGCCGAGAGTGCTGCCGGCGAGGTCGAGGCCGCGGGTGAGGCGGTCGGCGAAGTCCCGGCGACACCCGTCGTCGCGCTGTTCGCCGAAAGGAACGGCGTCCTGGACGGTTTCTTTCAGTCGATGGGTGTGCCGGTTCCGGTGGGTGCGGGGCTGGGGCATGTGGTGGGTGCGGTGCGGGCGGTGGTGGAGCGGCATGACGTGCTGCGGATGCGGGCGTCGTTGACGTCTGAGGGCCGGTGGCTTTTGTCGGTTCCCGAGGTCGGTGAGGTGCGTGCGGGGGAGTTGGTGCGTCGGGTTGATGTGTCGGGTCTGGATGCGGATGCGTTGGCCCGGGTGGTGGTTGAGGAGCGTGGTGGTGCGCGGGGGAGGTTGTGTCCTGCGGAGGGTGTGATGGTGCAGGGGGTGTGGTTGGACCGTGGCCGGGAGGCTGGGGGTGTGCTGCTTCTTGTGGTGCATCACTTGGTGGTGGACGGGGTGTCGTGGCGGGTTCTGGTGCCGGATGTGCGTGCCGCGCTGGAGGCGTTGGTGGCGGGGCGTGGGGTGGAGCTGGCGGGGGTGGCGACTTCGTTCCGTCGGTGGGCGCGTCTGCTGGTGGAGGAGGCGCGGGAGCGCACCGGTGAACTCGGTTTCTGGCGTGGGGTTTGTGGGGTTGCTGATCCGTTGTTGGGGTCGCGTGCGTTGGATGTGGTTCGTGATGTGGCGTCGTCGGCGGGGCAGTTGGAGGTGCGGCTGCCTGTTGGGGTGTCGCGGCGTCTGCTGGGTGTGGTGCCGGCGGCGTTTCATGGTGAGGTCAACGATGTGCTGCTGGCGGGTCTGGCGCGGGCGGTGCGCCGCTGGCGCACCGCCGGTGCGGGCAGTGCGGGTGCGGGTGCGGTGGTGGTGGATGTTGAGGGTCATGGGCGTGAGGAGTTTGCGGGGGTTGATCTGACGCGGACGGTGGGTTGGTTCACGTCGGTGTATCCGGTGTGTCTGGAGCCGGGGGAGGGGGATGTTGTTTCGTCGGTGAAGCGGGTGAAGGAGCAGTTGCGGCGGGTGCCGGACAAGGGCATCGGTTATGGGCTGCTGCGTTATCTCAACGCGGAGACGGCTGGTGAGCTGGCGGGTGCGGAGCCTCAGATCGGCTTCAACTACCTCGGCCGTTTCGCCACTGATGACCGTTCTGCGGGGAAGGACTCTGGTCCCGACGCGGTCCTGAGGGCAGCCGCCGGTCTGTCTGGCGGTATGGATGCGGATATGCCGTTGGCGCATGTGGTCGAGGTGAACTCGCTGGTGGAGGACGCCGGTGAGGGTCCGGTGCTGCGTGCGGTGTGGTCGTGGGCGGGCGGGTTGCTGGAGCGGGAGCGGGTGGAGGAGCTGGCGCTGGCGTGGTTCGCGGAGCTGACCGCGATCGCGGACGCGGTCACCGAGGACCGTGCGGGCGGGCATACCCCGTCCGACTTCCCCCTCGTCCCCCTCACCCAGCACCACATCGACGCCCTCGAAACAGAACACGAAGCGGACGGCACCACCCTCGACGACGTGCTGTCCCTCTCACCCCTGCAGCAGGGACTGGCCTTCCACGCCGGCTACGACCATGACGACCTCGATGTCTACACCTCCCAACTCGCGCTCGACCTGACGGGTGCGCTGGACGCCGACCGGCTACGCGAGGCGGCACAGGCTGTACTCGACCGCCACGCCAACCTCCGGGCCGCATTCCGCCAGACTTCCGACGGTCAATGGGCGCAGGTGGTGCCTGGACGGGTGGAGGCGCCGTTCCGCACTCTGGACGTCTCGACGTGCGACGCCCCGGAAGCGGAAGCGCAGGCCATCGCGGCACGCGAGCGCGCCCAGCCCTTCGACCTGCTGCGGCCGCCCCTGCTGCGCTGGACGCTCGTGCGGCTCGAAGCCGACCGGCACCGGCTAATTCTGACCAACCACCACATCCTGCTGGACGGCTGGTCGATGCCCGTCCTGTTCACCGAGATGTTCGCTCACTACCGGCAGACGAACGGCGGCACCGCGGCCCCCGGACCCGGCATCTCCGTCGCCCCGCCCTACCGCGACTACTTGTCGTGGTTGGCGGGTGCGGATCGGGGTGCGGCGGAGTCGGCGTGGCGTGAGGCGTTGGCCGGGGTGGAGGAGCCGACGCTGGTGGCGCCGGGTTTTGTGCAGGCGCGGACGGAGGTTCCGGTCCGGTTGCGGGCCGAGCTGGATGCCGGGCTGGTGGCGGAGCTGTCGGGGCTGGCCCGGTCCTGGGGCGTGACCCTGAACACGCTGGTGCAGGTGATGTGGGGTGTGCTGGTCGGTGGGCTGACCGGGCGTGAGGACGTGGTGTTCGGCTCGGTGGTCTCCGGTCGTCCGGCGGAGCTGCCGGGCGTGGAGAACATGATCGGCCTGTTCATCAACACCCTTCCGGTGAGGGTCCGGCTGGACGCCGCGGAGACGATCGCCGCCCTGATGGACCGGGTCCAGCAGGAACAGGCGGGTCTGCTGGCCCATCACCACCTGGGCCTGACGGAAATCCAGCAACTCACCGGTACGGGGCAGTTGTTCGACACCCTCACCGTCTACGAGAACTACCCGGTCGTACAGACCTCGCAGGCCACGAGCGACGATGCCCGCGACCTGGACGTACGCATCGTCGAGGGTCTGGACGCGACGCACTACCCGCTGGCCCTGGCGGTGATACCCAGCAGCGAGAGCATCCGGCTGCGGCTGGACTACCAGCCCGCCGCGTTCACCGCAGAGCAGGCACAACAGATCCTGCACCGCTACCAACACCTGCTCCACACCCTCACCACCACCCCGGACCACACCACACTGGCCCAACTCGACCCCCTGCTGCCCGGCGAACGCGACACGCTCAACAGTTGGAACGACACCGCCACGGACGTGCCCACCGCCACACTCCCCGAACTGTTCGCCTCGCAGGTCGCCCGTACTCCGGATGCGCTCGCCGTCGAGTACGCGGACATTCGGCTGACGTATGCGGAGTTGGACGCGCGGGCGAATCAGCTCGCTCATCACCTCATCGGCCGGGGGGTGGGTGCGGAGTCGCTGGTCGCGGTGTGGATGGAGCGGTCGGTCGAGCTCATCGTGGCCGAGCTGGGTATCGCCAAAGCCGGCGGGGCCTACGTACCGCTCTTCCCCGACTGGTCCGCCGACCACCGCGACAAGGTGTGTGCGCAGGCGGGCGTGTCCGTGGTCCTCACAGCCGAGGACGTCGCGGCCACCGTCGATGGCCCGGTGTCGGACCCGGGCGTGCTGGTGCATCCGGATCAGTTGGCGTATGTGATGTTCACGTCGGGGTCGACGGGTGAGCCCAAGGGTGTGCCGTCCTCACACCGGGACGCGACGGAACTCGCACTCGACAACGGCTTCACCGACCGCGCGGCCCAGCGTGTCCTGATGCACTCCCCCCACTCCTTCGACTCGTCGACGTACGAGGTCTGGGTGCCGCTGTTCAAGGGCGGCCACATCCTGATCGCTCCGCCCGGCCGTGTCGACTCCCGGGAACTCGCGGACCTGATCCGCTCCAGCAAGGTCACGGGGCTGTTCCTGACGGCCGGCCTCTTCGCCGTGATGGCCGAGGAGTACCCGGACTGCTTCGCGGCGGTCCTTGAGGTGCGGCCCGGCGGTGACGTCGTGTCGCCCGTTGCCGTCCGACGTGTGCAGCAGGCCTGCCCGGACACCCAGGTCGTGGTGATGTACGGGCCCACCGAGGTCACCGTGTTCGCCACCTACAACCGGATCGGCCCGGTCCCCGCGGACGCCACCGAGGTACCGATCGGCGGCCCGCTGGACAACATGCGCCTGTACGTGCTCGACGCGGGACTGCGTCTCGTCGCCCCGGGACTCGTAGGCGAACTCTACGTTGCCGGATCCGGTGTAGTACGTGGCTACCTGAACCAAGCCGCGCTCACCGCGGGCCGGTTCGTGGCCAGCCCATTCGGAACCGGCGAACGTCTGTACCGCACCGGCGACCTCGTCCGGTGGAACGAGCACGGACAGATCATGTTCGTCGGTCGTGTGGACGAGCAGGTCAAGGTGCGCGGTTTCCGCGTCGAACTCGGAGAGATCGGAGCAACACTGACCGGCCACCCCGACGTCGCGCAGGCGATCGTGGTGGCTCGCGAGATCCCGGGTGTCGGCCGGGGCAAACAGCTTGTCGGCTACGCGGCACCGACCCCCGCTGCCGCGGCGACACCTCCCGACCCGACGGAACTGCGCAGATTCCTGGCTGGACGGCTGCCCGAGTACATGGTTCCGGCCGTGGTCATGGTGCTCGACGCCCTCCCCCTCACCCCCATCGGAAAGGTGGACCGCAGGGCCCTGCCGCAGCCGGCCTTCACGGCCGGTGAATCCAGGGCGCCCGGTACCCCCCAGGAAGAGGTCCTGTGCGGACTGTTCGCAGAGATCCTCGGGCTGGACAAGGTCGGCATCGACGACTCCTTCTTCGACCTCGGCGGACACTCGCTCCTCGCGACCCGTCTCGTATCGCGGATGCGGGCGGTCCTGAACGCCGAGGTCACGGTACGAAGCGTGTTCGAAGCCCCTACCGTGGCAGCACTCGCGGCGCGCCTGGTCGTGGCCGACGAAAAGCGTCCGGCGCTGGAGCCGCAGACCCGGCCGGAGCGGCTGCCGCTGTCGTACGCCCAGCGCCGGCTGTGGTTCCTCGACCAGTTCGAGGGCCCCAGCGCCACCTACAACATCACGGTCGCCCTGCGGCTGCACGGCACCGTGAACGTGGCGGCGCTACGGGCGGCAGTGGCGGACATCGTGGCCCGGCACGAGAGCCTGCGCACGTCCGTGTCGACGGATGCGGCCGGTGTCCCGTTCCAGCGCATCCGAGCAGTGGACGACGCGGTACCGGACCTCGAACTGGCTGATGTGGAGCGGTCCGAGATATCCGCGCGGGTCGCACATGCGGCGGCGCACGCCTTCGACCTCGCCACGGAGATCCCGCTGAGGGCTTCACTCCTGCGGGTCGCGGCGGACGAGCAGGTGCTGGTGCTGGTGGTGCATCACATCGCCGGTGACGGCGAGTCGATGGCGCCGTTGTCCCGTGACCTGGTGGCTGCCTACCGGGCACGCCTGGAGGGCGCGGCACCCCAGTGGGAGCCCCTGCCGGTGCAGTACGCCGACTACGCCCTGTGGCAGGAGACTTTGCTCGGCGACGAGCACGACCCGCACAGCCGCCTCGCCGAACAGCTCGCCTACTGGAAAACACAGCTGTCGGGCATCCCGCAGCCCCTGCAGCTGCCGACGGACCGGCCGCGCCCGTCCGTGGCCGGCCACCGCGGCGACCGCGTCGAGTTCGTGATCGAGCCGGATCTCTACGCGTCTCTGGAAGATCTGGCCCGTCGCGAGGGCGCGACGGTGTCGATGGTGCTGCAGGCGGCCTTGACAGTGCTGTTGCACCGTCTCGGCGGCGGTCGGGACATCGCCATCGGCTCACCGATCGCCGGCCGCACGGACCAGGCCCTCACCGGCCTCGTGGGCTTCTTCGTCAACACGTGGGTGCTGCGCACCGACCTGTCCGGTGAGCCCACCTTCCGCGACGTTCTCGCCCGGGTACGGGAGAAGGCGCTGGCGGCGTACGACAACCAGGACGTGCCGTTCGAACGGCTGGTGGAGCTTCTCAATCCCGAGCGCTCGACCGCCTACCACCCTTTCTTCCAGACCATGTTCATCTGGCAGAACGTCAGCAGGCCCGATTTCGAGCTGCCGGGTCTGCGGGTCGAGTACGAGCCGGTGGCCGTCGACTCCGCCAAATTCGACCTGACCTTCGGCATGGGCGAGACGAGCGGCCCGGACGGACGCCGGGTACTGGGCAGCGTCGAGTACGCCGCCGACCTCTTCGACCGCGCTACCGCCGAGGCGCTCACGACCTGGTTCGTGCGCACGGTGCACGAGGTGGTGAACCGGCCACTCACCCCGATCGCGGAGGTCTCGCTGCTGCAGGAGGCGGAACGCCGGGAGCTCACGGCCCCGCCGACCACCGCCCCGGTCACCGACACGGTCGTCTCCCGCTTCGAGCGGCAGGCCCGGGCCACTCCGGACGCACCCGCCGTCTCGTTCGGCCCCTCGGTCCTGACCTACCGCCAACTCGACGCACGGTCCAACCAGTTGGCCCACCTGCTGCGGCAGCGTGGCGCGGGCGCGGAGCAATTCGTCGCACTGAGCGTGCCGCGAACGCACGAACTGGCGGTCGCGATCCTCGGCATCCTGAAGTCGGGAGCGGCATACGTGCCGGTCGACCCGGCCTACCCGGCCGACCGCATCGCGTACATGCTGGAAGACTCCCGGCCGGTGGCGACAGTCACGCCCGAAGTCCTCACCGAGAGCCGCGCCTACCCGGCCGACGGCCTGGACGTCGTCGTGTCGCCGCAGCAGCCGGCGTACGTGATCTACACGTCAGGTTCCACCGGCAGGCCCAAGGGCGTGGTCGTCGACCACGGCAACGTGATGCGCCTGATGGACGCCACAGACGGCTGGTTCGGCTTCGGGCCCGACGACGTGTGGACGCTGTTCCACTCGTACGCCTTCGACTTCTCGGTGTGGGAACTGTGGGGCGCGCTGCTCTACGGCGGCCGCGTGGTCGTCGTGTCGTACGAGACCAGCCGCAACCCGCACGACTTCCTCGCCCTGCTCGCCGACGAGCGCGTCACCGTGCTCAGCCAGACCCCGTCGGCCTTCTACCAGCTCATGGCGGCGGACGCGGAGATCCCCGCTGTCGGCGACCGACTCACCCTGCGCCACGTGGTGTTCGGCGGCGAGGCACTCGATCCGGGGCGCCTGACGTCCTGGTACGCGCGGCACGCCGAAGACGCGCCGGTCCTGGTGAACATGTACGGCACCACCGAGACCACGGTGCACATCACATACGTCGCGTTCGACGCGACCACGGCCGCCGCCGCCCCGGGATCGGTGGTCGGCGTGCCGATCCCCGACCTGGCCGTCTACGTCCTCGACGAGCGGCTCAGGCCGCAGCCGCCGGGTGTCCCCGGTGACCTGTACGTGGCGGGCGCCGGATTGTCGCGCGGCTACCTCAATCGGCCGGACCTGACCGGGAGCCGTTTCGTCGCCGATCCCCACGGCACCGCCGGCACGCGGATGTACCGCACCGGCGACATCGGCCGCCTGCTCGCCGACGGGCGCCTGGAGCACCTGGGCCGCAGCGACGACCAGGTACAGCTGAGGGGCTTCCGGATCGAGCCGGGAGAGATCGAGGCCGCACTGCTGGCCGACCCCTCGGTGGCCCAGGCCGCGGTGGTCGTGCGCGACGGGCGTGGCGCCGGTGGCCAGCAGCTGATCGCGTACGTGGTCACGGCGGACCGCGACATCGATCTGGACGCCTTGCGGACATTCGTGGGCGGCCGGCTCCCGGCCTACATGGTCCCGTCCGCGTTCATGCGGCTGGAACAGCTGCCTCTGACCGCGAACGGCAAGCTCGACCGGACCGCACTGCCCGAGCCGGAGGTCACCTCCGGCCGCGCCTACGGCGCGCCGCGCACGGCACTCGAGGAACTGCTCTGCGCCGTCTACGCGGACGTGCTCGGCCTGGACCGAGTCGGTGTCGACGACGACTTCTTCACCGTCGGCGGTGACAGCATCCGTTCCATCCAGGTCGTCGCCCGGGCCCGCACGGCCGGGCTGGAGATCAGCCCTCGTGAGGTGTTCGAACACCGGACGGTCGCCGGCCTGGCCCACCTCGCCACCAGCCGTCAGGGCATGACCGCGGTACCGGTGCTGGCTGAGCTGGAGGGCGGGGGAGTGGGCTGGTCCCCGCTGCCGCCGATCGGCCGCTATCTGCTCGAACTCGGCGGCGGGTACGGCAGGTTCCAGCAGTCGATGGTCCTCACCCTGCCGGAGGACATCGATACGGCTGCCCTGACGGCAACCGTGCAGACCGTGCTCGATACGCACGATGTACTGCGCTCGCGCCTGGTGACCGAGGGCGATGCCGGCCTGGAGTCCGGTGCGCCGGGGTCGGTGCCCGCCGAGTCCGTCATCCGCCACGTCGAGTGCGACGGACACTGGCAGGGCGACGCGTGGCGGGACGTCCTGACCCGCGAACTCGACGAGGCGGCGGGCCGCCTCGACCCGGCATCGGGCGTCATGGTGCAGCTCGTCCGGTTCGCGCCCGCCAGCGGTGGTGCCGGGCGATTGCTCATGGTGCTTCATCACCTCGTCGTGGACGGAGTGTCCTGGCGCATCCTGCTGCCCGACCTCGCCGCCGCCTGGGAACAGGTCCGTGCGGGCCGTGCCCCGGTGCTGCCCGCGGTCGGAACATCGGCCCGCAGGTGGGCGCACGCACTCGTCGAGGAAGCGTCCCGCTCGGAGCGCGTGGCCGAACTCCCCTACTGGCGCACCGTCCTGGACGGCCCCGACCCGCTGCTCGGCATGCGGCCGGTGGATCCCGCGGTGGACACGATGACCACCATGGAGCGGGTGCGCGTCGCGGTACCTGCCGACGTGACGCGGACACTGCTCACCACACTGCCGACCGCGTTCCACGGCGGAGTCGACGACGGTCTGCTGACCGCCCTGGCGCTCGCCCTCGCCCAGTGGCGCTCGCGACGCGGCGTCACGGAGTCCTCGGCGCTGATCCGGCTGGAGGGACACGGCCGCCAGGAGGAACTGGTGCCAGGCGCGGATCTGGCACGCACGGTGGGCTGGTTCACCAGCATGTTCCCGGTCCGCCTCGACGTTGCGGGCTGTGACCTGGCCGAAGCCCTCGCCGGCGGCGCGGCGGCAGGCCGGGCGGTCAAGGCCGTGAAGGAGCAGCTGCGGGCGATCCCGGACAAGGGCATGGGCTTCGGGCTGCTGCGCCACCTCAACACGGCGACGGCGCCGGAGCTGTCCGTGTACGGGACCGGGCAGATCGGCTTCAACTATCTCGGCCGGTTCTCCTCCGCCGACATGCCGGAACAGTTGCGCGGGCTCGGCTGGGCCCAGGCACCCGAAGGCGGCGCGATCGCCGGCCTCGACGCCGATATGCCGGTCATGACCGCCCTCGACATCAACGCTGTCGTCACCGAGGGCCCGGCCGGCGCACAGCTCGGCGCCGTGTTCTCCTTCCCCACCACCCTGCTCGATCCCGGTGACGTGCACGAGCTGGCGGGCCTGTGGGTCGACGCGCTCTCCGCGTTGGCCCGACATGTCCGCACCGACCGGACAGCCGGCGGTCTCACACCCTCCGACCTGCCTCTGGTCGACGTCGGCCAGGCGGACATCGACACCTGGCAGGCCGAGTACCGCGGCCTGACCGACGTGTGGCCGCTGACGCCGCTGCAGTCCGGCCTGCTCTTCCACGCGGAACTCGCCGACGCCGACTTCGACGACTACAACATGCAGTTCGCGTTCCAGCTCACCGGACCGGTCGACACCGCCCGCCTCCGGGCGGCCGGACAGGCACTCCTCGACCGCTACCCCAACCTGCGCGTCGCGTTCGTCGGCGACCTCGCCGGCGGACAGGTCCAACTTGTCGTCGACGACGTCGAACTGCCCTGGCAGGAGATCGACCTGCGCCGCCTTGCCTCGCAGTCCGACCGCGAGCGGGCGTACGAGGAACTGCTCGCGCAGGACCTGCACACCAACTTCGACCCGGCCCGCCCGCCCCTGCTGCGCATGACTCTGGTCAGGACCGGCGACGCCCAGTCCGAACTCGTCTTCACCGCACACCATGTGCTCTTCGACGGCTGGTCCCTGCCCGTCCTCGTACAGGATCTGCTCCGGCTCTACGCCAGCCATGGGGACCCGGCCCAGTTGCCTCGGGCCCGCGGCTTCCGGGAGTTCCTGTCCTGGCTCTCCGGGCAGGACCAGGAACTCTCCGCGCGCGCCTGGGCACGGGAGCTGGACGGTGTGCGCGAACCCACCCTGGTGGCCGCGGTACTGCCCCAGGGAACCGGGACATCCGGGGTCGACCAGGCCGAGGTGCCGCTGCCGGCCGGTGACGCCGAGGCGCTCGCCCGCCGTGCGGCCGAACTCGGCGTCACCCTCAACACCCTGGTCCAGGGCGCATGGGGGCTGCTGCTCGGTGCGGTGACCGATCGTCAGGACGTCGTCTTCGGAGCGACGGTTTCCGGACGCCCGCCCGCGCTGGACGGTATCGACTCCATGGTCGGCCTGTTCATCAACACACTTCCCGTGCGGGTGAGTTACTCGCCGGGCGAAACTCTCACCGATGTCCTGACCGGGCTGCAGCAGCGGCAGGCCGCGCTGCTGGACCACCACCACTACGGGCTCACCGAGATGCATCGGCAGACCGGACTGAGCGTCCTGTTCGACACGATGATCGCCTTCGAGTCGTTCCCCGTGGACCAAGCCGGACTGAGCGGGGCCAACAGCGGTACGGAGATCGCGATCACCGGCACGCGGCCCTACGCCGGCACGCACTATCCACTCACGGTCATCGCGGCAGCGGATCCTCTGCTGAGACTGACGCTCCACTACCAGCGCGACGCCCTCAACGGCGCGGCGGTCCGCACTCTCGCCGACCGGTTCGGCCGGATCCTGCACCGGATCGCCGTAGAACCCCGGGGGCGGGTGGCACAACTGGATCTGCTCGCACCGGCCGAGCGCCAGTGGGCCCTGTCCGACGTGAACGAGGCCGCGGGCTCCGCCGCCCCGACGACCGTCCCCGCAGCCGTGGAGCGGCAGGCAGCCCTGACACCTGACGCCGTGGCTCTGGTCTGCGGTG
The DNA here is from genome assembly GCF_045162825.1 of Streptomyces prunicolor. Taxonomy (NCBI): domain Bacteria; kingdom Bacillati; phylum Actinomycetota; class Actinomycetes; order Kitasatosporales; family Streptomycetaceae; genus Streptomyces; species Streptomyces prunicolor. The sequence continues at coordinate 3,174,453 of NZ_CP108676.1, read as the reverse complement.
ACATCTCCATGACGTACGCGGAGCTCAATGACCGAGCGGACCGGGTCGCCGGCGAACTGGCCCGGCGAGGCGTCGGTCCCGAGACGGTGGTCGCGATCGCGCTGCCCCGAACCCCGAACCTGGTGGTGGCCCTGCTGGCCGTGCTCAAGGCCGGCGGCGCCTACCTGCCCATCGACCCGGCCTACCCCAGCGGCCGCCTGGAATACGTCCTGACGCAGGCCCGGCCCCGGCTGCTGCTCACCGACGCGGAGACCGAGCCGATGCTGCCCGCCGGCTCGGTGGAGCGGCTGCTCTTCGCCGACCTCGAGAAGACCGTGGACGCCGATGAACCCGACCTGCGCGACGCGGACCGGCGCGGCGCGGCGCGCCCCGAGCACGCCGCCTACGTGATGTACACCTCCGGCTCGACCGGAGCCCCCAAGGGCGTCACGATCACCCACGGGAACATCACCAACGGCATCGCCCACCTGGCCGAGGTCGTCGGCGCGGCCCCGGGGCGGCGCATGCTGGCCAGTACGTCGGTGAACTTCGACGTCTCGGTCTTCGAGATCTTCACCGCCCTTTCGACGGGCGGGACCCTCGATCTGGTCCGCGACGCGTTGGTCATCGGCGAACGCGAAGGCTGGAGGGGCGACGTCGTCAGCACGGTTCCGTCTGTGCTGACCGAACTCCTCGAACAGGACGCGGACCGGATACCGGCCGACACCCTGGTGTTCGCCGGCGAGGCGCTGACGGGCGACCTGGTGCGTCGTATCCGCGAGGCACGGCCCGAGGCCCGCATCGTGAACGGATACGGCCAGAGCGAGACCTTCTACGCGACGGCTTTCTCCCTGCCCGCGGGACAGCCGTGGACAGGGACCGGCGGCGTTCCCATCGGCACACCGCTCGGTGGAGTCCGTACCTATGTCCTCGGTCCCGGCCTGGCACTCGTCCCGCCGGGCGCCGTGGGCGAACTGTACGTCGCCGGCGCCTGCATGGGCCGCGGCTACCACGGACGGCCCGCGCTGACGGCCGACAGGTTCGTCCCCGACCCACACGGGGCGCCCGGCACCCGCATGTACCGCACAGGCGACCTGGCGCGCTGGAACGCCGAAGGGCAGCTGGAATACGTGGGCCGCACCGACCACCAGGTGAAGGTGCGTGGCTTCAGGATCGAACCCGCGGAGATCGAGGCCGCTCTGACCGCCGGCCCCGACGTCGGCCGCGCCGCGGTCATCGCGCTCAGAGCGACCGACGGCGCCACGCGCCTGGTGGGCTACGTGACCCCGGCCGTGCACGGCAGCGCACCGGCCGTCGACAAACTGCGAGCCCACGTCGCCGGACGACTGCCCGAGTACATGGTGCCGAGCGCCTTCGTCGTGCTGGACCGGTTCCCGTTGACCCCCAACGGAAAGCTCGACCGCGCGGCGTTGCCCGAACCGGAGTTCACCACCGCGACCTCCCGGCCGCCCAGAACCCCGCAGGAGGAGACGCTCTGCGAACTGTTCGCCGAAGTCCTCGGGCTGGAAAGGGTCGGCATCGACGACTCTTTCTTCGACCTCGGCGGCCACTCCCTTCTCGCTACTCGACTCACCCGCAAGATCCTCGTCCGGTTCGAGGTCGAGATCCCGATCCGATCCCTCTTCGAATACCCCACGGTTGCCGATCTGTCAGCGCACTGGCAGAGCATGAACAGGTCCAGCAGGCCTCGGCTGCGCCGGATGACTCAAGGAGCAGATGCCAAGTGATCCCCCTGTCCTTCGCGCAGCGCCGCCTCTGGTTCCTCGACCAGCTGGAGGGCCCGAGCAGCACCTACAACATCTCGATGGCGCTGCGCCTCACCGGAGACCTGGACACCGAGGCACTGCGCGCAGCCCTGCTGGATGTGATCGCCCGGCACGACAGCCTGCGCACCCTCATCGCAAGCGACGCGTCGGGAACGCCGTATCAGCACGTAGTGGACCCGTCGGCGGCCGAGTTCGAGTTCACCGTCGTTCCCGCGACGGCGGACGAGGCCGTGGACATCGCGGCGCACTGTGCGGCACGCACCTTCGACCTGGCGGCGCAGATACCGATACGCGCAGCCGTGATCCGCCGCGCCCCCCAGGAGCATCTTCTGGTCGTGGTGGTGCACCACATCGCCGCCGACGGCGAGTCGATGGCGCCTCTGGCCAAGGACCTCGTCACGGCGTACACCGCCCGTACCTCCGGGCACGCCCCGGCCTGGGAAGAGCTTCCGGTGCAGTACGGCGACTACACGCTCTGGCAGCAGGAGCTGCTGGGATCGGAGGACGATCCGCGCAGCCGCCTGTCCACGCAACGCGACTACTGGCAGAACGAGCTGGCAGGCATTCCGCAGCCCCTCACACTGCCCTTGGACCGGCCTCGCACCTCCGGCACCCGGCACGACGGCGACCGGGTCGCCTTCGTCGTCGAGCCCGAGCTCGTCGCCCGGCTCGGGAGCCTCGCCGGCAGCCACCGGGCCACGCTCTCCATGGTCATGCAGGCGGCGGTGGCTGCACTCCTTGGCCGACTCGGTGGCGGTGACGACATCGCCATCGGCTCGCCGATCGCGGGCCGCACCGACGAGGCACTGGCCGATCTCGTCGGGTTCTTCGCCAACACCTGGGTGCTGCGCGCCGATCTGTCGGGCGATCCCACGTTCGACCAACTTCTGGACCGCGTACGGGACAAGGCCCTGGCCGCATACGACCACCAGGACATCCCCTTCGAGCGGCTCGTGGAACTGCTCAACCCCGAGCGCTCGACCGCCTATCATCCGATCTTCCAGACCATGTTCATCTGGCAGAACGTGGCGCGCCCCGACTTCGGACTGCCGGGGCTCGACGTGTCGCCCGAGCCGGTCGGGGCCCAGAGCGCCAAGTTCGACCTGACGTTCAACATGGGGGAGGTGCCCTCCGCCGCCGGGCCGGTCGTGCAGGGCAGCATCGAGTACGCGGTCGGCCTCTTCGACCGCACCACTGTGCAGACCATGGCCGACCGCCTGCTGCGCCTGCTGCGCCGGCTCGTCGAAGCCCCAGCCCGGAGGATCTCCCGCGCGGACCTGCTCTCGCCGGCCGAGCGTGAACGGACGCTCGTCAAGTGGAACGACACCGCCGGCCCCACCCCCGCAGAGGGCATCACGGGGCTGTTCGAGCGGCAGGCCGACCGAACCCCTGACGCGATGGCGGTCACGGACGACACGACGACGCTGACATACCGCGAACTCGACACCCGGGCCAACCGCCTGGCGCACTGGCTCCTCGAACGCGGCGCCGGCCCTGAGAAAGTGATCGCCGTGGCGCTGCCCCGCGGCACCGACATGGTCGTCGCACTCCTCGCCGTCCTGAAGACAGGAGCGGCCTACCTGCCCATCGATCTGAACTTCCCCGCCACCCGCAACGAGTCCGTCCTGAGTGACGCCGACCCGCTGCTCGTCCTTGACGCCGAGATGCCGGCGCACGACCTCGGCTCCTACCCCCACACGGCTCCGGCGGCACCCCGCTGCTCCGCGGCGAACGCCGCCTACGCCATCTACACATCCGGCTCGACCGGAAAGCCGAAGGGCGTGGTCGTCTCCCGAGGAGCACTCGAGAACTTCCTTGCCTCGATGCAGGCCACGTTCCGGTTGCGCCCGTCCGACCGGCTGCTCACCGTGACCACCATCGCCTTCGACATCGCCGCACTCGAGGTCTTCCTCCCGCTCCTCAACGGCGCGGGCGTCGTGGTGGCCGACCGGGACACGGTGCTGCGGCCGTCCGCCGTCCTCGACCTGATCGAGCGCCACGGCGTGACCGTCGCGCAGGCCACCCCCTCGTTCTGGCAGATGCTGGTCACACACGCCCCCGAAGGCCTGGGCGGCCTGCGCATCCTGGTCGGTGGGGAAGCCCTGCCGACCGACCTGGCTCGCACCCTCCACGCGACCGCCGAGAGCGTCACCAACATGTACGGGCCGACCGAGACGACCATCTGGTCCACACTCGCCGAGCTCCCGGGCGACACCGGAACCCCGCCCATCGGCCGGCCGATCGCCAACACCCAGGTCTACGTGCTCGATCCGGCGCTGAACCCGGTCCCGACCGGAACCCTCGGCGACCTGTACATCGCCGGTGACGGCGTCGCACGCGGCTACCTCCACCGGCACGACCTGACCGCGGAACGCTTCGTCGCCAACCCCTTCTCCCGGGGCCGCCGCATGTACCGCACCGGAGACCTTGCCCGCTGGAACGCCGACGGACAGCTGGAGTACGCCGGACGCACCGACAACCAAGTCAAGATACGCGGCTTCCGCATCGAACTCGGCGAGATCGAGGCCGCGCTCACCGCACACCCCGACGTCGCTCAGGTCGTCGTCGTCGCCCGCCCCGACCGCGCAGGCAGCAGCCACCTTGCCGCGTACGTCACCACGGCACCCGGGGCCACCGGTCCCGAACCCGCGGCGCTGCGCGCCTTCGTGGGCGAGCGGGTACCCGAGTACATGGTTCCCGCGGCGGTCGTCCCGCTCGAAGCGATGCCACTGACGCCCAACGGGAAGATCGACCGCAAGTCCCTGCCCGAACCCGAGTTCGCCACCGGCGCCTACCGCGCACCGCGCACCCAGGAAGAGGAAGTCCTGTGCGCCCTGTTCGCGGACGTCCTCGACAAGGAACGGGTGGGAGCGGACGACTCCTTCTTCGAACTGGGCGGACACTCACTCCTGGCGATCCGTCTGGTGGCGCGCATCCGAGCGACCTTCGGCGCCGATCCGGGCGTACGAGCCGTCTTCGACACCCCCACACCGGCCGGCCTCGCCACCCACCTGAGCACGAGCACCGACGCACGCCCGCCGCTGGTCGCGGCGCCGCGTACCGAGCGGATGCTGTTGGCGGATGGGCAGCGGCGGTTGTGGTTCCTGGATCAGTTTGATGGGTCGGGTGCGGCGTACAACATGCCGGTCGCGGTGCGGTTGTCGGGTGTGTTGGATGTGGTGGCGTTGCGTGGGGCGCTGGCTGATGTGGTGGGCCGGCATGAGACGTTGCGCACGGTCATTGACGTGGTGGATGGCGTGCCGGTTCCACGTGTGCTGTCGGAATCGGCAGTCGAGCTGATGGTCGAGACCGTCGCATCCGGTGACCTCTCGGCAGCGCTGTCAGCCGCGGCGTCCCAGCCGTTCGATCTGGCTGTGCAGGTTCCTGTCCGGGCGCGGTTGTTCGAGGTGGGGCCCGGTGAACACGTTCTGCTGCTGGTTCTGCATCACATTGCGGCGGATGGCTGGTCGATGGCGCCGTTGTTGCGGGATCTGTCGCGGGCGTATGGGGCGCGGTTGTCGGGTGGGGTGCCGGGCTGGGATGCGTTGCCGGTGCAGTACGCGGATTACGCGTTGTGGCAGCGGCGGGTGCTGGGTTCGGAGGACGACCCCGACAGCCTGGTGTCGGGTCAGCTGGCGTATTGGCGTGGGGTGTTGGAGGGTTCTCCGGCGGAGATTGCGCTGCCGTTCGACCGGGTGCGGTCTGCGGTGGCGTCGCGTCGGGGTGGCAGTGTGCCGTTCGCGGTGGGTGCTGAGGTGCATGAGCGGTTGACGTGCCTTGCGCGGGAGCGCGGGGTGTCGTTGTTCATGGTGTTGCATGCGGCGTTGCTGGTGGTGTTGTCGCGGGTGGGTGCGGGTGAGGACCTGCCGGTGGGTGCGGCGGTGGCGGGTCGTTCCGATGAGGGTCTGGATGATCTGGTCGGGTTCTTCGTGAACACGGTGGTGCTGCGTACGGATGTGTCGGGTGATCCGTCGTTCGTGGAGTTGTTGGATCGGGTGCGTGAGGTTCATCTGGGTGCGCACGCTCACGCGGATGTTCCGTTCGACCGGCTGGTCGATGTTCTTGGAGTTGAGCGGTCGGCTGCGAGTCAGGCGTTGTTCCAGGTGATGCTCGTGCTGCAGAACAACGCGCGAGGAAGGCTGGAGCTGCCGGGTCTCGACGTAGCCGTGGAGCCGATCGCACTGAGTTCCGCGAAGTTCGACCTGACGCTGCAGTTGGCCGAGGAGCCCGATGCCCACGGGGGCCCCGGTGGACTCTCAGGTGGGCTGGAGTTCGCGGTCGACCTCTTCGACGAGGCGACCGTCAAGGCTTTGGCCGGCCGCTTCGTGCAGGTGCTCGAAGCGGTGGCGGCGGACCCGTCGGTGCCGGTCAGCGGTACTGACGTGTGGTTGCCGGGCGAGCGTGAACGACTGACCGGATGGAGCGCAGCCGGGACGGCCGCGCAGATGACGGCGGCCACGGTGCCCGAGTTGTTCGCGCAGTGGGTGGCCCGGACACCGGACGCAGTCGCGTTGGACTCCGGCGAAATGCAGCTGTCGTACGCGGAGTTGGACGCGCGGGTGCAGCGGCTCGCCGGCTGGCTGGCTTCCCGCGGTGTGGGTGTCGAGGACGTGGTGGCGCTGCGGCTCGGCCGATCGGTGGAGCTGGTGGTGGCCGTGCTGGCCGTCGCCCGGCTCGGCGCTGCATGGGTGCCCGTCGACCCCGCCCACCCCGAGCAGCGGGTGCGGCACATCCTCGATGAGGCCATGCCCCAACTGGTCCTGGACGCCGCCGAGATCGCGGAAGCGGAAGCGGCAACGGTGGGCCAGGAGCCCCTGCTCGTACCGACCGTCGCCGCGGATCCCGGCCGGCTCGCGTACGTGATCTTCACGTCGGGATCGACCGGGGCGCCCAAGGGGGTGGGGGTCACCCATGCCGGTGTGGGCGCGCTGGCCGCTTCGATGGCGGAGCGGTTCGCACTCACCGGCGACAGCCGGGTGTTGCAGCTGGCATCGCCAAGCTTCGACGCTTCGGTGATGGAACTGCTGATGGCGTGGAGTTCCGGTGCGGCGCTGGTCATCGCTCCGCCGGGTGTACTGGCGGGCCGGGAACTCGCGGAAGTACTGACGACAGGGCGTGTGTCGCACGCCTTGGTGCCGCCGGCCGTCCTGGCAACGGTGCCCGACCTTCCCAGCGATGTCCTGACCGTGCCGGTCGTGGGTGCGGAGGCGTGCCCGCCGGAGCTGGTGGCACAGTGGGCGCCGGGTCGGCAGATGGTCAACGCCTATGGCCCCACCGAGGTGACCATCGCCGCCACGCTCAGCCGCCCGCTGGCAGTGACGGGGCAGGCGCCGCCGATCGGCCGCCCGGTCGCGGACAGCCGGGTGCGGGTGCTGGACGCGTCGCTGCGGCCGGTGCCGCAGGGCACGGTGGGTGAGTTGTATGTCGCCGGGGCCGGCCTGGCCCGCGGCTATGTGCACCAGCCGGCGCTGACCGCGGCCCGGTTCGTGGCCGACCCCTTCGACGCCGGGCAACGGCTCTACCGGACCGGGGACCTCGTGCGATGGAACGCGCACGGCGAGCTGGACTACGTCGGCCGGGCCGACCAGCAGGTCAAGGTCCGTGGATTCCGCATCGAACTCGGCGAGATCGAGACGGCCCTGGTCGCCCACCCGCAGGTCTCCCGGGCCGTCGTCACCGCCCGGGAGACGCCCGATGGGAGCAAGCAGCTGGTCGGTTACGTCGTCCCCGTCGCCCCGACAACCGCTCCGCAACCCGACGGTGTACGGGAGTTCGCGGCCGAGCGGCTACCGGAGTACATGGTCCCCGCCGCGATCGTGGTGCTGGACGGATTCCCGCTCAACACCAGCGGCAAGATCGACCGCAAGGCCCTTCCGGAGCCGGAGTTCACCAACCGAGCCGCCTCCCGCGCCCCGCGCACCCCGCTCGAAGAGAACCTGCGCACGGTCTTCGCGGACGTCCTCGGCGTCGCTGCCGCAACGATGGGAGTCGACGACTCCTTCTTCGACCTCGGCGGCCACTCCCTCCTCGCTACCAGGCTCATCGCGAAGATCCGTACGGATTTCGGAGCCGAGCTCGGTGTCCGCACCGTGTTCGAGGCACCGACGGTGGCGGGGCTGGCGGCGCGGCTGGTCGTCGCGGACCGCGCGCGCCCGGCGCTGGAGCCCCAGGCTCGACCGGAGCGGCTGCCGTTGTCGTACGCCCAGCGACGCCTGTGGTTCCTCGACCAGTTCGCGGGCCCCAGCGACACCTACAACATCCCGGTCGTGCTCAGGCTCACCGGCCCCCTCGACGTGGCCGCGCTGAGGGCCGCGGTGACGGACGTGGTGGGCCGGCACGAGAGCCTGCGGACCACCGTGTCCGCGGACGAATCGGGTGTCCCCTTCCAGCAGGTGCGGCCGGCGCAGGACCTCGCGCTGGAGATTCCGCTGGTGCCGGTGGCACCGGACGAGGTGTCCGCGCGCGTCGCGCAGTCCGCCGCCCACGTCTTCCACCTCGCCACGGAAATCCCGCTGCGGGCCGCGATCCTCCAAGTTGCCGCCGACGACCATGTGCTGATCCTGGTGGTGCATCACATCGCCGGCGACGGCGAGTCGATGGCACCGCTGTCCCGGGACCTGGTCTCCGCGTACCACGCCCGCCTGACGGGCGAGGCACCGCACTGGCGCCCCCTGCCGGTGCAGTACGTCGACTACACCCTGTGGCAGGAGCGGCTCCTCGGCGACGAGAGCGACCCCACAAGCCGTTCCTTCGACCAGTACACCTACTGGCGCGCCGAGCTGGCGGGTGCGCCCCAGCCGCTGCAGCTGCCCACGGACCGGTCGCGCCCCCCGGTGGCCGGCCACCGCGGTGACCGCGTCGCGTTCACGATCGAGCCGGAACTCTTCCACCAGGTACAGGAGTTGGCGCGCCGCGAGGATGCGACCGTGTCGATGGTGCTGCAGTCGGCGCTCGCGGTCCTGCTCCGCCAGCTCGGCGCCGGAGACGACATCACGATCGGCTCGCCGATCGCGGGCCGGACCGACGAGGCGCTGGCCGATCTCGTCGGGTTCTTCGCCAACACCTGGGTGCTGCGCGCCGACCTGTCCGGCGACCCGTCGTTCGTCGACGTGCTGAACCGAGTGCGGGACAAGTCGCTGGCGGCCTACGACCGTCAGGACGTGCCGTTCGAGCGCCTGGTGGAGCTTCTCAACCCGGACCGTTCCACCGCCTACCACCCCCTCTTCCAGGTCATGTTCGCCTGGCAGAACATCAGCCGACCCGACTTCGAACTCGACGGGCTGCGCCTCGGTTACGAACCGGTGAGTGTCGACTCCGCCAAGTTCGACCTGTTCTTCGGCCTGGCCGAATACGGCACGGATGCGGAGCACGGTGTCCAGGGCAGCCTGGAGTACGCGACGGACCTTTTCGACCAGGACACGGCGATCGCCCTCGCGGAGCGCTTCGTCCGGGTGATCCAGCAGGTGACCACCGGTCCGGACCGGGGTGTCGCCGGCGTCGACCTGCTCTCGGACGTGGAACGGGACTTGGTGGTGACCGGGTGGAACGACACACAGGTGCCGCTTCCGGCCCTCACGATTCCGGGGCTGTTCGAGGAGCAGGCAGCCCGCACTCCGGACGCCGTGGCGGTGGTCTGCGACGGGGCGTCCTGGACGTACCGCGAGCTGGACGAACGAGCCAACCGGCTCGCGCGGGAGCTGGTGCGCGCCGGACAGGGGCCCGAGGCGATTGTCGGTCTCGCCCTGCCCCGTGACGCGAACCTGGTGGTCGGCATGCTGGGCATCCTCAAGTCGGGCGCCGCGTATCTGCCGATCGACCCGCGCTATCCCAGTGCGCGACTGGACTTCGTGCTGGCCGACGCGCGTCCTGGGGTGATCATCACGGATACCCGGACCGCGAGGGTGCTGCCGGACAACAACGCCACCTGCCTGTACCTCGACCGGCTCGACCTCGAAACCGGTGACGGCTCCGCCCTCGACGAGGCTGAACGGCCGGCTTCCTGGGGGGCGGACAACTTGGCGTACGTGATGTACACGTCCGGATCGACCGGGAACCCCAAGGGCGTTGCCATCCACCACGCCAATCTCGTCAACGGCGTGCTGCGCCTGGCCGACGTGGTGGACGTGCGGGCGGGATCGCGCATGCTGGGCGCGACGTCGGTCAACTTCGACGTATCGGCCTTCGAGGTGTTCACCGCGCTCAGCCGCGGTGCGACCGTCGAAGTCGTCCGGGACGTCCTGGAGCTGGCCGAGCGTGGCGGCTGGACGGGCGGCTCGCTGCAGGCCGTTCCCTCGGTGTTCTCGGAGATCCTCGATACCGTCGCCGGGAAGATGGACGTGGACACCGTGGTCCTGGGCGGCGACAGCTTGCCCGCCACGCTCCTGGACAAGGTGCGCACCGCGATCCCCCAGGCGCGCCTCGTCCAGGCGTACGGCCAGACGGAGGACTTCTACGCCACCACCTTCGAGATCCCCGAGGACTGGACCGGCACCGGCAACGTGCCCATCGGGGCCCCGCTCGGCAACATGCGTACCTATGTGCTGGGTTCCGGGCTGGTTCCCGTCCCCATAGGAGTGACGGGTGAGCTCTACGTGGCTGGAGCGGTGGGCCGTGGCTACCACAACCGGCCGGACATCACGGCGGAGCGCTTCGTCGCGGACCCTTTCGGTCCCGCCGGGGAGCGCATGTACCGCACCGGCGACCTGGTGCGCTGGACCGCCGACGGACAGCTGGAGTACCTGGGCCGTGGCGACACACAGATGAAGATCCGCGGATTCCGTATCGAGCCCGGTGAGATCGAGGCGGCACTCGTCGCGCACCCCGGGGTGCGCCAGGCGGTGGTCCAGCTCCGGCGCGTGCGCGCCGAAGGCGGCGACCGACTGGTCGGCTACGTCGTCCCCGTGGAAGCGGGGGATGGCCCAGTCACCGGGGAGCCGTCGGCCCGCGGGCTGGACGTCGAGGACCTGCGCCGCTTCGTTGCCGGTCGGCTGCCGGAGTTCATGGTGCCCTCGGCCTTCGTGGTCCTCGACCGCTTCCCGCTCGACCCCAACGGAAAGCTCGACCGGCGGGCGCTGCCTGCCCCCGCACTGCAGACCACGTCGTTCCGGGCCGCCACGACTCGACGTGAGCAGGCCCTGTGCGAGGTCTTCGGCGAGGTTCTGGGGGTCGGGAGCATCGGCGTCGACGACGACTTCTTCACCGTCGGCGGCGACAGCATTCGCTCCATCCAGGTCGTGGCCAGGGCCCGGGCGAGGGGGATCGAGGTCAGCCCACGGGAGGTGTTCGAGCATCGCACCGTGGCCCGACTCGCCGACGTGGCACGAGAGCTGGGCGTGGGGACCGAACCTGTGGCGCTGCCGGAGCTGGAGGGCGGTGGCGTGGGCTGGTCCCCGTTGCCGCCGGCCGGCCAGTACATGCTGGAACTCGGCGGCGGACACGGTCGGTTCCAGCAGTCGATGGTGTTGACCCTGCCAGAGGGGATGGACGCCGCGGGGCTGACCGCGACCGTACAAGCGGTGCTGGACACCCATGATGTGCTGCGTTCACGCATGATCACCGGCGCCGATGGCCCGGACGGGTTGGTGGTATCGGCACCGGGCACGGTATCGGCCCACAGCCTGATCCACCGGGTGCCGTGTGACGGGCAGTGGCGGACGGCGGACTGGAGGGCGGTGCTCGCCGCAGAGCTGGACGCGGCGGCCGGCCGGCTGGATCCGGCCGCCGGCCAGATGGCACAACTGGTGTGGTTCGATCCCCTCGGCGGGGGAGACGGCCGGCTGCTGGTAGTGCTGCACCATGTGGTGGTCGACGGTGTGTCGTGGCGCATCCTGCTGCCCGATCTGGCCACGGCCTGGGAGCAGGTGCGCGCGGGCCACGCCCCTGCCCTGCCACCGGTGGGAACGTCCGCGCGGCGCTGGATGCATGCCCTCGCCGAGGAAGCCGCGCGGCCGGAGCGAACCGCCGAACTCCCGCTGTGGCGGGGCATTCTGGACGGCCCGGATCCGCTGCTGGGTGAGCGGCGCATCGATCCGGTCGTCGACACCATGGCCACCGTGGAACGTGTCCAGGTCTCCGTGCCGGCTGACGTGACGGAGGCGGTGCTGACCACGCTGCCGGCTGCCTTCCACGGCGGGGCGAACGACGGGCTGCTCGCGGCCCTCGCTCTGGCGCTGGCCGAGTGGCGCTCCCGGCGGGGTGTCGCCGAGTACTCGGCACTCGTCCGGATGGAGGGGCACGGCCGCGAGGAGGATCTGGTACCCGGTGCGGATCTGTCCCGCACCGTCGGGTGGTTCACGAGCATGTTCCCGGTGCGCCTGGACGTGACCGGATGCGACCTGGCCGAGGCACTGGCCGGGGGCGCGGCCGCGGGCCGGGCGGTCAAGGCGGTGAAGGAGCAACTGCGGGCGATCCCGGACAAGGGCATGGGCTTCGGACTGCTGCGCTACCTCAACGCGGAAACCGCACGCGATCTGTCCGTCTTCGAGACGGGCCAGATCGGCTTCAACTACCTGGGCCGCTTCTCCTCGGCGGACATGCCGGAGGAGCTTCGGGGCCTGGGCTGGACCCAGGCCCCGGAGGGCGGGGTGATCGCCGACCTCGATGCCGACATGCCTGCGATGTCCGTCCTGGATGTCACGGCGGTGGCCTCCGACACGGACCAGGGCACCCAGCTGGGCGCGGTCTTCAGCTTCCCGGCCGAGATCCTGTCCACGGCCGACGTCAAGGCGCTGGCCGACCTGTGGGTCGACGCACTCGCCGCGCTCGCCCACCATGTGCGCAACGACGCGCGGGCCGGCGGTCTCACCCCCTCCGACCTGCCCCTCGTCGAGGTCGGCCAGCTAGAGCTCGAGGTGTGGGAGAAGGCCCATCACGGCCTCGCCGACGTGTGGCCGCTGACACCGCTCCAGTCCGGCCTGCTGTTCCACGCGATGCTCGCCGACGCGACGTTCGACGCGTACAACATGCAGCTGGCCTTCGAACTCACCGGCCCGGTCGAACCCGATCGCCTCCGCGCCGCCGGACAGGCGCTCCTCGACCGCCATCCCAACCTCAGGGCCGCGTTCGTCCCCGACACCACCGGCGGGCACGTCCAGCTGATCGTTGACGACGTCGAACTGCCCTGGCAGGAAGCCGACTTCAGGACTCTGTCGGACCCGGCCGAGCGGGACAGTGCCTTCGATGAACTCCTCGCCCGCGACCTGCGCACCAACTTCGACCCGGCCCGGCCCCCGCTGCTGCGCATGACCCTGGTCCGGACGGACGACACGGTCTGCCACCTGGTGCTGACCGCCCACCACGTCCTGTTCGACGGCTGGTCCCTGCCCGTCCTGCTGCAGGACCTGCTGCGGCTCTACTCCTCCCGCGGAGATGCGACGGGATTGCCTCAGGTCCGTGGCTTCCGTGATTTCCTGGTCTGGCTTTCCGCGCAGGACCAGGACGCCTCCGCGCAGGCCTGGGCCCGCGAACTGGAAGGCGTCGACGAGCCCACCCTCCTGGCCGCGGGACGGTCCGGAGGTGACCAGAGCGGCATCGGTCTCCTGGAGGTGCCGCTGTCACCGGAAGAGGCTCAGACGCTCGCGCGCCGGGCCGCCGAGCTGGGAGTCACCGTCAACACGCTGGTGCAGGGCAGCTGGGCCCTGGTCCTGGCAGGTCTGACGGGACGCCAGGACGTGGTCTTCGGAGCCACCGTCTCCGGTCGGCCGCCCACGCTGCCCGGGGCCGACTCGATGGTCGGCCTGTTCATCAACACCCTTCCGGTGCGTGTCACTTGCGCACCCTCGCAGAGCCTCACGGAGGTGTTCACCGGGCTGCAGAGCCGACAGGCCGCACTGCTCGATCACCACCACTACGGGCTCACTGCCATCCACCGCGACACCGGGCTGAGTGCCCTGTTCGACACCATGATCGCCTTTGAGTCGTACCCGGTGGACCAGGAAGGTCTCGGTGCCGCCGGAGCGACGACCGACCTGGCGGTGACCGGCATCCGCCCGTTCTCGGGCACGCACTACCCGCTGACGGTCATCGCGGTGACCGAGCCCCACCTACGCCTGACACTCCACTATCAGCAGGGACTCTTCGAACGGTCCGAGGCGGAAGGCATCGCCCAGCGCCTCGCACGGGTCCTGCGGCAGGCGACAGCGGACCCGGAGAGCAGCAGCGGTCGGCTGGACCTCCTCGCGCCCGCGGAGCGGCTGCTGGTACTCGACCGGTGGAACGACACGGCCACCGATCTCGTCCCGGCCACGATCCCGGCCGCTTTCGAACGACAGGTGGCGGCGCGCCCGGACGACATCGCTCTGGTCTGTGACGGTACGACGCTGACGTACCGGGAGCTCGACACCATGGCGGACCGCGTGGCGCGCGGTCTCGCGCGCAGAGGTGTGGGAGCCGAGACGATCGTGGCCGTGGCCCTGCCCCGGACACCGCGTCTCGTGGCCGCGCTGCTCGGCGTGCTCAAGGCGGGCGGTGCGTACCTGCCCATCGATCCGGCCTACCCCAGCGGCAGGCTGGCGTACGTCCTGTCGCACGCGCGGCCGCAGCTGGTGCTGACCGATGCCGGGACTGAGGCCGTCCTGCCGCGGAGCGGCGTTCCGCACGTGTACGTCGACGCCGTCCTCGACGAGGAGGCGACGGGCACGGCGGCGGCCACCGGCGGTGTGCGCCCAAGTGAGCTGCGCCCGGACAACACGGCGTACGTGATGTACACGTCGGGTTCGACGGGCACGCCCAAGGGCGTCGCCATCACTCACGGCAACGTCACCAACGGCGTGGCACAGCTCGCCGGCTCGCTGAACGTGGGCCCCGGTCAGCGCATGTTGGCCGGAACCTCCGTCAACTTCGATGTCTCGGTGTTCGAGATGTTCACCGCGCTGACCACGGGCGGCAGCGTCGACCTGGTCCGCGACGCCCTGGTGCTGGCCGAGGGCGCGGGCCGGGACGCGGACATCATCAGCACCGTTCCCTCGGTCTTCGCGGAACTGCTGGAGCAGAAGACCGACATCGCCGCCCGTACGCTCGTCTTCGCCGGTGAAGCACTGCCGGGAACCCTCGTGGAACGGATCGGTGAACTGCTGCCGCAGGCCCGGATCGTCAACGCGTACGGACAGAGCGAGTCGTTCTACGCGACGCTCTGGGCGGACAGCGCGGAGGCCGGGGCAGGAGCCCCCATCGGAGCTCCGCTCGGAAACGTGCGCACCTATGTGCTCAACTCCGGTCTCCAACCCGTTCCGGTGGGTGTGATCGGCGAACTGTACGTCTCCGGAGCGTGCCTCGGGCGCGGCTACCACGGCAGGGCCGCCCTGACCTCCGAACGGTTCGTCGCGGATCCGCACGGGGCGCCCGGCACGCGCATGTACCGCACCGGCGACCTGGCCCGGTGGAACGCCGGCGGGCAGCTGGAGTACGCGGGACGCAGTGACCACCAGGTCAAGATCCGCGGTTTCCGCATCGAACCCGGAGAGGTCGAAGCCGCCCTGACAGCGTGTGTCGGAGTGTCCCAGGCCGTCGTCATCTCACGCGACAGCCCCGGCACCGGGCGGCACCTGGTCGGGTACGTCACCCTGCAGAGTTCGGACGACGAAGTCACCCCGGACCGGCTGCGTGAGGAACTGGCCGGGCGCCTGCCCGACTACATGGTGCCCAGCGCGTTCGCCGTCCTGGACCGCATGCCACTCACTCCGAACGGCAAGCTCGACCGGTCGGCGTTGCCGGAACCGGACTTCGACACGAGCACCTACCGAGCCCCGCGCACACCGCAGGAGGAGGTGCTGTGCGGACTGTTCGCGCAGACGCTCGGTGTGAAGCGGGTCGGAGTCGACGACTCCTTCTTCGACCTCGGCGGACACTCGCTCCTCGTCACGAGGCTGACCAACAGGATCCTGATGCTGCTCGGCGTGCGCCTGCCGATCCGCGCGGTCTTCGAAACCCCGACGGTCGCTGGTCTGGTGCGACGGCTCGCCTCCGGCGCCGACGCCGGTCAGTCGGCTGACCCGTACGCCGTGGTGCTGCCGCTCAAGTCGGGCGGGGAACGGCCGCCACTGTGGTGGTTCCACCCCGGCGGTGGCCTGAGCTGGTGCTACATGGGCTTCGCCCCGCACCTGCCCGACGACCGGCCGAGCTACGGCATCCAGGCCAGGGGCCTGGACGGGGCCGCCCCCATTCCCCAGTCGATCGAGGAGATGGTCGCGGACTATGTGGCGGAACTGCTCGCCGTGCAGCCACAGGGGCCCTTCTTCCTGGCCGGCTGGTCGTTCGGCGGGACCCTGGCTCACGCGGTCGCCGGTGAACTGGAACGGCGCGGGCATCAGGTCGACCTGCTGGCCCTCCTGGACTGCGCCCCCAGCACGTTCTTCGCGGCCAGCCAGGACGCCCCCGAGGCCGAGGTGCGCGGCATGTTCGAGGCGTACGTCGCGATGGCCGACCAGGAGGCGCTCGTGGACCGTATGACCGAGATCCAGATCGAGCACCTCGCCCTCATGCGCCAGTTCACTTCGCCGGTCTACCGAGGAAAGGCACTCTTCTTCAGCGCCACGGTCGACTCGCCCGAGGCCATCGCGGAGCACTGGAAGCCGTACATCCTCGGTGGCATTCAGGAACACGAGATCGAGTGCAGCCACCACGCGATGCACCTGCCGGAACCGGCCGCCGCGATCGCGGAGATCATCGGCGGGGCGCTCCAGGAGGTCTGACCGTACACACGAGGAGCCGGAAGCCCACCCCGTCCGGACGTTGCCGGCGGATTCGGTGACCGCTCTTGGCGATCTTGATTGATCGCGCAGTCTGACGGAGGTTCGGTTCCATCGTGCGGGGAGGCAAGGAGGGGCTGTGATGTCGCTGCGCCCTGTGCCTGCTTCGTCCGTCCCGCAGGCCACCGCGCGGGTGGCTCGCGCTGTGTTCTGCAAGGGCTGTCCAGCCATGCGGATCCGGGATGAGTTCGGTCCGCTGTTCGAGGACGCGCAGTTCGCTTCGGCGTTTCCGCGCCGGGGGTGGTCCGGTGCGGTCGCCGGCGCAGCTCCCGGCTGGATGCAACAGGTCGCCGCGCCGCAGTGGTTCGAACGCTACGGCAAGCGCATCGACTCCTTCCCCGTCCTCAAAGGAGCTGACGCCTGGCGGCAGTGGGCGCGGGCCGTGGAAGAGGACGGATTCGCGCTGCTTCAGGCCGTCCACGCACTCGCGTGGGTGCAGCACCTGCACCGCGATGAGGACGGGAAGGGGGTGCGCCGGCGGGAGGGCAGAGATCTCCCGCCGGGCAGGCTGAGGCTGTCCAGCCCTTAGGACACCGACACCCGCTACAGCGTCAAGCGCGGCGCGGGCGGGGACGGCCACAAGGTCCACTTCACCGAGACCTGCGAGCCGGATACCCCGCGCCTGATCACGACCGTGGTCACCACCGACGGGACCGGCCTTCGCCGACACCACCGCCCAGGGCTGCGCCGGAAACGGCCTTGGACAAGGCGCCTTCACCGTCAACTGGCCGGCCCGCACTGTTACCCGCCCCGAGACCGGAGCAGCGTCAGCTGGTCCGAGCAGCGCAAACCCATCAGCACCGAGATCATCCGGGTCCACTTCGCCAAGGCCGACTGCGACGCCTGCCCGGTGCGCAGCGTGCACCAGCGCCAAGAGCAAGTGGGGCCGCAGGCTGACCCTGCTCACCCGGCCCCAGCAGCAGGTCCTCGACCAGCGCCGACGCGAGCAGGACACCGGCGACTAGCGGGCCGCCTACGGCACCCGCGCCGGAATGGAAGGCACCATCTCCCAGGCCGTCCGGGCGACACGGACACGCACCACCCCCTACCGCGGGCCGCACAAGACCCGCCTCGGCGCCCGGTGGACCGAAACTCCATCGGCACCACCCACATCAGCCGCTTCGCCCGCCTCGGACTCGAACTGACCGCCTGACCGAATCCGCCGACAAAGTCCGTCCGGGGCGGGCTTTCAACTCCTCGGAGCCCTGGTCACGGAGTCCCGGGCTCCGCCTCGTAGGGCACCTCCCACACCACTGAGACGACACATCCGAAAGCCGGCGCCGTCTCGACGTAGCGCACCACGTACTGCACCGACCCGTCGCGGGGACGCACACACCGGCCTCGGGCAACGGCTCCCCGGTGCGCTGAGAGCCGAGCCGCCTTGCGGGCCTGTGCCAGTGCCGTGGTGCCGTCCTCTTCGAAAGTGGCGAGCCCAAGCCCGACGGGGAAGGGACAGACGGCGTAGACGACGAGACCCGTGT
The DNA here is from genome assembly GCF_045162825.1 of Streptomyces prunicolor. Taxonomy (NCBI): domain Bacteria; kingdom Bacillati; phylum Actinomycetota; class Actinomycetes; order Kitasatosporales; family Streptomycetaceae; genus Streptomyces; species Streptomyces prunicolor. The sequence goes on along the minus strand of NZ_CP108676.1, from coordinate 3,156,462 downwards.
GCCGGACCGTGGCGAAATGCACCCGGCGACCCGTGGGTGACACGGCTGAGGGGGCGTGGAGGCCACCGCAGTGCGGACAAGGGCCGTCGTCGAGGGCGAGGTCCGCCGGATCGGTGGCCAGACAAGTCCCCAGCAGTGACAGCAACCCCGCGCGCACCGCACGGAGCCCGTCTTCCTCCGGTTCGATTCTTCTGTCGGACAGCACAAGTGAGCGCAGTGTGACGGGGGTTGAACCCTCGTCACACTGCGCGGATCCGGGATCGAGCGGTGGGGCGGGCAGCGAGGGGTGCCGGGCCCCCCAGCCGCCGTCGGGATGCGTGGCCGGCCGGCTGTGCGGTGCCGGTTCTCGGGAGATCACGGGTCCACACGCCTCCTGCTCCGGCTCGGGCGGCCATGCTAGGTCCTTGTTGTCGCATTCCCGCCCTCCGGAGGGCGGGAATGCGACAACAAGGACCTAGGGTCGGGCTTCGCCGATCTGCTCCATCAGTGCGTAGAACGTCTTCATGTCGTTGTCGAAGCGTGGCGAGGCCATGAAGTTCCCGGTGTCGTTGATGCTGTTGAGGCCGCCGATGTAGCCGGTGCCCGTGTCGTAGTCGTAGTCCAGGAGCCAGGGCCCGCCACTGGAACCCGGGGTCATGTTGGGACACTCCACCTGCCACATGTTCACGGGCGGGACGGTGGGTTCCACCAGGTCCTGGCAGAACTCCTGGTGATTGCCGTCGTATGGCGGACCGGAGTAGCCGATGAGGGAGACCTGTTCGCCGGTGCGCATGTCCGGCGCGATCTGGTACCCGCCGGCCGCATCGAGGACCGTTTCACCGCTGGCGTTGTCGTTGACTACGAGCATGCCGTAGTCGTGCTCGTAGTCGGGCTTTGAGCCGATGCTCCAGGCGGGCGACGTGGCGATGTTCCACGCGGTGAACCCTCCGTAGGGCGCGCTGCCATCGTGGAAGCCCGGGTAGAAGACCTGGTTCTTGGTCCAGTCGAGGCCCGGACCGTCGTGCAGGCAGTGCGCCGCCGTCAGGACCAGTACTTCGGAGTCACTGTTGATGACGGTGCCGGTGCAGGCATCGGGCTTCCCGTTGGCGTGCTCGAAGACGAGCTTGCCCACCGCGGTGGAGTGCGGCCCGTCGACCGGAGCGGCCTGTGCCCGAGGGAGCGACCGGGAGTCGCCGGCTGCCTCGTTCGTCAGGGCCTTGCCGATCCGCTCGGGGGTCCAGTACGCCAGGAGCGCGCTCTGGCGAGCCTGTTCGGACGTACTGCGGGAACCGGGTACGTCGACGATGGCCCGGTGCTCGGTCGCGGCGCGGTCGGCACCGACGGCGGGGCCGGATGAACCGACCGCGGCGACGACGGCCAGACACACGGCGACCAGAGCCGCTCTGCCCCGTCCGAGCCGGATGAGGGGATCGCTTCGTGTTGCCGGGGACTGGTGGGACATCGGGGCGAACTCCGTTCACTGGTGGAGGAGAAGACGGGAAGCTGTTGCTGGGGTCAGACGACGAGCTGAGCGGTGAACTCGCGCTCCCGTTCGACCTCGGCGGAGGTCTTGGCGATGCGCCCCGTGGTGCGCCGCAGGATGGGCGGAGCCATCACGGAGGTCACGACCGCCACCAGGACGACGACGGTGTACGAAGCGGTGTTCAGGACACCGAGGCGCAGCCCCACGGAGGCGAGCACGATCTCCACCAGGCCTCGGGCGTTGAGACCTGCTCCGATCGCAAGGGATTCCGTGCGGTCGAGGCGGCCGAGACGAGCGCCCAGATAGCCCCCGGCAAACTTGGCGCCGATGGCCACGGCCAGAGTGATCACGGCGGCGAGCAGCACCGAAGGGTGTGCCAGCGTGGTGAGATCCACCTGGAGTCCGGCCGCGGCGAGGAAGAGCGGTGCCAGCGTCGCCATGACGAAGGTCCGCACGGAGTCGAGGGACCCGCGGCTGGCCGTGCCGAGAGAGCTGACCACGATGCCGCACAGGAAGGCGCCGAGGATGGGCTCCATACCCAGCGCGTGCGTGCCCGCGGCGGACAGCAGGATCATGATGACGATGAGGGAAAGGCTGAATCCGGGCTGCTGTGCGTGCCGCGTGGGACGCAGCACCCGCGCCGCCAGCGGACGCAGCACAAGAACCGTGGCGGCCAGCACGATGAGCAGACAGCCGACTGATGTGGCCACCACGCCCGCGCGCAGGCCGTGAGTCGCCATCGCCGAGACGATCGACAGCAGTAGCCATCCGACGATGTCGCTGACCGCCGCGGCCCCGATGATCATCTGACCTACGTTGCGGTGCAGCAGCCCCATGTCGAGCAGCGTCTTGGCGATCACCGGGAGGGCGCTCACCGCCACGGCCACGCCGATGAACAGAGCGAAGGTTCCGTGGCCGCCTGCCCCGCCCATCAGCGAGTCGGGCAGCAGCGTGCCCAGCGCGACCCCGAGGGCCAGGGGCAGCAGCACGCTGCCGGCGCTGACGAGTCCGATCGCACGCCGCCTCCGCCGCAGCAGCCCCAGGTCGATATGTGCTCCGGTGATGGCCACGAGGAGGAGCACACCCAGCTGGGACACGGCGTTCAGGAGATGCATCTGCTCGGGGTCGCGCGGCAGCAGCCAGTGGGACAGGCCGGGTGCCACATTCCCGAACACGGACGGGCCCAGCACCACGCCTGCGGCGAGCTCGCCCACGACGGGCGGCATGTTGAAGCGTGCGGCAGCCCTGCCCAGAAGTGCGGCGACCGAGATCAGCAGACTCAACTGCAGCAGGAAGACCAGCATCTGATGATCGGTCAGGCCAGGAACCGGGCCTGCGGAGAGTGTCACGGTGTTCCTTTCCAGGGTGGGAGGGCGAGCCGGCACGCCACTGCCGCCTCAGACTTCGGTCAGGGCGGACAGCAGTACGCCGGCGACGCCGGAGGGATTGCTCTCGGCCAACAGGTGGCCGCCGGGCAACAGTTCGAACGAGCAGCGACCCGTGGTGTGCCGGGCCCAGGCGGGCAGCTCGGACAGCGAGGTGTCGCGATCGCCGGCCAGAACGGTCACGTTCCCCGGCGTCGTGGTCGTGCCGACGGTTTCGACGAAGGACCGCGCCAGGAGGAGATCGGCACGGATCATCGCAAACGCCCCGGCCGCCAGGTGCGGATCGTCCAGTACCTCGTCGGTGATCGCTCCGCCCATGGATGCGAGGGTCGCGACCGCCGATTCCAGCGTGGCGATGTCCTCCGAGGTGACCCTGCGCTGCTGAGACGGCGGCACGTTGGACGCCGCCACCAGTGCGGGCCGCCGCCTGTCGCTCAGTGCTGCCACCAGGGCGAGCCCGATGTAGGCGCCGAGGCTCTCCCCGTAGACGACGTCGACCGGGCCGTCGATCTGGGCCAGCGCATCGGCCACTACGGCCGGCGCGCTGGTGAGATACGGCTCCGCGTAGCGGCGCCCATGGCCGGGCAGTTCCAGCGCCAGGACACCGATCTCATCGGGCAGTGCACGGCGCAGCCTGCGGAAGTAGCCCGCGCCGCAGCATGAGGGAGGCACGAGAGCGACCGCGCCTCTCACCGCCCCGGTCCCTGTCGAGCAGAAGGCGTGGGTGTCAACGCGCCGCCACCGTGCGGACCGGGGTGCCCCGGAGCGTCTCGGTGGCGATCTTGTTGTGGCCGTAGTCGTCGCCGCCGCGCGCCAGTACGGCGCCCCACTTGTCCAAGGAGATGCTGCCGCCGTACTCCTCGATGTGGTCCGTGTCCGGATAGACCCGCACCCTGGTAGGTACGTAACGCGTGGCGAATCCCATGCGGTAGTCCTTGCCCGTACTGATGTTGGGCAGCGAGGCGTGCATCAGCGTCGACCAGAAGATGACGCACTGGCCGCGCTCCATCACCAGCGAGAAGGCGTCCTCCTCGTTGGGCTTCCAGTCGGGGTCGACCTGGAGCTGCCGGTAGTCGTAGCCGAAGAAGCCCCGGGGAACGCCGTCCTTGACCTCGGCGTTGATGCGCCCCTCGTCGAACTCCATCTGCTTCGTCTCGTCGTAGTTCATCTTGTTCTGCGTGCCGGGGATGATCTGCAGACAGCCGTTCTCACGGGTCGAGTCCGTGAACGCGGTCCAGACGGTGATGGTGCCCGCCCCGAAGTCCTCCTGCGACTCGCCGGGCCACAGCAGCTGAGGCTTGCCGCTGGCGTTGGCGAAGGTGTCCGCCTGATGCCAGTCGGTGCCCTCGTCACCGGGGTACTTGGGGAAGAACTCGGAGCGCCAGCACAGCAGATCGGGGCCGAGGATCGACGCGACCCGGTCCACGATCTTCTGGTTGCAGATGTGTTCCACCAGCAGATCGATGTCGAGGTGCCGGTCGTAGTTGAAGATGTTCGGTGCCCCGATGCTTGCGTCGACCTCCGGATACGCGGCGTGGCTGCGATCCAGGGTCTCCCGGTGGACCTGCTTCCACAGCCGGTCCATCTCCTCGGGGGTGTAGACGGTGAGCGGACCGATGTAGCCGTTCTTGTGGAAGAACGCGAGTTCCTCGTCGGACAGGGAGAGGGGGTTCTGCTCGATGCTCGTTGCCATGCTGTGCCTTCCTGGCTTCGGCTACGCGTGTGACCGGACCGGCTGTGCCTTGGCCACGGCTATGGAGAGGGGCTCGTCGTAGGCGACCTTCATGTCGAGGTTCACGCCAAATGAATCCGCGAGGAATTTGTTGAGTCTGGCGAAGGCTAGTGAATGGCCTCCGATATCAAGGAAATTGTCCGACGCGATGATCTCCGAATCCTCTAGTTCCTCGCACAGCCAAGCGATGGTGGCGTGTTCCAGATCTGTAATCTCGGGCGACCGGGCTGCGTCGTCGTCATACGTGGAAGACGGCATGGAACCATCCTTCTGCGATCTCTGAGAGGTGCCGACTATTACTGGGTGCACCGAACCGATGTCGAACATACCTGTGCTCAGAGCGGGTTGAACAAGGATGTGTCCTGTCGCCGGGACACCGAGCGGGCCGGAATCAGCTTCGCCCTATCCCCTGCCACCCCGTCCTCCTATAGTCGGCAGAGCACCCACCCCCCTTCCACGAGAGGGCCCGGGGTATTCCGATTTCCCCCATGGCGGTAAGCCAAAAAATATGGCATGTACGGGTGCTGCGAGGAGAACTGACCCGCCGCTCCGGCTAGCGATCCAAGACGGAGCCCTGGGTGATCGGAATACCCCGACAATGCTGGAGCCATTTCGCTCCCGGGATATCAAGTCGTTTTTAAACGCGTACTTTGTGAGGGAGATTCACATGACCGAGGTACTGCCGGATGCGATCTGGCTGCCCAGCGAACGCTCCAGTGGCTGTCCCTACGACCCGCCCGAGCAGCTCTCCGAGATCCGCGAGAAGACCCCGCTGAGCCGGATCCACTACTCGGGAGACGTCGACGGCTGGCTGGTGACCAGCCACGCTCTGGCACGGCAGATCCTTGCCGACGCGCGCTTCGGCAGCGGCAGCAACCACCACCGCGCCCCCATCGACGGTGCCCCCTTCATGGAGAACCCGCCGCCGGTCCCGCCGGGCTTCCTCTCCCTCATGGACCCGCCGGACCACACCCGCTTCCGCCGTCAGATCACCGGCCAGTTCACAGTCCGCCGGATGCGGCAGCTCACCGACCGCGTCGAGGAGATCACCACAGAGTGCCTCGATGCCATGGAGAAGCAGGACGGGCCGGTCGACCTGGTCGACTCCTTTGCCCGCCTCATCCCCGGCGTCGTCATCGCGGAGCTGCTCGGCATCAGCTACGACGACCGGCAGAAGTTCACCGACCTCGTCGACCACATGCACGCCCTGGGACGCGGCAAGGCCTCTGTCGAAGAGCAGACAAAGGCGTTCCTCGCGGTGCGCGGCTTCATGAGCGAGCTGATGATCGCCAAGCGCGAACAGCCGACGGACGACGTGTTCAGCGGGCTTGTCACCAGCGAATTCACCGACGACGAGGTCATCAACCTCGGCCTCACCCTGCTCGGCGCCGGCCTGGACACGGTCGCCGGCACCCTCTCCCTCGGCGCCTTCGCGCTGCTGCGCAATCCGGACCAGTACGAGCTGCTCACCAAGGCCACGGACGACGACGCGGTGTCGCGCGCCGTCGAGGAGTTGCTCCGGTTCACCGCCGTGCTCCCCTTCCTGCAGCGCTGCGCGTTTGAGGACATCGAGGTCGACGGTCACCTCATCAAGGCCGGGGAGATGGTCACCATCTCCACGGCGGCCGCCAACCGCGACGCCGGCAAGTTCGCCGCACCGGATGACCTCGACATCACGCGGTCGGCGCGTGGTCACGTGACCTTCGGCCACGGTATCCACCAGTGCGTCGCACAGCAGCTCGCGCGGGTCGAGCTGCAGGTCGCCTTCCCCGCCCTGGCCCGTCGTTTCCCGACCCTCCGTCTCGCCGTCGCCCCCGAAGAGGTTCCGGTGCGCGACGAGATCGCCTTCTACGGTCTGTGGAGCCTGCCGGTCACCTGGGACCGGGGATAACAGCCCACCGCCTGCCCGAGCCGACCGCGGGGGACGAGTACATCCCCCGTCAGTTCCCCGCGGTCCCCACGAGCGGCCCCGGAAATCGTCCGTCAACGATTTCCGGGGCCGCTCTATGTCCAAGGCTCCCGGATCGCACCCGACCCCGATCAACACCACTGATGGGACAAGGAAATGGTCACTTCTCGGACCCGGCTGGAAACCCTCGCCGAGCGGATCACGGCACACGACCGCGCCCACGTCTTCCACCCCTGGTCGGCTCAGGACCTCGTCACCCCCCTCGCCGTGGCAGGCGCCGACGGAGCGTACTTCTGGGATCACGACGGAAACCGCTACCTGGACTTCAGCAGCGGCCTCGTTTTCACCAACCTGGGCTACCAACACCCGGCCGTCGTCGAGGCGATACGGGAACAGGCTGCCCACCTGGCGACCTTCGCACCGGGATTCGCCGTCGAGGCGCGATCGGAGGCAGCCCGGCTGATCGCCGAGCGGACCCCGGGCGACCTCGACCGGATCCTGTTCACCAACGGCGGTGCCGAGGCCGTGGAGAACGCCGTCCGACTCGCACGGCTGCACACCGGGCGCCACAAGGTCCTGTCCGCATACCGCTCCTACCACGGTGCGACCGGCACCGCGATCAACCTGACGGGGGACCCACGGCGCTGGCCGAGTGACCAGGGAACTGCAGGAGCCGTGCGCTTCTGGGCTCCGTTCCTGTACCGCTCACCGTTCCACAGCCAGAACGCCGAGCAGGAGTGCGAGCGCGCGCTGCAGCACCTGGACGACACCATCGTCTTCGAAGGACCTTCCACCATCGCGGCGCTCATCCTGGAGACGGTTCCGGGCACCGCCGGCATCATGGTGCCGCCGCCCGGATACCTGGCCGGAGTTCGCGAACTCTGCGACCGCCACGGCATCGTGTTCATCCTCGACGAGGTCATGTCCGGCTTCGGCCGCACAGGCGCCTGGTTCGCTGCGGACCACTTCGGCGTCGTGCCCGACCTGCTGACCTTCGCCAAGGGCGTCAACTCCGGGTACGTGCCCCTGGGAGGCGTTGCGATCAGTGAGGAGATCGCCGCCACCTTTGCCCGTCGCCCCTACCCGGGCGGCCTGACCTATTCCGGGCACCCCCTCGCCTGCGCTGCCGCGGTCGCGACCATCGACGTCATGGCCTCGGAAGACATCGTGGGGCGCGCCCGTCGGATGGGTGCTGAAGTGATCGGGCCCGGGCTGCACGCCCTGGCCGAACGGCACCCCTGCGTGGGTGAGGTACGCGGCCTCGGAGTCTTCTGGGCGCTCGAACTGGTCCGCAACCGGGAGACGCGCGAGCCGCTCGTCCCCTACAACGCCGCGGGCGAGGCCGCGGCTCCCATGGCACGGTTCACGGCTGCCTGCCGCGCGGGCGGACTGTGGCCCTTCGTGCACATGAACCGCACGCACGTCGTGCCGCCGTGCACACTCACCGAGTCCGAGGCCAAGGAAGGCCTGGCGATCCTGGACGAGGCACTGGCCCTCGCCGACACCGATACGGAGTGATCGAAGCTCTCCGCTCGTACCGCACGACGGACACCGCTCCCCCGAATGTGCCGGGGGAGCGGTGTCCGTCGTGCGGTACGAGCGGGGGACAGGGGTCAGCGTCCCCGCGCGTGGAAGGCGGCCCTGGCCCAGACGAATCCCACCACGGTGATGCCGACGAGCCAACCCAGCGCGATGTAGGCGCTGTTGCCGATGGCGCTACCCATCAGCAGGCCGCGCAAGGTGTCGATGACCGGGGTGAAAGGCTGGTACTCGGCGAACCAGCGCACCCCGGTCGGCATCGAGGAGGTGGGAACGAAGGCACTGCTGACCAGCGGCAGGATCTGCAGAGGCATGGCCGCGGTGTTGGCGCTGCCGGGGTTCTTGGCCGCCGAGCCGAAGGCGATCATCAGCCAGGTGAGCGACAGGCTGAGCAGTGCGAGCACACCGATGGCCGCCACCCACTCGACGGGGGTGGCCGTGGGGCGGAATCCCATGGCCAGCGCGACCGCCAGCACGAGCGTCACCGTCGCCATGGTCCGCAGGAAGCCGCCGAGCACATGGCCGGTGAGCACCGCGCCGCGCGAGATCGGCATCGTACGGAACCGCTTGATGATCCCCTCGGTCAGGTCGACACTGACCGTCACGGCTGTGCTGCCACCGCCGTAGCAGACGGTGAGCAGGACCATCGAAGGCGCGATGTAGTTCAGGTACCCGGTACGGCCGTCCGCGGCCCCGCCGACTCCCGCCCCCAGCGCTCCGCCGAAGATGTAGACGAACATCAGCAGCAGCACGACTGGGGTCACCAAGCTGGAGATCAGCATGGCCGGGAAACGGATGCCATGGCGCAGACTACGCCGCAGCATCGTCATCGAATCGGTCACGGAGTAGCTGAGGGAACTCACAGGACGGTCTCCTTCTGGCGGCGGGGAGGCGTGGTCAGGGCGAGGAACACGTCGTCGAGATCGGGCGTGTGGACGGTCAGTTCGGCCACGTCGACCGCATGCTCGTCGAGGCGCTCGAGCAGCGCTCGCAGCGCGCCTACGCTGCCGTCGTTCGGCACCTGCAGCGCCAGGGCGTCGGCGTCGCGCCGGGCCTCGCCCAGCACACCGAGAGCCATGTCCAGCTGGTGCTGTTCACCGAACTCCAGGCGCACATAGCTTCCAGGGACACGCCGCTTGAGCTCGGCGGCCGTGCCCTGCGCCACCAGCCGCCCCTGATCGAGGACCGCGATGAGGTCCGCGAGCTGATCGGCCTCCTCCAGGTATTGCGTCGTCAGGAAGATCGTGACGCCGTCGGCGACCAGATTGCGGATGACTCCCCACATGGCGTGCCGACTGCGCGGGTCGAGCCCCGTCGTGGGCTCGTCGAGGAAGATGACGCTCGGCCTGCGCACCAGGGTCATCGCCAGGTCGAGGCGCCGCCGCATGCCTCCGGAGTAGGACAGCGCGCGCTGTGAGCGGGCGTCCACGAGGTCGAACTGTTCGAGGAGTTCGTCGGCCCGGCGTCGTCCCTCGCGTCGTCCCAGATGATGCAGATCCGCCATCATGATGAGGTTCTCCCTGCCGGTGAGCAGGTTGTCCACCGAGGCGAACTGCCCCGTGACACTGATGGCGCCGCGCACGCCGTCCGGGTCCCTCACCACATCCTTGCCCGCCACACGAATGTCGCCGGCGTCCGCCTTGATCAGGGTGGCCAGGATCTCCACCGCCGTGGTCTTACCTGCCCCGTTGGGGCCGAGCAGTGAGAAGATCGTGCCCGCGGCCACCTCCAGGTCGATGCCGTCGAGAACTACCTTGTTGCCGTACGCCTTGCACAGGCCGGTGACAGTGATGGCCGATTGGGGAGTCGTCACGCCCCCTCCTTCCGTGACTTCTTGCGCGATGGATGGTGTGGGTCAGGCCCGGTGGATGTTGATCTCGCCGATGACGGTGCGGGTACGCAGTTGCACGGTGGCCGTCGGGTCCCCAGGGGCAGCGGAGTCGTCCAGAGCGTTGTGCACGCCGCCGATGAGGCTGCGTGCGTCGAGGTGCGCCGTGGTGCCCTCGCGGACACCCACGCCGAGCGAGCCGCGGGTTGTCTCCAGGACGATCTCGCCGCGTGCGACCTCGCCGATGTAGATGTCGCCATTGGTGTTCTTCGCCTCTACGCCGCTGTGCGCCCGGCCGACGGAGACCTCCCCGTTGGTGGCCGTGAGGCGCAGCTCACCGGTGACGTCACCGATGGCCGTCGTTCCGCTGAGGTTTTTGATGCGTGCGGAGCCGTCGATGTAGTCGATCTTGAGGTTGCCGTGGGCGGCGTTGATGTCCGCGGTGCCGGATACCCGGCCCACGCGGATGTCGCCGAGGGCCGCCTCGACGCGCAGCCCGGCGGTCTCCTCCAACTGGATGCTGCCGCAGGCGGATTTGAAACGGCAGTCGCCCAGGCGGCCTCGAGCGGTGAGGTAGCCCAGGGCGGCCTCGCCGGAGAGATCCGAGCCGGCGGGCAGCTCGATCGCGACCTGGATGGCCGAGTCCTTCTCGTCCTCGGCGGAGCGGCTCCGCGAGAACAGTCCGCGCCGTGGCTTGGGCGCCTTGACCAGCAGCTTGCCGTTCTTGTACTCGACCGAGGTCTGTTCGGCAGCCTGCGCGCTGGCCTCGCTGTCGCTGCTGGGGCGAATGGTGACCACCGTATCGGTGCGGTCGCTGCTCGTGATCTCAATGTCGGCGGCGACAAGTTCGAGGGTGACGGAAATCGGGCCGGGAGTCTCGAAGGCAGGCATGGCAGAACCCTTCTGGGTGGGGGGTGTTGGTGTGTGGTCAAGGAGGCACAGCAGGCGTCGGCCGCGGCTCGAGGTCAGCGGATCCAGCCCTGGTGGTGCTGGCCGATGCGCAGGCCGCGGTTCTTGCCCGGGCCGTTGCGGCGAGCGGTCTGGACAGCGGCGGCGGCAGCCCGCACGAGCCAGGCGTTGGCTGACATGCCATCCTGCCCTGCGGCCTCGTCGACGTGCTGTTTCAGCCGCTCCGGCATCCGTACGGTGATGCGAGAGATGGGGCCCTCATCGGCCGTCAGGGGCGCCAGGGACGGGTCGTCGGTGTCCGTACCCGCCTCCTGCGTGTCGTCTTGTGACGGCTCCGACGGCTCCGACGGCATCGTGACCGTGAAGTCTGGATTGCTGCCGCGCAGTCGGACATCCACCGAGCCTGCGGGCAGGCTCGCGCTGATCTCCTCCGCGGCTTCTGAGACCACCTCCAACAGGGCGAGCCGAATGGCCGACTCCAAGGGGATCGCGAAGCGCTCGAGGAAGGCCTCGGCCTCCTTGCCCCCGGCCGTTCCGGCCGCGGCGAGCGCCCTGCTGAGATTCGTGACGTGCGGGGCGAGGTCCATGACGTCACCGTAGCGTCATCGATGACGTCACCGCAAGCGATGTGACGTCACTGGCGACATTCGATGACGTCACTCGTGACGTCGGTCGACGGCGGATGCTGCCGCCGGCCCCGCGCCGAGCCGCCGCCCGTGTCCTGGCAGCAGGACAGGAAGGAACAGGCCCCGGACCTCTTTACGTGAAACTGTTCGTGGGGATTCAATTTCTCATAGTCCGTTCATTTCGGAGAGCGGGAGCCGGCTGTCTTCAGGATTCCGCAGTAATAGAGTCTCCTGGTGTCGACACTACTGATCTTCGCAGTTTGGATTTCTGGCCGAGGGCGGGTATCTCATGGCTGTGCGTGAACGAGAAAACGCTGTCAAGGAGTTTCAGCGACGTCAAGGGGTCGTGATCGAGCAGGCGGGCCGATCCGCGGAGAAACAGCGCGCTAAAGGCAAACTCAGTGCCCGCCGCCGTGTGAACCTCCTCCTGGACCCAGGATCCTTCGTGGAACTCGATGCGCTGAGCAGAGCGCCGGACGCTGTCGACGAGGTGCGGGAGGAGCACTACGGCGACGGAGTGATCACCGGCTACGGATCCGTCGACGGCCGCCCTGTGTGCGTCTTCAGCCAGGACGCCACCTATATGGGTGGCTCCCTCGGAGAGGTGCACGCCCGCCGCATCCTCAAGATCATGGACCTGGCCCTCAGCACCGGCCGGCCGATCATCGGCATCAACGACGGTGCCGGCGCCCGGATCCAGGAAGGCGTGGTCTCGCAGGCGCTGTACGCCGAGATATTCCATCGCAATGTTAAAGCGTCGGGCGTGATCCCCCAGATTTCCCTCATCATGGGATACTGCGCGGGTGGCGCCGCCTATTCCCCCGCCTTGACCGACTTTGTGGTTATGGTCGACCAGATGTCACACATGTTCATCACGGGCCCCGACGTGGTGAAAGCGGTGACCGGCGAAGAAATCGGCGTAGAAGAACTGGGCGGTGCCCGCACCCACAGCTCCGTCTCGGGAAACGCCCACTACCTGGCCACCGACGAAGAGGGCGCCATCGACTATGTCAAAGACCTTCTCTCCTTCCTCCCGGACAACAATCTCTCCTTCCCGCCGGAGTACCCGGCCAGCGGTCTGGTCGACATCGCCGTCGACTCGCCGGCCGAACGGCGGCCGGCGCTGGACACCCTCGTGCCGACCTCGCCGACCCAGCCGTACGACATGCGTGACGTCATCGAGCAGATCGTCGACGAGATCGGACTGGTGGAGATCCAGGAGACGTACGCACCGAACATCGTCATCGGCTTCAGCCGGATCGAGGGCGCGTCCATCGGCATCGTCGCCAGCCAGCCCTTGCACCTCGCCGGTTGTCTGGACATCAACGCCTCCGAGAAGGCGGCCCGCTTCGTACGTACCTGCAATGCCTTCAACATTCCTGTCCTGACCCTCGTCGACGTCCCCGGCTTCCTGCCCGGAACCGACCAGGAGTGGACGGGAATCATCCGACGCGGCGCGAAACTCATCTACGCGTACGCCGAGGCCACCGTTCCTCTGGTCACAGTGATCACGCGCAAGGCCTACGGAGCTGGCTACGACGTCCTGGGCTCCAAGCACCTGGGCGCCGACGTCAACCTCGCCTGGCCCGCAGCCGAGATCGCCGTGATGGGCTCCGAAGGCGCCACGAACATCGTGCATCGCAAAAAGCTGGCCGCGGCCGTCGCCGCCGGCGGCGACGCCGACGCCCTCCGCGACGAACTGCGTCGCGACTACGAAGACCGACTCTGCAACCCCTACATCGCCGCCGAACGCGGCTACATCGATGCTGTCATCCAGCCCTCGTCGACGCGCAGCCACGTGGCACGCGCCCTGCGCCTGCTCAGAAGCAAACGCGATCTGACCCGTACGGAACGAGGGAACATGCCGCTGTGAACCGGCCTGCGCCCGACACCCCCAAGGACGCGGCCCGCCGCTACGTGTGCTGGATGGCCGAAGGCTGGAGTGCCCACCAGGTCAAGGCCGAGACCGAGGAGACCGCACGACTCCTGGCCCAAGCCGGCAGCCACTCCCCACCCCCCGACGACCGGACCGATCACCACACCGAACTCACCGCCAAACTGCACGAGTGGCTCCGCATCACCCGCCTGCTGGGCGACCGGAGCCACGACGTGTATCGCAACCGTCTCGACCCGGTCTTCGTCGCCTGGCGGGAGCAGCGCTGCGCCCTGCTGGATGGCCCTGGCACGCCTCCTGCGGCCCGGACGGACCACAAGCACGCGTACGCACCGTCCGCGGACACCCTTCTCGAACCGGAGACCGCTGACCGGCTGCGGCTGTGGGCCGACCGGCATGGCACCTCGACGCAGCTGATACTCCGACAGCTCATCAGCCGCGCTGGCATGGACACAGACGGCAGGATCTCGGTCGAGCCCTTCGTCCCGCACTCACCCGCCCACCCAGGAACCGCCAAGACCTGAGGAAGCCAAGATGAAAGAGATAGTCAGTGCCGCGCTCTGCGACAGCGCCCAAGCGAAGGACTTCGCCGGCTTGCCGGTACCGGACTCCTATCGCGGCGCGGTCGTGCTCAAGCACGAGACGACCATGTTCGCCGGCATGGCCACATCCGAGAAGGACCCAGGCAAGTCGGTACACATCCAGGACGTGCCGACCCCCGAACCCGGCCCCGGTGAAGCACTCGTCGCGGTCATGGCCAGCTCGATCAACTACAACACAGTGTGGAGCGCCCTGTTCGAACCGCTGCCCACCTTCAAGTTCCTGGAGCGCTACGCCCGTTCCGTCCCTGGAGCGCAGCGGCACGATCAGCCATTCCACGTGCTGGGATCCGACCTGTCCGGCGTCGTCCTTCGTACCGGACCTGGCGTCAGCGGCTGGAAGCCCGGAGACCGGGTCGTCGCGCACTGCCTGTCGGTCGAACTCGAGTCCCCTGACGGCCACGACGACACGATGCTGGATCCCGCACAGCGCATCTGGGGATTCGAGACGAACTACGGCGGGCTCGCCGAGCTCGCCCTCGTGAAGACCAACCAATTGATGCCCAAACCGGCCCACTTGACGTGGGAGGAGGCCGCCGCGTCGGGCCTGGTCAATTCGACCGCCTACCGTCAACTCGTCTCCCGCAACGGAGCCGGCATGAAACAGGGCGATGTCGTGCTGATCTGGGGAGCCGGCGGCGGCCTCGGTTCCTACGCCACCCAACTGGCACTCAACGGTGGCGCGCTGCCTGTGTGCGTGGTCTCCAGCGAAGAGAAGGCCCGCCTGGTCAGGGCCATGGGGGCCGAACTGGTCATCAACCGGGCCGAAGAGGGATACCGGTTCTGGAAGGACGAGACGACGCAGGACCCCGGCGAGTGGCGCCGGCTCGGCGCCCGCATCAGAGAGCTCACGGGCGGTGAGGATCCCGACATCGTCCTCGAGCACCCCGGCAAGGAGACCTTCGGAGCCAGCGTCTACGTTGCGCGTCGCGGCGGAACAGTAGTCACCTGCGCCTCCACGTCGGGATACCTGCACCAATTCGACAACCGCTACCTGTGGATGAACCTCAAGCGTATTGTGGGAACTCACTTCGCCAATTACCGCGAAGCATGGGAAGCGAACCGCCTGATTGCACGCGGCATGGTCCATCCCACTCTCTCCACCGTGTTTCCCCTTTCGGAAACAGGCGAGGCCGCGCGTGCTGTCCACCGAAATGAGCACAGCGGCAAGGTGGGAGTGCTGTGCCTTGCCCCTGAAGAAGGTCACGGCGTCGAGGATGAAGAAGTAAGAGACCGTTACCGGAAATCAATCGGCCTATTCAGGAGCCCGCTGTCCTGCTGACGAGACATCTTGATCAGCACCACTGACTTGGTGAGTCGAATCACTGGCGATCATCACTGAAAGGAATCCCCTATGTTTGTGCCGCCCCAATACCGTGAGCCGAACGGCTCATGGATGGTGAATCTGATGCGCCGCAACCCGCTCGCCCTGTGCGTCACGAACGGTGACGCGAACGAGGGGCCGTTCGCGACGCACCTGCCGGTCATCCGGGACCCTCGGCTGAGCCAGGACTGGACCGAGGACCTGTCAGGTGGCAGCCTGCTCGGGCACATGAACCTGCACAACCCGCACTGGGCGGCCCTGCGCACCGGAGACCCTGTCCTCCTGGTGTTCACGGGACCGCACGCCTACGTGTCGCCGACGGTTTACGAGAAGACGCCTGCCGCGCCGACCTGGGACTTCACTGCCGTCCACGTTCACGGAACGATCGAGAAGATCGTATCGGCGGAAGACACCCTCGAGGTCGTCAAAGCGACGGTGCGGTCCTTCGAGGACGACCTGGGAACAGGCTGGGACATGGCGGAGTCCGAGGGGTATTTCCACCAACTCCTCCCCGGCGTCGGCGCCTTCCGTATTGCCGTGACCGGCGCCGAGGGCATGTTCAAACTCAGCCAGGAACAGGAACCGCACGTCCGCGAACGTGTCCGCGACTCGTTCGCCCAGCGTCCCTGCGGCCGGCACCGTGAAACGGCGCAGCTCATCGCCCAACTGCCCTGAGGGATCAGCAGACGCTGACGCGCGGCGGGTGGCTGCGCCGCTACGCATCGAGACGCGCGGGCAGAGAACTTGAACCCGCTGCCGAAACCACCGAAGCCGTCCCCCGGCTGCGCGGGGGACGGCAGGAGAGCAAGGCGTCAGGCACTCAACGCTGTGATGGTGTCGTTGTGCTCCAGGATCTGGCCCGCAGCACTGTCGAGCGTGACCAGTACCCACTTGTCGAAGTCGACACCGGAGTGTTCGGCGGCCTTGTGCCATCGATCGATCCGGTTGCCCGGGAGTGCCAACTGGCGCGGCGAGTCCGGGCGGGGCTCCGTTGCTGATTCCGCTGCGTCGATCGCCTTGACGGCGTTCCGCAACTGCTTGGTCGTCCACCCCTTCGCCTCGGCATCGTCGAGCCATTTCTCCTGCTTGTCGAAGGGAAGGGACGCGACTTCGGCATGGTGCTGAAATGTCAGACCGGCCCTGCGTCTTGGTATTTCGAACCTTCTGGACACCCATGCGTAGTTACGTAGTGTCTGATACTTCAGGCCGGCGGTGCGGATGCCCAGTTGGTAGCGATCGGCATAGTGGTCCTTCCCGTATACGAGCCAGTCGCCCAGCCACCAAGATGACGAGTCGATCACTCCCGCCAGCTGACCGCCCGCCCGCTCCCAGGCGTCGAAACTCAGGTTGGGTGCCATCTGGAGCCCCACGCGCGTGGTGAGAACGTCGCCGCGCCGACCGTCGGCGCCGGGCCTTCTTTGCGGCTGCCCCGGCTCTGCGGGCCGGGCGAGTCCAGAACCCGCAGAGAGGGAAGAAAAACTCGATGAATTCATCAATTGCCTCCGCGCAAGAAAGAGATCGCCGGACGAACAAGAGACGGGAGGATGGAGAGAAGGAGTGCTGTGGTTAAGATGCTCTCTCTAACGTGTCAGCACCTGATTTGGCTCCTTGTGTCGAAGGCCCCCGTTCCAAAGTGTTCAGTCTGAGTGAAACCCGAACGGTGATTCTGTGGCAAGGGGGCCATCGGCACGGTGTGCAACTTGCCGAGGTTGACGTCTCAGGGTAGCGATTCGGGTGCATGGCGTGATGTGAGACAGTCTAAATCGTGACATAGGAATCTAAAACACCCGACCGTGAGCGGTGTACCCACAATGAGCGAGAGAAGGGATCGCCTCGGCGAGGCAGAAACCACCGACGGTTCCGAATACTCGCGACAATGTGAGCCATATCCACGACGCGATGAATTCGCCTACGACGGTGAATGCGACCGGGCACTGGCTCGGCAAGAGAGCTGGGGGCCCTGCCCCGGACCGATGGCGGCGGACGAGGCCGTCGACCAGGTCGTACGGCAGGCGCGCGCAGCCGGGCACTCCTGGACGGTGATCGGCGAACGCCTTGGCGTCTCGCGTCAGGCGGCACGTCAGAAATACGCGGACCGCGTCGACCGCCTCACCGAAGGTCCCCCGGTTGTGGGCCTCAGCCGCAGGCGTGACTCGGAGAGCGGCGTCGCACCATCGCGTATCTCGTCTCCGAGGTGGGCATCCGGCAGTTCCTGGACGTCGGTACCGGTCTTCCGACCGCGCAGAACACCCACCAGGTCGCCCAGGGGCTCGCTCCCGAGGCGCGGATCGTCTACGTCGACAACGATCCGATGGTGCTCGCGCACGCCCGCGCCCTGCTGTACTCCACCGCGGAGGGTGCGACCGCCTACATCGACGCCGACGTGACGGACCCGGACCGCATTCTCGAAGTCGCCGCCAGGACACTGGACTTCGGTCGTCCTACCGCGCTCATCCTCAGCAACATCCTGGGTCACGTCGCCGACCACGATCAGGCCCGCTCCATCGTCACCCGGCTGATGGAAGCCCTGCCCTCGGGCAGTTACCTCTCCATCAACGACGGGTCACGCGGCATCGACCCCGTCTTCGAGCAGGCCCAGGACGCTTACAACACCAGCGGCGCCGTTCCGTACAACCTGCGCGCCATTGATGAGATCTCCGCGTTCTTCGACGGCCTGGAGCTTGTCGAGCCCGGTGTCGTCTCGGTGACCCAGTGGCGTCCGGAGCCCGGTTCGGGCGTCCCGGAGGTCATCGCCGAGCACGGTGGACTTGCGCGTAAGCCGTAACGACCGCGTAGGCCGTGACGACCGCGTAGCCGTAACGACCGCGTGAGCCGTGACGACAGGACAGGAAGAACAGCTGAGGCGCACAACCTTCCGGAAAGCCGCCGGTCTGAAAGGACACACACCTACGCGAGCTACCGGGGGTAGTCATGCGACGGATAGGTACTGCACTGGCCGCAACAGTGCTGGCGGGCGGCGGTCTGTTGGCCGGCACGGTTCCGGCGGTGGCCGCGCCGACGGCCGTGGACTGTGCCGTGACGTGGGGAAGCCTGGACAAGACCGGTGACGCCGTTGCCTCCAGGCGACTGACCGACGTGCGGACCGGACAGCACGAGTGCTTCGACCGCCTGGTCTTCGACGCCCAGGGCACGACGGCCGACCCGATCGGCTACACGGTCCGCTACGTCGACGTACTGCATCAGGACCCGAGCGACATCGTGGTTCCGATCAAGGGCGGAGCCATTCTGGAGATCTCGCTGTTCTCCTCGCGCTACGACCCGGCGACCGGACAGCCCTACCCGCCGCTTCCGTCCGCCGACGTCACCGGGTACCGGACCTTCCGGGAGTTCAAGGTCACCGGCGGCTCCGAGGGATACACCCAGGCCGGACTGGGCGTCCGTGCTCGGCTGCCGTTCCAGGTCTTCCAGACGGCCAACCATCTCGTGGTGGACGTGGCTCACACCTGGTGACCCCGCACGGCCCGGCTCGTCCGCCGTTCATCGCTTCCGACCGTCGACCGTCGGCCGCCGCACGCCACTCAAGGCGTACGGCGGCCGACGGCATCGGCTCCCCGTCAGCAGGTAGGTACGTCCAGCCAGGCCGCGCCCTTGATGTAGATGTTGGTCAGCCAGGAACCGTCCGTCAGCTTGGACCAGGCGTCGTTGGTGTAGCCCTCGGCCGTGACCTCCTGGGCGTGTGCCTGGCAGACCACGTTGACCGTGGTGGGCTGGGCGAAGTAGTCGACCACGCCGGCGTTGACGTTCGGCTGGCTGTGGGTGCGCACGCCGGTGCCCCAGGTCTGGAAGGGCTTGCTGCCTCCCGAGGGCGGCGGGGTGCTGCTGCCGCCGCAGTCCGGGATGCCGGGCAGTGAGGCCGGGCCCTTGATGTAGATGTTGGTCAGCCAGGAACCGTCGGCCAGCTTGGACCAGATGTCGTTGGTGTAGCCCTCGGCGGTGACGGTCTCGGCGTGCTGCTGGCACTGGACGGAGACCTGGGTCGGACCGGCGAAGGTGTCCACCACGGCACCGCGCACGCTCGGCGTGGAGCGGGTGCGCACCCCCGTGCCCCAGGTCTCGAAGACCGTACCGCCGTTCGCGGGCGGGGGAGTTGGTGTGCCCGAGCCGTTGATCCGGATCGCGCCGGCGTAGTCGCCGCCGGTGCGGACGGGGGCGACCCGGATGTGGGTGCCCGACTCGTACGCCTCGACCATCTGCCCGTTGCCCAGGTACATGGCGACGTGGTGGACGTGCCCGCTGCCCCAGAACATCAGGTCGCCCGGCAGCAGCGGGGCGGAGCCCTGCGAAGCGGAGAAGCGGGCCGAGGCCTGCGAGCTGTGGAACTGGTCGTCCGCCGTGCCGTTGAGCAGGTCCCTGCCGGTGGCCTGGTAGTAGGCGTAGCGCGTCAGGCCGGAGCAATCGAAGCCCTTGCGCTCGTTGTCGTGGAGGCTGTCGGGGTCCGAGCCGTCGTAGTAGCCGTAGCTGGCGCCCGGCGTGGCCGCGTGGCCGCCGCCCCAGCTGTACCAGACGCCGATCTGCGAACAGGCCGCGTTCACCGCGGCCTGCGCGGTGGCCGAGGCGCCCGGTGCCAGGACACCGCAGGTGGCGTCCTGGGCGGCGGCGTGGGCCGGGGCGGAGACGAACGCGGACAGGGCGAGGACCGAGGCCCCCAGGAGCGCGCCGCTGGTCCGGCGGCGCGTGCTGCTGGTGTTCAAGGAAGTCTTCCTTCGTCGGGACGACGTCACCGGACGGGCCGGGGACGGCAGTTGGGGACGGCGGTGTGGACGTGCGGGCCGCTCCCCACCCCCGTGGGGGAGCGGCCCGTGGGTGGGGCTAGTCGCCGAGCGCGTCGCGCATCTTGGCCAGGCCGCGCATCCGGTTGCGCTGGACCGTGCCGCGGTGGGCGCCGAGCCGTTCGCCCGCGGTGTCGTGGCTGAGGCCCTCCAGGTCCACGAGGATCACCGCCGCGGCCTCCTTCTCGGAGAGCATGGCCAGCAGCGCCAGCGTGGTCTGGGACGCCTCGTAGGAGGCCAGCCCGCCGTCCCAGCCCGATTCGGGCAGCCGGTCGGTGGACTGCTCGCGCCGGGAGGGGTGCTGCCACGCGTCGCGCAGCAGGTTCAGGGCGACGGTGCAGGTGTAGGCGTACGGGTGCTGCTGCCGCGTCAGGTTCTGCGCGCGGGCGCGTCGGGAGAGCCGTAGGTAGGTCTCCTGCAGCAGGTCGTCGGCGTCGTGCGGGTTGCCGGTCAGGGCCAGCAGCCGGCGGCGCAGGCGTGGCATGTCGGCGGCGAAGGACGCGTCGAAGTCCTTCGGACTCATCCGGTCGCCGTCCTCGCGTCGCGGTGGCGGGACGGCGCAGGTTCTGGTCTCCATGCTGTTTCCCCCTGGGTCGTGAACTCGGTCGTGAACTCGGCCCGGCCGTGAACTCGGTCGTGAACTCGGCCGTACGGTGCGGTTGTTGGGTGTCCCGGTCGGTGGCTGGTCAGGCCGTCGAGCCGGGTAGGCCGGGTAGGCCGGGTAGGCCGGGTGAGCCGGGTGAGCCGGGTGGGTTGGCGGGGCCGTAGCGGGCGGCCGGTGCCCGGCGCAGCAGCGCCCAGTACCGGTCGCCGTACGACCAGTGCCACCATTCGGTCGGGTAGTTGACGAAGCCGGTCGCGTCGAGGGCCCAGCTCATGAGGGCCCGGTTGGCGCGTGCCTCGGCGCTGATGTTGGGTGCCTCGGTGCGGCAGGCGCCCTCGCTCTCCTCGGGGGTCGCGTTGACCTCCGTGCCCAGCGGCAGTTCCCGGCCGTCCTGGTCGCACAGCGTCAGGTCGACGGCCCCGCCGCTGACGTGCGGTGCGACCTCCGGCGGGGAGATGTACGCGCTCGCCAGTTCACGGATCCGTTCCGGCGACGCGTCCGGGTGGGCCCGGCGCATGGTCCGCGCGTACTCCTCGAAGTACCGGCGTTGCAGAGCGGGTGGCCGGTACCCCTCCACCACCAGGAACCGGACCCCGGCCGGCAGCAGCCGCTGGGCTCGCACCAGCCGCCGTAGCGCACCGGCCCTGAGGTGGGCGTAGCTGCCGTCGTCGTCGGCCTGCCGGTGGTCGATCCACAGGTTGCCCGTGCCGCGCAGGTCGACCAGGGCTTCCCCGCAGTCGTCCTCCGCGACGGCGGCGACCCGGGCGTCCGAGAGCGTGATGATCTCTGTCACGTGCATCAGCATCGCGGACCCCGCTGCAACTGCTCTGCAAGTTGCCTGTAGGCGGCCCACCAGGGCTTCTACAGGCGTGGCCGGGTACGGACTAGCCAGCGTCCGTCGCCTGCTCCTGCGCCTCGCGGCAGTCCAACTCCCGGAAGACGCCGAGTGCTTCGGCCCTGGCCGCGCGCGCCGCCGACGCGTCGCCGTGTGCCTCCCGTACCTCGGCCAGGTCCCGGAGTGTGCGGGCCCGCCACAGGGGAAGACGCAGGGTCTCCCAGGTCGACAGGGCCCGTTCCAGCGGCTCCCGCGCGCTGTCGGGATCGCCGGCGGCGAGGTGCCACTCGCCCAGGGTGCGCAGGACGAGCGCCTCGCCGAAGCGGTCCTGGCGCTCACGGGCCACGGTCAGGCAGCGGCCGAGCCGCGCCCGTGCCTCGTCGAGGCGGCCGAGCCGCAACTCCGTCTTGGCCAGCGACTGTTCGGTGTACATCACCCCGAAGGTGTCCCGCAGAGCCGCGAAGATCCGCAGTGCCTCGTGCAGTTGGCGCTCGGCGTCCGCGAGCGCGCCCTCGGCCCGGTGGCACAGGGCCAGCGACCGCAGGGTCAGCGCCTCGTTGTGCCGGTCGCCCGCCGCGCGGTACAGGTCCAGTGCCCGCGTGAGAGCCTCCCGGGCCGGCGCGCCGCGCCCCTGTTCCCGGTGCACGTATCCGATGCCGTACAGCACCCGGGCCCGGGCGCCCCGCCCGGCGGACTCCCCGTACCGCTCCAGCGCCGCGTCCAACAGCTCCAACGCCTCGGCGTACCCGGCCTGTTCGCGGCGGGCCGTCCCCATCCCGGCGAGGGCGAGCGCCACCCCCTCGGGCACGTCACCGCGCGCCTCGAAGAGCCGCAGGGCCTTGCCGAAGTAGGTGTACGAATCCTCGAACTCGTCCTGTTCGTAGCGCAGTTGGCCAAGACCCGCGAGCAGCCACGCCTCGCCCTCGCCGTCCCCGCTACGGTGTACGGCGGCCATGGCCGCGGCGTGCGAACGGGACCAGGCGTCGAACTGGTTGTACAGCGCGGCCGAACTCGCGATCAGCGCACCGGCCAGATCGCGGGCGGCGCGGACCATGCCGTGGTCGGCGCAGTACTCAACTGCCGCGAGCAGACAGGCCTGTTCGGCGGCGAACCAGGCCGTGGGCCGCTCCAGCAGCTCCTCCTCGGTCGCCGCGTCGAGGGGCCGTACGGCGGCCGGTTCGGGGAAGCGGCGGGCGGCTCCGCCCGGGCCGAGGGCGGCGGCCTTCTCGGCGAGACCCAGCCAGGAGGCCACCAGCCGCAGCACGGCCGCCGTACGTTCCTCGGGGCTCTCCTCGGACAGGCAGCGCTCGCGGGCGTGTTCGCGCGCCAGGTCATGGATGCGGTACCGGCTGCGGCCCGTGTCGTCGACGCCGATCACGTCGATGAAGTGGCAGTCCACCAGCCGCTCCACCGCCTCCTCGGCCTCCTCCGTGCCGATGTCCAGCAGCGGGGCGGCGATCCAGGCCGCGAAGTCCGGCAGGTCGAGCAGGGCCAGTCGGCGCAGCGCGCGGCGCTCGGGCAACTCCAGGTCGGCGTAGCCGAGTTCGAGGCTGGTGCGCAACTCCAGGTCCCCGGCGCGCAGTTCGCTCAGCCGGCGGCGTTCGTCGCGCAGCCGGTCGGCGAGCCGGCCGGGCGCCCAGTGCGGGCGGGCCGCCAGCCGGGCGCCCGCGATACGCACCGCCAGCGGCAGCCGTCCGCACAGCGAGACGATCTCCGCGGCCCGCTCCGGCTCGGCGCTCGTACGGTCCGGTCCGGCGACGCGGCGCAGCAGTTCGAGCGCCTCCGCCTGACCGGGCACGGCCAGGTCCAGGTGGTCGGCGCCCTCCAGCGCCACCAGTCGGCGCCGGCTCGTGACGAGGACGGCGCAGCCCGGGCCGGGCGGCAGCAGGGGCCGTACGTGCGCCTCGCCCGCCGCGTTGTCCAGGATCAGCAGGACGCGCCGGTGGCCGATGTGGGTGCGGTACAGCCCGGTCAGCTCCTCGACCGAGGTCGGCAGGGTCTTGGGGTCGGCGCCCATCGCGCGCAGCAGCCGGGCGAGGGCGTCGGCGGGTTGCAGCGGCGCGGTGTCGGCCGCCCGCAGGTCCACGAACAGGCGGCCGTCCGGGAAGAGTTCGGCCGTACGGTGGCCGACGTGCACGGAGAGCGCGGTCTTGCCCGTGCCGGACCGGCCGGAGATCACCCCGATCGGCGGAGCGGTACGGCCCGCCTCGTCGACCCGGCCCACCAGCGAGGCGGCCCAGGCGATCTGCTTGGAGCGGCCCACGAAGTCGGCGATGTCCGGCGGGAGATGGGACGGCGCGGGGGTGGAAGTGGAGCGGTCGCCGGCCGGCGGCCTCGGGGGCCCCGCGGGTTCCCGCCCGGTCCGGTCCGGGCGTGCCGTGCCCGCCACCTGTGTGTCGTTGGTCAGGACCGCCTGGTGCAGTGCCTGCAGCTCCGGGCCGGGATCGATGCCCAGCTCCTCGCGCAGGATCGCGCGGCCCTCCCGGTAGGTGCGCAGGGCGTCGGAGCCGCGGCCGGTGCGGACCAGCGCGGTCATCAGCTGGCCGCGCGGCCGTTCCCGCAGCGGGTGGGCGGCGACGTGCGCGAGCAGCGGGGCGATCGTCCGGTCCGCGCGGCCCAGATCGAGATGCAGTCCGAAGGTGTCCTCGTGGGCGACGAGCCGCAGTTCGGCCAGCCGGGCCGCCTCGATCCGGGCGAAGTTCTGGCCCAGTCCTTCCAGCGCTTCCTGGCCGCGCCACAGCGCCAGTGCCTCGGGCAGCAACTCGGCGGCCTCCTCCAGACGACCCGCCGCGGCGGCGGCCCGGCCCGCGGCGAGCAGGTCCTCGAACCGGCGGGCGTCGACCTGGGACGGTTCGAGGTCGGCGACATAGCCCGGCGGGCGCGTCCGGACCACCGTGTCCTGCGTGACCTGGGCCAGTGCCCGGCGTACGGCGGAGACATGGGTGGCGACCAGGGCGCCCGCGGTGGCCGGCGCCTCCTCGTCCCAGACACAGTCCACGAGCCGCTCGGTGGAGAGCACCTCACCGAGGTGGACGACGAGTGCCGACAGGACCGCGAGAGGTCTGACGCCACCGAGCGGGGCCCGCCGGTCGCCGGCCCACACTTCCACCGGACCGAGCAGCCGCACTTCGAACATCGTTCCCCGATCGCCGCACCACGCACCCCATGGAGCACGGCAAAGATATCGGCGAACATGCCCACGACATAGCTAAGGCACAGCAACGACCGGACCGCCGTGACCGGATTCGATCGACTCGGCGGACCGGTGTCCCTCACCTGCAACGTCGTGGCAGGTGACGTCTGTCGTACGCGCCTCGGCCAGTGGTCGGCGCTCCTCCCTCTTCCCGCCGGTTGGCTGGTTTCAGCCGGTCGGCGAGGCCTGTCGCGCGCACGGGGGACGGTCCGCGGGCCGCCCTCGTATGACCGCCGGAGAAAGAAGAAAACCTTGTGATCCGGGGGCATACGGACGGGCCCCGCGGGGCGTCAACGGCTCGAAAGCAACGCCCCGTTCGAGCACTCGCCCGTTCGACCATTCGCCCGTTCGACCAGATCCCCGGGAGCCGCCCCATGCACCGCTGGACCTTGGCCCTGCTGACCGCCGGTCTGCTGGCGACGACGGCCACCGGATGCGCGGGCACCACGACCACCCCCGGGGCGACCGGGAGCGCCACACCCCGGGCCGCGGGCAGCACGGCCGAGACGCTACGGCTCGCCGAGCAGCTCCTCATCAAGAAGTGCATGGAGAAGGAGGGACACAAGTACTGGGTCGAGCCGGCCGCCCCCGACGACGTCTCGGTCCGGTTCCCCTACGTCGTGGACGACCCGGCATGGGCCAAGGCCCACGGCTACGGCACCGATCTGCGGCGGCAGCGGGAGGCCGAGGTCCGGAGCGACCCCAACCAGCGGTACTTCCACTCCGTGCCGGCCGGCACCAGGGCCGTCCTGGTGAGCGACCTCAACGGGGCGCAGGCGCAGGGACTTTCGGCCCGCCTCCCGAACGGCATCCGCGTCTCCCACAGCGACCAGGGCTGCCAGGCCACCGCCCAACGGCAGCTGTACGGCGATCTCCAGGCCTGGTTCCGGGCCACCCGGGTCACCGGCAGCCTGGCCGGTATGCGCGTCGGCCTCGTCACGGACGACAAGCGCTACCGGGCGGCCGTCAAACCGTGGGCGCGCTGCATGCGCGAGCGGACGTACACCTACGCGGACCCCGCCCGGGCCCGTGCGGCGGCCACCGGGCCGGAGACTCCGTGGCCGCACGCCAAGGAGGTAGCACTTGCCTCGGCCGAGGCGGCCTGTGCCGTCTCCAGCGGCCTGTCGTCCGTGGCCAAGTCCCTGGACGCCGAGTACCGGGACGAGCTTCGGCGGAGCCACCCCCGGGAGACGGCCGACCTCACGCGCCTCAAGCGCGAGGCGCTGCCCCGGGCCCGCGAGATCGTCGCGCACGCCGACTGACCCGGCCCGCCTCCTCCCCCCTCCAACTCACACAGACCCCAACACACACAGACCACCACGGCCGTCGAGCCGTGGGCGCATCCCCCCACGGTGGGCGCATCACCTCACCGTGGGCGTATCACCCCACTCACAACGAAACGAGGGAAACCATGTCCGTCAAGCGTCTCCTCACCGTCGCGGTCTCGGCCGCCGCCGTCGCCGCGCTCTTCTCCCCGGTCTCCAGCGCCAGCGCGCTGGACGCGGGCACCCAGAAGACCGCGACCGCGCAACTCGCCGGGGACGGCTACCTCCACGTCTACACCCAGCCCTACGGCGGCGGCCGCGAGTGCAAGTGGTCCGGCAACTCCGACAACTGGGGCAGCTGCCGCAACCTGACCTCCGACATCTGGAACAACGGCTACGCGGGCGGCCTGGACGCCGTAGACCTGTACACCGCGCCCAGCGGCGGCGGCGCGCACGCCTGCATCAGCCAGGGCGACCGCTGGTGGGACACCACGACCGGCAACTACAAGTTCACCTACGGCGCGGGTCTGGACCAGTTCGGCAAGAGCGTCAACAACAACATCTCCTCGCACCGCTGGGTGGACTACTGCAGCCAGGGCTGACGACCCGACGGACTCGCCCCGGTACACCTGCGCACGGGTGCACCGGGGCGTCCTGGATCCGGGGCCCGGAGCGCCCCCCGCGCGCCCCGGACCGTGGACCCCCCATTCCCCCGTCGTCGTTCAGCTCTTCGGTGCCCCCATGGAACACGTGGAACACGGGGGAGTCGGCGCCGGATGTGCTGCGGTCGAGTGCCCCCGGCATATCGACCGCAGCACGCGCCTCGGGTTCGTCCGAAGGCATGATCAGTGCGCCCGTTCCCCCATGGGGCGCGCCCCCGTGCCCGTAGGCTCCGGCACAGACAGCTTCCCCGGTCATCGGGCCGGACCGGAGGGGTTGGGTGTTGCCAGCGGGTATTTGGCAACACCGCGAGGGCGGTCAGTTGTTGGGGGGACGATCATCGAGTACGACGGGTTCGGCGCCGAGTTACGCCGGCGCCGCATCGCGGCAGGCATGTCGCTGAGTGAGCTGGCCGGCAAGGTGTACTGCAGCCGCAGCTTCCTGAGCCGCGTGGAGAACGGGCGCCGCAGGGCGTCCCTGGAGTTGGCCCAGCTGTGCGACGAGGTGCTGGGTGCGAAGGGCGCGCTGGTCGGGCTGGCACCGCTGCCGGGCTCCGACGCCGTACCGAAAGCGGTCCGGGGCGGGGCCGGTGAGCGGGTCGCCGGGGCGGTCAAGTCGCCGGAGCGGGACGGGCGTTCGGCCGCCGGGCCGGACCGCGCGGAGTTCCGCCGGCTGCTGCGGCGCGGTGACCTCAGCCATACCGCGGGCGAGATGCGGGAGGCCGAACGGCACTACACCGCCGCGTACCGCGGCGCCGAGGGCGATCCGCGGGCGCAGGCCGAGGCCGTGATCAGGATGGCCCGGCGCTGGTCCGATCCCGGGCAGGTCGACCGTGAGCTGTTGCAGTCGCTCCGGGGCTGCCTGGCCGCGCTGGACGGCGACGGCGGCGCGGAGGCGGCGGGGCTGCGGCTACGGCTCGAAGCCCACCTCGCGAAGAAGATGGCACTGGCGGTCAGCCAGGACACCGCGGCCGGACTCGCGGGGCCCGCCGAGGGAGCGCGGCTCGCCGAGGACACCCTGCGCCGATTACCCGACGACGGCGACGACGAGGTGCGCTGCGAAGTCCTCACCGAATGTCGCTGGGCACGCTACGACTTCATGCCGGCCCCCGAGTCGCTGACGCTCTCCGAGCGGCTGCGCGAAGCCGCCGCCCGGCACGACTCGCCGTACTTCCGCGGCGAGGCACTGATGGCCGTCGCCATCGACCAACTCCGCAACGGCAGGATCTTCAGCGCCCTCGCCACCGCGAACCAGTACCGCAAGCACGCCGCGGACACCCACAGCGCCCTCGCCCTCTGGCAGCGGCACACCCTCGACGCCCTGCTCGACCTGTGGCACGGCCGGTTCGACGCCGCCGCCGAGTGGATCTTCGTGGAGTCGCTGAAGTTCATCGAACTGCTCCGCGCCGACTACGCCGTCCCCGCGGACAACCTCACCCAGACCCGCCTCGGCCAGGCTTACTGGCTGCTGCGGCAACAGGGCAGACTGGCCGAGCTGTTCACCTCCGACCTGGCCGGCGACGTCGAGCGCCACGCCTACTTCCCGGTCTGGCGGGCGGGTCTTGCCCTAGCCCTGTGCGAGACCGGGCAGGACGCCGAGGGCGCGGACCTGCTCCTCGGCTGCGTCGCCGACGTCGACCGCTTCCCGCCGTCGGGCTGGGCGGTACCCGCGCTCGTGCTGCTGGCGGAGGTCTGCGCGGCGCTGGACCTCCAGGGCGGATTCGACACGGAGTTGGCACAGGTGCTGCCCGTACTCCGCGCACGCCTGGCCCCGCACGACGGCGAGCAGATCGCCCTGGGCGGCTGGCCCAGCGTCCTCGTCGGCCCGACCGCCCGCGCCTGCGGCGTCCTCGCCCTGGCCGCGGGCGAACCGGAGACCGCCCTCGAACACTTCCGCCGGGCCGCGATCCCGGCCCGCTCCTCCCAGCCCGAACTCGCCCGCCTCCGCCTGGCCCAGGCCCGCGCCGTGCGCCGCGTGGGCGGACCGGGGAGCGAACCGAACGCGGTGCGGTTGCTGCGGGAGGCGTCTCGGGGGGCGGAGACGTATGGGATGACGTGGCTGGGGGCGCAGAGTGAAGGGTTGTTGGGGGCGCCGGGGAGGGGGTGAGGGGCTGGCCGAGTGGGAGCCTTCTCTCCTGTTGTCCCTGCCCCTCTGATGGTCCCGGTCCTCCGAAGGCCGATGTCCGTGATCCTCTGATGTCCCTGATTTCGCCGACTTGAGCCAGAGTGTCAGTGGTGGTCCGTACCCTCGGCGACATGGAGGGGAACGATTCGTACGGAGAAGAGGAGCCCGGGGCGGAGGCCTGGCGGCGGTTGAGCGCGTACGCCTACCTCAGTGCCCCGGAGCGCCTGGAACACCTCGCGGTGATGCGGGTGTTCTGCGGCACGCTGCTCGCGGATCTGGCCGTGCCCGACGTGCTCGTGAAGCTGAGGCGATCGGGCGGGCCGGGGGCGGCGCTGGACGCGGAGACGCTCACCGCCCGGCTCGAACAACTCGTGCGCTGGGGCAACCTGCTGCGCAGCACGCACGCGGTGCGGGCGACGACCATCGCCGAATACCAGCGCTCCCGGTCCCGCTACCAGTTGTCCAAGCTCGGGGAGTGCGTTCAGCGGGACGCGGACGAGGTGCTGGCCGGTGCGGACGCCGCCCGCGAGGTGAGCAGCGAACTGCTCGCGCTCGTCGACCGCGGCCTGGGCGAGATCGCGACGCTCGTCGCGGCACCGGGCGGCGCGGACCCGCGGCAGGCACTGGAGCGGATCAGCACGCTCTTCGTGCAGTTCGCCGAATTCGCCGAGTCGGTACGGGACTTCTACGCCTATCTGGGCCAGGTCCTGGCGCGCTACGACCTCGACGGCGCCGAGTACCAGGGGTTCAAGGAGCTGCTCCTCGACTACGTGGAGGCCATCACCGAGGAGGTCTCCTTCCGGGCCCCGCGTATCGCCGCGCACCTGGACGCCGTCTGGCCCCATCTGCCCGCGCTCCTCACCCGTATCGACGCCCACACGTCGGGTATCGGAGCGCTCGCCGACGGGCTGCCCGAGACGCGGGTGCAGCGCAGCCGTGGACGGGACCTCGCCGACTGGGAGGGACTGCGCGACTGGTTCACCGACACCGGCGGGCACGGACACGGCAGCCAGGTGGACCAGCTCCGGGACGCCACGTTACGCGCCCTGCAGTCCCTGCTCGCCAATGCCAAGCGGATGTTGCGCTCGGCCTCCGGTGAGATGTCCCGCCGGAAGGATCTGCTGCGGCTGGCGGCCTGGTTCGACACCGCGGAGCCGGAGGAGGCGCACGACATGGGGGTGGCCGCCTTCGGGCTCTACGGGGCGCGACACCTGGGAGTCGCACCGGACCCGGACCGGCCCGTTCCCGCGTACGTGAGCTGGTGGACCGGACCCGTCGTGGACGTACCCGTGGCCTTGCGTGAGCGCGGCAGCCGGGCGCCGCGCGGACGTGCCGCGGCGGCCGAGGACCACGCCGAGCAGAAGCACCGCCTCATGGAGCGGGCGCGAGAGGAAGCCGAGGCCCGGCGGGCGGCGGCCGATGAACTCCGCAGCGCGTCGGGCAGGTTCGACCGGGTGAGGCTCGGCGCGGCGGCCATGCGGCTGCTCCTGGAGTTGCTCACCTCGGCGCTGGGGAACGCCCAACTGCACATGGACACCGGAGACTTCCAGCTCGAGGGAGCGCAGGCCAGTGACGCGGACCTCGGCATCCGGTTGACGGCGTGGCGCACTCCGGGCCGGCACACGCTCCTGCGTTCCGTGGACGGCGACCTGACGGCGGACGACCTCACGCTGGCTGTCGAGAGTGTGTCGATTCCTCTCGGCGGGGGTGCTTTGGTTTCCGGTGCCGGGATGGTGCCGGCTCATGTCGTCGGGAGCGGCTCGGCTCCCGCCGCTGGGGGTGCCCTGGCCCCCGCCTCCGGGAGTGTCTCGGCCGCCGCCGAGGAGGCGAGCGCCTGATGCCCCTGCCCTCCGCCCACGATGTCGCTCTCGCCGCCGAGCGCCGCGCCGCTGCCCGGCTGCTCCTGGCGCACCCTCTGGTCACCAGCGCCGGACCGCACGGTGACACCTTCCCGCTCGTCCGCCGCCACGCCGACTGGCTCGCCCAGCGGTTCCAGCAGGTGTTCGGCTATCGGCTGTTGGTGGAGGCGACCTACGCCCGGCTGTTCAAGTCGGGCCTCGGGCCGGGCTCGGGGCACCGGCTGGAGCGGCCGTCGACCGGGACGCCGTTCACTCCACGGACATACGCCTATCTGGCCCTCGCCCTGTCGGTCCTCGTCACCGCGCCGGAACAGATGCTGCTCTCGCAGCTCGTCGCCGATCTGCGGGCCGCGGCCGTCGACGCCGGGATCGAGATCACCGACACCGGACGGCAGGCCGAGCGGCGGACACTCGCCGCCGCGCTGCGCCGGCTCGTCGACTGGGGCGTCCTCGCGGAGACCGAGGGCAATGTGTCGGCGGTCGCCGAGGAACAGGCCGGCGAGGCGCTGCTGAGCGTGGACCGCGAGATAGCGCGGGCCGTGGTCGCCGGCCCGCTCGCCCAGAGCCGCGACGGCGCGGACCTTGTACGCCGGGCCGCCGACCCCGGCTTCGGCGGACCGCGTACCTACGTTCGCAGGCGTCTGGTCGAAACCCCGGTCGTGCACCTCGACGACCTCACCGACGCCGAGCGCGAATGGCTGCGGACGCGGCAGCGGCGCGAGGCACAGGCGTTCTCCGAACTGCTCGGTCTGGAGGCCGAGATCCGAGCCGAGGGCATCGCCCTCATCGACCCGGACGCCGAACTCACGGATCTGCACCTGCCGGGCACCGGCACGGTCGCCCAGGCCGCGCTATTGCTCGTGGAGCGGCTCGTCGACCGGCTGCGCCCGCAGGAGCCGGGGCATCCCGCGATCGGCGGCCGACTGGTCATCGGCGTCCCCGTACCGGAGGGCCTGTTGCCCGAACTGCTCGATGAACTGGTCGACGAGTACGGCAGGCGCAGCAATTGGCAGCGCGGCCATGTCGAGGACCGGGACGGATTCCTCGCCGCCGTACTGGACCTCCTCGTCAGGATGAGCCTGATGGCGCCCGCGGGACCGGTGCGCGCGGACGGCCACGGCCTGCCCGAGGGGTACGAGGAGACGGTGGCCGACGGCCGCTCCGTCGCGGACGTCTCGGGCGCCCGGGGCCCGCACCGGGCGGCGGGCTGGGTACTCCTCGCCGCGGCGGCCAGGTACGCCACGACGGTCGCGGTCACACCCCGTGCCGCCGCACAGCCCTCACTGCCCTCACAGTTGTCGCGGTCCTCCGCGGACGCCGTCATGGAGGAATCGCCCCGATGACCCCCACCGAGACCTCCCGCCACCGATACCGCCTGCACCGTGCCGGCATCCGCAACGTCTGGCAGTACGACGAGCAGGAGTTCACGTTCGGCGACGGTCGTCTCCTGCTGCGCGGCAAGAACGGTGCGGGCAAATCGAAGGCCCTGGAGATGCTGCTGCCGTATCTTCTCGACGGCGACGCCCGCGCCCTGGACGCCACGGGCACGGGGCGCACCACCCTCCTCTGGCTGATGCTGGACGGCTACGAGCAGACCAACCGGCTGGGCTATCTCTGGGTGGAGTTCGCGCGGACCGACGAAGAAGGCGTCGACCACCACCTCACTCTCGGTGCGGCCGTCCGGGCGTCCCGGTCGACCAGGACAGCGAAGCCGTTCTTCTTCGTGACCCCGCGCCGGGTCGGCGAAGACCTGCACCTCGCCCCCGCCGGCCAGCCGCTTTCACTGGACCAGCTCAAGGTGCAGGTCGGTGCGGACAACGTCACCGACCGCGCCGTGGAGCACCGGGCGAGGGTGGCCCGCGAACTGTTCGGCCTGACCGACCCGGCCCGCTACCGCAACCTGCTGCACCTTCTTCACCGGCTGCGCCGACCGACCATCGGTGACCGAATCGACTCCGGCGGCCTGGTCTCCGTACTCGCCGAGACACTGCCCGCTCTCGACGACGAGATCGTGGAGAAGGTGGCCCGCAACCTTGACGACCTCGACGCAGTACGGGCCGACCTGGGGCGCCTGGAGCGGACCGACCAGGCGCTGCGTACTTTCCTCACCGGCTACCGGGGTTATCTGCAGGGTGCCTTGCGCCGACGCGCCGATCGGGCGGGTGCCGAACTGGACCGGCTCGCGGAGTGCCGCAGGTCCGCGGGCGACGCGGCACGGAACGCGGAGGCGCTGCGCGGACGCGAGGCGGAGGTCGCCGCCCGCGTCGAGACCCTTGTCGGCGAGCGGACCGCCGCCGAGACGGACCTCGCCGCGCTGCACGCCAGCAGCGGATACCGCAGCCTCGAGGAACTCGCGGAGAAGCGTGCCACCGTCGCCGCCCTGCACAACGCGGCCGCCACCGCCTTCAAGTCCCTGCGCCAGGCGCACGGCAACCAGGAGGAGGCCGGGCGGCGGCTCACCGCCGAGGCCGGCCGACTCGGCGAAGAGCTCGTCGAACTGAGCACGGCACACGGCGAGTTGGTGCGCGAGGCGGAGCGGGCCGGCCTCGCCCCCGTGCACCTGGGGGACCCGGTCGCGCCCACCGCCGCGCCGGTCGCACCGGCCACCACGGCCGAACTGACCGCACCGGAGAGAGACTTCCACCTCGTACGCCACACCGAGGTGCTGGCGGTCGACACCGAGGTCTGCGCCACCGCCCTGCCCGCCTGGGACGCCCAGCTCGACGCCGCGCAACCGGTGATCAGGAACCGCTCCCGGACGGTGACCGAACTGCGCGCCCTCATCGAGGAGTCGGACCGTGCCCGGCGTGCGGCGCAGGAGGCCGATGCCGCCCGCGAACGGTTGGAGGAGCAGGCGGATCACGCGCGCGTCCAGGCCGACCAGCGCCGACAGGAAACAGCGCGGGAAGGAGAGGCGTACGCCGACGCGGTCGCGGCCTGGAGTGAGCGGCTGCGCGGTCTTATCGGGGTGCCCCTGGACGCCGTACTCGCCCTGATAGCACCCGACCCGGCGGACGGGCCGCTGCCCGCGCAGACCCCCGACGAGGTGGCCGACGCGGCCCGGTCGGCCGTCGACCCATGGCTCGCGGAACTGGGCGAAGAACGCGATGCCCTTGCCGTCACGGTCCGTGAACTCACCGGTGAACGCGACCGCCTCCGCCGCGACCGTGCGGAATGGGAGCGCCGTACCGACCCCGAGCCGCCGCCTCCACCGCACCGCGCGGCTCCCCGTTCACCCGGCACGGGAGCACCGCTGTACCGCTTGGTGGACTTCGCGGACGATCTGGCCCAGGAAGCCCGGGCGGGCCTGGAAGCCGCGCTGGAGGCGAGCGGATTGCTCGACGCCTGGGTCCGCGCCGACGGCACGGTCCTGGACCCGGCCACGCGGGACACCCTGCTGGTTCCGGGAGCGCCGGTGGCCGGGACGACGCTTGCCAGGGCACTGCGCCCGGTCGCCGCGCCGGACAGCGGGGTGACGGCGGAGCAGATGGAGCGCGTGCTCGGGGCGGTGGCCCTGGCGGCCGGGGACGCGGCGGGCGGCCCGGGGGACACGGTCGTGGGGACCGACGGCTCCTGGCGGCTCGGTATCACCCGCGGCCGGCACGCCAAACGGGCCGCGGAGTACGTCGGCGCCGAGGTGCGCGCGGAGACCCGCCGCCGGGCGCTGGCCGAACTGGACGAGCAACTTGCAGTAACCCAGGAGAAGTTGACGCAGCAGGAGCACAGCCTGCGCATGCTGACCGAGCACCGCGACCGCGTCGCGGACACTCTGCGCCGACCACCTCCCGCGCGTCGGCTGACCGACGCCTGGGCGCGTACCGCCGAGGCCGAGCACACGGCCGAGACCCTTGTGGGGCAGGCGGCCGCGGCGACGCGTGAAGCGGAGCAGGCACGGGCCCGCGCGGTGACGGCCAGACGGGAGACGGAGGCGACGGCTAGCGCCCACGGCCTGCCCGCGGATGCCGCCGCGCTCGACACGGTCCGACTCGCCCTGGACCGCCTCGGCCAGGGCATCGCGGGGCTGCGGCGGCGGGTGCGCGCGGTCGTGTCCACGGCCGACGGCCATCGCGCAGGCCGCGCGGACTACGAGCGCGCCGCATCGGCCCGCAGGGATGCGGAGTCCGATTACACGGAGCCGCTGGACCGCCTTGAGGCCGCTCGCCGTACCGTCCAGGGCATGGAGGAGGCGCTCGGTGCCACCGAGCAGGAGATCCTCGCGCGCGAGGCCGACGGACAGCGCCGCTTGGACGCCGTGGTACGCCAACTCCCGCGCGTACGGCAGGACATGGACGACGTGCACGACAGGCGGGTACGCGCGGAGGAGGACGAGAGGGTACGGCGCGAGGCCCTTGCCGAACAGGAGGACGAGGCCCTGACCTGCGGCCGGCAGGTGCGAACAGCCTTGTCGCTGCCAGGTGTGCTGGGAGGAGCGGGCCTTGACTCCGACGCCGAGGGGGACAGGGACGGCAGGGACGGGTACGGGGTCCTGAAATCGGCGGATCCCGTCCACGAGGACGTACGGGAACGCGTGAAGGCGCTGCGCCTGCTTGTCGACGCCGTACGCGGCCGGCTGGACGCCGAACGCCGCGACATCTCGGACACCACGCTCCTCAACCGCCACACCGAACTGCGCGACCAGCTCTCCGGAGGCTACGACGCGACGATCGAGGAACACGACGGCATCAAACTCTGCCGACTCGTCGACGACCATGGCCCGCACGACATCGCCGCGGTGGGCGAGCGCATCGCCGTCCAGGCGGCCGAGGCCCGCGACCGGCTGACGGAACGCGAGCGCGAGGTCTTCCAGCGCTTCCTGACGGGAGAACTGGGCGACCACCTCTCGACCCAGGTCCTGGCCGCGGGCGCTCTGGTGGCGGCCCTCAACGCCACCCTGTCCACGGTCCGCACCTCGCACGGCCTGGGTGTCACACTCGACTGGAAACTGGCCGACGGTGTCGAAGCGGACGTCAGGGCCGCCGTCGACCTGCTGCGCAGTCCCTCAGGTCTGCGCACCCGGGACGAGTCCGAGCAGCTGCGTGACGTCCTCCAGCGCCGGATCGAGGACGCCCGACGGGCCGACCCGGCCGCGGGCTACGCCGCCCATCTGCGCACGGCCCTCGACTACCGGGACTGGTTCACGTTCACCCCCTGGGTGGTGAACGACGCGGCCCCGACCGGCAGACGCAAGCTGTCGGGCCGCACCGGGCTGAGCCAGGGTGAGCAGCGGGTGCTGTCGTACCTGGTCCTCTTCGCGGCCGCCGCCGCGCACTTCACGAGCCTCGCGGACTCGGCCCCGCACGCGCCTCGACTCATCCTCCTCGACGACGCGTTCGCCAAGGTCGATGAGCCCACTCACGCCCGCCTCGGCCGCATCCTGGTCGACCTGGACCTCGACTTCGTCCTCACCAGCGAACGCCTGATCGGCAACTGGCCCGACGTACCGTCCCTGCACATCTACGAGTGCCTGCGCGACCCGCATGTCCGGGGCGTTGCCACGCTCCACTACATGTGGAACGGGCGGCACAGACGCCTGATGCCGGTATGAGGGAGGACAAGCAGGAGGGCACGAAGGCGGATATGAGGGAGGCCGTGCAGGAGAGCACGGCGGAACAGGCACCCGCCGCCGAGGCCCTCTCATTCCTGAACCGCCCGGGTCTCACTCGCCTCTGGACGACCGTACGCGCCCGCCTGGAGCGCAATGGCCTGCAGCCGATCGGCACGGTGCGGCTCCAGAACCTGGACGCGGAGGAGCGCGAGGCCCTGTCCCTCCTCCTCGCGAAATCCCTCACCGGGCCCGACGCCTCGATCCGGCTGGCGGACCTGGACACCCGCCTGCGCACCAGCGCGGTCGGCCGTGGCCTGGCCGCGACACTGGCGGAACTGGGGCCGCCGTTGACCGACCGCCGTGCGGCCCGGGACGCGGTGACAGCCGAACGAGCCCGTGTGTGGTCCGCGGCCGAAGCGGCCCTGTCCGCCACCTCGCTGGCCGCACAGCCCTGGGCCCGCTCCTGGATGGAGGAGCTACGACGGAGCGGCACGCTCACCCGCCGGCCGACGGACACGGCGCTCACCACCGCCACTCAGGCGATCCAGACCCTTATGGTGCTCTTCCCCGGCCGGGGCCCCGATCCCACCCCGGCCACCTGGGGTCGCGGTGAACTGGCCACCCGGACCACCGGCTCGGCCCACGGCCTGGACGACGGCACCGTGCTGGCACGTCTGGTCCTGCGCGGCATCGCGCTGGCGTGCGGTGCCGACGTTCCGGTCGACGCCCCCGGCCGCCGCGCGCTGTGGCACCTGGCCTCCGTCACCCCGGACGAGGTCTCCAGCACGGTCCTGACCTACGGCCTGCGCCCGACGGGCGTGACATGGCAGGAGACGGCCTTGCGTGAGCGGGCCGACCACAGCCTGGAGACTCATCTGACCCTGCGTGAACTCCGCACCCTGAGCTTGGAGTTGCCGCCCTGCACCCGCATCCGTGTCTGCGAGAACCCGCGTGTCGTGGAGGCCGCGGCGGACACCGGCCGCACCGCACCGTTGATCTGCACCTCGGGCAGCGCGACGACGGTCGTCCTCGCCCTCCTGGACGCGCTGGCCGCGACCGGTTGCGTCTTCGCCTATCACGGGGACTTCGACTGGCCGGGGATCGCGCTGGCGAATCGCGTCATCCACCGCTATCGGGCCGAGTCATGGCGCATGAAGGCAGCGGACTACGAGTACCTCGCGACCCGCACACAGATGTACGGCACACCGCAACTCCTGCTCACCGGCCCTCGCGTCGAGGCCGCCTGGGACCCGGAACTGGCCCCGGCGATGGACGCGTTGGGAATCGCCCAGCACGAGGAGGCGGCTCTGGATCTTCTGCTGGAGGACCTGGCATAGGGGGCCACACCGCGACGGCAGGACGGAACTCTACGATCGGCTTCGCCGAGGCACCCCTCACTGGTACCCCGAACCCGGTATCGAGCTGCGCTACTCCCGGCACAGCGCCACCGATCTGTGCGAACTCCTGGCTCTGGCCGAACTCGGCCACGCCCGCCTGGAGTTCGTGATCCGGGGCTCAGACGGCAGGTTCGTACCGCTCCGGTCGTTGCGCGCCGAGATCCCGGTCGCCGACGCCGAGGACTGGCGCCAGGGCGCACTGCACGGCCTGCGGAAACTGGTGCCGAACGCCGGCGACCTGGCGGACGCGATCGCGTCCGAAGGACCCGTGGACGAGCAGGAGGACGAAGAGGAAGAGTGGTGGGACGAAGACGACGAAGACGACGAAGACGACGAAGACGACGAAGACGACGGGGAAGACGGGGAAGACGAGCAGGAGCAGCCGGAGGTCACCACCACGGCGAGCGGCTCGGACGCCCCCGAGGCGCCTGCGCCGCCCAGGCCGGGCCGACTTCCTGCCGACGTACTGGCCAAGGTGAGGGCCATCCTGCGGCAGGCCGAGGACCCGGCGGCGACACAGCACGAGGCGGAGGCCTTCCTGCAGAAGGCAACGGCCTTGATGGCCAAGTACGGCATCGAGCAGGCCATGCTCCGGGGCGACGACCCCACCCGCGAGGAGCCGGCGGATCGGGTGATCGAGGTCGTCGCGCCGTGGATGCGCGAGTGCAAGCTGCTCCTGTCCTCCATCGCCTACGCGATGCGCTGTCACCCCATCTATCCCGGCGGCAAGGCCAACAGTCACCGGGTCCACATCTTCGGCTTCGCCTCGGACCTGCACTCCGTCGAGGTCCTGTACGCGAGCCTGCGCCTACAGATGCTGCAGGGTGCCGAGCGGGCGGACGTACGGCACCGGCCGCCGGGGGAACTCCCGCGTGCCTACAAGCGCTCCTGGATGCTCGGCTTCATCCGGGCCGTGGCCCTGCGGATCGCGGAGGCCGAGCGCACGGCCCGGGAGGACAGTGAGCGCGACCACGCCGAGACGGCCACGGGCGACCCCTCCGTGCAGGGGCGCAGTGTGGCACTCGTCCTCGCCGATCGGAGCACCCGGATCCAGGCCGAAGTCGCCGCCGGCTACGCGAAGGTCGGGAAGGTGCGCCGTACGCGCTTCACCGGCAGCGGATACCGCCAGGGGCACGTGGACGGGCAGCAGGCCGATATCGGTGGCCTCGCGCTGGGCGACGAAAGCGGGGAGCTGGACGAGCTCATCGCCTGACCGTCGTAGCTGCGCCGTGCACGCGATGACCCGTGTTGCGATTTTCGCATCTCGCTCGTATGGTGAATTCATGGGCGAAAATGTGACGGAGCGTGTACGGAAGGTAATGAGTGAGGCCTCGGCCAACCAAGGGGCGTTCGCCGAGGCCATCGGGCTGGCTCCCGACAAACTGTCGAAGTCTCTCAACGGCATCCGCAGGTTCACGTCTCTCGATCTCGCCCGGATCGCGGAGCTCGGCAACACCACGGTCGATTGGCTGCTGACCGGCCGTGAGCCGTTGCACCCCGCCGTCGCGGCCCGCACCAGCGCGTCGACGGTCGGCGAGCACGGCCATGGCAGGCTCCAGGACCTCGTGGAACGGTTCACCACGGCACATGAGGTGCTGGATCTCCTGCGCCTGGCGCCCGAACTGCCTGAGCTGCCCGCCGTCCGCCCGGACCTCAAGCGCTACGTCGACCAAGGCGTCGCCCTCGCGGACGAGGCGCTCGCCCGCCTCGCCGCCGCGGGCACGCCGGCGATCGGCGGCCTGGACACCGCCGATCTGCTCCAGGCCATGGAACGCACCTTCGGCGTCGATGTGGCGAAGATCCGGTTGCCCGACGGAATCGACGGTGCCGCATGGCAGGCGGACGGATTCCGGCTCATCATGATCGCGCGAACCGAGCTGCCGACCCGCCAGCGATTCACGCTCGCCCACGAACTCGGGCACATTCTGGCCAGAGACGCTCAAGACCTGCTGACAGAGACCCACTTGTCCCCGGGACGTCAGAAAGACCTGACCGAGGTACGCGCCAATGTGTTCGCCGCCAACTTCCTCATGCCCCGGAGTGAAATCAGCGCGGTGGTAGGCGAGAACGGTGTCACGGACGAGCAACTCACCGCACTGGTCGTGCACTTCCAGGCGTCGCCCAGCGCTCTCGCGGCACGACTCGGGCAGTTGGGCGTCATCGCCCGGGAGACGGCGGACAGACTGCGCGGGCTCACGACGCGAGGCTCTCACTGGCTGATTGGGCAGAACGACCTCTTCGAGGCCCGCGTCACGTGGTCGCGAGCCAATCGACTGCCCTTCCGCCCGGCCCAGTTGCTGTACGAGGCCTACCTCGCGGGCGACACCACCCTGCGCCCGCTGGCCGCGTACACAGGCACGGACGTCGGCACGATCCGCGAGGCGCTCGAACCCGAACCGGCGCCGCAGGAAGGCGTGTTGGCCGCCACTGACGCGGACGAAGGGGACCTGGTCTACCAGCCATGACGCGTCACTGTTGGTTCCCCGACAACACTGTGCTGTGCAATTTCGCCGCCGTCGATCGTTTGAGCCTGCTGGAGAAGGTCCTTGACGGTCGCGGCCGTTGGACGGAAGCAGTCGCGGCCGAGGCCGAGCAGTCGATGCGTTGCTTGCCGAAACTGAGGCAGGTGACGGCCGGTGGATGGCTCGGCGAGCCCATCGAGATCGACGACCCCGCCGAGACCGCTTTGGTGGACCGGGTTCGCCGCGTGGTCTTCGGGGGCTCTCCATCCCGTCCCCTGCAACACCTGGGTGAAGCCGAGACACTCGTGCTCATCGAGCATCGCAACGGATTCGCCGACGCCGTGTGGATCACCGACGACGGCGAAGCGGGCCACTATGCGCGCCGCAAAGGCATCAGCGTCAAGGACACCGTCGACATCATGCGCGAAGCGGTCGTGGACGGCTTGGCCCTGGCCGACGCTGGCCATCGTCTCCTCATAGAGATGGAACACGCCGGACGCCATCTCCGAGGCGTTCCGCGCAGACCGGAGGACCTGTTGCGCTGAGAGGGGTGCGTAGTGGCTACCCCAGTCTGTCAGGCGGGGAGCTACCGTTCGTCCCCGTCCGGCAGGTCATTGATCAGCGGTACGAGAAGCGGGTGGACGGAGAAACCGGACGCGGGCCCCGGGCCCGAAAGGTATTCGGCCTTCAGGACCTGGACGGCCGAGTCCGGGATCTTCCCCAGAGCGCGCAGCTTGTCCGTGAGGCGGGTGACCGGCTTGGTGAAGCCCCTGAGGGAGCGGTCCTCGGGGTAGTCGCAGATGTCGTAGATGCTCGCGGCGTCCGCCACGCCCTCCGTTTCGGCGGCGTACTTGATGACGGCGACGCGGTCCCCGTAGCCCTCGTAGGTCAGACGGTCGAAGAGTTCCACGAGGGCGGCGGTTGTCCAACCTCCGTACGTCTCCTCGTCGGTCTCGATCCGTTCGACACGTTCGATGTCCTCGACGGATCCCTCCTGGAGGCTGAACTCAAGGATCGGCGCGGCCACTTCGAGGAACTGCTTCGGAGTGAGCATGAAGAGCCGACCGCCGCCACGGGTCCTCAACTCTTCGGTCAGTTCCGGTCGGGGACCCCGGTTGAAGCCCTGTTCCTTGCGCCACCAGTCCTCCTTGCCGTCCGCGGTCACGAACAGCACGTCGCACTGGCGGCGGGCGGCCTCCCGCAGGATCTGCTCCCAGACAAGGTAGTCGCCGGCCGCCCCCACACCGTCCTTCGCCTGGTCCATGTAGCCCGGAGGCAGCCGCTTGTCGATGCGACGCATTCCCTCCGCGACCGCCTTGTCGTAGTCCTCCCGGCCCAGCGGAGCGCCGACTCGGCCGACGAGGGCGGGCTCCAGTTTCGCGAGGACCGGATCGGTGCTCGTGTCCTGCGTGATGTTCTGCCACTCACCCTGGCCGACCTTGACGATCGCCTTCCGTACGTCGTCGAAGACCTCGTTCAACTGGTCTCGGAGGCGGTCGGTCTCCTCCTCGGGCAGGGCGACGCGATTGGCCCAGGTGCGCAGGGTCCGCTCCGCCTGCACCGCATGACCGGCCATGCCCTCGGCGGCCTGATCACCGGACGACAGCGCGTCGCTGAGCGTGCTCTCGCGGTTCCGCCAGAACTCCAGCAGAGCCTGGTGGGGAACCCACAGCCGGTTCTCCAGCCCGCCGAGGGCGCGCAGCAGGTCACCGCGCGCCTGCTCGGTGTACCGGTAGAGATTCAGCAGCACGTTGGCGTCGGGGGCGACCAGACCGTTGGTCAGTACGGCGGTGAAGTCGTCGGTCGTCGGGGTGCGGAAGGCTCCGAAGTCGTCGAAGAGGCCACGGTTGTCCGCGCCGTCCGTTGAGTTGCTCGCCACTGGTTCCCCCGCTTGTGTCGCGCCCGCGCAAGAGTCTGTGCGCCTCCTTGCGTCCCCTGGTCGGGACCGTATCGCGGCGAGGGTGAGCGGGAGGTGCGGAATGGGGAATGCGCCCCAACTTCCCTGTGGAAGAACGGACTTCAGGCCGACTCGTTGTCTGTCGGGTCTTCGGACGTGGGCGGTGCGGCGCTTTGCCAGTGCCTCTCGGAGGGGACCCTCCTCGCGAAAGTGTGACACTTCTGCCCTGAGTGTCACACTTTCGCGGGCTGCCTCTCTGGTGGCGGGGGGCCTGGCGCGCCGCCCGCAACAGAAGGTCTGTCTGTCGAGGGCGCGAAGTCGGCGAACAGGCCCGGGAGTTGCCCATCGCGTGCGCCGGTCACCGAGCCACGTCGCGTTCGGCGGCGGCCTGTTCGGCACCTACGGCTACAGCGTGTGACGCCTGCCGGGCCTGACGCCGCCCGACTGCGAGCAGCTGGGAGAGGTGGCCCTCGCGGCGAGTGCAAGACCCCCGCTGGGCGAAAGTTTGTACGGTAACAGGGATTTGGGGCGTGGGGGCGTTCCCGGGACAACTGTGGCGGGCGTGCGGAGGCACGTTCCAGGAGCGCGCCCCGTACGGTGCGTCAGCGTACGGGGACAGCGTGTGGACGGTACGTCGATCTTGTGGTCACGCTGGGTGAGTCGATCGCGGGGAACAGCGCACGTACGCACCTGGAGGAGGCCGCGCATGACGGACAGCAGCGACGAGCTGGCGGAGTACGAGGAGGAGCGGGAGCCCGACCCCTCCGACAGCCTGCGAACCTTCGGGGCCGTCGTCCAGGCGCTGCGCGAGCACGCCGGGCTCAGCAGGGTCGAGTTCGGGGAGAAGGTCCGGTACTCCAAACACACTGTGGAGTCAGTGGAGTTGGGGCGCCGGATGCCGGACGACTCCTTCGTGGAACTGGGGGAGGGGGCGACGGGAAACACGGGGGCGCTGCGGAGGTCGGCGAAGTTCCTGACGCGGGGAGAGGCGGGGCTGGCCGTCTGGTTCCGGCGGTGGGCTCGGCTGGAGAAGATCGCGGTGAGTCTGTGTACGTATGAATGCCGGTTGGTGCCGGGGTTGTTGCAGTCGGAGGGGTACGCGCGGGCGGTGTTCGAGGGGACCATTCCGGTAGCCACGGACAAGGAGTTGGAGGATCTGCTCGCGATGCGGCAGAAGCGGCAGCGGATGTTGGTTGAGCGGCAGAAGGTTCCCTTCAGCTTCATCGTCGAGGAGCACGTGTTCCGGCGCCGTTTCGGGGATGCGGAGCAGATGCGGGAGATGTACGACCATGTGCTGGAGCAGAGCGCGCCGCGCAACGTAACGCTTCAAATTGCGCCGCTGGAGGGCGGCTTGCATGCGTGTCTGGATGGACCCGTGCGGCTCCTGGAGACGCGAGACGGCCGACGGTTCGCCTACTCCGAGGGTCAGCAGAACGGGCGACTGATCATCGACGTGAAAGAGGTGAGTCTCCTCCAACAACGCTATGACACACTGCGCTCGCAGGCCCTGAACCCCCAAGACTCACGGGCCCTGTTGGAGCGACTGCGAGGAGAGCTATGAGCACGACGACGGAACTCGCCTGGTTCAAGTCCAGCTACAGCGGCAGCCAGGGCGACGACTGTGTTGAGGTCGCTGTCACCGAACTGGCCATCTGCGTACGGGACTCCAAGGGTGAGGCGCGACCTCACTTCGCTGTCGGGCGTGAGGAGTGGTCGCGGTTCGTGGGGTTCGCGGCGGGAGCCTGAGCCGCGTCGTCCCGGCGGTCGCGTGGTCACGTCCGCCGCCGGGACACGGAGTCACTGGAGGTCGGGTCCGCCTGCCTCGACGATCTCATCGAGCAGACTGATCTCTTCGTCGGCGTCGTCCGCGACGTCCGGGCCGGTGTCGGGAAACGATCCGAACGCCTCCTCGGTAGCGAGATGCGGGTACTTCTCCAGAAGGAACCGCCGTTGGTACGCCATCTCGGCGGCGTCGACGATTCCTTCCAGAGTTGCCCAGTTGAGGGTGCTTCCGACGACGATCCCCACTGCGGGTACGGCCTTGCCGAGCCCCTTCTTGGTGAGACGGAAACTGAATGCCTTCGCGAACTGCTGGGAGACCTTGGCGACAACCGTGTCGTTCAGGACCTCCCACGCCTTCCCGCGGAAGAGTGCCTGGGTGAGCCGCGAGATGTCGGCCATCGCGGCGTTCTTGGCAGTGGCCGAGCTAGCCGTACCGACGTTGACGACGGACATGACGAAGAGCTTTTCGGCGGGCTCCTCGGGGTCGTAGCCGTAGAACAGCGAGACCTGACCTACGGCGCGGGACGCGAGTCCGAGGACGACCGCCGCATCGGTGACGAAGGCACCAGTGATCGCTCCTCCCGAGGGTGCCGCCGCGGCGCCGGCGGAGGCGGCGATGACGAGTTCTCCTCCAGAGATCACAAGTCCCGCACCCGCTCCCGAGAGCGCTGCGATGGCCGGAAAATACCAGCTCGCCGCCCGTCCGCGGACCGCGTCGACCTGTTCGAGGTCGAGGTTGCGCAGGTCGGAGAGTGATGTGACATCGTGCCCGCGCTTCTTGTGGAGGGCCACCACGCGCTTGGGGGACAGGCCTGCTCGTGAGGCCCGTCCCAGTGTCTTCTGAATGGACTGAACGGCAGTGCCGCTCCAGTCCGGCAGGGCGTCGGCTGCTTTGCGCGTACCGGCGCCGACCTTCTGAGCGCCCTTGGCGACGACCCCCTGTCCACGTGAAACTGCAGACGCGGCCCGCGGATGTTTCTCCAGTTGCTTCGCGGCACGCTTGCCCAAGTTCGCCACCCCGCTGGCCACTTGCTCGCCGGCGTTGCTCATCGCTTGCGACAGCGGACGGCTCTTGAACTGCTGGACGGCATGCCATTTCGCGAGCTCGTAGTCCGACGGAAGCCGATCGGGCTGCTGCGGGCACTCCGGATTACTCATGGGCCGTGGCGCTCCTGTCTCTGGGGCGAGTTGTCAGGCGGAGTGGCGGCAGGGGCGGGAGCGAAGGCCGG
The DNA here is from genome assembly GCF_045162825.1 of Streptomyces prunicolor. Classification (NCBI taxonomy): domain Bacteria; kingdom Bacillati; phylum Actinomycetota; class Actinomycetes; order Kitasatosporales; family Streptomycetaceae; genus Streptomyces; species Streptomyces prunicolor. Next base: position 3,111,613 of record NZ_CP108676.1, on the reverse strand, counting down.
TTGGTCCGAGGAGGATCTGTCGGCGTCAACTGCTTCAACGGCGTCTGCGAGGAGGACCCCGAGGAGATCCGCGCCGCGCTCGATCTCGCCCCCGACATACCGCTCGTGCTGTGCGACGCCCGCGACCGGGAGTCGGTGAAGACGGTACTGCTCGCGCTGCTCGAACACGTCATGCGGGGGCTGGCGGCGGAGGCGTCGGGAGACCGCCAGCCGGTGTAACTGTCTTCAGCCGTACGGTCATTACGGTCATGAGGGCTTCCTCGCCGTCACGGCAGTCGCGGTCAGCGTGCCGTCGCACTCCGCGAACTGGCCGTCGTCCAGGGCGACTTGGTGTGCGCCGGAGTTCGGCAGGCCGATCACCATCGTCGGGTAGACGACGGGCGCCGAACCGGACTCGCAGTAGCCGTCGCCCTCGCCCTGCACCTGTACGAAGGTCAGCTTCAGCCAGGCCTGGGTGCCGGGGGCGAGTTTCACGGGGGAGGCGGATCCGACGGAGGTGACCTGGAGCGGGACGTTGAGCTCCGGGGAACCGTTCGAGGCGCCGGCGACGGTGGGGTGGCCCTGGAGGACGCAGGCCTTGGCGGTGGTGTTGGTGAACTGGACGATCGCGGCCCCGGTTCCGGTACCGGCCGGGCGGTCAGCGGCCTGATAGGCGCTTGCCTTCAGGGAGTTCGGCGCGCAGGTCTTCACCGACGTACCTGTGGACCCGGATGTGCCCGTGGACCCGGAGGAAGTGGGGGAGTTGGTCGCGGTCGGCGCCTTCGACGACACGTCCGACCCGGTGTCCGTGTCGCCTGGCTGACACCCCGTCATCACCGCCGCCGCCACCGACACCGCGGCCACCGCCATCGCGCCCCTACGGATGCTGCTGTTCTGCATGACGTCCCCCGAACTGGCTGTGCACGGGCCGGACTTCGCCGGCACTCGCGGAGGGAGACAGGTCCGCCGCACCCAGAGTTCCGCCCGTGCACCACCTGTGACGCAACGGTGACGCTCAGTCGCCCGCCTTCGCGCCGGCGCCCTCCTCGAAGCTCGCGAAATACGCCGCCGCCATGTCCTCGTCCCCATGCCCCTGCGCCGCCGCCCGCGCGAACCGTTCCGCCCCCGCCGCGGCCACGTCCAGCCGTACGCCGTTGGCCGCGCCCGCCTGCACGATCAGCCGGGCGTCCTTCTCGGCCGTCGTGACCGCGAAACTCGCCGGAGTCAGCTGGTCGTTGAGGATGGCGGCCGACTTGGCGTGCAGGTACCCCATGTCGAGGGGACCGCCGGCGATGAGGCCGAGGAAGTCCTGCGGGTCCACGCCCAGGCCCTTGGCCAACGCCAGCGCCTCGCCCGCCGCGTTCGTCACGGCCAGCACCCAGCTGTTGGCCACCAGCTTCAGCCGGGTCGCCGTCGCCGCCGCGCCCTCCTCGCCGACCCACATCGTGCGGGCGCCGACCGCGTCGAACACCGGGGTCACCGTCGCGCGGCCACTCTCCGGACCCGCTGCCAGGACGGTCAGTTGACCGGCTTCGGCGGGCTGGCGGGTGCCGAGGACGGGGGCGTCGTAGAAGACGAGGTCGTGCCGGTTCGCGAACTCGGCCAGTTCGCCCACCGATTCGAGGCTGGAGGTTGTCGACTGGATCCACGCGGCGCCGGGTCGCAGTACGGGGGCGGCCTCGCGCATCACATCCAGCACGGCGTCGCCGTCGTAGAGCATCGTGAGGATCACATCCGCGTCACGTACGGCGTCGGCCACCGTGTCGCTGACGTGTGCGCCGTCGGCGGACAGGGGCTCGGCCTTGGCGCGGGTCCGGTTCCAGGCGTGCACGGTGTGCCCGGCGCGGGCGAGATTGCGGGCCATCGCGGCGCCCATGATGCCGGTGCCCAGGACGCCTACGGTGAGCTTTTCGGAGGTCATGACTCGGCTTTCGTCCTCGACGGTGTTGTCGAGAACCAGCGTGCCAGGGTGACGCGCGCCCGGCCTCCCGGCAGGGCGCGCGATGCCCGTCAACCCGTGATCGTGAACCAGGTCGACCGCGACTTCTTCCACTCCTCGTGGGAGAGGTCCTTCGCCTCGGTGTCGTCGCCGTACAGGTCGGCCGCGCCGTCGTCGGTGATCAGCTGGGCGCGGGCGCCCGGGGTCGTCAGGTCCGGTACGTCCACGACCGCCTCCCAGGCGCCGGGGTCGGACGTCGGCAGGTCGCGCAGTTTGACCGGCTGGTCGGTGGGGTTGCCGGTCCAGGAGTAGAGGGCGTACGGGTCGGAGTTGTCGTCGGCGGCCCAGGAACCGGCGACGATCAGGTACTGGTTCGCCGCGTTCTTGCGGATGTCCCGCACGGAGAGGCCGCCGAGGTTCAGCTCGATCGGTGTGCCGAAGGTCGCGGCGGTGCCGTTGGCGACCACCTTGTCGATGTTGGTGACCGGCACCAGCAGCGCCTTGCCGCCCTCCACCGCCGGGGCGAGCGGCGCGCGGAAACCGAGGTACGCCGTGCTCGTCGAACCCGGCGCGAACTCCAGGCCCTCCACGTTGAACCCGTCGATCTGCTTGGGGACTTGCCCGTCCGCCGTGCCCGCCGCGAAGCCGTACCGGTTGCCGTTCGCCTTGTCCCACGCCACCAGGTCGTCGCGCAGCTTGCCGTACGAACTGCCGTAGGAGAGCGCCGTGTTGGCGCCACTGCCGGTCACCTTCGTGGTGAAGACCGTGTTGCGGGGCGCCTTGTACTCGCCGTCCTTGTTGTTGCCCAGCGAGCCGGTCCAGTAGATCGTGTCGCCGACGTGGGCCGCGCCCTCGATGTCGATCTCCTTGGAGACGTCGATGTCGTCGCTGAAGTCCCAGGTCTTGACGGGGGCACCGGACGCCGAACGGTCGTACAGGCGAAGGACGTTGGACTCGTCGTCCGCTACGACGATGTAGCCGCCGCCCACGTCGACCGCGGCGGAGGCGTCGCTGGAGCCGGTGAAGTAACGGGTGTCGGCGGGCTGTTGGACCGATGCCGAGGACGCGTAGTGCAGGGTCTTCGTCGCTGTCCTGCCGCCCAGGCCCGTGACCTTCACCGTCAGGTCCGTGTAGCCCTGCGCGGCTGCCGCGACGGCGAGTTGGCGGGTGGCGCCGGTGCCCGTCACGGTCACCGCGCTCGTCGGTGCCACGGACGTCTTGCTGCTCTTGCTCGCCGCCACTGTCAACGCGCCGACGTTCGCGCCGCTCTGAGCGACCGTCACCTGGACCGTCGGATCACCGACCGCGCCCACCGCGCCCGAAAGGTACGTTGCCGAGAGGGAGATGGTCGGGGTGCCGTAACTCGCCGCGTGCGCCTGGTCGTTGATGCCGAGGCCCAGGGCCGCGAGGGCGAGGCAGGTGCCCGCCACGGCGACCGTCCTGCGCCCGCTGGAGAAAACTCCGTTGGAAACTCCGCTGGAGAAAACGTAGTCCTGCACGGGGACCCCTTCGTCGGCTCGGTGTCGACGAGAAGGTTCAGCGGACCTCACCAACTCCGCGGGGTGTGGGCACGTCCTGGGGGTGAACAACTGCCGACGGGCCGAGGGAACGTTCCATGACCCGGGCCAGGTGGCGGGTGAAGACCTGCCGCGTATCGGGGGTGAGCGTGCGCAGCGCCACCAGCGCGGTGATCACCACGTCGCACAGTTCGGCCTGCACGTCGTCCCACGTGTGGGTGACGCCCTTGCGCGGGTTCTGCCCGGTCGCCCCGATCACCGCCTCGGCGACCTCACCGACCTCCTCGGACAGCTTCAGCATGCGCAGGAGCATGCCCTCACGGCCGCCGAGGGGCTGGTCGGCTTCCAGCCAGGTCCACAAGTCGTCGATGCCGGCCCAGAGATCGGCGGACCGGTCGTTCTGCTCACTCATGAACCCAGCCTGCCAGCACCGCCGCCCCCGTCCCCACCCGTGCCTACTCGTACCCGTGCCTACTCGTCGAACAACGTCTCCTGCCCGGACTCCGACGCCTCCCGCACTCGCCTGTTCCGCAGCCCCACCACCACGGCCGTCGCCGCCCCCGTCACCGCGAGCGCCGCCGGCACCATCCAGCCCCGGTTCACCGCGTGCCCGAGCGCGTTGTCCAGGGAGAGCCGCCCCGGGCCCGTGACCGCGAGCCCGGCCGCGGTCAGGGCGAGGGAGGCCGCGTACTCGTAACCGCCGCCCGCCGCGAAGAAGCCGTTGGGCGCGTGCACGGCGGCCGCTCCCGCCATCGCACCGGCCGCCGCCGCGCCCGCCGCCGGGGTCGCCAGGCCCAGCGCGAGCAGCGCACCGCCGCCCGCCTCCGCGAGCCCCGCCATGACGGCGCTCTGCTTCCCCGGCGCGTACCCCATCGCCTCCATCGCCGCGCCGGTGCCCTCGATCCCGCCCCCGCCGAACCAGCCGAACAGCTTCTGCGCGCCGTGTGCGGCCAGCACTCCACCGGTACCCAGCCGGAGCAGCAGCAGGCCCAGATCTTGTCGGTCGTAACAGGTCACGGTGACTCCCTGAACAGGCGGCGGGGACGGTTCCTCCACCGTCGCACCCCGGACGGGGGACGGGCCTGCACAGACCGCCGTTCGGGTGGCGGGCCCCCGTGAACGGTGTGAGTCTGACCGGCATGACGATTCAGCCAGCCAAACTCAGCGATCCGGCCGTCCGGGCCTTCGTCAGCGCCGTCAACGCCCATGACCGCGACGCCTTCCTGGAGGTTCTCGCCCCCGGCGCGACGATGGCGGACGACGGCTCCGACCGTGACCTCGCCGAGTGGATCGACCGGGAGATCTTCTCCTCCCACGGCCACATGGAGGTCGACCGCGAGTCCCAGGGCGGCCGTGCCCTCGTCGCCCGCTACTCCAACGACGCGTGGGGCGAGATGCGCACCCGGTGGAGTTTCACGGTCGGCGACGACGGCAGGATCGCCCGCTTCGAGACCGGGCAGGCCTGACCGTCGTAGAAAGCCCCCGTAGAAAGCCCCCGTAGAAAACCGCCGTGGAAAGCCGCAAAGCCCTTGCCCTGAAGTGCGCTCCAACTCCTAGTGTCCCCAGGCATGGAGACGAAGTCGAACATCAGGACCCTCGGCCGCAGCGGTATCGACGTGAGCGCTCTCGGCTTCGGCTGCTGGGCCATCGGCGGGGAGTGGCAGGACGCGAGCGGGCAGCCGCTCGGCTGGGGCAAGGTCGACGACGAGGAGACCGTACGGGCGGTCCGGCGCGCCCTCGATCTGGGTGTCACGTTCTTCGACACCGCCGACACCTACGGCGCGGGGCACAGCGAACGCGTCCTCGGCCGCGCGCTCGGCAAGCGCCGGGACGACGTGGTCCTCGCCACCAAGTGGGGCAACGTCTTCGACGAGGAGACCCGCACCCTCACCGGTTCCGACGACTCCCCGGAGTACGCCCGCCGCGCGCTCACCGCATCGCTGGAGCGTCTCGGCACCGACCACGTCGACCTGTACCAACTCCACCTGTCCGACGCCGACTTGGAGCGTGCCGCCCAACTCCGGGACCAGTGCGAGGAGTTCGTGCGGGAGGGGCTGATCCGCGCCTACGCCTGGAGCACCGACGACCCCGCCCGTGCCGCCGTGTTCGCCGAGGGGGAGCATTGCGCGGCCGTACAGCACTCGGCGAACGTGTTGCAGGACGCCCCCGAAATGTTCGCGCTGTGCGAGGAGTTGGGGCTGGCCAGCATCAACCGCAGCCCGCTCGCGATGGGTCTGCTCACCGGAAAGCAGGCGCCGGGACGGGAGTTGGAGGCAGGCGACATCCGCAACACGCCGCCGGCGTGGATGCAGGGCTTCAAGCAGGGCGACGGCGCCGACGAGGACTGGGTCGCCCGCGTGGACGCCCTCCGCGAGATCCTCACCTCCGACGGCCGTACGCCCGCCCAGGGCGCCCTCGCCTGGCTGTGGGCCCGCAGTCCGCGCACCGTACCGATCCCGGGCTTCCGCTCGGTCGCGCAGGCCGAGCAGAACGCGGGCGCGATCGCGAAGGGGCCGCTCACCGCCGGGCAGTTGGTCGAGGTCGACCAGGTGCTCGGGAGGTGAACGGCCCCGACGGACCGCGATGCTGTGGGCGGGTCCGGCGCGGCCGGGGCACCCTATCCGGAAAAGTGTGACACTTCTGGCGAAAGTGTCACACTTTCTCAGCTAGGGTGCCCTGGCTGGCTGGCGCGACAGCCCGGCTCAGTAACCCTGGTTGCCGTGTTCCGCGTACTGCTGCTGAGGGGTGAACTGACCGCCCCGGCCCTGCTCGGTCAGGGTGATCTGGCCGGCCTTGATGGTGGCCAGGCGGGGCGCGCGGCGGGCGATCGACGAGTCGTGGGTGACCATGATGAAGGTCAGCCCGTACTCGTGCCAGAGGCCTTCGAGCAGGCCCATGATGTCGTCGCGGGTGCCCTCGTCGAGGTTGCCGGTGGGCTCGTCGGCGAGGAGCACCTTCGGCTTCTTCACCAGCGCGCGGGCGATCGCGACGCGCTGCTGCTGGCCGCCGGAGAGTTCGGACGGGGCGTGCTTGAGGCGGTCGCCGAGGCCGACCGACGAGAGCGCCTCGGCGGCCCGCTCGCGGCGCTCGGCCGGCTTGACGCCGAGCGGCACCAGGGCGGTCTCGACGTTCTCCTGCGCGGTGAGCGTCGGGATGAGGTTGAAGGACTGGAAGATGATGCCGATCTTCTCGGCCCGCAGCCGGGTCAGCTTTGCCTCGCTGATGGTGGCGAGGTTGACGCCGTCCAGCTCGACACTGCCCTCGGAGGGGCGGTCCAGGCCGCCGATCATCTGCAGCAGCGTCGACTTGCCGCCGCCGGTGGGGCCCTGGATGACGAGCTGGTCGCCGTCCTCGATCGTGAGGTCGACGCCGCGCAGCGCCTCGACCGTCTCCTTGCCCCGCGAGTAGCGCTTGGTGACGCCGGTGAGCTTGTACATGGGATCTCCGTCGATACGTCTGTGAAGAAGAGGGTCGGGACGCCGCCGCCCGGGGGGAACGGTGGCGGCGCCCCGGTTCAGGGGGTGCGGCGCGGGCGGCGTCGGGCGGCGTGACGAGCCACCTCCGCCGGACCACGCCACCACGGCCGTGCTACGACACGCTGCGCAGCGCGTCCGCCGGACGCATCCGCGAGGCACGCCAGCCGCCCATCGCGCCGGCGATCAGCCCGCCGGTGACGGCCAGGCCCACCGCGAGGGCGATTGTGGTCAGCGAGACCGGCGCGTTCAGGGCGATCTCCAAGGTGTTGGAGGTGGCCTGCTGGCCGGGGCCGCCCTGGCCGCCACCGCCGGGGCCGCCGCCCATGCCGCCGCCACCGCCGCCGGTGGAGCCGAGCTGCGCGGTCAGCTTGGGGCTGATCGCGGTGACCGTGTAGGCCGCCAGGAGGCCCAGCGCGATACCGAGACCGCCGCCGATCAGACCGTTGACCATGGACTCGCCGACGACCTGCCGGGTCACCTTGCGGCTCGGCCAGCCGAGCGCCTTCAGCGTGCCGAACTCACGCACCCGGCGGGAGACCGCCGAGGAGGTGAGCAGCGCGGCGACGAGGAACGCGGCGATGAGGACCGCGATGGACAGCCACTTGCCCACGCTGGTCGCGAGGTTGGAGGCGGTGGACAGCGAACCGGAGACGGTGGACGCGAGGTCGGCGGAGGTGGTGACCGTCGTACCCGAGATGTTCTTCTGGATGGTCGTCTTGACGGACGAGATCTGCTTGGAGTCGGTCGCCTTGACGTAGATCGTGGTGACCTTGTTCTTCGAGTCGCCCAGCGTCTGCGCCTGCTTCAGCGGCACGTACACGTCGATCGTGGACTCGCTGCTGTTGGGCGTCGCGATGCCGATGACCGTGAACTTGGTGCTGGAGATCTTGAAGGTCGAACCGACCTTGTACTTCTTCGTCTTGGCGTACGACTTGCTGACGACGGCGACCTTCGCGTTGGTCTGCGCGGTCGTGAAGGTCTTGCCGGTGGTGATCTTCGACGTGGACAGCGGGCCCAGCGTCTGGTTGGTGACGTCGATACCCGCGACCGAGTAAGAGTTCACGTTGAAGTTGGCGCCGCCGCCCTGGACCTGGGGTGCACCGGTGCTGCTGGTTCCGCCACCGCCGCCGGGGCCGCCCTGCTGCGAACCGGAGGAGGAACCGGACGTGGTGGAGGACTTGGCCTTGCCCTGGGTGAAGGAGCCGTCGACCTTGGTGACGTTCAGGGTGAGCGCGCCGACCGCGGTGGACACGCCCTTCTGCGAGGCGACCTTGGTGACCAGGGAGGACGCGAGGGCCTGACCGCCCTGCGTGTTCACCCGGTCCGTGCTCTGCGAGGTGCTGCTGGAGGAGGTGGCGCCGAACTTGAAGCTGGGACCCTGCGAGCTGCCGGCCTTGGGGGCCGACTGCGCCTTGGTCACGGTCATGTCAGTTCCGAGACCGTAAAGAGACTTGAGGACCTTGTCCTGAGCCTGATTCATGCCGGCCGACACCGAGTTGACGGTGATGACCAGCGCGATACCGAGCGCCAGACCCATCGCGATGACCAGGGCGGCCTTCTTGCGCCGGCCCAGCTCGCGCTTGAGATAGATGCCAAACATCCCATTCCCCAAAGGTTCTTGGCGCCCGCTGTGGGCGCGGCCACAAGCTATGGAGGAACCTTTGAGTCGACCTGAGTAAAGGATGTGTCTGGCCTGAGAAAAAGAGGCCCGAAATCAGAATTGCGTCAGACAGCTCATTCCTAAGCTGCCAAGGGCCTCCTGCCAGGAAACCCCTGTTCAATGGCCTGCTGACATGAGGTGTCGATCATCCTTTCGACGCCCCGCCATGGACCCCGCCGTGTACGCGCGCGGCCTCATTTTGTACGGTCCCGGGATGCGCGATTCCTCTCGGCTCACCCGGCGTGCCGCTCTCGGCCTGACCGCCGCCGCCCTTCCCGTGGCGGCGGCCACTCCCGCGTCGGCGGCGACGGCGATAGGCGGTGAGCGCCTGGCCCGCGCCGGGATCCAGGCGGGCGATGCCGCCACGCTGCCCAAGAAGCTCACCGCCCGCTCCTGGCTGATCGCCGACCACAAGACCGGCGAGGTGCTCGCCTCGTACCGCGCGCATCAGCGGCTCGCGCCCGCGTCCACGCTGAAGATGCTGTTCGCCGACACCGTGCTGGGGAAGTTCGAGCGGGCCCGCACCTACCGGGTCACCGACGCCGACCTCGCCGACGTCCCCTCCGGCTCCAGCCTCGTCGGCGTCAAGCCCGGGATCACCTACAGCGTCCACCAGTTGTGGCAGGGCGTCTTCCTGCGCTCCGGCAACGACGCCGTGCATGTGCTGGCCCACATGAACGGCGGGATCGCGGCGACGGTCGCCGAGATGCAGGCCAAGGCGAAGGACCTCCAGGCCCTGGACACCCATGTGGTGAGCCCGGACGGCTTCGACCACCCCGGGCAGGTCTCCTCGGCGTACGACCTCACGCTCTTCGCCCGGCACGGGCTGCACGACGACGACTTCAGCGCCTACTGCTCGACCCGGACCGCGAACTTCCCGGCCGGCGGCAAGAAGACCTTCCAGATCCAGAACACCGACCGCCTGCTGTCCGGCGCCTACGGCCTGCGCCCGTACCGGGGCATCATCGGCGTGAAGAACGGCTACACCAGCCACGCCGGCAACACCTTCACCGGCGCCGCCACCCGCGACGGCCGCACCCTCCTGGTCACCGTGATGCACCCCGCGAACGGCGGCAACGAGGTCTACAAGGAGACCGCCGCGCTCCTCGACTGGGGCTTCGGCAAAGGGAGTTCGGCCACGGCCGTGGGCACCCTGGTCGATCCGCTGAGCGAGGGTGGCGCGACCGCGAGCCCCACACCGTCGGGGAAGGGCGTCAAGGGCGCTCCGGGCGCCACCGGGGCCGCCGCTTCGTCCTCGGACGGTCCCTCGCCCTGGCCGATGCTGGGCGGCGCGGCGGGGGCGGTCGTGGTGCTCGCGGGCGGTGCGTTCGCACTGCGCAGGCGACGGGCGGCCGTGGCGGCGGCCACGTCTCAGGAAGCGGCCAAGTCCCCGGAACTCGACGGGAGTTGATGTGACGCGACAGCCGCTCCACGGTCCGGTGCGTAACCCGCGGTCCCACGCGGGTTCCACCCCCACCCGGGCCGTGGAACGACTGTCGCCTCTCCCCCCTCGGATTGGCCTGCGGAACACGGGACTCCGGTGCCCCGGAAGCCCCGTGCTCCAAGTGTGAAGCTTTGGTGGAGAAGAGTTGAGCATAAGTCAGCAACTGGGCGCAATGGTGCGGATGGTCAAATTCCGTTTGTGCAACATGCCCTAGCCGCGCCCCACATACGGCATCGCGGTCGCCAGCACCGTCGCGAACTGCACATTCGCCCCCAAGGGCAGCTCCGCCATGTGCCGCACGGTGCGCGCCACATCGGCGACATCCATCACCGGTTCCGGGGTGACCACCCCGTTGGCCTGCAGCGCCCCGGTCCCCATCCGCGCCGTCATGTCGGTCGCCGCGTTCCCGATGTCGATCTGCCCGACCGCGATCGAGTACGCCCGCCCGTCCAACGACAGCGACTTCGTCAGCCCCGTCAACGCGTGCTTGGTCGCGGTGTAGGCCACGGAATGCGGCCGAGGCGTATGAGCGGAGATCGACCCGTTGTTGATGATCCGCCCGCCCTGCGGCACCTGCTCCTTCATCCGCCGGTAGGCAGCCTGCGCACACAGGAACGCCCCGTTGAGATTGGTGTCCACCACGTGCCGCCAAGCGTCGTACGGCAGGTCCTCCACCGCCACCCCACCGGGCCCGAAGGTCCCCGCGTTGTTGAACAGCAGATCCACCCGCCCGAACCGCTCCACGACGGCGTCGAACAGCCCGTCCACGTCCTCCGGCCGCGCCACATCCGTCGCTACGGCGAGGGAGGCGCCCTCGGGCACCAGCGCGGCCGTCTCCTCCAGCGTCCCGGCGCGGCGGCCGGCCAGCGCCACCGACCAGCCCGCGCGCAGCAGTTCCACGGCGACCGCGCGGCCGATGCCTGAGCCCGCGCCGGTCACCACGGCGATCCTCGACGATTCCTCAGCGTTCATGGCCGCAGCCTACGAGTCACCCTTCCTGCGGGTACCGCACCCCGATCCGCTCCCGTACCGCGTCCAGCGTGCGCATCACCGCGAGGGTGCCCTCCAACGGCACCAGCGGCGACTCGGTCTCACCGGCCCGCAGCGCCCGCATCACCTCCGCCGCCTCGTGCCGCAGCGTGTTGCGCGGCCCGTCGGCAGGGTCGAGGACGAACTCCTCGGGGTCACGCCCGTCCCGGTGCAGCACGAACCGCTCCGGGTGGAAGAAGCCGTCCGGAATGTCGATCCGGCCCAGCGACCCGGTCACCGACGCCGAGGTCCCCGTACCGCCGACGATCGAGCAGTGCAGCGCGGCCAGCGCACCGCTGTCCCACGAGAACAGGGCAGCGGTCTGAAGGTCGGCGCCCTCGGGGGAGAGCACGGCCGAAGCCTTGATGTCGGCGGGCTCACCGAGCAGCAGATGCGCGAACGACACCGGGTACACCCCGAGGTCCAGCAGCGCGCCGCCACCCTGCGCCGGATCACGCAGCCGGTGCGCGGGCGGGAAGGGCCCCGCGAGCCCGAAGTCGGCCTGGACGGTGCGCACTTCACCGATCGCTCCGTCGTCGACAAGAGCCTTGAGCCGCCGTACCAGCGGATTGCAGTACATCCACATGGCCTCCATCAGGAAGCCGCCGCGCTCGCCCGCCAGCGCGACAAGTTCCGTCGCCTCGCGGGAGTTGAGGGTGAAGGCCTTCTCGACGAGCACGTTCCGTCCGGCCTCCAGACAGAGACCGGCCGCCGTGCGGTGCGCCGAGTGCGGGGTGGCGACGTAGACGATGTCGACGTCCGCGTCCTGCGCCAGCGCGTCCCAGTCGCCGTAGGCCCGCTCGATCCCGAACCGTTCCGCGAAGGCCTTCGCCGAGGACTCCGTCCGCGAGGCCACCGCGACCACCTCGGCGTCCGGCAGATCGACCAGCGCCGCCGTGAACGCGGCGGCGATCCCACCAGTGGCCAGGACTCCCCAGCGCACCCTCTGTTCCGTCATCGCGGCCCCACCCTCGCTCACCAGACCCTCGGCACCTTGTACGAGCTGAGAGCATAGGTGGCGGATCACCAGGAGAGGGAGGGCCACATGTCCGAGCAGAGAGCGAAGGCACCGACGCCGGCTGTGCCGCAGTCCGCCGTACCGTCGCTCAAGGCGTCCCGCCGGACCGGCCTCCTCGTCATCCTCATCCTCGGCGGCCTCACCGCGACCCCGCCGCTGTCGATGGACATGTACCTCCCCGCGCTCCCGGCGGTCACCCGTTCCCTGCACGCGCCCGCCGCGACCGTCCAGCTCACCCTCACCACCTGCCTCGCCGGCATGGCGCTGGGGCAGCTGGTGGTCGGCCCGATGAGCGACAAGTGGGGCCGCAGGCGCCCACTCCTGACCGGCCTCGCCGTCTACATCGTGGCGACCGCCCTGTGCGCGATCGCGCCGAACGTCGAATCCCTGGTCGCCTTCCGTCTGCTCCAGGGCCTGGCGGGCGCGGCCGGAATAGTGATCGCGAGGGCGGTCGTACGCGACCTCTACGACGGCGTGGCGATGGCCCGCTTCTTCTCCACCCTGATGCTGGTCTCCGGGGTCGCCCCGATCGTCGCGCCGCTGGTCGGCGGCCAGATCCTCCGCGTCACGGACTGGCGAGGCGTCTTCGTGATCCTGACCTTCGTCGGCGCGGCCCTGGCCGCCCTCGTCTGGACCCGCCTCCCCGAGACCCTGGCCCCGGCGGACCGCCACGCGGGCGGCACGGCGGAGGCCCTGCGCGGCATGCGCGCCCTGCTGGCGGACCTCCCCTTCACGGGCTACATGCTGACGGGAGGCTTCTCCTTCGCCGCGTTGTTCGCGTACATCTCGGCATCCCCCTTCGTCGTCCAGGAGATCTACGGAGCCTCCCCACAGACCTTCAGCCTCCTCTTCGGCGTCAACTCGGTCGGGCTGGTCGCGGTGGGCCAGATCAACGGCAAGCTGCTGGTGGGCAGGGTCTCGATGGACAAGGTCCTGGGCACGGGGTTGGCGGTGGTGGTGCTGGCGGCGACGGCGCTGCTGCTGATGGCGACGGGAACGTTCGGGGAAGTGGGCCTGGTCCCGGTGGCGGCGGGGCTCTTCGTCCTGATGTCGGCGATGGGCGTGACGCTTCCGAACGCCCAGACCCTGGCGTTGATGCGCACCCGCCACTCCGCGGGCTCGGCCTCCGCCCTGCTGGGCACGTCGTCCTTCTTGATAGGCGCGGTGGCGTCCCCCCTGGTCGGTATCGCGGGCGAGCACACCGCCGTTCCGATGGCGGTCGTCCAACTGGTGGCCGCACTGGTGGCGGTGGCCTGCTTCGTGGGAATGTGCCGTCCTTGGAACACACGTACGACCGCGGAGGGAGTGGGGAGCTGAGCGCCCCGAGACTGCGCAACGACACCCCGGAACGGGCCGGCCTCGACCCCGAGGAGCTCCGCCACCTGATCCGTGAGGTGCACGCCCTCACCACCGGCGACCGCCCCTGGGCGCCGGGCACCGTCGTGGTCGCCGGCCGCGGCCCGGTGATCGCGGTGGAGGAGGCGGCGGGCTGGGCCGTACGGTACGAGGCCTACGACCCGGAGACGGACTGCGGCATCGAACTCCCCCCTGCCGCCCGCGTCCCCACGACGGTGGACACCCCCTTCGACCTGGCCTCCCTCACAAAGCTGTTCACGGCGGTGGCGGCGATGCAGCAGATCGAGCGCGGCACGCTGGGCATAGACGCGAAGGTGGGCGCGTACCTGCCCGACTTCCGCGCGGCAGCCCGCCACGGCATCACCGTCCGCCAACTCCTCACCCACACCTCGGGCCTACGCCCCGAACTCCCGCTCTACGACTGCGCGGACGACGCGGAACGCATGGCGATGCTGCGGGCGGAGGCGCCGGTGGCGGAGCCGGGGGAGTACGTCTACTCCGACCTGAACCTCCTCCTGCTCCAGTTCGTCCTGGAACGCGTCAGCGGCCGCACGCTGGACGTCCTCATCCACGACGGCATCACCCGCCCGCTGGGCATGACGTCCACGGACTTCGGCCCATGCCCCGGCGCGGCGGCCACGGAGGACCAACGCCGCCCGTGGGCCAAGGCGGACCGGGGCATGTTGCGGGGCGTGGTCCACGACGAGAACGCGTGGGCGCTGGGTGGCGTGGCCGGCCACGCGGGCCTGTTCTCGACGGGGCGCGACCTGGCGATCTTCTGCCGCACCTTGCTGGCGGGGGGTTCCTACGGCCCGGCCCGCATCCTGGGACCCGACTTCGTGGAGCTGTTGCTGACCCCGCCGGGGTTGGGCTTCGGGGTCGATCAGGCGTGGTTCATGGGGGAGTTGGCGGGGCGGGGGGCGGTGGGGCACACGGGGTTCACGGGGACGTCGGTGGTGTTGGATCCGGCGACGGACACGTTCTTGGTGCTCCTGGCCAACACGGTGCATCCGCGGCGGCGGGGGGCGGACAGTGGGCCTCGGGCGGCGGCGGGGACGCGGGTGGCTCGGGCGGTGCGGGGCTGAGGGGTGGGCTCGGGTGACTGGGCGAGGCGGGGTTTTTGAGCCGAGCTCTTCCATTGCCCCGACACAGGTGCTGGGTGGGCGTGGGCCTCGGGGGTCTGGGGGCGGAGCCCCCAGGGACCTCGGCATGAGTGCCGGGCCACTTAGAATCGGCGGGTGAACGACCCCGTGGCGCCCGCCGAAACCCTCCGTACCGCTCTGGCCCGCCTGCTCGACGGGCTTTCGCCCAGGCAGGCCGCCGGGGCTGTGGAACGCCTGATCGGCAACTACCGCGGGGCCACCCCGACCGACGCCCCGATCCTCAGAGACCGCGCGGATGTCGTCGCCTACGCGGCGTATCGGATGCCGGCGACTTTCGAGGCCGTACGTTCCGCACTGGACGCCTTCGCGGACGCCGTACCCGAGTGGGCCCCGCAGGGACACGTGGACGTCGGCGGTGGCACCGGCGCCGCGACCTGGGCCGTCGCCGCCACCTGGGACGGCGACCGCCCGGTGACCGTACTCGACTGGGCCGAACCCGCACTCGCCCTGGGGAAAGAGATCGCCGCCGCCAACTCGGCACTGCGCAACACCAGTTGGCGCCGCGCACGGATCGGCTCTGCGCTCACCCTCGACCCCACCGACCTCGTCACCGTCTCCTACGTCCTCAACGAACTCACCGTCCCCGACCGAGCCGCCCTCGTGGACGCGGCGGCCACCGCGGCCCAGGCCGTCGTGATCGTCGAAGCCGGTACCCCGGACGGTTACGCCCGCGTCATCGAGGCCCGGGACAGACTCGTCGCCGCCGGTTTCCACATCGCCGCCCCCTGCCCGCACAGTGCCGCCTGCCCGATCGCCCCCGGCGAGGACTGGTGCCACTTCTCGACGCGGGTCAGCCGTTCCTCCCTGCACCGCAAGGTCAAGGGCGGCTCCCTGCCGTACGAGGACGAGAAGTTCAGCTACGTCGCCGCCGCCCGCTTCCCCGTCGAACCCGCCCCCGCCCGCGTCGTACGCCGCCCGCAGATCCGCAAGGGCCAGGTACTCCTCGACCTCTGCGAGACCGACGAACAGCTGCGCCGGACGACGGTCACCAAGCGCCACGGCGACCTGTACAAGGCGGCACGGGACGTGAGCTGGGGAGACCCCTGGCCGGAAAAAGCGTGACACTTGCGCCGAAAGTGTCACACGTGTGTCTCGTCCCACCCACCCCGGATGTGGGGTACCGCCTCTCGGGGCGCAGGATGGTGGGACCATAGGGGAAGTTCTCCGCACAACGGCAGGGCTTCTCCGCACACGGCAGGGCAAGAACAAGCAGGGCAAGACGGCAGGGCGACAACAGCAGGGCGAGGAGATAGATGAGCGCGACGTTCGGTGGCCGGACCGGTCGGCAGGGCAAACTCTCCTCGTGGCTGCGCGGACGCCGCCCGCAGGAGGCCCCCGACGACGGCAGCGGACGCGAGGCGCTGCTGCTGGCCGCCGCCGAGGCCGGGCTGCCGATCGCGCCCGCCGCGCACCCCGCCCCGGGCTACCGATGTTCGTGCGACCGTGTGGGCTGCCCCACACCGGCCCGCCACCCCGTGTCGTTCGCCTGGCAGACGCAGTCCACCACCGACCGCGCCCAGATCGAGCGCTGGGCCCGCCACCAGCCGCAGGCCAACTTCATCACCGCGACCGGCATGGTCAACGACGTCCTCGACGTCCCCCTCGAAGCGGGCCACGAGGCACTGGAGCGGCTGCTCGCCGCCGGTGTCGAGGTAGGACCCGTCGCCGCGAGCGACGACGGCCGGCTGCTCTTCTTCACCCTCACCCGCGGCACCCCCGAGGACGAGGACGAGTGGTGGCCCTGCGAACTGGACTGCCACCCCGAGACGATGGACGAACACCCCGGCCTGCGCTGGCACTGCCGAGGCTCCTACGTCCTGGTCCCCCCGGCCCAACTCCCCGGTGAGAACCAGTCCGTTCACTGGGTACGCGGCCCCGAGCACCCCCTGCCCGACCCGCTCACCCTCCTCGAAACCCTCACGGACGCCTGCGCCCGCCACGCGGGAGCCGAGCCGGACCACGCGAACTCGGCCTGGCCACTGGGCCGTTGACCTTCTGAGGTCAGCCGCCCTGCGCCGAGGTCAGCCCCTCGATCCGCCCCAACACCGACACCTTCCCACCCCGCTTCGGATCCAACGCCACCTGGTTGGACACGAGTTGGAGCGTGAGGGACTGCTCGACCTCGCCAGTCGTCAGCGCCTGTACGTCCTTGTTCTGGGTCGGCACCGACGTGCCCTCCGCCGCGGTCTCCTTCTGGAAGTACCGCGTGGTGAAGAACACCAACGCCCCACCGTCCGCCGTACGCAGCGCCAGCGGCGCGTAGTCGCCGCTCGTCAGCGGCTGGTCGAGGAACTGCACGGCCAGACCGGGCTTGGTGGCCTTCTCCCGGTCCGCACGCCACGCGCTGGTGTGCGTGCCGTCCGCGAAGGCCGTCCCGCCGCTCTTCAGATACGTCGTGTAGCTCTGGCTCAACTCGCCAGGCGCGACGGCCAGTTCGGCCGAGTTCGCCGGTACGGCCTCGGCCCAGCCGTCCTTGTCGGTCTTGAACTTCGGTACGGCGGTGGGCGCGAGCAGCGTCAGATACGCCACCTGCCACGGCTCGGACAGGTCGTTGCGCGTGAAGACCAGCAACCACCGGGCCGCGCCACCCTTGTTGGCGGCGGCGTCGGCGACGAACCAACGCGGCCAGCCGGCCTTCTTCGGGATGGTGAACTTCGCGTCCGTCAGCTCCAGCGGCGAGTAGTTCGCGTTCCCGGACGGCGAGTTGGTGTGCCCCGCCTTCAGCCGCGCCGCGTCGATGTCACCGAGCGCGCCGGTGACATGAGCGGAGTCCAGGGAACTGTCGTACGCCTTGTCGGCGGCGTTGTACGCGGTCGTGAACTGCTGGAGCGCCGTCGCGGCCTCGGCGCGGGTGGTGGCCGGGAGAACCTCCCGCTCGCCGTGGACCACCACACAACCGCTCGCCGTCAGCGACAAAGCGCTCACCGAGGCCGCTATCAGTACGCGCCGGTCAAGCCTGCGGAGCCTTCGAGGGCTGCGATCCCTGCTCATCAGGTGTCTTCACCTTCCCCTTCCCGGAGGCGAACCCTACCGGGGCGAAGAACAGGGCGAGCGTGGGGACCAGGTACAGCAGCCACACCGTGATCTGCAGGACGGTCGGGTCCGGCTGGAAGTTGAAGACGCCCTTGAGGAGGGTGCCGTACCAGCTGTCCGGCGGGATCGTGTCACTGATGTCGAACGCCGGCTTGGTCAGTCCCGGAAGCCAGTCGGCCTCCTGCAAGTCGTGGAAGCCGTACGCCAGTACACCCGCCGCGACCACGACCAGCATCGCGCCGGTCCAGGTGAAGAACTTCGCGAGGTTGATCTTCAACGCCCCGCGATAGAACAGCCAACCCAGCAACACCGCCGTGGCCAGACCCAGTCCTACGCCGACCAGCGGGCGCGGGGTGCCGTCGCTCGCCGCGTGCACCGACGCCCACACGAACAGCGCGGTCTCCAGCCCCTCGCGGCCGACGGCGAGGAACGCGGTGGCGACCAGCGCGCCCGTGCCCATCGCGAGCGCCGCGTCCAACTTGCCGTGCAGTTCGGCCTTCAGATGCCGGGCGGTGCGCCGCATCCAGAACACCATCCACGTCACCAGACCGACCGCGAGGATCGACAGCGAACCGCCGAGCGCCTCCTGCGCCTGGAACGTCATCTCCTGCGAGCCGAATTCGAGCGCGCACCCGAAGCCCATCGCGATGAGGACGGCGACGACGATGCCGATCCAGATCGGCTTCAGCGCGTCGCGCCGGTCCGTCTTGACGAGATAGGCGATCAGGATGCAGACGACGAGACTGGCTTCCAGGCCCTCGCGCAGACCGATCAGATAGTTCGAGAACACGGTCTACGACTCCTTCGCGTCCTTGGAGAACAGCGTGCTGCCCCACCAGTCGTCCTTGTCACGGACGCCCGGCGGGACGGCGAAGACCGCCGAACCCACGTGCTGGATGTACTCGTTGAGCGCGTCGGTCGCCGACAGCTTGCGCTGGAGCGGGATGAATCCCTTGCGTACGTCACGCTGGTAGGCCAGGAAGAACAGGCCCGCGTCGAGCCGGCCGAGGCCGTCGGTGCCGTCGGTGAAGGAGTAGCCCCGGCGCAGGATCGTGACCCCGCTGTTGGAGTCGGGGTGCGCGAGCCGGACGTGCGCGTCGGGCTTCATCGCCTTCAGGAACGGCGGGTCGTGCTCCTTCGCCTTGCCGACCGCCGCGCCCTCGCCCTTGTCCCGCCCGAAGACGTCCTCCTGCTCCTGGAGCGAGGTCCGGTCCCAGGTCTCGATGTTCATCCGGATCCGCCGGGCGACGAGATACGAACCCCCGGTCATCCAGGCCGAGTTCGCGGCGTTGTCGCCCTCACCCACCCACACGAACTTCTTCAGCCGGTCCGTCTCCGTCCCCGCGATGTTGCGGGTGCCGTCCTTGAACCCCATGAGATTGCGCGGGGTTTGAGCCCCCGGGGTCGTGGACGAGGTCTTCCCGAACCCGAGTTGGGACCAGCGGATCGCGACCTTGCCGAACCCGATACGGGCCAGGTTGCGGATCGCGTGCACGGCGACCTGCGGATCGTCCGCACAGGCCTGCACACAAAGGTCCCCGCCCGTACGGGACTTGTCGAAGTTCTCGCCGGGGAACTGCGGCAGATCGACGAGGGCGTCGGGACGACTGCCGCTCAGCCCGAAGTGGTCGAAGAACGACGGCCCGAAGCCGATCGTCAGCGTCAGCCGCGAGGGTTTCAGCCCCAGCGCCTCACCGGTGTCGTCCGGCGGCGCCTCGGCGAGCCCGCCGTAGGCCCCCTCACCGACCGCGTGCCCACCGGTCATCCGCCGCGCGGCGGCCGTCCAGTCCTTCAACATCTGGACGAACTCGGCGCGGTCGTCGGTCTTCACGTCGAACGCGGCGAAGTGCAGCCGGTCCTGCACGGGCGTGGCGATACCGGCCTGGTTGGCGCCGTGGAAGGCGACCGCGGCACCGGTGTCGGCACCGGCCGGATCGACATCGTCGCCGACACGGGTCATCGCCACCGCACCACCGGCCGCGACGGCGCCGAGCGCGAGCCCGGCACCGCCCCAGCCGATCAGCGAACGGCGGGACGGCGAACCGCTCTCCTGGACTTCGCTCTCCTGAACGTCGGTCATCTCAGGCCTACTTCACGACGGCGGCGGCGAGCTTGGACAGCGGCTCCGCAAGCGCGTTGACCCCGTCCGACAGCTCCTTGCGCTGGTCCTTGGTGACCTTGTCGTACGACACGAAGCCGTCGGAGGTCGAGGTCGAGCGGTACTTGTCGAGCAGCGTGTTCAACGCGGCGAACTGCTTGTCGAGTTCGGTGGTGAGGGCCGCGTCGTTCTTCTGCGCGACCGGCTTCAGCAGCTCGTACGCCTTCTGGGCGCCGTCGACGTTGGCCTTGAAGTCGCTCAGGTCGGTGTGCGAGTACCGGTCCTCCTCGCCGGTGATCTTGCCGGTGGCGACCTCGTCGAGGAGTTCCTTGGCGCCGTTGGCCATGGAGGTCGGGGTGATCTCGGCCTTGCCGACCCGCTTCTGCCAGTCCTTCAGATCGGTGACCAACTCGGCGGCGAGGACCTTCTGTTCGGCGCCGATCTTCTTGTCCTGCCACAGCGCCTTCTCCAGCGCGTGCCAGCCGGTCCACTTCTGGCCCTTCTCCAGGCCGTCGGCGCGGGTGTCGGTCTTGGGGTCGATGTCCCCGAACGACTCGGCGATCGGCTCGGTGGCCTCCCAGCCGACGCGGGAGGGGGCGTAGGCGTTCTTGGCGGCGGTGAGGTCGCCCGCCTTGATGGCGTTGGCGAAGGTCTCCACCTTCGGGATCGTCGCGTCGGCCTGCTCCTGCGCGTACTCGCGGTAGGCGGCGACGGCCGCGTCCAGCTTCGGGTCACGCTTGGCGACGCTGCCCCCGGTGACGGTCAACTTCTGCCGCACACCGTGCCCCTTCATCCCCGGGCGGCAGGCGATCTCGTACGACCCCGCCTTCACCTCGGCGGTGAGCGTGTACTTCGTCCCCGGCCCGATGTTCTCCTTCTCGGAGACGATCCGGTCGTCCGGGAAGAGGATCTCGACCTCGGTCGCCTTCGAGCCGGTGTTCTCGATCTTCAGCGTGACCTGTCCGGCCGGGATCGACTTGGTCGAGGTCGTGCACTTGGAGTCGGCCGCGGTCACCTGGATCGCGTCGCCGTCCTTGGCGTCGCTCTTCGCGGTGCACGCCGTGACGGCGGTCAGGGCGGCCGCGGCGGCGACGGCGGTGGCGACGGGAAGTCGGACGGCACGCATGCAGGCTCCAAGCGGGAGTATGTTGGTGAGGCTGCCCTAACTTACCTGAGGCTTACCTCAGTCATACCCGTCCGGGTGGGTATTCACTGCCCACAGAAAAATCACAGACACGGCTTGATCTCGGTGGCGGAAAACGAATGGCAAGGGGAGGTCAAGGGAGGGTCAAGCGGGGCGCTTCGGCGTCACCACGACCGCCCCCGTGCGCGGATGCGGAAACACTTCAACTGGCTGGTCATAGACGTCCGACAGCAACTCCTCGGTGAATACGACCCCGGGCGGGCCGTCGGCGGCGACACGACCGGCGCGCAGAATCGCGACCCGGTGCGCGTAGGCGGCGGCCAGCGCGAGATCGTGCAGCACCACGACCACCGCGTCCCCCGCGTGCGCCCTTTCCCGGCACAGCCGCAGGACCAGTTCCTGGTGCCGCAGATCGAGCGCGGCGGTCGGCTCGTCGAGCAACAGCAGCGGCGCCCGCTGAGCCAGCACCCGCGCGAGCGCGACCCGGGCCCGCTCCCCACCACTGAGCGCCGAGAACGGCCGTAGCGCGAAGTCCGTCACCTCCGCCCGCGCCATCGCCTCCGCGACGGCGATCTCGTCCTCGGCGGGGCTGGTGGCATGCGGCGCCCGCCCCATGCGTACGACGTCCTCGACCGTGAACGGGAAGGAGAGCGCGGCCGATTGGGGAAGTACGGCGCGCCGCAGGGCGAGTTCGGGCGCGGACCACTCGGCGGCGGGCCGACCGTAGATCCGGACAACTCCGGCGGCGGGCGACAGGTCTGCGGCGAGTGCGCCCAACAAGGTTGATTTCCCTGCCCCGTTGGGCCCGACAAGCGCGAGCACCTCACCGGCACGGACGGGCACGGAGACACCGTGGAGGACGGTACGCCCGCCGAGTTGGACGTGAAGGTCCACGGCCTCGGCGAGGACGTCTCCCGGTTCGGCGGGGGCGGGGGGTGTAGGGCGACTGCGGAGGAGTCTCATGCGCGGGCTCCTTGGGCGGGAGGGGCGAGGGGGCTGGGCGCCGTTGCGGCGGAGATGAGTCGCCGGGCAACCTGAGCGCCCCTTTTAAGGGGCGCGGGGAACTGCGCGACCAGCCACCCACGGCCTGCAGCCCCCAACCCGCATCCAGTGGCAGCCTCGGAGGGGAAACGGTGGATGATTCCCGGCAACCTGGAGACCTGGTTCATGCCCAACCTCCTTGCCTGCGCCGCGTCCTACGCAGCAGCCAGAAAAAGAACGGGCTGCCGAGCAGTGCTGTCAGGACGCCGAGCGGGAGTTCCGCCGGAGCCGCGATCGTGCGGGCGGTGAGATCCGCGGCCAGGAGAACCAGCGCACCGAGCAGCGCGCTGGCCGGGATCAGGAAGCGGTGGCCAGGACCCGCCGCCATACGCAGCAGGTGGGGTACGACCAGCCCCACGAAGCTGATGATCCCGGAGACGCTGACCGCCGCCGCCGTGAGCAGGGCGATGACCAGCACCAGGACGATCCGGAGCCGCTCGACGTCAACTCCCAAGTGACGGGCGGGGCGTTCACCGAGGGCGAGGAGGTCCAGTCGCCGTGCGTGGAGCGGCGCGAGGGTGAGGCCGATCACCGCGCACGGAAGGATCGCGAGGACCTTCGGCCAGGTCGCCTGGGAGAGCGAACCGAGCTGCCAGAAGGTGATCTGGTTGACGGCCGCGGTGTCAGCGAAGAACAGGAACAGGCCGATCAGTGCCCCCGCGAACGCGTTCAGCGCGATCCCGGTGAGGATCAGCGTCACGACCTCCGTACGGCCGCCCGAGCGGGACATCGCGTAGACCAGCAGAACCGTGGCGAGCCCGGAGACGAACGCCACCGCCGACACCGTCCACGTACCGAGGAAGTCGAGCCCGAACGCGATCACCGCGACCGCGCCCACCGCCGCCCCCGAGGACACCCCGATGACCCCCGGCTCGGCGAGCGGATTCCCGAACACGCCCTGCATCAACGCCCCCGCGCACCCGAGCGACGCCCCGACGAGCAGCGCGAGCACGATGCGCGGGAACCGCACGTTCCACAGCACCGACTCCGGTACGCGGTCCAACGCCCCGCCACCGAGCCCGAGTCGGTGCTGCACCGAGGCCAACACATCCCCGGTCGGTATCGGATACGCGCCCAGCCCGGCGGCCACCGGCACCAGGACGAGAAGGGCGATCACCAGCCCCACGCTGAGTATCCAGCCTTTACCGCGCCGTCGTCGCGGGGGAGTTGAGGTGACGGTCGCCTCAACCCCCTTGTCCAGTACGGTCATTCGGCCCCGCCTCCGTACAACTGGTCCACCAGCGACTTGAGTACCTGGTCGGTGCGCGGCCCGTAGTTGAGGAGCACCCCGTCCTCGATCGAGACGACCCGCCGGTTCATCCCGGCCGGGGTCTGCGCGACACCGGGGATCTTCACCAGCCCGTCGATCCCGCCGACCGACTCAAGTCCCTTGGTCATGACGAGAATCGCGTCGGGCGCGGCCTGCGCGAGCGCCTCGGTGGTGATGGCGGTGAAGTCCTTCTTCAGGCCGGATTCCGCGCCCGCGTCGACCGCCCCGGCCGCCTCCAGGAGCGAGGTCGCACCCGACCCCTTCCCCCCGATGAGATACACGGACGCGGACCCGCGCAGATACAGGAACGCGACCCGAGGCTTCTCCTTGTGCGTCGGAATCGCCTTGCGCACGGCGGCGATCCGGTCCTCCGAGCGCTTGGTCAGTTCCTTGCCGGCACCCGATACACCGAGCGCGTCGGCCACCGCCTGGATGCGCGGACCGACATCGGCGAGACCCTTCGCCGGGTCGACGACGAGGACCGGGATGCCGGCGGCGCGGATCTGCCCCATGGCCTCGGACGGTCCGGTGGTCGTCTCGGCGAGCACGAGGTCGGGCTTGAGGGAGAGCACGCTCTCCGCCGAGACGTCGTGGTTGCGGGTCACCAGCGGGAGTTTCGCGGCCTGTTGGAAGGTGGCGGTGATGTCCCGGGCCACGACCCGGTCGCCGAGCCCGAGCGTGAACACGATCTCGCTGAGGCTGCCGGAGAGCGGCACGATGCGCCGCGCGTTCCTGACGGTGACCTTCTTGCCGTCGGCGGAGCTTACGGTGACCGGGAGTTGGGGGTCCGGGGTGTCGGTGAGCGGCTCCACGCGGTTGGCCGGTGCGGCGGCCTTCGCGGACGCGGTGGCCGAAGACGTGGCCGCGCCCCCGCATCCGGTGAGCGTGAGCGCGAGCACGGACAACAGTGCTCCCGCCAGTCGTGTGCGCAAGCGTGGCACGGTCCCGTCCGTCTCTCTCGGCATCTCTCGATATCTCTCGGGCACTGTCGTTTCAGGCGAGGGAAGCTTAGGTTAGCCTTACCTTTGTTCGCTACCGGCAGTCGTCAACCGGAGGACCCACTCATGCCCGCGCGCCCAAAAGCCCTGGTCACCGTGGTGTGCACGGCCGTCCTGGCCGTCCTCGGTGCCCTGCTCCCGGCGGCCCTCGCCCACGCGGAGAGCCGTACCGTGCAGGGCGGCCGGCTCGACTGGGGCATCAAGTCCTCGTTCCAGAGCTATGTCACCGGGCCCATCGCGAACGGGAGTTACTCCCTCACGGGCGGCGCGGCGACCGTGGGCAGCAGCCAGTTCCGCTTCCCCTCGGCGACGGGTTCGTACGACGGCTCGACCGGCGCGTTCCGCTCGTCCTTCGCGGGCGGGGTGCACTTCGTCGGCCACAAGAAGACCGACGGCAGCTACGAACTCGACCTCACCCTGAGCCGCCCCACGGTCCGTGTCTCGGGCTCGACCGGCACGCTCTACCTGGACGTCACCAGCAAGGCGAAGGGCACCGGGACGGTCACGACGTCCTCTCAAGTGCCCTTCGCCGCCCTCTCGTTGGGCGGCATCGACATGAAGGGCGGCGGCACGGCGGTCGTCCTCAACAACCTGCCCGCCACGCTCACCGCACAGGGCGCGAAGTCCTTCGCCGGGTACTACACCGCCGGCACGGTCCTCGACCCGGTGAGCCTCTCGGCGGACGTGAAGGCGGCGGCCACCAAGACCGCGACCCCCACCCCGACAGCCACCAAGTCCGCCGCGAAGAAGGAGAGTTCGAGCGGCGCGATCGAGGACGGCGCCGTCGACTGGGGTGTGCGCCGCACCTTCCGGGAGTACGTCACCGGGGACATCGCGAAGGGCAAGTGGACCTTGTCGGCGGGAGCCGAGGACGGCGGCGCGCTCTTCCGTTTCCCGGGCGGTGAAGGGACGTACAAGAACGGGGAGTTGACGGCCTCGTTCAAGGGCGCGGTGCGCTTCACCGGCGCCGAGGGCCTCGATCTGAAGCTCAGCGGTGTCCGGGCAACGGTCGAGGACGGCAAGGGCACGCTCTACGCCGATGTCACCGGCACCGATGGTGCGGGCGCCGACTTCACCGGCAAGAAGGTCCCGCTGGTGACCTTCACCGCCAAGAACCTCAAGGCGGTCAAGGGCCTGGCGAAGATCACCGAGGCGCCCGCGAAACTCACCGCACAGGGTGTGAGGGCCTTCGGCGGGATGTACCCGGCGGGCACCGCCATGGACCCGGTGTCCTTGGCCGTAGCCCTCACCGACGACGCGAAGCTGCCCGCGCTCCCCGACCTCGGCACCACACCCACGGCGAGCGAGACCCCGGAGGAACAGTCGGCCGACCCCTCGGTGTCCGCCGAACCGGTCGCCGACAACTCCGGCTCCGGCAACGGCACTTCGGCCGCCCTGCCGATCGGCCTCGCGTCCGGCGCCCTGCTGATCGTCGTAGCCGCGGTGTCCGTGCTGCTCGTCCGCAGGCGCCGTAACAGTCCGGCCACCGAGACCACCGGTCCGGAAGCGGACTGACTCCCTTCCCCGGTCCCCACGTCGGCGGACCATCCACCCACCTCAAGGAGAACCACGGCCATGCCCGTCAGACGCCCTCGACTTTCCTTCGCCCTCGCCGCGGCCGTCGCGACCGCCGCCGCGTTCGGTGCCACGGCGCTCGCCACGACCACCGCGTCGGCGGCCGAAGTCCCGCTCAGCGGCTACGAGTTGACCTGGGGCATCAAGCAGTCGTACCGCATGTACGTGAGCACCTACGCGCAGGGTTCCTTCACCGCCACCGACGGCGCCTCGCAGGCCGCGAACAACGGCGCCTTCACCTTCACCGCCGGCGCGGGCACCTACGACACGACCAGCCACGCCGTGCACCTCACGTTCAAGGGCACCATCACCGCCAAGTCGACGCTGCACGGCTTCGTGCGCGAGATGTCCGACTTCCAGTACGACAGCGCGGCGGGCACCCTCACCGCCGACCTCGTCGCGGACGGCGGGACCAAGCAGCAGGACGTGACGCTCGCGACGGTCGCCGCACCGACCAGCCAGGACCTGAAGGACCTGGCCACCACCCTCACCGCGGCCGCGGGCACGTTCCTCGGCAGCGACACCTACGCGAACGCGGCCGGCGACCCGCTGTCGGCGGTCAAGCCGGTGTCGACGACGTCCCCGACCCCGAGCACGCCCATATCGCCGACGCCGTCGCAGCCGACGTCCCCGCCCGCCACGACCACCCCGCCGGCCACGACCACCCCGACCACCACGCCCCCCGGCAGCGCGAGCCCCTCGGACACCGCCTCCGAACCGGCCGCCACCCAGGGCGAGATCGCGGACGGCAATCTCGACTGGGGCGTCAAGGAGTCCTTCCGCTCCTACGTCGTGGGCAGCGTCGCCAACGGCAAGATCACCACGTCGGAAGGCGCGGCCCAGGCGACGGGCAACGGCGTCTTCACCTTCACCGGCGCGACCGGCAGCTACGACACCGACGCGGACACCCTCTCCGCCGCCTTCGAGGGCGCGGTGAACTTCAAGGGCCATGAGGACAACGGCACTTACGGCCTCGACCTCACCTTCACCGACCTGAAGGCGACCCTCGACAAGGGCACCGGCAAACTGACGGCGGACGTGACGAGCCTGGGCGAGAAGTCCGACGACGTGGTCTTGGCCGACCTGAAGGCCGGTTCGACCGACCTCACCGCGAAGAACGACGTCATCACCCTCGACGACGTCACCACCACTCTCACGGCAGCCGGCGCGAAGGCCTTCGGCGGCTTCTATCAGACGGGCGCCGAACTCGACCCGCTCGACCTGTCGGTGGCTCTCACGGCGGACGCGACCCTCCCCACGGACGGCTCGTCCTCGACGACCGGCACGGGTTCTTCCGGAAGCTCCGGCAGCACCGACAACTCCGGTACGACGGGCTCGACTTCGGGCGGCGGCGTCACCGGCTCCACGACAGGCAGCGTGAACGGCTCCCTCGCCTCGACTGGTTCCGAGATCCCGGCGGCGGCCCTGGGCACGGCGTCCGCGGTGGCTGTGGCGGCGGGCGCGGGCGTGGTGTTCGCGATGCGCAGGCGGCGTACGGAGGCGTAAGACTGTGCCCCATGGAGACCAGGGGGCACAGAGAACCACTGCCGGAGGGCGGACTGGTGCTGGCCGTGACAGGCCGGCCCGGTCCGCCTCCGTTGCGCTTCGAGACGGCGGACGGTGGCCGGATGCTGCTCCGGCAGGGCGAGCGGCCCCTGCTGTTGGGCCGGGAGGAAGAGGGCGGCTGTTCGCACGAGGGCCTCTTCGTGCACAGGCTCGACGGCTTCCGCTCACCGCTGCCCCGGATCCGGTCGGACCGGATGAGAAGTCCCGGCAACTGGGTCCACCAGTACGCGAGTTGGCTGGAGGAGGCGAAGGAGGGCCCACTGCACGACGCACGCTGGCACTTCCGCGAGCGGCACAAGTTCCCGGCGTACGTGTGGTGGGGCGACTTCATGCGCGACTGGCCCGCCTGCCACCTCGACTGGTGCGCGGGCGGCTGGGAGGGCGTCGTACCGCTGCGTCCGCTCTCGCCGACGGACGCGCCACGGGTGAAGGCATACCGCAAGCACGCACGGGAGGACACACTCGCCCCCGTCCTCCTGTGGCGGGTCACACCGCTCGACGGCTGGGTGATCCTCGACGGCCACGACCGGGCCGTGGCGGCGCTCGCGGAGGGCCGTACCCCGCCGTGCGTCGTCCTGTACCGCGTACCGGACGACGAGACATGGCAGCGGACGGCCGACGAGTTGACCGAGGACCACGAACAGCGCACGGAACTGTTGCTCGCGGGCTGTGCCACCAGCACCGACACCCCCACTGACACCGACACCGAGCGCAGACGGGCCGTCCTGGAAACGGCGTACGAGAACACGCTGGCCTCGCTGCCCTACGACGACGCCCCCACCCCCACCTGGCCCCTCCCCGGCGGAGCCCCGGCCTGGGATGACCTCGCGGCCCGGGCGATGTTTGAATGCCCCCGTGACTGACTACGACGTGCTGCGTGTCTTCTGCGGCCCCAGCGGCGGATACGGCAACGAACTCGGCGTCGTCCGCGAGGGTTCCGTGATGCCGGACCCGGACGAGCGGCAGGTGTTCGCCGGGAAACTCGGCTTCAGCGAGACGGTGTTCGTCGACGACCCCGAGCGCGGAATCATCGACATCTACACCCCGACCACCCGCCTGCCCTTCGCCGGCCACCCCTGCGTAGGCACGGCCTGGCTCCTGGACATACCCGAACTGGTCATCCCCGCAGGCATCGTGGGCGCCCGCCTCGACGGCGAGTTCAGCTGGATCGAGGCCCTCCCGGAGTGGGCCCCGCCCCGCACCCTCCGCCAGTACGCCACCGCCCCCGAGGTCGACGCCCTCCCCGTCCCCCCACCCGGCGAGTGGATCTACGCCTGGGCCTGGGAGGACGAGGCAGCGGGCCGCGTCCGCGCCCGAGCGTTCCCCGGCCGCGACGACGGCATCCACGAGGACGAGGCAACGGGCGCGGCGGCGCTGCTGCTGACCGACCAGTTGGGCCGCGCTCTCAACATCACGCAGGGCGCGGGGTCTCAGATCCTTACGGCGCCGCAGCCGGGGGGTTGGGTGGAGGTCGGGGGACGGGTGTTCCTGGAACGCTAGCGGCGTCAGGCGCTGAGGGGAAATTCGTCACCCAAGTCCCGGAACACCCCGGTGTTCAGGGCGAACGCCCGCTTGCACTCCGCCACGATCCGCTGCTTCTCCAGATCGTCGACCTGGATGCCGTCCAGCAGTTCGCGGTAACCCCGCTTGAACGCGGCGGGGTTACCGATCCCCTCGAACACATAGAACCGCACCCCGTCACCCTTCCGCGAGAACCCCCACGTCCGCTCCGCCTTGTCCCGGATGATCTGCCCGCCGGAGAGATCCCCGAGGTACCGCGTGTAGTGATGGGCGATGTACCCGGCAGGCCACAACTCGGCGCACTCCCGCACCCGTTCGGCATACGCCCGCGTCGCGGGAAGCGCGGTCAACCCCGCCCGCCAGTCCGCGCCCCGCAGATGCTCAAGGTCCCGCTCCAGCGCGGGCAGCCGGAACAACTCGGCCTGGATGAACGCCCCGGCCACCGGATCGGACGCCAGCCGCTCGGCCACGGTCTCCAACGCCTCGTAGACGAACCACAGTTGCTCGGTGTACCGGGCGTACGCGTCCACGCCCAGCCGGCCGCCGAGCAGGTCGCTCATGAAGGTGGAGGTCTCGGCCTCCACGTGCTGTTCGTGGGACGCGGTGCGGATGACTGTCGAGAAGGAGTCCATGGGGCCTATCCTCTAAGGTAAGGCTTACCTAAGTCAACAGGTTTGCCGACACCCTGTCGGTAAAAGCGTACAAGAAAAACGGCCCGCTCCACGAGAGAGCGAGCCGCCGTGATCCTTACGAGATCGTGGCGATCCTCATGAGATCGCCGTGATCCCTACGGGAGGGTGAGAACCTCCGCCCCCGTCTCCGTCACCACCAACGTGTGCTCGAACTGCGCCGTCCGCTTCCGGTCCTTCGTGACGACCGTCCACCCGTCGTCCCACATGTCGTACTCGTACGTCCCCAGCGTCAGCATCGGCTCGATCGTGAACGTCATCCCGGGCTGGATCACCGTCGTGGCGTGCGGGCTGTCGTAGTGCGGGACGATCAGGCCGGAGTGGAAGGAGGAGTTGATGCCGTGGCCGGTGAAGTCCCGGACCACGCCGTACCCGAAGCGCTTGGCGTACGACTCGATGACCCGGCCGATGATGTTGATCTGACGGCCGGGACGGACCGCCTTGATCGCGCGGTCCAGGGACTCGCGGGTGCGCTCGACCAGCAGCCGTGACTCCTCGTCGACGTCCCCGACCAGGTAGGTCGCGTTGTTGTCGCCGTGCACCCCGCCGATGTACGCCGTCACGTCGAGGTTGATGATGTCGCCGTCGCGCAGCACCGTGGAGTCCGGGATGCCGTGGCAGATCACCTCGTTGAGCGAGGTGCACAGGGACTTGGGGAAGCCGCGGTAACCGAGCGTCGACGGGTAGGCGCCGTGGTCGCACATGTACTCGTGCGCCACCTTGTCGATCTCGTCCGTGGTCACCCCCGGCGAGATGATCTTCGCGGCCTCCGCCATCGCCCGCGCGGCGATCCGCCCGGCGATCCGCATCGCCTCGATCGTCTCGGGGGTCTGCACCTCCGGCCCGGTGTACGGGGTCGGCGCGGGCTTGCCGACGTACTCGGGGCGACGGATGTTTCCGGGCACGGAACGGATGGGAGAGAGCTCCCCTGGTACGAGCAGCGACTGGCCAGACATGCCAGCGAGTCTAACCAGCGGACATGGGGGAACATGGCCGTAGGGAAAGGAGCCGTTGATGGCCCTGTTCAAGAAGCGCACGGTCGGGAAGCCCGGCGAGTGGTACTACTGCCTCGAACACAAGAAGGTCGAGGAGGGGCCGGAGTGCCCCGCCAAGGACCGGTTCGGGCCGTACGCCACCCGCGCGGAGGCCGAACACGCGATGGAGACGGCCCGCGAGCGCAACCTGGAGTGGGAGACCGACCCCAAGTGGCACGACGCGGCCAAGGGCGCGGACGACGACTGACCGGGCGGCGCTACGAAGTTCACCGGCGGCGACCGCTCAGGCGTCGGCCGGAGCTGCGGGGGCCGTGGGTGCCTTAGGAGTCGCCGCAGCCCTCTGCTCCTTCAGCCGTAGCGCGTGCTCGTCCGTCCGCGCGTCGTAGGACATCAGCCTCGGCAGTCCTACGGCCAGCAGCCCCACCGCGCCCACGCACATCAGCCCGCCCGCCCACACCGACGTCCGCACCCCGGCCAGCGCGGCCATGCCGCCCGACCGGACCTGGCCCAGCTGCGGCCCCACCGAGTACGACAGCAGCTCGATCCCGGCGAGGCGGCCGCGCAGCTCGTCCGGGATCGTCTGGTTCCACATCACCCCGCGGAAGATCCCGCTGACCATGTCGCAGCCGCCCGCGACGGTGAGGAACAGCAGCACCAGCCATACGTTGCCGACCGCGCCCGCGCAGGCGATCGCCGCGCCCCACAGCGCCGCCGCCAGCACCACCATTCGCCCGTGCCGCCGGATCCGCGAGGTCCAGCCACTGGTCACACTCACCAGCAGGGCACCGGCCGGGACGGTCGAGTACATCAGCCCCAGTGCCCACGGGGCGTGCAGATCATCGGCGAGGAACGGCAGCACGGCCAGCGGCATCGCGAGGAACATCGCCGCGAGGTCGATGGCGTACGTACCGAGGAGTTCCTTACGGCTCCACGCGTACCGGGCGCCCTCGGCGATCGCCTTCAACGACGGCTTCTGCGCCTCGTGGGCGCCCGGGGAGGCGGCGATACGGAAGATCAGGACGACGGAGATCGCAAACGTCACCGTGTCCGCCGCGAACGCGTAGGGCAGCCCCGCGAACGCCACGACCACCCCCGCCAGTGCCGGCCCGGTGACCCCGCCGACCGTCCAGCGCAGGGAGTTGAGCGCCGACGCGGCCGTCATGTGCTCGTGGGCCACGATCCGCGGCCACAGCGAGTCCAGCGCGGGCCGTTGGATCGCGCCGAGGGTGGAGGTCAGGGCGGCGATCACATAGAGCGGCCATACGGCGGGCCGCGGCAGCAGCGAGTTGAAGAGCAGCGCCCCGCACAGCACCCCCAGTCCGACCTCGGTCCACACGATCAACTTCCGCTTGTCCCACGCGTCTGCGAGGGCACCTCCGTAGAGCCCGAACACGATCAGCGGCACCAGCTCCACGGCCCCGACCGCGCCCACCGCCGCCGCGGAGCCGGTGAGTTCCTTGATCTGCACCGGAAGCGCGACGAACGTCAGGAAATTGCCGAAGTTCGAGATCAGCCCCGCGATCCAGAGCCTGCGGAAGTCGACGGAGGCATGCCAGGGGGCGAGGTCGGGGAGGAGGGCGCGGAGGCGGGTGGGGGGTTCGGTGGGGGGATCGGCGCTGTCGGTCACGAGGGGCAATGGTCGGGGTGGGGGGTGGGGGTGGCAAGCGGATTTCCCGTGGGGGCTGCGGGCGGGGTGACTGGATTTCGTCGGGGTGTTGGTGGGTGGGCAACTGGCAGGCGGGCAGTGGCCGACGGGCGGGCGGGTGAGTAACTGGCGGACGGCGGGCGTTCGGTGGCCGGGTGGGTAGGTGGCGGCCGATGGCCGGGCGGCGTGGGGGAGTTGGTGGTTGCAATCCGCCACGGTCACCTGGAGGCGACGGTCTGGAACGGCTTCTCGTCCACCTCTCAACTGACCGAGACGGGTGGGTGGGTGGGCAAGCGGTGGCGGTCACGACTCGCCGCGGTCACTTGGAGGCGACGGGATGGCACCGCCCTCCTCGGCCACTTCTTGGCCAACCGAGACGGGTGGGTGGGTGGGAAAACTACCAACGGGCAGGCGGCGGTGCCGTCAACTGTTCCGTCAGCCTCGACAACCGGTCACGGAAACGCCGTCGCCCCCGCGCCGCCGGCAACACATTCTCCCCGGCCGCCGCGCTCACCAGGTGCTGCACGGTGTCCAGGTCCAGGTCAGTCCCCTCCGGTACGGCGAGCGACTCGTGGGCCAGGGACGCCAGTTCACGGTTCTCGGAGCCGAGGGAGAGGACGGTCGCCCCGGCCCGTCGCGCGTCGGAAACCCGCTCCAGGAGGGGGTCGCCAGGGCCCTCCGGCGACACCACCAGCAACGTCTCGCCACGCCGGGCCGCCTCGATCCGCCCCAGCCCCACCGCCAGATGCGCCGGATCCGAGGGACGCGCGTCATGCCGTACAAGAGTCGGAGCCAGCTCCGGCGTACCGGACCACGCCGCCTCGTCGACCAGATGCGCCGCGAGATGCCACGGCTCGTACGCGGGCGTGCCCACCAGCAGCAGCCCGCCCCCGTGCGCCACCACCGACCCGCGCAACACCCCCGCGAACCGACGCGTGGCCCCCAACCACTCGGTCCCGGCGAGCACTTCACGCAACAGCGCGACCCGTACGGCGTCCATGGCCGAGCATCCTGCCCCAACCGGCCACTCGTGACGTGGAGTTCACCACGAATTCGCCCAACTTGGGGATGGTGCGGGCTCATCAGGCTCATCGGTCCCGCACGCCGCACAAGGAGTCACCTCATGACAGAAACCACAGAAGTAACCGCCCCCTTCGTCGCCGGCCAAGGCGGCTACGCCAGCTACCGCATCCCCGCGGTCGTGGTGACCGCCGCCGGCACCCTCCTCGCGTTCTGCGAGGGCCGCGTCGACTCCGCGAGCGACCACGGCCACATCGCCATCGTCCTACGCCGCTCCACGGACGGCGGTCGCACCTGGGGCCCGCAGACCGTCGCCGCCGACAACGGCACCGACCTCGCGGGCAACCCCGCCCCCGTCGTCCTCGACACCGGCCGCGTCCTGCTCGTCCACGTCCGCTCGGCCGCGACCGCCACCGAGGACGCCATCCTGCGCGGCAAGGTGAAGCCGGCCGACGGGCGTCGGGTGTGGGTGCGGTACAGCGACGACGACGGTGTCACCTGGTCGAGCCCGAAGGAGATCACCGAGCAGGTGAAGAAGCCCGAGTGGCGCTGGTACGCCACCACACCCGGGCACGCGATCCAGCTGAGCACCGGCCGTGTCGTCGTCCCCGGCAACCACACGACCCCGCCGACCGGCACCGACGTAGGAAACGAGGCGAAGTACAACAGCGGGCACTGTCTGCTCAGCGACGACAAGGGTGAGACCTGGTCCCTCGGATACATCGACGAGAACCCGGACGGCTACATCAACTGCAACGAGACCACCGCCGCCGAACTCCCGGACGGACGCGTCTACTTCAACACCCGCAACGACTCGACGTCCCCCGGCAACCGCGCCGACGCCTACTCGCGGGACGGCGGGCAGACCCTCGTCAAAGCCTTCCGCCCGCAGGCCGGCCTCACCGCTCCGATCTGCGAGGGCAGCGTCCTCCAACTCCGCGACCCCGACCTGCTGTTGTACTCCGGCCCCGGCGACCCGGCCGCCCGCGCCCTGATGACCCTGCGCGCCTCCACCGACGCCGGCACCACCTGGCGCCCGGCGTACACGGTCGACGGTCTGCCCGCCGCCTACTCCGACCTCGTACGGATCGACGACGACACGGTCGGACTCCTTTACGAGACAGGGGACTTCGGGGCGTACGAGACGATCACGTTCAGGAGGGTCCCCGTGACGGACCTCACCTGAGCCGATCCGGGTGCCGAGCCGGACGTAAAGTCGGCCCATGACCTCTACTGACAGTGCTGCACAGACCCCCGCGAAGGCCCCCGCCAAGGACCCGTGGGACCTCCCCGACGTCTCCGGACTGGTCGTCGGCGTGCTCGGCGGGACCGGGCCGCAGGGCAAGGGCCTCGCCTACCGGCTCGCCAAGGCCGGCCAGAAGGTGATCATCGGTTCCCGCGCCGCCGACCGCGCGCAGGCCGCCGCCGAGGAACTCGGCCACGGGGTCGAGGGCGCCGACAACGCGGAGACCGCGCGCCGCAGCGACGTCGTGATCGTCGCCGTGCCCTGGGACGGCCACGGCAAGACCCTGGAGTCGTTGCGCGAGGAACTGGCCGGCAAGCTCGTGGTCGACTGCGTCAACCCGCTGGGCTTCGACAAGAAGGGCGCCTACGCGCTGAAGCCGGAGGAGGGCAGCGCCGCCGAACAGGCCGCCGCCCTGCTGCCCGACTCACGCGTCGCCGCCGCCTTCCACCACCTGTCGGCCGTGCTGCTCATGGAC
The DNA here is from genome assembly GCF_045162825.1 of Streptomyces prunicolor. NCBI lineage: Bacteria > Bacillati > Actinomycetota > Actinomycetes > Kitasatosporales > Streptomycetaceae > Streptomyces > Streptomyces prunicolor. The sequence goes on along the minus strand of NZ_CP108676.1, from coordinate 3,076,716 downwards.
ACGGAGATCGCCGAGATCGACACCGACGTGATGGTGCTGGGCGAGGAGCGCGCCGACGTCGAGATCGTGCAGGCGCTGGCCGGCCGTATCCCCGGCATGCGCGGTGTCTTCGCCGGCCGGCTGCGCAACGCGCACCAGGTGGAGTCCCTGGTCGCGAACCTGATCTCCGTCAACCGCCGTTACAAGGCACACGCGGGGCTGCGCGTCACCGACGTGTGAGCCGGGGAAGTCGATGGGGGACACTGGTCGACGCAGACAAGCGCAGTGTCCCCCCGACAGGAGCCGACCCCATGCCCCGCCTCTCCCTCCTCGCCGCCATCGCGTGCGTGCTGGCCACGGCCGCAGCGGTCCTCTCGTTCCTCCAGGGCAACTGGATCGGGATCGTGTGGGTGATGGTCGTGGGCCTGTCGTCCAACATGAGCTGGTACTACCTGCGTCGGGAGCGCGCGGAGCGCAAGTCCGTCACTGGCTGATCGAGCAGTACTCGTTGGTGCCCTGCCAGAACCGGTACAGGTTCTGACCGCAGTAGGTTTCCAGGTCGCTGATGCCGAGGCCCCGCAGGATCGCGTCGATCACATCGAAGAAGTACGTGTTGATCGACGGCACCCACAGCAGCGCGAACACGAACAGCAGGCCGAACGGCGCGAACGGCTCCACCTGGCGCTTGATGTTGTACGACAGCCAGGGCTCGATCACGCCGTAGCCGTCGAGGCCCGGCACCGGCAGGAAGTTCAGCAGCGCGGCCGTGACCTGGAGCAGCGCGAGGAACGCCAGCGCGAACCGGAAGTCCCGCGGCACCCCGTCCAGCGAGTGCAGCCAGAACGGCGCGGTGCAGACGGCCGCGAACAGCACGTTCGTCAGCGGACCGGCCGCCGAGATCAGGCTGTGCTTCCAGCGGCCCTGGATCCGGTTGCGCTCGATGAACACCGCGCCGCCGGGGAGGCCGATGCCGCCCATGATGACGAAGATCACCGGGAGCACGATGCTGAGCAGCGCGTGCGTGTACTTCAGCGGGTTGAGGGTGAGATAGCCCTTCGAGCCGACCGAGATGTCACCGCTGTGCAGGGCGGTGCGCGCGTGCGCGTACTCGTGCAGGCACAGGGAGACGATCCAGGCCGCCGTCACGAACAGGAACACGGCGATGCCCGGCTTCTCGGCGAACCCGGTCCAGGTGGCCCAGCCGGTCACCGCCGTGACAGCCAGGATCCCGAGGAAGACGGGACTGATCCGCCGGTCACTGGGGCGGGTGGTGGTGGCGGTCATGGGGGCGGGCTCCCTGTTGGGTCGGTGGACGCGAAGCCCGACGGTACCGGGCACTAGGGGAAAACGTCTCGCGAGCGGCCATCGGTTCCGGGGAAGGTAGGGGAAGGGGCCGGGGACGGGGGAAGGTGGGGACATGGGACTCTGGCACGCGTTCTACGACCCCGTCACCCCTCGGGTGACTTCTCGGAGCGGGCGTCGTACCGCGCCCGGCGCCGCGCCGCCGTAGTCCGGCGCCGCGCCGCCGCAACCCCGTGACCGCTTTCCATGCCACCGGAGACAATGGACCCCGTGCGCTATCGCATTCTCGGCACCACCCAGGCACTCCGCCCCGACGGCACGCCCGTCCCGGTCGGCGGGGCGCGGCTGCGCGCCCTGCTCACCGTGCTCGCCCTGCGCCCCGGCAGGGCCGTGACCGCGAGCCTGCTGGTGGACGAGGTCTGGGCCGGTGACCCGCCGGCCGACGCGTCCGGCGCGCTCCAGGCGCTGGTGGGCAGGTTGCGCCGGGCGCTCGGCGCCGACGCGATCACCTCGTCGGAGAGCGGGTACCGGCTCGCCGCCGCCCCCGACGACATCGACCTGCACCGTTTCGAGCGGCTGACGGGGGAGGGGCTGCGGGCGCTGGCCGACGGCAACCCCGCGAAGGCGGCCGAGGCGCTGGACGACGCGCTGGCCCTGTGGGTCGGCCCGGCTTTGGCCGACCTCCCCGACCGCACGGCGGACGCGGCCCGTTGGGAGACCCGTCGGCTGGACGCCCGCCGCGCCCGCCTGACGGCGTCCCTCGCCCTCGGCGAAGCGGACACCGCCCTCCCCGAACTGACCGCCCTCTGCGACACCCACCCCCTCGACGAACCCCTCCAGTCCCTCCGCCTACGCGCCCTCCGCGCGACGGGCCGCACGGCGGAGGCACTGGCCGCCTACGAGGACGTACGACAACTGCTGGCGGACCGGCTGGGTTCCGACCCCGGGCCAGAACTGCGGGCGCTGCACGGGGAGTTGCTCGCCGTCACCCCCGACCTCCCCATCCCCACCCCCGCGGACGCCCCGCTCCCCGGCAACCTCCGCGCCCGTCTCACCTCTTTCGTCGGCCGAGAAGCCGACATCGACGTCATCCGGGGTGATCTCGCCTCCGCCCGCCTCGTGACGCTGCTCGGGCCCGGCGGGGCCGGGAAGACACGGTTGTCGCAGGAGGTCGCCGAGGGGGTGCGGTACGTGGCGCGGGACGGGGTGTGGCTGGCCGAACTCGCCCCCGTCGACGACCCGGACGCCGTACCGACGGCTGTGCTCACCGCCGTCGGGGCGCGCGAGACGGTGATGTACGGCGCCGGCGCCGAGGCGATCCGGGCCGCCGGGGGAGACCGGCACAACGAGCCGCTCGACCGGCTCGCGGAGCACTGCGGCAGACGCCGGATGCTGATCGTCCTCGACAACTGCGAGCACGTCGTGGACGCCGCCGCCCGCCTCGTGGAGGCGTTGCTGGAGCGCTGCCCCGAGCTCACCGTGCTCGCCACCAGCCGCGAACCCCTGGGCGTACCGGGGGAGTTGCTGCGTCCGGTGGAGCCGCTGCCCGACCCCGTCGCGCTCAGGCTGCTCGCCGACCGCGGGGCCGCCGCCCGGCCGGGGTTCAGCGTCGAGGACGACCCCGAGGCCTGTGCCGAGATCTGCCGCCGCCTCGACGGACTGCCCCTCGCCATCGAGCTGGCCGCCGCCCGGCTGAGGATGTTGACGCCCCGTCAGATCGCCGACCGGCTCGACGACCGCTTCCGGCTCCTCACCTCCGGCAGCCGTACGCTCCTGCCCCGCCAGCAGACCCTGCGGGCCGTCGTCGACTGGTCCTGGGACCTGCTCGACGCGGACGAACGGGAGGTGCTGACCACCCTGTCCGTCTTCGCCGGCGGCTGCGACCTCGCCGCCGCCGAGGCCGTGTGCGGGCCCGTCGCATTCGAGACGCTCGGCTCCCTCGTCGACAAGTCCCTTGTGGTGGCCGCCCCTTCGGGTGACGGGGAGATGCGCTACCGGCTCCTGGAGACCGTCGCCGAGTACGCGGCCGAACGGCTCGACGAGTCCGGCCGCCGCCCCCGCGCCGAGCGCGCCCATCTGACGTACTACCGCGAACTCGCCCGCACCACCGACCCGTTGCTGCGCGGCCCCGACCAACTCGCCGCCGTAGGACGGCTGGAGCTGGAGTACGAGAACCTCCGCACCGCCCTGCGGCACGCCGTCGCCGAGCGCGACGAGCAGGAGGCCATCTGCCTCGTCCTGTCGATGACCTGGTACTGGCACATGCGCGACGTCCGCATGGAGGCCCGCAACTGGTGCGTCGAGGTGATGGCCCTGGGCCCCGACCCCTTCGCCGCCCCGGTCCAGCGCGCCGAACCCGTCTGGCAGCGCTGCACCGACGTCCCGCCCCCGCTCACCGGCGAACTCCTTGCCGAGGCGCGACGCGGCCTTCATCTCGCGCATCTGGCCTGCATGGACACGGAGTTGGACGCGTGGGAAGTGCCGGCCGCGAAGGAGAAGCTGCGCGTCATCGCCGAGGTCTACGAACCGGGCCTGCCGCAGACCTGCCGTACGCCCGGCATGTTCTGGTTCTTCGCCGTGTTGCTCACCGGCAGCGTGGAGCGGCTGCCCGTGATCCTCGACGCCGATGTCCACACCTGCCGCACCAACCCCGGCATGGAGTGGGAGTTGGCCACCACCCTCCAGATGCGCGCCAACATGCTCGCCAACCGCACTGACTGGGCGGGCGACGCGACCCGGGACGCCGACGAGTCGCTGGAGATCTTCCGCCGCCTCGGCGACGCCTGGGGCTCCGCCGAGGCGCTCTCCGCCCGCGCCGAGGCACGGGAACGCACCGGCGACTACCAACTGGCCGCCCTCGACTACGAGGCCGCGATCGAACAGGCCGAACGGCTCGGCGCCCGCGGGCAGATGGCCGTACTCGGCGCCCGGCTGGGGAGCGCGCTCATCGAGGCCGGCGAGGTGCAGCGGGGCGAGCGCATTCTGCGCGAGGTGATCGAGCAGCAGCACGGCCAGGGCAACGAGGCGATGCCTGCCGCCCGGATGTTCCTGGCGAGTTGGCTCACCATGTCCGGCCGCGTCGAGGAGGCACGCGAGGAGATGCGGCTGCTGCGCGAGGAGTTCCCGATCTCCCACTTCGTCGTCTTCGACGCGTTCATCCTCGGCTCGGAGGCGTGGGTGGAAGCGGTCGACGGCAACTACCAGTTGTCCCTGGACAAGGTCCGCAAAGCGCTGGAGCGGGCCGGTGACCCCCTGTCCGAGGCCATCGCCCCGAGCATGTCCTCGCTGTACCTGGGGATCGCCGCGGTCGTCCTCGCCGAACTCGACGGCGGCAGCCGGGTCCGGGACGGCGTCCGCTGCCTCGTCGCGGCGCTGGCGCTGCTGCCGCCCGGGCACGTCAGGGCGTCCGTGGAGAGCGAGGTGTACCGCCAGGCCGAGCAGCGGGCGCGCGCCGTGCTCGGCGACGCGGCCTACGAGTCGTGCGTGGCCGAGTACGCCGAAGGCGACAGCCTCTCCGCGAAGGAGGCTGCCGCCCTGGTGTGAGGCCGGCACGGACCCGGTGGGACGGGACGCACGGCCGGGTCAGGTCTTGGTGCGGAACTTGTAGATCGAGATCGGGGCCATCACCGCGGTGAGCCCCACCGACCAGGCCAGCGTCAGCAGCGTGCCGTGGGCGACCGGGCCGCCCACCATCAGCCCGCGGGCCGCGTCGGCCAGGGCGGACAGCGGGTTGTAGTCGGTGAAGTTCTGCAGCCAGCCCGGCATCGACCCGGTCGGCGCGAAGATCGACGAGCCGAACTGCAGCGGCATCAGCACCAGGAAGCCCATGGCCTGCACGGACTGCGCGCTCTTCATGGTCACGCCGAGGGTGAGGAACACCCACATCAGGGCCGAGCCGAACACCGCGGACAGTCCGATCGCGGCGAACATGCCGAGCCAGTGGTGGATGTGGAAGCCGACGAGAACACCGACGACCATCAGCACGGCGGACGCGACGAGCATCCGCATCATCTCGACCGAGATCTTGGCGATCAGCACCGAGGCGCGCCCGATGGGCAGCGACCGGAACCGGTCCATGACCCCGGTGTGGAAGTCGGTGTTGAAGCCGGTGCCCACTCCCTGGGCCATGTTCATGCCCATCATGGCGAGCAGGCCGGGCACGACGTACTGCACGTACGCTTCCTGCCCGCCGCCGAGCGACTGCCCGATCGAGCCGCCGAAGACGTACACGAACAGCAGCGTGAAGATGACCGGGAACAGGATGGCGTCGAACATCGACTCCGGGTCCTGCCGGATCCACAGCAGATTGCGGCGGATCAGGGCGCCGGTGTGGCGCAGATGGTTACGCAGCGGGATACGGGGGTCCGCCGCCGACACGTCGGCGGGGCTCACGGCGACGGCGCTCATACGGCGACCTCCTCGCGGTCGTGGGTGGGCACGGAGTCCTGCGGGGCGCCGGCGCGGTGTCCGGTGAGGGACAGGAACACCTCGTCCAGGCTGGGGAGTTCGGTGGTGATGGAGGCGATGACGATGCCGCGCGCGCTCACCGCGCCGACGACAGCGGTCAGTTGTTCGTCGCTGAGGATCGGCACCAGGACGGTTCCGCTCTCCACGTCGACGGTGACGGTGGCGAGCCCGGTGATCCCCAGATCGTCCAACGCCCGCGCCAGCGGCCGCAGTTGCAACGGATCGGCGGGCCGAATCCGCAACGCCCGCCCTCCGACCCTGGCCTTCAACTCATCAATGGCGCCACTCGCCACGACCTTGCCGTGGTCGACGACGGTCAACTCGGAGGCGAGCGCCTCGGCCTCCTCCATGTACTGGGTGGTGAGCAGCACGGTCACGCCGCCGCCGACCATGGACTTCACCTCGTCCCACACCTCCATGCGGGTGCGCGGGTCGAGCCCGGTGGTCGGCTCGTCCAGGAACAGCACCTGCGGATGCCCGATCATCGAGGCGGCCAGGTCGAGCCGCCGCCGCATACCGCCGGAGTAGGTGCTGGCGGGCCGCTTGGCCGCGTCCGTCAGCGAGAACCGCTCCAGCAGTTCGTCGGCGCGGGCCCGGGAGTCCTTGCGGGACAGGTCGAGCAGCCGCCCGATCATGTACAGGTTCTCCCAGCCCGGGAGCTTCTCGTCCACGGAGGCGTACTGGCCGGTGAGGCCTATCACCCGGCGCAGCTGCCGAGGCTGGCGCAGGACGTCGTAGCCGGCGACGGTGGCCTCGCCGGAGGTCGGGGCGAGCAGTGTGGACAGGATTCGTACGAGGGTGGTCTTACCGGCACCGTTCGGCCCGAGCACACCCATCACGGTGCCCTCCCGGACGTCCAGGTCGACGCCGTCCAGCGCCTTGGTCTCGCCGTAGTGCTTGACCAGCCCCCGCACGGACACGGCCGTGCCGCCGGAATTCATGTCGATTCGCGTCATGCCGATGACAGTGCCAGGGCCTGCCGACAGAACACCTACATCCCACCGACAGCCCCCGACAACCGACCGACACCGCTTGCCCACCCCAACCCGTCCGGGGTTTGGCGGCGAGGCCCGTTCAGTCCAGCCCTTGCCCGCCTGCCCGCCTGACGCGGTCCCTCAGGAGGCACGCCCCGTCCCAGCCCGCCCAGCGCCTTTCAACACAGCCCGCCCAACATCCAGCTGTCTTCGGCACCTTTGAAACGCAGGCCGCCAATATCCAGCCCGTCCGGCGTCTGAGGACGAGGCCCCTTCAGGGCCGATGGGGGTCTGGGGCGGAGCCCTCAGGGGCGGGCGGCAGGCGGAAATGGGGCAGCCCGCCGACGGGGGAAGATCGGCGGGCTGCCATGGTGCCGCAATGGCTCAGGTGGCTCAGGTGGGTCAGATGGTCCAGCCCGGTAAGTGGGCCGGTCAGTGGACCGAGTGCTCCTCAAGCGGGAACGTTCCGCCGACGACATCCTCCGCGAACGCCTTCGCCGCGTCGCCCATGACGGAACGCAGATCGGCGTACTGCTTCACGAACTTCGGTATCTTCCCGCCGGTCAGCCCCAGCATGTCGGTCCACACCAGGACCTGGGCGTCGGTCTCCGCACCGGCCCCGATCCCGACCGTGGGAATGTGCAGCACGCGCGTCACCTCGGCTGCCAACTCCGCCGGAACCAGCTCCAGTACGACCGCGAACGCCCCCGCGTCCTGCACGGACTTCGCGTCCCGCAGCAACTGCTGAGCCGCCTCCTCGCCACGCCCCTGCACCCGGTACCCCATCGAGTTCACGGACTGCGGGGTCAGACCGACGTGCGCCATGACCGGGATCCCCGACTCGACCAGCAGCCGGATCTGTTCGTGCGACCGCTCGCCGCCCTCCAGCTTCACGGCACCCACCCCGGCCTCCTTCACCAGCCGGGTCGCCGAGCGCAGCGCCTGCACCGGACCCTCCTGGTAGGACCCGAAGGGCAGGTCGGCCACGATCAGGGCGCGGCTCGTGCCCCGTACGACCGCCGCGGACAGCATGGCCATCTCGTCCAGCGTGACGGGCACGGTCGACTCGTACCCGAGGTGGCAGTTGCCCGCCGAGTCGCCGACGAGCATGACCGGGATACCGGCCTCGTCGAAGACGGACGCGGTCATCGCGTCGTAGGCGGTGAGCATGGGCCACTTCTCGCCGCGATCCTTGGCGAGGGCGATGTCGCGAACGGTGATACGGCGTGTGCCCTTGCCTCCGTACAGCGTCTTGCCGCCGTCGGAGGAGCTGTTCTTCCCAGCCTGGGCAGCCGAAAGCTGCGTCATTGCAACGGCTCCTTCAGTCATCTTGAGGCACCCTTACGGCGTCCCCAGATCCCCTCCATGGTGGCACCTCGTGCCACGGAGGGCCAGAGGGACCCCTGTCACCCGCATCACGCCGCTCACGCCCCGCACCCGACGCGGTGTGCCGCGGTGTACGTAAGGTCTGAGTAAAATATTTACGATACGGCAACGTCTCGTATCGGAATTCGCCCGGCGTTCCCTAGTCTGGACCGCATGACCACTCCACCCGTCACCGGCCCCCGGATACCCGAAGCAGTGCACCGCCGCCGCTGGGCCATCCTTGGCGTGCTGATGCTGAGCCTGCTGATCGTGGTGCTCGACAACTCGATCCTCAACGTCGCCATCAAGACCATCTCCACCCCGGCCCCGACCGGCCTGGGCGCGACACAGAGCGAGCTGGAGTGGGCGATCAACGCCTACACCCTCGTTTTCGCCGGCCTGCTGTTCACCGCGGGCCTGCTCGGTGACCGGATCGGCCGCAAGAAGGTCCTGCTCGGCGGGCTCGTCGTGTTCGGCATCGGCTCCGCGCTCGCCGCCGAGTCCGGCTCACCGGACCAACTCATCGGCTACCGCGCCCTGATGGCGCTCGGCGCCGCGTTCGTGATGCCCGCCACCCTCGCCGTCCTCATGAACGTCTTCGAGCGCGACGAGCAGCCCAAGGCCATCGGCATCTGGGCCGGCGGCGTCGGCCTCGCCATCGCCATCGGCCCGATCACCGGCGGCGTGCTCCTCGACCACTTCTGGTGGGGCTCGGTCTTCCTGATCAACGTCCCGATCGTGCTGATCGCCCTCGCCCTGATGATCTGGCTGGTCCCCGACTCCCGCGACCCGAAGCCCGGCCGCCTCGACCCGGTCGGCGTCGTCCTGTCCGTCGTAGGCCTCGTCCTGCTGGTCTACGGCATCATCGAGGGCGGCGAACTGGCCGACTTCACGGCGCCCAAGGTGCTGTCGACGATCATCGCCGGTGTCGTCGTGCTCGCCGGGTTCGTGTGGTTCGAGAAGCGCAGCGACCACCCCTCCATCGACGTCACGTACTTCAAGAACAAGGTGTTCTCGGCCGCGATCGCCGCCATGGGGCTGGTCTTCTTCGCGCTGATGGGCGTGACCTTCTTCTCGGTCTTCTACACCCAGAGCGTGCGCGGCTACTCGCCGCTGCAGACCGGTCTGTTGATGCTGCCGCTGGCCGCCGCGCAGATGATCTTCGCGCCGCGGGCCCGGCTGGTCGTCGACCGGTTCGGCCACAAGGTCACGACGGGGGTCGGCCTCGTGCTGCTCGCCGGGATGCTCGCCGCCTTCGCGACCCTCGACGCGGACACGCCGATCTGGATCCTGGAGGTCATCTTCTTCCTCATGGGCACCGGCATGGCCCACGTCATGACCCCGACCAGCGTCGTCATCATGCAGGCCCTGCCGCGCGAGAAGGCCGGCTCCGCGTCCGCGCTGAGCAACACCTTCCGCCAGGTCGGCGGCGCCCTCGGCATCGCCGTCCTCGGCTCGGTGCTGTCCACGGCGTACCGCAACGGCATCGAGGGCAAGCTCGGCTCGGTACCCGCCGCCCTGCGCGACACCGCCGGCGAGTCCATCGAGGCCACCCTCGGTGTCGCCGCGAAGCTCGGCCCGCAGGGCAAGGCCCTGGTCACCCCGGCCAACGACGCGTTCCTGCACGCCATGCACGTCACCGCGCTGTGCGGTACGGGCGTCGCGCTCATCGGCGCCGTAGTGGCGTTCCTCTTCCTGCCCGGCAAGTCTCCGGTCCCTCAAGAGGGCAAGGAGGAACCGGAGTTGGTCGTCGTAGGGGAATAGCGAGGACAATCACCCGAGGACGGGGACGGGGGGAACAGGGGAAGGGACGGAGTGAAGTGAGCCTTGCCGACAACGGCACCGCCGCCGGTACCGGTACCGACAACGGCACCGGCGATGGCACCGACAGCGGGACTCGGCCGCCGTGCGCGCCCACCAGGGGACGCCCGCGCAGCGAGGCCGTCGAACGAGCCATCACGGAGGGCGTGATGAAGCTCCTGGAGGACGGCGTGCCGCTGGCCGAACTCTCCATCGAGCGCATCGCCCGTACCGCCGGAGTCGGCAAGGCCACCATCTACCGCCGCTGGCCGGGCAAGGAGGAACTGTTCGTCGACGTCGTCCGCGAGGCCGAGCCGCACGACCCCGAACTGCCCGGCATCTCGCTGCGCGACGACCTCGTGGCCATGATGGAACAGCTGCGCCAGCGCGGCCTGATGGCCCGGTCCTCGGCACTCCTGCACAACGTGTACGCGCAGATGAAGAGCACCCCGAAGGTGTGGGCCGCCTACCACGCGACCGTCGTGGAACCCCGGCGCCGCAAGCAGGTGGACATCCTGCGCCGCGGCCAGGAGAGCGGCGAACTCCGCACCGACATCGACGCCGAGCTGATGAACGACATGCTGGTGGGACCGATGCTCCTGCGCACCGTCATGCGCGCCGACGCGGACCTCCCCGAGGGCCTGTCGGAACTCCTCGTCGACACCGTGCTGGTGGCCCTACGGCCCGTCAGGACCGAGATCTGAGCACGCGTCCGAATGTGCGCGTTCCGTCACAGAAGCCGCTGTCGTCGCGCGTGTTCGGAACTTCGGACACCGACTTGTTCGTCCTCGTGCCCGTACGGGCCGTCATGGGACGGCGGATCGGAACCGATCATCCCCTAGGGTCGTAGGCGCGGGGACGATGGTGTGCACGGCAGGTAGTGAGGCGACGGTATGGCACAGCAGGCGTATGTGGCGGAGACGGACGACGGCGGCTCGGGGGACCAGCCGCGCGGATCCCGGCTTCGGCGCCTGTGGAGCAGACTGCTCGACGGCTGGCGCGGCGACCCGAGGATCTGGCGCCGGGGTCTGATCCTCGCCGCGCTCGCGATCCTCCTCGCCCTGGTCATGCTGCTGCACTCCCGCATCCCGAACCGGATCGGCAACCTCGGCAGCCTCACGGAGACGTTCCTGCCGTGGTTCGGGCTGATGATCCCGGTGCTCTTGATCCTCGGCCTGGTCCGTAAGTCCGCGACCGCGCTCATCGCCGTCGTCCTCCCGACGATCGTGTGGCTGAACCTCTTCGGCGGGCTGCTCCTCAGCGACAAGACCGGCACCGGCGGCGACCTGACGGTGGCCACGCACAACGTCAACGCAGACAATCCCGACCCGTCCGGTACGGCCCGTGACGTGGCCGCGTCCGGCGCGGACATCGTCGCCCTGGAGGAGCTGACGGCCTCGGCGGTCCCGACGTACGAGAAGGCGCTCGCGTCGACGTACAAGTACCACTCGGTCGAGGGCACGGTCGGGCTGTGGAGCAAGTACCCGATGACCGGCATCAGGGCCGTGGACATAAAGCTGGGCTGGACGCGCGCGATGCGCGCCACCGTCGCGACCTCCGAGGGACAGATCGCGGTCTACGTCGCCCACCTGCCCTCGGTGCGGGTGAAGATCGAGGCCGGGTTCACGGCCCGGCAGCGCGACAAGAGCGCCGACGCGCTGGGCGAGGCCATCGCCGCCGAGCCGCTGAAGCGGAAGATCCTCCTCGGCGACCTCAACGGCACGATGAACGACCGCTCGCTGAACGCCGTCACCGCCCAGATGCGCTCCACGCAGGGCGCGGCGGGCAGCGGCTTCGGGTTCAGCTGGCCGGCGTCGTTCCCGATGGCGCGGATCGACCAGATCATGGTCCAGGGCGTGGAACCGGTCACCTCGTGGACTCTGCCCAGGACGGGCAGCGACCACCTCCCGATCGCGGCCCGTGTGAACCTCGACACGAGCTCGTAACCGCATGGAATAGCGGGCCTGGGAGTCTTTGTTCCGTAACTGAACTTAAGCTCGGTAGTACGGAACTCCGCTCTCCCTAGAAAGGCACAGGCACTTCCATGCCCCTGGCCCTGCTCGCTCTGGCCGTCGGCGCTTTTGGTATCGGCACCACCGAATTCGTGATCATGGGCCTGCTGCCCGAGGTCGCGGACGACCTGCACGTCTCCATCCCCACGGCGGGCCACCTGGTCTCGGCGTACGCGCTGGGCGTCGTCATCGGCGCCCCGCTCCTCGCCGCGGTCACCGCCCGCCTGTCCCGCCGCACGGTCCTGATCGGCCTGATGGTCCTGTTCGTGGCGGGCAACGTCCTCTCGGCCTTCGCCGCGAACTACGACTACCTCCTCGCGGCCCGCTTCCTGAGCGGCCTGCCGCACGGCGCCTTCTTCGGCGTAGGAGCCGTGGTCGCTACGACGATGGTCGCGCCCGAACGCAAGGCGCGCTCCGTCTCCCTGATGTTCCTGGGCCTCACGGTCGCCAACGTCGTGGGCGTACCGGCGGCCACGCTCATGGGCCAACACCTGGGCTGGCGGGCCACGTTCCTCGGCGTGAGCGCGATCGGCCTGGTGGCGATAGCGTCACTGGCCCTGCTGATCCCGCACGACCACGCACACGCCCCCGCCGTGGGCCTGCGTCGCGAACTGGCGGCTCTCCGCTCCCTCCCGGTCTGGCTGGCCCTCGGCACCACAGTGGCCGGCTTCGGCGCACTCTTCTCGGCGTACAGCTACATCACCCCGATGCTGACGGACGCGGCGGGCTTCGCGGAGGGCAGCGTGACGCTGCTGCTGGCCCTGTTCGGCGTGGGCGCGACGGCAGGCAACCTGGCGGGCGGCCGCCTGGCGGACCACTCCCTACGGGGCACCCTGTTCGGCGGCCTGCTGTCCCTGGCGGCGGTCCTGGCCCTGTTCCCGCTCCTCATGACGACGGAGTGGACGGCGGCACTGGCCGTGATCCTGCTCGGCGTAGCCGCGTTCGTGACAGGCTCCCCGCTCCAACTGATGGTGATGGAAAAGGCGTCGGCGGGCCCGTCCCTGGCCTCCTCGGCCAACCAGGCAGCCTTCAACTTGGCCAACGCGGGCGGCGCTTGGATCGGCGGCCTGGCGCTGGCGGCGGGCTTTGGAGCTACGTCCCCTGCGGTGGCCGGCGCGGTGTTGGCGGTACTGGGGTTGGGAGTTGCCGCTACGGCGGCGACGGTGGACCGGCGCCGGGCGGTACCGGGGCGGGAACGCGTGGTCGCGGCACACGTACCGGAGCCGACAAGGGCCCTGCACTCCTGACCTTTTCGCCCACCCGCCCACCCGTCTCGGTCGGTTGAGAGGTTCGCCTCTTGATCGACGGGGCGGGCGCATCGCTGCGCGGACTGGCCGACGGCATCAGAGACCGAGCACTCAGGTCGTGTTCACGCACGTCCGCGTGCCGTGCCTGCCATCAACTCCGAGCGGTATCTTCCGCACCGACGACGGTTTTCAAGACCGTTCCCTTAGGCCGCTCGGGCAACCCACCTGCGCACGCGCCCACCAGGGGCGGAGCGGGTACAGCGTACCGGGATCGGGGCTCGCTCGGAGTCCGTGGTCCGTACGGGGTCCACTGACTATCCTCGGTTCCTCCGGACAACCGGTTCCAATAGGTACCAAGCCACCAGACCATGCCGACACGTAGAAGCTCGCAGCCTGGTGGCGGCGATCACCGGGACGGACAAAGGGGTGAACAGCGTCGCGATCGGCGCGTTGAGGCCCTTGATCTAGTTGTATCCCTAACCAACGCCCTGCTTGGCATAGCCGTGGACCGGGTTGATGGTGTCCTACAGGTCGAGGCAGGCGATCTGGCCCGCGCCGAGCAGCAGCAGAGTGTGGACAGCCAGACGGGGCAGGAACCGACGCGCGACGGCGTGCGGTCACTTGATGTGTCCATCGATAAATGACCGCAGGAAGCCGCCGAAGGTCGACGGGGCACGCACCCCGGTGAACAGATACCGCATCACGTGGCGCCTCAGGCGATCCATGTCGTCGATGTTGTCCGCGCCCGCGCCCATGCCCGCGATCAACGCTATCGCCTTCACGGCGACGAAAGAGTTGGTGAAAGCCTTCGAAGCCAGCAACTCGCACCTCTCGGCCAAGTGCACCAGTGGCTCCAGCCTGGCGTCCCGCAACTCGACTCGGATCATCGAACGGCGTGGAGATCCTCACCACGGCGTGGGAATATTACATCTCACGAGTGCCCTGCCAGTCGTGCGTGCTGGAATCCTAGGGAACTCCCAACACTGCAGGCCGCGAGGAACTTCCTCGTTCCCAGCAACGTTACTTCCGGACATCAACCGGTGGATCTGGACGAAGCTCTTAACTTCGCAGCATCGATTGACCATCCACCAGTGACAACAGGTACAGGACTAGGAAGAAATTTCTCCACTTTCCTTGAGAACAAGGCTTCAACCGAGGCAAGGAGCGGGAAAGGTGCCCATGGCAGATATTCCAGGATCGCCTTCCCATCGCTGTCCATTACCAACTGAAAGGCTCCGCAAGTACACGTCACCTCGCTCGCACAATATTCTTACCCGCGACAGAAGCAATAAAGACGCAAGATCGCCCATAATCACTTCATGAACTCTCCCTATGCACTCTCCGTCGCGGGATAAAAAACTGGGTCCAGATGGGGGCCGCCTCGATCGAGACGGCCCCCATCTGGACTGTTCTAGTGTTTACGCGACCCACCATTGATCATCGCAATAGGAGTCGGCTTGCCCTGACTTCCGAAGGCAAATCTCAAAGTGGTAGACCTCCCCCTCTTTCAAGTCGTGCGAACCTCCGTCACTCGCTCGGGAGGTCACACATTCCCCGTTACCACCAGCCGTCATCCAGACGGGCCAAGTGCTACTACCCACCAGCTGGGCACCACCAGTGGCGGCCCAACCGTCTGCTTCAATGTCACAGATCCGGACGACATCCCCATTTGCGGTGAATTCTATTCTGCCACCAGGATCACCGTCATTGGTGTGCATGGTGTGATCCGCAGCATAAGCATTTGTCGTCGCACCGAAAGCGAGCGCGACGGCTGCCAGGGTGACGCCCAAAACTCTTTTCACCTTTGACGTCCTTTGATTGAGAGTCGAGTTGGCGAGAATTTTAACATGTGAATGAGTAGCGCGCATCGGATTTATAGCCAGGGTCCCAAAAATTCCACAAAAAGCAAGAATGGCTCCATATGTGCATACAACCGTCAAGTCGAAGGGAATACCTCAGCAGCCAGGGAAGCCCTGGCCAGGATGGACACCAAGGCTTCGGCGTAGTCGCGTAACGCCCGGTTCGTGATCATCCTAGGACAAGGAGCGCAAGGGGACTATGAGGGTTGTGGGCGTCGCCGGGGAGGCCAGCCGCGATGTTCTTCGTTCCGGTTACCCCGAGGGCTCCGAGGATTCCGAGGGCGAGGTTGCGCCAGGTGGCGTCGCGTGGGGCGCGTTTCAGGCGCACTTATGAAGCGTCCTGGGCGAAGGTGGTGCTGCGGACGTGGTGGAGGGTTTCGATCTTCCAGTGGTCTCGGACGAGTTGGGCGAGCTAGGACGGAGTGGCCTGCTCGGCGGTCAGGCTGGTGGCGGCGTAGAGGGTCTGACGGTGGTCTTGCCAGTCTTGCGGTCGGTGCGGCGGCGCTTGATGAGGTTCAATCGGCACATGCCTCGGATTCAGGGAAGGTCCCACGGTAGGCATTCTGACGGGTCTGCTGCCGTTGCGCGGCTCTGAACTATGCCAACCTCACTGAAGATGCCCAAGCAACCAACGGAACCATGCGTTGCCGAGACCTCGACCTTGCACCTCTCGTCAAGTTGACGCGAAAAGAGCCGACCTTGGGTCCTCCTCCAGATCGGTCTGAGATCCTAGAGACCGATCGAGAGGGGTCGCAGGTATGGAGTGGAAGACTCACGGTGAGCGGCAGATCTACACGAACAAGTGGGTGAATCTGTGTCTGGTCGACGTCCAGCAGCCTGATGGGCGCAGGTGGGAGTACCACGTCGTTCGTCTGCGGCACTTGGCCGTGGCCGCCGTGGTGAACGACCGCCAAGAGGTCCTGATGATGTGGCGGCACCGCTTCATCACGGACTCCTGGGCCTGGGAGTTGCCCATGGGCCTGGTCGAGGAGAACGAAACTCCGGAGGAAGCGGCGGCCCGCGAAGTCCTGGAGGAGACGGGCTGGCGTCCCGGTCCCATCAAGCCCCTGATCTACGCCGAGCCGGCCAACGGCATCACCGACTCGCAGCACCACGTCTTCCGTGCGGACGGGGCGACTTACGCCGGACCGCCCACGGAGAAGAACGAATCCGACCGCATCGAGTGGATCCCCCTCTCCGAGGTGCGCGGCATGATCGACCGCCGGGAGGTCGTGAGCAGCGGCTCGCTCGTCGGCCTGCTCTACCTGCTCATGGACGAAGCGATCCGCTGACCGGCGGGAGGAGTTCCCGTAGCCGCGCCTCGAAGGCCAGGGCTACGGGCTCCTGCCTGTGTGGGGCCAACTGGTCGTAGAACTCCCTGAGATGGCCGGAGACTCGTTCGGAGCCCACTGCTGACGCTGGCTCCAGTGCTTGTGTGGCGGTGTGGCATGCCTGTTCAAGCTTGCCCTGGTCCAGCTGAGTGCGAGCCAGCCAGAACGAGTGAAATGCCCGGCCGCGTTGGTTGGTGTGGGCCTCGCGCCGCAATGCGTCCGCAATTAACGGTTCCGCAGTCGCGGCTTCGCCGAGTCGGCCGTGAGCGATCCCCGTATCCACGATCAGCTTCGTCTCGTCGAAAGTACGTCACCCATGACGGGTCCGGCTTACTCGCCTGGATCTGCTCGAAGTGGTGGTGCGCTTCCCCGATCGCCCGGTGAGTGGAATCCCGGTTGCCGAGCATGGCGTGAGCGAAGGCTTCACGCATCGACAACATGGACTGGACCCGTGGGGTGGTGTCGAGTGCTGAGCGGGCTTGGTCCTGAGCAGCGGTCACTAGGGCCAGAGAGTCCGCAGGCTTGTCCTGGTACGTGCCCTGCAAGCTCATACAGGCAAGGACGTTGGCCATGAACTGGCGGTCGTCGATCTCCTTGGCCAGCTGCAGCGCCTCGGTGAAGTACGCGCGGGCCTGGTTGTACTGGCGGGCGTCGAAGTAGGTCCAGCCGGTGAGGCGGGCAAGCTCGGCCGCGATTCCGTACAGGCCCTGCTGGATGGACGGCGGGCGGTTCTCCCTCAACAGTCCGACCACATGCCGGAGTTGGCCGACGATGGCCGGCCTCAGAGCCTCGCCTCCGTGCTGGTCGTCCCGTCGCCAGTAGTCCTCGATCGACGAGCGAAAAGCTTCAAGTGTGGCCGCGCTCAGGCTCGTTCGCGTGGCCAGCGCCAAGATGCTGTCCACATCAGGCCCGGGTAGAGACGCGGGGGTTTGCTGCTCGGGCTCCGGTGCTTGGGGAGGTTCTCGCTCCGTGACCACGAGGGCTTGAGGCGTCTCCCACTCGCGACGCGCAAGCCCAAGCATGTGCCCCGGAATGCGCAAGCCGTCCGCGATGCGCTCGACGACGTCCATGTGCCGCAACTGGCGCTGCCCTGCGATCACTTCACCGACCCGACTGGGCGTCAGGTCACAGCGCCTGGCGATCATCGACGGGTAGATGCCTGCCTTCGTCTTCACCAGTCGGAAGACGTTGGCGAAGTCCCGTGACCGACAGGCGCTGATCATCTCGGGATCGGTGAGCAGCCTGGCAGGAAGTTCCTGCGGCCGGTCGGCGTCGGGCATTGGCAAGCTCCCACACTGCGAGGGCTACGCAACGTCGCTGATTCTCTACTTACCGCGATATTACCCAAGTTGGGTAATCAGCCTGACCTTTCGGCGCGGGTTCCCGGATCGCGATGCTCCTTCACATGGCGAGCAACCAGCAGACCAGACCAGGCATCGGTGAACTGGCGAAGGACAGCGCCCGAGACCGGATCGGCGTCGTCATGGGTGCCGTTGGCGGTCGAGTGCAGATAAGGCCGATCGGTGGCGGCACGGAATGGGATGTCATGCCGGACAACGTGGTCGCGCTGAGTCCACGAGAGGAGCTCAGCGCACGCCTGGCCATCAAGAACGCCAACAGCCGGGACGGACTGTGATGCGCGCGATCAGCCGAAACGCGGGAGTCCTGTTCGTCACCACGTTCAGTGGCTCGTACGACCTGGTGATCGGCACGGCTCTCGCCATGAGCCAGTGGACCGACGGCTCCCGGACAGGCGCCAACTCCCCGTTCCCCCTTGCCCGTTCGGGATCGGCTATCCAACCCACGCACCGTCACACACAAGGAGTACTCGTGAGGGTCTGGTGCACGATCGGGTGACATCTGAACTGGCTTGCCCTGTGGGGCGGGTGGGAAGGATGTCGCTGTGCCCAAGCCTTATCCGGAAGAGTTCCGTCAGGACGTCGTACGGGTCGCGAGGAACCGCGGCCCGGGCGTGACGGTCGAGCAGGTGGCCGCCGACTTCGGAGTGCATGCGATGACGCTGTGGAAGTGGATGCGTCGCGCGGACATCGACGACGGGACCAAGGCCGGATCGACCAGCCAGGACAACGCGGAACTACGGGAAGCGCGTCGGCGGATCAAGTTGCTGGAGCAGGAGAACGAGGTCCTGCGCCGGGCCGCGGCCTATCTGTCGCAGGCGCATCTGCCGGGAAAAGGATCTACCCGCTCGTGAAAGAGCTGGCCACGGGCGGGATCCCCGTCACGGTCGCGTGCAGGGTCCTGAAACTTGCCCGCCAGCCCTACTACCGCTGGCTGGGGCGGCCGGTGACCGATGCCGAGTTCGAGCAAGCCACGCGCGCGAACGCGTTGTTCGACGCTCACCACGAGGATCCGGAGTTCGGCTACCGGTTCCTGGCCGACGAAGCCCGCAGTGCGGGATCCGGCATGGCCGACCGGACCGCGTGGCGGATCTGCCGGGACAACCACTGGTGGAGCGTGTTCGGCAAGAAGCGCGGCAGTACCAAGAAGGCCGGCCCGCCGGTCCACGACGACCTGGTCCGCCGTGACTTCACCGCGACCGGACCGAACCGGCTGTGGCTCACCGACATCACCGAACATGCCACCGGCGAAGGCAAGTTGTATCTCTGTGCGATCAAGGACGTCTTCAGCAGGAGGATCGTCGGCTACTCGATCGACACGCGGATGAAGTCCCGCCTGGCCGTCACAGCCCTCAACAACGCTGTTGCCCGGCGTGGACACGTCGACGGGTGCATTCTGCACAGCGATCGCGGATCGCAGTTCCGGTCCCGGAAGTTCGTCCGGGCCCTCGACCACCACCGGATGG
Organism: Streptomyces prunicolor; assembly: GCF_045162825.1. Lineage (NCBI taxonomy): Bacteria > Bacillati > Actinomycetota > Actinomycetes > Kitasatosporales > Streptomycetaceae > Streptomyces > Streptomyces prunicolor. The sequence continues at coordinate 3,057,556 of NZ_CP108676.1, read as the reverse complement.
CCGGCTCGATAGGGAGGGTCGGCGCGGCGGGCGACAACGCGGCCATGGAGTCCTTCTTCAGCCTGCTGCAGAAGAACGTCCTCGACCGCCGGTCCTGGGCCACCCGCGAGGAACTGCGCATCGCGATCGTGACCTGGATCGAGAGGACCTACCACCGGCGCCGCAGACAAGCCGCACTCGGCCGGCTGACCCCCGTCGAATTCGAGACCGTCATGACCACACCGGCCCTCCAGGCCGCGTGACCGAACCTGTCACCTGAACCTGCATCAGACCCGCAACGTGCCCAAGGGCTACGACTTCCCGTTCCGCGGCTGCCTCGTCCACTACGAAGCACCGGAGATCGCCCGCAGCGTGCTCGCCACCGGAGAAGCCGAGCCGACCGAGGAAGCCGACATCTACGCGCTCGGCGCCTCCCTGCTCATCTCTGCCACCGGCTGGCGAGCCATGGAGTACCCGGACGACGCTCCCCGTTCGGTGCAAAGGGAGGCCGTGGCGAATGGTCGGCGCCGGCCGGTGAAAGTACGCGGCGAACTGGGCGAGTTGGTCGACGCGATGCTCAGCCCTGCACCAGCAGACCGACCCACTATCTACGAGGTGGGCAAAGCCCTGAACTGATTCCGAAGCGCGGCGACATAGCCTGGCAGACATGAGCGAGAGCTCCTTCCGGTGAAGGGGCTCTCCTTTCTAGGACCTCGGTCCCTTGCCCACCTCACCGGGCCGTACCGGATGGCACGCTCCCCACCCCTGAAGCCGTGTGATCTTCAGCCCTCGTGCCTCAACGACCAAGCCCCAGTGCCTGAGGAACGCCCCGAATCCAGGCAGCCCGCTCCGGCTCCTCCCCGGCGATGCGCTCCAGCACCTCGCTGAACCGCCGACGCTCACCCGAATCCATCCCGCCGAGCTCATGGGCGATCTCTTCCAGGGTGCTCAACGCCGCATGCGAGTCATGCCCCACCTCGACGAGGTCCTCCAAGGTCGCCACCGCCGTCAGCAGGGCCCTGACCACTGCGTCTCCCTGGACCACAGCTTCGCCCCCTAGTCGAACCGCTCCAAATCCCGCAACCAAACCGCCGCCGACCCATCCGAAGGCGCCCGCCAATCCCCCCGAGGCGACAGCGAACCCCCCGCCGAAACCTTCGGCCCATTGGGCATGGCCGACCGCTTGAACTGCGCGAACCCGAAGAACCGCCGGCAGAACACCTCAAGCCACGACCGGATCTCGGGAAGGTCATACGCAACCCGTTTCGCCTCAGGGAACCCCGGAGGCCACGCCCCGCCCTCCGCGTCGTGCCACGCGTGCCAAGCCAAGAACGCGATCTTCGACGGCCGGAACCCGTACCGCAGCACATGGAACAGCGTGAAGTCATGCAGCGCGTACGGCCCGATCTTCGACTCCGTCGACTGCATCTCCTCGCCCGGCACCAGCTCCGGGCTGATCTCCGTGTCGAGGATCGCGGTGAGGATCTTGCCGGTCTCCTCGTCGAACTGGTCGCTGCTGACGACCCAGCGGATGAGGTGCTGGATCAGGGTCTTCGGGACGCCGGAGTTGACGTTGTAGTGGCTCATCTGGTCACCCACGCCGTACGTCGACCAGCCGAGCGCCAGCTCCGAGAGGTCGCCGGTGCCGAGCACGATGCCGTTGCGCTGGTTGGCCAGGCGGAACAAGTAGTCGGTGCGCAGGCCCGCTTGGACGTTCTCGAAGGTGATGTCGTACACCGGCTCGCCGGAGGCGAAGGGGTGGCCCATCTCCTTGAGCATCAGGCGTGCCGTCGGCGTGATGTCCAGCTCGGCCGCGGTCACGCCGATCGCCCGCATCAGCGCGTGGGCGTTGTCCTTCGTGTGGTCGCTGGTCGCGAAACCGGGCAGCGTCCACGCCAGGATGTCGCTGCGCGGACGCCCCGCGCGGTCCATCGCGCGGGCGGCGACGATCAGCGCGTGCGTGGAGTCGAGGCCGCCGGAGACCCCGATGACGACCTTCGGGCCGCCGATCGCGGCGAGGCGTTGTTGCAACCCCTCGACCTGGATGTTGTACGCCTCGTAGCAGTCCTGCGCGAGGCGCTCCGCGTCGGCCGGTACGAAGGGGAAGCGCTCCAGGCGGCGGCGGAGTCCCAAGTCCGTGAGCGGCGGGGCGAGTTCGAAGGAGACCGTGCGGAAGTCGGCCGTCCTCGCCCGGTGCGTACGGCGGTTGTCGTCGAACGTGCCCATCCGCTGCCGTTCCTGCCGCAGCAGGTCCAGGTCGATGTCGGCCACCGCGTACTCGTCGCCCAGCGGGAAGCGGTCGGTCTCGGCCAACAGTGCGCCGTTCTCGTAGATCATCGCCTGGCCGTCCCAGGACAGGTCGGTCGTCGACTCGCCTAGGCCGGCCGCCGCGTAGACGTACGCGGCCAGGCAGCGGGCGGACGCCGAGCGGCAGAGGAGTTTGCGGTCCTCTGCGCGGCCTACCGTGATCGGGCTGCCGGAGAGGTTCACGAGGACCGTCGCGCCGGCGAGGGCCGCCTCCGCGCTCGGCGGCACCGGTACCCACATGTCCTCGCAGATCTCCGCGTGCAGGACCAGGGAGGGTACGTCCTGCGCCGCGAACAGCAGATCCACCCCGAACGGCACGTTCTCGCCGCCCACTTGGATCGAACCGCCGCGCTCGTCCGCGCCGTCGGCGATCTGGCGGCGCTCGTAGAACTCCCGGTAGTTCGGGGGGTACGACTTCGGTACGACGCCCAGGATCCGGCCCCGGTGCACCAGCACCGCGCAGTTGTAGATCCGGTTGCGGTGTCGCAGCGGGGCGCCGACGACCAGCACCGGGAGCAGGTCCGCCGAGCCCGTCACCACGTCCCGTAGGGCCGTCGCCACCTCGTCGAGCAGCGCGTCCTGGAGGAGCAGGTCCTCGATGGAGTAGCCGCACAGGCCCAGCTCCGCGAAGACGGCGACCGCGACGCCCTCCTCGGAGCACCGGCGGGCGTGGCGCAGGACGGCCTCGGCGTTGGCGTGCGGGTCCGCGATCACGGTGTGGCCCGTGCAGGCGGCGACGCGGGCGAAGCCGTGCTGATAGATCGACCAGAAGTTCAGTGGAGGCACGGGGTCCACTGTAATCGCCTGTAATCGTCAGGGCGACGCAATGGGGTGGCGCGAGGTGTGGTGCACCCCACGCCACCCCATTCACAGGTGACTACTCGTTGCCGCTACGGGGTCAGTGGTGACCCTGCGAGCGGCTGAACGACGAGACGTAGCCGTTCGCAGGCGTGCCCACGCCGGTCACGTCGTCGTAGCCCTTCACCGCGGACAGCGAGCTGTCCTTGCCGAGGCTGCGGACCGAGGTCAGCAGGCCGTCTGTGGCGTCGACGCTGTTGGCGAAGTCCACGCGCGCCACCGCCAGGCCGGAGCCCGTCGGGTTGTCGGTCACGTCGTGGTAGGCCTTCGTGCCGTACTTGGAGTAGATCGACGGGTTGGCGAAACCGATCGCCTTGCCGCCGCGCGCCTCCTGGGCCAGGGCCTGGACCGCCGCGATCACCGGGGAGGCGAGCGAGGTGCCGCCGATCCGGTACTCGCTGTACTGCACCGAACCGTCGGGGAAGGTCTGCGTCTGGCCGACCTTGAAACCGGTGTTCGGGTCGGCGATCGCCGAGATGTCCGGGACGACGCGGTTGCCGGTGGCGCTGTTGGCCTTGGCGAGCGAGTCCGGGACGACACCCTTCTGGTAGAAGGGCTCGGCCACCGTCTTGCTGGTGCCGCCGCCCGCGCCCGAGGTGAAGGCGCCGGGGAAGCTGGTCCAGCTCTTGCCGTCCGTGGACAGCGAGGCCTTCTCGGTGCCCCAGCCGGTCTCCCACAGGTACTTGTCGCCCTTGCCGACCGCCAGCGAGGTACCGCCGACCGCCGTCACCCATGCCGAGTTGGCCGGGGTGTCGACCTGCTTCGTATTGGTGTTGGCGACCTCGTCGCCGTTGTCACCGGAGGAGAAGTAGAAGCCGATGCCCTCGACCGCGCCCAGCTGGAACACCTGGTCGTAGGCGGCCGCGAGGTCCGGGGTCTGGTTGGCCTCGATGTCGCCCCACGAGTTGGAGACGATGTCGGCCAGGTGGTTGTCGACGACCTTGCTGAGCGAGTCGAGCAGATCGTCGTCGAAGCAGGACGCGGCACCCACGTACGTGATGTTCGCGTCCGGCGCCACCGCGTGCACGGCCTCGACGTCGAGGGTCTCCTCGCCGTACCAGCCGGACGCGTCACAGGCCTCGGTCTGCGTGTAGTCCGAGGGGAGCACCTGCTTGAGCTGGCTGGTCGAGTACTTCTTGTCGCCGTGGTTCTTCGCGTAGGTGGCCGCGTCGAAGGCGATCGTCGGCGAGGCGTAGGCGTCGGTGATGGCGACGCGCACGCCCTTGCCCGTGTACTTGCCCGCACCGTAGGCCGCACGCAGCTGCTTGCCGGTGTAGCCCTGGATCGCGTACGGGATCTTCTTGCCGTAGGCGGAAGGCAGCGTGGTCGCGGTGTTCGAGCCGTAGTACGAGGAGAACGGCCCGGCGTTCACGAACGCCGCCCCCGGACCCGGCAGCGCGTCGTCGTGGCTCGCCGTGTGCGGCGCGTTGTCCAGACCGGTGACGGTCAGGACGGCACCGTTGAGGCTGTCCGGCGCGGAGGCCGTCTTCGACGGGGCGCGGTAGGTCTTCGAGCCCTTCGAGTAGTTGTGCAGCGAGGTGCTGAACGCCTTCTCGACCGCGGCCACGTCACCGGAGACCGTGACGTAGTGCTGCGTGGTGCCGGTGACCTTCAGCCCGGCGGACTTCAGCCAGGACTTGACGGCGGTCACCTGGGCCGTCGTGGCGCCGAAGCGCTGCTGCACCTGAGCGGCGCTCAGGTACTTGCCGTACAGGGCCGAACTCGGGTCCGAGACGGACTTGGCGTACGCCGCGAGGCCGGAGGCGTTCCGGCCGGCGAGGTAGACCCGGGCGGAGACCTGGGAGCTGTCGGAGGTGGCTCCCTTGTCCGCCTTGGCCGTCGCCCACGCGGGCTTGGTGCCCGCGAGCGTGTCCCGGCCCGGGCTGTCCGCGGCGTGCGCCGCGGGTATGCCGAGCGCCAGTGCACCGGCGATCATCGGCAGTGTCGCTGCCATGCTCACGCCGGCGCGCATGGTGGCGCGATTGGATCTCATAAAACCCCCTGCTATGCGGTTCGACGCATGGAGTGGTTGGTCGTCGTCGATCCCTACGGAACCCGCGGCGGGAAGGTCCGTGGATGGATCACACGTGGGGGCCACTCTTTCGATGAACCGTTCATGCCAGGGGAACGCAAAAGTCAAGAGAAGCCCAAGGAACCGTCACCCAGGGCGAATTGGGGGCTTTTTTCCTTACGGGCGTGTAACGAACGACCGGGGATGCTTTACGAACGCGCTTTTGCGCCACGGTCCTTGAGCATGTCGGCCATCAACTGGATCTCCGACTGCTGCGCGTCCACCATCCCCTGCGCCAGCCGCTTCTCCACCCCCACCCGGCACTTCTCCACACACCCCTCGGCCATGTGGATACCGCCCTTGTGATGGTCCGTCATGAGCTGCAGGAAGAGCACCTCGGCGGGCTTGCCGCTCAGCGTGTTCAGCTTCTTCAACTCGGTGTTGGTCGCCATCCCCGGCATCAGCGCGCCGTCCTTGCCGGACGCCATGTCACCCATGCCCATCCAGGTCATCGGCGGGTCGGCCGACACCTTCGGAAGGTTCCACAGGTCCAACCAGCCCAGCAACATGCCCCGTTGATTGGCCTGCGTCTGCGCGATGTCGTATGCAAGGCGCCGTACTTCCACGTCCTTCGTACGGTCCCGCACGATGTACGACATCTCGACGGCCTGCTGGTGATGGACCGCCATGTCCCGCGCGAAGCCGGCGTCCGCCGAATCGGCCGTAGGAGTAGGGGAGTTGCTCGACCCGCCACCGTCCTCGGCGACCGCGTACGTGATCGCTCCGGCCGCGACGAGCGCCGTCGCCGCGGCCCCGGCGATCAGCGCCGCGGACCTCACTGCGACAGCCCGCCCGTGCACGCGGCGCCCGGCTCCGGTGTCTGGCTGCCCTGCACGAACTTCTCGAAGAACGAGTTCACGGCCGGGTCGCTCGCGCTCTTCACGGTCCGCTGGTGCCCCCACGCGGACAGCATGATCGGGTCCTTCTGGCTGTCGTACGGGCTCATCAGCGAGTACGGCGTCGACTTCACCTTCGTCGCGAGCGCCTTCACGTCGGCCGCCGAGGCCTTCTTGTTGTACGTCACCCAGACCGCGCCGTGCTCCAGCGCGTGCACCGCGTTCTCGTCCTTGACGGACTTGGTGTAGACGTCGCCGTTGCAGTTCAGCCAGACCGGGTTGTGGTTGCCGCCGACCGGCGGGTGCATCGGGTAGTTCACCGTGCTGGTGACGTGGGTGCGGCCCAGGGTGCCCTTCCACGTGTTCACCCCGTCCGTGCCCGCGACGAAGTGACCCGAAGCGGAGTTCTTCGAGTCGCTCGCGGAACTGTCCTTCTTGCCGGACTGCGCGTGCACGACCGCGACCCCGCCGACGACGAGACCGGCGACGACCACCGCGCTCGCCGCGATCTTCACGATCCGGGTGCGTCGCTCGCGGGACTGCTCGGCGCGCCGCATCTCCTCGATGCGGGCCTTGCGCGCCGCGGTACCGGTGTTCTTGGCGGAACCCATGCGATGTGTGTCCTTTTGGGGGAAGGGACGGGACTTGAGGGAGGGGACGGGACGGTCGGGACCTACTGATCGTAGTGGGGAGGAACACGTTCTCGTAGGCCGCCCACAGCAAAGTCAGGGGAACACCAGGGTCACCCCCGGACCAGGCATTACGAATGTCAGTCCGAGCAGGCAATATGGTCACCAGAGGGGCAACAGCGCAGGACACCCGCCGTACGCGAGCCGTTCAGCCCGAGGACGGCCTGCCGATCAAGGTCGGCAACGCGCACGAAATGGTGTTGTGGTGGGATGCTCAGGTGCCCGACCGCCTCCTGCGGTACGAGGACAGGCGGCCTGACCAGCAAGGATGGGGAAGCGGAAGATGGACAAGCAGCAGGAGTTCGTGCTCCGGACACTGGAGGAGCGCGACATCCGGTTCGTACGGCTGTGGTTCACGGACGTGCTGGGCTTCCTCAAGTCCGTCGCCGTGGCCCCCGCCGAGCTGGAACAGGCCTTCGACGAGGGCATCGGTTTCGACGGCTCCGCGATCGAGGGCTTCGCCCGGGTCTACGAGTCCGACATGATCGCCAAGCCGGACCCCTCCACCTTCCAGGTCCTGCCGTGGCGCGCGGAGGCCCCCGGCACGGCCCGCATGTTCTGCGACATCCTCATGCCGGACGGCTCCCCGTCCTTCGCGGACCCGCGCTACGTGCTGAAGCGAGCCCTCGCCAAGACCTCCGACCTGGGCTTCACCTTCTACACCCACCCGGAGATCGAGTTCTTCCTCCTGAAGGACCGCCCCCTGGACGGCTCCCGCCCCACCCCCGCCGACAACTCCGGCTACTTCGACCACACCCCGCAGAACGTGGGCATGGACTTCCGCCGCCAGGCGATCACCATGCTGGAGTCGATGGGCATCTCGGTCGAGTTCTCCCACCACGAGGGCGCCCCCGGCCAGCAGGAGATCGACCTCCGCTACGCCGACGCGCTCTCCACGGCGGACAACATCATGACGTTCCGCCTGGTCATGAAGCAGGTGGCGCTGGAGCAGGGCGTGCAGGCGACGTTCATGCCGAAGCCGTTCTCGGAACACCCGGGCAGCGGAATGCACACCCACCTCTCCCTCTTCGAGGGCGACCGGAACGCGTTCTACGAGTCCGGCTCGGAGTACCAGCTCTCCAAGGTCGGCCGCTCCTTCATCGCGGGCCTGCTGAAGCACGCGGGCGAGATCTCCGCCATCACCAACCAGTGGGTCAACTCCTACAAGCGCATCTGGGGCGGCTCCGAGCGCACCGCCGGCGCCGGTGGCGAGGCCCCCTCGTACATCTGCTGGGGCCACAACAACCGCAGCGCCCTGGTCCGCGTCCCGATGTACAAGCCCGGCAAGACGGGCTCCGCGCGCGTGGAGGTCCGCTCCCTGGACTCGGGCGCGAACCCGTACCTGGCCTACGCCCTCCTCCTCGCCTCCGGCCTCAAGGGCATCGAAGAGGGCTACGAACTCCCCCCGGGCGCCGAGGACGACGTCTGGGCCCTCTCCGACGCGGAACGCCGCGCGATGGGCATCGAGCCGCTCCCGCAGAACCTGGGCGAGGCCCTCACCCTGATGGAGCGCAGCGACCTGGTCGCGGAGACCCTGGGCGAGCACGTCTTCGACTTCTTCCTGCGCAACAAGCGGCAGGAGTGGGAGGAGTACCGCAGCGAGGTCACGGCGTTCGAGCTGCGGAAGAACCTGCCGGTGCTGTAGGGGCAGGTCAGAGCGGGTTTCCTGCTGATTCGGCGAGTGGGGCTGACGGTCGCAGACCGTCAGCCCCACTGCGTCTTGCGGGCCCTGGGCCGTCTCTGGGCCGTCAGAGCGAATCCCGACGCGCTGTAGCTGCCCTCGGCCCCCCTCATCAGGGTTGGCTCGGTGTATCGGTGAACTGAATAGCGTTCTCGACGGCGGCAGGGCACTCAACTTTCCCTACAACGATCAAGTGCCCGCGCAGGCGCGGGCTGGCCTCTGGGCTCCGGCCCCTCTGCGCCTGCGGCGCCGGGGCCAAGCCCTGGGGCCAGCAAGTTACGGCCCCGAGTAGAGACCTGGACACGCAGTAGCCACGGCCAGAACATGCCTCCAGCGGGGGATCAGCCGGCACCAGGATGGAGGGGCGCCGTACGCGACCGCGGGCCCGTAGGAGTGCGCGTGGGGTGCTTCCATCCCGACCACCATCGACCCAGGCAGAGCCGAGCAGACGAGGTCCCTGGCGTCCAGGTCGTTCTTACAGTGGCGCGCTCCACCTGGACGCCAGGAACCACGCCCGCTCCACGGTGTGTGGGTCGACGGCGGACGGGATGGAAGCTGGGGAAGGTGGTGGGTTGAGGCAGAGGCGCCGGTGAGGGGTCAAAAGTACAGATCGAGGATGCTCTGTACTGCAAGTCCAGCAGCAACGCAGAAGAGGCCTAGTACCTGCTCATGCAGGCCACGAATCGTCGCCTGCTTTGATTCCTCATCGAGGGCAGCGATGCGAGATTGGAAATCACTACCGATCTTCTGATCTTCCTTCTCTCGGGCCTTCGCTTCCTGTCCTAGGTTGTATTGCACGTCCTGGGCCAAGTTGTGGACACGGTTCAGGCGGTCCTCGACCGCAGCCTTGAAGGCATCGGGGTCCTGAGCAGGGTCAGGCAAGGGCCCGAACTGGACGGTGCCTTGAGCACTTACCGCAGCGCTGATTTCCAAGGCCGCACCGAGAGCATGAGTCACTGTCGATCGCGGGCGCCCGAAGAGACGACGGCAAAGGCTTTTGAGGCCAGCCCAAAGTTGTCGAACTACCCCAAGCTCAGTCACCAGCACTCTGGCGAAGAAGCGATCGCCTGAAGCTGAGGAGTCCTTGAATGTATTGAGCAGGCCAACTGCCGCTAGAATCAAGCCAACAACCTGAAACACGATGGTAAGGATCGTGAGTACAGTTTCGAACACCTTGCCATCTTCGGTCCTGGTCGATGATCAGGTGTGCTGATCACGCAAACTGTTGAAGAGTTCCCGAACTGTTCCGGGATCATGCTGTCCAGTCCCTCACTGACGCCTGACGCGAGTAGCTGACACCAACAGGGGCGAACAACGGCAGTCGAAACCGAACGTCAGCGGACCAAGGCATCTGTACAGAAGGCCGATCACGCCAGCGCCCCGGACTGCCATGATCGACCTGATAAAGATGAGGCCACAGGTTCAAGTCCTGCGGCCGACCAGGAGCCTCAGCCGGACGCAGGAGTGCCTCTGGCCCGCCTCGGTACTCACAGCTTTGCGTTGAGGGTCATGAAAAAGCGACGCTCGATGAAGTGCTCAAACGTCGGTTCGGGGGATTCGCCTGCCAGGTCCAGGCCGCACATGTAGAGCTCTGGGCGATTCGACAGCAGCTCGAAGTCCCGCACGGCATCGTCGAAAGCACAGATGACACCGGGCTCGGTTGCAGAGTCGATCACCAGGACGTGGTCATGGGTTCCCATCGGCGTCGCTCTCGCCCAACGCACTGCCTCGTCGTCTGAGACGCCATCGAGCACGAGGGACCGGCACGGTAGCCCCCGCCAGTCGATGCCTTGCCCGGCCCAGGGGAGGGTGCAGAGATAGGCGTCGAACGCCGCAGCGAGCTCGACTGTACTGATCAAGGCGTCGCGGGCAGCGATCCAGGTGGAAATCTCTTCGGCGCGCACTCGCGCAGGTTAGCCGAGCCGCCCAACAGGCCGGTGGCGTGCCCGTTCGGTCGGGAAACAGCGGGGAGCCGCGGTCGCTGGCAGACAATGCTCACGAGAACGGCCCCCGACCGATTTACCTGGTCAGGAGCCGTTCACCTGCGGTGGGTGTGGGATTTGAACCCACGGTCACATCGCTGCGACGACGGTTTTCAAGATCGACGCAGTTCCGACCTGCCAACTGCCCCTCCATCAATCTCACTCCGCACATATTCTGATCTGTCATGGACGAGGGACTTGCGGCTCTAGTGGGAGCAGCTATCGGAGCGGCTGCAACAGCTGCCGGTGCTGGATTGGCTTTTGGGGCAGCAGTCAAGCAGGCAAGGATTCAGGCGCGAGCCGAACACGCGCAATGGCGGCGCCAGGTACGTCGTGACGCGTATCTGGCCTTTCACGCCCTGGTAGAAGACGTATACAACAAGAACTGGGACGTTATGGAAGACATGTCCCTGCAAGGTGCGCTAACTCCTGCTCACGTCCCCACTCCGCTCCACGAAACCCGGAGAGCAGCAGGTGAGGTGATGGAACCCATCAGGCGGGCAAGGGGCGTAGTGCAAATCGAAGGGCCGCCTTCCATGTACCGGCTAGCCCACCAGCTTGACCTGTTAGCTCACATCATCCTTGACGAAGTAGCCATCCTCCAGTCAAGGCCATCTCCGGAAATGGATGCAATCCGACAAGCAGACGAAAAGCTCCAGGCGCTTCAGGCCGGAGCGGATGGATTCCTTGATGCGGCCGCCAAGGTGCTCGATGATCCTGAGCCGACAACCCCTGTCCCACGTTCCCGTCGGTTACCTCATGCGCAGTAAGCCGCTCACCGCACCACAAGCGCACCAGATGGGGCGGGGAACAGCGGGGAATCACGGGGAAAGCCACACAGCCGGAGGAGGCCCTAAGCCTTCCGTTCGCCCAGGTCAGCGCCCGAGCCACCCCCAAACGCCCGCAGCTTCCCAAGCTGAGAGTGCGAGTTCGATTCTCGTCACCCGTTCCAGAATTCGCCCCCAGGTCAGCGGCCTGGGGGTTGTTTGTTGTCCAGCCCAATTCGGGGGTGACGTGCCCTCCGCGTGCCCTAACCTGCGTCACGGAGTGTTCGCCTGCGTGCGAAGTCGCTTACGCAAAAGGGTAGTTGCACCCAACGTAGTTCCCTCAGCCGACGACGGCCGGCCACCGGTGGATCGGGCCCGTGCCCCGGCTGAGCGGCAGTCCCGTGCCTCGGTGGGCGTGGGCGATGTTCTCCGCAGTGATGGGGCGGCATGCGCCAGCTGGTGTCCAGCGCGTTCAGGTGCTGGACGTTGAACCGGAAATTCGACCACAAGCCCGAGACCTGTGGAAATGCAGGCCCATCTCAGCACCATCCCGCCACGGGACGCGCTACGAGGCACGAGAAGGCTCAGGACCGCCAGGGCACTTCTCGTTGCCGCAGACGGCGTCGTTCCGACGCTCGCGGAGGACCTTGATCGGTCGGCAATACCGTTCCCTCACGTCATCCTGACGACGACCTTGCCGGCCTTCGCGCGCCCTGCTTCGACGTACTCCAACGCTTCTCGGGCCGACTCGAACGGGAACACCGTGTCGACGACAGGTCGGATCCTGCCGGCCTCGATGAGATGGGTGAGCTCGCGCAGCTGGTCCCCGCTGGCCTTCATGAACAGGAAGGAGTACGTCACCTTACGGCGCCGGGCGCTTCGCCGGATCCGGAAACTCAGCGCGGACATCGCCAGCCGGACGATCGGATTCGCTCCCAGTTCCCTGGCGAATGCGGCGTCGGGAGGGCCCGCGACGCTGATGGCCTTCCCGCCGGGCTTGAGTACGTCCAGGGACTTCTTCAGCGTCTCGCCGCCGAGCGAGTCCAGGACGACGTCATAGTCGTGCAGCACCGTCTCGAACGCCTGCTTCTTGTAGTCGACGACGACGTCCGCGCCCAGACGCTTCACCAGCTCGACGTTGGCCGTGCTCGTGGTGGTCGCCACGTACGCACCCAGCTCCTTCGCCAGCTGGATGGCGATGGTGCCCAGGCCGCCGGAACCCGCGTGGATGAGGACCCTCTGGCCCGGCTGGATGTGTGCCCGCTCGACCAGCACCTGCCACGAGGTCAGAGCGACCAGGGGAAGGGACGCCGCCTCCTCCATGGTCAGCGTGGCCGGCTTGATCGCCACGTCGTCCTGATGCACCGCGATGAGTTCGGCGAACGTGCCGATCCGGTCCTTGTCGGGCCGCGCGAAGACCTCGTCGCCCACCGCGAACCGCGTAACGGCCGCACCCACCTCGACCACCACCCCGGCCAGGTCGTTGCCCAGGACGAACGGGACCTTGTACGGCAGGATCGCCTTCATCTCCCCGTCCCGGATCATGCGGTCGAGCGGGTTGATGCTCGCGGCGTGGATCCGGACCAGCACGTCCTCCGCGCCCACCTCCGGGTCCGGCACATCGCCGACACGCACGGCGGCCTTGTCGCCGTAGCGCTCTACCGTGAAGGCCCTCATCGTCGGCTCCTCATCTCGCCCGCGAGCGGACGGTGGTGCTCTTCATTCCGGACTTAGTTGGATGGTTAGTGATTTTTGGCGGTATGCGCTCTTCGGTGCGGCGGGGCTCAGTGGGGACTCTTGATCGCGACCACCGATGAAGGGTCGAGCGCCCTGGGTGACGATCGGGCACGGGGCGCGCCGGGCGTAGCGCCCGACGTCTGCCTCCGTCGGCAGAACCTCCCGGCGACACCTCGCCAATTGAATTATGCTCGTAATTCTAAGTGGTCGACCGATGGACCGCAAGTGGACCCGCCCCTCGCAAGGGCGGCGCACTCGCGACGGACACGGGACCTGTCGGCGAGGCCCGGCCGTCGGAGAGTTGTCGCCCTCGAAGCCTCGCCGAGGCACTCGGCTTGCGGCGAGGAGTTGACGCGCTATGGGGCCAACTGGTGCACCGCCCGGGCGTAAGAAGGGCCCCGCGGTGCAGGCCGGTGCGTTCCGCGGGCACGCCGGTTCGGCCATTCCCCTCAGCGCATGAAGGCGAGGGCGTTCTCGATTCCCCGCTCAAGGACCTCATCGGCGAACTTGCGGTCGGAGAGGGCGCGGGACAGTTGCAACGCCCCCACCAACATGGTGAAGAGCCCGATGGCCTTGCCGCGGGCGGACTGCGGATCCTCAGGTGCCAGGCGGGCGGCAACCTCTTCCAGGATGTCCCGCGCGCCGTCGGTGTAGGCCTGCTTGGCCCCGTCTCCGCAGCGGCCGATCTCGTCGAGCAGGGCGGCGGAGGGGCATCCGACGCCGGGGTGGTCCCGGTGCTCGGCCGACAGATATTCGCGAACGAGGTCCTCGAGTCCCGGGCGGCCGGGCCGCAGAGTGCCGTACCTCGCGACCTGCGTGCGCAGCTCGTCGGCCACGACATGGGCGACGAGGTCGTCCTTGGATGCGAAGTGAGCGTAGAAAGCCCCGTTGGTGAGCCCGGCGTCCGACATCAGCGTGGAGATGCCCGAACCGTCGATGCCGTCCTGCTTGAACCGACGACCGGCCGTGTCGATGATCCGTTGCCGCGTCACCTGCTTGTGCTCCTTGGCGTAACGCGCCACAGGGTTCCTCCATTCGCTTCGCGGGGCCATTGCGACGCACTCCATCCTAAGCGATGGCCTGACGAACATAATATTACGGTCGGCAGAGCATTGGTAGCTGTCCTGCCACCGAGGCGCGAAGCTCCTGACCGCCGAGAGGGCGTCGAAGCAGTGGGGGTTCATCTCCAGGCGGACGTCGTCCAGTTCGGCTGCAAACAGGTCGGCCATGGGGCGACCCCGCGTTGTTGATCAGGAAGAGGCGTCCAGGGTGTTGTCGAGGCCGTCCCTCACGGTTTCGACGGAGCGGAGCTTGCGCCGGCCGAGCCTGTACCGCTCGGTCAGATCTTCGTCTTCTCCCGGACCCACGCGCCGATCCGTGCGATGGCTGCGTCGGTCTCCGGAATCCGGCCGGCACCGTAGACGTAGGAGTGCTGGCCGCCGGGGACCACCACGGTCGCCGTGTCGATTCCGGCGTCCTTGACGCGGGCGGCGAACTCCTCGTCCTCCCCGGCCAGGACCTCGTACGTTCCCCAGGAGACGAGGGTCGGGGGCATCCCGCTCAGGTCCGCCCGGTTCAGATTGATCCGGGTGTCCGTGAACTCGATGCCCGTGCCGCCGATCCAGGATTCCCGGAAGAACTCCAGCAGTTCCTTGCTGAGGATCTTGTCCGTCCCGGCGTTGGCCGTGATGGTCTCGTTGGCGATCTCGAGGTCGCACCAGGGGGAGATCGACACGATGGCGCCGGGCAGCGGCTGCTTCTTTTCGCGGAGGCGAAGCGCCAGGGCGACGGCGATGAACCCGCCGATCGAGTGGCCGATCGTGATGATGTTTCCCGGCTCGTACCCTTCGGAGAGCAGCCAGTTGAAGGCCGCCTCCGCGTCGTCCACCTGAGCCGGGTACTTGTGTTCCGGTGCCCGCCGGAAGTCCAGCACCAGTACGGGGGCCCCGGCAGCCTTGGCGATATGGCCGGCGAGCTTTCGGTCGACGTGTGCCGACGCCAGCACGGAGCCCCCGGCGTGAGTGTGCAGGAGGACGTAGTCGGTGTTGGCGTCGACGGGTTCGCACCAGATTCCCAGCACGCCACCCGCGTCCACCTCGCGATAGGTGACCCCTTCCGGCTCACGGGCCGCGAGATGGACCTGCTCCGCCTGGATGCGCGCCGCGTCCAGCTCGGACGGGGGATTCGCCCCGGTGGCCAACCATTCCGCGAACTGGATTGCTTCCGGGCTCAGTTCAACTGCAGCGTGCTCAGACATGTGGTACCTCCATGAGGCCGTTTGGGCATACCGGCCCGCAAGGACCGGTATCGCCAGGATTTGTCAGGCGGTGTGGGTGGGGTGGTCGGGGCGGCGACGGCCGTCACGCCGACGTTGACGATGTCGGCCAGGCCGTCTTCGATGTCCTGCGCGCGGGTGGCGACGTCGGTGCCGGCCCGGTTGAGAACCAAGGTGCTCGGCCACAACTTGCGGAGGGTGTGCGGGAGTTCGTCGCCGCCGTGGCCGATGCGCGGGTAGGCGAGGTCGGCGGGGTGAGGGCTCGCGCGAGTGCCGGATGCAGCTCGTGGGTGTCGCTCTCCGCGATGTCGCTGAATGGGTTTCCGGGAAGGCCCCGGAAGCCGGTGCGGTCGGCGCCGGTCTCGTCTGCCGGAGCGGTGGCGATCGCGACGGCGAAGCGGATGCGGTTGTCGAGAGAGCCGCCGAACCCTGTTCGAGCCGGCCGGCCCCGTGATCGATACGCAGAGGGCGTCTCAGGCGTGCTACTCGGCATCCAGTAGTGCGAGGGCGTTGTGGATGCCCTGTTCGAGGAGTTGGTCGGCGAGTTGCCGGTCGGTCAGGGCGCGGGAGAGCTGAAGCGTCCCGGCCATCATGCCGAGGAGGCTGAGTGACTTCAGACGCGCCGACGACGGATCGTGGGGTGCCAGGCGGGCGGCGAAGCCGTCGATGAGGACCAGAGCGCCGTCGGTGTACGCCTGCCTGGTGGGATCCGTGGAGCGTCCGATCTCGTCGAGCAGGGCGGCGTTGGGGCAGCCGTCCTCGACGTTGTCGCGCTGCTCGGTGGAGAAGTACCAGCGAATCAACTGTTCGAGTCCGGCACGGCCGGGCGCCGCCTGCGCGACGATGCTCTCGTGCTGTGCGCGCATCTGGTCGGCGACCGCGGTGGCGACGAGGTCGTCCTTGGACGCGAAGTAGGCGTAGAAGGTGCCGTTGGTCAGCCCCGCGTCCTTCATGAGCGTGGCGACTCCGGAGCCGTCGATGCCGTCCCGCTTGAGCCGGCGACCGGCCGTCTCGACGATCCGCCGCCTTGTCTCCTGCTTGTGTTCTTTCGTGTACCGCACGAGGCGTTCCTCCATCGCAGCCGGGGCTTGCCCTCCGGATACCGCCCTGGCCGAGTCAGTGTGCCGCGTGGGCAAGGAGAGCAGCGAAGTTGATCCTCGCTGTCTGGAGTTTCGGGTCGTGGGGCTCGGGGACCCCGCCGTCGGTGATGTACAGCCGGTCGCCGCGGACCGCGGTCGCGGAGGGCGAGGCGAGACCGTCCACGCTGGTCAGGACGGCCTTGTAGGTGCCGTTCGGGTAGATCACCACGACCCTGTCCGGGCCGTTGTCCGAGGAGGAGCCGTTCTGCGCCGCGAACACCACGTCGGAGCGGGGGGTCAGGAAGCTGAGATCGTCGATGTTGGGCAGGCCGCCCGTGACGAGGTGGATGGGGCCGGCCGTTCCGGTGCCGGTGACCGGTACCCGCAGCAGGGTTCCCTTGTTGAAGTTGCTGATCCACAGGGCGCCGTTGTGGAACCTGAGCCCGTTGGCACCGATCGGCAGGGCTTCGGTCGGTACCGGCGCGAGAGCGGCGTCGGTCAGCCAGGGGGTCGCCGGTCCACCCGCGGCCGGGACGGACCAGATGATGCCCTTGAGGCTGTCGGCGATGTAGAGGGTGCGTCCGGCCGGGTCGACGGCCAGCCCGTTGGGGCCCGCGTCGGCGGGCAGGGCGGCGATGCGCTGAGGGGCACCGTCCGCAAGCACCTTGTACACGCCGTTCCTGGCCGCGTTGCCCGGGGCCCACACGCTGTAGTAGACGGTGCCGTCACTGCCACGGGTGTTGCCGCTGATCGCCTCACCCACCTGCCCGGTGGCGAGCACCGTGCGCTGTCCGGACGCGGAGACACGCATCAACTCCGGCCCATGGGTGCGCTCGCACACCGCGCAACTGCCGAGCAAGGACAGGGTCACCGACCCGTCGGGGTTGACGGTGATGTTCTCGGGGATCTCGCCGGCGGCGAAGTCGAACTTCGCCGCGGTGCGTACGTCGGTGACAACGGATCCGCGGTACGGGTGTCCCGTCCACGCTGACGCGGACGGCGCCGACACCAGGACGGCCGCCGTCGCGGTGACCGTCAGCGCGATGCCGACGTTCCTCTTCGGAGAACGCCTTGCGCCCGATGCACTGCGCCGGGCCGTTCGCTGCCGTTGCTGCTGCATGTTGACTCTCCTCGGCAAATCAACGAGTGACTGATCAATGGACCTTCGGAGACACCAGTGATGTCGGGTACGCCAGAGACATCCAGGCGGAATCGACGCCCCCTGAAGCCGGACCGGGATGTCAGGCGGGCATCCGGTTGAATTTGCGAATGCCCTTGTCGAAGGCGAAGGCGAAGGCGATGGCGGGGGCGAAGCGGCGCAGCATCCTCATGCGCGTGGCGAGGGAGCCGGCCGCGTAGCGAAGCTTCGGCTTCTTGTCGGTGGCCGCCGCGACGATCACCTTGGCGACGACCGCGGGATCGTCGCCGGCCTTCATCGCATCCGCGATCACCTCGTCGAAGACGCGCCGTCGCTCCGCGTACAGAGGCAGCGGGGTGTCGGGCTGTGCGGCGTTGGTGTCGAAGCCGGTCCTGGTATAGGCGGGCTCGACGAGGAGGACGCGGATGCCGTGTTCGCGGACTTCGTGGTCCAGGGACTCGGAGTAGCCCTCGACGGCGTGTTTCGCGGCGGCGTAGAGCGCCATGTAGGGCTGGGGGATCAGGCCCAGGACGGACGAAATGTTGATGACGCGTCCGCCGCCCTGGGCACGCATGTGCGGGAGGGCGGCCTTCGTCATACGGATGACACCAAGGACGTCGATGTTCAGGACGTTCTGGGCCTGCGCGACGGAATTCTCCTCGACCGCGCCCGCCGAGCCGATGCCCGCGTTGTTGACCAGGACGTCGATGCGTCCGAACCGGTCGATCACCTTTCCGACCGCGGCGGTGGCCGAGTCGTCGCTGGCCACGTCGAGATCGAGGTATGTCACCCCGGCGGGCGGGGTGAGTCCGGAGGTCTTGCGACCGGTTCCGATCACCTCGAAACCTGCCGCGACGAAGGCGCGGGCCGTCTCCTTGCCGATCCCCGATGACGCGCCTGTCACGAGCGCCACCGGCCGAGTTGTCGCCATCACGGACTCCCTTGGATTGCCTTACGTTCGTATGCCTTACGTTCGTACGACCATACGGTGGTCGTGGGTCGATGGCAAGTAGGGGTCCCAGTAGCAATCGCGGAAAATCCAACCAAGCTACCGCTGACCTGCGGTGATACGGCGCTGTCAGGGGTGTTGGTCAGCGGGTCCGGCGCCGCGCGGCGGGGTCTGCGTCGGCAGCGACCTGGGCGGAGGTCTGTTCGCCGAGCTGGACGTACCGTCCGAGGCTGCCCAGGTGCAGGTGTCGGGACTTGACCTGGAGCTCGGGGGCGGTACGGCCGTCGACGGCCAGATGCTGAAGCGCGGAATGCCGCAGCTGGTGGAGGTCCCAGCCGGTGTCATGCGGATCGAGGGCGGCGGTGGCCTGTTTGAACGGGTACTCCGCGCGCGGGTAGGACAGCCGACCCCGCCCGGTGACCGGGCAGACGTCGGCGACCACAGGGACGAGCGGCCCGGCGGCGGGTGCGCGCCGGTCGGCGAGGAAGAGCGGCCCTGAGGTGCGGCCGCGCAGCAGCCGGGGCAGGAGGCGGTCGGTGCCGGTGGCCCAGTGGACGTACTGGGTCGCACCGCCCTTGGAGGTTACGCGGCCGCACCGGAACTCCAGGTCCAAGTCCTCAGGCTTCAAGGACAGGAGTTCCTCGGCTCTGGCCGCTGTTTCGTAGAGCGTTCGCCAGAGGACCCGTTCGCGCAGGCCGTGCCGGTCGTCGGTGAACAGCTTGTCCAGCCGGGCGCGCGGGATCGAGCGGTCGCCGCGGCGGGCGGGTTTGCGCCGCTCCAGCCGACGTCCCGGATTGGTGGCGAGGATCTCCTGCTGTCCGGCCCAGGCTGTGAACGAGGTCAGCGCGGACAGGTGCCGGTTCCAGGTCGCGGCCGCTGCGGCGTCCCAGCGGTCCATCACCGCAGCGTAGTCCTCAGGCACCAGTGCGGCTGCGGGCCGCTCCCCGGCGAGCGCGGTCAGCCGGGCGAGAGTCTCGGCATAGCTGTCGCGGGTGGTCCTGGTCTGGACGGAGTCGAGGTAGCGGCCGCGACGGTCTCGCCGCCAGTGGTCTCGGCGGGAGGAGAACAGAGCCAGGGCTGACGGACCGACCACCACGTCGACTGGGGCGGGGAACCAGCAGTCCCGCCGAGAAGCCAGGCCCGAAGGCGTTCGGCGGGGACTCTTCGTTCCCGATGCCCGGCCCCCGATCGAGCGCGGCTGGGTGTGACGTTGACCCTCGCGGCTAACGTGACTAGTCTACGGCTAATCACGTTAGCCATTTTGGTGGAGGACGGCATGACCGAGCACCTGAGAATCGGCACGAACACCATCGCCTTCGACGTGACCGGGGAGGGTCCCCTCGTCGTGCTGGCGCACGGTATCGGCGACAGCCGGCACTCCTACCGCTTCCTCGTTCCCGGCCTGGTGGCCGCCGGATACCGGGTCGCGAACGTCGACATCCGCGGGTGCGGTGAGTCCAGCCTCGGCTGGGACGGTTACAGCCGCACCGACATCGCCGGCGATCTGGTCGCCGTCGTGCGTCACCTCGGCAGCCCGGCCGTGATCATCGGGCAGTCGATCAGTGGCGGCGCCGCGACCATCGCGGCCGCCACCGCGCCCGACGTGATCAGCGGAGTGATCGAGCTGGCTCCGTTCACCCGTGCGCAGCCGTTCGACCTGGGCGGGCTGATCCGGGTCAAGCGCTTCCGGACCGGGTACACGCGGATGGCGCAGGTCATCGTCCGGGGACGCCTGGCGGACTGGAAGAAGTACCTCGACGTGGCCTACCCGGCCAAGCCCGCCGACTGGGACAGCGAACTGGCCCGCATCGAGGCCACGTTGAGTGAGCCCGGCCGGATGAAGGCCCTGCAGGACATGTGCAAGTCCAAGCCCACCGACGCCGGCGCCCAGCTCGCCCACGTCACCTGCCCGGTCCTGATCGTCGAAGGCAGCCTGGACCCCGACTGGGCCGACCCCCGCGCCGAGGGGGCGAAGATCATCGCCGACCTGCCCGCCGGCCTCGGCGAGCTCGCCGTGATCGACGGCGCGGGCCACTACCCGCACGCCCAGACCCCTGACCAGGTCCTCGCGCTGGCCCTGCCGTTCCTGGCCAAGGCGGCCGGCCGTGCCTAGGGCCGGACTCACCGCCGCGACGGTCACCGAAGCCGCCGCCGCCCTGGTCGACGAGGTCGGGTTCGACCAGCTCGGCATGGGCCTGGTCGCCGAACGGCTCGGGGTCAAGACCCCCTCGCTGTACAAGCACGTCACCGGCCAGACCGACCTCGCCCACCGGATCGCCATCCTGGCCATGAACCAGTGCGCCGACGCCATCCGCGACGCCATCCAGGGCCGGTCCGGCACCGAAGCCCTGGCCCGCGGCGCACAGGCGATGCGGACGTTCGTCAAGGACCACC
The DNA here is from genome assembly GCF_045162825.1 of Streptomyces prunicolor. Classification (NCBI taxonomy): domain Bacteria; kingdom Bacillati; phylum Actinomycetota; class Actinomycetes; order Kitasatosporales; family Streptomycetaceae; genus Streptomyces; species Streptomyces prunicolor. The sequence goes on along the minus strand of NZ_CP108676.1, from coordinate 3,036,814 downwards.
ACGGCAGATACGCCGCAGCCAACGCCGCCCGCCCGACCGGACCCGACGACCCCCTCATCGACGCCCTCAACCGGGTGGTCGACTCCTGGGCGGCCATGCTGCACGGCTACCGGATCGACCCCGACCAGCAGATCCACGCGCTGCGGATGCTGCGCACCGTCCTGCACGGATACGCATCCCTGGAAGCAGCCGGCGGGTTCCAGTTCGCCACCGACATCGACGACAGCTTCACCTGGATGATCGACTTCATCGACCACGGCCTGCGCCAGACCACGGCCACCAGCACCCACAGCGCCCCCTCCCGCAGGGCCGCGCCGGGCGTGACGCTCTGACCGCCGTGGACTGCGCTCCACGCCAGTCCCCGGCCCCACCGAGCACCGGTGGACCACCCGCTCGCCGAACCCCCGCCCCTCCCTTCCGCACCAGCCAGAAGTGGAAACCACCATGAAGCCGGTCCTCACCGCCGTGATTGACATCGACGCCACCCCGCAAGCGGTGTGGGACGTCCTCACCGACTTCGCCGCCTACGGCGAGTGGAGCACCTTCTCCGCAGCCGAGGGAACCGCTCAAGTGGGAAGCCGGCTCACGATGCGCATGCCGGGCATGACCTTCAGGCCCACGGTCACCGTCGCGACGCCCGGCAAGGAACTGCGGTGGGTCGGCACGCTCGGCATCAAGCAGCTGTTCCACGGCCGGCACTCCTTCGTCCTTTCCCCCAACCACGACGGCACCACCCGCCTGACCAACCACGAGGAATTCTCCGGCGCCCTGGTCACCCTGATCCGGCCCTTCCTCAGAACACCCAAAAAAGACGGGTACGCCGCGTTCAACACCGGCCTCAAGCAGCGGGTGGAAGACCGCACCGAGCTCGGGCCGGGTGCGTGAGGTGCCGGTGGCCGGAGTGGTCGCGGGGATCGGGAAGGCCGCCGCGATTCCCTGCCCCAGCGCTCGTCCTGCTGACCTCTGCGGTGAAACCGGCCCGCCACGCCGCCCGGGCGGGTAACTCGCTCAAGGGCTCAACATGAACGTGGTCCCGGATTCGGTGACCGTGCTGGCGCGCAGCGGTCGCCGGCCCTCGATGAGCTTGGCGAGCTCGGCTTCGACGTCGATGAACCCGAAGAGGTTGATGTTCTCGCGGTGGCCCGGAGCGATGAACGACAGCAACTCGTCGGGAACCTCGCGGCCCTGGCCGCGTAGCTCCCCGATGCCCATCCCGTAGTACGCGCGGCCGCCAGGGTGTTCTACCGGGAAGCCGCCGACCACTTCCCGACGATCAGCGACGCGGTTGCCTCCCCGAACTTCAGCGACCCGCCCATGCGCAGCAGGTCGGGCCAACAGCCAGCGACACCGGGTGCTGGAAGACGATCACGTCGTGTTCGGCGAGCAATGTCTGCTCGGCGGCGGCGTCGATCTGGAAGTCGGGGTAAGTGGCGTAGAGGTCGTGCACGGTGACGTGGGCCAGATCGCGAACGGCGTCCACCAGGGCCTTGTTGGCCGTCGACTGGGACAGGTGGGGGTGACCTCCGACAAGGAGAACCTTGGACATGATGAGGAAGCCTCTTCAGTGATCAGTGAAATGAGTGAACGGATGCAGGTTGGTCGGGTGCGACGGGTCAGTACGTCGCGGGGGCGTCAGATCACCGGTCGATGCTTGCCATGTTGACCTCGTCGTGGCGTTCGCCCGCGGCCGGTGTGAGGTTGTTGAGGCGGTCGAGCTGAGCGGCGCTGAGTTCGACGGCGTCGGCGGCGGTGTTCTCCTCGACGCGCGTAACCCGCCGGGTGCCGGGGATGGGGGCGATGTCGTTGCCCCGGGTCAGCAGCCACGCCAGTGCGGTCTGGGCCGGGGTGGCGCCGATCTCGGCGCCGATGGCCTGCACTTCGTCGACGATGCGCAGGTTGCGCTGGAAGTTCTCGCCGGTGAAGCGCGGGTTGGTCTTGCGCCAGTCGTCGTCGGTGAAGTCGTCGACGGTGCGGATCTGCCCGGTCAGCAGGCCGTGGCCGAGCGGGGAGTAGGGAACGAATCCGATGCCCAACTCGCGCAGCAGCGGAAGGATTTCGGTCTCGACGTCGCGGGTCCACAGCGAGTACTCGGTCTGCAGCGCGGCCACCGGATGCACGGCGTGTGCCCGGCGGATCGTCTCGGGACCGGCCTCGGAGAGGCCGATGTGGCGCACCTTGCCCTCGGCGACCAGCTCGGCCAGCGCGCCGATGGTCTCCTCGATGGGGGTGTTGGGGTCGACGCGGTGCTGGTAGTAGAGGTCGATGTGGTCGGTACCGAGCCGCAGGAGCGAGCCTTCGACCGCGGCCTTCACGTTTCCGGGGCTGCTGTCGATGACGCCGGGGCCGTCGCCGGCGTGGGAGACGAGACCGAACTTCGTCGCTACGACGACGTCGTCGCGGCGGCCCTTGATGGCCTTGCCGACGAGTTCCTCGCTGTGGAAGGGGCCGTAGATCTCGGCGGTGTCGAGGTGGGTGACTCCGAGGTCCAGCGCCCGGTGGATGGTGCGGATCGACTCGGCGTCGTCGAGTCCCCCGCCCGTGGTGTAGGTGCCGGCCATGGTCATGGCGCCCAGGCCGATGCGGGAGACGTCGAGCCCGCCCAGTGATATGTGCTTCATCAGGTACTCCTTGTCGTGACGGCCGTCAGGCCGGTCGGCGGTCATGCTCAGGGGTGTGCCACCAGTTGGCGGGCCATGCTGGTGTGGTCCGCGCGACGCTGGCGCGACGCCGTTGCCCGCGGAGCGGCTCAACGCCCCAGGTGCATCGGGCGGTTGCCGGCCTGGGCCGGGGCATGGTGCTCAGGCGTGGGTGTCGTCGTAGGCCAGGCTGTCGCCCAGTTCGCGCGATGCCTCGGCCTGGGCGAGGAGTTCCTTCGCCTTGGCCTCGGCGGCCTCGATGGCGTCCGCGCCGGCGACGAAACGCAGCAGCGGCTTCTCCTGCCGGGCGATGGCGAGCAGGGCGCGAGCGAGCTTGGCGGGATCGCCGGGCTGCTTGCCGTTCATGCTCTTCATGCCCTCGATCCGCGGGGCGGTGCGCGGGGCGTAGTCGTCGATGGACAGCTCGGGCCAGTTGGTGGAGCCGTCCACGAGGAGTTCGGTGCGGAAATAGCCGGTCTCCACGACCGTGGTGTGGATGTTGTACGGCTCCACGTCGTAGCGCAGGGACTCCATCCAGCCCTCTTCGGCGAACTTGGAGGCGGCGTAGGCGGAGGTGAACTCCATGCCGACCAGCCCGGCGGTGGAGGTGATGGTGATGACGTGGCCGGCGCGCTGCTTGCGCATGATCGGCAGGACGGCGCGGGTGACGTTCATCGGGCCGAAGAGGTTGGTCTCGAACTGCCGGCGCATCTGCGCGGGCGAGATCTCCTCGAAGTAGCCGGTGAAGAGGTTCCCGGCGTTGTTGATCAGGACGTCGATGCGGCCGAAGTGGTCGGCGGCGGCCTGCGCAGCTGCCTCGGCGTCCTCGATGCTCGTGACATCCAGCTTGGTGACCAGCAGGTTGTCGTGCGGCCCGCCCAGGGTCTTCTCGACCTCCTCGGGGCGGCGGCCGGTGGCGACGACCTGGTGGCCTGCGGCGAGGGCCTCGCGGGCGATGTCCGTGCCCAGACCGCGTCCGGCACCGGTGACGAGAATGACCTTGCTCATGGGGGATTTCCTTTCAGGCGCCGTGATCGGCACCCGCTGTGTGCGGGGGTGACGCAGGCAGCGCGCACAGCGCCGCGGAGAGGGTCGGGACCGGCGGCACGAGCGCCGCCCTGTCCGGACCGTTCACACCGCCGTGGGCGGTGCACCACCAACAAAACCCCTTGTCACGGGAGTGTGGGAGTCCCTCTTGAGGGGGTCACTGACAGGGACCCCCAAGCCGGCAGAAGCGCTCGTAGAGTGAAACGCATGGCAGGCAGAAACGACCCACAAGGCACCAACCGCGACATCCGCGACGACTTCCGTGCGGAGATCCGGGAATTCCTGGGCACCCGACGAGCCAGGGTCACCCCCGAACAGGCCGGACTGCCCGTCTACGGCGGAGAACGCCGACGGGTCACCGGACTGCGCCGCGAGGAGGTCGCCCTCCTCGCGGGCATCTCCAGCGAGTACTACACCCGGCTGGAACGCGGCAACGCCACCGGCGTCTCCGAGAGCGTCATCGACGGCATCGCACAGGCACTCCAGCTCGACGAGGCCGAACGCATCCACCTGCTCGACCTCCTGCGCGGCGCCGGCACCACCCGCCCGCCACGCCGCCGCCCGGCCCAGCAGCGCGTGCGGCCCGCAGTGCAGCGCGTCCTCGACTCCATGGCCGGCACACCCGCGTTCATCCTCAGCGGACGCGGGGACATCCTGGCCGCCAACCACCTCGGACGCACCCTGTTCTCCCCCGTCTACGCCAACCCGGCACGGCCGCCGAACAACGCCCGGTTCGTCTTCCTCAGCCCCCACGCGACCGAGTTCTTCCGCCACTGGGACGAAGTCGCAGGCGACACCGTCGCCATGCTCCGCGCCGAAGCCGGCCGCGACCTCTACGACCGGCGGCTCACAGACCTCATCGGCGAACTGTCCACCCGCAGCGAGGAATTCCGCCGCCGCTGGGCCGCCCACAACGTCCGCATGCACACCACCGGCGTGAAACTCCTCCACCACCCGGTCGTCGGCGACCTCGACCTGCCCTTCGAAACCTTCCCGCTCCCCGACAGCCCCAGCCAGTTCCTCCTCACCTACACCCCCGAGCCCCGCTCACCCACCCACGACGCCCTGAACCTGTTGGCGAGCTGGGCCGCGACCAACGACGACATCGAGCGGTCCGCGCCGGCCGACGACTCCCAGCCCGCCGACTCGGCCGAGACACCCGACTGACCGACGAGCCACGCGAGTCAATCCACGGCAACCTTTGCGGAGCAGCGGCAGCATCCGCTCCGAAAGCGGGGCCGACTTCTCCCCTCCCTGGGTTCCGTGCCCTCCGCGTGCCCATACGGACGGAAAACCACGGACAACAGCGGTCCGCTCCGACCCACACGAACACCCCAAGAATCAGGCATTAATGCTGGTCAGAGCCATCCGGCCCGCCCAAGCGCCGTCGCTTCCCAAGCTGAGAGCTTCGCCCACGCCCCTCGTCTGATGCGCTGGGCAGGGTTTGCAGGGTGCGCTACCTGACAGAAGCCTTCACTATCAGGGTCCTGAAGCGGGGTCGGCCGGTGGAGCAGTTCCTCGGTCCGGTCGGTGCTCCGGGGCCACTTGGCGTCAGCTACGTCGAGGTCCGCCCAGCGAATACGTCATACGAGGTCTACGTCCATGCCGTTGAGGACGTCGGCCATGAGGCGTTCTTCGACCTGGGCGAGTTTCCACCTCTCGACGCCGACGCGAGCGAAGAAGAGTTCGGCCGACTCGTTGCCGTGGCCGAGGACCCGTCGAACGCGTTGGCCGCTGCCGAGGAGGCCACGGGCGCAGTGCGGGAACGGTGGGTCAACGAGAACATCGTCCAGGACGAATACGGCGACTTCGTCCGAGCGGGCCGGCCCTCGGACCAGCCCCCCCCGACGGGCACCCCTGGCCAACTCGTGGAGCACGCAGTTAGAGCCCCAGTCACCGACCCGCGGGCATCGAAACGCGAGCCACAGGCAGGACCGCTATGAGTGTCTAACTGCGTGACAACGCCGACGCACACCGGCGGACGGGCGCGGACGCCTACGGACCATCAGTGCAGGTGAGTGGCGCGCGAGCCCAAGCCGGCGCCCCCACCCAAGTTGCTTCGGGAAGAAGGGGTCGCTGGGCCGTCTGTGGGCCGTCGAAGGGCGGCCCACAGCGACCAACAGCGACCGATGACGGCCGTCCAATCACAGGCCAGCGCTGCGCCAACGTCGATCGTCTAAGGTCGCTCCGAGCCAACGTCACTTCCTGCGCAACAAGCGCCAGGAGTGGGAGGAGTACCGCTCCGAGGTGACCGCGTTCGAGCTGCGGAAGAACCTGCCGGTGCTGTGAGCGGGGCGGGCTTACCGGCCCGTCGGCAGTTTCGCGGTGATGGAGCGGGCGACCTGGACCACCGTGTCGTGCGACGCGGTGGTAGGCGCTGTCGAGGTGCCCTTGGTGGTCGCGAAGGTCAGTACCCAGCTTCGGGCGCCCGTGTTCCACACGACGAAGGTGATCCGCTGCCGCACCTGGGTCTGGGACGCCGTTTCCCGGAAGCCCCGTCTGCCCAGGTCGCCCACCGTGTCGACCTGTACGTCGCGCATGCCGGCCGAGGACGGGTTCGCGGCCAGGTTGTGGGCGGCGGACAGTTCGGCGGCGTAGGCGCGGGAGGTCGGGTTGAGGGACAGCGTCGACTGTCCGTCGGGGGCGGTATAGCCACAGACGTCCGGGGCCTGCCCCTTGTCCGGGCTGACCCGGGCCTGGAGCCGGGCGCCGGTGATGAGCCGCTCGGCGACGCTCTTGGTCAGGACGGTGCACAGCGCGGACGGCGGCACTGTCTTCATCGAGGAGGCGGGAGCGGGGGCGGCGGCGACCGACGCGGTGCTGGCACCGGCGGCCGAGGGCGTGGCGTGGGTGGAGGTGCCGCAGGCGGTCAGCAGGCCGCAGGCGAGCACCGTGAGCGAACCGGCGGCGGCACGGAAGAGACGACGCACCATCATGGGATCAAGTCCTGTTGGTCGGGGCGGGCCCGGGCGGGGCGATACGGGAGGTGTTCGAGCGAAGGGCACCCCGCCCGCTTGCGGGGTGCCCTTCGGCTCACCGGTCGCGACCCGAGGGCGGTCACGACCGGGCAGGGTCACGAGGTCCAGACGTGGTACGTCCCGTAGTCGCTGACCTTCAGGTTGGTCGTCCAGTTGCCCCAGCGCTCGTTGGACCAGTTGTACCGCCAGGCCTTGCCGTTCGGGTTGGTCGGGCTCGGCAGGCAGGAGTTCCCGGTGGAGTGGTAGATGCCCTGGTAGACGCCCTGCGTCCAGCGACGCTCCACGACCTGGATCGGCTGGGCGAACTGGCCCGGAGTCAGGGCGGTCGTGAAGGTGTACGAGGTGGTGGTGGAGCCGCTGCGCCCGTACGAGGGAGTGATCTCGTCGAGCCAGCTGCCGACCTTGGGGATCGGGAGCTTGATGCTGAGGCCGACAGACCACTGCCAGCCCGTCGTCTTCGCCTGCTGCCAGGCGTAGGTGCAGCTGGGCACGTTCGTGGGGCACTGGAACGTCGGGCCCCGCCAGACCCAGTCCTGCCAGGTGTTCTTCGCCGACTGCACGGTGATCGACTGCGTCTTGTCGGGAGTCGACGAGTTGCCGGCGATGTCGGTCTGAGAACCGTCCGAGTTCTGCAGGCACACGTTGGTCGCCGCCGAGGCGACCCCGGGGGACGCGAGCAGCACCATCGGTGCCAGCGCCAGCGTCGCCAGCCCCATCCACTTCTTGCTTGTCTTCTTCCGTGCGACCACGGAATCCCCACTACGGCGCGTGCCGGCGTTGACCGTCACCCTTGTCTCCTCTGCGTCGTGCGCCGGCGTCGTACGCCGGGCGTCTGACATCGAGATTCGACGCCGGGGAGTTGTTCGGACACCCGCCTCCCGGGGCCAATCAATTGCCTGACCTGCGGCTGGGACATAGTTCACCCGCCCGTCACAGCGCCGTCGCACAGCTGTCGAGCGCTACCTCAGGAACGCCGGAGACACCGCCGCGCCGCTGATCCGCCGAGCCCCGCCCGTGCCGTCCGCCGGCACGCTGTACAGATCGGCGCCGTAGTCACCCGGCATGGCGTAGACGATCGTGTGGTCGTCGCGCCAGACGGCCTGGTCGTCGACGCTCCTCGGCTCCGCCAGTGATGTCTCGCGCATCGTGCGGAGGTTGAGGACGTACAGATGCCAAGGGGCGTCCTTCGGGAGGCCCTTCACGCGTTTCTTGTACGCGATGCGCGTGCCGTCGGGGGAGAGGGACGGGCATTCGACGTTGGTGTGGAGGGTGGTCACCGTCCGCGTGCGCAGGTCGCCCCGCACCAGATACGTGCTGCCCTTCGTCGCCAGCGTCGCGTAGAACGTGCGGTCGTCCGCCGCGAAGGTCACGCCCCAGAAGTTGACGTCGGCGGACCGGTAGGCGTGGCCGTCCTTGAGGATGCGGAACGACTCCAACGTCGGGATCAGCTTCCCCGTCCTCGTGTCCACGATCGCCGCTCGCGTCGAGAAGTTCGTCCCCGCGTATGAGTCGCCGCCGACGAATGCCGTCCAGGCCGCGAAATGGCCTGTGGGGGAGACGCGGGCACGGGAGGGGATGCCGGGGACGTCGTAACGGGCCGTCTCCTTGAGGTGGGCGTCGAGGATCAGCGCGCGGTACGTGTCCGTGACCGTGCCGTGGACCGCCTGGAGGCAGACCCCGGTGCCCGAACTGGCGTAGAAACGGAGGCACTTGAGGCCGGAGGCGGTGCGGGGGCCGGCGGGGGTGGCGGCGGGGACCGTGGTGAGTTCGTCCCGGTGGGGGCCCCAGGCCATGTTGCGGAACACCATGGTGCCGGGCGCGGTGAGCGTGATCCTGCCCGCGGTGATCTTCGGGCCGCCGGGCTGGGTCTCGTTCCGTCGCTCGGCGCGGGCCGACGCGTGCAGGACCGAGGCCACCGCCACTACGGCGAGTGCGGCCACGGCGGCGACGAGGACCAGGACGCGGTTGCGCAGGGTCATGAGGCGGGCTCCAGAACTGATCGGCCGGGGCGGAGCGTCAGGGCAAACACCGCGCAGACCGCCAGCGCCACCGCCGACGCCATGAGCGCCGTACGGTCGCCCCACAGCGTCCACGCCGCACCGAAGCCCAGCGAGCACACGAACCGTGCCGCCGCCTGGCCCGTCTGCACCAACGCGAGCCCCGACGAACGCAGTTGCTCCGGCACGCTGTCCGAGGCCGCCGCCATCAGCACGCCGTCGGTCGCCGCGTAGAAGGCGCCGTGCAGGAGGAGGACGGCGTAGGGGAGGGCCGTGCCGTGCCAGGAGGTCAGCAACAAGGCGTACGCCAGGAGTAGGGCTCCGTGGCCCGCCAGGAACACCCGCCAGCGGCCGACACGGTCCGCGAGCCGGCCCAGCGGTACGGCCAGGAGCAGGAACGCCGCCGCCGTGCCCAGCGGCAGCAGCGCGAACCAGCGGTCGGGTACACCGAGTCGCCGTTGCAGGAGCAGGTAGACGAAGGAGTCGCTGACCGTCGCGAGGCCCAGGAGGAGCGCGCAGACGGTGATACGGCGCAGGTCGCGGCGGGCGAGGAGGGCGAAGGCGGCGCGGAGCGTCGGGCGTACGGCCTTCTCACCCACGGCCTTCTCACCCACGGCCTTCTCACCCACGGCCTTCTCACCCACGGCCTGTTCCCCTACGGCCCTTTCCCGTACGGCCTGTTCCCCTACGGCCTGTTCCCCCACGACCTTCTCCCGTACGGCTTTCTCCGTGCGGGGCGCGGCAGTTGGCGACGACCCCGGCACGAACAGCACCAGCACCAGGACGCCGACCACCGCCACGCAGAAGCTCACCGTGAACACCGCGTCGTACCCGTCGACCGTCGCCCGGAGGATCAGGAACGCCACCAGCGGGCCGAGCAGCGCGCCCGCCGTGTCCATCGCGCGGTGTACCCCGAAGGCACGACCCCGGTTCTCGGGGGTGGAGGAGAGGGAGATCAGCGCGTCGCGCGGTGCCGTGCGCAGGCCCTTGCCCGTGCGGTCGGCGGCGAGGACCAGGCCGATGGGGGTGAGGGTGTGGGCCAGGAGGAGGAGCGGTTTGCAGGCCGCCGAGATGCCGTAGCCGATGCCCGCGACCCACTTGTGCCGGCCGCCGCCCCGGTCGGCGAGGTGGCCGCCGGCCAGCCGGACGAGTGCCGAGAAGCCGTTGTAGATGCCGTCCAGGAGACCGAAGCCCAGCGGGGACAGGCCGAGGCCCGTCACCAGGTACAGGGGGAGGACCGCGGTCACCATCTCGGACGACACGTCGGTGATCAGGCTGACCGCGCCGAGGGCGAAGACGGTGGGGGCGACTACGGCGGACACCCGCGCCGTACTACGGGCAATACCCGTAGTACCTCCGGCAATGCCCGTAGTACTCCCGGCACTTGGGTCGGCGTCGGCGCGGCTGTCCGCCACGTACATCTCAGGACGCCCAGATGCCGGTGATGTCCGCGGCCGAGGCCGCGTTGCCCGCGTGGGTGGTCAGGCCCTGGGAGTCCTCCAGGGTCCGCAGCAGGTTGTAGTGGTTGTACGTGGTCGAGGACGTCGAACCGGCCGTCACCGGCTGGCCGTAGAAGACCGTCGGGATGCGGTTGCCGCTGAGCAGGTTGTCCTCGTCGAAGGTGACGACGAGCAGGCTGTTGTGGGTCTTGGCCCAAGTCGCGTACGCACCAAGGTTGTTCTTCAGCCAGGTGTCACCGGTCGCCACCGAGCAGTCGTGCATGTCGCTGCACAGGTTGGGGGTGACGAAGGAGATGTCGGGGAGGGCTGTGTAGTCCGTCGGGAACTGCGTGAACGTCTTCGCCGTGGACGTCGCGACGTTGGAGAACCCGAACCAAGGGTTGTGCTTACGCGCGTAGTTGCCGCTGCTGCACGTCGTCGAACCCTGGCTCGGCAGCGTCTCGTTGTAGCTTGCCCAGGTGCCGCCCGCAGCGGTCACCTCGGAGGCGAGGTTCGCGGCCGAGGAGAAGCCCGCCGTGTAGCAACTGTCGCCGGTGATGCCCTGGGTGGAGCCGGAGAACAGCGCGAAGTAGTTCGGCTGGCTCGGGTGGGTGATCCCGTACGACTGGGTGAGGGCGGCGCCGCCGGACGCGAGCGAGTTGATGTAGGGGGCACTGGAGGAGCCGATGACCTGGCTGTAGGCGTGGTTCTCCATCACGACCACGACGACGTGGTCCGGGGTCGGCACCCCGGCCGCGGCATGGGCGGTGGCAGCGGTGCCGAACCCGGTCCAGACCCCGACGGCGGCTGCCGAGAAGGCGAGCGCGGACGCCACGAGGGCGCGACTGCGGCGGTACACGGAACTGGCGGGACTGGCGGGGCCACCGGAACTGCCGGGACCGCCGGACACTTCTTCACTGCCGGACACATCTACCTCCGGGTGGGGGGAGAACGGGGGTGACGGTGCGAACTGAGCATGCACACGCCAAGATGCCCGCACCCCACCGCTCCCAACCCGGCGGATGAAGAAGTGGTGAACTACTGCTGGTGGTGAACCACTGCTGCTGAAGCTGGTGAACTACTCCTGCAGCGCCGCCAGTTGGGCCAGCACCTGGTGCAACGGCTCGGCGGCCCGCTTGCGGTACTCCTGGATCGCCCAGCCGTTCCCGTCCGGATCCTTGAAGTACATGAACGTCGCCCCGTCCTGCGGCGCGAACTGCACCGGCTCGCTCACCTCAAGACCGCGCGCGGTCAGTTCGTCGTAGGCCGCCTTCGCGTCCTGCACGCACAGCTGCATGCCGTGGTATGTCCCTGGCTGCGGAGTTCCGGTCGGGATCTGCAAGCCGTCCACGAGGGCGATGGAACACCCGGACCCGGGCGGCGTGAGCTGCACGATGCGTACGCCTTCCATCACCTCGCCGTCGAGATCCACATGGAAACCGACTTTGTCCTGGTAGAACTCCTTGGCCCGGTCCACGTCGGAGACCGGGAGCAGGATCACTTCGAGGGTCATGTCCATGGAACGACTCCTTCGTCGTCAGTACGTCACTCGGATCGACATCGCGTCTGATCGCCATCGCCATCGCCATCGCGTTCGGCTGAACGGCCTCCCCCCTACCGAAACCGAAAACGGTCCGGGGCGCCACAGCTGATACGAAAACGCGGATCGCCGGCCAGGGAGCGCGCCCGGCGCGGGAACCCGTCGGTCGCCCGGTCAGACCGCCTCCGCTTCGGCCCCCGCCTCCGGGAACACGCGAGCCACCGCGGCGACGCGGCTGGAGACGCCGAGCCGGTCGAAGGCGTTCTCCAGATGCTTGCGGACGGTGCTGGTCGACACGACGAGCTGCTCGGCGATCTGCGGGGTGCTCATACCGCGGGCGACGCAGCGCAGGACATCGAGTTCGCGACGGGTCAGCCGCACCGGGGAACGGCGTCGGAGGGCGGCTTCCTGGTAGAGGGCGTACAGGTGCGGGGCCAGCAGACCGAGCGTGGTCATCTCGTGGTCGTTGAACGGCTTCGGGTCCTTGCGGAAGAACTGGTAGACGCGGGTACGGCCCGGGGCGGTGGGCAGCGCGACGGCGGCGATGCACTTGAACGGGCGCAGGTGCTCCGTGTAGATCGGCAGGCGCATCAGCTCGCGCAGGGACATGAAGTCGGTCAGCTGCGTGACCTGGGGGCTGGTGTGCACCCGCGCGACCTCCACACACTGCAGATGCTGGTGCCGCCAGCGCCAGTAGCCCTCCAGCGTCGCGTCGCCGCCCACGTCGCCCCAGTCGTCGTACGGCGTCTCCTGCTCGTTGACGTGGATCCGGGTCGGGACGTCCAGCTCGGAGAAGCAGGCGCAGTCGCAGGGCACCAGACGCTGCAGACCGAGCAGCAGGGACTCCGGCGGTACGGCGTCGGAGGCGCCCTGCCTGGCCTCCTCCAGGAGGTCCGCCATCCGCCGCAGATGGACCTCGGCTGTCGTGAACGGTGGGGTCATGGCGGCCTCCAGATGGCCGGTTCTCGCCTGCCGCGAATCTACGCCCGGCCCTGTCCCGGAGCGCCGGAGATTCGTCAAATGCCGAATGGGTTACGCCCGTTGATGCGCGCACTGTCGACTCAGACGGCCGCTCCGGCCGCGCAGGACACGGAGGCAGCTCATGCGTTCCCATCCACGCCATCCACGCATCCATGACGGACGCGCCCACCCACGCCCCCATCGCGCCGCGGCCCTCGTCGCGGGCGCCGCCGCCCTCACCACCACCCTGCTCGCGACCGGCTGTTCCGGCCCGGCCGCCACCACGGCGGCGCAGGACACCACCTTCGACGCCGTCGCCTTCCGACTCGGCCCCCGCGGCGACGTCCAGCTCTCCGGACCCTCCCGTACGGCGATCACGCCGGCCGGGTCCTACCCGGTCACCGCGGGCCGCGCCCACCTCTTCACCCAGCCCGTCGGCTCGCTGCTGGTCGTGCTGCGGCACTGGCCGGACACCGGTACGGAGCGGGCCTCGCGCGGGCGGGCACGCCGGATGCCGCCCCTGGAGGAGGCCGCGGTCGAGACCGGGTTCCTCGTCGACACCGAGGGCTGGGCGCGGGCCGAGCTCGACGGACATCCGTTGCAGTGGCTGCGCCACGCCACGCTCCGGATCGACACCACGAACACCGCCGCCGGAGACCTCGCCCGGCTCACCCTGTCCGGGCCGCACGGGGGTCGGCCCGGACAGCCCACGCCGCCGCCCGACGACGAGGCCTGCGCGCGGCTCGACCGCCGGACCGACCGCAGCGTGGTCCTCCCGGCGGTGGAGGCCGGCACGCCGGTCGGGACAGCGCTGGCGAGGCTGCGGAAGCAGTGCCTCGACGTCCAGTACGCCTCCCTGCCCGGCACCGGGCGCCCCGGCACGGTCTCCCGCGCCCTGATTCCGCTTGCCGGACGCCCGGACTCCGCGGCGGTGCTGCCGTCGGACGGCGGCGCCGACGGGCCGGGGGACACGGTGCTGGTGGATCCCGCCCGCCCCGCCACCCTGGTGGTGGCCCGCTGAAAGCACGCTCCCGCCCCGGCGCTTCTGTCAGTGTCTCCGGTTAGGCTCGGGCCCATACGACCTTGATCGGACGGGAGGCCGAGGATGACGGCGCCGGGGCGCAGGAGCAGCACGTTCACGCGACTGCTGCGGCACGGTTTCACCGATCCCTCGGCCGCCGAGCGGCTCTTGGAGAGCGCGGAGCTGGCGCCGATAAGGAACGACCCGGTCCTGCTGGAGGCCCTGGGCGCCACCGCCGACCCCGACCTGGCCCTTCAGGGTCTGGTACGGCTGCTGGAGGCACAGCCCGAGGACACTCCCCGCCGCGAGCTGCTGGACACCCTGATCGCGGCGAAGCCCTTGCGCGACCGGCTGCTCGGGGTGCTCGGCGCCTCCGCCGCCCTGGGGGATCACCTCGCCCGGCATCCGCGTGACTGGCACGCCCTCGTGATGTACGAGCCGCGTGACCTCCACCCCGGGGTGGAGGAGTTCGAGCGCGGGCTCGCCGAGGCCACCGACCCGGTCGCCCTGCGCGTCGCCTACCGCCGCTGCCTGCTGTCCATCGCCGCCCGTGACGTGTGCGGCACCACCGACCTCGCCCAGACCGCCGCCGAACTCGCCGACCTCGCCACCGCCACCCTCCGCGCCGCCCTCGCCATCGCGAGCGCCGCCGCGCCCGACGACGCCGCGCTGTGCCGGCTCGCGGTGATCGCGATGGGCAAGTGCGGTGGCCACGAGCTGAATTACGTCTCCGACGTCGACGTCATCTTCGTCGGCGAGGCCGCCGAGGGCGCGGACGAGGGCAAGGCGGTCCGCGCGGCCACCAAGCTCGCCGCGCACATGATGCGGATCTGCTCCGAGACCACCGTCGAGGGGTCCATCTGGCCCGTCGACGCCAATCTCCGCCCCGAGGGCCGCAACGGCCCGCTGGTCCGCACCCTCGCCAGCCACCTCGCCTACTACCAACGCTGGGCCAAGACCTGGGAGTTCCAGGCCCTGCTCAAGGCCCGCCCGGTGGCCGGCGACCTCGCGCTCGGCGCGGAGTACGTCGACGCGCTCGAACCCCTCGTGTGGAAGGTGGCCGAGCGCGAGAACTTCGTCACCGACGTGCAGAAGATGCGCCGCCGAGTCGTCGAGAACATCCCCGCCGCCGAGATCGACCGCGAACTGAAACTCGCCCCCGGCGGCCTGCGGGACGTCGAATTCGCCGTCCAGCTCCTCCAGTTGGTGCACGGCCGCGCCGACACCTCGCTGCGCAGCGGCACCACGCTCGTCGCCCTTGAGGCCCTCGCCGCCGGCGGTTATGTCGGCCGCGAGGACGCCGCCCGCCTCGACGACGCCTACCGCTTCCTGCGCACGATGGAACACCGCATCCAGCTCTACCGGTTGCGCCGCACCCACCTCGTCCCCGTCGAGGAGGCCGACCAGCGCCGCCTCGGCCGCTCGATGGGCCTGCGCACCGACCCCGTCGCCGAGTTGAACCGCGAGTGGAAGCGCCACGCGACCGTCGTACGACGCCTGCACGAGAAGCTCTTCTACCGTCCACTGCTCGACGCGGTCGCCCAACTCGCCCCCGGCGAGACCAGGTTGAGCCCCCAGGCGGCCCGCGAACGGCTGGTCGCCCTCGGCTACACCGACCCCGCGGCGGCCCTCCGCCACATCGAGGCCCTCGCCTCCGGCGTCACCCGCAAGGCCGCCATCCAACGCACCCTGCTGCCCGTCCTGTTGGGCTGGTTCGCGGACTCCGCAGACCCGGACGCGGGCCTCCTCAACTTCCGCAAGGTGTCCGACGCGCTCGGCAAAACCCCTTGGTACCTACGGCTGTTGAGGGACGAGGGCGCCGCCGCCGAGAACCTCGCCCGCGTCCTCTCGGCCGGCCGCCTCGCCCCCGACCTCCTCATGCGCGCCCCCGAAGCGGTCGCCCTCCTCGGCGACGGAGACGGCGGCAGCGGCCTCGAACCCCGCGAACGCGCCCACCTGGACCAGGAGATACTGGCCGCGGTCGGCCGCGCCGACGACGCCGTCCAGGCCGTCACCTTCGCCCGGGGCGTCCGCCGCCGCGAACTCTTCCGTACGGCCGCCTTCGACATCGTCGGCTCCTACGGCACCGAGACCCAGCCCGCCGAGGCCGACCAGGGCGCCCTCGTCGACCGGGTCGGCGGCGCCGTCTCGGACCTCACCGCCGCGACCCTCGCCGGCACGTTGCGCGCGGTCGTTCGCGCGGGCTGGGGCGACACCCTCCCCACCCGCTTCGCCGTCATCGGCATGGGCCGCTTCGGCGGCCACGAACTGGGCTACGGCTCCGACGCGGACGTCCTGTTCGTGCACGAACCCCGCGAGGGCGTGCCCGAGCGGGAAGCATCCGAAGCCGCCAACAAGGTCGTCTCCGAGATGCGGCGGCTGCTTCAGGTCGCCAGCTCGGACCCGCCGCTGCTGATCGACGCGGATCTCCGTCCGGAGGGCAAGTCGGGCCCGCTCGTACGGTCGTTGAACTCCTACGAGGCGTACTACCGCCGGTGGTCCCTGGTCTGGGAGTCGCAGGCGTTGTTGCGGGCCGAACCTGTTGCCGGGGACGAGGAGTTGGGGCGGCGGTTCATCGAGCTGATCGATCCTCTGCGGTATCCGGCGGAGGGGCTCGGGGATGACGCGGTACGTGAGATTCGGCGGCTGAAGGCTCGGATGGAGTCGGAGCGGTTGCCTCGCGGGGCTGACCCGACGTTGCACACCAAGCTGGGGCGTGGAGGGCTGTCCGACGTCGAGTGGACCGTGCAGCTCATGCAGTTGCGGCACGGGTGGAGCGAGCCGGGGCTGCGGACCACGCGTACCCGGGCGGGGCTCGCTGCGGCTTGTGCTGCCGAGCTGATTTCCGTCGAGGACGCCTCGATACTGGACGAGGCTTGGGTGTTGGCCACGCGGGTTCGTAACGCGGTGATGCTGGTGCGGGGGCGGGCGGGCGACACGTTTCCGTCCGACCCGCGTGAACTGACTGCCGTGGGGCGGTACTTGGGGTACGGGCCGGGGCATGTGGGGGACATGCTGGACGACTATCGGCGTACTACTCGTCGGGCACGTGGTGTGGTGGACGTGTTGTTCTACGGGGCCTAGCCGGATGACGCGCCGCGCTGGTGCTGTTCGATGAGTTCTTCGGCCACGACCTCAACTCACCGATGCACCAGGCGCCAATACCAAACCGGCTGCCGAGAGGAAGTCCTCAAGGCTGATGACACCGCTGCCCGTGCCGTCGTCCCATTCGACCAGGAGTCCCGAGAGGCCCTCGTTCCAGGAGTCCGGCGTGTCGGTATCAGGGTCAGGATGCCACTCGACGCAGCCTTCACCGTGCCGGAACCGGAGATACAAGTACTGGCCGTCCGCTGTCCAGGCATCCCACTGCGACGGGCAGGCGGAACACGTCTGCACAACCCGCACCAGTTCCCGGCCCCCGTCTGCATCCATCCGGTGATGGTCGCGCACTGGCAAAACCCGTGCAATCGACTTCAGACCGTTGTCACAGCCGCGTCGACAAGCGGCCGGACGCACAGCAGGGATCGGCCGGACAGCTCCTGGCGGGGCAGTTGTACGGTGCGCAGATGTCCTTGCCACGGTCCGTCTCGCGCCCGCTGACCCGATACGGTCCGCCGCGCCCGGGCGGCCTGCGGCGTCGGCCATGGTGGCATCGTGCATGGGGGCTGAGCGCGGTGCTCTTGGGCGCTGTCGCAATGCTGTGGGCGGTCGGTGGTTTCACTGCCCTACCCGCGGCAGTGGGGGAGGAACGGGGATTTCTCTCCGCGGTCCCGTGCACCGAGGCCGGAGCCGGCGCCGGCCCGGGGGATTGCCTGCACACCGTACGAGCCACTGTGACGGGAACAGTGATCCAGCACTCCGGGAGAGAGGATACGTACCGGCTCAGGCTGTCGGGTCCCGCTCCGGCATCCGGCTCGCTCGACATGGGTTCTGCGGGCCCCCTTCTGAAGCGGTTGCACCCAGGGGACCAGGTGAGCGTCACCGTGTGGCGACACTATGCAACTGCCGTCAGCCTGGGCGGTCTCACCCAGGAGACCAACGACAACCCCGTGGGTGACCCGGACATCGACACTGCTCTGGCGCTGGGGGCGCTGGCCTGCGGAACGTACCTGCTGTGGGCCGGTGGCTTCGCGCTGCTGGGAGCGCGCGGTGCCGCCGAGCGCGGCTTGCCGGCTTCCCTGGTCCCGTTGGGCAGGACCACGGTCGGCGCGGCGCTGGTGGCGTGGCCGGCCTGTCTTGTCGGCGTCGGCTGGGGAGGACCTGTGGCGGTGGTGGCGGCCTGGCTGGTGATGCTGCCGGTGGTCGGGTGGATCGTTGCGGTACGAGAGCGCCACGCCAGGCGCCGCTGAGCGGCTCGGGCCGGGCCCCTGAAGGCCGCCCGCACCGTCGCGTCGCCAACGCTGAGGCCCGACTCCAGTCGATGGAAGCCGAGTTGTGAGTTCCCGAGCCGTGGCCACGAGATTCGACACGTGCGCCTGCGTCTTCCGCGGCACCGTCACCGTGGCCTTCGATCAGCCTTTGGCTCAAGCCGTGGTCACTTGGCCTGCGTGACAAGATCTGGGCGTGACGACGTTGTTCCTGACAGTTGGCCTGCCCGGGGCCGGAAAGACCACGAGGGCTCGACAACTGGCCAAGGAGCGCAGCGCGCTGCGGCTGACGCCGGATGAGTGGATGCTCCCGCTGTTCGGTGACCCGCAACCGGCCGGGAAGCGCGATGTGCTGGAAGGACGGCTGCTCTGGGTCGGGCTGGAGGCGCTGAGACTGGGAACGAACGTGATCCTGGATTTCGGCTGCTGGTCTCGTGACGAGAGGTCCGCGATCCGCTGGTTGGCGATGTCTGTCGGCGCGTCCTGTCGACTCGTGTACGTGCCGGTGGACCTTGAGACCCAACGCACTCGGATCGCCCACCGCCGGTCGACCACCCCTGATCAGACCTTCGCGATGAGCGAGGCGGACCTCGTGCACTGGCGGACGCTGTTCGAGGAGCCCGACGCCACGGAACTCGACGGACATGAGGTAGGAGGTCCGCCTCCTGGGTGGGCGGGATGGCTGGACTGGGCCGCCGATCGGTGGCCATCACTCGCGTGACTGTCCGGCCGACCTCGGTGCGGCCCCACAAATCGACACAGCCCCGCGACCGTTAAGCAAAAGCCTTCACTGGTGAGCGGTGCCTTGTAAAAGCGACGCTCACCAGGACCACCGCCATGCCTGCCATCACCCGCAGTCCCACCCTCTCGTCGAGCAGCACCGCGCCCAGCGTCACCGACACAACTGGCAGTAGATATCCGACCGTTGCCGCGCTCGTCGCGCCTTCGTCCGCTATCAGGCGGTAGTTGAGGTAGAAGGTCACGCCGGTGCCGAGGACGCCGAGGGCGGTCACCGCGAGCAGGGCCGTGAGGTCGGGGTGCACTGGGCCGGAGGCCGGTACGGCGAGGGTGGTCCAAGCCGTCGCCGCCATCAGTTGGGCCGCCGAGACGGCCAACGGGGCCTGGCCGGTGGTGAGTTTGCGGGCCATGTACGCGAAGGCCACGGCGTAACTCGCGGCGGCGCCCAAGAGGGCGAGGGCGCCCCAGGTGAGGAGGCCCGAGCGGTGCCAGGGGGCGAAGATCAGGACCGTACCGGCGAAGCCGAGCAGGAGTCCGGTCAGGCGGGTTCTGCCGAGGCCTCGGTCGGTGCCCAGCGCGATGCCGATCAGCAGGGACCACAGGGGAGTTGTGGCGTTCAGGACGCCCGCGACGCCGGAGTCGACGGTCTGTTCGCCGACGCTGAACAACGCGAACGGGATGGCGTTGCAGAACAGGGCGGCCACCGCGAGGCGGCCCCAGGTCGCGCGGTCGCGCGGCAGGCGCTGACCGGCCGAGCGGGCCAGGGCCAGTAGTACCAGGGTGCCGAGGGCGCAGCGGGTGATCGTGATCTGAGCGGGGGAGAGGCCGTGGTTCAGGGCGAGTTTGATCCAGAGGAAGCCCGACCCCCACAGGAGGGCGAGCACGGCCATGCGGACTGTCGAGGCGGGCTGCATGGGTCCACGGTCGGGCAGCTGGACCGTACAGGACAAGCGAATGATTCTACAGTGACTGTTAACCTGCGCTACATGCTTGATGTGCGACGCATGCAGGTACTACGGGCTGTGGTCGGGTGTGGGTCGGTGACCGCTGCGGCGGCCCGGCTCGGGTACACGCCCTCCGCCGTCAGCCAGCAGGTCGGGGCGCTGGAGAAGGAGGCCGGGACCGCGCTGCTTGAGCGGGTCGGGCGCGGGGTGCGGCCCACGGCGGCCGGGTTGCTGCTCACCGGGTACGCGGACGCGATCGGGCGGCAGGTCGCCGAGGCGGAGACGGCCCTGGCGGACCTGGTGGCAGGGCGTACGGGACGGCTCGCGGTCCGCTACTTCGCCACCGCCGGTGCCGCCCTGGTCGCCCCCGCCGTGGCTCGGCTGCGCGCCGAACACCCCGGAGTCCAGCTGGAGTTGAAGCTCACCGACCCCGAGGATCCGCTGCCCGAGGTGAAGGAGGGGCGGGCGGACGTCGCGCTCGTGGTCGGGGCGTCCAGGGCATCCGGGGGCCACGAGGGCGTACGGCTGGTGAAGCTGCTCGACGATCCGTATCTCGCCGTACTGCCCAAGGGGCACCGGCTGGCCGCGCGGCGGAGCGTGGAGCTGGGGGAACTGGCCGAGGAGCCGTGGGTCGGCAGCGAGTGGCCGGGGCCGTGTCTCGACGCCCAGCTCGACGCGTGCGAGGCGGCCGGGTTCCGGCCCCGGTTCGCGGTCGAGAGCGAGGACTACGTGACAGCTCAGGGTTTCGTCGCGGCGGGCCTGGGGGTTGCCCTGATTCCCCGCCTGGGGCTCGGCAGCCGCCATCCCGACGTAGTCGTACGGGTCGTACGGGATCCGGAGCCGGTGCGGACCATTCACGCGGCCGTCCGCGAGACGGCACCGCCACAGCCGGCGCTACGGGCGTTTCTGCGGGCGCTGCGGGACGCGGCGAACGAGGGCTGAGTGGGTCGGGTGAAGTCAGCGGCTGGGGCTCGGCAGCCGCCGTCCGGACGTGGTTGTACGGGTCGTACGGGATCCGGAGCCGGTGCGGACCATCCACGCGGCCGTCCGCGAGACGCTGCGACCGCGGGGTGAACGGGCCGGGTGAAGTCAGCTGGGGTTCGGCAGTGCGCCCCAAAGGGGCGCGGGGAAGTGCGCGGCCAGCCACGATGGCGCGGCACCCGAACGACGACCCATTGCGGCCCCGGCGGAGCCGCACGCACCCAGTAGAGCGCTCACGCCTTCGTCGGCAGCCAGGCCCCCCTCGCCCCCCGTACCGCCACCGTCCTCGGCAGGGCGTACGGAAACGCGCCGTACCAGAGGCGGGAGACCGTGAAGCCGAAGGTCAGGCAGAGCATGCCGCCGACCGCGTCGAGCCAGAAGTGGTTGGCCGTGGAGACGATGACCATGAGTGTCGCCGCCGGGTACAACAGGCCCATGATGCGGACCCAGGGGAGTTTCGCCAGGGTGAAGATCGTCAGGCCGCACCACAGGGACCAGCCGATGTGCATGGACGGCATCGCGGCGTACTGGTTCGACATGTGTTTCAGGTCGCCGGAGGCCATCGACCCCCAGGTCTGGTGGACCATGACCGTGTCGATGAAGTGGCTGCCGTTCATGAGGCGCGGCGGGGCCAGCGGGAAGAAGTAGTAGCCGACCAGGGCCACGGCCGTGGTCGCGAAGAGGACGAGGCGGGACGCCGCGTACCGGCCCGGATGACTGCGGAACAGCCACACCAGGACACCCAGCGTGACCACGAAGTGCAGTGTGGCGTAGTAGTAGTTCATGCCTACGATCAGCCAAGTCACCGAATTCACGGCGTGGTTGACCGACTGCTCGACGGCGATGCCGAGATGGTGCTCGACGCGCCAGATCCAGTCGGCGTTGCGCAGTGCCTGGCCCCGCTGTTCCGGAACCGCGTTGCGGATCTGTGAGTACGTCCAGTAACTCACCGCGATCAGCAGGATCTCGAACCACAGCCGGGGCCGGCGCGGAGTGCGCAACCGGCGCAATCGACGCATGAAACCCTGCCCCGCGGCGTCCGCGACGGGGCTCGGAACGGCTTCTTCACGGCCTTCCAATGTCGTCACGGTGGTCTCACCCATAGACACGAAGTCTGCCAGAAAAGGCTTCCGCGACCGATCATCCCTTGGTCGGGTCCGGCGCGCATGTTCTACGACGAGAAGAGGCCTCGGACTCCTACCAGCGCACTGGACACGGCCGCGTTTCCTCCCCCTTAGGGACGATTCAGGAAGGAGTCAGGGACGGTTCCGGTCCCCGGGCGCCGAAGCCGTGGACCCGCGCACCACCAGCTCCGGCATGAACACGAACTCACTGTGCGGGGCGGGCGTCCCGCCGATCTCCTCCAGCAGCGTCCGCACCGCCGCCTGTCCCATCGCCGGCACCGGCTTGCGGATCGTCGTCAGCGGCGGGTCGGTGAACGCGATCAGGGGGGAGTCGTCGAAGCCGACCACGGAGACGTCCTTGGGTACGTCGAGACCCCGCTGCCGGGCCGCCCGGATCGCGCCGAGCGCCATCATGTCGCTCGCGCACACCACCGCCGTGCACTCGCGGTCGATCAACGCGGCGGCGGCGGCCTGCCCGCCCTCCAGCGTGTACAGCGAGTGCTGGACCAGCCGGGTCTCCACATCGTCGGCGGTCAGGGCCAGTTGGTCCTGCATCGCGCGGACGAAGCCCTCGATCTTGCGTTGCACGGGTACGAACCGCTTGGGGCCGAGGGCCAGTCCGATGCGGGTGTGGCCGAGCGAGACGAGATGCGTGACGGCGAGGATCATCGCCGCGCGGTCGTCGGGGGAGATGAACGGCGCCTGCACCTTCGGCGAGAAGCCGTCCACGAGCACGAACGGCACGCCCTGCGCCCGGAGTTGCTCGTAGCGCTGCATGTCGGCGGAGGTGTCCGCGTGCAGTCCGGAGACGAAGATGATGCCCGCGACCCCGCGGTCGACGAGCATCTCGGTCAGCTCGTCCTCCGTGGACCCGCCCGGGGTCTGGGTGGCGAGCACCGGCGTGTAGCCCTGCCGGGTCAGTGCCTGGCCGATGACCTGCGCCAGGGCGGGGAATATCGGGTTCTCCAACTCCGGTGTTATCAGGCCCACCAGGCCCTCGCTGCGCTGTCGCAGCCGTACCGGACGTTCGTAGCCGAGCACGTCGAGCGCGGCGAGGACGGACTGACGGGTGGTGGCGGCGACGCCAGGCTTGCCGTTGAGGACGCGGCTGACGGTCGCTTCGCTCACCCCCGCCTGGGCGGCGATGTCGGCAAGCCGTGTGGTCACGGGAGTGGACTGTACCGGCCGTCGGCGCGCTGCGGGTTGCTGCGTCATCGCGATCCCTTGTGTTCTGGCCGGCTTCTGGTCGGCGTACGGCGTGCGGCAAGAGCTTGCAGAGTCTTGCACAAGTGTCCCCCTGCCCGCTCAGCCGCGCCAGTACTGGGTTTCGCGGGGGTCGAGGAGAGGTCACGGACGGGTAACTCTCGGGCCGTCTTGCAGTTTTTTGCAGCAAGGACTTTCGCCGCGCTTGCATCGCTGTTACGTTCGGCGACGCCCGGCGGACGCAACGGCGCAGTCGGCAAGTCGACAGGGTGGCGGACGGGACCGCCGCCCTGCACCTCACGGGCTTTCACCCTCAAGGAGAACTCATGCGGCGTGGCATAGCGGCCACCGCGCTGGTGGCGTCCATCGCCCTCGCGGCGACGGCCTGCGGCGGCAGTGACAGTGGCAGCGGCAAGTCCGACGGGCCCGTCACCATCACCTGGTGGGACACCTCGAACGCCACCAATGAGGCACCCACGTACAAGGCCCTGATCGCCAAGTTCGAGGCGGCCAACAAGAACGTCAAGGTCAAGTACGTCAACGTGCCCTTCGACCAGGCGCAGAACAAGTTCGACACCGCCGCCGGCTCCAAGGGCGCCCCGGACGTGCTGCGTTCCGACGTCGGTTGGACCCCCGCCTTCGCGAAGAAGGGCTACTTCCTGCCGCTCGACGGCACCGAAGCCCTCGCCGACCAGGCCAAGTTCAAGTCGAACCTGATCACGCAGGCCCAGTACGAGGGCAAGACGTACGGCGTGCCGCTGGTCACCGACACCCTCGCGCTCGTCTACAACAAGGCCCTCTTCAAGCAGGCCGGCATCACCCAAGCGCCCACCACCTGGGACGAGTTGAAGGCCGACGCCGCGAAGGTCAAGGCCAAGACCAAGGTCGACGGCTACTGGGGCTCCACCCAGGCCTACTACGCGCAGACCTTCCTCTACGGCGAGGGCACCGACACCGTCGACTCCTCCGCAAAGAAGATCACCGTGGACTCCGCCGCCGCGAAGAAGGGCTACGGCACCTGGCTGAGCCTCTTCTCCGGCACCGGCCTGCACAAGGCCGACACCACCGCGGACGCCTACGCCCACATCCAGGACGCGTTCGTCACCGGCAAGGTCGCCGCGATCATCCAGGGCCCGTGGGAGATCACGAACTTCTACAAGGGCTCGGCCTTCAAGGACAAGTCCAACCTCGGCATCGCCACGGTCCCGGCCGGTTCCACCGGCAAGTCCGGTGCCCCGACCGGCGGTCACAACCTCTCGGTCTACGCCGGCTCGGACGCGGCGCACCAGAAGGCGTCCCTGAAGTTCCTGAACTTCATGACCTCGGCCGCGTCCCAGACGACGATCGCCCTGAAGAACTCGACGCTGCCGACCCGCGACGACGCCTACACCGCCGCGGTCAAGGCCGACCCGGGCATCGCCGGCTACCAGAGCGTGCTCGGCTCCGCCCAGCCGCGCCAGGCGCTCGCCGAGTACAGCTCCCTCTGGAACCCGCTGGACACCGAACTGCCCAAGATCGCCGGTGGCAAGGAGTCCCTCGACAAGGGCCTGAGCAACGCCGAGTTGGCGATCGCCAAGCTGGTCCCGGACTTCAGCAAGTAGCCCCGAGTGGCCGTCGGATCCGCCGGGCAGGACAGCTGGGGGGACGGATCCGGCGGCCATCGGCACGCGCCGCCGTAGCCCGCGCACTTGCCGTAGCCCTCGAACTCGCCGTACCCGCTTGAACCTCCAGAAGGTCTTCCAGAAGGTGTCGAACGAACCATGACAGTCGCCATCGACCGCGCGACCGGCAAGCGCCACGGTGACCGCGCCCCCCGACCCGGCCCCGGCAGCCGCCTCAAGTTCGCCTACCAGAAGCACTGGTACGCGTACGCGATGATCATCCCCGTGGTCGTCGTGCTCGGCGTCCTCGTGCTCTACCCCCTGGCGTACGGCCTGTACTTGACGCTCACGGACGCCAACAGCCTCAACACCGCGCGCACGATCGGCGTCAACCACATCGACGCCACCTACAAGTTCATCGGGCTCGACAACTACAAGGACATCCTGTTCGGCCCGACGTCGTACGACCGCTTCTGGTCGCACTTCATCTGGACGATCGTCTGGACCGCGCTCTGTGTCGCCCTCCACTACACGGTAGGCCTGGCGCTGGCGCTGTTGCTGAACCAGAAACTGCGCGGCCGCACCCTGTACCGCCTGATCCTGATCCTGCCGTGGGCCGTCCCCACCTTCGTCACGGTCTTCGGCTGGCGCTTCATGCTCGCCGACAGCGGCATCATCAACTCCGCGCTGCACAGCCTGCATCTGCCCCAGCCGGACTGGCTGGAGGACACCTTCTGGCAGCGGTTCGCCGCCATCATGGTCAACACCTGGTGCGGTGTGCCGTTCATGATGGTCTCGCTGCTCGGCGGCCTCCAGTCCATCGACACCTCGCTCTACGAGGCCGCCGAGATGGACGGCGCGAGCCCCTGGCAGCGCTTCCGCTACGTCACTCTCCCGGGCCTCAGATCGGTCAGCTCCACCGTCGTCCTCCTCGGTGTGATCTGGACCTTCAACCAATTCGCGGTGATCTTCCTGCTGTTCGGCAACACCGCGCCCGACGCCCAGATCCTGGTCACCTGGTCGTACTTCCTCGGCTTCGGCCAACAGCCGCGCGAATTCGCCCAGTCGGCCGCCTACGGCATCCTGCTGCTGGCCATCCTGATCGTCTTCACCTCCTTCTACCGCCGCTGGCTCAACCGCAACGACCAACAGCTCGCGATCTGAGGCAGGAGTCCCCATGAGCACCACGACACCACCGCAACGGACCCGCCGCCGGGGCGAGTTGAGCCGCGCCGGCACCCTCGGCGCACACGGCATCCTGATCGTCGCGAGCCTGATCGCGCTCTTCCCGATCGCCTGGCTGGTCTTCCTCTCCCTCGGCCCGGACTCGGACGACTATCTCCACCCGGCCGGCATCTGGAAGAAGATGACGTTCGACAACTACTCGTTCGTCCTCCAACACACCGGATTCTTCGACTGGTTGAAGAGCTCGCTGATCGTCTCGTTCGGCACCACGGTCATCGGCGTGACCATCGCCGCGAGCACCGGCTACGCGGTGTCGCGCATGCGCTTCCCCGGCTACCGGAAGTTCATGTGGGTGCTGCTGGTCACCCAGATGTTCCCGATAGCGGTACTCATCGTGCCGATGTACCAGATTCTGGCCGACCTGCAGCTCATCGACAGCTACCTTGGTCTCATCCTCGTCTACTGCTCGACCGCCGTGCCCTACTGCGCCTGGCTGCTCAAGGGCTACTTCGACACGATCCCGTTCGAGATCGACGAGGCCGGACGCGTCGACGGGCTGAACCCCTTCGGCACGTTCCTGCGACTGATCCTGCCGCTCGCCAAGCCGGGCCTGGCGGTCGCCGCGTTCTACAGCTTCCTCACGGCCTTCGGCGAGGTCGCGTTCGCCTCGACGTTCATGCTGTCCGACACGAAGTACACGTTCGCGGTGGGGCTTCAGACGTTCGTGAGCGAACACGACGCGCAGCGGAACCTGATGGCGGCGACGGCGGTGTTGATCGCGATACCGGTGGCCGCGTTCTTCTATCTAGTCCAGAAGAACCTGGTCACCGGCCTGACGGCGGGTGGAACCAAGGGCTAAAAATGCCGGTTCGAACAGCGCCCCTGAAAGGGGCGCGGGGAACGGCGCGACCAGCCCCCACTCAGCCGCACCCAAAACTCGAGGCGGCCGTGACGTCCATCCGACCCCGCTGACATCACGGCCGCCTCGTCACCAACTCCCCATGACCAAACCCCAGTTACGCACCAAGGACGCCATGACCCAGCAGCACTCGGCCATCGCCCCGACACCGAACCCCGCTCAAGCCAAGCGCAGCGACCGGCGCGGCGACTGGTGGAGGGACGCGGTGATCTACCAGGTCTATCCGCGGAGCTTCGCCGACAGCAACGGCGACGGCATGGGCGACCTGGAGGGCGTCCGCGCCCGCCTCCCGTACCTGCGCGACCTCGGCATCGACGCCGTCTGGCTCAGCCCGTTCTACGCCTCCCCGCAGGCGGACGCGGGCTACGACGTCGCCGACTACCGTGCCGTGGACCCGATGTTCGGCAACCTCCTCGACGCGGACGCGCTGATCCGGGACGCTCACGGACTCGGCCTGCGCATCATCGTCGACCTCGTCCCCAACCACTCCTCGGACCAACACGAGTGGTTCAAGCGGGCGTTGAGGGAGGGCCCCGGCTCGCCGCTGCGGGAGCGCTACCACTTCCGCCCCGGCAAGGGCGAGCACGGCGAACTCCCGCCCAACGACTGGGAGTCCATCTTCGGCGGCCCGGCCTGGACCCGGGTCACCGAACCGGACGGCTCGGCGGGGGAGTGGTACCTGCACCTCTTCGCGCCGGAGCAGCCGGACTTCAACTGGGAACACCCGGCGGTGGGCGACGAGTTCCGCTCGATCCTCCGCTTCTGGCTGGACATCGGAGTGGACGGCTTCCGCATCGACGTGGCCCACGGCCTCGTCAAGGCGGAGGGCCTGCCCGACCTCGGCTCGCACGACCAGCTCAAACTCCTGGGCAACGATGTCATGCCGTTCTTCGACCAGGACGGCGTGCACGACGTGTACCGCCAGTGGCGCACGGTCCTCGACGAGTACGCGGGAAATGAGTTGGGGCCCGAAGGGCCTTCCTTGGAAGGGCGGGGGCGGGAGACGGGCGGGCGCATCTTCGTCGCCGAGGCATGGACCCCGACCGTCGAACGCACCGCGAACTACGTCCGCCCGGACGAACTCCACCAGGCCTTCAACTTCCAGTACCTGTCGACCGATTGGGACGCGGCGGAACTCCGTACGGTCATCGACCGCACCCTGGAGGCCATGCGTCCCGTCGGCGCCCCCGCCACCTGGGTCCTCTCGAACCACGACGTCACCCGGCACGCCACCCGCTTCGCCAACCCGCCCGGCCTCGGCACCCAGATCCGCACGGCGGGCGACCGGGACCTGGGCCTGCGCCGAGCCCGCGCCGCCTCGCTGCTGATGCTGGCGCTGCCCGGCTCGGCGTACATCTACCAGGGCGAGGAACTCGGCCTGCCCGACGTCGTCGACCTCCCGGACGAAGTCCGCCAGGACCCCGCGTACTTCAGGGGCGCGGGCCAGGACGGCTTCCGTGACGGCTGCCGGGTGCCGATCCCGTGGACGCGCGACGGATCGTCGTACGGCTTCGGAAACGGCGGGAGTTGGCTGCCGCAGCCGGACGGCTGGGGCGAGTTGAGCATCGAGGCGCAGACGGGCACGGCCGGCTCGACGCTGGAGCTGTATCGGGCCGCGCTGGCCGCCCGCCGTACCCAACCCGACCTCGGTGCGGGCGACTCGGTGGAGTGGCTGCGGGCGCCCGAGGGCGTACTCGCCTTCCGGCGCGGGGAGTTCGTGTGTGTCGCGAACACGAGCGGGGAGTCGGTGACGACACCGGCGTACGGTCGTCTCCTGCTCGCGAGCGGTGAGGTGACGGAGGCGGACGGCGAGGCGAAGCTGCCCGCCGATACGACGACATGGTGGACAACCACACCGTAACCACCCCTCAACTCCCGCTCCGCCACTGGAAGTTCTTGCATCAACTTCACACGGCCCGCTGCCCTTTTGGGCGGCGGGCCTTTAACATCTGGGCGACCGCAAGGTTTCCATGAAGTTTCAGCAAGAACCTTCAACGGAGAAGGAACCCCACATGGCCAACACCAGATCGCTTGCAGGAGCTTGTGCCCTCGCCGCCGCGACGGCCCTCCTGGTGCCCGGCACCGCGCACGCCTCCCCGCCCGGCACCAAGGACGTCACCGCCGTCCTCTTCGAGTGGAACTTCGCCTCGGTCGCCAAGGAGTGCACCAACACGCTCGGCCCCGCCGGTTACGGCTACGTCCAGGTCTCCCCGCCCGCCGAGCACATACAGGGCTCGCAGTGGTGGACGTCGTACCAGCCGGTGAGCTACAAGATCGCCGGGCGGCTCGGCGACGCGACCGCCTTCCAGAACATGATCAACACGTGTCACGCGGCGGGCGTGAAGGTCGTCGTCGACACGGTCATCAACCACATGTCGGCGGGCAGCGGCACCGGCACCGGCGGTTCGTCGTACACGAAGTACAACTACCCCGGCCTGTACTCCTCGTACGACATGGACGACTGCACGTCGACGATCAGCGACTACACGAACCGCGCCAACGTCCAGAACTGCGAACTGGTCGGCCTGGCCGACCTGGACACGGGCGAGGAGTACGTCCGCGCCACCATCGCCGGCTACATGAACACCCTCCTCGGCTACGGCGCCGACGGCTTCCGCATCGACGCGGCCAAGCACATCCCGGCGACCGACCTCGCGAACATCAAGTCCCGCCTGAGCAACCCCTCCGTGTACTGGAAGCAGGAGGTCATCTACGGCTCCGGCGAGGCCGTCCAGCCCACCGAGTACACCGGCAACGGCGACGTCCAGGAGTTCCGCTACGCCTACGACCTCAAGCGGGTCTTCAACAACGAGAACCTCGCCTACCTGAAGAACTACGGCGAGGGCTGGGGCTACATGAGCAGCTCGGTGGCGGCAGTCTTCGTGGACAACCACGACACAGAGCGCAACGGATCGACCCTCAACTACAAGGACGGCGCCAACTACACCCTGGCCAACGTCTTCATGCTCGCCTACCCCTACGGCGCCCCGGACATCAACTCCGGCTACGAGTGGTCCGACACGGACGCCGGGCCGCCCAACGGCGGCTCGGTGACGGCCTGTTGGCAGGACGGCTGGAAGTGCCAGCACGCCTGGCCGGAGATCAAGTCCATGGTCGCCTTCCGCAACGCGACCAGCGGCCAGTCCCTCACCAACTGGTGGGACGACGGCAACGACGCGATCGCGTTCGGCCGCGGCAGCAAGGGCTACGTCGCCATCAACCACGAGTCGTCCTCGCTGACCCAGACGTACCAGACGTCGCTGGCCGCGGGCACGTACTGCAACGTCCAGAACAACACGACGGTGACCGTGAACTCGAGTGGGCAGTTCACGGCCACGCTGGGGTCGAACACGGCGCTGGCGATCTATTCGGGCAAGTCGAGCTGCTGAGCCGGGAGAGGCATTCTCGCGTCCGGCTACGCTGCCGCCATGATGCGTGCGGTGGTGTTCGACGTCGGTGAGTGCCTGGTGGACGAGAGCCGGGAGTACGGCACTTGGGCCGATTGGCTCGGCGTACCCCGGCACACGTTCCACGCGATGTTCGGCGCGGTCATCGCGCAGGGCCGGGACTACCGCGAGGTCTTCCAGGAGTTCCGGCCCGGCTTCGACCTGTACGAGGAGCGCGAGAAGCGGGCCGCCGCAGGCAAGCCGGAGTCCTTCGACGAGGAGGACCTGTACGAGGACGTGCGGCCCGCGCTGGCGCGGTTGCGCGCCGACGGCCTGTGGTTGGGCATCGCGGGCAACCAGACGATCCGCGCCGGGAAGATCCTCCGGGGCCTGTTCACCGAGGATGTCGACCTCATCGGCACGTCGGACGACTGGGGCGCCAGCAAGCCGGACCTTGAGTTCTTCCGACGCGTGGCCGAGGCCGTCCCTTTCGCAGCCGACGAGATCCTCTACGTCGGCGACCGCGTCGACAACGATCTGCGGCCGGCCGTAGCGGCGGGCATGCGCACGGCCCTGGTGCACCGAGGACCGTGGGCGACGATCCAATGGAGGACCGAGGAAGCCGAGAACCTCCCGACGTTCAGAGTCGAGAGCCTCTCGGAACTGCCCGCACTGATCGCGAACTTCAACGACTCAGCGCGCTGACCGTCGTCGACCAGCCGTACAGCCGGTCGTCGAGTTCGCGTACACAACGCTCATGCTGGTGCGGCGCCAGAGTGCGCCGCACCTCGCGCACCCGGTCCATTCCCATCGCGTACCAGGTCCGTTCCAGTTGGTCGAGCGCCCGCAGCGCATAACGGCAGGCCTCGTCCAGGTGCCCGGCCGCTGCCTCGACGGCGGCAAGGTCTCCGAGTACGACGGTCGCCTGCTTCTCCTCACTCGGGTCGAGCGAATCGAGCACCCCGAGGAGGGTTTCCCTGGCCTGGGGCAGATGCCCGGCCTTCAACTGCGTGTTGCCTTTGAAGGCCGCGAGCCGAACAGGGCTGAACCAGTCCAACCAGTCCGGGCTTTGCTGCTCGGAGCCTGCGGCGAGCGTGTCTTCAGCGTGTCCGATGAGGTGCAGTGCCGTGCGGGTGTCGCCGCACCGGGTCTCGCACTCCGCCTCGACCGCGTCCAGCCAAGCGAGCAACTCGGCCGAGGGGGCGCCCCGCCGGGCGTAGGTGCGCGCGGCGACCATCCGCTCGGCTGCCTTGTCCCGCTCGCCCTCCCACGCGGGGATGAAGGCGGTGTGCGCCAGGACGGCCGCGCCGAGCAGCGGCTCGTCGGCCTCGCCTGCGGCCTGGAGCGCGAGCAGCAGGGTGTTCCTGGCCCGGTCGGCGTCACGCATGTCGAAGAACTCGATGCGTCCGGCGAGCAAGTAGGACTCCGCGAGGGCTGCGGCTACGGCCCGCCGGGTCTGGCCTGCGGTTTCGGTGAGCAGGGCACAGCCGAGGGAGCCGTGGGCCTGGGCGGCGGGGTGCAGTGTGGCGGGCGCGACGGACCAGTACAGGCGCCGGTGAGATCGGGTGACGGCCAGGAAGTCCGTTGCGACGGTGGCGGGTTGCATGGTGATGGCCGTCGTAGGGACTGCGGCCAGCCCTACGACGGCGGCCGTGGCCGCGAGAACGGAGCGACGGCCGCGGTCGGGTTGGGCGGTGTTCGACGAGCTGAAGCCCAACGAGTCGAGATCCTGGCCGAGTTCACGCGTGAGGGCCTGCGCCTGGTCCGGCTGAGGTGACGGCGGATTCTCGGACTCCCAGCGCCGCACCTGGCGGACTCCGACCCCGAGGGCGTCGGCGAGGGCCTGTTGCGATCCGAACCCGGCCGCCAGCCGGGCCGCCTTGAGTCGGGTGTTGCCTGCGGGCCGTGGCACTGTGCTGTACCTCCATGTCGAGCGCTGCGGACAGTGTCACCCAAAGTCCTCGATCTGGCTAGCTGTCACCCTGCTAGGTCAACAGAAGTCCCATTCGCGGCAGTTGAAAGACCTCTTCAAGTCCTCGTTATTGGTGTCTGAGAGGGCCAGCCTGGGACACACCTGATCGTTCGCGCTTCGAGGAGCCGCAATGCCGCCCACACGATTGCCGACCGCTGCGGGGTGCACCCTGCAGGACGCGGGCCTGGACTGGGATGTGATCCGGGTACAGCGCCAACTGGGTATCGCCGCCATGGCTGTTCTGGGCGCCCGCTGTGGAGCCGTACTGGAGTACCCGCCGAAGGAGGTCGTCTACTACTTTGTCGCCAGCGGCACTGCTGCGGAGTGGGCGGTCGAAGGCACCCAGGCGATCGGCAAGGGCGGCACCCTCACGATCCCGCCGGTGCGACGCGCGAAGGGACCTGGCCCGCACTGGCGGGCCTGCCCCGAGGGCGGCGACTGGCTCACCGATGCGCACGTCCTCCGATCTGCCCTTGAAGACTGTCTGCCCTCCCGGCGCGGATCGGAGTGGTCGGCGTGAGTGATGCTGCTCAGGGCTTGGCCCCTGGCGTACTTGAGGTCCTGGTGCTGCCGTTGTTCGACGATCTCACCGACGAGCAAGCGCGCGGTGTGACCTGTGTCTGGTGCGGCGAACGGGTGGTCACGGAGACGGCCGTCGACCTCGGTTGGCAGTTGGCCCCTGGGCGTTGGTTTCCTCGCGCATGCCGCAAGTGCGTGGCGGGGCGTGCGCACGAGGGGCTGTTCACACATGGCTCGACGTGTGAGAAGTGCCGGGACGATCCCGCTGCGTGCCTTGTTGGGAGAGGCCTGTACCGCCTGGTCAGGGATTACCGACGGTGAAATTCTGCGGACGCTGCGACACCGTGATTCGGCCCGACGACGAGTACACGGAGCACGACAAACCGTCAGCCTCGGCTGCGGGTACGACGATCTACCTGCACGTGATGGGCTGCAAAAGGGTGCCGACCCGGACGACCCAGGTATCCCTGCGCCACTGAGTCGGCCTGCTGATACCGGTGTTGGACGGCGGCGGCGCGAGGGGGCACGTCGCCGCCGTCCGGCCCGTGGGGGATCAGGAGGTGACGGTGATGTGCTTCGCGAGGGCCGTCACAGAGAGGTCGCCGTGGTCGACCCACTGGGGGAGGGCCAGGGTCTTGTGCTGGGTGGAGGCGGGCGGGGTGATCTCCAGGTAGGCGGCGTGTACCGCGCCCGATGTGCCGGTGTTGGCGTGGGTCCAGGCGACGACGGCCTCGGCGCTCTCGCCGTCCTTGAGGGTGAGGGTCTTCTTGCCGGGGTTGTGCGCGTACCAGGTGTTGCCCCAGGTGGTGTGGGTCGTGAGCTTCTTGTGGGCGGAGTTCTCCAGGCCCAGACCCGGGTAGCCGCGCAGTGCGCAGGTCTTGCCGCTGAGGTTGCGCAACCTGATGACGATGCCCGCGTGGTTCATGCCACCGGCGAGCTGCTGACCGTAGGTCGCCTTGAGCGCGGCGGCGGAGCAGGTCGGGGTGGCCTTCGCGGTGGCCGTAGCACTGGAGGTCGCGGCGTTGGCGGTCCCCGCCCAGCCCGCGAGCGCCAGGCCGACGACGGCACCCAGGCCGATCATCGTGCGCCCGACCTTGCGGTCCGTGCGGCGCCGGTGCTTGGCGGTACCGGCCTGGTCGGTGGCGTTCTGTACTTCGTTCACGGTGATCGTCCCCACTCCTGCTTCGCGGGCCGTGGTCTGCGGCCCGCACCGTCCTTCTGGTGCCGTACACAAGGTTCGATGCGCGGTACGGCGGATTTGTTCGCGGGAGAAGGTAAGAGAATTCTCGTTGATCGATGTCGTCGCGAAGCGATGTCAGTGGACGTGCGGTCGGCACCGCCGTAGCTCGGGAGCCGGTCTGCCGGTGACGAGTTCGTCCGCGACGAGGCGTCCGGTGGTGGGCGCCAGGGTGATGGCGGAGTGCATGACGGCGACGTAGACGGAACGATCGTGTGTCACGTATCCGATGAGGGGCCCGTGCGCGGGCATGGGGCGGCTGCTGGTGCGGTGGCCCACCAGGCGGCATTCGGCGCTTCCTCGGAAGGCCGACTTCAGGTGCCGGAGCGCGTCTTGGGCGGCCTGCTCGCTCCCTCCCGCTGTGCCTTCGGCCCGCGGGACGACCAGCAGGAGGTTGCCGTCCCGTACCTCTCGGACCTCGAAGTCAGGGCTGGCCACGATGGTCTTGACCAGGCCCGGGGGTGCTGTGACCCTCGCGAGGGTGGCTGGGGAGGCGGCGATGGCCAGGTCGGCCGGTAGTCGCTCGCACAGCTGGGGGATGGCGGTTCCGGCCGTGAGGACGACGGTGGTGGCGGGGTGGAGTCCGGTCGGTGTCAGGACTCCCGTGACGTGCCCGTTGGCGATCTGCAAGGAGGTGACCGCGGTGTCGTGGAGCACGGTTGCTCCGTGGGCGTCGGCGGCTTCAACGAGTGCGCGGGCCAAGGCTGTTGGGTCGACGCCCGCGTCGCTCGGGGTGTGGATGGCCTGGTCGGGTGGGTGTCGGAGGTTGGGTTCCAGGGTCGCGATGTCGCTCCGTCCGATACGGAACTGGCCCGGCTCCGGTCGTGAGTCTCCGGCCGGTACGTCGGCCCAGGACAGCGAGCCGGTCCTCCGGACGGTGACCTGGGGCAGCTCGTTCTCCAGACGCCGGTAGTCCGCCAGGACGTGCTCGCGGAGATCTCGTGCGCCGCCGGGCCAGTCGCCGCCCGCGCTGCCGATCCAGGCGAAGGAACCTCCGGTGACCCCGGCGGCCGGTGCCGGTCCTTGTTCGAGGAGAGTGACCGGGACGCCTCGACGGGCCAGGTGGTAGGCCACTGAAGAGCCGACGATTCCGGC
This sequence comes from Streptomyces prunicolor, assembly GCF_045162825.1. Classification (NCBI taxonomy): domain Bacteria; kingdom Bacillati; phylum Actinomycetota; class Actinomycetes; order Kitasatosporales; family Streptomycetaceae; genus Streptomyces; species Streptomyces prunicolor. The sequence goes on along the minus strand of NZ_CP108676.1, from coordinate 3,001,925 downwards.
ACCGACAACGACGACGGCTGACATGAGGTCCCTTTCGACAAAGACAGACGGGCCCTTCCTGGTGGTCGCCAGGAAGGGCCCGTCTGCGTGGGCGGGAGCACCGCCGAACGGGTTCAGCAGTTGCGGAGCGAGTACACCGGGGTCCAGTCTGCGTACGTCTGGCTGGTCGGTGAGGCGTCCGTCCACAGCGTGTTGCCGCTGCTGCCGTAGAAGCTGGAGACGGTGCCGGACGTCTGGTTGTTGATGTAGTACCCGCCGCCATCCCAGTAGTACACGTAGTACCGGTTGCAGGGGTCCTGCTTGAACAGTTCCCAGTTCGCGGTGGTGGGGTCCCAGACCAGCTCGCACAAGTTCAAGTACTCGCACGTGTAGGTCTGGCCGGGGGTGACGTGACCCGCGGTGGACCCGGGCGAGGTGTAGGGCGACGTTGCCGTGGGGCCGAGGTTCTGGACGCCCGCAGGCGCGGAGGGTGCGGTGCGGGTGACGGCCTGGTGGGCGGCCGGTGCGCCGGCGGCCGGTGCGGCCGCGTTCGCGGTACCCCCGATGCCGAGCGCCAGGGCGGCGCATGCGACTGCGGCGGCAGCAAATCTACGTAAGTGGACCATGGTCGGGATCGCTCCCCCGGTTGGCGTGGTCATTGCAGGGTCGCCAGCCAGCATCCCGAGCCGCAAGGACAGGGGTGAAGGCGGCAACCGGCCAGGATCCACCCGTGCTACGCCCACCACCAGGCCCCAGACGCACCCAACACACCGTGTTGCACAGCGCGTTGGGCGACACCCTGCCGGTACCCCGACCTCCGCGCCCGCCCCAGATCGCCTGGATAGCCAGACGACCGTTCAGCCTGTTCAGCTGGTCTCGGCTCGCCCGTTCAGCTGTCGCGCGGCGGTGACAGAAGACGGTCGACGGCGGCCTTCCGGTAGTAGTCCGTGCCGCCGACCGTGATGTGTTTACGCGGGGCGTCCTTCCGGCTCAACAGGGTCCTCACCCGCTCGCGTCGCCGCTCGGCCGTCCCGCCGTGGCCGGCCTGTTCCAGGAGCCCCGCGATGTCGCTGCGGGCGACGAACCCGTGACGGGGCATCAACTCTCCTGCCGCCGCGGCGAGATAGGCCCGTGCGACGGTGTGGGCGACCCCCAGTTCCCAGGCGAGTCGCGTCGTGGTCAGGTCTTCCGGTCCGGCCAGCGCCGCCTCCAGCCGGGCGACGACTGCGGGGATACGTCCGTCCGCGCGCCGCGCCGCGTACCCCGGACGCTCGGTGTCGTACCAGAGGAACCACTCGGCTACGGCTCCCGCGTCCCGCTTGCGCTCCACGGCCGGCGGGAACGGCCTGAGCGGATGGTTCTCGTAGGTCTTCGCCAAGTTGCTGACGGCGCCGGGCGTCACACCGCGTCGCCTCGCGATGTCGGCCCACCCCCACTGCTCGCCGGGGGCATGGCTCAAGCGGTGGGGTTCCGCGGCGAGGCGCGGGCCGGTCCGTAGGACGGTGGTCCCGTCCTTGGGCTCGAAGAGGTTCCGCCGGACCAGGGCCAACGCCGCCTCGCGCTCGATGAGTTGGGTGTTGTGCGGGCCGCTGCGGATGCGGGAGGAATCGAGGGGGTCTTCGGCCAGCCAGTTCCGGACCGTCTTCTCCGCGACTCCGGCCAGCTCCCGCAACTGCCTGCGGGTGAGCCAGGGTTCGCTCAGCGCGGCGAGCCGTTGCTCGAACTGTTCTCGCGTCGTGGTCATCCCCTTCATCGTCCCGCCCGGCCTCAACGGCACCCGCGCGGGGTCCCGTTGAGGCCGGGCAGGCAGCCCGCTACCGCAGCCCCTACTCGTCGTACGGCCGCATGACGGTGAGCATGCTGAACAGGACCGAGTGCATCCGGCTCACGAGTTCGGCGGGGACCTCCGTGGTCCTGGTGTTGCTGCCGTCCCGCTCGGCGATGGTGATGAGGGCGCCGCCGGGGTTGTCCAACTCCTCTTGGTGACGCGGTAGTTGGGCCAGTTCGCCGACCAGCCGGGACAGGGACCTCGCGGTGACCTCCTGCTCGGGTGCCGGTGTGGTCAGCGGGCGGTGGCCGTCGTGGCGCAGGCCCGCCTCGGTGACGTAGCGGGCGACGTGCTTCGCCATCAAGTGGATGTCGGGCCCACCGGTCGCAGCCCCGGCGTCGTGGTCCTGCGAAGCCGAAGCCGACGCCGAAGTCGGATTCGGAGCCGAGTGGTAGACCACCGTAGATCTGTCGCCGGGGCCCCTGTGCCGGACCAGCCAGCCGGTGACCTGCGACAGCTGCGGAGGGAGCGACTCGGGGGCACCGACGATGAGTTGGGTGCCGTCGGCGAGGTAGGCGCAGATCAGATGACAGCCCCCGGTGGTGGTCACGATCGCCGCGTCCAGGCCGTTGCTCCGCAGCGCGTCCAGGACCGGTCCGTACTGCGGCCCGGTCAGCCCGGGGGCGCGGGCGTAGCCGAGGATCGCCCCGACCACGGGCTCAGGGGTGGCCGCCCACTCCAGATAACCGCACTCGTTCGTACGGGTCCCGAGGAAGGTACGGCGCTGCCAGAACAGCCTGGGTTCGCTCCCGCCCCGGCTCGGCCCGAGGATCAACTGGTCCCTGCTGCCGGGCAGGTTGACGACGATCTGGCCGTCGTCGGTCAGGGCGGCGTCCAGCCCCTCCGTTCTCAGGGCCTCCACCAGGTGGGCTAACTCCATCAAAGGCTCCATCGACGGCACCATCGGCGTCTCCATCAGAGGCTTTCCTCTCGCGTTCCCTTGGTTGCCTAGGTAAATCTATTGACCGAGGGCGGTGAACTGGGCGGCCCGGAGCGGATCGTGTCCTACCTGGAGGTGTGTCGCGGGTGACGGCCGTGCCGAGGGGTGAGGCCCGGGTCCGTGTTCCGCGATGTGCAACAGGTACGGCCTGTAGGACGGGTTGCCGGAGTGATCGGTTCCAGACCGTTCCGGTGGGAAACCGTCACGGGCACCGCACCCTTGCTGCGGGCGACTGCCGTGAGTACTGCACGCTTTCCGCAGGCGCCCGGCAACGAAGAAGCTGAAAGTTCTTTCTCCTCCTTTCATGACTCTTGCTGCAACCCTTGCGTCGGCGATACCGTCTCGCCGGGGTCGGACCCGAACTGAGCCGTAATCGCAAGGAGTTCACGCCTGTGATACCGAGATGGCCGGCGCCCCGCACGCGCCGCACCGAGCGACGGAGAAGGATCACGGGCGTCATCGCCGCCGCGCTCCTCGCGGCGTTCGTCCAACCCCTCGCCGCCCACGCCACGACCCCGCCCGCACCCCCGTCGGACGCCAAGCTGGCGGCGACGCCCGCCCGGCACGACGACACCCGCGAGCAGTTCTACTTCGTGATGCCGGACCGGTTCGCCAACGGCGACATCGCCAACGACCAAGGCGGGCTGACCGGTTCACGCTTCAGCACCGGCTACGACCCCACCGACAAGGGCTTCTACCAGGGCGGCGACCTCAAGGGTCTGACGAACAGGCTCGACTACATCAAGGGCCTCGGCACCACCGCCATCTGGATGGCCCCGATCTTCAAGAACCAGCCCGTGCAGGGGACAGGCGCCGATGCCTCGGCCGGCTACCACGGTTACTGGATAACGGACTTCACCCAGGTCGACCCGCACTTCGGCACCAACAAGGACCTCGCGACCCTCATCTCCAAAGCCCACGCCAAGGGCATGAAGGTCTTCTTCGACGTCATCACCAACCACACCGCCGACGTCGTCGACTACGAGGGCAAGTCCTACGACTACCTCTCCAAGGGCGCCTTCCCCTACCTGACCAAGGACGGGCAGCCCTTCGACGACGCCGACTACGCGGACGGCACCAAGACCTTCCCCACCGTCTCCACCTCCTCCTTCCCGAAGACCCCGACCGTCCCCGCCGACAAGGCGAACGTGAAGGTCCCGTCCTGGCTCAACGACCCGACGATGTACCACAACCGGGGCGACTCGACCTACGTCGGCGAGAACGCCACCTACGGCGACTTCTCCGGCCTCGACGACCTGTGGACCGAACGTCCCGAGGTCGTCAGCGGCATGGAGAAGATCTACGAGAAGTGGGTCCGCGACTTCGACATCGACGGCTTCCGCATCGACACCGTGAAACACGTCGACATGGACTTCTGGACCCAGTGGGCCACCGCGCTCGACAACTACGCGGCGCAGCACGGCCGGAAGAACTTCTTCATGTTCGGCGAGGTCTACTCCGCCGACACGTCGGTCACTTCGCCGTACGTCACCCAGGGCCGCCTGGACGCCACGCTCGACTTCCCCTTCCAGGACGCGGCCCGCGCCTACGCCTCGCAGGGCGGCAGCGCGCAGAAGCTCGCGAGCGTCTTCGGCGACGACTACAAGTACACGACCGACAAGGCGAACGCGTACGAGCAGGTCACCTTCCTCGGCAACCATGACATGGGCCGCATCGGCTACTTCCTCGACCAGGACAACCCGAAGGCCACCGACGCCCAACTCCTCGCCAAGGACAAGCTCGCCAACGAGCTGATGTTCCTCAGCCGCGGCAACCCCGTCGTCTACTACGGCGACGAACAGGGCTTCACCGGCTCCGGCGGCGACAAGGACGCCCGCCAGACGATGTTCGCGTCGAAGGTCGCCGACTATCTCGACGACGACGAGATCGGCACCGACCGCACGGCCGCCAGCGACGCATACGACTCAACTGCCCCGCTGTACAAGCAGATTGCCGCGCTCTCGAAGCTGCGCAAGGACAACCCCGCCCTCACCGACGGCGTTCAGACCGAGCGCTACGCGGCCGACGGCGCCGGTGTCTATGCCTTCACCCGCACCGCCAAGAGTGTTGAATACGTCGTCGCCCTCAACAACTCCGACACGGCGAAGACCGTGACCTTCGCGACCGGTTCGCCGGACATGAAGTACCGCGGGATCTACGGCACTTCGGCCACCGCGACCAGCGGCGCCGACAACAAGGTCACCGTCACCGTCCCGGCCGGTGCCGCGATCGTCCTCAAGGCGGCCGGCGCCCTCGCCAAGCCCGTCACCAAGCCCACGATCATCCTCAAGGCCCCGGACGCGGGCGCCACCGGCACCGTCGAGCTGAGCGCCGACATCACCGGCGGCCAGCTCAACCGGGTCGCCTTCGCCGCCCAGACCGGCAACGGCAAGTGGCGGAACCTGGGCTCCGCCGACCACGCCCCGTACAAGGTCACCCAGGCCATCGGGAAGGACGTGGCACCCGGAACAGCCCTGCGCTACAAGGTAGTTGTCGTCGACTCGACCGGGCACACGGCGAGCGCGACGGCCGCCTCCACCACCGGTACCCCGCCCGCCGAGGAGATCCCCACCGCCTCCTCGCGCGACTACGCGATCGTCCACTACAAGCGCACCGACGGCGACTACGACAACTGGGGCCTGTACGCCTGGGGCGACCTCGCCGACGGCGAGGCGACGACCTGGCCGGCCAGCCACCCCTTCGTCGGCCGCGATGCCTACGGCGCCTTCGCCTACGTCAAGTTGAAGCCCGGCGCCTCCAACGTCAGCTTCCTGGTGATCGACAAGGACGGCAACAAGGACGTCACCGCCGACCGTTCGATCGACGTCACGGCGACCGGCGAGGTGTGGATCGAGCAGGGCAAGGAGGCCGTACAGACCCAGCGGCCCGACTACCCGGCGCAGGACACCACCAAGGCCGTCATCCACTACCACCGCGCCGACGGCGACTACACCGGCTGGGGGCTGCACGTCTGGACGGGTGCCGCGAGCCCCACGGACTGGTCGAGCCCGCTCCAGCCGGTGAAGACCGACGCCTATGGCGCTGTCTTCGAGGTGCCGCTCAACTCTGGTGCCACCAGCCTCAGTTACATCCTCCACAAGGGTGACGAGAAGGACCTCTCCGCCGATCAGTCCCTCGACCTCAAGACCAACGGCAACGAGGTCTGGCTCTTGAACGGCCAGGAGAAGTACCTTCTGCCGCAGCCCGCCGGAAGCGCGGCGGCCCTCGACCTGACCACCTCCAAGGCGGTCTGGATCGACCGGAACACGGTCGCCTGGAACGGCTCGGATGCTGCCGCCTCCACCCAACTCCTCTACTCCCACGACGGTTCGATCGCCGTGAAGGACGGCACGCTGACGAGCGACGACGAGCGCTGGCTGCGACTGTCCAAGACCACGCTCACCGACACCCAGAAGGCCAAGTTCCCCTATCTGAAGGACTATTCGGCCTGGTCGGTCGATCCACGTGACCGCGACCGCGTCAAGGAGGCCCTGAACGGGCAACTCGTCGCCTCCCAACGGGCCGTGAACGGCGCGGTGTTGGCGGCCACCGGCGTGCAGATCGCCGGAGTGCTCGACGACGTGTACGGTGCCGCGACCAAGGCCGATCTGGGCCCGACCTTCCACAACGGCCGCCCCACGCTGGCCGTTTGGGCGCCGACCGCGCAGAGCGTGTCCATCGACCTCGACGGCTCGCTGAAGAAGATGAGCCGGAACGCCACTACCGGCGTCTGGTCCGTCACCGGTCCGGCCTCCTGGACGAACAAGCCGTACCGGTACGTCGTGAAGGTATGGGCGCCGACCGTCCAGAAGCTGGTCACCAACGAGGTCACCGACCCCTACTCCGTCGCCCTCACCGCCGACTCCAAGCGCAGCCTCGTCGTCGACCTCGACGCCGAGTCCCTTGCCCCGAGCGGCTGGTCGAGCCTGAGGAAGCCGAAGGCGGTGGCGCTGAAGGACGCGGAGATCCAGGAGCTGCACATCCGGGACTTCTCCGTCGCGGACAAGACCGTCCCGGCGAAGGACCAGGGGACCTATCTCGCCTTCACCGACAAGAACAGCGACGGCTCGAAGCATCTGCGCGAGCTGGCCGAGTCCGGGACGTCGTTCGTGCATCTGCTGCCCGCCTTCGACATCGCGACCATCCCGGAGAAGAAGTCCGAGCAGGCGACCACCGACTGCGATCTCGCCTCCTACGCCGCCGACTCGGAACAGCAGCAGGAGTGCGTGGCGGCCGTCGCCGCGAAGGACGCCTACAACTGGGGTTACGACCCTTACCACTTCACGGTCCCCGAGGGTTCGTACGCGACCGACCCGGACGGCACCGGCCGTACCGTCGAGTTCCGCAAGATGGTCAAGTCGCTGAACGAGCACGGCCTGCGGGTCGTCATGGACGTGGTCTACAACCACACGGCGGCCAGCGGGCAGGCGGACTACTCGGTCCTGGACAAGATCGTGCCCGGCTACTACCAGCGGCTCCTCGCCGACGGCAGCGTGGCCACCTCCACCTGCTGTGCCAACACGGCGACCGAGAACGCCATGATGGGCAAGCTCGTCGTCGACTCCGTGGTCACCTGGGCCAAGGAGTACAAGGTCGACGGCTTCCGCTTCGACCTCATGGGGCACCAGCCGAAGGCCAACATCCTCGCCGTACGCAAGGCACTTGACGCGCTGACCCTCGCGAAGGACGGCGTCGACGGCAAGAAGATCATCATGTACGGCGAGGGCTGGAACTTCGGCGAGATCGCCGACGACGCCCGTTTCGTGCAGGCCACGCAGAAGAACATGGCCGGCACGGGCATCGCGACCTTCTCCGACCGGGCCCGGGACGCGGTACGCGGCGGCAGCCCCTTCGACGAGGACCCGGGCGTCCAGGGCTTCGCGTCCGGGCTCTACACCGACCCCAACTCCTCCACGGCGAACGGCACTTCGGCCGAGCAGAAGGCCCGCCTCCTCCACTACCAGGACCTCATCAAGGTCGGCCTGAGCGGCAACCTCGCGAAGTATCACTTCACCGACACCGACGGGAAGGACGTCACCGGCGCCGAGATCGACTACAACGGCGCCCCCGCCGGATACGCGGACGCGCCCGGCGACGCCCTCGCCTACGTCGACGCGCACGACAACGAGTCGCTGTTCGACGCGCTGACCTACAAGTTGCCCGCCACGACGAGCGCCGCCGACCGGGCCCGGATGCAGGTCCTCGCGATGGCCACCGCCACGCTCTCGCAGGGACCGTCGCTCTCCCAGGCCGGTACCGACCTGTTGCGCTCCAAGTCCCTGGACCGCAACTCGTTCGACAGCGGTGACTGGTTCAACGCGATCCACTGGAACTGCGCGGACGGCAACGGCTTCGGGCGGGGCCTGCCGATGGCCGCCGACAACGCGTCCAAGTGGCCGTACGCGAAAGGCCTGTTGACGTCGGTGAAGGTCGGCTGCGGGCAGATCGACGGGGCCTCCGCCGCGTACCAGGATCTGCTGAGGATCCGTACGACGGAACCCGCCTTCTCCCTCGACACGGCCGGGCAGGTGCAGTCGGAGATGGCCTTCCCGCTGTCCGGAAAGGACGAGACGCCCGGCGTGATCACCATGGAACTCGGTGATCTCGTCGTGGTGTTCAACGCGACGCCCACCGAACAGGACCAGCGGGTCGGGGAGTTGGCCGGGACCGGATACCGGCTGCACCCGGTGCAGGCGGCCGGTGCGGACGCCACCGTGAAGTCGGCCTCGTACACGAAGGTTTCGGGCACCTTCGTCGTTCCGGGACGCACTGTGGCGGTATTCACCCGGACACCCTGAAAGCGCATTACCGTAGAGGGGCAGGCTGCGGACACCGGCCTGCCCCACCGGTGTGTCAAAGGGCCAGGTCTGAAAAATGGACGTCAACGGCAAACTGACGCATGCGACCGTGCTGGTCGTGGACGACGAGCCCGCGAACCGGTTCGCGTTCGAGAGCGTGCTGAGCCGCGCCGGTCATCGGGTCCTCGCGGTCGGCAGCGGCGAAGAGGCGCTCACCGAACTCGACGGACGGCTGCGCAAGGGGAACCTGCCCGACGTGGCCCTGATCGACGTGCACCTGCCGGACATGAGCGGCTTCGAACTCTGCCGGCTGCTCAAGGAACGGCCGCGCATGGCGGGCCTGCCGGTCGTGCACATCTCGGCCCTCGCCGCGCCCCCGAGCGACCGCTGCCAGGCGCTCGACGCGGGCGACGAGGCCTTTCTGACCGTGCCCGCGGAGCCCGAGGAGATCGAGGCGGCGGTCCGGTCCGCGGTCCGCTCGGCCCGGCTGCGCGCCGACGACCAGGCGCTCGTACGACGGCTGACCCTGCTGTCGGAGATGATCGTCACCATCCAGGCGGCGCGCTCCCTCCAGGAACTCGTCGACGTCGCCGCCGACGGCACCGCACGGCTCACCGGCACCCCCGCCGCCGTGTTCGTCCTCGACCGGGACGACCAGCTGTACCGCGGCCTGCCCCGGGAGCGCACCGCGGTCGCGCTGCCCGGCGAGGACGCCGACCGGACCGTGGCCCGGCTGCTGCGGCGGCTCTCCCAGGGGCAGTCCGGGGTGCAGATCACCACCGTGCCCGCGCCGCTCTGGCCCACCGGGTTCTTCCGGCCCGGTGTCGAACACGACGCCCGGCTGGCGCTGGTCCTCACCCAGGAGGGCAGGGCCCCGGTCTGCCTGGCCGCCCCCACGCGCGGACTGCGCCGGGTGGGCCCCGAGGCCGGCGCGCTGCTCGCGCAGCTCGCCCAGGCCACCGCGCTCGCCGCCGAACCGCTCCTCATGTACCAGGTCGAACGCCATGTCGCCCTGACCCTCCAGCGCAGCTTCCTGCCGGGTCCTGACCGGCTGCCCGAACTCCCGGGCGTCGACACGGTCGTACGGTATGTGCCCGCGTCCCAGGACACCGAGATCGGCGGCGACTTCTACGCCGTCCTGAAGGTCGCCGGGGGAGTGCTGTTCGCCGTCGGCGACGTCGTCGGGCACTCGCTGGAGGCGGCCACCGTCATGGTGGAGATACGGCACGCCCTGCGCGCCTACTGCGTCGACGAGCGGGACCCGAGCGTGCTGGCCGAGCGGCTGGACCGGATGCTCCAGCACTACCACCCGGAGACCACCGCCACCGTCTGCCTGGCCCTGGTCGACCCGGACACCGGGCGCACCCTCATCTCCAACTCGGGGCACATCCCGCCGCTGATCATCCGGGACAGCGGCAGCGCGGACTACGCCAAGGCGGCCGGTCCGCTGCTGGGCGTGGGCCTGCCCCATCCGCCGCCCACCGAACTCTTCCTCGAACCCACCGACCGGCTCCTCATGATCACCGACGGCCTCATCGAGACCCGGGGCACGGACATCTCCGTGTCGATGGAACACCTCCGCGCGGCCGCCTCCGGCGCGCTGCCCGGCCTGGACGCCCTGTGTGACACGCTCCTCGACTGCTTCGGTGTCGACCGGGACGACGACATCGCGATGCTGGCGCTGCGGCTAGGGTGAGCCCGTTGTTGGCCTAGAACAGGGGAAGCCCATGCCGCAGATCACCGTCGACCACTCCCACACGATCTCCTTCGACCAGGACGGTTTCTCCCGTGCGCTGCACGAGGCGGTCGTCGAGATCGCGGCCGCGAAGCCGGAGTCGTGCAAGACCCAGTTCCGCCCGAGCGAGTACACGGCCTTCGGGTACGAGGGCCTCGACGAGCTGGGACACACCGTCATCCATGTCACCCTCGGCCTGCTCGCCGGACGCACCGAGGAGACCAAGGCCAAGCTGACCGAGAAGGTCCTGGAACTCCTCCGCGAGTACATCGACGAGGACGGCTCCGTCCTGCACGCCTCCGCGGAGGTACGCGAACTGGACGCGTCCTACCGGAAGTTCGAGCGCTAGAACCTTGTTCTACGGCCGCTAGGACGCCAGCGCGATCAGCCGGACGACGAGGTCGGTGAACGGCCCGTCGCCCGGCTCGTTCCGCAGCGACTCCCGCAGCAGCGCGGCCAGTTCGTCGTCGTACGCCGCGCTCACCGCCGCCAACGCCCCGAAGTCGTGCACGAGTTGGCGTTCCAGATCGGCGCGCGGGATGCGTCGGCCGTCCAGCCAGATCAGGGCCGTCGACTCGACCAGCGAGATCCAGGAGCGAATCATCAACTCCAGCCGCGCGGGCGGGTCTTGGACCTTCATATGGGACAGGATCTGGAGATACGCGGCGTGCCGCACTCCGTCGACCAAGGCGTTGGTGGTGGACGAACCGACCGCCGGACCGCCGCGCATCAGCGCCGCGAAACCGGGCCCGTGGTCGTCCACGAAGTCGAAGAACCGGCCCATCACCCGCAGCAACCGTCCCCCGAGCGAGCCCTCCTCGGCGACCACGAACCGCCCGGCGAGATCGTCCGAGGCGCGCTGCAACGCGGCCTCGTACAGGCTGAGTTTGCCCGGAAAGTAGTGGTAGACCAGCGGCCGGGAAATGCCCGCGGCCGCGGCTATCTCGTCGATGGAGACCTCGTCGGGCGAGCGATGGCTGAACAGGTCGAGAGCGACGCCGATCAACTGCTGTCGCCGTTCCTCGACTCCCATCCTGCGGCGAACCCCGGTACTCATGCGAACACCTTACCGATCCGATCCGGCCCCCAACGGACCGGACCGACCATGGTTGTTCACATCACCCCATCACAAATCCAGCACCAGACGCTCACTTCGGGCCCGTGACACGCAGATCAACATCGAGTCGGCCCGCTCGGCATCGGTCAGCAACTCGTCCCGATGCTCCACTTCCCCTTCCAGGACCCGCTGTTGGCAGGTTCCGCAGAATCCCTGTTCGCAGGAGTAGAGCGTGTTCGGCAACTCCGCGCGGACGGCGGCGAGCACGGTGGAGTCGGCGGGCACGGTCAACGTCCGCCCGCTGCGCCGGAGTTCGACCTCGAAGGCGGCGTTCCCGCCCAACGGGGCCCGGGGCGCGAAGCGTTCGAGGCGTACGTCGGGGAAGCGCTCCGCTACAGCCGCCATGAGCCCTTCCGGCCCGCAGCAGTAGACGACGGCTCCCTCGGGCAGGTCCGCCAACTCCCCGTCCAGATCGGGCAGTCCGGCCACGACGGTCACCCGGTCCGCGCCAAGGTTCTCGATCTCATCCAGGAACGGCATCGACTCCCGCGTCCGACCGGCGTACAGGAGACGCCAGTTGGCGCTTTCGGGCAGCGCCCGCAGCATCGGCAGCACCGGGGTGATCCCGATCCCACCGGCGACGAAGACGTACGTCGGCGCCTCGACGAGCGGGAACCGATTGCGCGGCCCCCGCACTTCCAACTCCGCGCCCACCGACACCTGTTCGTGCACCTCGCGCGACCCGCCCCGCCCGTCCTCGACGAGCCGCGTCGCGACCGTGTACGAGGAGCTGTCCGCCGGGTCCCCGCACAGCGAGTACTGCCGCACCAGCCCCGAGGGCAGCACCAGATCGATGTGCGCCCCGGGTTCCCAGCGCGGCAAGTCCCGCCCTTCCAGCCGCAGTTGTACGACCCCGTCGGCGACCGTCTCCCGTGCGGCGACCCGCAGCTTCAGTGCCCGTGTGCGCGGTCGGCCGGAGATCGGCGGGTCCAGCGCGGGCAGCGGCCACAGCGGCGAGGCCCGCACCCGGCGCCGTAGCGCACGGCGGGTCAGCAGGGCGGCACCGGCCAGGACGGCGACGGTGAGCGGCTTCGGCATCACCCCGCCCTCTTTTCGGCGGCCACCGCGGCGGGCGAGGACGCCAGGTAGGCGACGGCCTGCTCGGTGCTGCCCTCCTGCGAGGGGTGGTAGGCGCGGCTCAGGTAGCGGGGTATGGACCTGAGCATGTCCCCGGTGGCGGGCAGGGTGCCGCGCTTTCCGGCGACGTAGAAGTCCTTGAAGCTCACGTGGGCGTCGACGAGGGTCGGGTCGTTCGCCATGAAGAAGCGGGAGCCGCGCTGCCAGAGGAACATCAGGGCGGCGAACGCGGTCGCCCAGGTGCGGGCGCGGCGGCGGTAGCTGCCGTCGACGTGCATGAAGAGGTCGAAGGCGACGGACCGGTGCTCGACCTCCTCGGCGCCGTGCCAGCGCAGCAGGTCCAGCATGGTCGGATCGGCGCCGCGCCGGTCCAACTCCTCTGCGTTCAGCACCCAGTTGCCGAGGAACGCGGTGTAGTGCTCGATCGCCGCGATGATCGCGACCCGCTCCAGCAGCCACCACTTCCGGGCCTTGCCCGGCGGCAGGGTGCGGTCGCCGAGCAGCTTCTCGAAGAACCAGTCGACCTGCGCGGTGTACGGCGTCGGGTCGAGCCCCAACTCCCGCAGGTGCGGGAGCACTTCGTCGTGGGCCTGGGAGTGCATCGCCTCCTGGCCGATGAACCCGATCACGTCCGCGCGCAGTTGTTCGTCCCGGATGAGGGGCAGCACCTGCTTGTAGACGTGCACGAACCACCGCTCACCGGCGGGCAGCAGCAGATGCAGCACGTTGATCGTGTGCGTGGTGAACGGATCGCCGGGCACCCAGTGCAGCGGGGTGCCCTCCCAGGAGAAGGACACCTTTCGGGCCTTGAGCGGCGTGTTAGACATGGCGTCAATGTACTGACGGGTAAGTCCCTGGGGAAGCCTTGTGCGGGGACTTGTTGACGTGAGTGTCAGCTAGGGGGCGATGGAGCGACGGCTGAGGTCAAGCGCCCTGAAGGGGCGCGGGGCTGTATCTATGTGCGGCTCCGCCGCGTGGGCGCGCCCAGCCACCACGGCCCCGCACCCGACGACGCACCCACCCCGCGGAGCGCTTGTCAGCGCAGGCCTGTGATCGTCCTCCCGTCATCCAGGGCGCCTTTCAGCTCGGCCTGAACACCTTGCTTGGTCTTCACGGCGAGCAGGCCACCCCGGGCCGAGCCGGTCACCCCGCCCGTCGCCGTGACGGACTTCGTACCCTTACTGCCCGCCGCCAGCAGGAACCAGTTACCCGCCGCCGACTTCCACAGCACCCCGGCCAGCACATGCGGATCACGCACCCCGCACGCCGCCACGCCCTGCGCCTTCGCGGCCACCGCGCCGTAGATCCCGCCCGGCGTGCGGAACTGCGCCAGCACCCGCTCGCCGCCGCCCTGCCAGGTCTCGGCCCGGGTGCACACCCACTCCGCCGCACCGCTCGCGTCGGGCAGCGGCTGCGCGGCGAACTGCCAGGCGTTCACGGACCGTACGCCCAGGGAGCGCATCGCGCCGAGGGAGCAGGCGAAGGGTGCCCACGCGTGCTGGGCCGCCGCGCCGGACACCTCGTGGGCCGAGCCGGGGCGGCCGACGGTGAGGTGCGCCGGGACCAGTTCGCCGAGGTCGCTCATCAGACGGGTGCCGGTGTCGTCGGTCAGCTGGAGCACGTTCCACGACGTGCACGCGCCGGTCAACTGCGCGGGGCTGGCCAGCGGCGAGGTGATCCCGTCGGTGAGAGTCATGGGCAGCGCGCCGGCGTTCGGCTTCTGGAGGTCGCGCTCGGCCGCCTTCTTCACCCAAGGGGCGGTCAGATAGCGGACGTTGCCGTCGGCCCGGTCCAGCACCACCGCGTTCGCCTCGGACCCGGTCGCGCCGTCGACCCGCGCGAAGTCCAGCGCGGCGCCCTTCGTGCCGTCCTTCGGTTCGGCGTAACGGGCGATGCGCAAACCGTCGTAGAGGATCACCACGCGCGCGTTGTCGACCGTGCCGGCGTAGAGGAGTTGGGGCGGTCCGGCCGGGCCGCCGGAGGGGGTGCCGGGGGTGGCCGAGACCTGGACGGACTCGCCGGGGCGGGCCCAGACGGCGAGGGCGCGGCGCAGCAGGGCGGTGTCCTTCGTGAGGTCGCCGCGGGCGGGCCAGGCGGAGAAGTCCTTGCGCGCGGACACCGTCCACGCGGTGGGCGCGATTCTCGTCAACTTGCCTGGATCCAGAGCGGCTTGGGAGGCCGGGTTCTGCGCGTACGCGGGTGCGGCGGCGCCGTCGGGGCCCCAGCCGCCGCCGGGCATCGCGAGCAGCGCGCCGCACACCGCGACGGCCGCCGCGGCGGCGAGCGCGGCCTTGCCGTGCTGGCGGCGGCGCATCAGGTCGGTGGGCCGCGCGTGCAGCGAACAGGGGTCGAACTCGGGGGAGTCGAGGAGTTCGTACTGCGCGGGCGCCTCGTCGGCCTCGCTCAGCGCGTCGTCCGTCTCCTCCGCGTCCACGCCGGCCGCCGCGAGCACCCTGCGTACGTCGCCGTCGGGCAGTTTCTCCAGGCCGCGCAGCACGTACACCGCGCGGGCCGGGCCGGAGAGGGCCGACAGTCGCTGGTCCAGGGCGAGTTCGTCGGCGCCGCCCGAGCGCGGGAAGAGCCGTAGACCCCGCACCTGGGGGAGCAGCGGCGGGAGTTGGGAGCGCTTGGGCCAGGCGCGGAACGACAGCGGGAGGCCCGCCTCCAGTGCCGTACGGACGACGTTGAGGCGGACGAAGGCGTAACCGGGGTCCACGTCGCGGCCGGTCGACTGGGCCGGGATCACCGACGCGGACGCGCGGCCTCTGGGCAGGGCGCGTTGGACGAGGGCGTGCGCGGTCAGGACGCGCCGGTTGCGGCCGAGGCTCGGGGGGAGCACCAGATAGGCGAGCCGGACGAGCCGTGGATAGTGCTCGACGAGCGCGGCCTCGGCCTGTTCGACATCGACGACCGGGTCGGTGGGTGAAGCTGCGGGGCGCTTGGCGACATCCTGTGACTGCACGTTCAGCAAAACGAGCGAATGGTGAGTTGGTCACCGCCGCCCGGGGGACTCGGCGCTCCGGTCAGTCCGCGGGCTCGACCAGCGCCCGCGCGTAGTTCGCCATCGACCGCTGGTAGCGCGGCAGATGGGGCGCCAGCGCGCCCAGCACGAGGGACAGGCCCTCGCGGTCGCGGCCCAGGCTGGACAGACACAGGGCGAGGCACGCGCGGACCGCGTCGTCCAACTCGTCCGAGGGTGCGTCGAGTTCGGACGTGAGCAGCTTGACGCCCTCCTCCGCCTGCCCGATGTTCCGCAGCGAACTGGAGAGTTGGATCTTCGCCCGGCGCCCCTTGTAGCCACTCGTCTCGCTCAGTCCGAGCGTGAGTGCCTCCCGGTACAGCGGAACGGCCCGGTCCGAGTGCCCGGTCGAGTCCCAGGCGCAGGCCTGCTCGAAGGGGCCCAGCGGGCTGCCGTCCGGGAGTTCGGCGACGAGCGCGTCGATCAGGGCACGGAAGTCGGCCGCCCTCGCCTCCGGATAGTCGTCGAAGGTCGCCCAGGCGGCGGTCACGCGGTCTTCCCAGCCTTGATCCACATGTTGATCCATGGGCGTCACCCTCGCACACGCGTCCAGCCGGGGACCATGGATTTGAGCGTGGGGCGCTCCGGAGCCGTATCGGATGAGAAGGCCCCTCGCCGGGGCCGACTGCGGCATGCTGCTGACCGGACGACCGGAGGAACGACAGATGAGGTTGACCCGACCGATGCTCGCGGTGGCCGGCGCCACGGCGGCGCTGGCGCTGGCGGGCTGTGGCGCCGACACCAAGGCCGCGACCGTGCCGACGGAGGCCAGTGGCAGCCTGGAGAGCCTGGCCGCCAAGGTGAAGTGCACGCCCGACATCCAGACCGACGCCGACGAACTCCGTCAGGCCATCTGCAAGATGAGCTACGGCAAGTTCGTCCTCGCGACCTTCGCCACCGACCGCGGCCAGCGCGAGTGGATCAACGACGCGAAGGACTACGGCGGTTTCTACCTCGTCGGCCGCAAGTGGGTCGCCGTGGGCACCGACAAGATCGTCAAGAAGCTGCAGACCACGCTCGGCGGCAACGAGGAGATCGGCGTCGACCACTCGAAGCACACCAGCTGAACTCCCGTACGGACACACGAAAGCGGGCGGTGGGAGAATCCCACCGCCCGCTTCGTACTACCGGGTTCTACCGGCTAACTGCGCTCACTGGCACTTCTTGCCGGAGTTGACGCAGTTGGCGATCTTCGCCGCCAGGTTGTTCTTGGTGACGCTGATGAAGTCGTCGTGGTCGGTCGACGGCTTGTGCAGCTGCTCCGGGAATCCGTCCACCGCGTAGGCGTTCTTCACGGTGCCGTCCGCCTGGAGGGTGGGGGGCGTGATCTTGTAGACGAGGCGCATCGTCAGCTGCGGGATGGCCTTGAAGCCGTTCCCGCAGACACCGCTCGCCGGGTCCGCGAAGGCCACGTGCGTACGGTGGTTGGCGCTGTCGATGTTGACGCCGTCCCAGCAGCTCTGGAACGCGAAGGTGCGGACCACGTTGCTGCCCTGCGGGCAGATCGGGTACTGCTCCGTCAGCTGGACCTTGTCCTCGAAGCCGGTGCAGCTCCAGTGCGCGTTGGCGTTCGCCAGACCGTTGGTGAGGGTCTTGGCGTCACCGGTGATGATGCGCAGGAACTGCGGCATCGCGACGACCTTGCTGGCCGGCGAACCGACGTACTTGATCTGCGCCGACTGCGCGGTCAGGATCTTGCCGACGTTGCCTTCCTTGCCACCGCCGTCCGCGTTGGCGTCGAACTCCTGCGAGCCGTCCTGCACACGCACGACCGGCCAGTAGTACGACGAGAGGTCACTCTGGTTCTGGCAGCTGGAGGGGGCGGCCAGCAGCGAGTCGTTCGTGGAGAACGCGTTGACCTTCTGGTTGCCGACGTAGTCGTGCTCGTGGTGCGCGCCGTTGGTCACGCCGGGCGCCACGATGACGTTGTCGGTGTTGTGGTTCTTGTTCGCGTTGACACCGCACTTGGTGGTGAACGAACCGGTCGAAGCCTGGCCGCTGTTCTGCGGCTTCGCCAGCACGTTGTTCGCCACCTTCGTGATGTCCACGAAGTCGGCGGCCGTCGGGCCGTTGCCGGCCTGGCCACCGTTGTTGGCGGGGGGCGCCGCGGAGGCGCTGGCACTCGCGCTCGGCGCCGCGGTGTTCTGACCGCCGTTGTTCTGGCCGCCGTTGTTGTTCTTGCCCCCGCCGTTGTTCTTGCCGCCGCCCGCCGTGGTGGTGTTGGTGGCGTTCTGCGTCGTACAGGCGGCGAGCTGCTTCAGCGCGGTCGCGTTGACGGTGCCGCCCACTCGCTGGATGTCGATGCGAATGCGGTCGATCGTCGCGGCCCGCTTCTCCTTGAGGGGGCCGACGATCGCGTTCTGCACGAAGCTCGCGTCATTCGCCTGGGCCTGACGCGTCGAGGCGAGCCGGGCGTAGGCCTCGGTGATCTGCTTGTCCAGGTTCGCCAGCTCGGTGGCGACACCCTGACGAGCCTTCTGCGGCACGTTCGTCAGCTGCTGGCCGACGTCCGGGCAGGCGATCGTGGCGACCTGTGCCGCGGCTGCCGCGGCCTTGGTCTGGTTCTGCCCCGACGAGGTGGACTCGTGCGCCGAAGCGTTCATCTGTGCCCAGAGCAGCCCGCCCCCACCGAGCGCTAGGGCAGCCGATGCGGCAATGGCCTTGGTGGCCAGCGGCGTACGGCGTTTACGATCATTGCGTCCCATGGAACTCCTCTGACTTCCTTGCGGGGCAGCGAGGCGCCCGACAGGAGTGAAGCGGCGCCCTTTGATACGCAGGGGGTCCCAGGAGTGTTCAGCCGTCTCAGAAACTGATGAGAGATTCTTGGGTAAGTCCCCTCTCAACTGCCCTTTAAACACCAGCAGTTGTGATCGGCTCACAGGTAGTGCTCAGCGTCCCTGGTCCAAATAGGCCAATACCGCCAGCACGCGGCGATTGTCATCGTCCGAGACTTCCAGTCCCAGTTTGGCGAAAATATTGGACGTGTGTTTCCCGATCGCCCGTTCCGTGACGACGAGTTGCCCCGCGATCGCCGCGTTCGACCGCCCCTGCGCCATCAGTTCGAGCACCTCGATCTCCCGGGGCGTCAACCGCCCCAGCGGCCGGTCGTCGGCGGCCCGCCGCGCCAGCAACTGCTGGATGACCTGCGGATCCATCACCGTCCCACCCCCCGCCACCCTCCGCACGGCATCCACGAACTGCTCCGCGTCGAACACCCGGTCCTTCAGCAGATAGCCCACCCCGCCGGTCCCGTCGGCGAGCAACTCCCGCGCGTACAACTGCTCCACGTGCTGCGACAGCACCAGCACCGGCAGCCCCGGCCGCTCCCGTCGCGCCCGCAACGCGCACTGCAACCCCTCGTCGGTGTGCGTGGGCGGCAGCCGTACGTCGACCACGGCGACGTCGGGCGCCGACTCGGTCAGCGCCTTGGTGAGTTCGGGCCCGCTCTCCACCGCCGCGACGATCTCGAAGTCGTAGGCCTCCAACAGCCGCACCAGCCCGTCCCGCAGCAGGAACAGGTCTTCGGCTAGGACAACTCGCACGGGATCTCCATGGTCACCATGGTGGGACCGCCCGCGGGACTGCTGACGGCCAGGACGCCGTCGAATGTACCCAGCCGCCGCTCGACCCCGGAGAGCCCCGACCCCGCCCCGACCACCGCGCCACCCCCACCGTTGTCGGTGACGGAGACCCGCAACGCCCCCTCCGCATACCGCATATCGACCCAGATCCGATCGGCACCGGAATGCTTCACGGCATTGGTGAGCACCTCGCTGACGGCGAAGTACGCGGCCGACTCGACGGGCGCGTCGGCCCGCCCACCCCCGAGCTCCGCGCTCACCTCGGTCGGCACCGGCATCCGCAACGCCAACGCCCGTACGGCATCGCCGAGTCCACGCTCCGCCAGCACTGGAGGATGAATACCGCGCACGAGATCCCGCAGTTCGTCGAGGGCCTCGGCCGAGGACTGCCGGGCGCGGGCGAGCAGTTCCCGGGCCTTGGCGGGGTTCTTCTCCAACAGCGCCTCGATGGTGCCGAGATCCATCCCCATGGCCACCAGCCGGGCCTGCGCACCGTCATGCAGATCGCGCTCGATCCGCCGCAACTCGGCGGCCGACCCGTCCACGGCATCCCGCCGCGTCTCGGTCAACACCCGCACCCGCTCCGCGAGTTCGCCCTGCCCCGGGGTGAGCAGGGAACGCGTCAGCAGAAAGTGGACGCGGAGGAGGGCCGGGGTGAGGAAGTAGGAAGCGACGAGAATCCCGACGCCCAGCAGCCCCGCGAGCAGCGCACTGCCCTGCCCACTCACCGGCACGAACCCGTACCACCACCCGACATACGTCCCGTCCGTGAACACCCGCCACAACCCGAACGCCAACGCGAACCCCTCCAGCGGATAGAACACCAGGGCCGCGGGCACCAGCGCGGTGACGAACCCGGCGACCATGTCGACGGGCAGCCAGCGCAGATCCCGCCAGGTGGCGGGGTCACGGAGGAGGTGGAGGGTGCGCGTCCAGGGCCGCGCACCTGGCGGCACCGGCCGGTAAGCCGGCGGAATCCGAACCCCGCACCACTGCGAGGCGAACAGCCGCCGCCGATCCGCGTGCGCTCGCACCCCGGTGAGGACCCAGGAGGTCGTGACCAGCCCGACGCCGAGCGGAACAAGCACGAGGGACACGACGGTGAGGACGAGGAGAACGAGCGACCCGTAGAGCGAGATGAGAGCGAGCACAAGGCTACGCACCCCCGCCACGAGAACGCCCCGGGCCCGCCCACTCTCGCTCTTCGTGTCCATGGCCCCAGTCTCACGGAACAGGCAGGCCCAGGTCACGGGGCCCGCCCACCGTAGCGGGGGTGTCGCTGGCAACACCGGTTGTTTCCAGGGGCGCGGGGAACTGCGCGCCCAGCCCCCACCGGCTCGCAGACAAACGAACCGCTATCCCAACGGAGTGCCCAGCACCTTCGCCTCCACAGCAGGGTCAAGCCCCACCCCCGCCCGCCCCGCATACTCCGGCACGCTCCGCAACCACTCCCACGTGTCAGCCACGGTCTCCTCGACGGACCGACACGTCAGCCCCGTACCCAGCGCCCGAGAGACATCCGCACTGTGCAACGCGTCGTACCCCTCACTCCCCGGCGGAATCCACACCGGCAACTGAGTCCAGGGCTCGATTCCAGCCGCGAGCACATCCTCCGGCGCGGTCCACCGCAACTCGGCCGCCCCGCCGGTAACCCCCACACACGCGTCCAAGAACGACCCCATCGTCGCGTGCCCCTGCGCCGAGATCAGATTGAACGCCCCGCTCAACTCCCGCTCCACAGACCCGAGCAACCACTCCGCGAGATCCCGCACATCCACATACTGAAGCGCCAGATCCCGAGGCCCGGGCGCCAGCACCGGCCCACCCCGAGCAACCCGCCCCAACCACCACGGCAACCGCCCGATGTTCTCGTACGGCCCGAGGATCAACCCGGCCCGAGCGAACACCGACCGCTCCGCCCCGAACGCCCCCAGTGCGGCAAGCTCCCCGCCCAGCTTGTCGCGCGCATAGTCGGTCTTGTCGGCGTCGGCCTCGGCACCCTCGACGAGCGGCGCGTCTTCCCCGTACCCCGCGGGCGGCGCCCACGCGTACACAGAGCAGCTCGACACATACACGTACCGGCCCACCCGGTCGGCCAGCAGCCGCGCAGCGTCGTGCACCGGACGCGGCGCCGCCGACCAGGTGTCGACCACGGCATCCCACTCGCCCGAGGCCAGAGCGGCGAGCCCACCGGGCGCGGTGCGGTCACCTCGCAACGCCCGTACCCCGGCCGGGCCCGGAGGTCCGGGGGGTGTCCCCCGGAAAGGCACAGCATGTCGGCCCCGGTTGAGGACGGTCACTTCCCAGCCCCGGCCGAGGGCGGCCTCCACGACGGCCCGTCCCGCGAACTCCGTACCACCCAGCACCAGAAGTCTCATACCGACGACTCTGCCCGCGCGGCCCACGGAACGGAACGCCGATCTGCCATCAGCAGATCACCGGACCACCGAACCATCGAGCCATCGAACCGCCGATGATCAACGGGCGGTCGGCGGCGTGTACTTGTACCCGACCCGACGCACCGTCTGGATCGCCTTGCGGTGGTCGACGCCCAGCTTGCGGCGCAGTCGGGCGATGTGGACGTCGACGGTACGGCCGTCGCCCACATGCCCGTAGCCCCACACCGTGGTGACCAACTGGTCGCGCGTGTGCACCCGGTTGGGGTGCGCGACGAGATGGGCGAGGAGCTCGAACTCCAGGTACGTCAGGTCGAGTTCCGCGCCGTTCAGCTGGGCGGTGCGCTGCACGGTGTCGATGCGGACGAGCGGTTCGGCCGTCTCGTCGGGGAGGGGCGTGACCGGGAGGCCGGCCCGGGTGAGGTGCGGGCTGTCGGCCGGGATGAGGACGAGGTACCCGACCATCGGCGGCTGCCCCGGCAGCGTGGGCAGCGTGTGCGGGGGCGCGGGCAGCCAGGTGGCGCCCGGCGGCAGGAACTCCGCCACGTCGATCACCTCGTCCGGGTCCACGGCACGCAGATGGTGCCGTGGAGCGGTCGGCACGGGGGTGTCGAGCGGGGCGGGGGAGGAGGGAAGAGCGGGGAGGGAACGGATGATAGCCATGAGAGGTCAGCTCTTTCGCGCGAGAGGTTCGTCGAGGGACGTACATCGAGTCGCGCGGGCCAAAGGCCGAAGGTGTTACGGCTTTAGAGGGCCGGCGCGTTCATCGCGCGACAACACACCCGGTCGAAGTCATGATGCTGACGGGAAGGCCAGAAGGGCTCCAGGTCACGGCGACCCGTCGCGCTGCACTTCTGGTAGCTGGCCATGAGCCCATTGAAGCAGAAACACGCCCGTGACAGGACCCTCCTCTCACAGCTTGGACGCTTCCTTGGCGTGAAGTCGACGCCCGGCCCCTCATCCCACCAGTCGTTTGTGCCAGGTCAGCGGCTTGACGTCGATCGCCTTGTCCGGATCGCCGTCCCAGTCGGCGGACAGTCCGGCGCTGCGGAGCGCGGCCAGCACCTCGTGCCCGACGGCCGCGGTGGTCTCGGCCGAGCCGTCGAACCCGCCGTAGTGCAGAGCGAGTCCGTACCCTTCGGCGGCCTGCTCCGTGACCTGCTGGTGGAAGAAGACGAAACCGCGGGCGTCCTCCTGCTCCGCGCCTATCTCCGCGAGGCCGCAGCCCCGGCAGCAGGCGAAGTTCTCCCGGGCGGTGATGCCGCTCGTGTCCAGCGCCTCGAAGGCGCGGGTCATCCGGTCCGGGTCGCTGACGCCCTCCCAGAGCGCCTGCTCGGCCAACCGCTCCAGCCACAGCCGGTCGACCAGTCGCGAGGCCTGTGCGCGCGACACCGGCCGCTCGTCACCGTCGACGAGATAGTCCTCGGCGATCTCGGTCAGCACCTTGCGGCTGTCGTAGCCGCAGCGCAGCCGCGTCCGGACCCGCTCCTCGACCTTCTCCCGCACCTCGTAAGGCAGTTCGGGCACCTCCTCCCGGGGCCCCAGGTCGACCGGCTCCCAGTCGACGCCCGCGTCCCAGCCGGAGTCCGCCTGCCGTGCCCAGGCGGTCAGGAGATCCGCCACCCGGTCCGGGCCGTCCAGGTTCGTACCGTAGAACTCGGCCTCGCTCAGCCGGTGTTCCAGCCGGAAGTCCCCGCCCTCCTCGTGCCACACCTGCGCGAACACGTCCGGGAGGTCCGGTATCCGCTGCACGATCAGGAAACGGTCGCCGGCGCCCCCGATCCGCGCCACCAGCTCCCGCAGCCGTAGCGCCGAAATGCGCGTGTGCGTCTGCCAGTTCTCCGTCTCGACCTTGATGTCGAGACCCCCGTCGATCTCCATGCCCCCACGATGGCACGCGCCACTGACAACGCGGAGAGGCGCCCACCAGGACGGTGGACGCCTCTCGTGTAAGCAGGGGCGGATCAGACCTGGCCGGCCTTCTCCAGGGCGGAGCAGCACGTGTCGACGATCAGGCGCGTCACGAGGTACGGGTCCACGTTGGCGTTCGGACGGCGGTCCTCGATGTAGCCCTTGCCGTCCTTCTCGACCTGCCACGGGATACGGACCGAGGCACCGCGGTTGGAGACGCCGTAGGAGTACTCGTTCCACGGGGCGGTCTCGTGCAGGCCCGTCAGACGGTCGTCGATGCCGGCGCCGTAGTGCTTGACGTGGTCGAGGGGCTTGGAGCCCTCACCGAGGGACTCGCACGCGGTGATGATCGCGTCGTAGCCCTCGCGCATGGCCTTGGTGGAGAAGTTGGTGTGCGCGCCCGCGCCGTTCCAGTCGCCCTTGACCGGCTTGGGGTCGAGGGTCGCGGAGATGCCGAAGTCCTCGGCGGTGCGGTAGAGCAGCCAGCGGGCGATCCACAGGTGGTCGGAGACCTCCAGCGGGGAGACCGGGCCGACCTGGAACTCCCACTGGCCGGGCATGACCTCGGCGTTGATGCCGGAGATCGCGAGACCGGCCTTGAGGCAGTTGTCCAGGTGGGCCTCGACGATCTCGCGGCCGAAGATCTCGTCGGCGCCGACACCGCAGTAGTAGCCGCCCTGGGGGGCCGGGAAGCCGCCCTCGGGGAAGCCCAGCGGACGGGCGCCGTCGAAGAAGGTGTACTCCTGCTCGATGCCGAAGATCGGCTCCTGAGCGGCGAACTTGGCCGAGACCTCGGCGAGCGCGGCACGCGTGTTGGACTCGTGCGGCGTCATGTCGATCTCGAGGACCTCACACATGACGAGGATGTCGTCGCCGCCGCGGATCGGGTCCGGGAAGCTGGCGACCGGCTTGAGCACGCGGTCCGAGGAGTGCCCCTCGGCCTGGTTCGTGGACGACCCGTCGAAGCCCCAGATCGGGAGCTCCGCACCCTTGGCGTCGTCGGCCAGAATCTTCGTCTTGGAACGGAGCTTGGCCGTCGGCTGGGTGCCGTCGATCCAGATGTACTCAGCCTTGAAGGTCACGGGCCACATCCTTCGGGGGTGGGTCTTTAGGCGCACTTGCGGGTGCTGCGGCGCAGCGGCACTGGAGCGCCGCGATTCATGCCCGGCAGCCTGTCAATATGCGATTTCCCGATCATTGCCCGAGCGTGAACCCCGTGTTACCTGGTGGCGCTGTGTCGCGATTCACGTGCGCTGCGCACCGCACACCGGGAGACCGCTGTGAACCCGCTGTTCGCAGTCGCAGACGGGAGTTCCTGTCCGGCTCGTATGCGATGGGGTTAGCCCTTGACCGCGACCGGGAGGCGGTGACCGTCCCGACGCCGTTCGGGGAGACGTACGTCAATGTGTGCGGGCCCGCCGACGGGCGCCCGCACCCACCGCCTCTACGTCATGGACCTGATCGGCGCCCCGGGCCGCGGCGTTCCGGTGGTCGGCCGGCGGCCGCGCACGGAGGCCGATCTGACGGCCTGGCCGGACGCGGTGCTCGACGGGCTCGGGGCGTCGGTCGTGGACCTCGGCGGCCATTCGTACGGCGGCTGGATCGCGCTGCACCACGCACTGCGCGCGCCTGCCCGGGTACGCCGTCTGGTCCTCCTCGACCCGACCCAGTGCTTCGCCGGGTTCGAGACGGCGTATCTGCCGCACGCACTGCCGATGCTGCTACGGCCCACTCCGCGCCGCGTCCGCGCGTTGCTGGAGTGGGAGACCGGGGGAGTGCCGCCGGACCCCGACTGGCTCCGCCTCCAGGAGGCGGGCGCGGGGTTCCCGTCCGCGAAGCCGGTGACCGGTCCCCGCCCGGCGCCCGAGGCGCTGCGCGGGCTGAACGCGTCGGTCCTGCTGCTTCTGGCCGGAAGCAGCAGGACCTATGACACACACCTGGTGGCGGCCCGGGCGGGCGGTCTGCTGCCGCGCGTCGGGACGGACATCCTCCCGGACATCTCGCACCACACGCTGCCGCGTACCGCGCCGGAGCGACTGGGCCGTCACCTCACCGGTTTTTCTCGGATCCTGAGCGTCACCCCACCTTCTGGATCAGAGCACGGCGGATGAGGAACTTGCCGGGCTCACGGACCTGTTCGAATGCGGCGTTGTTCAGCAGGACACAGCTGCCGGAGACCGAAGTCACCTTCACCGTCGTGGACTTGTTGTTGTCCAAGTTGGTGACCTTCAGCGTCGTACCCGCCGGGAACTGGTTGCTCGACGCGGCGGGCGCACCGGCCTCGCCGGAGAGCGTGACGGTCGAGCCGGTGCACACCTGGCTGCCCGCGGCGGCGTTGCCGCCGGCGTTGTTGCCCGCCGCCGGAGGGGTCGCGGCCGGCGTGGTCGCGGTCGAGGTGGCGGGGGAACCCGCGGGCGCCGACTGCGCCGGCGGCGCGGCCTGGGAGTCCTGAGCCGACTCCCCAACCGCACAACCCGACGCCTTCTGCTGCACCTTGATCTGCGCGATGACCGCTTCGCGGTTGGCGATCCGCGCGTTCGACTGGGCGTCGGGCGCGGCGCGTTGACCGTCGATGAACTTCTGGTTGTTGCCGAGCGCGGTGGCGAGCCCCTGGCAGACCGTCGAGTCCGCGGCCGACGACAGCGTCTTGGCGTTCTGTGCGGTCGACTGCGACGCGTTCGACGTGGTGGCCAGAGCGAAGGCCCCGCCGCCCGCGACCGCCGCGGCGGTGACCAGCAGCGCCAGCTTCTTCTTCGTACTGGCAGTTCTCCTGCGCGACATGCGCGTCTCCTGTGGGGTAGGGGAGCGTACGCCGCTATGTACGGGATGCCGAACGATGTAACTCAGTGGACACAGGAGTCACATAAGTGACCTGCGTCACAAGGGGGTTGGGCTCGGCGTGCGGCCGGTTCAGTGCGCGGCCCGGTCCCGGCCGGCCAGGAGCGCGGCTTCGAAGTCCGTTCCCAGGAACCGAGGTTGGCGGTCATCACGAACTCGTTCGGCCCGTTCATCGTGGCGTACACCTGGTTGCCGTCGACGTTCGCGACCACCCGCAGTGCCGGGTTGTCCGGCGTTCACCGGGCCGGAGTCGGGACGCGCCACTTGATCTACTCGGACCCCGGCCCCGACCGCCGCGACACCGCGTCCCGTACGGCCTCGTCACTGCGGGCGACCACCGCGGTGCCGTCCTCCGCGGTGATGATCGGCCGCTGGATCAGCTTGGGGTGCGCGGCGAGCGCGGACACCCACCGCTCCCGCGAACTCGCGTCCCGCGCCCACTCCTTGAGCCTCAGCTCCTTCGCCACGGCCTCCTGCGTGCGCGCGATGTCCCACGGTTCGAGCCCGAGCCGCGCCAGTACGTCCCTGATCTCGCCCTCGCTCGGCACGTCCTCCAGATAGCGGCGGACGGTGTACTCGGCCCCTTCGGCGTCGAGCAGATTCACGGCGCTGCGGCACTTGGAACAGGCCGGGTTGATCCAGATCTCCATGCCACTCACGGTACGCGAAAACCCGTCTTCCACCTGCGTCACAGCGACCCCGAAAGGCCTTGTGGCCAGGGGCGATTGTCAGTGGGGGGCGGTAGAATAGAAGCAGTGTTCGAGGGTGTCGCCGGGAGGTCCGGACGGCGCCCTGACCGCGACAGGAGGATGTCCGTGCCCGCTGCCGCACTGAAGCCGAAGCCGCTGCCGACCCAGTCCACCGCGAAGCGTTCCGTCCAACTCGACCTGCCCTACGTGCCCGTGGAGAAGCGCCCGCTGCCGCCCGGGCGCCCGCGGGACTGGTACGTCACGCACAACCGCCGCCTCAAGGCGATGCGGCTGGCCATCGCCCTGCTCGACTCGGGCGTCTACGTCCCGAACCAGGCCCGCAACGAGACGATCCGGAGCACCGCGGAACTCATCGGTGTCCACGCGCCGTCGGACACGACGTGTCACATGGTGCGGGCACTGATGCGGTACGCGCGCTGAGCTTGAGCTGTGGCGCCGGGTGCCCTGTGTTTTTTGGGCGCCCGGCGTCGATGCGCGGACGTGTTTTCGGGGCGCCCGGCGTCGATGCTCGCGTCACCCCCTACCCCGCCAACTCCCGCTCCACAGGCGTCCGGAACCTCGGCGTCACCCGCGTCGTCCCCACCCACCCCCGCAACCGTTCCGCCGCCGCCCCGATCGCGGTCTCCGCCTCCCGGCCGACACCCTCCCGGTCGAGGATCCGCCACACGATCTCCCCGTCGGGCCGCTGCGCCCAACCCCCCACCACACGGCCGTCCCACCACACCGTCGGCCCCACATTGCCGCTCCCGTCGAACAGCGCGGGGCGCAACTCCGCTGCCAGGTACCAGTCCCGCCCCTGCCACCCCATCGCCGTCGGATCGAGGGCCGGCAGCAGGGCCGCCCAGGGCTCGGCGGGGCCGGCCAGGGGAGCGAGGTCGCCGGCGGCGACGTAACCCGGCCCCTCGTCCAGGGCCACCGGCTCCGCGCCGATCGTCGTCAGCGCGCGGCGGACGTCGGTCACCCGCCACCCCGTCCACCACTTCAGGTCGGCCTCGGTGGCCGGGCCGCACGCCGCGAGCCAGTGGCGCAGCAAGGTCGACTGGGCCTCCACGACGTCCAGTTCGGGGTGTTCCGGGGCCACCGCCCAGCGGAGCTGGCTCGACGTCCAGCCGCCGAGCGGACGACCGCGTACGACCTTCCCCTCGACGCCCAGCACCTTCAGCAGCCGGGTCGAGACGGTGTGCACGCCCTCGTAGTTCTTCCCGGCCGCGTACACGAACTGTTCCCTCAACCTCGGTTCGTCCACGGCGAGTTCGGCCGCCGTCGCCTGACCGCGCCGCGCCAGCGCGGTCAGCAGCGAGCCCTCGACCTCCTTCAGCCAGGCCGCGTCCGGCGCCCCCGCCTTCGCCATGTCCTTGAGCAGCGCGGCCCGTTCACGCGCGGCGACGGCAAGTCCCGTCGAGGCGTGCACGACCGCGGTCAGCTCGGCGGGGAACACGAACACCGTGTGCCGCATGCCGTGCATACGGAGCAGGGTGCGGTCCTCGTACAGGGCGCGGGCGGTCTCCGGGACGGTGGTGGAGGAGTCGGCGAGGCGGGCACCCACGGCGAGGTACACCGTCGCGGGGTCCGTGCCGTGCAGGGCGACGAGGGAGGCGGCGACGGCTTCGGGGGTCGCGGCGCGGGTGCCGGGGGCGAGGCGGTGGCGGAGGGCGAGGCGGGCACGGCGCTCGGGGGTGGTGATGTGACGGGGAGTGCTGGTCATATCCGCCTCGGCTCGAAGACGTCCACTTCTCGACCGACAGTAGACGTTCACCCGATCGCCGCCCCCGGAATGCACCCCCCACGCCCACCCGGTTTCACTGCGTAGCAACAGGCGGTGGGACATCAGGAGGCGGCGGCATGCAAAGACACGGCACATGACGACACCGGCCGACCGAGCGGAGCGGGGCCGCGCCGCGCGCAAACGCGTGGCCCGTTCCGCCCACGCCGGCTGGATCCCCGCCGTGGACCGCCCCGACCCCGTCGCCGTACTCGAACGACAGGGCCGGGACAGACTCCCCGAACTCCTCCCCATCCGGTACGGCCGCATGGCCGCCTCCCCCTTCGCCTTCCTGCGCGGCTCCGCCGCCGTGATGGCGACGGACCTGGCGTCCCAACCGCACACCGGCCTCACCGTCCAGCTCTGCGGCGACGCGCACCTCCTCAACTTCGGCCTCTACGCCTCCCCGGAACGCGCCCTGCTCTTCGACCTCAACGACTTCGACGAGACGTTCCCGGGCCCCTTCGAGTGGGACGTCAAGCGTCTCGCCGCGAGCGTGGCCGTCGCCGCCCGCGAGAACGGCCACAGCGACACCAAGGCCCACCGCGCCGCGCTGGAGGCGACAGCCGCGTACCGTACGGCTCTTCGCGGCCTGGCCCGCAAGGGCGAACTCGCCGTCTGGTACGAGCGGATCGACGCCGACAGCCTGCTGCCGCTGGTCCGTTCGGCCCGCCACCGCCGCCGGGTCGAGTCCAGCCTCACCCGGGCCCGCCGCCGCACCAGCCTGCACGCCGTGGGCAAACTGACCGAGACCGTCGACGGCCGCCGCCGTATCGTCCACGACCCGCCCCTGCTGGAACCGGCCGGCGCCGCCGACATGGCCTCCCTGCGCAAGATCTTCAGCGACTACCGCTCCACGCTCTCCGAGGAGCGCCGTCTGCTCCTGGACCGCTACCGCTTCGTCGACGCGGCCCGCAAGGTCGTCGGCGTCGGCAGTGTGGGCACCCGCTGCTTCATCGTGCTGCTCGCCGGGCGCGACCAGGACGACCCGCTGTTCCTCCAGATCAAGGAGGCGCGGAAGTCCGTACTGGAGGAGCACCTGCCGAACGGCCCGTACGTCCACCCCGGCCACCGTGTCGTAGCGGGCCAGCGCCTGCTCCAGGCGGCCAGCGACATCTTCCTCGGCTGGATGACGGGACCGCAGGGCCGCGCCTTCTACTGGCGCCAACTCCGCGACATGAAGGGCTCCGCGGACGTCGTCGGCATGGGCCCGGGGGCCCTCACGGCCTACGCCCGCCTCTGCGGCAACGCCCTGGCCCGCGCCCACGCCCGCTCCGGCGACCGCGTCGCCATCGCCGCCTACCTGGGCAACACCGACACCTTCGAACGCGCCGTGGCGGACTTCGCCCTGTCCTACGCCGGCCAGACGACCGCCGACCACGCGGCCCTGGGCGCGGCCGTCGCGGCGGGCGTGATCACGGCGGCACCGGGCATCTGACACCGGCACGATCCCGTGCGTACAGCGCGCCGACGAAAAAGAAGATGCACACCGAGTGACCGACTCCCTACGCTGGAGACGCATTGCGGAGCAGGTCACCACCGTTTCACGCAGGGCCGGCGTCACCCTGCGGAGTCGGCGCTAGTCTCTGTCGCACCCAACCCACCGACGGTCGGCCGCCCACCCCAGCGCCTTGTCGGGACACGTCCACACCGCTCAGACACCACACCCACGCCCACGGAGGCCCGTCATGGGCACCATCGTCATATCCGGGACCGTCGTCCTGGTCGTCCTGGGATTCGGAAACCACGTCTGGTGGCTCGCCGCCGTCGCCGTGCTCTTCCTCTACGTTCAGTACGGCAGGGACTCGACGTCGTCCACCTCATCGACCTCGTCCACGTCATCCACGTCGTCCGGCGGTTCCTCCTCGGGAAGCACCCCGTCGAGCTACCGCGCGTACCGCGACCGCCGTGACAAGCAGGCCAAGTGGGAGCGCCGTTACCAGCGCGAGCGCCCCCTGGAGTCCCGCCGGCAGGCGCGCGAGAAGACCAAGTAGGAGAAGAAGCGCAGGTAGGAGACCGGGGCGCCCGTCACAACCCGGGGGCGCCCCACACCGGGAACCACCGGCTCAGGTCCTGCTCGATCCGCAGGTCGTTGCCGAGCATCGACTTGACCTGCAGTTCCAGCGAGCTGTCGCGCCGCTGACCGTCACCGGCCAGCGGCGCGAACGGGAAGAACGACCCGCGCTTGTACAGATAGACGAGCGCGAGCCGCCGCCCCCCGTCGTCCTCGAACCCGGCCAGCGAGCACAGCAGTTGAGGCCCGAAGCCGTTGACCTCCATCGCGCTGTTCACCGCGTGCAGATCGTTCACCAGCGCCGACAACTGATCCGGTGTCCGGCGCGAGACCAGCCACGAGTAGCCGTAGGCATCCTGGGTCAACTCCACGGGCGGACCGGTGCGTTCGGCGTCCGCGTCCAGCAGCGCCTGCACCTCCCGGTGCGTCTGCTCGAACGCCCCGCCCTCCACCGTCGCGAAGCACACCGCACCGCGCCCGGTCGCCCGGAACCCGGCCGCCGCCTCCAGCGTCACCGCCGCCGAGGGCAGCGCGAACAGCTGGTCGAGATCGGGAGCGACCGGTTTCGTACGGCCGAGCAGGATGTCCAGCAGCCCCATCCTCAGTCCGCCTTCCCGATCCCGGGTACCGCCGCCTCACCCAACTCGGCGGAGATCCGCCCCAGTTGGTCGAGCCGCTGCTCCAGGCTCGGGTGGGTCGAGAAGAACCGCGCGATACCGGGCTCGGCGCCGGTCGCCGGGCTGAAGTAGAAGGCGTTGAAGGCCTGCGCGGTCCGCAGGTCCTTGGTCGGGATGCGGGCGATGTCGCCGTCGACCTTGGTGAGCGCGGACGCCAGCGCCGAGGGCTTGCCGGTGAGCAGCGCCGCCGCCCGGTCCGCCGCCAGCTCCCGGTACCGGGACAGCGCCCGGATCAGCAGGAAGCTGATCGCGTACACGGCGGCCGAGATCCCCATGATCCCCGCGAACACGGCCAGTGTGTTCTGGTCCTTCCGTCCCCGGAAGATCTGCGAGTAGAACGCGAACCGGACCATCAGCCCGGCGAGCACCCCGAGGAACGACGCCACCGTGATCACGGCGACGTCCTTGTGGGCCACGTGCGACAGCTCGTGCGCGAGCACACCCTCCAACTCGGCGGGCTCCAGCCGCCGTAGCAGACCGGTGGTCACGCAGACGACGGCGTGGTCGGCGTTCCGCCCGGTGGCGAAGGCGTTGGGCATGTCGATGTCCGACACGGCGACGACAGGTTTCGGCATATCGGCGACGGCGCACAGCCGGTCGATCACACCGTGCAGCTCGGGATACTCCTCCCGCTCCACGATCCGCCCGTGCATCGCGTACAGCGCGATCCGGTCGGAGAACCAGTACTGCGCGACGAGCAGCCCGCCGGCCAGCACCACGACCAGTACCCAGGACTTCAGCAACACGATCAGCGCGGCCACGAACGCCACGTACAACAGCCCGAGCAGGAACAGCGTCAGACCCATACGTATGGTCAACCGCCGGTCGCTCCGGAAGCGGCTCTGCATCTGCCATCACCCCGCAGTCAGGCACTCGTCCCACCGCCCAGTGTGCACCCGGCCCTTCCCATGAAGTGGTCCCGATCGGCCCTAGGCGGAGCAAAAGGTCGGCGGAACACCTGAGAATCCGATGAGCGCGAGCGGGAGTGCGAAGGCGAAGGCGAGGACGCAGGTCAGCCGGGGAGCCCGGCCTCCCACAGCTGCCGCGTCAGCACGTACTCACTGAACAGATGCCGAGCCCGCCCGAGCAGCTCCCCCACCTCGGGATCCCCGGGCGTCATCCCCTCCTCCAGATGCCACCGCTGCAGCACCTGCGCACCCCAGGCCCGCACCTTCTCGTCCGGATCGTCGAGCACGGTCACGGCGGCCCGCAGCCGTACGATCCCGCCCCGCGCGTCCAACAGCCGGAACGCGCCGACGCGTACGTGCCGGGGCCACGCCCGGGGCCACCCGCCCCCGAGCCGTTCCATGAGCCACCCGTCCGGCACCAGCCCGGCCGAGGGCAACAGCGCGAGCGTCGCCTCCCGCACGACCCCGGGCGCCGGATCGTCGAGCAACGGCAGCATCCGCCGTACGTCCACGACGTCCAGCAGCCGCAACCCACCCACGGCCCGCGCCCGCACCGCGGCGGCCGGATGCCCGACGAACCCCCACAACACCTCGGCATCACCCCGCCCACCACACTCGGCGAGCCCGATCACGGCCCCCGGCGCGGGTTCCGCCGCAAGGCACCACGCTCGGTACAACGCCAACGGATCACCCCCACCCTGCCGCACGACATACCGCGCACAGGCCCGCACGACACCGGACCGATCGGCGAGAAACCCCTCGGCTCGCTCCGCCAGCCCCGCCGCCCGCAACGCGGTGACCCCGGCCGCCCGGGCCCGCGGATTCCGCGCCCTGAGCAACGGCCCGAGCACCCGCTCGTACTCCTCGCTCTCCCCGCCCTTCGCCACGGCGGCCAATGCGGCCTCCGCGCACAGGTTCTGTACGACGGCATCGGTGTCCCGGGCGGCGGCGCGGGCGAGTTCGCCGGGGGAGAGGAGCCCCTCCTCGACGGCGAGGCGATGGACGAAGCGGCGTACGGCACGGTCGGGGTGGACGAAGAGGGGCGCGAGCTGCTCACGGGACGCCGGCCGCAGCACTCCGCCGACCAGCTCGATGGCGAAGGCACCCCGCCCCCGCCGCCCGAAGAGCAGAATCAGCGGCGCGAGCGCGACACCGGTCTCCACGTCGAGGGACGCACGGAGCAACTCCCGCGCCCGCTCCCGCACTTGCCCGACCCAGTCGGCACACCGGACGACAACCAACGGCAGCAACGCCGGGTGTCCGACGGCCTGTTGGAGCGCGGCCTCCCGGATCCGGCCGTCGCGGTGGCACAGCGCGACCGCGAGTTCAGGGTCGGCGAGCCAGGCAGGCGCATACGGTTCGCACCGCAGCATCTCGTCCAGCCGAAGCCAGGCCAGGGGATCCCGACCGTCCGTCTTCTCGTCCATCTCTAGTACGGCGCCCGGAACTTGACGTACCCCAACACCACGATGACCGCGGCGACACTCCCCAGCACGACCACCGTCGATATCCACGAAGACCGCCGAGGCCCCACCCCCTCGGGCTCACCCCGGAACGGCACCGGCTCCGGCGGATTCTCCTTCCACCGCGCGGCAAGCATCCGAGCCCGAGCGGACGGCTCCTTGTGCTCGGCCCCGTCGGCCCACTTGAGGTCGAACTCCCGCTCCTCGTCGCCCTGTTGCGCCATCCCCGTTACCTTTCTCGAACAACCGTGTCAGTGACGATGATCCCTGGCTGTACCCGGTCTGTGAAGCGAGTTCCGGGCGAGTGGGTTCCGGGCAGACGACAGCGCCCCCGCCTCTCCGAGGAGAGACGGGGGCGCCGAGGGCACTGGGCCGGTTCGATCACACGTCGAAGTAGAGCTCGAACTCGTGCGGGTGCGGACGCAGCTGCAGTGGTGCGATCTCGTTCGTGCGCTTGAAGTCGATCCACGTCTCGATCAGGTCGGGCGTGAAGACGTCGCCCGCGAGCAGGAACTCGTGGTCGGCCTCGAGGCGGTCGAGGACGGCCGGGAGGGAGGTCGGGACCTGGGCGACACCCGCGTGCTCCTCGGGGGCCAGCTCGTAGAGGTCCTTGTCGATCGGCTCGGCCGGCTCGATCTTGTTCTTGATGCCGTCCAGGCCCGCCAGGAGCAGGGCGGAGAAGGCGAGGTACGGGTTGCCGGAGGAGTCGGGCGCGCGGAACTCGACGCGCTTGGCCTTCGGGTTGGAGCCCGTGATCGGGATACGCATCGCGGCGGAGCGGTTGCGCTGCGAGTACACCAGGTTGACCGGCGCCTCGAAGCCCGGCACCAGGCGGTGGTACGAGTTCACCGTCGGGTTGGTGAACGCGAGCAGCGACGGGGCGTGCTTGAGGATGCCGCCGATGTAGTAGCGGGCGAGGTCCGACAGACCCGCGTAGCCGGCCTCGTCGTAGAAGAGCGGGGTGCCGCCCGCCCACAGCGACGAGTGGACGTGCATGCCCGAGCCGTTGTCACCGAAGATCGGCTTCGGCATGAAGGTCGCGGTCTTGCCGTTGCGCCAGGCCACGTTCTTCACGATGTACTTGAAGAGCTGGAGGTCGTCGGCCGCGGCGAGCAGCGTGTTGAACTTGTAGTTGATCTCGGCCTGGCCGGCGGTGCCCACCTCGTGGTGCTGGCGCTCGACCTGGAGGCCGGACGCGGCCAGCTCCAGGGAGATCTCCGCACGCAGGTCGGCGAAGTGGTCGACCGGCGGGGTCGGGAAGTAACCGCCCTTGTAGCGGACCTTGTAACCGCGGTTGTCCTCGACCGCACCGGTGTTCCAGGCGCCCGCCTCGGAGTCGATGTGGTAGAAGCTCTCGTTCGCCTTGGTCTCGAAGCGCACGCTGTCGAAGACGTAGAACTCGGCCTCGGGACCGAAGTACGCGGTGTCGGCGATACCGGTGGAGGCGAGGTACGCCTCCGCCTTCTTCGCCACGTTGCGCGGGTCACGGGAGTACTGCTCGCCCGTGATCGGGTCG
This sequence comes from Streptomyces prunicolor, assembly GCF_045162825.1. Classification (NCBI taxonomy): domain Bacteria; kingdom Bacillati; phylum Actinomycetota; class Actinomycetes; order Kitasatosporales; family Streptomycetaceae; genus Streptomyces; species Streptomyces prunicolor. The sequence continues at coordinate 2,966,656 of NZ_CP108676.1, read as the reverse complement.
TGGATGAAGAAGTTGATGTTGACCGTCTTGTCACGGCGGAAGGGGTCCACGCGCGCGGTCGACAGGTCGGCGCGGAGCGCCATGTCGGACTCGTGGATGGCTTGGAAGCCGCGGATCGAGGAGCCGTCGAAGGCGAGTTCCTCGTCCGGGTCGAAGGCCGTCGCCGGCAGTGTGAAGTGCTGCATCACACCCGGCAGATCGCAGAATCGGACGTCGACGAACTTGACGTCCTCGTCCGCGATGAACTTCTTGGCCTCGTCGGCGTTCTGGAACATCCAGCTCCTCCTACTCCCGACCGTCCGTGCCGGGGTGGTAGTTCGTTCGTGCGGCCAGTGCGGTGGCACACGCTGGACCCGACCTTAGGGACGGGGGATTTCTCCAGCGTGACCCATTTGTTTCGCCCAAGTTAACCGGTCTTGGGCCCGCTGGCCCCTCCTGTCCGCATGGCAGAACGCGGGCAGTACCGTGGTCGGGTGGACAACAGGGATGCAATCGGCTCATGGCTCTCCGGGCCCCGCGAGGCCGCGGAGCGAGCAGGTGTCGACTTCGGATACCGCGGCGAGCAGCTCGGTCTGCCCGAGGACGGCCCCGGCTCGATCGCCCGCCCCGGCCGCCGCCTCGGCGCCCTCGCCGTCGACTGGGCCCTGTGCCTGTTGATCGCATACGGCCTGCTCACCCACGGCTACAGGCCGGGCGCGACCGGCAACTGGGCGCTCCTCGTCTTCTTCGTCCTCAGCGCCCTCACCGTCGGCACGATCGGCTTCACCCCGGGCAAGCGCCTCTTCGGCCTCCGCGTGTACGCCCTCGACACCGGCCGCCCCAACCCCCTGCGCACCCTGCTCCGCACCGCCCTCCTGTGCATCGCGATCCCGGCCCTGATCTGGGACCGGGACGGGCGCGGGCTGCACGACCGGTTCGCGCGCACGGTGGAGGTCCGGATCTAGCGGCAGTCCTACGACAGAGCCGCAGCCCTGCGACAGAGGGGGCGCCCGGACCTTGTGCATATGCGGCTACCGCCGCGTGGTCTCCGGGCGCCCCCTTTGGCGTGCCGGGTGGGTGACGGTGGGGCTGTCGCGGCCCGGGGTCCGGGAACGGGCGGGCCGGGGCCGGGACACTGGCGCCGTTCCCGACGGAAGTGGTGGGCAGGATGCCAGCAGGCGACAAGTCGACGATCGTGACCCGTGCGCCGGGGGTCGCCGAGATCGCGGCCCGGCACACGGACGAGGCGGAGACCGCGCGGCGGCTCTCGCCGGAGGTGGTGCGTGCGGTGCTGGACGCCGGGTTCGCACGGCACTTCGTGCCGGTGGCCCACGGCGGCGCGGCCGGTGGTTTCACCGAACTGACCTCCGCCGTCGGCCTGGTGGGGGAGGGCTGCACCTCGGCGGCCTGGGCGGCCTCGCTCGCCGCGTACGCCGGGCGGTACGCGGCGTTTCTCCCCGCCGAGGGCCAGGCGGAGATCTGGGCGGAAGGGCCGGACATCCTGCTGGCCGGCGCGCTCATGCCGTCCGGCAAGGCGGAACCCGTGGCCGGCGGCTGGCGGCTGAGCGGTGAGTGGAAGTACATCAGCGGGGTTCACTTCGCCGACTGGGCGCTGGCCTGCGCGGCGGTCCCCGCCGAGGGCCCGGTGGACCCCGGGGCGCGGCCCGAGGTGCGGTTCTTCGCCGTACCGCGGGCGGACTTCTCGATCGAGGACAGCTGGTTCACCGTAGGGATGCGCGGCACGGGCAGCGACACCCTGGTCCTCGCCGACGCCTTCGTGCCCGAACACCGCACCCTGGCGCGGTCGGTGGTGCACGCGGGCCGGGCGCCCGCCTCGGACGCCCGCTGCCACCTCGTCCCCATGCATGCCGTGAACGCCCTGCCGTTCGCCGCCCCGCTGATCGGCGCGGCCCGGGGCGCACTGCGGGCCTGGATCGCGCGGACCGGTGCGCGCGTCGACCGCCGCGGCCAGGCCGTGGGCGAGAAGCCCTCGACCCAGGTCGCGCTGGCCCGCTCGGCCGCCGAGGTGGACGCCGCCGAACTGCTCATCCTGCGTACGGCGGCGATCGCCGACGGCACGCAAGAGTGCCCGCCGGAGGGCGAGGCGGCGGTCCGGGGCGCCCGGGACCTCGCGCTCGCGGTGGAACTCCTGGTCTCGGCGGTCGACCGGGTCTTCCGCGCGAGCGGCACGTCCGGCCAGTCCTCGTCCGACCCGGTGCAGCGCTTCTGGCGCGACGTGAACAGCGCCGCCTCACACGTCGCCCTCTCCTTCGAGACGACGGGCGCGGCCTACGGTGCCTGGGCGCTGTCCGGCGAGGAACAGCGGGCGGGCGCTGTGCGCTGAACCTGCCGTGGACCTGGCGCTGGCGCTGGACCGGCTGGGCCCCGATCCCGACCTTGGTGCTGGTGCTGGTGCTGGTGCTGGTGCTGGCCCCGATCCCGGCCCCGACCCTGCCCCCGGCCCTGCCCCCGGCCCCGACCCTGCCCTGCCCCCGGCCCCGGTCCTGGCCTAGGCCCCGGCCCCGGTTGCCGGTGCGCCGATCCGCCGCGGTTGGCGGTGGGCTGATCCCGGTCCCGGACTCAGCCCCGGTTGCCGGTGCGGGGCGGTGCCCGCATAGTCGATCTGGACCCGGGTGACGGTTCCGATCACTGTCGGTGAGCCGCGTCCGAGGCTGCCCCGAGGCTGCTGAACCCGCGGTGGCCTCCGCGAGGCCCGACAGGTGGTGCACCGTCATGCCGGAGCGTCAGGAAGTCGAAGTACTGGAAGCAGCACGGCAGGCGGTGCCGCCCGAGGATTTCCGGGCGGCGATGGCCCGCTTCCCCTCGGGTGTCGTGGTGGTGACCACGTGCGGTGCGGACGGAACCCCCCGCGGATTCACGGCCAGCTCCTTCTGCTCGGTCTCGCTGGAGCCGCCGATGGTCCTGGTCTGCCTGGCGAACTCGGCGGACTCGGCACAGTCGTTCGGCCACTGCGACCGCTTCGCCGTGAGCGTGCTGGCCCCAGACCACCGCCCGCTCGCCCTGCGCTTCGCCACCAAGGGCACCGACAAGTTCGCGTCCGGCGGCCTGTGCACCAGCCCCGGCGGCCTCCCGACGGTCGACCGTGCCCTGTCCGAACTGGACTGCACCCCGCACGCACGACACCCGGCCGGGGACCATACGGTCCTGATCGGCCGGGTGACGGGTGTGCGGCTGGGGGAGGGGTCCCCGATGGTGTATTACGACCGGGCGTTCAGGACCTTGGCCTGAGGGAGATCGCTTACGACGATGGGGCGCCCGGATCAGATCCGGGCGCCCCATCGTCGTAGAAGCCGTGCAAGCGGTGTACGTGGGCTCAGCGGGCCTTGCCGCCGCCCTTCGGGAGTTTCATGCCCTTCGGCATCGGGCCCTTGGGGAGCGGCATGTTGCTCATCAGGTCGCCCATTGCCCGGAGGCGGTCGTTCGTCGCCGTGACCTGGGGGCCGGTCAGTACGCGCGGCAGCTTCAGCATCGTCGTGCGGACCTTCTTGAGCGGGATCTGGCCCTCGCCCGTGCCGACCATCACGTCGTGCACCGGGACGTCCGCGACGATGCGGTTCATCTTCTTCTTCTCGGCGGCCAGCAGGGACTTCACCCGGTTCGGGTTGCCCTCGGCGACCAGCACGATGCCGGCCTTGCCGACCGCGCGGTGCACCACGTCCTGGCTGCGGTTCATCGCCACCGCCGGAGTCGTCGTCCAGCCCCGGCCGACGTTGTCCAGTACCGCGGCGGCCGCGCCCGGCTGGCCCTCCATCTGCCCGAAGGCGGCGCGCTCGGCGCGTCGTCCGAAGACGATCGCCGCCGCGAGGAAGGCGAGCAGCAGGCCGAGAATGCCCAGATAGATGGGGTGACCGAGCAAGAAGCCGATCGCGAGAAAGACACCGAAGGTGGCAATTCCGACAGCCGCGAGTACAAGACCGATCGTCTTGTCGGCCTTGCGCGTCATCTTGTACGTCAGAGCGATCTGCTTGAGTCGCCCGGGGTTCGCAGCGTTTTCCGCTGTCGTGTCCTTCCTCGCCATGCGAGGAAGTCTACGTGCCCGCGGGAGCGCCGACGACGGCGGTGCCCGCAGGACGGGGGATCAGGAGTGCGAGGTGAGGGCCTGCTCGATGACGAGCTGCGCCTCGACCCGGTCCTTGGCGCGGCGGCGGTCCTCCAGGACGGAGGTCCACGCGTTGCGGCGGGCGGTGCGCTGGCCGCTGCTCAGCAGCAGCGACTCGACCGCGCGCAGGGCGTCGGTGACGGACGGGATGGCGGTGGCACGGACGGGCGCGGCCTGCATCGTGGAGGTCCCCCCTCGGAACGGCTCTGGGTATGGGTCTACGTGCTGTAAATGCAGTGTCACTGTTTGGTGTTACCAGGGCGTGACCGACCGGTCAAACGCCAATGAAGCCTTGATGCGCTGGGCCGAAACGCTGACGCGGCCCTGATGGACGCCCTCAACTGCGAGGACGGTCAGGACCGCGTCTATGAAGGGTGTTACCAGCCGGTAGTCACTTGTGCGCGAATTCACACAGGGTGCGGGCAGGTCAGGATCACACCGCCTGCGAGGCCACGTACGCGCCTCGCTTCTCGATCGCCATCTGGTACAGGCGCCCGGCGCGGTACGAAGAGCGCACCAGCGGGCCGGACATGACGCCGGAGAAGCCGATCTGGTCGGCCTCCTCCTTCAGCTCCACGAACTCGTGCGGCTTCACCCAGCGCTCCACCGGGTGGTGCCGCACGGACGGCCGCAGGTACTGCGTGATGGTGACCAACTCGCAGCCCGCCTCGTGCAGTTGGCGCAGCGCCTCGCTGACCTCCTCGCGGGTCTCGCCCATGCCGAGGATCAGGTTCGACTTGGTGACCAGGCCGTAGTCGCGGGCCTCGGTGATGACCTTGAGCGAGCGGTCGTAGCGGAAGCCGGGGCGGATGCGCTTGAAGATGCGCGGGACCGTCTCGACGTTGTGCGCGAAGACCTCGGGGCGGGACGAGAAGACCTCGGCGAGCTGCTCCGGGACCGCGTTGAAGTCGGGGGCGAGGAGTTCGACCTTGGTGCGGCCGGCCTCGCGGGACTCCGTCTGCTGGTGGATCTGGCGGACCGTCTCGGCGTACAGCCAGGCGCCGCCGTCCTCCAGGTCGTCGCGGGCGACGCCGGTGATCGTGGCGTAGTTCAGGTCCATGGTGACGACGGACTCGCCGACCCGGCGCGGTTCGTCGCGGTCCAGGGCCTCGGGCTTGCCGGTGTCGATCTGGCAGAAGTCGCAGCGCCGGGTGCACTGGTCGCCGCCGATGAGGAAGGTCGCCTCGCGGTCCTCCCAGCACTCGTAGATGTTGGGGCAGCCGGCTTCCTGGCAGACCGTGTGCAGGCCTTCGCTCTTCACGAGCGCCTGCATCTTCGTGTACTCGGGACCCATTTTCGCCCGGGTCTTGATCCACTCGGGCTTGCGCTCGATGGGGGTCTGGGCGTTCCGGACCTCCAGGCGCAGCATCTTGCGTCCGTCTGGGGTGACTGCGGACACATCGGCTCCCTGTAGCTTCGATTCTTCGGCGTACACCAGGGTACGCCCGTGATTTCTGGCCCCCGCCTTGAGGCCAACCGCAGAGCGGAAAGTCACATTCCCGGGTCAGGCGGTCGCCTTCTCGATCTCCCGCGGCTTCAGATCGGCGTGCTCCAGTACGTCCTTCAGGTGGCGTTCCACCACCGGCAGCACCTCGGCGATCGTCAGGTCCCGGCCCAACTCCGCCGCCAGCGACGCGACGCCCGCGTCGCGGATCCCGCACGGGATGATCCGGTCGAACCAGCGGTTGTCCGGGTTCACGTTCAGCGCGAAGCCGTGCATCGTGACGCCCTTGGCGACGCGGATGCCGATCGCGGCGATCTTGCGGTCCTCGCGGCGCTGACCGGCGTTGGACGGCGCGTACTCCGGGCCGTTCATCCGGGGGTCGAACTCCTCGTCCTGGAGCCGGGGATCGAAATCGAGGGACAGCCCGCCGATCGACGGCCGCTGCTCGACGGGATCTCCGAGCACCCACACTCCGCTGCGCCCCTCGACCCGGCTGGTCTCCACGCCGAACTCCGCGCACACCTGGATCAGCGCCTCCTCCAGGCGTCGTACGTGCGCGACGACGTCCACCGGGCGGGGCAGCTGCTGGATCGGGTAGCCGACCAGCTGGCCGGGGCCGTGCCAGGTGATCTTGCCGCCGCGGTCGACGTCGATCACCGGAGTGCCGTCCAGCGGGCGCTCGTTGTCCTGCGTGCGGCGGCCCGCCGTGTAGACCGGCGGGTGCTCCAGGAGCAGCACGGTGTCGGGGACCTCGTCCGCGAAGCGGGCCGCGTGCACCCGGCGCTGCTCGTCCCACGCCTCCTGGTACTCGACGGCCTCCGCGCCGAAGCCCATCCGGACGAACCGCAACTCACCCACGGCAAGCGCCTCCTCAGCAGCACCTATGAGTCGTAAGGCACGAAACATGCCTACGCCACTGTACGACCGATCACTGACAGCCCACCGGGCGGTCGGAACCGTCAGCCCTACGACCAATCCTCACACGATCGGATGAATGCACGTCGGAATGTGCGACGGGATGCTTACGCTCCGCTACATTCGCGCCGTTCACGAGGCCAAAAGGGCTGCTCACAGGCAATCCGGGCAGGCAGCGACCGCACCGGCCGCTGTGAGGCCCGAAAGGCAGGAGACCGCACCGCAGATGACGGAACGACCCGCGCAGCGCACTCCCAACCGTCAGCTCGCCGCGCTCATCGCAGAAGCGGGGTTCTCCAACGCAGGTCTCGCCCGTCGCGTGGACCAGCTCGGTCTGGAGCACGGACTCGATCTCAGATACGACAAGACATCCGTCACCCGGTGGCTGCGCGGCCAGCAGCCCAGAGGCACCACGCCCGCCCTCATCGCCGAGGTCTTCACCCGGCGACTCGGGCGCCGGCTCACCGCGCAGGACCTCGGGCTCGACGCGTGCGCGCCGGTGTACGCCGGGCTCGAGTTCGCCGCGACCCCCGAGGAGGCCGTCGACATCGTCAGCGGGCTGTGGCGCAAGGACTCCGGCAGCCACGCCGAGCTGCGCAAGATCGCCTTCACCCCGGCCGGGCTCGTGGTGCCCAGCCGGGACTGGCTGATCGGCCGCGCCGACGACCGGGTCGGCCGCGCCGAACCCGCGAACCGGGTGCCCCTGCAGGGCCGCCCCGCCGTCCCCCGCCAGCGCGGCCAGGCCGCCGAGCGCGGGCCGGGCCAGAAGGTCACCGGCGGCGACATCTCCGCGCTCCGCTCGGTCGGCGAACTCTTCCGCACCCTCGACAACGCCTACGGCGGCGGCCACGCCCGGCAGGCCCTCGTGCGCTATCTGGAGCACGAGACCGAGCCGATGTTGCGCGGCACCTACGGCGAACAGACCGGCCGGCGCCTGTTCGCGGCGGCGGCCGACCTCACCCGGCTCGCGGGCTGGACGTCGTACGACATCGCCGCGCACGGGCTCGCGCAGCGGTACTTCGTGCAGGCGCTCCGGCTCTCGCAGGCCGCCGGGGACCGGGCCTACGGCTCGTACGTGCTCATGACCATGAGTCGGCAGGCCGTCTATCTCGGGCACGGGCGGGAGGCCGTCCAGCTCGCGCGGGTGGCGCAGCAGGGGGTCGGGACCAGTGCGCCGCCCGTCGTGCAGGCGTTGCTGCACTCCGTGGAGGCGCGGGCGCACGGGGTGCTCGGGGAGGTGCGGGCGTGCACCTCCGCGCTCGTGCGGGCCGAACGCGCCCTTGAGGCGGCGCGGGCGGGGGACGAAGTGCCTTACTGGGCGCGGTTCTTCGACGAGGCGCAGCTTGCCGACGAGTTCGGACACGCGCATCGGGATCTGCAGCAGTTCCGGGCGGCCGCGCAGCATGCGGAGCGGTCGTTGCAGTTGCGGGCGCCCGCGTTTGCCCGAAGTCGGTTGTTCTGCCGGGTTGTTCTTGCCTCAGCGCGGCTCGGGCTCGGGGAGCTTGACCAGGCGTGTGCGTTGGGGGCGGAGGCGGCGGGGCAGGCCGTGGAGATGCGGTCGGTTCGGGCGGTCGAGTATGTGCGGGACTTCGAGCGGCGGCTTGAGCCGTACAAGGACGCGGCGCCGGTGCGGGGGTATCGCGACAAGGTCGCCGCGTTCGGGTGAGACATGGGTTGCTGTGAGTGGGGACTGCGCGGCGCCGTCGTGGCTGGTCGCGCAGTTCCCCGCGCCCCTAAAAGATCTCAGGCCGCCTGTGTTGTCGGGATCGGGTCTGTTCGGTGCATCGACGCCGCCGCGCCCAGGTCCGCCAGGATCGCCGACGACGCCCGGTGACCCGAATGCAGAGCCCCCTGCACCGTGCTCGTGTCCCGGTGGTCGCCGCACACGTACAGGCCGGCCAACAGGCGTACGGGGCGCCGTAGATCGTGCGGTGGGCGCATGACCGGGACCGCCGTGGGGGTGTGGTGGACGGTGAGGGTCTCCCAGCGGGTGGTCGAGGTGCCGTAGAGGCGGGACAGGTGTATGCGTACGGCGGTGTCGATGTCCGGCGGGGGAGGGCCCAGGACCGTCGAGGAGACGAGGGCGCGGCCGGCGGGGGCGCGGCTGGGGTCTACCTCGCTGACGATCGCCGTGTGCGCGACCGGGCCGCCGCGGTCGGAGTCGAGGAGCAGGGCGGCTCCGGTCGTGGGCGGGGCGTCGGTCGTGTGGTGGACCACCGTCACCGGGTGGAAGTCGGGTACGCGCAGGCCGGGCAGGAGTTCGGCCGCCGCGCGCGCGTCCGTCGCGACGAGCACGGCCCGGCAGCGGATCTCGCCGTGCTCGGCCGTGGTCACCGATGTCGTCGATACGGCCGTCACGCGCACGCCGGTGTGCACGGTGCCCGGCGGCAGCGCCGCGGCGAGCACCTCGGGCAGCATCTCCGCGCCGCCCTCCGGCACACACAACCGACCGCTCGCGAAGGCGCGCAGCGCGAGATCCGCGCACCGGCTGGAGGTGGTCAACTCCGGGTCGCAGAGCAGCGCGGCGAGCAGGGGACGGAGGAACCCGTCGACGGTGCGTGCGGGGACCCCGCGAGCCGCGAGTGCCTGCCCTGCGGCCAACTCGGGCCGGGACAGGAGGCGTTCGACCGGCGTGCCCGCGAGGCGCGTCAGCGCGGTCCCGAGGCGGGCCTGGTCGACGGGGCCGCCGAGCGGGGCGCCGGAGCGGGGCCTGGGTACGGTCGAGGACCTTCGCGCGTCCACCGAGCGCTCCTTGAGCGCGGGTCCGCCCCAGGAGGAGTCCGCCCGGTTCCGGGGCGTCAGCGCGCCCCAGGAGGGGCCTGTTCGGTCCTTGGGCGCGGCACCGCCCCAGGTGGAGCCTGCTCGGTCCCTGAGCGCCGGACCGCCCCAGGAAGAACCCGCCCGGCCCCTGAGCGTGTCCCGGGTCGCGGCCTGGTCGGGTTCGGCCCCGTACCCGGAAGCACCTTCCGTACGGTCCCCAAGTGTCGCCCTGGCTTCTGGCGCCGCCGCGGCCCAGGAGGCACCCCCGCGTCCCCTTGCCACCGGCCCGCCCCACAAGGAGCCCCTCCGTACCGCCCCCGACCTGGGGGCGCTCGCCAGGGCGCGTACCGCGTGGAGTGCGCCCCTTGCGCTCCCTCCGGGCGCCGGGGTGCCCGCGTGGTGGTGGCGGCCGTCGCTGTGGAGGAGGACCCCCGGTGCGAAGGGGCGCAGCACCAGGGCGTCGAGGCCCGGGGTCAGGCGTAGTTCGGGGTACGAGGTGGACAGGAACTGTCCGATCCGGTCGAGCCGGAACCCGTCGACCTTCTCGGTCGACATACGGCCCCCCACGTAAGGGGCGGCCTCCAGGACCGCGGTCGTTACTCCTGCGCTGATCAGCCGATGCGCCGCAGCGAGTCCGGCGACCCCGGCTCCCACGACGACTACGTCCGCCTGGTACGCGGGCTCAAACACGTGCCCCTCCTCGACGTTGAGCGGCCGGTGGAGACGTCATGCCCCCAACAGCCTTCAGGGATACCCGAGTTCGGGTCGAGGTTAGGGCCGTGATCGGTCAAGGGGAGTCGCGCATACGCAGGGCACGGTCGCACAGCGGTCGCATACGGTCGCCGAGTGTCATCGGCAGGCGTCAAACGGTCATCGCCGCGCGCCTGTCCTTCGCCCGGCCCTCGCTCGTACTGTGCCCGGCCCTCGCCCGCCCTTTACAGCGCGGCCCGGATCGCTCCCTCGATCTCCGGGAACGCGAACGTGAACCCCGACTCCAACAGCCGCTTCGGCAGCACCCGTTGACTCCCCAGCACATCACCCGACATCTCACCGAGCACCAGCTTCAGCGCGGGCGCCGGCACCGTGAAGAGGTTCGGGCGGTGCAGCACGCGGCCCATCGCCGCCGCGATCTCACGGTTCGGCACCGGGTTCGGCGCGGTGAGGTTGAAGGGGCCGGACAGCCCGTCCGTGTCGATGAGATGCCGGATCGCCGCCACCTCGTCGTGCAGCGCGACGAACGACCAGTACTGCCGTCCGTTCCCGAACCGTCCCCCAAGTCCCGCCTTGTAGAGGGGGAACAGCTTGGCCCACGCCCCGCCCTCGCGCGCCACGACCAGCCCGGTCCGCGCGAACACCGTCCGCACGCCCGCCTCCTGCACGGGCGCCGTCGCCTCCTCCCACTCCGTGCACAGCGCGGGGAGGAAGCCGTCCCCAGGGGGTGCCGATTCATCCACGGCACGGTCGCCCGTCTCTCCGTAGAAGCCGATCGCGCTGCCGTTCACCCACACGCGCGGCGGCCGGTCCAGCGTGGCGACGGCCTCCGCGAGGGCCGCCGTGCCGAGCACGCGGCTGTCGCGGACCGTCTTCTTGTAGGCGTCCGTCCAGCGGTGGTCGCCGACCCCGGCACCGGCGAGGTTGACCACGGCGTCGCAGCCGTCGAGGCCGGCCGCGTCCACGTACTGCCCCTCGGGGTCCCAGCACACCTCGCCCGCGCCCCGGGCGCCGCGCCGCACCAGGCGCACCACCTCGTGCCCGTCCGCGGTCAGGGACCGGACCAGTGCGCTGCCGATGAGACCGGAGGCGCCGGTCACCGCGATTCGCGAGCGTTCCATGACGTCCATCCTGCCTCGTTGATCCGTAAAACCCCCATGAGGACGGCGCCGACCCCGCCGTACCCTGGCCCACATGTCCGAGCCGAACATACGCATCGCCCTGCCCGACGACGACGAGGAACTCGGCGCACTGGACCGCGCCACCTGGTCCACCCTGCACGCGGTCATGCCGCTGCCGCAGCCGCCGTACGGCTCCTTCTTCGACGCCCGGCACGCGCCCGGTGATCATCTGGTCGCCGAGCTCGACCGCCGGATCGTCGGCTACATCCGGCTGGGCGCCCCCACGGAGCTCGCCTGCAACGCGCACGTCCGGCAGATCCAGGGGCTCGCCGTCGCCGACGATGCGCGCGGCAAGGGGGTCGGCCGGGCGCTGGTCCGGGCGGTCGTGGCGGAGGCCCGGCGCCGGGGCGCACGCCGGCTCACGCTGCGCGTGCTCGGGCACAACGCCCCGGCGCGGCGGCTCTACGAGGCCGAGGGGTTCGTCGTCGAGGGCGTACTGCCCGAGGAGTTCCTGCTCGACGGGAAGTACGTCGACGACGTCTTCATGGGCCGAGCGCTGTGACCTGTTGTGCCTACGAGGTGACCAGGTCGCCCGTGTCCACCTCGGCGGTGGCGGTCGCCGCGCGCTGTGCGTCCCCGGAGACCTCGTCGGCCGTCAGCACGTACCCCGTCTCGTCGTCCGAGGTGGAGCGGGCGAAGACGACGCCGTAGACCTTGCCGCCGGTGGTCAGGAGGGGGCCGCCGGAGTTGCCGGGGCGGACCGTGGAGCGGATCGAGTAGATCTCGCGGGTGACCGTCCCGTCGTTGTAGATGTTCTGGCCGGTCGCGTTCACGCGGTTGGCGACGGTCGCGGCCTGGAGGTTCAGGTCGCCGTCCTGCGGATAGCCGGCCACCACGGCCGAGTCGCCGCGCGCCGCGCTGTCGTCGAAGCTCAGCACGGGCGCGGACAGCCCCGGCACGTACAGCACGGCGACGTCCTTCTGCGGGTCGAAGAGGACCACCCGTGCCTCGTACGACCGCCCGACCCCGCCGATGCGGACGGTCGGGTCGTCGATGCCGGCCACCACGTGCGCGTTGGTCATCACGTGCTGCGGGGCGTACACGAAGCCGCTGCCTTCGCGGCCCTGGGTGCCCGAGGAGCCCTCGATCTTGACCGTGCTCCGCTTGGAGGCGTTCGTCGCGGCGGCCGTGACGCTGTCGCCGGTGGGCTTGGCGACCTCGGCCGTCGACTCGTTCTCGAACGGGTTGAAGACCTGCGGGAAGCCCGCCTCGGTGAGCGCGGAGGTGGCCCGCGAGAACCACGTCGGTGTCGTCTCCGGCATCAACTTCTGCACGCTGCCCAGCAGCGTCGAGTCCTGGATCGCCGTCGTGACCGTCGCGGACGAGGACGCGCCCAGCACGCTCGCGGCCACCCACGCGACGATCATCACCGCCACCGAGTTCGCCGCGGCCCCGCCGATCCCGTCGGCCACCCGCAGCGGCCCCTGGTCCAGCTCCTTGCGCAGCTTGAGCGCGAGCCGCCCCGCCAGTTCGTGCCCCACCACCGACGGGGTGAGCACGGTGAGCACGGCGGTCACCGTCGCCGTCGTCGTCCCCGGAGTCACCAGGTCCATCACCCACGGCAGCACCCATACGCCGATGACCGCACCGCCCACGAACCCGGCGAGCGACACACATCCGGCGACGAGGCCGCGCCGGTACCCCGACGCCGCGTAGGCGAGGATCACCAGCAACAACAGCAGGTCGAGCAGGTCCACGGAGCCGCCTTTCTCTCGGAACCCTTAGTACGCGAGGAACGGGCCCACTGATCAGTCACGCGCGCGTGGCCTCCGTCAACCCTCCACGCGTGCGTGTACCCCCAGAAACGTGCCGGACCAGGACGATGGTTCCACCGGGTGGCACAGCACACATCGCGGACGGACCGAATCCGGCCGAGAGTGTCACCATGCGTGTCCTGAGAAGAACGCCGGGTGCACGAAGACGACGGCGGCGGGCCCGAATACTCCGCATACCCCGCGCGGCGGTCGTTCTGCTGGCCTGCCTGCCCGGCCTCGCCGCCGTCCTGGTGCTCGCCCTGTGCGCGAACGGCATCGGCCACCACGCCACGACAGCCGTACGCCGACCGGTCGCGGCCCGCCCGGCGACCCTCCAGCACGGCGCGCCCAAGCCGCACATCGTCCCGCGCTCGGCCTGGCTCGACGCCCTCTCCCGGCACGCGCAGCCGCCGCCGCGCTACGACGACAAGGTCGTCGCCGTCTTCGTCCACCACACGGACTCGCCGAACGGCTACGACTGCGCGGACGCGCCCCGCATCATCCGGTACCTGTACGCCGGCCAGACCGGGGTCCGGGACTGGGACGACATCGGCTACAACTTCCTCGTCGACCACTGCGGGACGATCTACGAGGGGCGCGCGGGGGGTGTCGACCGGGCGGTCACCGGGGCGCACACGCAGGGGTTCAATCACCGTACGGCGGGGATCGCGGCGATCGGGACGTTCACGGCGGGGATGGCGGTGCCGAAGGCGATGACCGATGCGATCGCTGCGCTGGCTGCGTGGAAGTTGGGGCTCGCGGATGTGGACCCGCGGGCGAAGGCGCGGCTGGTGTCCAGCAACAGCCTCAGCCGGTACGCCAGCGGTGCGACGGCGGTGCTGCCTGCGCTGGCGGGGCACAAGGACGGGTACATGACGAGTTGTCCGGGGGCGGCGTTGTTGGCTCGGCTTCCGGAGGTTCGGGAGGTGGCGGCGCGGTTGCAAGGGCGTTGAATCGCCCCCGCCGCCCCTACCCGTCCCATCCCCGGGGGCTGCGCCCCCGGACCCCGCTCGGTCGGATGTTGGGTGCGGGTGCGTGGGGGCTGGTCGCGCAGTTCCCCGCGCCCCTAGGGGGTCTACCTGCGGGCGAGATAGACCCCCAACGCCCGTTGCAGGACCTTCCCTTGGGTTCCCACCGGGCGTTCCCACTCACCCAGGTACTCCACTGCTCGGCCGCCCGCTCCCGTCTTGAAGAGGAGGCGGCCGACGAGGCGGTCCTCGGCGATCAGGGACGGGGTGATGGAGCGGAGGTCGTAGGTGTCCGCGCCGGAGTCCAGGGCCTCGCAGAGCATGCGCCACAACAGGAGGCTGCTGGGGCGGAGTTCGCGGCCGCGGCGGCCGGAGGCGGGGTAGGAGTGCCAGACGCGGGGGCCGGTGCTGATCATCAGGGCGGAGGACAGGACCTCGTCGTCGTACTCGGCGAGGTAGATCCGCAGCCGGTCCGACTCCTCGGCGTTCAACGCCTGCCACATGCGCCGGAAGTAGTCCAGGGGGCGGGGCTTGAAGCCGTCGCGCTCAGCCGTCGCCCGGTACAGGCGGTGGAACGCGGGCAGATCGTCGGCCGAACCCCAGAAGACCCCGACCCCGCCGCCTTCAGCCGTCTGCAGCGACCGCAACCAGTTGGGGGAGAGCGCGGCCCGCAATTCGTTCACCGACCGCCCGGCCAACGGGATTTGGCAGCCGTAGCGAGGCTGTCCGAGTCCGAACCCGCTCCCGTCCTCCTCCTTGCAGCGCCGCCACCCGAGGCGCTTGAGCCGCTCCGCCGCGTCCAGCGCGTAGCCGTCGATGCCGTCCGTGGGCAGGTCGCGCAGATGCCGTACGGAGGGGTCGGCGACGCCCGCCGCGACGGTGGCCGCGTCCCAGTGCCGGACGACGAGCGGCGGGCCGATGCGGACCGAGAACGCGCCCTCCTTCTCCAGGTGCGCGATCAGGGGATCCAGGTACCGTTCCGGGCGCTGGCTGTGCCAGTCGATGGCCGGCCCGTCGGGGAGGTAGGCGAGGAAACGACCGGTGCCGGGGAACGCCCGATACAGGACGAGTGCTACGGCGATCATCGCCTCGCCCTCGAACCAACCCACGCTCTCCGCCGTCCAGTCGGGCTTCACGTCCGCCCACTCGGGGATCTGGAGATGGCTCGCGTCCGGGTGCAGCCGGAGATGGGCGAGGTGTTCCTCGCGGGTGATCCCCTTCACGTACGGGCTGGTCATGGGCGCGGGCTCCTGTTCGGCGGCGGCCACCGTAAGCCGGGGCTCACCGGGCGGGTCAAGACTTCACGGCTGTGAACTCCGCCCACACCTGTTTGCCGCGTCGGCCCTGTCTGGGCGTGACACCCCACTGGCCGGCCACGGACGCGATCAGGAAAATGCCCCGTCCGCTCTCCGTATCCCAGTCGGGTTCGGTGTACCAGACGGGCAGTTCGGGCGAACGATCGGCGACGGCCACCCGAACCCCGCCTTCTGGGAGCACGCGGAGGTGCAGTTTGCACTCCGGGGACTTCACGTGGCGGTGGACGTTGGCGAGCATCTCGGTCACGCAGAGCGTTGCGGCGTCGGCGAACTCGGGGTACCCCCAGGCGGTGAGCTGCTCCCGGACGACTTGGCGTGCGGCGGCGAACCCCTCTGGTTCCGCGAGGAGTTGGAGCACGACTTCTGGGGGCGATTGTGTGTGCATGCGCTCACGGTGGGTTATATGTGGCTAGCCTGAACAGGACTTTCGGAGGCACACAAGGGAGTGTGCGGGCAAGGGGGTTGGCTGTGCAGGACGGTGTCGAGGGGTCGTCGAGCATGAAGATGTTCGGCGCGGTGTCGCGTGCGCTGCGGGAAGCGCAAGGGAGTACGCGGGAGCAGTTCGGGGCGCATGTGGGGTACTCGGCGTCGCAGGTGGCGATGGTGGAGCGCGGCGAGCGGATGCCGAGCCTGCAGTTCATCGCACGGGCAGGGGAGTTCTTGCACGCGCGGGTTGCGATCGATGCGGCGGCGGAGCATCTGGAGCGGCGGCGGTATCCGTCGTGGTTCGACGACTATGTGGAGCGGGAGGCGGAGGCGGTCAGTCTCTGGTCCTACGACACCCATGTCATCAAGGGGCTTGTGCAGACGGAGGATTACGCGCGGGCCGTGCTGAGCGCGCGAGTGCCGGTGTTGGACGACGAGACGATCGAGCACCGTGTGCAGGCCCGGTTGGCACGGCAGTCGCTGCTCACCCGCGTGCCGCCCGTGTCGCTGGCGCTGGTCATCGAGGAGTGGGTGTTGAGGCGGCCGATCGGTGGACGAGCGGTCCTCAAGGGGCAGTTGGAGCGGTTGCTGGAACTCGGGGAGAAGCGGAACATCTCGATTCAGGTGATGCCGACGGACGTTGAGGCGCACGCCGGGTTCAACGGTGGGTGGACGCTGCTGGAGACGCCCAAGCGGGAATGGGTCGCGTACGTTGAAGGTCAGGCCGGGGGTCTGGTGATCGAAGATCGCGAAGAAGTCAGCGCGATGTTCCAGCGGTTTGGCATGATCCGGTCTCAGGCGCTCCCGCCGGGGGAGTCCGCGAAGCTGATCGAGGGGTTGGTGGGCGAGCTATGAGCACCGCAGATCTGACGTGGTTCAAGTTCAGCTACAGCGGGGACGCCGGCGGGCAATGCCTCGAAGTCGCCCTGGAATGGCGGAAGTCGTCGTACAGCGGTGACGCGGGCGGTGACTGCCTCGAAGTCGCCCTGGAGTGGCGGAAGTCGTCGTACAGCGGTGACGCCGGCGGCGAATGCCTCGAAGTAGCCCTCGAACCAGCCCAACCCACGGTCCACATCCGTGACTCGAAGGCCAAGTCCGGTTCCACGCTGGCGTTTCCGCTGGGTGAGTGGACGGCGTTCGTGGGCTTCGCCGCCGGGGCGTAGTCCGCGGACCCCCACCTCCAGGAGGTACCCCCCAGAAGTGTGACACTCTGCGCCGAACTGTCACACTTTCGCGGGGAGGGTCCCCTCTGGCGGGGTTCGGCAAGGGGCGTTCTCGCTGGACGAATGGTCGAGTTTCGTAAACTTGGCTGCAAAGTCGGCGCTACAGTAATCACGTTCTCACCCTCCGTGTGTCGACACGGAGCGGCCCTCAGCGGTGCGCCAACACCAACCTGAGGGCCTACACCGACGAGTGGAAAACAGGTCCACCGCAATGCTCCAGCATGCTATCCCGCCTGCCCGCTTCTTCTCCCAGACCCCCAATGAGATCATCCGGCACCCCCGCCTCAACGGGACCGCCGTTCGACTCCTCCAGTGGGCGCTCTCCCTCCCCGAGGGTTCGAGGGAAACCGTGCAGTCCCTCGGCGAGAAGATGCCGGAAGGCCGCCTCGCCGTTCGCAAGGCCCGGCGGCAACTGGAAGAAGAGGGCTACCTCCACACCCGGCGCAGCCAGAACCCCGAGACCGGCCAGTGGTCCACCCAAGTGCTCGTATCCAACGTGGCGTTGACCGTCCCGGAGGAGATCGCCGCCGCGTTCGGGACCGTACGCCCCTCTTCCGATCCTGATCCGAGTGACCAGGACCCGCCGGTCGGGGGCGGGGCGGACCAGGCCGTCGGCGCATACCCCTTGGGCGAGAACACCGAGGAAAACACCCCCAACCAGCCAGTGCCGCCAGGTGAGTTGGAGACCGGCGCCGCGAACTTCCTTGCCCGGCTCGGCGACCGAACCCCCGCCCTGCGCCTCGGCGCCAGTGAGATCGAACGGCTCGTGCCCCACGTCGCCCGCTGGCAGGCGCTCGGGGCGACGGAGGCCGACCTGTACCAGGCCCTCACCACCGACCTGCCCCACCCCGTGCGATCCGCGGCCGCCCTTGTCCAGTACCGCCTGGAAGCCCGGACTCCGGCAATCACCGCTCCACGCAAGCGGGTTGAGACGCTGGCCGAGTGCGGGGAGTGCCGCGACCCGTTGCCGCGAGGTGTGCGTACGGGCATCTGCCGCAGCTGCGCCGGACTGGTCCCGGCACCATCCGTACCGGCTCCAACTCCCGTGTCACTCAACGGGATCGCGTTGGTGAGGGCCGCGCTGTCAGGGGTGTGTCATGAGGCGATGGGGCGGTCGGACAGGTGGGCCAGTTCCGTGAAGAACGCGCGGTAGAGCGGCTCGTCGGTGGTCTGGATCTCGACGGTGACGAGCCCGTGCCTGGAACTCGTCGTGCTCGCGTAGATCGGTTCGTCGAGCTCCTCGACGTTGCCGAAGTGCAGCCGGGTCAAGCCGTTCCTGCGCGCCTCGGCCCGTACCTTCAGCCAGCTCAACGGGGCCCGGTACGAGCTGATGATGCGATTCCGCCGGAACAGCTCGAAGATCCCGTGATCGACCCGCAGATGGACGCGGTCATGCTCGAAGACCTTGTGGTCGCACGCGAACGGCTCCATGCCGGTGAAGATATCCGACCCCCCGATCGGCCCCGACCGGCGCTCACAGGTTTCTCGCAGGCAACTCACCGAGTCCCCCGAGACAAGCTCCCTATCGTCATGCACACGCACTGACTGGAGGTGGGGAAAATGAACAGCAGTCACTCCAACACCACGGAGAAGTCGGCCGGTTGGGCCAAGTCCGCCCGCGGCCCCTGGGCGGTGGTCTGCGCGGTCGCGACTGTGATCCTCGGCCCGGCCGCCGTCACGGCCTCCGCGCTCGACCAGGCCAACGCGGCCCCGATGCACCACGCGGTACGGGCCGACCAGACGCAGGCCTACATCTCGACGGACACGACCCGCCGCCGGACCGCCGCCTAGTGCTGTGACGGTGTGGGCTCACCGGGTTCGGGCCGAGGCCTCGCCTCTATGAGGCCTGGCGTCGGGAGAGAGCCAACCTGCGCCGCTGTCGGTCGATTTCGGTGACGACGACCGTGACCTCGTCGCCGACCTGGACCACGTCCTCCGGAGTCTCCACAGGCATTGGGGCGAGTTCTCGGAGATGAACCAGTCCCTCAACGCTGTCGGCGACCCGGACGAAGGCACCGAACGGGACCAACTTGGTGACCTGTCCGTGCAGCCTCTGGCCCACCGCGAGCCCTTCGACGAACGCTGCGAAAGGGTCCGGCTGCATCGCCTTCAGGGACAGCCTCGCCTCTCCGTTCCAGTCGTCGAACTGGAGGAACTCGCATGAGATGTGCTGTCCGACGTGCACGACGTCCGACATCGCCTCGACATGCCGCCACGACAGTTCGGCGACCGTGATGAACCCGACGCCGGGGAAGACCGGGTGGTCAGGGCCGTCGTCCAGCGACACGAACACACCGAACCGCTCGATCGCCGCGACCGTCCCGGAGAGAATCTCACCGCGCCGACGCGATGCCAGGAACGCCCAGAGCTCCGGGTTCCCGGTGGCGGTCATCGCCAGCCGGACCCGGCCCCCGTCCGGGTCGACGGCCGTCACTTCGGCGGTGATCCGCCGGCCGACCTCCAGGGCCGTGGCGTCATGCCAGAGCCAGGAAACGTCTGCCTGCGAGACGATCCCCAGCGGGCGTGCGGGGAACCCGTCCAGGGTCACCGCCGCCCCGTGCGACCGCGTGACCTCTGCGACCGTCCCGCTGCACAGGTCGCCGACGTGGATCCCGGCCAGGAAGTCCCGAGAAGCCTGATCGTCCGGCGCTGCCCCCATGCCGTCCAGCCTCTCATGGGGAGCCGTGCGCCGACCCTGATCCAGCCGCAGTCGTCAGCGGGCGGCGACCAGTTGCTGTGTGCTGGTGACCGTGCCGTCCGCGTGCTGGGTGAGGCGGAGGACCAGGACGTGTCGGCGGTCGGCCGGAGCGGTCACATAGAGGGGGCGGCCCTTGTTCAGGCCGGGGGCCTTGAACTGCATCCGGGAGCCGAAGGCTCCGGCGGCGCTGTTGCAGCCCTTGGCCAGGGTGCGGCCGAAGGGGTCGTGGTCGTGCCGGGTGGCGTCGACGTCGTAGTCGACGAGCTTGTCGTCGGGCTTGGCGACCGTCCCGACGTTCATCGTGACCCAGGCGTGGACCTTCACGTCCGAGCAGACGGTGACCGTGCTGACGGCCGTCGGGTCCGGGTCGTTGAGTTCCCTGCCCTCGGCCTGTTCTCCGACCAGCAGCATGGTGCCGACCGCCGCGCCGGTCAGTACGACGACGAGGGCGGCACCGAGCAGAACCATCGAACGCGGGCGAACGATCGGGAACATGACCCCTCCGGGGGTGACTGTGGGCGGCACTTGTCCGTCAACTCGCCCGGGGTGAACGGGCGTTGTTGTCCCATAGGAGACCCGCGGTCAGACGGAAGTTCCGAACGGAGTCGCATCAAGACGCCCTTGTGACACAGGAGTTGACGCGACGTCACAGATGCGGGAGGGGCGCGTTCGTCATATCTGGTCGCGACCGGGCCCGCAGCCTGCCCGTAGCCGCGCGATGTCCGCAACCCCGGGCCCGGTGGTGCACGCAGGAGCGCGCACACCACCGACAGTTGCGTCACAAGTGCGCGCTCTACGCGTTCGGGTCCCAGTCCGCGAGCTGCTCCATCGGCTCGGTGTCGCCGGTGGTCTCCAGGCCGTCGAGCGGGACGCGCGCGTAGAAGTAGAGGACCAGTTCGCTCGCTGCGCCTCGCATCGCCATGTCGCCCGGCTCCGCGTCGGCGGCGAGGTCGTCGCAGTGGACGCCGTCGGTGTTCAGGGTCAGGCGCCAGGAGCGGCCCTCGGTCGTGTGCAGGTCGATGGTCGCCGGCTTGAACGGCCAAGGGACGGTCGTCGCCGAGACGGTCGTCAGGAACTCGTCTACGCCCTCGACCGCGACGTCCGTCGACAGCGGCTGTGCGGCGCCCTGGGTGAGCTGGGCGTCGTAGGTGTGGACGGCGATCTCCTGAATCTGGTGCCGGGCCACGGCTCCGCTGGTCTCCGGGGCCTGCGAGCGGCCCCACCAGGTCCAGCAGCCGCGGTCCGGGCCGGCCTCGCGCAGCGCGTCGAGCATGAGCTCGGTCGACTCGGCGAGCCAGGCGTCCAGGGCCTCGTGGTCACGGGGTGCGGTCGGGGCGCCCTTCGGGTCCGTCCTCGCCGGGGGCTCGGCGCCCGGTCCCGCCGCGACGATGGCGGCCTGGCGGCGGCGGCCGTCACCGAGGTGCTGCGCCAGTTCGCGCAGCGTCCAGTCCGGGCAGGTCGGGACCTGGACGTCGAGGTCGGGGGCGGACGCTATCGCAGCGCGGAACGCGGCCGAGCGGTCTTCGATCAGCCGCAGGACCTCGGGAAACTCCAAGATGTTGTGCACGACGGTTGTGTATCACGGTGCTCCGGCCGCCGGGTAGCGAATTTGTCGGACGAACGCGCCTGTGTCCGCCCCTACTGGCGGCCCATGCCCAGGTACTTCTCGCCCGCCGGATCGATGTCCACGCCCAGCCCGTTCAGGAGACCGGCCAGCATCGTGTAGTACCCGACCGTCGTGATCAGCTCGACCACCTGACGGTCGGTCAGGTGTTTGCGCAGGGTGCCCAACGTGGTGTCCGTGAGCGTGTGTTGGGTCATCAGCTCCTCCGTCGCCGTCAGCAGCGCCGACTCGACCTCGTCGAACTCGCCCTCCTCGGGCCGGAGTTCGACGACCGCCGCCAACTGGTCGGTGGTGACCCCCGCGTGGAGCGCTATCGGGCGGTGCTGGACGATCCCGTAGGCGCAGTCGGTGCGTGCCGCCACCGACATCACCACCAGCTCGCGCAACCGCACCGGTATCGACGACCCGAGCACGCCCATGCCAAGGTCGATCGCCGGACCCGTCAGATCCGGGGCGTGGGAGAACATGCGGAACGCGTTCAACGGGGTGGGAAGCGCGTCCACGGCCTTGGCGGAACGCTCCGGGTACGGTATTCGAGCCACGGTGACCTCACTGGGATCCGGGATCCGGTCGATCGAGCCCATCGACTCGGTCGAGGGGTGGGCACTCATCGCCGTACCCCTCTCACTCCTGCCGGAACCTCTCCCGCAGCTTCGGGAAACGTTCCGCGAGCACGGCCTCGTTCTCCAGATTGAGCGGCGCCCCGAGCGGCTCGGCGGGCGCCGGCGGAATCCCCAGGTCGGGGGCGACGGTACCGGTCAACTGCTCGTACGCCTCGTCCGCCGCGTACCCCAGTTCCTCACCGTCGCCGTCGATCTCGTCGTCGAAGTCGTCGATGAGCTCGGCCAGCGAGTCGGGGTCGTGCACGGCACCCTCGTACACCTCACGGCCCTGACCGATCAGCCAGCACCGGAAGAAGTCGAACGCGTCGTCGCTCGCGCCGTCCAGCAGCACCCACGCGGCACCCCAGAGGTCCCACGTGTACGCGCGGTTGTAACGGGCCTCGAAATGCCGGGCGAAGTCCAGGACCAGCTCCGGGTCCAACAGCAGAAGCCGGTCGACGAGCAGGTCGGCCTGCTCCTCGGGGTCGCCCTCGGCGGCCTCGCGGGTGGCGTCCACCAACTCCCAGAACTCCGTCTCGTCCATCACGGGTCAAGCATCGGGCCTGGAGGGGGTGCGCGCACGCGGAGTGCAGCGGATTGTCACCTGGAGCGGGGCAGATCGTTATGGGCGGCGATACAGCGCGGCCAGCCGTAGCGCGTCGTCCGTGAAGCGTGCCCGCAGACTCTCCGGTGCCAGCACCTCCACGTCCGGGCCGAGCCCCGCGAGCTGGCTGTGGGCCACCTCCTCGGACTCCACCGGCAGGGTCAACGTCACCCACTCGTCGTCGTTCTCCGGGTCGCCCGCGACCTCCAGCGCCTCCCTCGCGGCGGCCGGATCGACGGCGTACGGCAGCCTCCGCGCACCGTCCGGCGACAGCCGCACCACGACCTCCGCCCGCAGGATCGACCGCGCGAACTGCTCCGCCCGTTCCTCCCAGAACGCCGGAAGGTCGAAATCCGGGTCCCGTACGAAGCGTTCGGCGCTCGGCTCCACCGCCGTGAACCGGTCGATGCGGTACACCCGATAGGAATCGAGGGTGGCGGTGACCCGCGCGCACAGGTACCAGACCCCCGCCTTGAGGACGAGTCCGTACGGCTCCAGTTCCCGTTCGACGTCGGAGTCGTCGCGCCGGTACCGCGCGACCATCCTCCGGTCGTCCCACACCGCGTCCGCTGCGGCGGGGAGCAGTTCGGGTGTCTTGGGCTCGGTGAACCAGCCGGGGGCGTCGAGGTGGAACCGCTGGGCCGCCGCCCGCGAGGCATCCGACAGGGAGGGCATCAAGGCTGCGGACACCTTCAACCGCGCAGCCGACGCGGCGTCCTCCAACCCCATCTCGCGCAACGCCCCCGGCACCCCGCTCAGGAAGAGCGCCTCGGCCTCGCCACGGGCCAGCCCGGTGAGCCGGGTCCGGTACCCGCCGACCAGCCGATACCCGCCGGCCCGCCCTCGATCCGCGTACACAGGGACGCCCGCCTCGGACAGTGCCTGCGCGTCCCGGGTGATGGTCCGCTCGGAGACTTCCAGCTCCTGTGCCAGTTCGGCGGCGGTCATGGAGGCGCGGGACTGGAGCAGCAGCACCATTTTGATCAGGCGGGCAGCGCGCATGCCTTCATGATGAGGGATCTCGCCCCCGCCGCCCCTACCCGTCCCATCCCCAGGGGCTCCGGTCCCGGGGGCCAGCCCCCGACCCCCCGCTTCGGCCTGAACGGCCTCGTCCTCAAACGCCGGAGAGGCTGAAATTCAGCCTCTCCGGCGTTTGAGGAGCGGGGGTCCAGGGGGCAGAGCCTCCTGGCGGGGTCTGGGGCGGAGCCCCAGAAGGATGGGACGGGTAGGGGCGGCGGGGGCGAAGAACTCCCCTACAAGCCGTAGCGCTCCCGCGCCTCCTTAACCGCCGTAGCCTTCACTTCCCCACGCCGCGCCAACTGCGCCAGCGCCGCCACGACGATCGACTCCGCGTCCACGCCGAAGTACCGACGCGCCGCATCCCGCGTGTCCGACAGCCCGAACCCGTCAGCGCCCAGCGACGAGTAGTCCTGCTCGACCCACTGCGCGATCTGGTCGGGAACCTGGCGCATGTAGTCGGAGACCGCGAGCACCGGACCCTCGGCACCCTGCAGCGCCTGCCGCACGTACGGAATTCGCTCCTCGCCCCGCAGCAGCGCCGCGTCCGCGTCCAGCGCGTCCCGCCGCAACTCGGTCCAGGACGTGGCAGACCACACATCAGCCGCCACACCCCACTCCTCCGCGAGCAGCCGCTGCGCCTTCAGCGCCCAGTGGATCGCCGTACCGGAGCCCAGGAGCTGGATCCGCGCCGCGTTGGCAGCCGGCGAAAGTCCCGCCGATTCCGCCGTGTTGAAGCGGTACAGGCCCTTGACGATGCCCTCGTCGATGCCGAGGCCGGCCGGCTTGGCGGGCTGGGGGATCGGCTCGTTGTAGACGGTGAGGTAGTAGAAGACGTTCGAGTCCTCGCCCGGGGCCGCCTCGCCGTACATGCGGCGGATGCCGTCCTTGACGATCGCCGCGACCTCGTACGCGAACGCCGGGTCGTACGACAGCGCGGCCGGGTTCGTCGCCGCGATCACGGGGGAGTGGCCGTCGGCGTGCTGAAGGCCCTCGCCCGTCAGCGTCGTACGGCCGGCCGTCGCGCCGACGAGGAAACCGCGGCCGAGCTGGTCGCCGAGCTGCCACATCTGGTCGGCCGTGCGCTGCCAGCCGAACATCGAGTAGAAGATGTAGAAGGGGATCATCGCTTCGCCGTGCGTCGCGTACGACGTCGACGCGGCGATGAAGTCCGCCATCGAACCGGCCTCGGTGATCCCCTCGTTGAGGATCTGGCCGTTCTTGGCTTCCTTGTAGTACATGAGCTGGTCGCGGTCGACGGGCTCGTACGTCTGGCCCTTGGGGGAGTAGATCCCGAGGGACGGGAAGAGCGACTCCATGCCGAACGTGCGCGCCTCGTCGGGGACGATCGGCACCCAGCGCTTGCCGGTCTCCTTGTCGCGGACCAGGTCCTTGACGAGCCGTACGAACGCCATCGTCGTAGCGACGTTCTGGCTGCCCGAGCCCTTGTCGAAGGACGCGAACGTCTTGTCGGCGGCGGAGGGCAGCGGAGCGATCGCGTGCGTGCGGCGAGCGGGGGCCGGGCCGCCGAGGGCCGCGCGGCGCTCCTGGAGGTAACGGACCTCGGGGGAGTCGGCGCCGGGGTGGCCGTAAGGAACGACTCCGTCGATGAAGTCGCTGTCCTTGATGGGGAGTTCGAGCAGGTCACGCATCTGCTTGAACTCGTCCGTCGAGAGCTTCTTCATCTGGTGGTTGGCGTTCTTCGACGCGAAGCCCTCGCCGAGCGTGTGGCCCTTGACCGTCTGCGCCAGGATGACCGTCGGGCCGCCCTTGTGCTCTACGGCCGCCTTGTACGCGGCGTAGACCTTGCTCGCCTCGTGACCACCGCGCGAGAGGTGGAAACACTCGAGGATCTTGTCGTCGCTCAGCAGCTTCGCGAGCTCGACGAGCGCCGGGTCCTTGCCGAAGAAGTCCTCGCGGATGTAGGCGGCGCCACGCGTCTGGTACGTCTGCACCTGGGCGTCCGGTACCTCGCGCAGGCGGCGTACCAGCGCGCCCGTGGTGTCGAGCCGGAACAGCTCGTCCCAGGCGTTGCCCCACAGCGACTTGATGACGTTCCAGCCGGCGCCGCGGAACTGGGCCTCCAGCTCCTGCACGATCTTGAAGTTCGCGCGGACCGGGCCGTCGAGGCGCTGGAGGTTGCAGTTGATGACGAAGGTGAGATTGTCCAGACCCTCACGGCTCGCCAGTGCGAGGGCCGCCGTCGACTCGGGCTCGTCCATCTCGCCGTCGCCGAGGAACGCCCAGACGTGCGACTCGGAGACGTCCTTGATGCCGCGCGCGGTGAGGTAACGGTTGAAGCGGGCCTGGTAGATCGCCGACAGCGGACCGAGGCCCATGGAAACGGTCGGGAACTCCCACAGCCAGGGCAGGCGCCGCGGGTGCGGGTACGACGGGAGGCCGTTGCCGCCCGCCTCCTGGCGGAAGTTGTCGAGGTGCGCCTCGGTGAGGCGGCCGTCGAGGAAGGCGCGGGCGTAGATGCCGGGGGAGGCGTGGCCCTGGATGTAGAGCTGGTCGCCCGACCCGTCGGCCTCCTTGCCCTTGAAGAAGTGGTTGAAGCCGGTCTCGTACAGCCAGGCCGCGGACGCGAAGGTCGCGATGTGGCCGCCGACGCCGTGTTTCGCACCGCGGGTCACCATCGCCGCCGCGTTCCAGCGGTTCCACGCGGTGATCCGGCGCTCCAGCGCCTCGTCTCCGGGTGCGGACGGCTCGGCGGCGGTCGGGATGGTGTTGACGTAGTCCGTCTCAAGCAGCTTGGGCAGCGCGAGGCCGTTGCCCTCCGCGCGCTCCAGCGTGCGGCGCATCAGGTACGCGGCACGGTGCGGGCCCGCAGCCTTCGTGACGGCGTCCAGGGAGGCCTGCCATTCGGCGGTCTCCTCGGGGTCGCGGTCCGGGAGCTGGTCGAGCTCGCTCGGCTGGATGGCGTAGGGGTCGGTCATAACGCCGCCTTCCTCGGTCGAAGGGGGGTTCCCTCATCGGCAAGGGGATTTCGGGGGTGCCCTTGGTCTTTGGCAGGACAGGGCGGCGGGCCCTTGTGCTGTGACACGGTGCGGCTTCCGCCGCGTGGCCCGTCGGTGACTGTAACTCCCTGATCGATGATCGATCAAAGGTTCCCGGGCAAAATATCTTGATTACGAGAAAGTCGGCACGGCGTGCCTTTTGCGAGGGCACCGGGTGCCGTGTTTTTGGCTGATTTCCGGGGAGTTTTCGCAGGTGAGCATGGCTGTGCTCGGGTGCGTCACGGACGCGGGGCGCAGCCCAGAACGTGCGCCTTCACCAGCTCCGCGATCCGCGGATCCCGGCGCCGGAACGCGGCCACCAACTCCTCGTGCTCCTCCGCGTACGACTGCTGCACGGTCCCGAGCCAACGGATCGAGAGCGCCGTGAACACCTCGATGCCGAGGCCCTCCCAGGTGTGCAGCAGTACGGAGTTGCCGGCGGCCCGGACCAGCTCACGGTGGAAGCCGACGGTGTGCCGCACCTGTCCGGTCCCGTCCGCGGCGCGGTCCGCCTCGTACAGCGCGGCGACATGCGGTTCGAGCGCCGAGCAGTCCTCGGCCAGCTTCTCGGCCGCCAGCTCGGCCGCGATCGCCTCAAGACCGGCCCGCACCGGGTAGCTCTCCTCCAGGTCGGCCGCGGTCAGATTCCGTACCCGTACGCCCTTGTTCGGCGCGGACTCGATCAGCCGCAACGACTCCAGCTCGCGCAGCGCCTCCCGCACCGGCGTCTGGCTGACCTCCAGCTCGGTCGCGATCCGCCGCTCCACGATCCGCTCGCCCGGCTTCCAGCGCCCGCTCACGATCCCCTCCACGATGTGCTCGCGGATCTGTTCGCGCAGCGAGTGGACGACGGGCGCGGTCATGAGAGCTCCTTAAGGGCGTTTGACGTTTAGACAATAAGGCCGCACGCCCGCTCGGGAGGGGCGCACGGGGGCGCTTTCATGCAGGTGAGACGAGACTTACACGCTGGTGGGCGGAGTGCGCGGGTGCCCTTCGGGGCGTCGGGGGGGCGCGATGAACTGGGGAGTTCGAAGTGGGGCCGTGGTCCCGGGTTGATGGCGGCGAGGGTGACCGGTTGTCGACCGGCGCTCACTCCGGCGTGCGGCCGGACGGACACCGCGCGGCTACGGATCATCGCCGACACCCCGCCCCGGCGGCGCCCGAGTCTTCGTGAGACCGGACGGCGCCCGGGAGTTGGGCCGGGTCGACCGGGGTCGGCTGTGCGCCCGGCCCGGCGGCGGCACCGGCTGCGGCACCGGCACACGACGGGATCGTACGCCGGGATGCCGAGCGGCATACGACCTGCCGCGCGTCCGGGAAACGCGCGGTGCCCCCGCCCGGAAGATTCCGGAACGGGGGCACCGTACGAACAACAGGCCAGGCGGCCGGTGAGTCGGCTACAGGCCGAGCTCGACCTCGAACTCGCCCGCCTCCAGGATCGCCTTGACCGCCGTCAAGTAGCGGGCGGCATCCGCGCCGTCCACCAGGCGGTGGTCGTAGGAGAGGGTCAGGTACGTCATGTCGCGGACGCCGATGACCGTGCCCTCCTCGGTCTCGATGACCGCCGGGCGCTTGACCGTGGCACCGATGCCGAGGATCGCGACCTGGTTCGGGGGCACGATGATCGTGTCGAACAGGGCGCCGCGCGAACCGGTGTTGGAGATCGTGAAGGTCGCGCCGGACAGCTCGTCCGGGGTGATCTTGTTCGCCCGGACCTTGCCCGCGAGCTCGGCGGTGGCCTTGGCGATACCGGCGATGTTCAGGTCGCCCGCGTGCTTGATGACCGGGGTCATCAGGCCCTTCTCGGAGTCCACCGCGATACCGACGTTCTCGGTGTCGAAGTAGGTGATCGTGCCCTCTTCGACGTTGATCCGGGCGTTGATGGCCGGGTGGGCCTTCAGCGCCTGGGCCGCCGCCTTCACGAAGAACGGCATCGGGGAGAGCTTGACGCCCTCGCGGGCCGCGAAGGAGTCCTTCGCCTGGCCGCGGAGCTTCATCAGGCGCGTGATGTCGACCTCGACGACCGAGGACAGCTGCGCCTGCTCGTGCAGCGCCTTGACCATGTTGTCGCCGATGACCTTGCGGATGCGGGGCATCTTGACGGTCTGGCCGCGGAGGGGAGAGGCCTCCAGGGTCGGCGTCTTCTTCGCGGCGGCCGGAGCAGCGGTGGTGGCTGCGGGAGCCGGAGCGGCTGCAGCGGCCTTCGCGGCCTCGGCGGCGGCGATGACGTCCTGCTTGCGGATACGGCCGCCGACGCCGGTGCCCTTGACGGTGGACAGGTCCACGCCGTTCTCGGAGGCGAGCTTGCGCACCAGCGGGGTGACGTACGCGCCGTCGTCCGTGGCCTGTGCGGCGGCGGGCGCCGGAGCGGCCGGGGCGACCGGAGCCGGAGCAGCGACCGGCGCGGGGGCCGGGGCGGCGGGGGCGACCGGAGCCGGAGCGGCCACCGGAGCAGCGGCGACCGGAGCGGGCGCCGGAGCCGGGGCGGGCGGCGCGACCGGAGCCGCGGGGGCCACCGGCGCGGGGGCCGGAGCCGGAGCGGCAGCCGCCGGGGCGGGCGCCGGGGCGGCCGGAGCCGGGGCAGCCGCCGGAGCGGCACCCGGGGCGCCGACGACGGCGAGCTTGGCGCCGACCTCGGCGGTCTCGTCCTCGCCGACCAGGATCTCCAGCAGGACGCCGGCGACCGGGGAGGGGATCTCGGTGTCGACCTTGTCGGTCGAGACCTCCAGGAGGGGTTCGTCCTCGGCGACCTCTTCGCCGACCGCCTTCAGCCAGCGGGTGACGGTGCCCTCGGTGACCGACTCGCCCAGTGCGGGCAGCACGACGTCGGTACCGGAGGCGCCGGCTGCCGGGGCGGCGGGCGCCTCGGCGGGGGCGGGCGCCGCAGCCGCGGGGGCCTCGGCGACCGGGGCCGGAGCGGCAGCGGGGGCCGGAGCCGCCTCGGGCTCTGCGGCCGGGGCCGGGGCGGCGGCGGGAGCGCCGGTGCCGTCGTCGATCACGGCCAGCTCTGCGCCGACCTCGACGGTCTCGTCCTCGGCCACCTTGATGGAGGCCAGCACACCGGCGACGGGGGAGGGGATCTCGGTGTCGACTTTGTCGGTCGATACCTCGAGCAGCGGCTCGTCGGCCTCTACTCGCTCGCCCTCGGCCTTCAGCCAGCGGGTGACAGTGCCCTCGGTGACGCTTTCACCGAGCGCCGGAAGGGTTACGGAAACCGCCATGGTTTCGGTTGCTCCTTACGAATTGCGGAAGTCTGTGTCGTCGTCCGACCGAGGGGGTCAGTCGTGGGAGTGGAGAGGCTTGCCCGCCAGTGCCAGGTGGGCCTCGCCGAGCGCCTCGTTCTGCGTCGGGTGGGCGTGGATCAGCTGGGCGACCTCGGCGGGCAGCGCTTCCCAGTTGTAGATCAGCTGGGCTTCGCCGACCTGCTCGCCCATGCGGTCGCCGACCATGTGGACGCCGACCACGGCACCGTCCTTCACCTGGACGAGCTTGATCTCGCCCGAGGTGTTGAGGATCTTGCTCTTGCCGTTGCCCGCGAGGTTGTACTTCAGAGCGACGACCTTGTCCGCGCCGTAGATCTCCTTGGCCTTGGCCTCGGTGATGCCCACGGAGGCGACCTCGGGGTGGCAGTACGTCACCCGGGGGACACCGTCGTAGTCGATCGGAACGGTCTTCAGACCGGCCAGACGCTCCGCCACCAGGATGCCCTCGGCGAAGCCGACGTGCGCGAGCTGGAGCGTCGGGACGAGGTCGCCGACGGCGGAGATGGTCGGGACGTTCGTCCGCATGTACTCGTCGACCGTGACGTAGCCGCGGTCGATCGCGACGCCCTGCTCCTCGTAGCCGAGACCGGCGGAGACCGGGCCGCGGCCCACCGCGACGAGCAGCAGCTCGGCCTCGAACTCCTTGCCGTCGGCGAGGGTGACCTTGACACCGTTCTCGGTGTACTCGGCCTTCGAGAAGAAGGTGCCCAGGTTGAACTTGATGCCGCGCTTGCGGAATGCGCGCTCAAGAAGCTTGGAGGAGTTCTCGTCCTCAAGAGGAGCGAGGTGCTTCAGGCCCTCGATGATCGTCACGTCGGCGCCGAAGGACTTCCACGCGGAGGCGAACTCCACGCCGATGACACCGCCGCCCAGGATGATCGCGGACTGCGGGACGCGGTCCAGGACGAGGGCGTGGTCCGAGGAGATGATCCGGTTGCCGTCGATCTCCAGGCCCGGCAGCGACTTCGGCACGGAGCCGGTCGCCAGCAGGACGTGGCGGCCCTGGATGCGCTGGCCGTTGACCTCGACGGAGGTGGGGGAGGAGAGCCGCCCCTCACCCTCGATGTAGTGCACCTTGCGGGATGCGATCAGACCCTGAAGACCCTTGTACAGGCCCGAGACCACGCCGTCCTTGTACTTGTGGACAGCCGGTACGTCGATGCCCTCGAAGGTGGCCTTGACACCGAACTGCTCGCTCTCGCGGGCCTGGTCGGCGATCTCGCCCGCGTGGAGCAGGGCCTTGGTGGGGATGCATCCTCGGTGCAGGCAGGTGCCGCCGACCTTGTCCTTCTCGATCAGAGCGACGTCCAGACCCAGCTGGGCCCCGCGCAGGGCCGCGGCGTACCCGCCACTACCACCGCCGAGGATCACTAGGTCGAAAACGGTGCTGGCGTCGTTCGCCACGTCACGTCCTCCATGCATGTGCGCCGTACGCCGGTCTTCAGTGACCGCGCGGCGGCTGGTGTCCGGCCGCTCTTTCATCGGCCCTGTGGTGGGGGCCCTGTCCTGCCGAGCCCATCTTCGCACTTGTCGGGGCCCAACGAGACGCCGGGCCCGGGTGTGAGACGCCACACGCTCACATGAGAGACGTTGAATTACTGAGACACCTAGGTGCGACCCTCAGGGGCGCGGGGAACTGCGCGACCGGCCACAGCCGGTCCGCGGTCGCCCACGCCCCTAAGGCATCGAGCTATGAGGCGCAGAACGTCAGCCCAGATCCCCGGCCGCAGTCAGCTCGGCCAGCCGCACCAACGTCCGCACCGCAGACCCGGTCCCACCCTTGGGGGTGTAACCGAACGGCCCGCCCTCGTTGAACGCGGGCCCCGCGATGTCGACGTGCGCCCAGGTGATCCCCTCACCCACGAACTCCCGCAGGAACAGCCCGGCGACGAGCCCGCCACCCATCCGCTCACCCATGTTCGCGATGTCGGCGGTGGGAGAGTCCATCCCCTTACGCAGGTGCTCAGGCAACGGCATCGGCCACGACGGCTCGCCGACTTCCTCCGCCGCATCCACGATCGCGGAGCGGAACGCGTCGTCGT
Source organism: Streptomyces prunicolor (assembly GCF_045162825.1). Taxonomy (NCBI): domain Bacteria; kingdom Bacillati; phylum Actinomycetota; class Actinomycetes; order Kitasatosporales; family Streptomycetaceae; genus Streptomyces; species Streptomyces prunicolor. The sequence continues at coordinate 2,935,010 of NZ_CP108676.1, read as the reverse complement.
TCGCCATCACACCGAACGTCCGGCTCCCGAGAGCCAGAACCATCGCCCCGGTCAGCGTCGCCACGTCCACGATCGCGTCCGGCTTCTCCGCAGACGCGGCCCACAGCGCGTCCGCGAGGACAAGCCGCCCCTCCGCGTCCGTGTTGAGCACCTCGACGGTCTTGCCGCTGTACATCCGCAGCACGTCACCGGGACGCGTCGCGGAGCCGGACGGCATGTTCTCGGCGAGCGCCAGCCAGCCGGTGACATTGACGGCGAGGCCCAGCCGCGCGGCGGCGACGACGGCCGCGAACACCGCGGCCGCACCGCTCATGTCGCACTTCATCGTCTCGTTGTGCCCGGCCGGCTTGAGCGAGATACCGCCCGAGTCGTACGTGATCCCCTTGCCGACGAACGCGAGGTGCTTGGTCGCGTCGGCGTGCGTGTACGACAGCTTCACCAGGCGCGGACCGGCCGCGGAACCGGCGCCGACGCCGAGGATGCCGCCGTAGCCGCCCTTCTCCAGGGCCTTCTCGTCGAGCACCTCGACCTTGATGCCGTGCTCCTTCGCCGCGGTCTGCGCGACGGCCGCGAAGGCCTCGGGGTCGAGGTCGTTCGGCGGGGTGTTGATCAGGTCGCGGGCGCGGTTGAGCTCCTCGGTGACCGCCAGAGCACGCTCTACGGCCGCCTTGTACTCCTTGTCGCGCGGCTTGCCGCCGAGCAGGGCGACCTCGCCGAGCGGGGCCTTGCCCTTCGCGTCCTTGGCGCCGCCCTTGTACGCGTCGAAGGAGTACGCGCCGAGCAGCGCGCCCTCGGCGATCGCACCGGCGTCGGCGGCGTCGGCGAGGGGGAGCGCGAAGGCGGCCTTCTTGGCGCCGGTGAGCGCGCGGGCGGCGACACCGGCGGCCCGGCGCAGCGCCTCGGCGCCGTACTCCTCGCCCTCCTCGGGCTCCGCGCCGAGTCCCACCGCGAGCACGAGCGGTGCCTTGAAGCCGGCCGGTGCGGGCAGCTTCGTGATCTCGCCCTCGGCACCGGAGGCGCCCAGGGTCTCCAGGACGCCGGCGAGCCTGCCGTCGTACGCCTTGTCCACGGCGTCGGCGCCCGGTGCGACGACCGGGCCCTTGCCGCCCTTGCCGACACCGATCACGATCGCGTCGGCCCGCAGGCCGGGCGCCGCGGCGGTGCTGAGAGTGAGAGCAGTCACAGTGGTGAATTCTCGCTTCCGATGTGAAGTTTCCGTGGCCGAACGGGGTGGGTCGACCGGGCCCGACAGCCGACCCTATTTCCGACCTGCGGCGGTGGTGGGCATAGGGGGCAGCTGAGCGCCCAGGACGAGCGTACGCGCGTGTGCTCGATGGCTCATTCCCGCGGGGGGTTCACCTACCGGAAGCGGAGTGGCCACTTCTCGATCCTCACCCTGGATGTCCTGCGACACACTCGTGAGGTTCATGTGGGCGACATGCTCATCGATTTGCATGATTTCCATGGATCCTCCGCGAGACGACCACAGGGAGGATCGCTTGGGGGAGGGGCGACATGGCGCACGGAACGCGCGGATGGAGAACCGGGGCCGCCGTACTGGCGGCCGCAGGGCTGCTGGTGCTGGGCCTGGAGGCACCCGGCGCATCGGCCGCCGACGAGCCGCGCATCGATCTCAAGGTACTGGTGGTGGACAACGGGGACAGTCCCGTCGAGGCCATCGCCGCCCAGCTGAAGAGCGAGGGCATTCCGTACACGACTGTGAACCTGAACGACTCGGGCCGCCCCACGATCGACGCGGCCTTCCTCAGCGACACGGTCGACGGCACACCTCGCGCCAAGTACCAGGGTGTCGTCCTGCCCAACGAGGCGCCGTTCGGGACGAGTTCGGCGGAACAGACCGCGCTGAACGCCTACGAGACGACGTACGGCATCCCGCAGGTCGACGCCTACACCTGGGCGCACCCGGAGGTCGGTCTCGACTACGCCGCCTACTCCGGGGCACTCGACGGGCATGAGGCAGATGTCACCGCCGACGGCAAGGCGGGCTATTTCGGCTATCTCGACGGACCGCTCACGTTCGAGGACAACTCCTCGTCCGTGCAGGAGAGTTACGGCTTCGTGGCCACGCCCAGGACCGGTTTCACGAGCTACGTCGACACCGCCGTACCGGGCGGCACCGGGCGCGGCAGCCTGGTCGGCGAGTACGCGCACGACGGGCGCCGCGAACTGGTGCTGACCTTCGCGTACAACCAATACCAGGAGCAGTTCCGGGTGTTGGCGCGCGGCATCGTCGAATGGCTGACTCAGGGCGTGCACCTGGGTCAGGCGCGCAACTATTTTTCGGTGCATGTCGACGACGTCTTCGCGCCCGACGACCGCTGGGACACCGAGCTCAACTGCACGCCCGGCGACTACGACTGCGCGGCGGGCGAGGGCTCGACGGCCACGCCGATCCGGATGACCGAGGCCGACGCGGCGTACGCGGCCCAGTGGGAGCAGGACCACGGCTTCACCTTCGACCTGGCCTTCAACGCGGGCCTGGGCGAGGACTGGAAGAGCGAGAACGGCGGCACGGACGCCCTCACCGACCAACTCCTCGCCGACAAGGCCGACTTCCGCTGGATCAACCACACGTACACGCACGAATTCCTCGGCTGCGTCCAGGACTTGACGACCGTGCCCTGGAGCTGCGCGAAGAACGCGGACGGCTCGACCCAGTACATGAGCCAGGCGGACATCTCCGCAGAGATCGGCAACAACTACAACTGGGCTCTGGCGAACGGCCTTCCGGTCGAGCGGGACGAGCTGGTCACCGGTGAGCACTCGGGTCTCAAGACGCTGCCGCAGCAGCCCGACGACAACCCGAACCTGGCCGGCGCCCTCGCCGACAACGGCATCACCTGGACGGGCTCCGACCACTCCCGCGAGAGCGACCAGCGGGCCGTCGGCGACGCGCTCACCGTGCCCCGCTACCCGATGAACGTGTACTACAACACGGGCACCAAGGCCGAGATGGCCGACGAGTACAACTGGATCTACACCTCCACGGCCGACGGCGGCAGCGGCGCCTGCGAGAACAACCCCAACTCCACTTGCCTGGCAGCCCCGTTGGACACCGCCACCGGCTACGACGACTACATCGTCCCGCAGGAGGCGGCCACCGACCTCGGCCACGCCATCAGCAACGACCCGCTCCCGCACTACGCGCACCAGTCCAACCTGGCCGAGGACCGCGTCCTCTACCCGGTCCTGGACCAGGTGCTCGCCGACTACCAGGCGCTGTTCGCCGACAACACCCCGCTGGAGAACCTGCGGGAGAGCGCGATCGGCACCGAACTCCAGAACCGCGCCGCCTGGCAGACCGCCGTCACGAACGGCGACGTCGAGGCGTACCGGATCGGCACCACCGTCACCGTCAACGCCCCCACAGGGATCCAGATCCCGTTGACAGCACCCGAAGGGACCACCAAGCAACTACCTCTGGGCACAGCCGCGTTCGGGACGCCGTACGCGGGAGAGCGCTCGGCCTGGACCACGCCGGAGCTTACGCAGACCGCTCTCACGCTGAACCTGCCCGCCTGACCCCACGACAGCGCAGCGCAGCCAGCCATCGCGCGCACCCCGGCCACCACCGACCGGCCGGGGTGTGCGCCAGAGCCGTCCACAGTTCCGCAGGGGGGAACTCGCATGATGCGTACCGGCCGTCATGTCACCATGCTCACCGAAGGCACCTATCCGCACGTCCACGGCGGGGTCAGCACCTGGTGCGACCAACTCGTCAAGGGCATGCCGGAGGTGGACTTCCACATCCTGTCGCTCACCGGCAGCGGTCGCGAACCCGTGACCTGGGAGCTGCCGTCCAACGCCTACCGCCACACCTCCGTCCCGACCTGGGGCCCGCGCCCCGGCCGCCGCAACCACGGCCTGTACGGCGCCGCCCGCCGCCGCTTCGTCGACTCCTACGAGCGGTTCCTGCTCTCCTTCCTCGACCCCGAGGCCCACTGCGACTTCGGCGAGAGCCTCTACGACCTGGCCCAACTCGCCCGCCAAGGACGCCTGCCGGCGGCCCTGCGCACCGAGACGGCGCTGCGCTCGCTGATGTGGATATGGACGATGCCGCACCTGGCAACGGCCGCCGCCCGCCCCACAGTTCACGACGCGCTCACCGCAACGGACCTGCTGGAGCACGCACTTCGCCCGCTCGGCGTCCGTATCCCCGAGGACTGTGTCGCCCACGCCGTCAGCAGCGGCCTCGCGACCCTGCCCGCACTCGCCGCCAAGAAGCTCGACGGAGTGCCCTTCCTCCTCACCGAGCACGGCATCTACCTGCGCGAGCGCTACCTCGGCTACCGCCGCGACGGCCAGCGCTGGCCCGTGAAGGCGTTCATGCTCGGCTTCTACCGCGAGCTGAACTCCCACGGGTACAAGGCCGCCGACCTGATCACCCCGTGCAACCAGTACAACCGCCGCTGGGAGGAGCGCGGCGGCGCCGACGCCGACAAGATCCGCACGGTCTACAACGGCGTCGACCCGGCCGCCTTCCCGCACGCAGGGCCCGAACCGGAGATCCCCACCCTCTCCTGGTGCGGCCGCGTGGACCCCATCAAGGACCTCGAAACACTTCTACGCGCGTATGCCTCCGTGCGCGCCGAAATGCCCGAAACCAGGCTGCGGTTGTTCGGCCCGGTACCGGCCGGCGGCGAGGCCTACCGCACCAAACTCGAAAAGCTCGCCGCCGAGTTGGGCGTCACCGACGGGGTCACCTTCGAGGGCCGCATCACCGAGGTCTGGCGCGCGTACGCGGCCGGACACGTCGTCATGCTCTCCTCGATCTCCGAAGGCTTCCCCTTCTCCATCATCGAGGCCATGTCCTGCGGCCGTACGACCGTCTCGACCGACGTCGGCGGAGTCAGCGAGGCTGTCGGCGACACCGGCCTCGTCGTCCCGCCGCGTGAGCCGGAGAAGATGGCCGCCGCCGTCCTCACCCTCCTCCGCGACGACGAACGCCGCCTGAAATTGGGCGAGTTGTCCCGGCAGAGGGTTATCGAGCGCTTCACGTTGCGTCGATCCGTGGACAATTTCCGGACTATTTACCAAGAGCTCGCGGGCCGCCCCGAGGTGTACGAGCCCACGGTCGAGACCGTCGCCGACTGGACCGCCGAACTGCGCGATCCGTGGTACAAGGCCGTCGCGACGGACGGTACCGACTGGTGACCGGTTCCATCTGGCTGCCGCCGGGGGCGAGTTCGGACACCGTCCCCGGCGTCCCCAAGCAACGCCGCTCACCGAGCTGGGCGGAGCCCGACCCGATCGACGAACTGGCCGAACGCCTCGACGAGTTCGTCGCCGCGGCCGTGCACCCCGACGAGATCGCCGCGCTCCTCGAATCCGACGGCATGTCGGACGACCAGATACGCGAGCGGTACGGCGTCAAGAACTCCTTCGCCCTGGCGGAGGAGTTGTACGAACGCGTCGGCCGCCGCTTCCCGGAGCCCGACGGCCCCGCCCACGACCCCTGGCAAATAGGCCTGCTCGGCTGCCTGTTGCGAGGCGTCGTCTTCGCCCTCCCGGGCTTCGGCTACGTCCTGGGGGCACCGTTGCTCGCGGGCCACCCCGAGTCCTTCGGCCTCCCGGCAGGCACCCTCCCCCTCCTCTCCGGCGCCCTGGTCGGCTGGACCTGGAACCAGGGCCTGGCCCACCGCGCGTACTCCTGGCTGGGGTTGGGCGACAAACCGGCGGCCCGCCACAGCCTCCTCGTCGGGGCACCCCTGGGCGCACTCCTGGGCGCCGCGGTCGCCCTGGCGGTCGCGGGCACCACCCACCCGACAGCCGTGATCTTCGCCGCGGGCCAGTCCGTCTACCTGGGCGCGGCAACCGTCCTTTTGGTCATGGGCCGCGAACGGGCTTTGCTGGCAACGCTGTTGCCGATGACGGCGGTCGCGGTGGTGGCGATGGTCCACGAGGTACCAGATGCAGCGCGGCTGGTCCTGCTCCTGGGCTCGCTTTTGGCGGTAGTGACACTCGCTCTACTTGAAGTAAGGCCTGACGGGATCGCCCTTAAAGGGCGCGGGGCTGTATTTGATTTGCGGCTACCGCCGCGTGGGCGCGACCAGCCCCCACGCACCCGCAGCCAAAAATCAACAATGTCCCCCCGACTGACAAGCTCCCTCCCCTTCGCATTGTTCGGCCTGGGCAGCGGCGCCCTCGTCCTCTACGCCGCCCTGAGCGGCAGCGCGGTCGCCGCAGTCGCCCTGACCCTGAGCATGGGCCCAGCCGAGTGGCTCCTCTACCGCTTCCGCAGCGGCAGCCTCACCGGCATACGGAACAGCCGCACCCCCAAAGCCTTCTGGCGCACAACGGCCCTCACCCTCACCCTGTGCCTGACCGCCTACCTCGCCGCCCTGCTCACCCTCACCCTCCTCGCCACCGCCCTCTGGCCACACACCCCCCACATCAACGCCGTCAGCCTCACCGGCCCGCTCCTCCTCGGCATGGTCCTGTGGACAGGCCTGCTCCTCCAGTCCTTCGGCGCGGTCCTCGCCGCGGCAACGACCTGCTGCGCGGCAGCCGCGGCCCAGACAGTGGCCCTGCTCACCCACGCCGCCGACCCGCACTGGATCGCCGTGTACGTGTACGGCACGGCGGCGACGGTCCAAGTGGTCCTGGTCGGCGCCCTGTTGAGCAGAGTCACGGCACACAGATGAGCCAACTACTCGTCCCCTACTACGAACACCCGACCGTCCGCCCCGCCGAGTGGGCCGCGATCCTGGCGGCGGCCCCCCGCCTCTACGGCGTGATCCTCAACCCGGCCAGCGGCCCGGGCGAGGCCCCCGACCCCGCCTTCGCCGATCTGGCGGCCCAACTCCGGGCAACAGACGTCCGGTTGCTCGGCTACACGGACACGGCGTACGGCAGCCGCCCGTACGCAGACATAGCCCAGGACCTCACCCGCTACCACGACTGGTACGGCACGAACGGCGCCTTCTTCGACCAAGTCCCCACCGCACAAAAGGACTTCAGGCACTACCAACGCCTGGCGAGCGCAGCCTGGGCCACCGGCTGCGGCACGCTCGTGCTGAACCACGGCACGACACCCCACCCGTCGTACGCCCGCATAGCCGACGTCCTGATCACCTTCGAGGGCCCCTGGACGACGTACCGCCAACTACCGCCCCAACCCTGGCCCGGCACCAAGGGAACCCACCTCGGCCACCTCGTCTACGGCGTCCCGCCCGAGGTCGACTTCGAAGCAGCGGCCCGCGCCCGGGGAGCCTCGGTGCACTGCGCGGTACCGGGTGTGGGAGATCATCCGTGGGGTACCTTGCCCCACACCCTGGAGCCCGTTCCATGATCCGCCTCACCCCCCTGCTCGCGCTCCTCCTCCTGCTCCTCGCGGGCTGCACCGCCACCCCCGACGACAAGCCGACCCCCACACAGACCACCGGGAAGCGCTGGCAGCCCCGCCCGGGAGTGGCCTGGCAGTGGCAGCTGAGCGGCCGCCTGGACACATCCATCGACGTCCCGGTCTACGACATCGACGGCTTCGACCACTCCAAGGCGACGGTGACCGCGCTGCACGACAAGGGCCGCAAGGTCATCTGCTACCTCTCCACCGGCGCCTGGGAGGACTTCCGCCCGGACGCCAAGAAGTTCCCCAAGTCGGTGCTGGGCAAGGGCAACGGCTGGAAGGGCGAACGCTGGCTGGACATCCGCCGCACGGACGTCCTCGAATCCCTGATGGCGGCCCGCCTCGACATGTGCCGCGAGAAGGGCTTCGACGCCGTGGAGCCCGACAACATGGACGGCTACCAGAACGACACCGGCTTCCCCCTCAAGGCCGCCGACCAACTCCGCTACAACCGCCTCATCGCCAAGCTGGCCCACGCCCGGGGCATGTCGGTCGGCCTGAAGAACGACCTCGCCCAAATTCCCGCCCTGGTAACCGACTTCGACTTCGCGGTCAACGAACAGTGCGCCCAGTACGACGAGTGCGACACCCTGAAGCCTTTCATCAAGGCCAACAAGGCGGTGTTCCACGTCGAGTACGACCTCCCGACGAGCCGCTTCTGCTCCGACTCCCGCCGCCTGAAGCTGAGTTCCCTGGAGAAGAAGTACGAGTTGGGCGCGTGGCGCCGGTCCTGTTGAACAGGGCCTGAGAGCAGCCCACCTAAGGGGCGCGGGGAACTGCGCGACCAGCCCCCACGCACCCGCACCTACCCACCCAGCGCAAGCACCACGAGCGCAGTCGTACCGGCAGTCTCCGCAAGCCCCCCAAACACGTCCCCGGTGACCCCACCAAACCGCCGCCGACAGTGCCACAGAAGAAGCTCGGCAACGACCAGAGCCACAACGACGGCGACAACCACGTGCACATACCCACGCCCGCCGAAGAACGGCCCAAACGCCGCCGATATCACGCCGTTGGACACGGTCACAGCCACCGCACCCCCCACCGGAACCACCCCCGCGACCGCCGCCCCCAACCCCTCCGGCCGAGCCGCAGGCACCCCCACCCGCGCAGCCCACGTCAGCGCCAGCCGAGCCACGATCCCGGAGACAATGGCCGCAGCCGCACCCCGGCCCCACGAGTCGCCGTAGAGCTGAGCGAGCGCAGCCACCTGGGCCAGCAGCACGAAGACAAGAGCCAGCACCCCGAACGGCCCGATGTCCGACTGCTTCATGATCCGCAGTGCATCCTCCGCCGGCTTCCCGCTCCCCAGCCCATCGGCGGTGTCCGCAAGCCCGTCCAGATGCAGCCCCCGCGTGAGAACGGCAGGCACGGCAACGCTCCCGACGGCGGCGAGCAGGGGCCCCGCCCCCAGATACAGAAGCAGCAGCCCGAGCCCCGCCGCACACCCACCGACAACCACTCCGACAGTCGGGGCCGCCATCATTCCGCGGCGCGCGGCCTCCCGGTCCCAGCGGGTCACCCTGACCGGGAGAACAGTCAGCGTGCCGAACGCGAAGCGGAAGCCGTCAAGGGACGAGGTCTTGGACACCGGCGCAGATTACCCGGCGGTCAGGAGGGCGCTCACGGCGGCCGTGGCTAAAGTGCCCATATGGGACATTGGCTGCACCGCAACATCGTCGAGCCGGGCAAACTCCCCCTGCTCCTCGCGCTCACCGCCTTCGTCCTGACGTTCGTCATCACCCGGGTCATCACCCGCCTGATCCGCGCGGGCAAGGGCCCCTTCGGCAACATCAAGGCGGGCGACGTGCACATCCACCACGTCGTCCCGGGCGTGGTCCTCACCGTGCTCGGCGGCTTCGGCGCGGTGGCCAGCACACGCTACGGCGTCGGATCGGCCCTGTTCGCGATCGTCTTCGGGATCGGCGCGGGCCTGGTACTGGACGAGTTCGCGCTGATCCTCTACCTCGACGACGTGTACTGGACCGAGGCCGGCCGCAAGAGCGTCGAGGCGGTGGTGCTCACGGCGGCCCTGGTCGGCTTCGTCCTCGCCGGTTTCTCACCCTTCGGCGTCAACGACCTCACCGCCGCCGAACTCCACGACCGCGCCGGCGTGATCGTCAGCGTCGGGGTCAACTTCCTCTTCGCGCTCATCGCCCTGAGCAAGGGCAAGGCCCGCACGGCGGTCTTCGGCGTCCTGGTCCCGCTGGTCGCCGTCGTGGGCGCGATCCGCCTGGCCCGCCCGGGTTCCCCCTGGGCCAAGCGCTTCTACCGCAAGCGCCGCCACCGGGCCCGAGCCCGTTCGACCCTCCGCGCCTACCACCACGACCGCCGCTGGGCGGGGCCCCGCCGCGCTTTCCAGGACTGGATCGGGGGCAAGCCGGATCCGGAGCCGGTACGGATTCCTGGGCGGCGGTGAGGAGGGGCGCATCGTCGGGGGAGGGACCCTTCTCGCGGAAAGTGTGTCACTTTCCGCGAAACCGTCACACTTTTGGCGAGAAGGGTGCCCGGCGCAGTCGGGCTGGCCTCATCGTGACCGCGTACCCGACACCGGCCCGAAGCCGCCCCGCCGATGCCGTACCGCTGACGCCAGACAAAGCAACCCCACCGCGATGATCGCCGCCAGATGCTCCTTGCCCGCGAGGTTGCCCTTCAGCATCACCTCGATCGCCATCGCCCCGGTCACCGCCAGCGCCGTCGCATACGCGCCGTAGCGCCACGCGACGAACACCGCGAGGCCGACCACCGCGGCCGAGGGACCCGTGTCCACGACCAGCCGGTCCGTGCTGGGCAACCCGAACGGGTTGTCGAAGCCGAGCCAGATGCCGAGGCGCGCGTACAAGGTCCCGGCGAGGGTCGCGGCGTAGGCGATGACGAGCGTGCGCCAGCGGCCGAGGCAGATCTCCGCGATGCCGAACACGAACAGGATCTGCGCCAGCGCGCCCCACACGGGGAGGTCCAGCGCCGGGACGAAGAGGGAGAGCGGGGTGCGGAGGAGGGCCAGCCACAGGGGGTCAATCGCCCGTACCGCGCCCGTGTCCTGCACGAACTGGTAGCCCCACGACTGGTTCTGCACGAATTGCAGGACCGCCGTCAGCAGCACCGCGCCGATCGTCATCGGAATCGCCCGCCGGCGCTGCTTCAGCAGCGGCTCGCGCACGGTGACGTAGAGCAGTCCCCATTCGGCGCGGGCCCAGCGGGCGAGGCGGTTCATCTGTGCGTCTCCAGGTGCTTGCGGTGCAGCCACTTCGGCAGGCCCGGTGCCTCCAGGAACCCTTCCGCGCGCGCCGCCGCGAGGCCGATGCGCAGCAGGTCCGCGCTCTTCTCGAAGAGCAGGAACCGGGGTTCCCAGATGGGCCGGTACTTGGCGTTGGCGCGGTACAGCGACTCAATCTGCCACCAGCGCGAGAAGAAGCTGAGGAGTGACCTCCACAGCCGCAGCACCGGCCCGGCCCCGATCCGCGCCCCCCTTTCGAAGACCGAGCGGAACATGGCGAAGTTGAGCGAAACCTGGGTGATTCCGATTTCCTGGGCACGGCGGAGGAGTTCGATCACCATGAACTCCATCAGCCCGTTGTCGGAGTCGCGGTCCCGGCGCATCAGGTCCAGGGACAGCCCGTGCGGGCCCCACGGAACGAAGGACAGCACCGCCCTCAACTCGCCCTCCCCGTCGGTGCATTCGAGCATCACGCACCGCCCGTCATCGGGGTCCCCGAGCCGTCCGAGCGCCATGCTGAACCCGCGTTCGGTGGCCCCGTCGCGCCAGTCGTCCGCGCGCTTCAGCAGGTACGACATCTCCTCGGCCGGGATGTCCTCGTGGCGCCGGATCCGCACGGTGTACCCGGCCCGCTTCACCCGGTTGTAGGCCTGCCGTACGGTCCGCATGGCACGCCCTTCGAGGGTGAACTCGGCGACCTCCACGAGGGCCTCGTCCCCGAGTTCGAGGGCGTCGAGCCCGTGCCGCGCATACACGGTGCCGGCCTCCTCGCTCGCCCCCATCACGGCCGGAATCCATCCGTGAACCCGCGCTTCCGCCAGCCACGGCTCGATCGCGCCCGGCCACGCCTCCGGGTCGCCGATCGGATCGCCGGAGGCCAGCGACACCCCGCCCACGACCCGGTACGCGACGGCCGCCTTGCCGGTCGGCGACCACACCACGCTCTTCTCCCGGCGCAGCGCGAAGTACCCGAGGGAGTCCCGCTCGCCCTGCCGTTCAAGGAGCGCGCGGAGCTTCTTCTCGTCGTCCTCGGTGAGCGGGTCGACGGCGCGCCGGGAGCGGAACGCGGCGTAGAACACGGCGAGGACCAGGACCGTACTGAGGACGTTGATGACGACGTTGACCCAGTTCGGGGTCCAGATGCCGGGGAAGCGATTCTCCGGCGCGGCGATGGACACCAGCCGGAACGCGCCGTAGCGCCAGCGCTCCACGAAGGTCGAACGGGACGCGTCGTGCGCCTGGTTGGTGACCGTCACCAGCAGCGCGGCGAGCAGTGAGGCGGCCAGGGTGCCGCCGACGGCGACGACGGCGGCGAGCCGGGGGTTGGACCGGTCACCCTTCGCGTAGAACTCCCGCCGCCCCACGAGGAGTGCGCCGACGAAGGCCGCGGTCAGCACCAGGGAGATCCAGTTCTGCGGGTACCGGCGGATCTCCTGGAACGACATGGCGAACCCGAACAGCGCGAGAAACAGCCCGCTGACCACCAGGTTCAGGATCCACGCGGCGCGTTTGCGGCGCCGCATGGTGATGGCGAGGAACGCCGTGAACACCCCGGACGCGAACCCTGCCGTCAGCAGGTACGGCGTGAAGAAGTTCTCCTGGTTGTGCCGTCGTACGTCCTGCCCCAGCGAAACCCACGCCGCGCTGAGGAAGTTGATGAACGCGACGGCCCGCAGATACCAGACGGCGAAGGCCGCGGCCCGCCGCGAGGCGCCTGAGCTATGACGTTCCTGAACGGGCCCGACCCGGACATCTCCCATGAAGGAGGATCATATGGGCGTTGTCGCGACGAACGGTTCTTATCCGCCGCCGCAACGATCACGCCCCGATCACGCCCCGGCCACTCCTCGGACTTCCCGGCCCCGGCCGACTCCCGTATTCCGGGACCGACGTCTCGCTCGACTGCCGTGCGTCGGCCAGGATCCGTGCGTCGGCCAGGATCCGCACGCCGGCCAGGGTCCGCACGCCGGCCAGGGTCCGGACGCCGGACGGCTTCCGCACGGGGGCCGGCCGAAGTCGGTGGGTCGGCCTCTGCGTGGCGGCCGACTTGTTCGCCCCGGCCGCTTCTCGGCCTCGGCCGGGTCGTCGGCCTGCCTTCTCCGACCCTGTGGTCGCTCCCGACCTATTCCGGCTGCGCGGGCTTCTCCGGCTCCGCGGCGGTCACGGACTCTTCGGAGGGCGTCGCCTCGTGGGTTTCCTTCGGGCCTGCGGCTGCTTCCGGGGTGTCGGCCTTCTCCGGGCCCACGGCGGCTTCCGGACTTACGGCGGTTTCAGGCGCCACGGCGGCCTCCGGCCCCACAGCCGCCTCCGGCCGCGCGGCCTGTTCCGACCTCGCGGCGCTCGCCGGCTCTGCAGCCCTCTCAGTCCGCGCGGCACTCTCGGGTTCTGCAGCGGCTGCGGGCTCTGCGGCAGCTCCAGGCTCCACGGCGGCTGCGGGCTCTGCAGCAGACGCAGGCTCCACCGCCGCGACGGTCTCCACGGCCGCAACCGGCTCCACGGAAGGGGAAGGCGCCTCCAGCTCTTCCGATTCCGCCAACTCGTCCCGCTTCAGCGGGAGTTCGGCCGCAAGCGCCGCCGCGGCCTGCACCAGCGGCAGCGCGAGCAGCGCGCCCGCGCCTTCTCCCACCGTCACGCCGTGGTCGAGGAGGGGCTCCAGGGCCATCCGGTCCAGCGCCTTCGCCTGGCCGGGCTCGCCGCTGTTCTGGCCGGCGAGCCACCAGTCCGGTGCCCGGAACGCGACCCGCTGGCCGACCAGCGCGCACGCGGCGGCCACGACCCCGTCCAGGATCACCGGCAGCTTCCGTACGGCGCTCTGCAGCAGGAACCCGGTCATCGCGGCGAGGTCGGCCCCGCCCACCGTCGCGAGGAGCTGCAACTGGTCGCCCAGCACCGGCCGGGCCCGCCGCAGCGCGTCCCGGATCGCCGCGCACTTGCGCATCCACGCCAGGTCGTCGATCGCGAGCCCGCCGCGCCCGGTGACCACGGAGGCATCGGTGCCGCACAGCGCGGCGATCAGCACGGAGGCCGGCGTCGTCCCGCCGACGCTCACATCGCCGAGGACCACCAGATCCGTACCGGAGTCGGCCTCCTCGTTCGCGACGGCGACACCGGCGTTGAACGCGGCCTCCGCCTCCTCCAGGGTCAGCGCGTCCTCGATGTCGATGCGCCCGCTGCCCCGCCGGACGCGATGCTTCACGACCGCGTCCGGCAGCGAGCCGGGGTCGCAGTCCAGGGCCATGTCCACGATCCGCACCGGGACCCCGAGCCGCCGCGCGAGCACCGCCGCCGGGCTGCCGCCCTCCAGCACCGACCGCACCAACTCCCCGGCGCTGCCCGCCGGTCGGGCCGACACACCGAGTGCGGCGATCCCGTGGTCGCCCGCGAACAACACCACACGCGGCCGTTCGACCGGCCGCACCGGCACGGCGCCCTGCGCCGCCGCCAGCCACTCACCCAGGTCGTCGAGCCGCCCCAGCGACCCGGGCGGCACGATCTGACGTTCGCGGCGGGCCTCCGCGTCACGGCGCACACCGCCGTCGGGGCGCTCGATCAGATCGGTGAAGTCGTCGAGATTAAGCGAGCTCATTCGCCGAACAGTACCGGCAGCGATCGAACGCGACAGCGCCACATGGCCACGCCACAGGGGCACCACGCGCCCCGGACGTCCTTGCCCTCAAGATCTAGATCCCGTACGTATCGTTTTGCACCGTTTTGCCGTACGTCTCCGGGAGCCGCCCATGAACAGCCTGCGCACCCGCGTCAGCACGCGCGTCAGCACCCTCGACGCGCACCGCCGCCACCGCGCGCTGGCCCGCGCGATCCTGCGGCTCCTCCCCGAACCGGAGAGCTGGCTCGACGTCGGCACGGGCGACGCCCACTTCCCGGACACGGCGAAGGCCCTCTTCCCGTACACCTCCTTCGACGGCGTCGACCCCACCCCCCGAGTCGTCCGCGCCCGCGCCGCCGAACGCATCGAGGAGGCCTACGCCGGCCACCTCACGGACCCGCACATCACCACCGCCCTCCAGTCCCGCTACGACGTCGTCACCCTCCTCCGCGACCGCTCGCCCGCCCCCGACGCCGAGGCCGAACTCCGCGCCGCCCTCACGGTCCTGCGCCCCGGCGGCCTCCTCCTCCTGGAAGGCCGCCCGGACGACCTGCGCACCCAACTGGAGCCCCACGACTGCGAGTTCGTCACGGAAGCCCGCCGCGTCCCGGACCGCTTCCCGCCCCCGCAACGCGTCATCGCCCGCAGAAAACAGCAGCCCTAGCCCCGCAAGGCGAGCGCCTGCCCGGCGACCACCAGCAACACGTGCTCGCACTCACCGGCGATCGCGGCGTTCAACCGCCCCAGCTCGTCCCGGTACCGGCGCCCGGACGCGGTCGCCGGCACGATCCCCGAGCCGACTTCGTTGGACACGGCAACAAGGGTCCGCCGGGTCGAACGCACGGCAGCGGTCAACTCCCGTACCCGCTCCCGGAGTTTCCGCTCCCCGCCGTCCCCCCACTCCGTGTCGTCCCACGCCCCCACGGAGTCCATGGCGTCGGTCAGCCACAGCGACAGACAGTCGATGAGCAACGGCGGCCCGTCCTCCGCGAGCAACGGCACCAGGTCGCAGGTCTCCGCCGTACGCCACGACCCCGGCCGCCGCTCCCGGTGCGTGGAGACGCGGGAGGCCCACTCGGTGTCCCCGTTGCGCGAGCCGCCCGTAGCGACATACAGCACGTCCGGGAAGGCTTCCAACCGCCGCTCCGCCTCCACGGACTTCCCGGACCGCGCCCCGCCCAGCACCAGCGTCCGCCGCGGCACATCGGGCACGTCCTCGTACACCCCCACGGTCAAGGTCGTCCCGTCCGGCACGGCCCGCGCCCCCACGGCGGCCAGCCGCCGCGCCAACTCGGCCCCCGGCGCCACATCGTGATCGAGATGGACGGCGATGACGTCGGTAGCGGGCCCCATCGCCCCGACGGCCCGCAGCTTGGCAAGAGCATCCGGCCGCCCCACAACATCCGCGAGCACCATGTCGTACGACGGAACGGCCCCCTCCTCAAGCCCGGCCGGCGCACCCCCCGGCGGCAGATACAGCACCCGCTGCCCATCGGGCCCCGTGACGGCGTACCCGGTACCGGGCGCGTCCATCGCCACCGCCCGCACCCGATGCCCCGTCAACAACGCCAGCTCCCGCCCGTCCGGCACCCGCCCCGGCTGCGGCAGCCCCGCCGGCACCTCCACCGCGGGCCCGTCATGCGGATGCGACAACAACACCTGCCGCACCCCACCGAGCGAATGCCCGGCCCGGGCTGCGGCGAAGGCGGCTCCGGGCGTCAGATCGAGCAGCAGCGTCCCGTCCACGAGAACAGCGGTGGCCGCCCGAGCATCAACCCCCAGCGAAACGGCACATGCCGCGCAGGGACAGTCAGGCCGCGGGAGTCCAGCGGGGGCACCGGTGCCGAGAAGAGTCAGTTCCACAGGTTCGATTTTCACCGGTCACTGGGAGACATGCGCGCCCTGGACCCCCTAAGGGGCGCGGGGAACTGCGCGACAAGCCCCCACCGGCCGGCAGACGACAAACTTCCGCAACATGATCACAACTAACCCAGCAGAGCGCATACGCTGCAGGTCTGCATACGCTAAGCCTCGGGAGGCGTACATGGCGGCATGGATCTGGCGGTTCGAGAAGTCCGACGGGACCGAGGTCGAACCCGCGGTCACGCCGGAGGAGTTCACCACACAGGGCGACGCGGAGTCCTGGCTCGGCGAGATCTGGAAGGAACTCGTCGCGGGCGGCGCGGACCAGGTGTTCCTCTTCGAGGACGGCACACAGATCTACGGTCCGATGAGCCTGCACGCCGAGAACGCGTAACCCGTCGTAGGCCAAAGAGGTGGGGGCGACCGGAGAAACACCGGCCGCCCCCACCTCGTTCCCGAGGCGATCCGGGCCGGTCTACTGCTCGCCCAGCGTCACATCGACCTTCTTCGACGCCCCGTTCCGCGTGTACGTCACCGCCGTCCGCTGCCCCGGCTTGTCGGCGGCGAGGGCCTCCGACAGCGAGGTGATCGTGGTGATCCCCGTGTCACCGAGCTTCGTGATGATGTCGCCCGCCCGGATACCGGCCTTGTCGGCGCCCCCGCCGTCCTTCACCTCGACCACGGCGACCCCGGCGGCCCGGTAACTGTCGTCGACGACCGTACGTCCGGTGATGCCGAGGGCCGCCCGCCCCGAGTCGGTGACCTTGCCGTCCTTGACGATCTGGTCGGCGACCGTCTTGACCATCGAGGACGGGATCGCGAACCCGATACCGGGCGCGGCACCGCCCCCGAGGTTCGGATCGGTCGCGGCGAGGGTCGGGATACCGATGACCTGCCCGTTCAGATTCACCAGCGCACCCCCGCTGTTGCCGGGGTTGATCGCGGCCGAGGTCTGCACCATGTTGGCGATGGTCGCGCCCGTACCGCCCCCGCTGCTGCCCTCGCTGACGGTCCGTCCGGTCGCCGACACGATGCCCTGCGTCACGCTGGACGACAGTCCGAGCGGCGAGCCCATGGCGAGGACGATCTGCCCCACCTCGACCTTGGCGGAGTCGGCGAAGGTGGCCGCCTTCAGCCCGTCCGGCACCTTGTCCAGCTTGACGACGGCCAGGTCCTGCTCGGGATACGAGTAGACGAGCTTGGCGGTGAGCACGTCCTCGCTGTTCGCGGTGGTCACCTTGAAGGTCTTCTCGTCCCCGACCACGTGCGCGTTGGTGACGATGTGCCCCTGGTCGTCGTACACGACCCCCGACCCCAGATCACTGCTGGCCTGGATCTGCACGACCGACGGCAGGACCTCCTTGATCACCTTCAGGTAGTCGCTCTGCAGGTCGTCACTCGACATCGGTACGGCGGCCTGCGCGGCCTGCGCGGTCGAGGTGCCCTTCTTCGACGAGGACCCGGCACCCGCACACCCGGCGACCAGCGCGAGCGAACAGGCGAGGAGAACCATGGGGCGAAGGGCGCGGGCACGGGGAGAGTCCATACGCCGAGTGTCTCGTTGGGGTGAATGTCTGGCTTGCACTGCTGACCCGAACGGGCCCCTAGGGGGACTACGAGGAACACGGGGACCAGGGGGAGGGCCGCGCCCTCAGCCCCGCACACCGCACAGATGCAGCAACGCGGCCACCGCCCGGTACGGATCCGTCCGCCCGGCCCGCTCCTCGGCGGCCAGCAGCGGCTCGACGTCCGCCGGGATCTCGGCCCCTTCCGGAGCCGTGTCGGTGAAGACCCGCACGCCGTACCAGGACTGCAGCGGCGCCCCGATCCCCGCCAGCGTCGCCGTCAGAGTGCCCAGCCGGTCCGCCCGCGCGTCGACGCCGAGCCGGTTGCGGTACGCGGCCGAGTCGAACGCGCCCAGCGCGCCCGCCCAGTCCCAGGACAACCCGGGCCGCATCGCCAGCGCGTCGGCGTTCCGCACGAGCAGCGACAGCAGCCCGCCCGGCGCCAGCATCCGCGCCAGCCCCGCGAGCAGCGGATCGGGCTCGGACACGTACATCAGTACGCCATGACACAGAACGACATCGAAACTGCCCGGCAGGAAGTGCACGCCGGTGTCCCGGCCGTCGCCCTCGATGATCCGGACCCGCTCCCGGATGCCCTCGGGCTCACGGGACAAGGCTTCGCGGGCCGCGGCGACCATCTTCGGTTCCTGTTCGAGCCCGGTCACCTGGTGCCCGGCCCGGGCCAGCCGCAGCGCCTGCGTGCCCTGGCCCATGCCGACGTCGAGCACCCGCAGCCGCTGTCCGACGGGATACCGGCCGGCTATCTGCTCGTCGAGCTGCCGGGCCACCAGCTCCTGTCGTACGACATTCCGCAGCCCGCCCAGCCTGCTCAGCCAGGCGTCCGCCGCGCCCCCGGTGAAGGAATCCGTGCTCAGGGCCGCTCTCCGCGCTTGACCTGCGGCTTCGGCAGCCGGAGTCGACGCATCTGGAGGGAGCGCATCATGGAGTACCAGACGGTGCCCTTCGTGTTCTGGCCCGGGAAGCGCTCGGCGAGCAGCTTGCGCAGCCGGAAGACGCTCCAGAAGGAGTCGACCACGATCAGCACGATCACCACGAGCCACAGCAGCAGCGCGATGTTCTGCAGCGCGGGCATCTGCACCACGCTGAGCACGAGGATCACCACGGCCAGCGGCAGGAAGAACTCGGCGATGTTGATGCGCGAGTCGATGTAGTCCCGCCCGAACTTGCGGATCGGGCCCCTGTCACGGAGGGGCAGATCCCGCTCGTTGCCGCGGCCGGACAGGGCCTGGCGCTGCCTGTCCATCTGCGCACGCCGCTCGTCGCGCTGGCGCTTGGAGGCGTCCTTGCGCGACGTCGAAGTGTTGGCGACGCTGCGGCGCTGAGTCTGTGACTCGCTGCGCTTGGGCGTGGGCCGACCCTTCGGGGCCTGAGGGTCTCGGGGCATCTTGGAGTCGGTCAGCGACACCTTGTCGGTGGGCGCTGCCTTCTCTTCCTTGGCGCGGCTACGGAACACAAAACCCAAGGGTAAGGGGTGAATGGGGTTGGACCCCAGCCCTGTGGGGAACGATCCGGCAACACCGCTCGTCTGTAGGGGGACAGAGAAGGACGTCATGAGCGGGGTCCTGCCAGGGGAGCACCTACTCCTCAGGCTGGATCAGGACCGCGGTCAGTCGTCCTTGGGGATGAGCGCATCCGTCCCCGAACAGTGCGGTAATGGATGCAGGGCCCGTACTGTTGGTCCTGTTGTAATCGCTGTAGCTGGAGTCCGTCAGAAGGGGGCGCGCGAAGCCCATGAGCGGTGTCATGAAGCGTATGGGGATGATCTTCCGCGCGAAGGCGAACAAGGCCCTTGACCGGGCCGAGGACCCGCGCGAAACCCTCGATTACTCGTACCAGAAGCAGCTGGAGCTGCTTCAGAAGGTGCGCCGGGGAGTGGCCGACGTCGCCACCTCCCGCAAGCGTCTGGAGCTCCAGCTCAACCAGCTGCAGTCGCAGTCCTCGAAGCTGGAGGACCAGGGCCGCAAGGCGCTCGCCCTCGGCCGCGAGGACCTGGCCCGCGAGGCGCTCTCGCGCCGGGCCGCGCTCCAGCAGCAGGTGACGGACCTGGAGACGCAGCACACGACGCTCCAGGGCGAGGAGGAGAAGCTCACCCTCGCGGCCCAGCGCCTCCAGGCCAAGGTGGACGCCTTCCGTACGAAGAAGGAGACCATCAAGGCCACGTACACGGCGGCCCAGGCGCAGACCCGGATCGGCGAGGCCTTCAGCGGCATCTCCGAGGAGATGGGCGACGTGGGCCTGGCGATCCAGCGGGCCGAGGACAAGACCCAGCAGCTCCAGGCCCGCGCCGGCGCGATCGACGAGCTCCTCGCCTCCGGTGCCCTGGACGACCCGACCGGCATGGCCAAGGACGACATCCAGGCCGAGCTGGAACGCCTGTCCGGTGGTACGGATGTAGAGCTGGAACTCCAGCGCATGAAGGCGGAGCTGGCCGGCGGTTCGTCCACTCCGCAGCAGGCGATCGAAGGCGGCACCGACAAGGCGCAGCCCCAGCAGCCACAGGACACCCCGCGTTTCGACAAGCAGTAGGCCCACGCCTGAGGAGGGCGACATGATCGTACGGATCATGGGGGAGGGGCAGGTGAGGCTGGCCGACAGCCACCTCACCGAGCTGAACAAGTTGGACAACATCCTCCTGACGGAGGTCCAGAACGGCGACGTCCCAGCCTTCCGCCAAACCCTCCAGGCCCTCCTGGCGAAGGTCCGAGAGCTGGGAGATCCCTTGCCGGACGACTCCCTGGAACCATCAGAACTGATCCTCCCGGCCGAGGACGCGACCCTGGAGGAAGTCCGGGACCTGCTGAGCGACGACGGCTTGATCCCGGGATAGTTCCGGGGCGGTGCGGGGAGGGGCGGCACTTTCTTGAGCGCGGGCCGGCACAATCCGGCCGGTCCGGCACCTGTGGACGAGCGGCCCCTTTTCAGCGCAGGCCCGCAATTTCAGCCCGTCCGGCGTTTGAGGACGAGGCCGTTCAGGCCGAAGCGGGGGTCCGGGGGCGCAGCCCCCGGTGACGCCCACACCAACACCCGGCACAGGCACAAGGAACGTACAGCTGACCCCCGTTCCGCCCCCGGCAGGGACGCCGTACCGTTGCCAGAATGAGCACCCTCGACCGCGCGCGCCGTCACCTGGAGGCCCACCCCTCCGCGCTGGACACGGTCCTCGCCGCCGCGGTGCTCGTGTGCATGGTCGCCGGATCGTTCGTGGACCCGCACGGAGGGCACGGCGTCAGCTGGGGCATCCGCACCCCCGACCCCCTCAGCCTGATCCTCATGGCGGTCGGCGCCGCCGCGCTGATCAAGCGCCGCCGCGCCCCCATGCTGGTGCTCGCCGTCACCGCCACCGCCTCCCTCATCGAGAGCGTCACCAGCGACCCCCGCGCCCCGGTCGCGATGTGCGCGGTGGTCGCGCTGTTCACCGTCGCCGTCACCACCGACCGCTCCACCACCTGGCGCGTCGCCCTGCTCACGATGACCGTGCTGACCGGCGCGGCGATGCTCGGCGGCCCCCTCCCGTGGTACGCCCAGGAGAACCTCGGCATCTTCGCCTGGACCGGCATGGCGGCCGCCGCCGGCGACGCCGTACGCAGCCGTAAGGAATTCGTGCACGCCATACGCGAGCGCGCCGAACGGGCCGAACGCACCCGCGAGGAGGAGGCCCGCCGAAGGGTCGCCGAGGAGCGCCTCCGCATCGCCCGCGACCTGCACGACGTGGTCGCGCACCACATCGCCCTGGTCAATGTGCAGGCCGGAGTCGCCGCGCACGTCATGGACAAGCGCCCCGACCAGGCCAAGGAGGCCCTCGCCCACGTACGCGAGGCGAGCCGCTCCGCGCTCAACGAACTCCGGGCCACCGTCGGCCTGTTGCGCCAGTCCGGCGACCCCGAGGCCCCCACCGAACCGGCCCCGGGCCTCGACCGCCTCGAAGAACTCGCGGGCACCTTCCGCAACGCCGGCCTCCAGGTCGAGGTCGCCCGCGCGGACAACGGCACCACCCTCCCCGCCGCCGTGGACCTGGCCGCCTACCGCGTCATCCAGGAAGCCCTCACCAACGTGCAGAAACACGCCGGTACGGAGGCGAAGGCCGAGGTGAGTGTCGTCCGGGTGGGCCCGAACGTGGAGGTCACCGTCCTCGACAACGGCTCCGGCGAGGACCACGACCCCGACTCCGGCGGCGGCCACGGCCTGCTCGGCATGCGCGAGCGCGTCACCGCCCTGCGCGGCACCCTCACCACCGGTCCCCGCTACGGAGGCGGCTTCCGCGTCCATGCGATCCTGCCGGTCAAGACCCGCCCACGCGCCTCGGGGGACCCCGTATGACGACGATCCGTGTCCTGCTCGCCGACGACCAGGCCCTGCTGCGCAGCGCCTTCCGCGTACTCGTCGACTCGGAGCCCGACATGGAGGTCGTAGGAGAGGCCTCGGACGGCGCACAGGCCGTACTGCTGGCGAAGGAGGAGCGGGCCGACGTCGTGCTGATGGACATCCGGATGCCCGGCACGGACGGCCTCGCCGCGACCCGCATGATCAGCGCCGACCCGTCCCTCGCCCACGTCCGCGTGGTCATACTGACGACCTTCGAGGTCGACGACTACGTGGTGCAGTCCCTGCGCGCGGGCGCGTCCGGCTTCCTCGGCAAGGGCTCGGAGCCGGACGAACTCCTGAGCGCGATCAGGGTCGCGGCGGCCGGAGAGGCCCTGCTGTCGCCGGTGGCGACCAAGGGCCTGATCGCCCGTTTCCTCGCTCAGGGCGGCGACCTGGACGACGATCGCGACCCCGCCCGCGCCGAACGCCTCGACGCCCTCACCGTGCGCGAACGCGAGGTCCTCGTCCAGGTCGCCGGCGGCCTCTCGAACGACGAGATCGCCGAACGCCTGGAGGTCAGCCCCCTGACGGTGAAGACCCACGTCAACAGGGCCATGTCCAAACTGGGCGCCCGCGACCGGGCCCAACTCGTCGTCATCGCCTACGAGTCGGGTCTGGTCCGGCCACGGGTGGAGTAGCACTCCGGACGTACGGGCTTACGGCAGCGCCAGCATCCGCTCCAGCGCCAGCTTGGCGAACGCCTCCGTCTCCTTGTCCACCTCGATGCGGTTGACCAGGTTGCCCTCGGCGAGGGACTCCAGGGTCCAGACCAGGTGGGGGAGGTCGATGCGGTTCATGGTCGAGCAGAAGCAGACCGTCTTGTCGAGGAAGACGATCTCCTTGCCCTCGGGCGCGAAACGGTTCGCGAGCCGTCGTACGAGATTCAGCTCGGTGCCGATGGCCCACTTGGAACCGGCTGGGGCCGCCTCAAGTGCCTTGATGATGTACTCGGTTGAGCCGACGTAGTCCGCCGCGCTCACGACCTCGTTCTTGCACTCGGGGTGGACGAGGACGTTGACGCCGGGGATCCGGGCCCGTACGTCCTCCACCGACTCCAGCGAGAAGCGGCCGTGCACCGAGCAGTGGCCGCGCCACAGGATCATCTTCGCGGCCCTCAACTGCTGGGCGGTGAGGCCCCCGTTGGGCTTGTGCGGGTTGTAGAGGACGCAGTCCTCCAGGCTCATCCCCAGGTCGCGGACCGCCGTGTTGCGCCCGAGGTGCTGGTCGGGGAGGAACAGCACCTGCTCGCCCTGCTCGAAGGCCCACTCCAGGGCGCGCTCGGCGTTCGAGGAGGTGCAGATCGTGCCGCCGTGCTTGCCCGTGAACGCCTTGATGTCGGCGGACGAGTTCATGTACGACACGGGCACGACCTGCTCGGATATCCCGGCCTCGGTCAGCACGTCCCAGCACTCGGCGACCTGCTCGGCGGTGGCCATGTCGGCCATCGAGCAGCCGGCCGCGAGATCGGGGAGGACTACCTTCTGGTCGTCGCCGGTCAGGATGTCGGCGGACTCCGCCATGAAGTGCACACCGCAG
This sequence comes from Streptomyces prunicolor, assembly GCF_045162825.1. Classification (NCBI taxonomy): domain Bacteria; kingdom Bacillati; phylum Actinomycetota; class Actinomycetes; order Kitasatosporales; family Streptomycetaceae; genus Streptomyces; species Streptomyces prunicolor. The sequence continues at coordinate 2,911,470 of NZ_CP108676.1, read as the reverse complement.
AACACGATGTACTCGGCCTCCGGGCGCGCGGCCGCGTCCCGGGCCAGCTTGAAGGAGTCGCCCGTGACGTCGGCGAACTGGATGACCTCGTCGCGCTGGTAGTGGTGGCCGAGCACGAAGACCTTGTCGCCGAGCTTCTCCTTGGCCGCGCGGGCCCGCTCGACCAGGTCCGGGTCGGACGGCGAGGGCAGGTCACCGGGACACTCCACGCCACGCTCGCTCTTCGGGTCGGCCTCCCGGCCGAGGAGCAGCAGGGCGAGGGGCGTCGGCTGTACGTCGAGCTCCTGGGTCTGGGCGGTGGTCACGACACGCACCCTTTCTGTTCTGCGGGCTGGGCCGTCCCGATGGGAGGACGGCCCTTTTCGTCGAATTGACGTTATCTATCATAACTGCTTCACGTCAGTTTGACGATGTCCATAACGTCGATGTGACATCAATCCCGGTGGGCAGCCGCCTACGCCCCCGCGTACGCACACAGCGAGGGACCTTGCGGGGGTGTGCGAGCATGGAAAGAGGTGCCGACGGAAAGACACCGGGCATGGCCCGGAATGAATCCACGGCCCCGGCGGTTGAAATCGTCGGCAAGCAGTCTCCGTACAACCCGGGAGAGATGTAGATGTCCGTATCGGACGAGACCAGCACCGTCACCGACGGCATCCTTCTGTCCGACGCCGCCGCGGCGAAGGTCAAGGCCCTGCTCGACCAGGAAGGCCGTGAGGATCTGGCTCTGCGTGTCGCCGTCCAGCCTGGCGGCTGCTCCGGCCTGCGTTACCAGCTCTTCTTCGACGAGCGCTCCCTCGACGGCGATGTCGTCAAGGACTTCGGCGGCGTCAAGGTCGTCACCGACCGCATGAGCGCCCCGTACCTGGGCGGCGCCTCCATCGACTTCGTCGACACCATCGAGAAGCAGGGCTTCACGATCGATAACCCGAACGCGACGGGCTCCTGCGCCTGCGGCGACTCGTTCAGCTAAACCCGCTTGCCCTGTTGGGCAATCGAGCAGAACGAAGGCGACGGCCCCCTCCGACAGGGCCGCCGCCTTCGGGCTTTTCCGGTGCCCGGGAGTGCCGGCTACTGGGCCAGCGAGGGTCCCACGCCCGCCCCTGCCGTCGGCTGTGCGCCCTTCCCCGCCTTCTCTGCGGGGATCGTCTCGCCGTCCGGCCCCACGACCTTCCGGTCACCGACCGGCGCCTTCAACTGCACGGTCTGGTGGTAGACCTTGGCGATCATGACGCAGATCTTGTCCGGCCAGGGAGTCGCGGTCACCGTGACCGTCACCTCGCCCGAACTCTCCACGGCCGACGCCTTGTAGTCGGCGCACACCCCGCCGGTGAAGGCCACGGTGAGACTCTTCCCGTCGGCCGACCAGCCGTCCGCCTTGACGTCGTGCGGCTTCGCGGTGGCGGTCGAACTCGCCGTAGGAGTAGGCGTGTTGGCCGCGGCCAGATACTTCGGGTCGATCGCGGGATACGTCACCGTGAAACTGTCCTGCGCGCCCGACTGCCGCACCTCGAACAGCCAGGACGGCACCAGCGCCTGCTTCCCGTCCACGGACTGCACGGCGAGCCCGAACACCGCGTGCTCGACGGCGGCCGAGGCCTGCGCGGGCGTGGCGGAGGCGGAGGCGGCGTCGGTGGACTGCCCGCAGGGCGCCTCCAGCCGGTCCTTCAGCGGTACGGGACTGGCGCAACCGCCGATGCCCATACGGTGATCGGTCCCCGGCGCCGCGTTCATCAGGTCCAGCGTCTTCTGCGCGCTCAGCACGGGATAGACGTCACCCTTCATAGGTGCCGCCAACTGCCCACTCCCGCCGACCACTTCACCCTGGGCACTGACGGTCAGCCCGGTGGTCCACCCATGGGTCGGCAGCCCCCCGATCACCGGCTCGGCGTTCACCACCCGCTGTGCGCCCATGAGTTGGCTCGCGTCGACCTTCGCGTCGTCCTGTCCCACGGCCTTGAGGATCGGGGCGGCGGCCTTCTTCGCGACGGCCTCGCTCACCGGGTCGCTCGCGGGAGCCGCGGGGTCCTTCCGGCAGTTGGAGGTGCCGGTGCAGTCGTCGGTGCCGGGTGCGTAGCGGCTGAACGTCCACATGCCCGGCGCCGCCTTGTTCACCTCCAGGCTCGGCCCGCTCCCGTCCTGCCCGCCCACCTTCCAGTACTGCCCCTCGGCCATCGGCCTCCCGGTGACCCCGAGCGCCTTGGCGAGCCTGGCCACGTCGTCCTTGCCGACCTCACCCTCCGGCGAGTAGACGGCGGCGGAACCGGGCCCACCGGGCAAGCTGCCGACGGCCTTGTAGGTCTGGCCGTACGGATTCGGCTCCCCGGACGCGATGCCACTCGTACCGCCCGAGGAGTACCCGTCGAGCGCGAGCGGCGGCGGAGTCCCGTCGGCGCCGGACGCCGCGGACCCCGTCCCTTCCCCCGACCCCCCGGACCCGGACGAGGACGACGCGAGATACGCCCCGCCACCCCCGATGAGCAGCACGGCGGCGGCGACGGAGGCGATGACGAGCGGCGACCGGGATCGCGCGGGGCGCCTGTCGTCATCGGTCTCGGGGGAGGGGGAGTGGTCGTGCCGAGGCAGCTCGGTGTCGGTGGTGGTGACGGGCCGCTCCGGGTGGGCGGCCTCGGGGGCTGCGGGGTCGGTGACTTCCGACCGGTCCGCCTCCGCGCCGGACGCCGTGGGAATGGCCTCTTCGCTACGGTCGGTCTCGGCGCCGGACGCCTCACCATCAGCCATGTCTTCGCCGGCCATGTCCTTGCCGGCCCCGGCGACCTCGGTGTCGGTGTCGACCCCGGTGTCGTCGACCTCGGGCCCCTTCGTGGAGCCCTTCGCGGCGTCCCCCACGCCCCGCACGTCACCGGACGTGCCGGTCGTGTCGTCGTTGTCGGGTCGCTCGGTGTTCACCGCATCGCTCCTTCGGCTGCGCAACTGTCCCTTGACCCTGACCCGGCCCTGTCAAAGCGCCGGGCGAAAGGGTCGTATCCCGCATCCCCTTTACGGGGGACAGCGATGGGACGCAGCGGGGGAGCGCGCGGTTCCACCGAGCGCGCCGATCCTGCTGAATGACTCAGCTCAGTTGCCGTACTCCGACATGCCGTCCAGCAGCCGGGCGGACTTCGACGGCACCGACACGCCGTGAATGAGCGACGGAGACACCGGAAGGGCAACGATCCGGTCGGGGACCGTCCAGTGGGGAGCCATCCGCACGCAGTCGCCGCGCAGCGCCGCCAGATCCGTCTCACCTTCACTTTCGAGGTGGACCGGAACGCGGACCGGAAGGGAGCCGTCGACCTTGAGGTTCGTCATAGCGGCACCGTAGGCACGCTTTACCTCGCGAAGAAAGATCTACTATCGGGTAGTTTTGGCCGCTTCAGAGCCGCCGCGCGGACCGGGTAGCGTGAACTGTCAACGCAGCCTCCCTCAGGAGAGTCCTCGCCGTGCGCATCGCAGTCACCGGCTCCATCGCCACCGACCACCTCATGACCTTCCCCGGCCGCTTCGCCGACCAGCTGGTCGCGGACCAGTTGCACACGGTGTCGCTCTCCTTCCTGGTCGACAACCTCGACGTACGCCGTGGAGGCGTCGGCGCCAACATCGCCTTCGGCATGGGCCAGCTCGGCACCAAGCCGATCCTGGTCGGCGCCGCGGGCTCCGACTTCGCCGAGTATCGCGACTGGCTCGACCGGCACGGCGTCGACACGGACTCGGTCCGTATCTCGGAGACGCTGCACACCGCGCGTTTCGTGTGCACCACAGACTCCGACCACAACCAGATCGGCTCCTTCTACACCGGCGCCATGAGCGAGGCCCGGCAGATCGAGCTGAAGACCGTCGCCGACCGCGTGGGCGGCCTCGACCTGGTCCTGATCGGCGCGGACGACCCGGAGGCGATGCTCCGCCACACGGAGGAGTGCCGTACCCGTTCCATCCCGTTCGCCGCGGACTTCTCCCAGCAGATCGCGCGCATGGACGGCGACAACATCCGCATCCTGCTGGAGGGCTCGGCGTACCTCTTCTCGAACGAGTACGAGAAGGGGCTCATCGAGTCCAAGACGGGCTGGAGCGACGAGGAGATCCTGGCCAAGGTCGGCCACCGCGTCACCACGCTCGGCTCGCGTGGCGTTCGTATCGAGAAGGTCGGTATGGACCCGATCGAGGTCGGCTGCGCGGAGGAGGAGCGCAAGGCCGATCCCACGGGGGTCGGCGACGCGTTCCGGGCGGGGTTCCTCTCGGGGCTGGCGTGGGGGGTTTCGCTGGAGCGGGCGGCGCAGGTCGGTTGCATGCTGGCGACTCTCGTCATCGAGACGGTGGGCACGCAGGAGTACCAGTTGCGGCGGGTTCACTTCATGGACCGGTTCACCAAGGCTTATGGGCATGATGCTGCGGCTGAGGTGCGGGGGCATCTGGGCTGAGTTGTTGGCTGCGGGTGCGTGGGGGCTGGTCGCGCAGTTCCCCGCGCCCCTTAGGGGCGCGCTCAGGTTGCCCGGCGGATCACGTACGCCGGGCCTTCCTCCTCGCCCACGTACTCCTGGCCCCGCATCTCGCACCACGCCGGGATGTCCAGCCGCGCCGCCTCGTCGTCGGACAGGACTCTGACCGTGCCGCCGATCGGCACATCGCCGATGACCTTCGCCAGCTCGATCACCGGGATCGGGCAGCGCTTCCCGAGGGCGTCCACGACCAGCGACTCCTCTTCTACGACAGTCACCGGCGTCTGCGCTCCCAACTTCTCCCGTACCCCCGCCACCGCCCCGGGCAACACGGCGAGGAATCGCTCGACGTCCTCCTCCGTCGCCCCCCGTGGCAACGACACCCGCACATTTCCCTCACTCAGCACCCCCATCGCCTTGAGCACATGGCTCGGCGTCAGCGTGCTGCTCGTGCAGGACGAGCCGGACGAGACGGAGAAACCGGCGCGGTCCAGTTCGTGGAGGAGGGTCTCTCCATCGACATAGAGACAGGAGAAGGTGACGATCCCGGGCAGCCGCTGCACCGGATCGCCGACCACATCCACCCCCGGCACCAGCTTCGGCACCCGCGCCCGGATCCGCTCCGTCAACTCCCGTAGCCGTAGCGCCTCCTGGGCCGCCTCCGCGCGGACCGCGCGGAGGGAGGCCGCCGCGGCCACGACGGCGGGGATGTTCTCGAAGCCGGGCGCCCGACCCGACTCCCGTTCGTCGACGGGCCCTTGGGCCGCGAACCGCACGCCTTTCCGTACGACGAGCAGCCCGACCCCGGCCGGTCCGCCCCACTTGTGCGCGCTGGCCGTGAGCAGCGACCACGCGCCCTCGACCTGACCCCACCCCAGCGACTGCGCCGCGTCGACCAGCAACGGCACCCCGACCGCCCGGCAAGCCTCGGCCACCTCGGCGACCGGCTGCACGGTCCCCACCTCGTGGTTGGCCGACTGGAGACACGCCAGCGCGGTGTCCGAGCGGAGGGAATCGGCGTAGGCCGCCACGCTCACCGCACCGGTACGGTCCACCGGCACCTCGGTGGACGAACCGCCCTCCGCGACCAGCGCCTCGGCCGAATGGAGCACGGAAGAGTGTTCAACCGCTGACACGATCAGGTGACGCCCGACGCGCCGCCGCCCCGCCAACGCCCCCGCGATCCCCGTGTGTACGGCCCGGGTCCCGGAGGAGGTGAACACCAATTCATCGGGTCGGCACCCGACGGCTTCGGCAGCCGCTTCCCGCGCGGCATCCAACAACATCCGTGCCCGCCGCCCCTCCCGATACAACCGAGCAGGATCCGCCCACCCCTCGTCCAGAGACGCCAACAGCGCCTGCCGCGCGACAGGATGGAGAGGAGCGGAAGAGGCAGCATCAAAGTAGGACACACAGCAACGGTAAAGCGGACCTGGGCTTTCGTTAGGGGCGCGGGGAACTGCGCGACAAGCCACAACGCACCCCGCACCCGCCCAAACCACCTCAACCCCCGAGCTATTAGGCGCCCGGAGTAACCCCCGGCGCGTATGCCACCCTCCCCGCGAACCCCCGGAGGGCGTCGGCTAGGGTTTGGTCCGCATAAACATCCAAACCCCTGCCCGACGCAGGGCGGCGACCGACCCGCGTGAAGGCAGGCCGCAGCCAATCCGCGCGGGCGAGACTCTCGGGAAGGCGCTACGTGAGTCCCAACGGCTCCGACCGCTCGCCGCGGCGCCCGATGCGGCGGAAGCTGCTGCAGGCAATGACTGCGGGCCTGGTCCTGGCGACCGCGACCGGTTGCACATCCAAGGACTTTCCTCGCCTTGGTTTCCCCACCCCGACCACGGAAGAGGGTCCGCGGATCCTCTCCCTGTGGCAGGGATCCTGGGCTGCCGCGCTCGCCGTCGGCGTCCTGGTGTGGGCCCTGATCATGTGGAGCGTCGTGTTCCACAGGCGCAGCCGCACCAAGGTCGAGATCCCCCCGCAGACCCGGTACAACATGCCCATCGAGGCGCTGTACACGGTTGTTCCGCTCATCATCGTCTCGGTGCTGTTCTACTTCACGGCCCGCGACGAGACGAAGCTCCTGAGCCTCGACAAGAAGCCCGACGTGACGATCAACGTCGTGGGTTTCCAGTGGAGTTGGGGCTTCAACTACATCGAGAACGTCGACGGTGTCAGTGGTGACGCGACGACCGACAAGAACCTGGCCGCCATTCCGGACCGGTTCAAGAAGGAGTTCCCGGCGAACGCCGGCGGAGTCTACGACGTCGGTACGCCCGCCACGAAGAATCCGCAGACCGGCAACCCGGGGCCGACCCTCTGGCTCCCCAAGGGCGAGACGGTCCGCTTCGTCCTCACCTCACGTGACGTCATCCACGACTTCTGGGTGGTGCCGTTCCTGATGAAGATGGACGTCGTCCCGGGTCACACCAACGCCTTCCAGGTGACTCCCAACAAGGAGGGCACCTACCTCGGCAAGTGCGCCGAGCTCTGCGGCGTCGACCACTCCCGGATGCTGTTCAACGTGAAGGTCGTCTCGCCGGAGCGTTACCAGCAGCACCTCAAGGACCTCGTCAAGAAGGGGCAGACCGGTTACATCCCCGCTGGTATCGCGCAGACGAGCCACGAGAAGAACCGGGAGACGAACAACCTGTGAGCATCCTCAACGAACCCCAGGGTGCCCCGGCAGCAGAGTCCCACTACGCGGATGAGCTGCCGGTAAGGCGCAAGCAACCCGGCAACGTCGTGATCAAGTGGCTCACCACCACCGACCACAAGACGATCGGCACGCTGTATCTGGTCACGTCGTTCGCGTTCTTCCTGATCGGCGGCGTCATGGCGCTGCTGATGCGCGCCGAGCTGGCTCGGCCGGGTCTGCAGATCATGTCGAACGAGCAGTTCAACCAGGCGTTCACGATGCACGGCACGATCATGCTGCTGATGTTCGCGACGCCGCTGTTCGCCGGTTTCACGAACTGGATCATGCCGCTGCAGATCGGCGCGCCCGACGTGGCGTTCCCGCGGCTGAACATGTTCGCCTACTGGCTCTACCTGTTCGGCTCGACCATCGCGGTGGGTGGCTTCCTCACCCCGCAGGGCGCGGCCGACTTCGGCTGGTTCGCCTACAGCCCGCTGTCGGACGCGGTCCGCTCGCCGGGCATCGGCGCCGATATGTGGATCATGGGTCTGGCCTTCTCCGGCTTCGGCACGATCCTCGGTGCGGTCAACTTCATCACCACGATCATCTGCATGCGCGCACCGGGCATGACGATGTTCCGCATGCCGATCTTCGTGTGGAACGTGCTGCTGACCGCCGTGCTCGTTCTGCTGGCCTTCCCGGTCCTCGCCGCCGCGCTCTTCGCGCTGGAGGCGGATCGGAAATTCGGGGCACATGTCTTCGACGCCGCAAACGGCGGTGCGCTGCTGTGGCAACACCTCTTCTGGTTCTTCGGCCATCCAGAGGTGTACATCATCGCGCTGCCGTTCTTCGGCATCATCTCCGAGGTCATCCCGGTCTTCTCCCGCAAGCCGATGTTCGGCTACATGGGACTGGTCGCCGCGACGATCTCCATCGCCGGCCTCTCCGTGACCGTGTGGGCCCACCACATGTACGTCACCGGCGGAGTCCTCCTGCCGTTCTTCTCCTTCATGACGTTCCTCATCGCCGTGCCAACAGGCGTGAAGTTCTTCAACTGGATCGGAACGATGTGGAAGGGGTCCCTGTCCTTCGAGACCCCGATGCTCTGGGCCACCGGCTTCCTCATCACCTTCACCTTCGGTGGTCTGACCGGTGTCATCCTGGCCTCGCCGCCGATGGACTTCCACGTCTCGGACTCGTACTTCGTCGTCGCCCACTTCCACTACGTGGTCTTCGGCACCGTCGTGTTCGCGATGTTCTCCGGCTTCCACTTCTGGTGGCCGAAGATGACCGGCAAGATGCTCGACGAGCGCCTCGGCAAGATCACCTTCTGGACGCTGTTCATCGGCTTCCACGGCACCTTCCTCGTCCAGCACTGGCTGGGCGCCGAGGGCATGCCGCGTCGTTACGCCGACTATCTGGCGCAGGACGGCTTCACCGCCCTGAACACGATCTCGACGATCAGCTCCTTCCTGCTCGGCCTGTCGATCCTGCCGTTCCTCTACAACGTGTGGAAGACGGCCAAGTACGGCAAGAAGGTCGAGGTCGACGACCCGTGGGGCTACGGCCGTTCGCTGGAGTGGGCGACCTCGTGCCCGCCCCCGCGGCACAACTTCCTCACCCTGCCGCGTATCCGCAGCGAATCCCCGGCGTTCGACCTGCACCACCCGGAGATCGCCGCTCTCGACCAGCTCGAGAACGCGCATCACGCTGACAAGGCCCTCGTCGGCGGCAAGGAGGCGGGCAAGTGAAGGTCCAGGGCAGGATGTTCATGTGGCTGGCCGTCTTCGTGCTGGTCATGGCGATCGTCTACGGCGTCTGGTCCAAGGAGGCGGCCGGTACCACGGCCCTCTTCATGGCCTTCGGCCTGTGCATCATGGTCGGCTTCTACCTGGGCTTCACGGCCCGGCGGATCGACACGCTCGCGCAGGACAACAAGGAGGCCGACGTCGCGGACGAGGCCGGCGAGGTGGGCTTCTTCAGCCCGCACAGCTGGCAGCCCCTCGCCCTCGGTGTCGGTGGCGCACTGGCCTTCCTGTCGATCGCGATCGGCTGGTGGCTGCTGTACTTCTCCGCCCCGATCATCATGATCGGCCTGTACGGCTGGGTCTTCGAGTACTACCGCGGTGAAGACCGCACCCAGTAGCACGCGCTGAGCCCGCACGAGCCCGGACACTCCGTCAGGAGGTCCGGGCTCGTGCTTTTGCCGCAACGCCGGTCCCTCGTCCGGGTTACTCACCGCGCCGGGACTGACGAAGCTTCATAGCCTCGCTTCATGAGCCACAAAGTGTTCTTTCGGGGCGCAAAAGCCGGTGTCGAGAGGGCGACCGTGCTCAGCCCTTCGGGCCTCCGAGCGCTCACCCTCTCGACACCGGCGCGCCCGCGCACCCGCACCGTCGTCAGCTGCACCCTGCTGGTGATCTCCCTCGGTGCGGGCGTCACCGCCTGCGGGTCCGACGGCGGCAACCCGCTGTCGGCCAAGCCGTACGACGCGGCGGGGCAGATCTCCTTCAACGGCCCGTCGGGCAACGGCAAGAAGGTCGACCCGGACAAGCCCCTGGAGGTCACCGCATCCGGTGACGACGGGCGCATCACGGACGTCACCGCCATGGACGCCACGGGACGCTACGTCACGGGCGAACTCGCCGCCGACGGCACTCGCTGGCACAGCACCTCCCCGCTGGCCGCCAGCGCCCACTACACGGTCCGGGTGAGCACGGAGGACGAGGACGGCGCCCCCGGCCGCAAGGTCCTCACCTTCGACACCAGCAAGCCGACCGCCAAGAAGAGCCTGACGGTGAAGTTCGGCCCGGACGCGGGCGCGTACGGCGTCGGCCAGCCGGTCACCGCCCAACTGAACATGCCCGTCAAGGACAAGGCGCAGCGGGCCATCGTGGAACGCGCCCTCAGGGTGGACTCCGTGCCCGCCGTCGAGGGCGCCTGGCACTGGGTGGACGACAAGGAACTCCACTACCGCCCCAAGGAGTACTGGCCCGCCCACGCCACCATCCAGGTCCGCAGCGACCTCGACGGCGTGAAGATCAGCGACCGTCTGTGGGGCGGCAGTTCAAAGGGCCTCAAGCTCACCACGGGCGACAAGATCGTCGCTGTGACGGACGCCTCGTCCCACGAGATGACGGTCTACAAGAACGGCGAGGAGATCAACCAGATCCCCGTCACCACCGGCAAGCCCGGCTTCGAGACCCGAAACGGCGTCAAGGTCGTACTGGGCAAGGAGTACTTCGTACGGATGCGCGGTACCACCGTCGGCATCTCCGAGGGCTCCTCGGACTCGTACGACCTCCCCGTCTACTACGCGACCCGCGTCACCTGGAGCGGCGAGTACGTCCACGCCGCTCCCTGGTCGGTGGGCTCCCAGGGCTCCGAGAACGTCAGCCACGGCTGCACCGGCATGAGCACCAGCAACGCCGAGTGGTTCTTCGACACGGTCCACGAGGGTGACGTCGTCAAGGTCGTCAACTCCAACGGCGACGAGATGGAACCCTTCGGCAACGGCTTCGGCGACTGGAACCTCGGCTGGAAGAAGTGGCGGGGCGGCAGCGCACTGGTAGGCGGAACACCGGATGGTCCCAGGCCGGAAGACGCGGCACGTTTGCGCCCAGAGTCAGCGTGACCCACGTAGGGGCGCGGGGAACTGCGCGACCAGCCACATACGGCCCGCAGTCGCCAAGAACCCAGCGCCCCACCCCACTAGGCGCTCAAGGCCCGCTTCTCACGCAACAGAGAGGCAAGAGAGGCCGCGAACTCAACGGGATCCACCGGAAGGGTCACCGCGGCCTCCGCACGGCTCCAGGTGGCGAGCCACGCGTCCTGAGGCCGCCCGATGAGCACCAGCACCGGCGGGCAGTTGAAGACCTCGTCCTTCACCTGGCGGCACAACCCCATGCCCCCCATCGGCGAGGACTCCCCGTCGAACACACAGACATCGATCCCACCCCGGTCCAGTTCCTTCAGAACCGCCGCGGGCGTGGCGCACTCCAGGAACTCGACCAACGGCGCGTCCGGAGCCGGCCGCTTGCCGGTGGCCAACCGCACCTGCTCGCGGGTGTTGGAGTCATCGCTGTAGACCAGCACCGTGGCGGTCGCCTGCATTCTTCCTCCCAAGGTCCGTTGCGCGGATGCTACTCCTCTGAACACCCCGTCAACACCTGTTGGAACACCCCTGCGATGGGCCATACGGGCAGTACACACGCTGCGGACACTCCGAACGGCACCCCCCGGAGTGAGGGCGGGATAAGCGACCGACATAATGTCGGTCGTGGCGACAGCAACGACAGTAGAAACCGGGCACGCGCACCCGTCGGTCAACCGACCGAACCTCACCAGCGTCGGAACCATCATCTGGCTGAGTTCCGAGCTGATGTTCTTCGCGGCCCTCTTCGCGATGTACTTCACCCTGCGATCGGTGACCGGTCCGGATCACTGGAAGGAGATGGCGAGCCATCTCAACCTTCCGTTCTCCGCGACCAACACCACGATCCTGGTGCTCTCCTCCCTCACCTGCCAGCTCGGCGTCTTCGCCGCCGAGCGCGGGGACGTGAAGAAGCTCAGGGGCTGGTTCATCATCACGTTCGTGATGGGTGCGATCTTCATCGGCGGTCAGATCTTCGAGTACACGGAGCTGGTGAAGAAGGACGGCCTGTCGCTGTCCTCCGACCCGTACGGCTCGGTGTTCTACCTGACCACCGGCTTCCACGGCATGCACGTGACGGGCGGCCTCATCGCCTTCCTGTTCGTCCTCGGACGCACCTACGCGGCAAAGAGGTTCACCCACGAACAGGCGACCGCGGCCATCGTCGTGTCCTACTACTGGCACTTCGTCGATGTCGTCTGGATCGGCCTCTTCGCCACGATCTACTTGATCAAGTAGTCGGGCCCGATCCCGCGCGCAGCCAAGAAGCGCACTTTCCAGAAGCATCGACGCAGAAGATCCTGACACCGGGGTAATCCGTGAAAAAGCTCTCCACACGACGACGCCATCCGCTGGCGGCGGTCGTCGTACTCCTCCTCGCGCTGGCGGCAGCCGGAGGGGCGTTCAGCCTGCTCGCGCCCGCGAGCAAGGCGCAGGCCGACGAGTCGGCTCAGTCCCTCTCCATCGACGAGGGCAAGAAGCTCTTCGCCGTCGGTTGCGCCAGCTGCCACGGCACCGGCGGTCAGGGCTCCTCCGACGGGCCGAGCCTCGTGGGTGTCGGCGCCGCGGCGGTCGACTTCCAGGTCGGCACCGGCCGGATGCCGGCCCAGCAGCCGGGCGCTCAGATCCCGGCCAAGAAGGTCATCTACTCCCAGGCCGAGATCGACCAGCTCGCGGCGTACATCGCCTCGCTGGGCGCCGGTCCGGTCATCCCGACGAAGAACGAGTACGGGCCCGCCGGTTCGGACATCGCCAAGGGTGGCGAGCTGTTCCGCACCAACTGCGCCCAGTGCCACAACTTCACCGGCAAGGGCGGCGCGCTGACGCACGGCAAGTTCGCGCCGGACCTTGAGGGCGTTGCCCCGAAGCACATCTACGAGGCCATGCAGACCGGCCCGCAGAACATGCCTTCCTTCCCCGACACCACGCTGTCGTCGAAGAACAAGAAGGACATCATCGCGTACCTCAACGCGGTCAACGGTGACGACACCGAGAGCCCCGGCGGCCTTGAGCTGGGCGGTCTCGGTCCGGTCAGTGAGGGTCTCTTCGCCTGGATCTTCGGTCTGGGCGCGCTGATCGCGGTAGCCGTCTGGGTCGCCGCTCGGACCGCAAAGGCCAAGAAGTCATGAGTAGCCAAGACATTCCAGAAGAGAACCTGCCCGCTGAGCAGGACGCGCACGGCGCGGTGTCGGTCGCGGACGAGCAGGACCCGTTCGCCGACCCGGGACTGCCGCCGCATGAGCACCGTGTCCAGGACATCGACGAGCGGGCCGCCAAGCGGTCCGAGCGCGTCGTGGCCTTCCTGTTCACGCTGTCGATGCTCCTCACGGTCGGCTTCATCGCCTCGTACGTGGCGATCCCGCACGACAAGGCGATCTTCGTCTTCCCGATCGGTCACATCAACGCGCTCAACTTCGCGCTGGGTCTGACCCTCGGTGGAGCGCTCTTCACCATCGGCGCGGGCGCGGTCCACTGGGCCCGCACCCTGATGTCCGACGTGGAGGTCGCCGACGAGCGGCACGCGATCGAGGCGCCCCCCGAGGTCAAGGCCAAGGTTCTGGCCGACTTCAAGGAGGGTGCCAAGGAGTCGGCGCTCGGCCGTCGCAAGCTGATCCGCAACACGATGTTCGGCGCGCTGGCCCTGTTCCCGCTCTCCGGCGTCATGCTGCTGCGCGACCTCGGCCCGCTGCCGGGGACGAAGCTCCGCCACACCATCTGGTCCAAGGGCAAGCTGCTCGTCAACATGAACACGAACCTGCCGCTGCGTCCCTCGGACGTGGCCGTCGGCTCGCTCACCTTCGCCAAGCCCGAGGGCCTGGAGGAGACCGACGAGGAGTTCCAGACCGAGATCGCCAAGGCGGCGCTGATGATCGTCCGGCTCCAGCCGGACAACATCAAGGACAAGCGCGAGCTGGAGTGGGCGCACGAGGGCATCGTGGCCTTCTCGAAGATCTGCACCCACGTGGGTTGCCCGATCTCCCTGTACGAGCAGCAGACGCACCACGTGCTGTGCCCGTGCCACCAGTCCACCTTCGACCTCTCCGACGGTGCCCGAGTGATCTTCGGCCCGGCCGGTCACGCCCTGCCGCAGCTGCGCATCGGCGTGAGCGACGAGGGCTACCTCCAGGCGCTCGGCGACTTCGAGGAGCCCGTCGGTCCTGCATTCTGGGAGCGCGGATGAGCACCAACGAGACGCACACATCGGCCGCGGCGGGCGAGCGGCGCGACAAAGCACCGGCCGGCGAGAAGATCGCCGACTGGGCGGACGGACGCCTCGGGATCTACTCCCTGGCCAAGTCCAACATGCGCAAGATCTTCCCCGACCACTGGTCGTTCATGTTGGGTGAGGTCTGCCTCTACAGCTTCATCATCATCATCCTCACGGGTGTGTATCTGACGCTGTTCTTCCACCCGTCGATGAACGAGGTGACGTACCACGGCAGCTATGTCCCGCTCCAGGGACAGCTGATGTCGGAGGCGTTCAACTCGACGATGCACATCTCCTTCGATGTGCGCGGCGGTCTGCTGATCCGGCAGATCCACCACTGGGCGGCGCTGATCTTCCTCGCCGCCATGTTCGTGCACATGATGCGCGTGTTCTTCACGGGTGCGTTCCGCAAGCCGCGTGAGGTCAACTGGCTGTTCGGCTTCCTGCTGTTCGTCCTGGGCATGTTCACCGGCTTCACCGGTTACTCGCTCCCGGACGACCTGCTCTCCGGCACCGGTGTCCGCTTCATGGAGGGCGCGGTCCTGTCCGTGCCGATCGTCGGCACGTACCTGTCGTTCTTCCTCTTCGGCGGAGAGTTCCCGGGCGGCGACTTCGTCGCGCGGTTCTACTCGATCCACATCCTGCTGCTGCCGGGCATCATGCTCGGCCTGGTGGTCGGCCACCTGATCCTGGTCTTCTACCACAAGCACACGCAGTTCGCGGGCCCCGGAAAGACGAACAACAACGTCGTCGGCATGCCGCTGCTGCCGGTCTACATGGCCAAGGCCGGAGGCTTCTTCTTCCTGGTCTTCGGTGTCATCGCGGCCGTCGCGGCGATCGCCTCGATCAACCCGATCTGGGCCATGGGTCCGTACCGTCCGGACATGGTGTCCACGGGCGCCCAGCCCGACTGGTACATGGGCTTCTCCGAGGGCCTGATCCGCTTCATGCCGGGCTGGGAGATCAACTTCTGGGGCCACACGCTCGTCCTGGGCGTGTTCATCCCGCTGATCATCTTCCCGCTGGTCCTGGTCGCGATCGCGGTCTACCCGTTCATCGAGTCCTGGGTCACCGGCGACAAGCGCGAGCACCACATCCTGGACCGCCCGCGCAACGTCCCGACCCGTACGGCCTTCGGTGCCGCGTGGATCTCGTGGTACTTCGTCCTGCTCGTCGGTGGCGGCAACGACATCTGGGCCACGCACTTCCACCTGTCGATCAACTCGATCACCTGGGCGGTGCGCGTCGGCTTCTTCGTGGTGCCGGTGCTGGTCTTCATCGCCACCAAGCGGGTCTGCCTCGGCCTTCAGCGCCGCGACCGGGACAAGGTGCTGCACGGCCGCGAGTCCGGCATCATCAAGCGCCTGCCGCACGGTGAGTTCGTCGAGATCCACGAGCCGCTCAGCCAGGACGCACTGCACACGCTCACCGCGCACGAGCAGTACGAGCCGGCCGCGATCGGCGCGACGGTCGACGCGAACGGTGTCGAGCGCAAGGTGAAGGGCTCCCAGAAGCTGCGCGCCAAGCTGAGCGAGGCGTACTACGGCGAGGAGTCCCAGATCCCCAAGCCCACCGTCGAGGAGTACAAGGAGATCACGAGCGGCCACGGCCACCACTGATCGCTGAGGCGTCGCCACGCCACAGTCGAAGGGCCCCGTCCGAACACCGGACGGGGCCCTTCGCCGTGTCCCGCGCTGGATAGGGTGGGGACCGCATATTTCCAACCATGTTTCTACGACACTCAGGAGCGGCCGTATGAGCGCTGTGACCCCCGCTGGAGGCGACACCGCGGCGGCCCGTTCCTGGCCCGAGGTACTGAACTCCCTGCTGTACGGCCAGGACCAGGACGCCGACGCCACGTTCTGGGCGATGGACCAGATCATGCGCGGTGAGGCGACGGACGCGCAGATCGCCGGGTTCGTGGTGGCGTTGCGGGCCAAGGGCGAGACCGTCGAGGAGATCACGGGTCTCGTGCGCGCGATGTACGAGCACGCGAACGTGATCGAGGTGTCCGGGAAGACGGTGGACATCGTCGGCACCGGCGGCGACGGCGCCAAGACGGTGAACATCTCCACGATGTCCTCGATCGTGATCGCCGGCACGGGCGCGAAGGTCGTCAAGCACGGCAACCGGGCCGCGTCCTCCGCGTCCGGCGCCTCCGACGTCCTGGAGCGTCTCGGCGTCAACCTGGAGCTCACCCCGAAGCGGGTGGCCGAGGTCGCCGAGGAGGCCGGGATCACGTTCTGCTTCGCGGTCAAGTTCCACCCGGCGCTGCGTCACGCGGGCGCAGCGCGCGGCCAGTTGGGCATCCGTACGGTGTTCAACGCACTGGGCCCGCTGACCAACCCCGCCAAGGTGCGGGCGCAGGCGGTCGGGGTCGCGGACCCGCGGATGGCGCCCATCATCGCGGGCGTCTTCGCCGAGCGAGGGAACTCCTCCCTGGTGTTCCGCGGCGACGACGGCCTCGACGAGCTGACGACCACGGCGACTTCCCGGGTGTGGATCGTCCGCGACGGCAAGGTCACCGAGGAGTCCTTCGACCCGCGGGACGTAGGCCTCGAACTGGTCCCCGTGGAGGCCCTGCGCGGCGCCGACCCCGAGTACAACGCCGACGTCGCCCGGCGCCTCCTGGACGGCGAGACGGGCCCGGTGCGGGACGCCGTACTCCTGAACTCGGCGGCGGCGCTGGTGGCCCTTGAGGCCGGGGACGGGCCGCTGGCGGACCGGATCAGGGCCGGGATGGTGAAGGCGGCCGAGTCGATCGACTCGGGGGCCGCGAAGCGCACGCTGGAGCGCTGGGCGGCGGTCAGTAACGCGTAGCGAGTCCGAGGTGGCTGTCGTCCCGCGATCCGGACACGGGTTGCGGGACGACGATCACCTCGCGTAAGTTTTCTGACCAGGTCATGAGTGACAGTCATGAGGCCCCGGCCGACTGTCCGGCAACCCTCCGTCCGTGGCGGGGTGCCCCGGGTGAAGACCAGGCCGTAGGCAGCGAGGTCTGCGGCAAGCGCGGGCCCCTCGAAAGACACCAGGGGTCCTGGTCTCGAGGGAGCCCTCTGTGAGCAAGCGAATGCGATAGGGCGCGAAGCCCCCACTCCGCACATCCCCTTTTCACCCTTTCCTGCGCCGAAGCCATGTCCGCTCGCGCAGTGAATTCGCCTGCCTCTTACGGGAGTTCGCCATGTCTGTCTCCACCGTTGCCGCCGCCCGGACCATTTGTGCCCCGCTGTCCGTTCTCGGCCGGGATGTCACCGTCCCGCTCGTCACGGGCGGCGAAGTCACCTACGCGGCGCTCGACTACGCGGCCAGCGCCCCCGCCCTCCAGCGCGTCTGGGACGACGTGGCGGCCTACGCCCCGTACTACGGCAGCGTGCACCGTGGCGCCGGCTACCTCTCGCAGCTCTCCACCGACCTGTTCGAGAACGCCCGCAGGACGGTCGAGGAGTTCCTGGACTGCCGCCCCGACGACCAGCTGATCTTCACCCGCTCGACCACGGACTCCCTGAATCTCCTCGCCGCGGCGCTCCCCGCCGACTGCCAGGTCTTCGTCTTCGAGACCGAGCATCACGCGTCCCTGCTCCCCTGGAAGGACGCCCGGGTCACCTACCTCAACGCCCCGCGCACCCCGGCCCAGGCCGTCGAGACCTTGGAGCGGGCCCTCGCCGCCCGTGACCCGCAGGGCCCGGCCCTGGTCTGCGTCACCGGCGCCTCGAACGTCACCGGCGAGCTGTGGCCGGTCCGTGAACTGGCCGCCGCCGCGCACGCCCACGGCGCCCGTATCGTCCTGGACGCCGCCCAACTCGCCCCGCACCACCCGGTGTCCGTCCAGGACCTCGACGTCGACTGGATCGCCTTCTCCGGCCACAAGCTGTACGCCCCGTTCGGCTCGGGCGTCCTGGCCGGCCGTGCCGACTGGCTCCAGGCGGCCGACCCCTACCTCGCGGGCGGCGGCGCCAGCCGCAAGGTCTCCCGGCGCGAGGACGGGGGAGTGGACGTGGAGTGGCACGACAGCGCCGCCCGCCACGAGGCCGGCTCCCCGAACGTCATCGGCGCCTACTCCATCGCGTCGGCCTGCAAGGCGCTGACGGAGGCGGGCTTCGACACGCTGGTCGCCCGCGAGCAGCACCTGATCGAGAAGGTACGGGCGGGCCTGGCCGAGGTCCCGGAGGTCAAGGTGCTGTCGCTGTTCGGCGACGACGCCCCGCGCGTCGGCGTGATCTCCTTCGTCGTCGACGGCTGGAACAGCTCCCATTTCGCCGCCGCCCTCTCCGCCGAGTACGGCATCGGCGTCCGCGACGGCCTCTTCTGCGCCCACCCCTTGCTCCGCACCCTCCTGGGCACCGACCCCCAGACCCAGGGTGAGTGCGGCGCCCCGGAGGCCGCACCGGGCGAGAAGTCCCTGAACGCGATCCGCGTGAGCTTCGGCGCGGGCACCCCGGACGAGCACGTCGAGCGGTTCGTGACGGCGGTACGGGAGCTCGTGACTGACGGCGCGAAGTGGAACTACCGTACGCAGGACGGCCGTTGCGTGCCGGCCGTGTGACCATCCAGGGGTGGGGATACCACCTGGGGTGAGCGGAGCGGCGGCGGCCGAAGGCCTGGGCGAGCCGCTGGGCGAGGCGGTTGTACGGCGTGCGCCGCGGCTCCTCGGCGGGAAGCGGGTCCACCTGTACGAGGAGGGACTTGTCCTCGGGTCCGGTGTGCGGGTCCGTCGCTGGGCGGACGTGACGCGCTGGCGCTCCACCGTCGACGTGATCGTCACCAGCAACGAGCAGAACGACAGGGCTTGGTACACCTTGGCCCATCGACACCTGCTGCGGTTCGGCGACGGGACGGAACAGGGCTTCCTGCTCGACGAGCGGCGGACCGAGCTGGGGCCGATGGTCGTCGAGCCCTTCGAGAACCTGCGGATCCGGTCCGCCGCCGAGCACGTCCGGAAGCGGGTGGCCGAGGCTCAGGCACCGGCGATGCTCGACCGGATCGAGAAGGGCCGGCAGGTCACCTTCGGCCCGCTCACGGCGGACGCGCACGGGGTGTTCGTGCCGGGCGGGCTGCTGGTGTACCGCTGGGCCGAGATGCGGGAGCCGTATCCCGCCGTCGACCTGCCGGACTTTCCCGTGCCGTCGTCATGGTGGCTGCGGCCACGAGACGTCCGGCTTGTGCTGCTGGGCAAGGACACAGACGGCAACCCGCACCGCACCGAGGTAACGGCCTGGGAGGTCGTGGACTGGGGTGCGCTGGTCGCCCTGTGGAAGCGGCTGCGCGCCCGCTAGGAGTCCAGCCCAATAGCGAACGCAGCCTCAAGGTCATGCTGCGAGTAAGTCCGAAACGCCACGTGCGTATCCGTCCCCTCCACCCCGGGGATCTTGCTGATCCGCCCAGGAATCACCTCGGCCAGATCCTCGTGCTGCCGCACCCGCACCATCGCGATCAAGTCATACGTCCCGGTGACGGAGAAGACCTCGCTCACGGATTCGAGCGCGGCGATCGACTCGGCGATCTCGGGAATCCGGTCCACGCTGGTCTTGATGAGGACGATCGCGGTGATCACGGCTGGTTCTCTCCCTCGGGGACCGTTACTGGGGCGGGCCCAACTCTAGTCGCCCGCCCGTCTCCCGCCACCGCCCTTCCAAGGCCGCCCTTCGGGCCCTTCTTTTTCCTGAATCTCACCCACGCGTAGCCGAACCCCAGCGTGAAGCCCACCAGGTGGGCGAGGTACGCCACACCGGGCCCCTGCGCTGCCTGGCCCGCCGCCAGCCACTGAAGGGCCACCCAGAACGGCAGCACGACCCACGCGGGGAAGCGCAGCGGCAGGAAGAAGAGGAAGGGGAGGAGGCTCGTCACGCGCGCCCGGGGGAACAAGTACAGGAACGCCCCGAGGACCGCCGAGATCGCCCCGGACGCGCCGACCAGGGACTGAGCGGAGTCGGCGTTGGCCACCGCGTAGCCCAGCAGCGCCAGGTAGCCGCAGACCAGGTAGAACAGGGTGAACTCGACCCGGCCAAGACGCTCCTCGGTCATCGTTCCGAAGACGTAGAGGAAGAGCATGTTGCCGAGGAGATGGACCCAGCTGCCGTGGATGAAGAGGGCCGTGACCGGGGTCAGGGCCTCGCGGGCGGGGCTCGCGAACAGGTCGGCCGGGACCACGCCCCAGCGGTGGAAGTACGCCCGCTGTGCGGCGAGCAGCGCGTCCCCGGTGCCGTAGGACGGGACGAAACCCGAGGCCGGGCCGAGGACGAAGATCAGGCAGCACAGGCCGATGAGGGTGTACGTCATGGGCGCCGACGTGCCGCGGAACGTCCTGACGAGGGCCGGGCCCCAGTTGCTGATCATGGTTACAGAGCATGACGTAACGGGGCGTAGCAGCACAGAGTGCCTCGCCGCTGTGGACGGCCGAGCGGCGAGTACCCGCCAGGCCGTAGGGTTACGAGCCACACTCGCCGGGGAAACCGGCGATCACGGAAACTGGAACAAGAAGGAAGCGGACAGCCACGATGACGGTTCCCCTGCCGACTGCCTCCACACGGTGGCGCTGCACCCTCTGCGGCAACCTCACGCGCTTCGACGTGACGCGCTCGTCGAAGGTCGTGGAGTACCTCCACCTGGACCTGGCCGGAGAGCCGAACGTGGAGGAGCGCGAGGTGGTCAGTGAGACCATCGAGTCGGTGCGCTGCCGCTGGTGCAACGCCGTGGATCAGGTGGAACTCGTGGACAGGCCGGGCGCCGGCTCCTGAGGGAGTGGCCCCGCACAGGCATTGGGGTGTGAGGGATGGTGGAGAACTCAGGCGGGGGGCCGGGCGACGGCGCCGCCGAGGTGCTCGACCGCCCGCTGCCCGACGGCGTGCGGAGACGAGTCGTACAGATCGTGTCGGACAGCTTCGGTGGCCTCACTGTCGCCGAACTGCCCGCGCAGCTACGACAGTACGCCCGCTTCGCCCCCAACCGGCGCGCCAAGTTCGCGGGCAATGCCATGGCCGCCGCGCTGGAGACCGATCCGCTGTTCCGGCAGCGGATCGGGGAGAAGCTCAGGGAGGCCCAGTCGGAGCTCGCCGGCGCTCTCGACTCCGGCTCGCCGCCCCCGGCCGCGGATCCGCTCGACGTGGCGGCCGCGGCCTATGTTCTGCGCCCCACCGGCTGGGTGAAGCTCGTGACCGCCGCCGGCGAGGAGGCGCTGCGCGCCGACGCCGAGCGCGCGGACGAGGAGAGCCGGGCCGAACTGGAGCGGCTGCGCGAGGAGTTGGCGCAGGCGCGGGACGCGACCCGGGCCGACACCGAGCGGCTGCGCACCGAGCTGGACGCGGCGAAGAAGGAAGCGGACTCGCTGCACCGCAAGCTGCGTGCCGCCCACAGCGACGTCAAGCGCGGCGAGGCCGCCCTGCGCAAGCTGCGCGCCGAGACGGACACCGCGCGCGCCGAGGCGCAGACCCAGGTGTCCGCCGCCGAGAGCGAGAGCCGCCGCCTCAAGGCCCGGCTGGGTGAGGCGGAGGCGGCCCTTGAGGCCACCCGCAAGGCCGCCCGTGAGGGGCGCAGCGTCGAGGACATGCGGGTACGGCTGCTGCTCGACACCGTGCTGGAGTCGGCCCAGGGGCTGCGGAGAGAGCTGGCCCTGCCGCCTGTTTCCGTACGGCCCGCCGAGACCGTCGACGCGGTCGAACCGGGACGGATGACGCCGAAGGACATCGCCGCGCGGGCGCTGTCGGAGAACGACCCCGCGATCCTCGACCAGTTGCTCGCGCTGCCGCAGGCCCACCTGGTCGTCGACGGCTACAACGTCACCAAGACCGGCTATCCCCAAATGCCCCTGGAGAAGCAGCGGTTGAGGCTGCTCGGGCAGCTCTCGCAGCTCGCCGCGCAGACCGGCGCCGAGGTCACCTGTGTCTTCGACGGGGCCGAGCTGGCCGCGCCCGTGCTGCTCGCGCCGCCGCGCGGAGTGCGGGTGCTGTTCTCCAAACCGGGCGTCACCGCCGACGAGTTGATCCGCCAGCTGGTGCGCGCCGAGCCGCCGGGGAGGCCCGTCATCGTTGCGTCGACCGACCGCGAGGTGGCCGACGGCATCGCGAAGGCGGGCGCCCGGCCCGTCGCTTCTGCGGTACTCCTCAAGCGACTGTCGTGAAGGTCAACGTACAGGTTTAATGCCGGAATTGACCGAACCGTCACGCAACGTAGCGTCAATCGACCATCACTGCATGTTGGTTATGTGCAAAGAATGCTTTGAGTGACGGCATTTTTTCGTGTGAGGATTTGAACTGATCACAGGAACGTCACTAGGGTCAGGCCTCGAACCTCCGAACGGGTGATCACTCAATAGAAGGAGCTCGACTCCGTGGCGTCCCATCGTCGACCGAAGCAGCCGAGCCGCACGCGCGTCACTGTGCTGACCACCGCAGCCGCTGCCGCCGTTGCCTTCAGCGCTCAGGCCGCCAATGCCGCGCCGAGCGAGAAGCCCAGCAAGGACGAGGTCAAGTCGAAGGTCGACGCCCTCTACGAGCAGGCCGAGCAGGCCACCGAGAAGCTCGACGGGGCCCAGGAGAAGCAGGAGAAGCTCCAGAAGGAGATCTCCACCATCCAGGACAACGTCGCCCGCGGCCAGGAGGAGCTCAACAAGCTCCGGGACGGCCTCGGCACGATGGCGAGCGCCCAGTACCGCACCGGCGGCATCGACCCGTCGATCCAGCTGTTCCTGTCCTCGGACCCGGACACCTATCTCGACAAGGCGTCCACGATGGACCAGTTGAGCGCCCAGCAGGTCGAGGCGCTCACGAAGATCCAGGGCAAGCAGCGCGAACTCGCCCAGGAGCGCGCGGAGGCGAGCAGCAAGCTCAAGGACCTCTCCGCCACCCGCACCGAGCTCAAGAAGAAGAAGGACGAGGTCAAGAGCAAGCTGGCCGCGGCCCAGAAACTGCTCAACACCCTTACCGCCAAGGAGAAGGCGGCCCTCGACGCGCAGCAGGCGCAGGCCGCCAACCGCTCCAGCTCACGCGTGAACCTCGGCAGCACCGGCTCCGCCTCCAGCCGTGCCGCCGCCGCCTTCGCCGCCGCCCAGTCCGTGATCGGCTCGCCGTACGTCTACGGCGCCTCCGGACCGTCCTCCTTCGACTGCTCCGGCCTCACCTCGTGGGCCTACGCGCAGGCGGGTGTCTCCATACCCCGCACGTCCGAGGCCCAGGCCAGCGCGGGCACGATCATCTCCAGCGAGAGCGACCTGAAGGTCGGCGACCTGGTCATCTTCTACGGCGACCGGCACCACGTCGGCCTCTACGCCGGCAACGGCCAGGTGCTGCACGCCCCGCACACCGGTGCCGTCGTGCGCTACGAGTCGATCGGCAACATGCCCTTCCAGTTCGGCGTCCGGATCTGATCCGGGCTCGTCCGGTTCCTCTCCGGTCGTTCTCCGGCCCTTGCGCACCGCCCGAACGGGCGAATTACGACACACCAGGCTGACTCCACGCCCCGCCGATGACCTGCGTCATAGGCGGGGCGTCACGTTGTGTGCCCGCGCCGGTCTTTGGCCCGCACCCCTTCACAGAGCTACTGTCTGGCGCGTTTCCCCGCACCGGGGGAGCGGTCCGTGTCCGCCAGCGGAAGGAAGTGCGGCTTCCCGTGGGATCCCGTCGTCGCCTTGCACCGTCCGGGTTCGACCGAGGCGCCAGCGCCGCGGTCTGTGTCCTGTCCGCCGCCGCAGCCGCCCTCGGCGCCATGCCGGCCACTTCCGCCGTCGCCGCGCCGCACGACGACTCCCGGGCCGAGGTGGACCGGCTCTATCAGGAGGCCGAGCAGGCGACCCAGGCCTACGACAAGGCCGACGAGAACGCCGGGGAGCTGCACCGGCAGGTGAGCGACGCCCAGGACCGGATCGCCCGGCAGCAGCAGCGCATCAACACCATGCGGGACGCGCTGGGTTCACTCGCCGGCGCCCAGTACCGCTCCGGGGGCATCGACCCCACCGTCGCGCTGCTGTTCTCCGACGACCCGGCCGACTACCTCGACAAGGCCTCCGTCCTCGACCGCATCACCACCCAGCAGGCGGGCCAGCTCAAGGACCTCCAGGAGGCCATGCGCGAACTCGCCCAGGAGCGCACCGAGGCCTCCGGACACCTCGCCGAACTGGAGCGCAGCCGCAAGGCCGTCGCCACCCACAAGAAGACCGTCGAGCGGAAGCTGGCGAAGGCCAGGCAACTGCTCAACCGGATGCCGCTCGCCGACCGCGCCTCCTTCGACCGGGCCTCCCGCTCCTCCCGCGTGGACATCCCCGACCTCGGCGCCGGCGTCCCCTCCTCGGGCCGCGCCGCTGCCGCCGTGGCCGCCGCCCAGTCCGCCCTCGGCAAGCCGTACGTCTGGGGCGCCACCGGCCCCGGCGGCTTCGACTGCTCCGGCCTCATGCAGTGGTCGTACGCCCACGCGGGGGTGCACCTCCCGCGCACCTCGCAGGAACAGCGCTACGCCGGCCACCAGATCCCGCTCTCCCAGGCCCAGCCCGGCGACCTGGTCACCTACCGCTCCGACGCCAGCCATGTCGGCATGTACGTCGGCAACGGCCAGGTCATCCACGCCCCCTACCCCGGTGCGCCGGTGCGCTACGACCCGGTCGGCATGATGCCGATCTCGTCGGTCACGAGGGTCTGAACCGGCGCGAAAGGGTCGTACGATCGGGAAGTGACTGGTCGTAGGCGGGCGTCGCGCTCCGGAGTGCTCGCGCTGTGTCTGCTGCTCGGCTCGCTGGTGGGGTGCGGCGGACAGCCGGCGGCGAACAGCGCGAAGGCGGCGGTCCAGAGCCTCCTCGACCGGCAGTCCGCGGCCGTCCTGCACCACGACGGGGCGGCGTACGCGCGGACCGGCGCGCGCACCGCGTACGAGAACCTGAGCGCCGTACCGCTGGCGTCCTGGTCCTACCGGCTCACCTCGCTGCACCGCACCGGCGCCACCGCGACCGCCGACGCCCAGCTGAGCTACCGCGTCAAGGGCTACGACACCGCACCCGTCACGGTCGGCCGCGCGCTCACCCTCCGCCTCACCGCCGACGGGCAGTGGTACGTCGCCTCCGACAAGCCCGCGAAGAAGTCCGGCCAACAGCTGTGGGACCAGGGGAAGGTGAGCGTCGTCAAGGGCGCGCACAGCCTGGTGATGGGGGTCGGCCGGTCCGTCGACAGCCTGCGCGACTTCCGCGCCCTCGCGGACCACGCCGTACCGGCCGTGTCGGCCGCCTGGGGCACGGACTGGACCCGGCACGTCGTCGTGCTCGTCCCCGGCTCCCTGGACGGCATGGCGGGGCTCCTGGGCTCACCCGCGGCCTCCTACCGGGGCATCGCCGCGGTGACGACGGGGGAGGCGGGCGGTTCGGGCAGCGCGCCGGCGGACCGGATCATCGTCAACCCGGACGCGTACGCGGTGTTGGGCTCGGTGGGCAAGCAGGTGGTCCTGACCCACGAGACGACCCACGTGGCCACCCGGGCCCACACCACCGCCGCCACCCCCCTGTGGCTCTCGGAGGGCTACGCCGACTGGATCGGCTACCGGGGCACCGGCCGCACCCCGACCCAGGCCGCCCCGGAACTCTCCCGCGCGGTCCAGGACGGCGACCTCCCGACCGGGCTACCCACCGACAAGGACTTCGGCTTCAGCAGCGAGGCGACGGAGCTCGCGCGGGCGTACGAGGGTGGGTGGATGGCCTGCCGGATGATCCAGGACCGGTGGGGAGTCGACCAACTGGGCAAGTTCTACAGGGCGGTTGGCTCGCATCAGAAGCGGGCGGGGGCGGTGGAGGGCGCGATGAAGAGCGTTCTCGGGGTGACGCTGGAGGAGTTCACGGAGCAGTGGCGGGACTATCTTCGGGCTCAACTCACCTGATCCGGCAGCTGGTTCATCCTGGCTGATCCGGTCGCCGGTTCAACTCGGCTGGTCCAGTTGGGAGATGGCCTCGGTCAGCCACTCCCGCTCGGCCGCGCCCGTGGCCCGCGCGACCCGCAACATGCCCTGCCGGAACAGGTCCTGGGTCTCCTCCGCCCGTACGGGCTCGCCGTCCCGGTAGAAGAAACTCGCCGGGGTCTGGAGGAAGTCCAGGCGGCGGCGCAGCACGGCGGACTGCTCGTGGGGGTCGGGCAGGTGCCGTAGGAAGGCCAGGACCGTGTTGAAGCGGACATGGTCGGTGATCTCGGCCGGCTTGGGGTGTCCGAGCCGCTCCAGGAGGTCCTCGCGACCCTTCTCGGTGAGGGACAGGACCCGGCGCGGGGCCGCGCTCGTGCCCTCCTCCGTGTGCTGGTCGAGTTTGCCGGCGGTGACCAGGCGGGTGATCGCCGGGTAGAGCGCGCCGTCGCTGACCGGGCGGACATGGCCGCTCAGTGCCTTGATGCGCTCCTTCAACTCGTAGCCGTGCAGCGGCTGTTCGGCCAGGAAGCCGAGGATCGACAGCTCCAGCATGTTTCTCCTTGCGTGCTCGATGCGGCCATGATACCTCTAACCGAGCTACCTCGATTAGAGGTATTCAGCTCGCGTCGAGGGGGATCCGATCGCCGTGAACAGTCACCGCAAGCAGCTCGTCTCGCTCGCCCACCCCGTCTATCTCTCGCTCCTCGCCTCCGTCGCCGCCGGGATCATCAACACCGTCTGGGTCTCCCGGCTCGGCGGCCCGGCCGTCGCCGCCGTGGCCGTCGCGACCAACACCGAGAACGTGCTCCTGGGTGTCGCCCTGGTCTTCGCCTCCGGTACGACGGTGCTGGTCGCCCACGCGAGAGGCGCCAGCGACCCGGCCGCGCTGCGCTCCGCGGTCCGCGGCGGCTGGGCCCTGTGCGCGCTGGTCACCCCGGTGGTCGTCGCGTCCGGCTTCCTGCTCCGGGAACCATTGGCCCGCCTGCTCCTCGGCGCCGCGGGCCCCGAACTCCCGCTGGCGGTCGCCTACTTCACCATCTCCCTCCCGGGTGTCGCGGTCTTCTACGCCCAGCAACTCGTCGACGGCATCCTCAAGGGCACGGGCGACACCCGCACCCCACTGCGCCTGGCCCTCCTGGCCAACGGCCTGATCCTGGCCTGCGACCCGTTCCTCATCCACCTCTACGGCGTCCGGGGCGCCGCCGTCTCCACCGTGCTGTGCCGGGTGGTCGCGTTGGGGGTGGGGCTGCGGGCGCTGCGCCGAAATCCCTTGCTGCGTACGGAGGTTGCCCCCGCCGAGTCACTCCCCGCCGCGTTGCGCCGCACCGTCACGACCGGCCTGCCCATGTCCGCCGACTTCACCGTCCGGCAGACCGGAACGCTGCTGCTGGTCGCGATCGTGGCGCGGCTCGGGGTGACGGCGGTGGCCGCGTACGCCATCGCCTACAAGGTCCTGTACGTCGCGACGATGGCCTTCTACGCCGTGCGCCAGGCCGCCGCCATCCACACCTCGCAACTGCGCGGCGCGGGCCGGGACGAGCGGCGCGCGGTCGGCCGGGAGGCGCTGCTGGTGTCCGGCGCGGTGGGCGCGACGGCGGCCGTCCTGCTCGCCGGCACCGCCCCCTGGATCATGGCCGCCTTCGGCGCCGGCCCCCAAGTCGCCCACGAGGGCGTCCTGTTCCTCCGCTGCGTCGGCCCCTACCTCCTGCTGATGGCCTGCTTCATCGCCCTCGGCGGAGTCTTCGAGGGCAGCGGCGGAGCACCGGCACTGCTCCGCGTGACGCTGCTCGGCACGACGGTCCAACTCCCGTTGGCGTACGGCCTGTCGGGGCTCGGTCTGCCCGGGGTGTGCCTGGCGTTGGCGCTCGCGATGGGGGTGCAGTGCGGGGTCGTTGCGGTGCTCTTTCGGCGTGCGCGGTGTCAGGAGGAGGTCGAGGGTGCTTTCGAGCGGGTCGCCTGAGTGGGGAGAGGCGGTACGTCCGCCAGGGTGACCGAGCCTCGCCGCAGTGGCCCAACTCCGTTCGGCGTATGGGCTGTTGGGGGAGTCGGTGCTCATGAGGGGTGTGCGGGATGCGGTGGGCGCGGTCGGGGGGTGCGGGCACGCGCGGTTCAGGAGGACGTCGAAGGCGCCTTCGACCGCGTCGCCTGACTCGGCAGCGGCGGCACGTCCGCCCACGTCACCGACGCTTGCCACAACTCCCGTGCGCCGGTGATCGCCGCGGCCACCAGGAGGCCGTTGCGTACCAGCAGCAGGGTGATGCCCAGGGCGTCGCCGGCGACCACGTGGGCGAACCAGATCGGGAATTCCAGGACCGTGACGAAGGCCGCCGCCAGGACCAGGCCGACCGGGAGGCGCATGCGGCTGGCGCGGAAGCAGGAGCAGACGGACGCGAGGCCGATCAGCCAGACGACGTACTGGGGGCTGATGACCCGGCTGGTGACCGTGAACATCAGGACCGCCACGAAGGCCGCGTCCGCGAGGGTGTGGGGCAGGAAGCGGGCCGCCATCAGGCGCCAGAGCATGAGCCAGCCGAAGGCCAGCGCGGTGAGGCCCAGGGCTGCCGTGCTGACCCAGTTGACGTAGGGGCCGACGAACTCCACCGAGCCGTAGTTCAGGAGCACTTGGCCCTGCCAGCCGAAGTGGCGGGCCACGTGGAAGACGAGCGAGCCGAGCGACTCCACCTCCGTGCCCCGCTCGCGCTGGAAGGTCAGGAAGGCGAACGCGCCCGGCATCGACACCGCGAACAGGGCAGCGATCGCCGCGACCGTCACCGCTGCCGCTCCCCATGCGCGGCGCTTGACGGCGCCGAGGAGGAGCAGTGCCGGCCAGACCTTGAGGAGTGCTCCGAAGCCCGCCAGCGCCCCCATCACGCGCGGATGCCGGGAGCCCGCGAGCAGCGCGGCCACGGCGACCGCGGTCACCATCACGTCGTAGCGCGCGTACACGGTCGGGCCGAGGAGTGGGACGCCCGCGATCCAGACCCAGGCGCCGCGGAGGGTGCGGCCGGGGCGCAGGCCCGTGTAGAGGAGCAGGGCCAGGACGGTCAGGTCGGCCAGGAAGGCCAGGACGAAGAACGCCGACGCGTAGTCCAGGAAGCCCAGCAGGGCGGGGGAGAGGATCGGCAGGGCGGCGGCGGGCGGGTACTGCCAGGTGACGTCGTCCAGCGGGAAGCCGCCGTGGCGGAGCGTCTCGTACCAGCCCTGGTAGATCACCGACACGTCGCTGGTGACGTCCGGGCCCGGGAACACGAGCACCTTGAAGACGAACAGCAGGAGGACGACTCTGGTCAGGCCCCAGGTTCCCAGCAGCGGCGCCAGCCGCCGTCCCGCGCCCGCGATCTCCACCTGAGCCCCTGTTCCGTGCTGTGCCGTGCCCTGCCTGCCGATGTGGGGCACATGTTCTCCCGATCTGCTGTGCGATGGCCATGAAGCGCGGCCGTGCCGGGCTGTGCGGGCTCGTCCGGTAGGGCCGGTAGGGTCTGCCGCGTGCGCAAGACCCTGATCGTGACCAATGACTTTCCGCCCCGGCCCGGTGGCATCCAGGCTTTTCTGCACAACATGGCGCTGCGCCTGGAGCCCGAGCGGCTCGTCGTCTACGCCTCCACCTGGAAGCGCGGCCGGGAGGGCGCCGAGGCGACGGCCGCCTTCGACGCCGAGCAGCCCTTCACCGTCGTACGGGACGCCACGACCATGCTGCTGCCGACGCCCGCCGCGACCCGCAGGGCCGTCGGGCTGCTGCGGGAACACGGGTGTACGGCGGTGTGGTTCGGGGCGGCGGCGCCGCTCGGGCTGATGGCGCCGGCGCTGCGGAAGGCGGGCGCCGAACGGCTGGTGGCCACGACCCACGGCCACGAGGCCGGGTGGGCGCAACTGCCCGCCGCGCGTCAACTCCTGGGCAGGATCGGGGAGTCGACGGACACGATC
This sequence comes from Streptomyces prunicolor, assembly GCF_045162825.1. Classification (NCBI taxonomy): domain Bacteria; kingdom Bacillati; phylum Actinomycetota; class Actinomycetes; order Kitasatosporales; family Streptomycetaceae; genus Streptomyces; species Streptomyces prunicolor. The sequence goes on along the minus strand of NZ_CP108676.1, from coordinate 2,881,747 downwards.
ACCTACCTCGGGGAGTACACGCGGTCGCGGATCGCCCGTGCGGTCAGTCCGGAGGCGGCGGCGCGGATGGTCCAACTGCCGCCCGGCGTCGACGAGAAGGTGTTCCATCCCGGTTCCGGTGGTGCCGAGGTGCGGGAGCGGCTCGGGCTCACCGACCGGCCCGTCGTCGTGTGTGTCTCACGGCTCGTGCCGCGCAAGGGGCAGGACACGCTGATCCTCGCCATGCCGCGCATCCTGGCCCGGCAGCCCGACGCCGTGCTGCTGATCGTGGGCGGCGGGCCGTACGAGAAGGAGCTGCGGCGGCTCGCGCGCGAGACCGGGGTCACCGACTCCGTGCGCTTCACGGGCGCCGTGCCCTGGGCCGAACTCCCCGCGCACTACGGCGCCGGCGACGTCTTCGCGATGCCCTGCCGCACCCGGCGCGGCGGCCTCGACGTCGAAGGCCTCGGCATCGTCTACCTGGAGGCGTCCGCCACCGGGCTGCCCGTGGTCGCCGGTGACTCCGGCGGGGCGCCCGACGCCGTGCTCGACGGTGAGACCGGGTGGGTCGTGCGGGGCGGTTCCCCGGAGGAGGTCGCCGACCGGATCGTCGCGCTGCTCGCGGACCCGGAGTTGCGGCAGAACATGGGGGAGCGGGGTCGGCGGTGGGTCGAGGAGCGCTGGCGCTGGGACCTCCTCGCGGAGAAGTTGCGGGGGTTGTTGTAGGGGCGCCATCCGGGGTGCCGGGTGAGGTGGTCGGGCGGGTGCGGGTGCGTGGGGGCTGGTCGCGCAGTTCCCCGCGCCCCTGAAGACGGGGGGTTCACCCAGGGCCGCATCGATCCGCGCCCCGGGCAACCCCGCTGCCCCTAGGGGCGCGGGGAACGGCGCGCCCAGCCACGCACAACCCGCATCCGCCCGAATCGATCAACTGGCACCCCGGACGGCGCCCCGAGGAGAGCACGGCCTCTCGGCGCAACCCCGCTGTTTTTAGGGGCGCGGGGAACGGCGCGCCCAGCTACACACAACCCGCACCCGCCCGAATCGATCAACTGGCACCCCGGACGGCGCCCCGAGGAGAGCACGGCCTCTCGGCGCAACCCCGCTGTTTTTAGGGGCGCGGGGAACGGCGCGACCAGCCCCCACGCGCCCGCACTCGCCCGAATAGCTCACTTGGCACCCCGGATGGCGCCCCAAGCCCCCTAACCCGCACCCGCCCGACCACCCCACCCCGCACCCCCGATGCCGCCCCAAAACCGCCGCAGCCCCTTGGCGGAACCGAATAATCCGCACATGCTGCGCGCATGACAGCAAAACTGACGCAGCATCAGCTGACGAGACGTCAAATCCTGGGCATGATCGCCCTCCAGACCGCCGCCACCGCCGGTCTCACCCGTATCGGCCTGCAGTCCGCGCAGGCCGTCGAACCCGCCGCCGTCGAAACCGCCCCCGCGATCGTCGTCGGCTCCGGCTACGGCGGTGCGGTCGCCGCCCTCCGCCTCGGCCAGGCCGGCATCACCACCCTCGTCCTGGAGATGGGCAGGCTCTGGAACACCCCGGGCGCGGACGGCAAGGTCTTCTGCTCCACCGCCGCCCCGGACAAGCGCTCCATGTGGTTCAAGACCCGCACCGAGGCACCGCTCGCCACCTTCATGTGGCTGGACGTCGTCAACAAGGACATCACCGCGTACCCGGGGGCCCTGGACCGCGTGCACTACGACAGCATGTCCGTGTACGTCGGACGCGGTGTCGGCGGAGGTTCCCTGGTCAACGGCGGCATGGCGGTCACCCCGCTCCAGTCGTACTTCGCCGAGCAGTTCCCCACCGTGGACGCCACCTCGATGTACGGCACGTACTTCCCGCGGGCCCGCACGATGCTCGGCGTCAACACCGTCGACCCGACCTGGTTCGAGTCGACGGAGTGGTACCAGTTCACCCGCACCTCACGGAAGGCCGCCACCAACACCGGCCTGAAGACCACCTTCGTGCCCAACGTCTACGACTTCGGCTACATGCAGAAGGAGGCGGCGGGCACCGCCACCAAGTCCGCGCTCGCCCAGGAGGTCATCTACGGCAACAACTACGGCAAGAAGAGCCTCGACAAGACCTACCTCGCCTCGGCGCTCGGCACCGGCAAGGTCACCATCCACACCATGGAGAAGGTGAAGGCCGTCACGCGGGCGAGCGACGGGTCGTACGTCCTGACCGTCGACCGGATCGACGACACCGGCACGGTCGTCGAGACCAAGCAGTACAGCTGCACCTATCTGTTCCTCGGCGGCGGCAGCCTCGGCACCACCGAACTCCTCGTCCGCGCCCGGGACACGGGCACCCTGCCCGCGCTCAACTCCTCGGTCGGGGCGGGCTGGGGGCCCAACGGCAACACCATGGTGGGCCGCGCCAACCAGATCTGGGACACCACCGGCGCCAACCAGTCGACCATGCCGGTCATGGGCATCGACGACTGGGCCAACACCGACAACCCGGTCTTCGCGGAGATCGCCCCGCTGCCCATCGGGTTCGAGACCTGGGTGAGCCTCTATCTGGCGATCACCAAGAACCCCCAACGTGCCTCGTTCACCTACGACTCGGCGAGCGGCACGGTGAAGCTGGGCTGGACCGCGGCCCAGAGCGCGGTCTCGGTCGCGATGGCCAAGAAGCTGTTCGACCGGATCAACTCGGCCAACGCGACGCTCTACCGGTACGACCTGTTCGGCTCGACCAGCAAGGTGTTCGCGGACGACTTCTGCTACCACCCGCTGGGCGGCTGCGTGTTGGGCAGCGCGACCGACAACTACGGCCGGGTGAAGGGGTATTCGAAGCTGTACGTCACGGACGGCTCACTGGTGCCGGGCAACATCGGCGTGAACCCGTTCGTCACCATCACCGCGCTCGCCGAGCGCACACTGGAACGGGTCCTCGCCGAGGACTTCTGAACCGTCAACCGATGCCCCAACTACCCGTCTACTTCTGGTAGATGGCCTCAATCTCGTCCGCGTAGTCCTTCGCCACCACATTGCGCTTGAGCTTCAGGGACGGCGTCAGGTGGCCCGACTCCTCCGTGAACTGGGAGGACAGAATGCGGAACTTCCGCACCGATTCCGCCTTCGACACCGCGGCGTTGCCGTCGTCGACCGCGTCCTGGATCGCCTGCAAGAGATCCGGGTCGTCTCGCAGCGACGCCGCGGTGGCACCCGCGGGCTTGCCGTGCTCGGCGGCCCAGCGGCCCAGGAACTCGTCGTCGACCGTGATCAGCGCGCCCACGAAGGGCCGCCCGTCGCCGACGACCATGCACTCCGCGACCAGCGCGTGTGCGCGGATGCGGTCCTCGATCACGGCCGGGGCGACGTTCTTGCCGCCCGCGGTGACGATGATCTCCTTCTTGCGACCGGTGATCCTGAGGTAGCCGTCCTCGTCGAGGGTGCCGATGTCGCCGGTGTGGAACCAGCCGTCGGCCAGCGCCTCGGCCGTAGCGGCCTCGTTGTTCCAGTAGCCCTTGAACAGGTGCTCGCCGTGCAGCAGCACCTCGCCGTCGTCCGCGATGCGCACGACCGAGCCGGGCAGCGGCTGCCCGACCGTGCCGATCTTCGTCCGGTCCCAGGGGTTGAAGGCGGTGGCGGCACAGGACTCGGTCAGCCCGTAGCCCTCAAGCACCGTGAAGCCGATGCCGCGGAAGAAGTGACCCAGGCGCTCGCCCAGCGGGGCGCCGCCGGAGATCGCGTACTCGCCCTTGCCGCCGAGCACCGCGCGCAGCTTGCTGTAGACGAGCTTGTCGAAGGTCTTGTACTTGATCTTCAGGCCGAGGGACGGACCCGCCGGGGTGTCCAGCGCGCGGCTGTACAGGATCGCGGTGTCGGCCGCCTTGTCGAAGATCTTGCCCTTGCCGTCCGCCTGCGCCTTGGCCCGCGCCGAGTTGTAGACCTTCTCGAAGACACGCGGCACGCCGAGGATCAACGTCGGCCGGAACGAGGCGAGTTCGTCGGTGAGGTTCTTGATGTCCGGGACCAGGCCCAGCTTGATCGGCGCCATCATCGGCGCGATCTGCACCAGCCGCCCGAAGACGTGCGCGAGCGGCAGGAACAGCAGCACCGAGCACTCGCCGGTGCGGAACAGCGGGCGCAGCCGCTCGACGATGTTGCCGCACTCGGCGAAGAAGCTGCGGTGGGTGAGCACACAGCCCTTGGGCCGGCCGGTGGTGCCGCTCGTGTAGACGATGGTCGCCGGGTCGTCGGCCTTCGCCTGCGAGCTGCGCTCCTCGACGGTCGCGTCGGTGACGTCCTTGCCCGCGCGGTCCAGCTCGTCGATCGCGCCGGCGTCGATCTGCCAGACGTGCTTGAGCGCGGGCAGCTGCGCGCGCACCGACTCGACGGCGGCGGCGTGCCCGTCCTGCTCCACGATGAGGGCGGTGGCCCCCGAGTCGCTCAGGATCCACTGCACCTGCTCCGGCGAGCTGGTCTCGTACACCGGCACGGTGATCCCGCCCGCGCACCAGATCGCGAAGTCGAGCAGCGTCCACTCGTACCGCGTGCGGGACATCAGCCCGACCCGGTCGCCGGGCTGGACACCGGAGGCGATGAGCCCCTTGGCGGCGGCGTGCACCTCGGCGAGGAAGACCGTCGCGGTCACGTCCTGCCAGCCGCCGTTCGCCTTGCGGGCGATCACGGCGACATCTGGGTGCTGCGCGGCGTTTCTGCGGACGATGTCGGTCAGGTTGCCGTCCGCAGGGACCTCGTACAAAGCCGGAAGGCTGAACTCGCGCAAGACTGCTGCTCCTCATAGGGCGCCGGCGCCACGACGTTGTGTGATGCGACGGTCCGGTCCAAGACTCGGGCAGGTGCGTCAGGAACCGGTGGTTGAAATCCTGAGCACGACTGGACTGCCCGGACGTTACCCGCCGGTATGGCTTCTACGACAGGGGGTCCCGGCGAGATGTTCGCTGCGTCACACAGATTGGTGTTTCCTCGCGCACAGTAGTCCACGCCTTTCTTAACTGGCCAGTAACCGCAAGGTCCGCCGCCACTGTTCACGTTTGCCGCACACGCCTACGCTTGATCGTCATGGCACTCACACCCGCCGGAAACTCCGGGACGCGCATCCATGTGGTCAGCGACGTGCACGGCAACGCCCGTGACCTGGCCAGATCCGCCGAGGGTGCCGACGCCCTGATCTGCCTGGGCGACCTGGTCCTCTTCCTCGACTACGCCGACCACGCGCGCGGGATCTTCCCCGAACTCTTCGGCGAGGAGAACGCCGACCGCCTGGTCGAGCTGCGCACCGCCCGCCGCTTCGAGGAGGCCCGTGAACTGGGCGCCCACCTGTGGGCCGGCGCCGGCGGGGACCGCGCGGCCCTGATCGAGAAGGCGGTCCGCAAACAGTACGCCGAGATGTTCGCCGCCTTCCCCACCCCGACGTACGCCACCTACGGCAACGTCGACATACCGACCCTGTGGCCCGAGTACGCCGCCCCCGGAACGACCGTGCTCGACGGCGAACGCGTGGAGATCGGCGGCTGGACGTTCGGCTTCGTCGGCGGCGGCCTCCGCACCCCCATGCGCACCCCGTACGAGATCAGCGACGAGGAGTACGCCGCGAAGATCGAGGCGGTGGGCGAGGTCGACGTCCTCTGCACCCACATCCCACCCGAGGTCCCCGAGCTGGTCTACGACACCGTCGCGCGCCGCTTCGAACGCGGCAGCCGCGCCCTCCTGGACGCCATCCGCCGCACCAGACCCCGCTATTCACTGTTCGGCCACGTCCACCAGCCGCTGGTGCGCCGGATGCGGATCGGCGCGACCGAGTGCGTGAACGTGGGGCACTTCGCGGGCAGCGGCAAGCCATGGGTACTGGAGTGGTGACCTCCTCCTGACTTCCTCCCGACCTCCTCCTGATGTCCGCAGGTAGGGGGTGCGGTAAGGGGGTTGGCGGGGAGGTAGCCTTCACGCTGCACGCACAAGCGCACGACGACGACGCCCTGCCGGTCCGCATCTGGAGGAGCCACAGCGATGGCGGAACACACCAGTTCGAGCATCACGATCGAGGCGGCACCGACCGAAGTGATGGAAGTGATCGCCGACTTCGCCCGCTACCCGGACTGGACCGGTGAGGTGAAGGAGGCGGACGTCCTCAAGACCGACGAGCGGGGCCGCGCCGAACAGGTCCGGCTCGTCATGGACGCCGGCGCGATCAAGGACGATCAGGTCCTCGCGTACACCTGGACCGGCGACAACGAGGTCTCCTGGACCCTCGTCAAGTCCCAGATGCTGCGCTCCCTGGACGGCTCCTACCTCCTCAAGCCTTCGGGCGCGGGCGCCACGGAGGTCACCTACCTCCTCACGGTGGACGTCAAGATCCCGATGCTGGGCATGATCAAGCGCAAGGCCGAGAAGGTCATCATCGACCGGGCGTTGGCGGGGTTGAAGAAGCGGGTGGAGTCGGGGGAGCCGCCGGTGGAGACGGGCGAGAAGTAGGCGGCCCTTTTCGGCGCCGGCGGGCATTCCCTCTCGGTCCTTGCGGCGGGTTTCTGAGACGGGCCGGCACCATCCACCCCGTCCGGTGCCTTTCGAACGAGGGCCGGCATTGTTCAGCCCGTCCGGCGTTTGAGGACGAGGCCCCTTCAGGGCCGACGGGGGTCCGGGGGCGGAGCCCCCGGCAACGGCGCTCAACCCCCACCGAGCGACTACCGTTCACTCATATGCGCACCCTCCTGATCACCGGCCCAGGCGGCAGCGGCCGCAGCACCATCGCCGCAGCCACCGCACAAGCCGCCGCAGGCACCGGCACCCGCACCCTCCTCCTCGGTGCCGACCGCGGCGACACCCTCGGCGCCGCCCTGGGCGTGGTCACGGGAGCGGCCCCCGTCGAAGCCGCCGAGAACCTCACGGCATGGCGCCCCGACGCCACGGAGTCCTTCCGCGCAGACCTCACCGCCTTCCAGGACCGCGCCTCCACCGCCCTCGAACTCCTCGGCGCGGCCCGCCTGGACGCGGAAGAGGTGACCCCCCTCCCCGGCGCCGAGGAACTGGCCCTCCTCCGAGCCCTCAGGGACGCGGCCCTGTCCGAGGCCTACGACCTCCTCGTCGTGGACCTCCCGCCCACCCCCCACGCGCTCGCCCTCCTCGCCCTCCCCGAAGAACTCCGCCGCTACCTACGCCGCCTCCTCCCGGCCGAGCGGCAAGCGGCCCGCGCCCTTCGCCCGGTCCTCGGCCGCCTCGCCGGCGTCCCGATGCCCTCGGAGTGGCTCTACGACACGGCCGGCCGCTGGGACGTCGAACTGGCCGCCGTGGAAGCGGTTCTCGCCGACCGCCACACCTCCGTACGACTGGTCGCCGAGCCCGGACCGGCCGGCGCCGACGCCGTTCGCGAGGCCGGCCTCGCGCTCGCCTTGCGCGGCCTGCGCCCCGACGCGCTGGTCGCCAACCGGGTGCTGCCCGAGTCCGTGGAGGACACCTGGCTGGCCGGCCTCAACGCTCAGCAGCGCAAGACCCTGGACGAGTGGCAGGGGACGTACGACGTCCGGCACGTCCCGCACCTCGGCCACGACCCGCGCGGCACCGACGACCTCGCCGCGCTCGCGGTGCCCGGTGTCAACGCGGCGGGTTCCACGGTGGAGTGGCCCGTCACCGACCGGCTCGCCGAGGACGGCGTCCTGGTCTGGAGCATTGCCCTGCCCGGCGCGATACGGGACGAACTGGACCTGGTCCGCCGGGGCGACGAACTCGTCGTCACCGTCGGCCGGTTCCGCCGTATCGTGCCGCTGCCCTCGGCCCTGCGCCGCTGCACCGTGGCCGGCGCGGCCCTGCGCGAGGGCGAACTGCGCATCCGGTTCGCGCCCGACCCGGACCTGTGGCCGCAGGGAAGGTGACCGTGTCGGTATTTGTGGACGCGGAGACGATGAACCACGTACGCCCATTCGGGTAACGTCGTAGAGACGAACCGTAGTCAGGAGTCCGTCATGAGCGAAGAGCTCCCCCCGTCCGAGGCCGGCAAGGAAGAGGCGCTCGACGAGGTGCGGGCGACCGACGCCGACGCCTGGGCGACGGCGGCCGCCGAAGATCTCGCGGCGGAGAAGGCCCGCCGCCGCACCCAGTACGGCCCGCCCCCGGGCTCGGCCGCCGAGGAACTGCGCAAGCTCGTCGACACCGTCGCGGACAAGCTGTCCGGCCTTCAGTCCCCGCTGCTCGGCCAGGTCGCGGGACCGGCCGCCCAGCAGGTGGTGAAGCAGGTCGTCCAGCAGGCCAAGGCAGCCGTCGAGCCCGTCATCGAACGCAACCCGGACGTCTTCGACCACCTCGCGGCGGCCGGAAACGAACTTCTCGCCGCGTACCGCTCAGCGGTCCAGGCACAGGAACAACGCTGGACGGCCCGGGACACCGAGTTGAAGGACCGCCGTGACCGGGGCGAGGACCCTGGTCCGGGGGAGCGCATCGACCTGGACTAGAAGCCCCTCGGGTACGGTGGGCCGTAGCGGGGCTCGACCGAAACTGAGGGATTCATGGGACTCACCATCGGCGTCGATATCGGCGGCACCAAGATCGCGGCCGGGGTTGTCGACGAGGAAGGCAACATCCTCTCGACCCACAAGGTGCCGACCCCGGGCACGGCCGAGGGCATCGTGGACGCCATCGCCGCCGCGGTCGACGGAGCACGCGCCGGGCACGAGATCGTCGGCGTGGGCATCGGTGCCGCCGGATACGTCAACCGCCAGCGCTCCACGGTCTACTTCGCGCCGAACATCGACTGGCGCCAGGAGCCGCTGAAGGAGAAGGTCGAGGCCCGCGTGGGCCTCCCCGTCGTCGTGGAGAACGACGCGAACGCCGCGGCCTGGGGCGAGTACAAGTTCGGCGCCGGCAAGGGCCACCGCAACGTCATCTGCATCACGCTCGGCACCGGCCTCGGCGGCGGCATCATCATCGGCAACAAGCTGCGCCGCGGACACTTCGGGGTGGCCGCCGAGTTCGGCCACATCCGCATGGTGCCGGACGGCCTGCTGTGCGGCTGCGGCTCACAGGGCTGCTGGGAGCAGTACGCGTCGGGCCGCGCCCTCGTGCGCTACGCCAAGCAGCGCGCGAACGCCACCCCCGAGGCCGCGGAGGTGCTCCTCTCCCTCGGCGACGGCACCCCCGAGGGCATCGAGGGCAAGCACATCTCCATGGCCGCCCGGCAGGGCGACCCGGTCGCCGTCGACTCCTACCGCGAACTGGCCCGCTGGGCCGGCGCCGGCCTCGCCGACCTCGCCTCCCTCTTCGACCCCTCCGCCTTCATCGTCGGCGGCGGCCTCTCCGACGAGGGCGAACTGGTCCTCGACCCCATCCGCAAGTCCTACAAACGCTGGCTGGTGGGCGGCAACTGGCGCCCGGTCGCCGACGTGATCGCGGCCCAACTGGGCAACAAGGCGGGCATGGTGGGCGCGGCGGACCTGGCGAGGGAGCCGGACCCGATCATGTAGACCTCACTGCTTGAGTGACGCCAGTTCCCCGCGCCCTGCTTTTTGCTTTTAGGGGCGCGGGGAACTGCGCGACCAGCCACGCACGACCGGCAGTCGCCCACGTACCTCGCGCCCCGATCTCTCAGGCGTAGATTGATCCACATGGCGCCGCTCCCCAACTCCCGCACCGAACCCGACGGTTCGGCAGTCATCCGCGTCCTGAGCTACAACATCCGCTCGATGCGCGACGACACAGCCGCCCTGGCCCGCGTCATCAGGGCCTGCGCTCCGGACCTCGTCCTGATCCAAGAGGCCCCCCTCTTCTTCCGCTGGCGCAAGAAGCTGGCCCGCCTCGCCTTGGCCTCAGGCCTGGTGGTCCTCTCCGGCGGAGGCACCGCAGCGGGCCCGGCGCTGTTGTGCTCACTCCGGGCAACGGTCGAGCGCACGGAGGACGTACTCCTGCCCCTGACCCCCGGCCAACACCGACGCGGCTTCGCCACCGCGGTCGTACGGTTCGGAGGAGCCCGCCTGGGAGTCCTCAGCTGTCACCTCAGCCTCCGCCAGGACGAGCGCTACGAACAGGGCGGCATGCTGCTGGACCGGCTGGCCGGAATGGGCGTGGACCACGTGATCGCGGGCGGCGACCTCAACGACCGCCCCGACGGCCGGACTTTCGAGCGACTGGCCAAGGAACTCCAGGACTGCTGGGCCACCGCCCCCTGGGGCGACGAGAACACCTGGACCCCCGGCAACCCCTTCCAGCGCATCGACGCGATCTTCGCGACGCGGGGCATCGAGGTACTGGGCTGCGGGGTGCCCTCGGCCCAACCAGGAGTCACGGAGCCGGACTTGAGGGCGGCCACGGACCACTTCCCGGTCCTGGCCGCCCTCAGAATCCCCGCAAGCTAGACGACGGCCCCGCGTCCGGGATCGTCCCCGTCCTCCTCGTCCGTCCGCATCCGCATCACCAACGTGCCGAACCCGCCCAGGAACCCGCCGATCCCGATGGTCGCCAGCCACCAGGTCATGTCCCAGCTGAGCAGCACCGCCAGCAGCAACAGGATCGGCCCGCCGATCACCCCGAGCCAGGCGAACTTGGCGGTCGTGTCGGCGTCCGGCAGCGGCGGCGGCTCCGGCGGTACGAAGTGGCCTTCGTCGTCCTCGTCGAAGTCCTCCTCGGAGGAGTCCGGCGAGGTGTAGTCACGGGGACCGCCGACCCCGGGCGCGAAGGACACCGAACTGCCCAACGGCTTCGCGGGCGCCGGCGGTTCCTCGGCGCCCTTGTCCTTGGCCGCGCCTTTTTCCTTGGCCTTGTCGCCCTTGTCCGGATCCTTGGCCTTCGGCTGCTCGTCGTTCTTCTCGGGATCGAGCAGCGCGAGATCCTCGATCGACTTGAACGGCTTGGCGCCCGGCGGATCCTTGGGCTCCTCGCCGTACCCGGCGACGATCGCGGCCCACGCGGCCTCCTCGTCGAACGGGACGCCCTGCTCGTCCGGTTCGAGGCCCTCGCGGTCGGAGTCGTGCTCAGCCACCTGTCGCCGTCCCTTCCTGCTCGCTCACCCGGCCCGTGTCGGACACCTGCTTGCCGGCACTGGGTGCGAGCCGGCCGATGAACGTGAAGCTCTCCTCGAAAATCCGGTCCGCGTCGTGGTCCAACGTCGCGACGTGGTAGCTCTGTTCCAGCAGGATCTCCGTCACGTCGGTCGAGGAAACCCGACTGAGGACACGAGCCGAGTCGGCCGGCGGAACCACATGGTCCTGGGCGCTGTGCAGCAGCAGGAGCGGCTGGGTGACCTGCGGCAGCTCGCGGTCGGCCAGCCGGAAGAAATGACGCAGGGAGTGCGCGGAGTGCAGCGGCACCTTGTCGTACCCGACCTCCTCGCTGCCTTCCTTCGCGATGTCGCTCGCGATACCGGGCGCCGTACGCACCAGGTGGCGGGCCACCGGAAGGGCGTACGCCGCGAGGCCGTGCACCTTGATACCGGGGTTGACGACCACGACACCGCTGATCTCGTCGCCGTGCTTCGCGGCCAGCCGCAGCGCCAGCGCGCCGCCCATGGACAGGCCCGCGACGAAGATCTGTGAGCAGCGCTCGCGCAGGGCGCGCAGTTCGCGGTCCACCTCTGCGTACCAGTCCTGCCAGCCGGTGAGCTGCATGTCCTCCCAGCGGGTGCCGTGCCCGGGCAGCAGCGGCAGCGACACGGTGAGGCCGCGCTCGGCCAGATGCTCCGCCCAGGGGCGCAGCGACTGCGGGGAACCGGTGAAGCCGTGGCAGAGGAGCACTCCGACCTCCCCGCCCTCGTGGCGGTACGGCTCGGCTCCGGGGAGGACCGGCACCTTCGGTCTCCTGTTCATGAGAAGGGCGTGGTGGTGAGACGCGTGTTCATGAGAGGGGTCTGAACAAGTCCAGGTGCGGTTAACCGTACGCGACCGCACTGACACCGACCAGGGTCGTCGGGTCCTTTGACAGTGCTCCGGGTTAAGGTCTGATCGACGGAAACGGGAGGCACTCGGTTGTTGTACGGCACGATGAAGGTCGCCATCGGGGGACCGCTGAAGGTCGCCTTCCGACCCTGGGTGGAGGGCATGGAGAACATTCCGGACGAGGGTGCCGCCATCCTGGCGAGCAACCACCTCTCGTTCTCGGACTCGTTCTTCCTGCCCGCGGTCCTGGACCGCAAGGTGACCTTCATCGCGAAGGCCGAGTACTTCACGACTCCCGGGGTGAAGGGCAAGCTGACGGCCGCGTTCTTCAAGGGCGCCGGCCAGCTTCCGGTGGACCGCTCCGGTGCGCGTGGGGCGGGCGAGGCCGCGATCAAGGCCGGGATCGACGTCCTGGAGCGCGGTGAGCTGTTCGGTATCTATCCGGAGGGCACGCGCTCCCCGGACGGCCGCCTCTACCGCGGCAAGCCCGGCGGCCTCGCGCGCGTGGCGCTCGCCACCGGCGCCCCGGTGATCCCGGTCGCGATGATCGACACGGAGAAGATCCAGCCGCCGGGGAAGGTGATGCCGAAGCTGATGCGGCCCGGCATCCGGATCGGCAAGCCGCTCGACTTCAGCCGGTACAACGGTATGGAGCACGACCGTTTCGTCCTCCGCGCGGTGACCGACGAGGTCATGTACGAGATCATGAAGCTCTCCGGCCAGGAGTACGTCGACATCTACGCGACCGCCGCCAAGCGGCAGATCGCGGACGCGGCGAAGGCCGACAAGGAAGCGGAGAAGACAGCCGAGAAGGCGGCCAAGGCCGCACTCGCACAGACGGAGAAGGAGCGGACCAGCCCCTAGGTCTTGGGTGGGGCGGTCCGTGTCGGGGGTGGGGGAAACGTGGCCAAGCAGGTGCGCGTCGTCAGAATGTCCGTGGAACAGCCGCTGTGGCGTGCCCTGAGCGGCTACCGCGTGCTGACCATGCTGTACGCGATCGGGCTCTTCGCCTCCGCCTACGACGAGTTCGACCGCCCGGGCATCGCCATCGCCTTCTACGTCGTCCTGTTCGTCTGGACGCTCGCCACCCTGCCCCGGGTACAGAGCGCGGTCGCCTGCACCAAGCGCTTCCTCGCCGTCGACCTCGCGATCGCGCTGACCGGCATCGTCCTCACCCCGCTCGCGGCCGACGACCACCACATCTCGGGCGGCGGCCCCACCCTGCCGTCGATATGGACCGCCGGTTCGGTCCTCGCCTACGCCATCAAGGGCGGCTGGCGCTGGGCCGCGTTCGCCTCCACACCGGTCGCCGCCGCCAACCTGATCGAGCGCGGTTCCCCGGCCCGCGACACCGTCCACAACGTGGTCCTCGTCTGGGTCGCCTCCATCGCCATCGGCTACGTCGTGGAGGTCGCCCGCGCCTCCGAGCGCACCCTTGCCCGCGCCCTGGAGATCGAGGCCACCACCCGGGAACGGGAGCGGCTCGCCCGGGACATCCACGACGGTGTCCTCCAGGTGCTGGCGATGGTGCAGCGGCGCGGTGCCGTGCTCGGCGGCGAGGCGGGCGAGCTGGGCCGGATGGCGGGCGAGCAGGAGATCGCGCTGCGCACCCTGGTCTCCGGCGCCCTGGTGCCCGTGTCCCGGGTCTCGCTGGACGCGGCGGAGGGCGCGGTCGTGAGAGCCGTAGAAGTGGAAGTGGACGAAGCCGACGACGGGCCGGTCGATCTGCGGGCGTTGCTCGCGCCGTATGCCGCCGCCAAGGTGAGTTTCGCCGAGCCGGGGGCTCCGGTGCCGTTGCCCGCGCCCGCCGCGAAGGAGTTGGCCGCCGCTGTCGGTGCCGCCCTGGACAATGTGCGCAGGCATGCCGGTGAGGACGCGCGGGCGTGGATCCTGGTCGAGGACGAACCCCGGGAGGTCGTGGTGACCGTGCGGGACGACGGGCCCGGGATCCCCGAGGGGCGGCTCGCGCAGGCCGAGGGGGAGGGGCGGCTCGGGGTCGCGCTGTCGATCCGGGGGCGGTTGCGGGATCTCGGGGGCAGCGCGGAGCTGGTCTCGATTCCCGGGCAGGGCACGGAAGTTGAGTTGAAAGTACCGAAAGCGCGGGGGAAGGCGGGAACACGATGAGTGAGCAGCGGGGCCCGATCAGGGTCATGGTGGTCGACGACCACCCGATGTGGCGCGACGCGGTCGCCCGCGACCTGGCCGAGTCCGGCTTCGACGTGGTCGCCACCGCCAGTGACGGCGAGCAGGCGGTACGCCGGGCCAAGGCCGTCGCTCCGGACGTCCTCGTCCTGGACCTGAACCTGCCGCAGCTGCCCGGCGTCCAGGTCTGCAAGGAACTGGTGGGCGCCAACCCGGCGTTGCGCGTCCTGGTCCTCTCCGCGAGCGGCGAGCACGCCGACGTACTGGAAGCGGTGAAGTCCGGCGCGACCGGCTATCTGCTCAAGTCGGCTTCCACGGAAGAGCTGTTGGACGCGGTGCGGCGCACGGCGGTGGGCGACCCGGTGTTCACCCCCGGCCTCGCCGGACTGGTCCTCGGTGAGTACCGCCGCCTGGCCTCCGACCCGGCACCGTCCTCGGGCAGCGACGAGCCCAAGGCGCCCCAACTCACCGACAGGGAGACCGAGGTACTGCGCCTGGTCGCCAAGGGCCTGAGCTACAAGCAGATCGCCGAACGCCTGGTCATCTCGCACCGCACGGTCCAGAACCACGTCCAAAACACCCTGGGCAAGCTCCAGTTGCACAACCGGGTGGAGCTGGTCCGGTACGCGATAGAGCGCGGCCTCGACGACGCGTAGCCGGCCCGGTAGATCAACTCCCGCATAATTCAGCCGAATTGACCTTCCCGCCCATCCCTCTGTGACCTGGATCACCATTAGCGTGGCTCTCACAGGAAACCGCGGCGAAGGGATATTTCCATGCGCGTCGGAGTACTGACCGGAGGCGGCGACTGCCCCGGACTCAACGCCGTCATCCGGGGCATCGTCCGCAAGGGCGTACAGGAGTACGGCTACGACTTCGTCGGCTACCGGGACGGCTGGCGAGGCCCACTCGAAGGCGACACCGTCCGGCTCGACATCCCCGCGGTGCGCGGCATCCTGCCCCGCGGCGGCACCATCCTCGGCTCCTCCCGCACCAACCCGCTGAAGCTGGAGAACGGCATCAGCCGGATCAAGGCCAACCTCGCCGCGCAGGAGGTCGACGCGCTCATCGTGATCGGCGGCGAGGACACCCTCGGGGTGGCCGCGCGACTGTGGGACGAGAGCGGGGTGCCCTGCGTCGGCGTACCGAAGACCATCGACAACGACCTGTCCGCCACCGACTACACCTTCGGCTTCGACACCGCCGTCGGCATCGCCACCGAGGCCATCGACCGGCTGCACACCACCGCCGAGTCGCACATGCGCATCCTGGTCTGCGAGGTGATGGGCCGGCACACCGGCTGGATCGCCATCCACTCCGGCCTCGCGGGCGGCGCGAACGTCATCCTCATCCCCGAGCAGCGTTTCGACGTCGACCAGGTGTGCGCCTGGATCACCTCCCGTTTCAAGGCGTCGTACGCCCCGATCGTGGTCGTCGCGGAGGGGGCCATGCCGAAGGACGGCGATGTCGTGCTGAAGGACGGGACCCTCGACTCCTTCGGGCACGTCCGGCTGTCCGGGGTGGGGGAGTGGCTGGCCAAGGAGCTGGAGAGGCGCACCGGCAAGGAGGCCCGCACCACCGTCCTCGGCCACATCCAGCGCGGCGGCACACCCAGCGCCTTCGACCGCTGGCTCGCCACCCGCTTCGGCCTGCACGCCATCGAGGCCGTCCGCGACGGCGACTTCGGCAAGATGGTCGCCCTGCGCGGCACGGACATCGTCCGCGTACCGATCGCGGAGGCCACGGCCCAACTGAAGACGGTCGACCCGAAGTTGTACGAGGAGGTCGGGGTGTTCTTCGGCTGAGCCGTGGCCGCACTCCGGGCGTCGGCCGGGCATCTCAGCCCGTCCGGCGCTCGACCGACCTCACACCCGTCCCGCGCAACTGCCCCACCAACTCCCGTACGACAGCGGCCCCGTTGAGTGTCAGCACGGACTCCGGGTGGAACTGGACGCCCGCGAAGCCAGGCCCCCGCAGTGCGTGCACCTCCCCACTCGCGCTCCGGCTCAACTCCACACCACGGGCGGCCAGTTCAGCGGCGGCCTCGTCGT
This sequence comes from Streptomyces prunicolor, assembly GCF_045162825.1. Lineage (NCBI taxonomy): Bacteria > Bacillati > Actinomycetota > Actinomycetes > Kitasatosporales > Streptomycetaceae > Streptomyces > Streptomyces prunicolor. The sequence continues at coordinate 2,865,730 of NZ_CP108676.1, read as the reverse complement.
CGCACCGCGCCACGAAGCTGTTGTAGAAGCCGACGGTCTCCGCCCGCCCGAACAGATCGATCGCCGTCTGCGCCCCCTGGTACGGAACCTCCTTCCGTACGATCCCCAGCCCCAGCTCCGCCGCGATCAACTCGTGCCCGAGGCACACGCCGAGGACACCGTGCCGGTTCGCCCGGACGACCTCGGCGGTCAGCGCCCGCAGGAACCGCATCTTCGGGTCGGCCGCGTCGGAGGGGTCGCCCGGCCCCGGTCCCAGCACCACCGGGCCCTCGTGCGTGAGCACCGCCTCCCGCAGCCCCTCCTCGTCGTACCGACGCACGGTCACCTCAAGGCCGCTCGACCGCAGCACATGCGCCAGCATCGCCGTGAAGGTGTCCTCCCCGTCGACGACCAGCGCGTGCCCGGTCAGTTCCTCGGACCGCTCCTGCATCCGCAGCCAGAACGGGGCGAGCGAGGACCGGCGCCCGTCGAGCGCGGCCCGCACGCGCGGGTCGTCGGCCAGCCGGGGGCGTGTGCTCTCGTCACGCGGCCGGGACGGTCGTACGCCGAGAGCCGCCAGGACCCCCGCCGCCTTCGCGTGGGTCTCCGCGACCTCGCTCGCCGGGTTCGAACCGCGGACCAGGGTGGCGCCGACCGGCACCCGCAGCCGGCCGGCCGGGTCGATGTCGGCGGTGCGGATGAGGATGGGGGAGTCGAGGGTCTGGGCACCGCCGGAGTCGCGGCCGAGCAGCGCCAGCGCACCGGCGTAGTAGCCGCGCCCGCCGACCTCGTGCCGTTCGATGACCCGGCAGGCGTTCTGCACCGGCGACCCGGTGACGGTCGCCGCGAACATCGTCTCCTTCAGGACCTCGCGCACGTCCAGCGAGGAACGGCCGCGCAACTCGTACTCGGTGTGCGCGAGATGGGCCATCTCCTTCAGCCGCGGCCCGACGACGACCCCGCCCATGTCGCCGACCGTGCACATCATCTTGAGCTCCTCGTCGACGACCATCGACAGCTCCTCGATCTCCTTGCCGTCCGCGAGGAAGGTGAGGAGGTGTTCGGGTGTCGGCCCTTCGGCGGGATAGCGGTACGTCCCGCTGATCGGGTTCATCACGACGGTCCCGCCGGACATCCGGACGTGCACTTCGGGGCTCGCGCCCACGAGCGTCCGCTCGCCCGTGTGCACGACGAACGTCCAGTACGCGCCTCGCTCACCCACCAGCAGCCGCCGGAACAACGCCAGCGCCTCGGCCCTGCCGTACCCCGGGATCTCGCCCTCGTACGTCCGCCGGATGACGAAGTTGGCGCCCTCGCCCCGCCCGATCTCCTCCCGCAGCACGCGCCCGACGATCTCGCCGTAGGCCTCGTCGTCGACGTCGAAGCCACCGCCCTCGACCCGGACCTCGTGCGTGGGCAGCTGTTCCAGGGCGTCGGCGAGTGGGATCTCGTACGACTCCTCGGGGGTGAGGAAGGTCAGCGGGGTGCCGTCGTCACGGACGTCGAAGCCGCGTTCGCGGATCTGGCGGTAGGGGATCAGGGCCAGGCCCTCGGCCGGGAGGTCGGCGAGGCGGTCGTAGGAGGCGACCGGGCCGAGCATGACCTCGATCACGTCGTGGTCGTGGCCCGGGGTGCGACGGCGCAGCAGGGCGAACGGGCGGGGATCGCGGAGCAGGTCGTCCAGATACATGGGTCCTTGGTTCCTTCTCGTGGAGAGGAACGGACCCCGGACACACCGAAGGCCGCCCCTCGGGCGGCCTTCGCGGAGTACTGGGAGTACGCGCAGTCAGTGGGCCGCCGGATGAGCGGTCCACCACCAGTTACGGGTCGAATGCGCGAACATGGAGGGCACCATACCCCACGCGCACGGAGCGTGAGGATGTCTCACCTGTCGAGCCGCGCGAAAATAGCTCGACACGACACCGTAATGTTGAGGGCGTGACCGTGAACGCTAAGACCAGCGCCAGCGCTGGCAACACCTGGCGAGACCTGCCCGCGGCGCAGCAGCCCGAGTACCCCGACACCGAGGCTCTGCGCGCAGTGATCGCGGACCTCGAGTCGTATCCGCCGCTCGTCTTCGCGGGCGAGTGCGACCAGCTGCGCGCCCGGTTGGCGGCCGTCGCCAAGGGAGAGGCGTTCCTCCTCCAAGGCGGCGACTGCGCCGAGGCCTTCGACGCGGTGTCCGCCGACCACATCCGCAACAAGCTGAAGACCCTGCTCCAGATGGGCGCCGTGCTGACGTACGCCGCCTCGGTGCCGGTGGTGAAGGTCGGCCGTATCGCCGGCCAGTACTCCAAGCCGCGCTCCAAGGGCACCGAGACCCGTGACGGCGTGACCCTGCCGACGTACCGCGGCGACTCGGTCAACGGCTTCGCCTTCGACGAGAAGTCCCGCATCCCGGACCCCGAGCGCCTGAAGCGGATGTACAACGCGTCCGCCTCCACGCTCAACCTGGTCCGCGCCTTCACCACCGGCGGTTACGCCGACCTGCGCCAGGTGCACGCCTGGAACCAGGACTTCGTGAAGTCGTCCCCGTCCGGCCAGCGCTACGAGCAGCTCGCGCGCGAGATCGACAGCGCGCTGAACTTCATGCGGGCCTGCGGGACGGACCCGGAGGAGTTCAAGACCGTCGAGTTCTACTCCTCGCACGAGGCGCTGCTGCTGGACTACGAGTCGGCCCTGACCCGGGTCGACTCCCGCACCGGCAGGCTCTACGACGTCTCCGCGCACATGGTGTGGATCGGCGAGCGCACCCGTCAACTGGACGGCGCGCACATCGAGTTCGCCTCCCGGATCCGCAACCCGATCGGCATCAAGCTCGGCCCGACGACGACCGCCGAGGACGCGCTCCAGTACATCGAGCGCCTCGACCCGGACCGCGAGCCCGGCCGCCTCACCTTCATCGTGCGGATGGGCGCGGACAAGGTCCGCGACAAGCTGCCCGAGCTGGTCGAGAAGGTCACCGCGTCCGGCGCGACCGTGGCGTGGATCACCGACCCGATGCACGGCAACACGTACGAGGCGGCCTCCGGCCACAAGACCCGCCGCTTCGACGACGTGCTCGACGAGGTGAAAGGCTTCTTCGAGGTCCACAAGGGCCTCGGCACCCACCCGGGCGGCATCCACGTCGAGCTCACGGGCGACGATGTCACCGAGTGCGTGGGCGGCGGCGACGAGATCTTCGTCGACGATCTGCACCAGCGCTACGAGACGGCCTGCGACCCGCGCCTCAACCGCAGCCAGTCGCTTGACCTGGCCTTCCTCGTCGCCGAGATGTACAGGGACCAGTAACCGTTTCACCTGTTACAGCAGTGTGCCGTGGGGCGGGGATCACATACGATCCCCGCCCCACGGCACTTTTACAGCTCCTGCGCGGCGGGTAAGGTTAGGTTAGCCTCACCGATTATCGGGATGGCGCGACGACCTTCGATCCCGCCCGGGAGGTGACCCGCGTGTATGTCTGCAACTGCTTCGGTGTGACCGAGGCGCAGGTCGCGAAGCACGCGGAAGGCGGTGCCTGCACCCCCCGGCAGATAGCGTCGGCCTGCAAGGCGGGCACCGACTGCGGGTCGTGCGTACGCCGTATCCAGGCCCTGCTGGGCCGGGGCGCCTGCCCGCGCCGCGAGCTGTCCGACCAGGGCAAGCCGATGCTCGCCGAGATGGCCGGGCTGAGCGAATTGGCCGAGCTGGGCGAGATGGCCGGACTCGAAGACGCTGCCTAGCTGGGCTGCTCGATCTGCTGCGCGATGTAGAGCGCCTCGCCGAGCTGCTCGATCAGCTGGAGCTGCGTGTCGAGGTAGTCGATGTGGTGCTCCTCGTCCTCAAGGATGTCCTCGAAGATGTTGGCCGACGTGATGTCGCCCTTCGTGCGCATCACCTCGATCCCGCGCTTGAGGCGGTCGATCGCCTCGACCTCGACCTGCCGGTCCGCCTGGAACATCTCGGTGACCGTCTGGCCGACCCGGACGTGGAACAGCCGCTGGTAGTTCGGCAGACCGTCGAGCATCAGGATGCGCTCGGTGATCTTGTCCGCGTGCTTCATCTCGTCGATGGACTCTTCACGCGTGTACTTGGCGAGCTTGGTCCAACCATTGTTGTCCTGGATGCGGTAGTGCAGCCAGTACTGGTTGATCGCGGTCAGCTCACCGGTGAGCTGCTCGTTCAGGAATTCAAGGACCTCGGGGTCGCCCTGCATCGCAGAGGCTCCTTCCAAAAACGGGGGTAACTGGCGGGTTGCGCCGCATGATTGCACCGGCGCGAAGACGTCGTCCAGTAAGTGCACGCTTAGTAGGAGTTGCCCGAATCCGCCCAGAGCCGGTCATGTGCACCGCCCCCGGTCTGTCAGGATGGAGTCATGGGTCAGAGAGGGGTCGAACAGTCCGAGCTGCCACCGGGCCAGCGGCTCCAGCGCGGCTGGCCGGTCACGCACTACGGCCCGGTGCCCAAGTTCCGCCCCGAACGCTGGGAGTTCAGGGTCTTCGGCGCCACCGCCGACGGCGACAAGCACTGCTGGAACCACGACGAGTTCACTGCCTTGCCCTACGACTCGGTCGTGGCCGATCTGCACTGCGTCACGAAGTTCAGCATGCTCGGCGCCGAATGGGGCGGCATCCCCGCCCGCACGATCCTGGAGACCGCCCCGCCGTCACCCGCCGTCACCCATGTCATGGTCTGGGCGGAGTACGGCTTCAGCGCCAACCTCCGCCTCGCCGACTTCGCCGCCGACGGCACCATCTTCGCCACCCACAAGGACGGCGAACTCCTCACCGCGGAACACGGCTTCCCGCTCCGCCTGGTCGTCCCCCACCTGTACGCCTGGAAGGGCCCGAAGTGGGTCCGGGGCGTCGAGTACATGACGGCGGACCGGCGGGGGTTCTGGGAGGAACGCGGGTATCACAACGTCGGGGACCCCTGGCAGGAGCAGCGGTATTCGTACCAGGAAGGGCCCGGCGAGGGTCCCGAGCTGTGAGTCCCTGAGGGCTACGCGTCCCTGAGCTTCTTCAGCCGCTCCACGTCCGCCGCGTGCCCTTCCCTGCCGCCGGGCGTCTCGATGATCAGCGGTACGCCCGCGGTCGCCGGGTGGGTCATCAGGGCGCGGAACGGGTCCTCGCCGATATGGCCGGAGCCGATGTTCTCGTGCCGGTCCTTGTGGGCGCCGACGACGTCCTTGGAGTCGTTGGCGTGGATCAGTCTCAGCCGTCCCTCGCCGACCGTGTCCACCAGCAGGTCGAGCGTCTGGTGCATACCGCTCGGGCCGGTCAGGTCGTGCCCCGCGGCGAAGATGTGGCAGGTGTCCAGGCACACGCCCAGCTTCGGATGGGCGTCCAGCGCCTCGAAGTACGGCCCGAAGTCCCAGGTCCGCGAACAGAGCGAGGAACCCTGCCCGGCCGTCGACTCCAGCAGCAGGAACGGGTCGTCGTCGTGGGTCAACTCGTCCAGCAGCGGCAGCAGATGCTCCCGCACCTGGGCCAGCGCCACGGCCCGCTCCCGCCCGCCCGTCGCGCTCCCGGTGTGCACGACGACACCGAGCGCGCCGATCTCCCGCCCGCGCCGCAGTGAGTGCCGGAGAGATTCCACCGACTTCTCCACCGTGGCCTCGGTGTGCGAGCCGAAGTTGATCAGGTACGGGGCGTGCACGTACGCCGGGATCGACTCGGCCTCGCAGACCGCGCGGAACTCCTCGTCCTGGCGCGGGTTCCCGACCGGTGTGGCCCAGCCGCGCGGGTTGGCGACGAAGACCTGCACGGTCTCGGCGGCCAGCTCACGGGCGTAGGACAGCCCCACGGAGTGGAGACCGCCGGCGACCGGGACATGGCCGCCGACCGGGTTGCGGGAAGGGATGCGGGAGGGGAACTCGGGGGCGCTGGAAAGGGATCCGGGGGTGCTGGAAGGGGGCTCGCTGCTCACCCGTCCAGGGTGTCACGCGCGCGTGCCGCCCCCGTCACCGGATGGTGATCGTGATCGTCGACCCCTTGGGAGCCTGCTCGCCCGCGTCCACGGACTGGCTCTTCACGGTGTCGCCGAACAGGCCCAGGATGCCCCGGTCCTCCTTGACCTCGAAGCCGGACTGCTCAAGGAGCTTCGTCGCGGCGTCGACGCTCGCGCCGACCACGCTCGGGACCTCGACCATCTCCCGGCCCTTGGACACCGTCAGCGTCACAGTGTCGCCCTCGGCGGCCTGGCTGTCGCCGGCCGGGGTCTGCTGGGCGACCTGGCCCGCGTCGTACTCCGAGGTGATCTGGGTGTCCGACACCGTGACCTTGAGACCGGCCTCCTGGAGGTCCGACTTCGCGTCGTCCAGGTCCTCGCCGGTCACGTCGGGCACGTCGACCGCGCTGCCCTTGCTGACGGTCATGGCGATCGCCGAGCCCGCGTGGCGCTCGGTGCCCGCCTCCGGGTCCGTGCTGATCACGAGGCCCTTGGCGACGTCGTCGCTGAACTCCCTGGTGACCATGCCGGCCGCCAGCCCGTCCTGCTTCAGCAGGGTCTGCGCCTTGGCCAGGCGGGTGCCCGTCAGGTCGGGGACCTTCACGGTCTCCGGGCCGTCCGAGATGGTCAGGGCCACCGAGTCGTTGTCCCGGATGCGGGCGCCGGACACCGGGTCGGTGCTGATGACGGTGCCGCGCTTCACGGTGTCGCTGTACGCGTGGTCGACCTTCTTGACGTCGAGACCGGCGTCCTTCAGCCGCTCCTTCGCCTGTGCCTCGGTCTTCGCCAGCAGCGGCGGGACCTTGGTGAACTGGCCCGAGTTGATGTACCAGACGCCCGCCCCGACCCCGACGATCAACAGCAGGGCGGCGACGATCGCCAGCAACCCGCGCCGGGGCCGCCGCGCCTCGCGCCGCCGGGGCGGCAGCGGCGGCCCGCTCTCGAACCGGCTCGTCCGGTTGAACGGGGCGCCGGGCTCGTCGTCCTCGTTGACCGGCAGCGGACGCGGCACGGTCAGCGAGCGCGGGATCACACTCGTACGGTTCTCGGCGTTGGGATACTCCGAGGTCAGCGCCTGCGGCGGCACCGCGTCCAACTGCTCGGTACTCAGCCTCGACCGCGCCTCGCGGACCATCCCGAACAGCGCGACCGCGTCGTACGGCCGCAGGTCCGGGGTCCGCGCGGTGGCGGTGGCGACCAGCTCGTCCAGCTCGTACGCCAGCCCCGGCACGAGCGCCGAGGGCGGCGGGACGTCCTCGTGCAGGTGCTTGTAGAGCACGATCGCCGCGGAGTCCCCGTCGTGCGGCTTCTGGCCGGTGAGCATCTCGTACAGGACGACACCGCACGCGTACACGTCGACCCGGGGGTCGGCGGTGGTGCCCTCGATCTGCTCCGGCGCGAGATACGACACCGTGCCGAGCACGGACCCGGTGGTGCTGGTGACCGTGTCCACGGACCTGACCAGCCCGAAGTCGGCGACCTTGACCCGGCCGTCGTCCCCTATGAGCACGTTCTCCGGCTTCATGTCCCGGTGCACGAACCCGGCCCGGTGCGCGGCGCCCAGCGCGGCCAGCACCGGCTCCATGATGTCCAGGGCGGCCCGCGGCTGCAGCGCCCCGCGCTCGCGCAGCACGTCCCGCAGGGTGCAGCCGGCGACGTACTCCATGGCCAGATAGACGTACGACCGGTCGGCGCCCTGGTCGAAGACCTGCACCACGTTCGGATGCGCCAGCCGCGCCACGGACTTCGCCTCGCGGATGAACCGGTCCACGAAGTGGGCGTCGGCCGCCAGCGTCGGGTGCATCACCTTGAGCGCGAGAACCCGGTCCAGGCGGGTGTCCACGGCCCGGTAGACCGTGGCCATCCCGCCGACGGCGATCCGCGCGTCGACGCGATAGCGGCCGTCGAGCAACTGCCCGACGAGAGGGTCATGAAGGGTCGTATCCACGCAGGTGAGTGTACGAGCCAAGGCTGAAAGCACGGCCTTTTCGCCCGGTTTCGAGGCGGTACTGCAGCCGACCTGTGACGGATCCCACGAGCGGTCGGCCGCCGACGGCGAGGCAGCCCCACAGGTCGGGCCACCTCTTGGCCGACTGGAAACGGGTGGTGCGCGGGTGGGAGACAAAACGGAAGTGCGGCGCAGGGTGCCTAGAAAGCGGGCCGCTCAGGATCCAGTACCGCCAGACCCTCCGCAGGAGAGGACGCTTCGGCGAAGTGCCTACGGGGGATACGCCCCGCCCGGAACGCCAACCTCCCCGCCTCCACCGCGCTGCGCATCGCCGACGCCATCAACACCGGTTCCTGCGCCCGCGTCACCGCTGAGGCAAGCATCACACCGGCACACCCCAGCTCCATCGCGAACGCCGCGTCGGACGCCGTACCGGCCCCCGCGTCCAGAATCACCGGCACGCGCGCGTGCTCGGTGATCAGCTGGAAGTTGTGCGGGTTGCGAATCCCGAGCCCGGACCCGATCGGCGACCCGAGCGGCATGATCGCCGCACACCCGACGTCCTCCAGCTTTCGTGCCAGCACAGGATCGTCGTTCGTGTACGGCAGCACGGTGAACCCGTCGTCGACCAGGGTCTCGGCGGCGTCGAGCAGCTCGATCGGATCGGGCAGCAACGTGCGCTCGTCCGCGATCACTTCAAGTTTGACCAGTGAGGTCCCCAGGGCCTCCCGTGCCAGCCGCGCCGTCAGCACCGCCTCGCCCGCCGTGAAGCAGCCCGCGGTGTTGGGCAGCACCCGGATACCGAGCCGTTCCAGGACGGACAGCACAGAGCCGTGCACGGAAGCGTTGACGCGCCGCATCGCGACCGTCGTGAGTTCCGTCCCGGAGGCCACCAGCGCGCGCTCCAGGACGTCGAGGCTGGGCGCACCACCGGTGCCCATGATCAGCCGGGACGTGAAGGACGTACCACCGAGGACGAAGGGGTCGTCGGCCATGGGTCAGCCTCCTTGGACGGCGGTGAGGACCTCGACGCGGTCTCCCTCGGAGAGGGACGTCGACGGCCACTCCGCGCGCGGGACGACGGTTTCGTTGAGGGCGGCGGCCACTCCGGAGGGGGCCGGGGTCAGGGCACGCACCAGGGTGTCGAGAGCCGTGCCGGGAGCGATCTCCCGGGGCTCCCCGTTGACGGAGACGTTCATGCGGACTGCTCCACGAGTGCTCCGGCGCCGAACCGCTTCGGCGTGAACGGGCGCGCCTCGTCCGGGAGTTCACCGGTGCTGAGCGCGTGCGCCAGGGCATCGCCGGTGACCGGGGTGAGCAGCACGCCGTTGCGGTAGTGCCCGGTGGCCAGCAGCAGTCCCGGCAGTGCGGTCGGGCCGAGCAGCGGCGCGTTGTCGGGGGACCCGGGGCGCAGTCCGGCCCGGGTCTCGGTGAGCGGGAGTTCGGTGATCCCGGGGACCAACTCGTGGGCGTCGCGGAGGAGTTCGTAGACACCGCCGGCCGTCACGGTCGTGTCCCAGCCCAGTTCCTCGCTGGTCGCGCCGACGACGAGCTCGCCGTTCTCGCGTGGCACCAGGTAGACGTGGCTGCCGCGCACCATGGCCCGCACGGTCCGGTTCAGGAACGGCGCGTAACGCTCCGGCACGGTCAGCCGCAGCACCTGGCCCTTCACGGGTCGTACGGGCGGCAGGACGTCGTCCGGGACCCCCTTCAGCTGCCCGCTGAGGCTGCCGCACGCGAGGACGACCTGGCCCGCGCCCAGCACCTCGCCCTCGCGCGTGACGACCCCCGTGGCGCGGTCCCGCTCGACCGTGAGCCGCTCGGCCCACGTCCGGTGGAGGACGACCCCGGCCCGCTCGCAGGCGGCCACCAGCGCGCCCGCCAGCCGCCTCGGGTCGACCTGGTGGTCCCCGTCGACCCTGAGCCCCCCGCGGACACCCGGCGCGAGCATCGGCTCCAGGCGCCGGCACTCGCGCCCCGACAGCCACTCGGAGTCGAGCCCCGACTGGTGCTGCAGGGCGTGCAGTTCGCGCAGATGGGCGCGGTCGTCGGCGTCCAGGGCGACGGCGAGCGTTCCGCAACGGCGGTAGCCGAGGTCGAGGCCGGTGAGGTCGGTCAGCTCGGCCGCGAAGTCCGGGTAGCGGTGCGCCGAGGCGAGGTTGAGCGCGAGCAGGGTCTGTTCGCCGTAGTGGAGTTCGGTGACGGCGGCCAGCATCCCGGCGGCCACCTGGGCAGCGCCGCCGCCCGGCTCGGGGTCCAACACGGCCGTGGAGAAGCCGCGTTGGGCCGCGCGCCAGGCCGTGACCAGGCCGATGATTCCGCCCCCGACGACGAGGACGTCTGACGTACGTGTAGGCATGGGCGTCCAGCCCCTCCCTTCGCCGGCATGACCCGGATCAGGTTCGTACGGTCGGAGGCCGCCAGCCTCCCTCTCAGCCCGGTGCGTCCGGACTCCCGCGAGTGCTTGTACGTTGGCCACCCTAGCCCGTACCCCATGTCCCAGTAAGGGAGCCTCCGTCCATGACCCGCTCGCTCGACGGTCTCGTGTTCGCCCCCGTCGCGGACCAGGCACCGGGTCAGGTCGGCACCCGAACCCGGTTCGCGTACCACGAGAAGGACGGCGAGATCTGGGCCGAGTACGCGGGCGGCGATGTCGTGCGCGGGCAACTCGTCGGCACGCGCGCGGGGGACCGATTGGACTTCCGGTACGTGCAGTTGAAGACGGACGGGACGACGTCCAGCGGGCACTGCGTGTCCGAAGTGGTCGAGTTGCCCGACGGTCGCATGCGCCTGGATGAGACCTGGGAGTGGGAGTCCCAGCCGGGAAACGGGACCAGCATTGTGGAACAGGTCACCTGACGCGCCCACTGCCTGACAAATTGTCAGGTGTCTATGGTGATCGAGTGAGCGAGCAGACGCGGGACCAGGGCACGGTGACAGGGCGGCGCGTGGTCGTCGTCGGCGCGGGCATGGCCGGGGTGCAGACCGCGGTCGCGCTGCGGGAGCAGGGCTTCACCGGCACCGTCACCCTGATCGGCGCGGAACCCCATCAGCCGTACGACCGGCCCCCGCTGTCCAAGGCCGTCCTGCTCGGCAAGGCCGAGGGCTCCGCCTTCGACGTCGACTTCGAGGCGCTCGGCATCGAGGTGCAGCTGGGGCGCGAGGTGGTGGGCGTGCGCCCCGCCGACCACGAACTGGACACCGCCGAGGGCCCGGTGCCCTACGACGTCCTCGTGCTCGCCACCGGTGCCGAACCGATCCGGCTGCCGGGCGCCGACGGCATCCCCGGGGTGCATCTGCTGCGCACGCTGGACGACGCCGAGCGGCTGCGGCCGGTGCTCGCGCGGCAGCACGACATCGTGGTGGTCGGCGCGGGCTGGATCGGCGCCGAGTTCGCCACGGCCGCGCGCGAGGCGGGCTGCGCGGTGACCGTCGTGGAAGCCGCCGACCGGCCGCTCGCGGGCGCGCTGCCCGCCGAGGTGGCCGCGCCGATGGCCGCCTGGTACGCCGCGGCCGGAGCCACACTGCGGACGCACGCACGCGTGAAGCACATCGAGCCCGGCGAGGTGGTCCTCGACGACGGCTCACGGCTGCCCGCGGGTGCCGTCGTGGTCGGCATCGGCGCCCGCCCCGCCACCGCCTGGCTGACCGGCTCCGGCATCGAACTGGGCGCACACCGCGAGGTCCTCGCCGACGACGGGCTGCGCACCTCGGTGCCGGACGTGTACGCGGTCGGCGACTGCGCCTCCTTCCCTTCGGGAAGGTATGGCGAGCGCCTTCTGGTCCACCACTGGGACAACGCCCTCCAGGGGCCGCGCACGGTCGCCGCGAACATCGTGGGGGAGACCCCGGCGGTCTACGACCCGGTGCCGTACTTCTGGTCGGAGCAGTTCGGCCGGTTCGTCCAGTACGCCGGTCACCACGCGTCCGCCGACACCACCCTGTGGCGGGGCGACCCGGCCACCCCGGCGTGGAGCGTCTGCTGGCTGCGCGGGGACCGTCTGGTGGCCCTCCTGGCGGTCGGCCGCCCCCGTGACCTGGCCCAGGGCCGCCGGCTGATCGAGTCGGCCACGCCCATGGATCCCGCGCTGCTGGCCGACGCTTCTCTACCGATGAAGGCGGCTATCGCCTAGTTCGTCCCCCCGGGTCGGACCGGCCCGACTTCCGACTGTCAGTCCGGGATGGCACGCTGTTTACGTGACCGAGATTGACGCAAAGATCGATGCTCTCGTCCCCGCCTGGCTCACGCTGCCCGACATCGCAGAAATGCTCGATATCGAGGTGACACGCGTGCGGCAGCTGGTCAAGGACGGCCAAGTCATCGCCGTACGCCGTGGTGAGAACCGCGCGCTGCACGTCCCCGCCGCCTTCATCGACGGGGCCGAGCAGAAGGTCGTCAAGGGCCTGACAGGGACCCTGACGCTCCTGCGGGACGACGGCTTCTCCGACGAAGAGATGCTGGAGTGGCTCTTCACCCCCGACCCCAGCCTGCCCGGCACCCCCGCGCAGGCCCTGAGCGAGAACCGCGGCACGGAGGTGAAGCGTCGCGCCCAGGCGCTCGCCGTCTGACCCGTACGGCCGACCGGTGCACGGGCCGCGGCGACGCGAGGGCCTGCCTGGACAGGCCCCGCCCGCGGCCCGTGCCCGACACCACCACCCGACCAGCAGGACAACGGGGGACACACCCATGCCCGACACCGCCGCAGCCGCCGCCCGCGCGGAACTCTCCGACGCCCGGGTCTACCTCTGCACGGACGCCCGCCGGCGCCAGGGCGACCTCCCGGAGTTCCTGGACGCGGTCCTGGCCGGCGGGGTCGACATCGTGCAGCTGCGCGACAAGGGCATGGAGGCCGCCGAGGAGCTGGAGCACCTCCAGGTGTTCGCCGACGCCTGCGCCCGGCACGGGAGGCTCCTCGCGGTCAACGACCGCGCGGATGTAGCCCACGCCGCCGGCGCCGACGTGCTGCACCTGGGCCAGGGCGACCTCCCGGTCCCCGCGGCCCGCGCGATCCTCGGCGAGGACGTCCTGATCGGCCGCTCCACGCACGCCGAGTCCGAAGCGGCGGCGGCCGCCGTCCAGGAGGGCGTGGACTACTTCTGCACGGGCCCGTGCTGGCCCACCCCCACCAAGCCCGGCCGCCACGCCCCCGGCCTCGATCTGGTCCGGTACACGGCCGCCCTGGGCACCGACCGCCCCTGGTTCGCCATCGGCGGCATCGACCTCGGCAACCTCGACGAGGTCCTCGAAGCGGGCGCCCGCCGCGTCGTCGTCGTACGGGCGATCACGGAGGCCGACGACCCGGGCGCGGCGGCGGCGGAGTTCGCGAAGCGGCTGCGCGGGCTCTGACGGGCGGCCGGGAAGTCGCGCTGTTGTCCGATGGGTGGACAAGAGGGCGACAAACCGGGCAAATTCCCACTTCCGGTTGGGTGACCGCCGCCCCCTGACTAACCTGCGGGTATGGCTTTCGGGACCGCATCGACCAGGACTGATCGCGCACGGACCGTGCGCGACATGCTCGCGACCGGCAAGGAGACGTACTCGTTCGAGTTCTCCGCGCCGAAAACCCCCAAAGGCGAGCGGAACCTGTGGAGTGCGCTGCGGAGGGTCGAGGCGGTCGCCCCCGACTTCGTCTCCGTGACCTACGGTGCCGGCGGCTCGACCCGCGCGGGCACCGTCAAGGAGACCGAGCAGATCGTCGCCGACACGACGCTCACCCCGGTCGCCCACCTCACCGCGGTCGACCACTCCGTCGCCGAACTGCGCAACATCATCGGCCAGTACGCCGACGCCGGGATCCGCAACATCCTCGCGGTGCGCGGCGACCCGCCCGGCGACCCCATGGCCGACTGGGTGGCACATCCCCAGGGGCTGACGTACGCGGCCGAACTGGTCCGGCTCATCAAGGAGTCGGGCGATTTCTGCGTCGGCGTCGCCGCCTTCCCGGCGATGCACCCGCGCTCCCCGGACTGGGACACGGACGTCGCGCACTTCGTCGACAAGTGCCGGGCCGGCGCCGACTACGCGATCACGCAAATGTTCTTCGAACCCGAGTCGTACCTGCGGTTGCGCGACCGCGTCGAGGCCGCGGGCTGCGCGACCCCGGTCATCCCCGAGGTCATGCCGGTGACCAGCGTGCGGATGCTGGAGCGGTTGCCGCAGCTCAGCAACGCCGACATCCCGGCCGCCCTGAAAGAGCGAATCCTCACAGCCAAAGACGATCCGGCCGCTGTACGCTCGATCGGAATCGAGTTCGCCACCGAGTTCTGCGCCCGGCTGCTGGCCGAGGGAGTCCCCGGACTTCACTTCATCACGCTCAACAGCTCCACGGCGTCACTTGAAATCTACGAGAACTTGGGCCTGCACCACCCACCGCGGGCCTAGACCGGTCGCTCCGGAATACGACACACTGCGTAGCGGCCACTGGGAGAGGGGCGTACATGGGCTGGACGGTCCTCTACATCGCGTTCGGCGTCGTCGCACTGTGGTTGCTCGGTGAGGTGCTGCTGCAGTACAAGGCACGCCTGCGCTGGCGGCTGCTCGCTTTCGTCGGGTTCCTGGGTGTCGTGCTCGGGGTGCTGATTCCTTCCGTCGTCGTGATCGGCCTGGGAGCGGTGGCCTTCGCCGTCGGCCAGACCTACGTCACGCTGTCGTTCCGCCGCGGCTTCGAAGCCGGCTGGGCGGTCTCCGGCCGGCCGGGCGCGGGCGGCCTCAAGCGCCGCCGCGGCGAGCCGGACGAGCAGGACCCGAACCTGGACGCCTCCGGCCCCGAGGGCGCGGAGACCGGCTTCCAGGAGTACGGCCAGAACAAGGCCGCCTTCGGCCAGGACGACGACTACGACCGCGACGACGTGTTCACCCCGAACCGCCCCGTCGCCCCCACGGCCGCCGAGACCGCCTCGGTCTACGAGCCGCAGCCCCTCCCGGACGACACCGGTTCCTACGGCGTGTACAGCGCCACCGCGTACGCGAACGCCACGGACCCCAACTACGAGGGCACCGACCAGGCGTACGCCGCGGCGGCCGCGGGCCAGCCCCAGGACCAGGCCTACGCGGCGGCCGACCAGCAGCAGTACGGCTACGACAACACCTACACGGGCTACGACCAGCAGCAGTACGGCTACGACACGACCGGCCAGCAGCAGTACGCCGCGTACTCGGACCCGTACATCGGCACGCAGACCTACGGCGGCACCGGCTACGACACGGGCTACGACGGCCAGCAGCAGTATCCCCAACAGGGCTACACGCAGGACCAGTACGGCAACGCCGGCTACGGCGGCGAGACCCCGGCCGGCGGGGTCTGGGTCCCGCAGCAGCGCAACGACGAGACCTACGGCGGCGAGATGCCACCGGAGCAGCAGTACCCGTACCAGGGCGACGGCCAGCAACAGCCGCAGCAGCAGCCGCAGTCGGGCCCCGGCTACGACGAGCAGTACCGTTTCTGAAGCCTCCTGAGACCCTCCCGCTGAGACCTGCTTACTGGGACCCTCTGAACTGGGGTCCCTCCACGATCAGTCCGGCGACCAGCGCCCCCGACATCCCGGCGTGCGCAAGCCCGCCGCCGGGGTGCGACCAGCCGCCGACCCGGTAGAGCCCGGGCACGCGCGTGGTGTTCGCCGGGTGCAGGAAACGGCCCCGCCCGGCGGCGAGCGAGGGCGCGGGCACGGCTCCGGAGCGGGCACCCGTCTCGCCCTCCGTGTCGCCAGGCGTACGCACCTCGTGCCACAACAGGCGCTCCCGCAGCCCGGGTACGGCGGACTCGGCGGCTCCGAGGAGGAAGTCGGTGTGGCTCCGGACCGTGCGCTCCTCCTCCCAACCCGCCTCGCTCGACAGCACGGCGGACACCACCACCGACTCGTGCTCGCCGGCGGGCGTGAGCGCCGGGTCATCGGGCCGCAGCACCGTCACCGTGGGGCAGCGGGGCTCGTCGCCGCCGGGGGAGGTCAGGAGGTCCAACTCGGCCTCGCGGTCCGGGGCGTGGACCACCGTCCGGTGAACGGCTCCGTCCTCACGCGGGCCGCGCAGGGCCAGCAGGAGCGTGAACCGCACCGGCCGGGGCGAGTCCGTATCGGCCCGCACATCGCCGTCCTCGTCCAGCGGACGGTCCGTCAGGGCCCGTAGCCGCGCGGGGTCGACGTCCGCCACGACATGGTCCGCGTCGACCACCGTCCCGTCGGCGAGCTCCACCCCGGCCGCCCGCCCGTCCTTCTCCAGGACCCGGGTGACCTCGGCCCCGAAGACGAACTCGACCCGCCGGGCCACACACCGCTCGTACACCGCGCGCGCCAACTCCCGCATGCCGCCCCGCACATACCAGGTGCCGAAGGCGTGCTCCATGTACGGCAGCACGGCCGCGCTCGCCGGAGCGGTCCGGGGGTGGAGGCCGTACGCGAGCGCGTGGCTCTCCAGGAGGGCCGTCAGGCGCTCGTCGCGCAGCTCCCAGGCGCCGATCTCGGCGAGGGTGCTCGCCCTGCGCGTGCGCAGCAGCTTCTTGTGCGGGACCGCCGGATACGGCTCCTGGTCGGCCAGCACCGACCAGTTGGGCCACAGGGGCTCCTCCAGGAGGGGCCTGCGGGTGCGGTCCCAGGCCTCGCGGGCCCGGATCAGGAAGTCACCCCAGCGCTGGCCCGCGCCGCCGCCCAGGGCCTCGTCCAGGGCCGTGACGACGCCCGCGCGGGAGGCGTTCGGCAACGAGACCTCGGTGCCGTCCGCGAAGACGTGCCGGGAGGAGGGGTCGACCTGGACCAGCTCGACCAGGTCCTCCAGCGGCTCCTTGCCGGTCTTGATGAACAGGTCGCGGTGGACCGCGGGCACGGGCAGCAGTCCGGGGCCGGTGTCGAAGGAGAACCCGTCCCGCTCGAAGCGGCGCACCGCACCGCCGTACGTCTCCGTACGCTCGTACACCGCCACCCGGTGGCCCGCGACGGCCAGCCGGGCAGCGGCCGCCATCGCGCCCATGCCGGCGCCGATCACCGCAATCCGTGCCATGCCTGCGACTTTATCGGCCGCCACTGACAGTCCGGTCGCGGGCGGTCACCACGGTGGCGGGTCCGGTGGCCGGCCGGGCGGGTGTCCCACCTGCGCGGCGAGCCGTTTCTCCTCCCGGCGCTGGGCCCGGCGGCGCAGGAAGCGCCGGATCCGCGAGATCAGGAAGAACAGGACCGTGAGCCCGGCCACCAGCAGCACGGCCGCGATGATCGCCGCCGCCTGGGGATGGAACATCGCGAACGAGACGATCCCGCCGACCCCGAGATCCTCCGCGAAGCTCATGATCACGTTGCTGAACGGCTCCGGCGAGGTGTTGATCGCCATTCGCGTCCCGGCCTTGACGGTATGGCTGGCCAGCGCCGACGAACCGCCGATCAGGCCCGCCACCACATCGTTCATCGAACCGCTGTGCCCGGCGAGCACCGCCCCGACCCACGCCCCGGCGGCCGGCCGGATCACCGTGTGCACGGAGTCCCACACCGAGTCGACGTAGGGGATCTTGTCGGCGACCGCCTCGCAGAGGAACAGGACGCCCGCTGTGACGAGGACCTCAGGGCGTTGCAGCGACTCGGGGACCGCGTCGGTCACTCCGGTCGCGCCGAAGATCCCGAGCAGCAGCACCACCGCGTACGCGTTGATGCCGCTGGCCCAGCCGCTGGTGAAGACCAGGGGGAGTACGGACACGGAGGCGATAGTAACCACTCGGCAACACGGCGTCCTGGGCCTGAGTGCGTACGGCTGAGTATCCGTACCTAGGGAGTGAGATGAGTACGCGCGCGGATGGGGTGCGACCTGCGCGAACGAGAGAGTAGGGGCACGGAAAGGGGCGCGGCTCCGGAACCGCCGACACGGGGCGGCGGAACGGGGCCCGCGCCCTTGGCCGCTCCTTCCGCCGAACCTTCGGCGGAAGCGAGGCACGGGGGAACCCTGGACTGACCGACGGGGGTTCCGACAGGGGGAACGTACGGGGGAGCACAAGGGAGCGCCGGTTCGAGGTGGCCCGCGGGGGACGCGGCCACAACGGACCGGCGCTTCTGCGTGTGCGCTGTTTCGTGTGCTGCCGTCAGCGGTCTCCGCTCACCCGGCCCTGGAGCAGCCGGGACAGCGCCGAGTGGACGTCGTCCAGGGAGCGCTCCGGCTGGAACGACTGCCAGTCCAGGGCGGCCACCAGGACCATCCCGACCAGCGCCGCCGCGGTCAGCCGGACATCGATCTCAGGGCTGAACTCGCCGCCCGCCACGCCCGCGTGCAGCACGTCCTCGATGGCCGCGTTCACCTGCTGCCGCACCACCATGAGCGTGGACTGCCAGGCTCGGTTGGTGCGATACAGCTCGGCCACGTACAGCTGGGTGAAGGACGGGTAGCGGGCGATGAAGCCGAGGCCCGCGCGGATCATCGCGTCCAGGGCGTCGACCTTGCTGCCGCCGTCCCGCTCCGTCTGCTCGGCGGCCTCTCTGAGGGAGGCGGTGAGGAGGCCCACGCCGTGCCGCAGCAGCTCCTCGAAGAGGACGGACTTGCTGGCGAAGTTGTAGTAGACGGTGCCCTTCGCCACTCCGGCGCGCTCGGCGATCTCGTCCACCGTGGTGGCGGAGAAGCCCTGTTCGGCGATGAGCGTGACGGCCGCCTCGTAGAGCTTCTGCCGGGTGGCCTCGCGGCGTGTGCTGCCGCCCGACGGGGTGCTGCTGCTTTCCATGGGCCTGATTGTCACAGGCCCGGCTTCCGCCGCGGGCACGGGTGCCCGGGTCCTGGGCGCGGTCACAGGCTCAGCTCCGGGTGCAGCCGGTCCAGCGTCCACACCTGGCGGCGGCGGGCCGACAGCGCGGTCAGCGCGAGCGCCCCCGCGGTGAAGGCGACGAGCACCACGCACGCGTGCCACACGGGTCCGAGGCCACCGCCGGTGATGAGCCTCCGTAGCGCCTCGACGACGTAACTCATCGGCAAGAAGGGGTGGATCGCATTGAAGAAGCCCGGGCTGGTCTGCACGGGATAGGTGCCGCCCGCCGACGTCAACTGGAGCATCAGCAGGGCGAGTACGAGGATCCGGCCGGCCGCCCCGAAGCGTGCGTTCAGCCACTGCACGATGGCCGCGAAGCACGCGGTCACCAGGAACAGGAAGCCGATCGTGCCGGCCGCCCGCGCCATCTCCAGGCCGATCGCCCAGTGCAGTACGGCCATCAGGGCCACCGTCTGGAGCACCCCGACCGCGACCACCGGCAGCCACCCCGCGAGCGCGATCCGCCAGGCAGAGGCACCGGCGGCGAGTGCGCGCCGGTTCATGGGCGCGATCAGCATGTAGGCCACCATCGCGCCCACCCACAGGGACAGCGGGATGAAGTACGGGGCGAATCCGGTGCCGTAGTTGGGCGCCTTGTGCAGGTCCTGGGAGGCGAGTTGGACCGGGTCGGCCATGACGCCGGTGCGTTGGTCGCGGTCCTGCTTGTCGTAGTCCGGGATCTGCGCCGCTCCGTCGTGCAGACCGCCGGCGAGCTTCCCGGAGCCGTCGACGAGCTTGTACAGGCCGCCGTTGAGGTCCACGGCACCTGTCTTCAGCTTGCCGACGCCGGTGTCCAGGTCGGCGGCACCGGTCTTGGCCGTGCCGAGTCCGGTGTGCAGGGTCTTGGCGCCCGCGGCGACCTTCCCGGCGCCGGCGTTCAGCCTGTCGATCCTGGCCACCGCGTCGTCGAGGTCCTCGGAGAGGTGTGGGGCGCGGTCGGCGAGCGCCTGGGCCTGTGTCTGGAGCGTGCCGAGGTTGGCGTCGAGCTTCTTCAGGTCGCCGTTCTGGTCGGCGACCAGGCTGTTCACGTCGTCGGCGACCTTCGCGACGTCCGAGGCGGCCGTAGCGGCCTTCTTCAGGTCGGGGCAGGCGTCATCCTTCAGCACGACACTTTGGCAACGCGCCTTGTAGACCTCGTCCAGGGTGTCCGAGGCCGCGTGTGCGCCCTTGGCGGCGACCGGAGCCGTCTTCACCAGGGTGCCCAGGTTGGCGCGGATGGTCTTGGTCGAGTCGGCGACCAACTGGGCTGTGTCCCCGATGGTCTTCTCGTTGTCCTTCAGGAAGGGCCCCACCTTGTCGGCGACCCCGTCGACCGTGTCCGCGAGGGTCTGCGTCCCGGCCGCGACCTGCGCCGATCCGTCCGCCAGGTCACCCGCGCCCGTGTCGAGCTTCTTGAGGCCCTTGGAGAGCTTGCCGCTGCCCTTCTTGGCGTCCTTCAGACCGTCGGCGAGATCCTTGGAGCCCTCCTCGGCCGTCCCGATGCCGCCCTTCAGCTTGTCGGCGCCGTCGGCCGCCTTCACGGTCTGGCCGTGGATGTCGGAGAACGAGACGAAGATCCGGTCCAGGAAACTGCGCGAGGCCTTGGTGGACGCGGCCGTCCGCACCTCGCTGAACACCGTCCGGGAGATCTGCCCGACGATGTAGTTGTTCGCGTCGTTCGTCCGCACCTGGAGCGCGCCCGTCTCCGGGGAGTCGCCCGCACTGGAGGCGATCCGCGTACTGAAGTCGGCCGGCATCGTCAACGACAGGTAGTACGTGCCGTCCTCGACGCCCTTCCGCGCGGTGGCCGCGCTCACCTCGTGCCAGTCGAACGTCTTGCTGTCCCGCAGCCCCTCGGTGATGCTCGCGCCCGCGGTGAGCTTCTTCCCGTCGGCGGTGGCTCCCTTGTCGTCGTTGACGAGCGCCACGGGGATGCGGTCCAGGCGGCCGTACGGATCCCAGAAGGACCACAGGTACAGGGCGCCGTACAGCAGCGGCAGCAGCAGGAGGGCGACGAGCGCGGCGCGCGGCAGCTTCCCCCTGCCGAAGCGCCTGAGCTCAAGCGCGGCCAGTCGTGGCGCGTGCATCGGCCTTCTCCGTCCCCTCGGTGGACACCGCTACGACAGTCGTTCCGGAATCGGCGAGGGACCTCAACAGGCCCCAGATCTCCGCCCGTTCGGCATCCGAGAGCTTGAGGTCGACATCGTCCACACCGAGCAGCGCGGGCCGCCCGACGAGCGCCAGCGCGATGGACAGCCGCACCTCCTGCGGTCGTTCCAGGTCCCGTACCGCGGTCCGGGACCCCTTGGGCAGCGCCTCGCGGTCGAGGCCGGCCGCGGTCAGCGCCCGCTCGATGCGCAGCCCCGCCTCGACGGCCCGCTCGGACCGGGGGCGCAGCAGCCCGCGCACGGAATCCCCGAACCGCCGTTGCAGCAGCGCCCGTTCGCGCAGATGCTCGCCCACGGTCAGCGCCGGTTCGAGGTCGGTGACCCCGGCGACATTCGCCAGGGCACTGACCCGGCGTACCGCCGCCGACTGCTTCGGCAGCGTGAACTCGCCCACGGAGGCGGTCCCTTCGGACGCCTTCATCCGCCCGGTGAGCGCGAGCAGCAGGCTCGTACGCCCGGACCCGGACGGCCCCTCGACGGCGATCAGTGAGCCGGGCCCGGCGTCCAGGGAGATCCCCCGGAACGCCCAGCCGCGCGGCCCCTTGACCCCGAAGTCCTCGGCGGTGACACCGACCCCACCCACGGTTCCCCATCCCCTGTTGCCGGGTTCTTTTGAACTGACTGGTCAGTGCAAAAAGTAACCCGAACCTTCGATCGAAGCAAAAGCGCAGGTCAGAACGGATTGTCAGTGCCATACCTCACGATGGGCACATACGGCACTACCTGACTGGGCGTGCCGTCACACGACGACAGGAGGTTCGTCATGGCCCACCCGTCCGCAGCCGCCGCCCGCCGGCGCCGCGCCGCCGGCCCTGCCCCCTCACTGACCGGCCCGGCGAGCGACGTGCACCCCGTGCTCCGCCGGGCCACGGCCCCGCCCGCCGCTCTGGATCTCCTAGCCCAGGCCCGTGCGGGACTGGACGAGGCAGCAGTCCTCGAAACGTCGAACGAGCGCTATGCCACAGCCCACTTGGCCGCCCTGCGCACCGCCGCCGCGGTACTCGCCGCGCGGGTCCAGCCGGAGCCCACGACCCGGCGTCGCGGCCGTATCCGCAGCGCCTGGGAAGTGCTCCCCGAGATCGCGCCCGAACTCACCGAGTGGAGCGCCCTGTTCGCCTCCGGCGCCCGGCGCCGCGCGCGGGCCGAGGCGGGCATCCAGGGCGCGGCGACCCGCCGGGACGCCGACGACCTCATACGCGACGTGGCGATGTTCCTGCGCCTGGTCGAGCGGATGCTCGTCCTCCAGCCGGTCCTGCCCCAGCCACGCCAGGACCCTGAGCGGCCGGGGGACCGAGCAGGATGAGCGGCGCCTGGGCGAACTCCGCCGAGGCACAGCGCCCCAAAGGGGCGCGAGGAACGGCGCGACCAGCCCCCACCGGCCCGCAGGTTCATCACCGCTCTACCAGCGGAGCACTTCCGCGCGAGACGCATGACCAGGTACGGCACCGGAGGCAATAGGGTGGAAGGCGCCTGAAGCCTTCCCTCCGCCCGCAGCCGGGCCGGGGAGGCAGCCCGTTCGCTCCGCCGTGCACAGGCGGTGCCGCGCCGAGGAGTCAACTGCCGTGTCGGACCCGAGCCGCCCCCGCGCCTCCCTCCGTACCGCCGTGGTCTGGGACGTCCTTCAGGACGCCCTCGACCGCCGGGTCAAGGCCACGGGTCGGGACGCGCTGGACGTCCTCGACACCGGAGGCGGCAGCGGCAACTTCGCGGTGCCCGTCGCCCGCCTCGGGCACCGCGTCACCGTCGTCGACCCCAGCCCGAACGCGCTGTTCGCGCTGGAGCGCCGCGCCGCCGAGGCCGGTGTCGCCGACCGTGTGCAGGGCGTCCAGGGCGACGCGCACGGCCTCTTCGACGTGGTCGAGCGCGGCGGCTACGACGCGGTGCTGTGCCACGGCGTGCTGGAGTACGTGGACGACCCCGCCGAGGGCGTCCGCACGGTGGTGGCCGCGCTGCGCCCCGAGGGCGTCCTCAGCCTGCTCGCCGCCGGGCTCGGCGGTGCGGTGCTCGCGCGCGCCCTCGCCGGCCACTTCAAGGAGGCCAGGCAGGCCCTCGACGACCCGAACGGCCGCTGGGGCGCCGCCGACCCCGTCCCGCACCGTTTCACCGCCGAGCAGCTCGCCGCGTTCGTCGAGGGCGCGGGCCTGGACGTCGGCGCCGTGCACGGGGTGCGGGTCTTCGCCGACCTGGTCCCCGGAGTGCTCGTGGACACCGAGCCCGGCGCCCTGGACGCGCTGCTGAAGCTGGAGGCCGCGGTGGCCGAGCTCCCGGCGTTCCACTCCGTGGCCACGCAGCTTCATGTGCTCGGCGAGACGCGGGGTGCCGGCGAGGCGTGAGTGGCCTCCCGTGCCGGACCCCTGATCAGGGGCTCGACAGCACATGGAGTACGCCACAGGCCCCCCGATCGGGGGCCCGGCGCCGTATGATCGAGGGAGACCGGTCGGCATGACGGGACGGCCGCTGGGGAATGGAAGCTTCAGCGAGCCGGAACGGCCATGGCGGATTCCGGTTGGTCAATTGGCGTAGAGGGGCGGGTTTCACGGGGGCGATTCCCTGCCTATCCTGAAGGGACCCCCCGGGTCGCCCCGGCGACTGCACGATGAGGAGGACTCCGTGCCGCTCTCGGAGCACGAGCAGCGAATGCTCGAGCAGATGGAGCGAGCGCTGTACGCCGAAGATCCCAAGTTCGCGACAGCGCTTGAGGGAAGCGGGCTGCGCACGTACACCCGGCGACGGGTCTACCAGGCGATGGCCGGCTTCCTCGTGGGTATTGCGCTCCTCATGACAGGAATGGTCGCCAAGCAGATTTGGGTCAGCGTGATGGGGTTCCTCGTCATGCTGGGCTGTGCGGTGCTCGTCGTGACCGGTTGGCGCAAAGCCCCCAAGCCTGGCGAACAGCCCGCCGCGGGCGCACCGCACGCCCGCCATCAGGGACGGCAGCGGCGCTCGGTGATGGATCGTATCGAGCAGCGCTGGCAGCGCCGCCGCGACGAGCAACAGGGCGGCGGCCAGTAGCGGCACCCGGCCCCGCGGAAGCAGAACACGCGGCGCTCCTCAAGACACGAGTGAGGGGGTGACCACCGATTCGGTGGTCACCCCCTCCCGTATGCCTGCTGTGCTCTCCGGGCCGTGCCCGCTAGCCCTGCTGTCCGGACGGCTTGCGCAGGGTCGGCCGCAGCGCCGCCGCCCGTGTCGTCACCGACATCCACCAGGCCGACAGCGCCCACACCACCCGGACGGTCGAGCGCGGGGCGACCAGTGCGCGCAGCCGCGTGGAGCGGCCGGCCGTCTCCTGGAACCCGACGACGACCCGCCGGACATCCTTCGCGAGCCCCGCCGCCAGCTGCGGCCGGGGCGCGTACAGGACCTGCTCCACGGCGTCCGCCACGCGGTGCACCGAAGCGGCGGACGGTGGGTCGAGATGCCCGAGTCTCACGATCCGGGCCGCCGCCTTGCGCGGGGTCAGCGACTCGTCGGGCGAGATCCCGAAGTCCCAGGCGGTATCGGTCAGTTCCTCCCACACGGCCAGCGTGTGGATGGCCGCGTCCGCCTCCGTACGACCGTGCGCTCCCAGCCGTACGGAACGCATCCGGGTCCGCCACAGCATCGGCGCGAAGGGGACCGTCAGCAGCAGGAGCGCGGCCAGGCCCAGCGCCACCATCTGCGCGTACCACCAGGGACCCCGCGGCTCACCGCCCGTGGCGAGCGCCGGGGCCTGGCTCGTGCAGTCGTCCAGCTTCCGCTGCTGGGCCGTGCAGCTCTCGCTCGCCGAGGGGGCCGCGGAGGGCGCCGTGCTCGTCGAGGTCGAGGGGACGGCCGGGTCCGGGACGTCACTGCCGGGCGTGGTCGACTGGGTGTACGACGGCACCGAGCCCCGGTTGGGGGTCGGCTCGAAGCGGGTCCAGCCCACGCCCTCGAAGTACAGCTCGGGCCAGGCGTGCGCGTCCTTCAGGCCCACCGACACCGTGCCGTCCGCCTCCGGGGTGCCGGGCGCGAAGCCCACCGCGACCCGGGCCGGAATGCCCAGGGTGCGGGCCATCGCCGCCATCGCGAAGGAGAAGTGGACGCAGAAGCCCTGCTTGTCCCGCAGGAACTTGGCGATCGCGTCGCGGCCGGTGCCGACGTCCACCTGGGTGTCGTACTGGAAGCCGCCGGTCACCGCGAAGTAGTCCTGGAGCTTGACCGCCTGCTCGTAGTGACTGGTCGAGCCCGCGGTGACCTTGCGGGCGGTGTCGGCCACCACCGCGGGCAGCGACTTCGGCACCTTGGTGTACTGGTCCCTCATGGCCGACGACGCCTGCGGCGCGGTGGCCAGCTGCTCCGCGGTCGGCTCCACGTCCAGGCTGGTGACCGTGTAGGTCGCCCCACGCGTGTTCTGGCCGTGGTCGCCCACGACCGTCATGCCCACGGGCTCGTAGCGCCAACTGCCGTCGATGCTCACGTGGCTGGGCGGGTACGGCATCGGCAGCCAGTCCTGGGCGTACCAGTCCGCGGCCGAGATCCGGGTCAGGATCTTCGAGCGCTTGACGTCGGCGCCGAGGCCGGTCGGGGTGGGGAACTGGTTCGGCACTCCGACGATGTGCCGCTGGGACGGCTTCCAGGTGGTGCCGTCGAAGTCGTCCAGGGACACGATCCGCAGATACATGTCCGAGGGGTCGGTCGAGGTGGTGTCCACGGACAGGACCTGGCGGTTCTCGTCCACGTTCAGGCTGTCGCGGAGCGAGACCAGCGGGTTGACCGCGGAGATCGTGCCGCCACCTCCGGTGCCCGCGCCCACGCCCGTCCCGGCGGCGTCCAGCAGGCCGCCCGAGATGGTGGGCAGCGGCAACAGGGCGATGGCCATCGCGACCGCGCCGATCCGCCGCCCGGTGCGCACCGGGGCGAGCGGTCCCGAGGACTCCGGGCCCCCGGTGGTACGGGCCGCCCCGCCGAAGACCCGGCCCCACTGGGCGAGCCGGTCCCGGCCCTCGGCCAGCAGCAGCATCAGATAACCGGCCGCGGCGAGCAGGAACCACAGCCAGCTGACGCTGCTCTCGGACAGCCCGGCGGCGACCGAGTACAGCGCGAGCAGCGGCAGCCCGGCAGGCGCCGCGCTGCGGAAGGTGACCGCGAGCGTGTCCACCGCGAGGCCGATCACCAGGACACCGCCGATGAGCATCAGCCGGATGCCGTCGTGCAGCGGGGCCGGGATCGCGTACCGGGAGACGTCGTTGGAGCCCTGCTGGAGCAGGTCGGCGAAGTGCTGGAAGGCCTCGGGGCCGGGGACGAACCCGGCGAGGGCCTGCGCGTGCGCGAAGACCAGGGTCAGCATCAGCAGCGTGACCAGGGCCTGCGCGGCGACGGTCAGCGGCCGGGCCAGCGGCACCCGCCGGGTCGCCGCGCCCACGCCGGTCTGGATCGCCAGCATGAAGGCGGCCTGGACGATCCAGGTCGCCGGGGAGACCAGCGGCAGCAGGGCGCAGGACGCCAGCAGTGTGGCCACCCAGGCGCAGATCGCCAGTCGTGCCCGCCCGCTCATGCCCATCCCTCCCCGAGGCCGGTCGCGGTGATGCCGTTCCGCTCCCGGTCCGCCGATTGCCACAACTCCGTCAGGGACGCGCCGCGCGGTACGCCCACGGCGGTCCAGCCCGCGTCGCGCAGCAACCGCAGCCGCTCCTCGCGCTCGTCACCGGGACCGGCCACGTCGGTCGACTCGCGCACCCAGCCGTCGCTGTCCAGCACGAAGGCGAGGGCGCCCCCGCTGCGCTGCCGCATCCGGGCGACGATCGCCGCCTGTTCCTCGTCGAGGTCGCCGAAGAAGGCCACCAGAAGCCCTTCGTTCCCGCTGCGCAGGACGTCGTAGGCCCGGGACAGGCCCGCGCCGTCCGAGTGGTCGATCACCGCGAGGGTGTCCATCATCAGCCCGGCCGCGTCCGCCGACTCCTGGCTCGCGCCCGCGAACCCGTCGGCGTCCTGGCCGGGCACCGAGTTGCCGGTGTCGCTCAACAGCCGTACGGAGAAGCCCCGTTCCAACATGTGCACCAGGACGGAGGCGGCGCCGGAGACGGCCCACTCGAAGGCCGAGTCCGGGCCCTGGCCCGCGAAGGCGATGCCCCGGGTGTCGAGCAGGACCGTGCAGCGGGCGCGCTGGGGCTGCTCCTCGCGGCGGACCATCAGCTCGCCGTAGCGCGCGGTGGAGCGCCAGTGCACGCGGCGCAGGTCGTCGCCGTAGCGGTACCCGCGCGGGATCACGTCGTCCTCGCCCGCCAGGGCCAGCGAGCGGTTGCGTCCGTCGCCGTAGCCCTTGGCCTCGCCGCTGAGGCGGACCGGAGGGAGGGCCTCCACGCGCGGGATGACGGTGAGGGTGTCGAAGGTCGAGAAGGAGCGGGTCAGTTCGCACATCCCGAAGGGGTCCGTCAGACGCAGTTGCAGCGGGCCCAGGGGGTAGCGGCCGCGCAGGTCCGAGCGGACCCGGTAGGACACCTCGCGCCGGCCGCCCGCCTCGACCCGGTCCAGGACGAACCGGGGACGCGGGCCGAGCACGTACGGCACCCGGTCCTGGAGCATCAGCAGGCCCGTGGGCAGCCGCGAGACGTTGTCCATCCGCAGATGGACGCGGGCCTCGCTGCCGGCGGGCACACGCGCGGGGGAGAGCCGACGGCTGCCGGCCACTCGGTAGCGGGTGCGGTAGAGCACGGTCGCGCAGACCAGGGGCAGCACGGCCAGCAGCAGCCCGACCCGGAGCAGATCGCTCTGCCCCAGGACGTACGCGCAGACCGCCGCGGCGATACCGGCGGCCAGGAAGGAGCGTCCACGGGTCGTCAGCCCGGCCAGGGCCGTACGGACACCGCCCTTCTCGTCCCGGTCGGTCTCCGCCTCCCCGGTGGTCATCACAGCCTCCGGGGAGGCTGCTGGCCGTACCCCCCGAGGCCCAGGCCGCTCTGCGGGGCCGGCGCCGCGGGCACGGGGGTGCGCTGGAGGATCTCCTGGACCACCTGCTCCGCCGTACGACGGTTCAGCTGGGCCTGGGCGGTGGGCAGCAGGCGGTGCGCGAGGATCGCGACCGCGAGCGCCTGGATGTCGTCCGGCAGAGCGTACTCACGGCCGCTCAGGGCTGCGGAGGCCTTCGCCGCGCGCAGCAGGTGCAGCGTCGCGCGCGGGGAGGCGCCGAGTCTGAGGTCGGGGTGGTTGCGCGTGGCGGAGACCAGCTCCACCGCGTACCTGCGCACCGGGTCGGCGACGTGGACGCCGCGGACCGCCTCGACCAGCTTGACGATGTCGTGCGCGTGCGCCACCGGCTGGAGGTCGTCCAGCGGGCTCGCCCCGCCGTGGATGTCCAGCATCTGTAGCTCGGCCTCCGCGCTGGGATAGCCGATGGAGACCCGGGCCATGAAGCGGTCGCGCTGGGCCTCGGGCAGCGGATAGGTGCCCTCCATCTCGACCGGGTTCTGCGTGGCGACCACCATGAAGGGGCTGGGCAGCTCGTAGGTCTGGCCGTCGATGGTGACCTGCCGCTCCTCCATGGACTCCAGGAGCGCGGACTGGGTCTTCGGCGAGGCGCGGTTGATCTCGTCGCCGATCACGATCTGGGCGAAGATGGCGCCCGGTTTGAACTCGAAGTCCCGCTGCTGCTGGTCCCAGATGGACACACCGGTGATGTCCGAGGGCAGCAGGTCGGGCGTGAACTGGATTCGCCGCACCGAACAGTCGATCGACCGGGCCAGCGCCTTGGCCAGCATTGTCTTGCCCACACCCGGAACGTCCTCGATCAGAAGATGTCCCTCGGCGAGCAGCACGGTCAGCGAAAGCCGTACGACCTCGGGCTTGCCCTCGATCACTCCTTCCACCGAACTGCGGACACGCTCCACAGTGGCGGTCAGATCTGTAAGGCTCGCTCGATCGTCATAGGTCGTCACCCGGCCCTCCTCGGCCCGTTCTTTCCATGGGCCGACGCGCGCACTGCGGACCGGCCCACCCCGAAACACGGACGGCACGCGGGAAAAGTTCCGCGTGACGCCACACCCGCATTCTTGTTGCCGTTACCGGTTCGTGTCACTCGCCTGTGGACAACTGCCTTCGCTTTGTCGGGTCTTACGACCTTTTGCGCGGTCCGAGGGGCGAACTTTTCGAAGTTTCGGGGCGGGCGGGTGCGTCAGGCGGGGTCGATCTCGCGCAGCAGACCCGACTTCACGTCGAAGACGAAGCCGCGCACATCATCAGTGTGCAGCAGGAACGGCGAGGTGCGCACACGCTGCATGGACTGCCGTACGTCCTGTTCCACGTCCCGGAAGGCCTCCACCGCCCAGGCGGGGCGCTGGCCGACCTCCATCTCCAGGTCGTGCCGGAACTCCTCGGTGAGGGACTCCAGACCGCAGCCGGTGTGGTGGATGAGCACGACACTGCGGGTGCCGAGCGCCCGCTGGCTGATGGTGAGGGAGCGGATCGCGTCGTCGGTGACCACACCTCCCGCGTTGCGGATCGTGTGGCAGTCGCCGAGCTCCAGGCCGAGCGCGGCGTGCAGGTCGAGGCGGGCGTCCATGCAGGCCACCACGGCCACCTGGAGGACTGGGTGGGCGTCCATCCCGGGATCGGTGAAGGCGGCGGCGTATCGCGCGTTGGCCTCGACGAGGCGGTCCGTCACGGTCCCGCCGTCGGCTATGGCGCCTTCGGACTCTGTGGGTACGGATGCGGAGGTCGTCATACCTGTGACGGTACTGGTCACCGGCGGTGCGGTCTTGGTGCGGGATGGGAAAAAGAGCGTCATTGCGTCCTCTTGTGAGGTAACCCACACGGGTGGCGGGGGTGCACCCGTCCGGGTGATTCTTCCCGTTTTGACGCTTCACACGCACCCGGGCCCGCGACGCGCAGGCCGGTTGATTGACCGTGAGACAGCGTGGACTAAAGTTGCGCGAAGCGGGAGGCGAGGCTCTCCCTGCTGGACTTTTCCCGGAGACCCCGGCGACTTTCCGGATTCTCCCCCAGCTTGAACGACACGTGCGCGGCGCGTACGTACGGCTCGGCCTCCTCCCGCTCCCGTTCGGCTGACGCTTTCGGCGCCGGCAGGCTTCCCCTTCACCCGCGGGCGGGGACCCGGCGGTGCGTACGGCCTGCCGGATCTGAGAGGGCCCCTTGAGCCAGAGTCGACACGTCCCGGTGATGCTCCAGCGGTGCCTGGACATGTTGGCCCCCGCGCTGGAGCGGCCGGGCGCGGTGGTCGTCGACTGCACGCTCGGCCTCGGCGGGCACAGCGAGGCCCTGCTGACCCAGTTCCCCGAGGCCCGTCTCGTCGCCCTCGACCGCGACAAGGAGGCCCTGCGCCTCTCCGGCGAACGCCTCGCCCCCTTCGGTGACCGCGCCACCCTTGTGCACGCCGTCTACGACGAGTTGCCCGACGTACTGGAACGGCTCGGCCTCGCGCGCGTGGAGGGCGTTCTGTTCGACCTCGGCGTCTCCTCCATGCAACTCGACGAGGCCGACCGCGGTTTCGCCTACGCCCAGGACGCGCCCCTCGACATGCGCATGGACCAGACGACCGGCATCAGCGCGGCCGAGGTCCTCAACACCTACGCGCCCGGTGAACTCGTCCGCATCCTGCGGGCGTACGGCGAGGAGAAGCAGGCCAAGCGGATCGTCTCCGCGGTCGTACGGGAGCGCGACAAGGAGCCGTTCAGCAACAGCGCGCGGCTCGTCGAGCTGATCCGCGACTCGCTGCCCCAGGCCGCCAAGCGGACCGGCGGCAACCCGGCCAAGCGCACCTTCCAGGCGCTGCGCATCGAGGTCAACGGCGAACTCTCCGTCCTGGAGAGTGCGATCCCCGCCGCCGTGAAGTCCCTTGCCGTGGGCGGCCGGATCGCCGTCCTGTCGTACCACTCGCTCGAAGACCGCCTGGTCAAGCAGGTGTTCGCGGCCGGCGCCGCCAACACCGCGCCTCCTGGGCTGCCTGTTGTACCCGAGCAGTACCAGCCCCGGCTCAAGCTCCTGACGCGCGGTGCCGAACTTCCCACCGAGGAAGAGGTCGCCGAGAACCGGCGGGCGGCACCCGCGCGGCTGCGAGGGGCTCAGCGCATCAGGGAGGACATCGGGTGAGTGCGTATCGCGTGTGGGCGTGGCGTCTGGGGTGCGAGTGAGCAGGAAACCTGAACTGAGGGGCAGGGCTGCCCGACTCGCGCGGCTCTTCCCCACCGGGCCCGCGCAGACAGGCGGGATCCAGGCGGCCCGGACCCCGTTCGTCCTCCTTGTCGTCCTCCTCCTGGGCGGCGGCCTGATCGCGCTGCTCGTGCTGAACTCCGCGCTCAGCGAAGGGCAGTTCAAGCTGGACGACCTCCAGAAGCAGACGAAGAGCCTCACCGACGAGGAACAGGCCCTCCAGCGGGACGTCGACGCCTACTCCGCCCCCGACGCCCTCCAGCGCCGTGCCCACGAGCTGGGCATGGTGCCCGGCGGGGACCCCGCCTTCCTCGACCCCAATGGCACGGTGAAGGGTGTCCCGGAACAGGCCGCCGCGAAGACCGTGAGCACACCGGCGGTCCTCGCCCCCGAAGCACTCGTCAGCAGGCCGAGCCCGAGCCCCAGTTCGAGCCCGGGCTCCACGGCCGTCGTACCGGCACCGGCCCCCGCGGCCACCCCCGTCGCGACCCGGCCCGTACAGCCCGCGAAGACCTCTACAACCAAGACCTCCACCGCGCAGTCATCCACAGCACAGTCCTCCACCCCGACAACACCCGGCAGGTGACGGAAGTGTCCGACAGGGAACCGCCGCGCCGCCGAGTGCCAGGACCGGCCAGGCCCGAACGCCCGGAGGGCGGTAACGCCCCCCGGCGCCGCCCCGGGCCCGGTGCCCGTCCGGCCCGCCGCCCGGCATCGCCTCCGCCCTCGGCCGCAGCCGGCCGCCCGGCGGGCCCCCGCTCCCTCCGGCTCGGCAGCCCCCGCCCCCGGCTGCGCATGATCAGCCTCGCGCTGACCCTCGTACTCATCGCGTTCGTCGTACGGCTGCTCCAGGTACAGGCCGTCGACGCGAGCGCGTACGCCGCCAAGGCCGCGCAGAACCGGTACGTCGACTACGTCCTGGCCGCCGAGCGCGGCGAGATCACCGACCGCTCCGGGGTGGCGCTGGCGACCAGCGTGGACGCGTACACGATCACCGCCGACCCGACGCTCTTCACCCGTAAGCAGCTGAAGATCGACGACGGGCCCGAACAGGCGGCCGCCCTACTCGCCCCGATCCTCGGCGTGGACCAGGCCGGACTGGTCAAGAAGCTCAGGCCCGCGAACAAGAACCTGCGCTACGTAGTGCTCGCCAACCGCCAGACCCCGCAGGTCTGGAAGCAGATCAAGGACCTGAAGAGCGCGCTGAACACGAAGGCCTCGACCGACCCGACCACGGTCAACGTCGTGGCCGGTGTCCTCGCCGTCCCCACCACCAAGCGCGTGTACCCGAACGGCGATCTCGCCGCCGGGATACTGGGCTGGGTCAACGCCGACGGCAAGGGCGGCGGCGGGGTCGAGCAGCAGCTGAACAAGGACCTCACCGGCAAGGACGGCAAGGTCCGTTACGCCCAGTCCGGCGGTCTCCAGGTGCCCACCGCGGGCTCCACGGAGACGCCCGCGGTGCCCGGTGCCGACGTGGAGCTGACGATCGACCGTGACATCCAGTGGGCCGCGCAGAACGCCATCGCCGAGCAGGTGAAGAAGTCCAAGGCGGACCGCGGGTACGTGATAGTGCAGGACACCCGCACCGGCGAGATCCTCGCCATGGCCAACGCGCCCGGCTTCGACCCGAACGACCTCTCGCAGGCCAGCGCCGCGTCCCTGGGCAACGCGGCCGTCCAGGACGCCTACGAGCCCGGTTCCACCGCCAAGGTCATGACGATGGCCGCCGTACTCCAGGAGAACGCGGCCACCCCGCTGACGCATGTCGTCGTGCCGAACCGGCTGCACCGCGGGGACCGGCTCTTCCAGGACGACGTGGACCACGCGACCTGGAACCTCACCCTCAACGGCGTGCTCGCCAAGTCCAGCAACATCGGCACCATCGAGGCGGCCGGGCAGCTCGGCAAGACCCAGCCCGAGGCCAACCAGGTCCTGTACTCGTATCTGCGCAAGTTCGGCATCGGCAGCTACAGCGGGCTCAATTTCCCCGGTGAGACCAAGGGCATCCTCGCGCCCGCCGACAAGTGGTCGACCTCGCAGCAGTACACGATTCCTTTCGGCCAGGGCATGTCCCTCAACGCCCTCCAGGCGGCGTCCGTCTACTCGACGGTCGCCAACGGCGGAGTCCGCGTCGAACCCACCCTGGTGCGCGGCACGAAGGGTCCCGACGGCCGCTTCACGCCCGCGGCGACGCCCAAGAAGACCCGGGTGATCAGCGCGAAGACGGCGAAGACCCTCGCCCAGATGCTGGAGTCCGTGGTGGACGACGAGCAGGGCACGGGCGGTAAGGCCGCGATTCCGGGGTACCGGGTCGCGGGCAAGACCGGCACCGCCAACCGCGTGGATCCGGCCACCGGCAAGTACAAGGGCTACACCTCGTCGTTCGCCGGGTTCGCGCCCGCCGACAACCCCCGCATCACCGTCTACTGCGCGATCCAGAACGCCACCAGCGGAAGCTACTTCGGCGGTCAGATCTGCGGACCGATCTACAAGCAGGTGATGGAGTTCGCCCTCAAAACCCTCCAGGTCCCGCCCACCGGGGCGAAGGCCGCGAATCTGCCCGTGACCTTCACGCCCTGATCAGCGCAACAGCCAGGAACCGATCCGTGACCATGATCACTTCCCAGTCCGGGAACCAGGGCCAGCAGGACAGCAGGCCCGGCCCCTCGCTTCGCCCCGGGGCGGGTGCGCCCGGTACGCTCACCGCCGTGCCACCCGCCGACCACTCCCAAACCCCCCAGAAGGGCGCATCCGTGACCTACCCGGGGCCGCCCAGGCCGGCGCAGCTCTCCGCCACACCCCTCGCGGAACTCGCCGACGAACTGGGCGCCGCCGTGACCATGACGACAGCGCCGGTGCCGACCGCCGAGATCACGGGCATCACCCATGACTCGCGCGCCGTCCGCCCCGGCGACCTGTACGCCGCGCTCCCCGGCGCCCGGCTGCACGGCGCCGACTTCGTCACCCAGGCGGCAGGCCTCGGCGCCGTAGCGGTGCTGACGGACCCGGCCGGCGCCGACCGCGCGGCCGCAACAGGCCTGCCGGTGCTGGTCGTTGAGGATCCGCGCGGGCAGATGGGCGAGCTGGCGGCGACCATCTACGGCCATCCCGGCCGCGATCTGCTCCAGATCGGCATCACCGGCACCTCCGGCAAGACGACGACCGCGTACCTCGTGGAGGGCGGCCTGAAAACGGTCCGGTCCACCGGTCTGATCGGTACGGTCGAGATGCGCATCGGCGACGAGCGCATCAAGTCGGAGCGCACGACCCCCGAAGCCACCGATCTCCAGGCCCTGTTCGCGGTCATGCTGGAGCGCGGGGTCGACGCGGTCGCCATGGAGGTCTCCAGCCACGCGCTGGTCCTCGGCCGGGTCGACGCCTGCATCTTCGACATCGCGGTCTTCACCAACCTCAGCCCGGAACACATGGAGTTCCACACGGGCATGGAGGACTACTTCCAGGCCAAGGCGCAGCTGTTCACGCCACTGCGCAGCAGGCAGGGAGTAGTCAACCTTGACGACGAGTACGGCCGCAGGCTCGCCCGGGAGGCCACGGTCCCCGTGACCACCTACTCCGCCGAGGGCCACCCGGACGCCGACTGGCGCGCCCAGGACGTCGAAGTCGGCCCGATGGACTCGACGTTCACCGCGGTCGGCCCCAAGGGCGAGCTGATCACCGCTCGTTCGCCGCTCGCCGGTTCCTTCAACGTGGCCAACACCCTCGCCGCGATCGCCGCCCTCGCCACCGCGGGGCTCGACCCGCAACTCGCCGCCGATGGCATCGCCGAGGTGCCGGGCGTGCCGGGGCGCCTGGAGCGGGTGGACGCCGGGCAGCCGTATCTCGCGGTCGTCGACTACGCCCACAAGACGGACGCCGTCGAATCGGTCCTGCGCGCGCTGCGCAAGGTCACCGAGGGCAAGCTGCACGTCGTGCTCGGCTGCGGCGGCGACCGCGACAAGACCAAGCGCGAGCCGATGGGCGCCGCTGTCGCCCGGCACGCCGACACCGCCGTACTGACCTCCGACAACCCCCGCTCCGAGGACCCCCTCGCGATCCTCGCGACCATGCTCCAGGGCGCCGCGTCGGTGCCGGCGCACGAGCGTGGCGAGGTCCAGGTCTTCGAGGACCGGGCCGCCGCCATCGCCGCCGCCGTCGCCCGCGCACAGCCGGGCGACACCGTGCTGGTCGCGGGCAAGGGCCACGAGCAAGGCCAGGACATCGCCGGAGTGGTCCGTCCCTTCGACGACCGCCAGGTGCTTCGCGAAGCTATCCAGAAGACCCAGGGATGAACTTGTGATCGCCCTCTCCCTCGCCGAGATCGCAGAAGTCGTCGGCGGGCAGACGCACGACATACCGGATCCGTCCGTCCAGGTCACCGGCCCGGTGGTCCGCGACTCCAGGGAAGTGGAACCCGGCAGCCTCTTCGTCGCCTTCGTCGGCGAGCACGTCGACGGCCACGACTTCGCGAACGCGGTGGTCGAGGCGGGCGCGGTGGCCCTCCTGGCGTCCCGCCCGGTCGGCGTGCCCGCGATCGTCGTGGACGACGTCCAGAGCGCGCTCGGCGCCCTCGCCCGTCATGTCGTACGACGGCTCGGCGCGACCCTCGTCGCCCTCACCGGCTCGGCGGGCAAGACCAGCACCAAGGACCTCATCGCCCAGGTGCTCGCCCGCAAGGCGCCCACGGTGTTCACACCGGGATCGTTGAACAATGAGATCGGGCTGCCGCTGACCGCGCTGAGCGCCACCGCCGAGACGAGGTTCCTCGTCCTGGAGATGGGCGCCCGCGGCATCGGTCACATCCGCTACCTCGCGGATCTGACGCCCCCGCAGATCGGCCTCGTCCTCAACGTCGGCACCGCCCACATCGGCGAGTTCGGCGGTCGGGAGCAGATCGCGCAGGCAAAGGGTGAACTCGTGGAGGCGCTCCCTTCAGTTGAAGACGGCGGCGTCGCGGTCCTCAACGCGGACGATCCGCTCGTACGAGCCATGGCGTCCCGTACGAAGGCGAAGGTGATCCTTTTCGGAGAGTCCGGCGAAGCGGACGTACGGGCCGAGAACGTGCGACTCACGGACAGCGGACAGCCCGCCTTCAGGCTCCACACACCCTCCGGTGCAAGCGACGTGACCATGCGCCTGTACGGTGAGCACCACGTGTCGAACGCGCTCGCCGCGGCCGCCGTCGCCCATGAGCTGGGCATGTCCGCAGACGAGATCGCCACCGCGCTCTCCGAGGCGGGCTCCCTCTCCCGCTGGCGGATGGAGGTCACCGAGCGTTCGGACGGCGTGACCATCGTCAACGACGCCTACAACGCGAACCCCGAGTCCATGCGAGCCGCCTTGCGCGCGCTCGCGGCCATGGGCAAGGGGCGGCGGACCTGGGCGGTGCTCGGCAAGATGGCCGAGCTCGGGGACGAGGCGCTCGCCGAGCACGACGCGGTCGGACGGCTGGCCGTCCGGCTCAATGTCGGCAAGCTCGTCGCGGTCGGGGGCAGGGAAGCGTCCTGGCTGCAACTGGGCGCATATAACGAGGGTTCGTGGGGTGAGGAGTCGGTGCACGTGTCCGACGCACAGGCGGCGGTCGACCTGTTGCGCAGCGAGTTGCGCCCGGGAGACGTCGTTCTCGTGAAGGCGTCCCGGTCGGTCGGTCTGGAGAGCGTGGCGCAGGCGCTCGTCGAGACCGGTGCCGAGGGTGGGGTCGATGCCCGATGATGAAGCAGATCCTGTTCTCGGGCGTCATCGGTCTCTTCCTGACGCTGGTCGGCACCCCGCTGCTGATCAAGCTGCTGGCCCGCAAGGGCTACGGCCAGTACATCCGTGACGACGGCCCGCGCGAGCACGCCAGCAAGCGCGGTACGCCGACGATGGGCGGTATCGCCTTCATCCTGGCGACGGTCGCCGCCTACTTCCTTTCCAAGCTCATCACCGGCTACCCCCCGACCTACTCGGGGTTGTTGGTGCTCGGCCTGATGTGCGGCATGGGTCTGGTCGGCTTCCTCGACGACTACATCAAGATCGTCAAGCGGCGTTCGCTGGGCCTGCGGGCCAAGGCGAAGATGGCCGGCCAGCTGATCGTCGGCATCAGCTTCGCGGTCCTCGCGCTGATGTTCCCGGACGCCCGCGGCAACACCCCGGCCTCGACGAAGCTGTCGTTCATCACGGACTTCGGCTGGAAGATCGGCCCGATCCTGTTCGTGATCTGGGCGCTGTTCATGATCCTCGCGATGTCGAACGGCGTGAACCTGACGGACGGTCTGGACGGCCTCGCCACCGGCGCCTCGGTCCTGGTCTTCGGCGCCTACACCTTCATCGGTGTCTGGCAGTTCCAGGAGTCCTGCGCCAACGCGACGACCCTGACCAACCCGAACGCCTGCTACGAAGTGCGCGATCCGCTCGACCTCGCGGTCATCGCCTCCGCGCTGATGGGTGCCTGCCTGGGCTTCCTGTGGTGGAACACCTCGCCGGCCAAGGTCTTCATGGGGGACACGGGCTCACTCGCCCTCGGCGGTGTTCTCACCGGCCTGGCGATCCTCTCCCGCACGGAGCTGCTCGTCGCCATCATGGGTGGCCTCTTCGTCCTCATCACCATGTCGGTGGTCATCCAGGTCGGCTCCTTCAAGCTCACCGGCAAACGGGTCTTCCGCATGGCCCCGCTCCAGCACCACTTCGAACTCAAGGGCTGGTCCGAAGTGCTCATCGTGGTCCGCTTCTGGATCATCCAGGGCATCTGCGTGATCGTCGGCCTGGGCCTCTTCTACGCGGGATGGGCAGCGGAAAAGTGACCGATGGGCAGGGGCTCTCCTTCGAGGGCAAGCACGTCACCGTCGCCGGGCTCGGTGTCTCCGGCATCCCGGCGGCCAAGGTCCTGCACGGCCTCGGCGCGCTCGTCACGGTCGTCAACGACGGCGCCGACGAGCGCTCCCGGGCCCAGGCGGCCGACTTGGAGGCGCTCGGCATCACCGTGCGCCTCGGCGATGGTGCGACCCTGCCCGACGGCACCGAACTGATCGTCACCACCCCCGGCTGGCAGCCCGACAAGCCGCTGTTCACGGCGGCGCGCGAGGCGGGCGTTCCGGTGTGGGGGGACGTGGAGTTGGCCTGGCGTCTGCGCGGCCCCGAGGCGGCCCCCTGGCTGGCCGTCACCGGCACCAACGGCAAGACCACCACCGTCCAGATGCTCGCCTCCATCCTGAAGGCGGCGGACCTGCGTACGGCGGCGGTCGGCAACATCGGCGTCTCGGTCCTGGACGCCGTACTCGGGGACGAGCAGTACGACGTCCTCGCCGTGGAACTGTCGAGCTATCAGCTGCACTGGGCGCCCTCGCTGCGCGCCCACTCCGCCGCCGTTCTCAACCTGGCGCCCGATCACCTCGACTGGCACGGCTCGATGGAGGCGTACGCCGCCGACAAGGGCCGTATCTACGAAGGCAATCGGGTCGCCTGCGTCTACAACGTTGCCGACAAGGCCACTGAGGAACTGGTCCGCGAGGCCGACGTCGAGGAGGGGTGCCGGGCGATCGGCTTCACCCTCGGCAGTCCCGCGCCGTCCCAACTCGGCGTCGTGGACGGCATTCTGGTGGACCGCGCCTTCGTCGAGGACCGGCAGAAGAACGCGCAGGAACTCGCCGAGGTCGCGGACGTCAATCCGCCCGCCCCGCACAACATCGCCAACGCCCTTGCCGCCGCTGCCCTCGCGCGCGCCTTCGGGGTGCCCGCGAAGGCCGTACGGGACGGGCTGCGGGCCTTCACGCCCGACGCGCACCGCATCGCGCACGTGGCCGATGTGGACGGTGTCGCGTACATCGACGACTCAAAGGCCACCAACACCCATGCGGCGGAAGCCTCGTTGGCGGCCTACGAGTCGATCGTGTGGATCGCGGGCGGACTCGCCAAGGGTGCGACCTTCGACGAACTCGTCGCCAAGTCGGCGAAGCACCTTCGGGGCGTGGTGCTGATCGGTGCCGATCGCGCGCTGATCCGCGAAGCCCTCGCGCGACACGCGCCGGAAGTACCCGTCGTCGACCTCGACCGGACCGACACTGGGGCGATGCTCGCGGCTGTCCAGGAGGCACAGCGGCTCGCCGCCGCCGGCGACACGGTGTTGCTCGCCCCCGCCTGCGCCTCCATGGACATGTTCGCCAACTACAACAAGCGCGGTGACGCGTTCGCCACGGCGGTTCGCGAACTCGGCGCCTGACCGACGCAAGCGGAGGCGCTGATGCCCAGTAGCCGTACCGGCCGGCCGCCCGTGCAGCAGCGGACCCCCAGACGTCCCGCAGCCGCCAGGACCGTCCGTGACAACCCCGTACGACGGCTCTACGCCAACGCGCGCCGGGCCTGGGACCGTCCGCTGACGGCCTATTACCTGATCGCCGGCGGTAGCGTGCTGATCACCGTGCTGGGTCTGGTGATGGTCTACTCGGCCTCCCAGATCACCGCGCTCCAACTCTCGCTGCCCGGCTCGTATTTCTTCCGCAAACAGTTCCTCGCGGCCTGTATCGGCGGGGTGCTGGCGCTTGCCGCCTCGCGGATGCCGGTCAAACTGCACCGGGCGCTGGCCTATCCGATCCTCGCGGGCGCCGTCTTCATGATGGCGCTGGTGCAGTTGCCGGGGATAGGGATGTCGGTCAACGGCAACCGCAACTGGATCTCGCTCGGCGGCTCCTTCCAGATCCAGCCCAGCGAGTTCGGCAAGCTGGCCCTCGTCCTGTGGGGCGCCGATCTGCTCGCCCGCAAGCAGGACAAGGCGATGCTGTCCCAGTGGAAGCACATGCTGGTGCCGCTGGTGCCGGTCGCGTTCATGCTGCTCGGGCTGATCATGCTCGGCGGCGACATGGGTACGGCGATCATCCTCACCGCGATCCTGTTCGGCCTGCTCTGGCTGGCCGGTGCGCCGACCCGGCTCTTCGTCGGCGTTCTCTCGATCGCGGCCGCGATCGGTGTGATCCTCATCAAGACCAGCCCCAACCGCATGGCCCGGCTCGCCTGCATCGGCGCCACCGAGCCCAAGACCGGGGTCGCCGACTGCTGGCAGGCCGTGCACGGGATCTACGCGCTCGCATCCGGCGGGATCTTCGGCTCCGGGCTCGGGGCGAGTGTGGAGAAATGGGGTCAACTCCCCGAAGCCCACACCGACTTCATCTTCGCCGTCACCGGTGAGGAACTGGGTCTGGCGGGCACACTGTCGGTGCTCGCCCTCTTCGCGGCTCTAGGCTATGCGGGTATCCGCGTGGCCGGACGCACGGAGGACCCCTTCGTCAGGTATGCCGCGGGAGGCGTGACCACCTGGATCATCGCTCAGGCGGTGATCAACATCGGTGCGGTGCTCGGCCTGCTGCCGATCGCCGGCGTCCCGCTCCCGCTGTTCTCCTACGGGGGTTCCGCCCTGCTGCCGACCATGTTCGCCATCGGGTTGTTGATCGCCTTCGCGCGCGACGACCCCGCTGCGCGGGCGGCGCTTGCGATGCGGCAACCCCGCTTTGGTAGAAAACGGGGGGCCAGGGGACCCGGTTCCGGTCGGAGTCCCCGCAGATGGAACACGATGAGACGGCGTGCCTCGGCGGCGCGTTCGTCCGGAGAGCGGTGAATTTCGGTGCATGTCGTACTCGCCGGTGGGGGGACCGCCGGCCACATCGAGCCCGCGCTCGCCCTCGCGGACGCCCTGCGCAGGCAGGACCCCACTGTGGGGATCACGGCCCTGGGCACGGAGCGCGGCCTTGAGACCCGTCTCGTACCCGAGCGGGGCTACGAACTCGCGCTGATCCCCGCCGTACCCCTGCCGCGCAAGCCCACCCCCGAACTGATCACCGTGCCGGGCCGGTTGCGCGGCACGATCAAGGCGGCCGAGCAGATCCTGGAGCGCACCAAGGCGGACTGTGTCGTCGGCTTCGGCGGCTATGTGGCGCTGCCCGGCTATCTCGCGGCCAAGCGCCTCGGGGTGCCGATCGTGATCCACGAGGCCAACGCCCGGCCCGGGTTGGCCAACAAGATCGGCTCGCGGTACGCGGCCCGGGTCGCCGTCTCGACCCCGGACAGCAAGCTGCGGGACGCCCGCTACATCGGCATCCCGCTGCGCCGCACGATCGCCACCCTGGACCGCGCGGCCGTACGCCCCGAGGCCCGGGCCGCGTTCGGGCTCGACCCGAACCTGCCGACGCTGCTGGTCTCCGGCGGCTCGCAGGGCGCCCGTCACCTGAACGAGGTGGTCGAGCGGGTCGCGCCGTACCTCCAACAGGCCGGAATCCAGATCCTGCACGCGGTCGGCCCGAAGAACGAACTGCCGCAGGTGCACCAGATGCCGGGGATGCCCCCCTACATCCCGGTACCGTACGTGGACCGGATGGACCTCGCGTACGCCGCGGCCGACATGATGCTCTGCCGCGCGGGCGCGATGACCGTCGCCGAACTCTCCGCCGTCGGACTACCGGCCGCCTACGTCCCGCTGCCCATCGGCAACGGCGAACAGCGGTTGAACGCCCAGCCGGTGGTCAAGGCCGGCGGCGGACTCCTGGTCGACGACGCGGAACTGACGCCCGAGTGGGTCCAGGGCAACGTCCTGCCCGTGCTCGCCGACCCGCACCGGCTGTACGAAATGTCGCGCGCGGCAAGCGAGTTCGGCCGCCGGGACGCCGACGACCTGCTCGTCGGCATGGTGTACGAGGCGATCGCCTCGCGGCACCGCTAGCCATATGTGAGAGAGGCAGGGGATCGTGGCCGGATCGACGACCGCCGAGCGCGGTGAACGCCAACAGGAGTCGTCCGGCCCGCCCCTTGTCCGGCGCCTGGGACCACGGCGCCTTCGTCTGATTGTCGTACTCGCCCTCGCCGCAGCCCTGTTGGGCACCGCCGCGGTCTGGCTGCTCTACGGCTCGCAGTGGCTGCGGGTCGAGAAGGTGTCGGTCTCCGGGACCAAGGTTCTGACGCCGGAGCAGGTGCGCGAAGCCGCCGGCGTTCCGGTCGGCGGACCGCTGATTTCCGTCGACACTGATGCGATCGAAGCCCGACTCCGCAGGAAATTGCCCCGAATTGACGCGGTTGACGTAGTCCGTTCCTGGCCTCATGGAATCGGGCTGAAAGTGACCGAACGCAGCCCGGTTCTGGTGGTGAAAAAGGGTGGAAACTTCGTCGAAGTGGACGGCAAGGGCGTGCGATTCGCCACTGTTTCCACGCCGCCGAAGTCCGTCCCCACCCTCGAATTGACGCTCTCCCAGTCGAGTTCGTCCGCGGCCAGCCTGCGCCGCTTCGGCGAGGGCCGGCTCATGCGTGAGGCGGTGAAGGTCGCGGGTGACATTCCGGCCGCGGTCGCGAAGGACACTCAAGTCGTCAAGGTCCGTTCCTACGACGACATCTCGCTGGAGTTGAGCGGCGGCCGGACGGTCTCTTGGGGAAGTGGCGACAAGGGCGCGGCGAAGGCGCGTACGCTCACCGCTCTCATGAAAGCAGCTTCCGGCGCCCGGTACTTCGACGTAAGTGTTCCCACCGCCCCTGCGTCAGCCGGGAGTTGACGCACATTCGCGCAGGCCAGCACCCTGGTTGGGCAGCGCTACGGCTGATCACATAGGGTGAAAAGAAAAACGGGAGGTTCGGCGTGTTCGTTGAACGTGCGCCACTTGTCGACTTAGTGTCCTGTTCAGAAGACTTCAAGGAACGGACACACTGGTAACCCTAAACTTCAACGTTAGGGTTCGGGTCGGCGCTACGGACCGTCCCATTCGGCATCCGTCGTCGGATCGTGGAACACCGCGATCGGCGACACGTAACTCGAGGCGAGAGGCCTTCGACGTGGCAGCACCGCAGAACTACCTCGCAGTCATCAAGGTCATCGGTGTCGGCGGCGGTGGTGTCAATGCCATCAACCGGATGATCGAGGTCGGCCTCAAGGGCGTCGAGTTCATCGCCATCAACACCGACGCGCAGGCGCTGTTGATGAGCGACGCCGACGTCAAACTCGACGTCGGCCGCGAACTCACCCGCGGACTCGGCGCCGGCGCCAACCCGGCCGTCGGCCGCAAGGCCGCCGAGGATCACCGTGAGGAGATCGAGGAGGTCCTCAAGGGGGCCGACATGGTCTTCGTGACGGCCGGTGAAGGCGGCGGCACCGGCACCGGCGGCGCACCCGTCGTGGCCAACATCGCGCGCTCCCTGGGCGCCCTC
Source organism: Streptomyces prunicolor (assembly GCF_045162825.1). Classification (NCBI taxonomy): domain Bacteria; kingdom Bacillati; phylum Actinomycetota; class Actinomycetes; order Kitasatosporales; family Streptomycetaceae; genus Streptomyces; species Streptomyces prunicolor. The sequence continues at coordinate 2,822,690 of NZ_CP108676.1, read as the reverse complement.
ACCATCGGCGTGGTCACCCGCCCGTTCACCTTCGAGGGACGGCGCCGGGCGAACCAGGCGGAGGACGGCATCGCCGAACTCCGCGAAGAGGTCGACACCCTCATCGTCATCCCGAACGACCGGCTGCTGTCCATCTCGGACCGCCAGGTCTCGGTCCTCGACGCCTTCAAGTCGGCGGACCAGGTCCTGCTCTCCGGTGTCCAGGGCATCACCGATCTCATCACCACGCCCGGCCTGATCAACCTCGACTTCGCCGACGTCAAGTCCGTGATGTCCGAGGCCGGTTCGGCCCTCATGGGCATCGGCTCGGCCCGCGGCGACGACCGCGCGGTGGCGGCCGCCGAGATGGCGATCTCCTCGCCGCTCCTGGAAGCCTCCATCGACGGCGCCCGCGGCGTCCTGCTCTCCATCTCCGGCGGCTCCGACCTCGGCCTGTTCGAGATCAACGAGGCGGCCCAACTGGTCAGCGAGGCAGCGCACCCCGAGGCCAACATCATCTTCGGCGCGGTCATCGACGACGCCCTCGGCGACGAGGTCCGGGTCACGGTCATCGCGGCCGGCTTCGACGGCGGCCAGCCGCCGACCCGGCGTGAGACGGGCTCGAGTTCGTCCTCGGCCCGCCGCGACGAGCCGACTCCGGTACGGCAGGAGAGCCGTCCGTCCTTCGGCTCGCTCGGCAGCGTCAAGCCGAAGGAGGAGCCGGAGCACGCTCCGGAGCCGGTCGCCGACCTCCCGGTCTCGCCGCCGGTCCCGCCGTCGCGGACCTACTCGGACAGCGCCGCCGAGGAGCTGGACGTACCGGACTTCCTGAAGTGATAGGACAGTTCGACACCGTGAGCGGCGCGCACTTCGCCTTCACCGACAGGTGGGGCGGGGTGAGCGCCGTTCCGTACGAGGAGCTCAATCTCGGCGGTGCGGTCGGCGACGACCCCGAAGCGGTACGTACCAATCGCGAACTGGCCGCCAAGTCACTGGGGTTGGACCCGGCGCTGGTGGTCTGGATGAACCAGGTGCACGGCGCGGACGTGGCGGTCGTCGAGGGGCCCTGGGGCTCCTCGGACATCCCCGCCGTCGACGCGGTCGTCACCGCCCGGCGCGGCCTCGCCCTCGCCGTGCTGACCGCCGACTGCACCCCGGTCCTGCTCGCCGACCCGGTCGCCGGGATCGCCGGCGCGGCCCACGCCGGACGCCCGGGCATGGTCGCCGGGGTCGTTCCCGCCGCCGTAGCGGCCATGGTGGAACTCGGCGCCGATCCCGCCCGGATCGTCGCCCGCACCGGACCCGCCGTCTGCGGCCGGTGCTACGAAGTGCCCGCGGACATGCGTGCCGACGTCGCCGCCGTGGAATCCGCGGCGTACGCCGAGACGAGTTGGGGCACTCCCGCGGTCGACGTGACCGCCGGAGCGCACGCGCAGCTCGACCGGCTCGGGGTGCGCGACCGGGAGCAGTCGCCGGTGTGCACCCGTGAATCGGGCGACCACTTCTCGTACCGCCGCGACCGGACGACCGGGCGGCTGGCGAGCTATGTCTGGCTGGACTGATCGGGCATGACGGACCGTAAGCAAGAAATCGCCGTGAATCTGGCGAGAGTCGAGGAGCGCATCGCCGCCGCCTGCGCGGCGGCCGGGCGGAAGCGCGAAGAGGTGACCCTGATCGTGGTCACCAAGACCTATCCGGCGAGCGATGTACGAACGTTGGCCGAACTCGGTGTGCGTCATGTCGCCGAGAACAAGGACCAGGACGCCGCCCCGAAGGCCGCCGACTGCGCGGATCTGCCGCTGAGTTGGCACTTTGTCGGTCAGTTGCAGACCAACAAGGTGCGATCCGTGGTCGGTTACGCCGATGTCGTGCAGTCGGTCGACCGTTCCCGGCTCGTCACCGCGCTGTCGAAGGAGGCCGAGCGGTCCGGGCGCGAACTGGGCTGTCTCATCCAGGTCGCGCTCGACGCGGGAGTGAGCGGGCGGGGCGAGCGGGGTGGCGTCGGGCCGGGCGGGATCGGGGACTTGGCCGATCTCGTCGCCGGGGCTCCGGGGTTGCGGCTCGACGGTCTGATGACCGTCGCTCCGCTCACCGGTGAGTACGCCGGACGCCAACAGGAGGCGTTCGGGCGGTTGATGGATTTGTCGACTGACCTGCGCCGAGCCCATCCTGCTGCGAACATGGTGTCGGCAGGGATGAGTGCGGACCTCGAACAGGCCGTGGCAGCCGGAGCGACACATGTACGCGTCGGCACTGCGGTACTCGGCGTGCGCCCCAGGCTCGGGTAACGTCGCCAGGAAGTCGGACCACAGCAGAAAATATGGTCAACGCCCCCGAAAGTGGGCGTAACGACCTCGTGGATCGCGGGCACTTGGCAGTCGTCAGCCGATCCACCACAGAGCGGAGGACTCAGAGCATGGCCGGCGCGATGCGCAAGATGGCGGTCTACCTCGGCCTCGTGGAGGACGATGGGTACGACGGCCGGGGTTTCGACCCCGATGACGACTTCGAACCCGAACTGGACCCGGAGCCCGAGCGGGACCGTCGACGGCACGAGCCGTCGCACCAGTCACACACCCCACATCAGTCTCAAAGGGACGAACCGGTACGAGTGGTGCAGCCTCCGGCCCCTCGTGAACCGGTGTCCCATTCCGCTTCACTGGGTGCGGAATCAGGGCGTCCGGCGCGTATCGCGCCCGTGGCATCCATCACACAAGAACGCCAGTCCCTGGAGAAGAACGCACCGGTGATCATGCCCAAGGTCGTGTCGGAACGAGAGCCTTACCGGATCACCACACTGCACCCCCGGACCTACAACGAGGCCCGTACCATCGGGGAACACTTCCGTGAAGGCACCCCGGTGATCATGAATCTGACCGAGATGGATGACACAGACGCCAAGCGACTTGTCGACTTTGCAGCCGGTTTGGTGTTTGGTCTTCACGGCAGCATCGAGCGGGTGACGCAGAAGGTGTTCCTGTTGTCGCCTGCTAACGTCGATGTCACGGCGGAGGACAAGGCCCGCATCGCAGAGGGCGGGTTCTTCAATCAGAGCTGAGACAGGCAGCCGCTAGGAAGCACGGAACAGGGGAGAGGGAAAGACAGACCATGAGCGTGTTCGCGCAGGTGATCTACATCGCGCTGATGGTGTTCCTCATCGTGCTCATCTTCCGGTTGGTCATGGACTACGTCTTCCAGTTCGCCCGCTCATGGCAACCTGGTAAGGCGATGGTGGTCGTTCTGGAGGCCGCCTACACTGTCACCGATCCACCGTTGAAGCTTCTACGGCGGTTCATCCCGCCGTTGCGTCTCGGGGGCGTGGCGCTCGACCTGTCCTTCTTCGTCCTGATGATCATCGTCTACATCTTGATCTCTATCGTGGGCAAACTCGCGGGGTGACAGTGGACGATACGGTCTTGCCGACTGCCGATGACTACGTTGAGGTGAAGAGATGCCGTTGACCCCCGAGGACGTGCGGAACAAGCAGTTCACGACCGTCCGCCTCCGAGAAGGCTATGACGAGGACGAGGTTGATGCCTTCCTCGACGAGGTCGAAGCCGAACTGACGCGCCTGCTGCGCGAGAACGAGGACCTGCGCGCCAAGTTGGCCGCGGCCACGCGCGCAGCCGCCCAGAACCAACAGAACATGCGCAAGCCCCCCGAACAGGACCAGCAGCAGGGCGGCATGCAGCAGCAAGGCGGCATGCAGCAGCAGGGCGGCATGCAGCAGCAGGGGATGCCCCAGCAGGGGATGCCCCCGCAAGGCATGCGCGGTCCGGGTGGCCCGGTGCCCGCCGGCATATCGGGCCCGCCGCAGCAGATGGGCGGCCCCATGGGCGGCCCGCCCCAGCTGCCGAGCGGTGCCCCGCAGTTGCCCGCAGGCCCCAGCGGCCAGGGCGGCCCGCAGGGTCAGGGTCCGATGGGACAGGGCCCCATGGGTCAGGGTCCGATGGGCCAGGGTCCGATGCAGGGCCAGATGCAGCAGATGGGCCAGGGCCCGATGCAGGGTCAGATGGGCGGCCAGCCCCCCATGCAGCAGCAGATGGGCGGCCCGATGGGCGGACCCATGGGTGGCGGCATGCCGCAGCAGGGCCCCGGTGGCGACAGTGCCGCCCGTGTCCTCTCGCTGGCCCAGCAGACCGCCGACCAGGCGATCGCCGAGGCTCGTTCCGAGGCCAACAAGATTGTCGGCGAGGCCCGTTCGCGCGCCGAGGGTCTTGAGCGTGACGCCCGTGCCAAGGCCGACGCCCTGGAGCGGGACGCGCAGGAGAAGCACCGCGTCGCGATGGGCTCCCTGGAGTCCGCCCGCGCCACGTTGGAGCGCAAGGTCGAGGACCTGCGCGGCTTCGAGCGCGAGTACCGCACGCGTCTGAAGTCCTACCTGGAGTCCCAGCTGCGTCAGTTGGAGACCCAGGCCGACGACTCGCTGGCTCCGCCGCGCGCTCCGGCCGCCGCGTCGCTTCCGCCGTCCCCGGCGCCCTCGATGGCCCCGGCCGGCGCGAGCGCCCCGTCGTACGGCGGCCCGCAGGGCATGGGTGGCCCGGCTCCGGCCGGTCCGTCCTACGGTGGCCAGCAGCAGATGTCTCCGGCCATGACCCAGCCGATGGCGCCGGTACGGCCGCAGGGCCCGTCCCCGATGGGTCAGGCTCCCTCGCCGATGCGCGGGTTCCTGATCGACGAGGACGACAACTGACCGGCCTTTAGTACGCCTTCGGCGTCGGCAGCGTTCAGGGTGGGGCCCCGGATTTCGATCCGGGGCCCCGTCCTTTTTACGCGGGTTGAGCGCTGGATCACGCGGGTTGACCGTTGGTTCAGGTGAGTTGGCCGTTGGGCGTGAGAAAAGGGCCCGGCCTCCACGAAGGAGGCCGGGCCCTTTCGGGTGCCGGTGGTGCCTAGACCTTGTGCAGGCGGAACACCAGGGACAGGCCCTCGTCCGTGAACGGGGTGCCGTAGGTGTCGTCCGCCTCGCCCTGGGTGAAGTCCGTGGCGAGGACTTCGTCGGCGATCAGGGTTGCGTGCTCGGACAGGGCCGCGATGACCGCCGGGTCGGTCGACGTCCAGCGCAGGGCGATGCGGTCGGCGACGTCCAGGCCGCTGTTCTTGCGGGATTCCTGGATCAGCCGGATCGCGTCACGGGCCAGGCCCGCCTGGCGCAGCTCCTCGGTGATCTCCAGGTCGAGGGCGACTGTCGCGCCCGAGTCGGAGGCCACGGACCAGCCTTCGCGCGGGGTCTCTGTGATGATCACCTCATCCGGGGCCAGCGTGATGGTCTCGCCGTCCACCTCGACGGTCGCCGTGCCCTCGCGCAGGGCGAGGGACAGGGCGGCGGCGTCCGTGTTCGCGACGGCCTTGGCGACGTCCTGGACGCGTTTGCCGAACCGTTTGCCCAGGGCGCGGAAGTTGGCTTTGGCCGTGGTGTCGACCAGTGAGCCGCCGACCTCGCTCAGCGAGGCGAGGCCCTCGACGTTGAGTTCCTCGGTGATCTGCGCGTGCAGTTCGCGGTCCAGGGCGGCGAAGCCGGTGGCTGCGATGAGCGCGCGGGAGAGCGGCTGGCGTGTCTTGACGCCGGATTCTGCGCGTGTGGCGCGGCCCAGCTCCACCAGGCGGCGTACGAGGACCATCTGCTGGGACAGCTCGGGGTCGATGGCGGTCAGGTCCGCGTCCGGCCATGAGGACAGGTGGACCGACTCCGGGGCGCCCGGGGTCACCGGGACGATCAGGTCCTGCCAGACCCGCTCGGTGATGAACGGGGTCAGCGGGGCCATGAGTTGGGTGACCGTCTCGACGACCTCGTGCAGGGTGCGCAGCGCGGCCTTGTCGCCCTGCCAGAAGCGGCGACGGGAGCGGCGGACGTACCAGTTGGACAGGTCGTCGACGAACGCCGACAGGAGCTTGCCGGCGCGCTGGGTGTCGTAGGACTCCAGAGCCTGGGTCACCTGGTCGGTGAGCGCGTGGAGTTCGGACAGCAGCCAGCGGTCCAGGACCGGGCGGTCGGCCGGGGCCGGGTCCGCCGCGCTCGGTGCCCAGTCGGAGGTGCGGGCGTACAGGGCCTGGAAGGCGACCGTGTTCCAGTACGTCAGGAGGGTCTTGCGGACGACCTCCTGGATGGTGCCGTGGCCCACGCGGCGGGCTGCCCAGGGGGAGCCGCCGGCGGCCATGAACCAGCGCACCGCGTCCGCGCCGTGGCGGTCCATCAGGGGGATCGGGTCCAGGGTGTTGCCCAGGTGTTTGGACATCTTGCGGCCGTCCTCGGCGAGGATGTGGCCGAGGCAGACGACGTTCTCGTACGAGGACTTGTCGAAGACGAGGGTGCCGATCGCCATCAGTGTGTAGAACCAGCCGCGGGTCTGGTCGATGGCCTCGCTGATGAACTGGGCGGGGTAGCGGGACTCGAAGAGTTCCTTGTTCTTGTGCGGGTAGCCCCACTGTGCGAACGGCATCGAGCCCGAGTCGTACCAGGCGTCGATGACCTCGGGCACGCGGGTGGCGGTCCCGGCGCACTGGGGGCAGGCGAAGGTGACCGCGTCGATGAACGGGCGGTGCGGGTCCAGGCCCGACTGGTCGGTGCCGGTCAGTTCGGTCAGTTCCGCGCGGGAGCCGACGACCGTGAGGTGGTCCTCCGTGCAGCGCCAGATCGGCAGCGGGGTGCCCCAGTAGCGGCTGCGGGACAGGGCCCAGTCGATGTTGTTGTTCAGCCAGTCGCCGTAGCGGCCGTGCTTGACGGTGTCCGGGAACCAGTTGGTGTTCTCGTTCTCCTGGAGGAGACGGTCCTTGACGGCGGTGGTGCGGATGTACCAGGACGGCTGCGCGTAGTACAGGAGCGCGGTGTGGCAGCGCCAGCAGTGCGGGTAACTGTGCTCGTACGGCACATGCTTGAAGAGCAGACCGCGATCCTTGAGATCCTCGGTGAGCTTTTCGTCGGCCTTCTTGAAGAAGACACCGCCCACCAGCGGGACGCTCTCCTCGAAGGTGCCGTTCGGACGGACCGGGTTCACGACCGGCAGGCCGTACGCGCGGCAGACCTTGAGGTCCTCCTCACCGAAGGCGGGGGACTGGTGGACCAGACCCGTACCGTCCTCGGTCGTCACGTACTCCGCGTTCACCACGTAGTGGGCGGGCTCGGGGAACTCCACGAGCTCGAACGGACGTTGATATGTCCAGCGCTCCATCTCGGCGCCGGTGAAGGTCTCGCCGGTGGTCTCCCAGCCCTCGCCGAGCGCCTTGGCGAGCAGCGGCTCGGCGACGACGAGCTGCTCCTCGCCGTTCGTCGCGACGACGTAGGTGACCTCGGGGTGTGCGGCGACGGCCGTGTTGGACACCAGCGTCCAGGGGGTCGTCGTCCAGACCAGGAGCGCGGCGCGGCCGGCCAGCGGACCGGAGGTGAGCGGGAAACGGACGAACACGGAGGGGTCGACGACCGTCTCGTAGCCCTGCGCCAGCTCGTGGTCCGAGAGGCCCGTCTGGTCGCGCGGGCACCACGGGGCGACGCGATAGTCCTGGACCAGCAGGCCCTTGTTGAAGATCTCCTTGAGGGACCACCAGACGGACTCCACGTACTCGGGGTCCATCGTGCGGTACGCGTCGTCCAGGTCGACCCAGTAGCCCATGCGGTTCGTGAGCGCCTCGAAGGCGTCGGTGTGCCGGGTCACGGACTCGCGGCACTTGGCGTTGAACTCGGCGATGCCGTACGCCTCGATGTCCTGCTTGCCCGTGAAGCCCAGCTCCTTCTCGACCGCCAGCTCCACCGGGAGGCCATGGCAGTCCCAGCCGGCCTTGCGGCCCACGTGGTAGCCGCGCATGGTCCGGAAGCGGGGGAAGACGTCCTTGAAGACGCGCGCCTCGATGTGGTGGGCGCCCGGCATGCCGTTGGCCGTGGGCGGGCCCTCGTAGAACACCCACTCGGGGCGCCCCTCGGACTGGTCCAGGGTCTTGGCGAAGATCTTCTGCTCGCGCCAGAAGTCGAGCACGGCGTGCTCGAGCGCGGGCAGGTCGACCTGGGCGGGCACCTGGCGGTACGTCGGCGTTGTCATCAGCGAGCTTCCTCCGGCGGACTTTCTGCCTTCCGTCCGGAGGGACGAGAGCTACGACTTTCCGTACGCCGTGTGCGGCGCGCTCCCGCGGTACCACCCTCCTTGGCTCCCCGGTGCACCTTGCACACCAGTGAGCCCCCTCATTGGGGTCGCGATACCGGGTCTACCGGCCGCGGCTGGTGGGCTGCGGCTTTCTTCCGGCGGCTCCGGGGTGATCTTCACGTCGCGCCGGCCCCCGGGCTTCCACCGTCCCCGGGTCGCTCTGGGCTGCGTACGCCGCTACTCGTCCCCATCCACGCTTCTCGCTCCGCCCAGTGTACGGGGCCGCACGGACAGCGGCCGACCGGTTTTGCGTGGGCCTCGGCGGGAGGCTTGCGAACGCGTTTCATGACTCGAATGGCGCTGAACACGCGTTCGATGTTCGAGGTGTCGGACTCGGCGGATTACCCGGCGGGGAGCTGGGCACAACGCATGAAGGCTTGCCGCGCGAGGCCAGGGGGGTGGACGAATCGGGCGGCGTGCCCCGTTGCCGCGGGACTCAAGTCGATTTATCGTCCCAGCACGATTCGCGTGCGTGATCACAAAATGTGAAGGGGCCGCGGCCATGGTGGCGAAGAAGACCGCAGCGAAGAAGACCGCGACGAAGAAGGCGGTCGCTACGAAGGCGGCTTCTTCGAAGAAGGCGACCGGGGAAGGGGCCGAAAGACCGGGGGCGGTCAAGAAGGCGGTGGCCGAGGAGGCGGTGGCCAAGAAGAGCGCCGCGAAAACCACGGTGACGAAGAAGGCGGCGGCTACGAAGGCCACGGCTACGAAGGCCACGGCTACGAAGACGACCGCTACGAAGACGGTGACCAGGAAGACGACCGCTACGAAGGCGACGGCCGTCCCGAAGGCCACGGACACGAAGAAGACGGCTGTGAAGAAAGCGGCCGTGAAGAAGACCGTCGCCCCTGAGGGCACGTCGGCGAAGAGCAGCCCTACGAAGAGCACCACCGGCGCGAAAAGCGGTTCTGCGAAGACCACCACGGGCACGAATCGCACTGCGGGAACCACGGGAACCACGGCAACCACGGGCACGACCGGCACGAAGAAGAGCGCGGCCAAGAAGGCAAAGGCGGGCGCGGCGCAGGCCGCGGAGCAGACGGGAGCCACGACGGTGGTTGCGAAGAAGACTCCGGGTACGGCCACTGCGGCGAAGAGGGCCGTTCCCAAAGCGCGGGTCGCGGCGGTGCCCGGCGAGCTCGCGGTGCGCCCCGGGGAGGACCCCTGGACGCCCGAAGAGGTCGAGGAGGCCCGTACCGAGCTGCAGTCCGAGGCGGCGCGGCTGAGCGAGGAGATCACGTCCACCGAGCAGGCCCTCGCCGGCCTGATGCGGGACTCCGGGGACGGCGCGGGCGACGACGACGCCGACACCGGGACCAAGAACATCACGCGCGAGAGCGAGATGGCGCTGGCCGCCAACGCGCGCGAGATGCTGATCCAGACCGAGCGCGCCCTGGGGAAGCTGGACGCCGGCACCTACGGCCTGTGCGAGAACTGCGGCAACCCGATCGGCAAGGCCCGTATGCAGGCCTTCCCCCGGGCCACCCTGTGCGTGGAGTGCAAGCAGAAGCAGGAGCGCCGGTACTGACCCGGTACTGACGCCGGTACTGAAGCTCCCGACAGGTGTGCCGTACCCTCATCCTGAGTTAGGCACCTAGGTCGAGGGACTCACGTGGCAGAGGCGGAGCGCATCATCGGTACGCCGGATACCCCAGAGGCGGCGGGGGCCGAGCCGGAGCAGGGCGAGAGCGCGCCCTCCAGGGGCAGGCGGCGGATCGCCGTGCTGTTCGTGGTGGCCGTCTTCGCGTACACCCTCGACCTGGTCAGCAAGTTGCTCGTGGTCGCCAAGCTGGAGCACCACGCGCCGATCGAGGTCTTCGGGGACTGGCTGGAGTTCCACGCGATCCGCAACCCCGGCGCCGCCTTCGGGTTCGGCGCGGCCTTCACGGTGATCTTCACGATGATCGCCGCCGCCGTGATCGTGGTGATCGCCCGGCTGGCCCGCAAGCTCTACAGCCTGCCGTGGGCCATCGCGCTCGGGCTGCTGCTGGGCGGTGCGCTCGGCAACCTCACCGACAGGATCTTCCGTTCGCCCGGCATCTTCCAGGGCGAGGTCGTCGACTTCATCGCGCCCAAGGGCTTCGCCGTCTTCAACCTCGCCGACTCGGCGATCGTGTGCGGCGGCATCCTGATCGTGCTGCTCTCCTTCCGCGGCCTGGACCCGGACGGCACCGTCCACAAGGACTGAGCGCACGGGCGGCCGTACGGGCTCAGGTAAGGCAGTGTCGGACCCGTCCGGCATACTCGACCGGGTGAGCACAGTTCCCGAGATCCGAAACCTGCCCGTGCCCGACGGCCTGGAGGGCGAGCGTGTCGACGCCGCCATCTCCCGCATGTTCGGCTTCTCCCGTACGAAGGCCGCCGAGCTGGCCACGGCGGGGAAGGTCACGGTCGACGGCTCGGTGGTCGGGAAATCCGAGCGGGTGCACGGCGGGGCCTGGCTCGAGGTCGAGATGCCGCAGGCGCCCGCGCCCGTGCAGATCGTCGCCGAGCCGGTCGAGGGCATGGAGATCGTCTACGACGACGATGACGTCGTAGTGATCGTCAAGCCGGTCGGCGTCGCCGCCCACCCCAGCCCCGGCTGGACCGGGACCACGGTCATCGGCGGCCTCGCCGCCGCCGGGTACCGCATCTCGACGTCCGGTGCCGCCGAGCGCCAGGGCATCGTGCACCGCCTCGACGTAGGCACGTCCGGCCTGATGGTCGTCGCGAAGTCGGAGCGGGCGTACACCTCGTTGAAGCGCCAGTTCAAGGAGCGCACGGTCGACAAGCGCTACCACACGCTGGTCCAGGGCCACCCGGACCCGACCAGCGGCACCATCGACGCCCCCATCGGCCGTCACCCGAACCACGACTACAAGTGGGCGGTCACCGCCGAGGGCAAGCCGTCGATCACGCACTACGACCTGATCGAGGCGTTCCGCGCGGCCTCCCTGCTCGATGTGAAGCTGGAGACCGGCCGCACCCACCAGATCCGTGTGCACATGGCGGCCCACCGCCACCCGTGCGTGGGCGACCTGACCTACGGCGCCGACCCGACGCTCAGCAAGCGGCTGCGCCTGACCCGCCAGTGGCTGCACGCCGTCCGGCTCGGCTTCGAGCACCCCGCCGACGGCCAGTGGGTCGAGTTCGAGAGCGGCTACCCCGACGACCTTCAGCAGGCCCTGGACCTGGTGCGCGAGGAGACGTACGCGTGAGTCCGTCGTCGTACGTGGTGCGTGTCGCCGAGGATCCCGCCGACCGTGAGGCCTGCTTCGTGGTGCGCAAGGAGGTCTTCGTCGTCGAGCAGGGCGTGCCTCAGGAGATCGAGTACGACGACTACGACGCCGTAGCGACGCATGTCCTCGCCGTGCGGGAGGACGGGGTGCCGCTCGGGACCGGGCGGTTGTTGTACGGCGAGGCGGCCGCGGCGAAGACCGACGGGGATGCGACCGTGGGGTCCCTGGGGCGGCTGGCCGTCACCAAGGAGGCGCGAGGGCTCGGGGTCGGGGTCGCGTTGGTGCGGGCCATCGAGGACGCGGCACGCGCGCGTGGGCTGGCCGCCGTAGATCTGCATGCGCAGACGCATGCGCTGGGGTTCTACGAACGGCTCGGCTACGAGGCGTATGGGCCGGAGTTCCCGGACGCGGGGATTCCGCATCGGGCGATGCGGTGCGCGCTGTGACCGGCTCCATAACCTGAGGGCGTCGAAAGAGCTGGTCGGGCGGGCGGCGTGGCAGGCTGGGGCGTCCGCTGTGTGAACGTCGAGATCCCGCCGGAGCCCTGACCGTGGATCAATTGGCCCTGCTTTTCGTCCTGTTGCTCGGGGCCGTGGTGAGTGTCCCGCTGGGGGACCGGCTCGGTCTGCCGGCGCCGGTGCTCATGACCCTCCTCGGGATAGTCCTCGCGGTGGCCGATTTCGTGCCGAACGTGAACGTCCCGCCCGACCTGATCCTGCCCCTGCTGCTGCCACCGCTGCTGTACGCGGCCGTGCGGCGCACCTCCTGGCGGCAGTTCACGGCGAACATCCGCCCCATCTTCCTGCTGGCCGTGGCGCTGGTCTTCGTCACCACCCTCGCCGTGGCCGCCGTCGCGAGCGCGATCGTGCCCGGCCTGCCGATCGCCGCCGCCGTGGCGCTCGGCGCGCTCGTGGCACCGCCCGACCCGGTCGCCGCGACCGCCGTCGCCGGGCAACTCGGGCTGCCGCGGCGGCTGGTGTCGATCCTGGAGGGCGAGGGGCTCTTCAACGACGTCACGGCCATCGTGCTGTACCACGTCGCGATCGCCGCGGCCGTCAGCGGGAGCTTCAACCCCTGGCGTGCCGGGCTCGACTTCGTGCTGTCCGCCGTCGTCGCCGTAGTGGTCGGACTGGCCCTGGGGTGGGCCGCGAACAAGCTGATGTCGATCCTCGACGATGCCACCCTCCAGATCGGGCTCACCCTCCTGGTGCCGTTCGCCTCGTACGTCCTGGCCGACGAACTGCACGGCTCCGGAGTGCTTGCCGTGCTCACCACCGCGCTGTTCCTCGCCGAGTACGCCCTCGGTGCCGACGACGTCCTGACCCGGCTCGCCGGGGCGACCGTGTGGGACGTGGTGGACACCTTGGTCACCGGGGTGGCCTTCGGGCTCATCGGGCTCGAACTGCACAACGCGATCCGTACGGCGTCCGGGCGGTGGGGCGAGATGCTCGGCTGGGCCGCGGCGATCGTCGGAGTCGTGGTCGTCGTACGGCTGGCGTGGTTGCTGCCGGCGACCTGGCTGACGAAACGGCTGCACGCCAAGCGGGACTACGACGAGGAGATCCCGACATCCTGGCGGGAGACCGTGATCATGTGGTGGGCGGGGATGCGCGGGGTGGCGTCTGTTGCCCTGGCGCTGGCGATTCCGCTGACCATGGACGACGGGTCGGCGTTCCCGGACCGGGACGAGATCGTGTTCATCGCGTTCGGGGTGATCATGGCGACGCTGGTGCTTCAGGGGCTCACGTTGCCGTGGCTGGTGAAGCGGCTGGGGGTGCGGGCCGACACCGACAGCGAGAAGGCGTTCGAGAAGGAGCTGGGGGTGCGGGCGGCGAAGGCCGCGAAGCGGCGGCTGCGGGAGATCGAGGATGTCGAGGAGCTGCCGGAGGAGGTGTCCGAGCAGTTGTTGCGGCGGGCGTTCGACATCGGGGTGCGGATCTCTCCCGAGGTGGGGGACGGGGAGCGGCGGGAGGCGTACGAGAAGCGGGTGAAGCGGGTGAAGCGGATGCGGCGGATCCAGGGGGAGATGATGAGCGCGGCTCGGCATGAGGTGTTGGCGGCGCGGAGTGAGCCGGGGGCGGATCCGGAGATCGTGGACCGGGTGCTTCGGCATCTTGACGTGCGTAGTCTGAGGTGAGTCGCCCAGCCACGCACCGCCCGTTCACCGTGGGCTGGAGGGTGGGCGTTTGCCGTGGGGGTTGGGCGTTGTTGGCGGCTGCGGGTCTAAATGCTTGCCCACCCGCGCGCCGCCCGTTTACGGGCGATTGAAGGGTGGACCGGACCTCTCCTGTGGGGGCTCGGCCCCGTTGGCGGCTGCGAGTTGAGTGCTGTCGCTGTCGGCGGGCCGCCGTTTGAATTGGCTCGTGTTTGTCCTCGCCCTCTTTGTACGCTCGTCCCATGGCTCGCAACGTAGTAATCAGTGGTGGCGGTACGGGAATTGGGCTCGCCGCGGCGCATGCCTTCGCGGCCGACGGGGACCGGGTGTTGCTGCTCGGGCGGCGGCGCGAGGTGTTGGAGAAGGCCGGAGTGCCCGGGGCGCTGACGTATTCCGGGGATCTGAGTGAGCCCGAAGTGGTGCGGGGCGTCGGGCGGTTCGTAGCCGAGGAGTTCGGCACGGTGGATGTGCTGGTGCACAGCGCGGGCGGCAACGGGAGCCTGGAACCCGCGAGCGCGAGCGGCGATGCGCTGGACGCCGTCGCGCATGACTGGACCGTGAACTTCCGCAGCAACACCCTGAGCGCCGCGCTGCTCACCGAGGCGCTGAGGACGCGGCTCGCGGAGCCGGGCGGGCGGGTGCTGTTCGTCAGTTCCATCGCCGCGTACCGAGGTTCGGGGAGTGGGGCGTACGGCGGGGCCAAGGCCGCGTTGCACCCGTACGCCCATGATCTGGCCCGGGATCTCGGGCCGCGCGGCATCACCGTGAACGTGGTCGCGCCCGGGTACATCGAGGACACGGAGTTCTTCGGCCCCGAGATCGCGGAAGCGCGGCGTGAACGGATGATCCGAGACACCTCGACCGGGCGTGCCGGTACCCCCGGGGACATCGCCGCGACCCTGCATTGGCTCGCGTCCCCGGCCGCCGGGCATGTCACCTCGCAGGTGATCCAGGTCAACGGCGGGGCTGAGCGGGGGCGTTGAGGGGCTGGGGCTGAGGAGCTGGGGTTCGGTTCCGGTCAACGGCGTTGTCGGGCGCGGAGATTGAGGCGCCGGGCACTGGATTCGGCTCGGGCTCGGACGTTCGGGGTGGGGGAGGGTTCTCGCCGGGCATGGGCGTTGCGACCTCGGGTCGGCCGGTCGCTCCGGGGGCCGGGTGCCTCGCTGGGCGTCCGGGTCAATGGTGGTGCTGGGCACGGGTGTTGGGGTGCCCGGAGGTGCTCAGACTTGGCCGGTTCCCGGTCGCTTCGCGGGTCGACCGGTCCAACGAGGTTGCCCGGCATGGGCGTTGAGGGGTCGGAGTCGCCCGGACCCGGTTCTGGTTCTGTCGCTCGTGGGTGAGGGGGTACTCACCCGGCGCGGGTGTTGAGGCCTTGAACCGGCCGACCGCCAGTCGCCGGCGGTGCCGCACCCCTACGGCAGACGCCCACCCCTCGACCGCATGTGAACGGGTGGGCGTGAGTGGGCAATTCAGCCGTGGTCGGCAGCCGACCGGCATACCTCGCCCCGCCCGACCCTCAGCCCCGGTTACCCCCCGGAGGCTCATGCGCCGCGCGCCCGACGCCACCACCGTTCGGCGACGGATCCTCCCCCGGAATCGGCGCCGCGTCCGCCGTGTTCACGCGAGGCAGCGCGTAGGGATGCTCCACGTACAGCCAGCGGATCATCTGTTCGCGGACCGTGACCCGTACCGTCCAGATGTCGTCCGCGTCCTTGGCCGTGACCAGGGCGCGGACCTCCATCGTGTTCGGGGTGGTGTCGGTGACGACGAGGCCGTAGCTGCGGCCGTCCCAGGCCGGGCAGGCGCGCAGGATCTCGCGGAGCTGGGTGCGCATCGCGTCCACCGGGGCCGAGTGGTCGACCTGGAAGTAGACGATGCCGGTCATCTGGGGGGTGCCGCGGGACCAGTTCTCGAAGGGCTTGGACGTGAAGTACGACACCGGCATGGTGATCCGGCGCTCGTCCCAGGTCCGTACCGTCAGGAAGGTCAGGGTGATCTCCTCGATCGTGCCCCACTCGCCGTCCACCACCACCGTGTCGCCGATGCGGACCATGTCGCCGAAGGCGATCTGCAGTCCTGCGAAGAGGTTGGCGAGCGTGGACTGCGCCGCTACACCGGCGACGATGCCCAGGACGCCCGCCGAGGCCAGCAGCGACGCGCCGGCCGCGCGCATCGCCGGGAACGTCAGCAGCATCGCGGCGACCGCCACCACGCCGACGATCGCGGCCACCACCCGCGTGATCAGCGTCACTTGGGTTCGGACCCGGCGGACCCGGGCCGCGTCGCGGGAGGCGCGGGCGTAGCGGGCGTACGACGACTCCACGATCGCCGCCGCGACCCGGATCATCAGCCACGCGGTGGCGCCGATCAGCACCAGGGTGAGGGTCTGGCCGATGCCGATCCGGTGTTCCTCCAGGAGCTGTGCCTGGTCGTAGGAGGCTCTGAGGAAGGCCGCGCAGAGTACGAGCTGGTACGGGACGCGGCCTCGGCGCAGCAGGCCCCACAGCGTGGTGTCGTCGTGCCGGGCGTCCGCCTTGCGCAGCAGCAGGTCGGTGACCCAGCCGATGAGCAGCGTGAGGACGACGGAGCCGCCGATGACGATCAGCGGGCGCAGTACGTTCTCCATGTGTCCGACCGTACTGGCACGATGGCTTCATGAACATCATGCTCTTCCACTCGACGTACGGACTCCGGCCGGCGGTGCGCGACGCCGCCGATCGGTTGCGCGCGGCGGGCCACGAGGTGTGGACGCCGGACCTCTTCGAGGGGCGTACGTTCGACACGGTCGAGGACGGCAGGGCCCTGAACCAGGAGATCGGCAAGGACGAGCTCCTCAAGCGGGCCGTGTTGGCCGCCGCTCCCTACTCCGAGCGCGGGCTCGTCTACGCCGGGTTCTCGCTCGGCGCCTCCGTCGCGCAGACCCTCGCCCTCGGCGACGAGAAGGCACTGGGGCTGCTCCTCCTGCACGGCACCTCGGACATCGCGGCCAACGCCTCCGTCGACGATCTGCCGGTGCAACTGCACGTCGCCGAGCCCGACCAGTTCGAGACCGACGACTGGCTCAGCTCCTGGTATCTCCAGATGGGCAGGGCGGGCGCGGATGTGGAGATCTACCGGTACGCCGGAGCCGGCCACCTGTACACCGACCCCGGCCTCCCGGACTACGACGAGGAGGCCGCCGAAGCCACCTGGCGGGTGGCCCTCGGCTTCCTGGAGACCCTGTAACGGCCTTGCTCACACCGGGACTTACACCGGGTCGTACGTCCGCTCCACCCTCTGCGTGCCGCTCCGCGTCCGGTACGACCGCTCCCAGGACGAGGTCGCGGTCGCGGACGTGCGGTCGGACAGGACGTAGTAATCCATCTGCGCGCGGTCGGCCGTGATGTCCAGGACGCCGTAGCCGTGGCGGTCCGTGTCGACCCAGTGGACGTGCCGGTTGGCGAGCTGGATGACCGGTGCGGCGAGCGCGGAGACCGTGCCCTCGGGGACCTTCACGATGTCGTCGAGGTTGTCCGAGGTCATCGAGGTGACCACGAACTCCGTTGCCGCGGACGGCGAGAGCGGGTACGTGCCGGCGTCCACCGGCACGTCGTTGGCCCAGGACATGTGGATGTCGCCGGTGAGGAAGACCGTGTTGCCGATCGCGTTCGTGCGCAGATGGGCGAGGAGTTCACGGCGGTCGTCGGTGTAGCCGTCCCACTGGTCGGTGTTGACGGCGAGCCCCTCCTGCGGCAGGCCCAGCAGTTTGGCGAGCGGCTTCAACAGGTCGGCGGAGAGCGCGCCGACGACGAACGGCGCGATCATCACCGAGTTGCCGACCAGCCGCCACTTGGTGTCCGACGCCTTCAACCCGGCCTTCAGCCAGTCGAGTTGGGCGCGTCCCGTGATCGTACGGTCCGGGTCGTCCACCGAACCGCTGCCCGAACTCGCCTGCTGCGAACGGAAGGAGCGCAGGTCGAGGAGTGAGAGGTCCGCCAGCTTGCCGAAGCGCAGGCGGCGGTAGGTGGTGCCCGCGATCGCCGGTCGGACCGGCATCCACTCGAAGTACGCCTGTTTCGCGGCCGCTTGACGGGCCGTCCAGGTGCCCTCGGCGCCCTCGGTGTGGTTGACCGCGCCGCCCGACCAGGCGTTGTCCGCGAACTCGTGGTCGTCCCAGATCGCGACGACCGGCGCCTTCGCGTGCAGGGCCTGGAGGTCCGGGTCGGTCTTGTACTTGCCGTGCCGGGTGCGGTAATCGGCGAGCGTGATGATCTCGTTGGTCGGCGCGTGCTGCCGTACGACCGTGCCGCGCGCCGCGTACTCGCCGGACTTGTACTCGTAGATGTAGTCGCCCAGGTGCAGCCAGGCATCGAGGTCGTTGCGGGCCGCGAGATGGCGGTACGAGGAGAAGTAGCCGGCCTCCCAGTTGGCGCAGGTGACTACGCCGAAGCGCAGGCCGGTCACGGTCGCGTCCGTCGCCGGCGCGGTGCGGGTGCGCGCCGCCGGGGAGTCGGTGCCGCCGGCCGAGAAGCGGAAGAAGTAGTCGGTGGCCGGTGCCAGGCCGCGGATGTCGGCCTTGACGGTGTGGTCGGAGGCGGCGGTCGCGGTGAGGGAGCCCCTGGAGACGACGTTCGTGAACGCCCTGTCGGTGGCCACGGTCCAGCTCACCTCGGTGTCCGGGCCGAGTCCGGAGCCGGGCACCGCCTCGGCGGTGGGCGTCACCCGGGTCCACAGCAGGACACCGTCCGGGAGCGGGTCACCGGAGGCGATCCCGTGCAGGAAGGAGGGGGTCTCGGTCGCGGCCCCGGCGGGCAGCGCGGCGATCAGTGGTCCGGCCAGGACGGCGGTGGCGGCCGCGGCCTTGACGACCGTACGGCGGCGCGGGGAGGGCGAATTGACGCTCTCGGGTGCTCTGTATCGACTGGTCACGAGCGACCAGGTTACTGATCAGTATTAACGAGAGCGGGCGAACTCGTAAAAGTTCGCCCGCTCTTCGGCTGCGCGTCTTGCAAGGAGGCTCAGGCCTGGAGTTACAAGAAGGATCAGCCCTTGAGGGCCGCCGCGAGCGCCGTGTTGAAGGTGTCCACGGTCATCGGCGCACTCGAACCGTCGGAGGTCAGTGCCTTGCCGTCCATCTTCAGGGTCGGCGTGCCGGTCACCCCGCTCTTGTCGAACGTGGCGGACATGTCCAGCGCCCACTTGTCGTAGGTGCCGTCCTTCACGGCCTTCTGGAAGGCCTTGTTGTTCTTCAGGGCGGGGACCGTGTTCGCGACCTTGATCAGGTACGAGTCGTCCTTGAACGTGTCGGTCGTCTCGTCCGGGTGGTACTTCGTCGAGTAGAGCGCGGTCTTGTACTCGAGGAACGCCTCGGGGCTGATGTTCAGCGCGGCGCCCATGGCGCTCAGCGCGTTCTTGGAGCCCTCGCCGTTGTCCTTGTTGTCGATGAACGTGGCGCCGACGTACTGGATCTTGAACTTGCCGGCGTCCCAGTCGCTCTTCACGGTCGAGCCGACGACCTGCTCGAACTGGGCGCAGATCGGGCAGCGCGGGTCCTCGTACATGACCAGGGTCTTCTTGGCGGTGCTCTTGCCGAAGACGACTGTCGTGCCGTTGGTGCCGGTGGTGTTGGCCGGCTTGACGAGCTTGTCGTCCTTCGCCGACTCCCAGTAGGTGGGCTTGTTGTTCTGTACGACGGCGTAGCCGATGCCGCCGGCTATCGCGAGGACGCCGACGACCGAGGCGGCGACTATGAGTTGCCGCCTGACCTTGGCGCGCTTGGCCTGGCGCTCGCGCTCGGCGCGCAGCCGCTCACGGGCCTGCGTCTTCGCCGCCGCGCTGTTCCGCTTGCTCATGTTGGTGATCTCCATATGGGACGCGTACACGTCGTACGCGGAATACGTGTGGGGGACTGATGTGTGCTCAGGTACCTGTGGGGTGTTCAGACCGCGGGCAGGAGCGAGCACGGCGGTCCACGCCGTCCCAGGGAGTGCACCAGCAGCCGCTCACGGGCGGTGGCCATGCGGTGCGTGGCGCGCGGCAGCCGTCGGGCCGGTGAGGTGCGTCGGGCCGACACCGCGGCGACGGCCAGCAGCAGCGGGCGGAAGCCCACCGCCGTCGCCGCGCGCAGCAGTTCGGACAGCGCGCGCTCGCCGCGGCGCAGATAGGCGGCGGCCAGGAGTCCGACGCCGATGTGCGCGCCGAGCAGCAGCCAGGCGGCGGTGGCGTCGGTGTGCGTGAGCAGCGCCGCCGCCTGATGGGGGTTGTCGGTCATCCGGGCCAGTGAGGTGCCCACGCTGCCGCCGCTGCACAGCACGTCCAGGCCGACCGCGCGCAGTGGTCCGGCGACCGGGCCGCCCGCCCTGCCGTAGCAGGCGTGCTGGCCGGTGGTGAACACCGTGTCGGCGGCCAGTTCCAGCGGGATCAGCAGTGCGGCGATCTTGCCGAAGCCGCGCTCGCGGCCCGCGAGCGCGTAGGCGATCACGAACACGGTGGCGGCGATCGCCGCCACCGTGCCGAGCGGCAGCGGGACCCGGGACAGCAGCACGTGCGACGCGGTGCTGAGCGTCACGACCAGTGCCGTGAACAGCGCCGCGCGTACGGCCCTGAGCTGGATCCCGGATATGTCCATAGCAGAGGTGAGTCTGTCATGTGCTCCGGTAAGGGACCCCTAAAGGGTTCCTGTGAGCGTACGGATGGTTACAGACCCGGAATCCGGCCGTTGCGGAACAGGTCGACGAAGGTCTGGTGGTCGGCACGCGCGCGTGCGCCGTAGCTGTGCGCGAAGTCCACGAGCACGCCCGCGAAGCCGTCCTCGTCGGCCGCGATCGCCGCGTCGATGGCCCGCTCCGTGGAGAACGGCACCAGGGACTCGCCGGACTGGTCGTCGGCCGCCGCGTGCATCGTCGCCGTGGCCCGCCCGAGGTCGGCGACGACGGCGGCGATCTCCTCCGGGTCGTCGATGTCGCTCCAGTCCAGGTCCACCGCGTACGGCGACACCTCGGCGACCAGCTGCCCGGTCCCGCCCAGCTCGGTCCAGCCCAGCCACGGGTCCGCGTGCGCCTGGAGCGCGCGCTGGGAGATCACCGTGCGGTGCCCCTCGTGCTGGAAGTAGTCCCGGATCGCCGCGTCCGTGATGTGCCGCGAGACGGCCGGCGTCTGGGCCTGCTTGATGTAGATCACCACATCGTTCTCCAGGGCGTCGCTGTTGCCCTCCAGAAGGATGTTGTACGACGGCAGCCCGGCCGAGCCGATGCCGATGCCCCGGCGGCCGACGACGTCCTTGACGCGGTAGGAGTCGGGCCGGTCCAGGGAGGACTCAGGAAGCGTCTCCAGGTAGCCGTCGAAGGCCGCGAGGACCTTGTAGCGGGTCGCCGCGTCCAGCTCGATGGAGCCACCGCCCGAAGCGAACCGGCGCTCGAAGTCGCGGATCTCGGTCATCGAGTCCAGCAGCTCGAAGCGGGTCAGCGAGCGGGCGGTGCGCAGCGCGCCCAGGAGCGGGCCGTCGGCCGTGTCCAGCGTGAACGGCGGCACCTCGTCGCTCTTCGCGCCGGTCGCCAGCGCGTGCACCCGCTCGCGGTACGCGCCCGCGTAGACCTGCACCAGCTCGGTGATCTGCTCGTCGCTGAGCGCCTTCGCGTACCCGATCAGCGCGACGGAGGCGGCGAAGCGCTTGAGGTCCCAGGTGAAGGGGCCGACGTAGGCCTCGTCGAAGTCGTTGACGTTGAAGACCAGCCGGCCGTTCGAGTCCATGTACGTGCCGAAGTTCTCCGCGTGCAGATCGCCGTGGATCCACACGCGCGAGGTGCGCTCGTCCAGGTACGGGCCGCCCCGCTTCTCGGCATCCAGGTCGTGGTAGAAGAGGGCCGCCGTGCCCCGGTAGAAGGCGAAGGCGGAGGCCGC
This sequence comes from Streptomyces prunicolor, assembly GCF_045162825.1. NCBI lineage: Bacteria > Bacillati > Actinomycetota > Actinomycetes > Kitasatosporales > Streptomycetaceae > Streptomyces > Streptomyces prunicolor. The sequence continues at coordinate 2,801,328 of NZ_CP108676.1, read as the reverse complement.
CATCTTCCGGAACTTCACGCGGAACGCGGCCGGGTCGGCGGCCAGGAGCTCGCCGAAGGCGGTGTCGAAGACGGCAAGGATCTCCTCGCCGCGGTGCTCGTCGTTGAGCTGCGGAACCGACATCGCTCTGTGCCTCCTGGTACGGGTGGTACGTGACATGTGACGGGTCTGTCGTCACCTTCCAACGCTCGAAGGTACGTGGGAGTGCCCTGCTTGTGTCAGTCCCGAGGCATAGGATTCGGTCTCGTCCCCCCAGACCGTCCGCCGCACTTTGTCGATCGTTTCCCCTGTTATCCCTGGAGGCCAAGCCGTGTCAAAGCCGCCGTTCACGCACCTGCACGTCCACACCCAGTACTCGCTGCTGGACGGTGCCGCGCGGCTGAAGGACATGTTCGACGCGTGCAACGAGATGGGCATGACCCATATCGCCATGTCCGACCACGGCAACCTGCACGGGGCCTACGACTTCTTCCACACGGCGAAAAAAGCGGGCGTCACACCGATCATCGGCATCGAGGCGTACGTCGCCCCCGAGTCCCGGCGCAACAAGCGCAAGATCCAGTGGGGCCAGCCGCACCAGAAGCGCGACGACGTGTCCGGTTCCGGTGGTTACACCCACAAGACGATCTGGGCGGCCAACAGGACGGGCCTGCACAACCTCTTCAAGCTCTCCTCGGACGCGTACGCCGAGGGCTGGCTGCAGAAGTGGCCGCGCATGGACAAGGAGACCATCTCCCAGTGGTCCGAGGGCCTCATCGCCTCCACCGGCTGTCCCTCGGGCGAACTCCAGACCCGGCTGCGCCTGGGCCAGCACGACGAGGCCCTGAAGGCGGCCGCCGAGTACCAGGACATCTTCGGCAAGGACCGCTACTTCCTGGAGCTGATGGACCACGGCATCGAGATCGAGCGCCGGGTCCGTGACGGCCTCCTCGACATCGGCAAGAAGCTCGGCATCCCGCCCCTGGTGACCAACGACTCGCACTACACGTACGCGCACGAGTCGGTCGCCCACGACGCCCTGCTCTGCATCCAGACCGGCAAGAACCTCTCCGACCCGGACCGCTTCCGCTTCGACGGCACCGGCTACTACCTGAAGTCCACCGACGAGATGTACGCCGTGGACTCCTCGGACGCCTGGCAGGAGGGCTGCCGCAACACCCTCCTGGTCGCCGAACAGATCGACACCTCCGGCATGTTCGAGGCCAAGAACCTCATGCCGAAGTTCGACATCCCGGACGGCTACACCGAGATCACCTGGTTCAAGGAGGAAGTCCGCCGGGGTATGGAGCGCCGCTTCCCGGGCGGCATCCCCGACGACCGCCAGAAGCAGGCGGACTACGAGATGGACGTCATCATCCAGATGGGGTTCCCGGGCTACTTCCTCGTGGTCGCCGACTTCATCATGTGGGCGAAGAACAACGGCATCGCGGTCGGCCCCGGCCGAGGCTCCGCGGCCGGTTCGATCGTCGCGTACGCCATGGGCATCACCGACCTCGACCCCATCCCGCACGGCCTGATCTTCGAGCGGTTCCTCAACCCCGAGCGTGTCTCCATGCCCGATGTCGACATCGACTTCGACGAGCGTCGGCGCGTCGAGGTGATCCGGTACGTGACGGAGAAGTACGGCGCCGACAAGGTCGCCATGATCGGCACCTACGGCAAGATCAAGGCGAAGAACGCCATCAAGGACTCCGCGCGCGTGCTGGGCTACCCGTACGCGATGGGCGACCGCCTCACGAAGGCGATGCCCGCCGACGTCCTCGGCAAGGGCATCGACCTCTCCGGCATCACCGACCCCAAGCACCCCCGCTACGGCGAGGCGGGCGAGATCCGCGGGATGTACGAGAACGAGCCGGACGTCAAGAAGGTCATCGACACCGCCAAGGGCGTCGAGGGCCTGGTCCGGCAGATGGGCGTGCACGCGGCCGGCGTCATCATGTCCAGCGAACCCATCGTCGACCACGCACCGGTGTGGGTGCGTCACACCGACGGCGTGACCATCACGCAGTGGGACTACCCGCAGTGCGAGTCGCTCGGCCTGCTGAAGATGGACTTCCTGGGCCTGCGCAACCTCACGATCATGGACGACGCCATCAAGATGGTGAAGTCCAACAAGGGCATCGACCTGGAGATGCTCGCCCTCCCGCTGGACGACCCCAAGACCTTCGAACTGCTCTGCCGCGGCGACACGTTGGGCGTCTTCCAGTTCGACGGCGGCCCCATGCGCTCGCTGCTGCGCCAGATGCAGCCCGACAACTTCGAGGACATCTCCGCCGTCTCGGCCCTGTACCGGCCCGGCCCGATGGGCATGAACTCGCACATCAACTACGCCGAGCGCAAGAACAAGCGGCAGGAGATCACCCCGATCCACAAGGAGCTGGAGGAGCCCCTCGAGGAGGTCCTCGCGGTGACCTACGGGCTGATCGTGTACCAGGAGCAGGTGCAGAAGGCCGCCCAGATCGTCGCCGGTTACTCGCTCGGCGAGGCCGACATCCTGCGCCGCGTGATGGGCAAGAAGAAGGCCGACGAGCTGGCGAAGAACTTCACCATCTTCCAGGCCGGCGCCCAGAAGAACGGCTACAGCGACGAGGCCATCCAGGGCCTGTGGGACGTCCTGGTCCCCTTCGCCGGCTACGCCTTCAACAAGGCGCACTCCGCCGCGTACGGCCTGGTCTCCTACTGGACCGCCTACCTGAAGGCCAACTACCCGGCCGAGTACATGGCGGCGTTGCTCACCTCGGTCAAGGACGACAAGGACAAGTCCGCGATCTACCTGAACGAGTGCCGGCGCATGAAGATCAAGGTGCTCCCGCCGAACGTCAACGAGTCGGTGCACAACTTCGCCGCCCAGGGCGACGACGTGATCCTCTTCGGCCTGGAGGCCGTGCGCAACGTCGGCACGAACGTGGTCGACTCGATCATCAGGTCCCGCAAGGCGAAGGGGAAGTACGGCTCGTTCCCCGACTACCTGGACAAGGTCGAGGCCGCCGCCTGCAACAAGCGGACCACCGAATCCCTCATCAAGGCCGGTGCGTTCGACACCCTGGGGCACACCCGCAAGGGCCTCACCGCGCACTTCGAGCCGATGATCGACAACGTGGTGGCGGTCAAGCGCAAGGAGGCCGAGGGGCAGTTCGACCTCTTCGGGGGCATGGGCGACGAGGACACCAGCGAGCCCGGCTTCGGACTCGACGTGGAGTTCACCACCGACGAGTGGGAGAAGACGTATCTCCTCGCCCAGGAGCGGGAGATGCTCGGGCTGTACGTCTCCGACCACCCGCTCTTCGGCCTGGAGCACGTGCTGTCCGACAAGGCCGACGCGGGCATCGCCCAGCTCACCGGAGGCGAGCACTCCGACGGCGCGGTCGTCACCATCGGCGGCATCATCTCGGGCCTCCAGCGCAAGATGACCAAGCAGGGCAACGCCTGGGCGATCGCCACCGTCGAGGACCTCGCGGGCTCGATCGAGTGCATGTTCTTCCCGGCGTCCTACCAGCTGGTGTCGACCCAACTCGTCGAGGACACCATCGTGTTCGTCAAGGGCCGCCTCGACAAGCGCGAGGACGTGCCGCGCCTGGTCGCGATGGAGATGCAGGTCCCGGACGTGTCGAACGTGGGCACCAACGCGCCCGTGATCCTCACCATCCCGGCGACCAGGGTCACTCCGCCCATGGTCAGCAGGCTCGGTGAGATCCTCAGCCACCACCGGGGCGACAGCGAGGTCCGCATCAAGCTCCAGGGCCCGACCAAGACCACGATCCTGCGTCTGGACAAGCACCGGGTGAAGCCCGACCCGGCGCTGTTCGGCGACTTGAAGGTGCTGCTCGGCGCGGCCTGCCTGGCCGGCTGAGCAACGGACGACAGACACAGAGAAGTGACTGAGGGGCGCATCCGCCAACGGATGCGCCCCTCAGTCATTGAACAACCCTCAACGCAGGCCTCAGTTGTGGCCGAAGCGCTTCTCCCTGCCCTTGCGGGCCATGTCGCTCGGAGTCGCCTGGGATATGCGCTGTTCGGCCTGGTCCTGCATCGAGGACGACTTGGCCTGCTCCTCGGCGCGCTCGGACTGCGGCTGCTTACGGTCACGGTGCTTGTTCTTGGCCATGGTGATCTGCCTCCTGGGGGAGATCTAGGGGCCGGGGCCGCGACCAGATTCACATAGGCTGACGAAGAACGCATTTCGGATAATTACCGTGTGTGACATGGTTGGTACGAGAGAGAAGCCCCGAAACGCCACGCCGAAGATCGAGTTCGGGCCGTTAACCCCTGTGCGGTCGGGCAGACTCGAAGCAAGCCCGAAGTGAACCGACCGGGAAGAGGGTGAGTCGCGTGGACCGCTGCATCGTCCTGGTGGACGCCGGGTATCTGCTGGGGGCCGCAGCCAGTCTCCTCGCCGGAGAGCCCTCGCGTTCCCGTATCACCGTCGATCACGCCGCCCTCATCCAGGGTTTGCGCGAGCGAGCCGAGTCCGACACCGAACGACCTCTGCTGCGCATCTACTGGTTCGACGGCGCCCCCGACCGCGTCCCGCAGCCCGAGCACCGCAGGCTGCGCGTGATGCCCCGCGTCACCGTCCGCCTCGGCGCCCTGACCCGCAGCGACGGCCGCTGGGCGCAGAAGGGCGTCGACGCCGCCATGCACGCCGAACTGACCGAACTGGCCCGCAACCGCGCCTGCTCCGACGTCGTGCTCGTCACCGGCGACGGCGATCTGCTGCCGGGCATGATGGCCGCCAAGGAGCACGGCGTCGCCGTACACCTGTGGGCCGTGCAGGCCGCGGACGGGGACTACAACCAGTCCGAGGACCTGGTCGCCGAGGCCGACGAGCGGCGGGTGCTCGACCGGACCTGGATCACCAAGGCCGTACGGGCGAAGGATCTCGGCGGTGTGTGCGCGCCGCCGCCGGTGCCGCGGCCGGAGATCGCCGCGATCCTGTCCGCGCCGCTGCCCGAGTCCGCGCCGGCCACGCGCGAGCGGCCGGCCGAGGAGGGCGAGCACGCGGCGGCCGAGGCCGGTTCGGAGAACGGTTCGCAGGAGCGGGTGCCCGCGTCCAAGGGCGTGCCCACCCCGAAGGACCTCGCGAGCCTGAAGGCCCCGGGTGCCGCCCAGCCCGTACCGCAGCCCACGAGCGCGACCCTGCGCTGGTCCTCCGACAAAGGGTGGGTCGACCGGCCGGGAGGCGCCGCCGAGCCGCCCGAGGTCGCCTCGATGCCGACGCTGGCGCAGCTGACCACCGCCGAGCAGCGCTGGGCCGACCGCGAGGAGGACATCACCACGGTCGGCGGCGACCCCTACGAAGTGGGCCAGGTTTTCGCCCGCCGCTGGATGGGCCGCCTCGGCGACCACGGCAGCCACCTGCAGAAACTGTCCGGGATGTACCCGCGCGTCCCGCACCGCATCGACGGCGAACTGCTGCGCTACGCCGCCCGGTTCGGCCTCCTCGCCCACAAGGACGACCAGATCGACGAGCACGACCGGTACGCGATCCGGGCCGGGTTCTGGCGCGAGATCGACGTACGGACGGCCGCGGAGCACGCACCCGCGGGCGAGTGAGCGGAGTCGGCCGGGTGGCCTTGCGGCGGGGCGGCTTTACCGACGAATGTGCCGTTCTCGACCGACCCGCGAACGGGCGGGCCTCCCGGACCCCGTAGTCTCGTCCCGTGAGTACGCGCGCGGGAGTGGCACTTCGACACGGTGGGGATGTCGTGTGCGCGGTGCGCGGGCTCAGCAAGACCTATCCGGCGGTGCGCGGCCGACGCGGTGCGCCGGGCACCCCCGAGGTGCGGGCCACCGACGACGTGACCCTCGACATCCACCGGGGCGAGATCTTCGGACTGCTCGGGCCGAACGGCGCCGGCAAGTCCACCCTCGTACGCCAGCTGACCGGGCTCATGCGGCCCGACGCCGGCAGCGTCGAGATCCTCGGCCACGACATCGTCCGCCACCCGGAGCGGGCCGCGCGGATCCTCGCCTACCTCGGCCAGGAGTCCTCCGCGCTCGACGAACTCACCGTGTCGCTGGCCGCCGAGACCACCGCCCGGCTGCGCGGCTTGGACCTGCGCGAGGCGAGGGCCGAACGGGACGCCGTACTGGACGAGTTGGGGCTTACGGCCATTGCCGGGCGGGCGCTCAAGAAGCTGTCCGGTGGGCAGCGGCGGCTGGCGTGTGTGGCCGCCGCGCTGGTCGGGGAGCGGTCGCTGCTGGTGCTCGACGAGCCGACCACCGGGATGGATCCGGTCGCGCGCAGGGCCGTGTGGTCCGCCGTCGACCGGCGCCGGGCCGAGCGCGGGTCCACCGTGCTGCTCGTCACCCACAACGTCATCGAGGCCGAGACCGTCCTCGACCGGGTCGCCGTCCTCGACCAGGGCAAGGTCATCGCCTGCGACACCCCCGCCGGGCTCAAGGAACAGGTCGCGGGCGAGGTGCGGGTCGAGCTGGTGTGGCGGGAGAAGCCGCCGCTGGACGTCCCGGAGGTCGCCGCGCTGCGGGACCGGGCCGTCGAGTCGGGCCGCCGCTGGACGCTCAGGCTCGCCCCCGAGGAGGCCCGGGTGGCCGTCGCCACGGTGACCGGCGGGGCCGCGTTCGCAGCCCTGGACGACTTCACCCTGGCCACGCCCAGCCTGGAGGACGTGTATCTGACGCTGGGCGGAAACGCGCAGGGGCTGGTGAAGGCATGAGTACACGAGCCGTCGTATCCGTATGGGACAGGGCGAGTGCCGGCGTCGAGAGGAGCAGCGCGACGTGAGTGTCGTATCCGCCGATGTTCTGCCGAGTGGCCCGCTGGCCGTGCCGGAGGCCGTCGGGACGGGCGCGGCCGAGCTGGGGCCGAAGGCCAGGCTGTGGCCCTCCATGGCCGCCGTGTACCGGGCGCAGCTGTCCCGGGCGCGGGTCGCGCGGATTCCGCTGCTGTTCGTGGCGACCTTCCAGTCGGTCGGCATCCTGATCATGATGCGCGGGGTCGTCGACGGCGGGAGCCACGACGCCCGGTTCGTCGTCGCCGGCTCGTCCGTGCTCGTCGTCGCCTACGTCGGCCTCAACCTGCTCGCGCAGTACTTCGGGCAGCTGCGCGGGAGCGGCGGGCTCGACCACTACGCCACCCTGCCGGTGCCGCCCGCGGCCGTGGTGCTGGGCGCCGCGGGGGCGTACGCCTCCTTCACCGTGCCCGGGACCGCGCTCACCGCCGTCTTCGGGTGCGTGCTCTTCGGGCTGCCGATGGGGAACATCTGGATCCTGGCGGCGGTGATCCCGCTCGCCGGGGCCGCGCTCGCCGGGCTCGGGGCGGCTCTCGGGCTGCTTGCGCCTCGCCCCGAACTCGCCACGCTGCTCGGGCAGTTGGGCATGTCCGCGGCTCTGTTGCTGGGTGTGCTGCCTGCTGATCGGATGCCGGACGCGGTGCGGTTCCTGCGGGATCTGGTGCCCTCGACGTACGGCGTGGAGGCGTTCGCGCAGACCTTCGCCGCGCATCCGGACTGGGCGCTCGTCCTCGGTGACCTCGCCGTATGCGCCGGGGTCGGGGTCGTTTCGCTTGCCGTCGCCGCCTGGGCCTACCGTCGGGCTGCCGTCCGGTGACGCGCCGCACAGCGGGGCCTGGCACGATGGCACCGTGACCGCACCGCTGACTCCGCCTCCGCCGCCGCGTGACCAGTCCCCGCACGACCCGTGGCAGCCGCCGGGTGATCCGGACACCTCGGGTGACTCCGGCGCCTCGGCCGACCCGGGTGCCTCCGGTGCCGGGTATCCCGCGTATCCCCCGCAGGAAGCGTCCTACGGCCAGGACGGGCCCGGGATGAAGACCGAGCTGATCGAGGGCGTGGTCGGCACGGTCGCCGTCGCGCTCGGTGGGGTGTTGCTCGGGGTGTTGTGGTGGTGGCTGGCGCCGCATGTGCCGCTGGTCGGGGACGTGGTCGACAAGAGCTGGGTCGTCTACCTCAAGGACTCCGAGGGCGAGCAGGCGGTGGGGGTGGACGGAACGTTCACTCTGCTCGCGGTGGCTTTCGGGGTGCTGAGTGCGCTTGCCGTGTTCCTGTTGCGGCGGCGTGGGGGAGTGCCGCTGGTCGCTGCGCTGGCCTTGGGTGGGCTGCTCGCTTCGTTCCTCGCCTGGCGGCTGGGGATGTGGTTCGGGCCCACGAAGGATGTGCTCGCGCATGCCAAGGCTGTGGGTAAGGGGGTTACGTTCTCCGCGCCGCTGAAGTTGGGGGCGAAGGGGGCGTTGCTGGCTTGGCCGGTTGCCGCGCTGGTCGTTCATCTGGGGCTGACGGCCTTGTTCGGGCCTCGGGATCCTGAGCCGGTGTATCTGCAGGAGGGGGCGGTTCCCAAGGACGGGTACGGGGCGCCGATGGGGTAGGGGGTTTTCGCCCCCGCCGCCCCTACCCGTCCCATCCCCCAGGGGCTCTGCCCCTTCAGCCCCGTCTGGGGGCTCCGCCCCCAGACCCCCCATCGGCCTGAACGGCCTCGTCCTCAATCGCCGGACGGGCTGGATTTGTGGGCCTGTGTTGAGAGGCGCCCCCTGCGGGAGACGCCGGACCGGCTGGATGTGTCGGCTGTGATGGAGGGGATTGCCCTGGTTTGTCCTCGGACGCCGGACGGGCTGGATTCTGCCCGTCGGCGTGGAGAAGTGCCGGCCCCTCAAGGAACGCGGGATCAGCTGGATGGGCCGGCCGTCGGCGCTGAGTCGCCCTCTCGCTGAGAAAGTCGGGCCCCAAGGAGCGCCCGACGGGCTGGGTCGCCCGCCTGCGGCGAGAAGTCGCGCCCTCAAGGAACGCCGGACAGGCTGGGTTGCCCCCCTCGCGTTCAGAAGCCATCCCCGGGAGACACCAGACGCCCCCCCCCGAAAGTCACCGGACCGGCGTCCGAAACGCCTACGCCGGTCGGCGTCCGTGATTAGCCCTGTGCTTCCGTACGCGCCACTTTCGTTTTCGCGTTTTCTTCGACATGCCCCTTGTGCTTAACCCAGGACGGGCGCCGCGTCGAGAGGTCACGCACGGCCGATGGGGGCCAGTACCGCGGCCGTGAGGGTTTTCAGGTCCTCGGGGGAGAGCTCCACCTCCAGGCCGCGGCGGCCCGCCGAGACGCAGATCGTGGGGTGGGACGAGGCCGAGTCGTCCAGGACCGTGCGGAGTTTTTTGCGTTGGCCGAGGGGGGAGATGCCGCCTCGGACGTAACCCGTGGTGCGTTCGGCGAGGGTCGGGTCGGCCATCGCCGCGCGTTTGCCGCCCACCGCCGACGCGAGTGCCTTCAGGTCCAGCTGGCCCGCCACCGGGACGATGGCGACCGTCAACGTGCCGTCCACGTCCGCCAGCAAGGTTTTGAAAACCCGGTCCGGGGAGACGCCCATCGCCTCGGCCGCCTCCTCGCCGTAGGAGGGGTGGGACGGGTCGTGGTCGTAGGCGTGGAGGTCGTACGGCACTCCCGCGGTCGTCAGGACGACCGTCGCGGGAGTGCCGCCCGGCTGTTGTTGTTTTGGCTTCTTGGCCATCAGTTGGTCCGGTTTCCGGGTCAGTTCAGGCTTGTCGGGCCTCGGGTCAGGTCCGACGCGGGCAGGGACGGCAGGTTACGGATGATGGCCGTCTCGGAGCGAAGGAGTTTCAGTTCGTCGCGGAGGCGGGAAGCCGTGTCGGGGGCCTGGAGGAGGCGTTGTTTTGTCGCCGTGTCCAGCATCATCGCGGCGGCCACCAGGTAGGAGACCACCGCCGGTTCGTCGGGGAGTTCGGCCTCGCCCGTCGACAGGGTGCGTTCTCGGGCGCCTGCCAAGCGTTTTTGGTATTGGCGGAACGCGCGTAGCACGCCCTCCGCAAGCGCGCCCGCCTCGTCGCCCTTCTCCTCGGGCAGCTCCTCCAGCTCGGCCGTCAGGAACGGGCCCGAGGCGTCCACGGAGAGCAGTCGCATCCGGGTCGTGCCCGTCGCCAGCACCTCGAAACTGCCGTCGGCGCGCTCGCGGATCGTGGCCGCGTCGGCGACGCAGCCCACCGAGTGGAAGGCCTTGAGCGGGTCGGGGCCGAAGCCGGCGGTGGGCCCGCGTTCGGGCACGGCCGTCTGGTCGGGCATGCCCGGGGCGGTCGATGCCACCTCGTGGCCGTCGCGGATGGCCACGACGGCGAATCGGCGCGAATCCTCCTCAGGGGTCTTGAGCAGATCGCGCATCATGGCGCGATAGCGCTCCTCGAAAATGTTCAGAGGAAGCACGAGCCCCGGGAACAGAACCGAGTTCAGGGGGAAGAGCGGCAGCCGGACGGTGGTCACGCCGCAAAATCCTAATGGTCGCCGGAGCGGGCACGGCCGTCGTGCTCACTCCGTGGATACCCGGGAGCGTCCTCGAAGGCCCACGGCTGCGTCGGAATCGCCGGCAGCGTGGGGGGAATCGGGCCGCCGAGCGGGACGTCCGAGGCCACCGCCACGCGTACGCCGTCCCGGATTTCCAGGAACTGGCCCAGCGGGTCGTCCGAGATCCGGTCCCAGGGGAAGGACGTGGCGTACGGGCCGATCAGGCGGAGCTGGTCGAGCGCGTCCGTCCAGCGTTCGAGGCGGATGAGGACGTAGGTCAGGAGGTTGCGGACCTCCGCGGGCCAGGGGTCCGCCGGCGCGTACGTGGCCGACAGGGCGATGGCCAGGTCGGCCGCCGCGTCCAGGCGGGCGCGGGGCACCGGCGGAGCGCAGCCGTCGGTCAGACAGGCGAAGGCTGCCCGCACCGGCAGCGCCTGGACGAGCGAGCCGGGCAGGGCGTCCTGTGCGGCCGGCTCGGCGAAGTCGAAGCACGCGCGGTGGGAGCAGCGGGCGGTGTGCGGTGTGTTCCCCCACTGCGCGCAGCAGGCGGCCGAGAGGTACTGGAGGGCGGCCACATGGCAGCCGTAGTGGTGCGGGGAACGGCGGACCGCCTCGCCCCACAGCCGTTCGAACTCGGTGTGCCCGGCGTTCGTGCCCCGTGCCCGGTCGAGGGCGATGCGCCAGGGCACCGGGTCGCGCGGTTCGGCCTCGGCGGCCGCCGTGATCAGCGGGCTCAGCTCGCGCAGCAGTTCGGCGCGGGCCGGTGACTCCCAGCAGCGGTCCATCGCCAGCTGAGCCGTGATGAGGAGTGCGTCCGGATTCCGAGGGGCCGCCGCGCACCAGTCGTCCAGCCACTCGGGGCGGCAGCGGGCGAACGCGGCGAGCCGACGCGTGTGGCGGTCGCGGTCCTCCCACTCGGCGGCCGCGCGCGTGGCGGCCAGCAGTGCGGAGGCCGGGCCGTACTCGCCGCGTCCGGCGGCGACCAGCGCGGGGCCGAGCCGGTCGTCGGGCGCGTCGAGGAGGACCTCGTCGTCGGCCGGCAGCCCGGCGGCGAGCCGCGAGGTGTTCCTTGCCATCCGGGCGGTACGGATGAACGCGCGCAGCAGAGCCATGGTGTCGACCATTGAAAGACCGTGGATCCGGAGTGCGCCAGACCGATTGAGCACCCGGCTGAAAGTTGTACGCGCCCTGGTCAAGGGAAGGTAAAAGGTGACTGTTGCTCACCTGTTCGAGTGCTGTGCCGGGGGCCTTCGCGGACGGGTTCCTAACCGCGTCTGAGCAGGCGTGTGGCGCCCGCCGCCACCGTCGTGGCCAAGATCCACCCCAGCAGGATCAGCGCCACCGAGAGCCACTGCCAGCCCCCGTGCAGCTGCCATTGGCCCACCTGCCCCAGGTCGATCACCGGCAGCAGCAGGTCCAGCGCGAACAGGGCCGGGCTCCACGGCGGATGCCCGTTCGTGTTCACCGGCGCGTGGTCGGCGTGTGCGAAGGCCAGCGAGCTCGCCGCCCACAGCACCGCCATCCATACGGCGGCCCGGCCCGGCCGGTACCCGTAGGCGACCGTCCAGTCCTGCACGATCCCCCACACCTTGGCCGCGATCGGCAGACTCTCCCGGCGCCTGCGCTGCTTGGCGAGCAGCACCTCGCGCGCGTCCTCGTCCTCACCGGCGTTGCGCAGCACGGTCGCAAGCCGCTCGTACGGCTCCGGGGCGTACTCGGCGGTCGCCGCGGCCACCCAGTCGAGGCGGGTGTCCAGCGGGAACGGGCCCTGCGGTACGAGGTTCTCGTACACGAAGCCGCCCATGTGCAGGTTGCCGGGACCCGGCCAACTGGTCGCCGAATCGATCAGGTTGACCACCCGCGCCCCCGACAGCACCACCTTCCCGCGCTGCGGCCGCTCCCCGAGGAAGCGCAACTCCGGTGCCTGGATGCGCAGCAGCGACAGTTCCTGGTCGTCCGTGAACGTGAACCGGGCCCGCTCCAGGTCCACCGCGTCCCCGAACCGCCCGTCGTCCAGCCGCACCCCGCCCTGGCACGAGAAACGCTGGATGCGGGTCCCGCGCGCGGGAGTTGTGCCGCTCAGCCAGGGGCCGCCGACACCGGCCGGGGTGAGGTACAGGGTGCGGCCCACGGTCAACTGGGGCGCGTTCAGGGCGAGTCGGCTGTACGGGTTCGCCAGCCGGGCGCCGCGCAGGCTCAGCGAGACCCCGACCTTGGCGCTGCGCAGGCTCAACTCGCCGTGCGATTCGAGGAGTTCGGCCTGGAGATCCTGGCCCACGGTCATGCCGTCGGCGGCGATCGAACGCCCGGTGCGGTCCCGGTACACGATCGCCTGGTTCAGCAGCAGATCCGTGCCGATGTGCGCGTCGGTCAGCCGCACCCCGTTGTGGAAGCGACAGCGCGGCAGATGCAGATCGCCCTCCGTGTGCACCCGCGCCGCCTCCAACCGCGGCACCGAGCAGTCCACCAGCCGTACGGTCTGGAAGCGGGCCTCCGGCAGCAGCACCTCCCGCTCGAAACGGCAGCCCTTCAGCTCCACGTACGGCGTGACGGTGCCGCCCGCCAGGTCCAGGACGCCGCTGATCTGCACGCCGGTGAGTTTCAGGGAGGCCACCCGGCCCGACAGCGCGGGCGGTCCGTCCAGGAGCAGCCAGCACACGATGCGGGCCCGTACCGTCCGCTCCGGGCCCCACGGGTGCCCGCCGTGCGGATCGTCGACGACCGTGTCGCCGCTGCTCAGGTCGTACACGCTGCCGTTGCGGAAGGCCTGCCACATACCGGCCTCGGCGGCGGTCAGATCGTCCGGCACATCCCCCGCGCGGAGGCCGGCACCCTCGGTCACTGCTCTTTCATCCCTCTCAACTACTCACGGGTTTCGCACAGCTGTTCATGCCCGCTCCGTGACGCCCGGAACACTAGACGTGAAGGGGATCTTCCGGGTTCCGGCCACGTTCTGTATCAGCCATTGATATGCGTGAGCGGCGCCCGATCTCAGTCTGAGAGAATTGGCCCCGTGATCTCCCGAATCGATCTGCGCGGTGACGCCCTCCCCGAGGGACCCGCCCTGCGCGACCTGCTGCCCCGAGCCGACTTCGACGTCTCGGCCGCCCTGGAGAAGGTGCGGCCGATCTGCGAGGCCGTGCATCATCGGGGCGACGCGGCGCTGATCGACTTCGCCGAGAAGTTCGACGGCGTGCGGCTGGAATCGGTACGGGTCCCGGCGCAGGCGCTCAGCGACGCGCTGGAGCAGCTCGACCCGGAGGTACGCGCGGCCCTGGAGGAGTCCATCCGGCGCGCCCGGCTCGTCCACCGCGAGCAGCGCCGTACGACACACACCACGCAGGTGGTGCCGGGTGGTTCCGTCACCGAGAAGTGGGTGCCGGTCGACCGGGTGGGGCTGTACGCGCCCGGCGGGCGGTCGGTCTACCCCTCGTCCGTGATCATGAACGTGGTCCCGGCCCAGGAGGCCGGCGTCGGCTCCGTCGCGCTCGCCTCGCCGCCACAGGCGGACTTCGGCGGGCTGCCGCACCCGACGATCCTCGCCGCCTGCGCGCTGCTCGGCGTCGACGAGGTCTACGCCGTCGGCGGAGCCCAGGCCGTCGCGATGTTCGCCCACGGCACCGAGTCCTGCGCCCCGGCCAACATGGTCACCGGGCCCGGCAACATCTGGGTCGCCGCCGCCAAGCGCTACTTCACCGGCAAGATCGGCATCGACACCGAGGCCGGCCCGACCGAGATCGCGGTCCTCGCCGACGACACCGCCGACCCCGTGCACGTCGCCGCCGACCTGATCAGCCAGGCCGAACACGACCCGCTCGCCGCCGCCGTCCTGGTCACGGACTCCGTGACGCTCGCGGACGCGGTCGAGAAGGAACTGGAACCGCAGGTCGCGGCCACCAAGCACATCGAGGACCGGATCGCCCCGGCGCTGGCCGGCCGACAGTCCGCGATCGTCCTCGTCGACGGCATCGACGAGGGGCTCAGGGTCGTCAACGCTTACGGCGCCGAGCACCTGGAGGTCCAGACGGCCGACGCCGCCGCGGTCGCCGACCGGGTGCGGAACGCGGGCGCGATCTTCGTCGGACCCTGGGCGCCTGTGTCGCTGGGCGACTACGCGGCCGGCTCCAACCACGTGCTGCCGACCGGGGGTTGCGCCTGCCACTCCTCCGGGCTCTCCGTGCAGTCCTTCCTGCGTGGCATCCACATCGTCGACTACACGAAGGACGCGCTGGCCGACGTGGCGCATCACGTGGTGACGCTGGCGGAGGCGGAGGATCTGCCCGCGCACGGCGCGGCGGTCAAGGCTAGGTTCGGTTGGAAGGTGCCCGGCAAGTGAGCTTCGGAATCGACGATCTTCCCGTACGGGACGAGCTGCGCGGCAAGTCCCCTTACGGCGCGCCCCAGTTGGACGTCCCCGTACGGCTGAACACCAACGAGAACCCCTACCCGCTGCCCGAGGCGTTGGTCGAGCGGATCGCCGAGCGGGTTCGTGAAGCCGCCCGCGATCTCAACCGCTACCCGGACCGGGACGTCGTAGAGCTGCGCACCGAGCTGGCCAACTACCTGACGAAGACCGGGAGTTACCGGGTCGGGGTCGAGAACGTGTGGGCGGCCAACGGCTCCAACGAGGTCATCCAGCAACTGCTCCAGACCTTCGGCGGGCCCGGCCGTACCGCGATCGGCTTCGAGCCGTCGTACTCGATGCACGCGCTCATCGCGCGCGGCACGGGGACCGGTTGGATCTCCGGCCCGCGCAACGAGGACTTCACGATCGATCTCGCCGCCGCCGAGCGGTGGATCGCCGAGAACAAGCCCGACGTCGTGTTCGTCACGACCCCCAACAACCCCACGGGCAACGCCGTTCCGCCCGAGACGGTCCTCGCGCTGTACGAAGCCGCGCAGGCCGCCAAGCCGTCGATGGTGATCGTCGACGAGGCGTACATCGAGTTCAGCCACGGCGACTCGCTGCTGCCGCTGCTCGAAGGTCGGCCGAATCTCGTCGTCTCGCGGACGATGTCGAAGGCCTTCGGGGCGGCGGGGCTCCGCCTCGGCTATCTCGCCGCGCACCCGGCCGTCGTCGACGCCGTCCAACTCGTACGGCTGCCCTACCACTTGTCGGCGATCACCCAGGCGACCGCGCTGGCCGCCCTGGAGCACACCGACACACTGCTCGGGTATGTCGAGCAGCTGAAGTCCGAACGGGACCGGCTGGTGGGCGAGTTGAAGGCCCTCGGGTGTGAAGTCGTCGAGTCCGACGCGAACTTCGTGCAGTTCGGGCGGTTCGCGGACTCGCACACCGCCTGGCAGAAGATCCTCGACCAGGGCGTCCTGGTCCGGGACAACGGCATCCCGGGGTGGCTGCGGGTCTCCGCCGGAACCCCCGAAGAGAACGACGCGTTCCTCGACGCGGTCCGTGAACTGAAGAAGGAGCAGAGCGCATGAACCGCGTAGGACGGGTGGAGCGGGCGACCAAGGAGACCTCGGTCCTCGTCGAGATCGATCTCGACGGGCACGGCAAGGTCGACGTGTCGACAGGAGTCGGCTTCTACGACCACATGCTCGACCAGCTCGGCCGGCACGGTCTGTTCGACCTCACCGTGAAGACCGAGGGCGATCTGCACATCGACTCGCACCACACCATCGAGGACACCGCCCTAGCCCTCGGCGCCGCCTTCAAGCAGGCGCTCGGCGACAAGGTGGGGATCTATCGGTTCGGCAACTGCACGGTTCCCCTGGACGAGTCCCTGGCTCAGGTGACCGTCGATCTCTCCGGCCGCCCCTACCTCGTGCACACCGAGCCCGAGAACATGGCGCCGATGATCGGCGAGTACGACACCACGATGACCCGGCACATCCTGGAGTCCTTCGTCGCACAGGCCCAGATCGCGCTTCATGTGCACGTGCCCTATGGGCGCAACGCACACCACATCGTGGAGTGCCAGTTCAAGGCGCTGGCCCGCGCGCTGCGCTACGCCTCCGAGCGTGACCCGCGCGCGGCCGGCATCCTCCCCTCCACGAAGGGCGCGCTGTGACCGGCCTCTCCAGCCTCCTGATCGTCGTCGGACTCTTCCTCCTCGGCGGGGTCTACTCCTTCGTCAAGCAGAAGATGCCGGCGAGCCTCATCGTGCTGGTCTCCATCGGCGCGGCGATGTGTCTGGTCGCGGGGGTCATGCGGCTGGCGGTGTGGAGTTGAGCGCGGCGAAGAACGCTTCCAAGAAGGTCGTCGTCTTCGACTACGGCTTCGGGAACGTCCGTTCCGCCGAGCGTGCTCTCGCGCGCACGGGTGCCGAGGTCGAGATAACGCGTGACTACGACAAGGCCATGAACGCGGACGGCCTGCTGGTGCCGGGTGTCGGTGCCTTCGCCGCCTGTATGCAGGGCCTCAAGGAGGCGCGCGGCGACTGGATCGTCGGGCGCCGGCTGGCCGGTGGGCGCCCGGTGATGGGCATCTGCGTGGGCATGCAGATCCTGTTCGCGCGGGGCATCGAGCACGGCGTGGAGACCGAGGGCCTGGACGAGTGGCCCGGCTCGGTCGAGCCGTTGCAGGCCGAGATCGTGCCCCACATGGGCTGGAACACCGTCGACACCCCGGCGGGCTCCCAGCTCTTCGCGGGCCTCGACGCGGACGCGCGCTTCTACTTCGTGCACTCCTACGCCGTCCACGACTGGTCCCTCGAAGTCGTGAACCCGGCGATGCGCGCCCCCCTGGTCACCTGGTCGACGCACGGCAAGCCCTTCGTGGCCGCCGTGGAGAACGGCGCCCTGTGGGCCACGCAGTTCCACCCCGAGAAGTCCGGCGACGCCGGAGCGCAGCTGCTGAACAACTGGATCGGAACCCTCTGATGCCTTCGAAGCTCGAACTCCTCCCCGCCGTGGACGTCCGCGACGGCCAGGCCGTCCGCCTGGTGCACGGCGAGTCCGGGACCGAGACCTCCTACGGCTCCCCCCTGGAGGCCGCCCTCGCCTGGCAGAGCTCCGGCGCCGAGTGGCTGCACCTCGTCGACCTGGACGCCGCGTTCGGCACCGGCGACAACCGCAAGCTCATCGCCGAGGTCGCCGGCGCCATGGACATCAAGGTCGAGTTGTCCGGCGGCATCCGCGACGACGACACCCTCGCCGCCGCCCTCGCCACCGGCTGCACCCGGGTCAACCTCGGCACCGCCGCGCTGGAGACCCCGGAGTGGGTCGCCAAGGTCATCGCCGAGCACGGCGACAAGATCGCGGTCGGCCTCGACGTACGCGGCACGACCCTGCGCGGACGCGGCTGGACCCGCGACGGCGGCGACCTCTACGAGACGCTGGACCGCCTCAACTCCGAGGGCTGCGCCCGGTACGTGGTCACCGACATCGCCAAGGACGGCACCCTCCAGGGCCCCAACCTGGAGCTGCTGCGCAACGTCTGCGCGGCGACCGACCGCCCCGTCGTGGCCTCCGGTGGCGTGTCCTCGCTCGACGACCTCCGCGCGATCTCCGAGCTGGTACCCCTCGGTGTCGAGGGCTCCATCGTCGGAAAGGCCCTGTACGCGAAGGCGTTCACCCTGGAAGAGGCACTGGAGGCGGTGGCCCGGTGACCGAGCTACGACGCGTGTCGACCGGCGCGCCCTGGGAGGACGCCTTCGGCTACTCCCGCGCGGTGCAGCTGCCCAACGGCCTGGTGCTGGTCTCCGGGTGCACGTCGATAGTGGACGGCGAGATCGCCGGGGGCGGTCCCTACGAGCAGACGGTCAACGCGTTCAACGTCGCGTTCTCGGCGCTGGAGCAACTGGGTCTCGGCCCCGCCGATGTGGTGCGCACCCGTATGTACATCACCCACGCCCGGGACGTTGATGACGTGGGCCGCGCACACAAGGAACTCTTCGACGCGATCCGCCCCGCCGCGTCCATGATCATCGTCTCCGGCTTCGTCGATCCGAGCCTGGTGGTCGAGGTCGAGGTGGAGGCGTACCGCTCCGGTACCGAGGGCGGAGGTTCGGCATGACGTTGGCCGTACGAGTCATCCCCTGCCTGGACGTGGACAACGGCCGGGTCGTGAAGGGCGTCAACTTCCAGAACCTGCGCGACGCGGGCGACCCCGTCGAGATGGCCAAGGTCTACGACGCCGAGGGCGCCGACGAGTTGACCTTCCTGGACATCACCGCGTCCTCCGGCAACCGCGAGACGACGTACGACGTGGTCCGCCGCACCGCCGAGCAGGTCTTCATCCCGCTCACGGTCGGCGGCGGCGTCCGCACGGCCGAGGACGTGGACAAGCTGCTGCGGGCGGGCGCGGACAAGGTCGGCGTCAACACGGCGGCGATCACACGGCCCGAGCTGATCCGGGAGATCGCGGAGCGGTTCGGCAGGCAGGTTCTTGTCCTGTCGGTGGACGCGCGCCGTACGGAGTCGGGTTCCTTCGAGGTCACGACCCACGGCGGTCGCAAGGGCACCGGCATCGACGCGGTCGAATGGGCGCACCGGGCGGCCGAGTTGGGGGCGGGGGAGATCCTGCTCAACTCGATGGACGCGGACGGTACGAAGGACGGCTACGACCTGGAGATGATCGCGGCGGTGCGCAAGCACGTGACCGTGCCGGTCATCGCCTCCGGCGGCGCGGGCAAGCTCGCGGACTTTCCGCCGGCGGTGGCGGCGGGGGCGGACGCGGTGCTGGCGGCTTCCGTCTTCCACTTCGGGGATCTGCGGATCGGTGAGGTCAAGCAGGCGTTGCGGGAAGCGGGTCACCCCGTGCGGTGATCCCCTGAGACCTGTTGTAAGCCCCGGCTGCCTGGCGGTCGGGGCTTACTTGTGGGGGGATGCGAAAGGAAAGTTGCGCAAAATATATTGCGCAACTTTCCTTTTGTATCTAACGTCGAGTGCATGACCTCGGACGAGATCCGCAACATCACCGATCTGGGGACGCTCAAGGCGTTCGCGCACCCGCTGCGCCTCAAGCTGTACCGGGCGCTGTACGTGGCGCGTACGGCGACGGCGTCGCAGCTCGCCGACCAGGTCGACGAGGCCGTTTCGCTGGTCAGCTACCACCTGCGCAAGCTCGCCGAGCACGGGCTGATCGAGGAGGCCGGGCAGCAGAGCGGTGACGGCCGGGAGCGCTGGTGGCGGACCGCCGCCGAGAGCCTGATCGTGCGGCACGAGGACGTGAAGGACGCGCCCGAGAAGCTCGCCACCCAGGGGGCGCTCGTGCGGGCGCTGCTGGAGCAACGTGTCGACCTGTACCGGCGTCACCTCGACGAGTCCGAGTCCTGGAGCGACGAGTGGCGCTCGGCGGGTTTCGATGGCGAGTACCTCCCACGCCTGAACGCGCCCGAACTCGCCGAACTGGGGCACGAGTTGGACGCCCTGATCAAGAAGTACCAGGCCAGGGGGCGGGCCGCCGAGCAGGCGGGCGACACCCAGGGCCGGGAGAACGTCGCGATCCACCTGTACGGCTTCCCGTTCCGCGCCTGAGCCCCGGAGAGGACGAACTCCCGTGCCCACCATGCTCATAGCCCCCGGCACAGCCACCGAAAGACCCGCCCACCGCGACCCCAACGTCCTACGCTGGCTCGGCGCCTACGCGGCCTCGATGGCCGGCGACGGCGTCTACTACGTAGCCCTGTCCTGGGCCGCCGTACAGGCCGGGTCCCCGGCGCAGGCCGGCCTGGTGATGTCGGTCAGCGCGCTGCCGCGCGCGGTACTGATGCTGGGCGGGGGAGTGATCGCCGACCGCTTCGGTCCGCGCCGGGTCGTCATCGGCAGTGACGCGGTGCGCTGCGCGGCCGTGCTCGCGGTGGCCGCGCTGCTGTTCCTCACCGGCCCGGGGCTGTGGCCGCTCGCCGCGCTCGCCCTGGTCTTCGGCATCGTGGACGCCGTCTTCGTACCCGCCGTGGGCGCGCTGCCCGCGCGCATCACCGGCAAGGGACAGCTCGCCCGGGTGCAGGGCATGCGGGGCCTCGCGTACCGGTTCGCCGTCATCTTCGGCGCCCCGCTCGGCGGCCTCGCCGTGGCGTTCGGCGGCGCGACGGCCGCGTTCGGGATCGCCGGGCTGCTGATCGCGGTGTCGGTGCCACTGCTGATCTCGGTACGGGTCCGGGAGCTGTCGCCGGGCGACACGGCCGCCGTCGGTACGACCACCGCGTGGCGCGACCTGGCCGCCGGGCTCCGGTACGTCCGCGGTCACCGGGTCCTCGCGCCCTTGATGCTGGCCATCGCCCTTGGTGACCTGGGGTTCGCCGGTCCGCTCAACGTGGGGCTGACCCTGCTCGCCGACCAGCGGGGCTGGGGAGCGTCCGGGATGGGGTGGGTGCTCGCCGGGTTCGGGGTCGGCGCGGGGACCGCCTCGACGGTGCTGACCGTGCGGGGCCGGCTTCCGCACGCCGGGCAGGTGGCCGGCTGGTCGCTCATCGCGGGCTCCGTCGCCATCGGCGCCCTCGCCTACGTCCCGAGCGTCCTCGCGGCGGTAGGCATCGCCCTGCTCATCGGGTTGCTCGCCGGGCTCAGCGGCGTGATGTGCGGCGCCCTGCTGCAGACCCGGTCCGACCCCGCCTACCTCGGCCGCGTCACCGCCGTCTCCAGCCTGGCCAGCCTCGGCCTCGCCCCGCTCACCATGCCGCTGTCGGCGGCGGCGATCGGGGCGTGGGGCACGGGCCCGGTGTTCGTGGTCAGCGCGGTGGTCTGCGGTCTCGGCGGAGTCATCGCCCTGTGCGTCCGAGACCTGCGGCGCGCCGAACTCCCCGACTGACCCGGCCTGTTCACACCCGCGGGCTCAGATCCCCAGCTGCTTGGCCTCCTGAAGCTTGGCGATCGCGTTCTCGTCGCCGTCCAGTTCCACCTTGGCCACGCTCTGCCGCCCGTGCGCGAACAGCAGCAGCTCCGAGGGCTCACCGGTCACCGTCACGACCGGCGCCCCCTTGTGCGCGACCGCCGTCTGCCCGTCCGGGCGCCGCAGCACCAGCCCGGTCGGCGCACTGCGGCCCACCAGCCTGGCCATGCGCTCCAGCCGGGACCACAGGGCGTCCTGGAACACCGGGTCCAGTTCGCGCGGAGTCCACTCCGGCTGCGCCCGCCGTACGTCCTCCGTGTGGACGTAGAACTCGACCGTGTTGGAGGCCTCGTCGAGCTGCTTGAGCTGGAACGGCGAGAAGCGCGGCGGGCCCGTACGGATGAGCTGGATCAGCTCGTCGTACGGCTTCGCCGCGAACTCCGTCATCACCCGCTCCAGCCGCGGCGCGAGCTGCTTGATCATGATGCCGCCGGCGGCATCGGCGCGGCGCTCGCGCACCACCACGTGTGCGGCCAGGTCCCGGGCCCGCCACCCCTCGCAGAGTGTCGGGGCGTCCGGGCCCGCGGTCTCCAGGAGATCGGCGAGCAGAAGTCGTTCACGCTTGGCGAAGGTCGACATACCGTCAGCCTACGACCGCGGGGAGAGTCCGCACAGTGGACGCCCGGCCGGTCCGCACAGTGGACGTCTGCCGGAACTGTCAGTGGGGCGCGGCACAATGGCCCCATGACCAGCACGCCCCCACCCAGCAGCCTCGATCCCGATATCGCCGCCCGCCTCAAGCGGAGCGCCGACGGGCTCGTCCCCGCCATCGCCCAGCAGTACGACACCGGTGAGGTGCTCATGCTCGGCTGGATGGACGACGAGGCGCTGCATCGGACGTTGACGACAGGCCGTTGCACCTACTGGTCCCGCAGCCGCCAGGAGTACTGGGTGAAGGGCGACACCTCCGGCCACTTCCAGCACGTCAAGTCGGTCGCCCTGGACTGCGACGCCGACACGGTCCTCGTGAAGGTCGACCAGATCGGCGCCGCCTGCCACACCGGCGCCCGTACCTGCTTCGACGCGGACGTGCTCCTAAAAGAGGACCCCGAAGAAGACTTCAAAGAAGGCCTTATTAAAGAAGGTGCTGATTCCGGCACCGCCGCCTCGGATCAGTAGGGTCAGCCGCCATGGACCTCGAGACGTTCCGCAAGCTGGCCACCGACCGTCGCGTCATTCCGGTCACCCGCAAGCTCCTCGCCGACGGCGACACCCCGGTCGCGCTCTACCGCAAACTCGCCGCGGAGCGCCCCGGCACCTTCCTCCTGGAGTCCGCGGAGAACGGCCGCTCCTGGTCCCGCTATTCGTTCGTGGGCGTCCGCAGCGCCGCCACCCTCACCGCCCGCGACGGGCAGGCCCACTGGCTCGGCACCCCGCCCGTCGGCGTCCCGGCCGACGGTGACCCGCTCGCCGCCCTGCGTGCCACCATCGAGACCCTGCACACCCCCCACCAGGAGGGCCTGCCGCCCTTCACCGGCGGCATGGTCGGCTATCTCGGCTACGACATCGTCCGCCGCCTGGAGAAGATCGGCCCGGGCGAGCGCGACGACCTCAAGCTCCCCGAGCTGACCATGCTCCTCACCAGCGACCTCGCCGTGATGGACCACTGGGAGGGCTCGGTCCTGCTGATCGCCAACGCGATCAACCACAACGACCTCGACTCCGGCGTCGACGAGGCCTACGCGGACGCGATCGCCCGCCTCGACGCCATGGAGGCGGACCTCTCCCGCGCGGTGGCCCAGCCGCCCGCCCAGCTCCCGCCCTCCGAGCTCCCCGAGTACACCGCGCTGTGGGGCGGCCCCGACTTCAAGGAGGCCGTCGAGGACATCAAGGAGCGCATCCGCGCGGGCGAGGCCTTCCAGGTCGTCCCCTCCCAGCGCTTCGAAACCCCGTGCACGGCAAGCGCGTTGGACGTATACCGGGTGCTGAGGGCGACCAACCCCTCCCCGTACATGTACCTGTTCCGCTTCGACGGCTTCGACGTGGTCGGCTCCTCCCCGGAAGCCCTCGTCAAGGTCGAGGACGGCCGCGCGATGGTCCACCCCATCGCGGGCACCCGGCACCGCGGGGCCACCCCGCAGGAGGACCAGGCCCTCGCCGACGAACTCCTGGCCGACCCCAAGGAGCGCGCCGAACACCTCATGCTGGTCGACCTCGGGCGTAACGATTTGGGACGCGTCTGCGAGCCCGGCTCGGTCGAGGTCGTCGACTTCATGTCCGTCGAGCGGTACTCGCACGTGATGCACATCGTCTCGACGGTGACCGGCCGCGTGGCGCCCGGCCGTACCGCCTTCGACGTCCTGACGGCCTGCTTCCCCGCCGGCACCCTCTCGGGCGCGCCCAAGCCCCGAGCGATGCAGATCATCGACGAACTCGAGCCGTCCAGGCGGGGGTTGTACGGCGGCTGCGTCGGCTACCTCGACTTCGCGGGCGACTCCGACACCGCCATCGCCATCCGTACGGCCCTGCTCCGCGACGGCACGGCCTACGTCCAGGCGGGCGCCGGCATCGTCGCCGACTCGGACCCGGAGATGGAGGACCAGGAGTGCCGCAACAAGGCGGCGGCGGTCCTCCGCGCCGTGCACACGGCGAACCGGCTCGGGCAATAGGACGAGGGTCATATGAACCCCGGGTGACGGTTCGCCCGGGGTTCGAGCGATAGTGGACTACGTGACTGCTGCTGTTCCACACCCCCGTTCCGAAGGCGAAGGCCCCGCCGCGCGCGCCGGCCGCCGTAGCCTCGCCGTGGCTCTGCTGAGCGGTGCGCTCGGCGCGGCCGTGGCACTGCTGGCCACCCGTCAGCGCTGGTCGATGGGGACCGCGACGGTGGCCGGCGACGCGTTCCCGCTGTCCGTCAAGGGCAGCGACGTCACGGGTGTGCCCGCGGCGCTCGCCATAGTGGGCCTCGCCGCGCTCGTCGCCGTCTTCGCCGTCCGCAGGACGGGCCGCTTCGCGGTCTCCGCCCTCCTCGCGCTCTCCGGCGCCGGCATCGTCGCCGCGGCGCTCCTCGGTGCCACCGACAGCTCCGCGCTCGACGACAAGGCCGCACAGGCCTCCGGCGACACCTCGTCCGTCGTGCACGCCTTCGACCACACCGCCTGGCCCTACGTCGCCGCGGTGGGCGGCGGCCTGATCCTGCTGGCCGGCCTCCTCGCCCTGTTCTACGGCCGCCGCTGGCCCGCGATGTCCGGCCGCTACGAACGCAACGGCGCGCCTCGCCCCCGGCGGGCTCCTGTGGTGGACCCCGATCGTCCCGAGGACATCTGGAAGGCCCTGGACCGCGGTGAGGACCCCACCAGCGCGTAGGCGCTCCGCTGGGAGAGCAGGCGATGCGCCGGGCCGTCGGTCGGCTGCGGCGCCGTCGTGGCTGGTCGCGCCCACGCGGCGGAGCCGCAAATGGACACAGCCCCGCGCCCCTTACGGGGCACTGCCGAACCGCAGAGGACACGGGCCACCCCGGAGCATCGCTTCCGCTCGCGTGCGGAACAATGAAGCGTGAGCGTCTGCTCACACACGTACACAGCAACGAGGAGCACGTCATGGCGGGCAACAGCCACGGTCACACTTTGGCCGCCTGGACCGGTACCACCATCATCTTCATCGGTTTCTTGGTCGGCGGCGCCTTCATGGTCATGGCGCAGCCGATCGGCTTCTGGGCCGGTATGGCGATCGCGGTCATCGGCGGCATCGTCGGCTGGGTCATGAGCGCGATGGGAATGGGCATGCCCAAGGACCGTCCCAAGGACCTGACCGAGCTGCTCGCCAAGCCGGCGCACGCCGACAGCTGAGCCGTAGGCAGTAGCTGTCGGCCACCACTTCGTGGAGGGGCGGTTCCGGGAGCACCGGGAACCGCCCCTCACGCGCGCGTGCCGTATGAAAGGGCCAGGGGGCACAATGCGAGACGTGAACGCCGACAGCCAGAGCGTGCCGAAGACGCGCGCCCCCGGTTCCGCCTCCGTGCTGAACCGCGTCGCCGTGCCCGCGGGCGTCCTCGCGGCCGTAGCCGGAGCCTTCGCCTACGTCGGCACGGTCGACCCGAACCAGCCGGGCCACTACCCCGTCTGCCCCCTGTACGCCCTCACCGGCCTGTACTGCCCCGGCTGCGGCGGCCTGCGCAGCGCGCACGAGTTCATCCACGGCGACTTCCTCGCCGCGCTCCAGGACAACGCGATCGCCGTAGTGGGCTATCTGGCCTTCACGGTCGTATGGACCGTCTGGGTGGTCCGTGCGGCGCGTGGCCGGTCCGCGCGGATCGAGCTCGGCAGGGTCCAGCTGTGGACTCTGGGCGCGTTGGTGCTGGTCTTCACGGTTGTCCGGAACCTGCCGTTCGGTGGCTGGCTACACCCTTGATCAATCGACGGATGTCCAGGTAGTGGGACCGGCGTCAACCGGATGCGAGGGCTACGCCTTCCTCCGGATACCATCGAGGTCAGATGTGACCATGGCTTTTCCACCGTCCGGAAGGGGGCCGCTCGCGTGAGTGTGCTCGACGAGATCATCGACGGAGTCCGTGCCGACCTGGCGGAACGGCAGGCGCGCGTCAGCCTCGACGAGCTCAAGGAGCGCGCGGCGAAGGCTCCCGCTGCCAAGGACGGTGTCGCCGCGCTGCGCGGTGACGGCGTCAAGGTCATCTGCGAGGTCAAGCGCTCCAGCCCCTCCAAGGGCGCGCTGGCCGCGATCGCCGACCCGGCGGGCCTCGCGGCTGACTACGAGGCGGGTGGCGCCGCCGTCATCTCCGTCCTCACCGAACAGCGCCGCTTCGGCGGTTCGCTGGCCGACCTGGAGGCCGTCCGCGCGCGGGTGGACATCCCGGTCCTCCGCAAGGACTTCATCGTCACGTCGTACCAGCTCTGGGAGGCCCGGGCCTACGGCGCCGACCTCGCGCTGCTGATCGTCGCGGCCCTGGACCAGCCCGCCCTGGAGTCCCTCATCGAGCGCGCGGAGTCGATCGGCCTCACGCCGATCGTCGAGGTCCACGACGAGGACGAGGTCGACCGCGCGGTCGACGCCGGCGCGAAGATCATCGGTGTCAACGCCCGCAACCTCAAGACCCTTGAGGTCGACCGCGGCACCTTCGAGCGCGTCGCCCCCGAGATCCCGGCCCACATCGTCAAGATCGCCGAGTCCGGCGTCCGCGGCCCCCACGACCTCATCGCCTACGCCAACGCAGGCGCCGACGCGGTCCTGGTGGGCGAGTCCCTGGTCACCGGCCGCGACCCGAAGTCGGCGGTCTCGGATCTGGTGGCGGCGGGCGAACACCCCGCACTGCGACACGGCCGCGGCTGATCGAGCGGTAGGGTTTCCTCCGATGACGATCACCCTGACGCCCATGGACCGGTACGCCCGCCTCGCGCGCGGCTGCCGCCCCCGTGGCTGCCGCGCGCCCGCCAGGCGGGTTCACGGCCGGCGAGTGCGTTACGTCATCGGTGACGAGCCTGGACAGGTAAACGGCATGCGATGGCGCCCCTTCAGGGGCGCGGGGAACTGCGCGACCAGCCACAACGGTCCCGCAGCCATCTGAACAACCCCCGCCCCCACGGCGCTTAGTGTCTCAACAAACACTCACCGTGAGGTTTCCGCATGCCCAGCGAGTTCTTCATCCCAGACCCCGACGGTCAAATCCCCAGCGCCGAGGGCTACTTCGGCGCATTCGGCGGCAAGTTCATCCCGGAGGCCCTCGTAGCCGCCGTGGACGAGGTGGCCGTCGAGTACGACAAGGCCAAGCACGACCCCGAGTTCGCCCGCGAGCTGGACGACCTCCTCCTCAACTACACCGGCAGGCCAAGCGCGTTCACCGAGGTGCCCCGCTTCGCGGAGCACGCGGGTGGCGCGAGGATCTTCCTCAAGCGCGAGGACCTGAACCACACCGGCTCGCACAAGATCAACAACGTCCTCGGCCAGGCCCTGCTCACCCAGCGCATGGGCAAGACCAGGGTCATCGCGGAAACCGGCGCCGGCCAGCACGGCGTCGCGACCGCCACCGCCTGCGCGCTGTTCGGCCTCGAATGCACCATCTACATGGGCGAGATCGACACCCAGCGCCAGGCGCTGAACGTGGCCCGGATGCGTATGCTCGGCGCCGAGGTCATCGCCGTGAAGTCCGGCAGCCGCACCCTCAAGGACGCGATCAACGAGGCGTTCCGCGACTGGGTCGCCAACGTCGACCGCACGCACTACCTCTTCGGTACGGTCGCCGGCCCGCACCCCTTCCCGGCCATGGTCCGCGACTTCCACCGCGTGATCGGCGTCGAGGCCCGCCGCCAGATCCTGGAGCGCGCCGGACGCCTCCCCGACGCGGCCATCGCGTGCGTCGGCGGCGGTTCGAACGCCATCGGCCTCTTCCACGCCTTCATCCCGGACGCGGACGTACGCCTCATCGGCTGCGAGCCCGCCGGGCACGGCGTGGAGACGGGCGAGCACGCGGCCACGCTGACCGCCGGTGAGCCGGGGATCCTGCACGGCTCCCGGTCCTACGTCCTCCAGGACGAGGAGGGCCAGATCACCGAGCCGTACTCGATCTCGGCCGGACTGGACTACCCCGGCATCGGCCCCGAGCACTCCTACCTCAAGGACAGCGGCCGCGGCGAGTACCGCGCGGTCACCGACGACGCGGCGATGCAGGCCCTGCGCCTGCTGTCGCGCACCGAGGGCATCATCCCGGCCATCGAGAGCGCCCACGCACTCGCCGGTGCGCTGGAGGTCGGCAAGGAGCTGGGCAAGGACGGGCTGATCGTCGTCAACCTGTCCGGGCGCGGCGACAAGGACATGGACACGGCCGCGCGGTACTTCGGCCTGTACGACACCAGTGCCGATGCCGAAGTCGCGGCGAACACCGCCGACGTCGCGGAGATCGAGGGGGACGCCAAGTGAGCGGCAACATCCAGCTGTTGAGCGACACCCTCGCCGCCGCGAAGGCCGACGGACGGGCCGCGCTCATCGCCTATCTCCCGGCCGGGTTCCCGACCGTGGACGGCGGTATCGAGGCGATCAAGGCGGCCTTCGACGGCGGCGCGGACATCGTCGAGGTGGGTCTGCCGCACAGCGACCCCGTCCTCGACGGCCCCGTCATCCAGACCGCCGACGACATCGCCCTGCGCGGCGGCGTCAAGATCGCGGACGTCATGCGCACGGTCCGCGAGACGCACGCGGCGACCGGCAAGCCCGTCCTCGTCATGACGTACTGGAACCCGATCGACCGCTACGGAGTCGAGCGCTTCACCGCCGAGCTGGCCGAGGCGGGCGGCGCCGGGTGCATCCTGCCCGACCTGCCCGTGCAGGAGGCGGGCCTGTGGAGGGAGCACGCGGAGAAGCACGGGCTCGCCACGGTCTTCGTGGTCGCGCCCAGCAGCAAGGACGCCCGGCTCGCCGAGATCACCAAGGTCGGCACCGGCTTCGTCTACGCCGCCTCGCTGATGGGCGTCACCGGCACCCGCGCGTCCGTGGGCGCGCAGGCGCAGGATCTCGTCGAGCGCACCCGGGCCACCACCGACACGCCCGTGTGCGTAGGGCTCGGGGTCTCGAACGCCCAGCAGGCCGCCGAGGTGGCCCGCTTCGCGGACGGCGTGATCGTCGGCTCGGCCTTCGTCAAGGGGATGCTGGACGCGCCGGACGACGCGGCCGGCGTCGAGGCGGTCCGCGCACTCGCGGCCGACCTCGCGAAGGGCGTGCGCGGACAGGCGTAACAGAGCGCCAGGCGTCACGGAGCAACCGGCATAGCGTCACGGAACAACCGGAATAACAGAACAACTGGTCCCTCGTATGGGTGGACCTGGGACCGGGGAGGCGCGCTGCGCCTCCCCGGTTCGTTCTGCGGGTGTGAGCGAGAAGAACCGTGACGGAAAGCGCACCGCCCGCGAGCGGCTGGCGGTCGAGCGTGAGAAGCAGAAGACCGCGGAGAGGCGGCGGCGCACGCTGATCGTGGCCGCGAGCGTCGTCTGCGTGCTGGGTCTTGCATCGGTGGTCGGCGTCCTCGCCGCGAACCACGGCAAGGACGACAGCGGCAGCAGCAAGGCGGGCCCCCTCGTCGCGCCCTCCGGGGCGACCGGCAAGGACAGCCTGGCGATCCAGGTCGGCAAGGACAGCGCCAAGCCGACGCTCACGGTGTGGGAGGACTTCCGCTGCCCGGCCTGCCAGGCCTTCGAGACGGCGTACCGCTCCACACTCCACGAGCTGACCGACTCCGGGCAGCTCAAGGTGCAGTACCACCTGGTCACGATCATCGACGGCAACCTCGGCGGCACCGGCTCCAAGCGCGCGGCCAACGCGGCGGCCTGCGCCCAGGACGCCGGAAAGTTCCGCGACTTCCACGACGTGCTGTACGAGAACCAGCCCAAGGAGACGGACGACGCCTACGCGAGCAACGCCAAGCTGATCGAGCTGGCGGGCAAGGTGAAGGGTCTGGACACGCCCGCCTTCCAGAAGTGCGTCAACAGCGGTACGCACGACAGCTGGGTCACGAAGTCGGCCGCCGCGTTCCAGGCCGGCGGATTCACCGGCACCCCGACCGTCCTCTTCGACGGCAAGAACATCTACGCCGACCAGACGATGACCCCGGCGAAGCTGAAGCAGCTGGTCCAGGCGGCGAACAAGGGCTGACAAGGGGTAAGCGGGCGGGCCGGTTTTCATACCGGCCCGTTATGGAGCCGTAGCCGGGCCGCTTGCCGTGGTCGCGGTCCGGCACGGTAGCGTCGACCCTGCCATGGAACTTGCCTACATTCCCAGCCCGTCGCGCGGGGTCATCCACCTCGGCCCCATTCCGCTGCGCGGTTACGCGTTCTGCATCATCATCGGCGTCTTCGTCGCTGTCTGGCTCGGCAACAAACGCTGGGTCGCCCGCGGCGGCAAGGTCGGGACGGTGGCCGACATCGCTGTCTGGGCCGTGCCGTTCGGTCTCGTCGGCGGTCGCCTCTACCACGTGATCACGGACTACGAGCTGTACTTCAGCGAGGGCCGCGACTGGGTGGACGCCTTCAAGGTGTGGCAGGGCGGCCTCGGCATCTGGGGCGCGATCGCCCTCGGTGCGGTGGGCGCCTGGATCGGCTGCCGCCGCCGTGGCATCCCGCTCCCCGCCTGGGCCGACGCCCTCGCCCCCGGCATCGCCTTCGCCCAGGCCATCGGCCGCTGGGGCAACTGGTTCAACCAGGAGCTCTACGGCCGCGAGACCCACCTCCCCTGGGCGCTGCACATCACGTCCTCGACGGACGGCCGCGTCCCCGGCTACTACCAGCCGACCTTCCTGTACGAGTCCCTGTGGTGCATCGGTGTCGGCTTCCTCGTCATCTGGGCCGACCGCCGCTTCAAGCTGGGCCACGGCCGGGCGTTCGCGCTGTACGTCGCCGCGTACTGCGTCGGCCGCGGCTGGATCGAGTACATGCGCGTCGACGACGCCCACCACATCCTCGGCCTCCGGTTGAACGACTGGACCGCGATGATCGTCTTCCTGCTCGCGGTCACGTACTTCGTGATCTCGGCGAAGAAGCGCCCGGGCCGCGAAGAGATCGTCGAGCCGGACACGGAGATCAACGCGGACGCGGATGCATCCGGCGGTGAGACCGACGGTGACAGCGAGTCGGCGGACAAGGAAGAGCCGGCGTCCGACGCTCCGGCAGCGAAGGAAGACGCCGACAGTACGGAAGAAGCAGAAGAAGTAGACCTCAAGAAAGACGAGGCCGAGTCGGCCAAGAAGGGCTGACGGCCGGTTCTACGACGATGAGGGCGCCCCGTGTTTCACGGGGCGCCCTCATCGCGTTCAGGTGCGGCGCGCCAACGCGAGCGTTCGCTGCGCCGCAGCCACCACCGCCGCGTCGATGAACCGGCCGTCGGGCAGCGCCTGCGCGCCCTCCTCCCGCATGGCCGCCTTGACGATCGTCTCGGCCTGTTCGATCTCCTCGCTCGTCGGGAGGAACGCGCTCTCGATGACCGGGAGTTGACGGGGGTGGATCGCCGCGCGGCCCAGGAAGCCGAGGGCGCGGCCGTGGGCGCAGGAGGCGGCCAGGCCCTCCAGGTCGCGGATGTCCGGGTGGACGGACTGAGGTGGTGGTGGCAGATCTGCCGCCCGGGCGGCGACGATCACCCGGGAGCGGGACCAGTCCAGGCCGGTGTCGTCGCGTACGCCCAGGTCGGCCCGTAGATCCGCCTCGCCGAGCGCGATGCCGTGCACGGAGGAGTGCGCGGCGGCGATCGAGAAGGCCCGCTCGATGCCGAGGGCCGTCTCCAGGAGGGCGTACAGGGGGAGGTCGCGGGCCTTTTCCGCTACGGCTACGACGTCCTCGGCGGACGTGACCTTCGGGAGCCGTAGGCCGGACACGCCCGGGAGGGGTGTGAGCGCGCGGAGGTCGTCGGCGGCCCAGGGGGTGTCCAGGGCGTTCACGCGTACGTGGACGTCGAGTTGGGGCTCGGAGAGGAGTTCCGCCGTGGCCGCGCGGGCGTAGGCCTTACGGTCCGGGGCTACCGCGTCCTCCAGGTCCACGACGACCACGTCCGCGCCGGCGGTGAGGGCCTTGGCCACGATCGGGGGGCGGTCGCCGGGGACGTAGAGCCAGGTCAGGGGGTGCGGGGTCACAGGGCGCCCTCCTGGCGGAGCGTGGTCAACTCGGTTTCGGTCAGGCCGAGTTCGGACAGCACTGTCTCGGTGTCCGCGCCGTGGGGGCGGCCGGTCCAGCGGATCGCGCCGGGGGTGGCGGAGAGACGGAAGAGGACGTTCTGCATGCGGAGGGGGCCGAGTTCGGGGTCGTCGACGGTGGTGATCGTGTCGAGGGCCTGATACTGCGGGTCCGACATGACGTCCCGTACGTCCTGGATGGGGGCGACCGCCGCCTCCGCCTTCTCGAAGGCGGCCAGCACTTCGGTGCGGGTGCGTTGCGCGATCCAGTCGCCGACCGCCGCGTCCAGGATGTCGGCGTGCCGGGCCCGGTCCGCGCCCGTCGCGAACCAGGGTTCGTCGATCAGTTCCGGGCGGCCGACCAGGCGCATCACGCGCTCGGCGATCGACTGGGCCGAGGTGGAGACGGCGACCCAACTGCCGTCCGCCGTACGGTAGGTGTTGCGCGGGGCGTTGTTCTGGGAGCGGTTGCCGGTGCGGGGCTGGACGTGGCCGAGCTGGTCGTACCAGAGGGGTTGGGGGCCCAGCGCGGTGAGGATGGGTTCGATGATCGCCATGTCCACCACCTGGCCTTCGCCGGTGCGGTCGCGGGCGGCGAGGGCCGTCATCACGGCGTACGCCGTCGCCAGGCCCGCGATCGAGTCGGCGAGGCCGAACGGCGGGAGCGTCGGGGGCGCGTCCGGTTCGCCGGTGATCGCGGCGAAGCCGCTCATCGCCTCGGCGAGGGTGCCGAAGCCGGGGCGGTGCGCGTAGGGCCCGAACTGGCCGAACGCGGTGACCCGGGCGAGCACCAACTGCGGGTTGGCGGCGGAGAGTTCGGCCCAGCCGAGGTCCCATTTCTCCAGGGTGCCGGGGCGGAAGTTCTCGATGATCACGTCGGCGGTGGCGGTGAGGCGGAGCAGGGTGTCGCGTCCGCCCGGCTTCGACAGGTCGAGGGCGATCGTGCGCTTGTTGCGGCCGAGGAGTTTCCACCAGAGGCCGATGCCGTCCTTCGAGGGGCCGTGGCCCCGGGACGGATCCGGCTTGGTCGGGTGCTCGACCTTGATGACCTCGGCGCCGAAGTCGCCGAGCATGGTGGCGGCGAGGGGACCGGCGAAGAGCGTCGCGAGGTCGAGAACGCGCAGGCCCGACAGGGGAGTTGTGGTCGTCGTCCCGGTCATGAGGCGTACTGCTTGTCGATCTCCGCGCGGAACGGCATCGACGCCGTCGCCCCGGGCCGCTGCACGGACAGCGCCGCAGCCGCTGCCGCCCAGGTCAGCGCGGACCGCATCGGACGGCCCTCGGCGAGTGCCACCGCCAGCGCGCCGACGAAGGTGTCGCCCGCGCCGGTCGAGTCCACGGCGGTCACTCGGGGCGCGGGAACGGTGAGTGGTTCGGCGCCCCGGGCCGCGTACAGGCTGCCCGCCGCGCCCAGGGTGACGATCACCTCGGGCACCTGGTCGAGCAGGGCCGCGGCGGCCTCGCGCGGGTCGGTGCGGCCGGTGAGGGCGGTGGCCTCGTGCTCGTTCGGGATCAACACGTCGACGGCGGCGAGGAGTTCGGGTGGCAGGGGCTGGGCGGGTGCGGGGGTGAGGATCGTACGGACGCCGTGGCGGCGGGCCGCCTCCGCGCCCGCGATCACCGCGGCGAGCGGGATCTCCAGTTGGAGGAGCAGGGCGTCGGCCGTGGCGATC
Source organism: Streptomyces prunicolor (assembly GCF_045162825.1). Classification (NCBI taxonomy): domain Bacteria; kingdom Bacillati; phylum Actinomycetota; class Actinomycetes; order Kitasatosporales; family Streptomycetaceae; genus Streptomyces; species Streptomyces prunicolor. The sequence continues at coordinate 2,768,000 of NZ_CP108676.1, read as the reverse complement.
ATGCCCTCGTCGCCGGGGGCGAGGTGGTCGACGGTGCCGTTGGCGGCGGGGATGACGACGATCGCGTTGCCGCCCTCGTCGTCCACGACGATGTGCGCGGTGCCGGACGGGCCCTCGACGGTGCGCAGATGGTCGGTGTCGACGCCGGAGTGCTCGAAGGTGGACCGGAGTTGGGCGCCGTAGGCGTCGTTGCCGACCGCGCTGATGATGGTGACGTCGGCGCCCGCGTGGGCCGCGGCGATCGCCTGGTTGGCGCCCTTGCCGCCGGGGATCGTGCGGAACTCCCGTCCCGTCACGGTCTCTCCGCGCTGCGGGGCCTTCTCGACGTAGGCGACGAGGTCCATGTTCGTGCTGCCGAGCACGGCGATGAGGGTCATGGGCGGGCGGTCTCCTGATGGGTGAGCCGGGCGAGGGTGTCGAAGCCGATGCCGTTGAAGTCGCCTACGGAGGTGGCGAGTCGGTTCTTGAGCGGGGTCGTCCAGCGGTCGGGGAGCGCGGTGTCCGAGAGAAGGGCGGCGATGCTGCCGACCGTCGCGCCGTTGGAGTCGGTGTCCCAACCTCCCGACACCGCACGGCAGATGGAGCCGGTGAAGTCGCCGTCCGCGTGGGTGAGGGCGGCGGCGATCAGGGCGGTGTTGGGGATCGCGTGGACCCAGTGGTGGGTGGAGGAGTAGGTGGCGTGGAGTTCGTCCACGATCGTGTCGAAGTCCCGGTGTTTCCTGGCCAGTTGGAGGGCGTGGCGAATCGCTTTGGCGAGGCGGGAGTTGGGCGGGACGACCGTCAGTCCGGTGCGCAGGCAGGTATGGATGTCGTGGGTGCCGGTGGTCGCGGTGGCGATGGTGGCCGCCGTGAACATCGCCGCGTAGACGCCGTTCGCGGTGTGGGTCAACGTGGCGTCGCGGTGGGCCTGTTCGGCCGCCGCGGTGGGGTTTCCGGGGTTGGTCCAGCCGTGTACGTCGGCGCGGATCAGGGCGCCGATCCACTCGCGGAACGGGTTGCGGTGGCGGGCCGTTCGCGGGGGTTCAAGGCCGGTGAGGAGGTTGCGGTAGGCGATGCGTTCGGCGGTGAAGGTGCGGCCTGCCGGGAGTTCGTCGAGCCAGAGCTTCGCCACGTCGGCGGTGGTGAAGTCCTTGCCGTGGCGCTGTAGCAACAGGAGGTTCAACAGGGGGTAGTTGAGGTCGTCGTCCTCGGGCATGCCGTCGATGTTCTCGGCCAGGGAGGTGGGGGCGGAGCGGCGGTTCCAGGGGTGGGCGGCGAGGAGTTCGGCGGGGACGCCACGGGCGGTGAAGTAGGTGTTGAGGGGCCAGTTGCCGGTGGCGCGGGCGAGTTGGCGGATGCCGTCGAGGGGGAGCTTCTCGACGGGTTTGCCGAGGAGGCAGCCGACGGCGCGGCCCAGCCAGGCGGCCTGGAGGCGGGCTGGACGGGGTGGGAGATGTGGTGAAGTGGCTTGTGGGGTGGGCCAGTTGGGGCAGAGGGATCTGATGCGTGCCAGGTCGGTGGGTTCCTGGTCCGCCAACCTGCTGGGGAGGTCGGCCAGTTCGTCCAGCAGGTCCTCGGCGAGCAACCGGAGGTAGCGGGTGGGGGGTCGGTCCGACGCGCCCGCCCGTTCCGGGGCTTCCGCACCGCCCGCCGCCCGCCAGCGTGCCGCGATCGCGGACGGCTCGCGTCCGTCCTGGGCGGCCTGGTGCAGCTCGTGGCCGAGCAGGTCCTCCGGCTGGACCCAGGTCAGTCGGAGCACCGCAGCCCTCCGATCTCGGTGAACGCCGCCTCGTGGGCACGGCGTCGGAGGACATCGCGCTCGAAGAGCTCGTGGGTGACGGCGGTGAGGGTTGTGGCTGGTTCCCAGAGGTCCAGGCGGCTGGCTTCCGCGACCGTCTTCGACCAGTCCTGCGGGACCGTGGAGCCGAGGGCGCCGGCCACCGCGCCGGCCATCGTCGCGATCGAGTCGCAGTCCCGGCCGTAGTTCACCGAACCCAGCACCGCGTGGCGGTAGTCGCCGCCGGAGACCACCAACATGCCGAGTGCTACGGGGAGTTCCTCGATCGCCTTGGTGCGGGAGGGGCGGCGGGCATCCAGGGACGGGGCGCGGTAGTCGGGGCCGACCGTGTCGTACGGCGCGATCGCCTCCCGCAGGGGGACCAGGGCCGACTCGAAGTCCGAGTAGCGGGAGGCTACTTCGCAGACTTTCTCGATGGCGGTGCGGGTGCCGTCCTTCGCCAGGGCGAGGCAGGCGGTCACGACCGAGTCCGGGGTGGCGCCCGGGACGCAGGCTGCCGATACGGCCGCGGCGAAGACACCGGCTGCCTCTCGGCCGTACGACGACTGGTGTGCGCCCGCGATGTCCAGAGCCTCGGCGTAAGCGGCCGCCGGATGGGCCGCGTTGACCAGGCCGACCGGGGCCATGTACATCGCGGCACCGCAGTTGACGATGTTGCCGACGCCTGCTTCGCGGGGGTCGATGTGGCCGTAGTGGAGGCGGGTCGCGAGCCATTTCTCGGCGAGGAAGATGCGCTGGAGGGGGATGGCTTCCGCCTCCAACTCCGGGATCCAGCGCGGGGTTTGCATCAGGTCCGGGACGAGGTGGTCGGCGATGGAGTAGGCGTCGAGGTGGTCGCGGACCTGGGCGTAGACCCGTACGAGAGCGTGGGTCATCAAGGTGTCGTCGGTGACGTGGCCGTCGCCCTTGTGGTACGGGGCGATGGGGCGGGCGGTGCGCCAGGCTTCGCCGTTCCAGGGGCCGACGATGCCGTGCACGCGGCCGGTGTGGCGTTCGAGGATCTGGTCGGGGGAGTAGCCCTCTACGGGGCCGCCGAGGGCGTCGCCGACGGCGGCGCCCACCAGGGCTCCGGTGATCCTCTCTTCGAGGCTGGTTTCTGTTTCTTCAGGTTGTTTGGGCTGTTTGGATTCTTTGGGTTTTTTAGGTGCCATGCACCGAATCATCCTCCTGGTGGCGCCGGTTGTGTGGCTTCCAGGAGTTCGGCGAGTTCCACGAGGTCGGTGCCGGTGAGGCGGGGGAGTGCGCAGCCGGAGAGGGTGCGGCAGGCTTCCCGCCAGGTCGATGGGATCGCCTGGCCGCCGCTCAGTGCTCCGGTGAGGGCGCCTGCCAGGGCCGGGGCCGAGTCGGCTACCCGGGAGAGGCAGGCTGCGGCCGGGACCGCCTCCGCGATACGGCCGCGGGCTGCTGTTGCCAGGGCCAGGGCTACCGGGACTGTTTCGGCGGCTGCGATGCCGTAGCTGTAGACGTGGTCGACGATCTGGTGTTCCAGGAGGGGGATCAGGGCGAAGGCGTTCTCGCTGTCCTGGGCCAACTTCAGGGCGTGGCGGGCGTTGCGGCCGATCTCGGTGGCTTCGGGGAGTTCGGCGAGTGCGGCTGCCACGCAGTCGTCCACGTCCGCGCCGACGAGGGCGAGTGCGAGGGCCGCGGCCATGGCTCTGGCGCCGTGGACTCCGTCGCCGTCCTGGGTGTAGTGGGCGTCGAACTCGGCGAGGGCGGCGGCGCGTTGGGGGTCACCGGGGTGCGCTACTGCCAGGACGCAGGCTCTTACGCAGGCCGCGTCGTCGAAGTAGTGGGGGTTGTCGTGGCCTGTGGCGGGTGGGCGGAGTCCTGCGGCGAGGTTTCCCAGGCCTGCCCTTACCGAGATGCGGGCGCGGAGGGGGAGTACGGCGGACTCGACTTCCGGGGCGCGGTCCGCTGCGGCGGCGACCTCGCTGGCGATGGCGTTCCAGGTGAGGTCGATCGCGGCGCGGGTGCGGCGTTCGCGGCTCAGGTCGCCGAGGACTGTGTCGTCGCCGGCTCGTAGTACGGCTTCTGCGGCGAACGCCGCCCATTCGGCGTCGTCGGAGGGGCCCAGGCGTAGGGGCTCGGGGGGTTGGTTCAGGGCGATGGGGACGGGGAGGGTGGTGGTCGCGTTCTGTTCGGCGAAGGTGTCCAGCTCGCGGGTGAGGCGGCGGGTCCACTCGGGCATACGAGCGGCGCGGTGCCGTGCGGCGGGCCAACCGGCGGCATCACCTGCGGCTAGCCCGAGGAGCAGCCCCTCGATACGGCGGGCCTTTTTGACGGCCTCGGCTTCGCCATCGGCCTTTGTGCTCCCACCCGCACCGCCCGTACAACTCTCGTCGTCGGGTGCGGGTGGCCCCTGTGGGGCGGATTCGCCGTCGGCGGCTGTGCGGCTGAGTGGGGTGGGGTGGGGTGCGTGGAGGTGGGAAGTGGGTGCGGGTGGGTTGTGCGCGGCGGATTCGCCTTCGGCGGACGTGAGGTGGAGCAGGGTGGGGTGGAGACGAGGGCTGGAGGCGGGTCGTCCTTGTGGGGCGCGTTCGCCGTAGGCGGGTGTGGGTGGTTGTCGCGAGGCGGATCCGCCGTCGACGGCTGGGAGTTGAAGCAGCTTGGGGTGGCGATGGGGGCCCGATGCGGGACGCCCACATGGGGAGGGTTCGCCATCGGTGGCCGCAGGCGGTTCCCGCAGGGCGGATTCGCCGTCAGTAGCTGCGCGTTGGAGCGGCTCGGGGCCGAGCGGGACGTTGGGCGTGGGCAGCCCCTGCCCGGCGAACTCGCCCCCAGCGACCGCAGGTTCAGTCCGTTGCGCGTCCCGCGCCACCCCGTTGCTCCCGCTCTCCTCACGCCTCACAGCTGCACCTCATCCTCATCCGCAGCCAGCACGTACTCCCGCTGCTCCCGCGGATCCCGTCGGACCGCGCCCCCCGTGCCCCACTTCCCGCCCTCCCCCGGAACCAGCAACTCCGCGATATCCAGCACATGGTGACCAGCCATCGCCGGTAGGCAACTCCCCCGCGCGGGACCGATCGCCGATGCCCAGTCGGGCGGGATCGACGATGCGCCCCGGGTCGCGCCCGCCAACGCCCCCGCCACCGCTGCCGTCGTATCCGCGTCCCGCCCCATGTTCACCGCGGTGAGGACCGATTCGACGAAGTCGCCGTCCGCTGCCGCGTATGCGCCGAAGGCCAGAGCCACCGCCTCGGGGGCCAGGTCGGTCCAGGGGTAGCCGCCGATGACCACCGCGGAGCGGACCGCTCGTTCGCCTCGGTGGGCCACCGCCACCGCTCGGCGTAGGGAGCGGGCCGTCCAGGAGTCGTCGGGGACTACGGCCAGGGCTGATGCCACCACCGCGATCGTCGGCGCTCCCGCCATCGCCGCCGCCACGCCCGCCGCGACCGCCTGGCCGCCGTAGATGCCCTCGCCCTCGTGGCTCACCGAACCGTCGATCGCCACCAGACGGGCCGCTTCCGCCGGGCGGCCCGCCGCGAAGACGCCGAAGGGGGCCGCGCGCATCGCCAGGCCGTCGCTCCAGGCGTGGCGGTGTTGTGCCGAGATGGGGGCGGCCAGGCCCCGGCGGAGGTTCTCCAGGGTGCCGCGTTCGCTGAAGCCCGCTCCCCGGAACGGGCCCTCGTCGCGGTCCGCGATCCACTCGTGCCAGGCCGCCTCCACGTGGGTCGGCGTGAGGGCCGAGCCGTGGCGGGCGAGGAGGAGGCCCGAAAAGATCGCGTACTCCGTGTCGTCCGTGCCCGCCGGGTTCTCCGCGACGTAGCCCGTGATGCGGCCCCAACGGGCGCGGATCTCCGAAGGCTTCATGTTTTCTGCTGGTGCCCCGAGGGCGTCCCCTACCGCCAGGCCGAGCAGCGCGCCGCGCGCTCGTTCGCGGAGTTCGGTGGCGTTCTTGGGCGCCGGGACCGGGGGAATGCAGGCGATCGATGCCATACGCGGCCTCTCCTACGGGGTTCCCTCAGGGCGCCTCGGGGCGCGGAACCCTTTGCGGATGTCTCCCACGGGAGGCCTTCGGCAGAGCCTGACGGAGCGCGGCGTCACCCGGTCGACATCTGATTGGTATGACGCACGGATGAGCGTTCGAGGGTAAAGGTGCAGGTTAGCCCAGCCTTTCCTTGCTGGTGGGCGGGAAATGGAAACCGTATGTTGAGTGTTGTCGAAGAGTAGAACATGTCTAAAGTTAGCCTTTCCTTAGTTTCTTGAACCTCCAGGGGGATCACCGCATGGCCATCATCGAGACCGAGGCGACGCTCCACGAAGCGCACCGCGACAACCACACCCACCGCGATGTGAACGGCGGTTGGCTGCGCCCCGCCGTGTTCGGCGCCATGGACGGTCTCGTCTCCAACCTCGCCCTGATGACCGGTGTCGTCGGCGGCGCCGTCAGTCACCAGACCGTCGTCATCACCGGGCTGGCCGGACTCGCCGCCGGCGCCTTCTCCATGGCGGCCGGCGAGTACACCTCCGTCGCCTCCCAGCGCGAGCTGGTCGAGGCCGAGCTCGAAGTCGAGCGGCGTGAGCTGCGCAAGCACCCGGAGGACGAGGAGACCGAGCTCGCCTCCCTCTATGAGAGTCGTGGCGTCGAGGCCGCGCTCGCCCGTGAAGTCGCCCGGCAGCTCTCGCGTGATCCCGAGCAGGCCTTGGAGATACATGCCCGCGAGGAGCTGGGGATCGATCCCGGGGATCTTCCCTCGCCGCTCGTCGCCGCCGTCTCGTCCTTCGGGGCGTTCGCGCTGGGGGCGCTGCTTCCCGTACTGCCGTTCCTGCTGGGGGCGACCGCGCTCTGGCCGGCGCTGCTGCTCGCGCTCGTCGGGTTGTTCGGATGTGGTGCCGTGGTGGCCCGGGTGACCGCGCGGACCTGGTGGTTCAGCGGGCTGCGACAGCTCGCGCTGGGGGGTGCGGCGGCCGGTGTGACGTACGCCCTGGGCGCCTTGTTCGGAACGGTCGTAGGATAGCTCGACGCGCACTTATGCGTTGGGTCGCATAAGTAGCCGTTACTCGCTGGTTTCGAACGCTTAACCACTGGGCATGAGCCGTAAGCGCTGTGGGCAATGACGCTCGCGGCGCACCCGCGGGATGGGCTACGACGCTCCCTCTGCCATGGACCGACGGACATCGATCTGTCCGCTTTGGTCCCCTTCACCTCCACCGCTTGTGCGGTGCACCGCCGCGACCCCGTGGCGTCCGCATGTTGGAACGGAGTATCCGGTTCCCGAGAACCGTTCCATCATGTAACCTGCACGAAATTTTGCGCTAACTCGCAGAGGGCCAACGTCGTCCCTATGCCCATGCATATGCCACGACGACGACGGGAGAGCCGATGCGTACGCCGCGCCAGCCGTCCCAGCAGCCCACGAATGGCCAGAACTGGTCCTTCATGGATGCTCGCCCTGCCGCGCAGGGTATGTACGACCCCCGCAACGAGCACGACGCCTGTGGCGTCGGCTTCGTGGCCACCCTCACCGGCGAGGCGAGCCACGCGCTGGTCGAGCAGGCGCTCACGGTGCTGCGCAACCTGGAGCACCGCGGTGCGACGGGTGCCGAGCCCGACTCGGGCGACGGCGCGGGCATCCTGTCCCAGGTGCCGGACGCCTTCTTCCGCGAGGTGGCCGGATTCGACCTCCCCGCCGCCGGTGGATACGCGGTCGGCATCGCCTTCCTGCCCGAGGACGGCGCCGACGCGATCGTCTCGCAGGTTGAGACGATCGCCGTAGAGGAAGGCCTCACCGTTCTCGGGTGGCGCGAGGTTCCGACCGCGCCCGAACTCCTTGGCGCTACGGCCCGCTCCACCATGCCGCTGTTCCGGCAGGTCTTCGTGAGCGACGGGCAGACCCAGGGCATCGACCTCGACCGCAAGGCCTTCGCGCTGCGCAAGCGCGCCGAGCGCGAGGCCGGCGTCTACTTCCCGTCGCTGTCCGCGCGGACCATCGTCTACAAGGGCATGCTCACCACCGGTCAGCTGGAGCCCTTCTTCCCGGACCTGTCCGACCGCCGCTTCGCCTCCGCGATCGCGCTCGTGCACTCCCGGTTCTCCACGAACACCTTCCCGTCGTGGCCGCTCGCCCACCCGTACCGCTTCGTCGCGCACAACGGCGAGATCAACACGGTCAAGGGCAACCGCAACTGGATGGCGGCCCGCGAGTCCCAGATCGCCTCCGACCTCTTCGGCGACCAGGAGAAGATCGACCGGATCTTCCCGATCTGCACGCCCGAGGCCTCCGACTCCGCGTCCTTCGACGAGGTGCTCGAACTCCTCCACCTCGGTGGACGGTCGCTGCCGCACTCCGTGCTGATGATGATCCCGGAGGCGTGGGAGAACCACGACTCCATGGACCCGGCCCGCCGCGCCTTCTACCAGTTCCACGCCACGATGATGGAGCCCTGGGACGGCCCGGCCTGCGTCACCTTCACCGACGGCACCCAGGTCGGCGCGGTCCTCGACCGCAACGGCCTGCGCCCCGGCCGCTACTGGGTCACCGACGAGGGCCTCGTCGTCCTCGGCTCCGAGGTCGGCGTCCTCGACATCGACCCCGCGAAGGTCGTCCGCAAGGGTCGCCTCCAGCCCGGCCGCATGTTCCTCGTGGACACCGCCGAGCACCGCATCATCGAGGACGACGAGATCAAGGCCGGCCTCGCCGCCGAGAAGCCGTACGGCGACTGGCTCGAAGCCGGTGAGATCGAGCTGTCCGACCTGCCCGAGCGTGAGCACATCGTGCACACGCACGCCTCGGTCACCCGCCGCCAGCAGACCTTCGGCTACACCGAGGAGGAGCTGCGCGTCATCCTCGCGCCGATGGCCAAGGCCGGTGCCGAGCCCATCGGTTCGATGGGCACCGACTCGCCCATCGCCGCGCTCTCCGCCCGCCCCCGGCTGCTCTTCGACTACTTCACCCAGCTGTTCGCGCAGGTCACCAACCCGCCGCTGGACGCGATCAGGGAAGAGCTCGTGACCTCCCTGCGCTCGTCCCTCGGACCGGCGAGCAACCTCCTGGAGCCGACGGCCGCTTCCTGTCGTAGCGTCACCCTGCCCTTCCCGGTGATCGACAACGACGAGCTGGCCAAGCTCATCCACATCAACGCCGACGGCGACATGCCCGGCATGAAGGCCGCGACGCTGTCCGGCCTGTACCGGGTCTCCGGCGGCGGCGACGCCCTCGCGGCCCGCCTCGCCGAGATCTGCACCGAGGCCGACGCCGCGATCGAGAACGGCGCCCGCCTGATCGTCCTCTCGGACCGGCACTCCGACGCCGAGCACGCGCCGATCCCCTCGCTGCTGCTCACTGCCGCCGTCCACCACCACCTCATCCGCACCAAGCAGCGCACCCAGGTGGGCCTGCTGGTGGAGGCCGGTGACGTCCGCGAGGTCCACCACGTCGCCCTGCTCATCGGATTCGGCGCCGCGGCCGTCAACCCGTACCTGGCGATGGAGTCCGTCGAGGACCTCGTCCGCGCGGGCACGTTCCTCACCGACATCGAGGCCGAGCAGGCCATCCGCAACCTGATCTACGCGCTCGGCAAGGGCGTCCTCAAGGTCATGTCCAAGATGGGCATCTCGACCGTCGCCTCCTACCGGGGCGCCCAGGTCTTCGAAGCGGTCGGCCTGGACGAGCAGTTCGTCAACAGCTACTTCAGCGGTACGGCCACCAAGATCGGCGGCGTCGGCATCGACGTCATCGCCAAGGAGGTCGCCGCCCGCCACGCGAAGGCGTACCCGGCCAGCGGCATCGCGCCCGCGCACCGCGCCCTCGACATAGGCGGCGAGTACCAGTGGCGCCGTGAGGGCGAGCCGCACCTGTTCGACCCGGAGACGGTCTTCCGCCTCCAGCACTCGACGCGCACCAACCGCTACGACATCTTCAAGAAGTACACGGACCGCGTGAACGAGCAGTCCGAGCGGCTGATGACGCTGCGCGGGCTCTTCGGCTTCAAGTCGGACCGGCCCTCGATCTCCATCGACGAGGTCGAACCGGTCAGTGAGATCGTCAAGCGCTTCTCCACCGGCGCCATGTCGTACGGCTCCATCTCCCTGGAGGCGCACGAGACCCTCGCCATCGCCATGAACCAGCTGGGCGGCAAGTCCAACACCGGTGAGGGCGGCGAGGACGCGGACCGGCTCTACGACCCGGCCCGGCGCAGCGCCATCAAGCAGGTCGCCTCCGGCCGCTTCGGCGTCACCTCCGAGTACCTGGTCAACGCGGACGACATCCAGATCAAGATGGCCCAGGGCGCCAAGCCCGGCGAGGGCGGCCAGCTGCCCGGCCACAAGGTCTACCCGTGGGTCGCGAAGACGCGTCACTCGACGCCGGGTGTCGGCCTCATCTCGCCGCCGCCGCACCACGACATCTACTCCATCGAGGACCTCGCCCAGCTGATCCACGACCTGAAGAACGCGAACCCGCAGGCGCGGATCCACGTGAAGCTGGTCTCGGAGGTCGGTGTCGGTACGGTCGCCGCGGGTGTGTCCAAGGCGCACGCGGACGTCGTCCTCATCTCCGGCCACGACGGCGGTACGGGCGCGTCCCCGCTGACGTCTCTCAAGCACGCTGGTGGGCCTTGGGAGTTGGGCCTCGCCGAGACCCAGCAGACGCTCCTTTTGAATGGCCTGCGCGACCGGATCGTCGTCCAGACGGACGGCCAGCTGAAGACCGGCCGTGACGTCGTCATCGCCGCGCTGCTCGGCGCCGAGGAGTTCGGTTTCGCGACCGCGCCGCTCGTCGTCTCCGGCTGCGTCATGATGCGCGTCTGCCACCTCGACACCTGCCCGGTCGGCATTGCCACCCAGAACCCGGTGCTGCGCGAGCGGTTCGCCGGCAAGGCCGAATACGTCGTGAACTTCTTCCAGTTCATCGCCGAAGAGGTCCGCGAGATCCTCGCCGAGCTGGGCTTCCGCACCATCGAGGAAGCCGTCGGCAAGGCCGGAACCCTGGACGTCGAGCGGGCCGTGGACCACTGGAAGGCGCAGGGCCTCGACCTCGCCCCCCTCTTCTACGTCCCCGAACTCCCGGACGGCGCCGCCCTCCACCAGGTCATCAAGCAGGACCACGGCCTGGAGAAGGCACTCGACAACGAGCTGATCAAGCTCGCCGCCGACGCGCTGGCCGCGTCCAGCGCCACCGACGCCCAGCCGGTCCGCGCGCAGGTCGCGATCCGCAACATCAACCGCACGGTCGGCACGATGCTCGGCCACGAGGTGACGAAGAAGTTCGGCGGCGCGGGTCTGCCCGACGACACCATCGACATCACCTTCACCGGCTCGGCGGGCCAGTCCTTCGGCGCCTTCCTCCCGCGCGGTGTCACGCTGCGCCTGGAGGGCGACGCCAACGACTATGTGGGCAAGGGCCTTTCGGGCGGCCGGGTCATCGTCCGCCCCGACCGGGGCGCCGACCACCTCGCCGAGTTCTCCACCATCGCGGGCAACACCATCGCCTACGGCGCGACCGGCGGCGAGCTGTTCCTGCGTGGGCGTACCGGTGAGCGGTTCTGTGTCCGCAACTCCGGTGCCACGGTGGTCTCCGAGGGTGTGGGCGACCACGGCTGCGAGTACATGACCGGCGGCCGGGCGGTCGTCCTGGGCGAGACCGGCCGCAACTTCGCGGCGGGCATGTCCGGCGGCATCGCCTACGTCATCGACCTGAACCCCGACAACGTGAACGTCGGAAACGCGGGCGCCGTCCACGAGTTGGACGAGGACGACAAGCAGTGGCTGCACGACGTGGTGCGCCGGCACGCCGAGGAGACCGCCTCGACGGTCGCCGAGAAGCTGCTCGCCGAGTGGGCCGTGTCCGTGGACCGCTTCAGCAAGATCATCCCCAGCGCCTACAAGGCAGTGCTCGCCGCCAAGGACGCCGCTGAGCAAGCGGGTCTCTCCGAGACCGAGATCACCGAGAAGATGATGGAGGCGGCGATCAATGGCTGACCCGAAGGGCTTTCTGAACCACGGGCGCGAGGTCGCCAAGTCCCGCCCCGTGGACGTCCGTCTGAAGGACTGGAACGAGGTCTACGTCCCCGGTTCGCTGCTGCCGATCATCGGCAAGCAGGCCGGCCGGTGCATGGACTGCGGCATCCCGTTCTGCCACAACGGCTGTCCGCTGGGGAACCTCATCCCCGAGTGGAACGACTACGCGTACCGCGAGGACTGGACGGCCGCGTCGGAGCGTCTGCACGCCACGAACAACTTCCCTGAGTTCACTGGGCGGTTGTGCCCCGCGCCGTGCGAGGCGGCCTGTGTGCTGGGCATCAACCAGCCGCCGGTCACCATCAAGAACGTCGAGGTCTCCATCATCGACAAGGCGTGGGAGACGGGCGACGTCGCCCCGCAGGCTCCCGAGCGCCTCTCGGGCAAGACCGTCGCGGTCATCGGCTCGGGCCCGGCGGGCCTCGCCGCCGCGCAGCAGCTCACGCGGGCGGGCCACACCGTCGCCGTCTACGAGCGCGCGGACCGCATCGGGGGTCTTCTCCGGTACGGCATCCCCGAGTTCAAGATGGAGAAGCGGCACATCAACCGCCGTATCGAGCAGATGCGCGCGGAGGGCACCCGCTTCCGCACCGGCATCGAGATCGGCATCGACCTCAAGGCCACCGACCTCCGCAAGCGCTACGACGCGGTCGTCATCGCCGCCGGCTCCACCACCGCCCGTGATCTCCCCGTCCCCGGACGGGAGTTGACCGGCGTCTACCAGGCGATGGAGTACCTGCCCCTCTCGAACAAGGTCCAGGAAGGCGACTACGTCACCGCCCCGATCTCGGCCGAGGGCAAGCACGTCGTCGTCATCGGCGGCGGCGACACCGGCGCGGACTGCGTCGGTACGGCGCACCGCCAAGGGGCCGCCTCCGTCACGCAGTTGGAGATCATGCCCCGCCCGGGCGACGAGCGGAACGCGGTCGCGCAGCCCTGGCCGACCTTCCCGATGCTCTACAAGGTGACCTCCGCGCACGAGGAGGGCGGTGAGCGGGTCTACTCCGTCAACACCACCCACTTCGAGGGCGACGAGGACGGCAACGTCCAGTGGCTGCACCTCGTCGAGGTCGAGTTCGTCGACGGCAAGCTGACCCAGAAGCCGGGCACCGAGCGCAGGATCCCGGCCCAACTGGTCACGCTGGCCATGGGGTTCACCGGCCCCGACCGCCAGAACGGCCTCATCGACCAGTTCGCCCTGGGCCTCGACGAGCGCGGCAACATCGCCCGCGACGCCGACTTCCAGACCAACGTCCCCGGCGTCTTCGTCGCCGGTGACGCGGGCCGCGGCCAGTCCCTCATCGTGTGGGCGATCGCGGAGGGCCGCTCGGCCGCGCGCGGCGTCGACCGCTTCCTGACCGGCGCGAGCGAACTGCCTGCGCCGATCCGGCCGACGGACCGGGCGTTGATGGTCTGACGGTTCATGGTCCGACGGTTCGCCGTCTGACGGTTCATCAAAAGACGTCCGCACAAAGGCGTGCGGAGCACGAGACGGCGCCTGCCTTGTCCCCGACCGGACCCGGCGGGCGTCGCCGTATGTCCGGGTCCAACTCCCGTCCTGCTACGGCACCTTGTACGTCTCCCCGTACACCTTCCACACCAACGGCGTCCGCAGCTCCAGGTTCCCCTCCTCCAGGAACTTCCGCTGGGCCGTGTCGATGCGTGAGGTGTCGATGCCGGGGTGCTTGGCCCGCATCGTGGCGCGGCGGACGTCGAGGAAGGCGCTCAAGTAGGCCTTCTCGGAGCCGCCTTCGGCCGGGGTCCTGGCCTGCCGCATCGCGCGCTCCCGGATGCCGTAGAAGCCGTCCGTGCCCGGGCCGTGGAAGACGATCGCGTCGTAGTAGATGAACTGGCCGAGCAGGCCCAGGCCGTCGCGCTTGGCGGTGCTGACCGCCGGGTCGAAGTAGATGCGGTCGCGTTCCGCGTCCTGCGCCGCCTGGAAGGCGGGGACCTTCGCTTCGGCGCGCCAGGCGGCCGGGAAGCCGGGGTCCAGGCCCTCGTGGGAGGCCGTGCCGTCGACCTTGCGCAGGGCGGGGAGGTAGCGGGCGAGGCCGTTGTCGGGGTGGGCGGCGGTGTAGCGCTCGACCAGGACGAGCAGGTCGTGGGTGCCGGTGCAGAAGCCGATGATGCCCGCGGTGTAGCCCTGGCCGTCGCGGATGTCCTGGACGTAGGCGTACGCGCTGCGCCAGTCGAGGGTGGAGTTCTCGGCGCTGGCCACCAGCTCCTGGGCGAGGTTCTTCATGGCCGGCGCGGCCAGGCCCTCGGGTGCTCTGCGTTCGGTCGCGGCGGACGGGTGCGTGGGCCGCGGGTCGGTGTGGGTGGTGGTGGGTGAGAGGCCGTAGGCCGTCGCGGCTATGGCGACGGGCACGGCGGCGAGCAACAGGACGCCGGCGCGTTTCATGGGCCCAGCGTAAGGGCGGTTACATCCGTTATTTCGGGGGTTGGGGGGACATTGCGCTTGCCGGACCTCCGTGGCGTAACCTCGATCCTTTCGCCGTGATCCGAAGGGAGCCCCCGTGGCCGCGATCTCGCTCAGCAAGGTCGAGGAGACCGCGCCCGCGCTGGTCAGCCTGTACAAGAGCGCCGGGGTCTCGCTGCGCAAGCACGGCCTGGACGGGCAGCGCGCCGCGGTCTACCTCGTGGTCGACTACTCGGGCTCCATGAAGCCGTACTACAAGGACGGCAGCGTCCAGGCGCTCGCCGACCGGGTGTTGGGCCTCTCGGCGCACCTCGACGACGACGGAACCGTGCCGGTCATATTCTTCTCGACCGACGTCGACGCCGTCACGGACATCGCCCTCGCCGATCATCAGGGGCGTATCGAACGGATCGTGGCCGGGCTCGGGCACATGGGCAAGACCAGTTACCACCTGGCCATGGACGCCGTCATCGACCACTACCTCGACAGCGGCGCCAAGGACCCCGCCCTCGTCGTCTTCCAGACCGACGGCGGCCCGATCAACAAGCTCGCCGCGGAACGGTACTTGTGCAAGGCGGCCAAGCTCCCGCTGTTCTGGCAGTTCGTCGGGTTCGGCGACGCGAAGAGCAAGCAGTTCGAATTCCTGCGCAAACTCGATGAGTTGGCGGTGCCGCAGAAGCGGGAGATCGACAACGCGGGCTTTTTCCACGCCGGTTCGGATCCGCTGAAGATGTCCGACGCGGAGCTCTACGACCGGCTGGTGGGCGAATTCCCGCAGTGGCTGGCGGCGGCACGGGAGATGGGGTTCGTCCAGTGATCCGAGTCCTGCCCGCCTCGGCGCGAACTGCCGTGCCCTGGAAGAACGGTGGCGGTGTGACGCGGGAGATCGCCGCGTGGCCCGAGGGGGCGGGCATGGACGACTTCGCGTGGCGGGTGAGTCTGGCCGAGGTCGCGGCGGACGGGCCGTTCTCGGCCTTCCCCGACGTCGATCGCACCCTGACCGTCGTCGAGGGCGCGGGCATGGATCTGACGGTGGGTGGCGAACGGTGGCTGGTCAACACCCGTTACGAACCACGGGACTTCAGGGGTGACGTACCGACCGACTGCCGACTGCTGGACGGGCCGGTCGTCAACCTCAACGTCATGTGGTGCAGGGGCGGCGCGGGTTCTACGACTGATGTTCCTACGGTGGCTGTCGTCCGAGGGCGGTTGCCCCTGCGCACGGACACCCTGGTCGTGGTGCTCGACGGGACCGCCGAGGTGGCCGGGCTGACCCTCGGGCCTTACGACGCCGTGCAGTTGGGCGCCGAGGATGCGGTGCTGCACGCCCGGGGCCGTACCGCCGTGATCGGGCTGTCATTGCCTGCTGACGCACCGTTGGCTTAGCCCGGACCTCGTGGCACCCTGTGGGGTGATCCGACGGGGAGGGCGGCCAACGTATGGACGGCGCACGATCGGTGAACGGAGCGGCGGGTGCCGGACGGCCTGACGCAGCCGGAAAAGGGGAGAAGCTCGCCGACTGGGCGGACGGCCGGCTCGGGCTGTACGCGCTCGCCAAGTCCAATATGCGCAAGGTCTTCCCGGACCACTGGTCGTTCATGCTGGGCGAGATCTGCCTCTACAGCTTCCTCATCCTGATCCTCACCGGCATCTATCTCACCTTGTTCTTCGAGCCCAGCGGCGTCGAGGTCATCTACCACGGTTCGTACACGCCGTTGAACGGCATCCCGATGACCCGGGCCTTCGAGTCCACGCTCGACATCAGCTTCGACGTGCGCGGCGGGCTGCTGATCCGGCAGATCCACCACTGGGCGGCCGTCGTCTTCATCGCCGGCATGCTCATCCACATGATGCGGGTGTTCTTCACCGGCGCGTTCCGCAAGCCACGCGAGCTCAACTGGGTGTTCGGCTGGACCCTGTTGTTCCTCGGCATCCTCACCGGACTGACCGGCTACTCGCTCCCCGACGACCTGCTGTCCGGCACCGGCATCCGCTTCGCGGACGGCGCGATGCTGTCCGTGCCGATCGTCGGCACGTACATGTCGATGTTCCTGTTCGGCGGGGAGTTCCCGGGGCACGACATCATCTCGCGGCTCTTCCCGATCCATGTCCTGCTGCTGCCGGGGATCATGCTGGGCCTGGTGGTCGCGCACCTGATCCTGGTCTTCTACCACAAGCACACGCAGTACCCCGGCGCCGGACGGGACCAGAAGAGCGTGGTCGGCATGCCCTTCCTGCCCGTCTACATGGCCAAGGCGGGCGGCTTCTTCTTCCTCGTCTTCGGCGTCCTCGCGATCATGGGCGGGATCGCCAGCATCAACCCCGTATGGGCCTTCGGACCGTACCGGCCGGACCTGGTGACGACCGGCGCCCAACCCGACTGGTATCTCGGCTTCTCCGAGGGGCTGATCCGGGTGATGCCGGGATGGGAGATCAACGCCTGGGGCCACACACTGGAGTTGGGCGTCTTCATCCCCTTCACGCTCTTCCCGCTGATCCTCGCCGCCATCGGCGCCTACCCGTTCATCGAGGCCTGGATCACCGGCGACAAACGCGAACACCACATCCTGGACCGGCCGCGCAACATGCCCGTGCGCACCGGACTCGGAGTGGCCTGGCTCAGCCTGTACGCGGTGCTGCTGATCGGCGGCGGCAACGACGTCGTGGCCACGCATCTGAATCTCTCCATCAACGCGATCACCTGGTTCGTGCGGGTCTCCTTCTTCGCCATGCCGGTCGCCGCGTTCCTGATCACCAAACGCGTCTGCCTCGGGCTCCAACGCCGGGACCGGGACAAGGTGTTGCACGGCCGCGAGTCCGGCCTCATCAAGATGCTGCCGCACGGCGAGTACGTCGAGGTCCACGACCCCCTCGCCCCCGGCGAGCGGTTCAGGCTCACCCAGCACGAACAGGAACCGCCGTACGCGATCGGCCCGCTCGTCGACGCGAACGGCGTCGAGCGGCGGGTCAAGGGCGGGCAGCGGGTACGGGCCCGGCTCGCCAAGGCGATGTTCGGACCCGAAGCCCGCATCCCGAAGCCGACCTCGGAGGAGTACAAGGAACTCACGAGCGGCGACCACCACCACTGAGGCCGTTGAGTGCGGCGGCCCGGCACTCACCCGGGCTGCCCCAACTCGCGCGCAGGGCAAGGGCCTTGGTCAGCCACAGCGACAGGTCGTACTCGGCGGTGTAACCGATCGCGCCGTGGAGTTGAAGCGCCGTACGGGCGGTCCGGTACGCCGCCTCGCACGCCGTGACCTTCGCGGCGGCCACGTCCGCCTCCGTCATGGTGAGCGCGGCGCCGAAGAGCAGCGGACGCGCGAACTCCAACGCGATCTTCGCATCGGCCAGTTGATGCTTGACTGCCTGGAACGAGCCGATGGGGACACCGAATTGGGTGCGCTGCTTGACGTAGGTGACCGTCCTGTCGAGCAGCGCGAGTCCGACGCCGAGGGCCTGGGCGGCGGTGGCGAGCCGGGCCCAGGCGAGGGCGTGGGCCAAGGGCGGGTCCGGGGCGAGGAGTTCACCGCCGGGGAGGAGCGCGGTGAGGCGGCGCGCCGGGTCCAGGGACGTGCGTACCGGCCCGTGCCCGGGGGCCATCCGCAGTCCGTCCCCGTCCCCGTCCCAGCTCAGGCGCGTCGTCGCCACGTCACCGTCCAGTGCGTACGATCCCGTCGGCGCCGCCGTGGCCATCGCCTCACCCGAGGCCAGCGCGGGCAACAGGCGCTTGGCCGGGCCGGGTTCGGCCAGCAGCGCGGCCGCCATGACCGTCTCCACCAGAGGTCCCGGAACCGCGTGCCGCCCCAACTCCACGAACGCCACGGCGAGTTCGACCGGCCGGGGTCCCAGCCCCTCGTACGCCTCGGGCACCGCCAGCGAGAACACCCCGGCTTCGGCGATACGGCGCCACAGGGCCCGCCCGCTCGTGTGCTCGCCGCGACTCCATGCCCGTACGACCGACGGAGTCTCCGCCGCCGTCAGCATCGCGTTCAACGAGTCGGCGAACGCCCGCTGTTCGGGGTCGAGGAGAAAGCGCATCAGCGGCGGCCCTTCGGCAGGCCGAGCAGGCGCTCGGCGATGATGTCGCGCTGGATCTCGTTCGTACCGGCGTAGATGGGACCCGCGAGGGAGAAGACATAGCCCTCGGCCCAGTCGGAGTCCGCCAACTCGCCCTCCGCTCCGAGTAGTTCGAGGGCCGTCTCGTGCAGCGCGATGTCGTACTCGGACCAGAACACCTTGTTCAGGCTGGACTCCGGGCCGATGGACTCGCCGTCCAGGAAACGGGAGGCGTTGGCGTACGTGAAGAGCTGGTAGGCGCGGGCGCCGATCACGGCGTCGGCCACCCGGTCCCTGGTTGTGGGTGAACTGCCTTGTGCCTGCCAGAGGTTGAGCAGGCGGTCGGCGGCGGCGAGGAAGCGGCCGGGGGAGCGGAGGGTGAGTCCGCGTTCGTTGCCCGCGGTCGACATGGCGACCCGCCAGCCCTGCCCCGGCTCGCCGATCACGTCCTCGTCGGGGACGAACACCTCGTCCAGGAACAGCTCCGCGAAGGCCGGTTTGCCGTCGAGGCGGCCGATCGGGCGGACTGTGACGCCGGGCGCGCGCAGGTCGAACATCAGGTAGGTCAGGCCTTGTTGGGGCTTCGGGGTGTTCGGCTCGCTGCGGAAGAGGCCGAACGCGCGGTCCGCGAAGGCCGCCCGCGAGGACCACGTCTTCTGCCCGCTCAGCAGCCAGCCCCCGTCCGTGCGCACCGCGCGCGAGGTGAGCGAGGCCAGGTCCGAACCCGCCTCCGGCTCCGACCAGGCCTGCGCCCACACCACCTCGCCGGTCGCCATCGGGGGCAGCACGCGCGCGCGTTGCTCCCGCGTGCCGTGGTCGAAGAGGGTCGGGGCGAGCAGGTTGATGCCGTTCTGACCGACCCGGCCCGGCGCGCCCGCCGCGTAGTACTCCTCCTCGAAGACCAGCCACCGCACGAGGTCCACGCCCCGGCCGCCGTACTCCTCCGGCCAGGACACCACCGACCAACGGTCCGCGGCGAGTTGGGCCTCCCAGGCGCGGTGCGCGGCGAAGCCCGCCTCGGTCTCCAGGGAGGGGAGGGGTGCGGCCGGTACGTGGGCGTGCAGCCAGGCGCGGGCCTCGGCGCGGAACGCCTCCTGGGCAGGAGTGAAGTCGAGGTCCATCGGCGGGAGTCCTTCCCCAAGAGCCTTTGAGTCTTCGGCAGTTCTTCCCTAACAAGTGTTTGGTAGGTTAGCGTGGGCCCATGACAGGCGTCGAGAGTCCGGCATACGTCCCCGGGCACGGGCTGCTGAAGGGACGCACCGCCGTCGTCACCGCCGCCGCCGGTGCGGGCATCGGCGGGGCCACCACGCGCCGCTTCCTCCAGGAGGGCGCGCGCGTACTGATCAGTGACGCGCACACGCGACGGCTGAAGGAGTACGAGGCCGAGCTGGCCGGGGAGTTCGGGCCGGAGTCGGTCGCCGCGCTGCCGTGCGATGTCACCGACGAGGCGCAGGTGCAGGCGTTGTTCGACGCGGCCGTCGCCGCGCACGGGCGACTCGACGTCGTCGTCAACAACGCGGGCCTGGGCGGGACTTCGGACCTCGTCGACATGACCGACGAGCAGTGGTCGAAGGTGCTGGACGTGACCTTGAACGGCACGTTCCGGTGCACCCGGGCCGCCCTGCGCGCGATGCGCGAGAGCGGCGGCGGGGTGATCGTCAACAACGCCTCCGTCGTCGGCTGGCGTGCCCAGGCCGGACAGGCGCACTACGCGGCGGCCAAGGCGGGCGTGATGGCGCTGACCCGGTGCGCGGCGATAGAGGCCGCCGAGTACGGGGTGCGGGTGAACGCGGTCTCGCCGAGCCTCGCCATGCACCCGCACCTGGTGAAGGTCACGACGCCCGAGCTGCTCGCCGAACTCACCGCGCGCGAGGCCTTCGGACGGTACGCGGAGCCCTGGGAGGTGGCCAACGTGATCGTGTTCCTGGCCTCGGACTACTCGTCCTACATGACCGGCGAGGTTGTCTCCGTCAGTAGCCAACATGCGTAGCGGCGCGAGGGACCAAGGCTCTGGCACGACAATGGTGGCGTGCCGACCAAGAAGAAACCCCCGGTGACCGCCGCTCCGGCCCGCCGTCGTGAACTCCTCGACACGGCGGCCGAGGTCTTCGCCGAGCAGGGGTACAACGCCACCACCGTACGGAAGATCGCCGACCACGCGGGCATGCTCGCGGGCAGCCTCTACTACCACTTCGACTCCAAGGAATCGATGCTGGAGGAGATCCTGCGGACCTTCCTCGACGAGCTGTGGGGCGGCTATGACACCGTCCTGGACGCCGAGTTGAGCCCGCGCGAGACGCTGGAGGCCCTGGTCACGGAGTCGTTCCGGGAGATCGACCGGCACCGCGCCGCCGTCGCGATCTACCAGAAGGAGAGCAAGCACCTGGTCGCGCAGGAGCGGTTCGCGTTCCTCGCCGAGTCGCAGCGCAAGTTCGAGAAGGCGTGGCTGTCCACGCTGGAGCGCGGGGTCGCCGCCCAGGTCTTCCGCGCCGACCTCGACGTCCGGCTCACCTACCGGTTCGTCCGCGACACGGTGTGGGTCGCCGCCTCCTGGTACCGGCCGGGTGGACAGCACAGTGCCGAGGAGATCGCCCGGCAGTACCTGTCGATGGTGCTGGACGGGATCGCCGTACGCACATAACTCACGTGTCTGTATGGGGAGTTGACATGGCCGAGGCCTATATCGTCGAAGCGGTCCGTACGCCCGTCGGGCGGCGCGGGGGAGGGCTGAGCGGGGTGCATCCGGCCGACCTCGGCGCGCATGTGCTCAAGGAGTTGGTCGCGCGCTCGGGGATCGATCCCGCCGCCGTCGAGGACGTCGTCTTCGGGTGTCTGGACGCGGTGGGGCCGCAGGCCGGGGACATCGCGCGGACGGCTTGGCTGGCGGCCGGGCTGCCCGAGGAGGTGCCGGGCGTGACGGTGGACCGGCAGTGCGGGTCCTCGCAGCAGGCCGTGCACTTCGCGGCGCAGGGCGTGCTGTCCGGCACGCAGGACCTCGTCGTCGCGGGCGGCGTCCAGAACATGTCCCTCATCCCCATCGCCTTCGCCTCCCGCCAGGCCGCCCTGCCTCTCGGGCTCACCGAGGGCCCTTTCGCAGGCAGCGAGGGCTGGCGCGCGCGGTACGGGACACGGCCCGTCAACCAGTTCGCGGGGGCCGAGATGATCGCCGCGAAGTGGGGGATCAGCAGGCAGGAGCAGGAGGAGTTCGCCCTCCGCTCACACCGGCGGGCCCTGCGCGCGATCGACGAGGGCCGCTTCGAACGCGAGACGGTCGCCTACGGCGCGGTCGCGGTCGACGAGGGCCCGCGCCGGGACACCTCGCTGGAGAAGATGGCCGGCCTGAAACCCGTCGTCGACGGCGGCACCATCACCGCCGCGTGCTCCTCCCAGGTCTCCGACGGCGCGGCGGCGATGCTGCTCGCCTCGGAACGGGCGGTGCGGGAGCACGGTCTACGCCCTCGTGCCCGTGTCCATCACCTCTCGGTCCGGGGCGAGGATCCGATCCGTATGCTCTCGGCGCCCATCCCGGCCACCGCCCACGCGTTGAAGAAGACCGGTCTCTCCATCGACGCCATCGACCTCGTCGAGATCAACGAGGCCTTCGCGCCCGTCGTCCTCGCCTGGCTGAAGGAGACGGGCGCCGACCCGGAGAAGGTCAACGTCAACGGCGGCGCGATCGCCCTCGGCCATCCCCTCGGCGCGACCGGCGTCAAACTCATGACCACCCTCCTGCACGAACTGGAGCGCACCGGCGGCCGGTTCGGCCTCCAGACCATGTGCGAGGGCGGCGGCCAGGCCAACGTGACGATCATCGAACGGCTCTGATCGACGCGGGCCACGTCCTGGTACTCCGGCCGCAGATCGTGATCTTCATGGCTGTAGGGCGGCTTGTCAGTGGTCGCGGCTGGTGCGGGCGCGGGCCTGGTGCCGGTGGCGACATACCGGGCATGCCACCTGATCAGGACCGCGATGCCACCCCGATGGAAAGCCGATGGTCCGCTGTGGGCATGCTGGGCAGATGCAGATAACGGGTGGGGCGAACTTCCCGGCAGCGCGCTTCGGTGGGGGACGGCTCAACGCAACCTGGCCGTTCGGTGTACTCACGGTCGACCCCGGGCGACTGCGCCTGAGGATCCGCCTGTTCGGTGCCGTGTGGCAGCTGTCCGGAGCGCAACCGCTGGCCGGCACACCGGAGGACATCGTCGAGGTCTTCCCCTGCCGCGGCCGCCTGGGTACACCCGGTGTCGGACTGCGCACCGTCCAGGGCCACCGCTACTTCTTCTGGACCAGCGCCACGGCGACGGTCCTGGACGCCTGCCGCAGAGAAGGGTTCACGGTATCGACCGAGGTACAGAAGATGTGACCGCCAAGCCCCGGCCAGGACAGCAGCCGGCGCCCGCAGGCGTCCTCTGTTCCAGGGCCTGCTCGCGGACCTGCCGAGGAAGAACTGCTGGACGATCGCCGAGCCCGCCGGGGACACGAGCCCGGCCGGCATGCGGCATCTGCTCAGCCGCGCGTCTTGGGATGCGGACCAAGTCCGCGACGACATACGGGCCTTCGTCGTCGACCACCTCGGCGACAAGGACGCCGTGCTCGTCGTGGACGAGACCGGCGACCTGAAGAAGGGCACCCACAGCGTCGGCGTCCAGCGCCACTCCACCGGAACCGCGGGCCGGATCGAGAACTCCCAGGCGCTACTCGCCCCGCCCGGTCCCCCTGCCCCCTGCCCCCTTCCCCCGCCCCTGAGTTCAGGCGTCGGCCCGGACCAGCGTCCACAGCACCTCGTCGGCCTGTTTCATCACCCGCCGCACCAACTCCGCACACGACGGCAGGTCGTCGATCAGCCCGGCGACCTGCCCGGAGGCCATCACCCCGAGATCTGTCCGCCCGTCCACCATCGACGCCTTGAGCAGCATCGGCGTGTTCGCGGCGAGCAGCACCTGGCTCCAGGTCAGTTCCTTGCCGTGCTTCATGGCGAGGCCGTCGCGGATCATCCGGCGCCAGGTCAGTCCGGACAGTCGGCGGAAGCCCGCCGCCCGGTGTATCGCCTGGAGCAGGGTTCTCGTGCGGCCGGAGTTCTCCAGGGCGTCGACCAGTTCCGTACGGAGCATGCGGTGCGGCAGGCCGTCGACCGCCCTCGTGACGGTCACGTCCTTGACCGTCGCCGCCAGATACGCCGCCTTCACCGCGTCCGGGACCGTCGAGTCCGAGGTGAGGAGGAAGCGGGTGCCCATGGCGACGCCCGCCGCCCCGTAGGCAAGCGCCGCGACCAGTCCCCGTCCGTCGAAGAAGCCGCCGGCCGCTACGACCGGTATGTCCACCGCGTCCACGACCTGCGGTAACAACACCGTCGTCGCCACTTCCCCGGTGTGTCCGCCACCCTCTCCGCCCTGCACGATCACCGCGTCCGCGCCCCACGCCGCGACCTTCTCCGCATGCCGCCGCGCCCCGATCGACGGGATCACGACCACGCCCGCCTCCTTCAACTCCGCGATCAGCTCGGCGGACGGCGCGAGCGCGAAGGACGCGACCCGCACTCCCTCCTCGATGATGATCCGCACCCGGTCGCCGGCGTCGGTCGCGTCCGCGCGCAGATTCACCCCGAACGGCTCCCGCGTACGGGACTTGACCTCGCGGACCGCGTCCCGGAGCCGGTCGGTGGTCATGGTCGCGGAGGCCAGGATGCCCAGCGCGCCCGCGTTCGCCGTGGCCGACACCAGGCGCGGTCCCGCCACCCACCCCATGCCCGTCTGCACGATCGGATGCCGGACCCCGACCAGCCGGGTCAGCGCGGTCTCCATCATGAACTCACTTCTCTGAGGCGGGTGTCGGCCGGGTCGATCACTTCACGGATCAGCCGCAACTCGTCCGGGGTGGGTTCGCGGGTCGGCGGCACCTCGTCCGGGACGGTCAGCTCGAAGCCGGTCGCCTCCCGTACCTGCTCCACACTCACCCCCGGATGCAGCGAGGCCAGCCGCATCGAGCGGTCGGGGGTCGCGAAGTCGAAGACACCGAGGTCGGAGACGACCCGGGGGATGCGGTGGAAGCGGGCCGTCCCCGGATGCTCGGCGACCCGGTCGTAGCCCACCCCGCACACCATGTCGACCTTCTCCACGAACACCCGCCGGGAGTGCCGCGGTATCCAGTAACTCGTCGGATTGTTCAGGGTGTTGATCGGCGCCCCGCGCACCCCGAGCAACTGCCGCTTCGGCCGCGCCCAGTCGCCGACGCACGAGATGTTCTGGTTGCCGTACCGGTCGATCTGGCTCGCGCCCATCATCACGTGCCGCCGCCCGCCGGACACCAGGGCGAGGTGCTGCCGGTACGGCAACCAGCCCTCCGGTGTCCCGTCCGGACGGACGAGCATCGCCTCGCCGTCGGTAAGCAGGAGATCCGGCGCGAAGGTGAGCCGGGCCAGCCGGGCCCCGACGGAGGGGATCAGGCCCATCGGGCTGGCCAGGATCTCACCCGCGTCACGCCACGCCTCCGCGCAGGCGATCACGCAGTACTCGGAACGCCGTACGTCCGTCCGCGGTACGTCCCTACGCGATACGTCCATCACCCTTGCTCCTCCTGCCAGTTGCGCACTGCCGACCGGTAGGCCTCTTCGTCACCGGCCAGGAAGCGCTCGGCGAACTCCGCCCAGGGTGTCGTCGCATACAGCCGCTGGAAGTCCTCGTCCCTGCCGTGGTCGGGAGCGCATGAGGTGAAGTGGGCGCCGCCGGGGGCCTCGACGACTCCGGTCACGCTCAGCCGCTTGACGAGCAGGGACTGCGGCGGCGCCTCCTTCGTCAACTCGGCGGTGTCCACGATCCGTTCGCAGGAGACGTAGGCCGCGTCCGCCGCCTCGCAGAACAGGTCGTCGAAGTACGGGTCCGGGCCCAGATACTGCCCGTTGCCCAACCTGTCGGCGCGGTTGACGTGCACCAGGGCCGCGTCCAGCCGCAGCGCGGGCATCGCGACGAACGTCTCCCCGTCGTCGTACGGCGAAGTGACCGTCCGCAGGCCGGGGTTGACCCGCATCACGTCCGAACCGATCCCCGCGCGCACCGGCAGGAACGGCAGCCGGTTCGCGGCGGCGCGCAGGCCCCACATGAACATGCCCTCGTCGACCTCCATCAGCTCGAACGCTCCGCTCTCGCGTGCCGCGCGGTAGTGCGGTTCGAGGGGGATCGAGTCGAGCGTGACGAAGGCGGCCACCAGCTTGCGGATGCGGCCGGCCGCCGCGAGCATGCCGACGTCCGGGCCGCCGTACGAGACGACGGTGAGGTCGGTGAGGTCCGAGCGGAGCAACGCCCGTACCAGGGCCATGGGTTTGCGGCGCGAGCCCCAGCCGCCGATGCCGAGGGTCATGCCGCTGTGCAGCCGGGCGACGACCTCGTCGGCCGTCATCGTCTTGTCGGTCACCTACGCCTCCTTCCTTGCCTTCTCGCCGGTCACTTCGGGCTTTCCGAAGGTGTCGCGGATCCGGTCGGCCACGCCGCTGACGCTCGCCTCGTAGGTGAAGCCCTGCTCGAAGCGGTAGCTGCGGCGGACGTCGACGGGGTCGATGCCGTTGATCGCGGACTTGGCGAGGCGGATCAGCTCGCCGTCCTTGGCGGCTATCTCGGCCGCCAACTCCAGGGCTGCGGGGAGGAGTTCGGCGCGCGGTACGACCCGCCACACCGAGCCGTGCGCGTGCAGCTCGGCCGCCGTCGCCGTGCGCGAGGTGTAGTACAGGGCGCGCATCAGGTGCTGGGGGACCAGCCGGGCCAGGTGCGTGGCGGCGCCCAGTGCGCCCCGGTCCAGCTCGGGCAGCCCGAAGGTGGCGTCCTCGCTCGCCACGATCACATCCGCGTTGCCGACCAGCCCGATGCCCCCGCCCAGACAGAATCCCTGCACCGCTGCCACGACCGGCACCTCGCACTCGTACACCGCCGCGAACGCCTCGAAACAGCCCCGGTTCACCCCGACCAGGGCCGACTGCCCGCGCTCCTGTATCTCCTTGATGTCCACGCCCGCGTTGAATCCCCGCCCCTCGGCCGCCAGCACCACACAGCGGACGTCGGGGTCGCGCCCTGCCGTGCGCACGGCGTCGGCCAGGGCGAACCAGCCGTCCACCGGCAGCGCGTTCACCGGCGGGTAGTCGACCGTGACGACGGCGACGCCATTTTTTTCGGGCCCCTTTTTCGAGGGCGAGGTGGAGACACCCATGGACGCATCAGCTACCTTTCCACCAAACATTTGTTAGGTGCGAGGCTTCGAAGCTAGCAGCCGGAGAATCCGAGCGGGAGGCCCTGTGGATAACCACCCTGCCGACGATCGCCCTGTGGACAACTCGCGCGACGCCCCGCTCGCACACAGAACCGTCCTCGTCACCGGCGGCACCCGAGGCGTCGGCGCCGGTATCGCACGGGCCTTCGTCGAGGCCGGTGCCGAGGTGCTGACCTGCGCGCGCCGACCGCCCGAAGACCCCGTCAAGGGAACCGAGTTCAGGCCCCTCGACCTCCGCGACCCGGACGCCGTACGGGAGTTCTTCGCCGCGCTGCCCCGACTCGACGTACTCGTCAACAACGCGGGCGGCGCACCGTACCGCCCACTCGTCGACGCGGAGGCCGAACGGCACGCGCGGATCATCGAGTTGAACCTCCTCGCACCACTCACCGCCTCCCTCGCCGCGTACGCACACCTCAAGCGGGCCAAGGGCTCGGTCGTGATGATCGGCAGCGTCAGCGGCAGCCGGCCCTCGCCCGGTTCGGCGGCGTACGGGGCGGCCAAGGCCGGGTTGGAGAACCTGGCCCGTTCGATGGCGGTGGAGTGGGCGCCGGACATCCGCGTCAACACGCTCGTCGTCGGCATGGTCCGCACGGAGCTGGCCCACCTCCACTACGGCGGCGAGGACGCCATCGACGCCGTCTCCCGAACCGTCCCGCTCGGCCGCCTCGCCGACCCCTCCGACATCGGCGCGGCAGCGGTCTTTCTGGCCTCCCCCGCCGCCGCCTACATCAGCGGGGCGAGCCTCCTGGTCCACGGGGGCGGGGAGCGACCGGCGTTCCTGGACGCGGCAACTGCCAACAAGGAGAAGTGAGTTGACCGGAGAGGTGAGTGCGAGTTGAACGAGTTGAGCGGAATCTGTGATGGGCGGGTCGTCGTCGTCACCGGCGCGGGGCGGGGTCTCGGCCGCGCTCACGCCCTCGCCTTCGCCGCCGAGGGCGCTCGGGTCGTCGTCAACGACCTCGGCGTCGGTCTCGACGGCACCCCGGACCCCGACAGCCCCGCCGCGCAGGTCGTCGCCGAGATCCGCGCGGCGGGCGGCGAGGCGGTGGCCCACGGCGGCGACATCGCCACGGCCACCGGTGCCGCGTCCCTCGTGTCGACCGCCCTGGAGACCTACGGCCGACTCGACACCCTTGTGAACAACGCGGGCTACCTGCGCGACCGGATGCTCGTCAACCTCGACGAGGACGACTGGGACGCGGTGATGCGGGTCCATCTGAAGGGACACTTCCTGCCGCTGAAACACGCGGCGGCACACTGGCGGGCGGAGACCAAAGCCGGCCGTACCCCGGTCGCCCGGATCATCAACACCAGTAGCGGGGCAGGGCTGTTGGGCTCTGTCGGACAGGGCAACTACAGCGCCGCCAAGGCCGGCATCATCGGCCTGACCCTGGTCGCGGCGGCCGAACTCGCCCGCTACGGCGTCCAGGTCAACGCGATCGCCCCCGCGGCACGGACCCGCATGACGGAGCACACCTTCGCGGAGACGATGGCCGCGCCCGACTCCGGGTTCGATGTGATGGCGCCGGAGAATGTGTCGCCGTTGGTGGTGTGGCTGGGGTCCGCGGAGGGGCCCGGGGTCACCGGGCGGGTTTTTGAGGCCGAGGGTGGGCGGATCACCGTGATGGAGGGGTGGCGGGCGGGGCCCAGTGCGGAGAAGGGGGCGCGGTGGGGGGTGGGGGAGGTGGGGGAGACGGTGGTGAAGTTGTTGGGGGAGGCGGGGGTGCCGGGGGCGGTGTATGGGACGTAGGGGGAGGGGTGGCGCGTCCAATTCTCGGCCGACCGATCCGCTGCCGTACGTCTGCTTCTCGACCGACCGAGTCTGCAGCTGTGCGTCCACTTCTTGGCCGACCGAGACGGGTGGTGGGTGGGCATAGGCCCGGGGGGCTGGGGGCGGAGCCCCCAGGGACGCTCGCTGCGACGCCGCTCGCCCGCTTCAACACCCGGAACACACCCGGCACTTCAACCTACGTATCGCACTCCAACACCGTCCGGCACAGAGAACACCTCGCCCGTACTCGCCCCCGCACCGGCACCCTGATCCGCTGATGACAGGTGGGGCAAGGGAACGACACCCGCAAGCTGCCGCCCTTGTCCCCGCTGAAGGCATACGGCACGCCTGACTGAGAACCCGGCCCGGGCCCGTGCCGCCGGTCCAGGGCGTACCGGCGCCTCCCCGCCCACCCCGCCGCCGTCAACGGAGGCTGCTGCTCGTCACGCCGGGCCTGCGCCATGCCCTTGACGTACGCCGTGTAGGCCTGCGGGCTGGTGAACCACACGGAGGGATCCTCGCCGAAGACCAGGGCCCGCTTGGCGAGGACGTACCCGAACTCCTCCGGGGTGAGATAACCCAGCTTCTGCGAGGACGCCGCGTCCTCCCGGTACGCGTCCAGCAACAGCCACCCCGCCCCCAGATACGTCGCCGCCGTGTCCGTGAGGATCTCGTTCTCGCGGGTGCCGGGGAAGGACAGGTCCAGGCGGTGCAGATAGACGTGCATGACCTCGTGCGCGAGAGCCGCGCCGATGTCCCGCCGATGGGTGCGGAACCGGTCGTTCAACTCGATGAAGTACTCGGGCCCGGCGGTGAGTTCGACGTTCGCCGCATGTGTCATCTCACGGAAGCTGATGATCGGCCGCGCGTCCGGGAGCCGGTAGTGCCGGACCATCTCGCGGGCCACCCGCTGTGCGCCCAGGTGCAGGTCGTCCGTGTCGCCGAACGCCACGTCGACGGGGGCCACGCTGGTCGCGAACGTCTGGACGGTGTCGTAGGACAACCGCTTGTAGAGCGCGGTGATGGCGTCCCGCACCGTATCGAGGTGCGGGTAGCCGTGCTCGACCGGTCCGTCGTCCGCCACGTCCACAACCCCCAGAGACGCCCTGAACCCGCATCCACTGTATGCCGACGCGCACGAACGCACGCCCCTGAAATCCCCCTGACAGATCGCGGCCGGGAAGGTTATGCTCCCCGCGATGACGACGACGATGGTTCACTCCGTACAGAGATCGGGGGTCCCGTCCGCGCAAGGTGAGCGCTGATGCTCCCTCACACCGCGAACGGGGATTCCCGACTTTCCTTTTGGCTGCGCGTGCGCGAGTTCGCCGTGCCGCCCTCCATGATCGAGACCGCCACGGCCCGTCGGCGTGCCGGGGACTGGGCAGGTGCCTGTGCCGCCGCAGGCGTGGACCTCGATCTCGATCTACGGTCCGTAGCGCGCACCCACGGCCGGGAACTGGCCGCCAAGGTCCGCGCCGATCTCCGCCGACTCGCCCCTGACCTGCTCCGATGGCAGCTGCCGAGGATCGCGCCGGACGGCCTGCTGCGCCCGGGACTGACCCTCACCCTGGCCCGCTACGGCGACGATGGCGACGACGATGCCACGGGCCCGCCGCATCTGGTGGTCCGGACTCCACCCGCCTGGGCGGACGGCGGCCAGCGGATCAGCCTCGCGCTGTGGGACGGCACCCGCCGCGACGCCGACGCCCGCCGGCATCCGCATCCCCGGCCCAGCCGTTGGTTCCGCCTCGACCTGCACCGACATCTGTGGGACGCGGGGAGAAGCGGCGAGCTGCGGGCCCGGTCCGGGGCGGATAGGCCACCCGGCGCCGAACCTCCGCCGATCGCGGACCTGCACAGGGTGCCCGACGCGCGGAACTGCGCCGTCGACCGGTGGGCCGCGGAGGCGGCGATCGTGCTCCGCGCCGAAGGGCGCAGCGCCGGTCCGGTCGTCGTGCGGTTCGGTTCCCGGCACCGGTTCCTCCTGGCCCTGGATCCGGTCCCGGGCACCCTGCGGATCGCACCGGCACCGACGGACGGCACCGCCACCGCCCTGCCGGTCCTCCCCGACGCGGCGACCTGGACCCTGCCCGACCTGGAACTCCTCCGCACCGGCGCGATCGACGCCGACCGCCTGCATCCACTGGTCGCCGCCGCCCTCGTACCGGATCAGTCTCGAACACGACCTCGACCTCGGCCTAGGCCTCAACTGGACGCTTCCGCACGGGTGTTGGACCGGGCGATGGCAGGGGATCCGCACCTGATCGACTGCCGAGGCGCCCAACACCGTATCGGCCTGGTCGACGGCGTACTGGCCCCCCTGGACCACGACCCGGCCGAGATCCGTCGCGAGGAACTGCTGGTCGCGCTGACCGGCACCCCGCTGCCCTGCCTCCAGGCCATCGACGAGGCCCACCGCCGCCCGGACTGCCTCACCGGCGTGCGTGAACGCCTCATCCACGGCGACACCGCCGGCGCGCTGGCCGTCGTAGAAGGACTGCTCGGTCCTGACGCGGTGCTGCGCGGTGGCGCGCTGCGGGACGAACTGCAGGCGGCGGCCGAACGGCGGCTCAGGTACGGGCTGTTCAGGGCGGGCCTGGCCGAACCCGGCCCACGGTCCGGCCACTTCTTCCCCGGACTTCCGCGCGCCCAAAAGCTCCGCCCCTGCCCCACCACCAGCCGCTGACCGCACGGGACTTCGCCCCCGCCCGCACCCACGCACGCCTCACCTCACCCCAACTCGACCCCAAAGGTGACCACATATGCCCACACGCACCCTGTACGCCGCCCTCAACCCCGCCGACCCCATCCCCTCGCCCGCCCAACTCGACGTCGCCGATGACCTGTTGACCCTCCTGCGCGACACCACCACCGAACTCTGCCCCGACACCCAGCTGGAGGCCCTCACCCTCGCTGTCGCCGCCGACCTCCCCGTGCTGCTGTGGGGCGAGCCCGGTATCGGCAAGACGGCCGCCCTGACGCAGCTCGCCGCCGCCCTGGACCTGCCGTTGACCACGGTGATCGCCAGCGTGCACGAGCCGTCCGACTTCTCCGGGCTGCCTGTCGTCGGCGACGATCCGGCTGAGCAGGGCGTGCCGATGGCCCCGCCGGACTGGGCCGTACGGCTCGTACGGGCGGGGCGGGGGCTGTTGTTCCTGGACGAGTTGTCCACCGCGCCGCCCGCCGTGCAGGCCGCGCTGCTGCGGCTGGTGCTGGAGCGGCGGATCGGCGCGCTGCGGTTGCCGTCCGGGGTGCGGATCGTGGCCGCCGCCAACCCGCGGTCCTCGGCGGCGGACGGCTGGGAGTTGAGCCCGCCGCTCGCGAACCGGTTCGTGCACCTGCAGTGGACGCACGACCACGAGGTCGTCGTACGCGGACTCGGTGGGACCTGGCCGCGGGCGACCCTGCCGCGGCTTGACCCGGAGAAGCTGCCCGAGGCCGTGGACTTCGCGCGCCGCGCGGTGTGCGGGTTGCTCACCGGGCGGCCCAAGCTGGTCCATCAACTGCCCGGCAACGAGACGCGGCGCGGCGGCGCCTGGCCCTCGCCCCGGAGCTGGGAGATGGCGATGAGCCTGATCGCGTTCGCGACGGCGGCCGGTTCCTCCCGGGAAGTGCTGTCCCTGCTGGTCAGGGGCACGGTGGGGGACGGTCCCGGCCTGGAACTGCTCGCGAGTGTGGACCGGATGGACCTTCCCGACCCGGAGATCTTCCTCGCCGACCCGACGGCCGGTGAGCTGCCCGAGCGCGGCGATCTGCGCCAGGCCGTGCTCGACGGCGTGGTGGCCGCGGTCCGCAACCGTCCCGACCGGGCCCGCTGGGACGCGGCCTGGGCGCTGCTGGTCCGGGCGTTGGAGACCGGCGCCCCGGACCTGGTCGTCGTCCCCGCGACCACCCTCGCCTCGCTGCGCCGCGAGGACTGGGACGTACCCCCGGCCATCGAGCGACTCGCCGGAGTCGTCACCCTGTCGCAGCGGGCGGACCGCGCCGCCGAGGCGGCGAAGGCCCGCCGATGAACACGTCCGTAGCCACTGGGGCGGGCGCTCTCGACCTCGACAAGCTCTTCGCCGCCCGCCTCTACGCCGCCCGCGCCCGCCCCTACCTCGCCACGGCCCTGTTCGCCCTCCACACGGTCGAGTCGCGGCAGGTGCCGACGATGGCCGTCGACCGGCACTGGCGCTGCTACGTCTCACCGGGTTTCGTGGACCGGATGCCGGTCGAGGACCTGGCCGGTGTCTGGGTCCACGAGGTGTCGCATCTCCTCCGTGATCACCACGGCCGCAGCGACCGCGTCGCCCGTGAGCGCGAACTGACCGGCCCGGGGGAGCGGTTGCGGATGAACATCGCCGCCGACATGGAGATCAACGACGACGCGTACGGCGACGGCCTGGTCACCCCCGAAGGCGCGGTGCAGCCGGGCACGTTGGGACTGCCCGCCGGGAACCTGATGGAGGACTACCTGCGCTGGTTCCAACTCGGCGCGCGCACCCAGGAGTTGGCGTGGCTGGACTGCGGGAGTGGTGCCGACGGCCTCGACCGGGGCTGGGAGCTGGGACCGGACGGCGCGCACGGGCTCAGCGAGCAGCAGCGCGACGCGGTCCGCTTCCGGGTGGCGCAGGCCATCAAGGGTCGCCCGGGCAGCGCCCCCAACGGGTGGCGGCGATGGGCCGAGGAGGTGTTCCATCCGCCGCAGCCCTGGCGGAAGTTGCTGGGCGCTGCGATCCGCTCGGCGGTCTCCGCTCCCGGCGTCGGCGAGGACTACACCTACGGCAGGCCCTCGCGCCGCTCGGTGTCGCTGCCCGGCATCGTGCTGCCGAGCCTGCGCCGCCGACCGCCCCGGGTGTGCGTGGTCATCGACACCTCAGGGTCGGTCAGCGACGCCGAGTTGGGCAGCGCGCTCCTCGAAGTCGCCGCGATCTCACGGGCCGTGGGCGGGCGCCGCGACCTGGTCTCCGTGGTGTCCTGCGACGCGGCGGCCCAGGTCGCGCAACCGCTGTGCCGCGCCGAGGGGATCGAGCTGCTGGGCGGCGGCGGCACGGACCTGCGCACCGGCTTCGCCAAGGCGCTGCGCGGTCGGCCCGACGTCGTCGTCGTCCTCACCGACGGCCAGACCCCCTGGCCGGAGTCCCGACCACCGTGCCGGACGGTGGTCGGCCTGTTCCCGCGCCGGTACGAGGACGGGTCGTCGTACGCCGAGGACGACCCCGACTACGTGCCGGACACACCGCCCGACTGGGCCCGGGTGGTCGAGATCGGGTCCGCCCCCGTCTCCCGGTGACCCCGCAGGACGACCGGCTTCCCGGTGAACGCCGCCTCCTGAAGCTCCAGCACCCACACCTCGTTCACGCCCTCCCGCAGGACGGCACCGGGAACGTACAACTCCCGTTGCGGCCCGGCCGACCAGTACCGCCCGAGACTGAACCCGTTGATCCATACGAACCCCCGTGTCCAGCCCGGCAGTTCGAGCAGGGCGTCCCCGACACCCCGTACCTCGACGGTGCCCCGGTACAGCCCGGGGGAGCCGTCCGACGGCAGCTCCCGCGACGCCAGCCCCGAGATGTCGTCCAGCGCGTCCAACCGCAGCCCACGCGCGCGTACGTCGTGCAGATACTGCCGCTCGTGCAACAGCCCCCCGGTGATCCCCTTCGCCTCCCCGAGCCGCGGCCCGTAATTGACCCTCCCCAGGGACTCCACCCACACCTGCACACGCGCGTGCCCGGCGACGGGCTCCTTGAGCTGCTCGTCGCCCTCCGTGAGGACCCCGGCCCGCTCCCCGTCGACGTACACCACCGCGAGGTCCCGCAGCCCGCGCGCGGTGAGCGGATACGGTGCGCGCGGTCCCGGAACGGTCACTTCGTAGCGGACGATTCCGCGGTCCACGTCCAGTTCCTCGAAGCTCGGCGGCACGGGACCCTCGGTCTCCGGCCCGCCGCGTGCCTCTAGCACGGCGGCCAGGGAAGTCCAGCCGGTCAGGCCCACCTCGGCCGGGGCGCCCAACACGGCCGGTGCGGGCGGGAGTTCGGGCAGCGGGCCGTCCGCGTACGCGGCCAGTACCTCGCGGAAGCGCCAGAACTTGTCCGTGGGGCGCCCGTACTCGTCGATCGGCGCGTCGTAGTCGTACGACGTCACATCGGGCTCCAACGGGCCCTCGTGCAGGGCACCGCCGCCCCGGTTGGCACCCGCCCAGCCGGCGAAATTGGTGCCGCCGTGCGCCATGTAGAGGTTGACCGACGCACCGCACTCCAGGATCTCGCGCAGCGCGTCCGCCGCGTCCCCGGCATCGCGTACGACATGCTCGCCGCCCCAGTGGTCGAACCAGCCGCACCAGAACTCCATGCACATCAACGGGCCTTCGGTGCGGTGCCTTCGTAGCGTCTCGAAGGCCACGCGCGCGTGGGACCCGAAATTCACCGTCGCCAGGACACCCGGGACCGAACCGCCGCTCAGCATGAAGTCCTCGGGACCGTCCGAGGTGAACAGCGGGACCGTGACCCCCTGGTCGCGCAACAGCTCCTCCACGCGCCGCAGATACACCGCGTCGGAGCCGTAACTCCCGTACTCGTTCTCGATCTGCACCATGATCACCGGGCCGCCGCGGTCCAGCTGCCGGGACACGACCTCGGGCAGCAGCTGCCGGAACCAGCGCTCCAGGTGGCCCAGGAAGCGTGCGTCACGCGTACGCGCGCGTGCCCCCAGTTCGCCGGTCAGCCAGTGCGGCAGTCCGCCGTTCTCCCACTCCGCGCAGATGTACGGCCCCGGGCGCACGATCGCCCACAGGCCGGCCTCCCGCGCGGCGTCCAGGAACCTGCCCAGCGCCGCCACGTCCCGGAAGTCGCCCGGCGCCGGCTCGTGCAGGTTCCACGGGACGTACGTCTCCACGCAGTTGAGGCCCATCACGCGCAGCATCGCCAGCCGGTGCCCCCAACTCGCCTCGTGCACCCGGAAGTAGTGCAGTGCCCCGGACAGCAGCCGCACCGGCCGCCCGTCCAGCAGAAAGTCCCTGTCGCCCACGGTGAACTCGCTCATGCCCCCGACTCTCACCCCTTGGCGCCGATCACGTCCATGGATAAAGATCACCGTTACTTGGACCGAGCGGACCGAACACCGTGTGAGGGGGCGTCGATGTACCACACCTGGATGCGTTTCTTCACGCCCACACCCGCCCACCACCGCCTCGGCCTCGCCTGCCTCGGCGTCGGCCTCCAGTACGGCGCCCTGCCCACCGTCGGCCCCCGCACCCTCGACCACCACGTGGCCGTCGTGATCAGCGCGGGCGGCGGCTGGTACCTGGGCCCCGACGGCCGCCGCACGACCGTCACCGCGCCGGCGCTGCTGTGGCTCACCCCCGGAGTCCCGCACCACTACGCGCCCGACGCCGGCGCCGGCTGGGACGAGGGGTTCGTCGACTTCACCGGGCCCGCGACGACGACGTACACCGAACTCGGCTACATCGAGCCGGAGCGGCCCGTGGTGGCCCTCTCGGACGCGAGCGGCCCCCGCGCGGTCATCGGGCGGATGGCGCGCGCCGCGCGGCGCGGCAACCCCCTCCTGGAGGTGGAGACCGGCGCGGCCGTCCACGAACTCCTGGTCGCCCTGCGCCGTGCCCGCGCCGACCTCGCCCCCGACGGCGACCCGGTCCTCCAGGCCCTCGCCCGGGACGCCTGTCTGCCGCTGACCGTCGCCGACCACGCGACCCGGCACGGCATGACCCCCGCCGCCCTGCGCGTCGCCGTCCGCCGAGGCGCCGGATGCAGCCCCAAGGACTACCTCCTCGGCATCCGCCTGGGCCGCGCCAAGGAACTCCTTGCCGCCACCGAACTCCCGGTCGCCGCCGTCGCCCGCCGTGTCGGCTACGACGACCCCGCCTACTTCTCCCGCCTGTTCACCCGTCGCGTCGGCATGCCCCCCGTCCGCTTCCGCGCCCAACAGGGCCGCACCGTCCCCGGCGGCTGGAGCGACCAGGTCCCCGACCCGGCCGATCCACCGATCATCGAGTGGCCGCACGCCACATAGGGGTCGACGACCATGTGGCCGCACATCACGCAGGCCCGATCGTCGAATGTCCGCACGCCACATAGCCGCACCCCACACAGGGGCCGATGATCGCGTGGCCGCACGCCACGTAGGGTGGTCGCCCATGACCACCAGCACCAAGGGAACCGGTGACGTCGACCCCGCCGTGCGCGAGGAGCTCGCCCGGCTGCGCGACAGCATCGACAACATCGACGCGGCCGTCGTCCACATGCTCGCCGAACGCTTCAAGGCCACCCAGCAGGTCGGCGTCCTCAAGGCCACCCACCGGCTGCCGCCCGCCGACCCGGCCCGCGAGGCCCGCCAGATCGAACGCCTCCGCGCGCTGGCCGAAAGCGCCAAGCTGGACCCGGCGTTCGCTGAGAAGTTCCTGAATTTCATCATCGGCGAAGTGATTCGGCACCACGAGCGCATCGCGGAGGACGCCGTGAACGGCGGTTCACCCACGGCGAACTGACCTCCCGAGTCCCGTAATGGGCGTGACAGCGGGGCGAGTTCGGGGCCATGCTGCGCTGTGCGCTCCTTGTGCACTCCATGTCGGTCGACGGGCACGCCCCGTCAGTGCCTGCGCCATAAGCTGGTTGTCCCACGCGGGAGGGACGTCGGGCCATGCCGTCGGATGCCAAGATCCTCGTCGTCGACGACCATGAGGACACGCTGTACGCGCTGGAGAGCGCCCTGGCCCCGCTGGACTGTCCGCTCGCCCGCGCCACCAGCGGCGACGAGGCGCTCAAGCAGGTGCTCCGCGGCCGGGTCGGCCTCCTCCTGCTCGACGTGCGCATGCCCGGCGTCAGTGGCCTGGACGTCGTCCGCTATCTGCGCCGTCTCGAACAGACCCAGCACATCCCCGTCATCCTCCTCACCGGCTTCGGCCTCGACCCCGAACTGACCGCCGCCGCCTTCGCCCTGGGCGTCGCCGACCTCGTCACCAAACCCGTCGACCCCTGGACCCTGCGCACCAAGGTCCGCTACCTCTACGACGCCCACCGGCGCCACCAGGCCCTCGAACAGGAGGTCCGCGAACTCCGCGCCCTCCTCAAGGACCCCCAGGAACCCCGCCCCGCCCTGCCTCACCCGGACGCGCGCGTGCCCTGCCGGCGCGACGCCCAGAACACGGCACCCGCACCCGCACCCGCATCCACACCCACACCCACATCGGCATCCGCCCCCGCACCCGACCGGACATAAGCCGCGTACGCGACCTGCTCTGTGCCATGTCAGTGCCATCAGGCAGCATGTTCTGCATGTCCGTACTGACGCGCGACGAAGCGCAGACCCGTGCCAGGCTCCTCGACGTCCACCGCTACACGATCGAACTCGATCTGACGACGGGCGAAGACACCTTCGACTCCCGCACCGTCATCGCGTTCACCGTTCGCGGGGATCAAGCAGGCACCGACACCTTCGTCGAGCTCAAGCCCGCCGAACTGCGCTCCGTCACCCTCGACGGCCACCCCCTCGACCCGGAACACCTCGTCGAGAACCGGCTCCCGCTGCCCGGCCTCACCGCGGGCGAGCACGAACTGCGCGTCGACGCGAGCATGCGCTACTCCCGCACCGGCGAGGGCATGCACCGCTTCACGGACCCCACCGACGGCGAGACCTACCTCTACACCCAGCTCTTCATGGAGGACGTCCAGCGCGTCTTCGCCGCCTTCGACCAGCCCGACCTCAAGGCCGTCTTCGACCTCACCGTCACGGCCCCCGAAGGCTGGACCGTCCTCGCCAACGGCATCACCGAACACCTCGGCGAAGGCCGCTGGCAGGCCGCCCCCACCCCCCTCATCTCGACCTACCTCGTAGCCGTGGCCGCCGGCCCCTGGCACTCGGTGCGCACCGAACACCGCGGCCTGCCCTTCGGCATCCACTGCCGCCGCTCCCTGGCCCCCCACCTCGACGCGGACGCCGACGAGATCCTCGACATCACCCGCCAGTGCTACGACCGCTACCACGAGAAGTTCGAGGAGCCCTACCCCTTCGACTCCTACGACCAGGCCTTCGTCCCCGAGTTCAACGCGGGCGCCATGGAGAACCCCGGACTGGTCACCTTCCGCGACGAGTTCATCTACCGCTCCGCCGTCACCGACACCGAGCGGCAGACCCGCGGCATGGTCATCGCCCACGAGATGGCCCACATGTGGTTCGGCGACCTCGTCACCCTCCAGTGGTGGGACGACATCTGGCTGAACGAGTCCTTCGCCGAGTACATGGGCTACCAGACCCTCACCGAGGCCACCCGCTTCACCGACACCTGGACCGACTTCGGCGTCGTCCGCAAGGCCTGGGGCTACGACGCCGACCAGCGCCCCTCGACCCACCCCGTGGCCCCGGAGAACGTCGACGACACCGCGTCCGCCCTCCTCAACTTCGACGGCATCTCGTACGCCAAGGGGGCTTCCGCACTACGGCAGTTGGTGGCCTGGCTCGGCGAGAAGGACTTCCTCGCCGGCATCAACACCCACTTCGCCCGCCACAAGTTCGGCAACGCCACCCTCGCCGACTTCATCGACTCCCTCGCCTCCGGCACCGAACGCGACGTCCACGCGTGGGCGGACGCGTGGCTGCGCACGACGGGCGTGGACACCCTCACGCCCGAAGTCGACGCCGGTGACGGCCACTGGAGTTACACGATCCGGCACGAGGGCAGCCCTGGAGTCCTGTCCAAGCGCGACCCCTCCCTGGACCACGACGGACTCACCCACCTCAGCACCCTCGTATCAACCGGCGGCACCCGCCCGCACCGCATCACCATCGGTCTCTACGACCACGACCTGCACGACGCGAGCCGGCTGATCCTCCGCGGCCGCATCGAGAAGGACCTCGCCGCCACCCCCAACGGCAGCATCACCAGCACCATGGGCCCCCGCCCCGCCCTCGTCGTCCTCAACGACGGCGACTTCACCTACGCCAAGATCCGCTTCGACGCCGAGTCCCTGGAGACCGTCCGCACCAGCCTCTCCGGCCTCCCCGAACCCCTCACCCGCGCGGTCGTCTGGAACGCCCTGCGCGACGCCGTCCGCGACGGCCAACTCCCCGCCTCCGCCTACCTGGACGCCGCCCGCGCCCACCTCCCGCACGAGACGGACCTCGCCCTCGTCCAGGGCGTCCTCGCCTTTGCCTCCGCCCAGGTCACCGACCGCTACCTCACCCCCGAGGCCCGCCCGGTCGCCCTCGCCACCCTCACCGCCCTGTGCCGCGACCTCATCCGCCGCACCGAGGACGGCTCCAACCCCGGCCTGCGCCTCATCGCCGTACGCCACTTCATCGACGTCGCCGCCCACCCGGACACCATCGCCGCCTGGCTCGCCGAAGGCACCGTCCCCGGCGGCCCGGAACTGGACCCCGAGCTCCGCTGGCGCGTCCTGGCCCGCCTCGCCGTCCTCGGCGCCACCGACGAGTCCGCCATCGCCGCCGAACTGGAACGCGACCCGTCCGCCACCGGCCAGGAAGGCGCCGCCCGCTGTCGCGCCGCCCTCCCCGACCCCGAGGCCAAACGCGCGGCCTGGGACGCGATGTTCACCACGGACGACCTCTCCAACTACCTCTTCACCGCCACGGCCCAGGGCTTCTGGCAACCCGAACAGGCCGACCTGGTGAGCGAGTACGTGCCCCGCTTCTACGAGGACGCGGTAGCCCTCGCCGCCCGCCGCGGCCCCGCCATGGCCGACGCCGCCGGCCGCTGGGCCTTCCCCACCCACGCCGTCGACCCCGAAACCCTCCGCCTGGGCGAGGAGTGCCTGCGCGACGCCGACCTCATCCCGTCCCTGCGCCGCAAGTTGGCCGACCAACTCGACGACCTGGGGCGGGCGTTGCGGGTACGCGGGGTGGAGTGACGGAAGCGGCGACTTCTTAGGCGCCGGGCGGCATCATCCACCCGTCCGGCACCCTTTCGACGCAGGCCGCACAGACTCAGCCCGTCCGGCGCTCGAGGACGAGGCCGTTCAGGCCGAAGCGGGGTCTGGGGGCGCAGCGGGGTCTGGGGGCGCAGCCCCCAGCAACGCCCGCACCAACACCGGCACCCGCACCAACACCCACACCGGACCCTGAACAACACCCTTTCGGGTTCCGATCGTTGTTC
Source organism: Streptomyces prunicolor (assembly GCF_045162825.1). Classification (NCBI taxonomy): domain Bacteria; kingdom Bacillati; phylum Actinomycetota; class Actinomycetes; order Kitasatosporales; family Streptomycetaceae; genus Streptomyces; species Streptomyces prunicolor. The sequence continues at coordinate 2,727,654 of NZ_CP108676.1, read as the reverse complement.
TCCCCGGGCGCGTCGACTCATCCAGGTACAAGCTGGAACTCCCCATGCCACGCGCCCCGGAGGACAGCATGAGCAGCGCCCCCCTCGCCTCAGGCCCCGAAGGACCCGACGCCCTGCGGCCGTTGCTCGACACCGTCCTCGACGCCCTCGGCACCGGACGCCGGGCCCGCGGCGGCCCGTTCCCCGCGGGTGGCCCCGACGCGGTCGCCGCCCGTATGCGGGACGCCGTAGGGGACGTACTCCCGGACGACGGCGACCCCGACGCCCTGCGCACGCTCGTGCACGCGCTGGCGGAAGGCGCCGCCGACCCCGCCGACCCGCTGTGCGCGGCACACCTGCACTGCCCGCCGCTCGCCGTGGCCACCGCCGCAGACCTCGCCGTCAGCGCGCTCAACCCGTCGCTCGACTCCTGGGACCAGGCTCCCGCCGCCTCCGCCCTCGAAGCCCTCGTCACCCGCACCCTCGCCCACGAGATCGGCCTCGCCGACGCCCTCGTCACCACCGGCGGCACCGAAGCCAACCAACTCGCCCTGCTGCTCGCCCGCGAAGCCAACGGCGGCAGCGTGCGGTTGGTCTGCGGAAGCAACGCCCACCACTCCCTGCCCCGCGCCGCCTGGCTCCTCGGCCTGCCCGACCCCGTCGTCGTACCCGCCCCCACCGGCACCCTCGACCCCGCCGCCCTCGACGAAGCCCTCACCGCACTCCCGGGCTCCCGCGGCTCCGTCCTGGTCGCCGCCACCGCGGGCACCACCGACGCCGGACTCATCGACCCACTCCCCGAGATCGCCGGCCTGTGCGCCGCCCACGGCGCCCGCCTCCACATCGACGCCGCGTACGGCGGAGGCCTCACCTTCAGCGACCGGCACCGCGACAAACTCGCCGGCCTCGACCGCGCCCACACCGTCACCCTCGACCTGCACAAACTCGGCTGGCAACCCGTCGCCGCCGGCCTCCTCGCCGTACGGCACCCCCGCGACCTCGCCGCCCTCACCCAGCGCGCCGACTACCTCAACGCCGACGACGACACCGAAGCGGGCCTGCCCGACCTCCTCGGCCGCTCCATGCGCACCACCCGACGCCCCGACGTTCTCAAGCTCGCCGTCACCCTGAAAACCCTCGGCCGCACCGGACTCGGCACCCTCGTCGACCAAGTCTGCGCCCGGGCACGGGAGTTCGCCGCCATGGTCCACAACCACCCCGGCTTCGAGCTCTACGACCCGCCCGTCATCAGCACCGTCCTGTTCCGGCCCGCCGAGGCCACCGACGACGCCGTGGCCGCCGTACGCCGTCAACTCCTCACCGACGGACGGGCCGTCCTCGGCCGGGCCGCGCTCGACGGCCGGCTCTGGCTCAAGGTCACCCTCCTCAACCCCCACGCCCGGCCCGACGACCTGGCCGCCCTCCTGAAACTGGTGGAAGGAAACACCCCCCGATGAGCCACCCCCCGACGGGTCACCCCCAGACCCCCAACCCCCCACACCACGAACCCGATCCACCCCGCGACCTGGTCGGCATCGGCATCGGACCGTCCAACCTCTCCCTCGCGGCCCTCGCCCACCCCCTCAGCGAACTCGACACCGCCTTCTACGAACAGCGCCCCGGCTTCGACTGGCACCCCGGCCTGCTCATCGACGGCGCGACCGTCCAAGTCCCGTTCCTGGCCGACCTGGTGACCCTCGCCGACCCCGCCAGCCCCTGGTCCTTCCTCAACTACCTCAGGGCCCGCGACCGGCTCTTCCCCTTCTACTTCGCCGAGCGCTTCCACATCCAGCGCGCCGAGTACGACGCCTACTGCCGCTGGGTCGCCGACAGCCTCCCCGGACTCCACTTCGGCCACCAGGTCGACGCCGTCCGCTTCAACCCCGAACGCGACGTGTTCGAGGTCGACTTCACCCAGCTCGACAGCGATGGAGAAGCGGAAGCCCTCGGGCGGACGTACACCAAGAACATCGTGCTCGGCGTCGGCACCGCCCCCTACGTCCCCGACCCGCTCAAGCCCCTCGTCGAAGCCCCCGGCGTCCCCGTCATCCACGCCGCCGACTACCTCGCCCACCGCGAAACGTTTCTCGCCGCCGACCACATCACCGTCATCGGATCGGGACAGACCGGCGCCGAGGTCTTCCTCGACCTGCTCCGCCACCGCCCCGCGGGACACGAGAAGCTCCACTGGATCGGCCGCAGCGAGGCGTTCGCGCCCATGGAGTACTCCAAGCTCGGCCTGGAGCACTTCACCCCCGACTACACCCGCTACTTCCACGCCCTCGCCGAACCCGTCCGCGACCGCCTCGTCACCTCGCAGTGGCAACTCCACAAGGGCATCGACGCCGACACCATCGCCGCCATCCACGACGAGCTCTACCGCCGTACCCTGCACGGCGGTTGGCCCGACGCCGTCCTCACCCCCGGCGTCCGCGTCCGCACCGCGGGCCGCATCGCGACCACCAAGGTCGAGCTCCACCTGGAACACCTCCAGCAGAACACCCGCTCCCGCCTCACCACCGACGCCGTCGTCCTCGCCACCGGCTACCGCGAACGCCCCCTCGGCCGCATCCTCGCCGGACTCGACCCCTACCTGCGCCGCGACAGCGCCGAACGCCCGCGCATCGACGACCAGTTCAGGCTCGTGCTCGACCCCTCCGTCACCGGCGCGGGCTGTCACGTCTACGTCCAGAACGCCGAACTCCACACCCACGGCGTCGGCGCCCCCGACCTCGGCCTCGCCGCCTGGCGCAGCGCCACCATCCTCAACTCCCTCACCGGCAAGGAGCCTTACCCCCTCCCCGGCCGAACCGCCTTCACCACCTTCGGCCTTGACCCCCAGGTCCAGATCCCCCCGGCCCGCCAGGCCACCCGCACCCTCACCCCACTCGTGGAAGGACGCTAGGAAGGGGCCCGGCGGCAACCAGAACCGCCGGACCCCCACCCGAGAAAACCCGAGCCTCTAGAACACCGGAGCCTCTAGAAAACCGGCGTCCCGTTGCGCGTCAACTTCCAGTCCACCGAGGCGAAGTCGGCCGGATCCAGCACACCCTTCGCGGTCGCCCACTCCGCGATCCGCGTCCGGATCTCCGTCGACTCCGACCACACCTCGGTCGCCGACGCCACATGCGGGAACGCACCGCCGCCGTTCGCCCGGTAGTTGTTCACCGCCAGCACGAACTGCTGAGCGTCGTCCAGCGCCGCACCGTTGTAGGTGAGGTTCTTGATCCGCGAACCCGCCGCCTGCGCGATGTCGATGTCGTACGAGAACCCGGACACGTAGTCGTAGTTGTAGTCCGGGCGGCCGTTCGCGTTCGTCAGCTTCTCCGTGTCGACCACCGCATCCGCCGCCGTCTGCACGAAGTACTCCGCCGAGTACTCCAGGTACGCCCGCACCTGAGCACCCGTCAGCAACTTTGCGACCAGCGTGTTGTCGTACACGTACAGACCCGAAAGATCCCGGATCGTCACGTTGCCCGCCGGGATCTCCGAGGTCCGCGAGAACGGCGACGCCTGCGCGATCACCGGCAGCGACGCGTACGCCGTCCCCACCAACGCCGCCTTCACCACGTCCTCCTGGACCTTGGTGATCAGGTCGATGATCGGAGCGTCCTTGTACCGCGCGTCGACCGTCGTCAGCGTCGCCGTCGCCGTACCGACCACCTGGTTGACGTACTCCACGACCAGCGCGTGCTCGTCCTTCAGCAGCCGCGTGATCTTCGGGTCGTCCGCGACCGTCTTCGCGTCCCGCAGCGACGCGGCCACCGACTCGACGGTCCAACGCCCCTTCTCGAAGACCAACTCGAAATCGAAGACGCTCAACCGCTCGGCGTAGCACAGCGGTTCGGACAGCACGACGGTCTTCCCCGTCGCCGTGTTCGTGACCTTCAACTCCGGGATCTCCACGTGCGCGTGCCCGACGAGGATCGCGTCGATCCCCGGCACCTGCTGCGCGACGAGCGCCGCCGAGTTCTCCACGTACGGCAGCTGATCACCGTACGACGACGTCCCCGACGACCCGGAGTGCGCCGACACGACGACGACATCCGCCCCCATCGACTTCAGCTTCGGCACCCACTTCGCCGCCTGCTCCTCAAGCCCCGGGAACGTCAACTTCCCCTGCACATACGCCTTGTCCCAGATCGCGATACCCGGGTTGGTGAGGCCGAGGACCGCGACCTTCACCGGGGGCGCACCCGGCACCTGGAACTTCTTGAGGAAGTACGGCGGGAACGCGGGCTTCAGCGTCTTCGCGTCCAGCGCGTTGGCCCCGAGCAGCGGGAAGCGGCACTGGTCCTCGAACTTCCGCAGCGTCTCGATGCCGTAGTTGAACTCGTGGTTGCCCAGCGCCGCCGCGTCGTACCCGATCGCGTTCATCGCCTGCGCCATCGGGTGCACCGGCCCGCCCTTGGCGGTGATCGGGTCCACCTTCGCGAAGTAGTACGTCAGCGGGGTGCCCTGGATCGTGTCGCCCGCGTCCAGCAGCAGCGTGTTCCGCCGCCCCTTCTCCTGGCGGATCTGGTTCACCAGGGTCGACACCCGCGCCAGACCCATCGCGTTGCCCTTGGCGTCCGCGTACTCCGCGTCCTTGAAGTAGTCCCAGTTGAAGACATGCCCGTGCAGGTCCGTCGTGCCCATGACGGTCAGCGAGTACCGCTTGGGGTGCCTGCCCGGCTTCTTCTTCTCCGCGGCCTGCGCCGCCGGAGCCGCCGCCGCACCGGCCAGCGCGACCCCGGCGCCCGTCACGGCGGACTTCTTCAGGAACTTCCGGCGGTTCAAGGGCATGTCTGGATCTCCTCGGGAAACGGTCAACAACGCGCGTAGATTCTGACCCGTTTCTTACCTGGCGCAACAGCCCCCGCAGGTTTCGATCTGATGACCACCACAAGCTGTGACCCACCGGTGAATGACACAGTGGGACACATGACCGCGCCCACAGACGAACCCCAACCCCCTGTCCCCTACGGCACCCCCGACGCCCCCCGCATCGCCGTCCGCGGCGAGGCCCGCCTCGAAGTCGACCCCGAGATCGCCCGCATCGGCATCACCGTCGCCGCCCGCGGCACCGACCGCCGCACCGCCCTCGACGACCTCACCCGCCGCAACGCCACCGTCCTCGACCTGGTCAAGAGCTACGGCGAGGCCGTCGAACGCCTGGAGACCGGCGGCTTCTCCATCACCCCCGAACTCACCAAGCACGGCCGCGGCGAACGCGTCCACCGCTACCACGGCAGAGTCAACGTCACCGCCGAACTCGCCGACTTCACCGCCCTCGGCGAACTCACCACCCGCCTCGCCGACCTCGACCTCACCCGCGTCGACGGCCCCTGGTGGGCCCTGCGCCCCGACTCGCCCGTCCACCGCAAGGCCCGCCAGCAAGCAGTCCACGAAGCCGTCCAACGCGCCCGCGAATACGCCGAGGCGCTGGGTACGACCTTGGCCGCTCTGGTGGAGCTGGCCGACATCGGCGCCGAGAACGCCCAGACCTACGGCGCACCCCAGAGCCGTATGCGCTCCATGTCCTTCGCCGCCGGTGGAGGCGAGGACACCACCGCGGCGCCCCTCGACCTCGAACCCCAACGGCAGACCGTCTACGCCCAGGTCAACGCACGCTTCACGATGGCGCCGCCGCGCCTATGAGCCCACCCTTCAATTCGACCGTGCGAACGCTCATTGGAGCACCCCGCCGCACATTCAAGCCTTGTCAATAAGCCTTCACCCAAAGGTTGTTGAGTAGTCATGCACGGCCAATTCCCTACCCATCGGTAAGGTCTAGGCTCAAACCATGCGCCGAGCAAAAATCGTCTGTACCTTGGGCCCCGCAACCGACTCGTACGACCAGATCAAAGCCCTGGTCGAAGCCGGAATGGACGTAGCCCGCTTCAACCTCAGCCACGGCACCCACGCCGAACACGAGGAGCGCTACCAGCGCGTCCGAAAGGCCGCCGAGGAGACCGGCCGCAGCGTCGGAATGCTCGCCGACCTTCAAGGCCCGAAGATCCGACTCGGCCACTTCACCGAAGGCCCCGTACTCCTTGAACGCGGAGACACCTTCACCATCACCGTCGAAGAAGGCGCGGCAGGCGACCGCCAGTCCTGCGGCACGACCTACGCCGGCCTCGCCACCGACGTCACCCCCGGCGAACGCGTCCTCGTCGACGACGGCAAGGTCTGCCTCGAAGTCACCTCCGTCGACGGCCCCCGCGTCCACACCGAGGTCGTCGAAGGCGGCATGGTCTCCGACCACAAGGGCCTCAACCTCCCCGGAGTCGCCGTCTCCGTCCCCGCCCTCTCCGACAAGGACGAGGACGACCTCCGCTGGGCCCTGCGCGCGGGCTTCGACGTGATCGCGCTGTCCTTCGTCCGCAGCGGCAAGGACATCGACGAGGTCCACCGCATCATGGACGAGGAGGGCCACCGCCTCCCCGTCATCGCCAAGGTCGAGAAACCCCAGGCGGTCGAGGCCATCGACGACATCGTCGCCGCCTTCGACGGCATCATGGTGGCCCGCGGCGACCTCGGCGTGGAGATGCCCCTCGAACAGGTCCCGATCGTCCAGAAGCGCGCGATCAAGCTGGCCAAGCGCAACGCCAAGCCGGTCATCGTCGCCACCCAGATGCTCGACTCGATGATCGAGAACTCCCGCCCGACCAGGGCGGAAGCCTCCGATGTGGCGAACGCCGTGATCGACGGCACGGACGCGGTGATGCTCTCCGGCGAGACCAGCGTCGGCAAGTACCCCATCGCCACCGTCACCACCATGGCCCGCATCATCGAGGCCGCCGAGGAAGACATCCTCGCCAAGGGCCTGCCCCCGCTGACCGAACGCAACAAGCCCCGCACCCAGGGCGGCGCCGTCGCCCGAGCCGCCGCCGAGATGGGCGACTTCCTCGGCGCGAAGTACCTCGTCGCCTTCACCCAGTCCGGCGACACGGTCCGCCGCCTCTCCCGCTACCGCTCGCCGATCCCGGTCATGGCCTTCACCCCGGACCCGGCCACCCGCGCCCAACTCAACCTCACCTGGGGCGTGGAGACCATCCTCGGCCCCCACGTCGACTCCACCGACGCCATGGTCGACCAGGTCGACGAACTCCTCCTCAAGTACGGCCGCTGCGAGAAGGGCGACATCGTCGTCATCACGGCCGGCTCGCCCCCCGGAGTCGCCGGCTCGACCAACCTCGTCCGCGTCCACCACGTCGGCGAGGACGACAGCCCCAAGTAGCCCTACGCGTAACGATGTTGAAGTCCGCCGCAGGAGTCACGACCACCGAGAACAACGTGGTGAGCAACGTGACGTCCCCGGACACCTGAATCGTCCCCAACCCCTTCCCGGCCAACAGCCGCAACAACCGCACCTTGTTCATGGTGAGAGTCGGCCCGGCGAAGGGGTTGGGCGAGGCACCCGACGTACGCGTCAACACACCGTGCTTCAGCCGGAGATGCCAGTACGTGGCCTGCCCCGGCAGATACCGGTCAATGGCGAACCCGTGAGATGGAAGTTCCGCCGGACCGCGTTCTCCGTCGCGTACGCCGGCATTTCGTAGACCTGGGCGAGGAGTTGCTTGAGTTTCTCGCGATCGTGATCGGGCTCGGCGAAAACGCAATGGTTGAGGAGAGTGGCGGCGAAACGGAGATCGCCGTCGCGGACGAATTCGCGGGCTATCGACACGGCGGAGCTGATGCCGCCCAACGCCTTGACGTATCGCTTCGCCTCCGCGACCGGCGAATGCTCCCAAAGATGAGCCGGATTGGCGTCGAACCACCCCATGCACCGCTGATAAATCCCCTTCGCGTTATGGCTGATGGACCCGCAATAACCCCGGTTCGCCCACACTTCCGCAAGCGCGGGCGCCAGTTGGAACTCCTCCGCGATTTCGCGGGCCGCGAGACCGGAGTTGGGCGCCGTACATGTAGATGGAACGGCGGGTCATCGCCGTGCCTGCGTATACGTTCTCGGAGACGGCGTGCTCCATGAAGCCCTCGGGGGCGATGATCGGTACATCACCGGCGCCGTCCGGGAGGACGCCTCGGCAGCCGCCGTAGTGGTCGACGTGCGGGTGGGTGTAGATGAGGCCGGTGACCTTGAACAGCCCCTGTTTCCCGGTGAGTTGAGACATGCGCCAGAGGCTGGCGTAGGCGTCGTTGTCCCAGATGACTTCTCCGGCCGCGTTCTTGACGATGCCGGGTGTCGGGGCGGCGATGAATCCCGGCGGATTCCGGACTCACGCCTGTGGCGGCCGCGGCGAAACCTTGTCTGATCAGGGGTGTCATGCGGCCGAACATCGTGGGTGGGGTCAGTGTTTGGGGCCTACGGGGGTGTCCATGAGGGCGACTGAGGCTTTGCGGGCGACGGAGATGTTGTGGGCGTTCGCCTGCTTCCAGCTGACGCCGGCCTTGTCGAGGGTGTCGGTGTAGAGCCGCCTGATGTCCGTGGAGAGGTTGGTGAAGAAGTACCGGGGGTATTCGTAGCGCTTTGTCTCACCGCCGACGAGGCGGGTCGTCCAGTTGATGATGCGGCAGCCGTCGGAGTGGACGAGACCCCGGATGAACTCCCAGGGGTGGGCGTCGACGATGTCCAACTGCCAGGGTTCGAGGGCGATTTCGCGCTTGTGCTTCACGCCGGGGCCGTGTTGGGGGAAGAGGTAGGGCCAGTGCCGGTAGTAGCTGGTCACCATCGTGTAGCCCTCCTTCTGGAGTGCGAAGACGCCGATGTCGGGGCGCACCTTCGCTATGGCCTCGCGGCACAGTTGGATGAGCCCGGGCCACGCGTCGGCGCACGCGATCCTGAGGTAGTAGCCGGTGCCGCGAGGGTGGGCGCTGATGCAGCCGTCGCCGAGGTAGAGGCCCAGGAGGTAGGCGTAGGCGTGATCGTCGGCAGGTGGCCCAGGGGCCGGAGCTGCGATGCTGGGCAGGGGTTCAAGTCGGTCCTGCCAGGAGCGGATCGCGGCACGGGAGATGCCGGTCTCGCGGCTCACGGAGTTCAGGCTGCGGCCCTGCTCGACCAGCGCGATTGCTCGCTTGCGTGTGCTGATGTCGTACATGCGATCACCCTGCGAGAGTGATCGTCGCGACACGCGGCAAAAAGCGGAGGTTCACACGAACGTGAACCTCCGCTTTAAATGTTCGCCTTCGATTTGAAGGAAAAGTGCCCCGAGTCGGATTCGAACCGACGCTTGATGGGTTTTGAATCCATTGTCTCTACCGCTGGACTACCGGGGCTCCCTCGGAAACCAAGGTCAGCGGTCTCCCGCTGTGCCCCCACCTTATCGCAGCTAGGTAGGCTCTTGTCAGCACTACCCCCGTGCCCTGAACGAGGAGCCCCCGTGACCGCCCCCGAGTCGCCCCAGCCCGTAGACGCGCCCGACGACGACAAGTCGCACGTGCCTCCGCTGACGACCCGTGTCGTCATCGCCGAGGACGAGGCCCTGATCCGGCTCGATCTCAAAGAGATGCTGGAGGAGGAGGGGTACACCGTCGTCGGTGAGGCCGGTGATGGTGAGCAGGCCGTCGAGCTGGCCCGTGAGCACAAGCCCGACCTGGTGATCCTCGATGTGAAGATGCCCAAGCTGGACGGCATCTCCGCGGCCGAGAAGATCGCCGAGGAGGGCATCGCTCCCGTACTGATGCTCACCGCCTTCTCGCAGCGTGACCTCGTCGAGCGGGCGAGGGACGCCGGTGCGATGGCGTACCTCGTGAAGCCCTTCAGCAAGAGTGACGTCGTGCCCGCGATCGAGATGGCCGTTTCGCGCTTCACCGAGCTCAAGCAGTTGGAGCAGGAGGTCGCCGACCTCACGCTGCGGCTGGAGACCCGCAAGCTGGTCGACCGGGCGAAGTCGATTCTCCAGACTGAGTACGGGCTGTCCGAGCCGGCCGCGTTCCGGTGGATCCAGAAGACGTCGATGGACCGTCGGATGTCCATGCAGCAGGTCGCCGAGGCGGTCATCCAGGACGCGGACGAGAAGAAGTCCTCGAAGGGCTGACACCCGCGACGTTACCTACGACGAGGCCCGCGCCCCCGAAGCTGGGGGCGCGGGCCTCGTCGTAGAGAAACAACCGGAAGCGACCGGAAGACGAAGACTCAGTCCTCGCCGAGGTACGCCTTCCGTACCGACTCGTCGTGCAGCAGGTCCTGGCCCGTGCCGGAGAGGACGATGTTGCCGACCTCCATGACGTGGCCCTGGTCGGCTAGCGACAGGGCTGCCTGGGCGTTCTGTTCGACGAGGAGGATCGTCGTGCCGGAGGCCTTGAGCTCCACGATCGTCGCCAGGATCTTCTGCATCATGATCGGCGAGAGACCCATGGACGGTTCGTCCAGCATCAGCAGCTTCGGCTGGGACATGAGCGCGCGGCCCATCGCCAGCATCTGCTGCTCACCGCCGGAGAGGGTTCCCGCGGCCTGCTTCTGGCGCTCTCCCAGGATCGGGAAGAGGTCGTAGGCGCGCTGGATGTCCTTCTCGATGCCTTCCTTGTCCTTGCGGAGGAAGGCACCGAGCTGGAGGTTCTCGGCGATGGTGAGGCGGGGGAAGATGTGTCGGCCTTCGGGGGAGTGGGCCAGCCCGAGGGAGACGATCTTGTGTGCGGGGACGTTCTTCAGCGGTTTGCCGTCGAAGGTGATGTTGCCGCCGGAGGGCTGCAACAGGCCGGAGAGGGTGCGCAGGGTGGTCGTCTTGCCGGCGCCGTTGGTGCCGATGAGGGTGACGACCTGGCCGGCCTCGACGCTGAAGGAGATGCCCTTGACGGCTTCGATCTTGCCGTAGGCGACCCTGAGGTCCTCGACCTCTAGCAGTGCGGTCACTGGGCTTCTCCCTTGGTGCTGGTGGTGCTCTCCGCCTCCGCCGCGGGCTGGGTGTCCTCGGGGGCGCCTTCGAAGGGTTCGCCGAGGTAGGCGGCCACGACGCGTTCGTCGGCCTGGACGACATCGGAGGTGCCTTCGACGAGTTTCTCGCCCTGGACGAGGACGGCGACGCGGTCGCAGAGGTTGAAGATGAAGCGCATGTCGTGCTCGATGACGAGGACGGCGATGCCCTTGTCGCGGATGGCGAAGACCAACTCCTCGGTCGCCCGCGTCTCTTGGGGGTTCATGCCGGCCGTCGGTTCGTCCAGCAGCAGGAGACCCGGCTCGGAGGCCAGGGCGCGTGCGATCTCCAGCTTGCGCTGTTCGCCGTAGGGGAGGTTGCGTGCCAGGTGGTCGCGCTTGTGGGCGAGGCCGATGAACTCCAGGAGTTCCATGGCGCGTTCTTCGCTCGCCTTTTCGGCCTTCTTGAAGCCGGGGCCGCGCAGGAGGGCCGACCAGAGGCCTTCCTTGGTGCGGGTGTGGCGGCCGACCAGCACGTTCTCCAGGACCGTCATGTTGGCGAACAGGCGGATGTTCTGGAAGGTGCGGGCGATGCCGGCCTTGGTGACCAGGTGGGGCTTCGGCGGGAGCACCGTGCCCATGTAGGAGACCGTGCCCTCGGTGGGGACGTAGAGGCCGGTGAGGCAGTTGAAGAAGGTGGTCTTGCCGGCGCCGTTGGGGCCGATGAGGCCTACGATCTCGCCGGCGTTGACGGTGAAGTCGACGGAGCGGACGGCGGTGAGGCCGCCGAAGCGCATGGTGACGTCACGGGCTTCGAGTACAGGTGTCGTCATGGCTCTCTACGCCCCTGCCTTGGTGATGGCCGGTTCGTCGGTCAGGGTCGTGGTGTCCGGTACGTCGAGTTGGCCGGTCTCGTGGAATTCCAGCTGGCGTCGGCGGTTGGGGATGATTCCCTCGGGGCGGAAGCGCATCAGGAGGATGAGCGCGATGCCGAAGGCGAGCAGCGACTTGTCCTGGAGCGCCACGAGCTTCTCCGGGAGCAGGTAGAGCAGGGCGGCGCCGAGGAAGGGTCCGGAGACGGTGCCCATGCCGCCGAGGACGACGGCGGCCAGCAGGAACGCGGAGTTGGGCGGGGCCGCTCCGGCGAACTGGTACGGGTTCGGCACCACGCTGTAGGTGACGTGGGCGCTGACGGTGCCGGCGAGGCCGGCGAGGGTGGCGCCGAGGGCGAACGCGATGAGCTTGACCCGGAAGCCGTTGATGCCCATGGCGGTGGCGGCGGTCTCGTCCTCGCGGATGGCGATCCAGGATCGGCCGATGCGGGAGTCGGAGGCGCGGCGGTAGATCGTGACGACGAGGGCACTGATCAGGACCATGAGCAGGTAGTAGTTGGCGAACCGGCCGATGGTGAATCCGGCGATGTCGTGGTTCTGGCCGAAGTCGAAGCCGAAGAACGACAGGTCGGGGATGGACGGGATGCCGTTGGGGCCGTTGGTGATGTCGGGGCCGGAGACGCCGTCCATGTTGTTGACGGCGATGCGGAAGATCTCTCCGAAGCCGAGGGTCACGATGGCGAGGTAGTCGCCGCGCAGACGCAGGGTCGGGGCGCCGATGAGGACGCCGAAGACCAGCGACGCGGCCGCACCGGTGAGGGCGGCGGCCCAGAAGGGGAACTGGACGCCGGAGAACTTGGAGAACTCGGAGCCGGAGACCAGGGCGGCGGTGTAGGCGCCGACGCCGAGGAAGGCGACGTAGCCGAGGTCGAGGAGTCCGGCGAGGCCGACGACGATGTTGAGGCCGAGGGCGACGGTTCCGAAGATCAGGATGTTGACGCCGAGGTTGGCGTAGTGGTCGTTGGTCTGGGTGAAGGGGAAGCCGATCGCGGCGACGAAGCCCATGGCGAGGGCGAAGCTGCGGTTGTCGGCGGTGAGGCGGCTGAAGCGGTCGAAGAGACCGGCCGTCTGCAGGGCCCAGGCGGTGAAGACGACGACGATGAGGAAGCCGATGAAGAGTTCGTCCTCGGCGTCGATGCCGTAGGCGAAGACCGTGAGGCCGAGGGCGGCGACGATGGTGATGGCGAGTCGCTGGATCCAGGGCGCGGTGGCCTGGGGGGCCGGGACGCGGTCGGCCTTGGCGATGTACGCCTTGAGCGCTTCCTTGGTGCTGTCGGTGGCGTCCTGCGGGAGGGCGAGGGCGCCGATGACGGGGAGCAGGGAGGCGACGGCGGCGATGTAGGTGCCGGGTTCCCAGTTGACGATGCCGCCGAGTTCGGCGGCGATCGAGATCACCGTGTACCAGGTGACGGCGAAGCCGCTGAGGGCGGTGAGGACGAGAGGTGCGTTGTTGCGGGCGGGCAGGAGCCAGCCGAGTCCTCGGACGCCGTAGGTGGAGAGGGCGAAGAGGGCGGTGATGATGCCGGCGATGAGGGTGAGGACCTGGAGGCCGCCGGGGTAGCCGTTGACGGTGAGGTCGCCGGGGAAGTCGGAGGTCCAGGTCCAGCGCAGGAAGGTGGAGGCGGTGGTGAGGATGCCGCCGGCCAGGAGGAGAGCGCGGGCGGCCGCGAGGGGCAGCGGGATGAGGCCACGCTGTGCCGCGGGGGCGGTGGCCGGTGTCTGAGGGTTCTCGGTCGTCTCGGTCATGTGATCACGCCCTGTCCGCGACGCGTTCGCCGAGCAGGCCTTGTGGCCTGAACAGCAGTACGAGGATGAGGAGACAGAAGGCCCAGACGTTGGCCCAGCCGGATCCGCCGAGCTGCTGCATGCCGGGGATGTGGTTGATGTAGGCCGAGGCGAGGGTCTCGGCGACCCCGAGGACGACTCCGCCGAGCATGGCTCCGTAGATGTTGCCGATGCCGCCCATGACGGCCGCGGTGAAGGCCTTGAGGCCCATCAGGAAGCCCATGCGGTAGCCGATGTTGCCGTACTTCAGGCCGTAGGAGACGGCCGCTACGGCGGCGAAGAAACCGCCGATGGCGAAAGCTATGACGATGATGCGGTTGGTGTCGATGCCCATGAGCTGGGAGGTGTCCGGGTCCTGGGCGGTGGCCTGCATGGCGCGGCCGGTGCGGCTCTTGCGGACGAACCAGGCGAGGCCGGACATGCAGACGATGGCGGCCACCACGAGGAAGATGTCGGCGTCGGTGATGGTGACCGAGCCGATGTCGTGGCTGCCGTCGAGGCTGGGGAAGGAGCGGTCCTTGTCGGCGCCCGGGTAGAAGTTCCGGACGACTTCCTGGAGCGCCAGTGAGAGGCCGATGGCGGTGATGAGGGGCGCCAGCCGTGGTGCTTGCCGCAGGGGGCGGTAGGCGAATCGTTCGGCCCCTACCGCGACGAGGACGGAGACGATTCCGCCGCCGATCAGCATGAGTGGTACCGCGACCACCATCGAGGTGCCGTCGGGCAGGATGTAGGCGTAGACCGTGAGGGCGCCGAAGGCGCCGGTCATGAAGATCTCGCCGTGCGCGAAGTTGATGAGCTGGACGATGCCGTACACCATCGTGTAGCCGATGGCGATCAGCCCGTACATCGAGCCGAGGAGCAGCCCGTTGGCCAGCTGCTGCGGCAGGGTGTTCACCGCGTGGCCTCCATTGTCGCTGGTGGTCGTGTGCACAGATCGCGTGCCTGGGGGTGGGGGGGTGTGACAACGGGCCGCGCGGTCGGGATCCTCCTTCCGCGCGGCCCGTGGTGCGGTGGTGCTGTGGTGCTGAGGCTGGGATCAGCCGGTGAAGGTACCGGTCTTCACGGCCTTCCAGGCGCCGTTGGTGACCTGGTAGACGGTGAGCTGCTTGTTGCCGGTGTCGCCGTACTGGTCGAAGGTGACCTTGCCGGTGATGCCTTCGAAGTCGGACTTCTGTACGGCGTCGACGACCTTGGAGCGGAGGTCGTTGCTGTCGGGCAGCTTGCCGCCGTTGGCGTCCTTGACGGCCTTCACTGCCTTGATGATGGCGGAGGCGGCGTCGTAGGAGTAGCCGCCGTAGGCGCCGTAGTCACCCTTGTAGCCCTTGGCCTTGTAGGTCTCGACGAAGGCCTTGGCGGCGGGCAGGGTGTCGACGGGGACGCCGACCGAGGTGGCGAGGTCGCCCTCGGCGGCCTTGCCGGCGGTCTGGATGTAGGTGGTGGCGTACATGCCGTCACCGCCGAACAGCGGGATCTTGACGCCGGCGGCCTTGAGCTGCTTGGTGATCTTCTCCGACTCGTCGTACTGGCCGCCGTAGTAGAGCAGGTCGGCGCCGGAGTTCTTGATCTTGGTGACGAGCGAGCTGAAGTCGGTGTCGCCGGTGTTGACGTGGTCGGTACCGGCGATGGTGCCGCCGAGCTTCTTGAAGCCGCTGTTGAAGATCCCGGCCAGGCCGGCGCCGTAGGTCTGCTTGTCGTCGACGACGAAGGCCTTCTTCTTCTTGAGGCCGTTGAACGCGTAGTCGGCGGCGAAGCCACCCTGGAGGGCGTCGGTGGTGGCGGTACGGAAGTACGTCTTGTACGGCCGCGTCTTGGTGGTCGCCCAGTTCTTGCCCTGGGTGAGGCTGGGGTCGGTGTTCGAGGGGGAGATCTCGACCATGTTGGCCGAGGCGAACACCTTCTGCATGGAGAGGGCGACGCCGGAGTTCAGCGGGCCGACGGCGCCGACGACGTTGCTGTCGCCGGTGAAGGCCGTGGCGTTGGACTGGCCGGTGGCGGGCTGCGCCTTGTCGTCCAGGGCCTTGACCTTGAACTTGACGCCGGGGACCCAGTTGTTCTTGTTGGCGTCGTCCACGGCGATCTGGACGCCGTACTGGATGCCGAGACCGGTGGTGGAGTTCTCACCGGACAGCGGGGCGTCGACACCGATGGTCAGGGTGGTCGACCCGCTGTCACTTTTGCTACCGCTGTCCCGGGAGCCGCAGGCGGTGAGGGTCAGAGCTCCGGTCGTGAGAACGGAGGTCAGTATCACCAAAGAACGCTGTCGCACAATCAGTCCTTTCCGCAGGCACAGTCGCCCCCGTTTGGAGCGGCAAGGTGCTGCGCTGGTACCCAACTCCCGATGGAGCGGTGACTGGCCGTGACTCTAAGCCCGGTCTGTGGGCATGGGCATCGTCGTGCGCTGGCTTGTGACTTTCTTGTTATGACGTACAGGTTGGCGGGCTTCGTGGAGGGTGGGTCTCGGCCGGTTTGGCGGAGTTCAGCTTCGGTCCACATTTTGAGAACCTGCACTTCCGCTTGGCCGTGGGCCTGGCCTGGCCTTTGTCGTGCCGCAGGCCCTGTGGAGGAGCTGGGAAAGGTCGTTGGAGTAGGCGCTGCCGAAGATGAAACTGTGGTGTTGTATTGCGCGCGTGTTACGCAGCGTTACGTCCAGAAAGGCGAGGTCCGCATTCAGGGGCAGTCCCGAACAGTCGGAAACCGAAATCTCCACCGTGACGCGGCGGGTCGCTCCGGTGCGGACGGTGAAGGAAGGATCGGGGAGGGCCTGGGCGGTGAGCCCGTCGAAGGCGGCGCCGGTCACCTTTATGGCGACCGGAGGTCCGCTTTCCACGGTGACCGCGAAGCGGAAGAAGCCGGTCGTGGTGGGGGTGTCGGTGGTCTGGGCGAGCCCGGTGTAGCGCCACTCGGTGATGTTCGCGGGCCACGGGACGGGTGGGGCCGGCTCGTCCTGCCGCCTGTCGTGGAAGGGCGGCAGGAGGACGGCTCCGACGGCGACGGCGGTGACCGTGCCCGCGGTGAGCACGGCCCTGCGGGTGCGCTGCGGAAGGGTGTGCCAATGGTCGCTCAGGCGGGGCGAGTCGCCCCCGATGACGTCACAACTCCCGTCGATCTCCGGTGAGTCGACGGATTCGACGGGCCCGATACCGCTCATGCCGGCAGCCTCATGGGGAAACGGTAGGGGAGCGGACGGGGGTGCGGAAGACGGGGTCAAGATCCTCCGGTTCAGAGCCGGTTCGCGGCGTGGGAGGAGCCGTCAGCCGGTGGTGTTCGCGGGGATGGGGTCGCCCGGCTTCACGTCCCGCAGCATGCACGTCAGCCGCGCGGTGCACACCCGTCGCCCGTCCTCGTCACTGATCACGATCTCGTACGTCGCCGTCGAGCGGCCCCGGTGCACGGGGGTGGCGACGCCGGTCACGAGGCCGGAGCGGGCGCCGCGGTGGTGGGTGCAGTTCAGGTCGACGCCGACGGCGAGCTTCGTGCTGCCGCCGTGCAGCATCGACCCGAGCGAGCCGAGGGTCTCGGCCAGCACCGCGGAGGCGCCGCCGTGCAGCAGCCCGTACGGCTGGGTGTTGCCCTCGACGGGCATGGTGCCGACGACGCGCTCGGCGGACGCCTCGACGATCTCCACGCCCATCCGGGTGCCGAGGTGCCCCGCGGAGAAGAGGGCGACCAGGTCGATGCCGAGTGCCGAGTACTCGTCGATGACGTCCTGCGGGAACTTCCCGTGCTGCTGCTCGCCCATGGGGCCGACTCCGTTCGTCCTACGCCTGGCTGGTGCACCTGACCGACGGCTGAGCGAACGCTCAGTCGGTGGTCGATTGTTCCAGACGTACGACGACGGACTTGCTGGCCGGGGTGTTACTGGTGTCGGCGGTGGCGTCCAGGGGGACCAGGACGTTGGTCTCGGGGTAGTAGGCGGCGGCGCAGCCCCGCGCGGTCGGGTAGTGCACGACCCGGAAACCGGGCGCCCGCCGCTCCACCCCGTCCTTCCACTCGCCGACCAGGTCGACGTACGACCCGTCGGCGATCCCCAGCCGGGCGGCGTCGTCGGGGTGGACCATGACGACCCGGCGGCCGTTCTTGATGCCCCGGTAGCGGTCGTCGAGGCCGTAGATCGTGGTGTTGTACTGGTCGTGCGAGCGCAGCGTCTGCAACAGCAGGCGCCCTTCGGGCAGTTCGGGGTATTCGACGGCCGCGGCGGTGAAGTTGGCCTTGCCGGTGGTGGTCGGGAAGCGGCGTTCGTCGCGCGGGGCGTGCGGGAGGGCGAAGCCTCCGGGGTGCGCGACACGCTTGTTGAAGTCCTGGAAGCCGGGGATCACGCGCGCGATGCGGTCGCGGATCGTCGCGTAGTCCTTCTCGAACTCCTCCCAGGGCGTGCGGGATGCGGCGCCGAGGACACGGCGGGCGAGGCGGGCGACGATGGCCGGCTCGGACAGCAGGTGCTTGCTCGCGGGCTCCAGGCGGCCGTGCGATGCGTGCACCATGCCCATGGAGTCCTCGACGGTCACGAACTGCTCGCCGCCGCCCTGGAGATCGCGCTCGGTACGGCCCAGGCAGGGCAGGATCAGGGCACGCGCGCCCGTGACGGCGTGCGAGCGGTTGAGCTTCGTCGACACGTGCACGGTGAGGCTGGCGCGCCGCATGGCGGCTTCGGTGACCTCGGTGTCGGGGGAGGCGGACACGAAGTTGCCGCCCATGGCGAAGAACACCTTCGCGTCGCCGTCGCGCAGGGCGCGGATCGCGGCGACGACGTCGTAGCCGTGCTCGCGCGGCGGGGCGAAGCCGAACTCCTTCTCCAGGGCGTCCAGGAAGCCCGGTGCAGGGCGCTCGAAGATGCCCATCGTGCGGTCGCCCTGCACGTTGCTGTGGCCGCGCACCGGGCACACGCCGGCGCCGGGGCGGCCGATGTTGCCGCGCAGCAGAAGGAAGTTGACGACCTCGCGGATGGTCGGGACGGCGTGCTTGTGCTGGGTGAGGCCCATCGCCCAGCACACGATGGTGCGCTCGGAGGCGAGCACCATCTCCAGGGCCTTCTCGATCTCCGGGCGGGTCAGCCCGGTGGCGAGGAGCGTCTCGTCCCAGTCGGCGTCCCGCGCGGCGGCGGCGAACTCCTCGTAGCCGTGGGTGTGTTCGTCGATGAAGGGCTGGTCGACCGCACCCTCCGTCTCCAGGACGAGCTTGTTCAGGAGGCGGAAGAGGGCCTGGTCGCCGCCGATGCGGATCTGCAGGAACAGGTCGGTGAGGGCGGCGCCCTTGAGCATGCCCTGCGGGGTCTGCGGGTTCTTGAACTTCTCCAGGCCCGCCTCGGGCAGCGGGTTCACGCTGATGATCTTCGCGCCGTTGGCCTTGGCCTTCTCCAGGGCGGAGAGCATGCGCGGGTGGTTGGTCCCCGGGTTCTGGCCGGCGACGACGATCAGGTCGGCCTGGTAGAGGTCCTCCAGCAGGACGCTGCCCTTGCCGATGCCGATCGTCTCGGTCAGCGCCGAACCCGACGACTCGTGGCACATGTTCGAGCAGTCCGGCAGGTTGTTGGTGCCCAGCTCCCGCGCGAACAACTGGTACAGGAACGCGGCCTCGTTGCTGGTGCGGCCCGAGGTGTAGAAGAGCGCCTCGTCCGGTGAGCCGAGGGCGGCGATCTCCTCCGCGACGATGTCGAAGGCACGCTCCCAGGAGACCGGTTCGTAGCGCTCGGCCCCTTCGGGGAGATACATGGGATGCGTCAGACGCCCTTGTTGCCCCAGCCAGTACCCGCTGCGGGTCGCGAGATCGGCCACCGGATGGGCCGCGAAGAACTCCGGGGTGACCCGGCGCAGGGTGGCCTCCTCGGCGACCGCCTTCGCGCCGTTCTCACAGAACTCCGCCGCGTGCCGGTGTGCCGGCTCCGGCCAGGCGCAGCCCGGGCAGTCGAAGCCGTCCTTCTGATTGACCCGCAGCAGCGTCAACGCGGTGCGCTTGACGCCCATCTGCTGCTGGGCGATGCGCAACGTGTGCCCGATCGCCGGCAGTCCGGCCGCGGCGTGCTTGGGCTCGGTGACCTGCGGGGCGTCCTGGACCGGATCACCCTTGGGCGGCTTCGTGGCCATCGCGGGCCCTCCTTCACTGGCACATGTGCACTACATCTCCGATCCTCGCACGGGGCAGTGACAGCGCCGAGGTCGGTTCGTGGGATCTATGGGTTCGGGGGTGGGAGGGGCCGGTGGGTGTGTGAGGGGGTGCGGGGGTGGAGTGGTGCGGGGGTGGAGTGGGGTAGGGAAGGAGCGGGGCGGGCTTGTCCGGCTTCTCGCCACTGGGGGTGCTGCCGGCCGTCCGGCCTGTGCTGTGGTGGGCGGTGCCGGTCCGTCCGATTTTCACGGCGGCGGGGCGGGGCGGGGCGTGTCCGGCCGGGTCCGCTGCGGCGACGGTGACTTCTTCACGCGCGCGTGGCCCCGGGGGCCGGTTGCCCTACGACCGTTGCCGCGAGGCGACCGGGCTCACGACCTCCGCCTTCCGCGGACTGCCTCCACCCCCGCCTTGGCATGCGCCTCCGCGCCACGGGCCACGACGAATTCGGCTACCGCTCCCGCCGTCGCGGCGGCGACTTCCGCCACCTCCGGCGCGAGCCCACCGTCGCGACCGTGACCTCCGACGCGGTGACCGTGACTCCGACTGTCAGTGGGGCGTGGCAGGATCGGGGTCGTGGCAGAGACAGCATCGAAGAAGACCGACAAGACCTCCGGGAACACCTCCGGCGGAGACCGTCCACGGCTGATGCTGATGGACGGGCACTCGCTTGCGTACCGCGCGTTCTTCGCGCTGCCCGCGGAGAACTTCACGACCGCGACGGGCCAGCCGACGAACGCGATCTACGGCTTCGCGTCGATGCTGGCCAACACCCTGCGTGACGAGGCGCCGACGCACTTCGCGGTGGCCTTCGACGTGTCCCGCAAGACCTGGCGCTCCGAGGAGTTCACCGAGTACAAGGCGAACCGCTCCAAGACCCCGGACGAGTTCAAGGGCCAGGTCGAGCTGATCGGCGAGGTGCTCGACACGATGCACGTGTCGCGGTTCGCGGTCGACGGCTTCGAGGCCGACGACGTCATCGCCACGCTCGCCACCCAGGCCGAGGCCGAGGGCTTCGACGTGCTGATCGTCACCGGCGACCGGGACTCGTTCCAGCTGGTGTCCGACCACACCACGGTCCTGTACCCGACGAAGGGCGTCTCCGAGCTGACCCGGTTCACTCCGGAGAAGGTCGTCGAGAAGTACGGGTTGACGCCTGCCCAGTACCCCGACTTCGCGGCGTTGCGCGGCGACCCGTCCGACAACCTCCCCGGCATCCCCGGCGTCGGCGAGAAGACCGCCGCGAAGTGGATCAACCAGTTCGGTTCGTTCACGGAGTTGGTGGAGCGCGTCGACGAGGTCAAGGGCAAGGCCGGGCAGAACCTCCGCGACCACCTGGACGCCGTCAAGCTCAATCGCCGCCTGACCGAGATGGTCAAGGACGTCGAACTGCCCAAGACAGTCCTCGACTTGGAGCGCGCTCCCTACGACCGCACCGCCCTCGCGATGGTTCTCGACACCCTGGAGATCCGCAATCCCTCGCTGCGCGAGCGCCTGCTGGCCGTCGACCCGGGCAACGAGGAGGCCGACGCGACCCCGCCCGCCGAGAGCGGTGTGGCGGTCGACGGCTCGGTCCTCTCCACCGGCGAACTGACCGGCTGGCTGGCCGACTACGGCACCGAGCCGCTCGGCGTCGCCACCGTCGACACCTGGGCGCTCGGCTCCGGTTCGGTGACCGAGGTCGCGCTCGCCACCGCCGGAGGAGCGGCCGCCTGGTTCGACCCCGCCGAGCTGGACGAGAGCGACGAGAACGCGTTCGCGGCCTGGCTGTCCGACGCCGACCGCCCCAAGGTGTTCCACAACGCCAAGGGCGCGATGCGGGTCTTCGCCGAGCACGGCTGGACGATCGCCGGCGTCTCCATGGACACCGCGCTCGCCGCCTACTTGGTGAAGCCCGGCCGCCGCTCCTTCGACCTGGACGCGCTGTCCTTGGAGTACCTCGGCCGCGAACTGGCCCCCGCGGCCACGGCCGACGGCCAGCTCGCCTTCGGCGCGGACGACGGCGCCGAGGCGGACGCCCTGATGGTGCAGGCCCGCGCGATCCTCGACCTTGGGGATGCCTTCGGGGAGCGCCTCCAGGAGGTCGGCGCGGCGGACCTGCTCCGCGACATGGAGCTGCCCACGTCGATCCTGCTGGCCCGCCTGGAGCGGTCCGGCATCGCGGCCGACAAGGCGCACCTCGAAGCGATGGAGCAGATGTTCGCCGGCGCCGTGCAGCAGGCGGTGAAGGAGGCGCACGCGGCGGCGGGGCACGAGTTCAACCTCGGCTCGCCCAAGCAGCTCCAGGAAGTCCTCTTCGGCGAACTGGGCCTGCCCAAGACCAAGAAGACGAAGACCGGCTACACCACCGACGCGGACGCCCTGGCCTGGCTGGCCAACCAGACCGAGAACGAACTGCCGGTCATCATGCTCCGCCACCGCGAACAGGCGAAGCTGCGCGTCACCGTAGAGGGTCTGATCAAGACGATCGCGGCGGACGGCCGCATCCACACCACGTTCAACCAGACGGTGGCGGCGACCGGCCGCCTCTCCTCGACGGACCCGAACCTGCAGAACATCCCGGTCCGCACGGACGAGGGCAGGGCGATCCGCCGGGGCTTCGTGGTGGGCGAGGGCTACGAGTCCCTGATGACCGCGGACTACAGCCAGATCGAGCTCCGTGTGATGGCCCATCTCTCCGAGGACGAGGGCCTGTTGGAGGCGTTCACCTCGGGCGAGGACCTGCACACCACGGTCGCCTCCCAGGTGTTCTCGGTCGAAGGTTCCGCGGTCGACGCGGAGATGCGCCGCAAGATCAAGGCGATGTCGTACGGCCTCGCCTACGGCCTGTCGGCGTTCGGCCTCTCTCAGCAACTGAACATCGACGCGGGCGAGGCGCGAGTCCTGATGGACACGTACTTCGAGCGGTTCGGCGGCGTACGGGACTATCTGCGCCGCGCGGTCGACGAGGCACGGGCGACGGGCTACACGGCGACTCTCTTCGGCCGCCGCCGCTACCTCCCCGACCTCAACAGTGACAACCGCCAACGCCGCGAGGCCGCCGAGCGCATGGCGCTCAACGCCCCCATCCAGGGCACCGCGGCGGACATCGTCAAGATGGCCATGCTCAAGGTCGACACCGCCCTGCGCGAGGCCGACCTCAAGTCCCGCATGCTCCTCCAGGTCCACGACGAAATCGTCCTGGAAATCGCCCCCGGGGAACGAGCGGCCACGGAGGAACTGGTCCGCCACGCGATGGCCGGCGCGGTCCACCTCCGGGCACCACTGGACGTCTCGGTGGGCGTGGGCCCGGACTGGGAGTCGGCCGCGCACTAGCCTCCGGCGGTTGGGCGGGGGGTGTGCGGGGGGTTCCTGCCGTCGGGGGTGGGGGTGAGCCGGCCGGGGTGGGGCGAGGTGGTGGGTGGGGCTGGTCGTCTTCCGCGCGTGTGTCGGCGGGGGTGGGGCGGCTGGTCCTCTCCCGTCCGTGTGCCGGCCGGGGTGGGGTGCTGGGAGCAGGTCGTCTCCCGTCCGTGTGCCGGCCGGAAGGGGTGGCAGGCGAAGCTCTTCTCTCAGCCGTGTGTCGGCCCGGGTGGCGTGGCGGGGGCAGGTCGCCTCCTGCGCCTCCCTCCCTCACGACGTGCCTGCTGACGTTGCCTCGCTCCCCGGTTCGTTGACCTGCCCGGCACGAAGACCCCGCCACGCGACGCCGCGAACACCCACTGCGGCGCAGCCGCCGGTACAGCGCTGCTCTCGCCAGTAGCGCACTGCTCCCGCCGCTACCGCCCGCCAGGCCCTTCGTTCCGACCCGCACAAATTCCCGCCGCAACGGCGAGCACCCACCACAACCCATCCCGGCGGTGCCGAGCCCACCCCAACCCTCCTCGTGCCGCCCGCAGGGCACCCGCACCGCTTCCCACCCCAGCCGTCGGCACGCCCCCACCCCTCCCGGGCCGCCCGCACAGCACCACACCAACCCCGCCAACCGAAACCCACCCCCGGCCAACACCACCCCCGCCAACGACCACCCCCGCCCAACCCCCGGAGGGCCCGTCACCCGCGTGGCCCCCGCGAAGACGCCCCCCGCCCCCCGCGGCCGTAAGGATGCGGGCATGGGTATACGCATGCTCCATCGCCGGACGGGTCGGGCGCGGACCCGAATACAGGCAGCGGACGCCGCTGCCGCCCAGGTGACGCCTCGCGCGCCGGTCCCGGCCTTCGCGGTCGGCGCGAGTACCGCCCGCATTCCCGCCGACCTCGCGATGGCCGTCCAGCACACGGCCGCAGGCCTCCGGCGCCGGCTGACGCGTCGGGACGACACGGCCGTAGACCCCCGGGAACAAGCCAGACACCCGCAGGGGCCCGCCACCACCCCCACCGGCACCCCGGTCTGGCGGCTCTGGGCGGACCTGGGGCGCAGTTACCTGGATCTCGTCCTCAGCCGGCTCCCGAAGTCACCCTCCGCGCACACCATGACGGTGTTCATCGCGACCCCGCCGGACAGCTCCGTATGACCGTGCTCAGGGCGAGCCGGCACTACGGCCCCGCCCCGCGCTGACCGCCTCCGGGTCGCCAGGCATCCCGGGTGGCGCCGGACGCCATACGCGGACGCCGACCGCGTACAGGAGCACGCCCAGCACCAGGCCCGCCCCCGCTCCGAAGCACAGGGTCGGGATCAGGTCCCAGGGGCTTGCCGTCGAGCCCCAGTAGGCCCACCAGGTCGACGCCCGTTCCGTCGCCGCGATCAGGGCGCAGACGGCCAGGACGACCCCGGCCGCCCACCGGTCCCGTACCGACAGCACGGGCACCCCCACCGGCTCGGCGGCCGGAACCCGTCGTAGCGCACGTACCACGAACGCGGTGATCAGCAGGGCGGCGAGCGCCGAACTGCCGTACTGCAGGGCCGAGAAGAGGGGCCTGCCGCCCAACTGTCGGTCGAGGACGGGGAACAGGCGTACGCCCCACCGGTCGTGGTGCGTGAACGCGTCCCACACGACGTGGGTCAGGCCGCCGAGCACCGCGGAGACGTACCACCAGAGAGCCAGAGACGGGGTCGCACGCGCGCGTGGAGTGCCGCAGCGCAACAGGGTCGCCGTCCGGGGTTGGCGGGCGCGCGGGAGCAGGGCCACCAGGGGTTCGCGCAGGAGCAGCCACAGGGCGACCGTCGCCCAGGTGATCGCCACGTCGACCGTGAAGACGCCCGGGAAGGAGTGCGTGACGTTCCCGAACTCCATCGCCCTGGGTACCGCACTCGCCGCGTAGTACGTCATGTCGGGGGCGAAGGAACCCGCCACCAGTACCGCCGGTACGAGACGCCCGCGCCCCCTACCGTCGCCGCGCACGGCGGGCAGTACGGCGGCGGCGTGACTCAAGGTGAACGGCAACAGGGCTCCCCGTAGGAGACATCGGCATATGGCCAAGCGGTGAATAACGGTCACGAACGGGTGCCCGTGCAAAGCAAGTTGTCGTAGGGTCGCCTGGGTTGCCGCGCGGGGGAGCGCGCGGTCGGGCGCAGAGCGGAGCAAGCGTACAGAACATCCGAAAAGCAGCACGAGGGCAACCTGTGGCGCGGCTCGACCGTCACAACAGGCGCAGAGGCAACAGACAAGGACGGGCGCTCGGGCGTCCCTGGGAGGGGTTCACTCCATGACGGCGCATTTCGGCAGGCGGCTGCGCAAGGGTGCGGCGACGACGGCGGTGGCCGCGGCAGCGGTCGCGGCACTGTCCGCGTCCCAGGCTCCGGCGGTGACCGGCAACGACAGACCGACCGCCGCCGGCCAGACGACGCCCGACGGGAGCACCGACCACAGCGCCACCGGGGACTCGCCGTACTACACGGACCTCCCGCCGCTCAGCAGCCCCCTCCCGAGCCCGAGCGACAGTCAGTCGCCGTCCATAGGGACCCCGGTCTCGGTCGGCGAGGCCGAGGCCGGCATCCCGGCGACCATCCTCGACGCCTACAAGAAGGCCGAGACGGAACTCGCCGCCTCCAAGCCCGGCTGCAACCTGCCCTGGCAACTCCTCGCCGCCATCGGCAAGGTGGAGTCCGGCCAGGCCCGCGGCGGCCAGGTCGACGCGAGCGGCACCACGACCTCGAAGATCCTGGGCCCCGCGCTCGACGGCAACGGCTTCGCGCTCATCAAGGACACCGACAACGGCGCCTACGACGGCAACAGCACGTACGACCAGGCCGTCGGACCCATGCAGTTCATCCCGTCCACCTGGGCCTGGGCGGGCCGCGACGGCAACGGCGACGGCAAGAAGGACCCCAACAACATCTACGACGCCGCGCTCGCCGCCGGCCACTACCTGTGCCGCAACGACTGGAACCTGTCGACCGACGCGGGCCTGCGCAGCGCGATCCTCAGCTACAACAACTCGACGGACTACCTGAACACGGTCCTGTCCTGGCTGGAGTACTACCGCAAGGGCACCCACTCGGTCCCGGACGGCACGGGCACCCTGCCCTCGGGCCGCAGCGACGACAACTCCGGGACCAGTCCTACGACTTCGCCCTCGCCGACGACTCCGGCCACCCCGTCGCCGAGCCCTGACCCGACTCCGAGCAAGCCGGGCACCACCACCCCCTCCGCGCCGACCAGCCCGACGCCGACGCCCACCCCCACGCCCACGCCCACGCCCACGCCCACCGACACGGTGGCCAAGCTGGCGGACGCGGGTACGGCGAAGCTGACCGCGATCGCGGGCGACGCGTTCAGCAAGAAGATCAGCACCAGCGCCAAGACCTCGGCCGGCAAGACCGTCGCCAAGGTCAGGATCCGGTTCACGATCGTCGGGGACACGGACGCGACGTTCACCGGCGGCGAGAAGGTCGCCGTGGTCGTCACCAATGCCTCCGGTGTGGCCGTCGCGCCCGCTCTGCAGGCCGGCGAGACGACCGGTGACTTCACCGTCCGCGCCACCCTCGTCGGTCGTGCGATCGCCGGTCTCGACTACACGGCCAGCGTCACGCCCCGCGTCGCCGACACCCTCGCCCGCACCAGCACCACCGCGCTGACCTGCACCCCCGGCGGCGAGTTCGCCGACCAGGTCGAGGTGAAGGCCACCTACAAGAGCGCCGTCGCCGACAAGGTCGGGGCCACCGCCACCCTCATCAAGGCTGCCGACGACACCACCGAGAACGACAAGGGCCCCTACTTCAAGGACGCGGACGGCAAGACCATCCGCACCCTCACGGGCCTGGCCACGGACGCCGACGGCCTCCTGAAGCTGCCGAAGCTGTACGCCGACGACACCACCGGCACCTTCCTGCTCCAGATCACCACCACGGGCGGCGCGACCCTCACGGTCGAACTGACCGTGGCGGCGGCCACCGACACCTCCTCGGCCAGCCCGAGCCCGAGTGCCGGCGCGAGCACGTCCGCATCACCGAGCGCGTAGTCCGGCTGCACGACCGTAGGACGAGGGCGCCTCTCCGCTTCGGCGGATGGGCGCCTTTGTCGTGTGTGCAACGTGTTCTCATCTCGCCCGTGCGTTGCTACGGTGCCGGACCTGACGACCTATCAGTTCCTGGGTCGGTTCAGTTGCCCCTTCGGTTTCTGCCTGTCGGGAGGCCGGCATGCGTGCCCTGATCGCCGCCGCGACCGGACTCGTGCTCGCGTTCGCGCTGGTCCTGACCATCACCGCGATGGGCTCACCGATGGGCAAGACCTCCCCGAAACCGCTGCTGACGACGGTGCCCGCGCACCCGTAAACGATTGCGCAAGCGTTTAACCGCTAGGGAAGGAGGCCGAGATGCGCCGCAAGGCCAGCCTGATCCTGCTCGCCCTCGCCGTGTTCTTCACGGCACTGTCCCCGCTGCTGCGCTGGTACGCCTTCCCGCGCCTGGCCAAGATCCCGGCGAACCAATACCAGGACATGGTCCTGGAGGCGAAGAACGCCACCCTCCTCGACTACGGCACCATGCAGGCCAAGACGGTCCCCAAGGTCACCATCGTGCAGACCCTCAAGGGCGACGTGGAGGCCGCGAAGAAGATCGACAAGACCGCCGGCCGGGACGTCGTCGTCTGGGACGGCCTGTCCTACGTCCAGGGGCCCGACGGCAAGATGGTCTCCTCCATCCCCGAGCGCTACATCTTCGACGCGCACACCCAGGAGCCCGTCCACGCCACCGGCGAGATGGTCGACGGCGACCCGGTGAAACGGGACGGCATCGAGTTCAAGTGGCCGTTCCTGACGCAGAAACGGGACTACGAGTACTTCGACGCGCAGACCCGCACCACCAACCCCATCCACTACAAGGGCACCGAGAACTTCCGCGGCGTCAAGGTCTACTACTTCGAGCAGACCATCCCCTGGACCAAGGTCCCCTTCCCGAAGACGATGCCCGTCAAGGGCATCACCCCGGAGTCCGTCGCCAAGACCGGCACCACCCGCTGGTACACCACGGTCCGCAAGTTTTGGGTCGAACCCGTCACCGGAGCACCCGTCTACGGCGAAGAGCTCCACAAGGAAGAGCTGCGCGGCGGCACCCTCCTGGGCGACCGGGCGAAGGTGACGGCGTTCGCCGGTGACGTGAAGATGCGCGAGGACTACATCAAGCACACCGTCGCCCTGGTGAAGTCCAACCGCACCCTCGTCCTGCTGATGGTCTCCTACCTCCCCTGGGGCTTCCTGACCCTCGGCCTCCTCCTGCTGGCCCTCTCCCTCTACCTGGAGGCCCGCAGCAGGCGCCCCGGAGACCCCGCCCCCACCGAGGTCCACGAACCGGAACCGGTCACCGCCTGAGCCGCGCGTTGGTGAACCGCGTGGCCTCGGCGGTCGCCGGGTCCTCGGGCCACGGATGCTTCGGATACCGCCCCCGCAACTCCGCCCGCACGCCCTTGTAGCCGTCCTTCCAGAAGGAAGCGAGATCGGCGGTCACGGCGGCGGGCCGCCCGGCGGGGGACAGCAGATGCACGAGCACCGGCACCCCGGCGACGGTCGGCGACTCGTGAAGCCCGAACATCTCCTGCAACTTCACGGCGAGCACGGGCTGTTCAGGGTTCCCGTAGTCGATCCGAACCCTGGACCCACTCGGCACGACGAACCGCTCCGGAGCCAACTCGTCCAACCGCCCCGCGTCCCCCGAGGCCCACGGCAACAACCGCCGCAGCCCCTGCCCCGCCTCGATCCGCCCCAGATCCCCCCGCCGCCGCGCCCGCCCCAACTCCGGCT
The DNA here is from genome assembly GCF_045162825.1 of Streptomyces prunicolor. Taxonomy (NCBI): domain Bacteria; kingdom Bacillati; phylum Actinomycetota; class Actinomycetes; order Kitasatosporales; family Streptomycetaceae; genus Streptomyces; species Streptomyces prunicolor. The sequence continues at coordinate 2,698,953 of NZ_CP108676.1, read as the reverse complement.
CCAACCACTCGTCCACGCGCGCGTGGAGCGCTTCGTCGGACACATCGGGCCAGGGTGCTCGGAGGTGCAGATGCAGGAAGGCGAGCCGCTGCCGCAGCACTTGAGCATCGGCGGACCACCGCAACAACCCGAACCCCTCCTGCCGCAGCCCTTCAACAAGCGCATCCCGTACGGCAACGGGGTCGGCGTTCTTCAGAGGCCGCACCGCCAACTCGACGGCCCCGAGCCGCTCGACGCGCCGGGCCACCACGTCGCCGTCGGCCCAGTGGACCTCGTCCACCTCACTGAGCAGCGCCCCGGCCGCGAACCGGGCGACGTCCTCGTCGACCACAGCTCCGAGTTGCACGCGTGCGTGCCCCTTGCCGATCGGCCGGTCTGCCATGGCGACAGCGATCCAGGGCGCACCTCGGAGGGCACTGGCGTCACCGACTTCGGCACGGGTGCCGGAGACGAGGAGGTAGGAACCGCCGTCGGCTTTGGCGACACGTTCGGGGTAGGCGAGGGCGGCGACGAGTCCGACGAGTACGTCGTCACTCACGACACCCGCCGAAGCCTCAACATTCACCTTTATCGGCTTTATCGGCTTTGTCGGCGCAGGGTTTCGGGTGGGTGGATGGGAAATCTCCGCCCCCACGGCCCGCAGCCGCCGAACCTCCGCACGCCACCGCCCGGCATAGGCGTCCCCTCCACGCCGGGCACTCCGCAAAGCCCCGGCAAGATCATCCCCGTAGGCCCGCGGCGCCTCCTCACTGAGCAGCGCGACAACCTCGGCGCCGGCCGGACCCGAGTCCAACAGGGCCCGCCCCAGCCGGGGATGGAGCCCCAGCCGAGCCAACTGCACACCCCGTGACGTGGCCCGCCCACCCGAGTCGACGGCACCCACGGCCGCCAGAACACCCCGAGCCGCCGCCATCGCCCCGGAGGGAGGCGCGTCCAGCAACGCCAGCCCCGACGCCCCAGGATCCCCCCAGCACGCCACCTGAAGCGCGAACGCCGTCAGATCGGCCACCTTGATCTCCGGCGCCGGAAAACGCGGCAGACGCGCATCCTCGGCCTCGGCCCAGCACCGGTACACCGCTCCCGGTGCCTCACGCCCGGCCCGCCCCGCCCGCTGCCGCCCGGCCGCCTGCGACGCCCGTACCGTCGCGAGCGCGCTCAGCCCGCGCGCGTGATCGACCCGCGGCTCCCGCGCCAACCCCGAGTCGACGACAACCCGCACACCAGGAACTGTCAGCGAGGACTCCGCCACGGACGTCGCCAGCACCACCCGCCGCCGCGCCCCCGGGGACAGCACCGCGTCCTGTACGGCGGCCGGTGCGCGCCCGTGCACCTGGAGCACCTCGACCCCGCCCAGGTCGCCCAACTGCCCGGCCACGCGCGCGATCTCGCCGACCCCGGGCAGAAAACACAGCACGTCACCGTCCCGCTCGCCCAGCGCCCGCCGTACCGTCGAGGCCACGTGCGTGAGCAGCGCCGGGTCCACGCGCATCCCGTGCGGCGGCCGTACGGGACGTGCCGGAGGCGTCCAGACGACCTCCACCGGGTATGCGACACCCTCCGCCTCGATGACCGGCGCATCGCCGAGCAGCCGGGCCCAGCCCAGCGCGTCGGTGGTCGCGGACGCCGCGACCAGCCGCAACTCGGGCCGCAGCGCCTCCCTTACGTCGACCAGGAAGGCGGCCACCGTGTCCGCGTCGAGGTGGCGTTCGTGGCACTCGTCCAGGATCACGGCGTCGACGCCCGCCAACTCCTGGTCCCGTTGCAGCCGTTGGAGCAGCACGCCGGTCGTGACGACCTCCACGCGTGCGTGCCGTCCGACGACCCGCTCGCCGCGCACGGTGTACCCGACGCTCTCGCCGACCTTCTCGCCCAGCAGCCACGCCATGCGGCGGGCCGCCGCCCGCGCCGCGATCCGCCGCGGCTCGGCGACGACCACCCGCCGCGCGGGCCCCTCGTTCCCCTCGCCGAGCAGCCCGGCCAGCGCGAGCGGCACCAGCGTCGTCTTACCGGTGCCGGGCGGCGCGACGAGCACGGCCGCACCGCCCGCCTCCAGGGCGGAGTCGAGTCCGGGCAGGGCACTGCGGACGGGCAGCGCGTCGAGGGCGTCGTAGCGGATCACGACCCCAGTGTCGTACGCCGTGCGAAACGACCTCTACGCGCGCGTGCCCGCGTTCCGTTCAGCCCCTCAGTTGTTCAAGCAGCCCCTCAGTTGTTCAGGCCCCTCAGGTGTTTTCGCGGTCGCGTTCGCACACGAAGATCGTCGTCCCCGGGATCAGGTTGCCGCGCAGGGGTGACCAGCCGCCCCACTCGGCGGTGTTCCAGGACGGCCACTCCGGCTCGACCAGGTCCACCAGGCGCAGGTCCGCGGCCACGATGTCCCGGACGCGGTCACCGATCGTCCGGTGGTGCTCCACGTAGACCGCGCGGCCGTCGTCGGCCTGCTCGACGTACGGCGTGCGGTCGAAGTACGAGGCGGAGACCGTCAGGCCCTCGGGGCCCGGCTCGTCGGGGAAGGCCCAGCGGATCGGGTGCGTGGTCGAGAAGACGAACCGGCCGCCGGGCCGCAGCACCCGGCGCACCTCGCGCAGCACCAGCACCGGGTCGGCGACGAACGGCAGCGCGCCGTACGCCGAGCAGGCCAGGTCGAAGGAGTTGTCCGCGAAGGGCAGCGCGCCCGCGTCGGCGCACACCAGAGGGAACGATCCGCCGATCCGCATCGCGTGCTGGAGCTGGCGGTGGGAGAGGTCCAGGGCGACCGGGCGGGCACCCTGGGCGGTCAGCCAGCGCGAGCACTGGGCCGCGCCGGCACCGATCTCCAGGACGTCCTTGCCCTTCAGCTCCTCGGGCGGGCCGAGCAGTTCGGCCTCCACCTCGTCGAGGCCCTCGGGGCCCCACACGAAGCGGTCGTCGCCGAGGAACGTGCCGTGTTCGACCTGGTAGTCGTCCGCGTTCCGGTCCCACCAGCCCCGGTTGGCCCGAGAACTCTCGGTGACGTCGGCATCACGTCGGGTGGCTTCCGGCTCGAACGCATCGGGCTCTTGGATGATCGGCTCCCTCGTCGTACTCTTCCGTCACCTCTACGGTGCGGCTGTCCCCGGCGGCGTCACTGAAGGGGTGGTTCAGGCCTGCGTGGCCTCGCGGGACACGTTTTGTGCCGGGTATGCGGCGATCCGCCCCGGGTGTGCGCCTTCGCGCATTGACCCTGCCTGGCTGCCCCCGTATGCTACAAGTTGCGCTGCGGGCCTGCGCACCTCAGACGTAGCAGGTTGCGCTCGCATCTGTATGTATGACCCCTCGGTTTTCGAGGCGCCAACCGGACATCCTAATGTTCCGGACTGGCGCTTCCTTGGCTGTCCGGCCTTCTGCAGAGCGAAGCGAAAACGGCTCTCGGCGTGAGCAGTACCTACGACTTCAATGTCCGTACCGGAGCCCTTTCCCACATGACGAGCAGCACCGAGACCACCGCCACCACCCCGCAGGTTGCGGTCAACGACATCGGTGACGAGGAAGCATTCCTCGCCGCGATCGACGAGACGATCAAGTACTTCAACGATGGTGACATCGTCGATGGCGTCATCGTCAAGGTTGACCGGGACGAGGTTCTCCTCGACATCGGTTACAAGACCGAAGGTGTCATCCCGAGCCGCGAGCTCTCGATCAAGCACGACGTCGACCCGAACGAGGTCGTCAAGGTCGGCGACGAGATCGAAGCCCTTGTTCTCCAGAAGGAGGACAAGGAAGGCCGCCTGATCCTCTCGAAGAAGCGCGCACAGTACGAGCGCGCGTGGGGCACCATCGAGAAGATCAAGGAAGAGGACGGCATCGTCACCGGTACCGTCATTGAGGTCGTCAAGGGTGGTCTCATCCTCGACATCGGCCTCCGTGGCTTCCTGCCGGCTTCTCTCGTCGAGATGCGCCGTGTCCGCGACCTCCAGCCCTACGTGGGCAAGGAGCTCGAGGCCAAGATCATCGAGCTGGACAAGAACCGCAACAACGTGGTCCTGTCCCGCCGTGCCTGGCTGGAGCAGACTCAGTCCGAGGTCCGCCAGACCTTCCTCACGACCCTCCAGAAGGGTCAGGTCCGCTCCGGCGTGGTCTCCTCGATCGTCAACTTCGGTGCCTTCGTGGACCTGGGTGGCGTCGACGGTCTGGTCCACGTCTCCGAGCTGTCCTGGAAGCACATCGACCACCCCTCCGAGGTTGTCGAGGTCGGCCAGGAAGTCACCGTCGAGGTCCTCGACGTCGACATGGACCGCGAGCGCGTCTCCCTGTCGCTGAAGGCGACCCAGGAAGACCCGTGGCAGCAGTTCGCCCGCACCCACCAGATCGGCCAGGTCGTGCCCGGAAAGGTCACGAAGCTGGTTCCGTTCGGTGCGTTCGTCCGCGTGGACGAGGGCATCGAGGGTCTGGTGCACATCTCCGAGCTGGCCGAGCGCCACGTGGAGATCCCGGAGCAGGTCGTCCAGGTCAACGACGAGATCTTCGTCAAGGTCATCGACATCGACCTTGAGCGCCGTCGCATCAGCCTCTCGCTGAAGCAGGCCAACGAGGCCTTCGGTGCCGACCCGGCCACGGTCGACTTCGACCCGACGCTGTACGGCATGGCCGCGTCGTACGACGACCAGGGCAACTACATCTACCCCGAGGGCTTCGACCCCGAGACCAACGACTGGCTCGAGGGCTTCGAATCCCAGCGCGAGGTGTGGGAGACCCAGTACGCCGAGGCGCAGCAGCGCTTCGAGCAGCACCAGGCGCAGGTCATCAAGTCCCGCGAGGCCGACGCCCAGGCGGCGGCCGAGGGCGTCGACACGGCGGGTGCGGCTCCGGCCGCGGCCGGCGGTGGCGGCGGCGGCTCGTACTCCTCCGAGGGTGCGGACACGTCTGGCGCCCTGGCGTCCGACGAGGCGCTTGCTGCCCTGCGTGAGAAGCTGGCCGGCGGCCAGAGCTGATCGCCTGCCGCTGAGGCTTAGCGGTTAGCTGAGGGGCCGTACCTTTCGAGGTGCGGCCCCTCAGTCGTGTTCGGATGTACTTCGGCTGCCGGTCCGTTGTGGCTGGTCGCGCAGTTCCCCGCGCCCCTTCAGGGCGCGTTTCCTCGGCCTTGCAGAAACTTGTGAGATACATCAGTAACTGCCGTGCCGTAACCGGTTGTTGGGACCCTGCCTCGGTCATTCATGATCGGAGAAGGGGAGCCGGACCATGGCAACGAACCAGAGCCGACGTGCATTTCTGCGGAACGTGGGTCTCACCGGTGGCGCGGGCACGATGTTCGCCACCATGGGGGCCCTCGGACTCGCCCCGACCGCGCAGGCCGCCCAGCGGGAACAGCCCTTTCGCGCCCTGAACACGAGCGACTTCCACCTCACCGGACGCGGTGCGGCCAAGGTCGTCATCGTCGGCGGTGGCATCGCCGGACTGACCACGGCGTACGAACTCGGCAAGGCCGGCTACGACTGTACGATCCTGGAGGCCAGAGACCGTACCGGCGGCCGCAACTTCACCGTCCGCGGCGGCGACACCACGACCGACCTCTACGGCAACCGGCAGACCGCCCGTTTCGCCGACGGGCACTACATGAACTGCGGCCCCGCGCGGATCCCGCAGTGGATGGTCACCCTCGACTACTGCCGTGAACTCGGCGTCCCCATCCAGGTGTTCACCAACGTCAACGCGGACGCGTACATCTACAACGAGTCCACCGGCATGACCAAGCCCGAGCGCTACCGCACCGCCAAGGCCGATGTCTACGGCTACGTCTCGGAGTTGCTCGCCAAGGCCACCGACAAGGGCGCCCTGGACAAGGAGTTGACCGCCACCGACCAGGAGCGGCTCGTCGAGTTCCTCAAGGGCTGGGGAGAGCTCGGGGACAAACTGACCTATGAAGGCGGTGACTTTCGCGGGTACTCGACCATTCCGGCCGCCGCGGGTACTCCTGGCGTGCTGCTCGGGGACGTGCCCACCGCCTCCGAGGTCCTCGCCAGCGGTGTCGGCCGCTACTTCTCCTTCGAATTCGGCTTCGATCAGGCCATGTTGATGTTCCAGCCGGTCGGCGGCATGGACCAGATACCGAAGGCCCTCACCCGGGCGATCGGCGCGCACCGCATCCGTACGGGAGCGGTCGTCTCGAAAATCACCGACAAGGGGAGTGGTGTTTCGGTCACCTACACCCAGGGCGGCCGTACGAAGGTCGTCGAGGCCGACTACTGCGTGGGCGCCCTGCCGCCCAACATCCTCGCCAAGATCCCGCACAACCTCGGCAGCGGCGTCCAGACCGCGCTGGAGGCGATCACCCCGTCGTCCGCCGCGAAGATCGGCCTGGAGTACAAGTCCCGTTGGTGGGAGCTGGATCACCGGATCTACGGCGGTATCACCGAGACCGACCAGGACGTCACCCACATCTGGCACCCTTCTTACGGCTTCCACGGTGAGCGGGGCGTCCTCATCGGGTATTACAACTACGACGACGACGCGGACTCCTACGCGAAGCTCACCCCCAAGGGGCGGGAAGAGCGGGCGGTGGCCGTGGGCGTGAAGATCTACGGGGAGAAGTACCGCAGCGAACTGGCATCGTCCTTCTCCCACCACTGGCGTCAGACGCCCCACCTGGAGGCCGCGTGGCACGACACCCCCGGCGGCCCCGACGACGTCCGCTACAAGCCGCTCAACGACCCCACGGGACGCGTCTACTTCGCCGGCGACTGGCTCAGCTACACAGACGCCTGGCAGCACGGCGCGTTCTCCTCCGCCCGCAAGGCCGTGACCGCACTCCACGCGCGCGTGCTGTCCTCGTGACGTGGACGCCCGCCCGGTGACACGGGGGCACGGCGCATGAAAAGCCCGTAAGAGGTGCCTGATCAGGGGCATGGGCGGGAATGCCCATGCCCTGGAGGGCGTTGTGCAGTACGAACACGAGGAGGAGCGGTCACTGTGCTTGATCCGCAGGGTTTGTACGCATGGGAGCCGAAGGGCCTGGCAGTCGTCGACATGGCGCTCGCACAGGAGTCGGCCGGTCTTGTCATGCTCTACCACTTCGACGGATATATCGACGCGGGCGAGACAGGCGACCAGATCGTCGAACGTCTGCTCGACACGTTGCCCCACCAGCTCGTGGCCAGCTTCGACCACGACCGGCTCGTCGACTACCGCGCCCGCCGCCCGCTGCTCACCTTCAAGCGGGACCGCTGGACCGAGTACGAGGAGCCCACGCTCGACGTGCGACTGGTCCAGGACGCCACCGGAGCCCCCTTCCTGCTCCTCTCCGGCCCCGAGCCGGACGTGGAGTGGGAGCGCTTCGCCGCGGCCGTCCAGCAGATCGTGGAGCGGCTCGGCGTCCGGCTGTCCGTGAACTTCCACGGCATCCCCATGGGCGTCCCGCACACCCGCCCCGTCGGCGTCACCCCGCACGGCAACCGCAACGACCTCGTCCCCGGGCACCGCAGCCCCTTCGACGAGGCACAGGTCCCCGGCAGCGCCGAGGCGCTCGTCGAGTACCGCCTCATGGAGGCCGGTCACGACGTCCTGGGCGTCGCCGCGCACGTCCCGCACTACATCGCGCGCTCCCCGTACCCGGACGCGGCCCTGACCGTCCTGGAGGCCATCACGGCGGGCACCGGACTGGTCCTCCCGGGCATCGCGCACTCCCTGCGCACCGAGGCCCACCGCACCCAGACCGAGATCGACCGCCAGATCCAGGAGGGCGACGAGGAGCTCGTGGCGCTCGTCCAGGGCCTGGAGCACCAGTACGACGCCGCCGCGGGCGCCGAGAGCCGCGGCAACATGCTCGCCGAACCGGTCGAGATCCCGTCGGCGGACGAGATCGGGCAGGAGTTCGAGCGCTTCCTGGCGGAGCGCGAGGGCGACAGCTGACGCGCGGGTGACGATCAGGGCCTGTCCGCCGGACAGGCCCTGAGTGGTTGCCGACGGTCACCGGGTGCCCTGTCGGTGACAGGCCGTAGGCTTCGGTCCATGCTGAAGGTCGGCCTCACCGGGGGCATCGGTGCCGGTAAGAGTGAAGTGTCGCGGCTGCTCGTGGGATACGGCGCCGTCCTGATCGACGCCGACCGCATCGCGCGCGAGGTCGTCGCGCCCGGAACTCCCGGGCTGGCGGCGGTGGTCGAGGCCTTCGGGGCGGACGTGCTCGACGCGGACGGCGCCCTGGACCGGCCGAAGCTGGGCTCCATCGTCTTCGCCGACCCCGAGAAGCTGGCCGTTCTCAACGAGATCGTGCACCCCCTGGTCGGCAGGCGCTCCCGTGAACTCGAAACCGCCGCGGCCGACGACTCCGTAGTGATCCACGACGTCCCCCTCCTCGCCGAGAACGCCCTCGCCGCGCTGTACGACCTGGTGATCGTCGTCGACGCGAGCCCCGAGACCCAGCTCGACCGGCTGGTCAGGCTGCGGGGGATGACCGAGGACGACGCACGCGCGCGTATGGCCGCCCAGGCGACGCGCGAGAAGCGGCTCGCCATCGCGGACATCGTCATCGACAACGACGTACCCCTGGAGACGCTGGAGCGGCGCGTACGGGACGTATGGGCCGAACTCGTGCGCAGGGCGCACGCGCCCCAACAGCCACCCCAGGAATAGCGGCCCTTTCCGCGGGCGTTGAAACGTCCAAGTGAGGGAAGGACTTTGCCGTGCCCGAGAACAGCGGAACGACCGGACGTACTCCGGAGACGCATGTCATCGACTTCCGTGCCGCCGAGCAGTTGCTCGACGCGCGGGACCCGCGGGGCGCGGTGAAGCTGCTCGACCGCGTCATCGACGCGCACCCGGAGAACACCGCCGCGCGCCTGCTGCGCGCGCGTGCCTTCTTCGCGGCAGCGCAACTGCGCCCAGCCGAGCTGGAGTTCACCATCGTCCTGGAGCGCGAGCCGGACAACGCCTTCGCGCACTTCGCGCTCGCCCGCACCTACGAGCGACAGGGCCGCGCCGACCAGGCCAAACGCCACTTCCGGCTGGCCGCCGCGCTCGACCCCACACCGCAGTACCTGAAGGCGGCCCGGTTCGAGGAGTAGGCGCACGCCTGTAGAACGCGTTTGTGCACGTCAGGGGTTGCGGTGCTCCGGCGGGCGGTACGGCGGGACGTCCGGGCCCGGCTGGTAGTGCGGGCCCTGGCGCATGTGTCTGAGGATCATGGCCATGTCGACCGTGACGATCAGCCACAGCACCGCGCAGGCCGCCGCCCACCCGGGGCGACCGGCGAGCACGAACGCGACCGTGCCGAAGATCGTCCAGACCAGCCCCCACACGCTCAGCCAGAACCGTGTCCGCAGCGGACTGCGCGCTGTCGTCGGCTCACTGCCTGTACGCATCAGGATCACTACTCCTGCTTGCAACGTACTCTTCGGGGCGGACGTTCTCCACAGGGCTCCACCGGGCTCCATGAGGCTCCACAGGGAGGGGAAGCGCACCGTGCTGCCGGACGCCGACGAACTGCCCGAGGTCCTGCTCGACCTCGCCGTACCCCATGAGGACATCAACGAACTGGTGCGACTGCGCCGGGTGTTGACCCGGGACACCGACGCGACGCGGCTCCTGGAGGAGTGCGTCGGCGAACTGGTGAAGGACATCGGGGAGCACGGCCACTGGACCCGGCTCACGGAGCTGCTCCTGGCCCGGCTGCCCGAGGCGCCGGCCGAGGTCGGCGCCTACTTGCCCGTGTACGTGTTCGTCGCCGCGCTGCCCTACACGCGCGCGTACCACCACGAACGCGGCATCCCCGCCGACGTCTCCCGGCGCACCCTCGCCGACCTGGGGCGCAACATCGCGGTGCACCACAGACGGTTCGGCGGGGGTGGGCTGCCGTTCCCGCAGTGGCTCGTCCCGCACTTCCGCGGCGAGCTGTACCAGCTGGGGCGGCTGCAGTTCGAGCGGGCGCGGCTCGGCGAGCGCACCGCGCGGGCACTCACGGCGGCCGGGCTGGACGCGGAGCCGGGGACGCCCTGCCTGAACCTGCACATCCCCGACTACTCCGGGCCGCTCACACCGGCCGCCTGCGACCGCTCGCTGGAGCTGGCCCGCACGTTCTTCGCCCGGTACTTCCCCGAGGAACGCCACGAGGTCGCGACCTGCCATTCCTGGCTGCTGGACCCGCAGTTGAAGCGGTATCTCTCCGCCGACTCCAACATCGTCCGCTTCCAGGAACGGTTCCGAGTGATCCGCGAGGACATGGAGCCGGTCGACACCGATCCCGTCCAGTTCGTCTTCGGCCGTCCCGATCAGCCGGTGGAGGGTCTGCCGAGGGGTACGTCCGTGGAGCGGGCCGTCGGGGATCATCTGCGGGCGGGTGGGCACTGGTACCTCGGGCACGGGTGGTTTCCGCTCTGATCCCCGGCTCGCCTCCGACCTCCCATAGTCGCCAACAGTTGCCTTCCTGAAGGGAATTGACTCGTACGGGTGAACCAGTACGAGTCGGGAACGGCTGTGCGGGCGTGGTCCGTTGGACGGGCATGCGAATCGAAATGCGTGAGGGGTACGAGGGGACAGGACCCGGGGCAATCACCCCGGACGGCTGCGCGGTCGAGCTGTACTCGCGGCTGTCGATCGGCCAGGAGCCGGACATCATCGCCGCGGCCGTGCCGGCGGGTGCGCGCATCCTGGAGCTGGGCAGCGGGGTGGGGCGGATGACCCACCCCCTCCTGGAGCGCGGGTTCACGGTCACGGCGGTCGACGAGTCCGCCGAGATGCTGGAGCGGGTTCAGGGAGCGCGCACGATATGCGGTCCGATCGAGAACCTCGATCTGGGCGAGACCTTCGACGTGGTGATGCTCGCGTCGTTCCTGGTGCACGCCGGGGACGCCGAGGTGCGGCGCGGACTGCTGCGGACCTGTGTACGGCATGTCGCGCCGGGCGGCTGCGTGCTGATCCAGCGGGAGGGCGAGGACTACCACTCGAACCTGCCGCGCGAGCGGATCGACCCCAGTGGCTTCACCGTGCGGATGGTGTCGGCGGAGCCGGTCGGGGACGGGGTCGACTCGGTGCATGCGGAATATGTGTTCCCGGACGCGGTCTGGACCCAGACGTTCCTGTCCCGGCCGTTGACGAAGGACCAGTTCGAGGAGGCGCTGGCGGAGGTGGGACTGAAGGTGGACAGCTATCTGACGCCGGACCGGATATGGGTGAGGGCGGTGGCGGTGACAGTGGCGGCAGAGGTGCCGGAGGAAGAGGGAGCGGAAGTGGCTTAGCGGTCTCGCCTGGAAGTTCTTCGGGGGTCGATCATTCGGTCTTGCCGGTCTTGCCGGTGTTGCCGGTGGTATCGGCTGGTGCGCGACTGGCCGCTGGGCACCTCGGCTCGCCGCGCTCGGCAGCTGTGAGATCGAACTCGAAGTACGCGCCAACGCCGCACTCAACGTCGACCTGCCACCTCCGAGATCGCCGAAGTGCTGCTTCACCAGACCGTCCGCTGCGCGATGCCGCGGTCCATCAACGCCACCCTCGTCGCCAAGAGGGTCTTTGCCGAGCGTGAACTGCTCCCGGGGCCCCCGGTGTTGGGCTTGAGTGTCGGTGTCCTGCCCCTGCCGAGGCGGTATGGGCAGGACACCACGGCGCGGTGAGCGGGTCAGCCGAGCGAGACCAGACGCGCGCCCCCATCGGTCTCGATGATGGTGCCGGTGAGGTTGGCATTGGTGGCGGTCAGGGCCACCACCTCGGCGATCTCCTGTGCCGAGGCGATGTGGCGGACCGGCAGGGTGGCAGCGGTTTGTGCGAAGTACTCGCGCTTGGCATCTTCCGGCAGGCCGTTCCACCAGGGCGTGTCGACGAGCCCGGGGGAGACGGCGTTCACCCGTATCGGAGCGAGTTCCGCGGCCAGCGGCTTGACCAGGGCCTCGATGGCACCGTTGAGGGCGGCGATGCCGGCGGTTCCCGGCATGCCGGTCCGCGCGGTGATGGCGCTGAGCAGGGTGATGGATCCGTCCGGTGCGAGGTGCGGCAGGACCGCCTGGATCGTGGTGACGTGGGGCCAGAACTTGGCCTCGAACGCGCGTCGCAGCATGGTCAGGTCGAGATCGGCCACCGGCCCCGGCCCTTCGCTTCCGCCGGCCGCCAGGACCAGCCAGTCGATGCTGCCGGTCGCCTCGGCGAGTGCGCTCATCTCGTCAGGGTTTCCGGCGTCGGCCTGGTGCCCGACCAGTTCGGCGTCGGTGACGGCAAGGACGTCAAGGCGCTCCTTGCTGCGGCCGGCGATGTGCACCGTGGCGCCACGTGCCTGGAGCAGGCGGGCCGTCGCGAGCCCGATTCCGGACGTTCCCCCGACCACGAGGGCAGTGCGCTGGGACATGGCGTCTCCTCATTTCGAACCGCTGCGTCTCGAATTAAGCTAGCCTCCATGGTCATGGACAAGCAACCCCCCTCGGAGTCACGCCCGGGACGCAAGCGCAGCGAGGAGAGCCGGATGGCGATCCTGGTCGCGGCGTTCGAACTGGTCGGTGAGGTCGGCTACGCGGGCCTGACGATCGAAGGAATCGCCAACCGCGCCGGATGCGGCAAACAGACGATCTACCGCTGGTGGCCCTCCAAGGCCCACGTTCTCCTCGAAGCGCTCGCAGTGAAAGCCGATCTGTACATCACGAACGCCGACCACGGCTCCTATGCCGACGACATACGGGCCTTCCTGGAGGACACGTTCCGGCTCAGCCGCCAGCGGCGCGTCGTCGACATCCTGCGCGTTCTGATGGCGGAGGCCCAGATCAACGAGGAGTTCGGCGAACTCTTCCGCAGCTCCTTTCTGCAGCGGCGGCGCGACGCGCTCCAGGTCGTCCTCGATCGGGCCCGGACACGGGGTGACCTGCCGCCCCGTCCTACTGCGTCAACCGTCCTGGACATCGTGTTCGGCACCTTGTGGTACCGCTTTCTGACCACGCGCCGGCCCATGGGCGACGACCTCGTCGAGGACCTCACGGCCACCCTCACGCAGGCTGCACAACCCCCGACCGACACAGCGATCGACCTGGGAGACCAGTAATGAGCCTTCCCCGCACCATCCTCATCACCGGCGCCACCGACGGCCTCGGCCTGGCCCTGGCCGAACGCCTGGCAGCCGACGGCGCCGACCTGATCCTGCACGGCCGCAACCAGGCCAAACTCGACCGCATCGCGGACCAGTTCACGGCCCACAGCGAGTCCAGGCCCCGGACCGTGACCGCAGATCTCGCCGACCTCGACCAGGTCCGGCGTATGGCCGCTGAGCTTCGCGCATCGGTGGACCGACTCGACGTCCTGGTGAACAACGCCGGCATCGGCGGCGGCCAACCGGACGGCCGCACCCGCCGCACCAGCGCGGACGGCCACGAGCTGCGCTTCGCCGTCAACCACCTCGCCGGCTTCCTGCTCACCCTCGAACTCCTGCCGCTGCTGCGCGCGTCGGCGCCGGCCCGCATCGTCAACGTCGCCTCCATCGGCCAGCACCCGCTCGACTTCGAGAATCTGATGCTGGAGCGCGACTACGACGGCGTCCGAGCCTACGGCCAGAGCAAGCTCGCCCAGATCATGTCCGGCTTCGAGCTCGCCGCACACCTGCCCGCCGACGAGGTCACGGTCAACAGCCTGCACCCCGCGACCTATATGCCGACCAAGATCGTCCTGGCCGAGATCGGATACAGCATCGACACTCTGGAAGAAGGAGTGACCGCCACCCGCCGGCTCGTCACCGATCCGGCACGCGCCGGTACCACCGGACGCTTCTACGACCGCACCCGCGACGCACGCGCTCATTCCCAGGCATACGACAGCGTGGCCCGACAGCGCCTGTGGCAGGCGAGCCTGCAACTCACCAAAGCCGAGAGTCCCCTGTGTTGAGTGCCGCCGGAGTGATCCACTTCTCGTGATCGGCCTGTCTGGCGGCTCGTTGCCGCCGCCCGTCCCATCGTCCTGGCCGCCTCCGAGCGGCACCTACTGAAGAAGCTCGGCGTCCACGGGGCGCCACTGGCTGCACCAGGACGCGATCAAGCATTGGCCGCACCGGTCCTGGACCTGTACGCCCGTACCTTCGGCGGCGAACCGCTGGGCGAGGACGAGTACGTCAGCTCCAGCGACGAGAAGACCTCGACAAGAAGACCTCCATTCAGGCGCGCTGCCACCTGACCCTGGCGCCTCTGCCGGCCGGACTCGACCGGCACACGCCCGCCGATCGACAGGAAGAATCCTCCGTCGTGCCGGCAGCTTGATCAACCCCAGAAAGACTTCCGGAACCGACCGCTCAGCGAAGGAAATCGCGGGCGGCGGCGATGAGTTCGAGGACGACGGCCGGTCTACCCCTGTGACAGCAACACGGACCGCTTCCCGGCGCTCCCACCGCTTCCCACAGGAGAACCTCATGTCCGAGACCACCGCTTCCCTGGCCTCCGCGAACCCCCGCCCCGTCGTTGCCGAGTCCGCGACCACTCGCGGTCGCCGTGCCCGGATCGCGCTGCGCGCCCTCCAAGTGCTGATCGCCCTGTTCTACGGCGTCGCGAGCTCGCTGCCCAAGCTGATCGCGGACCCGTCGGCCGTGGACTCCTTCGACCGGATCGGCTGGGGCAGCGGGGCCATGTACACCATCGGCGCGCTCGAACTGGCCGGTGCCGTCGGGCTGTTGGTCCCGCTGCTGCAGTCGGTGGCGGCGACGGCGCTCAGCGCGCTGATGGTGGGCGCGTTCGTCGTGCAGATGACCGTGTTCCACGGTGAGAACGCGGCGACACCGCTGATCCTGATCATCCCGCTGGCCCTGATCGCCTGGGCACGGCGGGGGCAGAACAAGGAGTTGCTGCGAGTGGTACGACGACGGGCGTGATCCGTGCGGTACGGCTGATCACAGCCGAGCACAGGGTGACGGTGGCATCCGGTGGGCCGAGGGGCCCGGGCCGGAGGTCACCGTTGCCGGTCGCGGTGTGTGCTGCGGCGTGAGTCGCGGCGTGAGTCGTGGTGGGTGTCCCGGTCCCGGGAAGCGTCGGGAGTGGTGGCGGGACCGGCGTCGGCGGTGGGCTGGCCGCGCAGGCGCTCCATCTCGCGGCGGTCGCGTTTGGTGGGGCGGCCGGTGCCGCGGTCGCGGATGCCGGCCGGGGCGACGGCCTCGCGGGGCGGGGGCGGCGGGGAGTTGTCCACGTAGCACTGGACGGCGACCGGAGGGCCGACCCGTTTGCGGATGACCTGCTTCACGATGACGATGCGCTCGTGGCCCTCGTGACGGAGGCGTACCTCGTCGCCGACGTGGACGGAGTGGGCGGGCTTCACGCGCTCGCCGTTGACGCGGACGTGGCCGCCCTTGCAGGCGGCGGCGCCCATGGAGCGGGTCTTGACCAGGCGGACGGACCAGATCCAGCTGTCGACGCGGACGCTCTCACCGTTCGAGGGACCGGCGGCCCTGGCGGCGGCCACGGCGTCGCTCTGCGGCTCGGCCGCCGGGCTCTGGGGCGCGTCGGTGTTCCGGCTCGTCGTGGTCGTCGTGCCGGTTCCGTTGTCGCCGTCGGTCTCGTCCGCACCCTCGGAAGCCATGCCTCGACTTTAGTCCCCCGAGGCGGGCGGCTCCGGCGGGTTTCGGCCGACGAGCTGAGCCGGAGGACGCTCCTCGGGGTTCGATGCGGCACGCGCTTCATGGCTCCCGGTGTCGCTGTCACGTGGTCGCCCTACGGTGAGGGCATGAACCTGTCCGACCTCGACCATCGGATCACCGGCTGCCGGGCCTGCCCCCGACTGGTCGCCTGGCGCGAGGAGGTCGCCCGTACCAAACGCGCCGCCTTCGCCGACTGGACGTACTGGGGCCGCCCGGTACCCGGCTTCGGTCCCGCCGACGCCTCGCTCCTGATCATCGGCCTGGCCCCGGCCGCGCACGGCGCCAACCGCACCGGCCGCATGTTCACCGGCGACCGTTCCGGGGACGTCCTGTACGAGGCCCTCTACGACATCGGCCTCGCCTCGCAGCCGACCGCCGTGAGCGCCGACGACGGCCTTGAGCTGTACGGCGTGCGCATCACCTCGCCGGTGCGCTGCGCCCCACCCGCCAACAAGCCCACCCCCGAGGAGCGGGACACCTGCCGTTCCTGGCTCGTCGAGGAACTGACCCTGCTGCGGCCGACGTTGAGAGCCGCGGTCGTACTCGGCGCCTTCGGCTGGCAGGCGGCGCTGCCCGCGTTCGCGGCGGCGGGGTGGCAAGTCCCGCGCCCACGGCCCGCGTTCGGGCACGGGACACAGGTCTCCCTCGGCGGCCTCGACCTCTTCGGCTGCTTCCACGTCAGCCAGCGCAACACCTTCACCGGCAAACTCACCCCCGCGATGCTGCGGGACGTCCTGCGCACGGCGGCCGGGGCGGCGGGGCTGCCGACCACGCCGTAGTGAGGTTAGGGTCGGCGGATGGGCCTGTATCCGGAGATCGAACCGTACGACCACGGCATGCTCGACGTCGGTGACGGTAACCGCGTCTACTGGGAGACCTGGGGAAACCCGCGCGGCAAGCCCGCGGTCGTGCTGCACGGGGGCCCGGGGTCGGGCTGTTCTCCCCGTTCCCGGCGCTACTTCGACCCCGCCGTCTATCGGATCGTGCTGCTCGACCAGCGCGGGTGCGGACGTTCCACACCGCACGCGAGCGCGTACGACACCGACATGAGCGTGAACACGACGGCCCACCTCATCGCCGATCTGGAGCTGCTGCGGCGGGAGTTGGGGATCGATCGGTGGCTGGTGTGGGGCGCGTCGTGGGGGTCGGTGCTCGGGCTGCGGTACGCGCAGACGCATCCGGGGGTGGTGTCGGAGCTGGTGCTGACCTGTGTCGCCACCGGGTCCGATCCCGAAGTGACCTTGCTGACCAGGGGACTTGGGAAGCTGTTCCCGGAGGCGTTCGAGCAGTTCGTCGGTGAACTGCCCATGGATGAACGGGACGGGAACCTCGCCGCCGCCTACAACCGGCTCATCGAGTCGCCCGACCGGGCGGTGCGGGAGCGGGCCGCACGGGCCTGGACCGACTGGGAAACGGCGATCATCCCTGCCCCACCACGCTCCGAAAAGCGGTACGAGGACCCGGAGTTCCGGATGGGCTTCGCCCGGACCGTCACGCACTACTGGGGCGACGACCACTTCCTGGGAGAGGGAAACGAGGAGGGCGTCGTGCTGCGGGACGCGCCCCTCCTCAAAGACATCCCCGGCACTCTCGTCCAGGGCAGCCTCGACCTCGGCAACCTCCTCGGTGTCGTCTGGCGGCTCCATCACGCCTGGCCCGGCAGCGAGTTGGTGATCGTGGACGAGGCCGGGCACAACACGGGCGCGCCGGGTGTCGTGGAGGCGCTGGTGGCGGCGACCGACAAGTACGCGCGGCGCTAGTCCAGTTGGTAGCCCGTCGTCGGCCCGGTTGCTCAGCCGACTCGCGCCGTCGCCACCGGTCGTGCCGTCACGTCGTAAGTCCCGCTGCTCTTCGACGAGTTGACGCTCCACCGGTACCGCGAGAACTCGCCCGTGGTGTCGGAGGCGTAGAACATCATGTGGCCGATGCCGACGCCCTGGAGGTTCTCGCCGGTGACGTTGCCGACCATGCGGGTGTCCGGGTACTTGGGGTAGTTGGTCAGGGCGTAGACGCCGTGCGGGTCGGAGGTGCAGTCGATGATCTCGACGGCGTACTGCGTCTCGCCGGTGAAGTCGGCGGTGCCGCTGAAGACGCCCTTGACCTCGCGGACCATGACGATGTGGCCGGTGTTGTCGGGGTCGCTGCCGTTGTAGTCGACCGCGATGATGTCGCCCGGCCGGAGGTCGGCGACCTTGCGGACGCGCTGGAAGCGGGGGCCGGCGGTGCCGTTCAGGAAGGCCGCGCAGTAGTCGGCGGCCTCCGGGACCTTCTCCTGGAAGTACTGGAGGAAGTAGTCGTCCGTGGCCCAGCCGTATGTGTGCTTCAGGACGCCGGTGACGAAGGACGCGCAGCGGGCGCGGGCCACCCAGCTCGCCGGGTCGTCGGGCGTGCCCCAGGTGAGGATGGCGGGCGAGCCCGACTGGTAGACGTTGTTCTGGCGGGCCGTACGGCCGCTGACGACGGCAATCTCGTCGGCGGACAGGGCGCGGGCGTAGGCGCGTACGTCGTCGATCGCGCCCTTGAAGCGGTTGACGGGCGCGCCGTCGAAGCGGGCCCGGCCGATGGAGAGGCCCGCGGGTGCCGCCCAGGAAAGGGCCGTCGCCGCGCTGCCCGCCGGCCGGCCGTCGACGTACAGCCGGATCTCCGTGCCGTCCCAGACGCCGGTCAGCTGGGTCCAGACGCCGAGGGCGGCCGGTGAGGTGGCGACGGCGGACACCTTCGTGGTCTGGTCCTCGCTGCGGACCTTGAAGGCCCAGGTGGCGACGGTGTTGTCGTACTGGAGGAGGAAGCGGCTGGTGGTGGCGGAGTCCTGGCTCACCGCCGTGTACATGGTCGCCGGGTCGGCGTCGCTGGCCAGCCGCACCCACGCCGAGACGGTGAAGGGGAGTGTCGTGTCCAGGACGGAGTCGGTGGCGGCGTACGCCCCGGACGTCCCGTCGAGACTCAGCTCGCCGCCCGCGTGCAACGCCGACCAGGTCGCACCGGAACCGAGTGTGACGGGGTGCTCGTGGCCGGAACGGTCCGCGCCCGAGCCGTCCAGCGGCCAGTGCCCCACCAGTCCGTCCACCAGATACCCGGCCGCCAACAGCCGCTGATATCCCACCAGTTGCTCGGCCTGCGCCAGATGCGGCGTGCCGACCGGTGTGAACGGCGTGTCCAGCGCCACGTCCGCCACGGCCACCCCCGCCCCCTGTGCCACGCCCGTCATCGCCCCGACGCCGACCAGCGCCGCCCTGCTCAACAGGCCACGTCTGCTGACCATGTTCGCTCCCTCTGCCTACGGCTGCACGTCGTCCCCGAACAGATGTCGGACCGTGGAACGGTAGTTGGTCCGCACGTGGGCCAGTGCGTGCGCGCGGGCGCGGTCCGGGTCGCCGGATGCGATCGCCTCGTACAACTCGCGGTGTTCCACGAGGAGTTGGGGCCACTCCTCGTTCCGTCGGGTCATCCAGCGCAGTCGGCCGGCGACCGGCTCCAGGGCGGCGGTCAGCAGCGTGTTGCCCGCGATCGCCACGATGCTGTCGTGCAGGCGGCTGTTGATGTCCGTGATCACCTCGGCGTCCCCCGCCTCGGTCGCGGCGGCCGCACGGTCGAGGAGTCCCTCCACCTCGGCCAGCTCCTCCGGGGTCGCGCGGGACGCGGCGAGCCCGGCCGCGTAGACCTCCAGGGCCTCGCGCAGTTCGAAGAGTTCCCGCACGTCGTTCGGGGTGAGACGGCGTACGACCGTGCGCCGCGGGGTCTCGAAGTGGACGAACCCTTCGGCGACCAGCGCGCGGATCGCCTCGCGGACCGGCACCCGGGAGATGCCGAAGCGCTCGGCCAGCTCGCGTTCCACCAGCCGGTCACCGGGACGGAGGCGACCGGCGATTATGTCCTGCCGCAGGGTGGCCAGGACGCGCTCGCGCACCGCTCCGAGGGGTTCGATCTTCGCTGTCGTGGAGCTCATGGGTTTATCTTCGCCGACTCCGAGGGTCTTTTACGGAGCGTTAACAACGGAGACATCGGTCGGAACGGTTGACGGGAGGACTATGACGGCAGTTTGGTATACCAAACGACACCGGAAGCCGTCCTGCCCATCCCACTCATCCCTCCCGTCCCCTCGCCCTGGAGGCCCCGTGTCCCTCGCCGACAGTGCCGCAGTCACCGGCACGCCAGCGTTCGTCCCCGATCCCCGGCTCACCAACGAAGACCTCGCCCCCGCCGACAAGCGCAACTGGAAGGTCTTCGACCTCTTCGCCATGTGGATGTCGGACGTCCACAACCTCGGCAACTACACGTTCGCCGCAGGCCTGTTGGTCCTCGGCATGAACGTCTGGCAGGTCTTCACCTCCCTGCTCGTCGGCTTCGTGCTCATCTACGTCGGCATGAACTGGATGGGGAAGATCGGGCAGGCGCACGGCGTCCCGTTCCCGGTCGTCAGCCGGATCAGCTTCGGCGTGTGGGGCGCGAACATCCCGGCCCTCATCCGGGCCGTGATCGCCATCATGTGGTACGGCATCCAGACCTACCTCGCCTCCGTCGCCGTCAACGTGATGCTGCTGGCGGCCTGGCCGGGGCTGGAATCCTGGACTCACCACTCCTTCCTGGGACTTGACGCCCTCGGCTGGGTTTCCTTCGTGTCGCTGTGGCTGATCCAGGCGGTGATCATCAGTCAGGGCATGGAATCCGTAAGGAAGTTCCAGGACTTCTGCGGTCCCGCGATCTGGCTGGTGATGATCGCGCTGGCCATCTGGGTGCTGGCGAAGGCCGGTTGGTCGATCTCGCTCACCTCGACCCCGCACCCGGTCTCGTTCGGGGAGCAGTGGCGGCAGTGGTTCGGCGCGATCGGGCTGATCCTCGCGACGTACGGCACGCTGATGCTCAACTTCTGCGACTTCTCCCGCTTCGCGCCGGACTACAAGACCGTCCGCCGCGGCAACTTCTGGGGCCTGCCCATCAACTCCACGGCGTTCGTGGTCGTTTCGGTGATCGTGACGGCCGGCTCGCTGGAGGTCTGGGGCCAAGCCATCACGGATCCGGCCGAGTTGGTCGCCAAGGTCGGTAACACCTGGGTGATGGTGCTGGGCGCGCTGACCTTCGCCGTCGCCACCATGGGCGTCAACATCGTCGCCAACTTCGTCTCGCCGGCGTACGACCTGGCCAACGTCTGGCCGCAGAAGATCACCTTCAAGATCGGCGGCATGATCAGCACGGTCGCCGCGCTGGTCGTGACCCCGTGGAACCTCTTCTCCAACCCGACCGTCGTCAACTACTTCCTCGGCGGCCTCGGCGCCTTCCTGGGCCCGCTGTTCGGCGTGATCATGGTCGACTACTACTGGGTGAAGCGCGGCCGGGTCGACGTACAGGAACTGTTCGACGCGACCCCCGGCTCCCGCTACTACTACCGGAAGGGCGTCAACCCCAAGGCGCTGTGGGCGTTCCTGCCCTCGGCGGCGGTCGCGGCGGTGCTCGCGCTGGTGAAGACGTTCAGCGACGTGGCCCCGTATTCGTGGTTCATCGGTACGGCACTGGGCGCGGGCCTGTACGTACTGATCTGCCGCACCGACCGAGCCGCCGCCGAGCCCGCTCCCGAGCCGCTGGAGGTCTGACCGGCGTGCGCATCGTCGTCACCAACTGCAACACCACGCAGGAGATGACCGAGGAGATCGTACGAGGTGCCCGGGCCGCGGCAGGCCCGGGCACCACCGTGACCGGACTGACCCCGGCGTGGGGCCCCGAGTCGGCGGAGGGCTGGCTCGACAGCTACCTCTCGGCGACGGCCGTCATGGATCTGCTCCGGACGTACGAGGGTCCCGCGTACGACGCCGTCGTCATGGCCGGCTTCGGGGAGCACGGGCGGGAAGGCGTCCGGGAGTTGGTGGACACACCGGTCGTCGACATCACCGAGGCCGCCGCCCACCTGGCCTGCCTGCTCGGCCGACGGTACGGCGTCGTCACCACACTGGAACGCTCCTGCGGCCAGATCGAGGACAGCCTGGAGTTGGCGGGGGTGGGCCGGAACTGCGCGGCGGTGGTCGGCACCGGCCTGAGCGTCCTCGACCTCGGCGGCGACGAGGCCCGCACGGAGGCGGCGTTCCTCGCGGCGGCGGAACGGGTGTGCGCGGCGGGGGCCGAGGTGTTGGTGCTGGGGTGTGCCGGGATGACGGGGTTGCAGCGGGTGGTGGGGGAGAAGCTGGGGTTGCCGGTGGTGGACGGGGTGGGGGCGGCGGTGAAGTTGGCGGAGTCGCTGGTGGGGTTGGGGCTGACGACGAGCAGGGCGGGGAGTTATGCGAGGCCGGTGGTGAAGAGGCGGGGGTGGGGGCGCTGAGGAGGGGGGCTGCTGGGTTGAGTTCGGAGTGCGGGTGCGTGGGGGTTGCTCGCGCAGTTCCCCGCGCCCCTTAAGGGCGCCTCTGCTGGTCCGACATTCAGGGGGGGCGAGGTAGTGGCTTTTAGGGGCGTGGGGCTGTATCGATATGCGGCTCCGCCGCGTGGGCGCGACCAGTCACGATGGCGCCGCACCCGCCAAACGACAGACCTGGCACCCCCCTGTCGCGGCGTATCCCCCCGTCGGGGTGATCTTGCCGCGACCTGCCAGCCCACACGCCAGGCCAAGCGCGAGCGCCCCGCACACTCCCGGAAGGACGAGTCACCACCGGCGAGAAGGAGCCCCCCTTGCCCACCCCGGTACCGAGAGCCCTCCTCACCACCCTCCTCGCAGGACTCTGCTGCGCCGGCGCCACCCGCGACGTACCGGAACCCTTCTGGACCGCCCCCGACTCCCGAGCCGCACAGCAGGCAGCCACCTGGCGAGCGGCCGACCGAACAGCCGACGCCGCGCTGATGGACCGCATCGCCGCCAGACCCGAGGCCGAGTGGCTCAACGGCCCCAACCCCGGCCCACTCGTCCGCGCCCGCACCGCCGCCGCCACCCGGGCCGGCCGCACCGCCGTACTCGTGGCGTACTACATCCCGAACCGCGACTGCGGCCAGTACTCCCTCGGCGGTGCCCCCACCGCGGCCGCCTACCGCGCCTGGATCGACGAGTTCGCGACCGCGCTCGGCGACCGGGGCGCCTACGTGATCGTCGAACCCGACGCGGTCGCCCAGGTGGTCGCCGGCTGCACCCGGGTCGCGGCGAACGACCGCTACGCCCTGCTCGCCCACGCCGTCGACCGCCTCAAACGCCAACCGCACACCCACGTCTACCTCGACGCGGGCAACTCCGGCTGGATCCCCGAGGCCTGGCGACTGGTCACCGCGCTCAAGGCGTCCGGGGTCGCCCACGCCGACGGCGTCGCCCTGAACGTCTCCAACTACCAAACAAACCAGGCGAGTTCGACGTACGGCGATCAGCTCTCCAAAGACCTCGCCGGCAAGCACTACGTCATCGACACCAGCCGCAACGGCAACGGCCCCTACACCGGCACCGACGCGTGGTGCAATCCACCCGGCCGCGCCCTCGGCACCCCGCCGACGACCCGCACGGACAACCCCCTCCTCGACGCCTACCTGTGGATCAAACGCCCCGGCGAGTCCGACGGCACCTGCCGGGGCGGCCCGGCGGCGGGCCAGTGGTGGCCGTCGTACGCCTTGGAACTGGCTCGCAACGCCGGTCCCTGACACACGACTTGGAGCCCATCGCCGACAACCCGTGCCTTACGACTCGGGCTCCCACACGTACCGCACGTCCGGCTCCCGCTCCTCGTTGCCGCTGCCGTCCGTGAACTCGACGGCGCCGAAGCCGTGCCGCTCGTAGAACCGGTGGGCGGGCTTGTTCACCTGGAAGGTCCACAACTGCAGGCCCCCTGGACTTCGTTCCTTCGCGAGCGCGACGAAGCGGTCCCCGAGGCCGCGCCCGCGCCAGTCCGGTTCGAGGTACAGCTGGGACAACTCGTCGCCGTTGACCACCATCAGCCCCACGATCCCGCCGCCGTCCCCCGCGTCGGCCACCCAGATCTCCCGCAACGGCACGACGACGTCCCGGAAGTAGTCCCGCACGTCGTCGGCGGACCGCGGACTGACGACGGTCGGCAGCGCGGCGGCGAACGAACGCAGCCATACGTCCGCCGCGGGGCGCGCATCGGGGCCGGCCGCCCGACGGATCGTGACGACGACCTCAGAGCCGGGATTCACGACCGCGCCACCTCCCCCTCTCGCTCTCCCTCTTCCTCATCCGGTACGACGGCCGTCGCCGTGATCTCCACGAGCTGCCCGGTGTACCCGAGGCAGGCCACGCCGACGAGCGTGGACGAATGCGGCCCGGCGCTGAGACCGGAGGCCTCGACCACCTCCCACACGGCGGACAACACCGAGGGTTCGCTGCTGACTACATACACGTCCGTCGCCACGACCTGCCCCAAGTCGCTGCCGACCGCCCGCAGTTGCTCACCCAGATTCACCAGCACCTGCTCGGCCTGCCGCACCGCGTCCCCCTCGCCGACCAACCTGCCGTCGCCGTCGAGCGGAACGGCTCCGGCGAGGAAGGCGAGCTTCGTACCGGCTTCGACGACGGTGACGTGGGAGTACGTGGGTGGCGGAAAGAGGGTGGGGACGGTGACGCGTTCGAGCACGGGGTCTCCCGGGGATGGGTCGTCGGCGTGGGCGCGGCGGGCGGCGCATTACCGGCATCACCCGATCACGTCGACGACGGCGCCCGCACTCCAATTTCTCACCCGCTCGCCGACGTCTCCAGCCATGTCATTCGGGAGGTGGACCGAACTCCCCTTCAGACAGCTGGCGTTCGCACTCCTGCACAAGGAGCGGGTACGCCTCGTTGATGGCCGCGTAGACCCGCCGCCGGAGCAACTCCTCGGCCGCGATCCGTGCCAGCACCTCCCGCCGCCTGCGCCGAGCCGCGATCCGCGCCGCGGCGGACCGCCGTGCGGTAGCCGCCGACACGGCCCGGAACTCTTCGCTCCGCTCGGCGGCCTCGACCCGTTCGACGCAGTACAGCCGGATCCGCGGAGCCGCCCGGACATGCGGATTGACCCGGAACCGATCGGGTTCACCGAGCAGTTGACGCACCATCCCGGCCGTCCATCCCCGCGCACGCAACCCGGCCACGGAGAGATGCGTACGGGCGGCGGTGTCCGAGCCGCCGTCGCCCTCCGATCCCTGTGCCTGCCCTTGCTCCCGCCCCTGCCCCTGCCCACTCTCGTTCGTCCCGTGCGCTGCCATCGACCGCTCCCCGTGGTGACTCTCAGTGACCACTCCAGTGAAGCGCGTGCCACTGACAATCGGCCCGACGGCCGCACGCGGCCGGCCTCACGCGGCGAGAGCGACCTCAGACTTCGGAAGCGTCCGGAGCAGGGTTCGGAGCGTCAGGACCTGTTTGAACCGCCGGGGGGGGGTGCCCCGATTCGCCCTTGTCGGCGCGTCCTCGGGCGTGCGCGGTGCGGGCAGGTCGATGAGGTCGCCGACCCCGGCCACCTCCTGCAATGTCCGCGCCAGCAACCTCAGCGCACGTCGCACCTCCGCGATCGCACCCCGCAGCGCGTCCGCGTGTTCCCACTCCCGCTCCCACGCCACCGGATCGTGCCCTTCGGGCCGCTGGGACTCGTAGGCGGCGAGGCGGGGATGCCAGGACGCGAGCAGCGGGCGCAGGACGCGGTTGAGGACGGTGACCGCGAGGACGGCGAAGCTGATGTGACCAGGGGGCACGGGCGGGGCGATGTCGGGCCCGTGGCGACGGAGGATGTCGCGGGTGGTGTCGAAGAACGTGTAGAAGGACGACAGGGCCTCGCGCAGGAAGCCCTCGTCGTCGCCGAGTTCCTCCACCGACACGCGGGTGACAAGCTGCAGGTACAGCTCCCAGGCCGCGCTGCGCTCCGCGTCGGCCGGTTCCCAGGTTCCCGAGATCTCGCCGACGAACGGGATCGTCAGCCTGGCCGTGATCTGCGAGGGACCGCCCGGACGCCGCCGCCTGCGCTGTCTGTGTCTCATGATCGCCCTCCCCGGTACCCACAGTAGGGTAAGCCGTCGTGTGGGATGTCTTCCTCAGCTACAGCCGCGGCGACGTGGAGCGGGTGCGACCGCTCGCGCGGGTGCTGCGCGACGGCGGGCTGGCGGTGTTCACCGACGAGACCGGGGTCGCCTCCTTCGCCGGCATCAGCGACACCATCCGACGCGAACTGGCCCGCTCCAAGGCGCTGCTCGCCTACTACTCCACCGGCTACCCCGAACGCGAGGCCTGCCAATGGGAGTTGACGACGGCCTACCTCGCGGGCCTGGGGGAGGGCGATCCGCGCGGTCGCGTCATGGTCGTCAATCCCGAGGCGACCACCGACCACATCCACCCCGTCGAACTCCGTGACGCCCGGCACGCCCCGGCCGACGACCCGGCCGCCCTGGTGGCCGACGTACGCGAGCACGTCGCCCGTCTCGACGGCCCCATGGCCACCCAGGAACGTGCCGTACGACGATGGCTGTTCGGGTCGCCGGAACCGTGCCCCGACTTCCTGGGCCGCCTCTCCGAGCTCTGGCAGGTGCACTCCGCCCTGCACGCCCATGCCGCGCCCCTCGTCACCGGCCGGGACGCCCCGCGTGCCGTACAGATCCGCGGCATGGCCGGCATCGGCAAGTCCGCGCTCGCCCAGGAGTACGCCCTCCGCTTCGAGGCGGCCTACTCCGGCGGTGTCTTCTGGGTGAGCGGGCAGGCGTACGACGACTCCGTGCGCGCGCTCTCCGGTGGGGACAGCCTGTTCCGCCGCTTCGACGACATCGGCGAACCGTTCCTGTGGGTCGTCGACGCCGTCCCCGCCGACCGGCTCACCGCCCGTGACATCGCCGCGATGGCGGCACCCCACCCGCTCGGCCGCACCGTCTTCACCCTGCGCAGCCGTGCCTACGACGGGATCGGCACCCCCGTGGACCTCGGACCGCTCGACGACCGGCACGCGCGTGTGCTCGTCGGCGGTGACGCGGCACTGGCCGAGGCGATGGAGGGGCATCCCCGCGCCCTCGGACTCCTGGGGCGCGGAATCCGGGCCGGGCATCGGCCGCGCGAACTGTACGACCGGCTGCACGCGCGCGAGGGTTCCCTCCTCGACGCGCTCGCCGAGACGGACATGACCGGCGACCTCGTACGGGACGTGGACACGGCGGAGGCCGCCGACGTCCTGCGCTGCGCCGCCGTACTGCACCCGCTGCCGCTGACCGCGCAGGACGCGGAACGCGTGCTCGCCGCCGCCGACCGGGTGCCCAGGGCCGTCGCCGCCCGGCGGGCCGCGAACGGTGTCGCCGAACTGCGCGTACGCAGCCTGCTGGCACCGGTGGCCGACGGCGGCTGGCGGCTCCACCCGGTCACCCTGCACGCCTGGCACCACCACGACCCGGCCCCCGCCCGCACCGAGTCCCTGCGGCACGCCGCCCTGCGCACCCTGTGCGGCCGCCGCGACCCGGTTACGCTGACCTTCCCCGGCAGCCGGAGGGAGGCACCCATGGCAGCACCCAGCGAGTCGGAGCGGATGGCCGCCTTCGACATCCAGGTCGAGCTGGTCACCCGGATCGGGGTCCAGGAACTGGCACCGGGCACCGGCAGTCTGCGCGAGGCGCTGGCGTCCCTGAAGTCACTGATCGACTTCACGCGCGGGACGCTGCACACGTACAGCATCGGCCTCGAACGCGGTTCCGGCGCACCGACCGTACAGAGCCTCGCCTACGCCCTCATCAACGACACCATCCGCCCCTTCACCAGCGCCTGGCACCCCCGCCTGGCCGCCTACGAGGCCCGCTGCCCGACGGACACCGCCCCCCTGGACCACGAGTCCGCCTGGCCGCAGGCCGATACGATGCGAACCGAACTGACCGCCCTGCGCGAGCCGTTGCTGCGGATCGCGGAAGGGCTAGGAGGCATCTCGGGGGCGGACTTCGGAGTGGCGGCGACGGGCTGAGCGGCGGCACGCCTCGACATGTGCCACCGGGCTCGCGGGCCGTGCGACAACGCGTGGCACCGGCCGCGCCCCCTGCGTACGCTCCGGGCGATTCCCGTCCCCGCCCCACCCGTTGGAGCCGCAGCCGTGCCCACCCCCGACGACGCGAAGTTCCTCGACACCACCGCCGACCGTCTCGCCATCCTCCCCACGGTCCGAGCCGTAGCCCTCGGCGGCTCCCGCGCCCAGGGCACCCACCGACCCGACAGCGACTGGGACTTGGCGGTCTACTACCGCGGCCCCTTCGACCCCGCCGACCTCCGTGCCCTCGGCTGGGAGGGCGAGGTGTCCGAGGTCGGCGGTTGGGGCGGCGGGGTCTTCAACGGGGGCGCCTGGCTGACGGTCGACGGGCGGCGCGTGGACGTCCACTACCGCGATCTCGACGTGGTGGAGCACGAGTTGGCGGACGCCGACGAAGGGCGTTTCCGGGTGGAACCGCTGCTGTTCCACCTCGCCGGGATTCCCAGCTACCTGGTCGTCGCCGAACTGGCGATCAACCGCGTGCTGCGCGGTGAACTCCCGCAGCCCGCCGGGTATCCGGAGAAACTCCGGCGGACCGCCCACGAGCGCTGGTACTCAACTGCCCTTGCCACGCTCGCCTATGCGAGGGACAACCACGCGCCGGACGGCCGCCGCACCGAGGTCGCCGGAGCCATCGCCACCGCCGCCGCGCAGACCGGCCACGCGGTGCTAGCCGCTCGCGGGGAGTGGGTGACCAACGAGAAGCGACTGCTGGACCGGGCGGGGCTGCGCGAAGTGGACCGCATCGTCGCGTCCTTGGGCGCGGGATCCGGCTCGGACGCGTCGGCGGAGGCGGTCGACGCCACGGAGTCCCTTTTCCGTACGGCGTGTTCGGGGCAGTCGACGGACCGATAACCCTTGGGGAAACGGCAGTTGTCGCTGGTACGGTCGCTCCCGTGGCGAAACTCAATCAGATCATCGCAGTGGAGAAGGGCGTCAAGTCCAAGGCCCACCAGGACCTGACGGCGGCTCATCACGGGCTGCAGAAGCCCGCGTTGCTGGCCGGTATCTCGCGGACGTACCAGCCCAAGGACGAGGAGGGCGAGCAGCTGCCGCCCGAGTCCACGCGGGTGCAGGTGCAGGCCGAGGACGTGTTGCGGGAGACCGCGGCCACCCTGTCACGGCTGTTCGACGTGACCGCCACGAAGGACTGGGCCAACTGCGCCGCGCGGGCGGACGTGACCGTGGACGGACGGGTGCTCGTCGCCGACGTTCCCGTGTCCTATCTGCTCTTCCTGGAGAAGCAGTTGGTCGATCTCACCACGTTCGTACGGAAGTTGCCGCTGCTCGACGCGTCCGAGTCCTGGCTCCAGGACCCGTCGACCGACGCGTGGAAGACGGAGCCCGTGCGCACGCTGCGGACCAAGAAGGTGCCGCGCAACCACGTGAAGGCGGAGGCGACCGACAAGCATCCCGCCCAGGTCGAGGTGTACTACGAGGACATTCCCGTCGGGTACTGGACGACCGTGAAGTTCTCGGGAGCCCTTCCCGCCCGCCGCGTCAACGAACTCCTCGACCGCGTCGAGAAGTTGCAGCAGGCCGTGAAATTCGCCCGCGAAGAGGCGAACGGCTCCGACGTCGTCGACCAGCGGGTCGGTGACGCCGTGTTCGGCTACCTCTTCGGGTAGCCTTCCAGACTCCCCGGTCCTTTGTGACCGGGGTGCGCGAGGAGCGCAAAGCTGAAACTGAAGCTTGTCATGACGGCACGGTCGGGACACTGAATCCCGCCCGTGATCAATCTCAGACTCTCGCTCCAGACTCAGCATTCGCCGCCGATCGCCGGATCGACCGGGCCCAGGCCCCGCACGTCGAAATGCCGGTTCAAGTCCGGCCCGCGCAGCTCGATGCGCGGTGGTCCAAAGGCAGGACGCGGCGACATCATGACTGACCTGGGTCCTCAAGCGTGCCGGCGTGCCGCATGGGCGGCATCACAGGGTCCGGGGGCAGGCTACGCCCCCGGATCCGCTCCCCACCCGCTCCCTTTCGGGCCCACTTCCGCCCCCGCCGCCGCTGCCCTCCGGTCTCTTCCCGGCTTCCTCCCGGTCTCTTCCCGGCGTTGCGTTCATAAAGAAAGCGGCTTTACGGCCAACCTTCACACCCCCGAAATGCGCACGGCCCGTTCCGCACGCGTACCCGAACTACCGTGGACACCACAGCCTCAGCCCCGGCCACCGTCGCCCGAAGGCACACCCCGCCCTCGTCAAGACAGGAGCCCTGTGTCCCGTCGTACCGACGCGTTCTCGCTTCCGCCCTGGCTCGCCCACACGCTCCGTGCCCAGCGCGGGCCGGTTCCCTGGAGCGCGGTCACGCGAGGGGCGCTGGCCGCCGGACCGCTGCTGATGGTCGCCGTGCTCGTCGGGCATACGTCCCTCGGAGTGCTGGCCGCGCTCGGGGCGATGCTCGCCGGGATCAACGACCGGCCCGGCAGCCGGCGGGCCTCGGTCAAGCGGCTCGGCGGACCCGCGCTCGCGGGAGCCGCGGGGCTGCTGATCGGGACGTACACCGGGGCACATGTCGGGGCTGTCGTGCTGACGCTTCTCTTCACCGGGATCGGGCTGGTCGCCGGCGGTTTCATCGCCATCGGGCCGGTCGCGTCCGGCGCCGGTACCCAACTGCTCGTCGCCTCCGCCATCGGCGCCGGGATGCCCCTGCCCGAACCGGGATGGCAACGCGCCCTCGCGTTCCTCGCCGGGGCCGCCTGGCTGGTCCTGCTGCGGCTGGCGCTGCCCACGCCCGGCGCGATCGCCGGTGACTACCGGTTCGACGGCGAGCGGGACGCCGTAGCCGCCGTGTACGACGCGATCGCCGCGCTGCTCGACGCCAGTGGTGGGGCGGAGGCGACGGGGCGGCGCGCCGCGCTGACCGCCGCGCTCGATCACGCGCAGGACGCCCTCGCCGGGCCCCGGCTGCGGCGGTACGCGAGTTCCGCGGCCGAGCGGCGGCTGCACGGGCAGTACGCCGCCGCGCTGCCGCTCGCCGAGGCCGCGACCGCGATCGCCTGGGCCGGGGAGCCGGTGTCCGCCCGGGCGGGCGAAGGGCCCCGCAGGCTCGCCGCCGCCGTGCGTGACAACGCGGCCACCGGGCCGCTGCCCGCGCCCAACCGTTCCGCACCCGCGCTGCGCGCCCTCGACGACGCGCTGCTGCACGCCGCCGACGCCTTCGACCAGGCGGAGGGGAGCGATCTGCACGCACGCAGGGGTACGGCAACGGGCCTGATCCGTAAGGCATTTGGGGCCGGGGGACGGGAGTACGGGATCCGGGTCGCGCTCTGTTTCGGGACCAGCGTCGCCGTCGCGCAGGCGCTGCACCAGGCCCGCTGGTACGGGCAGCACGAGCACTGGTACTGGCTGCCCGCCACCGCCGTCTTCCTCGTCAAGCCCGACCTCGGACCGCTCGCCTCGCGGGCGCTGAGCCGGGCGGCGGGGACCGTGCTGGGGGCGCTGGTCTTTGCCGGGTTCGCGGCCGTGTTGCCCCGGCCCGAAGGGCTCATCGCGCTCGTGGCCCTCAGCGGCGCGCTCATTCCCGTCGCCACCCGGCACTTCGCCGCGCAGACCGCCGTCGTCACCGTCCTCGTGCTCTCCCTCGTGATGGTCGGCGGGGAACCGCAGGCCTCCGCGGGCCGGATCGGCGAGACGCTGCTGGCCTGCGCGATCGTGCTGATCGTCGGACATCTGCCGATGCCGGGGGAGCGCGGCGGAGGCGTACGCGCCCGGCTCGCGGCCGCGGGCGCCGCCGCGCACGCCTACCTCGTGCACGTACTGAGCGAGTCCGACGACCGCGCCGAGCGCTGGACCCTGCGCCGCGAGGCCTACCGCACGCTCGCCGAGGCCCGCGGCGCGATCGCCGTCTCGGCCGCCGAACTCCCCGCCCTCGCCCGGCACACGGAGGGCACGGACGAGGTCGCGGCCGTCCTCGAACGGCTCGTGGACACGACCACCGCCTGCGCCGTCCATCTCGACGACACGGGACGGCTCACCTCCCGCCACATCGAGCAACTCACCGAACTGCTGGAGGAGTTCGAGCGCGGGCGGGGACGGGTCGGGCTGCGCGCGATCGAACTGACCATCGCCGTCTAGCCAGTTCGGCTACATAGGAGTCAACTCCACTCGGTCACATGGAGAGTTACTCCACCCGCACCCACACCGGCGCGTGATCCGACCCCGGCGCCTCCCGCCGCTCCGCCGGATCCGGGCCCACCGACGGCAGCCGCAACGTTCCCTCACCCGGCAGTCCCGTCCCCGCCGCCGTCACCCGGTGGACCAGGTGATGGCTGAGCAGGATGTGGTCGATCAGCTCGCGGCGCCCGGAGTTGATCCGGGAGTAGCGCTGGTCGGCGGGGATCAGCGGGGCCACGTCCCACAGGCGGACCGCGTCGCCCTGGTCGGCCCGGTCGTAGCCGGGCGTGCCGATCTCCGAACCGGGCGGGCCGAGCAGGATCTGGGTGGTCGCGGCCGGCACCTCGTCGTTCATGTCGCCGAGCACCGCCACGTCCCGGGTACGGCCCTCACCGGCGAGCAGGTCGTCCGCGAGCGCGCGCAGGGTCGCCGCCTCGGCGGCCCTGCGGTAGAGGGCGTAGGCGCCGTAGCGGGCCCGTTCGCCCTCGTCGCGCGGGAAGAAACGCCCGCCCGGGTAGGTCAGCAGCTTCGACTTGAGGTGGGCGACCGCCACCGTCAGCGGGCCGGTCGCCGGCGTGACCTCCACGGCCAGGAAACCCCGGCCCGCGGTCGGTTCCTCGGCGCCCGAGTCGTCGGACTGCACCGGGCGCAGCTGCGCCGGGAACGCGTTCGTGTCGGCGACGACCCGCGGCTGCGTACGGCTGAGGAAGCCGACCCGGATGCCCCGGCCGTCCGGATGCGCGGAGGCGGCGGTGTGCCACTCGCCGTCCAGCAGCCCGGCCAGATCGTCGAGCGCCGCCGGGTCCCCGACCTCCTGGACGCCGAGCAGCACCGGGTCAAGTTCCGTGATCACGGCGGCGAGTGAGGCGAGCTTCGTCTCGTACGTGGCCTTGTCCTTGGGGCCGGACGGGCCGCCGGGGCGGTACAGGTTCTCCAGGTTCCAGGTGCCGAGGAGCATGCGGGGCCCCTTCCATAAGCCTTGGGCGTGAGGTTTTGGTCGTGCGCCAGAAGCCTTGGTCGTGAGGCAAGCGTGCTGGTCCGGAGCGGCCCGCGGCAGTGCAACGGCCGGATGCGCGGTTCGGCTCACGCGAGGCGAGGACCACGCCGTACGTTGGAAGAGTGAGCCACTCTCCCGCAGATCTGCTGATCACCGGCTGCACTGTCCTCGTCCACGACGACCAGGAGCGCATCGGCTTCGAGCAGGACGCCGCGATCGTCGTACGGGACGGACGCGTCGAGTCGGTGACGAGCGCGGCGGATGCGGTCGGTCTCGCCGCCGTCGAACGTATCGACGCGCGCGGCCAGGTCGCCCTGCCGGGGCTGATCAACTGCCACACCCACGCGCCGATGGTCGCGCTGCGCGGGCTCGCCGAGGACCTGCCCACGGAGGAGTGGTTCAACGACGTCGTCTGGCCCGTCGAGTCCAACCTCACCGAAAAAGACGTGGAGTTGGGGGCCCGGCTCGCCTGCGCCGAGATGATCCGCGCCGGGGTCACCTGCTTCGCCGACCACTACTTCTCCATGGACACGGTCGCCGCCGTCGTCACCGAGTGCGGGATGCGCGCCCACCTCGGCGAGGCCTACTTCTCCACCCAGGGTCCTCAAGGCCGGGAGAAATCCCTGGAGTTCGCGCTACGGCACCGGGGCACGGCAGGGGGCCGCATCACCACCGCCCTCGCCCCGCACGCCCCCTACACGGTGACCGACGCCGACCTCGCCACCACCGCCCAACTCGCCCTGGAACACGGCCTCCCCGTGCACATCCACGCCGCCGAGAACCGCGACCAGACCGACACGAGCCTCGCCCGGCACGACATCACCCCTATTCAACTCCTCGACCGCGCGGGCCTGTTGGCCACCGACCTGCTCATCGCCCACGGCACCGGCATCATCGACCGCGACCTCCCCGTCCTGGAGCGCGCGAGCGGCCGTATCGCGGTCGCCACCGCGCCCCGGGGATACCTCAAGTTCGGCTGGCCGGACACCACTCCGATCCGCGCCCTGCGTGCCATCGGCATCCCGGTCGGGCTCGCGACGGACGGCGCCGCCTCCAACAACTCCCTTGATGTGTGGGAGTCGATGGCGCTCACGTCGCTGGTGCAGAAGTCCGCCGAGGGTGATCCGCGCTGGCTGACGTCCCGTCAAGCCCTGCACCACGCGACCCTCCAGAGTGCGCGGGCGGTCGGACTCGGTGGCTCGATCGGGTCCATCGCGGTGGGGTGCCGGGCGGACCTGATCCTCGTCGACCTCACCGGGCCGCACACCCAGCCCGTCCACGACCTCGCCGCCACCCTCGTGCACAGCGCCCGTTCCGCCGACGTGCGCACCACGATCGTCGACGGTCGCGTCCTGATGCGCGACCGCGAGCTGCTCACCCTCGATGTACCCGCTGTCGTACGGGAGTTGGGGGAGCGGCTGCCCGGCCTCGTGGACCGGAGTCACGGTCGGCGGATCCAGGAATACGACACCTGAGCCGCGCTCTACGCTAGGCGCATGGATCTCGCGGACGGCCTTCTCGACCACCCGTACGACGTGTACCGGCGCCTGCGCGACAGCGCCCCCGTGCACCGCATCGCCGGCCCCGACGGCACCCCCGCCTGGCTCGTCACCCGGTACGAGGACGTGCGGGCGGCGCTGGCCGACCCGCGGCTCTCGCTGGACAAGAGGCATGCCACGGCCGGGACTTACAAGGGGTTCTCGCTGCCGCCCGCGCTGGACGCGAACCTCCTCAACATGGACCCGCCGGACCACACCCGCATCCGGCGCCTGGTCGGCCGCGCGTTCACCCCGCGCCGAACGGAGCAGCTCCGTAAGCCCATTCGGCGCACCGCCGACCAACTCCTCGACGCGCTGGGGGAGGAGGGCGACACCGACCTCATCGCCTCCTACGCGGCGCCCCTCCCGATCACCGTCATCTGCGACCTGCTCGGCGTGCCCGACCGGCACCGGCGGGACTTCCGGGTGTGGACCGACACCCTCGTCGCGCCCGCCCCCGGGACACCGCCCGAGGCCGGCAAGCACGCGGTCGTCGCGATGCTCGGCTTCTTCACCCAACTCCTCGCCGACAAACGGGAAGAGCCCGGCGACGACCTCCTCTCCGACCTGATCGCCGTGCGCGACGAGGGCGACCGGCTCAGCGAGGACGAGCTGATGTCCCTCGCCTTCCTCATCCTGTTCGCCGGGTACGAGAACACCGTGCAGCTCATCGGGAATGCCGTGCTCGCCCTGCTGCAACACCCCGAGCAGCTGGCCGCGTTGCGCGCGGACCCCGCCCAACTCCCCGCCGCCGTAGAGGAGTTCCTGCGCTACGAAGGGCCCGCGCTGCTCGCCGTCCGGCGCTTCCCGGTCGAGGACGTCACCATCGGTGGGGTCACGATCCCCGCCGGGGAGACGGTGTGGGTGTCCGCGTCCGCCGCGAACCGTGACCCGGGCCGCTTTCCCGACGCCGACCGGCTCGACCTCGCCCGCGACACCTCCGGGCATCTCGCGCTCGGCCACGGCATCCACTACTGCCTGGGCGCACCGCTCGCCCGCGCCGAGACGGAGATCGCGCTGGCCGCGCTGCTGGAGCGGTTCCCGCGGCTGGAGTTGGGCGTGGGGGAGGGGGAAGTGCGGTGGCGGCCTTCGCTGCGCGCGCGGGGGCTGCTCGCGCTTCCGGTGTCGTACGGGAAGAGCCTCCGGTGACGTACGCGGCGAAGCCCGTCTGAAGTTTTTTGGGGCTTTTCTCAGGACAGCGATGAGTTCCCGTCCTCCCTCCGGTCCACCCCTCAACGGACCGTTGTCACAGGAGGGCCCCCATGTCGCTTCCGGAGATCGTCTCGCGTGCGCAGTGGCGCGCGGCGCGCGAGGAACTGCTGGCCAAGGAGAAGGCGGCCACGCGTGCGCGGGACGCGCTGAACGCCGAGCGGCGCGGGCTGCCCATGGTGGAGATCGACAAGGAGTACCTCTTCGAGGGCGGCGACGGGAAGGCCACCCTGCTCGACCTCTTCGAGGGGCGCGGCCAACTCGTCGTCTACCACTTCATGTTCGCGCCCGAGTGGGACGCGGGCTGCCGCAGCTGCTCGGCGTTCCTCGACCAGATCGGGCACCTGGCCCATCTGAAGGCACGCGGCACGACGTTCGCCGCCGTGTCGAGGGCGCCGTACACCAAGATCCTGCCGTTCAAGGCGCGGATGGGGTGGACGCTGCCCTGGTACTCGTCCAGCGGCGGGGGCTTCAACTGGGATTTCGAGGTCACGTTCGACGGGGACGGGGAACTCGTCGAGCGGCCCGGGATCAGTTGTTTCCTGCGGGACCGCGACCGGGTGTTCCACACCTACTCGACCTATGAGCGCGGGCTCGACGGGCTCGGCTCGACCACCACCTTCCTGGACCTGACCGCGCTGGGGCGGCAGGAGGCGTGGGAGGTGCCCAAGGGGCGTGCGTCGGCGCTCGGGGCGCCTGCGGGCAGTGAGCGCGTCCGGTATCACGACGAATACGAGGATTGACCCGGAAGGTGACGGGGGCTGACGCGGGCCGTGTGCGGAAAGTGTGCGGCCGGGTGTCGACTATGTCTCAGTACCGTCACTTCCCGAGCCGTTCACCGTACTGTCGGCGTTTAACTCTATGAGGCTTCACGAAGCTCTCCGAGTTTCAGCACGACAGGGAGGTACAGGGTGAACGGGCGAACGGTGATTGAGCGTTTTCCCGCCGGCGGGCCGCGTGGCTCGTGGCCGGCGGAGGAGTTCGCGCAGGCGCGCCGTCTGGAGGGCCTGCAGGCTGAGGTCGTCATGGACATCGCGACCGACGCGTTCCTGGTCGTCGTGCGCAGCGGCGACGTCGTGGACGCCGCCGCCTGAGAGGTCAGCCCGCCTTCGGGGCGGGCACCTTCACCGTGAACTGGTCCGCCTGGAGCGCGTACAGCTCCGCGTACACCCCGCCGCTCGCGAGCAGCTCGTCGGGCGTCCCGGACTCCACCAGCCGCCCCTGGTCCAGGACATGGACCAGATCGGCGTGGCGTACGGACGCCAGCCGGTGCGTGATCAGCACGACCGTCTGCCCGGTGCCGGCCAGCGCGCGGATCTTCTCGAAGACCTCCAGCTCGGCCCGGGCGTCGAGGGCCGCGGTCGGCTCGTCCACGATCAGGACGCGGCCCTTGCGGTAGGCGGCCCGCGCGATCCCGAGCCGCTGCCACTGACCACCCGACAGCTCGTGCCCGCCGCTGAAGTTGCGGGCCAGCAGCGTGTCCAGACCGCGCGGCAGATCCGCGACCACGTCCTGCGCACTGGCCTCGGCGACCGCACCGGCCAGCCGCTCCTCGGTGATCGGCGTCGCCGACCGCCCGACGGCCACGTTGACGCGGGCGGTGAACGGCCAGCGCTTGAAGTTCTGCGCCACCATCGCGATCCGGTCCGCGAGTTGCCGCCGGTCCACGCCCGCCGCGTCCACGCCGTCCCACAGGATCCGGCCCCGGTCCGGGCGGTACAGCCCGGCCAGCAGCTTGACCAGGGTCGTCTTGCCGGAGCCGTTCTCGCCGACCAGCGCGATGATCCGGCCGAGCGGCAGGGCGAGGGAGACATCGTCGAGCGCGGGGTGGGTGGCCTCGCCCGGGTAGCTGAACGTGACGTTCTCGAAGCGGATCTCCCGCGGCTCCTCGGGCAGCGCCGCCCCGCCGACCGGGATCGCCCGCTCGGCCGCCTCCACGTACAGCTTCTGCAGATCGCCCACGAACAGGGCCTCCTCGTGCAGCTGGTTCACCGCCAGGACGAGCGTGTCGAGGCTCGCGGACCCGGTCCGGATCGCGATCACCGCCGTACCCGCCACCGAGAGCGCCATCGCCCCGGACAGCAGCAGCCCGCCCAGCGTCGCGTACGTCGCCGCCGTCGCGAGGCCCGTCCAGGTCGCCGCGATCAGCCCCGTACGGGCCGTGAGCCGGGCCAGCCGGGCCTGTTCCGCCTCCGCGCTCTCCGACATCTCGTGGAAGTGGTGCAACAGGAACGGTCCGACACCGTGCACCCGGATCTCCGGGGCCGCCTCCGGCTCGGTGAGCAGCGAACCGATGAGACGGCCGGCCCGGACGTGCTGCACCCAGGTGTGGAACGACTCGTAATGGCGCCGCGCGTTCGTCAGCGCGCCCCACGCGCTCGGCAGCGTCATCGTCGCCAGCAGCGGGAGCAGCGCCGGGTGCAGCACGGTGAGTACGCCCGCCGCTGCGACCAGTGAGATCAGCGCGTTCATCACGTTGATCGCGTGCGAGATCATGTGGCGGGCCGACACGGCGCCGTACTGCGCGGTGTCCAGCAGCTTGTGGAACGCGTGGTCCTCGATCGCGGCCAGCTCCACGGCCGCCGCCCGCTCCAGATACAGCTCGGTGGCGACCCGCTCCACCTTCGGCTCCAGCCGCCCGGTCGCATACGTCGACGCGGCCCGCAGCAGCGTGCCCACCACCATCACGGCGGCCATCGTGACCAGCGCGGGGGCGGCACCGCGCAGCCGGTCCGCGATGGCCCCGCCGGTGATCAGCCGCCCCAGCACGCTGTTGACCGCGAGCAGACTGACCGCCTGGGTGGCACCCCGGCACGCCTCGGCGGCCAGCACGGTACGCACGGCCCGCGGATCGGCCTGCCAGGCCAGCCGGAAACTCGACCGCAGCATCGCCGGCAACCGCGTCACCATGGACCGGAAGCTCAGCTCCAGAAACGCGTCGTTGTGCTGACTCCACCCCGTGTCGTACCGCAAGGGCCCACCAAAGAGCAGCCGCTCCGACGCGGACGGCTCCCCTGGCCCCGAGTCCCCCATGCCCTTGCTTCCCACCACCGACCTCCCCCGCTCGTGGACGAACGAACGGCCACTATCGCGGGGTGGGAGGGGTGCGGGGGAGAGCGCGGGAGGGAGGGGTGAGGACGCGCGGGCGTACGCCGGGAAGGTGGAGGGGCGGGGCGGTGTCTTGTCGGTGTGCGGCTCGGTCGTGGGCGGGCGCATCGCGCCCGAAGGGGCGTGGGGAACTGCGCGACAAGCCCCCACTGGACCCGCAGACGAAAACCGCTCACCCCGGACCCGTCCCTACCGACCCGCAGAAAACCCCGCTCAACCCGCGGAGCGCTAAGCACTAATAGGGCGAGACCAAGAAGGCGTAGTCCCCGTAACCCGACACACCGCCAGGTACAACGGAATCGGCGGCGTATACGGCAACTTCCCGTCCGGCTTATGGATAAGACCGGGCGCGCGAGGCGAGTCCGGCACCAGTGCCCCCGTGGTGTACCGCGCCGGCGCAGGCCAGTCCAGGGCGTAGTCGGAGTCGGACGGCACGATCCACCACCAGTGCGTCTCGTCGGCGTAGACACAGCCGACGCGCGGCAGGCGAGGCAGGACCAGTGGTCCGAAATGCGCGGGGATCGCGACGGCGTCGCAGCCGAGCGGAGCCGTCATGCCCTCGGGCACGGCCAGGCGGCGCGGCGCACCCGGCCCGTGCAGCGCACGCCCCAGCCGGACCAGCGTGTCGAGACTGAGCACCTGGCCGGGACGAGACCCGCCGCTCACACCCATTCGACCCCCGTACCGAAGTCCCCGAGTCCGCCGGATCCCTTGAACCCACCGGTGTCCCTGATCCCACCGATGTCCCCGAGCCCACCGATATCCGCGAACTCACCGGATTCCCCGGTCTCCGCGGAGTCCGGGAGGGCGCCGGCGTCCTGGTGTCCCCGGCCCCTGAAGAGACCGGTGGCCTCCTGACCGAGGCCCCCGAAGTGGCCCGCGCCCTCCCGGCCCCGCGTACCGGAGCCGGCCCCACCACGAGCAGGGCCGCCTCCGGTTTCGTGCTCCCGGCCCCCGAAGCCGCCGAGATCCGGACCTCCGAAGTCGCCGGCACCCCCATGCCAGCTGCCGGAGGCACCCCCATGCCCCCGCCCCGGAAAAACGCCCAGATCCTCGAATGCCCCGAAGTGTGCCGTCGCCTCGTCCTCGTCGCCCGAACCGCCCGACGAGCCCGGCTTGGGTCGTGCGCCCCAACCCAGGTCGTTGCGCGGTACGGAACTGTCGAGGCCGGGGGCCGGGTGGTGGCCGTGTGCCGGGTCCGCCTGCCGTGGCAGGTCGGCCCAGACCAGCAGGCCGGGTCCGTGTTCCTGAGCGCCCCAGGCCCGGCAGAGCCCGTCGATGAGAAGCAGTCCCCTCCCGTGCTCCTCATCCGGCCGCTGCGGCGACGGGCGAGGCTCACCGGGAGCGCAGCCCTCGTCACGGACGGCTATCCGCACCAGGTCGTCGCCATCGTGCAGCTCGCAGACTATGTGGCTGCTCGCGGTGTGCACGATCGCGTTGGTGACCAGCTCGGAGACGACCAGTACCGCCGTGTCGCAGGTGTCCTCGCAGACGGACCAGCCGGACAGCCGGGCCCGCGTCAGGCGTCTCGCCTGGGCCGGGGAACCCGGATGGGCGGCCAGCTCGAACCGGAACCGGCGCTCGGCAGCGGCCCCACCAGGGACGGCTCCCGCGGCGGCACCGAGACCGAGGCGGCCTGCGGCGGCGTCTGTTCCTAAGGGCGCGGACGGAATCACGCTTGCCACTATCGCCCCGCCGTGAACACTTGGCAAGTGTCACTATGAAAAATGCAGAGTGCCGTATGACGGTCTGCACGGTCGTGGCACACTGCTCGCAACAGAAAGTCGCGCGGCGCCAGTTGGGATCTCCGGAGGTCTGTCCCGATCTTCGAATGAGTCTTCGAATGGCGCCGCAGGGCTGTCAGGATTCGGTTCGCCGGGATCGGTACGTCGGGCCGGGATCGGTTCGTCGGGACCGGTTCACCGGACCGTGAGAACCCTTTCGACGGACTGTACGGACGCATGCGCTGTCAGTACTCAACCCATTACGCAGTACTTAACTCGTCACTCACTCGGTACTCGGTACTCATTCGTGGAGGTGGAGCGTGAGCGAGCCGCGGTCCGCACCGACGGTCGGCCAGGTCGTCCTCGGCCGGCGCCTGCTGGACCTGCGGGAACGCGCGGGGCTCAAGCGCGAGGAGGCAGCCCGCGTCCTCCGTGTCGCACCCGCCACGGTCCGCCGCATGGAGATGGCGGAGGTCTCCCTCAAGATCCCCTACCTCCAGTTCCTCCTGAAGTCCTACGGCGTCTCCGACGAGGAGGCCGAGGCCTTCGTCCAGCTCGCCGAGGAGGCCAACCGGCCCGGCTGGTGGCAGCGCTTCCACGACATCCTGCCCGGCTGGTTCTCGATGCACGTCAGCCTGGAGGGCGCGGCCGCGCTCATCCGGGCGTACGAACCGCACTTCGTGCCCGGGCTGCTGCAGACCGAGGACTACGCGCGCGGTGTGCTGAAGTCCGGTGCCATCGGCCAGACCGAGCCCGACGACATCGAGCGCCACGTCGACCTGCGCATGCAGCGCCAGGCCCTGCTCACCCGCCCCGACGCCCCCCGCTTCTGGGTCGTCATGGACGAGACCGCCCTGCGCCGCCCGGTCGGCGGCCCGGAGGTGATGCGTGCCCAGATCGACAAACTGCTCGACGCCACGAAGCTGCCCAACGTGACCCTGCAGGTCGCCCCGTTCTCCTCGGGGCCGCACCCGGGCACGTTCGGGCCCTTCGTGCTGTTCCGATTTGCCATGTCAGAACTGCCGGACATGGTCTACAGCGAGTACCTGACCGGCGCCGTCTATCTGGACGCGCGCGAAGAGGTGGCGACCCACCTTGAGGTCATGGACCGCATGGCGGCGCAGGCCGCTACGGCACATCGCACGAAGGAGATCCTCAAGGATCTCCGCAAGGAGCTGTGAATGGATCGCATCAAGCCGCGTATGAGCGTCTACAACGGTATGCCCGCGCGGGACTTGGGAAGCGAAGGCTGGCACAAGCCGTGGAGCGGCGGCAACGGCGGCAACTGCCTGGAGGCGATGAAGCTCGCCGACGGCCGGATCGCCGTCCGCCAGTCCACCGACCCGGACGGGCCGGCCCTGATCTACACGACCGACGAGATGACGGCCTTCATCGAGGGAGCGAAAGCGGGCGAGGCGGATTTCCTGCTCTCCTGACCGGCCTGTGCTGAATGCTTTTTCCTTACCCAACCTCCTTATTTTGGTACTGACTTGAGCACATGTCGCTGTAACGGCTTATGGAGCACGTCATGACAGGGCGGCCCACCGACGAGACCGACACCAGCAGGCCCCACCCCGCCCGTATGTACGACTGGTACCTCGGCGGCAAGGACAACTACCCCATCGACGAGGAGATGGGCCGCCAGATGCTCGCCCTCGACCCGAGGGTGCCGGTCATGGCACGTGTCAACCGCGCGTTCATGCACCGGGCCACCCGCTGGCTCACCGAGCACGGCGTACGGCAGTTCCTGGACATCGGCACGGGCATCCCGACCGAGCCGAACCTGCACCGGGTCGCGCAGGCCATCGCGCCGGAGGCACGTGTCGTCTACTGCGACAACGACCCGATCGTGCCGGCCCATTCGGCGGCCCTGCTGCACGGCACGCCCGAGGGTGCGACCGAGTATCTGCAGGCCGACGTGCGGGAGCCGGACGCGATCATCGAGGGCGCGAAGCGGGTCCTCGACCTCACCCGGCCCGTCGCCCTGTCCCTCGTCGCGCTGCTGCACTTCGTCCCCGACGAGGACGGCGCGCACGAGCTGGTCGACGGCCTGCTGTCCCAACTCCCCACCGGCAGCTACCTGATGATGACCCACGCCACCGCCGACTTCACCCCGGAGGAGTCGACGGCGGCGGTCGAGAAGCTCACGGCGGCGGGCATCACCCTGGCACTGCGCTCCCGCACCGGCTTCGCCCGCTTCTTCACCGGCCTCGACCTGGTCGAGCCGGGCGTCGCGGTGATCGACCGGTGGCATCCGGAGCTGGGCGAGGTGGTGCCGGGGCAGGAGGACGGGGTGATTCCGGGGTACGGGGCGGTGGGCCGCAAGCCCTGAGGCCCCTGACGCGCTCCTTCAGAACCACGACAGCATGCGGCGCGGCGCGTCCACCAGCTGACTGACGGCGACCACCGGCAACGGCGGTTGCTCCGGTCGGCCTGGTCCCGGCCCGAGGCTCAGCGCCTAGTAGACCTGCTCGATCGACGGCGGTCCGACGGCGAGATTCCGCCGGACCGCCCGCGCCGACGACGCCTCCCCGGTCCGTACGAGATACGCCGCCGCCATCGTCCCCGTACGGCCCACCCCCGCACCGCAGTGCACGAACACCGGCCCGCCCGCCGACGCGACGACGTCGAGAAACTGCCCCACCTGCGCGGGAGTTGGCGTCTGCCCGTCACGGATGGGCAGTCGTACGACGTCCAGCCCGGCCCTGCGCGGTTCGGCGAGCTGTGCCGCGCTCAGGTCCTCGGCCCGCAGATCCACGACCGCGGTGAAGCCGAGGCGGGCCAACTCCCGGTAGCCGGCGGGAGAGGGAGCGGCGCCTCGCCACAACTTGCCCTCGGTGTCCACGGGTTGGAAGTGATGGATGCCCTGCGCGGTACGGGTCCCCGGAGGCGGCGGGGTCTCCTCGCGCGCCCAGCACGACAGCGCGAGGATGCCCAGCGCGCCGGTGGCCCGCAGGGCGACATAGCCGAGGGTGACGCCGAGGAGCAGCCTCATCGCGCGTTCGGGCAGGCTGAGTTGAGGCGAGGGAGCGAGTACGGGAACGGTTGCCATGCGCGACCCAGCGCGCCCGGCTGTTCGGGAGCGGCGAGCACGGCGAGGCGTCCCGCGAGCCGCCGTTCGGTAGGCCGCCCGGTTGCGGCGGCGATCCGCTGCACCACCCAGGCGAGCCCGGACAGCAGCACCCCGGTGACCATGAG
Source organism: Streptomyces prunicolor (assembly GCF_045162825.1). Taxonomy (NCBI): domain Bacteria; kingdom Bacillati; phylum Actinomycetota; class Actinomycetes; order Kitasatosporales; family Streptomycetaceae; genus Streptomyces; species Streptomyces prunicolor. The sequence continues at coordinate 2,655,608 of NZ_CP108676.1, read as the reverse complement.
GACGGGCACGAAGACGTACGTACGGTCGGCGGTCTCCTCCAGCCAGCGGAAACGGGCACCCTCGCGCTCGACGGACCCCTGCCGCAGCCGGACCAGCACATCTTCCTGACGCTCAGTCAACTCCCGTTGTCTGGCGTCACTTTCCTTCACCCGTCTCCTCCCCAAGTGCGAGTCCTTAGGCGCGAGCGGGGGAGTGCGACCGCTCATCCGGCGGCAGGGACTCCCGCCGACCCGTCCGGAGGGAGCACTTCGCACAGCGCCTCCAACGCGGCTCCGAACGCGGCCTCCGAGGGCGTCGCGTACCCCACGACCAGGCCGTCCTGATCCGCTGTCGCAGCTGTCTCCGCTTCCGGATGCCGGAACGCGGCGAGCCCGTCCAGCGCGACGCCCTGCCACGTGGCGGCTTTGAGGGCGGAGCGCTCCGTGCCGGGCGGCAGCCGCAGCACCGCGTGCAGGCCCGCCGCGACCCCGGTGACCTCGATGTGCGGGGCCTGCGCGGCGAGCGCCGCGACGAGACGGTCACGGCGGCTCCGGTACCGCTGCCGCATCCGCCGCACATGACGGTCGTAGGACCCCGACACGATGAGGTCGGCGAGGCTCAGCTGGTCGAGGATGCTCGCCCAGGCCTCGCGTTCGCCCTTGGCCGTGAGCACGCCCTCGACGTACCGCTCCGGCAGCACCATCCAGCCCAGGCGCAGCGCGGGCGACAGGCTCTTGCTGACCGAGCCGAGGAGGATCACCCGCTCCGGGTCGAGCCCCTGGAGCGCCCCGACGGGTTTGCGGTCGTAGCGGAACTCCCCGTCGTAGTCGTCCTCCAGGACCACCCCGCCCTGTGCGCGTGCCCAGTCGATGACGGCGGTCCTGCGCTCGGCGTGCAGGGGGCCGCCGGTCGGGAACTGGTGCGCGGGCGTGAGCAGTACGGCCCGCTCCTTCGTCAACTCCTCGACGCGCGCGCCGTGTTCGTCGACCGGCAGCGGCACGGTCCGGACGCCGGCCGTCCGCAGCAACTCCCGGTGGAAGCCGAGTCCGTACGACTCCACGCCCAGCGGTCCGCGCAACGGCCCGCCGCCCTGGCCGAACAGCAGCCGCAGCCCGTGCGCGAAGCCGGAGCAGATCACGATCCGGTCGGGTGCGGTCCGTACGCCACGCGCGCGTGCCAGATACTCCGTGAGCGCCTCCCGCAACTCGACCCGGCCGGCCGGGTCGCCGGGCCCGAACACCTCGTCCGGCGCCTGCTGGAGCGCCCGCCGGTAGGACGCGAGCCAGGCCGCACGCGGGAACGCCGACGCGTCGGGCGTGCCCTGGCGGAGGTCGTGCCGGGGTGCACGCGCGCGTGGAGGTGCCGTAACCGGGCCTTTCGCGGCGTGTCGCACTGGCTGCGCCCGCAGCGGCCGAGCTCTCTCGGCCACCCGGGTGCCCGAGCCCTGGCGCGCGGTCAGCCAGCCCTCCGCGACGAGTTCCGCGTACGCGTCCGCGACCGTGTTGCGGGCGACCCCGAGGTCCGCGGCGAGCGAGCGGTACGGCGGCAGCCGGGTGCCCGGGGCGAGCCGCCCACTGCGCACGGCCGCCCGCAGCGCGTCGATGAGCGCGGCCCGCCGTCCACCACTCCCGGACAGCTCCAGATGTAGATCGGCGCCGATCCGCTCCGCGGAATTGACCCACGATTTCGCCATGGAAATGCACCCTACAGTGGGTCTTTCCGGCTCGTAGATTCATCACATGACGACAAACGCGATGACGAACACGACGACGAACGCGACGACGAACACGCACGCTGATGTCAGCGCCGCGGCGACCCGCATCGACCTCGCGAAGGCCGCCCCGAAGGTCTTCCGCGCCCTCATCGGCTTCGACGCCGCCGCCCGCGAGGGCATCGACCCGGCCCTGGTCGAGCTGATCCAGATCCGCGCCTCGCACCTCAACCACTGCGCGTACTGCCTGCACATGCACACGAACGACGCCCGCAAGGCCGGCGAGAGCGAGGACCGGCTGCACATGGTCGCCGTCTGGCGCGAGGCCCGGCACTTCTTCACGGAGCGCGAACAGGCCGCCCTCGCCCTCACGGAGGCGGTGACCCTGGTGGCCGACGGCGGTGTCCCGGACGACGTCTACGCGCAGGCGGCGGCCCACTTCGACGAGCAGGAACTGGCCCACGTCCTCGCCCTGATCCTCACCATCAACACCTGGAACAGGGTGGCCCTGTCGACCGCGAAGACGGCGGGCACGGACCAGCGCCGCTGAGCCGCCCGTTCACACCACCATCGGGCGGTCGTACGGTCCGATCGGCGCCGGGAGTTGGGAACTCCCCGTCAGATAACGGTCGACGGCCGCCGCCACCGCCCGCCCCTCCGCGATCGCCCACACGATCAGCGACTGCCCCCGCGCCGCGTCCCCCGCGACGAACACCCCGCGCGTACTCGTCGCGAAGTCCACGTCCCGGGTGATCGTGCCGCGCGGTGCCATCGCCAGCCGCAGCTGATCGATGAGCCCGTCGCCGCGGTCGGGCCCTGAGAACCCGAGGGCGAGCAGCACGAGATCGGCGGGCAGGCTGCGCCCGGAACCGTCCAACGGCCGCCGCTCCGCGTCGACTTCGACCAGGTGCAAGGACCGCACGTGCCCATCCGCGTCCCCCTCGAAGTGGAGCGTCGACGCCGCGAAGAGCCGCGCGTCCGCGTCCGCCGCCGGCGCCGTTTCCAAGTCCCGCGCCTCCTCGTGCGCGGCCGAGAGCCGATAGATCTTCGGATACGTCGGCCAGGGCTCCGCGTCCTCGTCGCGCTCGGCGTCCGGCTGGGCGTAGATGTCCAACTGCGTGACGGACGCGGCCCCTTCACGCACCGCGGTGCCGAGACAGTCGGCCCCTGTGTCACCGCCGCCCACGATCACGACATGCTTCCCGGCGGCGGACAGGGGCGAGGCGGCCACGTCCCCCTCGCACACCCGGTTGGCCAGCGGCAGGTACTCCATCGCCTGGTGGATGCCGGTCAACTCCCGCCCCGGCACGTCCAGTTCACGCCAGGCCGTCGCTCCCGTGGCGATCACCACCGCGTCGTAGCGCGCCCGTAGGTCGGCCGCCCCGATGTCCCGCCCGACCGTCGTCGACGTACGGAACTTGGTGCCCTCGGCGCGCATCTGCTCCAGCCGCCGTTCCAGATGCCGTTTCTCCATCTTGAACTCGGGGATGCCGTACCGCATCAGGCCGCCGAGCCGGTCGTCGCGCTCGTACACGGCGACCGTGTGCCCGGCCCGCGTCAACTGCTGTGCCGCGGCTAGGCCGGTGGGCCCGGAGCCGATCACCGCGACGGTCCGCCCGGACAACCGGTCCGGCGGCCTCGGTGGCGCGAAACCGTCGCTCCAGGCGCGGTCGGCGATGGCGACCTCGACGTTCTTGATGGTGACGGCGGGCTGGTTGATGGCGAGCACGCACCCCGCCTCGCACGGCGCCGGGCACAACCGCCCGGTGAACTCGGGGAAGTTGTTGGTGGCGTGCAGTCGGTCGGCCGCCGCCCGCCAGTCGTCCCGGCTGACCAGATCGTTCCACTCGGGGATCAGGTTCCCGAGCGGACAGGCGTCGTGGCAGAACGGGACCCCGCAGTCCATGCACCGGTCGGCCTGTTTGCTGACGATCGGCAGCAGCGCGCCCGGGACATACACCTCGTCCCAGTCCCGCACCCGCTCCGCGACCGGCCTGCGGGGCCACTCCTCGCGCGGGGTGGTCATAAAACCCTTGGGATCCGCCATGGCCGTCTTCCTTGCGTCCGCGTACGACAGGCCGTGCGTCATCGGGCGGCACTCTTTCAGCCACGATAAGGCCCCCGGGCCGGGCGCGCAGAGTGGGACGAGACGGCTTTCTCAAGCGTTGCGGCAGGCGGCTCCGTGGGCCCTCACCAGCCTTCGCTCAGGTGATCATGTGGTTTCTCTCAGGTGAGAGCCAGCATGTACACCAGCGCGGCGGCGGCCGAGGCGCCCGCGCGGACGTGGTTCCACATCGTCCACTCGCGTATGTACGTCGGCCAGTACGCTGCGGCCTCCGGCGTCCCCGGGTCCAGCTTGAGCAGCGCTTCGTTCCGGGGCACGTTCGCGACGAGGGTCAGCCCGAACGCCCCGAACAGATACAGCGCGCTGCCCAGCAGCAACTCCACGGTGCCCCGATCCGGCCACAGCACGAACGTCACCACCGCGATCACCGCGCACAGCACCGCGGAACCGGCGAACAGCACCATGAAGACGGGCGTCATCGCCGCCGTGTTGATCGCGTTCATCGCGGCGACCCCCTGCGCGGGCGGCAACTCGGCCAGCCCCCGCATGACCAGCACGGAGAAGGCACAGAACACCCCGGCCATCACCCCGGTCGCGAGCACCCCCAGAACCGTCAGGGTCACATACGGTTCACCGATCATGCCGACACCAACTCCCGCCCGTAGAGCCGAGATCCTGCCCACCACCGACCACCGGGACAAGTCGATCCCGCCCCTGACCGGGTCACCATGGCCGAGAATCGCCGGGGCATACGTGGACGTCCACGGGCCCTCCGGGGGTGGCGCGTGGGACTGACCCGTAGGGCCGCCATCTCCTCACCCGCCATCCCCTCACCCTGCGTCCATCTCCACCCCGGCCGCTGCCTCCGCCGGAACCCCGCCCTCCCGCCATCCCTGTAGAACCCCCTCCACCCCCACCGAGATCCGCCGCCGGGCCTCATGTCGCGGCACCCCACTCATCAGCAACTGGTCGTAGGGCGTGTCCACATGCCGTATGGATGCCGCCACCGCCGAGAACACCGCCCCCTCCGACAACGCCCGCCCCGCCGCACTCCGCCCCACCCGCCCGCTGCCCCGCGCCGAGGCATGCGCGGCGACGGCCCGGGCCCGCGCCTCGGGGCAGCCGGGGAACAGCCGTCGTATCTCCGCCGCGAACGCCTCCGCGAACCGCACGTCCTCCGCGGCCCGCCGCGCCGCGTCCCGCACCCGGCGCCGCCGCCGCGCCTCCGCGTCCGCGAGGCACCGTTCCTCGGCACGCGCGAGCCCCGCCTCCTCGACGAGAACGCCCTGCCGCTCGTACCGGCCCCGCCGCCGTTCGAACCGCACCACCACCGCCGACAGCCCACTCTCCTCCCGCGCCCTGCGCGTCAACGCCGTGTCCCCGCGCGGCAGGAACACCAGATGCCCGAGATCCGCGCAGTCCAGACACCGCGGCACCCCACCCTCGACGACCACCAACGGCAACGGTCCCCGCCGGCATTCGGCACAGTGCCGCTTCCTGAGCGGCTGAACAACGAGCGGTCCCCGGTGGGTGGGTGGAGTCGCGAGCGCCGCCGTACGAGACATACGAGAGGTATTCCCCTTTGCTGGGCGCGTCTCCCCTGTCTCTCTTACGCCCTCCGCACACCACGCGGAACGAACACCGACACGCGCGTCCGGTGCCGGGTCGGCGTCTCGATCTCGTCGAGCACCGCCACGGCCAGATCCGCGTACGACAGCCCGGGCGCCCCCTCCGGCACCCGCTCGTCGCCCAGCCGCCGGCGCCCGGTGCGCGGGGCGTCCTGTTCGAGTCCACCGCCCGGTGTGAGCATCACCCAGTCCACCGCCGTGTCCTCGCCCGCCTCCCGCAGGCGCCGCAGACCGGCCGTGTGGGCCAGCGCGAACGGCCTTATCGCGGGCGGAAACGCCGAGGGGTCGTCCATCACCGGCCGCCCGTCCGCCCGTCCGCCCCGAGGAGGTTCGCGAACAGCCCGACGGCGACGAGCCGCCGTACCCCTGCCGAGGCCAGCCCCTCCAGCAGCGCGTCCGCCGCCTTGGCGAAGAAGCCGGGATCGAGCGAGTCGAAACCCGGATCGGGCCCGCCGAACGGCGACACCGCGTGCACGGCACCGACCGCCCCGCCCGCGACCTCCCGCACCGACCCGACCTCGGTCACATCACCCCGTACGACTGAGACGCCGTCCGCGGCGAGGTCCACGTACCGCGCCGGATCCCGCACCACGGCCGTCACCTCGTGCCCACGCCCGAGCGCCTCTGTCGTCACCGCCCGTCCAGCCCGGCCTCCGGCGCCGAAGACGACGATCCCGCCCATGCCCAACCCCCTTGTCCGGCAGCGTCGTTCGCCGCCCGACCTGGACGTTGGACACCCGGGGCCCGGTTACTTCAACGGTATCGGCGCTTGCCTCGACGCATGACCGACGCGACGGACGCCGTAGGGGACGCCGTACGGAACGTCCTACGGCAGGAACCGCTCGACCCCGACATGTTCGACCCTGTCTGTCCCTCCTCCGCGATGCCCGCAGGAACCACCGGTGCGACGCGTCCTGACCGGTGCCTGCCGCATCATGGGCCCTGTGCGACTGGAAGCGATCACCTGGGACCGGCTCGGCGACCATCTCGCCGAGCGTCTGCTCGACCTGAAGCCGGCCGACGGCAGTCCCTGGACGCGCGTCGCCCTCGACGGTGCCTCGGCGGCCCGCCCGGGCGACCTCGCCGAGCGCGTCTCGGAGGCGTTGCGGATACGCGGCCGTCCCTCGCTCGTCGTCGGCACCGAGGGGTTCCTGCGGCCCGCCTCGCTGCGGCTGGAGTACGGGCGCCAGGACGTCGAGGCGTACTACGACGGCTGGTTCGACACCCGTGCCCTGTGGCGCGAGGTCTTCGGCCCGCTCGAACCGGACGGCGACGGCCGCGTCCTGCCCGACCTGTGGGACCCGGTCGCCGACCGAGCCACCCGCAGCCCCTACGTCCAACTCCCGCCCGGCGGCGTCCTGTTGCTGCATGGCCCCCTCCTCCTTCGACACTGGTTCCCCTTCGACCTGACCGTCCACGTCCTCCTCTCACCGGGCGCCCTGCGCCGCCGTACCCCCGAGACCGAGCACTGGACCCTGCCCGCCTTCGAGCGCTACGAGGACGAGACCGACCCGGCCGGCACGGCGGACGTCCTGGTACGCGCCGACGATCCGCGCCATCCGGCGTGGAACGGCTGAGTCACGGATTCGGTGAGTCCCGTGGGACCTGGGGTGGCGCGGGCCTCACCGAGTCCGGCAACCGGAAGTCGTGACCGTCCGGGTGCGTTCACCCCGTCGCGCGGCGAGAATGTAGGGCGCCGGGACTAGCGGAACGTTCTGTGCCGCGCCGGCCGTCCGGCACCGGGAGGTACTTCATGACCACCGCCGGAGACATCATGCACCGGGGCGCCCAGTGGATCCCCGCGCACGAAACCCTGGACCGCGCCGCCCAGCTGATGCGCGAACTGGGCGTCGGAGCCCTGCCCATCAGCGACGAGAACGAACGGCTCTGCGGCATCCTCACCGACCGGGACATAGTCGTCGGCTGTGTGGCCATGGGCCACGACCCGGCAAAGATCACCGCCGGCGAGATGGCCCAGGGCACACCCCGCTGGATCGACGCCGGCGCCGATGTCGGCGAGGTGCTCCAGGAGATGCAGGGACACCAGATCCGCCGGCTCCCCGTCATCGAGAACAAACGCCTCGTCGGCATGATCAGTGAGGCCGACCTCGCCCAGCATCTGACGGAGGAACAGCTCGCCGGCTGGGTCGAGAGCGTCTACGCCCGGAGCGGCATGCGGTGAGCCGACATGCGTCGAACCACCGGACGGTTCCGGTTCAGCGGCTGACGCTCAGAGCCAGCCGTTGCGCCGGAAGCCCCGGTACAGCACCAGACAGGACACGAGTATCACGCCTATGACCAGGGGATAGCCGTACCGCCAGTGCAGTTCCGGCATGTGGTCGAAGTTCATGCCGTACACACCGCACACCATCGTCGGTACGGCGATCACCGCGGCCCATGCCGTGATCTTCCGCATGTCCTCGTTCTGCGCGACCGTCACCTGGGCGAGGTGCGCCTGCAGAATCGAGTTGAGCAGTTCGTCGAAGGACGCGATCTGCTCCTTCGCCCGCAGCAGATGGTCGGAGACGTCCCGGAAGTAGGCCTGTATCTCCGGTCCGATCACCCGCATCGGCCGGGTGGCGAGTTCCTCCAGCGGGCGGCTCAGGGGGACGACCGCCCGCTTCAACTCCAGGAGTTCACGCTTCAGTTGGTAGATACGGCCCGGGTCCGCCCGCGCGCCGTTCTCCGCGAACACGTCCGTCTCCACCTGGTCGATGTCCGCCTGCACGGAGTCCGTGACGCTCAGATAGTCGTCGACCACATGGTCCGCGATCGCGTGCAGCACCGCCGCCGGTCCCTTCGCGAGCTGCCGTGGGTTCGACTCCAACTCCTCGCGCAGCGGCCCCAGCGAGCCGTGCCGCCCGTGCCGCACCGTGATGACGAACTCGGCGCCGACGAACACCATGATCTCGCCGGTGTCCACGACCTCGCTCGTCGCGGTCAGCTTCTCGTGCTCGACGTAGCAGACCGTCTTGAACACCGCGAACAGCGTCTCGCCGTAGCGCTCCACCTTCGGGCGCTGATGGGCCTCGATCGCGTCCTCGACCGCCAGCGGGTGCAGGTCGAAGAGCTCGGCGATGCCCGCGAACTCCTCGTTCGTCGGCTCGTGCAGGCCGAGCCAGACGAAGCCGTCCTCCTTCTTGCGCACCCGCTCGACGGTGTCCACGAGGTCGCCGGCGACCGGGACGCGGGTGCCGTCCTGATACGTGACGCACTTCACCACCGAGGAGCCCAGCGGTGACCGGGCGTGGTGGCTCAGGTCGACCCGCGGGTGCCGGCGGGCCAGCCGTGCCACCTTGCGGAGGCCGCCGACCCTGCCCAGGCCCGTGACCTTCCGAAGATTCCCTGCCATGGACATCCGGAACTCCTTGCGTGGATCCCCTCGCATCGCATTTCTGCGCCTTGGCGTGCCAGTTTGCCAGGCCGACGTGAGCCGCGGGTAAGCCTGTGGGAACGGAATCCTCCGCTTTGTTCCCGGCTGTGGATGAAGCCGTGGACGAAGCCGTGGACGAACCGGCGCAGGGCCGCGACAAGGGTGCGATGGGCCGGAGCCTCGCCCCTCCCGACAACCGGAGCGTCGCCCCCTGTCGACAACCGGGGCAACTGGGATGATCGCGGCATGACGCGATCCGACGGGTATCTCCTCGACAACCGGCAGTCCGAGGCGGGACAGCGCTTCGACGCCTTCGCCACGCTCTTCGACCCCACGACGTTCCGGCACCTGGAGGGGTTCGGCGTCGGACCCGGCTGGCGTGTCTGGGAGGTCGGCGTCGGCGGCACCTCGGTGGTGTCCTGGCTGGCCAAGAAGGTCGGGCCGACGGGGAAGGTCGTGGCGACCGACATCGACACCTCCCAGGTCGCCTCGGCCGCACGCCCGCCGATCGAGGTGCGCGTGCACGACGTGGGTGCCGAGGAACCGCCGGGGGAGGGCTTCGACCTCGTGCACGCCCGACTCGTACTCGTCCATGTCCCGGACCGGGAACGGGCGTTGCGCTCGATGATCAAGTCCCTGCGCTCCGGCGGGCGCCTCCTCGTCGAGGACGCCGACCCCGCCCTCCAGCCCCTGCTCTGCCCCGACGAGCACGGCCCCGAGCAACAACTCGCGAACCGCCTCCGCCACGGCTTCCGCAAGCTCCTCGCCGACCGCGGCGCCGACCTCTCCTACGGCCGCCGCCTCCCGCGCCTGCTCCGCGAGGCAGGCCTGCGCCGCGTGGAGGCCGACGCGTACTTCCCGGTCACCTCACCGGCCTGTGCCGCCCTGGAATCCGCGACGGTCCGCCAGATCCGCGACCAACTCGTCACCGCGGGCCTGGCCACGGACGAGGACATCGACCGCCACCTGGCCAACGTCGCCTCCGGCACGATGGACCTGGCGACGGCTCCGATGATCTCGGCGTGGGGGCGGAAGGCGTAGGCCGTGGGCGGGAGTTGGGGGAGTGGTGGTGGGTTTTCGTCGGGGCCGGTGCCGGGCAGGGGAGTCGCCGCCCGACACCGGCGGCCGCCCTCCCCGTACAACTCCCCCTCCGGCCTCCACAGTTGACCGGCGGTCCGACACAAGCCCCCTCACTCCCGCACCGGCGGTCGCCCTCCCACCCGTTCCACCGCCCGCGCCCCCGCCCGGCACCCCTCCCGCGCCGCCTCCTCCGGATCAGCGCCCGCCAGCAGCGACGCGAGGAACGCCCCCGTGAAGGCGTCCCCCGCGCCCGTGGTGTCCAGGGGAACAGCCGACTCGGCCGGTACGCGTGCGTGGATCGTGCCGGAGTGGGCCACCAGGGCTCCCTCGGCGCCCTGCTTGGTGATCACGAGGGGGACATGGCGGCTCAACTTGGCCGCCGCGTCCGCCGGATCGGGCAACCCCGTGAGCAGACACGCCTCGTCACGGCTCGGCAGCAGCACGTCGACGCCCTCGACGAGCGCCAGGAAGCGGTCCACGCCCAGCTCCACCAGGAACCCCGCCGAGGCCGGATCCAGACTCACCGGCACCCCACGCGCGCGTGCCGACTCCACCGCCGTGGCCACCAACGCCCGGCTCGGCTCGGAGAACAGCAGATAGCCCGACAGATGCAGCCGTACGACGCCGTCGAGCAGCGAGTCCGACCAGTCGTCGGGATCGAACCGCAGGGCCGCGCCGCTGTCGGTGAGGAACGTCCGCTCGGCCGCCGCCCCCGTGTCGACCAGGCAGATCACCGTCCCGGTCGGCGCCTCCGGATCGACGACGAGACGAGGTCGCACCCTGGAGGCGACCAGCTCGCGCTCGTGCCACACCGCCGCGTCCGCACCCACGCGACCGAGCAGCCGTACGTCCGTACAGCCCCAATGGGCCGCCCAGCAGGCCACGTTGGCGCCCGCGCCGCCCGGCACAGTGCGGACCGCGGCGGCGGTGTCGGTGCCCGGGGCGAGCGGCCCCCGGTGCCGGGCGACGACGTCCGTGACGACGTCCCCGACGACCAGGAGCGCGCCGTTCTGCTCCGGTGTCACGCCTCGGCCCAGGCCGCCGCGATCCGCCCCGCCAGCCGTACGTTGCCGCGCACGGCCGCCAGGTTGGCAGCGAGCGAGGCACCGTCGGTGTGCTCCACGAGGTAGCCGAGCAGGAACGGGGTGACCGCCTGCCCGGTGATGCCCTCCGCCTCGCACGCGTGCAGCGCGTCGGCGAGCACGCGCGCGTGCAGCTCGGGATCCAACTGCTCGTCCTCGGGCACAGGGTTGGCGACGATCAGCGTCGACTCCGGGGCGTCGAGGGCGTTCTGCGCCCGCATCACGGCCGCGACCTGCTCGGGGGTCTCCAGCGTCCACTCCACCGGGTATCCCGAGTCGGAGAGGTAGAAGCCGGGGAAGCGGTCCGTGCCGTATCCGGCGACCGCCACGCCGAGCGTCTCCAGCCGTTGCAGGGTCGCCGGCACGTCCAGGATCGACTTCACGCCCGCGCACACGACCGTGATCCGGGTGGACGCCAGCAGCCCCAGGTCGGCGGACTCGTCCTGCGTCACCGTCCACTCCCGGTGCACCCCGCCGAGCCCTCCGGTCGCGAACACCCGGATGCCCGCCCGCGCGGCCAGCAGCGCCGTCGCCGACACCGTGGTCGCCCCGCTGGCCCCGGCCGCCACCGCGAGCGGCAGGTCGCGGTGGCCCAGCTTGCGGATCCCGTCCTCGTTGGCGACCCGCTCCAACTGCTCCTTGTCCAGGCCGACATGGGGCCGCCCGTCCAGCACCGCGATCGTCGCGGGGACGGCACCTTCCTGCCGTACCGCCGCCTCCAGTTCCAGTGCCACCTGCAGATTGCGCGGGCGCGGCAGCCCGTGCGCGATGATCGTCGACTCCAGGGCCACCACGGGTCGACGCGCGTCGATCGCCTCGCGTACTTCCTCGGACACCACCAGCACCACGCGCCTCCTGTCGTTCGGTCTTCCCTCATCCCTGGCGGGTGCCGGGCCTGGTGAAACCCTCGCGGACTGTGGGAGACACCACCAGCGGTGGACGTGGAAAAAGGGGGCCACGCGTGCGTGGCCCCCTTTCCGCCGGGTCAGACCGGGCTCACGCCCGCCAGCGTCCCGTGCGGATCGAGCACGTACTTGCGGCTGGCGCCCTGGTCGAACTCGGCGTAGCCGCGCGGTGCGTCCTCCAACGCGATCGGGGTCGCGTTGACCGCCTTCGCGATGTGCACGCGCCCGTGCAGGATCGCCATCATCAGACTCCGGTGGTACGTCATCACCGGGCACTGACCGGTCGTGAACGCGTGGCTCTTGGCCCAGCCGAGCCCGAGCCGCACCTTCAGGGTGCCGCTCTTCGCGTCCTCGTCGACCCCGCCGGGGTCGGCGGTGACGTACAGCCCGGGGATGCCCAGGGCACCGCCCGCGCGCGTGACGCCCATCAGCGAGTTGAGGACGGTCGCCGGCGCCTCCGGGGCGTCCGGGCCGTGGGCCCGTGCCTCGAAGCCGACCGCGTCGACCGCCGCGTCCACCTCGGGCTCGCCGAGGATCTCGGCGATCTGCTCCCCGATGTCGCCGCGTGAGACGTCGACGGTCTCGCAGCCGAAACTCCTTGCCTGGCCCAGGCGTTCGGCGTTCAGATCGCCGACGATGACGACCGCGGCACCCAGCAGCTGCGCCGACGCGGCCGCCGCCAGACCGACCGGACCTGCCCCGGCGACATACACCGTGGACCCGACCCCGGCGCCCGCGGTGACCGCGCCGTGGAAACCGGTCGGGAAGATGTCCGACAGCATGGTCAGATCGAGCAGCTTCTCGCGTGCCTCGTCCCGGTCCGGGAACCTCAGCAGGTTGAAGTCCGCGTACGGGATCATGGCGTACTCGGCCTGACCGCCGACCCAGCCGCCCATGTCGACATAGCCGTAAGCCGCCCCGGGGCGGGCCGGGTTGACGTTCAGGCAGATGCCCGTCTTGCGTTCCTTGCAGTTGCGGCACCGCCCGCAGGCGATGTTGAACGGTACGGAGACGATGTCGCCCACGTCGATGAACTCGACGTCCGGCCCCCGTTCGACGACCTCTCCGGTGATCTCGTGTCCGAGGACCAGCCCCTCGGGCGCGGTCGTCCGACCGCGCACCATGTGCTGGTCGCTGCCACAGATGTTGCTGGCGAGCACCTTCAGGATCACCCCGTGCCGGGCCTTTCGGCCGACGTTGGCGGGGGCGACTCCCGGCCCGTCCTGCAGTTCAAGCGTCGGGTAGTCGATGGTCCTGACCTCGACCGCTCCCGGCTTGAGATACGCGACTGCCCTGTTTCCGCTTCCACTCATGCGTGTTCGCCGTCCCTTCGGCTCCGATCCCCCGGATGCCAGTGGCTGTGCGCGCGCACGGCGGAGTCTGCTACCGGCTCGGCCTCCCGGCCACCCTTCGCGGGACATCGGAAACCGGGATCTTCCGGGAGCGGGTGAACAGGGCCAGCGCGGCCAGGGGTATCAGCAGGCAGGCGGCGGTGAGGTTCAGCCAGCCGTAGCTCGCCTCGGCGACCACCAGCCCGGCCACCGCTGGCGATGACACCGGTCGAGTTGGGCCACCACGGGGCGAGCATCGAGCTGGTCGGGCTGGTGATCAGCGGGCACATCGCGGGGATGTACGCGTTCTCGCCGCTGATGGGGAGGCTGTCCGACCGGGTCGGGCGGCTGTCCGGGATAGGGCTCGCGGTGGGGCTGCTGGCCTGTGCCGCGTTCCTCGCCGGTACGGCGTGCGGGAGTCATGGGCGGATCGCACTGGGGTTGTTCGTGCTTGGCCTGGGGTGGTCGGCGGGGCTCGTCTCCGGTTCGGCGCTGCTCACGGACTCGGTGCCGCAGCCCGCGCGTGCCGCCGCGCAGGGACTGTCCGACCTCACCATGAACACCTCGGCGGGGATCGGCGGGGCGCGCACCCGATGACACTGCGACCGCACGCGTGCGTGAAGCCGCCGTGACCGCACGCGTGCGTGAAGCCGCCGTGACCGCACGCGTGCGTGAAGCCGTTCCTCACCGACACAGCCGTCGTCACCAGCAAAGCCATCCCCCTCTGTCTCCCCGTCCGCCCGAGCCCTCAGAACAACGGCTCGGGCAGCACCCCCTCCAGCGCCAGCAGCTTCCTCTTCGTCTCCAGGCCGCCCCCGAACCCGCCGATGCCGCCGTCGCTCTCGACGACCCGATGGCACGGCACGACGACCGGCAGCGGATTGGACCCCATGGCCACCCCCACCGCCTGGGCCGCCCGCGGCTGACCTACGCGCCCGGCCAGATCGCCGTACCCGACGACCGAGCCGTACGGCACACCGGACGCCAGCTCGCGCAGCACCTGCCGGTTGAAGCCGGAGATCAGGGACCAGTCGAGCGGCAGCTCGAAGTCGCGCCGATCACCGGCGAAATAGGCCTCGAACTGACGTATCGCCTCGGCCAGCAAGGGGGAGTCGGGCGTCTCGACCGGCTCGGTGCCCAGCCGCGACGCCAGTCGGTCCAGGGTCTTGTCGCGCACCGCGTCCGTGGCGTGGAACACGACGTTGACCAGGCCGTCCTGTGTCGCGGCCAGCAGCAGCGGACCGATGTCGGTGCCGACGACGGTCCACACGACCCGCTGTTCGTTCTGCCCTTGGCTGTCCATGCGCCCACCGTACGACCCGGCACTGACAACGCCCCGCGAGCGGCCTCAGAACCCGTTCAGCGCGGACCGCACCACGTCCGGCTTGTTGGTGATGAGCCCGTCCACGCCGTACCCAGCGACCTTCCACGCCGTGGGCGCGTCGTCGACGGTCCAGGCGTACACCTCCATCGGACGGCCGTGGGGGCCCGTGTGCCCGTGCACGGCGGAGACGTAGCCGAGGGAGATCGAGCCGTACGACGGGTTGATCAGGTCGGTGTAGGCGGCGTAGCCCTGAAGGGCGGACAAGGGGGGTGTGCCGAGGAAGGCGGTCCGGATGGCGGGCTTCAGGTCGTGCACGATCCGGATGCTGTCCGCGCTGAAGCTCTGCACGATCAGCCGGTCGTCGAGGTGCCCCGGGTCCAGCCACCCCTCGTTGCCCAGGAGCTTGAGGGTCTGCTGCTCGATGCCGGGGTACAGCTCCGGGTTCTTGATCTCCAGGAGCAGGCTCTGCTGGTTGTGCTCAACCTCACGCATGTACTGCGTGAGAGTGGGCACGCGCGTGCCTGTGAACGCGGGGCCGAACCAGCTTCCCGCGTCGAGGCGCGCGATCTCGGCGGCGGTGAAGTCCTTCACCTTCCAGGGAGCTCGATCTGGGAACACCTTCTGGACGTCGGTGGTGCGCTTCAGGCTGTCGTCGTGGATGACGACGAGCTCACCGTCCTTGGTGCGCTGGACGTCGTTCTCGACCCACGGGAAGCCGAGCCCGGCCGCCTTGTCGATGGAGGCCAGGGTGTTTTCGGGCGCATAGGAGGACGCACCCCGGTGAGCCACGACCGTGGGCCACTCGGTGGCGTCGCCGGCCCGGGCGGCGGGGGAGGGGAGCAGAAGGGCGGCGGCCCCCAGGAGCGCGGTGGTCGAGGCGGCAACTGCGCGCAGGTGCATGCGTACTCCTCGCATCGAGCGATCACATACAGCTCAAGGATGACAGCGGAACGTCACTACCCGTGGGGTACAGGATGGACACAGAATGGATGGTGTTGCCCAAGTCCGCTCACCGGTGCCGCACAACTGGGGCAGGGTCGTGTTTCTTTGCCGGAAAATCGTTCGACCATTCCGGTGGGGGTCATACTCTCTGCGTCGACCCTGACCGTTCCGGCGGTCCCGGGGCTGGGCGCGTTTCAGGAATTCCGGAACGGAACAGGGCGGAAGGGCAACTGCGCATGCAGGGCACGGTCGACGGATTCAGCTACGGACTCGTCACACCGCTGGTGGCCTATCTCATGGCGTGCCTCGGTGGCGCCCTCGGCCTGCGCTGCACCACCAGATCGATGCTCGTGGCCCAGTCCTGGCGCCCCGGATGGCTGGCCCTGGGATCGGCGGCGATCGGTTCCGGCATATGGACGATGCACTTCATCGCGATGATGGGCTTCTCGGTCCGCCAGACACCGGTCCACTACGACAAACCGATGACCTTCGCGAGCCTCGCCGTCGCCATCGTCATGGTGGGCGTCGGGATCTTCATCGTCGGCTACAAGGGAGCCAAGGGGACGGCGCTCTTCACCGGCGGCACCCTCACCGGCCTGGGCATCGCCTCGATGCACTACCTGGGCATGGCCAGCATGCGCCTCAACGGAAAGCTCGAATACAACACGTTCACCGTCTCCGTGTCCGTCGTCATAGCGGTCGTGGCCGCGATCAGCGCCCTCTGGGCGGCCGGCCAGGTCCGCGGGTTCCTGTGGAGCGTCGGCGCCAGCCTCGTCATGGGTCTCGCCGTCGCCGGCATGCATTACACCGGTATGGCCGCCCTCAGCGTCCACGTCCACGGCACGACCCCGACCACTGACGGCGTGTCGGCCGCGTCCCTGCTCGCCCCCATGATGATCGGCCCCCTCGCCTTCCTCGTCCTGGCCGGCGTCGTTGTCATGTTCGACCCGATGATGGTCATGGGGAAGCCCGCCCAGGCCCCCGTCGAGCACAAGCCCGGCGTCCCGGCCGGCGCCCTCGTCCCGCGCCCCCGGCGAGCCCCCGTCCGCGCCGCCCGGGACCTCGGACACCGCCGCTCCCGCACCCCGCAGAACCGCTGATCCGACCCCGTTGTCAGTGGCGGGTCGTACGGTTGGTTCCATGCGGCCCGTTTCCCACATCGAACGCACGGTGGCGCCTTTCGAGGTCGTCAGTTCCTACCAGCCCAGCGGCGACCAGCCGGCGGCCATCGCCGAGCTGGCCCGACGCGTCGAGGCAGGTGAGAAGGACGTCGTCCTGCTGGGCGCGACCGGCACCGGCAAGTCCGCCACCACCGCGTGGATGATCGAGAAGCTCCAGCGCCCCACGCTGGTGATGGCGCCGAACAAGACCCTGGCCGCCCAGCTGGCCAACGAGTTCCGCGAACTCCTGCCGAACAACGCCGTCGAGTACTTCGTCTCGTACTACGACTACTACCAGCCCGAGGCCTACGTCCCGCAGTCGGACACCTACATCGAGAAGGACTCCTCGGTCAACGAGGAGGTCGAGCGCCTGCGCCACTCCGCGACCAACTCGCTGCTCACCCGCCGCGACGTCATCGTGGTCGCCTCGGTCTCCTGCATCTACGGCCTCGGTACTCCGCAGGAGTACGTGGACCGCATGGTCCCCCTCAAGGTCGGCGACGAGGTCGACCGCGACCAGTTGCTGCGCCGCTTCGTGGACATCCAGTACACGCGCAACGACGTGGCCTTCAGCCGCGGCACCTTCCGCGTCCGCGGCGACACCATCGAGATCTTCCCGGTCTACGAGGAACTGGCCGTCCGCATCGAGATGTTCGGCGACGAGATCGAGGCCCTCTCCACCCTCCACCCGCTCACCGGCGAGATCATCAGCGAGGACGAGCACCTCTACGTCTTCCCGGCCTCCCACTACATCGCCGGCCCCGAGCGCATGGAGCGGGCCGTCAACGACATCGAGAAGGAGCTCGGCGAGCGGCTGGCCGAGATGGAGAAGCAGGGCAAACTCCTGGAAGCCCAGCGCCTGCGCATGCGGACCACGTACGACCTGGAGATGCTCCGCCAGATCGGCTCCTGCTCCGGCGTCGAGAACTACTCGATGCACTTCGACGGCCGCGAACCCGGCTCCGCGCCGAACACTCTGATCGACTACTTCCCGGAAGACTTCCTGCTCGTCATCGACGAGTCGCACAACACGGTCCCGCAGATCGGCGCCATGTACGAGGGCGACGCCTCCCGCAAGCGCACCCTCGTCGACCACGGCTTCCGGCTGCCCTCCGCCCTGGACAACCGCCCCCTGAAGTGGGAGGAGTTCCAGAAGCGCATCGGACAGACGGTCTACCTGTCGGCGACTCCCGGCAAGTACGAGCTCTCGCGCGCGGACGGCGCCGTCGAGCAGATCATCCGCCCCACCGGCCTCATCGACCCCGAGGTCGTCGTCAAGCCCACCGAGGGCCAGATCGACGACCTGGTGCACGAGATCCGCAAGCGCACCGAGAAGGACGAGCGGGTCCTGGTCACCACGCTCACCAAGAAGATGGCCGAGGACCTCACCGACTACTTCCTCGAACTCGGCATCCAGGTCCGCTACTTGCACAGCGACGTCGACACCCTGCGCCGCATCGAGCTGCTGCGCGAGCTGCGCTCCGGCGAGTTCGACGTCCTGGTGGGCATCAACCTCCTCCGTGAGGGCCTCGACCTGCCCGAGGTCTCCCTGGTGGCCATCCTGGACGCCGACAAGGAGGGCTTCCTGCGCTCCGGCACCTCCCTGATCCAGACCATCGGCCGCGCGGCGCGCAACGTCTCCGGTCAGGTCCACATGTACGCCGACCGGATCACCCCGGCGATGGAGAAGGCCATCGAGGAGACCAACCGCCGTAGGGAGAAGCAGGTCGCGTACAACACGGAGCGTGGCATCGACCCGCAGCCGCTCCGCAAGAAGATCAACGACATCGTCGCGCAGATCGCCCGCGAGGACGTCGACACGGAGCAGCTGCTCGGCTCGGGCTACCGCAAGGCCAAGGACGGCAAGGGCGCCAAGACCCCCGTGCCCGCGCTCGGCGGCAAGGCCGCGAAGAGCGCCAAGTCCGCCAAGGGCAAGGCCACGGTCCCGACCGACCGTCCCGCGGCCGAACTCGCGGAGCAGATCGAGGAGATGACGGCACGCATGCGTGCCGCCGCCGCCGACCTGCAGTTCGAGGTCGCGGCCCGGCTGCGCGACGAGGTGCACGAGATGAAGAAGGAACTGCGGCAGATGAAGGAGGGCGGCCTGGCCTGACCGCCCGGGTGGACCGCCGGACCTCGGGGTATCCGCTCAGTGTTGCAAGACCGACACAAAGTCCGATGCGGGGTTCGGCACTGTCAGTGGCGCTGCGTAGGGTTCTGGACATCCGCGGATTCCGCGGCAACAGGGGACAGTTCGAGAGGGGAACAGCCGTGACGGTCAACATGACCAAAGGTCAGGCCATCAGTCTGCAGAAGAACGACGGGACCGGCCTGACCGCGGTGCGCATGGGGCTCGGCTGGCAGGCGGCTCCCCGGCGCGGCCTGTTCGGCTCGCGCACCCGGGAGATCGACCTCGACGCGTCCGCCGTGCTGTTCGCCGACAAGCAGCCGGTCGACGTGGTGTTCTTCCGCCACCTGGTGAGCGACGACGGCTCCGTGCGTCACACCGGTGACAACCTCGTCGGCGGTGTCGGCCAGGGCGGGGACGACGAGGCGATCCTCGTCGACCTCGCGCGCGTGCCGGTCCACATCGACCAGATCGTCTTCACCGTGAACTCCTTCACGGGCCAGACCTTCCAGGAAGTGCAGAACGCGTTCTGCCGCCTGGTCGACGAGACCAACGGCCAGGAGCTGGCCCGTTACACGCTGGCGGGCGGCGGTCAGTACACGGCCCAGATCATGGCCAAGGTGCACCGCTCCGGTTCGGGCTGGACGCTGACGGCCCTCGGTACGCCGACCAACGGCCGCACCTTCCAGGACCTGATGCCGGCGATCCTGCCGCACCTGTAGGTCGGCCCGGCGCACACGACACGACACGGCTGAGCAGGGGGACGAGCGATGGCAGCCGAGCTGGTGCGAGGGCAGAACCACCCGCTCTCCCAGATGCGCCTGGAGATCCGGGTCGCGGCCGGCAAGCCGGTCGTGGCCGCCGCCACGCTCGGCGACGAGCACGGCAGGATCCACGGCGTCGCATGGGTGGCCCACCCGGGCACGCCCACCCTGCCCGGCCTGGAGGTCTCCAAGCAGGCCGCCGCCGACCACCGCCTCGCGGTGGACCTGGGTGCCATGCCGGAAGCCGTGCACCGCGTCAGCGTGCTGCTCGCCCTCCCTCTCGGCGGCGACGGCCCCGCCCGCTTCGGCGCCGTGGCCGCGCCCTTCGTCGCGGTCACCGGCCTCGACGGCACCGAGGTCGCCAGCTACACGATCACCGGCCTGGACGCCGAATCCGCCGTCGTCGCCCTGGAGTTGTACCGCAGGCAGGGCGCCTGGAAAGTGCGCGCCGTGGGCCAGGGCTACGCGGGCGGCCTCGCCGAACTCCTCACCGACCAGGGCCTGACCCAGGCCACCCACCTCGCGGGCAGCATCAACGAAGCGGTGGCCCACGGCCTCGCCCGCTCCGTGGCCGCGCCCCCACCACGCACCCCGGACACCGACCGCACCCGCCAGACGGCCACCCCGGCCCTCGGCCCCGAGGGGAGCGGATCCACGACACAGGGCGCCTCCGGAGCCGTAGCACCGCAGCCGACGTCTCCGTACGGGGCGCAGGGCACTCCGGGGGCCGTAGCGCCGCAGTCCGGATACGACGGTGGCGCGGCGGCCGTGAATCCGCCTGCCGGTGACCAGCACGCCGCCGGGCCGATCGACTACAGCCACCCGCGTCGGCAGACCGGGGCGCCCCCGCAGCCCGCGCCGACCGTGCCGCCGACTCCGCCCGGGCAGCCCGCGCGGCCCGTCGCCGGGGACGCGACCGGGTGGTCGATGGAGGAGCGGCTGTACAACCAGGTGTGGGGGATGTTCGAGGACCTGGCCCGCACCATGGCGGCGTACCGCAGCGCGGTCGACTTCGCCGACTCGCGCATGGAGAAGGAGCTCGACCAGGCTCTGTCCGACCCGCGCAGCCGGATCGGCGGTCAGGGCGACGCGGCCCGCGAGGCGGCCCAGGCCAAGCACGCCCAACTCGTCGACCAGGCACGGGCGGCCCTCGACCGGGACCTCGCCCAGCTGGCCGCCGAGTGCGAGGTGGTGGAACCCGCGCTTCCGCCCGCGTTCGCCGGTTGGGACAACCCCGTCTGGCACGGTTACCGCGTCCCGATGGAGATCCCCATGGCTCTGCGCCTGGGCGATCTCCACCTCCCGGAGAGTCCCGAGCTGCGTATCCCGATGCTGGTCCGGCTGCCGTTGGAGCGCGGCCTGTGGATCGACAGCGGTGGCGCGGAGTCCCTGGACGGCTCGTTCACCGACTCCCACGAGCTGCGGCGGCTCGCGCTGGACACGGCCGTGGCGCACGCGGCCCGGCTGCTCGCCGTCTATCCGGCGGGCGAGTTCGCCGTGCATGTCATCGACCCGGCCGGCTCGGCGGCGCAGGCGCTGGTCCCGCTGGTGCACACCGGCGTGCTCGCGGCGCCGCCCGCGGTGGGCGCCGCCGGGGTGACGGACGTCCTGACCCGGCTCACCCAGCGGGTGGACCTGGTGCAGATGGCGGTGCGCGGCGGCGCCGCCGACTCGCTGCCGCCCGGCCTCGACACGGCCGAGCAGCTGTTGATCGTCAACGACTTCCCGCACGGCTTCGACGACCGGGCCGTGACCCAGCTGCGCTATCTCGCGGACGAGGGCCCGGCCGTCGGCGTCCATCTGATGATGGTCGCGGACCGTGAGGACGCCGCGGGCTACGGCCCGTTGCTCGACCCCCTCTGGCGTTCGCTGATGCGCCTCACCCCGCTGCCCGACGACCACCTCGCCGACCCCTGGGTCGGACACGCCTGGACGTACGAGCCCTCGCGCGTGCCGCCCGGCAGCCACGTGCTGCGGCAGGTGCTGACAGAGGTCGCGGCGGCCCGCACCAAGCACAGGTAAAGGCTTCCCACCTGGCCTTTTATCTCTTCCTTGGTAATCGCTTTACCTTTCCTTGGTGGTTGGGGTAGGCTTTTCCGTACGGAGGGGAGTACTCCCTATCTGCTGCGGCGTACCCGTCAATACGGATCAGGCCAGATCCCGGGGCGTCGGCCCTGGACGCCCGTCCAAGGTGGAAGAGACCTCCGGTAGCGACGACGCTGACCATTTGCCGTTAATACCGCCGGAGGAGCAGTAGTGGATGTTTCCGTGACCCTGTGGGTCCTGACCATCGTGGGGCTGGCGGCCCTCATCGCGGTCGATTTCTTCATCGGCCGCAAGCCGCATGACGTGTCGATCAAGGAAGCCGGAATCTGGACGATCGTCTGGATCGCCCTCGCCGGACTCTTCGGACTCGGCCTGCTCGTCTTCGGTGACGGCCAGGCCGGCGGCGAGTTCTTCGCCGGCTTCATCACCGAGAAGTCGCTGAGCGTCGACAACCTCTTCGTCTTCGTCCTGATCATGGCGAAGTTCGCCGTGCCCTCGCAGTACCAACAGCGGGTGCTGCTCGTCGGCGTCCTCATAGCCCTGGTCCTGCGGGCCATCTTCATCGCCGCCGGCGCGGCCATCCTCGCCAGCTTCGCGTGGGTCTTCTACATCTTCGGCGCCTTCCTCATCTGGACCGCCTGGAAGCTCATCCAGGAGGCCCGGGCCGACGAGGAGGAAGAGGAGTTCGAGGAGAACAAGCTGCTCAAGGCCGCCGAGCGCCGCTTCGGCGTGGCCGACCGCTACCACGGCACCAAGCTGTGGATCCAGGAGAACGGCAAGCGGGTCATGACCCCGATGCTGGTCGTGATGCTCGCCATCGGTACGACGGACGTGCTCTTCGCCCTCGACTCCATCCCCGCGATCTTCGGCCTCACCCAGGACCCGTACATCGTGTTCACGGCCAACGCCTTCGCGCTGATGGGCCTGCGCCAGCTGTACTTCCTCATCGGCGGCCTGCTGAAGAAGCTGGTCCACCTCAGCTACGGCCTGTCGGTCATCCTCGGCTTCATCGGCGTCAAGCTCGTGCTGCACGCGCTGCACGAGTCCGGCGTCCATGTCCCGGAGATCTCCATCCCGGTCTCGCTGGGCGTGATCTGCGCGGTCCTGATCGTCACCACGATCACCAGCCTGATGGCCAACAAGAAGCAGGCGGCTGCCGAGGCCGGTACCGAAGGCGCCCCGAAGGACAGCATCGACGCCTGACCACGTCCGACGTAGAAAGACGCAGGAAGACGAGCACCGGGAGCACCGCACCATGAATCGCCGACCACCGCTCCCGGCGCTTCGTCGGATACCCGGCACCCGCGTCCACCGGGCGCGGGAAAGGCCCCGCAACGCCGGAATGCGGGCCCTGTGCCCCTCTGCGAGGATCGCGTCATGATCACTCGGCTCAGGTCGCTCACCAACCGGTGGACGACTCTCGTACCGGTGCTCGCGGCCGTCCTCCTGGTCTTCACCTGGGGGCGGAAGGATCTGCCCGCCGTGGTCGTCGCCCTGGTGACCCTGGTGCTCGCCGGCGCCGTGCTGGCCGCGGTGCACCACGCCGAGGTGATCGCCCACCGTGTCGGAGAACCCTTCGGCTCCCTCGTCCTCGCCGTCGCCGTCACGATCATCGAAGTCGCCCTGATCGTCACCCTGATGGCCGACGGCGGCGACAAGGGCTCGACCCTCGCCAGAGACACCGTCTTCGCGGCCGTCATGATCACCTGCAACGGCATCGTCGGCCTGGTCCTCATCGTCGCCTCGCTGCGCCACGGCACGGCGGTCTTCAACCCCGAGGGCACCGGCGCCGCCCTCGCCACCGTGGCGACCCTGGCCACGCTCAGCCTGGTCCTGCCGACCTTCACCACCAGCAAGCCGGGCCCGGAGTTCTCCGGCGCCCAGCTCACCTTCGCCGCGCTCTCCTCACTCGCCCTGTACGGCCTCTTCGTGGCCACGCAGACCGTGCGGCACCGCGACTACTTCCTGCCGGTCTCCCGCCAGGGCGATGCGATCACCAAGGACCACCACGCGGACGCGCCCTCCGCCCGCACCGCCCTGATCAGCCTGGGCCTGCTGGGCCTCGCCCTGATCGGCGTGGTCGGACTGGCCAAGGGAGTCTCGCCGACCATCGAGTCCGGCGTCGAGGCGGCGGGGCTGCACCACGCCGTCGTCGGCGTGATCATCGCGCTGCTCGTGCTGCTTCCCGAGACCATCGCCGCCCTGCGTTCCGCCCGCCGCGACCGGGTGCAGACCAGCCTCAACCTCGCGCTCGGCTCCGCGATGGCCAGCATCGGCCTCACCATCCCCGCCGTAGCCCTCGCGTCCATCTGGCTCTCCGGGCCGCTCGTCCTCGGCCTCGGCTCCACACACATGGTGCTGCTCGCCCTGACGGTCGTGGTGAGTTCGCTGACCGTGGTGCCGGGACGGGCGACACCGCTCCAGGGCGGAGTCCATCTGGTGCTGTTCGCGGCGTACTTGGAGCTGGCGATCAATCCGTAACGCGCGCAGTTCCGTAACGCGCGCAGTTCCGTAGCGCGAGGCGTTCCGGACGGCACGTAAACGCTTGCGCAAGCCTTTACGTCCCCTGCCGCTTCACGTCCCCGGCTGCTTTACGTCACCCGCCGCGCAAGCCCTCACCCGGCGACCGGCTCCACCACGGCCACCTCCACCTCCACCGGCCGGGTCTCCGGCAGCAGCGCGAAGCAGCCCAGGCTGAACAGCGCGACCCCCGTCAGATAGGCGCCCACGCCCCAGGGGACACGCCCGCTGTGCTCGGCGAGCGCCGTCGCCACGATCGGGGTGAGCGCGCCGCCGAGAACCCCGCCGAGGTTGTAGCCGACGGCGGCGCCCGTGCAGCGCACGCGAGGCTCGTACAGCTCCGGCAGATACGCGCCGAGCACGGCGAACATCGTCACGAACGCGAGCAGCGCCCCGAGGAACCCGAGGAACATCAGCAGCGGCGCACCCGTGGCGAGCAGCGCGACCATCGGGAACATCCACAGCGCGGCGGCCGTGCACCCCAGCAGACACAGCGGACGGCGCCCGTAGCGGTCGCTCAGCAGCGCCACCAGCGGGGTCAGCGAGCCCTTCACCACCACGGCGGCCATGATGCAGGCCAGCATCTCGGTACGGCCGACCCCGAGCCGCTCCGTGCCGTAGGCGAGGGACCACGTCGTGACCGCGTAGAAGATGGCGTACCCCACCGACAGCGCCCCGGCGGTCAGCAGCACCAACCGCCAGTGCTCGCGCACCACTTCGGCGAGCGGCACACGCGCGTGGTCGTCGATTTCGAGGAACCGGGGACTCTCCACGAGCGACGAACGCAGCCACAGCCCGCCGAGGGCCAGTACCCCGGCCACCCAGAACGGCACCCGCCAGCCCCACTGCGCGAACTGAGCGTCGGTCAGGGACGCCGACAGCGCCAGCATCACGCCGTTGGCCAGCAGAAACCCCACCGCGGGCCCGATCTGCGGAAAGCTCGACCACAGCCCGCGCCGCCCGGCCGGCGCGTGTTCGGCGGTCAGCAGCACTGCCCCGCCCCACTCCCCGCCGAGCCCCAGGCCCTGGAGGAAACGCAGTACCAGGAGGAGCACGGGAGCGGCCACCCCGATCGATCCGTACGACGGCACACAGCCGACCGCGACCGTCGAGGCACCGGTCAGCAGCAGGGAGGCGACGAGGACCGGTCGCCGTCCGCGCCGGTCCCCGAAGTGCCCGAACAGGATCGAACCCAACGGCCGTGCCACGAAGCCCACGCCGAACGTCCCGAAGGCGGCCAGCGTCGCCGCCACCGGCGAGAACGTCGGGAAGAACAGGGGCCCGAGAACCAGGGCCGCCGCCGTGCCGTAGACGAAGAAGTCGTAGAACTCGATCGCGGTCCCGGCGAGGGAGGCGGCCGCGAGGCGCAGCATGGAAGGTGTTCTTACGGTGTGTACATCGTGCATGCCGCGTCAACCACCCACAGTGAGCAACGGTTACGGGGGCGCGCGGAGGTGCGGAGAGGTCGTGATAGACCGGGTCCGAGCAGCGGCCGTCGACCGACAACCCCGCCGCGAACGACATGTCCCAACGGACCGGAGGAACCGTGCCCCGCACCCTGGCCAACGCCCCGATCATGATCCTCAACGGCCCCAACCTGAACCTCCTGGGCCAGCGCCAGCCGGAGATCTACGGCTCCGACACGCTCGCCGACGTCGAGGCCCTGTGCGTCAAGGCGGCGTCCGGGCACGGCGGCACGGTGGACTTCCGGCAGTCCAACCACGAGGGCGAACTGGTCGACTGGATCCACGAGGCACGCCTGAACCACTGCGGCATCGTGATCAACCCGGCCGCCTACTCGCACACCTCGGTCGCGATCCTGGATGCCCTCAACACCTGTGACGGGCTGCCGGTGGTGGAGGTCCACATCTCCAACATCCACCAGCGCGAGTCGTTCCGGCACCACTCGTACGTCTCGCTGCGCGCCGACGGTGTCATCGCGGGGTGCGGGGTGCAGGGGTATGTGTTCGGCGTGGAGCGGGTCGCCGCGCTGGCTGGGGCAGGGAAGGCCGACGCGTAAGGCCGATGCGTCAGGCGTAAGCACCGGCCTCCTGGCGTACGCCCCTTACAGCCGTCCCGCCTCCACGATCCGTCGCAGGAAGCGCTGTGTGCGCTCCTGTTGCGGGTCGCCGAAGATCTGCTGGGCCGTGCCGCGCTCCAGGACGACGCCTCCGTCCAGGAAACAGACCTGGTCGGCGACGTCCCGGGCGAAGCCCATCTCGTGCGTGGCCAGCACCATGGTCATGCCCTCGTCCTTCAAGTCCCGCACCACGGCGAGCACT
Source organism: Streptomyces prunicolor (assembly GCF_045162825.1). NCBI lineage: Bacteria > Bacillati > Actinomycetota > Actinomycetes > Kitasatosporales > Streptomycetaceae > Streptomyces > Streptomyces prunicolor. Next base: position 2,629,287 of record NZ_CP108676.1, on the reverse strand, counting down.
TCACCGACCAACTCCGGGTCGAGCGCGGCGGTGATCTCGTCGAAGAGCAGCAGCCTCGGACGTACGGCCAGGGCGCGCACGATCGCCACCCGCTGCTGCTGACCGCCGCTCAGTCGGTCCGGGTAGGCGCCCGCCTTGTCCCCGAGCCCGAGCCGCTCCAGCAGCTCACGCGCGTGTGCCTCGGCCTCCGCGCGGGAGACGCCGTGCACGCGGCGCGGGGCCAGGGTGATGTTCTCCAGGACGGTCATGTGCGGGAACAGGTTGTACGCCTGGAACACCACGCCGATACGGCGCCGTATCGCGTCCGGGTCGACGCGCGGGTCGGTGATCTCCTCGCCGTCCAGCCAGATCGCGCCGTCGTCGATGTCCTCCAGGAGGTTCGCGCACCGCAGCAGCGTCGACTTGCCGGAACCGGAGGCGCCGATCAGCGCCGTCACGGTGTGCGGAGGGACCTCCAGGTCGACGTCCCGCAGGACGACCGACGTACCGAAGGTCTTGCGGACGGACTCCATGCGCAGCACGGGAGAGGTGTTGTCGTCGCTCATGTCGTGCCTCCCTGGGCGCGCTGCCGGTCCATCCGCGCGGTCACCCAGTCCGTGAAGCGGGTCATCGGGATGGTCAACGCCACGAAGACGAGCCCCGCGACGATGTACGGCGTGTAGTTCAGGGCGCGCTGCGCGATGATGTCGGACGCCCGTACGGCGTCGATCGCGCCGCCGATCGACACAAGCCCGGTGTCCTTCTGGAGGGACACCAGATCGTTCAACAAGGGCGGCACCTGCCGGCGTACGGCCTGGGGGAGCACCACGTGCCGCAGCGCCTGCCGGTTGCTCAGGCCCAGCGAGCGGGCCGCCGCACGCTGCGAGGGGTGCACGGACTCGATGCCCGCGCGGAACACCTCGGCGACGTACGCCGAGTACGTCAGCGTCAGCGCCGCGCCGCCCAGCCACACGGGGTCGACGGTCACGCCCTGGAGGCGCAGAGCGGGCACTCCGAAGACCACGATCATCAGGTTGATGATCAGTGGCAGTCCCCGGAAGAAGTCCGTGTACGCGGCCGCCAGCACCCGCAGGGGGAAGAACACCGGCCCGCGCAGGGTGCGTGCGATGGCGATCAGCATGCCCAGGACGAGCACCAGCACGCCGCAGATCAGCAGCAGCCGGATGTTCAGCCAGAGCCCTTCGAGGACCTTGGGGAACGCCTCGCGCGCGTAGTGCCCGTCGAAGAACGTCTCCTTGGTGCGCTCCCAGCCCGGCGCGCTGACCACGACCACGTACAGGACGACGGCCGTCACCAGGGTCGACACCGCGGCGATCGCGGTCGCGCGACGGGCACGCGTGCGCTTGTGGCGCTCGCGGTCCAGGCGCCGCTGCGAGGGGACGTACGCGTCGCCCTCGCCGGGCATGTCACCCTTGTCGTCCACGGCCTCCTGGCCGGAGTCGTCCTTCACCACGGTCACTTGAGGACCGGGGCGTCGACGGCGTCGGAGAGCCACTGCTTCTCCAGCGCGGCCAGGGTGCCGTCCTTGCGGAGCGCGTCCACGGCCGACGACACGCACGACGTGAGGTCGCTGCCCTTGTCGAGGACGAGCCCGAACTGCTCGGGTGTGCCGCCCTGGTTCTCGAACTGGCCGACGATCTTGGCGTTGGTCACCTCGGCCGAGGTGATGTAGAAGGCGGTCGGCAGGTCGACGACGATCGCGTCGACCTGGCCGTTCTTGAGCGCGGAGACGGCCTGGTCGTTCTTGGAGAACGCGGCCTCCTGCTGCGTCGGCTTCACCACGTCGCTGATGTAGTTCAGGCTCGTGGTGCCGACCTGGGCGCCCAGCTTGAGGCCCTTCAGGCCCGCGATGCTCGTCGCCTTGGCGGCCTTGCTGCCCTTGAGCGCGATGACGGCCTGACGCACGTCGTAGTAGCCGGACGAGAAGTCGACGGCCTTCTTGCGCTCGGTGCTGATCGACACCTGGTTGATGTCGAAGTCGAAGGTCTTCACGCCGGGCGCGAAGGCCTTGTTGAAGGGGACGCTCTGCCAGACGACGGCGCTCTTGTCGTAGCCGAGCTGCTTCGCCACTGCGTACGCGACCGCCGACTCGAAGCCCTTGCCGTTGGCGGGCTTGTCGTCCTCGAACCACGGCTCGTACGCCGGCTCGTCCGTGGCGATCGTCAGCTTGCCGGAGGTCTGGGTGGCCAACTTGCCCTTGGCGCAGGTGGTCGCGGTCGAACCGGAGGCCTGGTCGGAGGCTTTGTCCTCCGGTTGCGGAGCGCAGCCGACGGCGGTGGCGAGCAGGGCTACGGTTGCGGCGGATATCGCGCGGCGCAGTACGCGAGGGGCAAGGTGCATGGCGGGAGAGTGACAGCCGAACGTCCTGATTGTCCAGGTCACAGCGCCAATTGTCCGCATAGTGGGAACACGTGTTGCGCTCTTGTGAACAGCACCTGTGGGGTGCCGATTCCGTGGCGTGCGCCGGGGCCGCCGGTCTAGGGCGGGGTCGATGGACCGGCGGCCCATCCGCGCAGGAGCCGTCGTCCTGAGCGGGGCTGCTTCCAGTTGACCGCGCAACCACGTACGACGGGAGCGCGCGCGGGACACCGGCGCGTGCGAAGGATTCACACGGGGCGCGCACGCACCGATTCACGCCGCCCTCTTACCACCCGCGCGCGTGCCACTCCGGCAGGTGCGGGCGCTCCGCGCCCAGGGTCGTGTCGTTGCCGTGTCCCGGGTAGACCCAGGTCTCGTCCGGGAGCGTGCCGAAGATCTTCGTCTCGACGTCGCGGATCAGGCTCGCGAACGCCTCCGGATCCTTCCGGGTGTTGCCCACGCCACCCGGGAACAGACAGTCCCCGGTGAACACATGAGGATGCCCGTGCGGGTCGTCGTAGACGAGCGCGATCGAACCCGGCGTATGACCCACGAGGTGACGCGCGGTCAACTCGACCTGGCCCACCCGGATCGTGTCGCCGTCGTCGACCAGGACGTCGGTCGGCACCGGGATGCCGTCGGCGTCCTCGCGGCCCGCGTAGGTACGCGCGCGCGTGGCCGTCACGACCTCGGCGAGCGCCTGCCAGTGGTCGCCGTGCTGATGGGTGGTGACGACGGACGCGATGCCGTCGTCACCGATCGTGCCGAGCAGGGTCTCCGCGTCGTTGGCCGCGTCGATCAGCAACTGCTCGTCCGTGGCCCGGCAGCGCAGCAGATAGGCGTTGTTGTTCATGGGCCCGACCGCGATCTTGGTGATCATCAGGTCCGTGAGCTCGTGCACATCCGCCGGTCCACCGACCGTGACCTCGCCGCTGTACGTCATGGCGGTCAGCCTAGTGCGTTCGCGGAGACGCTCCGAAGGGACTGCCGGCCTTCGGATGTGCGAGCGCGGGACCGTGATGCCTTGTCCGCCGTGGCGACGGAAGTCGATCATTCGCCCATGAGACCCGAAGTGCGTGCGTTCGTCGCCGACGGCCCGCTCCCCGACTGGGACGCGAGCGAAGCGGAGATCGACAGACGCGTCCGGCAGCTCGACGCGATCGGGAAGCCGGTCACGGGAGAGGAAGCGCGGGCGCTCGCCGCCTGCTTCGGTCCGGACGACTGCTACGGAGTCGCCTGGACGCTCCTCCACCTCATCGAGACCGGCCCGAACCCCGTGCTCACCGCCGAACCCGCACCCGACGCCAACGAGTGGCACCGGAGGCTCTACGACCGGGCCGTGGGTCTATAGGGGAGGCAGTGTCGGCAAGGAGCCCCCGTCGATCGTCAGACCGGACCCGTCACGGCGCCCGCTGAGCCAGCCGAGCAGCGTCGCCGGGCTGCCGGTGACGGTGATTTCGGGCTTCTCGGCGGACCGGCCCGTGCTCCACGCGTGCGTGCCGTCGGTGAGGTGGGTCGACGGCACGTCCGGGTGCCCGTCGAACCGCTCGGCCAGGAAGGCGATCTCCCGCTGGGTGAACTCCTCCGGCAGATCCTCCAGTTCGTACCCGATCCCCAGGTCCACGTGATGCAGCTCGACCTCGGCCCAGCGCCGGAACGGGATCTGGGACGCGGAGTCCATGACCCCGTTGCGCAGCTCCACGGTGCGTGACCAGTCCGCGGGAGCGGCACCCGCGTCCTGGAAGCGGGCCCCGCTCTCGCGTACATCGGTGAGGTGGACGTCCAGGGGGCGAGGGGCGTCGCGATCGATGTCGGAGTCGCGGACGCTCGCCGTGGCGTACATGGGGCGGCCCTCCAGGACGTTCACGAGGGCGTCCGCGTTCCGGGCGAGGTGGGCGAGGACGTAGCCGCGGCTCCAGCCGGGAAGCCGTGACGGCTCGGCCACGGAAGCGTTGTCCAGTCCGGCGGCAGCGGTGAGCACTCGCTCGGTCGCATCACGTACAGAGGCCAGGTCATGAGCGTGATCAATCATGCTGCTGACCCTAGTCCCGCCACACCTTTGGGTGAAGGTGGTGAAGCAGTGCCGTAAATCGAATGCACGTGCTATATCGTCGGGTGCGGCGTCGGGCATGCTGGAAGGCCGGAGGTTGTTATGCCTCGGCCGGGATTCCGACCGGCGTTGTCAGTGGCTCCCCCTAGTCTGAGAACGACGGGGGCCCCGCCCCTGTCACTTCTCTCAAGAAAGGTGCGGACCGGCGTGGCCGACCGTCTCATCGTCCGTGGCGCGCGCGAGCACAATCTGAAGAATGTCTCGCTCGACCTTCCACGCGACTCGCTCATCGTTTTCACGGGCCTGTCCGGGTCGGGCAAGTCCTCCCTGGCCTTCGACACGATCTTCGCCGAGGGCCAGCGGCGCTATGTGGAATCGCTCTCCTCGTACGCCCGCCAGTTCCTCGGCCAGATGGACAAGCCGGACGTCGACTTCATCGAAGGTCTTTCCCCGGCCGTCTCCATCGACCAGAAGTCGACCTCGCGCAACCCGCGCTCGACGGTCGGCACCATCACCGAGGTCTACGACTACCTGCGTCTGCTCTTCGCGCGCATCGGCAAGCCGCACTGCCCCGAGTGCGGCCGGCCCATCTCGCGCCAGTCGCCGCAGGCCGTCGTCGACAAGGTCCTGGCGTTGCCCGAGGGAAGCCGCTTCCAGGTCCTGTCGCCGCTGGTGCGCGAGCGCAAGGGCGAGTTCGTCGACCTGTTCGCCGACCTCCAGACCAAGGGCTACAGCCGCGCGCGCGTGGACGGCGAGACGATCCAGCTCTCCGAGCCGCCCGTCCTGAAGAAGCAGGAGAAGCACACCATCGAGGTGGTCATCGACCGCCTCACAGTGAAGGACTCCGCCAAGCGCCGCCTCACCGACTCCGTGGAGACAGCCCTCGGGCTGTCCGGCGGCATGGTCGTGCTCGACTTCGTCGACCTCCCCGAGGACGACCCCGAGCGCGAGCGCATGTTCTCGGAGCATCTGTACTGCCCGTACGACGACCTGTCCTTCGAGGAGCTGGAGCCCCGCTCCTTCTCCTTCAACTCGCCTTTCGGTGCCTGCCCCGAGTGCTCCGGCATCGGCACGCGCATGGAGGTCGACGCCGAGCTGATCGTCCCGGACGAGGACAAGTCCCTGGACGAGGGCGCCATCCACCCGTGGTCGCACGGCCACACCAAGGACTACTTCAGCCGTCTCATCGGCGCCCTCGCGGACGCGCTGGGCTTCCGCACCGACATCCCCTTCGCGGGCCTCCCGCAGCGCGCCAAGAAGGCCCTGCTGTACGGCCACAAGACGCAGATCGAGGTCCGGTACCGGAACAGATACGGACGCGAGCGGGTCTACACGACGCCCTTCGAAGGCGCCGTCCCCTTCGTGAAGCGGCGGCACGGCGAGGCGGAGAGCGACGCCAGCAGGGAGCGCTTCGAGGGCTACATGCGCGAGGTGCCCTGCCCCACCTGTCACGGCACCCGCCTGAAGCCCGTCGTCCTCGCGGTCACGATCATGGACAAGTCGATCGCCGAGATCTCCGGGATGTCGATCAGCGACTGCGCTGAGTTCCTGGGCGGCATGAAGCTCGACGCCCGTGACAAGAAGATCGCCGAGCGCGTGCTGAAGGAGTGCAACGAGAGGCTGCGCTTCCTGGTCGACGTCGGCCTCGACTACCTCTCGCTGAACCGCGCGGCCGGCACCCTTTCCGGCGGCGAGGCCCAGCGCATCCGCCTGGCCACCCAGATCGGCTCCGGACTCGTCGGCGTCCTGTACGTCCTCGACGAGCCCTCCATCGGCCTGCACCAGCGTGACAACCACCGGCTGATCGAGACCCTGGTCCGGCTCCGCGACATGGGTAACACGCTCATCGTCGTCGAGCACGACGAGGACACCATCAAGGTCGCCGACTGGATCGTCGACATCGGCCCCGGCGCGGGCGAGCACGGCGGCAAGGTCGTGCACAGCGGCTCCCTGAAGGAACTGCTCGCCAACGAGGAGTCGATGACCGGGCAGTATCTGTCCGGCAAGAAGGCCATCCCGCTGCCAGACATCCGGCGCCCGCGCGACCTGTCCCGCCAACTCACGGTGCACGGCGCCCGGGAGAACAACCTCCAGGACATCGACGTCTCGTTCCCCCTGGGCGTGTTCACCGCGGTCACCGGCGTCTCCGGCTCCGGCAAGTCGACCCTGGTCAACGACATCCTGTACACGCACCTGGCCCGCGAACTGAACGGCGCGAGGAGCGTGCCGGGACGGCACACGCGCGTGGACGGCGACGACCTCGTCGACAAGGTCGTGCACGTCGACCAGTCGCCCATCGGCCGCACCCCGCGGTCCAACCCGGCGACGTACACCGGAGTCTTCGACCACGTCCGCAAGCTGTTCGCGGAGACGACCGAGGCGAAGGTGCGGGGCTATCTGCCCGGCCGCTTCTCCTTCAACGTCAAGGGCGGTCGCTGCGAGAACTGCGCGGGCGACGGCACCATCAAGATCGAGATGAACTTCCTGCCGGACGTGTACGTCCCGTGCGAGGTGTGCCACGGCGCCCGCTACAACCGGGAGACGCTGGACGTCCACTACAAGGGCAAGTCCATCGCCGACGTCCTGAACATGCCGATCGAGGAGGCCACCGAGTTCTTCGAGGCGGTCCCCGGGATCGCCCGCCACCTCAACACCCTCAAGGACGTCGGCCTCGGCTACGTCCGGCTCGGCCAGTCCGCGACCACCCTGTCCGGCGGTGAGGCCCAGCGCGTCAAGCTCGCCAGCGAGCTCCAGCGCCGCTCCACGGGCCGTACGGTCTACGTCCTGGACGAGCCGACCACCGGCCTGCACTTCGAGGACATCAGCAAGCTCCTCACGGTGCTCGGCGGCCTGGTCGACAAGGGCAACACGGTCATCGTCATCGAGCACAACCTCGACGTGATCAAGGTTGCCGACTGGGTCGTCGACATGGGTCCGGAGGGTGGTGCGGGCGGCGGTCTCGTCATCGCCGAGGGCACCCCGGAGCAGGTCGCCGCCGTAGGAGCCAGCCACACCGGCAAGTTCCTGCGCGAGATCCTCGACGCCGACCGGATCAGCGACGGAGCCCCGGTGAAGGCCCCGCGCAAGACGGCTGCCAAGAAGACCGCGGCGGTCGCGCCGAAGAAGTCCGTGCCCGCCAAGAAGGCCACGCCCGCGAAGAAGACGACGCGAGCCCGCAAGGCCTGACCAGCACACAGCAGGAACACGAGTGCGGCGCCCCGCGGGAACTTCCCCGCGGGGCGCCGCACTTGGTGGCGAGCACGGCCCGCCACCGCCGAATGCCCGCTACAGATCGCCCAGTTCAGAGGCGTACGGCGGTTCCGCCCCCGCCCGTGAGCAGGTGATCGCGGCCGCGCGCGCCGCGAACCGCAGCAGCTGGGTCCAGCCGTCGCGGCCCAGGACGGCCATCCCCTCCGCGGACAGCGAGTTCCGGGCGGACAGACCGTGCAGCAGCGCCGCGTTGACAGTGTCGCCCGCGCCGATCGTGTCCACGACGTCGACCTTCTCGCCCGGAATCGGGTACACCGTGCCGTCCTGGGTGTACGCGGCGAGGCCGTCGCCACCATGGGTGATCACGACCGCCGAGGGACCGGCGTCCAGCCACTCGCGCGGGGTGCCGCCCAGCCACAGCGCGTCCTCCTCGGACACCTTGAGGAGCGACACGTACGGCAGCCAGCTCTTGAAACGCGCCCGGTACGCGTCCGCGTCGGGGATCAGCCCGGCCCGGATGTTCGGGTCGAGCAGGGTGAACACGCCCTGCCCGGACGCGGTCCGCATCAACTCCTCGTAGGCACTCGCGCCCGGCTCCAGGACGAGCGAACAGGTACCGAAGGACACCGCCTCGGTCTCGGCGGGCAGCGCGGCGGGCACCTCGAAGAGCCGGTCGGCGGTGCCGTCGACGTAGAAGGAGTACGTGGCCGAGCCGTTCGCGTCGAGCGTGGCGACCGCGAGGGTCGTCGGCTCCTGGCCGCGCTGTACGTCCAGGACGTCCACGTCGGCCTGGCGCAGCCCGGCGAGGAGGGCCTCGCCGAACGCGTCGTAGGAGACGCGGGAGCAGAAGGCGGTGGGGGAGCCGAGTCGGCCGAGGGCGACGGCGGTGTTGTACGGGCCGCCGCCGAGCGCCGGCTTCAGGGCGGCGAGGGGGCCCGTGCCCTGCGGCACCAGGTCGATCAGGGCCTCACCGGCTACGACGATCACGAGATGTTTCCCTTCTGGGACTGTTCGGACGGGGTGGGGCAGCCGCAGGACGTGCGGTGGACGAAGGTGCAGGGGAGGCGCAGGACGCGGGCGGGCCGGTCCGGCGCGGAGAGCCGGTCCAGCAGCAGCCGTACGGCCTGGGCGCCGATCTCCTTGCTGGGCTGGGCGATCGCGGTCAGCCGGGGCTCGAACAGGTCGGCCCAGGTGAAGTCGTCGAAGCAGCACAGCGCCAGGTCGCCGGGGACGGACAGGCCGCGCTCGCGCAGGGCACGCAGGGCGCCGATGGTCATCGCGTTGTTGGCGGTGACCAGGGCGGTGGGCGGGGCGGCGAGGGAGAGCAGCTTCTCGGTGGCCCGCTCGGCGGCGGCCGACTCGGAGTCGCCGTACGCCAACAGCCGCTCGTCGTAAGGGAGTCCGGCGGCGGCGAGGCCGTAGCGGTATCCGGTGATCCGCTCGCGGGTCGTGCTGAGCCCGGGCAGGCCCGCGACCAGGCCGATGCGGCGGTGGCCGAGTCCGGCGAGGTGGGTGACGAGCTGGGCCGTCGGTTCGACGTTCTCGGCGCACACCTGGTCGACGGGCGGCGCGTCTGCCGAGGGCGCCTCGACCACCCGGTCGAGGAACACCGTCGGTACGGAGTGCCGGCCGAGGTAGGCGACCAGGGCGTCCGGGGCCGCCGACGGGGCGACGATCATGCCGTCCACCCGGCGCTCGTGCAGGAGTTGGACGACCTTGCGCTCGTGCTCCGGGTCGTCGTGCGGATCGGCGATGAGCAGGCTGTAGCCCTCTTCCAGGGCGCCGGCCTCGATGCCCTGGAGGATCTCCGTGAAGTACGGGTTGCTGATCGCCGAGACCGCGAGGCCGATGGAGCGGGTGCGGGACGTGACCAGCGAGCGGGCGAGGGTGTTGGGGGTGTAGCCCAGTTCCTCGATCGCGGTCAGTACGGCCTCTCGTGTGCTGGGCAGCACCGGACGGGTGTCGTTCAGGACGTGCGAGACGGTCGCTACGGACACACCGGCGCTCCGAGCGACGTCGACCATGGTGGCCATCGCGGATCCCCCTCCCCGAGGTGCGGCGGGCCTTGGAATGTGGCTGGCCTTCTGGTCGGGAACGTATCCCATCCGCCGCCAGACGTAAACGCTTGCGCAAACGTTTACGTACCGTGAGCGCCTCTCCGGTGAACCCACCTCAAAGCGGGCGGAACCGCGCGGGTATCGTCGCCGTGCAGTCCCCCTTGAGCAGCCCGAACAACAGCTGGAGACCCCCATGCCCGGCCGCCCCGCCCCGAGCCGTCGTACCGTCCTGCGCGGAGCGGCCCTCACGCCCGTCGCCGGGCTCGGACTCGCCGCCTGCTCGGGCGGTGGCTCGGGGGCCGCCGCGACCCCGACCGCGCCCGTGGAGCTCGGCGCGGAGAGCGAGGTCGCCAAGGGGAGCGCCAAGCTGTACCGCGATCAGAACGTGGTCGTCAGCCGCGCGGCGAACGGCACCCTCAAGGCGTACAGCACGATCTGCACGCACGCGCAGTGCCCCATCAACAAGTTGGACGGCACGACGCTCATCTGCCCGTGCCACGGCAGCGAGTTCAACGCCATGACCGGCAAGGTGGTGCAGGCGCCGGCCACCGAGCCCTTGCACGAGCTGAAGGTGACGGCCGAGAACGGCAAGATCGTCGCGGGGCCCGCCGCCTGATCCTCAGGACGCGTCCGGGCCCCGACGGCTCACTCCCAGTCCCAGCCGATGCCCACGATCCCCGACCGCATCCGCGGCTCCACGAGGTGCACCGAGTGGTGCCCTCCGGTCAGGCGCAGCTCCTGGCGGCCGCTGCGCGGGGCCGCCGCCGAGTGCTGGGTGAAGCGGTGGCAGCGCACCGGCAGCGCGTTCTCGTCGAAGCGCACCTGGAGCGCGTACTGGCCGCCCGCGATACCGAAGTCACGGACGTACTCGCGGGAGACGCCGGCGGTGCCGTCCTCGACGCCGTAGCGGAAGAGGAACGTATCTCCGGAGCGCAGGCGGGTGCCGAAGAGGAGCTCGGCGACCAGCATGCCGGTCTCGTGGTGGCGGCGGACGCGGCCGGTGCGGCAGTTCTCCAGGGCATGCACGGTCATGCGGTCCGGGGCGCAGCCGGGGTCTCCGTAGTGGACGGCTATGAAGCGGTCGATGCCGTCCCGGTGGGCGCGGACGATGTGGTGCGACTCGCGGCCGGCCAACTCGCGGTGCGGCCCGATGCGCACGCGCTCGTGGTGCCCCAGGGTGTGCAGGCCGCTGTCGAGCGAGGATTCCAGCTCGGCCAGCAGCTGCTCCAGGACGCCGGAGGCCTCGACGAAGGAGCGGTACGAGCGGGCCGCCGGGCGCTGCGCGACGGACCGTTCCTCGGCCTCGGCGAGCAGCCGGATCAGTGACTCCTCCGGGAGCTGGAGGATCTCCTCCAACGCGCGTACGGCGCGCAGCGACTCGGGGCGCTGTGGGCGGCGGGCGCCCTGCTGCCAGTAACTCAGGCTGGTGACACCGACCTTGACCCCGTAGCGCGTCAGGTGGTGCTGGACGCGCTGCAGCGGCAGTCCGCGGGCGGCGATGGCGGCGCGCAGCGCGACGTGGAAGGGGCCGCCGCGCAGGGCCGAGTCCAGTTCCGCGGTGGCGACGTCCGCCTGCTGTGTGGCGTGCGGCATGCAGGGGCCCTTTCTGTGAATGTTCACAACGGCTGGTCAGGCCGTTCACGCGAGTTGCTTCGGGGCCCCCGTCGGCACCGGAGAAAGGTCTTCACATCCGTACGCCGATATTCACGCCCCGAGTTCCCCCGCATTGAAGCGTGTTGACCAAGTCCCGACAACACCTGTCGTCCATCAGGCATATGTGACTTGGCCGGGTCGCGGTGGGTGCGCTCATTGCGGTGCGGGCGGCCCGTCGTCGCCCAGCACGTCCCTGATCGCCCGCGCGGACACGGCCGACTTGTGGAGGAAGCCGTGTGCGGGGCTGGCGGCGATGAGTTCCTGGAAGTCCTCCCGGGAGTGGGTCGAGATGAGGATCACCGCCGGTACGTTGCCCACCAGTCGGCGCGCGACGTCGAAGCCGTTCTCGCCGTCGAGGTCGAGATCGACCAGGACGACGTCAGGGGCCCTTTCCCGGGCCTGGGAGAGGGCGTCCGCGCCCGTCGAGGCGATGCCGACGACTTCCACCCCGCCACGTTCCAGCAGGGCGCGAGCCGCCTCCAGGAACCGGGCGCTGTCATCGACGAGGAGACAGCGCAGCGACATGTGCCCAGCTTGCCAACCAGTGGTCGGTCGCGCCTTCCAGCTAGCCGGAAAGTGCTGAACTCCCGTGCCGCGACCGAAGGTTCTCGTGCACGCAGGGCGAGGGGGATACGACGGGCGGTAGCATGACGGCGCCCTGGGGAGACCATGTCGTCCGGTCGGGTGGGGGTGTGCGATGAACGGAACGAGTGCCACGCGCGCGTGGCCTGGTGTCCGCGGGGCCGGTCGGGCCCGTCGGGTCCGCCGAATCCTGGTCCCCTGGGTGGTGTGCGCGGCCCTGCTGCTGGCCGCGTGCGACAGCGGCGGGAGCGACGCCAAGGAGGCGAGCGCGTCCCCGAAGGACACCACCTGCGACGGGAAGATCCACGGCATCGCGCACATCACGGTGTGGTTCCACGCGGGCCCGAGCGGCGAGTTCACCACGCTGCAGAACCAGGTGAAGGACTTCAACAAGGCGCAGAAGCAGGTACGGGTCGAGCTGGTCACCCTCCCGGAGAACCGCGTCTACAACGACCTGGTGCTCTCCGCCGCCGCCAGCGGGGACCTGCCCGACCTCCTCGACTTCGACGGGCCCAACCTCTACAGCTACGCCTGGTCGGGCAAGCTCCGGCCGATCGACTCCTGTGTGCCCGCGAGCGTCCGTGCCGACCTGTTGCCGACGATCCGCCAACAGGGCACCTACGCGGGCAGGTTGTGGGGCATCGGCACCTTCGACTCGGGCATGGGCCTGTATGTGCGCAAGTCCGTCATGAAGAAGGCCGGAATACGCATCCCGACCGGCCCCAAGGACGCCTGGACGGCCATTGAACTGACGGGCATCCTGCGCAAGTTGCGCACCCAGGGCTACCAGGCCCCCCTAGACCTGCGGCTCGTCTACGCGCAGCCGGGCCAGGAGTGGAACACGTACGGCTTCGCACCCGCCGTGTGGTCGGCGGGCGGCGACCTGATCGAGCCCGAGAACTACCGCACCGCCGACGGCTATGTGAACGGCCCCGGTTCGGTGAAGGCGCTCACCGACATGCAGAACTGGGCCAAGGCGGGGCTCATCGACATGGTCAAGGACGACAAGGCGTTCGTCAGTGGCCGCAGCGCGATCTCCTGGTGCGGGCACTGGACTTATCCGGAATTCAACAAGGCCTTCCCCGGGGACGTCGCGATCGTCCCGCTGCCCGACTTCGGCCAGGGGACCGTCACCGGCATGGGCTCCTTCCAGTGGGGCGTCCCGGCGGGCAACGCGGACGGGGACGCCGTCTGGCGCTTCCTGTCCTTCCTGCTCCAGCCCGCCCAGGTGCACCGGATGACCGTGGCCAACGGGGCGATCCCGGCCACCGAGAGCGCGATCAAGCTCTCGCCGCAGTACGCCCCCGGCGGCCCCGAGCACCTCTTCATCGAGCAGCTCCGGGACGGAGTCGCCCGCCCCAGGCCGCAGACGCCCGCCTATCCGGCGATCACCGACGCCTTCTCCCGGGCCTTCGCGAAGATCATCTTCAACCGGGCGCCGGTCAAGGCCACCCTGGACGAGGCGGCCAAACAGATCGACAAGGACCTCGCGGCGCACGACGGCTATCCCCCGAGCACGTAGCGAAAACGTGCGGCACGCGTGTGTGCCTGACGGGGTTCTACGGGGGTGTGCCGGACGGGTTCCTACTCGCGAGTGCTCGACACTCGACAGGGGTTCCACGGCGTGTGCCCGGCGGGATCTTACGCGTGCGTGCTCGACAGGGGTTCCACGGGGGTGTGCCTGACGGGGTCTTACGCGCACGTACCCGACATACGTTTCGCGGACGCCTGCCCGACGGGGTCCTACGCACGCGTGCCTGACATGGCTCTTACGCGCGCGTGCCCGACTTCGAGGGACCCGTCCTCCCCAAGGCCCTGACGATCATGGCCGGTTGGGGGCAGGCTGGGCACGTGACCGACCATCTCCGGAACTCCCCACCCGCCGGCCGCTGAGAGCCCGCCGTGCGTCGCCCCCTGTCCCCGGGCCCGCTCCGTAGGGTGCTGCCAGGGCTCCGACCCGAGCCCGACCTCGCCACGCCCACCGCGCTCCCGGAGCTGCGCAGTCCGCGCTCCGACCGGCCCGCCCCGTACGGCCCCCGCCGGCGGCGCCCGCGGCCCGGCGGCGCCCTCCGGATCCCCTTCCTCGCCCGGCTGCGCGTCGGGCGCAAGCTGATGCTCCTGGTGCTGCTCCCGGTGACCGGCATGCTGGCGTTCACCGTGTTCGGCGCCGTCTCGCAGTGGCACGACGCCCAGACGCTGCGGGACTTCCGTACGGCGACCGCGCTGTCGTTCAGGACCACTGCGCTGACCGACGCCATCGCCCGGGAGCGCATCGCCGCCGTGCGGGCCCGGCTGCGTCCCGGCCCGGCGACCCTGACGGAACGCTCCGCTGCGCAGCGCGCCACCGACCGCGCCCTGAACGCGGCCCTCCTGAGCGCGGCCGACCTACCCGTACCGACCGATGTCACCGGCAGGCTCGCCGCGCGCAACCGCCAACTGCACGCCCTACGGCTCCAGTTGGGTACCGACTCGCTCGCCGCGCCCCAACTGGCCGCCCAGTACGACACGATCGAGGACGATCTCCTGGAGCTGGCCGCCACCCTGGAGTCCGGCCGCCCGACCCGCACCTCCGGGCAGGCGGCCGACGCCCACATCGCGCTCCTGAACGCCATCGAGGCCGCCGAACGCGAACGCACCGAACTGGCCGTGCTGTTCGACACCCCCGACGCCCCGCACGCCACCGCCACGGACCGCTGGTCCGCCTTGGAGAAGGCCCTCCTGGACGACTTCGGCCGGACCGCGCCCGCCGACCTGAAGGGCAGGCTCTACGTCGCCCTGCTCCAGCACCCCGGCCTCGTCGTCCGCAAGACCCGCGAAACCCTCGCCGACCCGCATGCCGACCGCAACGCCTGGCCTACGTACGCCAGTTGGCTTACCGCCTCGACCCAGCGCATCGAGACACTGCGCGGCATCCAGCACCAGGCCGCCGCCGAACTGGGCCGTGCCGCCGCGCGGGACCTCGACACCGCACGCGCGCGTGAGGCACGCGATCTCAGCGTGTCGCTGGCCGTCCTGGCCGCCGTCACCGTCCTCGCGCTGACCCTGCGCCTGTCGATCACCCGCCCCCTCGGCGAGGTCTCCGCGGGCGCCCGCGCGCTCTCCGAGGGCGACCTGTCGTACGACATCCGGTACGCGGGCCGGGACGAACTCGGCGCCGTCGCCGACACGTTCCGCGAACTTCGGGTCACAACCGAACGGCTCGCCGGCGAGATCAACACCATGAACACGGCGATCGACGACAACCGGCTCGGCCACCGCGCGGACGTCGCCGCGTTCGAGGGGACCTGGGCGCAGCTGCTCGGCGGCATGAACGGCACCATGGCGTCCTTCGCCGCCGCGCACGGGCGGCGCGACAAGGCCGAGCAGGAGCTGGCGAGCATCTTCCATCTCTCCCTCGACCTGTTGTGCATCGCGGGACTCGACGGCTACTTCAAGCGCGTGAACCCCGCCTTCGAGCGGACCCTCGGGCACTCCGCCGACGCACTCCTGGGCAGACCCTGGCTGGAGTTCGTGCACCCGGAGGACCGGGCACGCACGCGTGCCGTCCTCGACCGGCTGGCGAGCGGCGTCGAACTGGCCGAGTTCGAGAACCGCTTCGTCCGGGACGACGGCACCGAACGCTGGCTCCAGTGGAGCGCCCGCCCGGTCACCGCGGACGGCCTGATCTACGCCGCCGCGCGCGACGTCACCGAAAGCCGCCGCGCCGCCCGCGAACAGGCCGCGCTGCGCCGGGTCGCCACCCTCGTCGCGCGCGGGGTGCCACCGCACGAGGTGTTCTCCGAAGTCGCCGACCAGGTGGGCAGGGTCCTGAGCAGCGGCTCCGCCGCGGTCCTGCGCTACGGCGTCGACGGAGCCGCCACCGTCCTCGGGTCCGCCCGCGGGCCCGCCACCGAGGCCGAGACGGCCGCCGCCGCGGAGGTTGCGCGCACCGCCCGCCCCGCGCGCGTGGGCCGCTCGGTGGGCGCCCCCATCGTCGTGGACGACCGGCTGTGGGGTGCCGTCGTCGCGGCCGCCGCCGGACCCGAACCGCTGCCCCCGGGCACCGAGTCCCGGCTCGCCGACTTCACCGAACTCGTCGCCACCGCCCTCGCCAACGCCGACGGCCGCGACCAGCTCACCGCGTCACGCGCGCGCGTGGTGGCCGCCGGGGACGCCTCCAGGCGCCGTATCGAACGCGATCTGCACGACGGTGTCCAACAGCGCCTCGTATCGCTCCAACTCGACCTCAGAATGGCCCAGTCGATGCTGGACGAGCAGCCGCAGGAACTCGCCGAGCAACTGGACCACATCGCCAAGGGCCTGGACGACGCCTTCGCCGACCTGTTGCAGGTCGCACGCGGCATCCACCCCGCGATCCTCTCCAAGGGCGGCCTGGGCCCGGCCCTGCGCGCACTCGCCCGCCGCTCCGCCGTCCCCGTGGAACTCGACCTGCGCCTCCCCGCCGGCCGCCTCCCGGAGGGGATCGAGGTCGCCGTCTACTACGTGACCTCCGAGTGCCTCACCAACGCCGTCAAGCACGCGCGCGCGAGCTTCGTGGCGGTGTCGGCGCGGGTCGAAGATGACGTCCTGGAGGTGACGATCGCCGACGACGGAGTGGGCGGCGCCGACCTCGGGCACGGCTCCGGTCTCATCGGCCTCGTCGACCGCGTCGAGGCGATCGGCGGCAAGCTGCGCGTCGCCAGCCCACCCGGGGAGGGCACAACTCTCGTCGTACGACTGCCACTTCCCCGGACGCAGGGGTGACCGCCCGAGGCGTACGCGACGGGGTCCAGGTCGGGGGGAGCCTTGGACTCGGTGACGTCGCGTACGCGTCGGGCGGTCTTCTCGGACGGAGAGGCAGCCGTCCGGCTCTTGGGGTGCCGCGAGGTGCTGGCACGCAGCTGTTTGGCGCGGAACAGGTCGGGGTCCCGCGGGTCGAGGAGGTCCTTCAGGGACCGGGTGTCGTCCTCGTACGGGCGGACACGGATCGACCGCCGTCGTCTGCCTGCCCGTGTCCGCCGCATCTCCCGCAGCCCTTCCGACGTTCCGGCCCGGGCCCGTCGCTTCTCGCCCGGGTGACCGGTCCGCCCGCATCCGTACTCCTAAGAGAATCGCCCGGACGCGGCGCCACGTCTTCACGGTCACCCCCCAATTCCCTTACCGGCTAGCCGTACCCGACCCGGTCCGGCAGGCTGTGCCTGGCGCACCGCACCGGTCGGGCAAGGGGAGCCGTGACGATGGACGCATCGCAGCAGGCCGCGCGGGGACGGGTCGTCCTCGCCGACGACGACGTCCTGCTCAGGGAGGGCCTCGCGAGCCTGTGCGAACGCCTGGGCTACGAGGTGGCGGGCCAGGCCGGCGACGCCGTACGGCTCCTGGACCTGGTCGACACCGAGCGGCCCGACCTCGCGATCGTCGACATCAGGATGCCGCCCGACCACTCCACCGAGGGCCTCAAGGCGGCCCGGACGATCCGTGAGCGCCACCCCGACACCGGCATCCTCGTGCTGTCCGCGTTCGTCGAGGTCGAGGAGGCCCTGGAGCTGCTGGCCGGCGGGCACAAGGTCGGCTATCTCCTCAAGAGCCGGATCACGGTCGTCGACGAGTTCGTCGAGGCCCTCGACCGCATCCACAAGGGCGGCTCGGTCGTCGACCCCTCCCTGGTGCACGAGCTGTTCTCCGCGCAGCGCCGCGACGACCCGCTGTCCTTCCTCAGCACCCGCGAGCGCGAGGTCCTGGCGCTGATGGCGGAGGGCCGCTCCAACGCCGGCATCGGCCGCCGGCTGTGGGTCACCGAGGGCACCGTCGAGAAACACGTCCGCAGCATCCTGGGCAAACTCCACCTTCCGGAAGCCGCCGACGACCACCGCCGTGTCCTGGCGGTTCTCACGTTTCTGGAGTCCCGCTAGGAGTTCCGGCAGGACATCCGACAATCGTTCCGACAAGAGGTCCGCCGGGCGTGTCCGGCGTTGTCCACAGCCCCACCGCGCTGTCACTCCGCGCCAGTAGGGTGTGAAACATGGCCGATCCCTCCAGCTACCGCCCCAGGCCGGGAGAGATCCCGGACTCGCCCGGGGTCTACAAATTCCGCGACGAGCACCGCCGGGTGATCTACGTCGGAAAGGCGAAGAGCCTGCGCCAGCGCCTGGCGAACTACTTCCAGGACCTGGCCGGACTCCACCCACGCACGCGCACGATGGTCACCACGGCCGCGTCGGTGGAGTGGACGGTGGTGTCCACGGAGGTCGAGGCACTCCAGCTGGAGTACTCCTGGATCAAGGAGTACGACCCCCGGTTCAACGTCAAGTACCGCGACGACAAGAGCTACCCGTACCTCGCGGTGACGATGAACGAGGAGTACCCGCGCGTCCAGGTGATGCGCGGTCACAAGAAGAAGGGCGTCCGCTACTTCGGGCCGTACGGACACGCCTGGGCGATCCGCGACACCGTGGACCTCCTGCTGCGCGTGTTCCCCGTCCGCACCTGCTCGGCCGGCGTCTTCAAGAACGCGGCCCGCACCGGCCGCCCCTGTCTGCTCGGCTACATCGGCAAGTGCTCCGCCCCTTGCGTCGGCCGCGTCTCCGAGGAGGAGCACCGCGAACTGGCCGAGGAGTTCAGCGACTTCATGGCCGGGCGCACCGGCACGTACATCCGCCGCCTGGAGAAGGCGATGACGGACGCGGCCGAGGAGATGGAGTACGAGCGGGCCGCCCGCCTCCGTGACGACGTCGAGGCCCTGAAGAAGGCCATGGAGAAGAGCGCGGTCGTCCTCGCCGACGCCACCGACGCCGACCTGATCGCGGTCGCCGAGGACGAGCTGGAGGCGGCCGTCCAGATCTTCCACGTCCGCGGCGGACGCGTGCGCGGCCAGCGCGGCTGGGTCACCGACAAGGTCGAGGACGTCACCACCGCGGCCCTCGTCGAACACGCCCTCCAGCAGCTCTACGGCGAGGAGACCGGGGACTCCGTCCCCAAGGAGGTCCTCGTCCCGGCCCTGCCCGACCCGGTGGAGCCGGTCCAGCAGTGGCTGACGGACCGCCGCGGGGCGAACGTGTCACTGCGCATCCCGCAGCGCGGCGACAAGAAGTCCCTCATGGAGACCGTCGCGCGCAACGCCCAGCAGTCGCTGATCCTCCACAAGACCAAGCGCGCCTCCGACCTCACCACCCGCTCGCGCGCCCTGGAGGAGATCTCCGAGGCCCTCGACCTGGACAGCGCCCCCCTGAGGATCGAGTGCTACGACATCTCGCACCTCCAGGGCGACGACGTCGTGGCGTCGATGGTCGTCTTCGAGGACGGGCTGGCCCGCAAGAGCGAGTACCGCCGCTTCCAGATCAAGGGCTTCGAGGGCCAGGACGACGTCCGCTCGATGCACGAGGTGATCACCCGCCGCTTCCGGCGCTATCTCGCCGAGAAGGAGAAGACGGGGGAGTGGGCCGACGGCGACGAGCTGACGGACCTCAAGGACGACGAGGGCCGCCCCAAGCGGTTCGCCTACCCGCCGCAGCTCGTGGTCGTCGACGGCGGGCAGCCGCAGGTCGCCGCCGCCAAGAAGGCCCTCGACGAGCTGGGCATCGACGACATCGCCGTGTGCGGCCTCGCCAAGCGCCTGGAGGAGGTCTGGCTGCCCGACGAGGACGACCCCGTGGTCCTGCCCCGCACCAGTGAGGGCCTCTACCTCCTCCAGCGCGTCCGCGACGAGGCCCACCGCTTCGCGATCACCTATCAGCGCGCCAAGCGTGCCAAGCGGTTCCGGGCGAGCCCCCTGGACGACGTGCCCGGCCTCGGCGAGACCCGCAAGCAGGCGCTGATCAAACACTTCGGTTCGGTGAAGAAGCTGCGATCCGCGACAATCGATCAGATCTGCGAGGTTCCGGGCATAGGTCGCAAGACCGCCGAGACCATCGCGGTGGCCCTCGCCCAGGCGGCCCCGGCCGCACCCGCCGTGAACACGGCGACTGGAGAGATCATGGATGACATGGAAGACGGGACACCCGAGACGACGGCGGGCGCCCCAGGGGAGCCCGTACCCGCGGGAGCCCCGGACGAGCGACGGGGGCAGGAGACATGAGCGAACACGAGAAGCGGCCCACAGCGGACCGAGATCAGACCCACAAGGAGACGGGCGAGGATCAGGCTCCACCGGAAGAGACCCAGGACAACGGAGCAGAAGTGAGTACGGACAGCACGACCCCCGGGGTCCCCGAAGCGGCCATCCCCGAGCTGGTGATCATCTCCGGCATGTCCGGGGCCGGGCGGTCCACGGCCGCCAAGTGTCTTGAGGACCTCGGCTGGTTCGTCGTCGACAACCTCCCGCCCGCCCTGATCCCCACCATGGTGGAGCTCGGCGCCCGCTCCCAGGGCAACGTGGCACGCATCGCGGTCGTCGTCGACGTACGCGGACGGCGCTTCTTCGACAACCTCCGCGAGTCCCTCGCCGACCTGGAGTCGAAGAACGTCACCCGGCGGATCGTCTTCCTGGAGTCCTCCGACGACGCCCTGGTGCGCCGCTTCGAGTCGGTGCGCCGCCCGCACCCCCTCCAGGGCGACGGCCGCATCGTCGACGGCATCGACGCCGAACGCGAGCTGCTGCGCGAACTGCGCGGCGACGCCGACCTGGTCATCGACACCTCCAGCCTCAACGTCCACGAACTGCGCGCCAAGATGGACGCCCAGTTCGCCGGCGAGGAGGAGCCCGCGCTGCGGGCCACCGTCATGTCCTTCGGCTTCAAGTACGGCCTCCCGGTCGACGCCGACCTGGTCGCCGACATGCGCTTCCTGCCCAACCCGCACTGGGTCCCGGAGCTGCGCCCCTTCAACGGCCTCAACGAAGAGGTCTCGGCGTACGTCTTCAACCAGCCCGGCGCCAAGGAGTTCCTCGACCGGTACGCCGAGCTGCTCAGGCTCATCGCGGCCGGTTACCGGCGTGAGGGCAAGCGGTACGTGACGATCGCGATCGGCTGCACCGGCGGCAAGCACCGCTCGGTCGCCACGGCGGAGAAGCTCGCCGCGCGGCTCGTGGCCGAGGGCGTGGAGACGGTGGTCGTACACCGGGACATGGGACGGGAATGACAGGACGTAGCCCACGGCTGGGCAGGCTGCGCCGCGTGGTGCCCGAAGGACGGACGACCAGGCCCGTCGAGGCCCGCGGTGGCAAGCCGCGCCGGCGCGGCACCCAGCCCAAGGTGGTCGCCCTCGGCGGTGGCATGGGCCTGTCCGCCTCACTCACCGCACTGCGCCGGATCACCGGCGACCTCACCGCCGTCGTCACCGTGGCCGACGACGGCGGCTCCAGCGGCCGCCTGCGCGACGAACTGGGCGTGCTGCCCCCGGGGGACCTGCGCAAGGCCCTCGCCGCGCTGTGCGGCGACGACGACTGGGGCCAGACCTGGGCCCGCGTCATCCAGCACCGCTTCCAGTCCAAGGGCGACCTGCACGAACACGCGGTCGGCAATCTGCTGATCGTCGCCCTGTGGGAGCAGCTCGGCGACCACGTCCAGGCCCTCGACCTGGTCGGCAAGCTGCTCGGCGCGCACGGGCGCGTGCTGCCCATGTCCGCCGTGCCGCTGGAGTTGCAGGCCCTGGTCAAGGGGCACGATCCGGCGCGGCCCGACGACGTCGACACCGTGCGGGGACAGGCGACCGTGGCGCTCACGCCCGGTGAGGTGATGTCCGTGCACGTCGTGCCGCACGACCCGCCGGCCGTGCCCGAGGCCGTCGCCGCCGTGCTCGACGCGGACTGGGTGGTGCTCGGTCCCGGCTCCTGGTTCTCGTCCGTCATCCCGCACCTGCTGGTGCCGGAACTGCTCGACGCGCTCACCGAGACGAAGGCGCGCCGGGTACTCTCCCTGAACCTCGCGCCGCAGCCCGGAGAAACCGATGGCTTCTCACCGCAGCGTCATTTGGAGGTTTTGGGACGACACGCCCCTAAACTCGCCCTGGACGTGGTGCTGGCCGACGAGGCCGCCGTGCCCGATCGCGCGTCGCTCACCGAAGCCGCCAAGCGGCTGGACGCCGCGGTCGAGCTGGCGCCGGTGGCCCGGACCGACGGAACTCCAAGGCACGACCCGGAGCTGTTGGCCGCCGCGTACGACCGTATTTTTCGGATGCATGGAAGGATCGGCCCATGGCGATGACGGCAGCGGTGAAGGATGAGATCTCCCGGCTCCCCGTCACCCGGACCTGCTGCAGGAAGGCGGAGGTCTCCGCCATTCTGCGGTTCGCCGGAGGCCTCCACCTGGTGAGCGGGCGCATCGTGATCGAGGCGGAGCTGGACACCGCGATGGCGGCGCGCCGGCTCAAGCGGGACATTCTGGAGATCTTCGGCCACAGCTCCGAACTGATCGTGATGGCGCCCGGCGGACTCCGCCGCGGTTCCCGTTACGTCGTCCGGGTGGTAGCGGGCGGCGATCAGCTGGCCCGGCAGACCGGGCTCGTGGACGGCCGCGGACGCCCCATCCGGGGCCTGCCGCCGCAGGTCGTCTCGGGGGCCACCTGTGACGCGGAGGCGGCCTGGAGAGGCGCCTTCCTGGCCCACGGCTCGCTGACCGAGCCCGGCCGGTCCTCCTCCCTTGAGGTGACCTGCCCGGGTCCGGAGGCCGCGCTCGCGCTGGTCGGCGCCGCCCGCCGGCTGTCGATCGCGGCGAAGGCGCGCGAGGTGCGCGGGGTCGACCGGGTGGTCGTCCGTGACGGCGACGCGATCGGTGCCCTGCTCACCCGGCTCGGCGCGCACGAGTCGGTGCTGGCCTGGGAGGAGCGCCGGATGCGCCGCGAGGTGCGCGCCACGGCGAACCGCCTCGCCAACTTCGACGACGCCAACCTCCGCCGCTCGGCCCGCGCGGCCGTCGCCGCCGGAGCCCGTGTGGGGCGTGCGCTGGAGATCCTCGCCGACGAGGTCCCCGAGCACCTCGCGGCGGCCGGCCGGCTCCGCATGGACCACAAGCAGGCCTCCCTGGAGGAGCTCGGCGCCCTCGCCGACCCGCCGCTGACCAAGGACGCGGTCGCCGGCCGCATCCGCCGCCTGCTGGCGATGGCCGACAAGCGGGCTCAGGACCTGGGTATCCCGGGCACGGAGTCCAGCATCACGGAGGAGATGGCCGACAACATGGTCGGCTGACGATCACTCGTCACGGATCGGTTGACGATCCGTCAATACGCCGGTGCGGGTGCCCAGTCCGGGCGTCGGCACCGGCGTTCGTCTGTCGTGGGGTGCCTCGGCTTCGATGCCGACGGGCCGTCAATCCGCCGGTGCGGGGCGCCTGCGCGGGCGTGCCTGGCGGATCGGGCCGGAGGAGGTCAACGGCGGCCGATCGACGTGAGGGGGCGGCGGCAGGAGGCGGACCGAGAGGGTTGTCCGCCGGGCGAGTGGGAGCCGGCCCGGGCGTCCCCGGGAGGATGTACGGGCTCGTCCGAGGGCGCAGGCGGCGGCGTGTTTTCTGCCGGGGTGCAATTGCCTCGATGCCGACGGGTCGTCCATTCGCCGGTGCGGGCCCCGTCCGGGCGTGCCCGGTGGATCGGGCCGGAGGAAAACGAGGATGACCGGTCGGCGCGAGGGCGCCGATGGCCGAGGGCAAGGCTGCGAGGGCTCCCACCGGGCGAGTGTGTGCTGGCCCGTGCGGCCTTGGAGAAGACCCGCGGGCCTCGTCGGAAGGCCCTGGCGCCGGCGCTTCTTTGCGCTGTGGGCGCTCTCGTCCGGATGCCGGCGAGCTGCCGATACACCGGTGCAGGCGCCCCTTCGGCCTGTCGGCTGATCAGGCCGGGGAGAATCAACGCCCCGCGCCCCTCAAGGAGAAACGACCCGCGCCCGCCCCATGCCCCTCAAGGAGAAACGCCCCGCGCCCAACCCACGCCCTTCAAGGAGATCGGCCGGGCTTGCCCGAGGGCTCCCGCGTCGCCGTACGTCTGCCTTGGGCGCCGCAGAACTCGATACGGCTCGGCCCCGCGCGGCCCACGAGCAACGTCGTCTGGGCCCCGCGAGGGACACGCGTCGCCCCTCGCCTCCCCGGCACGATCCGCCGCCCCTGCCGAAGTCGCCCACCCACCCCGCCATTTGACCGTCCTTGAGGCCCCCTTGACTCGATCATGAAGTGTCATGAGCCTGGCAACTGTTCGCCGCTGTGGCGGACGATTGCTAGGGGGATTCATGAGACACAGAGCGAGATCGATCCTCGCTGTCGGCGCCCTCCTGATCGCAGGGGCGAGCATCGCACCGATCGCCCAGGCGCAGGGCGGGAGTTCGGCGAAGTCCGACCCCGCCGAGGTCAAGGTCTTCCGCGCCGACGTCACCCAGAAGCAGATACCCCTGCTCCTGAAGGCCGGACAGGACGCCCACGAACTCGGCGACAACCAGTTCTCCGCGGCCGGCAAGACCGCCGTCGAGGTCTACCTCACCGACCAGCAGGCCCAGAAGCTGGAGAAGCAGGGCGTCGACCTCACCGAGCACACCCTGTCGGCGAAGGCCGAGACGCGGGTCGAGGACGCGGCGCAGGGCGTGTTCCGCCCGTACAGCGGAAGCGGCGGGCTGGAGGAGGAGATCCTCAGGACCGGGCAGGCCAACCCCGGGCTCACCAAGGTCGAGTCCATCGGCAAGACGATCGACGGCCAGGACATCCTCGCGCTCAAACTGACCAAGAACGCGAAGAAGACCAAGGACGGCTCCAAGCCCTCGGTGCTGTACGTGTCCAACCAGCACGCGCGCGAGTGGATCACGCCGGAGATGACCCGTCGGCTGATGCACTACTACCTGGACAACTACAAGACCGACAAGCGCATCAAGAAGATCGTCGACTCGACCGAGCTGTGGTTCGTGCTGTCCGCCAACCCGGACGGCTACGACTACACCTTCCAGAACTCCGACACCCGCCTGTGGCGCAAGAACCTGCGGGACGTCAACGGCGACGGCACCATCTCCACCGGCGACGGCGTCGACCTCAACCGCAACTTCTCCTACAAGTGGGGCTACGACGACGAGGGTTCGTCCCCGAACCCCACCAGCGAGACCTACCGCGGTACGGCCCCCGCCTCCGAGCCCGAGACCCAGGCGCTCGACACCTTCGAGAAGCGCATCGGCTTCAGCTACGGCATCAACTACCACTCGGCCGCCGAACTCCTCCTCTACGGAGTCGGCTGGCAGGTCGCGACCCCGACCCCGGACGACGTCCTCTACAAGGCCCTCGCGGGTACGCCTGACAACCCGGCGATCCCCGGCTACCACTCCCAGGTCTCCTCGGAGCTGTACACGACCAACGGCGAGGCGGACGGCCACGCGTCGAACGTCAACGGCATGTCGATGTTCACCCCCGAGATGTCGACCTGCCAGACCGCGTCGAACATCGACCCGACCGACGCCTGGAACGCGGCCGACTGCCAGTCCGTCTTCAACTACCCGGACGACGAGAAGCTGATCCAGGACGAGTTCGCGAAGAACATCCCCTTCGCGCTCTCCGTCGCCGAGACCGCGGCCCACCCCGACCAGCCCACGTCGTCGGTCGGCCTCAGCGCCGCCGACTTCACCCCGGCCACCTTCTCCACGTCGTACTCCCGCGGCGCCGACCAGGAGGTCTCCGTCGTCGTACGGAAGTCCGTGCGCGACAAGGAGCTCAAGTACCGCGTCAACGGCGGCCGTACGGAGGACATGGCGCTCAAGTCCTGGAAGGGCGGCCAGACCTACGGCGGGGACGACAACCTGTACTTCGACGAGTACCGCGCCAAGGTCAAGGACGGCGACCCGGGTGACAAGGTCGAGGTCTGGTTCACCGGCGAGACGAAGGCCGGGAAGCCCACCTCCAGCGCGCACTTCACCTACACGGTGGCCACACGGCCCGCGGCCGACACCCTTGTCGTCGCCGAGGAGGGCACTGCCGCCACCCAGGCGCAGACCTACGTCGACGCGCTGAAGGCGAACGGCCGCAAGGCGGTCGTCTGGGACGTCGCCACCCAGGGCGCGCCCGACGCGCTCGGCGTGCTCGACCACTTCAAGACCGTCGTCCACTACTCGGGCACGGCGGGACCGGGCAACGACACCCAGCTCCAGCTGCGCGCCTTCCTCAACGAGGGCGGCAAGCTGATCGAGGCCGGCGAGCAGGCCGGCGGCTCCGTCGCCCTCGCCGACGGCACCCCCTCGAACGACTTCAGCCAGTACTACCTGGGCGCCTACTCGCGTACGTCCACCCCCGGAGCCACCGCTTTCACCGGCTCCGGCAAGCTCGCCGGCTTCACCGGGCCGCTCAGCGGCGCCCCCGGCAACCCGCTGGACCGGGCCGGCACCTACAGCGTCACCTCCGACTCCCTGTCGCCCACCACGTACCCGCAGTTCGCGAGCGCGGGCGCGGGACAGTTCGCAGGGACCGTCAACCCGTACGGCCCCTACGCGGGCTCCTACATGGCCGCCGCCGTCCACACCGACGACTCCTACAAGCGCCTCACCCGCACCATCGACCTCACCGGGGTGAGCGCGGCCGACAAGCCCACGCTGCGCAGCGAGCTGCTGTGGGACACCGAGCCCGGCTACGACCACGCCGTCGTCGAGATCCACACCACCGGCGCCGACGACTGGACCACGCTCCCGGAGGTCGGCGGCGCCACCAGCACCGCCGTACCGACGGAGTGCGAGGCGGGCTTCCTGATCGCCGAGCACCCCTGGCTCAAGCACTACCTGACCATCGCCTCCAGCGGCTGCACCGCGACCGGCACCACCGGCTCGTGGAACAGCTTCACCGGCGCCTCCAACGGCTGGCAGCAGGTCGGCTTCGACCTGAGCGCCTACGCCGGCAAGTCGGTCGAGGTCTCGCTCAGTTACATCACCGACCCGGGCTCCGGCGGCCACGGCGTACTCGCCGACGACACCTCCGTCGTCGTGGGCGGTACGGCGACGCAGACCGAGGGCTTCGAGACCTCGCTGGGCGCCTGGAGCGTGAGCGGCCCGCCCGCGGGCAGCCCCGCGGTCCTGAACGACTGGACCCGCACCGGAGCCCTCTTCCAGACGTACGGCGCCGTCACCACCGACCGCACCGTGCTGCTCGGCTTCGGCCTGGAACAGGTCACCTCGGCGACCGACCGCGCGGCCCTTCTCAAGAAGGCGCTGACCGCTCTGACCAGCTGACCCTGTGTGACGATGTCATGAACATCAAGGGCGGTCCGTACCCCTACTGGCGGGTACGGACCGCCCTGCCGTGTATGGGGCATCTCGATGTCACCACGGAGGGCTCAGGGAGGTAGGGTCGTAGGCGGTCGGGGACATCCCATACAACTCGCCGGCACTGAGCCGGCGTACCAACGAGGAGATCGGTTCGTGACGATCCGCGTAGGCATCAACGGCTTTGGCCGCATCGGTCGTAACTACTTCCGCGCGCTGCTGAAGCAGGGTGCTGACATCGAGATCGTGGCTGTCAACGACCTGGGTGACACCGCGACCACCGCTCACCTGCTCAAGTACGACACCATCCTGGGCCGCCTCCAGGCCGAGGTGTCGCACACCGCCGACACGATCACCGTCGACGGGCACACGATCAAGGTGCTGTCCGAGCGCAACCCCGCCGACATCCCGTGGGGCGAGCTGGGCGTCGACATCGTCATCGAGTCGACCGGCATCTTCACGAAGAAGGCCGACGCCGAGAAGCACATCGCCGGCGGCGCCAAGAAGGTCCTCATCTCGGCTCCGGCCAAGGACGAGGACATCACGATCGTGATGGGCGTCAACCAGGACAAGTACGACGCGGCCAACCACCACGTCATCTCGAACGCCTCCTGCACCACCAACTGTGTGGCGCCGATGGCCAAGGTTCTCGACGAGAACTTCGGCATCGTCAAGGGCCTGATGACGACGGTCCACGCTTACACGAACGACCAGCGCATCCTGGACTTCCCGCACTCGGACCTGCGCCGCGCGCGTGCCGCCGCCGAGAACATCATCCCGACCACGACCGGTGCCGCCAAGGCCACCGCCCTGGTCCTCCCGCAGCTCAAGGGCAAGCTGGACGGCATCGCGATGCGCGTCCCGGTCCCGACCGGCTCGGCCACCGACCTGGTCGTGACGCTCCAGCGCGAGGTCACCAAGGACGAGGTCAACGCCGCGTTCAAGAAGGCCTCCGAGGACGGCGACCTCAAGGGCTACCTGACGTACACCGAGGACCCGATCGTCTCCTCGGACATCGTCGGCGACCAGGCCTCCTGCACCTTCGACTCCCTCCTGACGATGGTTCAGGAAGGCAACACGGTGAAGATCCTCGGCTGGTACGACAACGAGTGGGGCTACTCCAACCGCCTCGTCGACCTCACGGTCTTCGTCGGCGGCCAGCTCTAACTCCCGGAGCAGGCAACTCGATGTGAGTCAGGGCTCGGGCAGCGCACGCCGCGCTGCCCGAGCCCTTGCTACGTAGTGTCCGAGCCTTAGGCCTTCACTACGTAGTGATCGATCAGCCCTCTCGGATCTGAAGAGCCCTCCCTAGGAGTCCCTTAATGAAGACGATCGACGAACTTCTCGCCGAAGGCGTGGAAGGCAAGCGGGTCTTCGTCCGCGCCGACCTGAACGTCCCGCTGGCCGACGGCCTCATCACCGACGACGGCCGCATCCGCGCCGTACTGCCCACGATCAAGGCCCTCGTCGAGGCGGGCGCCAAGGTGATCGTGGCCTCGCACCTGGGCCGCCCCAAGGGCGCCCCGGACCCGGCCTTCTCCCTCCTCCAGCCCGCCGAGCGCCTGGCCGAACTCCTGGGCGCGCCGGTCGCGTTCGCCCAGGACACCGTCGGCCCCGCCGCGCACGACGCGGTGCGCGGCCTCGAACCCGGCCAGGTCGCGGTCATCGAGAACCTGCGCTTCAACGCGGGCGAGACCGCCAAGGACGACGTCGAGCGCGGCGAGTTCGCCGACCAGCTCGCCGCCCTGGCGGACATCTACGTAGGCGACGGTTTCGGCGCCGTGCACCGCAAGCACGCCTCCGTGTACGACCTCCCGGCCCGCCTGCCGCACTACGCCGGATACCTCATCGCCACCGAGGTCGGCGTCCTGAAGAAGCTCACCGAGGACGTCAAGCGCCCCTACGTGGTCGCCCTCGGCGGCTCCAAGGTCTCCGACAAGCTCGCCGTCATCGACCAGCTGCTCGGCAAGGCCGACCGCATCCTCATCGGCGGCGGCATGGCCTTCACCTTCCTCAAGGCCAAGGGCTACGAGATCGGCGCCTCCCTGGTCCAGGACGACCAGCTGCCCGCCGTCACCGAGTACGTCGAACGCGCCGAGAAGAACGGCGTCGAGCTGGTCGTCCCGGTCGACGTCGTGACCTCGGCCGGGTTCCCGGACTTGAAGACGAAGGCCCCGTCCAACCCCACTGTCGTCGCCGCGGACGCCATCCCCGCCGACCAGATGGGCCTCGACATCGGTCCCGAGACCGGTGCCCTGTACGCCTCGAAGCTCGCCGACGCGGCCACCATCTTCTGGAACGGTCCGATGGGCGTCTTCGAGCACCCCGACTACGCCGAGGGCACCAAGGCGGTCGCCCAGGCCCTTCTCGACTCCCCGGCCTTCACGGTCGTCGGCGGTGGCGACTCCGCCGCGGCCGTCCGCATCCTGGGCTTCGACGAGACCGCATTCGGCCACATCTCGACCGGCGGCGGCGCCTCCCTCGAATACCTCGAGGGCAAGACGCTCCCCGGCCTCGCCGCACTGGAGGACTGACCTTAATGGCTCCATCTATTTCCTCTGGGCGCACGCCGATCATGGCGGGCAACTGGAAGATGAACCTCAACCACCTCGAGGCCATCGCCCACGTCCAGAAGCTCGCCTTCGCCCTCGCGGACAAGGACTACGAGGCCGTCGAGGTCGCCGTCCTGCCGCCCTTCACCGACCTGCGCTCCGTGCAGACCCTGGTCGACGGCGACAAGCTCAAGATCAAGTACGGCGCCCAGGACATCTCGGCGCACGACTCCGGCGCCTACACCGGCGAGATCTCCGGTGCGATGCTGGCCAAGCTCAAGTGCACGTACGTGGCGATCGGCCACTCCGAGCGCCGCCAGTACCACGCGGAGACCGACGAGATCGTCAACGCCAAGGTGAAGGCCGCCTACAAGCACGGCCTGACCCCGATCCTCTGCGTCGGCGAGGAGCTGGAGGTGCGCGAGGCGGCCAACCACGTCCCGCACACCCTGGCCCAGGTCGAGGGCGGCCTCAAGGACGTCCCGGCCGAGCAGGCCGAGTCCGTCGTCATCGCCTACGAGCCCGTCTGGGCCATCGGCACCGGCAAGGTCTGCGGCGCCGGTGACGCCCAGGAGGTCTGCCAGGCCATCCGCGGCAAGCTCGCCGAGCTGTACTCGCAGGAGCTGGCCGACCAGGTCCGCATCCAGTACGGCGGCTCCGTCAAGTCCGGCAACGTCGCCGAGATCATGGCGCAGCCCGACGTCGACGGTGCCCTGGTCGGCGGTGCCTCACTGGACGCGGACGAGTTCGTCAAGATCGCGCGCTTCCGCGACCAGTGAGTCCGGCAGCGAGACGCAGGGGCGCGGCCGGTGTCGAGAGGACGAGCGCGCGGAGGCCCGAAGGGCTGAGCACGGTCGGCCTCTCGACACCGGCTTGAGCGCCCCGGAGGCGAACCGACAAGCCGCGTGTAGGCGGTAGCCGCGATCCGTCGTACTCTTGCGGGGGCATAGCGCCAGCCGCTATGCCCCTGTCGTTCATCCGAATCCGAGGAAGTTGGTCCAGCCGTGGTTTTGGGGTTCTCGATCGCCCTGATCGTCTTCAGCCTGCTGCTGATGCTGCTGGTGCTGATGCACAAGGGGAAGGGCGGCGGTCTCTCCGACATGTTCGGTGGCGGCATGGCGTCGTCCGTCGGCGGCTCTTCGGTCGCCGAGCGCAACCTGGACCGCATCACCGTGGTGCTCGGTGTGCTCTGGTTCGCCTGCATCGTCGTGCTCGGCCTGCTGATGAAGACGGGCTGACCGCACGTTCCTTCGCACATTCCGTACGTAAGGCCCCATGTTCGGTACGCGCAGCTGAGCGCGGCCTATCATGGGGCTTGCGTCTAGGTGTAGGGGCTGTAACTCCAACCACTGGACGCGCGTTGGGCCTTACGTAGACTGAGGCGCTCGCAACGGAGCGAAAACGCCGACTCGCTTCGCGGCACCATCACGCAGGGAGTTACGACCGTGGCAAGTGGCAACGCGATCCGAGGAAGCCGGGTCGGGGCGGGGCCGATGGGCGAGGCCGAGCGCGGCGAGTCCGCGCCCCGGCTGCGCATCGTCTTCTGGTGCTCCAACGGACACGAGACACAGCCCAGCTTCGCCAGCGACGCGCAGGTTCCCGACACTTGGGACTGCCCGCGCTGCGGCTTCCCGGCCGGACAGGACCGGGACAACCCGCCGGCCCCGCCGCGCACCGAGCCCTACAAGACGCACCTCGCGTATGTACGGGAGCGGCGCAGCGACGCGGACGGCGAGGCGATCCTCGCCGAGGCGCTCGCCAAACTGCGGGGAGAAATCTAGGAGTTGAACCGGCCGGACGCCCACAGGGTGTCCGGCCGGAGCTGTTTCGCAGGCCGGTGGCCGACCCGCCTCCGGACCGATTGTCAGTGGTGCCCTCTACGGTTTGTGAAGTGACGAATCGTGAGGGGGAGCTGTGACGACGGTCGAGGTGACGGGTACTCATGTACCCGCGTGGCGTGGGGGGTTCGGGCGGCTGTGGAGTGCCGCCGTGATCTCCCGGTTCGGGGACGCGCTGCGTACGGCCGCGCTGCCGCTGCTCGCCGTGCGGCTCACCGACGATCCACTCGTCATCGCCTCCGTCACCGCCTGTGGATACCTCCCCTGGCTGCTCTTCGGGCTCCTCGGCGGCGCCGTCGCGGACCGGGTCGACCAGCGGCGCGCGATGTGGGCCGTGGATCTGGTAAGAGGCCTGCTCGTCGCGTGCTTCGCGCTCGCCGTCGGACTCGGCCACGCCTCGATCCCGCTGCTGCTCGCCCTCGCCTTCTGTCTGACCACGCTCCAGACCCTCTTCGACAACGCGTCCACGGCTCTGCTGCCGTCCCTGGTGGACCGCGAGGCGTTGGGCAGCGCCAACGCCCGGCTGATGACCGGGCAGCAGCTCGCGGGCGGTCTGCTGGCCGGTCCGCTCGTGCCACTGCTGCTGACGGCCGGGGCCTTCATGCCGTTCGCGGCCGACGCGAGCACCTATCTCCTGGCCGCCGCCCTCGTGGCCTCCCTGCGCACCCGCCCGCCCGAGCGGGAGCCGCGCCCGGCCGGCAGCACCCTCAGGACGGAGATAGCGGAAGGCCTGCGCGCCCTGTGGGGCGACCGGGCCCTGCGCGCGGTGTGCGTGGCCACCCTGCTGTGCAACATCGGCATGGGCGCCCTGATCGCCACACTGGTCCTGCACGTGACCCGCTGGCTGCACGCGGGCAACGCCGGATACGCGGCCGCGATGACGGCGTACGCCATGGGCAGCTTCTCCGGGGGCTTCCTCGCCCAGCGGATCGCGCGCCGCACCGGGCGGGTCCGGGCGCTGCTGCTGGCCGGGAGCGTCCAGACGGCGTCGCTGCTGCTCATGGGGACCGTCCGCCACCTGGCCGCCCTGATCGCGGGCATGCTGCTGCTCGGCGCGATGAACATGGTGTGGAACGTCAACCAGGTCACCCTGATGCAGCAGCGCAGCCCCGCCGCCATGGTCGGCCGTATCGCCTCCGCGTTCCGCACGTCCTCGACGTCGGGCGCCCCGCTCGGCGCCCTGCTCGGCGGAGTCGTGGCGGGGACCTACGGACTGAACGGCCCCGCACTGCTCGCGGCAGCCCTCTTCGGGCTGGCCGTCGCCTCGTTGATACCCGGGGTCAAGCAGGACGTACCTGTTGTTGCCCCGCAGGACGACGGGACGACCGCTCGCGCCACGGGCTGATCAATTAGGTTGGAACCGGCCCCCAGGTCGGTAGGAAAGAAGGCTGAAGTCGCAATGAACGCAGACGGCCGTACCAGGCTCAACCAGACGCCCGAGTGGACCGCCTTGGCCAAGCACCGTGAGGAGCTCGGCGAGGTGCGGCTGCGGGAGCTGTTCGCCGCCGATCCCGGTCGCGGCACCGGCTACACGCTCCGGGTCGGTGACCTGCACCTCGACTACTCGAAGCATCTCGTCACCGACGAGACCCTGCGGCTGCTGCACGCGCTGGCCGCCGCCACGGACGTGTTCGGGCTGCGGGACGCGATGTTCCGCGGCGAGAAGATCAACGTCACCGAGGACCGCGCGGTCCTGCACACCGCGCTGCGCGCCCCGCGTGACGCGGTGATCGAGGTCGACGGCGAGAACGTGGTGCCCCAGGTCCACGCCGTGCTCGACAAGATGGCCGGCTTCGCGGACCGCGTCCGCTCCGGCGAGTGGACCGGACACACCGGCAAGCGCATCAAGAACATCGTCAACATCGGCATCGGCGGCTCCGACCTCGGTCCCGCGATGGCGTACGAGGTGCTGCGGAGCTTCACCGACCGCGATCTGACGGTCCGATTCGTGTCGAACGTGGACGGAGCCGATCTGCACGAGGCGACCCGGGACCTCGACCCGGCGGAGACGCTGTTCATCATCGCGTCCAAGACCTTCACCACGATCGAGACGATCACCAACGCGACCTCGGCCCGCGACTGGCTGCTCACGGAGCTGAAGGCCGGTCAGGACGCTGTAGCGAAGCACTTCGTGGCGCTGTCGACGAACGCCGGCAAGGTGAGCGAGTTCGGCATCGACACGGCCAACATGTTCGAGTTCTGGGACTGGGTCGGCGGACGGTACTCGTACGACTCGGCGATCGGGCTGTCGCTGATGATCGCCATCGGGCCGGACCGTTTCCGCGAGATGCTCGACGGTTTCCACCTCGTCGACGAGCACTTCCGTACCGCGCCCGCCGAGTCCAACGTGCCTTTGCTGCTGGGCCTGTTGGGTGTCTGGTACGGCAACTTCCATGACGCCCAGTCACATGCCGTGCTGCCGTACAGCCACTACCTCTCCAAGTTCACCGCGTATCTGCAGCAGTTGGACATGGAGTCGAACGGCAAGTACGTGGGCCGGGACGGCCAGGAGGTCGACTGGCAGACCGGGCCGGTGGTGTGGGGCACGCCCGGGACCAATGGACAGCACGCGTACTACCAACTCATCCACCAGGGCACGAAGTTGATCCCGGCGGACTTCATCGGCTTCGCCGAGCCGGTGGCCGAACTGAGCGACGGGCTCAAGGCGCAGCACGACCTGCTGATGGCCAACTTCTTCGCGCAGACACAGGCGTTGGCGTTCGGCAAGACACCGGACGAGGTGCGGGCGGAGGGGGTGTCCGAGGAGCTGGTGCCGCACAAGACGTTCAAGGGCAACCACCCCACGACGACGATCCTGGCCCGCGAGTTGACCCCGTCGGTCCTCGGTCAGCTCATCGCGCTCTACGAGCACAAGGTGTTCGTGCAGGGCGCGGTCTGGAACATCGACTCCTTCGACCAGTGGGGCGTCGAGCTGGGCAAGGTCCTCGCCAAGCGCGTCGAACCCGCCCTGAGCGAGGGCGCGGACGTACCCGGCCTGGACGCGTCGACGACGGCCCTGGTCGCCAAGTACCGCGAGCTGCGCGGGCGTTGAGACGCCGAAGAGCCCGTACGGCCGAGGCCGTACGGGCTCTTCAACAGGTCGCCGGCCTCGCCGGTGCAGCAGCCGGTGTCAGGCCGAAGCGGGCGGGTACAGCGCGCGGGGCAGCTGGGAGGCCGCCGCCGCGTCCAGCAGCCACAGGGTGCGGGCGCGGCCCTGCGCACCGGCCGCCGGTGCCTGGATCTCGCCCGCGCCGGACAGGGCGATGGCCGCGGCCTCCGCCTTGTCCTCGCCGGCCGCGAGCAGCCACACCTCGCGGGCGGAGCGGATCGCCGGCAGGGTCAGCGTGACCCGGGTCGGCGGCGGCTTGGGTGCGCCGTGTACGCCGACGACCGTGCGCTCGGTCTCCCGTACGGCGGGCAACTCCGGGAAGAGCGACGCCACATGGGTGTCCGGGCCGACGCCCAGCATGAGGACGTCGAAGGTCGGGACGGAGCCGTGGTTCTCGGGACCGGCGGACCGGGCGAGTTCCTCGGCGTAGCCTGCCGCCGCAGCTTCGACGTCGTTGCCGTAGAGGCCGTCGGACGCGGGCATGGCGTGCACGCGCTTCGGGTCCAGCGGCACCGCGTCGAGCAGCGCCTCGCGGGCCTGGGTGACATTGCGCTCCGGGTCGCCCTCGGGGAGGAACCGCTCGTCGCCCCACCACAGGTCGAGGCGGCCCCAGTCGATGGCGTCCCGGGCGGGCTGTCCCGCCAGAGCTGCCAGCAGACCGTTGCCGTTGCGACCGCCGGTGAGCACGATCGAGGCGTAGCCGCGCGAGGCCTGCGCGTCCACGATCTTCGTGATCAGGCGGGCCGCGGCGGCCTGGGCCATCAGTTCCTTGTCGCGGTGGACGACGAGTTGGGGAGTGCTCACTGCGGATCAGCCTTCTTCACCGGGGGCATCTTCGCGGGGGTGGGCCGGTCCGAGGCGCCGCTCTCCGAGGAGGCCGGCTGTACACCGGTCGCCGCCGGTTCCGTCACCGCGCGCACCGGCAGCGCCGGCACCGGCTGAGCAGCCGCTTCCGCCCGCTCCGCCGCCGACTGGATACCGCCTAGCCGGTCCACGCCGAACCTCAGCGCGGACGCGTAGGTGTCGTCCGGGTCGAGCCTGCGCAGCTCTTCAGCGAGGAGTTCGGAGGTCTCGCGGCGCTTGAGCGCCACCGCGCGGTCCGGCTGGCCGGGCAGGGCCAGGGTGGCCATCGCCCCGTCCGACCGGTGCAGCGTGATGGGCCCACCGGTCGTCTCCAGGCGCACCTGGGTCAGACCGGGACCCGCGGAGACCGCCCGCCGTACGTGCACGTGGAGGCGGTCGGCGAGCCACATCGCGAGCAGTTCGACGCTCGGGTTGGACTCCTCGCCCGCCACCTCGACGGAGACGATCTCGCAGTCGACCTGGTCGAGCGCGGCGGCCAGCATCGAACGCCACGGGGTGATCCGGGCCCAGGCCAGGTCGGTGTCGCCCGGCTCGTAGCTCTCGGCGCGGGACCGCAGCTCGTCGACGGGCTTCTCCGCCGCGTAGCTGTCGGTGACCCGGCGCTGGCTCAGGGCGCCCAGCGGGTCGTTCGCCGGGTCGCGCGGCGCGTCCACCGACCACCAGACCACCACCGGCGCGTCCGGCAGCAGCAGCGGCAGCACCACGGACTGGGCGTGGTCGGAGACCTCGCCGTAGAGCCGCAGGACGACCGTCTCGCCGCTGCCCGCGTCCGTGCCCACCCGGACCTCGGCGTCGAGGCGGGACTGGGTGCGGTCCCGGGGGGAGCGCGAGACGCGCTTGATGACCACGAGCGTGCGCGAGGGGTGCTCGCGGGACGCGTCGTTGGCGGCCTTCAGCGCGTCGTAGGCGTTCTCCTCGTCCGTGACGACGACGAGGGTGAGCACCATGCCGACGGCCGGGGTGCCGATGGCGCGGCGGGCTTTCACCAGCCCCTTGTTGATCTTGCTGGCAGTGGTGTCGGTGAGGTCTATTTTCATGGCCGACGCCAGCTCCGTCCCTCTCGTGCGAGCATTTCGTCCGCCTCGACC
Organism: Streptomyces prunicolor; assembly: GCF_045162825.1. Taxonomy (NCBI): domain Bacteria; kingdom Bacillati; phylum Actinomycetota; class Actinomycetes; order Kitasatosporales; family Streptomycetaceae; genus Streptomyces; species Streptomyces prunicolor. The sequence goes on along the minus strand of NZ_CP108676.1, from coordinate 2,592,814 downwards.
GGACCCCACGTCCCGGACTGGTACTGCGCGGGCTTGCCGTGCTTGTCCCAGTACTGCTCGATCGGGTCGAGGATCTTCCAGGACAGCTCGACCTCCTCCGTGCGCGGGAAGAGGTTCGAGTCGCCGAGCAGGACGTCGAGGATCAGCCGCTCGTACGCCTCCGGGCTGGACTCCGTGAACGACTCGCCGTAGGCGAAGTCCATGGAGACGTCCCGGATCTCCATCGAGGTGCCGGGCACCTTGGAGCCGAAGCGGACCGTGACACCCTCGTCGGGCTGGACGCGGAAGACGATCGCGTTCTGGCCCAGCTCCTCCGTCGCCGTCTGGTCGAAGGGGGAGTGCGGGGCGCGCTGGAAGACCACCGCGATCTCGGTGACGCGCCGGCCAAGACGCTTGCCGGTGCGCAGGTAGAAGGGGACGCCCGCCCAGCGGCGGTTGTCGACCTCGACCTTGATGGCGGCGTAGGTGTCGGTCTTCGACTGGGGGTCGATACCGTCTTCCTGGAGGTAGCCGACGGCCTTCTCACCGCCCTGCCAGCCCTCCGCGTACTGCCCGCGGACCGTGTTCCTGCCCAGGTCCTTCGGCAGCCGTACCGCGCCGAGCACCTTCTCCTTCTCGGCGGCCAGCGCGTCGGCGGAGAAGGAGGACGGCTCCTCCATCGCGGTCAGCGCCATCAGCTGGAGCAGGTGGTTCTGGATGACGTCACGGGCGGCGCCGATGCCGTCGTAGTAGCCGGCCCGGCCGCCGATGCCGATGTCCTCGGCCATGGTGATCTGCACGTGGTCCACGAAGGACCGGTTCCAGATCGGCTCGAACATCGTGTTGGCGAAGCGGAGCGCCAGGATGTTCTGGACGGTCTCCTTGCCGAGGTAGTGGTCGATGCGGAAGACCTGGTCCGCGGCGAAGACCTCGTGCACGACCTTGTTGAGGTCCTCGGCCGACTTGAGATCGTGGCCGAAGGGCTTCTCGATGACCGCGCGGCGCCAGGAACCCTTCTCCTGGTCGGCGAGACCGTGCTTCTTCAGCTGCTGGATGACGACCGGGAAGGAACGCGGCGGCACCGACAGATAGAAGGCGAAGTTGCCGCCCGTGCCCTGCGCCTTGTCCAGTTCGTCGATCGTGTCGCGCAGCCGCTCGAACGCGTCGTCGTCGTCGAAGGTGCCCTGGACGAAGCGCATCCCCTGGACGAGCTGCTGCCAGACCTCCTCACGGAACGGCGTACGGGAGTGCTCCTTGACCGCGTCGTGGACCTCCTGTGCGAAGTCCTCGTGGGCCCACTCGCGCCGGGCGAAGCCGACGAGCGAGAAGCCCGGCGGCAGCAGACCGCGGTTGGCGAGGTCGTACACGGCGGGCATCAGCTTTTTGCGTGACAAATCGCCTGTGACGCCGAAGATGACCAGGCCCGACGGCCCCGCGATACGCGGGAGCCGTCGGTCGGCGGGGTCACGAAGCGGATTCGCTCCGGAACCGGAATGAGGAGCCAAGGTCTCAGCCCTCCGAAGGGGCGAGGCGCGCAAGCTCCGCCTCGGTCGACTTGAGCAGATCGGTCCAGGCCGCCTCGAACTTCTCGACGCCCTCGTCCTCCAGCAGCTGCACGACCTCGTCGTAAGAGATCCCGAGCGCCTCGACCGCGGCGATCTCGGCGCGGGACTGCTCGTACGTGCCGGAGATGGTGTTGCCGGTGATCTGGCCGTGGTCGTCGGTGGCCTCAAGAGTGGCCTCCGGCATGGTGTTCACCGTGTTCGGCGCCACCAGGTCGTCCACGTACAGGGTGTCCTTGTACGCCTTGTCCTTGACGCCGGTCGAGGCCCACAGCGGACGCTGCTTGTTGGCCTGCGCCTTGTCGAGGGCGGCCCAGCGCGGCGTGGCGAAGACCTCTTCGTACGCCTCGTAGGCGAGCCGCGCGTTGGCGAGACCGGCCTTGCCGCGGGCGGCCTTGGCCTCGTCGGTGCCCAGCGCGTCGATCCGCTTGTCGATCTCGGTGTCCACGCGGGACACGAAGAAGGACGCCACGGAGTGGATCTTCGAGAGGTCCAGGCCGCGTTCCTTGGCCTTCTCCAGGCCGGCGATGAACGCGTCCATGACCTCGCGGTAGCGCGCCAGCGAGAAGATCAGCGTCACGTTGACGCTGATGCCGAGGCCGATGACCTCGGTGATCGCCGGCAGACCCGCCCGGGTGGCCGGGATCTTGATCAGGGTGTTCGGGCGGTCCACCAGCCACGCGAGCTGCTTGGCCTCGGCGATGGTCGCCGCCGTGTTGTGCGCCAGGCGCGGGTCGACCTCGATGGAGACCCGGCCGTCCTGGCCGCCGCTCGTGTCGTAGACCGGACGCAGGATGTCGGCGGCGTCACGGACGTCCGCCGTCGTGATCATGCGGATGGCTTCCTCGACGGTCACCTTGCGGGCGGCGAGGTCGGTGAGCTGCTGCTCGTAACCGTCGCCCGACGAGATGGCCTTCTGGAAGATCGACGGGTTGGTGGTGACGCCCACGACGTGCTGCTGGTCGATCAGTTCGGCGAGGTTGCCGGACGTGATCCGCTTGCGCGACAGGTCGTCCAGCCAGATCGCGACGCCTTCTTCAGAGAGGCGCTTGAGTGCGTCTGTCATGGAAAATGCATCTCCTACGTGTCGTTTGTCAGCGTCAGCTCTGGGCGGCGGCGATGGATTCCCGGGCCTTGTCGGCCACGTTCTCGGCAGTGAAGCCGAACTCCTGGAAGAGCACCTTGCCGTCGGCGGAAGCCCCGAAGTGCTCCAGGGAAACGATGCGACCGGCGTCCCCGACGAACCGGTACCAGGTCAGACCGATCCCGGCCTCGACCGCGACCCGCGCCTTGACGGACGGCGGCAGCACGCTGTCCCGGTACCCCTGGTCCTGCGCGTCGAACCACTCCACACAGGGCATGGACACGACCCGCGTCGGAACCCCGGAGGCCTCCAGCTGCTCGCGCGCCTCGACGGCCACGTGCACCTCGGAACCGGTACCGATGAGGATCACCTCGGGCGTACCCGTGGACGCCTCGAACAGCACGTAGCCGCCCTTGGCAGTGTCCTCGTTGGCGTCGTACGTCGGCACACCCTGACGCGTCAGCGCGAAACCGTGCGGAGCGCCCTCGCCGTACACCTTGGTGTAGCGGCGCAGGACCTCGCGCCAGGCGATGGCCGTCTCGTTGGCGTCGGCCGGGCGGACCACGTTCAGGCCCGGGATGGCGCGCAGCGACGCGAGGTGCTCGACCGGCTGGTGGGTCGGGCCGTCCTCGCCGAGACCGACGGAGTCGTGCGTCCATACGTACGTCACCGGCAGGTGCATCAGCGCCGACAGTCGTACGGCGTTGCGCATGTAGTCGGAGAAGACGAGGAACGTACCGCCGTAGGCACGCGTGTTGCCGTGCAGCGTGATGCCGTTCAGCTCCGCGCCCATGGAGTGCTCGCGGATGCCGAAGTGGATCGTGCGGCCGTACGGGTTCGCCTCCGGCAGCGGGTTGTCCGCCGGGAGGAACGACGAGGTCTTGTCGATCGTCGTGTTGTTCGAACCCGCGAGGTCGGCCGAGCCGCCCCACAGCTCCGGGATGACCGCGCCGAGCGCCTGGAGCACCTTGCCGGACGCGGCACGGGTGGCGACGGACTTGCCCGTCTCGAAGGCGGGAAGCTGCTCTTCCCAGCCGGTCGGCAGCTCGCCCGCGCGGATGCGGTCGTACTCGGCCGCCCGCTCCGGGTTGTTGGTGCGCCACTCCTGGTACGACGGGTCCCACGCGGCCTTCGCCTCGCGGCCCCGGTCCAGCGCCTGGCGGGTGTGCTTGAGGACGTCGTCGGAGACGTCGAAGGACTTCTCCGGGTCGAAGCCGAGGACACGCTTGGTGGCCGCGACCTCGTCGGCGCCGAGCGCCGAGCCGTGCGCGGCCTCGGTGTTCTGCGCGTGCGGCGCGGGCCAGGCGATGATCGAGCGCATCGCGATGAACGACGGCTTGTTCGTCACCTTCTTCGCGGCCTCGATGGCGTTGTAGATGGCGTGCGGGTCCAGGTCGCCGTCCGGCTTCGGGGCGACGCGCTGGACGTGCCAGCCGTAGGCCTCGTAGCGCTTGACCGTGTCCTCGGAGACCGCGGTCTCGGTGTCGCCCTCAATGGAGATGTGGTTGTCGTCCCACAGGAGGACGAGGTTGCCGAGCTCCTGGTGGCCCGCCATGGAGGACGCCTCCGCGGAGATGCCCTCCTGGAGGCAGCCGTCACCGGCGATCGCGTAGATGAAGTGGTCGAACGGGGACTCGCCCTGCGGGGCGTCCGGGTCGAACAGACCGCGCTCGTAGCGGGCGGCCATGGCCATGCCCACCGCGTTGGCGACACCCTGGCCCAGCGGACCGGTCGTCGTCTCCACGCCGGTGGTGTGCCCGTACTCGGGGTGGCCCGGAGTCTTCGAGCCCCACGTACGGAACGCTTCGAGGTCGGCCAGCTCCAGGCCGAAACCGGCCAGGTAGAGCTGCGTGTAGAGGGTCAGGGACGAGTGGCCGGCGGACAGCACGAACCGGTCGCGTCCGACCCAGTCGGCGTCGGCGGGGTCGTGGCGCATCACCTTCTGGAAGAGGGTGTACGCGGCCGGGGCCAGGCTCATCGCCGTACCGGGATGGCCGTTACCGACCTTCTGTACGGCATCGGCGGCCAGGACGCGGGCGGTGTCCACCGCCCGCTGGTCCAACTCGGTCCACTCGAGGTCTGTGGTGGTCGGCTTGGTGCTCACCCTGGGTCAGGGCTCCTCTCCACATGTCACGCATGTCGAATGCCGGTGCACGCGGCGCCCACCGGCCGTTGTCGAGCCTACCCCCGTAAGAACGTGCATTTTTTCGAGTCATTCCAGACTGCCGGGACTCTCGCGGATCCGCCTCCCGACTGGTCCGTTACTGGTCCGTTTCGCATTCGGCAACTGAATACGGAGGTGCTCGTTCGAGTGCTCAACAGAGTGCCGATCAGCTCTTCCGGGGGTGCCCCCCAACACGACCCCACCCCCGCGAATGTCCGGGTCTGGGCAACGTCTACAGTGGCGTGGTACGCGCGAGCCGTTACGGGGAGTTCACACCCGAAGGCTTGCTGGGATGTCTCTGTCAGGGGTGTGCGTGACGGCCGTTGAATCCCGTCCAGCGGGGATTGTCGGGGCGAGCCAGAGCCCGAGCCGGCGGCCGATCGGGGCCCGGATCATGGCGTTCGTGGCGCTGACGAAGCCGCGGATCATCGAGCTGCTGCTGATCACCACCGTTCCGGTGATGTTCCTGGCCCAGCAGGGTGTGCCGGACCTCAAGCTGGTCCTCCTCACCTGTATCGGCGGCTACCTGTCCGCCGGTGGCGCCAACGCGCTCAACATGTACATCGACCGCGACATCGACGCGCTCATGGACCGCACCTCGCAGCGCCCCCTGGTCACCGGCATGGTCAGCCCCCGCGAATGCCTCGCCTTCGGCATCTCGCTCGGCGTCATCTCGACCCTGATGTTCGGCCTGACCGTCAACTGGCTGTCCGCCTGGCTCGCGCTCGGCGCACTCCTCTTCTACGTCGTCGTCTACACGATGATCCTCAAACGCCGTACCTCGCAGAACATCGTGTGGGGCGGCATCGCCGGCTGCCTCCCGGTGCTCATCGGCTGGTCGGCCGTCACGGACTCCATGTCGTGGGCGCCGATCATCCTCTTCGGGGTGATGTTCCTCTGGACGCCGCCGCACTACTGGCCGCTGTCCATGAAGGTCCGCGACGACTACGCGCGCGTGGGCGTTCCGATGCTCCCGGTCGTCGCCTCGAACAAGGTCGTCGCCCGCCAGATCGTCATCTACAGCTGGGCGATGGTCGGTATCTCCCTCCTTCTCCCTCTGCTCGGCTACACGGGCTGGTTCTACACGACGGTCGCGCTCCTGGCCGGCGGCTTCTGGCTCTGGGAGGCCCACGGCCTGCAGAACCGCGCCAAGGCCGAGGTGACCGGCGGCAAGCTCAAGGAGATGCGGCTGTTCCACTGGTCGATCACCTATGTGTCGATCCTGTTCGTGTCGATCGCGGTGGACCCCTTCCTGAGGTAGGAGTCACTCACCCCGCCCGTCGCCGTTCGATCTACTGGTCGGTAGCATCCTGGCCATGGCAGAAACGCAGCAGGTTGACGCGAAGGCCGAGCGCCAGGTGGCCCGCCTCGCCCAGCAGATCGGCACCTTCTCCAAGGCACATGGCGGCGCCGAGGCCCAGGTCGCGTACATCGGGGAACGCGGCGCCCGCATCGTCCTCGTCGGCGAGGACGGCGGCTGGGGCGACCTGGTGGCCACGACGTACGAGATCGCCCAGCAGGCGGTCGAGAAGTCCGGGATCACCGCCCACGAGGCCTTCGACGGCGAGTTCGCGGCAAAGGTGAAGACGGGCCCGTACGAGTGGACGCGCATGGCGGGAATCCAGGTAGGCGGCCCCAGCAACAGCTGAACAGGGCCCGCTGGACGCGCCCCAAAGGGGCGCGGGGAACGGCGCGACCAGCCACAACGGACCTCGGGCCGCTGATGAACCCGTACCCCCTCCCCATGGCGCCCCCTCACACGGGGTGCGCGCGAGCAACACCTGACACCCCGTTCACCCGTTAGGCCCCGTACAAGCGACGCAGTCACCGCCACGGGGAGTCCGGATGATCGAAACGCCGTCCCTCGTGGACCAGTACTGCCACGGCGTACTGAGAACGGAGTTGGGCCTCGGCACCTTCGAGGCCCAACTGGCCCGCACCGAGGGCCCACCCGCAGCCGGCACCACCCTCTTCGACACCCAGACCGGCTTCGCCGTACGACGCTGGTGCCCACCCCTCCTCGGCCTGGAGCCGCACTGCCCGCCCGCCCGCTATCTCGCCCGGCGCCGTGAACTCGGCGTACTGGAAGCGGGCCGCAGGCTGCTGCGCGGCAGTGGTATCACGACGTACCTGATCGACACGGGCCTGCCCGGCGACCTCACGGGCCCCGCCGAGATGGCGACGGCGGGCCAGGCGGACGCACGGGAGATCGTCCGCCTCGAACTCCTCGCCGAACAGGTCGCCGACACCTCCGGCACCGTCGAGTCCTTCCTCGCCAACCTCGCCGAGTCGGTGCACGGCGCAGCGGGCAGCGCGGTGGCCTTCACCTCCGTGGCGGGCGTACGGCACGGTCTCGCGCTCGCGCCCGAACCACCCGGCCCCGGCGAGGTACGGGGTGCGGCGGGCCGTTGGCTGGCCGGGCGCCGCGTCGGCGGGACGCTCAGCGACCCGGTGCTGCTACGGCACCTGCTGTGGATCGCCGTAGCATCCGGGCTGCCCCTCCAACTGCACGCCGGATTAGGCGAACCGGGCGTCCGCATCGACCGTACCGACCCCGTCCTGCTCACCGACTTCGTGCGGGCGACGGCCGGCCTCGGCACGGACCTGGTGTTGCTGCACAGCTACCCGTACCACCGCCACGCGGCCCATCTCGCGGGTGTCTTCCCGCACGTCTACGCCGACTCCGGCGCCGCCCTCGTCCGCACCGGTGCCCGCGCGGCGACCGTGCTCGCCGAGATCCTGGAGCTGGCGCCCTTCGGCAAGATCCTCTTCTCCAGCGGGGCCCACGGACTGCCCGAACTGCACGTCGTGGGCGCCCGGTTGTTCCGCGAGGCGCTCGGGCGGGTGCTCGGCAACTGGGTCGCCGAAGGGGCCTGGTCGCTGGTGGACGCGCAACGCGTCGCGGGACTGATCGCGGTCGGCAACGCAAAGAGGGTGTACGGACTGGAGTGAGCTGTACAGACTGGGCCAATGCCGACCGACGCGTTGCTCACCCGCTTCCTGAACGAACTGGCCCCGCTGGAACCCGTTGCCGTGTGGGCCCACGGTTCGCTCGCCGGGGGCGACTACCAGGAGGGCCGCAGCGACCTGGACCTGATAGCCATCCTGGACCATCCCCTCAAGCCGAGCACCGCCCGCCAACTCGTCGCCCTGCACCGAGGGCTGCGCACCGACCCCCTCGCCGGCCACCTGCACTGCAGCTACCTCGCGCCCGGCACCCAGGACGCCCCGAACCAGCGCCACCTCACCTGGGCCCACGACCACGTCACCCGCCGACCCGTCACCGCCGTCACCCGACGTGAACTGCACGACTTCGGGCGGGTGTTGCAGGGCGGCTCACCGAAGGACCTGCTGCCGGAGGTGACGGACCAGGAGCTGGCCGAGTTCGTCGTACGGGACCAGCGGGATTACTGGCGACCGGCCGTGGACAAGCCGGAGGTCTGGCTCCAGGACATCTGGGTCGACGTGGGCCTGACCACCTTCGCCCGCGCGACCGTCACCCGCCGGGACGGCCGCCTGATCACCAAGCGCGAGGCCCTCGACCTGCTGCCCGCGCTCGGCGCTCCGATGGAGGTCGTGGAGGACGTCGTACGGCGGCGTTACGACGATACGGTCCCGTCCGCCGCCTCCGTAGAGGGCGATTGGCTCCGCCGCAGGGCGGAGCTGACCCGGGCCTATCTGGGCCCGGCGATCGACGAGTTGGTCACCCGCTACGGGTGAGCCGTTTATTGCAGGTGAGGCTTCACGCGCGCGTGGGCACCGACTGCTCCGCCGAAGGACCCGGCAGATCCGCGAGTACGTCGGGCCGCTCGCGCAGCGACAGCAGCACCCGCAGCACCCCGATCCACACCAGGCACGAGCCGAACATGTGGAGGGCGACCAGGGCCTCGGGGAGGTTCGTGAAGTACTGGACGTAACCGATGACGCCCTGGGAGAGCAGGATCAGGAACAGGTCGCGGGTGCGGTCCAGGGGGCCCTTGGGGGCGTCGACCGCCTTGAGGACGAACCACAGGGCGAACGTCAGCGTGACCACGATCCAGGCGAGCACCGCGTGCAGCTTGGCGACCGTCTCCCAGTCGATCGGGATCCGGTCGACCTCCTTGGAGTCACCCGCGTGCGGGCCCGCGCCGGTGACCACCGTGCCGACCGCGATCAGCAGCACGGAGGCGGTGACCAGGAACCACACCAGCTGCTGCACGGCCTTGCCGACCAGCGGCTTGGCCTCGCCGTCGCCCTCCCGGCTGCGCTGCCACATCAGTGTGGCGACCGCGATCAGCGCCGAGGAGAGCAGGAAGTGGGCCGCGACCGTGTACGGGTTGAGGCCGACGAGGACCACGATCCCGCCGAGGATCGCGTTGCTCATCACGATCCAGAACTGCGCCCAGCCCAGCCGGGTGAGGGTACGGCGGTACGGCTTCTCCGAGCGCGCCGCGATGATCGCCCAGCCGACGGCCGCGCACAGCACGTACGTCAGCATCCGGTTGCCGAACTCGATGGCACCGTGGAAGCCCATCGCGCTGGTCGTGGTGAGCGAGTCGTCCGTGCACTTGGGCCAGGTCGGGCAGCCGAGCCCGGATCCCGTCAGCCGCACGGCACCGCCGGTGACCACGATGACCACCGACATGACGAGCGCGGCGAGAGCCGCCCGCTGAACGGTCCGGGGATCCGGGGTCCAGCGTGCGGCGATGAAGGCGAGGGGGTTGCGCGCGGCGGCTACGACGTCGGCGTGGGTCACTTTGGGCACGGGGACCATCGTAGGGCGCCGCTTGTGCACGCTTTCACGAGGGTCCGGAGTACGGCACTCACTCCCAGCGGAAGAAGCGCCCGGCCGCCGCCAGCCCGACGACCGCCCACACGCCCAGGATCCCCAGATCGCCCCACGGCATCCCGGCCCCGTGCTGCAACACGTCCCGCAGGCCGTCCGAGAGGGCCGAGATCGGCAGCAGGCCGAGCACGTCCTGGACGCCCGACGGGTACTTGTCCATCGGGACGATCACCCCGCCGCCGACCAGGAGCAGCAGGAACACCAGGTTCGCGGCGGCCAGCGTGGCCTCCGCCTTCAGCGTGCCCGCCATCAGCAGCCCCAGGCCCGAGAAGGCCGCCGTACCGAGGATCAGGAGGAGGAGCACCGCGAGGGGGTTGCCGTGCGGGGACCAGCCCAGGGCGAAGGCGATCGCCGTCAGCAGGATGATCTGGAGGATCTCCGTGACGAGCACCGACGCCGTCTTCGCAGTCATCAGGCCCCAGCGGGGCAGTGGGGAGGACGCGAGGCGCTTCAGGACGCCGTAGCGGCGCTCGAAGCCCGTCGCGATGGCCTGGCCGGTGAACGCCGTCGACATGACGGCGAGGGCGAGGATGCCGGGGGTGAGGAAGTCGACGGACTTGCCCTTGCCGGTGTCGACGATGTCCACCGAGCTGAACAGGACCAGCAGGAGGGTCGGGATGACCACCGTGAGGAGGAGCTGCTCGCCGTTCCGTAGGAGCATCTTCGTTTCGAGGGCCGCCTGGGCCGCGATCATGCGGGGGAGGGGCGCCGCCCCCGGTGCGGGCGCATAAGTCGCCGTGGTCATGAGCGCAGCTCCTTGCCGGTGAGTTCCAGGAACACGTCCTCCAGGGTGTGCCGTTCGACCGAGATCTTCTCCGGCATCACCCCGTGCTGCGCACACCAGGAGGTGACCGTGGCGAGCAGTTGCGGGTCGACCTTGCCGCCGACGCGGTAGGAGCCCGGGGTCAGTTCGGCGGCCGTGGAGTCGGCCGGGAGGGCCTTCAGGAGGGAGCCGACGTCGAGGCCGGGGCGGCCGGTGAAGCGGAGGGTGTTCTCGGCGCCGCCTCGGCACAGGTCCTCGGGGGAGCCGTGGGCGATGACCTTGCCTGCGTCGATGATGGCGACGTCGTCGGCGAGTTGCTCGGCCTCGTCCATGTGGTGGGTCGTGAGGACGACCGAGACGCCGTCCGCGCGGAGGTCGCGGACCAGGTCCCAGGTCGCGCGGCGGGCCTGGGGGTCGAGGCCGGCCGTCGGCTCGTCCAGGAAGACCAGTTCGGGGCGGCCCACGATCGCCATCGCCAGGGCCAGACGCTGTTGCTGGCCGCCGGACAGCCGGCGGTACGTCGTCCGGCCGCAACTGCCAAGTCCCAGGCGCTCGATGAGCGCGTCCACGTCCAGCGGGTGCGCGTGCAGCTTGGCCACGTGGCGGAGCATCTCGTCGGCGCGGGCGCCCGAGTAGACGCCGCCGGACTGGAGCATCACGCCGATTCTGGGGCGCAGTGCGGCGGACTCGCGGACCGGGTCGAGGCCCAGGACGCGCACCGTGCCGGAGTCCGGCTTCCGGTACCCCTCGCAGGTCTCGACCGTGGTCGTCTTGCCCGCTCCGTTGGGACCGAGTACTGCGGTGACACCCGCATGGGCCACCAGGTCGAGGCCGTTCACCGCGGTCTTCGTGCCGTACCGCTTCACCAGGGCCTGGACCTGGAGCACGGGCTCACTTCGCATGCGCCCGAGTCTAGGTAGCCCGGCCCGCGCTCAGAGCGGCGGGTGCGAGATCTCCTCCTCACGGGGGCGGTGCAGGGGCAGCCAGCGTTCGGCGTAGGCCACGGCGTCCGCCACCGGGAACAGCCGTACGTCCGCCGCGCCCACCTTTCCCCGTACGACGGAACGGTCCCGTTCGAAGTCGTGGCCCAGTTCGTCGAAGCGGTCCGAGGAGATCGACACCTCGGTCACCGTCTCCCAGCCGTCCGGTCCCGGGCGGCCGATCTCGACCAGGGGCGAGGCGATGCGGTACTCGGCGAGATGGAAGCTCGTGCAGGTGTCGTAGCCCGCGCCGAGCAGCAGCACGCGCGCGTGGAGGCCCTCCAGGCGCGCCAGCGGGCTGCGCTCGCCGAGCCGGCAGTCGGTCGCGTGGCCGGCGAGGATCTCGGCCGCGCGGGGACCGATCGCCGCGAAGGAGGTCTGCGGGTGCGCGGAGCGCAGGGCACCCGGCCAGGTGCGGACGGTCTCCGGGACGACGCCGACGCCGAGTGAGGGCGTGACGAGAGGGTCGTAGGAGGGCATGGAGGTGCGGATGGTGTCCCACCACTCGCGCGGGACCGGCGGGTTTCCCCAGTGGGCCGGGTCCGAGAGGTCGGCGGACTGGGTGGGGACCACCAGGGTGCCGTCCGGACCGAGTGCTTCGAGGACTCCTTGGACGACCGCCACGCCGCCTCCGCAGACCCATCCGAGGGAGCTGAGGGAGGTGTGCGCGAGGAGGGTCTCACCGGGGTGGACGCCGAGCTCGCGCAGTTGTGCGGCGACTGTGTCCCGGGTGACAAGTGGGCCGGTGGGAGGGGGTGTGGGCATGGTCGTGGAGTGTCCTCGAAGGGGGTCGGTGGCACCGGTGAATTGATCGATCAAAGATCGTTTTCGCAGGTCAGATTAGGTATGCCTAAGTGATGCAGCGCACCGTCCATCCGCCGGGCGCGGGTTGTCAGGCTCTGAGGAATTACGCAACAATGGCGTTGTGAAAAACGTTGGCGAGGCTCCGCAGGAGGAACTCGCGACCGGTGAGCGGTCCACCCGCAACCGTGTCGCGCGCTCCATCCTGGACCACGGCCCGTCGACCGTGGCCGACCTCGCCGGCCGGCTGGGGCTGACCCAGGCCGCCGTACGCCGTCATCTCGACGCACTCGTCGCCGACGACGTCGTGGAAGCACGTGAGCAGCGGGTCTACGGAGCGCGCACGCGCGGCCGCCCCGCAAAGGTGTTCGCCCTGACCGACTGCGGTCGCGACGCCTTCGACCAGTCCTACGACAAGCTCGCCGCGGACGCGCTGCGCTGGATCGCGCAGCGTGAGGGCGGGGACGAGGCCGTCGTCGCCTTCGCCCGCGACCGCATGGCCGCCCAGGCCATCGCCTACCGCAAGGTCGTCGAGGCCGCCGCGCCCGAGAACCGCGCGGAAGCCCTGGCCAAGGCCCTGAGCGTGGACGGGTACGCTGCTACGGCGCGTAGCGCACCGGTCGGTGAGCAGCTCTGCCAGCACCACTGCCCGGTCGCCCATGTCGCCGAGCAGTTCCCGCAACTGTGCGAGGCGGAGACCGAGCTCTTCTCCCAACTGCTCGGCACACATGTCCAGCGACTGGCCACCATCGCCCACGGCGACGGCGTGTGCACCACGTTTATCCCGAAGATTTCCAAGACCGTTTCCGATCCATCTGACTCATCTGCACGTACCGCCGGGAGGAACCCCGCATGACGCTCCCCATCGAGGAGACCGCCCACCCCGAGCTCGAGGGTCTGGGCACGTACGAATACGGCTGGGCCGACTCCGACGTGGCCGGTGCCTCCGCCAAGCGCGGCATCAACGAGGACGTCGTCCGGGACATCTCCGGCAAGAAGAACGAGCCGGAGTGGATGACCAAGCTCCGCCTCAAGGGCCTGCGCCTGTTCGAGAAGAAGCCCATGCCGAACTGGGGCTCCGACCTCTCCGGCATCGACTTCGACAACATCAAGTACTTCGTGCGCTCCACGGAGAAGCAGGCGGAGTCCTGGGAGGACCTGCCCGAGGACATCAAGAACACGTACGACAAGCTCGGCATCCCCGAGGCGGAGAAGCAGCGCCTCGTCGCCGGTGTCGCGGCCCAGTACGAGTCCGAGGTCGTCTACCACCAGATCAACGAAGAGCTCGAGGCGCAGGGTGTCATCTTCATGGACACCGACACCGCGCTGAAGGAGCACCCAGAGCTCTTCAAGGAGTACTTCGGGACCGTCATCCCGGTCGGTGACAACAAGTTCGCGTCGCTGAACAGCGCCGTATGGTCCGGCGGCTCCTTCATCTACGTGCCGAAGGGCGTGCACGTCGAGATCCCGCTCCAGGCCTACTTCCGTATCAACACGGAGAACATGGGCCAGTTCGAGCGGACGCTGATCATCGTCGACGAGGGCGCCTATGTGCACTACGTCGAGGGTTGTACGGCGCCGATCTACTCCTCGGACTCCCTGCACTCCGCGGTGGTCGAGATCATCGTGAAGAAGGGCGGCCGCTGCCGCTACACGACCATCCAGAACTGGTCGAACAACGTCTACAACCTGGTCACCAAGCGCGCCGTCGCCTACGAGGGCGCGACCATGGAGTGGATCGACGGCAACATCGGCTCCAAGGTGACGATGAAGTACCCGGCCGTCTACCTGATGGGCGAGCACGCCAAGGGCGAGACCCTCTCCATCGCCTTCGCGGGCGAGGGCCAGCACCAGGACGCCGGCTCGAAGATGGTCCACATGGCGCCGAACACCTCCTCCAACATCGTCTCCAAGTCGGTGGCGCGCGGCGGCGGTCGTACGTCCTACCGCGGTCTCGTCGAGATCGGCGAGGGCGCCCACGGCTCCAAGTCGAACGTGCTGTGCGACGCGCTGCTCGTCGACACGATCTCCCGCTCGGACACGTACCCGTACGTGGACGTCCGCGAGGACGACGTGTCCATGGGCCACGAGGCGACCGTCTCCAAGGTCAGCGACGACCAGCTCTTCTACCTGATGAGCCGGGGCATGACCGAGTTCGAGGCGATGGCGATGATCGTGCGCGGCTTCGTCGAGCCGATCGCCAAGGAGCTGCCGATGGAGTACGCCCTCGAACTCAACCGGCTGATCGAGCTGCAGATGGAAGGCTCGGTCGGTTAAGACCGCCCTCCGTAGAGCAGCAAGCGAATTCTGACGCAGGAAAGAGAGCAGACCGACAGCCATGGCTGAGGCTCAGAGTATTCCGGTGGGGTCCACCACCGCCGGCGCGGTGGCCGTTGCCGCCGAGTCGACCGTCGCCACGCGCATGAGCGCGCCCCCCTCCTTCGACGTGGCGGACTTCCCGGTCCCCCACGGCCGTGAGGAGGAGTGGCGGTTCACCCCGCTGGAGCGCCTGCGCGGGCTGCACGACGGCACCGCGGTCGCCGACGGCGGGTTCCGGTACGAGGTCACCACGCCGGCCGGCGTCACCTACAAGCAGGTGGGCCGGGACGACGAGCGCCTCGGCCGGGCCGGCAAGCCGGTGGACCGGGTCGCGGCCCAGGTGTTCAGCGCGTTCGAGAAGGCGGGGGTCGTCTCGATCCCCAAGGACACCCAGCTGAGCGAGCCGGTCCGGATCGCCGTGCACGGCCAGGGCGGAACCGACTACAGCCACTTCCTGATCGAGGTCGGCGCCTTCGCCGAGGCCGTCGTCGTGATCGACCACACCGGTGACGGCGTCTTCGGCGGCAACGTCGAATACGTCCTCGGTGACGGCGCCAAGCTCACCGTCGTCTCCGTCCAGGACTGGGACGACAAGGCCGTGCACGTCGGCCAGCACAATGCCCTGATCGGCCGGGACGCCACGTTCAAGTCGTTCGTCGTCACGTTCGGCGGCGACCTCGTACGACTGCACCCGCGCGTGGCCTACGCCGGACCCGGTGGCGAGGCCGAGCTGTTCGGCCTGTACTTCACGGACGCCGGCCAGCACCAGGAGCACCGCCTCCTGGTCGACCACAACGTCCCGCACTGCAAGTCCAACGCCATCTACAAGGGCGCGCTCCAGGGCGAGGGTGCCCACGCGGTGTGGATCGGCGACGTGCTCATCGAGGCCACCGCCGAGGGCACCGACACGTACGAGATGAACCGCAACCTCGTGCTGACCGACGGCGCCCGCGTCGACTCCGTGCCGAACCTGGAGATCGAGACCGGCGAGATCGTCGGCGCCGGACACGCCTCCGCGACCGGCCGCTTCGACGACGAGCAGCTCTTCTACCTGATGGCCCGCGGTATCCCCGCCGACGACGCCCGACGCCTGGTGGTCCGCGGCTTCTTCGCCGAGCTGGTCCAGCAGATCGGTGTCGCCGACATCCAGGAACGGCTGCTCGAGAAGATCGACGCGGAGCTGGAGGCGTCGGTCTGATGTCGGCCTTCGTCCGCGCCTGCGGCTTCGGCGAGCTGGAGGAGAACACCCCGAAGCGGGTGGAACTCGACGGCACGCCGGTCTCGGTCGTGAAGACGGAGGGGGAGGTGTTCGCGATCAACGACATCTGCTCGCACGCGAACGTCTCGCTCTCCGAGGGCGAGGTGGAGGACTGTCAGATCGAGTGCTGGCTGCACGGCTCCGCGTTCGACCTGCGCACCGGCAAGCCGTCCGGCCTCCCCGCCACGCGCCCCGTACCCGTTTACCCCGTAAAGATCGAAGGGGACGACGTGCTCGTCTCCCTCACCCAGGAGTCCTGAGGAACCCATGGCAACGCTTGAAATCCACGACCTGCACGTCACCGTCGAGGCCGACAACGCCACGAAGGAGATCCTCAAGGGCGTCGACCTCACCGTGAAGCAGGGCGAGACCCACGCCATCATGGGCCCGAACGGCTCCGGCAAGTCGACCCTCGCCTACTCGCTCGCGGGCCACCCGAAGTACACGATCACCGGCGGCACCGTCACCCTCGACGGCGAGGACGTCCTCGAGATGTCCGTCGACGAGCGCGCCCGCGCCGGCCTCTTCCTCGCCATGCAGTACCCGGTCGAGGTCCCCGGTGTCTCCGTCTCCAACTTCCTTCGTACGTCCGCCACCGCCATCCGCGGTGAGGCGCCGAAGCTGCGTACCTGGGTGAAGGAGGTCAAGGAGACCATGGAGCGCCTCTCCATGGACCCCGCCTTCGCCGAGCGCAACGTCAACGAGGGCTTCTCCGGCGGTGAGAAGAAGCGCCACGAGATCCTTCAGCTGGAGCTGCTCAAGCCGAAGATCGCGATCCTCGACGAGACCGACTCCGGCCTGGACGTCGACGCCCTCCGCGTCGTCTCCGAGGGCGTCAACCGCGTCCGCGAGACCGGTGAGGTCGGCACCCTGCTGATCACGCACTACACGCGCATCCTGCGCTACATCAAGCCCGACTTCGTGCACGTCTTCTCCGGCGGCAGGATCGTCGAGTCCGGCGGCGCCGAGCTGGCCGACAAGCTGGAGAACGAGGGCTACGAGGCCTACACCACGAAGGGTGGCGTATCAGCGTGACGCAGCTGCCGGGTCTCCTCGACACTGAGGCGCTCCGCAAGGACTTCCCCATCCTGGACCGTACGGTTCACGACGGTAAGAAGCTCGTGTACCTGGACAACGCGGCGACCTCGCAGAAGCCGCGCCAGGTGCTCGACGCCCTGAACGAGTACTACGAGCGCTACAACGCCAACGTCCACCGCGGTGTGCATGTGCTCGCCGAGGAGGCCACGGCGCTGTACGAGGGCGCGCGCGACAAGGTTGCGACGTTCATCAACGCGCCCAGCCGCGACGAGGTGATCTTCACCAAGAACGCCTCCGAGTCGCTCAACCTCGTTGCGAACATGCTGGGTTGGGCCGACGAGCCCTACCGCGTGGACCACGAGACCGAGATCGTCATCACGGAGATGGAGCACCACTCCAACATCGTGCCGTGGCAGCTGCTCTCGCAGCGCACCGGCGCGAAGCTGAAGTGGTTCGGCCTCACGGACGACGGCCGCCTCGACCTCTCGAACATCGACGAGATCATCACGGAGAAGACGAAGATCGTCTCCTTCGTCCTGGTGTCGAACATCCTCGGCACGGTCAACCCGGTCGAGAAGATCGTGCGCCGCGCGCAGGAGGTCGGGGCCCTGGTCCTGATCGACGCCTCGCAGGCAGCGCCGCACATGCCGCTGGACGTCCAGGCCCTCCAGGCCGACTTCGTCGCCTTCACCGGCCACAAGATGTGCGGCCCGACGGGCATCGGCGTCCTCTGGGGCCGCCAGGAGCTGCTCGAAGACCTCCCCCCGTTCCTGGGTGGCGGCGAGATGATCGAGACCGTGTCGATGCACTCGTCGACGTACGCCCCGGCGCCGCACAAGTTCGAGGCGGGCACCCCGCCGATCGCCCAGGCGGTCGGTCTCGGTGCGGCCATCGACTACCTGTCGGCGATCGGCATGGACAAGATCCTCGCCCATGAGCACGCGCTCACGGAGTACGCGGTGAAGCGCCTGCTGGACGTCCCCGACCTGCGGATCATCGGCCCCACCACGGCCGAGGACCGGGGCGCGGCGATCTCCTTCACGCTGGGTGACATCCACCCGCACGACGTGGGCCAGGTGCTGGACGAGGAAGGCATCGCGGTGCGTGTCGGCCACCACTGCGCGAGGCCTGTCTGCCTGCGCTACGGAATTCCTGCGACCACGCGAGCGTCGTTCTATCTGTACTCCACGCCGGCCGAGATCGACGCACTGGTCGACGGCTTGGAGCACGTACGGAACTTCTTCGGCTGAGGGACGTGAACTGAGACCGTGCTGTGCTATCCCGGGGGACAACCCCCGGACCCCCGGCTGAAGTACCACGCCACGGAGGATGGGATGCGAGGTTTGTCGTCGTGAAGCTGGATTCGATGTACCAGGAAGTCATCCTGGACCACTACAAGCACCCGCACGGCCGGGGCTTGCGGGATGGCGACGCCGAGGTGCACCACGTCAACCCGACGTGCGGCGACGAGATCACGCTGCGCGTGAAGTACGACGGCGAGCAGATCACGGACATCTCCTACGAGGGCCAGGGCTGCTCGATCAGTCAGGCATCGGCCTCCGTACTGAACGACCTCCTCGTCGGCAAGGAGCTGTCCGAGGCGCAGAAGATCCAGGAGACTTTCCTGGAGCTGATGCAGTCCAAGGGCAGGATCGAGCCCGACGACGCGATGGAGGAGGTGCTGGAGGACGCGATCGCGTTCGCCGGTGTCTCCAAGTACCCGGCACGGGTGAAGTGCGCCCTCCTCAGCTGGATGGCGTGGAAGGACGCGACGGCCCAGGCCCTGGGCGGAGCCGACTCCGACGCGGAAAGGAAGACGGCATGAGTGACACCGAGACCATGGAGATCAAGCCCGCCTCCGAGGAGGAGGTCCGCGAGGCCCTCCTCGACGTCGTCGACCCCGAACTGGGCATCGACGTCGTCAACCTCGGGCTGATCTACGGCGTGCACATCGACGACGCCAACATCGCCACCATCGACATGACCCTGACCTCGGCGGCCTGCCCGCTGACGGACGTCATCGAGGACCAGGCCAAGTCCGCGACGGACGGCCTCGTCAACGAGCTCCGCATCAACTGGGTGTGGATGCCGCCGTGGGGCCCGGACAAGATCACGGACGACGGCCGGGATCAGCTTCGGGCGTTGGGGTTCAACGTCTGAGAACGTGTGAGCCTGCCTGAGCAGCTCTGAGCCTTCGGGTTCACCGGAACGGCCATACCTTTGGGGTATGGCCGTTTCTTTGCATCACGTCGTCATCGACACGCACGATCTACCGGGTCTCGCGCGCTTCTGGTGCGGGGTGCTGGACTGGCGGGTGCTGTCCGAGAAACCGCGTGAAGTGGTCATCGGGCCAGGGGAGTTCGCGGAGACGGGCATCTGCTTCATGCCGGTGAGCGATCCGAAGACCGTCAAGAACCGACTCCACTTCGACCTCGCCCCCGACGATCAGGAGGCCGAGGTCCAGCGGATCCTCGCGCTGGGTGCGCGGCGGGTCGACATCGGGCAGGGCGAGGCGGTGGGCTGGGTGGTGCTCGCCGACCCGGAGGGCAACGAGTTCTGCGTACTGCGGCCCAAGGCCTCGCTGATCGCCTTCCGTGACGATCGCCCTTCGTGACGCGCCCGCCCAGTGGAGCCCCCTAGTTGAGCCCCGCCACCAGCCGGAACGCCGAGTCCGACCGGTACTGGCCGCTGTCCTGGTAGCGGTCCAGCTTGAGTTGGAAGTTCTGGTGGCGCAGGAAGCGGCCCGGGTAGTTGACCGACTCCAGCATCACCGCGCCCGACGTGGACGAGGGGCGGGGACAGAAGGTGGCGTCCTGTTTGAACAGGGCGGAGCCGTCGTTGCGTTCCGCGCGGAGGATGAAGTTGCGGTGGCGGAGGTAGGTGCCGTCGGCCGTCGCGAAGGAGTAACAGGAGCTCTTCGCAAGGCCCTTGACCAGTTTGAAGGTGGCGGCGCGGCGGCCTGCGGTGGAGCTGACCGGGTTGAGCTTGACGAGGCCGCCGCTCACCTGCCAGTAGCGGTCCGGGTAGTTGACCGAGCGGACCGACTTCCAGGTGGTGGAGGACGAGGAGCCCGACGACCCGGATGAGCCGGACGAGCCCGACGATCCGGATGAACTTCCTTGGGACGACGTCGACTTGGACGGGGACGGTGCCTTTGCGGAGGGCTTCTTGCTCTGTTCCGCGGCGGTGGCCGACGTGGTGGTGCCGGGTGCCTTCGTCGAGGCCGAGTTCGACGTGTGCTCGTCGGCCGTCGGCGTGCCCTGCTTCGACGGGGAGGCGAACGAGAGCAGGCCGGGACCGTCCGCGCCGGGGAGTGCCGACGGGTCTGCCCGCTTGGTGCGTGACGTGTCGTCAGTTTGCTTGTCCGTCACGACAATTGCCGTGACGCACACGGCGATCGTGGCGACGGCGAGCGCCCCGGCCAGATAGAGCCGGCGGGTTCCGGGGGCCCGGGAGCTGTCGGGGGTCCAGCCGTTCTCCCAGGGGGAGTTGGGGGAGGGCGGGGGTGAGCTGTCTGGCATTGCGCTGTTCCTCCAGCGGCGCCCATGGCGACGGCCGTGACCGTGAAAGCCAGGTGTGTGAACGGTGAAACAGTAGTGGAGCGAGAGGTGTTCGAGCAGCCGTTTCAGTGAGCGGTTTCTACGAGATTTCGTTATGTACACTCGTACACATGGGATTCCTGATGCTCCTCACGGCGATCGCCGCGGAGGTGGGCGGCACCACCGCCATGAAGTTCAGCCACGGCTTCAGCCGGCTGTGGCCGTCGGTTCTTACGGTTCTCGGGTACGTGGTTTCCTTCGCGTTGCTCGCGCAGACGCTGAAGTCCATGTCGGTGGGTACGGCCTACGCGATCTGGTCCGGGCTCGGTACCGCGGCGATCGTGGGGATCGGGACGGTGTTCCTCGGCGAGGGGATGACCCTCGCGAAGGCCGCCGGGATCGCGCTGATCATCATCGGGGTGGTTGTCCTCAACATGGGCGGTGCGCACTGATGACCATAGAAGACATGCGCTCGACCGAGGGAGGCGCGCACTGATGGCCCGGCGTTACGACCCCGAGCGGCGGCAGCGGATCATCGACGCGGCGATCCGCGTGGTCGGGGCGAAGGGCATCGCCGGCCTCAGTCACCGTTCCGTCGCCGCCGAGGCCGATGTTCCGCTCGGCTCGACGACGTACCACTTCACGACCCTCGACGAGCTGATGGTCGCCGCCCTGCGCCAGGCCAACGAGGCCTTCGCCAAGGTGATCGCCTCGCGGGGTGGTCTTGAGGACCCGCGCACCGACCTCGCCGAGGAGCTGGCCGGCTGGATGGGGGAGTGGCTCGCGGGTGACCGTACGGGCGTCGAGTTGGAGTACGAGCTGTACCTGGCCGCCCTGCGCCGCCCCGCGCTGCGCCCCGTCGCCGACGAGTGGGCCCGCGACCTCGCCGAGCAACTGGCCCGGCGTACCGACCCGGTGACCGCGCGGGCACTGGTCGCGCTGATCGACGGGATCTGTCTGCAGGTGCTGTTGACGGACGCGGTGTACGACGAGGGGTATGCGCGGGAGGTGCTGGGGCGGGTGATCCCGCGGCCCGCGGCGCACTGAAGCACTTTCCCGCACTCCCCATGAACTCTCCGGCCCCGTGAACTCTTCGGCCCCCACCGGGTAACAGGAGTCGACACGACGGCATTTCGACGCCGTCGACGCTACTGACGAATCGGGGGGAAGCCTTGTGAGTGGACCACCGCCAGGCGCGGCGCGGGACGGCAACGACGCGGAGGTCGTCGCCCGGTCGTTGGAGCAGCCGGAGTTGTTCGCCCTGCTCTACGACCGGTACGCGTCGGACATCCACCGGTACGCGGCGCGGCGGTTGGGCGACGGTGCGGCCGATGACATCACCGCCGACACCTTCCTCGCGGCGTTCCGTATCCGCTCGCGCTACGACCTGACGCGGGCCAACGCGCGCCCCTGGCTGTACGGCATAGCGGGCAACCTCATTGGCAAGCGGCGCCGTACCGAAGTACGGGCGCTCAAGGCGCTGGCCCGCACCGGACAGGACCCCGTCGCCGCGTCCTGGGGTGACTCCTGGGTCGAGGACACCGACAGCCGGATCGCCGCGCAGGGCCCGCTCGCCGGTGCCCTCGCCGCGCTCTCGGCGGGCGACCGGAACGTGTTGCTGCTCGTCGCCTGGGCCGACCTCACCTATCAGGAGGTCGCCGAGGCGCTGGACATCCCGGTCGGCACCGTCCGTTCCCGGCTCAACAGGGCACGGCGCAAGGTGCGTTCGGCACTGGGTGCCGATCCCGCATTCGTGAACGACGCGGCGGAGGTGGCGTAGCGATGGACGAGATGACGCAGGTGCGCGAGCTGCGCGCCGGAGCGCCGGCGCCCGACCGCGGACGGCTCGCGGCGGGGCGTACGCGACTCACCGAGAGGGTACGGGCCGGAGGGCGGCACCAAGTGCTGTGGCGGCGGCGGGAGTTCGTGATCGTCGCGGTGGTGGCGGCGGTGACCGCGGTGGCCGTCACCGTCACCGTGCTGCTGAGCGGGACCGCCCCCGGCAGCCGGAAGGTGGAGCCCGCGAGCACGCCGAACGTGAGCCTGAAGGGGATCCGTGCGGCTCAACTCCTGCAGCGGGCAGCCGAGTTGGTCGAGAAGGAGCCGGACTCCGCCGTACCCAGGGCCGATCAGTGGATCTACACCCTGCAGATGTCGGAGTCGCCCGATCCGGGGCTCGTGAAGATGCTGGGCAAGTCGGCGATCGAGCAACCGGGTTGGATCCGGTACGACGGCAGCGCGATGGCCTCCCGGAATCCGGTCCCCAAGGGGCAGAAGTCCAAGCTCTCCATCACCAAGATGCACCTGGAGAACGGCGGTGAGGGCGACGACCGCTCGCCGCGCGAGCTGTACCGGGTGCTGGACGCGCTGCCCGCCGGTGCCCGGCAGACCCTCACGTTCCTCCGTGAGAAGAACGCCATCGCCGATGGCCAGGGGGCGACCCAGGCCGAGTCGGACTACACGGAGATCAGTGTCCTGCTGACCGCCGACGTGATGCCGTCCAAGGGGCTGGCCTCGCTCTACCGCGCCCTCGCGACCCTGCCCGGCGGGACGGTCGCCGACCACCTGGTGAAGGACGCCTCGGGGCGCCGGGTGATCGCTCTGAGCTACGCCAGGGAGGACAACCCCAAGTCCGGGGAGTCGATGGCGGACCAGTGGCTGCTCGACCCGCAGACCTACCGGATCGTCGGCATGCGGATGGTCCAGGACGGCAAGGTCGTCGGCGGCAACGCGATCGCCGCGCGGGCGGTGGTGGACAAGGCCGGCGAACGCGGCTGACCCGGCACCCCGAGCACGGGCGGCCCGCACCACGAGGGGAGTGCGGGCCGCCCGTAACACCGCCGAGAGGGGTACGGGCGTGTCGTTCCCTGAGACGCCCCGCGGACGAGTTGGTCCCCGCCGCCCCCGCCAGGTTAGGTTTCCCTCATGACCGACACGACCGCACCTCGCACCACCGGCGCCGTTGCCGCCGGGCTCGCCACTCTCGCCGCCGACGGGACCGTACTCGACACCTGGTTCCCCGCGCCCGAACTGTCCGCCGAACCCGGGCCCGCCGGTACGGAGCGGCTGTCCGCCGAGCGTGCCGTGGAGCTGCTCGGCGCGGGTGCGGCCAAGGCGATCGGCCCGGACGCCCGCCGGGGCGTCGAGGTCATCGCGGTCCGCACGGTCATCGCCTCACTCGACGACAAGCCGCTCGACGCGCACGACGTGTACCTGCGCCTGCACCTCCTCTCGCACCGCCTGGTCAAGCCGCACGGCCAGAGCCTGGACGGCATGTTCGGCTTCCTCGCCAACGTCGCCTGGACCTCGCTCGGCCCGGTCGCCGTGGACGACGTCGAGAAGGTACGGCTGAACGCGCGCGCCGAGGGCCTGCACCTCCAGGTGACGTCCATCGACAAGTTCCCGCGCATGACGGACTACGTGGCTCCCAAGGGCGTCCGCATCGCCGACGCCGACCGGGTCCGCCTGGGCGCGCACCTCGCCGAGGGCACGACCGTGATGCACGAGGGCTTCGTCAACTTCAACGCCGGCACGCTCGGCACGTCGATGGTCGAGGGCCGGATCTCCGCCGGCGTCGTGGTCGGCGACGGCTCGGACATCGGCGGCGGCGCGTCCACGATGGGCACGCTGTCCGGCGGCGGCAACGTCCGCATCACCATCGGCGAGCGCTGCCTGGTCGGCGCCGAGGCGGGCGTCGGCATCGCGCTCGGCGACGAGTGCGTCGTCGAGGCAGGCCTCTACGTCACCGCGGGCACCCGCGTCACGATGCCCGACGGCCAGATCGTCAAGGCCCGCGAACTCTCCGGCGCCTCCAACATCCTCTTCCGCCGCAACTCGGTCACCGGCACGGTCGAGGCCCGCCCGAACAACGCGGTCTGGGGCGGCCTGAACGAGATCCTGCACAGCCACAACTGACCAGCGTCGTATGTGTGATGGAGCGCCCTTCCGTTCGCCGGAGGGGCGCTCACCTGTGTCGGGCCGAGGCGGGCGGAATTCTCTCGTGCCGAACTTTCTCGCGCCCACAGGCATAGCGGAAGCTGTCCGCCCGCGTCCCAAGGATCACAGGGGCGGGGCATCGTGTGCCGTCGGGGAAGTGAGTGAAGGTGACGATGGATGCCGAAGGGCTGGAAGGTTTCCGGGACTTCGTGGACAACAGGTCGTCGGCGCTGCTGAGGACCGCCGTGCTGCTCAGCGGGGGAGACCGGTACGCCGGTGAGGATCTGCTGCAGAACGCGCTGGCCAAGGCGGCCGGGCGGTGGGAGCGGATCGACGAACCCGAGGCGTACGTACGGCAGATCCTCTACCGGCAGCAGGTCAGCCGGTGGCGGCTGAAGTGGCGAAGACGCGAACTGACCGTCGCCGAACCGCCCGAGACCCGCGCGGACACGGACGCCTCGTCCGCCGCCGAACTGCGCGTCGTGATGCGCGAGGCGCTGTCCCGGCTCACCGCCCGCCAGCGCACGGTCCTCGTGCTGCGCTACTTCGAGGACCTGCCGGAGGCCGACGTGGCCCGGCTGCTGGGCTGTTCCGTCGGCACCGTACGGTCCACCACCCACCGCTCCCTCGCCCGACTGCGCGTCCTCGCACCGGAGTTGGCCGCCCTGGGCCCGGCCGACGCCGAATCCTGGTCGTCCCGTGACCACTCGCCCGTGGAGGTGCGCCCGTGAACGTCGACGATCTCCTGCGCGACACGTTGCGCGAGCAGGCCGCCGAACAGCCCCCGGCGGGACCGGGGTTCGCCGACTGGGTGCTCGCCGTCCGCCGGCGCCGCCGTACCCGAAGGCTCGTGACCGTCGTCGCCGCCGCGGTCGCCGTGGCCGCCGTCGCGGTGGGCGTGCCGCTGCTCGACTCGGGGAAGAGCGACGTCCGTCCGTCGGGCGTGGTGGGCGGGGACAGGACGAGCGCCCATCCGAACCAGTCGCCGCCGCGTGAGCTGATCGCCGCCGGGAGCAGGGCACTTGCCGCCTACTACATCCCGACCACCGTCAAGAAGTCGGCCACGGAAAAGGTCACCGAGCGCACCTACTGGCTGTTCGACCGCAAGAGCGGCACCTATGTGAAGGCCGCCAAGTGGTCGTTCGTCGCCGTCGCCCCGGGAATGAAGACCGCCGCCGTCCTGGAACGGACCCTGCCCGCCTCCCGGATCGGCCTGCTCGACCTGGCCACCGGCGAGGTGAAGCGGTGGATGCCGGTCAGTCACAAGGTCGGTGGCCTGTCGTTCTCGGCCGACGGCCGGAAACTGGTCGCCACGACCTACACCTACAACCCCGACGCGAACTTCCAACCGGCGGATCCCAACGTCGGGGAGCCCGAAAAGCCGTCGAGCCGCACCGGTTTCTACGTCTTCGACGTGGCCTCCGGCAAGAGCACCTGGGGCGGGGTCGCGGTCGGCGGCCAGCGGGCGGACGGCCTGAACACCCTCATCAACAACCGCCAGGACTTCGCCTTCACCTCCGACGACAGATACGTCTGGGCCGGCGTCCCCTCCGAGGAAGTCAACAAGCTGTTCTACGACTTCACCGGCGCCGAGGTCCCCGCGCCGCAGAACGGCGACAAGTACCTGGTCTCGTACATCGACGCGGGCCTGTCCCCCGACGGCAAGCACGTCGCCGGTGACTTCGCTGGGGAGGCGTGGACCACCTCGTCGTACGTCATCGACTCCGCCACCGGCGAGAAGACCGAGATCCACGGGCAGGAACTGCTCGCCTGGGCCGACGACAAGTCGCTCATCGCCTGGGACATCGGGAAGGGGGATTCGGGGGCGGGGAAGAGCGAGTTCCATGCGCGGCTCGTGCTGGTCACCATCGGCAGCGACAAGGAGGTACCGCTGAGCGGCTTCCTGGGAGGCAGCACGGACGTCAGCGCCGGACGGTGGAAGCCCGTCTTCGCTCAACGCTGACGGACCGGCGCCGACTTGGCGCCGGTCCGGTCATACGGCGATGAACTCCTCGTACGCCGCCCGCAGCCCGTCGACCGCATCCCGGCCGGCGGGCCGCAGCGGAGCCCGGACCGAACCCCCGGGCAGGCCGAGGGAGTTGAGCAGCGCCTTGACCGTCACGGTGCCGGGCAGTCCCGCCGCCATCAGCAACTCGATGAGCGGTGTGGCACGTTGTTGGAGGCGGGCGGACACGGGGGTGTCGCCCGCCTCGAACACGTCCAGGATCGCCCGGAGTTGAGCCGGGACGACGTTCGCGACCGTGCTCACATAGCCCACCCCGCCCACCGCGTACAGCGCGAGAATGTGCTCGTCGCAGCCGGCGTAATACGCCAACTCCGTTCTGCCCAGCACCTTTTGGGCGCCCAGGAAGTCGTAGGAACAGTCCTTGACCGCGACGATCCTGGGGTGCTCGGCGAGCCGGATCATCGTCTCCGGTTCGATACGGGTGCCGGTGCGGCCCGGGATGTCGTAGAGCACGAGGGGCAGTCCCGAGGCGTGGGCGACCTCGCGGAAGTGTGCCTCCAGGGCGTCCTGCGGGGGTCGGCTGTAGTACGGCGAGACCACCAACACCCCGTCCGCGCCCGCCTTTTCGGCCTGCCGGGCGAGTTCCACGGTGTGCCGGGTGTCGAAGGTGCCCACACCCGAGACGAGCGGGACCCGGTCGCCGACGGCCTCGCGGACGGCCGTGATCAGCGCCGACTTCTCCGCGTCCGTCGTGGTCGGTGACTCACCGGTCGTCCCGGACAGCACGAGCCCGTCACAGCCCTCCGACACCAGCCGCGCGGCGAGGAGTTGAGCACCGGGGAGGTCGAGTTCCCCCGCCTCCGTGAAGGGCGTGATCATCGCGCACAGGGCGCGGCCGAAAGGGGGTGGGGCGGAGGGGGCCGTGTGTGTCATAGGAGTAGTCTCGGCAGAACGACAGTGAAGCACTACTTAATTCTTCTGCCGAATACCAATCAGGAATACTGCACAATGGGTGACATCGAGCGGTTCGACCTCGGCGAGGTGCCGTACGAGGAGGCCGTCGAGCGGATAACCCGCTGGGTCGGGCAGCGCCGCGCGGGCGAGATCCCCGACCGCCTCGCCCTGCTCACCCACCCGCCCGTCATCACCTACAGCGCCCGCACCCCGCCCGCCGAACTCCCCACCGACTCCCCGATCCCCCTGATCCCGGTCGACCGCGGCGGCCAGGCCACCTACCACGGCCCCGGCCGGCTGATCGGCTACCTGGTCCTCAACCTCCGCGAGCGCGGCCCCGGCGACATCGTGCGCCAGGTCGAGAACGCCCTGATCGACGCCTGCACCACCCTCGGTTTCGAGACGCTACGACGGGACACCCCACCCGGCGCCCAGTCCCTGGTCGGCGTGTGGACACCGGACGGCGCGAAGCTCGCCTCGATCGGGATGCTCCCCCACTCTCGGCTTCGCTCGAGCGGGAGGGGCCCCCATCGGGGCGGCGTGACGAGCCACGGCTTCGCCCTCAACATCACGTCCGACCTTGCGGAGTTCACCCGTTTCACGGCCTGCGGCCTGCCCGGCGTGACGATGACCTCCCTCGCCGAACTCGCGGCGGGCCAGGGCCGATCGGCCCCCTCGGAGGAAGAGGACAGGGACGCGGTCGCGAAGGCGTTGGGGGCGGCGTGACGGGGAAGGGCGACGCCGCGGGGGATCCCGCACGGCACCGCGACGAGGGCGTCCCGCTGGCCCGGTTCACCGGTCGGGTGCTGGTGGTCTGCCCCCGCTGCGGCGGCCGTGCGCTCGTGGTCCCGCGACCTGGCCTGCCCGCGCCCCGGTCCGCCATGGAACTGCTGTTCCAGCCGCGCCGGTTGGCGTGCGCCGGGTGCGGGGCCGTCGCCGACTGGAAAGCCGACACACGGGACAACGCCCTGGTCGGCGCCGAGCCGGGCGGCACCGAGGACCCCTTCTTCCGTCGGCCGCTCTGGCTCCAGACCCGCTGCGCCGGCCACATCCTGTGGGCCTACAACGAGGAACACATCGACGCCCTCTCGGCCTACGTGGGCGCGCAGTTGCGCGAACGGGGCCGACTGTCACCGACGCTGGCGATGTTCGCGCGGCTGCCGGCCTGGATGAAGACCGCCGAACACCGCGCCGAGATCCTGACCGGCCTGAAGACGTTGCGAGACCTGGCCGACCGTTCGACCCCCGCCGACCGCTCCGACGCCGCGCACGAACACGGCGACCGCCCCCGGCCGTACAGGAGTCTCTACTTCCGGGGCGGCCCCTACTAGCGCTCCGCGCCCCGAGCATCAAGGCCCTATGTCCAACTGGCCCTTTCATGGGTCACCATGGCCAGGAAGGTCACAGACGTGGGAAGTTGATCGACCCCTGGTCACGGGAGGCGTCATGAAGCTCGGCAAGGCACTGGCCACCGGAGTAGCCGAAGAGCGGCCGCAGATTCACGAGGAAGAGCTCGAACTCCCCGAGAGCGCGGCGGAGTTCACGCGGGAGAAGGCGCCCGAAGAGGTTCCGGCCGCCCGATGAGGCTGCGGCTCCCCGAGGAACGTCCGACGGAGCCGCCGACCGGATTCAAGATCGCCCACCCGGTGCTGTCCCAGGACGGCACCCGGGCCGGGTTCACCGGTGTGTCGCTGGGCGGCGCGCTGCCGTACGGAGTCATGGCCGACGCGTCCTGCGTCTACGGCAGCCGGCACCGTTCGCCCGCGCGGCGCTGCGACTGCGGCTTTCACTGTGTGCACGAACGGGCCACCGCGGAAGCCCTGTTGTGCATCGCCGAGCACCGCGCGGCGGTCCTCCTCGACATCACCGTCCTCGGCACCTACATCCGCTTCGAACTCGGCTTCCGCTACGCCCGCCAGCGCATCCGCACCGCCACCGTCGGTCCCTGCGCCTGCGGCGCGCGAGCCGTCGCGCTCGCCGACGCCGGTTGGGGCAGGCCCGGTTGGCGCGCCCTGGCCGCCGCGTGCGCGGGCTGCGTCCACGGCCGTACGTCCGTCTCACTCGCCACGTTCGCCCGGCTGGCCGGGGACGGGCTGCGGGTGGTGGCCGGGAGCGGCGCCCCAGGAGGCCCGGGAGGCCCAGGCGACCCGGGAGATCCAGGCGACCCGGGAGATCCAGGCGACCCGGCGGCGACCGTCGACCCCGGGCTTCCCGAAGGGCTCGGCGTGCCCGAACTCGTCGCGGAGGCCGCCCTGTTGCAGGCCCGGCTCGACTGGTTCCAGAGCCGGTTGGCGCGGCTGGAAGGGGGCGGGGCACAGCAGTAGGGAGCGGGCCTTGACCTCAACTCTGGTCGAGGTTGAAGGCTGCTCGGTACACGCACCCGTACCGAGCACCGGAGGCCCGCATGACCACCCGCCGAACCGACTCCCACCCCGACCTCGCCGACCCCCGCGTCGGCGCCCCCTTCTTCAGCACCTGGCGCGTGGGAACACCCCTGCGCCAACGGCAGTCCGTGGAGGCGATCGCCGGTGCCTGGGAGCGCCGCCCCTGGCCCGCCGGCGACCTCCTCGGCTACCACGTGTACACCGGCCACGACGCCTCCACCCTGCTGCACTACGCGCAGTGGACGAGCGAGCCGGCGTACGAGGCCTTCGTCAAGACCCGCCGTCAGGAGCGCGTCGACGAGATCGACACCGCCGTACCGGGCATCGAGCGGCTCGGCCTCGGCCGCTACCGGCACTACCGCAGCGGTGGCGCTCCGGCGGACCGGGGCGGACGCATCCCCAGGCGCATCCCCGGCTGCATCGTGATCGTGGACATCGAGTTCGAGGGCCCCGACCCCGACCGCCAACGCGCCTGGGTGGACGCCGTGTTCGAGGCCCTGGAGAACGAACCCGCGCCGCACCCCGGCGGCATCTCCGCCCACTTCCACCTCTCCACCGACGGCACCCGCGTCCTCAACTACGCGGAGTGGGACAGCGCCCAGTCCCACATCGAGGCCCTCGCGGCCCCCGGCGACGGCATCGGCTCCGCCACCGAGCTGTGGCAACGCGTCCAGACCTGGCCGGGGTTGAAGAGCACCACGGTCAGCCGCTACGACCACGCGCTCGGGCTCGTCGCCGACTGATCACGGTGCTGCGGTGCGGTACCGGTGGTACTCGGCCTCGGCGCTCGCGTCCAGGAACGTCGCCTGCTGCCACCGGGCCTGGTCGTAACCGTCGCTCCCGCGCCAGGTGTGAACGATGCCGCAGAGCTGGTTCCAGTACTCCCTGATCATGCCGAGTCGCCGCTTCTCCTTGGCGATCCGCTCGCTCTCGGCCGACGCCGGGGCGGGAGTGAGCGGTCGGGCCGAGGGGTCGGCGATGCGCACTTTCTCGGTGCCTCGGATCTCCGATTCGATCGCCGGCACCGGGGCGGACACCGCCTCGACGAGAGCCGCGGCCGTGCGGTGCTCCTCCGTGCCGCTGTCGTGAGCCCGCCGCAGCGATTCGAGACGCGGCACCAGAAAGTCGTAGATCGCTCAGGCGTCCTCCGCCGTGGCGTCCTCGGCGAGGCGCGGTGTGCGCTCCGGATCGGTGCTCATCACTGGATCCCCCTGGTCGATGTGGCGTCGTGGCGTCGCCCCCCCCGCGCGGAGCGGGACCCGTAAAGAATGGCGCCCCCCGGCACCCCCACCGACAATCTCACCCCCCTGGACAAAAAAAGTGTTCGGTGAGACGGTGGACGCATGCTGGACGTCACCGTGATCGAGGACCCCGAGGCCGCAGCCGTCTCGCTGGACCCCATAAGGGCCCGCCTGCTCGCCGAGCTGGCGGGTGGACCCGCGTCGGCCACCATGCTGGCCGGCAAGGTCGGACTGCCCCGGCAGAAGGTGAACTACCACCTCAAGGCGTTGGAACGGCACGGCCTGGTCGAGCTGGACGGCGAGCGGCGCAAGGGCAATGTCACCGAGCGGATGATGCGGGCGACCGCCGCGTCGTACGTCATCTCGCCGCTCGCGCTCGCCGCCGTGCAGCCGGACCCGGACCGGTTCCGCGACCAGCTCTCCGCGCGCTGGCTGCTGGCGCTCGGCGCCCGGCTGGTGCGGGACGTCGGTTCGCTGATCACCGGCGCGACCAAGGCTCACCAGCGGCTGGCGACCTACGCGCTGGACGGCGAGGTGCGCTTCGCGTCCGCCGCCGACCGGGCCGCGTTCATCCAGGAGCTGACCGCCGGGGTGAGCGCCCTCATCCGCAAGTACGACGCGGGTGACGCAGAGGAGGGGCGCGACCACCGGATCGTCGTGGCCGTCCACCCCACGCTCAAGACGCCACCCACCCCAGAACTGGACCAGCAGAACCAGCAGAGCCAATAGAGCCAATAGAGCCAGTAGAACCCGTAGAACCCGTAGAACCCGTAGTACTCAGGAGTCAGCCATGTCCAAGGAATTCGAGATCGTCTACGAGTTTGAGGTCGACGCCACGCCGGGGGAGGTGTGGGACGCCATCACGTCCGGTACGGGCGGGTGGCTGTGGCCGATGGAGTTCGACGGGGAGAAGCGGGTCGGGCCCTTCGGGTCCACGCTCACGAACTTCGACCCGCCGCACCGGCTCACCGCCCTCAGTGAGGATGTGGGCTTCCCCACCCAGAGTCTCAACCAGATCGACGAGACCATCGAGCCCCGTGACGACGGCCGGCGGGCCTGGGTGCGGTACGTGCACAGCGGGATCTTCACCGACGACTGGGACAACCAGTACGACGGCGCGCGCAAGCACAACGCGTTCTATCTGCACACCCTGCGGGAGTACGTCACCCACTTCGCGGGTCGGCCAGTCGCGTTCGCGACGTTCGACGGCCCCGACGCCTCAACCGCCGCCGACGCCTTCGGAGTTGTCGGCCGGGCGCTCGGCCTCGCGGACGACACCGAGCAAGGGACACGGATCCAGGCGCGCGGTCCCGAGGGTCAACTCCTGGACGCCGTACTCGACTTCCGCGACCCGTACTTCATCGGACTGCGCACCGACAGCGCACTGATCCGCTTCTTCGGGCGCAACCACTGGGGCGCCCCGGTCGGCATCAGCGTCCACGACTTCGCCCCGGACGCCGACGCCAAGGCGAACGAACTCGCCTGGCGGAACTGGCTGGACGGGGCCTTCGCCTGACCTGGTGCAAGTCGGCGAGACCCCGTCCAACCACCCCCCCGTGCCCCCCGTGCCCCCCGTGGGCCCCGCGGGTGCTACGGCTGGAAGCGCAGCACCTGCGGGTCGTGGTCGCTGATCTGGTCGTTGAACTCCGAGTTGATGTGGACGCTGTCGTACTCGAAGCAGTCCTTGCGGATCGACGGGCTGATCAGGATCTGGTCCAGGACCTGCTGGTTGCCCTGGTAGTCGTACGTGTAACGCTCGTTCTTCGGCAGGGACTTGATCGCCGAGTACAGCTCGCCGTCGCCTTCGAGGATCTTCGCGGTGTCGGAGAACTCGAAGTCGTTCATGTCGCCGAGCGTGATCACGTCCGCGTTCTTCTGCGCGGCGAGGATCTCGTTGACGAAGGCGTTGACCGCCGTCGCCTGCGCGTGCCGCTGGGTCTCCGAGCTGCGGGTGACCGGCTGGTACTGGGCGGTCAGGGGCTGGTCGCCGCCCTTGGAGATCAGGTGGTTGGCGATCACGAAGACCGTCTTGCCCTTGAAGACGAACTCGCCCGCGAGCGGCTTGCGGCTCGCGCTCCAGGCCGCGTTGGCCGGGTCGATCCGGCCCGGGGACGCGGTGAGTTGGGCCTTGCCGTGCACCTTGGTGACACCGACGGCGGTCGTCGAGTCGCCGCCCGTGCGGTCGGTGAAGGAGACCCGCTCCGGGTTGAACAGGAACACCTGGCGGATGTTGCCGCCGGGCTCGCCGCCGTCCTGGTCGTTGACCGGGTTGATCGAGCGCCAGTCGTACTTCGGGCCGCCCGCCGCGACGATCGCGTCGATCAGCTTGTTCACCGTGACGCTCGCGTCGACCGTGCCGTCGTCCGTGGCACCGTTGTTGTCCTGGATCTCCTCCAGGGACACGATGTCGGGGGACTGGAGGTTGTTCACGATCGCGGCGGCGTGCGCGGCGAAGGTGCCGTCCGACGGGTCGAGGTTCTCGACGTTGTACGTCGCCACCGCGAGCTGGCTCTTCGACTGCTTCTTCGTCGTCTCGCGCTTGAGGCCCGCGCTCTTCACGGCGCCGATCTCGTTCGCGACGAGGGTGTAGCCGCCGTACTGGTTGAAGTCCAGCGGGCCGGCCGTGGTGCCGGTGAGCTTGTCGCCGACGTTGACGACCGGGAAGTCCGCAGTCGCGCCCAGGGACTGGATCTGCAGGCGCCCGCCGTTCTGGGAGTCGTAGGAGCCGTAGATCGTGCCACCGCGCTTGGTGGCGTTCTCGTGCGGCTTCACCGTGACCCACAGCTCCGCGTACGGGTCGGTCGCGGTGACCACGCGCGCGTCGGAGACCTGGACGTTCATGCCCTCAAGGGACTCGTAGTAGTCCAGGGCGTACTTCTTCGGCTGGAGCGTCAGCGCGTTGATCGAGCTGCTCGCGGCGGTGTCGCCGGCCGGCGTGTACTTGCTCGGCACGGACCGGTCGCTGATCACGACGGCGGCCGGAACGGCGTTGCCGCTGGAGACGACGGTGACCGTCGGCTTGGTGATCTCGGTCAGCGACTGGTTGCCCGTGGCGGCACCGCCCGGCACGTACTCGGAGACCGTGCCGGAGACGGTGACCGAGTCGCCGACGGCGACCTTCGGCGTGGAGCTGGTGAAGACGAAGACGCCCTCGCTCGTGGCCGGGTTGTCGTCCGGGGTCGCGTCCTGGAACCAGAACCCCTTCGACGAGCCGTACGTACGGACGCCCGTGACGATGCCCGGTACGTCCGCGACCTTCTGGCCGGCGTACGGGGATACCCGGGTCGTGCCCTGGATGTCATGGATGCGCACGCTGTCGGCGTGCGCGGGCGAGGTGAGAACGATCGTGGACGCCACGGAACAGACGGCGGCGACGGTGAGCGCGGCGAGACGCGCGGAGGACTTGCTCGGCAACGGGATCCCTCCGGGGACATGCATGAGTGCCGGGACGAGGGTGATGGAACAACAGGAACAGGTGAGAACAGGTAATACGGCGGTGGGAGCCGCGAACCGGTGGGGCGGTGGCGACGCGCGTAGAACTTACCTGGAATAGGTGTCCATGACATTTCTACGCGCGTCAATCTCATTGCGAGGCCGCCCAGTTGTCAAGGTTTCGGCCATGTACTCCTCGTGGCCGGAACATGAACCGGGCGGCATGGGGCGAAATCCGTCTAGGCTGAGCGGCTGAGTCGTGTGTCGTGTACGGCCGTCGTACAGCCGTCGTACGGCCTTCGAGGCGCCCTAGGAGAACCCACCGATGTCAGACAGCTCCCCCTTGCCGCCGGTGCGGCTGCACTCCGAAGCGGAGCTGGCGCGCGACGCGCTGTCCACACCCCTGCTCGCCCGGGCCGCACGGCTCGCCCGCTGGGCGGGGCCCGACACCCGCATCGACGCCGGTGGCAGCCTTGTCGACGAGCAACTGCCCGCCGCGGCCGAGCTCCTCGGTCTCACCGGCGAGGACGCCGCGGCCGACGCGAGCGAGGCCTGGCGGGTCGCCGTGGACACCGGGCTCGTCGAGGTCGTCGACGAGGAGGAGGGCACCGTGGCGGCGGGCGAGGAGCTGGCGCAGCTCACCTCCGGCTCGCCCGGCGATGTGCTTGCGGTGTGGCTCGGGGCCCTCGACACCCTTCTCGCGGACGCGAGCGTGCCCGATCTGGACGGTCTTGTCGACGCCATGGACGAGGGCGGCGAGGTCGATTTCTCGTCACTCGACTGGGATCCCGAGGCGGAGGCCGAGTTCCTCGACGGCGTCCTCGGCAACCTCTACCTCCTGACTGTCAACGAGGACGGCCCCGGCGACGGCCCCGTCCCGCTGCCTGCGCTCGCCGCCTCCATGATCGTGCCCAGCGACATGGGCGAGCCCACCAACGACGTCCTGGAACAGGTCTCCGACGCGATGATGCGCCTCGACGACCAGTTCCGGCTCCTCGAACCGGTCGGCATCGTCGAGTACCAGCCCGTCGACGAGGCCCTCATGGCCGACCCCGACGAGCTGACCGACGGACCCACCGCGCCCGTCGACGAGACCGACGTCACCCGCTACGGCATGGTCCGCCTCACCCCCCTCGGCCTCTACGGCCTGCGCGCCCGCCTCCTCGAAGCGGGCTTCGCCGCCCCCGCCGTAGGAGATCTCGCGGACAAGGGCGCGGACGCGCTGCTCGACGGGACGTCGACGTTCCCGCAGGCGGCCGCGCGGGCCGAGACCGAGCAGTGGCTGGCCGGTCGTGAACCCCTCGCCGCGGCACGGGAGTTGCTCGCCGCGGCCCGCGGCGCCGACACCGGCGCGCCGCTACGGCGGCTGCTCTGCCAGCAGGCACTCTCCCTCGTCGGCGACGAGGCCGAGCCCGCACTGCGCGAGGTGCTCGACGACCCCGAACTGGGCGGCCTCGCCCGCGTCTGGCTGAGCGAACACGGCGCGAGCGACGTCCCCGCGCCCTCCGAGGACCTGGTGTTCTGGCTGACCGTCGACACGGTCGCCGCGCAACTCGCCGCCGAGGGCAACTCCGAGGAGCTGCAAGCCCTGGTCGAGGGCCTGGCCCAGCAGCACAACGGCTTCTTCGCGGCGGCCTGGCGGGTCGACCACCCGGCGACCGCGGACGTCCTGGAGGCGATGGGACGCCTGCACCCCGACAAGCGGATCGCGAAGGAAGCGCGCAAGGCGGCCTTCAAGGCGCGCTCCCAGCAAGGGAATTGACGCGGAAAGCCGGAGTGTGGGGAGGTCGACCTCCCCACACCCCGACGGTTCACCGCCTCAGCAGTGGTAGCTCGTCGTGTGCTTGAACGACGAGGAGTCCCCGTTGAAGCCGTACGTACCCCGGTAGGCCGGCGGGTTCTGGAACTCGCCGACGAGGGTCATCGCGTTGGCATGGGCGCCCTGGCCGGTGCGCTTCGCGTCGAGACGGATCGTCTCGCCCATGAAGCCGCCCGTGATGTCCCAGGGGGCGCCGCTGATGCCGGAGGTGATCCGGCCGCCGGTCACGACGTGCGGGTACGTGTTGGGGTTGTACTCCACCTCGATGGCGAAGGTCATCGACCCGTTGTGCAGTTCCAGCTTGGTGGACGCGGAGGCCGCCTCGGCGGTCATGTCCTGCTGGGAGGCGAACGCCTCGTCACGCGTCTTTACTTCCGCGCCCTGGGGATTGTGGAAGCGGTGCTCGGAGCCGGTATGGCTCTTCTGCCGCTTGGCCTGCGTGGTCATGCTGATTCCCTCTTCCGGTACGGGTGTTGAGCGACCGTTACGGGTGCTGAGTGACCGTCAGGCCAGCTGCTCGGCGATCTCCACCCGCAGCAGTGCGCGGACGTTCTCGATGTGGTTGGCCACGGTGACGACCGAGGAGCCCGCGAAGAGCAGACCGGTCGCGACGTTGTCGAGGGAGGTCACCAGCGAACCGGAGTCGCCGCCCGCCGAGATGCTCGTCGTCAGGACCTGGTCCTTGAACCGGGCCGTGCCCGCCGTGCCGTAGCCGACGTCGATCGTGACGTCGGTCGCGATGATCCGGCCGAAGCTGATGTTCGTCGTACGGCCGGTCTTCTTCACCAGGTCGCCGACCGAGACGTTGGCCTTGCGCCGCCAGGCGCGCGGCGCACCGCTGAAGTGCTGCTCACGGGTGGCGTCCTGGAAGTCCACGGCGCCGAGCGCGCAGTCCACCACGTTGTTGTGGTGCTCCACCGGGATCTGCGGCGCGAACTGGATCGGGATGAACCGGTCCAGGGTCGCGAGGCGGTCGTCGGGGTCCGTGCCGCCGTCGTAGGCGCCGGGCTGAAGGATCGAACTCCCCAGCTGGGCGCGGTTGCAGTCGGCCAGCACGTGGTTGTTGGAGAGGACGTAGAACCTCGCGGGTGTGCCGAGGCCGGGGCCCGGCGGGTCCACGGAGGCGCCCGGCAGGAAGTCGTACACCACGCTGCCCAACGTGCCCGCGGTCACTCGCACGTTGCCGATCGAGACGCCTGAACGAGCCGGGCGCATACGGCGCTTGAGGAGCTGCGGCTCGAACTGGCCGAGCCCGCCCAGCTCTTCCAGCAACGGCTGCGCGAGGCCGGCGAGTTGCTCGGCCGTGCTGCCGTCGCTCCGGTAGGAGGTACCGCGGTCCTCGGAGCGGCCCGGGGTCCTGCGTTGCTGCTGCTGACGCTGCGCGGCGACATGGCCGACCGCGACGACGTCGGTGGGGGTGCCGTCGTCCATCGTCCGCGGGATGACATCCCGCTCGGGGAGCTGGGACTCCGGCACCTTCTGGGTCACGAACACCAGCACGGCCGCTTCGCCCGTGGCCTGTCCGTCGATCCACTTCACGCCGTGGCCGAAGCCGACGACGTTGGCCAGCGGCGACTGCGGCCGCAGGAAGTCTGAATTCGCTTGCCGGCGGGAGCTGTCACTCAGCTGGCCGCCGGTCGGTCCTCGCATCATCTCGGGCTGGCTCACGCCAGACCACCTCATCGGGTCACGGCTCTCGGTCCCTTATGGCTGCTGCGATCGCGCCTTCTCGAAAGGGCCGTTCAAGGGGGCACTTCCCGCTCACACGGGCCGGATTCGTGAACCGGCCCTCCGCGGTGTGCTCTTCAGGTCTATGGCCGGGGGGCAGGCAGAGTCAAGGCAATCTGAAATGAATCACGAATTTCGCCCCGATCCATACTTTCCGTCCGCTACACGCCCTTTGACCTTGCTTTCGAAGTGCCGCCCGGCCGATTCTTCCGGAGCGGATGACTTTTGGGTTTCGTGGGGGAGTACATACGGATTCATGGAAGAGGGACTGGCGATGTCGCTCGGCGTTCAACTCCCGTTCAGGCATGGGCGGGAGCGTGGCGCCGACCGAGGTCCGCCACCCTCCACGGCACACCCACCGTCACAGGAGACACGCATGTCGCTCACCCGCAGGGATTTCACCGCAAAGTCCGCGCTGACCGGTGCCGGGGTCGCGCTGGCGGGCAGCGTCGGCGCCCTCGCCACCGCGCCCAACGCCCTCGCCGCCACCGACACCGACAGTGAGGACTCGGCGGCCGAATACGGTCACGGGCACCAGCACCCCGGCGTCGGCTACGGCCCGCTGCTCGCCGACCCGGACGGCCTTCTCGCCCTCCCCGCCGGCTTCAAATACCGCGTCATCACCTACTGCGGGAAAACCAAGCTGGAATCGGGCGAGTTCACCCCCTCCAACCACGACGGCACGTCCACCTTCGACGGCCCGCGCGGCGCCACCCTCCTCGTCAACAACCACGAGCTGGCCGGCCCCCGCGCCCAGTGGCCCCACCCCGTCCCGCTCACCGAGGGCCTCGTCTACGACCCCGCCGGGGCCGGCGGCTGCACGGTCGTCGAGGTCCGCCGCGACCACGTCGCCGAGTGGGTCGGCATCGCCGGCACCGTCACCAACTGCGCGGGCGGCAACACCCCTTGGGACACCTGGCTCACCTGCGAGGAGACCGAGGACAAGGCCGGCACCAACGGCTTCACCAAGGACCACGGTTACGTCTTCGAGGTCGACCCGGTCGACCGTCGCGCCAACCGAAACCCCAAGCCCATCAAGGCACTTGGCCGCTACGCCCACGAGGCCGTCGTGGTCGACCCCAAGCGCGGCCACCTCTACCTGACCGAGGACGCGGCCAACCCCAACGGCCTCCTCTACCGCTGGACCCCGCCGGAGCACTTCCACCACGGCCGCGGCAAGCTGCGCACCCTCGCCGACGACGCGGGCGTCCTCCAGGCCTTCAAGTGCTTCGACTCCGGCGGCAAGTTCGTCGACGACCTCTCCCGCGCCACGAAGATCGGCACGGTCTACGGCGTCGACTGGGTCGACGTCCCCGACCGCGACGCCAAGACGACCTCCGTCCGCAAGCAGTTCGCCGCCGGTGAGATCACCCGCGCCCGCAAGCTGGAGGGCATGTGGTGGGGCGACGGCGGCACGTACATCGTCTCCTCGTTCGCCCGCACGGAGAGCCCCGTCCAGCACGACGGCGCCGTCTGGTTCTACGACCCCAAGCGCCGCACCCTCACCCTCAAGGTCCTCATCGGCGTCAACCCCGACCCGTCCGTGGACGGCGCGTTCGACGGCCCCGACAACATCACCGTCTCTCCCTACGGCGGCCTCGTCATCGCCGAGGACGGCGAGGGCGTCCAGCACCTGTTCGGCGCGACGGACAGCGGACGCACGTACCCGATCGCCCGTAACGAACTCAACATCGGCACCGAAGAGAAGCCGGAATACAGTGAGTTCACCGGCGTGACCTTCTCACCCGACGGCAAGACGCTCTACGCCAACATCCAGACTCCGGGGATCATGCTGGCGATCACGGGGCCGTGGAAGCGGCAGAAGCGCGGCTGAACTCCCGTACGGAATTAATTGGTTGGCCCCTCCAGAGCTGCGCCTCCTACTCTGAGATCACAACAGCACGCACCTCCCGGTGCGCAGGCGGCGGTTACTTCGTTGTGATCGAAAAAGACACCGCAGCCGTTCTTGATCTCGGGAGGCGCAGCTCATGGTGGGTGCCCGGTGCGCAGGCAACGGTTACTTCATTGGGCCAGACGGTTGCGGGTTCGAGTCCCGTCATCGACTTCGGGTCGGTGTAGCTCAATTGGGTAGAGCATCTGATAAGTCCGTCGCCGCTCTCTGATCTCGGGCATCCACCTTCCGCTGCGTCTTCCTCCGAAACACCAAGGAATTCGGGGGAATTCACCATGGCGCGATTCAACACCAAGGCGGCGAAGACCCAGCCCACTTCGCGCGTCACCTCCACGGGCCGAGTGCTCCGTACCTACCAGGGCGGCCGAGGCAGTGAGCGCGACGCGCGCTCCGAGCTTTTTCTGCTCGCCGTCGCCAACTTCGTCTCCCAGCAGACCTTTTACGAGACCGGCGCCGACCGCGACGACCGCTTCGCCACGCTCGTGCGCGAGCTCGCCGTCACCGACCCGGCCTGGACGGCCGGCCTCCTCGGCTGGCTGCGCGGCGAGGGCAACCTCCGTACGGCCTCCCTCGTGGGCGCCGCCGAGTACGTGAAGGCCCGCCTCGACGCCGGCGCGACCGACGGCCCCTCGAACCGACAGGTCGTCGACTCCGTGCTCCGGCGCCCGGACGAGCCCGGCGAGCTGCTCGCGTACTGGACCACGCGCTACGGCCGCGCCATCCCGAAGCCCGTCAAGCGCGGTGTCGCCGACGCCGTACGGCGTCTCTACGGCGGCAAGTCGCTGCTGAAGTACGACACCGCGGCCAGGGGCTACCGCTTCGGCGACATCCTCAACCTGGTGCACGCGGCGCCGGACCCGGACAAGGCGTGGCAGGGCGAGCTGTTCCAGTACGCGCTGGACCGGCGGCACCACCCGGACACCGCCGTACCGCCCGCGTCGAACCAAGTCCTCACCGCGCACCGCGAGTTGATGGCGCTGCCGGTCGAGCGGCGACGCGCTGTCGTCACCGCGGCCGACGGCGCGGAGCGGCTCGCGGCGGCCGGGATGACGTGGGAGGCGCTGGCCGGCTGGCTCCAGGGGCCGATGGACAAGGCGGCCTGGGAGGCGGCCATCCCGTCCATGGGTTCGATGGCGCTGGTCCGGAACCTCCGGAACTTCGACGAGGCCGGGGTCTGCGACGAGGTCGCGGCCCGGGTCGCGGCGAAGATCAGCGACCCGGCGGAGGTCGCGCGCTCGCGGCAGTTCCCCTTCCGGTACCTCGCCGCGTACCAGCACGCGCCCTCGCTGCGCTGGTCGTACCCGCTGGAGCAGGCGCTCGGCCACTCGCTGGCCAACGTGCCCGCGCTGCCGGGCCGCACGCTGGTGCTCGTGGACCGCTCGGGCTCGATGTTCTTCTCGCGGCTGTCCGACCGCTCGGAGCTCAACCGGGCCGACGCGGCGGCGATCTTCGGCACGGCGCTCGCGCTGCGGGCGGCGGACGCGGACCTCGTCGAGTTCGGCACCACGAGCAAGCGCCTGGACTTCGGCGCGGGCGAGTCGGTGCTCAGGATCCTGGGCCGCTTCGGCGACCTGGGCGGCACCGACACCACCTCGGCGGTCCGCTCGCACTACCGGGGTCAGGACCGGGTGCTGATCGTCACCGACGAGCAGTACGAGTACAGCCGGCACGGCGACCCGACCGCGCAGGTACCGGCCGGGGTGCCGGTTTACACCTGGAACCTCGCCGGGTACCGGGCAGGCCACGGCCCGTCCGGCACCGCCAACCGGCACACCTTCGGCGGCCTCTCGGACGCGGCCTTCCGGATGGTGCCGCTGCTGGAGGCGGCCCGGGACGCGGACTGGCCCTGGGCGGCCTGAAGTGAGACATGTGGCCCGCACCCACACATGGGTGCGGGCCACACCCATGTGTGGACGAGGGTGTGGGCGCACCATTGACATCTAACATTTCAGTTCTACTATTCGGTTCATGGAAGCCCTACGGCCCGTCCCGCGCACCCTTCTCCGCGACCGCGCCTACGAAGCGATCCGCGACGCCATCGTGGCCGGGGAGATCGAGCCCGGGTCCGTGGTGCGGGACGCCGATCTCGCCGAGCGGCTCGGGTTGTCGCGGGCGCCGGTACGCGAGGCGTTCTCGCGGCTGGTGGAGGAGGGCCTGCTGGAGAGCAAGCCGCAGAGCTACACCCGGGTGACGCCGGTGGTGGCCGCCGAGGTGCGGGACGCCGCCGCCGTGGTCGGGGCCATGCACGAGTTGGTGACGCGCGTCGCCGTACCCCTCTTGCGGGACACGGACGTTGACGTGATGCGCGCGGCCAACGACCGGTTCGCCGCCGCCGTGGCCGCCGGTGACGTGGACGCGGCCCTGCGCGCCGACGACGAACTCCACGACGTACCGGTGCGGGTGAGCGGCAATCGCGCCGCCGCCGCCACCATCGCCCGTTACACCCCGCTCATCCGCCGACTGGAGCGACGACGCTTCGGTGAGGGCGGCTCCTGCCGCTCGGCCGGACTGCACGAGCGGCTGATCGAGGCCTGCGCCGAAGGTGACACGGACGGTGCGGTCCGCGTCACGGCCGACATCTGGCACACCCTCGCGGACCTGGCCGACGCCGACTGACCCTGGAGAACTCATGTCCCTTTCCTCGTACGACCGTTACCCCCTCCTCTTCGGCCCCTCGCCCGTCCACCCGCTGGAGCGCCTCACCGCACACCTCGGCGGCGCAGCCCTCTGGGCCAAGCGCGAGGACTGCAACTCCGGTGTCGCGTACGGCGGCAACAAGACCCGCAAGCTGGAGTACCTCGTCGCCGACGCCCTCGCGAAGGGCTGCGACACCCTCGTCTCGATCGGCGGCGTGCAGTCCAACCACACCCGCCAGGTCGCGGCCTGTGCCGCCCGCGCCGGGCTCAAGTGCGTGCTGATCCAGGAGAGTTGGGTGGAGTGGCCCGACTCCGTCTACGACAAGGTCGGCAACATCCTGATCAGCCGCCTCGCCGGAGCGGACGTACGGCTGGTGAAGGCCGGGTTCGGCATCGGCTTCAAGGAGAGCTGGGAGCAGGCTCTGCGCGAGGTCGAGGAGGGCGGCGGCAAGCCGTACGCCATCCCGGCCGGCGCCTCCGACCACCCGCTCGGCGGCCTCGGCTTCGCCAACTGGGCCCACGAAGTCGCCCAGCAGGAAGAGGAGTTGGGCGTCTTCTTCGACACGGTGGTGGTGTGCTCGGTGACCGGCTCCACCCAGGCCGGCATGGTCGCGGGGTTCAAGGCCATCGAGGAGGCGGGCGGGCGTGAGCGCCGGGTGCTCGGCATCGACGCCTCGGCGAAGCCCGCCGAGACCCGCGAGCAGGTGGCCCGCATCGCCCAGGGCACCGCCCAACTGATCGGTATCAAGCGCGAGTTGACCCTCGACGACGTCGAACTGGACGACCGCTACCACGCCGGCATCTACGGCATCCCCGACGAGACCACCCTGGAGGCGATGCGCCTCGCCGCCCGCACCGAGGGGATGGTCACCGACCCCGTCTACGAGGGCAAGTCCATGGCAGGGATGATCGACCTGGTCGCCCGCGGTGAGATCGCCGCCGACTCCACAGTCCTGTACGCCCACCTCGGCGGCCAGCCCGCGCTGAACGCGTACAGCGCGCTGTTCTAGGCGGTCCCAGCAGTCCCCCTCAGTCCCCTCAGTCCTCTCTAGGCAGTCCCCTCGGCCCGCTCGGGTTTCCTGCCGGTGATCACGAGCGCCGACACCAGCAGCGCGACCAGGGCGATCAGCGCGCCGACGCCGAACGCCCTGGCCGACCCGTGGACGAGGATCTCGGACGGTGACCCGGTCGCGTGCCGGGTCGCCGTGCCGAAGACCGTGACCAGGATGGACAGTCCGAGGGTGCCGCCGAGCCACTGAAGGGTCTGGAGGAGACCCGACGCGGCGCCCGCCTCACGCGGCTCGATGCCCGCGAGGATCGTCACGTTGAGCGGCATGAAGCTGAGGCCGACGCCCAGGCCCATCAGGAACAGGGGGCCCAGCAGGCCGGTCAAGTAGCCGTCGCCGGGGCGGAGTTGCCACAGCCACGTCGCCGACGCGACGAGCACGGCCATGCCGGTGAGCAGGATCGGCTTGGCGCCGAAGCGGGCCAGCAGGCGCGGTACGAGACGCACGACCGTGAACATCGCCAGCGTCATCGGCAGGAACGCGAAGCCCGCGCGCAACGGGCTGTAGTCCAGGACACGTTGGCTGATCAAGGTGAGGAAGTAGAACGCGCCGAACATGCCCGCCGGCAGCAGCAGGACGCCCGCGTAGCCGCCCGCGCGGTTGCGGCTCGTGAACAGGCGCAGCGGCATGATGGGTTGGGCGGCGCGGGACTCGACCAGGGTGAAGCCCGCCAGCAGGGCCGCCGCGAAACTGAACCCCAACTGCGCCTGCGTATCGCCCCAGCCGTCCGAGGAGACCCGGATGAACGCGTACACCAGCGAGGTCATCCCGGCGGTGCCGGTGAGCGCGCCCGCCGCGTCGAACCGGCCCGCGTGGCGCGGTGGTTCGGCGACGAAACGGGGAAGGGCGGTGGCCACCGCGACGCCGATCGGCACGTTGATCAGCAGGGCCCAGCGCCAGGACGCCCAGGAGGTGAGCATGCCGCCGATGACCAGGCCTATCGAGGCGCCGATGCCCGCCATGGAGGAGTAGATGCCGAGCGCATGGTGACGGCGCGGGCCCTCCGGGAAGTTGGTGGTGATCAGGGCGAGCGTGTTGGGTGCGATGAGCGCGGCGCCCACGCCCTGTAGTGCGCGGGCCGCGAGCAGCCAGGCGCTGTCGGTGGCGAGTCCGCCGAGC
This sequence comes from Streptomyces prunicolor, assembly GCF_045162825.1. NCBI lineage: Bacteria > Bacillati > Actinomycetota > Actinomycetes > Kitasatosporales > Streptomycetaceae > Streptomyces > Streptomyces prunicolor. The sequence continues at coordinate 2,548,308 of NZ_CP108676.1, read as the reverse complement.
AGGGAGGAGGTCGCGAAGAGGAGGACGCCGATCGTGAGCGTACGGCGGCGGCCCACGATGTCTCCGACCCGGCCGCCCAGCAGAAGCAGCCCGCCGAAGGCGAGCGTGTAGGCGTTGAGGACCCAGGACAGGCCGGTGGGGCTGAAGTCGAGGTCCTTCTGGATGTCCGGCAGCGCTACGTTGACGACAGTGGAGTCGACGCCGACCATCAAATAGGCCGTGACGACGACGAAGAGGACGGTGCCGAGCCTGGCGGTTCGGGGTGGTGCGGAGAGAGGATCGGCGGTGGTGGACGGTGCGGACGGGGTGGACATGTAGTTCTCCCGGTCTGGCGTCCCCGTGTGAAAGGCGTGCGGGCAGCACGGACTGCCCGCAGTGGTAAGCGGGGACTGTCTCCGTTTAGTACTCGGTAAGATACGGAGACGGTCCCCGGTTCGCAAGGAGTATCTGGATGGCGCAGGTCAGACCCATGCGCGCGGACGCCCGGCGCAACTACGACCGACTGCTGAAGGTGGCGGCGGAGGCTTTCGCCGAGCACGGGGAGAACGCGTCCCTCGACGACATCGCCAAGCGTGCGGGCGTCGGGTCAGGGACGCTGTACCGGCATTTCCCCACCCGGCAGGCGCTGTTGGAGGCGGCCTACGTCGACCGGATCGAGGCGCTCGGGACCCGCGCCGACGAACTCGCGAAGGAACTGCCTCCGGGCGAGGCGCTGGCCGAGTGGTTGTACGAGGTGTGCGTCGGCACGATCCAGGTGCGCGGCATGAAGGCCCTGCTGGGCTCGGCCGTCGCGGACGGCAGCAATCGCGCGCTCACGGTCTGCGGTACGCATATGAAGAGCGCGGCGCAGCGGCTGGTGGAGGCGGCACAGCGGGAGGGGACCCTGCGTCAGGACATCGAGCCGATCGAGGTCCTGCGGCTCGCCCACGGGGTGTCGACGGCCTCGGAGTTGGCGAACGGGCAGGGGAAGCACATCCGCCGCTACCTGTCCCTGCTGACGGAGGGCCTACGGCCCGCTGCCGGGTCGGAGTGAACGCCGGGCGCCCCTCGGAAGGGGCGCCCGCAGCGGTCGTAGGACTGTGTGGGGTGGTTACAGCGCTTGGGCCGCCGGCTTCACCATGCCGCGCACCGTGCGGGACTTCACGAAGTCGCCCATCGCCGTCATGTCCCACTCGCCGGTGAACTGCTTGACCAGCTTCGCCATCATCACGCCCGTTTGGGACTCGGCGTTGGTGAGGTCGAAGCGGACCAGTTCCTCGCCGGTCGCGGCGTCCAGGAGGCGGCAGTAGGCCTTGGCGACCTCGGTGAACTTCTGGCCGGAGAAGGAGTTGACCGTGAAGACCAGGCCGGTGACCTCCTGGGGGATGCGGCCGAGGTCGACCACGATCACCTCGTCGTCACCGCCGCCCTCGCCCGTCAAGTTGTCACCGGAGTGCTTGATCGCGCCGTTCAGGATCGAGAGCTTGCCGAAGTAGCAGCTGTCGACGTGGTTGCGCTGCGGGCCGTAGGCGATGACCGAGGCGTCCAGGTCGATGTCCTTGCCGCGGTACGCGGGCTCCCAGCCGAGGCCCATCTTGACCTGGGAGAGGAGCGGACGGCCGCCCTTGACCAGGGAGACGGTCTGGTTCTTCTGGAGGCTGACGCGGCCCTTGTCGAGGTTGATCTTTCCGGCGCCCAGCGGGGGTGCGGCGGGCGGCGGTGGGGGAGTCACGGCAGCCTGCGGTACGGGAGGCGCCACCGGGGTCTGCACCGTGGGGGTGGGCGGGGCCACCGGCGCCGGTGTCGGAGCCGGCTCCTCCACCGAGACGCCGAAGTCGGTGGCGATGCCCGCCAGGCCGTTGGCGTATCCCTGGCCGACCGCGCGGGCCTTCCAGACGCCGTTGCGCAGATAGATCTCGACGACCACGAGTGCCGTCTCGGCGCCGAGCTGCGGGGGTGTGAAGGTGCCCAGCACGCTGTTGTCGTCCGCGTTGCGGATGGTGGCCGTGGGCTCGATGCCCTGGAAGCTCTGGCCGGCCGCGTCCGGGCTGGCGGTGACGACGATCTTCTCGATGCCCGGCGGGACGGCGCCGGTGTCGACGGTGATCGCGTCGGGTGCCGTACCGCCGCCTGAGCGGTAGGTCACGCCGGGGCCCGTCGGCTGGTTGTAGAAGATGAAGTCGTCGTCGGAGCGCACCTTGCCGTCGCCCGTGAGCAGCAGGCCCGATACGTCGAGCCGCACCGGGGCGGCGACGTCCACCGTCACGCGCGCGGCGGAGAGAGGGATGTTCGAGCCGGGGGTCATAGCTGTCATGACTCGTGAACGACCGAGACCATTTTGCCGTTCCCTTACCAAGCGACCAATTGGCCAACCCTTGGAACCACCGGCTCGAAACCGCCCCTGACCCTCCTGCGGACTAGGGAATCACCACGATCTTCCGGCCCACCCCCGCCGCGAACTGCTCCAGCGCCTGCGGATACCGCTCCAGCTCGATCCGGTCGCTGATGAAGATCTCCGGGTCGAGGACCCCGTTCGCGAACAGCTCCGCCGCCCGTTCGAAGCTGTGCAGCACCGCCATGGAGCCGGTGATGGTGATCTCCTGGTTGTAGATGCGGTACGGGTCGATCGACACCCGGGTCGCGTAGTCGGCCACCCCGAACTGGAGGAACGTGCCCGCCTTCGCCACCCGGCCCAGGCCGTCCTGGATCGCCGCCGCGTTGCCGGTCGCGTCGACCACGAGGTCCCAGCCCTGCGGCTTGTCCAGCTCGTCCGCGTTCGCCGCGGAGCCGGAGACACCGAGCGTGCGGGCCGTCTCCAGGCGGGCCGGGTTCAGGTCCACGATGTCGACGCTCGCCGCACCGGTGCGCTTCGCCAGCTCCAGCATCATCAGGCCCATGGTCCCGGAGCCGTAGATCAGGACGTGCGCGCCGAGGCGGGACTTGAGGACGTCGTAGCCGCGCACCGCGCACGACAGTGGCTCGACGAGGGCCGCGTCCTGGGTGCGGACGTGTTCGGGGAGCTTCACGCAGTTCGCCACCGGGGCGAGTGCGTACTGGGCCGCGCCGCCCGCCGTGGTGACGCCGATCGCGGCCCAGCGTTCGCAGAGGTTGTTGTGGCCGTTGCGGCACTGCCGGCACTCGTAGCAGTAGAGGGATGGGTCCACGGCCACCTGGTCGCCGACCGAGACCTCGGTGACCTGGGTGCCGACCGCGACGATCTCGCCGGCGAACTCGTGGCCCGGCACGATCGGCAGCTTGGGCGCGAACTCGCCCTGGAGGATGTGCAGATCGGTGCCGCACAGCCCGCAGGCAGCGACCTCGACGACGACCTCGCGGGGGCCCGGCGTCGGGTCGGGGACCTCGGTGACGACGGCGCGGCCCACGGACTCGATGACGGCGGCCTTCATTTCACGGCTCCCAAGGAGAGGCCCTGGACCAGCTTGTCCTGGGCGGCGAACCCCGCGGCGAGCACCGGCAGGGAGACGACGAGCGACGCGGCGCACACCTTCGCCAGGAACAGGCCCTGGCTGGTGATGAAGCCGGTCAGGAAGACGGGGGCGGTCTCGGCGACCACACCCGTGAGGACCCGGGCGAACAGCAGCTCGTTCCAGCTGAAGATGAAGCAGATCAGGGAGGTCGCCGCGATACCGGGGAGGGCGATCGGGGCCACCACGCGCGCGAGGATGGTCGGCAGCCGCGCGCCGTCGATCTGCGCCGCCTCGATGACGGCGACCGGGACCTCGGCGAGGAACGACTGCATCATCCACACCGCGATCGGCAGGTTCATCGAGGTGTAGAGGATGACCAGGAGCCAGATGTTGTCCAGCATCCCGGCGTTCTTCGCGAACAGGTAGATCGGCAGCAGGCCCGCCACCACCGGGAGCATCTTCGTGGACAGGAAGAAGAACAGGACGTCGGTCCACTTCTTCACCGGGCGGATCGACAGCGCGTAGGCCGCCGGGAACGCCAGCACCAGCACGAAGAGCGTCGAAGCCACCGACGCGACCAGCGAGTTGGTCAGCGCGGGCCAGGGGCTCGCGCCGCCGCCCGTGCCGAAGAACTCCCGGTAGCCGCTCAGGGTGAGGGCGGCCCCGAAGGACGGCGGATTGGTCGCCGCGTCCGTCTCCGAGTGGAAGGACGTCAGCGCCATCCAGGCGATGGGCAGGAAGAACACGATGCCGAGAAGCCAGGCCACCAGGCCGAGGCCCGCTCCTTTACGGCGGTCACGCACGCGTACGGCGATGCTGCTCATGCGCGGGACGCCTCCTCACGGAACAGGGACGACACGACGCGCAGGGCGAAGGTCGCGATGATGATCGAGCCGATGACGACCAGGACACCGGCCGCCGAGGCGAGGCCGTTCTCGTGCGCCTGGTAGAAGCTCTGGTAGACGGTGTAGGGCAGGTTGGCGGTGCCCAGGCCGCCGGACGTGATGGTGAAGACCGCGTCGAAGTTCTGGACGATGTAGATCGAGCCCAGCAGGGCGCCGAGTTCAAGATAGCGGCGCAGGTGCGGCAGGGTCAGATAGCGGAAGACCTGCCAGTCGCTCGCGCCGTCCACCTTCGCGGCCTCGATCTGCTGATGGTCGCGGCTCTGGAGGCCGGCCAGCAGGATCAGCATCATGAACGGCGTCCACTGCCACACCAGGGAGGCCTCGACCGCGAGCAGCGGGGTGTTGGAGATCCAGTCCGGCTGTGGGCCGCCCACATAGTGCAACAGCCCATTGAACAGGCCGTATTCAGGGTTGTAGAGCACATGCTTCCAGAGCAGGGCCGCGGCCACCGGCACCACCAGGAACGGGGCGATCAGCAGCGTGCGGACAAAGCCCCGGCCCTTGAACTTCCGGTCCAGGAGCAGCGCGAGCAGCAGGCCGAAGACCAGGCTGGCCACCACCACCGCCACGGTGAGCAGGACGGTCGTCCACACCGAGTGGCGCAGGTCGGCGTCGGTCAGGACCTGCTGGTAGTTGTCGAAACCGGTGAAGTGCCGGGCCTTCGGGTAGAGCGCGTTCCAGTCGAAGAAGGAGATCACCAGCGTGGCCACGAAGGGGAGTTGGGTCACGACGATCATGAAGATCAGGGCGGGGAGCAGGGGGGCGCGGGTGGCCCAGGCGCGCAGCTTGTCCGATGGCTGTCGCGCGGTACGGGTCGGACTGGTGGCCAGCGGGGCCGTTGTCGTGGCGGTCATCGTCCCTCGTACTCCTTGGAGATCTTCTCGGCGAGTTTCTGGGACTTCTTCAGGGCCGAGTCGACGGACTGCCGTCCGGCGATGGCCGAACTGATCTCCTGGGAGACCTTCGTACCGAGGTCGGTGAACTCGGGGATGTCGACGAACTGGATGCCGGGCGCGGGCCGCGGCTGCACGCCCGGGTCATTGGGTTTGGCGCCCTCGATGGCTTCCTTCGTCTGCTCCTGGAAGGCGGCGGCCTCTTTCACGTACTCGGGGTTCGTGTACGTCGAGGCGCGCTTCCCGGCCGGCACGTTGGCCCAGCCGTCCGTCTCGCCGACCAGCTGCTCGTACTGCTTGCCGGACGCCCAGGACACGAACTTCCAGGCCTTGTCGGAGTTGTGGGACGCCTTCTGGATGCCCCAGGCCCACGTGTAGAGCCAGCCGGAGGAATCGGTCTTCTCGACCGGGGCGGGGACGTAGCCGATCTTGCCCTTCACCGGGGAGCCCTTGGCCTCCAGCGATCCGGCCGCCGAGGTGGCGTCGTACCACATGGCGACCTTGCTCTGCGTGATGTTGTTGAGGCACTCGGCGAAGCCGGACTGGGCCGCGCCGGACTCGCCGTGCTTGCGGACGAGGTCGACATAGAACTTCGTCGCCTGTTCGAAGCCGGGGGAGTCGAGCTGCGCCTTCCAGTTCTTGTCGAACCAGGTGCCGCCGAAGGTGTTCACGACGGTGGTCAGCGGCGCCATCAGCTCGCCCCAACCGGGCAGCCCGCGCAGGCAGATGCCCTTCATGCCCGGCTTGGCGCCGTCGACCTTGGCGGCGATGTCGGCCACCTGGGTCCAGGTCGGGTGCGCGGGCATCGTGAGGTTCTTCTCGGCGAGCACGTCCTTGCGGTACATCAGGAAGGACGACTCGCCGTAGAACGGCTGCCCGTAGAGCTTGCCGTCGTCGGCGGTCAGGGACTCCCGCATCGGCTTGAGGATGTCCTGCTCGTCGTAGGCCGGGTCCTTCGCGACGTACGAGTTCATCTCGTGCAGCCAGCCGTTGCGGGCGTAGATCGGGATCTCGTAGTTGGAGAGGGTCGCCACGTCGTACTGGCCGGCCTGGTTGGCGAAGTCCTGGCTGATCTTGTCGCGGACGTCGTTCTCGGGCAGCACCGTGAAGTTGACCTTGATGCCGGTCTCCTTCGTGAAGTGCGGGGCCAGTTTCTGGAGTTCGGTCATCTGGGGGTTGTTGACCATCAGGACGTTGATCGAGTTGCCGCCTGATCCGGCGCCGCCCGCTCCGACCCAGCAGCCGGAGAGCAGCGGGGCGAGCAGCGTCCCTACGGCGGCCAGGGCGAGCGTGGCTCGCGGCGGCCGTCGTCGGCTCTGGGTTCGCATGGATCGCTCCTGCAGTAAGGGGAGTTGGACTTCTGGATGGACTTTTGGGGTGACAAAGGCGTCGCCGGGCATGGCTGCGCCCTACGTAGTGACTCAGTTGGTTTTTCAAACGGCTTACTGGACGCGCCCGATGCTCGTGGCGCCCTAGACGCGTATGACCTGTGGCCCCAGCAACGAGTAGCGGTGGGCTTCGGCCGACGGGAGCAGCGTGCTCGTGACGATCGTCTCCAGGGCGCCGATCTCGGCGAACCGGCAGAAACTGACCGCCCCGAACTTGGTGTGCACGCCCGCGAACACGGTGCGCCGGGCGGCGCGGATGGCCTGGGCCTTGACCTCGCTGACGGCGGGGTCGGGTGTGGTCAGGCCGTGTTCGCGGGAGATGCCGTTGGCGCCGATGAAGGCGAGGTCGAGGACGAAGCCGGCGAGCATCTTCGTCGTCCAGTGGTCCACGGTGGCCAGCGTGCCGTGCCGGACCCGGCCGCCGAGCAGCAGCACCGAGGTGTTCTCCGACTCGGCGAGCACGCCCGCCACGGGCAGGGACGCGGTGACCACGGTCAGGGGTCGGTCCCTGGGCAGCGCCTCGGCGATGAGCTGTGGGGTGAAGCCCTCGTCGACGAAGACGGTCTCGGCGTCCCCGAGCAGCTCGGCCGCGGCGATCGCGATCCGGCGCTTCTCCGGGACATGGCTGGTGGCGCGGAAGGCGAGCGTCGTCTCGAAACCGGCGCTCTCCACGGGGTAGGCGCCGCCATGGGTCCTGCGAACCAGCCCGTGGTCCTCCAGGGCGCGCAGATCGCGCCGTACGGTCTCCTTGGCCACGCCCAGCTCCGCGGCGAGCGCGGTGACGTCGACCGAGCCGGTGCGGCGCGCGGCCCGCACGATCTCCCGCTGACGCTCCTCCGCCGAACTCGCGCTCATGGCCGACACCACCTTCCCGCTCACTGGAGTACTGCCCGTTCGGGCCCGGTGCGGCCCTTGGGGGAAGTTCTACAGCGGGTGCGCGGCACTGACCAGGCCTGTTGCACGCCCGATGCTGCCCGTGTGTGACCGTTTACCGCGCGGTGTGCCCGTCGCGGACCTGCGCGGCTGTCCGCCCGGGCGTGAGATCGGGCAGCGTCCGTGCCCGAACATGCCTGCGGGCGGGCCCGTTCGGTGCCCGCCCGCGTCTCCGGAGACCCTTTTCCCGTCAGTACGACCGGATGTACGGCCCGTGTCAGTACGGCCAGATCGGCGGGTCGTTCACGAAGTGGCCACCGAGATAGGCGTGCGCCTCGACTCCCGGCCGGAGCTCGCCCTGCTCGGCGACGATCTTCTCGGCGTACGGCTCGGAGTCGTCCCGCGGCTCGTAACCGAGCGCCCGCGCGGTCGAAAGGTCCCACCACAGGCGGGTGTTGGCGGAGGAGCCGTAGACGACGGTGTGCTGTACGTCCTCGGCGGTCAGGGCCGCGTGGAAGAGGCGGGCACCGTCGCCGGGGCTCATCCAGATCGACAGCATGCGCACGCTGCTGGGCTCCGCGAAGCAGGAGCCGATGCGCACGGAGACGGTCTCCAGGCCGTGCTTGTCCCAGTAGAGCTGCGCCAGGTCCTCACCGAAGGACTTCGACAGGCCGTAGAAGGTGTCGGGGCGGTGCGGGGTGTCGATCGGGATGAGCGGGTCGCTGTTCTGCGGCCTCGGGGTGTAGCCCACCGCATGGTTGGAGGAGGCGAAGACGATGCGGGCGACGCCCTCCTCGCGGGCGGCCTCGTAGAGGTTGTACGTGCCCTCGATGTTCGACTTCAGGATCTTGTCGAAGGACGCTTCCAGGGAGATGCCCGCGAGATGGATGATCGCGTCGACGCCCCGCACGGCCTCGCGGAGCGCCGCCCGGTCGGAGAGGTCGGCGGTGATCGCGTCCGGCTCGCCCTCGATGGGGCGGAGGTCGAGCAGCCGCAACTCGTAGCCGTACGCGGGGAGCAGGTCCCGCATCAGGGTGCCGAGCCCGCCTGCGGCGCCGGTGAGCAGAACGGTGCGGGGAGCGGGCATCCTCGGTCTCCTTGAGTGGTCGGCCTCATCCGTGAATGATATTCACATGCATGGACAAGCTAGGGATCGGTCGCCGTGCCCGTCAAGTGTGGCGCGGACCTGGGGAATCCGCTCCCCTGTTGCTCATTCGCGCGCTTGACCCACCCAGAGGCGGCTCCTTAGGGTGAGGTTGTTCAGAGATGTGGACATTGATCAGAAGAACGTACGCGCTTGTTCAAGGGAGAGCCCGTGACGCCAGCCCCTCTCGCCGACCGGCTCAGTATTCCCAGCGGGCCGCTGTTCTTCCCCGTCACTCCGTACGGCCCCGACGGCTCCGTCGATCCCGACGTCTACCGCGAGCATGTCCGCCGGGGCGTAGCGGCCGGAGCCGCCGCGGTCTTCGCGTGCTGCGGCACCGGGGAGTTCCACGCGCTGCTGCCCGAGGAGTTCGAGGCGTGTGTGCGGGCCGCCGTGGAGGCGACCGAGGGCCGGGTGCCGGTGGTCGCGGGCGCGGGCTACGGCACGGCGCTCGCCGTACGGTACGCACGGCTCGCGGAGGCCGCCGGCGCGGACGGGCTGCTGGCCATGCCGCCGTACCTCGTGGTCGCCGGGCAGGAGGGGCTGCTGCGGCACTACCGCGAGGTGGCCGCGGCGACCGCGCTGCCCGTCATCGTCTACCAGCGCGACAACGCGGTGTTCACCCCGGCCACGGTGGTCGAACTCGCGCGCACCGAGGGCATCATCGGCTTCAAGGACGGCCTCGGCGACCTCGATCTGATGCAGCGGATCGTGAGCACCGTCCGCACCGAAGTCCCGGGAGACTTCCTGTACTTCAACGGACTGCCGACCGCCGAACAGACCCAACTCGCCTACCGGGGCATCGGCATCACCCTCTACTCGTCCGCCGTGTTCTGCTTCGTCCCCGAGATCGCGCTCGCCTTCCACCGAGCGCTCGCGACCGGCGACGACATCACGGCCAACCGTCTCCTGGACGGTTTCTACCTGCCGTTCGTCGAACTGCGCGCCCAGGGCCGTGGTTACGCCGTCTCGCTCGTCAAGGCGGGTGTGCGGATGCGAGGGTTGGACGTAGGCGAGGTCCGCCCGCCGCTGACCGAACCGACCGAGGACCACGTCAAGCAGCTCGCCCAACTCATCGAGCGCGGCTACACGTTGATCGAGTCACAGATGGATTCGCGGATCGAGGAGGGCGCGTGAAGGCATCGGCTTTCGTCTATCCCTGGGACGTCAACGGCGACCCGGCGGCAGGCGCCAGGATCACCGAACTCGGCGTCCAGCAGGCGACTCTCGCCTCCGCGTACCACTCCACACGCGCGTTGACCCCCCGCCACCCGCGCCACCGCATCGTCACCGCCGAGCACGCGGCGGTCCTGTACCCCACGGACACCCGTTGGGAGGGGCGGGAGTTGAGGCCGTACGCGGCCGGCGACTGGGCTCCCGGTGATGCCTACGGTGAGGCGTCCGCCGCCCTCGCGGACGCGGGCCTGGAGGTGCACACCTGGGTCGTGCTCGCCCACAACTCCCGTCTGGGCGCGGACCATCCGGACACGTCGGTGGTCAACGCCTACGGTGACCGCTACCCCTGGGCACCCTGCATCGCTCAGCCCGCCACGCGCGCGTACCTCGTCGACCTCGCCGCCGAGGCGGCCGTACGCCCCGGTGCGCGCGGCACCGAACTGGAGTCCCTCGGCTGGTACGGCCTCACCCACCTGCACGCCCACGACAAGACCGCCGGCATCGGCCTCGGGGACGCCGGCCAGTACCTGATGGCCCTGTGCTTCTGCCCGACCTGCCGGGAGGGCTACGGCGAACAGGGCCTCGACGCCGAGGAGTTGGCGGAGGTCGTACGCGCCGCGCTGGAACCGGTGTGGCAGGGGGCGCCCTCCGACGGCGGCTGGGCGGGGGTCGAGAAACTCCTCGGCGAGACGAACGCGACGGCCACGCGCGCGTGGCGCGACGAGCGGGCCCGCACGCTCCAGGAGACGGCGGTCGCCGCGGTCCGGGCGGCCGCACCCGCCGACTTCCAGGTGCTGCTGCACGCGGACCCGGAGTCGTACCACTGCGGCGCCAACGCGGGCGTGGACCCCGGGCACATCCTGTCCGTGGCCGACGGCGTGGTCGTCCCCTGCACGGGCGGCGCGGGCCTGTTGACGCCGTTCGCCGAACAGGGCGTGGACGGGGCCGTGTTGGCCGCCAACTTCACGGTGGTCTCCGGGATGGGAGGACGGCCGGGTGCGCTGGCGGCGGACGCGGCACGGGCCCAAGGCCTCGGGGCGACCGAACTGCGGCTCTATCACGCGGGGTTGGCGTCGGAGGGGGACTTGGCGGAGGTACGGGAGGCGTTGGCCGGGCTCTGAGGCGGGGACACGCCCTTCGCGACCAGCGCGAGAGAAGCACTCGTCGTAAGCAGCGCGAGGCCGTACAGGACCAACAGCAGCCGATGGCCGACCAGTTCGACCAGCGCCGCCCCCGCCCCCAGCCCGATCACGTTCGGAGTGAAGATCAGGGTGTTGGCGGTGGCGGTCGCCCGCCCGAGGACCGGTCCCGGCAACTCCCGCTGTACGGCGGTGAACGCGGCGATCAGCACGCACGGCAACCCCAGACCGATCGCCGCGCTGCAGGCCAGGACGACCGGGTCGGACGGCACCGCCCGCGCAGCCACCGCCACCGCCGTGAGCGCGATCCCGGCCGCCCCGAACCGCCGCTCGCCGAGCCGTCGTAGAGCAGGTCCGGAGACGAGACCGACCGCCACCGAGCCGGCGCCCTGGGCCACGTACAGCACGCCGGAGTAGGCCGGGGTGTGCCCGAGGGCGTCGACGATCGCGTAGGTCGTGGTGCTGCTCAGGGAGGCGAGGAACATCGTGGCCCCGCCCGCCAGGACCAGCGGGCGTAGGAGGGGATGCCTCCACAACTCGCGGACGCCCTCGGCGGTTTGAGCCCGCCAGGTGCCGGCGGGGCGCTGCGGCCGTTCCTCCTGCGCGCGGATGAGCAGCCACAGGCCCGCCGCCAGCGCGAACGTGACCGCGTCCAGAACGGCCACCGTAGGCCCGCCGAACGCCGCGTACAGGCCCGCGCCCGTCAGCGGCGCGACCAGTTTCATGCCCTCCACGGCCGTCATCCGCAGCCCGTTGAAGTCGCCGAGGAGGTCCCGGTCGACGATGGTGGCGACCAGGGCCGACTCGGCGGGGTCCTGGACGACGACGGTGGTGCCGTAGACGAACAGGACGGTGAAGAGGAGCCACAGGTCGGCGCGGGAGTGGACGCCGAAGAGGGTGAGGAGGAGGGCGGCCAGGCCGAGGTTCGTCCGGATCAGCAGGGGTTTGCGGCGGACGCGGTCGGCGATCGTGCCGAGGGCCGGGCCGAACAGGGTCGGCGCCCAGACCGCGAACATGCACAGCGCGGCGAGACCGTTCGAGCCGGTGAGGTCCTTCACCCACACGCCGGCCGCCAGGCCCAGCGCGGACGTCCCGAAGGCGGACACCACCAGGCCCACGAAATACAGCCCCGCGTTGCGGTCCCGCAGGATGCGTGTGACCGTCCAGTTTGTCGTCATGCCTGGTCATCGTGGGTCTAAGGCAGGGGCGACGGCATCGGGCAGGTGCCGTAGAAAAGCGCGGCTGCGGGGGCGTGGCACGGGCGCGCGATGAGTTTCGGGGCCGCCGCCGGTCTACCTCACGAGTGGAGACCGAACCCCGGAAGGGAAGCCCATGACCGACAGCATCTTCGACCTCGGCCCGCAGGCCCGAGTGGTGGGCCGCCTCGTGGAGGGCGTCACCGACGAGCAACTCAGGGACGTGACCCCGTGCCCCGGCACCGCCGTACGCAACATGCTGGGACACCTGCTCGGCCTGTCCGTCGCCTTCCGCGACGCCGCGCGCAAGGACCTGGGCGTCATGACGGACACCGCACCGGACACCGGTGCCTCCGACATCGGCCCCGGCTGGCGCGAGGACTTCCCGAAGGTTCTCGACGGACTCGCCGAGGCCTGGCGCGACCCGGCCGCCTGGACCGGCATGACCCGCGCGGGTGGCATCGACCTCCCCGGCGCGGTCGCCGCGGCCGTCGTCGCCGACGAACTGGTCATCCACGGCTGGGACTTGGCCAACGCCACCGGCCAGCCGTACGAGCCCGACCCGGCCGCACTGCAGGCGTCGTACACCTTTCTGCTGGCGGCGGCCGAGGACCCGACCGGGGGCGGGGGCATCTTCGGCCCGGTGGTACCGGTACCGGCGGACGCGCCGCTGCTGGAGCGGGCGGTGGGGTTGAGTGGGCGGGATCCGGGGTGGAAGCCGTAGGAGCGTCCGACGAGCCCTCAGGCGTGGATCGGGAAGGACGCCTGGAACGCCAGGCGTTCGTCGGCCATGTCGCCGATGCGGGCGAGGACCTCGTCGAGCGCGATGAACTCCTCCCACACCGCCCTGCCCGTCGCCTCGGTCAGCCGGGCCACGACGAGATCCTCCAGCTCGGGAACACGCTTGTTCTTCCAGATCTTGTCGGCGAGGCTCACCAGGAGGTCCTCCAGGCCAACACGTGACCGCGCCCACGATGCGTGCGTAGCGGCGAAGCGGGCCAGCTCCGGGCTGACGCCGTGGCCGAGCAGGAGAGTCCGTCCCGCCTCCTCGTGCGCCGCCCCGGGTCCGGACAGCTCGGAGACGTGCACCGTCTTCCCCACGTCGTGCGTCGCCGCCCCGAAGAGCACCGCCTCGCGGTCGAAGACCACGACCGGGTAGCGCTGCTCCACCCAGCCGACCAGTTGATGCGCGACGTCATGGACGGCTCGCAGATGAGCCGCCAGCCGCGGCGGGCTGCCCAGCTCCGACAGAAGCTCGACGACACGATCCGGCAGCGGGAGCAGAGGAGGGTCGACGGTGCCGCTCATCGCCCTCGACAAAAGAGCGTTGGTCATCACCGCGCCAGGGTACTGACCGCAGCTTCCTCTGGTGGGTGTCCGTAGACCGTCCTGAGGCCGAGCACCACGGAACGCCCTGAAATGTGAGTGCCGCGGGCTCCGGAACCGTACTCTTCCCCACCATGCCTCTCAGTCTGACCATCCTCGGCACCGCCTCCCCGCATCCGCGCCCCGGCCGCCCCTGCTCCGGGTACCTGCTGCGCGGCGGCGGCGCCGAGGTGTGGCTGGACGCGGGCACCGGGACGTTCGCCGAGTTGCAGCGGCACACCGATCCGGCGCGGCTCACCGCGATCTGGATCTCGCATCTGCACGCCGACCACAGCGCCGATCTCCTCGCCGCCGCCTACGCGTTCGCCTTCGGCGGGATGACCCCGACCTCCCCGATCCCGCTCTACGCCCCGCAGGACTGCGCCCGCCGACTCGCCGGCTTCTTCGGACAGCCGGACGTCCGCTTCCTGAACGGCGTCTTCGACTTCCGATCGCTCTACGACGGCCACACCGTCCGGCACTGGAACCTCCGGCTCACCGCACGCGCCGTCGCCCACGACACCGAGGCGTACGGGCTGCGCGCCGAGTGCCAGGGGAGTGTCCTGGGGTACTCCGGGGACAGCGGACCCTGCGAGGCACTGACCGAACTCGCGGGCGGCGCCGACGTGTTCCTGTGCGAGGCCGACATCGACCGGCATCGCGAAGGCGAACGCCAGGTCCACCTCACGCCCGAGGACGCCGCCGCCTGCGCCAAGGGCGCGCGCGAACTCCTCATCACCCACGTGGGACCCACCCTCACCCGCGAAGCGGCCCTGGAACGCGCCGCCGCGATCTTCCCCGGCCGGACCTCCGCCGCGCTGGAAGGCGTCACCAAGACCATGTGAAGCGCTTTCTGGTTCCTTTGTCAGAAGCATTGACGAAACACAGGGCCGCTCCTACCTTCAACGCGTCGTACTTCGTACGTCATATATGAGACGCGATACGCGAGATCAGATACGCGACCGCAACCACGTGACATCCGAGAGGCGCGCATGACCTCTGTGCCCACGCCGATCCCGTCCCGCACGCAGTACGTGCAGGAGGAGATCAAACGCCGCATCCTCACCGGGCAGTTGACGCCGGGTCAGCCACTGGTCGAGACCGACCTCGCCGCACAGTTCGGGGTGTCCAAGACCCCGGTGCGCGAGGCGCTCAAGACCCTGGCCGGTACCGGGCTCGTCGTGATGAACCAGTACAAGGGCGTCACGGTGCGCATGGTGGACGCGGACATGGCGCGCGAGGTGTACGACGTACGGCTGCTCCTCGAACCCGAGGCGCTCCGCCGTGCCGTACGACGCCAGGCCTCCCTCGACGCCGCACGCGACGCGCTGACCCGCGCCGACGAGGCCACCGACACCGCCGAACGCTCCCTCGCCAACCGGGAGTTCCACCGCGCGCTGTACCTGCCGTGCGGCAACCCGCTGCTCGGCCGGATGCTCGACGAGGTCCGCGACCAGGCCGCCCTCGTCTCCGCCGTCGCCTGGGCCGCCTCGCCCTCCTGGGAACGGGAGGCCGGCGAACACCGCGAGATCCTGCGACTCGCCCTCGACGGCGACGCGGACGGTGCGGCGACCGCACTGCACACCCACATCGCGTCGTTCGTGCAACGGGCCTTCCCCGGCACGGAGTTGGAGACCCGCGGGCAGGACACCCCCGGTCGGGACACCCCCGGTCTGGACACCCCCGGACGGGACACCCACGGAGAGGACGGTCGGGAATGACGGCGAGGTTCGAGGCCCAACGCGCCGCCCTGGCCGACGTCGTGGCGATCCCGGTGACCCCGTTCGCCGAGGACGGCGGCGTCGACCAGGACACCCACCGGGCCCTGCTGCGCCGACTGCTCGACGGCGGGGTCAGGATCGTCACGCCCAATGGGAACACCGGCGAGTTCTACGCCCTGACTCCCCAAGAGCGGCAACTGGTCACGGAGTTGACCGTCGACGAGGTGGGCGAACGCGCCGCGATCCTCGTCGGCGTCGGACACGACGTACCCACCGCCGTCCAATCCGCCCTGCACGCCCGCGAGTTGGGCGCCCAGATGGTGATGGTCCACCAGCCCGTCCACCCGTACGTCTCACAGGACGGCTGGGTCGACTACCACCGCGCCATCGCCGAGGCCGTGCCCGACCTGGGCGTCGTCCCGTACATCCGCAACGCCCAACTCCTCGGCGCCCGCCTCGCCGAACTCGCCGACGACTGCCCGAACGTGATCGGCGTCAAGTACGCCGTCCCGGACGCGGCCCGCTTCGCCGCCTTCGCCCGGGACGCGGGGCTCGAACGCTTCGTGTGGGTGGCCGGGCTGGCCGAACCGTACGCGCCCTCCTACTTCTCGGCGGGCGCCACCGGCTTCACCTCAGGGCTTGTGAACGTCGCCCCGTCCGTCTCGCTGAACATGATCGAAGCGCTTCGATCGGGGGACTATCCCGGGGCGATGAAGGTGTGGGAGCAGATCCGCCGTTTTGAGGAACTAAGGGCCGCAAACGGCTCCGCGAACAACGTCACCATCGTCAAGGAAGCGCTTGCGTCCCTCGGGCTCTGCCGCCGCGAGGTCCGCCCGCCCAGCAGGCCCCTGCCCGAGGGCGAGCGTGCCGAGGTCGCCGCGATAGCCGCCGGATGGTCCGTATGAAGTCACCGGACGAGCTCAGAAGCCACCAGTGGTACGGCACCGACGGGCTGCGCTCCTTCAGTCACCGGGCCCGCACCCGCCAGCTCGGCTACCTCCCCGAGGAACACCTCGGCAAGCCCGTCATCGCGATCCTCAACACCTGGTCGGACATCAATCCCTGTCATGTGCACCTCCGTGAGCGCGCCCAGGCGGTCAAACGGGGTGTGTGGCAGGCGGGCGGCTTCCCGCTCGAATTCCCCGTCTCCACACTCAGCGAGACCTTCCAGAAGCCGACCCCGATGCTCTACCGCAACCTCCTCGCGATGGAGACCGAGGAACTGCTGCGGTCGTACCCGGTCGACGGCGCCGTACTGATGGGCGGCTGCGACAAGTCGACCCCCGCGCTGCTCATGGGCGCCGCCAGCGTCGACCTGCCCACCGTCTTCGTGCCCGCTGGGCCGATGCTCCCGGGCCACTGGCGCAACGAGATCCTCGGCTCCGGCACCGACATGTGGAAGTACTGGGACGACAAGCGCGCCGGCCTCATCGGCGAGTGCGAGATGACCGAGCTGGAGAGCGGCCTCGCGCGCTCGCCCGGGCACTGCATGACCATGGGGACGGCGTCCACGCTGACGGCCGCGGCGGAGGCGCTGGGCGTGACCGTGCCGGGCGCGTCGAGCATCCCGGCCGTGGACTCGGGGCACGATCGGATGGCCGCGCAATCCGGCATGAGGATCGTTGAACAAGTCCACAAGGGGCGTGTTCTCTCGTCGATTCTCACCCAAGACGCCTTCGAGGACGCGGTCACCACCGTCCTCGGCCTCGGTGGTTCGACCAACGCCGTGATCCACCTCATCGCCATGGCCGGTCGCGCGGGCGTCCACCTCACGCTCGACGACTTCGACCGCATCGCCCGCACGGTCCCGGTCCTCGCGAACATACGGCCCGGTGGCCAGACCTACCTCATGGAGGACTTCCACTTCGCCGGCGGCCTCCCCGGCTTCCTCTCCCGGATCACCGACCTGCTCCACCTGGACCGACCGACGGTCTCCTACGACACCCTGCGCGAACAGCTCGCCGACGCGCAGGTGCACAACGACGACGTGATCCGCCCGCGCGACAACCCGGTCGCGCACGAGGGCGGGGTCGCCGTCCTGCGCGGCAACCTCTGCCCGGACGGTGCGGTCATCAAGCACATCGCCGCCGAACCGCACCTGCTCAAGCACACCGGCCCCGCGGTCGTCTTCGACGACTACCGGACCATGCAACGCACCATCAACGACCCGGAGTTGGGCATCACCGCCGACAGCGTGCTGGTGCTGCGCAACGCGGGTCCCAAGGGTGGCCCCGGCATGCCCGAGTACGGCATGCTCCCGCTCCCCGACCACCTCCTCAAGCAGGGCGTCCGGGACATGGTCCGGATCTCCGACGCCCGGATGAGCGGGACGAGTTACGGCACATGCGTGCTGCACATCGCGCCCGAGTCGTACGTCGGCGGACCACTGGCGCTCGTGCGGACCGGGGACACCATCACCCTGGACGTCGAGGCACGCACCCTCCAACTCAACGTGGACGACGAGGAGTTGGGGCGACGCAGGGCGGAGTGGACACCGCCGCCCGCACGGTACGAGCGCGGCTACGGCGCGCTCTACAACGACCAGATCACCCAGGCGGACACCGGCTGCGACTTCGAGTTCCTGGCCCGGCCGGGCAAGGTGCCTGACCCGTATGCCGGTTGAGCTCCTTCCCATGCCTGTCAAGCAAGCGCTTCCTGTACTGAACGGAGAACAGTCATGGCCCAAGCCGCAGCCGTGGCGAAACCGCCCGCGCCACCCCGGCGGCGCCGTGCCTCCGCGACCCCGCGCAGGCTCCCGTACCTGCTGATCGCCCCGGCGGCCCTGCTCATGCTGGGCTTCATCGCCTACCCGGTCATCAGCGTCTTCTACTACAGCCTGCAGAACTACAACCCCACCAAGCCATGGCGCAACGGCTTCGCGGGCCTCGACAACTTCACCCACGCTTTCACCAGCGACCCCCAGTTCTGGGACACGTTGACCTTCAGCGCCAAGTGGGTCGTCGTGGAGGTGGGCCTCCAACTGCTCTTCGGACTGGCCCTCGCCCTGATCGTCAACCAGACCTTCGTGGGCCGGTCCATCGGCCGCGCGCTGGTGTTCTCCCCGTGGGCCGTGTCGGGCGTCCTGACCTCCGCGATCTGGGTGCTGCTCTACAACTCCCAGACGGGCGTGACCCGTTACCTCGCCGATATGGGAATCGGCCAGTACGGCACGAGTTGGCTCTCCGACCCCTCAACGGTCTTCTCCGCAGCGGTCGTTGCGGATCTCTGGCGAGGCGTCCCCTTCTTCGCGATCCTCATCCTCGCCGACCTCCAGTCCGTCTCGAAGGACCTCTACGAGGCCGCCGAGGTCGACGGAGCCAGCCGCTTCCAGCAGTTCCGGAACATCACCCTGCCGCACCTCAAGGACGCGATCGTCCTCTCCACCCTGCTGCGCGCGGTGTGGGAGTTCAACAACGTCGACCTCCTCTACACCCTGACCGGCGGCGGTCCGGCCGGCGAGACGACCACGCTCCCGCTCTACGTCGCCAACACCAGCGTCGAAGCGCACAACTTCGGCTACGCCTCGGCCCTCACCACGGTCGCCTTCGTGATCCTGCTCTTCTTCTCGATCATCTATCTGCGCCTGAGCAAGTTCGGAGGCGGCGACAAGTGATCACCGAGATCGCTCCGGCCCGCGAGCGGGAGTCCGCCGCACCGCAGCAGCCCCGCAAGGTCCGCCGCGCCTGGGACGAGGTCCCGCGCTGGCAGATCTACCTCCCTCTGGGCATCTACCTCGTCTTCACCCTGATCCCCTTCTACTGGATCCTGCTCTTCGCGTTCCGCCCGGCCGGCTCGACCTCCCTGGTGCCCTGGCCGATGACCCTCGACCACTTCCAGAAGGTGTGGACCGAACGCAGCTTCGGCGTCTACTTCCAGAACAGCGTCTACGTCGGCGTCGCGACCCTGATCCTCACCACCGTGGTCGCGCTGGCCGGCGGCTACGCGCTCGCCCGCTTCGAGTTCAAGGTCAAGCGCGCGTTCATGCTGGCCCTGCTCTGCTCCCAATTCGTGCCGGGCGCCCTGCTGTTGGTCCCGCTCTTCCAGATCTTCGCCAAGCTCCAGATGATCAACTCGCTCGGCAGCGTCATCCTCGCGGAGACCGTCTTCCAGTTGCCACTGTCGATGATCCTGATCAGCGGCTTCATCCGGAACGTCCCGCAGTCCCTGGAAGAGGCCGCCTGGGTCGACGGCTGCAACCGCTTCGCCGCGTTCCGCATCGTCGTCCTCCCGCTGCTGCGGCCCGGGCTGATCGCCGTCGGCTCCTTCGCCTTCGTGCACGCCTGGAACCACTTCCTCTTCGCCCTGATGTTCCTCTCCGACCAGAGCAAGCAGACGATCCCGGTCGGCCTCAACACCCTGATGAGCGCGGACAGCGTCGACCTCGGCGCACTCGCCGCGGGCGGCATCGTCGCGGCGATACCGGTGGTGATCGTGTTCGCCTTCATTCAGAAGTGGCTGATCACCGGCTTCAGCGCGGGGGCGGTGAAGGGATGAGGCAACCGCTTACCCTGCTGGCGAAGATCGTCGACGCAGGGAGAATCCCATGACCACCAACACCGGTCCTACGACCGTCACCACACCCGCGGCTACGGCAGTCACCGCGCCCCTCGCCCCGCCCGTCTCCGTCGTCCTCGCCGGCGCCCGGGGCCACGGCCGCTGGCACGTCGAGAACATCCGCCGGCTCCAGGACAAGGGCCTCGTACGCCTCGTCGGCATCTGCGAGCTGACCCCGCTGACCGAGGAGGAGTTCGGCGGCGAACTCCCCGCGCAGTCACCGGACTTCGGCGCCCTCCTCGACTCCACCGGCGCCCAGGTCGCCGTGGTCTGCACCCCGATCCCGACCCACACGGACCTCGCCCTGGCCGCCGCGAAGCGAGGCGTGCACCTGCTGCTGGAGAAGCCGCCCGCGCCCTCGTACGCCGAGTTCCGCCGGATGGCCGACGGGGTCGCAGCGGCCGGGGTGGCCTGCCAGATCGGGTTCCAGTCGCTCGGCTCGCACGCCGTGCCCGCGATCCGCGAGCTGATCGCCAAGGGCACGATCGGCACGCTGACCGGCGTCGGCGGCGCCGGTGCCTGGGCCCGCGACGAGGCGTACTACCGACGCGCCCCCTGGGCGGGCAAGCGGCGCCTGAACGGCGTCGACGTGATCGACGGCGCCCTCACCAACCCCCTCGCGCATGCCGTGGCCACTGCCCTCGCCCTCAACGGCACGACCCGCGCCGAGGACGTGACCTGTATCGAGACGGAACTCGTGCGCGCCAACGACATCGAGTCCGACGACACCTCCTGCGTCCGCGTCACCACCGTGCAGGGCCGCCCGGTCACCGTCGCGGTGACCCTGTGTGCCGAACACCCCGGCGAGCCCTACGTGCTGGTGCACGGCAGCGAGGGCCGGATCACCTACTGGTACAAGCAGGACCGCGCCCTGCTCCAGCGAGCGGGCCACGGCCCCGAGGAGTTCGAGTACGGCAGCACGGACCTGCTGGAGAACCTGGTCGCCCATCTCACCGACGGCGACGAGCTGTTGGTCGAACCGGACGCGACAGGCGCGTTCATGAAGGTCGTCGA
The DNA here is from genome assembly GCF_045162825.1 of Streptomyces prunicolor. Lineage (NCBI taxonomy): Bacteria > Bacillati > Actinomycetota > Actinomycetes > Kitasatosporales > Streptomycetaceae > Streptomyces > Streptomyces prunicolor. Next base: position 2,527,533 of record NZ_CP108676.1, on the reverse strand, counting down.
GGCGATCCGCGAGGCTCCCGACCCGGACCGACTCCCCACCGATGCCTGGCACTTGCTGACCGCCGAGAACCGCCGGGTCGTCCCCGGCATCGACGCACTGGTCACGGCGGCGGCCGACACCCTCGCCCTCTACTCCGAGCTGGGCGCCTCCTGGGCCCCACCGAAAGAGGTGAGCACCTGATGATCACCCACGACACCCCGGTGCTGCGCGTCGCGGGCCGCCCGGTCGCCCGGTACGTCACCAGGCCCGAGCTGCCCGAGCGGCTCTCCCCGCGCCCGTATCTGCACCCCGTCACCACCCTGGCCGGCACGGCGGTCACCGAACTCAGCCCCGTCGACCACACCCACCACCTCGGCGTCGGTGTCGCCGTTCCCGACGTCGAGGGGCACAACTTCTGGGGCGGCCGAACGTACGTACACGACCAGGGCCCCACGGAACTGGACAACCACGGCGCCCAACGCCACTCCACCTTCCAACTCCGCGACCCCGACGGCTTCGTGGAGGAACTGCGCTGGATGGCCTCCGGCGCCGAGCTGCTGCGCGAGCGCCGTACGGTCGCGGCCACCGAACTCACCGACACGGCATGGGCGTTGGACTTCACGTTCTCCCTCACCAACGTGACCCCGACCCCGCTTTCCATGGGCAGCCCCGCCACCAACGGCCGCCCCGGAGCCGCGTACGGCGGCTTCTTCTGGCGGGCCCGCAAGGAGGCGGAGACGCCGCAGGTCTTCACCGCGGACCGCGAGGGCGAACTGGAGATCCACGGCACCCGCGCCGACTGGCTCGCGCTCGCCGGTACCGGCTGGACGCTGGTCTTCGCCGGCGCCACGGACCGCTCCCGCCAGGACCCGTGGTTCGTCCGCACCGCCGAATACCCGGGCGTGGGCGCGTCGTTGGCCTCGGCCGAACGGCTGCCGATACCGCCCGGCGACACGGTCGTACGGCGCGTCGTCACCATCGTCGCGGACGGCCGCCTGGACCCGGGCGAGGCGTCGGTGCTGGTGCGGAAGGCGGTCAGCCAGTGACTCGGCCGGTGACCCACGAGACGTACACGAACCCCGTCCTGAACGCCGACTGGTCCGACCCGGACGTCATCCGCGTCGGCGACGACTTCTACCTCACCGCGTCCAGCTTCGGCCGCGTACCGGGCCTGCCGCTGCTCCACTCCCGCGACCTGGTCAACTGGACCCTGATCGGCCACGCCCTCCAACGCCTGGAACCGGAACGGGAGTTCAGGACCACACGGCACGACTGCGGCGTGTGGGCACCGGCGTTGAGGTACCACGACGAACGCTTCTGGATCTTCTGGGGCGACCCCGACCAGGGCATCTTCCAGATCAACGCCCCCGAGATACGCGGCCCTTGGACCCGCCCGCACCTCCTCAAAGAGGGCAAGGGCCTCATCGACCCGTGCCCGCTGTGGGACGACGACAACGACGAGGCCTACCTCGTCCACGCCTGGGCCAAGTCCCGCGCGGGCATCAAGAACCGCCTCACCGGCCACCGTATGCACCCCGACGGCACGACCCTGCTCGACGACGGCAAGGTGATCGTCGACGCCGACCGCATCCCCGGCTGGTTCACCCTGGAGGGCCCCAAGGTCCACCAACACGACGGCTGGTACTGGATCTTCGCCCCCGCCGGGGGAGTCGAGACCGGCTGGCAGGGCGCGTTCCGCTCACGCGGATTCTTCGGTCCGTACGAGGAAAGGGTCGTCCTGGAGCAGCGGAACACCGACGTCAACGGCCCCCACCAGGGCGCGTGGGTGCGCACCCCGTCCGGCGAGGACTGGTTCCTGCACTTCCAACAGCGGGGCGCCTACGGCCGGTTGGTCCACCTCCAGCCGATGCGCTGGGGCGCCGACGGCTGGCCGGTCGTCGGCGACGCGGGCGCCCCCGTAGCCGTACACCGGAAGCCCGACCTCCCGCCGCAGCCGCCCGCCGCGCCCGCCACCGACGACGACTTCCCCGGCGGACGGTACGGCCGCCAGTGGCAGTGGACGGCGAACCCGCAGGACGGCTGGGCCACCCACCACTCAGGCGACGGCCTACGCCTGACCTGCGCCCGCACGGCCGACGCGCACGACCTGCGCAGGCTCCCGAATCTCCTCACCCAGCGCCTGCCCGCCACGCCCGTCGCCGTCGAGGTCGAACTGCGGCTGCACAGCGAGGAGTTGGGGGCGCGAGCCGGACTCGCGGTGCTCGGCGACGCGTACAGCTGGATCGGGCTGGAGCGGGGCGCGGACGGAAGGGTGATGTTCGTCCACCGCTTCGCGGAGCCCGTCGCCGAGCGCGAACGCGACGCGGGGGAGCCGTGCCTCGCCCCCGAGGGCCGCGTCCGGCTGCGCATCGAGATCGGCACCGGGGCGCGCTGCCGTTTCTTCTACGACGTCGGGGGCGGGCCGCGTGCGACCGGCCAGGTCTTCGCCGCCACCCCCTGGCGCTGGGTCGGCGCCCTGCTCGGGCTCTTCTCGCTCGCGCCCGTCGGCACGGGACATGCCGGCGCGGCCACGTTCACGCGGTTCCGGATCAGTTCTCTCCAGTAACTCGTCCTGTTCAGTCGCTCCGTTGACTCGCCCTGCCCGTACGCCTGTTGGGAGTCGCAATGACGCACCTCCGTGGCAAGCGCTTGCCCACCGCCCGCGAGGCGATCACACCGTCGTATCCACAAGAAGAGAGCCGCTCTATGAAGACCAGCATCCGCAGAAGCAGGCGTGCCGCCGTGGCCGTCGCCCTGGGCTCCGTGCTCGCGCTGACCGCCACCGCGTGCGGCGACGACGGCAGCGGCGCCGCGGGGGACAAGGGCGACGAGGGGTCCGGCAAGGGCACGATCACCTTCTGGGACAACAACGGCGGTGTCCGCACCGACATCTGGAAGCAGATCATCGCGGACTTCGAGAAGAAGAACCCCGACATCAAGGTCAAGTACGTCGGGATACCGGCCGCGAGCGCCCAGTCCAAGTACGACACCGCGATCCAGGGCGGCGGGCTGCCCGACGTCGGCGGTGTGGGGACGGCCGTGCTCGCGGAGGTAGCGGTGCAGGGGGCGTTGGAGCCGTTGGACAGCCGGCTCAAGTCGAGTTCCCTGAACGGGAAGTTGAGCCAGAACCTGCTCGACGTCAGCAAGAGCGCGGGGGGTGGGGACACGCTGTACCAGATTCCTACCTCCGCCAACAATGGGACCTTGTGGTACCGCACCGATCTGTTCAAGGCGGCGGGGTTGGACGCGCCGACCACCTGGTCGAAGTTCTACGCCGCCGCGGACAAGCTCACCGACAAGGCGAAGAACAAGTTCGGGTTCACCATTCGGGGTGGCGAGGGTTCGATCGCGCCCGCGTTGGACGCGGTGTACGGGCAGACCGGGATCACGTCCTTCTGGAACGGGGACAAGACCACGGTCAATGACCCGAAGAATGTTGCCGCGTTGGCGAAGTACGTCGGGCTGTTCAAGAAGGACACGCCGTCCGCCGACCTCAACAACGACTTCACGAAAATGGTCGCGCAGTGGGACAGCGGCACGATCGGGATGCTGAGTCACAACCTCGGGTCCTATCAGGATCACCTGAAGGCGTTGGGCGCGGACAAGTTCAAGGGCATTCCCAATCCGACGCTGGACGACGGTACGCGGGTGCAGATCTCCAACCCCGTTGACGGGCTCAGTCTGTTCAAGTCCAGCAAGAACAAGGAAGCGGCCTGGAAGTTCATCGAGTTCGCGGTGTCCGCGGCGGAGAACTCGAAGTACAACGAGTCGGCGGGGCAGGTGCCGGCCAACACGGATGCGGCCGGTGCGGCCTGGATTCAGAAGTCCGAGCCCACGGAGTTGGCTGCGGCGGCGTTGAACGGGGCGTCCACGAAGATTGTGCAGCTGCCGTATTACCTGCCGGACTGGAACACGATCTCCAAGGCGGACAACGAGCCGAACTTCCAGAAGCTGTTGCTGGGGAAGATGACGGCGAAGGAGTTTCTGGACACGTTGGCCGACCAGTTGAACAAGGCTCAGGCGGACTGGAAGCAGAACCACTGATTCGGGTGGTTGCGGATTGTGGGGGACTGCCGACCCGTTGTGGCTGGCCGCGCAGTTCCCCGCGCCCCTAAAGACATGCACCTCAGCTGCGTTGAAAGGCACCCCTGTGTCCTTAAGTCGTAGACAGGTCACTCTTGCGGCGCTTGCCGCCGTTCCTCTTCGCCTGGGCGGGCGGAAGGACCGCACTCTTTACATTGCCGGTGATTCCACGGCTGCCCAGAAGTACATCCCCGAAGCGCCCGAAACCGGGTGGGGAATGGCCCTCCCCTTCTTCCTGCGGAAGGGCGTGAAGGTCTCCAACCAGGCGGTGAATGGCCGGAGTTCCAAGAGTTTCGTCGACGAGGGACGGCTGGACGCGATTCTCGCCGACATCCGGCCCGGCGATCTCCTCCTCATCCAGTTCGCGCACAACGACGAGAAGATCGCCGACCCCATCCGGTACACCGAGCCCTGGACGACCTACCAGGACTATCTGCGGATGTACATCGACGGGGCCCGAGGCCGTGGCGCCCGGCCCGTGCTCGCCACCCCCGTCGAGCGGCGCAGGTTCGACGTCGACGGCAACGCGCTGCCGACGCACGGGGATTACCCGGGGGCGATGCGGGCGCTCGCCCAACAGGAACGTGTCGCGCTGCTCGACATCGAGGCGTTGTCGCTCGCGTTGTGGCAGCGGCTCGGGGTCGAGGAGACGAAGGTCTACTTCAACTGGACCGACACCGAGCAGGACAACACGCACTTCAATCCGCCCGGTGCGATCGCCGTGGCGCGGCTCGTGGCGCGGGAGTTGCTGCGCACCCGGGTGCTCGCGTCACGTGAGTTCGTCCGGCTGCACGACGAGATTCCCCCGTCCTGGATCACCTGGCCCGAGGCGAGCGACGCCTCGGACGCGTAGGCAAGGAGACCCGCACGATGCGCACACAGAAATGTCATGGACGTGTCATAGCAACGCTGGTGGGCTGCACCGCCCTGGCCCTCGCCGTCACCACGACCACGGCCCAGGCCCATCCGCGCGCCCTCGACCGGCAGACCCTCGGCGCCGGTGACGGCTGGGGCTCCTACGGCACCGGCACCAGCGGTGGTGCGAGCGCGACCGCCGAGCACGTCTACACCGTCACCAACTGGGCTGATTTCAAGGCCGCGTTGGCCGCCGGCGGCAGCGCGCCGAAGATCATCAGAGTGAAGGGCGTGATCGACGCCAACGCCGAGGGCTGCGACTCCTTCGCCGCGCCCGGCTACGACTTCGCGCAGTACCTCGCCACCTACGACCCCGCAGTCTGGGGCTACGACCAGAACCTCGACAACGAACCCGCCGACAGCCCCGAGGGCCTGCGCCGCGTCTCCGGCGCCAACCAGAACACCGCCATCAAGGCCTTCATCCCCGCCAATACCACTCTCATCGGTATCGGGAAGAACGCCGGCTTCAAGGGCGCCAGCCTCCAGATCACGGCCGTCGACAACGTCATCGTCCGGAACCTCTCGTTCGAGAGCCCGCTCGACTGCTTCCCGCAGTGGGACCCGACCGACGGGGACACGGGCAACTGGAACTCCGAGTACGACAGCGCCGTCATCTACGGCTCCACGCATGTGTGGTTGGACCACGACTCGTTCACCGACGGCGACCACCCGGACAGCACGCTGCCCACCTACTTCGGGCGGATCTTCGAGCAGCACGACGGCGAACTCGACATCGTCAAGGGCGCCGACTACGTCACCGCCTCCTGGAACGTCTTCGGCGACCACGACAAGACGATCCTCATCGGTAACAGCGACAGCGCCTCCACCGCCGCGGTCGACCGGGGTCACCTGAAGGTGACACTCCACCACAACCTGTTCTCCAACCTGGTCGAGCGCGCACCCCGGGTCCGCTTCGGTCAAGTGGACTCCTACAACAACCACTTCGTCGCCGAGCCCGGATACGGCTACAGCTACGGCATCGGCCTGGAGTCCCAACTCGTCGCGGAACACAACGCGTTCACCGTCCCGGCCGGCATCTCCGAGGCCACGATCCTCAAGAAGTGGTCCGAGGCGCCGCTCACCGCCGACGACAACTACGTCAACGGCGAGCTCACCGACCTGATCGCCGTCCACAACGCCGGTGTGCCCACGGAGATCCTCCAGTCCGGCGCGGGCTGGACACCGACCCTGCGCACGAAGATCGACCCCGCGAGGGCCGTGCCGTACGTCGTCGACCACAACGCCGGTGCGGGTCGCCTGCGCTGACCCTCCGTCATAAGGAGCACCCGCATGCCCTCGCCCGACCACCTCCAACGCCCCTTGTCCAGACGGGGGTTCCTCGCCGCGGGCACCGTCGCCGCCGGCGCCGCGCTCGGCCTCGTTTCCGGACCCGCCCAGGCCGCCGGCCGGCCGCGCCCGTTCGGCCGGTACGGTTCACCGGCCGCGCGCCTGACCCCGCTCACCCTGTACGTCGACCCGCGCGGCCGGGGCGACTTCACCACCGTCCGGGGAGCCGTGTCGGCCGCGACCACCGCCGGATACACCCTGGTCATCGCCCCCGGCGTCTACCGCGAGACGGTCATCGCCGGAGTCACCGACCCGACCACCGGCCAACTCACCGACGCCGCGACGGAGATGACCTGGCTCGGCGCGAGCGAGAATCCGCGTGATGTCGTGATCGTCTACGACAACGCCAACGGGACGCAGAAACCCGATGGTTCGGGTACCTACGGCACCACCGGCTCGGCCACGACGACCATCCGCACCGACGGCTTCACCGCCCGCCGGATCACCTTCGCCAACGACTGGCTGCGCGCCGACCACCCCGACATCACCGGCACACAGGCGGTCGCGATCAAGGTGCAGGGCGATCGTTCGGCGTTCTTCGACTGCCACTTCCTCGGCCATCAAGACACCCTGTACGCCGACTCGTTGGCCCTCGGCGTCTTCGCCCGTCAGTACTACGCGCGCTGTTACATCGAGGGAGACGTCGACTTCGTCTTCGGGCGGGCGACCGCCGTCTACGACCACTGCCACTTCCGCACGCTCGACCGCACCGACCTGGCGACGGCACCGTACGGCTTCGTCTTCGCGCCCTCCACGGCGGTCGCGAACCCGCGCGGATATCTGGTGACGCACAGCCGCGTGAGCAGTGAAGCCCCGGGCGGCTACTACAAGTTGGCCCGTCCCTGGGTGCCCGGCTCGGACACCACCGCCCATCCGATGCTTACCGTGCGGGAGACGGCTCTGGGTCCGGGGATCGACGCGGTGGCGCCGTACACCAACATGTCGGACACCTATCCCTGGCAGAGCCAGCGGTTCGCCGAGTACCGCAACACGGGCCCGGGTGCCGTCATCAGCGTTCCGGGGAACCGGCCCCAACTCACCGCCGAACAGGCCGCGTCGGCGACCCGCGAGGGGTATCTCGGCGACTGGACACCCGGGCGGAGGCGCTGAGATGACCCTGCGCAGACGCACGCTTCTGACGGGAATGGCAGGAATGGCGGGGCTGACCGGAATCGGCGGTGGTCTGGTGGCCGCCGGTGCCGGGCCCGCCGTAGCGCTCGACCGTCGTCATGTCCTGCACGTCCGGCCCGGTGACTCGGTGCAGGCGGCCTTGGACGCGGTGGAGGGCGGCGGCTGGACGATCGTCGTGCACCCGGGGACGTACCGCGAAGTCGTCAACGTGCCTGCGGAGGTCGGCGAGTTGACGTTGCGCGGCGCCACTCGTGATCCGCGTGACGTCGTCATCGTCTACGACAACGCCAACGGGACGCAGAAACCGGACGGTTCGGGGACGTACGGGACGGCGGGCTCCGCGACGTTCACCTCGGCGGCGCCCGGGCTGACCGTGCGCGACCTGACCCTCGCCAACGACTGGCTGCGCGCGGACCATCCGGAGATCACGGGGACGCAGGCGGTGGCCGCGTATGTGACGGGGGACCGTTCGCGGTTCTCGAACGTCCGCCTGCTGGCCCACCAGGACACGCTGTTCGTCGACACGACGGCGCTGGAGGCCTTCAACCGGCAGTACTTCTCCGGCTGTTACATCGAGGGGGACGTCGACTTCGTCTTCGGGCGGGCCACGGCGGTCTTCGTGGACTGCCACTTCCACACCCTCCAACGGGACGTTGCCTTCACGCCCAAGGGCATGGTCTTCGCCCCGTCCACCGCCCGTGCCAACCCGTACGGCATCCTCGCGGTCCGTTCGCGGATCACCTCCGGCGCCGAGGACGCCGCCTACAAGCTGGCCCGGCCGTGGGTCCCGTCGTACGAGACGACGGCCTGGCCGTCCCTCGTCGTGCGGGACACCCGGATCGGGCCCGGCATCGACCCGGTCGCGCCCTACACGAACATGCGCGACGCCTACCCCTGGCAGTCGATGCGCTTCCACGAGTACCGCAACACGGGACCGGGCTCCGTGATCACCGTCCCGGAGAACCGGCCCCAACTCACGCCCGCCGAGGCCGACTTGCACACCCTTGCCGCCTACCTCGGTGACTGGCGACCCGTACGCCCACTCTGATCGACGAAAGGACCCGCACGTCATGCGTCGTATCAGCACCTTCACCGCGCTCGCCGTGACCACGGCCTCGCTCGGACTCGCCGTGATCGCCACCCCGGCACACGCGGCGACCGTCGTGGTCAGCAACTCCACCGATCTGACCAGCGCCATCAAGAACGCCACCGCCGGCACGGTCATCCAGGTCCGCGCCGGCACCTACTACCCGACGGCCACCCTCCAGTCGACGACCAACGGCACCTCCTCCGCGCCGATCACCCTCACCGCGTACGGCTCGGAGACGGTCAAGATCGACGGCTCGTCGCTGCCGTCCGGGTCGTGGATCTTCAAGCTGACCGCCGACTACTGGAACGTCTCCAACCTCACCTTCCAGAACTCCCCGGACAGCGCGGTCGTCTGCCAGTCCTGCACCGGCACCAACTGGAGCAACGTCAAGACCATCAACGGCGGCGACTCCGGCTTCACGCTCACCGGCGACGGCACGGTGAACAACACCGTCAAGAACCTTGACTCGTACGGTAATTACGATGCCGCGACGCACGGCCAGAACGCGGACGGGGTCGCCATCAAGTTCGGCTCAGGCACCGGCAACCTCGTCACCGGCGCCCGCCTGTACAACAACTCGGACGACGGCATCGACCTCTGGTCCTTCTCGTCGCCGGTCACCATCGAGCACAGCTGGTCCTTCGGCAACGGGATCAACCGCTGGGGCGACTCCGCCTTCGAGGGCAACGGCAACGGCTACAAGCTGGGCGGCAACGGCGTCACCGTCGCCCACGTCGTCAACAACTCGGCCGCCTGGGGGAATTCGGGCAACGGGTTCACCGAGAACTCCAACACCGGCGCCATCGTCATCAACCGCACCACCGCGTACGCCAACAGCGGCTCGGGCTACTACTTCGCCACCAGCTCCGCCAAACTCGGCAAGAACCTCGCGGTGAGCAACGGCGGCGGTTCGGTGAGCAAGGGTTCCGCGGTCACCTCGTCCGGCAACAACTGGGACTCCGGCATCTCCACCCCGTCCTTCGTCTCCACGGACGCGTCGACGACGTACAACGCCCGCTCGTCCAGCGGCACACTCCCGTCCACGACCTTCCTGACGACGGGGAGCACGACGATCGGCGCGACGATGAACTGACGTCATGAACTGAGGTGTGGTGTGGGCTCGGCCGAGATGCCGCAGAAGGTCGGCCGAGCCCGCGCCGGCACTAGGCGGACAGGTGCCACAGGGCATACGCCACGACCAGGAGGAGCAGCCCCGCGCCCGCCATGACGACACCCAGGAACCGCAGATAGCCGACGGTCGCGAAAACGGTGGGCGAACCACCGAGGCGCCCCACCGCCGCCCATGCCGCCTCGTTCTTGCGCCGGATCCGTTCGGACCTCCGCGTGGTGATCCCCCGCACATCGAAGGCCCAGCTCAATCCGCACCACAGAGCCAGCAGACCGCCCAGGGCGAAGACGATGTCGATCACGTTCTCGGTTCTCCTTCGGTGATGTGTTCTGTGTCAGCGGTCGCCGACCGCAGCTTCCCGGAGTCGGCCTCCGGCCACCACAGGCCCAGATCCAGCAGGATCTTCCGGGCCTCGTCCTCACCGCTCACCGGCACCGTCCGCATCGGTGACCTTCACTTCGGTGAACATCCCGGCGGTCAACTCGTCGTTGTCGACATGACCGTCCGCCACGTCGGCGGTCTTGATGTCGAGCACCTTGGCCGGGTCGTTGCCGTCACCCATCGCGCGTTCCCCCGTTCGCAGTCGCGTCCACGACGGTAGGGGAGGCCCGCCAAGAGAAGGTCAAGTGAGGCCCATGCGCGGGTAATCACCCGCCCTGTGGATTGCATATCGATCGGATAACGCTCCTCGCGCCCGGCGCGTGATGCGCGTAGACAGTCCCTGACCTGGTGCATCACCCATCGGAACCAGATCCGGAGATTCCATGCGGAAGTCCCTTAGAGCGGCCGCCCTCGGCGCCGCCTGTGTCGTCGCCGGTGCCGCCCTGTACGGCAGTGGCGTCGCCACCGCCGGTCAGTCGACGGCGAACTCGACGCACGAGCCGTACAACATCGGCCTGTTGACGAAGGACATCGACACCTACTACGGCACCGCGCTCGACAGCGGTGGCGTCTACCAGGCCTCGGCGACCAGCCCGTACGCCAAGGACCTGGCGCGCATCGACGCGTCGGCGAAGAAGTACATAGACGAGGCCGTGCGCAAGCACCACAAGGGCGTCAAGCCCGCGGTCGTCTTCGACATCGACGACACGCTGCTGCTCAGCCTCGACTACGAGAAGAAGAACAACTACGGCTACAGCTCGGCCACTTGGGCCGCGTACGTCGCCCAGGCCAACCGCCCGGAGGTCTTCGGCACCCCCGAGCTGGTCAAGTACGCCGCGTCCAAGGGCGTCACGGTGTTCTACAACTCGGGTCTCAGCGAGGCGCAGCGCACCTACGCGGTCGACAACCTGAAGAAGGTCGGCGCCGACGTCAACCTCGACGCCGACCACATGTTCCTCAAGAACACGGCCAACCCGCCGTCGTACTTGAGCGGTTGCGCGACCGCCGGTACCTGGACCTGCACCACCGTGCAGTACAAGTCCGGCACCAGGAAGCACATCGAGGACCTCGGGTACAACATCATCGCCAACTTCGGCGACCAGTACTCGGACCTCGACGGGGGCTACGCCGACAAGACGTACAAGATCCCGAACCCGACCTACTTCGTCAGCTAGTCCGTACGGGTCGTCCGTACGGGGCTGACCGACCCGAGGGTGGGCACCACCGGCAGGATCGTGCCGTCCGCCGCGAAGCGCAGGCGGTCGATCGTGGTCTCCCGGTGGGTGCCGTCCCCACCAGGCTTTCCCGGCCCGTTCAGGGCGAACCGGTGATAGACGATGTACCAGTCGTCGGTCCCCGGAGCGTTCACCACGGAGTGGTGGCCGGTGCCGAGGATGCCGTACTCGGGGTTCTTGGACAGGATCGTGCCCCGCTTGGTCCACGGACCGAGCGGGGACGGTCCCGTCGCGTAGGCCACGTGGTAGTTCTCGCTGCGGGTGTCGTCCTCGGACCACATGAAGTAGTAGGTCCCCTTGCGCTTCACCACGAAGGACCCCTCACGGAAGTCGCCCGTCGTGATGTCCTTCACCTTCGTCGCGTCGTACGACGTCATGTCCGCGTTCAGCGGCACCACGTACGCGTGCCCGTTGCCCCAGTAGAGATACGACTGCCCGTCGTCGTCCGTGAAGACGGCCGGGTCGATCATCTGGCCGCTGAACGAACCACCCTTCGCCACAAGGGGTTTGCCGAGCGCGTCCTTGAACGGGCCGGCGGGGGAGTCCGCCACCGCGACCCCGATCTGCTGCTCGGCGCAGAAGTAGAAGTAGTACTTCCCGTCGCGTTCCGCGATCGCCGGCGCCCACGCGTTCTTGTCGGCCCAGGAGACGTCGGGCCCCAGGTCGAGGATCACTCCGTGGTCCTGCCAGTGGACCAAGTCCCTTGAGGAGTAAGCCTTGAAGCTCGTCCCGCTCCAGCCCGCGTAGCCGTCGCTCGTCGGGTAGATCCAGTACTGCCCGTCGAGATAGTGCACGTCCGGATCGGCGGTCAGCCCTGGCAGCACGGGACTTCGGGTCGGCACCGCTTCCACCGTCCAGGTCCGGCTCGTCCCGTCCGCGGCCGTGACTGTGTACTGCTGTGGTGTGCGGAAGTCGCGTCGCTTGCCGGACGGCGGGCTGATCGTCGCGTCCGCGCCCATCGCGAGGGTCGGCGCCAAGTGCCTTAGATCCGCGCCGGGTTGCATCGGCAGCACGACCTTCGATGCGGCCTCCGTGACGACCGCGTACCCCTCCTGTCCGTGTGCCGTTGCGTCCACGACCGAGGTGGGGGTCGCCGGATACGCGGCCAGCAGCCGGTCGTACTCCGCCTGTGTCACCGGAAGTACCGTGCCGTGCCGGGGGCTTGCCGGCAGTTGGTAGTCCGTGGACGGGGTCCATTGGCCGGAGTCGAGGTCGGTGGTCTCGAAGGGGACGTAGCCGCGCAGCCCGTACTCGTCGACGAACAGATACCACTTCTTCTCGGTGTTGGACTTGAACACCGTCGGCCCCTCGCCCCGCTCGATCGCACCGCTGCCGACGCACTCCGAGACGAATTCGTACGACGTGGAGGTCAGCGAGGTCGACTTCTCACCGGTGATGAACTTCGAGCAGGGGGAGCTGGAGGACGGGTCGCGTTCGTCCTTGGTGTAGCGGTAGTAAGTGTCCTTGTACTTCACGACAGTTGAGTCGATGACGGAGTAACCGGGGTCGTCCCAGACCTTCGGGTCGCTGAAGGTGCGGAAGTCCTTCGTCGTCGCGTACATCATGCGGTTGTACGTCGAGCCGGTGTGGTCGGGGTCGTCGTCGGCGTACAGCTTCGACGCCCAGAAGACGACGTACTCACCGAGCGAGTCGTCCCAATAGGCCTCCGGCGCCCAGGTGCTGCCCGCGTTGTCCGGGGCCACCTGCACCAGCCGCTGGTCGGTCCAGTGGACCAGGTCGGTCGACTCCCAGATCATCACGGACTTGCTGCCGTGCCGCTGGACGTCGTCCCAACTCCCGCTGCTGTTCTGGTACATCCGCAGGTCGGTGGCGATGAGATAGAACTTGTCGCCCTTGGGGGAGCGGATCACGAACGGGTCGCGCAGCCCCCTCTCGCCGATCGTCGACGTCAGGACCGGCTTGCCCTGGTTCAACTCCCGCCAGTGCAGCGGGTCGTTGCCCCGGCTGAGGGCGTAGCGGATCTGTTCGCCGTCGGCGGTGCCCTCGCCGGTGAAGTAGGCGAAGAGGTAGCCGGCGTATTTGGGGTGGGTCACGGGCGGTGCTCCTGAGTGCGCGGTGCTGGGTGGGGCGGCGAGGAGGGCGAGGAGAAGGGTGAGGAGGGTCAGGAAGGGGAGCAGGAGGGTGCGGGCGGTGCGGGGTCGCATGGCACATCCTGTGGGGGTGTGGGGGATTCTGTTGAATGGCTGTGCCTTCGGAGTGTCACCAGTGGGGTGCGGGGCGTCAATCGGTGCGGGTGGGACGGGGCGGAGCGAAAGTTTCGGTTCCTTTCCCGGGTTCTTTTGCCGTGACCGCGGCAACCCTTTCCGGCCGCGGCGGCGACCAGGGATCAGAAACGGGCCGGGGCGGCCCCTCGGGCCCGTTTCGTCCTCATCATCCAGGAAAGGAACCAACGCCGTGCGCACGAGCACCGGACGCCACCGCAGGACCCGCACCCTCTCGATCGCCGCCGCGGTGGCCGTCGCCGCAGGGGCGGGCGGCGTCTACCTCGGCCTCAACAGCGGCGGCGCGCAAGCCGCTTCGTCGACGGTCACCGTGTCCACCACCGCCCAGCTGGAGTCGGCCGTGGCCAACGCCACGGCGGGAACCGTCATCCAGGTCAGGGCAGGCACCTACACCCCGGCCGCGACCCTCAAGTCCACGGCGAACGGCACCAGTTCGGCCCGCATCACGCTGGAGGCGTACGGCACGGAGAAGGTGAAGATCGACGGCTCCAAGCTGCCCGCGGGCCAGTGGCTGGCCGGCATCTACGGCGACTACTGGACCGTCCAGAACCTCACCTTCCAGAGTTCCCCGGCCCAGGGCTTCGTCGCGACGTCCTCCGTCGGCGGCATCTTCAAGAACCTGGTGACGGCGAACAACGGGGACTCCGGCTTCACCCTGCGCGGCGACGGCACCACGAACAACCTCGTCCAGAACCTGGACAGTTACGGCAACTACGACGCCGCAGGACATGGCCAGAACGCCGACGGCATCGCCATCAAGTTCGGCTCCGGCACCGGCAACAAGGTCACCGGCGCCCGCCTCTACAACAACTCGGACGACGGCCTCGACCTGTGGCAGTTCTCCTCGCCGGTCACCATCGAGCACTCCTGGGCGTTCGGCAACGGGAAGAACCGCTGGAACGACTCAGCCTTCGAGGGCAACGGCAACGGCTTCAAGCTCGGCGGCGGAGGCGTCTCGGTCGCACACGTCGTCAACGACAACGCGGCCTGGGACAACACCCTCAACGGCTTCACCGAGAACTCCAACACCGGCGCGATCATCCTCAACCGCAACACGGCCTACGCCAACACGGAGGCCGGCTTCTTCTTCGCCACGAGCAAGTCCCGCCTGGCCCGCAACCTCGCCGTCGGCAACAAGGGGGGCCTGGACAAGCTCGGTTCGTCGGCGGTGTCCGCGGCCAACAACTGGGACAGCGGGGTCGCGACTCCGTCCTTCAAGTCGACGGACGCGACTGCGGCGTACGGGGCGAGGTCGTCCAGCGGGACGTTGCCGACGACGACGTTCTTGACGACGGGGTCTACGACTATCGGCGCGACGATGGACTGACCTGACGCGTGAGGAGACCCCGGACCCCGTCACTGCGGGTTGACCGGGGTCTCTGCCTCGTGAGGGTCTTCAGTAGACGATCACCCTCCAGCGCTCGACCCACCGCAGCCACTCACCGCCCGTACCGCGCACCAGGACGCGACCGGCGTCCAGCTGCCAGACAGTGCCGTAGAGCGTGGCGTCGGGCAGGTCCGCCCTGACGATGTCGTAGACGTCCAGGTCATCCTCGACCGGCCGAGTCCACGCATGCGCACATTGATCGCAGAGGTAGCGGACCACATCGCAGCCACCGACAGTCGTCGGCTCGCCCAGCCGGACCGCGTGAACGAAGCACCGAGGGCATGGGTCGACAGTGTGCGCGCCTACTGTTCGGGACATCGTTCGATGCTGCTGTACGGCGACGAAGGACAGCAACCCGGGCAACCACCGATGTCGGTCCGCCACAACCAGCGCAAGGCGTCGGGGAGCAGGACACCACCGTGGTTGGGGCTGTGGCCGCCGTCACCCAGGACGAGACGGAAGTCGTAGCCGCCCTCTGCGAGCGCGGCCGCGACACGCAGGTTGGCGGCGAGCCAGTTCGCCTCGGGCTCGTTCCAGCGCAGGTCACGATGGCCCGCCTGGAGGAAGATCCGCAGCGGCTTGCGGGGAACGCGCGGAATGACTTCGGGGTACGGGTTGCCGCCTGGCATCTGCGCGAAGCTGGACAGGTACCCGATGACTCGGCGGAACTTGTCCGGGCGCAGCCACGCCGCGGTGAAGGCGCAGTTGCCGCCACTGCTGCCCCCGCAGATGCCCCAGCGATCCGGGTCTTCGGCGATCGAGTAGCGCTTCCTGACCTCGGGGATGATCTCGTTCAGGAGGAAGCCGGCATACGCATCGTCGTAGGCGTCGTACTCGGTGTTGCGGTTCTTCGGATGCTCGGCGTCGGGGAAGACGCCGGGGTCGACGAACACGCCGATGGTGACCGGGATGTCCCCACGGTGGACGAGGTTGTCCAGGACTGTCGCGCCACGGACCTCCCCTGTGGGGTCCAGGTACCACCACCCGTCCTGGAACACCATCAGCGACGCCGGCTCGGCGGGGTCGTACCGCGCGGGCACATGGACCCAGAACTTCCGCGACGTGCCCGGGTAGATCGCGCTGTCGTTCCAGTCGAACTCGATCGTCTCCCCGACGGGCACGTCCGGCTGTGGAGCCGAGTCGGGGCCGTGGGCATAGCGAACGTCCGCCTGATCAACCAGAATTGGCTGGTAGGGCACCTCGATCGTCACGCGGGCCAACATAGGAGAGACCGCGACCGTCTCAAAGGGATTTAGGACCTGCCCCGGACGGCTTGACGTCTCCGTCGTGCTTCGGGACGAAGAGGCCCAGCCACGGCCCACGCCTCGTGTCTCACCCTTCAGGCGATAGCTTGCGCCAATGACCGATGACATTGTCCTGCGCCTCGACCGTGACACCGCAGAGGACCTGTACGAGGTGCTGTGGCTGGTGGGCGAGCACATCGCCGCCGGCGCACCGATCACGGAACCGCCGCCAGAGGCGGACGCGCGGTTGGCACGGATGTTCAAGTCGTTGGGTGACTCGCTGGGCAAGGGCAGGGTGGTCTAGCGCCGACCGCAACGCGGCACTGATTCGGGCCGGCTGGGTGCGCTCCTGGAACACCTGAGCTTCTCAGGCTTAGAGTGCCGGTTCGATTCTTACGCACAAGGCTGCCGACGTCGGGACAAGGCGCCGCCCCGCGGCTTCACTGTTCATGCCGCAATACCCCGCACCAGAAGATCGCAGCCTGCCGTTCCCTCGTCGCAGCGGCAGATCAGCGGGCCGGACGCGGAATGACTTGAGCCGGCCGAGCGGACGTACGGCACGGAAATCGCGCCGGTCGAGGGTGAGGATCGCGTCGGTGTCGTAGTCCGCTGCCAACGCCACGTTCACCGCAACGGTGAGGTCCAGATCCCGTGCGCCGTAGCGGACGCGGACGGATTGGGCGGCGCCCACGTTGCCCACGGTGTGCCCTTCAGAGCGGACAACCACGATCACCAGGCCTGCTCGGCCGCGAGCATCCGGCGCTAGTCCTTGTGGACCTTTGAGATGGTTGCCCGTCGGCAGGCGAAGGGGCTTGAGTCTCCAGTAAGGGGAGACGCAAAGGTGGGGGCATGGACGGCGACACGCTCCACTCGATCGGTGAACTCGCTCGGCGGACCGGTCTCACGGTCAAGACCATCCGGTTCTACTCCGATCACGGAATCGTGGCGCCGACGGACCGCAGCCCGGCCGGCCACCGCCTCTACGGCATCGACGCCGTCGCACGCCTGGACCTTGTAAGGACCTTGCGCGAGCTGGGAGTTGATCTCTCCACGATCCGCAAGGTCGTGGACCGTGAGCTCTCGCTTCCCGAGGTCGCCGCGGCGCACGCCGAAGCGCTGGCCGTGCAGATCCGGGTCCTGCGTATACGGCGCGCGGTGTTGATGGCGGTGGCCGAGCGCGGGTCCACACCTGAGGAGACGGAACTCATGCACCGGCTGGCCCAGCTCTCCGAGGACGAACGCCGACGTCTGATCGGCGATTTCCTCGACGCCGTATTCGGCGGTCTCGACGACGCCGCCCCCGCATTCGCCGGGGTCATGCGCTCGATGACCCCCGAACTGCCCGACAACCCGGAGGCTGAACAGGTCCAGGCGTGGGTGGAGTTGGCCGAACTGTCCCTGGACCCGGACTTCCGAGCCTCCGTGCGGCGGATGGCCGAGGACCAGGCAGCCGAGCAGGCCCGAAGCGGCACGGCGGTCCCGCGCCGCGACATCGCCGCAGCCGTCCGCGACCAGGTCGGGCCGGCTCTGGCCGCCGGCATTGACCCGGCCTCACCTCAGGCCGTTCCGTTCGTCGCTGCGTTCACCGCGCACTACGCGCAGCTTCTCGGCTGTCCCGACGACATCGAGCTCCGCCACCGGCTGGCGACTCGGCTGGAGAGCGTCAACGACCCCCGCAGGGAGCGATATCTCCAGCTGCTGGCGGTGGTCAACGGCTGGTCGGCCCCGGAAAGTCTCGCCCCCGTCTTCGACTGGTCCGTCCAGGCCCTGCGCATCCGGACACCGCGACGCACGAGTCCCTGACGTCCATGGGACAACGCCCCCGCCGGTCGTCACCGGCAGGGGCGTTGCTCTGCTGACCGAGGGGGGCTCAGGTCAGCAGGTCTATGCAGTCGAACGACGTGCCCGGGCTGAGGAACCCCGACCCCGTCGAACCACTGACGACATTGATCTTCAGCACGTTGTACTTCGTCGCGTCCGAACTCCACGCACTGGAAAGGACGTTGAAAACGAACGTGTGGTTGTTTCCGCGATAGGAACCCGTGGTGAGATCCCGCGTCGAGGGTTGTGTGGGTGGGGTGGGGATGGCCGAGACCCAGTCGTTCACGGTGACTTGGGGGCGGGCGTTGATGTACGCCGTCGTCACCCCGACCCGCAGGGTGTGCGCTGCGGCGGCCTGTGCCGCGGTGAGCTTGAAGTACACAAGTACCCCGTTGTTGACGTCCTTCCAGATGTACGCCGGGAAGGACGCGGCCTCGCTCCCGCTCCCGATCGTGACGTTGCCGGTCCACTTCTCCGCCCGGGCGTCGGAGGGATGCGCGTATGTCATCAGCTCGGCGTTCTTGAACTCCCCGGGCGTACCGTCCCAGTTGCCAAGCCGCCATACGGACGCCGCGGCGGACGGGTCACCTGTGATGCTCAGGGTGTGCAGGGACGTCGTACCGCCCGCTGTCACCGCCACCGACTGGCTGTGCACGGCGAGTTCGCCCTTGAAGACGGTCAGCGTGTACGTCCCCGGCAGCATCCCCTTGCAGGAGAAGGCACCGGTGCCGGCCGCGGCCTTCGCCCAGTACTGTGCGTCCGCGTTGGAAAAGCCCACCGTGTAGGGATACTTGGCGTCCATGCCCTTCAGGCCGACCCCCGCCACCTTTCCCCGGCCCGCCTTGCCGACCCAGCCCGTGATGCCCAGCGAGTCCGCCCAGGAGGTGTCGAGGTTCGCGGCGAAGAGGGAGGGGGACGGGGTGCCGCCATCCGTGAAAGCGACCACGAACGGGCCCTGCAGACCGAAGCGTTCGGGCTCCGTCTGGGCCTCGTTGTAGTGCAGGATCTCGTACAGTCCCGCCCCGCCCTCGTTCGAGTGGCGCAGCAGCGAGCGGTAGAACGGGCCGCCGGACGCCTTCTCGTGGTTGGAGCGGACCAGGTACAGGCCGACCGAGCCGGTGGTGAAGCCGACGTGGTCGTAGTCGATGGTCCGCTTGCCCGAGTAGTGCTTGGAGCGGGTCGTGCCGGCAGGGTGCTTCCAGACGTCACCGGCCTCGATGATCGTGTCGGTGGTCGAATCCCACGCGTCCGAACCGGAGTTGGGGAACACCCCCGCCTTCACACGAACGATGTACCGGGTCGCGGTGAAGGACGCGTCCGCCTTGTTCGTCCACAGGTAGACGTTGTTCTCGCCGCTGCGGGCCGCGTACCACTGGGTGATCGCGCCGTGCGCGACCTTCACCAGGATCGTCGAGCCTGATTGCTTGATGGTGACCGTGGAGGCGCCGAGGCCGGACTCGACATGCGAGTGCATGCCGCCGTAGCCCTCGTACTCCTTGCCCTTGTAGGCGAGGGACGTGATGTCACCCGTCGACTTGGAGACCTTGAGGATGAGTGAACTGCCCGTGGTGATCACGTAGTTGGAGCCGTCGTCGGTGTAGCCGAAGGCGGCGGCGTTGGCGGACGAGAGGAGGCCGGTACCGCCCGCGACGGCCGCGCCGGTGGCGGCGACACCGATCGCGGAGGCCCCGAGCACCCGCCTGCGGGTGAGGTGCTTCTTGTGCGTGCTCAAGCGACTTGCTCCGTGTGACTCCGTGCGAGAGGAACCTTGCGCCTCTTCGTCGCCACCGGCGGAGAAAGGGTTGCCGCGCGTCCGAAGATTTCTCTACGGCCGCTCTCTACGACGGTCTGCTACGACTTCTGCGCCGCGAAGTCGCCCTTCACCGCGAGCTGTTGGCCGGCCGCCGTGCCCGCCGCCGAGTAGCTGTCGTCCTTGGCGTCCCGGCCGCCGCGCGCATGGTTGTACTGCCCGGCGAAGACCCACTCGCCGACCGCGACCGTACGGCCCTCCTTGAGCACCCACGTGTAGACCAGGAACCCGTCCTGTTCCGTCACCGTCTGCGTGAAGTCCTGCTCGGGCAGCGAGCGCCAGGCGCCCGCGGAGGTGACCCCGGCGGTCAGCTTGACCTTCAACTGGACGGTGAGTGAAGTGAGTTGCTTGCTCGTCTTCAGGGTGACATCGCTCTGCGCCCAGAAGTCGTTGCTGCCCGGGTCGATCGAACCGTCCGACCAGAGCGGGCCGTCCTGGGTACCGGAGGCTGGCGGCAGCGCGGGTGTGGAGGTGGAGGCGGTCGGGGACTCCGTCGGCGAGGCGCTCGCCTTCGGGGAGCTGTGCGAGGTGTCGCCCGAGCCTGAACTCGGCTTCGGGGCAACCGGTTTGACCGGCGTACGGCTCGTCGCGTCCGGCGACGGAGTGGGTGTGGGCGTCGGTGAGACGGAGACCGTCTGCTCGGCGGGGGAGTTGTTCTTCACTGCGGACGCCACCGCGTAGCCGCCGATCGCGAGGACGCTCGCCACCGCGGCCGTCGCGCTGACCACCCGCACCCAGCCGAACACGGGCGGCCGGGTGGCCCGGTGATCGGGGCGGGACTGCGCCGCCATACCGCGTTCGAGCCGGGCCAGGATGCGGGAGCGGTCGGGTTCGTGTCCCTCGGCCGCCTCGTGCAGCCGGGCGATCAACTCGTCGTCGTGCACGTCCTGATGCCTCATCGGGTCCTCCCTCCACTCTCGCCGCCGCGTGCCAGCGCCGCGTGCATCCGCAGCGGAGGGCTCTGCGGACCGAGCAACCGCTGCAACTCCGCCATCCCCTTCGACGTCTGGCTCTTAACCGTACCGACGGAAACACCGAGGGCGAGCGCGGTGTCCTTCTCCGACAGGTCGAACGCGTGCCGCAGCACGACACAGGCCCGCTTGCGGAACGGCAGTCTGCGCAGGGCCTCTTGGACGTCGACCACGCCGGCCACGTCCGGATTCTCGGTCTTCTCCTCGCGCTGTGACCAGAACAGGGCGACCCGCCGCCGCTCACGCACCGCGCTGCGGATCCGGGTGCGGGCCAGATTGGCGACGACCCCACGGGCGTAGGCCGCGGGATGGTCGGCGGCGCGCACCCGGTCCCAGCGGTGCCAGAGCGCGAGCAGCGCGTCGGCCGCGAGATCGTCGGCGGCGTCCGCCTCACCCGTCAACAGGTGGGCGAGCCTGGACAGTTCGGCGTAGTGGCGCTCGAAGAAGGCGTGGAACTCCTCGGAGGCGGCGTCGTCGACGACTGTGCCCACGGCGGACCTCTCCTCGCTGCGGTTTGTGAGTGTCATGTAGATGACACGTGTTTGTTCGGGGATGATCCCGACGAGATCCGGAAGCGTAGCAGTGATCAACTGGCCGATCTGGTACGGACCTTCGAACGGCGTCTGACCCGTCGACCGTAGACCGCCAGGCCGACCCTGATTCCGTAACACGGGGAAAACCTGAAACAGGTTCAACGCGGGAACAATCCAGCCAGCATCCGCGCACGATCATTGAAGCCACGAGGAGTACCCGCATGTCCGAGTCACAGAAGGTGGCCGACCGGCCAAGTGCCGAACCACCGGCGGCGAACGGTGTCGACCGGTTCTTCAAGATCTCCGAACGGGGATCCACCTTCGGCCGTGAGATACGCGGCGGCTTCGCCACGTTCTTCACGATGGCCTACATCCTCGTCCTGAACCCGATCATCCTGGGCAGCGCCAAGGACAAGTTCGGCCACACCCTCGACACCGGCCAACTGGTCACCGCCACCGCCCTGGTGGCCTGTGTGATGACCGTCATCATGGGCGTCGGCGGCAACCTGCCGCTCGCCATCGCCGCGGGCCTCGGCCTCAACGCCGTCGTCGCCTTCCAGCTGGCCCCGCTGATGAGCTGGCCCGACGCGATGGGACTCGTCGTCATCGAGGGCGTCCTGATCTGCGTCCTGGTCCTCACCGGGCTGCGCGAGGCGATCATGAACGCGATCCCGCAACAGCTCAAGCAGGCCATCGGCGTCGGCATCGGGCTGTTCATCGCGTTCATCGGCTTCGTCGACGCGGGCTTCGTCAGTCGTATACCGGACGTCGCGCAGACCACGGTCCCCGTGCAACTCGGCGCCGTCGGTCATCTGGCCGGCTGGCCCGTGCTCGTCTTCTGTCTCGGTGTCCTGCTGACCATCGCGCTCGTCGCCCGCAAGGTGAAGGGCGCGATCCTGATCAGCATCGTCACGATGACCGTCCTCGCGATCATCATCAACTCCGTTGCCGACATCAAGAGTTGGGGTCTGATGACGCCCAAGGTGCCGGACAAGATCGTGGAAGCGCCCGACTTCGGGCTCATCGGTCACTTCAGCCTGTTCGGCGCGTTCGGCGAGACCAGCGCGATCACTGTCGTCCTACTGATCTTCACGCTGATCCTGTCCGACTTCTTCGACGCCATGGGCACGATCGTCGGTATCAGCGCGGAGGCCGGTCTGCTGGACGACGATGGTCAGGTGCCGAACATCGGTCGCGTCCTGTTCATCGACGGGGCCGCCGCCGTCGCCGGTGGGCTCGGGTCCGCGTCCTCCAACACCGCGTACATCGAGTCGGCGTCCGGGGTCGGTGAGGGCTCGCGTACCGGGTTCTCGAATCTGATCACCGGTGGGTTGTTCGGGCTGGCGTTGTTCCTTACGCCGCTGCTCACGATCGTGCCGCTTCAGGCCGCCGCGCCCGCGCTGATCGCGGTTGGGTTCCTGATGATGACCCACGTCAAGCACATCGACTGGGACAAGTACGAGATCGCGATTCCGGCGTTCCTCACCATCGCTGTGATGCCGTTCACGTACTCGATCACCGATGGCATTGGTGCCGGGTTCATCTCTTACGTCGTGATCAAGGCGGTGCTCGGTAAGGCGAAGGAGATCAACTGGTTGCTGTGGGGTGTGTCGGCGCTGTTCCTCGTCTACTTCGCCATCGACCCGGTGGAGCAGATTCTGGGTGTGAAGTAGGAGTAGGGGTCGCTGCGCGATCGGCCGCGAGTTCGTCGTGGCTGGTCGCGCCCACGCGGCGGAGCCGCAAATAGACACAGCCCCGCGCCCCTTGGCGGCATCACAGCAAGGCCGCTTTCATCATGGCCTTGGCCACCGGAGCCGCCAAGCCGTTGCCGCTGATCTCCGACCTTGCCGCGTCCGACTGTTCCACCAGTACCGCCACCGCGACCTCCTTGCCCGTCGAGTCGGACTTGCCGTACGCGGTGAACCAGGCATACGGCGACTGGTCGTTGTTCTCACCGTGCTGGGCGGTACCCGTCTTGCCGCCGACCGTCACGCCCGCGATCTCGGCGTTCGTGCCGGTGCCGTCCGTGATGACCGTCTGCATCGCCGACTGGAGTTGCTGGGCCGTGCGCGAGCTGACGATCTGCTTCGTCGACGTGCTGTCGTCGTAGTTGTGGACCACATCGCCGCCGCTGTCGGTGGTCTCCGACACCATGTGCGGGGAGACCAGCTTGCCGTCGTTGGCTATGGCGGCCGACACCATGGCCATCTGGAGCGGGGTGGCGGTCACGTCGTACTGGCCGATGCCGGTCAGGGCCGTGGACGACGTGTTCATGTTGGACGGGTAGACGCTCGGGTAGGCCCGCACCGGGATGTCCAGCTTGTCGTCGTTGAAGCCGAACTTCTCGGCCATCGCCTTGACCTTGTCCTGGCCCAGGTCGACGGCCATCTTCGCGAACACGGTGTTGCACGAGTACTGGAGCGCGACCCGGATCGAGGCGTTCGTGCAGGGCGCGGAGGAGCTCTCGTTCGTCAGCTTCGTGACCGTGCCCGGCAGGGTGTACGGCGAGGGGCTCGTCGTCTTCTCGTCCACCGAGGAGTACAGCCCGTCCTCCAGCGCGGCCGCCGCCACGACCAGCTTGAACGTCGACCCCGGCGGCAGCGGCTGGCGCAGCGCGCGGTTGGTCAGCGGCTTGTCGGAGTCGGCGTTGAGCTGCTTCCAGGCCGTCCCGGCGGTGTCGGCGTCGGTCAGCGCCGAGGGGTCGTAGGACGGGGTCGAGACGACGGCGAGGATCTTGCCGGTCGTCGGATCGATCGCGACGGCGGCACCCTTCTTGTCGCCGAGCGCGTTGTAAGCGGCCTTCTGTACATCCGGGTCGATCGTCGTGACCACGTTGCCCGGGGCGGCCCGCTCGCCGGTGACCGTGTCCATCGCGGTCTTCAGGCTGCTGTCCGTGCCGTCGAGGAGATCCGCGTAGATCCCCTCCAACTGCGTCGGCGCATAGCTCTGCGAGGCGTAGCCCGTCACCGCCGCGTAGAGCTTGCCGTCCGTGTACGTGCGTTTGTACGCGAGGTCGCTGCTGCTCCCCGTCCGCGCCGAGCCGGTGATCGCGTTCCCGGCCACGATGATGTTCCCGAGCGGGTCCGCGTACGTCTCGATCGCGTTGCGCCGGTTGTCCTTGTCGTCCGCGAGTGCCTGGCCTTCGTAGAACTGCACCCAGGTCGCCCGCACCAGCAGAGCGAACACGAGGAGCAGTACGAAGACGGAGGTGCGCCTGATCGTCTTGTTCATCCCGCTCTGAAGACGACCGGGTGGGAACGAATCGTTCCCTTACATCGCTTTTCTCATCGACTGCTCATGAACCCGCTCATCGAGCATGAACCCGCTCGCTCATCGAGAGTTCATGAGTCCAGCGTCAGGACCAGCTCGTCGATCTCCTCGCCCCGCGCGTTCGCGAACCCCCGGTCGTGCCCGGTGATGCGGAACCCACACTTCTCCAGCACGCGCCGCGAGCCCGCGTTGTCGGCCGCCACGCGCGCGTGCACCGGGCGTTCGGGCGCCTCGGCCAGCAGGTCGCGCAGTGCGGCCGTCGCGATGCCCTTGCCCCAGTAGGTGCGGTCGATCCAGTACGTCACCTCGCGCTCGCCCGGGTCGCCGTAGACCGCGGCGCTGCCCACGACGTCGCCGTCGGCGAGGACCGTGCGGTTCAGGACGCCAGGCAAGGCGCGGATGCGCTTCCAGTGGGCGTCGAAGGCGTCCCTGTCGGCCGGGTCCTTCGCGGTGAAGGCGGCCATCCGGACGGACTCGAGGTCGTTCATCTGCCGGAAGAAGACCGGCAGATCGCTGTCGTGGACGGGGCGGAGCGAGACCTGCATGGGTTCAGAGCCTCCGGGTGGCGAGGGTCAGCCGGTCACGGGCGTCGAACAGGGCGTCCTTCACCATCTGTTCGTGCGCGGGCGTCAGCCGCGCCACCGGCACCGAGCAGCTGATCGCGTCCCGCGCGGGGGTGCGGTACGGGATCGCGACACCGAAGCAGCGCAGTCCCAGCGTGTTCTCCTCGCGGTCCACGGCGAAGCCCTGATCCCGCACCTGGTGGAGCTCCTCGATGAGCTTCTCGCGGTCGGTGATCGTGTGCTCGGTGAGCGCGGGCAGCGTCTCCGGGAGCATCTTGCGGACCTGCTCGTCGGAGTACGTGCTCAGCAGCGCCTTGCCCAGCGAGGTCGAGTGCGCGGGGAGCCGGCGGCCGACGCGGGTGAAGGGCCGTAGATAGTGCTGGGACTGGCGGGTGGCCAGGTAGACCACGTTCGTGCCGTCGAGGCGTGCGAGGTGGATGGTCTCCGTGGTGTCGTCGGAGAGGCGGTCCAGCGTCGGACGGGCGGCGGCCACCACCTCGTCGCCGTCGATGTACGACGTGCCCACGAGGAGTGCCCGTACGCCGATGCCGTACCGCGTGCCCGTGGCGTCCGTCTCCACCCAGCCCAGCTCGACAAGCGTGCGCAGCAACATGTACAGACTGGACTTGGGATATCCGACGGCCTCCTGGACCGCCGCGAGGGAGTGCATACCGGGCCGGCCGGCGAAGTATTCGAGCAGCTCCACCGTCCGCACCGCGGACTTGACCTGTGCCCCGCCGCCTGTCTCGCCTGCCGACATCGCCCTTGACCCCTTCGTTCGACGGGAAATAGTCTCCGAGAGCATATTCATCATCAGAGACAGCGTTCAGCATATCGAACGACCCTGGTGAATGACCCAGAACTGCGGCATTACATGTGTGGAGGGACCCGCGGTGGCAGCAGCACCAGTCTGGAGTGTCGACCCCCGAACCGGGAAGCAGCGTGAACAGGTTGCGGTGGAGGCCACAGCCCAGGAGGTGGACACCGCCGTCCGCGCCGCGCACGCGGCACGGGGTTCGCTCGCCGACCGTACGGTCCGCGCCGCCTTCCTGCGCGGTGCCGCCGACCAGCTCGAAGCGGCCAAGAACCAGTTGGTCGAGGTCGCCGACGCGGAGACCGCGCTCGGCCCGGTCCGGCTCAACGGCGAACTCGCCCGCACCTGCTACCAGTTGAGGGCCTTCGCGGACATCGTCGACGAGGGCGCCTTCCTCGACGTGGTCATCAACCACCCCGACGACACGGCCACTCCGCCGATCCCGGACCTGCGCCGCTACAAGGTGCCGCTGGGCGTCGTCGCCGTCTACTCGGCCTCCAACTTCCCCTTCGCCTTCTCCGTCCCCGGCGGCGACACGGCGAGCGCGCTGGCCGCCGGCTGCCCGGTCGTCGTCAAGGCCCACCCGGACCACCCGGGCCTGTCCGAGCTGGTCGCGAGCGTGCTGCGCAGGGCCGCCGCCGAGCAGGGCATCCCGGCCGGTGTCCTCGGCCTGGTGCACGGCTTCGAGGCGGGCGTCGAGCTCGTCAAGCACCCGCTGGTCTCGGCGGCCGGGTTCACCGGTTCCGTACGCGGCGGTCGTGCCCTGTTCGACGCGGCGTCGGCACGTCCGGTCCCGATCCCGTTCCATGGCGAACTGGGCTCCCTGAACCCGGTAGTTGTCACCGAGGCGGCCGCGGCCGAGCGGGCCGAGGCGATCGGTACGGGGCTCGCGGGTTCGATGACCCTGGGCGTCGGCCAGTTCTGTGTGAAGCCGGGGCTTGTGCTCGTGCCGTCCGGCTCCGCGGGGGACGGGCTGCTCAAGTCCCTCACCGACGCGGTCAGCAACACGGACTCTGGGGTGCTGCTGGACCACCGGATGCGCGACAACTTCCTTGCGGGCGTCACCGAGCGGGCCGGGTTGCCCGAGGTGGAGTCGCCGGTGACACCGGGGGCGGGGAGTGAGCACACGGTGAGTCCCGGGTTCCTGACGGTGCCGGCGGAGAAGCTGGCGGCTGAGGGGGCGTACGACCTGCTTCTCGAAGAGTGCTTCGGGCCGGTCACCGTGGTGGCGCGCTACGACGATGACGCGCAGGCGAACGCCGTGCTGTCGAGGCTGCCGGGGAATCTTACGGCGACGGTTCATCTGTCGGCGGAGGAGGCGGCCGGGGAGGGGCGTGGGGCGGAGATCCTTGCGGAGCTCACGCCGTTGGCCGGGCGGGTGTTGGTGAACGCGTGGCCCACGGGTGTTGCGGTTGCGCCCGCGCAGCATCACGGGGGGCCTTACCCGGCTACGACGTCTACCTCAACTTCTGTTGGTGGTACGGCTATTGAGCGGTGGCTGCGGCCTGTTGCTTACCAGAACACGCCTGAGGCTTTGCTGCCGTTGGAGTTGCGGGACGGTAATCCGCTGGGGCTGCCTCGGCGTTATGACGGGCATTTGGAGCGGTAGCGCCGTTGGGGTGCGGTTGAGTGCGGAGTGCCGGTTCGTTGTGGCTGGTCGCGCCCACGCGGCGGAGCCGCAAATCGATACAGCCCCGCGCCCCTGAAGGCAACTCCCTCGGCCTGCGATAGTGAGTGGATGGACTTGGAACTCTCCCAACTACCCTTTCCCCTCCGTGCTTACGGGCCCGACGGGCATTGGTCCTACGAGGACAGTGTGCTCACGGGGTGGGCCGGGCCTCGGCAGGATCGGTTCGTGCCGCCCACCGGGGAAGGGTTGGATCCTGCCTCCGATGCGCCCCGTCTTCTCGGGGCGCCGCACGGGGACTTCCAACTCATAGCCCGTGTCACCGTCGGGTTCGCGGGGTCCTTCGATGCCGGGGTGCTCTACGTCCACGTGGGGGAGCGGGCCTGGGCGAAGTTGTGTCTGGAGTACTCGCCCGATGTGCCTACCGTCTGCACGGTAGTCACCCGGGGGCACTCGGACGACGCCAACTCCTTCACGGTGGACGGTAGTTCGGTGTGGCTGCGGGTCAGCCGTACCGGGCGGGCCTTCGCCTTTCACGCGTCGCGGGACGGTGAGCGCTGGACCTTCATCCGGCTCTTCACCCTCGGCGACGAGAAGGAGACGGACGCGGCGCTGGTCGGGTTCATGACGCAGTCGCCGATGGGGGAGGGGTGTGTCGTGACGTACGACCACCTTGAGTTCAGGCCTAGTTGGCCGGACGACCTGAGAGACGGAAGCTGAGGAAGGCCGTCACCGCGAAGAGGGTCGCGCTGATCGCGAGGCTCTCCCGCAGGCCCGCCGTGAACCCGTCGGAGACCAGCGCCCCGAACACGGCGATGCCCAGTCCGCCCGCCACCTGACGCGCGGAGTTGAGGACACCGGCCGCCAGTCCCGCCCGTTCGGCCGGTACCGCGTCCATCATCGCGATGGTCAGTGGCGGGACCGTCAGGGCGCAGCCGAGGGCCATCGGGACGAGGAGCCAGGCCACGAGGAACGGGGGCGTGTTCTCGTCGACGCAGAGGAGGACGAGGGAGCCCAGTGCGGCGAGCGACTGGCCTATCAGCATGGGTAGTTGGGGGCCGTGGCGGGCCGCCAGTTTGCCCGACACGACGTTCGTCACGCCGATCAGGCCGGTCATCGGCAGGAACATCAGGCCGGCGTACAGCGCCGAACGACCCTGCACCTGCTGGAAGAAGAGCGAGAAGAGGAAGACCAGGCCGAAGAAGGCGACACTGCACGCGACACCCGACGCGACCGCCACGGACACCGTACGACTGCGGAAGAGGCCGAACGGCACCACCGGATGCGACTGGCGCAGCTCGACCCGGACGAAGGCCGCGCCCGCGACGAGCGCGATCAGCAGCGCCACAACTCCCGTCACCCCGCCCTCGATCACCGCGAAGGTCACGGCCGTGAGGGTGAGCACCGCCAGCAGTTGGCCCGGCAGGTCCAGCGGTGCGGGCCGGCGTTCCGAGCGCGGCGCCCGGAGCAGCAGCAACAGCGCCACCGCGCCCAGCGGCAGGTTGATGAAGAAGATGCCCCGCCAGTCCCAGACCGTGGTCAGCGCACCGCCCGCCACCGGGCCCAGGGCCACCGCCACCGCACCCCCGGCCCCCCAAGTCGCCACCGCCCGCGCCCTCTTGGCCGGTTCGGCGTAGGCCTGTCGTACCAGGGACAGCGAGGCCGGCAGGACGACGGCCGCCGCCACACCCTGCGCCGCGCGTGCGGCGATCAGCGCGGGCAGGTTCGGGACCAGGCCGCAGGCGGCCGAGGCGAGGGTGAAGACCGCGATGCCGATCGCATACGCGCGGCTCGCCCCGGCCCGGTCCGCGAAGGCGCCGGTGGACAGCATCAGCGCGGCGAAGGACAGCGTGTACGCGTCGACCACCCACTGCAGTCCCGACATCCCGCCGCCGAACGCGTCCTCGATGGACGGCAGCGCCACGTTCACCACGGACGCGTCGAGGCTGATGAGCGCGAAGCCGAGGAGGGCGGCGGCGAGGGTGAGTGTGGGGGAGGGCGGGGTCAAACCGCCGGTGCGGAGCCTGAGTTGGGTGGTGGGTGTTGTCATGTCCTCATGGTGCGGACTCGCGAGGCCCTACAGTAGTGGCCGGAACGCCATACGTCCGGAGGTTCTGGCCATGGTCCAGCCCAGCCGTCCCCGTCGGGTCGCCGTCATCGCGGCGACCCCCGTCTCGATGTTCAACCTGGCCATCCCGGAGCTGCTGTTCGGGCGGGTCGAGATCGACGGGGAGCCGGGCTACGAGACGGTCATCTGCGCTCCCGAACCGGGTCCCGTCCCCACCACAGGCGGCCTCGAACTCCACGTACGGCAGGGCCTCGACGCCACGCGGGACGCGGACATGGTCCTCGTCGTCGGCACGGGCCACCGGTACACACCCGACCCGCGCACGGTGACCGCCCTCCGCGAGGCCGCCGCCGCGGGCAAGCGCATCGCCTCCATCTGCAGCGGCGCGTTCGCCCTGGCCGAGGCGGGACTCCTGGACGGCCGCCGGGCCACGACCTACTGGAACCAGGCCGAGGAACTCCGCAGGCGCTATCCGGAGGTCGACCTCACCGGCGACGTCCTCTACGTCCAGGACGGCCAGTTCCTGACCGCCTCCGGATACGCCGCCGGCATCGACCTCTGCCTGCACATCATCCGCACCGACTACGGCGCCGCCGTCGCCAACGAGGTGGCCCGCCTCGCCCTCGTCGCACCCGTACGCCCGGGCGGCCAGACCCAGTTCACGCAGACCCCGCTCCCGCCCGAGCGGGGCACCGCCTGCGCCGACACCCGCGGCTGGGCCATGCGCAACCTCGACAAACCGCTCACCCTCACCGACCTGGCCCGGCACGCGGGCGTGAGCGTCCGCACCCTCACCCGCCGCTTCCACGCGGAGAGCGGCGTGAGCCCCCTCCAATGGCTGCTCCACCAGCGCATCGAGCGCGCCAAGGAACTCCTGGAGACCACCACCCTCCCCATGGACCAGCTGGCCCGAGCCTCCGGCCTGGGCACCGCGGACTCCCTGCGCGCCCACGTGGTCCGCCGCACCGGTCTGACCCCGAGCGCCTACCGGGCCCAGTTCACCCGCCTCGGAACCGAAACAAGCGCCCTCACGTCATCGGTTGCATGATCAGTGACCGTGTCCACGAAACCCGGGTGATCAGAACCGCCCTGCCCGCCGATGCGCAGGCCATCACCGACCTGCACCACCGGGCCCGCTCGACCTACTACCCCGACGGCATCCCGGACGACGGAACGGACTGGCTCGCCGTCTGGCAGGGCGCCATCGCACGCCCCAAGGCCTACGTGCTCTGCCTGCTCGACCAGGGCCGCATCGTCGCCCTGGCCTCCTTCCGCACCCCGGAAGGAGAACCGGCGGAAACGGTCAAGCTGTTCCAGTTCCACGTCGACCCC
The DNA here is from genome assembly GCF_045162825.1 of Streptomyces prunicolor. Classification (NCBI taxonomy): domain Bacteria; kingdom Bacillati; phylum Actinomycetota; class Actinomycetes; order Kitasatosporales; family Streptomycetaceae; genus Streptomyces; species Streptomyces prunicolor. The sequence goes on along the minus strand of NZ_CP108676.1, from coordinate 2,496,559 downwards.
GACCAGTGGCGCTCCGGCCTCGGTACGGCCCTGCACGCGGCCTGCCTCGAACAGTGGCGGGCCGACGGCCGGCGGACCGTCGTACTCGACGTGCATGTCGACAACGAGCGGGCGCAGGCCTTCTACGTCCGGCAGGGCTGGGTCGCCGAGCCGGCCGACGGCAGTCATCACCTGGAGATGCGCCTGGCCGTGACGGGGGAATGAAGCGAGGCGCCTGAACGTTCACGGGGGATACGGAGGGACTCTCCGTATCCGCCGCACGCCCTGGAAAGAGCCGAAGAATGCGCGTCGAGATCTGGTCGGACATCGCCTGCCCCTGGTGCTACGTGGGCAAGGCCCGCTTCGAGAAGGCCCTCGAGGCCTTCCCGCACCGCGACGGCGTCGAGGTGGTGCACCGCTCCTTCGAGCTCGACCCCGGCCGCGCCAGGACCGACATCCAGCCTGTGCTCAAGATGCTCACCAAGAAGTACGGCATGAGCGAGGCGCAGGCGCAGGCGGGCGAGGACAACCTGGGCGCGCAGGCCGCCGCCGAGGGCCTCGACTACCGCACCCGCGACCGCGACCACGGCAACACCTTCGACATGCACCGCATCCTCCACTTCGCCAAGGACCAGGGCCGCCAGGACGAGTTGATCCAGGCGCTGTACAAGGCGAACTTCGCCGAGGAGCGGTCTGTGTTCGGCGACGACGAGCGGCTTGTCGAGCTTGCCGTCGGTGTCGGCCTGGACGCGGACGCCGCCCGCAAGGTGCTGGCCGACCCGACCGCGTACGCCGACGACGTCCGCGCCGACGAGCGCGAGGCCGCCGAGCTGGGCGCCAACGGGGTCCCGTTCTTCGTCCTGGACCGCAAGTACGGCGTCTCCGGCGCCCAGCCCGCCGAGGTCTTCGCCCAGGCACTGACCCAGGCCTGGGGCGAGCACTCCCCGCTGAAGCTGATCGACAGCGGCGCCGATGTCGACGCGGAGGCGTGCGGCCCCGACGGGTGCGCGGTACCGCAGGCCTGAAAAGGCGCTGGTCAGGGCTGATCGCCCGGTGACCTATAAGTGTTCCTTAGCGGATCCACGTAAAAATTCGCAATGGACGAGGGCTTCTCGGCACCGCAGAGTGGTGACATGGAGACCTTCGAGAGCCTCGTCCGCGCCGAGTTCGCCCCGAAGAACACCTACCTCAACACCGCGAGCACCGGCCTCCTGCCGACCCGCACCGTCACCGCGATGCGCACCGCGATCGAGGCCGCCGCGGTGGGCACGCCGACCGACATGTTCGACGACGTGGAGGCATCGCGCGCAGCCTTCGCACGTCTGGCGGACGTGCCGGTGGGCCGGGTGGCGGCCGGGGCCTCGGTCGCGGTCTACAGCGGACTGATCGCCTCGTCACTACCGGCGGGCGCCGAAGTCCTCACCGCCGAGGCCGACTTCAGCTCGGTCGTGAACCCCTTCCACATGCGCCCCGACCTCAAGGTCCGCAGCGTCCCACTGGAGCGGATCGCCGAGTCGGTACGCCCCGGCACCGCACTCGTCGCGGTCAGCGCCGCCCAGTCCGCCGACGGCCGGATCGCCGACCTGCCCGCGCTCCGGGCGGCGGCACGCGAACACGGGGCGCGTACGTACGTCGACGCGTCGCAGGCCGTCGGCTGGTTCGACCTCGACGCGGGCGCCTACGACTATGTCGCCGCCGTCGGCTTCAAGTGGCTCTTCTGCCCGCGCGGGGTCGCGTTCCTGGTCACCCCGGCGGACCTCGGCGGCCTCAACCCGATCTTCGCCGGCTGGGTGGCGGGCGAGGCACCCTGGGACAGTTGCTACGGCCCGGTCGAGGAACTCGCCCACTCCGCCCGCCGGTTCGACGAGAGCCCGGCTCTCTTCTCCTACGCCGGTGCCCGCCACTCCCTCGCGCTGCTGGAGGAGTTGGGCGTGGCGGCCGTACGCACCCACGACCTGACCCTCGCCGACCGCTTCCGCGCGGGCCTCGACGCCCTCGGCCATGAGCCCATCGCATCCCCAGGCGCACCGATCGTCTCCGTGCCCGGACTCGGCCGCAGGCAGGGTGAGTTGAGCGCGGCCGGGGTCGAAGTCTCCAACCGGGCGGGGAACTTGCGCGCGGCCTTCCACCTCTACAACACCGCCGAGGACGTGGACCGGTTGCTCGACGTCTTCGCCGGCTGACGGACACGGCGAAGGGCACCCCGGTCGCCGTGACCGAGGTGCCCTGTGTCCTTGCGGCGAACCGCCTGGCCGTCACTTCACCGGCGTGAAGTCCCTGGCCCCGATGAACTCGGGCCGTCGTACCGGCGCGGCGAACGGCTCAACTGCCTTGTTCTCCACGCTGTTGAACACGATGAAGACGTTGCTGCGGGGGAACGGCGTGATGTTGTCGCCGGAGCCGTGCATGCAGTTGCAGTCGAACCACGTCGCCGAACCGGCCCTGCCCGTGAACAACTTGATGCCGTACTCGGAGGCCATGCCGGTCAGCGCCTCGTCGGACGGGGTGCCCGCGTCCTGCATCTGGAGCGACTGGCGGTAGTTGTCCTCGGGGGTCGCGCCCGCGCAGCCCAGGAACGTCCGGTGCGAGCCCGGCATGATCATGAGGCCGCCGTTGGTGTCGTGGTTCTCGGTGAGCGCGATCGACACGGACACGGTGCGCATGTTCGGCAGGCCGTCCTCGGCGTGCCAGGTCTCGAAGTCGGAGTGCCAGTAGAAGCCGCTCGCGCCGAAGCCGGGCTTCACGTTGATCCGGGACTGGTGGACGTACACGTCCGAGCCGAGGATCTGCCGGGCCCGCCCGACGACCCGCTCGTCCCGCACGAGCCGCGCGAACACCTCGCTGATCCGGTGCACTTCGAAGACGGACCGGATCTCCTTGGACTTCGACTCGACGATCGACCGCTCGTCGTCCCGGATCGCGGGGTCGGCGACAAGGCGCTCCAACTCCCGCCGGTAGAGGCCGACTTCGTCGTCCCCGAGGAGTTCCTCCATGGCGAGGAAGCCGTCGCGCTCGAACGCCTGGAGGTCACCGTTCGGGATCGGGCCCGGGGTGTCGGGGGAGCCCCAGACGACGGGGTCCTTGCGCGGGACGGACACCTCGGTGGTGCCGCGGCTGGGGTACAGGTCGGTGACGCTGGTGACGGTGGTCATGCTCGTCACACCTCCTCGGGTTCCGTGAGCAGCGGGTAGATGCCGTTCTCGTCGTGGTCCTCCCGTCCGGTGACGGGCGGGTTGAAGACACAGATGCAGCGGAAGTCCTCCTTGATCCGCATCGTGTGCCGCTCGTGTCCGTCGAGGAGGTACATGGTCCCGGGCGTGATCGTGTACGTCTTCCCGGTCTCCTCGTCGGTGAGTTCGGCGTGGCCCTCGACGCAGACGACGGCCTCGATGTGGTTCGCGTACCACATCGACGTCTCGGTGCCCGCGTAGAGGACGGTCTCGTGCACCGAGAAACCGACCCGCTCCTTGGCGAGGACGATGCGCTTGCTCTCCCAGGTGCCGGACGCGGCCTTGATGTGCCGGTCGGTGCCTTCGAGTTCCTTGAACGAACGGACAATCACGGGCTGTTTACGCCTCCTTGACGCGGTGTCAGATGGTGGTGAAAGGGGTGGTCAGACTGTTTCCCGTACGGCGCGGGCGAGGATGCTCAGCCCCTCGTCCAGCTCTTCGGGGGTGATGGTCAGCGCGGGCAGCAGCTTCACGACCTCGCTCTGCGGCCCCGACGTCTCGACGAGCAGGCCGAGTTCGAAGGCGCGGGCGCAGATCCGCCCGGCGCGCTCGGGGTCCTTGAACTCGATGCCCCAGACCAGCCCGCGGCCCCGGTACTCCTTGATGTCGGCGAGGTTCTCCTCGGTGATGGAGATCAGCCCCTGCTCGACCTGCTCACCGCGGGTCCGGGTCTGCTTCTCCATCGCGGAGCCGTCCGCCCAGTACGTCTCCAGGGCGGCGGTGGCGGTGACGAACGCCGGGTTGTTGCCGCGGAAGGTGCCGTTGTGCTCGCCCGGCTCCCAGATGTCCAGCTCGGGCTTGAACAGGCACAGGGACATGGGAAGGCCGTAGCCGCTGATGGACTTCGACACGGTGACGATGTCGGGCACGACCCCGGACTCCTCGAAGGAGAAGAACGCGCCGGTGCGTCCGCAACCCATCTGGATGTCGTCGACGATGAGCAGCATGTCCTGGCGCTCGCACAACTCGGCGAGCGCGCGCAGCCATTCGGGGCGGGCGACGTTGATGCCGCCCTCGCCCTGCACGGACTCGACGATCACGGCGGCCGGCTTGTTGAGGCCGGAGCCCTGGTCCTCCAACAACCGCTCGAACCACAGGAAGTCGGGGACCTTGCCGTCGAAGTAGTTGTCGAACGGCATCGGCGTACCGTGCACCAGCGGGATACCCGCACCGGCCCGCTTGAAGGCGTTGCCGGTCACGGCCAGCGAGCCCAGGGACATGCCGTGGAAGGCGTTGGTGAACGACACGATCGACTCGCGCCCCTTCACCTTCCGCGCCAACTTCAGCGCGGACTCAACGGCGTTGGTGCCGGTCGGGCCCGGGAACATCACCTTGTACGGCAGGTCGCGCGGGCGCAGCACCAGGTCCTGGAAGGTCTGCAGGAACGCGCGCTTGGCACCGGTCGACATGTCGAGCCCGTGGGTGACGCCGTCGCGTTCCAGGTAGTCGATCAACGCCCGTTTCAGGACCGGGTTGTTGTGCCCGTAGTTGAGCGAGCCGGCGCCCGCGAAGAAGTCGAGGTAGGCGTGGCCGTCCTCGTCGTACATACGGCTGCCCCGGGCCCGGTCGAAGACGGTGGGCCAGGCGCGGCAGTAGCTGCGGACCTCGGACTCCAGGGTCTCGAAGACGCTGAGATCGGGCTGGGTGATGGTCACGCGAATCGCTCCTAGGTGTGGGGGGTACAGCGGGAAGCCCGGGGAGGAAACCGCCGGGGTCTTCGAAGACTCAGAGGCTCAGCGGGCCGATGCGGTACAGCACCTCGGGGTCGTGCGGTCCGTCGGGGAAGTCACCGGCCTCGAACAGGACCGTGCGTTCGACGGGGGCGCCGTGACGTTCGGCGTACGACGTGAAGAGGCGCTCGGACGCGGTGTTGCCGGGCGTGATCGTGGTCTCGATCTCGGTCACCCCGTACTCGGCGTCGACCCGCTCGGTGAGCCCGTCGAGCAGCCGTGCGGCCAGCCCGCGACCACGCTGCGCGGCGTCGACGGCCACCTGCCACACGAGCAGGGTGCCGGGCCGCTCCGGCCGCACATACCCGGTGACGAACCCGACCGGCTCTCCGCGCTCGTCCCGCACGACGGCCGAGGTGCCGGAGAAGTCCCGGCACCACAGGAGATAGCTGTACGACGAGTTCAGGTCGAGGGCGTGCGAGTCCTTGGCGATACGCCACAACGCGGCGCCGTCGGCCACCGTGGGGCGGTCGATGTGCAGGTCTGCTTGGGTGGCAGTCATGCGAATTGAATTTACCGAGGGAAATTCGAAATTGCATGGAGGGATGGGGTTACGTCTGAGGCAGCGCTGTGTTATCACGCGTGCGAAGCCGCAGGTTATGCACCGTTTTGACCCGTTAATAAGGCGCAAAACGCGCGGCTTGTGTAACGGGTCACAGGAGTGTAACCCTCACGAGATCTACGCGAATTATTTGCGTTTAGGTGCACGGAAATCGGGCAGAAGAATTCTGGAATTACATCCGAATTAGGCCCCGGTCAATCCGTCGATGCTTTCCCGCAGAATATCGGCGTGACCGTTGTGCCGGGCGTACTCCTCGACCAGATGAATCAGCACCCACCGCAGACTGACCTCGACCCCGGCCATCGGCCCGTCGGGGATCCGCCCGTGGTCGTCGAGCGACAGCCCGGCGCGGTGCTCCTGCCCGCGCGCGATCTCCCGGCGCCACACGGCCAGCGCCTGCTCGATCCCGCGCCCGGGTTCGAGGGCGTATCCGTCCTCGCTGCCGTACACCGTCGGCACGTCGAGCCCGAACACCCGCTGGAACCAGGTCCGTTCGACCTCGGCGAGATGCTGGACCAGGCCGAGCAATGTCAGCGAGGAGGGCTCGGCCGCGGCGAGCCGCACCTGTGTGTCATCGAGGCCGGCGCACTTCACCTCCAGCGTGGCGCGATGAAACGCGAGCCAGCTTTCGAGCATGGGGCGCTCGGCGCCGGTCATGAGGGGGATGGGGCGGCCGTCGGGCAGGGTCCGGGGCGTGTCGGTGGTCATGCGGGGGAGCATGGCACGGGGGGTCTGTGCCGGGGCCTTTCCAGTGCAGGCCGGCATGATCCAGCCCGTTGGGGGTCCCCCCTCTGGGGGAGTTTGAGGACGAGGCCTCTTCAGGGCCGATCGGGGGTCTCGGGGTCTGGAGTCCTGCGGTCTGGGGGCGGAGCCCCCAGAAGGACCTCAGCCCACGACTACCGCCACGCACTCTCCACGGCAGCCCGGGCCCCCTCCCGATCCACCGGCACCCCCAGCTCGCCCAGTGCCGCGCCCAGCGCTGCCAAGGAGCCCTGTACCGCGCCCACCGTCGCGTCCACCCCGTAGTGGTTGACCCGGATCATCTCCTTCGCCAGGGCGCCCCCACCCGCGGCGAGCGGCAGCGCGGGGTCCGAGAACAGGGCCCTCGCCACCAGGTCCGAGGCGACGACACCCGGCGGTGTCCTGAGTGTCGTGGCGACCGGGGCGGCCTCGGACGCGTCGTGGACGTACGGGACGAGACCGCCGCCCAGGGCCACCGCGCCCGCGCGCGTCGCCGCCGCCGCGACCGCGTGGCGGCGCATCACCGCGTCCAGCCCCTCCGACTCGATCCGCTCCACGCACGCCTCCAGCGCCAGCATCTCCAGCTGCGCCGGTGCGTGCAGCAGCGTCTTGCGGCCCGCGTCCACCCAGCGCTCCTTCCAGTCGAGGAGGGAGAGGTACGACCGGCGCGGCGCCCCCGGGTTGGCGGACATCCGTGCCCACGCCCGCGCGCTCACCGACACCGCCGACACACCCGCCGGTCCACCCATCGCCTTCTGCGCCCCGATCACGCACAGGTCGACACCCCACGCGTCCGGCAGCACCGGCTCCGCGCCGATCGAGGCCACCGCGTCGAGGTAGAAGAGTGCGCCGTGCGCGCGCACCACCTCGCCGATCTCCGCGACCGGGTTGGTGTTGCCGGTCGCCGCCTCCGCGTGGACGAGGGACACGAAGTCGATCTCGGGGCGCTCGGCGAAGGCCTCCCGGATCTGCTCGGCGGTCACCGCCGTGTGGAACGGGACGGCGAGGTCGATCACTTCGGCACCGCAGTCCCGCAGCCAGTTCCCGAAGGTCTGCCCGTAGGGGCCGGTGATGACGTTCAGCGCGACCGTGCCCGGACCGGCCGCCGAGCGGATCGCGCCCTCCAGCGGCAGCAACGCCTCGCCCTGCATGATCACGACATCCTGCTCGGTACCGAGCAGCCGGGCCACCCGGTCCTCGATCGCGGCGAAGTGCGCGGCGCTCAGCGGGGCCAGGTCGAGGAAGGGGTGGGTCATGGCGGTGCTCTTTCGCTCGCGGGGAGGGGGGAGGGGGAGGGGAGGGAGGGAGGGGCGGTCCTGATCGACGGAGATGAGCGTAACCGGCGCCCCTCACCACCCTCCGTGCCCCTCCGACCGACGACTTCTTAGCCCGGACGGCCCCCTGGTCACCGTTCCGGGTGAGCGCCCCACCGGACTCCTTCCAATAATCGGAACCCATAGTTCCGTCACAGGAGGCCTCCGTGAACACGCTCCTCGGCCGCCGGGCCCGCACCCTGGCCGCCACCACCGCGACGGCCGCACTCGCCCTAGTCCTCGCGGCCGGCTGCACGTCGAGCGACAGCGGCGGCAGCGGTTCGAAGACCGCCGCCGGTGGCGTCGAACTCGTCAAGGCCGGCCGGCTCACCACCTGCACGCACCTGCCCTACCCGCCCTTCCAGTCCGAGATCGAGGGCAAGGTGCAGGGCTTCGACGTCTCCCTCATCGACCTGGTCGCCAAGAACCTCGGCGTGAAGCAGACGATCCTCGACACCCCCTTCGAGAACTTCAAGACCGGCGCCTTCCTCAACGCCGACGAGTGCGACCTGGCCGCCGCCGGCATGACCATCACCGCCGAGCGCAAGAAGAACGTCGACTTCTCCGACCCGTACTTCGACGCCACCCAGGCCGTCCTCGTCGACAAGAAGAGCGGGATCACCTCCCTCGCCGACGTGAAGACCAAGGGCAAGAAGCTCGGCGCGCAGGCGCAGACCACCGGCGAGGACTACGCCAAGAGCAAGGGCTTCGACCCCGTCTCCTTCGAGTCCTCCGACGCAGTCCTCAACGGCCTGCGCACCGGCCAGGTCCAGGCCGTCATCATCGACTACCCGGTCGTCCAGGGCTGGCTCAGGACCAAGGCCAACGCCGACGCGTTCCAGGTCGTCGACAACCTCAACACCGGTGAGCAGTACGGCTTCACGGTCAAGAAGGGCAACACGAAACTCCTCGCCGCGATCAACAGGGCGATCAAGGACGCGAAGGCGGACGGCACGTACAAGAAGCTGTACGAGAAGTGGATCGGCCCGTACGACGCCACGGCCACCGCCTCTCCGTCGGCCTCATGACCGGCGACACCGCGGACCCCCAACTCCAGCCCAGGAGACAGGGGTTGAGCAGACGTCAGCGGCGCAGGCTGTCCCAGGGCGTGCAGTACGCCGTCTTCGCCGCCGTCGTGATCGCCTTCGCGGTCACCGCCGACTGGGGCCGCCTGAAGAACCAGTTCGCGCAGTGGAGCATCGCCAAGCAGATGTTCCCGGACGTCATCACCCTCGCGCTCAAGAACACCGTGCTGTACACCCTGTCGGGCTTCGTCTTCGGGCTGGTCCTCGGCATGGTCGTGGCGCTGATGCGGCTGTCGTCCGTGGGGCCCTACCGCTGGCTCGCGGGGATCTACATCGAGATCTTCCGCGGCCTGCCCGCCCTGCTGATCTTCATCTTCGTCGGCGTCGCGGTGCCGCTCGCCTTCCCCGGCACGGAGATCATCGGCGGTACCTACGGCAAGGTCGCCCTCGCGCTCGGCCTGGTGTCGGCCGCGTACATGGCGGAGACGATCCGCGCGGGCATCCAGGCGGTGCCCAAAGGGCAGTTGGAGGCGGCCCGTTCACTCGGCTTCTCGCAGGCGAGGGCCATGGTCTCGATCATCGTCCCGCAGGCCTTCCGCATCATCCTCCCGCCGCTGACCAACGAACTCGTCCTCCTCTTCAAGGACTCCTCCCTGGTCCTGTTCCTCGGCGTCACCCTGGAAGAACGCGAACTGTCCAAATACGGAAGGGACTTGGCGAGTACGACGGCCAACTCCACGCCGATCCTGGTGGCGGGCCTGTGCTATCTCCTCGTCACGATCCCGCTGAGCTTCGTGGTGCGCCGGATGGAGACGAAGACGGGGGAGGCGGTCCGGTGAACGGCCGTCCAGTCGTGGGCACTCCGGAGATCCAAGTACGCGGCCTGCACAAGTCGTTCGGCGCCAACGAGGTGCTGCGCGGCATCGACCTGGAGATCGGCCAGGGCGAGGTCGTGTGCGTCATCGGCCCCTCCGGTTCCGGCAAGTCCACCCTCCTGCGGTGCGTGAACCTGCTCGAAGTACCCACCAAGGGGCGGGTGTTCGTCGGCGGCACGGAGATCACCGATCCCGATGTGGACATCGACGCCGTACGCCGCCGTATCGGCATGGTCTTCCAGCAGTTCAACCTCTTCCCGCACTTGACCGTCACCGAGAACCTCACCCTGCCCCAACGCCGGGTCCTGCGCCGGGACAAGGCGGAGGCGGCGAAGGTCGCCGCCGAGAACCTGCGCCGCGTGGGCCTCTCCGAGAAGGCCACCGCCTACCCCGCGTCCCTCTCCGGCGGCCAGCAGCAACGCGTCGCGATCGCGAGGGCGTTGGCGATGGGCCCCGAGGTGATGTTGTTCGACGAACCGACGTCGGCACTCGACCCGGAGTTGGTGGGGGACGTGCTGGCGGTGATGCGGATGCTGGCGAACGAGGGCATGACGATGATGGTGGTCACCCACGAGATGACGTTCGCGCGCGAGGTGGCCGACCGGGTTGTGTTCATGGACGGTGGAGTGATCGTTGAGGACGGCACTCCGGCCCAGGTCATCACCAACCCACGGCACGACCGCACCCGCCATTTCTTGTCGAGGCTCCTGGACCCAGCGATGGCTGAGGTACAGGACGAGGAAAGCGCCCCCTAAAGGGGCGCGGGGAACTGCGCGACCAGCCACAACGGACCCGCACCCGACGAACTATCGTGCGTTCCATGAGCGATCTACCGGTGCTGCACATGAAGGGTCGAGTCCTGGTGGGCCCCGAGGACATCCGCGACGAACTCTGGGTGATCGACGGCCGCATCACCTACGAGCATCCCCGCGACGCCCATGACATCCGGACGGTCGACGGCTGGGCCCTCCCCGGCCTGGTCGACGCCCACTGCCACGTAGGCCTAGGCACACACGGCCCCGTAGACACCGACACCGCCGAGCAACAGGCCCGCACCGACCGCGACGCCGGCACCCTCCTGCTCCGCGACGCGGGCTCGCCCTCCGACACCCGCTGGGTCGACGACCGCGAGGACCTCCCGAAAATCATCCGCGCGGGCAAACACATCGCCCGCACCCGCCGCTACATCCGCAACTTCGCCCACGAGATCGAACCCGACGAACTCGTCGCCCACGTCGCCCAGGAAGCCCAACGCGGCGACGGCTGGGTCAAGTTGGTGGGCGACTGGATCGACCGCGACCTCGGCGACCTCTCCGCCTGCTGGCCGCGCGAGGCGGTGGAGGCGGCCATCGCCGAGGCCCACCGGCTCGGCGCGCGCGTCACCGCGCACTGCTTCGGCGAGGACGCGTTGCGCGACCTGGTCGAGGCGGGCATCGACTGCATCGAGCACGCGACCGGCCTCACCGAGGACCTCGTCCCGCTGTTCGCCTCACGGGGCGTCGCGATTGTCCCGACCCTCGTGAACATCGCGACCTTCCCGCAGCTCGCGGACGGCGGCGACGCCAAGTTCCCGCGCTGGTCGGCCCATATGCGGCGACTGTACGAGCGCCGCTACGACACCGTGCGCGCCGCCTACGACGCCGGGGTCCCGGTCTACGTCGGCACGGACGCCGGCGGCTCCCTCGCCCACGGCCTGGTCGCCGCCGAGGTCGCCGAACTCGTCACCGCCGGCATCCCGGCCGTAGAGGCGCTGTCGGCGACCGCGTGGGGTGCGCGGCGGTGGCTCGGGCGGCCCGGGTTGGAGGAGGGCGCGCCGGCGGACTTCGTCGTCTACGAGGCGGACCCGCGCGCCGATGTGCGCGTGCTGGCGTCGCCGCGGCGGGTGGTGCTGAACGGGCTGGTGGTCGAATAGTCGCCAGTCGATTCGAATGCGTTCACGGAAAACCCACGATGGGGTGAAGTGACGCAGGATCGCTGACGGTTCACTCGTCGTGGGTAATTCTTACCGGGTCCCAAGCATGTCTCTTCTGGGGGTCCCACACCTTGAACGGCACCAACTTCCGCATGCCCGCACGCCGTTGGGCCACTGTGGCCACGGCGACCGCCCTCGCCGCCGGTCCCGTGGCGCTGGCCGGCGTGGGTTCCGCCCACGCGACCGTTGACCAGGGTCGCGCGAGCGCCGTAGTGCTCCGCACCGGGCTCGATGTGTCCCTGCTCAACAAGACCGTGGACGTCCCGCTCGCGGTCTCCCTCAACGAGGTCCAGGCACCGCAGAGCGCCGAAAAGACCGCGCTCACCGCCCAGTTGGACGGGGTGAACGGCGGGCAGCCGTTCAGTGTGCTCGGCGCGGACGTCGCCACGGCGAAGGCGACGGTGTCCGCGACCAAGGCCGAGGGGTACACGAACCTCGCCCACGCGCGGCTCCATGTGCCCGGGCTGCCACTGCTCTCGCTCATCGAGATCGACGCGGTCACGTCGAAGGCGACGTGCGAGGCCGGGAAGGCGCCGGTCGCCACGTCGCATCTGCCGGGGGCGGTGACGGTGCTCGGCAAGCGGATCACGGTGACCGCGAGCGGTCCTACGGAGGTTCAGGTGCCGGGGGTCGGTTCGGTGAGCCTCGATCTGTCCAAGACGTCGACCACGTCCCGTACGGCGGCTGCGACCGCGCTCGAACTCAAGGTCTCGGTCAACCCGTTGAAGCTGAACGTGGCTGATGTGGAGGGGACGGTGACTTTGGCGCAGGCGACGTGTGAGGCACCGAAGGCTGTTGCCGTGACTCCGCCCTCTTCGCAGCCGGCGCCGGATGTGAAGCCCCAAGGGGCGCCTGCGGAGGCGGGGTTGGCCGAGACGGGAGGCAGCTCCATGACGCCGTACATCGCGGGCGGGGCGGTGTTGTTGCTGGCGACGGGTGGTGGAGCGCTGATGATGACGCGCCGGCGTCGAAGCTGAGCAACTACCTTTCCCACCCACCCACCCGTCTCGGGCGTTTTGGAGGCTCACCCTTCAACCGACAGCAAACGGGCGGGCGAGAAAGGCTTGAAGGCCAACCACTTGGCCAACCGAGTCGGGCGGGCGGGTGGGCAAGGCTTGGACGGTCATCTCTTGGCCAACCGAGTCGGGTGGGCGGGTGGCAGAGGCGGAGCCCACCTCACCGCCCCGCCAACGTCACCGCCTGATCCAACGCCTGCAGAAACCGATTCACCGTCGCCCGATCCCGCACCGCGAGCCGTAGCCACGCCTCACCCAACCCCGGAAACGTGTCCCCACGGCGAACGGCGAAGCCCAGGTCGCGCAGGTGCCGTCGTACGGCGACCGCGTTCGGGACGCGGACGAGGACGAACGGTCCCTCGGCAGGCTCCATGACCCGGAGTCCGTCGGGGGTGAACTCGGTCAGCCCGGCGACGAGATGCGCCCGGTCGGCGGCGACACGGTGCGCGGCGTGGGCGGCCTCGGCCAGAGCCCGCGGCTCCATGCAGGCCTCCGCCGCAGCCAGCGCCGGCGAGGACACCGGCCACAACGGCTGGGCCCGCTCCAGTTCCGCGATCGTCTCGGGCGCGGCAAGGACGTAGCCGATCCGCAGCCCGGCAAGACCCCACATCTTGGTGAGGCTGCGGAGGACCACCAGGCCGGGGACGTCCGTCCGGCCCGCCAACGACTCCCGCTCACCCGGCACCGCGTCCATGAACGCCTCGTCGACCACCAACGTCCGCCCGGGGCGGGCGAGTTGGGAGATCGCCGCAGCTGGGTGCAGGACGGACGTCGGGTTCGTCGGGTTGCCGATCACCACCAGGTCCGCGTCCTCGGGCACTCCCCGCACCGCCCCCGGACCCAGCCGGAAACCGTCCGCCTCCCGCAACAGCACCCGCTCCACCGTGTGCCCCGCGTCCCGCAGCGCCGCCTCCGGCTCCGTGAACTGCGGGTGCACGACGACCGGCTGACGGACCTTCAGCGCGCGGGCGAGCAGCACGAAGGCCTCGGCCGCACCCGCCGTGAGCAACACCCGCTCCACCGGCAGCCCGTGCCGCGCCGCGACCGCCGCCCGCGCGGCCCGCCCGTCCGGATAGGCGGCGAGACCGGTCAGCGAACCGGCTATCCGCTCGCGCAGCCAGGCCGGGGGAGTGTCCGCGCGGACGTTCACGGCGAGGTCGATCAACTGGGCGCCGTCGTCCCGGACTTCGACGTCACCGTGATGGCGCAGATCGTGGGCTCTGTCCGTCGGATCGTGGTCGTGGGCTCTGTCAGTGTGCATGGGCGTGCCCACCGTGATGGTGATGCCCGTGGTGGTGACCGTCGTGGTCGTGACCGTCGTCGTCCGGGTGGAAGTGCGGCTGCTGCGGCTGCCCCACCTTGTCCTCGAAGCCGGGCAGCGCGATGCGGTACACGCACGAGTCGCAGTTCATCCGCAGATCACCCTTGACCGCCTCCCGGTACCGCTCCATCACCAGGTCGAGCAACTCCGGCTCGGGGCCGATGACTTCGGCGGACCGTACCTCGATCTCGGGGTGGGCCGCCGCCCAGCCCTCCGTCTGCTGCCGCACCCGTTCCGGCAGGATGCCGGTGAACAGGAAGTACGGCAGGACGACGATCCGCCGGGCGCCCAGCTTCACACACCGGTCGAGGCCGCTCGGCACGTCCGGCGCCGCGAGCGACACGAACGCCGGTTCCACGCCCGCGTATCCGCGCCCCTCCCACAGCAGCCGCGCCGCCTTGTGCACCTCGGCGTTGGCGTCCGGGTCGGTCGAACCGCGCCCCACCAGCAGCACGGTCACATCGGCCCGGTCGGCGGGCGTGCGCACCGACTCGCCCAGCGCCTCGTCGAGCCGCCGCTCCAGCACGTTCAGCAGCGACGGGTGCGGGCCCAGCGGACGCCCGTAGGTGTACGAGATCCCCTCGTGCCGCTCCTTCTCCCGGGCCAGCGCCGCCGGGATGTCCCCCTTGGCGTGCCCGGCGGACACCAGCATCAGCGGTACGGCGGCGAACCGGCGCACCCCCCGTTCCACCAGCTCGGTCACCGCGTCCCCGAGCGGTGGCGGCGACAGCTCGATGAACCCGCCCGCGACGGGCAGTTCGGGGTGACGGCGGCCCAACTCCCGTACGAAGGACCGGAACGCCTCGGCTCCGGCCTCGTCCCGGGTGCCGTGTCCGGCGATGAGCAGGGCGGGCGGCGGGGTGGTCACGATTTCTCCTCGATAGGTGAAACAGGTTGATACAGCAGGGCGTTGAGGGCGGCCGCGGCCACCGCCGAACCGCCCTTCTCGGACACGTTGCTCACCGCGGGCAGCCCGCTCGCGCGCAACGCGGCCTTGGACTCGACCGCGCCGACGAAGCCGACGGGCAGCCCGATGACGAGCGCGGGGGAGGCGTCCAGCGTCAGCAACTCCTCCAGGGCGGTCGGCGCGTTGCCGATCACCCACAGGGCGCCGGGCCCGACCTCCTCGTAGGCGAGCCGGATCGCGTGTGCCGAACGGGTCAGCCCCGGCCCGGACTCGGCGTCCTTGAGTCGGCACACGGTCCGGCGCCCGGTGATCCCGGCCGCGACCATCGCCACGTCCACCACCACCGGCGCCCCCGCGTGCAGCGCGGCGTGCGCCTTCGCCAACTCGCCCTCGTCCAGGACGAGATCGGTCGCGTACTCCAGGTCGGCGGCGGAGTGGACGACCCGCTCCACGACCGCGCGGGTCAGCGGCGGCAAGTGCGAGGTGTCCAGCCGGGCGCGCATCCGCCGGTAGGACTCCACCTCGATCGGATGAACCACACGCTCCACCCGGTCCACAGAACTCACTTCGCCACCTCCTGCGCTGCCTGCGCTGCCTGCGCTGCCTGCGCTGCCTGCGCTGCCTGACCTGCCTGCGACGCCTGCCAGCGGTACCCACGCGGCGTCACCATGCGCCCCGCGATGTCCCGGGTGGCCGTGTTGCCCACGGTCACCACCGTCATCATGTCGACCCACGCCGGATCCAGCGCGGCCAATGTCGTCAGCCGACTGGACTCGTCGGGCCGCGAGGCGTTCCGTACGACACCGACCGGCGTCGACGGCTCCCGGTGCTCGGCGAGGATCGCGAGGGCCTTCGGGAGCTGCCAATCCCGGCCCCGGCTACGGGGGTTGTAGAACGTCACCACGATGTCCGCCTCGGCCGCCGCCCGCACCCGCCGCTCGATGACCTCCCACGGCGTGTGCAGATCGGAGAGGCTGATGGAGACATGGTCGTGGCCGAGCGGCGCCCCGAGGATCGCCGAGGCGGCCAACGCGGCGGTCACGCCCGGGACTCCGACCACGTCGATGTCGTCCGACGCCTCCGCGAGCGCGGGCGAGGCCATCGCGTACACCCCGGCGTCCCCGCTGCCGATCAGCGCGACCGCCTGCCCCTTGCGCGCCTCGGCCACGGCGGTACGGGCCCGTTCCTCCTCGGCACCGAGCCCCGACTCCAGGACCAGCGTCCCGGGCCGCAGCAGATCGCGGATCTGGTCGACGTACTGGTCGAGCCCCACGAGCACGGCGGCGCGCCGGAGTTCGGCCTTGGCGCGCGGGGTGAGCAGATCCCGGGCGCCGGGCCCGAGCCCGACCACCGCGAGCCGCCCGCGCGCGACCCGTCGTACAACAGCACAGGTCGCCATGGCCGGTTGCCCGTCGGCGTGCTCCGACTTCCGCTTGGGGACGAGGAGTTCGCCCCCGCCGACGAGCGCGGCGGCCTCCGCCACGGACGGCGTGCCCAGGGCCGCCAGGGGAGCGTCGGACGGATTGGGTACCTCCACGGCGGCCAACTCCTCGGCGGAGTAGGTCACCAGCGGCACCCGCAGGCGCTGAGCCGCCTGGACGATGCCGGGCTCCTCCGCCTTGGCGTCCACGGTGGCGAGTTCGGCGATGTTGCCGACGGACAGTCCCGCCTCGCGCAGCGCGTCGTAGACCAGTCCGAGCACCTCGTTCACGGGTGCGCCCTTGGACGCGCCGACCCCGACGACGAGGGACGGCGGCCGCAGCACGACCTCCCGCTCGCCGGGTGCGACGGCCCGATCGGTGACGCGGATGACGTAGGAGCCGCTGTTCGAGACTCGCAGCGGCGGCAGCGGCCACGCCAACTCGGCGTCCAGGGTGACTGGTTCGCCGTCGAGCAGGGCCCGCGAGACCCCGGCGACATCGCCCTCCACGGGGAACCCGAGCGTGTCGAGACCGGGCACACCGACCGCGTCCGTGGCCGTCGTAACCACCGGCTGCGCGGCGAGCAACTCACCCACCTCCACGGCGAGTTCATTGGCCCCGCCGCCGTGCCCGCCGACCAGCGACACGGCGAACCGTCCGCCCTCGTCGACGCACACGACCCCCGGGTCGGTGAGCTTGTCGCCCAGCAGCGGGGCGATCAGCCGTACGACGGCACCCGTGGCGAGGAAGCACACGAGCTGCTCGCACTCCGCGAACGCGGACCGGACGGCGTCCCCCACGGGACCGTCGTACACACGCGTACGGTCAGGCCACGCGGCGGCCAGCCGGTCCCGCGCACCCGCGCCCGCCGCGGTGGCGGAAATGAGGCCGATCACGAAGCAACTCCTTCTCGATACACCGGGGTTCGGGACTCGGGTGTCCTGACGCCCCACA
Organism: Streptomyces prunicolor; assembly: GCF_045162825.1. Taxonomy (NCBI): domain Bacteria; kingdom Bacillati; phylum Actinomycetota; class Actinomycetes; order Kitasatosporales; family Streptomycetaceae; genus Streptomyces; species Streptomyces prunicolor. Next base: position 2,479,513 of record NZ_CP108676.1, on the reverse strand, counting down.
ACAGAAAAACAGGATTGGTGGCCGCGAGCCGGGTCACGTCGCCCGGCAGCGGCGCCAGCCGGGACGACTGCAGCAGCACCCCGTCGACCTCGAGACCTGCCGCCGAGAGAGCCTCCCGAACGGCCGGTACCCGGTCCAGGGCGGCCATCGCGACGACCACGGTCCGCCGGGCCCGCCGCGCGGACGCGGTGACGATGGCGGGCAGTTCGCGCCCGCCCCCGCCGACGAACACGGCGTCGGGGTCGTCGAGGTCGGACAGCACGGTCGGCGCCGCCCCGTGCACGGTGTGCACGTCCACGCCGTGCGCCTCGGCGTTGGCGCGGATCCGCTCGACACCGTCCAGGGTCTTCTCGACGGCGGTGACGGCGGCGCCGAGCCGCGCGCACTCGACGGCCACGGACCCGGAGCCCGAGCCGACGTCCCAGACCAGTTCGCCGAGCCGCGGCCCGAGCCGGGCCAGCGCCAGCGCCCGTACCTCGAACTTGGTGATCATCGAGTCCCGGTGCGTGAACTCCCGCTCGTCCAGCGCCCATTGGGCGGGCCCGACGGCAGCCCCGGCGACCGTCCGCACGGCACCCAGCGCTCGCGACTCGTCCAGACACAGCACCACGCTCACCGCCGTACCCCAGTCCCGGGCGGCGGCCTCGGCGGGCGTGACCCGCTCCACCTGCTCCTCCCCGGAACCGAGTGCGGACGCGACGACGAGGACCCGCCCGCCGGTCCGGTGGGTGAGCGCGGCCCCCAGCTCGGCGGGTCCGGCCCCCGGCCCGGTCAGCACCGCGACCTTGGGATGCGCACGGCACGCGTTGACCGCCGTACGCAGATCCCGTCCGTGCGCGCTGACGACGACCGCGTCGTCCCAGGTCAGCCCCGCGCGGGCGAAGGCGGTGGCGACGGAGGAGACGCCGGGGCGGACGTCGAGGGCATCGCTGGTGAACCGTTCCGCCAGCGCCCGTACGATCCCGAAGAACCCGGGGTCCCCCGAGGCCAGCACGACGACGGGCTCGCCCTTCCCGACGTAGGCCTCGATGGTGTCGAGCGCGGGCGCCAGCGGACCGAGGACGACCTGTTCGGCGTCCTCCGGGACCGCCACGGCGGCGAGATGCCGGTGCCCGCCGACGACGAGCCGGGCACCGGCGAGCACGTCCTCCGCGACCGCCGCCCCCGTACCCGTCCCCATGCCCACGACCGTGATCACGTGCTCGCACCCCGCGAGCGCAGGGCCCTGCGGGCCTCCGGGTCGGCCTTGCGGAAGCCGTGGAAGTGGCCCGGGTGGTAGAGGTGCGAGCGGGTGCCGTGGGCGTCGAGGGCCGGGCCGACCAGGAAGAGGGTGTGCTTCCAGAGCTTGTGCTCCTTGACCGTCTCCTCCAGCGTGGCGATCGTGCACTTCACGATCAGTTCCTCCGGCCAGGTCGCCTGGTAGGCGACGACGACGGGCGTCTCCGTCGGATAGCCGCCCTCCAGCAGCTCCCGCACCAACTGCCCGCTGCGGGCGGCCGACAGGAAGATCGCCATGGTCGTGCCGTGGCGCGCGAACTCCCGCACCTCCTCCCCGGGCGGCATCGGCGTCTTGCCCCCGCCGAGCCGGGTGAGGACGACGGACTGCGCGACCTCGGGGATCGTCAGCTCGCGCTGCGCGAGGGCGGCGACGGCGGAGAACGCCGAGACGCCCGGGACGATCTCGGTCGCGATGCCGATCGCGGCGCACCGGTCGACCTGCTCCTGAGTACCGCCCCAGAGGGCAGGATCGCCGGAGTGAATGCGGGCGACCCGCAACCCCTCACTCCCGGCCCGCTCGTAGACGGCGACGACGTCCTCCAGGGACATGGTCGCCGAGTCCAGGATCTCGGCGCCCTCGCGCGCGTGCTGGAGGACCTCGGCCTGCACCAGGCTGGCCGCCCAGATCACCACGTCGGCCTCGGCGATGGCACGCGCGGCACGGAACGTCAGCAGGTCGGCGGCGCCGGGGCCGGCACCGACGAAGGTCACCTTGCCGACGGGGGTATCGGCGTCGGCAGCGGCATCGGCCATGGGGTCGGATCCTCTCAAACACAACATGCGGAACACGCGGAACATACGGAACGTGAGAGACGTGGGGAACGTCAATACGAGTGGGGGTGGAGTGGGGCAGGATGTGCGCGAACAGGGGTTGATCGGATAGCAAGGGGACTATGGCGGTCTTCGTCGCGCTCGGCGCGTTCCTGATGACGCTGGCCGGCGGCTGGACGGCACAGCGGGTGACCGACCGCCGTCATCTCGTGCTGGGCCTGGCCGGCGGCCTGATGCTGGGCGTGGTCGGCCTCGACCTGCTGCCGGAGGCGCTGCGCGCGGCGGGCCGCGAGGTCTTCGGCGTACCGGCCGCCCTGTTGCTCTTCGTGGCCGGCTTCCTCGTGGCCCATCTGGTCGAACGCCTGCTCGCGGCTCGCCAGGCCTCGCACGGAGCCGAGGAGAACAACGGCAGAGCACCCGAGGTGGGCCTCACGGCGGCGGCCGCGATGGTCGGCCACAGCTTCATGGACGGGGTCGCGATCGGCGCCGCGTTCCAGGTGGGCGGCGGCATGGGCACGGCGGTCGCGCTCGCGGTCGTCGCCCATGACTTCGCGGACGGCTTCAACACGTACACGATCACGAGCCTGTACGGCAACGCCCGCCGCAAGGCGATCGCGATGCTGTTCGCGGACGCGGCGGCCCCGGTGGTGGGCGCCGCCTCGACGGCCTTCCTCACCATCCCGGAGGCCCTGCTCGGCGGCTATCTCGGCTTCTTCGGAGGCGTGCTCCTCTACCTCGCCGCCGCCGAGATCCTCCCCGAGGCCCACCACGAACACCCCGCACCCGCGACGCTGCTGTGCACGGTCGCGGGAGCGGCGTTCATCTGGCTGGTGGTGGGCCTGGCCGGCTGATCTTCCGGGGGCGGAGGTCATAGTTTCCCGCCCCGCCCGCCCTCACGCCGTGCGGGCGCGATGAGCGTGGAGAGGTACGGCAGCGGCTGCCCGTCGAGTTCGGCGGCGGGCCGGATCGACTCCTCGGGCAGCCCGAGCGCCGACCCCCACACCGCGTCCCCGATCCGCCCGGTCTCCCTGAGCGCCTCGGCGACCTCACCGGCCTGCCGCCCGAACTTGTACGCCACGACCGTCCCCGGCCCGGCGAGCGCGTCCTTGAGCACGGCGGCCCCCGCGGTCACCGGCACGAGCGTGAGCGGCTCGGTCCCTTCGGTGAGTACGGCCCCGGACCGCGCGGCGAGATCCTGCATGGCGGTGATCCCGGGCACGGTCTCGACGACGGTCCCCGGCACCAACTCCCCGATGGTCAGGGCGAGATAGGTGAAGGTGGAGTAGACGTTGGGGTCCCCGATGGTGGCGAACGCGACGACGCGATGCGCGCCGAGCAACTCGGCCACTTTCGCCCCCGCGGCATCCCAGGCGGCCTCACGCCGAGCCCGATCGGTCCGCTCATTCAGCGCGAACACAACCCGCAGCACCTTCGCTTCAGGCACGTAATGCAGAACGGTGGCCTCGGCCCGCCCGCGCTCCCCACTGTCCATGACCGGCACCACCACGACATCGGCGGCCCGCAGAGCGTTGACGCCCTTGACGGTCACCAGCTCCGGATCGCCGGGACCCACCCCGACTCCGATCAACCTGCTGCTGCTCATGACGTCCGGCACCTCTCCACGAACCGACGGGCCACACCGGGCTCGGCCGCCCAGTGCGTGTGCAGATAACTCGCGTGCACACCCTGTTGTACGAAACCTTCGACCCGCCGCTCAGGGGCACGAACCCCCCAGGCGGGAGCCGCCCCCGAGCCGGGCTCGACGACGGTCCGATGAAACTCGTGCCCCCGCATCCGCGTCCCGGCCACGGCCAGCACACTGTCGCTCAACGCGACGGCATCCCGATACCCCAGAGTCAGCCGCTCGCTCATCCGCCCGGAGGCGTCGAGCACCCCGCACATCGGCATCCCGTCCAACTCCCGGCACAGGTAGAGGAGTCCGGCACATTCGGCGGCGACGGGAGCGCCGGTCTCTGCGAGGGCGGAGACGGCTTTGCGCAAGGGTTCGTTGGCGGACAACTCGGCGGCATACACCTCGGGGAACCCGCCCCCGATCACCAACCCTCGTGTCCCGTCCGGGAGTTGCTCATCGCGGAGGGGGTCGAATACGACGACTTCGGCACCGGCGGCGGTGAGGAGCTCGGCGTGCTCGGCGTAGGAGAAGGTGAAGGCGGGGCCGCCGGCGACGGCAACCTTCACTTTCGAACTGGGTCGGGCAAAATCAGCCCGTCCGGCGTTTGAGGACGAGGCCCCTTCAGGGCCGAAGCGGGGGTGTGGGGGCGCAGCCCCCAGGGACGGGACGGGTAGGGGCGGCGGGGGCGAAGAAGCCAAGGCCTCACCCGCATCCCAAGCCGCACAACCCAACGCACCAGCACTACGCGCCAGCGCCAGCAACCCCTCAAGATCACACCCGGCGTCCACCTGCGCCCCCATAGCCGCAACGGCCTCCACCGCAGCCGCCTGCCGCTCAGCAACCGGCACCAACCCCAGATGCCGAGAAGGCGTATCCACCTGAGGAGCCCGCCGCAACACCCCCAGCACCGGCACACCCGCCGAGTCCAACGCCTCCCGCAGCAAAGCCTCATGCCGATCGGACGCCACCTTGTTCAGGATCACGCCCCCGACCCGCACTTCCGGATCCCAGGAAGCAAACCCATGCACCAGCGCCGCAACGGACCGAGACTGCGAAGACGCGTCGACGACCAGCACGACAGGCGCCCGCAGCAACTTCGCCACATGCGCCGTGGACGCCAACTCCCCTTCCCCCGCAGCCCCGTCGTACATCCCCATCACACCCTCGACCACAGCGAGATCACACCCGCGAGCACCGTGTGCGAACAGCGGCCCGACCAACTCCGGCCCACACAGATACGCGTCGAGGTTCCGCCCCACCCGCCCGGTGGCAAGCGCGTGATACCCGGGATCGATGTAGTCGGGCCCGACCTTGTGCGGAGACACGGCAAGCCCCCGCGAGGCGAACGCGGCCATCAACCCCGTAGCAACGGTGGTCTTGCCACTACCGGAAGACGGCGCGGCAACAACCAACCGAGGGACGGAGACCAAGGCGGACGAGGAGGACGAGGAGCTCACGACAGCTTCACCACTCGATACCCCGCTGACCCTTCTGCCCGGCGTCCATAGGGTGCTTGACCTTGGACATGTCGGTGACGAGGTCGGCGTACTCGACGAGCTTCTCGGGCGCGTTCCGCCCCGTGATCACAACGTGCTGGTTCCCGGGCCGATCCCGCAGCACGGAGACGACCTCATCGACATCGACCCACCCCCAGTGCATCGGATAGGCGAACTCGTCCAGCACGTACAACTTGTAGGTCTCGGCGGCAAGATCCCGCTTGACCTGTTCCCAGCCCTCGCGCGCCTTCTCCTCGTTGTCCATCTGGGAGTCGCGCTGAACCCACGACCACCCCTCACCCATCTTGTGCCAGTCGACGGACCCGCCCTCACCGGAAGCCCCCAGCACCCGAAGAGCGTTCTCCTCCCCGACCTTCCACTTCGCGGACTTGACGAACTGGAACACCCCGATCGGCCACCCCTGATTCCAGGCACGCAAGGCGAGCCCGAAAGCGGCAGTCGACTTGCCTTTCCCAACTCCCGTATGCACAACGACAAGTGGCCGATTACGACGCTGACGGGTCGTCAGCCCGTCGTCCGGTACGACACTCGGCTGCCCCTGCGGCATTACGCGGCCCTCCTCTGTACGTCCTTCACGAGCCCGGCGATCGAGTCCGCCCGCAACTCGTCCAGCGTCACCGCCGTACCCTCCAGTTCACCGGCCAACTGCCCGGCCAGCCCCAGCCGTACGGGCCCCGACTCGCAGTCCACGACCACGGAAGCGACCCCGTCGGCGGCGAACAACCGCGCCGCCCGCCCGGCCAGCGCGACCGGCTCGGGCCCACCGGTGGCCCGCCCATCGGTCACCACGACCACCAACGCCCGCCGAGCCGGATCCCGCAACCGCTCCACCCGCAGCACGTCATGCGCCTTGAGCAGCCCGGCGGCAAGCGGCGTACGCCCCCCGGTCGGCAACGACTCCAGCCGTACGGCGGCGGCGTCCACGGAGGAAGTCGGCGGCAGGGCAACATCGGCGGCCGACCCCCGGAAGGTCACCAGCCCCACCTTGTCCCGCCGTTGATACGCGTCGAGCAGCAACGACAGCACAGCCCCCTTCACCGCACTCATCCGCTGCCGCGCCGCCATCGACCCGGAGGCATCCACGACGAACAGCACGAGGTTGCCCTCACGCCCTTCCCGTGTCGCCTGGCGCAGATCGTCACGCCGTACGACCAGCCCACGCCCGGCCCGCCCGCGCGCCAGCTGATGCGGTGCCGCAGCCTGCACGGTCGCCGCCAAGTGCAGCTTGGTGAGCGCCCCTTGGGGCCGCCGGGCCCCGGTGGTCCGCCCGTGCTCGGTCCGCGCCCGCGACCGTCGCCCGGCGGCACCCTGACCGAGACCCGGCACGCTCAACACCTTGGTGCGGAAGGGCTCGGAGGCCCGTACGGGCTGCTGCTCACCCGAGCCCGTACCCGAAGGCTGCGGTTCCCCGCCTTCGCCGGCCTCGGGCTGCGCGGCCGTGTCACCGCCCTGGGGAGCGTCCGGGTCGTCCTCGGGCGACTGCCCACCGCCGCCACCCGGACCGTCAGGGCCATCCGGCCCCGGATCGTCGTCCTCGGGCCCCTGCGTCGGTTCCTGTTCCTGTTCCTGCTCCGCGAACTCCTCCAACGTGTCGTCGAGCTTGTTCTCGTCAAGTCCCGGCGCGTCAAAGGGATTTCGCCGCCGCCGGTGCGGCAGCGCGAGCAACGCGGCCTGCCGTACGTCCTCGGCGAGTACATCGGTCCGCCCGGCCCACGCGGCCAGCGCGGTCGCCGTACGGGCCATCACGATGTCGGCCCGCATACCGTCCACCTCGAAGGCGGCACAGGTCGCCGCGATCTGCCGCAGCGCCCCGTCGCCCAGCCGCACGGACGGCAACAGCGCACGCGCGGCGATGATCCGCGCCCGTACGGAGGACTCCTCGTCCGCCCAGCGCGCGGTGAAGGCGGCGGGTTCGTCGTCGTAGGCGAGCCTGCGCCGTACGACCTCCACCCGCTGGTCGGGTTCCCGCGAGGCCGCGACCTCCACGGTCAGCCCGAACCGGTCGAGCAACTGCGGTCGCAGTTCGCCCTCTTCGGGGTTCATGGTGCCGACGAGCAGGAAGCGGGCGGCGTGCCGGACGGAGACGCCTTCGCGTTCGACGTACGACGCGCCCATCGCCGCCGCGTCCAACAGCAGGTCGACCAGGTGGTCGTGGAGGAGGTTGACCTCGTCGACGTACAGGATGCCCCGGTGCGCGTCGGCCAGCAGGCCCGGCTCGAAGGCCTTGACGCCCTCGGCGAGCGCCCGCTCGATGTCGAGGGCGCCGACGAGCCGGTCCTCGGAGGCGCCGACCGGCAACTCGACCATGCGGGCCGGGCGTTGGGTGCCGGGCCCGGTCTCGTGCGGCCCGTCCGGGCAGGCCGGGTCGGGCGCGGCGGGATCGCAGGAGAAGCGGCAGCCGGGCACGACGGCGACCTCAGGCAGCAGCGCCGAAAGGGCGCGCACGGCCGTGGACTTGGCGGTGCCCTTCTCGCCGCGCACCAGCACACCGCCGACCGCCGGCGACACGGCGTTCAGCAGCAGCGCGAGCCGTAGATCGTCCTGGCCGACAACGGCCGTGAACGGAAAGGGAGTTGTCACTTGTCGTCGCCCTCCAGGTCGCCTTCGAGCTCCAGGTAGGTGGCCCGCAGTCGTTCCAGCGTGTCCGCGTCCGGCTCGGCCCACAGGCCGCGCTCGGCCGCTTCGAGCAGCCGCTCGGTGATGCCGCGCAGCGCCCACGGATTGGACTTCTTCATGAAGTCCCGGTTCTCCGGGTCGAAGACGTACTCGGCGCTGAGCTTCTCGTACATCCAGTCGTCGACGACTCCGGCCGTCGCGTCGTAGCCGAAGAGGTAGTCGACGGTCGCCGCCATCTCGAAGGCGCCCTTGTAGCCGTGGCGTCGCATCGCCGCCATCCAGCGGGGGTTGACGACCCGGGCGCGGAAGACGCGGTGCGTCTCCTCGCCCAGCGTGCGCGTCTTCACCTGGTCCGGTGTCGCCGAGTCACCCACGTACGCCTCGGGGCTGGTGCCCGTCAGGTGGCGGACCATGGCGACCATGCCGCCGTGGTACTGGAAGTAGTCGTCCGCGTCGACGAGATCGTGCTCGCGGGTGTCAACATTCTTGGCCGCTACGGCAATGCGCTTGAACGCCGTCTCCATGTCCCCGCGCGCCGCACGCCCGTCGAGCCCGCGCCCGTAGGCGTAACCGCCCCACACCGCGTACACCTCGGCGAGGTCCGCGTCGCTGCGCCAGTTGCGCGCGTCGATCAGCGGCAGCAACCCGGCGCCGTAAGCGCCCGGCTTGGAGCCGAAGATACGGGCCGTGGCCCGGCGCCGGTCGCCGTGCTCGGCGGTGTCCTCGTCGGCGTGCTTGCGGACGTAGTTGGACTCGGGCGGCTCCGCCAGCTCGGCCACCGCCCGCACCGCGTCGTCGATCAATCCGACGACGTGCGGGAACGCGTCCCGGAAGAAGCCGGAGATCCGCACCGTGACGTCGATGCGCGGCCGGCCCAACTCCGTGACGGGCACGATCTCGAAGCCGGTGACCCGGCGCGAGGCGTCGTCCCAGACCGGACGGCAGCCCAGCAGCGCGAGGATCTCGGCGATGTCGTCACCCTGGGTGCGCATCGCCGACGTACCCCAGACCGTGAGGCCGACGGACTGGGGGAACTCGCCGTTGTCCTGGAGGTACCGCTGCACGAGCGAGTCGGCCAGCGCTTGCCCGACCTCCCAACTCAGCCTGGACGGAATGGCCTTGGGGTCGACGGAGTAGAAGTTCCGGCCGGTCGGCAGGACGTTGACCAGTCCACGGGTCGGGGAGCCCGACGGACCCGCCGGGACGTAACCGCCGTTGAGCGCGAGCAGGATGTGGTCGATCTCGTCGGTCGTGCGGGCGAGCCGGGGCACGACCTCGACGCAGGCGAACTCCAACACGGCCACGGCGTCCGGGAGTTCGGTGCCGATGACGGTGCGGACGAGCGCGGGGACCGCCGTGACCTCCCACTCCTGGGACTCCATGCCCTCGGCGAACCGGCGGCACAGCTGCTCCAGCAGATCGATCGCGTCGGCGGCGGAACGGGCGGGCCCGTCGACCAGCTCGGTCAGCTCCACCGGCACCTTCACCGGCGCACCCGGCTCGGCCAGCAACTCCTTCTCGACCAGGCCGAAGTGGAGCGCCAGCGCGGCCCGCAGACCCGGCAGCGCGTTCGCCTTACCGCCCCACACCTGCGAGGCGCGCAGCACCGCGAGCACGAGGTTCACGCGCGCCTCGCCGACCGGACCGCCGCCGAGGATGTGCAGCCCGTCGCGGATCTGCACGTCCTTGATCTCGCACAGATAGCCATCGATGTGCATCACGAACTCGTCGAACGCCGCGTCGTCCGGCTGGTCGTCCACATGCAGGTCGTGGTGCAGCTCGGCCGCCTTCACCAGCGTCCAGATCTGCGCGCGCACGGCCGGCGCCTTCGTCGGGTCCAGGTCGGACACCAGGGCGTACTCGTCGAGGAGTTGCTCCAGCTTCGCCAGATCGCCGTAGGTGTCGGCACGCGCCATCGGCGGCACCAGGTGGTCGACGACCGTGGCGTGCCCGCGCCGCTTGGCCTGCGTCCCCTCGCCGGGGTCGTTGACGATGAACGGGTAGATCAGGGGGAGTTCACCCAGTACGGCGTCCGGCGCGCAGCCGCTGCTGAGCCCAAGTCCCTTGCCGGGCAGCCATTCCATGGTGCCGTGCTTGCCCATGTGGATGATCGCGTCGGCGCCGAAGCTGTTGTCCAGCCAGCGGTACGCGGCCATGTAGTGGTGCGAGGGCGGCATGTCGGGGTCGTGGTAGATCGCGATCGGGTTCTCCCCGAAGCCGCGCGGCGGCTGGATCATCACGACGACGTTCCCGAACTGGAGTGAGGCGAGCACGATGTCGTCGCCGTCGACGTAGAGGTTGCCGGGCGGCTCACCCCACGCGTCCAACATGCCCTGCCTGAGGTCCGGTTCGAGCTTGTCGAACCATGCCTGGTAGTCGGCGAGCGGCACGCGCGCGGGTGCGGCGGCCAACTGCTCCTCCGTCAGCCACTCCACGTCGTGGCCACCGGCGTTGATGAGCCGGTGGATCAACTCGTCCCCGTTGTCCGGGTGTTCGTCGACCCCGTACCCGGCGTCCCGCAACGCGTCCAGCACCCGGATCGCCGAGGCGGGCGTGTCCAGACCGACCGCGTTGCCGACCCGCGAATGCTTCGTCGGATAGGCGGTGAAGACGATCGCGAGCTTCTTCTCGGCGTTCGGCTTGTCCTTCAACTTCGCGTGCCGTACGGCGATTCCGGCGACCCGCGCGGCCCGCTCGGGGTCGGCGACGTAGACCGGGACGTCGTCCGGACCCTGCTCCTTGAAGGAGAACGGGACCGTGATCAGCCGCCCGTCGAACTCGGGGATCGCGACCTGCATCGCCGCGTCCATGGGGGAGAGCGCGGCGGAGGATTCGTCCCAGGTTGCCCTGGACGACGTAAGGCAAAGTCCTTGCAGCACAGGCACGTTGAGGTCGGCGAGCGCCCCGATGTCCCATGCCTCCTCGTCACCACCGGCCGAGGCCTGAGAGGCATGCGTACCGCCCGAGGCGAGGACGGTGGCGATCAGCGCATCCGCCGTGCCGAGGATCTCGTACAGCCCGGAGTCGGCGCCGCGCAGTGAACCGCAGTACACGGCAAGGGCGTTGGCGCCCTTCGCCTCGATCTGGTCGCAGAGGGTGTCCACGAAGGCGGTGTTGCCGCTGAGGTGATGCGCCCGGTAGAAGAGGACACCGACCGTCGGCCGGCCCTCGACGGAGGCACGCTCGCCGTGGACGCCGAACTCGGCCATCTTCTGCGGCTCTTCGAAGCCCTCGCCTGTGAGCAGCACGGTGTCCGAGAGGAACCGGGCGAGTTCGGCGAGGTTCTCCGGACCGCCCTCGACGAGATACCTGAGCGCCTCGGCCACGACCCCGGCCGGTACCGACGACTCGGCCATCAACTCGGCGTCGGGGACGGTCTCTCCGCCGAGCAGCACGGTCGGAATCCCGGACGCCTTCAGCGCGGCGAGCCCGTCCTCCCAGGCGCGCTTGCCGCCGAGCAGTCGTACGACGGCGATGTCCGCGCCCGCGACGAGTGCGGGCAACTCGGCTGCCACGTCTACTCGGTTCGGGTTGCCGATCCGGTACGCGGCGCCGGAGGCCCGGGCCGCCAGCAGATCCGTGTCGGCGGTCGACAACAACAACACTGTGCTCATGCGGGCGCTCCCGGTGGAATGAAAGGCAGTCCTTGCGGCGCGCCGGACTCGATGAGTCGCCAGAGCGCGTCCGTGTCCGCGTGCTGTTCGATGAGGTCGCCGAGCCGGTCGAGCTGCTCCTCGCGCAGCGCGGCGAACGAGGTGTCGGGCGCCGGTACGAACCGGCGGCCCGCGGCGGTCGCCACCTCGCGCAGAAACGCCCGCCGGAACCCGTCCGACTCCAGCGAGCCGTGCCAGTGGGTACCCCAGGTCTGACCGACCCGGCAGCCGTCCAAGAAGGGTTCCCCGCCGGTGAGTTGGGCCACCCCATGATGGATCTCGTACCCCTCGACCGGTTCGCCGAGGGCTTCGCCGACGGGCCGAGTGAGGGTCTTCTCGCGAGAGAACCGCACACGCAGCGGCAGCACCCCAAGTCCCTCCACCGCCCCCTGTCGGCTCTCGACCTCGTCCTCGATGTGTTCGCCGAGGATCTGAAAGCCGCCGCAGATACCGAGAGTTGGCCGTTGTTCGGCTGCCCTGCGCACGAGGGCGTCCGCAAGTCCCCGCTCCCGCAGCCACTCCAGCGCCTTCACCGTCCCCCGGGTCCCGGGGATGACGACGAGATCGGCGTCGGACAGCTCCTCCGGCCGGTCCACGAACCGCACCACGACGCCCGGTTCGGCGGCCAGCGCGTCCACGTCGGTGAAGTTGGACATGAGGGGGATCGCGCAGACGGCGACACGCAGCACGTCCTCGCCGACCGGCGGCGCGGTGTTCGACTCCCGCACGGTGCCGCGCAGCGAGATCCGCAGCCCGTCCTCCTCGTCGATCCCGAGCCCGTGCCGGAACGGCAGCACGCCGTACGTCCGCCGCCCGGTGAGGCCGAGCAGCATCTCCAACCCCGGTTCCAGCAACGACACATCGCCCCGGAATTTGTTGACGAGGAACCCGGCGACGAACGCCTGGTCCTCGGGGCTGAGCAGCGCGACGGTCCCGAAGAAGGAGGCGAAGACGCCCCCGCGGTCGATGTCGCCGACCACGAGCACGGGCAGTCGGGCATTGCGTGCGATGCCCATGTTCACGATGTCGGTCCGCCGCAGATTGATCTCCGCGGGCGAACCGGCCCCCTCACAGATCACCGCGTCATACGTGCCCCGCAACTCGGCGAGACAGTCCAACACCGTGCCGAGCAGCGCCTCTTGGCGCCCGCCGTGATAGCCGCGCGCACTCATCTCGCCAACTGGCTTGCCCATGAGGACCACTTGGCTGGTGCGGTCGCTGCCCGGCTTCAGCAGCACGGGGTTCATCAGTGCGGTCGGCTCGATCCGGCACGCCTGCGCCTGCATGGCCTGCGCCCGCCCGATCTCCGCCCCCTCGCGCGTCACGAACGAGTTCAGGGACATGTTCTGCGCCTTGAACGGCGCGACCTTCACACCCTGCCGCACCAGCCACCGGCAGATCCCGGCGGTGACGACACTCTTCCCGGCGTCCGAGGTGGTGCCGGCCACCAACAGCCCGCCGCCGCTCATGACTTGCGTCCCTTCACGAGGAGCCGCCCGGCGACACTGACCCCGAGCGCGAGCAGACCGACGCGCCGGGACAGCCGTACGGCACGCGCGATGTCCGATACCGCGACGGCGCGTCCGTCGCCGTTGAGCACGGGCCGGTGCTCGACCCGGCCGCCGTAGGAGAGCGTCCCGCCGAGGCGTACGCCTAGGGCGCCAGCGAAGGAGGCCTCCACGGGGCCGGCGTTGGGGCTCGGGTGTTTGCGGGCGTCGGTGCGCCAGGCGCGTACCGCTCCGCGCGGGTCGCCGCCCGCTACGGTCGCGAGGGCGGCGGTGAGGCGGGCGCCCGGCCAGCCGGCGACGTCGTCGAGGCGGGCCGAAGCCCAGCCGTAGCGGCGGTACTTGGCCGACTTGTGGCCGACCATCGCGTCCAGCGTGTTCACCGCCCGGAAGCCGAGCAGGCCCGGGACGCCCGCGACGCCGCCCCAGACCAGGGCGCCGACTATCGCGTCGGAGGTGTTCTCGGCGACGGACTCGACGACGGCCCGGGCGATCCCGTCGGCGTCGAGGGACTGCGGGTCCCGCCCGCAGAGGTGGGGGAGCCGGGACCGCGCACCGTCGATGTCACCGGCCTCCAGCGCGCGCCCGATGACCCCGGCCTCGCGCGCGAGGGAGGTCCCGCCGAGGACGGCCCAGGTGGCGGCGGCGGTGAGGGCGGCAGAGGCCGTACGGGAAGGCCGTAGGGCCGAAGCGGCCGCGGCGGCGAGGGTGATGGTGCCACCCACGCACACGGCGGTGTGCAGGGCGCCCCAGCCTCGGTGGTCGCGCCACAGCACCTGTTCCACGGCACCGGCGGCACGGCCGAAGGCGGCGACCGGATGCCCGCGGCGGGGATCGCCGAGCAGGTGGTCGCCGAGGAGGCCGGCGGCGGCGCCGTACGCGTAGACGCGATCGGCACGCATCGGCTCAGCCGATCGCTGGGGCGGGCACTGCGCTGGTACGGGACCTCGAACGGCAGCCGAGCATGGCGATATGTCCTCACTCAGGGTGTCCACGCCCTGGTTCGACGAGACCGGCGGTGAGAGTTCCTGGCTCCCGGGGGTGTCTACCCCGGTGACAGTGGCGGGACCGCGCCGGATTCGCACCGGCTTCCTCTCCTGCCGCCGTACATGGCTCCGGCAGTCCACCATGCTGTTGGAAGGGCCGTCAACTTGCTGTTGACCTGCGGGGACGGAGTGTGCTGATGCCCACATGCGAGGGGCCGTTCACATGGGCTGAGGGGTCACACGGACGTGGGGTGCGGGACGGTGATCCGTCCCGCACCCCACGGTGGGTCCAACTGGCGGCCGGTCAGGCCACGATGAGATAGATCCCGTACGCCACCGCCGCCGCGCAGGCCGCGAAGCAGGCGTACGCGCCGGTCAGGGCGAGGGGCGCGGAGTCGCCCTGGGCGGTGGCGCGTTCGCGGCGGGAGAGGCCGACGATGCCGAGGGTGAAGACGGCCACCAGGGCGACGGTGGCGCCGAGGCTGACGCCGAAGACGGAGCCGAGGGCTGCCCAGTCGATGTGCATGCTGATTCGTTCCTTCGTGTCCGGGGCGCGGGCTCAGACGGCGGCGGCCGGCGGTGTCGCCGGGTCGGACTTCACGACCGGGGCCGGGTTCACGGGCGGCGAGAGGATCGTCGCCGTGAGGCCTTCGGAGAGGGCGACCGACGGGGGCGGCGGGGTCACGGCGGCGATCGCGGTGGTGATCACGCCGGCCGGTTCGTCGATCTCGTTGACGTTCGAGGCGTCGACGACCTGGCGGCGGGAGAGCAGCCAGATGCCGGCGCTGGACGCGACCAGGAAGACGGCCACCAGCGCGGTGCCCCAGTCGCCGAGGTCGGTCACGGACTCGGCGAGCGCGCCGACCAGCGCGGCGGCCGGCAGCGTCAGGCCCCAGGCGACGAACATCCGGGTGGCGGTCGACCAGCGGACGACCCCGCCCTTGCGGCCGAGGCCCGCGCCCATCACCGAGCCGGAGACGGCGTGCGTGGTGGAGAGCGAGAAGCCGATGTGCGAGGAGGCCAGGATGACCGCGGCGGCGCTGGTCTGGGCGGCGAAGCCCTGTTGCGGCCGGAGGTCGGTCAGGCCCTTGCCCATCGTGCGGATGATGCGCCAGCCGCCGATGTACGTGCCCATCGCGATGGCCAGGCCCGCGGAGAGGATGACCCAGGTGGGCGGGTCGGAGTCAGGGGCGATGGAGCCGCCGGCGATCAGGGCGAGGGTGATGATGCCCATCGTCTTCTGCGCGTCGTTCGTGCCGTGGGCCAGCGAGACCAGCCCGGCGGAGGCGATCTGGCCGACGCGGAAACCCTTGTCGGCGGCCTTGCCCTCGGCGTTGCGGCTCAGGGCGTACGAGAAGCGGGTGGCGAGCATCGCCGCGAGGCCGGCGACGATCGGGGCGGCGATCGCCGGGAGCAGGACCTTGGTGACGAGGACGTCGCCGTGGACCGCGCCGGTACCGGCCGAGGCGATGGTGGCGCCGATCAGACCGCCCATCAGGGCGTGCGAGGAACTGGAGGGCAGGCCGACGAGCCAGGTCACCAGGTTCCAGAGGATCGCGCCGACGAGGGCGGCGAAAATGACCTCGGGACGGATGCCGCTCTCATCGACCAGACCCTTGGAGATCGTGTTGGCGACCTCCACGGAGAGAAAAGCGCCCACCAGGTTGAGGGTGGCCGACATGGCCACCGCGACCTTGGGCTTGAGTGCGCCGGTCGAGATGGTGGTGGCCATCGCGTTGGCGGTGTCGTGGAAACCGTTCGTAAAATCGAACGCGAGTGCGGTGATTACCACAATCGCGAGGATCAGCGAGAAGTTTTCCATTTACCCAGGCAATCGTTCGAAGTCATTGGTGCGTTGACCGTAGGAAACCTGGGTGAACGGAAGATGAACTGAGAGGGTCTCTGCGGTGGCCGGATTGCCTAGTAACCGCGGGCGAACTTCCGCAGCTGGCTCACCGTCCCGTTGAAGAGATTCTGGTCACCCGGCAGGCTCCCGCTGTTGTCGTACTGCCAGAAGGTCCAGTACGACCATCCGGCGGGCAGCGAGCCCGCGTCCGCCGACGCGTGCCGGGCGATCCACAGCGCGTGTGTCGAGGCCAGGGAGCTGTTGTCGCCCGTGCAGGTCTTCCACCACAGGGTGGTCGTGTAGATCACCGGGCGGCGGCCGGTCTCCCGGTTCACCTCGGCGCTGAAGGCCTTGATCCAGCCGACCATCTTGGCCTTGCTCAGGCCGTAGCAGCCGTGCTTCTTGTCGTACGGGTTGTATTCGATGTCCAGCGCGGGCGGCAGCGTCCAGCCGTCCGCCTTCCAGTCGCCGCCGTGCGCCACGAAGTACGCGGCCTGGCTCGCGCCCGACGACTTGTCCGGCAGGGCGAAGTGGTACGCGCCGCGGATGATGCCGGACTTGCGGGCGCCGTCGTACTGCTGACCGAAGTACGGGTTGCGGTAGGTGGTCGACTCGGTCGCCTTGACGTAGACGAACGTGGCGCCCTTCGCCTTCGCGCTCGGCCAGTTGACGTTCTTCTGGTGCGAGGAGACGTCGTGGCCCTTCGTCGGGCTCGCGGCGATGTCCGCGGCGGTGGCCGGGATCTCGGCGAGCGCGAGCGTGGTGCCGCCGACGGTGAGCGCGGCGACGGCGGCCGCGGCGAGGCGGGCGCGGGGGTGGCGATGGAGGTGGAGGTGGCGGCGGGCGTGGGTCAGGGACGGTTTGCGATCACGGGCCATGGTTCCCCCGGAAATGGCGGCGTGCACGACAAATCTCCCAGAGGTTATTGGAAGGTCTGTCGATGCCGGTCGGTCTCCGGCCAAGCGGCCGGAGTGGGTGGTTGGCACCCATATGTCATCTTTCGGATGCGCGCCTTCCGGCCTAAAGTGCCTTCGCCCGAACGTGCGTTGGGTCACCGGCTGACAGGATCACGGCATGGCTGAGCAACGGCGGGACCAGCGGGGCGGGCGAGACACCCGGGAGAGTGCGGGCACCGTGGGGGAGACGCGGAGGAGGAGTGTGCGCGCCGAGGAGGCGCACGCCTGGGGCGCGCTCGTCGCGACCGCCCGCCGGACGGTCTCCGACGGCCTGGTCGTCGGCACCTCCGGGAACGTCTCGGTGCGCGTCGGTGACACCGTCCTGGTCACCCCCTCAGGCGTCCCCTACGACCGCCTGACGCCCACCGACACGGTCGGCGTCGACCTCGACGGCCGACAGGTCCTCGGCACCCTGCTCCCGACGAGCGAACTTCCCATGCATCTGGCCGTCTACCGCAGCACCGACGCCCACGCCGTCGTCCACACCCACGCCGTCCACGCGACGGCCGTCTCGACCCTCGTCCCCGAACTCCCCTCCGTCCACTACATGTCCGGCGCCCTCGGCGGCCCGGTCCGGGTTGCCCCGTATGCGACCTACGGCACGGAGGAGTTGGCCGAGAACATGCTCCGGGCCCTGGCGGACCGCTCGGCCTGCCTCCTCCAGAACCACGGCACGATCGCCTACGGCGCGTCTCTGGACCAGGCCTTCGACCGCACGGCCCAGCTGGAGTGGATGTGCCGGCTGTGGCTTACGGCTTCGTCGGTGCCGGGGTTGTCGCCGACGTTGCTGACGGGGGAACAGGTGGCGGAGGCGGGGGAGCGGTTGCGGGGGTATGGGCAGGGGGAGCGGGCGGTGGGGTGAGGGGGAGGGTGCGGGGTGGGGTGAGGGGGTGAGCGGGGTGGAAGCGGGGGTGACGGTCGGGGGGCGAGGTCTGCTGGGGTGAGGGTGGCCGGAGTTGAGGGCGGCAGGGTTGAGGGCAGCCCGGGTGAGAGCGACGGGTGTGACGGTAACCCTGGTGAGAGCGACGGGCGTGACGGCAATCGGGGCGGATGCTGACGGGGGCTTGAGGGCGACGGAGCTTGACGGTGGCGGGGATGAGGGCGACAGGTGTGACGGTCGCTGTCTGCGGTGGGCTTCTTGCCGGTGTCGACGCCTTTCCCGGCGGTCCCCCTGCCGTCGTCGGCATCTCTCGCCGGTCCTCCCACCGCCGTGCTGCCTCCCTTCGCCGACGCGTTCGGCCAGTCGCGTCGGTGCTCGGCCGTGGTGAGCATTTCCGGTGACGCCGAGCTGCTGTGCCGACCCCTTCGCCGCCTCCCTCGCCGCTCGCCGCTCGGCCGCGGTGAGCGGTTCCGGTGACGCCGGGCCGCCCCCTGTTGCTGACGCGTTCCGCCCGTCGCGCCGGTGCTCGGCCGCCGTGAACCCTTCCGGTGCCCCCGAGCCGCCCCGCATCACCCGACCCTCACCGCTGAAATCGCCCCGCCCGTCACTCCGGGCCCGCTCCGGCTGGCCGCCCGCCCGGTACGCCGGGACACTGGACCCGTGCGCACAGTCAAAGCGACGGCCGCGGCCGTCTCCGTGGCCCTCGCGGCCGGTGCGGCCGGCGTCGCCGCCGGCCGGTACGCCAGTGACGCCGCGCTGAAGGCGCCGCCCGGCCGCCCGCTGCCGGGTGAACCCCGGCTCACGGTGCACTCCACCGCCGCCGGCCAGATCACCCTCACCCGGGACCTGGCCTCGCTGCGCCCCGGCACCTACGGCCTCGCCGGCGACGGCTCCCACGCGGTCGTCGGCCCGGTCATCGATACGGCGGCCCCCTCCGCCGACGCGGTCGTACGCCGCCTGGAACGCGTCACCCACGGCACCCTGCGCCCCGGCGACAAGGTGTGGCTCACCCCGAACGTCCACATCGGCAACCCGAGCGCCGCCCTCGGCCTGGACCACGCCGACATCGACATCCCCGGCGAACTCGGCTCCCTGCCCGCGTGGTTCGTGCCCGGAGCGCGGAGCACCTGGGTGATCGCGGTCCACGGACTGGCCGCCACCCGCGAACTCCCCCTGAACGTCATGGAGTTCCTGCACCGCAACAGCTTCCCGGTGCTCGCCCTCGCCTACCGCGGTGACCTCGGCGCACCCCGTAACCCCGACGGCCTGAACCACCTCGGCGAGACCGAGTGGCGCGACCTGGACGCGGCGATCCGCTATGCCGTGCGCTACGGCGCCGAGCACGTCGTCCTGTACGGCTGGTCGACCGGCGCCACCATGGCGCTGCGCGCCGCCGCCCACTCCGCGATGCGCGACCACGTCTCCGGCCTGGTGCTGGACTCGCCGGTGCTCGACTGGGAGACCACGCTGCGCGCCCTCGCCACGGCCCGGCACACCCCGGGCGCACTGCTGCCGCTGGCGGTCCGCGCCGCCCAGGGCCGCACCGGTCTGCACGGCGACCGCATCGCCGAGGCCGCCGACCCGAACCGGCTCAGGGTCCCGACCCTGATCTTCCACGGCCCCGAGGACGCGGTCGCCCCCTGGACGTTCTCCCGTCGCTTCGCCGCCCACCGCCCCGACCTGATCACCCTCCAGCCGGTCGCCCACGCCCCGCACAGCGCGATGTGGAACGCCGACCCGGCCGGCTACGAGGAGATCCTGCGCCGCTTCCTGACACCGCTGATGTGAGCGGATACGATCCGCACACCGCCGATGCGCCCCGCGCACCGCTGACGTGATCCACGCACCGCTGACGTGCCCCGCGCACCGCTGATGTGATCCCCCGGCCCATACCGGCCGCCCTCCCTTCACCACCCCGGACTCGCCCCCCACCACACCCCGCCGACCTTCCGTTTAGCCCTGTACCACTGGCCTGATCCCGGTCCTCAGCTGCCCGCGGGACCCCGTGCCTTGGCCCTCCCCGTCGCCCGCCGTGACATTCCGTTTGGGTTTTCGGACCGTCAACCGGAAGACTGCACCCGTGACGTCCCGTATCCCGCGCGACTCCAGGCTTCGACTCGTCCGCCCGCGACCCCTGGCCGCCGCCCCCCGAGCGATGAACCAGCGGCGCTCGCGCCGCCCCGCACCCCGCCCTCCGGAGGGCACACCGGCCCCCGCGGAACTGGCCAGAATGGCACGCTCCGGCCTGGCCGGAGCCGCCCGCGTCGCCCACTGGGCCGACGCGGCACTACGCCCCGGCCGTGACAGCGCGAGCCCCGACGGCAAGGGCACCCTCTCCGACGCGACCGCCGAACTCGCGGCCGAGGAGCTGGGCCTGACCCCGGCTCAGGTCCGCGCCGACTGGGACACCGCCCGCCTCGCCGGCCTCGTCGAGGTGCACGGCGACGAGGCCCGCCCCGGCTGGCGGCTGCGTGCCTGGGACCGCGACGACAGCGCCGTACTGCGCGGCTGGGTCGCCCTCTTCGACGCCTGGTCGCTCGCCCACCCGGAACCCCGGGAGCACGAGCCCTCAGCCGTCGCCGAGGTCGTCTCGGCCATGCCCCAGGTGCTCTCCTTCCTCCAGCTCTCCGCCGGGCCTGTCCCCGTCGAACAGCTCCTCGACCTCCTCGGCCAACGGGTCACCGAACTGCGCACCGAGCGCTGCGAGATCCCCTACGGCCCCCAGCCCGAACCCGTCCAGCAGCCACCGGCCGCCGACGCCTCCATCGACACCCCCCTCGATCCCCTCCTCGACTGGGCCCTGCACGCCCTCGCCTCCGTCGGCGCCCTCACCTACGGCGACGCCCAGGCCACCCTCACCCCGCTCGGCAGCTGGGCGGTCTGGGTCAAGCTGGAGCAGATCTGCGTCGCCGCGCAGAGCCCCGCCGGGAACATCGAGCAGTCCGCCGAGGACATGCTCCGCGGCTGCTCCCAGCTCCGCCCGAACGCCGCCCGCGCCGAGTACCGCGCCTGGCTCGCGGCCCGCACCGTGGGCACTGCGGTCGGCCAGCTGATCGACGCCGCCCGCGGCGAGGACGCCCTGCTGCGCGGTCTCGCCTTCGAGGCGCTGCGCGTCGTCGGCGCCCCGGCCGAGCCCGACGTCCGCGCCGTCGCCGACGAGGCCACGCTGCGGCCGTACGCCCTGCTGTGGCTCGCCGAGCACGACGGGATCGACCCGGAGGACGCCCATGAGGTCCTCACCCGCGAAGAGGCCACCTGGCTGTGGGTCGACAGCGCCGCCGCCGTCGCCGACCACGGTGAGGCCCCGCTGCTGGTGCGCCACCTGGAGTCCGCGATCCAGCCGACCGTCCCGATGCTCCTCGACGAGGTGCGCGCCGTAGGCCATCCCCGCACGGTGCAGGTCCTCGTCGCGCTCGCCGCCGCCCACCCCGACCCGGCCCTCGCCAAGGCCGTACGCCGGGCCGCCTTCCAGGTGCACACGGGGGGAAGCTAGGCGCGGTCAGGCCCCGGTCTTCGGTCTCTCCGGCAGCTCCGGAGCGTACGTACCGAAGCTCCAGATGTTGCCCTCGGCGTCCCGGGCCATGTAGTCCCGCGATCCGTAGTCCTGGTCCGTCGGGGGCATCAGGATCTCCGCGCCGTGCTCCACGGCCCGCCGGTGATGGGCGTCGACGTCGTCCACGACGATGTACACCCCGGCGGGACCCGCGCTCTTCATCGCCTCGTCGAAACGGCCGCCGCGGCCCTTGGAGCCGAGCATCACCGCGCCGTTGCCCTGCACCAGCTCCGCGTGCATCACGGAGCCGTCCTCGCCCTCGTACACCGCCAGTTCGGTGAAGCCGAAGGCCTCCGTGAGCTGGCGGATCGCCGCCTTCGCGTCCGCGTAGAGCAGGGACGGGTAGATGGACGGGGAGATGCTGGGACGCCCGCTGTCCTCGCATGCCATGCCGATCACTTCCTTGTGCATCGGGTGTTCGTCGCCCATCGGGTGTTTTTCGATGGTCTGAGTGCTTTCGACGAGTCTTGCACCTGCCACTGACAACGCCCCTCGAACCGGGAAGAGCGGCCGACGACGGCCGTCAGCGGAAGGTGTTGCACTGCGCCATGTCCCCGGTCCGGTAGCCCGTGTAGAACCACTGCTGCCGCTGCGCCGCCGACCCGTGCGTCCAGCTCTCCGGCGTCACCCGGCCCTGGAACCGCTCCTGGATCCGGTCGTCGCCCACGGCCGCCGCCGCGTCCAGCCCGTCCTGGATGTCGGCGTCCGTGAGGCTGGTGATCAACGGCCGGCCGGTCGACTCGTCCTTCGTGGTGGTCGCGTGGTGCGCCCAGACCCCGGCGTAGCAGTCGGCCTGCAGTTCCACCTTCACCGCGTTGCTGTTCGCGCCGGTCCGTCCGTCCTGCGACCTGCCGAGCGTGCCCATCAGGTCCTGCACGTGGTGCCCGTACTCGTGCGCCACGACGTACGCCTGCGCGAACGGCCCGCCACTGGAGCCGAACTTCGTCCGCAGCTCGTCGAAGAACCCCAGGTCCAGATAGACCTTCCGGTCGCCGGGGCAGTAGAACGGCCCCACCGCCGAGGTCGCCGTCCCGCACGCGGTGGCGACCTGCCCGCTGAAGAAGACCGTCGGCGACCGCGTGTAGGTACCGCTGCGCCGCTGGAACTCCTGCGCCCAGAAGTCCTGCACGCTGTTGACCACCGCCACGATGCGGCAGTCCTCCTTGGTGTTCGCGTCCTGCCCGGTACGGCAGGTCGACTGCACCTGGGCCAGCGAGGACGCGGTGGCCACCGGTGAGTCGCTGCCCGACGACAACCCCAGGTTGTCGGGACCGACACCGAAGAAGAGCCCGAGCAGCAGCGCGATCAGCCCCGCGAGGCCACCGCCCACGGTCGCCCGACCACCGGGAATCCGGCTGCCGCGCACGTCCTGCACCTCGGAGGTGTCCAGATTCGCGTCGTCGTCGAACTGCATGGCGTCATCCTCGCCCGCCGCCCCCGGCGAGGCGCCGGACTTGCGTCCGAACGGGGGACGACCTCGGTCCCGGCCGCCCGGCTCCACGCACGCGCGTGCCGTACGTCACGGTGTCGGCGCCCCTCGCCGATCCGCACAGCCCCGTACCGCCCAGCTCATCGCCGTGCACGGCCCCAGCCGCATCACTCCGGGCCGCGCACCCCAGGGCAATGACCCGCCGCGCACAGGAAAAGCGCTTGCACGGCCCCGTTAGACTTGGCCCATGGCCATTCTCCTCGCGCATTAGACGGCGGGAACGTCCTCAGCCGCCCCTTCCGCCTACGACCCCGCTCTGGAGTCTGACCGTGATCTCCGCCTCCGGTATCGAGCTGCGCGCCGGTGCCCGCGTCCTCATCGAGTCCGCCACCTTCCGTGTCGCCAAGGGCGACCGCATCGGTCTGGTCGGGCGCAACGGCGCCGGCAAGACCACCCTGACCAAGGTCCTGGCCGGCGAGGGCCAGCCCGCCGGCGGCACCGTCACCCGCTCCGGCGAGGTCGGCTACCTCCCGCAGGACCCCCGCACCGGCGACCTGGACGTGCTCGCCAGCGACCGCATCCTCTCCGCGCGCGGCCTGGACACCCTGATCCGCAAGATGCGCGAGAACGAACAGCGCATCGCCAACGGCAGCGGCGCCACCCGCGACAAGGCCATGCGCCAGTACGAGCGCCAGGAGACGGAGTTCCTCACCAAGGGCGGTTATTCCGCCGAGGCCGAGGCCGCCACCATCGCCGCCGCGCTGAACCTCCCGGACCGCGTGCTCGGCCAGCCGCTCCATACGCTCTCCGGCGGTCAGCGCCGCCGTATCGAGCTGGCCCGCATCCTGTTCTCCGACGCGGACACGCTGCTCCTCGACGAGCCCACGAACCACCTCGACGCCGACTCGATCGTCTGGCTGCGCGACTACCTGAAGACGTACCGCGGCGGCTTCATCGTGATCTCCCACGACACCGACCTCGTCGAGACCGTAGTCAACAAGGTGTTCTATCTGGACGCCAACCGCTCCCAGATCGACTACTACAACATGGGCTGGAAGCTCTACCAGCAGCAGCGTGAGGCCGACGAGAAGCGCCGCAAGCGCGAGCGGCAGAACGCCGAGAAGAAGGCCGCCGCCCTGCACTCGCAGGCCGACAAGATGCGCGCCAAGGCCACCAAGACGGTCGCCGCGCAGAACATGGCCAAGCGCGCCGACCGGCTGCTCGCCGGACTGGACGCCGTGCGCGTCTCCGACAAGGTCGCCAAGCTGCGCTTCCCGGAACCCTCGCCCTGCGGCAAGACCCCGCTCATGGCGGAGGGCCTGTCGAAGTCGTACGGCTCCCTGGAGATCTTCACCGACGTCGACCTGGCCATCGACAAGGGTTCGCGCGTCGTCATCCTCGGCCTGAACGGCGCGGGCAAGACGACCCTCCTGAAGCTCCTCGGTGGTGCCGAGAAGCCGGACACCGGAGAGGTCATCGAGGGCCACGGCCTCAAGCTCGGCTACTACGCGCAGGAGCACGAGACCCTCGACCCGGAGCGCACGGTCCTGGAGAACATGCGCTCCGCCGCCCCCGACCTGGACCTGGTCGAGGTCCGCAAGACGCTGGGCTCGTTCCTGTTCTCCGGAGACGACGTCGACAAGCCGGCCGGGGTCCTCTCCGGCGGCGAGAAGACCCGCCTCGCGCTCGCCACCCTGGTGGTGTCGTCCGCGAACGTCCTCCTCCTGGACGAGCCGACGAACAACCTGGACCCCGCCAGCCGCGAGGAGATCCTCGGCGCACTGCGCACCTACAAGGGCGCCGTCGTTCTCGTCACCCACGACGAGGGCGCCGTCGAGGCGCTGCAGCCGGAGCGCATCATCCTGCTGCCGGACGGCGTCGAGGACCTGTGGGGCGCGGACTACGCGGATCTCGTCGCGCTCGCCTGACGGTCAGTGCCGTCTGACGGTCAGTGGCGCTTGACCGAATGCTTGATCCACGGCGTATGGATCATTCGGCCCACCGGTGATCCATCATCTGTGTGAGATCTCCTCGTACCGAGGTGTGTCGTACACCGATTTCCCGGCCGAGTCCTTTATCGACAAGGGCTCGGCCGTCCTGCGTCTCTGACCAGGTACTTCACGGAACAACTCGTTCGGCCGTACGGACGGGACCCTCAGGAATTCCACATTCCACTTGTGGGGACGCACTCCTGTCGTCAAAACCTTGTCTTACGGACCTTGCCGAATGGGTGGCCATGAACGCTTGGAGGGGTGATCATGAGGAGACCAAGAGCGCACTTCCCATGAGGAGGCACGGGTGGCCGAGACTCTGAAGAAGGGCAGCCGGGTAACCGGCGCCGCGCGCGACAAGCTCGCGGCAGACCTGAAGAAGAAGTACGACTCCGGTGCGAGCATCCGAGCGCTGGCCGAGGAGACCGGCCGCTCGTATGGCTTCGTCCACCGGATGCTCAGTGAGTCGGGCGTCACGCTCCGTGGGCGTGGCGGGGCGACCCGGGGCAAGAAGGCTTCGGCCTGACCCCGGGTGGCTCATCGGCTTCGATGGTGGCCACCCGGTCGGACTACTGACCGACCGGGTGGTTACTGTGCAGTCACTTAGCTCTGCTCTGTTGACCGCACACATCGGAGGCGCCCCATGGCTTCGCCCGAACAGGACGACAAGGACCTCGGTCCCGTACTCGACAAGGACGGCGTACGGCTCACCGTAGACGACGCGATCGCCACGGTGACCCTGACCAACCCGGCCAAGCGCAACGCTCAAAGTCCTGCTCTCTGGCGGGCGTTGGCGGAGGCCGGGCGGTTGCTGCCGGGCTCCGTCCGCGTCGTGGTACTGCGTGCCGAGGGCAAGTCCTTCTCGGCCGGACTCGACCGACAGGCGTTCACGCCCGAGGGCTTCGACGGCGAACCGTCGTTCATCGACCTCGCGCACAGCAGTGACGCCGTGCTGGACGGGACCATCGCCGAATACCAGGCGGGCTTCACCTGGTGGCGACGCAGCGACATCGTGTCCATCGCCGCCGTCCAGGGGCATGCCATCGGGGCCGGCTTCCAACTCGCCCTCGCCTGTGACCTGCGCGTCGTCGCCGACGATGTGCAGTTCGCCATGCGCGAGACCAGCTTCGGACTCGTGCCCGACCTGACCGGCACGCATCCCCTGGTGGGCCTTGTCGGCTACGCCCGAGCGCTGGAGATCTGCGTCACTGGGCGCTCCGTGCTGGCCGAGGAAGCCGTCAGCACCGGCCTCGCGAACATCGCCGTGCCCGCCGACCAGGTCGAGGACGCCGTACGCGACCTAGCGACCGCACTGCTGGCCGCCCCACGCGACGCCGTCATCGAGACCAAGGCGCTGCTCCAGGGCGTCCAGGGCCGCGTCTACGACGACCAGCGCGCCGCCGAGCGTGCCGCCCAGGCGCGTCGCCTGAGGGACCTGGCCGGCGTCGGCGAATAAGGCCGTCGGCCCACCCTGCCGTCAGTCCACCTTGGTGACCAGTACGGCCACGGTCGGGTGATCCGGCAGCGCCTCGCCGATCCCCGCGCGGACCGCCCGGGCCACATCCAGGGCCCGGTGGTCCGCGCGCACCGCGCACTCCACGCGTACGTGGAGACGCGGCAGCGCCCCTTCGCCGGCGACCTCCTCGATGTGCACCGCCCGGCCGAGCCCGCCCAGCGCACCGGTCAGTCGGGCCACTCCCGGGACGACGAGCGCGGCGGCGGCGACCAGGGACTCGCCGTCGCCGTCAACACGGTCAACATCGTCCACACGATCAATGTCATCAACATGGTCAAGGTCGGCGGCAGGATCGTGATCCGCATCGTCCACACGGTCGACATCGTCCATACCGTCAACGTCGTCCATATGGTCCAGCAGGACAGTCACTTGTAGATCAACCTCGTCCACCACCAGACCGAGCCGCTCCGCAGCGGCCGTGGCCAGGGCCGTACGCAACCGGGACGCCGTGGCCGGCAGCGGCTCGGTCGTCACGGCCGCGAAGTCGGCCGTGATCCGCAGCCGCCCGGGTGGCAGCGCCCCCGGCGGAGGCGGTACGGCGGGCTCGTGCGCGTCCTTCGGATCGGCGAGCGCGATCCGTAGCGCGCCCAGCCGTACACCCCGCACATGCCGCGCCGCGTCCCGCAGCACCCCCTCCGCCGCACGCTCGGCAATCCACGCCCCGTCGCGCCGATCACCCAGTGGCAGCAGCCTGCCGAGCCGCAGTTGATGCCGTACTCCTCGCGTCCACGCGTCCGCCGTCATCCCTCCAGCCTGCCGCATGTCCAGCGCGGGACCGCGCAACCGCAACTACCTTGGTCGAAGGACGACGACCGAAAGGGACGTACGGCGATGACCGACATGACGGAGCGGAACCGGACCCAGGACCCCGACGGTGAGCGGGAGCCCGTACAGACCCGCAAACCCCCCACCAAACGCGGCGGCGGCGACCCCGCGTCCCGGGGGCGGACCACCATCGCCGACGGGGTCGTGGAGAAGATCGCCGGGCTGGCCGCCCGGGACGTCCTGGGCGTGCACGCCATGGGCAGCGGGCTGTCCCGCACCTTCGGGGCCGTGCGCGACCGGGTGCCCGGCGGTACGAAATCGGTGTCCCGGGGTGTGAAGGCAGAAGTCGGCGAGGTGCAGACCGCGCTCGACCTGGAGATCGTCGTCGACTACGGGGTGTCGATCGCGGACGTGGCCCGGGCCGTACGGGAGAACGTCATCGCGGCCGTGGAGCGGATGACCGGACTTGAGGTCGTCGAGGTCAACATCGCGGTCAGCGACGTGAAGCTGCCTGACGAAGAGGACGAGGAACCGGAGCCCCGACTCCAGTGACCGAGCCGACGAACGAACCCATGAGCGGGCCGACGAACGAGTTGAGGAGCGCAGGATGAGCAGGGCCGTGGTCGGCATGATCGCCGGAATGGCACTGGGCTTCGCCGGATACTTCGGCGGGTTCGGGGCCTTCCTGCTGGTGGCGGCCCTGGGCGCCATCGGGTTCGTCGTCGGCCGGTTCCTGGAGGGGGACCTGGAACTCGGCGACTTCTTCCGCTCGCGTGACGACCGGCGGCGATGACGTCCATGAGCGGCGCGGACGGCGCGGTCGACGAGCGCGGCAGGCCTCTGGCGGTCGTCGCGCCCGGCGAGCGGGGCGCCACCCGGATCGCCGACCGGGTGGTGGCGAAGATCGCCGCGCAGGCCGCGCGTGAGGCGCTCGGACCGCTGCCCCCGGAGGTCGCACCGCCGCATGCCACCGTCGTCGTACACCACGAGACGGTACGCGTACGCGTGCACCTCGAACTCGACTATCCCTGCGATATCGGCGACCGCTGTTTCCAGGTGCGTCGACAGGTGGTTCAGCGGGTACGCGCGTTGGTGGGCATGGAGGTGCCCGAGGTCGCCGTCCAAGTGGAACGGCTGCATCCGGCACAGGCGCGCGCGGCACAGGGGAGGACGCGATGAGCGAGCTCCAGGGCTCCGACGGCACGACCCAACGACTACCGGTCATCGAGAAGGAGACCGATCCAGGACCCGGCGGGTACACGACCCCGTCGGACTACGACCCCGTTCCCGTCGTCCACGACGGCGACGGCAAGGGTGGCCGCTTCTGGTCGGCGCGCCGCGTCCCCGCGGCCATCGTCGCCGTCCTGCTGCTCGTCGGCGCGGGCGCCCTGCTCTACGACGTCACCGCCGTGCGCGCGGAGCGGCCCGCCGCGCACTGGCGCCGGGAACTGGCCCGGCAGCTCGCCGAACGGCCCCTGGACGACACCTGGGTGCTCGTCGGCGCCGGCATCGCCGCCGCCCTCGGCCTCTGGCTGATCGTGCTCGCCCTGACGCCCGGCCTGCGCCAGGTGCTGCCGATGCGCCGCACCCACGCCGACGTCCGGGCCGGCCTGCAACGCGCCGCCGCCGCGATGGTGCTGCGCGACCGGGCCATGGAGGTCTCGGGCGTGCAGTCGGTACGCGTGCGCACGAGCCGGACCAAAGCCGACGTCCGCGCGGTGTCGCATTTCCGTGAACTCGACGACGTACGGGCTGACTTGGACGCCGTGCTCGGCGATGCGATCACCGGGCTCGGACTCGCCCGGCCGCCCGCCCTGTCGGTGCACGTCGGCCGTTCCGGACGGAAGGGATGAGGCCGATGCTCAGGATCGTCAACCGCGCGGTGATCGGTGTCGTGGGCCTCGTCCTGCTCGTGCTGGGCGGCTCCGTACTGGCCGTCGGGCTCGGCGTGAAGCCACCCTCCTGGTGGATCTACGACGGGCGCCACGACGTCGTGCTGAGCGACGCCTGGCGCACGCGCTGGCGGGGCGACGGCTGGTGGTGGCCGACGGTCCTCGCCGTGCTCGCCGTCCTCGTCCTGCTCGCCCTGTGGTGGCTCGTCGCGGTACTACGTCGCCGTCGGCTCGCCGAGGTCGCCGTCAGCACCGGTGACGGCGAGGGCGCGCTGCTGCGGGGCCGGGCCCTGGAGGGCGTCCTCGCCACCGACGCGGGCGCCCTGGACGGCGTCGCCCACGCGCGCGTGCGGCTCGCCGGCACCCGCACGGCCCCCGAGGCCCGCGTCCAGCTCAGCCTGGAACCGCACGTGGACCCCGGAGTCGCCCTCGACCACCTGACGGCCAACGCCCTCTCCCACGCCCGCGAATCGGCGGGCCTGGAGACGCTGCCGACGGAAGTCCGCCTGACGGGCGTCAAGCACCGCGCGGAGCGGGTGAGTTGACAGGTTGATTCGACGGGTTGGGTGGGAGCTTGAATTGACGGAGCGTCAGAATCCGTGCCGCATCCCACCGTCGACAGGCACCATGATCCCCGTCAGGTAGGAGGCGGCCGGCGACAGCAGGAACGTCGCCACCCGCCCGAACTCCTCAGCCGTCCCGTACCGCCGCAGCGGAATCCGCGACTCGTTGGCCGCACGCGTGGCCTGCGGGTCCGCGGACAACCCGTCCAGCTCGCGCGCGCGATCCGTGTCGATGCGGGCCGGCAGCAGCCCCACGACACGGATGCCGCGCGGCCCCAGCTCGTCCGCGAGGGACTTGGCGAAACCGGCGAGACCCGGCCGCAGCGCGTTCGAGATCGTCAGCCCGGGGATCGGCTCGTACACCGACCCGGACAGCACGAACCCGATGACACCGCCCGCCCCCAACTCCCCGGCCGCCGCGCGGGCGAGCCGCACCGCGCCGAGGAACACCGACTCGAGCGACGCCTGCCACTGCTCGTCGGTGGTGTCGGCGACGAACCCGGCCGGCGGCCCGCCGACGCTCACGAGGATGCCGTCGAAGCGCCCGAAGTGCTCGCGCGCGGCGGCGATCAGCCGGGCCGGCGCCTGAGCGTCGGCGTTGTCGACGGCCACGCCGATCGCGTTCGGCCCCAGCTCGGCCGCCGCTTCGGCGGCCCGCTTCTCGTCCCGCCCGCTGACGACCACCTTCGCGCCGTCGGCCACCAGCCCGCGCGCTGAGGCGTTGCCCAGCCCGCGGGTGGCCCCGGTGACGACGTACACCCGGTCCTTCAGTCCAAGATCCATGGCCCCTATCCTGCCTTCTCGTCCCCGAACAGGGCGAGGGCGCTGCTCACG
Organism: Streptomyces prunicolor; assembly: GCF_045162825.1. Lineage (NCBI taxonomy): Bacteria > Bacillati > Actinomycetota > Actinomycetes > Kitasatosporales > Streptomycetaceae > Streptomyces > Streptomyces prunicolor. The sequence continues at coordinate 2,449,329 of NZ_CP108676.1, read as the reverse complement.
AGGCCGATGTGGCTGAACGCCTGTGGGAAGTTGCCCAGCTGACGGCCGGCCACGGGGTCGTACTCCTCCGCGAGCAGCCCCACGTCGTTCGCGAGCCCCACCAGCCGCTCGAACAGCACCTTGGCCTCCTTGGTGCGGCCCGTCAGGTGCAGGGCGTCCACGAGCCAGAAGGAGCACGCCAGGAAGGCGCCCTCGTCGCCGGGCAGCCCGTCCACGGGGGTGTCGGCGGCGGTGTCGTAGCGGCGTACGAAGCCGTCGTGGCCCAGGGCCTCGCGGACCGCGTCGACCGTGCCGACGACCCGTGGATCGTCGGGCGGCAGGAAACCGAAGCGGGGGATGAGCAGCAGGGCGGCGTCGAGTTCCTGCGAGCCGTAGTACTGCGTGAAGGTGTTGCGCACCGGGTCGTAGCCCTTCTCGCACACGTCCCGGTGCACCGCGTCCCGCAGCTCGCGCCAGCCCTCCAGGTCGCCGGGCAGGTCGGCGAACTCCTCCAGGGTGCGGACCGCGCGGTCGGCGGCCACCCACACCATGACCTTGGAGTGCACGAAGTGCCGGCGCCCGCCGCGCACCTCCCACAGGCCCTCGTCCGGCTGCTGCCACTGCGCGCGCAGCCACTCCAGGAGGACGGCCTGGAGCGACCACATGTGCGGCTTGGGCGACAGGCCCGCGCGGCGGGCCAGCCACAGGGAGTCCAGGACCTCTCCGTAGACGTCGAGTTGGAGCTGGTTGACGGCGCCGTTGCCGATCCGTACGGGGGCCGAACCGGCGAAGCCGGAGAGGTGCGGCAGTTCGAATTCGGGGAGCCGTCGTTCGCCCGCCACGCCGTACATGATCTGCAGGTCCGCCGGATCGCCCGCGACCGCGCGGAGCAGCCAGTCGCGCCAGGCCTCGGCCTCCTTGTGGTAGCCCGCGGAGACCAGGGCGCCCAGGGTGAGGCTCGAATCGCGCAGCCAGCAGTAGCGGTAGTCCCAGTTGCGGACACCGCCCATCTCCTCGGGGAGTGACGTGGTGGCCGCGGCGACGATGCCGCCCGTCGGGCGGTAGGTGAGCGCCTTGAGCGTGATCAGGGAGCGTACGACCGCGTCCCTGTAGGGGCCGTCGTAGCGGCAGCGGGCCGCCCAGCGCTTCCAGTCCGCGACGCTGGTGCGCAGCGACTTGTACGGGTCGACGAGCGGCGGACGGGGCTCGTGCGAGGGATGCCAGGTGAGGACGAAGGCGACCTTCTGGCCGGCCTCGACGGTGAACTCCGAGAGGGTGCTGAAATCCTCGCCCCAGGTGCGCACCTCGGGCTCGCTGCGCAGCCACACCGAGTCGGGACCGGCGACGGCCACCCGGTGCCCGTCGGACCGGCGCACCCACGGCACGACCGAGCCGTAGTCGAAGCGCAGGCGGAGCCTGCTGTGGACGGTGACCTTGCCGCTGACGCCTTCCACGATGCGTACGACGTCGGGGGCGCGGTGGCGCTGGGGCATCAGGTCGGTGACGCGGATCGTGCCCTCGTCGGTCTCCCACTCCGTGTCCAGGACCAGGGTGTCGGGGCGGTAGCCGCGGCGGGTGCAGCGGTCCGCGCCCTTGGGGGCGATGCGCCAGTGGCCGTTGTCCTGGTCGCCGAGCATTCTGGCGAAGCAGGCGGCCGAGTCGAAGCGCGGCAGGCACAGCCAGTCGACCGAGCCGTCCATGCCGACCAGGGCCGCGGTCTGTTCGTCGCCGATGAGGGCGTAGTCCTCGATACGTGGGTGCACGGGGTGCGGGTTCCCTGCCTGTCGGTGAGGCAATCAAGGTTCGGGGCCGGGCGGGTGAAGCGGGGGAGGGCTCACACCGGCGCGGGCTCGGCCTCCGCCGTCTCCGCTTCCTTCGCCGTCGCCTCCCGGCGGTCGCGGGCCTCACGGCGGGCGAGGACTACGTAGCCGACGGGTACGGCCGCGGCGAACAGCCACCACTGGATCATGTACGCGTAGTTCAGCGGGGCGTCTTCCTTGCCCGGGTCGGAGATCTGCTCCGGTGTGTCGCCCTTCGGCTCCGGCGCGGTCTGCTCGACATAGCCGCCGAGCACCTGGGCGTTGAGTCGCTTCGCCTGTTCCTCGCTGTTGATCAACATGATCTGGCGGTCGGGCAGGCCCTTGATGTCCTTGATGCCGCTGGCCGCGGTCGTCTCGTCGGCCATCAGACGCCCCGTGATGGTCGTCTTGCCGGCCGGCGGTGCGGGGATCTTCGGGAACGCGGTCTGCACGCCGGTCGCCGGGATCCATCCACGGTTGATCAATACGACCTTGCCGTCCGTCAACACGAACGGGGTCAGTACATGGAAGCCGACCTCGTCGTCGTCATTGGTACGACGCCGGACGACGACTTCTTTAGAAGTCTCGAAGGTGCCGGTCGCGGTGACGGTGCGGTACTTCTCCGTACGGGTGACCGCGTGCCCGGGGGTGCTGATCGTCTCCACGGGGACCGGCTTGGCGTGCAGCGCGTCCGCGACCAACTGGTTCCGGGCGCTGCGCATCTCGTAGCGGTGCATCTGCCAGATGCCCAGCCTGATCATCGTCGGGATCAGGAGAAGGGTGATCAACGCGAGGATCACCCACTGCCGGGACATCAGGAAGCGGTACACCCCACGACCGTACAACTCGGTCGCGGGGCGCATTGAGGGGGGTCTGTCCTCACACCTTGTCGATGATCCCCACCATCCCCTCCGCCCGCGCGCAGTGGCCCCCGCAGAACCAGTGGCCCTCGACCTCCACGCCCTGACCGATGATCTGCACCCGGCAGTGCTCGCAGATCGGGGCCATGCGGTGGATCGCGCAGGAGAAGCAGTCGAAGACGTGCACCGCGCCCTGCGCGTGCACCTCGAAACTCATGCCGTAGTCATTGCCGCACACTTCACATCTCGCCATGCGCCACAGGGTGGGCCGTCCACCCGGCACGGGCGAGCGGGCGCGGGGCGAGTCGTACGACAATCACCCGTCCGTACGGTCGCCAGGGGCTGTCAGTCCGCCGCCTCGACGTCCCGCAGCAACTGCCCGAACGCGGCCTCGTCCACCACAGGAGTGCCGAACTGCTTGGCCTTGACCACCTTCGAGGTGCCCGAGTCCGGGTCGTTCGTGACGAGCAGGCTGGTCAGCCGGGACAGGCTCGTCGCGACATGCAGGCCGGCCTCCACGGCCCGGTCCTCCAGCAGCTCGCGCTCGATGGACGTGTCCCCGGAGAACGCGATCCGCATCCCCTGCTTGAGCGGCCTGCCGTCCTCGAACCGCCCCGGGTTCGGATACGGGCACGCGGGCCGCTTGCGCGCGGGGCGCCAACTGCCCGCCCCGTAGCCGCTGTAGCCGCCCGCCTGCTGGCCGATCCGGGGCGCGGGCCGGTCGGCGGTCCACTCGGTCAGTGGCCGGCACTCGTGCAGCGGCAGCCGTACGCCGCCCAGTGCCGCCGCCCGCAGGCTCGGCCGGAATGCCTCGGCGAGCACGCGCGCGTCGTCCAGCGCGTGGTGCGCGCGCTGCTGGACGACACCGAAGTGCGCTGCCAGGGACTCCAGTTTGTGGTTGGGCAGCGGCAGGCTCAGCTCCTTGGAGAGCGCGATGGTGCACAGGCGCTGACGGACCGGGGGCTCGATCTGCACGCGCGCGTACTCCCGCGCGATCATCTGCCAGTCGAAGACCGCGTTGTGCGCGACCAGCACCCGGCCCTCCAGACGGGTCGCGAACTCCTCGGCGATGTCCTTGAAGAGGGGCGCTCCCTCCAGGACGTCACTCGTCAGACCGTGGATCCACACGGGGCCGGGATCGCGCTCCGGGTTGACCATCGTGTACCAGTGGTCCTCGACCTCGCCGAGCGCGTCCAGACGGTAGACGGCCGCGGAGATTATCCGGTCGTCCCGGGCCAGGCCGGTGGTCTCCACGTCAACTACCGCATACCCCTGGGGATACGCGGCCGGCCACGGAGTGGCTGCGGACACTGTCGGCGAGTGGTCTTCGAGCATGGTCACTGAGGATACGGGCCGTCACTGACAGCCCTGTCCCTCAGGTGCCTTGTCCCGGCCGCCCGTTCGGGTCCGCCGAACGCACGCGCGCGTGGCTATGGACCTTTTGCCCGCCCGGTGCAAGCGTGCTGCCCGCCTGACGGATGACGGCCTACGAAGGGCGGTACGGCGTATGGCACGCGTACGGTACGGCGCACGGACCGAGGCGGAGATCGCCGCCGCACGCACAGCGAGCTCCAAGCTCCCCGACATCTGGTCCACCGGTGTGGTGGCCGTCTGGGAGAGCGACCCGGACGCGGTCGCGGCGGTCCTGCCGCCGCCCCTCAAGCCCACCGGGCGGCCTCTGGTCCGGGTGAACATCAGCAAGGTGGAGCTGACCGGATATCCCTTGGGCGCGGGCTCGTTCGCGGTCGCCGCCGCGCACGACGGCGTCGAGGGCTGGTACCCCCTGGTGATGCCGATGACCCACGAGCGGGCCCTCACCGGCGGCCGTGAGGTCTTCGGAGAGCCCAAGAAACTCGGCGAGGTCACCCTCGAGCGCGTGGGCCTCGTCGTGCACGCGTCCCTGGCCCGGCACGGCATCGCCTTCGTCGAGGTCCGCGGCGCGATCAGCGAGGAACTGCCCCTCCCCGGGCCGACGCAGAAGACCGACTTCTACTTCAAGTTCCTTCCCGCGGTGGACGGTTCGGGCTTCGACGCCGACCCCGTGCTCGTGCACTGCCTGCGCAACGAGAAGGTCCGTCGCCTCGAACGCGTCACCGGAGACGTCGTCCTACGGGAGTCCATGTACGACCCCGTCGCCGACCTCCCCGTACGCACCCTCGTCGACATCACCATCGGCGAGAAGACCAGCGACCAGCGCGGCAAGGTCGTCGAACGGGTCGACGCGCGCGCCCTGTTGCCGTACATCCACCAGCGCTACGACGACCCGCAGCAGATCCACGACGGACCGCCCGAGGGGAGCGCGTAATGGAGTTGACGGAGGGTCAGGTCGCCGTCGTCACCGGGGCCGCGAGCGGGATCGGGCTCGCGATGGCACGGCGGTTCGCCGCCGACGGGCTCAAGGTGGTGCTCGCCGACGTCGAGGAGGGTGCCCTCGACAAGGCCGCCGCGGATCTGCGCGCCGACGGTGCCGACGTGCACGCGCGCGTGGTCGACGTCGGCGTACGCCAACAGGTCCTGGATCTCGCCGAGTCGGCCTACGAGACGTACGGCGCCGTCCACGTCCTGTGCAACAACGCCGGGGTCGGCTCGGGCGCCGAGGGCCGGATGTGGGAGCACGAACCGAACGACTGGCAGTGGGCGTTCGCCGTCAACGTGTGGGGCGTCTTCCACGGCATCCAGGCGTTCGTGCCGAGGATGATCAAGTCGGGTCAACCCGGTCATGTCGTCAACACGTCCTCCGGGGACGGCGGTATCGCCCCGCTGCCCACCGCCTCCGTGTACGCCGTCACCAAGGCGGCCGTCGTGACGATGACCGAGTCCCTGTACGCCCACTTGAAGGCGGAGCACGCGCGCGTGGGCGCCTCGGTGCTCTTCCCGGGGCCGCACATGCTGCGCACGGGCCTGTGGGAGTCGCACCGCAACCGCCCCGACCGGTACGCGAAGGAACGTCCCCGTAGAACCCCGTACCGCAGCCTCGACCAGTGGGAGACCGCGATGAAGGAGGCGGGCAAGGAAGTCGCCTTCACGCTCGTCGAGGAGGTCGCCGACCTCGTCGTGGACGGCATTCGCGCGGACCGCTTCTGGCTGCTGCCCGAGAGCGAGCACAGCGATGCCCAGATCCGGGCGAGGGCGGGTTCAATGCTCGACCGTGCGAACCCGTCGTACCTAGAGAGCTTCATCCTGGACTGAGGGGGCTGTTGTGACCGACCAGGAGCCGTACCTGATCATCTCCTCCGACTGCCACGCCGGACTGCCCACCGAGGAGTACCGGCCCTATCTGGACGCCCGGTTCCACCGGGACTTCGACGAGTTCCTCGCCGGACGCGACCGGCGCCGCGAGGAGATGACCCGGCTCGGCATCCGCAACGAGGCGTTCGCGGCCAAGTGGTTCCAGGACAACGAGGAAGGCCTGCGCGGGGGTTGGGACACCGCGCAGCGCCTCAAGGAGCTGGACGGGGACGGGGTGGCCGCCGAGGTGGTCTTCCCGGACGCCGACGCCGTGGACAGCCAGACGGCCGCACCCTTCGGGGTGGGCCTCGGCCTCTCCGGCTACCAGGACCCCGAGTTGGGCATGGCGGGCGCCCAGGCGCACAACCGCTGGCTCGCCGACTTCGTCTCCGAGAACCCCCAACGGCACTGCGGAGTCGCCCTGTTGCCCGTGACGGCCCCTACGGAGAAGGTCGTCGCGGAGATCCACCGTGCCAAGGAGTCGGGCCTCGGCGCCCTGATGATCCCCTCCATGTGGGTCGACAAGGAGCCCTACCACGACCGCCGTTACGACCCGGTGTGGACGGCGGCCGCCGAGTGCGGGATGCCGGTACTCACGCACTCCGGGGCCGCGCCCCGCCACGAGTACGGCGACCACTTGGGCATCTATGTGAGCGAGGTGACCTGGTGGCCCGCCCGGCCGCTCTGGTTCCTGCTCTGGTCCGGGGTCTTCGAACGCCATCCGGGTCTCAAGTTCGGTGTGGCGGAGTCGGGTTGCTGGTGGCTGCCGAACCAGCTCTGGTTCATGGACCGCCTCTACCTGGGTGCCCACGGCGGCAAGAAGCTCTCACCCTTCGCGGAGCTGAAACGGCCGCCGAGCGAGTACCTCGACCGACAGGTCTTCATCTGCGCCACCAACACCAAGCGCCGCGAACTGGCCCAGCGCTACGAGATCGGCGTCGACAACATCCTCTGGGGCAGCGACTTCCCGCATCCCGAGGGCACCTGGCCCGACACGCGCGCGTGGCTGAAGCGCACCTTCCACGACATCCCGGTGGACGAGACCCGGCGCATGCTGGGCCTGGCGGCGGCGGACGCCTTCGGCTTCGACGTGGCGGCCCTGGAGCCGCTGGCCCGCCGGATCGGCCCGACCCCCGCCGAACTCGGCCAGCAGGACGACCAGGCGGCCGTGACGGCGTCCTGGGCCCGCTCGCGCGAGGTCGGACGGCACTGGCTGACCGACCACGACTTCCCGGTGCTGGGGGTGACGCCATGACCCCCATGATCCCCACGGGCTCCATTGGTCCCGACGGCGCGGACAGGTACACGGTCATCTCCGCGGACTGCCACGCGGGCGCCGATCTCCTGGACTACCGGCCCTACTTGGAGAAGCGGTACCACGACGACTTCGACGCGTGGGCGGCCACGTACGTCAACCCGTACGAGGACCTGGTCGCCGACACGGCCGACAAGAACTGGAACTCCGGGCGGCGGATCGCGGAGCTGGAGCAGGACGGGATCGTCGCCGAGGTCGTCTTCCCGAACACCATCCCGCCGTTCTTCCCGTCCGGCTCCTTGATGGCGCCCGCGCCGACACTCGAGGAGTTCCGGCGCCGCTGGGCCGGCCTGCGCGCCCACAACCGCTGGCTGGCGGACTTCTGCTCGGCGGCACCCGGTCGACGGGCGGGCGTCTTCCAGATCCTCCTGAACGACGTCCAGGAGGCCGTCCAGGAGATCCGGTGGGCGGTCGAAGCGGGCCTGAGGGGCGGGTTGCTGCTGCCTGGCACTCCACCCGGCTCGGGACTGCCGGAGCTGTACTCGTCGACATACGACCCGATCTGGGCCGCGTGCGCGGAACTCGGCGTCCCCGTCAACCACCACGCGGGGTCGGCCTCCCCGCCCCTCGGCGACGAACCGGCCGCCCGCGCGGTGTACATGGTCGAGACGACCTGGTTCTCGCACCGCGCCCTGTGGCACCTGATCTTCGGCGGCGCCTTCCGCCGTCACCCGGACCTGAAGCTGGTCCTGACCGAGCAGGGCTCCGGCTGGATACCCGGGGTGCTCGACATGCTGGACTACTACCACGGGCGCTTGGTCGCGGCGGCCACGAAAGCATCGGCGGCATCGACCGCGGAGTCCAAGTTCGGCGCGGGGCTCGCCACTTCGATGGGCAAGGGTCCCTCGGAGGTATGGCGCGACAACTGCTTCGTGGGCGCCAGTTTCATGCGCCCCCATGAGGTGCCCCTGCGCGACCGCATCGGCATCGAGAAGATCATGTGGGGCAGCGACTACCCGCACGACGAGGGCACGTACCCGTACTCCAGGGAGGGCCTGCGCTTCGCCTACGCGCGCGTGCCGCGCGAGGAGGTCGCCGCCATGGTGGGCGGCAACGCGGCCCGCGTCTACGGCTTCGACCTCGACGTCCTGGACCCGATCGCGGCGAAGGTCGGCCCCACGGTGACCGAGATCGCGGAGCCGCTCGCCGAACCACCGGCGGGCGCGACGAGCCCGGTGTTCGCGCGAGGGGCGTCGGTACGGGTGTGGTGAGGGCGGGGGTGCGATCCTTCGCGGTGTGACGGAACCGACCAACGACGAGGCCCACGGCGAGAGCCATGACGAGGCCCATGACGGCTCCCTGGGCTCACGGTTGAACTGGCTGCGGGCCGCGGTACTGGGAGCCAACGACGGCATCGTGTCCACCGCCGGTCTCGTCGTCGGCGTGGCAGGTGCCACGGACGACCGCTCGGCGCTGCTGACGGCCGGCCTCGCGGGTCTCCTGGCCGGCTCCATGTCGATGGCGGCAGGGGAGTACGTGTCCGTCTCCACCCAGCGCGACTCCGAGAAAGCCGCCCTCGCCCTGGAGAAGCGCGAGCTGAAGGAGCAACCGGAGGCCGAACTGGAGGAGTTGACCGAGCTCCTCCAGGACCGCGGCCTGACCCGTGAGGTGGCCATGGAGGCAGCGGCCCAGCTCACGGAACGCGATGCGCTGCGTGCCCACGCGCGCGTGGAGCTCAACATCGACCCCGACGACCTGACCAACCCCTGGCACGCGGCCTGGGCGAGCTTCCTGTCCTTCACGGTCGGCGCCCTGCTGCCCCTCTTGGCGATCATCCTCCCCCCGGCCGACTGGCGGCTCGGCGTCACCGTGGTGTCGTCACTGGCGGCGCTGGTGCTGACGGGCTGGAGCAGCGCACGGCTCGGGGCGGCGGACACGAGGCCGGCGATGCTGCGGAACGTGGCAGGCGGGGCACTGGCGATGGGGGTCACCTATGCGGCGGGGGCGTTGCTGGGGGCGGCCGGGGTGTAGTGACCCACAACCGGGACATGGCGGGCGCATTGGTGGAGATCGCCAACAAGCAAGCGCATACCCCCGGTAATACTTGTCGGTAACAACGTCTAGTCGCGGCCGATCTGCGGTCCTACGGTTCACCCATGCCGAACCTGCCCGATGTCGTGCTCTGGTCGATACCCGCCTTCGTGCTGCTCGCCGTGATCGAGATGATCAGCGTGCGCGTCCACCCCGACGAGGACGCGGCGGGCTACGAGGCGAAGGACGCCGTCACAAGCGTCGGCATGGGGCTCGGGAGCCTCGTCTTCGACTTCCTCTGGAAGATCCCGATCGTCGCCGTCTACACGGCGATCTACGAACTCACCCCGCTGCGCGTGCCCGTCCTGTGGTGGACGATCCCGCTGATGCTGCTCGGACAGGACTTCTTCTACTACTGGTCCCACCGCGGCCACCACGTCATCCGCATCCTGTGGGCCTGCCACGTAGTCCACCACTCCAGCCGCAGGTTCAACCTCACCACGGCCCTGCGCCAGCCCTGGACGACCCTCACGGTATGGCCGTTCTATGTCCCGCTCGTCGCCCTGGGCGTGCATCCCGCCGCGCTGGCGTTCTGCTCCTCGGCGAACCTCGTCTACCAGTTCTGGATCCACACCGAGCGGATCGACAGGATGCCCCGCTGGTTCGAATTCGTCTTCAACACTCCGTCCCACCACCGGGTCCACCACGCCTCCCAGGGCGGCTATCTGGACCGCAACTTCGGCGGCATCCTCATCGTCTGGGACCGGCTCTTCGGGTCGTTCGTCCCGGAGGTTGAGCGGCCCGTCTATGGGTTGACCAAGAACATCAACACGTTCAACCCGATCAAGGTGGCCACCCATGAGTACGTCGCCATCGCCAAGGACCTGAAGACGGCGACCAGTTGGCGCGAGCGCGCGGGACGCGTGTTCCGGGGACCGGGCTGGCAGCCGGTACCCGTCCCGGAGCAGGGCATCCCGGCCGCCGAGGAGACCGCGGCCGCGTGAACTCACGCACCGCACACCCGGCCGTCTCCCGCGCGCTCCTGACCGGCTTCGCACTGGTGACCCTCGTGGACCTGCTCGCGCTCGCCGTCGGCCACGACCCCGCCCACACCGTCACCAAGCCCCTCCTGATGCCGCTCCTCGCCGCGTACGCGGCCCTGCGCGGCGCACCCCGGCTCCTCGTCGCCGCGCTCCTCTGCGGCTGGGGCGGCGACACCCTGCTGCTCTCCGACGCCGACCCCGCCTTCCTCGCCGGCATGGCCTGCTTCGCGGCGGGTCACCTCTGCTACCTCGCCCTTTTCAGGACGTACGGCGGCCCGAAACGTGCTCCACGCGTGCGTGCCGGTCTCCTCGTCGCCGGGTACGCCGCCGCCCTGGCCGTCACCGTCACGCTGCTGTGGCCGGACCTCCCGGCGGACCTGCGCGTCCCCGTGGCCGGCTACAGCACTCTCCTCACGGCCATGGCGTGTGCCGTGGCCACCCGGCTCGGTCTCGTCGCCGGGCTCGGCGGGGCACTGTTCGTGGTCTCCGACACCCTCATCGCGACCGGCGTCGCCGACTGGCCGCAACCGCCAAGGCCCGACTTCTGGATCATGCTGACGTACGCCGCCGCGCAGTTCCTGCTGGTCCAGGGCGTGCTCGGCACCCTCGCCGAGCGGCGCGCACCGACGGCGGCGTACCGTGAAGTGCGCTCGACCACCCCCTGAGCGCACCGCACCCGCACACCCGCGACGAGAAGGACCCTCGCCATGCGCGCCACCACCATCCACGCCCCGTTCGACATGCGCGTGGAGGACGTGCCCGAGCCCCTCGTGCAGTTGCCCACCGACGCGGTGGTCCGGGTGCTGCGCGCCTGCATCTGCGGCAGCGACCTGTGGGCGTACCGCGGCGAGTCGGCCCGGCAGTCCGGGCAGCGCATCGGGCACGAGTTCCTCGGGATCGTGGAGGAGACCGGCTCCGAGGTGAGCGGCGTCAGGACCGGTGACCTCGTGGTCGCGCCCTTCGTGTGGTCCGACGGCGTCTGCGACTACTGCCGCGAGGGCCTCACCACCTCCTGCGTCCACGGCGGCTTCTGGGGCGCCGTGGGCTACGACGGTGGCCAGGGGGAGGCGGTACGCGTGCCCTTCGCCGACGGCACCCTCGTACGGCTGCCGAAGGAGGCGGCCTCCGACGACCATCTGCTGTCCGCGCTGCTGACCCTGTCCGACGTCATGGGCACCGGCCACCACGCGGCCCTCGGCGCGGGCGTCCGCAAAGGCGCCACCGTCGCCGTCGTGGGCGACGGGGCGGTCGGCCTGTGCGCCGTGCTCGCCGCCAAGCGCCTGGGCGCCGAGCGGATCATCGCGCTCGGCCGCCACGAGGTGCGCACGGACATCGCCCGCCGCTTCGGCGCCACCGACGTCGTCGCCGCACGCGGCGAGGACGCCGTCGCGGCCGTCCGTGAACTCACCCGCGGCCAGGGCGCACACGCCGTCGTCGAGGCCGTCGGCACCGAGCAGTCCATGCGGACGGCCGTCGGCATCGCGCGCGACGGCGGCGCGATCGGCTTCGTCGGCGTGCCGCACGGCAGCGGCACCGGTCTCGACCTCGGGGTCATGTTCGACCGGAACATCGCGCTGCGCGGCGGGGTCGCACCGGTCCGCACGTACATCCCGGAGCTGCTGCCCGACATCCTGGACGGCACCATCGACCCCTCGCCCGTCTTCGACCTGACGGTCGATCTGGAGGGCGTACCCGACGGCTACAAGGCGATGGACGAGCGCACGGCTCTGAAGGTCCTGGTCACGAACAGCTGATCAACTAGTGGATCAACTCTTGATCGATGGATTGATTGCCTGATCGGTCAATGCCAGCGGATCGGCACCGGCAATGCCGTCAACAGTCCGGAGACCACGACCACCACTCCCAGGGCGACGACCTCGGCCCGCGCGGGTGAGTGCGCGGTCAGCGGATCGGAGGCCCTGCGCAGCCGGTACCGCGCCCAGAGCGCGAGGACGGCGACGGCGGCGACGAGGATCACCTTGGCCAGCAGGGTGCGCCCGTACGCCGTCGTCGTCAGCTGGTCCAGGATCGTGCCGGCCGGCATCCGGCGCAGCGAACTCCATACCCCCGTGGCGGTGATCGCGGCGAGCAGCACGGCGGCCACGCGCGCGTAGAGCCCCAACAACGCGGCCCCCGCCTCGGCACCGCCCCATTGCCGCAACGTCCGCAGCGCATGCAGCAGACCGCCCACCCACAGTGCCGCGCACGTCAGGTGCACGAGGGTGAGTTCGGAGCCGACCAGCGGACTGTGCTCGCTCGCCGGGTGCACCCGCAGCGCCTCCGCGACGACCACGGCGGCCAGGGGCCACACCTGGAGGCCGGGCCTGCGCGACCGGGCACACAGGGCCGCCACGGCGAACGCGTTGACCTCCAGGAGCGCCAACTTGCCGTCCCGGGACTGATAGAGGCCGCCGACATCGATCTGGGCGAGGCTGTGCGGCACCAGGTTGCCCGTCGCCACGACCGACGCGAGCCCCAGCGCGGCGACGAAACCGGCACCGGCCGCGTACGGGGCCCAGCTGCGGGGGCCGATCGGGGGAGCGCCGGGCACGGTACGCGCGAGCCGGTTCACGAACAGCTCACCCAGGGGGACGCACAGCGCCCCGAACAACACCGCCCGTAGCAGCGCGATGCCGCCTACGCCGGGCGCGGCGGCCTCCCCGGTGTCGTGCAGCGCGGCGGACGGGCCGAGCAGCGGTATCAGCGCGGCGAGCACCACCAGGGCCAGTACGGCGACGGCCCGACGCGTACCGGGGCGCCGCCCGGAGCCGCTCGTGTCGGCCGCTTCGACAGTCGGTCGTATCAAGGTCACCCCAAGATCTTCACCAGCCGCCACAGAACCGGGCAAGTGCAACAAAACAACTGGCGGAACGGCATTCCGCTCATAGGTACGTTTCCGGTCGACCCCCGGATCAAGCCCAACGAGCCGGGTCCGTGCCCCAACGACCCGGCGGACGCGCCCAGTTCACGGGTCCACCGGCGAACGACACCGGCGACAGGGCATGCCGCAGCCGCCCGATACCGCTGTCCGTCTCGACCAGCCAGGCATCCGGCTGGTTGTACGCCGTCCCGCGCGACTCGTGGGCCACCCCTCCCCGCTCGCCCGCCCCGTCCGCCGTCAACCAGGCCGCGGTCCGCGCGAGCGCCAGCCGCAGGACGAGGCCGTGCCCCTGCTCCGACTGCTCCGTCAGCGCCCGCAGCACCGCGCCCGCCAGCAGATACCCGGTGCCGTGGTCGAGGGCCTGCGCGGGCAGCGCGCCGGGCCGTTCCGGTGCCCCCTCGCCCCGCTCGATCCCCTCGGTCGCCGCGATGCCGGTGGCGACCTGCACCAGGCTGTCGAACCCACGCCGGCCGCCCCACGGCCCGTACGCGCCCCACGCCGACAACTGCGCCACGATCAGCCCGGGCCTGCGGTCGACCAGCGCATCGGGGGAGAGCCCGAACCGGTCCAGCGCACCCGGCCGATACCCGGTGACGACCACGTCCGCCCGCGCGAGCAACCCCTCGAAGGTCCGCCGGTCGGCAGCCGTGCCGAGGTCCAGCCGGGTCGACCGCTTCCCGAAACCGGTGTCCGCGTGCGCGTCCGGGTCCTCCGGCAACCGCGGGGCGTCCACGCGCAGCACGTCCGCGCCCAGCAACGCGAGCGTGCGGGTGGCGACCGGGCCCGCGATGACCCGCGTCAGGTCGAGCACGCGCAGCCCGGCAGCGGGCAGCAACGGATCGCCGTCGAGCGGCAGGAAGGCACGCGCGTGTGCGCTGCCGAGCCGCTCGCGTTCGATGAGCGGCCGCCCGGCCACCGCGGTCCCTTGCGGGTGCGCGGCCCATTCCTCCGTCGTCCGCAGCGCGACCGCGAGACCTCCGGCGCGGTACACCGCGGTCTCGACCTCCAGGGCGGACCGCTCGGCGAGCACACCGGCCACGTCCTCCACCGACGCGTCCCCCGGCAGCTTCAACGCCCCCAGTAGTCGCGCCCGGTGGTGCGGATAGTTCGCGTGGGTGCGGACCCAGCCGTCGGCCGTCCGCCAGAACCTCGACAGCGGCGCGAAGTTGACCGGCGCCCGCCCGTCGATCGACAGATGCCGCTCACTGACGAACGCCGTGGCGACGGCCCCGTCGTCCACCCGAACCGCGGGCACCTCCGCGAGCCCGGCCCGCCGCGCCCCTAGTTCCGCTGCGGCCAACGCGCACGCTCCCACGCAGGCCCGTGCCAACTCCCGTACGGGAAGCCGCGCTTCGAGCGCCCCCTGACGCGTGACGGTCGAGACGTATGAGACCAGAGCGGGATCGCCGCCCATCGCGGCCCATGCCACCTTGATGTCAGTCATGACTGCACTATGCAGTATTGATTCAATCAACATTCGCGTGCAGGTCATGCAGATCATGCAGATATGGATGACCTGACGGACACGAAAGGGCCGGGCGGAGATCCGCCCGGCCCTGTGCACGGGTGTCGGCTACTTCACCGCCCGCAGCGCGTTGACGATGCCGAATCCGTAGAAGCCGTTGACGCGCTTGCCGCCCACGCAGGTCGCGTCCGCGACACCGTCACCGTTGGTGTCGTACGGGTCGGTCGGGCAACCCGGGTTGTCCGCCTCAGCCTTCAGCAGCGCCTGCAACTGCGCCGGACCGGCGTGCGGGTGCGTCGACTTGAGCAGCGCGGCCACGGCGGCGACGTGCGGGGTCGCCATCGAGGTGCCCTGGAGATAGCCGTACGTGTTGTTCGGCAGCGTGGACAGGATGCGGCCGTTCTTCGACGGGGTGTCCGGGATCTGCCGGGCGTCCCCGCCCGGCGCCGCCACGTCGATCACGTTCTTGCCGTAGCTGGAGAAGTACGACTTGGCCTTCGTGACACCGACCGAGCTCACCGTGACGACACCCGGCAACTGGGTCGGCACGTCGAAGCACTCGTGCGGGTCGACCGTCCGGGTCGTCGCGGTCGAGTCGTCGGGACTGGAGGCGTCGACGAGCGCGTCGGAGTCGAGGTCGTCGTTGGAGTTGCCGGCCGCAGCGACATTGAGCGTGCCCTTGTGCTGGGCGTACAGCTGGGCCCTGTTGACCGCGTCCACGATGGCACGTTGATCGGGGTCGTCCATGCAGTTGTACAGCCAAGGATCAACGTAGTAGCTGTTGTTGGTGATCTCCACGCCGTGATCCGCGGCGAACACGAACGCGCAGACCACGCTCTCCGGGTAGAACAGCTGGGTCGAGTCCGGCTCGGCCACCGTGATCCCGGAGACCTTCACACCCGGCGCGACCCCGGCCACGCCGATGCCGTTGCGGGCGGCGGCGATCTCACCCGCTACATGCGTGCCGTGGTAGTGGGCGGAGTCCACGGGGCGCCAGGAGCCGTACGTCGTGTCCGCCTTGCCGCCCACGCAGTTGGCGGACTGCGAGGCGGAGAAGTTCGGGGCGATGTCCGGGTGGGTGTCGTCGACGCCGACGTCGATCACGGCGACCGTCACGCTCTTGCTGCCCGGGTTGATCTTCGCGGCCTTGTCGGCGCCGATCGCGGGCAGGTCCCACTGGTCGGCTTCGAGCGGCTCGGTGTCACCGGCGGCGGCGGAGGCCTTCGCCGTCTTCGCGGCCTGATCCTTGGACAGGTACTGCACCGCGCCCTCGTCGGTCGTCGAGGCGGGGCTCAGCGGCGCCGTACGCGTGGCACCGGCCGACTGCACACCGTGCACCTTGCGAATGGTCGGCCCGAAGTCGGGGTTCGCCGAGTGCACGACGATCACACCGATCTTCTCGTACGTCACCACGATGGTGCCGCCGGCCGCATTGATCGCCTTCTTGACCGAGTTGATCGTCCAGTGGTCCAGCCGGGTGTTGACCACATACGCAAGGTTGGGCGCGTCAGCGGTCTGCGCGGTGGTCTCCGCGGCCGGGACCGCCGAGGCCGCCGACGGGAGGAAGCCGAGCGAGGCGGTCAGCGACAGCACGACCGGTACGGCCAGGGCGAGCCGGCGTCTGGGGCGCAGATGAGCCATGGGATCTCCACATCATCCGGAAAACGAGACGGCCCGAGACGTGGCGGTGCGTTCGGGCAGGTACATGACTAGTGGTGCAGACCTGAAGCTATCTCCCGTGGTGGCTGGCCAGCAATGATTTCCCAAAGACGACTACCGAAAGAAGTCAAAGGAGTTGAACCGGTCGACGTGTCGCGCCGTGCCCTTGGGCAGGAAGCGCCGAGCCAGACCAGAACCCGCAGGTCCGTAACGCGAGGAGACACCGTGGCCACCGAGACACCACCCCCCTCGAAAGCCGAACACCAACTCCCCAGTACCGAGGAGTTCGAACAGGTCCAGGAGAGCGCGGAGTTCGCCGAACTGCGCAGCGCCCACCGCTCCTTCGCCTTCCCGGTGACCGTCGCCTTCATCGTCTGGTACCTGCTGTACGTGCTGCTGTGCAACTACGCGGACGACTTCATGGACACCAAGGTCGTCGGCAACATCAACGTCGCCCTGGTCCTGGGCCTCGCCCAGTTCCTCACCACGTTCCTCATCGCCTGGTGGTACGCGCGCTACTCCGCCGCGAAGCTCGACCCCAAGGGTGAGGCCATCAAGTCCCGGATGGAGGGCAGCGCATGAGCCCCGAGATCACCCTGGCCGCAGGCGAGGCGAGCCAGCACCGGCCGCTGATCATCACCCTGTTCGCGATCTTCGTCGCCGCCACGCTCGTCATCACCGTATGGGCGGGTCGCCAGACCAAGAGCGCCGCCGACTTCTACGCGGGCGGCCGTCAGTTCACCGCCTTCCAGAACGGCCTCGCCGTCTCCGGCGACTACATGTCCGCCGCGTCCTTCCTCGGCATCGCGGGCGCGATCGCGCTCTTCGGCTACGACGGCTTCCTGTACTCCATCGGCTTCCTGGTCGCGTGGCTGGTCGCCCTGCTCCTGGTGGCCGAACCGCTGCGCAACTCGGGCCGCTACACCATGGGCGACGTCCTCGCGTACCGCATGCGCCAGCGCCCGGTCCGTACCGCGGCCGGCACCTCCACCATCGTGGTGTCGATCTTCTATCTGCTCGCGCAGATGGCGGGCGCGGGCGTCCTGGTCTCGCTGCTCCTCGGCATCACCACCGACGCCGGCAAGATCGGCATCGTCGCCCTGGTCGGCGTCCTGATGATCGTCTACGTCACCATCGGCGGCATGAAGGGCACCACCTGGGTCCAGATGGTCAAGGCCTGCCTGCTCATCGCCGGCGCCCTGCTGCTGACCTTCCTGGTGCTGCTGAAGTTCAACTTCAACATCTCCGACCTGCTCGGCAAGGCCGCCTCCAACAGCGGCAAGGGCACCGCCTTCCTGAACCCCGGCCTCAAGTACGGCGCCACCGGCACCACCAAGCTGGACTTCATCTCCCTGGGCATCGCCCTGGTCCTCGGCACCGCGGGCCTGCCGCACATCCTGATCCGCTTCTACACGGTGCCCACCGCCAAGGCCGCCCGTAAGTCGGTCATCTGGGCCATCGGTCTGATCGGCGCCTTCTACCTGATGACCCTGGCCCTCGGTTTCGGCGCCGCCGCACTGATCAAACCTGACGAGATCATCGCCTCCAACAAGGCGGGCAACACGGCCGCCCCACTCCTGGCACTGCATCTGGGAGGCGTCGACTCCAACTGGGGCGCCATCCTCCTGGCCACCATCTCAGCGGTCGCCTTCGCCACGATCCTCGCGGTCGTCGCCGGTCTGACCCTGGCCTCGTCCTCCTCGTTCGCCCACGACATCTACGCGAACGTCATCAAGCGGGGACAGGCGACGGAGAAGCAGGAGATGGCCGCCGCCCGCTACGCCACGATCGGCATCGGCGCCGTCTCCATCCTCCTCGGCGCCCTCGCCCGCGACCTGAACGTGGCCGGCCTGGTGGCCCTCGCCTTCGCGGTCGCCGCCTCCGCCAACCTCCCGACGATCCTCTACAGCCTCTTCTGGAAGCGGTTCACCACTTCCGGAGCCCTGTGGTCGATCTACGGCGGATTGGTCGCCGCGGTCGGCCTGGTCCTGTTCTCGCCCGTGGTCTCGGGCAAGCCCACGTCGATGTTCCCCGACGTCGACTTCCACTGGTTCCCCCTGGAGAACCCGGGCATCATCTCCATCCCCGTCGGCTTCCTGCTGGGCTGGCTCGGCACGATCCTCTCCAAGGAGGAGCCGGACACCGGCAAGTACGCGGAGCTGGAGGTACGGTCCCTGACCGGCACCGGAGCCCACTGAGCCGCCCCGCCCAGTCCACCTGAGTCCCCCCACCAGGTCCCCCCACGTCGACGGCCGCGTCGTAGATCCCTACGACGCGGCCGTGTCGTACCTCGTGGGATCGGGCCGCTCTCGTTGTCAGAGGTGTCGCGTAGGCTCGCAGGTGTCGGAAAACATGCGATCCGAATCGAGGGAGGGGGCCCACGTGCTCATCGACACCTATGGCCGAGTAGCCACCGACCTGCGGGTTTCGCTGACCGACCGGTGCAATCTCCGGTGTACGTACTGCATGCCCGAGGAGGGCCTGCAATGGCTGGCGAAGCCCGACCTCCTCACGGACGACGAGATCGTCCGCCTGATAGACATCGCGGTCACTTCCCTGGGCATCGAGGAGGTCCGCTTCACCGGCGGCGAGCCCCTGCTGCGCCCCGGCCTGGTCGGCATCGTCGAGCGGGTCGCGGCCCTGGAGCCCCGCCCCCAGATGTCCCTCACGACCAACGGCATCGGCCTCAAGCGCACGGCGGCCGCCCTGAAGGCGGCGGGCCTGGACCGGGTCAACGTCTCCCTGGACACCCTGCGCCCCGACGTCTTCAAGACGCTCACCCGCCGCGACCGCCTCAAGGACGTCCTCGCGGGCCTGGAAGCCGCCCACGACGCGGGCCTGACCCCGGTGAAGATCAACTCGGTGCTGATGCCGGGACTCAACGCCGACGAGGCCCCGGACCTGTTGGCCTGGGCCGTGGAGCAGGACTACGAACTGCGCTTCATCGAGCAGATGCCCCTGGACGCCCAGCACGGCTGGACACGCGAGGGCATGGTCACGGCGGGCGACATCCTCGCCTCCCTCCGCACCCGCTTCGAGCTGACCCCCGAAGGCTCCGACGAGCGCGGCTCGGCCCCCGCCGAGCGCTGGATCGTGGACGGCGGCCCGCACCGCGTGGGTGTCATCGCCTCGGTCACCCGCCCGTTCTGCGGAGCCTGCGACCGCACCCGCCTGACGGCCGACGGCCAGATACGCAACTGCCTGTTCGCCCGCGAGGAGACCAGCCTCCGCGCGGCGCTGCGCTCCGACGCCCCGGACGAGGAGATCGCCTGCATCTGGCGCCTGGCGATGTGGGGCAAGAAGGCGGGCTCGGGCCTGGACGACCCGTCGTTCCTGCAGCCGGACCGGCCGATGTCGGCGATCGGCGGCTGAGCAGCCGTCGTAGGCGAAGAGGCCCTACGGGTCCTACGGGGCCTCGGGCTCTTCCCAGTCGGCGAACTTGACGACGTCCTTCAAGAACCCGCGTACACCGAGGAACTGGGACAGATGCTCGCGATGCTCCTCGCACGCGAGCCACGTCTTGCGTCGCTCCGGCGTATGGATCTTCGGGTTGTTCCACGCGAGCACCCACACGGCGTCGGCGCGGCAGCCCTTCGCGGAGCAGATCGGTGTCTCGTCACTCACGGGAACTCACGGGATTTCGTCTCACAGATGCGCTGAAAAGGCGACGCCGAGCAGCCACGGGGGGAGCTGCCCGGCGTCGGTCCGTCGCTCCGACGGGGGATGCGGAGCGCGTACGAAGTATGTCACGGGTGACCGGTCGCCCGGCACCGGAACAACATGATTGATCTGAGCTTTTCTTGAGCTTGGTGCGGAGCCGACTTCCGCTTATGGCACGTTCGCCATGGTCACGACCGGTCGGAAGGTTCGCCTCCCGCACGGGGTGCCGACTCGGGCACGACGTCTTCCGGGACGGATTCCGCGAACGCCTCGTCCGACCTCGGCGGTGCGATCATCGGCCGCAGCGGAGCGGTCACAAAGGTCGACGGAAGCCCCGGCGCGTTCTCCCGCCCGGCGTTCGCGATCACGACGGCGACATAGGGGAGCAGCACACCGAGCACCAACGCGACGATCGCGACGTGCCGTTCGACGTTCCACAGCGCGCACGCGAGGATCACCGACACCGTACGGATCGACATGGAGATGACGTATCTGCGCTGCCGTCCGCGGATGTCCTCCGCGAGTCCCGTCCGGGCTCCGGTGATCCGGAACACCTGGGCGTTGCCTTCGCCGTGCAGCTTCCGCATCACATTCCACCATCCGCCCGCATCGGACTCTCCCCGGCCCGCAACCCCGGTCCGCACCCGATCCGGGAACCGGGCCCCGACACGTCCCACGTTACGCCGCGCCTCCGTCGCCTTCGAGACCGGGGGACCTCCGGTCCGGGCGACCGAACTGCGCCGTAGCGCGTATGGCCGCACCCGACATGCGCCGTACGGCGACCGGACCCACACTTGGCGTAATGCTCACGTAGAGCCGTACAAGGAGGCAGCCATGGGCTGGTTGTGGGCGATCATCGTGGGATTCGTGCTGGGCCTGATCGCGAAGGCGATCATCCCGGGCAAGCAGCACAGTCCCCTCTGGCTGACCACCATCTGCGGCATTCTCGGCGCCATCGTGGGTAACGCGATCGCCCGAGCGGCCGGCGTCGACGCGACCAGTGGCATCGACTGGAGCCGCCACGCGTTCCAGCTCGTCGCCGCGGTCATCATCGTCTTCGTCGTCGACATGGCGTACATGGCGACGATCGGCAAGAACAAACAACGAGCCTGACAGTCGTACGACGAAGGGGCGGCCTCCCGAACCGGGAAACCGCCCCTTCGTCATGCGCTCAAGCACTCACGCGCCCGTGACCTCCACGGCCGCCAGGTTCTTCTTGCCCCGCCGCAGCACCAGCCACCGCCCGTGCAGCAGATCTTCCTTGGCCGGCACGGCATCCTCGGCGGCGACCTTCACGTTGTTCACGTAGGCCCCGCCCTCCTTCACGGTCCGCCGCGCGGCCGACTTGCTTGCCACCAGGCCGACCTCGGCGAACAGATCGACGACGAGACCGAGTTCGGCGACCTGGACGTGCGGGACCTCGGAGAGCGACGCGGCCAGCGTCCTCTCGTCCAGGTCCGCCAGCTCGCCCTGCCCGAAGAGGGCCTTGGACGCGGCGGTCACGGCGGCCGTCTGCTCGGCGCCGTGCACCAGCGTCGTCAGCTCCTCGGCCAGCGCGCGCTGCGCGGCACGGGCCTGCGGGCGTTCCTCGGTCTGCTTCTCCAGCTCCTCGATCTCCTCGTGGGACCGGAAGCTGAAGATGCGCAGGAACTTGGAGGCGTCCCGGTCGTCCGCGTTCAGCCAGAACTGGTAGAAGGCGTACGGCGTGGTCATCTCGGGGTCGAGCCAGACCGTGCCGGACTCCGTCTTGCCGAACTTGGTGCCGTCGGCCTTGGTGATCAGCGGCGTGCCCAGCGCGTGCACCTCGGCCTCCGGGTCGACCCGGTGGATCAGGTCGGTACCCGAGGTGAGGTTGCCCCACTGGTCGCTGCCGCCGGTCTGGAGCGTGCAGCCGTGCCTGCGGTACAGCTCCAGGAAGTCCATGCCCTGGAGGATCTGGTAGCTGAACTCGGTGTAGCTGATGCCCGCGTCGGAGTTGAGCCGCCGGGACACGGCCTCCTTGGCGATCATCTTGTTGACCCGGAAGTGCTTGCCGATGTCCCGCAGGAACTCGATGGCCGACAGACCCTGGGTCCAGTCCAGGTTGTTGACCATGATCGCGGCGTGCGGGCCCTCGAAGTCCAGCAGCGGGGCGATCTGCGCGCGCAGCCGGTCGACCCACTGGGCCACGACCTCGGGCTCGTTCAGCGTCCGCTCCGCGTTCGGCTTCGGGTCGCCGATCAGGCCCGTGGCACCGCCGACCAGGCCCAGCGGACGGTTGCCGGCCTGCTGGATCCGGCGCATCGTCAGGATCTGCACGAGGTTGCCGAGGTGCAGGCTGGGCGCGGTCGGGTCGAAACCGCAATAGAACGTGACGGGACCGTCCGCGAACGCCTTGCGCAATGCGTCCTCGTCAGTGGAGAGAGCGATGAGCCCCCGCCACTGCAGTTCGTCGACGATGTCCGTCACGGTTCTCGTATCTCCTTGGGATGGTCTCGTGGATCAGGTACGAGGTTATACGCCCTGACTGACAGAGCTCATATTGAAGTCCGGCACCCGCAGCGCGGGCATCGCAGCCCTAGTGAACCAGTCGCTCCATTCCCTCGGCAGCGTCTTTTCCGTCCGCCCCGCCTCGGTCGCGCGCCCCAGCAGATCCACCGGCGACTCGTTGAACCGGAAGTTGTTCACCTCGCCCACCACCTCGCCGTTCTCCACGAGGTAGACACCGTCCCGGGTCAGCCCGGTGAGCAGCAGCGTCGCCGGGTCGACCTCGCGGATGTACCAGAGGCAGGTCAGCAGCAGCCCGCGCGTGGTGTTCGCGACCATCTCCTCCAGGGAACGGTCCTCGCCCCCGCTCAGGATCAGGTTGTCGATGGACGGCGCGACTGGCAGCCCGGTCAGGCCCGCGCTGTGCCGGCTCGTCAGCAGGTGCTGCAGCTCGCCCTCGCGCACCCAGTCGGTGGCGGTCAGCGGCAGCCCGTTGTCGAACACCGATTGGTCGCCCCCGGAAGTGTGCGCGAGCACGAACGGGGCGGATTCCAGGCCCGGTTCGTTCGGGTCGCTGCGCAGCGTCAGGGGCAGCTCGGTGAGCTTCTCGCCGACGCGGGTGCCGCCGCCGGGCTTGGAGAACACCGTGCGCCCCTCGACCGCGTCCCGGCCCGACGCCGACCACATCTGGTAGATCAGCAGGTCCGCGACCGCGGTCGGCGGCAGCAGCGTCTCGTACCGGCCCGCGGGCAGCGGAATCCTCCGCTCCGCCCAGCCCAGCCGTACGGCCAACTCGGCGTCCAGGGCCGCCGGATCGACGTCCTTGAAGTCCCGGGTCGAGCGGCCGGCCCAGGCCGAGCGCGTACGGTCCGGGGACTTGGCGTTCAGCTCCAGCGTGCCGTTGGGCTGGTCGTGGCGCAGGCGCAGCCCCGTCGACGTACCGAGGTAGCTGCTGACCAGCTCGTGGTTGGCGAAGCCGTACAGCTCGCGACCGCCGGCACGCGCGCGTGCGAACGATTCGCCGAGCGCCGGGGCGAAGTCGGCGAACACGGAGGACGAGGTCTCGGCGGGCGCGTCCGTGAAGTCGGGCGACTGCGGTACGCCCGTGACCAGCGGCTGCGCGTCCTCGGCGGGCGCGGCACCGCGCGCGGCGGCCTCGGCGGCCCGCACCAGCGGCTCCAGCTCCTCCGGGGTGACGGCCGACCGGGACACGACCCCCGAGGCCGTGCCCTCCTTGCCGTCGACGGTCGCGATGACGGTGAGCGTGCGCCCGCGCGTGACGCCGTTCGTGGTCAGCGCGTTGCCCGCCCAGCGGAGGTTGGCGGTGGACTGCTCGTCGGCGATGACGACACAGCCGTCGGCCCGCGACAGTTCGAGGGCGCGCTCGACGATCTCGTGCGGCTTGTTCGTACGGGCGCTCATCGACCGGCCTCCTGGGTGGTGTTAAGGATGTTGACGCCCGAGAAGAGGGCCGACGGGCAGCCGTGCGACACCGCGGCGACCTGGCCCGGCTGGGCCTTGCCGCAGTTGAAGGCGCCGCCCAGGACGTAGGTCTGCGGACCGCCGACCGCCGCCATGGACCCCCAGAAGTCGGTGGTCGTCGCCTGGTACGCGACGTCCCGCAGCTGCCCGGTGATCCGCCCGTTCTCGATCTTGAAGAACCGTTGCCCGGTGAACTGGAAGTTGTAGCGCTGCATGTCGATCGACCACGACCGGTCGCCGACCACGTAGATCCCGCGGTCGACCCCGCCGATCAGATCCTCCGTGGACAGCCCCGCCGGGTCCGGCTGGAGCGACACGTTGGCCATGCGCTGCACCGGCACATGCCCGGGGGAGTCGGCGTACGCGCAGCCGTTGGAACGCTCGAAGCCGGTCAACTTGGCGATACGGCGGTCGAGTTGGTAGCCGACCAGGGTGCCGTCCTTGACGAGGTCCCAGGACTGACCCTCGACGCCCTCGTCGTCGTAGCCGATGGTCGCGAGGCCGTGCTCGGCGGTGCGGTCCCCGGTGACGTTCATCCGCTCGGAGCCGTACTTCAACTTGTTCAGCTTGTCGAAGGTGGCGAAGGACGTGCCGGCGTAGGCGGCCTCGTAGCCGAGCGCGCGGTCCAGTTCGGTCGCGTGGCCGATGGACTCGTGGATCGTCAGCCACAGGTTGGACGGGTCCACGACGAGGTCGTACAGGCCCGCCTCGACGCTCGGCGCCCGCATCTTCTCGGCGAGCAGCTCGGGGATCCGCGCCAGCTCCTCGTCCCAGTCCCAGCCGGTGCCCGTGAGGTACTCCCAGCCGCGGCCCACGGGCGGCGCGATGGTGCGCATGGAGTCGAACTCACCGCTCGACTCGTCGACCGACACCGCGTTCAACTGCGGGTGCAGCCGGACCCGCTGCTGGGTGGTCACCGTCCCGGCGGTGTCGGCGTAGAACTTGTTCTCGTGCACGGTGAGCAGCGAGGCGTCCACGTGGTTGACGCCGTCGGCCGCGAGCAGCCGGGAGCTCCAGTCCGCCAGCAGCCCCGCCTTCTCCTCGTCGGGCACCGAGAACGGATCGATCTCGTACGACGAGATCCACGTCCGCTCCTCGTGCACGGGCTCGGCGGCCAGCTCGACCCGCTCGTCCGACCCGGCCGCCTTGATCACCTGGGCGGAGAGCTTCGCCATGGCCACCGCCTGCGAGGCGACCTTGGCGGCGGCGTCGAGGCTCAGGTCCACGCCCGACGCGAACCCCCAGGTGCCGCCGTGCACGACCCGCACCGCGTACCCGAGGTCGGTGGTGTCCGACGTACCCGCGGGCCGGGCATCGCGCAGGCGCCAGGACGCGCTGCGCACCCGCTCGAACCGGAAGTCCGCGTGCTCCGCCCCCAGCGCACGCGCGCGTGCCAGCGCGGCGTCGGCCAGGGCCCGTAGCGGAAGCGCAGTGAAGGACTGATCGATGTAATGGGCCACGGGCGGCTTCCCCCTCTATTTCTGTCACGGCGTAGTGCGAATGAGTGAACCATGACGCGGAGGGGTGCAGTCCGGCCATCGGATTGCGGTGCTCAGCCTGAGGTGAAAGTAGTTGCGGTGCCCGAAGGTCAGCGCAAAAGACAGGCAGCCGGTTAGGCTCGATGGGCGATCACACCCCATGAGCAGCGCAGGCCCCTGCACTCACTGAGAGGCGGTACCACCCCATGAGCAGCGCAGGCGGAGCGTCCCGGACACCGGACCCGCGACTCGTACGCCTCGCCGGGCGGTCCCACAACTTCGGGTTTCTGCTCCCGCACTTGCCGTTGCTCGTGGCGTACGGATCGTCGGCCGAGAGCCATGTCTTCACCGACCCGAACACCTCGCTGATCAAGTCCCGTCAGTTCGGCGAAGCCCTCGCCGCGGATCTAGTGAGCCGGGGCCGGGTCCGGGCGGAGGGCAGCACGCAGTTCGACCGGCTGCGCGCCTTGGACCGGGAGGGCTACCTCCACGGTGATGTGGCCACCGCCTTCCATGAGGTACGCACACTCGGCAACGCCGCGAGTCATGAGGGCCTCGACAGCGCTGACGACGCCTTCCGAGCTCTGCGCACCTGTTTCCGTCTCGGTGTCTGGTATCACCGTCTGCTCACCGGCTCGCGCGATCAGCTGGCCTTTGTACCACCCAGCCCGGACCGAACCCCCGCTGCGGAGAGCGGGCGTCTGCTCCAGGAGGTTGAGCGGGCCCGCAAGAAGCTCGAAGAAGCCCGTCTCAGCTACCGCGACCAAGCCTCCCAGGCCGAGGCCGAGCAGGCCGCTCGAGCCGCCGCCGAACGTGAACTGGCCCGGGCGCGTGCCGAGCGGGAGGAGTTGGCCCGCGCAGTCGCGGCCATGCAGGACCAGCTCAGCCAGTTCCAGGCCGCCGCCGAGGCCGAGCAGGCGGGGCGCAGCCGTGCCGACGCGACCGACCGAGCCGCATCCTCGGCCGCGGTCGCCGAGCGCGCCCGCCTCCTTGACAACGCGGAGCAGGCCTCCCGCGAACCGCTCACCGAGGTACAGGTCCGCCAGCGTCTCGACGAGATGCTCACCGAGGCGGGCTGGGACGTCCAGAACGCCGGCGCGGACCTCAACCTCCATGTCCAGGGCGACTGGCGCGGTAACGGCATCGCCGTCCGAGAGGTCACCACGGCAAAGGGCCGGGCCGACTACGCCCTCTATGTCGACCGCAAACTCGTCGGCGTCATCGAGGCCAAGCGCGAGGGCGCCGACCTGTCCGCCGCCGAGGACCAGGCCAACCGCTACGCCGACCATCTCACCAGCGCACAAGAGCGCCTGACCGCCTGGCAGACCCCGCTCCCGTTCCGCTACGTCAGCGACGGCGGCGAGACCCGTTTCCGCTCTACCCTCGATCCCGACTCCCGCACCCGCCGGATCTTCTCCTTCCACCAGCCGCGTACCCTGGCCCGCTGGATCCGGCAGGCCGAGGAGGACCCGCAGGCGCCCAGCTACCGGGCCCGCCTGCGTGAGCGCATGGATGAGCTCGACGAACGCTCCTTGCGTCCGGCGCAGATCAAGGCGGTACGCGGTGTCGAGGATTCGGTGGCGCACGGCAAGGGCCAGCAGGGCATGGGCCAGTCCCGCTCGCTCGTCCAGATGGCGACCGGTGCGGGGAAGACGTTCACGGCGGTGACGTTCTCCTACCGGATGATCAAGTACGCGCGTGCGGAGCGCGTACTGTTTCTCGTCGACCGCAACAACCTCGGGGCGCAGGCCTTCGCCGAGTTCGAGAACTTCAAGACCCCTGACACCGACCGCAAGTTCGCCGACCTCTACAACGTCCAGCGGCTCGGCGCGGAAGGGATGCTCCCCTCCTCCAAGGTCGTCATCTCCACCGTCCAGCGCCTCTACATGGAACTCACGGGCGCGAGCTTGCCGAACGCAGACCGGGACGCCGACGGCGACGACGTCTCATACGACGTGAACGTGCCAGGCGGTATCGAAGTCGGCTACAACGCGACCATCCCGCCCGAGGCCTTCGACCTGATCATCGTCGACGAGTGCCACCGCTCGATCTACGGCAAGTGGCGCTCCGTCCTGGAGTACTTCGATGCCCCGATCGTCGGCCTCACCGCCACCCCCGTGGCCCAGACCTTCGGCTACTTCAACGGCAACTTGGTAAGCGAGTACTCGTACCAGGAGGCGGTCGCCGACCGCGTCAACGTCGACTTCTCCGTCTACGAGATCGAAACACGGATAACAGCCGAGGGCGGTGTCATTGCGAAGGGCACGATCCCGATGCGCGACCGCCGCACCCGCCGCCAGCGCTACGAGGACATCGACGAGGACATCGAGTACGGCGCCAAGCAGGTCGGCGTCGGCGTCATCAGCAAAGATCAGTTGCGCACGGTCGTCCAGACCTTCCGCGATCGCCTATTCACGGAGATCTTCCCGGAGCGGGCGAAGCGTGACGCGGCCGCGGGCGCGCTGCTGTGGGACGAGATGTACGTCCCCAAGACGCTGGTCTTCGCCAAGAACGACAACCATGCGGAAGAGATCGTCGAGGTCATTCGAGACGTCTTCGGCAAGGGCAACGACTTCTGCGCGAAGATCACGAGCGCGGCGAACAACGCGGCCGAGCGACTGGCCAACTTCCGCAACCTCCCTCAGATGCGTATCGCTGTGACCGTCGACATGATCGCGACGGGTACGGACGTCAAGCCGCTGGAGTGCCTGCTGTTCTTGCGGGACGTGAAGAGCTGGGCTTACTTCGAGCAGATGAAGGGTCGC
This sequence comes from Streptomyces prunicolor, assembly GCF_045162825.1. Taxonomy (NCBI): domain Bacteria; kingdom Bacillati; phylum Actinomycetota; class Actinomycetes; order Kitasatosporales; family Streptomycetaceae; genus Streptomyces; species Streptomyces prunicolor. The sequence continues at coordinate 2,421,278 of NZ_CP108676.1, read as the reverse complement.
GGCGCGCGCACCCTGACGCTGACGGAATTCGAGAAGGTGACCCCCGGAGTCGGCCCCAAGACGCATTTCGTGATCGTCGACGCGGTCGGCGTGACGAAGAAGCCGAAGATCGACGCGGCACCGCTGGAGCGCCACACCGAGAAGCAGATCAGCCTGGAGAAGCTGCTGCGCAAGACAGCGGCCAACACCATTGAGGAGGAAGAGGTCTCAACCCTCGCCGCCCGCCTCGCCAAACTCGACATCCAGATGACGGGTGAGGAGCGCGCTGAGATCGAGCGCCTGAGCGGCGGCCGCGAGTTGAAAGACATCGTCCGGGAGATGGTCAGGTCTGTCTCGGCCGACGAACAACTGGAGGCGCGCGAGGCCGCCGAGCGTGCGGGCCGTAGCCCTGAGCGGGAGGTACGCGACCTCATCGAAGAGGCGGTCAAGCCCCTCGCCGCCCAACCGGCGCTGCGCGCCCGCCTGTTGGAGATGCGCCGGGCGAAGGACATCCTCTACGACGAGAACGGCGTGGACGAGCTGTTGCGCGCAGGTGGGGTCGTCGACGACAAGGAAACGGCGACGGAAACGGTCCGCGGCTGGCGACAGTACATCGACGAGAACCGTGACAGGATCGCCTCGATGTCCGTGGCTTTCAGCGCGGGCTCCGAAGTGCGGCCTGGCGAGGCGATGCGCCAGCTGAAGGACGTGGCCCGCAGCATCGCCCGCCCGCCGCGCGTCTGGACCCCGGACCGGCTGTGGAGGTCGTACGAGCAGCTCGGCGAGGCGGTGCTGGAAGAGGCCCGCCGCAAGCACACCGCCGCCGACCTGCTGTCCCTGCTCCGCTACGAACTTGCCGGCGGCGTCGAACGGGGTGCCCCGGCGCCGCGCCCGTACGCGAAGCTCGTGGAGGAGCGCTACGCGGCGTGGATCGCCCGCCAGGAACAGAAGGGCACCCGTTTCACTGAACGTCAGTGTTGGTGGCTCGACCGCATCGCTACGGCGACCGCCGGGAGTGTACGCTTCGATCCCTCTGACCTCGATTACGATCCTTTCGCCAAGCGAAACGGAACGGATGGGTTCCTCGCTGAATTCGGCGAGACATGGGCAGAACAAATCATCGATGAACTGGACAGGGAGCTGAGCGCGTGATGACGGCCTACAGGGGTGCGGGGCCGGGGGGTGCCGAGGGCGTTGAGGGAGGGCTGCAGAAGGGGTGGGGATGGGCGACACTCAGAGAGCTGTGCCTCCCTGTTGAGAAAATTTTGCCAGCTAACTTGGAGCGTTCCACATTTCGGTATGTCGATATCGGATCAGTGGACTCTTCCACCTCCGCTATTGTGGAAGCTGTCGAGATGGATACGCAGGCGGCTCCTAGTCGTGCAAGGCAGCTCCTTAAAGCTGGTGACACGGTATTCTCGACTGTAAGGCCGTACCTGCGGAAGATTGCTTACATTCCTGATGGGCTTGATGGCGAGATCGCTTCTACAGGTTTTTGCGTTCTCCGTTCCGGGGAGGCTATTGATCGCCGGTACCTGTTTCACCTGGTTACATCCGGCGAGTTCGTATCGCGTGTGACTGAGCGGCAGCGAGGAGTCAGTTACCCCGCCGTTCGTGAGCGGGACATCATGGAGCTCGACGTTCCTGTTCCGCCCCTCGCCGAACAGCACCGTATCGTCACCAAGCTGGACGAACAGCTGGCGCACATCAAGGCGGGCGAGGCTGCCGTCGAGGCTGCCATCGCTCAACATCAACCGCTAGTGGACAGCATCCTTGACAGGTGTGTCCTTGGTTTGAAGTATGAGTCAGAGCAGGAGTCTCTGAAGGGAATTCAAACCAAATCCAGCAGGAAGATCGATTATTCGTCCTTGCGTGCGCTGCCTGCAGGGTGGTCATGGCGTGTTGCACGGGACGTGTGCTCATCGATCGTGTCTGGTTCCACACCGCAGGCTTCGCTCATGTATGCAGATGCTGGCGACGTTCCATTCCTTAAAGTTTACAATATCTCAAAGCGTGGATTTGTTGATTTCACGGTGCGCCCCACTTTTGTCGATCGTGAGACGCATGAACGGGGGCTCAAGCGGTCCAGGGTGCTGCCGGGTGATGTTCTAACGAATATTGTGGGTCCACCATTGGGGAAGACGGCCGTGGTTCCGGCGGATCACCCCGAGTGGAATATGAATCAAGCTATTGTTGCATTTCGCGCAGGGTCGGATATCTCGCCGGATTGGCTGCGATTTGTGCTTCAGTCTCCGTATGTCATTGGCCTCTTGGTAAGAACGGCACGCGCGACTGCCGGGCAGTTCAATATTGCTCTTTCAACCTGTAGGGAGCTCCCCATCCCAGTTCCCCCGAGGAGCCTTCAGGATGCGCTGTGCGAGGAAGTAGCGGCATCGATGGAGCAGCTTGCCGGACTTGAGGAAAGTGTTCGCGGTTTGAATGGGGAGGCGCTTGAACTTCGCAGCGCCCTCCTCCACGCCGCCTTTACCGGCGTCCTCGTCCCTCAGGACCCCGCCGACGAGCCAGCATCCACCCTCCTCGACCGGATCCGAGCCCAGCGGGCAGCCGCCGAGGCCAAGCCGACGACCGCCAGGCGCAAGCGCGCCCCCCGTAAGGCAACCCAGGCCGCCGCCCCTACCACCTCCGGCCGATCGGTTCCCTCCGGCACCCAGGAAGCACTCCCTCTGTGAGTACCACGATGAGCGACAGGACCGAGAAGCCGACTCCCGCGGACGCCCTCGACAGCGCCGCCGTGACGCCCCCTGCAACCCCCATCCCCCGTACACCAGCACCTGCAGCGGCCTCGACCTCCACCCTGGTCAACCGCCTCTGGTCGTACTGCGAGCTGCTGCGCCACTCCGGCGTCTCGACCCTCGACTACGTCGAACAGCTCACGTACCTCCTCTTCCTTAAGATGGCCGACGAGCGCGCCAACCGCCCCGCGACCTTCCGGCGCAATCTCCCTGAGGAGCCCCTCGTCCCTGCGGGCCGGGACTGGAAGAGCCTGACGACACGGTCCGCCGAAGCACTGCTCGACCACTACGAGTTCATCCTCAAGGATCTCGGTCAGCGTGGTGGCACGATGCTCGGCGAAGTCTTCCTCAAAGCGCAGAACAAGATCCACGAACCGGCCGTCCTCGAACGCCTCATCAAGGATCTGATCGACCCGTACACCTGGACCACCGAGAACCAGGACCTCAAGGGCGACGCCTACGAAGGCCTCCTCCAGCGAGGCGCAGAGGACCGCAAGACGGGTGCCGGGCAGTACTTCACGCCTCGGCCGCTCATCGATGCCATGGTCGACTGTGTGCAGCCCCGCCCCGGCGAGACCCTCACCGACCCGGCTTGCGGCACGGGTGGCTTCCTCATCGCCGCGCACGCCCACCTCGTCCAGAACCACGAGGATGAGCTCTACGGCGACAAGGGCCGCGCCCTGCAGACCGGTGCGATCACCGGCTACGAACTCGTCCGCGAAACCGGCCGTCTCGCCCTGATGAACATGCTGTTGCACGGCATTGGCCGCTCCGAGGCCAAGCCGCTCATCACCATCCAGGACTCCCTGGCCCGCTCCCCGATCAAGCACTACGACATCGTGCTGGCTAACCCGCCCTTCGGCGTCGGCTCGGTGACTGGCGAGTCGTACGCGGCCCGTACCGACTTCTGGGCGCCGACCACCAACAAGCAGCTCAACTTCGTTCAGCACATCTACAACCTGCTCAAGACCAACGGCCGAGCCGCCCTCGTCCTGCCCGACAACGTCCTCTTCGAAGGCGGCGCCGGCGAGACGATCCGCAACAACCTGCTCAACCTCTGTGACGTCCACACCCTCCTGCGCCTGCCCACCGGCATCTTTTACGCCAACGGCGTCAAGGCCAACGTCCTCTTCTTCGAAAAGTCCGGACAGCGCACCGGCGGCCGTCCCGGCACCCGCCAGCTCTGGGTCTACGACTTCCGCACGGACCAGCGCTTCACACTCAAGCAGCGGCAGTTGAGGCGCGAACACCTCGACGACTTCGTCGCCGCCTACCACTCGGGCGGTACGGATTTCACCAAGCGCACCCCGAGCGACCGCTTCCGAGCCTACGACTACGACGACCTGATCGCTCGCGACAAGGTCAACCTCGATCTCACGGTCCTGAAGTCCGACTCCGGCGCCACCGCGCAGTACCCTTCCCCTGACGTGATTGCACAGGAGATCGTCGACGAACTCGAGGTGGCGCTGGCCGAGTTCACGGCGGTGGCCCGCGCCCTGAAGAAGGACGCGCCGTCGTCCGATGACGACAAGTAGCGACGACGGGCGGACGGCAGTGGGCCGGTGGTTCTCCGAGAACCACCGGCCCACTGCCGTTGCGTCTGCGCCACGAGCTCACAGCTCGCCCGCCATCACACCCGTCTGCAACGCGGCCCAATCCGACGCGATGAAACGCAGGAGTTCCCCCTCGTGGATCTGCTCGATCCGGGGTGGTGGGGTCACCACGCCCATCGGCACGCGGGTCCGCTGCCGGATCTCAGGGAGTAGTGCCCGGTCAACTAACTGTTCGTCCCAGCGAATCCCCGCCCCGCGCCGTTACGATGAACGGGAGTAGATCGCCCGGCCCCTGGGTCGTTCCGGCGCGGCGTCACCGCATGCCGTCGTCGGCGTATCCGCTCGCACAGGGACGTACGACGACGGGTGGGGCCCACACATGGCGACAGAGCGGGACGACATAGCGGCGAGAGGGCCGGAGGACCGCTGGACAGGGGATCGGATACTCAAGCGCTGGAATCGGTTCCGTGAGCAGAAGATCACGGGCAAGGCGCTGCGGCGGATTGAGTTCACCGAGCACATCGCGTACCTGCTCTTCCTCAAGCTCGACCACGAACGCGCCCAGCGCACTGGGGCGTTCGCACGTCCCGCGGTTGCGCCCGTGGGCGCGTGGCCCCGGCTCGTGGACGCCAGCGGCGACGCACTGCACAAGACCCTCGGCCAGCTGATGGACGAGCTGGGCAGGCCCAACCCGACGGACCCGCGGCGCGCAACTGCGAGCGTTGTGTTCCAGGACGCCCAGCCGTGGAACGAGGACCGGATGGCGGAACTCGGGCGGCTGATCACCGAAGAGTTCAACCCGTACCGCTGGTCGAACGTACCGAGAGACGAACTCGGCGGTGCCTTCGCGCAGTTGCTGGCCGACTGCCGGGACGACCTGCGGACCAAGCGGGACACCGGCCAGTTCCTCACCCCACCCCCGCTGCTCGCAGTCGTCGCCAAGGCGCTTGCCCTGACTCCGGGCGACAAGGTCGTCGACGCGGCCGTCGGTATCGGCACCAGCCTCATTGCCGCGCACCGAGAGATGGCCGCGCACGGGGAGCGCATCGACGCCTCGGCCATAGCGGGCGCCGATATCGACGTCCAGATGTGTCGCCTTGCCACGATGAACGTGCTGCTCAACACAGGGCGCCCGTTCCACGATGTACCGCCGATCCTGCGCGCAGACTCCCTCAAGGCACGCGAGCACGTGGTGCGGCGCCACGAGCGGGATGTAGCCGCGACCGTCGCCATCTGCAATCCGCCGTTCAAGAGCGATGTCCCTGCCGACACCGAACGGCGCGACGACTTCTGGGCGCCGAACGCGATCCTCCCCGCCAACTTTCTCCAGCACATCGCCATCACCCTGCCCCAGGGCGCCAGGGCCGCTGTCTTCGTCCCCGACGGCGTGCTGTTCCACGGAGGCGCAGCGGCTACGATCCGCCGGGCGCTGCTGAACAACTGCGACGTACACGCCCTGCTGCGGCTCCCGACCGGAATGTTCTACGACACCGGCTCCAAGTCGAACATCCTGTTCTTCACGAAGTCCGCCCCTAGGCCGTCCGGCGAGGCCGCGACCCGTGAACTGTGGGTCTACGACGCTCGAGATCGCCATCACACGGACACGGACAATCGGGTTACAGAGGAGGACTTCGCGGAGTTTCTGCAGGGATATCGGTCCGGCGTGGACGGCCTCTCAGTGCGCACGAAATCGCGACGATTTAAGCGTTACGACGTGCGGCAGGTGCTGGATGACCCCAAGGCCAGCCTCCTCCTGAACGCCGATCCCTCCAGTGAGCTCGACGACTTCGGCAACCCGCGTGACATCGCGAAGTCGATCGTGGACCATCTCGGCGATGCCCAGAAGAGCTTCCAGGCGGTTGTGGACTCCCTGCGTTGATCTCTGTAGACCTCGTTCCCACCGCTCGCAGCCGGCCGAACAGGAACCACATCCGTATGAATTCCGCCCCCCAGCAGCCCGACGTCCCCACCCAGGTCCGCCAGGTCGCCCGCGCCTTCGACGAGACGTACACCGGTCTCATCGACATGAGTGACTTCGGCAACCGGCCGCCGGAGCAGACCACGCCCGCCTTCCGCTCGCGAGCCCTCGCGGCGCACGCGGTGCGCATCATGACAGGGTGGGCCCCCGAACAGGCGGCTGACTGTGTCATCGATGGTGGCCAGGACCAGGGGATCGATGCCATCGCCATCGACGAGGGCAAGGAGCAGATCTACCTCGTTCAGGCCAAATGGAGCCTGACCGGATCAGCGAAGGCCGACGAGACGGCCGTCCATAAGCTGTTCGCCGGACTGAGGCTCATCGACTCCGGAGAGGCTGCACAGTTCAACCCCCGCGGTCAGATTCTGGCCAAGAAGGCACACGACCTCATCGGCGCGAAGGCCCCCAAGGTCACGCAGGTGATCGTCCTCATGGGGACCGAGCCGCCCTCCCCGGGTGTACGGCAGGTCATCGCCAACGGCGAACGGGAGTTCAACTCCCACGGTGACTACGTCGGCCACCACTTCCTTCATGCTCCGCAGATCCACGCTCTCGTCAGACAGGATCAGCGCAGCGAGCCCGTCACCCTGGAGGCGACGCTCCAGCCCTGGTTCAGCGTGCCGTCGCCCTACCTGTCGTACGAGGGTGTGATGCAGGCCGAGGAAGTCGCGCGCTGGGCAGACCACGGTAACGAACTGTTCGTTCGCAACATCCGCAACCCGCTCGGGCTGACGCCTATCAATAAAGAGTTGGTGGACACCCTCACCGACGAGCCGTCCCACTTCTGGTACTTCAACAACGGGATCACCGTCCTGTGCGAGTCTCTGGACGCGGTGCCGGGGTCGCAGAGAGTGCCTGAACGTTCCCCTGTCCGGCTCGTCGCGCACGGCGCTAGTGTCGTGAACGGCGCGCAGACCGTACGCTCCGTCATCGATGCCGCCCAGCAGGCGGAAGATGCCGAACTCGCCCAGGTCACCGTCCGGTTCATCGTCACCGGTGGCGACACCGAGTTCGCCGATCGGACCACGCAGGCTACCAACCGGCAGAACCACATCACTGAACGCGACCGCATCGCCCTCGATCCCGTCCAGGCGGTCCTCATCGAGGAGTTCCGCGCCGAGCTCGGCCTGGTGTATAGCGTGCGTCGCAGCGAACTCGAACCGCAGGACAACGAGGGCTGCTCGGTCGTGGAAGCCGCGTGCGCGTTGGCTTGTGCCCACGTCGGCAGCCGGTTCGCGGCCCGACTCGTCGCAGCCGAGTCCACCGACGTGTTGTGGGAGAGGGGCAGCAGCGGTATCTACGACCCGCTCTTCCGATCCGTGCCCAACGTGTACGAGACCTGGAACGCCGTAAACGTCCTGCGTTCCGTACGCACTGCGTTGCGCGCTGAACGCGAGCAGTACACAGGGCGTGCGGCCGCTGTCATCGACGACGGCATCTTTCTCATCACCCACCTGGTGTTCCGGCAATTGCTCACGCAGGACGCCGGCATGGGTGAGCCGGACCCCTCACTCGCCTGGGCCGCTACGGCCCGCGGTCAGGTGCCCGACCTCGTGAAGCGCACCGTGCCAGTGCTCGTGCAAACCCTGGACGACGAGGTGGGGACCCGGTCGAGCCTCCAGCGTGTGTGCGCTGACTCCGGGGAGGCCGTCGGCCTCGTGGCGGCGGTTCTCACGGCCCTCGAAGGCGGTGGCACCGAAGGCGCCGCTGCCAGATACCGGCGCGAGGAGATCAAGCCCCGCAAACGCCGTCGGCCCAACGCGGTACATGTCATCGTCAACAGTGGTGCCTTGGAAGAGGGCACCCCCCTACATCTGTCTCTGTACGTACTGCCGGAGAAGGATGCCCTCGCCGCATGGCTCGACGCGAACCCGCGCCGCGCTTTGGCGAAGTGGACCAACACTAACCGGGCGCGGCCGATCATCTGGGCAGCCGACGGCCTTGCCTATTCGCCCAGTGGCCTCATCGCGCGGATGTGGGAACTTGCCGAGTGGGAAGACCGCCCTGTCTCCAACCAGGGAACCGCGCGTTGGGCCACCCAGGACGGAGAGACGCTCGCCGATCTCGCCTGGCGCCTCCTGGGGGACGTGGAGGACGAAAAGGAAGCGGATTGAGGAGCCGGGCATGGCGTGACCCGGATATCTCGATTGTGGTTACAGTGAATGTCATGTATGCACAATCGAAGAGGTCGCTATGAGCGCCATCTCAATCCGCGAGTTCTCCCCCAACCCCAGCGCCATCTTCGCCCGAGTGGGACGAGGAGGGACCTTGCAGGTCACCTGCCACGGCAACGTCATCGCCATCTGACCCCGGCGGCCAGCCCGCTGCAGAAGTACGCGCACCTGGTTGCGGAGGGCAAGATCCGACTGGCAGAGTTCACCACCGCTCTCCTCCACGACATGCCGCCCTATGACGTGCCCGAAGGCGTGGACCCGCTCGCCACTCTTCTCGCCGAGCGCGAGGAGGACTACCGGTGATCTACATGGACGTCTCCGCGCTGGAAACATGGATGTCGCAGCGCAATCACTGGACCGCTCTCGACGCCTTCCTCAGCAAGGCTTCGTGGAGACGACCCGCGCGCTCGACCTCATGGGTACGTTCCCGGTGCCATGGCCGAACTGGAGCGTAGGGTCGGTGAAGTACTGCTGACTTCGGAGGTGCGTCGGGTCTCTGGCGGGCTGACCAACCAACTGCGCGCGCTGGACGCGATCCATGTCGCCAGCGCCCTCAGCCTGGGGGAGGATCTCACGGCTCTGGTGACCTACGACAAACGCATGCTGGACACGGCTCTCGCGGCAGGTCTGCGCGCCCACGCCCCCGGCATGGAGTGACGTACGACCCGAGAAGCCGGGCACGGACTGGGTGGGAACTGTGGAGACCCGACAGAACCCACCCTCGCCCCCTGTTGACGCCGGATTCGGCGCCCGATGCCGGGCCGAGATAGTTTCGACGGGTACATAACCGTCGATCGAAAGAGTGATCCGTTGAGCCGCTCGGTTCTCGTCACCGGAGGCAACCGGGGCATCGGCCTCGCCATCGCCCGTGCGTTCGCCGACGCCGGCGACAAGGTCGCCTTCACCTACCGCTCGGGAGAGCCGCCGGCCGCCTTGCTGGAATTGGGCTGCCTGGCCGTGAAGTGCGACATCACCGACTCCGAGCAGGTGGAGCAGGCCTACAAGGAGATCGAGGCCGAGCACGGCCCGGTCGAGGTCCTGATCGCCAACGCCGGCGTCACCAAGGACCAGCTCCTGATGCGCATGTCCGAGGACGACTTCACCTCGGTCATCGACACCAACCTCACCGGCACCTTCCGCGTCGTCAAGCGCGCCAACCGCGCGATGCTGCGCGCCAGGAAGGGCCGCGTCGTCCTGATCTCGTCGGTCGTCGGCCTGATGGGCGGCCCCGGCCAGTCGAACTACGCCGCCTCCAAGGCCGCCCTCGTCGGCTTCGCGCGTTCCCTCGCCCGTGAGCTGGGCTCGCGCAACATCACCTTCAACGTCGTCGCGCCCGGCTTCGTCGACACCGACATGACCAAGGCGCTCACCGACGAGCAGCGCGAGAACATCGTCAAGCAGGTGCCGCTCGGCCGTTACGCGCAGCCCGAGGAGGTCGCCGCGACGGTGCGGTTCCTGGCCTCGGACGACGCCTCGTACATCACTGGAGCCGTCATCCCCGTAGACGGCGGACTGGGAATGGGTCACTGATCACCATGAGCGGAATTCTCGAGGGCAAGCGCGTCCTGATCTCCGGTGTGCTGCTGGAGTCCTCCATCGCCTTCCACGCCGCCAAGCAGGCCCAGGAGCAGGGCGCGGAGATCATCCTGACCGCGTTCCCGCGGCCCACGCTGACCGAGCGCATCGCCAAGAAGCTCCCCAAGCCCACCAAGGTCATCGAGCTCGACGTGACGAACAGCGAGCACCTCGCGCGCGTCGCCGACGTCGTCGGTGAGGAGCTGGGCGGCCTCGACGGTGTCGTGCACTCCATCGGGTTCGCGCCGCCGGACGCGCTCGGCGGCAACTTCCTGAACACGCCGTTCGAGTCGGTCGCCACGGCGATGCACGTCTCGGCGTTCTCCCTGAAGTCGCTGACCATGGCCTGCCTGCCGCTGATGCAGAACGGCGGCTCGGTCGTCGGCCTCACCTTCGACGCGTCCTTCGCGTGGCCGCAGTATGACTGGATGGGCCCGGCCAAGGCCGCCCTGGAGGCCACCAGCCGCTACCTCGCCCGCGACCTGGGCAAGCAGAACATCCGCTGCAACCTCGTCTCCGCGGGCCCGCTCGGCTCGATGGCCGCCAAGTCCATCCCGGGCTTCAGCGAGCTGGCCTCCGTGTGGGACAACCGCTCCCCCCTGGAGTGGGACCTCAACGACCCGGAGCCGGCCGGCAAGGCCATCGTCGCCCTCCTGAGCGACTGGTTCCCGAAGACCACCGGCGAGATCGTCCACGTGGACGGCGGCCTGCACGCCATCGGAGCCTGACCTCCCGACCCGGCCTCTCCTACGGCGTCGACGCCCCGTTTCCCGCACCGCGCGGGGAGCGGGGCGTCACCCGTTCGGCCCCTCCGGCCGGGCGGGGGCAGGGCACAACTGCGCACTCTTGATTACGCGTTCACCACGCGATTCCCTCCCCAGCACTGCCGAGGAGGTTTCCCTTGTGCGCCTGTCCCGCAGCCTGGCCTCAGTGACCGTCGCCGTCGCGCTCGTCATCTCCCTGGCGTACGAGGCGATGCCCCACACGCGCGTGGAGGCCCGAAAACCGGCCGCGCCCCAGCTGTTCGGCGCCGACTGCCGCACCGCCGTCCACGGCTCGCAGGTGATCGCGTACTGCCACAACCCGTACCCCGGCACCGACCGCGTCAGCCTGCACATCGAGTGCGACCGCTGGTGGGACATCGACAGCGACGGCATCGCGACCGACGCGGGCCCGGCGCAGACCGTACGGCTCACCGGCCGCTGCTGGGAGGACGTCCGCGCGGTGTGGGTCAGCCACCAGAAGCGGGCGAGCTGAGCCTCCCCGGGCGGCACACGAACGGATAGCCCGCGGCCTCCTCGGCGGCCGCCTGCCCGTCACCCGTGCGGATCGCGTCCACCAGGCGCGTGTGGTCCATGTACGTCTCCGGAGTCAGCGCCTCGCCGACGTCCGCGCGCAGCCAGTCCCGCAGCACCTCGCCCAGGTCGGCGTACATCGCCGTCATGACGTCGTTGTGGGAGGCCGCCACCACGGCCATGTGCAGGGTCGCGTCGGCCGTCACGAAGGCCTCCGTGTCGCCCGATGCCCAGGCCTCTTCCCGTCGTACGAGGAGGGCGTCCAGCTGTTTGAGGTCCTTCTCGGTGCGCCGCTCGGCCGCCAGCTGCGCCGCCGACGACTCCAGCGTGGAGCGCAGTTCGGCGATGTGCCGGGGGTCGGCGTCCGCGAAGCGGCGGTGCATCACGCCGGCCAGCTCGCTCGTCGCCACGACGTACGTCCCGGAGCCCTGGCGGATGTCCAGCAGGCCGTTGTGCGCGAGCGCGCGGACGGCCTCGCGGACCGTGTTGCGGGCGACCCCGAGCTGCTCGACCAGCTCCGGCTCGGTCGGGATCCGGGAGCCGACCGGCCACTCGCCCGAGGTGATCTGGTTCCGCAGTGAGGCGATGACCTGCTCGGACAGCACCGAACGGCGGGGGTGGCTCAGGGGCATGGCACACCTTCGCATGTGCGGGGCGGGAGCGGGCCACCCGGGGATGGACAACCAATCATCCCATCATTCTATGATGGGCGGCATGGCAAGCGAGGAAACCCGGACACTGAAGTCCACGACGAACGTCAGCGGCAACGTCGACAGCTCGGCCGCGAGCGACTCCCCGGCGCCGACAGGAAAGCGGACCGGGACGCAGCCCGAGAAAGCGTCCACGCGCGCGTGGACGACGCGTCTGCTCGTCCTCGGCATCGTGCTGGCCGCGCTGAACCTCCGCCCCGCCATCACCAGCCTCGGTGCCCTCCTCGAAGAGGTCCGCGACGGGCTCGGCATGAGCGGCAGCGTCGCCGGACTGCTCACCTCCGTACCCCCGCTGTGCTTCGCCGTCTTCGGCGTCATGGCCCCGCGCCTCGCCCGCCGCTTCGGCCCGCCCGCGGTGGTCTGCGCGGGCATGGTCCTCATCACCGCGGGCCTGCTCATACGGCCCTACATAGGCGGCACGGTCGGCTTCCTGATCGGCAGCGCCCTCGCGCTCATGGGCATCGCGGTCAGCAACGTCCTCATGCCGGTGATCGTCAAGCGCTGGTTCCCCGACCGGGTCGGCTCCATGACCGGCCTCTACTCGATGGGTCTGGCCCTCGGCACGGCTTCCGCAGCCGCGGTCACCGTGCCCATCACCGATGCCCTGGGCGGCAGTTGGCGCTCCGGCCTGGCCGTGTGGGCAGCACTGGCCGCCGCCGCCGTACTGCCGTGGATCGCTCTTGTACGACACCGGGAGGTGCCCTCCGGAGCGGAGGCAGCCGGGGAACAGCGCTCCCGCGCGCGGGACGCCGAGCAGGCGCAGCCGGTGCTGCGGATCACCCGCAGCCGAACCGCCTGGGCGCTCGCCGTGTTCTTCGGGCTCCAGGCCACCGCCGCCTACATCACGATGGGCTGGATGGCGCAGATCTTCCGGGACGCGGGGGTCTCCGCGGGCACCGCCGGACTGCTGCTCGCCGTCACCATGGTGATGGGCGTGCCGCTGGCCTTCGTCATCCCGCGCGTGGCCACCCGGCTGCCTCGGCAGGGCCCGATCGTGATCGCCCTCGGCGTCTGCGGCCTCGCCGGATACGCGGGCCTGTACCTCGCGCCGGCCGGCGGCGCCTGGGCCTGGGCGGTACTGCTCGGCATCGCCAACTGCTCCTTCCCGCTGGCCCTGACGATGGTCGGGATGCGGGCCAGGACCGGTGCGGGCGTCGCCCAGTTGTCGGCCTTCGCGCAGAGCACCGGGTATCTGATCTCCATCCCGGGGCCGCTCCTGGTCGGCGTGCTCTACCAGCACAGCGGCGGCTGGGGGCTGCCGATCGCGCTCATGGCCGGCCTGATGGTCCCGCAGATGGTTGTCGGCGTCCTCGCGGGGCGCAACCGCACGGTGGAGGACGAGGCGGCCCGCTGACCTCACCCCGGCGGACGTGGCGTCGTCGGTGGGTGCGAGACTTGCCGTATGCCAGTGCTCGACCCGAACCCCCAGAACGGCCAGCGGAAGATGCTCATCGTCTTCGGTTCGTTCTTCGCCATCTTCATCGTCATCGCCATCATCGCGACGATCGCGTCCCCGTGACCACGTGCCCGTGAACGCGCCTCCGCGGGCCGATGGTGGGGTTGTCCCCACCATCCCCTAGGGGGTGAGGCTCAGGGTCAAGTGGGTGGATCTCCGGATGGGTTGGGGGCCGCGGGTTCCGTAACTTCGAGATGTGACCGCGAGAAGCGGATCGCGGACCACTCGGAGACCAGCGGAGGCACCCATGTCGGCCCCAACGCACACCCGGCCCCTCCCGGCGACCACGGGCGGCGTCGACATCAGGCTGCCGTGGTGGGCTCTCGCCCTGCCGGCGCTCGCGTTCGTCGTGCTGCTCGTGATGATGCTCAACCCGACGGACGCGCAAGCGGCGACCTCGGACCCGATGATCACCCAATTGTTCGAGCGCGTGCAGCAGCTCATAGCCCGCTGAGCACCCGTTGTGCACGTGCGGAGCCGCCCGGTCAACTCCCTGCGCCCCATGGCCTGTTTCATGCGAAGCTGGATCCCATGAGCGTCGCAGAATCCCGCAGGATTGTCCTCTTCCGGCATGCGAAAGCCGACTGGCCCGAGGTGACCGATCACGAGCGACCGCTCGCTGAGCGCGGTCGCCTGGACGCGGCCACGGCCGGAAGTAGACTGGCCGACACCGGCATCCCCTTCGATCTGGCCCTCTGCTCCACGGCGGTCCGGACCCGGGAGACCTGGAAGCTCGCGGTCCACGAGCTCGCGCACCGGCCGAAAACCGTCTACGAGGAGCGGCTCTACGAGGCCTCGCCCGGCGAGCTGATCGCGGTGCTGAACGAGACGCCGGACGACGCGCGGAACGTGATCCTCGTCGGCCACAACCCGAGCGTGCAGGGCCTGGCCGAGATCCTCCCGGGCGCGGGAGCGGGTTCCGGCGAGGCCCGTGAGTGGCTGGACCGCCGTGGGTTCGCGACCGCCGGTTTCGCCGTCCTGTCCTTCACGGGTTCCTGGAAGGCGCTGGAGCCGGGCGTGGCCACGCTGGACGACTACTGGGCGCCGTCGGAGTAACCCCGCGGACCTGTAGCCCGTAACCCTGCAGACCCGTAGCCCGTAGCCCGTAGCCCGTAGCTCCGCAGACCCATAGCCCCGCAGCTCTGCGGACTCGTACGACAAAGAAAGGGCCCGGCACCATGCGGTGCCGGGCCCCCGAAAGTCGTGCGAGGCCGGGATCAGTCCTCGTCGTGCGTGTCCGCGGCCTCGACCTCTTCGCGGGTGACGCCCAGCAGGTACAGCACGGTGTCGAGGAACGGCACGTTCACCGCGGTGTGCGCGGCCTCCCGTACGACCGGCTTCGCGTTGAAGGCGACACCGAGACCGGCCGCGTTGAGCATGTCCAGGTCGTTGGCGCCGTCGCCGATCGCCACGGTCTGTGCGAGCGGTACGCCCGCCTCGGCGGCGAAGCGGCGCAGCAGCCGCGCCTTGCCCGCGCGGTCGACGATCTCGCCGGTGACCTTGCCGGTCAGCTTGCCGTCGATGATCTCCAGGGTGTTGGCCTGGGCGAAGTCGAGCCCGAGCCGGTCCTTGAGGTCGTCGGTGACCTGGGTGAACCCGCCTGATACGACGCCGACTTGGTAGCCGAGTCGCTTGAGCGTACGGATGAGGGTGCGGGCGCCCGGTGTCAGGCGCACCTCGCTGCGCACCTTGTCGACGACCGACGCGTCCAGCCCCGCCAGCAACGCCACGCGCGCGTGCAGCGACTGCTCGAAGTCCAGCTCCCCGCGCATCGCGGCGGCGGTGACCTCGGCGACCTCGCCCTCGCAGCCGGCGTGCGCGGCGAAGAGTTCGATGACCTCGTCCTGGATGAGCGTGGAGTCGACGTCCATGACGACCAGCCGCTGGGCCCGCCGGTGCAGCCCCGCCGCCACGACGGCGATGTCGACGCCGAACGTCGCCGCGTGAGTCACGAGGGCGGTGCGCAGGGGCTCGGTCTCCACGCCGGACACCGCGAACTCCACTGCTGTCACGGGGTACTTGGCGAGCCGGAAGATTCGGTCGATGTTGCCGCCGGCCTTGGTGATGCGGGCGGCGATCGCGGCGGTGGACTCCGCGGTGAGGGGGTGGCCGAGCACGGTCACGAGCGAACGCCCGAGCCCACGCGGCCGGTTGTCGCCGAGGCCGGAGATGATCTCCGCCTGCATCTTCATCGACTCGGCCCAGCTGTGCACGGTGGCCCGCAGACCCCCTTCGAGCCCGGCGGGCGGCGGCGTCACGAGCGCGCACAGCACCATCCGGCCACGCGTGACGACCTGCTCGATGTCGACCACGTCGACGGAGTAGGCGGCGAGGGTGTCGAAGAGTCCGGCCGTGATGCCCGGCCTGTCCTTGCCGAAGATCTTGACGAGGAGAGTGGGGACGTCAGAGGTCTGCGAAGCGCTCATGGTGTACCCACCGTATCCGGCACGGAGTGCCTTATGCCGCAGAGGTCCGCCTAGCGGACACGGAACAGTGGGTGTCGGGTCGGTGGCGCGAATCTTACGAGGCGATCACGAAGGGGCGGTGACCTGGTCAGGAGTGGGCTGTGGGTGGTCGAGAGTCGGCTGAGGGGCGGTCAGGAGACGCGTTGAGGTGATCGCGGGGAGGTGTGGTGCCGATCAGGGATTGGCCGGTCGTTGGGCGAGAGGTGATTGGTGGGGCGCCGGGTGCGGGGATACGGCCGGACGGGTGGGGTGCAGGGGGTTGGGCTGCTGGGTTGTCTGGCTGTCGGGTCGTGGGGATGCCGCTACCTCTTGCCCCACGTCTTCTCCGACATCGCCCACGGCCGGCTCACCCGGCGCCGACGTGGATCACCGGCGTCCCTTGGGCCTACCCGGAGGCGGAGGCGGTGGTGGCGGGGGCGGGGGCGGAGGAGGAGGTTGCCCACCGTCCGAGTCGTCCCCCGGCCAGTCCCGCGAACGTGCCCCGGGCCGACGCCGGGGCGACCGGGACGGCGGTTCGTAGGACTGGGCCATGGTCGGAGCGCCGTACATGTCGGCGGGCGGCGAAGGGATGCCGGGCGACTGCGGGTCGTCGTAGGGGCGAGTGCCGTCGTCAGGCGGGACGGCTCCGCCCGACTGCGAGCTTCCGGGATACGGGCCTACTCCACCGGGCCCTGCGGCTCCGGGCACTGGGCCGGCCCCGAACTGCCCGGCGTTTCCCGGAGGTTGAGGGCCGCTGCCGGGCCGCGGGCCTCCGCCGGGCGGCCGACCGCCTTCCCGCGGCGCCCGTGCGCCGGGTGGCCACCCACCCTCCTGAGCCGAGCCCGCGTCCGGCGGCCACCCCGGTCCACGGGACCGAGCCCCACCGCCAGGCATGGCACCGCTAGGCCCCGAAGCACCTGGCCCCGCACCCTCAGACCCCGAACCTCTGGGCCCTGCCCCGCCCCCTTGCCCCGGTGGCTTCCCACCAGGCCAGGGTCCACTCGGCGGCGGCCTGCGGTCTTCCGGTTGCCGTAGCTCATCG
This sequence comes from Streptomyces prunicolor, assembly GCF_045162825.1. Lineage (NCBI taxonomy): Bacteria > Bacillati > Actinomycetota > Actinomycetes > Kitasatosporales > Streptomycetaceae > Streptomyces > Streptomyces prunicolor. Next base: position 2,404,319 of record NZ_CP108676.1, on the reverse strand, counting down.
GGCAGTTGCAGATACGGGTTGGTCTCGGGGTTCGGCGCGCGGTAGGGCGAACTGGGCACGTAGGGCCCAGGGTCCCCGGCGCTCGCCGGATGCCCTGCATGTCCCACACCCCCCGCAGGCTGCGCGTGTTCCGGATACCCCGGCTGCCCCGGCGCCCAGGCATCCGACCCGGACCCGGAATCCGTCCCCGACCCCGTCCCCGGAACCGATCCCACCGTCCCCAAGTCACCCCGTGCCAACCGCGAAGCCTGCCGCCCCGCAGCCCCGGTCGCGTACGCGAGCAACCCCCCGAGGAACCCCGCCCCCGCACCCCACACCGCACCGAGCACCAACGCCATCCCCAGCTGCCCGTGCAACTCGATCCCCGCACCGAACGCGTCGAACCCCAGCACCGACAGCGACGCGTCCACCGACACATCCGTCAGCCACGCCAGCAACGGCAACGTCAGCGCGGTGACGACCCCAAGCCGTAAACCACACCGCCCGGCGAAACCGAGAGCACTCCCGCGAATCCCCGCAACACCGCGCTCACCGGCACCGGCACGATCAGAGCCGCTCCCCGGCCCCGCCCCCAAGGGCGTCCGCACCGCCGTCAACACCCCCGCCAGCAACATCATCAGCGCCGCCGCAACCCCCAACAGCCATACCCGGCTGTCCAGTTCGGCCAGCCGCCCCAACGTCACCGGCTGGTCGGACTTCACGCTGAGGAGTTGGTCCAGGGGATGGGGGAGGAGTTTTGCCAGTTCGCCCGTCGCCCTGCCGTCCCAGGGAACGAAGAGGCCGATCGGGATGCCGAGCCAGACTCCGTTGGGGGCGCCAAGGAGCGCGGCGCCGGCAATTCGCTTCGGGTGGTCGTCGCCGATCGCCGCGTACACCGCCGCCGCGAGCCCCGCCGCCACCGCGACCAGCAGTACCGCCACGAGCGCGGACGCGGCCGGGCGTACGACACGATGGACGGCCTCCCAACCGCGCGGCAAAGGAGTTCGGCGCGAGGCCAACAGCGCGATCAGCAGGATGCCGGCCGACCAGCCGAGGCCGCCCAGCAACGTCGGCGCCGTGTCGACCGTGAAGCCCACCGCCGCCTTCGCCTTGACCAGGTCGCTGATCTTGCCCGGCAGCAGCCCGCCGATGTCACCGATGTCGCCGAGGCCGGGGATGCTCAGCCCGCCGCCGTTCCCTCCACCGCCGCCCGTCAGTTTGTCGAGGCCGAGTTTGCTGCCGTCGATCGTGATGACATCGTGCCCGGCCCAGGCCAGCCCACCCAGCATCGCCACGAAGAGCGCGATCACCGAGCCCACGCGCGCGAGGAGTTCGGCCGGGGCGATCACAACTCCGGCCGCCCGCAGGGACCGTAGGAAGAAGTACGAAAGAAGCAGTGCTCCCACCAGGCTCACGCCCAACGGCGTGATCGTCACCGCCGTGGTCGCCTGGGCGCCGGTCAGGCCGAAGGCGGAGACGTCGCCGGTCGGGGTGACCGACCCGCCCGCACCGAGGGCGACCACCGCCGCGGTCATGGGCCCGAGCGAGCCCGTCGCGTCGGCGCCCAGCAGGTGCAGGCCGAGCGCGGCCGTGCCCGCCATGCCTATCAGCGCCCAGCTCACCGCGGCGATCGCGGACAGCAGGACGTCGACCCAGGGCACCCTCGTGTCGTAGTTCGGCGTCCTGACACTCGTAGCTGAGCTCATGGCAGACCCCCCGATCCGCGGCGCGGTGCGGACACCACGCATGTCCCCCTCGCGTGGATTACCACTCTCCGGGCCGGTTTCAACCCCGTCAACGGAACCGACGGAAGCGTATGGACGTGGTCTTCACAAGGCCCGACTTTCGGTCAGGGGGTGCAGCCTGAAATAGTTCCCGACGATGTTCGCCATCCCTAGACTCCCTGTGATGGGGGTAACTCGGGGGACTACTCAGTGGGGCATGGAGTGCCGGAACTCGTACTGGAATTGAATGGACGGACCTGGACGCTCGACGCGTCCAGGCCCTACACCCTCGGACGTGATCCGCAGGGGGATGTCGTGGTCGACGACGCCAGGGTCTCCTGGCGGCACGCCACGATCAGCTGGAGCGGCCGGAGTTGGGTCATCGACGACCACGGCAGCACCAACGGCACGTTCGTGCAGGGCCAGCGCATCCATCAGATGGAGATCGGCCCCGGCTCGTCCGTGCACCTGGGCAACGCGACCGACGGCCCGCGGCTGAGCCTGTCCGGCGCCGCGGCCTCCGTGGCGAGCCCGCAGGCCCAGCCGCAGCAACAGCCGTACGCCGCACAGGGCGCGAGCCCCGGCTGGGCCCAGCAGGCACCGCCGCAACAGGCCCCGGCGCAGACGCCTGAGCAGCAGCGCTACCAGCCGCCGTCGGCCGCCGCCCAGATTCCGCAGCAGCCGGGACCCGGTGTCGGCGCGGGGGCGCCGCCGGTCTACGGCGACCGCAGCCCGACCACGTTCCACCAGTTCTCGCTGGGCCGCGTGATGCGCATCGGCCGTGCGCTGGAGAACGAGTTGGTGGTCTCCGACCTCCAAGTCTCGCGCCACCACGCCGAGTTCCACGCGACGCCCGACGGCCGCTTCGAGATCCGCGACCTGGGCTCGCACAACGGCACGTACGTCAACGGCCAGCCGATCACCAAGGGCGGCTCGGCGCTGCTGGGCCCGAACGACATCGTCGGCGTCGGCCACTCGACGTTCCGGCTGGTCGGGGACCGGCTCGAAGAGTTCGTCGACACCGGTGAAGTCTCCTTCTCCGCCCGGCACTTGACGGTGACGGTCGACGGCGGCAAGCAGATCCTGAAGGACGTCTCCTTCGGCGTACCGGAGAAGTCGCTGATCGCGGTCATCGGCCCGTCGGGCTCCGGCAAGTCGACCCTGCTGAAGGCGCTCACCGGCTACCGGCCCGCCAACCAGGGCGACGTCCTCTACGACAACCGGAACCTCTACAAGCAGTTCGCCGAGCTGCGCCAGCGCATCGGTCTGGTCCCGCAGGACGACATCCTGCACAAGGAACTGACCGTCAAGAAGGCCCTCAAGTACGCCGCCAAGCTGCGCTTCCCCGCCGACACCACCGGCGCCGAGCGCGAGGCCCGTATCGACGAGGTGCTGCGCGAGCTGAAGCTCGACATCCACAAAGAGAAGAAGATCACCTCCCTCTCCGGCGGCCAGCGCAAGCGCGTCTCGGTCGCCCTGGAACTCCTCACCAAGCCCTCGCTGATCTTCCTGGACGAGCCCACCTCGGGCCTCGACCCGGGCATGGACCGCGATGTCATGCAGCTGCTGCGCGGCCTCGCCGACGACGGCCGCACGGTCCTCGTCGTCACCCACTCCGTGGCCGAACTGGCCATCTGCGACAAGCTGTTGGTGATGGCTCCGGGCGGCAGCGTCGCCTACTTCGGCCCGCCCGAGGAGGCGCTGAACTTCTTCGGCTACGACACCTGGGCCGACGTCTTCTCCGCCTTCGAGAACTACCGCGACTACGACTGGGCGGGCCGCTGGAAGGGCTCGCAGCACTACCAGATGTACGCCGCCGACATCGACGCGATTGCGCCGCAGTCCGTACAGATGCCTCCGATGCAGGCGATGAAGCCGCCGAAGCCGCAGGGCTGGATGTCCCAGTTCGTCACGCTGGTGCGCCGCTATGTCGGGGTGATCGCCTCCGACAAGGGCTTCCTGGCCCTGATGGTGATCCTGCCGGCCGTCCTGGGCGCGGTGAGCCTGCTCATCGACTCGGGCAACAGCCTGCTGCCCAACCCGGCCCGGGCGAACGGCACCATCATCCCGAACGGCACGGCCACCACCGTCCTGCTGATCCTCGCGGTCGGAGCCTGCTTCGCCGGAGCGGCCAACTCCGTCCGCGAACTGATCAAGGAACGGGTCATCTACGAACGGGAGCGCGCGACCGGCCTCTCCCGCTCGGCGTACCTGATGTCGAAGGTGTTCGTGCTCGGTGTGATCACCGCGCTGCAGGGCCTGATGGTCGGTGTCATCGGCTTCGCGAGCCGGGAGATCCCCAAGCAGGGCCTGGTCCTCGGCAGCCAGACCATGCTCGAACTCTGCATCCCGATCATGGGTCTCGGCTTCACCGCGATGATGTTCGGCCTGATCATCTCCGCACTCGTGAAGACGGCCGAGAAGACCATGCCCCTGCTGGTCATGTTCGCGATCATCCAGGTCGTGTTCACCGGCTGCCTGTTCACCCTGAACGGCGCGGTCGGCGTCAACCAGTTTTCGTACCTGATGCCCTCGCGCTGGGCGGTCGGTGCCGCGGGCGCCACGCTGGACTTCAACAAGATCAGCCCGCCCAAGCCCGGCGACGCCACCGACCCGCTGTGGGAGCACACCGTCGGCGCCTGGGGCATGGACATGGCCGCCCTGATCGCCCTCGGCGTGATCTGCGGCTTCTTCGTGGCCCGCTTCCTGCGCCGCCACGAGCCCGAGGTCATGCGCAAGTAGTTCTTCCCGTACGACGCCGAAGGGCGGCACCCCTCACACGGGTGCCGCCCTTCGGCGTCGATACCGAGACCCAGAGGTCCGCCGGAGGCCTCGGTACGCGTCTCAGTACGCGCTGTTGACGTTGTCGATCGAGCCGTACCGGTCGGCCGCGTAGTTGGCGGCGGCGGTGATGTTGGCGACCGGGTCGTAGATGTTCGACGAGGTACCGGAGACGTGGTAGGCGTTGAACGTCGGCTGGATGACCTGGAGCAGACCGATCGACGGGGTGCCGTTGACCGCGTTGACGTCCCAGCCGTTGATGGCGCTCGGGTTGCCCGAGGACTCCCGCATGATGTTCTTGTACAGGCCGTTGTACGAGCCCGGGATGCCCTTCTGCTTCATGATCGCCAGCGCGTGGTTGATCCAGCCGTTGAGGTTGTTGGCGTACGTCGTCGCGGCGACGGGCTGGAGCTTGACGCGCTCGGTGGAGCGGCTCGCGGCCTTCTTGGCCTTGCGCGCGGCCTCCGCCTTCTTCTTGGCGGCGGCCTCGGCGGCGGCCTTCTTCTTCGCGGCGGCGTCGACCTTGGCTTTCGCGGCCTTCGCCTTGGCGTCGGCCTTCGCCTGGATCGCCTCGGTCTTCACGCCGGCACCGGCGAGCTGGTCGGTGACGCTGGCCTTGACGCCCTTGATGGGCTCCGTGCTGTACGCGACCTTCGTCGAGGCCGCGGCGTCGCTCGTGGTCGTCCCCGCGTCGCTGGGCACCGCGGAGAAGGCGAGGGCGGCGGCGCCGAGCGTGGCGACACCGGCGAGCGCGATCTTGTGCTGCTTGTTCAGCTTGTTCAGCTTGGTCAGGCGACTATGACCAGGAGTGTTCGAGTTCTTGGGCATGGCGGATGGACCTCTTCGAATTGCGCGGAGGTCGCTCACCGTCCGGCGGGGACGCGGGTGCTTCCGGCACAAACGCCGCGGACGGGATCCACGGCGCTGAGCGACGGCTGCAATTCTTAGCGGCCGCAAAAACCCCTGGCAAAGGTGTGACGTACGATCCCGGGTAGTTGACCGGTCCAGGGCAAAACGGGACAGACAGGGCCGTCTGTCCCGCTCAAGGGGGGCGCCTATATCTCCTATGTCCGCTAGTACGTGATCTGCGCCCTATGTGCGGGGTCACATCGACCGCACATCAACCTCACTCCGAGTTGCTGGAGCAACGCGCCGCGTGAGGGCCCTCCTCCGGGAGGATGAGATGCACGTCCCCGAACTCGTGCCACAGGTAGAGCCCCCGCAGCGCCTCCTCATAACTCCGGCCTACGGCGGCCCGCCCGGCGACCGCCTCCAGCATCAGCAGATGCGAGGCCTCCGGCTCGTGCAGCCCCGTCAGCAGCCCGTCCACCACCCGCACCCCCCGCTCCGGCGTCACGACGAGATCGGTCCACCCCGCACGCGCGCGTACGACCCCGTCGTCCCCGGCGGCCGACTCGACGGCTCGCACGGCGGTGGTCCCGACCGCGATCACCCGGCCGTCTCCGGCCCGGGCCGCGTTGATCAACCGGGCCGACACCTCCGACACCGCGAACCGCTCCGGATACGGCGGCTCCTGCACCTCGGCCGAGGCCACCCCGGTGTGCAAGGTGATCGGCGCGAACTGCACCCCCCGACTCACCAGCTCCGCCACCAGCCGCGCGGTGAAGGGCCGAGCCGCACTGGGCATCTCCGCACTGCCCGTCCCGTCCTCCGTAGGCAGCGAGAACACCGTCTGGTAGACGGAGAGCGGCTGATCGCGCTCCGTATAGGAGTAACGGATGGGCCGCCCATGCTCCCGGAGCAGCGCGGGCACGCCGGTCCCCGGCGTTTCTGGATGCGACACCCCCGACACCCGCCCCCACCACAACCGCTCACCGCGCGCACTCAGCGGCTCCTCCAGGACCAGCCGCACACCTCCGGGCAGCCGCACCTGCGTCCCCTCCGGGCCGCCCGCACGCGCGCGTGTGGTGCCCTTCCCGTCCGGCTCGCGCAGTTCGACCGCCCACCGTCCGTCATCGCCCCGGGTGGAGAAATGCACCACCACGCGTGCGTGCCCGATCCACCCGTCCACCGCCGCGGCGAGCGTCGGCGACGTGTTCACGACCAACAGATCCCCGGCCCGCAGCAGCCGCGGCAGCTCCGCGAACACGTGATGCGACACCTCGGTACCGCGCGACACGAGCAGTCGTACGGCATCCCGGTCGAGCCCGGGCCCGCGCTGCTCGGCGGGCACACGCGCGGACAGCTCGTCCGGGACCCGCACGGCCACTGTCATCGCTCCTCCAGGAGGGCCGGCGCCCCGTAGCGCCCGCTCGCCGGACGCTCGTCCAGCAGCCGTAGAAAGGCCGGTACTACGGAGGTCGGCGACGGCCGCGGATCGTCGTCGTCCGGTACGGCCGCCGCGTACAGGTCGGTGCCCATGTCCCCGGGGTCGACCGCCCAGACCCGCAGCCTGGGCTCCTCGGCGCCGAGCACGGCCGCAAGATGGTCGAGGGCCGCCTTGGACGCCCCGTAGCCGCCCCATGTCTCGTAGGCCTCGGCCGCCGCGTCCGAGCTGACCGCGATCACCGCACCCGCCCGCGAGGCCCGCAACAGCGGCAACGCCTCCTGGACCAACCCCAGCGCGGCCACCACGTTCACCTCCAGCGCCCGCCGCAGCCCGTCCAGGGTCAGCTCCTCAAGGCGTACGAGCGGCTCGGCGCCCAGCGCGCTCGCGTTGCTGACGACCAGGTCGACGCCGCCCAGCTTCCCCGCCGCGGCCACCAGCTCCGCGCGGTGCGCGGCATCCGTGACGTCCCCGGGAAAGGCTTCCACGCGCGTGCCGTACGCGGCGACGGCCACCGCGGCGTCTGTGAGCACCCCCTCGGTCCTGGCGTCGAGCACCAGGTCCCAGCCCCGCGCGGCCAGCGCCTCGGCGAGTGCCCGCCCCAGCCCCTTCGACGCCCCCGTGATGATCGCTACCGACATGACACACGTCCCCTCGTCCACTACGCCTCCGTCGGCGTGCCCCCAACGTAGGAACGGGATCGCCTCCGCCGCGTCGGACGTCGGCCGCAGTCCACCGGGGCCCTTCGCCCTAGGTCCACCGGACCAGACGACGGCCGCCACCAGCCCGATCCGCACTGTCGGACCCCGCCGGTACCGTGAGGACATGAGTCAAGGTCCACGGTCCGGCCTCGCGGCGGTGAGTACCGCACTGCTGGCCATGAGCAGGCACCTTGAGGTGCGCGACGTCCTCAAGACGATCGTCGCCTCGGCCCGCGAGCTGCTCGACGCGCAGTACGCCGCGCTCGGCGTCCCCGACGACCACGGCGGCTTCGCCCAGTTCGTGGTCGACGGCGTCAGCGACGCCCAGTGGAAGGCCATCGGCCCGCTCCCGCGCCAGCACGGCATCCTCGCCTCGATGCTGCACGAGGCCAAGGCCGAGCGCCTCGCGGACGTACGCAAGGACCCGCGCTTCGAGGGCTGGCCCTCGGCCCACCCCGACATGTCCGACTTCCTGGGCCTGCCCATCCGCGACGACGACGAGGTCATCGGCGCACTCTTCCTCGCCAACAAGAACTGCCCGAAGCGGGACGGCAGTTGCGGCTTCACGGAGGAGGACGAGGAGCTGCTCGCCATCCTCGCCCAACACGCCGCCATCGCCCTCACCAACGCCCGCCTGTACGAGCGCAGCCGCGAGCTGACCATCGCCGAGGAGCGCTCCCGCCTGGCCCACGAACTGCACGACGCGGTGTCCCAGAAGCTGTTCTCGCTCCGCCTCACCGCACAGGCCGCCGCCACCCTCGTGGACCGCGACCCCTCCCGGGCCAAGGGCGAACTCCAGCAGGTGGCCGCGCTCGCCGCCGAGGCAGCCGACGAACTGCGCGCCGCCGTCGTCGAGTTGCGCCCCGCCGCCCTCGACGAGGACGGACTGAGCGCCACCCTGCGCACCCAGATCCAGGTCCTCGACCGCGCCCACACCGCACGCGTGACCTTCACCGGCCGCGGCTTCCGCGCCCTGCCAGCCGCCCAGGAGGAGGCCATGCTCCGCGTCGCCCAGGAGGCCCTGCACAACGCACTGCGCCACTCCGGCGCGGACCACGTCGCCGTGACCCTGGAGCGACGCGGCTGCGGAGCGGTCCTACGGATCACCGACGACGGCAGCGGCTTCGAACCCCAGTCGATCCGACGCGCGGGACGCCACCTCGGCCTGGTCTCCATGCGGGACCGGACGAACGGCGTCGGCGGCACGCTGACCGTGGAATCGGCGCCCGGAAAGGGCACCACGATCGAGATGGAGGTCCCCGGTGGCTGACGCAATCAAGGTGCTGATCGTCGACGACCACCAGGTCGTCCGCCGGGGCCTGCGCACCTTCCTGGAGGTGCAGGACGACATCGAGGTCGTCGGCGAGGCGGCCGACGGCGCCGAAGGAGTCGCCCGCACCGAGGAGTTGAAGCCCGACGTCGTTCTCATGGACGTCAAGATGCCGGGCATGGACGGCATCGAGGCCCTGCGCAAGCTCCGCGAACTCGACCACCCCGCGCGCGTGTTGATCGTCACCAGCTTCACCGAACAGCGCACGGTGATCCCGGCTCTGCGCGCGGGCGCCGCCGGTTACGTCTACAAGGACGTGGACCCGGACGCCCTGGCCGGCGCCATCCGTTCCGTCCACGCGGGCCACATCCTGCTCCAACCCGAGGTCGCCGGCGTCCTGTTGTCCCAGGAGGAGTCCAACTCGGGGCAGGGGAGAGGCGGTTCGCTCACCGAGCGGGAGCGCGAGGTGCTCGGCCTGATCGCCGACGGCCGCTCCAACCGCGAGATAGCCCGCGCCCTGGTGCTCTCCGAGAAGACGGTCAAGACCCACGTCTCGAACATCCTGATGAAGCTCGACCTGGCGGACCGCACCCAGGCCGCGCTGTTCGCCGTACGCCACGGTCTGACCAGGTGAGCGGTGTCGCAGTGGTGGCATGACGGCAACACGGAGCGTCTCGTTCCGGGCTGAGATTCATACCGTCGTGGGAATGTCCCTCGAATGGCGCATCCTTCGTGGATCTCCGCCGTTCTCCAGTGCGTGCCGCGGCGCCTGCCGCGGTGATCGCTAGGAGGGCTCAGAAGTGAAGAACCTGAAGAAGGCAGCGGCCGTGACGATGGTGGCCGGCGGGCTGGTAGCCGCCGGTGCCGGGCTGGCCTCCGCCGACGGTCTGGCGAACGGCCAGGCCGCCGGTTCGCCCGGCGTCGCCTCGGGCAACGTCGTCCAGGTCCCGGTGCACGTCCCGGTCAACGCGGTCGGCAACAGCGTGAACGTCATCGGCGTCCTGAACCCCGCCTTCGGCAACCTGGGCGTCAACCAGTGACGCACGTCGCCCCGCGACAGTGACCTCCGGCCTCCCAGGGCACTCCCTGGGAGGCCGGTCTGCTCGTCACCTGGTCACCTGGTCGGCTTGTCGCGCCAATGATCCGAACGGGCAGTCAAACGCGGATGTCCGTGCCGTTTCCGCCGTTCCGTGCGTTGATCAGCGCACGACCCGCGGCCGGGTCGGTCACGCAATCGCAGGAGGAACGCTTCCCATGAACATCGCCAAGAAGGCCGCTGTGGCCCTCACCGTCGCCGGTATCGCCGCCGGCGCCTCCGCCGGTGCCGCTTTCGCCGACGCCGGTGCCGACGGCGCGGCCGTGAAGTCCCCGGGTGTCGGTTCGGGCAACGCCGTCCAGGTCCCGGTCCACGTCCCGGTCAACGTCGTCGGCGACAGCGTCAACGTCATCGGCCTGCTGAACCCCGCGTTCGGCAACAAGGGCATCAACGACTGACGCCCACAGCACTGAAGAGGGGCCCCACGAGTCAACGACGACTCGCGGGGCCCCTCCTTGTGACACCTGAAGCGAAGTCAGGCTTTCTGCGCGGGCTCGCCTTTCAACCCAGGCCGGCATTGTTCAGCCCGTCCGGCGTTTGAGGACGAGGCCCGTTCAGGGCCGAACGGGGGTCTGGGGGCAGAGCCCCCAGAAGACGCCCACACCAACACAGGGCAACCATCGCAACGAAACGCTCACCGCACCCCCTTCTCCCGCTCCTCCACAACGGAGTTGTACGCAGCCACCTGAGCCCGCCGAGCCGTCCGCTCCACCGGCCGCAACGCCTCGGCCCGCGCCCCCATCTCGGACGCGCTCACCGCACCCCCGGGCCCGTTCTCGTAAGCCACGGACACCAACAACCCCACCCGCTGCGCAAGCTCCAGCACCCGCACCGCCCGCGGCGGATACCCCGGCGCCAACACCTCCCGCCCCCGCTCCGCCCGCGCCCGATACGCGTCGACCGCAGCCTCGGCCACCGGTCCGGACCCGGCGACGTCGAGCCGCGACAACACCGCTGTCGCGTCGCGCAGCGCCTCCGCCAGCTCCCGCTCGGCCTCCCCGAGCGAGGGCACATCGGCGGGCGGCGCCTCCCGCACTGGCAGGCAGTGCCACACGACCTCGACATGGACGTCACCGGCGGGACCGGCCTCGTACACCTCGGGAACGAGGCCGAGCGCGACGCCGTAGCAGATCACCGCCTCCTCGGCCTCCAGTGCGCGGGCGTTGAAGGCGGGCGGGCCGCTCAGCCCCAGGGGGTGTCCCGACGTGGGCAGCGCCACCCGCAGGCCGGTCGCCCCGAGGGTGCGCAGCCGTCCCAGCGCGAGGGTGAGTCCGACGGGTGCCGACTCGCCCGGCAGCCCCTCCACCCGGTGCACGGCGTCCTCGCCCACGATGGCGAGGACGGCGTCGTCCGGCGAGACAAGTCCGGCCAACAGGGCATTTCCCCAGGCGGCGAGGCGTCCTGAGCGTGGTTCCGAAAGCATGGCGTCCACCCTAAGGACAGGACCGATGGAATGGACCGCCCGGCCGGTGGCGTAGATTTCTTCGAGGGCTGCGCCTACCGGCGCACGCGACAGCCGAGACAGGCCGACGATGCAATGGGAGACAGCGCGCTCATGAGCGATGTTCTGGAGCTGGAGGACGTAACCGTGGTCCGGGAGGGCCGGGCTCTGGTGGACCAGGTCTCCTGGTCGGTCAAGGAGGGCGAGCGCTGGGTCATCCTCGGCCCGAACGGCGCCGGCAAGACCACGCTCCTGAACGTCGCGTCCAGCTACCTGTTCCCCAGCAGCGGCACCGCCACCATCCTCGGCGAGACCCTCGGCAAGGTCGACGTCTTCGAACTGCGCCCCCGCATCGGCGTCGCCGGCATCGCCATGGCCGAGAAGCTCCCCAAGCGCCAGACCGTCCTGCAGACCGTCCTGACCGCGGCTTATGGCATGACCGCGGGCTGGAACGAGGACTACGAGGACGTCGACGAGCAGCGCGCCCGCGCCTTCCTCGACCGCCTCGGCATGAGCGACTACCTGGACCGCAAGTTCGGCACGCTGTCCGAGGGCGAGCGCAAGCGCACCCTCATCGCCCGCGCCCTGATGACCGACCCCGAGCTGCTGCTCCTCGACGAGCCCGCCGCCGGCCTCGACCTCGGCGGTCGCGAGGACCTCGTACGCCGGCTCGGCCGCCTCGCCCGTGACCCGATCGCCCCCTCCATGATCATGGTCACGCACCACGTCGAGGAGATCGCCCCCGGCTTCACCCATGTCCTGATGATCCGTCAGGGCAAGGTCCTCGCCGCGGGCCCGCTGGAGCTCGAACTCACCGCCCGCAACCTGTCGTTGTGCTTCGGTCTCCCGCTCATCGTGGAGCAGGTCGGCGACCGCTGGACCGCTCACGGTCTCCCCATGGCCTGAACTGCCTTGTAAGAAGCGGGTGTAGGGACATATGCGCCCTGTCCGTGACGGGACCCGCAGCCCTACCATTGACGATGTGAACGACATCGACGCATGGGTGTGGTGGCTCGTCGGCGCGGCAGCACTCGGGATCCCCCTCGTGGTGACCGCGATGCCGGAATTCGGCATGTTCGGCGTGGGCGCCGTCGCCGCCGCGGTGACCGCCGGGATCGGCGGGGGCATCGTCGTCCAGGTCCTCGTCTTCGTCGTCGTCTCGGTCGCCCTCATCGCGGTCGTACGACCCATCGCGACCCGGCACCGCGCGACGCTGCCCCAACTCGCCACGGGCATCGATGCCTTGAAGGGCAAACGGGCCGTCGTCCTGGAGCGCGTGGACAGTTCCGGCGGCGGCCGGATCAAGCTGGCCGGAGAGATCTGGTCGGCCCGCTCGCTCGACACCGACCGCGCCTATGAACCGGGCCAGGAGGTGGACGTCGTGGAGATCGAGGGAGCCACCGCGATCGTCATCTGACCTCGCAGGACTCAACCGACGATCTCGCAGGACACGACTGATGACCTGGCAGGTCTCAACTGAACCGAACAGCACACGAGTTGCGTGACGGTCTGACAGACTCGACCAGCAAGATCTTCAACAACCATAAGATCTTCCGAAAGCGCCGAGGCGGAGAAGGGTACGGGGAGCACGATGGAACCGGTCATCATCGTCTTGATCATCCTGGTGGTGTTGGTCTTCATCGCTTTGATCAAGACGATCCAGGTCATCCCGCAGGCAAGTGCCGCGATCGTCGAGCGATTCGGTCGCTACACACGGACACTCAACGCGGGACTCAACATCGTCGTCCCGTTCATCGACACGATCCGCAACCGCATCGACCTGCGCGAACAGGTCGTACCGTTCCCGCCGCAGCCGGTGATCACCCAGGACAACCTGGTCGTCAACATCGACACGGTCATCTACTACCAGGTGACGGACGCGCGGGCCGCGACCTACGAAGTGGCCAGCTACATCCAGGCGATCGAGCAGCTCACGGTCACCACGCTCCGCAACATCATCGGCGGCATGGACCTGGAGCGGACCCTGACCTCCCGCGAGGAGATCAACGCGGCCCTGCGCGGAGTCCTCGACGAGGCGACGGGCAAGTGGGGCATTCGCGTAAACCGCGTCGAGCTCAAGGCAATTGAGCCCCCCACCTCCATCCAGGACTCGATGGAGAAGCAGATGCGCGCCGACCGTGACAAGCGCGCCGCGATCCTCACCGCGGAAGGTACGCGCCAGGCCGCCATCCTCACCGCCGAAGGTGAGAAGCAGTCCCAGATCCTGCGCGCCGAAGGTGAGGCCAAGGCCGCGGCCCTCCGCGCCGAGGGTGAGGCCCAGGCCGTCCGCACGGTCTTCGAGGCGATCCATGCGGGCGACGCCGACCAGAAGCTCCTCTCCTACCAGTACCTCCAGATGCTGCCCAAGATCGCTGCAGGTGACGCCAACAAGCTCTGGATCGTCCCCAGCGAAATCGGCGACGCCCTCAAGGGCCTCTCCGGCGCCATGGGCAACGTGGGCCCGTTCGGCGGCGGTTCGGGCGGCGGCGGAGGCAACTCCGGCAACTCGGACGGCAATTCGGAACGCCGAGAGAAGCCGTCCATCGACTGACGGGTCGTAGCCACGACACTGGGGCCCACCTCCCGCAGGAGATGGGCCCCAGTTCTGCTCACGCGCTCTACGCGGCCGGCTGGATCAACCACTCCGGCAGCGCATCGAAGTCCTCGGTCCCCAGTGCCAACAGCATCGCGTCAGCGGGCGTCGGCTCGAACGGCTGCCGCAGCAACGGCATCCCCGCCTGCTCCGGAGTCCGCGCCGCCTTGCGATGGTTGTCCTCCGCACACGAGGCCACCGTATTCAGCCAGGAGTCCTGACCGCCCTGCGCCCTCGGCACCACGTGGTCGACCGTCGTCGCCCGCCTGCCGCAGTACGCGCACCTGTGCCGGTCCCGGACCAGCACACCGCGCCTCGACCAGGGAGCTTGTCTTCGGAACGGCACCCTGACATACCTGCACAGCCGGATCACCCGGGGGACCGGTATATCGACCTCGGCTCCGCGCATCCGCAGTTCGGGGTGGGCCTGCTCGACGACAGCCTTGTCCTGCAGCACCAGAACGACGGCTCGATTCAACGACACCGTCGACAGCGGCTCGAAGCTCGCGTTCAGCACCAGCGTGTCCCGCATCCAGCCCACCTCCCATGTGCAACCGGCCCACCGCACGGCGGGCTTGGATCAACTCTGGCCGGGCATGCCGAGATGGACAACGCAATAAAAAATGCCCGCCCCTGATCAATTCCAAGACCAGAGGCGGGCAAACGTTCTATGAAGGTCAGTCTTCGGCGGGCGCTTCGTACTCACCGATCAGCTGGGCACGCGCCAGCGCGTGGAACCGCAGGTTGAAACCGACGACCGCCGGAGAAACGTCCGAGTCCGGACCAAGTTTCTCCGCATCCACGGCGTACACCGTGAACACATAACGGTGCGACCCGTCCCCGGGCGGCGGCGCGGCACCGCCGAAGTCCTTCGACCCGTAGTCGTTGCGCACCTGTACGGCGCCCTCCGGCAGTCCCTCGAACTTGCCGCTGCCCGCACCCTCCGGCAGCTCGGTCACCGAGACCGGGATGTCGAACACGGTCCAGTGCCAGAACCCGCTCCCCGTAGGGGCGTCCGGGTCGTAACAGGTCACGGCGAAACTCTTGGTCTCGGGCGGGAAGCCCTCCCACCGCAGCTGCGGCGAGGTGTTGCCGGCCGCGTAGACCTGAGCGTCCTTGAGCTTCGCCCCCGGTTCGACGTCCTCACTCGTCACCGTGAACGCCGGCACGGGCGGGTGGAAGTCATGGGGGAGCGGCCGCCGCTTGAGCTCGGTCACCTCGGTACCTCCTGATCGGTTTCTTCAGTGGATACCGAGCCTAGAACCAGTTGCGCTTGCTGCCGACCTCGGACAGCCACTGGTTGAGGTACGCCGCCCAGTCGGTCCCCTGGAAGTCGTGCAGACCCACCTGGAAGGACCGGAAGGTGTCACTGCCCTCGCTGAACAGGCCCGGCTTCTTGTCCATCTCCAGGATGACGTCCATCGCGTTCTCGTCGGCCACGAAGCTCAACTCGACCTGGTTCAGCCCGCGGTACTGCGACGGCGGGTAGAACTCGATCTCCTGGTAGAACGGCAGCTTCTGCCGCGTCCCCCGGATGTGACCGCGCTCCATGTCCGCGTTCTTGAAGCGGAAGCCGAGCCGGATGAAGGCGTCCAGGATCGCCTTCTGCGCCGGCAGCGGGTGCACGCTGACCGGGTCGAGGTCACTGGAGTCCACGGCCCGCGCGATCGCCAGCTCGGTGCTCACCCCGATGTGCATCCCGCGCAGCGGCTGGCCGTCGATCATCGTGACCGGCGTCTCCCAGGGGATCTCCAGCCCGAACGGCACGTTGTGCGCGGCACCCGCCTGCAACTCGAAGGCACCGCCCAGCCGCACCTTCGTGAACTCGATGTCCTGCTTGT
This sequence comes from Streptomyces prunicolor, assembly GCF_045162825.1. Taxonomy (NCBI): domain Bacteria; kingdom Bacillati; phylum Actinomycetota; class Actinomycetes; order Kitasatosporales; family Streptomycetaceae; genus Streptomyces; species Streptomyces prunicolor. The sequence goes on along the minus strand of NZ_CP108676.1, from coordinate 2,388,606 downwards.
ACTCCTGGTCGCCGCTCTCGATCTCGACCTTGGCCTGCAGTCCGACCGAGAGCCCCTGGATCTCCTGGGCGACGGACCCGCCCTGGATCCGAACCTCGCCCTGGACGACCCCGCCCGGAACGACGTTGACCTCGGTCAGCACCGTCTCCACCGAAGCCCCGCCGGCCCCCAGGCTCGCGAGCAGCTTCTTGAACGCCATGACTCTCCCTTTACGTATGGACCCTTGATCCCTACAAACGCGAACCGACCGCGCCCGGTTCCGCGCCACACCCTGGCAAGCGGACGGAACCTTGACCACCCCTTGGCACAAGCGCGCCTGGACTACGCTCGGACGCCATGATCGCGCCCCCGGACCGTATGCCACTCCCCAGAGAGTTCTTCGACCGCCCTGTACTGGAGGTCGCCCCCGACCTCCTGGGCCGCATCGTCGTCCGTACGACCCCCGACGGCCCGATCGTCCTGCGCATCACAGAGGTCGAGGCCTACGACGGCGGCAACGACCCCGCGTCCCACGCATATCGGGGTCCGACCGCCCGCAACGGCGTGATGTTCGGTCCGCCTGGGTACGTGTACGTCTACTTCACCTACGGCATGTGGCACTGCATGAACCTGGTGTGCGGTCCGGAGGGCACGGCAAGAGGGGTCCTGCTTCGCGCCGGCGAGATCGTCGAGGGCGCCGAACTCGCGCGCAAACGTCGACTCTCGGCCCGAAATGACAAAGAACTGGCCAAAGGCCCCGCCCGCCTGGCCACCGCCCTGGACGTAGACCGCTCCCTGGACGGCACGGACGCGTGCACCACGGGCGAGACACCCTTGAGGATGCTGGCCGGTACACCCGTCCCCTCCCATCAGGTAAGCAACGGTCCCCGCACCGGAGTGTCCGGCGAGGGCGCCGTCCACCCATGGCGGTTTTGGATCACCAACGACCCTACGGTTAGCCCGTATCGGGCTCATACGCCGCGACGTCGGCCAAGTTGACGCGTCTTGGCGGGGTGCGTAATGTAGCCCGAGCCGCTTGACCCGGGTACGGCATTCGCCAGCAGCCGGAAGCGGCCAACCCACTACCTACGACTCCCTCTCAGCAGGGGCGCATTCAGCATGTCCGC